>NZ_CP115021.1:0-5315652 GCF_014596785.2 Klebsiella sp. K4
GTGTCACTTTCGCTTTGGCAGCAGTGTCTTGCCCGATTGCAGGATGAGTTACCAGCCACAGAATTCAGCATGTGGATCCGCCCATTGCAGGCGGAACTGAGCGATAACACGCTGGCACTGTATGCGCCAAACCGTTTTGTGCTCGACTGGGTAAGGGACAAATACCTCAATAATATCAATGGACTCCTCAATGATTTTTGCGGTGCGGACGCCCCGCAGCTGCGTTTTGAGGTGGGCGCTAAGCCCGCCAGCTCGCTGCAGAAAGGGGCGGTAAGCCCGGCTGCGGCGGCCATTCCGGCGGCGCAGGTGCAGACCGCGCGCGCGGCGCCGACGATCGTGCGCCCTGGCTGGGATAATGTCCCGGCGCCGGCGGAGCCGACCTACCGCTCTAACGTTAACGTGAAACACACGTTTGATAACTTCGTCGAAGGTAAATCTAACCAGCTGGCCCGCGCGGCGGCGCGTCAGGTGGCGGATAACCCGGGCGGCGCCTACAACCCCCTGTTCCTCTATGGCGGGACGGGTCTGGGTAAAACTCACCTGCTGCACGCGGTGGGCAACGGCATTGTGGCGCGTAAGCCGAACGCGAAAGTGGTCTATATGCACTCCGAGCGTTTCGTTCAGGACATGGTTAAAGCGCTGCAGAACAACGCCATCGAAGAGTTTAAGCGTTACTACCGCTCCGTTGACGCCCTGCTGATCGATGACATTCAGTTCTTTGCCAATAAAGAACGATCCCAGGAAGAGTTTTTCCACACCTTCAATGCGCTTCTGGAAGGTAATCAGCAGATCATCCTGACGTCGGATCGT
This sequence comes from Klebsiella sp. K4, assembly GCF_014596785.2. Classification (NCBI taxonomy): domain Bacteria; kingdom Pseudomonadati; phylum Pseudomonadota; class Gammaproteobacteria; order Enterobacterales; family Enterobacteriaceae; genus Klebsiella; species Klebsiella sp. K4. The sequence continues at coordinate 811 of NZ_CP115021.1, forward strand.
TATCCAAAAGAGATCAACGGCGTTGAGGATCGTCTAAAATCCCGCTTCGGCTGGGGGCTGACGGTGGCGATCGAGCCGCCGGAGCTGGAAACCCGCGTCGCGATCCTGATGAAAAAAGCCGACGAGAACGACATCCGCCTGCCGGGCGAAGTGGCGTTCTTTATTGCCAAGCGTCTGCGCTCGAACGTGCGTGAGCTGGAGGGGGCGCTGAACCGCGTTATCGCCAACGCCAACTTCACCGGCCGGGCGATCACCATCGATTTCGTGCGCGAAGCGCTGCGCGATCTGCTGGCGCTGCAGGAAAAACTGGTCACCATCGACAATATTCAAAAGACGGTGGCGGAGTACTACAAGATTAAGGTAGCGGATCTGCTGTCCAAACGCCGCTCCCGTTCGGTGGCGCGTCCTCGCCAGATGGCGATGGCGCTGGCCAAAGAGCTGACCAACCACAGCCTGCCGGAAATCGGCGATGCGTTTGGCGGTCGCGACCATACCACCGTGCTGCACGCCTGCCGTAAGATTGAGCAGCTGCGTGAAGAAAGCCACGACATTAAAGAAGATTTTTCCAATTTAATCAGAACATTATCCTCGTGACGCTATGAAATTTACCGTAGAACGTGAACATTTATTAAAACCGCTGCAACAGGTGAGCGGTCCGTTAGGTGGTCGTCCGACGCTGCCCATTCTCGGTAACCTGCTGCTTCAGGTCGCGGACGGCGCGCTGTCGCTGACCGGTACCGATCTTGAAATGGAGATGGTGGCGCGCGTGGCGCTGGTTCAGCCGCACGAAGCGGGCGCAACGACCGTTCCGGCACGGAAATTCTTTGATATCTGCCGCGGCCTGCCGGAAGGCGCGGAGATCGCGGTTCAGTTGGAAGGCGATCGCATGCTGGTGCGTTCCGGCCGCAGCCGCTTCTCGCTGTCGACCCTGCCCGCCGCCGATTTCCCGAATCTGGATGATTGGCAGAGTGAAGTGGAGTTTACCCTGCCGCAGGCGACCATGAAGCGTCTGATCGAAGCCACCCAGTTCTCGATGGCGCACCAGGATGTTCGTTACTACTTAAACGGCATGCTGTTTGAAACCGAAGGCAGCGAACTGCGCACGGTGGCCACCGATGGTCACCGCCTGGCGGTCTGTTCGATGCCGCTGGAAGCGTCGCTGCCGAACCATTCGGTGATCGTGCCGCGTAAAGGAGTAATTGAGCTGATGCGGATGCTCGACGGCGGGGATACCCCGCTGCGCGTGCAGATTGGCAGCAACAATATCCGCGCCCACGTTGGCGATTTTATCTTCACCTCTAAGCTGGTTGATGGCCGTTTCCCGGATTATCGCCGCGTATTGCCGAAAAATCCGGATAAACACCTCGAAGCGGGCTGCGATATTCTGAAGCAGGCTTTTGCGCGCGCGGCGATTCTCTCCAACGAGAAATTCCGCGGCGTGCGGCTGTACGTTAGCGAAAACCAGCTGAAAATCACCGCCAATAACCCGGAACAGGAAGAAGCGGAAGAGATTCTGGATGTGACCTACGCCGGAACGGAGATGGAGATTGGCTTCAACGTTAGCTATGTGCTGGATGTGCTGAATGCGCTGAAGTGCGAGAATGTACGCATTCTGCTGACGGATTCGGTGTCGAGCGTGCAGATTGAGGATGCGGCCTCTCAATCCGCAGCCTATGTCGTCATGCCTATGAGATTGTAGTGGAAAATATCGGGCTATCTTACTTGCCATTTTCAACCTGGGCTGTGCTCGCCCCTGTCACGTACTTTGTGTACGCTCCAGGGTCTGCGCGCAGTCCGCGTTGAAACTGGCTGCGCCGATAACGCCCTGGCCCAAAGAACGCTGATATGTCACTGACGCGCTTGCTCATCAAAGACTTCCGCAATATTGAAAGCGCGGATCTCGCTTTATCTCCCGGCTTTAACTTCCTGGTTGGCGCGAACGGCAGCGGCAAAACCAGCGTGCTGGAAGCTATCTACACGCTTGGCCACGGCCGGGCATTTCGCAGTTTGCAAATTGGCCGGGTGATCCGACACGAGCAGGATGCGTTTGTTCTGCATGGCCGTCTGCAGGGCGAAGAGCGGGAAACCGCCATCGGCCTGACCAAAGACAAACAGGGCGACAGCAAGGTGCGTATCGACGGCACCGACGGCCACAAAGTGGCGGAGCTGGCGCACCTGATGCCGATGCAGCTGATTACGCCGGAGGGGTTTACTTTACTCAACGGCGGCCCCAAATACAGAAGAGCATTCCTTGACTGGGGATGCTTTCATAACGAAGCCGGATTCTTCACCGCCTGGAGCAACCTGAAGCGCCTGGTCAAGCAGCGCAACGCCGCGCTGCGTCAGGTCAGCCGCTATGCCCAGCTGCGGCCTTGGGATCTGGAATTAATCCCGCTGGCGGAGCAGATCAGCCGCTGGCGTGCCGAATACAGCGCCGCTATCGTCGAAGACATGGCGGATACCTGTCAGCAATTTTTACCGGAATTCACGCTCACCTTCTCTTTCCAGCGCGGCTGGGAAAAAGAGACCGACTACGCGGAGGTGTTGGAGCGGAATTTCGAGCGCGACAGAATGTTAACCTACACCGCCCACGGCCCGCATAAAGCGGATTTTCGCATTCGCGCCGACGGAGCGCCGGTGGAAGATACCTTGTCGCGCGGGCAGCTTAAGCTGCTGATGTGCGCCCTGCGTCTGGCGCAAGGAGAGTTCCTCACCCGCGTCAGCGGGCGGCGCTGCCTGTACCTGATAGATGATTTTGCCTCGGAACTTGATGATGCCCGCCGCGGTCTGTTATCCAGCCGCCTGAAAGCGACGCAGTCGCAGGTTTTCGTCAGCGCGATCAGCGCTGAACACGTTATGGACATGTCGGACAAAAATTCGAAGATGTTCCGCGTGGAAAAAGGTAAAATAACGGATTAACCCAAGATTAAATGAGCGAGAAACGTTGATGTCGAATTCTTATGACTCCTCCAGTATCAAAGTCCTGAAAGGGCTGGATGCGGTGCGTAAGCGCCCGGGTATGTATATCGGCGACACGGATGACGGCACCGGTCTGCACCACATGGTATTCGAGGTTGTGGATAACGCTATCGACGAAGCGCTCGCGGGTTACTGCAAAGATATCGTTGTCACCATCCACAGCGATAACTCCGTCTCCGTCCAGGATGACGGCCGCGGCATCCCGACCGGCATTCACCCGGAAGAGGGCGTCTCCGCAGCGGAAGTTATCATGACCGTCCTGCACGCTGGCGGTAAATTCGATGATAACTCCTATAAAGTTTCCGGCGGTCTGCACGGCGTAGGCGTCTCGGTGGTTAACGCCCTGTCGCAGAAGCTGGAGCTGGTTATCCAGCGCGATAACAAAGTTCACAAGCAGATGTACGAACACGGTGTGCCGCAGGCACCGCTGGCCGTGACTGGCGAAACCGACAAAACCGGCACCATGGTGCGTTTCTGGCCAAGCCTGGAAACCTTCACCAATGTCACCGAATTTGAATATGACATCCTGGCGAAACGCCTGCGCGAGCTGTCGTTCCTGAACTCCGGCGTCTCTATCCGCCTGCGCGATAAGCGCGACGGCAAAGAAGACCATTTCCACTACGAAGGCGGCATCAAGGCGTTCGTTGAGTATCTCAACAAGAACAAAACGCCGATCCACCCGAATATTTTCTATTTCTCCACCGAAAAAGACGGTATCGGCGTGGAAGTGGCCCTGCAGTGGAACGACGGCTTCCAGGAAAATATCTACTGCTTTACCAACAACATTCCGCAGCGTGACGGCGGTACTCACCTCGCCGGCTTCCGCGCGGCGATGACCCGTACCCTTAACGCCTATATGGACAAAGAGGGCTACAGCAAAAAAGCGAAAGTCAGCGCCACCGGCGACGATGCGCGTGAAGGCCTGATTGCCGTGGTATCCGTGAAGGTGCCGGATCCGAAATTCTCCTCGCAGACCAAAGACAAGCTGGTCTCCTCCGAGGTGAAATCGGCGGTGGAGCAGCAGATGAACGAACTGCTGAGCGAATACCTGCTGGAAAACCCATCCGATGCGAAAATCGTGGTCGGCAAAATTATTGACGCCGCGCGCGCCCGTGAGGCCGCACGTCGCGCTCGTGAGATGACTCGTCGTAAAGGCGCGCTGGATCTGGCAGGCCTGCCGGGCAAACTGGCGGATTGCCAGGAGCGCGACCCGGCGCTGTCCGAACTGTACCTGGTGGAAGGGGACTCCGCGGGCGGCTCTGCTAAACAGGGTCGTAACCGCAAGAACCAGGCGATCCTGCCGCTGAAGGGTAAAATCCTTAACGTTGAGAAAGCCCGCTTCGATAAAATGCTCTCTTCCCAGGAAGTGGCGACGCTGATCACCGCGCTGGGCTGCGGCATCGGTCGCGATGAGTACAATCCGGATAAACTGCGCTACCACAGCATCATCATCATGACCGATGCGGACGTCGACGGCTCGCACATTCGTACCCTGCTGTTGACCTTCTTCTATCGTCAGATGCCGGAGATCGTTGAGCGCGGCCACGTCTACATTGCCCAGCCGCCGCTGTACAAAGTGAAGAAAGGCAAGCAGGAACAGTACATTAAAGACGACGAAGCGATGGATCAGTATCAGATCTCCATCGCGCTCGACGGTGCGACCCTGCACACCAACGCCAATGCGCCGGCGCTGGCGGGCGAACCGCTGGAAAAACTGGTTGCCGAGTTCAATGCCACCCAGAAAATGATTGGCCGCATGGAGCGCCGCTTCCCGAAAGCGCTGCTGAAAGAGCTTATCTATCAGCCGACCCTGACCGAGGCCGACCTGGCGGACGAGCAGAAGGTGACCCGCTGGGTGAACACCCTGGTCTCCGAGCTGAACGAGAAAGAACAGCACGGCAGCCAGTGGAAATTCGATCTCCACGAGAACAAAGAACTGCAGCATTTTGAGCCGGTTATTCGCGTACGTACCCACGGCGTGGATACCGACTATCCGCTGGATAACGAGTTCATTATGGGGCCGGAATATCGTCGTATCTGTGCCCTGGGCGAGAAACTGCGCGGCCTGATGGAAGAAGATGCTTACATCGAGCGCGGCGAACGTCGTCAGCCGGTAGCCAGCTTCGAGCAGGCCCTGGACTGGCTGGTGAAAGAGTCCCGTCGCGGTCTCTCCATCCAGCGCTATAAAGGTCTGGGCGAGATGAACCCGGATCAGCTGTGGGAAACCACCATGGATCCGGACAGCCGTCGCATGCTGCGCGTGACCGTCAAGGATGCCATCGCTGCCGATCAGCTGTTCACCACCCTGATGGGTGATGCCGTTGAGCCGCGTCGCGCGTTTATCGAAGAGAATGCCCTGAAAGCGGCGAATATCGATATTTAAGCCGCATGTTTCCCGGTAACGAGTTTTACCGGGGCAACAGGATGTATAAGCCCGGTCGCATCGCGCGATCGGGCTTTTCTTTTGCCGCTAAAAGAGGAATCCGCTGCTGCGGTTCCATCCCCCTTTCTGGCCGACACTTTTACTGTTTTTTGAGCGGAATCGCGTTAGCATGAGGGGAGACTCATCTTACCCGGGGACCCTATGGCTATTAAACTGATTGCAATCGATATGGACGGCACGCTGCTGCTGCCCGACCATACCATCTCTCCAGCGGTGAAAGCCGCCATCGCCGCGGCGCGCGAGCGCGGTGTTAACGTGGTGCTGACCACCGGTCGCCCTTACGCTGGCGTCCACAGCTATTTGAAAGAGCTGCATATGGAGCAGCCGGGTGATTACTGCATTACCTACAATGGCGCGCTGGTGCAGAAGGCTGGTGACGGAAGCACCGTCGCGCAAACCGCGCTGAGCTATGACGACTATCGCTTCCTTGAGCAGCTCTCCCGCGAGGTCGGCTCCCACTTCCATGCGCTGGATCGCAATACGCTGTATACCGCGAACCGCGATATCAGCTACTACACCGTCCACGAATCCTATGTGGCAACCATTCCGCTGGTGTTCTGCGAAGCGGAGAAAATGGATCCTGAGATCCAGCTGCTGAAAGTGATGATGATTGATGAGCCGGCAATCCTCGACCAGGCCATCGCCCGTATTCCGGCGGAAGTGAAAGAGAAGTACACCGTGCTGAAAAGTGCGCCTTACTTCCTCGAAATACTGGATAAACGCGTCAATAAAGGCACTGGCGTGAAGTCGCTGGCCGATGCGCTGGGCATCAAGCCGGAAGAGATTATGGCGATTGGCGATCAGGAAAATGATATCGCGATGATTGAATTTGCCGGCGTCGGCGTGGCAATGGATAACGCCATTCCTGCGGTCAAAGAAGCGGCGAACTTCATCACCAAATCGAACCTTGAAGATGGCGTTGCCTTCGCCATTGAAAAATACGTTTTAGCGTAAACTTCTTTCCGGCCCGGCGTTCGCCGGGTCTGTCTTCTCTTTTTTCATGAACAGATGTTAATCCGCATTTAAATCCCTCAATCCTTGCAGGGGATTCTATAAGCTACCCGCCCTCTTTTTAGCAACTCAGAACTAACATCATACTTTTCATGAATATATACCACCGTTTGATGTTGGTTACGCTGCCATTCGCCTCTGTTCAGATTTGCGCGGCCGCGGAACCAACGGCGCCGCTCGAACCGGCGTATGCCTATCACGGCGCAGAGCCCGCGGATCTGCCGGTGCCAGAAAGTCGCCAGCCTGCGGCCGCAGCATCGTCCTCGCTACTCCCTTTGCTAGGCGATGAGGCCAGAAAGCGCGGCTACGTCCTGCCGCTGCCGTTTGGCGTCAGCATTAACTATATGGATATGCGGCAGAATATTAATGTCGACAGCATTAACTTCACCGGGCTGTCGCTGGATGGCCGCAATATCGATTGCGGTAAGGATCCTGTCTGCAAGCACGCCGTGAAGAATATTTTCGCTAATGGGCCGGTCTCGCTGGATAACGCTTTCCAGATTGGCGTTGGTCATACGCGGGAAAGCAGCAAAACCGAGACGCTCAAGCTGGATGCCTGGCTGCTGCCGTTTATGAACGTTTATGGCCTGGTGGGGCACACCGAAGGGCATTCAATTTCGCAGATAGCTGTCGGCCTGAAGGGACCGAACGGTAAAGTGGTGCCCCTGCCGGGGATGCAGGATCTCGACTTTCGTCTCGATTTTAAAGGTACTACCTACGGGATGGGCACCACCCTGGTGGGCGGCGTCGGCAATTGGTTTACCGTGCTGGACGCCAACTACACGCAAACGCGCTTTGATATCCTCGACGGCAGCATCGATGCGCTTACCTTTTCGCCGCGCGTTGGCTATCGTTTCAGTACGCCATCGGTCGATGCGCTGCATCTCCCCGCCGGAAAGCTAAATCTGTGGGTTGGCAGCATGTATCAGGATGTGCAGCAGGAGTTTAAAGGCAGCCTCAGCGATCTCTCGATGCCGTCGCCGATGCTGCAGAATATGGTTAATCTGGCCAACCAGGACAATAACGGTCGCTTCGATGTGAAGCAGCATCTTCAGTCGCCATGGAACGTTCTGGTGGGCGCGCAATACGAGCTGACGCAGAATTTTAATATTACTACCGAGTTTGGCTTTGCCGAACGTAACAGTTTCTTTATTGCCGGCGAGTATCGCTTTTGAGCCGACTGTTTATCACTTTTCTGCTGCTGATGGCCTGCCCGACAGGCAGCCAGGCCGAGGCGCTCAGCCGCGAGAAAATCGACGGCTGGCTGCAGCATCTCGGCGCCAGCGATAAGTTCGACGCCAGCAAAGGCATCGACTGGGGCGTGATGCCCGGTCCGTTCTATACGCCGGAACTAGGGTTGGGCATTGGCACCGCTGTCGTCGGCCTGTATCGTCCCGACCCGCAGGATACCACCAGCCAGAACTCGACCCTGACGCTCAGCGGCTACGCCAGCTCTACCGGCGCCTTTGGCCTCAGCGTGAAAAACTACACCTTTTTCGATCGTGATCTGTGGCGCGTTTTTGTCGACGGGTCGATAGCCAATACGCCCACTTATTATTGGGGGCAGGGTTTTCATGCCGGGGATAAAGACAATGAAAAAGAGAAGTATACCGCCCAGGTACTGACTCTGCGACCCACCCTTTATCGGCAGCTTATCGATCATGTTTATCTCGGGGCGGGATGGTCGCTGGCGGCGCAGAATGCCTATGAGATGAACCATGACGATCGGCCGAAGATAGAAAACACTCCGCAGGGACCGTCGGTATTCAGCTCCGGCGCCAGCATCGATATCAACTGGGACGATCGCGACTTTGTCCCTAACCCGCGCCGGGGTCAGTATGCCAACCTCCGCTATACCCACTATGCGCCCGGATTAGGTAGCGATACCCGCTTTGAGGAATTTCAGCTGCACTATAGCCATTATCATGCCCTGAGCGAGAAAAGCGTGCTCGCCTGGGAGGCCGATGGCGCCTTCACCCAGGGCGAGGTACCGTGGAGCATGATGCCGCTGCTCGGCAGCGATGAACGGATGCGCGGCTACTACCAGGGGCGCTACCGGGATAAAAACGTCGTCAGCGGCCAGCTGGAATATCGCCGGCAGCTCACCTGGCGGCACGGGATTGTCGCCTGGGCAGGAGCGGGAACCATGGGGCCCTCACTGTCGTCGCTGAATAATGGCCGCTGGCTGCCTTCGGCGGGCGTTGGCTACCGCTTTGAATTCAAACCTCGCGTTAATGTTCGCCTCGACTACGGTATCGGCAATGGCAGCAGCGGCTTTTACTTCCAGGTCGGCGAAGCGTTTTAACGCCTCCTCCCCTTAATTTTCTCTCTTATCGCCTCTTGTCAGGGCCGCTGCGCTTTAGTTTTCATGAATTGTTCTTTTTGTGATCCAAATTGTAGTACAACACAATAATGTTGTACTACATTACGCTCATGTTGATAACGTACAGCATCACGTTAGTAGTACAAACATGAGGCGAAATTCAGCAGCGACGGTAAAGTAGAGCAGTACACATAGAGCACAAGGACTCTCCATGACTCTCAATAAGACCGATCGCATTGTGATCTCGCTGGGCAAACAGATCGTCAGCGGTAAATACGTCCCGGGTTCGGCGCTTCCGGCCGAAGCGGAACTCTGTGAGGAGTTTGAAACCTCGCGCAACATCATCCGCGAAGTGTTTCGTTCCCTGATGGCGAAGCGGCTGATTGAAATGAAGCGCTATCGCGGCGCGTTTGTCGCTCCCAGAAACCAGTGGAACTATCTCGACACCGAGGTGCTGCAGTGGGTACTGGAAAATGACTATGACCCGCGTCTTATCAGCGCGATGAGTGAAGTGCGCAACCTGGTTGAACCCGCCATTGCCCGTTGGGCGGCGGAACGCGCCACCTCAAGCGATCTGGCGGAAATCGAGTCGGCGCTCAATGACATGATCGCCAACAACCAAAACCGGGATGCCTTTAACGAAGCGGATATTCGCTACCACGAGGCGGTGCTGCAGTCAGTACATAACCCGGTTTTGCAGCAGCTTAGCGTGGCGATCAGTTCGCTGCAGCGGGCGGTATTTGAACGGACCTGGATGGGCGATGAAGGCAACATGCCGAAAACCCTCCAGGAACATAAAGCGCTATTTGACGCCATTCGGCATCAGGATAGCGACGCGGCGGAGCAGGCGGCGTTGACGATGATCGCCAGCTCGACACGAAGGCTTAAGGAAATCACATGACGGCTCGCTACATCGCAATAGATTGGGGATCGACGAATTTACGCGCCTGGCTTTATCAGGGCGAAGAATGCCTGGAAAGCAGGCAATCTGAAGCAGGCGTAACGCGCCTGAATGGTCGCTCTCCCGCTGCGGTGTTAGCGGAAATCACACAGCACTGGCGCGATGGCGCCACACCGGTGGTGATGGCAGGGATGGTCGGCAGCAACGTGGGCTGGAAAATCGCCCCTTATTTGCCGCTTCCTGCCGCTTTCTCGGATATTGGCCAGCAGTTAACTGCCGTTGGCGACAATATCTGGATAATTCCCGGCCTTTGCGTTTCCCGTGACGATAACCATAACGTCATGCGTGGGGAAGAAACGCAGCTGCTGGGCGCTCGCGCCTTAGCCCCTTCGTCTGTCTACGTGATGCCGGGAACCCACTGCAAGTGGGTACTGGCCGATCGCCGGCAAATTCACGATTTTCGTACCGTTTTGACCGGTGAATTGCATCATCTGTTGCTTCAGCACTCGCTGGTGGGCGCCGGCTTACCGCCGCAGGAAACGTCCGCTGCCGCATTCGCGGCAGGTCTGCAGCGCGGTATCAACAACCCCGCCGTCCTGCCGCAGCTGTTTGAAGTTCGCGCTTCGCACGTGCTGGGCGCGCTGCCTCGCGAGCAGGTTAGCGAATTTCTTTCCGGCCTGCTGATTGGCGCTGAAGTTGCCACCCTCAGCGACACATTCGCCGGACAGCAGGCGATCAGTCTCGTCGCTGGGTCATCGTTAACATCCCGCTATCAGCAGGCATTCGCCGCCATTGGCCGCGAAGTCAGCGCGGTTGCGGGCGATACGGCATTTCAGACAGGAATAAGGAGCATCGCTTATGCAGTGGCAAACTAACCTTCCACTTATCGCTATCCTGCGCGGTATTACGCCAGACGAGGCGCTGGCTCACGTTGGCGCCGTTATCGACGCCGGTTTCGACGCGGTCGAAATCCCGCTGAACTCGCCGCAGTGGGAGAAAAGTATTCCGCAGGTCGTCGACGCTTACGGCGAGCAGGCGCTTATCGGCGCGGGCACCGTGCTGCAACCGGAGCAGGTCGACAGGCTGGCGGCCATGGGCTGTCGGCTGATTGTGACGCCAAACATTCAACCGGAAGTGATCCGGCGAGCGGTGGGTTACGGCATGACCGTGTGTCCAGGCTGCGCCACCGCCAGCGAAGCCTTTAGCGCGCTCGATGCCGGCGCGCAGGCTCTGAAAATCTTCCCGTCATCGGCTTTTGGCCCGGATTACATCAAAGCGTTGAAAGCCGTGCTTCCGCCCGAGGTTCCGGTCTTTGCCGTTGGCGGCGTGACGCCGGAAAACCTGGCGCAGTGGATTAATGCCGGCTGTGTTGGGGCAGGATTGGGTAGCGATCTCTATCGTGCCGGCCAGCCGGTTGAACGTACCGCGCAGCAGGCAGCCGCATTCGTAAAAGCGTATCGAGAGGCAGTGAAATGAAAATAACCAATATCACCACGTACCGTTTACCTCCGCGTTGGATGTTCCTGAAGATTGAAACCGATGAAGGCATCGTCGGCTGGGGCGAACCGGTGATTGAAGGGCGCGCCCGTACGGTGGAGGCAGCCGTTCATGAATTTGGCGATTACCTGATTGGTCAGGATCCGGCGCGGATTAATGACCTGTGGCAGGTAATGTACCGCGGCGGCTTTTATCGCGGCGGCCCGATTATGATGAGCGCCATCGCCGGTATTGATCAGGCGCTATGGGATATTAAAGGTAAGGTCCTGAATGCCCCAGTGTGGCAACTGATGGGCGGGCTGGTGCGCGACAAAATTAAAGCCTACAGCTGGGTGGGCGGCGACCGCCCCGCCGAAGTGATTGACGGGATTAAGAAGCTGCGCGGCATTGGTTTTGACACCTTTAAATTAAACGGCTGCGAAGAGATGGGTATCATTGATAATTCCCGCGCGGTTGATGCCGCGGTGAATACCGTGGCGCAAATCCGCGAAGCGTTTGGCAATGAAATTGAGTTTGGTCTCGATTTTCACGGCCGCGTTAGCGCGCCGATGGCTAAGGTATTAATTAAAGAGCTGGAGCCATATCGCCCATTATTTATTGAGGAGCCGGTATTAGCCGAGCAGGCGGAATATTATCCGCGGCTGGCGGCGCAAACCCATATTCCCATTGCCGCCGGCGAACGTATGTTTTCGCGCTTTGAATTTAAACGGGTCCTGGAAGCGGGCGGGGTGGCTATTTTACAACCCGATCTGTCGCACGCAGGCGGTATTACCGAATGCTATAAAATTGCCGGCATGGCGGAAGCCTATGACGTTGGGCTGGCGCCGCACTGTCCGCTGGGGCCGATCGCGCTGGCAGCCTGTCTGCACGTTGATTTCGTTTCGCATAACGCGGTCTTCCAGGAGCAGAGCATGGGGATCCATTACAACAAAGGCGCCGAACTGCTTGATTTTGTGAAAAACAAAGAAGATTTCAATATGGAAGGCGGCTTCTTTAAACCTCTGATGAAGCCGGGGCTGGGCGTGGAAATTGATGAGGCCCGCGTGATTGAGTTAAGTAAAAACGCGCCGGACTGGCGAAATCCGTTGTGGCGGTATGAGGATGGATCTGTCGCCGAATGGTAAATGCGCGTCATACTTCGCACTGGTGATGCGTTGGCTGCATTTTCTTACCCTGGTCACATACTATTGTATGCTCCCAGGGATGCGAAAATTTGCCGCCTTTCCCCAGCACGAATTATTTAGCGCATCGCAACATAGTTATTAATAAAAAACAAAAACACCCTCTGTAAATTACCGGGCATGGTGAGCGGTTTCGCTATGCCCAAAATCTGGAGACAGATTGCGATGGATATTTCAGTTACCGCTGTAAAAACCGGGCGTCGCCGTTATTTGACGCTCATCATGATCTTTATTACCGTGGTTATTTGTTATGTTGACCGCGCCAACCTCGCCGTCGCCTCGGCGCATATTCAGGAGGAGTTTGGTATTAGCAAAGCGGAAATGGGCTACGTATTTTCCGCCTTTGCCTGGCTGTATACCCTCTGCCAGATCCCTGGCGGTTGGTTCCTTGACCGCGTGGGATCCAGGCTTACCTACTTTATCGCTATATTTGGCTGGTCGGTGGCGACGTTGCTACAAGGCTTCGCCACCGGCTTAATGTCGCTTATCGGTTTACGCGCCATTACCGGCATCTTCGAAGCGCCAGCCTTCCCGACCAACAACCGCATGGTGACCAGCTGGTTCCCGGAGCACGAGCGCGCTTCCGCCGTCGGGTTTTATACCTCGGGGCAATTTGTTGGCCTGGCTTTCCTCACGCCGCTGCTGATCTGGATCCAGGAGCTATTGAGCTGGCACTGGGTGTTTATCGTTACCGGCGGTATCGGCATTATCTGGTCGCTGATCTGGTTCAAGGTTTATCAACCGCCGCGCCTGACTAAAAGCATCAGTAAAGCCGAACTCGACTATATCCGCGACGGCGGCGGCCTGGTGGATGGCGATGCGCCGGTGAAGAAAGAGGCGCGGCAACCGTTATCGAAAGCGGACTGGAAGCTGGTTTTTCACCGCAAGCTGGTTGGCGTTTACCTTGGACAGTTCGCGGTAACCTCGACGCTGTGGTTCTTCCTGACCTGGTTTCCGAACTACTTAACCCAGGAAAAAGGCATCACCGCGCTGAAGGCCGGCTTTATGACCACGGTGCCCTTCCTCGCCGCGTTTTTTGGCGTCCTGCTGTCTGGTTGGCTGGCGGATAAGCTGGTGAAAAAAGGCTACTCGCTGGGCGTGGCGCGCAAAACGCCGATCATCTGTGGACTGTTGATCTCCACCTGCATCATGGGGGCAAACTACACCAACGACCCCATCTGGATCATGGCGCTGATGGCGCTGGCGTTCTTCGGTAACGGTTTTGCGTCTATCACCTGGTCGCTGGTCTCCTCCCTGGCGCCGATGCGCCTGATCGGCCTGACCGGCGGGGTGTTTAACTTTGTTGGCGGCCTGGGCGGCATCACCGTCCCGCTGGTGATTGGCTATCTGGCGCAGGATTACGGCTTTGGCCCGGCGCTGGTTTATATCTCCGTGGTGGCGTTGATAGGCGCGCTGTCTTATATCCTGCTGGTCGGCGATGTGAAACGTGTAGGCTAATTTTTTGCGATACGCTACCCTGATGCGTAAGTCTCGCATCAGGGTATCGTCATGAAACAAGTCACTTTTGCTCCCCGTCATCACCAGCTTACCAATATTAATACCTGGACTCCCGACAGCCAGTGGCTGGTATTCGACGTTCGTCCGTCCGGCGCATCGTTTACCGGCGAAACCATTGAGCGAGTGAACGTAAACAGCGGTACTGTGGAGACCATTTATCGTGCCACGCAGGGCGCGCACGTGGGCGTGGTAACCGTGCATCCAACCCAGGAGCGCTATGTGTTTATTCATGGCCCCGAGCGGCCGGATGCGCAGTGGCAGTATGATTTTCATCATCGCCGCGGGGTGGTGGCCTTTCAGGGGGCTGTCGAGAATCTGGACGCCATGGACATTACCCCCCCCTACACGCCCGGCGCGCTGCGCGGCGGCAGCCACGTCCATGTCTATAGCCCCAACGGTCAGTTTGTCAGTTTTACCTATAACGATCACGTGCTGCACGAGCGCGATCCGGCGCTGGATCTGCGCAACGTCGGCGTGGCGGCGCCCTATGGACCGGTGACGCCGCAGGGACAGCATCCGCGCGAATATGGCGGCAGCCACTGGTGCGTGCTGGTAAGCCGCACGACGCCGGCACCCGCGCCGGGCAGCGATGAGATTAATCGCGCCTATGAGGAGGGCTGGGTCGGGAACCATACTCTGGCGTTTATTGGCGATACGCTGGCGGAAAATGGCGATAAAGTGCCTGAGCTGTTTATTGTCGATCTGCCGCAGGATGAAGCCGGCTGGAAGCAGCCTGGCGGGGCGCCGCTGGCCGGTACCGCAACCACAATGCCGGCGCCGCCGGCGGGCGTCAGCCAGCGTCGTTTGACCTTCACCCACCATCGCCGCTACCCGGGACTGGTGAACGTCCCGCGCCACTGGGTGCGCGCCAATCCCCAGGCGACGGCGATAGCCTTTCTGATGCGCGACGACGCCGGCGTAGTGCAGCTGTGGCTTATTTCCCCGCAGGGGGGCGAGCCGCGGCAGTTGACGCATCACGCGTCGGGTATCCAGTCGGCGTTTAACTGGCATCCGTCGGGAGAGTGGCTGGGTTTTGCGCTGGAGGATCGGATTGCCTGCTGCCATGCCGGTACGGGAGATATCACCTTTTTAACCGATACGCATGCGCATGCGCCCTCGGCGGACGCGATCGTCTTTTCGCCAGACGGTAAACAGATTGCCTGGATGGAGGAGGTGGACGGTTATCGTCAGCTGTGGGTTACGCAGACCGGACGATAACTTACTGGGCAGGCATCGGCGCTGGCGGGATCACCGAGTTGGTCGCCAGCGTAGCCTTCTCGCTCTTTTCGACCCGAGATTTGATTGAGCTGTCGGTGCGGAACATATCCCACGGCAGCAGCAGGGTATCCATGACGGCGGTGAACGGCATGTCCAGCGCCACCAGCGATTTCACACCCCAGTTGGTATCGCTGTCCCCCAGCGTTTGCGCACTGGATCGCGTGCCCGGATAGGTTCCCTCTTTGCCACCGGTATGTGACATTACGCTGGAGCAACCGCTCAGGCTTATTATCCCGCTGAACAGGACCAGCTTTAACAGTCGTCTGCTTTTCATTGTTCTTCCATTGTCGTTTCGGGCGTTGAGATAACCTTTCAGCGGTTATATCGGGCCATCCCGTGAATGCATAGTGTTATTGCGCCGCACTGTGGCGGGCATCGCACTTTGCTTTTTGTGCTCCTCCACCCAGTCTAAGCAATCATCGATAAACTGCAAAAAAAATTGCCCTCAATCCCTTGAAAAGCACGGGGAGAAACCCATTTTATAGGTGTAACCCACTGAGAATACGCCTGAGGGGTATTCCGGATTACCGCGGCCTGTCCACGATGGAAGGTCATTTGATTCTCGCTGATTTTCAGGAGCTATTTACTATGCGTAACTTCGATCTTTCCCCGCTATATCGTTCAGCCATTGGTTTCGACCGCCTGTTCAACCTGCTGGAAAACAATCAAAGCCAGAGCAACGGCGGCTACCCTCCGTATAACGTCGAGCTGGTAGACGAAAACCACTATCGCATCGCTATCGCGGTGGCTGGCTTTGCTGAAAGCGAGCTGGAGATCACTGCCCAGGACAATCTGCTGATCGTCAAAGGCGCCCACGCCGCCGAGCAGAAAGAGCGGACCTACCTGTATCAGGGGATCGCCGAGCGCAACTTCGAGCGTAAATTCCAGCTGGCGGAAAACATTCACGTCCGCGGCGCCAATCTGGTGAACGGCCTGCTGTATATCGATCTGGAACGGGTGATCCCGGAAGCGAACAAGCCGCGCCGCATCGAAATCAACTAATTGTCCGTTTCAGGCCGCGTGGCGGCCTGATGTAACAACCTGCTCGCCGTCAGGGAGCAGATGCGAATTTACAGAATTCGCAGGTATTCACTCGCTTCTTAGAAGGAGAAAACAGTATGCGTAACTACGATTTATCCCCCCTGCTGCGTCAATGGATCGGTTTTGACAAACTGGCCAGCGCCCTGCAAACCGCCGGTGAAAGCCAAAGCTTCCCGCCCTATAACATCGAAAAAAGCGACGATAACCACTACCGCATTACCCTTGCGCTGGCCGGTTTCCGTCAGGAAGATCTGGATATTCAACTGGAAGGCACCCGTCTGGTGGTGAAAGGCACGCCGCAGCAGCCGGAAAAAGAGACCACATGGCTGCACCAGGGGTTGGTGAGCCAGGCCTTCAGCCTGAGCTTCACCCTCGCCGACAACATGGAGGTCTCTGGCGCGACCTTCACCAATGGCCTGCTGCATATCGATCTGACCCGCAATGAGCCTGAGCAGATCGCCCCGCAGCGTATCGCCATCAGCGAACGACCAGCGTTAAATAGTTAATTAAGCGAATAACTTATAAGGCCCCGATTTTCGGGGCTTTTTTGTGTGCGAGAGCACAATAAACTTCCTTGCTGCAACGGGTGTTTCAGTTTAAAAAACAATCATACTTTGGGACTCACTCAAACAAGGATACGTTATGAACGAACAGCAGCCATTTGAAGCGATTAGAAAGAGCGATGAGGCGGGGCGGGAGTATTGGTCTGCCCGCAACCTTGGTCCCCTGCTTGACTATAAAGAGTGGCGGAATTTTTATAAGGTCATTGCAAAAGCGATAATTTCATGTGAGGCGAGTGGTCATCCCTCGGCAGACCATTTTGTTGAAACCAACAAAATGGTCGAATTAGGTTCTGGCGCCAGCAGGAATCTTGAAGATTTCCACCTCTCACGCTACGCCTGCTATCTGGTAGTGCAAAATGGCGATCCGTCGAAACCGGTGATTGCTGCGGGGCAAACGTACTTTGCCTTGCAAACCCGGCGCCAGGAATTGCAAGATGATCAAATATTTAAGTCTCTACGAGAGGATGAAAAGCGACTGTTCCTGCGCAATGAGCTCAAAGAGCATAATAAACATCTGGTTGAAACGGCCCAACGTGCTGGTGTTGAGACGACTCTTGATTTTGCTGTCTTTCAAAACCATGGTTATAAAGGTCTCTATGGTGGTCTTGACCAAAAAGCAATCCATGAGCGTAAGGGCCTAAAGAAAAGCCAAAAAATACTCGACTATATGGGATCGACTGAGCTCGCGGCCAACCTGTTTCGTGCTACCCAAACGGAAGAAAAACTACGTCGGGACGCGGTTGATTCGAAGCAACTCGCCAACAAAACGCATTATGACGTAGGGCAAAAAGTACGCCAGACTATTAAAGACCTGGGTGGCACTATGCCTGAAGCACTTCCTTCCCCGGAGAAAAGTATTCAGCAACTCACTATCGCAGCGAAAAATAAGAACGCGCCTGAGTAGCGTATCTTACTCCATGATTATTGTGCGCCAGGCAGCATACAATCCGCCTGGCCGCGGTCATAATCCCTGTTAATAATAATGTTATTCACAGGGACGGTACCATGAGTGAGATAGCATTGACGGTCAGCGTGCTGGCGCTGGTGGCGGTGGTTGGGTTGTGGATCGGCAATGTCAAAATCCGCGGCGTTGGCTTTGGTATTGGCGGCGTGTTATTTGGCGGCATTATCGTCGGCCACTTTGTCGATCAGGCGGGCGTCGCCCTCAGCAGCCCGATGCTGCATTTTATTCAGGAATTCGGCTTGATCCTGTTCGTCTACACCATCGGCATCCAGGTGGGGCCGGGCTTTTTCGCCTCGCTGCGGGTCTCTGGCCTGCGGCTCAATCTGTTCGCTATTCTTATCGTTATCCTCGGCGGCCTGGTGACCGCGGTGCTGCATAAACTGTTCAATATTCCTCTCCCGGTGGTGCTCGGCATCTTTTCCGGCGCGGTGACCAACACGCCGGCGCTGGGGGCCGGGCAGCAAATTCTGCGCGATCTGGGGGTGCCGTTCGAGGTGGTTGATCAGATGGGGATGAGCTACGCGATGGCGTATCCGTTCGGCATCTGCGGCATTCTGCTGACCATGTGGCTGGTGCGTCTGTTCTTTCGCATCAATGTCGAGAAAGAGGCCCAGCGGTTTGAGGAGAGCAGCGGTAACGGCCACGCCCATTTGCACACCATTAACGTGCGGGTGGAGAACCCCAACCTCAACCAGATGGCGATTCAGGATGTGCCGATGCTCAATAGCGACAACATCGTCTGTTCGCGGCTGAAACGCGGTGAGCTGTTGATGGTGCCTGCGCCGGGCACCCTTATCCAGGCTGGCGACCTGCTGCACCTGGTGGGGCGACCTGAGGATTTGCACAATGCGCAGCTGGTGATAGGCCAGGAGGTGGCGACCTCGCTGTCGACGCGCGGCACCGATCTGAAAGTGGAGCGGGTGGTGGTCACTAACGAAAAAGTGCTGGGGAAGAAAATACGCGATCTGCACGTCAAACAGCGCTATGACGTAGTGATCTCCCGGCTTAACCGGGCAGGCGTCGAGCTGGTAGCCAGCAGCAGCGCCAGCCTGCAGTTTGGTGACATCCTCAACCTGGTCGGCCGTCCGGAGGCAATTGACGCCGTGGCCGCCGAACTGGGTAACGCTCAGCAGAAGCTGCAGCAGGTCCAGATGCTGCCGGTGTTTATCGGCATCGGACTCGGGGTACTGCTGGGATCTATCCCGTTGTTTATTCCCGGCTTCCCTGCCGCACTGAAGCTGGGACTGGCCGGTGGGCCGCTGATTATGGCGCTGATCCTTGGGCGTATCGGCAGCATCGGCAAGCTGTACTGGTTTATGCCGCCGAGCGCCAACCTGGCGCTGCGCGAGCTGGGGATAGTGCTGTTTCTGGCGGTGGTCGGGCTAAAATCGGGGGGTGACTTTGTCGCCACCCTGACCCAGGGCGATGGTCTGAGCTGGATCGCTTACGGCATTTTCATCACCGCCATCCCGCTGCTGACGGTGGGCATCCTCGCGCGCATGCTGGCGAAAATGAACTATCTGACGCTGTGCGGCATGCTGGCCGGCTCCATGACCGACCCGCCGGCGCTGGCCTTCGCCAACAACCTGCACGCCACCAGCGGCGCAGCGGCGCTCTCGTATGCCACCGTCTATCCGCTGGTGATGTTCCTGCGCATTATCACCCCGCAGCTACTCGCCGTGCTGTTCTGGGGGCTAAGCTAGCGGGCTTTGCGCCTGGACGCGGCGCAGGTGATAGTCCACCTGATACTCGCTGGCGTTGCGGAACATGACCGAATAGTTAAGAAACTCGCCGCTGTCGCTGTAGGAAAGGGAGGTAATACGCAGCAGCGGCGTCTGCTCCGGGACGTTCATTGAGCGCGCCAGCTGCTTGTCCGCCAGCACCGGCGTCAGCGTTTCATAGTTCCCGCTGATGATGATCCCGCACTCTTTCTCAATATAATCAAATTTCGACCCTTCCAGATGACTCAGCGACAGGTTGCGGAACAGCTTCACCGGCATATAGCTATCCTCCAGCATCAGCGGCTTGCCGTCGACGTAGCGCACCCGCCGTGAGAAGTAGATCCGTTCATCAATTTTAATCCGCAGCAGACTGGCGATGGCCGGCGGGGCGGGCATCACCTCGAAGGCCAGCACCTGACTCACCACCTCTTTACCCTGCTTGCGCAGCACTTCCGCCAGGCCGGTCAGATTGCTGGTTTCATGATGGACGTCTTTACGCGCCACGTAAGTTCCCGAGCCGTGGCGACGCACAACCAATCCCCAGTCCACCAGCAGATCGATGGCTTTGCGAATAGTCATGCGCGCCACTCCGAACTCCTCGGCCAGTTTTTTCTCTCCTGGTAGCGGGCTGCCGATGGCGAAGTCGGCGGAATTCAGCCGCAGCCGCAGGCGGTCAGCAATGGATTTGTAGATCACCAGTAGTCCTCTTGTTCATGAAAAGGGGATGTCGCTTTGTGCTCTTTTTTCTAAAAAAGTAGTTTAATTACAATCAATTAAGACTAATTCATTAAGTTAATTTCGCTGCCTGACTTATCGATGTCTAACTTTTGTTATCGAAGTAGACAACTTTGGCCAAATTAAAACCATGAATGGGATCACGAATCGCAACGGCGCGGCATGTTGTCGGACGGGCAAATTTTTATTCTCCAGTCAGGCCGGTAATCAAGAAAAAGAAGGCCACTCACCCTACGAGTTGTTACATGAGGATTTCCCAATGCTCAGTCAAATACAACGCTTTGGCGGCGCCATGTTTACCCCGGTTTTATTGTTTCCTTTTGCCGGGATCGTGGTCGGTATCGCCATCATGCTGCGCAACCCGATGTTCGTCGGCGAAGCGCTGACCGCACCCGACAGCCTGTTTGCCCAGATCGTTCACATCATTGAGGAGGGCGGCTGGACCGTCTTTCGTAATATGCCGCTGATTTTCGCCGTCGGTCTGCCGATCGGCCTGGCGAAACAGGCCCAGGGCCGGGCCTGTCTGGCGGTGCTGGTGAGCTTTCTCACCTGGAACTATTTTATCAACGCCATGGGGGTGACCTGGGGCCACTTCTTCGGCGTCGATTTTTCCGCTGAACCCACGGCCGGCAGCGGCCTGACGATGATTGCCGGGATTAAAACCCTCGACACCAGCATTATCGGCGCCATCGTCATCTCCGGTCTGGTGACGGCCCTGCACAATCGCTATTTCGATAAACCCCTGCCGGTATTCCTCGGCATCTTTCAGGGTTCATCGTTTGTGGTCATTGTCGCCTTCCTCGCGATGATCCCTTGCGCCTGGCTGACCCTGCTCGGCTGGCCAAAGGTCCAGCTGGGTATTGAATCGCTGCAGGCCTTTCTGCGCTCAGCCGGGGCGCTTGGGGTGTGGGTTTACATCTTCCTTGAGCGCATCCTGATCCCCACCGGCCTGCACCACTTCGTCTATGGCCCGTTCATCTTTGGCCCTGCGGTGGTGGAGGGCGGACTGCAGGTCTACTGGGCAGAGCATCTGCAGGCGTTCAGTCAGAGTACGGAACCGCTGAAGACGCTGTTCCCGGAGGGCGGCTTTGCCCTGCACGGTAACTCGAAAGTGTTTGGGTCGGTGGGGATTGCGCTGGCGCTCTATTTCACCGCCGCGCCGGAAAACCGCGTCAAGGTCGCCGGCCTGCTGATCCCCGCCACCCTGACCGCGATGCTGGTCGGGATCACTGAGCCGCTGGAGTTCACCTTCCTCTTCATCTCGCCGCTGCTGTTCGCCGTTCACGCGGTGCTGGCGGCGACTATGGCGACGGTGATGTACATCTGCGGGGTAGTAGGCAACTTCGGCGGCGGCCTGCTCGATCAATTCTTGCCGCAAAACTGGATCCCAATGTTCCATCACCACGCTTCGATGATGTTCATTCAGATAGGCATCGGCCTCTGTTTCACCGCCCTCTACTTCGTAGTCTTCCGTACCCTGATCCTGCGTCTGAACCTGAAGACGCCTGGCAGGGAAGAGAGCGAAATCAAGCTCTACAGCAAGGCCGATTACCAGGCGGCACGAGGTAAAACCACGGCCGCCGCCGCGCCAGAGACCCGGCTGGGTCAGGCCGCTGGCTTCCTGCAGGCCCTCGGCGGCGCCGACAACATTGAAAGCATCAACAACTGCGCCACCCGACTGCGCATCGCGCTGGTCGATATGGCGAAAACGCAAAGTGACGATGTCTTTAAAGCGCTGGGCGCCCACGGGGTAGTACGCCGCGGCAACGGGATTCAGGTCATCGTCGGCCTGCACGTTCCCCAGGTGCGCGACCAGCTGGAAAACCTGATGAAAGATTCTCTTTCGACCGAACATACCACCATGACGGAGGCAGTATCATGAAAAAATTCTCAGTTGTTATCGCAGGCGGCGGCAGCACCTTCACCCCGGGCATTGTCCTGATGCTGCTGGCAAACCAGGATCGTTTTCCGCTGCGGTCGCTGAAATTTTACGACAACGACGGCGCGCGCCAGGAGACCATCGCCGAGGCGTGCAAAGTGATCCTCAAAGAGCAGGCGCCGGAGATTGAGTTCAGCTATACCACCGATCCGCAGGCGGCGTTTACTGATGTTGATTTTGTCATGGCGCATATCCGCGTCGGGAAATATCCGATGCGTGAACAGGATGAGAAAATCCCGCTACGCCACGGCGTGCTGGGCCAGGAGACCTGCGGACCGGGCGGGATCGCCTACGGTATGCGCTCTATCGGCGGCGTGCTGGAGTTGGTGGATTATATGGAAAAATATTCGCCGAACGCCTGGATGCTTAACTACTCCAACCCGGCGGCGATTGTGGCGGAAGCCACTCGTCGTCTGCGGCCGAACGCCAAAATCCTCAACATCTGCGATATGCCGATCGGCATTGAAGGGCGGATGGCGCAGATTGTCGGCCTCAAAGACCGTAAACAGATGCGCGTGCGCTACTACGGCCTCAACCATTTCGGCTGGTGGACCTCGATTGAGGACCTCGACGGCAATGATTTGATGCCGAAACTGCGCGAATATGTGGCGAAATACGGCTATGTGCCGCCCTCGAACGATCCGCACACCGAGGCCAGCTGGAACGACACCTTTGCCAAAGCGAAAGATGTGCAGGCGCTGGATCCGCAGACCATGCCGAACACCTACCTGAAATATTATCTGTTCCCGGACTATGTGGTAGCCCACTCCAACCCGGAACGCACCCGCGCCAATGAGGTGATGGATCATCGGGAGAAAAACGTCTTCAGCGCCTGCCGGGCGATCATCGCCGCCGGGAAATCCACCGCCGGCGATCTGGAGATTGACGAGCATGCCTCCTATATCGTCGATCTGGCGACGGCTATCGCCTTTAACACGCAGGAAAGGATGCTGCTGATTGTGCCGAACAATGGCGCGATCCATAACTTTGACGCCGACGCGATGGTGGAGATCCCTTGTCTGGTAGGCCACAACGGACCGGAGCCGCTGACGGTAGGCGACATCCCGCATTTCCAGAAAGGGCTGATGAGCCAGCAGGTGGCAGTGGAAAAACTGGTGGTCGATGCCTGGGAACAGCGCTCTTACCACAAGCTGTGGCAGGCGATTACCCTGTCGAAAACCGTGCCGAGCGCCTCGGTGGCGAAAGCGATCCTCGACGACCTCATTGCCGCCAACAAAGATTACTGGCCTGAGCTGCATTAATCCCCGTTATAATACCGGCGCCCTGCGGGGCGCCGGTTCTTCTCCCCGGTTCCTGATTTACGCTATGCTGAAGCCTGCAGCGCGATGAACAAGGAACTGTAATGAAAATCTCCCGCCTCGGCGAAGCGCCGGATTACCGCTTTTCGCTGGCTAACGAACGCACCTTTCTGGCATGGATCCGCACGGCGCTCGGTTTTCTCGCCGCCGGCGTCGGCCTTGACCAGTTAGCGCCGGACTTTGCCACGCCGCTGATCCGTGAAATTCTCGCCCTGCTGCTGTGTCTCTTTGCCGGCGGCATGGCCATCTATGGCTATCTGCGCTGGCTGAATAACGAGAAGGCGATGCGCCTCAAGCAGGACCTTCCCTATACCCGCACGCTGCTGGTGATTAGCATTCTGCTGCTGGCGGTGGTGGCCGCGGTGATGCTGCTGGTGGTGTATGGCGGATAAACGCCGGGCGCGGCGGGAAAGCGATCCCGGTCTTCAGCCAGAGCGCACCTCGCTGGCCTGGTTTCGCACCCTGTTGGGCTACGGCGCGCTGATGGCGCTGGCGATTAAGCACAGCTGGCACCGCGCCGGCCTGCCGTTCTGGCTGTCGATCGGCGTGCTGGCGATTGTGGCGGTGATCCTCTGGGGCTATACCCGCCGTCGTCATCTGATGGACGTCGACGATAGCGATTTTTTACAGCCGCGGGCGGTTCGTGACAAATTTTTGATCGCACTCGCAGTACTTTCTCTGGCATTCCTGTTTGCTGTTACTCACCTTCAACCGATCGCTTTATTCATTAGGGATATGTCATGACAGGATGTCCGGCGAATTTGCCTCTCACTCATGCCCCCGGCCAGCAACATGACACTCCCTTTCAGGCTGTCGTGGTGGAGGCGCATCATTGCCATCAACCGCAGGCGTTCTATGCACAGCTTCGTCAACAGGGGCTCACCGCTATCCATTTTATTCCGCAGCTGGCGGCCGGCGACGCCGCGCTTTGGGGAGAGTTTCTCTGCGCAGTCTTTCACCGCTGGGTGCGGGAAGATATTGGGCGCATCAATATTTTACTTTTTAGCGAGACGCTGAGCGCCTGGTGCGGGGAGACGCTGACCCAGCCAGGCGCGCCGGCGGCCAACAGCGCCTGCTACGGCTGCCCGTGGCTGCGCCTGTGCCGCTGTGGCGAACAGGAAGACCCGCTGTGCGCGGGTTACCGGCAGTTCTACGATTTTAGCGGGCCCTATATGCGAGTGATGCGGGACCTGCGGCGACAGCAGCGGCCGCCAGAGGCGCTGATGCCGCTGCTGCGCTAAAGATTAGCGCCCCTTCGCCAGGTACTGCGCCATCTCCTCTTCCGGCACCATTCCGCCGCCGGTGGCCCACACCAGGTGGGTGGCCTGCTGCAGCTGTTGCTCACTCAGCCCCTGCAGCTGATGGTACGCTTTGCTGGCGCAGACGCGCTGCGGTCCGGCCATCCCGGCCAGCGCGGAGGGTTCAAGACGGATATTTTCCGCTGCCGCCAGCCAGCCCAGCATGTCATACATCGTCTGGTCGTCAAGGGTATAGAACCCGTCGAGCAGGCGCTCCATTGCCCGGCCAACGAACCCGGACGCCCTGCCGACCGCCAGACCGTCGGCCGCGGTCAGGTTATCAATGCCTAAATCCTGCACCGCTATCTGGTCGTGGAGCCCGGTATAGACGCCGAGCAGCATGCATGGCGAATGGGTCGGTTCGGCGAACAGGCAGTGAACGTGGTCGCCGAAGGCCAGCTTCAGGCCAAATGCCACGCCGCCGGGGCCGCCGCCGACGCCGCACGGCAGATAGACGAACAGCGGATGATCGGCATCGACCACGCGCCCTGCTTTGGCAAACTGCGCTTTCAGGCGCTCGCCGGCTACGGCATAGCCGAGGAACAGCGTGCGCGAGTTTTCATCATCGATAAAAAAGCAGTTCGGGTCGGATTCCGCTGCCTTGCGCCCCTGTTCGACCGCCACGCCATAGTCCTCTTCATACTCAACCACCGTTACGCCGTGGCTGCGCAGTTTGGCTTTTTTCCACGCCCTGGCATCGGCGGACATATGCACCGTGACTTTAAAACCAATGCGCGCGCTCATGATGCCGATCGACATCCCAAGGTTGCCGGTGGAGCCGACGGCGATGCTGAACTGGCTAAAGAACTGTTTAAACTCCGGCGTCAGCAATTTGCGATAATCGTCTGCGGTCGTCAGCAGCCCGGCTTCCAGCGCCAGCTTTTCCGCATGGGTCAGCACTTCATAAATCCCACCGCGCGCTTTGATTGATCCGGAGATCGGCAGATGGCTGTCTTTTTTCAGCAGCAGTTCGCCGCTAATTGGCTGGCCGAATTTTTGCTCAAGGCTGCGTTTCATTGTCGGAATGGCAACCACTTCTGATTCGATAATCCCGCCGCTCGCGGCGGTTTCCGGGAAGGCTGCCGCCAGATAGGGCGCGAAGCGCTGAAGGCGGGCATGGGCGTCTTGCACATCGTCGGCGGTCAGACCGACGTAAGGCAACCCCTCCGCCAGGGTGGTGGTTGCCGGGTTAAACCAGGTGGTTTCTTTCAGGGCGATCAGATCCTGCACAAGCGGGAAGGTCGCGGTTAAGGTGGTCAGGTCAGCGTTTTTCATATTACGTCTCTTTGCGCTCAGATAATGAAAGAAAGCAGGAAGGTGGCGGCCAGTGCAAGTAGCGACGCGATAAATGTCGCTGTCGTGTAGTACTTGAACGTTTCACTGAGGCTGGCGCCGCAGTACTGTTTTACCAGCCAGAACAGGGAATCGGTGACGATCGTGCAGCCAATGGCGCCGGAACCGATGGCAATGGCGATGATCTCCGGGCTTACGCCGGGATAAAGCGGCAGCATCGGCGCAACGATGGCGGTAGCGCCCATCATCGCCACGGTGGCGGAGCCAACGGCGGCGTGCAGGATAAGCGCCACCAGCCAGGCCAGCAAAATCGG
The DNA here is from genome assembly GCF_014596785.2 of Klebsiella sp. K4. Lineage (NCBI taxonomy): Bacteria > Pseudomonadati > Pseudomonadota > Gammaproteobacteria > Enterobacterales > Enterobacteriaceae > Klebsiella > Klebsiella sp. K4. Next base: position 27,129 of record NZ_CP115021.1, read on the forward strand.
GTGCATATCAAGGTTCGACAGGATCACCGCGAGGCTATCGGCCAGGCCGCTGGATTTCAAAATTGCGTTGAATGCGCCGCCGGCGCCGATAATCAGCAGGATGTTGGCGATGGACCCAAAGCCGTTTTCGGTATGAGTCAGCAGAACGCCCATCCCCATTTGCCGACGGATGCCGAGCATGTAATAGGCGACAAAGACGGCGATAAACATCGCGGTGATGGGGTTGCCGATAAATTCCAGCACTGTATACAGCGTGCCGCCTTTCGCCATATTCAGTTCAGCGACGGTTTTCACCAGCATCAGGCCAATCGGTAACAGCACGGTAAACAGCGTGGCGCCGAGCGACGGCAGCGTCGATTCTTCGCGAACGTCGAGGTTGGAAAACTCGGCTGGCACTGGTTTAAACGGCAGGCGGTTGCCGAGCAGCCTGAGGAACAGCGGGCCGCCGACCAGGGAGGCGATCAGACCGACCAGCAGGCCATAGACGATAACCGTCCCGATATCAGCCCCCAGTTTATTCGCCACGAACAGCGCGGCCGGATGCGGCGGTACCACGCAGTGCACCGCCATCAGCGCGGTACACAGCGGAATAGCCAGCTTCAGCAGCGAAGTATTGGTTTTTTTGGCGATGGAGAATGCCAGCGGGATCAGCAGCACCACCCCGACTTCGACAAACAGGGTAATGCCGCAGATCAGGCCGACCAGCACCATAATCACATCCGCCGACAGCCAGCGGCAGCGCTGGAGCGTCAGGCCGATGCGCTCCGCCGCGCCGGAGACCTCCATCATCTTGCCGAGAATGGTGCCGAGACCGATCACCGCCGCCAGGAAGCCCAGCGTACCGCCGATCCCGCTCTCAATGGCGTTGACCATCTCCAGCGGGCCCATCCCCATCATCGCCCCGACGAAAAAGCTCGCCAGCAGCAGCGCCAGAAACGGATGAAACTTCAGTTTGACGATGGTTAATACAATTAACACGATGCTAATCAGCAATGTGCTCACAACCCAAATTTGCGATTCCATACCCCACCTCGCCGTAAGTAACGTGTGGTTATTGAACAGAAACTCGGCATGGGCTGACAAACGATATAAATGACCTTTCAGGTGAGCCAAATTGAATCAAAAAGGTGATTTAGCTCTAAAAGTGACCTCTAAATATGCTATGGGTCAAATTAACTCATCCTTTAGCGGAAGTTCCGGCGTTATTTTTTTATCATCCAGACTCCCTTTTATCGCCAGGAGCGCAGAATGGATGTGCTAAAAACCTTAGGTACCCGGTTGCTGAACGGCTGGCAACTCTCCAGGCTGTCGACGTTTGAGGTGGCGGCGCGGCACGAGTCGTTCGCCCTTGCCGCCGACGAGCTGGCGCTCACCCCAAGCGCCGTCAGTCACCGGATTAATCAGCTGGAAGAGGAGCTGGGGATCCAGCTCTTTGTCCGCTCGCACCGCAAAGTGGAGCTGACGCGTGAAGGGAAGCGCGTTTACTGGGCGCTGAAGGCGTCGCTGGATGGTCTCAATCAGGAGATTCTGGACATCAAAAACCAGGAGCTCTCCGGCAGTCTGACGGTCTACTCGCGGCCCTCTATCGCCCAGTGCTGGCTGGTGCCGGCGCTGGGGGATTTCAGTCGCCGCTACCCGGCCATCTCGCTGACCGTGCTGACCGGCAACGATAACGTCAACCTGCAGCGGGCGGGTATCGATCTGGCAATCTATTTTGATGACGCGCCGTCGTCGCAGCTAAGCCACCATTTTCTGATGGATGAGGCGATCGTGCCGGTATGTACGCCGTATTACGCCCGCCAGCTGCAGTTAACGTCAAATCCTGCCAGTCTGCGCCACTGTACGCTGCTTCACGATCGCCAGGCATGGAGCAATGATTCCGGCACCGATGAATGGTTCAGTTGGGCACAACAATTTGGGATTGAACTGCCGCAATCGTCGGGCATCGGCTTCGATCGTTCTGATTTAGCGGTGATTGCGGCGATGAATCATGTGGGGGTAGCGATGGGGCGTAAACGGCTGGTGCAGAAGCGGCTGGAGAGTGGGGAGTTGATCGCCCCGTTCGGCGATATGACGCTGAAATGCCATCAGCATTATTACGTGACCACCCTGCCGGGCCGTCAGTGGCCGAAAATCGACGCCTTTATCGAGTGGCTGCATAGCCTGACCTGAAAAAGAGCCGGGCTATCCCTCGGTGTTGTTAGGGAGGCCGGGTAAGGCGTGCGCCGCCACCCGGCAAAATGACGGCACTGCGCTTGCGCGGGCCGGCAGACGACCAGTCCGGTAGCCCGGATAAGGCGTCAGCCGCCATCCGGGGAACCACTGCCGCGCTTATACCGGCTGCTGATGGTGGGTGAAGCGCGAGGCCAGCGGCAGCCAGCACAGCAGAATCAACAGGCCCATCAGCATCATCAGCAGGCCGAGGCTGCCCTGACCGGTTTGCGGCATCATCGCCGACAGCCAGGCCAGCACGCCGGAGCCGATATTCTGCAAGCCGCCCACCAGCGCCCCGGCGGTTCCGGCGAGGAACGGGAACGGCTCCATCGCGCCGCTGGTGGCCAGCGGGAACAACATCCCGGCGCCGAAGAAGAACAGCGCCGCAGGCACCAGCAGGGTCCAGACGGTCATGATGCCCAGCAGCCCTGGGATCCACATCATCAGACCTGCCAGCAGGCAGCAGATCACCGACTGCCACATCAGGGTCGGGAAACGCTTGTTCGGCCGGCCGGCAAACCACGCCCCGAAGAACGCCGCCGGGATCGGCAGAATAAACAGAATACTCACCGCCATGCTGCTCAGGCCGAGCACCGCGCCCATCAGCACCCCGGAGCAGGCTTCGAATACCGCAATCCCCGCCAGGCCGCCGATCAGCATCAGCAGATAGCAGTTAAAGGCGCCGGTGCCGAACAGCGTTTTGTAGCTGGCCAGAAGTTTGGTGCGCGGCGCCCCTTCCGGGCGCGTTTCCGGCATCCACTTCGCCATGCTGAAGGTCACCCCGGCGCACAGGACCAGCAGGAAAGCGTAGCAGGCGCGCCAGCTCCACAGGGTGTCGAGGATGCCGCCGAGCAGCGGGGCAATCAGCGGGCTGACCAGAATACCCATATTTAACAGGCTATTGGCATGACGCAGCTGAGCGCCTTCGTACAGGTCGCGGGGCAGGGTACGCGCCATCACGCCGCCGACCCCGGTGCCCATCCCCTGCATGGCGCTGGCGGCGATCAGCACTGGCAGGCTATGGGTGGTAATAGCTACCAGCGTCGCCAGCATAAAAATCGACATCCCGACGAGGATCACCGGTCGGCGACCGACGCGGTCAGAGAGCGGGCCGTAGAACAGCTGTGAAATACCGTAGGTCAGCAGATAGGCCGCCATCACGCTTTGTACCGCCCCTTCGCGGACGTTCAGCGCGACCGCCATGTCGGCGATGGCCGGAATATAAATGGTCTGCGCCATCTGGCCGACGGCCACCAGCAGTACCAGCATCAACAACAAATTGAAGTTCTTATGCCGTTTCATGTCGATGAATACTTTGTGAGTAAAGAGAAATGAAGAATATGTGACTGGCACATCCCGTAAACGATGGAGGAATCTACCATATTAAAATGACAGAACAACTGCAAAGTGCCGATTGTTGAGGGAATTCCAGGCAGATTATGTAAACAGGAACGGCAACTAATGTTGCCATCTCAGGCTACGCCAGGCGCAGGAGGATCGCCCCGGCGGCAATCCCGCAGGCGGCCACGATGCGCAGCGGCATCAGTTGCTCTTTCAGGACGATAAAGGCGATCAGCGCGCCAAAGAGAATGGAGGTTTCACGCAGCGCGGCGACCACCGCCAGCGGGGCCTGGGTCATCGCCCATAGCGCCAGGCCGTAGGAGCCCATGGTGCCGATCCCGCCGAGGATGCCTTTTTTCCAGTGCTGACGTAAATAACGACTGGCCTCACGCCGTCGCGCCACCATCGCCCAGCACAGCAGGCAGAAGCCGTTCATAAAAAAGGTCCACAGGGTGTAGCCCAGCGCCGAGCCCGCCAGCCGGACGCCGGTGCCGTCCACCAGCGTATAACCGGCGATAAAGCAGGCGTTGATCAGCGCCAGCACGATGCCTTTGCGCGAGCTGGCGCGGCCGTTAAAGGCCATCGCCAGAATCGCGAGGCAGATGACGCCGATACCCAGCCAGGCCAGCGGCGACAGACGATCGCCGAGGAACAGCACGCTTATCGCCGCCACCAGCACCGTATACACCACCTGTAACGCGCACGACGCCAGCAGATAGGGGGCGCTGGCAAGCGCGGGCTGCGGGGCAAAGGGGAGCATCACCAGGGCGATCAGCGCGGCCGAGCCGCTGACGCCGATCGCCGCGTACATTTTATCGCCGCTGGCTTTGACGATAGCGTTCCAGCTGGCGTGCAGCAGGGCGGCGAACAGCAAAATGCAGAATACGGTGAGGGTCATCGCAGACAGGTTCAACAGTGAAGGTCACCGGAATGTAACACGCGCCCGCGCTGCCTGCCAGCGGGGGGTTAAAGCGAACAAAACAGGCGATGCGTCACCCGCGGTTCATCGTACACCGGGCGAAAACCAAGCCTTTCATAAAAGGGCCAGGCCTGCGCCGGGGCATGGGTGTTGAGAAAGTCGAACCAGGCGCTGGAGTGGGTGATAACCGAGACCAGCAGCTGCTGGCCGATGCCCCGGCGACGGTAGCGTTCGCTGATGTAGAGGTGGCGAATGCGCCCGGCCCGCGGCTGCGGACTGAAGGGATCGCTATTGATGCCGCATACCCCTACCAGCTGGTGGTTGACGAAGGCGCCCAGCAGCGTTTCGCCCGGCGCGTTAAAGCGGTTTTTGCCGCTCTGCCAGTTTTCCGCCAGGCGGCGCAGCATATTGAAATGCTGTTCAAGGCTTTCAATTCGTAGCGCCGCGAACCCCGGGGCATCCGGCGTCGTGGCAGCAATTAACAGGGGTGGCATAGCTTCCTCCATCAAGTCATCCCGGGACGCCCGGCGGGCGCCTGCAGGGGGGCGGTTTCCCGCCCCCCTCAGGTGCGACTTGAACCTGAATCAGCGGAACTGTTTCAGGACTGCATCAAGTAGTTGCAACACAGCAACCATGAGTTTCAGGATCAAAATAATAATATCCATTCCGCCCATACGCGCGTCTCCTGTGGTTAAGGAGCACAATAAGCTGACGTACCTTTCCGCTGCCCGTTGCCAGCTTATCCCTGCCTGTCGCCGGCGGCGTCTGCCCTGGCCGATAGTTCGTCCTTTCCATGAACGGCTTCCCGGCCCGCCGCCTGCAACGACAGGGGTGCGCAGCGCTGAGCCACGCGTTGCCGCGCGGGCCAGTGACTGCACGTTGTTGACGTAACACAGTGTGCTCTCTCGGGGTTAAGGCACTGACGGCACCACCCGTTTCAGCCAGGACTTCGTTGCGCCGGTCAAACTTGCGGCCCCCGAATGGCACAAAGTGAACACACCCAGTATAGATAAATACTGTATGGATGAACAGTATTTTTTGGACAAATCCGCCCCTCTCATCCATACTCTATGACAGAGAAAAACCGACCTTAAATTGCGCGAACTGCAGCGATCGCGTATACTTTTGGCGTTGACGTAATACAGTGTGCTTGCGGCTACCACCTGTAACCATGCTGATAAAAACCTCGCTCCGGCGGGGTTTTTTGTTTTCTGTCCTTTTGCGCCGAACTGTGATCTTTCGCGCAAATTTTCGTGGATGAAAATAAATCCATTGTGAAAACGTAAAACCTGTGTTTGTATAAATTCAGCTTATTTTTCGACACAACAGGTCCCTAATGAACGCAACCCTGATCGCTTCGACCCTACTAAAAACCGCGCCAGCCGCGGTGGTCGTCGTGTCTGTGGTGGTCGTCGTCGGCAATGCGCCGTAGGGTCCGGAACAACACGAATTCCAAACCCCGCCGGCGCAAACCGAGCGGGGTTTTTTGTTGGCGAGCCCCCCGGTAAAGTCGGCCCAGAAGAAAAGGACTGGAGCATGGCAAGTTCGGGCACCACATCAAACACAATGCGCTTTACCGGCGCGCAGCTGGTTGTTCATTTACTGGAGCGCCAGGGTATCACTATGGTCAGCGGCATTCCGGGCGGCTCCATCCTGCCTATCTACGATGCCTTAAGCCAGAGCACGCAGATCCGCCACATCCTGGCGCGCCACGAGCAGGGCGCGGGCTTTATCGCCCAGGGGATGGCGCGTACCGAAGGCAAGCCGGCGGTCTGTATGGCCTGCAGCGGCCCGGGGGCGACGAACCTGGTGACGGCGATCGCCGATGCCCGCCTGGATTCGATTCCGCTGGTCTGCATCACCGGCCAGGTACCGGCCTCGATGATCGGTACCGACGCCTTCCAGGAAGTGGACACCTACGGCATCTCTATCCCCATCACCAAACATAACTATCTGGTGCGCGACATTGCCGAGCTGCCGCAGGTGATCAGCGACGCCTTCCGTATTGCCCAGTCCGGGCGTCCCGGGCCGGTGTGGATAGACATTCCTAAGGACGTGCAGTCGGCGACCATTGAGCTGGAAGCGCTGCCTGAGCCTGGCGAGCGCGCCCCGGCACCGGCATTCGCGCCTGAAAGCGTGCGTGAAGCGGCGGCAATGATCAACGCGGCGAAACGCCCGGTACTGTATCTGGGCGGCGGGGTGATTAACGCGCCGCAGGCGATCCGTGAGCTGGCGGAAAAAGCCAACCTGCCGACCACCATGACCTTAATGGCGCTGGGCATGCTGCCGAAGGCGCATCCTTTGTCGCTGGGCATGCTGGGGATGCACGGCGCGCGCAGCACCAACTTCATTCTGCAGGAGGCGGATTTACTGATTGTTTTAGGCGCCCGTTTTGATGACCGGGCGATTGGCAAGACCGAGCAGTTCTGCCCGAACGCGAAGATTATCCACGTCGATATCGACCGCGCCGAACTGGGCAAAATTAAGCAACCGCACGTGGCGATTCAGGGCGATGTGGCGGAAGTCTTAGCCCAGCTGAACCCGCAGATTGAGGCGCAGCCGCGCGAGGAATGGCGCCAGCTGGTGGCCGACTTGCAGCGCGAATTCCCCTGCGCCATCCCGCAGGAAAGCGACCCGCTCTCCCATTACGGCCTGATTAACGCCGTGGCCGCCTGCGTGGATGATGAAGCGATCATCACTACCGACGTTGGCCAGCACCAGATGTGGACGGCGCAGGCCTACCCGCTCAATCGTCCGCGCCAGTGGCTGACCTCCGGCGGCCTCGGCACCATGGGCTTCGGCCTGCCGGCGGCGATCGGCGCGGCGCTGGCCAATCCGCAGCGCAAGGTTATCTGCTTCTCCGGCGACGGCAGCCTGATGATGAATATTCAGGAGATGGCCACCGCCGCCGAAAATCAGCTGGATGTAAAAATTATCCTGCTGAACAACGAAGCGCTGGGGCTGGTGCATCAGCAGCAGAGCCTGTTCTATCAGCAGGGCGTTTTTGCCGCCACCTATCCGGGGATGATTAACTTTATGCAGATTGCCGCCGGTTTTGGCCTGCAAACCTGTGATTTAAATAATGAATTCGATCCGCAGGCGGCGCTGCAGGCGATCATCGACCGTCCGGGGCCGGCGCTGATCCACGTGCGCATCGACGCACAGCAGAAAGTGTATCCGATGGTACCGCCGGGTGCGGCCAATACTGAAATGGTGGGGGAATAAGCCATGCAAAAACAATGTGATAACGTCATTCTGGAACTCACCGTCCGCAACCATCCCGGCGTCATGACCCACGTGTGCGGGCTTTTTGCCCGTCGCGCGTTTAACGTCGAAGGCATTCTCTGTCTGCCAATTCAGGGCAGCGAACACAGCCGCATCTGGCTGCTGGTAAATGATGACCAGCGACTGGGGCAGATGATTAGCCAGATTGAAAAGCTGGAAGATGTCACCAAAGTGGCGCGTAACCAGTCCGATCCCACCATGTTTAACAAAATTGCGGTGTTCTTCGAATAGCGCTCAAGGCTTGAACAGCCACGCGCTTATCGCTAAGGTAAGCGCCTTTACCGGATGACGCTGCGCTTATCCGGCCTACAAGCAGTGAATCCGTAGGCCGGATAAGGCGTTTACGCCGCCATCCGGCGTTTTCAGGCACCAGGACACACCATGACCACCATCGCCCTTATTGACGATCATTTGATTGTCCGCTCCGGCTTTGCTCAGCTGCTGGGGCTGGAAGCTGATTTTCAGGTTGTCGCCGAATTTGGTAGCGGCCGCGAGGCGCTGACGGGGCTACCGGGGCGCGGCGTGCAGGTCTGTATCTGCGATATCTCAATGCCGGATATTTCCGGGCTGGAGCTGCTCAGCCAGCTGCCGAAGGGGATGGCGACCATCATGCTGTCGGTACACGATAGCCCGGCGCTGATCGAGCAGGCGTTGAACGCCGGCGCGCGCGGCTTCCTGTCGAAACGCTGCAGCCCCGATGAACTTATCGCCGCGGTACGCACGGTGGCGGCGGGCGGTTGCTATCTCACGCCGGATATCGCCATGAAGCTGGCCGCCGGGCGCCAGGATCCGCTCACCAAACGCGAGCGTCAGGTGGCGGAAAAGCTGGCGCAGGGCATGGCGGTGAAAGAGATTGCCGCCGAGCTCGGTCTGTCGCCGAAAACCGTCCACGTACACCGCGCCAACCTGCTGGAAAAGCTGGGCGTCAGCAACGACGTTGAGCTGGCGCGCCGCATGTTCGATAGCTGGCAATGAAGGCCGTCGTCTCACGATTGCTGTCGGTCATCGGCTGCGCCTTTATCTTCGCGGCCGCCTGGTTCTGCCTGTGGAGCATCAGTCTGCATCTGGTGGAACGCGCGGATTTAGCGGTGCTGCTGTTTCCCTTTGGCCTGCGGCTGGGGTTAATGCTGCAATGCCCCCGCGGCTACTGGCCAGTGCTGCTGGGAACCGAATGGCTGCTTATCTTCTGGCTGGCGCAGGAGGTGGCGCTGGCGCACCCGATGATTTTGATGACCGGAAGCCTGCTGACTCTGCTGCCGGTGGCGTTGATCTCGCGCTACCGGCAGCAGCGCGACTGGCTGACGCTGCTGCGTCAGGGCGGGGCGTTAATGGCCGCCGCGCTGCTGCAATCGCTGCCGTGGCTGGCGGAGGGGGACGAGGGGCTTAACGCCCTGCTGTTGACGCTGACCGGCGGCCTGACGCTGGCGCCGACCTGCCTGGTTTTCTGGCACTATCTTACCAGCACCGTCTGGCGGCCGCTGGGGCCGGCGCTGGTGGCGCAGCCGGTTAACTGGCGCGGGCGGCATCTGATCTGGTATCTGCTGTTATTCACCATTAGCCTGTGGCTGCAGCTTGGCCTGCCCGCCGAGCTCTCCCGCTTTACCCCGTTTTGTCTGGCGCTGCCGATTATCGCCCTCGCCTGGCACTACGGCTGGCAGGGAGCGCTGATCGCCACCCTGATGAACGCTATCGCCTTGATTGCCAGCCAGACCTGGCACGATCACCCGGTCGATTTATTGCTTTCCCTGCTGGCACAGAGCCTCACCGGGCTGCTGTTGGGGGCGGGGATCCAGCGGCTACGCGAGCTGAATCAGTCATTACAAAGCGAGCTGGCGCGTAATCGTCGGCTGGCGGAACGCCTGCTGGAGACCGAAGAGAGCGTGCGGCGAGACGTCGCCCGCGAGCTCCATGATGATATCGGCCAGACCATCACCGCGATCCGCACCCAGGCCGGGATCGTACAGCGGCTGGCGCCGGACAACGCCAGCGTGCGCCAGAGCGGTCAGCTGATAGAACAGCTGTCGCTGGGAGTTTACGACTCGGTGCGTAGACTGCTAGGCCGTCTGCGTCCGCGTCAGCTCGACGACCTGCCGCTGGAGCAGGCGGTACGTTCGTTGATGCGCGAGATGGAGCTGGAGGACCGCGGCATTGTCAGCCATCTCGACTGGCGGATTAACGAGGCGGGACTGAGCGAGAACCAGCGCGTGACGCTGTTTCGCGTTTGCCAGGAGGGGCTGAATAATATCGTCAAGCACGCCAGCGCCAGCGCTGTCACTCTGCAGGGCTGGCAGCAGGATGAGCGACTAATGCTGGTGCTGGAAGATGACGGTTGCGGCCTGCCGCCGGGGTCGAATCTGCAGGGGTTCGGCCTGACCGGCATGCGCGAGCGCGTGACCGCCCTGGGCGGCACACTGACGATCTCCTGCACCCACGGTACCCGGGTGTGCGTCAATCTACCGCTGCGTTACGCCTGAGAGGATCGCCGATGTTCGCCTTTTTAAAAGCCCCGCCGGACGCTGCGCCGATTAGCGATAAACGCGAGCTTGATGCGCGTTATCGCTACTGGCGTCGCCATATCCTGTTGACCATCTGGCTGGGCTACGCGCTGTTCTATTTCACCCGCAAAAGCTTTAACGCCGCGGTCCCGGAAATTCTCGCCAGCAACGTCCTGACCCGCAGCGATATTGGCCTGCTGGCCACGCTGTTCTATATCACCTACGGACTGTCGAAATTTTTCTCTGGTATCGTCAGCGACCGCTCCGACGCCCGCTATTTTATGGGGCTTGGGCTTATCGCCACCGGGGTGGTGAATATTCTGTTCGGTTTTTCTTCCTCACTATGGGCTTTCGCGCTGCTGTGGGCGCTGAATGCCTTCTTCCAGGGCTGGGGCTCGCCGGTCTGCGCCCGACTGCTGACGGCCTGGTATTCGCGGACCGAGCGCGGCGGCTGGTGGGCGCTATGGAATACGGCGCATAACGTCGGCGGCGCGCTGATCCCGATGGTGGTGGGAGCGGCGGCGTTGCACTACGGCTGGCGTGCCGGGATGACCATTGCCGGCTGTCTGGCGATCCTCGCCGGACTGTATCTGTGCTGGCGGCTGCGCGATCGCCCGCAGGCGGTGGGGTTACCCGCCGTGGGCGACTGGCGTCACGATGCGCTGGAAATCGCCCAGCAGCAGGAAGGCGCTGGGATGTCTCGTAAAGCGATCCTCACCCGCTACGTGCTGGCCAATCCCTACATCTGGCTGCTGTCGTTGTGCTATGTGCTGGTGTACGTGGTGCGGGCGGCGATTAACGACTGGGGCAATCTGTATATGTCGGAGACGCTCGGCGTCGATCTGGTGACCGCTAACTCGGCGGTGACCATGTTTGAGCTGGGCGGTTTTATCGGCGCGCTGGTGGCGGGGTGGGGCTCGGATAAGCTGTTTAACGGCAACCGTGGGCCGATGAACCTGATTTTCGCCGCCGGAATTTTGCTGTCGGTTGGCGGCCTGTGGCTGATGCCGTTCGCCAGCTATGTCATGCAGGCGGCCTGCTTCTTCACTACCGGTTTCTTCGTTTTCGGCCCGCAGATGCTGATCGGCATGGCGGCGGCGGAATGTTCGCATAAAGAAGCCGCCGGGGCGGCAACCGGGTTTGTCGGCCTGTTCGCTTATCTTGGCGCCTCGCTTTCCGGCTGGCCGCTGGCGCAGGTGATGGATATCTGGCACTGGACCGGATTCTTCGTGGTGATTGCGATTGCCGCCGGCATTTCCGCGCTGCTGCTGCTGCCGTTTTTAAACGCGCAGGCGCCGCGTACCGCCAGCGAAGCGTGATGTAGCTCACCCTTTCGCCGCGAACGGGGCAAAACTAAGAAATTTTCCCGGTTTTACCTGGACGCCGTCTCAGGCCAGACGGCGCGCTGGTTTTTACAATGCCTGGTTATTACGCAGGCATAAAAAATCAGCTCAGGAGATACCCATGCTGGCCTTTCTGAATCAGGTGCGCAAGCCGACCCTGGATCTGCCGCTCGATGTGCGGCGCAAAATGTGGTTCAAACCTTTCATGCAGTCCTATCTGGTGGTTTTCATCGGCTACCTGACCATGTACCTGATCCGCAAGAACTTTAACATCGCGCAGAACGACATGATCTCCACCTACGGGCTGAGCATGACCCAGCTGGGGATGATTGGCCTGGGCTTCTCCATCACCTACGGCGTGGGCAAGACGCTGGTCTCTTATTATGCCGACGGCAAAAACACCAAGCAGTTCCTGCCGTTTATGCTGATCCTCTCCGCCATCTGTATGCTGGGCTTTAGCGCCAGCATGGGGGCGGGTTCTACCAACCTGTTCCTGATGATCGCCTTCTATGCGCTGAGCGGTTTCTTCCAGAGCACCGGCGGCTCGTGCAGCTATTCCACCATCACCAAGTGGACGCCCAGACGCAAACGCGGCACTTTCCTCGGCTTCTGGAATATCTCCCACAACCTCGGCGGCGCGGGCGCGGCGGGCGTGGCGCTGTTTGGCGCCAACTATCTGTTCGACGGCCATGTGATCGGCATGTTTATCTTCCCGTCGATTATTGCGCTGATCGTTGGCTTTATCGGCCTGCGCTACGGTAGCGACTCTCCGGAATCCTACGGCCTCGGCACGGCGGAAGAGCTGTTTGGCGAAGCGATCAGCGAAGAGGACAAAGAGACCGAAGAAAATGCGATGACCAAGTGGCAGATCTTTGTTGAGTACGTGCTGAAAAACAAAGTGATCTGGCTGCTGTGCTTCTCCAACATCTTCCTCTACGTGGTGCGTATCGGTATCGATCAGTGGTCCACCGTGTACGCCTTCCAGGAGCTGAAGCTGTCTAAAGAGGTGGCGATTCAGGGCTTTACCCTGTTTGAGGTCGGCGCGCTGGTTGGCACGCTACTGTGGGGCTGGCTGTCGGATCTGGCCAACGGCCGCCGCGCGCTGGTGGCCTGCATCGCGCTGGCGCTAATTATCGCCACCCTTGGGGTTTACCAACACGCCAGCAACCAGTACGTCTATCTGGCCTCGTTATTTGCGCTGGGCTTCCTGGTGTTTGGTCCGCAGCTGTTGATCGGCGTCGCCGCCGTCGGTTTCGTACCGAAAAAAGCGATCGGCGCCGCCGATGGGATCAAGGGCACCTTCGCCTATCTGATCGGCGATAGCTTCGCCAAACTGGGTCTCGGGATGATCGCCGACGGCACCCCGGTCTTCGGCCTGACCGGCTGGGCCGGCACCTTTGCGGCGCTGGACGCCGCCGCCGTCGGCTGTATCTGCCTGATGGCCATCGTGGCTATCTTTGAAGAGCGTAAAATTCGCCGCGAGAAAAAGAACCGTATTTTGCAGACCGCCTGATTCACCAGGTATTTGGTAACCTTGCCCGGCCTTCGCGCCGGGCTTTTTTATTTCTTGCGCATTATGCCAGGTCCGACAGTCGACAGCAGGCAAATTCCCATTATGATAGTCAGGCTGCGATTGGATGAGAGGATGCATGATCTGGATAGGACTGGCCACCCTGGTAGTGGTGTTTGTTGTGGGATTTCGGGTGCTTACCTCTGATTCACGCCGCGCGATCCGCCGCCTGAGCGAACGCCTCGGCATCACGCCTGTCCCGCTGGAATCGATGATCGATCAGCTGGGAAAAACCGCCGGTAATGAGTATTTGCGTTACCTGGAGCGGCCGAATGAAGCACATCTGCAGAACGCCGCCCAGGTGCTGCTGATCTGGCAGGTCGCGATTGTCGACGCCAGCGAAAAAAACCTGCATTACTGGTATCGCCTGATGCAAAAAGCACGTTTAGCGGCGCCGATTACCGACGCGCAGATCCGCCTGGCGCAAGGTTTTCTGCGCGAGCTGGACCCGGATGTGAGCGATTTACATAACCTACAGCAGCGCTACAACGACCTGTTTCTCCCGGAAGACGGCGTGCACTGGCTGCACTGATCTCATAGTTATTCGGCCTGGGGTTCATCGCTTTTTGTGCCGGATGGCGGCTGCGCCTTATCCGGCCTACGGTTTCCGCACTCGTCACTTGTAGGCCGGATAAGCGTAAGCGCCATCCGGCAGGATAACTACAGTAGGATTTTCAGGCCGTGTTTTTGTACGACGCTAAGCAATTTTAATGACATTCCGCTCGGTCGTTTAGCGCCAGTCTCCCATTTTTGCACGGTAGACACGCTGGTATTCAGATAACGAGCGAACACGGGTTGGCTAACATTGAGTTGTTCACGTAGCGCTTTAATTTCAATGGGTTGAAGTGCGGCTACGCTACCGAGACATGATTCATCAAAATGGCGCATTGTTTCCTGTGGGATTGCGCCAACGCTGAATAGCCCCGACGCAGCGCTATGGATCGCTTCGAAAGCCGGGCTTTTGTATTTATTTTTTGCTGTCATCGCAAATCTCCACTAATTCTTTACTTTTAACTAAGGCCGTCGTTTTCTCTTCAGAGAGATTGGCATAGTGTTTTGCTAACTCACGAAACCCCATTAATTCGCGATGGTTGATATTGGCCATATCCTGTTTGGCATATAGAAAGGTATAAAACCAATACTCTGCGCTTTTTTGGTAAGGATGATTGCGCGATCGCGATTCTTGTTGAGTCGCTTTTTATAAACCCCTCCTCCTAAATCAACCACCTTGCCCTGAAGCGCAGATTGAATTGCCTGATAGAGCTCGTCGTCGGAAATGCCATGAGAGCTAGCCTCTCTGGCGAACCATTTGGTTTTAAAGATACGCATTGCTGACATCCTGTCGTTAAAAGTATAGCACATAGTGCTATATTAAATTCTCCTGAGATTTGTTAAAGCGATAGCAAGCATCGTTTTTTTAAACATGCGAGCAGCTACGCATCCTCTTATGAAAAGCGAGAAGAGTTGCGAAAACGTTAAGTACGTCACATACAAAATGTTACACTGCGCAGCTTTCCGCCACTTTCTTCGCAGGTCACTCATGAGTCATTCAAATGAAACCAAACCCCATGCACGCGATCTCGCGCGGCCAAACTGGTCGGCGGTTTTCGCGGTTGCTTTCTGCGTCGCCTGCCTGATTACCGTTGAGTTTTTGCCGGTCAGCCTGCTGACGCCGATGGCGCTGGATTTAGGCATCTCCGAAGGGATGGCCGGGCAGTCGGTGACGACGACGGCATTCGTCGCGATGTTTTCCAGCCTGTTTATCACCACGGTGATAGGTAAAACCGATCGCCGCTACGTGGTTATCCTGTTTTCACTGCTGCTGACCCTTTCTTGCCTGCTGGTATCTTTCGCTGATAGCTTCACCCTGCTACTGCTGGGGCGCGCCTGTCTGGGCCTGGCGCTCGGCGGTTTCTGGGCGATGTCCGCATCGCTGACCATGCGTCTGGTGCCGATGCGCGTGGTGCCGAAAGCGCTATCGATTATCTTCGGCGCGGTATCAATCGCGCTGGTGATCGCCGCCCCGTTGGGCAGTTTCCTTGGCGGGCTTATCGGCTGGCGCAACGTCTTTAACGGCGCGGCGGTAATGGGCGTGCTGTGTACGCTCTGGGTGCTGAAAGCGCTGCCGTCGCTGCCCGGTGAATCGGCTTCTCAGCAGCAAAATATGTTTGGTCTGCTGAAGCGTCCGGGGGTGATGGCCGGAATGTGCGCCATTTTCATGGCCTTTGCCGGACAGTTCGCCTTCTTTACCTATATTCGCCCGGTTTACATGACCCTCGCCGGTTTTGACGTCGACGGCCTGACGCTGGTGCTGCTGAGCTTTGGTATCGCCAGCTTTATCGGCACCTCGCTCTCCTCGGTGCTGCTCAAGCGTTCGGTGAAAGCGGCGCTGGCGATTGCGCCGCTGGTGCTGACCGCCTGCGCGGTGGCGCTGGTGCTGTGGGGAGAGAGCAAAATCATCGCCTCGACGGTGGCGATTATCTGGGGCTTCGCGTTTGCGCTGATCCCGGTGGGGTGGTCAACGTGGATCACCCGTTCCCTCTCCGATCAGGCGGAAAAAGCCGGGTCGATTCAGGTGGCGGTGATCCAGCTGGCCAACACCTGCGGCGCCGCGGTCGGCGGCATTGCGCTTGACCACTTAGGGCTGCTGTCGCCGCTGGTGTTGTCAGGGATATTGATGCTGTTTACCGGCCTGCTGGTGGCGGCCAAAGTGAAGGTGAATTCACCCGCTTAAGGCCGCTCGCCTTTTGCCAGCCGGGCATTGATGTCGGCAATCACTTCCGGCAGGTCCGCCAGGGTATCAACCACATAATGCGCCCCGGCGGCATACAGTTTGTCTGCCGCCCGCTCGCGGCGGGTGGCGATTTCCGCTTTCGACATCGCCTGGTACTCCTCCCAGGTAGCGCCGAATTCGTTACCGGACACCGCCAGCCCGACGCTCCACATCCCGGCATGTAACCCTTCGCTGATGCCCGGCGCGGCGTCGTCGACCTTCACGCAGTGGGCCACATCGTCTATGCCCAGGGTAATCACGTTCTGCAGCGCCATCCACGGGCCCGGACGACCGCCGGCGGCAAGGTCATCGGTGGCGACCCAGTGGTCCGGGGCGTAGCCCTGGGCGGCGGCGGCCGGTACCAGCTTTTCCATCACCGGGCGCGGATAACCCGAGCAGGAGCCGATCTTCAGGCCCTCGGCGCGCAGCGCGGCGATGGTGTCGACCACGCCGGCAATCGGTGCGGAAAAATCGACAACCTTAGCGATTTGCAGCGGCATAAACGCGGCGTAGATCGCATCGATATCGGCGGCCGTCATCGCGCGGCCGAATTTGGCCTGCCAGCGGCTATCGACAGCAGGGAGTTTGCCCAGCGCCTCAATGTGCTGCCACTTGCCAAGCCCCATCGGCACGCGGGCCTCTTCAAGGGTGATCTCAATATCGAAGGCCTGGCGGAAGGCCTCGACGAAGATTTGCGTCGGGGCGAAAGAGCCGAAGTCTACGGTGGTGCCTGCCCAGTCAAGGATCAGTGCGCTAATACGGTTCATGGCGGTTCCTTATTGTTTCCAGTACATGGCGTTGTCGATAGCCGCCAGCAGGGCGGTGATATCGGCGTCGTAGACTTCGCCAATGTTGCCGATGCGGAAGCAGTCGCTTTGCGATACTTTGCCCGGATAGATAACGAAGCCCTGATCTTTCAGCTTCTGGTAGAAGGTGTGAAAGCGATACTGCGGCGCATCCGGTGAATAAAAGGCGGTAATGATCGGCGAGTGCAGGCTATCGTCGAGCAGCGGCCGGAAGCCGAGCGCGCGCATCCCTGCCACCAGACGGCGCTGATTGTTGCGGTAGCGCTGATGGCGAGCGCTGACGCCGCCCTCCTGCGCCAGCTCTTTCAGCGCCTGGGCGAAGGCAAGCACGGTATGGGTCGGCGAGGTGAAGCGCCACTTGCCGTGGTTGTCCTCCATGCAGCGCCACTGGGCGTACAGATCCAGCGACAGCGAGCGCGAACGGCCTTTGCAGGCGGCCAGCTCCGCTTCGCGGGCAATCACGAAGGCAAAGCCCGGCACGCCCTGAATGCATTTGTTGGCGGAGCTTATCAGGTAATCAATATTCAGCGCGGCGATATCCAGTGGAATGCCGCCGAAGCTGCTCATCGCATCGACGATATAGCGTTTATCGTACCGTTTCGCCAGTTCGGCCACCTCTTCGATCGGATTCAGCATACCGGTGGTGGTTTCGCTGTGTACCATCGCGATATGGGTGATCGCCGGGTCGTTCTGCAGGATCTGTTCGATCGCGGCCGCGTCCGGACGGGAGACTTCGCCACAGTCGTAAGGGTGGCAGGCGATGCCCATCAGCTGCGCCATCTCAATCATACGCGCGCCATAGGCGCCATTGCTGACGATCAACACTTTGCCCTGTTCGCCGATGACGCTGCCGAGCACCGCTTCGACCGCGTAGCTGCCGCTACCCTGCAGTAGCACCGCCGTATAACCGTCGGCCGGGGTAGCCAACTGCACCAGCTGCTGGCGAATGGTCTGTACCACGCCGAGATTGTAATCATCATCCCAGGTACAGCTATCGAACAACATCGCCTCTTTTACCGTACGGGAGGTGGTTAGCGGGCCGGGGGTCAGCAGCAGGTAGTTCCGTGAAGTCATTTGTCTCACCATTTGGTCTATACCAGATTTATAGTTATCATGGAGACAAAGCCGGGACAGGGTCAAAGGAAATGTGGCGCTGCAACAAAAAATTCATCTGGCTATGTATAATGAGCGCACGAAAAGTGGCAGTGAGTAAACATGAAATCACCCTCTGGCGAGATGCCGCAATACCTGATGATTAAGGCGCAGCTGCAGGCGCGTATTCAAAACGGCGCCCTCAAAAGCGGCGACAAGCTGCCTTCCGAGCGCGAGCTGTGCGCGCTGTTCAACACGACGCGGATTACGGTGCGTGAGAGCCTGGCGCAGCTGGAGGCCAGCGGCGTGATTTACCGCGCCGACCGCCGCGGCTGGTTTGTGACGCCGGAGCGTCTATGGCTGGATCCGACGCAAAATACCAACTTCCACAAGCTGTGTCTCGAGCAGGGTCGCGAACCGAAAACGGTGCTGCTTGATGGCCGCCTGGCTGCCGTGCCGCTGGATGTGATGGCGCCGCTGGCGCTGCAGCCCTTCGATCAGGTCTACCTGCTGACCCGGCTGCGCTATGCCGACGGGCGTCCGGTGTGCTACTGCGAAAACCACTGTCTGCCCGCGCGGGTGCCTGAGCTGCTGCGCCACGATCTCAACGGCAGTCTGACCGAGATTTATCAAACTCACTACGACCTGATCTATACCAGTATGCATCTGTCGTTTTATCCCACCTCAATGCCGCCGCAGGCCGCCGAGGCGCTGGGGGTGATGGAGGGGCGCCCGGCGCTGCTGTTGCGCAGGCTGAATTACGATCAGCACGGGCGTATTCTCGACTACGATATCGAATACTGGCGGCATGATAGCCTGCGGATCGAAGTCGATACCCATTGATTTTATTAGTTAAATTTTTTGATCTCCCCGGTGGCGCTAGCGCGTGCCGGGGCTACGCATCCCGCTCGTTTTAACTCCTTCGACACACTTCTTTCATCGTTTTGTCATAAACCCCCGGTAGCGTGAAGCTAAATCTGGTCTACACCAGAATAACTGACTATCCGATGAGGCTTACACGATGAAACTCTCCCGACTTGCTCTGCTGTCCCTGTTCGCGCTGACCAGCTCTCCGGTTTGGGCGGACGGCGTCGTCACGGTTTACTCCGCCGACGGCCTGCATGACGGCGATAACAGCTGGTATCAGAGCCAGTTTGACGCCTTCACCAAAGCGACGGGCATCAAAGTGCAGTATGTGGAAGGCGGCTCTGGCGCGATCGTCGAGCGTCTGGCGAAGGAGCGCACCAATCCGCAGGCCGATGTGCTGGTCACGGTGCCGCCGTTTATCCAGCGCGCCGCGAAAGAGCAATTGCTGGCAACCTTTACCCCGCAAGGTAGCGCGCAGATCCCCGGCGCTAACGACCGCTACGCGCCGCTGGTGAATAACTATCTGACCTTCATCTATAACAGTCAGTTGCTGAAAAGCGCGCCGGCCAGCTGGCAGGATCTGCTGGATAGCCGCTTTAAGAACAAGTTGCAGTACTCCACGCCGGGTCAGGCGGGCGACGGTACCGCGGTGATGCTGCAGGCGTTCCACAGCCTCGGCGGCAAAGACGCCGGCTTCGAGTATCTGGGCAAGCTGCAGGCCAATAACGTTGGCCCATCGGCCTCGACCGGTAAGCTGACGGCGCTGGTCAATAAAGGCGAGCTGTACGTCGCCAACGGCGATCTGCAGATGAACCTGTCGCAGATGGCGCGTAACCCGAACGTTAAAATTTTCTGGCCGGCGGATGACAAAGGCGAGCGCAGCGCGCTGGCGCTGCCCTACACCATCGGGCTGGTGCAGAACGGACCGAACAGCGAAAACGGCAAAAAGCTGATCAATTTCCTGCTGGATAAACCGGCGCAATCCAGCGTCAGCGCGCGCTCCTGGGGCCTGCCGGTACGCAGCGATGTAGCGCCGGATGATGCTAACTTTAAGGCGGCGAAAGCGGCGCTCGACGGCGTGAAGAGCTGGGAACCTAACTGGGACGATGTCGCGGTATCGCTGTCGGCTGACATTGCCCGCTGGCATAAAGTGACCGATAGCGAGTAAGCCTGATGTTGATGAAAACCACCGTCACTTCTTCCCCGTCGCTGGCGGGGACGTCCGGGATCACCCTGGACTCGCTGCGCGTTTCATACCACGGCAACGTGGTCTTAAAACCGCTGTCATTGACCATTGAGCCCGGTGAGGTGCTGGCGCTGATTGGCCCTTCCGGTTCCGGGAAAACCACGGTGCTGCGGGCGATTGCCGGTTTTGTGCAACCGGCTGGCGGGCGGATCCTGATCGGCGATACGGACGTCACCCAGCTGCCGCCGTACAAACGCGAGCTGGCGATGGTGGTGCAGAACTACGCGCTGTTTCCGCATATGAAGGTGGAAGATAACGTTGCTTTCGGCCTGCGGGCGCAAAAGCAGCCCAGGGGGCTTATCGCCGAGCGGGTGACTGAAGCCTTAAAAATCGTCGGCATGGCGGATTACGCCACCCGCTACCCGCATCAGCTTTCTGGCGGCCAGCAGCAGCGCGTGGCGATAGCCCGCGCGATTGCCGTGCGTCCTCGGGTGCTATTGCTTGATGAACCGCTGTCGGCGCTGGATGCGCAAATTCGCCATAACATGGTGGAAGAGATTGCCCGCCTGCATCGCGAACTGCCGGAGCTCACCATCCTCTACGTCACCCACGATCAGACCGAAGCGCTGACCCTGGCGGACAAAATCGGCATCATGAAAGACGGGTCGCTGATCGCCCACGGTGAAACGCACGAGCTGTACCACTATCCGCCGAACCGCTTTAGCGCCGAATTCCTCGGCCGCGCCAATATCCTGCAGGCGACGGCGCTGAAAGACAGCCCCGAGCCGGGGCTGGTTAGCGTAAGCTGCGGCGGCGGCCTGATTAACGCCTTCAGCCGGGGCGGCCTGCATGGCAACAAAAAGCTGTTATGCATTCGCCCGCAGCACATGAGCCTGGCGCCGCGATCGGCAACCAGTAATCGTCTCAATGCTACCCTGACCTCGGTACACTGGCAGGGCGATCTGACGCATCTGCTGTGCGATGTTGCCGGCGAAGCGGTGCGGATCGTCATGACTCAGGTCAACCCACTGCCGCGCGCGGGGGACAAGCTGGCGCTCTACTTCGAACCTGGCGATGCGGTTCTGATCGAGGTGCAATGATGGCGCAAACCCTCACGCTTGCGCGTCCGGCGCGAAACCTACGCCCTTACCTGTGGCTGGCGTTGCCGCTGCTGGTGCTGGCGACGCTGTTTTTCTATCCGCTGCTGCTGATCGCCGAACAGGCGCTGCGCGACGCCAGCGGCAACCTGAGCCTCGAGACCTTCTGGCAAGTGATTGACTCAAAACGCTTTATTGGCGCGTTGCTCAATACCTTACAGATTGCGGTGTTCGCTACCCTTGGCTGTCTGGTGCTCGGCAGCGTGCTGGCGCTGATTCTGGTGTTTATTCCGTTTCCCGGCAGCCAACTGGTGAGCCGGGTCATTGATACTTTTATTGCGCTGCCGACCTTTCTTATCACTCTCGCGTTCACCTTTATTTACGGCTCGGCGGGGCTGCTCAACGGCACCCTGATGGCGCTGTTTGCTTTTGAACTGCCGCCGGTAGACTTCCTCTATTCGATTAACGGCGTGATTCTGGCGGAGATTACCGTCTTTACGCCGCTGGTGATGCGTCCGCTGATGGCGGGATTGCGGCAGATAGATAAGAGCCAGCTGGAAGCGGCGAGTATTCTCGGCGCTCATCCGTTACGGGTGATTACCCAGGTTATCTTCCCGGCGGCGCTCCCGGCGCTGATGGCGGGCGGCAGCCTGTGCCTGCTATTGACCACTAACGAGTTCGGGATCGTGCTGTTTATTGGCGCCAAAGGGGTTAATACCCTGCCGATGATGGTCTACAGCAAGGCGATTCTGGAGTCGGATTACAGCGTGGCCTGCATGATTGCGCTGATCAATATTCTGCTGTCGCTGGGGCTGTTTATGCTCTATCGGCTGGCGGCGGCGCGCACTGGCGTAAGGAGTTAACGATGTTGATTTGGTCGCGTAAAGGCCGCGCGGCGGCGGGCGCGCTGGCGGTGACGCTTTTTGCCGGCGTTTTCCTGCTGCCGCTGGCGGTGATTTTACTCTCCAGCCTGAGTAAACAATGGAATGGCCTGCTGCCCACCGGCTTTACCTTTGCCCACTTTGTTAACGCCTTTCGCGGCGCGGCGTGGGATTCGCTGTTTTCGAGCCTGATGGTGGGCTTCTGCGCCAGCCTGCTGGCGCTGCTGTGCGGGATGTGGGCGGCGCTGGCGCTGCGCCAGTATGGCGCGACGCTACAGAAATATCTTGGCCTGGCGTTTTATCTGCCCAGCGCCATCCCCTCGGTTTCCGTCGGGCTGGGCATTCTGGTGGCGTTTAGCCAGGGGCCGCTGCAGATGAACGGCACCTTCTTTATCGTTCTGGCGGCGCACTTCGTGCTGATCTCCGCCTTTACCTTCAGCAACGTAACGACCGGGCTGGCGCGTATTTCCGCTGATATTGAAAACGTCGCCTCCAGCCTGGGCGCTTCGCCGTGGTATCGCCTGCGCCATGTGACACTGCCGCTGATGACGCCGTGGATGATCTCGGCGCTGGCGCTGAGCTTATCGCTGTCGATGGGAGAGCTAGGGGCGACGGTGATGATCTATCCGCCGGGCTGGACGACGCTGCCGGTGACCATTTTCAGCCTCACCGATCGCGGCAATATCGCCGATGGCTCGGCGCTGACCATTGTGCTGGTGGGCGTCACGCTGCTGTTGATGATGAAGCTTGAGCGTATCGCCCGCCGATTAAGCCAGAGATAAAGAATTGATGACGTCACCAGGGCACGGGTCTGACTGCCCGGCGGCGCTGCGCTTGCCGGTCCTGGGGGGGGAGCCCGCAGGAAGGAACGTAGGCCGGATAAGGCATTTATGCCGCCATCCGGCATAAATGGAGCGCACCCGTTGTAGCCCGGCTAAGCGTAGCGCCAGCCGGGAACGCTCCTTCGGCAACGCTATCGCATCAGAACCACGCCTCAAACATCCCGCCGACGTTCAGCGAATCCAGCTGCTGGTCCTGGGTGCCGTTCACCTTCGCGGTATGCTCATTGTCCACCTGGCCGCCGGTGACGTAGAAGCGCAGCATCGGACGGAACTCCGGCCCCATGCCGATGGCGATGTTCTGCGACAGCGTCAGCTTCCAGCCGTGGTTATCCCCGCCCTGGTCGTAATCCACGCGCTGGTAGCCCGCTTCCAGCCAGGTGGAGTGCACGTCGTTCCAGAAGTACATCGGCCGCACGATGGCGCCGTAGTTTTTGCGGTTGTCGGTATTATCTTTGCCGTTGTCGTAGTCATGGAAAGCCAGCAGGTATTCGATCTGCGCCTGCTGGGTGAACTTATGGCTGCCCTCGAAGCTGGCGTAGACCGTGGTCAGGTCGTCGGTTTTGTTGTAGACGCTGTTATCCGAGTTGTCGGAGTAGCGCAGGATCACCTTGTTTACCCCGCTGTCGTTGGTGTGGCTCAGCACCAGCCCGCCCTGCCAGGCTTCGAGACGCGCGTCGCTGTCCACCGCCTTCGAATCAAAGCCGTAGTTGGCGTACACCTCGACGTCGATCGGCCCGGCCTTGATGTTGTGGGTTTTGGTGGTCAGCGCGTAGTGGCCGTTGTCGCCGGTGTCGGAGCTGCCGGTACAGGTGATGCGCGACGGGTTGGTCTCGTCGGCCATCACTTCCGGACTACAGGATTTCACCTGCGAGACCGCCGCCACGTCGAACTGCACGCCGCCGATATCAAAGTTCTTCACCCCGGCGCCCTGGCCGTCGTGGTTCATCCAGAAGTAGTCGTTGATCCCCTGTTGCGGACGCTGGTGGAAGTCGCGGCCGGCCCAGATATAGGCGTTGGGGTTGGATTCCAGCACGTTGGTGACCCCGACGTAGGCCTTCTTCAGGTTAACTTCGTCGCTCCAGTGGTCGAACATCACGTTAAGATCCCAGATAGCCCCCTGCGCGCTTTTGAAGGCCTTGCTGATCTGGAATTCGCCGCCGTTGCTTTCGTTGCCCAGACGGCCGATCGCCGAGGCGCCGTTATAGGAGCCGTCGACGCCGACATATTTCTGGTCGCCGGTCTGGAAGTGGGCGCCATAGCGGGCGTAGCCGCTGAACTTGAGGCCGAACGGAATGGCCATATCCGGCGAGGCGGCGGTGGTTTCCGGGTTAGTAATCACGTCGACCTTTTTGTTGGCCGCGGCGTCGATTTTTGCCTGGCGGTCGGCCAGCGCTTTATCAACGGCTTTGGCGACGATGGCGTCGATCTGTTCCTGCGTAAATTCTTGCGCCATGACAGAAATTGGGCACAGCGCGGCGACCACTGCCATGGCTAAAGGCAGTTTTTTTACAGTATTCATGGTTATCTCGCTTTAATAATTAATATATTTCAGATAATAACCATCCCATTCTGGCTAGAATAAATAGCCAAAATAAGCTGATTTGTTTTTTAGGGTACAGCGACGCCGGAGAATAATATTCTCGCTAACGTTATTCCATATTAATTAACGCTGGTACAGATGGATTAATTCTTCTGAGAACTCGCGGGCCAGCAGCGAATTCATCAAATGATCCTGGGCATGTACCATAATCAGCGTCATGGGCTGACGCGCTTCACCGGCATCCTGCCCGATGAGCTGGGTCTGCATCTGATGCGCCCGGCGGGCGTAACCGTCGGCCTCGTTTAAGAGTAAGCGCGCTTCGTCGATATTTCCGGTTCGGGCCGCATGCAGCGCTTCAAAACATAATGAGCGTGACTGTCCCGCATTAACGATAATTTCCATTACCGCATCTTCTAATTCAATCATGTGTATTCCTGAGGTATTTATTATTTAATAATGCAGTGAAAGTCCATTTTCTGCATTATTACGCTGTCATCTTATTATCTCTCCGGAAGGAGAGGGATTAGCTAACGGTTTCTGCTACCGGAACGCTATTTTTGGCTTTCTCAACTTCGGTTTTCATTAAGGAACGTTCATAAGCGCGCAGGAACGGCAGGTAAATGACCGCCGACATCACCATGCAGATGAGACACATCACCACCGGGCTCAGGGTCCAATTAGCCGCCCACGACGCGCCAATTGGGGCCGGCGTAGTCCACGGCGTCAGCGACACCACCTGGCTCAGCCAGCCAAGACGCGTCGCGCCGTAAGCCAGCACCGCGTTGACCATCGGTACGCAGACGAAGGGGATAAACATCATCGGGTTCATGATGATCGGCGCTCCGAACAGAATCGGCTCGTTGATATTAAAGAAGCTCGGCACGATGCCCATCTTGCCGATGGTGCGCAGATGGGTGGCCCGGCTACGCAGCAGCAGGAAGGCCAGCGGCAGGGTAGAACCGACGCCGCCAATCAGCAGATAGTGATCCCAGAAGCCCTGCAGGTAGACGTGCGGCAGTACCGTGCCAGCCGCCAGCGCCGCCTGGTTTGCCGACAGGTTGGCCATCCAGAACGGGTTCATAATGCCGGTAACAATCAGCGAGCCGTGGATACCGGCGAACCAGAAAATCTGGCACATCAGAACAGAGAGCAAAATCGCCGGCAGCGAGTCGGAGGCGGAAACCAGCGGCTCCAGCAGATGCATGATCGCCTGCGGCAGGATCATCCCGGTCTGCGCTTCGATAAACAGATTCAGCGGATGCAGAGTCGCAATAACCACCAGCACCGGGATCAGGATTTCAAACGAACGGGCGACGCCGGTGGGGACCTCTTTCGGCAGACGAATCGTAATGTTGTTTTGCTTCAGCCACGCGTAAACGCGGGTGGAGTAGATGGCGGTGATCAGCGCGGTGAAAATGCCCTGACCGGACAGATACTGAGTGGAAATTTTGCCATCGGCATAGGGCGCGGCGACCAGCAGGAAAGCCATAAACGCCAGCAGACCGGACATCACCGGATCGAGCTGAAACTGACGACCGAGGCTGGCGCCAATGCCGACCGAGATAAAGAAGGTCATCACGCCCATGCTGAGGTTAAACGGCAGCATCAGCTGTTCGCGGTAATGCTGGGAGAAATCAAGCCAGCCGCGGGCAAAGCCGTTGGTGGTATCGGGTGAAAACGGCGGAAAGATAAATACCAGCATGAAAGAGCCGATGATCATAAACGGCAAGGCGGCAGTGAAGCCATCGCGGATAGCGATAACGTATTTCTGCTGCCCAAGGCGTCCTGCCAGCGGAGTAATAGATTGCTCGATCACGGCAATCATGGACTGATACAGAGAACTCATTTCAACACCTCTCAGTGCGCCGCTGGGATCAGCGACAGAGCATAATTCAGGACGTTGTCTCCCCGCTGCATACCGTAGTCCATCGTATCGATGGGCTGAACGGGAATGTTCAGGGAAGCCGCTTTGTCAGACAGGGTTTTCAACATGTATTTCACCTGGGGGCCAAGCAAAACCACCTGATACTGCGGAAACTGCATGTCAAATTCGGAAACGCCATAGGCGTCAATCTGCACCGGCAGGTCACGTTCATTCGCCGCCTCAACCATCTTTCTGACCAGCAGACTGGTGGACATCCCGGCAGAGCAGCACAGCATAATCTTGTACATCGACGACCATCCTCAAAATGTAAAAAGTTATTGCGTGGGTGATTTGATATCAGACGGAAACCGGTTTCCATTTATAAAAAGCAGAACTGTGATAGTGGTCAAGATCTCCTGCTTATAGGGCGGATTTATTGGATTTCGCTCACATTATTCTGTCGATTTGGCGATGTTTTGCGCTGAAATGGAAAATCGGTTTCCAAAGAAATGGCGAAATGGATATACTGCGCTGGTCACAATTGAAGCGATTCAGGTTTACAGGATTTTGGCGGGACGCGGCGCCCGCGCAGGGGAAAATGATGTCGACAATCAATGATGTTTCACGACTTGCCGGGGTTTCCAAAGCCACGGTGTCGCGAGTGTTGAGCGGCTCACGTGGCGTGAAGGAAGCCAGTCGTCAGGCGGTGCTGCAGGCGGCGGAAGCGCTCAATTACCGGCCAAACATGATAGCCCAGTCGTTGCTCAGCCAGTCCACCGGCTGCATCGGCGTCATCTGCGCCCAGGACAACATCAACCAAACCACCAGCTATCTCTACGCCCTGGAAAAACAGCTCAGCCAGCACCAGAAACACCTGCTGCTGCGCTTCGCCAACACCAGCCACGGCGTGATGAACTCTCTAGAGGAGTTGACCTGCGGGCTGTGCGATAACGTGCTAATCATCGGCGCGCGTTTTCCTCTGAATATTAACCGCCCGGACGTGGTGCTGGTGGACTGCCTCGATAGCGAAGGCGACAACAGTATTCAGTTCGATCATGCTTTCGCCGCCGAAACCGCCTGTCACTATCTGATTAGCCAGGGGAGACGGCAGATTGCACTGATTCATCCGCAGAGCAGCGGCTTTGCCGACCAGGTGCTGCTGGGCTACAAGCACGCGCTGGAAAAAAACTTTTTGCCGTTTAATCGCAACCTGGTGTTTCTGGATAACACCTCGCCGTCGGTGGCGGTGCAGGAGCTGGTCAATAACGCCACGACGCTGAACTTTAACGCGCTGCTGGTGAGCGATGAACAGCAGGCGCAGCGCGTGGTGCCGCAGCTGCAGGCGTTTAACCGCGCCGTTCCGCAAAATGTCATGGTGTTTAGCCTCGCCGGATCGTTACAGCTGCCCGGTATCCCGACTATCCCGGCGATTGAATATTCCATGGACGCGATGGCGTCGCGGATCGTCAACTGGCTGACCGAGAAAACGGACAACCCGGGCGGCAGCCCGCTGCGCGGCGATTTAATTATTCCGAAGCACTAAACGCTGCTCTTGCCCTGACCCGCCGCCGTTGGCTGCGGGTTTTTTGCTGGCTGGTTTTTGTCGTATCCCTCACATTATAAATAAAACTCATATCTGACGCCGGGTTTTCGAACCGGACAGCCTGCGTGACCTGCCTTAAGTTGAGTACGAAAGTTCCACTCAAAAAACACTAACCAGAACATTCGTACCGCCTGCTTGAGGAAGTCACCCTATGAATCACACGAACGTTGTCGATGTGAAAGCGTGGATAGATGCCCGTCCGGTCTCGCGCTTTCAATGGAACGTGCTGCTACTCTGTTTCATCATCATTATGCTGGATGGTTATGACGCTGCGGTGATGGGCTTTGTCGCCCCGGCGCTCATTGAGGACTGGGGCATCAGCCGGGCTGAAATGGGGCCGATACTCGGGGCGGCCATGTTCGGCGTCGCCATCGGCGCCCTGGTGGCGGGCCCGCTTTCTGACCGCTACGGCCGAAAACGCATTTTACTCTGGTCGGTGGCGCTGTTTGCGCTGTTCAGCCTGGCCGGCGCCGTGGCGCAAAGCCCATCACAGCTGGCGCTGATGCGTTTTCTCACCGGCCTTGGACTTGGCGCCGTGATGCCCAACTGCGTCACGCTGGTGGCGGAATATATGCCGGAGCGGCGTAAAGGGGTGATGATCACCCTGATGTACAGCGGTTTTAACGTGGGTTCCGGCCTCGGCGGCTTTATCGCCGCCGGGTTGTTATCGCATTACAGCTGGCACTCGGCGCTGATTTTTGGCGGCGTGCTGCCGCTCGTGGTGCTCCCCTTTATGATCGTGATGTTGCCGGAGTCGGCGATGAACATGGTGGCGCGCCGACTACCGGGCGAGCAGATCGCCAGGGCGCTTAACCGGCTTGGGGGCCAGTTTACGGCTGAAACCGTTTTCCAGCTCAATGCACCGCCCATCACGCGGAGCAGCAAAGTGGCACAGCTGTTCCGGCATGGTTATGCCCGCGGCACGGTAGCGCTGTGGTTAACCTATTTTATGGGGCTGTTCGTGATTTACCTGCTGAACGGCTGGCTGCCAACCATTCTCCGCTCCGGTGGGCTGTCGCTGCAGCAGGCGGCGATGATGACCGGTTTGTTCCAGCTCGGCGGCCCGCTGGGCGGGATCCTTGTCGGGATGCTGATGGATCGTGCTTCGGCGAAAGCGGTGATTGCGGCAACCTATTTCCTCGGCTGCCTGTGCCTGTTGTCCCAGGGGTTGATGGATTTCGGTTCGGCGGCGCTGTCGGTGCTGATTTTCATCAGCGGGATGTGCATTAACGGCGCGCAGAACGGTCTGCAGGCCTATTCGCCAGCCTATTATCAAACCGAGATCCGCGCTACCGGTGTCAGCTGGATGCATGGTATCGGCCGTACCGGGGCTATTCTCAGCTCCACGCTGGGCGGGATGCTGATGCTGGCTGTGCCGGGACACTCGTCGATCTTTTTGGTGCTTGCGCTGCCGGCCTGCCTGGCGGGGATTTGTATTTTGTTGCACCGTATGAATCACGCTAAGCCTCGACTCACAGAGGCAGAACTGGACGCTTTGTCATCCCCCCTGGAACACCGATAAGTGGAGTTATCTGATGGCTAACATTCTCGGCGGTATCGCCGTCTCTCATACCCCGACTATCGGCTTCGCGGTCGATCATCATAAACAGCAGGACCCGGCGTGGGCGCCGATCTTCCAGAGCTTCGAACCGCTGCAGCGCTGGCTGGAGGAGAAAAAACCGGATGCGCTGGTGTACATCTTTAATGACCATGTGACCGCCTTTTTCTTCGATCACTATTCGACTTTTACGCTGGGAATCGACAGTCACTATGACGTTGCCGATGAGGGCGGCGGACCGCGCTGCCTGCCGCCGGTCCAGGGCAACGCGGCGCTCTCAAGGCACATTGGCGCCAGCCTGATGGCCGATGAGTTTGATATGTCGTTCTTTATGGATAAAAAGCTCGACCACGGCCTTTTCTCGCCGCTTTCGGCGCTGTTGCCCTGGGATGAAGCGCAGGGATGGCCGACGGCGGTGATCCCGTTACAGATCGGCGTGCTGCAATTTCCGGTACCGAGCGCGCGCCGTTGTTACAAACTCGGCCAGGCGCTGCGCCGGGCGATTGAAAGTTTCCCGGAAGATATCAATGTGGCGATTGTCGCGACCGGCGGCCTTTCGCATCAGGTTCATGGCGAGCGCTGCGGATTTAATAATCCCGACTGGGATGCCCAGTTTGTTGACATGCTGGTTAATGATCCGGAAAAGCTCACCGAAATGACCCTTGGCGAATATGCCGAGCTGGGGGGGATGGAGGGGTCCGAAGTGATCATGTGGCTGGTGATGCGCGGCGCGCTATCAGCCAATGTCACCGAAACCTGGCGCGACTATTACCTGCCGTCGATGACCGGTATCGCCACGCTGATCCTTGAGAACAATGCGCGCCTGCCCCCCGTCGATACCCTGACGCGCCATCGCCAGCATATGGCGCAGCAGCTGGCCGGGGTGGAGAAACTGCCGGGAACCTATCCTTTTACCCACGAGCGCAGCCTGAATGGGCTGCGGCTTAACCGTTTCCTGCATCGGCTGATTGAGCCTGCCTGGCGCGAACGTTTTCTGCAGTCGCCTCAGTCGCTTTATACCGAAGCCGGACTGAGTGAGGAGGAACAGCAACTGCTTAACGCGCGCGACTGGCGGGGATTGATTCAGTATGGCGCCAGCTTCTTCCTGCTGGAGAAAATGGGCGCGGTGGTCGGCGTATCCAACCTGCATATTTACGCCGCGATGCGCGGGCAGACGCTGGAAGCATTTCAGCAAACGCGCAATCAGCAGGTAACCTACTCGGTGGCGGGTAAACGTTAAGCGGTTCTGTCCTGAACCTGCTGATAAATAAAACGCAACAGCGCTTGCGTCGCCGGGGAGGGCAGGCTGCCGGCGCGAAACGTCAGCCCGATACGCCGGGTGGTATCGGGCAGGGGGACCGGCAACACGCTGAGCAGCCCATTGTCTGTCTCAAAACGCATCTGGCTGGCGGAGACCGCCGCCAGCATGTCGGAGTCCTGCAGCAATCCTCGCACCATCGCCGCATCCCCGGTCTCCACCGTCGGCTGGGGCAGCGGCAGCCCCAGGGTGACAAACGCCTTATCCAGCAAATGGCGCGCCGGCGCGTTGGCGCGCGGCAGCACCCATTGCGCGGTCGCCAGCTGGCTGCGCGGATCCGGATGGCGCAGCAGCGGGTGGTTATTACGCAGTAAAATCAACATATCCTCTTCGAATAACGCTTCGCTACAGAGGTCCGGGAGATCTTCATCCTGGCGCAGGGCGCCGATAATAAAATCGATATTACCTGCCCGCATATCGGCGACCAGCGACTCATACGGGCTTTCATTGGTCATGAGGGTGATGCCCGGGTGCTGGGCCAGAAAGGCGGCGATGGCGGAGGGCAGTAGCCGGGTCCGGCTCAGCGGCAGGGCGCCAATGCGCACGCTACCCTCCAGCACCCCGCGACGGGCGGCGAGATCGCTCCAGATGTTTTCCAGCTCGTTGAGCGCTCTGCTCACCGGGGGATAGAGTAGCTCTGCGGCAGGCGTGGGACGCACCCCCTCTGGCGTCCGGCGAAATAGCGCCGAATCCGCTCCTTTTTCCAGGACCTTCAGCGCGGCACTGACCGCCGGCTGAGTGATCCCCAACTGTTGCGCGACGGTTTGGGTATGGTTGACGTGATAGAGCTGAATAAAAATGGCTAAGCGGCGGGTATTGAACAGCCAGCCGGCGTCCGCCAGCGGGCCGCTGCTGCGGGTATGGTGCTTCTGCAGCAGCGCCGGGATGGCCTGCAGGTCGTCAATCGCCCGCCGGGCGCGCGGCAGGATGCACTTGCCATACTCGGTGGGCACCATGCCGCTGTAATGGCGTTCGAACAGCGTGACGTTCAACGCGGCTTCAAGATCGCGAATAGCCCGGGTTATCGCTGACTGCGTGCGGAATAAGTCATCGGCCGCGCGTGAGACGCTACCGCGCAGCGCGACCTGACAGAAAAAGCGCAGCTGCATGATATTTATAATTTTATCGTGCTTTCTCTTTAGCATTGTTCGTCAGGCCTGAAAAAGTGAGTGAGACGACAACATAAATAAAAATCATAGCCTTCGCAAGTTAACGAATTACCTCCCCACGACGGGACATGACAAGCTGAAAAAAACAACAGAGGAAGCCATCATGTCTCATCCGGTTAGCGAAAAAAGTGCCCTTGTCGTCAGCGCCCACTCGGCCGATTTCGTCTGGCGCGCGGGCGGTGCGATAGCGCTGCATGCCCTGCAGGGCTATCAGGTCCATGTGGTCTGTTTATCCTTTGGCGAGCGCGGCGAGTCCGCCAAACTGTGGCGTAAAGGCAACATGACCGAGGAGGCGGTGAAGCAGGTGCGTCGCGAAGAGGCCCAGGCCGCCGCCGCGATCCTGGGCGCCAGCGTCGAATTCTTTGATATCGGCGATTATCCGCTGCGCGCCGATAAAGAGACGCTATTTCGTCTGGCGGATGTGTATCGCCGTATCCAGCCCCACTTTGTCCTGACGCACTCCCTGCACGATCCCTATAACTACGATCACCCCCTGGCCTCCCATCTGGCGCAGGAAGCGCGGATTATCGCCCAGGCAGAGGGCTATCGCCCCGGTGAGAAAATTGTCGCTGCTCCCCCGGTTTACTGTTTCGAACCGCACCAGCCGGAGCAGTGCAACTGGAAACCCGATGTGTTGCTGGACATCACCGCTGTCTGGGAGAAAAAGTATCAGGCCATTCAGTGCATGCAGGGTCAGGAGCATCTGTGGGAATACTACACCCGCGTGGCGCTGCAGCGCGGGGTGCAGGCCAAGCGCAATATCGGCATCACGGCCGCGCGCGATATCGTTCACGGCGAAGCCTTCCAGAGCATCTTCCCCCGCGTAACGGAGAACCTGGCATGAACCTGTTAAATAAAAAAGGCCTTGTGATCCGCCACCTGCCGCGCCATGACGAGGCGGTTTTGCGCCGCTGTGAGGCGGCCGGGGTGGCGACGCTCCATGAAGCCTGGGATCGTCAGGGGCTGATGGGGCCGGCAATCCGTCCGATTCAGCAGGGCGTCAGCCGGGCGGGCAACGCGGTAACCGTGCTGGTGACGCCTGGCGACAACTGGATGTTTCATGTGGCGGTCGAGCAGTGCCGCGCCGGCGATATTCTGGTGGTGGCCCCGACCTCGCCGTGCGGCGATGGCTTCTTCGGCGATCTACTGGCGACGTCTCTCCAATCGCGCGGCGTGGTCGGGCTGGTGGGCGATATCGGCATTCGTGATTCGCAAACGTTGCGGGAAATGGGATTCGCCGTCTGGTCCCGTCAGGTTTATGCCCAGGGGACGGTGAAAGAGAGCCTCGGTTCGGTTAACGTCCCGGTGATATGCGCAGGTCAGCTTGTACAGCCGGGCGATGTCGTAGTGGCCGACGACGATGGCGTCGTGGTGCTGCCTCACGCCCGGGTCCGTGATGTGCTCCATAAAGCGGAAGCCCGCATGAGCAATGAGCTTGCGAAGCGTGAGCGGATGCGCAATGGCGAGCTGGGGCTGGATATTTACGCTATGCGTCCGCGTCTGGCGGAAAAGGGGCTGCGGTATTACGACCGCGCAGACGAGGTGGAGGAATAAATGGCGCAACGCGGAATCCCCTGTCTATGGATGCGCGGCGGCACCTCTAAAGCGGCCTGTTTTCTGGCCGACGATCTGCCTGCCGATCCGGTGCGACGTGATGCGGTGCTGCTGGCGGTGATGGGCTCGCCTGATCCCCGGCAAATTGACGGGATCGGCGGCGCCGATCCGCTGACCAGCAAAGTGGCGATTATCCGCCGCTCCGCACGGCCTGACGCCGATGTGGACTATCTGTTTGCCCAGGTGAACGTGGCGGCGGCTACCGTGGATTATGGCCAAAACTGCGGCAATATTCTCGCCGCCGTTGGCCCTTTCGCCATCGAGCGCGGTCTGGTTCGCCACGATGCGCCGCTCACTCGGGTGCGTATTTTTATGGAGAACACGGGGCAACTGGCGGTGGCAGAGATCCCCTGCGATGCCGACGGGGTTGACTACGTCGGCGAGAGTCGTATCGATGGCGTGCCGGGCAGCGCCAGCCCGATCCTGCTCCATTTTCTTGATGTCGCAGGCTCCAGCTGCGGGGCCCTGCTGCCGACCGGCCGGGTTCGTGACCGTTTTGACGGCGTCGAGGTGACCTGCATCGATAACGGAATGCCGGTGATCCTGCTGCGCGCGTGCGACCTCGGTTGCACCGGCTATGAGACGCGCGAACAGCTGGATAATGACGACGCGCTTAAACGTCGCCTGGAGTCGATTCGCCTGCAGGCCGGGCCGCTGATGCAGCTTGGCGACGTCAGCCAGCGCACGGTGCCCAAGATGACCCTGATCGCCGAGCCGCGACACGGCGGCGCCATCAGCAGCCGCACCTTTATCCCCCACCGCTGCCACGCGTCGATCGGCGTATTTGGCGCGGTGAGCGTGGCCAGCGCTTGTCTGCTCCCCGGCTCTGTCGCGCAGGGCCTGGCGCAGGTAGCGCCAGGCGATACGCCGCTGCTCAGCGTCGAGCATCCGACAGGCGAATTTAGCGTGACGCTTCAGCTTGATGCTGACGGCGCCCTGGCTGGCTGCGGCCTGTTACGCACAGCGCGACTGCTGTTTGCTGGCGAGGTTTTTATTCCGGCCCGCGTCTGGCCGCGTGAGGAGTGATGATGACAATCGCGTTTATTGGTTTTGGCGAGGCGGGTGGCATTCTGGCGGCGGATCTGGCCCGTGAGCATGCGGTGACCATGTGGGATTGCAAGCTCAATGGCCCGGAGCGAGAGGCGATGGGCAAAAAAGCCCGTGATTCGCGCGTTCAGGTGGGAAATTCGCTGGCGCAGGCGCTGGAGGGGGCCACGCTGGTTTTTTCTACTGTGACCGCCGGTGAGGCGCTAAAGGTGGCGCAGCAGGCGGCCGCGCTGCTGCAGCCGGGACAATATTTCCTCGATCTCAACTCCGTGGCGCCGGAGACGAAACGGCAGGCGGCTGAACATTTTCTGCCGGGCGCCTACATTGATGTCGCGGTGATGGCGCCGGTACCGCCGGCCCGATTGCAGACACCGTTATTGATCGGCGGGCCGCAGGCGGAGGCGATCGCGCCGCGTCTGCAGGGGCTGGGGCTGAATGCCCGCTATGGCGCCAGTACGGTGGGCCAGGTGTCGGCGATAAAAATGTGCCGTAGCGTGATGATCAAAGGTCTTGAAGCGCTTACCACAGAATGCCTGTTCGCGGCTCGTGAATACGGCGTTGAGGAGGAGGTGCTTAGCTCCTTGCATCATAGTTTCCCCTCTCTGGGCTGGACAGGCGCGTTCCCCGACTATCTGATCAGCCGGGTGGCGGAACATGGCATTCGGCGCAGCGAAGAGATGGAAGAGGTGGTGAAAACCCTGCGTGACGTGGGGAGCGCCGGGATAATGAGCGAGGCGATCGCGAAAAGCCAGCGCCAGCTGCCGGAGCAGATGGCCGCCCGTAGCCTGAGCTACAGGCAGCTTACGCCGTTTGACTGGAAAACGCTGGTCGCGAGGCTGAAATAACCGCTATTTGGCCGGACAGACGATTTTGTCGATTGCGGCCTGGTAGCTTTTCTGGTTATTGCGTTCCTTCGCCAGCGTTGCTTCGCGGACCGCGTTCTTGTTACCGTCGGTCGCCAGCACTTTATTGGCAAAATCGTTGTCGCTGAGGTGGCTTGCTGGCGCGCATTTTTCCTTCACCGCTTTGAGCACCTGCTGTTTTTGCTGCTCGAACTGCAGGCTTTGCAGCGGTGATTCGGCCCACGCCGACGTGGCGCTCAGGGCGGTGACCAGGCATACCATCCAACATGCTTTCATCAGGCTTCTCCTTCCGTAATCGCTTCCGTCAACTATATGCGCAGGCGGGAAAACACGCAAATAGTGGTCAGTTTAACTTATTGAAAATGCGCTTTTTCTCGCCTGCTCAGGCGGCTCTCACCCGCCGCCGCGAGTCGATGGCGATCAGCACCACCGACGCGAGGATCAGCAGAGTGCCCAGCCAGTCCGGCAGCGTGAAGGTGATCCCCAGCAGCAGGAGCGATAGCAGGGCGCTGCTCAGCGGTTCGGCGCAGCTGAGGATCCCGGCCTTTGCGCCGCCAATCTTCTGCGCGCCGTTGAGATAGAGGCTGAAGGTCAGCGAAGTACCGATCACCACCAGGTAGAAAAAAGCTAACAGCAGGCTGCCGTTAACCACAAAATCGGTGCCCTGGCCGCCGTAAAACGGCAATAGCATCGCGCCGCCGAACAGCATGCTCCAGCCGACGATGGGCAACGTCCCGTAGCGGGCAATCAGCGTTGAAGGATAGGTGGTATAAAAGGCGGCGGCAAACGCCGAGGCGATCCCCCAGAACAGCGCCGCCGGCGAAATCGACAGCGTCGTTGGGTTGCCGTGGGTCACCAGCAGAAAGGTGCCCGCCAGCGAGGTGCAGATAGCCCCCAGCACCAGCGGTGTGGGACGCGCTTTGCGGGCGAGGGCGAACCAGGCGACGATGATCGTCGGCGACAGAAACTGCAGCACCGTGGCCGTGGCGGCATTGGACTTTTCAATGGTCATCAGAAAGGTGAACTGCACGGTTAGCGCGCCAAACAGCGAGAAAAACAGCAGGCTTAGGGCGTCGCGGCGGTTTTGCAGCACGCGGAAAATGCGGTCGCCGTGAACAAAGCCGAGCATCAGCAGGATCAGCCCGGCGAACAGCAGACGCGTCATGGTCAGAAACGGCGACGACATCTGGCTTTCCTGCATAATAAATTGCGCACACACCCCGGAACTGCCCCACAGCACGGCGGCAATCAGTACGTTCAGCATCCCTTTTTTGCTGGAGCCCATCTTTTCCTCAAGCGAAATATGACAAAGGGGAATCATAGCATGCGCGCGCCCGGGCGGCGGGGCAGGAAATGGTAGTCGGGCGCGGCGGCGTAACTATTTTGCAGGCCCGGTAAGGCGAACCCGCCGCCGGGCATTAACCGATAGTCGCGTTCTAGCTTAAATCGACATTTTTACTGCCGAACAGCCAGGTGAGGACAAAGCCGCACAGGTAGGAGACCGCCAGCCCGCCGGCGTAGACCGCCATCCCGGCGTAAATTCCGCTGCCGGAGGTCATCAGCGGCAGCGCCACCAGACCGGACGGGCCGAACACCGTGTTCAGGCCGACCGGCAGCCCCAGCCAGGCGATCAGTCCGACGAAGAACCCGCCGCAGGCGCCGCCGAGGCAGGCGGTGACAAACGGCTTCATCCGCGGCAGGGTGACGCCGTAGATCAGTGGCTCGCCAATCCCGAGGAAGCCCGGAATAATCGCCCCTTTAATCTGGGTTCGCAGCAGCGAATCGCGCTTCGCCCGCCAGAACAGCGCCAGCGCCGCCCCCACCTGCCCGGCCCCGGCCATCGCCAGGATCGGGAACAGCGAGTTAAAGCCCTGGGCGTCCACCAGCGCAAAATAGACCGGGACAAACCCCTGATGGACGCCGAACATCACCGCCAGCAGGAACAGGCCGGCCAGCACCGCCGAGCCAAACGGGTTGCCGTTAAGATGCAAGAACAGCCACGACATGCCGGTAAACAACCAGCCGCCAATCGGCATGATCACCGTAAAGGTCACCGCGCCCATGATCAGCAGCGTCACCGCCGAAGTGAGGATCATATCGAGGTTGGCCGGCATCACCCGCCGCACCTGGCGTTCAACCCACGCGCCAAGGATAGCGGCGATCAGTACGCCGATGATATTGCCGCGCGGATCGATGCCATGGCCGAAGAAGGTGGAAATGCCGGCGTAGAAGCCGCTGGTTGCCTCCGGGTTGTAGCCCAGCACGAACAGCGAGGCGATAATCGCGCCGTTCACGCCGGAGCCGCCGAACGCCTTCTGCGCGTTATAGCCAATCAGGATACTCAGAAAGGTGAACATCCCTTTGCTGAAGACCTTCATATAGCCAATCAGCGCCACCAGGCTGGCGTTCGGATGGGCGTTCTCCAGTACGAAAACCTGTTCCGCCAGGGTGGCGAAGCCCAGCAGCAGCCCGACGGCGATAAAGCCGGGGATCAGCGGCGTAAAGATGGTGGCGAATTTGGCGAGAAACTTCTGCACCGCGCTGGTCTGCCTGCCCTTCAGCGCCTGCTTTTTCTCCGCCGCGACGTCGGCCAGCGTCGGCGCGGCGGCGGGCGCCGCCTCCAGCAGGCCGTTCATCATTTCGGCGGCGGTTTGCGCCTTGCCGGGGCCGAGCACCACCTGGAACTGCTCGTCGCTGACGATCACCCCCATCACGCCGTCAATCTGGCGGATGGCGGCGCTGTCGGCCAGACTTTCATCGCGCAGGGTCAAGCGCAGGCGCGTCATGCAGTTGCCCGCCTGCGCGACGTTTGCGGCGCCGCCCACGTGGGCGAGGATCCGCGCTATCATCTCTTTCGTTATTTTTGCCATTGCCCGTTACCTGTCTGTCGGCGCTCAGGTGTTGCTGAGCGCCTTGCGGATATAGCCGTTGTTTTTCGCCAGCAGCGACTGCGCCTCTGCGGCGCTTAAGTCCGCCAGCACCATCACGATCGCCGTTTTACAGTGGCGGCCGCAGGCCTCCAGCGCCTTCTGGGCGGTGGCGCGATCGCAGTCGGTGGCCTCCATCACGATAGAGACCTGGCGCTCAATCAGCTTGGCGTTGGTCGCTTCGACGTCGACCATCAGGTTGCTGTACACCTTGCCGACGCGGATCATCGCCCCGGTGGAGATCATGTTCAGCACCAGCTTCTGCGCGGTGCCGGCTTTCAGGCGGGTAGAGCCAGTGACCACTTCCGGGCCGACCACCGGGGTGATCGCCACGTCCGCCAGCTGGGCCATTTCGCCATGCGGGTTACAGCTGACGATGGCGACAAAGGCATTCTGACTATGGGCGTATTCCATGGCGCCAATGACGTACGGCGTGCGTCCGCTGGCCGCCAGCCCCACCAGCACATCGCGGTTGCTGAAGTTCAGGTTCTGCAGATCCATCGCCCCCTGCGCTTTGTTGTCTTCCACGTTTTCCACGGCGCTGAGAATCGCTTTATGTCCGCCGGCGATGATCCCCACCACCTGCTCCGGGCGGGTGCCGAAGGTCGGTGGGCATTCACTGGCATCGAGGATCCCCAGACGCCCTGAGGTACCCGCGCCAATGTAAATCAAGCGGCCACCGGCCTGCAGCGCCGCCGCGACCTTATCCACCACCTCGGCAATCTGCGGCAGATAGGGCGTTATCGCCTGGGCTACCTGCTGGTCTTCCTGGTTTATCACCGTCAGCATCTCGAGGGTGGAGAGGGTGTCAATGTTGGCGCTGTTGGCGTTACGTCGCTCGGTCAGCAGTTTGCTCAGGTCGATACTCATAGAAACCTCGTTATTCTCAGTGGCGCGCAGTATAAGGAATTATTTATTCCTTGCCTGTGAAGAGTATCACGATTAGTACGCGGAAAATAATAGGAGAATGGTAGATATGGCGGGAAATAGTGCGGTAATAAATCTGGAATATTTTATTACCGCAGCAGGAGATTAGCGTGCGTCGCGCGGTTTGCTGAAGCCCAGCAGCAGCGCCAGCAGGTAGCAGATGGCCATCGCGAGGCTCATTTTCAGCATCGTTTCGCCGCCGAGACCCGCCAGCGGCGCGGCGATGCCGCCGAAGACAAACATCAGGGTGCCCATCAGCGCGGACGCGGTCCCGGACTGCGCGGCGTCGACGGCGCTCATCGCCTCCGCGCCGGCGACGGTGCTGATGCCGCTCATCAGCGACACGGTAAAGAACAGGCCGACCAGCGCCAGCACCGGCAGATGCAGCCAGGCAAACAGCAGCATGATCGCCGCACAGCTCACGGCCAGCGTCAGGCCGCCGCGCAGCAGGCTTTCGGCGCTAAAGCGGCGCGCCAGACGGGAAAAGATCATCGCGGCGATGATCAGCCCGATACCGTTCAGACCGAACAGCAGACTGAACTGCATGGCGCTCATGCCGTATTCGCTCTGCATCACGAAGGAAGAAGAGCCGATGTAGGAGAACAGCCCGGCCATCATAAAGGCCTGGATCAGGCAGAAGCGCAGAAAGCGGCGATTTTTCAGCACCGGCTGGCCGGGCCGTTGGCGGCTGGCATGCGCCGCTGTGGCCGGCCGCGTTTCCCGCAGGATCGCCAGGCTCATCACCAGCAGCACGCCGCCAATGGCGGCCATCGTCCAGAAGAGAATTCGCCAGTCGAAGGCGGTGATAACGTAGCCGCCCAGCACCGGGGACAGCACCGGCGCAATGCCGTTCACGGTCATCAGCAGGGCGAAAAACTGGGTCAGCAGGGTGCCCTGGTATTTATCGCGGGCGATGGATCGCGACAGCACCGAGCCGCCGGCGCCGGCAAAGCCTTGTAAAAAGCGCCAGACAATCAGCATGTTGATATCGCGGGTCAGGGCGCACATCGCCGAAGAGAAGATAAACAGCAGCAGCGACAGCGCCAGCGGTTTCAGGCGGCCAATGCGGTCGCTCAGCGGGCCGAAAAACAGCTGACCCAGGCCGAGACCAATCAGCGCGGCGGTCAACGACAGCTGGGTCTGGGTGCTGGTGGCCTGCAGCTGCTGAGTGATCTCCGGCAGCGCCGGTAGATAAAAATCCGTGCACAGCGGGCCGATACCCGACAGCAGGCCGAGGATCAGCGCCCAGGAGAGGGAAACACGTGCCATAACGATTCCTTGTAGAGGCCGGGCTCGGTCGCCCGGCGGGTAAGTTTAACTGGCGCCGCCGCCCAGCGACTGCCAGAGGGTGATCCGGTTATTGAGGTCGGTCTGCTGCAGGGACAGCAGCGTCGTTTTCGCCGACCACAGCGTGCGCTGAGCGGTGAGCACCGACAGATAATCGCCGACCCCGGCCTGATAGCTCTTCATGGCGATATCCAGCGATGTCTGCTCGGCGGCGACATACTGCCGCTGAGCATCAAGCTCTTCGCTCAGCGTTTCCCGGCGCGCCAGCGCATCGGCAACGTCCTTAAATGCGCTCTGAATCGATTTCTCGTAGGTGGCGATCAGCCCCTTTTTCTCCGCTTCCGCATAGCGCAGCTGCGCCAGGTTGCTGCCGCCGGTGAACAGCGGCAGGCTGATGGAGGGGGCGAACGACCACACCTGCATCCCGTGGCTGAACAGCGACGACAGCGAGTCGCTGCCGACCCCGGCGCTGGCGGTCAGGGAAATCGACGGGAAGAAGTTCGCCCGCGCCGCGCCGATATCGGCATTGGCGCTCTTCAGATTGTGCTCCGCTTCCTGAATGTCCGGCCGACGCAGCAGCACCGACGACGACACGCCCGCCGGCACCAGCGCGATGCTGTTATCCCCGAGACTCTCGAGAGTGCCGGGCAGCAGGCTCTCCGGCACGGTTTCCCCCGCCAGCAGGTTAATGGCGTTTTTATCCTGCGCCACCAGCGTGCGATAGCTGGCGACGCTGGCGCGCGCCTGCTGATAGACGCTTTCCGCCGAGCTTAAATCACCCGCGGAGGCGGTGCCAACCGCCATCTGGCGGGCGACGATGTTGCGCGAGTTTGCCGCGCTGTCCATCGTCTGCTGCGCCAGCGCCAGATTGCTGTTATCCGTCGCCAGCGTCACCCAGGCGGTGGTCAAATCGGCAATCATCGTCAGCCGGGTATTCTGCGCGGTGAATTCGCTGGCAAGCCAGGTTTCGCGCGCCGCGCGCGACAGGCTCTGGTTCTTGCCGAACAAGTCCAGTTCGAAGCTGGAGACCGCGCCGTCGGCCTGCGAAGCGGAACTCAGGCCGCTGGCCACCGTTTTGCTACGGGTGTGGCTCAGTTCGGCATCAACGGTGGGAAACAGCGATGCCCGCGTTTCGCCATACTGGGCGCGCGCGGCCTCGATATCGGCCAGCGCCTTTTGCACATCGCGGTTGCTGTTAAGCGCGATGCTGACCACTTTTTTCAGCCGGGCGTCATTGACCACTTTCTGCCAGTCGCCGACCACCGCCGTCGATTCGCCGTGCGCCCCGGGCAGGGTGGCCGGCACCGGCGCGGCCGGGCGATCATAATGCGGGTCAAGCGAGACGCAGCCCGCGGTCAGGAG
Organism: Klebsiella sp. K4; assembly: GCF_014596785.2. Taxonomy (NCBI): domain Bacteria; kingdom Pseudomonadati; phylum Pseudomonadota; class Gammaproteobacteria; order Enterobacterales; family Enterobacteriaceae; genus Klebsiella; species Klebsiella sp. K4. The sequence goes on from NZ_CP115021.1 coordinate 68,919, forward strand.
CGCGATAAACATAAAACTTAAACGAAACATACCTTACTCCTGAGAAGGACGTTGGCGGGTGAAGAGACGTTTCACCAGCACGAAGAACAGCGGTACGAAGAACACCGCCAGCAGGGTGGCCGTCAGGGTGCCGCCGATAATCCCGGTGCCGATCGCCACGCGGCTGTTGGCTCCGGCGCCGGTGGCGATGGCCAGCGGCAGCACCCCGGCGATAAACGCCAGCGAGGTCATGACAATCGGGCGCAGACGAGTCTGCGCGGCGCGGATCGCCGCCCGGGAGAGCGAATACCCCTCATCCACGGCGGATTCAGCGAACTCCACGATCAGGATGGCGTTTTTCGACGACAGGCCGATGGTGGTCAGCAGCGCCACCTGGAAGTAGACGTCGTTGCTTAAGCCGCGTAGCGTCGCCGCCAGCGCCGCGCCAAGCAGGCCGAGCGGGATGACCATGATCACCGAGAACGGCACTGACCAGCTCTCATACAGCGCCGCCAGGCACAGGAACACCACCAGAATCGAGATGGCGTACAGGCTCATCGCCTGGCCGCTGGCCAGCTTTTCCTGCAGCGAAATGCCGCTCCACGCCCAGGTGGAGCCCGCCGGCAGGCTGTCGGCCAGCTTTTCCATCTTGTCCATCGCCGCGCCGGAGCTGAAGCCGGCGGCGTTTTCGCCCTGGATCTCAAAGGCGGCGGAGCCGTTGTAGCGCACCAGGCTTTCCGGGCCGTATTGCCAGTGGGTGGTGGCGAAGGCGGAGAACGGCGTCATGCTGTTATCGCTGCCGCGAACGAACCATTTGCCGAGGTCCGACGGCACCGCGCGCGCGTCGCTTTCGCCCTGGATATAGACCTTCTTCACCCGGCCGCGATCGATAAAGTCATTCACGTAGGTACCGCCCCAGGCGCTGGAGAGCGTATCGGTCACGTCGCTCAGCGACAGCCCCAGCGAGACGGCTTTGTTGTTATCGATATCCACCTGCAGCTGCGGCATCTGCGGCAGATCGTTAGCGCGCACCGACTGCAGCTCGCTGCTCTGGTTGGCCGCCGCCAGCAGCTGGCTGCGCAGCTTCATCAGGCTGTCGCGGTCGGTACCGCCGCTGGCCATCAGCTCGAAGGTGAAGCCGTTGCTCTGTCCGAGGCCGTCCACCGACGGCGGGGTCATGGCGAAGAGGGTGGCGTCGCGGATCGTCCCCAGCTCTTTGGTGGCGCGCAGGGCAATGGCCTGGGCGGTGTTGTCGTCCCCTTTGCGCTGCGACCAGTTTTTCAGCGACACGAAGGCCATCCCGGCGTTCTGCCCGCTGCCGCTAAAGCTGAAGCCGTCGACGGTGAAAATGACATCGGTATTGGCTTTCTCTTTGGTGAGGAACCAGTCGGTCACCTGGCGGCGCACCTCGGCGGTACGCACCGCCGTCGCCCCGGCGGGCAGGGTGTACTGGACCATGATCTCCCCCTGGTCCTCCACCGGCAGGAAGCTGCCCGGCAGCTTCCACATCGCCAGCGCCATCGCCCCGCAAATCAGCACGTAAGCGCCCATCATCACTGCGCCCCGGCGCAGGCCGCCGAGCACCCGGCGCTGGTAGCCTGCCTCCGTGCGCCCCCACAGGCGGTTAAAGGCGCCGAAGAACCCTTTGGTGTGCGGTTTGGAGTGGCTGAGCAGCGCGCCGCACAGCGCCGGGGTGAGGGTCAGCGCTACCACCACCGACAGCATCATCGCCGAGATAATGGTTACCGAGAACTGGCGATAGATGACCCCGGTCGAACCGCCGAAGAAGGCCATCGGCAGGAACACCGCCGACAGCACCAGGGCAATCGCCACCAGCGCGCCGGAGATTTCGCCCATCGATTTTTCGGTGGCTTCGCGAGCGGGGAGCCCTTCGTCGCGCATAATGCGCTCCACGTTCTCCACCACCACGATGGCGTCATCCACCAGCAGGCCGATCGCCAGCACCATGGCGAACAGCGTCAGGGTGTTAATCGAGTAGCCGAACAGCGCCAGCACGCCGAAGGTGCCAAGCAGCACCACCGGCACCGCCACCGCCGGAATGAGCGTCGCGCGGAAGTTCTGCAGGAACAGATACATCACGCAGACTACGAGGATAATCGCTTCGAACAGGGTCTGAATCACGTCCTCGACCGAGATTTTGATGAACTCGGTGCTGTCCTTCGGATAGGCAATATCGTAACCCTGCGGCATCTGACGCTGGAATTCGGCGATTTTGCTTTTCACCAGCGTCGCGGTGTCCAGCGCGTTGGCGCCGGGGGCCATCATCACCGCGATCCCGGCGGCCGGGTGGCCGTTCAGATTGGCGGTGGCGGTGTAATCCTCGCTACCCATCTCCACCCGCGCGACATCGCTCAGGCGCACTACCGAGCCGTCGGCCTGGCTTTTCACGATGATCGCTTTGAACTGGTCAGGGGTTTGCAGCCGGGACTGCGCGCGCACGGTGGCGGTTAATTGCTGGGCATTGGACGATGGCAGGGCGCCGATTTTACCGGCGGAAACCTGCACGTTCTGCGCCTCAATCGCCGACTGGACGTCGGAAGGCATCAGCGAGTAGGAGGCGAGTTTGGTCGGGTCCATCCAGACGCGCATCGCGTATTCGGCGCCGAATACCTGCAGGCTGCCGACGCCCTCCACGCGCGCCAGCGGGTCCTGCATATTGCTGACCAGCCAGTCGGAGATATCGGAGCTGGTGGCGCGGTTGGTTTTGTCATACACCGCAAGGATCAGCAGAAAGCTGCTCTGCGATTTTTCCACCGTTACGCCGGACTGCTGGACTTCGCTCGGCAGCCGCGATTCCGCCTGCTGGACTTTGTTTTGCACCTGCACCTGGGCGGTGTCCGGGTCGGTCCCCTGCTCAAAGGTGACGGTGATGCTGACCGAGCCGTCGGAGCTGCTGGTGGAGCTGAAGTAGAGCAGATGGTCGAGGCCGGTGAGCTGCTGCTCGATGACCTGGGTGACGCTGTTCTCCAGGGTTTCGGCGGACGCCCCGGTATAGGTGGCGGAGATTTTCACCGCCGGCGGGGCGACGTCCGGGTACTGGCCTACCGGCAGGGTGCGGATCGCCAGCACCCCGGCGAGCATAATCAGAATGGCGATCACCCAGGCAAAGACCGGGCGACGCACGAAGAAACGGGAGAACATCAGGCGTTGCCTCCGTTATTGTTGACGGCGACGGCCTTCACTGTCTGTCCGGGGGCCACTTTACCGGTGCCTTCGACAATCAGCTTGTCGCCCGCTTTCAGGCCGCTCAGCACCAGCCATTTATCGCCGTAGGTGTCGCCGGTTTCCACGGTACGCTGCTCAACTTTGTTGGCGGCATCGACCACCAGCGCCGTGGCGTCGCCTTTGGCATCGCGGGTGATCCCCTGTTGCGGGGCGAGGATCGCGTCGTTCATGATGCCTTCATCGATGCGCGCGCGGACGAACATCCCCGGCAGCAGGACGTGCTGCGGGTTGGGGAAGATAGCGCGCAGGGTCACCGAGCCGGTAGATTCATCGACGGCGACTTCGGTGAGCGCCAGACGCCCTTTTTCGGGATAGGTACTGCCATCTTCCAGGGTTAACGTCACGCTGAGGGTGTCGCTGTTGCTGGCCAGGCTTTGCTTGCGTAAACGCAGGAGATCGACGCTGGATCGCGTCAGATCAACATACATGGTGTCGAGCCCGCGGATCGTCGCCAGCGCGGTATCCTGATCGGCGGAGACCAGCGCCCCCGGCGTAACCGACGAGATGCCGATGCGCCCGGCAATCGGCGCGGTGACGGTGGTCCAGTTCAGGTTAATGCGCGCGCTCTCCAGCGCCGCTTTCTTCGATTCCACGCTGGCCTTGTCCTGGGCGCAGGTGGAGGCGGCGTCGTCAGCATCCTGGCGGGAAACGCCGTTATCCCTGACCAGCGACGCGTAGCGCTGGGCCTTCTGGCAATCGGAGGCCACCAGCGCCTGGGCCTGTTTCAGCGCCGCCGCCGCTTCGTTCCAGGTCGCGCGATAGCTGGAGGGATCGATCTGGTAAAGGGCCTGCCCGGCCTTCACCATATCGCCTTCGGTAAACAGGCGTTTCTGGATGATGCCGCCCACCTGCGGGCGAACTTCGGCGCTGAGCGAGGCGGTGGTGCGGCCGGTGAGCTGGCTGACTACCGGCACCGGCTGGCTTTGCAGGGTGACCACGCCCACTTCCGGCGTGGGTTGCTGCGGAGCAGATGTCTGCGCATTATCGCATCCGCTAAGGAGAAATAATGCTGTCGCGATGGGAGCTAGGATGTATTTCATTATATTTTCTCAAGATATAAGACGTCCGCCCCGTTTATTTAAAAACGAGGGAATAGGTTGGGCGCTGAGGCATTTTCGGGTGAGCGAAAATGACAAAAAAGGAACACAGATGTTCCTGAACGTGATTGTTATTGTGTCTCCGTTGAAGCCAACCTCTTCGGTCTTCAGGAGGTGAAAAGCGCATCTCCTCTGGTTTTGTGGTGAGAATGATCATTCTCATTTTTCCCCATTATACGATCCGTCGCGATAATGGAAAGGTTTTTTTGCTTACTTTTAGAACGCAAAAAATTAAGGCAAATAATCATGGAGAAAATAAGAATATTTTGTGAAAGTGGAGAGGGAAAATAACCATTCGGCAGCGCGATACTGGAGATAGTTAATGACACTAATCATTACAAAAAGCATTAATCCCGACGATCAACAAGAATTGTTTGCCGGTCTACGGCAGTATAATCAGCAGTATCTCGATGCGGCGCAGTTTGGCGATCTGGGGGTTTACTCCCGCGATGGGCAAGGGGTGATGCAGGGCGGGCTGATTGCCAAACGCAAGGGCAACTGGCTGTGCATTGAGTATCTGTGGGTTAGCGAGGCGACGCGCGGGCGCGGGCTGGGGAGCGAGCTGATGCAGGAGGCGGAACAGCAGGCGCAGGCGCAAGGCTGCAGCCATCTGCTGGTGGATACCTTTAGCTTCCAGGCGCTGCCGTTTTATCAGAAATTAGGCTATCAGCTGCAGATGTCGCTGCCCGACTTCCCGCACGCAGGCATGCAGCGCCACTATTTGTCGAAGGCGCTGTAACGATCCTGGTATCCCCGGGCGGTCAGGTACCGTACCTGTGGTTGTGCCGGATGGCGGCATAAATGCCTTATACGGCCTACACAGTCCTCCCGTAGTTTCGCCCCACCCAGGACCGGCAAGCGCAGCGCCGCCGGGCAGGATATCAGGCACGGCACCTGTATTCTTGCCGGGTGGCGGCTGTTGCCTTACCCGTCCTACGGTTCGTGCTGTGCGCTCCCTGCGGCATAAGAGACATAACGCAGAAGATCAACCGGGAGCGCAATCTGCCCGGACATAACACGGGAGTGGTAGCCCTGCTAAGCGCAGTGCGAGCAGGGAAAATCCCGGATGGCGGCGCGTGGTGTCTTATCCGGACTACAAAAGCGTCAAAACCACGCCTTAACCTCCAACGCCGTGGCCCATTAACGCCAGCGCGTGGCTGACGATGGTCTGACGGTTGACCGCCTGTAAACGCGGATCGCTGTGAATGCGTGAAAATGGCACCAGCACCAGGCTAATCACCGTGGTAAACAGCAGCTCCGGCGCCAGCGCCGGGTTAATTTTCCCCTCCTGCTGCCAGCGACGCACCGTCCCCAGCATCACCTGAAAACGCTCCTCGCCGAAGCGGGCATCCATATGCTGGCGCAGAATCGGCATCTCGCCGATGATCTCCTGCATCCACAGCGGCGCGAACCAGGCGTTTTTCTCCGCCATATGCCCCAGCGTTTCGACCATCATCGTCAGCGCCAGCACCGGGTCCTGTGGATGATCGACAAAGATGCGGCTGATGTGATTGCGCAGCGGCATAAAGCGCTCCTCAATCAACTGGGTCACCAGCGCATCCCGCGAACTGAAATAGTAATGCAGCATCGCCGGCGTTACCCCGGCCTCTTTGGCGATGGCGTTCAACGACACGCGGGCCGCACCGTCGCGGGCAAACAGCGTCAGGGCGATGTCCATCAGCTGTTCGCGGTTGGCAGTACCCGGTTTTTTACCGCGTGGCCGCCCTGGGCGGCGGGGGGCATCCTGATCCTTTTGTGCTGTCATGATATGGCGATCTCTTGACCCGACTCATTCTTTCACTAAATATTAATTATGCATTTAATTAATTTCAAGCGAGCGTTGTGATGACTACTGAAGTCGCTAACCCACCGGTGCAGTCGATACGCCTGCTATTCAGCGCATTGCTGCTGGTGATGCTGCTTTCAGCGCTGGATCAGACCATTGTCTCCACCGCGCTGCCGACGATTGTCGGCGAACTGGGCGGGCTGGACAAGCTTTCCTGGGTGGTCACCGCCTATATCCTCAGCTCCACCATCGCGGTGCCGCTGTACGGTAAATTTGGCGATCTGTTCGGCCGCAAAATTGTGCTGCAGGTGGCGATTGGGCTGTTTCTCGTCGGCTCCGCGCTCTGCGGGCTGGCGCAGAATATGACCCAACTGGTGCTGATGCGCGGCCTGCAGGGGCTCGGCGGCGGCGGCCTGATGGTGATCAGCATGGCGGCGGTCGCCGACGTCATCCCGCCCGCCAACCGCGGCCGCTATCAGGGGCTGTTCGGCGGCGTTTTCGGCCTGGCGACGGTGATCGGCCCGCTGATCGGCGGTTTTCTGGTGCAGCACGCCTCCTGGCGCTGGATCTTCTATATCAACCTGCCGCTCGGCCTGTTCGCGCTGCTGGTGATCGGCGCGGTATTCCACAGCAGCAATAAACGCAGCCAGCATCAGATTGACTGGCTGGGGGCGATTTATCTCAGCATGGCGCTGCTGTGCATCATCCTGTTTACCTCGGAAGGGGGCAGCGTCCATGCGTGGAATGACCCGCAGCTGTGGTGCATTCTGGCCTTCGGCATCGTGGGGATCATCGGCTTTATTTACGAAGAACGGATGGCCGCCGAGCCGATTATTCCGCTGGCGCTGTTCCGCAACCGCAGCTTCCTGCTGTGCAGCCTGATCGGCTTCGTCATCGGCATGTCGCTGTTCGGGTCAGTCACCTTCCTGCCGCTCTATCTGCAGGTGGTGAAGGAGGCGACGCCCACCGAAGCCGGGCTGCAGCTGATCCCTCTGATGGGCGGCCTGCTGCTGACCTCGATTATCAGCGGGCGGATTATCAGCCGTACCGGTAAATATCGCCTGTTTCCGATCCTCGGCACCCTGCTCGGCGTGACCGGCATGGTACTGCTGACCCGCATCACCATTCACTCGCCGCTGTGGCAGCTGTACCTGTTTACCGGCGTGCTGGGAGCGGGTCTGGGGCTGGTGATGCAGGTGCTGGTCCTGGCGGTGCAGAATGCGATGCCGGCGCAGATGTACGGCGTCGCCACCTCCGGCGTGACCCTGTTCCGCTCGATTGGCGGCTCCATCGGCGTGGCGCTGTTTGGCGCGGTGTTCACGCACGTGCTGCAGAGCAACCTGCAACAACTGCTGCCGGAAGGCGCGGTGCTGCCGCCGGGAATGAATCCGGTGGCGGTCCAGCACCTGCCCGCGGATATCCGCCTCGACTACCTCGACGCCTTCGGCGCGGCGATCCACGCGGCGTTTCTGATGGCGGCCGGCATTATGGCGGTGGCGTTTGTCCTCTCATGGCTGTTAAAGGAGGCGCCGCTGAAGACCGCGACGCATTAAGCGGCCCCGGCGATGCGCAGCAGTGCCTGACGCAGCGCCGGTGCGGCAAAATCGATAAATTTGCGCAGCTTAAGCGGCGCCAGATCCCGAGCGGTATACAGCAAATGGACCGGCGCCGGATCCGGCTCGACGTTTTCCAGCAGCAGACGGAGCTCCCCGTGGCGCAGGCCATCCAGCGCCTGATAATGCAGTAAGCGGGCCACCCCCACCCCCAGCCGCGCGGCATCGGCGGCGCTCTCTGGCGTGGTGACGGATAGCACCGGCGGCAGGTTAATCAGCTGGTCCTCGCGCTCAGCGGCGCGAAAGCGCCAGCCGCGATAGGGCATCGGCGATTCAATGCGGATGATCGGCAGCGCCGCCAGATCGCGCGGCCGCTGCGGCTCGCCGTATTTCGCCAGCAGCGCCGGATGGGCGCAGGCCACAATCCGCATGGTGCCGAGGCGGGTGGCCACCATGCTGCTGTCCGCCAGGTCGCCAATCCGCACCGCCAGATCGACATGGTCGCTCACCAGGTCGGCATTGCGATCGCTGAGCAGCAAACGGACGCGAATTAGCGGGTAGCGGGCGATAAATTCACTGATTACCGGAAGAACGTGCTGGCGTCCAAACATCGTCGGCGCGGAGATCACCAGCTCGCCCTTCGGTTCCTGATATTCGCCCGTCGCCTGGCGTTCGGCGTTTTCCACCTCCTCAAGGATCCGCCGCGCGGCGGCGACATAATCGCCCCCGGCGTCGGTGAGCGTCAGTTTGCGGGTGGTTCGCGCCAGCAGGCGTACGCCCAGCGCGCTCTCCAGTTCGCCAATATGGCGGCTGACGGTGGTCAACGGCATATTCAGCGCCCGCGCCGCCGCCGACATGCTCCCCAGCTCGGTCACTTTCACCAGCAGCGCCATCGTGCTTAATCGATCCATTATTCTCCCGTTTTGCGGAAAGATGATTGCCACTTTACCCGTATTATCATTCTTCACAGTACAGTCCATGATGGCGCCAGACAACAGGAGGCGCTATGGCAGCAACCTTTCTCGATATCGCCATCACCCCGGACGTGATGGATGTGCAGCATGAAATGGGCAGCGACTCGCTGTGGCAAACGCCGCACAGTCGCCGCCAGGCCGACCGCTTCGGCGACAGCGAAGCGGGGATGATCGCCACCCGCGACAGCTTTTATCTGGCGACGGTGTCGCAGAGCGGCTGGCCCTACATGCAGCATCGCGGCGGCCCGCCGGGGTTTCTGCATCTGCTGGATGACACCACCCTGGCGATGGCCGATTTCGGCGGTAACCGCCAGTACATCACTACCGGCAATCTGCGCGGCAGCGACCGGGCCTGCCTGTTTTTGATGGATTATCCGCGCCGTGCCAGGCTGAAAATCTACGCCACCGTCGAGGTCCTGGCGGCAGAGGACCACCCGCAGCTGCTGGCGCAGGTGGCGCCGGCCAACTATCGCGCCCGCATTGAACGTCTGTTTCTTTTTCATTTGCAGGCGTTTGACTGGAACTGCCCGCAGCACATTACGCCGCGCTACAGCGCGCAGCAGGTGGCGGAGTACAGCCAGAACCTGCAGCAACGTATTCATGACCTGGAGCAGGAGAATCAGCGCCTGCAGCAGCAATTAGCCCGTAGAGGAGAGTAAGCATGACCGAACAACGTCCCCCGTTACCGCCGTTTACCCGCGACAGCGCTATCCAGAAGGTCCGCGCCGCGGAAGATGGCTGGAACAGCCGCGATGCGGAAAAAGTCGCCTTGGCCTACACCGTGGATAGCGAATGGCGCAACCGCAGCGAATTCGTCCACGGTCGGGGGCAAATTGTTGAGTTCCTGCAGCGAAAATGGCGCAAGGAGCAGCAATACCGGCTGATTAAGGAGCTGTGGGCATGGCAGGAGAATCGCATTGCCGTGCGCTTCGCCTATGAGTGGTGCGACGACAGCGGCAACTGGTTTCGCTCGTATGGCAATGAGAACTGGGAGTTTGATAAGCATGGACTGATGCAGACGCGCTACGCCTGCATCAACGATCTGCCAATTAGCGAAAGCGAGCGCCTGTTCCACTGGCCGCAGGGGCGCCGCCCGGACGATCATCCGGGGCTCAGCGATCTGGGGCTGTAAAACCGGCGCTGCGCGACGGATTAATCGGCTTTCGGGAAGTCGACTACCGTGTCGTTAACCCGGTTCACCATGTTGGTGAACAGGATGGCGCTGATGGCGCTGATAATCTCAATCACCTGCTGGTCGCTAAAACCGGCGTTGCGCAGCGCGGCGACGTTGGCTTCCGGCAGCGTACCGGTGGTGGTCACCAGGGTCTGCGCGAATTTCACCAGCGCATCAAGCTGCGCCTCTTCCGCATACTCCCCGCGGCGCAGGGCGTGGATCTGCTCGCTGCTGAAGCCGGCTTTTTTCGCCATCAGGGTATGCGCGGCCAGGCAGTAGTCACAGCCGGTCGCTTCGCTGACCGATAAATTAATCGCTTCCAGCTGCTGCGCGCTGAGGCTGCTTTTATGCAGCATCGCATTGTGCGCCAGCGCCTGCTGCAGCGCCGCCGGCGAGTGGCCGCCGATGGTCAGGTAGGCGTTCGGCACTTTGCCCATCGCTTTTTTGATCCCGGCGAAAATATCGGCGGCTTTGCCGGTGGCGTCTTGTTCACGGATATCTGCTAAACGGCTCATGGTTAACTCCTGTTGTTATCGAGGGTGTGTTGGCAATGGGGTCATCTTAGGCGCTTGCCGCATGCTAGACTGGCGGTCTTCGTCTCACCTTTTTGTCTTATCGTCTCAGGAGAAGCATGGACAGTCTCAGTCATCTGCTGGCGCTGCTGGCGCCGCGCTGCGAAGTGAACCTGCACTGTCGCTTCGGCGGTCGCTGGCAGGCCGGGCACCAGCAAATGCGCAGCGGCGTGGTGCCCTGGCACGTGGTGCTGCGCGGCGAGGGGCGGCTCAACGTCGGCAGCCAGACCCATCACCTGCGCGCGGGGGATGTCGTCCTCCTGCCCCACGGTTCGCCGCACCTGATGGAGAGCCTGGTGGAGTGGGGCCAGGTGCTGCCGGTGGCGCACCGGTTTAACGGTACGGTGACGGAAATGCGCGCCGGCCCGGCGGAGGGGGCGCTGGAGATGCTGTGCGGCGAATTTTATTTTGGCCCGCACGTCAGCTGGCTGTTCACTGAAGAATCGACGCTGATCCATCTCCATACCGATACGCGTGAAGACTGTCCGGAGCTGGATGCGCTGCTTAATATACTGGTACGCGAGAGCCTGGCGCAGCGTCCCGGCGGCAGCGCTATCGTGCGCAGCCTCGGCGATACGCTGCTGGTGCTCCTGCTGCGCATGCTGCTTGGCGAGCAGCAACCGCCCGGCGGTCTGCTGCGCCTGATGAGCGATGAACGCCTGATGCCGGCGGTGCTGGCGGTGATGGCGACCCCGGAGCAGCGGTGGACGCTGGAAACCATGGCCGCCCGTGCCTTTCTGTCGCGGGCCACCTTTGCCCGCCATTTTGCCCGCGTCTATCACCTGACGCCGCAGGCGTGGCTGTCGCAGCTGCGAATGGCGCTGGCCGCCCGGCTGCTGCGCCTGGAGCGGCAGACCAACCTCGAGGTCATTGCCGAACGCTGCGGCTTTCAGTCGCTGGCGTCATTCTCGAAGCGCTTCAAAATGCGCTATGGCGTGACGCCGGGCGAGTGGCGCCGGGGCTAGCGCGTCGCATTCCGCGAAGATGATTTTATTTCCAGTTGCGTGGTTTGCTGTTTATTACCCGACCCGAAAGTCGCTATAGTTTTGCACGGAAAAAAACAATGACAGTCAGGACGGACAGGGGTGATGAGGATGAAATTACGTTTACGGGCCGCCGCCGCAGTGATGCTGGCGGGTCTGGTACTGGTCGGCTGCGACCAAAAGGGGAATGACGCAAAGCACATTAAGGTCGGCGTGATTAACGGCGCCGAGCAGGATGTGGCGGAAGTGGCGAAGAAGGTGGCCAAAGAGAAGTACGGTCTGGAGGTCGAGCTGGTGGGGTTCAGCGGCTCGCTGCTGCCTAACGAATCAACCAACGCCGGGGATCTGGACGCCAACGTCTTCCAGCATCGGCCTTTCCTTGAGCAGGACAACAAAGCGCATAATTATCATCTGGTGGCGGTCGGGAATACCTTCGTCTTCCCGATGGCCGGCTATTCGCGCAAGATCAAGTCAGTCGCCGAACTGAAAGACGGCGCGACGATCGCTATCCCCAACGATCCGACCAACCTCGGGCGGGCGCTACTGCTGCTGCAAAAAGAGAAGCTGATTACCCTCAAAGCCGGGACCGGCCTGCTGCCGACGGCGGTGGATATCACCGACAACCCGCATAACCTGAAGATCATGGAGCTGGAAGGGGCGCAACTGCCGCGTGTACTCGACGATCCCAAAGTCGACGTGGCTATCATCAGCACCACGTACCTGCAGCAAACCGGGCTGTCGCCGGTTCGTGACGGCATCTTTATCGAAGATAAAAACTCGCCCTACGTGAACATCATCGTGACCCGGGAAGACAATAAAGACGCGGAAAACGTGAAGGAGTTTATGCAGTCGTACCAGTCGCCGGAGGTGGCGAAGGCGGCAGAGACTATCTTCAACGGCGGCGCGGTGCCTGGCTGGTAAGCCAACACACAGGGAGAGGTGCGTATGGTACGCCAACGGCAGGCTGACCTGCTGCTGATTGCCGCGACGGTGATTGCCGCCTGCGGCTGGATATTTTCCCGCGAGGCGATCGCCGGCATGCCGGTGTTCGCGTTTCTTGGGCTGCGTTTTTTCTTCGCCGCGCTGCTTCTGCTGCCGTTCTGCCGCGGTTTTCGCCCGCAAAAGCAGCACTGGCCAAAACTCATCATCAGCGGACTCTGGTTTGCGCTCAACCTCTGCCTGTGGATCTATTCGGTCTCCACGACGGCGTCGCTCGGCGAAGGGGCGTTTATCATGAGCCTGTCGATGATGTTCGTCCCGCTGACCGCATGGGTGATGATGAAGGTGCGCCCGCCTCGCGCCTGGTGGGAGTGCCTGCCGATCGCGGTGGTAGGCCTGGGGCTGCTCAGTCTGCATATGCCGATAGCCTTCCACCCCAGCCAGGGCTGGTTTTTGCTGACGGCGCTGGTGCAGTCGATCTGGTTCTGTTACACCAGCCGCTGCGCGCGTGAAGTACCGCTGATCCCCCTGACCACCGTGCAGCTGGCGATCACCGGTATCGTCGGGTTGACCATCTCCGCTGCCGTTGAACGCTGGGACCAGCCGATGACCCTGCCGACTCTCGGCTGGCTGGTGGCCAGCATTGTCATCGCCACCAGCCTGCGCTTCGGTCTGCAGATGAAGGGGCAGAAGTACGCGGCGGTGGCCAGCGCGGCGATCATCATGGTGCTCGAACCGCTGCTGACGGTCATTGCCGCCGCGCTGTGGTACGGCGAACAGCTGCCGCTGCAGAAGATTATCGGCGGCGTGCTGATCCTCGTGGCCCAGCTGTGGTTCCGCTGGCGGATGCTTAAGCCGTAAGCGAGCCGCTTCGCCGCTGCGCCATCAGCTGCAGCAGCGGCACCAGCGACAGCCCGTCCGGCATCTCGCCGCGGGCGATCAGCTGGTTTATCTCGTCGAAGGTAAACCAGCCGGTCTCCATCACCTCATCCTGATCTGCATCCATCCCCACCCAGCGTAAACCGGTGGCCAGCCAGGTGATAAATAGCTGATCGCTGCTGCCGTAGGAGGGGTTAAAGCGAATGATCTCCTCAACGCGTTGCGCCTGCCAGCCGGTCTCTTCCCGCAGCTCGCGCAGCGCGGCGACCGCCGGGTCTTCCTCTTCATCGACGCCGCCAGAAGGGATCGCCCACACCACCTTATCGATCAGGTAGCGGTAGTGGCGAATCAGCAGCACCTTCTCATCCTGGATGGCCACAATCCCCACCGCTGGGCGCGGGTAATGAATGGAATAAAAGTCGCGGCGCTCGCCGGGGGCGACATCAATACCCACCTTACGCATGCTGAACCACGGCGTCTCGGCGATGACCTGCGGGTCGTGCATATCGGCGGCGGTCAGTTTCTTTTTCATCCTGCCACTCCTGTCAAAAATTGAGCCTTAAGAACAACATAGCCGGAGGCGGATGGCAACCGCCGCAGGTTGGCCCGATTTCATCGATCATTGCCCAAACGCCCCTGTTGAGCCAGGCGGGGACTCAGTACGATGTTCGTCAGATGACCCCAGAGGAACGCCAACATGAACATCACCCACATCCGTAATGCGACCCAGATTATTGACTACGCCGGGAAAAGATTTCTCATCGATCCGATGCTGGCGGACAAAGGCGCCTGGCCGGGTTTTCCGGGCACCGCGCGCAGCGAATTGCGCAATCCGCTGGTTGAGCTGCCGTTTTCCCGCGATAAAATTATCGACGTTGATGCGGTGATCGTCACCCATACCCATGACGATCACTGGGACGCGGCGGCGATCGCCGCGATCCCGAAAACCCTGCCGGTGTTCGTCCAGCATGAGGCCGACGCCGCGCTGCTGCGCAGCCAGGGATTTCAGGATCTGCGCCTGCTGTCGGCAGACAGCGAATTTGCCGGCGTGCGTCTGCTGAAAACCACCTCCGGCCAACACGGCAGCGACCGCACCTACGCGGTGCCGGCGATGGCTGAACGCCTGGGCGAGGCCTGCGGCGTGGTGTTTCGCCATCCGCAGGAGAAGACGCTGTGGCTGATGGGGGATACCATCTGGCGCGATGACATTGCAGCCGACCTGCTGAAGCTGCGCCCGGACGTGGTGGTGTTGAACGCCGGCTACGCCCACGTCATCGGCTTTGGCCCGATTATCATGGGCAAGGAAGATCTCCTGAACGTGCACTTCACCCTGCCGGAAGCGAAAATCATGGCTATCCACCTCGAGGCGGTCAACCACTGTCTGGTGAGCCGGGAAGAGATGCGCCAGTATGCGCTGGATAATCAGATTGCCGATGTGGTGAGTATCCCGCAGGATGGGGAAACCGTGGTTTATTAACATGCGCAAGGGGAAAGGACGATGAAACTCACCGACGTGGCGATTGTCGCTGTAGAGGGCTTTAGCCCGTTTCACTACGCCGTCCCCTGCATGCTGTTTGGCGATTCGGTTTCGGAAATCAAACGCTTTAATCTGCACATTTGCGCCGAGCGGCCGGGGCTGCTGCGCGCCCGCGATGGTTTTGCGCTGTACGCCACCGGCGATTTCGCCGCGCTGGAACAGGCGGATATCGTGGTGGTGCCTTACTGGGGCGAGGTCGATCGGCGTCCGCCGCAGGCGCTGCTTGATAGCCTGGTGCGGGCCCGGGATAACGGCGCGGAGATTGTCGGCCTGTGTCTCGGCGCGTTTGTCCTCGGCTACGCCGGGCTGCTGGATGGCAGGCGAGCGGCGACTCACTGGGAGTTCGAGCAGGATTTCCAGCGCCGGTTTCCGCAGGTGCAGCTGGATATCAACGCCCTGTACGTCGACGACCAGCGGATCATTACTTCGGCGGGCACCGCGGCGGCGCTGGACTGTTGCCTCTACATCATCCGCCAGCGTTTCGGCAGCCTCGCGGCCAACCAGATCGCCCGGCGGATGATTGTTTCGCCGCACCGCGAGGGCGGCCAGGCGCAGTTTATCGCCCAGCCGGTGCCGAAAAACACCCGCGATGCGCGAATCAACTGCCTGCTGGATTATCTGCAGCAGCATATTGCCGAGCCGCACAGTCTCGATTCGCTGGCCCGGGTGGTGGCGATGAGCCGCCGTACCCTGACCCGCCACTTCGCCCGGGCAACCGGGATGAGCATTACCGACTGGCTGACCGCCGAACGTCTGCGCCGCAGCCAAACTCTGCTTGAGGCGGGCGATCTGCCGGTCGAGCAGGTGGCGGAGGCGGTGGGCTATCTTTCAGCGGTCACCTGGCGCCAGCAGTTTAAAGCGCGCTTTGGCGTCAGCCCGACGGAATGGCGGCGTACCTTTCGTCGCGGCGCTTAGCCGGCGAGGGTCGCACTGTCGATCACGAAGCGGTATTTCACGTCACCCTTGACCATTCTTTCCCAGGCTTCGTTGATCTCATCGCCGCGGATCAGTTCGATATCGGCGACGATGCCGTGTTCGGCGCAGAAGTCGAGCATCTCCTGAGTTTCCGGAATACCGCCGATCATCGAGCCGGCAATCGACCGGCGGCGGAAGATCAGATTGAACACTTCCGGCGACGGATGCGGCGTGGCCGGGGCGCCAACCAGCGTCATGGTGCCATCACGTTTCAGCAGCGTGGTGAAGGCATCGAGATTGTGCGGCGCCGCCACGGTGTTGAGGATGAAGTCGAAGCTTTTGACGTGGGCCGCCATTTCGTCGTCGTTGCGCGACACCACCACGTCATCGGCGCCCAGCGCTCTGGCCGCATTACGCTTGGATTCGGAGGTGGTAAAGGCCACCACGTGGGCCCCCATGGCATGGGCCAACTTGATCCCCATATGCCCCAGGCCGCCGATGCCGACCACGCCGACTTTTTTACCCGGCCCGACGTGCCAGTGGCGCAGCGGCGAGTATGTCGTGATCCCAGCGCACAGCAGCGGCGCGACGGCGGCCAGCTGCGCTTCGGGATGGGTTATCCGCAGCACGTAGCGTTCATTGACCACTATCTGCTGTGAATAACCGCCAAGCGTGTGTCCCGGCGCGTCCTGGGTCGGCCCGTTATAGGTCAGCACCATGTGGTCGCAGTAGTTTTCCAGCCCCTCGGCGCACTCTTCGCACTGTTGACAGCTATCGACCATACAGCCGACGCCCACCAGATCGCCGACGGCGTAGCGCGAGACGGCGTTGCCGACCGCGGTCACCCGACCCACAATTTCATGCCCCGGCACGCAGGGATACAGCGTTCCTGCCCATTCCGATCGCGCCTGGTGGAGATCGGAGTGGCAGACGCCGCAGTAAGCGATGGCGATCTGTACATCCTGCGGCCCCGGGTCGCGGCGGGTGATGGCCATTGATTCCAGCGGCTGGCTGGCGGAGTAGGTACCAATAGCGTTGATCAGCATAGCGAAACCTCTTCTTGATGAATGGACTCAATAGAACGGGAGGGGAATGCGGGTGGTCAGTGGCATCGATAAGCGTAGCCTGGACTGGCCGAGATGCGAGGGGGAAAGCGGTAGAGAAACCCTCAGGCGCGGCGTTAGCCAGCGCAGTAAATAATAAGGTGGCCTTATCTTTATCGCCGCTAAGCCTTATAGGTAATTAAGGCTCATCGTATTTTTTATTCCTGTAAAATAGAGATAAATAGTTATTGCAGATAATGATGCTTACACTCTTTTTATCCTCGTAACGTCTTGTCTTTTATTCGTTAATTCACCTGTTGATACTATGATTCTCAACGAATCACTTTTTCAACCTGACCTGATGGCATAAAAACCATGTCGATCCCTGCAGCCAGCCTCTCTACTGACCAGGCGTTACCGTCTTTTTATTACGGAAGACAGACAAAGCCGTTATTCGCGGTGGAATCCCTGTTATCTGCGTTCCTGCCCGCCAGCTCACCCTTTGCGCTGCCGCGATCGACCTATTATCGTTTTCCGCCGACCCAGGCTGAATCCGGATTAATTCTGCTCGAAGAGGGGATTGCCTCGCTATGCCATGCGGAAAACAACATGGTGATATCAACGATATTTGCCCCTTCGCTATTGGGATTAATCGATGGTTACGGCGTCTTTAACGGTATTCCGGAAAAACACCACTGCTCTCTGTTTGCTGAGACAGATTTGCGCGGACGCTGTATAGGACACCAGGCCGCGGTCGAGATCCTCAATGCGCAAAACCTGTGGCAGGAGATGGCCCATGTTCTGGCGCAGCGGCTGATGGTGTTGAGCATGCGTTCGCAGGAGATGGTGGGGGTGGATTCTTATCTGATGGTGCGAACCCTGCTAACAGAGCTGGCGGACTATCCGGAGGCATATCGTCGCCAAATCAACGTCCTGAGCTTTATTCAGCGCCGTACCAACCTGTCGCGTAGCCGCATTATGTCGATTCTGTCGGAGCTGCGTAAAGGTGACTATATTACGATCCATCGCGGTGTGCTGAGGACCATCGCCCACCCGCTTCCCGCCCACTTTTAAACCCGCGCGGCGGAGGGGCGTGATTTTCCCACCCCTCGTCAGCCGGTGGGCTAAGGCTCAACCGGCGTCAGAAAGTCCAGCCGCAGCGGCTCAGCCAGCAGAGACTCCATCTGCGTCATAAACGCCTGAAAATAGGGCATCGCGACATGGGCATCGAGGGCGTCCTGTCCCTGCCACGCCTCGCGCATATAGAAGGTGTCCGGCGCGTCGCGCAGCTGAAACAGGGCATAGTCGAGGTTGCCCGGCTCCTGTCTCGTCGGCAGGAGCAGCGCCTGCAGGGCCTGACGCAGGGCGTCCGTTTGGCCCGGTTTCGCCTTGAGCACGGCGATAAGCGATATCATCTTAAAACCCCTCCAGCACGATCTTGCCGACGGCGCGTCCGGTTTCCAGCTGGCGATGCGCTTTCTGCAGATTGGCGGCGGTGATGGCGCCGTAGTGTTCGCCAAGGGTGGTTTTGATAGTGTGGTTGTCGATCAGCGCCGCCACGCGGGTGAGCAGCTGATGCTGGGCGATCATATCATCCGTCTCAAACATTGAACGGGTGAACATAAATTCCCAGTGCAGGGACAGGCTTTTCGCTTTCAGCGGCACCACGTCCAGGGTCTCCGGGTCATCAATCAGCGCCAGCTTGCCCTGCGGGGCGAGGGCGTCGATCAGCGCGTTGAAGTGCTGCTCGGTATTGGTCAAGCTGGCGACATGGGTTACCGACGTGATACCAATGCGCGCCAGCTCGTCGGCGAGCGGCTTGCTGTGATCGATCACATGGTGCGCGCCCGCCTCGCGGACCCACTGCTGGCTCTCCGGACGCGAGGCGGTGCCGATCACCGTCATGGCGGTCAGTTTACTGGCCAGCTGGGTCAGGATAGACCCCACGCCGCCCGCCGCGCCGACGATTAGCAGCGTGTCGCCCGCATTGCCGCCTTCCTCAACGCCGAGACGGTGAAACAGCAGCTCCCAGGCGGTGATCGCCGTCAGCGGCAGCGCGGCGGCGGAGGCATTATCGAGGATGCGCGGTTTGTGCGCCACCAGGCGCTCATCCACCAGCTGATATTCACTGTTGCTGCCGGCCCGGCCCAGCGCGCCGGCGTACCAGACCTCGTCCCCGGGCGCGAACAGCGTCACTTCCTCACCGACGGACTGCACCACGCCAACGGCGTCCCAGCCCAGCACCCGCGGCGTGTCGCCCTGAAAGCCGGCGCGCACTTTGGTGTCTACCGGATTGACCGAGATAGCCTTCACAGCGACCAGCAGATCACGCCCGTGGGCGGTGGGGATCGGCAGGTCGATCTCGGTTAAAGAAGGGATGTTGTTGCCGTCAGCGGCGGCTTGAGTAATGGCGATAGCTTTCATAACTGCTCCGGTCTGTGATTCGGGTGAATGAAAAGATGGAGCCATCGTAGACCGCTGCCGGGAGGGGAAAAACGGGCTAACGGCAATAACAGTTATATGCAGAAAGTGAAAATCAGCCCACCTGATAGAAGTCGAGCATCACCCCATCCTGGGTCCGGCCACCGGCGCAGATAAACAGCGAGGTGGTTAGCCAGCTGAGCGCGGGAGCATCCACCTCAAAGGTGGGCACGGTGCGAAAATAGATGGCTTCTGGCGGAATATCGCTAAAAAAGCGCATATCGTCGGCGAAAAGCTGGTCATGATACTGGGCCGGCACCCGGCGGATGCCATTGTTTTCCACATAGACCGTGCCTTCCGCCACCTGCAGGGCATAGCGGGCGGACAGCCTGCAGGTGCCGTCGGGTTCGATTATCTGGCTGTCGACGCCGCCGGGCAGCACGTGGCCGCGAAGTTGACCCGAGACGCTGCCGCCGACAATCGGGATCAGCTGACGCTTGCCGGTTTGCGGACTGCGGGAAACGATTATCGGTTTATCAACCTGGATGGTAATGGAAAAACAGTGTCTCAGTTCGGGGGTCATCATGGCTCTCCTGTTTCGGTTGGCAACGGCACGCGGCCTTTGCGCCAGTGTAACGGGTTTGCGAGAGACAAAATAACGCAGGGTTTGGATGAAAATGATTGGCTGGGATGATGAGTTTGGGGGGCTCAGGTTGGTAGGGAGTGGCTGTGGGGTATCCTAGGCTACTTTTTAGGTGCTGTTTCATCGGCCATTTTTTACTGACTTTACCTGCGCCTTGCAAAACATCACGGTCGTTAAATTGCCGGAACTGATCCCTGACGGCTATCTTCTTGTTGAACTTGTAAGTAAGACTCACAGGTTGCGTTTTGCTCAAGCTCGCCTTCCTCATAGATCGCTTTAATATGCCGTGTAACGGCTTGGGGGGTGACTTGATTAAGGCTGGCGATAGTTGCCTGAGGGAGCCATAGTGTTTCTTGCTCAAAGCGGCATTCAACGCGCACTTCCCCATCACTACTGGCAAACATAATGAATTCACCTGCTGGGGACGACGTTATAGTTTCCTTTGCCATATGGTCTCCGGGTCAACCTGTTCACAACGGTAGAGTATGTCAGGAGCGGGGCATAAATTTCATTAGACGAACGATTAATCTGGCGCGTTTGCGGGGGGCGATCCGGAAAGTGAAGTTATTAAGACTTCAGCCGCAATCCGGTGGATATCCCTGCTCGCGCTGCGCTTAGCAGGGCTACGTTTCTGCGCCGTTCGGTAGCCCGGGTAAGGCGTCAGCCGCCACCCGGGGCTTGTTCGCGCTATCAGGCATGTTGCAGTGTGCTGTTGACGCTTTTCAAAGATTGTTGAATATGCCGTAATTCGGCTGTTAGCTTCTCTTCTTTATCGCTGAGCGGTAACAACACAATGCAGCCATCCATCACCTTAACCGTGACCGGCTTCCCGGTACCGAATCCCGCTTCGCGTAGCCACTTGCCAGAAAGGGGAAGACTTGGTGTACTGATATCCCGGCCATTGGGTCGATAGCCAACCAGCAACCGACGCTCGGTTCCGCTAACGGTGATATCTGGGGTAGAATGCAAATCAGCCATAATCAACTCCTTGATTGTTGGTGAGGTTAGACGCTCCGGTTGTATTCCCGCACATCGGAGCGTTGCTTGCACAAGATGCATTTAGATGGCCCCATGTCAACCATATCGCGCGAGAAAAACAAAAGGTGGCGGACTGTCTCCACAGTTCAAAATGCGCATGGACCCAGCATTAAAGCGACAACTTGATACCGTGGCGGCAGAGGGAGGGGTAAGTCTCGCCAGTTGGTTAAAGGAACTGGCGAGGGAGTCTCAAAAAAAGAAACATTGAACCAAAGGGATAACTGAAGGTAAAAGGAATTTCGGCAGTCAAATATTAATCGACTTCTTTTGATATGTTATTTTTAAGATTGTTTATGTTTTCTGAGAAAATAATTTCTCTTTCACGAATAACTTTATTGATTCGTTCTATTTCATTGAGATACTGACTCCTGGTACTCTCTAGTAACGAGACTTTTAAATTGTCTACAGTACTTTTTAAAGCAAGCTGTAAAGGGAGCATATCGTCTTCATGTTTTTTAGTGATGTTACGTATGTGTGTATCTAAAACTGATGCAGTGGTCGCTTTTTTTGCCGCAACCTCGAGTTCCTTTGAGGCCCAAATGTATCCCATAAAACCACTTAAGAAATTAATTAAAGAAAAAGCAAGTAAAATATAAATGACTCTTGATGTTTTATGGTTTTTATTATTGCCATTTATAATTATTCTATAAGAAAGTACTATTATAATAGCTAAAAGACCAAGGTACCCATATTTTAAAAATTCCGGCAGCATAAAATATAATCTCTTATCGAACACTCTAATATAAGAATGAAGTTGAACATTTTGGTGGAGATTTAGGAGTGGTAAATTTCCGCCAATGGGATGATTTTATCGCATTCTATCTTAGATTGAGAATAAATTATACGTTTATATATACACATTCTCAAGATTGTAGTTCATTCTAGAAACCCTATGTTGTTCGCGCTTTATTCCATATTCTTGCTAGGTTGCAACCAAAATAATAGGGTTATTCAACTTTGTTGTGAATATTTTGAATCATTTTTATTTCTTGAAAGTATTTTCTGTTCAGTTTTGTATAAAAATGGGGGTCTATATCTTTTGCATAAGCAATATAACCGGAAAGTTTATTGTGGTCTTCATCTTTTAATACCCCTTTTGATAAAAGAGAAAGATGCAATCTTATTTTATCTTTCATTGACTTATGTAATGTAATATGAAAGTCATGGCAAACTTTTAAGCCGGTAACTACTATGCTTCCTCCCGAAGCACTACAGATCTTAATTTTTTTAATGTTTATTTGAAAGTCAGGCCTAATCTCTTTTATTGTGTTTTTAAAACAATTAAGTATTAATTTACTAGCCCCTTTCATATTTGTAGAAACAATAATATCATCTGCATATCGTGTATAAGTAGCATTAAGTTTATCAATTGCATTTAGTTTTTGCGTAAGTTTTTCATCAAGTTCTCTTGCCACAAAGTTTGCAATTATTGGAGATGTAGGAAACCCGATAGGGAGGGTGCCATCTGATATGAAGCATATTGTTTTTATAAGTTGTAGTAACTCTTTATCATATTCGGGTGTAAATTCAATGCGATCTCGATAACGAGTGAATGCATACTCAAAATCACTAAATTTTATTGAAGGAAAAAAATCTTTGAGATCTATTTTTACATAGTATCTATTTTTTGATGCGGCATGTAATAAAGCATTGCTTTTTATTGAACGGTTTTTAACAAATGCATATGCAGCATTATGCATTGACAGTTTTGAAAAAATATTATTCATTAACCAATATTGAATTAGTTTAACTTTTGATGATGGGTGATAAATTGTTCTCATACCTCCTTTTTTCTTAGCTATATCCCATTTTTTTGGTGGCTCAGGTGATCGCATTACTTCAGCAGCAAATCCCTTTGTCATCAATGTCTGTGAGTCAATTAGGCTATATATTCTCATATACCCTCGTCCTTTCTGGCTTGTTCTTGAGGAAAAAAACTTTAAACATTGATGATATGTTGTCAATGTCAAAGTCATATTTAAAATAATATTCTTTATACAAAGAATAATAAATCCCATTTGTGCATGATATTATTCTAATTGCCATTAGCATACCAAGATGCTTTAGAAGATTTTTTTTGTAATGGCTTTTTGTACCAAAAATTTTTGTGATTATTTCGATAAGTTCATTGAGTTGCAAAGGACCACATACAAAAATCACGTCATGAATAAAGCGTACTGAGTCTTTATTAAAGTTACTGGAGGGATCTAACTCTTCCTTTTTTAAAGTTCTTGAAATTGCTCTGTCGTTCTTTGAAAGAATATCATATAATGGATCGAAAATTTCACCAATCCCATCAGAGCGCTCTATGCTTTCAACCCCTTCTTTCATCTTATAATGCAAGAAATGACCAGATTGTTGAGATTGCTGAGTAATAGCTTTTATTGGTCCCATGTTTATAAAAGATTTCTCATTTATAAATTTTGTATTGTTAACTATTATTAATTTCTTGCGTAATTGCTTGCTGTATGCGAATGCACCAAGTTCCGTAAAGGAAGAATAACTTTCTAAAACAATGATAATATGGTCGGCTAATTTTGATAAATCAGCTTCGATATCTAATAAATTATCAGATAATGATTCCTCATCTGTGCTTAACTCTTTGAAAACTAGTTCAGCAAGAAAAAAATGGCAATTACTTAAATACCGTTCAGAAAAATTTATTAATTCCAGTCGCCTCGCTGATGGCTCTCCATTTTTTTTATTAGCACCACACAGAAAGATGAATTTTTTTACATTACCAGGGCATTTTACTTTGTTCTTGTCAACGAATGATGAAAATAACGTGGTTGCTCTGGATACCTCAGTACCATTTTTTTTTAACTGAGTCAGCATCGAGAATATCCTTATGCGCCTAGATGGTTGAGGGCTAGAAGAGCCAAACCTACTTGAGCACGTCGATCAGTTCGCTGATCGGTGGCCCCCAGCCGCCGCTCAGCGAACTGATCGACGGGCATAGCTAAAATACTAGGCGAAACCATGACTCATGGCCCGATGGGCTATTAACCCATAAAATGCTAGGTTTGGCTCTGTAACGCTCTCATAAATCTGAAGAGGATTCAAGAGGAAGGCCATTGATGTGAAGTGATTTTCTTTTATCCCAGCGCTGGAGTAGAAAAAGTTTGAATACCAAAATTCTTTACTCGGGAGGCGCCAGGTCAGGTGACAGAAGGTAAAACGTTTATTTGGTTTTTACTTTTCACTCTGTTCAGCTTTCATTTTTATATAATAATTTCATTGCGTTAAGAGGTGATCAAATGGTGAAGAGTGCCCAGTCGATTGTTCACCCTGTGCTGAAAATTAGGGTTTCAAATGACTTTTTCGGACGTGATGAGATGATAATTGGCGGAAGATCACAGGAGTTGAACCTGCCCGGGACCGCTGGCGGCCCCAACTGGATTTGAAGTCCAGCCACCTCACCGGAGATGACGATCTTCCGCGCCTCGATTGCTACATGGAGGCGGGGCGCATTATAGCTACTTTCAGCCGTTTACCACATACCTAAACGCACTTTTTTACTGTTAAAACTGGACTTTACAGAACAGTCCTGGACAAATCCTCACAAAATCCGTGAGTTACACTTTTTCATTCCCTGATTCCCTACCGCGATCACAGAAAACAAGAAACGTAATCTGATAACGAGATATCGCAATTCATCTTAGTGCGGCAAAGGTTTACAAAAACCGTAACCGGTACCAACCCTCGGTGCCGCTAAGGGAATAGTGCGCATATGAAAGATCACATTTTGTCCGTCAAAGAGAAAATTGGTTACGGCATGGGTGATGCCGCCAGCCACATTATTTTTGATAACGTCATGTTGTATATGATGTTTTTCTACACTGATATTTTTGGTATCCCCGCCGGCTTTGTCGGCACCATGTTCCTGCTGGCGCGCGCGCTGGACGCGATTTCCGACCCGTGTATGGGTCTGCTTGCCGACCGTACCCGCAGCCGCTGGGGTAAGTTCCGCCCATGGATCCTCTTCGGCGCTATCCCGTTCGGCCTCGTCTGCGTGCTGGCCTACAGCTCGCCGGATTTAAGCCACAACGGCAAGCTGATCTACGCCGCCGTGACCTACACGCTGCTGACCCTGCTCTACACCGTGGTGAATATCCCTTACTGCGCGCTGGGCGGCGTGATCACCGACAACCCGACGCAGCGCATTTCGCTGCAGTCCTGGCGCTTCGTGCTGGCGACGGCGGGGGGCATGCTCTCCACCGTGCTGATGATGCCGCTGGTCAACTTTATCGACGGCGAAGATAAAGCGCTCGGCTTCCAGGGGGGCATCGCGGTGCTGTCGGTAATTGCCTTCCTGATGCTGGCCTTCTGCTTCTTTACCACCAAAGAGCGTGTCGAAGCGCCGCCGAGCAGTACCTCGATGCGTGAAGACCTGCGCGATATCTGGCGCAATGACCAGTGGCGGGTGGTCGGCGTGCTCACCATCCTCAATATCCTCGCGGTCTGCGTTCGCGGCGGCGCGATGATGTACTACACCACCTGGATCATGGGCTCGGCGGCGCTGTTCACCGTCTTCCTCACGACCTACTGCGTCGGCAACCTGATTGGCTCGGCGCTGGCGAAACCGCTGACCGACTGGAAATGCAAAGTCAGCGTCTTCTGGTGGACCAACGCCCTCCTGGCGGTGCTCAGCGTGGCGATGTTCTTCGTACCGATGGACGCCGAAATCACCATGTTCGTCTTTATCTTCATCATTGGCGTACTGCACCAGCTGGTGACGCCAATCCAGTGGGTGATGATGTCCGACACCGTCGACTACGGCGAATGGTGCAACGGCAAACGCCTGACCGGCATCAGCTTCGCCGGCACCCTGTTTGTGCTCAAGCTGGGGCTGGCGCTGGGCGGCGCGCTGATCGGCTGGATGCTGGCCGGCGGCGGCTATGACGCCGCCGCTAAAACCCAGAACAGCGCCACCCTCACCATCATTATCGCCTTGTTCACCCTCGTTCCGGCGGTGTGCTACCTGCTGAGCGCGGTGATCGCCAAACGCTACTACACGCTGAAAACGCCGTTCCTGAAAAAAATGATGGCCGAGCTGGCCGAGGGCGCGCGTCGCAACGAACAAGATTTCACCGCCGCCCCGATCGACAAAGAATGGCAAAACTAAGAGGACGTTTTAATGAAAATCAGTGATGGAAACTGGCTCATTCAACCAGGGCTCAACCTGATCCAACCCGTACAGGTTTACGAGGTGGAGCAGCAGGGGAATGAAATGGTGGTCTATGCCGCGCCGCGCGATGTCCGCGAACGCGCCTGGCAGCTGGATACGCCATTGTTCACCCTGCGCTTTTTCTCGCCGCAGGAAGGGATAATCGGCGTGCGCATGGAGCACTTTCAGGGCGCGCTGGATAACGGTCCGCACTATCCGCTGAACGTGCAGAAAGACGTCCATGTCGAAATAGAAAATACGGCCGGGTTCGCCGAGCTGAAAAGCGGCAGCCTCAGCGTGCGGGTGACTAAAGGCGAATTCTGGGGGCTGGATTTTCTGCGCGACGGCCTGCGTATCACCGGTAGCCAGCTAAAAAACAACGGCTACGTGCAGGATAGTAAGACCCAGCGCAACTACATGTTTGAGCGCCTCGACCTCGGCGTCGGCGAAACCGTCTACGGCCTCGGCGAGCGCTTTACCGCCCTGGTGCGCAACGGCCAGACGGTAGAAACCTGGAACGAAGACGGCGGCACCAGCACCGAGCAATCCTACAAAAATATCCCGTTCTATCTGACCAACCGCGGCTACGGCGTGCTGGTCAACCATCCGCAGCGCGTCTCCTTCGAGGTGGGCTCGGAGAAAGTCTCTAAAGTCCAGTTCAGCGTTGAAGGCGAATACCTCGAGTACTTCGTCATCGACGGCCCGACGCCGAAAGCGGTGCTTAACCGCTATACGCAGTTCACCGGCCGCCCGGCGCTGCCGCCGGCATGGTCGTTTGGTCTGTGGCTGACGACCTCGTTCACCACCAACTATGACGAAGCGACGGTGAATAGTTTTATCGACGGTATGGCTGAGCGCCATCTGCCGCTGCACGTCTTCCACTTCGACTGCTTCTGGATGAAGGCCTTCCAGTGGTGCGATTTTGAATGGGATCCGCAGACCTTCCCGGACCCGGAAGGGATGATCAAGCGCCTGAAGGCGAAAGGGCTGAAGGTCTGCGTGTGGATCAACCCGTACATCGGTCAGCGCTCGCCGGTGTTCAATGAGCTGAAAGAGAAGGGTTATCTGCTGAAGCGTCCGGACGGTTCGCTGTGGCAGTGGGATAAGTGGCAGCCGGGGCTGGCGATTTATGACTTCACCAATCCGGAAGCCCGCCAGTGGTACGCTGACAAACTAAAAGGCCTGGTGGCGATGGGGGTCGATTGCTTCAAGACCGACTTTGGCGAGCGTATCCCGACCGACGTCCAGTGGTTTGATGGTTCCGATCCGCAGAAAATGCACAACCACTACGCCTTCATCTATAACGAGCTGGTGTGGAAGGTGCTGAAAGAGACCGTCGGCGAGCAGGAGGCGGTGCTGTTCGCCCGCTCCGCCTCGGTGGGCGCGCAGCAGTTCCCGGTGCACTGGGGCGGCGACTGCTACGCCAACTACGAATCGATGGCGGAAAGCCTGCGCGGCGGGCTGTCGATCGGCATGTCCGGCTTTGGTTTCTGGAGTCACGATATCGGCGGGTTCGAAAACACCGCGCCGGCCCACGTCTACAAGCGCTGGTGCGCCTTCGGCCTGCTCTCCAGCCACAGCCGGCTGCACGGCAGCAAATCCTATCGGGTGCCATGGGCCTACGATGACGAGTCCTGCGACGTGGTGCGCCACTTCACGCAGCTGAAATGCCGCATGATGCCGTATCTCTATCGTCAGGCGGCGCTGGCCAACGAGTGCGGCACGCCGATGCTGCGCGCGATGATGCTCGAGTTTCCGGACGATCCGGCCTGCGACTATCTCGACCGCCAGTATATGCTGGGCGATTCGGTCCTGGTGGCGCCGGTGTTCTCCGAGGCCTGCGAAGTGCAGTTTTATCTGCCGGAAGGGCACTGGACGCATCTGTGGCATAACGATGAATTGCCGGGTAGCCGCTGGCATAAGCAGCGTCACGATGCGCTGAGCCTGCCGGTCTACGTTCGCGACAACACCCTGCTGGCGCTGGGCAACAATGACCAGAAGCCGGATTACGCCTGGCATGAGGGCACCGCCTTCCAGCTGTTCCACCTTGAGGATGGACGCGAGGCACGCTGTGACGTTCCGGCGGCAGACGGCTCGACGATCTTCACCCTGAAGGCCAGGCGCCAGGGCAACGCCATCGCTGTGAGCGGCGAAGGCGAGGCCCGCGGCTGGACGTTATGTCTGCGCAATATCCCGCAGGTCGCGGGCGTGCAGGGCGGTACGCAGACCGGTAGCGAATGGGGCGTGGTGGTGAGCGCCGAGGGCAATACGCTGACGATTACGTTGTAAATAGGTTAACAGCAGCAGCCCTCTTCGCCAGGCGGAGAGGGTTTTTTTATTCCATTTTTGTACAAAAAGTAACGTTCATTTCATTGTGGTGACTCAGGCCGCAGACGCGGTTGTCGAACGGTGTTAGCGTATTCTGCCGCTGAGAGGAGCCCGCCATGGACGTAGAAAATATCTTTCGTGACGTGAAGCTAAGCAAAACGGAAATGACCGTGCTGCGCTTTATTCAGAACGACCCGGAGCAGTGTATCCGCCAGGGAGTTCGCGCTGTGGCCGAACAGTGCTACAGCAACCCCTCTTCCCTGGTCCGGCTGGCAAAGAAACTGAAGTTCAGCGGCTGGCTGGAGCTGGTCTATTTCATCAAGTTCAATATCACCATGCCGAAGCTCGATGTCACCAACGATATCGACTACATGAGCGTTCAGCCGGAAGAAGCGCTGACGCCGCTGCTGGCAAGCCTTAAACAGCAGCGCATCCTGATCCACGGCAGCGGCTTTTCACAGCTGATCGCCCAGTATATTTACAACAAGTTTCTCGTCACCGGCGTGAATGCCAGCCTGGCGCTGTGGCCCGATTACGAAATCCTCGAACAGAAAAACGCCGCCTGCTTCGACTCCATCTGGATCATTTCTAAATCCGGGCGCAGCAGCTCGGCGCTCAACTGGGTTAAGGCCCTGGAGGGGAAGGAGATTAATCTGGTCTGCTTTACCGGCGACTACCAAAGCCCGCTGGCGCAGGCCGCGGATACGGCGTTTATTATTCACGACCCGCAGAAGTTCGATGATGATATTTACTGGAGCAACCCGTTTTTCGGCTACTGCATCTTAGGCTTTGAGCGACTATTGAAGATGTGGTTTACCAGTCTACGTAGCAATAGTTAGCCCCCGCTAAGCGCGGTGCGAGCGGGGGAATCCCATCGGCAGCGGATTACCGCCAGGCGGCGAACTGCTCATCGTCGAGGTAGGCTTCGACCAGGGTTTTCGCCAGCGAATAGGAACCGATCAGCGGGTGCGCCATCAGCGCCCGCACCGCCAGCGATTTATCCTGCTGCAGGATCGCCGCCACCGCCAGCCGCTCATACTCTTTCACGCAGGCAATCATATTCTTCTGCGCCGTCGGTACCTTCACCGGCGTCACCGGCTTGAGGCCATCCCGGCTCAGGTCGCAGCTGATCTCGATCACGTCGTCAGGGCGCAAAAAGTCGAGCGTGTCGTGATTCTGGATCGACACCACGATCCGCTTGGTGGTGGTGCTGTTCACCGCTTCCAGGATATCCAGCGCCACTCCGGCATAGCCGCCGGTGTCCGGCTCTTCGATAAACTGGCGCAGCGTCAGCGGTTCGCGGGTGTGGAATTTCTCCTGCCGGGATTCGTTCTGCATATAGCTGTTTTCCCGGCGTAGGTAATGCTGCATCCAGATGGTGAAGGCGGCCTCCGGTTGCGTTCTGGCATCCACGGTGCGCAGCGCCTCGCGCATCTCCTGATTGATGCGGGCGATCTGCTCTCCGCGCGTTTCGCCGGCCCCCTGAATCGCCTTCAGCGCCTCGTCGCGATAGTAGTAATAATAGAGATATTCATTGAGGAGCTGATTATCGCAAAGCCGTACCAGCTCTGGGGAGAAGTACTGCATCGCCGTCTTCTGGTACAGTTCCGGGCTGGCGATCAGCCGTTCGGTCACCTCTTCCCCACGGACGGTGAAGTGGGTAAACCAGGAGAAATGGTTCAGCCCATAGCATTCCACGCTGAGGTCGCGCTCCTCACAGCCAAGGATCGCCGGCAGTTCACGAATCAGCTCGGAGGGGGCATCGCAGATCCCATAGACCCGGCGCTTAAAGCCGGACTTAATAATCGCTTCCGTCACCAGACCTGACGGGTTGGTAAAGTTAAACAGAATAGCGTCTTCGGCGGCATGTTCTTCGATCAGCCGGCAATAGCGAAGGATCGCCGGGATCGAGCGCATGGCCATCGCGAAACCGCCGGCGCC
Source organism: Klebsiella sp. K4 (assembly GCF_014596785.2). NCBI lineage: Bacteria > Pseudomonadati > Pseudomonadota > Gammaproteobacteria > Enterobacterales > Enterobacteriaceae > Klebsiella > Klebsiella sp. K4. The sequence goes on from NZ_CP115021.1 coordinate 99,134, forward strand.
GGTGGTCTCCTGGCCGAGAGTGTTATGCTCAAGCGCAATACGTTCGTCGCGAATGCGGCTTTCATCGCCGCCAACCCGCAGGGTGGTAATGATATAGTTGGCGTCCTGCAGCGCTGCGACCGGGTCGGTGGTGGTACTAAACTGAATATCCGGGCGAATGGTATTAAATACATAGCGGGCAATTTCGCCAAATATCGCCAGATTATCAGCAGAGTTATCGAGAAAAACGACTTCTGTTAAACCAATGCGGTGAGCGTTATAGGCCAGAGATTTCGCTAAAAATGCAGAGCGAACGCCGCCCCCGCCTAATACGGTTAATTTCATAAATACTCCTCATTAATTTTCTGCTAACCAGTTATCAACCCGGGAACGTACCTGTCCCACTTTGACGCCATAAATAACCTGAACTTCATTTCGATTGCGTACGATGCCGTTGGCGCCGGTATTTTTTAATTGCGTGTCATCAACCCGCGCCATATCGCGCACGGCCACGCGCAGGCGAGTAAAACAATTATCGACGGAGAGAATAATTCTCCTTGCCCCCGAGGCCGCGGATAATGTCATCGGTGACCGACTGCGGTTGCGCGACTTTCTGGCGGTACTCTGCTTTGCTGTAGAGCTTCACGTTCTCGTCATCTTCCCGGCCCGGCGTTTTCAGGTTCAGCTTCACCACCAGGGTGCGGAAAATCACGTAGTAGACGGCGAACTGGCCGATACCGATAAGGACATAGCCCGGCCAGCGCGTTAAGGAGACCGGCAGCGGCAGGTTATAGATCAGAAACTCGATCAGGCCTGATGCTCCCCAGGGACGTACGGTGAAGATGTCGCAAATGGCCTGCGAGGCGGCGGTTAACGTCGCGTGGATCACCCACAGCAGCGGTGAGACAAATAAGAAGGTGAACTCAATCGGCTCGGTGATGCCGGTCAGCATCGAGGTGATAATCGCCGGCAGCAGAATCGCTTTCGCCATCGCTTTCTTCTCCGGTTTCGCGGTGTGGTAGAACGCCAGCGAGGCGCCCGCCAGGCCAAAGATAGTGGTCATCCCTTGCTGCGAAAAACGTAATGCGTCGTTCATGACCGGCGTCAGGTCGGGATGGCGCATATAGGCGAGGAAAATGGCCTGGGTGCCGGAGACCACCTGACCATCCACGTTCAGCGTGCCGCCAATCTGGGTGAGCTGGAAGGGGGACCAGACGAAATGGTGCAGGCCGGTGGGGATAAGGAATTTTTCAAAGAAACCATAGACGAAGACCCCGGCGACCCCGGCATTTTTCATAAAACCGGTGAGGGCGGAGATGCCGTGGGTCATAAAGGGCCAAATCCAGGTAAAGGCGATGGCGTAGAAGATAACCACCGGCGTCATCGCCACCAGCGTCAGCTTGGCGCCGCCGTACATCGACAGCGCGCCAGGCAGCTCAATGGCAGAGACTTTATTGTGCACCCACGCAATCGTGCAGCCGAGAATAATGCCCAGGAAAACGCCCATATCCACCACCACAAAGCCCAGCAGCTGGGTTTGCCCGGTGCCATAATATTCACCGTTAATTTTTTCGGCGAGTCCATGGGTGTGTTCCAGCCAGGAGTGGTTGGCGCCAAGAAACATAATAAAGCACATCACTGAAACCAGTGCGACTTCGGTTTTTTTATCCTTTGCCAGGCCATAGCTGATGCCGACGCAAAATAATAAGCCGAGGTTGCCAAATAAAGGCCAAAAGGTGTCGCCGAGCATTTGCCCAAGCTGATGTAAGAAACTGGTTTCAGCAATTAATGTCGGATTAGTTAATACTGAACTGAGGGCCAGAATTAAGCCAATGACCGGCAAGAACAATACGGCGCCGATCATGGCCCGGGAGAATTTTTGCATATTCTCCAGAATACGCTGACGTATTTCAGGCATGATTGATCCTTTTATATTTTTGTAGGTACAGGGAGCGGTTTTTTATCGACTTCCAGTGATTTGGTTATAGCAACTCTGATATTTGAAAGGAACCTGTTGCGCTAAATAGGTACAGATAGCCGCGTATTGCGCACAGGTTTCAGGACTCGCACCCCAACTCTCTCCCTGAAAGGGAGAGAGTAGTCAGAGTGGAGTTTTGCCGGGAAGCAATCCCTCTCCCCATAGAGGAGAGGGAATGGGCATCGCTATGGGGTGACGGGAGCGGGCGCTGGCGCGGCGGGGGCGGGGCTGACCTCGCCGTTGCGCATGATTTGCGCCACCTGCTGTTTCTCCATATTCACGGCGCTGAGCTGCCCGTTGATCGTCGGTTTGAGCGGGGCATCGGCCTGCACGCTGCCGCTGGCGGTCAGCTGGAGATTGCCATCCCCGCTTATAGGTAGCGACGGCCAGCCCCAGGCCTGCAGAATATTCAGCGGCACGCCGCGGCCGCTGAAGCTCAGATTGACCTGGCGCTGCGGCAGCTGGGATACCGCGGCGGTGGCCTGCAAAATGCCGCGCTCGGTGAAGGCGCTAAGCTCAGTGATATTGACCGTCGAGGCTGTGGCGTTCAGTTTGAGTGATGGGCGGCGCACGTCGATCCGGTTGAAAGTCGCCGCCGCGGCGTTCAGCGTCGCGCTGCCGTTCCATACTCCCCAGCTGCCGTTTTTCACCAGCTGTAGCTCGCCGCCATAGCCATCGAGGGCGGTAATTTGCCACGGGAAAGCAGGGTCCACATCGATGATCAGATTGCGGCTGGCGCTGAATTTTTTCAGCGTCAGGCTTTGCAGCCAGGCTGGCAGCGGCGTCATCCACAGCTGTTTCCAGTTCGCCGGCAGCGTGTACTCCAGTCCGGCGAAAGCGGTATCGTCGAGCACCAGGGCGTTCCCGGCGCGCAGCCAGTTGCCGGAGGTGCGCACCATGCCGCCCTCCCAGCGCGAGGAGAACTGGCGCAGCGCAATGCCCTGGGGAGAGAATTCGGCATTGAGGATCGGGTCGAAAAGATGCAGCGAGCCGTAGATAAATTCGCTGGCGTTCATCGACAGCGTGCCGTCCTCACTCTGCCAGCCGCCGTGGCTAAGGGTCAGGTTGCGCAGGCTCAGGTCGAGGTCGGTTACCGCCCAGTCCGGTCCCTGCAGGCGGGCGTCGGTGATGTCCAGGCGGCCAATCTGCAGAGAGGGGACCGTGGTTAACGGCGCGAAAAACTCGGCCAGCGAGGCGGGGCTCTGCAGTCGAATCTCGTTGAGCTGGAGGTTATCCACCCGCCAGCTGCCATCGGCGCTGCGTTTGGCATTGCCGGTTAAGGTGCCGCGGGCGACATCGGCGCCGAGGGTGGAGAGGGTGACCTCGCCCTGATCAATCTTACCCTGAATCAGAACGTTGCTGGCTTCGACGCCATTGAGCGTCATCGAGCCCGCGCTCATCTGGATCTGCGCCGTTTTCCCCAGCACATTGCCCGCCTCCGGCGTCCATGGGCTGACGCCGCCGGTGACGCGCTGCGCGCTGAGCGCCCAGCCGGTTTCCGGGCTGTTGAAAGCCATATTGCGCAACATCAGCCGGTCGGCAGCGAACGGCAGGTCTGCAGAGTGGGGTGACAGATTCAGAGTGCCGTCGTTAAGGACTATCTCATCCGCATGCAGCGGATCGCTAAACTGGCGGGTGCTGAAGCCAATATCGACCGTTTTTGCCACCAAAGTGGCAGGCTTGCCTTCCCGACCAAAGGTGACGTTTCGCAACTGCACATGAAGGGGGGAGGAGAAATCGTGCTCCATCTCATCGAAGGAGACCTGCCAGCCGGTGCCATTGCTGAGCCAGGCGCTGGCCTGGCGGGCGCCCCAGTGGGTTTGCAGCAGGAACCACGCGCCAATAATGACGAGCAGCAGAGCGACTAGCAGCCAGAGAATCAGCTTTCCAAGAAATTTCATGGTCTTCCATTCTGTGAGATGCACATCACCGTGTTATGCCCGATTTAGGCGCACTTCTCAAGGCAGGCGTGGTTTATTTCCGTGATGGGGCAGGTGGTTGGAGGACGTCCCGGCCGATGCGCGACCGGGAACGCATGAGATCACGCCTTTTCTGGCGGGAAAATTAAATTCAGAACAATCGCCGTGATACCGCCGGCGGCAATTCCGGAGGAAAGCAGGTTTTTCAGCCAGTCCGGGGCGAACTGCAGGATCAGCGGCTGCTGCGACACGCCGAGGCCTACCGCCAGCGACAGAGCGATAATCAGGATCGCCCGACGGTTCAGCGGTTCACGGGAGACGATGCGCACGCCGGACGCGGCGATGGTGCCGAACATCACCAGCGTGGCGCCGCCGAGCACTGGCTCAGGGATATGCTGGACAAAGCCGCTCACCGCCGGGAACAGGCCGAGGACGATCAGCATCAGGGCAACCACAAAGCCGACGTAGCGGCTGGCGACCCCGGTCAGCTGGATCACGCCGTTGTTCTGGCCGAAGCAGGAGTTCGGGAAGGTGTTGAAGACCGCGGAAACGAAGGAGTTCAGGCCGTTAGCCAGCACGCCGCCTTTCAGGCGCTTCATATACAGCGGACCCGAGACCGGCTGTTCGGAGACGTCGGAGGTGGCGGTGATATCGCCGATGGTTTCCAGGGAGGTGATCATAAACACCAGCATCAGGGGCAGCAGCAGACTCCAGTCGATGCCGAGGCCATAATAGAGCGGCGTCGGGACGGTGATGAGGCTGCTGTTGGTCGGGGCGGTGTTGGCTGGCAGCATATCGAGGAACCACGCCGCCAGATAACCGGCAGCCATGGCAATCACTAGCGAGGCGATGCGCAGGTACGGGTTGCGCTGGCGGTTGAGGATAATAATCAGCGCCAGCACGATACCCGCCAGCAGCAGATTTTTCGGCGCACCAAAGGTGTGGTCGGCCATCGCCGCGTAGCCGCCGCCGATGGAGGTCAGTCCGACCTGAATCAGCGACAGGCCGATAATCATCACCACCACGCCGGAAACCAGCGGGGTAATGATACGGCGCGCCAGGTGCAGGATCCGGGAGAGGACCATTTCGGTGCAGCTGGCCAGCATCAGGGTGCCGAAGAGGGCGGCCATCATGGTGGGGACGTCGGCGCCGCCGGTTTTCAAGGCGGTACCGCCCATGATCAGCGGGGCGACAAAGTTGAAGCTGGTGCCCTGGATGGAGAGCAGTCCGGAGCCGACCGGGCCCCAGGCTTTGATCTGAATAATAGAGGCGACGCCGGAGGCGAACAGCGACATGCTGATGATATGTTGGGTATCTTGCGCCGGGAGACCGAGAGCCTGGCAGATTAACAGCGCCGGGGTGATCACCGCGACAAACATCGCCAGCAGGTGCTGGAAGGCGGCGAACAGGGTTTGCGGTAGCGGCGGGCGATCTTCGAGGCGGTAGATTAATTCGCTGGCTGGTTTATGCGCAACCGGTTGCGCATTTTCTGACTCTGCGGTGTTAACGGACATCACAAGCAATCCCAAGGTGGCAAAGCGGGAATTTTATCGGACTGTAGACCAAAAGCAAACGTTTGCCAGCGTTTGCTCATAAAAATTTATACCGTGAATATGCGCAACGAGGTAATTAACATTTTGTATGCTAAATCGCATCATTCAGGATACAAAATATCTTTTTCTGTCAATTTTTCCGCCGTTCTGCGTAAAATCCCCCTCTGACTCCTCATGATGAGAAGCTAAAGACACCAGGAATATCGTCGCGTGTGAATGGATCATGCGCCCATAAGGAGCTTTTTATGTTTCATCTCGATACCTTATCGACGCTCGTTGCCGCAACGCTCGTGCTGTTACTCGGTAGAAAACTCGTACAAACCGTTCCCTTCCTTAAGAAATACACTATTCCTGAACCCGTTGCCGGCGGTCTGCTGGTGGCGCTGGCGCTGCTGGCGCTGAAAAAAAGCATGGATATCGAAATTGATTTCGATATGAGTCTGAAAGATCCGCTGATGCTGGCGTTCTTCGCCACCATCGGTCTTAACGCCAACCTCGCCAGCCTGCGGGCCGGCGGCAAGGTGCTGGGCACTTTCCTGATCGTGGTGGTTGGCCTGCTGCTGCTGCAGAACGCCCTCGGTATCGGCATGGCGACGCTGCTGGGGCTGGATCCGCTAATGGGTCTGCTGGCCGGGTCGATTACCTTATCCGGCGGCCACGGCACCGGGGCGGCGTGGAGTAAGCTGTTCGTTGAGCGCTACGGTTTTGCCAACGCCACCGAGGTGGCGATGGCCTGCGCGACTTTCGGCCTGGTGCTGGGCGGCCTGATCGGCGGCCCGGTGGCGCGTTATCTGGTGAAGCACTCTTCCTCACCGGACGGGACACCGGACGATCAGGTGGCGCCAACCGCCTTTGAAAAGCCGGACGTGGGGCGGGTGATCACCTCGCTGGTGCTGATCGAAAGTATCGCCCTGATCGCCATCTGTCTGACGCTGGGCAAGGTGGTTGCGCAACTGCTGGCGGGGAGCGTCTTCGAGCTGCCGACCTTCGTCTGCGTGCTGTTTATCGGCGTGATCCTCAGCAACAGCCTGGCGCTGGCGGGGTTGTATCGGGTGTTCGATCGCGCGGTATCGGTGTTGGGCAACGTCAGCCTGTCGCTGTTCCTCGCCATGGCGCTGATGAGCCTCAAGCTGTGGGAGTTGGCCTCGCTGGCGCTGCCGATGATTATTATCCTGGCGGTGCAGGCGCTGGCGATGGCGCTGTATGCGGTGTTCGTCACCTATCGGATGATGGGCAAAAACTACGATGCCGCGGTGCTGGCAGCCGGGCATTGCGGATTTGGCCTGGGGGCAACGCCGACGGCGATCGCCAATATGCAGGCGATTACCGACCGTTTCGGGCCATCGCATATGGCCTTCCTGGTAGTGCCGATGGTGGGGGCGTTCTTTATCGATATCGTCAACGCGCTGGTGATTAAGCTGTACCTGCTGCTGCCGATGTTTGGTTGATAAAAAACCCGGAGGCGGTGCTGCGCACCTGTCCGGGCTACAAGATCGTGCTGTTTGGGGTTTTGTAGCCCGGCTCAGGCGTTTACGCCGCAAGCCGGGAATAACTTCACAATCTTACGCTTCGTCGTGCTCTTCCCACGCTAACGCGCGTTTCACCGCTTTCTTCCAGCCGCTGTAACGATAGTTACGCTCAGTAGTTTCAATCCCCGGGCGGAATTCGCGCTCAATCACCGCTTTCTCCTGCAGTTCATCCAGATTCTGCCAGAAACCGACCGCCAGACCGGCCAGATAGGCCGCGCCCAGCGCCGTCACTTCGCGTACTTCCGGACGCTCGACACGGGTGCCGAGGATATCGGACTGGAACTGCATCAGGAAGTTATTAGCCACCGCGCCGCCGTCTACGCGCAGGGCGTGCAGACGAATGCCGGAGTCAGCCTGCATCGCTTCCAGCACGTCGCGGGTCTGAAAGGCGATGGACTCCAGCGTCGCACGGATAATGTGGTTGGAGTTCACGCCGCGGGTGAGGCCGAAAATCGCGCCGCGGGCATACGGGTCCCAGTACGGTGCGCCAAGACCGGTGAACGCGGGTACCACGTACACGCCGTTGGTATCCTTCACTTTGGTGGCGAAGTACTCGGAGTCGAAGGCATCGCTGATGAGCTTCATCTCGTCGCGCAGCCACTGAATAGACGCGCCGGCCATAAACACCGCCCCTTCCAGAGCGTAGTTCACCTCGCCGCGCGGGCCGCAGGCGATGGTGGTCAGCAGACCGTGGGTGGAGGTGACCGCTTTTTCGCCGGTATTCATCAGCATAAAGCAGCCGGTGCCGTAGGTGTTTTTCGCCATCCCTTCCTTGACGCACAGCTGGCCGAACAGGGCCGCCTGCTGGTCACCGGCGATCCCGGCGATAGGAATACGGGTCCCGCCTTTACCACCGATGTTGGTCTGGCCGTACACTTCGGAAGACTTGCGCACTTCCGGCAGCATGGCGCGCGGAATGTCCAGCGCGTCGAGCATCTTGTCGTCCCAGTCGAGGTCGTGAATGTTGAACAGCATGGTACGTGAGGCGTTGGTGTAGTCGGTGACGTGCACGCGGCCCTGGGTCATCTTCCAGATAAGCCAGGTGTCAACGGTGCCGAACAGCAGCTCGCCGCGCTTCGCACGCTCACGGGAACCTTCGACATGGTCGAGGATCCATTTCACCTTGGTGCCGGAGAAGTACGGGTCCACCACCAGGCCTGTGGCCTTGCGGATATACTCTTCCATCCCGTCACGCTTGAGCTGCTCGCAGATCTCCGCGGTACGGCGGCACTGCCAGACGATAGCGTTGTAGATGGGTTTACCGGTCTCTCGCTCCCACACCACCACGGTCTCACGCTGATTGGTGATGCCGATGGCCGCGATCTGATCGGAGTTGATATCCGCTTTGGCCAGCGCTTCGACCAGCGTCGAGCTTTGGGAAGCCCAGATTTCCATCGGGTCGTGTTCGACCCAGCCTGGCTTAGGATAAATCTGTTCAAATTCTCGCTGGGAGACGCTGACGATATTGGCATCATGATCCATCACAACGGCCCGGGAGCTGGTAGTGCCCTGGTCAAGCGCAACGATATATTTTTTGTCGGTCATAGTCGGTGTCCCGTAGTCAGATTACAGCGAAGCTTTATGTTGAGCGGTGGAAGAGGAGGGGCTCTGTTGCTCTTCCTCCACGCAGGTGTCGCAAGGCAGGTGACGGCCAATCAGCTTACGATAGCTGAATGCGCCCAGCGCCGCGCCGACCACCGGTGCGCACAGCGGCACCAGGAAATAAGGAATATCTTTGCCGCCGGTGAAGGCGACGTCACCCCACCCCGCCAGCCAGGCGAAGGCTTTCGGGCCGATGTCACGCGCCGGGTTCATGGCGAAGCCGGTCAGCGGTCCCATGGAGGCGCCAATCACCGCAATCAGCAGGCCAATCAGCAGAGGGGCCAGCGGGCCGCGCGGTATGCCGTTGCCATCGTCGGTCAGCGCCAGGATGACGCCCATCAGGATAGCGGTAATCACCATCTCTACCGCGAAGGCCTGCACAAAATTGATGTGCGGGTTCGGGTAAGTGGAGAAAATGCCGGCCAGATCGAGGCTTTCCACGCTGCCGCGAATCATATGGTGGGTGGTTTCATAATCGAGGAAAAGATTGTAGTAAAGCCCGTAAACTAATGCCGCAGCGCAAAAGGCGCCAGCGAATTGCGAAATAATAAAAGGAACCACTTTGCGGCCTTCGAAGCAGGCGAACAGCCACAGCGCGATAGTCACCGCTGGGTTAAGGTGCGCACCGGAGACCCCGGCGGTCAGGTAGATCGCCATGGCGACGCCCAGACCCCAGATGATGCTGATTTCCCATTGTCCGAAGCTGGCTCCCGCGACCTTGAGCGCAGCCACGCACCCAACGCCGAAAAAGATCAACAACCCGGTACCGAGGAACTCTGCGATGCACTGGCCTTTTAAGGTTGATGTTTGGCTCATAATCGAATCCTGAAGCGTGGTGATGATTATTGTATGTAGGGTGGTCACAGACGACCATATTGCCATGTAGGCATAGTGTTAATTTATCGTTAACGAGCAAAAACGAGAAATATCGAACTTCAAATGTGTGTGCCTCGTCAAGAAAATGAGCGTTTTCGCGCCATTTGCGCGCATCGAGAGCGCTGCCGGAGCGTTTCACCACGCATTTTGTTAACCATAAAATTAACATTGACCCATGAACTACGAGCGAACTGCGCTGAAAGCACCAGGTAAAGACTGAAAAGTGTTGCAAACCGCAATCTACGCGGCTTGCCGCTGGACAGGGGCGGCGGGGATTCATACAATCGACGATAACACCGCTATGTGCGCTAATTTTCGTTAAGGCGGGACCGCGTATACGAAACACGAGTTTCTATCAACGCCTTGCAAGTTCAGGAGAGGTATGACGATGTCATTAGAAGTGTTTGAGAAATTAGAATCTAAGGTTCAGCAGGCGATTGATACCATCACTCTGTTGCAGATGGAAATCGAAGAGCTGAAAGAAAAGAACAACACCCTGGTGCAGGAAGTTCAGAGCGCGCAGCATGGTCGTGAAGAGCTGGAGCGCGAAAACAGCCAACTGAAAGAGCAGCAGCAGGGCTGGCAGGAACGTCTGCAGGCGCTGCTGGGTCGCATGGAAGAAGTCTAATCGCTTCGCGCCCTCTCCCGCCCGGGAGGGGGTCATCCTTACTCGCGTCTTTATACCCGCAAGTTATAGCCAATCTTTTTTTATTCTTTAATCATTGAATCGCTTTCTGGCACGCTTAACCCATCACAACACACATAAAGAGAGCGGTGCGATGAATAAGTGGGGCGTAGGGTTAACTCTGTTGCTGGCATCCGCCAGCGTTCTGGCAAAAGATATTCAGCTATTAAACGTATCTTATGATCCAACGCGCGAGCTGTACGAACAGTACAACAAAGCGTTTAGCGCACACTGGAAGCAGGAGACCGGCGACAACGTGGTGATCCGCCAGTCGCATGGTGGCTCTGGCAAACAGGCGACCTCGGTGATTAACGGTATTGAAGCGGATGTGGTCACGCTGGCGCTGGCCTACGATGTCGACGCTATTGCCGAACGCGGCCGCATCGATAAAAACTGGCTGAAACGCCTGCCGGATAACTCCGCGCCGTATACCTCCACCATCGTGTTCCTCGTCCGCAAGGGCAATCCGAAACAGATCCATGACTGGAACGATCTGATCAAACCGGGCGTGTCGGTCATTACCCCGAATCCGAAAAGCTCCGGCGGCGCCCGCTGGAACTACCTGGCGGCCTGGGGCTATGCTCTGCATCAGAATCACGGCGACCAGGCGAAAGCCCAGGAATTCGTCAAGGCGCTGTATAAAAACGTGGAAGTGCTGGACTCCGGCGCGCGCGGTTCGACCAATACCTTCGTAGAACGCGGCATCGGCGACGTACTGATCGCCTGGGAAAACGAAGCGCTGCTGGCGACCAACGAACTGGGCAAAGACAAGTTTGAAATCGTGACCCCGAGTGAGTCGATTCTGGCTGAGCCGACCGTCTCGGTGGTCGACAAAGTGGTGGATAAAAAAGGCACGCGCCAGGTGGCGGAAGCGTACCTGAAGTATCTCTACTCGCCGGAAGGCCAGGAGATTGCGGCGAAGAACTTCTACCGCCCGCGCGATCCGAATGTGGCGAAGAAATATGCTAACGAATTCCCGAAACTGAAGCTGTTTACCATCGATCAGGAGTTCGGCGGCTGGACGAAAGCGCAGAAAGAGCACTTCTCCAACGGCGGCACCTTCGACCAGATTAGCCAGCGTTAATTCTCTTGTCCCTGCTTGCGCTACGCTTAGCAGGGCTACAGTTTTGCGCGGTGCGTAGCCCGGGTAAGGCGTCAGCCGCTACCCGGGATAACGCCCCGTCCACCATCTGTTTTCATTTAGTCATCAAATTACGCTACTCTTCCGCTTCAGGCTTAACAGGGAATGAAAATGAGAAGAGTAAGATACTTTTTGCTGGCGCTGCTGGTGGCGATCCTCGCGGCGCTGGCGGGCGGCTACTACTGGCTGCACTCTGGCAATCCGGACGCATTACGCAAGATTGTCCTGCAGCAGTGCGTACCCCATCAGCAACAGCAGCAAAACCCGTCGCCGTGCGCGGAAGTGAACCTCAAGGGCGGCTATGTGCTGTTTAAAGACCGTAACGGCCCGCTGCAATATTTGCTGATGCCGACCTACCGCATCAACGGCACCGAAAGCCCGCTGCTGCTGGATCCGTTGACGCCGAACTTTTTCTGGCAGGCCTGGCAGGGGCGTGAAATCATGAGCCAGCGCCACGGCGCGCCGGTTCCTGATAACGCGGTATCGCTGGCGATCAACTCGCGCAGTGGACGTACGCAAAACCATTTCCATATTCATATCTCCTGCCTGCGCCCCGATGTGCGCGCGCAGTTAGATAAGAATGCCGCAGCGATCAGCAGCCGCTGGCTGCCGCTACCGGGCGGGCTTCAGGGCCACGAATACCTGGCGCGCCGGGTGACGGAGGCGGAGCTGGCCCAGCGTAGCCCGTTCCTGATGCTGGCGGAAGAGGTGCCGGAGGCGCGCCAGCATATGGGACGCTTCGCGCTGGCAATGGCGCAACAGAGCGACGGCTCGCTGGTGCTGCTGGCGACGGAGCGTAACCTGCTGACCCTGAACCGGGCTTCAGCGGAAGAAATTCAGGATCATCGCTGCGCCATCCTTAACGCAAACCACTAGTTCTGGCGTTTACCTGTCTTACCTGTCGTCGTATTCTTGCTGAAAAAAACGACAGGAGACAGGCATGTCGCTCTGGCTTACCCACCCGCTGTTCCTTCCTTCATTGATTGTCGGCGTCACCATCGTGCTGTGGGCGACGTCGCTGCTGCCGGAATTTATCACCGCGCTGCTGTTCTTCGCAGCGGCGATGATGGCGAAAATCGCTCCGCCGGAGGTGATCTTCGGCGGCTTTGCCTCTTCGGCGTTCTGGCTGGTGTTCAGCGGCTTTGTGCTCGGCATCGCCATCCGTAAAACCGGACTGGCGGACCGGGCGGCGCAGGCGCTGTCGGCCAGGCTCACCGACTCCTGGCCGCGGATGGTCGCCAGCGTGGTACTCCTGAGCTACGCCCTGGCGTTCGTGATGCCCTCCAACATGGGGCGCATCGCGCTCCTGATGCCGATCGTGGCGGCGATGGCCCGCCGCGCGGGCATTGCCGACGGCAGCCGCGGCTGGTTCGGCCTGGCGCTGGCGGTGGGGTTCGGCACCTTTCAGCTGTCGGCGACGATTTTGCCCGCCAACGTGCCGAATCTGGTGATGAGTGGCGCGGCGGAAGGCTCGTACGGTATCCATCTGAATTATGTTCCCTATTTACTGCTGCATACGCCGGTGCTTGGCTGGCTGAAAGGGGCGGTGCTGGTGGCGCTGATTTGCTGGCTGTTTCCCGGCAAGCCGCATCCACCGCGCGACCTGGTGCCGCTGCCGCCGATGAGCCGCGACGAGAAACGTCTGGCGTGGCTGCTGGCGGTGGTCCTCTCGCTATGGGTGACCGAGAGCTGGCACGGCGTCGGCCCGGCGTGGACCGGCCTGGCGGCGGCTGTGATCACGCTGCTGCCGCGGGTGGGCTTTATCAATGGCGAGGAGTTTGCCAGCGGGGTGAATATGCGCACCTGCATTTACGTCGCCGGGATTCTGGGGCTAGCGATCGCCGTCACCCAAACCGGGATTGGCGGCGCGGTGGGCAATGCGCTGCTGCAGGTGATGCCCCTGGATAAAGACAATCCTTTCACCAGCTTTCTCGCCCTGACCGGGATAACCAGCGCGCTGAACTTTATTATGACCGCCAACGGCGTGCCGGCGCTGTATACCACTTTTGCCCAGAGCTTTGCCGACGCCACCGGCTTCCCGCTGCTAAGCGTGATTATGATTCAGGTGCTGGGCTATTCCACGCCGCTGCTGCCCTATCAGGCGTCGCCGATCGTGGTGGCGATGGGGTTAGGCAAGGTCCCGGCGAGGGCGGGGATGCAACTGTGTCTGGCGCTGGCGGCGGTGAGTTATCTGATTTTACTGCCGCTGGACTACGCCTGGTATCAGCTGTTGGGGAAACTGTAACGGCAAAAGAAAGCCCGGCTTGCGCTGTGCTAAGCCGGGCTCCCACGTTTTGTCAGTCAACCCGGTCGCGTGTCGCCACCGGGAAAAGCGAATTACGCTTTTTTCGCTGCTTCTGCTGCTTTAACGATCACCGCGAAAGCGTCAGCTTTCAGGGAGGCGCCGCCAACCAGCGCGCCGTCGATGTCCGGCTGGGTGAACAGCTCTGCGGCGTTGCCAGCGTTAACGGAACCGCCGTACTGGATGATCACTTGCTCAGCGATTTTGGCGTCAGCTTTAGCAATGTGGTCACGGATGAATTTGTGCACCGCCTGCGCCTGAGCCGGGGTCGCTGATTTGCCGGTACCGATAGCCCATACTGGTTCGTAAGCGATAACCACGCCTTCGAAAGCGGCAGCGCCCTGGGTTTTCAGCACGGCGTCGATCTGACGCGCGCAAACTTCTTCCGTTTTGCCCGCTTCGTTTTCGGCTTCGGTTTCACCGATGCACAGAACCGGGGTCAGACCCTGCTCTTTCAGCACGGCGAATTTCTTCGCGATCAGCTCGTCGGATTCTTTGTGGTAGGTACGACGCTCGGAGTGGCCGATGATGATGTACTGCGCGCCGATATCTTTCAGCATTTCGGCGGAGGTTTCACCGGTGAATGCGCCGGACAGGTTCACGTCAACGTTCTGCGCGCCCAGGTGAATGTGGCTGCCTTCTGCCGCGCGCTTAGCCAGGTCCAGATACATTTCCGGCGGGGCGATGGCAACTGCACAGCCGCTTACGCCAGCCAGCTCGGTACGCAGGTTCGCAACCAGTTCGTTTACCATGTGGCGGCTGCCGTTCAGTTTCCAGTTACCCATCACTAAAGGATGTCGCATTTTAATTCTCCACGCTACTTAAGCGAATTAAGGAATATAGCCGCCCCAGAGGGCAGCATGGTCTGTGAAACAGTATAGAGACTCGTCACTGGAAAGGCTTTGCTTTTTGTCATTTATTGTTACCTTCCAGCGTTTCAGATAGCGCCAGCTTAATCGGTTCAATGGCGAAGGTCAGGCCCTTTTCCCCATGATCTGCCACCACATAGCGCACGGCGCCTTCGGTATCGGCGAAGTAGCGCTTGCCCTTGCCGGCGGCCAGCAGTTTCTGCAGTTTTTGCTGGCTTTGCGCCTGGCTAAAAGTCGGCACGAAGGCGCGGATCATGGCGCTCATATACTCCAGCGCTTTGGTCCTGGCCGCCTTTTGCTCCGGCCCCTGGATCGGCAGCCAGGTGATCTGCATGGATTTGATCTTCAGCGTGCCGCGCTCCAGCGCGGTGGAGGCATAGAGATTTTCGTTAATTTTGCTGGCGGCGCGGGTCAGGTTAGCCCGATCGCGACTGGTAGCGATGGAACGGAATTCGTTCAGAGGCAGCTTTGGGTTATCGGCGTTGAATTTCTCGCGGAACTGACTGATCGACTGGTCAAAGCTCGGCGCGCCGGCGAGCAGGTAGGGCGCTGCCGCGGTCGTCGATTCGCTCTCTGCGGACAACGCGTGCGGGCCGACGGCAAGGCCCATCAGCCCACTTAACCACAAAATTGTCCACTTCTTCATGCCCGTCGTTCCTTTTTTTGCCTGCTGACGATTAAATCGGGAAGCGCGGCGCTTGTCAAAAAGTCACGACGCCAGGGTAAACTACGCAGACGATGATGATAAGGAAAAACGCATGACCCTACAGCAGTGGTTATTCTCAATTAAAGGGCGCATTGGCCGCCGCGATTTCTGGATCTGGATTGCCATCTGGCTGGTGACCATGAGCGCCCTGTTTACCCTGGCAGGCAGCAATCTGCTCAACCTGCAGACGGCGGCGTTTATTATCGTCTGCCTGCTGTGGCCGACGGCGGCGGTGGTGGTCAAGCGGCTGCACGATCGCGGCAAATCCGGACTTTGGGCGCTGCTGATGATTCTGGCGTGGATGCTGCTGGCGGGGAACTGGGCGATGTTGCCGCAGGTCTGGCAGTGGGGCGTCGGGCGCTTTGTGCCGACGTTGATTATCGTCATGATGTTGATCGACCTGGGGGCGTTTGTCGGCACCCAGGGCGAGAATAAGTTCGGCAAGGAGACCCAGGACGTGCGCTGGAAAGCGGACGCCTGATTACCAGTAGTGCTCCGCCGTCATGTGGCCTGGCCGGCGACGCAGATGTTTGGTCATCTGCCGGGTCTCTTTTAACAGCTGTTGGGTATCGCGCACCATTTGCGGGTTGCCGCACAGCATCACATGGCTGGTGTCGGTGGTCATCGGCAGGCCGACGGCCTCTTCCAGCGCGCCGGTTTCAATCAGAAACGGCACCCGGCCGGTCAGCGAGCCTTCCACGGTTTCGCGGCTGACCACCGTCTGAATACGGAGTTTGCCGGCATAGCGCTGCTCCAGTTCGCGCATTAGCGGCAGATAGCTCAGGTCCGCGGCGTAGCGGACGGCGTGGACCAGCACCAGGTTGTTAAAGCGCTCAAGGTCCTTGCCTTCCTGCAAAATTGACAGGTACGGCCCCAGCGCAGTGCCGGTCGCCAGCATCCACAGGGTATCGCAATCCGGTACTTCCTCGAGGACGAAGAAACCTGCCGCTTCACTCACCACCAGGACTTCATCGCCCGGCTTCAGCGCCGCCAGACGCGGGCTCAGCTTGCCTTCCGGGACGGTGACCAAATAGAACTCGAGGTCGGGATTGCCGGGGGCGTTGACGTAGGAGTAGGCGCGCTGCACGCGTTCGCCGTCGATTTCCAGCCCGAGCTTGGTAAATTGCCCGGCGGTAAACGGATGAACAGGCGCCCGCACGTATAAACTGAACAAGGCGTCCGTCCAGTACTCCACTTTTGTCACTTTGCCGCTAACCCAGTCCGCCATCGTCTTCTCCTGTTGCCAAGCGATGCCTTATCTTCGGTCCAGACGAGCCAGATTTCCACCCCGAAGGCGCAAGAAAGCTCTATTGATCAAATATAAACGAAGAACAGGGCAACCGCCTGCGGACGGTTGCCTGGGAGAGAAAAAGCGGTATTACAGGATGTGCTGCTGAATGTCCGGATCTTTACGGTCGAGGTAATGAATCGACTGGATACGACGGATAGTGCGCGACTTGCCGCGGATCAGCAGCGTCTCGGTGGTGGCCATATTGCCCTTGCGGGTGATTCCGTCCAGCAGATCGCCTTTGGTGATCCCGGTGGCGGAGAAGACGACGTTATCGCTGCGCGCCATTTCATCCAGACGCAGCACTTTGCCCGCTTCAATGCCCATGGTTTTGCAGCGCGCCAGCTCATTTTCACCGATGCGGCGGTTCTCTTCGTTATCGCCCTTCACGTGGTGGCGAGCCAGCAGGCGCCCCTGCATATCCCCGTCGAGGGCGCGGATCACCGCGGCGGAAACCACCCCTTCCGGCGCGCCGCCGATGCCGTACAGTACGTCGACTTCGCTATCCGGCATGCAGGTGAGAATAGAGGCCGCGACGTCGCCATCGGGAATAGCGAACACGCGCACGCCCAGCTGCTGCAGCTGGGCAATGACCGCGTCGTGGCGCGGTTTCGCCAGCACGGTGACGGTCAGCTCGCCCAGCGGCTTGTTCAGGGCGCGGGCGATATTGTGCAGGTTCTCTTCCAGCGGCAGATTAAGGTCGATAGCGCCTTTAGCGCCCGGGCCGACGATCAGCTTTTCCATATACATATCCGGCGCGTTGAGGAAGCTGCCCTTATCGCCGACCGCCATCACCGCCAGGGCGTTGGCCTGGCCCATCGCCGTCATGCGGGTGCCTTCGATGGGATCGACGGCGATATCTACCGCATCGCCCTTGCCGGTACCCACTTTTTCGCCGATATAGAGCATCGGCGCTTCATCGATTTCGCCCTCGCCGATGACGATGGTGCCGTCGATATTGACGAGGTTAAGCATAATGCGCATGGCGTTAACCGCTGCGCCGTCGGCGGTATTCTTATCGCCGCGGCCCAGCCATTTATAGCCCGCCAGCGCGGCGGCTTCGGTGACACGCGAAAATTCGATGGCCAGTTCTCGTTTCATAATCCACTCGTTGTGTAGAAAAGTTGCCCGCAGCGCGGCAGAAGCGCGCTACGCGTTGGAATAGCGTTCGGTTTCCGGCATCCAGCGCTCGATAAGCGCCTGGGCCTGCAGCGGATAGCGTTCATGAATGTGGCGAGCAATGCGCTGGACATCGAGGATCATCGCCTGATCGCGCAGTAAGTCCGCCACTTTAAATTCGGCGTTGCCGGTCTGGCGGGTGCCGAGCAGCTCGCCGGGACCGCGAATTTCGAGGTCTTTCTGGGCAATGACGAAACCATCGTTGCTGTCGCGCAGGACCTGCAGACGTTTCTGCGCCGTTTTGGAGAGCGGCGATTTATAGAGTAGCACGCAGTGGGAAGCGACCGCGCCGCGCCCGACGCGCCCTCTGAGCTGATGCAGCTGCGCCAGACCCAGACGTTCCGGGTTTTCGATAATCATCAGGCTTGAGTTAGGCACGTCGACGCCGACTTCAATCACCGTGGTGGCTACCAGCAGATGCATCTCGCCCTGCTTGAAGGCCTGCATCACCGCCTGCTTCTCCGCCGGTTTCATCCGCCCGTGGACGAGGCCGATATTGAGCTCCGGCAGCGCCAGTTTGAGCTCTTCCCAGGTCGCTTCCGCCGCCTGGGCTTCCAGCAGATCGGACTCTTCAATTAGCGTACAAACCCAATAGGCCTGGCGCCCTTCGTGGGTGCAGGCGTTGCGTACGCGGTCGATAATATCGCTGCGCCGGGTGTCCGGGATGGCGACGGTGGTCACCGGGGTTCGGCCCGGCGGAAGCTCGTCGATAATCGAGGTGTCCAGATCGGCGTAGGCGGTCATCGCCAGGGTGCGGGGGATAGGCGTGGCGGTCATGATCAGCTGATGCGGGTGGAACCCCTGCTGCTGACCTTTTTCCCACAGCGCCAGCCGCTGATGCACGCCGAAGCGGTGCTGTTCGTCGATAATCACCAGCGCCAGGCCGTTAAACTGCACCTGCTCCTGGAAGATGGCGTGAGTGCCGACAATCATCTGCACTTCGCCGCTGGCGATAGCCTCCTGCTGCGCCTGACGGGCTTTGCCTTTCTGTTTGCCCGCCAGCCAGCCGACTTCTATGCCCAGCGGTTCAAACCAGCTGCGGAAGTTATTGGCGTGCTGCTCGGCAAGCAGTTCGGTGGGCGCCATCAGCGCCACCTGTTTGCCGTGGACGATAGCGCGCAAGGCGGCCAGGGCAGCGACCAGCGTTTTACCGGAGCCAACGTCGCCCTGCACCAGGCGCATCATCGGCACGTCCAGCGCCATATCGTGTTCAATCTCGGCGGTAACCCGCGCCTGCGCGCCGGTGGGCTTAAAGGGCAGGGAGGCCAGCAGTTGGTTTTTCAGGGTATCGTTGGCGCCGAGCGGCAGGGCGTGATAGCGCTGGGCGCCTGCCCGCAGCGCCAGCATGCTGAGGTTATGCGCCAGCAGCTCTTCCAGAATCAGACGCTGCTGCGCCGGGTGCTTGCCGCTTTCCAGCTCGCTAAGTTGCAAGGAGGGAGGCGGGCGGTGCAGCGTACGCAGCGCCTCCGGCAGGCTCATCATCCCCTGCGCCAGCTCCGGCGGCAGGAGTTCGCTAATCGCGCAGGTTTCCAGGAGCTCAAGCGCCTGATCGGTGAGCTTGCGCAGGGTCGCCTGCTTGATGCCTTCGGTGGTCGGATAGACTGGGGTTAACGTTTCCTGCAGCTCCGGGGTGCTCATATCGCCCTGGACGCGATATTCCGGGTGGATCATCTCGGCGCCGTACTTCCCGCGTTTGGCTTCACCGTAGGCCAGCACCCGACGACCGGTCGCGAGGCTGTTTTTCATCGCCGCGTTGAAGTTGAAAAAGCGCATGGTGAGGATGCCGGTGCCATCGCTGATCTGGCAGGTCATCATCCGCCGGCCGCCGAAGGTGATATTGCTGTTGAGCACTTCACCTTCCACGGTGGCATAAACTCCGGGAAGTAGCTCGGCTATCGGGTAAAGATGGGTGCGATCTTCGTAGCGTAAAGGCAGGTGCAGCAGCAGATCCTGTACCGTATGCAGGCCAATCTTCGCCAGTTTGCTGCTCTGCGCAGCGCCCACACCGGTGAGTGAACTGAGCGGAACGGCATCTAACAGGCGGCCTGACATTGGGTTTACCTCGCAGCCTGCATGGTAGCCCACCACGCGGCATCGGCTTCCACTTCGCCCTGCTCGTTAACGTGGGGGTAAGGCAGACCTTTTTGTCTGGCGACGCGGGCCAGCACCGGATAGCCGCCTTCGAACAGCAGGCGCTGCTGCTCTTGCGGCGGCAGCATGCTGTTGGCGCGTTGGTACATCCCGGCATTCTGCCGCTGGCGCTGCGCCTCGTAGAGGATCAGCGCCGAGGCGACGGAAACGTTCAGCGACTGCACCATGCCGATCATCGGGATAATGATGTCCTGATCGGCCAGCGCCAGCGCTTCCTGGGTGATGCCGGTTTTCTCCTGGCCCATCAGGATGCAGGTTGGACGCGTATAGTCGATTTCACGAAAATCGATGGCTTTGTCGGAAAGGTGAGTGGCGAGAATTTGCATGCCCTGACCTTTCAGGTGGCCGACGGCATCTGCGATAGTGCGGTGGGTTTTAACCTGCACCCAGCTGTTGCTGCCCGCGGCGGCGGAGGCCATGGTACGCATCCGGCTGCTCGGCCAGACGGCATGCACTTCGTGTACGCCAACGGCATCTGCGGTCCGGATGACCGCAGAGACGTTATGAGGCTTATGGACCTGCTCCATGCAGACCGTCAGGTCAGGCTGACGCCTGGCGAGCATCTCGCAGATACGCTCGTAGCGCTTTGAGTTCATAAAGCTAGTTTCGGTTACGGGTGACTTTAATCACGTCCGGCATGACGCGGATTTTGCGCATGATATTCGCCAGATGCACGCGGTCGCGCGCGGTCAGGCGGATAAAGGCGCTGTATACGCGGCCATCTTTCTCTTCCGTATTCAGGCTCTGGATATTGGAAGACGCGGTGTTGATCGCCGCCGTCAGGTTAGCCAGCGCGCCCTGGTGGTTAAACATGTCCACCTTGATTTCGGTGATGAACTCCTGAGCGGTCTCTTTATCCCACTCAACCGCCATAAATTTCTCCGGCTCTTTCTGGTAGCCGCGAATGTTACGACAGGATTCATGGTGGATAACCAACCCTTTACCCGGGCTGACGTGGGCGATAATCGGGTCACCTGGAATTGGACGACAGCACTTGGCGAAGGTGATCAACACGCCATCGGCGCCTTTGATTGGCAGATGACCGTGGTTCGACGCGTTAGCCGGTACCGGCGCCGCAGCGGCTTCGCCCTGCTGCAGGTTTTTTGCCACCACGACGCTCATGGCGTTGCCCAGACCGATCTCTGCCAGCAGATCGTCAAGCGAGGCCAGCTTCATGCGATCGAGTTCGCGCTGGATATTCTCCGGTGGGATCTCGGCAAGTTTGCGGCTTCCGCCCAGCGCGTGATTGAGCAGACGACGGCCAAGGCTGACCGAATCGTCGCGCTTAAGGTTTTTCAGCAGCTGACGGATCTTGGCGCGCGCTTTCGAGCTGACGACAAAGTTCAGCCAGGCGGCGTTCGGGCGAGCGCCCGGCGCGGTGATAATTTCGACAGTCTGACCGCTGGAGAGCGGCTGCGACAGCGGATAGGGCTGACGGTCGACGCGCGCGCCGACGCAGGCATGACCGATATCGGTATGCACCGCGTAGGCGAAGTCCACCGGCGTGGCGCCGGCAGGCAGTTCGACAATGCGCCCTTCCGGGGTGAAAACGTAAATCTCATCGGGGAACAGATCGGATTTTACGCTCTCGATAAATTCAAACGAGCTACCGGCGCTCTGCTGCAGCTCCAGCAGGCTTTGCATCCAGCGCTGAGCGCGGATCTGCGCGGTGGTGCTGCTTTCGCCGCCGTGCTCTTTATAAGCCCAGTGCGCCGCTACCCCCATCTCCGCCATCTGGTCCATGTCTTCGGTACGAATTTGTACCTCGACCGGGACGCCGTGGGGGCCGATCATCGAGGTGTGCAAAGACTGATAGCCGTTAGCTTTCGGAATGGCGATATAGTCTTTAAAACGACCCGGACGCGGTTTGTAGAGGCTGTGCATCTGGCCGAGCACGCGATAGCAGATATCAGCATCATGGACGATAACGCGGAAGGCGTAGATATCCATGATCGAGTGAAAACGTTGCTCTTTGAGCACCATTTTACAGTAGATGGAGTATAGATGCTTCTCGCGACCGCTGACGCGGCAGGGGATCCCCGCTTCCTGTAAACGCCCTTCGATTTCGGAGAGGATCTTTTGAATCATCTCCTTACGGTTGCCGCGCGCCGCTTTGACCACCTCTTTAATGACGCGGTAGCGGTTAGGGTACAGCGCTTCAAAGCCCAGCTCTTCGAGCTCGGTTTTGATGTGATGGATACCTAAACGGTGCGCCAGCGGGCTGTAAATTTCCAGCGTTTCGCGGGCGATGCGGCGGCGTTTATCCGGGCGCAGCGAGCCCAGAGTACGCATGTTGTGGGTGCGGTCGGCAAGTTTGATGAGGATGACGCGGATGTCCTGCACCATCGCCATGATCATTTTGCGAAAGTTTTCGGCCTGCGCCTCTTTCTTATCGCGGAACTTGAGCTTATCAAGTTTCGACACCCCCTCTACCAGCTCGGCGACGCTTTTACCAAAAAGCTGTTCCATGTCCTGGTAGGTGGCGGGGGTATCTTCAATCACATCATGCAGCAGCGCGGCCATCAGCGTTTCATAGTCGAGCTTCATCTCGGCCAGAATGCAGGCTACCGCGACCGGGTGCGTGATATAGGGTTCACCGCTTGAACGTGTCTGACCCTCGTGAGCGTCACGTGCAACGAGATACGCCTGCCGCAGACGCTTAATCTGGTCTTCCGGCAGGTAGTTTTGAATCAGCTGATTCAGGCTTTCAAACAGATACAAGGGCGACCCGCTGTGTGATTAACGACGACCTTCAGCAATCGCGGTAACGGCTTGTAATTCAGCGGCTTCCTGCTCTTGCTGTTCCTGGCGCTCACGTACGTCGAGGATCTGGTTGTTGATCAGACCTTCTTCGATTTCGCGCAGTGCGATAACGGTGGTTTTATCGTTTTCTTCCGGTACCAGCGGATCCTTTCCGCCAACCTGCATCTGACGAGCGCGACGCGCGGCGACCAGTACCAGGTCAAAACGGTTACCAATTTTCTCTACAGCGTCCTGAACAGTTACGCGTGCCATACTTAAAATGCTCCACAGGTGAAGAAATGACTGGGCATGATACTGAATGTGGGTTCAGTCTGCCAATAGTTTGGTGATTAAAGCGCCATGTCGCTGCTTTTGGCGGCTCATGCGCAGACGTTCAGCGCGGATGATATTTTTCAGGTCGCTCAGGGCGGTGTCAAAATCATCGTTCACAATCAGGTAATCATATTCCGCGTAATGGCTCATTTCCGCAACGGCCTGGGCCATCCGTTTCGCGATCACCTCTTCGCTGTCCTGGCCGCGGCCGCGCAGGCGACGGTCCAGTTCATCTTTTGACGGCGGCAGAATAAAAATACTGCGCGCGCCGGGCATGCTTTTACGGATCTGCTGCGCGCCTTGCCAGTCGATATCGAGGAAGACATCGACGCCGGTCGCCAGCACCTGCTCGATCGCTTTACGCGACGTGCCGTAATAGTTGCCAAAGACCTCTGCATGTTCCAGAAACGCGTTTTCGCCAATCATCGAGCGGAATTCGTCGTGATTCACGAAGAAATAGTGTTCGCCGTGCACTTCACCCGGACGCGGCGCCCGCGTGGTATGGGAGACCGATACCTGGGTGTCATACAACGGTTGGGTTTTTAATAAAGCCTGAATCAGGCTGGATTTACCCGCGCCGCTAGGGGCGGAAACAATATAAAGCGTGCCTTGAGCCATGAGTGTCTTTTGTATGTGGTTATCGAAAGAGGTCCTACATACGAGCCTATTATACACGTCGCCGCGGCGTGACGCAGTCATTGTCACACTTTTTGCCGCTGTTTCTTTCATTTTGCCTGCCGTTTTCCTGAATTCGCCAGCCGTTGCTGCAATGAGGCGTAAATCCTGGAAGGCGCTTCGCAAGGCGAAAAAGCTTCCGTCGCGGCTCGCGGCATTCTGCAGCAGACTCTCCGCGAGGTGATGGAGGAGGGGACTGCAATGCGTAAAGGAGGGTGGTGGCTGGCGTTAGGGATGTTCTCTGCCAGCGTGCTGGCGACGTGTCCGGACTGGCCGCCGGCCAGAGGAAGGCAGGAGACATCACGCCTTCATCAGCAAATTGTCGCCTGGAAAGAGGCTTACTGGCGGCAGGGCGCCAGCGGAGTGAGCGATGACGTTTACGACCAGCTCACCCTGCGCCTGGCGCAGTGGCGACAATGCTTTCCGGGCGCGACGCCTGAGGATGACGATCTGCCTCCGCCCACCGGCGATGCGCGTCATCCGGTGGCCCATACCGGCGTGCGCAAGCTGGCGGATGAGGACAGCGTTGCCCGCTGGATGAAAAATAAATCCGACCTGTGGATACAGCCTAAAGTGGACGGCGTGGCGGTGACTCTCGTTTATCGCCAGGGGCGTCTGGTTCAGGCCATTAGCCGCGGCGATGGTCTACGCGGTGAGGCATGGACCGCCCGAGCGCGGCAGATCCCGGCGCTGGCGAAAGTGATGACCGGTGAACTGGCCGACAGCGTACTGCAGGGGGAACTGTTTCTGCGCCGGGACGGCCATGTCCAGCAGCAGGCCGGGGGGATGAATGCGCGGGCGAAAGTCGCCGGGTTGATGATGCGAGCCGACGCGGCGGCGGCGCTCAGCCAACTGGACGTCTTTATCTGGGCCTGGCCAGACGGTCCGTCCGATATGCGCCGTCGTCAGCAGCTGCTGGCGCAGGCGGGGTTTAAGTACAGCGGACAATATACCCATCCGGTGTCGCGCATCGAGCAGGTGGCGCAGTGGCGCCAGCGCTGGTATCGCTCGCCGCTGCCCTTCGTCAGCGACGGTGTGATTGTGCGCGAAGGACGCGAGCCGCCGGGGCGAGTCTGGTCGCCCGGAAAGGGCGAGTGGCTGGCAGCCTGGAAATATCCTCCGGCATCGCGGGTGATGCAGGTACGGGCGATCCGTTTCAGTACCGGCCGCAGCGGCAGACTCAACGTGGTGGCCGAGCTTGAGCCCCAGCGGCTGGATGATAAACGCGTGCAGCGGGTTAACGTTGGCTCTGTGTCCCGCTGGCAGATGCTGGATATTGGGGTTGGCGATCAGCTGCAGATCAGTCTGGCAGGGCAGGGTATTCCTCGGGTCGACGCCGTCGTCTGGCGGACGGCCGAGCGCCATAAACCGACGCCGCCGCCGGCGAAATTTAATGCGCTAACCTGCTATTTCGCCACCCCTGAGTGCAGCGAACAGTTTCTTTCCAGGCTGATCTGGTTGTCATCAAAGTCCGCCCTGAATGTCGATGGCGTGGGGGAAAATTTATGGCGCGTCATTCAGCAGCAAAACCCAATGACGCATATCTTTTCCTGGCTGGCGCTTACCGTTGAGCAGCTGCAGGCGGTGCCAGGGATTTCCGCCGCCCGCGGGCAGCACCTCTGGCATCAGTTTGATCTCGTTCGCAAACGACCTTTTATCCGCTGGGTGCTGGCGATGGGGATCCCGGTGCCGCAGGGGGCGCTGGCGCAGCTCGAAAGCGAGAACTGGCATTTGCTGGCGGCAAAAAGTGAAGCGCAATGGCGCACGCTGCCGGGCGTGGGGGAGATCAGAGCCCGCCAGCTGGTGGCTTTCCTGCACCATCAGGACGTGGTGGCGCTGGCGCAATGGCTTAGCGGGCAGCGCATCCCCGGATTTTAAGGCGGTTAGTGGGCGTCATGGGTGTAGTGGAAGACCGGTAGCCCCAGTTTCCAGCGCAGCGCCAGCATGCGGGCGGTAAAGCCGAACAGCAGTGTAGCCAGCACCACCACATCGTGGCTGCTGACGTAATGTTGCAGAGCAATATAGAGTACGGCTGCGGCAAAGGAGATCCCGGCATACAGCTCTTTCTGGAAGACCAGCGGAATGCGTTTGCAGAACATATCGCGCAGTACGCCGCCGAAGACACCGGTGATCACGGCGGCAATAGAGGCGATAACCGGGCCTTCGCCCATGTCCAGGGCGATCTGCGCGCCGATGATAGAAAACACGATCAGCCCCAGCGCGTCCAGCACCAGAAACAGCCGACGAAGGTGCGGCATCACCGGAGCGGCAATGGTCGTGAGGACGGCGGCGACGGCGACAATGATGACATATTCGGGATGCTTCACCCAACCAAGAGGATAGTGCCCCAGCAGGATATCGCGAACGGAACCCCCGCCCAGCGCGGTCGCAGTGGCGATAATGATGACGCCAAACGTATCCATCCGCCGGCGCCCGGCAGCCAGTGCGCCGGTCATGGCTTCCGCGGTGATACCGATTAAATACAGAACATGAAGCAGCATAGATCCCCCCAGGTAATGGCGGGCAGGTTAACGATTTGTGCGCAGGATCACGATTGAGATTTTCTAAAGCGAATCATTTACGCCAGGAAAAATTAATGGAAATAGTATCTGTGATGGCTTGATTTAAAGGTTTATTGATTTTTTAGGGATTTTTATTGATTAGAAAAAGTAATGCTAAGTGAAGCGATGGGTATCACTATCGAAAACACTATGATTACGCAATGTTTAAGTCTCGTCCTTTATTCTTTTATTTTTCCTTTTCAAGGCCTGAGAAAATGAGCGTCGCCGCCGGGAATAAAAATCATCTGATCCGCCTGATAGCCGTGGTATTAACCGGGATTCTGGCCGGTCTGTCCGGCATGGTTTTGGCACTAATTTTACACGCGATTCAGCACCTGGCTTTTGGTTACAGTTACGGGCAGATCGTCGGTTCGGTGTCATTTTTACAGGGCGTCACGGAGTCGTCCTGGCCACGCCGCATCGTGGCAATCGTGGCCGGCGGCGCCGTCGCCGGATTTGGCTGGTGGCTGCTTGGTCGCTACGGGCGGAGGCGGGTTTCTATTGCGGCGGCGGTGGCCAACCCCTGCGCACCCATGCCCGCGGGCACCACGACGATCCACGCGCTGCTGCAGATCGTCACCGTAGCGCTGGGCTCCCCGCTTGGCCGCGAGGTGGCGCCCCGGGAAATGGGCGCGCTGGGGGCGGGGATGGTGGCGCGTAAGCTGCGCCTGCTGGAAGATGAAACCCGCACGCTGATTGCCTGTGGGGCGGGCGCAGGTCTGGCGGCGGTCTATAACGTCCCGCTGGCCGGGGCGTTGTTCAGCCTTGAGGTCATGCTGCTGTCGTTTAGCTGGGAAAAAACGCTGGCGGCGATGATGACCTCGGCGATTGCCGCCTGGACGGCCACCCTGGGGTTAGGGGATGAATCGCAATACCATTTTGTTTCCAGCGCACTTCCGCACACCTTTCTCTGGTGGGCGATTCTGGCGGGCCCGATTCTTGGCACCGGCGCCTGACTCTTTCGCAAAGCGACCAGCGCGGCGCGTTCACGCGCGCGAAGTAACTGGCAGATGCCGGTGTTCTGTCTGCTGGGGTTTTCTCTTCTTGCCATCCTGAGTCTTTATTTCCCCGAGCTTCCGGGTAATGGCAAGGGTCCAATGCAGCTGGCGCTCAGCGACGGGCTGCCTCTCTCCATGGTCGCTGTCCTGTTAGTATTGAAGATGGTGGTGATTCTGGCGGTGCTGCGCGGCGGCGCGGAGGGTGGATTGTTAACCCCAGGGCTGGCGGTGGGCGGATTGGTCAGCCTGCTGCTCTGCGCGCTCTGGCAGCTCGGCTTCCCTGGCGGTGATAAAAGCAGCTTCGCTGTGGTGGGGGCGGCCGCGTTTCTCGCCGCCTCCATGCAGATGCCGCTGACCGCGGTGGCGCTGGTGATGGAGTTTACCCACATGGATCACAGCTATCTGGCTCCAGCGCTGCTGTGCGCGGCAGGGGCGTTTTTAACCTGCCGGGTGCTGGATAAAAAATAGGCTTACCGAGCCGCGGTGAAAGTCAGGGAGGGGCCCGTTGATCCTGAAAGTAAAATCAGCCGCGTTTTTCCCTGATGGTTGCCTCATGGTTAATAAGCCATATTTTTCGTGCAATGCCGCCGCCGTAACCGGTCATCGAACCATCTTTGCCGATAATTCGATGGCACGGGATGATAATCGCGACGCGGTTAGCGCCGTTTGCAGCAGCCACCGCGCGCGTGGCCGTTGGTTTACCTATCTCCATCGCAATCGATTGATAATGCGTCGTCTCACCGAAGCTAACGTGCTGTAAACGGCGCCAGACCGCTCGCTGGAACTCGCTGCCTGGGGTATCAAGCGCCACCTCGAACGATTGACGCTGTCCGGCGAAATACTCCGTTATTTCCTGTTGCGCCTGCCTGGTGTGGGCATTTTCACCTGCGATGATGCTGGCGTTGAACCGCCGCTGCAGGTCGCTGAATTCTGACTCCAGCGCTCGTCTGTCGACAAACTCCAGCAGACAAATTCCCCGTTGCGTTGCACAAACAAACATTGGCCCTAACGGGGTGGTAAAACGATGAATTAAAACAACCTGGCGTTGTGCGCTGGGTACGAAACCGGTCAATTTTTTGCAGGTATAGCCGAAGCCGCTTAAGGACTCGTAACCGCTATCGAAAGCGACATCGGTAGTTGAGCGGCCTGCTTTTAGTTCCTGAAGCGCCATATTCAAACGCTGCATCCGTTGAAAAGCCTGAAAGGTGATCCCGTGGTTTTGCAGGAACCAGCGGCGAACGCGTTCCGGGCTAATATCGTGCTGACGTAGCTCGCTATCGCTGAGGCGGACCTTTGGAGCTTCTCGCAGCAGGCGGAGCGCTTGTTCAACAAAGGCGGGGGCCGTCCGGGCATTCTCCGTCGGGCGACAGACTTTGCATGGCCGGAAGCCGGCATCCAGCGCGGATTTAAAGTCATTATAAAATTCGACGTTTTCCCGCCGGGGTTTTCGCGCCCGACAGACCGAGATACAAAATACGCCGGTGGTTTTCACGCCGACGAAAAAAACGCCGGTGAATTCCACCGCGCGTTCAAGCAGCGCCTGATACCAGATATCGCACTGCATGCTGTCGGTAATTTTCATGGTCAAAAAACACCTGAGAAAGAGTGTTGGGTTTGCACCTGACATAATAAGTCTTTCAGTCTGGCCTGCGTCGCAGCATAAATAAAATTGCCCATCGAAATTCGTTTTACGCCCAGTGTCGATAAGGTGCTGAAGTCAGCCAGCTCAGGCATACACATTACGTTTAAGGGTAAAGGCACGTGGTGAACGATGGCGGTAATATCCTCCGCGCGGGTGACGCAAGGCACAAAAAAACCGCATGCGCCGTGTTTGGCGTAGAGTTGACCGCGATAGAGCGTCTGAACCAGCGCATCTTGTACGTTGAGAAGAAAGGTATCGGTGCGGACATTAACAAACAGACCGGGACAGGCGCGGGTTATTTCCTGCAGTTTGACGGCAAAGCGCTCCGCATCGTCAAGACGACGCGTACCATCCACCACATGACTATCCTCGAGATTTATTCCACTCACGCCGAGATGCGCCAGACGCCGGATATTGTCAATGATGTGGCTGGTTGTCGCGCCGTAGCCCGCCTCTAAATCGACGCTTAACGGCAGTTCGCTAACGGTTTTGATGCGTGAGACGACATAAAACAGCTCGTCAAAACTCATCTCTTCGCCATCTTCATACCCTAACATTGCGGCGATAGCAGCGCTGGAGGATCCCAGCGCCTGATAACCAGCCTGCTGAGCAGCCTGAGCGCTGCTGGCATCCCAGATATTGGCAAGCAACAAAGGTTGGTTTTGCTGGTGAAGCGCATTAAAGTCCATTCTTTTCTCTCGCGGTAGTGTTTTCCTGACTGTGCCGCGTTGTGCTTATTTGCCACAACCGAAAACTGGACGACTATTTTTTATAAGTAGATTCTTATCATTCGCCCGTGAGAGAGATAAATAAAAAGGCCATGATTTATCATGGCCCTGGATACCGAAATACATTAACAAACGAGAAAGCGTTACTCGATATTCTGGATTTGCTCACGCATTTGCTCGATGAGTACCTTCAGCTCAATCGCGGAGTTGGTCACCTCGGCGTTAATCGATTTTGACGCCAGGGTGTTCGATTCACGGTTGAACTCCTGCATCATAAAGTCGAGACGGCGACCCACAGCTTCTTTCTTCTTCAGAATGTTATAGGTCTCTTTAACGTGCGCTTCGAGACGGTCCAGTTCTTCGGCAACGTCGATACGCTGCGCCATCAGCACCAGCTCTTGCTCAAGGCGGTTATTTTCCAGCTGCACTTCCGCATCTTCCAGCTTGGCGACCAGACGCTCGCGCTGCCACTGGAGAATTTCCGGCATATGAGCGCGAACTTTCGCCACTTCGCCGCTCACGCCTTCAAGCCGCTGCTCGATAAGCGCTTTCAGGGCCTGGCCTTCCGTTTCGCGGGCGACGATGAAGTCGTCCAGCGCGCCGTCAAGAGCGGCCAGAATGTCGGCGGCGATGGCGTCGAGATCCTGCTCTTTGGCGGCCATCACGCCCGGCCAGCGC
The DNA here is from genome assembly GCF_014596785.2 of Klebsiella sp. K4. NCBI lineage: Bacteria > Pseudomonadati > Pseudomonadota > Gammaproteobacteria > Enterobacterales > Enterobacteriaceae > Klebsiella > Klebsiella sp. K4. The sequence goes on from NZ_CP115021.1 coordinate 129,248, forward strand.
AGGATATCAACCGGGTTGATTTCCCCTTCATCGCTCTGCATTTTCACCCAGTTGGCAGCGTTTACCAGCTGTTTAGCCAGCTTTTCGTTGAGGATGAGTTCACCCTGAGCGCTGGGATCTTGTTCAAAACGCAAGGTGCATTCGACTTTACCGCGAGTCAGGCGGGCGCGAATGCGCTCGCGTACCACGGGCTCCAGACTACGGAACTGCTCCGGCAGGCGGAAGTACGTTTCCAGATAGCGCTGGTTTACCGAGCGCAGCTCCCATGCGGCGCTACCCCAGTCACCCTTGATTTCACGGCGGGCATAGGCGGTCATACTGCGGATCATAGGCGTTCCTGTTTTCGTAATAATGAATGCAAGGATTATAGCCGTGCGGGCGGTGACTTAACAGGAATAGTGATGAAATACTTCAAGGACGATTGTTTTAAGGGATATCGCTGCAAAGTTATTTTCGCCAGGGGCTGTAGGTGGGGTTATATATTATGGGAATCCGTAGTTAATATTTTCTGATATTAGATGCGGGCATGGAATTCGGATGCCTTTGTACAAATGCATATACCGCCAGAAAAGCTATTCTGTGAGTTTTAGGAAGTATAACCACCAGAAATGAGATAGGGTATTACCTTTAAGCATTATGTATGTTTTTTTTGCATTGATTACTATAAATTTATTAAAACTTTGGTGATTGTATTTATGGTGAGAATACTGTTGTATTAATTATATCTAATTGTTTTGTTTTGGCCTTTTTAAGTTTTATGCGGTATTGTCCGACTGAAAGAACGCTAGTATAGTCGTTTAAGATGAGTTCTATAAAAAGGATTTTAATATGGACGCTATCTTTGACAGAGTCGTAAGGGAATTTTTTCCAAATACAACCATACCTTTTTGGAAAAAATGGCTGTTCAGGACGGCATTTGGCAATAAGGTATTTTCTCGCTTAATATATAACGAGCGACTCGTTAATAAAAATGGGGTCGAGTGGGTTAATGCAGTTGTTGAACTCCTTGAGTTGAAATGTGAAAGCGAACACCACCAACTTAACAACATACCTGGGCATGGGGCTACGGTTGTTATTTCAAATCATCCGACGGTTATCGATGGACTTAGCTTAATACATACGGTCTCCCGAGTCAGGAGTGATATAAAAATAATAGCTAATCACGTTTTGCCAATTATATTCCCCCAGGTATCGGAACTTACCATTGGAATTGAGAATATGGCCGGTAAGATGAGCCATAAAAAATTCCGCGAGATGAACGATCACCTGCGAAAAGGAGGCGTATTGATTATATGTCCTGCGGGTAAGCTGGCTAACTGGTCTCTTTCCGGGTTACAGGAGCATAAGTGGAACCCCGGTTTTTTACAGCTTGCTATGAGAAATAATGCAGCATTGGTACCAATTCATATTACGGGAGCAAACAGTAAGATTTATTATCTTACTGCAACATTCTGGCGGCAACTGTCGAATATGATGGTTATTCGTGAAGCTCTCCGCCATCATGGCAAGACCATGAAAATCAATATAGGACAGCAAATAGCCTTATCCTCGTTTAAAGAATACAATAAAGATCTTTCTGCCGCGGCAAATGTATGTTTGACGCACCTCCAGAGTATAGCGAAGAATGGCCCGGCTATATTAGATACGATTGCGCCGCAAGAATTAGAACCATGTAAAGAGGAGCTAATTAGCGCAATAGAGGAGTGCGAAATATTAAGGCAGTTTGAAGACGGTAGAAAACTAGTGATATATCGCTGTAATACTAACCGAACCTCACCCATTATTGATGAGTTAGGGCGCTTACGCGAACGCTGTTATCGCGATATTGGTGCCGGAACTGGTAACGACCGAGATAACGATGTTTTTGATGAAAGTTATTATCATATCATTTTATGGGATCCTTCTGATGTGGAAATCCTGGGAGCATATCGTGTTATGCCCGTTGGCGAGCAGCTGGCCCAGCATGGTGTAACAGGCCTCTATAGCAACAGCTTGTTTAAATACCATGATAATGCCTATTCCTGTTTAGAGAAGTGTGTGGAAATTGGCCGCGGCTTTATTCAGAAACCTTATCAAAAAAGTAAGGTGCTTGATTATTTATGGCAAGGGATATTTGACTTTATAAAAAGATATCCGGACTATAAATACTTGCTGGGTGTGCTGACCATTCCTGGAACTTTTCCTGAAAAAGTACAGAAACTCATCATCAGTTTCTATAATATATACTTTTCCTCGACAGCTGATTTTTGTACGCCGATAGCATTGTTCACTGCCGAAAATGTACAGGATGATACTCCATTTTGTGGCGAAGATTTTAGAGCAGACTGGAGCATGCTTAATCACCTGCTGAGAGAAGAAGGTTATGAACTTCCCTGGCCTTTTAAACAGAGTGCTAAATGGTTCTCCCCGGGCGGATCGTCGATTCTTGCATTCACAAAAGATGATTCTTTTAATTCGATAGCTGGGTTAAATCTGAGCTCTATAGATAAATTGAATGAAAGCTACGTTAAGCATTATTTAAGAGATTAAACTGACGATGATTGTCCGGTCCTGGAGCGAGCGTGCCTCAATCCAGACCGTAGTGATAAGGGAAATGATATGCGTATGGATGCGTTTTAATGCGAAAGCCAATAAATGTATTTATTATATTGATATCGGTGCTGATACTCACCGGGTGTGATAACAAACCAGATAACATGTTATCCGGTTATTCACATGGAGAATTTGTATACCTTTCATATTCTGGTAATGAAAAAATAGAACGGATCTTGATCAATAAAGGAGATAACGTCGCCGCAGGACAGGAGTTAGTGAAGATTGAGTCCTTCGATGCGCAAAATATTTTCCTGCGCGCTGAGGAAAAGCTATCAGCAGAGAGCGCTCTATTACGAAATCTGGAATCTGGCGAACGGCCTGAAGAGCTGGATATTATACGTTCGCAGATTAAAAAAGCACAATCGGCAGAATCTCAGGTAAAGCGGCAGCTTGGGCGATATCGTAATCTTTACGCCAATCATGCCATATCGCTTGCGGAATGGGAGGATATCCGGGATGAATTAACTCAAAAAGGCGCACAGGTTGAAGAGTTAATTAATCAACTCAAAGCACGGCAACTCCCTGCCCGGCAGGATGAGATTAGCAAGCAGCGCTCAATGGTGGCCGCGGCAAAACTCGAACGGGATAAGGCGCTGTGGGATGTCCAGCAAACGACGATTGTTTCTCCGGTCAATGCTAAGGTCTTCGATATTATTTATCGTGCCGGGGAGCGCCCTTCTGCTGGTAAACCAATAATCAGTCTGTTACCTCCTGAGAATATAAAAGTACGCTTCTTTATACCCGAAGCGAAGCTCGGTAAATTTAAAATCGGATCTAAGGTAAAACTTATATGCGATGGTTGCGCTGAGCCCATTGCTGGCATTATTAACTATATCAGCCCTGAGGCCGAGTTTACGCCTCCAGTTATTTATAGTACGAAACGTCGTGAGAAGCTCATTTTTATGGCGGAGGCTATCCCTGCGCTGCAGCAGGCAGGGCGGATGAAAATCGGCCAACCGTTTGATGTGGAGATTATTGGCGATGAATAATCTTTGTATTGATGTAAAAAATCTCAATAAACATTTTGGCGAGCATCACGTCGTAAAGGATTTCTCTTTACAGGTGGCAAAAGGCGAGATCTATGGTTTTCTCGGTCCGAACGGTAGCGGAAAAACGACATCGATTCGAATGATGTGTGGTTTGATTACGCCGGATTCCGGTGAAGGTACTTGTCTGGGTATGGATATCTTTACGCAGCGGGAAAAAATAAAAAAAAAGATAGGCTACATGACCCAGTATTTCTCAATGTGGGGAAATTTAACTATTCGGGAAAACTTACTTTTTATTGCGCGGTTATATAGCCTCGATCGGCGTAGAGAGCGGGTTGAACGTGCGCTTTCTGAGTTAGGCCTCACTGCCCGACAGCACCAGCTGGCTAAGGAGCTTTCTGGGGGCTGGAAGCAAAGAATGGCCCTCGCCGCCTGTATGTTGCATGAACCTGTTTTGCTATTTCTGGATGAGCCGACTGCTGGCGTGGATCCCAAGGCGCGGCGAGAGTTCTGGCAAATGCTGCACCAGCTCTCTGACCGGGGGATCTCGATACTGGTGAGCACGCATTATATGGATGAGGCTGAGCGCTGCCATAAGGTTGCCTATCTCTCTTATGGTCGGCTGCTGGCGAATGGCACTATTGCGTCGATTATCGCCTCCCAGAATTTGATCACCATGCGAACCAGCGGCGCCGGTCTGACGCTGCTTGAAAGCCAGCTACAGCGCTTGCCGGATATTGAGCAAACGGTCATTTTTGGCAATCAGCTTTATATTACATCCAGAGATGAAGCGAAGTTAAAATCCGCGCTTTTTGCCTTTACGCAACAGGGTTATGAGTTCTGTAAGGTGGATACCAATCTGGAAGATGCATTTACCTACTTGATGAAAAATAATTGTGAAAAAAATTAATTTTAGCTTCTCCGTTACGCGGTGGATTGGCGTGGTTATTAAGGAAATTCACGAGCTACGCCGTGATAAAGTCAGCATCAGTATGGTGCTCCTGACACCTCTTTTTCAGCTGATCATTCTTGGCTATGCCATCAATATGGATCCGCATAATCTTCCGACCGCCTTACTAAATTATGATACCGAACGCATGAGTCAAATCTTTGTGACGGAAGCGCAAAATACCGGGTATTTTTCGATGATTCCTGTCGATTCAGAAGAGGCGGCGCAGAAAGCCTTTGTGCGGGGGGATGTCACTTTTATCGTGACGATCCCTGAAGGGTTTACGCGCAAGTTACTGCGTGGAGAAAAGCCACAACTATTGATTCAGGGGGATGCCATCGATCCGATCACCACGGGGAATGCGCTCAGCGCCCTTGTGCAGGTGGCGAAGTCGATGTTTCAGCACGATTTGCCGGGCGACATGCGTGTGGTGCAAAAAGAGGATGATTTCGAGCTTATCATTCATCGCATGTTTAACCCTGAGGGGATAACCCAGTTTAATACTATTCCCGGTATTATGGGGTCTATACTCAGTACAACGTTAATCCTGATGACCGCCCTGTCTATTACCCGCGAGCGAGAAAACGGGGCGTTAGAAAATTTACTGGTCTCTCCGTTGTCCGGGCTTGAGGTCATTATTGGGAAAATAACGCCTTTTGTTATCATTGGTCTGTTTCAGGCGACGTTAATCCTGATTGCCGCCGTTTTGTTGTTCGATATCCCCCTTCACGGTAGCGTCTTCCTACTATTTTTTGTGCTGTTAATTTATGTCTTTCTTTGTCTGTCAATTGGTATCGGTATTTCTGGCTTAGCACAAAACCAGCTGCAGGCGCTGCAAATGTCGTCATTTTATTTCATCCCTTCACTTATGCTGTCCGGATTTGTCAGCCCCTTTATTAGTATGCCAGACTGGGCGAAAGCCATTGGCTCCTGTTTACCGCTGACCTACTTCATCCGCCTGGTTAAGGGCATTATGCTGAAAGGCTATTCAGCAATGGCATTGTTGCCTGACCTCTTGCCGCTGATAGGCCTGGCGGTGATTGTCATTGGTGTGGGGTTGAAATCTTATCGTAAAACGCTGGACTGACATTATCGGCGCGTCCGGCTGGAGTGGGCATAGGCTTTTTGCCATGAAATTCGTATAATGCGCCCTCACATTCGTTTCAAGCCGGAGATTTCTATCATGCGTCCAGCAGGCCGTAGCGCTAATCAGGTGCGTCCCGTCACCCTGACCCGTAATTACACAAAACACGCTGAAGGCTCCGTGCTGGTCGAATTCGGTGATACCAAAGTGCTGTGCACTGCCTCTATTGACGAAGGCGTTCCGCGTTTCCTGAAAGGCCAGGGCCAGGGCTGGATCACCGCTGAATACGGCATGCTGCCGCGTTCTACGCACACGCGTAACGCGCGTGAAGCGGCAAAAGGCAAGCAGGGCGGCCGGACGATGGAAATTCAGCGCCTGATTGCCCGCGCGCTGCGCGCAGCGGTTGACCTGAAAGCGCTGGGCGAATTCACGATTACTCTCGACTGCGATGTACTGCAGGCCGACGGCGGCACCCGCACTGCCTCCATTACCGGTGCCTGCGTGGCGCTGGCCGATGCGCTGAATAAGCTGGTCGCCGCCGGCAAGCTGAAAACCAATCCGATGAAAGGGATGGTGGCCGCGGTCTCCGTCGGTATCGTAAATGGCGAAGCCATCTGCGATCTGGAGTACATCGAAGACTCCGCCGCGGAGACCGACATGAACGTGGTGATGACCGAAGATGGCCGTATTATTGAGGTGCAGGGCACTGCGGAAGGTGAGCCGTTTACCCATGAAGAACTCCTCACTCTCCTGGCGTTAGCCCGAGGGGGGATCGAGTCCATTATCACGACGCAGAAGGCGGCGTTAGAAAATTAATGATTAAGGCGACTGAGAAGTCGCCTTTTTTTTGCGCTTTATCCTTCATCACACCTGCGAAGGGGAGCGCGCAGTCTGACAATGATGAAAAGTACCAAAGGAGCGAATCCATGAAGCCGTATCAGCGCCAGTTTATTGAGTTTGCGCTTAGCAAGCAGGTTCTTAAGTTTGGCGAATTCACGCTGAAATCCGGGCGCAAGAGCCCCTATTTCTTCAACGCCGGCCTGTTTAACACCGGGCGCGATCTGGCTCTGCTGGGCCGTTTTTATGCCGAGGCGCTGGTGGATTCCGGAATTGAGTTTGACCTGCTGTTTGGCCCGGCCTACAAAGGAATCCCAATCGCCACCACCACCGCGGTGGCGTTAGCCGAGCATCATGACCGCGATCTGCCTTACTGCTTTAACCGCAAAGAGGCAAAAACCCATGGCGAAGGCGGCAATCTGGTCGGTAGCCCGCTGCAGGGCCGGGTAATGCTGGTGGATGACGTGATCACCGCCGGTACGGCGATTCGCGAATCCATGGAGATTATCCAGGCCCAGGGCGCGCAGCTGGCGGGCGTTCTGATCTCCCTGGATCGTCAGGAACGCGGCCGCGGCGAGATCTCCGCCATTCAGGAAGTGGAGCGGGATTACGGCTGCCAGGTTATCTCAATCATCACTCTGAAAGAGCTGATCGCTTACCTGGAAGAAAAGCCGGAGATGGCGGAACACCTGGCGTCAGTTCGCGCCTATCGTGAAGCCTACGGCGTCTAAGACATACGCCCGGTAAGCGTCACGCTACCGGGCATCTCAGAAGAAGATTACTGCAGCTGTGCGGCGACCAGCGGCCAGCGGGCGTCGAAATCATCCGTCGGACGATATTTGAACTCGCTGCGCACAAAGCGCGACAGCATGCCCTCGCAGAAAGCCAGCAGCTGGCTGGCCAGCAGGGTTTCGTCGAGGGTGTAGCCTTCGCCTTCGCGCATTTTTTTCTCGCGCATCACCTGGCGTAGCTGCGCTTCGATGCGCTCAAAAAGCTGGTTGATGCGACCCTGAAGCCGGTCCTGTTCGAACATCAGCGCGTGCCCGGTGAGGATACGCGTCAGCCCAGGATTACGCTCGCCAAAGCCAAGAATCAACAGAACGATCAGGCGCAGACGCGCGGTGGTGTCCTTTTCATCTTTCAAAATCAAATTGATGCGCGTAATCAGACTGTCTTCAATGAACTCGATCAGGCTGTCAAACATGCGGGTTTTGCTGGGAAAATGGCGATACAGCGCGGCTTCAGAGACGCCGACGGAAGCCGCCAGTTTCGCGGTGGTAATACGCTGACTACCATCGCTGGATTCCAGCATCAGCGCCAGAGATTGAAGTATTTCTTCGCGACGATTCCGTTTCGCAGTTTGCTTTTCTGCCATGTTTTAAAATACCCCTGAAAATAAGCACTTGTCAGGCAGACATCCACAACGCGACCGCAAACCAGGGCTTGCGGTAATGTTATTGCGTTATGCGCGTTGGGATGCAGATTCCGTGTTGCTGGGCTTATTTACGCCCTGAGTGACCGAAGCCGCCTTCGCCGCGGTCGGTGGCATCGAAGGATTCCACCAGGTTAAATTCCGCCTGAACGACCGGCACAAAGACCATCTGTGCGATACGTTCGCCCGGCTCGATAATAAAGCTCTGCTGACCGCGGTTCCAGACGGACACCATCAGCTGCCCCTGGTAATCGGAGTCGATAAGGCCCACCAGGTTGCCCAGGACTACGCCATGCTTATGACCCAGGCCGGAGCGCGGCAGGATCACCGCCGCCAGAGAGGGATCGGCGATATGAATCGCAAGGCCGGTCGGCAACAGCGTGGTTGCGCCCGGCGCCAGCTCTACGGCGTCGTCGAGACAGGCTCGCAGGTCAAGTCCGGCGGAGCCGGAGGTGGCATAGGTCGGCAGCGGAAATTGCTGGCCGACACGCGGGTCCAGAATCTTAACGTCGATTTTTTTCATCATAACGGGTCACGATCTCGTCGAGTAATAATTGGCCCAGGAGTTCCTTGCGCTCAAGTGGTAAGCGCTTTTCCCCATCCTGCCAGAAAAGGTGTAGTGCGTTGCTGTCGCTGTTAAAGCCCTGATTAGGCTGGGAAACATCGTTGGCGCAAATCAGGTCGAGGTTCTTGCGGGCACGTTTTTGCCGCGCATATTCTTCCACATTATTCGTTTCGGCGGCAAACCCAACGACGTAGGGGCGATGTGATTTTAGCGCCGCGACCCCGGCCACGATATCCGGGTTTTTAACCATTTTTATTGTTAATTCATCACCTTGTTTTTTTATTTTATCTTCGGCGATGACGGCGGCGCGGTAATCCGCTACTGCGGCGCAGCCAATAAAAATGTGCTGCTGCTGGGCGCCAGCCTGGACGGCCGCTTCCATCTCCAGCGCGGTAGTGACATCAATGCGCTGCACAAACGGCGGGGTCGGTAGCGATACCGGCCCGCTGATCAAGGTCACATTCGCGCCCCGCTGCGCTGCGGCGGCGGCAATCGCGAAGCCCATCTTGCCAGAGCTGTGGTTGGTGATATAACGCACCGGATCCAATGGCTCACGGGTCGGGCCCGCGGTAATCATGAGGTTGAGATGTTGCAAATCTTTGACAGGGGAGGCGAAATGCTGCGCGGCCATGTCTACGATAGTTAACGGATCGAGCATTCTCCCCGGGCCGACGTCGCCGCAGGCCTGGCTACCGCTGTCTGGTCCCCATAGCAGCAGCCCGCGGGTAGCGAGCGTCTGCAGATTATGCTGGGTGGCCTGCGCGCGATACATCTGCTGGTTCATGGCGGGCACCACGGCAACCGGGGATGGGGTGGCAAGACAGATCGTCGACACCAGATCGTTGGCCATGCCGGCCGCCACGCGAGCGATTAAATCGGCGGTCGCTGGGGCGAGGATCACCAGGTCGGCCCATTTACCGAGCTCAATATGGCCCATTGCCGCTTCCGCCGCCGGATCGAGCAGGCTGTCGGAAACCGGATAGCCGGATACCGCCTGCAGGCTGAGTGGGGTGATGAACGCTTTTGCCGCCTCCGTCATCGCGACACGCACTTCCGCGCCGCGTTCACGCAGCCGGCGCACCAGTTCCGGGGTTTTATACGCCGCGATGCCGCCGCTGACGCCCAGGACGATTTTTTTACCCGCCAGAGTCATCATGATGTCTTCCTGTTGCCGTAGACCAGAATCCGCGCATCTTATCACAATCCTGCCGCCGTCGTGCCTCTGCCGGGCATTCACTTTGCGAGCGGCTACGCAGGGTGAAAATCGGCGGGTCGGCAGCGCCGTCAGGCTGTGCCAGGATAGGCTGATTCACCCAGGAGGGCGCATGGACGGAATGGAAAATCTGATGCCACGGGAGAAGATGCTGCAGTACGGCATCGAAACGCTAACGGATGTTGAGCTGCTGGCGCTTTTTCTGCGCGTCGGCACGCGTCGTCAGGATGTGCTCAGCTATGCCCAGGCGTTACTGCAGCGTTTTGGCTCACTCTACGCTCTGCTTTCCGCTGATAAAGCGCAACTGATTGCTGTGGACGGACTGGGGCTGGCGAAATATGCGCAACTGAAGGGCATTGCCGAGCTGGCGCGACGCTATTTTAGCTCGCAGCTGGTCGAGGAGGCCGCGCTGGTCACCCCCTCGATGACGCGCGAGTTTTTACAAAGCCAGCTGACGGAAGAGGAGCGCGAGATCTTTATGGTGATCTTTTTAGATAATCAGAACCGGGTGTTGAAACATAGTCGTCTTTTTTCTGGTACTCTTAGCCACGTTGAGGTGCATCCGCGAGAAATTGTACGCGAAGCCATCAAAGTGAACGCCGCCGCCGTGATCCTTGCGCATAATCATCCCTCCGGTAGCCCGGAGCCAAGTCAGGCCGACAGACTGATTACCGAAAGGGTGATAAAATGTTGTAGATTCATGGAGATACGCGTGCTTGATCATCTGGTTATCGGCCGCGGTGCGTATGTATCTTTTGCCGAACGTGGCTGGATTTAGCCCCGAACAGGCGATCCTTCGGGATCTTTGTCTGTTCGGGACTTGAGCACATCGCCGAGTCAGCGTATACTACGCCACCTTTGAGAATCTCGGGTTTGGCATTTGGGCCTGGCAGTCGAGAGTTCACATTGAACTGCGATGACCAGGCTGTAAAGCCTGACGAGGCGCCAATACCCCATACGAAGCTCGAGCTAATTTGATTTTTGGAGAATAGACATGTCCCGAGTCTGCCAAGTTACTGGCAAGCGTCCGGTGACCGGTAACAACCGTTCCCACGCACTGAACGCGACTAAACGCCGTTTCCTGCCGAACCTGCACTCTCACCGTTTCTGGGTTGAGAGTGAGAAGCGTTTTGTCACCCTGCGCGTATCTGCTAAAGGTATGCGTGTAATCGATAAGAAAGGCATCGATACAGTTCTGGCTGAACTGCGTGCCCGTGGCGAAAAGTACTAAGTACTTAGAGGAAATAAATCATGGCTAAAGGTATTCGTGAGAAAATCAAGCTGGTTTCTTCCGCTGGTACTGGTCACTTCTACACCACCACGAAGAACAAACGTACCAAACCGGAAAAAATGGAACTGAAAAAGTACGATCCGGTTGTACGTCAGCACGTTATCTACAAAGAAGCTAAAATCAAATAATTTTAGCCTCCTTGTATAAAAACCCCGCTTCGGCGGGGTTTTTTGTTTTTAAAACTCCCCCATGTTGCTTTCACATACTCCCTTTTCAGTCACCTGTCCGTGAAGCACAATACGTCGGGTAAACGGAGGAAAATCATGCCTGAATTACCAGAGGTTGAAACCAGCCGCCGCGGCATCGAGCCGCACCTGGTTGGCGCAACCATTCTGCACGCCGTCGTGCGCAACGGACGGCTGCGCTGGCCGGTTTCCGAAGAGATCTATCGCCTGAGCGACGTTCCGGTTCTCAGCGTGCGTCGCCGCGCCAAATACCTGCTTCTGGAGCTGCCGGACGGCTGGATCATCGTCCATCTTGGGATGTCGGGGAGCCTGCGCATCCTGAGCGAAGAGCTGCCTGCTGAAAAACACGATCACGTTGACCTGGTCATGAGTAACGGCAAGGTGTTGCGCTACACCGATCCACGCCGCTTTGGCGCCTGGTTGTGGACCAGAACGCTGGAAGGCCATCCGGTACTGGCCCATCTTGGCCCGGAGCCGCTCAGCGACGCGTTCAACGCCGACTATCTCCAGCAAAAATGCGCGAAGAAGAAAACCGCGATCAAACCCTGGCTGATGGATAACAAGCTGGTGGTGGGCGTGGGGAATATCTACGCCAGTGAATCGCTGTTCTCCGCCGGGATCCATCCTGACCGGCTGGCGTCCTCGCTGTCGCGGGAAGAGTGTGAGCAGCTGGTGAAGGTGATTAAGCTGGTCCTGCTGCGTTCGATAGAGCAGGGCGGCACCACGTTAAAGGATTTCCTGCAAAGCGATGGCAAGCCGGGCTACTTCGCCCAGGAGCTACAGGTCTATGGCCGCAAGGGCGAACCCTGCCGGATCTGCGGCACGCCGGTCGTCGGGACCAAACATGCCCAGCGGGCGACCTTTTATTGTCGTCAGTGCCAGAAGTAGTTCTCAGGAACAGGAATGTTTGTCGGCCAGGTCAGCGGGCCTGCGGGTGCGCATCTGGTGGGCCGGGGGCGTTTGTAGTCCAGGTCAGCGTAGCGCCATCTGGCACAAAGACCGGGACAGAGCCGGTGTGAATGACCCAGCGGCGCAGTGCTGCGCCAGCCAATATGGCTCATGTCCCGGCAGATGCGTTACTTCAGCTTATTCAACAGCGCCTGATGCACATTAGCTGGCAGAAAGTGAGAAACGTCGCCCTGGTGGCGCGCCACTTCCTTCACCAGTGAGGAAGAGATAAACGACCACTCTTTGCACGGCATCAGAAACACGCTCTCAAGGGTGGGCATCAGGTGGCGGTTCATATGAGCCAGCTGCATCTCATACTCGAAATCCGCCACCGCCCGCAGGCCGCGGATCAGGATATTGGCCTGCTGCGCGCGCGCGAAATTGGCCATCAAATCACTGAAGCCGATAACCTCCACGTTCACCAGGTGGGCCGTCGCCTGCTCTGCCAGCGCAATGCGCTCATCAAGGCTGAACATCGGCTTTTTACTCGGGCTGGCGGCGATAGCCAGCACCACTTTATCGAACATACTTGCCGCGCGGGTGACAATATCGATATGACCGTTGGTGATGGGGTCGAAGGTACCCGGATAGATCGCTTTTGTGCTCATGATGACTCTTTCTCCGAGTAGCCGTGGCTCAGCGCCCACAGCTCGGTATATTTCGTAAACGTATACTGCGCGTTGACAATCGCCAGTAACCATCCCTGTTTACCGTCCAGCACCCCACCGCGCAATAGCAACGTCTTGAGGAACGCGCCCAGCGTATGGCTGAAAATCCCTGCCATCGAGGTCTTCTTGCCCTTCTGGTGACGCTCAAGCGCCCACGCGGCGGCATACGCCAGCTGTTTTTGCTGGAAGCCAGCGAAGTCGCGGCAGGTCAGGTGCAGGAGATCGCCGGTCAGCGGAATAACCTCGGCGCCCAGGCTATCCAGCGATTCATGGACCAGATTATCGTTATAGCGGTAACGGGCGCGTTCGTACAGGCGCAGGACGCGATCGGGATACCAACCGCTGTGGCGCATAAAGCGTCCGAGAAAATAGTTACGGCGGGCGATGCTGTAGATGGCGCCGCGCTGGGGGGCGTCCAGTACCTTAAGAATAGCCTGCCTGAGTTCTGGCGTGACGCGCTCATCGGTATCGATCATCAACACCCAGTCGCCGGTGGCGTAATCCTGCGCGCGCTGGCGCTGAATGCCATAGCCTCGCCAGTCGGTATGGGTATAGACCTGGGCGCCGAGGCGGCGGGCCAGCTCAACGGTGTTGTCGGTGCTGCCGGAGTCGAGGACGATAATTTCATCCGCCCAGCTAACGGAGCCCAGACAATCCGGCAGCAGGTCGGCGGCGTTTTTAGCGATCATCACCACGGAAAGCCGGTTCGACATTAATGACTCCGCTGCGGCAGGTAAGGTTGCAGTAACTGTAGCAGACGCGACAGCGCGCCCTGGTTCTGATGCAGCACTTCCACCGCGTGACGGCCATACCACAGACGGTAATCTTCATCGGTCAGGAGCGTGGACACCTCCCTGACCAGCGAATCGGCATCGGTAACGGTGATCAGGCCATCGTCCTGCTGCAGCTTGGCGCAGATATCTTTGAAGTTGAAGGTATGCGGACCCATCAGCACCGGAATGGCGTGCGCCGCCGGCTCTAGCGGGTTATGGCCGCCGCGCTCCACCAGGCTGCCGCCGACGAAGGCGAGGTCGGCAATGCCGTAGAGCAGCATCAGCTCGCCCATGGTATCGCCAATGACTACCTGGGTACTGGAGGAGGGGATCTCGCCGGTGCTGCGCAGAGTAAAGCTCATCCCAGCCTTTTGTACCATCTCACGGGCGTCAGGGAAGCGCTCCGGATGGCGGGGAACAAGGATCAGCAGCAGGTTCGGGAAAGCCTCCAGCAGTTTTTTATGCGCCTGGAGGATGATTTGTTCTTCACCGTCGTGGGTGCTGGTGGCAATCCAGACCTTGCGGTGCGGTGCCCATTGCCGACGCAGCGTCACCGCCCGGGCCGCCAGCTCTGGCGTGACGGAGATATCGAATTTCAGGCTGCCGGTGACCGCCAGCTGGTTGCGCTTCAGCCCCAGAGAGAGGAAGCGGTTACCATCTTCTTCATTCTGCGCGGCGATAAGCGTAATGCGGCTCAACAGGCGGCGCATAAAGCCGCCCAGTTTGGCATAGCCTTTGGCGGAACGTTCGGACAGGCGCGCGTTGGCGATCACCAGCGGGATCTTACGCTTATGCAGCGCGGCCACCATATTCGGCCACAGCTCGGTCTCCATAACGATCACCAGCTTCGGCTGAACGGTGTTCAGGAAGCGGTTCATGGCGCCGGGCAGATCGTAGGGCAGATAGACGTGATGAACATCTTTGCCAAACGCCGACATGGCGCGCTCGGAGCCGGTCGGCGTCATGGTGGTGACGGTGATCGGCAGAGAAGGGTAGCGGTGGCGCAGGGCGCGGACCAGCGGAATGGCGGCTAAGGTCTCGCCGACGGAAACGGAGTGCAGCAGAATGCCATCCGGCTCTACCTTGTTCTGACAGAAGCCATAGCGTTCCGCCCAGCGTTTGCGATAGGCAGGAGCCTTACGACTGCGCAGCAGCAGCCGCAGCCACACCAGCGGCTGAATAAGGTAAAGTAGGGTGGTATAAAGCAATTCCAAACTATTTATCCGTTCTCTGTTTTGGCGGGCAAATTCTAAGCATTTAGCCCGCGTAAAGCTATCTCTTTGGCGGAAACAGCGGGTTTTTGGTCTATCCCGCGTGGCGATAACGCTTAATACGCAGATAACGGCGTCCCAGGCGCCAGCGTAAACGGAAAGTACAGGCGTTTTTCCAGATTAACCGCCAGATACCGCGGTCGAAGAATTCGTTAATAATAACATGCTTTTTGGACTCATCTTTCATGCTATCGAAGGTATGGATGATCCCCAGGCCTTCTTTGGCGATCTGCCAGCGACAGGCGGCGATATGGCGTACTTTATCCGGGTAGCGCTGGTTAATCGCCTCCAGCATCTCCAGAATCTTCATATAGTGGCGCGCCGAACGCATCAGCGTGTCGTCGTTGTCCGGCTTATGCGACACCGACTCAGAGTGAATGTAGTAATCATAGAACTGCTGACTGGTGTACTGCACGCGCTCCGCGGCCAGCAGGGCTTCTGTGGTCCATGGGATATCCTGATGGCGCAGGCCAGGCTCGAAATGGAAGTGATGCTGGCGGATAAAGTCGTGACGATAAATATTAAGCCAGGTGACGTGCAGAAACTTCCGCGAGTCCAGGGCCTGCTTAAGCCAGACATGGCCCGGCAGCACATCCGTCGAGGGCAGGCGATCCAGTGGGAAGATCGGGTGGCTCTCGCGGCGCTTTTCGTACACATAGGTGCCGTTGCAGGTAGCGATATCGAGATGTTCTTTCTCGGCCATCTCCAGCAGCGTGCGATACATGCCCGGATAGAGTTTGTCGTCGATATCCGGAAACGCGAGATATTTGCCGCTGGCGGCGGCGAGGCCGGTATTGCGCGCGACCGAGACGCCCTGGTTTTCCTGCTCCAGCACCTGGACGTTCTGCAGCCGCTCCTGCCATTCGGCGATCACCGCCAGGCTGTTGTCTGTCGAACCATCGTTCACCAGGATCAGTTCATAGCTGTCCAGCTGCTGCTGTTCAATGCACTCAAAGAATTGCGCTAGAAATTTCTCACCGTTGTAGACGGCAGCCACGATGCTCAATAAAGGCGTTTGACTCATAAATCTTCGGTCCTGGTTAACTAACGGCGTCAGGTGCGCTGCAGCTGACGGTACTGCTGACAAATGGATACGACGCTGAATTTTTCCAGCGCGGCATCGTCGATGGCCGGCGGGTTATGGTAAATGCTTTGCATCGTCTGAGCCAGCGCCGGACTGGTCAGATCCGCCAGACCGCGGGCAAGTTCGCCGGTGAGGATCTCGGTGACGCCGCCGGGGCAGCGGGTGCTGGCGACCGGAGTATGTAACAGCAGCGCCTCCACCACCACATTGCCGAATCCTTCGCTATCGGAGCTCAAAACCAGCATCCGTGCGCCTTTGATCCACGGTAAGGGGTTTTTCTGAAAGCCTTTGAACCACACCCGATCGTCAATGTGCAGCGTTTTTGCCAGCTGGCGCAGGCGCTGCTCTTGCTCCGGTTTTCCCTGGCCTAGCAGCACCAGCGGTGCGTCGATGCCGCTCTGCGCATAGGCTTCAAGCAGGCGGTCATGGCGTTTGCCCGGATGGAAGCGACCGACGTGAATCAGGTAGTCACCGTCCGGGCGCTCGCTGTCGGCTTCCGCCTCGGCGCGCAGGGCAGTGATATCGAAGGGATTGTAGATGGTTTTCAGCTGTGCCGGGCGCAGGGCAAACTCTTCCACCAGATCTCGCCCCACCGCGTCGGAAACCGTCACCACGTTGCGACCCTGATAAATTCGCTTAATTTTCTGCTGCTTCATCCAGCGGTCAAAGCCGGTGCGGTGCCCGAGATAGGAGGCCGAAAAGACGCCGTGCAGACAGAACCAGACGTTACGCTCGCGCAGCGCCCGGCTGCGGGCGACGATGCGGTCGGTTTTGTGCAGGTTGGAGAGCACAAGGTCAAATTGCCCCTGCTGTTCGGCCCGCACGACTGCGGCATCCAGCTGGCGGGCGCGGCGGGACAGCTCGGTCAGCTTGCGCCACGGTTTACGGCAGCGATCGGCAACTACCTGGTAGTCGAGCCCCTCGGGCAATGGGTACTCGCAGACATCGCGCAGCGAAATGAGCGACACCCGATCGCCGTCGCGCAGGAACTGTGCCGCCAGGGTCAGGACCACTTTTTCCGCGCCGCCGCCGGGTAAGCCGTCAATCACAAATAAGATGCGCATCGTTATTTCACCAGATCCTGATAAAGAGAAAGCAGCTGGGTTGAGAGTCGCTCGCTGGTGCAGGCCATAATGCGCTCGCGGGCGTGACCGCCTTGCGCGGAGCCCAGCGCGCGCGCGGGCAGGGCCATTACCGCCTGCTGTAGCGCCGGGATATCCAGAGCGTCGCAGACGTAACCATTGTGGCCGTCGACGATAAACTCCGCCCCGCCGCAGCCGGTAGTGGTGATCACCGGCAGACCGCAGGCCATTGCCTCGAGGATGACGTTGGGGAACGGATCGTAGAGGGTGGGCAGCAGCAGACCATCGGCCATTTGATAGAAGGGCAATGTCTCCGACTGCATGCCGAAGAAGCGCACCCGCGCTTCACAGTTCAGGCTCTTCGCCAGCGCCTGATAGCGAGGCTGATCCTTATCTTTGCCGACCACCAGCAGGTAGCGATCGGTGGGGGCGATGGCGCGGATCGCCGCCGCCAGCCCTTTACGTTCAAAGCCGGAGCCGACGTAGATCAGGCAGGTCGCCTGCAGCGGCAGCTGCCATTTGGCGCGTAAGGCGGCAAAGGTCTCTTCGTCCGGCGGCAGGAAGCGCTGGTTGTCAATGGCGTTGTAAATAACGTGGATCTTCTCCGCCGGCAGGCCAAAGTCTTCGATAATCTCGCGCTTGATCATCTCGGCGTTGCAGATCACCCCGCGCAGGTGTGAGTCTTCATACATCTCGCGTTCCGCCTGCATGACGTAGCGGTGGTAACGGTCGGCGAACAGCAGGCGGCTTTTCCAGGCCGGTAAAATGCGCGAGCGCTGCTGCAGCCAGCGGCGATGAACGCCATCGCCAGCGCGGTAGAGATCGCAGCCGGGAATACGTTCATGGCTCTGCACCAGGTCGAAGGACTCGCGCTGCCAGAGCGCGCGCGCGGCGTTGGCAAAGCCGCGCTCGCGGCTGATGCGCCCCCATTTACGTGGGTTACAGATATGGATCTGCCAGTCCGGTTTCACCGGCCCCTGCCATTCGCGGGTGATGACGTTCAGTTGCAAATGACTGCTGTCGAGGGCTTCCAGCGCGCGGGAGACAAACCGTTCTGCGCCGCCGTCCGGGCGGTACTTCTGCCGCACCAGAGCCAGCCTGAATTTACTCATGCCAGTACCTTTTTCGCCGCCGCGATCACGGCGTCGGTAGGAATTAAATCAAGATAACGTTCGTCGGTGTTGGTGTTGATAGCGTCCGGATCGGGCAGCGGACCGAAGTCGCCGGCCCAGATCACCTCGCCTTTCGCCTGCCACGGACGCCAGAAGGTCAGCTTCGAGGGACCGAACAGGGCGACCAGCGGAGTGCCAAGGGCTGCAGCCATATGCATCGGCACCGAGTCGACGCCGATAAACAACCGGGCATGATCGATCACCGCCGCCAGCTGGCGCAGCGTTAACTGGCCGGCTAAAGAGTGTAGTCGCGCCTGCGGGCAGCCGGCGATGATGGTATCCACCATCTTCTTCTCTCTAGCATCGGGGCCGGAGGTGAGCACCACCGCGTATCCTTCGGCGGACAGCGCGTTGATCAGGGCGCTCATCCGATCTTCGCGCCAGCATTTAAAGAACCAGCGCGACGTCGGCTGGATGACGATGTAGTGTTCCCGGAAGTCCTCCGGCAGCAGGGCGCGGCTGGCGGCCCAGTCTGCTTCGCTGTAGCCCATCCGCGCCGGCGCATCGTTCAACTGGAGACCGAGCGGAGCGAGAATAGAGAGATTCTGCTGTACCGTATGCAGCTGGTTGTGCTGTTGGGTGGAGGCCAGCGCGGTGTGGCAATAGCGCCAGACCGGGTGGCGGCGCTTCGGAAAATCAAAACCAATCCGCGTCGCGGCGCCGGTCAGTTTGCTGATAACCGCGCTCGGCCACTGGTCGGCCAGGTTAAGCACCATATCGTACCGCTGCTGGCGCAGCGTCTGAATGAGCTGCCATTGCATCTTCAGCTGATACCTTTTTCCCTGCTTTTTCCAGCGGCGATCGAGACCATAAATATGGTGGATATCGGGGTTGGCTGCGAGCATATCCCGGGTCTCTTCATACAACAGGACATCCACGCTGGCGGCGGGGTACTGCTGTTTCAGCGCGTGAATAAGCGGCGTGATCAGCAGCATGTCGCCATGATGGCGCAGCTTAATGACCAGGATCCGCGCCGGGTTCAACGGGCCGCGGGAGAGGGTTTCAGGCGTCATACTCTGTTCTTCATCCAGGATAAGGGTTCCGATTCTAGGGGATCAGACAGATTGAGAGAAGCGTTGTATTGCTCTACCATGACCCGATACGTATGGCCTGAGGACGTTTTCGTGCACAATCCCGCATTTCTCATCACGATTGATACAGAGGGCGATAACCTCTGGCAAAAACATGACAGCATCACCACCGAGAATGCGCGTTATCTTCCGCGTTTTCAGCAGCTTTGCGAAAAGTATGGCTTTAAACCGGTCTATTTGACCAACTATGAAATGGCCATCGACCCCTTTTATATCGAATTCGCCAGAGACGTGATTGCCCGCGGCACCGCGGAAGTCGGCATGCATCTGCATGCGTGGAACAGCCCGCCGACCGAGCCGCTGACTGCAGATGACTGGCGCCATAAGCCTTATCTTATTGAATACAGCGACGCTATGATGCGTGAGAAGGTCGACTATATGACGCGTCTGCTGGAGGATACCTTCCAGACCAAAATGGTTAGCCATCGCGCCGGGCGCTGGGCTTTTGACGAGCGCTATGCGCGTCTGCTGGTGGAATACGGGTATCAGGTGGATTGCTCGGTGACCCCGCGGGTGAACTGGAAGACCGCCAAGGGGGCGCCGCAGGGCGATGGCGGGACCGATTATCGCCGCTTTCCGCAGCATGCCTATTTCCTCGATGAAAATGACATCAGCCGCGAGGGCCACTCGCCGCTGCTGGAAGTGCCGATGAGCATCCAGTACAAGCACTCAGCGTGGATGAACAGCGTGAAGCAGGGCTACGACCGCCTGCGCGGCAAAGTGCGATCCCCCTCCGTACACTGGCTGCGACCGATGGGCGGCAATGTGGAAACGATGAAAAAAGTCGTCGAACAAACGTTGACGCAGGGCAATGACTACGTGGAATATATGCTCCACTCTTCAGAGTATATGCCCGGCGGCAGCCCCACGTTCCAGAATGAACGGGATATTGAGCGTTTATACGCTGACCTCGAAGCCTTTTTTAGCTGGCTGGCGCCGCAGGTGAAGGGCATGACGCTGGCAGAATATTACCAGCGGAAAATTACACAGCGCTAACACAGCTCAAGGTACCGTATGCGTATCCTTAAACAATTAACGCGGAAAAAGAATGCTTTTTTCCGCGGCATTAAATTTAATTTAATTAACTATCGATACAGAAATAAGCCGGCGCGTAAAGCCTTCGACCCAGCGGCTGTGCGCCGCGTGCTGCTATTGCGTCTGGATGATAAAGTCGGTGATATGGTGGTCACGACCGGTTGCGCCAGAATACTGGCTGAACGGGGATATCAGGTTTCGGTGTTAACCGGACCAATATGCAGCGAAATATTAGCAGGCTCAGAATTCATACAGCAAGTATATTTATATCGGCCCCGCATGTCCTTAAATACGTTGCGGGCGGCGGGTTTTGATGCGGTTATCGATTTTGATGACGTGACCAGCTATGAACGCTTTAAATTACTCGCCGATTTACGGGCGACCAGCGTGATTGGTTTTAATAAAGAGCCCTATAAACTTTACGATCACTCAATCGCTTTTTTTGACGGCAACAGCCATATTTCCCTGCGCTATAAGCAGGTGGTGAAGCTGTTTGGCATCGTTGACGACCGCCCGTATCACTATCATATCCCCGGCTGCCGCCATGAGCGGGAGAAAGTGGCCCGCTTGCTTTCTCAGGCCGGAGAGGTCGAACTGCGTATCGCCATTAACCCTTTTACCGCCTCCGAGGATAAAGACTTCTGTCGTCACCAGGTGGCGACCCTGGTCGAGCGGCTACATGCTCTGCCTTACCGGGTCTGTATCGTGATGGTGGGGCGCAGTGAAAAAATCCGCCAGCTGGGGCTGGATATGGCGCTGTACATCGCCGACAGCACCATCAACTCCGCCGTAGAAGTGATCCGCAGCTGTGATTTAGTCATTACGCCGGACACCTCGATCGTGCATATTGCCCGGGCTTTCGATAAGCCGATGGTGGCGGTCTATAACAAACGCAAACTCAAGAATACCGGGCTGCCCGGCTATCACATCTGGGCGCCGGGCTATGACAAGGCGAAGCAGATAGTCTGTGAAGAAGCGAATGTCGCCGATGTGGCGATTGAGTCGGTGTGGCCCGTGATTAAAGAGCAGGCCGACCGGCTGGTCGCCGCCCGCAGTTGATTTAAAAAGTTAATATAAAAAGGGCCGCTGACGGCCCTTTTTGTTAGCGTTTTTCCGCCACCCCTTTGCTGAGCGCAATGCCCAGCGGCAGCCAGAACAGCACCCAGGTTTCCCGGGGATTGCTGATGATAAACATCCCCTGCGAGGCCATAAACACCAGCGCGTAAAACAGGATCGCCAGACTGTAGCGGCTGTCGGTATGGCGCTTGCGCCACGCCTGCCATAGCCCGCAGGCAATGATCGCCAACAGCAGCAGTAACCCCACGATGCCGCCTTTCAGCAGGGCGCCCATATACACGCTGTGGGTGGTGGTGATGTGCTCGCCGCTGTAGTTGATGAAATCCAGTTCATAGCTGAAACCGCGCCCCAGCCACGGCTGGCTGGCCATCTCCGACAGGGTATGGTGCCAGATGCTCAGGCGCAGCCCGCTTTGGGTGCCCAGCTCCTCGAAACGGGCGAGCAGCATGTCGCCCACCGGCGTCATGACCAAAAGCAGCGCTACCAGCACGGCCAGCGCCGCGGCGATCAGCAGGTTGCGGCGGGTGAAGACGTGCAGGTGCAGCGTACAGCCGACCGCCAGCACCAGGGCGATGATCGGCCCGCGGCTTTGGGTGAGCAGCAGCATCACCAGCATGATGACCACCGGCAGATAGAGCCAGTGGCTGGCTTTTTCTTTCAGTAGCATGCCGCAAATTAAAATGCCGATGCCGCAGTAACCGGCAAGGTCGATAACGTTCGTTGGTCCGGGGTTCTCGGGGGAGACCGCTCGTTCGGTGAGAACCAGCGTATGGTCGATAATCAGCGTCCACAGGGAGAGCACGGTGATCCCGCCGACCACCGCCAGCATCGCCAGTCGGCGGGTTCGTCCGTCCCTGAGCAGCATCGTCATCAGCAACAGATACCCGGTCAGATACACGCCGTGGGTGATCGGCGAGTCAATATGCTGCGGCGTATGGCCCCACACATTACTGAGGGCGTAATAGATAAAGAAAGCCGCCAGCAGCGTCCAGGTCTGCCACTGCTCGCGTAACACCCCGGCCAGCGCCTGGCGGTTTTCCTGGCGTACCAGCGACAGCAATAGCAGCAGGATCGATAAATGCAGCAGATTATTGGTCCGGGTGGACATGCAAAAAATCGCGCTGAAAAATAAAAACAAAGGAAAGACAATCGAGTAACCCTGTCTGGCGAAGTTACTCACTTTTAAAGTACTCATTAAACGCAACCTTTTCGAAGATAGTATCCGGCACAGCGCTTTCTGGGGAAAAATTAATCACCCGAATCTGGCGTTGCTGCAGTACCTGCGCGGCATGCGCAAAGGAGGGCATGACGAGGGTATCCACTTTTGTTGCCAGGTAAGAAGGCAATTTTTCTTGTTGTGTTTCGTAGAATCGCGGCTGGTTAAAGTTGGTCATATCCAGGCCGCTCACCAGGATAGTATTGAAGCCCAGCCAGGCGAGAATTTGCAGCGCCCAGTAGACCACCGTGCCGGCATCAAAGATGCCCTGGCGAATATCGGTGCTAAAACAGATATCCGGGCGCTGAGGATGAAAGCACATCGCCGGATTCTGCTGGTAAGTGCGCTTTATCGCTTCGCTGGCGACTTTCGGCTGGTAAATCTTATAGCAACCGTCCTCAATCAACGCCAAACGGCAGCGCAGCGCGTCCCCATAGCGATCGACGATTTTGGCGATCCCGTGCATGGTGGTGAACAGCAAAATATCCGGCTGGCTGACAATGGCGCGGATAATGTCCGGCTTCTTATCGAAAAATTCCATGTCGACGATGGTATAGAGCGAAAAGTGCAGCCGGTCGGCAAGATGCCAGGCGCCATTGACGCCCATCACCGGGATCGTTTTCGACAACAGGGAAAAATCGATATTGCGGGTTGAGGGGCCGGTGGCGGTCAGCAGGACTTCGCCCTGCATACTGTTTTTCAGCGCGCTCAGGCTGACCAGCGGCACCGTTTTCCCTTTATAGCGTAACGCGCTGATTTCGCCGCTTGGCGCACGCGTAATACGGGTAAAAGGCCACAGATTTTCATTGTGGCGATACGCGCGAGGGCGCGTATAGCGGTAGATCTGCTTAAACAGGGATCCCATCAGAGCAGCCCCTGATTTTGCAGGAGAAGATGAATCCGGCTGGCCGCAATATCGCCGGTGCTGGCGCTGTTTTCCGGCCGCACGATATGCTGGTTTTTACCGTATCCGCCAATCAGCCCCGGGTCGGTCGGGCCGTAGAGCGTAAAGTTCGGTTTATCCAGCGCGGCGGTCAGATGGCTCAGCCCGGTATCGACCGAGACGACGGCCCGGGCGCCGGCCAGAACCTGCGCCACCTGCTCAAGGCTCATGCGCGGCAGCACTTCGACATACTCCCGGCCTTCCGCCAGCCGCTTCGCCCGCGCCTCTTCGTGCGGGGCCCCCCACGGCAGCTTAATGTGGACGCCGCTGTCGGCCAGCAGATCGAGAAGCTCCTGCCAGCGGGTTTCCGGCCAGTGCTTATCGTCGCGGGTGGTGGCGTGCAGAAACACCAGATAGGGCGCGGCAGCGCTAGCCTCGTGCTGCAGGAAATGGCGCGCAATGGCGTAATCCCCCTGGGTCTGGGGTTTCGCGTAGCCAAGGCTTTTGGCGAACAGCTCACGGGTACGCTCCACCGCGTGCTGCTGTTTCGCGATATGGTGGCGGCGGTTGTAAAACAGGCTCGCCAGCGGCTCGCGGGCCGATTGCCAGTCCATACCGTGCTTGACGCCGTGCGCCAGGCGAGTAACCAGCGCGGCGCTTTTCACCAGCCCCTGGGCGTCGATGATGGCGTCATACTTTACCGCCTGAACGGCCTCGCGAAAGGCTTGACGCTCGGCTTTGATCGGCGCGGAGAACCAGGCTTTGCGCCAGCGGCGGATCGCCACCGGGATCACCCGCTCGACGCTTTCATGCCAGGAGGGGATCTGCGCGAAACCCTCTTCAACCACCCAGTCGAAGCGGATGCCGGGGATAGCCTGCGCGGCGTCGGTTAGCGCGGGCAGCGTGTGCAGCACGTCGCCCATGGAGGAGGTTTTAACGATCAATACCCGCATCCGTTACGCTTCCTCGTGCTCGGTTTTTTCCGCTAACAGTTCGTTTAGCTCTTGCAGGACGCGTTCTGGGGTGATGTCGATCAGGCTCTGATGATAGCCTTCGGCGGCATCGCCTTTGCGCACCTTGTGGTAGCCGGTAATCAGACGGATAACCCGCGCTTTATGCGACAGCGGCGGGGTAAAGTCCGGACTGCTCGGGCCATACAGCGCCACCAGCGGGCGGTCCAGCGCTGCGGCGACGTGCATCAGCCCCGAATCGTTAGTCACTACAGCTTTACAGGCGGCGATCAGAATGACCGCCTGCTCCAGCTGGGTTTCACCCGCCAGATTACGGCACCAGGCCTGCTGCTCGCTGCTGAGGGCGGCGATGATCTCTTTGCCGGCCTCGTTATCTTTCGCCGAGCCGAAAAGCGCAATCTGATAGCCATCGTCGATAAGCTTTTTCGCCAGCGCAGCATAGTGATAGTGCGGCCAGCGTTTGGCCGGGCCGAACTCCGCGCCGGGGCAGAAGCCGACGATCGGCCGATCGTAGGACAGGTTAAAAGCGCTGCAGGCCTGCGACTTTTCCCCTTCGTTGACCTGCAGCTGCGGCCACAGCAGCGGCTGCGGCAGATCTTTGGCGCAGCGCATCACGCCGTTGTCGTAGGCCAGCGCCACGTAGCGTTCCACCATCAGCGGCCAGGCGTCTTTGTCCAGCACCCGGGCGTCGTTGAGCAGTCCGTAGCGCATCTCGCCGCGCCAGCCGGTGCGCAGCGGGATATTGGCAAAGAAAGGGACTAATGCCGATTTAAACGAGTTCGGCAGCACGTAAGCGCGATCGTAGCGACGTTCGCGCAGGCTGTGGCCGAGCTTACGGCGTTCGCCGATAGCCAGCGCGCCGTGACCCAGCGGCATCGGGATCGCTTCGTTCACTTCCGGCATGCGCGAAAGCAACGGACGGCACCAGGCTGGCGCCATCACGTCGATAATCGCCTGGGGATAGCGCGCCCTGAGCGTACGATAAAGACTTTGCGACATCATCATGTCGCCTACCCAAGACGGGCCTACCACCAATATTTTCATGCTTGTTTCTTACGCGTCGCGGTTTAGCCAGGCCATATATTCCGTTACGCCTTCGGCAACGGTTTTGAACGGTTTGTCATAGCCCGCTTTGCGCAGGTTAGTCAGATCCGCCTGAGTGAACGCCTGGTAGCGGCCTTTCAGTTTGTCCGGGAACGGGATGTACTCGATGCTGCCTTTTTTGTGGTATGCCAGGGTCGCATCGGCGACGGCCTGGAAGGATTCCGCACGGCCGGTGCCGAGGTTAAAGATGCCGGAAACGCCGTTTTCCCAGAACCACAGGTTGACGTCAGCCACGTCGCCCACGTAGACGAAGTCGCGCTTGAAGCCGTCGCTGCCTTCGAACAGTTTCGGGCTTTCGCCATTATTCAGCTGGGTATTGAGGTGGAAAGCGACGCTCGCCATGCTGCCTTTGTGGCCTTCGCGCGGCCCGTAGACGTTGAAGTAGCGGAAGCCGACGATCTGCGAATTGGCTTCCGGCAGGATCTGGCGGACGTATTCGTCGAACAGGAATTTGGAGTAGCCGTAAACGTTCAGCGGCTGTTCGTACTCGCGGGACTCGATGAAGTCGCTGGTGCGTCCGCCATAGGTGGCCGCGGAGGAGGCGTACAGGAACGGGATTTCGCGCTCCAGGCAGTAGTGCAGCAGCTCTTTGGAGTACTGATAGTTGTTGTCCATCATGTACTTACCATCCCACTCGGTAGTGGAAGAGCACGCGCCTTCGTGGAAGATTGCTTCGATTTCACCGAACTCTTCACCCGCCATAATCTGGATCAGAAAGTCTTCTTTATCCATGTAGTCAGCGATGTTCAGGTCAACCAGGTTTACAAACTTGGTGCCGTCTTTCAGATTGTCGACAACCAGAATGTCGGTGATGCCTTTGTCATTCAGCGCTTTAACGATGTTGCTGCCGATAAAGCCTGCGCCGCCGGTAACGATGATCATAACTGTACCTTTGAAGTTGAGAGCCCGGAGACAATCCGGACATGAATGCTCTTATCATATCACCACATGAGCAAGCCTACAGCCATTCGCAGAATAAGGTGCTGGGCTGACGTGATTTATGCTGCAAATAATTCATTCAGGCCTGCATCATCTCGTATCAGCGTATAGCTTTGGGTAATATGTGCCAAATTTTGCCGAATCTGGAGAGTTGCAATGCGTGGTGATTTCTACAAACAGTTAACTAGCAATCTGGAGACCGCTCGGGCCGAAGGGTTGTTCAAAGAAGAGCGCATCATCACCTCGGCGCAGCAGGCGGACATTACCGTCGGCGACAGCCACGTGATTAACTTCTGCGCCAATAACTATCTGGGTCTGGCGAACCACCCGGAACTGATTGCCGCGGCGAAATCCGGCATGGACAGCCACGGTTTCGGGATGGCCTCGGTACGCTTCATCTGCGGCACCCAGGATACGCATAAGCAGCTGGAGAAGAAGCTGGCCGATTTCCTCGGTATGGAAGACGCGATCCTCTACTCCTCCTGTTTCGACGCCAACGGCGGCCTGTTTGAAACGCTGCTCGGCCCGGAAGACGCCATTATCTCCGACGCCCTGAACCATGCCTCGATCATCGACGGCGTGCGTCTGTGTAAAGCGAAGCGCTTCCGCTATGCCAACAACGATATGCAAGAGCTGGAGGCGCGTCTGAAAGAAGCTCGCGAGGCCGGCGCGCGTCACGTGCTGATCGCCACCGACGGCGTGTTCTCGATGGATGGCGTGATCGCCAACCTGCAAGGCGTTTGCGACCTGGCGGATAAATACGATGCGCTGGTGATGGTCGATGACTCCCACGCCGTCGGCTTCGTCGGCGAAAACGGCCGCGGCTCCCACGAATACTGTGATGTGATGGGGCGCGTCGATATCATCACCGGCACGCTGGGTAAAGCGCTGGGCGGCGCCTCCGGCGGCTACACCGCCGCGCGCAAAGAGGTGGTTGAGTGGCTGCGCCAGCGCTCCCGTCCGTATCTGTTCTCCAACTCTCTGGCGCCGGCCATCGTGGCCGCCTCCATCAAAGTGCTGGAGATGGTTGAAGAGGGGGCAGACCTGCGCGATCGCCTGTGGGCTAACGCGCGTCTGTTCCGCGAAAAAATGACCGCGGCAGGCTTCACGCTGGCCGGCGCCGACCACGCCATCATTCCGGTGATGCTGGGCGAGGCGGTGGTGGCGCAGAACTTTGCCCGCGAGCTGCAGAAAGAAGGGATCTATGTCACCGGCTTCTTCTATCCGGTGGTACCGAAAGGCCAGGCGCGTATTCGCACCCAGATGTCGGCGGCGCATACCCCTGAACAAATTGAGCGTGCGGTGGAAGCCTTTACCCGCATCGGCAAACAACTGGGCGTCATCGCCTAATAAGGGTATGAGATGAAAGCGTTATCCAAACTGAAAGCGGAAGAAGGCATCTGGATGACCGACGTACCGGAACCGGAAGTCGGCCATAACGATCTGCTGATTAAAATCCGCAAGACCGCCATTTGCGGGACCGACGTGCACATCTACAACTGGGATGAGTGGTCGCAGAAGACCATTCCGGTGCCGATGGTGGTCGGTCACGAATATGTCGGCGAAGTGGTGGGGATTGGTCAGGAAGTGCGCGGCTTTAAGATTGGCGACCGCGTCTCCGGCGAAGGGCATATCACCTGCGGCCACTGCCGTAACTGCCGCGCGGGCCGCACCCACCTGTGCCGCAACACCATCGGCGTGGGCGTCAACCGCCCGGGCTGCTTTGCTGAGTATCTGGTGATCCCGGCCTTTAACGCCTTTAAAATCCCCGACAATATCTCTGATGACCTGGCGTCTATCTTCGACCCGTTCGGCAACGCGGTGCACACCGCGCTCTCCTTCGATCTGGTCGGGGAAGACGTGCTGGTTTCCGGCGCCGGTCCGATCGGCGTGATGGCGGCGGCGGTAGCGAAACACGTCGGCGCGCGTAACGTGGTGATCACCGACGTCAACGAGTACCGTCTTGAGCTGGCGCGCAAAATGGGCGTTACCCGCGCGGTGAACGTGGCCAAAGAGAACCTTAATGACGTGATGGCCGAGCTGGGGATGACCGAAGGTTTCGATGTGGGTCTGGAGATGTCCGGCGCGCCGCCGGCGTTTCGCAGCATGCTGGATACCATGAACCACGGCGGCCGTATCGCGATGCTGGGTATCCCGCCGTCGGATATGTCCATCGACTGGACCAAGGTCATCTTCAAAGGGCTGTTTATCAAAGGTATCTATGGTCGCGAAATGTTCGAAACCTGGTACAAGATGGCGGCGCTAATCCAGTCTGGTCTGGATCTCTCACCGATCATCACCCACCGCTTCGGCATTGATGACTTCCAGAAAGGTTTTGACGCGATGCGCTCCGGCCAGTCCGGTAAAGTGGTTTTGAGCTGGGACTAACCCCCCATGCTGGCGTAAAAATCAGCAAAAAAGGCGCCTGCGGGCGCCTTAATTTAGATTTGGATAACATTTTTAGCCTGCTTAATATTAAGCGCACAATTTCTACATCGATTTTACGGTTATTCGCTTATACAGTGTGTTTAGTCGCAGTTTAACTTTGTAACTATCATGCTTAAACTCTCCGTATGCTTACTGACCTGTAACTCTGCGCGCCTGCTGATGGAGGTGCTGCCGCCTCTGCTGAAGGTAGCCGATGAATGTATCGTCGTCGACTCCGGCAGTACCGACGAAACCGTCGCTATTTGTCAGCAGTTTGGTCTCACCGTCCATCACCATGCCTATAAAGCCCACGGCGCGCAGATGAACTATGCCATCGGGCTGGCCAGCCATGACTGGGTGCTGTGCATGGACAGCGACGAAATTCTTGATAATGACGTGGTGACGGCCATTCAGGCGCTAAAAGCGGGCGAGGAGCCGGACCCAACCTGCGCCTGGCGTTTGCCGCGCTACTGGTTTGTGCTCGGCACGCAGGTGCGGACGATCTACCCTATTTCTTCGCCGGATTACCCGGTGCGTCTCTTTAACCGCCAGCAGGCGCGGTTTAACGACCGGCCGGTGGATGACCAGGTGGTCGGACACGCACGCTCCGTCAGGCTGCCGGGCTTTGTACGCCATGACACCTTTTATTCGCTGCATGAAGTGTTTAATAAGCTAAACAGCTATACCACCCGGCTGGTGAAGTACCAGCAGATCAAACCTTCGCTGACGCGGGGGATCGTCAGCGCCATTGGCGCTTTCTTTAAGTGGTATCTGTTTAGCGGAGCGTGGCGCTATGGCAAAGTCGGCGTGGTGACCGGCCTGTACGCGACGTTTTACAGCTTTCTGAAATATTTTAAGGCGTGGTACGCCCACGAAGATAACCAGGCGCCCGTCGCGCAAAAGCGAACGGACCCCTGAGTAGTCTAGTTGCCGGGGTTGTCCCAGCCCTGCCATTTGAGGCGATAGTACTGGATCAGCGCGCTCTGGCTGATGCTATCGCTGAGGATAGTGAAGAAGCGACTGGCGTTCACAGGCTCCAGCGGGCGCTTCGGTTTGCAAGACTTCACGCCATGGAACGGATTACGCGGCTTCTGCTGCGTTTGTTGCGCGGGCGGCTGGGCGTAGTTTGGCGTCGAGTTGTCGACCTGCGGCTCGTTGAGCAGGCTGCTCGGGCGCACCAGCGTGATATCCGGCGGCAGGTTATAGACCATCTGCTGCAGCACCCGCACCGTCGTCGGATGCGGATGGCCAATGGCTATCGCCGAACCGTTGCGCCGCGCCAGGGCGATGGCGCGATTGAACTGGTTGCGGATATCGGCTTCATTCTGCGTATCGTCGAGAAACACTTTGCGCTTAATCACCTTCACGCCGGTACCCTGCGCGGCGCGCATGGCCTGGGTGTTGCCGATGGTGACGCTGTCGAGAAAATAGAGATTGTAGCGCTCCAGGGCCTGCATCACCTTCTGCATGCCAAACAGGTTGGAGGTCATCGCGCTGCCCATATGGTTATTCAGCCCGACGGCGTAAGGGACTTTGCCGTAAGCCTCGCGAATAATGCGCTCGATCTCCTCGCTGCTCATTTCGGGACGCAGGGTGTCTTTTTCCAGCGGCTGTTTGCTGAGCGGCGCCATTGGCAGGTGGATGAGCACTTCATGGCCCTGATTATGCGCTTTAGTGGCCATTTCCCGGGCGTGCGGCGCGTTCGGCAGCACGGCGACGGAGATAGTTGCCGGCAGCGCCAGCACCTGATTCTCGGTCTGCGGGCGGTAGCCAAAATCGTCAATAACGATGGAGAGTTTGCCAGCGAACGCTGGCGCCGCCAGAGCCAGCGAACCGGCTACGGCAAGAGCAATTGCGCGAAATTGAAGCAAAACTTATCTTCCCAACCACGGCTGTGGATTGACCGCCTGACCCTGGCGGCGAATTTCGAAATAGAGCGACGGACGGCCCTGACCGCCGCTGCTGCCTACGAGCGCGATAGGCTGGCCGGCACGCACCTGGGTACCAACGCTGACCAGCGCGCTTTGGTTATAGCCATACAGGCTCATGTCGCCTTTGCCATGTTCGACCACCACCACCAGACCATAGCCCTGCAGCCAGTCGGCCAGAATGACCCGACCATCGGCAATGGCTCTGACTTCGGTGCCTTCAGACGCGGCGATAACCATCCCTTTCCAACGTAGTTCACCTTGCAGCTGTTCGCCATATCGATGAAGGAGCGGACCGCGAACCGGCCAGAACGCCTGACCGCGCGGCGAGCCCAGCCCGCCGGTGCGTGACATCAGCGAACGCTCACTTTCCGTTGGTTTATAGGTGGTGCCTTTGCGCGATGCTTCCTGCTGGCGGTCGCGCACCGCCTGCGCGTCGCGTGCTTCCCGATCGGCGCGGGCTTTGGCGGCAGCTTCCGCCTGGGCGATACGACCGCGTAGGCGCGATTCGTTAGCCCGTAATTCACTTAATTGTTGCTGACCCTGCTGAATGGAAGACTCCAGGCCGGAAAGGGTCTTTTTCCGTTCGTTACGCGCCTGCTCCAGCTTCGCCTGCTGGGCCTTTTGCTCGTAGACCAGCGTTTGCTGCTGGCTCTGTTTTTCTTCGAGCATCGACTTTTGCACCGCCATCTCTTCGCGCGTTTTCTTCAACTCCGCGATAGTCTCCTGGCGGGCCTGGTTGAAATAGCTGAAATAGACCTGCATCCGCTGATTGCGCTGGCCCTCTTCACCGCTGAGCACCATTTGGATGCCGGTATGCGGCCCCTGGCGGAAAGCGGCATCGAGCTGCGCGGCGAGGTTCCGCTCCTGAGACGCGCGCTGGCGCTCCAGCTTCGCGAGAGCGGCGTTCATCTCGTCAATCTGCTTATTGAGCTGGTTCAGGCTATCCTGGGTTTCGCGCAGTTTGCGGGCCGCGGCGGCGATCGCCTCTTCCTGCGCTTTGAGCTGGGCGAGCAGGCTTGCGCGCTGCTGCTGCTGTTGCTTAATCGCCCGCTGCCTGGCGGCGATGTCGGCCTGGATGGACTTTAGCTGATCGCGATCGTCGGCATGCGCAGATGACGCGCACAGCAATACGCCAGCGCTGAGCGCGCTGGCGTAAAGGACGGATCGAACTGCCGCTGCGATCCATGTAGTTGAATACATCGCCTTTCCCCTCATGGGGAAGGATTATTCCACGATGAACAGCGGCTTGCCAGTCATCTCTTGCGGGATTTCCATTCCCATCAGCGACAGCATGGTCGGGGCGATGTCGGAAAGTTTGCCGCCGTTGACCGCTTTGACCGCTTTATTACCGACGTAGATCAGCGGAACCGGCAGATTGGTATGGGCGGTGTGCGCCTGGCCGGTGGTCGGGTCGCGCATCTGCTCGGCGTTGCCGTGGTCGGCGGTGATCAGCAGCTGGCCGCCAACGGATTCCACCGCCTGAGCCACCTGGTCGATGCAGCGATCCAGCGCTTCAACCGCTTTTACGGCAGCTTCCATCACCCCGGTATGGCCAACCATATCGCCGTTCGGGTAGTTACAGATGATGGTGTCGTATTTTCCGCCTTTGATGGCGGCGACCAGTTTCTCGGTCAGCTCGGCGGAGCTCATTTCCGGCTGCAGATCGTAGGTCGCCACTTTCGGCGAGTTAATCAGGATCCGCTCTTCGCCTTTAAACGGCTCTTCTACGCCGCCGTTGAAGAAGAAGGTGACGTGAGCGTATTTTTCAGTTTCGGAGATGCGCAGCTGGGTTTTATCGTGCTTCGCCATCCACTCGCCGAAGGTATTGGCCAGCGAGGCGGGCGGATAGGCGCAGGCGACTTTGATGTCGGCGGCGTATTCGGTGAGCATCACGTAATCGAGATTAACCACTTTCTTACGCGCAAAGCCGTCGAAGTCGGCGTTGACGAAGGCGCGGGTGATTTCACGCGCGCGGTCGGCACGGAAGTTCATGAAGATCAGCGCGTCGCCGTCTTCCATCGCGGCATCGGCCTGGCCGGCGGCGCGGATAACGGTGGCTTTCACGAATTCGTCGTTTTCGTCACGGGCGTAGGCGGCCTGCAGACCCGCGACGGCGGTATCGGCCTGGAATTCGCCTTTGGCCAGGGTCAGCAGATCATAAGCTTGTTCCACGCGATCCCAGCGGTTGTCGCGGTCCATGGCGTAATAGCGGCCGATGAGCGACGCGATGCGACCTTTGCCCAGCGCGGCAAATTTGGCTTCGAATGTCGCCAGCGTTTTTTCCGCACTGCGCGGCGGCGTATCACGGCCGTCGAGGAAGGCGTGCAGGTAGATCTTCTCAGCGCCGCGCTCTGCCGCCAGCTCCACCATCGCCATGATGTGATCTTCGTGGCTGTGGACGCCGCCTGGCGACATCAGGCCCATGATATGTACTGCTTTGCCGGCGGCAACCGCTTTATCGACCGCGGCGGTCAGTACCGGGTTGGCGAAGAAGGTGCGTTCTTTAATTTCCACATCGAGACGGGTCAGGTCCTGATAGACGATACGACCGGCGCCCAGGTTGACGTGGCCTACTTCGGAGTTCCCCATCTGACGGTCCGGCAGGCCGACTTCGAGGCCGGATGCATCGATCAGGGTATGTGGACGTTTGGCCCACAGCGCGTCCATTACCGGCGTTTTAGCGCTATAAATGGCGTTATCCTGTTGGTCTTCGCGATAGCCGTAGCCATCCAGAATCACCAGTACCATAGGTTTTTTAGAAACCGACATTGCGACAACCTCATGCTCAAAGACAGAAATTTTGCGTAATTTTACTACAGC
The DNA here is from genome assembly GCF_014596785.2 of Klebsiella sp. K4. NCBI lineage: Bacteria > Pseudomonadati > Pseudomonadota > Gammaproteobacteria > Enterobacterales > Enterobacteriaceae > Klebsiella > Klebsiella sp. K4. Next base: position 162,880 of record NZ_CP115021.1, read on the forward strand.
TGAATCGTTTAAATCCCCGTGAAAGATCAAAGAAAGGGAGCGGCGGGGCCGCGCCGGGTCAGCGAGAGCGGCTTTTTTTCGCCACCGCCCGCAGAAAATACATTACATCGCGCTCACTGGCTGTAATTGCCGCAAGGCACAGGTATACTCCTTTCCTGGTTTTTTTCTCACTTAGTCGGGAGTTGTAACCCCCCATGCAAGAAATTATGCAATTCATCGGCCGTCACCCGGTCCTGAGCATCGCGTGGATCGCGCTGCTGGGTGCGGTAGTGTTCACCACCTTCAAGGGGCTGATGTCGAAAGTTAAAGTCATCACCCGTGGTGAAGCGACGCGTCTTATCAATAAAGAAGATGCGGTGGTGGTCGACCTGCGTCAGCGTGACGATTTCCGTAAAGGCCATATTGCCGGCGCTATTAACCTGCTGCCCAGCGATATCAAAGCCAATAACGTCGGCGAGTTGGAAAAACACAAATCGCAACCCATTATTGTGGTAGACGGTTCCGGCATGCAGGCGCAAGAGCCCGCCAGCGCGCTGAACAAAGCCGGGTTTGAAAAAGTCTTTGTACTGAAAGAGGGCATTGCTGGCTGGAGCGGCGAAAACCTCCCTCTGGTACGCGGCAAATAACTTACCTCGCGTGGTGATGCCGCCGCGTTTTCTCTTCACGCCTGACGTGAAGAGAACACAGGCTGCGGCGTAAAACCCTCAGGGTAACAACAGGAGTGAAGTCATGGCCAATATTGAGATCTACACCAAAGCGACCTGCCCGTTCTGCATCCGCGCGAAAGCGCTGCTGAACAGCAAAGGCGTAACGTTCCATGAGTTGCCGATCGATGGCGATGCCGCGAAGCGTGAGGAGATGATCCAGCGCAGCGGACGGACGACGGTTCCGCAGATTTTTATTGATGCGCAGCACATTGGCGGCTGTGACGACTTGTATGCGCTTGATTCACGTGGTGGACTTGATCCCCTCTTGCGCTAATTTTTGCGCGCTTTCCCTGGCGGAAGCGCGTATTTAAGGACAACACGAAAGGGTTTTACTATGTCAGAACAAAACAGCACCGAAATGACCTTCCAGATCCAGCGTATCTATACCAAAGATATCTCTTTTGAAGCGCCGAACGCGCCGCAAGTTTTCCAGAAAGACTGGCAGCCGGAAGTTAAACTTGATCTGGATACCGCCTCCACCCAGCTGGCTGAAGGCGTTTATGAAGTGGTGCTGCGTGTGACCGTGACCGCTGCGCTGGGCGAAGAAACCGCGTTCCTCTGTGAAGTACAGCAGGGCGGTATTTTCTCCATCGACGGCATCGAAGGCACCCAGATGGCGCACTGCCTCGGCGCATACTGCCCGAACATTCTGTTCCCGTACGCGCGCGAGTGCATCACCAGCCTGGTTTCCCGCGGTACCTTCCCGCAACTTAACCTTGCGCCAGTGAACTTCGACGCGCTGTTCATGAACTATCTGCAGCAGCAGGCTGGCGAAGGTGCTGAACAACATCAGGATGCCTGATGAACGCACTTAATGCTGCAATGACTGTGATCGGTGCCGGCTCTTACGGCACCGCTCTTGCCATCACCCTGGCAAGAAATGGCCACCACGTTGTGCTGTGGGGCCATGACCCGAAACATATCGCGACGCTGCAACACGATCGCTGCAACGCCGCGTTCCTTCCCGATGTGCCTTTTCCGGATACGCTGCATCTTGAGAGCGACCTGGCCACCGCGCTGGCCGCCAGCCGCGACATCCTTGTCGTGGTGCCGAGCCATGTATTCGGTCAGGTGTTACGCCAGATTAAACCGCTGATGCGTTCCGACGCGCGGCTGGTGTGGGCCACCAAAGGCCTGGAGGCCGAAACCGGCCGTCTGCTGCAGGACGTGGCGCGTGAAGCGCTGGGCGATGATATTCCGCTGGCGGTGATCTCGGGGCCAACCTTCGCCAAAGAGCTGGCCGCCGGCCTGCCGACGGCGATTTCGCTGGCGGCCACGGATCCGCAGTTTGCGGAAGACCTTCAGCGCCTACTGCACTGCGGCAAAAGCTTCCGCGTCTACATCAACCCGGACTTTATCGGCGTGCAGCTCGGCGGCGCGGTGAAAAACGTCATTGCCATCGGGGCAGGTATGTCGGATGGCATCGGCTTCGGCGCCAATGCGCGTACGGCGCTGATTACCCGTGGGCTGGTGGAAATGTCCCGCCTCGGCGCGGCGCTGGGCGCCGATCCGGAAACCTTTATGGGCATGGCCGGCCTCGGTGACCTGGTGCTCACCTGCACCGACAACCAGTCCCGTAACCGTCGCTTCGGCATGATGCTCGGCCAGGGTATGGACGTGCAGAGCGCCCAGGACAAGATTGGCCAGGTGGTTGAAGGCTACCGCAATACCAAGGAAGTTCGCGTTCTGGCACAGCGTTTAGGTGTCGAAATGCCAATAACCGAGGAAATTTATCAGGTATTGTATTGCGGAAAAATTGCGCGCGAGGCAGCATTGACCTTATTGGGTCGCGCCCGCAAGGACGAGCGCAGCAGCAATTAGCTTTCCTTTGTCACCTGAATGACCCTGCCAGCGCAGAACTGGCAGGTCATTACTATATCGCCTGGAGTATGCAATGCCGTGTGAAGAACTGGATATCGTCTGGAATAATATTAAAGCCGAAGCCCGGGCTTTGGCTGACTGTGAGCCGATGCTCGCCAGTTTTTACCACGCAACGCTACTCAAGCATGAAAATCTCGGCAGCGCGCTGAGCTATATGCTGGCCAACAAGCTGGCTTCCCCGATTATGCCGGCGATCGCCATTCGCGAAGTGGTGGAAGAGGCCTACGCCGCCGATCCGGAAATGATCGCCTCCGCCGCCTGCGATATTCAGGCGGTGCGCACGCGCGACCCGGCGGTGGATAAATACTCCACGCCGTTGCTCTATCTGAAGGGTTTCCATGCCCTGCAGGCCTATCGTATCGGCCACTGGCTGTGGACTCAGGGGCGACGCGCGCTGGCGATTTTCCTGCAAAATCAGGTCTCCGTCTCTTTCCAGGTGGATATCCACCCGGCGGCGAAAATCGGCCGCGGGATCATGCTCGACCATGCCACCGGCATTGTGGTCGGCGAGACGGCGGTGATTGAAGATGACGTCTCTATTCTGCAGTCGGTCACCCTCGGCGGGACCGGTAAAACCAGCGGCGACCGTCATCCGAAAATTCGCGAAGGCGTGATGATTGGCGCCGGGGCGAAGATCCTCGGCAATATTGAAGTCGGGCGTGGCGCGAAGATTGGCGCCGGTTCGGTGGTATTGCAGCCGGTTCCGCCGCACACCACCGCGGCGGGCGTACCGGCGCGTATCGTCGGCAAGCCGGAGAGCGACAAGCCGGCGATGGATATGGATCAGCATTTCAACGGCATCCACCACACCTTCGAGTACGGCGATGGGATTTGATGTATTGCCATTTGCCGCTGCTAAGCACAGAAATGTAGCCCGGATAAGGCGCAACGCGCCGTAATCCGGGAACCGCTCAGGTTAGCTGCGCAAGACCGCGCCAGGATACCCCAGCTGGCGCCAGGCTTCATACACCACCACCGACACCGCGTTTGACAGGTTCATACTGCGGCTGTCCGGCATCATCGGAATACGGATTTTCTGCTCCGGCGGCAGGGCATCGAGGATGCTGGCCGGCAGACCGCGGGTTTCCGGGCCAAACATCAAGAAATCGCCGTCCTGATAGCTCACTGCGCTGTGCGCAGGCGTGCCTTTGGTGGTCAGGGCGAACAGACGCTGCGGCTGCGCGCTGGCGACAAACGCCGCGTAATCCGCATGGCGCTGCACGGCAGTGAACTCGTGATAGTCAAGTCCGGCGCGTCTCAGGCGTTTATCGTCCCAGGTGAAGCCCATCGGCTCAATGATATGCAGACTGAAGCCCGTGTTGGCGCACAGGCGGATAATATTCCCGGTGTTCGGCGGGATCTCTGGTTCGAATAACACGATGTTCAGCATACTGCCCCCTTAATTGCGGGGGGCAGAATAGCAGATATTTGGCGAACCCTCACCCTGAGGGAGAGGGGCGGCGTAAGGGAAAACGTGGAGAATTACGCGGCGTTATTCTGCTTCAGCGCATCGAAGGTCTGCAGCGCTTCGGCGTTCTGCACCAGCGAATCACGGCTGATTTCACGGATACTTTTCGCCCCGGTGAGGGTCATCGCCACTTTCATCTCTTTCTCGATGAGGTTCAGCAGATTCGCCACGCCCTGCTTACCGTGGGTCGCCAGGGCGTACAGGTAAGCGCGGCCCAGTAGCACGCTGTCGGCGCCCAGGGCGATCATCCGCACCACGTCGAGCCCGTTACGGATGCCGCTGTCGGCGAGAATAGTGATGTCGCCTTTCACCGCGTCGGCAATTGCCGGCAGGGCGCGGGCCGAGGAGAGCACGCCATCGAGCTGGCGGCCGCCGTGGTTGGAGACGACAATGCCGTCAGCGCCGAAGCGCACCGCATCGCGGGCGTCCTCCGGATCGAGGATCCCTTTGATCACCATCGGACCGTCCCAGAAATCGCGGATCCACTCCAGGTCTTTCCATGAAATCGACGGATCGAAGTTATTCGCCAGCCAGCCGATGTAATCCTCAAGCCCGGTCGGTTTGCCGAGATAGGCGGAGATATTGCCCAGATCGTGCGGGCGACCGTTAAGGCCGACGTCCCACGCCCACTGCGGATGGGTGACGGCCTGCCAGTAGCGGCGCAGGGCGGCGTTCGGGCCGCTCATGCCTGAATGGGCGTCGCGGTAGCGGGCGCCGGGAGTCGGCATATCGACGGTAAAGACCAGCGTCGAGCAGCCGGCGGCTTTGGCGCGCTCCAGCGCATTGCGCATAAAGCCGCGGTCGCGCAGGACATACAGCTGGAACCACATCGGGCGCTTGATGGTCGGGGCGACCTCTTCGATCGGGCAGACGGAAACGGTAGAGAGGGTGAACGGAATGCCTTTGTCGTCCGCCGCGCCGGCGGCCTGCACTTCGCCGCGGCGGGCGTACATCCCGCACAGCCCGACCGGCGCCAACGCCGTCGGCATCGCCAGCTTCTCGTTGAATAATGTCGTTTCCAGACTCAGGTCCGACATATTGCGCAAAATACGCTGGCGCAAGGCTACATCGGACAGGTCCTCGACGTTGCGGCGCAGGGTATGTTCGGCGTAGGCGCCGCCGTCAATATAGTGGAACAGAAACGGCGGCAGGATACGCTGTGCGGCGGCGCGATAGTCGCTGGCGGCGGAAATAATCATCACGAGTTCTCCCTGGAATTTTCATTGTGGTCACCGGGCAGGCGGGTAATTCGCGCCTGGCGGGCCTGGTCTTCATCAAAACGTTTGATGGTGGCGTGGACAAAGCCTAAGTGGCCCATCATCGCCTGGCGCGCCGCCTCGGCGTCGCCGGCGACAATCGCCTCCATGACGGCCTGGTGCTGTTCGGTCAGGCGGGCAAACACCGGCGGCACCTGATACATGCGCTGGCGGCTCTGCTTAACGGAGGAGTGCAGCAGGTCGAAAAAGCCGCGCATGGTTTGCAGGAGCACCACGTTATGCGAGGCTTCGGCGATCGCCAGGTGAAAGCGGACATCCGCCTGCGAGGCGATATCCGGATCTTCACTCTGGGTCGCTTCAAAGCACAGACGAATTTTTTCTTTATCGGCGTCGGTGGCGCGCATCGCCGCGTGCCACGCGGTGCTGGCTTCGATGGCGTGGCGGGCTTCGAGGATATCGAAGCTGTAGTCCGGGTCATCGGCCAGCAGCGTCTTCAGCGGCTGGACGATGTTTTGCTCTGACCACGGCTCATGCTGAAAACGGACGAAGGTGCCGCCGCCGCGACGGCTCAACAGCACCCCTTCATTGACCAGCATCGCCAGCGCTTCGCGCAGGGAATTGCGTGAGACGCCGAGCTGGGCGGCGAGCTGGCGCTCGGCGGGCAGTCGCATGCCCGCCTCCAGCTGTTGTTCTTCAATCAGCGCCCGGACGCGACGCGCCACGTCGTCGGCCAGGCGTTTAGGCATCACTATCACGGGATCATCCAGATTAAAACGTAGGCCTGCAGCGTGGTGATCAGCCCTACCATGCAGGTGAAGATCAGGCTGTGTTTGACGGTAAAGCGGAACAGATCCGACTCTTTGCCCACCAGGCCTACCGCGGCGCAGGCGATGGCGATCGACTGCGGGGAAATCATCTTGCCGGTAACGCCGCCGGTGGTATTGGCCGCGACCAGCAGAATATCGGAGACGCCAATCTGCTGCGCCGCCGTTGCCTGCAGCGCGGCGAACAGGGCGTTAGACGAGGTGTCCGAACCGGTCAGGAATACCCCCAGCCAGCCAAGGAACGGCGAGAAGAAGGTAAACGCGTGGCCGGTATGGGCCAGCGCCAGGGCCAGGGTCGACGACAGCCCGGAATAGTTAGAGATAAAGGCGAACGCCAGCACCATGCCGATAGAGTAGATCGGCAGCGCCAGATCCTTCAGCGTCCCGGCGAAGGTGGTCAGCGCATCTTTCGGCTTCATGCGCAGCCAGACGATGGACAGCAGGGCGGCGAACAGAATGGCGGTGCCGGTTGCCGACAGCCAGTCGAATTTATATACCGCGGCGTAGGGCGTCGCGGCGCTAACCACCGGCGGCATACGGGCAACCATTTTGTCGAGGAATGGTACCGAAATATTGATAACGAAGTCATACATCGCGCCGCCAGGAGCGAACAGCGCTTTGAATGGCGGCACGCTCCACAGGGTCACGGTGGCTGTCAGGAACAGGAACGGCGACCAGGCGCGGATCACTTGTCCCGCCGTGTAGCGTGTGCGGGCCAGCGTCATATCCACCTGCGAGGCGCCGAGATCGCCGAAGCGGAAGATGCGTACCGGCTGCCAGCGTTTGAGGAACAGGGTCAGACAGACCAGGGAGACCAGCGACGAGATGATATCCGGCAGCTCCGGGCCAAGGAAGTTAGAGCTGAGGTACTGGGCAATAGCGAACGAACCGCCTGCGACTATCACCGCCGGCCAGGTCTCTTTAATGCCGCGCCAGCCGTCCATAATCGCCATGATCCAGAACAGCACGATAATGGTCAGGAACGGCAGCTGGCGGCCCACCATCTGGCCGATGGCGAAGCTATCGATACCGGTCACCTGGCCGGCGACCAGAATCGGGATGCCCATCGCGCCGAAGGCCACCGGCGCGGTGTTGACGATCAGGCACAGGCCAGCCGCATACAGCGGGTTAAACCCGAGACCAACCAGCAGCGCGGCGGTAATCGCCACCGGTGCGCCGAAACCCGCCGCTCCTTCGAGAAAGGCGCCGAACGAGAAGCCGACGATCAGCATCTGCAGGCGCTGGTCCGGCGTAATCGACAGAATCGATGAGCGGATGATGTCGAACTGTCCGGTCTTCACCGAGATTTTATAGACGAAGACCGCGGCGATAATAATCCACGCGATAGGCCACAGGCCGTAGAAGAAGCCGTAGACCACCGAGGCTAAGGCGCGGTCCACCGGCATTTTATAGAACAGTAAGGCAACGACCAGCGCGATTGCGACGGTCCAGGTGGCAGCGATGTAGCCTTTCAGTTTGAGCTTAATCAGCGCAAAAAAGAAAAACAGAATCGGTAGCGATGCGATAAGACTGGATAGCCAGATATTACCGGCGGGATCGTAGTTTTGTTGCCAGAGATTCATGCAGGGTCTCCATCGGGCCGCCAGGAGAGGAGGGCTGAGTCTGCGCTCATTGCCGATCCCACCGAAGGTAAAATTGGCCCGGCCAATTAAGGGTATCAGGGTTGATGACAACGAATGGTTAATCAGATGTTGCTCACAAGCAACGGGTTTGTGATGGGTTTTGACGGATTTGTGAACTGTCAGGGGGTGGATGAAATTATTGGTTGGACCAATCGACCCGGCTGAAGGTAAAAATGTGGGGGAGTGAAGACAGAATAGCCCTCTCCGTACGGAGAGGGTTGGGGATCAAAATTCGCTGCGGGCGAAACCGGTCATCTCTTTCAGACCCATTTCCCGGCCCAGGGCGGTCATCGGATGGACAACCACCAGGCCGCGAACGCTTTTCTTCAGCTTGCCCATATCGGCCTGCTCTTTTTTGGTAATCGCGCGGCGGAACGGCAGGCTCATCAGTTTCTGCGCCTCTTTGCTCAGCTTCTGGCTCTGGACGGAACGCAGACGTTCAATCTCCGTTTCCAGAGTGGCTTTTTCTTTTTCCAGTTCAGCATATTTATCGGCGGCTTCCACCAGCGACAGCTCGGCCTGCTGGTGGCGGATGGCGTCGAGACGATCGCTCAGACGCTTGATTTCATTCTTTTCGACTTCTTTCATGGTGATTTGATCTGTTAATAAAGGGGCTTCATTCGCCTATAGTATGTGCCGTGACCGCTATTGTTGATAGCTATTTATCAAAAATTCGCCGTTTGTCGCCCGCGGAATGCAATATCATTTATCGCTAATAATTTGAATTTTATTAATATTCCGCCTAATACCCGTTCTAATTTCATTTCTGTGAAGCCTGTCGGCAGATAAGCACGTTTTCCTTAACCCACGCCGGTGAATTGGCTAATGCTTAATCAGATTATTCCCAAAAGGAGGACGTGATGGCAAAGATCGGCGACGGCGTACCACGTTTAATCGACAAAGCGGTTGATTTTATGGCTTCCAGTCAGGCGTTTATGGAGTATTTGAAAAAGTCTCCGCGTCTGCAGCATGTACCGCGAGACATTCCTCAGGATAAGGAAGCGTTGTTCCTGCAGCGTCTGGAATATTATCGTCAGCTTTACCGGCCGACCTGCGACCAGACGGAACCGGAATCAGAGCGTTGATTTCTGAAAGGCTTTTTTTAAGCTGATTCGTGAAATCAGCTCAGTCAGGGACAGCACCATCGTTGAGCGCACCATCTGCTGGTAACGCAGTTTCTGCATTGCCAGCAGTTCGGCATCGCTGTCATCAAATTGCGGCGTTGGCGGCAGGGCGGCGACGCAGTGCAGCTCGCCGAACGGACCGATAATTTCGTCGTCGGTAAAGCTGTACTCATTGCCGTCGTGGTTAAGCTCTTCGCGCAGGGCCATCAGCAGCTCAGCGTCTTCATATTCGGCACGACTTATCACCCCAAGGCCATAAATCAGCTTCAGGCGTACAGAGAGATCGCCGAGCGGCCCGCTGCCCTCCAGCAAGGGCTCGACGGCGTATTTCACCGCGTAGTCGTCTTTACGGAATACCTGAAGCACCAGAATATTGACCGCTTCCGTTAACAGCTCGACGGTGGCGATCAGGAAGCTTCGTACGGTTTTGCCAGCATTCAGACGCTCAAGCACACGGTTTTCAAATGCTTGTGTTTCTTCCATCATTGCCTGCATATCTGACAGGAGTCGTAATGGGCGCGACGTCGGCCGCGCCAGGTTGTGCATCATTTTTCCGCGTTGTAGTCGTTAACGGCCTCCGCGACGACATCACTTGCGGCATCCAGGCCGGAAATCTGCGCCAGCGCGGCCTGCGGCCCCTTGTCGGCGATCAGTGCCGCCAGCTCCTGCGCCTGCGGATCGTCTTCGCTACGGAAATGCATCGCCGCCGCAATCCCTTTCACCAGGTTGCGGTGCGGCAGCCCGTATTCCAGTGTACCCAGCAGCGGCTTAATTAAACGGTCGCCAGCGCTCAGTTTGCGCAGCGGCTGACGGCCAACGCGCTCAACATCGTCTTTCAGGTACGGGTTCTCGAAACGGCCAAGTATTTTCTGGATATAAGCCGCGTGCTTCTGCGGGTCAAAGGCGTAACGTTTGATCAGCACCGCGCCGCTCTCTTCCATCGCGCCCTGCACGACGGCACGAATTTTCTCGTCGAGGATCGCGTCGCGAATCGTCTGATGGCCCGCCAGTTTTCCGAGGTAGGCGGTTATAGCATGCCCGGTGTTCAAGGTGAAGAGCTTGCGTTCGACAAATGCCATCAGGTTATCAGTTAATTCCATCCCCGGGATAGTCGGCAGCGCGCCCTTGAACTGAGTCTTATCGACAATCCATTCGCTAAAGGTTTCCACGGTGACTTCCAGCGGGTCATGAGTGGCGGAAGCCGATGGCGGCACAATACGGTCAACGGCAGAGTCGACAAAGCCGATATGCGCTTCCACCCACGCTTTATCTTCTTCCGCCAGCGCGTTAAACACGTGGCCTTTTAACTGCGTGGTGCCGCGCACCATATTTTCGCAGGCGATGATGTTCAGCGGGCGTTCGGTGCCCTGCGCTTTGCGCTGCGCCAGCCCTTTGGCGATCGCTGGCGCGATGCGCTCGAGCACGACGGGACCGACGGCGGTGGTGACCAGATCCACCTCAGCGATCAGGTCCACAACCTCATCGCCGATGCTGCTGACGGCATTGACGCCGGAGACGGTGTCCACCTGCTCATTCTCACCGACGACGTGAACCTGATAGCTATGACGGGCATTCAGGGCATCAAGTACGGTCTGATTGACATCGGCAAACGTCAGTTCGATGCCCGCGTCGGCCAGCAATTTACCGATAAAGCCACGTCCGATATTACCTGCGCCAAAATGTAATGCTTTCATAGTATTAACCTTCAATTAATGTTTTCACCTGAGAGGGCTGGGGTGAGGCCTTTCCCCTCACCCCAACCCTCTCCCAAAGGAGAGGGTTGGATAGCGCTGATTATTTATTTAACAGTGCCAGAACTTCGTCGACGCTGGTGGTTTTCGCCAGGCGCTCAATCACGGTTTCGTCATCCAGGGCGTTAGTCAGACTGGTGATAACCTGAATGTGCTCGTTATTACGAGCGGCGATGCCGATGACCAGACGCGCGACTTCATCTTCTTCTTCACCGAAGCGCACGCCTTCCGGGTACTGGCAGAAGACGACGCCGGTTTTCAGCACGCGGTCCTTCGCTTCGATGGTGCCGTGCGGTACCGCAATGGACTCGCCGAGATAGGTCGAGGTCAGTTTTTCGCGGTCCAGCATCGCCTGCACATATTCCGGCTCGACGTAGCCGCCTTTCACCAGCTGCTCACCGGCGAAGCGAATGGCTTCTTCTTTGGTGGCTGCTTTGCGACCGAGGAAGATGTTATCCGCGCCCAGCTGGAACAGGTTGTTGTTAGTATCGTCAAAGCTGTCTTTCAGGCTATCGGTGACTTTGACTTCGTTGTCGATGTGGCGCTGGGCCGCGACCAGGCGCTCGGTCAGGCTGGTGTACAGACCGCTGTCGAGGAAGTTAGTCAGCGAAATATGCTGCGCCTGCGGCACCTGGCGCATTGCCCGCTCGGTCAGGTCGCGGTGGGTGATGACCAGGTCAACATCCGGCGGCAGGTTATTGATTGCGCTGTTGGTGACCGAGATGTTGCTCAGCCCGGCATCCTGCACTTTCTTGCGCAGTACCCCGGCGCCCATGGCGCTGGAACCCATCCCGGCGTCGCAGGCGACGATGATTTTACGCACATGGCTCAGGTCGTTGGTGACATTGCCGGCCGCCAGCGGGCTGGCGCCTTTGGATTCCGCTTTCATGTCATGCATACGACGCGTTGCGGCTTCGATATCGTCTTCTTCTTTGACTTTGCTGGTCTTGAGCAGAACCGCAGAGACCACGAAGGAGACCGCCATCGCTGCGATAATCGCGGCGATGTTAGCGAAGTAGGCGCCTTTCGGCGTCATCGCCAGTACCGCCAGGATAGAGCCTGGGGAAGCCGGGGAAACCAGACCGCCATTGAGGATAGTCAGGGTGAAGACACCGGTCATCCCGCCGAGGATAACGGCCAGGATCAGGCGCGGGTTCATCAGCACGTACGGGAAGTAGATTTCATGGATACCACCCAGGAAGTGGATGATAGCCGCCCCGCCTGCAGACTGTTTTGCGCTGCCGCGGCCAAAGAACATGTACGCCAGCAGAACGCCCATCCCTGGACCCGGGTTAGCTTCAATCAGGAAGAAGATGGATTTACCCAGCTCGTGGGACTGCTGAATACCCAGCGGCGAGAAGATACCGTGGTTGATGGCGTTGTTAAGGAACAGGATTTTTGCCGGTTCGACGAAGATAGACGCCAGCGGCAGCATGTCGTGCGCCACCATAAAGTTAACGCCAGCCGCCAGAATTTTCGACAGAACTTCGACCGCCGGGCCAATGCCGAGGAAGGCCAGAATGGCGAGGATCATCCCGATGATGCCGGCGGAGAAGTTATTCACCAGCATTTCAAAACCGGATTTGATCTTACCGTCTACCCAGTTATCGAACTTCTTGATGCAGTAGCCGCCCAGCGGGCCGGCAATCATTGAGCCGAGGAACATCGGCATATCCGCGCCGACGATAACGCCCATGGTGGTGATCGCCCCGACCACGCCACCACGTTCGCCGCCGACTAATTTACCGCCGGTGTAACCGATCAGCAGCGGCAGCAGGTAGGTGATCATCGGACCGACCAGCTTCGCCAGCGTTTCGTTTGGCAACCACCCTGTCGGAATGAAAAGCGCGGTGATGATACCCCACGCGATAAACGCGCCGATATTCGGCATCACCATATTGCTGAGGAAACGACCAAAGCTTTGCACCTTGATCTTGATATCGGATGACATAAAACACCCCTTCTTCTGTTTTGCGTATCGCGCAGGCTTAAAGCCCGAGGTTTGTTGTTAATGTGGCGGCAGAGGTAGCCGGGCCCTGATTGATAGTGCGAAATCTGGCACTGAATCGTTTAGCTGTCCAGCCAGCGCCCTTTTGTGTGATACGGATCACATGAATATAGGGGGCAAAGCGCTTTTTGTAGTGATGCTGATCACATAATTCCTGTGTAAAAAAACAACACAGCGCCTTTTTAGCCGCTGATCTGCCTTTTTGTGTGATATTTGTCACAATTTTGTTTCGTGGTTTTGTTGTTTGTTTGTGATTTTGATCACAAAGAATTTCACGGTGGATTTTTGCCGCTGTGATCTCGGCCCGGTTTTGCGGCCAGGGCGAGATGGCTCTGTAACTAAGCAACCTTAACTGCCGAATAACTTTTTTACGCCGGATGGCAAAAATGAAAGGCGTGAATTATGCTCAAAATAGCGGCCCGAATGTCAGTGGGTCGTGAATAAAATTCATATAAATTATTAGCGTAAAGCCGAGGGAATTATGTTTCTCAATTATTTTGCGCTGGGCGTTCTGATCTTCGTTTTTCTGGTCATTTTTTATGGGATTATCATTATTCACGATATTCCTTATTTGATCGCCAAAAAACGCAACCACCCTCATTCCGATGCTATTCATGTCGCCGGATGGGTCAGTCTTTTTACTCTCCACGTCATCTGGCCGTTTTTATGGATTTGGGCCACGTTGTACCAGCCTGAGCGCGGCTGGGGCATGCAGCATAAGGCGAATACGGCCCCTGACGAACCTGAAAAAGAGACCGATATACAACAGCTTCGCCAACGACTGAGCGACCTTGAACACCAGGTGGCGGCCATCCAGCGGCCGCAGTCCACCTCTGCGGCGGAGAAATAATCTATGGATCTGTTGATAATTTTGACCTACGTGGCCATCGCCTGGTCGATATTTAAAATCTTCAAAATACCGGTAAATAAATGGACGGTACCTACCGCGGCGCTGGGGGGCGTATTTATTGTTAGCGCGCTTATTTTATTAATGAACTATAACCACCCTTACACCTTTCTGGCGCAAAAGGCGGTGATATCTATTCCTATTACGCCGCAGGTTACCGGAGTGGTTAACAGCGTCACCGACAAAGCGAATCAGCGCGTCAAAAAGGGTGAGGTGCTTTTTACTATTGACCCGGCGCGCTATCAGGCGCGGGTCGACCGTCTGCAGGCCGACCTGGTGACGGCGCTGCACAGTATTAACACCCTCAAAGCGCAGCTCTCTGAAGCCCAGGCCAACACCACCCGCGTGTCGGCGGAACGCGATCGCTTATACAAGGACTATCAGCGCTACCTGAAAGGGAGCCAGGCGCGGGTGAACCCGTTCTCGGAAAGCGACATCGATAACGCCAGGCAGAATTACCTTGCCCAGGACGCGCTGGTCAAGGCGTCGGTGGCGGAGCAGGCGCAGATCCAGAGCCAGCTGGACAGCATGATCAACGGCGAGCAGTCGCAAGTGGCCAGCCTGCGCGCCCAGCTGGCGGAGGCGAAATATAATCTCGATCAGACCACCGTGCGGGCGCCAAGCGATGGGTATATCACCCAGGTGCTGATCCGTCCGGGGACCTATGCCGCCTCGCTGCCGCTGCGTCCGGTGATGGTGTTTATCCCCGAGCAAAAACGGCTGATCGTCGCCCAGTTCAGGCAAAATTCGCTGTTAAGGCTGGAGAAGGGCGACGACGCGGAAGCGGTGTTTAATGCCCTGCCCGGACAGGTATTCCACGGCAAACTGGTGAGCATTTTACCGGTGGTGCCGGGGGGAACCTATCAGGCGCAGGGGGCGTTGCAGTCGCTGACCGTGACGCCGGGCAGCGATGGCGTGCTGGCGACCATTGAGCTCGATCCGAATGCCGAAATCGATGCACTACCCGATGGCATCTATGCGCAGGTGGCGGTCTACTCCGACCATTTCGCCCACGTTTCGGTGATGCGTAAAGTGCTGCTGCGCATGACCAGTTGGATGCACTACCTCTATCTCGACCATTAATGCGATCGGCGGCAGGTTGAGCGGGATGCTCACCTGCCTTTTACCTCGCCCTGAGCCATACTCATATCTTTGTTGGCGATAAGGAGCAGGCTATGAAACTGATCGGCAGCTACACCAGTCCCTTTGTGCGCAAAATATCGGTGATCCTGCTGGAAAAGCGCATCCCTTTTGAGTTTGTCAACGAATCCCCCTACAGCGAAAGCAACGGTGTGGCGCGCTATAACCCGCTGGGCAAGGTACCGGCGCTGGTGACGGACGACGGTGAGTGCTGGTTTGACTCCCCGGTCATCGCCCAGTATCTGGAGCTGCTGGGCGTGGCGCCGCCGATGATCCCCGCCGACCCCAGAGCCGCTCTCAGGATGCGCCAGCTAGAGGCGCTGGCGGATGGCGTGATGGAGGCCGCCCAGGCGCTGGTGCGTGAAAAGGCTCGCCCGGGCGCGCAACAGTCAGAGCAAGAACTGCTCCGCCAGCGGGAGAAAGTGGCTCGCGGTCTCGACAGGCTGGAAGCCTGCGCGGCAGACGGAACGCTGCGCGGCGACGAGGTTAATCTGGCGACCATTTCCACGGCCTGCGCCATTGCTTATCTGAACTTTCGCCGCGTAGCGCCGGGCTGGTGCGCCACCCGGCCGCAGCTGGTGAAGCTGGTGGATGCGTTGTTCCAGCGCGCCAGCTTTGCGCGCACTGAACCGCCGCGGACTTGACCCAGGCAGGTAACAGTTTGCGCAAGGAGGCGTTACAATCGCCGCTGATTGTTGACTCCCTCTCCCGTCGGGAGGGGGGAAAATAACTTACCGCCAGGCCCATTCATGACTACCGAAATTCGTGCGCTTTATACCCGGCTTCCGGCCATTGACCGCTTACTACGCGACCCCGCTTTTTCTCCCCTGCTGGCGCAGCACGGCCATTCGCAGGTGGTGGCGCAGCTGCGCCAGATGCTCGATGAGGCGCGGGAACAGATTAGCCAACGGCAGACGCTCCCTGACTGGAGCCATGACTGGCAGCACGCCTGTGAGCAGCGGCTCACCGCCGGCCGGCAGAGCGCCCTGCGTCCGGTGTTTAATCTCACCGGTACGGTATTGCATACCAATCTGGGGCGCGCCATTCAGGCGGAGTCGGCCGTGGAGGCGGTCGCCAGCGCGATGCGCGCGCCGGTGACGCTCGAATATGATCTCGACGACGCCGGGCGCGGCCATCGCGATCGCGCCATTGCCGATCTGCTGTGCCAGATCACCGGCGCGGAAGATGCCTGTATCGTGAACAACAACGCGGCGGCCGTTCTGCTGATGCTGGCGGCCACCGCCAGCGGTCGCGAAGTGGTGGTCTCTCGCGGCGAACTGGTGGAGATCGGCGGGGCATTTCGCATCCCCGACGTGATGCGCCAGGCGGGTTGCCAGCTGCAAGAAGTGGGTACCACCAACCGCACCCATGCCAAAGATTATCGCCAGGCGGTGAATGACAATACCGCGCTGCTGATGAAGGTCCACACCAGCAACTACAGTATTGAGGGCTTTACCAAAGCCGTCGACGAAGCGGAGCTGGCGGCCATTGGCCGCGAACTGGATGTTCCGGTGGTAGCCGACCTGGGCAGCGGGTCGCTGGTGGATCTCAGTCAGTATGGCCTGCCAAAGGAGCCGATGCCGCAGGAGATGATCGCCGCCGGGGTGAGCCTGGTCAGTTTCTCCGGCGACAAGCTGCTCGGTGGCCCGCAGGCCGGGATTATCGTCGGCAAACGCGCGCTGATTGCCCAGCTGCAAAGCCATCCGCTGAAGCGGGCCCTGCGCGCCGATAAAATGACCCTCGCGGCGCTGGAGGCTACGCTGCGCCTCTATCAGCACCCGGAGGCGCTGAGGGAGAAATTGCCGACGCTGCGCCTGCTCACCCGTCCGGCGGAGGAGATCCGCCGGCTGGCTGAACGCCTGCAGCCTGACCTGGCGGCACACTATCCTGATTTTGCCGTCAGCGTGGCAGCCTGCCAGTCGCAGATTGGCAGCGGCTCGTTACCCGTCGACCGCCTGCCCAGCGCGGCGTTGACCTTTACCCCGCATGACGGCCGCGGTAGCCGGCTGGAGGCGCTGGCGGCCCGCTGGCGCGCGCTGCCGTGTCCGGTGATTGGCCGCATTTATGACGGTCGGCTCTGGCTGGACCTGCGCTGTCTGGAAAATGAAACCCGCTTTATGGAGATGTTGTTACGATGATTATTGCCACCGCTGGACATGTTGACCACGGCAAAACGACGCTGCTGCAGGCGATAACCGGCGTGAATGCCGATCGTCTGCCGGAAGAGAAAGCGCGGGGAATGACGATCGATCTCGGCTATGCCTACTGGCCGCAGCCGGACGGGCGGGTGCTGGGATTTATTGACGTTCCCGGGCACGAAAAGTTTTTGTCCAACATGCTGGCGGGGGTGGGCGGTATTGACCATGCGCTGCTGGTGGTAGCCTGCGATGACGGGGTGATGGCGCAAACCCGCGAACACCTGGCGATCCTGCAGCTGACCGGAAAGCCGACGCTGACCGTGGCGCTGACCAAAACGGACCGCGTGGCGGCCGCCAGGGTGGCGGAGGTTCAGGCAGAGGTCGAGCAGACCCTGGGCGAGCTGGGCTTTGGCGCCGTCGCTTTCTTTCCCACCGCGGCGGCGGAAAACATCGGTATTGCGGAACTGCGCAGCCATCTGCGGCAGCTTGCGGAGCGCCCCCGCCCGCAGCAGCAGCGGTTTCGCCTGGCGCTGGATCGCGCTTTTACCGTCAAAGGCGCGGGGCTGGTGGTCACCGGGACGGCGCTCTCCGGCGAAGTACGGGTCGGGGATACCCTGTGGCTTACCGGCGTCAACACGCCGATGCGCGTTCGCGGCCTGCATGCCCAGAATCAAGCGGTTGAGCAGGCGCACGCCGGGCAGCGCATTGCGCTGAATATTGTCGGCGATGCGCAAAAAGAGGCAGTGCACCGCGGCGACTGGCTGCTCTCCTCACCACCGCCGGAGCCAGCAGAACGGGTGATTGTCGAGCTGCAGTGCCATACGCCGCTCAGCCAGTGGCAGCCGCTGCATATTCACCATGCTGCCAGCCACATTACCGCCCGGGTGTCGCTTCTTGAGGGCAACCTGGCGGAGCTGGTGCTGGATACTCCGCTGTGGCTGGCGGATAACGACCGGCTGGTGCTCCGCGATATCTCTGCTCGCTTGACGCTGGCGGGCGCACGGGTGGTGACGCTGGATCCTCCGCGTCGCGGCAAACGTAAACCGGAATATCTGCAGTGGCTGCACGCCCTGGCAGCGGTCGGCGCTGACGATGCGCAGGCGCTGGAGCTGCATCTGCAGCGGGATGCCGTCCGGCTTGAGCACTTCGCCTGGGCGCGGCAGCTCAGCGAAGCCGGAATGGCGGCCCTGATCCAGCGACCGGACTATCTGCAGGCCGGACAGCGCCTGCTTAGCGCGCCGCTTGCCGCCCGCTGGCAGCGAAAATTGCTGGATGCCCTTGCGCGTTACCATGAGCAGCATCGAGACGAGCCGGGCCCTGGCCGGGAGCGCCTGCGCCGCATCGCGCTGCCGATGGAAGATGAAGCGCTGGTGCTGCTGCTGATTGAGCAGATGCGCGAGAGCGGCTTAGTCCACAGTCATCACGGCTGGCTGCATTTGCCGGAGCATAAAGCCGGGTTTACCGACGAGCAGCAGGCGGTCTGGCATAAGGTGGAGACTCTGTTCGGCGACGATCCGTGGTGGGTGCGCGATCTTGCGCGCGAAGTCCATGTTGAAGAGTCCCTGATGCGCGCGGTGCTGCGCCAGGCGGCGCAGCAGGGGATGATTACCGCGATCGTCAAGGATCGTTACTACCGCAACGATCGCATTGTGCAGTTCGCCCAGCGGGTGCGCGAGCTGGATCGGCTGCGCGGTTCAACCTGCGCGGCGGATTTCCGCGATACCTTAAACGTAGGGCGGAAGCTGGCGATCCAGATCCTGGAGTATTTCGATCGGATTGGCTTCACCCGCCGTCGCGGCAACGATCATATCCTGCGCGATAAGGCATTGTTCCGGTAATCATTAACGTCGGCTCCCCGGCGGACTTCGTGCCGGGGAGCTGGCGAAAAGAACTTGTTAAAACCACTACGTGAGACCGCCGAAGCAATTTCGCGTGAGCTGGGTTTCACGGTGCGTGAAGCGTCAGGCAAATGACCACATCCTGCCGGCCATCTGACAAAAAACAGCGCTGATTCCATTCAGGATCAAAGCGCGGGCAGGGGATATTCTGGCACCCTGCGGTTTTATCCCCAGGGAGCAGAGGATGAACCAGTTTCTTATTGCCAATGCCCAGCGGTGCATCGGCTGTCGTACCTGCGAAGTGGCCTGCGCGGTGGCGCACCAGCAGGCGCAGGATGTCGCCGCCCTGTCGACGAACCATTTCGCGCCGCGTATCCGGGTGGTGAAAAGCGGTGACATATCGACGGCGATGGCCTGTCGGCAGTGCGAGGATGCGCCCTGCGCCAGCGTTTGCCCACAGGGGGCGATTCAGCGCGACAATGACGTCTGGTGGGTCGACCAGCGGCGCTGCATCGGCTGCAAAAGCTGCATGGTGGCCTGCCCGTACGGCGCGATGACCGTTACGGTAATGAACCAGCAGGCGCAGGCGTTGAAATGCGATCTATGCCATCACCGCGCCGAAGGACCGGCCTGCGTGGCCGCCTGCCCGACGCAGGCGCTGCGGGTGATGGTTCCCGCGGAGCTGGAAGCGCTATGCGCGCAAAAACGCCAGCGGCTGGCGCTGGCGTGAATGGGGTCGCTGACGAACGTTACCCGCCCGCGGCGTCCGAGATTATGCTTCCTGTTCGCGCCAGGCAAATTCAACCTCTTCGGCGAGGATTTTCACTCCGGCTTCGATTTTTTGCGGGTCCGGTACATAGTTCATGCGCATACACTGGTGGGTGTGCGGCCACGGTTTATCCAGACCAGGGAAGAAGTAATCCCCCGGCACCATCAGCACGCCGCGCTTTTTCAGCCGCTGATACAGCAGCTCGGTGGAGATCGGCAGATCCTTAAACCACAGCCAGAGGAAGATTGCCCCCTCCGGTTTGTGAATAAGGCAGCGCTCCTCCGGCAGATAGCGGCGAATAATGGCGATGGTTTCCTGCACCCGCTGGTAATAGAAGGGCTTGATCACCGTCTCTGACAGGCGCAGCAGATCCTGTCGTTTAATCATTTCGCACATCATTGCCGGCCCGATGCCGCCAGGGGCGAGGCTGATAATGCCGTTCATGTTGCTGATGGCGGTGATGATTTTTTCGTTGGCGATGATAATCCCGCAGCGGCTGCCCGGCAGGCCCAGCTTGGACAGGCTCATACACAGCACGATGTTCGGATTCCACAGCGGTCGGGCGTCGCTAAAGATAATGCCCGGGAACGGTACACCGTAGGCGTTATCAATCACCAGCGGGACCCCGTGCTGATTCGCCAGCGCATCCAGTTTGATCAGCTCTTCATCAGTGATGACGTTGCCGGTCGGGTTGGTGGGGCGCGAGACGCAGATCATCCCGGTCTCTTCCGTCACCTGCAGATGCTCAAAATCAACATGGTACTTAAACTGGCCTTCCGGCAGTAGTTCGATGTTCGGCCGGGTGGCAACGAACAGATCCTCTTCCAGACCGGCATCGGCGTAGCCGATATATTCCGGCGTCAGTGGGAACAGTACCTTACGGGTGGTGCCATCTGCCCGACGGCCTGCAAACAGATTAAATAAGTAGAAAAATGCGCTCTGACTGCCGTTTGTTAGCGCAATATTCTGTGGTTCGATCTCCCAGCCCAGCTCGTCGCGCAGCATATTCGCCAGCAGAGCCAGCAGCTCGCTTTTGCCCTGTGGACCATCATAATTACAAAGCGCATCAAGGGCTTTGCCATTATCCAGCATGTCGGCCAGCAGCTGCTGGAAGTAGTCATTCATTTCCGGGATCTGAGCGGGGTTGCCGCCGCCCAGCATAATAGCGCCCGGCGTGCGCAGACCGTCATTAAGGTCTTCCATCAAGCGGGTGATGCCTGAATGACGGGTGAATTTGTCGCCGAAAAGGGAAAATGTCATCGCGAATAGTCTATCGGTGGTTCTGGAAAGTGGCTAACCATAACGCCAGCGCTGGCGTGGTGCAAATCGGCGGGAGGAGGCGGCTTTTTATCTTTATCCTGTAAATTGCTATTTTGTTAGCGTTTTGTTCTGAATGGCTCCCCGCCAGGGCGGAGAGCCACCTGTGGATTACTGCTGCTGTCCGGCCCAGATGACCATCACTTTGTCTTCACCGCTCTCACGCACGAACCCGTAACCACGCGACATCGACAGCGTTGTCTGTTTGCCCATGCCGATTGCCGGATGGCGAGCGCGGAACTGGCCGATCTTCTGCCAGTGGGTAACGCTGCGGGCCGCCTTGCCGTTGACATCCTGCCAGTTCATCTCCGAGCGGGTACCCTGCAGCGGGTCCGAGCCGGTGGGGCCGAACGGGCGCGATGATTCGTCGCCATAGAAAATCTGCACGGCGCCAGGGGCCAGCAGCAGTAGCTCCGCCGCGGTGGTGCCGCCTTCGCGGAACAGCCGCGTATCGTGCGAGGAGAGGTAGCTCAGGACGTTAAAGCTCTGCAGCTTGTCCGCCATTTGCTGCCAGGTGAGGTCAATATTGGCCATACAGGTCGCCGCTTTCGCCGCCTGGTCCTGGTAGTCGAAATTGATCATCGCATCAAAACCGTGGCGATAATAATCGCTCTGCATCACTCCATGTCCCCAGGCTTCGCCGGTCATCCAGAACGGCGCCGCATCCAGCGCTTTATCCGGATTGGCTTTCTTCCACTCCGCCAGCGCGGCGGTGGCCTGGGTTTTTAACTGCTGCCAGGCGTCCATCTCCACATGTTTGGCGGTATCGACGCGGAAGCCATCGATGCCGTAGTCACGTACCCACTGGCTCAGCCAGTGTGTCAGATAGTCGCGCGGCGTATAGCCCGGGATCGCTTTCGCTGCGGTGTCTGGTTTATGGCTATAGAAGTTCGGCAGGCCTGAGATCTCCTTCGATTCGGTTTTCAGGTCCGGCAGGAAGGCCAGCGACATGGTGAGATCGTCATAGCCCGGATTGTCGTAATCGCCGATATCGGTGCGGATCCACTTCTTACCCCACCATTTCTCCCACCCGGCTTTGTCGCTGAAGTTGATATAGTCGTTAAAGCTGTGCCAGGTCTGTCCCGCGCCCGGCTTCCAGTCCGTCCAGCGCTCGCCGAGAGTTTTTTTCAGCTCATCTCCTTGCAGATACAGGGAGCCGAACTGGAACTCCTGCATATCGGCCAGGGTGGCGTAGCCGGCATGGTTCATCACCACGTCGAACAGAATACGTATTCCGCGCTTATGCGCTTCATCCACCAGTCGGCGGAGATCCGCTTCGGTCCCCATGTTGGCGTCCAGTTTCGACCAGTCCTGGGTGTAATAGCCGTGGTAGGCGTAGTGAGGGAAATCGCCCTTCGTGCCGCCGCCGACCCAGCCGTGGATCTGCTCGAGCGGGGAACTGATCCACAGGGCGTTAACTCCCATCTGCTGCAGATAATCCAGCTTGCTGGTTAATCCCTGCAGGTCGCCGCCGTGGAAGGTGCCGATCTCCTGCATGCCGTCTTTATGGCGACCATAGCTGTTGTCGTTGGCCGGGTTACCGTTTACGAAGCGATCGGTCAGGACGAAGTAGACGGTGGCATTGTGCCAGTCAAACGGCGCCGGGGCGGCGGTCTCGGCACGCTCGAGTAGCAGCAGGCCATTGCTGCCGAAGGCGGGCTGCAGGGTGATTTTGCCGCCGCTGACGGTCGCGACATTGCCGCTGTAGAAATCGCGGACCTTGCTGCCCTCGGCGAAGGTTTTGCTGACGTCGATGGTCAGCGGTTTTCCGTCCCACTTCGGACACTGGCGGATCTGCGGCGCCGCGGCGCTGGTCTCTTTTTCCTCCAGCGAAATCATCATCGTTGGCGTGCCGGAACGGGTATCCACCTCCAGAGTATACAGACCCTGGCGGAAGATGCGCCATTGCGGCGGTGTGCCGCGACAGGGCTCCATGGACAGCATCTGGTTGAGCTTAATGCCGCCGGAAGGCTGCCAGCACTGCTGGTCAAAATTTAGCTGCAGGGGACGTGTACCCTTCTCAACCACTTTCTGGCTGATGAATCGGCCGGTCCCTTCTTCGGTAAAAGCAGGAAAGTCGGTGGTAGTCCAGGCGGCAAAGGCCATCCCAGGCACGAATAACGTGGCAAGCGCAGCGAGTTTCATTGCGAGATCCTGTGAGCGGTTTTTATCTAGTGTGCCTTGTCGCCGCGCGGGTGAACTCCTCCTGACGCGCGTTTTACCAGGAGGATGAAAAGGGGTGAGTGACACCGCTCAAAAAATAGGCTAAAAATGAGACGAAGCTAGCATTTTCGCGCTGGCGATGCGCCGCAGAAACCGATTTCAGATGACAGCAATTCGGAATTGGACTATTTCTGTTGATGCCCTCAGTGCGTATTTTTGATACTATTAGCGATTCAGCAATCGTTTTTTTGTGAAAAACAAGGTGTTGGAATGCATATATCCGACCAGGAGACCTGATGATATCGAATCCCATACGACGATATGGGGCCGCCATACTTATGTTACTAACCTGCATCTTTTCAGGTAGTGTGTTGGCGACAACGCACACAGCGACAAAGAGTCATAAAGCCCCAACGGTAAAGAAGATAAGTAGTACTAAGGTAAGCAGTAAACAAGAGTATTCTCGCAATAGTGTAAAGAGCAGTTCACTTCCTGACTTGCGAAAATACCCTTCCGGAACACCAAGGAAAAAAGCGTTTCTCCGGACGGTCATGCCTTATATTACCAAGCAGAATCAGGCGATTACTGCGGATCGTAACTGGCTTATTTCCAAGCAGTACGATGCTCGCTGGTCGCCGACTGAGAAGGCGCGCCTGAAGGATATCGCTTCCCGCTATAAGGTGAAGTGGTCAGGCAATACGCGTCATGTGCCCTGGAACGCGCTGCTTGAGCGTGTCGACATTATTCCGAACAGCATGGTGGCGACCATGGCGGCGGCGGAAAGTGGCTGGGGTACCTCCAGGCTGGCGCGCGAGAATAACAACCTGTTCGGCATGAAGTGCGGCGCCGGTCGCTGCCGCGGCGCGATGAAAGGTTACTCGCAGTTTGAGTCGGTAGAGCAGTCGGTGCAGGCTTATGTCACCAACCTGAACACCCACCCGGCCTATTCTTCTTTCCGCAAGTCGCGCCTGCAGCTGCGCAAGGCGGATCAGGAAGTAACTGCCAGCACCATGATTCATAAGCTGAAGGGATATTCGACCAAAGGGTCGAGCTACAACAACTATCTCTTCGCGATGTATCAGGACAATCAGCGGCTCATCGCCGCCCATCTGTAATCCGGATGCCCGGCCTTGTCGCCGGGCATTTTTTTACCCTACAGCATCACCTCGCTGTGCCGATCGCGGTACTCCTTCGGCGTCACGTCGTACTCCTTCTTAAACACCGAATAGAAATATTGCAGCGACGGATAGCCGCACATCTGCGAAATCTCATTGATCGACAGACTAGTGGACACCAGCAGGCTGCGCGCCTTTTCCAGTTTTTCGCTGTGGATCACCGTGTGGATGGTCTCCCCGACCTCCTCTTTGAAGCGTTTTTCCAGATTAGAGCGAGAGATGCCCACGGCGTCGAGCACCTGTTCCACCTTGATGCCTTTGCAGGCATTGTTGCGAATGTAATGCATCGCCTGTATCACGGAGGGATCGTTTAACGACCGGTAGTCGGTGGAGCGTCGCTCAACGACGCGCATCGGCGGGATCAGCTGGCGTTGCAGCGGGAGGGCCTCGTTATTCAACAGCCGGTGGAGTAATTTTGCCGCCTGATAACCCATCTGGCGGGTGCCCTGGGCGACAGAGGAGAGGGCGACGCGAGAGAGATAGCGGGTTAGCTCCTCGTTATCGATGCCGATAACGCACAGTTTCTCTGGCACCGGGATATGCAGCAGCTCGCAGGCCTGCAGGACGTGGCGGGCGCGGGCGTCGGTGACGGCGATGATGCCGGTTTGCGGCGGCAGGGTTTGCAGCCAGTCGGCGAGCCGGTTTTGCGCGTGCTGCCAGTTCTCCGGCGCTGTCTCCAGCCCCTGGTAGACCACGCCGCGATACTTCTCCTTCGCGACCAGCTGGCAGAAGGCATACTCGCGCTCTACCGCCCAGCGTTTACCGCTGGAGGTGGGGAGTCCGTAAAACGCGAAGCGGTGCACCCCTTTTTCCTTCAAATGGAGAAAAGCGCTTTCCACCAGCGCGGCGTTGTCGGTGGCGATATAGTGGACCGGCGGGTACTGCTCTGGCTGATGATAAGATCCGCCGACGCCGACGATGGGCACGTGGACATCGGCCAGCAGCTTTTCGATTTCGGGATCGTCATAGTCGGCGATAACGCCATCGCCCAACCACTCTTTGATGTTTTCGATGCGTGCCCGAAAGTCCTCTTCAATAAAGATATCCCACTCCAACTGGGAGGCCTGCAGATACTCGCCGACACCTTCAACTACCTGGCGGTCATAAGCTTTGTTGGCGTTAAATAACAGCGTAATACGGTGACGCTTTTCAAACATAGATAATGTTCCTGCTCTAACCCCGGTCATACCCCTTCATTCAAGATGTTGCCGATGGCCTGACTTACCACTCATCCCGGCCACGTACGCCGGTACGCGGCCGGGGGCGCCGTCTGCAACCCGAATGATGTTGGGTATACACTACCGGCTAATGCCCGAGATATTTCAAGCGCCTTATGGCGAAGTTTGGCGGTAGCGCAAAGAATTCAGACATTCTTCAGAGAGTCTCTGCTTATGCGCGCCGCTTGGTGGCAGAGTCCATCCACACCGCCAGCAGCAAAATGGCGCCTTTAACGATATATTGCCAGAAGGTGGCGACGTCCATCATGCTCATGCCGTTATCCAGGGCCGACATAATAAACGCCCCCATTACCGCCCCGGCGACGCTGCCGATGCCGCCCGCCAGGCTGGTGCCGCCGATGACGCAGGCGGCGATGGCGTCCAGTTCGGCGATATTGCCCGCCGAAGGCGACCCCGCGCCGAGCCGTGAGCTGAGGATTAGCCCGGCAATGGCGACCATCAGGCCGTTAATGGCAAACACCGCCAGCTTGGTACGCTCGACGTTAATCCCGGACAGACGGGCCGCCTCCAGGTTGCCGCCGATGGCGTAGATGCGGCGACCAAAGGCGGTGCGGGTGGCCATAAACAGGCCCGCCAGCAGCAGGGCGGCGAGGATCAGCACCGGGGTCGGTACGCCGCGATAGTCATTGAGCAGCCAGATTGCGCCCAGCACAATCACCGCGGTAATGGCCTGGCGGCCGACGGCGGCGGTGGAGGACGAGGTCGCCAGACCTAACGCCTGCCGGCGCATCCGCCCGCGCCACTGCCAGACGATAAACACCGCCATGCCGACAACGCCGATGCCGAAGCCGATGCCGTCTGGCAGGTAGCTTTGGCCGATCTGCGACATCGCCGGACTGGTGGGCGAGACGGTGGTCCCGTTGGTGATGCCGATCAGAATGCCGCGAAACGCCAGCATCCCGGCAAGGGTGACGATAAACGAGGGCACCTTGCGATAGGCTACCCACCATCCGTTCCACGCGCCGAGCAGCAGGCCCATCACCAGCGTCACCAGAATGGTGAGCGGCAGCGGCCAGCCGAGCCAGACGTCAAAGATCGCCGCAGCGCCGCCCAGCAGCCCCATCATCGAGCCAACGGACAAGTCGATTTCTGCCGAAATAATCACAAACACCATGCCGACGGCGAGGATGCCGGTGATGGCCGTCTGCCGCAGCAGGTTGGAGATATTGCGTGCGCTCAGGTAGGCGCCATCGGTAACCCAGGTGAAAAACAGCATAATGACGACGATGGCGGCGATCATCACGAAGACCTGGAGATTCAGCCCTTTTAGCGCCGGCAGGGCCGCGGGGGCGGTTGGGGTGAGTTTGATTTCAGACGACGTGTTCTTCGACATGGCGTTCGCTCCTCAGCGCGGCTTCCATCACCTGTTCCTGGGTCAGATGTTGATTAACCAAATTGGCTTTTAGTCTGCCTTCGTGCATGACCAGCACCCGATCGCTGAGACCGAGCACCTCGGGCAGTTCGGATGAAATGACAATGACCGCGATGCCCTGCTGCACCAGCTGGTTAATCAGTTTATAAATTTCATACTTCGCCCCGATATCGATGCCACGGGTGGGTTCGTCGAGGATCAGAATGCGCGGATTGAGCAGCAGACAGCGCGCCAGAATCGCCTTTTGCTGGTTGCCGCCGCTCAGACGGCCAATCGCCAGCTCCGGTGAGGAGGTTTTAATTTTCAAACGCTGAATGGACTGCTGGATGCAGTGCTGCTCGGCGGCGTCGTCCAGGCTGCTCATTGCGCCGGTGAACTGGTTGAGCGCCGCGAGGGTAATGTTTTTGCCCACCGCCATCACCGGCACGATGCCGTCTTTTTTGCGGTCTTCCGGCACCATGGCGATGCCGTGGGCAATGGCCTGCTGGCAGTTAGAGATGCTCACCGGCTGGCCATCAATAAAGATCTCCCCTTGCCAGCGCCCCGGCCAGACGCCGAACAGGCACTGTACCGCCTCGGTACGTCCGGCGCCGACCAGCCCGGCGATGCCGAGGATTTCTCCGCGACGCAGGGAAAATGAGACGTCATTGACCCGTTTAATATGGCGGTTTACCGGGTGCCAGGCGGTTAAATGTTCAACCCGCAGGATCTCCTCGCCGTGGGCGTGCGGCTCGCTGGGATAGAGCGCGGTGAGCTCGCGGCCGACCATCATGGTGATGATATCGTCTTCGCTCATGCCGCTGGCATCGCGGGTGCCGATGTGCTGGCCGTCGCGGATCACGCAGATCGTATCGGAGATCGCTTTGACCTCATTGAGCTTATGCGAGATATAGATGCAGGCGATATCGTGGTTTTGCAGATCGCGAACGATCGCCAACAGCGTCGCGGTTTCTTGTTCGGTCAAGGAGGCGGTCGGTTCGTCGAGGATCAGCAGGCGAACCTGTTTATTCAGCGCCTTGGCGATCTCCACCAACTGCTGCTGACCAAGGCCGAGGTCGCCGACGCGGGTATCGGGCGAAATGGGCAGATTGACCTGCGCCAACAGCTTCTGACAGCGCAGCGTCATGGTTTCATAATCCAGCAGACCATGGCGGGAGATCTCGGCGCCGAGGAAAATATTCTCCAGCACGGTGAGATGTTTCACCAGCGCCAGCTCCTGATGAATAATGGCGATGCCTTTGCGTTCGGTATCGCGAATATGGTTTGCCTGCAGCGTTTCGCCGGCAAAAATAATCTCGCCCTCATAGCTTCCGTGCGGATAGATACCGCACAGCACCTTCATCAGCGTCGATTTCCCCGACCCATTTTCACCGCATAACGAGACCACCTCGCCTGCGTTCAGGCGCAGGCTGACGTTATCCACGGCTTTAACAGCGCCGAAGGTTTTGGTGATGTTCTTCATTTCGAGTAGCCAGGTCATAAAGACTCCGCAACAGTGATATCCGGCGGGATGAAAATGACGCCCCGCAGCGGGGCGTCAGCCATTACAGTTCACTCTTTTTATGGAAACCGTCTTTAATCACCGTGGCGTCGATATTCTCTTTATTTACCTCAATTGGCGTTAACAGGCGCGAAGGGACGTCTTTTAAGCCGTTATTCAGCGTGGTATCGGCCTTCGGCTGCTTATCGTTACCCAGCTCAACGGCGATTTCAGCGGCGTTGGTGGCCAGGGTGGTAATCGGTTTATAGACGGTCATCGTCTGGGTACCGGAAATAATGCGCTTCACGCCCGCCAGGTCAGCATCCTGACCGGAGATCGCCACTTTGCCGGCCAGCCCCTGGGCGGTTAAGGCCTGGATGGCGCCGCCGGCGGTGGCGTCATTGGAGGCGACCACGGCATCGATCTTGTTATTATTCGCCGTTAGCGCGTTTTCCATTATTTTCAGCGCGTTCTCCGGCAGCCAGCCGTCAACCCACTGATCGCCGACAATCTTAATTTTGCCATCATCGACATACGGCTTGAGAACTTTCATCTGTCCGGCGCGGAACAGTTTAGCGTTATTATCCACCGGCGAACCGCCCATCAGGAAATAATTACCCTGCGGCACTTTGTCGACCAGACTTTGCGCCTGCATTTCACCAACTTTTTCATTATCGAAAGATATATAGAAATCAATGTCGGCATTATTAATCATACGGTCATAGGCCAGGACTTTAATACCTTCCTGCTTGGCTTCTTTAATAACGTTACTGAGTACCTGGCCGTTATAAGGAATAATGACTAACACATCGACGCCGCGGTTGATCATGTTTTCAATTTGCGACATCTGCGTTTCTTCATTGCCATTAGCGGACTGGACAAAAACTTTGGCGCCTAAGGATTCCGCTTTATTGACGAAAATATCACGGTCTTTCTGCCAGCGCTCCAGACGCAGATCGTCGATGGCCATGCCAATCTTCACTTCTTTCGCCATCCCCGCCATGCTGGCGAGCAGGAGGGAGCTGGCGCAAAGCGTAAGGCAAAGGTTCTTTATCTTCATAATAACGATACCTTTTTTGTAAGGGTAGGTAAGACGAACGGAAAATAATGTTTGATACATGAGGTTGCGGATACGTTACAGATTCTTAACGCGGAAAGCAGGGCTGGCAATTACCGGTTCTTATTTTGCCGTTATGAAATTTCGTTTAATGTGCAAATTATGACGGCGATCGTATTTTATTCATGCACGCTCTTATTATTGCACTGGACTGTCTCTGACAAAGCGGCGCAACGGCGACTGGATATTATTTTTGCGAGCTGGCGCACGTTTGTGGATTCTCTCAATGGCGGTGTGAAATAACGTAATTGAGGAAAATGAAAGCGAAATTCTATATTGGCTTAAACCCGTCATACTTCAAGTTGTAGGTGGGTTGGTGACATTCGTTGCTCCGCCCCTGGTTACCGGGGACTTGCGCTCCTGCCGCCTTCCTGCAACTCGAATTATTTAGGGTATCTGATTGGTTATTCGCCGCATCTCTGAATATGGAGTTCTCTATGCAGACCTATTTCGATCAACTCGATCGCGTTCGTTACGAAGGCCCGAAATCCACTAACCCGCTGGCTTTCCGTCATTACAACCCGGATGAACTGGTGCTGGGCAAACGGATGGAAGATCATCTGCGTTTTGCGGCCTGTTACTGGCACACCTTCTGCTGGAATGGCGCCGATATGTTTGGCGTGGGCTCCTTTGATCGTCCCTGGCAGCAGCCTGGCGACGCCCTGGAGATGGCCAAACGCAAAGCCGATGTGGCGTTCGAATTCTTCCATAAACTCAACGTGCCTTACTACTGCTTCCACGACGTTGACGTCTCGCCGGAAGGCGCTTCGCTCAAGGAATACAGCAATAACTTCGCCCGGATGGTCGAGGTGCTGGCTGAGAAACAGCAGCAGAGCGGCGTGAAGCTTCTGTGGGGGACCGCAAACTGCTTTACCAACCCGCGCTACGGCGCCGGCGCGGCCACCAACCCGGATCCGGAAGTATTTAGCTGGGCGGCCACCCAGGTGGTCACCGCCATGAATGCCACCCATCAACTGGGCGGTGAAAACTATGTGCTGTGGGGCGGTCGCGAGGGCTATGAAACCCTGCTGAATACCGACCTGCGCCAGGAGCGTGAGCAGATTGGCCGCTTTATGCAGCTGGTGGTGGAGCATAAGCATAAAATCGGCTTTAAAGGCACGCTGCTGATTGAGCCCAAACCGCAGGAGCCGACCAAGCATCAGTATGACTATGATGCCTCTACCGTTTACGGCTTCCTCAAACAGTTTGGTCTGGAAAAAGAGATTAAACTGAATATTGAAGCTAACCATGCCACGCTCGCCGGCCATTCGTTCCATCATGAAATTGCGACGGCCATCGCGCTGGGGCTGTTCGGCTCCGTCGACGCCAACCGCGGCGATCCGCAGCTGGGCTGGGATACCGACCAGTTCCCGAACAGCGTCGAAGAGAATGCGCTGGTGATGTATGAAATTCTTAAAGCGGGCGGCTTCACTACCGGCGGCCTCAACTTTGATGCGAAAGTGCGCCGGCAGAGCACCGACAAATACGACCTGTTCTATGGTCATATTGGCGCGATGGATACCATGGCGCTGTCGCTGAAAGTTGCGGCGCGGATGATTGAGGACGGTGAGCTGGATAAACGTGTGGCCAGACGCTACGCCGGCTGGAACGGTGAGCTGGGGCAGCAGATCCTTAACGGGCAGATGACCCTGAGCGATATTGCCCAGTATGCCGCTCAGCATCAGCTGGCGCCGCAGCATCGCAGCGGCCAGCAGGAACAACTGGAAAACCTGGTCAACCATTATCTGTTTGACAAGTAATCATGCGGCGGCGCCCGGCGTGACCGGCGCCGCAACCAGGATGCTCTGTTCGCGCCACGCTCAGCCGTGGCGCGCGTTTAAGGAGAGGGAGTATGTATATCGGCATCGATCTGGGGACGTCGGGCGTCAAAGCCATCCTGCTCAATGAGCAGGGTGAGGTAGTGGCATCGCATACCGAAAAACTCACCGTCTCGCGTCCGCATCCGCTGTGGTCGGAGCAAGATCCCGAACAGTGGTGGCTGGCGACGGACACGGCGATGAAAGCCCTGGGCGCGCAGCATAGCCTGCGCGACGTGAAGGCGCTGGGCATTGCCGGACAGATGCACGGCGCCACCCTACTGGATAAATCGTTACAGGTGTTGCGTCCGGCCATTTTATGGAATGACGGCCGCTGCGCCGAAGAGTGCCAGCTGCTGGAAGACAAAGTCAGCGCTTCCCGGCAGATCACCGGCAACCTGATGATGCCGGGCTTTACGGCGCCGAAGCTCTTATGGGTACAGCGCCACGAGGCGGCAGTGTTCAGCCAGGTCGATAAAGTGCTGCTGCCCAAGGATTATCTGCGCCTGCGCATGACCGGCGAGCTCGCCAGCGATATGTCTGACGCCGCCGGCACGATGTGGCTGGACGTCGCCCGGCGCGACTGGAGCGACGAGATGCTCGCCGCCTGCGATCTCAGTCGGGATGCGATGCCAGCGCTGTTCGAAGGCAGCGACGTCACCGGGCAACTGCGACCTGAGGTGGCGCAGGCGTGGAATATGCCGCCGGCGCTGGTGGTGGGCGGCGGGGGCGACAACGCCGCGGGCGCGGTCGGGGTCGGCATGGCCGATGCCGGTCAGGCGATGCTGTCGCTGGGCACCTCAGGCGTCTACTTCGCCGTCAGTGAAGGGTTCCTTAGCAAACCCGAAAGCGCGGTGCACAGCTTCTGCCATGCCCTGCCGGGCCGCTGGCATTTGATGTCGGTGATGCTCAGCGCGGCCTCCTGTCTGGACTGGGCGGCAAAATTAACCGGTCTCGCCAGCGTGCCGGCGCTGATCGCGGCGGCGCAGACGGCGGATGAAAGCGCCGGTCCGGTGTGGTTCCTGCCCTATCTGTCTGGCGAACGCACGCCGCACAACAACCCGCAGGCTAAGGGCGTCTTTTTTGGCCTGACGCATCAGCATGGGCCGGCAGAGCTGGCGCGGGCGGTGCTGGAAGGGGTGGGCTATGCGCTGGCGGATGGTATGGACGTGGTGCACGCCTGCGGCATCAAGCCGCAGAGCATCACGCTTATCGGCGGCGGGGCGCGCAGCGCTTACTGGCGGCAAATGCTGGCGGATATCAGCGGCCTGCAGCTCGATTACCGTACCGGGGGCGATGTCGGCCCGGCGCTGGGGGCGGCCAGGCTGGCGCAGCTGGCGGTTCACGACGAGGCAGACCGCCCCGGGCTGCTGAAGCCGCTGCCGCTTGAACAAGCCCATCGCCCGGACGATCGCCGTGTGGCCCACTATGCGCCGCAGCGGGAAACCTTCCGCCAGATTTATCAGCAACTGAAACCGCTGATGTCTTAGCCTCAGTCCGTCCGGCAGCGCCGGGCGGATTCCCTTCCTGAATGTCCCGGCTACATCCATCCATAAATGCGTATTTATTTATTCCGAAATCTCCGCTTTGTCGTACGTAATCTGAGGCATCGCCGAGGGAGTCGGTCATAATCAGCCCCTGTCGACCAGGGAGGTGAGATGATCACAAAACGCAATATTGCCAGGGGGATGATGGCGGCAGGATCGCTGGTTTATCTGCTCGGTATCTGGCGAACCTGCCCGCTGTTCAGCGGCAAAGGGTATTTTCTCGGCGTGCTGGTGATGGGGATGTTTGCTGTTCTCGCCCATCAGCGCGCCAGTCAGTGGCAGGAACAGGACGACGGTTTTATTGCCTTATGCCGGCTGGTGCTGCTGCTATCGGTCGGCCTGCTGCTGGTCGGCGCCTGGTATGTACCGGCAGACTGGCATGAAAAAGCCGTCTATATCGCGGCATGGTTTGTCTGCTTATATGGCGCATCGGCAACCCCCGAACGGACCCGCATCGCCCGCGCGATGCAAAAAACGGAATAAGCGCCGCCCCGAGGCGCGTAAAAGGTAAAAAGTGATGGAAAACAAGCACGCGACGTATTCTCCTGCGTTTCATTTGATCTCCTGGATTGCCCTGATCGGCGGCATCGTCACCTATCTGGTGGGGCTGTGGAATGCCGATATGCAGTTGAATGAGAAAGGCTATTATTTTGCCGTCCTGGTACTGGGGCTGTTTGCCGCGGCATCTTATCAAAAGACGGTGCGCGATAAGTATGAAGCCATTCCGACCACCGCGCTGTACTACACCACCTGTCTGGTGGTCTTCGTTATCGCTGTAGGTCTGCTGGTTATCGGACTGTGGAATGCCACTCTGCTGCTCAGCGAGAAAGGGTTCTATGGGCTGGCGTATTTTTTGAGCCTGTTTGGCGCTGTTGCGGTACAGAAAAACGTGCGTGATGTCTGGGACCCGACGCGCTTACGGGAACCTCTCAGCGTGACGGAAGAGGGGCCTGAGACGTAAGTCGGGCCCCTCCGGGCGGCGGACCGTTAGCTGACCAGCCGGCGGCTATCAATCCGCTGCACCAGGCCTGACAGCAGCAGGCTGCCGAGCAGGGCGGCGCTAAATATCCACACAATATCCAGCAGCGGCCAGCGGGATAGCTCCAGATGGCTGGCGCGCAGCGCATGCACTATCAGGGCATGAAAGCCGTAGATCCCCAGCGAATGTCGCGCAATGCAGGCGATACCGGGCAGGGGACGCGCGTTAAGCCAGTTTTTGGCCAGCGTCAGCAGGGTGACCGCGCAAACAAACACCGCCGGTCCGCAGTAGAGATACCAGGTGTCGCCGAAGTCTCCGCGCCAGCGCAGCTCATGCAGCGTGCCGCGGGAAATGACCCACACGGCGGCGATGAACAGCGCGGCGCAGAGCGGTGTTAGCCATTTTTTATCGGTGTCCAGGGTGCCAATGGCTCTGCCCAGCACGCCGTAGAGCACGTAGTAGAAGGTGTCGCCGTTGATATAGAGGTTGACTGGCAGCCACTCAATCCCGGCGGCTTTAACGCTGACCATATTGGGGTTGGCCAGAATGCCGAGGATCGCCATCAGCGCCAGCAGCATTGTGCTACTGGTGGACTTAACCTGAATCAGCGGCGAGAGCAGGTAGATGACGGCGATAGCAAAGAAAAACCACAGGTGGTAGAAGACAGGCTTCTGCAGCAAATTCTTTAACGACAGCTCGACGTTGATATGGGTAAACAGCGTGATATACAGCAGAGATAGCGCGCTATAGAACGCAATGCACAGGCCAATCCGCCAGAAATGGCGCGGCTGGGCGCTGCGTTCCCCAAAAAAGAGGTAGCCCGAGATCATAAAAAACAGCGGCACGCTGACGCGGGAGGCGGAATTGAGCAGATTGGCGATATCCCATTGCAGCAGGGTAATCGCATGGGGGTGAGTGATATACCAGCTGGTGCTGTGGATCATCACCACCATCATGCAGGCGATGCCGCGCAGGTTGGTGATCCAGTGTATCTTTTCTTGCATCAGTCCCTCAATGTCTGCTGGAGAAATAAGATATGACCTGCCCGGTTTCCCGGTGTCGCAATAGATTAGTCTGAGTTTTCGGTCACAGACTTGTCGCAGTTTCATGATATTCGCAAAATACCTGTAATACTGAATCTTTAAGATAACAACTTGCTAACAAGGCGGTGGAGGAGAACGTGGTGAAAGGTGTTGTTTCCGTCATGCTGGTGCTGCTCCTCGCGGGCTGCAGCGAGACCGTCTCCCCGCCGACGCAAAAAGCGCAGCGCGCTCGTATTACGCCGCAAACCACGCTCAATATGGCGCAGCTTTGCAAGGATCAGGCGGCTATCCGCTATAACACGCAAACGCAGCTCGTTGACGTGAACCACTTTGAACAATTCCAGGCGAGCTATGAGCTTTCTGGCCGTACCGGCAAGAATGAGCGTTTCATCTGTTCCTTTGACCCGGACGGCCAGTTTATGCATCTTTCGATGCGCTGAATCGACCCCGCCTGGCGTAAATTTCGTCCGTTTTCCTGAAACAACGCCGTTTCGTACTGTATATCTCGCAGCCAGCGGGTATACTGACTCCTTCCTTTAAATCCACACGTATCCAGCACGAAATCATATGCAAAAGTTTGATACCAGGACCTTCCAGGGCCTGATCCTGACCTTACAGGATTACTGGGCTCGTCAGGGCTGCACCATTGTTCAACCACTGGACATGGAAGTCGGCGCCGGCACCTCTCACCCGATGACCTGCCTGCGCGCGTTAGGACCGGAGCCGATGGCGACCGCCTACGTACAGCCTTCCCGTCGTCCAACCGATGGCCGCTATGGCGAAAACCCGAACCGTTTACAGCACTACTATCAGTTCCAGGTGGTGATTAAACCCTCTCCGGACAACATCCAGGAGCTGTACCTCGGGTCGCTGAAAGAGCTGGGTATGGACCCGACTATCCACGACATTCGCTTTGTCGAAGACAACTGGGAAAACCCGACGCTGGGCGCCTGGGGTCTGGGCTGGGAAGTGTGGCTCAACGGCATGGAAGTGACGCAGTTCACCTACTTCCAGCAGGTCGGCGGCCTCGAGTGTAAGCCGGTGACCGGCGAGATCACCTACGGTCTGGAGCGTCTGGCGATGTACATCCAGGGTGTGGACAGCGTCTATGACCTGGTCTGGAGCGATGGCCCGCTGGGGAAAACCACCTACGGCGACGTGTTCCACCAGAACGAAGTGGAGCAGTCCACCTATAACTTCGAATATGCCGACGTCGACTTCCTGTTCACCTGCTTCGAACAGTATGAGAAAGAGGCCCAGCAGCTGCTGGCGCTGGAGACCCCGCTGCCGCTGCCGGCCTACGAGCGTATTCTGAAAGCGGCTCACAGCTTCAACCTGCTGGATGCGCGTAAAGCCATCTCCGTCACCGAGCGTCAGCGCTATATCCTGCGCATTCGCACCCTGACTAAAGCAGTGGCGGAAGCGTACTACGCTTCCCGTGAAGCGCTCGGCTTCCCGATGTGCAACAAGAATAAATAAGAGGCGGCCATGTCTGAGAATACTTTTCTGGTGGAAATCGGCACTGAAGAGCTGCCACCAAAAGCGCTGCGCAGCCTGGCGGAATCTTTTGCTGCGAATGTGACCGCGGAGCTGGATAACGCTGGCCTTGCGCACGGTAAAGTGGAATGGTTTGCCGCCCCGCGTCGTCTGGCGCTGAAGGTGGCCAACCTGGCGGCGGCGCAAGCCGATCGCGAAGTGGAAAAACGCGGCCCGGCTATTGCCCAGGCGTTCGATGCCGAAGGCAAGCCAAGCAAAGCGGCCGAAGGCTGGGCGCGCGGCTGCGGTATCACCGTCGATCAGGCCGAACGTCTGACCACGGACAAAGGCGAGTGGTTGCTGTATCGCGCCCATGTGAAGGGTGAAAGCACCGAAGCGCTGCTGCCGAACATGATTGCCAGCTCGCTGGCGAAGCTACCGATCCCGAAACTGATGCGCTGGGGCGCGTCTGACGTCCACTTCGTGCGTCCGGTACACACGGTGACTTTGCTGCTGGGTGACAAAGTGATCCCGGCCACTATCCTCGGTATTCCGTCCGATCGCGTGATTCGCGGCCATCGCTTTATGGGCGAGCCGGAGTTCACCATCGACCATGCCGACCAGTACCCGCAGATCCTGCTGGAGCGCGGTAAAGTCATCGCCGATTACGAACAGCGTAAAGCCAAAATCAAAGCTGATGCGCAAGAGGCGGCGCGTAAGATTGGCGGTCAAGCCGATCTGAGCGAAAGCCTGCTGGAAGAGGTCACCTCGCTGGTGGAATGGCCGGTGGTGCTGACGGCGAAGTTCGAAGAAAAATTCCTCGCGGTGCCGTCTGAAGCGCTGGTTTACACCATGAAGGGCGACCAGAAGTACTTCCCGGTCTACGACAACGCCGGCAAACTGCTGCCGAACTTTATCTTCGTGGCCAACATCGAGTCCAAAGATCCGCAGCAGATCATCTCCGGTAACGAGAAGGTGGTCCGTCCGCGTCTGGCCGATGCCGAGTTCTTCTTCAATACCGACCGTAAAAAACGTCTGGAAGATAACCTGCCGCGTCTGGAAACCGTGCTGTTCCAGCAGCAGCTGGGCACCCTGCGCGACAAGACCGATCGCATCCAGGCGCTGGCGGGCTGGATTGCCGAACAGATTGGCGCTGACGTGAACCACGCAACCCGCGCGGGCCTGCTGTCCAAGTGCGACCTGATGACCAACATGGTCTTCGAGTTCACCGACACCCAGGGCGTGATGGGGATGCACTACGCGCGCCATGACGGCGAAGCGGAAGACGTGGCCGTGGCGCTGAACGAGCAGTATCAGCCGCGATTTGCTGGCGACGCGCTGCCATCTAATCCGGTGGCCTGCGCGGTAGCGATTGCCGATAAGATGGACACCCTGGCGGGTATCTTTGGTATCGGTCAGCATCCGAAAGGCGATAAAGACCCGTTTGCGCTGCGTCGCGCCGCGCTGGGCGTGCTGCGTATCATCGTTGAGAAGAACCTGGATCTCGATCTGCAGACGCTGACCGAAGAAGCGGTTCGTCTGTACGGTGAGAAGCTGACCAACGCCAACGTGGTTGATGATGTGATCGACTTTATGCTGGGCCGCTTCCGTGCCTGGTATCAGGACGAAGGCTACGGCGTCGACACGATCCAGGCGGTACTGGCGCGTCGTCCAACCCGCCCGGCGGATTTCGATGCGCGTATGAAGGCGGTATCGCACTTCCGTACTCTGGAAGAGTCCTCCGCGTTGGCGGCGGCAAACAAACGTGTCTCTAACATCCTCGCGAAATCCGATGAGACGCTGAACGACATCGTTCACGCTTCGGTGCTGAAAGAAGCGGCGGAAATTAAGCTGGCGGGTAATCTGGTGGTGCTGCGCGATAAGCTGCAGCCGTATTTCGCCGCAGGCCGTTATCAGGATGCGCTGATCGAGCTGGCCGCGCTGCGCGAGCCGGTGGATGAGTTCTTCGAGAACGTGATGGTTAACGCTGAAGACAAAGATGTTCGCATCAACCGTCTGACGCTGCTGTCCAAACTGCGTGAACTGTTCCTGCAAGTGGCGGATATTTCTCTGCTGCAGTAAGCGTATCGGTAATAATAAAGACCTGCCTCAGGGCAGGTTTTTTTATACGTGAAATATAAATAGGTGAACCGTTAATAATTCTGCCATTGATATCTTCATTATTTGCATTCATCGATGAGAAATGTTTTAGGAATATATAAACATAATTCCGAGAGGTATTTACGCTAGAATGGCGGCGGGTGCTTGAGACTGTGGGTCTCAGGTATTCAGCGGGAGACAGACAGAGAAAAGCCCCACCTGATAGTAATCAAAGTGAGGCTCCTCTATGCATGAACACCATAAGAGTAGCCTCTTACTTGTTGAAAATCAACACTGGAGGTGAGGAATGCCGCAAAAGTATCTGTTGTTTGGCTTAGTAGTGATTTGCTTCACTATTTTATTATTGACCTGGATGGTTCGTGATTCGCTATGTGAATTACAGCGCAGGCAGGGAAATATTGAGCTGGTGGCATTCTTAGCCTGTGATATTAAACAGTAAGAGCATCTGGTGGGGATCTATCCCCACCATGCTTGCGGTGTCAGGCATTCTCAATGCACCCTTTCATTGTTCACCAAATAAATCATTTGCCTCCTGATATCAGGAGGCCTTTTTATTTTTACAAGATCGTTGAATAAAACAGGCTTGCAACGCATACCGGAGTGTGGCTATCCTATGTCCCGACGAATCCCTCGTCTCACCGGAGCGCGCCCCACAAATGAACAAACACGACTGATGAATTTCACGCCTTACCTCGCAGACGTTGCGGGTAGGGGAGTATTGATTTCATTCAGGAGTGCTTATGGCTCATTGCGCCCACATCCCCGCTTTTGTTTTACATCAGGTCACCTGTCAGTTTGCGACGGGGCAGACCCTGTTTGGTCCACTCAGCGTCTCGCTGGAACCGTCCCTTTGCGGCCTGGTCGGCCGGAACGGCGTCGGCAAGACGCGTCTGCTGCGTCTGCTGGCGGGCCTTGATTCTCCTGCCGGCGGCCATATTGAGCGCGCCGCCGCCGTTGCCTGGGTAGCGCAGCAGCCGACGCTCACGCCGGAGACCACCCTCGCTACGCTGCTGGGCTATGCGTCGGTTTTTGCCGCCTTGTCTCGCCTTGAACAGGGCCAAGGGCTGGCCGACGATTTCGATCTGTTAGATGGTCACTGGGATCTCACCGATCGCCTGAGTTTAGCGTTCCGTGAAGCCGATCTCCCGCCGTTCTCTGCCGATCGCCCCGCGTTTTCACTCAGCGGCGGCGAGCGGATGAAGGCTCTGCTGTGCGGCGCCTTCGTCTCGGGCGCCGATTATCTGCTGCTGGATGAGCCTACCAACCATCTGGACCGCCAGGGGCGGGAGTGGCTCTATCACCAACTGGAAAGCTGGCAGGGCGGGGCTCTGATCGCCAGCCACGACCGCGAGCTGCTGACGCGGATGCCGAGGATTATTGAGCTGACGCCGACGGCGCTGCGCAGCTACGGCGGCAACTATGATGAATATCAGCGCCAGCGTATGGCGGAGCAGCAGGCCGCGCGCGCGGCGCTGGAGCATGCCGTGACCGACCGACGGCGCACCCGCGCGCGAATGCAAAAGGAGCATGACGCCGCCCAGCGGCGCTCGGCTCAGACGCTGCGTACCGTTGATACGCTAAATATCGCCTCCTTCGAACGCGTGAAGTACAAAGGCGCGGCAAAAGAGCGCCCGGGAGCGCTGCGCCGTCAGCATCGTGAACAGAACAGCAGTCTGAATGCCGCCGTGCAGCAGGCGCGGGAGCGGATAGAAGACGACAATCCGGTGATGTTCACCCTGCCGGGTAGCGAAGTGGCCGCCGGCAAGCAGGTGCTGGTGGTGGAGTCATTACAGCTCGACCATGCGCCGGCTGCGCCGCTGAACTGGCGTATCGATGGCCCGATGCGCATCGCGCTAAAGGGGCCAAACGGCTGTGGCAAAACCACTTTGCTGAAAACGCTGTTGGGGCTGGAGCAGGCCGCGTCAGGCGATGTTCGGCTTTCGGTGAGCGCCGCTTACCTCGATCAACATCTGACGCAGCTGGATTTATCCCTGTCGGTAATGGCGCACCTGAGCCTGGAAGATACCCCGCTGGATGAGGGCCTCCTGCGCACCCGCCTGGCGCAGCTCCAGCTGGGCGCGGATAAGGTCACTCTGCCGCTGTCGGCGCTCAGCGGCGGCGAGCGCCTGAAAGCGGCGCTGGCGTGCGTGCTCTGGCGACGCGAGCCTGCCCAACTGCTTTTGTTGGATGAGCCGACCAACCATCTCGATTTAGCATCGACGCAGGCTATTGAAAGCGCGCTGGCGGCGTTTCCCGGCGCGATGCTGGTGGTGTCGCATGATGAAGCGTTTTTACAAGGTCTGAAGCTGACCCATAGTCTGGCGTGGCGGGAGACGGGCTGGCACTTTTCCCTGCTCTGAATGCCTAGTAGCCGCCATCTTATGCTGGCGGCTACTGGCGACAGATAAAAAAAATCCCCGCCATCAGGCAGGGATTCTCGATTCTTAGCGGCTTGAACTTACAGAGAAGTTACGTTGCCAGCTGCCGGGCCTTTAGCGCCGCTTTCGATGGTGAAGGATACTTTCTGACCTTCGTCCAGGGATTTGTAGCCATCGTTCTGGATAGCAGAGAAGTGTACGAACACGTCTTTAGAGCCATCGTCAGGAGTGATGAAGCCGAAGCCTTTGTCAGCGTTGAACCATTTTACGATACCAGTCATTTTACCGGACATAGTGAATTACCTTTAAAAAAATAAGTGAGCCTTGCGGCGTAGGGGTCTGGACTACAGATTTAAAGCGATAAAGGGAAAGTTCACTACGGGGGTATCTTTGGATAACCTTAGAAGGACTGCTCTATTCGACTGCTCTGTGGTCTGTACATCAAACCTGCGAGCATTAACGCACGTTCAGCACCTGATAGCAAACTTTTTTTTACGGTGCAGCGGCAAAAGCTCCCTTACTGGCCTTTGCCGCTGCGCGCGAGATTAATCGAGTAATTGTCGTGAAAGCTGTGGATTGGCCTGAATCAGGCGCATCAATTTCAGCTCGGTGGGAGACGGTCTGACCCGTCTCGACTCCCACTCTCTTACCATGGCGACGCTCACGCCCATGACGTTGGCAAAGTCGTCAATCTTAAGTCCAGTGCCTTTACGCAGTTGCTCAAATTCACTAAACACAGTGGACTTACGGTTTGAGGTAAGTTTCTGATTATCATCCTTAAAAACGATGTGTTCCAGGCTGCTCAGCAGTTCAAACACGGGATCTTTATATTCCATTGAGAACTCCTTTTATCACACAGCGGAAAAGATTTTTCTATAGCTCATTAAGAATAGTCAGAAAATGGCGCAAGGGATGGTAACGTCGGTGATTATTTGCCAACAGGCTATCGAATCTGCCCCGACAGCCAAACGGCAGCGTAGCCTAAAAGAATGATTATTAACGCGATGAGGTGGCTTCGAAAATTTTTGTAAACGGATAAGAAAAAAGCGGCAAAGCCGGCGCGGGGCGCCGGCTTATAGGGTTAGGCTTTCTGCAGGCTTCTCGCCTCATCTGTCGTCGCCGGCACGGATTTACTGACCCGGTACTTGATCAGCAGCGCAATGGCTGACAGGAACGCCGGGATGGCCAGCAGGGTGAAAATGGTCTCAAAGGAGAGCTGAGCCTGCATCAGGAAGGCGCCGCTGAACGCGCCGAGGATGCCGCCGAAGCGGCCGATACCCAGCATCCAGGCGACGCCGGTGGCGCGCCCCTGCGTCGGATAGAAGCCAGCCGCCAGCGCCGGCATCGACGACTGCGCGCCGTTCATAATGCTGCCGGCGATAAAGACCATCACTCCCATTAGCGCCAGGCTGCTGGTGGAGAACCCCACCAGGCAGACAAAAACGCCGGTCAGCAGCCAGCCGACGGCCACCACTTTATTGGGGTTGATCTTGTCCATCAGGGCGCCGAGGATCAGCACGCCAATCCCGCCGCCGAGCGGGAACAGGGCGGTGATAATTGAGGCCTGACTCATCGAGGCGCCGGTTTCACGGATGAGCAGCGGCAGCCAGCTGGTCAGCAGATAGAAAATCAGCAGACCCATAAAGTAGGTCAGGCACAGCATCACGGTACCCACCGCGTAGCGAGGAGAGAAAATGACGCCGATCGCGGATTTCTCTTTCACCTGGCCTGCTTCGCGTAGTACAAATTCCACTGTCTTCGGCAGCGGCGCGATATGGCGCAGAATAGCAGCAATGCGCTGCGCCGGGTGCTGCTTCACTACCAGATAGCGGACGGACTCTGGCAGCAGGAATATTAATGCCACCGCCAGCAGGAGGGGCATCACGCCGCCCAGCACCAGCACGCTCTGCCAGCCATAGTGCGGGATCATCCAGGCGGATAAAAAGCCGCCCAGCGAAGATCCCATCGGAAAGCCGACAAACATCAGGTTCACCAGCAGCGCCCGACGGCGCTCCGGCGCATATTCACTCATTAGCGTCGCGGCATTCGGCATCGCCGCGCCAAGGCCCAGACCGGTCAGGAAGCGCAGCAGCGTCAGCTGATTAAGGCTGGTGGCGAAGGCGGTGAGCAGGCTGAATCCGCCGAACACCACGATCGACATGATCAGCACTTTTTTGCGGCCGATGCGGTCAGCCAGCGGCCCTGCGGTTAAGGCGCCGACCGCCAGGCCCACCAGCGCGGCGCTCATCACCGGGCCGAGGGCCGATTTTTCCACGCCCCACTCTTGCACCAGGTCGGAGGCGATGAACCCGATAATTGCGGTATCGAACCCGTCCATCGCGACGGTGATAAAGCAGAGCGCAAGGATCATCCACTGATAGCGGGTGAAGGGGTGCTCGTTGATAAAGGCCTGAATGTCGATGGTTGTCTTAGTCATACGGCTTTCCTGGCAGACTGAGCGAGGGACAGAGGTTTATTATTATCGTCGCCTTCGCGTCGTTGAGTTTGATTTGTGCGATAATCGAACATGTCGCCGTTAATCGCTCATTCATCAAATCATTGAAGTGCGAGGCAGGCAATCCAGACGCGTGCCAAAGCGTGCGATTATCGTCCGCTTTAAGGCGCAGTGCCGGGTTGTTGCTTTTTATTTATATTAATATCAATGACTTATGAAGTTCTGACCCACCTGATCTTAAGACCATATTTGTGATGCGCATAACAGACGTTCTACAGCGCGACGATGGCGTGCAAAATGGTGTTTTTCCCGCGTAAGATTAGCAGGAAAGGGTATCCTGCGAGGCCGAGCTGGACTATCCTTGTCAGCGTCTGGCACGTGTGTGCCGTTGTGCGCTTTTTTTGGCTGAAAGGAGTAAAAAAATGGCGACAGGAAAGTCCTGCTCTCGCTGGTTTGCGGCTATGGCGGCCTTATTGATGGTGGTTAGCCTGAGTGGGTGTTTTGATAAAGAGGGCGATCAGCGCAAAGCGTTTATCGACTTCCTGCAGAATACGGCGATGCGTAGCGGTGAACGTCTGCCGACGCTGACCGCCGATCAGAAAAAACAGTTTGGGCCTTTTGTCTCTGACTACGCGGTGATCTACGGTTACTCGCAGCAGGTGAGCCAGGCGATGGACGCTGGTCTGCGCCCGGTGGTGGACAGCGTCAATGCGATCCGCGTCCCGCAGGATTATATGACCCAGCGTGAGCCGCTGCGTCAGGCGAACGGCGCGCTGGGCGTGCTCAGCCAGCAGCTGCAGAATGCGAAAATGCAGGCCGATGCCGCGCATGGCGCGCTGAAGCAGGCTGACGATCTCAAGCCGGTCTTCGATCAGGTTTACGCCAAGGTGGTGACGGCGCCAGCCGACGCGCTGCAGCCGCTGATCCCGGCCGCGCAGATCTTTACCCAGCAGCTGGTTCAGGTTGGGGATTTTGTCGCTCAGCAGGGGACGCAGGTGAGCTTTGTGGCCAACGGCATTCAGTTCCCGACCTCCCAGCAGGCCAGCCAGTACAATGCGCTGATTGGGCCGCTGGCGGCGCAGCATCAGGCGTTTAATCAGGCATGGACGGCGGCGGTGAACGCCACCCGTTAATGCTTCATCTGGCTGACGTTGGCTGTGGCGAACGGGCAGGATGATGGACAGGATGCAAAAAGAACCCGGGGAGGGCGGTTGCCGCCGTTACCCGGGTTTTTTTATGGCTTATTTTACCTGCGGATTGACGCAGTTTTTC
Source organism: Klebsiella sp. K4 (assembly GCF_014596785.2). Classification (NCBI taxonomy): domain Bacteria; kingdom Pseudomonadati; phylum Pseudomonadota; class Gammaproteobacteria; order Enterobacterales; family Enterobacteriaceae; genus Klebsiella; species Klebsiella sp. K4. The sequence goes on from NZ_CP115021.1 coordinate 207,245, forward strand.
TCTACGTTGCCGTTCAGGGCGTCGATCAGGTTGTCCACCGCACAGGCCGCCATATTGTAGCGCGTCTCATGGGTGGCGGAGCCGATATGCGGCAGCGCGACGACGTTCGGCAGGCTCAGCAGCGGTGAGTCCTTGGCCAGCGGTTCGTGTTCGAACACATCGAGACCGGCAGCGTGGATCTCACCGTTCTGCAGAGCGGCGATCAGCGCCTGCTCGTCCACTACCGGGCCACGCCCGGCGTTAATGAAGATGGCGGAAGATTTCATTTTGGCAAACTGCGCCTGACCGAACAGATGGTGAGTCTCTTCGCTCAGGGGCAGGATCAGGCAGACAAAGTCAGCCTCCTGCAGCAGGGTATCGAGATCGCAATAGCGGGCATTGAAGCGTTCTTCCGCCTGCGGATGCTGGCGACGCGCGTTATACAGGATCGGCATGCCGAACCCGAAGTGGGCGCGCTGCGCCAGCGCCATACCGATGCGGCCCATGCCGACGATGCCTAAGGTTTTATGGTGAACATCCGTGCCGAACCAGTCCGGACCAATGCTCTTCGTCCATTCACCCGCTTTGACGCGCTCCGCCACTTCCACCACCCGGCGCGCGGTACTCAGCACCAGCGCCATGACCGTATCGGCGACGGTCTCGGTCAGCACGGTCGGTGTATGCATCAGCAGCACCCGGCGGGCGTTCAGCGCCTCGACGTCGAAGTTGTCATAGCCAACGGAAACGGTGGAGGTCGCACGCAGCTTCGGCATCTTCTCCAGCAGCGCGGCGTCAACCTTTTCGCTGGAGCCCAGCAGGCCTTCAGCCTGGACGAAGGCCTCAGCGTGCTGCGAAACGGTCTCCGGCCGCAGGTTTTTCACCTGAGTGACGGAAAAGTGCTCCTCCAGACGCTGTAGCAGGTCGTCGGGAAGCGTTTTATAGAGAATGACAGACGGCTTCATGCGAATCTCCGTAGTATGAGTCGTTCAGGCGTGATGAGCGCCAAGTGGAAGGTTTTGATTATTAGCAGGCTTAACAATCAAAGTCAGCCATACTGAGGCGAAAAGCGCTACCCCCATAAAAATATAGGACGCTGCGGGGCTGCCGGTGGCGCCGTTCAGGTAGCCGACAAACCACGAGCCGCAGAAGGAGCCCAGCGCGCCCATGCTGTTGATCAGCGCCATGGCGCCCCCGGCGACGTTGCGCGGCAGCATTTCCGGAATAATGGCGAAGAAGGGGCCGTATGGCGCATACATTGCCGCCCCGGCTACCACCAGCAGGGTGTAGGAGACCCAGAAGTGGTTGGCGCCGACCGCCCAGGAACCGATGAAGGCCAGTCCGCCAATCAGCAGCAGCGGCCAGACGAACAGCTTACGGTTTTGCAGTTTATCCGAGGCCCAGGAGACGACGATCATGGCGATGGTGGCCGCCAGGTACGGGACAGAAGAGAGCCAGCCCACTTCCACCATCCCCATATTTTCACCGCCGCTGCGGATAATCGACGGCAGCCACAGTACAAAGCCGTATACGCCGATACTCCAGGCAAAATACTGCGCGCAGAGCAGGATCACGTTGCGGGAGCGGAAGGCTTCGCCATAGTTACGCACCGCTTTGATGCCTTGCTGTTCACGATCCAGTTGCTCCTGCAGCGCCGCTTTTTCACTCTCCGCCAGCCAGGACACCTGCGACGGCTTATCTTTCACCAGCACCCACCAGCAGAAGGCCCAGATCACCGCCGGCACCCCTTCGATGATGAACATTTCCCGCCAGCCGAAGGCCTGAATCAGGTAGCCGGAGACTACCGACATCCACAGGACCGTCACCGGGTTACCGAGGATCAGGAAGGTGTTGGCGCGAGAGCGCTCTGATTTGGTGAACCAGTTGCTGATATAGATAAGCATCGCCGGCATCACCGCGGCTTCGACGACGCCGAGGATAAAGCGGATCGCCGCCAGCGCCGGGATATTATGCACAATACCGGTCAGGGAGGCGCAACCGCCCCACAGGATCAGGCAGATAAAGATCAGTTTGCGAACGCTGCGGCGCTCCGCATAGATAGCGCCGGGGATCTGGAAGAAGAAGTAGCCGAGGAAGAACAGCGCCCCCAGCAGGGAGGAGATCCCCTTGGTGATGCCCAGGTCTTCGGTAATGCCTGCCGCGGAGGCGAAGCTGAAGTTGGCGCGGTCGAGGTACGCCAGGCTATACGTGATAAACACGATAGGCATGATGTACCACCAGCGTTTCGTTGCATTTGTTGAGCTATTCATAGGCTTGCCTCTGTCAATGAGGAGACATACGTCCGTCGAAACGGACGCTGCTGTGCCGCGCTGCAGGTAGGGTACAGGACGGCTGTTATCGTTGCGTAGAAAAGTTACTCGCCCAGCGCGTCGCGAGTGGGCAGCCCCTCGCTGTCGCCCTGGACCTGAATCGCCAGCGAACCGATTTTATTGCCGCGGTTCACCGCCTGAAGCAGGGTTTTGCCTTCCAGCAGGGCGCTAATCACCCCGACGGCAAAGCCGTCGCCGGCGCCGACGGTATCGACGACGTTATCAACTTTAATGGCATCGACCGTTCCCTGTTCGCCGCTGGCGCTCTTGAACCAGGCGCCGTCGCAGCCGGTTTTAATGACTACCGCCTTGACGCCGCGGGAGAGATAGAAATCGGCAATCCCTTCCGGGGTCTGCTGGCCGGTAAGAATCACGCCCTCTTTTAAGCCTGGCAAAACCCAGTCAGCCTGGAAGGCGAGACGGTTGAGTTTCTCCACCATCTCGGCTTCGCTTTTCCACAGCACCGGGCGCAGATTGGGGTCGAAAGAGAGGGTTTTTCCTTCGGCTTTCATTACCTTCGCCGCATGCTCCAGCAACGCGTAAGAGCTCTCAGAAAGGGCCGCCGCGACGCCGCTCAGGTGCAGATGGCGGGCGCTGGTGAAGTAGTCGGCGCGAAAATCGTCCGGCGAAAGATGGCTGGCTGCGGATCCTTTGCGGAAATACTCCACAATGGGATCGGTTCCATTTTCGACTTTCGATTTCATCTGGAAACCGGTAGCGAAGCGGTTGTCGATGGCCACAGCGTGGCTATCGATCCCCTCTTTCGCCAGCGATTGCAGTACGAAGCGGCCAAAGCTGTCGTTGCCGACGCGGCTCACCCAGCCGACTTTCAGGCCCAGGCGCGCCAGGCCGGTGGCGACGTTCAGCTCGGCGCCGGCGACACGTTTCATGAAATGCTCCACCTCGGCCAGATCCCCGGTTTCGGTGGCGACAAACATGGCCATAGCTTCGCCGATGGTGATGACATCTAAATTTTCCACGACTTAATCCTCGCGTAACAGGTTGACGTAGCGGCGGGTCACGGCCGTCAGGTCATGGCCAGTCAGCGGAAACTCGATTCCACGCGGCGCGTCGGCGGGAAGATTATCGAGCAGGGCCAGCCAGCGTTCGGCGGCCTGATCCGGCGGTACAGCGCGGAATTTCTCATGATGAGGCTCCGCCGCTTTAACATGAATATAGCTGACTGCCGGCGCAAGATGACGTGCCGCCTCTTCCGGCGAATCGCCAACCCACAGCCAGTTGCCCATATCAAACGTTAAGGTGATCGGCAACTGATGGACCCGGCAGGCGGCTTTGAAGCGCTGCATCGGCGCCAGCTGGCCGCAGTCGGTCTGGTCATTCTCTACCACCAACGCCATGCCGCTGTCGCTGAGGATATCGCGCAGCTCATCCAACTGCTGATTGTGGAGGAAATGGCCAAGGGAGAGCTTCAGCCACAGAGCGTTCAGGGTTTGCGCTTCCGCGAGCAGCGTCGGGAGATCCGGGTTAAGCTCGCCGTTGTCGGTGAACAGCGCCTGCGGCGCGGAGTAGCAGGCCAGCAGGCCGTGGCGCTCAATAGTGGCCGCCAGCGAGGGCAGAGCGTTGAGTTCTTCCGCGCTGCACAGCTCGCGGCGGATTTCGACGCCGTCCGCGCCGGCGTTGGCGATAAACGGCAGGACGGCGGCCTGCCCGCCTAAGGATTTAACATGGTCATTACCATACGCAGCGGTAACGACAATAATTTTTCTGGCCATCGCGCTCTTACTCCCGGCGTTTGTTGCTTAATCTCCTTAATACGCTAGATGGTATCGGTTCCATAAGAAAGGGCGAGATGTTTAATTTATGATCGGCATCACGAAGGATCGTTAACGGGAGGTTGATCCGCGGACGATAAGCTCGCCGGAAAATACCCGTTCGCGGATGGGGTCGTTAGTGCCGGCAATGCGCCGAATAACCTGTTCGACCGCCGCGTAGCCGATCTGCCACGTCGGCTGTTTGAGGGTGGTAATACCGACGCCGGCCAGCTCCGCCCACTCCAGTTCGTCGAAGCCCAGCAGGCCGATATCGCTCCCCCAGATCAGGCCGACGCGCTTCAGGGCGCGGGCTACCTGCAGCGTCAGCGCGCCGTTGGCGGAGATGACCGCTTTGCGCATCCCGCGGTGGCGGGCATGGAACTGACGCAGGACGTTGTCCAGCATCGCGCCGTCGTTAAGCTGCACCTCGGCGTTTTCGGCCACCACTCCGTGGTGGCGGGCAAGCGTGGCGCGAAAGGCGCTCAGGCGCTCGCGACGGGTATTCACCGAGCCCAGCGGTTCGCTGAGAAACAGGATGGCCTCGAATCCTTTTTCCACCAGATGTTCGGTGGCGGTGGTGGCGGCCTGGGCGTTATCAAGCCCGACCACATCGCAGGCGAAGTCGGGGATTTTACGGTCGATCAGCACCATCGGCAGGGCCGACTGCTGCAGGCGGTTCAGACCATCCTCCCGCATGCCGACCGCGTTGACGACAATACCCTCCACCTGGTAGCTGCGCAGCAGGTCCAGGTAGTGCAGCTCCTGATCGAGCTCGTTATTGGTATTACACACCAGCAGGGTGAAGCCCTTTTCCCGGCAGGCTGCTTCAATGCCGCTCATGACGTTGACCGAGTAGGGATTGGTGATATCGGCGATGATCAGGCCGATGAGGCGGGTTCGGCCGTGCTTGAGGCCGCGGGCCATCAGGCTGGGGCGGTAGTCGAGTTCGGCAATGGCTTTTTCAATACGTGATAACAGGTCGTCGGAAAGCAGATGCTTCTCGCCGTTAAGATAACGTGAAATGCTGGTTTTGCCGGTCTTTGCGGCTTTCGCCACATCGCTGATAGTTGCACGCGCCGCTTTCGCCATGGTGGCTTCCTTTGCTGAAAATCTGCCAACACCTTAGCGCGAAAAATAGCGATATCAAGCATTTTGCCCGGCAGAGCGGCTGCCGGGCGACATGAGGTTGCGCTTACTGCAGCGGGCTGAGGGTAATTTCCACGCGACGGTTCTGCGCTTTGCCTTCCGCTGTGCTGTTGCTGGCGATAGGGTTCGCCGGGCCCATGCCGGTGGTGCGAATGCGATTGGCCGCCACGCCCTGGGTGATGAGCGCGCTGGCGACGCTGTCCGCACGCTGTTGCGACAGACGCATATTCAGATCCTTGCTGCCGGTGCTGTCGGTATAGCCGACCACGTTAACGGCGGTTTTCTCATACTCTTTCAGCACCATGGCCACGCCGGTCAGGGTGTTGGCGCCGGCCGGCTTCAGGTTGGCGCTATTGCTGTCGAAGGTGACGTTATTCGGCATGTTCAGCACGATATTGTCGCCATTTCGCGTCACGCTGACCCCGGTTCCCTGCATTTTGTCGCGCAGCTTCGCTTCCTGCACGTCCATGTAGTAACCAATGCCGCCGCCGAGCGCCGCGCCGGCCGCTGCGCCAATCAGCGCGCCTTTGCCGCGGTCATGTTTGGAAGAGGAGAGCGCGCCGACGCCAGCGCCCACTAAGGAGCCAATACCTGCGCCAATACCGGATTTGCCTGCTTCACGTTCACCGGTATAGGGGTTGGTGGTGCAGCCAGAAATGGCCAGAGTGCCGCTGACCAGCGCCGCAATCATAAGTACGCGTTTTTTCATTTAATGTCCTTAATCCTTTTTATTCTTTGTCACAGCGAACGTGACGGTTGATTATGACGCGCGATTACGGAGAAAATTCCCCGGATACCATCTCTTTTTGTAAATAACATTGAACGGTTGCCCATCACGCCGTCATGACACCTGCATTCGCTGACCAGGAGCCGCCCTTGCCAACCTCATCTGCAACCAAAACCATCTTAACCGCCGCCCACTGGGGACCGATGCTGGTGGAAACGGACGGGGAAAACGTCCTCTCTTCCCGCGGCGCGCTGGCGACACCGTTTGCCAACTCGCTGCAAACGGCAGTGCGCGATCAGGTGCACAGCAAAACCCGCGTGCGCTATCCAATGGTGCGTAAAGGCTTCCTTGCTTCACCGGACAAGCCCCAGGGGGTCCGCGGTCAGGATGAATTCGTGCGGGTGAGCTGGGAGCAGGCGCTGGATCTGATCGATGTCCAGCATCGGCGGATCCGCGACAGCTACGGTCCGGCCTCCATTTTTGCCGGCTCCTACGGCTGGCGCTCTAACGGCGTATTGCATAAGGCGGCGACGCTGCTGCAGCGCTATATGAGCCTGGCGGGCGGCTATACCGGCCATCTTGGCGATTACTCCACCGGCGCGGCGCAGGCGATCATGCCTTACGTCGTTGGCGGCAATGAGGTGTATCAGCAGCAGACCAGTTGGCCGCTGGTGCTCGAGCACAGCGAAGTGGTGGTGCTGTGGAGCGCCAACCCGCTGAACACGCTGAAAATTGCCTGGAATGCCTCCGACGAGCAAGGGATCCCGTGGTTTGATCGGCTGCGCCAGAGCGGTAAGCGGCTGATCTGCATCGATCCGATGCGATCGGAAACCGTCGATTTCTTTGGCGATTCGATGGAGTGGATCGCGCCGCATATGGGCACCGACGTCGCGCTGATGCTGGGGATCGCCCATACGCTGGTGGAAAATGACTGGCAGGATGATGCGTTTCTTACCCGCTGCACCAGCGGCTACGATATTTTTGCCCGCTATCTGACCGGCGAAAGCGACGGCGTAGCGAAAACCGCTGAGTGGGCAGCAGCGATCTGCGGCGTTAAAGCAGATAAAATCCGCGAACTTGCGCAACTTTTCCACGAAAATACCACTATGCTGATGGCCGGCTGGGGCATGCAGCGTCAGCAGTATGGCGAGCAGAAACACTGGATGCTGGTCACTCTGGCCGCCATGCTGGGACAGATCGGCACCCCCGGTGGCGGGTTTGGTCTTTCCTATCATTTTGCCAACGGCGGCAACCCGACCCGCCGCGCGGCGGTGCTGGGCTCGATGCAGGGGAGCGTGGCCGGAGGCGTGGACGCGGTGGAGAAGATCCCGGTCGCACGAATTGTCGAGGCGCTGGAGAATCCGGGGGCGGAGTATCAGCACAACGGCATGGCGCGGCGCTTTCCCGATATTCGCTTTATCTGGTGGGCCGGCGGCGCCAACTTTACTCATCATCAGGACACCAACCGACTGATTCAGGCGTGGCAGAAACCGGAACTTATCGTCATTTCCGAATGCTTCTGGACCGCCGCCGCGCGCCATGCCGATATCGTCCTGCCGGCGACCACCTCGTTTGAGCGCAACGATCTGACCATGACCGGGGACTACAGTAACCAGCATCTGGTGCCGATGAAGCAGGTGGTTGCCCCGGGAGATGAAGCGCGCGACGATTTCGCGGTCTTTGCCGACCTCAGCGAACGCTGGGAGGCGGGTGGCCGCGAACGCTTCACCGAAGGGAAGAGTGATTTGCAGTGGCTGGAGACTTTCTATCAGATGGCCGCCCGGCGCGGCGCCCAGCAGCAGGTGACGCTGCCGCCATTTGCCGAATTCTGGCAGGCTAACCAGCTGATTGAGATGCCGGAGGAGCCGGAGAATGCCCGTTTTGCGCGTTTCGCCGCCTTCCGCGCCGATCCCCAGGCCAACCCGCTGAAAACGGCGAGCGGTAAAATAGAGATCCACTCGCCGACCATCGCCGCTTTTGGTTACGCCGACTGTCCGCCGCATCCGATGTGGCTGGAGCCCGACGAGTGGCATGGCAACGCAGAGGCGGGGCAGCTGCAGCTGCTGTCGGCCCATCCGGCCCACCGTCTGCACAGTCAACTGAACCACACCGCGCTGCGCGAGCGCTATGCCGTCGCCGGGCGCGAACCGGTGACTATTCATCCGCAGGATGCGCAGGCGCGCGGGATTGTCGATGGCGATTTGGTGCGGGTATGGAACGCCCGCGGTCAGGTGCTGGCCGGCGCCGTGGTGACGGAGGGGATCCGCCCGGGGGTGATTTGCCTGCATGAAGGAGCGTGGCCCGACCTGGATCCGCAGGTCGGCATCTGCAAAAACGGGGCGGTGAACGTCTTAACCAAAGATATACCGACATCCCGGCTGGGCAACGGCTGTGCCGGGAACACCGCCCTGGCGTGGCTGGAGAAATATACCGGCCCGGCGCTGCCGCTTACGGCATTTGATCCGCCGGCCAACGCATAATCCACGTCGGGTGCTGAGTATCGTCCTGCCATGCGCAGTCTTCAATCCGGAAGCCCTGCGCATGGTAGAAACTCACCGCCGATTCGTTCTTCTGATAAACCTCAAGGCTCAGCCAGGCGTAGTGCTGTTTGACTTCATCCAGCAGCGCCCGGCCAATGCCCTGGCGGGTGGCGCCCGGCGCGACAAACAGCGCGCCGACGAAACGGGAGTCCAGCACGCTGACAAAGCCTTTTAACTCGCCATCCTGCTCCCAGACCCAGGTGCTGGCGGCGGGAAGATAGACATCCCGTACTACCGCGACGCTGTCGCGCCAGTAGCTTTCGCTGATAAAAGGATGGGCATGAATCGTGCTGTCCAGCCACAGCGCCAGCAGCGGCGCGGTATCTTCAGTGTCCCACTTGCGGATCATCCTGACCTCCAGGGTGACAGAAGCAGCCGATGACATGGTCGTTGACCAGCCCACAGGCCTGCATAAAGGAATAACAGATTGTCGAGCCGACAAACTTAAAGCCGCGTTTTTTCAATGCCTTCGATAGCGCATCGGAGGCCGGCGTCGTGGCGGGAATTTCCGCCAGCGTCGCAGCGCGGGTCACCTGTGGCGCATTGTCGACGAAGGACCAGACAAAATCAGTGAACGACTCGCCATTTTCTTCCATCGCCAGATAGGCGCGGGCGTTGCCGATAATGGCCTGGATTTTTCCCCGATGGCGAATGATGCCGGTATCCTGCAGGAGTCGCTCGATATCGTCATCACCCATCGCCGCCACGCGCACCGGATCGAACTGGTGAAAAGCCTGGCGGTAGTTCTGCCGTTTTTTTAACACCGTGATCCACGATAAACCGGCCTGCTGGCCCTCAAGGCAGATCATTTCAAACAGCTGGCGACCCTCTTTTTGCGCCACACCCCATTCGGTATCGTGATACTCGATGTATAACGGATCCTGACTCACCCATCCGCAACGCTGCATAGCTGTTTCTCCCTCTGCGCTAAAAAAGTGGACGCCTGCCTTGACGGCTGAAAGATAAAGATAATAGTTAATACAGGGAAATCGTATCCCCACTAAAAACACAGCAATATTGCCGATTCGGCTCTTTTCTGGAGTCGCATTAATGATAATAAAGAAATGCAATGGCCTCCGGGGGTTCTTGATCCCGGCGAGCGTATCCGTCTGGGTGTCATGTGTCTCTGGAGCGAATGCCTGGCAACAGGAATATATCGCTATCGATACAAAAAGTAATACGTCGGAACGCTATACATGGGATAGCGATCACCAACCACGTTATGAAGATATTCTCGCCGAGCGCATGAAGTCCTCTGAGACGCCCGGCGGGCTGGCGTTAAACCAGGGGCTGGCGCCGCCGGACAGCGGCCGCGGCCTGAGCATTGGCTGGAATTATCCGCTGGCAAACGGCGTAACCTCCGGGCCGGTGGCCAGCCTGCGCAGCGACGTCACCGCGCCGACGGTGAGAAGCGCAGGCGAGGCGGGCTACGTTAACACGCTCGGCTGGCGCATGGATTATCAGGCGCTGTGGGGCGTGCATCCCTGGGCGCAGGTGAGCTATAACCAGTCGCTCGCCAGCGATGTCTGGGCGCCGATGACCCGTGCCAGGGAGGGAGGCTGGAGCGATGTCACCCTGGGCGCTGATATGCGGTTGGGATCCCACGTGGCGGCATGGGCAACGCTGTCGCAGGCGGATAACCTGCCGTCAGGGGAAAATACGCTCTATTTGATGGGGGTCAGCGCCAATTTTTAATCGGGAATTGTTACGCATTTGAAACGATGTGGTTATTGTTAAATCTCAGCAATGGCGCATTTCTGTGAGATAGCGCACACTAACTTTTTGCCTGTAATTTACGGAATGAATGTTATGCAATGCCATTCATTCCAACATTAATGCATTTCATTCCCCGCTGATGGCAGTTCATGCCTTTTTCCCCCACTGGATGAGGGGCCTTCGCTATTGTGGCGGCAGTTAATTTATCAGGACAACTGCTATGAACGCTGCAAACCGTCAATCGACCCGCTGGCTGACACTGATCGGCACCATCATCACCCAATTCGCTCTCGGTTCGGTTTATACCTGGAGCCTGTTTAACAGTTCGCTGTCTGACAAACTGGGCGAGCCGGTCAGTCAGGTGGCTTTTTCCTTTGGTCTGCTGAGCCTCGGGCTGGCGCTCTCTTCGTCGGTCGCCGGCAAGCTGCAGGAGCGCTTTGGCGTGAAGCGCGTCACCATGGCCTCCGGGATCCTGCTCGGCCTGGGCTTCTTCCTGACCGCGCACTCCAGCAGCCTGATGATGCTGTGGCTGAGCGCGGGCGTGCTGGTGGGGCTGGCGGACGGCGCCGGTTACCTGCTGACCCTGTCGAACTGCGTGAAATGGTTCCCGGAGCGTAAAGGGTTGATCTCCGCCTTCTCCATTGGCTCCTATGGTCTCGGCAGCCTGGGGTTCAAATTCATTGATTCCCACCTGCTGGCCACCGTTGGCCTGGAAAAAACCTTCGTTATCTGGGGCGCTATCGTGCTGGTGATGATCGTCTTTGGCGCGACCCTGATGAAAGATGCGCCAAATCACCCGGCAGCCACCGCGGCCAACGGCGTCGTGGAAAACGACTTCACCCTCGCCGAATCGATGCGTAAACCGCAGTACTGGATGCTGGCAGTGATGTTCCTGACGGCCTGCATGAGCGGTCTGTACGTAATTGGCGTAGCGAAAGATATTGCCCAGGGAATGGTCCACCTGGATGTCGCCACGGCGGCCAACGCGGTAACGGTTTTCTCGATTGCGAACCTCAGTGGTCGCCTGGTGTTAGGTATCCTGTCTGATAAAATCTCCCGCATTCGCGTGATTACCATCGGTCAGGTCGTGTCGCTGGTGGGGATGGCCGCGCTGCTGTTCGCCCCGCTGAATGCCTTGACCTTCTTCGCCGCCATCGCCTGCGTCGCCTTTAACTTCGGCGGCACCATTACCGTCTTCCCGTCGCTGGTGAGTGAGTTCTTTGGTCTGAACAATCTGGCGAAAAACTATGGCGTGATTTATCTGGGCTTCGGTATCGGCAGCATCTGCGGCTCTCTCATCGCTTCGCTGTTCGGCGGTTTCTACGTGACCTTCTGCGTGATCTTCGCCCTGCTGATCCTCTCGCTGGCGTTATCCACCACCATTCGTCAGCCGAAAAGTACGGTATATAACGAGGCGCACGCCTGAAACCTGCAGCGTGAAACGTGCCCCTGGTTATTTCCCTAAGCAAATAGTGCCAATCCAGCCAAATGTTTTGTAAATGTTTGGCTGGATCACATTCCCTCCTGATACTTTTCTCGTTCCCTGTGGTCTACTTATCGCGGTTTGTAGAGGTTTCTGATAACCAACCCTAACGCACCCTATTAGCCTACTGACTCGTGCCACAGCGTCAGGCGGTGTTTTATTCTTCTTTTTCCAGGTTTGCTTGCATGAAATATATTAGAACGATGACGCAGCAGAAGCTTAGTTTTTGGCTGGCGCTGTACATCGGCTGGTTTATGAACGTCGCCGTTTTTTTCCGGCGTTTCGATGGTTATGCTCAAGAGTTCACTTTCTGGAAAGGGCTTTCCGGTGTTGTTGAACTGGTTGCCACGGTATTTGTCACCTTCTTCCTGTTACGTCTTCTGTCGCTGTTCGGCCGCCGTATCTGGCGCATTCTGGCGACGCTGATTGTCCTGTTTTCCGCCGCGGCGAGTTACTACATGACGTTCCTCAATGTGGTGATTGGCTACGGGATTATCGCTTCGGTGATGACCACCGATATCGACCTGTCGAAAGAGGTCATCGGCTGGCACCTGATCCTCTGGCTGGTGGCGGTGAGCGCGCCGCCGTTGCTGTTCATCTGGAGCAACCGCTGCCGCCATACGCTGCTGCGCCAGCTACGCACCCCGGGCCAGCGGGTTAAAAACGTGCTGATCGTGGTGCTGGCCGGACTGATTGTCTGGGGACCCATCCGCCTGCTAGAGCTGCGCCAGCATGATGTGGAGCGCCATTCGGAAGTGGATATGCCGAGCTATGGCGGGGTGATCGCCAACTCTTACCTGCCGTCGAACTGGTTGTCGGCGCTGGGTCTGTACGCCTGGGCGCAGGTGGATGAATCCTCAGATAACAAATCGCTGATTAACCCGGCGAAGAAGTTCACCTACGTCGCGCCGGAAGGTCTGGATGATACCTACGTGGTGTTTATCATTGGCGAAACGACCCGCTGGGACCATATGGGCATCCTCGGCTATAGCCGCAATACCACGCCAGAGCTGGAGAAAGAGAAGAATCTCGTCGCCTTCCGCGGTTACTCGTGCGATACCGCTACCAAACTGTCGTTACGCTGCATGTTTGTGCGCGAGGGCGGGGCGGAAGATAACCCACAGCGGACGCTCAAAGAGCAGAATGTCTTTGCCGTGCTGCATCAGCTGGGCTTCAGCGGCAATCTGTACGCCATGCAGAGCGAGATGTGGTTCTACAGCAACACGATGGCCAACAATATCGCCTACCGCGAGCAGATTGGCGCCGAGCCGCGCAACCGCGGTAAGAGCGTTGACGATATGCTGCTGGTGGATGAGATGAAGCGCGGTATGGCGCAGGGCAACGCCTCCGGTAAGCATCTGATCATTCTCCACACCAAAGGCTCCCACTTTAACTACACCCAACGCTACCCGCGCAGCTTCGCCCAGTGGAAACCGGAGTGCGTCGGCGTCGACAACAAGTGCTCGAAAGCGGAACTGATCAATTCCTACGACAATAGCGTGACCTATGTCGATCACTTTATCGTCAGCGTCCTCGACCAGCTGCGGGATAAGAAAGCGATTGTGTTCTATGCCGCCGACCACGGGGAGTCGATTAACGAGCGTGAACACCTGCACGGTACGCCGCGCAAGATGGCGCCGCCGGAGCAGTTCCGCGTGCCGATGATGGTGTGGATGTCGGATAAGTACCTGGAAAATCCCGATCACGCCGCCGCGTTTGCCCATCTGCAGCAGCAGGCTGCGATGAAGGTGCCGCGCCGTCACGTCGAGCTGTACGACACCATTATGGGCTGCCTCGGCTATACCTCGCCGGATGGCGGGATCAATGAGAACAACAACTGGTGCCGGTGGAAAAAATAAGGCCCGATAGTTTTCAGATTCTCGGGTCTGTTTTCCTTTCCTGAGCCCAGGATAAGCTAATCCCTCGCCGGCTGACGCCGCGCGAGGGATTTTTTTCGCACAGTGGACGTGTCTGGCAGGTGACCTCTTCTTCTTTGATTACCCCTGTTTCCTCGCTTCCCCTGTGCATGAACTTTTCATGGAGAGAAAGGATGAAGGTGATAAAGGGGTTGGTCCTACTGTGCCTGATGATGCTCGCGGGCTGCCAGTCTGAGGAAGAGACCAGCCAGTTCCTGCTGGCCTGTAAATACGATGCGCCAGCGACGATCGCAGCCATGCTGGATAACGGCATTGATGTGGATGGTCAGGATAAAACCGGCTTAAGCGGCCTGATGGTCGCTGCTGCGGAAAATCGACGCGATGTGGTTGAATTGCTGCTTAAGCGTCGGGCGAAGCCGAACCTCCAGACGCGCCAGGGCGTCACGGCGCTGATGCTGGCGGCGGCGCGTGGCAGCGATACCGCGATTATCGGCGATCTTCTCCAGGCGGGAGCGTCGGTGAATCAGACCTCCATCGACAAGAGTACGGCATTGATGTCCGCCATCTCCGACGGCGGGGACGTCAGAAACGACTATCAGCATATTCTGGCGATGAAAAAGCCCGATGCGCCTGTCGAAGAGGAGAGTACGCTGGACAAGATAGTTGGCGCAACGGCGGCGAAATCGCTGGCGACGGGCAATCGCGCGCTGATGACCGAAGACATGGCGTTACAACTGGCGCCCGGCGCGTTTAAGAAGAACGTCGACGAGATAGTGGCGCTGCTCCTCAAGCACGGCGCGGACGTGAAGGCCGTCAACGCGTCCGGGGAATCGGCCTTTTTCCTCGCTGTCGATCACGCACGATCGGCGGAAACCATCACGACGTTGGCCAACGCCGGGGCGGACACCAGCCTGGCGGATAAATCCGGCACCACACCGCTGATGCTGGCGGCGGCGGGGGATGATCCCGATCTGGTGCTGGCGCTGTCGGCCTCCGGGGTGGAAGTGGATAAGCCGAACCGTGAAGGACTCACGGCGCTGCAGGTGGCGGCGGGTCAGGGGGCGCCTGCGGTGATCGCGGCGCTGGCGCAGCGCGGCGCAAAGGTGGACCAGCTTTCCGCCAACGATCTCAGCCCGCTGATGCTGGCGGTCAAAATGAATAATAAAGCCAATGTCGAGGCGCTGCTTGCGGCTGGCGCCAGCGTCAACCTCAGCAATAAGGCCGGCTATACGGCGATTGGCTACAGCCGGGCCGGCGAGGTTCGCCAGCTGCTGCTGGCACAGCATGCCGAGCTGAAGGGGCAGGCCGCGCATATGGCGCAAAGCGAACTGCAGTTTTGTGCTAATGCCTTTGCCGACAAGCTGGCATACAGCGACATCGCCCGGGCGGTGAATAACGATACCCGCCCGGATATTATGCGTCACCAGCAATCCTGCCCGGAGCTGGGGGAGCTGACGATGCTACTGGGAGAGTTTACATTCACCCCGGCGGGCGCAACCTATCTCGGCGAGCCGGTGACATGTAAGGTATCCGAGTATCGCAAAACGTTTGAGGTCAACTGCCGCTAAAAACGTTGAGCAACCGGCGATTCGCTGCTCAGGCTGCTGAGTTTCTCGCCGGTTGAGCGATTTTTTGAAAATAAGGCATTGACGGGTAGGCATCCCAGCAGTAAGATGCGCCCCGCATTCGGTGATTGGCGCAGCCTGGTAGCGCACTTCGTTCGGGACGAAGGGGTCGGAGGTTCGAATCCTCTATCACCGACCAAATTCGAAAAGCCTGCTCAATGAGCAGGCTTTTTTGCATCTGGGGCCTGTGAGGATGAGAACCTCCGGGGGCAGGAGGTTCGACTCGAGCGAAGCGAGAGAACGTTGCGTCAGCAACGGCCCGCAGGGCGAGCCACGAAGTGGTGAGTCATCCTCTATCACCGACCAAATTCGAAAAGCCTGCTCAATGAGCAGGCTTTTTTGCATCTGAGGCCTGCGAGGATGAGAACCTCCGGGGACAGGAGGTTCGACTCGAGCGAAGCGAGAGAACGTTGCGTTAGCAACGGCCCGCAGGGCGAGCCACGAAGTGGTGAGTCATCCTCTATCACCGACCAAATTCGAAAAGCCTGCTCAATGAGCAGGCTTTTTTGCATCTGAGGCCAGTGAGGATGAGAACCTCCGGGGGCAGGAGGTTCGACTCGCGTTTCGTAGGCCCGCGCAAGCGCAGCGCCGCCGGGCATCATCAGTGCACAACTGGCCAAAAATACCACCAAAATCACAATAAACGTCTTTACTCACGTTTTCAGCCGGCTATTCGCTATTTTGTGACATCTTCCATTGCATTTTTTTATCGATGAACAGATCTTTTTTCGCGAAGCTTATGGCTGAATGCAGCATTTTCCGCTGTGCGTTTTAACGTTCACGCTATTAATCGCTCACATATTGGTCACACAGCAAGAAATTTTTCTCATTTGCTGGCATTGTTTCCCACTGGGTGTTGCAAATTAATAAGGTCTTTATTCTGCTGAATTGCCAGTAGCATAAATTTCTCTGCTGAAAATAGCGTCCTGAAGTTTTTTTAATCTTTGCCTGCCGTTTCTCACGCTGGATGTAAAACCCGGCTGGCTGTATTGACGTTTCCCCATTCTGTTGACAGATTGTAGGGCATGAGGGGCATTTCATGGAGAATCCGTACTGCAACTCAGTCGTTTTTGCGAAAGGAATCCCCATCTCTCTCTACGCCTTCGGGCACCACCGACCGGACCGGGTAAAAAATAAATAAAGGTCCGGCGGATATATGCAAACAACATCACAATTTTGGAGCAGAATAATGAGTATTTCCTTGAAGAAATCAGGGATGCTGAAGCTTGGTCTGAGCCTGGTCGCCATGACCGTCGCCGCCAGCGTGCAAGCGAAAACCCTGGTTTATTGTTCTGAAGGCTCGCCGGAAGGATTTAACCCACAGCTCTTCACCTCTGGCACCACCTATGATGCCAGCTCCGTACCGATCTATAACCGCCTGGTCGAATTTAAAACCGGTACGACGGAAGTTATTCCAGGACTTGCTGAGAAATGGGAAGTCAGTGCGGATGGCAAAACCTATACTTTCCACCTCCGTCAGGGTGTGAAGTGGCAGGATAATAAAGACTTTAAACCAACCCGTGACCTGAACGCCGATGACGTGGTGTTCTCCTTCGATCGCCAGAAGAATACTAATAACCCGTACCATAAAGTTTCAGGCGGCAGCTATGAATACTTTGAAGGGATGGGCTTACCGGACCTGATTAGCGAAGTGAAGAAAGTGGACGATAATACCGTCCAGTTCGTCCTGACCCGTCCGGAAGCGCCGTTCCTCGCTGATCTGGCCATGGACTTCGCCTCCATTCTTTCGAAAGAGTATGCTGACAACATGCTGAAAGCCGGCACGCCGGAAAAAGTGGATCTCAATCCTATCGGTACCGGCCCATTCCAGCTGCTGCAATACCAGAAAGATTCCCGCATTCTGTATAAAGCCTTCCCGGGCTACTGGGGTACCAAGCCGAAGATCGATCGTCTGGTCTTCTCCATCACCCCGGACGCTTCCGTGCGCTATGCCAAGCTGCAGAAAAACGAGTGCCAGGTGATGCCGTACCCGAACCCGGCGGACATCGCGCGCATGAAGGAAGATAAGAACATTACCCTGCTGGAACAGCCGGGTCTGAACGTTGGTTATCTCTCCTTTAACACCGAGAAGAAACCGCTGGACGACGTCAAAGTACGTCAGGCGCTGACCTACGCGGTCAACAAAGAAGCGATCATCAAAGCGGTTTACCAGGGCGCAGGCCAGGCGGCGAAGAACCTGATCCCGCCGACCATGTGGGGCTATAACGACGACGTTAAGGACTACACCTACGATCCGGAGAAGGCGAAGCAGCTGCTGAAAGAAGCGGGCCTGGAAAAAGGCTTCACCATCGATCTGTGGGCGATGCCGGTACAGCGTCCGTACAACCCGAACGCCCGCCGCATGGCGGAGATGATTCAGGCTGACTGGGCCAAGATTGGCGTCCAGGCCAAGATCGTCACCTACGAGTGGGGCGAGTATCTGAAGCGGGCGAAAGCGGGCGAGCACCAGAGCGTGATGATGGGCTGGACCGGCGACAACGGGGATCCGGATAACTTCTTCGCGACCCTGTTCAGCTGCGCCGCGGCGAAAGACGGCTCCAACTACTCGCGCTGGTGCTATAAGCCGTTTGAAGATCTTATTCAGCCGGCCCGCGCTACCGACGACCACAACAAGCGTATTGAACTGTACAAACAGGCTCAGGTAGTGATGCATGACCAGGCTCCGGCGCTGATCATTGCTCACTCCACCGTCTATGAGCCGGTGCGTAAAGAAGTCAAAGGCTATGTGGTGGACCCGCTGGGCAAACACCACTTCGATAACGTCTCTGTCGAATAATAAGCACGATGCCTGACCCCCTCTCCCCGCGTGGGAGAGGGGGGGGGGCGTATTCCCGCTATTCCGGGGAATGCTTTTGTGAGCAATACAGACGCCCTGTCGCCAGGCGGGGCGTCACTAGAGAGAATCCGGGTTATGTTGCAGTTTATTCTCCGACGTCTGGGACTAGTCATCCCGACATTTATCGGTATCACCCTTCTCACCTTTGCCTTCGTCCATATGATCCCCGGCGATCCGGTGATGATTATGGCGGGCGAACGTGGTATTTCCCCCGAACGTCACGCGCAGCTGCTGGCCGAAATGGGCCTTGATAAGCCGCTGTGGCAGCAATATGCCCACTATATCTGGGGCGTGCTGCACGGCGATTTAGGCATCTCGCTGAAAAGCCGCATTCCCGTGTGGCAGGAGTTTGTCCCACGCTTTAAAGCCACCCTTGAGCTGGGCGTCTGCGCGATGATCTTCGCCGTCGCCGTCGGCATTCCGGTGGGCGTGCTGGCTGCGGTAAAACGCGGCTCCATCTTTGACCACACCGCGGTGGGCCTGGCGCTGACCGGCTACTCAATGCCTATCTTCTGGTGGGGCATGATGCTGATTATGCTGGTTTCGGTGCAGCTAAACCTGACGCCGGTCTCCGGGCGCATCAGCGATACGGTGTTCCTTGACGATACCCTACCGCTGACCGGCTTTATGCTGATCGACACCGCCATCTGGGGCGAGCAGGGCGACTTTATTGACGCCTTAATGCATATGATCCTGCCCGCTATCGTGCTGGGCACCATCCCGCTGGCGGTGATCGTGCGTATGACCCGTTCGTCGATGCTGGAAGTGCT
Organism: Klebsiella sp. K4; assembly: GCF_014596785.2. NCBI lineage: Bacteria > Pseudomonadati > Pseudomonadota > Gammaproteobacteria > Enterobacterales > Enterobacteriaceae > Klebsiella > Klebsiella sp. K4. The sequence continues at coordinate 226,064 of NZ_CP115021.1, forward strand.
TGGCGAAGACTATATCCGTACCGCGCGCGCCAAAGGCCTGACCCGTATGCGGGTGATCGTGATCCACGCGCTGCGTAACGCGATGCTGCCGGTGGTCACGGTGATTGGTCTGCAGGTGGGCACCCTGCTGGCGGGCGCCATTCTGACCGAAACCATTTTCTCATGGCCTGGTTTAGGTCGCTGGCTGATCGACGCGCTGCAGCGTCGCGATTATCCGGTGGTGCAGGGCGGGGTGCTGCTGGTGGCGACGATGATTATCCTCGTCAACCTGCTGGTCGACCTGCTGTACGGCGTGGTGAACCCGCGTATCCGGCATAAGAAGTAAGGGGCCATCATGTCACAAGTTACTGAAAATAAAGTTATCGCTGCGCCGGTACCCATGACTCCGCTGCAGGAGTTCTGGCACTATTTCAAACGCAACAAAGGGGCAGTCGTCGGGCTGGTATACGTGGTGGTGATGATCGTCATCGCGGTATTCGCCAACTTCCTCGCCCCCTATAACCCGGCGGATCAGTTCCGTGATTCGCTGCTGGCGCCGCCGTTCTGGCAGGACGGCGGCAGCATGGCGCATCTGCTCGGCACCGACGACGTGGGCCGCGATATTCTGTCGCGCCTGATGTACGGCGCCCGCCTGTCGCTGCTGGTGGGCTGCCTGGTGGTGGTTCTGTCGCTGATCCTCGGCGTGGTGCTCGGCCTGGTGGCGGGCTATTTCGGCGGAGTGGTGGACTCAATCATCATGCGCGTCGTCGATATTATGCTGGCGCTGCCGAGTCTGCTGCTGGCGCTGGTGCTGGTGGCAATCTTCGGGCCCTCCATCGTCAACGCCTCGCTGGCGCTAACCTTCGTGGCGCTCCCGCACTATGTGCGTCTCACGCGCGCCGCGGTGCTGGTGGAGGTCAACCGTGACTACGTGACCGCCTCCCGCGTAGCGGGCGCCGGCGCGATGCGCCAGATGTTCGTTAATATTCTCCCTAACTGTCTCGCGCCGCTGATCGTTCAGGCGTCGCTGGGCTTTTCCAACGCCATTCTCGACATGGCAGCGCTGGGGTTCCTCGGCATGGGCGCGCAGCCGCCGACGCCGGAGTGGGGCACCATGCTTTCCGACGTGTTGCAGTTCGCGCAGAGCGCCTGGTGGGTAGTCACCTTCCCGGGCGTGGCGATCCTGCTGACGGTGCTGGCATTTAACCTGATGGGTGACGGTCTGCGTGACGCGCTCGATCCCAAACTGAAGCAGTAAGAGGTTCGAGATGGCGTTATTGAATGTAGATAAATTATCGGTGCATTTCGGCGATGAAAACGCGCCGTTCCGCGCCGTAGACCGCATCAGCTATAGCGTGAAGCAGGGTGAAGTGGTCGGTATCGTCGGGGAGTCCGGCTCCGGTAAATCCGTCAGCTCGCTGGCGATTATGGGGCTGATTGACTATCCCGGCCGGGTGATGGCGGACAAACTGGAATTTAACGGCCGCGATCTGCAGCGCATCTCTGAAAAAGAGCGGCGCCAGCTGGTGGGGGCGGAAGTGGCGATGATCTTCCAGGATCCAATGACCAGCCTCAACCCGTGCTTTACCGTCGGCTACCAGATTATGGAAGCGATTAAGGTCCATCAGGGTGGTAATAAGCAAACCCGCCGCCAGCGGGCCATCGACCTGCTGAACCTGGTGGGCATTCCCGATCCGGCCTCGCGGCTGGACGTCTATCCGCATCAGCTTTCCGGCGGCATGAGCCAGCGCGTGATGATCGCGATGGCGATTGCCTGTCGGCCAAAACTACTGATTGCCGATGAACCGACCACCGCGCTGGACGTGACCATTCAGGCGCAAATCATTGAGCTACTGCTGGATCTGCAGCAGCAGGAGAATATGGCGCTGGTGCTGATCACCCACGACCTGGCGCTGGTGGCGGAAGCCGCGCATAAAATTATCGTTATGTACGCGGGTCAGGTGGTGGAGACCGGTGACGCGAAAGATATCTTCCGCGCGCCGCGCCATCCTTATACCCAGGCGCTGCTGCGCGCGCTGCCGGAATTCGCCCAGGATAAAGCGCGTCTGGCCTCGCTGCCGGGCGTGGTGCCGGGGAAATATGACCGTCCCAACGGCTGCCTGCTTAATCCGCGCTGCCCCTATGCCACGGATAAATGCCGTAGCGAAGAGCCGGCGCTCGCGGATCTGACCGGCGGCCGCCAGTCTAAATGTCACTACCCACTCGATGATGCCGGGAGGCCTGGATTATGAGTACGCAAAAGGCCGCCACGCCACAACCGCTGTTGCAGGCCATTGATCTGAAAAAACACTATCCGGTGAAGAAGGGGTTATTCGCCCCGGAACGGCTGGTGAAGGCGCTGGACGGCGTCTCCTTTACCCTTGAGCGCGGTAAAACGCTGGCGGTGGTGGGGGAGTCGGGCTGCGGCAAATCGACCCTCGGTCGTCTGCTGACGATGATTGAGATCCCCACCGGCGGCGAGCTCTATTATCAGGGGCAGGATCTGCTTAAGCACGACCCGCAGGCGCAGAAGCTGCGGCGGCAAAAAATCCAGATTGTGTTCCAGAACCCGTATGGTTCGCTGAACCCGCGTAAAAAAGTGGGGCAGATTCTGGAGGAGCCGCTGCTGATTAACAGCAGCCTGAGCAAAGAGCAGCGGCGTGAAAAAGCGCTGGCGATGATGGCGAAAGTGGGCCTGAAAACCGAGCATTACGATCGCTACCCGCATATGTTCTCCGGCGGTCAGCGTCAGCGTATCGCTATTGCTCGCGGGTTAATGCTGGATCCAGATGTGGTGATTGCCGATGAGCCGGTCTCCGCGCTGGACGTTTCGGTACGCGCCCAGGTGCTGAACCTGATGATGGATCTGCAGCAGGATTTAGGGCTGTCCTACGTGTTTATCTCCCACGACCTGTCGGTCGTCGAGCACATCGCCGATGAAGTGATGGTGATGTATCTTGGCCGCTGCGTGGAGAAGGGCACCAAAGACCAGATCTTCAACAATCCGCGTCATCCGTACACCCAGGCGCTGCTGTCGGCGACGCCGCGTCTGAACCCAGACGACCGGCGCGAGCGGATCAAGCTGACCGGCGAACTGCCGAGCCCGCTAAATCCGCCACCGGGCTGCGCCTTTAACGCGCGCTGTCGCCGTCGCTTTGGCCCCTGCACTCAGCTCCAGCCGCAGCTGAAGGATTACGGCGGCCAGCTGGTGGCCTGCTTTGCCGTCGACCAGGATGAGAATCCGCAAAAGTCCCACGCCTGATGGCGCGCTCCCGGTCCCATGGCCGGGAGCTTCTCTCCCGCCGTGGATAAAACCTGGCGCTTACGCATATTGCCGCAGTTTATGTCACGCTCTCAGAGCATTCTTCGTAGATTATCCGAAAAAATAAGCCTTTCAGTCCATTTTTATAGAATTAAAGAGAAATTAAAATGGTTCAGGTTTATTCTTTCGCTGATCTGACGCTATGATTTCATCATGACCTAATACTTTTATATAAAAACGACTGGGAAGCGTGGTGATTGCGGGAAGTTAAGGATGTACGCATACCTAAAAAATGGGGCTACCCTTCTGCAAGGGAAATGTTAGTGTAGCGATACTTCTGCCGTGGAATCATCCCGAAAATCAAATTCTAAACTATTATAACCCTGTCAATCGTGTGTATTGGTACGTCACCATCGGCGCGTTATCTGCCATCCCAGAAGCGTCACGATATTTTTAATATACGCAGAAAATAACAACAAACTTAATATGAAATTTTTAAAATCATGAGGTTATCAATGAACCATTATGATGATCTGCAGCGCTTTCAAGAAAAAACGCGGACGCAAAACCTCAACTTTCAGGATCTTTCTTCGCAAGCCGCCACGCGGGAACACGGCGACTGGGCGATCCTCAATCAGCTAAATCCCGGCGCCGAGAAACCCTCTTCTCTGGCGCTGGGAGGCTCGGTCTCCGCGCCGTTGCCGCAGTCGGTGCCCGCGGATCTGTTCCGCCAGGTAGAGGCGGCCGTAGCAGCGGCGCCAACCTCTGATCCTGTTGTGTCCGCCGCTTCGGTCGCGCCTGCTACCTCCCAGCCGGTCGTGGAGACCGCCGCAGCCGCACCGGATCCGGTCAGGCAGGAGCCTGCGCCGACCCCTGCGCCTTCAATTCCGGCGTCGGAACCGGCCATGGCGCCGCCGCCGAGAATGGCCCCCCGACCCGCGCCCGCCGCTGAGAACTATGCCCACCTGTTCGCCGCGAAAAGCGCGGAGCCGGTGGCGAAAAATAAAGACCAGCCTTTGAAATCACTTCTGGAAAGGATCGCGACATGCCGTTGATTTGCGTCTGTTCACCGAAAGGCGGCGTAGGGAAAACGACCCTGGCGGCCAATTTAGCCTATTCGCTGGCGCGGACGGGCAGCAAAGTTCTGGCGCTGGATTTTGATGTCCAGAACGCGCTGCGTTTGCATTTTGGCGTACCGCTGAACGATGAGCGGGGCTATGTGGCGAAGGCGCTGGAGCTGCACGACTGGAGCCAGTGCGTGTTGAGCGCCGGCAGTAATATTTTCGTCCTGCCATATGGCGAAGTGAGCGAGGCGCAGCGTCAGGCGTTTGATGAGCAACTGACCCATAATGACCATTTCCTCCAGCGCGGTCTGTCCGCGCTGCTTAATTATCCCGGGCTTATCACCATCGCCGATATGCCCCCTGGACCTTCGCCCGCGCTAAAGGCGCTGACGGGGCTGGCGGACCTGCATCTTATCCCGCTGCTGGCGGATACCGCCTCGATGTCGACCCTGGCGCACGTAGAAAAGCAGCGCCTGACCGGCGCGGCGCTGAATCATAAGCACGGGCACTATTTCGTCATTAACCAAAGCGATAGCCGTCGCCAGGTCAGCCGGGACGTCACCAGCCTGATGGAAGAGAAACTGGGCGAGCGACTGCTTGGCGTGATCCATCGTGATGAAAGCGTGGTGGAGGCCAATGCCTCGCAGAAGTCGATCCTGGACTTTAACGCTTCCTCGGCAGCGGCCTTCGATATTGAAATCATGGCTAAAAAAATATCTTCGCTGTTGGGTATTCATATTGGCGATGGCACGGTGCACAGCCAGCCACGCATGTCAGGGCGTTAACTTTTTGCAGGGCTGCTGAATGAAAAAATCTCTTTTTTGGTTGCTGGCGCTGGTGCTGTCACCCGTCGCCGTGCTGGTGGTGATCACGCCGATGGACAGCCAAAAGCAGTATATTTTTGGTCTGTTAAGTATCGGTATTCTCTTTCTGATGGGCTTCAGCAAGCGCCGCAGCGTATCGGTCATTATGGTCGTCACGTCGCTGCTGATGTCCACCCGTTACATGTATTTTCGCCTCACGCAGACCCTGCACTTCAACTCGTCCATTGAAGCTATTCTCGGCATGGGACTCTTTCTGGCGGAAGTCTATATCTGGGTGATGCTACTGCTTAACTATCTGCAGACGGTCTGGCCGCTGAAGCGCGGCATTGTTCCGCTGCCGGATGATATGAGTAAGTGGCCGACGGTCGATATCTATATTCCGAGCTATAACGAACCGCTGGAGGTGGTGCGCGATACCGTCCTGGCGGCACAATGCATTGATTATCCAAAAGATAAAATGAAAATCTATCTTCTGGATGACGGTAAGCGCAGCGAGTTTGCCGTCTTCGCCGCCGACGTTGGGGTGGGCTATATCACCCGCAATGACAACAAGCACGCCAAAGCGGGGAACCTTAACCATGCGCTGACCCTGACTCAGGGGGAGCTTATCTGCGTTTTCGACTGCGACCACGTCGCCACGCGCGTCTTCCTGCAGGCCACCGTCGGCGGTTTCCTGAAAGACCCGATGCTGGCTCTGGTGCAGACGCCGCACTACTTCTATTCCCCGGACCCGTTTGAACGTAACCTCTCCGTCGGACGCAACATTCCCAACGAAGGGATGTTGTTCTATGGCCCGATTCAGCAGGGGAACGACAACTGGAACGCCACCTTTTTCTGCGGCTCCTGCGCGGTGATCCGTCGCGAGGCGCTGGCGCAGATCGGCGGTTTCGCCGTCGAAACGGTGACCGAAGATGCTCATACGGCGCTGAAGTTTCAGCGTCTGGGGTGGAAGTCGGCCTTTCTCGATATCCCGCTGGCCGCAGGCCTCGCTACTGAACGCCTGGTGGTGCACGTCATCCAGCGTACCCGCTGGGCGCGCGGGATGACGCAGATTTTCCGCGTCGATAATCCGCTGTTTGGCCGCGGGCTGACTTTTCAGCAGCGCTTGTGCTATCTCAGCGCCATGCTCTACTACCAGTTCGCGCTGCCCAGGGTGGTGTTTGTCACCGCCCCGCTGGCTTACCTGCTGTTTAACCTCAATATTATTTACTCTTCAGCGAGCCTGATCGTCTCCTATGCCCTGCCGCACCTGTTCCTCGCTATTTACGTTGGTTCGCGAATGAACGGCCGCTATCGCTACAGCTTCTGGGGGGAGATCTACGATATTGTGCTGGCCTTCCACCTGGTGCTGCCGACTCTGGTGACGATGATTTTCCCCAAACGCGGCAAGTTTAACGTTACCGATAAGGGCGGCCTGCTGGACGTCGGCTACTTCGATTTCACCGTGGTGCGCCCGCACCTGGTGGTGGCCTGCCTGCTGGCCCTGGGGGTGATCGTCGGCATCGTCCGGGCGATTGGCCATGACTACTTTGGCTCGGATCCCAACGTTATCGCCCTCAACGTCGGGTGGGGGATCTACAGTCTGATCTTCCTGCTGGCGGCGATTGCCGTGGCGCGCGAAACGCGGCAGGTGCGAAAAACCATTCGTATCGATGTCGACATTCCGGTGGTGATCCATTACGCCAGCGGCATCGTCTCGCGCAGCCATACCGCGGATCTGTCGATGGGCGGCTGCCGCGTGGTCGCGCCTGATAATCGCCATCTGGAGGATGACATCGAAGAGATTGAGCTGATCCTGCAGTCCGGGGCTATCTCGATTCCGGCCCAGCTGGTCACCTCTGACGAGCGCTTCCTGCGCCTCAAGTTTGATGAAGATATTCCGCTTTCGCGCCGCCGTGAACTGGTGCGCGTGGTGCTGGCCCGCGCGGATGCGTGGATTAATCCGCCGCGCCCGCAGGATAACCCGTTCCGCTCCTTCTTCACCATTTTACGCTGCGTGTTCGAACTGTTCTGGCTGACGTGGAAAACCCGTCGCAGCCAGCGCAATCGGGCAACAGTGGCGAAAACGGCGCAGGAGGATGGGACGTTATGAAGCGATTAACCACGCTGGCGCTGCTGGCAGGGATGCTCTCTGCGCCTGCGCTACACAGTGAAGAACCGGGCTCCGGCTCCGCTGCCCCGCTGAGCTTCCCGCAGCTCAACGACGCGGCGGACAGCGAGCCAGGCGACGAACCTCCGGCTGCCTCGCCGGAGGAGGGCGCCTCTCCGGCAGCCGCCGGCGATGCGGCGGCGACGGCCCCTGCGCCGGTTATGCCGGACTTACCCCCGCCGGTGAGCGGCACGGCAGCGCCGGAGGTCATTCCTGTCGCTCCGGTCTGGGGAGGCGATCTGAATCTGGCGCAGATGGGGATGCCGGACGGGATTATCCTCAGCGGCGGCCAGCGACAGGGTGGGGTCAGCTTTACCCTGCCTGCCGATCAGGTGGTGATCCATTCGCAGCTCAGCCTTGCCGTTCGCGTATCGCCGGAGATGGCGAGCCGCAACGCCACCCTGCAGCTGATGCTCAACGGTCAACCGCTCGGCACGCTGCCGCTGGGCGCCGATGGCGAGGATGTCTCCCATTATCAGCTGGATATTCCGCCCGCGCTGATGGTCTCCAGCAATAACCTGAGCGTGAAGATCAACGATGGCGATACCCTGCAGTGCCAGCGTGACATTCATGATACGTCGCGGGTGACGGTGCTGCCCACGTCGCATTTCAGCTGGGAAAGCCAGCAGCTGAACATCAGCGACGACCTGAGCCACTTCCCGCGGCCCTTCTTTGACAGCATGCAGATGACCCCGGCGGACATTGCGGTCGCCTATGGGGCCAAGCCGTCGGCGGACGTCTTCAGCGCCGCGGCGCTGATCTCCTCCTGGCTGGGTATCCAGGCGGACTATCGCGGCATTGCCTTCAGCGCTCTGCGCGACCGTCTGCCGGAACGCCACGGCATCGTGATTGGCCATCCGGGGGAGCAGGTGGGCGGCATGATGCTGCCGGAAACCGATAAGCCGCTGCTGCGCATCATCGCCAACCCCGCCAATCCGGCCTATAAACTGCTGCTGATTGTCGGCAAAAACGATACGGCGCTGCGCATGGCCGCCTGGCGGTTAACCCGCGGCAACTTTGCGCCGCAAACCGCGACGCTGGATGTCGAACCGCAGACCATCCCGGTTGGCAAAGCATATGATGCCCCGCGCTGGATCCCCACCGATCGTCCGGTCAAGCTCAGCGAGCTGCTGCGTAAGGACCAAAGCCCGACCGTCAGCGGCGTCTGGCACGAACCTTTACGTATCGCCTTCCGCGCCGCGCCCGATCTCTATCTGTGGGATGGGGAGACCATTCCGCTACAGGTTGGCTACCGCTTCCCGTCGGAAAGCTGGATTAATGAGGACAAGTCCTTGCTGAGCGTCACGCTCAATGGCACCTTCCTCAACAACCTGCCGATGAACAAGCAGGGGCCGCTGGAGAAAGTCTGGCGCTACCTCGGAGGCGATGCGCGCCAGGAGCGCTTTACCATCCCGCTGGCGCCCTACCTGATTTACGGCGATAACCAGCTGTCGATGTACTTCAATGTGGTGCCAAAGGACGATGTTCCGTGTTCGGTGCTGCTGAATAACAATATCAAGAGCCGGATCACTGACGACTCCTGGATCGATTTGAGCAAGACGCGTCACTTCTCGCTGTTGCCCAATCTCTCCTACTTTGTCGGCGCCTCGTTCCCCTTCTCGCGGCTGGCGGACTATTCGCAGACGACCCTCCTGCTGCCGGCGGACCCGTCTGAAACCCAGGTGGCGACCCTGCTGAATCTGGCGGCACGCTCCGGGAACGCGACCGGCACCGCGCTGGCGAATAACCGCGTCGTGCTCGGGATGCCCACCGGCGGGGGGGATTTGCAGTCGCTGCGTGAACGTGACGTGCTGGCGGTCACCGCTCTCGATCAGCAGGCCTTTAACCAGAGCCTGTTGGCCGACTCACCCTACCGCCCGGTAGATAATGTGCTGAGCGTCCGCGAGCCAGACCTGTGGCAAAAAGTCCAGCGCCGGCTCACCGGCGACTGGACTTCCGCCAGCCTCGACGCCGATCGCTACTTTTCGTCGAGCAGCGCCTGGCGCGGGTTCATCAGCTATCGCTCGCCGTGGAATTCCACCCGCCTGGTGGTGGTGGCGCTGGCCAGCAATGATGACCAGCTGGCGCGACTGAAGACCGATCTGGAATCGCCGCGCATTAACGCCGGGATCCGCGGCGATACCGCGGTGATCACCAGCGATAACGGGGTGCGCAGCTTCCAGGTGAGTACGCCGTTCCCCAGCGGTCAGATGCCGTGGTACATGATGGCGGTCTGGTATGCCAGCCAGCACTCAGGTTTCCTGGCGGTGCTGGGGCTGATTGCCACCTCGATAATGGGACTGGCGCTGACTGCGATGTTTAAACGTCACGCCCGTAAGCGTCTGGGTTCGGGGGATAACCAATGAAAAGAAAAATAATAATAACGATGAAAAACACCCGTCGGCTCACCACGTTCTGCCTCACCGGCGCGTTGACTCTCGCTGCCTCGGGCGGCGCGCTGGCGGCGGGGAACGACGCGGCGCTACAGGCGCTGTTCGCTCAGGCCAACTACTGGCATGAGAAATCTCATGACGAGCTGGCGATGGAGTCCCTGCAGAAGGTGCTCTCGGTGGATGCCAACAACACCCAGGCGCTGTATCTGATGGCGCTCTGGTCGCAGCAGGGCGGCGATATGCAGGCGGCGGCGCAGTGGCGCGCGCGGCTGGCGAAAGCGGCCCCTGACAGCCCGGGACTACAGGATCTGGACAACGCCAAAAAGATGTCGCAGGTGCCGCAGGGCCAGCTCAGCCTGGCCCGCCAGCAGGCGCGCGGAGGCAATATCCCCGGGGCGCTGGCGACCTGGCGCAGCATGTTCAATGGCAATACGCCGCCTGCCGGGCTGGCGGCGGAATATTACCTGACCATGGCCAGCGACAAATCGCTCTATCCGCAGGCTATCAGCGAGCTGCGCCAGTACGTGGCGCAGCATCCGCAGGAGAACGCCCCGCGGGTGGCGTTGGGCAAAGCGTTAACCTGGCGGGAAGAGACTCGCCGGGAAGGGATCGCCCTGCTCGAGCCGATGGCCAGCGGCAATAAAGAGGCGGACAGCGGCTTGCGCCAGGCGCTGCTCTGGCTGGGCCCGCAGGCCGGGGATGAGCAGTATTACGACACCTGGATGCAGCGGCATCCCCAGGACAGCGAAGTTCAGAATTACTTTCGCGAACGGCGCAGCGGTCAGGCGCGCGGCCAGGGCTACGCCAATCTCAACAGCGGCAATACCGCCGCCGCGAAGCAGCAGTTTGAAGAGGTATTGCAGACCAACCCCCAGGATGCCGATGCGCTGGCGGGCATGGGCTATATCGCCCAGCGCAGCGGCGACTACCAGGCCGCGTCGCAGTATCTGAGCCGGGCCGCGGACCTCGGCGGCGACGCCTCGGCGACCCGTCGTCAGCAGGCGGCCGATGCGCTGTTCTACGGCCAGCTGGCGCAGGCCCAGCAGGCCTATAAGCAGGGCAATATCAGCCAGGCGCTGGCGCTCTCCGCGCCGTTGGCGCAGCAGAGCGGGGCGCAGGGCGCCTCGGCGAAGCTGTTCCGCGCCGATGTGCTGCGGCACAACAAAGATTTGCCCCAGGCGGAGCAAACGCTGCGCTCACTGTTAAATGACGATCCGCAGAACGCGGCGGCGCGGGAAAACCTCTATTACGTGCTGCGCGAGCAGAATAAATCCGCCGAGGCGCAGGCGATGCTGCAGACGCTCCCGCAGAGCCTGCGGCAAAAACTGCAGCCGCGGGTGGTGGCCGGAATGCCGGGCGATGCCCTGCGCCGTCAGGCCCAGGCGCAGGTCAGCAGCGGTAACCCAGCCGGCGCCATTGCCACCCTGCGCGAAGGCGTCGCCCGCTATCCGGACGATCCCTGGCTGCGCCTCGACCTGGCCCGGCTGCTGCAAAAATCGGGTAACGGCAGCGAGGCCTCTTCGCTGATGTCGGCGGCCTATCGCCCCGGCGCCAGCAACAGTGCGCTGTATGCCGCCGCCCTGTTTGCCAGCGAAAACGGCGCCTGGCAGCAGGCGCAGACGCTGCTGGCGCGCATTCCCGGCGGCAGCCAGACCAGCGACATGCGCGATTTGCGCCAGCGGGTGAACTACAACCTGCAGTTGGTGACGGCCGAAAACTACCTGGCGCAGGGCAATACCATCGCCGCCAGCAATACCCTGCGGGCGATGGCCTCCACGCCGCCAAAAGCCCCGGCGGACGCCGGCAAGCTGGCGCGTCTGCTGGCCGAGAGCGGCGACCTGACCACCGCGGTCTCGCTGGTGCGCAACAATATCAGCAGCGGCGTATCCGGCAATGCCGGGGATTACGCCGATCAGATCGCTGTCCTGAATCAGGCCGGGCTGACCGGCGAGGCGCAGAACCTGATCAGCAATCCGCAGCTGCAGGCCAGCAGTACGCCGACGCAGCTGGCGAGCATTCGCAATGGCTATGTGATCAACGAAGCCGACCGCCTGCGCGAGCAGGGCAATTACGCTGCGGCGTATGACAAGCTGATCCGCGCTATGCAAAGCGATCCGCAAAATACCGATCTGATGTTCGCCATGGCGCGGCTGTACCAGAGCGGCAAAATGAACAAAGAGGCCGGGGTGGTCTATGACTACCTGATGACGCGCGATACGCCGAACCAGGATGCGCGCGCCGGAGCCATCGACGTGGCGCTGTCGGCGGGGAACAACGATCGCGCTGAACAGCTGGCCGGCGGTTTGCGCCAGGATAACTCCCCGGATCGCCTGCTGCTGCTGGCGAGAGTGGCGGAAGCCCAGGGACATCATCAGCAGGCGATGACCTATCTGCGCAGCGCCCGCGGCAAACTGCTGGGCATGCAAAGCACCAACAGTAGCGAAACGCCGACCGTCGGCGGGGTGCTGGCGGCGGATAACCCCTTTATCGGCGTGTCGCAAACGTCGGCGCCGACGCGGACGGCCTCCGCCTACGGGCAGTACATGCCGTGGCAGGTTGCCCAGTCGGCCGCCGCGCCCGGTTCCACGCTGCCGGGGATCCAGCGCACCGATCTGCCGGTGGACACCGCCCAGACGCGGATGCTGCGTCAGGTGGACACCATGATGGAGTCGCTGCAGGAGAAAACCGGCAGCTGGCTGCAGGGGGGAATGGACGTGCGTGGACGCGACGGCGAATCGGGCACCAGCAAGCTGACGGAGCTCCGGACGCCGCTGACCTGGTCATCCTCGCCGTTTGGCGACTCGCGCTTTGACTTTACCGTCACCCCGGTGTCGTTGAACGCCGGGACCGCCAGCGGCGACGCCTGGCGTCGCTACGGCGCCAACCCGCTGGCTAACGCGGTCTCCAACATGGTGAGTACCGCCACCAGCGAGCAGGCGGCGATCGCCTCGATGACCGAGGCGGAGCGGACGGCCTATTTCGCCAGCAATCCAGGGGCCGAGGCGTTAAGCGGCCTCGGCACCCTGAACGCGGCAGATTTCAATCCGACCACCAGCAGCGGGATGGAAAACCTGGCGAAGCTCGGGAGCTATGATGCGGGACAGGTGGCCAGCTATCTCTCTTCGTCCAGCCGCAAGCCGAACGTTGACCAGACCAGCGGCTCGACCGATTCGCAGAAGGCTAATGGCGTCGAACTGGCGCTGGCGTTAAGCGGTGACGATTACCGGGTCGATATCGGCAGCACGCCGTTGGGCCAGGATCTTAATACCGTAGTCGGCGGGGTGAAATGGTCGCCCAAGCTGACCAACTATCTGTCGCTGATCCTCACCGGCGAACGCCGCTCGCTAACCGACAGCCTGCTTTCCTACGTGGGTCTGAAAGACGCCTATTCCGGGAAAACCTGGGGGCAGGTGACGAAAAACGGCGGCACCCTGCAGCTGAGCTATGACGACGGCGACGCGGGCTTCTATGTCGGCGGCGGTGGATACAGCTATCTGGGGCAGAACGTCGCCAGCAACACCAGTATCAACGCCAATGCCGGGGTCTATCTTCGTCCCTACCATGACGAATACCGCCAGCTGCAGGCTGGGTTGAGCATGAGCTATATGGATTATTCCAAAAACCTCAGCTACTTCACCTATGGTCAGGGGGGCTACTTTAGTCCGCAAAACTACGTCAGCGTATCGCTGCCGGTCAGTCTAACGGAGAAATATGATAACTGGACCATGAAGCTCGGCGGCTCGGTGGGCTATCAGTCTTACAGTCAGGATAAGAGCGCCTATTTCCCGACCAATTCGGAGTGGCAGCAGACCCTGGAGACGGCGGTGAGCAATGGGTTTGCCAAGGAAGCCTACTACTCCGCGACCTCGAAGAGCGGCATAGGGTATACCCTGCGCGCCGGGGCGGATTACAAGGTCAACAAACAAATGACCCTGGGGGGCCAGATTGGCTATGACACCTTCGGGGATTATAACGAAAGCACCGCCGGGCTCTATATTCGCTATATGTTAGGAGATCATTGATGATGACGGAGAGCAATAACCCGGTGGTGATGACCTGGTTTCAGCAGCAGCAGACGCCTGCCGGATGGTTCGATCTGTTGATTATTATGATCGAAGGTATGCTAAATAATGCCGGCGAGCTGGAAAGCCAGCCCTTCCTGCGTCAGATGGGCGCCTCGCTGGCGGAGACCCATCCGCTGCCGGCGTCGGAGACGGTGGGGGAGCTGGAGGCCAACATCAACCGGCTGCTGACTCATTTTCACTGGGGCGTGGTGACCATCGATGTCGGTGAGGACGGCCTGCGCCTGCGCCATCAGGCGTTGCCGGTCAGCCGCGACGAAGCGGGTCGCGTGCGCTGGTGCAACGCGTTCTGTGCCATACTCGAGGGGTTATATTCTCGCTGGCTGCAGAGTCAGGGAGGCAGTGCCCACGTGATACTGCAGCGTGAGCGGGTGTTCTCCGTCTCTGACGTTCAGTTTCTCTACTACCATCCATAAAGAGTGAATTTATGCCCCTGCGTGCTTTAGTGGCGGTGATAGTGACAACGGTAGTGATGCTGGTGCCCAGGGCGTGGGCGGATACGGCCTGGGAGCGCTATAAGGCCCGTTTTATGATGCCGGATGGTCGTATCATTGATACCGCCAATGGCAATGTGTCGCATACGGAAGGTCAGGGCTTCGCCATGCTCCTGGCGGTGGCGAATAACGATCGTCCGGCGTTCGACAAGCTGTGGCAGTGGACGGACAACACCCTGCGCAACAAGTCTAACGGGCTGTTTTACTGGCGCTATAACCCGGTGGCGCCGGACCCTATCGCCGATAAAAACAACGCCTCCGATGGCGATACCCTGATCGCCTGGGCGCTGCTGCGCGCGCATAAGCAGTGGCAGGATAAGCGCTATGCGATTGCCTCTGACGCCATCACCGCCGCCCTGCTGAAGTCTACGGTGGTGACTTTCGCCGGTCGCCAGGTGATGCTCCCGGGCGTGAAAGGGTTCAACCTCAATGATCACCTGAACCTTAACCCTTCCTATTTCATCTTCCCGGCCTGGCGCGCCTTCGCGGAGCGGACGCATCTCACCGCCTGGCGGACATTGCAGAGCGACGGACAGGCGCTGCTGGGGCAGATGGGCTGGGGGAAATCACATCTACCCAGCGACTGGGTGGCGCTGCGGGCGGATGGCAAGATGCTGCCAGCCAAAGAGTGGCCGCCGCGGATGAGTTTCGATGCGATCCGTATCCCGCTGTATCTCTCGTGGGCCGATCCGCACAGCGCCTTGCTCGCGCCCTGGAAGGCCTGGATGCAGAGTTACCCGCGCCTGCAAACCCCGGCGTGGATCAACGTCAGCACCAACGAGGTGGCCCCCTGGTATATGGCCGGCGGCCTGCTGGCGGTGCGCGATCTGACGCTGGGTGAACCGCAGGAGGCGCCGCAGATTGACGACAAGGATGATTATTACTCTGCCAGCCTCAAGCTGTTGGTCTGGCTGGCGAAACAGGATCAGCGCTAAATACGGTGATTGATTTACCGCTTTCCCCGCCCGTATGCCTGCGGGCTGAGAAGGTAGAATGGGAACGTCTCACGATGTAAGGCCGCCAACATAGGCGGCCTTGTCGCTTATTGCGGATAAGGCACCCAGCTACCGCCATTCAGCTGGACATAAGGCTTGCCCTGATACTGGATGACGATGGCGTTGGCGTTCTCGGACACCGCCGCGCTCTGCGGCAGGTTGGCGACATACTGCTGCCAGTTGACGCTGTCCTCGCTGAACATTTTGCCGTCGAGAGCGCGCACCACCAGCTCCGACACCGCCAGATAACTGCTGGGCTGATCGATGATAATCGGCGCCCCTTCATGCGGCGCCTTCATGCCGAAGAATTTCACCGCCGTCGGGACGTTAGTGATCGACGGGCTTGGAATATCGCGCAGGCCAGATACCTGCATCTTATCGCCCTTCAGCGCGCCGCCGTGTTCCGGCACCACCACCACCATCACTTTCCGCCCCGATTTCTCCAGCTCGGTGAAGAAGTTATCCAGGTCATCAAACAGCTTCTGCGCCCGCACTTTGTAGTCTGCGGTTTTGCTTTGTCCCGGGAAGTGGTTGCCGTCATGCAGCGGCAGGGTGTTATAGAAGGTGGCGTTCCGCGGATTGCTGCTGGCCTCTTCGGTCTTCAGCCAGCGGTTGAGGACCGCCAGATCCTCATACACCGGGGAGCCGTCAAACGCCTGCAGGCTGACCGGCAGACCGGTCTGGTCCATCAGCGGGCTCTGCATGCCGCCCAGCGAACGCAGCTCTTTCAGGAAGTCGCCGAACAGACCGTTATGGCCGAGCATCAGCTGCTGGTTGAAGCCGAGCTTCGCCAGGTTTTCAAACAGGTAGCAGTCGGCGCCGGACGGCTGATACAGGTTAGTATGCGACAGCTGGCCGCAGCTGGCGCGCAGCAGGCGCACCGCCGCCGGGCCGCTGTAGGAGGTCGCGGAGTTAAAGTTTTTGAAGACAATATCAAAGTGCTTCCATAGCGGATGATCCATCAGACCGGCGGCTTCAATATCCGACCAGGAGAGGGAGCAGATGTTGATCACCAGCAGGTCAAACGGCTGCGCATCCGCCGGCAGCTGGTCCGGGAACGGCGTCTTGCGCTTCTGCTCGGCGGCATAGAAAGCGTTCAGCCAGTTGGTCAGGTTGGCTGAGGTCGGCGGCTCGGTCTGCGGCGGAATATCGCTGTTGGCGGGGCTGGACGCGGCGCCAGCGGCGGCGTTGGCCCCGGTATTGGCCTGTGCGGTCGTGGCGGCGGCCGTGGTGGGCTGACCGGAGGGCCATAGGATAAAGGCCGGCAGCAGCGGGCTGACCGCCAGCCAGACGACCATTGCCGAGACAAACACGGTGACGCGCAGCCACTGGCTGATAAACAACCATAGCACCAGCAAAACAAAGAAGGCGCCAACCATGCTCCAGTTGATAAAGCGGACAATCAGATCCCAGATATAGCTGGCGCTGAAGCCGGCGATTTGCGACCCCTGGCTAAAAATCGACTCTGGCCCGGGCAGCCAGGTATCGTGCCAGAACAGCGCGAATCCCAGCGGAATAGCGATCCAGTGGCGGATACGGTGTAGCTTTTCGCGCGGGATCGGCGCCAGCAGAAAGGCGAGAAATACCAGGTTCAGCATCGGATGGAAATTGAGATACCCGGCCCACAGCAGGGCAAACTTGACCAGAAAGTAGAAGTTCCAGCCGCCAAGGCCGCGCCAGTACTGCCAGAGCGGAAGCGGTGCCGCGGTCGTTTTTTTATTTGTCATTTGTTCGCTTTGCCTTGCTTAACCGTTGTTCCCCGGCGTAATACCCCTGCCGGTTTCACGTAACGGGGTTTAAAGAACATCAGTCTTAACGTCGTGCGGATCCGGCGCTGATAGTGGCGCGTCAGGTAGCCCAGCGGAAAAAACAGCAGGGCGCAGAGCACCACCAGTTGCAGAATATCGGCGAGAGACATCATCAGGCTTGCTCCTCGCGGGTGGTTAACCGGTGTGGTTCGGGGTAGCGTCGCCAGTAGCGTCCATCGTGGGTGGCGTTAATGGTCTCGTTTTTACCGACCGAGAGAGGCAGCGGCGTGTTCCAGCGCGCCGGCTCGACGCCGCGCATGATTACGATTTCCGAGAGGATTTGCTTGTCCTCAAACCACACCATACGGTTAGAAAAAATATCGCCGGTCGGCAGCGGGAAAATGTGGTTTAGCGCGGTATCGAGGTCATTGATCCGGCAAAACGACAAAAACAGCACCAGCCGGTTATTGCCGATGGTCATGATGTCGCCCATCCGGTTAGGTTTGCATAACGTCAGCGCCTGCTCAACGCGCAGCCCCGGCGCCGGGCGCAGGGCCACCATCACGCCTTTGCTGTCGGGTGGAAGCAGGGTATTGGTCATCACGTTGTGCACCGCTTCGCAGAAGGCATCCCACTTCTGGTAGCCGCGCAGCTTTAACGGCTGGCTCCAGGTCAGCAGGGTGGCAAAATCTTCCGGGATATGGCGGGAGAACTTTTGGTTCTGTACGCTTTCGATTAGCGTCAGGCAGCGGGAGAGCGATGCGCTGCTGGGGATCACCAGGCTGGCGCCGCTGCTGAGCAGTAGCCGCTCATCGGTCGCGCGCAGGCTCGGGGTTTGTTCACGGACGATGATTTTCAGCGCCGTACCGCGCTGGCGACGCAGGGTATGAATATAGCGGCCCAGCTGTTCAATTTGCGTATTTTGGGTAATGGAGAAGAGGATCGTCGCCGCTTGCGCGATGCGCCCGGCGTTGAAGACCTCGTCGTTGGTGTCAAACAGCGTCCAGTATTCCGACAGCGGCGGTGCGCCTTCCAGCACGCGCACATGGCTGAGGATCGCTTTTTCGTCGCTGCGCGGCTGCACGCTGGTTTCAGCGTCCTGCGCTAATCGCCAGCCAGCGTCATCATGTTGCACCATCAGCTGCTGTTGGGCGCTGATACCCTTATCGCTTCCCCACCAGGCAATATCAAAGATATGCCGGTCGCCCTGGTAACGAATACTTGCCAGTCCGGAAAGGGAGCGGTACTCACGTAATAAGGGAGTCAACTGCCGATCGATTTCCTGCGCGGAATTGATCGCTAAGAACGCGCAACGGTGATATTGCGCCCAGCGGCTGGTCTTTTCTACCCAGGCGCATAACTTTTCATTATTTATATTTTGCCAGGCATTTTCAGCGCATAGCAGAATAAACAAATAATTGCCAGGTTCGAGGGAGCAGACTAAATCGCGGTGTATTTCCTCCAGCGCCTGCGGGCGATTCGGCAGGGTGAACAGCGCGATATTATTCGGACCGTGAATATGATCTAATGAAATGATATCCTTGGGTTTGTTTCCCATAACCAGCGCGGCAACGTGGCTGTTTTTCGCCTGCGCGGCCAGTGTCTGATTAAACAGGCTGACGGCATCGGCATAACGGTCGACGTTGAGCCACCATACTCCGCCGACCGGCATATGGCACACTTCATCCCATAATGATGAAATACCCAAAGTAAATACATTATCCACGGCATCCCTCGTGCGCCCTGATTGACACTGAATAAGTTTACTAGCGAAACCGACAGAGTAAACCTAACATTGAAATTAAAGGTCATCAGTTTTAGCATGTACACCTGCTTTTAAGGATGAGCTGTATACGTCCTCTGGTTTAATAATAAATTTCGAACGGACAGAGATATGCCAGCAAAAGATCCTGCGGTACCCACGGACGCCACGCTGGGGTACACCTTTCAAAATGATTTTCTGGCGCTTAGCCGGGCATTTTCCCTGCCGGATATTGATTATCATGATATTTCCAGGCGCGAACAGCTGAACGCGGCGCTGAAGCGCTGGCCGCTGCTGGCAGAGTTTGCAGAGAAAAAATAAGGAAGCCGGAGATGGCTATTCTGGGATTACAGGGCGTGCGCGGGGGAACTGGCGTCACGTCCATTACGGCTGCACTCGCCTGGGCCCTGCAATTGCTCGGTGAAAGCGTGCTGGCGATCGACGCCAGCCCGGATAATATGCTGCGCTTTTTCTTTAATACCGATATCCATCATCAGGACGGCTGGGCGCGGGCGCTGCTCGACGGCCGGGACTGGCGTGACGCGGGCTTGCGCTATACGCAGCATATCGATCTGCTGCCGTTTGGCCAGCTCAGCGCCGGCGAAAGAGAAAATGTCGACCAGCTGCAGCCCACCCTGGGGGCGATAGCGGAGGCAGTACAGCAGCTACAGGGCCAGTACCGCTGGCTGCTGCTGGATCTGCCGGCGGGTTATTCGCCGTTGACCCGCGAGCTGCTGACGCTTTGCGATCGCTCGCTGGTGGTGGTTCATCCCGACGCCAATAGCCATATCCGTCTACACCAGCAGCCCCTCCCGGCCAACGGCGATATTCTGATTAACGATCTGCGGGTCGGCAGCCAGCTGCAGGAAGATCTCTACCAGCTGTGGCTGGAGAGCCAGCCGCGCATCCTGCCGGTGACGATTCACCGCGATGAGGCGATGGCCGAGTGCCTGGCGGCGAAACAACCTCTCGGGGAGTATCGTCAGGATTCGCTGGCGGCGGAAGAGGTGCTGACCCTGGCGAACTGGTGCCTGATCCACTATTCCGCCGGGAGAGCGGCATGATCCGCCTCAGTACGCTGCTGCTGGCCCCGCCGGTGGGGGAGCGGCTGCGTGCGCGCTATGATGACTATCGGCAGCACGGCGCTTCGTGGCTGTCGGCGTCGCTTGGCTGTCTGTGGGCGTCGCTGGTCTGGGCGCTGATGCCGCTGGAGACGCCGCGCTGGCAGGCGATTCTGGCCCGCCATGAAACCTATTTTCCCCACATAAATCCGCATCGCCCGCGTCCGCTGGATCCGCTGCGCTACCTGCTGCAATCCCTGTGGTTACTGACGACGCGCGTGCCGGAGCCGGAGAAAAAGGTCAACTGGCGTTCGCTGGCGGCGCTGGAAGGGGTGCACGGTCGCTATACGCAGTGGCTGGAAAAATTGCCTGAGCAGATGAACGCCCGCACCGGCCATCTGGATAAACAGAAAGAGCTGGCGCACCTCAATCCTAAACTGCGCCGGGCGATCCTTGGGGGGGTGACCTTCTGCTCGCTGGTGCTGGCGCTGATGTGTATTACGCAGCCCTTTAACCCGCTGTCGCAGTTTATCTTCCTGATGCTGCTGTGGGGCGTGGCGCTGCTGGTGCGACGAATCCCGGGCCGTTTCTCGGCGCTGATGCTGATCGTGCTGTCGCTGACGGTGTCGTGCCGCTATATCTGGTGGCGCTATACCTCGACGCTGAACTGGAACGACCCGGTAAGTCTGGTGTGCGGGATCATTCTGCTGTTCGCAGAGACCTACGCCTGGGTGGTGCTGGTGCTGGGCTACTTCCAGGTGGTCTGGCCGCTGAATCGCCAGCCGGTGCCGCTGCCGGAGGACATGGATTTGTGGCCAACCGTGGACATCTTCGTCCCCACCTATAACGAAGATCTCAACGTGGTGAAAAACACCATTTACGCCTCGCAGGGCATCGACTGGCCGAAGGACAAGCTGAACATCTGGATCCTCGACGACGGCGGACGGGAAGCGTTTCGCCAGTTTGCCAAAGATGTTGGGGTGCACTATATCGCCCGTACCAGCCACGAACACGCCAAGGCCGGCAACATCAATAATGCGCTGAAATATGCCAAAGGGGAGTTCGTCTCGATCTTTGACTGCGACCATGTGCCGACGCGCTCGTTTCTGCAGATGACTATGGGCTGGTTTCTGAAAGAGAAAGAGCTGGCGATGATGCAGACCCCGCACCACTTCTTCTCGCCCGATCCCTTTGAGCGCAACCTTGGTCGTTTTCGCAAAACGCCGAACGAAGGGACGCTATTCTACGGCCTGGTGCAGGACGGGAACGACATGTGGGACGCCACCTTCTTCTGCGGCTCCTGCGCCGTTATCCGCCGCGGCCCGCTGGATGAAATTGGCGGGATAGCCGTCGAAACGGTGACCGAAGATGCCCACACCTCGCTGCGTCTGCACCGGCGGGGATATACCTCCGCCTATATGCGTATTCCGCAGGCGGCGGGGCTGGCGACGGAGAGTTTATCCGCGCATATCGGCCAGCGCATCCGCTGGGCGCGCGGGATGGTGCAGATATTCCGCCTCGATAATCCGCTGTTTGGCAAAGGCCTGAAGCTGGTGCAGCGCGTCTGCTACGCCAACGCCATGCTTCACTTTCTCTCCGGTATTCCGCGCCTCATCTTCCTCACGGCGCCGCTGGCCTTTTTGCTGCTCCATGCCTATATCATTTATGCGCCAGCGCTGATGATCGCGCTATTCGTGTTGCCGCACATGATCCACGCCAGCCTGACCAACTCGAAGATTCAGGGCAAATATCGCCATTCGTTCTGGAGTGAAATTTACGAGACTGTGCTGGCCTGGTATATCGCGCCGCCCACTTTTGTGGCGCTGAT
Organism: Klebsiella sp. K4; assembly: GCF_014596785.2. Taxonomy (NCBI): domain Bacteria; kingdom Pseudomonadati; phylum Pseudomonadota; class Gammaproteobacteria; order Enterobacterales; family Enterobacteriaceae; genus Klebsiella; species Klebsiella sp. K4. The sequence continues at coordinate 247,705 of NZ_CP115021.1, forward strand.
CAACCCGCATAAAGGCAAGTTCAACGTCACCGCGAAGGGCGGGCTGGTGGAAGAGGAGTATGTCGACTGGGTGATCTCCCGGCCCTATATCTACCTGGTGCTGCTCAATCTGGTCGGCGTCGCGGTGGGGATCTGGCGCTTCATGTACGGCCCGGAAAATGAAATTCTCACCGTCTGGGTGAGTATTGTCTGGGTATTCTACAACCTGATTATTCTTGGCGGCGCGGTGGCAGTCTCGGTTGAAAGCAAGCAGGTTCGCCGTTCGCACCGTGTCGAAATGAGCATGCCGGCGGCTATCGCCCGCGAAGATGGTCACCTGTTCTCCTGCACCGTCCACGACTATTCCGACGGCGGACTGGGGATCAAAATTAACGGCGACGCGCAGGTGCTGGAAGGCCAGAACGCCAGGCTGCTGCTCAAACGGGGACAGCAGGAGTATGCCTTCCCGGTAAGGGTCGCGCGGGTCAACGGCAGCGAAGTGGGGCTCCAGCTGCTGCCGTTAACCAACCAGCAGCATATCGATTTTGTGCAGTGTACGTTTGCCCGCGCTGATACGTGGGCGCTTTGGCAGGATAGCTTCCCGGAAGATAAGCCGATGGAAAGCCTGCTGGATATCCTCAAGCTGGGCTTCCGTGGCTATCGTCACCTGGCGGAGTTTTCGCCGCCGTCGGTGAAGGTGGTTTTCCGCGCGCTCACTTCGCTGGTGGCCTGGATAGCGTCGTTTGTACCCCGACGCCCTGAACGCGCCGCGCCGACGCTCTCCGCAGACCCGGCAATGGCTCAACAATGATGATAATGCGATGAAAAGAAAACTTTCCTGGATGTGTGCAGTAGCGGTGGGCATGTGCAGCTGGTATCCACTGGCCTCTTACGCGGCGCCGGCCGCGGTGGCGAACGCTGCCCCTGGCGTTCAGCCGCAGGCCGCGACCCCGGCTGCGCCGATCGTGGTGGGCGAGCCGACGGCGACCCTCGCCGAACCGACCGCTCCGGCGGCGCTGGCCGAGAACGTGCCGCAGCGGGAGGTGAAGCTGAGCTTTGCCACCATCGCGCCGCCGCCCGGCAGCATCGTGCTGCGCGGCTCACGGCCTGACGCGTCGGTCGAATTCGGCATGCGCAGCGATGAGCTGGTCGCCAACGCGCTGCTCAATCTGGAATACACCCCATCGCCCTCGCTGCTGCCCGTGCAGTCGCAGTTGAAGGTCTATCTTAACGATGAGCTGATGGGCGTCCTGCCCGTCACCAAAGAGCAGCTGGGGAAAAAGATCCGCGCGCAGCTGCCGATTGACCCGCTGTACATCACCGACTTCAACCGCGTACGGCTGGAGTTTGTCGGCCACTACCGCGACGTCTGCGAAAACCCGGCCAGCAGCACGCTGTGGCTGGACGTCGGACGCGAAAGCTATCTGGATCTCACCTACCAGTCGCTGAAGGTAAATAACGATCTGTCACACTTCCCGGTGCCGTTCTACGATCCGCGCGATAACCGTCCGCTGAAGCTGCCGATGATTTTCCCGGGCTCGCCAGCGGTCACCCAGCAGCAGGCGGCGGCGATAGTCGCCTCCTGGTTCGGCAGCAAGGCCGGCTGGCGCGGCCAGCAGCTCCCGGTCTATTTCAATGAACTGCCGGATCGTAACGCCATTGTCTTCGCCACCAACGACAAGCGTCCGGACTTCCTGCGCGATCATCCGCCGGTCAAGGCGCCGACCATCGAAATGATCGACAACCCGAACGATCCCTACGTCAAGCTGCTGGTGATTTTCGGCCGCGATGATAACGATCTGCTGCTGGCGGCGAAGGGGATTGCTCAGGGCAATATTCTGTTCCGCGGCAGCAGCGTCACCGTGGACGGCATCAAAACCCTGCAGCCGCGTCAGCCTTACGACGCGCCGAACTGGGTGCGCACCGACCGCTCGGTCACCTTCGCTGAGCTGAAAACCTATGAGCAACAGCTGCAGTCCAGCGGCCTGGTGCCGGATGCCATCACCGTGGCGCTTAACCTGCCGCCGGATCTCTATCTGCTGCGGGCCAACGGCATCGATATGGATCTGAAATACCGCTACACCATGCCGCCGGTGAAGGACAGCTCGCGGATGGATATCAGCCTCAACGACCAGTTCCTGCAGTCGTTCAGCCTTAACAGCTCCCAGGACGTGAACAAACTGATCCTGCGCCTGCCGGTGCTGCAGGGGCTGCTGGACGGCAAATCGGAGGTCACCATCCCCGCGCTGCGTCTTGGGGCGGTCAACCAGCTGCGCTTTGACTTCCAGTATATGAACCCGATGCCCGGCGGCTCCATCGACAACTGTATTACCTTCCAGCCGGTGCAGAACCACGTGGTGATCGGCGACGATTCGACCATCGACTTCTCGAAGTATTATCACTTTATCGCCTTGCCGGACCTGCGCGTCTTCGCCAATGCGGGCTTCCCTTACAGCCGTATGGCGGACCTTTCCGACACGCTGGTGGTGGTGCCGAAGGCGCCGACCCAGGGCCAGGTGGCGACGCTGCTGCAGGCGCTGGGGGGCATCGGTTCGCAGACCGGTCTGGCGGCGATTAATCTGCAAATGACCGACGATGGCAACCAGATCAAGAATAAAGACGTGGATCTGCTGCTGATCGGCGCGATCCCGTCGTCGCTCAAGGACGACACCAAAATCAACCTGCTGGTCGAGGCGACCAAAAGCTGGGTGAAAATGCCGATGCGCCACTATGACCTGGCGAGCATTTATCCCGACGATGAGGCCCGCACGCCCAATACCCGCACCGACATTACCTCTTCCGGGCCGATGGCGGCGGTGATTGGCTTCCAGTCGCCGTATAACGATCAGCGCAGCGTGGTGGCCCTGCTGGCCGACAGCCCGCGCGGTAATGAACTGCTGACCAACGCCCTCAACGACAGCGGTAAGCGGGCGGCGATGTTTGGCTCGGTGGCGGTGATCCGCGAATCCGGCGTCAACAGCCTGCGGGTGGGGGATATTTACTACGTGGGTCATCTGCCCTGGTTCGAGCGCATCTGGTTCGCGCTCTCTAACCACCCGATACTGCTGGCGATCTTCGCCGCCATCAGCATTGTGCTGCTGGCATGGGTGCTGTGGCGCATGCTGCGCATCATCAGCCGCCGCCGTCTTAGCCTGGATGATGAGTAAACCATGATGAAAGTACTTTGTGGCGCGGTGCTCTCGGCGCTGCTGCTGGCGGCGGGCCAGGTGGGCGCCGCCTGCCAGTGGCCCGCCTGGGAGCAGTTTAAACAAGCGTACGTCAGCCCCGAGGGACGGGTGATTGACCCCAGCGATGCGCGCAAAATCTCCACCTCGGAAGGACAGAGCTATGGCCTGTTTTTCGCCCTGGCGGCCAACGATCGCGCAGGGTTCGACAAACTGCTGACCTGGACGCAGAACAACCTGGCGGAAGGCGATCTGAAACAACATCTGCCGGGCTGGCTGTGGGGCAAAAAGGACGATGAGCAGTGGACCCTGCTGGACAGCAACTCGGCGTCCGACTCGGATCTGTGGATAGCCTGGGCGCTGCTGGAGGCGGGCCGCCTGTGGCAGCAGCCGCAGTACACCGAGACCGGTAAAGCCCTGCTGGCGCGGATTGTCGCTGAAGAGACGGTGGCGGTACCGGGCCTCGGCACGATGCTGCTGCCGGGAAAAGTCGGTTTTGCCGATGACAGCGGCTGGCGGTTTAACCCCAGCTATCTTCCGCCGCAGCTGGCCACCTACTTTGTGCGTTTTGGCGCGCCGTGGCCCGCTCTGCGCGACAGTAACCTGCGCCTGCTGCTGGAGACCGCGCCGAAAGGCTTTACCCCGGACTGGGTGCGCTATGAGAAAGGGAAAGGCTGGCAGCTGAAAACCGAAAAGCCGCCGATCGGCAGCTATGACGCGATTCGCGTCTACCTGTGGGTGGGCATGCTCCATGATGGCGATAAGCAGAAAGCGCGTTTGCTGCAACGCTTCGCGCCGATGGCGGCGCAGACCACGGAGCAGGGGGTGCCGCCGGAGAAAGTGAATATCGCCACCGGCAAAACCAGCGGTCAGGGGCCAGTGGGCTTCTCCGCGGCAATGCTGCCGTTTTTACAGGACGACGAGGCCCGGTCGGTGCAACGCCAGCGCGTCGCCGATAACTATCCCGGCGCGGATGCCTACTACAGCGCAGTTCTGACGCTGTTCGGCCAGGGTTGGGATCAACACCGTTTTCGTTTCACGGCGAGTGGCGAATTACAACCTGACTGGAACCAGGAATGCGCAAGCTCACACTAAGTTTACTCACGCTGTCCCTCGGCGTTGCGCTGCTGCCGTTAGCGCAGGCGGCGACGACGCCTGCCCAGGAGCATCTGCTGGAGCAGGTGCGCCTCGGCGAGGCCAGCAATCGTGAAGACCTGGTGCGCCAGTCGCTGTACCGTCTGGAGCTGATTGATCCCAACAACCCGGAGCTGATTGCCGCGCGGATGCGCTATCTGCTGCGTCAGGGGGATGCCGCCGGGGCGCAAAAAGAGCTGGAACGACTGACGAAGCTGGCGCCGGACTCCCCGGAGCTGAAGGCGTCGCGCAATGAGATGAAAAGCAACACCGGCGAGGGCCGCCAGGCGCTGCAGCAGGCGCGACTGCTGGGCGTGGCCGGGAAGGTCGATGAAGCCATCGCCGCCTATGAAAAACTGTACGGCGGGGTGCCGGATGACGTTGACGTCGCCATTGAATACTGGACGCTGGTGGCGCGCCTGCCGGCCCGCCATAGCGAAGGCGTCAGCCAGTTGAAAAAACTGAACGCCAGCGCGCCGGGCAACGTCAGCCTGCTGACTTCGCTGGCGAAGCAGATGTTCGCCGATAACAAACCGCAGGAGGGGTTCGCCTATCTGGCGGAGATGGCCCGATCGGCCTCGGGACGCGGTATCGCCGCCGATATGTGGTTCAGTGAGGTGAAAAGCATGCCGGTGAGTAAGGCCAGCGTGCAGGCGTTGCAGCAATTTCTTCTGCAGTTTCCCACCGGCTCGGTGGCGGCGAACGCCCGCGTTCTGCTCGACCAACAGCAGGCGCAGCTGCAGGATCCGACTTTCCGCGCCCGCTCGGAAGGGCTGGCGGCGGTCAAGTCCGGGAATACCACGCAGGCGGTCGCGGATCTGCAGAAAGCCGTTCAGGCCGACAGCCGCGACAGCGACGCGGTGGGCGCTCTCGGCCAGGCCTATTCCCAGCGCGGCGACCGCGCGCGGGCAGTGGCGCAGCTCAGTAAAGCGATTGCTATGGACCCTGACAGCCCGAACCGCGGCAAGTGGGACAGCCTGCTGCAAACTAACCGCTACTGGCTGCTGATAAAGCAGGGGGATAACGCCCTGAAAGCCGGCCAGCTTTCGCAGGCGCAGAACTATTATGCCCAGGCGCAGCGGGTCGATCGCACCGACAGCTATGCCGTGCTGGGGCTGGGGGACGTCGCGGCGGCGCGCAAAGAGGCGGCGGCGGCGGAGCGCTATTACCAGCAGGCGTTGCGCCTGGATCGCGGCAATAACCTGGCGGTGCGCGGCCTGGCCAACCTCTATCGCGCCGAATCGCCGGAGAAAGCCAGCGCCTGGATCGCCGGCCTCCCTCCCGCTCAGCGGCGCAGTATCGATGATATTGAGCGCAGCCTGACTAACGACCGGCTGGAGAAACAGGCGCAGGCTCTGGAGAGCCAGGGCAACTGGGCGCAGGCGGCGGAAGTTCAGCGTCGGCGCCTGGCGCTGGATCCGGACAGCGTCTGGATAACCTACCGTCTGGCGCGGGATCTGGTCAGCGCCGGCGAACGCCAGGAGGCCGACGCGCTGATGCGGACGATGGTCAACCGCCAGCCGCAGGACGCCGAACGGGTCTACGCCTCGGGACTCTACCTGTCGGGGAACGACCAGGACGATCTGGCTCTGGCGCAAATCGCCGCTCTGCCGCGCAGCGCGTGGACGGATAACATTCGTGAGCTCGAAGCGCGTTTGCAAAGCGACCGGGTGCTGCGCCAGGCCAACCAGCTGCGCGACAGCGGTAACGAAGCGCAGGCGATCGCCCTTATCCGACAGCAGCCCGCCTCGGTGCGCTATGATCTGACGCTGGCCGACTGGGCGCAGCAGCGCGGAGACAGCCAGACGGCGATTGCCGACTATCAGCGGGTGCTGCGTCAGGAGGCCGACAACGGCGATGCGCGCCTCGGCCTTGCGGAAGTCTACCTGGCCGAGGGCGATAAACCGGCCGCCCGGGCGCAGGTCATGCAGCTGAAAGGCGCAGAGACCGAATCCATGAACATGCAGCGGCGGGTGGCGCTGGCGCGAGCTGGCCTTGGCGATACCGCTGACGCGCAACGGATTTTTAATCAGATTGTGCCGCAGGCGAAGGCGCAGCCGCCCTCGATGGAGAGCGCGCTGGTGCTGCGCGATGCCGCGCGCTTTGCCACCCAGAGCGGGGCGCCGCAGCAGGCGCTGACGCACTACCGGGAAGCGATGGTGGCCTCCGGCATTACCCCCGCGCAGCCGCAGGATAACGATACTTTTACGCGGCTGACGCGCAACGACAGCCATGATGACTGGCTGAAGCGTGGGATCCGCAGCGATGCCGCCGACCTTTATCGTCAGCAGGATCTGAACGTCACCCTGGAACATGACTTCTGGGGTTCCAGCGGCACCGGCGGCTATTCCGACCTGAAGGCGCATACCACCATGCTGCAGGTGGATGCTCCGCTGGCGGATGGCCGGATGTTCTTCCGCACCGACCTGGTCAATATGGATGCCGGCAGCTTTTCCACCCACAGCGACGGGAGCTACTCGCCCAGCTGGGGCACCTGCGGGGAGATCGCCTGTACCAGCGGCAGTAAAAATCAGACCGACAGCGGGGCCAGCGTGGCGGTCGGCTGGAAGAATGACACCTGGAGCGGGGATATCGGCACCACGCCGATGGGCTTCAATGTCGTCGATGTGGTGGGGGGGCTGAGCTACAGCAGCGACGTCGGGCCGGTGGGGTACACGGTCAACGTCCACCGGCGGCCTATCTCCAGCTCGCTGCTCTCCTTTGGCGGGCAGAAGGACAGCAGCAGCCATACCGGCGCCACCTGGGGCGGCGTCCGCGCCGACGGCGGCGGCCTGAGCCTGAGCTACGATCGCGGGGAGGCTCACGGCATCTGGTCCTCGCTGGGCGCCGACTCGCTGACCGGTAAAAACGTGGCGGATAACTGGCGCGTGCGCTGGATGACCGGGTACTACTACAAGGTCATCAACGAGAATAATCGTCGCGTCACCGTCGGCCTCAACAATATGATCTGGCACTACGACAAAGATCTCAGCGGCTACACCCTCGGCCAGGGCGGCTATTACAGCCCACAGGAGTATCTCTCGTTCGCCGTGCCGGTGACCTGGCGTCAGCGCACCGAGAACTGGTCCTGGGAGCTCGGCGGGTCGGTGTCATGGTCCCATTCGCGCACCCAGACGCAAGCCCGCTATCCGCTGCTGAACCTGATCCCGTCCGACTACCGGCAGCGCGCCAGCGAGCTGACGGAGGAGGGGAGCAGCAGCCATGGATTCGGTTACACCGCCAGAGCGCTGGTGGAGCGGCGGGTGACCAGTAACTGGTTCGTCGGCGCCGCGGTCGATATTCAGCAGGCGAAGGATTACACCCCGAGCCATGCGCTGCTTTACGTCCGCTACTCGGCGGCCGGCTGGCAGGGGGATCTGGATATGCCGCCCCAGCCGCTGGTGCCCTACGCCGACTGGTAGCAGAATAGGCTGAATTACGTTACAGAGCGCCACTCCGCGACGCGCTTCGCGTATACTCGTGAGGCGTTGCCCACCGTTGGCCGTCGGGGATGTATCCCGGCGTCCGCGCCACCGCGCGGAAATATCCCGTCACTTCATCCCTCGCGGGCGTGGGCGAAGGATTTAAGTATATAATCAGCCTGAAACGACCGGGATTGAAGGATTGATACCGGGTATGTATTCAGTATCAGTGGAGAACACCGTTGCGCGTCAGCCGTTCACTTACAATCAAACAGATGGCGATGGTCGCGAGCGTGTCCATGGCCTTTGTATTGGTTTTTTGTACTATTTTGCTGTTTCACTTTGTGCAACAGAGTCGCTTTACCACGGCCACGCAGTTAGAAAGTATCGCGCGATCCGTTCGCGAACCGCTGTCTGCGGCTATTCTGAAAGCCGATATTCCGGAAGCGGAAGCCATTTTAAGCCGTATCCAGCCTGCTGGCATCGTCAGCCGGGCGGATGTGGTATTGCCGAACCAGTTCCAGGCGCTGCGGATGCGATTTATCCCCGAGCGGCCGGTGCCGGTAACCGTCACCCGGCTGTTTGAGCTGCCGGTGCAGATTTCGCTGCCCATTTATTCGCTGGAGCGACCGGCCAACCCGCAGCCGCTGGCCTATCTGGTGCTGCAGGCCGACTCCTATCGCATGTATAAATTCGTCATGAGCGCCCTTGCCACGTTAGTGACTGCTTACTTACTTCTGGTGCTGATGCTGACGGTGGCGCTCACCTGGTGCATCAATCGGCTTATGGTTCGCCCTCTGCGGCGTATCGCCCGCGAGCTGAACGATCTCTCCCAGCAGGAGCGTCTTGGCCATCAGCTGACCCTCCCGCGCCTGCACCATGACGACGAGATCGGTATGCTGGTGCGTAGCTATAACCGCAACCAGCAGAGCCTGGTCCGCCAGCATGATGAGCTGTCCATCCAGTCGACCCGCTTCCCGGTCTCCGAGCTGCCGAATAAAGCCTTTTTGCTGGCGATGCTGGAGCAGACGGTGGCCCGCCCGCAGAGCGCCGCGCTGATCGTCGTCGCCTGTGAAACCCTGCAGGACGCTGCCGGGGTCCTCAAGGAGAGTCAGCGCGAAATGCTGCTCCTGACGCTGGTGGAGAAGCTGCGGGCCGCGATCCCGCCGCAGATGGTGCTGGCTCAGGTGAGCGGGTATGACTTCGCGATTCTCGCCGATGGCCTCGCCGAACCGTGGCAGGCGGTAACGTTAAGTAAGCAAGTGCTCACTATTATTAATGAGCGTTTACCGCTGCATGGGCTGCAGCTGCGCCCCTACGCCAGCGTCGGGATAGCCATGTTCCACGCCGGGCTCAGCGCCGAGCAGTTTTACCGGCGCGCGGTGTCGGCCGCCGTCACTGCACGACGTAAAGGCAAAAACCAGATCGAGTTCTTCGATCCCGAGCAGATGGAAAAGGCTCAGCGCCGCCTGATGGAAGAGCACGACATTATGACCGCGCTCGATAACCAGCAGTTCGCGATCTGGCTGCAGCCGCAGGTGGCCTGCGCCAGCGGCGAGATCTGCGGCGCCGAGGTACTGCTGCGCCAGCGGCAGGCGGATGGCAGCTGGTCGCTACCGCCGGCGCTGATTGAGCGTATTGAATCCTGCGGGCTGATTATCCCGGTCGGCTACTGGGTAATGGAAGAGGCCTGCCGCCAGCTGGCGGCCTGGCAAAGCCAGGGGATTATGCTGCCGCTGTCGGTTAATGTTTCGCTGCTCCAGCTGCTGGAGCATGACCGCGGCGAGGAGATGCTGAAGCTGATCGCCCGCTACCGCATCGCCCCGGGCACCCTCATCCTCGAGGTGACGGAGAGCTGCCGGATGGACGATCCGCAGGATGTGATGGCCCGGTTGCGCCCGCTGCGCGAGGCCGGGGTGCAGATTGCGCTGGATGATTTTGGCATGGGTTATGCCGGGTTGCACCAGCTGCAGCAGATGAAAGCTCTGCCGGTGGATATTCTGAAAATTGATAAGGTATTCATCGATATGCTGCCGGAGGATGTCAGCATGGTGCCGGCGATGATCCAGCTCGCGCGCGGCCTGTCGCTGCGTATCGTGGCGGAAGGGGTGGAGAACGACGCCCAGCGCCGCTGGTTGCAAGCCGCCGGCGTCGAGGTGCTCCAGGGCCATCTGTTCGGTTGCGCTTTGCCGCAGGAGGCATTCAGCGCGCGCTATCTCTCCTCGGCCCGGGAGGATGCAAATTTGTAAATGTTTTGTTGACTTGTGCGAGTCAGCTCAAAGATTTTAACAATTGCGTTGCACTTTCGGCGTTAGTTATTTCTGAAATGTTTCCAGGGTGTTATTTTTAAGCCACAGACGTCAAATATCCCTTCTTGCTCTGTGGTTATTCCCAAAGGACACCCTATGAAAACCTCTATCTTTAAAAGCCTCTATGTCCAGGTGCTGACGGCCATAGCGATCGGTATTCTGCTGGGCCATTTTTACCCGGAACTGGGCGCGCAAATGAAACCCTTTGGCGACGCCTTCGTTAAGCTGATTAAAATGGTGATTGCTCCGGTGATCTTCTGTACCGTCGTGACGGGGATCGCCGGGATGGAAAGCATGAAAGCCGTTGGCCGTACCGGGGCGGTGGCGTTGCTCTATTTCGAAGTTGTCAGCACCATCGCGCTGATTATCGGTCTGATTATCGTCAACGTGGTGCAGCCGGGCGCCGGGATGAACGTCGACCCGTCGACGCTCGATGCGAAAGCGGTGGCGGTGTACGCTGAGCAGGCTAAAGATCAAGGGGTAGTGGCCTTTTTACTGGATGTGATCCCGGGCAGCGTCATTGGCGCCTTCGCCAGCGGCAACATTCTGCAGGTTCTGCTGTTCGCCGTCCTGTTTGGTTTTGCCCTGCACCGTCTGGGCAGCAAGGGCCAGCTGATTTTCAACGTCATTGAAAGCTTCTCCCAGGTTATCTTCGGCATTATCAATATGATCATGCGCCTGGCGCCGATCGGCGCCTTCGGAGCCATGGCCTTTACCATCGGTAAATATGGCGTCGGCACCCTGGTGCAGCTGGGGCAGCTGATCATCTGCTTCTATATCACTTGTAGCCTGTTCGTGGTGGTGGTGCTGGGGAGCATCGCCCGGGCCACCGGCTTCAGCATCTTCAAATTTATCCGCTATATCCGGGAAGAGCTGCTGATTGTGCTGGGGACCTCCTCATCAGAATCGGCGCTGCCGAGAATGCTCGACAAGATGGAGAAGCTGGGCTGCCGTAAATCGGTGGTAGGCCTGGTGATCCCGACCGGCTATTCGTTCAACCTCGATGGCACCTCTATCTATCTGACGATGGCCGCAGTCTTTATCGCCCAGGCGACCAACAGCCATATGGATATTTTCCATCAGATCACCCTGCTGGTGGTGCTGCTGCTCTCCTCGAAAGGGGCGGCAGGGGTGACCGGCAGCGGCTTCATCGTGCTGGCGGCGACCATCTCGGCCGTCGGGCATTTACCGGTGGCTGGCCTGGCGCTGATCCTCGGTATCGACCGCTTTATGTCCGAAGCCCGCGCGCTGACTAACCTGGTGGGTAACGGCGTTGCCACGGTGGTGGTGGCGAAATGGGTGAAAGAACTGGATGCCAAACAGATGGATGACGTTCTGAATAACCGTGTTCCGGCGAACAAAACGCACGAATTATCCTCTTAAATCCTCCTCTTAGGCCCGTACTCCCTTGCTGGAGTACGGCCTCCTGCGCATAATTAGAGGTCCTTCCCGCCCGGCGGGAATGACACGAAATGATTATTTTACGTTGTCATGCGACATTTTCGTCTCCGTGTGGTCTAACCGACGTATTTCACTCTCACTTTTTTCGGCAGCCCGTCAGTGGGGTGCTGTTGTAACCAGGAATGTTCATCAGGGGTTCACATGCAGGGCACAACAATTAAACTCTTAACGGGCGGTTTGCTGATGGTAGCGGCGGCCGGTTATGTGCAGGCAGAAGCGCTCCAGCCTGATCCGGCCTGGCAACAAGGGACCTTAGCGAATGGTTTGTCGTGGCAGGTATTGGCCACGCCGCAACGTCCCAGCGACCGTATCGAAGTCCGTTTGTCCGTCAATATTGGCTCGCTGAGCGAAAGCACTCAGCAGAGCGGTTTCAGCCGCTTTATTCCCCGCCTGGCGTTGACGCAAAGCGGCAGCCTGCCGACGATGCAGGCGCGCTCTTTATGGCAGCAGAGTATTGACCCGAAGCGTCCTCTGCCGCCGGCCATCGTCTCCTACGATTACACGATGTTTAATCTCAGCCTGCCCAATAACCGCAACGATCTGTTGAAAGAGGCGCTGAGCTGGCTGGCGGACGCCAGCGGTAAACTGGCCATTACGCCTGAATCGATCAATCATGCGCTGCAGGGCAGCGACATGGTGGCGACCTGGCCACTGGATACCAAAGAGGGTTGGTGGCGCTATCGCCTGAAAGGGTCCACCATGCTGGGCCATGACCCCGCCGCGCCGCTGAAGCAGCCGATCGATGTGGCGCAGCTGAAAGACTTTTATCAAAAATGGTACACCCCCGACGCCATGACGCTGATCGTGGTGGGGAATGTCGACAGCCGCAGCGTTGCCGAGCAAATCAATAAGACCTTTGGCGATCTGAAGGGCAAGCGGGAAACCCCCGCAGCGGTGCCGACCTTATCGCCGCTGCCTACCGTGCCGGTCAGCATCATGACCAACGCGGTGCGTCAGGACAAACTGTCCATCATGTGGGATGCGCCATGGCAGCCGATCCGCGACTCCGCGGCGCTGCAGCGCTACTGGCGTGACGATCTCGCCCGTGAAGCGCTGTTCTGGCACGTGCAGCAGAGCCTGAGCAAAAATAACGTGAAGGATATTGGCCTTGGCTTTGACTGCCGGGTGCTATATCAGCGCGCGCAGTGCGCCATCAACATCGATTCACCGGGCGAGCGCCTGAACAACAACCTGAGCGTGGTTTCGCGCGAGCTGGCGAAAGTGCGGGACAACGGCCTGCCGCAGGAGGAGTTTGACGCGCTTATCGCCCAGAAAAGCCTCGAGCTGCAGAAGCTGTTTGCCACCTATGCGCGCACTGACACCGACATTCTGATGAGCCAGCGCATGCGCTCCCTGCAGAATCAGGTGGTGGACATCGCGCCGGAGCAGTACCAGAAGCTGCGTCAGGAGTTCCTCAACTCCCTGACGGTGGACATGCTGAACCAGTATCTGCGCCAGCAGCTCTCGCAGGACATGGCGCTGGTGCTGCAACAGCCGAAGGGCGAACCGGAATACAATATGAAGGAACTGCAGGCCACCTGGGAAAAACTGATGGCGCCGAATCCGGCGGCCACGGCGGCTAGCGGCAGCGCCGATACGGTTGACGCCCACAGCGAGGCCAGCGATATCCCGCCGGGGCAGTAACCTAACGCCTCTCCGGCGCGCCAGCGGCGGCCGGAGAGCGCTTTGTGCGGAGAATTACTGCGGCATCGCTTCCCGCGGGATGATCGCCCCGCGATACTGGATCACCGTGCTGGCGGTCAGGTGTCCGCGTCTGGCGGCGGATTCGGCATCGCCGCCGGTCAGGCGAACGGCCAGGTAGCCGGCGCTGAAGGAGTCTCCGGCGGCGGTGGTATCCACCACCTTCTCTTTGGCCAGCCTGACGGCCGGCACTTCCCGCAGCGGTTGCCCGCTAACCGAGACCAGGCAGGCATCCGCGCCGCGCTTCACCACCACCTCTTCCACGCCGGCGGCGTGGGTGCGGGCGATCACCTCAGCAACCGGTTTTTCTCCCCACAGCGCGTCTTCATCATCGAGGGTCAGAAACGCGATATCGGTGCAGGCGAGCATCTCCTGATAGACCTGCTGCGTTTCCGCCTGGCTGGCCCACAGGCGCGGACGATAGTTGTTGTCGAAGATCACCTTGCCGCCGTTGGCGCGGCACTCACGCAGCAGCGTGAACAGCTTGTCGCGGCTGGCCGGGCTGAGAATGGCGAGACTGATGCCGCTCAGATAGAGATAGTCGAAAGTGGCCAGCTCTTCGCAAATCGCCGCCGCGCGATCGCTCTCCAGCCAAAACTTTGCCGCCGCCTCGTTGCGCCAGTAGTAGAAGGTACGCTCGCCGGTATCATCGGTTTCAATGTAATACAGCCCCGGCAGGCGGTCGGCCATCCGCTGGATAAGATCGGTGTTGAGGTTTTCCTGTTGCCAGCTGTCGAGCATCTGCTGGCTGAACGCATCGGTTCCCAGGGCGGTGACGTAGTGGACGCTCAATGCGCTGGCATCCGTCTGCCGCGCGATATAGACCGAGGTGTTTAAGGTATCGCCGCCAAAGCCGCGGTTAACGGCCCCGTTTTTCTCTGACAGCTCAATCATGCATTCGCCAATAACGGCAATTTTTTTAGACATAGCCAGAACCTGCAATGGAATCGATATAAGCGCTAGTGTGCGCTGCGCTGTTTTGCTGGTCAATCATATTAAAACATCGTTCCATTATTTTTTTGACCTGACGCGCGTAATGTGACGAAAAGCGCATTTCCAGGATAAACGCCGCTTTTTGACTATATTCAGGACTGACGTGATGCAAAAGGAGCGGAGTAGGGATGAGCAGAACCCGTAAAACGTTGGTTATCATCACAGGAACGATACTATTGCTGATCGTTCTTTTCTTTATCGTGCTGGCCACCTTTGACTGGAACCGGCTGAAGCCGACGATCAATCAGAAAGTGTCCGCCGAACTTAACCGCCCGTTCGCCATCCGCGGCGATCTCGGCGTGGTCTGGGAACGGCAGCCGGACGAGCGCGGCTGGCGCAGCTGGATCCCGTGGCCCCACGTACACGCGGAGGATATCGTGCTGGGCAACCCGCCGGCCATTCCCCAGGTGACCATGATCCATCTGCCGCGGGTGGAGGCGACCCTTGCCCCGCTGGCGCTGCTGAGCAAAACGGTGTACCTGCCGTGGATCAAGCTGGAGCAGCCCGACGTACGGTTGATCCGCCTGGCGGAAGACAACAATAACTGGACCTTTCAGCTGGCGGGCGATAAGCGTACTCCGGGCGACAGCGCGCCCTCCAGCTGGTCCTTTCGCCTCGATAATATTCTCTTTGATCGCGGGACTATCGCCATTGACGACAAGATCACCCGCAGCGATATCACCATCCTCGTCGATCCCCTAGGCAAACCGCTGCCGTTCAGCGAAGTGACCGGCACAAAGGATCGCCATAGCGCGGCGAAACCAGGCGACTATGTCTTTGGTCTGTCGCTGAAGGGCCGCTACAAGGGCCAGCCGGTCACCGGCAACGGGAAAATCGGCGGCATGCTGGCCCTGCGCAGCGCAAGCGCCCCCTTCCCATTGCAGGGCGACTTCCACTCCGGTAACACCCGGGTAGCGTTCAGCGGCACGGTCAGCGACCCGCTCAACGTCGGCGGCATTGACCTGCGGCTAAAATTCGCCGGCGACTCGCTGCGCGATCTCTACGACCTGACCGGCGTGCTGCTGCCGGAGACGCCGTCATTCTCCACCGACGGCCGCCTGCGCGCCGACTTTACGCAAAAAAACCGCATGCGCTTTAACTATCAGAATTTTAACGGCCGAATCGGCGATAGCGACATTCATGGCTCCCTGACCTACACCACCGGCAAGCCGCGGCCGAAACTCAGCGGCGATATGGAGTCGAAGCAGCTGCGTCTGGCGGACCTCGGGCCATTAATCGGCGTTGATTCCGGCAAAGGAACGAAGAAAAGCGCTTCGCGCCAGGCGGGGGACCGGCCGCAGCCGGCGGGTAAAGTGCTGCCGGCGGACCGCTTTGAAACCGACAAGTGGCAGGTGATGGATGCCGATGTGCGCTTTAAGGGCCGGAGAATTGAGCACGGCGGCACCCTGCCGATCAGCGATCTGTCGACCCATGTGATTCTGGAGGATGGTGACCTGCGCCTGCAGCCGGTGCGCTTTGGCCTGGCCAACGGGTCGATTGCCGGCAGCGTACACCTGCAGGGCGATAAAAAGCCGCTGCAGGGTGAGGCCAATCTGCAGGCGCGACGCCTGAAGCTGAAGGCGCTGATGCCAAACGTCGAGATGATGCAGAAAACCCTCGGCGAGATGAATGGCGATGTCCAGCTGCGCGGCAGCGGCAACTCGGTGGCGGCCCTGCTCGGCAACAGCAACGGTAACCTGAAGCTGCTGATGAACGACGGGCTGATCAGTCGCAACCTGATGGAAATCCTCGGTCTTAACGTCGGTAACTACCTGATCGGTCAGATTTTTGGCGATGAGGAGGTTCGGGTAAACTGCGCCGCGGCCAATATCGACGTAACCAACGGCGTCGCCCGGCCGCAGATTTTTGCCTTCGATACAGAAAACGCGCTGATCAATGTGACCGGGACCGCCAGCTTCGCCTCCGAGCAGCTGGACCTGACCATCGATCCGGAAAGCAAAGGCTTTCGGGTGATCACCCTGCGTTCCCCGCTGTATGTCCGGGGCACCTTTAAATCGCCGCAGGCGGGGGTGAAGGCCGGGCCGCTGATTGTCCGCGGCGCGGTAGCGGCGGCGCTGGCAACCCTGGTGACGCCGGCCGCCGCGCTGCTGGCGCTGATCTCCCCGGCGGAGGGCGATAGCAACCAGTGTCGGACCATTTTGTCGCAGATGAAAAAGTAGAGGAGAGCCCTGACGCCGGGGGCGTCAGGGCGAAGGATCACAACGACTGGTGGCGGGTCTCGTGGGTCAGCAGCAGGGCGATCAGCGTCAGCGCCGCCATCGCCGCCAGATAGGTGCCGACCGCCGCGAGACCGTAGTTACCCTGCAGCCAGGCGGCAATGTACGGCGCGACCGAGGCGCCGAGGATCGACGACACGTTATAGGAGAACGACGCGCCGGTGTAGCGCACTTCCGTCGGGAACAGCTCCGGGAGCAGCGCGCCCATCGGGCCAAAGGTCAGTCCCATCAGGCTTAAGCCCAGCAGCAGGAAGGCGAAGACCAGCAGCGGATTGCCGGAGCCCAGCAGCGGTTTAAAGGCGAACAGGGCGAACAAAATAATCATCGTGGTGATGATAATCATGCTCTTGCGACGACCAAAGGCGTCCGCCAGCAGGCCGGCGACAGGCACCATCACGCCAAAGCCAATCACCGCCATCATCAGCATCCACAGCACTTCGTTACGCGGCAGACCCAGGCCATTCGGCGCCGCGCCGGTGCTGAAGGTCATCGAGTAGACGGTCATGATGTAGAACAGGGTATAGGTGGCCAGCATGATGAAGGTGCCCAGCACCGTCACCCGGACGTGTTTGGTCAACAGGGTACCCAGCGGGATTTTGACCTGTTTTTTCGCCGCCGCCACTTTGGCGAAGACCGGGGTCTCATGCAGCGAGACGCGAACATACAGACCGATGATCACCAGCACCGCGGAGAAGATAAACGGCACGCGCCAGCCCCACTCCATAAACTGCTGGTCGGTCAGCAGCCAGGAGAGCAGCAGGAAGGTGCCGTTGGCGAAGAAGAAGCCGATCGGCGCGCCCAGCTGCGGGAAGGAGCCGTACAGGGCGCGCTTGCGCGCCGGGGCGTTTTCCGTAGCCAGCAGCGCTGCGCCGCCCCATTCCCCGCCGAGGCCAAGGCCCTGACCGAAACGCGCCAGCGCCAGCAGCATCGGCGCGACAATGCCAATGCTTTCATAGCCGGGCAGCAGGCCGATCACCACGGTGGAGATCCCCATGGTTAACAGCGAGGCCACGAGGGTGACCTTCCGGCCGACGCGATCGCCGAAGTGGCCAAACAGCGCGGAGCCGATCGGCCGGGCGACGAAGGCGATGGCGAAGGTGGCCAGCGACTGCAGGGTGGCCGCAGCGGCATCGCCCTGCGGGAAAAAGATATGCGGGAAGACGATGACCGCGGCGGTGGCATAGATGTAGAAGTCGAAAAACTCAATGGCGGTGCCAATGAGCGAGGCGACAACAACCTTGTTGCGTGAGTTGACCGGGGCGGTTTCCTGCGTGTTTTCGAGAGTGGTGGCTGTGGCTTGCATAGATCTTTCTTATTTTTGCGCGAACGAAAAGCCATATAGCCACAGCCACAGGGACATTTCAATCTGTAACAAACGCGGAAAATGGGCAAAAAAGAGGCAAAAAGCGGATAATTTTTACACCAGTAAAAATAGTTCTATGAAATGCTTCACACAATTAAAAAGATAGAGAATAAAACCAGTTTTGAGTTAAATAAAAGTTACATGCTGGATTTATCTGCTGAAATCAAGCGCGAGGATGAATTTTGCCTCTTTAATTCATCCTCGCAATACCTCAGCGGTGGGTTTTGCCCGGCATCCGCCGGTCGTCTTTATACTCCGCGGTGGCGATCCACGCGGCGCAGAATAGCGTCAGGCGGGCGAAGAAATAGAAAAAGGCCATCAGCCCCAGCACCGATCCGAACGCCGCCCCGGAGGGGGATTTCACCAGCGCCGGCAGCGTCCAGGTCATGACGATTTTTATGATTTCAAAGCCAATCGCCGCGATAAGCGTGCCGCGAAACAGGGCCTTGCGCCGCGGACGATGGCGCGGCAGGCGCCAGAAAATCCAGAAAAAGAGCAGATAGTTGGCAAAAATCGAGATGGCGAGGCCGATTAGCCGCCAGGCGGGTTTCAGCCATTCAATGTTGTCGAGATACAGCGCGGAGATAATCATCTGCTGGGCGGAGCCGGCGACGGAGGTGATGGACAGCGTAATAATCAGCGCCACCAGCAGACCGATCAGCGAGATAAGATCGCGGAAGTACTTTAACCAGATTTTCTCCTCGTCCTGCGGCCGGCGCTCCCAGACGTCGCGCGATTGAGCGCGGATCGCTTCGCGCAGGTTGCCCATCCAGTTAATACCGGAATAGAGGGCGACCAGCAGGCCGACCAGACCGACGGCGGTGCGCTGTTGCACCGCGGTGTTGATGGTGTTTTTCAACGTTGCCGCCAGCGTTGGGTCGCTGACGTTTTGCAGAATTTTGTCGAAAATGTCCTGCAGCAGGGTTGGGTGCCAGGCCAGCACGAAGCCGGCGGCGGCAAAGGAGACCATCAGGATCGGGATCATCGACAGGAACGAGAAATAGGTGATAGCCGCCCCAAACTGATTGCCGAGCCGGTCATTGAAGCGCTCTGCGGCGCGCAACAGATGGGCGATCACCGGGTTGCGCTGCACTTTGGCCGCCGTTCCGGTGACGGTCTTCAGCGCCTGGCTGGCTTTTTGCCCGACGGCGGTATCATTGAGGGCCTCGAGCGTGCTTTTGCTTTTCTCCGGCTGCGTATCCGGTTCCTGTGGCGGGCGTCGATCGTCGTTTTCCGGCGTCATACGTAATTTCTTCCTTTTTTACAGCGAGATTCAGCAAAAAGTATACCTTAAATGCCGTATCCTGCAGGAATGCCTCTCCCCGCCGCCCGTTTTCCGGCCGCGCCGCTCAATCGACATACGCTTTCATCAGTCCGCCCAGCCACTCCATAAACAGATTTACCCGGCGGGAGAGATTGCGCCGGTGCGGGTAGATCAGCGAGACCGGCAGCGGCTCGGCGCGGTACTGGGGCAGGATCTCAATCAGGTCGCCGGCGCGTAACGCCTCGCGCACGCCGGTGCGTGGCACCTGAATAATCCCCAGCCCGGCGATACAGGCTGCCTGATAGGTTTCCGTACTGTTGACCGTCAATATGCCGCCGGTTTTTACCCAGCGCACCGCGCCGTCGATCATTACCTCAAAGCCGGGGGGACGGACCCCGAGGGTGCTGGCGTAGTGGATCAGGGCATGATCCGCCAGATCCTCCAGGGATTGCGGATAGCCAAAACGCGCCAGATAGTCCGGGCTGGCGCAGTTAATTTGCGTCAGCTTGCCCAGCGGCCGGGCAATCAGCCCTGAGTCTTTGAGCGCGCCGACGCGCACCACGCAGTCAAACCCCTCACGGATCACGTCCACCAGCCGATCGCTGCTGCTCAGCTCCAGTTCGATGCCCGGATACTGCTGTAAAAAAGTCGGCAGATGCGGGATCACCATTTTTTTAGCAAAACCGACCGGCATATCCACCCGCAGCCGGCCGCTGATGCTCGCCGGATCGTGCTGGAACATGCCGTCCAGTTCGTCGAGGTTGCTCAGCAGATCTTTCGCCCGCTCGTAGTAGACCATCCCATCCTGGGTGAGCTGGACCCGGCGGGTGGTGCGGTGCAGGAGCCGCACGCCAAGATGGCTTTCCAGGGCCTGAATCTGTCGCGAGACGCTACCCTTAGGTAGCGCCAGGGTCTCGGCGGCGCGGGAGAAGCTCTCCAGATCCGCTACGCGAATGAATAACTGCATTGCATGAATTTTATCCATGCCGATCGCCTATTGTTGTTGTTAATGAAACAGTAAAACGCAATATAGCGTATTTATTGTTGCATGAGCAGTTAATAAGCTACAACACAATCACAACGCAACCTGAAAGGGGTCTTCTGATGACACAACGTATCGCTTTAGTGACCGGCGGCAGCCGCGGTCTGGGTAAAAACGCCGCGTTGAAGCTGGCGGCAAAGGGAACCGATATTCTTTTGACCTATCACAGCAACCGCCAGGCGGCCCTCGACGTGGTGGCGGAAATAGAGCAAAAAGGGGTCAAAGCGGCAGCATTAGCGCTGAACGTCGGCGATTCCACAACATTTGACGCATTCGCCAGCGAGGTGGCGCAGGTGCTGGCGCAGAAGTGGGGACGCACAACCTTTGATTATTTACTGAACAATGCCGGGATCGGACTCAACGCGCCCTTCGCCGAGACCAGCGAAGCGCAGTTTGACGAGCTGATGAATATCCAGTTCAAAGGGCCGTTTTTCCTGACCCAGCGTCTGCTGCCTCTCCTGCAGGATGGGGGGCGTATCCTCAATGTCTCCAGCGGCCTGGCGCGCTTTGCCCTGCCGGGCTATGCGGCCTACGCCGCGATGAAGGGGGCGATGGAGGTTCTGACCCGCTATCAGGCGAAAGAGCTGGGCGGACGGGGGATATCGGTGAACATCATCGCGCCGGGGGCCATTGAGACCGACTTTGGCGGCGGGGAGGTGCGCGATAACGCCGAGGTGAATCGGCATATCGCCGCCCAGACTGCGCTGGGGCGCGTTGGGCTGCCGGATGATATCGGCGACGCCATCGCCGCCCTGCTCAGCGATGAGCTGGCGTGGATGAACGCGCAGCGTGTGGAAGTCTCGGGTGGGATGTTCCTCTGATCCTGACTGCCCCCAGCATGTGACCGGCGGTGCGCTACGGCGCATCGCCCTCCCCACGCAGCCGACCGAACAGCCAGTCGTTGTGCCAGCGTCCGTTGAGCCAGTAGTTTTCCCGCAGCTCTCCCTCCAGCTGGAAGCCGGCTTTGAGCAGTAACTGCTTAGACGCCTCGTTGCCAGCGGTGACGCTGGCGGTCAGGCGGCGCACGCCGCCGGTGGTAAAGGCGTAGTCGCACAGCGCGCGCAGCGATTCGTAGCCGTAGCCCCGGCCCTGCGCCGCCGGGGCGAAGAGAAAGCCAACCTCGGCAATGTCGCGCTGATGATGCTGGTAACCGGTCAGGCCGAGCGGGGTATGGGTCAGCCTGTCGCGCACCACCAGGCACAGCCAGTGTTCATCCCCGGGCGTCCACGGCGGCAGCCGCGAATCGAACGCCTCGCGGATGGCCGCCTGCGGTCGGGGATCGGCGACGTAGAGCATGACCTGCGGATCCTGCTGCAGGGAAAGAAAAAACGACCAGTCGTCCAGCTGCAGCGGTGAGCAGCGCAGGCGCGGCGTCAGAAGTTCAGGCATAAGCGTCGTTCCGGGCAGGGCGAATCCTCTGAACATAGCAGGAGAAAGCCGCCGGGAACAGCCCGACTAGGTTGGCTCACCGTACAGGCCAATCAGTCGGCGCACCACGCCGTTGGTCCAGCCAAAGCCATCCTGCAGGGGATACTCCCCGCCGCCGCCCTCATGGGGGACGCCGGTGGCAATATGGTATTTTTCAATCAGCTTGTGATGTTGCTTGTAAAAGTGGTTGACCGTCTGCAGCCAGCTCCAGGCAATCTCATCCCCCAGCGGATCCTGGCCGTAACGTTTAAATCCCTGGATCGCCATCCACTGCAGCGGCGCCCAGCCGTTGGGTTTATCCCACTGCTCACCGCTTTCGTATTCGGTGGCCATGATCCCCCCGGGGGTGAGCAGGCGGGCCCGCACCGCATCGGCAAGGCGTTCTGCCTGTTCGTGGGTCGCCAGGCCGACGTAAAGGGTGACGATACTGGCTGCGGAAAACAGCGCCAGCTGTTCACGGCGCCAGTCATAATCGCGGAAACAGCCGTTCTCATCATCCCACAGATAGCGGTTGACCGCCGCCCGCCGATCCTGGGCCTTCTGGCGGAAGGCCGCCTCCGTCTCGCGATCGCCCTTCAGGCCGGAGAGGTTGGCAATGGTCGTCTCCAGCTTGAACAGGAAGGCGTTCAGGTCTATGGGGATAAACTGCGTCGTGCGGATGCTGGCCAGCCGCGTGATATCCCGCAGCCAGCGGCTGGAGTAGTCCCAGCCGGACGCGGCGCCCGCCCGCAGGTCGCGGTACACTTCATTGGCGGGCCGCCCGGAGTGTCGGGCGGTCTCCACGTCTTCGCGCCACGACTCATCCCGCGGCGTGTCACGGTCGTCCCAGTAGCGATTGAGCAGGGAGCCATCCGGCATACGCACCACGTGGCGATACGCCTGGTGCGGGATCAACGACTCGGCGCCGTCCATCCAGAAGGCGTGCTCCATCTTCAGATGGTCCAGATAGCGCTTCGCGCCGCGCACGCCATCCTCTTCAAAGAGTTCGACCATCAGGGCGAACACCGGCGGCTGCGAGCGGCTGAGGTAGTAGGTGCGGTTGCCGTTCGGAATGTGGCCGTAGGTTTCAATCAGCCAGGCAAAGTTATCGGCCATGCATTTCAGCAAATCTTCCCGGCCGCTCTCCGCCAGCCCCAGCATGGTGAAATAAGAGTCCCAGTAATAGGTTTCGCTAAAGCGACCGCCGGGCACGATGTAGGCCTGCGGCAGCGCCAGTAGCGATGACCACGGGATATGATCCTGAGGCTCGCGGGTCAGCACCGGCCACAGCTTGTCGATGTGTTCTTTCAGGGTCAGGCTGGGGTCGGAGATATAGATGTCGCTCTGGCTCTCCGGCAGCCAGAAGTTGTCCTCAACGAACTGCCGCAGATCGAAGTCGGGCTGGCGTTTGACCTTGCGGTAGTTCCGCAGGATGTCCAGCGGATCGTGTTTCGGCGCGCAGTCGGGGAAGGTTTTGCTGTCCGCGAAAATGCGTGATTTCTGCACGTTGGTAAACAGCTCAAGATAGCGATCCGCCGGGGTGAGGGCATCGGACGCCGGAAGCCCCTCGATCACCTCAGGCTCCGGTTCAGCGTCTATCATCTCATCCAGCTTTAATTCGTACGGATCGGCTTCGTAGCAGGGATCGATGTCGATCCTTAACTCGTCGTCTTCAACGTGGCGTAATTTCTGGCTGAACATAGCGATACGGACCTCCGGATAGCGTGAGTTCGGGGCCGGGCATACCCGGCCTTGTCTATTAAGCGTAGACAGTCGCTTCGGTGAGTGTGAAGCAAACTGTGCGTGAGATCACGCTTTTCCGCCGAGAAGAAAAGCTGCCATTTCAAAGTACGCTGTTGATAAGTAATTAAAAATTGTACATCCTGGCGCAGATGAAATTCGGAGCATTCATTATGCAACAAAATTTTATCCCGGGGCGCTCACTCCCACGCCGCCTCCAGCATCTCCAGCAGCTGTTCGCCGCTCAGGCTGACCGGGTTGGCCTTCATTGATGAGGAGGTGCTGGCGGCCAGCGCCGCCGGTTCCAGCGCATCGCGCGCTACGCCGAGGTCGCGCAGGGTGCCAAGGCCAGCGCGATGGCTCCATTCCCGCAGACTGTCCCAGACCTGATCCACAGGGACGTCCAGCCCGTCGGCCAGCCAGCGGCGGACATCGTTAACGCGCTGGCGCAGGCCAGGGTCGTTGATCTGCGACTCATTGAGCGCCAGGCCAAACGGCAACAAGCTGCCGCATAGGGCGCCGTGCGAGGCGCGGCTCAGGCCGCCCAGCGGGCCGGCGAGGCCGTGGATCACCCCCAGCCCGGCGTTCGCCAGCGCCAGTCCGCCGCACAGGCTGACCCAGGCCATCTCGTCGCGGCTGGCCGGACACTCTTGTTCCATCAGGATTTTTAGCGCGCGAATTCCCCGCGGGATCGCCTGCTGGCAGAGAGCATCGGTGAAGGGAGTGGCCCGGCTGCAGAGCCAGGGCTCGATCACCTGGGTCAGGGCGTCGAGGCCGGAGCTCAGGGTGATGCTCCGCGGCGCGTTGTCGGTTAGCGCCGGGTCGACAATCGCCAGGTCAGGCAGCATTCGGTCGTCGCGCAGGCTCACTTTCCGCTGCTGTTCCGGAACGTTGATCACCGCATTTTTGGTGACCTCCGCGCCCGTGCCAGCGGTGGTGGGGATCGCCACGAACGGCAGGGGACTGGCTTCCAGCTGACGGCCCGTTCCCACCACCTCCAGATAGTCGATCACCGGGCCGGCGGCGGGGACCAGCGCCGCAATCGCCTTACCGGCGTCAATCACCGCGCCGCCGCCGAGGCTGACCACCGCTCTGATCCCTTTCTCGCGCGCCAGCTGGACGCCCTGCTCGATATCGCTAAGCCAGGGTTCGCGACTTATCGCCAGCGTCGTGACCGCAAGCTGCAGCGCCTCCAGCTGCTGGCGGAGAAACGCCGCCCGCTGCGGGCTGGCGCCATGCACCAGCAGGATTGGGCCGCCCTGTTGCGCCAGCCAGGGGGCGGCGCTCTCGGCCTGACCACGGCCAAAACGAATATTTGCAGGCATCAAAACGGTAAAAGGGGTCAACATGTCGGGTTCCTTTTCGGCAAACAGGCTGGAATCAACTATACACATTATCCAGCGCTCTGCCTTGTTGCTGGCTGGCAATAGAGTAGAGTGAATGAACTGTCTTTTATGGCTGAGGAATCGCTGACGATGCTAACAATTCTGGGTAAACGCTCTTCAATTAATGTACGGAAAGTGCTGTGGACCTGCGAGGAAGCCGGGCTGGCGTACCAGCAGGAAGATTACGGCAGCGGATTTAAGCCCCTGGATACGCCTGAGTTTCAGCGTCTGAATCCTAACAGCCTGGTGCCGGTGCTACTGGACGATGACTTCGTGCTCTGGGAGTCGAACAGTATCTGCCGCTATCTGGCGCGCAAAGCGGAGCGCTGGGATCTGCTGCCCGCCGAACCGCAGCCCGCCGCCGAGGTGGAGCACTGGATGGACTGGCAGGCGACCGAGTTTAACACTGCCTGGCGCCATGCTTTTATGGGGCTGGTGCGTAAAGATCCGCGCTTTCAGGATCCGGTGGCGATTAAAGAGAGTATTGCCGCCTGGACCCACTGCGTGCGCATTGTTGAAGCGCAGCTGCAGCGTACCGGGGCGTGGATAGCCGGCGAGCGCTTCACCCTGGCCGATATCGTGCTGGGGCTGTCGGTTCATCGCTGGAAAATGACCCCTTTCGCCCATCCGGAGATGCCAGCCGTGGAGCGCTGGTATATGGCGCTCAATCAGCGCCCGGCGTTTATGCGCCATGGCAATAACGGCGTGGCCTGAGCATAAAAAAAGAAGCCCCCGGGGGCTTCTTTTTATCATCCGGCGATCGCGTCTTAGCGCATGGTGACGAACTCTTCTGCCGCCGTCGGGTGAATGGCGACGGTGTTGTCGAAGTCTTTTTTGGTGGCGCCCATCTTCAGGGCCACCGCAAAGCCCTGCAGCATCTCATCCATCCCGAAGCCGATGCCGTGGATGCCGACAATCTTCTCTTCCGGGCCGACGCACACCAGCTTCATGCGGCACGGCTGACGGTGAGAGGTCACGGCGGTATACATCGCGGTGAAGGAAGATTTGTAGACCTTCACGGCGTCGTCGCCGTACTGCTCGCGCGCCTGCGGCTCGGTTAAGCCGACGGTGCCGATTGGCGGATGGCTGAAGACCACGGTCGGGATGTTGCTGTAGTCCAGATGCTCTTCCGGTTTGTTGTTAAACAGGCGTTCGGAGAGACGACGGCCTGCGGCCACGGCGACCGGCGTCAGCTCAACGGCGCCGGTATTATCGCCCACCGCGTAGATGCCCGGCACGTTGGTGTTCTGGAATTTATCAACGATGATGTACCCTTTATCGTTGGTTTTAACGCCCGTTGCCGCCAGATTGAAGTTGTCGGTCGCCGGTTCGCGGCCAATCGCCCAGATCAGGCAGTCAACGGTCTGGCTGCGGCCATCTTCCAGCTCCAGCGTCAGGCTGCCGTCGGCATTCTTCACCACCGCTTTCGGGATCGCATTGGTATGCAGCTGCGGGCCTTCGGCGTTCATCACTTCCACCAGGGTCTCAACGATCAGCGGATCGAAACTGCGCAGCGGCGCGTGTTTGCGCACGAACAGGTGGGTTTCGGCGCCGAGGCCGTTAATCACCCCCGCCAGCTCAACGGCGATATAGCCTGCGCCGACCACCGCCACGCGCTTCGGCAGCGCCGGCAGTTCGAAGAAACCGTCGGAATCAATACCGTATTCGACGCCCGGAATATCCGGGTGGCTCGGCCGGCCGCCGGTGGCGATCAGGATATGGTCAGCGGTGATGATCTCGCCGTTGACTTCCACGGTGTGGGCATCGACAAAGCGCGCGAAGCCTTTGATCACGTCGACTTTATTCTTACCCAGTACGTTGTCGTAAGAGGTATGAATACGGTCGATATAGGCGCTACGGCTCGCGACCAGCTTCTCCCAGTCAAAATGGTTGATGGTGGTATCGAAACCGTAGTCCGGGCCGTAAAGATGAATCGCTTCGCGGATCTGCGCCGCATGCCACATCACCTTTTTCGGCACGCAGCCGACGTTGACGCAGGTGCCGCCCAGCTCTTTGGCTTCAATCAGCGCGCACTTCTGGCCGTACATGGCCGCGCGGTTAATTGAGGCGATACCGCCGCTACCGCCGCCGATGGCGAGGTAATCATAATGTTTGCTCATGCCCATATGTCCTTAATCGTTGATTGCCGCGATTGTAGCGCGAGGCTTAAAAGGTTCCACCGATGGTTGCGATTACTCCGGTACGATCCAGCTGACGGTGGCGTGGCCGGTGCCGGTCGGAACCAGTTTGCTGTGCAGCCACGGCAGCACGTTATTCATCTGCTGCTCCAGCTTCCACGGCGGGTTGATGACGATCATCCCGGAGGCGGTCATGCCGCGCTGGTCGCTGTCCGGACGCACCGCCAGCTCAATCTGCAGGATTTTGCGAATGCCGGTGGCTTCTAACTCTTTGATCATGCGTTTGATTTGCGCGCGCAGCACCACCGGGTACCACAGGGCGTAGGTGCCGGTGGCGAAGCGTTTGTAGCCTTCGTTAATCCCGGTGACCACCGCCTGATAGTCGGTTTTAATTTCGTACGGCGGGTCGATCAGAATCAAACCGCGGCGCGATACCGGCGGCAGCTTGGCTTTCAGCTGCTGGTAGCCATCGGCTTTATCGACGCGCGCGCGGCTGTCTTTCTGGAATTCAGCGCGCAGCAGCGGGAAGTCGCTCGGGTGCAGCTCGGTCATCTGCAGGCTGTCCTGCTCGCGCAGCAGCTGGCGGGCAATCAGCGGCGAGCCCGGGTAGTAGCGCAGCTGGCCGTTACGGTTGAAGTGTTCTACGACCGAAATATACGGCTCCAGCTCTGCCGGCAGGTCGTCCTGCTGCCAGATGCGGGCGATGCCTTCAAGATACTCGCCGGTACGTTCGGCGTGCTCGCCGCTCAGCTGATAGCGGCCCGCGCCGGCGTGAGTGTCCAGGTAGAGAAACGGTTTTTCTTTCTCTTTCAGTGATTCAATGATCAGGCTCTGAACGGTGTGTTTGAGGACGTCGGCGTGGTTGCCTGCGTGAAAGCTGTGGCGATAACTGAGCATGGATGCAGAGATTCCGGGAAGTAAACAAGTTAACCGATAGTTTACCGCAGATCGGCCGAGATTACCGCTGCGCCGCCGCGCTGTTTCATTTCTGCTAAAAGCGTTGCAAAACATAACGCTGTCATAAAAACGTCAAACGGCCGCGCTAGCGTCGGGTACAGGCAAGGTAATTATTTGAATAAAAGGAAAAATAATGATAAGGCAACTCTCGCTGCTGGCCGTCGCGCTGCTGCTGGCGCAACCGGTTCTGGCTAAAGACATCCCGCTGAACAGGGCGGCGGCCCTCGCCAATAGCGTGACGCCGGCTGCCTCCAGCCAGGCGTATGACGATCTTGAGCAACAGGCGCTGGCGCAGCTACGCCACGCTCTGCAGGGGAATGCCGCCACGCTGACCCGCGATCGGCTGGCGCACACCAAACATAACCAAACTCAGGCCGATACCGCCTGGCTGAAGGCCAGCGGCTATGACTTCCAGACCCGGGCCAACCAGCAGGCGGGCATTGCGCTGCTGTCGGCGTTCAGCACCCTGCCGGAGACCGTCGTGAAGCAGAATCTGGCGACGGTGACCGCCATCAATCGCGACGCCGTGCAGACCACGCGCCGTCAGGCGCTGGCCGATGCGGAAGGCATTAGCTACCTCTACTTCCTCAGCGACGCGCTGGGGCCACGCCTTGGCAAAGCGTTTCTGACCGCCTATGACCAGGGCGCGCTGGGGAAAGCGGCAGCATTGATCAAAGCCTCGGAGGTCAGCACCGGCGAGGCGAAAAAGCACTTCAATAATCCGCGGCCGTTTCTGGTGCAGGGCAACACCATTCACCTGGTGCCTGACGATGTGGTGGTGAAAGATAACCAGCCCTACACCGCCGACGGCGGCTCGTTTCCCAGCGGCCACACCAACACCGGCTATACCGATGCGCTACTGCTGGCGGCGATGATCCCGGAGCGCTACGACGCGCTGGTAACCCGCGGAGCCCGCTATGGCTACTCGCGCATCGTGCTGGGCGTCCACTACCCGCTGGACGTGATCGGCTCGCGAATGGTGGCCGAGCGCAACGTGGCCCACTATCTTAACGATCCGCACTACCGGGTATTATTTAACGAAGCCCGCGATCAGCTGCGCGCCGCGCTGGCTAAGGCCTGCGGCACATCGCTTGCCGAGTGCGCGAAGAGCAGCGTGAAAGACGATCCCTGGCGCGATCCGGCGATGCGTGATTTCTCTCGCTTCACCATGACCTACGATCTGCCGCAGCAGAAGGGTCCGCAGCCGCGTTTACAGGTGCCGGAGGGGGCGGAAGTGCTGCTGGAAGATGCCCTGCCGCATCTGTCAGCGGCCCAGCGTCGGGCGCTGATGGTCAACACCGCGCTGCCGGCGGGTTACCCGCTATCCGGCACCACCCCCGAACAGCAATTCTGGCAGCGGCTGAATCTGTCGGCGGCCTGGGAGATGGCGCAAAAAAGGCATTAATGTGGTTTCCGGCACGCTGCACTGCGTGTCGCGCTTTTCCGGCAACGGGCGGACTTATCGCAGCAATACCCAGGCTGACGCACCGCCCGTCATTGAAATTCCCCCAACTATCCCCCATTCTAGATCTCATGCATAAGCGCCGGACGCGCGCTTCATTCACCCTTTTCAACAGGACAGCGCATATGACCAATCCATTATTGACGCCTTTCTCCCTGCCGCCTTTTTCTGCGATCAAACCAGAGCACGTGGTCCCTGCGGTCACCAAAGCGCTGGAGGATTGCCGGGCCGCGGTGGAAAGCGCGGTGGCGCATGGCGCGCCGTATAGCTGGGAAAATCTTTGCCAGCCGCTGGCGGAAGTGGACGATGTGCTGGGACGCATCTTCTCGCCTGTCAGCCATCTGAATTCGGTTAAAAACAGCCCTGAACTGCGTGAGGCCTACGAACAGACGCTGCCGCTGCTCTCCGAGTACAGCACCTGGGTCGGCCAGCATGAAGGCCTGTATAAAGCCTACCGCGACCTGCGCGATGGTGATAACTACGCCACGCTGAATACCGCGCAGAAAAAAGCGGTTGATAACGCGCTGCGCGATTTTGAATTATCCGGGATTGGCCTGCCGCCGGAGGCGCAGAAACGTTACGGTGAAATCGCCGCGCGCCTCTCTGAGCTGGGCAACCAGTACAGCAACAACGTCCTCGACGCCACCATGGGCTGGAACAAGCTGGTGACCGATGTCGCCGATCTGGCCGGCATGCCGGAAAGCGCGCTGGCCGCCGCTCAGGCTCAGGCGCAGGCCAAAGAGCAGGAAGGGTATCTGCTGACCCTGGATATTCCGAGCTATCTGCCGGTGATGACCTACTGCGATAACCAGGCGCTGCGCGAAGAGATGTATCGCGCCTATTCCACCCGCGCCTCCGATCAGGGCCCGAACGCCGGGAAATGGGATAACAGCCCGGTGATGGCGGAGATCCTCGCCCTGCGTCACGAGCTGGCGCAGCTGTTGGGCTTTGACAGCTATGCGTATAAATCCCTCGCCACCAAAATGGCGAAGGATCCGCAGCAGGTGCTCGATTTCCTCACCGACCTGGCAAAACGCGCCCGTCCGCAGGGCGAAAAAGAGCTGGCCCAGCTGCGCGCCTTCGCCAAAGCCGAGTTTGGCGTCGATGAGCTGCAGCCGTGGGACATTGCCTACTACAGCGAAAAACAGAAGCAGCACCTCTACAGCATCAGTGATGAGCAGCTGCGCCCCTATTTCCCGGAAAACAAAGCCGTTAGCGGCCTGTTTGAAGTGGTTAAGCGCATTTACGGTATTACCGCTAAAGAGCGTACCGATGTCGATGTGTGGCATCCGGAAGTGCGCTTCTTCGAGCTGTATGACGAACACAACGAGCTGCGCGGCAGCTTCTATCTCGACCTGTATGCTCGCGAGCATAAGCGCGGCGGGGCGTGGATGGACGACTGCGTCGGCCAGATGCGTAAACTGGATGGTTCCCTGCAGAAGCCGGTCGCCTACCTGACCTGTAACTTCAACCGCCCGGTCAACGGCAAGCCGGCGCTGTTCACCCATGACGAAGTGATCACCCTGTTCCACGAGTTCGGCCACGGTCTGCACCATATGCTGACCCGCATCGACACCGCCGGGGTTTCCGGCATCAGCGGGGTGCCGTGGGATGCGGTCGAGCTGCCGAGCCAGTTTATGGAGAACTGGTGCTGGGAGCCGGAAGCGCTGGCGTTTATCTCCGGCCATTATGAAACCGGTGAACCGCTGCCGCAGGAGCTGCTGGAGAAAATGCTGGCGGCGAAAAACTACCAGGCGGCGATGTTTATTCTGCGCCAGCTGGAGTTCGGCCTGTTCGATTTCCGCCTGCATGCGGAGTACAAACCGGAGCAGGGGGCGAAAATCCTTGAGACCTTGGCCGAGATTAAAAAGCAGGTCGCCGTGGTGCCGGGGCCGACCTGGGGCCGCTTCCCGCACGCCTTCAGCCACATCTTCGCTGGCGGCTATGCGGCAGGTTACTACAGCTACCTGTGGGCCGACGTGCTGGCGGCAGACGCCTTCTCACGCTTCGAAGAAGAGGGGATTTTCAACCGTGAAACCGGTCAGTCGTTCCTCGACAATATCCTGAGCCGCGGCGGTTCCGAAGAGCCGATGGAGCTGTTCAAACGCTTCCGCGGGCGCGAGCCGCAGCTGGACGCGATGCTGGAGCATTACGGGATCAAAGGCTGATTGCTACGTGAAGATCTGCTTAATTGATGAAACAGGCGCCGGTGACGGCGCCTTATCTGTTTTAGCCGCCCGCTGGGGGCTGGAGCAGGATGACGATAACCCGATGGCGCTGGTGCTGACGACGGAGCATCTGGAGCTACGCAAGCGCGATGAGCCCAAGCTTGGCGGCATCTTCGTCGATTTCGTCGGCGGGGCGATGGCCCACCGGCGCAAGTTTGGCGGCGGCCGCGGCGAAGCGGTGGCTAAAGCGGTGGGTATTAAAGGCGATTACCTGCCGGATGTCGTCGATGCGACGGCCGGGCTGGGACGCGATGCCTTTGTGCTGGCGTCAGTCGGCTGTCGCGTGCGGATGCTGGAGCGTAATCCGGTGGTCGCCGCGCTGCTCGATGATGGCCTGGCGCGCGGCTATGCTGACGCGGAAATCGGCGGCTGGCTGCAGGAGCGGCTGCAGCTGATCCACGCCTCCAGCCTGACGGCGTTAACCGATATCACCCCGCGCCCGCAGGTGGTGTACCTCGATCCGATGTTCCCGCATAAGCAGAAAAGCGCGCTGGTGAAGAAAGAGATGCGCGTCTTTCAGTCGCTGGTGGGGCCGGATTTAGACGCCGATGGCCTGCTGGCCCCGGCGCGCCAGCTGGCGACCAAGCGGGTGGTGGTGAAGCGCCCGGATTACGCGCCGCCGCTGGCGGAAGTCGCCACGCCTAACGCGGTGGTGACCAAAGGGCATCGGTTTGATATTTACGCCGGTACGCCGGCGTAATATTACGCCGTGGTGGTAACTCCCGGATAGCGGCGCAACGCGCCTTATCCGGGCTACCGAATCGTCGCCCGGCTCAGCGTAGCGCAAGCCGGGAACCACAATATCTGAACAAACGGCGCCAGTGCGGATCGGCCATCTCAAACGGTTACTCGGCGCTGGCCGGGGTATTAATCATCCGGTTCAGCCACGGCACCATCAGCGCCATTACCACCGTGACGCCCAGCGTCACCAGGCCAATTTTACTGAACACATTGGTGTAGACCGGCAGGGTCTGCAGCGGGTCGGTGATGTTTTCCGGCACCGCGGTAAAGGTCGCCACATAGCCGCCCAGCAGGAAAGCGGCGGCCTGGGTCAGAAACCACATCCCCAGAATAAAGCCCATCAGATGCTGCGGCACCAGCGCGGCAACCATCGCCAGCCCCAGAGCGCTGATTAACAGTTCCCCCAGACTCTGGAACAGATAGACCAGCACAATAAACCACGGCGAGGTTAACCCCTGGGCGTCGGCGAACCACATCCCGGCCGCCGCGGCGGTCAGGAAGCCCAGCGCGCATAGGAACATCCCGAGGGTAAATTTCACCGGCATGGTCAGGTCTTTACCCTTATGACCGAGATGGGTGTAGATCGCCGCCAGCACCGGGCTGGCGACCACTACCCAGAAGGGATTCAGCGCCTGGAAGCTGACCGGGTTGATGGTAAAGCCAAGGATCTCATGATGGACGTTGTTGATGGCGAAGAAGTTCAGCGAGGTCGGCATCTGGGCATACAGAATGTAAAACAGCACCGCCTCGATCATCAGAATAAAGGCGACGAACATTTTGTTGCGTCCAGTTTTATCGAGGCGAAACGCCTCACGGAAAAAGAACGCAATAACCACGACCGACAGAACAATCAGCACCAGGTTGGCGATCATCACGTTATGCATCAGCCAGGCGCAGAGAAAAATCATTACCACCGTACCGGCCAGCACCAGCGCCAGATTGCGTAGGCTGAGGGGGCGATGATCCGGCTCGGAGCCAATATCTTTCACCATCCCGCGGCAGGCGAAGTAGACCAGCAGCGCGATAATCAGCCCCGCGCCGCACAGGTTATAGGTTACCGCGTAGCCAAATTTTTCGGCGATCACCGGCGCCAGCGACAGCGACAGCAGCGAACCGATGTTTATCGACATATAGAACAGGGTAAATGCCCCGTCGAGACGGGCATCCTTCGGCGGATAGCATTTGGAGAGCAGGCTCGCCGGGTTGGCTTTAAACAAACCGTTGCCGACGGCGATGGTGCCGAGAGCGATAAAGATCAGCTGCGGTTTCAGCAGCGACATCCCGGTCATAAAGTAGCCGATAGCCAGCACAATGGCGCCGAGCACCAGCGTGCGTTTGGTCCCCAGCAAATGGTCGCCCACGTAGCCGCCGATGGAGATCAGCCCGTAAACCAGCGCCGCGAAGGCGCCGAAGGTGATAAAGGCCTGTTCCTGAGAGAAGCCCAGCTGTTTAACAAAGAAGACCGCCAGGATCCCCTGAACGCCGTAATAGCCAAAACGTTCCCAGAGCTCCACAAAGAAGATCATAAAGAACGGACGAGGTTGCTGCAGCAAGCCCGTAGGTGCAGTTGTATTCATATTCCTTCGCCTTGTATTACTTTCCCAAAAAGTATGAACGCGTATGCCAGAACGCGCCGAAAATGTCTGATAACTCGCCATGCTGCGGTTATTGGCTTATGGAATAGATTATTATATAGATATTTCGCCGAATAACTGGTTGATCACACTAATTGAATGGCGATTTTATGGATTGAAGTTCTGCCGCATGGCGAGGGAAAGCGAAAATAAAAAACGCCCGCATCGGCGGGCGTATTGCGCGGATAAAACGAGACGGTTATTCGTCTTCTTCGTCGCGCAGCGGGACGATCAGCATGTCGACATGAACGGTGTTAATCAGCTGGCGGGCAGAGGACATCAGCTTGCTCCAGAAGTCCTGATGATGGCCGCAGACCACCAGGTCCATATCGTATTTTTTAATCGCATCGACCAGCACCTGGCCAAGGTCGCCGCTGCCGCTCAGGGTCTCGGTGATGGGATAGCCTGCGTTGGTCGAGAGCTCGGTCAGCGCGTGATGGGTCTCTTCGGAGATGCGTTTTTGCATGTCGCCGAGGTTAACGTCAATCAGCCCGGTGTAGAGGTCGGAGTAATTCACATCCACATGGATCAGGGAGACTTTCGCGTTATACGGGCGGGCCATAGAAACGGCTTTTTCAACCAGTACTTTACTCTCCGGGGACAGGTCTACTGCAATCAGAATATGTTTGTAAGCCATAGTGTTACTCCTTCCATAAGTTTGTCGATGACCATTGGACCTGACAGCTGGCGCTGCCGTTTCGCCCGCGTCCTGCGTGCTACATTCGCGGGAGGGTAGCCTTTAAGGACTTCATTGTAGAAGATATTTCCTACCTTATAGCGCCCCCCGCACTCCGTCAATGCACTGGGTTCACCTAAAAGTTAAACAAATTTATCCGTCTTACGTATTGATAACGAATAACCTTGTGGTAAAAAAATTAATGGATCTCCTACACTATTTAATGAGCCGGTCGGAAAAATAAATGTGATCGGAATCGCACTCTTTACGGTATCGTCGTGGGTTATTTGGGGAGCGGTAGCCGCGGAGGTTTTCTCCGTAGGCGGGTCGCCGGGGAGGAGGTATGATCAGCACTATTGCGCTGTTTTGGGCCCTGTGTGTCGTTTGTGTGGTGAATATGGCACGCTACTTCTCATCGTTGCGTGCATTATTGGTGGTGCTACGTGGTTGCGATCCCTTGCTCTATCAGTATGTTGATGGCGGCGGCTTTTTTACCTCGCACGGGCAGCCCAGCAAACAGATGCGGCTGGTGTGGTATATCTATGCCCAGCGCTACCGTGACCATCACGATGATGAATTTATTCGTCGCTGCGAACGTGTTCGTCGCCAGTTTATCCTGACCAGCGCCCTGTGCGGCCTGGTGGTGGTGAGCCTGATTGCGCTGATGATCTGGCACTAACGTTTCAGAATAAAAAAACGGGCCAGCAAGCTGGCCCGTTTTGAACGAATAACGCTTAAATCAGTTTCAGGGAGAGCCAGTAAAGGACGCCTGAAAGGATAATCGCTGCCGGCAGGGTCAGCACCCAGGCCATCAGAATGCTGGTCACCGTCTTTTTCTGCAGACCACCGCCATCCACCAGCATCGTCCCCGCTACCGAGGAGGAGAGTACGTGGGTGGTGGAAACCGGCATCCCGGTGTAGCTCGCCAGACCGATAGAAACCGCTGCGGTCATCTGAGCCGACATCCCCTGAGCGTAGGTCATGCCTTTCTTACCAATCTTCTCACCGATGGTGGTCGCCACGCGGCGCCAGCCGATCATGGTGCCGATACCCAGCGCCAGCGCGACAGCCATGATAATCCAGATTGGCGCGTACTCGATGGTGCTCAGCATATCGGTTTTCAGTTTCTTCAGCAGACGCTGGTCGTCAGCGCTCACATCCGGCAGCTTCGCCACCTTGTCGGTGGTGTCGGAGATGCAGAGCATGATGCGACGCAGCTGGCCGCGCTGTTCCGGTTTTAGCGACTCGTAGTTCTCAACGCCGGTCAGCATGGTTTTGACGCGGTCAAGGGCGTTGATGGTGTTCGCCGGATGGCAGTGGAACTCGCCATTGGCCGCGGTATTGGTATCCGGAGAAGGCACCAGCTGATCGACGCCGGTGGCTTTTTTCAGCAGTTCAGGACGCTGCTGGAAGAAGGTTTCCACGTTGTTGACCGCATCGCGGGTACGGGTGATTTCGTAACCAGAGGCATTCATATTCACCACGAAACCCGCCGGCGCGACGCCAATCAGCACCAGCATCACCAGGCCAATGCCTTTCTGCCCATCGTTAGCACCGTGAGAGAACGACACGCCAATAGCAGACAGGATCAGCGCGATACGGGTCCAGAACGGCGGCTTTTTCTTACCGTCTTTCTTTTCACGCTCTGCGGGCGTCAGGTGGATACGCGCGCGTTTTTTGGTTCCGCTCCAGTAGCGACGCAGCAGGAAAATCAGGCCGCCCGCGATCACCAGACCGACGATCGGCGAGATGATAAGCGAAGCAAAAATACCGATGACTTTCGGGATATTCAGCGCATCAACCACGGAAGTACCGGTCATCAGCGCATTGGTTAAACCAATGCCGATGATGGCGCCAATCAGGGTATGAGAACTGGAAGCTGGAAGACCGAAGTACCAGGTGCCGAGGTTCCAGATGATCGCCGCCAGCAGCATAGAGAACACCATGGCGAGGCCATGTGCGGAACCCATGTTAAGCAGCAGATCGGTCGGCAGCATATGCACGATGGCATAGGCTACGCTGAGACCGCCCAGCAGAACGCCGAAGAAGTTGAAGAGCGCCGCCATCGCCACAGCGAGCTGTGAGCGCATTGCGCGAGTGTAGATAACCGTAGCCACCGCGTTTGCGGTATCATGGAAACCGTTAATCGCTTCGTAAAACAGTACAAAAGCTAAAGCAAGCAATAATAATAGTCCGGTATGTAAATCCAGACCGGCAAATAAATGTAGCATAGGACGTTACGCCATTTTGAGGACATGAACGCGGCGCATTATCAGTGACTTTAGCGGCGCGGGCAAAGTGAAATATAGACTTTTTTTGATTTTCTTCCTGTTTAGGTTTTACCCTGTTGGGAGTAATCCTATATCTTTCAATGATGTATCTAATGCGGGATTTTTCCCGCTGGTGTGACCAGAGTGAAATATTTACAAAACCCGACAATTGGGGAACGAGGAACGCGGTGTGGAAAGGTTTGATGCCATTGTCGTTGGCGCCGGAGCGGCGGGAATGTTTTGCGCAGCGCAGGCGGGCCAGCTTGGCTGCCGCGTCCTGCTGCTGGATAACGGCAAAAAGCCGGGGCGAAAAATTCTGATGTCCGGCGGCGGCCGCTGCAACTTTACCAACATGTATGTTGAACCGGCGGCCTATTTGAGCCAAAACCCGCATTTTTGCAAATCTGCCCTGGCGCGCTACACCCAGTGGGACTTTATCGAGCTGGTCGGTAAATACGGCATCGCCTGGCATGAGAAGACCCTCGGCCAGCTGTTTTGCGATGATTCGGCGGAGCAGATCGTCAATCTGCTGCTCGCGGAATGTGAAAAGGGCGGCGTGCAGATCCGTCTGCGCAGCGAAATCCTCAGCGTGGAGCGCGATGAACAAGGCTACCGGCTACAGGTGAACGGCGAAACGCTGGTGACCAAAAAGCTGGTGATCGCCTCCGGCGGTCTGTCGATGCCGGGGCTCGGCGCCTCGCCGTTTGGCTATAAAGTCGCCGAGCAGTTCGGCCTGAAGGTGCTGCCGACCCGCGCGGGGCTGGTGCCGTTTACCCTCCACAAGCCATTGCTTGAGCAGCTGCAGGTCCTCTCCGGCGTGTCGGTGCCGTCGACCATTACCGCCGAGAACGGCACTCTGTTTCGCGAAAATCTGCTGTTCACCCACCGCGGCCTTTCCGGACCGGCGGTGCTGCAAATTTCCAGCTACTGGCAGCCCGGCGAGTTCGTCACCGTTAATCTGCTACCGGACTGCGATCTTGATGACTTCCTTAACGAGCAGCGCAGCGCGCATCCCAACCAGAGCCTGAAGAACACCCTGGCGATGCAGCTGCCGAAGCGGCTGGTGGAGTGTCTGCAGCAGCTGGGGCAGATACCTGATGTGACGCTCAAGCAACTGAACGTTCGCGATCAGCAGACGCTGGTGGAGACGTTAACCGCCTGGCGCGTGCAGCCGAACGGCAACGAAGGCTACCGGACGGCGGAGGTGACCCTCGGCGGCGTGGACACCAACGAACTCTCGTCGCGTACTATGGAGGCGCGTAAGGCGCCGGGTCTCTACTTTATCGGCGAAGTGATGGACGTTACCGGCTGGCTCGGGGGGTATAACTTCCAGTGGGCGTGGTCAAGCGCCTGGGCCTGCGCGCAGGCGCTGGTGGAAGGGTAATCTACGCGTCCGGGCGCCCTGGTGCCCGGACGTATATGATCAGTTCAACCCAAGAAAATACTGGGCGATTTTGAAATAGATAATTAGCCCGGTGCCATCAATCAGCGTGGCGATAAAGGGCGCGGAAACTACCGCCGGGTCAATGCCGATCCGCTTAAGCACCATCGGAATGACCGAGGAGACAATCGCGCTCCACAGGGTAATGCAGACCAGCGTCAGGCTGACGATGAGCGTGATTTCCATGCCAATCCCCATCATCCAGGCGCGCAGGCAGCCCGCCAGGCCCAGGGTCAGGGCAATCAGAAACGAGGTCGATACCTCTTTGCGGATCACCCGCCCCATATCGCGCAGTCGCACTTCCCCCAGCGCCATCGAGCGCACCAGCGTCGAGGTGATCTGCGTTCCGCTGTTGCCGCCGGTGCCGATGAGCAGCGGAATAAAGAAGGCCAGCGCGATGGCCGATTCCAGGGCTTCTTCGAAATGCTGCAGTACGCTGCTGGTGTAGGCTTCGGCCACGAACAGCAGCAGCAGCCACACCGAGCGTTTTTTCCACAGCGTCCAGGGGCTGATCTCGAGGTACGGTTTTTCCAGCGGCAGCGTTGCCCCCTGCAGCTGAGCATCTTCGGTGACGTCATCCTCCAGCAGATGGGCGATCTCCTTCTCCATCAGGCAGCCGACCAGCTCGCCTTTATCGACGACGGGGACCAGGTCGAGGCCGCGCTCGCTGAGCTCGGCAATCACCTGCTGGCGCTCATCGTCAGGTTTGACGCGAAACAGGCAGCTGTCCATCAGGTGGCGGATAGACTGGTTGATATCCGTTTCCTGGAGTAGCTTTTTGACCGACAGGCTGCCACGCAGCTTCTTGCCGGCGACGACAAACACCTGCCCGGGAATATCATCGCTGGCCAGTTGGGAGATAAAATGTTCGCGCGCCTCATGAACGCTGAGATGTTCCTGCAGCGTAATAAAATCGGTACGCATGTACTGGGCGATCGCATCGCCGTCGAAGCCAGAGGTCGCCTGATGGGCGGCGCAGAGTTGAATGGAAGACATGTTTAAAAATCCCTATAAAAAATCACTCATAGGGGCGAACAAGACAGGGTTAGCGCAGGCAGATCCCTACGTCCTGGTTTTAGCACTGCATAACGTATCTGAACGGTCATGACCGCCAGAAGTTACCTTGGCAACACCTTGATTCGATGGAAGCCTGTATTTCCCTGAGTGGTCTCTCTCGATACCAACAGGGCGGTAACTTGTATTTATGCAGGAGCCTCGCCATAACGAGATCGTTAAATGAGGCGCCATTATTGGCGAAGAGGGATAATTCACAAAGCGTATAGTTTATGTGGTTTATCAACTGTTGATAAACCACCCAAGAATTTTCAAATAATTAATCATCCGCTAAACACTGCAAATGCCCATGCCGCACGCCGCGCTGGGCAATCACGTCGTCGGCAAAATGCTGTACCTCGGCCATGTCACCTTTCAGCACCGCAATCTCCAGGCAGTCGTCATGACTGATATGCACATGCAGCGTGGCGACGGAGAGATCGTGATGATGATGCTGGGTGGCCACCAGCCGGCTCGCCAGTTCGCGTTTCTCATGTTCATACACGTACGACAGGACGGCATACCCGCGCCGTGATTCCGGCGACGGAGGATCCTGGTTGAGGGCGTCGCGCAGAATATCGCGTACCGCCTCCGAACGGTTGTGGTAGCCGCGGCGGGCGCTGAGCGCATCGAGGGCGGCCAGCAGGTCATCATCAAGGGTCAGGGTTACGCGCTGCATGGCATGGCCTCGTTAAGCAGAGTGGCAGGAAAAGGGGGGAGCACCGCCTGCTGGAGCGCCTGTCCGGCAGGAGAGCGCAGGCGTAGCGGTAGACTAACCGTTGCGGTTTCGACGATGCGCCCGTGCTCCATCACCAGCACTCGCTGGCAAAAGCGCTCCACCAGCCGCAGGTCATGGGTGATGAACAGGCAGGCGGTGTCAAACTGCGCCTGCAGACGCTTCAGCAGGGCGATAATCTCCGCCTGCAGCAGCAGATCGAGATTTGAAACCGCTTCATCAAGGATCAACAGCTGCGGCCGTACCGCCAGGGCGCGTGCCAGGCAGACGCGCTGCAGCTGTCCGCCGCTGAGCTGCGCCGGGCGCTTATCGAGCAGCGACGACGCGAGGTCGACGGCAAGCAGCATCTCTTCCACCCGCCGCGCACGCGCCTCACGCGACAAGCACAACAGATGGCGCAGCGGCTCGCTGACGATCTCGCGCACCGTTTTGCGCGGATTCACCGCGCTGAAGGCATCCTGAAATACCAGCTGAATATCACGGCGGAAGGCGCCGATGGCCTCGCCCTTCAGGGCGGCCAGCGGCGTGCCGCGCCAGGCAATATCGCCGTGCTGCGGCGTTTCCAGACCCACCAGCATCCGCGCCAGGGTGCTTTTCCCACAGCCGCTGCGTCCGAGCAGGGCCACCGTTTCGCCGGGGGCGATGGCGAGATGGATCGCATGCAGGACCCTGCCGTGGTGAGGATAATCGTGACTCACCCCGGTAGCGCTGAGTAAATTCATGGTGTTTTCTCCAGACCGTATAACGCCAGATGCGCGGCCAGCAGGCGCTGGCTGAGCGGGTGCCGCGGGGCGCTAAATAGCGTATTCACATCGCAGTGTTCAACGAGGCGACCGTTCTCCATCACCGTTACGTGATGCGCCAGCCGCGCCACGACGCCCATGTCATGCGTCACCAGCAGCAGTCCCAGACCGCGCCTGGCGACAATATCCGCCAGCAGGTCGAGGATGCGCGCCTGGGCGATGGCATCGAGATCGGTCGTCGGCTCGTCGGCGATGATAAAGGGCGCGCGGCTGAGCAGGGCGAGAGCGACCATCATCCGTTGCAGCATGCCCCCGCTCATTTCAAAAGGGTAGCGCTTCAGTAGCGCCCGCGGATTGTCCAGACCGACCTCCTCCATCGCTGCCAGCAGCACGGCGTCATTCGTTTCACGACCCGCTGCCCGGCAGGTTTCCCGGGCATGCGCGGCCATGGTCTGCAGCGGGTTAAAGGCGCTGCGCGGGTTCTGCATGATGGTGGCGATGGTCGCCCCGCGCAGCTGTTCGCCGTGCACCGGAATGCCGTCGAGAAGCACCCGGCCGGCGGTTTGCCTGACGCCGGGCGGCAGCAGGCCCAGCGCGGCGGCGCAGGTCAGCGATTTTCCGCAACCACTGCTGCCGAGCAGCGCCAGCACCTGGCCGCGGCGCAGGGTGAAGGAGACGCCGCTGACCAGCGGTCGGTCAGCGGCAAGCGAGATCTGTTCCAGTTGGATCTTCTGCGGCATCAGTGGCTATGCTCCGCGATCAGGTGGGGATCGAGACGATCGCGCAGCGCGTCGCCCAGCAGGTTAAAAGCCATCACGCTGATGAACAGCGCCAGCCCCGGCCAGACCATTTGCAGCGGCTGGGTCCAGATATACTGCCGGGCGTCGTTGATCATCACCCCCCATTCCGCCGTCGGTGCGCTGACACCGAGACCGAGGAACGACATGCCGGCTACGTGAAGCATCATATGGCCGATATCCAGCGAGGCGAGCACCAGCAGCGAGGGGATCACCGCGCCG
Organism: Klebsiella sp. K4; assembly: GCF_014596785.2. Classification (NCBI taxonomy): domain Bacteria; kingdom Pseudomonadati; phylum Pseudomonadota; class Gammaproteobacteria; order Enterobacterales; family Enterobacteriaceae; genus Klebsiella; species Klebsiella sp. K4. The sequence continues at coordinate 289,425 of NZ_CP115021.1, forward strand.
GCCAGATGGTCGCTGAACAGCCGCCACTGGCTGGCGCCGCTCAGACGGGCGGCGAGGATAAATTCGCGCTGGCGCAGGGAAACCACCAGGTTACGCACCATTCTGGCGTACCAGGCCCAGTGCGACAGCGCAATGGCGAGGATCACATTGGTCAGCCCGGTACCCAGCACTCCCACCATAAAGAACGACAGGATCGAGGTCGGAAAGGTCATAAACAGTTCGGCGATGCGCATCAGGCCGCGGTCGGCACGGCCGCCCAGCAGTCCGGCGCTGCCGCCGACCGCCAGGCCGATCAGCAGCACCAGCAGCAGACAAGCCATCACCGCCCCCAGCGAAACGCGGGTGGCGGCCAGCAGGCGTGAGAAAATATCCCGGCCGAGATGATCGGTGCCGAGCCAGTGCGCTGCGCCCGGCGGCAGCAGCCGCTGCTGAAGGTCAATCGCCGCTGGATCCCAGGGCAGCCACCAGCCGCTGCCGATGGCGATGACCGCCAGCAGCGCGATAACCAGCATGGCCAGTTTTACCGGCCAGCGAAAGCTTTGTAGCCCTCTCATGCGCTCACCTCCTCGTGGCGGCGCAGGCGCGGGTCGAGCGCCGCGTTAAGCACATCCACCGCCAGATTAGCCAGCACGAACACCGTAACCATCATCAGGGTAAAGCACTGGATCACCGGGTAATCGCGATTGAAAATGGCGGAAACTGCGTAGCGGCCGACCCCGGGCCAGGCAAAGATATTTTCGATAATCATGGTGCCGCCGATCAGCTCGCCAATGTGCATACCCATGGCGGTCACCACCGGCAGGGTGGCGTTGCGCAGGATATGTCGGCGCTCCACCTGGCGCGCGCTCAATCCGCGCAGCCGCGCCCATATCACGTGACGCTGGCTGGCGGCGTCCAGCATGCTGGCGCGCAGCAGGCGGGCGTTGATCGCCAGCGACATAAAGGCGATGGAGACGGCGGGCAATATCAGGTGCTGCCAGTCGCCATACCCCATCGCCGGGAGCCACTGCAGATGCACGGAAAAGAGCATCACCAGCAGAAAGGCCAGCCAGAAGTTGGGCATTGAGACGCCGAGGAAGGCAATCAGCCGTACGATATAGTCCGGCAGGCGATCGCGATGGCGCGCCGCCCAGATGCCCAACGGCAGGGAGGTGACGAGGATCAGCGCCAGCGCCGCGCCGGTGAGCAGCAGGGTGGCCGGCAGGAAGTGCAGCAGGTCGTCCAGCACCGGGCGCTGGGTGGCATAGGAGAGACCGAAATCCAGGTGCAGCGCCCGCCATAGCCAGTGCAGATACTGCATTGCCAGCGGCTGGTTGAGCCCCAGCAGCTCGCGGGTCGAGGCAACCATCTCTTCAGTGGGCGGCAGGTTCGACAGGCGTAAATAATCCAGCGCCGGGTCGCCGGCGCCGAGCCGCAGCAGCAGAAAGATGATGGCTGAGGCGGCGAGCAGCAGCGGGATCAGCAGCAGCAGGCGGCGTAAAATATAGCGTAGCATTATGGCGTTACCGGGGTAATCTGGTCGAAAGGGATCTCGCTGGTCACCGGGGCGAACGGGATCTCCCCGACCTCCTGGCGCGCGACCGACATCAGCGAGACATAGCTGATGGGCAGATACACCGCGTCCTGATGCAGACGGGTCAGCACATCATGGTACAGTTTTCTCCGCTGCGCCTCGTCCCCGGTGGTCAGCACTTCACTAATCTCTTTATCAATCAGTGCCTTGTCTGGCAGGCCGCGCTGGGCCTGGTAATCCGCATGCGACGGGACGCGCATCGAGCTTAAAAAGGCATGCGGATCGTAGGGCGCGCCCCAGGTGCGATTGAAGATCATGCCGAAGCGGCCTTCGCGCTGGCGCGCGTAAATGCTGCTTTCCTCCTCGCCCACCAGGGTGACCTGCACGCCGACCTGCCGCAGATTGGCCTGAATAATTTCGGCCATCGATTTAGCCAGCGCGTCGGTGCCAATAAACGCCAGCTCAATCGCCAACGGTTGCCCGGCTTTTTGTCGCCAGGGCTGGCCCTCCAGCTGCTGCCAGCCGGCCTGTTCCAGCAGGGCGCGGGCTTTTGTCGGGTCGTAACGGCGCGGCGTCAGATCCTGCGGGGCGTAAGGGACGGAGGGGGCAAACAGGGTGTCGGCAACCTGCTGGGTGCCATACAACACGCTATCGACAAGGGTCTGTTTATCGACGGCGTAGTTGAGCGCCTCACGAACCGCCTGCTCGCGGGTCGGGCCCTGGCTGGCGTTTAGCGCCAGCATTACCGTCTCCGCCGGGGCGGACAGGCGCGCCACGTAGCCGGGGTGATGGCGAAAGCGTTCGAAGGTGTCCAGCGGCAGCAGCCCTTCATCGCCGTAGAGCATATCGATTTCCCCGGTTTCGAACGCCACCGCCCGGCTGGTGGCGTCAGGGATCACCTTGATGGTTATTTGCTGTAGCGCGGGTTTGCGACCCCAGTAGCGCTCATTGCGCACCAGCACATCGCGCTGATTGAGCTGCGAGCTTGCCAGCCGCCACGGGCCGGTGCCGATCGGGGCTTTAATGCCCCTGGCGGTGCCGCCATCGATAAACTGCGAGGGGGCGATGAAGCGGAACGGGCGGGGCAGGGCCAGCTCTTGCAGTAAGGGGGCGTAGGCGCTTTTCAGGGTGATCTGCAGCTCGGTGGCGCTGAGGGCCCGCACGTCGGTTATTTGGTTGGCGAGCTCAAGCCAGGCGTGGCGTTGGCGGTTGGCCAGCACCGCCTGAAAATTGGCCGCCGCGGCCTGGGCGTTAAACGGTTCGCCGTTGGAGAAGGCCACATCGTCGCGCAGGGTGAACCACCAGGTTTTGCCGTCGGCGGAGTGACGCCAGCGGGTTGCCAGCCAGGGCTGTACGCTGCCGTCAGCCTGATACTTCACCAGCGGTTCATAGACCATGCTTTGGGCAAACATCTGGTTGGGCGTATAGAGATGGGGATTCAGCGGGCCGACGTTAACCGGCCAGGCGGTGGTGAGCTGGTACGGCGCGGCCTGAGCCAGCAGAGGGACGCAGGCGACCAGCGCCAGCAGGGTGAGGCGGATAATAGACAAGACGGCAATCTCAACGACAGGAAAGTATGACGATTTTAGTGATTCATCATACTTTGGGAGTAACCTGGATCAATATTGCGCCGGAAAGTATAAGAAAATCGTATCATTACGCCCAGGCGACCAGCGCCGCCTTACCCCTCAGGGCGTCCGGAACAACGCCAGCAGCGTGGCCACCTGTTCGTCGATCGGCGCCAGGTCCCGCTTGACGATCAGATGCAGCGGCGTCGCGCGGCGCGCGCCATGGCTGAGGGGCAACCGCTTCAGCACGCCCTGGTCGAGATGGGGGCGAATGCGCTCCTCCGGCAGCCAGCCGAAGCCGACCTGATACATCACCGCATCAATGGCGGCATCAATGGTGGAGAAGGTCCAGGCGTCTCGCGGCGCCTGGCTATCGCCGCCCTGATCGGCAATGCGCACCAGCGGCCACGGCGCCAGCGCGCTATCCTCCAGCGGTCCGTCCAGCGCGGCGAGAGGGTGGTCGCGGTGGGCGACGGCGATGAAATCAATATTCATCAGCCACTCCCCGCGGCCGGTAATATCCTGGCGGCGGGTCAGCACCATCACATCGGCTTCCGTCCGCGCCGCGCTCTCGTCATCCAGGTTTTCCAGCACTTCGGTGAGCCTGACCTGGGTCTGCGGATAGCGCTGCTGAAACTGGCGTAAAATCGCGAACAGCCGCTGGCGCGGGAAAATACTGTCGACCACCAGATCCAGGCGGGTCCGCGCCCCGTTGCGCAGAGTGGCGGCGTGCGTCTCGACGTAGGCGAAGGCCTGCAGCAGCGGCTTGACCTGATTCAGCAGTAGTTCGCCAGCCGGCGTCAGCACCGCCCGCCGGCCGGACGGCGCCAGCAGCGCCACGCCTAAGCGCTCCTGCAGCAGCGCGAGGTTATAGCTTACCGATGACTGACTGCGATTGGTCTCCTCCGCCGCTCTGGCAAAGCTCCCCAATTCCACTACCTTTTCGAGTAACGCCCACTGCTCCAGGGTTGTCTTGTGCATAATCAATCTAAAATTTGAATGTATTTAATCCAAACTTAGCGTTATTCATTCATTTTTTAAAGACGTATGCTGTCCTCAACAAAACAGAGGAGAATAAATGATGAGCACTTTCGACAAACATGACCTCAGCGGCTTTATCGGTAAACATCTGGTCTATACCTACGACAACGGCTGGAACTACGAGATTTACGTCAAAAATGGCCACACCCTCGACTACCGTATTCACAGCGGCATCGTCGGCAATCGCTGGGTGAAAGATCAGGAAGCGTACATTGTGCGGGTGGGGGAAAGTATCTACAAAATCTCCTGGACCGAACCGACCGGCACCGACGTCAGCCTGATCGTCAACCTGGGCGACAAACTGTTCCACGGCACTATTTTCTTCCCGCGCTGGATCATGAATAACCCGGAAAAAACCATCTGCTTCCAGAACGACCATATTCCGCTGATGAATTCGTATCGCGATGCCGGCCCGGCCTACCCGACGGAAGTGATTGACGAGTTCGCCACTATCACCTTCATTCGCGACTGTGGCGCGGATAATGACGAGGTCATTAATTGCCCGGCGAGCGAATTGCCTGCGGATTTTCCTGCAAATTTGTAATTCAGCAGAAATAACTTTGTGATTTGCGCTAACTTTTTGTCATTAAGCGTGACAATGACAGAATAATAAATTGTGAACCGGTTTAGTTCTCGTTTAATTTCAACTATTGCGTTCCTGTTCTCTTTTTCGTGACAGGAACGCATCTCCGTCAAATTTCCGCCATAAAAAAACTCCTATCATACTGTTTATTAAGAATTTATTTCTCATTCCGAAGAAATATTAATTTCTTAATATTATCCTAAGCAAGGTCGACTACATTAATAGTGGTCGAGATACCCTGAAATGGAATGCCGTGCTGAACTCACTTCATTTTAATTTCGTTTAAGTCCGCAGGCGCAGGATATTTTATTCTAACGACCCAGATTCGTGCGTGGGTCATCTACAGAACAGGATGATGATGAGCGATTTTTTGCCTTTTTCGCGCCCGTCGATGGGCGACGCAGAGCTGGCTGCGCTGCGTGAAGTTTTAGCGTCGGGCTGGATCACCACCGGGCCGAAGAATCAGGCACTTGAAGCGGCATTCTGCCAGCTGACCGGCAACCGTCATGCGATTGCCGTCAGTTCAGCGACCGGCGGGATGCATGTGACCCTGATGGCGCTGGGTATTGGCCCCGGCGATGAAGTCATTACGCCGTCCCAGACCTGGGTCTCCACTCTCAATATGATCTGCCTGCTGGGCGCCACGCCGGTGATGATCGATGTCGATAACGACAATCTGATGATTACCCCTGACGCGGTGGAAGCGGCGATCACTTCGCGTACCAAAGCGATAATTCCCGTGCACTACGCGGGCGCGCCAGCCGACATCGACGCCATTCGCGCGGTGGGCGAGCGCCATGGCATTTCGGTGATCGAAGACGCCGCCCATGCGGCCGGTACTCATTATAAAGGCCGCCACGTGGGCTGGCAGGGGACCGCCATTTTCTCGTTCCACGCGATCAAAAACATGACCTGCGCCGAAGGCGGGCTGATTGTCACCGACGACGACGAGCTGGCTTCCCGCATCCGTAGCCTGAAATTCCATGGTCTGGGCGTGGACGCTTATGATCGCCAGACCCACGGCCGCGCGCCGCAGGCGGAGGTGATCACCCCGGGCTTCAAGTACAACCTTGCCGATATCAACGCCGCTCTGGCGCTGGTCCAGCTGGAAAAACTGAGCCACGCCAATCAGCGCCGGACCGAGATTGCCCAGCGCTACCTGCGCGAGCTGGCGGACACGCCGTTTAAACCGCTGAGCGTCCCGACCTGGGAGCACCAGCACGCCTGGCATCTGTTTATCATCCGCGTCGATGAGGCCGCGTGCGGCATCAGCCGCGACGCGCTGATGGAAAAGCTGAAGGCGATGGGCATCGGCACCGGCCTGCACTTCCGTGCGGCCCATACGCAAAAATATTACCGCGAGCGCTTCCCTGAGGTTTCCCTGCCGAATACCGAATGGAACAGCGCCCGCATCTGCTCTCTCCCGTTGTTCCCGGATATGACCGATGACGATGTCACTCGCGTTATCTCCGCACTGCGCCAGTTGTCAGGACGTTGATATGCTTACTTACCCTCCCGTGAAGAAGGTCTCGGTGGTTATCCCGGTTTATAACGAACAGGATAGCCTGCCGGAACTGCTTCGTCGTACGGATGCCGCCTGCGCCACCCTGGGGCGGCAATATGAAATTCTGTTGATCGACGATGGCAGCAGCGACGATTCCGCGCGCATGCTCACCGAAGCCGCCGAGGCGGAAGGCAGCCACGTCGTCGCCGTGCTGTTAAACCGTAACTACGGCCAGCACTCGGCGATCATGGCCGGCTTCAGCCATGTAACCGGCGATCTGATTATTACCCTCGACGCCGACCTGCAAAACCCGCCGGAGGAGATCCCGCGGCTGGTGGCGAAGGCTGATGAAGGTTACGACGTGGTGGGCACCGTCCGCCAGAACCGTCAGGACAGCATCTTCCGTAAAACCGCGTCGAAGATGATCAACCGCCTGATCCAGCGCACCACCGGCAAAGCGATGGGCGACTACGGCTGCATGCTGCGCGCTTACCGCCGCCATATCATCGACGCCATGCTCAACTGCCATGAGCGCAGCACCTTTATCCCGATCCTGGCGAATACCTTCGCCCGGCGCGCGGTGGAGATCCCGGTGATGCACGCCGAGCGCGAATTCGGCGACTCCAAATACAGCTTTATGCGCCTGATCAACCTGATGTACGACCTGGTGACCTGTCTGACCACCACGCCGCTGCGTCTGCTCAGCATTTTCGGCAGCGTGATTGCCCTGCTGGGCTTCGCCTTCGGCCTGCTGCTGGTGGTGCTGCGCCTGGCCTTCGGCCCACAGTGGGCGGCGGAAGGGGTGTTTATGCTCTTCGCCGTGCTGTTCATGTTCATCGGCGCCCAGTTTGTCGGTATGGGCCTGCTCGGGGAGTATATCGGCCGCATCTATAACGACGTGCGCGCCCGCCCCCGCTACTTTATTCAACGTGTTGTTCGCCAGCCGGAAACGGCATCTAAAGAGGAAGATCGTTCATGAAAGCCGTAGTCTTCGCTTATCACGATATGGGCTGCACCGGTATCCAGTCCCTGCTGGACGCCGGGTATGATATCGCTGCTATTTTCACCCACCCGGATAACCCTGGCGAAAACCATTTCTTTGGCTCCGTGGCGCGCCTTGCCGCCGAGCAGGGTATTCCGGTGTGGGCGCCGGAAGACGTGAACCATCCGCTGTGGATTGAGCGTATCCGCGAGATGAAGCCGGACGTGCTGTTCTCCTTCTACTATCGCAACCTGCTGGGCGATGAGATCCTCAATCTGGCGCCGAAAGGGGCGTTCAACCTGCACGGTTCGCTGCTGCCAAAATATCGCGGCCGCGCGCCGCTGAACTGGGTGCTGGTCAATGGCGAAAGCGAAACCGGCGTCACCCTGCACCGGATGGTGAACCGCGCAGACGCTGGCGATATCGTCGCCCAGCAGGCCGTGGCGATTGGCGCGGATGACGCCGCCCTGACGTTGCATCGTAAGCTGTGCGCTGCCGCCACTGAGCTGCTGAGCCGGGCGCTGCCGGCGATCCTCGCCGGCACCACCGATGAGCGTCCGCAGGATCACAGCCAGGCAACCTATGTGGGGCGTCGTACCCCGGAAGATGGCCGGCTGGACTGGGAGCTGCCGGCGCAGACCCTGCACAATCTGGTGCGTGCGGTCTCGGATCCGTGGCCGGGCGCCTTCGGCTACGCCGGAGCGAACAAGTTTATCGTCTGGAAATCCCGCGTTCGCCACGATTTGCCAGCAGCTAAACCGGGCACCGTGCTCTCCATTGCGCCGCTGATCGTCGCGTGCCAGGACGGGGCGCTGGAGATTGTCACCGGCCAGACCGAACGCGGCGTGTACATGCAGGGCGCTCAGCTGGCGCAGGCGCTGGGCCTGGTGTCCGGGGCGGTGATCAGCAGCAAACCGGTGGTGGCGATTAAGCGTCGCACCCGGGTGCTGATCCTCGGCGTCAACGGCTTTATCGGTAACCACCTGACCGAGCGCCTGCTGCAGGACGACAACTATGAGATTTACGGTCTGGATATCGGCTCCGACGCCATCAGCCGTTTTCTCGACTGTCCGCGTTTCCACTTTGTGGAAGGCGATATCAGTATTCACTCTGAGTGGATCGAGTATCACATTAAGAAATGCGACGTGGTGCTGCCGCTGGTGGCCATCGCCACGCCTATCGAATACACCCGCAACCCGCTGCGCGTGTTCGAGCTGGATTTCGAAGAGAACCTGAAAATCATCCGCGACTGCGTGAAATACAATAAGCGCATTATCTTCCCGTCGACCTCGGAAGTGTACGGCATGTGCACCGACAAAAACTTCGACGAAGATAGCTCCAACCTGGTGGTGGGGCCGATCAACAAACAGCGCTGGATCTACTCGGTCTCCAAGCAGCTGCTGGATCGCGTGATCTGGGCCTATGGCGATAAGAATGGCCTCAAGTTCACCCTGTTCCGTCCGTTCAACTGGATGGGGCCGCGTCTGGATAACCTTAATGCCGCGCGTATCGGTAGCTCCCGCGCCATCACTCAGCTGATCCTCAACCTGGTGGAAGGGTCGCCGATCAAGCTTATCGAAGGCGGCAAGCAGAAGCGCTGCTTCACCGACATCAGCGACGGTATCGAAGCGCTGTTCCGCATCATCGAGAACAAAGACGGCCGCTGCGACGGGCAGATCATTAACATCGGCAACCCGGATAACGAAGCGAGTATCAAAGAGCTGGCCGAAATGCTGCTCGCCTGCTTCGAACGTCATCCGCTGCGCGATCGCTTCCCGCCGTTCGCCGGCTTCCGTGAAGTGGAAAGCAGCGATTACTACGGAAAGGGCTACCAGGACGTTGAGCATCGTAAGCCGAGCATCCGCAACGCCAAACGCTGCCTGAACTGGGAGCCGAAGGTGGAGATGGAAGAAACGGTCGAACACACGCTGGACTTCTTCCTGCGCACGGTTGAACTGGTGGACGATAAAAATCCATGAAACAGGTCGGCTTACGCATAGATGTCGATACCTTTCGCGGCACGCGGGACGGCGTTCCGCGGCTGCTGGAGCTGCTGGGCCGGCATGGGATCCAGGCAAGCTTCTTCTTCAGCGTCGGGCCGGACAATATGGGGCGCCACCTGTGGCGCCTGGTAAAACCGAAGTTTCTGTGGAAGATGCTGCGTTCCAGAGCCGCCTCGCTGTACGGCTGGGATATTCTGCTGGCCGGCACCGCCTGGCCGGGGCGCCGCATCGGCGCAGGGAACGAAGCGGTGATCCGCGCCGCCGCCGAATCTCATGAAGTCGGCCTGCACGCCTGGGACCACTACAGCTGGCAGGCGTGGAGCGGCGTCTGGCCGCAGGAACGGCTGGCGCTGGAGGTTGAGCGCGGCCTGCTGGAGCTCGAGCGCATCATCGGCCGGCCGGTGACCTGCTCGGCCGTCGCCGGCTGGCGCGCCGATCAGCGGGTGGTTAAAGCCAAAGAATCCTTCGATTTTCTCTACAACAGCGACTGTCGCGGCACGCGGCCGTTTCTGCCCCAGCTCGGCAGCGGCGTCTCTGGTACCGTGCAGATCCCGGTCACGTTGCCGACCTGGGACGAGGCGGTGGGCACGGCGGTGGATATCGCCGGCTTTAACCGCTACCTGCTGGACTGCATCCATCGCGATGCGGGCGTGCCGGTCTATACCATTCACGCTGAAGTGGAAGGCATTGCCTACGCCGATCAGTTCAATGAACTACTGACCATGGCGGCGGAAGAAGAAATTCAGTTTTGCCCACTGAGCCAGCTGCTGCCCGCTGACTTTAGCGAGCTGCCCTCAGGCAAAGTGGTTCGTGGTGAACTGGCTGGCCGGGAAGGCTGGCTCGGACGTGAACAATTACTGACTTCGGGTATTTGATGAAAAGCATTCGCTATGGCGTCTCTCTGATTGCGCTGTTTGCGCTGTATTATCTGCTGCCGCTCAATTTCCGTTTGCTTTGGCAACCCGACGAAACCCGCTACGCGGAGATCAGCCGTGAAATGCTGGCCACCGGCGACTGGGTGGTACCGCATTTTCTCGGCCTGCGCTACTTCGAAAAACCGATTGCCGGTTACTGGATCAACAGTATCGGTCAGTGGCTGTTTGGCCATAATAACTTCGGCGTACGCTTCGGGTCGGTCTTCGCCATCACCATGACCGCCCTGCTGGTGGCCTGGCTGGCGTGGCGGATCTTTCGTGATAAGCGGGTAGCTATCCTGTCGCCGATTATCTTCCTCACCGCGATGCTGGTGTATGCGATTGGCACCTATGCGGTGCTGGACCCTATGATCACCCTGTGGCTGGCGCTGGCGATGTGCAGCTTCTGGGGCGCGGCGCAGGCGCACAGCCGCAGCGGCAAAATACTGGGCTACGTGCTGCTGGGCGTCGCCTGCGGGATGGGGGTGATGACCAAGGGCTTCCTGGCGCTGGCGGTGCCGGTGGTGGGCGTTCTGCCGTGGGTGATCGCCCGTAAACGCTGGCGTGAAGTGCTGACCTACGGCTGGCTGGCGGTAATCGTCTGTACGCTGGTGGTGCTGCCCTGGGGGCTGGCTATCGCTCAGCGCGAGCCGGACTTCTGGCGCTACTTCTTCTGGGTCGAGCATATTCAGCGTTTTGCTGAAAAAGACGCCCAGCACAAAGCGCCGTTCTGGTACTACATCCCGTTCCTGATCGCCGGCAGTCTGCCGTGGCTGGCCCTGCTGCCGGGGGCGCTAAAGCGCGGCTGGCTTGAGCGCGATGAGGCCCGCGGCGCGCTGTATCTGCTGGGTTGGGTGGCGATGCCGTTCCTGTTCTTCAGTATCGCCAAAGGCAAACTGCCGACCTATATCCTGCCGTGCTTTGCGCCGCTGTCGATTCTGATGGCCCGCTACGCGCTGGAGGCCGCAAAGACCGGCGCAAAAGCGCTGCGCATCAACGGGATGATCAACCTGGGCGTTGGCCTGCTGGGGCTGATCGCCGTGCTGGTGGTCTCGCCGTGGGGCTTCATGCATAGGCCGGTGTGGACCAAGATTGAGCTGTATAAATGTCTGCTGGCGGCGATCGCTTTTGCCGTCTGGGCGCTGATGGGCTGGCTGGCGATGAAAGACTCTGGCCGCCGCTGGAGCCTCGCCGCGCTCTGTCCGCTCGGCCTGGCGCTGCTGGTGGGCTTCGCCATCCCGGACCGGGTTATCGACAGCAAACAGCCGCAGTTCCTCGTGGATATCGTCAGCGAATCCCTGCAGCCCAGCCGTTACGTCCTGACCAACAACGTTGGGATCGCCGGCGGCCTGGCCTGGGAGCTGAAGCGAAGCGATATTATTATGTTCGACAAACAGGGTGAGCTGAAGTACGGTCTCGACTGGCCGGATGCTCAGGGAAGCTTTGTCAGCCAGGCCGGTTTTGCCGACTGGCTGGCCGCGCATCGTCAGCAGGGGCCGGTCTCGCTGGTGCTGTTGATGGATAAAGGAGAGAGTATGCTCGACTTACCGTTACCGAAACCGGATAACGCCTACGAGCTGGGCCGGGTCGTTTTCCTTCAGTACCTGCCGCAATGAGCGTCTGGATCTGTCTGGTGTGCGCCAGCCTGCTGAGCTGCGCCGGACAGCTCTGCCAGAAACAGGCGACCCGCCCGTCCCGTCGCGGACGGCGGAGTCGCCATATACTCTTCTGGTTGGGGATGGCGCTGTTATGTCTGGGCTGCGGCATGCTGCTGTGGCTGAGCGTCCTGCAGTCTATTCCGGTCAGCATCGCCTATCCGATGCTGAGTCTGAATTTCGTCTGGGTTACCCTCGCGGGCTGGGGCATCTGGCATGAGCCGGTCGCCCGTCGCCACTGGCTTGGCGTCGGGTTGATCGTCGTGGGCATTGTCATTCTGGGGACCAGCGTCTGATGGGCTTTTTCTGGGCATTACTCAGCGTCGGCCTCGTCAGCGCCGCGCAGTTGCTGCTGCGCAGCGCCATGGTGGCCTTGCCGCCGCTGACCGATATTGTGGCATTTCTCCAGCATCTGCTGCATTTCCAGCCCGGGACTTTCGGCCTGTTTTTCGGCCTGCTGGGCTACCTGCTGTCGATGGTCTGCTGGTACTTTGCCCTCCATCGCCTGCCGCTGTCGAAAGCGTATGCGCTACTGAGCCTGAGCTATATCCTCGTATGGGCCGCCGCCATCTGGCTGCCCGGCTGGCATGAGCCGTTCTACTGGCAATCGCTGCTGGGCGTGGCGATCATCGTCGCCGGCGTATTGACCATCTTCTGGCCGGTGAAACGCCGCTAGCCGGGGAGCCGGTTTTTGGGACGGCCCGGGCCGAGCAGGATCGCCAGCTTGCTGCCCCCGACGGTGGTTTCCATCCAGATTTTACAGACGCTGGTTAACGGCACCGAGAGCAGCATTCCCACCGGCCCCAGCAGCCAGCCCCAGACCAACAACGACAGGAACACCACCAGGGTCGACATCCCCAGCCGGTGGCCCATCATGCGCGGCTCCACCATGTTGCCCAGCACCATATGCACCACCAGAAACAGCGCCCCTACCAACAGGCACTCATAGATGCCGCTGAACAGCAGCGCCTGCAGCATGGGGGGGATAGCGGAGATGGCGGAGCCAATGTTCGGCACATAGTTCAGCAAAAACGCCAGCACCCCCCACATCAGGGCGAACTGTACCCCCATCGCCAGCAGCCCCAGCCAGACAATCAGCCCGGTCCACAGGCTAATCAGCGTCTTCAGCGCCAGATAATGGGTGACGCCTTTCAGCGCCCGGTGCAATCCGGCGATATGCAGGCGCGGGTTATTGAGGGCAAAACGCAGTTTGTAGGGCAGGTGGCGAACCTCAAACAGCATAAAGATCACCGTCATCACCAGCAGCACGATGCTGGCCATCGCCCCGGAAAGCTGGGTCATCAGCGTCGTGGCCCAGGTCATCAGCCGTTCTGAATCCATGCGCCGCAGCATCCGCTCCGGATTGATATGCAGATTAAGGAAGGGGAGATACTCCTGGAGCTGGAGGATCTTGCGCGTCAGGGCGCGGTTGAAATCGGGCAGCATGGCGACAAAGTCATTGAGCGACGCCGCCAGCACGCCGAGCAGCGCGGTGAGCATCACCAGCATCGCCGTCACCACCAGGGTAATGGCGAACGGACGCCGCACCCCGCGGCGAATGAACCAGGTGACCAGCGGGTTGAGAACAATAGCGAAAAACAGCGCCAGCAGCAGCTGCACCAGGATATCGGCGGCGGCGTGGATCCCGGCGAGGATAATCACCAGCGCCGCCAGCTTAAGTAAAATATGAAGCCCGGCTTTATCAGCCTGCGGAGGGGACATAGGTATTCCTTTTATGAGTCGCGCCAGATAAGTGTAGCGGTTCGCCGACTGCCAATATTCCGAAAGGAGGGCTGCTTTTCCGCCGACAGCGTGGTAATAGTGAAAGCTGGTTGTCGAAATCTGGTGGAACCTGATGCCCGAACCCGTCGCCGAACCGGCGCTTAATGGACTGCGCCTCAATCTGCGGATTGTCTCTGTCGTTATCTTTAACTTTGCCAGCTACCTCACCATCGGCCTGCCGCTGGCGGTGCTGCCCGGCTATGTTCATGATGTCATGGGCTTTAGCGCTTTCTGGGCCGGGCTGGTGATTAGCCTGCAATATTTCGCCACGCTGCTCAGCCGCCCGCATGCCGGGCGCTATGCCGACCTGCTGGGGCCCAAAAAGATTGTCGTCTTCGGCCTCGGTGGCTGCTTTTTGAGCGGTTTAAGCTATCTGCTGGCCGCCTGGGGCAGCGGCTGGCCACTGATTAGCCTACTGCTGCTATGCCTCGGACGGGTGATCCTTGGTATCGGCCAGAGCTTCGCCGGCACAGGCTCGACGCTGTGGGGCGTCGGCGTGGTCGGTTCGCTGCATATCGGGCGGGTGATCTCGTGGAACGGGATTGTGACCTATGGGGCGATGGCGATGGGCGCGCCGCTCGGCGTGCTGTGCTATTCGCACATTGGCCTCAGCGGTCTGGCCGGGGTCATTATGGCGGTAGCGCTGGTGGCTATCCTCTGCGCGCTGCCCCGCGCGGCGGTGAAGGCTGCCAAAGGCAAAGCGATGTCGTTTCGCGCGGTGCTCGGCCGCGTCTGGCCCTACGGCATGGCGCTGGCGTTGGCCTCCGCCGGCTTTGGGGTGATCGCCACCTTTATCACGCTATTTTATGACGCCAAAGGTTGGGACGGCGCGGCTTTCGCGCTGACATTATTCAGCTGCGCGTTCGTTGGCGCGCGGCTGCTGTTTCCCAACGCCATTAACCGACTCGGCGGGCTGAACGTGGCGATGCTCTGCTTTAGCGTGGAGGCTATCGGCCTGCTGCTGGTCGGCTTTGCCGATACGCCGATGATGGCGAAAATCGGTACTTTCCTTACCGGGGCTGGCTTTTCGCTGGTCTTTCCGGCGCTGGGCGTGGTGGCGGTGAAAGCGGTGCCGCAGCACAATCAGGGGTCGGCGCTGGCGACCTATACCGTGTTTATGGATTTGTCGTTGGGCGTCAGCGGGCCGCTGGCCGGATTGCTGATGGCGTGGACCGGGATCTCGATGATTTATCTCGCCGCGGCGGGGCTGGTGATGGCGGCGCTGCTGTTGGGCTGGCGGCTAAAAAAACGGCCCCCGGTTAGCGAACCGGAGGCCAGCGCACCAGGCCAGTAATTACTGGATGGTGAGGGTGTTGATGATGCTTTCCGCTTCGGTCTGCGCCTGCTGCTGGTTATCCGCCGGCAGGGTGACCTGCAGGGTCAGCAGCTTGTCATCCACTTTGCCGAGGATCACGGAAGACCAGGCGGTCTGCCCCTTGGCGGAGATGATGCTGTCCAGCTGCTGCAGGGTATGGCCTTTAATCTCCAGCGGTTTATTGCTCACCACCTGCAGCTGCGGGTCGCGGCTGCGCTGCTGATCTTCCAGGCGTTTCGCCAGCACCGCCAGATCTTCATTGGTGCTGTCGCCGACGATGACGATGACCGCTTTCTGGCCGGTAGCGTCAGAGTAGACGTGCATATTGTTCGCCTGGGTACCCAGTTTGCCGCTCTGGTCGGCCATGCCCGCAGGCAGGGTGAAGCTCAGCTTGCCATCCAGCAGGCTGATTGCCTGGCCGCTGGCATTGCTCTCCGCTGCTGCGCCAACGGTTGGCGCTTTTGAATCGCTGTTATCGCAGGCGGCAAGCCCCATCACCAGCAGGCCAATACCGACATATTTAACCAAATTGCGCATTGACATCTTCCTTTCGATAAACGGCCACTAATGGCTCATCCGGCTATCTTAACACATCAGCCCGCGAGTACCTTTAACTCGGCTGTAATGCCGACAAATCAGATTTATCCGCCAGTCTTTTCAACAGCATATTTAACAGCACGCCGTACATCGGCAGGAAGAAAATGATGCTGATAAGCACTTTAAAGCTGTAGTCGACGAGGGCGATTTCCCCCCAGTGGGCGGCCATAAACGGGTCCGGGCTGCGCCAGAAAGCGATAAAGAAAAACGCCACGGTATCGCTGATGTTGCCGAACAGCGTCGAGGCGGTAGGGGCCAACCACCAGCGGCGGCTCTGCCGCAGGCGGTTAAAGACGTGAACGTCGAGGATCTGCCCCAGCGCATAGGCCATAAAGCTGGCGACGGCGATGCGCGCGACGAAGAGATTAAAGGTGCCCAGCGCGGCAAAGCCCTGCCATTCGCCCATGTAGAACAGCGCGGAGATGCCGTAAGAGATGGCCAGCGCCGGGACCATCACCGCGAAAATGATGCGTCGCGCCAGCGGGGCGCCAAAAATTCGCACCGTCAGGTCGGTGGCGAGGAAAATAAACGGAAAACTAAACGCGCCCCAGGTGGTATGGAAACCAAAGATGGAGATCGGCAGCTGAACCAGATAGTTGCTGGAGGTGATGACCAGCAAATGAAATAGCGAAAGCCAGACGAGCGCTTTTTTGCGCTGTACGGTAGTAAACGGATTCATATTGTGACCTTTTTATGCCCGTCATGCTTCAGGTGAATGAGCAATCGGCAGCGGAACGTTGGGGTGAGGGAACCCAATTAAAAACGGCTGCATGATACTGCGTTGCCGGCGTAATGCAATGGTTGTTTTTCGCGCAAACGTTAACCTGGCTTGCGTACTGGCGAGCAGGGGGTAAACTAGGGCCGTTTTATTGACGTGAGACTAAAATGAGCGAACTTTTCTCCACTCCTGACCACACCCTGGATGCCCTGGGACTCCGCTGCCCGGAGCCGGTCATGATGGTGCGTAAAACCGTGCGGACGATGCCGGTGGGCGAGACGCTGCTGATTATTGCTGACGATCCGGCCACCACCCGCGATATCCCGGGATTCTGCCGCTTTATGGAGCATGAGCTGGTGGCCCAGGAAACCGAAGCCCTGCCGTACCGCTACCTGATCCGCAAAAGCCACTGAGCCTCTCCCGGATGGCGGCGCGTAGCGCCTTATCCGGGCTACCCGACGGTCTGGAACCGTAGCCCTGCTAAGCGTAGCGCGAGCAGGGAAGCCGGTATCGATGCTACAACTTCTTACGCAATAACCGCAGCGCGTTAGCCGTTACCAGCACGGTGGCGCCGGTATCCGCCAGCACCGCCAGCCACAGACCGGTCAGGCCGAGCAGGGTGGTGACGAGGAAAATCCCCTTCAGCCCTAAGGCAATCGCGATGTTCTGGCGGATATTGGCGTGGGTGGCGCGCGCCAGGGAAATCATCTGCGCCAGGCCGGTCAGACGGTTATGGGTCAGCGCGGCGTCGGCCGTCTCCAGCGCCACGTCGGTTCCGCTGCCCATGGCGATGCCGATGGTGGCCGCTTTCATCGCCGGCGCGTCGTTGATACCGTCGCCGACCATCGCCAGCGGCGCGTCGGCATTCAGCGCTATCACCGCGTTGACCTTGTCCGCCGGTAGCAGACCGGCGCGGAATTCCAGCCCCAGTTCGCTGGCGATGGCCGCCGCGGCGCGCGGGTTATCCCCGGTAAGGATCACCCCCTGAACGCCCAACTGATGCAAAGCATCCACCGCCTGACGCGCGTCGTCGCGCAGGGTATCGCGCAGCGCCAGAATGCCGAGCAGCGTCTCGCCGCGCATCACCAGCACTACCGTTTGCCCGGCGCTTTCCAGCTGCTGGATCTGCGCCTCATGCTCTGCCGGGGCGGCTTTGCTGGCGGCGCAGATCAGGATGCGGCTGCCGTTGACTTCGGCTTCGATACCAGAGCCCGCCAGCGCCCGCTGGCCGCTGGCAAGCGGAATGCTCAGCTGACGCCGCTGCGCTTCACGGACGATAGCCTGCGCCAGCGGGTGGCTGGAGCCTTGCTCCACCACCGCCGCCAGCGCCAGCAGCGCGTTGTCGTCAACTTCGGCCGTGGCAATAACCGAAGTCACCTGCGGCTGGCCGACGGTCAGGGTGCCGGTTTTATCGAACGCCACCTGGCGCACCTGGCCCAGCTGCTCCAGCGCCGCGCCGCCTTTGATTAGCGCCCCGCGGCGGGCGGCGACCGCCAGGCCGGAGGTGATGGCCGCCGGCGTGGAGATGACCAGCGCGCACGGACAGCCGATCAGCAGCAGCGTCAGCCCTTTATAAATCCACGGTAGCCAGGCGCTGGCGAAGAACAGCGGCGGGACAATGGCGACCAACAAGGCCACCACCATAATGGCCGGGGTGTAGATCCGGCTGAAGCGGTCGATGAAGCGCTCGATTGGCGCCCGACGCTCCTCAGCCTCTTCAATCAGCTTCAGGATGCGGTCGATGGCGCTGTCGCCCGGTTCGGATATCACGGTAAGCTGCACCAGGCGGTCGACGCTGGTGGCGCCCGCCGCTACCCGTTCCCCGGCCTGACGTTCCACCGGCACCGACTCGCCGGTCAGAGCGCTTTCATCAAAGCTGGCAAACGGCGACAGCAGCTGGCCATCCGCCGGCAGACGCCCGCCGGCAGCCACTTCAATCACATCTCCGGGACGCAGGTCGCGCTGGGCGACGGTTTCCCGCACGCCGTTGCGCAGACGGATGGCGGTGTCGGGCTTCAGCGCCATCAGCGCGCTCACCCCCTGCCGTGCGCGGCTGGCGGCCCAGCCTTCGAGACGCTCGCCGATCAGGAACAGCAGCAGGACCATCGCCGCCTCCGCGGTGGCGCCGATAAACAGCGCCCCGATGGCGGCGACGCTCATCAGCGTTTCAATGGCGAACCAGCTCCCGCTCTTGATCAGGCGCAGCGCCTGGCGGGCAACCGGCCACAGGCCAACCAGGGTGGTGGCAATAAAGGCCAACTGACCGGCAGGGTGGTTGGCCTGCTCCAGCCCCCAGCTCAAGGCCATCATGATAACCAGCGTCAGTAACGGCAGATTGTCGCGCAGCAGCGACCCTCGGGTTTGCTCTGCTGCGGGAGCATCGGCATCGCGCAGCGTATACCCCGCCTGGCGGACCGCGTTCTCAACCTGAGCGCGGACATCGCCCTCGGCGTTAACCAGCAGCTTTTCTGTGGCGAACAGCACCTGGACCTGACTGACCCCGGGCACCTGACGGACCGCGGTTTCCACCTTGCGGGCGCAAGCGGCGCAGTCCATGCCATCAACTTGCCAGCTATAGCGGGCGTCGCTAAGCGCTTCGGCGGCAGGGGCGGACTCTGTGGCGCAGGCGTGATCTGTACAGCAGCTCTCCGCCGGGGCGGTTGCTGGCCGCATGGTGAAAGACGAGAATTGTGGAACTTTTTTATCCTGCGCGTCTGGAGTCGACATGGCACCCTCCGGGAAATGATAATTTTCTCATTAGCCGTAGGATACACTCTGGAGTCGACTCCAGAGTCAAGGACTAAATTACAGGTACAGCGCGCGCACGATCAGGAAGTGGCCGGCAAAGTAGAACGCGGCGGCGATGGCGTTATCGGCGCGGAAGCGGCGACGATAGTGGCTCACCAGCCACACGGCATTGCTCAGCAGCAGCAGGGCTGCGCCGGCGAAACCGGACAGCGCGGTGTTGGTGGGGCGGGCAAACCACAGCTCACCGGCCAGCCAGACCATTACCAGCGTCATTCCGATAAAGGTCAGCACCGGCATTTTCATCTCTTCCAGCCGACTCCAGATCACCGCCATTAGCAGGGCGCCGAATACCAGCAGCACCAGCGGCAGCGGCCAGAAGAACGACAGCGTCAGCTGGCTGGCGAACCAGATGGTATACAGCAGATGTGACAGGAAGAAAGCGCCCACCGCGTACATCACCCGCTGGCGCGGCAGCAGGGTCAGGGCGTCGCCGAGTAGCGAGGCGCACAGGCCAGCCAGCACCAGATAGCTGATGGCATTGAACATCGGCGCCTGCCAGGCCAGTAACAGCAACAGAATCAGGGTGACAGGTTTAAAAACCCAGCGTCGCCATGCCGGCCCACGATAGGATGCATCGACATAAAGCCATGCGGAGAAACAGACAGCAATAAATGACCAAAGCATAGTAAGTCCCTGTATCTGTTATCATAAAGAAAGTTACGGATGCGTGATGCTACTACTCAGTGTAGTGGTTTGGCGTAGCAGATGACAATGTTATTCCCGACGCAGTATGCTGATTCCTGATATTTTTTATGGGTAACCCTAATGAGTAAAATGCCCCTCTTTTTTGTTCTGGTCGTCGCGGTGATTGTGGTGGCGGCTTCGTTTCGCTATGTCCAGCAGCGCCGTGAGAAACAGGCGAATGACGCCGCGCCGTTGCTACAAAAGCGGGTTATCGTCAGCAATAAACGGGAAAAAGTGATTAACGATCGGCGCTCGCGGCAGCAGACGGTGACGCCTGCAGGCAGTGAGATGCGCTATGAAGCGAGCTTTCGCCCCGAAAACGGTGGGCTGGAGGTGGTGTTTCGCCTTGACGCGCCGCAATATCACGCGCTGAGCGTCGGCGATCGCGGAATGTTGAGTTATAAGGGCACAGCGTTCGTGGCGTTTACGCCCGATCCCTGAGCCCTTTTCAGGACTATTTTTTCAGCGTCGCCTTCAGTTTTTTCTGCCAGGCCACGAGCTCAAACACGCCGAAAATAAAAATGCGGATTTGCTCAAAGCGGCTCAGCGGCGGCGCCTCTTTCGGCTGCGTCGCCTTGAGCAGCGTCAGCTGCAGACCGTGCATCAGGATCATGAAAATCAGCGCGACGTTGACAAAGATATTCAGCGGCTTCGGGAAGGGCTGAAACAGATTCAATAACAGAAAGGCCCAGACGCACAGCATCAGCAGGCGGCCTAAATTAATCAGCATGGTGCTCTCCTTGGGCCTCACGTTGGTAAAGACGGTAGGCGACCTGTCCGGCCACTTTTTCACGATACAATTGCCAGTTAGCCGGCACCGGCGGTAAGCCGTTTTCGACTTCGCTTTCGACGTACACCAGGGCCTCATCGGCCAGCCAGCCTTGTGTCTCCAGCAGACGTAGCGTCTCCTCCAGCAGCCCCTGACGGAACGGCGGGTCGACGAACACGATCTGGTGCGGGGTCCCCGGCTGGCTCAGGAAGCTGAGGGTGTTGGTGGTGATCACCTTGCCGCGATCCGCTTTCAGGGTGGCGAGATTTTTTTGCAGCTGCTGGGCTACGCCGCGCTCCATCTCCAGCAGCGTGGTGCTGGCCGCATAGCGGGACAGCGCTTCCAGCCCCAGCGCGCCGCTGCCGGCAAAGCAATCGAGGCAGTGCGCGTCAACAATGGACGGCGCCAGCCAGTTAAAAAGGGTTTCGCGAACCCGGTCGGTGGTCGGCCGCAGGCCCGGGCTCTCCGGCACCGGTAATTTACGGCCGCGCCATTGCCCGCCGATGATGCGGATCTGACCGCTGCCCGCGTGGTTTGGTTTTTTCATCTCTCTGCTCAAGTCTCAACTTCCAGCCTGCTATTCTAGCGATCGACGGCGGTTGACGAAACCTTAATCCGGGGGCGGTGCTGCGAGTTAAGTTAAGTGATAGACTATCCAACTAATTTCATCATTTTTTCAGCTTCTGATGAAGCTGCGCCATGAATAAACAGCGAGGAGTGTGGTCGCAAATGGCAAAAGAGAAAAAACGTGGCTTCTTTTCCTGGCTGGGCTTTGGACAGAAAGAACAGGCACAGGAAACCGAGACTGAGCAAAAAGTAGAAGAACAGCAAGCGGTTGCCGAAGAGATACCGGCGGTTGAACCCCCTGCTGAGCCGAGCGCGCCGAAAGCAGACCCGGAGGCGTTTGCCGAAGACGTCGTCGAAGTGACCGAGACGGTGGTCGAAAGCGAAAAAGCGCACCTCGCGGAGCCTGCCAGCGCGCAGGAAGAAGAGTGGGTGGAAACGCCTGCTCTGACCGAAGAAACGCCTGTTGTTGAACCGGAGCCCGCGGTCAGCGAACCGCCTGAACAGCCTGCGGTGGTTGAGCCGCTGGCGGAAGAGGTTATCGCCGAACCGGTGGTGGCGGAAGCCGTAGCAGAGCAGCCTGTGGAAGGCATCGATGTCCAGCCGCAGGAGACAGAAGCGCCCGAAGAGGACGCGCCGTTAAGCGATGAAGAGCTGGAAGCGCAGGCGCTGGCGGCCGAAGCGGCAGAAGAGGCGGCGGTAGTGGTGCCGGCGCCCGAGGACGAGGCGCCGCTTGAAGCGCTGGCTCAGGAGCAGGAAAAACCGACAAAAGAAGGTTTCTTCGCCCGCCTCAAACGTAGCCTGCTGAAAACGAAGCAAAATCTCGGTTCCGGATTTATCAGCCTGTTCCGCGGTAAGAAGATCGACGATGATCTGTTTGAAGAGCTGGAAGAACAGCTGCTGATCGCCGACGTCGGGGTGGAAACCACCCGCAAGATCATTACCAACCTGACGGAAGGCGCCAGCCGTAAGCAGCTGCGCGATGCGGAAGCGCTGTACGGCCTGCTGAAAGAAGAGATGGGCGAGATTCTCGCCAAAGTAGACGAGCCGCTGAACGTTGAAGGCAAAACGCCATTTGTTATTCTGATGGTCGGCGTGAACGGTGTGGGGAAAACCACTACCATCGGCAAGCTGGCGCGTCAGTTTGAACAGCAGGGTAAGTCGGTGATGCTGGCGGCGGGGGATACCTTCCGTGCGGCGGCGGTGGAACAGCTGCAGGTCTGGGGCCAGCGTAATAATATCCCGGTGATCGCCCAGCACACCGGCGCCGACTCCGCCTCGGTGATTTTCGACGCCATTCAGGCGGCGAAGGCGCGCCATGTTGACGTACTGATTGCCGATACCGCCGGGCGTTTGCAGAATAAATCGCACCTGATGGAAGAGCTGAAGAAGATTGTCCGGGTAATGAAAAAGCTGGACGTCGACGCGCCGCACGAGGTGATGTTAACCATTGACGCCAGCACCGGGCAGAATGCTATTAGCCAGGCCAAACTGTTCCATGAGGCGGTAGGTTTGACCGGGATCACCCTGACCAAGCTGGACGGTACCGCCAAAGGCGGCGTGATCTTCTCGGTGGCCGATCAGTTCGGCATTCCGATTCGCTATATTGGCGTCGGCGAGCGTATTGAGGATCTGCGTCCGTTTAATGCGGGCGACTTTATTGAGGCACTTTTTGCCCGAGAGGATTAAGAATGATTCGCTTTGAACAAGTCAGCAAAGCCTATCTCGGTGGGAGACAAGCGCTGCAGGGGGTGACCTTCCACCTGCAGCCGGGCGAGATGGCGTTTCTGACCGGCCATTCCGGCGCAGGGAAGAGTACCCTGCTGAAGCTTATCTGTGGTATCGAACGGCCCAGCGCCGGGAAAATCTTCTTCAGCGGTCATGAAATCAGCCGTCTGAAGAGCCGTGAGGTGCCGTTCCTGCGCCGCCAGATCGGTATGATTTTCCAGGACCACCATTTGCTGATGGATCGTACCGTGTATGACAACGTGGCGATCCCGCTGATTATCGCCGGCGCCAGCGGCGATGATATTCGTCGTCGCGTCTCGGCGGCGCTGGACAAGGTTGGCCTGCTGGACAAAGCGAAGAATTTTCCCATTCAGCTCTCCGGCGGTGAGCAGCAGCGCGTGGGAATCGCTCGCGCGGTGGTCAACAAGCCGGCGGTGCTGCTGGCGGATGAACCGACCGGCAACCTCGACGAGGCGCTCTCGGAGGGGATTTTACGTCTGTTTGAAGAGTTTAACCGCGTCGGGGTGACGGTACTGATGGCCACGCACGATCTGGGGCTTATCTCCAGTCGTCCGTACCGCGTGCTGACGCTTAGCGACGGCCATCTGCATGGAGGCATTCGGGGTGAATAAGCGCGACGCAATGAACCAGATTCGCCAGTTCGGCAGCAAGTTTGATCGCCTGCGCAACGCCGCGGGCGGCGGCGGTGGCGGGCGCAATGCGCCAAAACGGCCGAAAGCGGCGCCTAACCCGGCCTCGCGTAAGAGCAACGTATTCAACGAGCAGGTGCGCTATGCCTGGCACGGCGCGCTGCAGGATCTAAAAAGCACGCCGCTGGCGACCTTCCTGACGGTCATGGTCATCGCCATTTCGTTGACCCTGCCAAGCGTCTGCTACATGGTCTACAAAAACGTCAGCAGCGCGGCGTCCCAGTATTATCCCTCGCCGCAGATCACCGTTTATCTGGAAAAAACGCTGGATGACGATGCCGCGGCGCGGGTGGTGGGCCAGCTGCAGACGGAGCAGGGCGTCGACAAGGTAAACTATTTGTCCCGTGACGAGGCGCTGGGGGAGTTCCGTAACTGGTCTGGCTTTGGCGGCGCCCTGGATATGCTGGAGGAGAACCCGCTGCCGGCGGTCGCCATCGTGGTGCCGAAGCTGGATTTCCAGAGCACCGAGGCGCTGAATACCCTGCGCGATCGGGTATCGCGGATCCAGGGCGTCGATGAAGTGCGGATGGACGACAGTTGGTTTGCCCGTCTCTCCTCGCTCACCGGGCTGGTAGGACGCGTGTCGGCGATGATCGGCGTGCTGATGGTGGCGGCGGTGTTCCTGGTGATCGGCAACAGCGTGCGCCTGAGCATCTTCGCCCGCCGCGATACCATTAACGTTCAGAAGCTTATCGGCGCCACCGACGGCTTTATCCTGCGTCCGTTCCTCTACGGCGGAGCGATGCTGGGCTTTTCCGGCGCGTTTTTATCGCTGATCCTGTCGGAGATTCTGGTAATGCGCCTCTCGTCGGCGGTGACCGAAGTGGCGAAAGTCTTCGGCACCCAGTTTGAGCTGAGCGGCTTAGGCTTCGACGAGTGTCTGTTGATGTTGATCGTCTGCTCGATGATCGGGTGGGTAGCCGCCTGGCTGGCGACAGTGCAACATTTACGTCACTTTACTCCCGATTAATAAAAGCGTGATATAATCTTTCCCTGCTGCAATGAGTTCCTGTTCGCAGGGAAAGATACCGCAAGCTTGTTCCCCTTTTCCTGCCCTCACTTTTTCATCGTGGTGTCACATTTTGTGCGTAATTTATTCACACCGTTGCATGGAACTTGTGGATAAAATCACTGTCTGATACTAATGTGAGTGATATTCTCGTTGCTCATGAATGCTGGCATGCTTGTTGCCTGATGGGGACAAGAACGCGTCAGAAGATATCAATTGAGAGGATTTGAATGACCAAAGAAATGCAAACTTTAGCTTTAGCCCCCGTTGGTAACCTGGAATCGTACATCCGGGCCGCTAACACTTGGCCGATGCTGTCGGCTGATGAAGAGCGGGAGCTTGCTGAAAAGCTGCATTACCAGGGCGATCTGGAAGCAGCGAAAAAGCTGATTCTGTCTCACCTGCGCTTTGTTGTTCACATTGCTCGTAACTACTCGGGCTATGGCCTGCCGCAGGCGGATCTGATCCAGGAAGGCAATATCGGCCTGATGAAAGCCGTGCGTCGCTTCAACCCGGAAGTGGGTGTGCGCCTGGTCTCCTTCGCCGTGCACTGGATTAAAGCCGAAATTCACGAATACGTGCTGCGCAACTGGCGTATTGTGAAGGTCGCTACCACCAAAGCACAGCGTAAGCTGTTCTTTAACCTGCGTAAAACCAAACAGCGTTTGGGTTGGTTCAACCAGGATGAAGTGGAAATGGTGGCCCGTGAGCTGGGCGTGTCGAGCAAAGACGTCCGCGAGATGGAATCCCGTATGGCGGCCCAGGACATGACCTTCGACATGTCGTCCGACGATGAGTCCGACAGCCAGCCGATGGCGCCGGTCCTGTATCTGCAGGACAAAACGTCTAACTTTGCCGACGGCATCGAAGACGATAACTGGGAAGAGCAGGCGGCGAATAAGCTGACTGATGCGATGCAGGGCCTGGACGAGCGTAGCCAGGACATCATCCGCGCCCGCTGGCTGGACGAAGATAACAAGTCCACGCTGCAGGAACTGGCCGACCGCTACGGCGTCTCCGCAGAGCGCGTGCGTCAGCTGGAAAAGAACGCCATGAAAAAACTGCGTGCCGCTATCGAAGCCTGATACGCCACGCCTGCCTGATACCTGATATCAGGCTCCCCGATAACGCCCCGCCTCAGGTTGGGGCGTTTTGTTTTTCTGCGTCCTCCCGGAGCAGGAGCATCTGCGGGCAGTGCGTCTGCAGGCAGCCGAGTAAGACGCTGAACGCCGACGCCATCTGCTCTTCGGGCTGGCTGGCGAATCCCATCAGTAATCCTTTCTTGCGCGCCGCCGTCAGGTAGTAGCGCGACAGCGGCCGCACCAGAATGTGCCGCGCATTGGCCTCTCTGGCGATCGCCACATCGTCAGCCTCTGCGGGCAAATTGAGGATCAAATGCAGCCCGGCATTATCGCTGAAGTCAGACAGGGCGTACGGCATACAGTGCCGCTGGATAAGCTCAGTTAAAAAGGCCCGGCGACGGCTGTAGAGCAGCCGCATACGGCGGATATGGGCCGAATAGTGGCCGGCGGTAATAAACTCCGCCAGCGCCATCTGGATCAGCGAATGGCCGCCGCGGTAAAGCTCAGCATGGGCGTGCTTCAGGTCGCTGACCAGCGGCCGCGGGATCACCACGTAGCCCAGGCGCAGGCCGGGATAGAGCGTCTTGCTGAAGGTGCCGATATAGACCACCGGGGCGTCGGCGACCAGACCCTGCAGGGCGGGGATCGGCTGACCGGAAAAGCGAAACTCGCTGTCATAATCATCTTCGACGATCCAGCTCCCCTGCTGACGGGCGAGTGCCAGCAGGCGCTGGCGGCGCTCAAGGCTCATCACCGCGCCCAGCGGATACTGGTGGGAAGGCGTAACGAAGATCAGCCTCGGCGCATCGTCAACCGTCTCCGGCGGGCACAGGCCGTTGGCATCGACGGTCAGGGGCTCTGCCCGAACGTCGTTCATCGCCAGCACGTGGCGGATCCCCCAGTAGGAAGGCTCCTCCACCCACGCCAGATCGCCGTTATCACACAGCATGCGGGTGACCAGATCGATCGCCTGGTGGATCCCCTCGGTGATAAGAATTTGATCTGACTGACAGTGGACGCCGCGCGACACGCGCAGATAATCCACCAGCGCCTGCTGCAGTTCCGGGGTGCCGCCGTTGCAGCTATAGCTGAGCCGCTCCGGTTTGGGCCGACGGCTGATGCGGGCCTGGATCTTACTGAACAGCGGGTGGGGAAAGGCGTTAACGTCCGGCACGCCGGGTATAAACGCTCCCCACTGGCGCGGGCTGGCGCTGACCTGGCCGAGCAGATGCTGGCCTCGGCGTGAAAGATGCGCCGTCGGTGCTGCGATACTGCTGTTTTCTTGCTGACCTTTAGCCGTCAATGAGCTCTCAGGGGCGGTTTGGGCAACGAATGTTCCGCTTCCCCGACGGGAAACCACATATCCTTCCGCCAGCAATTGTTCATAAGTTGTTAATATGGTGTTTCTTGATACGCCAAGTTCGCCCGCCAGGTCCCGCGACGGCGGCAGACGGCTTTGCGGCGCCAGCGAACCGTCGAGGATCGCGCGGCGCAGCGCGTTATATAAGCGTTTGTGCAGAAGAGGATCCCGCTCTTCCTGCAGACGGACCAGCACCAGGTCACCCACCAGCGAACGCAATTGGATCCCTCAGATATTCAAAATTGGTACTCGATTATAGGGCCAACTCCTGTGTAAATAAACGACATCGTTTCTAATTTGTTGCGATAACGTGACATACACGACAGGAGATTCGCAGGTGAAAAGCTCAGAACTGAATCAACGTCGCCAGCAGGCGACGCCGCGCGGCGTAGGCGTAATGTGTAACTACTTTGTCGAGAAGGCGGAAAACGCCACGCTGTGGGATATCGAAGGCAATGAGGTGATCGATTTCGCCGCCGGGATCGCCGTGTTAAATACCGGTCACCGCCATCCGAAAGTGGTCGCCGCGGTAGCCGAGCAGCTGCAGGCGTTCACCCACACCGCCTATCAGATTGTGCCGTACGAAAGCTATGTTTCGCTGGCGGAGCGTATCAACGATCTGGCGCCAATTGACGGGCCGGCAAAAACGGCTTTCTTCACCACCGGCGCGGAAGCGGTCGAGAACGCGGTGAAAATCGCCCGCGCTTACACCGGTCGTCCGGGGCTGATTACCTTCGGCGGCGGTTTCCACGGCCGTACCTTTATGACCATGGCCCTCACCGGTAAGGTCGCGCCCTACAAAATCGGCTTCGGGCCGTTCCCGGGCTCGGTGTATCACGGCGTTTACCCCAATGCGGCGCATGGCGTGACCACCGCGGATGCGCTGAAAAGCCTGGAGCGCATTTTCAAAGCGGATATTGCGCCGGATCAGGTCGCGGCCATCATCCTCGAGCCGATCCAGGGGGAAGGCGGCTTTAACGTCGCGCCGGCCGATTTTATGCAGGCGCTGCGCGACCTGTGCGATACCCACGGCATTCTGCTGATCGCCGATGAAGTGCAAACCGGTTTCGCCCGTACCGGCAAGCTGTTCGCCATGCAGCACTATGAGGTGAAACCGGATCTGATGACGATGGCGAAAAGCCTCGCCGGCGGTTTCCCGCTGTCGGGCGTCGTTGGTCGCGCCGAAGTGATGGATGCGCCAGCGCCTGGCGGGCTGGGCGGAACCTATGCCGGTAACCCGCTGGCGGTGGCCGCGGCGCACGCGGTGCTGGATGTCATTGCCGAAGAGCAGCTGTGTCAGCGCGCTGAGCAGCTGGGTAGCCATCTGCAGGAAGTGCTCAACCAGGCGCGCGCTACCTGCCCGGCGATCGTTGATGTCCGCGGCCGGGGGTCGATGGTGGCAGTGGAGTTTAACGATCCGCAAACTGGCGAGCCGTCGCCGGAATTCACCCGCCAGGTGCAACAGAAAGCGCAGGAGAACGGCCTGCTGCTGCTGAGCTGTGGCGTCTACGGCAACGTGATCCGCTTCCTGTATCCGCTGACGATTCCGGATGCCCAGTTCTCGAAAGCGCTGGATATTCTGGCGCGCGTACTGAAGAGCTAACGTCTCCCCGGCGGGCTGCGGCGGCAGGGAAGCCGAACAGAAACAGGATGCCGCAGCCGGCTGTTTATGCTCAGCGTGAGTGGTTTATCACCCTGATATCACCTTTTTTCCGGCGGTGAAAACCGCCGGAGTAAAACGGAAAGTATTATGTCTGAAAACTCCACCTTTTCTCCCGTCCTCACCGGCCGGGAACGTACGGCTGTCCCTGCAAAATCTCTGAGCTTCATCGAAGGGGTATCGATGATTGTCGGTACCAATATCGGTGCGGGTGTCCTCTCTATCGCCTATGCGTCGAGCAAAGCGGGCTTCTTACCGCTGCTGTTCTGGCTGGTGCTGGTGGGCAGCCTGACCACGGTGACCATGCTCTATGTCGCGGAATCCACGCTGCGCACCCGTAAACATCTGCAGCTCAGTGGATTATCGAAGCGCTACGTCGGCGGCTTTGGCGCGCTGATGATGTTTCTCTCCGTCTGCGTCAATAGCGTCGGGGCATTGACGGCGTATATGACCGGCAGCGGTAAGCTGCTGCACTCCCTGTTTGGCATCTCGCCGGCGCTGGGCAGCGTGCTGTTTTTCGTTCCGGCGGCAGGGGTACTCTACCTGGGGCTGAAGGCGATCGGCCGCGGTGAGAAATTTATCAGCATCGGCATGGTGGTGATGATCTCGGTGCTGGTGATTGCCACGCTGTTGAAAGAGACCACCCGCGTCGGCTATCTGCTCGACGGCAACTGGCTGTATATGGTTCCGGTCTTCAACGTCGTGGCATTCTGCTTCTCGGCACAGTATATCGTGCCGGAGATGGCGCGGGGCTTCGCCGACAAACCGGAAAAACTGCCTAAAGCCATCATGGTCGGCATGGCGCTGACCTTTACCCTGCTGGCGCTGGTGCCGTTGTCGGTGATCTCGCTTAACGGTCTGGACAATATCTCGGATGTGGCCACCATCTCCTGGGGGCGGGCGCTTGGCGAATGGGCCTTCTTCTCAGCCAACCTGTTTGCGCTGTGCGCGATGCTGACCTCCTACTGGGGACTGGGCGGCAGCTTCCTGACCAATATCTTCGATCAGTTCCGCCTGGGGAATGACGAACAGCCCGCCCGGCGCCTGATGGTCCTGCTGGTGGTGGCGATCCCGCCGTTCGTACTGGCCTATAGCGGCATGGTCTCCTTCGTCAACGCGCTCTATTTTGCCGGGGTGTTCAGCGGCGTCATTTTATCGATTATGCCGATCCTGATGCTCAAGGGCGCCCGCCAGCGTGGCGATCTGACCCCGGGCTGGACTTGTCCGGCCTGGATGACCCATCCGCTTATCCAATGCTTCATTGTGTTGTTGTATCTTTGCAGCGCCGCCTACGCGATAGCATCCGCGGTGGGCTACCTACCCGCAGGCTGGTAATCAGGCTCTGTTTTGCACCGCGTCCGGTTCATGCTGGCGCGGTTTTTTTATTTGTCACTTATCTGTTACATAGCCCGCAATTTAGTCGTTTCAAATTCCTCAGAATGACGGTATGTTTAGCATAGTGTGCTGCAAAAGCGCGGGCAGTCCCCGGTTGATTAGCTATCATATGCTTTTCCTATCGGTATAAACAAAATAATGCGCTAATAAACAACATCACAACAAATGCAAAAACCATAATAATGGGGAGCCTCAGGATGAATATGAAGGGTAAAGCGTTACTGGCAGGATGTATTGCCTTAGTTATGAGCAGCGCGGCGCTGGCGGAAGATATCAAAATCGCGGTAGTCGGGGCGATGTCCGGCCCGGTGGCCCAGTACGGCGACCAGGAGTTTACCGGCGCAGAGCAGGCGGTAGCGGATATCAACGCTAAGGGCGGCATCAAGGGCAATAAGCTGCAGATCGTCAAATATGATGACGCTTGCGACCCGAAACAGGCGGTAGCGGTAGCCAACAAAGTGGTCAACGACGGCATCAAATACGTTATTGGTCACCTGTGTTCCTCTTCCACTCAGCCGGCGTCTGATATCTATGAAGACGAAGGCATTCTGATGATTACCCCGGCAGCGACTGCTCCGGAACTGACGGCGCGCGGCTATAAGCTGATCCTGCGCACCACCGGTCTGGACTCCGATCAGGGGCCAACCGCGGCGAAATACATTCTCGACAAAGTGAAGCCGCAGCGTATCGCAGTGGTACATGACAAACAGCAGTACGGCGAAGGTTTGGCCCGTGCGGTGCAGGATGGCCTGAAAAAAGGCGGGGCAAACGTGGTCTTCTTCGACGGGATCACCGCCGGTGAGAAAGATTTCTCCACCCTGGTGGCGCGCCTGAAGAAAGAGAATATCGATTTCGTCTACTACGGCGGCTATCACCCGGAAATGGGCCAGATCCTGCGTCAGGCGCGCGCTGCCGGTCTGAAAACCCAGTTTATGGGCCCGGAAGGCGTAGCGAACGTCTCCCTGTCTAACATCGCCGGCGAGTCGGCGGAAGGCCTGCTGGTAACCAAGCCGAAGAACTACGACCAGGTGCCGGCGAACAAACCGATCGTGGATGCGATCAAGGCGAAGAAACAGGATCCGAGCGGCGCTTTCGTGTGGACCACCTACGCGGCGCTGCAGTCGCTGCAGGCAGGTCTGAATCAGTCTGACGATCCGGCGGAAATCGCTAAATACCTGAAAGGCGCGACAGTAGACACCGTGATGGGCCCGCTGTCGTGGGATCAGAAAGGCGACCTGAAAGGCTTTGAGTTCGGGGTCTTTACCTGGCATGCGAACGGTACGGCGACCGACGCCAAATAATTTAACCGGCGCCTTTCACTCTGCAAATGCGTTGTCTGCGGCCCTCAACCCCGGTCACTTACTGATGTAAGCTCCCGGGGATTTCGGGTCTTGACGCCTTTTTGCAACGCGAAATGCTGGGTTAAATGGGGGGCGCCTTTCACGCTGCCGATGCGTTGTCTGACCCCGGTCGCGCTGCGCTTACCGGGGCTACAGTCGCCAGGTAGCCCGGCTAAGCGAAGCGCCGCCGGGTTCTTCCTTGGTCATGCTCCGCTTATTGGGGCTACGGCTTAATGCTTTTCCCAACCATTCTGCTGGGCGCTAAAGCCGAGCGCCTGCATAAAGGCCGCCATCACGCCGCGGTCCTCCACCCCATGGTCGGCGACGCGCCAGCTATTGATCGCCGGGTTATCACGCAACGTCTCTTCCACTAAGTATTGCCCGACGCCGCGGCGGCGGGTCACTTCACGCACGCACAGATCGCTGAGCTCACCTTCGACGCCGCGCAGGGTAACGCGCACGGCGCCCAGCAGGCGCTCGTTAAAGCGGGCGGCGTAGAGACGATGGTTTTCATCAAGGGTCAGCGTCGACAGATCCTGCGACGGCCAGATTTTCCCCAGATCAATGCGATCCTGATCGCTGAAGTGCTGTAAACGGATAATGGTCAGTTTCATGGGCGGCAAATCCAGTGCAAAACAGAGGCGCCAGTGTACCCAAAATTGCTGTCTGGCGGAGCGCTGTTTTTTGCGCGTACATCAGGGGATTCGTTTTCCTGGCGTTGTCAGGGTAGCGCAATCCGTCATGGATCGAAAAATAAGCAGAATTTTAACCTAATGTGCAGCGTTTTATTCCGCCTTATGTATCGTTATTTTATGCTGCAGGATGGACTTTTTTTTGTTTATCTTCACCAAAATACAGAATATTATCTTTGCTTAATCGACTGAAAAATAGAGGTTTTAATCTGTTTTTTAGTGAAAAACTGCGCTAAACCATTAAACTCAATGGTAAAAATGGCGTTGTTTAATAAAAGCACAGAATGCTTTTTAACCATAAAAATACAAAACATTTACACCACATCACGAACGGGGTTCTGCAGCATGAAAAGGAACGCGAAAACCATCGTCGCGGGCATTGTCGCATTAGCGATGTCGCACGCGGCGATGGCCAAGGATATTAAGGTCGCCGTGGTCGGCGCGATGTCGGGTCCGGTGGCCCAGTGGGGCGACATGGAGTTCAATGGCGCGCGTCAGGCGATTAAAGACATCAACGCCAGCGGCGGCATTAAGGGCGACAAGCTGGTGGCCGTCGAATATGACGACGCCTGCGATCCGAAGCAAGCGGTCGCGGTGGCCAACAAAATCGTCAACGACGGCATTCAGTACGTTATCGGCCACCTGTGCTCCTCTTCCACCCAGCCGGCTTCCGATATCTATGAGGATGAAGGCATCCTGATGATCTCCCCGGGAGCGACCAACCCGGAGCTGACCCAGCGCGGCTATCAGTACATCATGCGTACCGCCGGCCTCGACTCCTCGCAGGGGCCGACCGCGGCGAAATATATCGTCGAGAAAGTGAAACCGCAGCGTATCGCCATCATTCATGACAAGCAGCAGTACGGCGAAGGGCTGGCGCGTTCGGTGCAGGACAACCTGAAGAAAGCCGGGGCCAACATCGTCTTCTTCGATGGCATCACCGCGGGGGAAAAAGATTTCTCCGCCCTGCTGGCGCGCCTGAAGAAAGAGAACATCGACTTCGTCTACTACGGCGGCTACTACCCGGAAATGGGCCAGATGCTGCGCCAGGCGCGCTCCGTCGGGTTGAAAACCGTGTTTATGGGGCCGGAAGGGGTCGGCAACGCCTCGCTGTCCAATATCGCGGGCGCCGCGGCGGAAGGCATGCTGGTGACAATGCCAAAACGCTACGATCAGGACCCTGCCAACAGCGCCATCGTCAACGCGCTGAAAGCGGAGAAGAAAGATCCGAGCGGACCGTACGTCTGGATCACCTATGCCGCCGTTCAGTCGCTGGCGCAGGCGATGGACAGAACCGGCAGCCAGCAGCCGCTGGATTTAATCAACGATTTGAAAGCGCACGGGGCGAAAACCGTGATTGGGCCGCTGACCTGGGATGAAAAAGGCGATCTGAAGGGATTTGAGTTTGGTGTCTTCCAGTGGCACGCCGACGGCTCTTCGAGCGCGGCGAAATAAGCGCTGAAGACGAGTTATCCCTCCGCCCGCGAACCGCGGGCGGTTTGAAAAAGGTTACCTTATGTCCGAGCAGTTTCTCTATTTTCTGCAGCAGATGTTTAACGGCGTCACGCTGGGCAGTACCTATGCGCTGATCGCCATCGGCTATACGATGGTGTACGGCATTATCGGCATGATCAACTTCGCCCACGGCGAGGTCTATATGATTGGCAGCTATGTCTCCTTCATGATCATCGCCGCGCTGATGATGATGGGCATTGACACTAGCTGGCTGCTGGTCGCCGCC
Organism: Klebsiella sp. K4; assembly: GCF_014596785.2. NCBI lineage: Bacteria > Pseudomonadati > Pseudomonadota > Gammaproteobacteria > Enterobacterales > Enterobacteriaceae > Klebsiella > Klebsiella sp. K4. The sequence continues at coordinate 323,142 of NZ_CP115021.1, forward strand.
GGATTCGTGGGCGCCATTGTGATTGCCAGCGCCTACGGCTGGAGCATTGAGCGCGTGGCCTATCGGCCGGTGCGTAACTCCAAGCGCCTGATTGCGCTGATCTCCGCCATCGGGATGTCTATCTTCCTGCAGAACTACGTCAGCCTGACCCAGGGCTCCCGCGACGTGGCGCTGCCGAGCTTGTTTAACGGCCAGTGGGTCGTCGGCCACAGCGACAGCTTCTCCGCGACGATCACCACCATGCAACTGGTGATCTGGGTGGTGACCTTTATCGCCATGCTGGCCCTGACGCTGTTTATTCGCTACTCGCGGATGGGGCGCGCCTGCCGCGCCTGCGCGGAAGATCTGAAAATGGCCAGCCTGCTCGGGATTAACACCGACCGCGTCATTGCCCTGACCTTTGTCATCGGCGCAGCGATGGCGGCGGTGGCCGGCGTGCTGCTGGGGCAGTTCTACGGCGTGATTAACCCCTACATCGGCTTTATGGCCGGGATGAAGGCGTTCACCGCCGCCGTGCTCGGCGGGATCGGCAGCATCCCTGGCGCGATGATCGGCGGCCTGATCCTGGGTATTGCCGAGGCGCTCTCTTCCGCCTATCTCAGCACCGAATATAAGGACGTCGTTTCCTTCGCGCTGCTGATTCTGGTGCTGTTAGTGATGCCGACCGGCATTCTGGGCCGCCCGGAGGTGGAAAAAGTATGAAACCGATGCAAATTGCAATGGCGCTGCTCTCTGCCGTGATGTTCTTCATTCTGGCGGGCGTCTTTATGGGCGTGCAGCTGGAGCTGAACGGCACCAAACTGGTGGTCGATACCGCCGCCGATATTCGCTGGCAGTGGATCTTCATCGGTACCGCGGTGGTCTTTTTCTTCCAGCTGCTGCGGCCGCTGTTCCAGAAAGCGGTTAAGAACGTCTCCGGGCCGAAATTTATTATGCCGGCGATTGACGGGTCGACGGTGAAGCAGAAGCTGTTCCTGATAGCCCTGCTGGTGATTGCCGTGGCCTGGCCGTTTATGGTGTCGCGCGGCACGGTGGATATCGCCACCCTGACGATGATCTATATCATCCTCGGCCTCGGGTTGAACGTGGTGGTCGGCCTTTCCGGCCTGCTGGTGCTGGGCTACGGCGGGTTCTATGCCATCGGCGCGTATACCTTTGCGCTGCTGAACCACTATTACGGTCTCGGCTTCTGGACCTGTCTCCCGCTGGCCGGCCTGGTCTCCGCGGCGGCCGGTTTCCTGCTGGGCTTCCCGGTATTGCGTTTGCGCGGAGACTACCTGGCGATTGTGACCTTAGGCTTCGGCGAGATCGTGCGCATTCTGCTGCTCAACAATACCGAGATCACCGGCGGGCCGAACGGCATCAGCCAGATCCCGAAACCGACCTTCTTTGGCCTCGAATTTAGCCGCAGCGCCCGCGAAGGCGGCTGGGATACCTTCAGCAACTTCTTCGGCGTCAAATACGATCCCTCCGACCGGGTGATTTTCCTCTACCTGGTGGCGTTGCTGCTGGTAGTGCTCAGCCTGTTCGTCATCAACCGCCTGCTGCGAATGCCGCTGGGCCGGGCGTGGGAAGCGCTGCGTGAAGATGAGATCGCCTGTCGTTCGCTGGGCCTGAGCCCGACGCGCATCAAGCTGACCGCCTTTACCATCAGCGCCGCGTTTGCTGGCTTCGCCGGCACGCTGTTCGCCGCGCGCCAGGGCTTCGTCAGCCCGGAATCCTTTACCTTCGCCGAGTCAGCCTTTGTGCTGGCGATCGTCGTGCTGGGCGGGATGGGCTCGCAGTTCGCGGTGATCCTCGCGGCTATTCTGCTGGTGGTCTCGCGCGAGTTGATGCGTGACTTCAACGAATACAGCATGTTAATGCTCGGCGGCCTGATGGTGCTGATGATGATCTGGCGTCCGCAGGGGCTTCTGCCAATGACGCGCGTGCAGTTGAAGCTGAAAAACGGTCAGGCGAAAGGAGAGCAGGCATGAGTCAGCCATTATTATCCGTTAGCGGCCTGATGATGCGTTTCGGCGGTCTGCTGGCCGTCAACAATGTGTCGCTGGAGCTCAGAGAGCGCGAGATCGTCTCGCTGATCGGCCCCAACGGCGCCGGGAAGACCACCGTCTTTAACTGCCTGACCGGTTTTTACAAGCCCACCGGCGGCACTATTCTGCTGCGCGACCAGCACCTGGAAGGGCTGCCGGGTCAGCAGATTGCGCGGATGGGCGTGGTGCGGACCTTCCAGCACGTGCGCCTGTTCCGCGAAATGACGGTGATTGAAAACCTGCTGGTGGCGCAGCATCAGCAGCTGAAAACCGGGCTCTTCTCCGGCCTGCTGAAAACGCCGGCCTTCCGTCGGGCGCAGAGCGAAGCGCTGGACAGGGCCGCCACCTGGCTGGAGCGCATCGGCCTGCTGGAGCATGCCAACCGTCAGGCCAGCAACCTGGCCTACGGCGACCAGCGTCGGCTGGAGATTGCCCGCTGCATGGTGACCCAGCCGGAAATTCTGATGCTCGATGAACCGGCGGCGGGGCTAAACCCGAAAGAGACCAAAGAGCTGGACGAGCTTATCGCCGAGCTGCGTAACCATCACAACACCACCATCCTGCTTATCGAACACGATATGAAGCTCGTGATGGGCATTTCCGATCGCATCTACGTCGTGAACCAGGGAACACCGCTGGCCAACGGGACGCCGGAAGAGATTCGTAATAACCCGGACGTGATCCGCGCATACCTTGGTGAGGCATAAGATGGAAAACGCGATGTTAACTTTTGACAACGTCAGCGCCCACTACGGCAAGATTCAGGCGCTGCACAACGTCAGCCTGCATATCAAACAGGGCGAGATCGTCACGCTTATCGGCGCCAACGGCGCGGGGAAAACCACCCTACTTGGTACGCTGTGCGGCGATCCGCGGGCTTCCAGCGGGCGCATTGTCTTTGACGGTAAGGATATTACCGACTGGCAAACCGCGAAGATCATGCGCGAGGCGGTGGCGATCGTTCCGGAAGGGCGGCGCGTCTTTTCGCGTATGACGGTGGAAGAGAACCTGGCGATGGGCGGTTTTTTTGCCGACCGCGATCAGTTCCAGACCCGCATCAAATGGGTGTATGAGCTGTTCCCGCGTCTGCATGAACGCCGTATTCAGCGCGCCGGCACCATGTCCGGCGGCGAGCAGCAGATGCTGGCGATCGGTCGCGCCCTGATGAGCCAACCGCGCCTGCTGCTGCTGGATGAACCGTCGCTGGGGCTGGCGCCGATTATCATTCAGCAGATTTTCGACACCATCGAGCAGCTGCGCGAGCAAGGGATGACGATCTTCCTGGTTGAGCAGAACGCCAACCAGGCGCTGAAGCTGGCCGACCGCGGCTATGTGCTGGAGAACGGCCACGTGGTGCTGGAGGACACCGGCGACGCGCTGTTGGCCAACGAGGCGGTGCGCAGCGCCTATCTCGGCGGTTAATTCATCGCAACCCGGCGTCGTTCACTTCGCCGGTTTGTAGCCCGGGCGAGGCGCTTGCGCCGACCCCGGGAGCCGATCGCACGAATACATTTAAAAGAGCCTGTTGGCTCTTTTTTTGTACATGTATGTTGTACAATAAAAGAGTACAGCTTTGGAGGTTTTTATGAGAACGGTTAACTATAGCGAAGCCCGGCAAAATCTGGCCGATGTGCTGGAAAGCGCAGTGACAGGTGTACCTGTGACCATTACCCGTCGTGGGCATAAATCTGCAGTCATCATTAGTGCAGAAGAGTTTGAACGCTACCAGGCGGCCAGAATGGATGATGAGTTCGCGGCTATCATGGCGGTTCATGGTGATGAGATCAGGGAGCTTGCGGATAAATGACGCTGCAGATTATCTCAGCGGAAGAGATAATACAGTTTCACGACAGGCTGCTCCGCGTCACGCCTGGCGTTGCCGGTATGCCCGATCCGGGGCGTGCCGAAGCGATAATGTATAGGGTGCTAAACAAAATTGAATATGAAGGTGTGACAGACGTGTGGCGACTCGCTGCGATGCATCTGCTGGCGATTTCTCGCGGTCATATATTTAATGATGGTAATAAGCGTACGGCACTGTTTATCACCCTGCTTTTTTTAAAGCGAAATGGAATTATATTGCCAGCGAATCCAGACTTCGTCGGCATGACCGTCGAGGCAGCAGCAGGGCAACTTACCCTGGAACAGATTGTCGCGCGTTTGCGTGGATGACGGTTAACTCGTTGCAACCCGGCGGCTTCGCCGGTTTGTAGCCCGGGCGAGGCGCTTGCGCCGACCCCGGGAGCCGACCGCACGAATATTATCCGTGTCTCAGCTCCCACTTTACTTCCCCCGTCCTTTCATCGGCTTGTCATCTCTCTGACCCGTTACTATCTTTTTTTTGTAATAAAAAAGTTATTTTTCTGTAATTCGAACATGTCATGTTACCCCGCGAGCATAAAACGCGTGAAATCGCGCATCCGGCACAACAAGAGAGATAACCGATGATATCGTTACGACATACAGCTTTAGGACTGGCGCTGAGCCTGGCTTTTGCCGGTCAGGCCCTGGCGGTTACCACCATCCCGTTCTGGCACTCAATGGAAGGCGAGCTGGGTAAAGAAGTGGATTCTCTGGCGCAACGCTTTAACGCGGCCAATCCTGATTACAAAATCGTTCCGGTATACAAAGGCAACTACGAGCAGAGCCTGAGCGCCGGTATCGCCGCCTTCCGTACCGGCAACGCGCCGGCTATCCTGCAGGTGTATGAAGTCGGCACCGCCACCATGATGGCGTCAAAAGCCATTAAGCCGGTCTACCAGGTGTTTAGTGAGGCGGGCATCAAGTTTGATGAATCGCAGTTCGTACCGACGGTGGCCGGGTATTACACCGATTCGAAAACCGGCCATCTGCTCTCCCAGCCGTTTAACAGCTCTACCCCGGTGCTCTACTACAACAAAGACGCCTTCAAAAAAGCCGGCTTAGATCCGGAGCAGCCGCCGAAGACCTGGCAGGATCTGGCGGCCTATACCGCGAAGCTGAAAGCCGCCGGGATGAAGTGCGGCTACGCCAGCGGCTGGCAGGGCTGGATCCAGATTGAAAACTTCAGCGCCTGGCACGGTCTGCCGGTGGCCACGAAGAATAACGGCTTCGACGGTACCGACGCGGTTCTTGAGTTCAACAAGCCGGAGCAGGTGAAGCATATCGCGCTGCTCGAAGAGATGAACAAGAAGGGCGATTTCAGCTACTTCGGGCGTAAAGACGAGTCTACCGAAAAGTTCTATAACGGCGACTGCGCCATTACCACTGCCTCGTCCGGCTCGCTGGCCGATATCCGCCAGTACGCCAAATTTAACTACGGCGTCGGCATGATGCCTTACGATGCCGACGTGAAAGGCGCGCCGCAGAACGCCATCATCGGCGGGGCCAGCCTGTGGGTGATGCAGGGCAAAGACAAAGAGACCTACACCGGCGTGGCGAAGTTCCTCGACTTCCTGACCAAACCGGAAAACGCCGCCGAGTGGCACCAGAAAACCGGCTACCTGCCGATCACTACCGCGGCCTACGATCTGACGCGTCAGCAGGGCTTCTATGATAAGAACCCGGGCGCCGATATCGCTACCCGCCAGATGCTGAACAAGCCGCCGTTGCCGTTCACCAAAGGTCTGCGCCTGGGCAACATGCCGCAAATCCGCACCATCGTCGATGAAGAGCTGGAGAGCGTGTGGACCGGCAAGAAAACCCCGCAGCAGGCGCTGGATTCCGCCGTGCAGCGCGGAAACCAGCTGCTGCGTCGCTTCGAGCAAGCGACCAAATCGTAATCTGTAACTTGCCCGGTGGCGCTGCGCTTACCGGGCCTACGATGTGCCCTATGTAGGCCGGGTAAGGCGTAGCCGCCACCCGGCATTGTTCAGGAACCCAATCTCAATGTCATCATCCCGTCCGGTATTCCGCTCGCGCTGGCTGCCCTATGTGCTGGTCGCGCCGCAGCTGATTATCACGTTGATTTTCTTTATCTGGCCCGCAGGCGAAGCGCTGTGGTACTCGCTGCAGAGCGTCGATCCCTTTGGCCTTTCCAGCCAGTTCGTCGGCCTGGATAACTTCGTTGCGCTGTTCCACGATCCGTACTACCTGGACTCGTTCTGGACCACCATAAAATTTAGCGCCCTGGTGACCGTCAGCGGCCTGCTCATTTCACTGTTTTTCGCCGCGCTGGTCGACTATGTGGTGCGCGGCAGCCGCTTTTATCAAACGCTGATGCTGCTGCCGTACGCCGTGGCCCCCGCCGTCGCGGCGGTGCTGTGGATCTTCCTCTTTAACCCCGGGCGCGGGCTGATCACCCATTTCCTCGGCGAGCTGGGCTATGACTGGAACCATGCGCAGAACAGCGGCCAGGCGATGTTTCTGGTGGTCTTCGCCTCGGTGTGGAAGCAGATAAGCTACAACTTCCTGTTCTTCTTCGCCGCGCTGCAGTCGATTCCGCGTTCGCTGGTTGAGGCCGCCGCCATCGACGGCGCCGGGCCGATTCGACGCTTCTTTAAGCTGGCGCTGCCGCTGATTGCGCCGGTGAGTTTCTTCCTGCTGGTGGTCAACCTGGTTTATGCCTTCTTCGACACCTTCCCGGTGATCGATGCCGCCACCGCTGGCGGCCCGGTGCAGGCGACCACCACTCTGATCTACAAAATCTATCGCGAAGGTTTCGCCGGGCTCGATCTATCCGCTTCCGCCGCGCAGTCGGTGGTGCTGATGTTCCTCGTCATTATCCTGACGGTGGTGCAGTTCCGTTACGTTGAAAGTAAGGTGCGTTACCAATGATTGAGAACCGTCGCGGGCTGACGATTTTCAGCCACACCATGCTGATCCTGGGTATCGCCGTCATTTTATTCCCGCTGTACGTCGCCTTCGTGGCGGCGACGCTGGATAACAAATCGGTATTTGAAACGCCGATGACGCTGATCCCCGGTAGCCATCTGCTGGAGAACATGAAGACCATTTGGGTGAACGGCGTCGGCGTCAACAGCGCGCCGTTCTGGCTGATGATGCTCAACAGCTTCATCATGGCGTTCGCCATTACGGTCGGCAAAATCGTGGTGTCGATGCTTTCGGCGTTCGCTATCGTCTGGTTCCGCTTTCCGCTGCGTAACCTGTTCTTCTGGATGATCTTTATCACCCTGATGCTGCCGGTCGAGGTGCGTATTTTCCCGACGGTGGAGGTGATCGCCAACCTCAACATGCTCGACAGCTATGCCGGGTTAACGCTGCCGTTGATGGCTTCGGCCACCGCTACCTTCCTGTTCCGCCAGTTCTTTATGACCCTGCCGGACGAGCTGATTGAAGCGGCGCGTATCGATGGCGCTTCGCCGATGCGCTTCTTTCGCGACATCGTGCTGCCGCTGTCGAAAACCAACCTCGCCGCGCTGTTCGTCATCACCTTTATCTACGGCTGGAACCAGTATCTGTGGCCGTTGCTGATTATTCAGGATGTGAATCTTGGCACCGCCGTCGCCGGTATTAAAGGCATGATCGCCACCGGCGAAGGTACTACCCAGTGGAATCAGGTGATGGCGGCGATGCTGCTGACCCTGATCCCGCCGGTCGTCATCGTTTTAGCCATGCAGCGCGCGTTTGTGCGCGGCCTGGTCGATAGTGAGAAATAAAATGGCTGGTTTAAAACTACAGGCAGTAAGCAAAAGCTGGGATGGCAAAACCCAGGTAATTCAACCGCTGACGCTGGACGTGGCGGACGGGGAATTTATCGTCATGGTCGGCCCGTCGGGCTGCGGGAAATCAACGCTGCTGCGGATGGTCGCCGGACTTGAACGGGTGACCAGCGGCGATATCTGGATCGATCGTAAACGGGTGACCGAGATGGAGCCGAAGGATCGCGGCATCGCGATGGTGTTCCAGAACTATGCCCTTTATCCGCATATGAGCGTGGAAGAGAACATGGCGTGGGGGCTGAAGATTCGCGGCATGGGTAAGGGATTGATCGCCGAGCGGGTGCAGGAGGCGGCGCGCATTCTTGAGCTGGATGGTCTGCTCAAGCGCCGCCCGCGGGAACTGTCCGGCGGCCAGCGCCAGCGCGTGGCGATGGGCCGCGCCATCGTGCGTGACCCGGCGGTATTCCTCTTCGACGAACCGTTGTCAAACCTCGACGCCAAGCTGCGCGTGCAGATGCGTCTGGAATTGCAGCAGCTGCATCGCCGCCTGAAAACCACCTCGCTGTACGTCACCCATGACCAGGTGGAGGCGATGACCCTCGCCCAGCGGGTGATGGTGATGAACAAAGGCGTTGCCGAGCAGATCGGCACCCCGGTGGAAGTGTATGAGAAGCCAGCCAGCCGTTTTGTGGCGAGCTTTATCGGCAGCCCGGCCATGAACCTGCTGGAAGGGCGCATCAGCGATGACGGCGGTCGCTTTGAGCTGGCGGGCGGCATGCAGCTGCCGACGAATCATGAGCACCGGCGCCACGCTGGGCGTAAAATGACGCTCGGTATCCGTCCGGAGCATTTTATCTTAAGCTCACAGGCGCAAGGCGGCATTCCGCTGCTGATGGACACCCTGGAAATTTTAGGTGCCGATAACCTCGCTCACGGGCGCTGGGGCGAACAGAAGCTGGTGGTCAGACTGCCGCACCAGCAGCGCCCGGCGGCAGGCAGCACGCTATGGCTGCATCTGCCTTTGGAACATCTGCACCTCTTTGATGGTGAAACAGGACAACGCGCATGAGTAACTGGCCTTATCCCCGCATCGTCGCCCATCGCGGCGGCGGTAAACTGGCGCCGGAGAACACCCTGGCGGCTATCGACGTCGGCGCCCGCTACGGGCACACGATGATTGAATTTGACGCCAAGCTGTCGAAGGACGGGCAGATCTTTCTGCTGCATGACGATAATCTCGAACGCACCAGCAATGGCTGGGGCGTGGCGGGCGAGCTGGCGTGGGACGATCTGCTGAAGGTCGATGCCGGTAGCTGGTTCAGCCGTGAATTTAAGGGCGAGCCGCTGCCGTTGCTCTCCCAGGTGGCGGAGCGCTGCCGTCGTCACGGCATGATGGCGAATATCGAAATTAAGCCGACCACCGGGCTGGGGCCGCAGACCGGCAGAGTGGTGGCGCTGGCCGCGCGCGATCTATGGCAAGGCATGACCGCGCCGCTGCTCTCCTCTTTTGAAATCGACGCCCTGGAGGCGGCGCAGGAAGCCGCGCCCGAGCTGCCGCGCGGGCTGCTGCTGGATGAGTGGCGCGATGACTGGCGCGAATTGACCACCCGGTTGGGCTGCGTGTCGATTCACCTCAATCACAAACTGCTGGATGCGGCGCGGGTGGCGAGCCTGAAACAGGCCGGCCTGCACATTCTGGTGTACACGGTCAATAAACCCCAGCGCGCCGCCGAACTGCTGTGCTGGGGCGTAGACTGCATCTGCACCGATGCCATTGATGTCATCGGGCCGAATTTCCAGCCTTAAGACGGATTTGCGGCGGACGACCTTTACGGATTAGTCTGCCGCAGCATTCCACCGTTGTTATTTGGCCGCACCTGCTGCGGCGCATTCAGATTGCCGCCCTGGGCCGCGCGCTGCTGATTAGTCTGCAGCTGGTTTTGCAAATGCTGCTGCTGCGAGCGGGTCTGATTGTTCAGATCCTGCTTCAGCATGCTCTGCTGCTGCTGTTGCTGGATCTTCATCTCATTTTGCATGCGCTGCTGGCTGGGGACCACGTAACCCGGCTGGTTAGGGTTGTTATTAATATTGATCGGCTGGGCTAATACGCCAAGCGGCATCAGCGCCGCCAGAAACAGAATCGCTTTCATGGTTTTCTCCTCCCGTGCGTGGGATCACTTAAGTGTACCTCGAATCTGCCATAACAATGATTTTTTAGGAGTTATCAACCAGGCTTAAGCGGGGAATGAAACCTACCTTTCAGGAGTAAGACAATGATAAAAACAACAATATGGCGTCAGGTGGTCATCGCTGCGTTGCTGGCGGGGGGCAGCTTTACCGTCGCCGCCAATCCGCCACCGCCGCCGCCGGTCTCTTATGGCGTAGAGGAAGATGTGTTCCACCCGGTACGCGCCCGGCAGGGGATGGTGGCCTCGGTGGACGCGCTGGCGACCCGCGTCGGCGTGGATATCCTGCGCCAGGGCGGTAACGCTGTCGATGCGGCGGTAGCGGTAGGCTACGCGCTGGCGGTCACCCATCCGCAGGCCGGGAATATTGGCGGCGGCGGTTTTATGATGCTGCGGACTAAAGACGGCAAGACCACGGCGATCGATTTCCGCGAAATGGCGCCAGAGCAGGCCACCCGCGACATGTTCCTTGACGACCAGGGCAACCCGGACAGTAAAAAATCACTGACTTCGCATCTGGCCTCCGGCACGCCAGGCAGCGTCGCCGGTTTCTCCCTCGCGCTGGAAAAGTATGGCACCATGCCGTTGAACAAAGTGATCCGTCCGGCGATCAAGCTGGCGGAAGAGGGATTTATCGTTAACGATGCGCTGGCGGACGATCTGAAGACCTACGGCAGCGAAGTGATCCCGCAGCATGAAAATAGTAAAGCGATCTTCTGGAAGAACGGCGAGCCGCTGAAGAAGGGCGATCGGCTGGTGCAGAAGAACCTCGGTAAGAGCCTGGAGCTGATTGCCGAGCACGGCCCGGACGCCTTCTATAAAGGGGCCATCGCCGACCAGATCGCTGACGAGATGAAAAAGCACGGCGGGCTAATCACCAAAGCCGATCTCGCCGGCTATAAGGCTGTGGAGCGTACGCCGGTTAGCGGCGAGTATCGCGGGTATGAGGTTTACTCTATGCCGCCGCCGTCCTCCGGCGGGATCCATATCGTGCAGATCCTCAATATCCTCGAAAACTTCGATATGCAGAAATATGGTTTTGGCAGCGCCGACGCCATGCAGGTGATGGCGGAGGCAGAGAAACACGCCTACGCCGACCGCTCTGAATATCTCGGCGACCCTGACTTCGTCAACGTGCCGTGGCAGGCGCTGACCAGCAAGGCTTACGCCAAAGCGATCGCCGCCGAGATTGATGTCAACAAGGCGAAGCCTTCCAGCCAGATCCGTCCGGGCAAGCTGGCACCCTATGAAAGCAACCAGACCACCCACTTCTCGGTGGTCGATAAAGACGGCAATGCGGTGGCGGTGACCTATACGCTGAATACCACCTTCGGTACCGGCATTGTGGCCGGTGATTCCGGCATTCTGCTCAATAACCAGATGGATGATTTCTCGGCGAAGCCCGGCGTGCCTAACGTCTATGGTCTGGTGGGCGGCGAAGCCAATGCGGTGGAGCCGAAAAAACGCCCGCTGTCGTCAATGTCGCCGACCATTGTGGTGAAAGATGGCAAAACCTGGCTGGTGACCGGCAGCCCGGGCGGCAGTCGGATCATCACCACCGTACTGCAGATGGTGGTCAATACCATCGATTTCGGGATGAACGTCGCGGAAGCCACCAACGCGCCGCGTTTCCACCATCAATGGCTGCCGGATGAGCTGCGGGTGGAGAAAGGCTTTAGCCCGGATACCCTCAAGCTGCTGGAGGCGAAGGGGCAGAAAGTGGCGCTGAAAGAGGCGATGGGCAGTACCCAGAGCATCATGGTAGGGCCGGACGGCATGCTGTATGGCGCCTCCGATCCGCGTTCGCCGGATGATTTAACGGCGGGGTATTGATGTGTTGCCCGGTGGCGCTGCTGCGCTTACCGGGCCTACAACTGTGCGAACGCAGGCCGGGTAAGGCGAAGCCGCCACCGGCAACACGCTACTTCATTCTCGCCATATAATACGCATCCACATACTCACCGTTGCGCAGCGCGTAACGCCTGCCGGTGCCTTCGATCTCAAAGCCGTACTTCTTATACACCGCAATCGCCGGGGCATTATCGGCGAACACCGTCAGCTCAATACGCTCGACGCGCAGCCAGTTGTCGCACATATCAATCATGGTACGCATCAGCGCGCTGGCGACGCCGCGGTTGTGCCAGCGCGAATCCACGCTGACACCAAAATCGGCGACGTGGCTACGGCGGGGACGTTGGACGACGGCAATGCTTAAATGGCCGACGACTTGCTCATCGATACAGGCCACCAGTTGCTTCACGCCGGGCGTATCGGTTAGCCGCTCCCGCCACATATGTTCGGATGGATGAGGGACCTGTAGCGTGTTGTGATACACCTCCGGCTGGGCGTGAATTTGACGAATCGCGTCAATATCTTTCGGTTCAGCATGGCGTATCACGATGTCACTCATTCCTTGTTCCTCATTCAGGTGAAAAGTCCCTTTAAACATCACTGACTACGGCGTTCGAGTCAACACGCATTATTTGCAAAAAAAAGTAGACAAGTGCGAATGAGAATGATTATTATTGTCCTGCATTCAGGGAGACCCTTGCGGAAAGCCTGAAAGCACGACATTGCTCACATTGCTTCCAGTATTACTTTAGCCAGCCGGGTGCTGGCTTTTTTTTTGCTGCTATCTCAGGCGCTCTGCGGCCTGACGGGCTCCGCGTCGGTTTTGGAGGGGGCGTCTGCTACCAGACCGAGAATATGACTTTTGTTCTCCGCGGCGGCCAGCATTTCAGCGCGACCGCTAAAAACGCCGCCTTTCTTGATCGCCAGCGCGCGATAGGCGAGGGTACCCTCCAGATGGCCGTGCTCCTCGATGGTGATGCTGTCGCCATGACACTGGCCCTGCACCTTGCCGTCAATTATTAGCTCCCGGCAGCTGACGTTGCCCTCCACCTGGCCTTCACGCATTACCTTAATCAAATGCTCTTTGGCCTCAATGTTGCCGGTGACCTGACCGTGGATATAGACATGGCCGCTGGCGACTATATTGCCGACGAAATGCACCCCACTGGCGATGACCGTAGTCTCGTGTTTTTTGCTGGCGACCGCTTCGGGTTCTGGGTTAATTGCCGGAGGCGTGGCTGCTTCTGATATCTGAGGTTCCGTTTTATTTTTCTTAATAAACATCGCGTTAATCTTGTTCCGTTGGCTATGGAGGAGGAAAGCGATAAGCGCGCAGGCGGCCGCCAGGCGCGCCAGCGCGCTTGCATCGACAGACCAGGCGATCAGCGCGAGAAGCCAGAAAAAAAGGGCGCCGTTTATGGCGAGATACTGTTTGTCCATCAGCAGCGGCTGGCTACTCCGTTAGTCATCAGCAACCTCCTGGTTTGCTCTCCACTTATCCGCAGTTTTGCCATGGCGATCAAGGTTTTTTGCCGAAAACTGTTGATTTAATCACTTATTAATCAATAAGTTATTAATAATTACGTATGAGTGATACTCGAACTATTTTCCTAACGAATCTTCACTGCAAGCGAACAGAGAGGATGAAGTGAGGGACCGGCTTGCGCTATGGTTGAAGGTAGCTCATTAACTAAGGACAGCGTTATGACTCTGCACTGCGCATTTATTGGCTTTGGTAAAAGCACCACCCGCTATCACCTTCCTTACGTTTTGCACCGCAAAGACCGCTGGCAGGTAGCGCACATTTACCGCCGCCGGGCGAAGCCCGAGGAGCAGGCGCCGCAGTATTCCCATATTCATTTCACCAGCGACCTTGATGAAGTATTAAACGATCCACTGGTCAAGCTGGTGGTGGTCTGCACTCACGCCGACAGCCATTTTGAATATGCGAAAAAGGCGCTGGAGGCGGGGAAAAACGTGCTGGTGGAAAAGCCGTTCACCCCGACGCTGGAGGAAGCAAAAACTCTGTTTGCCCTGGCGAACAGCAAAGGCCTGACGGTGACGCCCTATCAGAACCGCCGTTTCGACTCCTGCTTCCTGACCACCAAAAAGGTGATTGAGAGCGGGAAACTCGGCGAACTGGTGGAGATCGAAAGTCATTTTGATAACTACCGCCCGCTGGCGGAGACCAACCCCGGCGGTCCGCAAAACGGCGAGTTCTATGGCCTTGGCGTGCATACCCTGGATCAGATCATTTCGCTGTTCGGCCGCCCGGACCATGTCTCTTACGATCTGCGCTCGCTGCGCAATAAAGCCAACCCGGATGACACCTTTGAAGCCCAGCTGTTCTACGGCGATATGAAGGCCATCGTTAAGACCAGCCATCTGGTGCAGATCGATTACCCGAAATTTATCGTTCACGGGCACAAAGGTTCGTTTGTGAAGTACGGCATTGACCAGCAGGAGACCAGCCTGAAGGCCAATATCATGCCGGGCGAGCCGGGATTTGGCGCGGACGACAGCGTTGGCGAGCTGGTGTATGTCAACGAGGCAGGGGAGATGGTGCGCGAAGCGGTGCCGCTGGAGAGCGGCGATTATGGCCGGGTGTACGACGCGCTGTACGACACCCTCGTCAACGGCCAGCCGAATTACGTCAAGGAAACTGACGTTCTCACCAATATGGAGATCCTGCAGCGCGGCTTTGAGCAGCCTTCACCGGCCACCATTACCCTTACCCGATAAGTCAAATTGGCTCCTCTGCGCTTGTTCATATTTTTTGAACAGAGGAGTCAATTTTCACCCTCTATGATCGCCGGCGAAATGGGTCCACACTGACTCCATCGACAACATACGGGGGTGCAACATGATCTATTTACGCAAAGCGAACGAACGTGGCCACGCTAACCATGGCTGGCTGGATTCCTGGCATACTTTCTCTTTCGCCAACTATTATGACCCGAACTTTATGGGCTTCTCCGCCCTGCGGGTGATTAACGACGACGTCATCGACGCCGGTCAGGGCTTCGGTACCCACCCGCACAAAGACATGGAGATCCTGACCTATGTGCTGGAAGGGGCGGTGGAGCACCAGGACAGCATGGGCAACAAAGAGCAGGTGCCGGCGGGCGAGTTCCAGATCATGAGCGCGGGTACCGGGGTGCGCCACTCTGAGTACAACCCGAGCAAAACCGATCGTCTGCGTCTGTATCAGATCTGGATTATTCCGGAAGAAACCGGCATTACCCCGCGCTACGAGCAGCGCCGCTTCGACGCCGCCCAGGGCAAACAGCTGGTGCTGTCGCCGGATGCGCGAGATGGCTCGCTGAAGGTGTACCAGGATATGGAACTCTATCGCTGGGCGCTGCTGAAAGATGAGCAGTCGGTTCACCAGATTGCCGCGGAACGCCGCGTGTGGATCCAGGTGGTCAAAGGCGAAGTGACCATCAACGGTACCAAAGCCACCACCAGCGACGGTTTGGCCATCTGGGACGAGCAGGCGATTTCGGTTCATGCCGACAGCGATAGCGAGATCCTGCTGTTCGATCTGCCGCCGGTTTGATAGTTATCTGAGCCAGGTTAAATAAATTGCGCAGCCTTCCCTCATGTTAGGGAAGGTTGCGCTTTGTCCGTGATAAACTGAGAAAATGTTTCCCCGTTGATCACAGTCAGGACGATGAAAAAGAAAAGACCCGTACTTCAGGATGTAGCCGATCTTGTCGGCGTGACCAAAATGACGGTCAGTCGCTATTTACGCAACCCGGAGCAGGTCTCCGAAGCGCTGCGTGGCAAGATTGCCGTTGCCCTCGATGAACTGGGTTATATTCCCAATCGCGCCCCTGACATTCTTTCCAACGCCACCAGCCGCGCCATCGGCGTGCTGCTGCCGTCGTTAACCAATCAGGTCTTTTCGGAAGTACTGCGCGGTATCGAAAGCGTCACCGACGCCTTCGGCTATCAAACCATGCTGGCGCACTACGGCTATAAGCCGGAAATGGAAGAGAAACGCCTCGAATCGATGCTCTCCTGGAACATTGATGGCCTGATCCTCACCGAACGCACCCATACGCCGCGCACCCTGAAGATGATCGAAGTCGCCGGCATTCCGGTGGTGGAGCTGATGGACAGCCGGTCGCCGTGTCTCGATATTGCCGTCGGGTTTGATAACTTTGAAGCCGCCCGGCAGATGACCGCGGCGATCATCGCCCGCGGCCACCGCCATGTCGCCTATCTGGGGGCGCGTCTTGATGAACGTACTATCATCAAACAGAAGGGGTACGAGCAGGCGATGCTTGACGCCGGGATGACGCCCTACAGCGTGATGGTGGAACAATCCTCGTCCTATTCTTCGGGGATTGAGCTGATGCGCCAGGCGCGCCGCGAATATCCGCAGCTCGACGGCATTTTCTGCACCAACGATGACCTCGCGGTCGGCGCGGCGTTCGAGTGCCAGCGTCTGGGGCTGAAGATCCCCGATGATATGGCGATCGCCGGGTTCCACGGCCATGATATCGGCCAGGTGATGGAGCCGCGGCTGGCCAGCGTCCTGACCCCGCGCGAGCGAATGGGGCGCATCGGCGCCGAACGGCTGCTGGCGCGCATTCGTGGTGAAGCGATTACCCCTAAGATGTTAGATTTAGGTTTCACATTGTCACCGGGCGGATCAATTTAAACTGACAAGTTTGAAGTAGATCACACATATTCACATCTGGCACGAATGGATATTGCTTCTCCACAGGTCCGGCATGACAATGTTACCGATAACAGTTACCCGTAACAATTAACCGATACGCCGCCTTCGCGCTGGATGAGTCAGCCCCGGCGCGGCGTACCAGTCCAGTGGGAGGACGCTTTGAGCACGACTAACCATGATCACCACGTCTATGTCCTGATGGGCGTTTCCGGCAGCGGAAAATCCGCTGTCGCCAGCGAAGTGGCGCATCAACTGCATGCCGCGTTTCTTGACGGCGACTTTCTCCATCCGCGCAGCAATATCACCAAGATGGCCTCCGGCGAGCCGCTCAACGATGACGACCGCACGCCGTGGCTGCAGGCGCTAAATGACGCCGCGTTCGCCATGCAGCGTACCAACAAGGTGTCGCTGATCGTCTGCTCGGCGCTGAAGAAGAGCTATCGCGACATTCTGCGCAAGGGCAACCCGAACCTCTCCTTCATCTACCTGAAAGGCGATTTCGACGTGATCGAAAGCCGTCTGAAGGCGCGTAAAGGGCACTTCTTTAAAACCCAAATGTTGGTGACGCAGTTTGAAACGCTGCAGGAACCAGGCGCCGACGAGAGCGATGTGCTTATCGTCGATATCGACCAGCCGCTGGAAGGCGTGGTGGCCAGCACCATCGAGGTGATCAACAAAGGCAGTCACTAGTGAGTACTTTAACGCTTGTTTTAACAGCAGTCGGCTCGGTATTGCTGCTGCTGTTTTTAGTCATGAAGGCGCGAATGCACGCCTTCGTGGCTTTGATGGTGGTTTCTATTGGCGCCGGTCTCTTCTCCGGCATGCCGCTGGATAAAATCGCGGCGACGATGGAGAAAGGGATGGGCGGTACGCTGGGCTTCCTGGCGATCGTCGTCGCGCTCGGCGCGATGTTCGGTAAGATCCTGCATGAAACGGGGGCGGTCGATCAGATTGCCGTCAAGATGCTCAAATCCCTTGGCCACAATCGCGCGCACTATGCGATTGGTCTCGCCGGTCTCATCTGCGCGCTGCCGCTGTTCTTCGAAGTGGCGATCGTACTGCTGATTAGCGTCGCCTTCTCGATGGCGCGCCATACCGGTACTAACCTCGTGAAGCTGGTGATCCCGCTGTTTGCCGGCGTTGCCGCCGCCGCGGCGTTTCTGTTGCCTGGACCGGCGCCGATGCTGCTGGCGTCGCAAATGCACGCCGACTTTGGCTGGATGATCCTGATTGGCCTGTGCGCGGCCATTCCGGGGATGATTATCGCCGGTCCGCTATGGGGCAACTTCATCAGCCGCTACGTCGAATTACATATTCCTGACGACGTCACGGAACCGCATCTCGGCGAAGGCAAGATGCCCTCCTTCGGCTTCAGCCTGGCGCTGATCCTGCTGCCGCTGGTGCTGGTTGGCCTGAAAACCATCGCCGCGCGCTTTGTGCCGGTGGGTTCCACTGCCTACGAATGGTTCGAGTTTATCGGCCACCCGTTCACCGCGATCCTGGTGGCCTGCCTGGTGGCGATTTACGGTCTGGCGGTACGTCAGGGAATGGCGAAAGACCGGGTGATGGAGATTTGCGGCCACGCGCTGCAGCCGGCCGGGATTATTCTGCTGGTGATCGGGGCTGGCGGCGTCTTCAAGCAGGTGCTGGTTGACTCAGGCGTTGGCCCGGCGCTTGGTGAAGCGCTGACCGGAATGGGGCTGCCGATCGCTATTACCTGCTTCGTACTGGCGGCGGCGGTGCGTATCATTCAGGGCTCTGCCACCGTGGCGTGCCTGACGGCGGTCGGCCTGGTGATGCCGGTGATTGAGCAGCTGAACTACAGCGGCGCGCAGATGGCGGCATTGTCTATCTGTATCGCCGGCGGCTCGATTGTGGTAAGCCACGTGAACGACGCCGGCTTCTGGCTGTTTGGTAAATTTACCGGCGCCAGTGAAGCCCAGACGCTGAAGACCTGGACCATGATGGAAACCATCCTTGGCACCACCGGGGCGATTGTCGGTATGATCGCCTTCCAGCTGCTGAGCTAAGCCCGCTCATCTCCCGCTCGCGGGAAATAAAAAGCCAGGGTAACGCTGCTTACCCTGGCTTCTTTGCAATAAGCCGCCCTTTTTCCCTCTTTTCCTTGCCAGCTATTGGCCCTTATTAGCGCTACGACGATGCTCGTATCCCTCGTCAGCCCTTGCTGTGACTGGGTTTGTCGCTTTTTTTTGGCAAGCGGAAAAGCACCAGATTTCACGCTTAATCCATAATCAGGATCAATAAAATAGCGACGGAAAATATTCCATTCCCCGGGGGATTTCCCCGATAATCGTTGCGCTTTTGACGACGACCAGCGACGGTGGACAATGTGCAGGATAAGTTGCTTTTCTGATTGTTCAGCAATCATTGATTAATTTCACTTGCGACTTTAGCTGCATTTTGTAAGGTGAGGGATAATCCAGTTGGAAACTGGCCAGGCACAAACAGCACACACCTCGCAGGAATACGTTATGAAAAATGTTGGTTTTATCGGCTGGCGCGGAATGGTCGGCTCTGTCCTCATGCAACGCATGGTTGAAGAGCGCGATTTCGACGCCATTCGCCCGGTGTTCTTCTCTACCTCCCAGCTGGGACAGCCAGCGCCGTCATTCGGCGGTAGCACCGGTGGCACGCTGCAGGATGCGTTCGATCTGGACGCTCTGAAGGCGCTGGACATTATTGTCACGTGCCAGGGCGGCGATTACACCAACGAGATTTACCCGAAGCTGCGCGCAAGCGGCTGGCAGGGTTACTGGATTGACGCGGCTTCTTCGCTGCGCATGAAGGACGATGCGATCATTATCCTCGACCCGGTTAACCAGGATGTGATCACCGCCGGCCTGAACAACGGCGTGAAAACCTTTGTCGGCGGCAACTGCACCGTCAGCCTGATGCTGATGTCCCTCGGCGGCCTGTTTGCTCAGGATCTGGTGGAGTGGGTCAGCGTGGCGACGTACCAGGCGGCTTCCGGCGGCGGCGCGCGTCATATGCGCGAGCTGCTGAGCCAGATGGGGCAACTGCATAATCATGTGGCCGCGGAGCTGGCGGACCCGGCTTCCGCCATCCTGGATATTGAGCGCAAAGTGACGTCGCTGACCCGCAGCGGCGAGCTGCCGGTCGATAACTTTGGCGTACCGCTGGCGGGCAGCCTGATCCCGTGGATCGACAAACAGCTGGATAACGGTCAGAGCCGCGAAGAGTGGAAAGGCCAGGCGGAGACCAACAAGATCCTCGCCACCTCGTCCGTTATCCCGGTAGACGGCCTCTGCGTTCGCGTTGGCGCGCTGCGCTGCCACAGCCAGGCGTTTACCATCAAGCTGAAGAAAGATGTTTCTATCCCGACCGTTGAGGAGCTGCTGGCCGCGCACAACCCGTGGGCCAAAGTGGTACCGAACGATCGTGAGATTACCATGCGCGAGCTGACCCCAGCCGCGGTGACGGGCACCCTGACCACCCCGGTAGGACGCCTGCGTAAACTGAATATGGGGCCGGAGTATCTATCGGCCTTTACCGTTGGCGACCAGCTGCTGTGGGGCGCCGCGGAGCCGCTGCGCCGGATGCTTCGCCAGCTGGCGTAAGCCCAGGATGAACAGAAAGGGGGTCTTCAAGCCCCCTTTTTTTTTGCGTAATACAAGGAGTAAACGCGGATGTTAGATTTTTCCCCACGGAGGTAACTCAGCCTTGGCTATGCTTTAAGTAAGGAATTCCTTACCTGAAGGTGGGACGGAGCAGGAGGATGCTGAGAGCACTGCGCCGTTCAGGTCAAAAAAAGTCGCCAGTTACAGGAATGAGCGACACTTACAACAGGATGAAAGCATGTCTAATCATATTGATAGAGACGTGATTAATGCGCTAATCGCCGGTCATTTCGCGGATCCCTTTTCCGTGCTCGGCATGCACCGTACTGACGCCGGGCTGGAAGTGCGCGCATTATTACCCGATGCCACCGACGTGTGGGTTATTGAACCGAAAACCGGACGCAAAGTCGGCAAGCTCGAATGTCTCGACTCGCGTGGTTTCTTCAGCGGCGTCCTGCCGCGGCGTAAAAATGCTTTTCGCTATCAGCTGGCCGTCACCTGGCACGGGCAGCAGAATCTGATCGATGACCCTTATCGCTTTGGTCCGCTGTTGCAGGACCTTGACGTCTGGCTGCTGTCGGAAGGGACCCACCTGCGCCCTTACGAAACGCTGGGCGCGCACGCTGCCACCATGGACGGCGTCACCGGTACCCGTTTCTCGGTGTGGGCGCCGAACGCCCGCCGCGTATCGGTGGTGGGGCAGTTTAACTACTGGGATGGCCGTCGCCACCCGATGCGATTCCGCAAAGAGTCCGGGATCTGGGAGCTGTTCGTTCCCGGCGCGCACAATGGCCAGCTGTATAAATTCGAACTGATTGACGCCCACGGCAATCTGCGGGTCAAAGCCGACCCTTACGCCTTTGAGTCGCAAATGCGTCCGGAAAGCGCCTCGCTTATCTGCGACCTGCCGCCCAAAGTGGAACAGCCAGCGGACCGCAGAGCGGCGAACCAGTTTGATGCCCCGATCTCTATCTATGAAGTGCATCTCGGCTCCTGGCGCCGTCATACCGATAATAATTTCTGGCTGAGCTACCGCGAGCTGGCCGACCAGCTGGTGCCCTATGCGAAATGGATGGGCTTCACCCATCTCGAACTATTGCCGGTTAACGAGCACCCGTTCGACGGCAGCTGGGGCTATCAACCCACCGGGCTCTATGCGCCGACCCGCCGCTTCGGCACCCGCGACGATTTCCGTTACTTTATCAATGCTGCGCACGCCGCCGGGCTGAACGTCATTCTTGACTGGGTGCCCGGCCACTTCCCGGCGGATGATTTTGCCCTTGCCTCGTTTGACGGCACTTCGCTGTATGAGCACAGCGATCCGCGCGAGGGGTATCACCAGGACTGGAATACCCTGATCTACAACTACGGACGTCGGGAAGTCAGCAACTACCTGGTGGGTAACGCGCTGTACTGGATCGAACGCTTCGGCATCGATGCGCTGCGGGTCGACGCGGTGGCCTCGATGATCTATCGCGATTACAGCCGCAAGGCGGGAGAGTGGATCCCCAACGAATACGGCGGGCGGGAGAATCTGGAAGCCATTGAGTTTCTGCGCAACACCAACCGCATCCTTGGCGAACAGACGCCGGGCGCGGTCACCATGGCGGAAGAGTCCACCGATTTTGCCGGGGTGACCCGTCCGCCAGCCGGCGGCGGCCTCGGTTTCTGGTTCAAATGGAACCTCGGCTGGATGCACGACACCCTGGATTACATGAAGCTCGATCCGGTGCATCGCCGCTACCATCACGACAAAATGACCTTCGGCATGCTCTACAACTACACCGAGAATTTTGTGCTGCCGCTCTCCCACGATGAAGTGGTGCACGGCAAAAAATCGATTCTCGACCGCATGCCGGGCGATGCCTGGCAGAAGTTCGCCAACCTGCGCGCCTACTACGGCTGGCTGTTCGCCTTCCCGGGGAAAAAGCTGCTGTTTATGGGCAATGAGTTCGCTCAGGGCCGCGAGTGGAACCATGACGTTAGCCTCGACTGGCATCTGCTGGAGGGCGGCGACAACTGGCACCACGGCGTCCAGCGGCTGGTGCGCGACCTGAACCATACCTACCGTCATCATAAAGCGCTGCACGAGCTGGATTTTGACCCCTACGGCTTCGAATGGCTGGTGGTCGACGACCATGAGCGCTCGGTGTTTGTCTTTGTACGCCGTGACCGGGCTGGCAACGAGATTATCGTCGCCAGCAACTTCACGCCGGTGCCGCGCCACGACTACCGCTTCGGCATTAACCAGCCGGGCCGCTGGCGCGAGGCGCTAAATACCGACTCCATGCACTATCACGGCAGCAATCAGGGCAATGGCGGCGTGGTGGAAAGCGACGCTATCGCCAGTCATGGCCGCGAGCATTCGCTGTCGCTGACCCTGCCCCCGCTGGCGACGATCTGGCTGGTCCGGGAGGCGCAATGACCTCACTCGCGGCAGGCAAACCTGCGCCATTGGGCGCCAGCTATGACGGCAAGGGGGTGAATTTCGCCCTCTTCTCCGCCCATGCGGAGCGAGTGGAGCTGTGCGTATTCGACGAGCAGGGCAACGAGCAACGCTTCGATCTCCCGGCGCGCAGCGGCGATATCTGGCACGGCTGGCTGGCCGCCGCCGGGCCGGGCCTGCGCTACGGCTATCGGGTACATGGTCCCTGGGACCCGGCGCAGGGGCACCGCTTTAACCCGGCCAAGCTGTTGATCGATCCCAGCGCCCACAGGGTCGAGGGCGATCTGCCTGACGATGAGCGCCTGCACGGCGGCATGTGGCAGCCCGATCGCCGCGACAGCGCCGCGGTCGCGCCAAAATCGCAGGTGGTGGATCTGCGCTATGACTGGCGTGGCGATAAACCGCCGCGTACCCCATGGGGGGAAACGGTGATTTATGAAGCGCACGTGAAAGGGCTCACCTTGCTTAATCCGCAGCTACCGGAAGCCATTCGCGGAACCTATAAAGCGCTGGGCCACCCGGCGATGATCGCTTACTTCAAATCGCTGGGCATCAGCGCCCTTGAGCTGTTGCCGGTGGCGCAGTTCGCCAGCGAGCCGCGACTGCAGCGGATGGGGTTAAGCAACTACTGGGGCTACAACCCGTTGGCGTGGTTCGCGCTGGATCCGCGCTACGCCAGCGACCCGGATCGCGCCCTCGATGAGTTTCGCGATGCGGTTAAGGCGCTGCACGCCGCCGGTATCGAAGTGATTCTGGATATCGTGCTCAACCATAGTGCGGAAATCGATCTCGAAGGGCCCACCGTCTCCCTGCGCGGAATCGACAACCGTAGCTATTATTGGGTAAGGGAGGATGGCGATTATCACAACTGGACCGGGTGCGGTAATACGCTCAATCTTAGCCACCCCGGCGTGGTGGAGTGGGCGCGCCAGTGTTTGCGCTTTTGGGTGGATGAGTGCCATGTCGACGGCTTTCGCTTCGACCTCGCCTCAGTGATGGGGCGGACGCCGGAATTCCGCCAGGATGCGCCGCTGTTCGAGGCTATCCGCCGCGACAGCGTGCTGTCGCAGGTGAAACTGATTGCGGAACCTTGGGATATCGGCCCGGGCGGCTATCAGGTGGGTAATTTCCCACCGCTGTTCGCTGAATGGAATGACCATTTTCGCGATAGCGCCCGACGCTTCTGGCTACAGCAAAATGTCTCCCTGGGGGATTTTGCGCAACGTTTCGCGGCCTCCAGCGATCTCTTTGCCCGCGATGGCAAGCCGCCATCGGCGACGGTCAACCTGGTGACGGCCCACGATGGCTTCACGCTGCGCGACTGCGTTTGTTTCAATCAGAAACACAATGAGGCAAACGGGGAGGAGAATCGCGATGGGACTAACAATAACTACAGCAACAATCATGGTATAGAAGGATTAGAAGCGAATTTTGCGGTGATTGAACGGCGGCGCGCCAGCGCGCATGCGCTGCTGACGACGCTGCTGCTGGCTCAGGGGACGCCAATGCTGCTGGCGGGCGATGAACAGGGCCACAGCCAGCACGGTAACAATAATGCTTACTGCCAGGACAACGCCCTGACGTGGCTGGACTGGCGCCAGGCGAACCCGGGATTAACCGCCTTTACCGCGGCGCTGATCCACCTGCGGCGTCGTATTCCGGCGCTCACCCGCAACCGCTGGTGGCAGGAGGGGGATGGCAACGTCCGCTGGCTTAATCGCAACGCCCAGCCCCTGACTGCCGCGGAGTGGCAGCAGGGGGCCGCGTGTATGCAGATCCAGTTGTCGGATCGCTGGCTGCTCACGCTGAACGCCACCGCAGAGGTGGTGGATATGGTTTTACCCGAGGGGGAATGGCGCGCCGTTCCTCCATTCGCCGGAGAGGATAATCCGGTCATCATGGCTGTCTGGCATGGGCCCGCGCACGGAGTGTGCGTATTTCAAAGGTCGTAAGCCCTGAAGCTTTCGGTTGGACCCGTGGCGGCGGCGCGGCGGGATGAGCTGGAAAGCGGGGGTGTAAAAAGGAGTTAATCATGGTTAGGCTTGAAAAAAACGATCCGCTGATGCTGGCGCGTCAATTACCCATCAAATCCGTGGCGTTGATCCTCGCGGGCGGGCGTGGCACCCGGCTGAAGGATCTCACCATTAAGCGTGCGAAACCTGCCGTTCACTTTGGCGGCAAGTTCCGTATTATCGATTTCGCATTATCTAACTGCATTAACTCAGGGATCCGCCGCATCGGCGTTATTACCCAGTATCAGTCGCACACGCTGGTGCAGCACATCCAGCGCGGCTGGTCGTTCTTCAGCGAAGAGATGAACGAGTTTGTCGATCTGCTGCCGGCTCAGCAGCGCGTGCATGGCGAAAATTGGTATCGCGGCACGGCGGATGCGGTGACGCAGAACCTGGATATCATCAGCCGCTACAAGGCCGAGTACGTGGTGATCCTCGCGGGCGACCATATTTATAAGCAGGACTACTCGCGCATGCTGATCGACCATGTCGAAAAAGGGGCGCGTTGCACCGTGGCCTGCATGCCGGTGCCCATTGAAGAGGCATCCGCCTTCGGCGTCATGGCGGTCGACGAAAACGAAAAAATCATTGAGTTTGTCGAGAAACCCGCCAACCCGCCGGCGATGCCGACCGACCCGACCAAATCGCTGGCCAGCATGGGCATTTATGTCTTTGACGCCGCCTATCTTTATGAGCTGCTGGAAGAAGACGATCGCAACGAGAACTCCAGCCACGATTTCGGCAAAGACATCATTCCGAAGATCACCGAAGCTGGCATGGCTTATGCACATCCTTTCCCGCTCTCCTGCGTGCAGTCCGACCCGAACGCCGAACCTTACTGGCGCGACGTGGGGACGCTGGAAGCCTACTGGAAGGCTAACCTCGATCTGGCGTCAGTCACGCCGGAGCTGGATATGTACGACCAGAACTGGCCGATCCGCACCCATATGGAATCGCTGCCGCCGGCGAAGTTCGTGCAGGACCGCTCCGGTAGCCACGGCATGACCCTGAACTCGCTGGTTTCCGGGGGGTGCATTATCTCCGGGTCGGTGGTGGTGCAGTCGGTGCTGTTCCCGCGCGTGCGGGTGAATTCGTTCTGTAACATTGATTCGGCAGTCTTGTTGCCAGATGTCTGGGTGGGGCGCTCATGCCGCCTGCGTCGCTGCGTGATTGACCGCGCCTGTGTTATCCCGGAAGGAATGGTGATTGGTGAGAATGCGGAAGAGGATGCACGCCGCTTCTATCGCTCAGAGGAAGGTATCGTGCTGGTGACCCGCGACATGCTGCGGAAATTAGGGCACAAACAGGAGCGCTAATGCAGGTCTTACATGTATGTTCTGAGATGTTCCCGCTGTTAAAGACGGGCGGTCTGGCGGACGTCATCGGCGCACTGCCGGCGGCGCAAATCGCGGAGGGTATCGATACGCGCGTGCTGTTGCCGGCGTTTCCCGATATCCGTCGCGGCGTGGTGGATGCCCAGGTGGTGACCCGCCGGGATACCTTCGCCGGGCGGATCACGCTGCTGTACGGCCA
Organism: Klebsiella sp. K4; assembly: GCF_014596785.2. Taxonomy (NCBI): domain Bacteria; kingdom Pseudomonadati; phylum Pseudomonadota; class Gammaproteobacteria; order Enterobacterales; family Enterobacteriaceae; genus Klebsiella; species Klebsiella sp. K4. Next base: position 349,092 of record NZ_CP115021.1, read on the forward strand.
CTTTAACGGCGTGGGGATCTACCTGATAGACGCCCCGCATCTCTATGACCGTCCGGGGAGCCCTTACCACGATACCAACCAGCACGCTTATCCCGACAACGTCCTGCGCTTTGCGCTGCTGGGCTGGGTGGGAAGTGAAATGGCCAGCGGACTGGATCCGTTCTGGCGCCCGGATGTGGTGCATGCCCATGACTGGCACGCCGGCCTGACGCCGGCCTACCTGGCGGCGCGCGGACGCCCGGCTAAATCGGTGTTTACCGTGCACAACCTGGCGTACCAGGGGATGTTTTACTCCTGGCATATGAATGACATTGAGCTGCCTTGGTCGTTCTATAACATGCATGGCCTCGAGTTTAACGGGCAGATCTCGTTTCTCAAGGCCGGCCTCTACTACGCCGACCATATTACGGCGGTGAGCCCGACCTACGCGCGCGAGATCACCGAGCCGCAGTACGCCTACGGCATGGAGGGGCTGCTGCGCCAGCGCCATCATGAAGGTCGGCTGTCGGGAATTCTCAACGGCGTTGACGACGGTATCTGGAGCCCGCAAAACGATCTGCTGCTGCCGATGCGCTACGATCGCGACACGCTGGAGGAGAAGGCGGAGAACAAGCGTCAGCTGCAGATTGCCATGGGCCTGAAGGTCGATGATAAAGCGCCGTTGTTTGCCGTCGTCAGCCGTCTTACCAGCCAGAAAGGGCTGGACCTGGTGCTTGAAGCGCTGCCGGGTCTGCTTGAGCAGGGCGGCCAGCTGGCGCTACTGGGCGCCGGCGATCCGGTGCTGCAGGAAGGTTTCCTCGCCGCCGCCGCCGAACACCCGGGCAAAGTGGGTGTGCAGATTGGCTACCATGAGGCCTTCTCCCACCGCATTATGGGCGGCGCCGACGTCATTCTGGTCCCGAGCCGCTTTGAACCCTGCGGCCTGACCCAGCTGTATGGTCTGAAGTACGGGACGCTGCCGCTGGTGCGCCGCACCGGCGGTCTGGCGGACACCGTCGCTGACAGTTCGCTGGAGAATCTGGCCGATGGTCTGGCGACAGGGTTTGTCTTTGAGGACAGCAATGCGCTGTCATTGCTGCGCGCTATCCGTCGCGCCTTTGTCCTCTGGTCGCGCCCGTCGCTCTGGCGCTACGTGCAGCGTCAGGCGATGAATATGGATTTTAGCTGGCAGGTTGCCGCGAACTCCTATCGCGAACTTTATCAACGCTTGATGTAACCACTGGAGTCATTGTTATGAATGTACCCTTTAGCTATGCATCACCGACGCTGAGCGTTGAGGCGTTAAAGCATTCTATTGCCTATAAACTGATGTTTATCATCGGTAAAGATCCGGCCATCGCCAACAAGCATGAATGGCTTAACGCCACGCTGTTTGCCGTTCGCGATCGCATGGTGGAGCGCTGGCTGCGCTCCAACCGCGCGCAGCTCTCCCAGGAAGTGCGCCAGGTGTACTATCTGTCGATGGAGTTTCTGATCGGCCGCACCCTCTCGAATGCGCTGCTGTCGCTGGGCATTTATGACGATGTGAGCAGCGCGCTGGCGGAGATGGGGCTCGATCTCGAAGAGCTGATCGATGAAGAGAATGACCCCGGGCTTGGCAACGGCGGTCTGGGCCGCCTGGCGGCTTGCTTCCTTGACTCCCTGGCGGCGCTGGGTCTGCCGGGACGCGGTTACGGCATCCGCTACGACTACGGGATGTTTAAACAGAATATTGTCGATGGCCGACAAAAAGAGTCTCCTGACTACTGGCTGGAGTACGGTAACCCGTGGGAGTTTGAGCGCCACAACACCCGCTATAAAGTGCGCTTCGGCGGCCGCATTCAGCAGGAAGGAAAGAAAACCCGCTGGATTGAGACGGAGGAGATCATTGCGGAAGCCTACGACCAGATCATCCCCGGCTTTGACACCGACGCCACCAACACGCTGCGTCTGTGGAGCGCGCAGGCCAGCAGCGAAATTAACCTCGGTAAATTCAACCAGGGCGACTACTTCGCCGCGGTAGAGGATAAAAACCACTCCGAAAACGTCTCCCGCGTGCTCTATCCGGACGACTCGACCTACTCCGGCCGCGAGCTGCGCCTGCGCCAGGAGTATTTCCTCGTGTCGGCCACGGTGCAGGATATCCTGAGTCGCCATTACATGTTGCATAAGACCTATGACAACCTGGCGGACAAGATTGCCATTCACCTGAATGACACCCACCCGGTGCTGTCGATACCGGAGCTGATGCGTCTGCTTATCGACGAACATAAGTTCAGCTGGGACGAGGCGTTCGAGGTGACCTGTCAGGTCTTCTCCTATACCAACCACACCCTGATGAGCGAAGCGCTCGAGACCTGGCCGGTGGATATGCTGGGTAAAATTCTGCCGCGCCATCTGCAAATTATCTTCGAGATTAACGACTATTTCCTCAAGACCTTGCAGGAGCAGTATCCGAACGATACCGACCTCCTCAGCCGCACCTCGATTATCGACGAGTCTAACGGCCGCCGTGTGCGGATGGCCTGGCTGGCGGTAGTGGTCAGCCACAAGGTCAACGGGGTGTCCGAGCTGCATTCCCGACTGATGGTGGAGTCACTGTTTGCCGAATTCGCCAAAATCTTCCCAATGCGCTTTATCAACGTGACCAACGGTGTGACGCCGCGCCGCTGGCTGGCGCTGGCCAACCCGCCGCTGTCGAAAGTGCTGGATGAGCATATCGGCCGCACCTGGCGGACCGATCTGAGTCAGCTTGATGAGCTGAAACAGCATATCGACTACCCGATGGTCAATCAGGCGGTGCGTCAGGCCAAGTTTGAGAACAAACAGCGGCTGGCCAGCTATATTGCTCAACAGCTCAATGTGGTGGTCAATCCGAAGGCGCTGTTTGATGTGCAGATCAAACGTATCCATGAATACAAACGGCAGCTAATGAATGTGCTGCACGTCATCACCCGCTATAACCGGATCAAGGCCGATCCGCAGGCCGAGTGGGTGCCGCGGGTGAATATTTTCGCCGGTAAGGCGGCCTCGGCCTACTATATGGCCAAGCACATTATTCACCTGATCAACGATGTGGCGGCGGTGATCAATAACGATCCGCAGATTGGCGACAAGCTGAAGGTCGTCTTTATCCCCAACTACAGCGTTAGTCTGGCGCAGCTGATCATTCCGGCGGCAGATCTGTCGGAACAGATCTCCCTCGCAGGCACTGAAGCTTCCGGCACCAGTAATATGAAGTTTGCCCTTAACGGCGCGCTGACTATCGGCACCCTTGATGGGGCAAACGTGGAGATGCAGGAGCACGTGGGGGAAGAGAATATCTTTATCTTCGGCAACACCGCGGAAGAGGTGGAGGAGCTGCGTCGCAGCGGCTATAAACCACGCGAATACTACGAGCAGGATGAAGAGCTTCACCAGGCGCTGACGCAGATCGGTACCGGCGTCTTCAGCCCGGCGGAACCGGGGCGCTACCGCGACCTGCTGGATTCGCTGATTAACTTTGGCGACCACTACCAGGTTCTGGCGGACTATCGTAGCTATGTGGACTGCCAGGATCGCGTCGACGAGCTGTATCAAAACCCGGAAGAGTGGGCTTATAAGGCAATGTTGAATATTGCCAACATGGGCTACTTCTCTTCTGACCGGACGATCCAGGAGTACGCGAAATATATCTGGCATATCGACCCGGTAAGGCTGTAAGCCAGTCAACGCAACACAACGGGGCCATTTGACCCCGTTGTTTGATTATTGCGGTTGAACCTGGCCTCAGGCGTTTCCGCCGGCAGCGTTACGACGCTAACGACAGTTCAGACTTTCCCGCATGCTGCGCCAGCCATTCGCTGATGCGCGCCTGCTGCTCGGCAGTCAGCCACATGCCCTGTTTGGTACGACGCCAGATGGCGTCATCCAGGCTGCGCACCCACTCGTGCTCCACCAGATATTTCAGCTCGGCTTCATAAAACTCGTGGCCGAAATCTTCCCCGAGATCGCTCAGGGCGCTGGCTTCCTTCAGGATCCACTCGCTGTTGCTCCCGTAGGTGCGAGCATAATGGCGGGCCAGTGATTCACTGATGAACGGGAAGCGACGGCGCAGTTTTGCCGCGTAGTCGTCGCGGTCGCCGCCGATATCGCCGCCGGGGAGCACCGCGGTTTTGGTCCATGCCGGGCCGATCCCTTTGTAATAGGGGCTCAGTTTTTCCAGTGCATGCTCGGCCAGTTTGCGATAGGTGGTCAGCTTGCCGCCGAAGACGGACAGCAGCGGCGCCTGACCGTTTTCATCGTGAATATCCAGGGTATAGTCGCGGGTAATGGCCTGCGGCGAATCCGACTCGTCGTCGCACAGCGGACGGACGCCGGAGTAGGTCCAGACGATATCGTCCCGGCTGAGGGTCTTTTTAAAGTGCGCGTTATAGACGTTCAGCAGATAGTTGATCTCTTTATCATCAATGGCCACCGCTTTCGGATCGCCCTTATACTCGACGTCCGTCGTGCCGATGATAGAGAACTCATCCATCCACGGAATAACAAACACTATGCGTTTATCTTCGTTCTGCAGAATATAAGCCTGTTTCTGGGTATGCACCCGCGGCACCACGATGTGGCTGCCCTTGATCAGACGGATGCCGTAAGGCGAGCGCAGATGCATCCCTTCGTCGAAGAACTGTTTGACCCATGGGCCGGTGGCATTGACCAGGCCGCGCGCCTTCCAGGTAAACTTCTCACCGCTATCAATATCTTCCGCTTCCACCACCCACAGGCCATTCTCACGTTTCGCCGAGATAGCGCGGGTGCGGGTACGCACTTCGCCGCCTTTGCGGACGACCATCTGCGCGTTGGCCAGCACCAGGCGGGCATCGTCGACCCAGCAGTCGGAATATTCGAAACCGCGCACAATTTCCGGTTTAAGTACCGATTCTGCGCCAAAACGCAACCCGGTGGATCCCGGGAGGCTGGTGCGTTTGCCCAGATGATCGTACATAAACAAGCCGATACGGATCATCCATGCCGGGCGCAGATGCGGGCGATGCGGTAGGCGAAAGCGCATCGGGAAGGCGATATGCGGGGCCATTTTTAACAGCACTTCACGCTCGGCCAGCGCTTCGCTGACCAGACGGAACTCATAGTGTTCGAGGTAGCGTAGCCCGCCGTGGATCAGTTTGGAACTGGCGCTGGAGGTGGCGCAGGCGAGATCGCGCGCTTCCAGCATCAGTACGGATAAACCACGCCCGGCGGCATCTGCCGCGATACCGGCACCGTTGATGCCTCCGCCTATCACAATCAGATCTTTGGTTTCCACGTTCTTACCCTCTCACACTTTCGTTTAAGCTCATAAATGCTCGATATCGCTCACTATAGCAAACAAACGCGCTTTTGGTAACATCAAAAAAACATTTTGAAGTGATGGGTGTAACATATTGGCGTTTCTTTACCGCCTGACGGTACACTACAGGGTAAAATTGGGCCGGCCATCGCCCGTCATGACAAGAAAGAGAAGAGAATCATGGAACAGTTTGAATGCATCAATGTTGAAGAAGCGCACCAGAAACTGCATCAGCAGACGGCGGTACTGGTCGATATCCGCGATCCGCAAAGCTATGCGATGGGTCATACGCCGGGCGCGTTTCATCTGACCAACGATACGCTGGGCGCGTTTATGCGTGACAACGACTTTGACACGGCGGTGATGGTGATGTGCTATCACGGCAACAGCAGCAAGGGCGCCGCGCAATATCTGCTGCAGCAGGGGTTTGATAAGGTCTATAGCGTTGACGGCGGGTTCGACGCCTGGCATCGCCATTTCCCGGCGGAAGTGGCGCGCGGGACGTTTTAACGACTGGCAGGTATACTATCCCCCTTTGTGTGGAATAAGCGATTCGCTGCATGTTAATGATTACCTCTTTTGCCAACCCGCGGGTGGCCCAGGCGTTTGTCGATTATATGGCGACGCAGGGGATTATCCTGACCATCCAGCAGCATACCCAGAGCGACGTCTGGCTGGCTGATGAGAGTCAGGCCGGGCGCGTCAGGGCTGAGCTGGCGCGTTTTCTCGAAAACCCGGCGGACCCGCGCTATCTTGCGGCGAGCTGGCAGTCCGGACAGACCAATAGCGGGTTGCGCTATCAGCGCTTTCCTTTCTTTGCCACGCTGCGGCATAACGCCGGTCCGTTCACCTGGGCGATTCTGCTGATCTGCATCGCGGTGTTCATCCTGCAAAATCTGCTGGGCGATCAGCCGGTGATGATTTGGCTGGCCTGGCCCTACGATCCTTCGCTGCAGTTCGAAGCCTGGCGCTATTTCAGCCATGCTTTCATGCATTTCTCGCTGATGCATATTCTCTTCAACCTGCTATGGTGGTGGTATCTTGGCGGCGCGGTGGAAAAGCGCATCGGCAGCGGCAAGCTGGTGGTGATCACCGTCATCAGCGCTCTGCTGAGCGGCTTCGTGCAGCACCAGTTTAGCGGCCCGTGGTTTGGTGGCTTGTCGGGCGTGGTCTACGCGCTGATGGGCTACGTCTGGCTGCGGGGCGAGCGCGATCCGCAGAGCGGTATTTATCTGCAGCGCGGGTTGATACTCTTCTCTTTAGTGTGGTTAATTGCTGGCTGGTTTGACGTTTTCGGCATGGCGATCGCCAACGGCGCGCACGTGGCTGGTCTGGCGACCGGCCTGGCGATGGCGTTTGTTGATACCTTACATGGGCGAAAACGCGCATAAAGACTTACCGACAGGGGTCGGGTAGGCGACATTTTTCCAGGGATATTTCATGAAACAAACACAACGTCATGACGCCATTATCGAGCTGGTAAAAAAACAGGGTTACGTCAGCACGGAAGAGCTGGTTGAGCAGTTCGCGGTAAGCCCGCAGACCATCCGCCGCGACCTGAACGATTTAGCCGAACAGAAAATGATCCTCCGCCATCACGGCGGCGCGGCGCTGCCCTCCAGCTCGGTGAACACCTCCTGGCACGATCGCAAAGCGACCCAGACGGCGGAGAAAGAGCGTATCGCCCGGCGGGTGGCCAGCGAGATCCCGGACGGGGCGACGCTGTTTATTGATATCGGCACCACGCCGGAAGCGGTGGCGCACGCCCTGCTCGATCACAACGATCTGCGGATTGTGACCAATAACCTTAACGTCGCCAACACGCTGATGGTGAAAGAGGACTTCCGCATTATTCTCGCCGGCGGCGAACTGCGTAGCCGGGACGGCGGGATCATCGGGGAAGCCACCCTCGACTTTATCTCGCAGTTCCGCCTCGACTTCGGCATTCTCGGCATCAGCGGCGTAGACAGCGATGGCTCGCTGCTGGAGTTTGATTATCATGAAGTGCGCACCAAGCGGGCGATCATTGAGAATTCACGCCACGTGATGCTGGTGGTGGACCATACCAAGTTTGGCCGCAATGCGATGGTCAACATGGGCAGCATCAGTATGGTCGATGCGGTCTATACCGACGTGCTGCCGCCGGCCGGCGTGCTGAAGGTGATCACTGATAACAACCTTCAGCTGGAGCTGTGCTAAACGGCAACGGCGTCGTCAGACGCCGTATCCCATCATCTTAAGTAACTGCTGGGCATGCTGTACCGCGTCCTGCCGGTGGGCGACGCCCAGTTTCTGATACAGGTTGCGAATGTGGGTCTTGATGGTGGTGGCCGCCACGTCAAGCTCGCCGGCAATCTGCTCGTTGCTGTAACCGGAATAGATTAAGCCAAGCACCTGCCACTCGCGCTGGGTCAGCGGGCTGGTGCGGATAAGCTCCGGCACCTCCGGATGATTCAGCAGTCGCTCGACGAACCCTTCGTCAAAGTGGGCGAATTTGTGGCGATGATGCTGGTTGATGTCGCGCAGAATACGCTGGGCGCGATGCTGCTCCAGCTCCGGCAACGTGTTCAACTGGATCAGCTGGCGCAGCTGCTGGGCCATCGCCTCGCCTTCAATCACAAAGTGGTTGATAAAACCGGTGCGGTTGGCGAGCGTCAGGGCTTCCAGCAGGGCTTTCTGCGCTTCGCTCTTGCGTCCCGACTGCCAGTACAGCTGGTTGAGCAGCAGCAGGTTGCGGTTGAGATCGCTCATCAAACGCAGCGAACGCGCATTTTCGTTCAGCTCTTCCAGCACCATTTCCGCCGGTTCGAAGTCGCCCAGCAGGATCTGCGCCCGGGCAATGTTGCGCCACTGGCTCTGCAGGAAGTGGTTGTTGGCGAACTCCGGCTTTGGCGTCTGGCGCAGCCAGTTGGCCGCCGCGGTTTTATCACCGGTCATCTGCCAGTAGATCACTCGCACCTTATCGGCGTTGGAGACCCAGTCGCTGTGATAGTGACCATTACCGAGCAGGTTTTCCAGCCGGTTCAGGTGGCTACGGGCATTATCCAGATCGCCGCGCGCCAGTGAGCACTGGACCATCAGCGCCAGGCACTGCAGCTGCTGCTGCGGCTGATAGGTGGAGAGCACGTCCATCCCCTGGCGGGCGCAAGCTTCAGCCTCGTCGAGGCGCGCCCATGCCCACAGCAGCTGAGAACGGATGCGCAGCAGGAACTCATGCATCGGCAACTGCTCAAGATGCTGTTCGCGTACCAGCTGGAAGGCTTTCTCCTGGCTCTCCCAGGCGGCCTGCAGGAAGCCCTGGGCGAAGAGGATTTCGCTTTGCTGAATGATGCTCCACAGGGCGTAATGCCATACGTCGTGACGGCGGGCCATCTGTTCGGTCTGCTGCATCACGGCGAGGGATTTGGTCAGCTTCCCCTTACAATGGAGAACTTCGCCATGCACCGATGTAGCGACGATGCGGCTGTAATAGTTGGCCAGCGGCAGCTCTTCCAGGGCCACCATTGACAGACGTTCCGCCTCGTCCTGGTCGCCATCGTTAATCGCCACCTGCGCGCGCAGCGCGTTGAAGTCGCCATGCATCGCGGTGTCCATTTCCACACTCATCTCCTGCTCGGCGCGCGCCAGCAGGGTATTGACTTCGCTGTAGCGATGCTGGCTCTGCATCAGCCAGGCCTGGAGCAGGATCAGGCGCGGATTTTCCAGCAGATTGGACCATGGCAGCGCCGCCAGCGACTGCTCCAGTAGCCCCAGCTCGCTATGGTTAAACATGCCCCAGGCATGATTGAGCAAGATATCGCGCAGCATTTTGGCATCGCCGGCCGCCAGCGCATGGTGGATGGCCTCGCTGGGGAAACCTTGCGCCATCCAGCTTTCCGCCGCGGCGCGGTGGATCTCCGGTAGTTCAACCGCCAGCTCCCACTGACAGCGCTGGCGCAGGAAGCTGCCAAACAGCGGGTGATAGCGGAACCATTCGCCGGAATCATCCATCCGCTGCAGGAACAGCCCCTGGCGTTCGATCTCCTCCAGCTGCATCTGGCCATTCTCTTCGCCGGTGACGCGCACGATTAACGCGTCGTTCATTGAGCGCAGCAGAGAACTCTTCAGCAAAAAGTTGCGCGTGCGGGCGTCAACGTTATCCAGCACTTCATCCACCAGATAATCCGACAGATGGCTGGCGTTAATCCCGGCGAGGCGGCGGGCGGAGTGTTGGGCGGAGGAGTTATTCTGGCGGGCGGAGAGGGCGATGAGTTGTAGCGCGGTGGCCCACCCGGCGACATCGTCGCACAGCCGGCTACTGTCGTCGGCTTCGATAGGCGATGTCAGACGACAGTCGAAAAATTGTTTCGCCTCCTGGTGGGTAAAGGCCAGCTGCTGACTGCCAATCTCCAGAAGCTGATCGCGGACGCGCAGATTGGCAATGCCCAGCTGCGGCAGGTTACGCGACAGGACCACCAGGGTCATATTCTCCGGCTGATGGCGCAGGAAAAAGCGCATCGCATCATGGATCACCGGATTATTGATCAGATGGTAATCATCAATGACGAGATACAGCGGGCGCTGCCAGTCGGCAAGTTCAATAAACAGCTGCGCAAAAAGAGAGGAGAGACTGGCGTACTGGCGTTTTTGCACCATCGCTTCACTGGCCGCGCAGTGGTTGCCGGTAGCCTGCTGAATCGCCGCGATCAGATAGCTGGCAAAACGCTCCTGCTGGTTGTCGCCTTCGTCCAGCGAAAACCACCCAAGATCGTTTTTACCCGCGGCCCACTGAGAAATGAGCGTTGTTTTACCGTACCCGGCAGGACTGGTGATCAGCACGAGACGATAATTGTTCGCGCCGGAAAGTTTCGCCAGTAAGCGCTCACGAACCACAGTGTGTTCAAGGCGGACCGGACGACTTAATTTGGACGGAATCAACATAGTTCTACATTTCGCTGTGCAAGAGAGAGGTTGCGATTTTTTTTGCGCTTCGTAATTAATATCTAATAAGGTCGGTGATTATGAAATTTATTGCAAGTTATGTCCGAAGTTTATGCTCTTGAATTTGCTCTATGTCACAAATTTCGACATTGGCTGAGAATGGGAAAAAATCGCAGGCAGGACTGGTCGGCCGCGGTTTTCAGGCGGTAGCTGGCGGAGTGTGGGTAGATTTATTTTACGCTAAGAGTAGTTGTTTGTTTTTATTAAATTATTGTCAGCGATTTCTTAGAAGTAATCTTTTTTGCGGGTCAATGCGATGAAAGGTGCTTATTTCTTCAGGGGCCTCTATTTATTTTGTTAATAACGTGGCGAGGAACTGGAAGATTTTTTACGCGTATTGGCCTGTAACAAATTTTTAGCTACCGGAGGTAACCTCTCGATTGTCATATCGCGGTGATTTTTACAGCATATTTTTGCCTTCTCACCCACACTATAGTGTTCAGGATCACACTTTTCGCTCATCCCCGCCACTCCTCCCTGTCTAATCCCCGTCAGGATGAGGACGATGAATCGGGAGGTCGGCACACTAGCGCCATCGTTTTAGTAAAGGACCCGGATCTCATTATGTCACAGACTACATTTAACAAAGCTCAGTTTCAGGCTGCACTGACGCGTCAGTGGCAGCATTTTGGTTTACAGTCCGCTTCCGAGATGACACAGCGTCAATGGTGGCGCGCAGTCAGCGGAGCGCTGGCGGAACTCCTGGCGGCGCAGCCGGTAGCGAAACCGGCGCAAGGACAGCGTCACGTTAACTACATCTCAATGGAGTTTCTGATTGGTCGTCTGACCGGCAACAACCTGCTCAACCTGGGCTGGTACGAGGGCGTCAGCGACGCGCTGAAAGGCTACGATGTCAACCTCACCGATCTGCTGGAAGAAGAGACTGACCCGGCGCTGGGTAACGGCGGCCTGGGACGTCTGGCAGCCTGCTTCCTCGACTCCATGGCGACGGTGGGGCAGTCGGCGACCGGTTACGGTCTCAACTACCAGTATGGCCTGTTCCGCCAGTCATTTGACGATGGCCAGCAGATGGAAGCCCCTGACGACTGGGGGCGCAGCAGCTACCCGTGGTTCCGTCATAACGAAGCGCTGGATGTCCAGGTAGGTATCGGCGGGAAAGTCAGCAAAAACGGCGAATGGCAGCCGGCGTTCGTCATTACCGGCGAAGCCTGGGACCTGCCGGTGCTTGGCTATCGCAACAACGTCGCCCAGCCGCTGCGTCTGTGGCAGGCCAAACACGCTCATCCGTTCAACCTGACCAAATTCAACGATGGCGATTTCCTGCGCGCCGAGCAGCAGGGCATCGACGCGGAAAAACTGACCAAGGTGCTGTACCCGAACGACAACCATCAGGCCGGTAAAAAACTGCGCCTGATGCAGCAGTACTTCCAGTGCGCCTGCTCAGTGGCCGATATCCTGCGCCGTCATCATCTGGCAGGCCGCAAGCTGGCCGAGCTGGCGGATTACGAAGTGATCCAGCTGAACGATACGCACCCGACCATCGCCATCCCGGAGCTGCTGCGCGTGCTGATTGACGAGCACCAGCTGAGCTGGGACGACGCCTGGGCGATCACCAGCAAAACCTTTGCTTACACCAACCACACCCTGATGCCGGAAGCGTTGGAATGCTGGGATGAGAAGCTGGTGAAAGCGCTGCTGCCGCGCCATATGCAGATCATTAAAGAGATCAACGACCGCTTTAAACAGCTGGTGGACAAAACCTGGCCGGGCGATAAGCAGGTCTGGGCGAAGCTGGCGGTGGTGCATGACAAACAGGTTCGGATGGCCAACATGTGCGTGGTGGGCGGTTTTGCTGTCAACGGCGTGGCGGCGCTGCACTCGGATCTGGTGGTAAAAGATCTGTTCCCGGAATATAACCAGCTGTGGCCGAACAAATTCCATAACGTGACCAACGGCATCACGCCGCGCCGCTGGATCAAGCAGTGCAACCCGGCGCTGGCCTCGCTGCTGGATGAGACGCTGAAAAAAGAGTGGGCCAATGACCTCGACCAGCTGATCAACCTGGAAAAATATGCTGACGATGCGGCGTTCCGTCAGACTTATCGCGATATCAAGCAGGCCAACAAAGTTCATCTGGCTGAGTTTGTGAAGCAGCGTACCGGGATTGAGATCAACCCGCAGGCGATCTTCGATATCCAGATCAAACGTCTGCACGAGTATAAGCGTCAGCACCTTAACCTGCTGCATATCCTTGCGCTGTACAAAGAGATCCGCGAAAACCCGCAGTCCGACCGCGTACCGCGCGTCTTCCTGTTCGGCGCGAAAGCGGCGCCGGGCTACTATCTGGCGAAAAACATTATTTTTGCCATCAATAAGGTAGCGGAAGCGATCAACAACGACCCGAAAGTCGGCGATAAGCTGAAGGTGGTCTTCCTGCCGGACTATTGTGTATCGGCAGCAGAAAAACTGATCCCGGCGGCGGATATCTCCGAGCAGATCTCCACCGCGGGTAAAGAAGCCTCTGGCACCGGCAACATGAAGCTGGCGCTGAACGGCGCGCTGACCGTCGGGACGCTGGATGGCGCTAACGTGGAAATCGCTGAGCAGGTGGGCGAGGAGAACATCTTTATCTTCGGCCACACGGTTGAAGAGGTGAAAGCCCTGAAAGCGAAAGGCTACGATCCGCTGAAATGGCGTAAAAAAGACAAGCTGCTCGATGCGGTGCTTAAGGAGCTGGAGAACGGCACCTACAGCAACGGCGACAAGCATGCCTTCGATCAGATGCTGCACAGCCTGCTGCAGGGCGGCGATCCGTACCTGGTGCTGGCCGATTTCGAAGCCTACGTAGCGGCGCAAAAACGGGTAGATGAGCTGTATCGCGACGAGGAGGCCTGGACCCGCGCGGCTATCCTCAACACCGCGCGCTGCGGCATGTTCAGCTCCGACCGCTCGATCCGCGATTATCAGCAACGTATCTGGCAGGCGAAACGCTAAAGGAAGGCCTATGGAGAGTAAACGCCTCGATAATGCCGCGCTGGCGGCGGGCATCAGCCCCAGCTATATCAACGCGCACGGCAAGCCGCAGTCTATCGCGGCTGTCACCAAACAGCGCCTGCTGGATGCGATGCATCGCTCTACCGCCGCCACGAAAGTGGCGGTTAACCCGCTGCCGAACGTGAAAATTTTCACTCACGGCAAAAAAATGTCGCTGCCGGTGGCAGGACGCGGTGAGTATCAGTGGATCCTGACTACTGAGGACGGTAAGCAGTATCAAGGGAAAACCCGCGGCGGCGAGACGCTGCCGCTGCCGGCCAAACTGCCGGAGGGGTACCACTCCCTGACCCTCACCCAGGAGGGGGAGCGCTGGCACTGCCGGACTATCGTCGCGCCAGCGCGCTGCTATGAGCCGCAGCCGCTGAAAGAGGGGAAAAAGCTGTGGGGCACCTGCGTGCAGCTGTATACCCTGCGCTCCGAGAAAAACTGGGGGATCGGCGATTTTGGCGATCTGCGGGCCATGCTGCCGGAAATCGCCCGCCGCGGCGGGTCGTTTATTGGCCTTAACCCGATTCATGCCCTCTATCCGGCGAACCCGGAGAGCGCCAGCCCCTATAGCCCGTCTTCACGTCGCTGGCTGAACGTTATTTATATCGACGTCAACGCGGTTGAAGATTTCCAGCGTAGCGAAGAGGCGCAGGCGTGGTGGCAGTCTCCGGCAACGCAGCAGGCACTGCAGGCGGCGCGGGAAACGGACGATGTGGATTATACCGCCGTCACTACGCTGAAAATGACCGCGCTGCGTATGGCATGGAAACAATTCTCTCGTCGTGAAGATGAGCAGATGACAGCGTTCCGCGAGTTTGTTCTGCGCGAAGGGGAAAGCCTCTACTGGCAGGCGGCTTTCGATGCGCTGCACGCCTGGCAGGTACAACAGGACCCGCTGCGCTGGGGCTGGCCGGCCTGGCCGAAGGCCTTTCAGGATATCGACAGCCCGGAGGTGAAAGCCTTCTGCGTTGAGCATGAGGATGACGTCAGTTTCTATCTCTGGCTGCAGTGGCTGGCCTGGAGTCAGTTTGCCGCCTGCTGGGAAACCAGCCAGCGTGACGGCATGCCGATCGGCCTCTACCGCGACCTGGCGGTGGGCGTCGCCGAGGGCGGGTCGGAAACCTGGTGCGATCGTGAACTGTACTGCCTGAAAGCATCCGTAGGCGCGCCGCCGGATATTCTGGGCCCGCTGGGCCAGAACTGGGGCCTGCCGCCGATGGATCCGCATATCATTGCCGCCCGCGCCTATGAGCCGTTTATCGACCTGCTGCGCGCTAATATGCAGAACTGCGGCGCGTTGCGCATCGATCACGTGATGTCTGTGCTGCGTCTGTGGTGGATCCCGTATGGTGAAACCGCCGACCATGGCGCTTACGTTCAGTATCCGGTCGACGATCTGCTGTCGCTTCTGGCGCTGGAAAGCCAGCGTCATCGCTGCATGGTGATCGGTGAAGATCTGGGCACGGTACCGGTGGAGATCGTCAGCAAGTTACGCAACAGCGGCGTCTATTCTTATAAGGTGCTCTATTTTGAGAGTGATGCAGAGAAAACGTTCCGCGCGCCGGCGCTGTACCCGGAGCAATCAATGGCTGTGGCGACGACGCACGACCTGCCCACTCTCCGCGGCTACTGGGAAAGCGGCGATCTGACGTTAGGTAAAGCGCTGGGCCTCTATCCTGATGAGGTGGTGCTGCGCGGACTGTACCAGGACCGCGAGCTGGCGAAACAAGGGCTGCTGGACGCACTGCATAAGTACGGCTGTCTGCCCAAGCGCGCCGGCCATAAGGCCTCGCTGATGAGCATGACGGGGATCCTCAACCGGGGGATGCAGCGTTATATTGCCGACAGCAACAGCGCCCTGCTGGGCCTGCAGCCGGAAGACTGGCTGGAGATGGCGACGCCGGTTAACATTCCGGGCACCAGCACCGAGTACCCGAACTGGCGCCGGAAGCTGTCCGTCACCCTGGAGCAGATGTTTGCCGATGAACGGGTCAATAAGCTGATTAAGGATCTGGATAAACGGCGCAAGGCGGCGAGCAAGAAAGCCGCCTCCTGATAACTTCCTGCCGCGCGCTCCTCTGCGCGGCGAAGAGCATGTCCGATAAAAAAGGCCGGCCCGCTTCACGCGGACCGGCCTTTTTCTGTGGCGGGAGTGACCTTACACCACCATCCCCAGCAGCAGACAGCCCACCAGGCCGCAGACTGAGATAATGGTTTCCAGCACCGACCAGGACTTGATGGTCTCGCCGATGGTCAGGTTAAAGTACTCTTTGAACAGCCAGAAGCCCGGATCGTTAACATGGGAGAAGATAACGCTGCCGGAGCCAACGGCGATAACCATCAGCTCCGGGCTGACGCCGGTGGTGGCGATCAGCGGCGCGGCAATCCCGCCCGCGGTGATGGCGGCTACGGTCGCCGAACCCAGCGCGATACGCAGCACCGCGGCGATAGACCACGCCATAAACAGCGGAGACATGTTCGATTCGTGCATGATAGAGGCGATGTATTTATCCATGCCGCTATCCACCAGCACCTGCTTGAAGGCGCCGCCGCCGCCGATAATCAACAGCATCATGGCGATGATTTTGATCGAAGAGGTCAGGGTATCGTTGATCTGCTCCATGGAGCGGCCGCGGTTCAAACCGAAGGTGAACAGGGCAATCAGTACCGCAATCAGGGTGGCCATCACCGGGTCGCCGAAGAACTCGGCAATTGGCAGGAAGGCGTGGCCTTTCGGCAGGATCATCTCAGCCACGGCGCGCATCGCCATCAGGATCACCGGAACCAGCGAGGTCCAGACGCTGACGCCAAAGCCTGGCATCTCTTCTTCAGTGAACACTTTCGGGTTATGCAGGCCTTCCGGGATCGGCTTATCTATCCCTTTCAGGAAGCGCGCAAACACCGGTCCCGCCAGGATAACCGTCGGGATAGCCAGAATGGTGCCGTAGAGCAGCGTTTTGCCCATATCGGCATGGAAGATGGTGGCGATCGCGGTCGGACCCGGATGCGGCGGCAGGAAGCCGTGGGTGACGGAGAGCGCGGCTGCCATCGGTACGCCGACGTACAGCAGCGGAATACGGGCCGAGGCGGCGATGGTGAACACCAGCGGCAGCATCAGCACGAAGCCCACTTCATAGAACAGGGCGAAGCCAACGGTGAAGCCGGTCAGGACCACCGCCCACTGAATATGCTTCTTACCGAACTTATTGATAAGCGTGGTGGCGATACGCTGGGCGCCGCCGCAGTCTGCCAGCAGCTTACCGAGCATAGCGCCGAAGCCCATGATCAGCGCGAGGCTGCCAAGGGTGCCGCCAACGCCGTTTTTGATGGAGACGATCACTTTATCCAGTGGCATACCCTGCATTAATCCGACGGCGAGCGCCACCAGAACCAGCGCAATGAAGCCGTTCATTTTGAAACGGATCATTAACAGCAACAACAGGGCAACCCCGATAGCAACGATGACTAATGGCATGATTTACCTGGCCTTAATTTGTTATGGGTAACGTCAAAGTTCGAACCTGTAGAGCATCCGCTCCGTCAGGGAGCAAAATAGTCTGGCACCGTAAACGCTTGCATTATCCTTACCCAGAGAAAGGATAGCTGGCTATTTTTTTGCCGGTGGCGCCTGAAGTGGATGATACGGGTAACATGTGAGGGTTGAGAATCACCTGACGGGGGAAAATGTTAAATATGAGACTTAAGTCATACTCTTTCCCCGGTTTTTGCCGGTCATTTAGCGGGAGATGTTGCGCGGTAACACAGAAAGGGCCAGGGAGGACCGGCGGCAGGGTGCCGCCGGAGGAAGGGCTTAGTAGTAGGAGTGCTCGCCGCGCTGATGCTCGGTCAGATCGCGAACCCCTTTCAGCTCCGGAAACTCGTTCAGCAGCTGTTTTTCAATACCTTCTTTCAGGGTCACGTCGACCATCGAGCAGCCGTTGCATCCGCCGCCGAACTGCAGGATAGCCAGACCGTCGTCGGTGATCTCCATCAGCGATACGCGGCCGCCGTGGCCTGCCAGCTGCGGATTAATCTGCGACTGCAGCAGGTACTCGACGCGCTCCATCAGCGGGGCATCGTCAGAGACTTTGCGCATTTTGGCGTTCGGCGCTTTCAGCGTCAGCTGCGAGCCGAGCTGGTCAGTGACGAAATCAATTTCAGCGTCTTCCAGATAGGGCGCGCTGAGCTCATCGACATAGGCGGTCAGCTGTTCAAATTTCAGCGCCGTGTCGGTGTCTTCCACCGCATCCGGTGGGCAGTAGGATACGCCGCACTCAGCGTTTGGGGTGCCGGGATTAATCACAAATACGCGAATTTGCGTCCCTTCTTCCTGATTTGCCAGCAGTTTGGCAAAGTGCGCTTGTGCAGCATCGGAAATACGGATCATAGCGTTGGCCTAATAGTTGACTATTTTACTGGGTTATAATACGCCCATCAGCGGGGGTCTACAAGGTACGGCACAAACACCATACCTGAACCGTCGCGGCGCCGTTTCGCAAAAGCAGGCGGGATATCTCGGCGACGGTGCTGCCGGTCGTGACGACATCATCCACCAGAGCGATATGGAGTCCCTGCACGGCAAATTCAAGCTGAAAGGCATTTTTCAGGTTCTGCCTGCGCTGGCGGGCATTGAGCGAATGTTGGACGGCGCCGGCTCGCTGGCGAGTCAGGCCTTCGCGATGCCAGACGCATCCTCGCCAGCGGGCTAACGGTCGGCACAGTTCGTCGCACTGATTATAACCCCGGCGCCAGCGACGGCGATGCCATAGCGGCACGCCGACCAGAGCGTCTACTGGCGGCAAATCGTCACGCTGCAGAAGGCGCTGCAGCAGCAGACGCGCGAGGGCGGGGCCCAGCTCCGGGCGATGGTGAAACTTCAGCTGCTGCACCAGACCGCTCAGCGGCGGGCGATAGTCATTGACCGCCACCAGCCGATGCCAGGGAGGCGGCTTTTGCAGGCAGCGGCCGCAGGGGTGACGGGATGCCGCCGCCGGCAGGCCGCACTGCGGGCAGAGCGGGGGACAGGCGAGCAGGGCGCGGTTGCAGCGGGAGCAGATCCCCCAGCGGGCGACTGCCAGCGGCATTTGGCATAGCCAGCATAAGCTGTGTGCTGTTAGCATATTTGGCCTTCTGTCCAGTAAAAAGAGAACGGTAACGGATGAACGACATCTGGTGGCAAACAATCGGCGAAGGAGATTGTCATCTTGTGCTGCTGCACGGCTGGGGGCTGAACGCTCAGGTATGGGATTGCATCACGCCGCAGCTGGCTTCGCATTTTACCCTCCACCTGGTGGATCTGCCGGGCTATGGCCGCAGCGGCGGGTTTGGGGCGATGTCGCTGGAGGCGATGGCGCAGCGGGTGCTGGAGCAGGCCCCTCCACAGGCGGTGTGGCTGGGCTGGAGCCTGGGCGGGCTGGTGGCCAGCCAGGTCGCGATTATGCGTCCGGAACGCGTGCAGGCGCTGGTGACGGTTGCCTCTTCCCCCTGTTTCGCGGCTCGTGACGACTGGCCCGGCATCAAGCCCGAGGTGCTGGCCGGATTTCAGCAGCAGCTGAGCGACGATTTCCAGCGCACCGTCGAGCGATTCCTCGCCCTGCAAACCATGGGCACAGAGAGCGCGCGTCAGGATGCGCGGGCGTTAAAGCAGGCGGTGCTCTCGCTGCCGATGCCTTCCGCCGAGGCGCTGAATGGCGGACTGGAGATCCTCAGAACCGTCGATCTGCGTCAGGCGCTGGTCAGGCTGCCGATGCCGTTTCTGCGGCTGTATGGCCGGCTGGATGGACTGGTGCCGCGCAAGATCGTCCCGTTGCTGGATGACCTGTGGCCGGAAAGCGAGTCAATCCTCTTCGATAAGGCCGCGCATGCGCCGTTTGTTTCCCATCCCGCGGCCTTCTGCGAGCCGCTGCTGGCGCTGAAGACGCGGCTGGGGTAATTTTTTTTGCCGCGCCATGGTAAAAGGGCCATTCCTAGCAATACTTAGGTTGTTACGGTGGTTGATTATTTCAATCCGCCACCGTGACCTACAATAACAACCTTATGGAGAGTAGAGGCTATGAAACTTGTTACAGGAATGGTTGCATCTCTGGTGATAGGCACCCTCTCTTTCGGCGCATTCGCCGCGAAAGAGATCCAAAAAGAAGACGTGGCGAAGATGAATCTGACCAAGGTCGGTAGCATTACGACCTCCAGGACGACGTCGCCGATGGACGCCCGACGCGATCTGTCGAAAAAAGCCGATGAGCTGGGTGGGAAATACTTTGTGGTGATTGCCGGGCAGAAAAACGAAAAAACCGTACACGCGAACGCTGACGTTTATAAATAATCCAGTCATAAGAAAACGGGCCTGCTGGCCCGTTTTTCATAGCTGTCTTACTCGTTTTACCTCGTTGCGCGACCTGGCCTTACTCCTTTCATCGTAGCGCCCACCACTCCTGCCGGCACGCCGCTTTCCCTTCAGGGCAACTTTTACAGCTGCCGGAGAGGCAGCCCTCGCTCGTTTCGCTGATCCGGACCACCTTACCCATGGCTTCCATTCGCTCAAGCATGGCGTCAATCAGCGGCTGAGGCGTCTGCAGGCGAGCACTGAGCTGTTTCGCCTCCATGCGGCCCTGCAGGGCCAGCATATCGCGGACTTCCATTAACGACGCCACAGTCCCTCCTTAGTGGCAATCGCCAGCCGGGCTGGAACAGCAGGAGGCCGGCGTTTTTCGCGTGGCCAGCAGCGAGACGTCCACCCGGCTGCGCGCCCGGCGCAACAGGCCGAAGAGCACCACGTTGAACAACACTACCGCCAGGATACACACCAGACTGTAGCGCGGGTGATCGCTAAAGCTAACGGTCTGGTAATAGAGCGTCGAGAGCGAATAGGCGATATTCAGCCCCCACAGGATGGAGAAGGTCATCCAGCCGCGGCTTGATTCGCGGGCGATGGCGCCCATCACCGAGATGCAGGGAATATAGAGCAGGACGAAGATCAGGTAGCTGTATGCCGCCGCCGCGCTGCCAAATTTACTGCCCATCACCCCCATGGCGCCGGTGGCCATTTCGCCATCGCCTTTGCTGGCTTCGATGGGGTTGGCCAGGACGCTGAGGCTGAAGGTGTCTTTCAGTCCCTGCCATGTCTCATCGACGGCGGCGAGCAGTTCTTCGCCGAGGCTGAAGGTCTGCGGATTGAATTCCTCATTCTGGATATCTTCGGCGGTATAGAGGGTGTTCAGCGTACCCACTACCACCTCTTTCGCCATCGCGCCGGTAAACAGGCCGACGGTGGCCTGCCAGTTATCTTCATGCACGCCGATCGGTTTAAACACCGGCGTAATGACCCGGCTCACCGAGGCCAGCGCGGAGTCGTTGATGTTGTCGACGACCTTACCGCTCAGTGAGAAGCTGTTCAGCGCGCTGAGGAAGATGCTGACGATGACGATCACCTTCCCGGCGCGCAGCACAAAGCCTTTCAGGCGCTGCCAGGTCTGGATAATCAGGCTCTTGATATGCGGGACGTGGTACACCGGCAGCTCCATCACGAACGGCGAGGCTTCGCCGCGCATAATGGTGTGCTTCAGCATCAGGCCGGTGAGGATGGCCATCACAATGCCCAGCACATAGAGCGAGAAGACCGCCAGCGCGCCGTTCTGCCCAAAGAAGGCGGCCGCGAAGACGGCGAAGATCGCCAGCCGCGCGCCGCAGGACATAAACGGCGCCATCATAATGGTCATCAGACGCTCGCGCGGCGCGTCAAGGGTGCGGGCGCCCATCACCGACGGCACGTTGCAGCCAAAACCGACAATCAGCGGGACGAAGGATTTCCCCGGCAGGCCGAGGGCTTGCATCAGGCGATCCATCACAAAGGCGGCGCGCGCCATGTAGCCGGAGTCCTCAAGGAAGGAGAGAAACAGATACATCATGCCGATCTGCGGCACCAGCGGCAGCACGGTGTTGATACCGCCGCCGATCCCCTGGGCGAGGAACACGGTCAGCCAGTCCGGGAAGTGCAGGGTGTAACCCAGCCATTGAATGCCATGCACAAAGATCGCGACCGAGCCGGCATCGAAAATCGGCTGCAGCGCGCCGCCGATGTTGATCGCCAGCAGGAACATCAAGTACATGACAAAGAGAAAAATCGGCAACCCGAGGAAGCGGTTGAGGATCACTTTGTCCATCGCGGCGGTGAAGCGGCTTGGTTCGGCGGTCAGGGTATTGCTGACGGCGTCGCAAATGGCGGCGATGGTCTGATAGCGCGCGTCAGCGATGTGCAGCGCCGGGTCGTCGATCTCGTCGCTGAGATTCGCCAGGGCGATATCCAGTTTATCGGCGGCGTCGCCGGCATAGGCCCGGCTGTAGATATCGCCCTCCAGCATCTGCAGACCCAGCCAGCGCCGCTGCCGGGTCGGGATCTGCGCTGACATCTGCTGCGCCAGCAGGTCAGCTTCGCGCAGCAGCGGCTGCGGATAGTGGACCAGCTCAAGATCGCTGTTCGCCTGATGACGGTCGAGGGCGATCTTCAGCGCTTCGATCCCCCGTCCGCGAGTCGATACCAGCGGAATGACCGGGCAACCGAGACGGGCGGCGAGGGCGTCGATATCGATCCGCACCTTCTGCTTTTCGGCGATATCCAGCATGTTCAGCGCGACGACGCAGGGGATCCCCAGCTCGAGCAGCTGCAGCGTCAGATAGAGGTTGCGCTCGAGGTTGGAGGCATCGACCACGTTAATCAGCATGTCAGCGTCGCCGCTCAGGATGTAGTGGCAGGCAATCTGCTCGTCCAGCGAGGTCTGCGAGGAGATGGTGGTCAGGGAGTAGGTTCCCGGGAGGTCGACCAGCGTGACCTGATGGTCAGTGGTGGCGAAAATCCCCTCTTTACGCTCAACGGTCACCCCAGCCCAGTTGCCCACGCGCTGGCGAGCGCCGGTCAGCTGATTAAATAAGGTGGTCTTGCCGGAATTAGGATTACCAATTAAACCAACGGTTAATTTTTGCATATTTCAGACTCTTGTGCCGGGCCAGCCGTTATTGTGCAACCGCTTCCAGTTCGATTAAGGCGAGATCTTTTTTGCGTAATACCAGACTGACGCGTCGGGTTTCAATATGAACAGGATCGCCGAGCGGCGCCACGCGAACCACATGAAAAGAGGAACCGGGCAGCATGCCGAGGGAGAGCAGTTTCTGACGGTATGCTGGGCTAATATCGCGAGAAAAACCGGTAATTTTCCACGCACTATCAGGTGTGAATTGCATAGGGCCTACTTGTCTATCGCTAACCGAAGAAGAATTTTCCGGACGCCTGGAGGCAGTTGCGCCGGGGACCGTAGCCAACGAAAAAAGAAAAAACGTTCTGTAATCGATGATAATGAGAATGGTTTTTATCATCAATACATATGATGCGCTGCAGGCTATTTTTAAAGTGAAAATCACCTTTTTATTGATATGCCGCAAAGTCAGCCTGTAATCAAAAATGCGCGAAATATTATTTCGGCGAGCTAATGTTTAATTAAGGTTTCTGAAGTTAACGAAATGAAAATATTAATTTCGCTACCTTTCAGGCGTGGAATAAAAGCAGGTTATCAGAAACAACTGAAGCTGTTTTGCGCGTGATGGCGATGGCCTGGTCATGAAAAAAAACTGCCCCTGAAAAAGGGGCAGGGAGAGTTTAGCGTTTTTTACCCATCGCTGCGGCGAGGGCATCCATCATCGCGCTGTTGCCGGCAGGCTGCGCCTCGCGACCGCGGGGTTTGGCGGCTTTCGCAGCCGGGCGATTTCCCTGCGGGCGCTCCTGACCACCGCCGCGGCGGGCGTTGCTGTCGCCCGGCTGCTCGTCGAGACGCATGGTCAGGGCGATACGCTTACGCGGCAGATCGACTTCCATCACTTTGACCTTGACGATGTCGCCCGCTTTCACCACGGTGTGCGGATCCTCAACAAACCGGTCAGAAAGCGACGAAATGTGTACCAGTCCGTCCTGATGAACGCCGATATCAACAAACGCGCCGAAGTTGGTGACGTTGGTGACGGCACCTTCCAGAATCATTCCCGGCAGCAGGTCATTCATGGTCTCCACACCATCGGCGAACTTCGCGGTCTTAAACTCCGGACGCGGATCGCGGCCCGGTTTTTCCAGCTCTTTGATAATGTCGGTGACCGTCGGGACGCCAAACTTCTCATCGGTGAAGTCCACTGCCTTCAGGTGGCGCAGCGCACTGCTATTGCCCATCAGATCTTTCAGCGCCTGCTGGGTGGCGGCCAGAATACGTTCGACTACCGGGTAAGCTTCCGGGTGAACGGTGGAGGCATCCAGCGGGTTGTCGCCGTGGTTGATACGCAGGAAGCCCGCGCACTGTTCAAAGGCTTTCGGCCCCAGACGGCTGACTTTCAGCAGCTGCTGGCGGTTCTGGAACTGACCATTCTCGTCGCGCCAGGCGACGATGTTCTGCGCCATCATGCGGGTCAGGCCGGCGACGCGGGTCAGCAGCGGAACGGAGGCGGTGTTCAGGTCAACGCCGACGGCGTTCACACAGTCTTCCACCACCGCGTCCAGCTTACGCGCCAGCTGGGTCTGGCTGACGTCGTGCTGATACTGGCCGACGCCAATGGATTTCGGGTCGATTTTCACCAGCTCGGCCAGGGGATCCTGCAGACGGCGGGCGATGGAGACCGCGCCGCGCAGCGACACGTCGAGGTCCGGAAACTCCTGCGCCGCCAGCTCGGAGGCGGAGTAAACGGAAGCCCCGGCTTCACTGACGATCACCTTCTGGGCGGTGACCTTCGGGAACTGTTTCTGCACGTCGAGGAAGAAACGCTCGGTTTCACGCGAGGCGGTACCGTTGCCGATGGCCACCAGCTCAACGTTGTACTTCTCACACAGCGCGGCGACGGCGACGGCCGCTTTGGCGGCCTGGCCGGTGTGGGGATAGATGGTATCGGTAGCGACCAGTTTACCGGTGGCGTCGACGACGGCCACTTTCACCCCGGTGCGCAGGCCCGGATCGAGTCCCATGGTGGCGCGCAGCCCGGCGGGCGCGGCCATCAGCAGATCGTGCAGGTTGCGGGCGAAGACGTTGATTGCCTCGTCCTCCGCGCGTTCGCGCACGGTGCCCATCAGCTCGGTTTCGAGATGCATCAGGACTTTGATCCGCCAGGTCCAGCTGACGACGCCTTTACGCCAGCTGTCCGCCGGGGCGTTATTCAGGCGCAGGCCCAGGTGGTCGATAATAATTTGCTCGCCGTGGCTCTCTTTCGGCGGCTCGTCAAACTGCGGGTCAGCGTTTAAAGAGAGCTGCAGGACGCCTTCGTTGCGACCGCGGAACATCGCCAGCGCGCGATGCGACGGCACGGTGGCGATCGGTTCATGGTGATCGAAGTAGTCGCGGAATTTAGCGCCTTCCTCTTCTTTACCGCTGACGACGGTGGAGACCAGGTGGGCGTTTTTCCACAGATAGTCACGGACCTTCGCCAGCAGCGCGGCGTCTTCGGCAAACCGCTCCATCAGAATATAGCGCGCGCCGTCCAGGGCCGCTTTGCTGTCGGCTACGCCCTTATCGGCATCAATATATTTTGCGGCCTCCGCTTCCGGATCGTGGGCCGGTTCATTCCACAGCAGGTCAGCCAGCGGTTCGAGCCCGGCTTCGATAGCGATCTGCCCGCGTGTACGGCGCTTCGGCTTGTAGGGCAGGTAGAGATCTTCCAGTTCGGTTTTGCTGAGCGTGGTGTTGATGGCTTTTTCCAGCGCGTCGGTCAGTTTGCCCTGTTCAGCGATGGATTTGAGGATCGCCTGACGACGGTCTTCGAGTTCGCGCAGATAGCCGAGGCGAGTTTCCAGATTACGCAGCTGCGTGTCATCCAGACCGCCGGTGACTTCTTTACGATAACGTGCAATAAACGGCACGGTGTTCCCTTCATCAAGCAGGCGAACGGCAGCTTCTACCTGTTCGGCTCTGGCCTGAAGTTCACCCGCAATAATGCGGCAGAGCGAATCATTCATCATGGCTTTTAATTCATCTTTAGGGTCAAAAAACAGGGACTAGTTATACGGACTGACGGCTAAAAATACCAGCCGCGCCGGGCGTCTCTCGGAAAGTTCTTGTCTATTTAACGTATTCGATCTCGTTGACATACCAGCTGGCTTCGCCCGCCGGCGTGTTGACGATGGCCAGATCGCCAACCTCTTTTTTTAACAGTGCGCGCGCCATCGGCGAGTCGATGGAGATATAGTCTTTGCGGCCAAAAATTTCATCGTAACCGACGATGCGAAAGCGCTTGATATCGCCTTCATCGTTTTCAATCTCTACCCAGGCGCCGAAGAAGACTTTACCTTCCTGTTGCGGCGAGTAATCGACGATTTTCAACTGTTCCAGACATTTGGTCAGATAGCGGACCCGGCGATCGATCTCCCGCAGGCGCTTTTTGTTGTACTGGTAGTCCGCGTTCTCGCTGCGGTCGCCGAGGCTGGCGGCCCAGGTCACCTTTTTGGTCACTTCCGGACGCTCCTGGCGCCACAGGTAGTCCATCTCCTGCTTCAGTTTTTCATATCCCTCGCGGGTGATCAGCGGCGTTTTCATCGTGAGTTCAACCTTCTGACTGTCTGTCGTTGCGCACAATTTGTAGCGCGTAATAATACCGACAGGATAAATACTGTGTCTTATGATTAAATGTATACTTAACCTGCTGTTAAATATGCTTTGTAACAATTTAGCCTGGAATATATACCAGATTTAGCTGGTGAGCGCGCCGGGCTTTTTTGAGAATACGCACTGACTATCGCAGTGAACCTTTGGGAGTACAAACAATGCAAGAGAATTATAAGATTCTGGTTGTGGATGACGACATGCGCCTGCGTGCGCTGCTCGAGCGTTATCTGACCGAGCAGGGCTTCCAGGTTCGTAGCGTGGCGAACGCCGAACAGATGGATCGTCTGTTAACCCGTGAATCCTTCCACCTGATGGTGCTGGATCTGATGCTGCCGGGCGAAGATGGTCTCTCTATCTGCCGTCGTCTGCGCAGCCAGAGTAACCCGATGCCGATCATTATGGTGACGGCGAAAGGCGAAGAGGTCGATCGGATCGTGGGTCTGGAGATCGGGGCTGACGACTATATTCCGAAGCCGTTTAACCCGCGCGAACTGCTGGCCCGCATCCGGGCGGTGCTGCGCCGCCAGGCGAACGAGCTGCCGGGCGCGCCGTCGCAGGAAGAGGCGGTTATCGCCTTTGGTAAATTCAAACTGAATTTAGGCACCCGCGAGATGTTCCGTGAAGACGAGCCGATGCCGTTGACCAGCGGCGAATTCGCGGTCCTGAAGGCGCTGGTGAGCCATCCCCGTGAGCCGCTGTCGCGCGATAAGCTGATGAACCTCGCCCGCGGCCGCGAATACTCTGCGATGGAGCGCTCCATCGACGTACAGATCTCCCGCCTGCGCCGCATGGTGGAAGAGGACCCGGCGCATCCGCGCTACATCCAGACCGTCTGGGGTCTGGGCTACGTCTTCGTCCCGGACGGTTCTAAGGCATGAAACGCGTGCGCTTTTCGCCGCGCAGCTCCTTTGCTCGCACACTGCTCCTGATCGTCACCTTGCTGTTCGTCAGCCTGGTGACGACCTATCTGGTGGTACTGAATTTCGCGATCCTGCCGAGTCTCCAGCAGTTTAATAAAGTGTTAGCCTACGAAGTGCGTATGCTGATGACCGACAAACTGCAGCTGGAGGATGGCACCCAGCTGGTGGTGCCCCCGGCGTTTCGTCGTGAAATTTATCGCGAGCTGGGGATTTCGCTCTATTCCAATGAAGCGGCGGAAGACGCAGGCCTGCGCTGGGCGCAGCATTATGAATTCTTAAGTCAGCAGATGGCCCATCAGCTTGGTGGCCCCACAGAGGTGCGGGTAGAGGTCAATAAAAGCTCCCCTGTGGTGTGGCTGAAGACCTGGCTGTCGCCCAATATCTGGGTGCGGGTGCCGCTGACCGAGATCCATCAGGGCGACTTCTCGCCGCTGTTCCGCTATACCCTGGCGATCATGCTGCTGGCGATAGGCGGCGCCTGGCTGTTTATTCGTATTCAGAACCGCCCGTTGGTGGATCTGGAGCACGCGGCGCTGCAGGTCGGGCGCGGCATTATTCCGCCGCCGCTGCGCGAGTATGGCGCCTCCGAAGTGCGTTCGGTGACGCGCGCCTTTAACCATATGGCGGCGGGCGTGAAGCAGTTGGCTGATGACCGTACGCTGCTGATGGCCGGGGTCAGTCATGATTTACGAACCCCGCTGACCCGCATTCGTCTGGCCACCGAGATGATGGGCGAGCAGGACGGCTATCTCGCGGAGTCGATCAACAAAGATATCGAAGAGTGCAACGCCATTATCGAGCAGTTTATCGACTATCTGCGCACCGGGCAGGAGATGCCGATGGAGCTGGCGGATCTGAATGCGGTGCTGGGGGAAGTGATCGCTGCGGAGAGTGGCTATGAGCGGGAAATCGCCACCGCCCTGCAGGCCGGCGAGATTCCGGTACGTATGCACCCGCTGTCTATCAAGCGCGCGCTGGCGAATATGGTGGTCAACGCGGCCCGCTATGGCAATGGCTGGATCAAGGTCAGCAGCGGCAGCGAAGCGAGCCGGGCCTGGTTCCAGGTAGAAGATGATGGACCGGGGATTAAACCTGAGCAGCGGGAGCACCTGTTTCAGCCGTTTGTACGCGGCGACAGCGCCCGCAGCACCAGCGGCACCGGGCTGGGGTTGGCGATTGTTCAGCGTATTATCGACAATCACAACGGCCGGCTGGAGATTGGCTCCAGCGAACGCGGCGGGTTACTGATCCGCGCCTGGCTGCCGGTGCACCGGATGCTGGCGCCGATGAAACCCGCCAGGGAGAGCTGATCGCGCCCGCGGTTAGCTGCTCAGGATGTTGCACAATAAAAAGCCGGGCAAGCCCGGCTTTTTCACCTTTGCGCCCGTTAGCGCTGCGGTCCTGCCGCCACCAGCGCGGCGCCCGCTGGCGTATCGGTATACTTCTCAAAATTCTCAATAAACAGCTTCGCCAGCTGGTCGGCTTTTTCCTGCCACTGCTCCGGGGAACCATAGGTGCTGCGCGGATCGAGGATGTGGGTATCCACGCCCGGGAGCGCCGTCGGGATCTGCAGGTTAAACATCGGCAGGGTAAAGGTCTCCGCGTTGTCCAGCGAGCCATTGAGGATGGCGTCGATGATCGCGCGGGTATCTTTAATCGAGATGCGCTTGCCGGTGCCGTTCCAGCCGGTATTGACCAGATAAGCCTGCGCGCCAGCCGCCTGCATGCGTTTGACCAGCACTTCGGCGTACTGCGTCGGGTGCAGCGACAGGAAGGCGGCGCCGAAGCAGGCGGAGAAGGTTGGCGTGGGTTCGGTTACGCCGCGCTCGGTGCCGGCCAGTTTGGCGGTAAACCCGGACAGGAAATGGTACTGCGTCTGGTCGGCGGTCAGGCGGGAGACCGGCGGCAGGACGCCGAACGCATCGGCCGTCAGGAAGATCACTTTGGTAGCGTGACCCGCTTTAGACACCGGCTTAACAATGTTGTCGATGTGGTCGATGGGGTAGGAGACGCGGGTATTTTCGGTTTTTGAACCGTCATCGAAATCGACCGTGCCGTCGGCGCGTACCACCACGTTTTCCAGCAGGGCGTTGCGGCGGATGGCGTGATAGATATCCGGCTCGGCCGCTTCAGAGAGTTTGATGGTCTTGGCGTAGCAGCCCCCTTCGAAGTTAAACACGCCGTCGTCATCCCAGCCATGTTCGTCATCGCCAATCAGGCGGCGTTTCGGGTCGGTGGAGAGGGTGGTTTTGCCGGTGCCTGAGAGGCCGAAGAAAATGGCGACATCGCCTTTCTCGCCGACGTTGGCTGAGCAGTGCATGGAGGCGATGCCCTTCAGCGGCAGCAGGTAGTTCATGATCGAGAACATCCCTTTCTTCATCTCGCCGCCGTACCAGGTGCCGCCGATCAACTGAATGCGCTCGGTGAGGTTGAAGGCGACGAAGTTTTCCGAATTGAGGCCCTGCTCTTTCCACTGCGGATTGGTGCATTTCGCGCCGTTCATCACGATGAAGTCGGGCTCGAATTCAGCCAGCTCTTCATCGCTCGGACGGATGAACATGTTTTTAACGAAGTGCGCCTGCCAGGCCACTTCGGTAATGAAACGTACGCTGAGACGGGTATCGGCGTTGGCGCCGCAGAAAGCGTCGACGATAAACAGGCGTTTACCGGACAGTTGCTGGGTCACCAGCCCTTTCAGATGCTGCCAGGTTTCCTGCGAAAGCGGCTTGTTGTCGTTTTTACCTTTGCCTTTATCGGACCACCAGACGGTGTCGCGGGTGGTGTCGTCGCGCACGAGATACTTATCTTTCGGAGAACGACCGGTAAAAATGCCCGTGTCGACGGCGATAGCTCCCAGAGTGGTTAATACGCCACGTTCGTAGCCTTCCAGGTTCGGGTCGAGCTCTTCCTGAAACAACATGTCGTAGCTGGGGTTGTGGACGATATCCTGGACGTCATTGATACCATAAGCCTTGAGATCCTGCGGGGTTAAACCATGATTAACGCGCATGTCACTGCTCCTTAGCCAAGATGTACTGCTGTAAATTGTAGGGTTAATTGCCGGGTATTGACCGCGACCAGGCTCATAGATTTACGTATCTCGACATTCCTCAGAATGACGATAAAAACGGTGACTCCTGTCACGAAGTGGAGTGGATTATCTCAGGAAATGGGCGGATGGTGGGGTTAGATGTTTCTCAATGGTTAAAAAGTAATTAAAAAAACTGCCGAAATGTGAATGTAATCGCTTTCCTGAAATTAAATTACGTAACTCTTTCAGGGAAAATCGATTCAACTCGCGAATAAATTAAAAGTCAGGCACAACGCGACAAACAACATTGCCGCCCTGTGCCTGAGAAAGATGCGGGGATTAATGAACCTGCGGATCGGCCGGAGAGGCGTTATTACGGATCTCGGCGATGTCCATGGCATTGAAGATATAGTGGTTACCGCAGTAGTCGCAGTGCATATCAATTTCGCCTTCGTCGGCGAGGATGCTATCAATCTCTTCATCCGGCAGTGTCTTCAGCGCGCCGGCGCAGCGTTCGCGGGAGCAGGTGCACTTGAACTCCACGCTCTGCGGGTCGTAGACCGTGACTTCTTCTTCATGGTACAGACGCCACAGCACATCATTTGCCGGCAGGGTGAACAGCTCTTCCGCCTTAATGGTCTCGGTAAGCGTCGCCAGGTGCTCGAAGTCGGCAGTCTGGGCATCCTGCGCCGGCATCACCTGCAGCAGCATCCCGCCCGCCATCGGCTGGCCTTCATGATCGCCGGTGCGGATGATAAGGCGCGTCGGCAGCTGCTCTGAACGCTGGAAATAATCTTCCAGGCAGGCGGCCAGCGTATCGCCTTCCAGACCGACCACGCCCTGATAGCGCTCACCTTCTTCCGGAGAGATGGTAATGACCAGGTAGCCGTTGCCGACCATCGTTTTCAGATCCGCATCGTCCGCAATCTCGCCCTGCACGCGCGCGACGCCGCGCAGCTGCTGCTGGTTATTGCCGTTGATCACCGCCAGCTGTAAAGGGCCATCCCCCTGCAGCTGTACGGTAATGTCGCCGGCAAACTTCAGCGTCGCGGTCAGCAGACTGGTGGCGACCAACAGCTCCGCCAGCACCGTTTTGACCGGTTGGGGATAGGTGTGATTCGCCAGAATCTGTTCCAGGGTTTCCGACACCGTCACCAGCTCGCCGCGCACGGCATAGTTTTCAAACAGATAACGATGTAATTGATCGTGTTGAGTCATAATCATCTCTCTTTCTGGCGCGAGTTATTCACTCTCGCCGTGTTTAAATCTCATCAGGTCGCGGCGCTCTTTCTTGTCCGGACGTCTGTCAGGGTGCGGCATGGTCAGGGCGTTCATTTTGCGCGCCAGGGCCATTTTTTCACGCTTCTCGATACTCTCCGCCGTCTCTTCATACAGGTTGACGGCTTCGCTTGCCGGGCGGCGCTGTTCGGTAATGCCGATAATGCGCACCGTCCGCTCGTCGTTGCCCTGGCGCATCGTCAGCATGGCGTCGAGTTCGACGATTTTTCCGGGTTTGCTACGTTGTCCGTTGTAATGCACCTTGCCGCCTTCAATCATTTCCCGCGCCAGCGCGCGGGTTTTGTAAAAGCGGGCGGCCCAAAGCCATTTGTCCAGTCTGACGGTTTCGGTGGGCTTCTCTTTCATCGCCTCTCCTTCGGGGTAAGCGAAGGGATCAGTCGTCGGTAATCATTCAGCCCCGGATGGCGCAGATACTGCTTTTCCGCCAGTCCGGAGTCAGGATTGGTAATACCCAGGCAGTAACGAATGCCAAACTCCCTCGCGGCATCCAGTATCGCCTCGCTGTCGTCGACAAACAGCGTTTTGTGCGCCTCAAGGCCAGTTTCCTCCGCCACGGCGCGCCACAGACGCTGATCCTCTTTCGGATAACCAAATGTGTGGGTGGAAAGTAATAAATCAAGGTGCGCGTCCAGGCCGGTGTGTTTGAGCTTCACCGCCAGATTGTGGGGATGGGCATTGGTCAACAGAATGCGTCGCTTACCGCAGGCCTTGAGAGCATCAAGGAACGGCACGGTATCCTCGCGCAGCGTGGCGCGCGGACCTTGTTCGCTGGTCATCGCACAAATATCCAAACCCAGGCGCTCGCTCCAGTAATCCAGACAGTACCAGTTTAGCGTATGCTGCACGGCGTGATACTCCTGGCGCATGGCCTCTTTCGCCTCCTGCAAATTGAGGCCGCGGGCGGCCCCCCAGGTTTCAGGCACCAGCGTTTGCCAGAAGTAGTTGTCGAAGGCGAGGTCCAGGAGCGTGCCGTCCATATCCAGCAGAACGGTATCGACCTCCTGCCAGGCGATATCAAAGTGCATGATGACTCTCCAGCGAGCGGAAAATGGGCGACAGGGTATCACACCCTGTCGCCGGGAAAATTAATCTTGCGAGTCAGATGAGGGGAGCAAAACCGGATTAAGGCAGCTTTCGTAATATTTCTGAATCTCTTCCATACGCTGACGATGGCGTTGATAACGACGCAGGGCCTGCACGGCGTGGTAAGCCATGCACCCCACCATTGACAGCAGCAGCAGGGTGATGCCCAGATAACGCCACAGGCCGCTGCGGTCGGGGATGCGATGCAGGTTGATATGCTGCGTGCCGTTGGCGTCAGTAAACAGGTTGGTAACGATACCTTCGGCATGGAAGGGGGTATGCATGAGCATACCGGCCAGCCGCCGCAGTTCGCCCCACTGCTCATGGGCCGGATAATCATACAGACTCACCGCCGGCCACGGCTGATTGACCAGTACGCTGCCCTCATCGCTGGCGATAAGAAAACCGCCGGGAGCCGGGCTGTTCAGCGCCTGCGCGGCCCGCGAGGTTTCGCGTATCACAAAGGGCGCGGTTGAGGTGGTCACCAGATTCTCCAGCGACTCGGCGCTGACCGGCCGCAGCAGCACGTTCACGCCATCCAGCTTGCCGGCGGTGGCGCGCTTGGTTAACGTTTCCCAGTTACGGGTATTGCCAAGATTGACCAACGCATTCTTCAGCCGCAGGCAATCATCCTTTGCCGAGCAGAGATCGTTAGTTTTCTGCACGATATCGCCGAAATCATCCAGTAGCACCATGCCTGATTTCTGAATGGCGGAGCGTAGGGCAGGGCTGACGCGGGAATCATCGTCGGTTTCCGGGTGCAGCTGGCGCTGGACGGACTGCATCAGGGCGGTCGCTTTGCTGACAATGTCAGACTCCGGCAGCGGCAGAGGAGGGGCGTCGTTCCACACAATCTGTGAACAATCGAAAGGCAGGAACGGCGAATCCTCTTTGGCGGACCAACTGCCCGGCGTGCGGATATTACACATCCCGGTACCGGTCAGGCGCAGCGTATCGCCAATGCGCACATGGGCTTTTTCCAGCTGGCTGACGGTAGTGGCTTCAATCGTTTGCGCGCCCTTCAGCCACGACAGGGTGAACTTAAACGGCATATTCAACGGTACGCTGGCCCACAGCATAATCACCACCACCAGGGCGCCGGCGGCGATAATCGCGCTGCGTAGCCAGTACTGCAGCGGGAAGTTTTTCACTTCATCATGAAGCGACAGGTAGCGTCCCTGACGGGCCACGTGGCGGTTGAGATAGATATCAATATCGGTCTGCTGCCCCAGGTCCTGGGCAATCCAGGGTTGCCAGTGGCGCGGATAGATGAGATCGATAATGCCCAGCGAGATGTTATTGATTTGCTCCTGATCGTTTTCGCCAAACAATCCCCAGCGCTTAGGGACGCCCCGCAGGCAATGGATTTCGCGCAGCGCGGCGCGACGCGGCGGGGCATAAATCCCCCACAGTCCGGCGGCGAGCAGCAACAAACCTGCGGCGACCAGCCAGGGGGTAAAGACAGCTGGCCCAATCAGGCTGAAATAAAAGAACAGAAAGGAGGCGACGATCAGGATCGCTTCGCGCAGCCCGTCCGGGCGATTCAGAGCGTGTTCTTCAGGCGTTTCCCGACGGATCTGCCGCAACTCTACCTGCTCGCTCTCTTCGCCGCGAATGGAGGCCTGGGTGGCCGAAGCGCGTTCCAGGGCGTAGCTTTGCGCTTCCTGGCGATAGTCGCTCAGGCTATGACCGTTAAGGGTGATAACCAGCGGCAGGCTGTCGGTGGGGATCAGCTCGACGCTGTTTTCATCGTTGATATGCTGTTCCCAGAACGGCGGCAGATGAACTTCAACCGAATCGAGGAAATAGCGCCATTTATTCGGCGCGTCGGTGGTGATCCCGTAGCGGGTGATGGCGCGTGTCACCGCATAGACGGTATCACTCTGTTCGTTCAGCGCCAGAGCGACAGGCGCGCTGGTCGCACCGGACGCCGGCACCTGCTGGGCGTGGCTCAACTCGGCAACATACTTCTCAATAGCCTGGCGCTCATCCGCAGGAAGCTGCCGCGTGGTAGCGTCGCTAAAGGCGTGCAGTAGGGGGAGTCGGCGGCGTCTGGCGTGAGCGCGATACCACCATCCGATGAGCAATACGCAGATTAGCAGAGCTGTAAGGAATATCAGAAAGGTGCCCATGCCCATCCCATCAAAGTTATTTTTTTCTTACGAAATCGTCGGTGAACGTGAAGACTAACGTCAAGCTGCAGTGTTAGCGGCGCACCTGCTTACAGGGTAGTGAATATGTCATGCAGCAGCGCACAAGCTTACCAAAAACGTTAAAGCGCAGAAATCGGTAAATTCTCAAAGCGAATTCAAGCTATTGACTTTTTTATCTTTATTACTTTTCCCCCTGCAGGGAAAAGGTTACAACTCTGTAAATAAGTAGCAATTTGGATTGCCGAAAGCGTGTTGCGTATCGCACAATGACTGCTTAATCACAGCATAGACCGATGACAATGAGCAAATCATTACAAAAACCCACCATTCTCAATGTTGAAACTGTCGCCCGTTCGCGCCTCTTTAATGTCGAAAGCGTCGATCTGGAGTTCAGCAACGGTGTGCGTCGCGTTTATGAACGTATGCGGCCTTCCACCCGTGAAGCGGTGATGATTGTGCCGATTGTGGATGATCACATTATTTTGATTCGTGAGTATGCTGTGGGGACGGAGTCCTACGAGCTGGGCTTCTCCAAAGGGCTGATTGATCCAGGTGAAACCGTGGATGAAGCGGCCAATCGCGAGCTGAAAGAAGAGGTTGGCTATGGCGCCAACAAGCTGACGTTTTTGAAGAAGCTCAGTATGGCCCCCTCCTACTTCTCCAGCAAAATGAATATCATGGTGGCGGAAGATCTCTATCCGGAGTCACTGCCGGGCGATGAACCTGAGCCGCTACCGCAGGTGCGCTGGCCGCTGGCGCAGCTGATGTCGCTGCTGGATGAAGAAGATTTTAACGAGGCCCGTAACGTCAGCGCGCTGTTTTTAGTGCGGGAATGGCTGCAGGCCCAGGGCCGACTCTGAACGAGCGTCCACGCTAAACAGCAATAAAAAAGCGCCCGCAGGCGCTTTTTTTGTCAGAACAATTCGTGGGTTTCACCGCCGCCGTCAGTCAGGGTGGTGCCCACCTCACGGACTGCCTGCTGGGTGGGCTGGGTTCCTTCAATAAAGTACTCCGCCCGGCTATTGCCCCCGTTCGCCAACTGACCGGTGCTGCGGTCAATATTCACCGTGACGATACCCGGCGGCGGAGTTAACGGTTCTTCCGGAACGCCTTCCAGCACGCTCTTCATAAAGCTGTCCCAGGCCGGCTGGGCGCTTTTGGCACCGCCTTCATAGCCAGAGATCTGATCTTTAATCGCTCCGGAGGCGGTGGTCCGGCCAAGATCGCGACGATGATCGTCAAAGCCGATCCAAACCGAGGTCACCACGCCCGGTCCGTAGCCTGAGAACCAGGCGTCCTTCGAGCTGTTGGTGGTCCCGGTTTTCCCACCGATGTCATGCCGCTGCAGATCGCGTCCGGCGCGCCAGCCGGTGCCCATCCAGCCCGGCTCGCCAAAGATGTTGCTGTTCAGCGCGCTCTTGATCAGGAAGGCCAGCGGTGTGTTAATCACATGCGGCGCGTATTCCTGTGCGCCGCTCTGCGCGACCAGCGACTGGTTGGCCTGCTCCAGCTGCGGCTGCGGCGGCACGTTGCCATTCTGCGGTTCCTCGGAGGTGGCGACATCTTCCACATCCTTGTTTTCCAGCACGTTGGATTTTGGCGTATCGCCGTAAATTACCGGTAAATCACACTGCGGACAGGCAATTTTCGGACGCTCCTCGAAGAGGACCCCGCCCTGATCGTTCTCAATCTTACTGATAAAGAAAGGATTGACCAGGAAGCCGCCGTTGGCCATCACCGAATAACCGCGAGCGACCTGCAGGGGCGTAAAGGAGGCTGAGCCCAGCGCCAACGATTCCGTGTGGACAATGTTCTGCGCCGGGAAGCCAAAGCGCTGCAGATACTCGGCGGCGTAGTCTACGCCCATGGCGCGCATAGCGCGCACCATCACCACGTTTTTCGACTGCCCCAGGCCCTGGCGTAAACGAATCGGACCGGCATACTGCGGCGGCGAGTTCTTCGGCCGCCAGTCGGAACCTGCGCCCGCATCCCAGCGCGAGATCGGCACATCGTTGAGCATACTTGCCAGCGTTAAGCCTTTATCCATCGCGGCGGTATAGAGGAACGGTTTAATGTTGGAGCCGACCTGGCGCAGCGCCTGGGTGGCGCGGTTGAATTTGCTCTGGTTAAAGTCAAACCCGCCGACAAGGGCAATAATCGCGCCGTTTTGCGGGTTAATGGAGACCAGCGCTGAGTTGACGTCCGGGAGCTGGGACAGCCACCAGCTGTCACCCACCTTGCGTACCCAGATCTGCTGCCCGGCCTGCACAACGTCGTTGACTTTACGCGGGGTCGCCCCTTGCTGCGTATCAGAGATAAAGCGACGGGCCCAGCGCACGCCCTCCATCGTCAGCGAAACGGAGTCGCCGTTAGCCAACAGCGCGACAGCCTCCTGGGCATTCGCGGAGGTGACCACCGCCGGGAAAAGCGGACCGTAGCCAGACTGACGCTTCAGCGAATCGACGATCTTCTTCGTCTCCCACGGCGTTTCACCGACTTTCCACAGTACGCTGGCCGGGCCGCGGTAGCCGTGACGCATATCGTAATCCAGCACGTTATTGCGTACCGCCTGCTGGGCCGCCTGCTGGTTTTTGCGGGTAATGGTGGTATAGACCCGATAACCGTCTTCGTAGGCCTGCTCGCCGTAGCGATTCACCATCTCCTGGCGCACCATTTCACTCAGGTAAGGGGCGGAGAAGGCGATTTTCGGCGCGTGATAGCTGGCGTCGATGGGTTCGCTGCGCGCCTCATCGTATTGCGCCTGGGTGATGTACCCTTCGCTCAGCATACGCGACAGCACCACGTTGCGACGGGCGGTCGCGCGATCCATCGAATAGAGCGGGTTAAAAGTGGAAGGCGCTTTCGGCAGACCGGCAATCACCGCCATCTCACTCAGGGTCAGCTGGTCGATAGGTTTGCCAAAATAGACCTGCGCCGCGGCGCCGACGCCATAGGCGCGGTAGCCGAGGTAGATCTTGTTCAGATACAGCTCAAGGATTTCATCTTTATTCAGCAACTGCTCGATGCGGATGGCCAGAAAGGCCTCTTTAATCTTACGCATCAACGTCTTCTCGGGGCTGAGAAAGAAGTTACGCGCTAACTGCTGGGTGATGGTGCTGGCGCCCTGTGAGGCGTGGCCTGAAAACATCGCCACGCTGGCGGCGCGGAAAATACCTACCGGATCGACGCCGTGGTGCTCATAGAAGCGGCTGTCTTCGGTGGCGATAAACGCTTTCACCAGCTCGGGGGGAATTTGCTGCAACGTCACAGGGATACGGCGCTTTTCGCCGTACTGCGCAATAAGCTCACCGTCGGCGCTATAGACCTGCATCGGGATCTGCAAACGCACATCCTTCAGGGTTGCGACGTCGGGGAGTTGCGGCTCTATGTATTTGTAGAGGCCAAAAATCGAGCCTGCTCCCAGCAGTACGCAACAGACTGCAAGGATCAATAGATACTTTACGAACTTCACCGGTGTTTTCCCATTTAGTTTTATTTGGGCAGTTTATAAACAAACGCGCGGTAGTATAAAGGCAAGCCAGGTGCATTGATATAGCCGGGCAGTTTTGCCGGATAAGGAGATCGTAAGCATGGCTTTCAGAAACTGGCGGCTTGGAATGCATATCCAACAGGATAGCATTGCCATTGTCGCGCTATTGCATGAACGTTCACACTGGGCGCTGCGCCGCTGGTGGCGTATCCCATTGCCGCCGGGGCTGGTACGTCAGGGAATGGTGGCGGACGTCAGCGCACTCGGTTCGCGGCTGGCCGCCTGGCGGCGGGAGCTACCGGCGCAGCATCAGGTTAGTATCGCCTTTCCCGCGGTGCGCACACTGCAAAAGCGTCTTCCGTATCCCCAGTTCGCCCTGCGGGAGCGGGAACAGGCGACGTGGGTAGCCAGCGCCATGAGCCAGCAGCTGGCAATGCCTGCCTCCGCGCTATGTATTGATTATGCGCCCACCTCGCGGGATGACGGCTGGCAGGTTACGGCGGCGCAGCGGCTGGATATCAATGTTCTGCGGGAGCTGGCAGGGCGGCTGCGGCTGCGGGTGGCGGCCATCGTACCGGATGCCAGTGCGCTCGGCGCCTTTTTCCCCTGGATGACTGCGGCAGACCAGGGCCTGGCGTGGCGGGATGAAAAGCACTGGCTGTGGGCGACCCGTGAGGCCTGGGGCAGTGACGCCTGCGCTGATGTCGGGTCCTTAAGCCAGCTGGCGGGGCAGCTTCAGGTTCCGCTGCGCCTGTGTATTGACGCGGGCGATGAGGCCAGTCGCTTTGATGTCTGGCAAGTGATTCACCGTCGGCAGCCCCCGCTGCCAGCCGATGGCGATCGTTACGCCATTGCCCTTGGGCTGGCGCTGGGAGGCGGGCGGCATGACGCATGTCGTTAATCTTCTTCCCTGGCGCGACCTGCGTCGCCGCCAGCGCCTGCGCTACGTCCTGTTGTTAACCATCGGCATTGTGCTGCTGGGCGGGATGGGCCTGCTGGTGAGCCGAACGGCGCGTCTGCAGCGCGACTTCCTGGCGACGCTTCACACGACGGCCGACGCGCAGCTGCTCGCCTCGCTTAAGCAGCGCGAGCAGGCGATGCGTGAGGCGTGGCAGCAGCATCAATGGCAGCGCCAGCAGTACCAGCGCAGATCGGCGATCGCCGCCTGGCAACCCAGGCTGCAGGCGCTGGCGGCAGATCTGCCCGCGCAGGCGTGGCTGACGCGGCTGGAGTACCAGGGCGTACTCCTCACGCTGGACGGCCTGGCCCTTAACCTGCAGGCGCTAACCAGCGTGGAGGCTGCGCTGACTCGCGTCGCGGGATTCGCGCCGGCAAAAGCCGGCGGGACCCAGCGCGACGCCGAGGGGCGTTGGCAGTTCAGTTTTACCCTGACGGGAGCGCGCGCTGATGCGGATTAACCTTCGGGGCGCCTGGACGGGGCTGCCGATCCTGCTCGCAATGGGGCTGTCGGGAGGCGGCGTGGCGCTCTGGCGCGATCTGCGCCCGCCGCAGGCGGCGGTAACCCATGATGCGGCGTTGCAAACGCAGTGGCGGCGGATCATGGCGCTGCGCATCCCCGGCGAGGAAAATCCCGGGGCGCGCATCGACACGCAGTCATTTTCGCCCATAGCTATTCCGCTCTCCGGAGCGAAGCTTATCGCCTGGCGTCCGCAGGGAAGCGGCGGCGAGATGGAGCTGACCCTGTCCTGGTCAACGGTACCCGCGCTTTTTTCCTGGCTGGCGCGCTGCGGGATGAATCCGCGTTCGTTTTCGCTGGGCCGTGAGGCGCAGACGCTCCGCCTGCGACTGCTGCTGGAGGCGGAAGATGAGCGGTAAACGCTG
The DNA here is from genome assembly GCF_014596785.2 of Klebsiella sp. K4. Classification (NCBI taxonomy): domain Bacteria; kingdom Pseudomonadati; phylum Pseudomonadota; class Gammaproteobacteria; order Enterobacterales; family Enterobacteriaceae; genus Klebsiella; species Klebsiella sp. K4. Next base: position 388,815 of record NZ_CP115021.1, read on the forward strand.
GATCTTCCTGTGGCTACCGCTGTCGCTGCTGGCAGCCGAGCGTGACCCTTTCCAGCCGGTTGAGGATCCCTGCCGCACGGCGCAGCTTTCGCAATGGCGCTATGGCGGGGCGGTTGGGGATGAGGCTGGCTGGACGGGGTTTCTGCAGGATGGGAACGGAAAGTGGCGACGGGTACGCATGGATGAGCAATTGCCCACGGGCTGGCGGGTGAGCCGGCTGACGGCCGGTGAGCTGGACATCGTCACGTCTTCGGGATGTGAACCGCCAGCGTGGCGCTGGCAACGTGAAGGGAAACAATATGATGCGATGGATAAGCCTGCTGCTTCTGCTGCTGCCGCTGGCGGTGGCCCCCGCCGCCCGCAATGATAAACCGGTTTCGCTGGTGATTGACGATGCGCCAGTGGCCCAGGTGCTGCAAGCCCTGGCCGAAATGAACCATAAGAACCTCGTCGTCGCGCCGGACGTCAGCGGCACGCTCTCCCTGCGTCTGCAGAAGGTTCCCTGGAGCCAGGCGCTGCGGGCGGTAGCGGATAGCGCGGGTCTCTCTTTGCAACAGCAGGGTACGGTCATCTACGCGCACACTCAGGCCTGGCAAAAGGCAAATCAGGCGCAGCGTGAAGCCGAACAGGAGAAACGCCTGCAGAATCTGCCCCTGCAGGCGGAGAGCGTGACCCTGCACTTTGCCGACGCTGAGGAGCTGGCTAAAAGCGGAGGAAAGCTGCTCAGCGCCAGGGGACACCTGATGGCGGACAAACGGACTAATCGGCTGCTGATCCGCGATGATGCCCGGCACCTGCCGGCGTTGAAGGCCTGGGCGCAGGAGATGGATCTGCCGGTCGGCCAGGTGGAGCTGGCCGCCCATATCGTGTCGATGAGCGAAACCAGCCTTCGTGAGCTGGGGGTGAAGTGGCGGCTTGCGGAAGCCGGAAGCCCGCCAGGCTCCGGGCAAATCACCACCCTAAGCAGCGATGTATCGGTAAACGATGCCAGCACCCGCGCAGGGTTTAACATCGGCAAGATCAACGGTCGCTTGCTTGAGCTGGAGCTATCCGCGCTGGAGCGCAAGCAGCAGGTCGAAATTATTGCCAGCCCGCGTTTATTGGCCTCCCACATGCAGCCTGCCAGCATCAAGCAGGGAAGCGAGATCCCCTATCAGGTTTCCAGTGGCGAAAGCGGCGCCACTTCGGTGGAGTTCAAAGAGGCGGTGCTGGGTATGGAGGTCACGCCGACGGTGCTGCAGCAGGGAAGAGTGCGGCTTAAGCTGCGAATAAGCGAGAATACGCCAGGCCAGGTGCTGAAGCAGGAAAACGGCGAAGCGCTGGCCATCGATAAGCAGGAGATAGAGACCATGGTGGAAGTTCGCAGCGGCGAGACTTTAGCGTTGGGCGGCATCTTTTCGCAGAAAAACAAAACCGCCCGCGACAGCGTCCCGCTGCTTGGCGATATCCCGGTACTGGGACGTCTGTTTCGTCGTGACGGGAAAGATAATGAACGTCGCGAACTGGTTGTCTTTATTACGCCACGGATTCTGGCAGTACGTTAAGCAGGTTTTTCATGCTAAACACGTTTCAGGTGTTTGACGTGAGGACGGATTTAGCATACAAGGGGTACCGATTTGAGAGTCGGGTACGACATCAATCCTCCCTTTATTGTCCGGCGATTTTATTCAGTTGCCAAACCAGCCGGAGTATTGAGATAATTTTTAGTCTGACTCTCGCTCTATTGCATATGAGGTTTCAGTTCATGCCCTGCGGCGCTGGGTGTCTGCGAAGCGGGTTTATCATTAACGAATAGTCTTAGTAGTACCGAAAAAATGGCAGAGAAACGCAATATCTTTCTGGTTGGGCCTATGGGTGCCGGCAAAAGCACTATTGGGCGCCAGTTAGCCCAACAGCTCAACATGGAATTTTACGATTCTGATCAAGAGATTGAGAAACGCACTGGCGCTGATGTGGGCTGGGTCTTCGATGTTGAAGGCGAAGAAGGCTTCCGCGACCGTGAAGAGAAAATTATCAATGAGTTGACGGAAAAACAGGGGATTGTGCTGGCGACTGGCGGCGGCTCTGTAAAATCCCGTGAAACGCGTAACCGTCTCTCCGCCCGCGGCGTGGTGGTCTACCTGGAAACTACGATCGAGAAGCAGTTGGCCCGTACGCAGCGCGATAAAAAGCGTCCTTTGCTACAAGTCGATGCGCCGCCTCGTGAAGTGCTGGAAGCGCTGGCTGACGAGCGTAACCCGCTGTATGAAGAGATCGCCGATGTGACTATCCGCACAGACGATCAGAGTGCGAAAGTCGTCGCGAACCAGATTATTCATATGCTGGAAAGCAACTGATTCTGGCTTAATAAAAGTGCGTCAGAGTAATAGTCATTGAGGTGGATGTCGCGTTATGGAGAGGCTTACTGTTACCCTCGGGGAACGTAGTTACCCGATTACCATCGCGGCTGGTTTGTTTAACGATCCAGCTTCCTTCCTGCCACTCAAGTCGGGCGACCAGGCTATGCTGGTCACCAACGAAACGCTGGCGCCGCTTTATCTGGATACCGTCCGCTCTGCGCTGGAGCAGTCAGGGGTCAACGTTGACAGCGTCATTCTGCCAGACGGCGAGCAATACAAAAGCCTGGCGGTGATGGATACCGTGTTTACTGCGCTGTTGCAAAAACCACATGGCCGCGACACCACTCTGGTGGCGCTTGGCGGGGGGGTGATCGGTGATTTAACCGGTTTCGCCGCGGCAAGCTATCAGCGCGGCGTGCGTTTCATCCAGGTCCCTACCACCCTGTTGTCGCAGGTCGACTCGTCGGTCGGCGGCAAAACCGCAGTGAACCACCCTCTCGGCAAAAACATGATTGGCGCCTTCTGGCAGCCGGTTTCCGTGGTAGTTGATCTTAACTGTCTGAAAACTCTGCCGAAGCGCGAGCTCGCTTCCGGACTGGCTGAGGTCATCAAGTACGGGGTGATCCTGGATGGTGAATTCTTCAGCTGGCTGGAAAACAACATTGATGCGCTGCTGGCGCTGGACGATACCGCCATGGCGTACTGCATTCGCCGCTGCTGTGAACTGAAAGCGGAGGTTGTGGCAGCCGACGAGCGTGAAACCGGGTTACGTGCTTTACTCAATCTTGGACATACCTTCGGCCATGCTATCGAAGCGGAAATGGGCTACGGTAACTGGCTGCATGGCGAAGCGGTGGCGGCAGGTATGGTGATGGCGGCACGCACGTCCGAACGGCTGGGGCAGTTCCGCGCGCAGGATACTCAGCGCATTATCGATCTGCTCAAGCGTGCAGGCTTACCGGTACGCGGCCCGCAGGAAATGAGTGCGCAGGCGTATTTGCCCCATATGATGCGCGATAAAAAGGTACTGGCTGGCGAAATGCGGCTGGTGCTCCCGCTCGCAATAGGAAGCAGCGAGCTGCGCGGCGGAGTGCCGCACGATGTGGTTCTTGGCGCGATTGCTGATACTCAGCAGGCGCAACAATAAGAAGGTCTGGCCGCGTTCGCGCGGCGTTATCATTTCGGGTGATGTGCAATAATCGTGAGCATAAGCCTTTTAGTGGGGTGTTAAATGGATGATTTCAAACCAGAAGACGATATGAAAGCCGATCGCAACGATCGTCGTGCTGGTCGTTCCCGTCAGTCTTCCGAGCGTGATGCCGATCCGCAGATCAATTTTGACGATGTTGATCTTGATGCCGATGAAGGCCGTCCGACGCGCGCTGGTAAGGCCCGTCGCGAGCGTGAAGAGGAAGAGTTCGAAGAAGAACTGGATGCGCAAGACGAGGAGATGCTCGAAGAGCAGCCTGTAGAGCGTCGTCCGCGCAAGCGTAAAAAAGCGCCGGCCAAACCGGCCTCCCGCCAGTACATCATGATGGGTGTGGGGATTCTGGTGCTGCTGCTGTTGATCGTGGGCATCGGTTCCGCACTGAAATCGCCATCATCTTCCAGCCAGCAGACCGCTTCCGGCGAGAAGAGCATTAATCTGTCTGACGACCAGTCCGCCAGCATGCCTGCTGCCGGCCAGGACCAGACTGCCGCCGCTAACAGCACCTCACAGCAGGACGTAACGGTACCGCCTATTGCCGCGAACCCGACGCAGGGCCAGGCAGCGGTTGCGCCGCAGGGCCAGCAGCGTATCGAAGTTCAGGGCGATCTGAACAATGCGTTGACCCAGCAGCAGGGCCAACTGGACGGCGCCGTGGCTAACTCGACGCTGCCGACTGAACCGGCTACCGTCGCGCCAATCCGGAATGGCGCCAATGGCACCGCGGCGCCGCGCCAGGCGACCGAGCGTCAGACAGCAGCGACCCCGCGTCCGGCTGAACGTAAGCATACCGTTATCGAAGCGAAGCCGCAGTCGAAGCCACAGGCCGTGGCGAAAACGCCGGTAGAATCGAAGCCGGTCCAGCCGAAGCATGTTGAAAGCACGGCGACCACCGCTCCGGCGAAAACGTCCGTCAGCGAAAGCAAACCGGTGGCCACCGCTCAGAGCAAACCGACCACGACGACCGCAGCGGCAACGGCAGCTGCGGCAGCGCCGGCAGCGAAGACCGGGAAGACGGCAGGTGACGTCAGCTCAATGAAAACTGCGCCGTCGGGTCACTATACTCTGCAGCTCAGCAGCTCCTCTAACTACGACAACCTCAACAACTGGGCGAAGAAAGAGAAGCTGGATAAATATGTTGTCTATGAAACGTCGCGTAACGGCCAACCATGGTACGTGCTGGTGAGCGGTATCTATGCATCGAAAGATGAAGCGAAACGTGCTGTCACCTCGCTGCCGGCGGACGTGCAGGCGAAAAATCCATGGGCAAAACCGCTGCATCAGGTTCAGGCTGACCTGAAATAATGCCGTGGGGTAGTCTTAAGCGCAGGATGCTGTCGGAGCTTTCTCCACAGCCGGAGAACGTGTAATTAGTTAGGCAGCATGAAAAAGAATCGCGCTTTTCTGAAGTGGGCAGGGGGAAAGTTCCCCCTGCTTGACGATATTAAAAAGCATTTGCCGGAAGGCGAGTGCTTGATCGAGCCCTTTGTGGGCGCCGGGTCGGTATTTCTTAATACCGACTTTTCTCGTTATATCCTCGCGGATATCAACAGTGACTTAATCGGCCTGTACAACATCGTCAAACTGCGCACCGACGAATACGTCGCCGCCGCCCGTGAGATGTTTACCCCGGAAAATAACGTCGCTGAGCGCTACTACCTGTATCGTGATGAATTTAACCAAAGCCAGGATCCGCTGCGTCGCGCGGTGCTGTTCCTGTATTTGAACCGTCACGGCTACAATGGCCTGTGCCGCTACAATCTGCGCGGCGAGTTCAATGTGCCGTTTGGCCGTTATAAAAAGCCCTATTTCCCCGAAGCTGAGCTCTATCATTTCGCCGAGAAGGCGCAAAACGCCGAGTTTTACTGCGAATCTTACGAAGAGTGCATGCAACGTGCGGATAGCCGCACAGTGGTGTATTGCGATCCGCCCTATGCGCCGCTAACGGCGACGGCGAACTTTACCGCCTACCACACCAACAGTTTCAACCTGGAACAACAGGTACTGCTGGCGCAAAAGGCGGAATCGCTGATGAAAAAGCGCATCCCGGTGCTGATTTCCAACCACCGCACGCCGCTGACGCAGGAATGGTATAAAAACGCGGCAGAAACGCATATTGTGAAGGTGCGGCGCAGCATCAGCAGCAACGGTGGTACGCGTAAAAAGGTGGACGAGCTATTAGCGCTCTACCGTCCGCCTAAGACCAAATAAATTTCAAGGAGATGCGGATGAAGCAGTATTTGATTGCCCCTTCGATTCTGTCGGCTGATTTTGCCCGTCTGGGTGAGGATACCGCGAAGGCGCTGGCGGCGGGTGCGGATGTCGTGCACTTCGACGTGATGGACAACCACTACGTGCCAAACCTGACGATTGGCCCGATGGTGCTGAAGTCACTGCGTAATTACGGTATTACCGCGCCAATCGACGTTCACCTGATGGTGAAGCCGGTCGACCGCATCATTCCTGATTTTGCCGAAGCCGGCGCCAGCATTATCACCTTCCATCCGGAAGCCTCCGAACACGTCGATCGCAGCCTGCAGCTTATCAAAGAGCACGGCTGTAAAGCGGGCCTGGTGTTTAACCCGGCGACGCCGCTGAGCTACCTCGATTACGTGATGGATAAGCTGGACGTGATCCTGCTGATGTCGGTTAACCCGGGCTTTGGCGGCCAGTCCTTTATTCCCCAGACGCTGGATAAACTGCGTGAAGTGCGCCAGCGCATCGATGCGTCCGGCTACGACATCCGCCTCGAAGTGGATGGCGGCGTGAAAGCCAGCAATATCGGCGAAATCGCCGCGGCGGGTGCGGATATGTTTGTTGCCGGTTCGGCGATCTTCGGTCAGCCGGACTACAAGCAAGTCATTGATCAAATGCGTAGTGAATTAGCGAAGGTGAGTCATGGATAAATTACAGGCGATCCGCGGCATCGCATTTGATCTCGACGGCACGCTGGTGGACAGCGCGCCGGGTCTAACCTCGGCGGTTGATAACGCCCTGTACGCCCTGGAGCTGCCGGTGGCGGGAGAAGAACGCGTTATCACCTGGATCGGTAACGGCGCCGATGTCCTGATGGAGCGGGCGCTTACCTGGGCTCGTCAGGAGCGAGCAACGTTACGTGCGGCGATGGGTAAGCCTTCCGTCGACGATCATGATATTCCGCAAGACGAGCAGCTGCGCATTTTGCGTAAACTGTTTGACCGCTATTACGCCGAAGCGGCGGAAGAGGGCAGTTTCCTGTTCCCGGCGGTGGCCGATACGCTCGGCGCGCTGCATGCCAAAGGCCTGCCGCTGGCGCTGGTTACCAATAAGCCGACGCCGTTTGTCGCCCCGCTGTTGGACGCGCTCGATATTGCGAAATATTTTACCGTGGTGATTGGCGGCGATGACGTGCAGAATAAAAAGCCGCATCCGGAACCGCTGCTGCTGGTGGCGGAAAAGCTCTCTCTGGCTCCAGCCGAGCTGCTGTTTGTCGGCGATTCGCGCAATGATATTCAGGCGGCCAAAGCGGCAGGCTGCTGCTCTGTTGGTCTGACCTACGGTTATAACTATGGTGAACCGCTTGCGCTGAGCGAGCCGGACTATCTCTTCGACCAGTTTAACGAACTCTTACCCGCTCTCGGGTTACCGCACAGTGAAACTCAGGAATTGAAACATGACTAAGCCCATCGTTTTTAGTGGCGCACAGCCCTCAGGTGAACTGACCATTGGCAACTATATGGGTGCGCTGCGTCAGTGGGTAAACATGCAGGACGATTACCACTGCATCTATTGCATCGTGGACCAGCACGCCATCACCGTGCGCCAGGATCCGCAGCAGCTGCGCAAGGCGACGCTGGACACCCTGGCGCTGTATCTGGCCTGCGGCATCGACCCGCAGAAAAGCACTATCTTCGTGCAGTCGCACGTGCCGGAACATGCCCAGCTAGGCTGGGCGCTGAACTGCTACACCTATTTCGGCGAACTGAGCCGCATGACTCAGTTTAAAGACAAGTCAGCGCGCTACGCGGAGAACATCAACGCCGGTCTGTTTGATTATCCGGTACTGATGGCCGCTGACATTCTGCTGTACCAGACCAACCAGGTTCCGGTGGGCGAAGATCAGAAACAGCACCTTGAGCTAAGCCGCGATATCGCCCAGCGTTTTAACGCCATCTACGGCGATATTTTTAAAGTGCCTGAGCCGTTTATCCCTAAATCCGGCGCGCGCGTGATGTCGCTGCTGGAGCCGACGAAAAAGATGTCCAAGTCCGACGACAACCGCAACAACGTCATCGGCCTGCTGGAAGATCCGAAATCGGTGGTCAAGAAGATTAAACGTGCGGTCACCGACTCCGACGAGCCGCCGGTAGTGCGTTACGATCTGAAAGAGAAAGCGGGCGTCTCCAACCTGCTGGATATCCTCTCCGCGGTTACCGGGAAAACTATTCCTGAGCTGGAACAGCATTTTGAAGGCAAAATGTATGGCCACCTGAAAGGCGAAGTCGCCGAAGCGGTATCGGGCATGCTGATTGACCTGCAGGAGCGCTATCACCGTTTCCGTAACGACGAAGCGTTTCTCAATCAGGTGATGAAAGACGGCGCGGAAAAGGCCAGCGCGCGGGCTTCTCAAACCCTGAAAGCGGTATACGAAGCGATTGGCTTTGTCGCCAAGCCGTAAGCGACGCAACAGCTAAAAGGGCGGGATGCTATCCCGCCCTTTTTTATGCCTGTCGCTTTATGGGAGGCAAGGTTAATGGTTCGAAAACCAGTTCAGTTTATCCCGCAGACCGACCACGCGGCCGACGATGATCAGCGCCGGGCTGGCCATCTGCTGCGCCAGAATATCCAGTTGTCCTAAGGTGCCGCTGACCACTTTTTGCGTCACAGCGGTGCCGTTCTCGACGATGGCGGCGGGCATATCTTCAGCCATGCCGTGAGCGATAAGCTTCTCGCGGATCGCCGGCGCCTGGTTCAGACCCATGTAGAACACCAGGGTTTGCTTCTCCACCGCCAGGTTCGCCCAGTCCAGCTCGCCGCCGGTTTTCAGGTGGCCAGTGACCAGGCGGACGCCCTGCGCGAAATCGCGGTGGGTCAAGGGGATCCCCGAATAAGCGGAGCAGCCGGAGGCGGCGGTAATTCCAGGCACAACGGAGAAGGGGATGCCCGCCTCGCAAAGCGTCTCCAGCTCTTCCCCCCCGCGGCCAAAGATAAAGGGATCGCCGCCTTTCAGCCGGACCACGCGTCTTCCTTTTTGCGCTTCGCGCAGCAGGATCTGGTTGATCTCCTCCTGCGGGACGCAGTGGTAGCCTGAGCGCTTGCCGACGAATACCCGATCGGCATCGCGGCGTACCAGATTCATGATGTCATCGGAGACCAGCCGATCATAGACCACCACGTCAGCCTGCTGGATCTGCTGCAGGCCTTTGAGCGTGAGCAGCCCGGCGTCACCGGGGCCGGCGCCAACCAGCACCACCTCGCCGCGATGCTCCAACGGCTCCGTCAGCAACTGCTCAGTGGTATCCGCGACTGCCTGCCGATCGTCATTAGCCAGCGACTGCGCCAGACGGTCGTTCACAAACAGCTTCTCCCAGAAGCGGCGACGCTCGCCTACGGTGGCAAACTGCTGCTTAACCCGCGCGCGCAGATGGCCGGCATAGCGGGCCAGCTGGCCGAGATGCAGGGGCAGAATTGACTCCAGTTTCTCGCGCAGCAGGCGCGCCAGAACCGGTGATGTCCCGCCCGAGGAGACGGCGACCATCAGCGGCGAGCGATCGATGATCGACGGCATGATAAAGCTGGCCTGGCGCGGGGCATCCACCACGTTACAGAAGATACGCCGCGCTTCGGCCGCCTCGCTAACCTGCTGGTTGACCGTCTCATCATCAGTAGCGGCGATGGCCAGCCAGCAGTTATCCAGCAGCGAGGGGATAAACTCCCCCTGCACCAGAGTTAGCATCTGTGAATCAGCCCACACCTGAAACTGGGGCGTGAAGTCGAGCGCATTGACCGTGACGTTAGCGCCAGCATCCAGCAGCAGACGGGCTTTGCGTTCGGCGACATCCCCGCCGCCAACCAGTAAACAATCGCGCTGGCGCAACTGGCAGAATATGGGTAAGTGATCCACAGAATAACCTCATAAAAATAAGGGGTAGAAAACGAGTGGTCGTAGAATAGCAGCAAAGGTAATACAAAACATGCGACATATCCCGCACTCATGCGCTGTCGGTCAGAACTGTTACTTATATCTCCCCCCGTGGCCGGGGGGAGGGAGAAGGACTTACGCTTTAAGCTGAACGTGTCCGTCTTTCACGCGGGCGTCGAAGCGGGCGATAGAGTGGCTGGCATCTTCCATGCACAGGCCGTCGCTCAGGCGGAAGCGCTGTTTTTTCAGCGGGCTGGCGACCCATAGCGCGCCGTCATGCTCGGCGATAATCCCGCGAGACAGCACGCTGGCGTTGAAGAACGGATCAATGTTGCTGATGGCGAATACCCTGTCGTCATGGTAGGGACGGAAGATCGCCACCTGCTGCTGACCGAGCAGGGCGCAGACGCCGGTGGCCGGCAGGATGTCGTCGATGCTGCAGATATTTACCCACTGGCTCATGCTTTTTCCTCCACCAGAGTAACCGGGATACGCTCATACGGCGTGGCCGGGCGGTGCTGGTCACGTTCGGGCACCACCTGAACGTTCGGGTCGCGCTGGTCGCTATTGATAAAGTGTTTGAAGCGGGTCTGCGCCGCCGGGTTGTTGACGGTCTCGGTCCACTCGCAGGCGAAGGCGGCGCGCAGGCGAGCCAGCTCTTCTTCCAGATGGTCGTTCAGACCGAGCTTGTCATCGATGATGACGCTGCGCAGATAGTCGATACCGCCTTCCATATTGTCCAGCCACGGGGCAGTGCGGGTCAGCTTATCGGCGGTGCGGATGTAGAACATCATAAAGCGGTCGAGATATTTGATGAGCGTCTCGCGATCGAGGTCCGCGGCCAGTAGATCGGCGTGGCGCGGTTTCATCCCGCCGTTACCGCACACGTACAGGTTCCAGCCTTTCTCGGTGGCGATGATCCCGACGTCTTTGCCCTGAGCCTCGGCACATTCGCGGGTGCAGCCGGAGACGCCGAACTTCATTTTGTGCGGGGTGCGGATGCCTTTGTAGCGGTTTTCCAGTTCTACGCCGAAGCCGACGCTGTCGCCAACGCCGTAGCGGCACCAGGTACTGCCGACGCAGGTTTTCGCCATACGTAACGCTTTGGCGTACGCATGGCCGGTTTCGAATCCCGCTTCAATCAGCTGCCGCCAGATCTCCGGCAGGTCGTCTTTCTGCGCGCCAAACAGGCCGATGCGCTGAGAGCCGGTGATTTTGGTGTACAGATTGAATTCACGCGCGATACGGCCCACGGCGACCAGCCCTTCCGGCGTGATTTCGCCGCCAGCTGAGCGCGGGATCACCGAATAGGTACCATCTTTCTGAATGTTGGCGAGGAAGTTGTCGTTGCTGTCCTGCAGCGGCGTGTGCTGCGGCTTGAGGATGTACTCATTCCAGCAGGAGGCCAGCAGGGAACCGACGGTCGGCTTACAGACTTCACAGCCGTAGCCCTGACCGTGTTTTTCCAGCAGCTCGTCGAAGGTTTTGATGCCTTCCACGCGGATCAGGTGGAACAGTTCCTGGCGAGAGTAGGCGAAGTGTTCGCACAGATTGTTGTTGACCTCGATGCCCTGTTTCGCCAGCTCGGCGTTGAGCACCTGAGTGACCAGCGGAATACAGCCCCCGCAGCCGGTCCCGGCTTTGGTTTCCGCTTTCAGCGCCGCCACGGTGTGGCAGCCTTTATTGATAGCGGCGATCAGGTCGCCTTTGCTGACGTCGAAGCAGGAACAGATCTGCGCGCTGTCCGGCAGTTTATCCACGCCGATGGACGGCTTGCCGCTGCCGGCGTGGGCCGGGAGGATCAGCGAATCCGGGTTTTCCGGCAGCTCGATGGCGTTGAGCACCAGCTGCAGCAGATTGCCGTAGTCGCTGGTATCGCCGACCAGCACCGCGCCGAGCAGCGTTTTGTTGTCGGCGCTGACGATCAGGCGCTTATAAACTTCTTTGCTTTCGTCGAGATAGACGTAGCTACGGGCGCCCGGCGTGCGGCCGTGGGCATCGCCGATCCCGCCCACGTCCACACCCAACAGCTTCAGCTTGGCGCTGAGGTCGGCGCCGGTGAAGCTATTTTCACTGCCGAGGAGATGGTCGACGGCCACCTGGGCCATTTTATAGCCGGGGGCGACCAGACCGTAGACGCGGTTGTTCCAGCTGGCGCATTCCCCGATGGCATAGATATCCGGATCGGAGGTCTGGCAGCTATCGTTGACCATGATGCCGCCGCGCTGGGCGACCGCCAGCCCGCACTGGGTGGCCAGCTTATCGCGCGGGCGGATCCCGGTTGAGAAGACGATGAAATCGACCTGCAGCTCGCTACCGTCGGCGAAGTGCATGGTTTTGCGCGCCTCGGTGCCCTGCTGAACAATCTCTTTGGTGTTTTTGCTGGTGTGAACTTTCACGCCCATGCTTTCGATTTTGCGCCGCAACTGCTCGCCGCCCATCTGGTCGAGCTGTTCGGCCATCAGCATCGGCGCGAATTCGATAACATGGGTTTCCACGCCGAGGTTTTTCAACGCGCCGGCCGCTTCCAGGCCGAGCAGGCCGCCGCCGACTACCGCGCCGCGTTTGCTGCGGCGGGCGCAGGATTCGATGGCGTTAAGATCTTCAATAGTGCGATAGACGAAGCAATCCTGGGTTTCCGCGCCTTTAATCGGCGGGATCCACGGGTATGAGCCGGTCGCCATAATCAGCTTGTCGTAGAACACGGTACGCCCGGCGCTGGAGTGGATCACTTTCTCCTGGCGGTTGATGGTGATCGCCCGTTCGCCGACCAGCACCTTGACGCCGTGTTTCTCATAGAAACCTTCGCGTACCAGCGACAGTTCTTCCGCAGTGTGATGGGAGAAATAAGACGACAGGTGGACGCGGTCGTAGGCGATACGCGGTTCTTCACAGAACACGGTAATGTCGAACTGTCCGGCAGGCGCCTTATCGAGAAGCTCTTCGATAAAGCGATGGCCAACCATGCCGTTACCGATAATAGCGATTCTGACTTTGCTCATTTTTGCCTCGATTTCTTTTCTATTACCGCCTACCTTAACGATTCAGCCATCAGGCTTATTGATGCAAATCAATGACAACTTCACCTACCACTTAATGGGTATGCGTTTGATTTGTCAGTATTTTTATAAGTCATGGAAAACGCTGACTTTTCCTTTTTGCTGATTTTGTGTACAAGAATTGGGTAAGCCGCGATTGGGGTTAGACAGAAAACAAGCCGTATTGAATAGAGAGGGTGATATGACAGCAGCGCCGCTTTGGTTGATTCAGAACGTACGCCTGGCAGACCGCGACGGCCTGTGGCAAATAGCCATTGATAAGGGCCGCTTTGGCGCGATCACGCCGATGGGGGAGGCGCACGATGAAAGCTATGAGGTATTGAACGCTCGCGGCGGGCTAGCGATCCCGCCTTTTATCGAGCCGCATATCCATCTGGATACCACCCAGACGGCCGGCGAGCCGAACTGGAATCAGTCCGGTACTCTGTTCGAGGGGATTGAGCGCTGGGCGGAGCGGAAAGCGCTGCTCAGCCATGAGGACGTCAAAGCCCGGGCGTGGAAAACCCTGAAGTGGCAGATCGCCAATGGCGTGCAGTTTGTCCGCACTCATGTCGATGTTTCCGATCCCACGTTAACGGCGCTGAAGGCGATGCTGGAGGTCAAACAGGAGGTGGCGCCATGGGTCGAGTTACAGATTGTCGCTTTTCCACAGGAGGGGATCCTCTCTTACCCCAACGGCGAGGCGCTGCTGGAGGAGGCCCTCAAGCTGGGGGCGGACGTCGTCGGGGCGATCCCGCATTTTGAGTTCACCCGTGAATATGGTGTGGAATCGCTGCATATCGCCTTCCGTCTGGCGCAGCAATATGACCGCCCACTGGATATTCACTGCGATGAAATTGACGATGAGCAGTCGCGCTTTGTTGAAACCGTTGCCGCGCTGGCGCTGAAAGCGGGGATAGGGCCGCGGGTAACGGCCAGCCATACCACCGCTATGCACTCCTATAATGGCGCTTATACCTCGCGTCTGTTCCGCTTGCTTAAGCTCTCCGGCATCAACTTTGTCGCCAATCCGCTGGTGAATATTCATCTGCAGGGCCGGTTTGACGACTACCCGAAGCGACGGGGCATTACCCGGGTGAAGGAGCTGTTGGCGGCGGGGATCAACGTTTGCTTTGGTCATGATGACGTCTTTGACCCGTGGTACCCGCTGGGGACCGGCAATATGCTGCAGGTCCTGCATATGGGGCTCCATGTTTGCCAGCTGATGGGCTACCAGCAGATCAACGACGGCTTGCAGCTTATCACTGACAACAGCGCCCGCACGTTTGGCCTCGAGGATTACGGCATTGTCAGCGGCAACCCGGCTAACCTGATCATTCTCCCGGCGGAGAATGGCTTTGAGGCCGTCCGCTGCCAGGTGCCGGTGCGCTGGTCAATTCGCCAGGGAAGGGTGATCGCGACCACCCAGCCGGCGCAAAGCTGGATCCAAACTGACCGCGGTGGCGAGGAGCTTTCTTTTATGAGGAACAGCCCCCTTGCGGATGCAAAGGGGCCGAAGGCTTAGTGAGACGCCGCCTGAGCGTTGTTCTGGCGATGACGGGAGACGAAGCCGAGGATAAAGCACATTACGAATACCACGGCATAGAGGCCGTTAGCGGTGTGCAGCGCGGCCAGGGGACCGCTGGCCGCCACAATCGGGCCGGTGACCACGAAAGTGAGCATGGTGCCGATGGTGCCGCAGGTGAGGATAAAGTTCACCAGCTTCGGCGAAGCGACCCGCGTCTGCTGCGAACCGAGCGTAATGATCGAGGTGTAAATGGCGCTGGAGAAGAAGCCCAGGGTCAGAATAAACCACGGCATATGCTCCGGCGAACCATTGATAAACAGGTACATCAGCACCGTCGCGAGCCCGGCGAGGACGGTTAAGATACGCTGCAGGTCGAAGAAGCGCAGGATGAAGCTGAATGACCACATGCCGATCATGTAGGACATCCAGAAATCGCTCACCAGTTTACCGGCGTCGCCGAGGCTCATGCCCAGGCTCTTCGCATATTCCGGTACCCAGGAGATAAAGCCCAGCTGACCGAGGATGTAGCACAGCGCCGCAACGGAGAGGAACAGTACGCCAATGCCCCACTTCTCTTTCACCACCGGCTGGCTGTTTTCACTCTGGGCTTTTTTGCCCAGCACCGGGAAATCACAGCCGAAAGTCAGGACGAAAATAGCGACATACACCAGACCAATACAGGCGTAGACCCAGTACCACTCGATGCTGCGCGCCAGCAGGACGGCGGCGATCATCGGGAAAATCATGCCCGCCATGCTAAAGAAGGAGTCGGTAAACAGCAGACGCGCCCCGCGCTGACGGCCTTCATACATATGGGTGATCAGGAAGGTCCCGATCGACATGGTGATCCCGCTCACCAGGCCAAGAACGAACATTGACGCGGAGAACAGCGCCAGGCTGTGGCTGAGCATCAGGCCGGCCACCGCCAGCACCATCAAAATAAAGCCAAAGCGCAGCTGAGTTTTCAGCGGCACGATTTCCATCAGCCAGGCATTGAGGAAGATGGAGATAAGAATACCGGCGTTCAGAAAGGTAAAGGTGTTGCTCATACTGGAAACGGGCAGATGGAAATAATCCGCAATGTTACCCATCACCATCCCGGTGACGATCACCAACGCGCCGGTCAGGGCGTAGGAGAAGAAGCTGATCCATGTGAGCTTAATACGGTTGCTGTTAGTCATGACTGGCCTGTGAATAGAAAGGTAAAGCGCGTTGACGCTGCGCCGGGCGGACAGATTTTATTCGTTCAGGTGATGTAATTAAATGTTTATTGTGAAATGGGTTATCTTTTGCATGTTTTAATGTGATCTGCATCACGCTTGTTCGCTGCAAAGGAGATCGTTTGCGCGGTTACAATTATTACAGCTAAGTAAAATTTGGTAAAAGGCTGGCCCAGGATGCAAAGGCTCTTTAGAATCAAGGCACTCGCTTTTATTCTGCTCCGTTAAGGAATTTCCATGCTCAAATCAACACTGGCGGCGATGGCTGCCGTTTTCGCTATTTCAGCGTTCTCCCCGGCCATGGCGGCAAAGGGCGATCCGCATGTGCTGCTGACCACTTCGGCAGGTAACATTGAGCTTGAGTTAAACAGCCAGAAAGCCCCGATTTCCGTGGATAACTTCCTGAAGTACGTCAACAGCGGCTTCTACAACAACACCACCTTTCACCGCGTGATCCCGGGATTCATGGTGCAGGGCGGCGGCTTTAACGAACAGATGCAGCAGAAGCAGCCTAACCCGCCGATCAAGAATGAAGCAGACAACGGCCTGCGCAACACCCGCGGCACCATCGCGATGGCGCGTACCGCCGATCAGGATAGCGCCACCAGTCAGTTCTTCATCAACGTGGCGGATAACGCCTTCCTCGACCATGGCCAGCGCGACTTTGGCTATGCGGTATTCGGCAAAGTGGTGAAGGGGATGGATGTTGCGGATAAGATCTCCCAGGTCCAGACCCATAACGTTGGTCCGTACCAGAATGTGCCGACCAAACCGGTCGTTATCCTCTCTGCGAAAGTGCTGCCCTAATCCTCCCGCGGCGCGGTGGTCTATCGCCGCGCCCGGTCGCCTCCCGGCATAACCTGAAATTGCTGCTTATACTTGTGGCACACAGGGGACGATAAGGGGGGCGACGATGCGTCCACTCACCGATAAGCAAAAATCCCGACTCTGGGAACAGACACGCAATACCAATTTTCAGGCCAGCCGTCGCCTTGAAGGCGTGACGGTGCCGCTGGTTACGCTGACTGCCGAAGAGGCGCTGGCGCGTCTGGCGACGTTGCGGAGGGAGTATGAGCGATAAATTCGGCGATGAACGCGATCCTTACCTTTATCCGGCGCTGAACGTACTGCGCAACCGTCTCGGCATCCGCCAGGCTAAAAATCTGCAGCAGGCCGCCTTTGAGATGACAGCGCTGCGGGCGGCCACTCTGCCGCTGGGCCCGCGGGTGCGCGGCTTACCCTATCTGTGCGCTATTCATCATCAGTTGTATCAGGATCTGTTTGACTGGGCGGGCTGCTTGCGTGAAGTGAACCTCTACCTGGGCGATACGCCGTTCTGCCACTTTGCCCGGATCGAGGAGGAGGGGAATGCCCTGATGCAGGCCCTTGAGCAGGAGGATTATCTCAATGGCCTGCCGCGCGATACCTTCATCGAACGCCTGAGCTGGTTCTATGGTGAAATTAATGTGCTGCACCCTTTTCGTCTTGGCAATGGCCTGACCCAGCGTATTTTCTTTGAACAGCTGGCGATACATGCCGGCTACCTTCTTAACTGGCGTGACGTTGACCCCGCCGGCTGGAGTGCGGCCTGCCAGCAGAGCGCGATGGGCGATCTGGCCCCGCTGGTGGCGATCTTTCGCAAAGTGGTAAGCGAAGCGCGGGAATCTGAGTAGAATAGCCCGGTTTTGATTGTTCCGGAGCCGCTATGATCCTGCTTATCGATAACTATGACTCTTTCACCTGGAATCTGTATCAGTACTTCTGCGAACTGGGGGCGGAAGTACTGGTCAGGCGCAACGATGCGTTGACGCTGGAGGAGATAGCGGCGCTGGCGCCGGAGAAAATCGTGATCTCGCCAGGCCCCTGCACGCCGGATGAGGCGGGGATTTCCCTCGCGGTTATCCGCCACTATGCGGGGAAAACGCCGCTGCTGGGCGTCTGTCTCGGGCATCAGGCGATCGCCCAGGCGTTTGGCGCGACTATCGTGCGGGCGGCCCAGGTGATGCATGGCAAAACCTCGCTTATCGAGCATAACGGCGAAGGGGTGTTTCAGGGGCTGAATAATCCCCTGACGGTGACCCGCTATCACTCGCTGGTGATTGACCCGCCGACGCTCCCGTCCGAGTTTAACGTCACTGCCCGCAGCGCCAGCGGTGAGATTATGGGGATCCGTCACCGCGAATGGGATCTCGAGGGCGTGCAGTTTCATCCGGAAAGCATCCTCAGCGAGCAGGGCCATCAATTGCTGGCCAACTTTTTGAAACGGTGATTTTCAGTTGCTATTGACTGATTTTTTATGCATATTTTGTGATTAGATTATCATAATCGCATCTGCGTAACGAAGAGGGATGGGCAAGACATGGCAACTGAACAACCGGCAATCACCCGCGCCACATTCGATGAAGTTATTTTGCCAATTTATGCACCGGCAGAATTCATCCCGGTGAAGGGGAAAGGCAGCCGCGTCTGGGATCAGCAGGGGAAAGAGTATATCGATTTCGCCGGCGGTATCGCGGTGACGGCGCTTGGCCATTGCCATCCGGCGCTGGTGGCGGCGCTGCATCAGCAGGGCGAAACGCTGTGGCACACCAGCAACGTCTTTACCAATGAGCCGGCGCTGCGTCTGGGACGTAAACTTGTCGAGGCTACCTTCGCCGAGCGCGTGGTGTTTATGAACTCCGGCACCGAAGCCAATGAAACGGCCTTTAAGCTGGCGCGTCACTATGCGGTGACCCGCCATAGCCCGTATAAAACCAAAATCATCGCCTTCCATAATGCCTTTCATGGCCGCTCCCTGTTTACCGTTTCCGTCGGCGGTCAGCCGAAGTATTCCGATGGTTTCGGCCCAAAACCGGCGGATATTGTCCATGTTCCCTTCAACGATCTGCAGGCGGTAAAAGCGGTGATGGATGACCACACCTGCGCGGTGGTGGTGGAGCCGATTCAGGGCGAAGGCGGCGTGACGGCGGCCACGCCGGCTTTCCTGCAGGGACTACGCGAGCTGTGCGATCAGCACCAGGCGCTGCTCGTCTTTGATGAAGTACAGTGTGGTATGGGGCGTACCGGATCGCTGTTCGCCTATATGCACTACGGCGTGACCCCGGATATTCTGACCAGCGCCAAAGCGCTGGGCGGCGGCTTCCCGGTCAGCGCCATGCTGACCACCCACGAGATCGCCAGCGCCTTCCATGCGGGCTCCCATGGCTCAACCTACGGCGGCAACCCGCTGGCCTGCGCGGTCGCCAACGCCGCCTTCGATCTTATCAATACCCCGGCGGTGCTGGATGGCGTGAGCGCGAAGCGCGAACTGTTCGTCAAACACCTGCAGCGGCTGGATGCCGAGTTTGATCTGTTCAGTGATATACGCGGGATGGGCCTGCTGATCGGCGCGGAACTCAAGCCGCAGCACAAAGGCCGTGCGCGTGATTTCCTCTATGCCGCGGCCGACGCCGGCGTCATGGTGCTCAACGCCGGGCCGGACGTGATGCGTTTTGTTCCCTCGCTGATCATCGACGAGCAGGATATTGCCGAGGGGATGGCGCGCTTTGCTCAGGCGGTGGCAAAGGTGATTAACGGCTGATCTTCCGCAGCCAGATGCCATGGTGCGGCCGCTGACGCCATGCCACTGATGAAATGGTGTGCATGGTGTTCAGATGGCCCAGAATGCGTTGCAGATGCTGCTCCAGGGTGCTTAACGGACCGATCGGCGCCTCGCTTTCCGGCGACTCCATAATATTGGCATCCCCTGCGCTGCCGGGACCATCGCTGTCCAGCCGCTGCTGGCAGCGCTGCAGCGCAATCTCACAGGATTCGAGATAGCGCTGGGCAAGATCCGGGGTCAGCATCGTATGCTCCCGGGCCAGGGTGGTCATAGCGTTGATGTGTTCGACGATAAACTGGCTGTGCGTCACCCACAGCTTCATATCTTCCAGATAGTGGGTATTAAACCCGGGTTCCTGCATCGCCTGATTCAGGGAGTTGTAGAGCGCGTTGTGCGCCTGGTTGACGCGCATGCGTTGATAGGCCAGCGCGGGGGCTTTTGGATCGGCGCTGAGGATCAGGCGAATTGCCTGCTGGTCGGCCTCCAGCGCATCGTGGGCGTTTTTTTTAAGCAGGCCGCTCTGCCACTGCGGCCACAGCCAGACCATCCCGCCGAAGGCAATCAGGCAGCCGATAAGGGTGTCGATCAGCCGGGCGATAATAAACTGTTCGCCGTTAAGCGTCAGCAGCTGCAGGGTATATACCGCCGTCACCGTAAACCCAACCATCGCCCAGCCATAGTGTTTGCGAATGATCAGATAGCTGAGCAGGGTAATCAGCAGCATCCCGCTCAGGGTGTAGCTCTCCGGAACGTGAAAATGCAAGGTCAGCCCGGCGATCGTCAGGCCGGCGAGCGTCCCCGCCGCCCGGTGAACAATACGCACCCGGGTGGCGCCATAGCCGTTCTGGGTGACGAAAAGCACCGTCATCAGGATCCAGTAGGGCTTAGGCAAGTGCAGGGCGTTGCCCATCAGGCTGGCGACGCTCATCATCACGCTGATGCGGGCGGCATTGCGCAGCGCGGGCGATTTTAGCGACAGGTAGTTCTTTAGCGCGGGCAATAGCGGTAAACGACGCTCTTTATCGGCCATCAGGTCCCGGGCATACAGCGGGCGCTGGGTATGCAGCACCCGGGCGATGCGGCTGAAGTGCCAGGCGCAGAAGTGGCCGACCGGGTTATCCGGATGTTGTCTGGCGATCTTTTCCAGAGCCTCGATCTGTTTATCCATCTGAAAGCGCTTTGGAAAGCGATGATAGAGCATGTCATCCGCCAGCACGCGCAGGCGGGCGGCGACGGTCTGCGCGTTCCAGCGGATCACCGCTTCGGCATGGCTGCGTTCCACCAGCTTTTGCACCTCTTCCGGCTGATGCAGGCTGACCGAAATATGCTCCTGCAGATCCAGCCCCATCTGAAACGCCCGCAGCAGGCGCTTATGATCGTTGCGTTGGTTAGCGGCCAGCATATGCATCTGCTGATAGCACTGGGTAATCAGATCGACCACTTTCTGCTGGCGGGTGAGCAGCGGCGGCAGGGCGGTCGAGGGATCGGTATGCTGGGTCAGCAGGCTGTATTTGGCTTCACAGTAGTCCGCCAGCTCCCGGTAAAGCAGGCTAAGCGACTCCCGTAGCGGCTGTTCGCGCCACAGCCAGAACCAGAACCAGTTAAACACGCCGTACCACAGCGTGCCGAAGGCGTAGATCAGCAGCGGCTCCCAGATGGGCATATTGCCCGCCAGGCTCAGGGTAAAGATGGCGGCGATCAGCGACGCGGGCAGCAGCCGCGCGTGCAGCGAACTGATCTCCGCGGTAACGCCGAGCAAGAGCGCCAGGCCGCTGAGAATAAACGGCAGGGGTATCGCCTGGGCAAGCAGCAACTGCACCACCAGACTGCATCCGGCAAACAGGCAGCCGCCGATAATCAGGCGTTTGAAAAAGCGCTTATGCGGGGTATCAAGACCGGCAATGTTGCAGCAGGCGGGGACTAAGGAAAATAACAGCCCCTGCTGGAGATGGCCGAGCAGAAGACCGATGGCCACGGGCAGACACAGCACCAGCGTTTGCCGCAGTGCATAGTTGACTTCCGGGTGGTAAATCAGCCTGCGCCACATGAGGGAAAAACAAAAACGGCGTACTGCGGGAGCAATACGCCGCTTAGCAACTTAACGGGTGCCGTAGACGACGATGGTTTTACCGTGCGCGGAAATCAGGTTCTGATCTTCCAGCATTTTCAAAATACGACCAACGGTTTCACGAGAGCAGCCGACGATCTGACCAATTTCCTGGCGGGTAATTTTAATTTGCATACCGTCCGGGTGGGTCATGGCATCCGGTTGCTTCGCCAGGTTCAGCAGCGTCTGGGCGATACGGCCCGTCACGTCGAGGAAGGCCAGGTTGCCCACTTTCTCAGACGTGACCTGCAGACGGCGAGCCATTTGCGAAGAGAGACGCATCAGAATGTCCGGGTTCACCTGGATCAGCTGACGGAATTTCTTATAAGAGATTTCGGCCACTTCACATGCGGTTTTCGCCCGTACCCAGGCGCTACGCTCCTGACCCTCTTCAAACAGGCCTAATTCACCGATGAAATCGCCCTGGTTGAGGTAGGAGAGGATCATCTCTTTACCTTCTTCATCCTTGATGAGTACAGCCACGGAGCCTTTAACGATGTAGTACAGCGTTTCTGCTTTTTCACCCTGGTGGATCAGCGTGCTCTTTGATGGGTACTTATGAATGTGGCAATGAGACAAGAACCATTCAAGGGTAGGGTCTGTTTGCGGTTTGCCAAGCACCATGCGCGGTTATCCTCTGTTATAAGCTATCTCCGGGCGCCGACACTACACGGCGTCCGGGCATGCAATCGTATTGTTTCCCTATACCTGGGAAGCTGGCTGATGATTTTTCGACAGCCCGTAATGTGAACTCCTCTGCATACATGCAGTACATCAATGTATTACTGTAGCATCCAGACTGTTTTAGCATAGCTTTCGCCGCATGTCTCCTGGTGTCTCGCTTCAGCATGACGCAGGTCGCCTTCCGTTGCGAGAATTGTTATGTGCGCGTAATCTGACAGGAATATTGCGATACTGGAGTTAAATTTTATGCAAGCGCGTGTGAAATGGGTAGAAGGGTTAACCTTTATCGGGGAGTCCGCATCGGGACACCAGATTCTGATGGATGGCAACTCCGGGGATAAGGCTCCCAGCCCGATGGAGATGGTGCTGATGGCGGCGGGCGGTTGCAGTGCGATCGATGTGGTCTCCATTCTGCAAAAAGGTCGTCACGACGTGACCAATTGCGAAGTGAAGCTGACCTCCGAGCGTCGCGAAGAGGCTCCGCGTCTGTTCACGCATATTAATCTGCATTTTATCGTCACCGGCAAGGCGCTGAAAGATGCCGCGGTCTCCCGGGCGGTGGACCTGTCGGCAGAGAAATACTGCTCGGTGGCGCTGATGCTGGAAAAAGCGGTGAACATCACTCACTCCTATGAAGTGATCGAGGCGTAGTCTTCGCCTGCCGTTGTATCGAATCTCAACCCCGGCCAGGCCGGGGTTTTTTGGTTAGCCTATCTTACGGCCTTCCATCAGGCGCTCGACCAGCGGCGTCATGATAAGCTCCATCGCCAGCCCCATTTTACCGCCCGGTACCACCAGGGTGTTCATGTGCGAGATAAACGAGCCCTGCAGCATCGCCAACAGCCAGGGGAAATCGATATTCTGCAGATTGCGGAAATGGATCACCACAAAGCTCTCGTCCAGCGAGGGGATCGCTTTGGCGGCAAACGGGTTGGAGGTGTCCACCGTCGGCACGCGCTGAAAGTTGATATGGGTGCGGGAAAATTGCGGGGTAATGAAGTTGATGTAATCTTCCATCGAGCGGACGACCGAGTCCATCACCGCCTCCCGGGAGTGGCCGCGTTCGCTGGTGTCGCGAATAAGCTTTTGGATCCACTCGAGGTTAACGATAGGCACCACCCCGACCAGCAGGTCGACATGGCTGGCGACATCATGCTGCGGCGTGACAACCCCGCCGTGCAGCCCCTCATAGAACAGCACGTCTGTCGGCTCCGGCAGCGGCTGCCAGGGGGTAAAGGTCCCCGGCACCTGATTCCACGGCACGGCTTCGTCATAGGTGTGGAGGTATTTCCGCGACTGACCTTTGCCGTGGCGACCATAGTCGACAAAGGTCTGCTCCAGCAGGCCGAAGTCGTTCGCCTCCGGGCCAAAGTAGCTGATATGTTTACCCTGATCCCGCGCCTTACGGATCGCCATGTCCATTTCCGGGCGGGTGTAGCGATGAAAGCTATCGCCTTCCACCTCCGCGGCGTGCAGGTTTAGCTGCGCGAAGATTTTGCGAAAGGCAAGGCTGGTGGTGGTAGTGCCCGCGCCGCTGGAGCCCGTGACGGCGATCACCGGATGTTTGGCAGACATAACAACTCCCTGGTTAAACGATGTAGTGGCGTCGCCTTAGCCGTTAAACAGCGCGCGCGGCATAATATTGACCGTCTCATGCAGTTCCGACCACACAAGGACCGCCTCTCCGCGTTTCAGCTGCTGTTTTACATCGGCGACTTTATCGGCAAGTGAACGTTCATGTTCACCATAATCGGTGCCTTCACGTAACACAAAGCTTTCAATCAGGTTATCCAGCGTTTCGGGATCCAGATCCTGCCAGGGAATAATCATACGGGAACCTCCAGCCAGCGGTTTAACCAGTCGGGAATGCGTCTTTCCAGCCACATCTCCGGTTTACGCAGAGTGCCGCTGACAAAGCCAACGTGGCCGCCTTGCTCGGTCAATTGATACTCTACGTTCGCGGGCAGTTGCTCCTGCGGCGGAATAGAGTGGTGATCCATAAACGGATCGTCTTTCGCGTGAATGATGAGCGTCGGCTTAGTGATATCGCTGAGCCGCGGCATGGCGCTGCATTGCCGGTAATAATCCAGCGCATCGGCAAAGCCATGGATTTTGGCGGTGATCATATCGTCAAATTCCCGGATGCGGCGCATCCCTTTGAGCTGGCGTAAATCGACGGGCAGCGAGCCCGGGTACGCTTTCAGCTTGCGTGAAGCGTTGGCTTTTAACAGATTGAGCAGATAGCGCTGATAAACCCGCGAGAAGCCCTTATCCATATGATAGCTGCAGGCTTCGAGCATGAAAGGCGCGGAGACGATCACCGCCGCATCCAGCGGGCAGCGGTCGCCTTCTTCTGCCAGCAGGCAGCCCAGCATATTGCCGCCCAGCGAATAGCCGACGGCCGCGGTCGGCGCGGGACCAAACTCGCGCTTCAGCCAGTGCAAAAACCAGGTGCCATCTTCCGTTTCGCCGGAGTGATAGATGCGGTGATTGCGGTTAGGTTCGCCGCTGCAGCCGCGGAAATGCATCACCACGCCCAGCCAGCCGCGCTGCATCGCCGCGTGGATCAGACCATGGGCGTACGGGCTGTGCAGACTGCCTTCCAGGCCGTGAAAAACGACGAGGCGCGGCTTATGGCGCGCCTGGTGCGGGTCTTCGCTCCAGGCCAGATCGACAAAATCGCCGTCCGGCAGCTCAAGGCGCTGCCAGTGCGGGGTAAAGCGCAATTTACGGCGAATCAGCCGCGGCAGCATGGTTTGCAGATGACGATTGCCCACGCCGCGCATCGGATGGAACTCACGCGAATCGTTTTCGGGGGGCGTCATGTCTGTGGGGATGATTTCAACCATAGCACCAGAACAATTAATAAACGTGATGATGACTATACCGCGCAGGGCATGCAGGGGGTTAGCCAATATGTGGTCTTGCGGCCAGTGACGCCAGCTTACAGCAAAAACAAATCATTGATGTCGCTGATGGCCAGGCCATGAAGAGGGCAGAAACCCACCCTGCCAGCGGCAGCGTACGCGCAGGCAGGATGAAGAGGAAGAGTTTAGCCTTCCTGAAGCATGCGCTCCAGCTGCTCCTGGGCCTCCAGCCAGGCCATCTCGCACTCCTCCAGCCCGGACTTCGCGCTGGCCTGTTGCTGCAGGCATTCGGTCAGCTCGGCTTTACGTGAGGCGTCATAAAGCTCACTGTCGCCAAGTTTTTCTTCCGCACTGGCCAACTGCGCGTTGAGCTTGTCCATCTCTTTTTCCAGACGGGCGATCTCTTTGCGCAGCGGTTGGGTCTGGCTGCGCAGCTCCGCTTCCCGACGCTTCTGGTCTTTGCGCGCCTGGGCGCTATTGCCGCTCTCTTTTGGCGCCTCGCCGCTCTGGGACTCCTGTTTTTGCGAGTCGCTGAGCCACTGCTGATAATCTTCCAGATCGCCGTCGAACGGCTCGACTTTACCATCGTGGACGAGGTACAGATCGTCAGTGGTGGAACGGATCAGGTGCCGATCGTGCGATACGACCACCAGCGCCCCTTCAAAGTCGATCAGCGCTTCGGTTAAGGCCTGACGCATATCGAGGTCAAGGTGGTTGGTCGGTTCATCGAGCAGCAGCAGGTTAGGGCGCTGCCAGACGATCAGGGCCAGTACCAGGCGCGCCTTTTCTCCACCGGAGAAGCGGCGGGTTTCTTCGCTCACCTTATCGCCCTGGAAACCAAAGCCGCCGAGATAATCACGCAGCTTCTGCTCCAGCTCCTGCGGCGCCAGACGCGCCAGGTGCTGCAGCGGCGACTCATCGGCGCGCAGGAATTCCAGCTGATGCTGGGCGAAGTAGCCGAGCTTGATGCCTTTCGCGAGGCCGATCTCGCCGCTTACGGGCTGGAGCTCGCCTGCCAGGAGCTTAATCAGCGTCGACTTCCCGGCGCCGTTGCGGCCCAGCAGGCCGATACGCGAGCCCGGCACCAGGTTAAGCTTGATGGAGTCGAGAATAATACGCTCGCCGTAGCCGGCGCTGACTTTCTCCATCTTCAGCAGCGGGTTAGGCAAGCTCTCCGGCTGGCGGAAGCTGAAGTGGAACGGGTTATCCACGTGCGCCGGAGCGATAAGCTCCATCCGCTCCAGCATTTTGATCCGGCTTTGCGCCTGCTTGGCCTTGGTGGCTTTGGCACGGAAGCGATCGATATAGCTTTGCAGGTGCGCGACGCGCTGCTGCTGGCTTTCGTACATCGCCTGCTGCTGAGCGAGGCGGGTGGCGCGCTGCACTTCAAACGAACTGTAGTTGCCGGTGTACTCAAACATTGTCTGCTGTTCGATATGGATAATTTTGTCGACGATAGGATCGAGAAAATCGCGATCGTGGGAGATGAGGATCAGCGTTCCCGTATAGCCCTTCAGCCACTTCTCCAGCCAGATCACCGCATCGAGATCGAGGTGGTTAGTCGGTTCATCGAGCAGCAGCAGATCGGAGCGGCAGATCAGCGCCTGGGCGAGGTTAAGGCGCATACGCCAGCCGCCGGAAAAATCGCTGACCGGCCGCTCAAGCTGTTCATTGCTGAACCCCAGACCGTGCAGCAGGCTGGCGGCGCGCGAACGGATCGTCCAGGCGTCGATGGCGTCCAGCTTACCGTGGACGGTGGCGATAGCATGACCGTCGTTGCGTTCGTTAGCCAGCTGGAGCGCGGCCTCCAGCTGGCGATACTCTCGATCGCCGTCAATGACATAATCGATTGCCGGCTGCGGTAGCGCCGGGGTTTCCTGATTCACCCAGGCCAGCTGCCAGTTGCCGGGAAAGGTCATACTGCCGCCGTCAGCGCTTATCTCGTTTTTCAAAAGCGATAGCAGCGTCGATTTCCCGCAGCCGTTTTTCCCCACCAGACCGACCTTTTGGCCAGGATTGATGGTAGCGGTGGCGTTGTCCAGCAGGACGCGTACGCCGCGACGAATTTGTAACGAGGAGAAAACAATCATAAGGCGCCGTATGTTCAGACTATGTTAATTTGTCATTATGATAATGTAGTGTGGAAGCGAATCGCTTCACCGGGCCGCCATGGTAGCCCAAAACGAAGACGATACACAAAGTCATTCTGGCTGTGTCAAAACGCCGGGGCTGTGAAGGCCGCCAGAAGACCTACGGGAGGGGAATGATGTCTCAGACAGCGAAAGTGTTGCTGCTGTATGCCCACCCAGAATCTCAGGATTCCGTGGCCAACCGGGTTTTATTAGAGCCGGCCTTACAGTTGCCGAACGTCACCGTGCACGATCTCTACGCGCACTATCCGGATTTTTTTATCGATATTGCTTACGAACAGGACCTGCTGCGCCAGCATGAGGTGATTGTTTTCCAGCACCCTTTATATACCTGGAGCTGTCCGGCGCTGCTCAAGGAGTGGCTGGATCGTGTGTTAAGCCGCGGCTTCGCCAGCGGCGCCGGAGGGAACGAACTGGCGGGAAAGTACTGGCGCAGCGTGATCACTACCGGCGAGCCTGAGAGCGCCTACCGTCGCGATGCTAATCGCTATCCGATGAACGATATTTTACGTCCTTTTGAACTGACCGCCGGCATGTGCCGTATGCACTGGATGAGCCCCATTATCGTCTACTGGGCCCGGAGGCAGCAGCCAGAGGAGCTGCGCAGCCGCGCCCTGGCCTACCGGGACTGGTTGGCCAACCCCATCGCCGCCGGAGGTGTCCATGGCGGGATCTGATTTGCTGCTGGCGGGGGTGTTGTTTTTGTTCGCGGCCGTCATCGCCGTCCCTCTGGCTTCAAGACTGGGGATTGGCGCGGTGCTGGGCTATCTGCTGGCCGGGATCGCCATTGGTCCGTGGGGGCTCGGGTTTATCAGCGATGTGGATGAAATTCTCCATTTCTCTGAGCTCGGCGTAGTGTTTCTGATGTTTATCATCGGCCTGGAGCTCAATCCCGCCAAGCTATGGCGACTGCGGAGCTCCATCTTCGGCGTTGGCGCGGCGCAGGTGATGCTCAGCGCGGCGATCCTCGGTGGGTTGCTGATGACGACCGGGTTTTCATGGCAGGCGGCGGTGGTCGGCGGGATCGGCCTGGCGATGTCTTCCACCGCCATGGCGCTGCAGCTGATGCGTGAGAAGGGAATGAGCCGCAGCGAAGCGGGACAGCTAGGCTTTTCGGTGCTGCTGTTTCAGGATCTGGCGGTGATCCCGGCGCTGGCGCTGGTGCCCCTGCTGGCCGGTTCAGCGGATGAGCATGTGAACTGGTTGACGGTCGGCATGAAGGTCCTGGCCTTTGCCGGGATGCTGATTGGCGGACGCTATCTGTTGCGGCCGGTGTTCCGTTTTATCGCCAGCTCGGGGGTCAGGGAGGTGTTCACTGCCGCCACGCTGCTGTTGGTCCTCGGATCTGCCCTGTTTATGGAGGCGCTGGGGCTGTCGATGGCGCTGGGCACCTTTATTGCCGGCGTGCTGCTGGCGGAAAGTGAGTATCGCCACGAACTGGAGATCGCTATCGATCCGTTCAAGGGGCTGCTGCTCGGGTTGTTCTTTATTTCCGTCGGCATGGCGCTGAACCTTGGCGTACTGTATACCCATCTGCTGTGGGTGGCGGTGAGCGTGGCGGTGCTGGTGGCGGTAAAAATGCTGGTGCTCTATCTGCTGGCCCGTCTCTATGGCCTGCGAAGTTCCGAGCGGATGCAGTTCGCGGGCGTATTAAGCCAGGGCGGCGAGTTCGCGTTTGTCCTCTTTTCGCTGCCCGCCTCTCAGCGGTTGTTTCAGCACGACCAGATGGCGCTGCTACTGGTGGCGGTAACGTTGTCGATGATGACGACGCCGCTGCTGATGAAGGGGATAGATAAGCTATTGTCGCGACGGCTGAATCCGGCGGACGATACCGGTGAGGCGCCGTGGGTAGAGGATGACAAGCCACAGGTGATTATTGTCGGGTTTGGTCGCTTTGGTCAGGTCATTGGTCGCCTGCTGATGGCCAATAAGATGCGTATTACGGTACTGGAGCGGGACATCAGCGCGGTAAATCTGATGCGCAACTATGGCTATAAAGTCTATTTTGGCGATGCCACCCAGCTGGAGCTGCTGCGCTCGGCGGGAGCGGAAGAGGCGCAGTCGATCGTCATCACCTGTAATGAGCCAGAAGATACCATGCGGCTGGTGGAAATGTGTCAACAACACTTTCCACATCTGCATATTCTGGCCCGCGCACGCGGGCGCGTTGAGGCGCATGAGCTGCTGCAGGCCGGCGTGACGCAGTTTTCTCGTGAAACTTTCTCCAGTGCGTTGGAGCTGGGGCGCAAAGCGCTCATCACCCTCGGGATGCATCCTCACCAGGCCCAGCGCGCGCAGCTGCACTTCCGACGCCTCGATATGCGAATGCTGCGCGAGCTAATGCCAGTGCATACTGATACGGTACAGATATCACGCGTGCGGGAGGCCCGGCGCGAACTGGAAGAGATTTTCCAGCGCGAAATGCAGAAAGAGAGCCGGCAGCTGGACGGCTGGGACGAGTTTGAATAAAGGTAAATCTTATGGCAGTGCGTAAACGTTTTATTGCCGGGGCGAAATGTCCGGCGTGCCAGGCGCAGGATTCGCTGGCAATGTGGCGTGAGAATAATGTCGATGTTGTTGAGTGCGTTAAGTGCGGTCATCAGATGCGTGAGGCAGATAAAGAGGCCCGTGAGCATGTACGCAAAGAGGAGCAGGTGATTGGCATTTTTCATCCCGACTAGCGTTATCCGTCGGCTTTTTTTAAGCTAAAGGGTACACGGCAGCAGAATTCCGCTACAATCTGCGCCACTATTCTTCCCATCTCAGGAGATATCATGAAAGTAGCAAAAGACCTGGTGGTCAGCCTGGCCTATCAGGTACGTACAGAAGACGGTGTGTTGGTTGATGAGTCTCCGGTAAGCGCGCCGCTGGATTACCTGCACGGTCACGGCTCCCTGATTTCCGGCCTGGAAAACGCGCTGGATGGCCACGAAGTGGGCGACAAATTTGACGTTGCCGTCGGCGCTAACGACGCTTACGGTCAGTATGACGAAAACCTGGTGCAGCGTGTACCGAAAGACGTCTTCATGGGCGTTGATGAACTGCAGGTTGGCATGCGCTTCCTGGCGGAAACCGATCAGGGTCCGGTACCAGTAGAAATCACTGAAGTTGAAGACGACCACGTTGTGGTTGATGGCAACCACATGCTGGCTGGCCAGAACCTGAAGTTTAATGTGGAAGTCGTCGCCATCCGCGAAGCGACTGCGGAAGAGCTGGAGCACGGTCACGTGCACGGCGCGCATGGCCACGATCACGATCATGACCATGGTCATGACGGTTGCTGCGGCGGCCACGGCCACGATCATGGTCACGACCATGGTAAAGGCGGCTGCGGCGGCCACGGTGGCTGCGGCTGCCACTAATCTTTGCGCTTCGGCACGAAGACGACAAAAAAGCGGGGAAACCCGCTTTTTTTACGCCTCAATAGTGCGGCGGTGGCGTTTCTTCCGCCTGGGAGGCGATATGGGAGGGTTGGGTCGCCTTCAGCTTCTCGATCATCAGACGCATATGCTCCCGCATCTTCGCCATCTCGATCTCGTGGGCGGTCACGGTTTTGTTGAGGTCTTCGATGGTGATTTCCTGAAACGCCAGCCGGCTTTCCAGCTCCGCAAGGCGCGTTTCTAATGTGCTATCGTGCATGGGTAACCTCTTTAGTCTGATCCTGCGGGCGGATTCTACTTAAGTTTCCCCTGGCGCGCAGCATCGCTGCGCCGTACAGGAAACTTATTCATACAAAAATAGTCCTAAAAGAGGCGATATTCAGGAACGTCCGTATGTAGATTTTAACGGCAACGTTCTATAGTACGTTTTTTGCTTTTTACGATAACCCTGGGGCGAGAGGCCCCGGCCCTGGAGAAATGGATGAAATCACTGTTTAAAGTAACGCTGCTGGCGGCCACAATGGCCGTCGCCCTGAATGCACCGCTGACCTTCGCTGCAGATACGGCAACGAAGGCAGCCCCGGCGGCTGAGAGTAAATCGGCATTTAAAAATGACGATCAGAAATCGGCCTATGCGCTGG
This sequence comes from Klebsiella sp. K4, assembly GCF_014596785.2. Taxonomy (NCBI): domain Bacteria; kingdom Pseudomonadati; phylum Pseudomonadota; class Gammaproteobacteria; order Enterobacterales; family Enterobacteriaceae; genus Klebsiella; species Klebsiella sp. K4. The sequence goes on from NZ_CP115021.1 coordinate 419,698, forward strand.
GCGCGTCCCTGGGGCGTTACATGGAAAACTCCCTGAAAGAACAAGAGAAGCTGGGCATTAAGCTGGATAAAGCCCAGCTGATCGCCGGCGTACAGGACGCGTTTGCCGATAAGAGCAAACTGTCCGACCAGGAGATCGAACAGACTCTGCAGGCCTTTGAAACGCGCGTGAAGACCGCGGCTCAGCAGAAAATGGAAAAAGACGCCACTGAGAACGAAGCCAAAGGCAAAGCTTTCCGTGACAACTTTGCCAAAGAGAAGGGCGTGAAAACCTCAAAAACTGGCCTGCTGTATAAAGTCGAGAAAGAAGGCGCTGGCGATGCGCCGAAAGACAGCGATACCGTGGTGGTAAACTACAAAGGTACCCTGATCGACGGTAAAGAGTTTGATAACTCTTATACTCGCGGCGAGCCGCTCTCTTTCCGTCTCGACGGCGTGATCCCGGGCTGGACTGAAGGCCTGAAGAACATCAAGAAAGGCGGCAAAATCAAGCTGGTTATTCCGCCGGACCTGGCCTACGGTAAAACTGGCGTCCCGGGCATCCCGGCCAACTCTACGCTGGTCTTTGATGTAGAACTGCTGGATATCAAACCGGCGCCGAAGGCAGATGCACAGCCGGAAGCCGCAGGCGATGCGAAAGCCGCGGACGCGAAAGCTGACGCTAAGAAGTAATCAGGTTCAGGCCGCCGTCTCGTCAGAGGCGGCGGCTTTTTTATTGAGCGCAGATATAATTAAAACTGGAAAGATCCTCAGGCGCTGTATTACTTTAGATAGCTTAATAATGATGATGAGCCTGCCCTGACAATAACGACAGGCTCCTGAAAAGGAGTGCTTTTTTTCATGTCCAGGTCGCTTTTAACCAATGAAACCAGCGAGCTTGACCTGCTGGATCAACGTCCCTTTGACCAGACCGATTTCGATATTCTCAAATCTTATGAAGCGGTAGTGGACGGGTTGGCGATGCTCATCGGTTCGCACTGTGAAATCGTGCTGCATTCTTTGCAGGATCTGAAATGCTCTGCCATCCGTATCGCCAATGGTGAACATACCGGCCGCCAAATTGGTTCACCGATTACCGATCTTGCGCTGCGCATGCTGCACGATATGACGGGCGCCGATAGCAGCGTTTCCAAATGCTACTTTACCCGTGCTAAAAGCGGCGTACTGATGAAGTCGGTGACGATTGCCATTCGCAACCGCGATCACCGGGTGATTGGTCTGCTGTGTATCAACATGAATCTGGATGTGCCGTTTTCCCAGATCATGAGCACCTTTATTCCGCCAGAAACGCCTGAAGTGAACTCGCCGGTGAACTTTGCTTCTTCGGTAGACGATCTGGTCGCCCAGACGCTGGAGTTCACCATCGAAGAGGTGAATGCCGATCGCAGCGTGTCTAACAATGCGAAAAACCGTCAAATCGTGCTGAATCTCTACGAGAAAGGGATCTTCGATATTAAAGACGCTATTAACCAGGTAGCCGATCGTCTGAACATCTCCAAGCACACCGTCTACCTCTATATTCGCCAGTTCAAAAGCGGCGATTTTCAGGGGCTGGATAAGTAATGCGTTTTGCCCTCACGGTGACCGGCCCAGCCTATGGCACGCAGCAGGCGAGCAGCGCCTGGCAATTTGCCCAGGCCGTGCTGCAGGAAGGCCATGAGCTGGCGTGCGTTTTTTTCTATCGCGAAGGCGTGCTTAACGCTAACCAGTTGACGGCGCCCGCCAGCGATGAGTTCGATCTGGTGCGCGGGTGGCAATCCCTCCACGATGAGCACGGCGTCGCGCTGCATATCTGCGTGGCGGCCGCCCTGCGTCGTGGCGTAACGGACGAACGCGAAGCGCAACAGCTCGCTCTGCCTGGCCACAATTTGCAGCCGGGTTTTACCTTGAGCGGGCTCGGCGCGCTAGCGGAAGCGGCGCTTACTTGCGATCGGATGGTGCAGTTCTGATGAAACGTGTGGCTTTTGTATTTTCCTCTGCGCCGCACGGCAGCGCCGCTGGCAGGGAAGGCCTCGATGCCTTATTAGCAACCTCCGCGCTCACCGACGATATTGGCGTGTTTTTTGTGGGCGACGGCGTGTTTCAGCTGTTACCCGAACAGCGGCCTGGCGCTGTGCTTGCCCGCGACTACATCGCTACCTTTAAATTGCTGTCGCTATATGATATCGACCAGTGCTGGCTGTGCGCCGACTCAGCGCGAGAGCGCGGCCTGGATCCCGCGACCCCGTGGGTGGTGGATGTCGAATGCCTGGCGCCGGATGCCCTGCGCGCCCGTCTGCATGAATTTGATGTGATTTTGCGTTTCTGAGGCCCCCATGCTCCATACGCTCAGTGTTTCCCCCTGGCATGCCGACATCGCAGCGATGCTTCGTTTGATGGAGCACGGCGACGATCTGGTACTACTGTCTGACGGCGTCACCGCGGCCATCGCCGATGGTCGCTTCCTTGAGATCCTGCAATCCGCCCCCATAACCCTATACGTGCTGCAAGACGACGTTGACGCCCGCGGGCTGGCTGGTCAAATTGCGGACAGTGTCGGCAGGGTTAGCTATACTGATTTCGTCAGACTCACAGTCAAACATGCCGGTCAGTTGGCCTGGTGATGGCGGGATCGTTGTATATTTCTTGACACCTTTTCGGCACCGCCCTAAAATTCTGCGTCCTCATAATATATGAGGCGATTTATTACGTGTTTACGAAGCAAAAGCTAAAACCAGGAGCTATTTAATGGCAACAATTAACCAGCTGGTACGCAAACCACGCGCGCGCAAAGTTGCAAAGAGCAACGTGCCAGCGCTGGAAGCCTGCCCGCAGAAACGTGGCGTATGTACTCGCGTATATACCACCACTCCTAAGAAACCGAACTCCGCACTGCGTAAAGTTTGCCGTGTGCGTCTGACTAACGGTTTCGAAGTCACCTCCTACATCGGTGGTGAAGGTCACAACCTGCAGGAGCACTCCGTGATCCTGATCCGTGGCGGTCGTGTTAAAGACCTTCCGGGTGTTCGTTACCACACCGTTCGTGGTGCGCTTGACTGCTCCGGCGTTAAAGACCGTAAGCAGGCTCGCTCCAAGTACGGCGTGAAGCGTCCTAAGGCTTAATGGTTCTCCGTTAAGTAAGGCCAAACTGATTTATCTTAATGTCATACTAAACTCTTAGAGTTTTGGACAATCCTGAATTAACAACGGAGTATTTCCATGCCACGTCGTCGCGTCATTGGTCAGCGTAAAATTCTGCCGGATCCGAAGTTCGGATCAGAACTGCTGGCTAAATTTGTCAATATCCTGATGGTAGATGGTAAAAAATCTACTGCAGAAACTATCGTATACAGCGCGCTGGAGACCCTGGCTCAGCGTTCTGGTAAATCTGAACTGGAAGCCTTCGAAGTTGCGCTCGAAAACGTGCGCCCGACTGTCGAAGTTAAGTCCCGCCGCGTAGGTGGTTCTACTTATCAGGTTCCAGTTGAAGTTCGTCCGGTCCGTCGTAATGCCCTGGCAATGCGTTGGATCGTTGAAGCTGCTCGTAAACGCGGTGATAAATCCATGGCTCTGCGCCTGGCGAACGAACTCACTGATGCTGCAGACAACAAAGGTACTGCAGTTAAGAAACGTGAAGACGTTCACCGTATGGCCGAAGCCAACAAGGCGTTCGCTCACTACCGTTGGTAATCCCTTCGGAGTCATAGTCACCAGGCGGGCGCTTCAGATGAGTCGCCCGCTCTGGATAACTTAACTGAACGCCTAAAGAAATAAACGAGGAATCAAATGGCTCGTACAACACCCATCGCACGCTACCGTAACATCGGTATCAGTGCGCACATCGACGCCGGTAAAACCACTACTACCGAACGTATTCTGTTCTACACCGGTGTAAACCACAAAATCGGTGAAGTTCATGACGGCGCCGCTACCATGGACTGGATGGAGCAGGAGCAGGAACGTGGTATCACCATCACTTCCGCTGCGACTACTGCATTCTGGTCTGGTATGGCCAAACAGTATGAACCGCACCGCGTAAACATCATCGACACCCCGGGGCACGTTGACTTCACTATCGAAGTAGAACGTTCCATGCGTGTTCTTGATGGTGCGGTAATGGTTTACTGCGCAGTTGGTGGTGTTCAGCCGCAGTCTGAAACCGTATGGCGTCAGGCAAACAAATATAAAGTTCCGCGCATCGCGTTCGTTAACAAAATGGACCGCATGGGCGCTAACTTCCTGAAAGTTGTTGGTCAGATCAAAACCCGTCTGGGCGCGAACCCGGTTCCGCTGCAGCTGGCAATTGGTGCTGAAGAAGGTTTCACCGGCGTTGTTGACCTGGTGAAAATGAAAGCCATCAACTGGAACGATGCAGACCAGGGCGTAACCTTCGAATACGAAGATATCCCGGCTGACATGCAGGACCTGGCTGATGAATGGCACCAGAACCTGATCGAATCCGCAGCTGAAGCTTCTGAAGAGCTGATGGAAAAATACCTGGGTGGTGAAGAACTGACTGAAGAAGAGATCAAAAAAGCTCTGCGTCAGCGCGTTCTGAACAACGAAATCATCCTGGTAACCTGTGGTTCTGCGTTCAAGAACAAAGGCGTTCAGGCGATGCTGGATGCGGTAATTGATTACCTGCCATCCCCGGTTGACGTACCTGCGATCAACGGTATCCTGGACGACGGTAAAGATACCCCGGCTGAGCGTCACGCAAGCGACGACGAGCCGTTCTCTGCACTGGCGTTCAAAATCGCTACCGACCCGTTCGTGGGTAACCTGACCTTCTTCCGCGTGTACTCCGGTGTGGTTAACTCTGGTGATACCGTACTGAACTCCGTGAAAGCTGCACGTGAGCGTTTCGGTCGTATCGTTCAGATGCACGCTAACAAACGTGAAGAGATCAAAGAAGTTCGCGCGGGCGACATCGCTGCTGCTATCGGTCTGAAAGACGTAACTACTGGTGACACCCTGTGTGACCCGGATGCGCCGATCATTCTGGAGCGTATGGAATTCCCTGAGCCGGTAATCTCCATCGCCGTTGAGCCGAAAACCAAAGCTGACCAGGAAAAAATGGGTCTGGCTCTGGGTCGTCTGGCTAAAGAAGACCCGTCTTTCCGCGTATGGACTGACGAAGAGTCTAACCAGACCATTATCGCCGGTATGGGTGAGCTGCACCTCGACATCATCGTTGACCGTATGAAGCGTGAATTCAACGTTGAAGCGAACGTCGGTAAACCTCAGGTTGCTTACCGTGAAGCGATTCGCGCGAAAGTTACCGATATCGAAGGTAAACACGCCAAGCAGTCTGGTGGTCGTGGTCAGTACGGTCACGTTGTGATCGACATGTACCCGCTGGAGCCGGGCTCTAACCCGAAAGGTTACGAGTTCATCAACGACATCAAAGGTGGTGTAATTCCTGGCGAATACATCCCGGCCGTTGATAAAGGCATCCAGGAACAGCTGAAAGCTGGTCCGCTGGCAGGTTACCCGGTAGTTGATATGGGTATCCGTCTGCACTTCGGTTCTTACCACGACGTTGACTCCTCTGAGCTGGCGTTTAAACTGGCTGCGTCTATTGCCTTTAAAGAAGGCTTTAAGAAAGCAAAACCAGTTCTGCTTGAGCCGATCATGAAGGTTGAAGTAGAAACTCCGGAAGAGAACACTGGTGACGTTATCGGTGACTTGAGCCGTCGTCGCGGTATGCTGCGCGGTCAGGAATCCGAAGTAACCGGCGTTAAGATCCACGCTGAAGTACCGCTGTCCGAAATGTTCGGTTATGCAACTCAGCTGCGTTCTCTGACCAAAGGTCGTGCATCATACACCATGGAATTCCTGAAGTATGATGATGCGCCGAACAACGTTGCTCAGGCCGTTATTGAAGCCCGTGGTAAATAATCCACAGGATTAAAACCTAAGTCCCGTGCTCTCTCCGAAGGGGAGAGCACTATAGTAAGGAATATAGCCGTGTCTAAAGAAAAATTTGAACGTACAAAACCGCACGTCAACGTTGGTACTATCGGCCACGTTGACCATGGTAAAACTACCCTGACTGCTGCCATCACTACCGTTCTGGCTAAAACCTACGGTGGTTCCGCTCGCGCATTCGACCAGATCGATAACGCGCCGGAAGAAAAAGCTCGTGGTATCACCATCAACACCTCTCACGTTGAATACGACACCCCGACTCGCCACTACGCGCACGTAGACTGCCCGGGCCACGCCGACTATGTTAAAAACATGATCACCGGTGCTGCGCAGATGGACGGCGCGATCCTGGTTGTTGCTGCGACTGACGGCCCGATGCCGCAGACTCGTGAGCACATCCTGCTGGGTCGTCAGGTAGGCGTTCCGTACATCATCGTGTTCCTGAACAAATGCGACATGGTTGATGACGAAGAGCTGCTGGAACTGGTTGAGATGGAAGTTCGTGAACTGCTGTCTCAGTACGATTTCCCGGGCGACGACACCCCGATCGTTCGTGGTTCTGCTCTGAAAGCGCTGGAAGGCGACGCAGAGTGGGAAGCGAAAATCATCGAACTGGCTGGCCACCTGGATACCTATATCCCGGAACCAGAGCGTGCGATTGACAAGCCGTTCCTGCTGCCGATCGAAGACGTATTCTCCATCTCCGGTCGTGGTACCGTTGTTACCGGTCGTGTAGAGCGCGGTATCATCAAAGTAGGTGAAGAAGTTGAAATCGTTGGTATCAAAGAAACCGCGAAAACCACCTGTACTGGCGTTGAAATGTTCCGCAAACTGCTGGACGAAGGCCGTGCTGGTGAGAACGTAGGTGTTCTGCTGCGTGGTATCAAACGTGAAGAAATCGAACGTGGTCAGGTACTGGCTAAGCCGGGCACCATCAACCCGCACACCAAGTTCGAATCTGAAGTGTACATCCTGTCCAAAGATGAAGGCGGCCGTCATACTCCGTTCTTCAAAGGCTACCGTCCGCAGTTCTACTTCCGTACTACTGACGTGACTGGCACCATCGAACTGCCGGAAGGCGTAGAGATGGTAATGCCGGGCGACAACATCAAAATGGTTGTTACCCTGATCCACCCGATCGCGATGGACGACGGTCTGCGTTTCGCAATCCGTGAAGGCGGCCGTACCGTTGGCGCGGGCGTTGTAGCTAAAGTTCTGGGCTAATTCGTTAGCTTTGAATTAAAAAGGGCGCTTCGGTGCCCTTTTTGCTGTCTGTCATTCAGCGAAAAACGAATTTTTGCTGGCTATTCATATCGTGCGTTGCGGCGGATAATGAGCAAATGGTCTATTGTAATCATAACCATTCTCATTTAATATTTGTGCATAAATTGAACGGGAGTTTCTATGTACGTTTGTTTGTGCAATGGCGTCAGCGATAAAAAAATTCGTCAGGTTGTGCGCCAGTTTCAACCGCAATCTTTTCAGCAATTACGTAAGTTTGTTCCCGTGGGAAATCAATGCGGTAAGTGTGTTCGTGCTGCGCGTGAAGTGATGGAAGATGAATTAACCACCATGCCGGAATTCAAAGAAATCGCCTGAAGTCCACGCTTCTCTTTTGACATCCCTATAGGCCGGACTACGCTTCAATGAGTGGAAGCGGAGGGACTATATAATGAAAGGTGATGTCAAAATCATAAGTTATCTCAATAAATTATTGGGAAATGAGCTAGTCGCAATTAATCAGTACTTTCTTCATGCGAGAATGTTTAAAAATTGGGGCCTGATGCGCCTCAACGATATTGAGTACCACGAATCCATCGACGAAATGAAGCACGCCGATAAGTATATCGAGCGTATTCTTTTTCTCGAAGGTATCCCTAATCTGCAGGATCTCGGCAAACTTGGCATCGGTGAAGATGTGGAAGAGATGCTGCGGTCCGATTTGAGGCTGGAGCTGGAAGGGGCGCAAAATTTGCGTGAGGCTATTGCCTATGCCGACAGCGTCCATGACTACGTCAGCCGCGATATGATGATTGAGATCCTGGCGGATGAAGAAGGCCATATCGACTGGCTGGAAACCGAACTCGATTTGATTGGCAAAATCGGTCTGCAAAATTACCTGCAGTCGCAGATCAAAGTGTCAGATTAGCCAGCGTCTGCCACCCGCACCAAAAACCCGCGGCCGCCAGGAATGGCCCAAACGGCAGCGGGTTGCTTCTTCTCCATTTGCTCCTCCCGCCGCAACTGGCGTATAAACCTGCTCCTGCCCACGCTATGCCGGCGAGTAGCGAGGCAACCAGGACCAACTGGGGCAGCAATCGCCAGCCATGCCAGGCGCCGAGGGCGGCAAGATATTTTATATCTCCATAACCCAACCCTTCATAGCCGCGGATACCGCGGTATAGCCAGTAAATCGCAGCCAAAGAGAGATAGCCCGCTATCGCCCCCCAGACGGCATCATGCAGCTGGTGCGGCGCCAGACAGAGATAAAAAAGTAAACCACTCCACAGCAGGGGACAGGTGTAACGGTCGGGCAACAGACCGTGGCGCAGATCCTGGTGGCATAATGCCACGGTCAAACCGCTATAGCACAGCAAGAAGGGGAGGGCGGCGAGCATAGTTGACCCCGCAATGATCGATGAACATTGCGTCACTATGCTCATCCTCTCCCGTTCAGCACAAAAGGCATTTTCCGGGAATGGATCCCACAATCCGCGCTCTTACTCCGCATTGCAGCCCCGTACAGCGCGCTAACGCGAAGGCGCGCAAATCCTGGTGATGATTTTCTAAACAGCACTTGCGTCGCGCCAGAATTTGCGTATAATGCGCGGGCCTGTCAAAGTTGACGGCCGGTTCAATATGAACCCTGGTAATCGCATTTGGGTTATCAAACAATGTCCCCAATCGGGGGACTATGTAAGAACGGTTACACTCTCCCATCAATCGTAATGGGTATGAGGAGTAATCATTTCGTCTATAAAATAATTGGAGCTCTGGTCTCATGCAGAACCAAAGAATCCGTATCCGCCTGAAAGCGTTTGATCATCGTCTGATCGATCAATCAACCGCGGAAATCGTCGAGACTGCTAAGCGCACTGGTGCGCAAGTCCGTGGTCCGATCCCGCTGCCGACCCGCAAAGAGCGCTTTACCGTTCTGATCTCCCCGCACGTCAACAAAGACGCGCGTGACCAGTACGAAATTCGCACTCACAAGCGTCTGGTTGACATCGTTGAGCCAACTGAAAAAACCGTTGATGCTCTGATGCGTCTGGATCTGGCTGCCGGTGTAGACGTGCAGATCAGCCTGGGTTAATCAGGTCATCGAGCGATTGAGAGGTTGAAACAATGATTGGTTTAGTCGGTAAAAAAGTGGGCATGACCCGCATCTTCACTGAAGATGGCGTTTCTATCCCAGTAACCGTAATCGAAGTTGAAGCAAACCGTGTTACTCAGGTTAAAGACCTGGCTAACGATGGCTACCGCGCAATCCAGGTTACCACCGGTGCTAAAAAAGCTAACCGTGTAACCAAGCCGGAAGCGGGTCACTTCGCTAAAGCTGGCGTTGAAGCTGGCCGTGGTCTGTGGGAATTCCGTCTGGCTGACGGCGAAGAATTCACCGTAGGTCAGAACATTAGCGTTGAACTGTTTGCTGACGTTAAAAAAGTTGACGTAACCGGTACCTCTAAAGGTAAAGGTTTTGCTGGTACCGTTAAGCGCTGGAACTTCCGTACCCAGGACGCTACTCACGGTAACTCCTTGTCCCACCGCGTTCCGGGTTCTATCGGTCAGAACCAGACTCCGGGCAAAGTGTTCAAAGGCAAGAAAATGGCAGGTCAGCTGGGTAATGAGCGTGTAACCGTTCAGAGCCTGGACGTAGTACGTGTTGACGCTGAGCGCAACCTGCTGCTGGTTAAAGGTGCTGTCCCGGGTGCGACCGGTAGCGACCTGATCGTTAAACCAGCTGTGAAGGCGTGAGGAGATAGCAATGGAATTAGTATTGAAAGACGCGCAGAGCGCGCTGACTGTTTCCGAAACTACCTTCGGTCGTGATTTCAACGAAGCGCTGGTTCACCAGGTTGTTGTTGCTTATGCAGCCGGTGCGCGTCAGGGCACTCGTGCTCAGAAGACTCGTGCTGAAATCACTGGCTCCGGTAAAAAACCGTGGCGCCAGAAAGGTACCGGCCGTGCGCGTTCTGGTTCTATCAAGAGCCCGATCTGGCGTTCCGGTGGCGTGACCTTCGCTGCTCGTCCGCAGGACCACAGTCAAAAAGTTAACAAGAAGATGTACCGCGGCGCGCTGAAAAGCATTCTGTCCGAACTGGTACGTCAGGATCGTCTGATCGTTGTCGAGAAGTTCTCTGTTGAAGCGCCGAAAACTAAGCTGCTGGCACAGAAACTGAAAGACATGGCTCTGGAAGATGTGCTGATCATCACCGGTGAGCTGGACGAGAACCTGTTCCTGGCCGCACGTAACCTGCATAAGGTTGACGTACGTGATGCGAACGGTATCGACCCGGTTAGCCTGATCGCCTTCGACAAAGTCGTAATGACTGCTGATGCTGTTAAGCAAGTTGAGGAGATGCTGGCATGATTCGTGAAGAACGTCTGCTGAAGGTGCTGCGCGCACCGCACGTTTCTGAAAAAGCGTCTACTGCGATGGAAAAAACAAACACCATCGTTCTCAAAGTTGCTAAAGACGCGACCAAAGCAGAAATCAAAGCTGCTGTGCAGAAACTGTTTGAAGTCGAAGTCGAAGTCGTTAACACCCTGGTTGTTAAAGGGAAAGTTAAACGTCACGGACAGCGTATCGGTCGTCGTAGCGACTGGAAAAAAGCTTACGTCACCCTGAAAGAAGGCCAGAATCTGGACTTCGTTGGCGGCGCTGAGTAAGTCGGAGGAGTAATACAATGGCAGTTGTTAAATGTAAACCGACATCTCCGGGTCGTCGCCACGTCGTTAAAGTGGTTAACCCAGAGCTGCACAAGGGCAAACCTTTTGCTCCGTTGCTGGAAAAAAACAGCAAATCCGGTGGTCGTAACAACAATGGCCGTATCACCACCCGTCATATCGGTGGTGGCCACAAGCAGGCTTACCGTATTGTTGACTTCAAACGCAACAAAGATGGTATCCCGGCAGTTGTTGAACGTCTTGAGTACGATCCGAACCGCTCCGCGAACATCGCGCTGGTTCTGTACAAAGACGGCGAGCGCCGTTACATCCTGGCCCCGAAAGGCCTGAAAGCTGGCGACCAGATTCAGTCTGGCGTTGATGCTGCAATCAAAGCAGGCAACACCCTGCCGATGCGCAATATCCCGGTTGGTTCTACCGTTCATAACGTAGAAATGAAACCAGGTAAAGGCGGTCAGCTGGCTCGTTCCGCTGGTACTTACGTTCAGATCGTTGCTCGTGACGGTGCTTATGTCACCCTGCGTCTGCGTTCTGGTGAAATGCGTAAAGTCGAAGCAGACTGCCGCGCGACTCTGGGCGAAGTTGGCAATGCTGAGCATATGCTGCGCGTTCTGGGTAAAGCAGGTGCTGCACGCTGGCGTGGTGTTCGTCCTACCGTTCGCGGTACTGCGATGAACCCAGTAGACCACCCACATGGTGGTGGTGAAGGTCGTAACTTTGGTAAGCACCCGGTATCCCCGTGGGGCCTGCAGACCAAAGGTAAGAAGACCCGCAGCAACAAGCGTACTGATAAATTCATCGTACGTCGCCGTAGCAAATAATTTTAGAGGATAAGCCATGCCACGTTCTCTCAAGAAAGGTCCTTTTATTGACCTGCACTTGCTGAAGAAGGTAGAGAAAGCGGTGGAAAGCGGAGACAAGAAGCCCCTGCGCACTTGGTCCCGTCGTTCAACGATCTTTCCTAACATGATCGGTTTGACCATCGCTGTCCATAATGGTCGTCAGCACGTTCCAGTATTTGTTTCCGACGAAATGGTCGGTCACAAACTGGGTGAATTCGCACCGACTCGTACTTATCGCGGCCACGCTGCTGATAAAAAAGCGAAGAAGAAATAAGGTAGGAGGAAGAGATGGAAACTTTAGCTCAACATCGCCATGCTCGTTCTTCTGCTCAGAAGGTTCGCCTTGTAGCTGACCTGATTCGCGGTAAGAAAGTGTCGCAGGCCCTGGATATTCTGACCTACACCAACAAAAAAGCTGCTGTACTGGTCAAGAAGGTACTGGAATCTGCCATTGCTAACGCTGAACACAACGATGGCGCTGACATTGATGATCTGAAAGTTGCGAAAATTTTCGTAGACGAAGGCCCGAGCATGAAGCGCATTATGCCGCGTGCTAAAGGTCGTGCAGATCGCATCCTGAAGCGCACCAGCCACATCACTGTGGTTGTGTCCGATCGCTGAGACTCTGGAGACTAGCAATGGGTCAGAAAGTACATCCTAATGGTATTCGCCTGGGTATTGTCAAACCATGGAACTCTACCTGGTTCGCGAACACCAAAGAATTCGCTGACAACCTGGACAGCGATTTTAAAGTACGTCAGTTCCTGACTAAAGAACTGGCTAAAGCGTCTGTATCTCGCATCGTTATCGAGCGTCCGGCTAAGAGCATCCGTGTGACCATTCACACCGCTCGCCCGGGTATCGTTATCGGTAAGAAAGGCGAAGACGTAGAAAAACTGCGCAAGGTCGTAGCGGATATCGCTGGCGTACCTGCACAGATCAATATCGCCGAAGTTCGTAAACCTGAACTGGACGCAAAACTGGTTGCTGACAGCATCACTTCTCAGCTGGAACGTCGCGTTATGTTCCGTCGTGCGATGAAGCGTGCTGTACAGAACGCAATGCGTCTGGGCGCTAAAGGTATCAAAGTTGAAGTTAGCGGCCGTCTGGGCGGCGCGGAAATCGCACGTACCGAATGGTACCGTGAAGGTCGCGTACCGCTGCACACTCTGCGTGCTGACATCGACTACAACACCTCTGAAGCGCACACCACTTACGGTGTAATCGGCGTTAAGGTATGGATCTTCAAAGGTGAGATCCTGGGTGGTATGGCTGCTGTTGAACAACCGGAACCGGCTGCTCAACCTAAAAAGCAGCAGCGTAAAGGCCGTAAATAAGGAGCGTCGCTGATGTTACAACCAAAGCGTACAAAATTCCGTAAAGTGCACAAAGGCCGCAACCGTGGTCTGGCGCAGGGTACGGATGTTAGCTTCGGCACTTTCGGTCTGAAAGCTGTTGGCCGTGGTCGTCTGACTGCACGTCAGATCGAAGCAGCACGTCGTGCTATGACCCGTGCAGTTAAGCGTCAAGGTAAGATCTGGATCCGTGTATTCCCGGACAAACCGATCACCGAGAAGCCGCTGGAAGTTCGTATGGGTAAAGGTAAAGGTAACGTGGAGTACTGGGTTGCCTTGATTCAGCCGGGTAAAGTCCTGTATGAAATGGACGGTGTACCGGAAGAGCTGGCCCGTGAAGCATTCGGCCTGGCAGCAGCGAAACTGCCGATCAAAACCACCTTTGTAACTAAGACGGTGATGTAATGAAAGCAAAAGAGCTGCGTGAAAAAAGCGTTGAAGAGCTGAACGCTGAGCTGCTGAACCTGCTGCGTGAGCAGTTCAACCTGCGCATGCAGGCTGCAAGTGGCCAGCTGCAACAGACTCATCTGCTGAAGCAAGTGCGTCGTGATGTTGCACGCGTTAAGACTTTACTGACTCAGAAGGCGGGTGCGTAATGACCGATAAAATCCGTACTCTGCAAGGTCGCGTAGTTAGCGACAAAATGGAGAAATCCATTGTTGTTGCTATCGAACGTATGGTGAAACACCCGGTTTACGGTAAATTCATCAAACGTACGACCAAACTGCACGTACATGACGAGAACAACGAATGCGGTATCGGCGACAAGGTTGAAATCCGCGAATGCCGTCCGCTGTCCAAGACTAAGTCCTGGACGCTGGTTCGCGTTGTAGAGAAAGCGGTTCTGTAATAGAGTACGCATTCTCGATACGGATAAACGGCTCAGCGATGAGCCGTTTATTTTTTCTACCCATATCTGGTTTGTGGTGTTATAATGCCGCGCCCTCGATATGGGGCTTTTTAACGACCCTAATTTTCGGGTCTCAGTAGTAGTTGACATTAGCGGAGCACTAAAATGATCCAAGAACAGACTATGCTGAACGTCGCCGACAACTCCGGTGCACGTCGCGTAATGTGTATCAAGGTTCTGGGTGGCTCGCACCGTCGCTACGCAGGCGTAGGCGACATCATCAAGATCACCATCAAAGAAGCAATTCCGCGTGGTAAGGTCAAAAAAGGTGATGTGCTGAAGGCGGTAGTGGTGCGCACCAAGAAGGGTGTTCGTCGCCCGGACGGTTCTGTCATTCGCTTCGATGGTAATGCATGCGTTATTCTGAACAATAACAGCGAGCAGCCTATCGGTACGCGTATTTTTGGGCCGGTAACTCGTGAACTTCGTACCGAGAAGTTCATGAAAATTATCTCTCTGGCACCAGAAGTACTCTAAGGAGCGAATCATGGCAGCGAAAATCCGTCGTGATGACGAAGTTATCGTGTTAACCGGTAAAGATAAAGGTAAGCGCGGTAAAGTTAAGAATGTCCTGTCTTCCGGCAAGGTCATTGTTGAAGGTATCAACCTGGTTAAGAAACACCAGAAGCCGGTTCCGGCTCTGAACCAACCAGGCGGCATCGTTGAAAAAGAAGCTGCAATTCAGGTTTCTAACGTTGCAATCTTCAATGCGGCAACCGGCAAGGCTGACCGTGTAGGCTTTAGATTCGAAGACGGTAAAAAAGTCCGTTTCTTCAAGTCTAACAGCGAAACTATCAAGTAATTTGGAGTAGTACGATGGCGAAACTGCATGATTACTACAAAGACGAAGTAGTTAAGAAACTCATGACTGAGTTTAACTACAATTCTGTCATGCAAGTCCCTCGGGTCGAGAAGATCACCCTGAACATGGGTGTTGGTGAAGCGATCGCTGACAAGAAACTGCTGGATAACGCAGCAGCTGACCTGGCAGCAATCTCCGGTCAAAAACCGCTGATCACCAAAGCACGCAAATCAGTTGCAGGCTTCAAAATCCGTCAGGGCTATCCGATCGGCTGTAAAGTAACTCTGCGTGGCGAACGCATGTGGGAGTTCTTTGAGCGCCTGATCACTATTGCTGTACCGCGTATTCGTGACTTCCGCGGCCTGTCCGCTAAGTCTTTCGACGGTCGTGGCAACTACAGCATGGGTGTCCGTGAGCAGATCATCTTCCCAGAAATCGACTACGATAAAGTCGACCGCGTTCGTGGTTTGGATATTACCATTACCACTACTGCGAAATCTGACGAAGAAGGCCGTGCTCTGCTGGCTGCCTTTGACTTCCCGTTCCGCAAGTAAGGTAGGGTTACTTAATGGCTAAGCAATCAATGAAAGCACGCGAAGTAAAGCGCGTGGCTTTAGCTGATAAATTCTTCGCTAAACGCGCTGAACTGAAAGCTATCATCTCTGATGTGAACGCAACCGACGAAGATCGTTGGAATGCCGTTCTCAAGCTGCAGACTCTGCCGCGTGATTCCAGCCCGTCTCGTCAGCGTAACCGCTGCCGTCAAACAGGTCGTCCGCATGGTTTCCTGCGGAAGTTCGGGTTGAGCCGTATTAAGGTCCGTGAAGCCGCTATGCGCGGTGAAATCCCGGGTCTGAAAAAGGCTAGCTGGTAATTGTCACCAATTGAATCACGGGAGTAAAGACAGATGAGCATGCAAGATCCGATCGCGGATATGCTGACCCGTATCCGTAACGGTCAGGCCGCGAACAAAGCTGCGGTCACCATGCCTTCCTCCAAGCTGAAAGTGGCAATCGCCAACGTGCTGAAGGAAGAAGGTTTTATCGAAGATTTTAAAGTTGAAGGCGACACCAAGCCTGAACTGGAACTTACTCTCAAGTATTTCCAGGGCAAAGCTGTTGTAGAAAGCATTCAGCGTGTCAGCCGCCCAGGTCTGCGCATCTATAAGAAAAAAGATGAGCTGCCGAAAGTTATGGCCGGTCTGGGTATCGCAGTTGTTTCTACCTCTAAAGGTGTTATGACTGATCGTGCAGCGCGCCAGGCTGGTCTTGGTGGCGAAATTATCTGCTACGTAGCCTAATCGGAGGAAAAAATGTCTCGTGTTGCTAAAGCACCGGTCGTTGTTCCTGCCGGCGTTGATGTAAAAATCAACGGTCAGGTTATTACGATCAAAGGTAAAAACGGCGAGCTGACTCGTACTCTCAACGATGCTGTTGAAGTTAAACATGCAGATAATGCACTGACCTTCGGTCCGCGTGATGGTTACGCAGACGGTTGGGCTCAGGCTGGTACCGCGCGTGCCCTGCTGAACTCAATGGTTATCGGTGTTACCGAAGGCTTCACTAAGAAGCTGCAGCTGGTTGGTGTAGGTTATCGTGCAGCGGTCAAAGGGAATGTAGTAAACCTGGCTTTAGGTTTCTCTCACCCGGTTGATCATCAGCTGCCTGCGGGTATCACTGCAGAATGTCCGACTCAGACTGAAATCGTGCTGAAAGGCGCTGATAAGCAGGTGATCGGCCAGGTTGCAGCAGATCTGCGCGCCTACCGTCGTCCTGAGCCTTACAAAGGCAAGGGTGTTCGTTACGCCGACGAAGTCGTGCGTACCAAAGAGGCTAAGAAGAAGTAAGGTAACACTATGGATAAGAAATCTGCTCGTATCCGTCGTGCGACCCGCGCACGCCGCAAGCTCCAGGAGCTGGGCGCAACTCGCCTGGTGGTACATCGTACCCCGCGTCACATTTACGCACAGGTAATTGCACCGAATGGTTCTGAAGTTCTGGTAGCTGCTTCTACTGTAGAAAAAGCTATCGCTGAACAACTGAAGTACACCGGTAACAAAGACGCTGCAGCAGCTGTGGGTAAAGCTGTCGCTGAACGCGCTCTGGAAAAAGGCATCAAAGATGTTTCCTTTGACCGTTCCGGGTTCCAATATCATGGTCGTGTCCAGGCACTGGCAGATGCTGCCCGTGAAGCTGGCCTTCAGTTCTAAGGTAGAGGTGTAAGATGGCTCACATCGAAAAACAAGCTGGCGAACTGCAGGAAAAGCTGATCGCGGTAAACCGCGTATCTAAAACCGTTAAAGGTGGTCGTATTTTCTCCTTCACAGCTCTGACTGTAGTAGGCGATGGTAACGGTCGCGTTGGTTTTGGTTACGGTAAAGCGCGTGAAGTTCCAGCAGCGATCCAGAAAGCGATGGAAAAAGCCCGTCGCAATATGATTAACGTCGCGCTGAACCACGGCACCCTGCAGCACCCGGTTAAGGGTACTCACACGGGTTCTCGTGTATTCATGCAGCCGGCTTCCGAAGGTACCGGTATCATCGCCGGTGGTGCAATGCGCGCCGTTCTGGAAGTCGCTGGGGTTCGTAACGTTCTGGCTAAAGCGTATGGTTCCACTAACCCGATTAACGTGGTTCGTGCAACTATCGACGGTCTGGAAAACATGAAGTCCCCGGATATGGTCGCTGCCAAGCGTGGTAAATCCGTTGAAGAAATTCTGGGGAAATAAACCATGGCAAAGACTATTAAAATTACTCAAACCCGCAGTGCAATCGGTCGTCTGCCGAAACACAAGGCAACGCTGCTTGGCCTGGGTCTGCGTCGTATTGGTCACACCGTAGAGCGCGAGGATACTCCTGCTGTTCGTGGTATGGTCAACGCGGTTTCCTTCATGGTTAAAGTTGAGGAGTAAGAGATGCGTTTAAATACTCTGTCTCCGGCCGAAGGCTCCAAAAAGGCGGGTAAACGCCTGGGTCGTGGTATCGGTTCTGGCCTCGGTAAAACCGGTGGTCGTGGTCACAAAGGTCAGAAATCTCGTTCTGGCGGTGGCGTACGTCGCGGTTTCGAGGGTGGTCAGATGCCTCTGTACCGTCGTCTGCCGAAATTCGGCTTCACTTCTCGTAAAGCGATGATCACCGCAGAGATCCGTCTCTCCGATCTGGCTCACGTAGAAGGCGATGTAGTAGACCTGAACGCGCTGAAAGCGGCTAACATTATCGGTGTCCAGATCGAGTTCGCGAAAGTGATCCTGTCTGGTGAGGTAACTCGTCCGGTAACTGTTCGTGGCCTGCGTGTGACTAAAGGTGCTCGTGCTGCTATCGAAGCTGCTGGCGGTAAAATTGAGGAATAAGTAGCAGATGGCTAAACAACCGGGATTAGATTTTCAAAGTGCCAAAGGTGGCCTTGGCGAACTGAAACGCAGACTTCTGTTTGTGGTCGGTGCGCTGATAGTGTTCCGTATTGGCTCTTTTATTCCGATCCCTGGTATTGATGCCGCTGTACTTGCCAAACTGCTTGAGCAACAGCGAGGCACCATCATTGAAATGTTCAACATGTTCTCTGGTGGTGCTCTCAGCCGTGCTTCTATCTTTGCGCTGGGGATTATGCCGTACATTTCGGCATCGATCATCGTGCAGCTGCTGACGGTGGTTTATCAACCGCTGGCGGAACTGAAGAAAGAAGGGGAGTCTGGTCGTCGTAAGATCAGCCAGTACACCCGCTACGGTACTCTGGTGCTGGCGATATTCCAGTCGATCGGTATTGCTACCGGTCTGCCGAATATGCCTGGTATGCAAGGCCTGGTGATTAATCCAGGCTTTGCATTCTATTTCACCGCTGTTGTCAGTCTGGTCACAGGGACTATGTTCCTGATGTGGCTCGGCGAACAGATCACTGAACGTGGTATCGGTAACGGTATCTCGATCATTATCTTCGCCGGTATCGTTGCGGGACTCCCGCCGGCCATCGCCCATACTATCGAGCAAGCGCGTCAAGGCGACCTGCACTTCCTCCTGTTGCTGTTGGTTGCAGTATTAGTATTTGCAGTGACCTTCTTTGTTGTATTCGTTGAGCGTGGTCAACGCCGCATTGTGGTAAACTACGCGAAACGTCAACAGGGTCGTCGTGTCTATGCTGCACAGAGCACACATTTACCGCTGAAAGTGAATATGGCGGGGGTAATCCCGGCAATCTTCGCTTCCAGTATTATACTGTTCCCGGCAACCATCACGTCATGGTTCGGGGGTGGTACTGGTTGGAACTGGCTGACAACAATTTCGCTGTATTTGCAGCCTGGGCAACCGCTTTATGTGTTACTCTATGCGTCTGCAATCATCTTCTTCTGTTTCTTCTACACGGCGTTGGTTTTCAACCCGCGTGAAACAGCAGATAACCTGAAGAAGTCCGGTGCATTTGTACCAGGAATTCGTCCGGGAGAGCAAACGGCGAAGTATATCGATAAAGTGATGACTCGCCTGACTCTGGTTGGTGCGTTGTACATTACTTTTATCTGCCTGATCCCGGAGTTCATGCGTGACGCGATGAAAGTGCCGTTCTACTTCGGTGGGACCTCGCTGCTTATCGTTGTTGTCGTGATTATGGACTTTATGGCTCAAGTGCAAACTCTGATGATGTCCAGTCAGTATGAGTCTGCATTGAAGAAGGCGAACCTGAAAGGCTACGGCCGTTAAAACTGGTCGCCCGAGAAGTTACGGAGAGTAAAAATGAAAGTTCGTGCTTCCGTCAAGAAATTATGCCGTAACTGCAAAATCGTTAAGCGTGATGGTGTCATCCGTGTGATTTGCAGTGCCGAGCCGAAGCATAAACAGCGCCAAGGCTGATTTTTTCGCATATTTTTCTTGCAAAGTTGGATTGAGCTGGCTAGATTAGCCAGCCAATCTTTTGTATGTCTGTACGTTTCCATTTGAGTATCCTGAAAACGGGCTTTTCAGCATGGTGCGTACATATTAAATAGTAGGAGTGCATAGTGGCCCGTATAGCAGGCATTAACATTCCTGATCACAAACATACCGTTATCGCTTTAACCGCTATTTTCGGTATCGGCAAAACCCGTTCTAAAGCCATCTGCGCTGAAACGGGCATCGCTGAAAATGTTAAGATCAGTGAGCTGTCTGAAGAACAAATTGATATTCTGCGTGAAGCAGTAGGTAAATTTGTCGTTGAAGGTGATCTGCGCCGTGAAATCACCCTGAGCATCAAGCGTCTGATGGACCTTGGTTGCTACCGTGGTTTGCGTCATCGTCGTGGTCTCCCGGTTCGCGGTCAGCGTACCAAGACCAACGCACGTACCCGTAAGGGTCCGCGTAAACCGATCAAGAAATAATCGGGGTGATTGAATAATGGCAAAGGCACCAATTCGTGCACGTAAGCGTGTAAGAAAACAAGTCTCTGACGGCGTGGCTCATATCCATGCTTCTTTTAACAACACCATCGTTACCATCACTGATCGTCAGGGTAACGCACTGGGTTGGGCAACAGCCGGTGGTTCCGGTTTCCGTGGTTCTCGCAAATCCACTCCGTTCGCAGCTCAGGTTGCAGCAGAGCGTTGCGCAGAAGCCGTAAAAGAATACGGCATCAAGAATCTGGAAGTTATGGTCAAAGGTCCGGGTCCGGGTCGCGAATCTACCATTCGTGCACTGAACGCCGCTGGTTTCCGCATCACTAATATTACTGATGTGACTCCGATCCCTCATAACGGTTGTCGTCCGCCGAAAAAACGTCGCGTATAACGCTGCGTTTTCCAGGTTAGTTGGAGAAAGAAAATGGCAAGATATTTGGGTCCTAAGCTCAAGCTGAGCCGTCGTGAGGGCACCGACTTATTCCTTAAGTCTGGCGTTCGCGCGATCGATACCAAGTGTAAAATTGAACAAGCTCCTGGCCAGCACGGTGCGCGTAAGCCGCGTCTGTCTGACTATGGTGTGCAGTTGCGTGAAAAGCAAAAAGTTCGCCGTATGTACGGTGTGCTGGAGCGTCAGTTCCGTAACTACTATAAAGAAGCAGCACGTCTGAAAGGCAACACCGGTGAAAACCTGTTGGCTCTGCTGGAAGGTCGTCTGGACAACGTTGTATACCGTATGGGCTTCGGCGCCACTCGTGCTGAAGCACGCCAGCTGGTTAGCCACAAAGCGATTATGGTAAACGGTCGTGTTGTTAACATCGCTTCTTATCAGGTTAAAGCGAATGACGTTGTCAGCATTCGTGAGAAAGCGAAAAAGCAATCTCGCGTGAAAGCCGCTCTGGAGCTGGCTGAGCAGCGTGAAAAGCCAACCTGGCTGGAAGTTGATGCTGGCAAGATGGAAGGTACGTTCAAGCGTCAGCCGGAGCGTTCTGATCTGTCTGCGGACATTAACGAACACCTGATCGTCGAGCTTTACTCCAAGTAAAGCTTAGTACCAAAGAGAGGACACAATGCAGGGTTCTGTGACAGAGTTTCTAAAACCGCGCCTGGTCGATATCGAGCAAGTGAGTTCGACGCACGCCAAGGTGACCCTTGAGCCTTTAGAGCGTGGCTTCGGCCATACTCTGGGTAACGCACTGCGCCGTATTCTGCTCTCATCGATGCCGGGTTGCGCGGTGACCGAGGTTGAGATTGATGGTGTACTGCACGAGTACAGCACCAAAGAAGGCGTTCAGGAAGACATCCTTGAAATCCTGCTCAACCTGAAAGGGCTGGCGGTGAGAGTTCAGGGTAAAGATGAAGTCATCCTTACTTTGAATAAATCTGGCATTGGCCCTGTGACCGCAGCCGACATTACCCACGACGGTGATGTCGAAATCGTCAAGCCGCAGCACGTGATTTGCCACCTGACTGATGAGAACGCTGCTATTAGCATGCGTATCAAAGTTCAGCGCGGTCGCGGTTATGTGCCGGCTTCTGCCCGAATTCATTCGGAAGAAGATGAGCGCCCAATCGGCCGTCTGCTGGTCGACGCCTGCTACAGCCCTGTAGAGCGTATTGCCTACAATGTTGAAGCTGCGCGTGTAGAACAGCGTACCGACCTGGACAAGCTGGTCATCGAAATGGAAACCAACGGCACAATCGATCCTGAAGAGGCGATTCGTCGTGCGGCAACCATCCTGGCTGAACAACTGGAAGCTTTTGTTGACCTACGTGATGTACGTCAGCCAGAAGTGAAAGAAGAGAAACCAGAATTCGATCCGATCCTGCTGCGCCCTGTTGACGATCTGGAATTGACTGTCCGCTCTGCTAACTGCCTCAAGGCAGAAGCTATCCACTATATCGGTGATCTGGTACAGCGTACCGAGGTTGAGTTGCTGAAAACGCCGAACCTGGGTAAAAAATCTCTTACTGAGATTAAAGACGTGCTGGCTTCCCGTGGACTGTCTCTGGGCATGCGCCTGGAAAACTGGCCACCAGCAAGCATTGCTGACGAGTAACCGGATCACAGGTTAAGGTTTTACTGAGAAGGATAAGGTCATGCGCCATCGTAAGAGTGGTCGTCAACTGAACCGCAACAGCAGCCATCGCCAGGCTATGTTCCGTAACATGGCAGGTTCGCTGGTTCGTCATGAAATCATCAAGACGACCCTGCCGAAAGCGAAAGAACTGCGTCGCGTAGTTGAGCCGCTGATTACTCTTGCCAAGACTGATAGCGTTGCTAATCGTCGTCTGGCATTCGCCCGCACTCGTGATAACGAGATCGTGGCAAAACTGTTTAACGAGCTGGGCCCGCGTTTCGCGAGCCGCGCCGGTGGTTACACTCGCATTCTGAAGTGTGGCTTCCGTGCAGGCGACAACGCGCCGATGGCATACATCGAGCTGGTTGATCGTGCTGAGCCGAAAGCAGAAGCTGCTGCAGAGTAATCTGTAGTAACGTAAAAAAACCCGCCCAGGCGGGTTTTTTTATATCTACCCCATCCCCATTTCACTACACTATCTGTACTCTTTTTGTTCATCCCCTGGAGCCGTAGAATGTGGTTGCTGGATCAGTGGGCGGAACGTCATATCCTCGATGCCCAAACCAAAGGTGAGTTCGATAATTTACCCGGCAGCGGAGAACCGCTGACTCTCGATGACGATTCACATGTGCCGGTGGAGTTGCGGGCAGGCTATCGCCTTCTGAAAAATGCAGGATGTCTTCCTCCGGAACTAGAGCAACGCAAAGAAGCGTTGGCTCTGGCAGACTTACTGAATGGCGTCCGTCAGGACGATCCGCGTCATGCCGAACTTAGCAAACGCCTTGCCCTGCTCGAGCTGAAGTTACGTCAGGCAGGTCTGAACACCGACTTTTTACGCGGTGAGTACGCCGATGCGTTGCTGCAAAAAATAAATCAGGAGTAAATATGTATCGTATTGGTGAATTGGCAAAACTGGCTGACGTGACGCCTGATACCATCCGCTACTATGAAAAGCAGCAGATGATGGATCATGACATACGCACCGAGGGAGGATTTCGTCTGTACTCGGATAACGATCTTCAACGGCTGCGCTTTATTCGTTATGCCCGACAACTGGGTTTCACCCTGGAAGCGATCCGCGAATTATTGTCGATCCGCATCGATCCGGAGCATCATACCTGTCAGGAGTCGAAGGGGATCGTTCAGGCGCGATTAAGTGAAGTCGAGGCGCGGATTAAAGAGCTACAGACGATGCGCCGCTCTCTGCAGCGGCTCAACGATGCCTGTTGCGGCACTGCCCACAGCAGCGTTTACTGTTCTATCCTTGAGGCCCTTGAACAAGGGGCCAGCAACGGCAATGGCGGACGTTGATTTTTTAAACGCGCGGATCTACACTCGCGCCGAGTTTATACATATACCGGAGTAACTATGAGTCGCTATCAGCATACTAAAGGACAAATTAAAGATAACGCCATTGAGGCACTTCTCCACGATCCGTTATTCAGGCAGCGCGTAGAGAAAAACAAGAAAGGGAAAGGAAGCTATCAACGTAAAGATAAACATGCAGGAAGGATTGATCGGGAGGCCAGTGGCAAGCAAGCGAATCGCTTTTTTACCACTGGCCTTCTGCTTTCTCTGCTGATTAAGAACGGTTGTTTTGTTCTTTCAGCAGATCGCGAATTTCGCTCAGCAGAACTTCTTCTTTAGAGGGGGCTGGCGGTGCCGTCGGAGCCTCTTCTTTCTTACGATTTAACTTATTCATCAATTTAATCGCCATGAAGATGGCAAACGCGACGATGATGAAATCGAAAACGTTCTGAATGAATACCCCATAATGCATCACCACAGCCGGGACATCGCCCTGGGCATCACGTAGCGTGACGGCAAACTGTTTAAAATCGATCCCGCCAATCAACAGGCCGAGTGGCGGCATAATAATATCCGCGACCAGTGATGAAACAATTTTACCGAATGCTGCACCGATGATCACACCCACTGCCAAATCGACAACGTTCCCGCGCATCGCGAATTCGCGAAACTCTTTTAAAAAACTCATTTTATTCTCCTTGTGCCAGCTGACGTTGTAAGTTTAACAAATGTATTTTCATTTGCCATTCCCAGCAGATAGTTACTGCAAAATATTAACCTTTGAATAATAAGGGATAATAAAAAGGCGCCTGTTCGGCGCCCTGGGAATTACAGGAAGAAAGGACTTGGCTGGAACAGCCTTTCGACATCGGAAATAAACTTCTTATCGGTCAAAAACATGATCACATGGTCGCCCTGCTCGATCCGTAGATTATTATTGGCGATCATCACGTCATTGCCCCGCACGACGGCGCCGATGATCGTGCCCGGTGGAAGTTTGATCTCATCGATCGAACGCCCGACTACCCGGGAGGTGCTCTCATCGCCGTGCGCGACTGCCTCAATCGCTTCTGCAACGCCGCGGCGCAAGGAGGAGACGCCGACAATATCGGCTTTACGGACATGACTGAGGAGTGCGGAAATTGTGGCCTGCTGAGGCGAAATCGCAATATCGATGACGCTACCCTGGACCAGATCCACGTAGGCTCTGCGCTGGATTAGCACCATCACTTTTTTCGCGCCCATTCGCTTGGCCAACATAGCCGACATAATATTGGCTTCGTCGTCGTTAGTGACGGCAATAAACAGGTCCACCTGGTCAATATGCTCTTCAGCCAACAGCTCCTGGTCCGATGCATCCCCGTAGAAGACGATAGTATGCTGCAGCTTTTCCGCTAGCTCAGCGGCTCGCTGCTGATTACGTTCGATAAGCTTAACGCTGTAATCTTTTTCCAGCTTATGGGCCAGACCCGCGCCAATATTGCCCCCGCCGACCAGCATAATACGCTTATACGGCTTTTCCAGTCGCTGCAGTTCGCTCATGACCGCGCGAATATGCTGCGAGGCGGCAATAAAGAAGACTTCATCTCCGGCCTCGACAATCGTCGAGCCCTGCGGGCGGATGGGGCGATCGTGGCGGAAAATGGCGGCCACGCGCGTATCGATATGCGGCATATGCTCCCGCATAGTGGATAAGGCATTCCCCACCAGCGGGCCACCATAATAGGCTTTTACTACCGCGAGACTGACTTTTCCTTCTGCGAAGTTCACGACCTGCAGCGCGCCGGGATATTCGATCAGACGGTGGATGTTGTCGATGACCAGTTGTTCCGGAGCGATTAAGTGATCGATGGGTACCGCTTCAGAGTTGAAGAGCTTTTCCGCATCACGAACGTAATCAGGCGCACGAATACGCGCTATGCGGTTTGGCGTATTGAACAATGAGTAAGCGACCTGGCAGGCCACCATGTTGGTTTCGTCCGAACTAGTGACCGCTACCAGCATATCGGCATCATCGGCCCCCGCCTCACGCAGTACGCGAGGGTGAGAGCCATGCCCCTGGACGACACGCAGGTCGAACTTATCCTGCAGGCTGCGCAGACGGTCGCCATTGGTATCAACCAGCGTAATATCATTGTTCTCGCCGACGAGGTTTTCCGCCAGCGTGCCGCCGACCTGGCCGGCGCCCAGAATAATAATCTTCATCTGCAGTGACCCATTAGTTCCGACGTTTGATTAGCTTAGCGTAAAAGAAGCCATCACCTTCTTCCACGCCCGGCAGATTTTGCTGCCCGGGGCTCGCCGGCGTGCCGGTTGCGTGAAGTTCTGCATCCGGAGTTCGCGCGAGGAAAGCGGCAATTTGCTGACTGTTCTCTTCCGGCAGAATAGAACAGGTTGCGTAAACCAGCGTGCCGCCTGGCTTCAGGTGCGTCCAGGTGGCATTGAGGATCTCGGCCTGCAGTTGGGCTAACTCGGCGATATCCCGATCCCGGCGCAGCCATTTGATATCCGGATGGCGGCGAATAACGCCGGTTGCGGAGCAGGGGGCATCCAGCAGAATACGATCGAACTGCTCATTGCCACACCACTGCTCAGGGAAGCGGCCATCGCCCTGCTTGACTTCGGCTTTCTTGCCCAGCCGTTTCAGGTTGTCATAGACGCGGGACAGACGCTGTTCATCAATATCCACTGCCATAACCTGAGCCTGGGGAGCGACTTCCAGAATATGCGTCGTCTTCCCGCCCGGCGCCGCGCAGAGATCGAGAATGCGTTCGCCATTTTCCGGTTGCAGGTAGCGCATACAGCCCTGAGCCGAGGCATCCTGGACGGTCACCCAGCCTTCGGCAAAGCCTGGTAACGCGTGGACCGGAGCAGGGGTGGCCAGGCGTACGGCGTCCGGATAATCAGGGTGGGTAAAGCCCTCTAAACCGGTCTCGTTAAGCAGGGCAAGCCACTCATCCCGGGAATGATGGCTGCGGTTAACGCGCAGCCACATCGGCGGGCGCTGGTTGTTCGCCTCGACGATCTCCTGCCACTGCTCCGGCCAGGCCTGCTGCAGGCGTTTCAGCAGCCATTTGGGATGAAGATAGCGGTTTTCATGCTCAGCAAATTCGGCTAACAACGCTTCCTGCTGGCGCTGGAACTGGCGTAGCACGCCGTTGATTAGCCCTTTAAGCTGCGGGCGTTTAATGGCCACCGCGCCTTCTACCGTTTCCGCCAGCGCGGCATGCGGGGGAATGCGGGTGTAGAGTAACTGATAGAGACCAACCATGATCAGAAAGTGCACGGTGCGCTGTTTGCCGGTCATCGGACGCGCCATCAGCTTGCTGATAAGCCACTCCAGCTGGCTTAGAGTACGTAGTACACCAAAGCACAACTCCTGCAGTAGCGCTTTATCTTTATCGCTGACTTTCTGCTGTAGAGGGGGCAGTACGTTGCTTAAAGACTGCCCTTTTTCAACAACTTGCTCGATAGCCTGGGCGGCCAGGCTGCGTAAATTTATATTCTTTTTCATAAGCGCAAAAATAAAAATGCCCGGCGAACCCGGGCTTCAGAAGAGACGACCGTCAGGCGAGACGGGTGCCAGGGATAAACCACTCCCGGCGGGAATTGAGTAAGTCCTGGGCGCTCATCGCTTTTTTACCCGCAGGCTGTAGCGACTCCAGGCTGAGGATCCCATCCCCCGTGGCGACCTGAATACCCTGTTTGGTTGCTGCTACGATAGTACCCGGTTCGGCGTGAGCGGCTTCGGCGATGACCGATGCTCGCCACACTTTTACCGGTTGTCCGTCAATTTCCAGCCAGCTCATTGGCCACGGATTAAACGCGCGGATGCAGCGTTCCAACTGCGCAGCGGAAAGCGACCAATCGATACGAGCCTCTTCTTTACTCAGCTTTTCGGCATGGCACACCAGCGATTCATCTTGTACTTCAGGCCGTGCGGTGCCGTTGGCCAGCTGGGCTAACGTTGCCAGCAGCCCCTGAGGGCCGAGCTCGGCCAGCTTATCGTACAGGCTGCCGCTGGTATCCTCTGCGGTAATGGGGCAGGAAAGCTTATACAGCATATCCCCCGTATCAAGGCCGACGTCCATCTGCATGATGGTTACGCCAGTTTCGCTATCCCCCGCCCACAGTGAACGCTGAATAGGCGCTGCGCCACGCCAGCGCGGTAGCAGCGAGCCGTGAACGTTGATACAGCCCAGACGGGGCATCTCCAGCACCGCTTTAGGCAGAATCAGACCGTACGCCACTACCACCATAATATCGGCGCCGAGATCGGCGACTAACCGCTGGTTATCCTGCGGACGCAGGGAGGATGGCTGGAACACAGGTAAGTTATGGGCTTCTGCCAGCACTTTTACCGGGCTTGGCATCAATTTTTTGCCGCGACCAGCAGGGCGATCAGGCTGAGTGAATACGCCAACAACCTGATGTTCAGACGACAGCAGCGCATCAAGATGACGCGCTGCAAAATCAGGGGTGCCGGCGAAAATGATACGTAGTGATTGTGACACGGTATTCCTTGTTATCAGGCACGGGAACGTAAACGATCCAGTTTCTCTACCTTCTGACGAATGCGCTGTTGTTTGAGTGGTGACAGATAGTCAATAAACAGTTTGCCGACCAGGTGATCCATCTCATGCTGGATACAGATAGCCAGCAGGCCATCGGCCTCCAGTTCAAACGGCTTACCATCGCGATCCAGTGCCCGGATCTTCACTTTTTCCGCACGCGGGACCAGGGCGCGCTGTTCAGGAATAGACAAGCAGCCTTCTTCAATACCGGTTTCGCCATCTTTCTCCAGCATTTCCGGATTAATTAATACCAGCTGCTCTTCACGATTTTCCGACACATCAATAACGATAATGCGCTGATGGATATCGACCTGGGTTGCGGCCAGACCGATGCCTTCCTCGGCGTACATGGTGTCGAACATATCATCGACGATACGCTGAATTTCCGCATTCACTTCTTTGACCGGCTCGGCGACTTTGCGAAGGCGCTCGTCCGGAATATGTAACACTTGCAAAACTGCCATAAAGTTCCAGAGTCGTATTCAGGAGTTGATAAGATTATTAGCTCTATTCTAGACAAAACCCCCTGCAATTGACAGTCTCACTGTCCAATCGCAAAGATTGTCAATACCGCTTATGGCAGGGGGTAAGGATGACGCCCGACGAGATTTGGCTGCGGCTGATGAAGGTCAGTAGCTTGTATGGCGACAGGATGGTAGAGATCGCTCAGCGCTTATGCGCAGCCGCCAGCGTTGATCGTGAAGCGCTGCATGCCGTCGGGATGACCGCGGCGCAGGCAAAGTTATTTTTCCGGCTTGACGAGCATGAGCTTGACGAGACGCGGCGCTGGCTGGAACAACCGGATCATCATCTGTTACGGGGTGACGATCCGCGCTATCCATTGCGGTTAAAGTCTATCGCTGATTACCCCGGCGCGTTGCTGGTCAGCGGCGGCCTCGCCCTGCTTCACAGCGCGCAGCTTGCCGTTATTGGCAGTCGCTCGCACTCCTGGTATGGCGCCCGCTGGGGGAAACTGTTCAGCGAAACGCTGGCGCATAAAGGGATTACCATCACCAGTGGGCTGGCGTTAGGCATTGACGGGGTCGCGCACCGCGGCGCGCTGGCGGCGGAGGGTAAAACTATCGCGGTACTGGGCAATGGGCTGAGTCAGGTTTATCCGCGGCGCCATGCAACTCTCGCCCGGCAGATCATCGACAATGGCGGTACGCTGGTATCTGAATTTCCACTTGTTACGCCGCCGCTTCCCGCACATTTCCCCAGGCGCAACCGGATTATAAGCGGCTTAAGCCTGGGCGTGCTGGTGATTGAGGCGGCGTTGCGAAGCGGATCGCTGGTCACCGTCCGCTGCGCCCTGGAGCAGGGAAGGGATGTGTTCGCCCTGCCTGGCCCGATAGGCAATCCGGGATCGGAAGGCCCGCACTGGTTAATTAAGCAAGGCGCGGTGCCAGTGACCTCGCCAGAGGATATTGTGGAATACTGGCATAACGAGCTGGCCTGGCTGACTGATACGTCTGATTCGATAAATATTTGCGTCGATCAGCCGTCTGTAGCATTGCCATTTCCGGAGCTCCTGGCTAACGTAGGAGATGAGGTAACACCTGTTGACGTTGTCGCTGAACGTGCCGGCCAATCTGTGCCAGTAACCGTAGCTCAGCTACTTGAACTGGAGTTAGCAGGCTGGATCGCAGCTGTACCCGGCGGCTATGTCCGATTAAGGAGGGCAAGCCATGTTCGACGTACTCATGTATTTGTTTGAAACTTACATCCATAGCGAAGCAGAAATGCGCGTGGATCAGGACAAACTGACGCGGGATCTTACCGATGCGGGTTTTGAGCGGGAAGACATCTATAACGCGTTAATGTGGCTCGAGAAACTGGCTGATTATCAGGAAGGTCTCGTTGAACCCATGCAGCTCGCTTCCGACCCGCTCTCTCTTCGGGTATATACCGAAGAGGAGTGCCAGCGTCTGGATGCCAGTTGCCGGGGGTTTTTACTCTTCCTCGAGCAGATTCAGGTGTTGAACCTCGAAACGCGAGAAATGGTGATAGAGCGCGTACTGGCGCTGGATACGGCGGAATTTGAGCTGGAAGACCTGAAATGGGTCATCCTGATGGTACTGTTCAATATTCCGGGCTGTGAAAACGCCTATCAGCAAATGGAAGAATTACTCTTCGAAGTAAATGAAGGTATGCTGCATTAATCTTTTTGCAGCAACATCGAGTTGTTATGACCAAATCAGCACTGTTTTCGGTGCGTAAAAATGAGCCCTGCCCGCAGTGCGGGGCCGAACTGGTGATCCGTTCCGGGAAACATGGCCCGTTTCTCGGCTGTTCGCATTATCCGGACTGTGACTATATTCGTCCCCTGAAAAGCCAGGCGGACGGGCATATCGTTAAGGTGCTGGAGGGGCAAGAGTGCCCATCGTGCGGTGCGGTTATGGTGTTACGCCAGGGGCGTTTTGGGATGTTCATTGGCTGTAGCCGCTATCCGGAATGTGAACATACCGAGCTGATTGATAAACCCGATGAGACGGCTATCGCTTGCCCGCAGTGCGGACAAGGCCATCTGGTCCAGCGTCGTTCCCGTTTCGGTAAAACCTTTCACTCCTGCGATCGCTATCCTGATTGCCAGTTCGTTATCAATTTTAAACCGGTGGCGGGCGAATGCCCTGAATGCCATTACCCGCTGTTAATAGAAAAGAAGACGGCGCAGGGGCTCAGACGCTTCTGTGCCAGTAAACAATGTGGAAAGCCGATCCCGGCGGAATAAATCAGTGAACAATAACCTGCCCTCAGAAGCCGTCGCCCATGCCGTGGCGGTCCTGAAAAATGAACATGTCATCGCCTATCCCACCGAAGCTGTGTTTGGCGTCGGCTGCGACCCTGACAGCGAAACGGCCGTTATGCGCCTGCTGGAGCTGAAGCAGCGTCCTGTTGAGAAAGGATTGATCCTTATCGCCGCCAGCTTTGAGCAACTGAAGCCCTATATTGATGATTCACGGTTAAGTGACTCACAGCGGGAAGCCATCTTCTCTTGCTGGCCGGGACCGGTGACGTTTGTATTCCCGGCGCGTCCTGAAACGCCGCGCTGGCTGACTGGACGTTTTGATTCACTGGCCGTACGCGTGACTAACCATCCGCTGGTAATTGAATTGTGCGAAGCCTACGGAAAACCACTGGTTTCGACCAGCGCCAATCTCACCGGGCAACCACCGTGCCGTACTACCGCAGAGGTCCATGCTCAGTTTGGCGACAGCTTCCCGGTGGTGGATGGCGCCACGGGCGGCCGGCAAAACCCATCTGAAATCCGTGATGCCCTGACGGGTGAACTGTTCCGCCAGGGGTGAACCATGGAAACCTATGCCGTTTTTGGTAATCCGATCGCGCACAGCAAGTCGCCTGCTATTCATCAGCTGTTTGCCCGCCAGTTAGGAATTACTCATCCTTATGGACGTGTACTGGCGCCGCTGGACGATTTTGTCTCTTCTCTGAATCAGTTCTTTGCAGAAGGAGGAAAGGGGGCCAACGTCACCGTTCCTTTTAAAGAGGAAGCCTTTGCGCGTGCCGACGAACTGACAGAACGCGCAGCGCTGGCGGGAGCAGTAAACACCCTGAAACGCCTGGAAGATGGCCGTTTACTGGGGGACAACACCGACGGTATTGGTCTTCTGAGCGATCTGGAACGCCTGGGATTCATTAAGCCACGCCAACGGATCCTGCTTGTTGGTGCTGGTGGGGCATCTCGCGGGGTTCTTTTGCCGCTTCTGTCGCTGGGATGCGCCGTCACGATCGTGAATCGCACCTATTCTCGTGCCCGTGAGTTAGCCACTCTCTTCGCCCATACCGGGAGCGTTAGCGCAAGGGAGATGGATACCTTATCCGGGGAAACATTCGATCTGATCGTCAATGCGACGTCCAGTGGAATAGACGGTGATGTACCAGCTATCCCGGCATCTATTGTCAACGCTGACGTATATTGCTATGACATGTTTTACCAGAAAGGGCCGACACCGTTTCTTCACTGGTGCCAGCAATATGGCGCAGTCCACTGTGCCGATGGGCTGGGAATGCTGGTGGCGCAAGCCGCCCATGCTGTTCTGCTATGGCACGGCGTTCTGCCGGCTATCGCTCCGGTCATTGAAACGCTGCAGCAGGAACTGAATGCATGAATCAGGCGATTCAGTTTCCTGACCGGGAATCATGGGATGCCGAACGGCAGGGCGTGGTTTTTCCCGCGCTGGTGAATGGGATGCAATTAACCTGCGCAATTTCAGGGCAAATCTTGCAGCAGCGTTTCGGCGCAGAGGGGCCAGCGCAGTGGCTGGCCGCCTTCCAGGAACATCGTTGGGATCTAGAGGAAGAAGCAGAAGCATTGATCCGCGATGGTCAGGAAGATGCTCAGGGCTGGATCTGGTTATCCTGATCCAGGTACTCATTTTTCCATTTCACATAGTTATTTGCTGAATACTTGAGTCCTTCCCGTTCCGCCTCTGTCAGGGGGCGGATCTGTTTGACCGGATTGCCAAAGTAAAGGTAGCCGCTTTCCAGCTGTTTGTTCTGCGGTACCAGACTGCCCGCACCAATCATGACGTCATCGCCAACGACGACACCATCTAATATGATCGAACCCATGCCAACCAGTACCCGGTTGCCGATAGTGCAGCCGTGCAGCATCACTTTATGACCAACAGTTACATCCTCACCAATGATCAGCGGATTTCCCTCCGGCTTATAAGAGGACTTATGGGTCACATGGAGAACGCTACCGTCCTGAATATTGCTGCGTTGACCTATCGATACATAGTTGACGTCGCCGCGAATGGCCACCAGAGGCCAGACGCTGACGTCATCGGCAATTCTGACATCGCCGATGACGACGCTGGATGCGTCAATCATGACGCGAAGGCCGATTTGTGGGAAAAATGCTTTGTAGGGGCGCAGCTGAGCAGACATATAGACCTCAAAATACGGGAACGTAAGAAGACTTTGGTGGCTTTTATCTCCCTGTGCAACCCCTGAAAACGGTGAAAATTGAGCAAATCGTGCAATTACACGGCGAAAAGGGTGAAAAATCACCATTCAGAAAAAAAGATCGAAAAAAGGCTTGTGCAAAAAAATGGGATCCCTATAATGCGCACCCACTGACACGGCAGATGTGAATCACTTCACACAAACAGCCGGTTCGGTTGCAGAGAAAAATCCTGAAAAACGGGTTGACTCTGAAAGAGGAAAGCGTAATATACGCCACCTCGCGACAGAGCGCTAAAGCGCGTCGCAACTGCTCTTTAACAATTTATCAGACAATCTGTGTGGGCACTCAAAGTGACATGGATTCTTAACGTCCTCGGACGAAAAATGAATACCAAGTCTCAAGAGTGAACACGTAATTCATTACGAAGTTTAATTCTTTGAGCATCAAACTTAAATTGAAGAGTTTGATCATGGCTCAGATTGAACGCTGGCGGCAGGCCTAACACATGCAAGTCGAGCGGTAGCACAGAGAGCTTGCTCTCGGGTGACGAGCGGCGGACGGGTGAGTAATGTCTGGGAAACTGCCTGATGGAGGGGGATAACTACTGGAAACGGTAGCTAATACCGCATAACGTCGCAAGACCAAAGTGGGGGACCTTCGGGCCTCATGCCATCAGATGTGCCCAGATGGGATTAGCTAGTAGGTGGGGTAACGGCTCACCTAGGCGACGATCCCTAGCTGGTCTGAGAGGATGACCAGCCACACTGGAACTGAGACACGGTCCAGACTCCTACGGGAGGCAGCAGTGGGGAATATTGCACAATGGGCGCAAGCCTGATGCAGCCATGCCGCGTGTGTGAAGAAGGCCTTCGGGTTGTAAAGCACTTTCAGCGGGGAGGAAGGCGTTAAGGTTAATAACCTTGGCGATTGACGTTACCCGCAGAAGAAGCACCGGCTAACTCCGTGCCAGCAGCCGCGGTAATACGGAGGGTGCAAGCGTTAATCGGAATTACTGGGCGTAAAGCGCACGCAGGCGGTCTGTCAAGTCGGATGTGAAATCCCCGGGCTCAACCTGGGAACTGCATTCGAAACTGGCAGGCTAGAGTCTTGTAGAGGGGGGTAGAATTCCAGGTGTAGCGGTGAAATGCGTAGAGATCTGGAGGAATACCGGTGGCGAAGGCGGCCCCCTGGACAAAGACTGACGCTCAGGTGCGAAAGCGTGGGGAGCAAACAGGATTAGATACCCTGGTAGTCCACGCCGTAAACGATGTCGATTTGGAGGTTGTGCCCTTGAGGCGTGGCTTCCGGAGCTAACGCGTTAAATCGACCGCCTGGGGAGTACGGCCGCAAGGTTAAAACTCAAATGAATTGACGGGGGCCCGCACAAGCGGTGGAGCATGTGGTTTAATTCGATGCAACGCGAAGAACCTTACCTGGTCTTGACATCCACAGAACTTTCCAGAGATGGATTGGTGCCTTCGGGAACTGTGAGACAGGTGCTGCATGGCTGTCGTCAGCTCGTGTTGTGAAATGTTGGGTTAAGTCCCGCAACGAGCGCAACCCTTATCCTTTGTTGCCAGCGGTTCGGCCGGGAACTCAAAGGAGACTGCCAGTGATAAACTGGAGGAAGGTGGGGATGACGTCAAGTCATCATGGCCCTTACGACCAGGGCTACACACGTGCTACAATGGCATATACAAAGAGAAGCGACCTCGCGAGAGCAAGCGGACCTCATAAAGTATGTCGTAGTCCGGATTGGAGTCTGCAACTCGACTCCATGAAGTCGGAATCGCTAGTAATCGTAGATCAGAATGCTACGGTGAATACGTTCCCGGGCCTTGTACACACCGCCCGTCACACCATGGGAGTGGGTTGCAAAAGAAGTAGGTAGCTTAACCTTCGGGAGGGCGCTTACCACTTTGTGATTCATGACTGGGGTGAAGTCGTAACAAGGTAACCGTAGGGGAACCTGCGGTTGGATCACCTCCTTACCTTAAAGAACCTGCCTTTGTAGTGTCCACACAGATTGTTTGATAAATAATAAATTTCAAAATGTACTGCGAAGTGCATTGTGAAATTTTGCTCTTTAAAAATCTGGATCAAGCTGAAAATTGAAACGACACACAGTCAATGTGTGTTCGAGTCTCTCAAATTTTCGCGACACGATGATGTTTTACGAAACATCTTCGGGTTGTGAGGTTAAGCGACTAAGCGTACACGGTGGATGCCCTGGCAGTCAGAGGCGATGAAGGACGTGCTAATCTGCGAAAAGCGTCGGTAAGGTGATATGAACCGTTATAACCGGCGATGTCCGAATGGGGAAACCCAGTGTGATTCGTCACACTATCGTTAACTGAATACATAGGTTAACGAGGCGAACCGGGGGAACTGAAACATCTAAGTACCCCGAGGAAAAGAAATCAACCGAGATTCCCCCAGTAGCGGCGAGCGAACGGGGAGCAGCCCAGAGTCTGAATCAGCTTGTGTGTTAGTGGAACGGTCTGGAAAGTCCGACGGTACAGGGTGATAGTCCCGTACACCAAAATGCACAGGTTGTGAACTCGAAGAGTAGGGCGGGACACGTGGTATCCTGTCTGAATATGGGGGGACCATCCTCCAAGGCTAAATACTCCTGACTGACCGATAGTGAACCAGTACCGTGAGGGAAAGGCGAAAAGAACCCCGGCGAGGGGAGTGAAAAAGAACCTGAAACCGTGTACGTACAAGCAGTGGGAGCACCTTCGGGTGTGACTGCGTACCTTTTGTATAATGGGTCAGCGACTTATATTCTGTAGCAAGGTTAACCGTATAGGGGAGCCGCAGGGAAACCGAGTCTTAACTGGGCGTTAAGTTGCAGGGTATAGACCCGAAACCCGGTGATCTAGCCATGGGCAGGTTGAAGGTTGGGTAACACTAACTGGAGGACCGAACCGACTAATGTTGAAAAATTAGCGGATGACTTGTGGCTGGGGGTGAAAGGCCAATCAAACCGGGAGATAGCTGGTTCTCCCCGAAAGCTATTTAGGTAGCGCCTCGTGAATTCATCTTCGGGGGTAGAGCACTGTTTCGGCTAGGGGGTCATCCCGACTTACCAACCCGATGCAAACTACGAATACCGAAGAATGTTATCACGGGAGACACACGGCGGGTGCTAACGTCCGTCGTGAAGAGGGAAACAACCCAGACCGCCAGCTAAGGTCCCAAAGTCATGGTTAAGTGGGAAACGATGTGGGAAGGCACAGACAGCCAGGATGTTGGCTTAGAAGCAGCCATCATTTAAAGAAAGCGTAATAGCTCACTGGTCGAGTCGGCCTGCGCGGAAGATGTAACGGGGCTAAACCATGCACCGAAGCTGCGGCAGCGACACGATGTGTTGTTGGGTAGGGGAGCGTTCTGTAAGCCTGCGAAGGTGTGCTGTGAGGCATGCTGGAGGTATCAGAAGTGCGAATGCTGACATAAGTAACGATAAAGCGGGTGAAAAGCCCGCTCGCCGGAAGACCAAGGGTTCCTGTCCAACGTTAATCGGGGCAGGGTGAGTCGACCCCTAAGGCGAGGCCGAAAGGCGTAGTCGATGGGAAACAGGTTAATATTCCTGTACTTGGTGTTACTGCGAAGGGGGGACGGAGAAGGCTATGTTAGCCGGGCGACGGTTGTCCCGGTTTAAGCATGTAGGCTGGTTATCCAGGCAAATCCGGATAATCAAGGCTGAGGTGTGATGACGAGGCACTACGGTGCTGAAGTAACAAATGCCCTGCTTCCAGGAAAAGCCTCTAAGCATCAGGTAACATCAAATCGTACCCCAAACCGACACAGGTGGTCAGGTAGAGAATACCAAGGCGCTTGAGAGAACTCGGGTGAAGGAACTAGGCAAAATGGTGCCGTAACTTCGGGAGAAGGCACGCTGGTGTGTAGGTGAAGTCCCTGCGGATGGAGCTGAGACCAGTCGAAGATACCAGCTGGCTGCAACTGTTTATTAAAAACACAGCACTGTGCAAACACGAAAGTGGACGTATACGGTGTGACGCCTGCCCGGTGCCGGAAGGTTAATTGATGGGGTTATCCGTAAGGAGAAGCTCTTGATCGAAGCCCCGGTAAACGGCGGCCGTAACTATAACGGTCCTAAGGTAGCGAAATTCCTTGTCGGGTAAGTTCCGACCTGCACGAATGGCGTAATGATGGCCAGGCTGTCTCCACCCGAGACTCAGTGAAATTGAACTCGCTGTGAAGATGCAGTGTACCCGCGGCAAGACGGAAAGACCCCGTGAACCTTTACTATAGCTTGACACTGAACATTGAGCCTTGATGTGTAGGATAGGTGGGAGGCTTTGAAGCGTGGACGCCAGTCTGCGTGGAGCCAACCTTGAAATACCACCCTTTAATGTTTGATGTTCTAACGTTGGCCCCTGACCGGGGTTGCGGACAGTGTCTGGTGGGTAGTTTGACTGGGGCGGTCTCCTCCCAAAGCGTAACGGAGGAGCACGAAGGTTAGCTAATCCTGGTCGGACATCAGGAGGTTAGTGCAATGGCATAAGCTAGCTTGACTGCGAGCGTGACGGCGCGAGCAGGTGCGAAAGCAGGTCATAGTGATCCGGTGGTTCTGAATGGAAGGGCCATCGCTCAACGGATAAAAGGTACTCCGGGGATAACAGGCTGATACCGCCCAAGAGTTCATATCGACGGCGGTGTTTGGCACCTCGATGTCGGCTCATCACATCCTGGGGCTGAAGTAGGTCCCAAGGGTATGGCTGTTCGCCATTTAAAGTGGTACGCGAGCTGGGTTTAGAACGTCGTGAGACAGTTCGGTCCCTATCTGCCGTGGGCGCTGGAGAATTGAGGGGGGCTGCTCCTAGTACGAGAGGACCGGAGTGGACGCATCACTGGTGTTCGGGTTGTCATGCCAATGGCACTGCCCGGTAGCTAAATGCGGAAGAGATAAGTGCTGAAAGCATCTAAGCACGAAACTTGCCCCGAGATGAGTTCTCCCTGAGACTTTAAGTCTCCTGAAGGAACGTTAAAGACGATGACGTTGATAGGCCGGGTGTGTAAGCGCAGCGATGCGTTGAGCTAACCGGTACTAATGAACCGTGAGGCTTAACCTTACAACGCCGAAGATGTTTTGGCGGGTTTGAGAGAATTTTCAGCTCTGATACAGATTAATCGATACGTTGGTGAGACGTGTTGATAAAACAGAATTTGCCTGGCGGCACTAGCGCGGTGGTCCCACCTGACCCCATGCCGAACTCAGAAGTGAAACGCCGTAGCGCCGATGGTAGTGTGGGGTCTCCCCATGTGAGAGTAGGGAACTGCCAGGCATCAAATTTAGCGTGCTGATATGGCTCAGTTGGTAGAGCGCACCCTTGGTAAGGGTGAGGTCCCCAGTTCGACTCTGGGTATCAGCACCACTTTTTAGGTTAAAGTTCGGCACGTTGTAAAGAATTTGCCTGGCGACAATAGCGCGGCGGTCCCACCTGACCCCATGCCGAACTCAGAAGTGAAACGTCGTAGCGCCGATGGTAGTGTGGGGTCTCCCCATGTGAGAGTAGGGAATCGCCAGGCATCAAATAAAGCAAAAGGCCCAGTCGAAAGACTGGGCCTTTTGCTTTTGTGTTATCTGTTGTTTGCCGATGAGCTTCTTTGCTGCCCAGGGAGAATCTAACTGGCATCGATATGAACGTTGCGCAGCAACGGTCCGGAGAGAGGGACAGGACGTTCGCCATCATTGCTCACCATCAGAGTAAAGGCCCGCTCTTCGACCGGGCCTTTGGTGTTTGTTGGTTCTGAACCCTGAATCTGAAAAGTTTGCCGATAGCGATGGACGGCTCATTGCCAGCGGTCTCTGGCAACAACAACGGCTAAGAAAGCTGGCGAACTATCGTCAGGAAGAGCCTGAATGATCGCTTACTTTGGGGAATGGAGTGGAGCAGATACAGGGGATATACCTGTATCTGCGGTTGGGGAAGCGATCTAGCGGGTCAGAGCAACGATCCCTAACGTGAGGCCGGCTACCGCGGCCGCACCCCCGGCGATTGCGCCTGCGGTTTCCCAGTTGTCTTCTGTTGTGCCTTTCATACAGGTATTGGTATGGACTAAGCGGCCTTGCGAGTCATAAACCGGTACGCAGGGAGAGTCATGGGCACAGCCTGCCAGCAGAGAGGCCAGCAGCGCCACGATTAAATACTTTTTCATGATATTACCTCTGGATAATCCGCTGGGTTGTACTGAAAGCCAGTGCAGAACGGAATGGCTTATTTTATCACCGCGAATTGTCCGGGCCGGAGGCCGAAATCATCTCAATATATGAGCCGCGTAAATATCGTGAAGATAAGCCCGGGAATATGCAGAAAAGATGGAGAGAAAGATTGTGATTCAGCGATGCTGCGTGCGATGGCGGTTGCCAGACTGTGGCGCGTTTAGCTGGCTGCCAATATTGCATGCGAAAAAAAGCGCCCGCAAGGGGCGCCTTCAAGACATAGCCGAGTTATTCAGCGTGCCGGGTAAAGCGTCGTCTAACGACCACGAAGAACACCGGAACAAAGAAGATCGCCAGCAGCGTCGCGGTCAGCATCCCGCCCATCACGCCGGTGCCAACCGCATTCTGCGCCCCGCTGCCGGCACCATGGCTAATCACCAGCGGCATGACCCCGAGAATAAAGGCCAGAGAGGTCATCAGAATAGGCCGCAGGCGCATCCGCGATGCCTCCAGCGTGGCCTCAATGATCCCTTTCCCTTCTTTCTCCATCAGATCCTTGGCGAACTCGACGATCAGGATCGCATTCTTGGCCGACAAACCGATCGTGGTCAAGAGTCCGACCTGGAAGTAAACGTCATTATTTAGCCCACGCAGCGTGGCGGCTAACAGCGCGCCGATGACCCCCAGCGGAACCACTAACATGACTGAGAAGGGGATCGACCAGCTCTCATACAGCGCCGCCAGACACAGGAATACGACGATCAGCGAGATGGCATAGAGCGCAGGCGCCTGGTTGCCGGAGAGCCGTTCCTGGTAAGACATCCCGGTCCAGTCATAACCGATGCCGCTCGGCAGTTTACTGGCCAGCGTTTCCATCAGCGCCATGGCTTCCCCGGTACTTTTGCCTGGCGAAGCTTCACCGAGGATCTCCATAGATGGCAACCCATTGTAGCGCTCCAGGCGCGGCGAGCCATATATCCAGCGTGAAGTGACAAAGGCGGAGAACGGCACCATTTCGCCGTTGGCGCTGCGAACATACATGTTGTTAATGTCGCTCGGCAGCATACGGAAGTGGGCATCAGCCTGAACGTACACTTTTTTCACGCGGCCGCGGTCAATAAAGTCATTGACGTAGTATCCGCCCAGCGCGGCTGATATCGTTTCATTGATATCGGAGAGCGATACGCCCAGCGCCTGCGCTTTTTCCTGATCGACATCCAGTTTGAACTGAGGGGTATCTTCCAGCCCATTAGGGCGTACCCGAACCAGCTGATCCGGATGCTGTTTCACCATGCCCAGCAGTTGATTGCGCGCCTGGGTCAGAGCGGTATGACCGAGCCCGCCCTGGTCGATCAGTTCAAAGTCGAAGCCGGTGGCGGTACCCAGCTCAATAATGGCTGGCATGTTGAACGGGAAAACCATGGCGTCTTTGATCTGGCTAAAGGCTACGGTGGCCCGCTTGATGATGGACTCCACGCTGTTTTCATCGCCGCTGCGCGCTTCCCAGGGCTTCAGGCTGACAAACGCCATACCGGAGTTTTGTCCCTGGCCGCTGAAGCTGAAGCCGTTAACGGTAAAGACGCTTTCG
This sequence comes from Klebsiella sp. K4, assembly GCF_014596785.2. Classification (NCBI taxonomy): domain Bacteria; kingdom Pseudomonadati; phylum Pseudomonadota; class Gammaproteobacteria; order Enterobacterales; family Enterobacteriaceae; genus Klebsiella; species Klebsiella sp. K4. Next base: position 460,453 of record NZ_CP115021.1, read on the forward strand.
ACGTTGGCCTTCTCGTTATGCAGGTAGTAGTCTGTCACCGTATCCAGGACCTTCTGCGTGCGCTCCTGGGTAGCACCGGACGGCAGCTGGATCATGGTCAGGAAGACGCCCTGGTCTTCGTCGGGCAGAAAGGACGTGGGCAAGCGCATGAACAGCACGGCCATCCCCACGACGATCAGCAGGTAGATCACCAGATAACGGCCAGTTCCACGTAAAATACCGCTGACGCTGTTGGTATAGTGGTTAACGCTCTGGTCGAAGCGGGCGTTAAACCAGCCGAAAAATCCTTTTTTCTCATGGTGTTCAGCTGAGGCTGGCTTCAACAACGTGGCGCAGAGCGCCGGCGTCAGTACCAGCGCAACCAGCACGGAGAGCGCCATGGCGGAGACGATGGTGATTGAAAACTGACGATAAATCGCGCCGGTTGAGCCGCCGAAAAAGGCCATCGGGACAAATACTGCGGAGAGCACCATGGCGATACCCACCAGCGCTCCCTGGATCTGCGACATAGATTTTTCCGTCGCTTCTTTTGGCGAGAGCTTCTCCTCAACCATCACACGTTCGACGTTTTCCACTACTACGATAGCGTCATCGACCAGCAGACCTATCGCCAACACCATGCCAAACATTGTCAGCGTGTTGATGGAGTAGCCAAACATCGACAATACCGCGAAGGTTCCCAACAGCACCACGGGTACGGCAATGGTTGGAATGAGCGTTGCGCGCATGTTCTGCAGGAACAGATACATGACAAGAAAGACGAGAATAATTGCTTCAAAAAGCGTTTTGACCACTTCGTGAATGGAGATTTTGACGAAAGGGGTCGTATCATACGGATAGACCACCTTCATCCCCTGAGGGAAGTAGGGCTGCAGCTCGGCCAGCTTCGCTTTAATCGCGGTGGCGGTATCCAGGGCGTTGGCGCCGGTCGCAAGCTTAATACCCAGACCAGAGGCAGGTTTACCGTTAATTCTGGCGACGACGTTATAGTTCTCTCCCCCCAGCTCAATGCGGGCGACGTCTTTCAGATGGACGACAGAGCCATCGGCATTGACCCGCAGCGTGACCTTGCCAAACTCCTGCGGATCTTTGAGCCGCGTCTGAGCGATGATTGACGCGTTCAACTGCTGGCCTTTCAGCGCTGGCGTACCCCCGAGCTGACCCGCGGCGATCTGATCGTTCTGGACCTGCAGCGCATTGATGACGTCCACCGGCGTCAGGTTGTATTTATTCAGCAGGTTGCCATCCAGCCAGACGCGCATAGCGTACTGCGCGCCGAACAGCTGCACATCGCCCACGCCGTTGAGGCGGCTAATAGGATCTTTGACATTGGAGGCAACATAGTCAGAAATATCGTCCTGGGTGGTGGTCGGGTTATCAGAGATAAAGCCGGCGACCAACAGGAAGCTGCTACTGGATTTCTCGACGCTAATCCCTTGCTGCTGTACTTCCTGGGGCAGCAGCGGCGTGGCCAGCTGCAGTTTGTTTTGCACCTGTACCTGGGCAATATCGGGATCGGTACCCGATTTAAAGGTGAGCGTAATGGTTACCGAACCGGCAGAGTCGCTGGTCGACGACATATACATCAGATTGTCGATGCCGTTCATATTCTGCTCGATAACCTGAGTGACCGTATCCTGTACGGTCTGGGCATCTGCACCGGGGTAGGTGGCGGAGATCGCTACCGCAGGAGGGGCGATTGTCGGGTACTGAGCTATCGGCAGCTGCAGGATGGCCAGGCCGCCGGCAATCATCATAATGATGGCCAGCACCCAGGCGAAGACCGGTCGATGAATAAAAAACTTAGACATGGCAGGGTATCCTTATTGTGCGGCTGGCGCCGCACGCTCCGCTTCCGCTTTGACAGTGACGCCTGGACGGACTTTCTGTAAGCCGCTGACAATCACTTTATCGCCCGGCTTCAGCCCACTGGTGATAAGCCACTTATCGCCAACGGCCTGAGTCGCGACCACTTCCCGGGTTTCAACCTGGTTTTTGTCATTCACCAGCATCACGGAGGCATCACCACGCGGCGTGCGGGTCACCCCTTGCTGCGGTACCAGGATAGCCTGCGGATCGACGCCTTCGTCTATGCGGGCGCGGACGAACATCCCTGGCAGCAGGACATGCTGCGGGTTAGGGAAGATAGCGCGCAGAGTAATTGAGCCCGTACTTTCATCAACAGTGACGTCAGAAAACTGCAGTGAACCTTTGAGCGGATAGGCCTGGCCGTTCTCCATGACCAGCTCAACGCTTTTGGTATCACCGCCGCGCTGCAGGCTTTCCTGCTTAAGGCGCATGAAGTCATTACTGGACTCCGTCACGTCAACATAGATGGGATCGAGCTGCTGGACGGTAGCCAGGGCATCCGACTGGCCGTTGGTGACCAGCGCCCCTTCGGTGACGCTCGATTTACCGATGCGCCCGCTAATGGGGGAGGTTACTTTGGTGTAGGCCAGGTTGATACGGGCCGTTTCCACGGCAGCTTTGGTGGCGATGACATCGGCATCGGCCTGGCGGGCGGTGGCCACTGCCTGATCGTATTCCTGCTGGCTGATATATTTAGTACCCAGCAGTGGAACGTAGCGTTTCACCGTCAAATGGGCGATAGCGGCCGCGGCTTCGGCTTTGGCCTCATCGCCTTTGGCGCTGTTCCACGCCGCCTGGTAGGTCGCCGGATCGATCTGATAGAGCGACTGGCCTGCTTCGACATCACTTCCTTCAACAAAGTTACGCTTCAGAATGATACCGCTCACCTGGGGGCGGACTTCCGCTACGCGAAAAGCAGAGGTTCGGCCCGGCAGTTCGGTGGTGACTGATAGCGGCGCGCTGTTGACGACATGGACCGTCACCTGCGGCGCCTGCGCATGGGGTTGCTGGTTGTCAGAATTATCGCAACCGGTTAGCAATAAGGCCGAGATAATTAAACCGGATAAAAGTGTCACTCTGGCGTGAGTCGTCATGGCGGTTCCTTATAGATTACGTACCCAATCAGGCGGCGAATCTGTGAAAGAAAGAGGGAATCAAAAAGCAGTTTGCCATCCTACAAATAAACGCCGTTGGATGTAAGAGATACTTATTTTTAAGCAATCAGCAAGGCACGCAAAAACAAAAAAATGGTCACTGTAGTATTGCGATTTATCGCAATTGTAAAAGTTGATAAATAGACATTATTTCAGTGAATGTATTTTCCGGTGATATTCACTTGAATAATTAATTCTCTTTTTGCATCAGGATTAACTTGTCTGCATTTTTGCTAAATAATACTTCATGGCAAATGCTAGATTAATTCTAATTAAGAATATCCTATATTATCTGCTTATCGGGAAGTGGGGCCTTGTATGGCAAGAAAAACAAAAGAAGAGGCGCAGCGCACGCGGCAGCTCCTGATTGAGTCCGCAATCCAGCAGTTCGCCCTGCGCGGAGTAACCAACACCACCCTGACGGATATCGCCGATGCGGCGGGAGTGACTCGCGGCGCGGTGTACTGGCATTTTGCCAGTAAGACGGAGCTGTTTAATGAAATGTGGCAGCAGCAGCCGCCGCTTAGAGATTTGATTCAGCCCAGTCAGGCCATAGAGTACGAACAGGAGCCGTTAAATGCTTTACGCGAGCGGTTTATTGCAGGCCTGCGCTATATTGCTGCGAATCCTCGACAGCGCGCTCTGATGCAAATTCTTTATCAGCGCTGTGAGTTTTCCAGTGATATGCTTTCGGAATACGAAATTCGCCAACGTATTGGTTTTAATTATTCACTCATTGGCGGCATCCTGCAGTGCTGCGTGCGTAACAATATATTGCCAGCCGAAACAAACATTGAGATGATATTAATTGTTTTACACAGTGCTTTTTCCGGGCTGATTAAAAACTGGCTGCTCGATCCGCAACGCTTCGATCTTTATCAGCAGGCGCCTGCGCTGGTGGATAATATAATGGCGGTGGTCTGTGCTGCGCGTTTATCGGGAGGGCCTGCGCTACGGCTGGTGAATCAGTAATGAGTTCTGTTGGCGCAGATAATAAAAAAGGCGCTTCCCCATGCCGAAGAGCGCCTTTTATATCAAGCAAGCAACTGACTAGTATCAGTTCATGCCGTATTTTTTCAGTTTTTTACGCAGCGTACCGCGGTTGATGCCCATCATCAGAGCAGCGCGGGTCTGGTTACCACGGGTGTATTGCATCACCATGTCCAACAGGGGCTGTTCAACTTCAGCCAGTACCAGCTCATACAGGTCATTCACATCCTGACCGTTCAGTTGAGCAAAATAGTTCTTCAGTGCCTGTTTAACCGAGTCACGCAGGGGCTTTTGAGTTACCTGATCCTGAGAGTTAACGGTAGAAACGGTCAGTACGTCAGAATTTACGCGTTGTTCGAACATAGTTCTGTCAGCTCTTTATTTCTATTACGCAAAATTTTCGAAGTATGCCTCCAACGCCTCCAGCTGTTCGCTGGCATCCTCAATGGCGTTGAATGTGCGCCGAAACTGGTCATCTGGAGCATGTTCCTGAAGATACCAGGAGACGTGTTTACGCGCGATTCGGTACCCTTTTGCCTGACCATAAAAGTCATGCAACTCCCGAACGTGCGCACAAAGCAAGCGCTTCACCTCTGCCAGCGGCAGCGGGGGTAGCAGCTCTCCAGTGTCCAGATAATGCTGGATTTCCCGAAAGATCCAGGGTCTTCCCTGAGCTGCACGGCCTATCATCAGGGCATCAGCCCCTGTATAGTCGAGCACAGCTCTGGCTTTAAGCGGGTCAGTAATGTCGCCATTCGCGATAATCGGAATGGAAACTTTCTGCTTAACTGCCCGAATACTGTCGTACTCAGCGTCTCCGTTAAACAAGCAGGCGCGGGTGCGTCCGTGAATAGTCAGAGCCTGAATGCCACACTCTTCGGCCAGTTGGGCAATCTCTACGCAGTTACGGTGTTCCGGTTCCCAACCGGTGCGAATCTTGAGAGTCACAGGAACGTCCACCGCGTTAACGACCGCCGTCAGGATCGACTTCACCTGGTCGGGGTACTGCAAGAGGGCTGAACCTGCAAGCTTGCGATTCACCTTTTTCGCCGGGCATCCCATATTGATATCAATAATCTGGGCGCCGCTTTCCACGTTAATCCGCGCGGCGGCAGCCATCTCTTCCGGCACGCTACCGGCGATTTGCACGGTACGAATACCGGGCTCATCGATATGCACCATCCGTAAACGGGACTTGTCGCTCTCCCACACCTGTGGGTTAGAAGACATCATCTCGGAAACGGTTAAACCCGCTCCCATCTCGTAGCACAGCGTCCGGAATGGTCTGTCAGTAATGCCAGCCATGGGCGCTGCGATCAGGCGATTTCTGAGCTGGTGGTGTCCGATGCGCATGAGTTAAGAAATGACCATACTGTGACTGCAAGGCGGCGTATATTACGCATTTTTTGCACGAGATGAAAGGCCAAACTTTGAGCAATCCTCTGTTGCAGATCAATGAATCCGGGACTAGCGTAAAAGGGATGAATAAATACTTATATTAATCATTGATTTAATGGATGATGGATAATTTGTGTCCATTTATAAAATCATAAAACTTCTCGATTTTTCTTGGATAAACTGGCCGCATGGCGATATAAAACGCTGTTTTTGTAGCCAAAAAAGTGCTCTGTAGTGCGATCTGCCTCTCATTTCCTGGCATTATTTGGTGGCTACTGGAAACAAAAATGCGGCCCGTAGGCCGCATCGCGCTTAGTTTTTCCGGCCGGTAATCCGGCACCACTCTTCCTTCTCGACCACCGGGTCAAGGGTGAAGAGATCGGCGTAGGCTTCACAGACGCTCTCCGCCTGGCTGGCAAGGATGCCGGAAAGCCCCAGCAAACCGCCTGAAACGGGCAGGACGCTGATTAATGGCGCCAGCTCACGTAACGGGCCTGCCAGGATATTCGCGACCACCACGTCGGCTTTCATCGACTCCGGTTGGTCCTGAGGAAGATAGAGCTCCAGGCATTCAGAAACGCCGTTACGCTGCGCGTTATCACGACTGGCCTGAATAGCCTGCGGGTCGATATCAATCCCGATTGCTTTTGCCGCCCCCAGCTTCAGTGCGGCAATCGCCAGGATGCCGGAGCCGCAGCCGAAATCAATCACCGTTTTTCCGTTGAGGTCGAGCCCATCCAGCCACTGCAGGCACAGGGATGTCGTCGGATGCGTACCGGTGCCAAAGGCCAGACCCGGATCGAGCATCACGTTGACGGCATTTTCATCCGGAACATCGCGCCAGCTTGGGCAGATCCATAGCCGCTCCCCGAAGCGCATGGGGTGGAAGTTATCCATCCATTCCCGTTCCCAGTCTTTATCTTCCAGCTGCTCGATCTTATGCGCGAACCCGGCGCCCAGCAGCGGATGCTGCTCCAGTTGGGCAACGACCGCTTTCATATCGGTTTCAGCATCGAACAGGCCGATTACGTCGGTATCCCCCCACAGGCGGGTTTCCCCGGGCAATGGCTCAAATACCGGCGTATCGTGCGTATCCTGGAAGGTGATCGAGACCGATCCGGCCTCCATCAGCGCATCGCTAAGATCTTCAGCGTTCGCGCCGGTGGTATTTAGTTTCAGTTGGATCCATGGCATAGCAAAACTCTTTATTTATCAGTAGTCAAAATGGGGGACTGTGGGGCGGGACGACCGAAACGGTTCCCCGCCACAAACGCCAGCAAACTCAGCAGCAGCGCGGGAACGATCGGGTGAAAGCCCAGAAACTGCACTTTCAGCGTGGCCAGTACGGCATACAGGACGCCGCCTACGATCATCGCGCTCAGCGCGCCAGCCGCGTTGGCGCGTTCCCAGTAAAGGCCCAGCACCAGCGGCCACAGGAAGACGGCTTCCAGGCCGCCGAAGGCCAGCAGGTTCAGCCAGATTATCATCTCCGGCGGCCGCCAGGCCGCGAGCAGCAACAAGACCCCCAGCAGGAGCGTGATGCCGGCGGACATGCGTTTAAGCCGCTTTTCGTTAGTCGCCTGATCCGGCCGCCAGTTCAGGTACAGATCTTTGATGATCGTAGCGGAACTTTGCAGAAGTTGGGCATTGATCGTCGACATAATCGCCGCCATCGGCGCGGCAAGGAAGATCCCGGCGGCAAAGGGCGGAAGCACTTTAACCATCAGCGTCGGGATCACCAGATCCGGCACGGTTAAATCGGGGATCACCGCCCGGCCTAATGCCCCAGCCAGATGCATGCCAAACATCAGGATCGCCACCACGATGGTGCCGATAATGATGCCGCGATGCACGGCTTTGCTGTCTTTGTAGGAGATACAGCGCACTGCGGTATGTGGCAGACCAATAACGCCGAAGCAGACCAGCACCCAAAACGAGGCCATAAAGGTTGGCGAGAGGATATCTTCCGCGCCCTGCGGGGACACCAGCTTGACGTCGATCGACTGCAGCGTCTCTACCGCATGGCCAACCCCCCCGGCGGCGTGGATCACGCCTACCAGCAGCACGATCGTGCCGATCAGCATTACCATGCCCTGCATCGTGTCGTTGAGCACGCTGGCGCGAAAGCCGCCATAGGCGGTATACAGCGCGATGCTGACCCCGAAGATCAGCAGGCCGGTATCGTAAGGAATACCGGCAGCCGTCTCCAGCAGGCGGGCGCCGCCGATAAACTGGACGGTCATGGCGCCGACAAAGGCCACCAGCAGACTCAGGCTGGCCAGCCAGACCAGCAGGCGACTCTGATAGCGCGCAAACAGCATGTCATTGAGGGTGACAGCATTATAGCGACGCGCAAGGATGGCGAATTTTTTCCCCAGCACGCCCAGCGACAGCCAGATGGCGGGGAGCTGGATCATCGCCAGCAGCACCCAGCCCAGGCCGTATTTATAGGCGGCGCCGGGTCCGCCTATAAATGAGCTGGCGCTGATATAGGTGGCGGTTAGCGTCATGGCCAGCACGAAGCCGCCCATCGAGCGGCTGCCGAGAAAGTACTCATTAAGAAAGCTACCTGAGGCGCGTTTTCTCATGGCGTAGAGGGATAAACCGAACACCACCACCAGGTAGGCGATCAGGGGAATAATGACCTCAAACTGCATCATCGTCCCCCAGAGAAATATCGCGGAAAATCAGTTTGACCATCGCCCAGCACAGCAGAATGAACAGCAGCGGTACCAGCAGGCAGGCCATTTCAAACCAGTGTGGCAGGCCGGTAAAGCCAATAGCCACCCCCGGCAGATAGGCGGCGGCCAGCCAGGCGGCAAGGTAGAGAAGGGTCAGCCACAGCGCCCAGCGCGCTTCTTTGTGGGCCTGAACAAAGCGTTTGTCCATTTTTTGTCCCTTGAGGATGAAGAAAGCGGGGATTGTACCGCATGGTATAGATGAGGAGAGAGAAAAAGAAAAAAGGCCGGTTTACCCGGCCTTTTGCTGAGAGAGCAGAATTATTTTTCCTGCAAGCCGAGTTTTTTCTCCAGATAGTGGATATTGGTGCCACCATGCTGGAAATTCTCGTCGCTCATAATGCGCATCTGCAGATCGACGTTGGTTTTGATGCCATCGATGATCAGCTCCTGCAGCGCATTCTTCATGCGGGCAATCGCCACGTCACGGCTTTCGCCGTAGCAGATCAGTTTACCGATCATGGAGTCATAGTACGGCGGTACGGTGTAACCGGCGTAAATATGTGACTCCCAGCGCACGCCAAAGCCACCCGGCGCGTGGAAACGGGTGATTTTGCCCGGGCTCGGCAGGAAGGTGTTCGGGTCTTCGGCGTTGATACGGCATTCCACCGCATGGCCGCGAACCACCACTTCATCCTGCTTGATGGACAGCGGCTGGCCGGCTGCGATACGCAGCTGCTCTTTGATCAGGTCAACGCCGGTGATCATTTCAGTTACCGGATGCTCTACCTGGATACGGGTGTTCATTTCAATGAAGTAGAACTCGCCGTTTTCGAACAGGAACTCAAAGGTACCCGCCCCGCGGTAGCCGATATCCACACAGGCTTTCGCGCAACGCTCGCCGATGTAGCGACGCAGTTCCGGGGTGATGCCCGGCGCCGGCGCTTCTTCGACCACTTTCTGATGACGGCGCTGCATGGAGCAGTCACGTTCAGCCAGATAGATAGCGTTACCCTGACCATCCGCCAGCACCTGAATTTCAATGTGGCGTGGGTTTTCCAGGTATTTCTCCATGTAGACCATGTCGTTGTTGAAAGCCGCTTTGGCTTCCGCTTTGGTCATGGAGATGGATTGCGCCAGTTCAGCGTCGCTACGTACAACGCGCATACCGCGACCGCCGCCGCCGCCGGAGGCTTTGATGATCACCGGGTAGCCGATGCGTTTGGCATGGGCGCGGTTAGCGTCCATGTCGTCGCCCAGCGGGCCATCAGAACCTGGAACGGTCGGAACGCCAGCTTTCTTCATGGCGGTGATGGCGGACACTTTGTCGCCCATCAGGCGGATAGTGTCGGCTTTCGGGCCGATGAAGATGAAACCGGAGCGCTCAACCTGCTCAGCAAAATTAGCGTTCTCAGAGAGGAAGCCATAACCCGGGTGAATCGCTACCGCGCCAGTGATCTCAGCGGCGCTGATAATGGCCGGAATGTTCAGATAGCTTTTTACGGACGGAGCCGGACCGATGCAGACCGTCTCATCCGCTAACAATACGTGTTTTAGATCGCGATCCGCAGTGGAGTGCACAGCGACAGTCTTGATGCCCAATTCTTTACAGGCACGCAGGATGCGCAGTGCGATCTCGCCACGGTTAGCGATGACAATTTTATCCAGCATGTTCGCCTCGTTACTCGATAACTACCAGCGGCTCGTCGAATTCTACCGGTTGGCCGCTTTCGATCAGAATGGCTTTCACCACGCCGGCTTTGTCGGCTTCGATCTGGTTCATCATTTTCATCGCTTCGACGATGCACAGGGTGTCGCCCACGTTAACTTTCTGGCCAACTTCCACAAACGCTTTCGCGTCCGGGCTCGGCGTACGATAGAAAGTACCAACCATCGGGGAACGTACGATGTGACCACTGATTTCCGCTTTCGCCGGCGCTTCAGCCGCAGCAGCTGGTGCGGCAGTCGCGGCGGCAGGCGCCTGAGGCTGCATCATCGGCGCAGCATAAGCCTGCTGCATAACCGGATAGCTTGCGGCCGGTGCAGAGCGGCTGATGCGAACAGACTCTTCGCCTTCAGAAATTTCCAGTTCGGAGATACCTGATTCTTCAACCAGCTCGATCAGTTTTTTAATCTTACGAATATCCATGAGTGGGTTCCGTACTCTTTGTTTAGTGTGATTGTGACAGGCGTTTTACCGCCGTCTGTAAAGCGTATGAATAACCATCCGCCCCCAGCCCGCAAATGACGCCAGCGGCGACATCTGACAGATACGAGTGCTGGCGGAAGGGTTCGCGTGCATGCACATTGCTCAGGTGAATCTCGATAAACGGGATGTTCACGGCGAGCAAAGCGTCACGGATTGCTACGCTGGTATGCGTGAACGCGGCCGGATTAATCAGGATATAGTCCACGTTGTCTTTAGCCTGATGAATTCGGTCGATTAACGCATACTCCGCGTTGGACTGCAGGTGATCCAGACTCACATTCAGCGCCGCCGCTTCAGATGTTAAACGGTTAACAATTTCAGCCAGCGTGAGAGGGCCATACTTCTCAGGCTCGCGGGTACCGAGCATGTTAATGTTTGGACCATTCAAAAGCAAAATGTGAAACTTAACTGCCATTGTGTGGCGAACTCCTGCCATTTTCGGGTAAAAAACAACATATACCTTCAATGCGCCCTTGTCACCTTTTCAGGGTCAGAAAACCCCGTCAGGAAAACCAAAGTCGCACATTATAACGATTTCGTAGCAATTGGCAGCTAAATACTGGTCTTATCAGGGAAGATTATCAACCGCTATCTGAAAAAGAGTCGCGGTTGATAAAGGATCTGCGGGAAACTGCACATTACCGGATTGAGCGCCACCACTGGCGGAACTTCTTGTAACGCCATGTCAATAGCCCCGCTGCCAGCAGGGCATATATAACGGGCTGCGGCGAGACGATCTTCACTGACCACAGGTAGTGTATCGGCGCGAGGATCGCCACCAGATAGACGAAGTTGTGTAAAAGTTGCCAGCGACGCCCCAGTTTTCGCTGCATCGCTTGCGTGGAGGTCACCGCCAGCGCCAGCAGAATCGCCCAGCTGATCATGCCCAATGTCAGATAGGGGCGGGTGATAATCTCCGAGCCCAGCAGCGCCAGATTGTTAATGCCCAGCTCCAGTAGGGTATAGCTGGTCAGGTGCAGCGTCGCCCAGGCAAAACACCATAAACCTAACAGCCGACGAACGCGAATCAATAATGGCTGCTTCGCATAGCGCGCCAGCGGAGAGACCAGCAGCGTCGCCAGCAGAAACTTAAGCGCCATTCTGCCGGTAAAGTGCTGGATATCCTTGGCTGGATCGGCGCTAAAGTAGCCCTGGTGCCCGGCCCAGAATAACCAGACCAGCGGCAAAAACCCCGCAAGGTGAAGTAAAACCTTCAGCCAGACGATCTGTTTGACGGTGAAACGCACTAGAAGTTCTCCCGCAGATTCATGCCGCGATACAGCGACGCCACTTCGTCGGCATAGCCATTAAACAGCAACGTCGGTTGACGCTTCACATCGAGCACGCCGCCGGCGCCGATAAACCGCTCGCTAGCCTGCGACCAGCGGGGGTGATCGACGTGCGGATTGACGTTGGCGAAGAAGCCGTATTCGTCCGGCGCCGCCAGGTTCCAGGTGGTTGGCGGCCGCTCGCGGGTCAGCTCGATACTAACAATGGATTTTATGCCTTTAAAACCGTACTTCCACGGCACGGTCAGGCGGACCGGCGCGCCGTTTTGCGGCGGCAGCGCTTTGCCATACACCCCGACGGTGAGTAGCGTCAGCGGGTGCATCGCTTCATCCAGCCGTAGCCCCTCCACGTAAGGGTAAGCGAGCCCCCCGCCGATAAACCGGTCTTTCTGGCCGGGCATTTGATCCGGAGCATAGAGGGTTTTGAAGGCCACATAGCGCGCGCTGCTGGTGGGCTCCACCAGCGCCAGCAGTTTATGCAGCGGGAAGCCGACCCAGGGGACCACCATCGACCAGGCTTCCACACAGCGCATACGATAAATGCGCTCTTCCAGCGGGAAGCGTTTGGTCAGATCGTCATGGTCAAGGGTCAGAGGTTTCGCCACTTCGCCACCGATGGTGAGCGTCCAGGGATCGGTGCGCAGGCTACCCGCGTTCGCCGCCGGATCGGCTTTATCGAGGCCGAATTCATAAAAATTATTGTAACCGGCGACCTTATCTTCTGGGGTAAGCGTCAGATTAGCCTGCCACTCGGCGGGTTTAGCAAACTCCAGGGCCTTGCCCGCTGGCGCTGGTGGGCGGTCGTGGCCTTTAAACCAGTCCAGCAGGTCGGCCTGCGCGGCGGCGGGAAGGGAAAGCGCGGTCGCGCTGATACCCAGCATTTTCAGCACCTGGCGCCGCTTGAGCATAAAAACGGATTCGGCCGTGACGTCGGCTTCCGTCAGTTTTTTTCTTTTCATGGTGTCCTCCGTCATGCGTTTTCCTAAGCATGACGGAGACGGCGATGAATGGCGAATATGTCACGAAAAATTGCACATTAGGATAAGGAGCCGCCGCCGAAGCAGAGGCGCGGTCGTCCAGGAATCATCGGAAAGTGGCGCAAGACGTTTCCTTTGCCGCGCATGACCCGGCATCTTTAGCAGGGAAAAGGGGGCGGTAAGCTGGCCAGACGGTATAGCGGTAATAATTTGCGCCGCCGGCGCGGGTTTGTCATCCTGCGTCTAAAATTAAAGCGCTTCTGGCGCAGGCCGCAGGCGGGCGACGATTGGCAAATTTTTTCTGCAAACTATACTCGCTATCGGCATACTTTTACCGATAATACGCATTCCATTGCCAGACTCGCCATCTTTGATAGTATGCGTCGCGCTTTAAAAGGTTAATGCTTGCGGCAAGGCGCGCGCCGGCACGGGAGCCTGATGGTTCATCGGGTAGTCATTCACTCGCGGAGTTAACACAGGGATGCGATTAACGACGAAGTTCTCAGCCTTTATTACGCTGCTAACTAGCCTGACCATCTTTGTCACGCTGATTGGCGCTTCGCTGAGTTTTTATAACGGCATTGAGAACAAGGTCGAAAACCGCGTTCAGGCGGTGGCGACCATGCTGGATAACCGGCTCATCACCACCTCTTTCGATAAGCTTGAACCGCAGTTGGATGAGCTGATGACGCCGATCGAGATCGTGCATATCGATTTCATGCTCAACGGCAAACCGCTCTACAGCCATTCCCGACCCGATAGCTATCGCCCGCTCGGCAGCCATGAGCAATTCCGTGAGATCACGGTTCAGTCGCTTAAACATCCTGGCATTACGCTGCATCTGGTCTACGTTGACCCGATGGTGAACTATTTCCGTTCGCTGTCGATCACTGCCCCGCTGTCGATCTCCATTGGCTTCATGGTGGTGATTATTTTCTTCGCCGTCCGCTGGATCCGCCGCCAGCTGGCCGGCCAGGAGCTGCTGGAGCTGCGTTCCACGCGTATCCTGAGCGGCGAGCGCGGGCCGCAGGTGCGCGGGTCGGTCTATGAATGGCCGGCCAGCACCAGTAGCGCCCTGGATATGCTGCTGTCGGAGCTGCAGTTCGCCAGCGATCAGCGCAGCCGGATGGATACGCTTATTCGCTCCTACGCGGCGCAGGATTCGAAAACCGGACTGAATAACCGCCTGTTTTTTGACAATCAGCTGGCCACGCTGCTGGAAGACCAGGAGAAGGTGGGAGCCTACGGCATCGTGATGATGATCCGTCTGCCGGAGTTTGATCTGCTACGGGACAACTGGGGACGGGCGGCGGCCGAAGAACATTACTTTACGCTTATCAACCTGCTCTCTACCTTTATTATGCGTTACCCCGGCGCGCTGTTGGCGCGCTATCACCGTAGCGACTTCGCCGTGCTGCTGCCGCACCGTACGTTGAAAGAGGCGGATAGTATCGCCGGCCTGTTGCTGAAGGCGATGGATGCGCTGCCTCCAACGCGTATCCTCGATCGCGACGATATGATGCATATCGGCATCTGTTCTTTCCGCAGCGGGCAATCGGCGGCGCAGGTGATGGAACATGCGGAAGCGGCGACGCGCAACGCGGTGCTGCAGGGCAGCAACAGCTGGTCGGTCTATGATGACACCCTTCCGGAGAAAGGTCGCGGCAACGTTCGCTGGCGAACGCTGATCGAACAGATGCTGAGCCGCGGCGGGCCGCGGTTGTACCAAAAACCAGCTGTCACCCGCGACGGGCGGGTACATCATCGTGAACTGATGTCGCGGATGTACGACGGTAAAGAAGAGGTGATTGCAGCGGAATACATGCCGATGGTGCTGCAGTTTGGCCTGGCGGAGGAGTATGACCGCTTGCAGGTAACGCGCCTGCTGCCGTTTTTAGGCTTCTGGCCCGAGGAGAATCTGGCGCTCCAGCTGTCGGTGGAGTCGCTGATCCGTCCGCGTTTCCAGCGCTGGCTGCGCGATGCCTTGATGCAGTGTGAAAAATCGCAGCGTCAGCGGATTATTTTTGAACTTGCAGAGGCAGATGTTTGTCAATATATCGGCCGTCTGCAGCCGGTTATGCGATTGGTTAACGCTCTGGGCGTTCGGGTGGCAGTGGTTCAGGCGGGGTTAACCCTGGTTGGAACCAGCTGGATCAAGCAGCTGGATGCGGAGCTGATCAAACTGCATCCGGGTCTGGCGCGCAACATCGAAAAGCGCAGCGAGAACCAACTGCTGGTGCAAAGCCTGGTGGAAGCCTGTAAAGGCATGCCTATGCAAGTTTTTGCGACGGGCGTACGCAGCCGCAGCGAGTGGTTGGTACTGTCCCAATGCGGTGTCACGGGCGGGCAGGGGGAATTTTTTGCCGCCTCACAGCCACTTGACACAAATGTGAAAAAATATTCGCAAAGATACTCGGTTTGATCTGCCGTTTAGCGTGATTTCACGTAGAATAACGCGCGCCATCGTGAAGGGGGTGTGCTTGTCTACCTGCCGGATCATCGCAATGTAAATGCCAGTGACCCTCCTTTGACAGGTTACAAATTCAGGCGTGGAGCGCTGCTGAAGATTTCAGCAATGAACGGAGTCGGGAAAATTTGTAACAAAGGAAATGAACTGCACTAATTTTCACCGCAGCAGGTGATTTTTGCGCCTTGTCGCTGCTGCGTGTGGTTGGTAAAGTAAGCGGATTTTGTTTTCCGCCCCAGCTTTCAGGATTATCCCTTAGTATGTTAAAAAAATTTCGTGGCATGTTTTCCAATGACCTGTCCATTGACCTGGGTACCGCGAATACCCTTATTTACGTAAAAGGACAAGGCATCGTATTGAATGAGCCTTCCGTGGTGGCCATTCGTCAGGATCGTGCCGGATCGCCGAAAAGCGTCGCCGCCGTGGGTCATGAAGCGAAGCAGATGCTCGGCCGTACCCCGGGTAATATCGCGGCGATTCGCCCGATGAAGGACGGCGTTATCGCTGACTTCTTCGTGACGGAAAAGATGCTGCAGCACTTTATCAAACAAGTGCACAGCAACAGCTTTATGCGCCCGAGCCCGCGCGTGCTGGTGTGTGTACCGGTTGGCGCAACCCAGGTCGAACGTCGCGCTATTCGTGAATCCGCGCAGGGCGCAGGCGCCCGTGAAGTCTTCCTGATCGAAGAGCCGATGGCGGCAGCGATTGGCGCAGGCTTACCGGTTTCTGAAGCGACCGGCTCCATGGTGGTGGATATCGGTGGCGGTACCACTGAGGTGGCGGTTATCTCCCTGAACGGCGTGGTCTATTCCTCTTCTGTACGTATCGGCGGTGACCGCTTCGACGAAGCCGTTATCAATTACGTGCGTCGTAACTACGGCTCCCTGATCGGTGAAGCGACCGCTGAACGTATCAAGCATGAAATCGGTTCGGCTTACCCGGGCGATGAAGTGCGCGAAATTGAAGTGCGCGGTCGTAACCTGGCGGAAGGCGTGCCACGCGGCTTCACCCTGAACTCAAACGAAATTCTTGAAGCGCTGCAGGAGCCTCTGACCGGCATCGTGAGTGCGGTCATGGTTGCCCTTGAGCAGTGCCCGCCGGAACTGGCGTCTGATATCTCTGAACGCGGGATGGTTCTCACCGGCGGTGGTGCGCTGCTGCGCAACCTGGACCGTCTGTTAATGGAAGAAACCGGTATTCCAGTCGTGGTTGCTGAAGATCCGCTGACCTGCGTAGCGCGTGGCGGCGGCAAGGCGCTGGAGATGATCGACATGCACGGCGGCGACCTGTTTAGCGAAGAGTAGTCAGCCTGAAGGTCCGGGGCGGCATACGAGCTGCCCCTGGTCTTTACTGACACGAGAATACGCATAGCCTATGAAGCCAATTTTTAGCCGTGGCCCCTCGCTACAGATTCGCCTTATTCTGGCGGTGCTGGTGGCGCTTGGCGTGATTATCGCCGACAGCCGCCTGGGTACGTTCAGTCAAATCAGAACGTACATGGATACAGCCGTCAGCCCTTTCTACTTTGTCTCTAATGGTCCCCGGGAACTGCTCGACAGCGTATCGCAGACGCTAGCTACCCGCGACCAGCTCGAACTGGAAAACCGCGCGCTGCGCCAGGAGCTGTTGCTGAAAAACAGCGATCTGCTGATGCTGGGCCAGTACAAGCAGGAGAACGCGCGCCTGCGTGAACTGCTTGGCTCGCCGCTGCGCCAGGACGAGCAAAAAATGGTGACGCAGGTCATCTCAACGGTCAACGACCCTTACAGCGATCAGGTGGTTATTGACAAAGGCAGCGTGAACGGCGTCTATGAAGGCCAGCCGGTTATCAGCGATAAAGGCGTCGTGGGGCAGGTCGTGGCCGTGGCGAAAATGACCAGCCGGGTGCTGCTGATCTGCGATGCCACTCATGCGCTGCCGATCCAGGTTCTGCGTAACGACATTCGCGTCATTGCCGCCGGTAACGGCTGCACGGACGATCTCCAGCTTGAGCATCTGCCGGCGAATACCGATATTCGCGTCGGCGACGTGCTGGTGACCTCCGGTCTCGGCGGTCGTTTCCCTGAAGGGTATCCGGTCGGGGTAGTCTCCTCGGTGAAACTGGACACCCAGCGCGCCTATACCGTGATTCAGGCGCGTCCGACGGCCGGGCTGCAGCGCTTGCGCTATCTGTTGCTGCTGTGGGGCGCCGATCGTAATGGCGCTAACCCGATGACCCCGGAAGAGGTTCATCGGGTGGCTAACGAACGTCTGATGCAGATGATGCCGCAGGTACTGCCTGCGCCGGATGCGATGGGGCCGCAGATGCCGGCGCCCGCCACCGGGTTGACGCCGCCTCAGCCGTCGCAGCCTGCAGGGGGGCAATAGTGGCAAGTTACCGTAGCCAGGGACGCTGGGTTATCTGGCTCTCGTTTCTTATCGCGCTATTGCTGCAAATTATGCCCTGGCCGGCGGACATCAGCGTTTTCCGGCCCAACTGGGTATTATTGATCCTGCTGTACTGGATCCTCGCGTTGCCGCACCGGGTAAACGTGGGGACGGGTTTCGTGATGGGGGCTATTCTTGATCTCATCAGCGGTTCAACGCTCGGCGTTCGCGCGCTGTCTTTAAGCATCGTCGCCTATCTGGTCGCGCTGAAGTATCAGCTGTTCCGTAACCTGGCGCTGTGGCAACAGGCGCTGGTGGTAATGCTGTTATCCCTGGCCGTGGATATCATTGTTTTCTGGGCAGAGTTTTTAGTGATCAACGTCTCTTTCCGTCCGGAAGTATTCTGGAGTAGTGTAGTAAACGGCATCCTCTGGCCATGGCTCTTCCTGCTGATGCGTAAAGTGCGTCAGCAATTTGCAGTGCAATAAGGTTGATATGACAACTCTGTATCTCGCTTCTGGTTCCCCGCGTCGGCAGGAACTGCTGACTCAGCTTGGTCTCGCTTTCGAGCGTCTGGTTCCTGGTATCGAGGAGCAGCGCCAGCCGCAGGAGAGCGCCCAGCACTATGTCGTCCGCCTGGCGCGCGAAAAAGCGCAGGCCGGGGTGGCGATGGCCACCCGCGATTTGCCGGTGCTGGGAGCGGATACGATTGTCATTTTGAACGGCGAAGTGCTGGAAAAACCGCGCGACGCCGAACACGCTGCAGCGATGCTGCGTTTGCTTTCCGGCCACACCCATCAGGTCATGACCGCGGTGGCGCTGGCGGATAAGCAGCAAACGCTGGACTGTCTGGTGGTCACGGAAGTGACCTTCCGGCGGCTCAGCGAGCAGGATATCGCCGATTATGTGGCCAGCGGCGAGCCTTTAGATAAAGCAGGTGCATACGGTATTCAAGGGTTGGGTGGTTGCTTCGTCAGGAAGATTAATGGCAGCTATCACGCCGTAGTCGGCTTACCGCTGGTGGAAACGTATGAGTTGCTCAGTAACTTTAACTCACTGCGTAAAGGAAAGGGATAAAGATGACGGCTGAATTATTAGTTAACGTAACGCCATCCGAAACGCGCGTTGCGTATATTGATGGCGGTATTCTGCAGGAAATCCATATTGAGCGTGAAGCGCGACGCGGAATAGTAGGCAATATCTACAAAGGTCGTGTTAGCCGAGTGCTGCCGGGAATGCAGGCGGCTTTTGTAGATATTGGTCTGGATAAGGCGGCGTTCCTTCACGCCTCCGATATCATGCCGCATACCGAGTGCGTCGCCGGTGAGGAGCAAAAGCAGTTTACCGTGCGCGATATTTCGGAGCTGGTGCGCCAGGGCCAGGACCTGATGGTCCAGGTGGTTAAAGATCCGCTGGGTACCAAAGGCGCGCGTCTGACCACCGATATTACCCTGCCTTCCCGCTATCTGGTCTTTATGCCAGGCGCCTCCCACGTGGGGGTCTCTCAGCGGATTGAAAGCGAAGCCGAGCGCGAGCGCCTAAAAAAGGTCGTCGCAGAATATTGCGATGAGCAGGGCGGGTTTATCATTCGCACCGCTGCGGAAGGCGTTCACGAGCAGGAGATGGCCGCCGATGCCGCTTATCTTAAGCGCGTATGGACCAAGGTGATGGAGCGCAAAAAGCGCAACCAGACCCGCTATCAGCTGTATGGCGAGCTGGCTCTGGCCCAGCGCGTGCTGCGTGATTTTGCCGATGCGCAACTGGATCGCATTCGCGTCGACTCGCGCCTGACCTATGAGGCGTTGCTCGAATTCACCGCCGAATATATCCCGGAAATGACCAGCAAGCTGGAACACTACAGCGGCCGTCAGCCGATATTCGATCTCTTTGACGTTGAGAACGAAATTCAGCGCGCGCTGGAGCGTAAAGTCGAGCTCAAATCGGGGGGCTATCTGATCATCGACCAGACCGAGGCGATGACCACCATCGATATCAACACCGGGGCCTTTGTCGGGCACCGCAATCTTGACGATACGATCTTCAATACCAACATCGAAGCCACCCAGGCGATAGCCCGCCAGCTACGTTTGCGTAATCTCGGCGGCATTATCATCATTGATTTCATAGACATGAACAATGAAGATCACCGTCGACGGGTGTTGCACTCTTTAGAGCAGGCGCTGAGTAAAGATCGGGTGAAGACCAGCATTAACGGCTTCTCCCAGCTGGGCCTGGTGGAGATGACCCGTAAACGCACCCGTGAAAGCGTGGAGCATGTGCTGTGCAACGAGTGCCCAACCTGCCACGGACGTGGAACGGTAAAGTCGGTGGAAACGGTGTGCTATGAGATCATGCGTGAGATCGTCCGCGTACATCATGCTTATGATTCCGACCGCTTCCTGGTCTATGCTTCCCCTGCGGTGGCGGAAACCCTGAAAGGGGAAGAGTCGCATGCGCTGGCGGAAGTGGAAATCTTTGTCGGCAAGCAGGTGAAGGTACAAATTGAGCCGCTCTATAATCAAGAGCAGTTCGATGTGGTTATGATGTAAGACACCGCGTCATTGTGCGGCTGACAAGGAGAGAGGCGTGAGGCGACTGCCCGGGATTTTATTGCTCACCGTGGCAACATTGATTGTTATCGTCGCGCTGCTGGTGAGTGGCTTGCGTCTCGTGTTGCCACAGCTCGACGCCTGGCGTCCGCAGCTGCTGGAGAAGATCTCCACCCTCACCGGTACGCCGGTGGACGCCTCGCAGATCACCGCCAGCTGGCAGACTTTTGGTCCGACGTTAGACGCCCGCGATATCCATGTCGGGCTGAAAGATGGCGGCACAATGGCGGTCAAGCGCGTAACCCTGGCGCTGGATGTCTGGCAGAGCCTGCTGCATATGCGCTGGCAGTTCCGCGACCTCACCTTCTGGCAGCTGCAGGTCCATACCAATACCCCTATTCAGACCAATGACGGTGGCGAAAGCCTGAAAACCGACCGCATCAGCGATCTCTTTTTACGTCAGTTCGATCACTTTACTCTGCGCGACAGCCATCTGAGCTTCCTGACCCTTTCCGGTCAGCGGGCGGAGCTGGCGGTTCCGCAGCTGACATGGCTTAACGGCAGGAACCGTCATCGCGCCGAGGGGCAGCTCAGCCTCTCCAGCCTCACCGGCCAGCATGGCGTCATGCAGGTGCGGATGGATCTTCGCGATGAGGATGGCCTGCTGAATAAAGGCCGGGTCTGGCTGCAGGCGGATGATATCGACGTCAAACCGTGGCTGGGACGCTGGATGCAGGACAATATCGCCCTGAAAAGCGCCCGCTTCAGCCTCGAAGGCTGGATGACCATTGAAAAAGGCGATGTGGCCAGCGGCGACGTATGGCTGAAAAAAGGGGGCGCCAGCTGGCAGGGCGATAACGAAGTCCATCATTTGTCGGTGGATAACCTGACGGCGCATCTCTCCCATGATAAGCAAAGCTGGGCCTTTTATATTCCCGATACGCGGATCGCTATCGATGATAAACCCTGGCCAAGCGGAGCCCTGGCGATGGCGTGGATCCCGGCGCAGGACGTTGGTGGCGACGATCGTCAGCGTAGCGATGAGTTACGTATTCGCGCCAGCAATTTGGCCCTCAGCGGCCTGAGCGGGTTACAGCCGTTTGCTGATAAGCTGGCGCCTTCTCTGGGCGAACTCTGGCGTACCACGCAGCCTGGCGGCAAAATCAATTTGCTGGCTCTCGATATCCCCCTGCAGGCGACGGAGAAAACGCGTTTTCAGGCGCAGTGGAGCGATCTGGCGTGGAAGCAGTGGAAACTCCTGCCGGGGGCAGAGCACTTCTCCGGCAGTCTGAATGGCAGCGTTGAGCACGGGGAATTACGCGCTCATATGGCGAAGGCGCTGATGCCGTATGCCGGCGTCTTCCGCGCGCCGCTGGAGATAGCCGCTGGCGAAGCCACGCTCAGTTGGGTGAAAAACGACAAAGGGTTTATGCTTGATGGCCGCGATATAGACGTGCAGGCGACAGGCGTACGCGCCCGCGGCGGCTTCCGCTATCTGCAACCGCAGGGGGACGATCCCTGGCTGGGTATTCTGGCGGGCATCAGCACCAATGACGGTGGCCAGGCATGGCGTTATTTCCCGGAAAATCTGATGGGCAAAGCGCTGGTGGACTATCTCAGCGGCGCGATTAAAGCAGGGCAAGCCAGCGATGCGACGCTGGTGTATGGCGGCAATCCGCATCTATTCCCTTATCCGCATAATGAAGGCCAGTTCCAGGTTTATGTTCCGCTGAAGAACGCCACTTTTGCCTTCCAACCGGACTGGCCGGCGTTAACCGGGCTGAACATCGACCTCAATTTTATCAACAACGGCCTGTGGATGCGGGCGGATAAAGCGATGCTTGGCAACGTGACCGCCAGCAATCTCGATGCCGCGATCCCGGACTATGCGCAGGAAAAACTGCTGATTGATGCCGATATCAAAGGCCCGGGCAAAGAGGTTGGACCTTACTTTAATACTACGCCGCTGAAAGAGTCGCTCGGGGCGGCGCTGGATTCCCTGCAGCTGGATGGGGATGTGAGCGCTCGCTTACATCTGAATATCCCCCTCGACGGCGAGATGACCACCGCGAAAGGCGATGTGCGCCTGCAGAATAATAGCCTGTTTATCAAACCGTTAGATACTACGCTGCAGAACCTGAGCGGTAATTTCAGCTTTGTGAATGGCGATCTCAATAGTCAAACGTTGAGTGCGACCTGGTTTAATCAGCCGCTGAACCTCAATTTTTCCACCCGCGAAGGTGAAAAAGCGTTTCTGGTGGATGTCGGGATGAATGCCAACTGGCAGCCGTCGCGCACCGGGCTGCTGCCGAAAGCCGTGAGTGAGGCGTTGAGCGGTAGCGTCCCGTGGGATGGCAAGGTCGCTATCGAACTGCCGTACCATGGCAATGCCAGCTATAAGGTCGATATCAACGGCGATCTGAAGAATGTGAGCAGTCGCTTACCTTCGCCAGTCAGTAAGCCTGCCGGCGAACCCCTTCCGGTCAAAATTAACGTCGCCGGCGGCCTGAGCAGCTTCGACCTGACCGGCTCCATCGGGGCGAAGAATCATATTAACAGCCGCTGGTTGCTCAATCATAAGCTGACGCTGGATAGAGCGATCCTTACCACTGACAGCAAAGGGCACTCTCCGCTGCCCGATCAGCCCGGTATCGAGCTCAACCTGCCGCCGATGGATGGCGCGCAGTGGCTGGCGCTCTTCGAGAACGGCGCGGCAAATGAAGTGAGCAGCAGCGTGCTCTTTCCACCGCGCATTGTGCTGCGTACGCCGTCGCTGGCCCTCGCGGGGCAACAGTGGAACAACGTCAGTCTGATGTCCCAGCCGGTCGCCGGCGGCTCGCAGGTTGAGGCGCAGGGGCGTGAGATCAATGCCACATTGACGATGCGCGACAATGCTCCGTGGCTGGCAAATGTGCGTTATCTCTATTTCAATCCGGCCAGCGCCAGCGGCCAGAACGCAACAGAGAATGTGGCCCCCCAGACGGCGACGCGGCTGGATTTCCATGGCTGGCCCGATCTGCAGCTACGCTGCGCGGAATGCTGGCTGTGGGGACAAAAATATGGCCGCATCGATGGGGATGTGGCGATCAAAGGGGATACCTTAACGCTCTCCAACGGCCTGGTGGATACCGGGTTTGGCCGGCTGACGACCAACGGCGTGTGGGTGAACGCCCCTTCAGGGGTTCGAACCTCGCTGAAAGGCAGACTGCACGGCAATAAGACGGATGCATTTGCGGATTTCTTTGGCGTCTCCACGCCGGTGAAGGATTCGCCGTTTGATATCGACTACGATCTGCACTGGCGCGCGCCGCCCTGGTCACCCGATGTCGCGTCGCTCAATGGCATCATTAAAAGCCACCTGGGCAAGGGGCAGTTTACCGACCTGAGTACCGGGCACGCTGGCCAGCTGCTGCGTCTGCTGAGTGTGGATGCCCTGCTGCGTAAACTGCGTTTCGATTTCAGCGATACCTTCAGCGAAGGCTTTTACTTCGATTCGATTAACAGTACGGCATGGATTAAGGATGGCGTACTGCATACCGATGATACGCTGGTGGATGGCCTTGAAGCGGATATTGCTATGAAAGGGTCGGTCGATCTGGTGCGTCGCCAGCTGGATCTGCAGGCGGTGGTGGCGCCGGAGATCTCCGCGACCGTCGGCGTGGCGGCGGCCTTTGCCGTCAACCCCATCGTCGGCGCGGCGGTATTTGCCGCCAGCAAAGTGCTGGGTCCGCTGTGGAATAAAGTTTCGATTCTGCGCTACCGCATCACCGGCCCGATTGACCAGCCGCAGATCAATGAAGTGCTGCGCCAGGCGCGCAGCAATAAAAAGCAATGATTTGACGATTGCCGGGAATTGCCGCAATCTCAATAGATAGCCTTCTGTATTTCCGCCTGTCAGGCGGCAACAAACGAGTAGCATAACGATGAGTCTGAACCTGGTAAGTGAACAATTACTGTCGGCAAATGGCCTGAATCATCAGGACCTGTTTGCCATTCTTGGTCAACTGACCGAGCGCCGCCTCGATTACGGCGATCTCTATTTTCAGTCGAGCTATCACGAATCCTGGGTTCTGGAAGACAGCATCATTAAAGATGGGTCGTACAATATCGACCAGGGCGTAGGCGTGCGCGCCGTCAGCGGCGAAAAAACGGGCTTTGCCTACGCCGATCAGATCAGCAAACTGGCGCTAGAGCAGAGCGCCCAGGCGGCGCGGACCATTGTGCGCGACACCGGCAATGGCAAAGTGCAGACCCTCGGCGCCGTAGAGCATCGTGCCCTGTACACCAGCATCGACCCGCTGCAGAGTATGACCCGGGAAGAGAAGCTGGATATTCTGCGCCGGGTAGACAAAGCCGCCCGGGCGGCGGACCAGCGGGTGCAGGAGGTTTCAGCCAGCCTGAGCGGGGTGTATGAGCTGATCCTGGTCGCCGCCACCGATGGCACTCTGGCCGCCGACGTTCGTCCGCTGGTTCGTCTTTCCGTCAGCGTGCTGGTGGAAGAGGATGGCAAGCGTGAGCGCGGCAGCAGCGGCGGTGGCGGGCGTTTTGGTTATGACTATTTCCTCGCCTCCCAGGAGGGCGACGTGCGGGCCGATGCCTGGGCGAAAGAAGCGGTGCGCATGGCGCTGGTCAACCTCTCGGCGGTCGCCGCCCCTGCGGGGATGCTGCCAGTGGTGCTCGGCGCCGGCTGGCCTGGCGTCCTGCTGCATGAAGCGGTCGGCCATGGGCTGGAAGGCGATTTCAACCGGCGTGGCACCTCGGTCTTTAGCGGCCATATGGGGGAATTAGTCGCCTCTGAGCTGTGCACCGTAGTGGATGACGGCACCATCGCCGATCGCCGTGGCTCGGTGGC
Organism: Klebsiella sp. K4; assembly: GCF_014596785.2. Classification (NCBI taxonomy): domain Bacteria; kingdom Pseudomonadati; phylum Pseudomonadota; class Gammaproteobacteria; order Enterobacterales; family Enterobacteriaceae; genus Klebsiella; species Klebsiella sp. K4. The sequence continues at coordinate 485,252 of NZ_CP115021.1, forward strand.
CATTGATGACGAAGGGACGCCGGGGCAATACAACGTGCTAATCGAAAACGGCATTCTGAAAGGCTATATGCAGGATAAACTCAACGCGCGCCTGATGGGCGTCGCACCGACCGGCAATGGCCGACGTGAGTCGTATGCCCATCTGCCGATGCCGCGTATGACCAACACCTATATGCTGGCGGGCCAGTCAACGCCACAGGAGATTATCGAATCGGTCGACTACGGTATCTTTGCGCCTAACTTCGGCGGCGGGCAGGTGGATATCACCTCCGGTAAATTCGTCTTCTCCACTTCCGAGGCCTATCTGATCGAAAAAGGGAAGGTCACGAAGGCGGTGAAAGGGGCCACGCTGATTGGCTCCGGCATTGAGACCATGCAACAGATTTCGATGGTGGGCAACGACCTGCGCCTGGATAACGGCGTCGGCGTCTGTGGCAAAGAGGGCCAGAGCGTGCCGGTGGGCGTCGGTCAGCCGACCCTGAAGGTCGATAACCTTACCGTCGGCGGCACCGCCTGAGCCTGACCTGGTTCCCGGCGCTGCCGGGAACCGCTTCACCGGGCGATCCCGCGCCCGTGCATGCCCTGATAGATCTTCGCCACGTCGACAAAATACTCCGTCAGATAGTTGATACAGACCTGCACTTTCAGCGGCAATTTATCCTTTTCCGTATACAGGGCGTAGACCGGTCGCGGATCGGACTGATAGCTGGGCAGCAGGATCTCAAGCTCACCGCGGTTGATCTCTTCGATCGCCCACATTAAGGGTACATAGGCGATACCCACCCCGGCGGTCAGCCAGCGCACCAGCGTCATAGGGTCGTTGGTCACGAAGCGCCCCTGTGGGGTCAGGCGGGTCGAGATCCCTTCCGGCGCGATAATGACAAACTCATTGTCCGGCCGCACGCTATATTCCAGCCAGGCATGTCCGGCAAGGTCGGCCGGTTTCTCTGGATTGCCAGCCTGCGCCAGATAGCTTTTAGCGGCGCATAATACCATCGGCATTGAGCCCAGGCGGCGGGAAAAAAGGCTGGAATCCTGCAGGGCGCCCACGCGGATCACCACGTCAAGGCCGTCGGCGATCAGGTCTGGCGCAGGTATGCCGGTGACCAGATTAACAGAGAGCCCAGGGTATTCTTTGAGCATTTTCGCCGTTATGCGCGCCAGAACATTCTGTGCCATAGTTGAAGAGCAGCCGATGCGCAGCGTCCCGATGGGGGTATTGTTAAATGCGTATAATTGCTCATGGACATCCTGCGCTTCAAACAGCATCCTACGGCAGCCCTGGTAATAGATTTTACCTGCTTCAGTTAAGCCAAGGCTGCGGGTGCTGCGGTTGAGCAGCTTTACCTGCAGCTCATCTTCCAGTTTGGCGACGGTCTGACTGATCGAGGAAACGCTCATCTGAAGCTGGCGGGCCGCTGCGGTGAATGAACCTAATTCGACCACTTTGGCGAAAACGGACATGCGTTTTAATCGTTCCATTATTCACTCTGGCTTAAAAGTGATTTAGATCACACATTGTAGATAATGCGGCAATCGTTACGTTAATATATTGTTAGCTACATAATAAACGCATCTGCTCACTACCTGTACGCTTCTTATTCAAGGTCATCATGAGTCTGTTTCCTGTCATCGTGATTTTCGGCTTATCGTTTCCGCCGATCTTCTTCGAGTTGCTTTTGTCGCTGGCTATCTTTTGGCTGGTGCACCGACTGCTGGTTCCGACCGGCATTTACGATTTTGTCTGGCACCCAGCACTGTTTAATACGGCGCTCTATTGCTGCCTTTTTTATTTGATATCGCGCTTGTTCGTTTGAGGTTGATGTGAAAACACTAACAAGAAATATCCTCCGTACTGCCATTACCGTGATACTGGTCATTCTGGCCTTCGTGGCGATTTTCCGCGCCTGGGTTTATTACACCGCCTCGCCGTGGACGCGTGATGCGCGCTTTAGCGCCGACATTGTGGCGATTGCCCCCGACGTCTCCGGGCTGATTTCTCAGGTAAACGTCAAGGATAACCAACTGGTTAAGAAAGACCAGGTATTGTTCGTTATTGACCAACCTCGTTACCAAAAAGCGCTGGCGCAGGCGGAAGCTGATGTCGCCTATTATCAGACGTTAGCTCAGGAAAAACGCGTCGAAGCCGGTCGGCGTAATAAGCTTGGCGTACAGGCGATGTCGCGGGAAGAGATTGATCAGGCGAACAACGTACTGCAAACCGTTGAACATCAGCTGGCGAAAGCGGTGGCTAGTCGCGACCTGGCCAGGCTAGATCTGGAGCGGACGGTCATTCGCGCCCCTGCGGATGGCTGGGTGACTAACCTTAACGTCTACACTGGGGAATTTATCACCCGTGGCTCCACGGCGGTGGCGCTGGTGAAAGAGAATACGTTTTACGTCATGGCCTATCTGGAAGAGACCAAACTGGAGGGCGTCCGTCCAGGCTATCGTGCGGAGATTACCCCGCTGGGCAGCAGCAAAACCATTAAAGGGACGGTGGACAGTATCGCTGCGGGGGTGACCAACGCCAGCAGCAGCAGCGACTCGAAAGGGATGGCCTCGGTCGACTCCAACCTTGAGTGGGTGCGTCTGGCGCAGCGTGTGCCGGTGCGTATTCGCCTCGATCACCAGCAGGGGAATCTGTGGCCATCGGGCACCACGGCGACGGTAGTGATCACCGGTCAAGAAGATCGTGATACCAGCCAGGCCAACTTCTTCCAGAAACTGGCTATGCGCCTGCGCGAATTTGGTTAATCGCTATGGGGACATATACCATTGCTCCCCGGCATCTCCGCTTTGCCATTAAGCTTGCATGCGCGGTGGTGCTGGCGCTGTTTGTCGGTTTCCATTTTCAGCTCGAAACGCCGCGCTGGGCGGTACTGACGGCAGCGATCGTCGCCGCCGGGCCGGCCTTTGCTGCTGGCGGCGAACCGTACTCCGGCGCGATCCGCTATCGCGGTATGTTGCGTATTGCCGGGACCTTTATTGGCTGTATTGCGGCGCTGGTTATCATCATCCTGATGATCCGCGCGCCTCTGCTGATGATGCTGGTCTGCTGTCTGTGGGCCGGGTTTTGTACCTGGGTTTCGTCGCTGGTCAAGGTCGAAAACTCCTATGCCTGGGGGCTGGCCGGGTACACCGCGCTGATTATCATTATTACCATCCATACCAATCCGATGCTGGCGCCGCAGTTTGCTGTCGAACGCTGCAGCGAAATTGTCATCGGTATTGTCAGCGCCATCGTCGCCGATCTCCTGTTTTCGCCGCGTTCGATTAAAAAAGAGATCGACCTCGAGCTCGATAATCTGCTAATTGCCCAGTATAAGCTGATGCAGTTATGCGTCGCGCACGGTGAAAAAGAGGAAGTGGATCAAGCCTGGGGAGCGCTGGTACGCCGCACTACGGCGCTGGAAGGTATGCGTAGTAACCTGATTATGGAATCCTCACGCTGGGCAAAGGCCAATCAGCGCCTGAAGGCGATCAACACCCTTTCGCTAACCCTTATCACCCAGGCTTGCGAAACCTATCTGATTCAGAACTCACGCCCGGAAATGGTCACGGACGACTATCGCGAGCTATTCGCCGAGCCGGTTGAGACGGTGCAGGATGTTCACCAGCAGCTGAAGCGCATGCGCCGCTTCCTGACCTGGAAAGGCGAGCATAATACCCCGGTCACGATTTATAGCTGGGTGGGCGCCGCCACGCGTTACCTGCTGCTTAAGCGCGGCGTGGTGGGGAATACTAAAATCAGCCGTATCGAGGATGGCGTGTTGCGCGGCGAAACGGTGGTTAAAGTGGAGTCCGCCGAACGTCATCACGCGATGGTGAACTTCTGGCGCACCTCCGTCTCTTGTATTCTCGGAACGCTATTCTGGCTGTGGACGGGCTGGACCTCAGGCAGCGGCGCGATGGTAATGATCGCCGTGGTTACCGCGCTGGCGATGCGCCTGCCTAACCCGCGTATGGTGGCGATAGACTTCCTCTATGGCACCCTGGCGGCGTTACCGTTGGGCACCTTGTACTTCCTGGTGATCATGCCGGCGACGCAGCAGAGCATGCTGTTGCTCTGCATCAGCCTGGCGGCGATGGCGTTCTTTATCGGGATCGAAGTGCAAAAAAGGCGTCTCGGATCGCTGGGGGCGCTGGCGAGCACCATCAACATTCTGGTTCTGGATAATCCGATGCAGTTCCAGTTCAGCCAGTTCCTTGATAGCGCGCTGGGGCAGATCGTCGGCTGTTTCCTCGCTCTGATGGTTATTCTCATTGTCAGGGATAACTCCCGGGCCAGAACCGGTCGGGTGCTGCTGAACCAGTTTGTCTCCGCGGCGGTCTCTTCGCTGACCACCAACTCGGCGCGTCGCAAAGAGAATCATCTGCCCGCGCTTTATCAGCAGCTGTTTTTATTACTCAATAAATTCCCGGGTGACGTCGCCCGTTTCCGTCTGGCCTTGACGTTAATCATCGCCCATCAGCGCTTGCGCGATGCGCCCGTGCCGGTGAATGACGATCTCTCCGCCTTCCATCGTCAGCTGCGACGTACCGCGGACCATGTGATCTCCGCCGGCAGCGATGATAAGCGTCGGCGCTATTTTACCCAGCTGCTGGCGGAGCTTGATGTCTATCAGGAGAAGCTGCGGGTCTGGGAGGCCTCGCCGCAGGTTACCGAGCCGGTACGGCGACTGGTTGAGATGTTGCATAAGTACCAGCATGTGCTGACCAGCAGCTAACCCATAAACCGACGCCCAGGCGTCGGTTTTTTTATCGCTATACTTAACGGCGACAGAAAGAGAAGCGGGAGGGGCTGTCATGACCACCTATACGTTTGATTTTGACGAAATCGCCGAACAACAGGATTTCTACCGGGAGTTTTCCCGAACCTTCGAGCTGGCTCAGGATAAGGTCAACAACCTGGATTCGCTATGGGACGCAGTGACCGGTGGCCTGCTACCGCTGCCGCTGGATATTGAATTCATCCATTTAAATGACAAGCAGCGCCGGCGCTTTGGCGCATTGATTTTATTGTTTGATGAAGCAGAGGAAGAGCTGGAGGGGGAGTTGCGTTTTAATGCCCGACAAGCATAAAAAAGCCCCCGGCAGGCGGGGGCAAGTCGTCGAAATAAGACGACGAGGGTTTATTTGTACAGCTCAGCGGTGGCGTGCCAGCTATCGCCGGTACGTGCTTCAATAATACGGTAGCTGCTGGCGCCTTCTTTCTCGGCTTTAGCCGCCAGTTCCTGACGCATGTCCATTGGCGCACTGCCTACCTGGGATACGGAGATGGTGCCCATGGATTGCAGATTTTGGGCTTGCTCTGCGTTCACTTGCTGGACAGCCGCGCTGGCACCGAAAGAGAGAAGGGAAGCCAGGCCAAGGGATGCGATGATCATTGCGCGTTTCATAATCTTTACTCCAGTCTTTGTTTTGCCGCGGCGGGGCGATGTATGTCGCCGGGCCGCGGTAGAGAATTTTTGTCAGGTTAATCGTTGACGTCTAAAACTTATTTATACAGCTCAGCAGTGGCATGCCAGTGGTCGCCAGTGCGGGCTTCAATAATGCGGTAAGAAGAAGCCCCTTCTTCCTGCGCTTTTTTGTTCAGCATTTCATGCATATCCATCGGGGAAGATGCTACCGCGCCGACGGAAACCGTGCCGATGGCCTCGCGGCCCTGGGCCTGCTCGCTGTTGATAATATCAGCGGCGAAAGCGCCAAACGACACGACGGACAGGATGCTGATAGCAGCTACAGTGGTTTTGATTTTCATGATGTTCACCTCGTCGAATCTTTTTGTTGGGGGTCTTTGTTTCGTGACCCTCATCACAAAACCAAGTATACACTAATCACCAAAAATATTAATACCATGCTAATTGTTTTGTGCGTTAATAGTTACAATAGATTGCGCTTTTTATAACGGATAAGAATTAAAAATGACACGTTAGCGACAGCGATAAGATTTATTTCTAATAAATTCATAAAGGTATACGAATTTGATCTTTTGTGCGTTTTACGATTTTCGCGTTAGTAAAAGAACGTATAGACGGCGTAAATGACACTAAGTGTTAAATAGTTGTTGTGCCAGAAGGGGGGAGAGGCAAAAGAAAGGGGAGTCGCCCTCTGACGGTAGCCAGAGGGGAATTACTCAGAGTTCCTGCTCAAACAGAACCAGAATGGCGTCGTGCAGATCTTTCACCGTAAAACCGCGCGCAGGCGTGGTAAAGATGGTGTCATCCCCGGCGATACTGCCAAGAATGCCTTCCGCTTTGCCCAGCGAGTCGAGAAGACGGGCGATCAGCTGTGCGGCGCCGGGGCTGGTATGAATCACCACTACGGCATCGTTATAGTCGATATCCAGCACCAAATTCTTCAGCGGGCTGGAGGTGGTCGGTACCCCAAGCTCGGCAGGCAAGCAATAGACCATTTCCATTTTGGCGTTACGGGTACGCACCGCGCCAAATTTGGTGAGCATGCGGGAAACCTTCGATTGGTTGATATTCTCGAAGCCCTCTTCCTGCAGCGCCTGGACGATCTCTCCCTGCGAGCTGAATTTCTCTTCTTTAAGCAGCGCTTTAAACGCTTTAACCAGTTCTTCTTGTTTTGCCGAACTTCGCATAAGTCACCCAGATTATGGTGGTAAAATCAACATCATTATGCATAACCATGAATTTTTATGCAAATAATCCGCGAAAGGATAGGTCAATAATGTTATGAAGGGGGCATATTTTAGCAAAAAAACTGTATAAGGAACATGTTCTCATCACAACGCTTAAAGCCATGTAAAAGTAAATGAAATGTTATTGAGTTGGTGTTGTTTTGCGCAACTGGCTGGGTGTATTGTAACCAATAGTCGATCCGGTACTTCGCTTTGCTGGATGGTCAGTCAGGAAGCATAAAGTGCGCCGCTGTTCTATTGCTACGCACAATAATGCATTCTTCAGCCATAATCATTGTAATTGTTCATCTTGTGAATTAAGGTCCAGGCGACGGAATAACGAAAGACTAAATTAACCATAATAAGGAGTTTAGGATGAAAGTTGCAGTCCTTGGCGCTGCCGGTGGTATCGGCCAGGCGCTTGCCCTACTACTTAAGACCCAACTGCCTTCAGGTTCAGAGCTCTCGTTGTACGACATCGCTCCGGTTACGCCGGGCGTGGCGGTAGATCTAAGTCATATCCCCACAGATGTAAAAATTAAAGGATTTTCCGGTGAAGACGCTACTCCGGCGCTGGAAGGCGCGGATGTAGTGCTGATCTCCGCGGGCGTGGCGCGTAAGCCCGGCATGGATCGTTCCGACCTGTTTAATGTGAATGCGGGTATCGTGAAGAACCTCGTGCAGCAGATTGCCAAAACCTGCCCGCAGGCCTGCATCGGCATTATCACCAACCCGGTGAATACCACCGTGGCTATCGCCGCCGAAGTACTGAAAAAAGCCGGCGTGTACGATAAAAACAAACTGTTCGGCGTTACCACGCTGGACATCATCCGTTCCAATACCTTTGTGGCGGAGCTGAAAGGTAAATCGGCAACCGAGGTGGAAGTCCCGGTCATTGGTGGTCACTCCGGGGTCACCATTCTGCCTTTACTGTCGCAGATCCCCGGCGTCAGCTTTAGCGATCAGGAAATTGCCGACCTGACTAAACGTATTCAGAACGCCGGTACCGAAGTCGTGGAAGCGAAAGCGGGCGGCGGGTCGGCGACCTTGTCGATGGGCCAGGCGGCTGCCCGTTTTGGTCTCTCTCTGGTTCGCGCCATGCAGGGGGAAAAAGGCGTGGTGGAGTGCGCCTACGTGGAAGGCGACGGCCACTATGCGCGTTTCTTCTCCCAGCCGCTGCTGCTGGGGAAAAACGGCGTGGAAGAGCGACAGTCTATCGGCAAACTCAGCGCCTTTGAACAGCAGGCGCTGGAGGGCATGCTGGACACCCTGAAGAAAGATATCGCGCTCGGCGAAGACTTCGTCAACAAGTAATCTCGCCCTAACAGAAGAGCCGGAACCGCAGTTCCGGCTTTTTATTACCTCACTTTTCGCCCCAATGCGCCTGCTGCCGGGCAAATCTGCTAAAATCCCCGCGTTTTAAGCCACCAGCCATGAGGACAGCGTGAAAAAGATTGAAAGAAAGCCGACCCGGGACCAAATCGCGCAGATGATTCGCTACCAGATCCTTTCCGGTGCGATGAAGGCTGGGGATGAGCTGACGCAAGAGAGCATCGCGGAACAGCTGGGACTTTCACGTATGCCGGTTAGGGAAGCGCTGCAATCTCTTGAGCAGGAAGGGTTTCTGGTGCGCTTGCCTAACCGGCATATGCAGGTCTCCACCTTGGCCGTGGAGGATGTGAGCCATATTTTTCGCGTTATTGCGGTGATGGCCGCCGAACTCTTTGCCCTTGTGCCGGCGAATCAGGGGGAAGTGCTGCGCGCACGCGCGCAGGAGCTGGCGCGTCCGGGAGAGAATACGCGCGAACTGGCGTTCCATCAGCTGCTGATTTCCTATCTTGATAATCGCTATCTGGCGAAGGCGTATCAGCAATTTTTGGACGGTTATATTTCTTATGTCATTCTTTATCTGAAAGAGAATGGCCAGGAATCGGCTCTGATACTGAGCGAACTGGCCAACGCCATCGGCAATGGCGAAGGCGGAAAAATTGCCCAGACAACGCAGCGTTATTTCCTTATGCTTGCGGAAATTATGCGTCAACATATGAAGGATTGGGAAAGTGCAGAAGCCTAAATTAGGGAAAATTAAGCTTCTTTCCGCGAAGGAGCAGGTGGCGGCGGTGTTGCGTAAAGCGATCCTGTCGCGGGATTTAGTGGAAGGGCAGGAGATTACCCTTGAAGGGATTGCCCGACTGGTTGGCGTTTCCAGCATGCCGGTACGCGAAGCGTTTCAAATTTTAGCCGCCGACGGTCTGATTCAAGTGCGGCCGAATAAAGGCGCGGTGGTGCTGGGGATTAATGAGCAGACCATCCGCGAACATTATGAAATTCGCGCCGTACTGGAAAGTGAAGCCGTGGCGAAAGCTTCTCGTCCAGGGACCGATATTTCACGCATCGCCCAGGTTCACTATGCCGCAGAGAAGGCGCTGGCAGACAATAATTCTGCTGAATATTCCGACCTGAACCAGGCTTTCCATATGGAGATCTGGAGCGCGGCGGGCAATGAAAAAATGAAGATGCTACTCTGCAACATGTGGAACGGCCTGTCGATGGGACATAAAGTCACCGAAGAAGAGTATGCCGTTATCTCAATTCGCGAACATAAAGCGATTTTACAAGCGCTTGAGCAACATAACGAAGCACTGGCCCGCCAGCGAATGCATGAACATATTATTCGCTCGATGGAAAATATGCTCACTCGATACCTGCCCGATACCACCACCTGAAGGGCTCCTCCGCCAGCGACAGGCTGGCTTTTCTTACATTTATCTGCGCTATTAGTTACTTTTCGTGACGATCTGCACAGGATCTTGATGCAGATCTCATTGCGCGATCATTCCGCAAAAACGCATTGACTTACTTTTTGCATGGGAATAATTTCTCCTTCGTCAATATTGGATACAATATCATATATCATTGATAGGAAAAATTATAAGTATGGAACCTATTACCATCACCCTATGTTTGCTGGTGTTCGCTATCATCATGTTTGTCTGGGAGAAAGTGCCACTGGCAGTGACTTCCATGGTGGTTTGTGTGGCGTTAGTGCTCACCGGTGTATTGGATCTCAAGCAGGCGTTTGCCGGTTTTATCGACAGCAACGTCATTCTTTTTGTCGCCATGTTCATCGTTGGCGGGGCGTTATTTGAAACCGGGATGGCAAACAAAGTCGGTGGCGTGATCACCCACTTCGCCAAAACGGAGAAGCAGCTGATCTTCATCATTATGGTGGTGGTTGGCGTAATGTCCGGTTTTCTCTCCAATACCGGTACGGCAGCCGTTTTGATCCCGGTCGTTATCGGTGTAGCCGCCAAATCGGGATTCACCCGTTCGCGTCTGCTGATGCCGCTGGTGTTTGCTGCCGCGCTTGGCGGCAACCTGTCGCTGATTGGCGCCCCCGGTAATTTGATCGCGCAATCGGCCTTGCAGAATATCGGCAGCGGCTTCGGTTTCTTTGAGTATGCGAAAGTGGGCCTGCCGATGCTGGTCTGCGGCATCCTCTATTTCCTAACCATCGGCTATAAGTTTCTGCCTAATAACTCGAACAGTAGTGAGGTGGGCAGCATTGGCGAACAGCGGGATTACAGCCACGTTCCGCGCTGGAAGCAGATCCTGTCCCTGGTGGTGCTGATCGCCACGATCCTCGGCATGATTTTCGAAAAACAGACCGGTATTAGTCTGACGGTAGCCGGCTGCATTGGTGCCCTGGTGCTGGTCATCACCGGCGTGTTGACGGAAAAACAGGCTTATAAAGCCATTGATTCGCAAACTATTTTTATCTTCGGCGGCACCCTGGCGCTGGCTAAAGCGCTGGAAATGACCGGTGCGGGTAAGCTGGTTGCCGATCAGGTTATCGGCCTGCTGGGTAATAACTCCTCACCGTTTATGCTGCTGGTAGTGGTCTTTGCCCTCTCCGTGGTGATGACCAACTTTATGTCTAATACCGCCACCGTCGCGTTGCTGGTGCCGGTGAGTTTGTCGATTGCCGCCGGTATGGGCGCCGATCCGCGTGCGGTACTGATGGCGACGGTAATCGGTAGCTCCTGCGCCTATGCGACGCCGATCGGTATGCCTGCCAACATGATGGTGCTGTCGGCCGGGGGCTATAAGTTCGTCGATTACGCCAAATCCGGCATTCCTCTAATTATCGTTTCTACCATTGTCAGCCTGATCCTGCTGCCAATCCTTTTCCCTTTTCATCCGTAATTTACGGACGCTGTTCTGACTAAGGAGCCTTTATGAGCAAAAGTGAACAGATATCCCGCATGACCGACATTATGGCCAGGTTCGTGGGATATACCGGCAAAGTATTGCCTGATGACGTCACGGCAAAGCTGCAAGATCTGCATAAGAAAGAGACCAGTCAACTGGCCGACGTGATCTTCACCACCATGATTGAAAACCAACGTCTGGCGAAAGAACTGGATCGTCCTTCCTGCCAGGACACCGGCGTGATCCAGTTTCTAGTGGAGTGCGGCGCCAACTTCCCGCTGATCGGCGAGCTGGAAGCGCTGCTGCGCGAATCGGTAATCAAAGCTACCATCGACTCCCCGCTGCGTCATAACAGCGTGGAGACCTTTGATGAATACAACACCGGCAAAAACGTCGGCAAAGGGACGCCGACGGTATTCTGGGAGATCGTTCCGAATTCCGACCAGTGCAGCATCTACACCTATATGGCTGGCGGCGGCTGCTCGCTGCCGGGTAAAGCGATGGTATTGATGCCGGGCGCTGGCTATGAAGGGGTGACTCGCTTCGTGCTGGATGTGATGACCAGCTATGGCCTGAATGCCTGCCCGCCGCTGCTGGTTGGCGTTGGGGTGGCGACGTCTGTAGAAACCGCGGCGCTGCTGTCGAAGAAAGCGTTGATGCGTCCGATTGGTTCGCACAATGACAACGAACGTGCGGCATTGCTGGAAAAAATGCTCGAAGACGGCATCAACAAAATTGGCCTTGGCCCGCAGGGAATGTCCGGCAATACCTCCGTGATGGGCGTCAATATCGAAAATACCGCACGCCACCCTTCCACTATTGGCGTGGCGGTCAACGTCGGCTGCTGGTCGCACCGTAAAGGGCATATCGTTTTCGATAAAGACCTGAACTACACCATTACGTCTCACACAGGAGTGGCATTCTGATGGCTAAAAAAATACTCACTACGCCCATTAAAGATGAAGATTTAGCGGATATTAAAGCGGGCGATATTATTTATCTCAACGGCCATATTGTGACCTGCCGTGATGTGGCTCATCGTCGCTTAATTGAGGGCGGACGTGAATTACCGGTAAACGTTGCTGGTGGCGCGATATTACATGCCGGGCCCATTGTGCGCCCGATTAAAGGTACGGAAGATAAATTTGAAATGGTCTCCGTTGGGCCAACCACCAGTATGCGCATGGAAAAATTTGAAAAAGAATTTATTGCTAAGACCGGTGTGAAATTAATCGTCGGCAAAGGCGGTATGGGCAAAGGAACCGAAGAGGGCTGTATGGAACATAAAGCCTTGCACTGTGTGTTCCCTGCCGGCTGCGCGGTAGTCGCCGCGGTCTGTGTGGAAGAGATTGAAGATGCGCAATGGCGTGATTTAGGCATGCCAGAAACGTTATGGGTTTGCCGGGTGAAAGAGTTCGGGCCGTTAATTGTATCGATCGATACTCACGGCAATAACCTGTTTGAGCAGAATAAAGTGATCTTTAATCAGCGCAAAGAAATTGTCGCCGATGAAATCTGCAAACACGTGAGCTTTATTAAATAACCCCGATTGAATATATCGCGCAGTAATGGCAGCGGCAGCTGACTGCTAAACCGAGGCTTCTGACCAGGCGGTCCGGGGAAATCCACTCTGCTGACGTGGGCTACCGTAAGCCATTATTGCGCTCCCCCCAAAGGCCATTTTATGACTGACAATGCCGTCCTGTTAGGCGAAGGCTTCACCCTGATGTTTCTCGGCATGGGCTTTGTGCTGGTGTTCCTGCTGCTGCTCATCTTTGCCATCCGGGGAATGTCCCTCGCCGTCAACCGCCTGTTTCCCGAGCCGCCCGCCGCCCCCAAACCGGCGCCGGCCGCCGTCGCGCCCGCCGACGATTTCGCCCGCCTGAAGCCGGCGATTGTCGCCGCCATTCACCACCATCGCCGTCTTCACCCTTAATTCACGGAGGAATTCATGACCGTTGCCATTACCGATGTCGTCCTGCGCGACGCCCACCAGTCCCTGTTCGCCACCCGTCTGCGTCTCGACGATATGCTGCCCGTTGCCGCTCAGCTGGACGACGTCGGCTACCGCTCGCTGGAGTGCTGGGGCGGCGCCACCTTTGACGCCTGCATCCGCTTTCTCGGCGAGGACCCGTGGGTCCGCCTGCGCGAGCTGAAAAAGGCGATGCCCAAGACCCCGCTGCAGATGCTGCTCCGCGGCCAGAACCTGCTCGGCTACCGCCACTACGCCGATGACGTGGTGGAGCGCTTCGTGGAGCGCGCCGTCAAAAACGGCATGGACGTCTTCCGCGTCTTCGACGCCATGAACGACCCGCGCAACATGCAGGCCGCCCTGCAGGCGGTCCGCCGCCACGGCGCCCACGCCCAGGGTACGCTTTCGTACACCACCAGCCCGGCCCACACCCTGCAGACCTGGCTCGACCTCACCGAACAGCTGCTGGAGACCGGCGTTGACTCCGTCGCCATCAAGGACATGTCCGGCATTCTGACGCCGCATGCCGCCTTTGAGCTGGTCAGCGAAATCAAGAAGCGCTACGACGTCACCCTGCACCTGCACTGCCACGCCACCACCGGGATGGCGGAGATGGCCCTGCTGAAGGCCATTGAAGCCGGGGTCGACGGCGTCGATACCGCCATCTCCTCGATGAGCGCCACCTATGGCCACCCGGCCACCGAGGCGCTGGTCGCCACCCTCGCCGGCACGCAATATGACACCGGGCTGGATATCCACAGGCTGGAGAGCATCGCCGCGTACTTTCGCGAGGTGCGCAAAAAATACCACGCCTTCGAAGGCCAGCTGAAGGGCACCGACAGCCGTATCCTGGTGGCCCAGGTGCCGGGCGGGATGCTCACCAACCTTGAAGGCCAGCTGAAGCAGCAGAGCGCCGCCCACCGTCTGGATGAGGTGCTGGCGGAAATCCCCCGCGTGCGCGAGGACCTCGGCTTCATCCCGCTGGTGACCCCGACCTCGCAGATTGTCGGCACCCAGGCGGTGCTCAACGTGCTGGGCGGCGAGCGCTACAAAACCATTGCGAAGGAGACTGCCGGTATCCTGAAGGGCGAGTACGGCCGCACCCCGGCCCCGGTGAACGCCGCCCTGCAGGCGCGGGTGCTCGACGGCGCCGACCCGGTGACCTGCCGCCCGGCCGACCTGCTGAAGCCGGAGCTGGCGCAGCTGGAAGCGGATGTGAAACGCCAGGCACAGGAGAAGGGCATCACGCTTGCCGAAAACGCCATCGACGACGTGCTCACCGTGGCGCTGTTCCCGCAACCCGGCCTGAAGTTCCTCGAAAACCGCCACAACCCGGCGGCCTTTGAGCCGGTACCGCAGGCGGAAGCCGCGCAGCCAGTGGCAAAAGCAGAAAAACCTGCCGCCTCCGGCGTCTACACCGTGGAGGTGGAAGGCAAAGCCTTTGTGGTCAAGGTCAGCGACGGCGGCGACGTCAGCCAGCTGACGGCGGCTGCTCCTGCTCCTGCCTCTGCACCCGCCGCTGCCGCCCCGGCCGGCGCCGGCACCCCGGTGACCGCCCCGCTGGCGGGCACTATCTGGAAGGTGCTGGCCAGCGAAGGCCAGACGGTGGCCGCAGGCGAGGTGCTGCTGATTCTGGAAGCCATGAAGATGGAAACCGAAATCCGCGCCGCGCAGGCCGGCACCGTGCGCGGTATCGCGGTGAAAGCCGGCGACGCGGTGGCGGTCGGCGACACCCTGATGACTCTGGCGTAAGGACGAGGAGCGGAAATGGAAAGTCTGAACGCCCTGATTCAGGGCATGGGGCTGATGCACCTCGGCGCCGGCCAGGCGGTGATGCTGCTGGTCAGCCTGCTGCTGCTCTGGCTGGCGATTGCGAAGAAGTTCGAGCCGTTACTGCTGCTGCCGATTGGCTTCGGCGGCCTGCTCTCCAATATCCCGGAGGCCGGGCTGGCGCTCACCGCCCTGGAGAGCCTGCTGGCTCACCACGACCCGGCGCAGCTGGCGGTGATTGCCGCGAAGCTCCACTGCGCGCCGGACGTCCACGCCATCAAAGAGGCACTGGCGCTGGCCCTGCCGTCGGTACAGGGGCAGATGGAGAGCCTCGCGGTGGACATGGGCTACTCCGCCGGGGTGCTGGCCATCTTCTATAAGGTGGCGATTGGCTCGGGCATCGCGCCGCTGGTCATCTTTATGGGCGTCGGGGCGATGACCGATTTCGGCCCGCTGCTGGCTAACCCGCGCACCCTGCTGCTGGGGGCGGCGGCGCAGTTCGGGATCTTCGCCACCGTGCTCGGGGCGCTGACGCTGAACTACTTCGGCATCATCAGCTTCACCCTGCCGCAGGCGGCGGCCATCGGCATCATCGGCGGCGCCGACGGCCCGACGGCGATTTACCTGTCGGGCAAGCTGGCGCCGGAGCTGCTGGGGGCCATCGCGGTGGCGGCCTACTCCTATATGGCGCTGGTGCCGCTGATCCAGCCGCCGATCATGAAGGCGCTGACCACGGATAAGGAGCGGAAGATCCGCATGGTGCAGCTGCGCACGGTGAGTAAGCGGGAGAAGATCCTCTTCCCGGCGGTGCTGTTGCTGCTGGTGGCGCTCCTGCTGCCGGACGCCGCGCCGCTGCTGGGGATGTTCTGCTTCGGCAACCTGATGCGCGAGAGCGGGGTGGTGGAGCGGCTGAGCGATACGGTGCAGAACGCGCTGATCAACATCGTCACCATCTTCCTCGGGCTGTCGGTGGGGGCCAAGCTGGTGGCGGACAAGTTCCTGCAGCCGCAGACGCTGGGGATCCTGGTGCTGGGGGTGATCGCCTTCTGCGTGGGGACCGCGGCCGGGGTGCTGATGGCGAAGCTGATGAACGTGTTCAGCCGGCACAAAATCAACCCGCTGATTGGTTCCGCGGGGGTGTCAGCGGTGCCGATGGCGGCGCGGGTGTCGAACAAGGTGGGTCTGGAAGCGGACGGGCAGAACTTCCTGCTGATGCACGCGATGGGCCCGAACGTGGCGGGGGTGATCGGCTCGGCGATCGCCGCCGGGGTGATGCTCAAGTACGTGCTGGCGATGTAAGCCAGCCTGTTCCCGCGGCTGGCAAGCCGGCCGCGGAGATTTCTCATAAGGAGACGGTGATGAATGAAGGCATAGCATGCTGTCCGGAAAACCGGACATCAACACGGGAGGCGGTGGTTGACGCCATGCTGGCGTCAGGCGATGAACTTGCACAACTGCAGCCGGCGCTGAACCTGCTTTCGCCCCCGCTGAACGCCACGCCTGGTGAAGCGCTGCTGGCCAGCTGTTATGAGGCCGGCGCTGACCACAACGCTGACGAGGCAACACGGGCGGTGAGCGCCTTACCGGCGGCGGTCGTGCGCTCTGCGACGCCCTCGCTGCAGCGCAGCGGTCTGCTGTGCATGGCGGCCGGGGCGCTCAGCGCCCGGCAACTTCCACTGACGCACAACCGGCTGTGTGACGTGGCGGGGCAGTTCGCCCGCGCTATCCCTGAAGGCGATGAAGAGGCGGGCAGTGGATTTTATACCGTGCGCAGCGTGTCCCTGCCCGTCTACCGGCGGCTGCGGCGGGATAACCATTCTCACAGCGTCTGTCTGCAGCAGGCGCTGCTGCATTTGCTGGCCTGGAAGAGTGATTCGCCCTGGGCGCGGCAGCAGGCGCAGCGTCTGCTCTGGCAGGGTGGCGTGCTGGGTGAGAAGGGGGAATTTGCGCTACTGACGCTGGATGATGAGCTTCGCGAGCGACAGATAGTCTGGCCCGCGCTGAGATCGCTGCTGGCGGTGACCGGGTTTCTGGTCAGATTCCCGGCCGGTCCGGTATTTAGCGATTAACGTGGCTCCCCAAACGGGGAGCCGTTTAGTTGGTGGCCGGGTATTCCTGGACGGCGATATGGAGCGTGATTTTCTTATCATCACGCATGATGACCACCGGAATTTCCGATCCCGGGCGGATCTCGGCCACCTGATCCATCGTCTCCAGCGCCGAGACGGCGGGTTTGTCATTCACGGAGATGATTACGTCGTTGGCGCGGATCCCGGCTTGCGCCGCTGGACCGTCCGGGGCGACATCGTTAACGACGATCCCCTGAATCTGATCGATCCCTCCGCCCTGCGCGTGCAGCGGGGCGATCTCCCGGCCGCTAATGCCGATATAGCCGCGGATCACCCGGCCATCGCGGATCAGTTTATCCATAATTTTGGTCGCTAACTGGAACGGGATCGCAAAGCCAATGCCTTCCGGCGTTTCGCCGTCATTGCTCTTGTCAAAGGAGAGGGTGTTAATCCCCATCAGCTCGCCGAGGGAGTTCACCAGCGCCCCGCCGGAGTTACCGTGGTTGATCGAGGCGTCAGTCTGCAGGAAGTTCTGGCGGCCGGTCGGATTGAGGCCAATGCGCCCTGTGGCGCTGATGATCCCCTGGGTGATGGTCTGCCCCAGGTTATAAGGGTTGCCAATCGCCAGCACCACGTCGCCGATGTGCGGCGTGCGTTTCGGATTGATCGGGATCACCGGCAGCCCGCCGGTAGCATTGATCTTGAGCACGGCGAGATCGGTGAGGGAATCGGATCCTACCAGCAGCGCTTCGAAGACGCGGCCGTCCTGCAGGGCGACGATAATCTGATCGGCATCGTTGATAACATGCTTGTTGGTCAGGATATAGCCGCGCTGATCCATAATCACCCCTGAGCCAAGCGTCAGCTGATTATGGCTGGTGCTGTTCAGGGCGCGGTTATAGACGTTCACCACGGCGGGCGCCGCGCGGCGCACCGCGGCGTTATAGCTCGCCGGGGAGTCGTCTGCCGTATCGTTCTGGGTAGTCGGCGCCAACTGCCACTGGCGCAGCGAGGGCATCAGGGCCAGCAGCAGACCCCCGACAAGCAAACCGATGAGTACTGAACGTAATAACTTTCCAGGCATGATGCAGATATCGTTAATGAATGGTCAGGCGCAGCATAGCATGAGTTGTCCGGACATCGCACATGGCGGCGATGCCCGGAGAGACAATCAGCGCAGCAGCAGATAGATGCTTTCGTTGCCGCGGATCACGTTCAGGGCGATGACCGGCGGTTTGCCTTCGAGCGCTTTGCGCAGTTCGGCAATCGAGTGAATACGCTGCCGGTTAAGGCCAATGATAATGTCATCCTTATGCAGACCGACCTGGGCGGCGGCGCTGCCTTTATCCACATTATCGATCACCACTCCTTTGGTGCCATCTTTCATCTGGCCGTCGCTGAACGAGGCCCCCTGCAGCGCCGGGATAATCAGTTCCGCGCTGGCGGTTGAGGAGGTGCTCTTATCCAGGGTCACTTCGACATCGACCGGCTTTCCATCGCGCAGCAGGCCCAGTTTGACCTTGGTACCCGGCTCGGTGGTGGCGATCCGCGAACGCAGTTCGGCGAAACTGTTCAGCGGTTTGCCGTTCAGACTCACGATGACGTCCCCGGATTTAATCCCCGCTTTGGCGGAGCCGGAGTTTGGCAGGACTTCACTGACGAAGGCGCCGCGCTGAACGTTGAGATTCATCGCTTTGGCGATGTCGGCGCTCATTTCCATGCCTTTAATGCCCAACAGGCCGCGCTTGATTTCGCCAAACTGAATAAGCTGGTCGGCGAGGGTTTTCGCCATATTGCTTGGAATGGCAAAGCCGATGCCGATGCTGCCGCCGCCCGGCGCGAGGATCGCGGTGTTGATCCCGATAAGCTCGCCGTTGAGGTTCAGCAGCGCGCCGCCGGAGTTGCCGCGGTTAATCGAGGCGTCGGTCTGAATGAAATTCTCCAGCCCTTCAAGGTTCAAGCCGCTGCGGCCAAGGGCAGAGATAATGCCGGAGGTGGCGGTCTGGCCAAGGCCGAACGGGTTGCCGACGGCGACGGCGAAGTCGCCGACGCGAAGTTTATCAGAGTCAGCAATGGCGATTTGCGTCAGGTGGTCTGGCTTAATCAGCTGCAGCAGAGCGATATCGCTCTGTTCATCGCTCCCGACCAGTTTGGCATCGAACTCACGGCCATCGTTCAGCTGGACGCTGATCTTCTGCGCCTGATTGATGACGTGATTATTGGTCAGCACATAGCCTTTCGCCGCGTCGATGATAACGCCGGAGCCGAGCCCTTCAAACGGCTGCGCCTGCTCCTGCGGGGCGTTATCGCCAAAATATTTTTTCAGCTCTTCCGGCATATTGAGCGTCGGCGAGGCAGTGCCTTCCACCTGTACGCTAACTACCGCCGGCAGAACCTTTTCCAGCATCGGCGCCAGGCTTGGTAACGCGCCCTGGCCGGGCACCTGAGTCGGTAAGGATGCCGCTGCCGGAGGCAGGACCGACAACGATAACCCAATGCTTAACGCTAACGCACTCAACAGCAAAGTCTGTTTCTTCATTAGATGCTGGCTCTCGTAACCTGAGGTGTATGGAAAAATGTCCTGAATAACCTGATGTTATTGAATTTTTGCACAGGTAACAACGTGGGGACTGGTTTAAATTGTAGCCGGGAAGTGGGGGAAGGAGCGGGCGCGACGGGCGCGCCCGGAGAATATTTTAATCGCAGCGAGGCTTAATCGCGTTTTGCGCCTCCGCGCAGTAAACCGGATGCGCCCTCGGAGTAGTCGCGCGGCATCTGGACCGGCGCCTGATCGTTGCTGGCTTCAGACTCTTCCAGACGGTTGCGGAACGGGTTGGCGTCTGCCATCGAGTCCGGCAGCAGGTTGTTAGAGCTTTTCGCCATATGCTGATATAGCTGACGATAGTCGTGCGCCATGTTATCCAGCAGTTCGGCGCTACGCGCAAAGTGGCTCACCAGCTCTTCACGGTACTCTTCAAGCTCGGCTTTATTCTTTTCCAGTTCGTACTGCAGCGCCTGCTGTTGGCGCAGTTTGCGGTTGCCGAAACGCATGGCGACGGCGCCAATGATGATACCGACGACTAACCCAATTAGCGCGTATTCCCAGGTCATGAACATCTCCCGTTGTATTGTGGTTCCGTAGGGTGGCTCTTAGGCTCTCCGCCTGCGCCCGATAGTGCCACTATAACCGCTAATTCCACAGAAGTGGAATCCTGGCGTATCATCGCGTAGTGTAGAACGGCCTTTTTTTCGTCAATCGTGAGCTTCGGCATTACGGTTTTCAAGGAATAACAATTAGATCATGCAAAGCCTGTCTCCAACATCGCGTTACCTTTTAGCCCTGAAAGAGGGCAGCCATCAACCCGACGACGTCCAGCAAGAAGCGGTGAGCCGCCTTGATACCATTTACCAGGAACTGCAGACGCAGCCCGCGCCGGTCGCGTCAGGCGGCGGTTTGCGCGCGAAATTCGGCAAACTGCTGGGTAAGCGCGAGCCGGCTGCCGGGACGGCACCTGTCCGCGGCCTGTATATGTGGGGCGGCGTGGGGCGAGGCAAAACCTGGCTGATGGACCTGTTTTACCAGAGCCTGCCGGGCGAGCGTAAACAGCGCCTGCATTTCCATCGTTTCATGCTGCGCGTACACGAAGAGCTGACCACCCTGCAGGGACATAGCGACCCGCTGGAGATCGTCGCCGACCGCTTTAAAGCGGAAACCGACGTGCTCTGTTTCGACGAGTTTTTTGTCTCCGATATTACCGACGCCATGCTGTTGGGCGGGCTGATGAAAGCCCTGTTCGCCCGCGGCATCACCCTGGTGGCGACCTCCAATATTCCGCCGGATGAACTCTATCGCAATGGCCTGCAGCGGGCCCGTTTTCTGCCGGCGATCGACGCCATCAAGCAGCATTGCGATATTATGAACGTCGATGCCGGCATCGATTATCGGCTGCGTACCCTGACGCAGGCGCACCTGTGGCTGTCGCCGCTGAATAACGACACCCGCGAACAGATGGATAAATTGTGGCTCGCGCTGGCGGGCGCGCCGCGCGCTGCCGGGCCGACGCTGGAGATTAACCATCGCGAGCTGCCTACCCTCGGCGTAGAAAACCAGACGTTGGCTGCGTCATTCGCCACGCTATGCGTGGATGCGCGCAGCCAGCATGACTATATCGCGCTCTCCCGACTGTTCCATACGGTGATGCTGTTCGACGTGCCGGTGATGACCGCGCAGCTGGAGAGCGAGGCCCGCCGCTTTATCGCTCTGGTGGATGAGTTTTACGAGCGCCATGTAAAGCTGGTGGTCAGCGCGGCAGTGCCGCTGTACGACATTTACCAGGGCGAGCGGCTGAAGTTTGAGTTCCAGCGCTGTCTCTCTCGTCTGCAGGAGATGCAGAGCGAAGAGTACCTCAAACGTCCGCATATGCCCTGACAGGGGACTTTTTCAGGCGGATTCAGGGCCGCAAGGCCGCCCCGGGCGCGGCCTGAAAAATCTCATAAAGGGGTCGATCTTTGACCCCGACTTCTCTATAATCTTGCGACCCCACGTTACGAGAAGGTTTTTTTCCCGAAACTTTCTATGCGCCGGCATAGGCTATTCGAAGGGGTAGGTTTGCTGGACAATGTCGTGTGAACCTCAACTGACTAAACGTTTGGGTGTTCACCAACGTGTAACTTATTATTTGGGTAAGCTTTTAATGAAAACTTTTACAGCTAAACCAGAAACCGTAAAACGCGACTGGTATGTTGTTGACGCGACCGGTAAAACTCTGGGCCGTCTGGCTACTGAACTGGCTCGTCGCCTGCGCGGTAAGCACAAAGCGGAATACACTCCGCACGTTGATACCGGTGATTACATCATCGTTCTGAACGCAGAAAAAGTTGCTGTTACCGGCAACAAGCGCGAAGACAAAATGTACTACCACCACACCGGCCACATCGGTGGTATCAAAGAAGCGACCTTTGAAGAGATGATTGCCCGCCGTCCTGAGCGTGTGATTGAAATCGCGGTTAAAGGCATGCTGCCAAAAGGCCCGCTGGGTCGTGCTATGTACCGTAAACTGAAAGTTTACGCGGGTAACGAGCACAACCACGCGGCACAGCAACCGCAAGTTCTTGACATCTAATCGGGATTATAGGCAATGGCTGAAAATCAATACTACGGCACTGGTCGCCGCAAAAGTTCCGCAGCTCGCGTTTTCATCAAACCGGGCAACGGTAAAATCGTTATCAACCAGCGTTCTCTGGAACAGTACTTCGGTCGTGAAACTGCCCGCATGGTAGTTCGTCAGCCGCTGGAACTGGTCGACATGGTTGAGAAACTGGATCTGTACATCACTGTTAAAGGTGGTGGTATCTCTGGTCAGGCTGGTGCGATCCGTCACGGTATCACCCGCGCTCTGATGGAGTACGACGAGTCCCTGCGTTCCGAACTGCGTAAAGCTGGCTTCGTTACTCGTGACGCTCGTCAGGTTGAACGTAAGAAAGTCGGTCTGCGTAAAGCACGTCGTCGTCCGCAGTTCTCCAAACGTTAATTGTTTTCTGCTCACGCAGAACAATTTGCGAAAAAACCCGCTTCGGCGGGTTTTTTTATGGATAAAACGGCTGTTATCCACAAGCATAGCGCCGGTTCTCGCCACTTTTTCAGCATTTCCAGAATCCCCTCACCACAACGTCTTCAAAATCTGGTAAACTATCATCCAATTTTCTGCCCAAATGCTGGTGATTGTTCATTTTTTGTTTTATTCGTGAACGAAGGTGACATCGCGCTAATGGGGTTTTTACATCTGGCTGGTCATGAGTGGCCGGCAGCAGTACAAAATTCTGAATATACCTGGAGGTTTTCATGGCTGTCGCTGCCAACAAACGTTCGGTAATGACGCTGTTTTCTGGTCCTACTGACATCTATAGCCATCAGGTCCGCATTGTGCTGGCCGAGAAGGGTGTCAGTTTTGAGATAGAGCACGTGGAGAAGGATAACCCGCCTCAGGATCTGATTGACCTCAACCCGAATCAAAGCGTACCGACGCTGGTGGATCGTGAGCTCACTCTGTGGGAATCCCGCATCATTATGGAGTATCTGGATGAGCGTTTCCCGCACCCGCCGTTAATGCCGGTTTATCCGGTGGCGCGTGGTGAAAGCCGCCTGTATATGCAACGTATCGAGAAGGACTGGTATTCGCTGATGAACACCATCCAGAGCGGTACCGCAGCGCAAGCTGATGCTGCGCGTAAGCAGCTGCGTGAAGAACTGCTGGCCATCGCGCCGGTCTTCACCCAGAAACCTTACTTCCTGAGCGATGAGTTCAGCCTGGTGGACTGCTACCTGGCGCCGCTGCTGTGGCGTCTGCCGGTTCTTGGTGTGGAGCTGGTTGGCGCTGGCGCGAAAGAGCTCAAAGGCTATATGACTCGCGTATTTGAGCGTGATTCCTTCCTCGCTTCTTTAACTGAAGCCGAGCGTGAAATGCGCCTCGGTCGGGGCTAAATAATGGATGTATCACAGCTGACGCCGCGTCGCCCGTATCTGTTACGGGCGTTTTATGACTGGCTGCTGGATAACCAGCTGACGCCGCACCTGGTGGTGGATGTGACGCTGCCGGGCGTGCTCGTGCCGATGGAGTACGCGCGCGATGGGCAAATCGTTCTCAATATTGCCCCGCGTGCGGTAGGCAATCTCGAGCTGGCGAACGACGAAGTGCGCTTCAACGCGCGCTTTGGCGGGGTACCACGCAACGTGTCTGTCCCGCTGGCTGCGGTACTCGCCATCTACGCCCGTGAGAACGGCGCTGGTACGATGTTCGAACCGGAAGCGGCCTATGACGAAGACGTCAGCAGCCTCAACGATGATGACGTCGCGCCGGAGAGTGAAAGCGAAACGGTGATGTCGGTGATCGATGGCGATAAGCCGGATAATCACGACGACGATCCTGACGACACGCCGCCGCCGCGCGGTGGTCGCCCGGCGCTGCGCGTGGTGAAGTAAATCCCTTCTCTGACAGGCCCTGCGGGGCCTGTTTTTTTGTCTGTCCGCTTTGTTAACTCTGCCACAAACGAGGCGTCCCATGGCTGGTATCGTCATCGCCACAGGTAGTTTTTAGGGAGCAGACATGTCTTTACTCGCACAACTGGACCAGCGTATCCGTCATCATGGCGGATTAATTGTCTCCTGCCAGCCGGTGCCGGGCAGTCCGCTGGATAATCCCGCTATCGTCGCGGCAATGGCGCTGGCGGCTGAGCAGGCGGGAGCGGTAGCGCTGCGCATCGAAGGCCTGGCCAACCTGCAGGCCGTTCGTCCGTTAGTGACAGTGCCCGTTATTGGGTTGATCAAACGCGATTTGCCCGATAGCCCGGTGCGTATTACGCCATGGCTGGAAGATATCGACGCGCTGGCGCAGGGCGGAGCGGATATTATTGCTATTGACGGCACCCAGCGTCAGCGTCCGGCGTCAGTGTCGGCGCTATTAGCAGAAATTCATCAGCTGGGGAAAGTGGCGATGGCCGATTGCTCATCTCTCGACGATGCACTCGAGTGCTGGCAGTTGGGGGCTGAGATTGTCGGCACGACTCTCTCCGGCTATACCGCAGAGGAGACGCCGGATGAGCCGGATCTGGCGCTGGTGCAATGCCTGAGCGCGGCGGGCTGCAGAGTGATTGCCGAAGGGCGCTATAACACGCCTGCCCAGGCGGCGGAGGCGATGCGCTGCGGCGCGTGGGCGGTGACCGTCGGCTCGGCGATTACCCGCCTGGAGCATATCTGCGGCTGGTATAATACGGCGCTGAAAGCGGCGGTTTGCCCGGCGAATGAGCAATAAAAAAGCCCGATGACGTTAACCATCGGGCTTTTATGCGTGAGGCTCCGGACCTAATCAGACTTCAAGGTAGTTGAGGATCCCGTCCGCCGCTTTACGACCTTCGGCAATCGCGGTGACCACCAGATCGGAACCGCGAACGATATCGCCACCGGCGAAGATTTTCGGGTTGCTGGTCTGGAAGGCGTTTTCGCTGCCTTCCGGGGCGATAATACGGCCCTGGGAGTCCAGTTCGACGCTGTGCTTCGCCAGCCACTCCATGCTGTGCGGACGGAAGCCAAACGCCATGACTACGGCGTCAGCCGGCACCACGTGCTCAGAGCCGGGGACGATCTCCGCGCGGCGGCGGCCCTTCGCATCCGGCTGGCCCATTTCGGTGCGCGCCATCTTCACGCCGCAAACCTTACCGTTGGCATTCACTTCCACGCCCAGCGGCTGGACGTTAAACTGGAACTCAACGCCTTCTTCGCGCGCGTTTTTCACTTCGCGTTTTGAGCCGGGCATGTTCTCTTCGTCACGGCGATAGGCGCAGATCACGTGCGCCGCATTCTGACGGACGGAGGTGCGTACGCAGTCCATCGCGGTATCGCCACCGCCGAGCACCACCACGCGTTTGCCTTCCATGCTGACATAGGGCTCATCGGCGGTTTCACCAAAGCCCATGATCTGCTTAGTGTTAGCGATCAGGAACGGCAGCGCGTCGTAAACACCCGGAGCGTCTTCGTTGTCCAGTCCACCGCGCATCGACTGATAGGTCCCGACGCCGAGGAACACCGCATCGTACTCCTTCAGCAGGTCGTCGAGCAGCACGTCGCGGCCCACTTCGGTATTGAGTTTGAACTCAATGCCCATGCCGGTGAAGATCTCCCGGCGGCGGGTCATCACCTCTTTTTCCAGCTTGAACGCCGGGATACCGAAGGTCAGCAGGCCGCCGATTTCCGGATGGCGGTCAAATACCACCGCCTTGACGCCGTTACGGGTCAGCACGTCGGCGCAGGCGAGGCCCGCCGGGCCAGCGCCGATGATCGCGACGGTTTTACCGGTCGGCTTCACGTCGGAGAGATCCGGACGCCAGCCCATCTCGAATGCCTTATCGTTGATATAGCGTTCGATGTTGCCGATGGTCACCGCGCCGAACTCATCGTTCAGCGTACAGGAGCCTTCACACAGGCGGTCCTGCGGGCAGACGCGCCCGCAGACTTCCGGCAGAGTGTTGGTTTGATGCGACAGCTCGGCCGCTTCAAAAATACGCCCCTCGTTGGCCAGCTTCAGCCAGTTCGGGATGTAGTTATGCACCGGGCACTTCCATTCGCAGTACGGGTTGCCACAGGAGAGGCAGCGATCCGCCTGCGCCTTGGCCTGGCCTTCTGAAAACGGCTCGTAAATTTCCACAAACTCAATTTTACGGATCTTCAGCGGTTTCTTTGGCGGATCAACGCGCTGCAGGTCGATAAATTGATAAACGTTCTGACTCATCTTAACCCCTTACTGCGCCTGCACCCGCAGCTCAGCTGCGGAACGACTACGGTGACCCAACAGTGCTTTAACATCGCTGGACTTTGGTTTAACCAGCGCAAACTTCGCGGAGAAGGCCGGCCAGTTGGCGAGGATCTCTTCGCCGCGTTGCGAACCGGTAAGCTGTACGTGCTCGGTGATTAAACCGCGCAGGTGCTCTTCATGGATGGCCAGAGAATCAACGTCCAGCACTTCCACCAGCTCCGGGTTCACGCGTTTGCGGAAGTCGCCATCTTCATC
Organism: Klebsiella sp. K4; assembly: GCF_014596785.2. NCBI lineage: Bacteria > Pseudomonadati > Pseudomonadota > Gammaproteobacteria > Enterobacterales > Enterobacteriaceae > Klebsiella > Klebsiella sp. K4. Next base: position 511,484 of record NZ_CP115021.1, read on the forward strand.
CAGGACATAGGCAAAGCCGCCGGTCATCCCTGCGCCAAAGTTGACGCCGGTTTTTCCGAGCACGCAGACGATGCCGCCGGTCATATATTCGCAGCCGTTGTCGCCGATGCCTTCCACCACGGTGATGGCGCCGGAGTTACGCACGGCGAAACGCTCGCCCGCGCGGCCTGCGGCGTACAGACGACCACCGGTCGCGCCGTACAGGCAGGTGTTGCCGATAATACTGGCTTCATGGCTGCGGAACGCAGAGCCCACCGGCGGACGAATGGCCAGCAGACCGCCCGCCATGCCTTTCCCGACGTAGTCGTTGGCGTCGCCAGTCAGATGCAGTTCCACGCCGCCGGCGTTCCACACGCCGAAGCTCTGGCCCGCGGTGCCGCTAAAGTGAGCGACGATCGGGTCGCCCGCCAGTCCCTGGTCGCCATGGGTCTGGGCGATATACCCGGACAGCGAGGCCCCCACGGAGCGGTCGGTGTTACGGATATCAAACCAGAACGTCTTGCTCTGCTTTTCATCCACGTACGGTTTCGCCTGCTGCAGCAGCTGGGCGTTGAGCACGCCGTTATCGAACGGTGGGTTGTTCTCGGTGCAGTACAGCGCTTTGCCCGGATGCGGCTCTGCGGTCTCCAGCAGTTTACCCAGATCCAGTTTCTGCTGCTTGGCGGTGAACCCATCCAGCTCTTTGAGCAGATCGGTGCGGCCAATCAGATCCACCAGACGCTTGACGCCCAGCTGGGCCATCAGCTCGCGGGTCTCACGGGCGATAAATTCAAAGTAGTTGGTCACTTTGAACGGCAGACCGTGATAGTGATTCTTACGCAGTTTGTCATCCTGGGTCGCCACGCCGGTAGCGCAGTTGTTCAGGTGGCAAATACGCAGGTATTTACAGCCCAGCGCGACCATCGGGCCGGTACCGAAACCGAAGCTCTCCGCGCCGAGGATCGCCGCTTTGATGATATCAAGACCGGTTTTCAGGCCGCCATCCACCTGCAGACGGATCTTATGACGCAGACCGTTAGCGACCAGCGCCTGCTGGGTTTCCACCAGGCCGAGCTCCCACGGACAGCCGGCATATTTCACCGAAGAGAGCGGGCTCGCCCCGGTGCCGCCGTCGTAGCCGGCGATGGTGATCAGGTCGGCATAGGCTTTGGCCACGCCGGTGGCGATGGTGCCAACGCCCGGCTCAGAAACCAGTTTGACCGAAATCATCGCTTTCGGATTGACCTGCTTGAGGTCGAAAATCAGCTGCGCCAGATCCTCGATAGAGTAGATATCGTGGTGCGGCGGCGGGGAAATCAGCGTGACGCCCGGTACTGAATAGCGCAGTTTAGCGATGTACGGGGTGACTTTATCACCCGGCAGCTGGCCACCTTCACCCGGTTTCGCCCCCTGGGCGACTTTGATCTGGATGACGTCGGCATTGACCAGGTAGGCTGGCGTGACGCCGAAGCGGCCGGACGCGACCTGCTTGATGCGCGACACTTTATTAGTGCCGTAGCGCGCCGGGTCTTCACCGCCTTCACCGGAGTTGGAGAAGCCGCCGATGCTGTTCATCGCTTCCGCCAGCGACTCGTGCGCTTCCGGGCTCAGGGCGCCGATCGACATCGCCGCGGTATCGAAGCGTTTAAACAGCTCCTTCGCCGGCTCTACTTCGTCGATGCTGATAGCGTCTTCGCCTGGGTTGAGCGCCAGCAGGTCGCGCAGCGTGGCCGCTGGACGTTCGTTAACCAATTTCGCGTATTGTTGATAATCGCTGTATTCGCCGCTCTGCACGGCCTGCTGCAGGGTGCGCACCACGTCCGGGTTGTAGGCATGATATTCGCCGCCGTGCACATATTTCAGCAAACCGCCCTGGGCCAGCGGCTTACGCGCCAGCCAGGCGCGTTTCGACAGATTCAGCAGATCCTGCTGGAAGTCGTCGAAGCTGGCGCCGCCGATGCGGCTGACCACGCCCTGGAAGCAGAGATCGGAGACATCGCGATGCAGACCGACCGCTTCGAACAGCTTCGAGCAGCGGTAGGAGGCGATGGTCGAGATCCCCATCTTGGACATGATCTTATACAGACCTTTGTTGATACCGTTGCGATAGTTCAGCATCACCGCACGGTACGGTTTATCGATGGCTTTGCTGTCGACCAGCTTCGCCAGCGTTTCGTAGGCGAGGTATGGATAGATAGCCGTCGCCCCAAAGCCGAGCAGCACGGCGAAGTGGTGCGGATCGCGGGCGCTGGCGGTTTCAACGATGATGTTGGCATCGCAGCGCAGGCTTTTATCGACCAGACGGGTCTGGATCGCGCCAACGGCCATCGGCGCCGGTACCGGCAGACGGTCTTTGGCGATGTTGCGGTCAGAGAGCACCAGCAGCACGGTGCCGTCGCGCACCATTTGCTCCGCTTTATCGCACAGCGCTTTCACCGTCTCGCTGAGGGAGGCCTCTGCCGGGTTGAACGTGATATCGAGGACGTCGGCGCGATAGTGCTCTTCTTCCATCGTCGTCAGCTGTTTAAAATCGGAGTACAGCAGGATCGGCGATTTGAAGCTCAGACGATGCGCCTGGCCTTCCGCTTCGCAGAAGACGTTCATTTCGCGGCCGATGCTGGTAGCCAGCGACATGACGTGCGCTTCGCGCAGCGGGTCGATCGGCGGGTTAGTCACCTGGGCGAACTGCTGACGGAAGTAATCGTAGATAATGCGCGGCTGGCTGGAGAGCACGGCGAAAGGCGTGTCATCGCCCATCGAACCGACTGCTTCCTGGCCATTTTCGCCGAGCACGCGCAGGACGGAGTCCAGCTCTTCCGCGCTGTAGTTAAACTGTTTCTGGTAGCTGGCGAGCGTGTCGTCATCCAGTTGGCGGCTGCCAACCTCTTCGTCTGGCAGATCTTCGAACGGCACCAGGCGACGAACGTTTTTCTCCATCCACTCTTTATACGGGTGGCGGCTCTTCAGATCGTCATCGGTTTCCGCTGAGTGCAGAATGCGTCCGGCACGGGTATCGATAACCATCAGCTCGCCCGGGCCCACGCGGCCTTTCTCGACCACTTCGTCAGGCTGGTAATCCCAGATGCCGACTTCGGAGGCGCAGGTGATGAGCTTATCTTTGGTAATGACGTAGCGCGCCGGGCGCAGACCGTTACGGTCGAGGTTACAGGCCGCGTAGCGGCCATCTGACATGACGATGCCCGCCGGGCCGTCCCACGGCTCCATATGCATGGAGTTAAAGTCGAAGAACGAACGCAGCTCCGGATCCATATCCGGGTTGTTCTGCCAGGCTGGCGGCACCAGCAGACGCATGGCGCGCACGATGTCCATCCCGCCGGCCAGCAGCAGCTCCAGCATGTTGTCCATAGAACTGGAGTCGGAGCCGGTTTCGTTAACGAACGGCGCGGCGTCGTGCAGGTCAGGGATCAGCGGGGTCTGGAACTTATAGGTACGGGCGCGGGCCCACTGGCGGTTGCCGGTAATGGTGTTAATTTCACCGTTGTGCGCCAGGTAGCGGAACGGCTGCGCCAACGGCCAGCGTGGTACGGTGTTGGTGGAGAAGCGCTGGTGGAACAGGCAGATAGCCGACTCCAGGCGCAGGTCCGCGAGGTCCAGGTAGAAGCGCGGCAAATCCGCCGGCATACACAGACCTTTATAGATGTTGACCAGATTGGACAAGCTACAAACGTAGAAATCTTTGTCTTCCTGCAGACGTTTTTCAATGCGACGACGCGCAATAAACAGACGGCGCTCCATATCGCGCGGGCGCCAGCCAGCCGGGGCGTTGACAAAGATTTGCTCAATACGGGGCAGCGAGGAGAGGGCGATTTCACCGAGCACGCCTTCGTTGGTCGGCACATCGCGCCAGCCGACAATCGACAGGGTCTCAAGCTGAAGTTCTTCTTCAACGATGCGGCGCGCCGCTTTAGCCAGCTCAGGATCTTTATTCAGGAACAGCATCCCAACGGCGTAGTTTTTGGCTAAACGCCAGCCGCGCTCTTCGGCAACGATGCGGAAGAAACGATCGGGTTTTTGCAGCAGCAGACCGCAACCGTCGCCGGTTTTACCATCGGCAAGGATTGCGCCACGGTGCTGCATGCGGGCCAGTGCGTGTATTGCGGTTCGCACTACCTTGTGGCTAGGTTCGCCTTCTATGTGGGCGATCAGGCCGAAACCACAGTTATCCCTCTCAAGGGATTTGTCGTACAACATATCAGTGAACCTCCCCAGGCTCTACGGACACCCTCCGATACCGATTGCGCACAGGCACAGAAAGAGCATGGCGACGGGGTTTACACCTCGCATTCGCCCTCTTTAAATCCTTTTCGCATCGGTACACAAGTTTGAGGACTTGCTGTTAAGAGGGAATCTCAATTACTGCATAAATATGATGAGCAGAGTGCTCATCCAGAAAGCTTCCAGCGGATTCCCAACTTATCGGGAATCCACACTTACGTCAAATGGCAATCTTATTAATACAAAAATGTGCTATACACAAGTTAACTAATTGTTATTAAAGAAAATAATGGCAATTTTTATGCTTTGAATACGCCTGCTGGTGGTGCGGCTAGTGTGATCTGTCTCACTGTGCACGCGGCTTTGCATTACCAATATGCGCTGAAATATATTTCATTATTAGCATATTTGACTGCAATATATTTAACTACTGGACATTAATACCGTTTTTTACCAGAAAGCAGATTAGGGCAATGCGAAGATAAAATATAAGGAAAACTCATCACCTGGTGGTTGAATGAAATTGCAGTAATCTTGATTGTTTATGCAATAGGGTTGGTCGCCGCGCTGACGATTGATCCAGGTCATCGCCGTCGGTGACGAAAAGTGGCAGGCTTGGCCCCCTTTGTTGAGGGCGGTCTATCAGATTATGCAGTTACAGAAATTAGTCAATATGTTTGGTGGGGATCTTATGCGTCGCTATGGCGAAAAGGTCCATAAGCTAACGCTGCACGGCGGTTTTAGCTGCCCAAACCGCGACGGCACGCTGGGCCGCGGCGGTTGCACTTTCTGTAACGTGGCATCGTTTGCCGATGAGGCGCAGCAGCATCGCTCTATCGCCGAACAGCTCGCTCATCAGGCGCAGCTCGTCAACCGGGCGAAGCGCTATCTGGCCTATTTTCAGGCCTACACCAGCACCTTCGCTGAAGTACAGGTGCTCCGTTCAATGTATCGTCAGGCCGTCAGTGCCGCAAATATCGTTGGCCTGTGCGTCGGCACCCGCCCGGACTGCGTTCCGCAGGCGGTCCTTGACCTGCTGAGTGAATACCATCAGCAAGGGTATGAGGTATGGCTGGAGCTGGGGCTGCAAACTGCTCATGATAAGACCCTGCATCGCATTAACCGTGGACACGATTTCGCCTGTTATCAGCGTACCGCGCGCCTGGCGCGAGAGCGGGGCCTGAAAGTCTGTGCGCATCTGATCGTCGGTCTGCCCGGAGAGAGCCAGGGGCATTGTCTGCAGACGCTGGAGCAGGTAGTGGCGACCGGCGTGGATGGGATCAAATTGCATCCACTGCATATTGTGAAAGGCAGCATTATGGCCAAAGCGTGGCAGGCCGGGCGTCTCGATGGCATTGAGCTGGAGGCGTATACCGTCACCGCTGGAGAGATGATCCGCCATACGCCGCCGGAGGTGATCTACCACCGTATTTCCGCCAGCGCCCGTCGGCCCACGCTGTTGGCGCCGCTGTGGTGTGAAAATCGCTGGACCGGCATGGTTGAACTGGATCGTTATCTGAATCAGCAGGGCGCTCAGGGCTCGGCGCTGGGCCGTAGCTGGGTTGCTCCCCAGGCTGAGTGAGAAGTACGAGCGTGATGTCCGGAACAATGCGCGGACATCGCGCTCCTGCCATTTATGCCTGGCTGGCTTTCATCGTCACACGCGGAGTTTTGATCACGAACAGCACCAGCAGGGCGCCAAGCGCGGCGATAGTGCCGGCGAGAACGAAAGCGCTGTCAAATTTACCAGTAGACTGCACGATATAGCCGGTAACAATCGGCCCCACGATGCCGGAGACGCTGCCGATAAGATGGATAAAGCCGCTGGCGCCGCCGACGCGGGATTTATGCACCACGTCCTGGATAATCGCCCAGTAGATCGCCCCGGTTACATAGAGGAAAAAGATGGAGACCGACATCAGCAGAACGGCAGGCACGACGCTGCTGACGGTACCCGCCAGTCCCACGCAGATAGCGGCCATCAGCAGGCATACCACCAGCACAATTTTGCGCGACAGCAGCAGGCGCCCGGTGAGTTTAAAAATTTTATCGGAAATATAGCCCCCAAGCGCCAGACCGACAAAGCCGACTATCCATGGGATCATAGTGGTAAGGCTCATCTGTTTAATATCCAGATGGTGCTGTTGTACCAGATAGGACGGGAACCAGCTGAGAAAGAAAAACAGAATATAGTTGTAGCAGAAGAAGGCAAAGGCCGTTACCAGAATAATTGGCTGTTTCAAATAATAACCCAGCGAGTGAGCTGTTTGATTTTCTATTGTTTCCAGCGCGACTTCTTCTTCTTTCATTTTATTAATCAGCTTAAGTTCTTCCTGGCTGACTTTTTTGTGCTTTTCGGGCGAATTAGCGGCAATGAAAAACCACGCTATCATCCATACAATACCGATAGCGAAAATAATCATAAAAGCCGGGCGCCAGCCGAATGCCAGGGCCAGGTAACCGACGATGGGGCCGGCGACCGCGCCGCCCAGCGGAGAGCCTGCGCTGAGAAAGCCGACGGCGGTAGCCGCTTGCTTTTTAGGAAACCAGCCGTTGATCATCTTGTTCGCCGATGCGCAGATCGGGCCTTCCGCCATCCCGAAAAGCACCCGCAGCACCAGCATGGAATAAAAGCCGGTGGCTACCGCGGTTAAGCCGCAAAACAGCGACCACAGACCGACCGCCAGGCCCATTACCAGCGTTGCGCCAAACTTATCCACGGCCAAACCGCCAATAAAATTAAATACCGCGTAGCCGAAGAAAAAGCTGCCGAAAATAATGCCGAACTGTTCAGCGTTAAGTGCAAGGTCCTTTTCAATCATCGGGACCGTAATGGATAATGCCACCCGGTCAAGATAATTTATCATATATACTAAAAATAATAACAGGACGATAATCCAGCGGATATTTTTTCCCATGATAACACCATGCTCATTATATTATTTATATCAGGCGCGGCGGATATGCAGATATCCGTCGGCCGTTATTCTATACGATGCCGGTTTAACCCAGCTGCAGCAGCACTTTGCAGCAGGTCTTACGGTCGTTAGCAAAAATCTCCATGGCCTCTTTCACCTGCTCCAGCGGCATACAATGGGTGATTAACGCCTCCGGACGAATAAGGCCTTTCTCCATCCAGTCGATGACCAGCGGAAAACGCCCGCTGTTCAGCCGGGAGGAGAAAATAGAAATTTCTTTACTGGTGATGCTTTGCTGAGTGAGGGTTGAGGCCTCGCCGGAGAAACCGAGTATACCGATGCGGGCGGCGGGGGAGGCGAGGAGAATGGCTTCCTGCAGGATCGCCGGGTGGCAGGCGGCATCAATGACCAGCGTGGGGGCAAGCTGCCGCTGCGCCAGCTGTTCCCCGAGCAGCTGGTCAGTGTTATCGAGCGTCAGATCGGCGCCGTTTTCCCGGGCCATCTGCAGACGTTCGGCAATGCGATCCACGACGATCACCTGCTTAACGCCATATACCCCCTTTAGCGCCTGAATGATTGTCAGCCCCATCGGGCCAGCGCCGTAAACCAGGGCAATATCTTGCGCCGTGGGCTGCAGCTGGGCGGTAATATTTGCCGCGATGGTAAAAGGCTCAACCATCGTTGCCTGACGGTCGCTGATAGCCTCGGGGATGCGCCAGGCATTTTTCGCCGGCACGCAGGCATAGTCGCTAAATCCCCCGTCGCGGTGAACTCCTATGACCTGGAGCTGCGTACAGACATTCGGCCTTCCTACCGAGCAAGGATAACAATGGCCGCAGCTGACAACGGGGTCCACCGCGACACGCTCGCCGATGCGTGCCGGAGATACCTGCTCGCCGACGGCGTCGATGATGCCATAGAATTCATGGCCGATGACGCGGGGATATTTCGCGAAAGGGTTGTGGCCGTGATAGATGTGTACATCGGAACCACAGATCCCGGCAAAAGCAATTTTCACCCGTACTTCATGGGCGCCCGGAACTGGAACCGGACGTGATTCAATGTTCAGTTGGCCTGGCTCTTTGACGACGACGCTTCTCATTTTGATTCCTTCCATTGTCTTTTTTCTGAACAAATTACGCTACTTTTATTACCATACAAGTATGCAAAAGATCATAATCAGGCCTGGATCACATTTGAGAAAGCTCGGCAGAAAAAGCCATGGCATGATTAATCTATTGAAATAAATTGAAAAAAATTATGAATGCGCCGACGCATTCACCGCTGGCGAGCCGGTCGGCAGGAATGTGATCGCTATCACGACAGCCAACGCTCAATCATCTATGATTACTGGTATGGTAGTAGGGTAAGTTAAACTAAGTTGAGCAGGTGAAGACAATGCAGATGACAATGCGCTGGTTTGGACCAGAGGAAGACAAGATTTCATTAGAACATATTCGCCAGGTGCCTGGCGTTGAGGGGGTGGTCGGCGCGCTCTACGACGTCGCGGTGGGCGAAGTATGGCCGGTGGATAAAATTGAGCGTCTGGTCGGTCAGGCCCATGCCGCAGGCCTGAAAATGGAGGTGATCGAGAGCGTCAACATCCATGACGACATCAAAATCGGCCTACCTACCCGTGACCGCTATATTGCCAACTACCAGCAGACCATCCGCAACCTTGCCCGCTTTGGCGTTAAAGTCATCTGCTATAACTTCATGCCGGTTTTCGACTGGATGAAGACGGATATGAACTACGTCCTGCCGGATGGCTCGCTGACGATGGCGTTTGAGAAGAAAGATATCGATAAGCGGCTGGAAGACGTGGTGAAGGAGGTGCTTGAGAATTCAAACGGCTTCGCCTTGCCGGGCTGGGAGCCGGAACGGCTGGCGGAGGTGCAGACCCTGTTTGCCAAATATAGCGCGGTGGATGATCAGAAGCTGCGGGAGAACCTGGTTTATTTTCTGCAGACGGTGATCCCGGTTTGCGAAGAGGTTGGGGTGAAAATGGCGATCCACCCGGACGACCCGCCGTACTCCATTTTTGGCCTGCCGCGGGTGGTCAAAAACCGCGACGATCTGGACTGGATCTGCCGGGCCGTCGATTCACCCGCCAACGGCATTACGCTCTGCACCGGCTCGATTGCCGAAGATCCTGATAATGACGTGTACGCCATCCTGGCCGAATTTACGCGGCGTAAGCGAATTCATTTTGCCCACGTCCGCAATATAAAGCTGATGCAGGATAAAGACTTTTACGAGTGCGCCCATCCGTCAGAGTACGGCTCCCTGGATATGTACAAAGTGATGCAAGCGCTGTATGACAACGGATTCGACGGCTATATTCGCCCGGATCATGGTCGCTTTATCTGGGGAGAGACCGGACGGCCGGGCTATGGCCTGTTCGACCGCGCCCTCGGCGTGACCTACCTGAAAGGACTCTGGGAGGCGTTAAGCAAGCGTTAATCCCTCTTCTGATCCCCCTCTTTTGCGGCTGGTTCGCCTCAGCGGCCGGCCGCCGTATCGACTCCTGCCCGCATTTTTTGCACAACTTACAGCGCATTGCTCAGAATTGAGTATTATTGTGCGGAGTTGTCGTGAAGGAATCCCCTATGAAGCAAATTCGTATGCTGGCGCAGTATTATGTCGACCTGATGATGAAGCTGGGTCTGGTCCGCTTTTCGATGCTGTTGGCTCTTGCGCTGGTGGTGCTGGCCATCGTGGTACAGATGGCGGTTACCATGGTGCTGCATGGCCAGGTTGAAAGTATCGACGTTATCCGCTCTATCTTCTTTGGCCTGCTGATCACGCCTTGGGCGGTCTACTTTCTCTCGGTGGTGGTGGAGCAGCTCGAAGAGTCCCGTCAGCGTCTTTCGCGGCTGGTGGACAAGCTGGAGGAGATGCGTGAGCGCGATCTAAAGTTGAACGTCCAACTGAAAGATAACATCGCGCAGTTGAATCAGGAGATTGGCGAACGTGAAAAAGCGGAAGCCGAGCGCGAAACCACCCTCGAGCAGTTGAAGATTGAGATGAAAGAGCGTGAAGAGACGCAGATCCAGCTCGAACAGCAATCCTCCTTTCTGCGCTCTTTCCTTGATGCTTCCCCGGACCTGGTCTTCTATCGCAATGAGGATAAGGAGTTTTCAGGCTGTAACCGGGCGATGGAGCTGCTGACCGGCAAAAGCGAGAAACAGCTGATCCACCTCAAACCGCAGGACGTCTATAGCGAAGAGGCGGCGGAAAAGGTACTGGAGACCGACGAGAAGGTGTTCCGCCATAATGTATCGCTGACCTATGAGCAGTGGCTGGACTATCCCGATGGCCGCAAAGCGTGCTTTGAAATCCGCAAGGTCCCCTACTACGATCGCGTCGGTAAGCGTCGCGGCCTGATGGGCTTCGGCCGCGATATCACCGAACGTAAACGCTATCAGGACGCTCTTGAGCGCGCCAGCCGGGATAAAACCACCTTTATTTCCACCATCAGTCATGAGCTGCGTACCCCGCTAAACGGGATCGTCGGGCTGAGCCGAATTTTGCTGGATACCGAGCTGACCAGCGAGCAGGAAAAATACCTGAAAACTATCCATGTCTCGGCGGTGACGCTGGGGAATATCTTCAATGATATTATCGACATGGACAAAATGGAGCGCCGTAAGGTGCAGCTCGATAACCAGCCGGTGGACTTCACCAGCTTCCTTGCCGACCTTGAAAACCTATCCGGCCTGCAGGCACAGCAGAAGGGGCTGCGCTTTGTGCTGGAGCCGAGCCTGCCGCTGCCGCATAAGGTAATCACGGATGGGACCCGCCTGCGGCAGATCCTGTGGAATCTTATCAGTAACGCCGTGAAGTTTACCCCGCAGGGCGGAGGGGTAAACGTCCGCGTGCGCTATGACGAAGGCGATATCCTGCACTTCGAAGTGGAAGACTCCGGAATTGGTATTCCTGAAGCGGAACAGGACAAAATTTTCGCCATGTATTACCAGGTCAAAGACAGCCACGGCGGCAAACCGGCCACCGGAACCGGGATTGGTCTCGCCGTCTCGCGACGCCTGGCGCGTAATATGGGCGGTGATATCAGCGTTACCAGCCAGCCGGGTAAAGGGGCGACCTTTACGCTTACCGTCCATGCGCCTGCCATTGCGGAAGAAGTGGAAGATACGCTGGCGGAAGACGACATGCCATTACCGGCGCTCAACGTGCTGCTGGTTGAGGACATTGAGCTCAACGTTATTGTGGCCCGTTCAGTGCTGGAAAAACTGGGTAACAGCGTTGATGTGGCGATGACCGGGAAAGCCGCGCTGGAGATGTTTGAGCCAGGCGAATATGACCTTGTGCTGTTGGATATTCAGTTACCGGACATGACCGGACTGGATATTTCCCGTGAACTGAAACAGCGCTTTGCCGCTGACGAGCTACCGCCGCTGGTCGCCCTCACCGCCAACGTGCTGAAGAATAAGAAAGAGTATCTCGACGCCGGGATGGACGATGTATTGAGTAAGCCGCTATCGGTGCCAGCGCTAACGGCCATGATCAAGAAATTCTGGGATGCACCGGATGAGGAAGCGCAGGAAGCGCCGGCGGCCGATCTGCATAAAGCCGACGCGGTGCTGGATACCGATATGCTGGAGCAATATATCGAGCTGGTGGGACCGAAGCTTATCAACGATGGTCTCGCGGTGTTTGAGAAGATGATGCCGGGCTACATGTCCGTTCTGGAGTCTAATCTGACCGCCCGCGACCAAAAAGGGATTGTCGAAGAGGGACATAAGATCAAAGGGGCGGCCGGTTCTATCGGACTGCGCCACATCCAGCAGCTGGGCCAGCAGATCCAGACTCCGGATCTGCCTGCCTGGTCTGATAATGTCGCTGAATGGGTTGAAGAGATGAAATCCGAGTGGCAAAACGATGTAGCGGTACTGAAGGCGTGGGTGGCGAAAGCCAGCAAAAAATGACCCCGGACAGACCGGGGTGCGCGAATACTGCGCCAACACCAGGGAACTGGTGGTTGAGCCAGTGTTGTTTGAGTGATGTTGTTACGTGGCGCAACCGAAGAAGTGGATTGCTCGCTCATTAAGATAGCAAAGCTTAACTAATTTGTTACATGAATCAGTAAAATATGTGAAGCATAGCGAGTTAATCGACATTTTTGACTGGTTTCAGCGAGTTGCATGGAGGAGCGAAAGCGATGAAAAAAATTGGTGTGGTACTGGGCGGCTGCGGCGTGTACGACGGCAGTGAAATCCATGAGGCGGTGATTACCCTGCTGGCGATCGCGCGCAACGGCGCGCAGGCAGTGTGCTTTGCGCCCGATAAACCGCAGCGCGATGTCATCAACCATCTAACCGGGGAGGCGATGCCAGAGCAGCGCAATGTGCTGGTGGAAGCAGCGCGTATCGCCCGCGGCGACATCCTGCCGCTGGCGCAGGCGCGTGCGGAGACGCTGGACGCGCTGATCGTCCCTGGCGGCTTCGGCGCGGCGAAAAATCTTAGCAGCTTCGCCGCCGAGGGCAGCGAATGCCAGGTGGATCCCGATCTGCGGGCCCTGGCGCTGGCGATGCATCAGACCGGCAAGCCGCTGGGCTTTATGTGCATTGCCCCGGCGATGCTGCCGAAAATCTTTGCGTTTCCGCTGCGGATAACCATTGGGACCGATCTTGATACCGCCGATGTGGTGGAAGAGATGGGGGCAGAGCACGTGCCTTGCCCGGTCGACGACATCGTGGTGGATGAAGACAACAAAGTGGTCACCACTCCGGCGTATATGCTGGCGGAGAACATTGCGCAAGCCGCCACCGGAATTGAGAAGCTGGTGGCCCGCGTGCTGGCGCTGAGCGCATGAGGCTCCGCATTGCGCCCTTTGCGCTGCTGAAACGTCTGGCATTGCGTCTGCTGCTGATCGCCGCCGTTTTCTGGGGCGGGGGGATCGCGCTGTTTAGCGTGCTGCCGGTGCCGTTTTCGGCGGTGATGCTTGAGCGGCAGGTGAGCGCCTGGCTGTCCGGCGATTTCCATTATCTGGCGCATTCCGACTGGGTCGCTATGGATAAAATCTCCCCATGGATGGGGCTGGCGGTGATTGCCGCCGAAGATCAGAAGTTCCCGGAACACTGGGGGTTCGACGTGTCGGCGATTGAGAAAGCGCTGGCGCACAATGAACGTCACGAGACCCGCATCCGCGGCGCGTCAACGCTGTCGCAGCAGACGGCGAAAAACCTGTTTTTATGGGATGGCCGCAGCTGGCTGCGTAAGGGGCTGGAAGCCGGGCTGACTGTCGGGATCGAAACCGTGTGGAGTAAAAAGCGGATCCTGACCGTCTACCTGAATATTGCCGAGTTCGGCGATGGGATATTTGGTGTGGAAGCGGCCGCCCAGCGCTATTTTCATAAACCCGCCAGTCAGCTGACGCCGGGGGAAGCGGCTCTGCTGGCCGCGGTGCTGCCGAACCCGATCCGCTATCGCGCCGATGCGCCGTCAGGCTATGTGCGCAGTCGTCAGGCCTGGATCTTACGCCAGATGCGACAGCTGGGCGGGGAAGGGTTCATGCGCGAGCATAAGCTCTATTAGCAGGTTACTCCGGCGCCGGGGCTGGTACAGTCGCCAGTCGTCCGTCGCCGGGAAGCGTCACGTTTAGTCTTCGTCAAAGCCAGCGTTAAACAGGGCAATCACCGCGGCGAGGGCTTCAACTTCCTGCGGACCGCTGGCCTCCACCTCTATCTGTCGCCCTTTCGCCGAGTCCAGCATCAGCAGGGCAATCACGCTGTTGGCTTCCGCCTCCGTGCCTTCATCGTTGCGCAGCAGTACTTCGGCATCGAAATTCTGCATCAGTTCGAACAGCTTCATCGCCGGGCGGGCGTGCATGCCCAGCTTATTGGTGATTTCAACGGTCTGCTTTACGGTCATGATTTACGTTTTTCCAGCGTCCGATGACGAGACTGCACGTTCTTGCCGCGCGAGCGGAAGTAGTCAGCCAGTTGTTCAGCAATATAAACCGAACGATGTTTACCGCCGGTACAGCCAATGGCCACCGTCAGATAGCTGCGATTGTTGGTCTCCAGCATCGGTAACCATAGCTCAAGATAGCTTCGGGTCTGATAAATAAAGTTGTGCACTTCAGTGTGCCGATCGAGGAAGGCGGCCACTGGTTTATCCAGGCCGGTCATTGGACGCAGTTTCGGATCCCAGTGCGGGTTGGGCAGAAAGCGCACGTCAAAGACGTAATCGGCATCGATCGGAATACCGTGCTTGAAGCCGAAGGATTCGAAGACCATCGTCAGTTCACGCTCGCGTTTACCCAGCAGTCGGGTACGCAGCATCTCGGCCAACTCATGCACCGACATTTCCGACGTATCGACGATCAGATCGGCGCGGGAGCGCAGGGGCTCCAGCAGATCGCTCTCTTCGTCGATGGCGCTTTCCAGCGACAGATTCTTGCTGGAGAGCGGGTGCAGGCGACGGGTATCGCTGTACCGGCGGATCAGGGTATTGCGGTCGGCATCAAGGAACAGCAGCTGCGGAGAAAAACATTCCGGCAGATTCTGCATCGCCTGCTCGAAGATCTCCGGGGATTCCGGCATGTTACGCACGTCGATGCTGACGGCCGCGGAGATATTGCGGTCAGCCAGCGACCGCGCCAGGTCAGGCAGCAGCACGACCGGCAGGTTATCCACGCAGTAAAAGCCCATATCTTCCAGCGCTCGCAGAGCGACGGATTTCCCCGAGCCCGAGCGGCCGCTGACGATCATCAGTACCATGTACCGTTTCTCCTCAGTACGATAAAGGATAAGGTGCGACTGCCGTTATGCGTCATCGCTGCTTCCTGCTTCGGTGATGATCTCATACAACTCTTCATCGCTCTGCGCCGCGCGCAGGCGACGACAAATCGCTTTGTCCGCCAGCCGTTTGGCCACCAGGGAGAGCGTATGCAGGTGAGTTTTTGTCTGGTCGGCCGGCACCAGCAGCGCGAACAGCAGGTCGACAGGCTGATTGTCGATCGCGTCGAAGGCGATGGGGGTTTCCAGCTGGACAAAAACGCCGACAGCACGCAGCGTATCCTCTTCCAGTTTTCCGTGGGGAATGGCGATACCATTGCCGATCCCGGTACTGCCCATTTTTTCGCGGGTGAGGATCGCTTCGAACACCACCTGCGGCGGCAAACTTAACTGTTTGGCGGCCAGTTCGCTGATGATTTCCAGAGCACGCTTCTTGCTCTGGCAGTGCACCTGGCTACGGGTACATTCCTGGTTCAGGACGTTGCTCAGTTGTAGAGCCGAATCGTTGTTCATCATAATTTCACCTGAGCGCCCCCGCGCCCGTCGCCGATGATATCCAGCGGCGGGCGCAAGGGGGCCCGGACAATTAGTGTTGTTTTAGTTTATCTTTGTGCTTCGTTAACTGTCTTGCCAGCTTGTCGATAAGACCATCGACAGCCGCATACATATCCTGCCCTTCCGCACTGGCATGGATTTCGCCACCGTTGACATGCAGATTCGCGTCCGCAATTTGCGTCACTTTCTCTACTTTTAACACAATATAGACCTGATTGATCCGGTCGAAAAATTGCTCCAGCTTGCTGAACTTCGCCGTAACGAATTCGCGCATCGCAGGCGTAATTTCGACGTTGTGTCCTGTAATGTTGAGCTGCATAGTGTCTTCCTTATCGGTTATGTCAGACCAGTTGTTTACGCTGGTTTGACGGCGGGATGGATAAAGACTCTCTGTACTTCGCGACAGTGCGGCGCGCCACCATAATACCCTGCTCGGACAGCATGGAGGTGAGCTTACTGTCGCTCAACGGCTTCGCGGGGTTTTCCGCGGCGATGAGCTTCTTCACCAGCGCGCGAATCGCCGTCGACGAGGCTTCGCCTCCGCCTTCGGTATTCACATGGCTGGAGAAGAAATACTTCAGTTCAAAAATACCGCGCGGACTGTGCAGATATTTTTGCGTGGTGACACGGGAAATCGTCGATTCATGCATCTCGACGGCCTGGGCGATATCGGCCAGCACCATCGGCTTCATATACTCTTCACCCTGTTCGAAAAAAGCCTGCTGCTGCTCTACGATGCAGCGGCTGACGCGCAGCAGGGTATCGTTGCGGCTTTCCAGACTTTTAATCAGCCAGCGGGCTTCCTGCAGATTGCTGCGAATGAACTGGCCGTCGGCGTCATTGCGGGCGCTGTTGCCCATTGCCGCATACTGCTGATTTATTTTCAACCGTGGAATGCTGTCGGCGTTGAGCTCGACGGTCCAGCGGCCGCTCACCTTGCGCACCAGCACATCCGGGATGACATATTCCGGTTCGCTGGTCTGAATGGACTGGCCAGGGCGAGGATCCAGGGACTGGATCAGATTGACCGCCTCTTTAAGCACCTCTTCTTTCAGGCGGGTGACTCGCATTAGAGTGCGGAAATCATGGTTGGCCAGCAGATCAAGATGGTCGCTGATAATCAGCCGGGCCTCTTCCAGCCACGGCGTCTCTTTAGCAAATTGCGACAGCTGGATCAGCAGGCAGTCGCGCAGATCTTTCGCTGCGACGCCAACCGGATCAAAACGCTGGATTCGCTTGAGGACCGCTTCCACCTCCTCCAGGCCGATCTCGTCATCGCCGATGCTGTCGACAATATCTTCAATCTGAATCGTGAGGTAGCCCGTATCGTCGACGGCGTCGACGATAGAGGTGGCAATAGCGCGGTCGGTGTCGGTGAAAGGCGTCAGCTCAACCTGCCACATCAGATAGTCCTGCAGCGTCTGGGTGGTCTCGCCTTGATAGACGGGAAGCTCGTCGTCCTGATAGTCGACGCCGTTACCCGACGGCGTGCCAGCGGTATAGATTTCATCCCAGCTGGCATCGAGAGGCAGTTCGTCGGGCATCTCTTTTTGCTCAAGCGCATCGACGGTATCGAGGGACTCGCGGTCCTCCACCTCTTTTGCCTCTACCTCGTCGTGAAGATCGGTTTGCTCAAGCAACGGGTTACTTTCCAGCGCTTGCTGGAGCTCTTGCTGGAGTTCTAACGTGGACAACTGCAGCAAACGAATCGCCTGCTGCAGCTGCGGCGTCATGGCAAGCTGTTGGCTAAGCCTTAATTGCAAACCTTGCTTCATGTTCAGGGTAAATATCTCCGGCTAAAACGTCTGTAACCTCTACCCTATCAGAGTCTGAAGTCTTCCCCAAGATACACGCGCTTAACCTGCTCATCTTCGAGGATCTGCTGCGGTGTACCATGAGCGATAAGGTGTCCCTGACTGACAATATACGCGCGTTCGCAGACCGCGAGGGTCTCACGGACGTTATGGTCGGTAATCAGAACGCCGAGACCGCTGTCGCGCAGGTGCTCAATGATGCGTTTAATATCGATAACGGAGATCGGATCCACGCCGGCAAAGGGTTCATCCAGAAGAATAAATTTCGGATTCGCCGCCAGCGCGCGGGCGATTTCGACGCGGCGGCGTTCACCACCGGAGAGCGCCTGACCGAGGCTGTCGCGCAGGTGCTCAATATGAAACTCTTCCATCAGCTCTTTAGCGCGATCTTCCCGTTGTTCGCTGGTTAGATCGTCACGGATCTGCAGGACCGCCATCAGGTTGTCATAGACGCTGAGGCGACGGAAAATCGACGCTTCCTGCGGCAGGTAGCCGATGCCCCGTCGCGCGCGCGCGTGCAGCGGCAGCAGGCTGATGTCTTCGTCATCGATGATGATATTGCCTGCGTCGCGGGGCACAATCCCGACCACCATGTAGAAGGTGGTCGTTTTACCGGCGCCGTTCGGGCCGAGCAAGCCGACAATCTCGCCCGAGTTAACGGTGAGACTGACATCTTCCACCACGCGGCGGCCTTTATACGCTTTAGCGAGATTCTTCGCAGTTAAGGTTGCCATAACGGATTAGTTACTCTTCTTTTGCTGGTTGCCGCTTTTATCCTGCAGCTCGGACGGCACCAGAACGGTGGTGACGCGTCGACCTTTGTCGCTGAAGGCCTGCATTTTTTGCTCTTTCACCAGATAGGTGATCTTGTCGCCCTTGATGTTGCTGTCGAGCTGTTCCAGATAAGCGTTGCCCGTCAGCACGACGTAATCGTTCTGCAGCTCGTAGCGCATTTTCGACGCCCGGCCTTTTACCGGCTTGCCGTTATCCTGCATCTGATAGAAAGTAGCCGGGTTACCGAAACCTTCGATCACCTCTTTGCCTTTCTCGTTGCCCGGACGGGTGACCACCACTTTATCAGCGTTAATCTTGATCGTCCCCTGGGTCACGACCACGTTACCGGTGAAGGTGACGACATTGCCCTGCATGTCCAGCGACTGCTGATCGGATTCGATATGGATCGGCTGATCGGTATCGCCCGTCTTAGCGAGGGCCGGCAGGCTGGCGGCCAGTAACGCGCCGGCGAGCGCAATCTTAAGGCTGAGTTTGTTTGTTCTGAATTTCATAAGAGGTTCTCACCTTTTCAATCAGCTCGGCATTTTTGCTGCGAAGGTTTCCACGCATTTTCAGGCCGCTGGAATTAAATGTGGTGCCGTATAACGTCACCATGTCATCGGAGGTAACGTCCTGCGTTACCAGATTTATCTGGGCGTTATCCGTCGTAATTTTGCGCAGTTGAGAATCTGGCGCGAGCGCATTCACCTCAACGTGCCCGTAAAGATAGAGCATCCGGTCATTCGTCAGCTTCGCTTTGTCTGCTCTGACCGACCAGGTAGGCACCTTGTTAGTATCAAAAGTGGTCATCACCGGTTTGGTAAACCAGGAGACCTCCTGATCGGAAAAATATTCCACGTGCTCGGCAATCAGCCGATAGCTCAGGGCGCCTTCCGGACTGTATACCACGGTGTCGGTATGTTCGCTTTTATACGTAGGGTCGTTAGGATTGACCTCCGGCTGGGCCGTGTCGTCCGTATTCGCCAGATTCAGGCCGATAAGGATCAGCGCGAGCAGCGACAGTAAAATGATAACCCAACGTCTGGTTTTACTCATATTGATTGCCCTTTGGCCTCATCCAACTTGCCCTGCGCCAATAGTAACAAATCGCAGACTTCGCGTACCGCGCCGCGTCCGCCGTTAATTCGCGTGACATAATTCGCCCGCGGTAGCAGCAGCGGATGCGCATCGGCGACGGCGACGCTAAGGCCCACTTCGGCCATCACCGGCCAGTCAATCAGATCGTCGCCGATGTAGGCGACTTCTTCCGGCCGCACGTGCAGTTTGTCCGTCAGATCGCGGAACGCCAGCAGCTTGTCCGACTGCCCCTGGTACAAATGCGTGATGCCCAGCGTCTGACAGCGATCTTCTACCAGTTTAGCTTTTCGCCCGGTAATAATCGCCACTTCAATACCCGAGGTCAGCGCGCAGCGGATACCATAGCCATCGCGGACGTTAAACGCTTTCAGCTCCTCGCCGTGATTACCCATATAGATAAGCCCGTCGGATAATACACCGTCGACATCAAGGATCAGTAGACGGATCTTCGCCGCGCGATCGACAAACGCCTGGCTTACCGGCCCGTAGCAGGTCGCTAACTGAGCATCAGCATTATTCATTATTTTTTCCTTACTTACACTACGCCCGCGCGCAGCAGATCGTGCATATGTACCACACCCAGCAGATGGTCGCCATCGGCAACCAGCACGCAGGTGATATGACGGGATTGCATCAGGTTTAGCGCATCCACCGCCAGAGTGCCGGGGCGGATGCGGATACCTCCCCGGGTCATGACGTCGGCAATGCTGGCATCGCGCATATCAACGCCGGTATCGAAGACCCGGCGCAGGTCACCGTCGGTAAAGATACCGATGATGTTCATATCGTCATCGCAGATAGCGGTCATGCCTAAATTTTTACGCGTGATTTCCAGCAGCGCATCGCGCAGGGTCGCCTGCAGGCCGACGTGCGGGATTTCATCACCGGTATGCATAATATCATTGACCCGCAGCAACAGCTTACGGCCGAGTGCGCCGCCCGGATGCGACAGGGCGAAATCCTCAGCGGTAAAGCCGCGGGCTTCCAGCAGGGCGACGGCGAGGGCATCACCCATCACCAGCGCGGCGGTGGTGCTCGACGTGGGCGCCAGTCCTAACGGGCAGGCCTCCTTCGGCACTTTCACGCACAGATGGATATCCGCCGCGCGCGCCATGCTGCTCTCCGGCCGGCTGGTGATACAGATAAGCTTCACCTGCTGGCGCTTGAGGACCGGGATCAGCTCGAGGATTTCATTCGATTCGCCGGAGTTCGACAGCGCAATTACCACATCCTGCGGGGTGACCATACCTAAATCACCGTGCGCCGCTTCGCCGGGGTGGACAAAAAATGCCGAGGTGCCGGTACTGGCGAAGGTTGCCGCCATTTTGCGGCCGATGTGGCCGGATTTGCCCATCCCCATCACCACGACTTTCCCGCCGCAGCGGAAAATCGTTTCGCAGGCATGGGTAAAGTCTTCATTTATGTATTGATCGAGCTGGGCCAGACCTTCACGTTCAATTTCCAGCACCTGACGGCCTGCCTGTTGAAAGTCAAAATCCGTGGGCAAATCTATTTGCGACATGATGTTATCCCGAATCATTCAACGAAGAGCGGTGCTGTCCAAAACAGCATCGCCAACCAAACCACAAAGCCGCCGACCAGCAGCGCGCCAACCAGTCGTCCCGGCTGCTGCTGACGGCGCCAGCACAGCACTGCGAAGATCAGGCTGACCAGCAGCATCACGCCATAATCGCGAGTGAAGGCTTCGGTCGCAAAGCTCCCCGGCGCGATCAGCGCCGGTAAACCCAGCACCAGTGCGATATTGAGGATATTGGCGCCGATGATATTGCCGATGGCAATATCATCTTCCCCTTTCCGCGCCCCGGCGATGGCGGTGGCCAGCTCCGGCAGGCTGGTGCCTATCGCCACCACCGTCAGGCCGACGGTCAGTTCGCTGATGGCGAAATAGTTTGCCAGCACTGTACTGTTATCCACCACCATGCGGGTCGCCATCGGCATGACGATCATCGCTACCCCTAACCAGAGCAGGGCGACCGGCAGCGACCCTTCGCGTGGCAGCTCCGCCAGCTGTTCGCGGGTCAGGCTATCGCTTCCCTGGCGCTCCGCCAGGCGAGCGATTTTGATGGTGAACAGCAGCCACAGAAGCGCTAATGCCAGTAAAAATAGCCCGTCGAGACGGGTCAGTTGTCCATCGTAGAGCACCAGTCCCGCCAGCACGCTGACCAGCAACATTAGCGGTAATTCGCGGCGCAGAATATCAGAATGCACGGTAAATGGCCTGAGTAAGGCGGCGAGACCGAGGATCAATAAGATATTGGTGATATTAGATCCGAGCGCGGTGCCGACCGCCAGATCGGTCTGCCCGTGCAGCGAGGCCGCGGTGGCGACCATGATCTCAGGCAGGCTGGTGCCGATACTGACCACTGTCATGCCGATGATCAGCGGCGGGATCCCCAACATACGACACAGGATGGAGGCGGCATAGACCAGACGATCGGCGCTGTAGACAACCAGCAATAAACCAATAATTAACAGAGCCGTCGCTAAGAGCATCTAAAGTCCTTTCTTCAGGTATAATCGTCGCCTCGCTGGGTTATCCCTACGCAGCGTAACGAATTCTTAATTTTGACTTTATGTGTGCCAAAAGTAAAACAAATGCCAGCTTTCGCTAACCTGTGCAGGTAAGATTCTGTAAAAATGTTGTGATTGTGGCGCAAGAAAGGGCCATGCTTGCCCGTCAGGTGTTTAGTAAGGATGATTTTATGAGCCAAACTCAGGCGAATTTAGTTGAAGTGCGCGGTATCCGCTTTTCACGCGGCGATCGTGTGATCTTCGACGACATCTCGCTGTCGGTGCCGCGCGGTAAAATTACTGCGATCATGGGACCTTCGGGGATCGGCAAGACTACCCTGTTACGCCTGATCGGCGGCCAGATCCCGCCGGACAGGGGAGAGATCCTGTTTGATGGCGAGAACGTGCCGCAGATGACGCGTTCGCGTCTTTATACGGTGCGTAAGCGGATGAGCATGCTGTTCCAGTCCGGCGCGCTGTTCACCGATCTCAATGTCTTTGACAACGTTGCCTATCCGCTGCGCGAACATACGCATTTGCCGCCTGCGCTGCTGCATACGACGGTGATGATGAAGCTGGAAGCGGTGGGGCTACGCGGTGCGGCGAAGTTAATGCCTTCTGAGCTTTCCGGTGGGATGGCGCGCCGCGCCGCCCTGGCGAGAGCCATTGCCCTGGAGCCGGATCTGATTATGTTCGACGAACCGTTCGTCGGGCAGGATCCCATCACTATGGGCGTGCTGGTGAAGCTGATTTCTGAACTCAACAGCACGCTGGGTGTCACTTGCATCGTGGTTTCGCACGATGTGCCCGAGGTGCTTAGCATCGCGGACTACGCGTATATCGTGGCGGATAAAAAGATTGTCGCCCACGGTAGCGCCCAGTCGCTACGGGAGAATACCGATCCTCGGGTTCGTCAGTTCATTGATGGTATTGCCGACGGTCCGGTGCCGTTCCGTTATCCTGCTGGCGACTATCACCATGATTTATTAGGCATAGGGAGTTGAGCGACTCATGCTGTTTAATGCGCTGGCCGCGCTAGGTCATCGCGGTATTAAAACCACCGCGACGTTTGGACGCGCCGGATTAATGCTTTTCAACGCCGTTGTCGGCAAACCAGAGTTTCGCAAGCACGCGCCGCTGCTGGTTCGTCAACTCTATAACGTCGGCGTCCTGTCGATGCTGATTATCATTGTATCGGGCTTGTTTATCGGTATGGTGCTCGGGCTGCAGGGGTATCTGGTGTTAACCACCTACAGCGCAGAGACCAGTCTTGGCATGCTGGTGGCGCTGTCGCTGCTGCGTGAGCTGGGGCCGGTGGTCGCCGCGCTGCTGTTTGCCGGCCGCGCCGGGTCGGCGCTGACCGCCGAGATTGGCCTGATGCGGGCCACGGAACAGCTCTCCAGTATGGAGATGATGGCGGTGGATCCGCTGCGTCGCGTCATTTCCCCACGCTTCTGGGCCGGTGTCATTTCGCTGCCGCTGCTGACGATTATCTTCGTCGCGGTAGGGATCTGGGGCGGTGCGCTGGTGGGTGTGAGCTGGAAAGGCATTGACGGTGGTTTTTTCTGGACCGCGATGCAAAATGCCGTCGACTGGCGAATGGATCTGGTGAACTGCCTGATTAAGAGTCTGGTGTTCGCTATTACGGTAACCTGGATTGCGTTATTTAATGGTTATGACGCTATCCCCACTTCCGCCGGGATTAGCCGGGCGACAACGCGTACCGTGGTGCATGCGTCGCTGGCGGTTCTGGGGCTGGATTTTGTGCTGACTGCGCTGATGTTTGGGAATTGAGTTCATGCAAACGAAAAAAACTGAAATCTGGGTAGGGGTGTTCTTACTGGTGGCGCTGCTGGCGGCGCTGTTTGTCTGCCTGAAGGCGGCGAACGTCACCTCGCTACGCACCGAGCCGACTTATCGCCTTTATGCGACTTTCGATAACATCGGCGGCCTGAAGGCGCGCTCGCCGGTGCGCATCGGCGGCGTGGTAGTGGGGCGGGTAGCGGACATTACGCTCGATCCGAAAACCTATCTGCCACGCGTGGAGCTCGATATCGATGAGCGCTACAACCATATCCCGGATACCAGTTCGTTGGCGATCCGCACCTCTGGCCTGCTGGGCGAGCAGTACCTGGCGCTGAACGTCGGTTTTGAAGATCCGGACCTCGGGACGACTATCCTTAAAGACGGCGGCACTATCCAGGACACTAAGTCCGCCATGGTGCTGGAAGATCTGATTGGTCAGTTCCTTTATAACAGTAAGGGCGGCGACAATCAGAATTCTGGCAATGATAAGGCCGAGGCAGAAGGTCATACTGACGCGACGCCGGCAGCCGGCACGACGCATTAATTTCAGGAGAAATACGATATGTTTAAACGCTTACTCATGGTCGCCATGCTGGTGATTGCCCCGCTGACCGCCGTCCAGGCCGCAGATCAGTCCAATCCGTATAAGCTAATGAATGAAGCGGCGCAGAAAACCTTCGATCGCCTGAAGAATGAACAGCCGAAGATTAAAGCTAATCCTAACTATCTGCGCGACATCGTCGACCAGGAGTTATTGCCGTATGTACAGGTGAAATATGCCGGCGCGCTGGTGCTGGGCCGCTATTACAAAGAAGCGACCCCTGCGCAGCGTGAGGCCTATTTTGCCGCCTTCCGTGAATACCTGAAGCAGGCCTACGGTCAGGCGCTGGCGATGTACCATGGGCAGACTTACCAGATTGCTCCGGAGCAGCCGCTGGGCAGCGCAACCATCGTTCCGATCCGCGTCACTATCATCGACCCGAACGGTCGTCCGCCGGTACGTCTTGACTTCCAGTGGCGTAAAAATACCCAGACCGGCAACTGGCAGGCCTACGATATGATCGCGGAAGGGGTGAGCATGATCACCACCAAACAGAATGAGTGGAGCGATCTGCTGCGCACCAAGGGCGTTGATGGCCTGACCGCGCAGCTGAAAGCGATCTCTGCGCAGCCGATCACCCTGGAACAGAAAAAATAATGAGCGGGCAGCTGAGCTGGACTCGCGAGGGCGAGACGCTGGCGCTGCACGGGGAGCTGGATCAGGATCTGCTGGTCCCGCTCTGGGAGGCGCGCGCCCAGGCGACGGCGGGAACGGCGATCATCGATCTCAGTCAGACCACGCGCGTGGACACCGCGGGCCTGGCGCTGTTAGTGCATTTTGTGGCGCTGATTCGCCGTCAGGGCCGGGAAGCGCAGCTGGTCGGCAAGAGCGAAAACCTGCAAACGCTGATCGGTCTTTACAACCTGCCTGCCGATCTGATCTGATAATCTTTTCAGTGCCTTAGCACTGAAGCTATTCCGAAAGCCCTGGCAATCTTTTCGCCGGGGCTTTTTGCTTGTTTAAGACCGCGCCACTTTCCTCTAAGATGTTGGGCTGTTTTCACTATCAGATAAATTTGAGCCCATGGAAAATCATGAAATTCAGACCGTGCTGATGAACGCACTCCCCCTCCAGGAAGTCCACGTCTCTGGCGATGGCAGCCACTTTCAGGTTATTGCTGTGGGTGAGATGTTCGATGGCATGAGTCGGGTGAAAAAGCAGCAGAGCGTCTACGCGCCGCTGATGGAATATATTGCCGACAACCGCATCCATGCGCTGTCGATCAAGGCCTTTACTCCGCAGGAGTGGGCGCGAGACCGCAAACTCAATGGCTTCTAAGCTGTGGGGGATCCCCTGCAGCGTATGTGAATTTTTAATAGAGAACAGAATCAATGGATAAATTCCGTGTTCAGGGGCCGACTCGCCTTCAGGGTGAAGTCACCATCTCCGGGGCAAAAAACGCCGCCCTGCCAATCCTCTTTTCCGCGCTGCTTGCCGAAGAGCCGGTAGAGATCCAAAACGTACCTAAGCTGAAAGACATCGATACCACCATGAAGCTGCTGAGCCAGCTGGGCGCGAAGGTCGAGCGCAATGGTTCGGTATGGATTGACGCCGGCCCGGTCGATGTATTCTGTGCTCCGTACGATCTGGTGAAAACCATGCGCGCCTCTATCTGGGCGCTGGGCCCGTTGGTGGCGCGTTTCGGTCAGGGTCAAGTTTCTCTGCCTGGCGGCTGCGCTATCGGCGCGCGTCCGGTCGATCTGCATATTAGCGGTCTGGAGCAGCTAGGCGCCGAGATCAAACTGGAAGAAGGTTATGTCAAAGCCTCGGTCAGCGGTCGCCTGAAAGGCGCGCATATTGTGATGGATAAGGTGAGCGTCGGCGCCACCGTAACCATCATGAGCGCAGCGACGCTTGCGGAGGGAACGACGATTATTGAAAACGCCGCTCGCGAGCCGGAGATTGTCGATACCGCCAACTTCCTGAACGCGCTGGGCGCAAAAATCACAGGCCAGGGTAGCGATCGCATTACCATCGAAGGCGTGCAGCGCCTGGGCGGCGGCGTCTACCGTGTGCTGCCTGACCGTATTGAAACCGGGACTTTCCTGGTGGCCGCGGCGATTTCCGGCGGCAAGATCCTCTGCCGTAACGCGCAGCCGGATACCCTGGATGCCGTACTGGCGAAGCTGCGCGACGCCGGGGCTGACATCGAAACGGGCGAAGACTGGATCAGCCTCGATATGCACGGCAACCGTCCGAAAGCGGTCAACGTGCGTACCGCGCCGCACCCGGGCTTCCCGACCGATATGCAGGCCCAGTTCACGCTGCTTAACCTGGTAGCGGAAGGGACCGGCGTGATCACCGAAACGATCTTTGAAAACCGCTTCATGCACATTCCGGAGCTGATCCGTATGGGCGCGCACGCGGAGATCGAGAGCAATACCGCTATCTGTCACGGCGTGAAGCAGCTTTCTGGCGCGCAGGTGATGGCGACCGATTTGCGCGCGTCGGCGAGCCTGGTGCTGGCCGGCTGTATCGCTGAAGGGACCACCATCGTCGATCGCATCTATCATATCGATCGCGGCTATGAGCGTATCGAAGATAAACTGCAGGCCCTGGGCGCCAATATTCAACGCGTGAAGGGCGAGTAACCGCGTCCTGACAGCGCCCCGGGACGTTGTTCCGGGGCGCTGTCGAGCAATCACATCACTTGTCGATCTTCTTCTGACGCATCATCTGCGTTCTGTCGATAAACTCATGAGTCACCGGGTCGTGGTAGCGTGACGGCCAGATGACCCACGGCTGCGTTTCCAGCGCCGTGGCGATAATCAATTCGCCTTTCGGCCAGGGGCGGGTCAGGGCGTTCGCCAGCGTTGAAGAACTTAGTCCGTGCCGTCGCGACTCTGCCGCCAGCGATGTTCCCCGTTTACGTAATCCCGCAACAATATCTGCGGGATGCCAGTCGATGAACTTATCCATAAATTCTCCTGGTGTTAAAGGTCCAGATCGTCCCACATGGGCGATAGAGACACTATACCCGCGTACTATGTAGGGTTCTAACAAGTTCTGTTAAAGCGCCAGAATATTCAGAATCTATCAAGATATTCGGAAGTTTAGGGAGAGAAATGGCATTTTACTGGAACTTTCCCGCGCGCGTCGCGCGGGAAAGGAGGGGGGATTAATGATCGCGCTGGACTGCAATATGCGCCAGCCCAATCAAGGCTTCGCGCCAGGGCGTGTCCGGCAGGATCTGCAGCGCGGCAATGGCTTTGTCAGCTTCTTCTTCGGCACGCTTCTGCGTCCATTCCAGCGAACCGCAGGTCGCCATCGTTTCCAGCACAGCATCCAGTAGATGGCGGCCGTTGCCTTGCTCGATCGCACCGCGGATCATCGCTGATTGATCGGGTGTGCCATGGTGCATGGCGTGCAGCAGCGGTAGCGTGGGTTTACCTTCGTTCAGGTCGTCACCGACGTTTTTACCGAGCCGCTCGCCGTCAGAGCTATAATCGAGTAAATCGTCGATTAGCTGGAAAGCGGTGCCGAGATAGCGGCCATAATCCTGCAACGCGCGCTCTTCTTCCGCAGTGCAGTCGGCCAGCAGTCCCGCACACTGCGAGGCAGCTTCAAACAGGCGCGCCGTCTTGCTGTAGATAACGCGCATGTAGTTCTCTTCGGTGATATCCGGGTCATTGACGTTCATCAGCTGCAGCACTTCGCCTTCGGCAATGACGTTCACCGCTTCCGACATGACCTCAAGGATCTTCAGTGAGCCCAGCTGGGTCATCATCTGAAAGGCGCGGGTATAGATAAAATCGCCGACCAGCACGCTGGCGGCATTGCCAAACGCCGCATTGGCCGTGGCTTTGCCGCGACGCATATCAGACTCATCGACGACGTCGTCATGCAGCAGGGTGGCGGTATGAATAAATTCAATCAGCGCGGCAATGGTGACATGCGCGCTCCCCTGATAGCCCACCGCGCGTGCGGCGAGCACAGCAATCATCGGGCGAATGCGTTTGCCGCCGCCGCTGACGATGTAATAGCCTAACTGATTGATAAGCTGAACATCGGAGTTGAGTTGCTCAAGAATCGTCGCATTGACACCCGCCATATCTTGCGCGGTTAACTCATTGATTTTTTCTAAATTCATCGCAAAAGCCGGGCCAAATGTCCTGTTACCATGAATCCAGGTGGGATCACAGAAGGATTAAGACAGAATTAAAAGAAGATATGATTGTACTGAAAAATTGCCGTAGATAAACGTTGTCGTGAAAGTTGTGTTTTTTTTCTGCATTGATCGCTAATCGCTCTTGTCAAAGGCTCGCGTTTTGCGTAATATTCGCGCCCTATTGTGAATATTTATAGCGCACTCTGAATCACATAAAGAGGTGCGCGGAAGCGGAGTTTTATATGTACGCGGTTTTCCAAAGTGGTGGTAAACAACACCGAGTAAGCGAAGGTCAGACCGTTCGCCTGGAAAAGCTGGACATCGCAACTGGCGAAGCTGTTGAATTCGCTGAAGTGCTGATGATCGCAAACGGTGAAGAAATCAAGATCGGCGTTCCTTTCGTTGAGGGCGGCGTAATCAAAGCTGAAGTTGTTGCTCACGGTCGTGGCGAGAAAGTTAAAATCGTTAAGTTTCGTCGTCGTAAACACTATCGTAAGCAGCAGGGCCATCGTCAGTGGTTCACTGATGTGAAAATCACTGGCATCAGCGCCTAAGACCTGAGGAGTAGATTTAAATGGCACATAAAAAGGCTGGCGGCTCGACTCGTAACGGTCGCGATTCAGAAGCTAAACGTCTGGGCGTAAAACGTTTCGGCGGTGAAGCAGTTCTGGCAGGTAGCATCATCGTTCGTCAACGTGGTACTAAATTCCACGCTGGTACCAACGTTGGTTGCGGCCGTGACCACACTCTGTTCGCTTTGACTGACGGTAAAGTCAAGTTCGAAGTTAAAGGCCCGAAAAACCGTAAATTCATCAGCATCGTTGCTGAATAAGTTTTTCGCGTCCCGGTAACGGATGAAAGCCCCGCAACACGTTGCGGGGCTTTTTACATTCGTCTACCGGAAAATTTTTGCAGGGAAACAGGCATGAAGCAGCAGGCTGGGATTGGCATTATTCTGGCGCTTACCACCGCAATGTGTTGGGGAGCGTTGCCGATTGCAATGAAACAGGTTCTCGAGGTGATGGCGCCGCCTACGGTGGTCTTTTATCGCTTCCTGATGGCCAGCATTGGGCTTGGCGCGATCCTCGCGATCAAAGGCAAACTGCCGCCGATGCGAATTTTTCGCAAGCCGCGCTGGCTGGTGTTATTAGCGATTGCCACCGGCGGTCTGTTCGGTAACTTCATCCTGTTTAGTTCTTCCCTGCAATACCTCAGCCCCACGGCTTCTCAGGTCATCGGCCAGCTATCGCCGGTGGGGATGATGGTGGCTAGCGTCGTAATTCTGAAAGAGCGCATGCGCGGCACCCAGGTGGTGGGCGCGTTGATGCTGCTCAGCGGGCTGGTGATGTTCTTCAATACCAGTCTGATTGAAATCTTTACCCGCCTGACGGACTACACGTGGGGGGTAATTTTCGGCGTTGCTGCCGCTACGGTGTGGGTAAGCTACGGCGTCGCGCAAAAGGTGTTATTGCGCCGTCTGGCATCACAGCAGATACTATTTTTGCTGTACACTTTGTGTACGATTGCATTACTGCCGCTTGCTGAGCCCGGAGTGATTTCCCGGTTAAGCAGCTGGCAACTGGCATGCCTGATTTTTTGCGGGCTGAATACCCTGGTTGGCTACGGGGCGCTGGCGGAAGCCATGGCGCGCTGGCAGGCGGCGCAGGTCAGCGCGTTAATCACCTTGACGCCACTGTTTACGCTACTGTTTTCTGATTTATTATCAATGGCCTGGCCCGATGTTTTCGCCAGACCGATGTTAAACCTGATTGGTTATCTCGGTGCGTTTGTCGTGGTTGCGGGCGCGATGTATTCCGCCATCGGTCATCGTCTTTGGGGACGTTGGCGTAAGCGAGAGGCGGTAGTACCGCTGCCCCGCTCAGGCGAATGATTTACGGAGAGTAAAATGAAGTTTGTAGATGAAGCAACGATCCTGGTCGTAGCAGGTGACGGCGGCAATGGTTGCGTAAGCTTCCGCCGCGAAAAGTATATTCCGAAAGGCGGTCCGGACGGCGGCGATGGCGGCGATGGCGGCGATGTCTGGCTGGAAGCGGACGAGAACCTGAACACCCTGATCGACTACCGTTTTGAAAAATCGTTCCGCGCCGAACGTGGGCAGAATGGTCAAAGCCGCGACTGTACCGGTAAGCGCGGTAAAGACGTGACGGTAAAAGTGCCGGTCGGCACCCGGGTTATCGATCAGGGCACCGGCGAGACCATGGGCGATATGACCAAACACGGTCAGCGTCTGATGGTGGCGAAAGGCGGCTGGCACGGTTTGGGCAACACCCGTTTCAAATCGTCCGTTAACCGTACGCCGCGTCAGAAAACCATGGGTACCCCGGGTGATAAACGCGACCTGCAGCTGGAGCTGATGCTGTTGGCCGATGTCGGGATGCTGGGGATGCCGAACGCCGGCAAATCCACCTTCATCCGTGCGGTCTCCGCCGCCAAGCCGAAAGTGGCTGACTATCCGTTTACCACCCTGGTGCCAAGCCTGGGCGTGGTGCGTATGGACAATGAAAAGAGCTTCGTAGTTGCCGATATCCCGGGGCTGATTGAAGGCGCAGCGGAAGGGGCAGGCCTCGGTATCCGCTTCCTCAAGCACCTCGAGCGCTGCCGCGTACTGCTGCACCTCATCGATATCGATCCGATCGACGGCTCCGATCCGGTTGAGAATGCGCGCATTATCATCGGCGAGCTGGAGAAATACAGCGAGAAGCTAGCCTCCAAACCACGCTGGTTAGTTTTCAACAAGATTGACCTGATGGACAAGGCCGAAGCCGAAGCCAAAGCCAAAGCGATTGCCGAAGCGCTGGGTTGGGAAGAGAAATTCTACCTGATCTCCGCGGCCAGCCAGCAGGGCGTGAAAGAGCTATGCTGGGACGTGATGACCTTCATCATCGAAAACCCGATCGTGCAGGCGGAAGAAGAGCAGAAGCCGGAGAAAGTCGAGTTTATGTGGGACGACTATCACCGTCAGCAGCTTGAAGAGGCCGAAGCCGAAGCAGAAGATGACGAAGACTGGGATGACGACTGGGATGAGGACGACGAAGAAGGCGTCGAATTCATCTACAAACGCTAATCCTGACTTCTCTGGATCAAAAAGGGCCGCATCTGATGCGGCCCTTTTGTTTTAATTGTTCTGGTACAAATCTTTATACAAGCGGCTTTCAAAGCGGACCAGTGGGATGCGGCGATTGCGCTGATCAGCTGGCTCCACGGCGTATCCGGAGAGATATTGCACGAAGGCCATCTTTTGTCCGCTGGCGGTAGTGATGAAGCCTGCGAGGTTATAAACCCCCTGGAGCGACCCGGTTTTCGCCGAAACTTTACCATCGACGCCCGCCTGATGAAGACCGGCGCGATACTGCAGCGATCCGTCATGGCCCGCCAGCGGCAGCATGGAGATGAAGTTGAGCTCGGTATCGTGCTGGGCGATATACTGCAGCACCTGCATCATGGTCGCCGGGGCGATCAGGTTGTGGCGCGACAGGCCAGAGCCGTCGGCGATGATAGTGTTGCCGAGATCGACCCCAGCCTGTTGACGCAGGATCTGCCGTACGGCATCGGAGCCCGCCCGCCAGGTGCCAGGTACGCCGAACCGGGCGTGGCCGATGGTGCGAAAGACGGTGTCGGCAATCATGTTGTCTGACTTCTTCAGCATGATCCGCAGCAGATCGTGCAGCGGAGCCGACTGGCTGGTTGCCAGCACGGTGCCGGGCTCATTGGCCAGCGTCTGGCGCAGCAGCGTGCCGCTGTAGGTGATCCCCGCCTGGGCCAGCTCGGCTTTGAGGATCGCTCCGGCATAGCTGGCGCCATCCTGAATGGCGAAGGCCAGAGGCAGCGGCTCGCTACGCTGCGGCAGGCAGCCGGTGAGAGTATAGCGATTGAGATCGCCCGGCACCACGTCGAGCTCGCAATACTGGGCTTCCGATGAGCCACGCGCCAGCGTTCGCACCTGGCTGAACATGGTGACCGGATAATAGGATGCAACGCGAATGAAGGCGACATCGCCCGGTTTCTGCGCGCTATACAGCGAGACAGAGAAGCAGTTACGGTCGACAATCGCCGCCGCCGGCGGGGCGCTGAAGCACTGCGTCAGGTCGTTCCACGGCCAGCCGGGCGCTTTGTCATGGCTGGCGAAGACCGAGGTATCGATGAGCACATTGCCTTCGATACGCTGCACGCCGGCTTTTTTCAGCGTCGCCACCATATTGCGAATATCCTGCCGTTTAAGCGTCGGATCGCCGCCGAAGCGTGCAATCAGGTCGCCTTTCAGCACGCCGCCGTCAAGGGAACCTTTGGTTTCCAGCGTGGTGGTAAAGCGAAAATCGGGCCCCAGTTGCAGCAGAGCCGCCAGCGCGGTGATGACCTTTTGCGTACTGGCCGGGAGCGCCATTTGCTGGCTGTGATAGTCGATTTCCGGCGTCGATGCGCCGACCTTTTGCGCCATAAAGGCAAGGTTCGCACCGGCGGGAAGCTGGTTGATGTACTCGTCAATATTCGCCGCCTGAGCGCTAAGCGCTATACCGGCGGTCAATCCGATGATAAATCTGGGAAATCGCATAATCTCGCGCTAACAACCTGAAGCCAGGCCGTCATACTACGGTGCAACGCCCAGTAAAGTAAACGATGACCCATAATGAACTTCGGGGTAAAATACCCATCAAATGAAAAATTGCTGCTGACCTGGGGAGTGTTTCCCGGGTCGGTTTCTTTTTGCTCGTGTCCTGCCCGTGGGCAGGACAGGTGGCGGAGCGGAGCTATCCGTTCCCTGAAGGAATGATAAAGAGGTATAACTAATGCAAGCGATTCCGATGACCTTACGTGGCGCTGAAAAACTGCGCGAAGAACTGGATTATCTGAAGTCTGTGCGTCGTCCTGAAATCATTGCCGCTATTGCTGAGGCCCGTGAACACGGCGATCTGAAAGAGAATGCCGAGTATCACGCCGCGCGTGAGCAGCAGGGTTTCTGCGAGGGGCGTATCAAGGATATCGAAGCGAAGCTGTCTAACGCGCAGGTTATCGATATCACCAAAATGCCGAACAACGGCCGGGTGATTTTTGGTTCTACCGTCAGCGTGCTGAACCTCGATACCGACGAGGAACAGACCTACCGCATCGTGGGCGATGACGAAGCTGATTTTAAGCAGAATCTGATCTCCGTGAACTCGCCGATCGCCCGCGGTCTGATCGGCAAAGAGCAGGATGACGTCGTGACTATCCGTACCCCGGGTGGGGAAGTGGAATACGAAATTACCAAGGTTGAATACCTGTAAGGCGTATTTCCCGCTACGATGTTTATAGATTGTAAAGAAAGGAAAAAGGCCGCATAGCGGCCTTTTATCAACGTCAGGAGCATGGCATTTTGCTCGCCTGGCCGCAGAAATCCCTCGTTTTACACAAAGTTGTGTCGAGATTCAGGATATTCTTAGCGTGGCAGCGAGATTTTACGCTCTGGCGTTGGGCGGTACAGAACCAGCGTTTTACCGATGACCTGTACGTTACAGGCGCCGGTTTCGCGTACGATGGCTTCCACGATCAAGGCTTTTGTTTCGCGATCTTCTGAGGCGATCTTCACCTTGATGAGTTCATGGTGCCCTAACGCTTGTTCGATCTCGGCCAGTACCCCTTCGGTCAAACCATTGTTGCCAAGCATAACTACCGGCTTGAGCGGATGTGCCAGACCTTTCAGGTGCTGTTTTTGTTTAGTACTCAGATTCATCGTATTTTTTTGCTTACGTTGGGATTGAAAACGGGTCATTCTACCGCCATCTCCCATATATCGCCAAACTACCGCGTCGATTTTTACGCAGTAAAGTACGATGAACCCGAACGGGAATGATAAATGACAGGTAAAAAGCGTTCTGCCAGCTCAAGCCGCTGGCTTCAGGAACACTTTAGCGATAAATATGTTCAACAGGCACAGAAAAAGGGGTTACGTTCCCGTGCCTGGTTTAAACTTGATGAAATACAGCAAAGTGACAAAATTTTTAAGCCGGGGATGACGGTAGTCGACCTCGGTGCTGCTCCCGGTGGCTGGTCGCAGTATGCGGTCACGCAGATCGGCAACAGCGGCCGCATCATCGCTTGCGATCTTTTACCAATGGATCCAATCGTTGGTGTGGACTTCCTTCAGGGCGATTTTCGTGATGAATTAGTCCTGAAAGCGTTACTTGAGCGAGTGGGCGACAGTAAAGTCCAAGTTGTCATGTCCGATATGGCGCCGAATATGTGCGGAACACCGGCGGTGGATATTCCCCGGGCTATGTATCTGGTAGAACTGGCGCTTGAAATGTCTCGTGATGTATTAGCGCCAGGTGGTAGTTTTGTAGTGAAGGTGTTCCAGGGCGAAGGCTTCGATGAGTATCTTCGAGAAATTCGCTCCCTGTTTACGAAGGTCAAAGTTCGTAAGCCGGACTCTTCCCGCGCTCGTTCGCGTGAAGTGTATATTGTAGCGACCGGGCGTAAACCATAACCGGCAGATTTCAAACGAAAGTTTGAAAGAAACTGGATATAGAGTATCCTGACGCTGTTTTTAACACAGTTGTAATAAGAGGTTAATCCCTTGAGTGACATGGCGAAAAACCTAATACTCTGGCTGGTCATTGCCGTTGTGCTGATGTCAGTATTCCAGAGCTTTGGGCCCAGCGAGTCGAATGGCCGCAAGGTGGATTATTCTACCTTCCTGCAAGAGGTCAATCAGGACCAGGTTCGCGAAGCGCGTATCAACGGACGTGAGATCAACGTTACCAAGAAAGATAGTAACCGTTACACGACTTACATTCCGGTTAACGATCCGAAGCTGCTCGATAACCTGTTGACTAAAAACGTCAAAGTTGTTGGCGAACCACCAGAAGAGCCGAGCCTGCTGGCTTCCATCTTCATCTCCTGGTTCCCAATGCTGCTGCTGATCGGCGTCTGGATCTTCTTTATGCGGCAAATGCAGGGCGGCGGCGGGAAGGGCGCGATGTCCTTCGGCAAAAGCAAAGCCCGTATGTTGACGGAAGACCAGATCAAAACCACTTTTGCAGACGTTGCCGGGTGTGACGAAGCGAAAGAGGAAGTCGGCGAGCTGGTAGAATACCTGCGTGAGCCGAGCCGCTTCCAGAAACTGGGCGGTAAAATCCCGAAAGGCGTCCTGATGGTCGGCCCTCCGGGTACCGGTAAAACGCTGCTGGCGAAAGCGATCGCTGGTGAAGCGAAGGTACCGTTCTTTACCATTTCCGGTTCTGACTTCGTCGAAATGTTCGTCGGTGTGGGCGCTTCTCGTGTGCGTGACATGTTCGAACAGGCTAAGAAAGCCGCGCCTTGCATCATCTTCATCGATGAAATCGACGCCGTCGGCCGCCAGCGTGGCGCAGGCCTGGGCGGTGGTCACGATGAACGTGAGCAGACCCTGAACCAGATGCTGGTTGAGATGGACGGCTTCGAAGGTAACGAAGGTATCATCGTTATCGCGGCGACTAACCGTCCGGACGTTCTTGACCCCGCGCTGTTGCGTCCGGGCCGTTTTGACCGCCAAGTGGTGGTTGGCCTGCCGGATGTTCGCGGTCGTGAGCAGATCCTGAAAGTGCATATGCGTCGCGTTCCGCTGGCGCCGGATATCGATGCGGCAATCATTGCGCGCGGTACCCCGGGCTTCTCCGGTGCGGATCTGGCCAACCTGGTCAACGAAGCGGCGCTGTTTGCTGCCCGCGGTAACAAACGCGTTGTGTCGATGGTTGAGTTCGAGAAAGCGAAAGACAAAATCATGATGGGTGCGGAACGTCGCTCCATGGTGATGACGGAAGCGCAGAAAGAGTCTACTGCTTATCATGAAGCGGGCCACGCGATTATTGGTCGCCTGGTGCCGGAGCACGATCCGGTGCACAAAGTGACGATTATCCCGCGCGGTCGTGCGCTGGGTGTGACCTTCTTCCTGCCGGAAGGCGATGCAATCAGCGCCAGCCGTCAGAAACTGGAAAGCCAGATCTCCACCCTGTACGGCGGTCGTCTGGCGGAAGAGATTATCTACGGTCCGGAACATGTTTCTACCGGTGCGTCCAACGATATTAAAGTGGCGACGAACCTGGCGCGTAACATGGTGACCCAGTGGGGCTTCTCCGACAAACTCGGTCCGCTGCTGTATGCGGAAGAAGAGGGTGAAGTCTTCCTCGGCCGTAGCGTCGCGAAAGCGAAGCATATGTCCGATGAAACCGCGCGTATCATCGACCAGGAAGTGAAATCGCTGATTGAGCGTAACTACGGTCGTGCTCGCCAGCTGCTGAACGACAACATGGACATTCTGCACGCGATGAAAGATGCGCTCATGAAGTATGAGACCATCGATGCGCCGCAGATTGACGACCTGATGGCTCGTCGCGAAGTTCGTCCGCCAGCGGGTTGGGAAGAACCTGGTTCTTCTAACAACTCTGACAACAATGGCACGCCTCGTGCGCCGCGTCCGGTTGATGAACCGCGTACGCCGAACCCGGGCAACACCATGTCAGAGCAGCTGGGCGACAAGTAAGCTACCGCTGTTGATGCTTGTTTAACCTTAAAACCCCGGGCGTCCGCTCCGGGGTTTTTCTTTTTTAACCTCTTCAGTCTCAGGGATTTTGTGATGAAACTTGTAGCCCAGGGCTCAACCCTCGATCTCTCTCACCCTCACGTGATGGGTATTCTAAATGTGACGCCTGACTCCTTCTCCGATGGCGGCGCCCATAATTCGCTGATTGAGGCGGTGAAGCATGCCAATCTGATGATCAACGCCGGCGCGACCATCATTGATATCGGCGGTGAATCGACGCGGCCAGGGGCGGCTGAGGTTAGTGTGGAAGAGGAGCTTGCGCGGGTGATACCGGTGGTTGAAGCCATTGCCCAGCGCTTTGAGGTATGGATCTCAGTGGATACCTCCAAGGCGGAGGTTATTCGCCAATCGGCCCGGGCCGGGGCGCATATCATCAACGATATTCGTTCGCTGACCGAGCCCGGCGCGCTGCAGGCCGCCGCGGAAACCGGACTGCCGGTGTGTCTGATGCATATGCAGGGACAACCAAAAACCATGCAGGAGGCGCCGAAGTATGAGGATGTCTTCGCCGATGTTGAGCGTTTTTTTAATGAGCACATTGTGCGCTGCGAACAGGCGGGGATCGCAAAAGAAAAATTGCTGCTCGACCCGGGATTCGGTTTCGGTAAAAATCTCTCCCACAATTACCAACTGTTGGCCAGGCTTGGGGAGTTTCATCACTTTGGTCTGCCGCTGCTGGTCGGTATGTCACGTAAGTCGATGGTAGGTCAGTTGCTGAACGTCGGGCCGTCGGAGCGGCTGAACGGCAGCCTGGCGTGTGCCGTCATTGCAGCAATGCAGGGCGCGCAGATTATCCGCGTCCATGATGTCAAAGAAACGGTAGAAGCGCTGCGCGTGGTGGAAGCCACCCTCGCCGCTAAGGGAAAAAAACGTTATGAGTAACCGCAAGTATTTTGGCACCGATGGTATTCGTGGCCGCGTCGGCGATGCGCCGATCACTCCGGAGTTTGTGCTCAAGCTGGGCTGGGCGGCGGGCAAAGTGTTAGCGCGTCACGGTTCGCGTAAAATTATCATCGGCAAGGATACCCGTATTTCGGGCTATATGCTGGAATCGGCGCTGGAAGCTGGACTGGCGGCAGCGGGGCTCTCTGCGTCGTTCACCGGGCCTATGCCGACACCGGCCATCGCCTACCTGACGCGCGCCTTCCGCGCCGAGGCGGGGATTGTTATCTCTGCTTCACATAACCCTTTCTACGACAACGGCATTAAATTCTTCTCCATTGAGGGCACCAAACTGCCGGATGATGTCGAAGAGGCGATTGAAGCCGAAATGGAGAAAGAGCTCACCTGCGTGGATTCGGCTGAGCTGGGCAAAGCCAGCCGTATCGTCGATGCGGCGGGGCGCTACATTGAATTTTGTAAGGGTACCTTTCCCAACGAACTGAGCCTGGGAACGCTGAAAGTGGTGGTGGATTGCGCGCACGGCGCGACCTATCACATCGCCCCTAATGTCTTCCGCGAGCTGGGAGCCCAGGTTATCGCGATGGGCTGCGAGCCAGATGGTCTCAACATCAACGAAGAGGTCGGCGCCACTGACGTGCGGGCGCTGCAGGCGCGCGTGCTGGCGGAAAAAGCCGATCTGGGTATTGCCTACGACGGCGATGGCGATCGGGTGATTATGGTTGACCACGAAGGCAATAAAGTCGATGGCGACCAGATCCTCTATATCATAGCCCGGGAAGGATTGCGTCAGGGGCAACTGCGCGGCGGCGCCGTCGGCACGCTGATGAGTAATATGGGGCTGGAGCTGGCGCTCAAGCAGTTAGGCATCCCGTTTGCCCGCGCGAAGGTCGGTGACCGCTATGTACTGGAGATGCTCCAGGAAAAAGGCTGGCGCATCGGTGCGGAAAATTCCGGCCATGTGATCCTGCTGGATAAAACCACCACCGGCGATGGCATTGTTGCCAGCCTGCAGGTGGTCGCGGCGATGGTCCGCAACCACATGAGCCTGCATGACCTGTGCAGCGGGATGAAAATGTTCCCTCAGCTGCTGGTGAATGTCCGCTTTACCGAGGGCAGCGGTAACCCGCTGGAGAATGAGCACGTCAAAGCGGTGACCGCGGAAGTGGAGGCGGCGTTAGGAAAACGCGGCCGTGTCCTGCTGCGTAAATCGGGTACGGAGCCGCTAATCCGCGTGATGGTGGAAGGCGAGCATGAAGATCAGGTGCACGAGTTTGCGCACCGCATCGCTGAGGCGGTAAAAAGCGTTTAGCTTTGCCGGCTAAGTGGTTAAAAAGGCGGCGCTTGCCGCCTTTTTTATGATCGAAAATTGGCTTTTTGCTGTTTTTTTCTGCAGTTGATACAATGTGTCGAAATTGCCCTTGCGAAGGTCATTCGCTTTGGTTAGTATTCACACCCGCTTCAGTGGGAAACGTTAAAACGTCCCGCTTTATTGGTCGAAGCACTTGGTATGCGGCGAATCCGCAAGGAACAGGTTGATTATGTACGAAGCTCTTTTGGTTGTTTTCCTTATTGTAGCGATTGGCCTTGTAGGTCTGGTTATGCTGCAGCAAGGTAAAGGCGCTGATATGGGAGCCTCCTTCGGTGCAGGCGCTTCCGGCACACTGTTTGGGTCCAGCGGTTCTGGCAACTTTATGACCCGTATGACCGGCATCCTGGCTGCGCTGTTCTTCATCATCAGTCTGGCGCTGGGTAATATCAACAGCAACAAGACCAGTAAAGGAAGTGAGTGGGATAATCTGAGCGCGCCGAAAACGG
Source organism: Klebsiella sp. K4 (assembly GCF_014596785.2). Taxonomy (NCBI): domain Bacteria; kingdom Pseudomonadati; phylum Pseudomonadota; class Gammaproteobacteria; order Enterobacterales; family Enterobacteriaceae; genus Klebsiella; species Klebsiella sp. K4. The sequence continues at coordinate 550,961 of NZ_CP115021.1, forward strand.
AGCAAACTCAGCCAACTGCGCCGGCTCAGCCGACCAGCGATATCCCGCACTAAGTATTCTGTACCGAGGTGGTGGAATTGGTAGACACGCTACCTTGAGGTGGTAGTGCCCTAACGGGCTTGTGGGTTCGAGTCCCATCCTCGGTACCAATATTCCAGAAAAAAGACGCTGAAAAGCGTTTTTTTTTGTTTTTGTCCCCGCTGGCCATTTATTTATAAACATCTCTTCGCTGGTTGCCTCCTTTTACTGTCGTTAAAGTCGCCTCGTCAAATTAACAGAGGTGAAGTGACACAATGAACAAGATCGGGTTGCTTATCGTCGCCGGCGTGCTCGGTTTAGCTGGGTGCAGTTCAACATCGCCCTCCCAAACGGTGGAGACGATTAATGCGCTAACCGTACCGGTATCGCCCAGTGAGTCTGGGACTACAGCGAATCATGCCCAGGCGGTGAGGCGCTATTTCCAGGACAATACGGCACTGATTAGTCGCCTTAACCATTCGTTGAAAAGTCATTATCTGCAGGACGTGGAGCGCCGCGATGTGTTCGACAGACACAGCGAGGCGTATAAAGTGTATGGCGCCCTGACCCGCCTGGAGCAGATGGCGTCCATGAATGAGGTTTACCGCAAAGAGAATAATGTTGCGGGCCTACAAGAGATCAACCGCGTACTGAAAGCGTGCCGCTGACCAGCTGAGAATGAAACAGGGACTGTCGACCGGCAATCCCTGTGAAGAGTTAAAAGCGGAAGTTAACCCCGGCGTAAGCGCCGTCGGCCAGCGTGTTATCGCGATTGCCATCTTTCCCTGCCATATCAATATAGCGATAGCCAGCTTCGATATTCAGAGACGGGAGCACGTTAAGGCGTACCCCGGCATTGGCCTCCACATAATCCTCAACGCCGCTGGACATTGAGTCCGGTGAGTAATAGCCCTCGCCGAAAAGCGTGAAATACTGACCAAGGGGGAGTTCAGCGCCACCACTGGCGGCGATGGCGTAACCTTCATCACCATCTTTTGGGTTCAGATAGACCGCCTTACCGCCCAGGGTCATCAGAAAAGGGCCAAGGTTAAAGTTATAACCCATTCCCAGTCCTACACTATCTCCGTCGTTGTCGCTATGAGCCCACTGAGAACTGAACGTCATACCCGGTTCCCCGGCGCCAAAGCTGGCGGACAGATTGGTAAACTCGGCGCCAGCTTCTCCATGCAGGTTAACGGCTGCGCAGGCAGCGCTGCTGGCTCCCAAAGCGATCGTTACGGCAACCATTTTTGCAGCAATAGACTTCATTATTAAATTCCTTCAGATAAAAAAAAGCCCGATATGGGCGTTCGGGCATAATTAACGGGTTCGTGCATCTCATTGTTATGGTCGCGGCAGGCGAGGGGGCAACTCTCGCTACCGCCGCACACGTCTGGCCGATTTCCGCTGGCATATCCTGAGCCGGTGCAGACCCGGCGGTTAACGCCGTTTGTGGTCGTCTGCTGGCGAACTCAGGAATAGATTGTCTTCCGGGAAACCCAGGCGCTTAGCATAAAATTTTTGTTCTTTTAGCGGTAACGGTTATTGGTTTAAATTTAAACATCTTCCCCGCTGCAGCAAATAACAATAAATGATAGGAGGAGTGCAGGTCAGAATTTTTCAGGAAGTGAGACGATATTTTGTAAATAACCGCCGCGGGCAAAGGCAATATAACCGCCTTTCTTTAATGCTGACAATACATTGAGAATACTGCTACGCGACAGAAGGGTCCTGTCCTGAATATACTCAAGAATAGATACTCGCTGTCGGGTCTCTTCGCTTAATAGCATCATCTCCAGCAGATGGTTACGGATGACCGAATAGGTACGCTGCTGCAGGACCAGATCGTCACGATACACCATATACGAGGTATGATAAGCCAACAGGCTGGTCACCTCTTCCCACAGGTTATGCTGACGAAAAAGCGCCGAAGCCAGGTCGTGGTCGATCCGTAGCAGTTCGCATGATACCTCGGCTCGCAGGCTGTGGCTGCGGCTGGGCTGCAGCATTTCCGCCACGCCGAAAAGATGCGGCTCATAGACGGTCACCATCAGTAGCCTGTCGGAATTACGAATAATCGACAGCTCGCCTTTTTTAAAAATAAAGAGCTGGGTTTTGCCTTTATATTCCCATGTCAGTCTTTTTCTGGCGATCGCGTTAACGGGGGTCGCGTGTGGCTCAAGTACATCGATCAGTCGGTCAATGGTCTTTTGCGGCCTGATCGGCGGTTTAATATTCATGATGTGTATCACCAGATATGAATTAATCAATTGAGGCTATTATAGTCAACAGTTTTGCTGGTCTGGCGATAAGGAAAAAATGCGTCATGGCATTTTTTTTACGTTGGTGGGTCATTCAAAATAAAAAGCCGGCGGTGATCCGCCGGCGGAAAGCAACATTGTCAGGCGATTATTTGCCTTTGTTTTCCAGATTTTCAACCTGCGGTAAACCGGTTGCCGAGGAGGCGCTCAGCAGGCCAGACTGGGCATAGCCGAACAGCTTCTCGCGGGTATCGGTGATGTCCAGATTACGCATGGTCAGCTGGCCGATACGGTCTTCGGCAGTAAACATGGAATCGCCTTTTTCCATGGTCAGACGCTCCGCTTTATAGGTCAGGTTGTCTGATACCGTATTAAGGATCGAGTAGTCGTTACCGCGACGCAGTTCGAGGGTGACTTCGCCGGTGATCTGGCTGGCGACCCAGCGCTGCAGCGAATCACGCAGCATCAGCGCCTGGGAATCAAACCAGCGGCCCTGATACAGCAGGCGGCCCAACTGGCGACCGTGGGCGTGATATTGCTCAATCGTATCTTCGTTATGGATTCCGGTCAGCAAACGCTCGTAGGCAATATGCAGCAGCGCCATCCCCGGAGCTTCATAAATGCCGCGGCTTTTCGCTTCGATAATCCGGTTTTCAATCTGGTCGCTCATGCCCAGGCCGTGACGACCGCCGATGCGGTTGGCTTCCAGCATCATCTCGACGTCATCGGCAAAGGTTTTACCATTCAGCGCCACCGGATGGCCCTGCTCAAAGCGTACGGTGACCTCTTCCGCAGGGATCTTCACGTTTTCGTCCCAGAACTTCACGCCCATAATCGGGTTGACGATCTTGACGCTGGAGTTCAGGAATTCGAGATCTTTCGCTTCATGGGTCGCGCCGAGCATATTGGAGTCGGTGGAGTAGGCTTTTTCGACCGACATCTTGTAATCAAAGCCGCAGGCGATCATAAATTCGGACATTTCGTGACGACCGCCGAGCTCATTGATAAAGTCGCTGTCCAGCCACGGTTTGTAAATCTGCAGTTCAGCGTTGGTCAGCAGGCCGTAACGATAGAAACGTTCGATATCGTTGCCTTTATAGGTGCTGCCATCGCCCCATATGTTAACGCCGTCTTCTTTCATCGCCGCCACCAGCATGGTGCCGGTGACCGCGCGGCCTAGCGGCGTGGTGTTGAAGTAGGTCAACCCACCGGTGGTGTTATGGAAAGCGCCACACTGAATCGCGGCGATCCCTTCTGCGACCAGCTGTTTGCGGCAGTCGATCAGACGGGCGCCTTCAGCGCCGTACTCTTTCGCGCGGCGCGGGATAGCATCGTAGTCGTCTTCGTCCGGTTGACCCAGGTTAGCGGTATATGCATAAGGCACGGCGCCTTTTTTGCGCATCCATAACAGCGCGGCGCTGGTATCCAGTCCACCAGAGAAAGCGATACCAATACGTTGACCAACCGGGAGATGCTTGAGAATCGTCGTCATAAAATAAAACCCTGCTCGATAGACTGTGGTGAGTTCGACCCAACAACCTTAACTGCATTTTTATGCATTAATTGTGAGTATTCATTTAACCATCTTTTACTGGCGACAGGAAGTGCTTCATCATCTTTTTGCTAAAAAAGCCTGAAATACCAGCACAAACGGCAATCGGGGGCGCTAAAAAGCATGTTGACAAAATATACTAATCACCGTTACAATTCATCTCGATTTTATGTCCCGTCTTCGGTACCAAATCCCAGCAGTATTTGCGTCTTTTGCTCATAAAGAGTAAAATATGCCACGTTTCAGGCGCGGGGTGGAGCAGCCTGGTAGCTCGTCGGGCTCATAACCCGAAGGTCGTCGGTTCAAATCCGGCCCCCGCAACCACTTTCCCATTAAGTACTTTTTCAAATATACTGTGAGGACTAGGTGTCCTTCGTAGCCGAATTTGAAAGAATTCTTGCGGAAGGTGTTCCAGATCGCCATGGCGATCTCAGGGTTCAGTTATCTAAAGCCCCGATTTATCGGGGTTTTTTGTTATCTGACTTCAGAATAACTGGGCTATACGCCCTTTTTTTATGTCTTGGGGGTGGGTTTGTCCACATTAGAGCAAAAATTGACAGAGATGCTCACTGCGCCGGTTGAAGCGCTTGGCTTTGAGCTGGTCGGCATCGAATTTATTCGCGGTCGCACATCCACACTGCGCATCTATATTGATAGTGAAGATGGCATCAACGTTGATGATTGTGCTGATGTGAGCCACCAGGTAAGCGCCGTCATGGATGTCGAAGACCCGATCACTGTCGCTTACAACCTGGAAGTCTCTTCGCCTGGTCTTGACCGTCCGATGTTCACCGCCGAACACTATCAACGTTTCACCGGCGAAGAAGTTGCGCTGGTGCTGCGCATGGCGGTTCAGAACCGCCGCAAATGGCAGGGCATTATCAAAGCGGTAGACGGTGAGATGATCACGGTAACCGTCGAAGGCAAAGATGAAGTGTTCGCGCTGAGTAACATCCAGAAGGCGAACCTGGTTCCCCACTTTTAACAGTCTGGATTGAGGTGAAAGGCCCCGATGAACAAAGAAATTTTGGCTGTTGTTGAAGCCGTTTCCAACGAAAAAGCGCTGCCGCGTGAGAAAATTTTCGAAGCGCTGGAAAGCGCGCTGGCAACGGCCACCAAGAAAAAATACGAACAAGAGATCGACGTTCGCGTTGAAATCGACCGCAAGAGCGGCGATTTCGATACCTTCCGTCGTTGGCTGGTTGTAGAAGAAGTCACCCAGCCGACGCGCGAGATCACGCTGGAAGCAGCGCGTTTCGAAGATGAAAGCATGAACGTCGGCGACTATGTCGAAGATCAGATCGAATCTGTTACCTTCGACCGTATCACCACCCAGACCGCTAAGCAGGTTATCGTGCAGAAAGTCCGCGAAGCCGAGCGCGCGATGGTGGTCGATCAGTTCCGCGAGCACGAAGGTGAGATCATCACCGGCGTGGTGAAAAAAGTGAACCGCGACAATATCACACTGGATCTGGGTAACAACGCTGAAGCCGTGATCCTGCGTGAAGATATGCTGCCGCGTGAAAACTTCCGTCCGGGCGACCGCATTCGCGGCGTACTGTACGCTGTCCGTCCGGAAGCGCGTGGCGCCCAGCTGTTCGTCACCCGTTCCAAACCTGAGATGCTGATCGAACTGTTCCGCATCGAAGTGCCGGAAATCGGTGAAGAAGTGCTGGAGATCAAAGCAGCGGCTCGCGATCCGGGCTCTCGTGCCAAAATCGCGGTGAAAACCAACGACAAGCGCATCGACCCGGTTGGCGCTTGCGTCGGTATGCGCGGTGCGCGTGTGCAGGCCGTGTCGACTGAGCTGGGTGGTGAACGCATCGATATCGTCCTGTGGGATGATAACCCGGCGCAGTTCGTGATTAACGCTATGGCGCCGGCAGACGTCGCGTCCATCGTGGTGGATGAAGATAAACACACCATGGATATCGCGGTAGAAGCGGGCAACCTGGCGCAGGCGATCGGCCGTAACGGTCAGAACGTCCGCCTGGCTTCACAGCTCAGCGGCTGGGAACTCAACGTCATGACCGTTGACGATCTGCAGGCTAAGCACCAGGCGGAAGCGCATGCCGCTATCGATACCTTCACCAAATATCTTGATATTGATGAAGATTTCGCGACAGTGCTGGTTGAAGAAGGCTTCTCCTCGCTGGAAGAGCTGGCCTATGTGCCGATGAAAGAACTGCTGGAAATCGACGGTCTGGATGAAGCCACCGTTGAAGCACTTCGTGAGCGTGCGAAAAACGCACTGACTACGCTGGCGCTGGCTCAGGAAGAAAGCCTGGGAGATAACAAACCTGCCGATGATCTGTTGAATCTCGAAGGTCTGGATCGTGCCCTGGCATTCAAACTGGCTGCCCGTGGTGTTTGTACGCTGGAAGATCTCGCCGAGCAGGGCGTTGATGACCTGGCTGATATCGAAGGGATGACCGACGAGAAAGCTGGCGAGCTCATCATGGCCGCTCGCAACATTTGTTGGTTCGGCGACGAAGCGTAATAAACTGTAGCAGGAAGGAACAGCATGACAGATGTGACTATTAAAGCGCTGGCCTCAGAGATTCAGACCTCTGTGGATCGCCTGATACAGCAATTTGCTGACGCAGGCATCCGCAAATCGGCTGATGATTCTGTGACCTCGCAAGAGAAACAAACTTTGTTGACGCACCTGAACCGTGAACACGGCTCGGCGCCAGACAAGCTGACGTTACAGCGTAAGACGCGCAGTACGTTGAATATTCCAGGTACCGGTGGAAAGAGTAAATCGGTACAAATCGAAGTCCGCAAGAAACGCACCTTTGTGAAACGCGATCCGCAAGAGGCTGAACGCCTGGCCGCGGAAGAGCAGGCGCAGCGTGAAGCGGAAGAGCAGGCCCGTCGTGAAGCTGAAGAAGCAGCGAAACGCGAGGCGCAATTAAAAGCTGAACGTGAGGCCGCAGAACAAGCTAAACGTGAAGTCGCTGATAAAGCGAAACGTGAAGCTGCGGAAAAAGACAAAGTGAGCAATCAACATACCGACGAAATGACCAAAACCGCCCAGGCTGAAAAGATCCGTCGCGAGAACGAAGCCGCGGAATTGAAGCGCAAATCGGAAGAAGAAGCACGCCGCAAACTTGAAGAAGAAGCGCGCCGTGTAGCGGAAGAAGCACGCCGTATGGCTGAAGAAAACGAAAAAAATTGGTCTGAAACCTCAGACAGCCCGGAAGATAGCAGCGACTATCACGTCACCACATCACAGCATGCTCGTCAGGCTGAAGATGATAACGATCGTGAAGTCGAAGGCGGTCGCGGCCGTAGCCGTAGCAGCAAAGCGGCTCGTCCGGCGAAGAAAGGCAACAAACACGCTGAATCGAAAGCTGATCGTGAAGAAGCCCGCGCGGCCGTTCGCGGCGGTAAAGGCGGTAAGCACCGTAAAGGTTCCGCTCTGCAGCAGGGCTTCCAGAAGCCAGCGCAGGCCGTTAACCGTGACGTCGTAATCGGCGAAACCATCACCGTTGGCGAACTGGCTAACAAGATGGCGGTGAAAGGTTCTCAGGTCATCAAAGCGATGATGAAGCTGGGCGCCATGGCGACCATCAACCAGGTCATCGACCAGGAAACCGCACAGCTGGTTGCCGAAGAGATGGGCCACAAAGTTATCCTGCGTCGTGAAAACGAACTGGAAGAAGCCGTAATGAGCGACCGTGACACCGGCGCGGCGGCTGAACCGCGCGCACCGGTCGTGACCATTATGGGGCACGTTGACCACGGTAAAACCTCGCTGCTGGACTACATTCGTTCTACCAAGGTTGCCTCCGGCGAAGCGGGTGGTATTACCCAGCACATCGGTGCTTACCACGTCGAAACCGACAACGGCATGATCACCTTCCTGGATACCCCGGGCCACGCCGCGTTTACCTCCATGCGTGCTCGTGGCGCGCAGGCGACGGATATCGTGGTTCTGGTGGTGGCGGCAGACGACGGCGTGATGCCGCAGACTATCGAAGCTATCCAGCACGCTAAAGCGGCGCAGGTACCGGTGGTAGTGGCGGTGAACAAGATCGATAAGCCAGAAGCCGATCCGGATCGCGTGAAGAACGAACTGTCCCAGTACGGCATCCTGCCGGAAGAGTGGGGCGGCGAGAGCCAGTTCGTCCACGTTTCCGCGAAAGCGGGTACCGGCATCGACGACCTGCTGGACGCGATCCTGCTGCAGGCTGAAGTTCTTGAGCTGAAAGCGGTCCGCAACGGTATGGCGAGCGGCGCGGTCATCGAATCCTTCCTTGATAAAGGTCGTGGTCCGGTAGCTACCGTTCTGGTTCGCGAAGGTACTCTGCACAAGGGCGACATTGTTCTGTGCGGCTTCGAATATGGCCGTGTGCGCGCGATGCGTGACGAACTGGGTCGCGAAGTGCTGGAAGCGGGTCCGTCCATTCCGGTGGAAATCCTCGGCCTGTCCGGTGTGCCGGCTGCCGGTGATGAAGTGACCGTAGTGCGTGACGAGAAAAAAGCGCGTGAAGTGGCGCTGTATCGTCAGGGCAAATTCCGTGAAGTTAAGCTGGCGCGTCAGCAGAAATCTAAACTGGAAAACATGTTCGCTAACATGACCGAAGGCGAAGTTCACGAAGTGAACATCGTACTGAAAGCGGACGTACAGGGTTCTGTCGAAGCGATTTCCGATTCCTTACTGAAACTGTCTACCGACGAAGTGAAAGTGAAGATCATCGGTTCCGGCGTAGGTGGTATCACCGAAACCGACGCTACCCTGGCAGCAGCATCCAATGCGATTCTGGTTGGCTTCAACGTTCGTGCCGATGCCTCTGCGCGTAAAGTTATCGAAGCGGAAAGCCTGGATCTGCGTTACTACTCCGTCATCTATAACCTGATCGACGAAGTGAAAGCGGCGATGAGCGGCATGCTGTCTCCGGAACTGAAACAGCAGATCATCGGTCTGGCTGAAGTGCGTGATGTCTTCAAATCGCCGAAATTCGGCGCCATCGCGGGCTGTATGGTTACCGAAGGGACGATCAAACGTCACAACCCAATCCGCGTTCTGCGTGACAACGTGGTTATCTATGAAGGCGAGCTGGAATCCCTGCGCCGCTTCAAAGATGACGTTAACGAAGTCCGTAACGGCATGGAATGTGGTATCGGCGTGAAGAACTACAACGACGTTCGCGTTGGCGATATGATCGAAGTGTTCGAAATCATCGAAATCCAGCGTAGCATCGATTAATCATTTGATGGCTAAGCAGCCGGGGAAGCGAAGCGCCACCCGGCAATCATTTTAAAAAGGGGCTTTTGGCCCCTTTTTTGTCTTTATTCTGGAGAACTTATTATGGCGAAAGAATTTGGTCGCCCGCAGCGTGTGGCCCAGGAGATGCAAAAAGAGATTGCCATCATCCTGCAGCGTGAAATTAAAGATCCGCGTCTGGGCATGATGACCACCGTTTCCGGTGTGGAAATGTCCCGTGACCTGGCCTATGCCAAGGTGTATGTCACCTTCCTTAACGACAAAGATGAAGCCGCGGTGAAAGCGGGCATCAAAGCGCTGCAGGAAGCTTCTGGCTTTATCCGCTCTCTGCTGGGGAAAGCGATGCGTCTGCGCATCGTACCGGAACTGACTTTCTTCTACGACAACTCACTGGTGGAAGGGATGCGTATGTCCAACCTGGTCACCAGCGTGGTGAAACACGACGATGAGCGTCGTGTGAACCCGGACGACAGCAAGGAGGACTGATGAGTCGTCCTCGTCGTCGCGGCCGCGACGTGCATGGCGTATTGTTGCTGGACAAGCCTCAGGGCGCCTCCAGTAACGATGTGCTGCAGAAAGTAAAACGTATTTATAACGCCAACCGCGCCGGGCATACCGGCGCGCTGGATCCGCTGGCGACCGGTATGCTGCCGATCTGCCTTGGCGAAGCGACCAAGTTTTCCCAGTATCTGCTGGACTCCGATAAGCGTTACCGCGTGATCGCCAAACTTGGCCAGCGCACGGATACCTCCGATGCCGACGGTCAGGTGGTGGAAGAGCGCCCGCTGACTTTTAGCGACGAACAGCTGGCGGCGGCGCTGGACAGCTTTCGCGGCGAGACGCAGCAGGTGCCGTCGATGTATTCGGCGCTGAAATATCAGGGCAAGAAGCTATACGAATATGCTCGCCAGGGTATTGAAGTTCCGCGGGAAGCCCGGCCGATAACCGTCTATGAGCTGCTGTTTATTCGCCGCGAAGGCGATGAGCTGGAGCTGGAGATCCACTGCTCGAAAGGCACCTACATCCGGACGATTATCGATGATTTAGGTGAGAAGCTCGGCTGCGGCGCGCACGTGATTTTCCTGCGTCGCCTGGCGGTAAGCAAATACCCGGTCGAGCGGATGGTGACCCTCGAGCAGCTGCAGGCGCTGGTCGATGAGGCGGCGGCGCAGGATATTCCTGCCGCTCAGTTGCTTGATCCGCTGCTGATGCCGATGGACAGCCCGGCCTCGGATTACCCGCTGGTTAATATTCCAGAAACCTCCGCAGTCTACTTTAAGAACGGCAACCCGGTACGTCAGTCAGGCGCGCCGCTTAACGGGCTGGTGCGAGTGATGGAGAGCGAGTCCGGCAAGTTTCTCGGCATGGGCGAAATTGACGATGAAGGCCGCGTGGCCCCGCGTCGTCTGGTGGTGGAATACCCGGCGTAAGCGCTTTTCTTGCGATAAAAGCCTGCTACGAGTAGAATATCGCCGCTTAACGTCCGCTAACGTGTTTTAACATTTTCGGGCGTTGCATCAGGGGTCGCTGAATTAGAGATCGGCACCCTTTCTTTCTTTTAATTTTTGGAGTTATAAAATGTCTCTAAGCGTTGAAGCTAAAGCAAAAATCGTTTCTGAGTTTGGTCGTGGCGAAAACGACAGCGGTTCTACCGAAGTTCAGGTTGCACTGCTGACCGCACAGATCAACCACCTGCAGGGCCACTTTGCAGAGCACAAAAAAGATCACCACAGCCGTCGTGGTCTGCTGCGCATGGTTTCTCAGCGTCGTAAACTGCTCGACTACCTGAAACGTAAAGATGTTGCCCGTTACTCTGCGCTGATTGAGCGTCTGGGTCTGCGTCGCTAATTCTGCGAGTTTCAGAAAAAGGGGCCTGACGGCCCCTTTTTTCGACCGGGCGGCAGCAATTCATTCAAAACTCATGTATTGTTGCTAGTAATGATCTTCATGCAGAGGTTCGCGCGGCTAATGAGAGGCTTCATCCGCAGGGGCGGGTAAAGGTTGTCATTAGTCGCGAGGATGCAGAAGATCGGGTCAATAGACGCTATGTCGTGGATATGGCGTGATTTATAGATAAAAAGGATAGAATTTTGCTTAATCCGATCGTTCGTAAATTCCAGTACGGCCAGCATACCGTGACCCTGGAAACCGGCATGATGGCGCGCCAGGCAACGGCCGCTGTGATGGTTAGCATGGATGACACTGCGGTATTCGTTACCGTTGTGGGTCAGAAAAAAGCGAAGCCAGGCCAGGACTTTTTCCCGCTGACCGTTAACTACCAGGAGCGTACCTACGCTGCCGGTAAAATCCCGGGTGGTTTCTTCCGTCGTGAAGGCCGTCCAAGCGAAGGCGAAACACTGATCGCGCGTCTGATTGACCGCCCGGTTCGCCCGCTGTTCCCGGAAGGCTTCGTTAACGAAGTTCAGGTTATCGCCACCGTCGTTTCCGTTAACCCGCAGGTTAACCCAGACATCGTCGCGATGATCGGTGCTTCCGCTGCGCTGTCGCTGTCTGGTATTCCGTTCAATGGCCCAATCGGCGCTGCGCGCGTGGGTTACATCAACGACCAGTACGTACTGAACCCAACCCAGGAAGAACTGAAGTCCAGCAAACTGGACCTGGTGGTTGCCGGTACCGAAGCGGCCGTGCTGATGGTGGAATCCGAAGCGGAACTGCTGAGCGAAGACCAGATGCTGGGCGCGGTGGTCTTCGGCCACGAGCAGCAGCAGATTGTTATTCAGAACATCAACGACCTGGTGAAAGAAGCCGGTAAACCGCGTTGGGACTGGCAGCCGGAAGCGGTCAACGAAGCGCTGAACGCGCGCGTGGCTGCGCTGGCTGAATCCCGTCTGAGCGATGCTTACCGTATCACCGACAAACAAGAGCGTTACGCTCAGGTTGACGTGATCAAATCTGAAACCATCGCCACGCTGGTTGCTGAAGATGAAACCCTGGACGCTAACGAGCTGGGTGAAATCCTGCACGCCATCGAGAAAAACGTGGTTCGTAGCCGCGTACTGGCCGGCGAGCCGCGTATCGATGGCCGTGAAAAAGATATGATCCGTGGTCTGGACGTTCGTACCGGCGTTCTGCCGCGTACTCACGGTTCCGCGCTGTTCACCCGTGGCGAAACGCAGGCGCTGGTTACCGCGACTCTGGGTACCGCACGCGATGCGCAGAACATCGACGAACTGATGGGCGAGCGCACCGACTCCTTCCTGTTCCACTACAACTTCCCTCCGTACTCCGTAGGCGAAACTGGCATGGTGGGGTCTCCGAAGCGTCGTGAAATCGGTCACGGTCGTCTGGCGAAGCGCGGCGTACTGGCCGTGATGCCGACTATTGAAGAATTCCCGTACACCGTGCGCGTGGTATCGGAAATCACCGAATCTAACGGTTCCTCTTCCATGGCTTCCGTCTGCGGCGCCTCTCTGGCGCTGATGGACGCGGGCGTGCCGGTAAAAGCCGCTGTGGCGGGTATCGCAATGGGTCTGGTGAAAGAAGGCGACAACTTCGTCGTGCTGTCTGACATCCTCGGTGACGAAGACCACCTCGGCGATATGGACTTCAAAGTTGCGGGTTCCCGCGACGGTATCTCTGCGCTGCAGATGGATATCAAAATTGAAGGTATCACCAAAGAAATCATGCAGGTTGCATTGAACCAGGCTAAAGGTGCGCGTCTGCACATCCTGGGCGTGATGGAGCAGGCGATTAACGCGCCGCGCGGCGATATCTCTGAATTCGCACCGCGTATCCACACCATCAAGATCAACCCGGACAAGATCAAAGACGTTATCGGTAAAGGCGGTTCTGTTATCCGTGCCCTGACCGAAGAGACCGGTACTACCATCGAGATCGAAGATGACGGTACCGTGAAGATCGCAGCGACCGACGGCGACAAAGCGCAGCATGCTATCCGTCGTATCGAAGAGATCACCGCTGAGATCGAAGTTGGCCGCATCTACAATGGTAAAGTGACCCGTATCGTTGACTTTGGCGCATTCGTTGCCATCGGCGGCGGTAAAGAAGGTCTGGTTCACATCTCGCAGATCGCTGACAAGCGCGTTGAGAAAGTGACTGACTACCTGCAGATGGGTCAGGAAGTACCGGTTAAGGTTCTGGAAGTTGACCGCCAGGGCCGTGTCCGTCTGAGCATTAAAGAAGCAACTGAACAGACTCCGTCTGCCGCAGCGCCGGAAGCTCCGGCTGCCGAGCAGGGCGAGTAAGGTTGCCGTTAGCCCTCCGCTTTTGCGGAGGGCGTTTTACGGGCAGGACGCCTCGTTTGCAGCCGGGGAACAGGACGTTCATCCAATCGTTGTCTTCGGGAGTGGGAAATGAAGCCTTTTTTGCGCTGGTGTTTCGTGGCGACAGCTCTCACGCTGGCAGGATGCAGTAGCACCGCCTGGCGTAAGGACGCCGTCCTCGCAGTACCATTGCAACCGACTTTACAGCAAGAAGTGATTCTGGCACGCATGGAACAAATTCTTGCCAGTCGGGCTTTATCCGATGACGAACGCGCACAGCTTTTATATGAGCGCGGAGTGTTGTATGATAGTCTCGGTCTGAGGGCACTAGCGCGAAATGATTTTTCACAAGCGCTGGCAATCCGACCCGATATGCCGGAAGTATTCAATTACTTAGGCATTTACTTAACGCAGGCAGGCAATTTTGATGCTGCCTATGAAGCGTTTGATTCTGTACTTGAGCTTGATCCAACTTACAACTACGCGCACTTGAACCGCGGTATCGCCCTGTATTACGGCGGCCGGGCTAAGTTAGCGCAAGATGATCTGCTGGCGTTTTATCAAGACGATCCCAATGATCCTTTCCGTAGCCTGTGGCTTTATATCGCCGAGCGTAAACTCGACGAGAAGCGGGCGCTTGAAGCACTCAGAGAGCGCTTAAACAAGTCGGATAAAGAGCAATGGGGATGGAACATTGTCGAGTTCTACCTTGGCGACATTAGCGAAAAAGAGCTGATGACTCGTCTGAAGGCAGACGCAACGGATAACACCTCGCTCGCTGAGCATCTCAGTGAAACCAACTTCTATTTAGGTAAGTACTACCTAAGTCTGGGGGACAAGGACAGCGCTACGGCACTGTTCAAACTGGCGGTCGCCAACAACGTACACAACTACGTTGAGCACCGATACGCATTGTTGGAATTATCGCTCTTGGGCCAGGAGCAAGATGACCTGGCAGAATCGGACCAGCAATAGCTGACGAACACATCAGCCCATAGTTTTTTGCTTGCCATCACCTTCGCGGGTGAGGGCGTTGTTGTTCGTTAATACACCTACTTTGAGCCGGTTCACACTTTTCAATGAAAATTACCGTAAATTTTCACGATGAGTTATGTAGACTGGCCGCCATTAATTTTGAGGCACACGTACTACATGGCTGAATTCGAAACCACTTTTGCAGATCTGGGCCTGAAGGCTCCTATCCTTGAAGCGCTCACCGATCTGGGTTACGAAAAACCATCTCCGATCCAGGCTGAGTGCATTCCGCATCTGCTGGACGGCCGCGACGTTCTGGGTATGGCCCAGACCGGTAGCGGTAAAACCGCAGCATTCTCTTTACCGCTGCTGAACAACATCGATCCTGAGCTGAGAGCACCGCAGATTCTGGTGCTGGCGCCGACCCGCGAGCTGGCGGTACAGGTTGCTGAAGCAATGACGGAATTCTCTAAACATATGCGCGGCGTGAACGTGGTTGCCCTGTACGGCGGCCAGCGTTATGACGTGCAGCTGCGCGCCCTGCGTCAGGGTCCGCAGATCGTCGTCGGTACCCCGGGTCGTCTGCTGGACCACCTGAAGCGCGGCACCCTGGACCTCTCCAAACTGAGCGGCCTGGTACTGGATGAAGCAGATGAAATGCTGCGCATGGGCTTTATCGAAGACGTAGAAACCATTATGGCGCAGATCCCGGAAGGGCATCAGACCGCGCTGTTCTCCGCCACCATGCCGGAAGCTATCCGTCGCATTACCCGTCGCTTTATGAAAGAGCCGCAGGAAGTGCGCATTCAGTCCAGCGTGACGACTCGCCCGGATATCAGCCAGAGCTACTGGACTGCCTACGGCATGCGTAAAAACGAAGCGCTGGTGCGTTTCCTGGAAGCGGAAGACTTTGATGCGGCGATTATCTTCGTCCGTACCAAAAACGCGACCCTGGAAGTAGCTGAAGCGCTGGAGCGTAATGGCTACAACAGCGCGGCGCTGAACGGCGACATGAACCAGGCGCTGCGTGAGCAGACTCTGGAACGCCTGAAAGATGGTCGTCTGGATATCCTGATTGCGACTGACGTTGCGGCCCGTGGCCTGGACGTTGAGCGTATCAGCCTGGTGGTGAACTACGACATCCCAATGGATTCTGAATCCTACGTTCACCGTATCGGCCGTACTGGTCGTGCCGGTCGTGCTGGCCGCGCGCTGCTGTTCGTTGAGAACCGCGAGCGTCGTCTGCTGCGCAACATTGAACGCACCATGAAGCTGACCATTCCTGAAGTGGAACTGCCTAACGCGGAGCTGCTGAGCAAGCGTCGTCTGGAAAAATTCGCCGCGAAAGTTCAGCAGCAGCTGGAAAGCAGCGATCTGGATCAGTACCGTGCACTGCTGGCGAAAATCCAGCCGACGGCGGAAGGTGAAGAGCTGGACGTGGAAACGCTGGCTGCTGCGCTGCTGAAGATGGCTCAGGGCGAACGTTCGCTGATCGTTCCGCCGGACGCGCCGATGCGTCCACGTCGTGAATTCCGCGATCGTGACGATCGTTTCGACCGTCGTGGCGACCGTAATGATCGCGGCCCGCGCGGCGATCGCGAAGATCGTCCGAAGCGTGAGCGTCGTGACGTGGGTGACATGGAGCTGTATCGCATTGAAGTGGGTCGCGATGACGGCGTTGAAGTGCGTCATATCGTTGGCGCGATCGCCAATGAAGGCGATATCAGCAGCCGTTACATCGGTAACATCAAGCTGTTCGCTTCTCACTCCACCATTGAGCTGCCAAAAGGGATGCCGGGCGAAGTGCTGCAGCACTTTACTCGTACCCGTATCCTGAACAAGCCAATGAACATGCAGCTGCTGGGCGATGCGCAGCCGCGCACCGAACGTCGTGGCGGCGGTGAGCGTCGCGAAGGCGGCCGTGGCTTCGGCGGCGAGCGTCGTGAAGGCGGCCGTGGCTTCGGTGGCGAACGTCGTGAAGGCGGTCGTGGTGAAGGACGTCGTTTCAGCGGCGAACGTCGTGAAGGCCGTGCGCCGCGTCGTGACGATGCATCCGCGCCGCGCCGCGATGACTCAGCCGGTCGCCGTCGCTTCGGTGGCGATGCGTAATCAACGCCGCCCGCTAGCGTAAACTAAATAATACAGCCCCGATCGTCATGATTGGGGCTTTTTTTATTCCCTTTGTACTCGTGTACTGGTACAGTGCGTCATGCTCAACGTGAGCGAAGTATTTTCGACTGGAGAATTCGGTAAATGGCGACACTAACCACTACGGCAACCCGTCCGTCTCTGTTTGGCGGCGTGGTGATTATCGGCGGCACGATTATCGGCGCGGGCATGTTCTCGCTGCCGGTGGTGATGTCCGGCGCGTGGTTTTTCTGGTCGCTGGCGGCGCTGGTCTTCACCTGGTTCTGCATGCTGCACTCCGGTTTGATGATCCTCGAGGCCAATCTTAACTACCGCATCGGCTCCAGCTTCGACACCATTACCAAAGACCTGCTCGGCAAGGGCTGGAACCTGGTGAACGGTGTATCAATCGCCTTTGTGCTCTATATCCTGACCTACGCCTATATTTCGGCGAGCGGTTCGATCCTCCACCACACCTTCAGTGAACTGTCGCTGAAGGTGCCGGCGCGCGCGGCGGGCTTCGGCTTTGCGCTGCTGGTGGCGTTTATCGTCTGGATGAGCACCAAAGCGGTGAGCCGCATGACGGCTATCGTACTGGGCGCTAAGGTTATCACCTTCTTCCTGACCTTCGGTAGCCTGCTCGGGCACGTCGAGCCGACGACGCTATTTAACGTTGCGGAGAAGAATGCCTCCTATGCGCCATACCTGCTGATGACGCTCCCGTTCTGCCTGGCCTCGTTTGGCTATCACGGCAACGTGCCGAGCCTGATGAAATACTACGGAAAAGATCCGCGCACCATCATCCGCTGCTTAACCTACGGTACGCTGCTGGCGCTGGGTCTGTACGTGGTCTGGCTGCTGGTGACGATGGGTAACATCCCTCGTCCGCAGTTTATCGACATTGCGCAGAAGGGCGGCAACATTGATGTGCTGGTGCAGGCGTTGAGCGGCGTGCTGAATAGTCGGAGTCTGGATCTGCTGCTGGTGGTGTTCTCGAACTTTGCTGTCGCCAGTTCGTTCCTCGGCGTGACGCTGGGGCTGTTCGACTACCTGGCGGATCTGTTTGGCTTTGACGATAGCGCGATGGGACGCTTTAAAACCGCGCTGCTGACCTTTATCCCGCCGATGATTGGCGGGCTGGTGAAACCCGATGGTTTCCTCTACGCCATCGGCTATGCTGGCCTGGCGGCGACGATCTGGGCGGCGATTGTACCGGCGCTGCTGGCTCACGCCTCACGCAAACGCTTCGGCAGCCCACAGTTCCGCGTTTGGGGCGGAACGCCAATGATTGTGCTGATCCTGCTCTTTGGCCTCGGCAATGCGGTTGTACATATCCTGTCGAGCGTCAATCTGCTGCCGGTTTATCAGTAAAGCTATTGCCCGGTGGCGCGACGTCCACCGGGCTGACGTGTGTGTTACCCCAACAGCTCCTCTTTCACCTGCATCGCTAAATCGAAAGAATGCAGACGCGCCTGGTGGTCGAAGATCTGGCCATTGACCATGATTTCGTCCGCCTCGGTTTCACGCAGAATCGACTCTAGCCCATGGCGGACTTTAGTTTTATCGCCGACCAGCGACATGCTCAATGCCTGCTGTACACCATACTGCTCGGACGCTGACCACAGTTGATGCATATTTTCCACCGGCGGCGGCAACTGCCCGGTTTCGCCGCGGCGCAGCTTCACAAACGCCTGCTGCATGGAGGTGAAGAGAAACTCTGCATCGCGGTTGCTGTCGGCGGCGATAATATTGATACATACCATCGCGTACGGTTTTTCCAGCCGCGCCGAAGGTTTGAAGTTGCTGCGGTACAGATGCAGCGCCTGGAATAGCATGTCCGGCGCGAAGTGCGAGGCGAAGGCAAACGGCAGACCAAGCTGCGCCGCCAGCTGCGCGCTGTACAGGCTTGAGCCCAGCAGCCATACTGGAATGCGCTCCCCGTAGCCGGGAACCGGGCGCACGTGCGGGTTCGGATCGCGGGCGTCAAACCAGTCCACCAGTTCCGCTACATCGCGCGGGAAATTATCGACATCGCCGCTCATATGGCGACGCAGGGCGCGCATGGTCGGCTGATCGCTGCCCGGCGCGCGGCCAAGGCCGAGGTCGATCCGCCCGGGGTAAAGGGTGTTCAGGGTGCCGAACTGCTCAGCTATCACCAGTGGAGAGTGGTTAGGCAGCATCACGCCGCCGGACCCGAGATGCAGGGTGGTGGTGTTGGCGGCGAGATAGCCAATCAGCACCGAGGTCGCTGCGCTGGCAATGCCGACCATATTATGGTGCTCCGCCAGCCAGTAGCGATGATAGCCGCGCGATTCGGCCAGCCGGGCGAGATCCAGAGAGTGGGTAAAGGCTTCTTTGGCAGAAGAACCTTGCGGGATCGGCGCCAGATCGAGCACCGAGAATGGAACAGATTTGTCAGTCATAAAGGCTCACTTTGCTACAGCATCGTCATCAGATTGAAGGTCTTCTTCCAGCCTGGCGCATCCTGGACGCGCCAGCCAGAAAAGCTGCATCTTTAATAATGCATTAAAATCTGAGCACTGTTGTTAACAAAGTGAGCGGTTTATCAGGCCTGAAGCACCAGTCCTGGCAATCGTTTCCAGTAGCCGTTGCAATCGCTATTGCTGGTGAGATCCAGCGGCGCAGCGCCGTTTTCGTTGGCGCGGAAGGCCTCGAGCATGGCGAAGGTCTCGTTGCCCATCGGCGACAGGCGCACCATATCCACCAGGCCGTGCATGGAGGTCAGCTCATTGCCCAGGTTATAGACGTAGCCGCTCATGGTCTGAATACCATTGAGCACGAACACCTGCTGGTTCTCCTGCGACAGCATGCTGCGCCCGGTTGGGTACTTGATGCAGCAGGTTTCGCACTCGTCCTTTGGCCGGTCTTCCGAGCGGGCGGTAAAGCAGCGCGCGGAATAAGCCAGCGGCAGATGGCCGTAGCTCAGCACTTCGACTTCAAACTGGTTGCGGATACCCAGCTCTTCGCACTGGGTCAGTAAATTAGCCAGCCAGTCGCGGGAGAGTTCCACCGGCATGCACCAGCGCACCATGCCCTGTTTCCGCAGCAGGCGCAGGGTAACGGCGTTGTAGCAGTTCAGCGCATGCCCGGCGACGAACGGTAGCTTGCGTTCGGCGCAGAGATTTACCACGCCCAAATCACTGGCCTCAATCAGAAATTCGCCGTTATCGACATAGCGCTTCAGCTCGCCCAGTTCAGAAGAGGCCTGCACCAGCGCGAGGGTGGAGAGCACCACCTGCTTGCCGCTAGCGGCCAGCGTTTTCGCCATTTCGATCCAGTCGCCAACTTTGGTGGCGCGGCGTTTGCTGCATACCGCTTCGCCGAGATAAATGGTGTCGGCGCTGCAGTTTGCCGCCTGCTGGTAAAAATCTTCCAGCGTCTCTTTTGGCCAGTAGTACAGCACCGGCCCTAATGAATATTTCATGTTTCTCACTGCCATTTACGGTGATAAGCGCCAAGGGTAGTTTGTGTCCCCTCGGACATGGCGCCCAGGGTCTCCATCCAGGCGGACTGCGGTACGAAATTCTGCGGATCGGCTTTGCAGCGATCGATCGCCTGGCGCCAGACTTTCGCCACCTGGGTCACGTAAGCCGGGCTGCGCTGACGGCCTTCGATTTTCACCGAGGCGATATTGGCGGCCATCAATTCCGGCAACAGTTCCAGGGTGTTGAGGCTGGTGGGCTCCTCCAGCGCGTGATAGCGCTCGCCATCAACCAGGTAGCGGCCTTTGCACAGCGTCGGATAACCGGCATTTTCACCATCCTGATAACGGTCAATCAGCACTTCATTGAGACGCGATTCCAGCCCCTGCTGCGTTTGCTGCCAGCGTACGAAGCGGGCAGGCGAACAGGCGCCGACGGTGTTGGGCGATTCGCCGGTCAGGTAAGAAGAGAGATAGCAGCGGCCTTCCGCCATGATGCACAGGCTGCCGAAGGCGAAGACTTCCAGCGGCACCGGCGTGGCGCGGGCCAACTGTTTCACCTGATGAATAGACAACACGCGCGGCAGTACGACGCGCGCGACGTCGAAGTTGCGATGATAGAAGCGAATGGCCTCTTCATTGGTGGCGGAAGCCTGCACCGAAACGTGACGCTCAATGTGTGGGTAACGCTCCGCAGCGTACTCCAGCATGGCGATATCGGCCAGAATGAGCGCATCGGCGCCCAGTTGAGCGGCCATATCCACTGCTCGCTGCCAGCGGGCGTAGCCGTCGGGATGAGCGAAGGTATTGATGGCGATATGCAGCTTACGACGGTGCTGATGCACAAAGCTGACGGCTTCCTGCAGTTTCTTTTCGGTGAAATTAAGGCCGGCAAAGTGGCGGGCGTTGGTGTCATCTTTCAGCCCGATATACACGGCATCGGCGCCGTTTTCGATGGCCGCCTTAAGCGCCGGAAGGTTACCGGCTGGGCAGAGCAGCTCCATAATTTTTCCTGAAAAATGCGGCCCGTCAGGGACGCTGAATGGTTAACGAGCAGGGATTTTAGTTAACCTTCTGGTGACAATTTTTGATTTGAGGCAGTTAAAAGTGTATTGGCGGCGCCAATAACTGGCGGCCGTCATCGCGTTTTTGTTGATTTACGCCGCTATGTTGTTTATGTGATATGGCACAATAGCGGAACTATTGCATTCATGGAGTAAAGCTTGTGTTGGATAAACTGCGTTCCCGGCTGGTCCACTTTGGCCCGTCTTTAATGAGCGTGCCGGTTAAGCTGGCGCCTTTTGCCCTCAAGCGCCAGGTGCTGGAGCAAGTGCTGAGCTGGCAGTTTCGCCAGGCGCTGGCGGAGGGGGAGCTGGAGTTTCTTGAGGGGCGTTGGTTAAGTATTCATGTGCGTGACATCGGTCTGCTGTGGTATACCTCGGTAGTCGATGGTCGACTGGTGGTCAGCCAGCAGGCCGACGCCGACGTCAGCTTCAGCGCCGACGCCAGCGATCTGTTAATGATCGCCGCGCGCAAGCAGGATCCGGATACGCTATTCTTCCAGCGTCGTCTGGTCATTGAAGGCGATACGGAGCTGGGGCTGTATGTAAAAAATTTGATGGACGCCATTGAGCTCGAGCAGATGCCAAAAGCGCTGCGCGTGATGTTGCTGCAACTGGCGGATTTTGTCGAAGCTGGACTGAAGAGCCCGCAGAAACCTGAACAGACATCGGTAGGTGAGGCATGCTGATTCGAGTGGAGATTGGGATTGATGCACCGGGAATCGACGCGCTGCTGCGTCGTACCTTCGGCCGCGATGCCGAAGCGCAGCTGGTGCACGATCTGCGTGAAGATGGACTGATCACGCTGGGGGTAGTGGCGACGGATGATGAAGGCCAGGTGATCGGCTACGTTGCCTTCAGCCCGGTGGCGGTGGAAGGTGAAGAGCTGCAGTGGGTCGGCCTGGCGCCGCTGGCGGTAGATGAACGCTACCGCGGACAGGGCATTGGCCGGCAGCTGGTTTATGAAGGGCTGGACTCGCTGAATGAGTTTGGCTACGCCGCGGTGGTGACGCTGGGCGACCCGGATTTATACCGTCGCTTCGGCTTTGAACCGGCCGCGCGCTTCGATCTCCGCTGCCGCTGGCCGGACAGCGCCGAGGCGTTCCAGGTTCACCGTCTGGCGGATGACGCCCTCGACGGCGTCCATGGCCAGGTAGAATACAGCGAGCACTTTAATCGTCTTTAAGCCTTGCCAGCAGGGTTTCGAAGGCATCCTCTCCGGCAACGAGGCGCTCTTTTTCGCGCTTCGTTAGCTGCTTGACGCGATATTCCAGTCGCAATGCAAGTGAGTGTTCACCAACTTCGTGGCTAAAGGCCAGCTGCAGGTCGCCTTTGCCGCGCAACGCCTTTGCGCCTTTTCCCGCCTGATGCTGGCGAAAGCGGCGTGGCACGTCGGTGGTGATGCCGGTATAAAGGCGATTATCCGCGGTTCGAATGAGATACAGAAACCAGCACACGGTCACAAAGTCACTATGGTAAGGTGTGTGCACCATAGCATAATGGAGAAGAAAGATGGATACGCTTGCCGCCATTGGTCGCTGGCTGAGTAAACAGCACGTCGTCACCTGGTGCGTCTCCCGTGAAGACGAGCTGTGGTGCGCGAATGCCTTTTACGTCTATGACCCGGATACCGTGGCCTTTTATCTGCTCAGCGAGGAGCACACCCGCCATGGCCAGATGACCGGACAGAGGGCGAAGGTGGCCGGCACGGTTAACGGCCAGCCAAAAACCGTGGCCCTGATCCGCGGCGTGCAGTTCAAAGGCGAGATCCGTCGTCTGAGCGGTGACGAAGAGGCGCGAATGCGCCAGCGCTACGTCAAGCGCTTCCCGGTGGCCCGCATGCTGTCGGCGCCGGTATGGGAGATTCGTCCGGACGAAATCAAATTTACCGACAACACGCTGGGTTTCGGGAAAAAATTACACTGGCGGCGTGATGCCGGCGCCGAGCAGGCGTAGCGCTTCGCGATTGAAGGCCGGCAGATCGTCCGGCGTTCTGCTGGTGACCAGCTGTTCGTTATCGACCACCACCTCCTGGTCGTAAAACTCGCCCCCGGCGTTTTTCACATCCACCACAATCGGTTTCACCGCCGTGAGCTTACGTCCGCGGATCACATCGGCGCTGATCAGCAGCTGCGGACCGTGGCAGATGGCAAACACCGGCTTACCGCCGTTGACAAAATCGCGGGTAAAGGTGACGAAGCGTTCATCACCACGCAGCTGGTCGGGAGAGTAGCCCCCGGGCAGCAATAAGGCATCAAATTCACCCGGTGTGACGTCATCGATGGCTCTGTCGATGGCGACCTCGGCTTCTCCCTGCTTACCCTTCACCGTTTTGCCAGCCTGCTTTTCGATCGTGATGACCTGATGCCCGGCGAGCTTAAAGGCTTCGGCGGGAGAGGTAAATTCAGAATCTTCAAAGTCGTCGGTAATGAGGACGGCTATCTTTTTACTCATGCTTCCTCCACTGTCTGGATGGTCAATGAGGTAATTCCATGATGATGGTGGATACTTACCTTGTAAGGTATTAAGCCTGGAACATGAGCCCGAAAGTGCAAGGCGGAGAATTCTGTAAAGGAGAACCAATGAGTCAGGTATTATTAACCGGCGCGACCGGGTTAGTTGGCGGTCACTTACTCCGGCTGCTGCAGAATGAGCCCCGTATAAGCACCATCGCCGCGCCGACGCGTCGCCCGCTGGCGCCAGCGGAAGGTGTCTTTAATCCTCACGATCCCCAGCTGACCGATGCCCTGGCGCAGGTGGTTGACCCGGTGGATATCGTCTTCTGTTGCTTGGGAACGACGCGCCGGGAGGCCGGGAGCAAAGAGGCCTTCGTCCATGCTGACTACACGCTGGTGGTTGATACCGCGCTGACCGGCAAACGACTGGGTGCGCAACATATGCTGGTGGTTAGCGCGATGGGCGCCAACGCCCACTCGCCGTTTTTCTACAATCGGGTGAAGGGAGAAATGGAGGCGGCGCTGATTGAGCAAGACTGGCCGCGGCTGACCATCGCCAGGCCGTCGATGCTGTCAGGCGAGCGGGAAAAAAAGCGGGCCAATGAGACCTTCCTCGCACCATTGTTCCGGCTCTTGCCGGGGAACTGGAAATCCATTGCGGCCCGCGATGTGGCGATCGCCCTGCTGGCGGAGGCGCTGTCGCCCACCCACGAAGGGGTGCGAATTCTGTCATCATCGGAACTACGGGAGCGCGCCGCGCGGCAGGCTGAATAGCGGTTTGCAAACGCAGGCTTCCGGCGTAGTATTCACGGCTTCAATTCATATCCACATTTCTTGCTGGGGAATGCTATGGCTGGTCAGTCTTCATCTCAGGCGGCGTCACCATTTCAATGGTGGAAACCCGCGCTTTTCTTTCTCGTCGTGATTGTTGGTCTGTGGTACGTCAAATGGCAGCCGTACTACGGGAAAGCCTTCACCGCTGCGGAAACCCACAGTATCGGTAAATCTATTCTCGCCCAGGCCGACGCTAACCCGCTGATGGCGGCGTGGGACTATGCGATGGTTTACTTCCTTGCCGTCTGGAAAGCGGCGGTGCTCGGCGTGCTGCTCGGGTCGTTGATTCAGGTACTCATTCCGCGCGACTGGCTGCTACGCACCCTGGGACAATCGCGGTTTCAGGGCACGCTGCTGGGAGCGATTTTCTCGCTGCCCGGCATGATGTGCACCTGCTGCGCCGCGCCGGTCGCGGCCGGGATGCGCAAACAGCAGGTGTCGATGGGCGGGGCGCTGGCGTTCTGGATGGGGAACCCGCTACTCAATCCGGCGACGCTGGTGTTTATGGGCTTTGTTCTGGGCTGGCAGTTTGCGCTGGTTCGCCTGGTGGCGGGTCTGGCGACAGTATTAACTGTGGCGACGCTGGTGCAGAAATGGGTGAAAGAGGCGGCGACGCAGCCGGTAGCGGTGCCTGCTGCACCGTCGGAAGCGACTCAGGGCGGCTTCTTTAGCCGCTGGCTGCGGGCGCTGTGGACGCTGTTCTGGAACACGATCCCGGTTTATATCCTCGCGGTGCTGGTGCTGGGAGCGGCGCGCGTCTGGCTGTTCCCGCACGCCGATGGCGTGGTGGATAATACGTTGTTCTGGGTTATCGCGATGGCGATCGCCGGCTGCCTGTTTGTGATCCCTACTGCGGCGGAAATTCCGATTGTGCAGACAATGATGCTGGCGGGTATGGGGACGGCGCCCGCGCTGGCGCTGCTCATCACACTGCCGGCAGTGAGCGTGCCGTCGCTGATTATGCTGCGTAAAGCCTTCCCGGCCAAAGCGCTGTGGCTGACGGGCGGACTGGTGGCGCTGTGCGGGGCGATTGTCGGTGCGCTGGCGCTGGTGTAGTTTGCCGTAAACGTACGCATAGCCGGATTGGATGCCGGGTGGCGGCTACGCCTTACCCGGCACACAACGTACAGGGGGCGGTAGCCCGGCTAAGCGCAGCGCCAGCCGGGAAACTGCAGCTTTATTTAATGTAGGTAAAGGCGGTGGTCACCCGGGATACGCCGCTTACCCGGCTGGCAATATCCGCCGCCGCCCGGCCTTCGCGGTCGGTCACCAGCCCCATCAGGAAGACTTCGCTGTTTTCCGTGGTTACTTTCACGTTCGAGGATTTGACCTGATCGGTGCTCAGGAGCTGCGAACGCACCTTGGTGGTAATCCAGGTATCAGACGAGGCGGTGCCTAAACCAATCGGCTGGCCCTGGCGCACTTCATTAAACACTTCCGTGGTCCCTTCCACGCCCATGGCGATTTGCTTGGCGCGCGCGGAGAGGTCCGGCGTCGGCGACTGGCCGGTCAGCAGGACTTTGCCCTGATAAGCGGTGACGTTGATACGGGCCTGTTTCTTAATCTGTTCATCTTTCGACAAGGCGCTATTGACGCGCAGTTCCAGGGTACTGTCATCGACCTGGGTTCCCACCGTACGCGGGTCCGTTGCGGCTTTGGTGCCGACTGCTGCCGTTCCGACTACCGCGGCGGCAACGCAGCCCTGCAGCAGTAGTGCAGAAAGCAGGATGGCGAGGGGCGAGAGAGCCTTCATGTGTTCTCCTTAATCGTCCTGGTGTGGAAAAAGAGTGTTATCTATCAAATCGCACAGACAGTTGACGGTCAGCATGTGCATCTCCTGGATACGCGCGCTGCGATGGGAGGGGATGCGGATTTCGACATCCTGTTGACCTAACAGGCCCGCCAGCTCACCGCCGTCATAGCCGGTTAACGCGACGATGGTCATGTCGCGGGTCACGGCGGCTTCCACCGCCTTGACGATGTCCCGACTGTTTCCGCGCGTAGAGATCGCCAGCAGCACATCGCCGGCGTGTCCCAGGGCGCGCACCTGCTTGGCGTAGATCTCGTCATGCAAGCGATCGTTAGCGATGGCGGTTAAGACCACATTATCGGTATTTAGTGCAATGGCAGGTAAACCAGGGCGTTCCGTTTCAAAGCGATTAATCATGCTGGCAGCAAAATGCTGTGCGTTGGCGGCGGAGGTGCCATTACCACAACAGAGGATTTTGTTGCCGTTAAGCAGGGACTGGACGAGCGTCATCGCCGCCCGGGAGATGGCGTCCGGGAGTGCTTCCGCTGCGGCAATTTGGGTTTGAATGCTTTCGGTAAAGCAGGCTTTGATTCTGTCGAGCACGGGATCCCTTACTTCTGGTATTACGCTATTCGCCAAAGGCGTTTTTTAGCCATTGGATGTCGTTTCCGGTGAAGGCTACCACATCGAAACGGCAATCCACAGTCTCAAAGCTCCCATTCTGTCGGCAGAGCCACAAACGGGCGGCTTTAAGCAGTCGTTGTTGTTTTTGCGGAGTGACGCTGGCTGCCGCATCACCGTACCGGGCGCTACGGCGGTAGCGCACTTCGATAAAAACGGTGACCGTGCCGTCGCGCATGATAAGGTCAATTTCGCCGCCACGCTCGCGGGCATTGGCGGCGATAAAACGCAGGCCCTGGCCTTCCAGCCAGCGGCGCGCCTGGTTTTCCCAGGCATCGCCGGTCTGTTTGCTTAGCTGGCCGGAACGATTTTTCCCTGCTGGTACTTGAGCCATGACAGTTTCCTGTTAATCACGCAATCCTGGTTGGCCGTCAGATCGCCGGTATTGCCGTTCAGCTCGAAGCCAGGCGTCTGGCGCATTTGCGTGAAGTGATTTGCCAGTGACCAGGCGTCAGCGCCCATGGCATACAGACGCGCCAGCGAGTAGTCATTACGCACCGCGGACAGCGCCTGCTGCATTAGCGACGGATTGCTGCCGGCCAGCATTGGGATCTCACTATACTGCAAGCCTTCCATCTCCAGACGGAAATCCGGCCCCGCGGTGCCCTGGGCGCTGCGCGAGCTGGCGTACAGGGTGACATTGCTCTGGCTGCCGTTGCGCATGGCGATCATCGGTTTGATATAGGCAATCTGTTCCGGGGTGGCGAGGATATAGGCCGCATCGACGCTGCCGCCGCTGCTTACCGGCATCTCATCCGCACTGCCGAGGATGCTGTTCTGCGCTGATGGCAGGGTGGAGACCGGGGTGCCGCTCAGCGCAATGCCCCCGCCGCCGTTCACGCCGGCGCGCAGCTCGGCCGTGGATCCAAAACGCTGCTGCAGGACGCTGGCGCCGCCCAGCTTCAGCCACTCGTCGGCAAAAGCGCTAACCACACGATCGCCCAGCGCGCCGCGCGGAACCAGCAGCAGCGGGGTCTGTTTCCCCTGTTGGTGGATATGTCGGGCGGCGTCACGCGCTTCGTCTTCCGGAGAAAGCGCGAAATAGCAGAGGTTAGCGCGGCTTTCGACTTTTTCCGGCTGGTTGAGGGCCAGCACATTGAGCGGCGTGTTGCTCTTGATAACCTCTTCAACGTTTTCTTTCAGCAACGGCCCAACCACCAGGGTGGCGCCATCCTGCTGCGCCTGGGCGAGCAGCTGGCTTATCGGCTGGCTGGTGGTGTCGTAAATTTTCAGTTCCGCAGAAGGGTTGGCGGCGGTTGCGACCACGGGCTGCGGCTGTGCGGCCGGCGCGGTAACCGGCTGGGTGGCCGGGGAAGCGGTAGTCTGCGGCGTGGCGGATGTTGCCGGCGCCTGGGCTGCCGGTTCCGCAGCAGGCGCTGCCTGGTCCTGCGTCGGGGCCTGAACCGGATCAGTGCGGCTTCCGGTGGCGGTAAGATCGCTGATTTCTGCCTGCGACGGACTCACCACATCATCATTACCGGAGACATTCGCCGCCTGGGCGACCTGGGCGGGAACCGCGCTGCCCGTCACCGACGGCGCGCCGTTTTTGGCGGCTTCAAAGCCCTGCTGGATAGTGCGGCCGAAGATCGACGCCTGACCGTTCAGCGGCAGAAAAAGCGCAATCTTGTTGATGGACGCAGGCTTATAGTTTTGCATATTCACAAGCGCCGTCGGCAGCATTTTAGCGCCCGGGTTTTGCGGATAGCGCGTCTGCCAGTCTTTAACGCCCGCTTTCAGTAGCGTCGGATCGTTGCGGTTGTCAAACCACATCCGCTGCAGATCCAGCCAGCCCTGGAGGATATTTTCATCGGCGTTGATCACCAGCGCATTGGCCTGGTCCTGGGGCATCGAGGTGAGCGCTTGCCAGGTCGCATCAATATTTTTCTGACGCTGTTTGGCGTCACTCAGCAGCGGCTGCTGGGCGATTAAGGCGCGCAGCAGGGTCAGCGATGGTTTGCCCTGGCTGGCATCGATTTGCGCCTGCCAGTAGCGCGCCTGCTGAGGCTGCTCAAGGTTTGTCGGATCGATCTTAGCCAGCAGATTACGGGCGGCCTGATAATCGTTCTGCGCCAGCTTCACTTCCACCGCCAGCAGCGACTGTTCACGGGCCTGAGTGCTGTTCAGGTTCGCCGGCAGCTGGTTAAACAGGTCGATAGCCTGCTGCTTCTTCCCTTCCTGCAGTAGTGCACGAATGGCGAGTAATTGCCAGTTGGTCTTGCTATCATTCGTGCTTTGCTGCATCTGCTGTAAGTAGAAACTGGAGTTGGCCTGCGACGTACCCTGCATAAACGCCGCGCTTTGATCCTGCGTGTGGGTGCCGCAGCCAGCAAAAATAAGAGTCGCCAGCAATACGGGCAGGCAGCGCGCGGGCTTAGAACGAAGAAATGTTGACGGTACCATAAGTGTCCAGTGATATTTTTTTGGCTCAATGCTCAATATTAAATCGGCAATACGGACGAGACAATGAAACAACACGAATCAGCGGATAATTCTCAGGGGCAGCTCTATATTGTGCCCACTCCGATAGGAAATCTGTCTGATATCACGCAGCGTGCACTGGAAGTGCTGCAAGCCGTTGATTTAATTGCAGCGGAAGATACCCGTCATACCGGTTTGCTGCTGCAACATTTTGCGATAAACGCCCGTTTGTTTGCGCTTCACGACCATAATGAGCAGCAAAAGGCGGAAACCCTGCTTGCCAAACTGAAAGAAGGGCAAAACATCGCGCTGGTTTCCGATGCCGGCACGCCGCTGATTAACGATCCTGGTTACCATCTGGTGCGCACCTGCCGCGAAGCGAATATTCGCGTGGTGCCGCTGCCGGGCCCCTGTGCGGCTATCGCCGCCCTGAGCGCCGCCGGCCTGCCTTCCGACCGTTTCTGTTATGAAGGCTTCCTGCCGGCGAAATCGAAAGGCCGCCGCGATACCCTGAAAGCGCTGGAAGAAGAGCCGCGTACCCTTATTTTCTATGAGTCGACCCACCGTCTGGTGGAGAGTCTGGAGGATATCTGCGCGGTACTGGGAGAATCCCGCTATGTGGTGCTGGCTCGTGAGCTGACCAAAACCTGGGAGTCGATCCATGGCGCGCCGATTGGTGAGCTGGTGGCGTGGGTGAAGGAAGATGAAAACCGTCGCAAAGGCGAGATGGTGCTGATCGTCGAAGGTTTCAAGGCTCAGGAAGAGGCGCTGCCGGCGGCCGCGCTGCGTACTCTGGCGCTGCTGCAGGCGGAGCTGCCGCTGAAGAAAGCCGCCGCGCTGGCCGCGGAAATCCACGGCGTGAAGAAAAATGCGTTGTATAAGTACGCCCTGGAGCAGCAGGGGGAGTGATCCTGTAAACCCAATTGAAGCCTGGCAAGCAGCCCTTCAGATAGTGAAGAGCTGCTTGAGCGTCCTCCCACATGTCGGAAGAAATGTCGGAAAAAATGTCGGAAGAAAAGGGCAGAATCGCTTTTCTTGCCGCCCAGCATCCCTAACCAACAAGCCCGGATAGATCCGGGCTAAAAGTGGTTAAATCCTTACGCTCTCGATCAGGTTACCGGCGCCGGGTTAAATACCGCCAGCTGGTTGTGCAGGCCCCATTGATCGGAGAAGGTTTTTTTGCGTCCGCTGGCGACGTCGAGAATAAATTCGAACAGCTTCCGCCCGACATCCTCAATCGTCTCTTCGCCAGTGGCGATGGTCCCGGCGTTAATGTCCATTAAGTCATACCAGCGGTTGGCCAGCTCGGTACGGGTCGCCATTTTTATCACCGGTACCGCCATCAGCCCGTACGGCGTACCGCGACCGGTGGTGAATACCTGCACCGTGATGCCAGAGGCTACCTGCTGGGTGCCGCAGACAAAATCGCTGGCGGGGGTTGCGGCGTAAATGAGGCCGCGTTTGGTCGGACGCTGCCCCGGAGAGAGCACCTCAACGATGGCGCTTTTCCCTGATTTGGCAATCGACCCCAGCGCTTTTTCCACCACGTTGGCCAGACCGCCTTTCTTGTTGCCGGGGGAGGGGTTAGCGCTGCGGTCGGTTTTGCCCATATCAAGATAGTTATCGTACCAGGCCATCTCTTCCAGCAGACGTTTACCGACCTCTTCGTTAATCGCCCGCGGGGTCAACAGATGAATGGCGTCGCGTACTTCGGTCACTTCCGAGAACATCACCGTCGCGCCGCAGCGCACCAGCAGGTCGGACGCGTAACCTACCGCCGGGTTGGCGGTCACGCCTGAAAAGGCGTCGCTGCCGCCGCACTGCATCCCGACCACCAGCTCAGAGGCCGGGCAGGTTTCCCGCTGGCGCTGGTTCAGTTTCGCCAGGTGGCGCTCGGCGACCTGCAGAATGTCATCGACCATCGATTTAAAACCAACATGCTTTTCATCCTGCAGGCTGACGATGCTGGCGCTGTCCACCGGGATACTTTTGACGTCTTCCGTGCCCTGCAGCAGGCGTTCCGGCTGCAGCTTCTCACAGCCGAGGCCAATGACCATCACCTCGCCGCCGAAGTTTGGGTTGAGGGCGATATTATGAATGGTGCGAATCGGCACTACCGCCGCCGGCGCATTAATCGCCACGCCGCAGCCGTAGAGATGATTCAGGCCCACCACGCCATCGACGTTGGGATAGTTTGGCAGCAGGTCGCGTTCAATGATTTTCACCACGTAATCGACCACGCCAGCGACGCAGTGCACGCTGGTGGTAATACCCAGCAGATTCTTGGTACCCACGCTGCCGTCAGCATTGCGGTAGCCTTCGAAGGTGTAACCTTCCAGCGGCGGTAGCGGTTCAGGCACTTTAGTGGCCAGCGGCAGGGTATTCAGCGGCGGGGCGGTGGGCAGCTCCACCAGCGACTCGTCAATCCAGCTTCCCTGCGGGATATCGCGTACGGCATAGCCAATGACTTCGCCGTAGCGGATGATTTCACCATGGGCGGGGATATCCACCAGGGCAACTTTGTGACCCTGCGGGATATGCTCGACGAGCGTCAGGCCGTCCGGGAAACGCGTTCCGGCGGTTAAGCCGCGATCGTTGACAATAATCGCCACATTATCTGTCGGGTCAACTTTAATATAAAACGCGGTCGGCGATTGTTGTCGAATTGCAATGTCAGCCATTGTCCAGTCATCTCCAAACAGGTGCTAATAATAAAATAAAACGCTAATTCATTTGCTACGTATCAGTATGATGGAATAAAGGATGTCAGCTGAGTTGATTTTAAAATGTGATCGGCATCACTCCTTTTTATGACGCTAACCTCTGCAGGGCAGGCAATCGTAAGAAGTGTGGATTAGCGCCCATGACTTATGGCATAAGCACAATTATGGATTTAAATAATAACTTTATATTGTGGGTATGCATAGTGTCTGGCGGGGGCGTGCTGATTATACTGAGTCATGTTTTTGAGGTGATCGATATGCGAATAGACAATTTCAATATCGTCTTTTAAATAAATCAGAAACCACTTAAAACAATTATAAAAGGTGTTCTGTGCCCGAGGAATGTCTAAATGATTTTGGATTCTACATTAGATGAAAAAAAAGGAATACCGACCCGCTATTTAATTCTGTTGATGATATTTGTGGTGACGGCAGTGAACTATGGCGACCGCGCGACCTTGTCTATCGCCGGTACTGAAGTCGCGAAAGAGCTGGGGCTCAGCGCGGTGTCGATGGGATACATTTTTTCCGCCTTCGGCTGGGCTTATCTGCTGATGCAGATCCCTGGCGGCTGGCTGCTGGATAAATTTGGCTCGAAAAAGGTTTACTCATACAGTCTGTTTTTCTGGTCACTGTTTACCTTCCTGCAAGGCTTTATTGATGTGTTCCCGCTCGCCTGGGCCGGGGTCTCCATGTTCTTTATGCGTTTTATGCTGGGCTTTTCCGAAGCGCCCTCGTTTCCCGCCAACGCCCGCATTGTGGCGGCCTGGTTTCCGGCCAAAGAGCGGGGTACGGCTTCAGCTATCTTTAATGCCGCTCAGTACTTCTCGCTGGCTCTGTTCTCGCCGCTGCTCGGCTGGCTGACCTTCGCGCTGGGCTGGGAACATGTCTTTACCGTGATGGGGATAATAGGGTTTGTGCTCACCATCATCTGGGTGAAGTTTGTGCATAACCCCACCGATCATCCGCGAATGTCGGCCGCGGAGCTGAAATATATCTCAGAAGGCGGCGCAGTGGTCGATATGGACCATAAAAAAGAGGCCACCCCGGCGGCCGGGCCGAAGATGGACTATATCCGCCAGTTGCTGACTAACCGAATGATGTTAGGCGTATTTTTCGGTCAGTATTTCCTGAATACCATTACATGGTTCTTCCTGACGTGGTTTCCGATCTACCTCGTGCAGGACAAGGGAATGTCGATTCTGAAAGTGGGGTTTGTGGCTTCGATTCCGGCGCTGTTTGGCTTTGCTGGCGGCGTACTGGGCGGGCTGTTTTCGGATTATCTGATTGGCCGCGGCTGCACGCTGACTTTTGCGCGTAAGCTGCCCATTGTGCTGGGAATGCTGCTGGCGTCGTCCATCATCCTGTGTAACTACACGGCCAGCACGCCGCTGGTCATTACGCTTATGGCGCTGGCGTTCTTTGGCAAAGGCTTTGGCGCGCTGGGCTGGCCGGTTATCTCGGATGTCGCGCCGAAGGAGATTGTTGGCCTGTGCGGCGGGGTATTCAACGTCTTTGGCAATGTGGCCTCGATCGCCACGCCGCTGGTTATTGGCTACATCGTGAGCGAACTGCACTCATTTAATGGCGCACTGATTTTTGTTGGCGGCTCCGCGCTGATGATGATGGTCTGCTACCTGTTTGTGGTTGGCGATATCAAACGTATGGAATTGCAGAAGTAAGCAACGATTAACGCAAGGTAAAAATCATGGATAACGCAATTTTTCCGAACAAATTTAAGGCCGCGCTGGCGGCGCATCAGGTGCAGATTGGCTGCTGGTGCGCTTTGGCTAACCCGATTAGCACCGAGGTGCTGGGTCTGGCGGGGTTCGACTGGCTGGTGCTGGACGCGGAACACGCGCCAAACGACGTCACCACGCTCATTCCGCAGCTGATGGCCCTGAAAGGTAGCTCCAGCGCGCAGGTAGTCCGTGTGCCGACCAATGAACCCATCATCATCAAGCGTATGCTGGACATCGGCTTCTATAACTTCCTGGTGCCGTTTGTCGAGACGGCTGAACAGGCGGCGCAGGCGGTGGCTTCGACCCGTTATCCGCCGGAAGGGATCCGCGGGGTCTCCGTTTCCCACCGCGGCAATATGTTTGGCACCGTGCCGGACTACTTCGCCCAGTCCAACAAGAACATTTCCATTCTGGTGCAGATTGAGAGCCAGACCGGAGTAGACAACGTCGAGGCGATTGCCGCGACCGAGGGCGTGGACGGTGTGTTTGTCGGCCCGAGCGACCTGGCCGCCGCCTTAGGCCATTTGGGCAATGCCGCCCATCCTGAGGTGCAGCGCGCTATCCAACATATCTTCGCCAGCGCGAAGAAGCACGGTAAGCCAAGCGGCATTCTGGCGCCAGTGGAAGCCGATGCGCGCCGCTATCTGGAATGGGGCGCGACCTTCGTCGCCGTTGGCAGCGATCTGGGCGTCTTCCGTTCTGCAACCCAGAAACTTGCCGACGCGTTTAAAAAATAATCACCAGGATGAAGAGAGAGAACATTATGACAATCAAAGTAGGTTTTATCGGTCTTGGCATTATGGGCAAACCGATGAGCAAAAATTTGCTGAAAGCGGGTTACTCGCTGG
Source organism: Klebsiella sp. K4 (assembly GCF_014596785.2). Classification (NCBI taxonomy): domain Bacteria; kingdom Pseudomonadati; phylum Pseudomonadota; class Gammaproteobacteria; order Enterobacterales; family Enterobacteriaceae; genus Klebsiella; species Klebsiella sp. K4. The sequence continues at coordinate 585,326 of NZ_CP115021.1, forward strand.
TGGTGTCTGACCGTAACCCGGAAGCGATTGCCGACGTGATCGCCGCTGGCGCTGAGACCGCGACGACGCCGAAAGCGATTGCCGAACAGTGCGAGGTGATCATCACCATGCTGCCGAACTCTCCGCATGTTAAAGAGGTGGCGCTGGGTGAAAACGGCATTATTGAAGGGGCGAAACCGGGCACCGTGGTGATCGATATGAGCTCCATTGCGCCGCTGGCGAGTCGGGAAATCAGCGAAGCGCTGAAAGCCAAAGGTATTGATATGCTGGATGCGCCGGTGAGCGGCGGCGAACCGAAAGCCATCGACGGCACGCTGTCGGTCATGGTCGGCGGCGATAAAGCGATCTTCGATAAATACTACGATCTGATGAAAGCGATGGCCGGCTCCGTAGTGCATACCGGCGATATTGGCGCGGGCAACGTCACCAAACTGGCTAACCAGGTGATTGTCGCGCTGAACATCGCGGCGATGTCTGAAGCGCTGACCCTGGCGACTAAAGCCGGCGTCAATCCGGATCTGGTTTATCAGGCTATTCGCGGCGGTCTGGCGGGCAGTACCGTGCTGGATGCGAAAGCCCCGATGGTGATGGACCGTAACTTCAAACCGGGTTTTCGTATCGACCTGCATATTAAAGATCTGGCCAATGCGTTGGATACCTCACACGGCGTGGGCGCCCAACTGCCGCTGACGGCGGCGGTGATGGAGATGATGCAGGCGCTGCGCGCGGACGGTCTCGGCACTGCAGACCATAGCGCGCTGGCGTGCTATTACGAAAAACTGGCGAAAGTGGAAGTCACTCGCTAACAAGAAGGGCGCCCTGCGCGCCCTGTTATGCTTGCCTTGCGCGGCACTGTCAGGCTACAAAATTATGAAAATCGTCATTGCCCCAGACTCTTACAAAGAAAGCCTTTCTGCCAGCGAGGTAGCTCAGGCGATAGAAAAAGGATTTCGGGAAATTTTCCCTGATGCACAGTATGTTTCCCTGCCCGTCGCCGACGGCGGCGAGGGGACGGTGGAAGCCATGATTGCCGCCACGCAGGGAAAGGAACATTTCGCATGGGTAACGGGTCCGCTGGGTGAGAGAGTGAAGGCCTGCTGGGGCATGTCCGGCGACGGCGTCACCGCGTTTATTGAGATGGCGGCAGCCAGCGGTCTGGGGCTCGTTCCGCCCGACAAACGTAACCCGCTCATCACCACTTCACGGGGTACCGGGGAGCTAATATTACAGGCGCTGGAGCATGGTGCGGAACGGATCATTATCGGCATCGGCGGTAGTGCGACCAACGACGGTGGGGCGGGTATGATGCAGGCGCTAGGCGCCCGCCTCTGTGACGCCGAGGGACAAGAGCTCGGCCATGGCGGGGGCAGTTTGAGCCGTCTGAGCCGGATCGATCTTTCCGCCATCGATCCGCGCTTACGTGACAGGATGATCCACGTGGCCTGCGATGTTACCAATCCGCTGGTGGGCGAGCGTGGGGCGTCGCGGATCTTTGGCCCACAGAAAGGGGCGACCGAGGCGATGATCGTCGAGCTGGATCGTAATCTGGCGCATTATGCCGACGTCATTAAGGCGTCGCTGCAGGTGGACGTGAAGTCGATCCCCGGCGCGGGAGCGGCCGGCGGCATGGGCGCGGCGCTGATGGCCTTTCTCAATGCGGAGCTGCGCAGCGGGATTGAGATCGTTACCGAGGCGCTGAAGCTGGAAGAACAAATCCATGACTGCTCACTGGTGGTCACCGGGGAAGGGCGGCTCGATAGCCAGTCTGTTCACGGTAAGGTGCCGGTGGGGGTGGCCCGAGTGGCGAAGAAATACCGTAAGCCGGTGATCGGTATTGCTGGCAGCCTGACTCACGATGTCGGCGTGGTTCACCAGCACGGTATCGATGCCGTATTCAGCGTGTTAACTTCCGTTTCGACGCTGGAAGAGGCATTTCGCGGGGCGTTTGATAATATTTACCGCGCGTCGCGTAATATTGCTGCCACCCTGCAGGTTGGGATGACCACTGAGGGATGACAACGGGCGGTAAACCCTCTATACTGCGCGCCGAAGCTGACCAGACAGTCGCCGCTTCGTCGTCGTCCTCCTTCGGGGGGAGACGGGCGGAGGGGAGGAAAGTCCGGGCTCCATAGGGCAAGGTGCCAGGTAACGCCTGGGGGGTGTCACAGCCCACGACCAGTGCAACAGAGAGCAAACCGCCGATGGCCCGCGCAAGCGGGATCAGGTAAGGGTGAAAGGGTGCGGTAAGAGCGCACCGCGCGGCTGGTAACAGTCCGCGGCACGGTAAACTCCACCCGGAGCAAGGCCAAATAGGGGTTCATAAGGTACGGCCCGTACTGAACCCGGGTAGGCTGCTTGAGCCAGTGAGCGATTGCTGGCCTAGATGAATGACTGTCCACGACAGAACCCGGCTTATCGGTCAGTTTCACCTTTTTATGTCAAAACCCCGCTTCGGCGGGGTTTTTGCTATCTGAACCCGTGACGCGGATGAATAACTGTCCACGACGCTATACCAAAAGAAGGCGGCTTATCGGTCAGTTTCACCTTTTTATGTCAAAACCCCGCTTCGGCGGGGTTTTTGCTATTCGAATAGCGGAGAAAGGATGAATGACTGTCCACGACGCTATACCAAAAGAACGCGGCTTATCGGTCAGTTTCACCTTTTTATGTCAAAACCCCGCTTCGGCGGGGTTTTTGCTATCTGAACCCGTGACGCGAATGAATAACTGTCCACGACGCCCAAAAGAACGCGGCTTATCGGTCAGCTACCGTTATTTAACCACCTTAGGATTCTGTAGCGTCGGGATCGTGGAATCTTGCACCTGATGAACCTGGCCGACGATCGTGGCGACGCTGCCGTTGCTTAAAGCCTCTACGTCTGCGCTGTTATGCGAGCCAAAATTAAAGGTAAGACGTTTATCCGTTTTATTCTGTTCATCTCGCATGGTCACGATAAAATAGTAGCTGCCGGCGATACCGCTCTTCCGACGAATGTCGACAATCACCCCGCGTACCTTGACCCATTTACCCAGATAATCGCTGCTGGCCTTCGCCGGGTTGAGAGTAAACGGCTGCAGGAACTGAGCCACTGAATACGTCTGCATCGAAGCGACGGCGTCATCTCCGGGTTGAAATAATTTGTCTCCCGCGGAATAAAAGGCTTTAGAAGCCAGGCCGCAGCCGCTTAACAGCGAGATGACAAAAACCAGCGGTAATACGCGAAAACGTAATAACATCTCAATCTCCTTATCTATTTTTAAATGATATCCTTGATGCGCTGGATAACGTAATATGCGCTAATTAAATTAAAGGAAAAGTCACCACTGTCAAATATTTTGCTTGCTGTTGAAATTAAAATAAAACCTGGTGATGTTAGGGCGTCAAATATATAAGTTAACACGGTATTCATATTTTATATGTTTTAGTGAAGTATATTAGTGCTGTGGATATATATAATGTTTGGCTATCATTTTTTACATTTATTCACTGCGCCCTGTAAAATAATAATCCGCTATTTCTGCCACCTTTACTTCAGGAAAAAAAATGAAATTGATAACCCGTATTGCCTTTGCCACGCTGTTGACCACCGGTTTATCTATCACGGCTCAGGCCGCAGACGTTAAGGCGGCGCCAGCACCGGCGCAGGATCCTATTGTTCAGCACTTAAAACTTACCAACGATCAGGTTGCGAAAATTAAAAGCCTGCATCAGCAGTTGGAGAGTAATGTCCAGCAGATTTCCCAACAGGAAATTAAAGACGGGGCTCTGATAAACGTGATTGATTCCGGTAAATGGGATGAAAAAGCGGTCAACGATCAGCTGGCGGCCTTCAGCAAGATTGATCAGCAGGTGCGTTATTACCGCGTGAAGTACTATTTTGAGGTGAATAAGGTACTGACGCCGGAGCAGCGCACGCAGGTGAAAAAAGATCTTGCCGACGCGCTGAGTGAATAATGCCATCGGCCCCTCGCGGGGCCGATATCTTCTTCAGGCCATTAATGAAAATCAACCCAGCCATTTTGCCGTTTCAGGCGAGACTTTCTTCATCCCGCAGGCGGATCTCCGCTTCGGCAACAATGGCTTCCAGTTCGCTAAGCATCTCATCATAACCAAAGCTGGCGGCCCCGGCGACTTGCGGTTGCACCGGGGCTAACGGCGTTGGTGACGCCTTTTTTCTGTTTTTCTTCTTACTCACTGACAGACTCCATCACTTCCGTTGTTACACCGGTAAATCTATCAGCAAAGCGCGCAGCGGCGTATCGGCGACGAGGGTAATGTTAGCTTCGTCACGAATAAATGCGCCGTCACCGCAGGTGAGAGTCTGCTTTTGCTGTTCCTGTGCGACGGCATGGACGGAGCCGTGAATCGACTGCAGGTAGGCGCGTGGACCATGTAATTGCACGTTGATCTGCTCACCTTTCTCCAGCGCGATATGGTAGACCCAGGCCTGTTGGCGAAGCTGGAGGCTGTTATCCCCGCCCTCCGGAGAGGCCAGCAGCTGCAGCGTCGCGTCTGCGACATTGATTTTCTGCTGCAGCGGGTTTTCCCGCTGCGGGCAGGCATCAAGCCAAAGTTGCATTCGCGTTAACGACTGCTCTTTACTCAGATTATGCTCGCTATAGCTCACGCCAGGCTGGGTGGCGATCAGCAGCGCTTCACCGGCTTTGGCCTGCACGTGGTTGCCGTCGCTGTCGCGATACTCCGCTTCGCCTTCCAGAATCAGGTTCAGGATATCGACTTTTGGGTACGTTCTGGCCTGGAAGGAAGCGCCGGGCGCCAGCACTTCCTGGTTGAGGACGCGCAAGGATGCGAAGCCCAGTAATTTCGGGTCGAAGTAGTGGCCAAAGGAGAAGGTGTAGCGGGCCTGCAGCCAGCCGAAGTCTGCTTGTCCGCATTGTTTGGCTGTTCGGGTAGTAATCATGTTCTTGACCTCTCTTTACACTAAATCAATGGTAAAGGTATGGACGCTGTATTGTTAGCCAGATATTCTGCCCGGTATGTTCAAATTTCCTGAATGAGAAAGCGATGGCCAAAGAGAGAGCATTAACGCTGGAAGCGTTGCGCGTGATGGATGCGATCGACCGGCGCGGAAGCTTCGCTGCCGCGGCTGATGAGCTGGGACGCGTGCCTTCCGCCCTGAGCTACACCATGCAAAAACTGGAGGAGGAACTGGACGTGGTGCTGTTTGACCGCTCAGGTCATCGCACGAAGTTCACTAACGTTGGAAGAATGCTGCTGGAGCGCGGGCGCGTGCTGCTTGAAGCGGCGGATAAACTCACCACCGATGCTGAAGCCCTGTCGCGTGGTTGGGAAACCCACCTGACGATCGTTACCGAAGCGCTGGTGCCCACTCCGGATCTGTTTCCGCTGATTGAGAAACTGGCGACTAAATCAAACACCCAGCTGTCGATTATCACTGAGGTGCTGGCCGGCGCCTGGGAGCGGCTGGAGCAGGGGCGGGCGGATATCGTTGTCGCACCGGATATGCATTTTCGTTCCTCTTCGGAGATTAACTCGCGCAAACTCTATTCGGTGCTCAGTGTGTACGTCGCGGCGCCGGATCACCCGATCCATCAGGAGCCGGAGCCGCTCTCTGAGGTTACCCGCGTGAAATACCGCGGCGTCGCGGTGGCGGATACCGCGCGCGAGCGGCCCGTCCTCACCGTTCAACTGCTGGATAAACAGCCGCGTTTAACGGTGAGTACGATAGAAGATAAACGTCAGGCGCTACTGGCCGGACTGGGCGTGGCGACTATGCCCTATCCGCTGGTGGAGAAGGATATTGCCGAAGGTCGCCTGCGGGTCGTCAGCCCGGAATACACCAATGAAATTGACATTATCATGGCCTGGCGACGGGACAGTATGGGCGAAGCGAAGTCCTGGTGTCTGCGTGAGATCCCCAAGCTGTTTGCCGGCAGATAGTGATGAAGACGCTCCTCCCGCTAGCGGGAGGAGCAGGAAGATTAGTAGGAAAAGGGTTTCGGATCGGGCCCGAAGCGATTATTGCCTTCGGTGCCGCGCTGGCAGTTAAAGATCAGGATCACCAGCCAGCCGATGACCGGGATCAACAGCAGCAATAGCCACCAGGCCGAACGATCGGTGTCATGCAGACGGCGAAATTGCACCGCCCACCACGGTAAAAAGACCAGTACGCCATAGATAGTGGTCAGAATGCCTTCGCCGCCAGCCCGCTGCCAGCCCAGCATTTTATCGATGATGCTCAATACGCCGGTCAGGATGAGGTTGACCAGAATAAACATCCAGTACTCTTTGCGCCGCGCACGGCCGCCAAATCCTATATAGTTTTTTAATACCTTGAGATACCAGTCCATTTCTACGCCTCAATTAACCGTCAATCACTTGTTTTTTAAGCGATCGCAATAAGAATAGACGTGAATGAATGGTGGGTAAATATCTGTTTTCTGAATTATTGGGCGCCATCACTGACGCCCGACAGATCAACGGAAGCGCTGATCGCGACCGTGCGGTTCGTTGAGATCCTGCTGCGGCCCAATGGAAATAATACCGGTAGGGTTAATGGTTTTATGGCTGCGGTAATAGTGGTGACGGATATGCGGAAAACTCACCGTCTCGGCGATACCCGGCATCTGGTAGATGTCGCGCAGGAAACCGTACAGATTGAGGTAATCGCTGATGCGCCGTTTATCGCATTTAAAATGGGTCACATATACCGGGTCGAAGCGTACCAGCGTTGTCCACAGGCGAATGTCGGCTTCCGTTAGCTGATTGCCCGTCAGATAGCGATGCTGGCCGAGGATCTGCTCCAGCCGCTCCAGCGAGGTAAAGACCGCATCCACCGCTTCGTCGTAAGCTTGCTGGCTGGTGGCAAAGCCGGCTTTATACACGCCGTTGTTGACGTTGTCATAGATCCAGCCGTTCAGCTCATCGATTTGTTCCCGCAGCGCTGGCGGGTAGTAATCCCCGGCCCGGGCGCCAAGGCCATCGAAGGCGGTATTAAACATGCGGATGATTTCTGCCGACTCATTGCTGACGATGGTCTGCTGTTTTTTATCCCACAGCACCGGCACGGTCACGCGTCCGGTATAGTGCGGGTCGGCGTGCAGATACAGCTGATAGAGAAAGTCATGCTGGTAGAGGGTATCGCCGGTGGCTTCCGGGAAGCTATCGTCAAAGGTCCAGCCGTTTTCCAGCATCAGCGGATTGACCACGGATACGGGGAGAAAAGGCTCCAGACCTTTTAATTTACGCATAATTAACGTGCGATGCGCCCACGGGCAGGCGAGAGAAACATACAAATGATAGCGATCCTTTTCCGCTGCAAAACCGCCTTCACCGCTGGGGCCAGCCGCGCCGTCGGCGGTCAGCCAGTTACGGAAGGCGGAAACGGAACGTTTAAAACGCCCACCGGTGGATTTTGTGTCATACCAGGTATCCTGCCAGACGCCGTCGACTAATTGTCCCATCTTTGCTCCTCCTTCAGACTACAGATAGCAAAAGCGAGGAGTGGTCTCCTCGCTTTTTTCATTCATTCAGTATAGTGCGCTTACCATTTCTTATTCAGTACACGGTCAATACTGAAGGCGCCCGGTCCGGTAATGGCCAGCAGCAGGTAACCGCCCGCAATGGTCAGGTTTTTCATGAACATCAGGGAGTTCACGCCTTCCGCAAAGTTGCTATGGAACAGGAACGCGGTCAGCAGCGTAAAGCCCGCAGTGAACAGCGCGGTGGTCCGGGTCAGGAAACCGAACAGAATCGCCAGACCGCCGCCGAACTCAAGGAGGATGGTCAGCGGCAGCAGCGCGCCCGGGACGCCCATGGCTTCCATATACTGCTGGGTTCCCGCATAACCGGTGATTTTGCCCCATCCTGCAGTGATAAACAGAATCGGCATCAGAATACGCGCTACCAATACACCAACATCTTCTAATTTTTTCATTTGTTACTCCAGAAAACCCAAAGGGCGGCGGTTTTGTTTTTTAGTGCAATCCCGCGTAGTTACGCGGTGTTGCTGTCGATGGAGAGGATAGTAGCGAGGCGGAGAGGGAATTGTTAGCAAGGAAAACTGTAGATCTATTTCAAAGTTTCTGAGCAATCAGTACGCGGAGGCGAAAGCGTACCGAACGCGATGGGCCACCACCGGACCTGGTATGGCGTGAGGTAAATGGCGTCGTAGAGAAGGGCGCGCTACGGAAAAGGCGCATGTTGCTGCGAACAGGGTGCGGTAACGGACAGGGAAATGGCAGAGCGTGGGCGCCAGGGAAAGCGCCCACGCTCAGGGCCGCTAGCGAACTGCCGACTGGCGCAGGATCCCGCGCACCAGGCGCCAGGTGCTCCACAGTCCGAGCCCGCGTTTGGTCCAGCGCATTAAAAAATGCGGATGTCGTACGGACCATACGGCCATCAGACCGCTGCCAACCATCAGCCACGAACGTAAACTCAGCAGCGTATGCCAGCCGCGGTCGAGGGGCGCAGTCGCCTCGTGCCAGTGACGGCGGCAGGCGCTGAGCTCCAGCCGTTGCTGCTGGATCTGGCGCAGCAGCTGCGCCTTGTGCCGTTCACGCTCCTGTCGGCCATTCACGATTTATCCTCCTCCAGAAGGGCACGGTCGTTCTCCAGCTCTTTACGCGTTAGACGCAGCAGCGTGGAGCGGCGCGCCTTACGTAGGGTTAGGATACCCACGATCGCGGCGGCGAGGAGCAGCACAACGGTGGTGGCGATCATCACGTGCAGGCGGTACTGAGCGTCAACGGCCCAGATAACCAGCACCAGCAGACTCATGAGGCCAAACGCGGCAAACAGCAGCGTCAGTCCGGTCATGATCAGCAGCTGGAAGAGGTTGGCTTTCTCCTCCTCCAGCTCCACGACGACCAGACGCAGCCGCGTTTCCACCATTTCGACCAGCAGCGTGACGATGCGCTGACCAATGGAGAAAACGCGCTGACCCGGTCCCTGCGTGTGTTGAGTATTCGCCATAATCAGCGACGCGACAGCAGGACACCCAGCACCAGCCCGACGGCGGCGCCAATTCCTACCCCAGTCCACGGATTTTCGCGAACATAATCATCCGCTCGCGCGGCGGTCTCACGAGTTTGACGAAGAATCGCTTCGCTGGTTTCACCCAAACGAGCGCGGCTCTCTTTCAGCGCGCTCTCGGCTTTACTGCGCAGTTTACCCATCTCTTCTTTCGACTTGTCCGCCGAGGAATTTAGTACTTCCTCCAGGGTATCCGCCAGCGTTTTCAGTTCTGCACGAAGGTCGTCAGTCACATTCTCTTTAGCCATGTCGTTCTCCTGTAGCGTGGTCCGTGTTGCGAAAGTTAATGGTGATTAGTAATCCCGAGACTCCAGCGTTTTTAACTCCTGTTGCGCTTCATTGAGTTTATGCTGGCGTTTGTTAATTTTGTCCGCATCGCCTTTCTTCCGGGCTTCCTGCAGATCGCGCTGACGTTCAGCGATCTCTTCCCGCTGTTTGGCAATTTTTTGCTGATGATCGGCTTTGAGTTTACTGTCGCTACAGTTTTCCCGAACCTGACGTAGCGCGGTATTTAGCCCATCAATGCGACTTTGATTATGATGCTTTTCGGCGTAGCTGATCTCTCGTTGAATATCCTGCTCTTTTTCCTGGCAGGGAGAGGCGGCTAGGGCGCTGGCGCTAAGTGAAGTCAGGACCAGAAGCAGAGCGATGCGGTGTTTCATGGATAGTACCTTCCATTGTCTGAGGGGATACCCGGAGGATATACCCGTTCCCGTTGGTGAACGTGAATGCGTTGATTCCCGCAGGTTTAAGCATAGTAACAAATGCGGGAAACCACCAGACTGGGTTAAAAACGCAGTCTGGCGGCAGCTTACCCGAGGCGATGCGGCGCGTCGCGCAGGCGGGATAGCCAGGCGGTGGGCGAGTTATCGTCCTCCAGAAGGGCAATAATATAACCATGTGGCAGAGCGCGGCCGAGAACTTCTTTCGCCGCCGCGCCCTGGGCGGTGGAATCGAACTTAATCAGCAGACCATCCTTCTGCGGCGTGATGCTTTTAAAGCGGATGCCGTTGGCATCGAGATGATGCCAGACGGAGAAACCGTCCGGCATTCCGATACCCTGGCCAACCGGGCGGATCGCCAGCGTGGCCTCCTGCTGCTGCACCGCCAGCCAAAGCCAGAACAGGGCGCCGAGCAGAAGAGAACCACCCAGCAGCCAGCAGAACTGGCGCAGGGAAGGGCGTTTCATGACCATCATTAGCCCCGGCTTCTGTATTTTTTCTTCCACAGCACCACCAGCGAGCCGATCAGTCCGAAGACCAACAGGGCAACCGGCAGGAGCATCAGGCAGGACATCAGCTGATCTTCATACTTGAGGAATACCGGGGTTTTACCCAGCAGATAGCCAAGCGAGGTCAGGATGAGCACCCACAGCAGGCCGCTCATCCAGTTGAAAAACTGAAAACGGGCGTTATTAAGGCCGGAAAGCCCGGCGATGGTGGGCAGCAGCGTGCGTACGAAGGCGATAAAGCGGCCGATCAGCAGCGCGGAGAGCCCATGCTTATGAAACAAGTGATGCGCACGCTGGTGATAGTGCGAAGGCAGGTGTGACAGCCAGTTTTGCACGATCCGCGTATTACCCAGCCAACGCCCCTGAATATAGCTTAGCCAGCAGCCGAGGCTGGCGGCGGCGGTGAGCAGCAGCAAAGTTTCCGGAAAACCCATCGCCCCTTTGGCGATCAGCACGCCCACGAGCACGAGCAGACTATCCCCCGGTAAAAACGCGGCAGGCAATAACCCGTTCTCAAGGAACAAAATCATAAACAAGACAAAATACAGCATGCCTATCATGGAGGGATTCGCGAGCGTTTCGTAATCCTGAGCCCACAAGGCATTCAATAACTGGGTAAATAGTTCCATTCACGATTCCTGGTACATCGGTTAACGGCACGTCTGAGCGCGTGGCATATAGGGCGACAAGATTTTTATGAGATTATGGTCGCTGCTTAGGCGCTCTGAACGCTTCCCTGTATAAGACTGAAGTAAGTAAATACCTACCCCCCAGAACGACAAAATGCATCTAATTGTAACAAATCACCTGACTTTCCGTCAGAGAAATTGCAACGTGTTGCTCGTTGATTTTGCTGATTGCGGAGATGGGAGGCGAGAGGATTTACACAGGCTGACACTATATATGACTTGCTTACTCCAGCCTCACTGTCAGACAGGCGCGCAGGGGGGCGCGCCGGAGGGATAAGGCCTTATTTCGCGCCGTTGACTGCAGTATCGAGATGAACCACCGGGTTTTCGGCAAATAAGTAGCGATCGGCATTAAATTCAAAGTCATCGCTGGTTTCGTTGAACAACATTTGCTTGGTATTTTCCAGATGCTGCCACATCGCCAGCTTGGCGGCGTTGGGATCTTTTCGCAGCAGAGCTTTCAGGATCTGATCATGGTCGTCGCACCAGTTATCGACCGTACGCAGGTCGATATGCTCATGCAGCTTTTTCCAGTAGGGGTTATGCACGCGCTGGGTCCACATCTTTTCCACGATCGCCGCCAGCGCGCTGTTCTGCGTCGCCAGCGCCACCTGGACGTGAAACTGCAGGTCCCACTCGGAGTCGCGGAAACATTTCTCGTTACGCGCTTTCTCCTGAATCTCCATCAGCTTCATGATGTCCTGTTTGGTCACCTGAGTCGCCGCGAATTCGGCAATATTGCTTTCAATTAGCTGCCGCGCCTGCAGCAGTTCAAAGGGGCCATAGTTGGCGAACTCAAGGCTTTCATCGGCCACCTGCTGGTATTTCGGATGGTTGGAGATAACGTGGATACCCGACCCTTTGCGGACTTCGACATACCCTTCCACTTCCAGCATGATAATGGCTTCACGAACCACGGTGCGGCTGACGTTTTTTTCATCGGCGATGAAGCGCTCGGCGGGCAGCTTATCCCCTACAAGGTAGACACCTTGTTCGATGCGCGTCTTCAGCTCAGCGGCAAGCTGCTGATATAGACGGCGTGGTTCAATGATTTCCATATTCGCTCCCGGAAGATGGCGACAATATTCGATTTGTTATACCACTTTTACGCGCTTTCCACCACTGGCAGGCATGAAAAAGCCGCCTGAGAAGGCGGCTTGATCGGCGATTACCTTGCCATTCGATCTAACTCTGCGTGACCGGTTTGCGGCTGCTAAGCGGCGTCGAGTCATCGTCAGCCGGTTTGTTTTTCAGCACCGTCCAGATAACCAGCGCGCCCAGCAGGTCAAAGACGGCCAGTACCGCAAACAGCGGGCTAAAGCCGATGGTGTCTGCCAGCGCGCCGACAACCAGGGCGAACATGGTGCTCGCCAGCCAGGCGGCCATCCCGGTCAGACCGTTGGCGGTAGCGACTTCGTTACGGCCAAAGACGTCGGAAGAGAGGGTAATCAGCGCCCCGGACAGTGCCTGGTGAGCGAACCCGCCGATGCACAGCAGGGCAATCGCCACGTACGGGCTGGTGAACAGGCCGATCATCCCCGGGCCAATCATCAGCAGGGCGCCCATGGTGACCACCATTTTACGCGACACGATCAGGTTGACGCCAAACCAGCGCTGGAACAGCGGCGGCAGATATCCGCCGACGATGCAGCCGAGGTCGGCGAACAGCATCGGCATCCAGGCGAACATGGCGATCTCTTTCAGGTTAAAACCGTAAACTTTGAACATGAACAGCGGGATCCAGGCGTTAAAGGTCCCCCAGGCCGGCTCGGCGAGGAAGCGCGGCAGGGCGATACCCCAGAACTGACGGTTGCGCAGGATTTGCCACGGCGACATTTTCTTCGCGTTATTGGTCTGATGCTGAGACTCCTGACCGCCAATGATGTAGTCACGTTCTTCGTCAGATAATTTTTTCTGGTCGCGCGGGTGTTTGTAGAAGATAAGCCAGGCGATAGCCCAGGCGAAGCTCAATACCCCGGAGATGATGAACGCCATCTGCCAGCTGTGCATGACAATCGCCCATACCACCAACGGCGGCGCGATCATGGCGCCAATAGAGGAACCCACGTTGAAGTAGCCCACCGCGATAGAGCGCTCTTTTGCCGGGAACCACTCTGAGCTGGCCTTCAGGCCGGCGGGGATCATTGCGGCCTCCGCTGCGCCGACTGCGCCACGGGCCAGCGCCAGTCCACCCCAGCTGCCGGCCAGCGCCGTTGAGCCGCAGAATACCGCCCAGGCGATGGCGAAGAAGGCATAGCCAATTTTGGTCCCCAGAATATCAAGGACATACCCCGCGACGGGCTGCATAACGGTATAGGCAGCGGAATAGGCTGCAATGATATAGGAGTACTGTTGGGTCGAAATGTGTAACTCTTCCATCAGCGTCGGCGCGGCCGCCGCTACGGTGTTACGGGTCAGGTAGCCCAGCACGGTGCCCAGCGTCACCAGCGCGATCATGTACCAACGTAACCCTTTAATTTTACGCATGTAAACCTCATCGTCTGTTATCTTTCCGCATCAGGAGCGGCCTTTACCGAGCGCAATAAGCGGCCGGGAAAGCGAAACGGAGGATTCAGGAGGGTAGTCCCCTCTGGCCTGAACCTTACCATCAGTTGTTATGTTGAAAGTCGGTATCCATTCCGTATAAGCCGATGCCATAAGCACCGGTAATGCATTCCGTCGGTTTATATGTTGCGACGGCAGAAAGATAACTTGTCATACAACTTTAAAAGTTGAGAGCTGTCACAAAAGTGGGAAAGTTAGTGTGGTCTTTATCCCTTGACTGGAAAGCCAGAGATGGCGCGCTCTGGCGAGGTGTTTTGCTCCAGGGCGGTCATTTTTTTATCGACGTTTATTGATCTAACTCACGAAAAACAGTTCGGTCTGTAGAAATTGGTGTGATAACTTTGTCAGCATTGTAGTCAATCATCTGAAAGGCTCCCGCACTGGAGCGAAGAGGACACGCGAATGACATCGTTTATGACTGAAGATTTTCTACTTGATACCGAGTTTGCCCGCCGTCTGTACCATGATTACGCCAAAGATCAGCCGATTTTCGACTACCACTGCCACCTTCCGCCGCAGCAGGTTGCCGAAAACTATCGCTTTAAAAACCTGTATGACATCTGGCTGAAAGGCGATCACTATAAATGGCGCGCAATGCGCACTAACGGCGTGCCGGAGCGTCTGTGTACCGGTGATGCGTCCGATCGCGAGAAATTTGACGCCTGGGCGGCCACGGTTCCGCACACTATTGGCAACCCGTTATACCACTGGACCCATTTAGAGCTGCGTCGACCTTTTGGTATTACAGGTAAGCTGTTGTCGCCATCCACCGCCGATGAGATCTGGGACCAGTGTAATGATTTGCTGGCTCAGGATGCCTTCTCCGCCCGCGGAATCATGAAGCAGATGAATGTGAAGATGGTCGGTACCACCGACGATCCGATTGATTCTCTTGAGCACCACGCGGCTGTCGCCAAAGACAACTCCTTTGACATCAAAGTGCTGCCGAGCTGGCGCCCGGATAAAGCCTTCAACATCGAGTTGGCGACCTTCAATGATTATATGGCTAAGCTGGGCGAGGTATCCGATACCGATATTCGCCGCTTCGCTGACCTGCAAAGCGCCTTGACCAAACGTCTGGATCATTTTGCCGCACACGGCTGCAAAGTCTCCGATCATGCGCTGGACGTGGTGCTGTTTGCCGAAGCGACCGACGCCGAGCTGGATGACATTCTGGCGCGCCGCCTGGCTGGCGAGACCCTTAGCGAACACGAAGTGGCGCAGTTCAAAACCGCGGTGCTGGTATTCCTCGGCGCAGAGTATGCCCGTCGCGGCTGGGTCCAGCAGTACCACATTGGCGCGCTGCGTAACAACAACCTCCGTCAGTTCAAACTGTTAGGGCCAGACGTCGGCTTCGACTCGATCAACGATCGTCCGATGGCGGAAGAGCTGTCTAAGCTGCTGAGCAAGCAGAACGAAGAAAACCTGCTGCCGAAAACGATTCTCTACTGCCTGAACCCGCGTGATAACGAAGTGCTGGGCACCATGATCGGTAACTTCCAGGGTGAAGGCATGCCAGGCAAGATGCAGTTCGGCTCCGGCTGGTGGTTCAACGATCAGAAAGACGGTATGGAGCGGCAGATGACCCAGCTGGCGCAGCTCGGGCTGCTGAGCCGCTTCGTCGGGATGTTGACCGACAGTCGCAGCTTCCTCTCCTACACGCGCCACGAATACTTCCGCCGCATTCTCTGCCAGATGATCGGCCGTTGGGTGGCTGCCGGCGAAGCGCCTGCGGATATCGCGCTGCTGGGCGAGATGGTGAAAAACATTTGCTTTAACAATGCGCGTGACTATTTCGCCATTGAACTGAACTAAGGCCAGAGGTCGGTTGATATGCAATACATAAAAATCCATTCGCAGGATAACGTCGCGGTCGCGCTGACGGATATCGCTGCCGGTAGCGTGGTGACGATTGATAATGACTCGGTCACCCTCGGCCAGGATATCGTTCGCGGCCACAAGTTTGCACTGCGCGCTATCGCGAAAGGGGAAAACGTCGTTAAGTACGGGTTGCCGATTGGCCATGCGCTGGCGGATATCGCGCCGGGAGAGCATGTTCATGCGCACAATACGCGCACCAATCTCAGCGACCTTGACGCGTATCGCTATCAACCGGACCTGGTTGCCCAACCGCCACAGCCTGCGGATCGCGAAGTACAGATTTATCGTCGCGCCAACGGTGACGTCGGCGTGCGCAATGAGCTGTGGATCCTGCCGACCGTCGGCTGCGTCAACGCGATGGCCAGACAAATGCAGAACCGTTTCCTGAAAGAGACGTATGGCGCTGAGGATATCGATGGGGTACATCTCTTCAGCCACACCTATGGCTGCTCGCAGCTTGGGGACGATCACATCAACACTCGCACCATGCTGCAAAATATGGTTCGTCACCCGAACGCCGGGGCGGTGCTGGTGGTTGGCCTTGGCTGTGAAAACAACCAGGTGGAGGCCTTTCGCGAGACGCTGGGCGAGTTTGACCCGCAGCGCGTGCACTTTATGGTTTGCCAGCATCAGGACGATGAAGTGGAGGCGGGGGTTGAGCATCTGCATCAGCTGTATGAAGTGATGCGTCAGGATAAACGCCAGCCGGGCAAGCTCAGCGAGCTGAAGTTTGGCCTCGAGTGCGGGGGATCGGACGGCCTGTCGGGCATTACCGCTAATCCGATGCTGGGCCGCTTCTCAGACTATGTGATCGCCAACGGCGGCACTACCGTGCTGACCGAAGTGCCGGAGATGTTCGGCGCTGAACAGTTGCTGATGAGCCACTGCCGCGACGAAGCGACCTTCGACAAGCTGGTGACCATGGTCAATGACTTTAAGCAGTACTTTATTGCTCACGACCAGCCTATTTACGAAAACCCCTCGCCGGGTAATAAGGCCGGAGGGATCACTACTCTCGAAGATAAGTCGCTGGGCTGTACTCAGAAAGCGGGCTCCAGCCAGGTGGTGGATGTTCTGCGCTACGGCGAGCGCCTGAAGGTTCATGGTCTGAATTTACTGAGCGCGCCGGGCAACGACGCGGTCGCCACCAGCGCGCTGGCCGGCGCCGGCTGCCATATGGTGCTGTTCAGCACCGGTCGCGGCACGCCGTACGGCGGCTTTGTGCCAACGGTGAAGATCGCCACCAACAGCGAGCTGGCGGCGAAGAAAAAGCACTGGATCGACTTTGATGCCGGGCAGCTGCTCCACGGCAAAACGATGCCGCAGCTGCTGGAAGAGTTTGTGGATGCCATTGTAGCCTTCGCCAACGGTAAACCGACCTGTAATGAGCAGAATGACTTCCGCGAGCTGGCCATCTTTAAAAGCGGTGTTACCTTGTAAAGGCGTATTTGCGTTGGCGCCCAGAGGCTTGGTTTGTGTATCGGCCTGATAGCGTAGCGCCATCGGGCTCGTAACAGCGGCGTTTCAGCCAGTGAAGCGCCGTTTGTTTTTTTCAGTCAGGGAGCTTACATGACCGCGTATTGGCTGGCCCAGGGGGTCGGCGTCATCGCCTTTCTTATCGGCATTACCACCTTTATCAACCGCGATGAACGCCGTTTCAGGCTACAGCTGGCGGTCTATAGCGCTATTATCGGCGTTCATTTTTTCCTGATGGGCGCCGGGCCGGCTGGAATGAGCGCCGGGCTCAATGCGCTTCGCACAGTCATTTCCTTACGCACCCGTAGCCTGTGGGTGATGACAGTCTTTATCCTCCTGACGTTGATTCTCGGCCTGGGTAAACTGCAGCATGCCATGGAGCTGCTGCCGATCATTGGCACCGTCGCCAGCACCTGGGCGCTGTTTCGCTGCAAAGGGCTAACCGTCCGCTGCGTGATGTGGTGCTCCACCGCCTGCTGGGTCACGCATAATCTGTGGTTGGGTTCCATTGGCGGGACGCTGATAGAAGGCAGTTTCCTGATCGTCAACGGGCTGAACATCATTCGCTTCCGCCGGATGCAAAAGCGCGGTATCGATCCGTTTAAGGTTGAAAACGCAGTACAGGAAGAGAGCCCCTCCGCCCGATAGCGGAGGGGAAAGGCGTTATCCGCGCAGGGCGTTTTTCGCCAGCTGGTCGTCTTCCGCCATGCAGGCCGCGGCGGTAAACAGGGCGTCGGTGGAGGAGTTCAGGGCGGTTTCGCAGGAGTCCTGCAGCACGCCGATAATAAAGCCAACGGCAACCACTTGCATCGCCACATCGTTCGGGATCCCAAACATATTACAGGCCAGCGGGATCAGCAGCAGCGAGCCGCCCGCCACGCCGGAGGCGCCGCAGGCGCACAGCGAAGCGACCACGCTCAGCAGCAGCGCCGTCGGCAGATCCACCGGAATATTCAGCGTATGCACCGCCGCCAGCGTCAGCACGGTGATGGTGATTGCCGCGCCAGCCATATTGATGGTCGCCCCCAGTGGAATAGAGACCGAATAGGTATCGCGATCCAGATTCAGCTTCTCGCACAGCGCCATATTCACTGGAATGTTGGCGGCGGAGCTGCGGGTGAAGAACGCGTAAACGCCGCTTTCGCGCAGGCAGGTGAGCACCAGCGGATAGGGGTTGCGGCGGATCTTCCAGAACACCAGCAGCGGATTAATCACCAGCGCTACCAGCAGCATACAGCCCACCAGCACCAGCAGCAGTTGGGCATAGCCCCACAGGGTCTCGAAACCGGTGGTCGCCAGGGTGGAAGATACCAGGCCGAAGATCCCCAGCGGCGCAAAGCGGATCACCACTTTAACGATAAAGGTCACCGCGTGGGAGACGTCGTTGATCAGGTTTTTGGTGGTGTCGTTACCATGACGCAGGGCGAAGCCAAGCCCCACCGCCCACACCAGAATGCCGATATAGTTGGCGTTCAGCAGAGCGTCGATCGGGTTGGACACCATGCTCATCAGCAGGCCGCGCAGCACCTCAACAATCCCCGACGGCGGCGTGATGCTGTCGGCGGCGGTGGTTAAGTGCAGGGTCGAGGGAAAGAGAAAGCTGAACAACACCGCGGTCAGCGCCGCGCTAAAGGTGCCCAGCAGATAGAGAAACAGAATGGGGCGAATACTGGTTTTTTGTCCGTGCTGATGGTTGGCGATCGAGGCCATGACAAGCATCAATACCAGCACCGGCGCTACCGCTTTTAACGCGCCGACGAACAGGGTCCCCAGCAGACCGACGGCGATAGCCGCAGGCTTAGAGACCAGCGCCAACAGTACGCCAAGCACCAGGCCGATTAAAATTTGTTTCACCAGGCTGCCTTGCGCCAGGCGGGAGAGCCACCCTGATGAGGGAGTGCGTGTTGTCATAATTCATTCCTTCCAGTGATGTAGCAAGCCATCCCAGCCACGTATTATTTTTTACGTTTATGTCAGGATGTAAGTAGATGTTTGCATAGTCGAGTATACGGAAAGAAAGACTGGCGGGAAGCGTAAAATACTGTGATTTTAATATGGATCTTATTTTTTAACTGCGTAGTAACATAATTGTGACATGAGCAGGTATTCTCGTTACGAGAACGTCTGCTATAGCTGATTACCGCGCCGCCAGCGAGGGCCGACGGCGCGGTAGCAGATTACTCTGGCAGTTTGCGCTGCTTGTCGTGCTGCCTGTTGACCCAGGCGTTAATCAGCAGCGTGACGGCCAGGATGCCGCCCACCACGCCCAGCGAGATGGCAACCGGGATATGGTAGAAGTCGACGATCAGCATCTTCACGCCAATAAACACCAGAATCACCGACAGACCGTATTTGAGCATCGAGAAGCGCTCAGCGACCCCCGCCAGCAGGAAGTACATGGCGCGCAGGCCGAGGATGGCGAACAGGTTCGAGGTCAGCACGATAAACGGATCGGTGGTGACCGCGAAGATTGCCGGGATACTGTCGACGGCGAAAATCACGTCGCTCAGTTCCACCAGAATCAGCACCAGCAGCAGCGGGGTGGCGAACAGCACCCCGTTTTTACGGGTGAAGAAGCGCTCGCTCTCGATTTTATCGGTCATCCGCAGATGGCTGCGGATCCAGCGCACCAGCGGTTTATCGCCGATGCCGGAGTCGTCCTCTTTCGCCAGCGCCATCTTCACGCCGGTAAACAGCAGGAAGGCGCCAAAGACGTACAGCAGCCAGTCGAACTGCGAAATCAGCCAGCTGCCGGCGAAGATCATAATGGTACGCAGAACGATCGCGCCCAGTACGCCATACACCAACACCCGGCGCTGCAGAGCAGGCGGTACGGCGAAATAGCTGAACAGCATCAACCAGACGAAGACGTTATCGACCGCCAGCGCTTTTTCAATCAGATAACCGGTGAGGAAGGCTAAGGCCTGCGGATCGGCGACGGCCCGGCCCTGAGTTTGCACCAGATACCACCAGAAGGCGGCGTTGAACAGCAGAGAAAGCGTGACCCAGAGGATTGACCAGCCAGCGGCCTGCTTCATGGTCATGCTATGTGAACCGCGTCGTCCCTGAAGCAGCAGGTCGATTGCCAACATGATCGCGACAACGACAGCGAATCCACCCCATAGCAACGGCGTGCCGACAGTATTCATTTGATATTCCTTACATAAAAACAAAACGGCTGACGTCGGAAGACGGCAGCCGCTGCGCTTTTATGCATAGACCTCGCCTTCCGGCAAGGTCTCACTTACAACAACCAAAGTACATCGCGATGGGCTTTGGTTATTGCCCGGCGACCGGATGCGGTATTGCACGCATCGTAATGACGATCAACCGGCAAGGAAGTTACTCCCCTTTGCACGTAACAAAATATGTCACAGGGCGGTTTTCGTCAATGGCGGCCGGTCGGGCCTTTACACTCTTTTACGCCAGCGGCTGCGTATCGGCCGGGAAGATCACTCCGGTCTGGCGACGAATTTCGCTGGACAGTTTGGCGGTGATCCGGCTCACCGCCAGGCCCGGGTGATCCACATCCTGTGTCTCCACCAGCCGCGCAAAGGTCTCCGCCTCATACAGCATGGTATTAATGTGCTGGGGCTGCGTCAGGTCCTGGGCTTTACCGCCGCGCGGCACAAACGCCAGTTTCTGACATTCGGAGATTTTTTCGATCACTAACGCGCCGTCTTCGCCCTGAATTTCACTGGGGATCGCGGAATCGCTAACTTTGGAGTGATGCAGCGTCACGTCGAAGTCGCCATAGCTCAGCACCACGGTGCCCTGGGCGTCTACGCCGCTGTCCAGCAGGCTGGCGGTGGCAAGAACGGCCCGCGGCTCGCCCCACAGCGCCACAGCGGACGCCAGGCAATAGAAGCCGATATCCATAATCGAACCGTTAGAGAACGCCGGGTTAAAGGTGTTGGGGTTTTCGCCGTCAAGGTAGCGCTGATAGCGCGAGGAGTACTGACAGTAGTTGATGAAGGCTTTGCGTAGTTTGCCCACTTTAGCGAGCGTTTCTTTCAGTAGGAGAAAGTTAGGCAGACTGGCGGTTTTAAAGGCTTCAAACAGCACCACGTTATTTTCTTTCGCCAGCGCTATCGCCGCCTCGACTTCCTGCAGGTTCGACGCCAGCGGCTTTTCGCAAATGACGTGCTTCTTATGGCTCAGGAACAGCCGGGTCTGCGGAAAGTGCAGCGAGTTCGGGCTGGCAATATAGACCGCGTCAACGTCAGGGCTCTGTGCCAGTTCATCGAGCGAGGTAAACAGATGCTCGACCGGATAGTCTTTGGCGAAGGCTTGCGCCTGTTCGAGGCTGCGGGAGTAGATGGCGGTAAGTTTATATTTGCCGGTTTCATGGGCGGCATCGACAAACTGCTTGGTGATCCAGTTTGTGCCAACAACTGCGAAACGTATCATAAACGTTGACGAACTCCGTTAAAGGGAACCTGCCGCCACTCTATCATGCCGTCATGACAAAACCAGTGCGTCACTACGCAGAACGATTTAACGAAAGGTGCGTCAGCCACAGGCGGGTGTCGAACTCCAGCTGGTGGTACTGCGGCTCCATATGGCAGCACAGCTGATAAAAAGCCTTGTTGTGATCCTTCTCTTTCAGATGCGCCAGTTCATGAACCACGATCATCCGCAGAAAGGCTTCCGGCGCGTCGCGAAATACCGTCGCCACGCGAATTTCCGCTTTAGCTTTCAGCTTACCGCCCTGCACGCGGGAAATGGCGGTATGCAGGCCGAGCGCATTGTTCAGCACGTGGATCTTACTGTCATACATCACTTTGTTGATCGGCGCCGCGCCGCGCAGAAAGCGGTTTTTCAAGTCCTGGGTGTACTGATACAGCGCTTTATCGCTGTTAACGTCGTGCCCTTGCGGATAGCGCTTTTGCAGCACCTCGCCGAGGCGGCCTTGCTCGATTAACGTGGTCACCTGCGCCAGCAGCGATTCAGGATAGCCCTGTAAATAAATGAATTTTGTCATCGTCTTATCATTATGTCTGTCAGGAGGGCAGTTCAGCCACGGTCATGGTAAAGACCAGCGGCGCGGTACCCTCATTGCGGTAACCGTGCTCTATTTCGGTGCGGGCCACCGCCGATTCCCCGGCCGCCACCGTGCGGCAGGTCTCGCCAAGCGTCAGCGTCAGCGCGCCGGCTTCCACGTGCAGCAGCTCGAAGGTTGTTGCCGGGTGGCCGGGCGAGGCAAAGGCTTCGCCGGGCTGCATCTCCCAGCGCCACAGCTCAATCATATTCGGCCCGGCGGTGCCGGCGAGGAGCCTGGCGCTGCCCCCCAGCGGGCCTTGCCAGAGGGTGGGGATCTGCTCGGCGGGAATAATATGCAACGCGGGTTCGCTTGCCACATTGACAATATCCGCTACCGATACGCCCAGCGCGGCGGCGAGTTTGCAGAGGATCGCAATGCTGGGATTGGCGGCCTCTTTTTCCATCTCGACCAGCATACCTTTGCTGATGCTGGCCCGGCGCGACAGCTCGTCCAGCGACATTTTTTTCGCTTTACGGTAGGCCTTCAGCCGCGTGGCGACGGCGCGACTTACCTGGTCGACATCAGATCCTGAATCGGTCGTTATATTGACTTTTACGTTCATTGGTCACTATGATGAAACAAATTGGTCATTACAGGATTATCGAATGCGTAGCGTAACGCCGTCAATCGAATCTGCGGTCAGCCGCCTGGCGCCGGGCTTTCGGGCATTAAGTATTGTGGTGGAGAGCGCGCCGGTGGCCGATCCCGCCGTCGCGGAGCAGGCGCTGGCCGAGGCCTGCCTGGCGGTGCAGCAGGATGATGTGCCCTGGGCGCAAGCGCACCTGGCGGCATGGGATGAAGCGTTCAGCGCCTTCGGCGCGAAGGCGAAACGTACCCCCTGTTCGGCGCAGGCGCTGCGCAAGCGGGTGCTGAAAGAGGGGAGCCTGCCGGCCATCGATCCGGTGGTGGATATCTACAACGCGATCAGCATTCGCTATGCCGTCCCGGTTGGTGGGGAAAATCTGGCCGCCTACCGTGGCGAACCGCGGCTGGCCATTGCCCGCGGCGATGAGCCATTCGATACGCTAAAATCGGCAGAGCCGGTAGTGGAATATCCGGAGCCGGGCGAAGTCATCTGGCGGGATGATATAGGCGTAACCTGCCGACGCTGGAACTGGCGACAGGGCGTGCGCACCCGGCTGGACAGCGGCGCGCAGACGATGTGGTTTATTCTCGAAAGCCTGCCGGCGATGCCGTTGTCGGCCCTGCATGAGGCGGGAGAGCGGTTGGTAGGTTATCTGCAGCAGCTGATGCCCGGCGCCCGCGCGTCGATAACGCTGCTGCGAGCCGATGACGAGGGCGATCTACGCTGAGCGGCGATGATCAGCGATCTCTCTTCAACTGGACAGGATTTGCGTATAAACTCGCGGGTTTTACTATTCCGGAGGCGGAGAGGCGATGAGCCAGGCAGAGTTAAACGGTGAGTTATTCACATTAGAGCGGTTCCCACCTAACGCTGAAGAAGAAGCGCTTCAGGCATGGGAAGCGGCGGATGAATATCTGCTGCAACAGGTGAATGACGTCGACGGCCTGACGCTCATCTTCAACGACGGCTTCGGCGCGCTCGCCTGCGCGCTGGCGGATCGCAACCCGGTCAGCATCAACGACTCCTTTATTTCCGAGCTGGCGACCCGCCACAACCTGCGGATGAACGGTATCGATGAAGAGAGCGTGCGCTTTCAGGATAGCCTGAGCCCGCTACCGGCCGCGCCGGCGCTGGTGCTGATTAAGGTGCCAAAACAGCTGGCGCTGCTGGAACAGCAGCTGCGCGCCCTGCGCGAAGTAGTTACGCCGGAAACCCGCATCATCGCCGCGGCGAAAGCCCGTGATGTGCACAACTCGACGCTGGCGCTGTTTGAAAAAATCCTCGGCACCACCACCACCTCGCTGGCGTGGAAAAAAGCGCGTCTGATCCACTGCGTTTTCACCGCTCCTGAACTTGCCGATGCGCCGCAAACCTACAGCTGGAAGCTGGACGGCACGCCGTGGACCATCCATAACCACGCCAACGTTTTTGCCCGCAGCGGGCTGGATATCGGCGCGCGTTTCTTCCTGCAGCACTTACCCTCTGATTTAGAAGGCGAGATCGCCGATCTCGGCTGCGGCAATGGGGTGATTGGCCTGCAGGCGCTGGCGCAAAATCCAAACGCCAGCGTGATGTTCACCGATGAGTCGCACATGGCGGTGGCTTCCAGCCGGTTGAACGTCGAGCGCAATCTGCCGGACGATATCGCACGCTGTGAATTCATGGTCAACAACTCGCTCTCCGGCATTGAGCCCGACCGCTTTACGGCGATTCTGTGTAATCCGCCGTTCCATCAGCAACACGCTATTACCGACCATATCGCCTGGCAGATGTTTAACGATGCCCGCCGCAGCCTGAAATACGGCGGCGAGCTGTACGTCGTCGGCAACCGCCACCTCGATTACTTCCGTAAGCTGAAGCGCGCGTTTGGTAATTGCACGACGATTGCGACGAACAATAAGTTTGTCATTTTGAAAGCAACCAAGGTGCGTAAGCAGCGCTGATTCTTGTCGCGGTTTCCCCCGGCTCGCGGCTGTCGCCTTAGCCGGGCTAGCGTGCGGGATTATCGTGGTAGCCCGGGGAAGGCGCATCGCGCCGCCCCCGGGACAGGGCTAAATCGCCAGCGCCAGTTTAGTGCCCTGGGCAATCGCCCGGCGCGCATCCAGCTCCGCCGCCACGTCGCAACCGCCGATGAGATGCACCGTTTTCCCCGCCGCGCGCAGCGGATCCGCCAGCTCGCGGCGCGGCTCCTGACCGGCGCAGATCACCACCTGATCGACCGCCAGCAGTTGGCGCTCGCCGCCGATAGTGACATGTAACCCTTCATCATCGATCTTTTCATAGCTGACCGCCGGGATCATTTTCACCCCGCGCGCCAGCAGCGTCGCGCGGTGGATCCAGCCGGTGGTTTTGCCGAGCCCTTCGCCCGGTTTGCTGGCTTTGCGCTGCAGCATCACAATCTGTCGCGGGCTTTTACTCAGTTGCGGGCCTTCAGCACTCAGCCCTCCCGCCGTTTGCAGGCTGGTATCGATACCCCATTCGCGGCAGAACTCGCCGATATCCTGGCTGGTGGCCACGCCCGACTGGCTTAAAAACATCGCGGTGTCGAAGCCGATACCGCCGCAGCCGATAATCGCCACCTTCGCGCCAACCGGCGCTTTATCGCGCAAGACATCAAGGTAGCTCAGCACTTTTGGATGATCGATCCCGTCGATCGCCGGCAGGCGCGGGGCGATACCGGTGGCGAGGATCGTCTCATCGAACGCCAGCAGATCGTCTGTCGTGACGCGGGTGTTCAGGCGTAGATCGACACCATGCAGATCGAGCATGGTGCGGTAGTAACGCAGCGTCTCGTGAAACTCCTCTTTGCCGGGGATCTGTTTGGCGATATTAAACTGACCGCCGATCTCCGGGAGCGCATCAAACAATGTGACGTGATGACCGCGGGCGGCAGCGTTTACGGCGAAGGCCAGACCGGCAGGCCCGGCGCCGACCACCGCCAGCTGTTTAGGCGCGTTGGCAGGCAGGACCGGCATCAGGGTTTCATGACACGCGCGCGGGTTGACCAGACAAGAGGTGACTTTGCCGACGAAGATCCGATCGAGACACGCCTGATTGCAGCCTATGCAGGTGTTGATCTGATCGGCGCGATCGTCCTGCGCTTTTGATATAAATTCGGCGTCGGCAAGGAACGGGCGGGCCATCGATACCATATCGGCATCGCCGCGGGCGAGAATATCCTCCGCGACCTGCGGATCGTTAATGCGGTTGGTGGTGATCAACGGGATCGACACCGCGCCCTTCAGCTTGCGGGTGACCCAGCTGAAAGCTCCGCGCGGTACCGGCGTGGCGATGGTCGGAATGCGCGCTTCGTGCCAGCCAATCCCGGTGTTGATGATGGTCGCTCCCGCCGCTTCAATCGCTTTGGCCAGTTCGGTGACTTCCGCCAGCGTGCTGCCGTCGTTGACCAGATCGAGCATCGACAGACGGTAAATGATAATGAAATCGTGGCCGGCGCGCTGGCGCACCGCCTTCACCACCTCTACGGCGAAACGCATGCGCCTGGCATAATCGCCGCCCCATTGGTCGTCGCGCTGGTTAGTGCGCGCGGCGAGAAATTCGTTAATCAGATAGCCCTCAGAGCCCATCACCTCGACGCCGTCATAGCCCGCTTCGCGCGCCAGCTGGGCGCAGTGGGCAAAATCATCGATCAGCGTCAGGATCTCATCGTGGCTCAGTTCATGGGGGGTAAAACGGTTGATCGGCGCCTGTAGCGCCGAGGGGGCCACCAGCGCGGGCTGGTAGCTGTAACGGCCGGTGTGCAGGATCTGCAGAGCGATTTTGCCGCCTTCCTGATGTACCGCGTCGGTAATATGGCGATGGTGCGCCAGATGGCTGGCATCGTTGAGTACCGCGCCGCCGGCCATGGTGACGCCAGAGGGCGCCGGAGCGATGCCGCCGGTGACGATCAGCGCCACGCCGTGACGGGCGCGCTCGGCGTAAAAGGCCGCCAGCCGCTGCGCGCCGTCCGGCAGCTCTTCCAGCCCGGTGTGCATTGAGCCCATCAACACGCGGTTTTTGAGCGTTGTGAAGCCCAGCTCAAGCGGGGCGAAAAGCGACGGATAGCGGCTCATAGTGGCTTCCAATGTAAAATTATTGTTATGTGGTCGGATGAGTTACTAATTTAGCCATCGTGGAGAAAAAGGGAAAAGGGGAGTGCGGTGATTGTGATGGGATTCAAAGAACGGCGAAGCGTTGCCCCACACCCCGGCCCTCTCCCAAAGGGAGAGGGGGGGGAAAGGCGGAGCGGCACCGGTAGTTAGGGTGAGGGGGAAGACGCAACGCGCTGGCGGCGCTCCAGACCCGGCGCCTGCCACATCGACGTTGTCAGCCCGCTATCGACAAGGCCAAGCTGATCGGCGTACACCGTCTGCCACTTGCTCATCATCTCCTGATACAGCTCGCGATGCTGCGGATTTGGGGTGAACTCGCGGTGCCAGCTCACTAACCGCTCTCCGGTGCTGGCCATATCGTCATACAGCCCGGCGCCGGTTCCGGCGGCGATGGCGCAGCCCAGCGCGGTGGCTTCGCGGACCACCGGCACCCGCACCGGCAGGCCGGTGACGTCGCTGAGGATCTGGCTCCACAGCGCGCCTTTAGAGCCGCCGCCGGCAAACACCAGGCTGTCGAATGTCACCCCGGAGAACTGCGAGATCTGCGCGAGGTTGCAGGCGGAGACAATCGCCGCGTTCTCTTCCAGCGCGCGGAACAGGGTCGCTTTATTGCACTTTTCCGGATCGATGGAGAGGTTAATAAACGACGGCGCGGCGTGGTACCACTGCTTAAAGTGCATAGCGTCGGAAAAAATAGGCATCACGCCGTGGGAACCGGCGGGGACGCGGCTGGCCATCTCCTCCAGCAGCGAATAGGCATCGACGCCGAGCCGCTCGGCAATTAGTTTTTCTTCAGCGCAGAAGGCGTCGCGAAACCAGCGCATGGTCAGGCCGGTAAAGAAGCTGATCGATTCCGCCTGCGCCATGCCGGGAATGACATGAGGATTAACACGAATATTCATCTGCGGATCGGTGCGCACCTGCGGCAGGTTGACCACCTGCTGCCAGAAAGTGCCGCCGAGTACCGCAGTTTGCCCGGCGCGCACCACCCCAAGGCCCAGGCAGCCGAGCTGGACGTCGCCGCCGCCCATCACCACCGGCGTCCCGGCGCGCAGGCCGCTCTGCTGCGCCGCCGCTTCGGTGACGGCGCCCAGCAGGGTACCGGTCTCTTTGACCGGCGACAGCATATCGGCGCGCAGCCCGGCCATATCCAGCAGCGCCGGACGCCAGTCGCGGCTGAACAGATCGAGCATGCCGGTGGTGCCGGCGTTTGACGGGTCGACCGCCAGCTCGCCGGAAAGCTTCGCCGCCAGCCAGTCGCTGATCATGGTGATGGTTGCCGCTTTGCGGTAGATATCGGGGCGGTGGTGCGCCAGCCACAGCAGGCGCGGCATGGCGCTGAGCGCCAGGGTTTGTCCCGAGACCTCGTATACCTCGGATTCGAAGCGATAGTCGTGGATCTCCTTAAGCTCCGCCACTTCGCGGCTGGCGCGGGCATCGACGTTGGCGCAGGCCCAGATGGCCTCGCCGTTGCGGTCATAGAGAACGATGCCTTCGCGCATCGAACAGCAGGCGACAGACTGAATATCGGCGGCAGAGAGCCGGGCGGCGTCGAGCGCCTGGCGAATGCACTGGCAGGCCAGCTGCCAGTTGGTGGTAAGGTCGAACTCCATCGAGCCGGGGACGTTATCAACGCTCAGGTGTTTCCATTCGGCCTGGCCTACCGCCAGCTGGCGGCCATTAAGATCGAAAATAACCGCCCGAATGCTGCCGGTCCCGGCATCTAACGCTAACAGGTAACTCATGACATGCGCCTCGCTGTGGTCGCGCGGCGCCTGGCCGTCAGGAGGCCAGGGTAAGCACCGCGCGTGCTGTTGTCTCTTCCGTTACCAGGCCATTAATGCGCTTGCCAATCAGAGCGGCATAAATCGCCTGCGCTTTTTCTTCTCCCCCGGCGACGCCAACGATGGTCGGCAGCTGCGCTAGCTCATCAAGGGTCACGCCGAGCAGTTCCCGATGGATCTCCAGTCCTTCTACCGGCCTGCCGTCGGCCTGCAGGAAATAACCTAAAATGTCGCCGACCGCGCCTTTGCGGGCGTACATAAGCTGTTCGCCCTCGCTGATATAGCCGGAGCGCAGGATGGTCGCGTCGCGCCGCTGATCGATGGCGCCGATGCCAACCACCGCCGCGTCCGCCGCCGTCGCCGCGAGGATCACGTCGCGCACGCTCGACTCACGGCGCAGGATCTCGGCGACCTCCGCCGAAGAGACCCGTAGCGGCGCCGGGATAATGCTGACGCTGCAGGCGGCATCCAGCTGGCCAATACCGGTCATATAGGGGCCGACGCCGCCGGAGAGGGTCACCAGCCGCACCTGCTGCGAGCCGATAAAGCCGCTGAGATGCTGCAGGCAGCTCATGGTGGCTTCGCCGAAGCCGACCGCCAGCAGCTGTCCCGGCTGCAGAATACCCATCAGCGACTGCGCCGCGCCGATCCCCAGCCGGGTATTCATCGGCGGGGTGTTGAGCGCCGGCAGTACGCGGGCAATCTTGAGGCCAAAACGCTGCTGGAGTTCACTTTCCAGTGCCAGACAGCCCTCATAGCGCGAGTTGATCTGCACGCGGATCACCCCGGACTGACGGCCTTTCTCCAGCAGGCGGGAAATCTTCAGCCGCGGCAGCCCCAAACGCTCGCCGATGTCATTTTGTGTCAGGCCGTCGTGGTAGTAGCACCACGCCACCCGCGCCACCAGCTCTTCCTCGGCTAACGCCAGCCCGGCGTAGCGGTTCTCTTCCGTAATGCGTTTTTCGCTCATAAATTGAACTCTTATAAAAATTTAGATCATATGTTCGCTATTGCGCGGCCGGAAAGTGTGAGCCGACTGGCAAAACGGATCTTTCATCGCTGGCCCATTTTTTCCTGAGGATCTAAAGCACCAAACTGTGATCTTCGCACGGTTGTAAATATAGTTCACCGTCTACGCTTTTGAACATTATTAAATTTAAAAATCATTTGTTCAAACGAGGCGCGACGATGAAGCCACTGCTTGAAGCTCGCCAGATCCGCAAACAGTTCTCCGGCGTTGCCGTGCTGAAGGGCATCGACTTTACGCTATGCGCGGGCCAGGTGCATGCCCTGATGGGAGGCAATGGCGCGGGTAAATCGACGCTGATGAAGATCATCGCCGGCGTCGAAACCCCGGATAGCGGTGAGCTGACGATCGGCGACCGCGCGTTTGCGCGCCTCAGCCCGGCGCTGGCCCACCAGCTGGGCATTTATCTGGTGCCGCAGGAGCCGATGCTGTTTCCCAACCTCAGCGTGCGCGAGAACATTCTCTTTCGTTTGCCGAAGCGGGCGGATACCGCCGCGCGACTGCAGGAAAAACTGCAGCAGCTGAACTGCCAGATCAACCTCGATGCCAGCGCCAGCACGCTCGAGGTAGCCGATCAACAGATGGTCGAGATCCTGCGCGGCCTGATGCGCGAAGCGCGGATCCTGATCCTTGATGAACCCACCGCCTCTTTAACCCCGGGCGAAACGGAGAGGTTGTTTAGCCAGATCCGCGCGTTACAGGCGCTGGACGTGGGGATCGTGTTTATCTCGCACAAACTGCCCGAAATCCGCCAGCTTGCCAGCCATATTTCGGTGATGCGCGACGGGGCGGTAGTGCTGAGCGGCGAGACCGCAACTTACCGCGATGAGCAACTGATTAGCGCTATGACGCCGGCCAGCCGCGACCATACGCTGAGCGACACGCAAAAGCTGTGGCTGGCGCTGCCGGGCAACCGCCGCACCCAGGCGCAGGATTTTCCCGTGCTGCGGGTGGAGGATCTTACCGGAGAAGGCTTTATCGATCTCAATCTGGAGATCCGCGCCGGGGAGATCGTCGGCCTCGCCGGGCTGGTGGGATCCGGGCGCACCGAATTTGCTGAAACCTTATACGGCCTGCGTCCACCGCGCGCCGGGCGGATCTGGCTGGAGAATCGCGAGATTAGTAATGACAGCACCCGAGCCCGGCTGGCCAGCGGGCTGGTCTATCTGCCGGAAGACCGCCAGGTCTCGGGGCTGTTTCTTGATGCGCCGGTGCGCTGGAACACGGTGATGTTCAATCAGCCGTCGTGGTGGCAGCAGGGGAAACGGGAGGCGGCGGTGGTTGAGCGCTATCACCGGGCGCTGGGGATCAAGCTGGCCGATGGCGATCAGCCGGTGCGCACTCTCTCTGGCGGTAACCAGCAGAAGGTGCTGCTGGCGCGCTGTCTGGAGGCCAACCCGCTGCTGCTAATTGTCGATGAGCCGACGCGCGGCGTGGATGTCTCCGCCCGCGCCGATATCTATCAGCTGCTGAAAAGCGTCGCCGCGCAAAATGTGGCAGTGCTGATGATCTCCTCCGATCTGGATGAGTTCATCGGCCTGGCCGACCGGGTGCTGGTGATGCATCAGGGCCGCTACAGCGGCGAGCTGGCGCGGCAGGCGGTGACCGTCGATCGCATGATGACCCTGGCCTTCGGAGGGCAGGCATGAAAACGTTACTCAAGAATCGCGAACTGAGCGCCTTCTTTGCCATCGTGGCGCTCTTTGTTGTGCTGGTGGCGCTCAATCCGGCCTATTTCAGCCTGCAGACCCTGGCGATGATTTTCGCCAGCTCGCAAATCCTCTGCCTGCTGGCATTGGGCGCGACCCTGGTGATGCTGACCCGCAATATTGACGTGTCGGTAGGCTCCACCGTTGGGCTATGCGCCATCGCCGTCGGCGTGGCGCTGAACAACGGCTACGGGTTGGCGACGGCCATCGCCTTCGCGCTGGCTATTGGCGCGCTGGCCGGGGCGTTTAACGGCCTGCTGGTGGTGGGGCTGCGCATTCCGGCGATCGTCGCGACGCTCGGCACGCTGGGGTTGTATCGCGGGGTAATGCTGCTGTGGACCGGCGGGAAATGGATCGAGGGCTTGCCCGACAGCCTGAAATCGCTCTCGGAGCCTGCGTTTATCGGCGTGTCGCCGCTGGGCTGGCTGGTGCTGGCGCTGCTGCTGGCGGGCGGCTGGCTGCTGTCGCGCACCGCCTTTGGTCGTGATTTTTACGCCGTTGGCGATAACCTCGCCGCCGCGCGCCAACTGGGCGTGGCGGTCAACCGCACGCGGATGCTGGCCTTTACTCTCAACGGTATGCTGGCGGCCTGCGCCGGGATCGTCTTCGCCGCGCAGATTGGTTTTGTGCCTAATCAGACCGGCAGCGGCCTGGAGATGAAAGCCATCGCCGCCTGCGTGCTGGGCGGGATCTCGCTGCTCGGCGGTACCGGCACGCTGCTTGGCGCGTTTCTCGGCGCCTTTTTCCTCACCCAAATTGACACCGTACTGGTACTGTTCCGCCTTCCCGCCTGGTGGAACGACTTTATCGCCGGCCTGGTGCTGCTCGGGGTGCTGGTGCTCGATGGCCGTCTGCGACAAGCGCTGGCCCGCCATCAGCGGGCGCTAAAGTACAGCCGTTTCCAGCCCGGTAACAAAGGGGGGAAACAGGTTGCCCGCTTTCCCGAACGCAAAAGCAAAGAGGTGGCTTAAATGAAGCTGAAGCTGAAGCTTAACTGGGAAAGCGCGCTGCTGGCGTTGCTGATCGTGGAGATCCTGCTGTTCGGCGCGCTGAATCCGCGCATGCTGGATCTCAATATGCTGCTCTTTAGCACCAGCGACTTTATCTGCATCGGCATCGTCGCGCTGCCGCTGACGCTGGTGATCATCAGCGGCGGGATCGATATTTCGCTGGGCTCGACCATCGGCCTGTGCGCCATCGCCCTCGGGGTGATGACCCAGGCGGGCTGGCCGCTGTGGCTCGCGGTATCGCTGACGTTGCTCTTGGGACTGCTGTGCGGGTTATTCAACGCCGCGCTGATCCACTACACCGGCATCAGCCCGCTGGTGATCACGCTTGGTACGCTGTATCTGTACGGCGGCGGCGCGCTGCTGCTTTCCGGGATGGCCGGCGCGACCGGTTACGAGGGGATTGGCGGTTTTCCCGATAGCTTCACCGCCTTCGCCAATTTAACCCTCGCCGGACTGCCGCTGCCGCTGGTGCTGTTCGCGATTATCACCTTTTTCTTCTGGCTGCTGACCCATCGCGGGCGCTTTGGCCGCCACCTCTTTTTACTCGGGCAAAACCCGCGCGCCGCGCGCTATGCCGCGCTGTCGGTGAACGGCATCCCGTACGTGCTGTATGGCCTGGTTGGCGTCGCCTCGGCGGTCGCGGCGCTGGTGATGGTCTCCTATTTCGGCTCGGCACGTTCGGATTTAGGCCGCGACCTGCTGATGCCGGCGCTGACCGCGGCGGTGCTCGGCGGGGCCAATATTTACGGCGGCTCGGGATCGATACTGGGTACCGCGCTGGCGGCATTGCTGGTGGGGTATCTGCAACAGGGTTTACAGATGGTCGGCATCCCCAACCAGGTGTCGAGCGCGCTGTCAGGGGCGCTGTTGGTTGTGGTGGTGATGGGGCGTTCGCTGAGCCTGCACCGTGAATGGGTGCGCGCGACCTGGCGGCGTCTTTTCTCGCATAAAACAATCGGAGCATAAAATGAAATTAAAACTGATCGTGCTGGCGCTGGCGATGAGCGTGGTTACCGCGCAGGCGGCGGACCGCATCGCCTTTATTCCTAAGCTGGTCGGCGTCGGCTTCTTTACCAGCGGCGGCAACGGCGCGAAAGAGGCGGGGAAAGCGCTGGGCGTGGATGTCACCTATGACGGCCCAACCGAGCCCAGCGTCTCCGGCCAGGTGCAGCTTATCAACAACTTCGTCAACCAGGGCTACAACGCGATTATCGTTTCCGCTGTCTCGCCGGACGGCCTGTGTCCGGCGCTGAAGCGGGCGATGCAGCGCGGGGTGAAAGTCCTGACCTGGGATTCCGATACCAAGCCGGAGTGCCGCAGCATCTATATCAATCAGGGCACGCCGCAGCAGCTTGGCGGCCTGCTGGTCGAGATGGCGGAAAAGCAGGTGACGAAGCCTACTGCCAAGGTAGCGTTTTTCTACTCCAGCCCGACGGTGACCGACCAGAACCAGTGGGTGAAGGAAGCCAAAGCCAAAATCGAAAAAGAACATCCGCAGTGGCAAATCGTCACCACCCAGTTTGGCTATAACGATGCCACCAAATCGCTACAAACCGCCGAGGGGATCTTAAAAGCCTATCCGGATCTCGACGCCATTATCGCGCCGGATGCCAATGCGCTGCCGGCGGCGGCGCAGGCGGCAGAGAACCTCAAGCGTCAGGGCGTGGCGATTGTCGGCTTTAGTACGCCGAACGTGATGCGTCCGTACGTTGAGCGCGGCACGGTGAAAGCGTTCGGCCTGTGGGATGTGGTTCAGCAGGGCAAAATTGCGGTTAACGTCGCCGATCGATTGCTGAAAAAGGGCGATCTTAACGTGGGCGACAGCGTTGAGGTGAAAGATATCGGCTCGCTGAAGGTCGAACCGAACAGCGTGCAGGGCTACCAGTATGAGGCGAAGGGCAACGGTATCGTGCTGCTGCCGGAGCGCGTGGTGTTCAGCAAAGAGAACATCAACAACTACGACTTCTGACGGAGGATGAGATGGCAGATTTAGACGATATCAAAGAGGGGAAGGACTTCGGTATTGACCGCCCGCAGCAGAATACGCTGTATACCCTGAAAGGCTGCGGCTCGCTGGATTGGGGCATGCAGTCGCGGCTGGCGCGCATCTTTAATCCGCACAGCAACCGCACGGTGATGCTGGCCTTCGATCACGGCTACTTCCAGGGGCCAACGACCGGGCTGGAGCGTATCGACCTGTCGATTGCGCCGCTGTTTGCCGACACCGACGTGCTGATGTGCACCCGCGGCGTACTGCGCAGCCAGGTACCGGCGGCCACCAATAAGCCGGTGGTGCTCCGCGCCTCCGGCGGCAATTCGATTTTGAGCGAACTCTCCAACGAATGCGTGGCGGTGGCGATGGAAGACGCGCTGCGGCTCAACGTATGCGCGGTGGCGGCGCAGGTCTATATCGGCAGCGAATACGAACATCAGTCGATCAATAACATCATCAAACTGGTGGACGCCGGCAATCGCTACGGTATGCCGGTCCTGGCGGTTACCGGCGTCGGCAAAGAGATGACCCGCGATGCGCGCTACTTCTCGCTGGCCAGCCGGATTGCCGCCGAAATGGGGGCGCAGTTTGTGAAGACCTATTTCGTTGAGGAAGGCTTTGAAAAAGTGACCGCCAGCTGTCCGGTGCCGATCGTTATCGCCGGCGGTAAAAAACTGCCGGAGCATGAGGCGCTGGAGATGTGCTGGCGGGCGATCGACCAGGGGGCTTCCGGGGTGGATATGGGGCGCAATATCTTCCAGTCCAGCGCCCCGCGCGCGATGCTGAAGGCGGTGAAAAAGGTGGTGCATGAGAATCTGAACGCGCGCGAAGCGTATCAGTTCTGGCAGGAAGAAAAACAGGGAGAGCTGAAATGAACGTCACGCTAGTGGAGATCAATATTAAACCCGAGCGGGTGGATGAGTTTCTCGAGGTGTTTCGCGCCAACCACGAGGGCGCGCTGCGGGAGCCAGGCAACCTGCGCTTTGATGTCCTGCAGGATCCCGAGGTGAAAACCCGCTTTTTTATCTACGAAGCCTATAAAGACGATGAGGCGGTGCTGGCGCATAAGAAGACGCCGCACTATTTAGCCTGCGTCGAAAAGCTGGAGGAGATGATGTCGCAGCCGCGGCAGAAGCGCAGCTTTATCGGCCTGTTACCGCAGGTGTGAGGGTTATCCTTCCCCCTCTCAGAGGGAGAGGGTGAAGGACACTTTATTACGCTTCTTCGACCGAAACGCGCAGGGCCGCCAGCGCCTTGCGCGCCGCCTTCAGCACCTGCTCGCACTGCTCAAGGGTGAGCGTCAGCGGCGGTTCAATGCGGATCGTCTTGGCGTTGTTTAACGTCCCGGCGACCAGCACCCGCTGTCTGAACATCTCGCTGGCAAAGTCGTAGCCAATCTCGTTATCAACAAACTCGATAGCCATCAGCATGCCTTTCCCGCGCACTTCATTCACCAGGTCCGGATACTCCTGCGCCAGCAGGCGGAAACCGTCCAGCAGCATATCGCCTTTCTGCGCCGCCTGCGCCGGCAGGTTTTGCGTCAGCAGCACGTTGATCGTCGCCAGCGCCGCCGCACAGGCCAACGGGTTGCCGCCGAAGGTGGTGGTGTGCAGGAACGGGTTATCGAAGAGCACCGAGAAGACCTCTTCCGTCGCCACCGTCGCGCCGATCGGCATCACACCGCCGCCGAGCGCTTTCGCCAGACACAGAATGTCCGGCTGGACGTTCTCATGTTCACAGGCGAACATCTTGCCGGTGCGGCCCATGCCGGTCTGCACTTCGTCGAGGATCAGCAATGCGCCAAACTCGTCGCACAGTTGACGCACCGCCGGCAAATACCCCGTTGGCGGGAGGATCACGCCCCCTTCGCCCTGAATCGGCTCGAGGATCACCGCCGCGACGTCGTCGCCGGTTTTCTTGCACTCGCTCAGCATGGTGCGCATGGCGTTGATATCGCCGAACGGCACGTGGCGGAAGCCCGGCAGCAGCGGCATAAAGGGTTTGCGGAAGGTCGACTTGGCGGTGGCCGACAGCGCGCCCAGCGATTTACCGTGGAAGGCGCCGCTGGTGGCGATGAAGGTAAATTTACCGCGCGGCGACTGATAGGCTTTCGCCAGCTTGATGGCCGCCTCTACCGATTCGGTACCGCTGTTGCAGAAGAAACTGTACTTTAGTTTCCCGGGCGTTAAGGCTGCCAGGGTTTTCGCCAGCATCGCGCGTAGCGGGTCCAGCAGCTCCTGACTGTGAAGCGGTTGTTTCGCGAGTTGATTCTCGACGGCGGATACCACAACTGGATTACGGTGCCCTACATTGAAGATGCCAAACCCACCAAGGCAGTCGATAAACTCCTGTCCCTGGGTGTCGACAAGCGTATTTAACCCTCCCGCTTGCCACTCTACGGCTCCGTAATCCCCGCCGGCTGTGACCGATTTTCGATACTCTAAAAACCCCGGATTCACATGCTCTTTAAAGTATTCCCTGACCTCCTGGTTAAGTGCTTTCATTTCCTCATGATCAAGCGTGCGCTTTTCAATGAGATTCAGTGCGTGTGCGCTGCAGGCCAGAGCCGATGCGCTGGAAGGTAACCTGTTCAAAATGTGCTCCTGGGGCGGACGTATCACACGATACTGGATTAAGTATTGCAGGGATTACGCCAGTTCGGCAGAAGCGGTGAAAATCGGGATAAATGCAAAGCAAAAGACGAATTGTGTAAAATTTAATCTCATTGCGCCACTATTGGCACGTTTTATTCCTGAGCTGACGAGATTTTCTGCCTGGCGGCAATAGACGGGGCGATCCGCCGTGGTGCGGGCTGCCCCAGCGCGGGGCAGCCGGTGGTGAAAAAAGAGGCTTAGTCGAGCTGAGAGATCTCCATCGCCGCCCGGTCAATAATGCCGATGATCTGCTTGAGCTGGGCGGCACTGCTGGCCTGCTGGTTCACTTTCAGGTCGAGGACCGCTTTGAAGTTTTCCAGCGCGCGCTTCATCTGCGGATCGCGGCGCAGCTCGCAGCCGACCATCCGCGCCTGCAGGCGCTCCTGGATATGGGCCAGGTGCTCCTGGTTCTCGGCGTGCAGCTGTTTTCCTTCCTCGCTGATAAGGATTTTCTTGCGTCCGTTGTCGTCTTCCACGCTGATAAGGCCCTGGTCCTGGAGCAGATCCAGCGTCGGATAGATCACCCCCGGGCTGGGGCTGTAGTTCCCCTGGGTAAGCGTTTCGATCTCTTTGATCAGCTCATAGCCATGGCTGGCGCTGCGGCTGAGGATATCCAGAATGATCAGCCGCAGTTCGCCGTGGCCAAAGAAACGCTGGCGACGTCCGCCGCCGCGGCGGCCATGGTCGCCGTGTTCGCTAGGGTCACCGTGGCGCCCGCGTGGCCCACGCCCTTCTTCATGATGATGTCGCATGGTTACCTCCTGCTGTTTTGATATATCTAATTTATATCTAAAAAATGAATGTTCGCAATGCTGGTTGCTATTTATTTTTTAATATATTGATATATATGAAATTATTTTCTGACTGTGGATTTTGATGCGGTTTGTTTTGACTATATCAAAAAAAGACTTGCATTCTTATTAGTTGGCAATCATTATCATTTGCATCAAGTTTAGATATATCTATTTACCGTTCACGAAGGCAATCGATGATGACAAAAACCAAAGCAGACAAGTACCCGCAGCGTGTCCGCAATGAGCTGCGTTTCCGTGAGCTGACGGTGCTGCGCGTGGAGCGCGCAGGCGCGGCGTTCCAGCGTATCGTGCTGGGAGGCGAGGCGCTGGAAGGCTTCGCCTCTCACGGCTTTGACGACCATACCAAGCTTTTTTTCCCCGAGCCGGGCGCGGCATTTACCCCGCCGCAGGTGACCGAGGAGGGGATTGACTGGGGGGAAGGCGTGCGGCCTGCCACCCGCGACTATACGCCGCTGTACGATGCCGAACGTCACGAGCTGGCTTACGATTTCTATATCCACGATGGCGGTATCGCCAGCCGTTGGGCGCTGGAAGCAAAAGTGGGCGATAAGCTGGTGATCGGCGGCCCGCGCGGCTCGCTGGTGGTGCCGGAAGATTATGCCTGGCAGCTGTATGTTTGCGATGAGTCCGGCATGCCGGCGCTGCGCCGTCGTCTGCTGGGATTACGCCAGCTGCCGGCGAGGCCGCAGGTGACGGCCATCGTTACTATCGCCGATGCGTCGTATAAAGATTATCTGGCGGATCTCGACGGCTTTAACATCGAGTGGGTGGTGGGCCACAATCCGGCCTTCGTCGCCGAGCGTCTGGCGCAGGTGAAGGTGCCGGCGGAGGATTATTTTATCTGGCTGACCGGCGAAGGCGCGGTGGTGAAATCGCTGCTGGCGCGCTTTGAAGACGAGAGCATCGATCAGCAGCTGGTGCGTTCCCAGGCGTACTGGCACAGCAAGTAAAAAGCCATCGTGGTAAAACCCGGATAGCGGCGCGTCGCGCCCTATCCGGGCTACCGGCGGTGCCGTTTTTTGTCGGGTGGCGGCTTACGCCTTACCCGACCTGCTATTCGGCGGTGTTACGTCGCCCCGGTAAGCGCAGCGCCACCGGGGAAGGCTTAGCGTTCCGCCAGCGCCTTAAACACCATTGCCACCGCGTGGGCGCCGGGGTCCATATTGCCGAGCAGGCTCTCGCTGTTGAGATAGGAGGCGCGTCCGGCGCCGGCTTTGCTCGACTGGCAGGTGCGATCCGCCCCGGCCTGCGCCGCGGCGAAAGCGGCCTGCAGATTATCCGGTTCGGCCAGCAGCGCCGCCAGGGCCGGCTGTAGAGCATCAATCATTGTCCGGTCGCCCTCATCGGCGCCGCCGTAAAATTTCATCTGCCCCAGACCGGCGTTCAGCGCCTCGGCCACGCTGGCGCCTTGCCCCAGCTTCTGCCCGGCAGCGGTGAAGAAGATAGACATCAATACCCCGCTGGAGCCGCCCATCACCACCGTCAGGCGTTCGCCGATCAGCGCGAAGAGCGTTGGCAGATCGTTCAGCGGCAGCTGCTGACGCTCGAGCCGCTCGGCAATCTCGCGCGCCCCGGCGGCGAAGGTGGAGCCGGTATCGCCGTCGCCTACTTTGGCATCCAGCGCGTTGAGATGTTCTTCAAGATCGATGAGGGCGCCGGTCACCTGCGCCACGTAATCGCCCACCTGTGGGTTGGCCGAGGGCGTAAAATCCACCCGGGCGCTGTCGAGGGTGGACGGCACGACGTTGATAGTCCGCGGCTGCACCGGCTTCTGCCAGCTGGCGGTTTCCACATCCGACAGCAGCGCTTTCTCAATACTCTCCTCCAGCACGATGGCGGTCAGCGAGAAGCCTTTCATATCCAGCGCCGTCACCAGCGAGGCCGGGCCTATTAACCAGTCAATGCGCGCCTGCAGCGGGGTGTTGGCCAGCTCGCGGGTCAGGATCGCCATCTCAGCCACCGACACGCCGCCGAGGTTATTGAGCATCACCGCCAGGCGGCCGGTTTCCGGTAGGGCGGCGGTCAGTTTTTCCACCATCAGGTTAACGATCTCCGCACTGTTTTGCGTGGCGATCGTCGAGGCGCCCGGCTCACCGTGGATGCCCATTCCCAGCTCGGCGTGACCGGCCTGATGGCGCGGCGCGCTGTCGGCTTCCTGCGGCAGGTGGCAGCTGGCCAGCGCCACCCCGATGCTGGCGGTATGGCTGGCGGCGTATTGCGCTTCGCGCAGGACGGTGGCGAGGTTGAAGCCGCGCTCGGCGAAATAGCCAGCCACTTTATGCACCAGAATGGTCCCGGCGATGCCGCGCGGCTGTTTGTTATCCGGCAGCGAAATATCGTCGCCGACGATCAGCATCTCCACGTTGTAGCCGAGTCGGCGCGCTTTCTCCGCCGCCAGACCGAAGTTAAGCCGATCGCCGGTGTAGTTTTTGACGATCAGCAGGCAGCCCGCCTCGCCGGTCACTGCCTGAATGGCGGTGAGCACCGCGTCGACGCTCGGCGAGGCGAACAGATCGCCGCAGACCGCGGCGGTCAGCATGCCTTTACCAATAAAGCCGACGTGCGCCGGTTCATGGCCGGCGCCGCCGCCGGAGATCACCGCCACGTTGTTTTTATTCAGATCGCGACGGACCACCACCCGGATCGCCGGGTCGCTCTCCAGACGGGCGAGGTTATTCCACGGGCTGGCGATAATGGTACCCTCAATCACATCGTTGACGAGGCTGGCGCGCTGGTTAAAAAAGAATTGAGACATAGTGGTTCCTGAAGAGTAAGCGAAAACTCACCCTCCGGAGGCAGGCCCCCGGAGCGGTAACGGTCAACGTGAATTTTAGTCACGGATAAGGCGCTGGTGGCGCATATCGAGCACGATAGTCTCGCCGGGCTGCACGCTGTTCAGCGCCTCGCCCTGCTGGCTCAGCCAGGCGATCCCCGCCGCGCGGGCGATAATCGCGCCGTGAGCCTGTTCGCTGCCATCGCGCAGGCACAGGCCTTTAACGAAGCTGGCATCCAGCTGTAAGACGGTTGAGGGATAAATGTTGTCGGCAATAATAATTGTTGGCTCGCCGGGCGTCGGCACTCTCTCCTGAACGCCCTGCAGATGGCGCAGGGTGCGCTGCAAAATATCTTCGATATCGATATAGCGCGCCTGCAGGTAGGGGTCATCCAGCTGGCGATACTGCTGGCTGAGCTCCATCAACACCTGATGCCATGCCCATTCCGCCGTGCATTGTTCGGTGAGCAGACGATCGTTGGCGGCATCAAACAGATCGTCATCGTCGAGCAGGGTGTGGTGCCCGGCGAAGATCGCCGCGATATCGGCGTGAAATTTATTTTCCGCCAGCTCGGTCAGGGCGATAAGATCCGCCAGCGTCTGGTCAATGGCCTGGCGCAGGCGCTGCTGCTCGCGGGCGGCATCGGCGGCAGCCGGGCGGAGCGGCTGGATCAGGGCCAGCGGATAGCGCAGGGCAGCGCCTTCGACGCGCTCGGGCGTTGCCGGAGCCGCTGCCGGTTGCGCCGCAGGCGATTCACCGAAGTTATCGGCGGCCAGCGCCTGAAACGCCGCCAGCGCCGCGTCGGCATCCGGACCGCGGGCCAGCAGGCGCAGCTTATCGTTGCGGCGGACCTGCAATAGCGCGATTTGGTTGAGGCTGTCCGGTTTGACGCACTTCCCGTTTTTCTCCAGCAGCAGATCGGCGTTAAAGCCCGCCAGCGCGGCGACCAGCTTCGACGCCGGACGCACGTGCAGGCCGTTGTGATTGTTAATAATGACTGACACCGATTTTGTGTCGCCGTCGTCGGCAAGCATCGGCGCCGGCGCGGCGTCAGAAGTTGGCGAAGGTAAACCCAGCTGAACCCGCTTGGCCTCCAGGGCGCTCATGGCGTCGGCGATCACCTTGTCGATCCCCGCGCCGGAGGCAGCGCTGACGGTGGCCGCCAGCGTCCCTTCCACCAGCGGCGCGGCGCACAGTCGCACCTTCGCGGCAATCGCCGGATCGAGCAGATCGAGGGCGGTTTCGGCGCTGAGCAACGCGCTGCCGATATCCATCATCACCAGCACGTGATCGGTATCGGCCACGGATTCGATCGCCTCCATGACTTTAAGCGGATCGGTGCCGATCGGGCTGTCGGGATCGTCGATCCCGGCGGCGATCGCCAGTTTGCAGCCATCGTTGATTAACATCTGCCGGGCCAGTTCTCCGACACCTTCGCCCAGCCGGGCGCTATGAGAAACAATAACCAGGTTTACCATCGCGATTTCCTTACTCTTTGGCGGCGGCGGCCAGCATCTGAACCATAAACAGCACCGAGGTCGCGCCGGGATCCTGATGTCCGATGCTGCGCTCGCCGAGATAGCTGGCGCGGCCTTTACGCGCCTGCATAGTGATGGTGGCGTGGGCCGCACGCTCGGCCACTTCGCAGGCGGCATCCAGCGCGGCGGCGATCGACAGGTGCTGCTCGCTGGACTGGCGCAGGGAG
The DNA here is from genome assembly GCF_014596785.2 of Klebsiella sp. K4. Taxonomy (NCBI): domain Bacteria; kingdom Pseudomonadati; phylum Pseudomonadota; class Gammaproteobacteria; order Enterobacterales; family Enterobacteriaceae; genus Klebsiella; species Klebsiella sp. K4. The sequence continues at coordinate 627,396 of NZ_CP115021.1, forward strand.
TCCACCACCGGCAGCCAGACGTCGCACATGGTTTTATCCCCTGGCTCCGCTTTGCCGCGGTTGACGACACCGTCCGCACCTTCGCGGATCATCAGGTACAGCTCGTCGAGCGTCAGGCTCTGGTGGGCCTGGGTCACCTGCGCGGCGCGAATGAAGAAGGTGCCGAACAGCGGGCCGCTGGCGCCGCCGACGTTGGAGAGCAGCGTCATGCCGGTGTTTTTGAGGATAAAGCCAATATCTTTATCGGCAATCGACGGCAGCTTTTCGACCACTTTACTGAAACCGCGGTGCATATTGAGACCGTGGTCGGCGTCGCCAATCTCTTTATCGAGGCCGGTGAGAAAATCGCTCTCTTTGGTGAAAATATCGCCGCAGCGGTACAGCCAGTCGACGATTTGCGTTCTGTTCAGTGACATGTCGTGCTCCTTAGTTTCCCCAGTTCAGCGCCGGGGTGTGAACCGGGGCGTCCCATAGCGTCAGCGTCTCGTCATCCACTTTCAGCAGAGTGATGGAGAAGCCCGCCATATCCAGCGAAGTACAGTAGCTGCCGATGAGGTTGCGTTCGATGATGATGCCGGACGCTTCGCAGCGCTGGGCAAGGCGGTTATACACGCCATACAGTTCGGAAAGCGGAGTGGCGCCGAGGTTATTAACCAGCGCGATAACCCGGTCGCCGTTTTGCAGCGCGGTTTTGCTCTGCTGCACTTCCTGCCACGCGCCCTTGACGGTATCCCACTGGCGCAGCGTGCGGCTGTAAGCGCCGTTTTCCAGCAGGGTATCGAACATCTCATCGACGGTTTGGTCCAGCGAGCTGAAGCGGCGGCGGTCGATGCCCGGCTCGCCGTGAATGCCGACGCCGAACTCCATCTCGTCATCTTTCAGCGTAAAGGATGGCTGCCCGGCAGCCGGTACGGTGCAGGCGCCGAGGGCGATACCAATCGAGTGGCCGAGATTGTTCAGGCGGCGGCCCAGTTCAGCGCAGGCTTCCAGCGAGTCGCCGCGCTCGGCGGCGGCGCCGACCAGTTTTTCGATCAGTACGGTGTTGGCGACGCCGCGACGACCGGCGGTATAGAGGCTGTCTTTCACCGCCACGTCGTCGTCGACCACCACGGTGGTGACTTTAATGCCGCTCTCATGCAGCAGCTCGGTGGCGGTCTCAAAATTCAGGATGTCGCCGGTATAGTTTTTGATAATCAGCAAGACGCCTTCGCCGCCGTCAATTTGCATCGCGCATTCAAACATTTTGTCCGGCGTCGGCGAGGTGAAGATTTCCCCCGGACAGGCGCCGGAGAGCATGCCCTGGCCGATATAGCCGCAGTGCATCGGTTCATGTCCGCTGCCGCCGCCGGAGAGCAGGGCCACCTTGCCAGCCACCGGCGCGTCGGTGCGGGTCACATACAGCGGGTCCTGATGCAGGGTCAGCTGCGGATGGGCTTTAGCCAGCCCCTGTAATTGTTCATTCAGTACATCTTCAACACGGTTAATCAGCTTTTTCATTATTCAGTGCTCCGTTGGAGAAGGTTCGATGCCGCCTCTCTGCTGGCGGAGGCAGTCATCGCGTAGGGGTATCGTCTGACGGTGGAGCGTGCCTGGCGATATGATGATTCTGGCTGAGCGGACGAAAAAAAGAATGCCCCGACGATCGGGTTTCATTACGAAACATTGCCTCCTTGTTTTGTTTCTTTATGGAACGTTTTTGCTGAGGATATGGTGAAAATGCGAGCTGGCGCGCTTTTTTTCTTCTGCCATAAGCGGCGGTCAGGATAGCTGGCGAAGCGGGTGGGAAAAAATTTTTTGCTGATTTTCTGCCGACTGCGGGAGAAAAGGCGGTCAAATACGGAGGATTGTAAGGGCATTATGCGGCAAAGGAGCGGATCGGGATCGCAATCCTGACAGAGACTAGGGTTTTTTGTTCCAATATGGAACGTAAAAAATTAACCTGTGTTTCATATCAGAACAAAAAGGCGAAAGATTTTTTTGTTCCCTGCCGGCCCTACAGTGATCGCACTGCTCCGGTACGCTCCGTTCAGGCCGCGCTTCACTGGCCGGCGCGGATAACGCCAGGGCTCATCATGTCTACATGCGCACTTATTTGAGGGTGAAAGGAATGCTAAAAGTTATTCAATCTCCAGCCAAATATCTTCAGGGTCCTGATGCTGCTGTTCTGTTCGGTCAATATGCCAAAAACCTGGCGGAGAGCTTCTTCGTCATCGCCGACGATTTCGTAATGAAGCTGGCGGGAGAGAAAGTGGTGAATGGCCTGCAGAGCCACGATATTCGCTGCCATGCGGAACGGTTTAACGGCGAATGCAGCCATGCGGAAATCAACCGTCTGATGGCGATTTTGCAAAAACAGGGCTGCCGCGGCGTGGTCGGGATCGGCGGTGGTAAAACCCTCGATACCGCGAAGGCGATCGGTTACTACCAGAAGCTGCCGGTGGTGGTGATCCCGACCATCGCCTCGACCGATGCGCCGACCAGCGCGCTGTCGGTGATCTACACCGAAGCGGGCGAGTTTGAAGAGTATCTGATCTATCCGAAAAACCCGGATATGGTGGTGATGGACACGGCGATTATCGCCAAAGCGCCGGTACGCCTGCTGGTCTCCGGCATGGGCGATGCGCTCTCCACCTGGTTCGAGGCCAAAGCTTGCTACGATGCGCGCGCCACCAGCATGGCCGGAGGACAGTCCACCGAGGCGGCGTTGAGCCTCGCCCGCCTGTGCTATGATACGCTGCTGGCGGAGGGCGAAAAGGCCCGTCTGGCGGCGCAGGCCGGGGTAGTGACCGAAGCGCTGGAGCGCATCATCGAGGCGAACACTTACCTCAGCGGCATTGGCTTTGAAAGCAGTGGCCTGGCCGCCGCCCACGCAATCCACAACGGTTTCACCATTCTTGAAGAGTGCCATCACCTGTATCACGGTGAGAAAGTGGCCTTCGGTACCCTGGCGCAGCTGGTGCTGCAGAACAGCCCGATGGACGAGATTGAAACGGTGCTGGGCTTCTGCCAGCGCGTCGGCCTGCCGGTGACGCTCGCGCAGATGGGCGTCAAAGAGGGGATCGACGAGAAAATCGCCGCGGTGGCGAAAGCTACCTGCGCGGAAGGGGAAACCATCCATAATATGCCGTTTGCGGTGACCCCGGAGAGCGTCCATGCCGCTATCCTCACCGCCGATCTGTTAGGCCAGCAGTGGCTGGCGCGTTAATTCGCGGTGGCTAAACCGCTGGCCCAGGTCAGCGGTTTTTCTTTCTCCCCTCCGGCAGTCGCTGCCGGAGGGGTTCTCTATGGTACAACGCGGAAAAGGATATGACTGTTCAGACTCAGGATACCGGGAAGGCGGTCTCTTCCGTCATTGCCCAGTCATGGCACCGCTGCAGCAAGTTTATGCAGCGCGAAACCTGGCAAACGCCGCACCAGGCCCAGGGCCTGACCTTCGACTCCATCTGTCGGCGTAAAACCGCGCTGCTGACCATCGGCCAGGCGGCGCTGGAAGACGCCTGGGAGTTTATGGACGGCCGCCCCTGCGCGCTGTTTATTCTTGATGAGTCCGCCTGCATCCTGAGCCGTTGCGGCGAGCCGCAAACCCTGGCCCAGCTGGCTGCCCTGGGATTTCGCGACGGCAGCTACTGCGCGGAGAGCATTATCGGCACCTGCGCGCTGTCGCTGGCCGCGATGCAGGGCCAGCCGATCAACACCGCCGGCGATCGGCATTTTAAGCAGGCGCTACAGCCATGGAGTTTTTGCTCGACGCCGGTGTTTGATAACCACGGGCGGCTGTTCGGCTCTATCTCGCTTTGCTGTCTGGTCGAGCACCAGTCCAGCGCCGACCTCTCCCTGACGCTGGCCATCGCCCGCGAGGTGGGTAACTCCCTGCTTACCGACAGCCTGCTGGCGGAATCCAACCGCCACCTCAATCAGATGTACGGCCTGCTGGAGAGCATGGACGATGGGGTGATGGCGTGGAACGAACAGGGCGTGCTGCAGTTTCTCAATGTTCAGGCGGCGAGACTGTTGCATCTTGATGCTCAGGCCAGCCAGGGGAAAAATATCGCCGATCTGGTGACCCTCCCGGCGCTGCTGCGCCGCGCCATCAAACACGCCCGCGGCCTGAATCACGTCGAAGTCACCTTTGAAAGTCAGCATCAATTTGTCGACGCGGTGATCACCTTAAAACCGATTGTCGAGGCGCAAGGCAACAGTTTTATTCTGCTGCTGCATCCGGTGGAGCAGATGCGGCAGCTGATGACCAGCCAGCTCGGTAAAGTCAGCCACACCTTTGAGCAGATGTCTGCCGACGATCCGGAAACCCGACGCCTGATCCACTTTGGCCGCCAGGCGGCGCGCGGCGGCTTCCCGGTGCTACTGTGCGGCGAAGAGGGGGTCGGGAAAGAGCTGCTGAGCCAGGCTATTCACAATGAAAGCGAACGGGCGGGCGGCCCCTACATCGCCGTCAACTGCCAGCTATATGCCGACAGCGTGCTGGGCCAGGACTTTATGGGCAGCGCCCCTACCGACGATGAAAATGGTCGCCTGAGCCGCCTTGAGCTGGCCAACGGCGGCACCCTGTTTCTGGAAAAGATCGAGTATCTGGCGCCGGAGCTGCAGTCGGCCCTGCTGCAGGTCATTAAGCAGGGCGTGCTCACCCGCCTCGACGCCCGGCGCCTGATCCCGGTGGATGTGAAGGTGATTGCCACCACCACCGTCGATCTGGCCAATCTGGTGGAACAGAACCGCTTTAGCCGCCAGCTGTACTATGCGCTGCACTCCTTTGAGATCGTCATCCCGCCGCTGCGCGCCCGACGCAACAGTATTCCGTCGCTGGTGCATAACCGGTTGAAGAGCCTGGAGAAGCGTTTCTCTTCGCGACTGAAAGTGGACGATGACGCGCTGGCGCAGCTGGTGGCCTACTCGTGGCCGGGGAATGATTTTGAGCTCAATAGCGTCATTGAGAATATCGCCATCAGCAGCGACAACGGCCACATTCGCCTGAGTAATCTGCCGGAATATCTCTTTTCCGAGCGGCCGGGCGGGGATAGCGCGTCATCGCTGCTGCCGGCCAGCCTGACCTTTAGCGCCATCGAAAAGGAAGCTATTATTCACGCCGCCCGGGTGACCAGCGGGCGGGTGCAGGAGATGTCGCAGCTGCTCAATATCGGCCGCACCACCCTGTGGCGCAAAATGAAGCAGTACGATATTGACGCCAGCCAGTTCAAGCGCAAGCATCAGGCCTAGTCTCTTCGATTCGCGCCATGGAGAACAGGGCATCCGACAGGCGATTGCTGTAGCGTTTGAGCGCGTCGCGCAGCGGATGCGCGCGGTCCATGGCCGTCAGCAGGCGTTCGAGCCGACGGGACTGGGTGCGCGCCACGTGCAACTGGGCAGAGGCGAGATTCCTCCCCGGGATCACGAACTGTTTTAACGGGCCGCTATCGGCCATATTGCGGTCGATAAGCCGCTCCAGGGCGGTGATCTCCTCTTCGCCGATCGTCTGGCTCAGGCGGGTCAGGCCCCGCGCATCGCTGGCCAGTTCAGCCCCCAGCACGAACAGCGTCTGCTGAATATGGTGCAGGCTTTCCCGCAGCCCGGCGTCGCGGGTCGTGGCGTAGCAGACGCCCAGCTGGGATATCAGTTCATCGACGGTACCGTAGGCCTCGACGCGAATATGGTCTTTCTCGATGCGGCTGCCGCCGTACAGGGCGGTGGTGCCTTTATCCCCGGTGCGGGTATAGATACGATACATTCAGTTTCTCTCACTTAACGGCAGGACTTTAACCAGCTGCCCGGCGTTGGCGCCGAGCGTACGCAGATGATCGTCGCTATCGGTGACGTGTCCGGTAGCCAGCGGCGCGTCCGCCGGCAGCTGGGCATGAGTGAGGGCTATCTCGCCGGACGCGCTGAGCCCGATACCCACCCGCAGGGGCGAGCTTCTGGCCGCCAGGGCGCCCAGCGCAGCGGCGTCACCGCCTCCGTCATAGGTTATGGTCTGGCAGGGGACCCCCTGCTCCTCCAGCCCCCAGCACAGCTCATTGATGGCGCCGGCATGGTGCCCGCGCGGATCGTAAAACAGGCGTACGCCTGGCGGTGAAAGCGACATGACGGCCCCCTCGTTAACACTCAGAATGCCTGGCGGAAAATCGCGGCAATCTCCTGCTCGTTGCCTTTACGCGGGTTCGAGAACGCATTGCCGTCTTTCAGAGCCATCTCCGCCATGTAGGGGAAGTCGGCCTCTTTTACCCCCAGATCGCGCAGATGCTGCGGAATACCGATATCCATCGACAGACGCGTGATAGCGGCGATGGCTTTTTCCGCCGCGTCGAGAGTGGACAGTCCGGTGATATTTTCGCCCATCAGTTCAGCGATATCGGCGAATTTCTCCGGGTTGGCGATCAGGTTGTAGCGCGCCACATGCGGCAGCAGGACAGCGTTGGCCACGCCGTGCGGCATGTCGTACAGGCCGCCCAGCTGGTGCGCCATGGCGTGCACGTAGCCGAGGTTGGCGTTATTGAAAGCCATCCCGGCCAGCAGAGAAGCATAGGCCATGTTTTCCCGCGCCTGCAGATTGCTGCCGAGGGCCACGGCCTGGCGCAGGTTGCGGGCGATGAGGCGGATCGCCTGCATGGCGGCGGCGTCCGTCACCGGGTTAGCGTCTTTGGAGATATAGGCCTCTACGGCGTGGGTCAGGGCATCCATCCCGGTCGCCGCGGTCAGGGCGGCCGGTTTACCGATCATCAGCAGCGGATCGTTGATAGAGACCGACGGCAGGTTGCGCCAGCTGACGATCACAAACTTCACTTTGGTTTCGGTGTTGGTCAGGACGCAGTGGCGGGTGACCTCGCTGGCGGTGCCGGCGGTGGTATTGACCGCGACGATAGGCGGCAGTGGGTTGGTCAGGGTCTCGATTCCGGCATACTGGTACAGATCGCCCTCATGGGTGGCGGCGATGCCGATGCCTTTGCCGCAATCGTGCGGGCTGCCGCCGCCCACGGTGACGATGATGTCGCACTGTTCGCGGCGAAACACGGCGAGGCCGTCGCGCACGTTGGTGTCTTTCGGGTTCGGCTCGACGCCGTCAAAGATCGCCACCTCGATCCCGGCCTCCCGCAGATAATGCAGGGTTTTGTCCACCGCGCCATCTTTAATTGCCCGCAGGCCTTTGTCGGTGACCAGCAGGGCTTTTTTCCCCCCCAGCAGCTGGCAGCGTTCGCCGACTACGGAAATGGCGTTGGGGCCAAAAAAGTTAACGTTTGGCACCAGATAATCAAACATACGATAGCTCATAATATACCTTCTCGCTTCAGGTTATAATGCGGAAAAACAATCCAGGGCGCACTGGGCTAATAATTGATCCTGCTCGACCGTACCGCCGCTAACGCCGACGGCGCCAATTACCTGCTCATTAAAAATAACTGGCAGGCCGCCGCCAAAAATAATAATTCGCTGTTGGTTGGTAAGCTGCAGACCGTACAGAGATTGTCCTGGCTGGACCGCTGGCGTAATTTCATGGGTACCTTGCTTCAGGCTGCAGGCGCTCCAGGCTTTATTCAGGGAAATATCGCAGCTGGAGACGAAGGCCTCGTCCATCCGCTGGATAAGCAGCGTGTTGCCTCCGCGGTCAACCACGGAAAACACCACCGCCACGTTGATCTCAGTGGCTTTTTTTTCCACCGCCGCCGCCATTTGCTGGGCGGCGGCCAGGGTGATTGTCTGAACTTGTTGGCTCTTGTTCATCATTCTCTCCCGCACCAGGATAACGCTGGCGCGAATAGTCAGTAGGGGGCGATAGTAAAAAACTATTACCATTCGGTTGGCTTGCTTTATTTTTGTCAGCGTTATTTTGTCGCCCGCCATGATTTAGTCAATAGGGTTAAAATAGCGTCGGCAAAACGTAATTAAGGGCGTTTTTTATTAATTGATTTATATCATTGCGGGCGATCACATTTTTTATTTTTGCCGCCGGAGTAAAGTTTCATAGTGAAACTGTCGGTAGATTTCGTGTGCCAAATTGAAACGAAATTAAATTTATTTTTTTCACCACTGGCTCATTTAAAGTTCCGCTATTGCCGGTAATGGCCGGGCGGCAACGACGCTCGCCCGGCGTATTCGCTACCGTCTGCGGATTTCACCTTTTGAGCCGATGAACAATGAAAAGATCAAAACGATTTGCAGTACTGGCCCAGCGCCCCGTCAATCAGGACGGGCTGATTGGCGAGTGGCCTGAAGAGGGGCTGATCGCCATGGACAGCCCCTTTGACCCGGTCTCTTCAGTAAAAGTGGACAACGGTCTGATCGTCGAGCTGGACGGCAAACGCCGGGACCAGTTTGACATGATCGACCGGTTTATCGCCGATTACGCGATCAACGTTGAGCGCACAGAGCAGGCAATGCGCCTGGAGGCGGTGGAAATAGCCCGCATGCTGGTGGATATTCACGTCAGCCGGGAGGAGATCATTGCCATCACTACCGCCATCACGCCGGCCAAAGCGGTCGAGGTGATGGCGCAGATGAACGTGGTGGAGATGATGATGGCGCTGCAGAAGATGCGTGCCCGCCGGACCCCCTCCAACCAGTGCCACGTCACCAATCTCAAAGATAATCCGGTGCAGATTGCCGCTGACGCCGCCGAGGCCGGGATCCGCGGCTTCTCAGAACAGGAGACCACGGTCGGTATCGCGCGCTACGCGCCGTTTAACGCCCTGGCGCTGTTGGTCGGTTCGCAGTGCGGCCGCCCCGGCGTGTTGACGCAGTGCTCGGTGGAAGAGGCCACCGAGCTGGAGCTGGGCATGCGTGGCTTAACCAGCTACGCCGAGACGGTGTCGGTCTACGGCACGGAAGCGGTATTTACCGACGGCGATGATACTCCGTGGTCAAAGGCGTTCCTCGCCTCGGCCTACGCCTCCCGCGGGTTGAAAATGCGCTACACCTCCGGCACCGGATCCGAAGCGCTGATGGGCTATTCGGAGAGCAAGTCGATGCTCTACCTCGAATCGCGCTGCATCTTCATTACCAAAGGCGCCGGGGTTCAGGGGCTGCAAAACGGCGCGGTGAGCTGTATCGGTATGACCGGCGCTGTGCCGTCGGGTATTCGGGCGGTGCTGGCGGAAAACCTGATCGCCTCTATGCTCGACCTCGAAGTGGCGTCCGCCAACGACCAGACTTTCTCCCACTCGGATATTCGCCGCACCGCGCGCACCCTGATGCAGATGCTGCCGGGCACCGACTTTATTTTCTCCGGCTACAGCGCGGTGCCGAACTACGACAACATGTTCGCCGGCTCGAACTTCGATGCGGAAGATTTTGATGATTACAACATCCTGCAGCGTGACCTGATGGTTGACGGCGGCCTGCGTCCGGTGACCGAGGCGGAAACCATTGCCATTCGCCAGAAAGCGGCGCGGGCGATCCAGGCGGTTTTCCGCGAGCTGGGGCTGCCGCCAATCGCCGACGAGGAGGTGGAGGCCGCCACCTACGCGCACGGCAGCAACGAGATGCCGCCGCGTAACGTGGTGGAGGATCTGAGTGCGGTGGAAGAGATGATGAAGCGCAACATCACCGGCCTCGATATTGTCGGCGCGCTGAGCCGCAGCGGCTTTGAGGATATCGCCAGCAATATTCTCAATATGCTGCGCCAGCGGGTCACCGGCGATTACCTGCAGACCTCGGCCATTCTCGATCGGCAGTTCGAGGTGGTGAGTGCGGTCAACGACATCAATGACTATCAGGGGCCGGGCACCGGCTATCGCATCTCTGCCGAACGCTGGGCGGAGATCAAAAATATTCCGGGCGTGGTTCAGCCTGACACCATTGAATAAGGCGGTATTCCTGTGCAACAGACAACCCAAATTCAGCCCTCTTTTACCCTGAAAACCCGCGAGGGCGGGGTAGCTTCTGCCGATGAACGTGCCGATGAAGTGGTGATCGGCGTCGGCCCTGCCTTCGATAAACACCAGCATCACACTCTGATCGATATGCCCCATGGCGCGATCCTCAAAGAGCTGATTGCCGGGGTGGAAGAAGAGGGGCTTCACGCCCGGGTCGTGCGCATTCTGCGCACGTCCGACGTCTCCTTTATGGCCTGGGATGCGGCCAACCTGAGCGGCTCGGGGATCGGCATCGGTATCCAGTCGAAGGGGACCACGGTCATCCATCAGCGCGATCTGCTGCCGCTCAGCAACCTGGAGCTGTTCTCCCAGGCGCCGCTGCTGACGCTGGAGACCTACCGGCAGATTGGCAAAAACGCTGCGCGCTATGCGCGCAAAGAGTCACCTTCGCCGGTGCCGGTGGTGAACGATCAGATGGTGCGGCCGAAATTTATGGCCAAAGCCGCGCTATTTCATATCAAAGAGACCAAACATGTGGTGCAGGACGCCGAGCCCGTCACCCTGCACGTCGACTTAGTAAGGGAGTGACCATGAGCGAGAAAACCATGCGCGTGCAGGATTATCCGTTAGCCACCCGCTGCCCGGAGCATATCCTGACGCCTACCGGCAAACCATTGACCGATATTACCCTCGAGAAGGTGCTCTCTGGCGAGGTGGGCCCGCAGGATGTGCGGATCTCCCGCCAGACCCTTGAGTACCAGGCGCAGATTGCCGAGCAGATGCAGCGCCATGCGGTGGCGCGCAATTTCCGCCGCGCGGCGGAGCTTATCGCCATTCCTGACGAGCGCATTCTGGCTATCTATAACGCGCTGCGCCCGTTCCGCTCCTCGCAGGCGGAGCTGCTGGCGATCGCCGACGAGCTGGAGCACACCTGGCATGCGACAGTGAATGCCGCCTTTGTCCGGGAGTCGGCGGAAGTGTATCAGCAGCGGCATAAGCTGCGTAAAGGAAGCTAAGCGGAGGTCAGCATGCCGTTAATAGCCGGGATTGATATCGGCAACGCCACCACCGAGGTGGCGCTGGCGTCCGACGACCCGCAGGCGAGGGCGTTTGTTGCCAGCGGGATCGTCGCGACGACGGGCATGAAAGGGACGCGGGACAATATCGCCGGGACCCTCGCCGCGCTGGAGCAGGCCCTGGCGAAAACACCGTGGTCGATGAGCGATGTCTCTCGCATCTATCTTAACGAAGCCGCGCCGGTGATTGGCGATGTGGCGATGGAGACCATCACCGAGACCATTATCACCGAATCGACCATGATCGGTCATAACCCGCAGACGCCGGGCGGGGTGGGCGTTGGCGTGGGGACGACTATCGCCCTCGGGCGGCTGGCGACGCTGCCGGCGGCGCAGTATGCCGAGGGGTGGATCGTACTGATTGACGATGCCGTCGATTTCCTTGACGCCGTGTGGTGGCTCAATGAGGCGCTCGACCGGGGGATCAACGTGGTGGCGGCGATCCTTAAAAAGGACGACGGCGTGCTGGTGAACAACCGCCTGCGTAAAACCCTGCCGGTGGTGGATGAAGTGACGCTGCTGGAGCAGGTCCCCGAGGGGGTGATGGCGGCGGTGGAAGTGGCCGCGCCGGGCCAGGTGGTGCGGATCCTGTCGAATCCCTACGGGATCGCCACCTTCTTCGGGCTAAGCCCGGAAGAGACCCAGGCCATCGTCCCCATCGCCCGCGCCCTGATTGGCAACCGTTCCGCGGTGGTGCTCAAGACCCCGCAGGGGGACGTGCAGTCGCGGGTGATCCCGGCGGGCAACCTCTACATTAGCGGCGAAAAGCGCCGCGGAGAGGCCGATGTCGCCGAGGGCGCGGAAGCCATCATGCAGGCGATGAGCGCCTGCGCTCCGGTACGCGACATCCGCGGCGAACCGGGCACCCACGCCGGCGGCATGCTTGAGCGGGTGCGCAAGGTAATGGCGTCCCTGACCGGCCATGAGATGAGCGCGATATACATCCAGGATCTGCTGGCGGTGGATACGTTTATTCCGCGCAAGGTGCAGGGCGGGATGGCCGGCGAGTGCGCCATGGAAAATGCCGTCGGGATGGCGGCGATGGTGAAAGCGGATCGTCTGCAAATGCAGGTTATCGCCCGCGAACTGAGCGCCCGACTGCAGACCGAGGTGGTGGTGGGCGGCGTGGAGGCCAACATGGCCATCGCCGGGGCGTTAACCACTCCCGGCTGTGCGGCGCCGCTGGCGATCCTCGATCTCGGCGCCGGCTCGACGGATGCGGCGATCGTCAACGCGGAGGGGCAGATAACGGCGGTCCATCTCGCCGGGGCGGGGAATATGGTCAGCCTGTTGATTAAAACCGAGCTGGGCCTCGAGGATCTTTCGCTGGCGGAAGCGATAAAAAAATACCCGCTGGCCAAAGTGGAAAGCCTGTTCAGTATTCGTCACGAGAATGGCGCGGTGGAGTTCTTTCGGGAAGCCCTCAGCCCGGCGGTGTTCGCCAAAGTGGTGTACATCAAGGAGGGCGAACTGGTGCCGATCGATAACGCCAGCCCGCTGGAAAAAATTCGTCTCGTGCGCCGGCAGGCGAAAGAGAAAGTGTTTGTCACCAACTGCCTGCGCGCGCTGCGCCAGGTCTCACCCGGCGGTTCCATTCGCGATATCGCCTTTGTGGTGCTGGTGGGCGGCTCATCGCTGGACTTTGAGATCCCGCAGCTTATCACGGAAGCCTTGTCGCACTATGGCGTGGTCGCCGGGCAGGGCAATATTCGGGGAACAGAAGGGCCGCGCAATGCGGTCGCCACCGGGCTGCTACTGGCCGGTCAGGCGAATTAAACGGGCGCTCGCGCCAGCCTCTCTCTTTAACGTGCTATTTCAGGATGCCGATAATGAACCAGACTTCTACCTTAACCGGGCAGTGCGTGGCCGAGTTTCTTGGCACCGGATTGCTCATTTTCTTCGGCGCGGGCTGCGTCGCTGCGCTGCGGGTCGCCGGGGCCAGCTTTGGTCAGTGGGAGATCAGTATTATCTGGGGCCTTGGCGTCGCCATGGCCATCTACCTGACGGCCGGTGTCTCCGGCGCGCACCTTAATCCGGCGGTGACCATTGCCCTGTGGCTGTTCGCCTGTTTTGAACGCCGCAAGGTGCTGCCGTTTATTGTTGCCCAGACGGCCGGGGCCTTCTGCGCCGCCGCGCTGGTGTATGGGCTCTATCGCCAGCTGTTTCTCGATCTTGAACAGAGTCAGCATATCGTGCGCGGCACTGCCGCCAGTCTTAACCTGGCCGGGGTCTTTTCCACGTACCCGCATCCACATATCACTTTTATACAAGCGTTTGCCGTGGAGACCACCATCACGGCAATCCTGATGGCGATGATCATGGCCCTGACCGACGACGGCAACGGAATTCCGCGCGGGCCGCTGGCGCCGTTGCTGATTGGCTTGCTGATCGCCGTGATCGGCGCATCGATGGGGCCGCTAACCGGCTTTGCGCTGAATCCGGCGCGCGACTTCGGCCCAAAACTGTTTACCAGTCTGGCCGGGTGGGGCTCGATCGCTTTTACCGGTGGGCTGGCGATCCCTTACTTTCTGGTGCCGCTGCTGGCGCCGGTGGTGGGGGCGATTATCGGGGCGTTTTTGTATCGCAAGCTTATCGGCCGCCATCTGCCGTGCGAATGCGGTATCGATGAGTAAAGCGGGACCCGCCGCAGCGCGGCGGGTTTCCCCGGCCTGATGCCGGGGGGGGGGTTATTTTTTGATGACCGCGCTGAGATCGCCAAGTTTAGCGGCGGGGTTCTTGTGGCACTCCTGCAGCATTTTCGGTACCGAAACGGTCTCGACTTCATGCCAGTCAACATAGTCGCCGCCGCTAAAGTCGGTGTTGCGATTCACTACCCAGAAGGCCACCGGGGTCATGCTTTTTGGGTTCATATCCATAAATTCCTGACAGGTCATATTCTGCGGCGTGGTTTCCTCAACCGCGAACGCCGGGCTGGTCATCAGACAGAATGTGGTAGCCGCCACGGTCAATACGAGTGCTTTAGGTAAATTCATTTTCTTCTCCAGTGACAAAATAGGGCTTAAGCCTGAGCGTGCTTCATTTTATTGCGCAGGACCAACAAGCCGATGGCGCTAAATATCATTTCAACGCCGATAAAGGCGGTAATAAATAACCAGCTTTGCTGCGGGTTCATGGCCAGCCACAGGCAAGCGATAAGTAAATCCAACAGGCCGATAAAAATATTCCAGCCAGCGCCGCTTTGTTTGCGGGTTTGACATCCGTTAACGATGCGGGAAATACCGCCGAGAACAAATAAAAAGCCAAATAAAATGGCCAGACTGCTCATACCGTTGAGAGGATTGACGACAAAGCTCAGGCCGAGCACGATCCAGGCGATGGCGAAGATCAGCGCCACCAGGCGTGATTTCCAGTGCTGCTGGCGGAAGACAATCAGGCTGTACAGCGAATAGAAGCCGCAGATCATCAATAACATGCCGGTTACTGTGGCGAGATACCAGCCGGCGACCAACGGCCAGGCCAGACAACAGGCTCCGCAGATAAACAGCAATACCGCCATCAGGCAGGCATGCCGTTTATATCGAATGAAGACGCGTGGGCTAAACGCATTTAAGGTGTAATGGCTAAACATAAACATAATTGCTCCGCAGATCCCGGTTGGCGGCCTGACGCTGAATAAAAAGCGTGAGGGTTTATTCAGCGGGCCAAAAGAAAGGTCTGAGGAAAATAGTAGGCCGCGCGATCGGCAGGCGTAAATAAGAGCGCCGAGGCCACTTTATACGCCTGGTCTGACAGCTGTCAGACCAGGCCCGCAATATTACTTCCGGGCTCTGATTCTCAATGCCCACGATATTTTTTAAGCTGGCTGCGTTTGGTGATGCTTACCGATTTTAATCAGGAGTCAACGATGAAAAAAGTCATTCTGGCGAGCCTGCTGGCAACCATGATGAGTACCTCTCCGGTATGGGCAACAGATAGCGCGACGGCAGCGCCAGCCGCGGCAGCCACGACGCAGGTACAGAAAGAAGCCGCCGATGTGCTGCAGGTGGCGGTGCAGGGCGCGAATGCGATGCGCGACATCCAGTTCGCCCGTCTGGCGCTGTTCCATGGCCAGCCGGATAGCGCCAAAAAACTGACAGACGACGCCGCCGCGCTGCTGGCCGCCGATGATGCCAGCTGGGCGAAGTTTGTGAAAACTGATGCTAAAGCCAAAATGATCGCCGATCGCTATGTGATCATTAACGCCTCTATCGCCCTGTCTGAAGACTATGTGGCCACGCCGGAAAAAGAGAGCGCTATCCAATCCGCCAACGAAAAGCTGGCGAAAGGCGATCAGAAAGGGGCTATCGATACCCTGCGTCTGGCCGGTATTGGCGTGATTGAGAACCAGTATCTGATGCCGCTTAACCAGACCCGTAAGGCGGTAGCGCAGGCGCAAGAACTGCTGAAAGCCGGTAAATATTACGAAGCGAATCTGGTGCTGAAGGGCGCTGAAGAGGGCATTGTGGTGGATAGCGAGATGCTGGTGGCAGGCAACTGATACTTGTTCCACCCTGAGAGAGCGCAGAGGAAAAAACTGACAAGGATGTCCCCTTAACGCTCGGGCAGGCGGACTGCCCGAGCGGAACGGCTAGCGGCCGATCAGGGCGTCGATTTCGCCATCGATCTCGCGCATGACGCCGGTGATGCGCTGTACCACCTCCAGACAGCTTGCCGGCGTCAGCGAATCAGGCCGCTTTGCCTCAAAAGGGGCGCACAGTTGTTGTAGCGCAGTAATCCCCATAATTTGTGCTGAACCGTGCAGACGGTGCAGCGCCCGCAGAAAGATCTGCGGCTCATGCCGGGCGATTGCCTGTCCGGCAGCCTGTAAATCCGCGGCCGACGCATCGCGGAACGTCTCCAGCATCTCATTCATCAGCGCCTGGTCTCCCCCCGTATTCTCGCTCAGCACGCTGAGCTTCAGGTGCCGGGTAGCGTGAGGTGATGCGCGGCCCACCGCTAAACGGCTGAGCTCATGACTCAGCGTCTGGACCGACACCGGCTTAAACAGACACATATTCATGCCGCTGGCCAGACACGCCTCCCGCGACTGCGGCAGCGCGCTGGCAGTCACGCCCCAAATTACCAGGCCCGGATAGCGACGGCGTAGCGAGGCCGCCAGCGCCAGGCCATCTTTCTTCGGCATATTGAGGTCCGTTATCAGCAGATCGTAATGTTTGCTGGCGAGCTTATTCTCTGCCTCTTCACCGTCGCAGGCTTCATCGACGCTATAGCCGATAGTGCTGAGCTGGCGCTTGAGCAGTAGCCGGTTGGTGGGGTGATCGTCCGCTATCAGTATCGCCAGCCCGGGTAGAGCCTGCGGTCTGGCGGGCGACGCCTGCGGCGCGTGGATCGCGCAGCGGCTCGCCTTGACCGGCAGCGTGATGGTGAAAGTGGTCCCCACGCCCGGACGGCTGACCATCTCCAGGCGACCCTGCATCAGCGCAACCAGCTCTTTGCAAATGACCAGCCCCAGTCCGGAGCCGGTCTGCTGGCGTCCCTGGCGCGCTTGGGCATAGCGGTGGAAGAGGGTGGCCTGCTCTGCTTCACTGATCCCGCAGCCGCTGTCGCTAACCATGAGGGCCAGCTCTCCCTGTGTCTCATTCGCCGGCGTCAGCCGGCAGGAGACCTGAATTGCGCCTTCGACGGTAAACTTCAGCGCATTGCCGATGAGATTATTGAGGATTTGCCGTAGCGCCTGCGGGTCGACCCACAGCATGGTCCCTTCCTGCAGCGCGTTATGGTAGTGCAGAACGATGCCCTTTTGCTGCGCCAGCGCGTCGAAGGTATGACACTGCTGCGACACTAACTGTGCGACATCGCTCCACTGCGGGGTAACCTGGTATTTTCCCGATTCAATCTTGTCGATATCAAGAATATTGCCGATAAGTCCCAGCAGGGTTTGCGCCGTCGACCCCGCCAGCTCGATCGCCTCTTTACGCTGGCCGACGTTCAGCTCAGGTTTCGCCAGCAGCTCCAGAAAGCCGACGATGGCGCTCACCGGCGTGCGCAGCTCGTGGCTCATGCTGGCCAGAAAGCGGCTCTTGGCTTTTGTCGCCTGAATCGCTTTGTCTTTTTCGCGCTCCAGCGCACAGGAGAGGGCCTCCTTCTGCGCCAGCTCCTCCTCGAGCCGCTGCTGGGAGTCTTTGCGTTTGCGCACTTCCCGACACAGGGAGAGTCCCCAGCCGAGGCTGATGGCGATCAGCACCAGCGCAAAGGCGATCAGCTGGTAAAACTGGCGGCTGTACTGGCTCCAGTTCTCTATTTGCTGACTGGAGATTTTCGACCACTTCTCGGTCATCTGCAGAATATCCCGTGGCGGAATAACCTGCAGCGCTTTGTTAAGAATGGCGGCCAGCACCGGTTCATCGCGCGGGATGGCCAGCCGAATGGCCGCGACGGGGAGTCCATCAATGCGGGTGTAGTGCAGACCCTGTGGATAGTAGTGGTCGATCATATAGCGGGCGGAAAGCTCCGAGGCTACGGCGGCATCCACTTCGCCTTCCTCTACCATCTTCATGGCGACGCCAACGTTATCCGTTTCCACCCAGTTAATCAGCGGAAAACGCGCTTTCAGATCATGGGCGGCGATAGGCCCGACCGGCAGGGCGATCCGCGCCGAGCGCGTCAGCAGATGCTGGTTGGGGGCGCTGCCGCGGGCGACCAGCACAAAGGCCACGTTAATAAGCGGATCGCTGAGGGTGACGTAGGCCTGCGGCTGTGGGGTCAGGGTGGCGGCGGGCATGATCGCCCAGTCCTCTTTTTCCATGCGCTTTGCCAGAGCCTGACGGTTGCGCACCAGAATGGGGTCAAACTGCAGGCCGGTCTGGAGTGAGACAATATTCAGCATATCGGCCATGATGCCGCGCAGTTCATCCTCGTTATCCACCAGGGTAAATGGCGGAAAATACGGGTTCACCAGCAGGCGGACGCGACGATGCTTCTGCAGCCAGCGCTGCTCTTCGGGGCTAAAGGTAAGCGGGGTATTGAGAAACGACAGATCGCCACGGTTGAGCCAGTTTTGCATGATCCGCATCGCGGTGTCGCTGTCGACGGCATGGATAAAACGGTCGAAGAGTTGATGCAGCTCTGGCCGATCGTCACGGGTGACAAAGCGGTTGTGTTGCTCCTGCTGACGAAAATAGTGCGCGATAACCAGCGATTGCGAGAAATATTTCGAGATGCAGTGGCCAGTGGTGATGTTGTTGCCGATAAAATACTGATTCTCGCCGCTGACCACCGAGGCGAGAGCCTGATAGTCGCTATCATAAAGTGTGATTTTGGCGTTGGGAAACGCCTGCTGAATAATATCGAAAAAAGCGCAATCGCGGGTGCAGGCCAGCGTGACGCGGCGGTCAGTGGTCAGCGGCGGCAGAGGGGATTTCAGCGAGGTGACCAGCGTCGGCCAGGTTTTAAGCAGCGGCGCGGATTGATCCAGGCCCGGGGCGAGCGCATCCCGGTGCGCCACCTGAGTGAGCAGGGTATCCACCTGGCGGTCGGCCAGGGCGGTGAGCGCCTGCTGCTCGGTGTCATACTGGCGGATAATCACCTTCAGTCCGAGGCTGTGCGCCATCAGCGCCAGATAGTCGGCGTTAATGCCCTGATAACTTTTCTCGTCGCCGTCATAGACGATGGGCGTCCTCTCGGGAAGCCAGGTCCCGACGGTCAGCGTAGGCTGCGCCGCCAGCCATGCTTTCTCCTTACCGCTAAGCGGGATATCGATCGCCGCGATATGAGAATGGCTCTTCAGCTCCAGCTGTTTCATGGCATACGCGGCAGGCGAGAGGCTCAGCGCCAGCCCGACAACGACGGATAAAATAAGACGAACCGCCATGCCATCACCCTATTTTATTGCGTTGCGCAAAGTCATATAGCTCAAGCAGGGTGCTGCAGCCTAATTTATCCATCAGACGGACCTTATAGGTACTTACTGTTTTATTGCTGATATTCATTTTGCTGCCGATGGTGGTGTAGTCGACGCCGCTGAGAATATAGCGGAACACCTTCATCTCCTGCGTTGACAGCGTATCCAGCCGGTCCTGATCGGTGATGCCGTGGGTGCAGAAGCGTTCCAGTGAAAAGGGGAAATAGCTGTAGCCATTATTGGCTGCGTCGATGGCGGCGAGGATATTATTCATTCCCTCTTTTTTACTCACAAAACCATTTGCTCCGCAGTCGGCGCTGCGTTTGCCGTAGAACAGTTCATTCTTGGCGGAAATGATGATGATTGTTCCCTGGTAGCGGCGTTTGCGCAGCTGCTCCAGCACCTCGATACCGCTGAGCTCCGGAATATCGACGTCGACGATGAGCA
The DNA here is from genome assembly GCF_014596785.2 of Klebsiella sp. K4. Lineage (NCBI taxonomy): Bacteria > Pseudomonadati > Pseudomonadota > Gammaproteobacteria > Enterobacterales > Enterobacteriaceae > Klebsiella > Klebsiella sp. K4. Next base: position 646,598 of record NZ_CP115021.1, read on the forward strand.
GGTCAGGCTGCATGCTTTCCGCGGTCTGCACGGCATGAGCGCCGCTGTCGAGCTCTGCCGCGACGGTAATACCGTTGCTGTCGAGAAGGTTGCGAATGGCGATACGTGCCAATGGATGATCGTCAATGATTATCGCATTCATGGGGGCGTAAATCCTGATATGAAAAAAGAAGGGCGATGCCTGGTGCAGGTGCGGCGGGGGTTATTTTTATCGATGCCGTTATAAGGCGTAATTGTAACACAAATCGTTTTGGGCCAGGGAAATATTGTGGAGCTGAGCCAGACGAATATATTTGCATAGCTGGATGACAGCTGTAGGAACGGGCGTTCACTTGCTTCAGCGCGGTCTGCTGTTAAAAAAAATGCAAACGATTAATCTGCTCTTATTAAGGTGAGTTCTCGGGAATATCGTCCGGCGACAACTGGCAGGTAAAATAATAACAATGGCGAAAGAAAAACGCGCCTTCTGGCGAAAATGGGTTTGGAAACATCTGATGGTAGGAATAACAGTACTGGCAATGAGTAGCGCCGCGGTGGGAAAGGATGTCGTCCCCGATGAGGCGCGGACCCGAGATATGATGCGCTGTCAGGATTATCTGCAACTGGATCCGCGCGCCTGGACGCCGATGGTGATTTGGCTGATGAACGATCCTTTTTCACTGGAGCCGCCGGAGTGGACCGACTTCCATGAAGCCGAGCTGGTGCTGACGCCGATCCTCACCGAAATCTGCCGTCAGGAGCCGGATGTCTGGCTCACCTCGCTGCGGGAACGGCTCAATTCTTATCAGCAGGTGCGGTCACTGAACTAAGCGACCGCGGTAAAACGGCAGAAAAAGTGACTAAATGGGCAGTTAGCGGCCTTCTTCTGCGCAAAGGCTCAGCAGCGGCCCGCTTTTTGCGACAGGGCGTCGCAGGTTTTGCTCGCTAGCGTCGGGTTGGCGCCGGCGCAGATGGCATTCAGAGGCGCTGTCATCTGCGCGCTTTCACATTTATTTCCCGGTGGCAGAAAAATTCAGCGTTAATCCAACGCCGACCTCGTTAATTTTGATAAAACGCGCCAGGCTAACCTTCGCCGCAAGATCGGTACAATGGCACGGATAGACGGAGTCTGGGGACAATACTTTAAGGTAATCCCCTGTCTGGGTGAGGCGATCTTCATCAGCATTTTGCAAATGGAACCCGCCAATGACCGAAACAATGTGATTTTCTCCGGTAACCTGTTTTGCATATTCAATAATGTTAGCTATTCCCGCGTGAGAACAGCCTGTGACTACCACCAGTCCATCTTCTGTTTTTATTGCCAGCGCAGAATCATCCATAACGTAATCATCTGTGATTTCGCTTTTATCATCCACCGTTTGGCCTACCGGTGTCAGCATCTCAAATTTATTGTCCCTTGGTATTTGACCGAGGAAGATAATGTTTTCAGTGAGTGGATAAGGTTTTTTGCTGCAAATTTTGTCAAAAAAGGGATCATTTTGATCGAATCTGTAGTTTATCCCGATGGCTTTTGCATCAAAGTATTTTGGGGTTAATGCATCTGGGTGACAGATTAAGTTTATCTTTCTTTCAGGAATGAAATTTATCCGGTCATAATATTGAACTAAATGATTTAGCCCCCAGGTATGATCGTTATGCCCATGAGAAAAAACGATGCTATCGATACTGGTTAAATCAATTTTCAGCGTCTGCGCATTCTTCAGGAAAACATCCGAATATCCGGTATCGAAAAGGATTTTTTGACCATCATACTCAATCAGATAAGACACACCAGGTTCACCGATAAGGTACCTGTCAATTAATGTATTATTATCAACCAGAACCGTCAATCTCATCAGCCAATCCTCGATGTGGAGCCAATAATATAAAAAACTACATCTTTCTATTCTGGACTGGTGTTATGCCACATTGATTGCGGATAAGCAATTCACCAACATTTGTCATGAAAGACAGGGCTGACCAGATACCGCCGGGAAAAGAATGAGCTTAACTAAAAAAGTTGCATAGTGCCGTTTCTCGCTTGCGTTAGCCTTTTATGCAACCGCGGCCATGCTCATCACAAGGGAGACGGTAGTCATGCAATCGCTGTCTTTCATCCCTGACAACATAACCGGTCTAAGGGCATACCGATATCGCGCCATGCCCTCATAGTCGACCGATGGAACGCTACCGTCAAGCCGAACCGTTCGACATCAACGCTCCTGAGGGCAGTAGGAATAGGAATGCGCAGTTATCCGCATCGCTGACCTGACTTGAGAAACGTCGTATCCAGTAGCCTTGCTAATACTGATATATCTTATTTCCATTAGTTATTAATGAATCATTGACAGTGTTTTGCTGAACTGATTCAGCTAATGGCTCGCAGGATAATGTTTTGTAAAAATTATGTGATTAAAATTTAAGGGTTTGTAGTAAGCTCTAAAGATAGAAAGATCGTCTGGATTTTATCCGCTACCTTGAAGGGATTAATAAATCTGCGTTATAAATTAATCGCACTATTTAGAATACAATGGAAATATCTGAATGAACAATTCAGATAAATAGTGAAATAAATCTTATTATGCTGGTAGCTTCAGGACAGGGTATGTTTATGAAGAATGGAATTATTCTATCAATCGCAGATCGTATCAAAGACGCGTTTCCCATACCAACTGACGAATTCAGAAAAAGGCTTGAAGAGGACTGTTATGTAATATGGAAGTTGCCGCAATTTTATACCTGGCAAATCACCCTATCCTCCATCATTCCCGCCTGTACTGATTATATTGAAGCAATAAATGCAGAGGTACATGGCGCTTATGGTTCTGCCCGCCATTAAAACCAATGGTGAAATCATTCGCAAAGTTCTGTTTGTCACCGTGGGTGCGATGATGGTGACGCTTTCAGTAAAATATTTTACAGGAGTATGAAATGGCAATGGTCAATGAAAATATCGTCATTCGTCTGGCGCAAGACGTAGACATCCCTGAGGTGAAACAACTGCTGGAGCGCTATCACGCAAAAAATCTTGCAGGCGAGCAACGGGCGAATGGATTTGTCACCACCGATATGACGGAGCAGCAATTAAGCGAACTAAGTTCAGCCGAAAGTGGTGTGGTGATCGCCGTTGATCGTTCATGTGACAAGGTCATTGGTCTGCTGCTCGGCGGATCGTGGGAATTTCTCAGCCCGTGGCCCATGTTTAAATACATGGCAAGTATTCTCAACGAATATCGCTACCAGGGGGAAAAACTGGATGCAGTAAGCTCATATCAGTATGGCCCCATCTGCGTCGCAGAAGAGTATCGTGGCCGGGGCGTGGGCGAGATGCTGCTTGAGTATCAGCGCAAGGTGTTTGCACCGCGTTATCCCGTCATCGTTACCTTTGTCAATGTGCTGAACCCGCGCTCGTATGCGTTTCATACCCGCAACCAGTTCGAAGACGTCGGTTTCTTTAACTTCAATGGCAATAAGTACCACATGATGGCATTACCGACCTCCTGAGCGTTGGGCTGAAATAGTGCGGTATACCCGGCGGGCGTCTTCGGCGCCTGCCGGTATAAGCATAGGTCCAGGTTTGGCCGGTGGCTGACCGATCTCTGCTATTTTGAGGGCGTCTGGAAAAGGAAAAGGGCCTACGTTTGCACATAAACCCTTGATATCTGGGGGCCCCTGTTGGGTTTGAACCAACGACCAAGCGATTATGAGTTCCTACCAGAACAACCGAAAATCAATAGTTTGCGTTATTTATCATTGACATAGATTGCCACTATTTACCAATGATTACCAATTATTCGCCATTTCTACCGCCCCTTAATTTAGCCATCAAGTTGCAATTTGTTTTTAGTCTTATGTGACTTAATACATACCGGCTTTTACTGTGCTCAAAGTGATTGACCTGTAAGGCTCGCTCCAAGAATAGATTCAAAGTGAGAGAACTAGGTATGCGGGAAAGAAAATGGCTATCAATGATTCAGGCGATTATACCAATATGAACTCCTCCCTGAAAACAGTGCCAAGCTAAACCAGAAGTCTCCGGAAAGACGAAGATCTCTGATTTAGCACTACACTGAATTTGGGCCAAGGTCAGAAAACTTGAGCAATTAAAAATAGCGTGCAACTAAAACAGGGATTCTTACATTAGCTACTCAACCCATAAATAACATTGCTAGTCAAACACTAACTGATATATCCCGTATTTTCATCCTATTGTGCGAGTCAGTAGTTGTATCTATGAGGGACACAAGGGATTCATTATGCACTGGTTTCATGAAAGGGTAACTCAGCCTATCCGAACAAGTCTTTAGAAATCTTGAACGCATTTTAGTTTAGTTGAAGTCTAATTTTTGATCGATTCAAAAAGGCTTTTTCAGGGTGAAAAAGCCTTTGTAAAGCTGAAAAAATGCAAATACTGGGACTATAAGATCTCGCCTACAGGGAGTGGCATCATATTCTGTTAACGAAGTTTACTTATTGTTCTGTGCAGTAAAAAGCAGGAGTAAACTCTTTAACAAAAATGTACCCACCGGGTTTTTGTGCGTATACTTGAAAACTGGTGCGGGCCCCATGTTCAGTATAGAATTCTGGAAGCAACTTTTTTAGACCATCTGGGCCTGCAGTATCTTGTAATGATATAGTAGTGGTTGTATTTTCAAGATAAACTCCCTCATTAATACGCTTATATTTGAAAAGAACAGTTCTGCTTATACTAAAAATACCTTTATTACCGTTATTCAGCACGCCAGATAAATTTGCTACTCCTTCATGACCAAGGAAAGAGTATTTCAAACGAATGGACAGTAGTTGATGCTCTTTATGAACATTAATGATAGCATCACAAGTCATTGTATCTGAGTGTTGTGCCTTCCATTCAGTCCAGTTGTCGATTGCCAACGAAACGAAAGTGATAAATAGGATAATTGCGGTAATTGAACCGACTATATTCATTCGAGATAGTAATCTGATTCGCATTCTTCCCCCGGCAGGAAAGTCCCGATACAGCGTATTACTGACATCCTTTGTATCGGATAGACTGAAGATAAGTATAAAGTTTCTCCTTCTTCACAGTCAGGAGGGTTCTGTTTTAGCAATTCATTTAATTCATGTTCATTCAGCAGGGCTGGATCTGTATATATGTCGCAATTTTTAACTTTAAGCTTTGTTTTTGTATAATGACTAAAGTAATTTTCCCTCTTTAAATTGTGAGCAGTATAGAACATCAGGATGCAGAAAAACAAAAGTAGCAGATTAGTTATCAGTATCATACCGTGCTTGTACCGGTTTTTTTTGATGATACCTTTTTCTTCTAACTGCTTAAAGTTATTTAGAAAGTGCTCATCAGCAGTGTTAATAGCTTCAGATGTGCTGAAAGGTATGTTCTTGGTGCCATTCATAGGTTCCAGGCAATTACTCACTGAAGTTACTATTGGGGTTATATCTAACCCATTGTCTATAGTTACACCTTTCCCATAATGAGTTGAAATTAGGCGTTTACCGGCACCTACTTTTTCCAGGCCTCTTCTGAGGTTCAGCATGTTTTGATAAAAAGTATTACTGCTAACAATCACTCCACGCTTACCCCACACTAGCTCTTTCATTTCATCTCTTGAGATCACTCTACCTTGATTCTCTATCAGGATCTTAAAACATTCTGATGCTGTACTCAGGAGGGTTACAGTTCGCCCATCAATTACATTACGAAGAGTATTTTCATTAGGACAAAAATGAATGTTACCTTCAATTGTGTATAAAGTCGGTTCTGAATGACACACCGACTCCTCTTCAAGCATGTTGCGCTCCTGTTAAGCAAAAAGAGAGGTTTTACTTAGTAAATCTTGTAATCAGGTTAATATAAGGAAAAATCTTAATCAAGATCAAGTTTAACCAGTTGATTTATCTAGGTAGTTGGGTTGGTTCTTAAGATTCTTTATCGCTTTTTCATATCAGCATCCTTATTACAAATGAGTTGTGTTGCAGAATTGTTAAATTTTATGTGTTGTACAAAGTCTATCGTCAAGGGATAAGAATCTCAATTATAAACTTAAGACTATTCTTTCATTTTTTTGGGGAGCTATCCGAGGGTAATCTTTGGGAAAGCCATCGTACAGATGATGCCAATTTCCATCTGCTGAGTTCAGCAGTGCTTATTTGTGACATAAGGAACATCCTGCGTTGAGGATAGCTGAAGGCGGTTAAATGAAGATAGTCGTTATTAGTGACAACTTTTTTTTTCGGAACGCGTTCGCTACTACTATTAAATCTAGTAAGACGGTAATGTCTGAGGATGCCTTTATTGTGAGCTCAAAGAGTTATGATGGAGCTATTGTGATCATCAGTATCGCAAATAAAGATGTCATGCTTAAAATTCTGGGTGAAGTAATGAAAATGAATGTGCTCAAAATATTTTTAGAACCGTTGCATTGGCCATCTAGAATGAATGTATTTAAAATGCACAATGTATATATAGTTCCCTACAGAATGAAACTAAATCAGTTTATAGAGACTATAGAAAGTTGTATGTTGGCATTGGCAAGCGTGATAAGCATCAATCCAGAAAAGATAAGAGGTTCGGAATGGAGCACGATGCTATATTTAATGAGCGGTATTTCAAACCGTCAACTTGCTTATATGCTTAAGACTTCAGAAAAAACCCTAAGCGGGAGAGTAAACAACTTAGCTATCAAACTCGGTTTGGTTGGTTTTAATAAAGCTTTGCAATTGAGAGCAATGAATTTGTTTTACCTGATTTATACCTTAAATAAGCCAGTTGAAAAAAGAAACTATTTTATGAAACAGCAAAAGGCCATTTTAGAATCTGTCAAAAAATGGTTTGCAATTGTGTAGTTTTTTATATTGGTTATGTGGCTGTTTTTTGATTTTTATTAATAAGCCATACTCAATTCATTTGTTGTGTATGGGATCCGTTGATATTGGCAAAAGGAAAAAGATGACATTAATTATACGATGATTTTTATTGTTAAGTAACATGCAGTTATTGAATTAGATGAAATTGAGTACATGACTAATTTTACTGAAAATAAGGATTTTTTATGAATGCAAAAATTTTTGTAATTGCAGCGATGTCTGCTCTATCTTTGAGCTCCGCCGCGGCTTTGGCTAATACCACCACCGTTAATGGCGGTACAGTGCATTTTAAAGGCGAAGTCGTTAACGCAGCTTGTGCAGTAGATGCTGGTTCCATCGATCAAACTGTTCAGCTTGGCCAAGTTCGTTCGGCGAAACTGGCTACGGCAGGTAGCACTAGCTCCGCTGTTGGCTTCAATATTCAGTTAGACGATTGCGATACTTCCGTTGCTACCAAAGCGTCTGTTGCTTTCTCCGGTACCTCAGTTGATACAACTAACACCAGCGTTCTGGCGCTTCAGAATTCTGCTGCTGGTAGCGCTACCAATGTAGGCGTACAAATCCTTGATAAAACCGGTACCCCGCTGGCACTAGATGGAGCATCCTTCAGTGCAGCGACCACGTTGAACGACGGCACCAATATCATTCCTTTCCAGGCTCGTTATTACGCCACTGGCGCGGCGACAGCGGGTACTGCTAACGCTGACGCCACCTTCAAAGTGCAATACGAGTAATTTCAATATCAGACAGGGATGCGTTTTGGGCCAGGACGGCCCGTTATCCACAACGGGATTGGGGTAATAACGTGCAAGGAATGAAAACAGGTTTCCTGATGTTTCTGCTACCCCCGCTGGCGCTAGCTGGTGATCACTGGAACGTCATGGTAGCTGGGGCAAGTTTGCAATTCCATGGGGTCATTATTGCAGAGTCTTGCCGCGTGGAAGTAGGTGATCAGCAGATGACTGTGAATATGGGGCAAGTCAGCAGTAATCGCTTTCATTCAACAGGGGAGGATGCCAGCCCTGTGCCATTCGATATACACCTTCAAGATTGTAGTACAAAGGTCAGCCAGCAAGTCGGAGTATCGTTTCGCGGCGTAGCTGATGGAAAAAATCCAGATGTGCTCTCTGTAGGGGAGGGGCCGGGCATCGCTACTGGCATAGGTATCGCGTTTTTTAATAAAGAAGATCAGCTGATTCCCTTGAATGGTCCACCTTCCCTCTGGCAGAGGCTCTATACCGGTCCAACCACACTACATTTTGTAGCCAAGTATCGGGCAACTGGTAAGCAGGTCACTGGGGGGATGGCAAACGCACAAGTATGGTTTTCTCTCACCTACCAGTAATAAACCTGCGGACATTTGACAAATAGGTAATACCGTAAGCACAAAAGGAGTGAATGTGAATAAAAGATTGCGAATTACAAGAAGATTTTGGGTGGGGCTCTTTTTACTAGCCACAAGCAGTTATTCGACCATGGTACAGGCTGGTGTCGCGCTCGGTGCTACCCGGGTTATTTATCCAGCTGGACAAAAACAAGTGCAGTTGGGTGTAACAAATAATGATGATAGTAATACCTATTTGATCCAGTCTTGGATAGAAAATTCTGAAAATGAAAAAGATGGTCGTTTCGTCATTACACCACCACTTTTCGCTATGCAAGGAAAAAAAGAGAATATTTTACGGATTATTGACGCTACTAATAACCAGTTGCCGCAGGATCGGGAAAGTTTATTTTGGGTTAATGTTAAAGCCATCCCATCAATGGACAAATCCAAACTTAGCGATAATACCTTACAGTTAGCGATTATCAGTCGCATTAAACTCTATTATCGTCCGGCGAAATTAGCGCTAGCGCCTGATCAAGCAGCGGAAAAGCTCACTTTTAGCCGCAGTGGATCATCGTTGACGCTTACGAATCCTACTCCTTATTACCTGACGGTGACCGAGCTCAACGCCGGAACCCGGATACTGGAAAACGCGTTGGTGCCGCCGATGGGTAAAACTTCAGTTAAATTGCCTCCAGATGCTGGTAGCCGCATCACTTATCGCACAATTAATGATTACGGAGCACTGACTCCAACGATGAATGGTGTATTGCGTTAATGTCGGAGCGGTCCGTTGGCGGGCCACGTCACAAATAACAATAAGAACTGACAACCGGGCGAATTCAGACCGGAGGGACTATGTCACATCTCAAATATGGACTGGACCGTTTTGGTTCCTCTAGCACAAGGTTTCTTCCTTGCGCTATCTCTGCTATGGCTAAACTCTTTATGGCGTTCTTTTTTATTCTGTCGGAGGGGCATGCGCAGACAGAGATCTATTTCAACCCGCGCTTTTTAGCTGACGATCCTGCTTCAGTGGCGGATCTGTCTGACTTTGAAAATGGACAGGAGGTACCGCCCGGCACTTACCGCGTCGATATCTACCTGAACGATGGATTTATTACCACGCGCGATGTCACCTTTAACCTCGGCGAAAAAGGTCATGGATTAGATCCTTGCCTGGCCCGCAGCCAGCTGGCTGGGATGGGCGTGAACATCGAGGGGATAAAAGGAATCGATCGCCCTACCGCCGATACCTGCGTTCCGCTAACCAAACTTATAAACGGTGCGACGACTCATTTTGATGTTGGTCTGCAACGGTTATATCTCACCGTACCTCAGGCTTTTATGGGCAATCGTGCGCGTGGCTATATTCCGCCCGAACAATGGGATGCCGGCATTAATGCTGGATTGCTCAACTATAACTTCACTGGTAACAATGTGCATAACGATACCGGCGGCGGCAGCAATTATGCTTGGTTAAACTTGCAAAGTGGACTTAACCTCGGTGCCTGGCGGCTACGCGATAATACTACCTGGAATTACACTAGTGACGACGGTACTTCACGCAACAAAAATAAGTGGCAACACGTTAATACTTGGCTGGAGCGCGATATTACGCCCCTACGTTCACGCCTGACCCTAGGAGATAGTTATACCAATGGAGATATTTTTGACGGCTTCAATTTCCGTGGTACTCAACTCGCCAGCGATGACAACATGTTGCCGGATAGCCAGAGAGGCTTTGCGCCAGTAATCCATGGTATTGCCCGTAGCACTGCTCAGGTCTCTATCAAACAAAATGGCTATGAGATTTATCAGAGTACAGTACCGCCTGGTCCCTTCGCAATTAACGATCTTTATGCTGCGAGTAGTGGTGGCGACCTACAGGTCACAATTAAAGAAAACGATGGTACCCGTCAGGTCTTTAGCGTGCCGTGGTCAACGGTACCCGTGCTACAGCGTGAAGGGTATACCCGCTATGCGTTGACAGCCGGAGAGTATCGTAGTGGCAACGTTCAGCAGGAAGAGCCTAAGTTCTTTCAGGGGACTGTTTTACATGGTTTACCCACCGGATGGACAATTTATGGTGGCGCTCAACTTGCTGAACGTTACCGAGCCGTGAACCTCGGCATGGGAAAAAATATGGGTGATTTTGGTGCCCTTTCACTGGACATTACTCAGGCGAACGCCACGTTGTCTGACTACAGCGATCATCAGGGACAGTCAATTCGCTTTCTGTATAACAAGGCGCTGAGCGATGTAGGTACTAATATCCAGTTAGTGGGTTATCGCTATTCTACAAAAGGTTATTACAATTTTGCTGATACTGCCTATCGCCGGATGAGCGGTTACGACGTACAGACTCAGGATGGCGTTATTCAGGTGAAACCGAAATTCACTGATTACTACAACCTTACCTGGAACAAGCGCGGCAAAGTACAGGTGAATGTTACCCAACAGTTAGGACGTACTGCCACGCTTTATTTGAGCGGCAGCAATCAAACCTACTGGACAACAGGTAAGGCAGACCAGCAGTTGCAAGCAGGACTGAGCGCCGCGGTTGAAGATATCAACTGGACGCTAAGTTACAGCCTGACCAAAAACGCTTGGCAGCAAGGACGTGACCAGATGCTGGCGGTTAACGTCAATATTCCATTTAGTCATTGGCTTCGTTCTGACAGCCAATCCTTATGGCGCCACACCTCCGCTAGCTACAGTATGTCACACGATCTTAATGGCCGAATGACCAATCTGGCCGGGATTTACGGCACTCTTCTGGAAGATAACAACCTGAGCTATAGCGTACAAACTGGCTATGCCAATGGAGGAGAAACCGATACTAGCAGCACTGGCTATGCCGCACTGAACTACCGTGGCGGCTACGGTAGTGCCAATCTTGGCTACAGTCGCAATGATGGATTCAGGCAACTCTATTATGGCGTCAGTGGAGGCGTGCTGGCTCACGGGGACGGTGTGACCTTAAGCCAACCGCTGAATGATACAGTGGTACTAGTGAAAGCGCCGGGTGCGGATGGGGTCAAAGTGGAAAACCAGACCGGTGTGACCACCGACTGGCGTGGTTATGCGGTTGTGCCTTACGCCACTGAGTATCGGGAAAACCGAGTGGCTCTTGATACCAATACACTTGCAGATAATGTTGACCTTGATGATGCAGTAGTCAGCGTGGTGCCCACCCACGGCGCGATTGTGCGAGCAGATTTCAAAGCCCATGTTGGTGTCAAGTTGCTGATAACCCTGACCCGTAAAGGTAAACCGGTACCGTTCGGTGCAATGGTGACTTCAGGCAGCAGTCAGAGCGGCAGTATTGTAGCTGATAACGGTCAGGCCTATATGAGTGGCATGCCGCTTGCTGGAAGCCTACAGGTTAAATGGGGTGAAGGGGTGGGAGCTAGCTGTGTAGCCCGTTACCGCTTGCCGGAGGAGAGTCAGCGGCAGTCGCTGAGCCAGCTATCGGCAGAATGCCGTTAAGGAACGCATGATAATGGATACACCACTTAACCTTCTGAGAGCTGCACTGATCTTAATCTGTGCGAACGCTTTTGCGGCTGACAGTACCATATCAATCAGCGGCTATGTGCGCGATAACGCTTGTGCGGTCGCCATCGAATCGAAAGAATTTACCGTCGACCTGATGAATAATGCTGTGAAACAGTTCAGTGCCGTTGGATCTGTCACTCCAGCGTTACCGTTTCGCATCGTGTTATCACCTTGCGGCAGCTCGGCTACGGCAGTGAAAGTTGGCTTTACCGGCACTCCGGATAGCAATAATGACAAACTTTTAAAAATCGATAGTGATGCTTTTGCCGCATCGGGGATGGCGGTACAGATCCTGGACAATCAGCAAACGATGCTGCCCATAAATGCGGCTGCATCATCAATCGCTTGGACGAATTTGACACCTGGGCAGACCAATATCTTGGGTTTTTATGCGCGGCTGATGGCAACCCGTGTACCAGTCACCGCTGGCCATGTTTATGCGACAGCAACCTTTACCCTTGAATTCCAGTAACCGGAGGTTTTAATGAAATATCGATTTGCAGGAGCGCTACTGGTGGGGTTACTGTCCATGAGCGTCAGCACGTCACAGGGCGCCGATATCAACATTACGGTGAACGGTCGAGTGGTGGCCAGGCCGTGTAATATCGCAACTACCAACGCTAGTATAGATCTCGGCGATCTCTTTACCTTCAGCCTAAAGTCAGCTGGTTCCACTTCAGCGTGGCACGACACGGCGCTTAGTTTAACCAACTGTCCAATTGGCACCTCGCGGGTGGTCGCTACCTTTAGCGGTATGGTGGACAATACAGGTTATTACAAAAATCAGGGAACAGCGGGCAATATTCAGCTCGAATTGCAGGACGACAGCGGTAGGAGACTTAATAATGGGGCAGCGAAGTTAGTACAAGTTGACGATAGCTCTCAGTCGGCGAGTTTTCCGCTCAAGGTACGGGTACTATCTGTGAAAGGTGGTGCTACCCAGGGAACTATTCAGGCGGTTATTAACGTCACCTACAGCTATGCTTGAGCAAGGAGAATATGTGAATGAATAAACTTATCCCTCAGTTTACCGTCTTGCTATTAGCAGGCTGGTCTATCAATGTTTGGGCATTTTCTTGTATGGATGCTTCAGGCCAAACTCTTCACAGTATGGCTGGTCCTGGTTCTGTGAATGTATACGTCAATCTTCAGCCCACTATTGCAGTAGGGCAGAACTTAGTTGTTGATATTTCCCGTTCAGTGGTGTGTAGGAATGATGCTCCTACACATCGTAATGATAATGTTATGATGCTTTTTGGTTCGATGTATGGTGGGGCTCTATCTAACTTTACTGGTACTCTTCGATACTATGGCTCTTCCTATACTTTTCCATTGAGAAGCGCTACATCTCCTCATAATTTTACATCAGGTAGTTATGTACCCTGGAATACTCAGCTTTACTTAACTCCAATTTCTGCAGCGAGTAGTGTCGCGATTAAAGGTGGTACGAGATTCGCACAGTTAGTAATGTATCAGGTAGGGTCTGATATTACGAGCGGAGGTAATATTCAGACCGTAAAATTTACATGGAATTTATACTCAATGAGAGATGTAGTCGTCCCTACTGGTGGCTGCGATGTTTCCGCCAGAGATGTCACAATGACGCTTCCTAATTATCCGGGATCGATGGCCGTGCCGGTTAGCGTTCATTGCGCACAGAATCAAAATCTTAGTTACTATCTCTCCGGTACGACTACAGATAGTGCAAATTCGATATTTGCTAACACTGCTTCTGCCTCTCCAGCACAGGGCGTTGGCGTGCAAATGACACGTAATGGAGCGATTGTTTCTGCAAACAACACTATCTCTTTGGGGACGGTAGGCCCTTCACCGGTAAATCTCGGTTTAACTGCGAATTATGCCCGTACCATAGGTCAGGTTACTGCGGGAAATGTTCAGTCCCTCATCGGAGTAACATTTATCTATCAGTAAATTTACGGTCAGTGAAAGATATATAATATTCTGTTTTACGGCTTGAAAAATTCAATGTCGCCATTTGGATATATATATTTACGGCGTCGCCCAAACTCTACTTTAAGTAAAGATCTTCAGGATTAATAATGATGGTTGAGTCTTTTACGCAGCAGGTCAACTGCTTTACGGATAGCCGAAAAGAATGCCAGGCAGTGCAAGCTTTGGCCACGCCCACCCCTTTCGAAAGCGAGCTAGTTCATGCCATTCAGAACGGTCAGGTCTATCCTGTCTTCCAGCCCATTGTCGATATCCATCTGCATATTAAAGGCATTGAAGTGCTCTCGCGTTGGCGAAAGGACGGCGTCGTTCTGCTACCAACCGAGTTTCTGCCGAACATACAGTCAGAAGCCATTTGGTTCTCGCTTACAGCTTTCGTTCTGCAAGAAGCGGTGCAGGGTATCAATCGCTATCAGGGCGAATTTTATTTTACCGTCAATATACCGACCTGCATCGCGCACCATCACCATCTTATCTGTTTGATGGAAACTGCATGGTTGCAGTTGCATAATCCGCTGTGGGCCGATTGTCTGGTGTTAGAATTTGCTGAAACTGTCGACCTCACACAACAAGGAAATACGATAGCGAATATGCGAAAAATTCAAGAACGAGGCTTTCGTATCTTTCTTGATGACTGTTTTTCGCAAAACAGCGTGATTTTTCCGATAAGGTTGGCACGTTTTTGCGGTTACAAACTGGATAAGAGTATTATTAACGATTTCCAACGCGACCCACATGCTATGGCATTGATGAAAAGTCTTATCTATTACTGCCAGTTAACGCAGAGCGATTGCATCGCAGAGGGGGTAGACAGTTTGGAAAAGTTCAATAAATTGAAGGGGATGGGGTTGGTTTTTTTCCAAGGCTATTTGTTTTCGCAGCCGGTTGAACTTGAACACATGATGTGCATGATAAAGAAATCTAAATATTGTTTTAATATTCAATAAATTGATAAAAGTAATTGTTGTATGTGCATATTGCCAGACTTTTCTTGTTAGTTTTAACGATACCGGAGTTATCTTTTATCGATGGCTGCGCTGAAAATGGGAATAAAGGACGAGTTATTCTGGTTTTGTTAACTTAACGGGATGTTTACAAAGCATCAATGTCAGAGAATTGCCTGGCGGTTTGTGCAGCTGTCCTGTCGCCATCCCATTACGAGGCAACAAAAAAGCCACTCGAAAAAGTGGCTTTTTTGTTTGATTTTAAAGCTAAAATTTGGTGGCCCCTGTTGGGTTTGAACCAACGACCAAGCGATTATGAGTCGCCTGCTCTAACCACTGAGCTAAGGGGCCGTGGCGAGGGATTATAAAGTAACTGGCGATTGCAATCCAGCGTAAAGCGCGCAGCTGCTGTTTTTATAAACAATGCATTTTCAATCCTTTATAATCATGTTTTAGCCATACAGCCGGAGAAAACATGATTAGCGATATCCTTGCGCCGGGCCTGCGCGTTGTCTTTTGCGGTATCAACCCGGGGAAGTCCTCCGCCCATACTGGCTTTCATTTTGCCCATCCTGGCAATCGCTTCTGGAAGGTCATCCATCAGGCCGGGTTCACCGATCGGCAGCTCAGGCCGGAAGAGGAGCTGCAGCTGCTGGATACGCGCTGCGGCATCACCATGCTGGTAGAGCGTCCGACGGTGCAGGCTAGCGAGGTCGCCTTGCAGGAGTTACGCAGCGGCGGCCGTGAGCTGGTGCGGAAAATTGAGGAGTATCAGCCGCAGGCGCTGGCGGTGCTCGGCAAGCAGGCCTTCGAGCTGGCCTTTAACCAGCGCGGCGCGAAGTGGGGGAAACAGGCCATGACCATCGGGACGACCCAGGTGTGGGTGCTGCCTAATCCCAGCGGCTTAAACCGGGCGACGCTCGATAAGCTGGTGGCGGCCTATCGTGAACTGGACGATGCCCTGGCAACCCGCGGCCAGTAGCGGAGAGAGGCGACTTTCCCGGGATGGCCAACTGAACGCCATAAAAAAAGCTCCCCGCAGGGAGCTTTTTAACAGGCTGTAGACGATGCCCCGCGACGATTAATCGTCGAGGAAGCTACGCAGCACTTCAGAACGGCTCGGGTGGCGCAGTTTACGCAGCGCCTTCGCTTCGATCTGACGGATACGTTCGCGGGTAACGTCGAACTGTTTACCCACTTCTTCCAGCGTGTGGTCGGTGTTCATGTCGATACCGAAACGCATACGCAGCACTTTCGCTTCACGAGCGGTGAGGCCGGCCAGCACGTCATGCGTTGCCGCGCGCAGGCTCTCGGTGGTCGCAGAATCCAGCGGCAGCTCGAGGGTGGTATCCTCGATGAAATCCCCCAGATGCGAATCTTCATCGTCGCCGATCGGCGTTTCCATGGAGATAGGCTCTTTGGCGATCTTCAGCACTTTACGGATTTTGTCTTCCGGCATCAGCATACGCTCAGCCAGCTCTTCCGGGGTCGGTTCACGGCCCATCTCCTGCAGCATCTGACGGGAGATACGGTTGAGCTTGTTAATGGTCTCAATCATATGCACCGGAATACGGATGGTGCGCGCCTGGTCCGCGATAGAGCGGGTGATGGCCTGACGGATCCACCAGGTGGCGTAGGTCGAGAACTTGTAGCCGCGACGGTATTCGAACTTATCGACCGCTTTCATCAGACCGATGTTGCCTTCCTGAATCAGGTCGAGGAACTGCAGACCGCGGTTGGTGTATTTCTTGGCGATAGAGATAACCAGACGCAGGTTCGCTTCAACCATCTCTTTCTTCGCACGACGGGCTTTCGCTTCGCCGATGGACATGCGACGGTTGATATCTTTAACCTGCTCGATGGTCAGGCCGGTCTCTTCTTCAATCTGCTGCAGCTTCTGCAGGCCGCGCTGCACATCTTCTTTCACTTCCAGCAGCTTCTCAGACCACGGCTTGTTCATTGCCACCGCGGCGTTGAACCAGGTCTCGCTGGTTTCGTTGCCGGTGAACAGGGTGATGAAGTTTTTCTTCGGCATTTTGCACTGCTCAACGCACAGCTTCATGATGATACGTTCCTGAGTACGAACGCGATCCATCATGCTGCGCATGCTGTTGACCAGGTAATCGAACTGCTTCGGCACCAGGCGGAACTGCTTGAAGACTTCAGACAGCTTCAGGATCTCTTCCTGGGCGGCGGCATGGCTACGACCTTTGGCTTTGATGGTGTCGCGCGTCAGCTCGTACTGGGTACGCAGCTCGGCGAATTTCTCACGGGCCAGCTCTGGGTCGATGCTGTTGTCGTCATCGCTGTTGTCGTCGGCGTCTTCATCTTCGTCTTCGTCTTCGTCGTCATCCATCTCTTCCTGAGACAGCTCGGAGCCAACGTGGGTGGCGGTTGGCGCCATATCTTCTTCGGCGTTCGGATCGACGAAACCGGTGATCAGATCGGACAGACGGGCTTCTTCCGCTTCAACGCGGTCGTACTGCTCAAGCAGGTAGGTGATCGCTTCCGGATATTCGGCAACGGAGCACTGCACCTGATTGATGCCGTCTTCGATGCGTTTGGCGATGTCAATTTCGCCTTCACGGGTCAGCAGCTCTACGGTACCCATTTCACGCATGTACATACGCACCGGGTCGGTCGTGCGCCCGATTTCGGATTCCACGCTGGAGAGCACCTGCGCGGCGGCTTCGGCAGCATCTTCATCCGCGGTGTTTTCGGCAAGCATCAGATCATCGGCATCCGGTGCTTCTTCCATCACCTGAATACCCATGTCGTTGATCATTTGGATGATGTCTTCGATCTGATCGGAATCGACGATATCTTCCGGCAGATGGTCATTGACCTCGGCATAGGTCAGATAGCCTTGCTCCTTACCACGTTGGACAAGAAGCTTCAGCTGTGACTGCGGGTTTTGCTCCATAAGACGGTATCCACACTTAATTCGTTTGATTGGTGTCGGCAGACGGGCTGTCGACATTTAAAGCGAGGGCGTACTTATATTATTGCCGCTGCGCCTCTGCGCGGCTGTCGGGGGCTTCCCGATCGATACTCGGCACTTAAGCCGTTAAATACTTTTCCTTCACGTTGTTCTGCGTTTTCTTACTGCTTTGATACAACGTGAAGGATATTGTCTGTCATTTATTTTTTCGCCAGCTCCTGGCTGATGGTCCAGAGCTCCCGGCGTTCTTCACTGCTTAAACCGTGTGTGCGATCGCGAGCTATCAACTCTTCCTGTCGCAGTTCCAGCAGTGAATCAAACATATGGTTGAGCGAGTCGGTGAAGGTTTGTTCAGCGATGTCTTTATCTGCTATATCGTCCCACATCGACAGTTTTTCAAGGGTTGCCGCCTCTTTTGTGCCGCGATATTGCTCTAAAAGTTGCCCGGTTGTCAGACCAGGCTGCGCCAGACAGCTCTTCACCAGTTCGCTGAACAGGCTCAGCCCCGGCATTTTGCGCGAGTCCAGTCCCTCCAGCGGCGGGACTAACGGCGCCAGATCCGGGTTTTGCACCAGCAGTCCTATCAGTATACGCATGGTCGTGCGTTTTAGCTGCGGTGCGGGACGCGGCGCGCCATTTTCCGCCTGTTTTGGCATTAATCGTTCAAGCTGCGCGTCATCTAAAATGCCCAGCTTATTGCCCAACTCCTGACGCAAATAGATGCGCAGCGTTTCGCCCGGGACCTGGGTTATCAGCGGCAGCGCCAGCGTGCTCAGCTGCGCGCGCCCGTCCGGAGTACTCAGATCGACCTGCGGCAGCAGGCTGTTAAACAAGAACGTGGAGAGCGGCTGAGCCTGCTCCATCCGCGCCTCGAACGCCGCTTTGCCCTCTTTACGCACCAGCGTATCCGGGTCTTCGCCGTCAGGCAGAAACATAAAGCGTAGCTGGCGACCATCGGTCATGTACGGCAGCGCCGTCTCCAGCGCGCGCCAGGCGGCATCGCGGCCGGCCCGGTCGCCGTCGTAGCAGCAGATGACGTTATTCGTCACCCGGAACAGCAGCTGGATATGGTCGGCCGTGGTCGAGGTACCCAGCGAGGCCACGGCATAATTAATGTCGTACTGCGCCAGCGCCACGACGTCCATATACCCTTCGACAACCAGCAAACGCGGTGGTTCGGGGTTATCCTGCTGCGCTTCATACAGGCCATACAGCTGGCGGCCTTTATGGAATATGTCGGTTTCCGGGGAGTTCAGATACTTCGGCAGGGCATCGCCCAGCACCCGTCCGCCAAACCCAATCACCCGGCCTCGCTTATCGCGGATGGGGAACATCACCCGTTCGCGGAAGCGGTCGTAACTGCGTCCCTGATCGTTGGTGACCAGCATGCCGGCATCAATAAGCGACTGGCGGTTTTCCTGATTGCCGCCAAACCGTTTTAAAACGTTATCCCAACCTGGGGGAGCATAGCCGATGGCAAAGCGCGTAATCACCTCGCTGCTTAACCCCCGTTTCGCCAGGTACTGGCGCGCAGGATCGGCGGCGGGCTGCATCAGAGACTGTTGATAAAACGCATTCAGACCATCCAGTAACTGGTAGAGGTTCTGCCGTTGATGGCGCTCTATCTGGCTGGGTCCGTTGCCTGCTTCATAAGGCACTTCGAGGTTGTGCATGGCGGCCAGCTCTTCGACCGTTTCCACGAACTCGAGCTTGTCGTAGTTCATCAGGAAGTCGATAGCATTGCCGTGCGCCCCGCAGCCGAAGCAGTGGTAAAACTGTTTTTCACCGTTGACGGTGAAAGAGGGGGTTTTTTCGTTATGGAACGGACAGCACGCGTGAAAATTTTTGCCCTGCTTTTTCAGCTTTACCCGCGCATCGATCAGATCGACGATGTCGGTTCTGGCAAGCAGATCGCTAATAAATACACGTGGAATTCGTCCAGCCATAAGCCCCGTTATTTCTGATGACTATAAACGAAAATAAGCCGCGCATTCCTTTCGGAAGCACGGCCTTACAACTACAACTCGGTCTGAATTGAGAGCGTCGCTCTCAACAGATTAGTACAGACGAGTACGGCGTGCGTTTTCGCGAGCCAGTTTCTTCGCGTGACGTTTCACTGCAGAAGCTTTAGCGCGCTTACGTTCGGTAGTCGGTTTTTCATAGAACTCACGACGACGAACTTCCGCCAGAACACCTGCTTTTTCGCAGGAACGCTTGAAGCGACGCAGAGCTACGTCGAACGGCTCGTTTTCACGTACTTTAATTACCGGCATGTGCCTCTCACCTTTGATTAATTCGGTTTGCCGCTGGCCGCAATGCCAGCTTATTTCAAAATGGTGCGGAATTTTACTGCAACTACTGCTGCTTTGTAAAGCACCGGCGCCTTTTTTGAAAGGGACTTTTATAAGGGTGAGGAGTATACACGAAGAGAGCACCAGGGGTGAGCAAAGTTTTACATCGCCGGTCATTGGACCTACACTGCGCGGTATTGAAGCGAGGTAAAACAACTCATGCGTGTACTGGGCATTGAAACATCCTGCGATGAAACCGGCATCGCGATTTATGACGACCTGCAAGGTCTGTTAGCCAACCAATTGTATAGTCAGGTGAAACTGCATGCGGATTACGGCGGCGTGGTGCCAGAGCTGGCATCGCGCGACCACGTGCGCAAAACGGTGCCGCTGATCCAGGCGGCGCTGAAAGAAGCCGGTCTGACGGCGAAAGATATCGACGCCGTCGCCTATACGGCGGGTCCAGGCCTGGTCGGCGCGCTGCTGGTCGGGGCGACCGTTGGCCGGGCGCTGGCCTTCGCCTGGAACGTGCCGGCGATCCCGGTACACCATATGGAAGGGCATCTGCTGGCGCCGATGCTGGAAGATAATCCGCCGGCGTTCCCGTTCGTCGCGCTGCTGGTTTCCGGCGGCCACACCCAGTTGATTAGCGTCACCGGTATTGGTCAGTATGAACTGCTGGGCGAGTCGATTGACGATGCGGCGGGCGAAGCCTTTGATAAGACGGCGAAGCTGCTGGGACTGGATTATCCCGGCGGGCCGATGCTGTCGAAAATGGCGTCCCAGGGCACCGAAGGCCGCTTTGTCTTCCCGCGGCCGATGACCGACCGTCCGGGGCTGGACTTCAGCTTCTCCGGCCTGAAGACCTTCGCCGCCAACACCATTCGCAGCAACGGCGACGATGAGCAAACCCGCGCCGACATCGCCCGGGCGTTTGAGGATGCGGTCGTCGATACACTAATGATTAAATGTCGCCGCGCGCTGGAGCAAACCGGCTTTAAGCGTCTGGTGATGGCGGGAGGCGTGAGCGCCAACCGTACCCTGCGGGCGAAGCTGGCGGAGATGATGCAAAAACGCGGCGGCGAGGTGTTCTACGCCCGCCCTGAGTTCTGTACTGACAACGGCGCGATGATCGCCTACGCCGGCATGGTGCGTCTGCAAACCGGCGCCAAAGCCGAGCTCGGCGTGACGGTTCGCCCGCGCTGGCCGCTGGCCGAGCTGCCTGCCGCCTAACGCATCCTGAAACAGGCCGACGTCACGTCGGCCTGCCTTCCTGACTACTCCATACTTTTACACAGCGAGCAGATGGCTCCCTGATGCTTGTGCGAGTGCATCACGTCCGGGCGCTCGTACTCTTCCTCACAGCTAACGCATTGATACACGGTGGTGGAGGCATTTCCCGCCGCGTCATAGCGCGGCTCGGCGATGCCGTCATCCACCTGCTTAATATAGTAGCGCCCGCGGGTAAGGAGCCCCATCAGCGGGGTCATGACAAAGGCAACGACCAGCGCAATCAGCGGCGAGAACGGCGCCAGCGTCGCCCCCAGCAGACCGAAGAAGGCGCAGATCGACAGCCCGGCGGCCAGACCAAAGGAGACCACGCCCACCGGGTTAACGTTGTAGATCATGCCGCGACGATACTCCGGCTGCGCCGGCGCCAGCTTGAGCAAGCCTTTATTAAAGGTGATGTCGGTCGCCACCACCACGACCCAGGCGATGGCGAAGTTGGAGTAAAAGCCGAGGATCCACGACAGGGCGCTGAACATATCGCCCTCCATCAGTGCCAGGGCAATCGCCAGGTTGACCACCACAAAAATAATCCGTCCCGGATAGCGTTTGGTGGTGCGGGTCCAGGCGCTGGTCCACGCCAGCGAGCCGGAGTAGGCATTGGTGACGTTAATTTTGATCTGCGAGATCACCACCAGCACCACCGCCAGCGTCAGGGCCAGCCAGCCGGGCACCAGGTTATCGAAGACGCTGACGAACTGCTGCACCGGTTCGGTATTGTGCACCGCCGGGAAACGGGTCAACAGATAGAAGCCGAGGAAGGCGCCGATGATCTGTTTGATCGCCCCTAACACCACCCAGCCCGGGCCGGCGGAAAAGACCGCCAGCCACCAGCTTTTACGATTCTCCGCGGTCTTAGGCGGCATAAAGCGCAGGTAATCAATTTGCTCGCCAATCTGCATGATCAGCGACAGGCATACCCCGGCGCCGAGCATGATGGCGGTAATGTCCACCGTCGACGCGCTGTTTTTACCGGCGAAATGCAGGAAGCCGTCCACCAGCTGCGGATCTTTGACAATCAGCCACACCACCGGCACCACCATCAGCACCAGCCACAGCGGCGTGGTCCACACCTGCAGGCGGGTCAGGGCTTTCATGCCATAGACCACCAGCGGGAGCACCATCAGGGTGGCGATCAGATATCCCATCCACAGCGGGATCCCGAGGCCCACCAGCAGGCCCTGGGCCATGATCGAGCCTTCGAGGGCGAAGAAGATAAAGGTGAAGCCGGCAAAAATAATGCTGGTGATCACCGAGCCGAAATAGCCGAAGCCGGCGCTGCGGGTGATCAGGTCAAGGTCAATGTTGTAGCGCGCGGCGGTGATCGCCAGCGGAATGCCGGTGAGGAAGATCACCAGCGCCGCCACCAGGATCGAATAGATGGCGTTGCTGGTGCCCCAGGCCATACCGATGCTGGCGCCGATGGAAAAGTCGGCCAGATAGGCGATGCCGCCCAGCGCGGTGACAGCGACGACGCCCGGACCCCAGCGGCGAAAGCTCAGCGGGGCGTAACGTAAGGTGTAATCTTCTAAGGTTTCCCGGGAGCCGGAAGTCCGCGTTGTCGCGGGTAATTCAGGGTTAAGATCCAGTGATGACATAGTCATTCCTTAATGGTTAGGCATGACTTGAATTAGCAAACCTTATGCCATATTGCAGGGCAGGCGTGGCGCGGAGGTGGAGGCAGGATGATATAAAGAGAGAGCAGAGGCTGCACCATCCGGACGCGCTTGCGCCCGGCTGGTGCAACAGGCCTATTTGCCAAGCATGCCTTTGTCTTCGAGGAAGGCGATAATGGTGCTCAGGCCGTCGCCCTGCTTCAGATTGGTGAAGGTCCATGGGCGATCGCCGCGCATACGCTGGGTATCGCTCGCCATCACCTCCAGCGACGCGCCCACATAGGGGGCAAGGTCGGTTTTATTGATCACCAGGAAATCGGATTTGGTGATCCCCGGTCCGCCTTTGCGCGGGATCTTCTCCCCTTCGGCCACATCGATGACGTAGATGGTCAGATCCGCCAGCTCCGGGCTGAAGGTGGCGCTCAGGTTATCGCCGCCGCTTTCCACGAAGATAAGGTCGAGGTTACCGAACTTTTCACTCAGCGCTTCCACGGCGGCGAGGTTCATTGAGGCATCTTCGCGGATCGCCGTATGCGGGCAGCCGCCGGTTTCCACACCGACGATGCGTTCAGGCGCCAGCGCGCCCGCTTCGGTGAGGATGCGCTGATCTTCTTTGGTATAGATGTCGTTAGTGACCACCGCCAGCTGCCAGGTATCGCGCATCGCTTTACACAGTGCTTCCAGCAGAGCGGTTTTACCGGAGCCGACCGGGCCGCCGACGCCGACGCGCAGCGGGTGTTTATAAGAGTTCATGGCTTCTCCTAGGAACGGAATAATCGAGAGTATTGGGTTTCATGCCGGGCAGAGGCGATGGCGGCGAGCGGGGTGGCCGATCCGATATCGCCGTCCGGCGCGGCCAGCGCGCGGGGCATCTCGGCCGCGTAGTGGTCACAAAGACGTAAAATCAGCTGCTGGGCGGCCTGCTGGCCGAAGGGGACCAGCTTGACGCCGGCCATCACGGCGCTCTCAATCCAGCTGTAGCCCAGGCTGAGGGTCATCTCGGGCAGGGCGATACGCCAGCGCACGCCGAGCCAGGCCATCCCGGCGAGCTGGCTTTGCTGGCACAGGGAGCGCCACGGCGGCGGACAGTCCGGCTGCCAGTCGCTCAGCAGACGGGCAAACGCCGCGCCGCGGTTGCGCTCTTCCTCCCGCAGTTCACGAGTTTCCCGGCAGGCCAGCAGATAGGCGGTCCAGCGCTGGGCCGCAGCGATATCGCCTTGTTCGCAGGCGCGGTACAGGCGGGCGAACAGCGGCAGGTCAACGGTAAAAAAGCCTTCCGTCATCTGGCGTCGCTGCCAGCGCTCGAAGGCCGCGACGTCCGGCACCCAGCCGGCTTCCACAGCCCACTCCAGCCCCTGGGACCAGCTGTAACCCCCTACCGGCAGGTTGCTGCTGGCCAGCTGCATCAGCCGCAGGCGTTGTTCCGCTGTCGACATGCTAGTGGCTGTGAGCGTGGTGGTCATGATGAGCATGATGATGACCGTGGCTCTCGCTGGCGTAAGCGCCGGCTTCCGGCTCGAACGGCAGCTGGCCAAAGGTCACCGTCAGGCCGAACTGGCGCAGCATATCGTCCAGCACGTGATCGTGATGGTAGCGCAGCTCGCCCGGCATAATCTGCAGCGGCACGTGACGGTTGCCGAGGTGGTAGCAGGCCTTCGCCAGCATAAAGGGATCGTCGCAGCGCACTACCGACACCCCTTCATCAGCGGCAATCACCTGCACAAACTCGGTGCCTTCTTCGTTGCTGAGCACATCGCCGCCGCGCAGCAGCAGGCCGCGGGGCAGCAGCAGGCCGGCTTCCCGGCCATCGTTGAGGGTGACCTTAACCCGGCTTTTGACGCGAACATCAATCGGCAGCGTAACGCTGGCGGTCGCGGCGGCGGGGATCTCCAGACGTTGAGTTAAATAAAGCATCCGCTCTCCTTAAAACAGAAAATATCGTTGCGCCATCGGCAGAACGTCTGCCGGCTCGCTGGTGATAAGTTCGCCATCCACCCGCACCTCATAGGTCTGGGCGTCGACGGTGATGTTAGGCTGCAGACTGTTGTGCACCATGTCGGCTTTCTGCACCGTACGGCAGCCTTTCACCACGGCGATCGCGCTGCGCAGGTTCAGCCGCTCGGCAACGCCATTGGCTGCCGCCGCCTGCGACAGGAAGGTGAGGCGGCAGTGATGGCGGGCGCTGCCCAGCGCGCCAAACATCGGGCGGTAGTGCACCGGCTGCGGGGTCGGAATAGAGGCATTGATATCGCCCATCGGCGCGATGGCGATCATGCCGCCTTTGATCACGGTGGCCGGTTTCACGCCGAAGAAGGCTGGTGACCAGACCACGAGGTCAGCCAGCTTACCCACCTCAATGGATCCGACTTCGTGTGCGATGCCGTGGGTCAGCGCCGGGTTGATGGTGTATTTGGCGATGTAGCGCTTCACGCGGAAGTTGTCGTTATCCCCGGTCTCCTCCGCCAGCGCTCCGCGCTGCACCTTCATGCGATGCGCCACCTGCCAGGTGCGGAGAATCACTTCTCCGACGCGGCCCATGGCCTGCGAATCGGAGGAGGTGAGCGAGAAGGCGCCGAGATCGTGCAGCACGTCTTCCGCAGCGATGGTTTCCCGGCGAATGCGCGACTCGGCAAAGGCCACGTCCTCAGCGATGTCCGGGTCCAGATGGTGGCAGACCATCAGCATATCGAGATGTTCATCGATGGTGTTGAGGGTGTAGGGCAGCGTTGGGTTGGTGGACGACGGCAAAATGTTCGGGTGGGCGCAGGCGGTGATGATGTCCGGCGCATGGCCGCCGCCGGCCCCTTCGGTATGGAAGGTGTGGATGGTGCGCCCGCCGATGGCGGCGAGGGTGTCTTCCACAAATCCGGATTCATTCAGGGTGTCGCTGTGCAGGGCGACCTGGATGTCCATTTCATCGGCGACGGTTAACGCACAGTCGATCGCCGCCGGGGTGGCGCCCCAGTCCTCATGGATCTTCAGGCCAATAACGCCCGCCGCCACCTGCTCGCGCAGGGCATCCGGCTGAGAAACGTTGCCCTTGCCCAGCAGGCCGATATTGACCGGCAGGCTGTCGGCCGCCTGCAGCATGCGTGAGATATACCACGGGCCCGGGGTGCAGGTGGTGGCATGGGTGCCCGCGGCCGGGCCGGTGCCGCCGCCGACCATGGTGGTCACGCCGGAGACCAGCGCCTCTTCCGCCTGCTGCGGACAGATCCAGTGAATATGGGTATCGATCCCGCCGGCGGTGACAATTTTTCCTTCGGCGGCGATCACTTCCGTCGCGGCGCCGATGGGGATGGTGACGTTGGGCTGGATGTCGGGGTTGCCGGCTTTGCCGATGGCGAAGATCCGGCCGTCCTTCACGCCGATATCGGCCTTAACGATCCCCCAGTGATCGACGATCAACGCGTTGGTGAGCACCAGGTCGACACAGTCGGCGGCCAGCATCTTTCCCTGGCCCATGCCGTCGCGGATCACTTTGCCGCCGCCGAATTTGACCTCTTCCCCGTAGGTGGTCAAATCGTCCTCCACCTCGATCCACAGCTCGGTATCCGCCAGGCGCACCTTGTCGCCGACGGTGGGGCCGAACATATCGGCATAGGCCTGGCGTGAAATATTACTCATCGTTTACCTCCAGAGGGCCCATGACCTCGCCGCGGAAGCCGAAGACGGCGCGGTGACCGGCGAAGGCCACCAGCTCGACCTCGCGTTTCTGGCCGGGTTCAAAGCGTACCGCCGTGCCCGCCGGGATATTCAGGCGATAGCCGGCGGCCTGCTGACGGTCGAACTTCAGCGCCGGGTTAACCTCGGCGAAATGGTAGTGCGAACCGACCTGAATCGGCCGATCGCCGTGGTTCTCAACGACCACGCGACAGGTTGCCCGGCCGGTATTCAGGGCTATCTGACCGGGCTTAACGTGATATTCACCGGGGATCATGGCGCTACCTCAGATAATCGGGTTGTGAACGGTGACCAGCTTCGAGCCGTCCGGGAAGGTGGCTTCGACCTGGATATCCGGGATCATTTCCGGGACGCCCTCCATCACCTGCTCGCGGGTCAGGACGTGACGGCCTTCCTCCATCAGCGAGGCCACGCTTTTGCCGTCCCGAGCGCCTTCCATAATAAAGGCGCTGATCAGGGCCACGGACTCCGGATAGTTGAGCTTCAGGCCGCGGGCCAGGCGACGCTCCGCCACCAGCGCGGCGGTAAACAGCAACAGCTTGTCTTTTTCTCGGGGGGTCAGTTCCATAACGTTCTCTTAAGTCAGCCAGATTCGGGGAAGTACGGGAGATTTGCCGGTAAGATGAGGGCGCAGAAACTGCCATACGTCGCGCATCACCCGCTGGCAAATCAGATTATCGTCACTGAGGAAACGCACCGTCAGCAGGCGGTCGGTCAGGCTGGCGCCGGCGTAGAGACCGAGCGGCGCCAGCGCGTCGCGCACCCCGTCGAGCAGGGCATCGGTAGCCGGATAGCACAGTAAAGTGCCGACCCAGGGACGTTCGGCGACGCTGGAGAGCTCTCCCTCCTGCAGCTGCAGGCGCTCGACCAGCAGCGGCTCATCGTCCACCCATACCTCCAGCCGGTTGCTGAGGGTGCCGTGGCTGAAGGTTTCGCCAATCACCGGGCGGCCAAGGCAGAGCAGATCCCAGGCCAGCAGCCTGCTGGAGGCGCAAAGATGAAAGGTAGTGAACAGCCGGGCATTCGCCCCGGGAAAGAAGATGGCATCCTGCGGGAGCCACTCCAGGGTCGCCTGCGGGGCAAGGGTCAACTGCTGGCGAACTAGCGCTTGCGCGCCGCTGCTGCGGTAAAACTTGCTGGCGCCAGGCATGGTTATCAGCGTATGGCAGCCGGGGGCAAGGTGCGCGCTAATTGTCAGCTCATCACCGCCGACGATGCCGCCGGGCGGGTGAAGCAGATAGAGGTGACAGGTCTCTTCTTCCGGGTAAAACGGGCGCTGGACGGTCAGCGGGCCGACGTGTTGGGCGCTGGCGAGAACGGTCTTGCCGCCGGCCTGGTGAAAGCGGAGATCCAGCGTGGCCTGCCAGCCTTTTTTGAGTGGTGGTAACACGGTGCCGTGCAATGTTGCGCCCCTGCAAAATCAAGATAAAACAGCAGCAATGAGTATTGATCGGCGGGAGTTTATCCCGGTCATACGAAACGCTTATGTCATCCGTAACCCGGAGCGTCGCGACGGGCGCGAGGGGAAAGCGGCATAACCGCTCCGGATTATTCACCCGGATAATCTTTGCCGTCAATATCCTGATCCGCAGCCTGGGCGCGGCGGAAAAGCCGGCGGATCGGGTTGCGCCGCGCCGCCAGCCGCCAGCGAAACTTTTGCCTTTCCATGCTGCTAACGTATTGTTACAAAAGGGGGATATGACGATGATCGCCTTTGATGGCGAGGAAGCGTAAAAGGGCGGGTGAAAGGCGCGATTAGCGCAGGAGAGTTCCCCGGCTGGCGGAGCCGGGAGGGGAGATTACTTCTGCTCTGGCGTTTTTTTCTTCTTCACGCGGGTCCAGATTTTGCTCTCCTGGCGACGCCACAGACGCTGAATGTTGTCGTGATGGCGCAGGAGGATCAGGCAGGAGAGCATCGACACCGGAAAGGTATACTGCGGTTTGAACCACCAGACGTAGAACGGGGCGATCAGCGCGCTGACGATAGCGCCCAGGGAAGAGTAGCCGCTGAGCAGGATGGTCAGCAGCCAGGTCCCGGCCATCACCCCGGTGAGATCGAGCCCGATGGGGGCGATAGCGCCGAAGGCCGTGGCGACGCCTTTACCGCCGCGGAAATGAAAGAAGACTGGCCAGATATGGCCCACGCAGGCGGCAATCGCCACTAACCCCAGCCAGAACGGCGTAAGGCCCAGCGCCCAGGCGCCCCACACCGGGAGCATGCCCTTCAGCACATCAAAAATAAGTACCGCTACGGCCGCCCCTTTTCCGCCAATTCGTAGTACGTTAGTGGCCCCGGGGTTGCCTGAGCCGCTGTCGCGTGGGTCGGGCAGGCCAGCAAGGCGACATACCAGAATGGCGCTGGAAATGGAGCCGCAGAGGTAGGCGAGGAGTACCAGTCCAGGCGCGATTGCACTCATAACGCTGTTCCGTTTTGAAAATGTCGTTGTATTCTCTGCATCTGTGGATAATACGCATAATTCGCCGGAAGTGGTATCCGGTTTAGCTAAAAAGCAGGCAGGGCGTGATGGATATTGTATTTATAGAGCAACTTTCGGTAATCACCACCATTGGTGTTTATGACTGGGAACAAACCATTGAGCAGAAGCTGGTGTTCGATATCGAAATTGCATGGGATAACCGCAAGGCGGCCGCCAGCGATGATGTCAGCGATTGCCTCAGCTATGCTGATATCAGCGAGCGCGTGATCGCGCATGTGGAGGGGGGGAAATTTGCGTTAGTGGAGCGGGTGGCGGAAGAGGTGGCCGACCTGCTGCTGGAAACATTCCAGTCGCCATGGGTGCGCATAAAAGTCAGCAAACCTGGCGCCGTGGCTCGCGCGGCAAACGTCGGGGTGATTATTGAACGTGGCCTTAATCTGAAACAAAACTTTTCAGGTCATACTTGTTAAACAAATTGCGTTTATACCGGTCATAGCATCCGGTCATCAGGCAATTTTACTGGCGATGTCCTTCCAGAACGGTGGACGAATCCGTGTGTACTTCCTGTACGCTGCGGATTACGCGCGCTCTGGCAGCCGGGTTATGCCTGTTGAACGATACCGTGTTCCTGGTTTTTTTCATTTTACTTTTTTAAAGGGTTTAATTGGATGAGCGATATACACTCGCTGCTGGTGGCGGCAATATTGGGTGTGGTTGAGGGTTTGACAGAGTTTTTACCTGTTTCCAGTACCGGTCATATGATTATTGTTGGTCACCTGCTGGGGTTTGAAGGTGATACCGCAAATACCTTTGAAGTGGTGATTCAGTTAGGTTCGATACTCGCCGTGGTGGTGATGTTCTGGCGTCGCCTGTTCGGCCTGATCGGCATCCATTTCGGGAAACCGCCGGCGCATGAAGGCCAGGGCAGCGGCCGTTTGTCGCTTATCCATATCCTTCTCGGCATGATCCCCGCGGTGGTGATGGGGCTGATTTTCCATGACACCATTAAATCCTTGTTTAACCCGGTGAACGTGATGTACGCCCTGATTGTCGGCGGCGTATTGCTGATTGCAGCGGAAGTGCTGAAGCCGAAACAGCCGCGCGCGGTCGGGATTGACGATATGACCTACCGTCAGGCGTTCGTCATCGGCTGCTTTCAGTGCCTGGCGCTGTGGCCAGGTTTCTCCCGCTCGGGGGCGACTATCTCCGGCGGCATGCTGATGGGCGTCAGCCGCTATGCGGCCTCGGAGTTCTCTTTCCTGCTGGCGGTACCGATGATGATGGGCGCCACCGTGCTGGACGTCTACAAGAGCATCGGCTTCCTGAACATGGGCGACGTCCCGATGTTCGCCGTCGGCTTCGTGATGGCGTTTATCGTGGCGCTGATTGCGATTAAAACCTTCCTGCAGCTGATCAAACGGATCTCGTTCATTCCGTTCGCTATCTACCGCTTTATCGTCGCGGCAGCGGTGTACGTGGTCTTCTTCTAAGGCCTGCGCCCTCAGCCTTGCGGCTGGGGGCAACGCTGTTCCTTCCACTGCGCTACCGCCGCAATTCTCCGCCGCGTCAGCTCCTCGCGAATTTCCGCCCCTTTAAAGCCCGCCGCCACGACCTCTTTAGTGGAGACCGACTGCGCCACTTCCCAGGCCTCCAGCAGCAGGCGCCCCTGCGGGTAATCGCTGGCCTCGAAACCGGTGCGTCCGCGGACGTCGGCTTCGCTGGTGAGCGCGATCTGCTGCACGCGCTGCGGTTTGCGCCACGCGTCAATGCTGTCGAAGAGTTTGACGAGGGTTTTCGGCTGCAGAATTGGCAGGGTGTGGATTAGGTCATGGTACTCCGCCACCAGTTTCGCGAGATCGCGGATATCGTTCGGCACCCGCAGACGCGCGCAGAGCTGCTCCACCAGCTTGACTCCCGCCGGACCATGGCCGTGGTGACGCGGCCAGAGCGCCTTCGGCGTCAGCCCTTTGCCGAGGTCATGGCACAGGGTGGCGAAACGTACGTCGACATCCGGCGACAGCATCGCGGCCATCGTGACGGTCATCAGGGTGTGCAGGCCGGTGTCGATTTCCGGATGCCATTTCGCCGGGGCCGGCACGCCGTACAGGGCGTCAATCTCCGGGAACAGCACCTTGAGGGCCTGACAGTCGCGCAGCGTCTGGAAAAAGACCTGCGGGTTGCGAGTAGTTAATGCGCTTTCCGTCTCCTTCCACACCCGCTCCGGCGTTAAATGCGCCAGCTCGCCGGCCTCAACCATCGCGGCCATCAGGGCCTGAGTCTCTTCGGCAATGCGAAAACCGAGGTGGGCGTAGCGGGCGGCAAAACGCGCGACGCGCAGCACGCGCAGCGGATCTTCACTAAACGCGGGAGAGACATGGCGCAGCAGGCGCTGACGGAGATCGTTCTGTCCGCCGTAGGGGTCGATAATTGCGCCGTCGGCATCCTGGGCGAGGGCGTTGACCGTCAGGTCGCGGCGCAGCAGATCGGCTTCGAGGGTGACGTCCGGGGCGGCATAGCAGGTAAAACCGGTATAGCCCGCGCCGGATTTGCGCTCGGTGCGGGCCAGGGCATACTCTTCCCGGCTTTGCGGATGGAGGAACACGGGAAAATCGCGGCCTACCTGTTGATAGCCCGCGTCTAGCATCTGTTGCGGGGTGGCGCCCACCACCACCCAGTCTCGGTCTTTGACCGGCAGCCCTAACAGCGCGTCACGCACCGCGCCACCGACCAGATAACTCTTCACGCCTGATTCTCCCGTATCCGTTTTTCGCAAGATGATACGTAAGTCTGGCAGAGAAGACGAATTAGTTCATCCACCGGTCTTTACGTTTGCGGCTTGGCACCAGATGCGGCAGCACCAGACCGAGCAGCAGACCGACGCCCAGCACACCGCCGCCGTACATAAACCACTGCATGATAATGGTGCGCTGTTTATCATCAAGCTGCAGATTTGCCGCATTCACCTTCTTCTGCGCGACAACCAGCTCGTTTTTCAACTTTTGGTTCTCGTCCTTCAGCGCGTTAATCACGCTGTCGCTGCCGGCGACTTTCTTCTGCATATCCGCCGTGCGCTGGTTCCAGGTGGCATCGATGTTATTCAGCTTATCGGTCAGCGTTTTGACCTGGTTTTCCAGATCCGGGACGCGGGTGCGCAGGCTGGGCTCGTTGCTCAGCTCTTTCAGCGGGATCCAGGCGGTACGGCCGTTGCTATCGCGAATTTGCGCGTAACTGGTGCTGTCGTTCGTTTGCAGTACCGACACTTCTTCCCCGGCGTTGATGGTGCCGACCAGACGATAATTATCGCCCGGGCCGCTGCGAACCCAGGTGTTCAGCTCATCGGAAACGTAGCGCTTTTCTTCTGCGTGAACCGCCGTGGCGGCGCTAAGCGCGAGCAAAGTAAAAGTAATCAGGCGTAATTTTGGCATCAGGTCATCGTTTGGTCATAAAAAGTGGAACGATAGTAGAGGCATCGCCAGAGCGACGCAAAGTTTTCCGCCACAATCGGAATCATCCAGGAGGTGGCCCGGCAAAAAGCGCGTTGCATGGCGATTCACCGCAAAATACTATCTACTGACAAAAAATATTGTCGTAAGTTCGCCGCAATTTGTCGGCGCAGCACAGAAGCGGAAGAATTCAGTCATGGCTCAAGAAATCGAACTCAAGTTTATCGTCGCTCAGGATGGGGTAGAGACGCTGCGCGAGCAGCTCAATGCGCTCGAGGCGAAACATACGCCCGCGGGCCAGTTGCTGAACATTTATTACGAAACCGCCGATAACTGGCTGCGTCGTCACGATATGGGGCTGCGCATCCGCGGCGATCAGGGGCGTTATGAGATGACGCTGAAAATCGCCGGTCGGGTGGTCGGCGGCCTGCACCAGCGCCCGGAATATAATATTCCACTGGATAAACCGGAGCTGGCGCTTGAGCGCCTGCCGGCGGAGGTCTGGCCGCAAGGGGAACTTCCGGCCGCGCTGGCGGAGCACGTCCAGCCGCTGTTCAGCACCGATTTTGCCCGTGAACGCTGGGTGATCCAGGAAGGAAAGAGTGAGATTGAGATTGCCCTCGATCGCGGCGAAGTGAAGGCGGGCGAACATCAGGAGCCGATCTGCGAACTGGAGCTGGAGCTGCTCGCCGGGGAGACCGCCGATCTGCTGCGCCTCGCGCATCGTTTGCTGGAGAGCGGCGTCCTGCGTCAGGGGAGCCTGAGCAAAGCCGCGCGCGGGTATCATCTGGCGCAAGGTAACAATGAGCGTCCGGTGACCCGGCTGGCGGTGCTGCCGGTGGCAGCGAAGGCCAGCGTGGAGCAGGGGCTGGAGGCGGCGCTGGAGAGCGCCCTGGCGCATTGGCTGTATCACGACGAGATCTGGCTGCGCGGCAACGCAAAAGCCAAAGCGGAAATTCTGCTGGCGATAGCCCGCGTGCGCCATGCCCTCGTGCTGTTCGGCGGCATCGTGCCGCGTAAGGCGACCACCCACCTCCGCGCGTTGCTGAACGACGCCGACGCCGTTCTGCTGGCTGCGGACACCGCCGACGAAGCGTTATTCCGCACCGAGGTCGTTGGCGCCAAACTGGCCCTGACCGAATGGCTGGTCCAGCGCGGGTGGCGTCCGTTCCTCAACGAGGCGGGAGAGAAAAAAATAGCCGGATCGTTCAAACGGTTTGCCGATATTCACCTCTCGCGGGTGGCGGCCGAGCTGCGCAGCGCCGTGCAGCATCTGGCGGTAGAAGATGCCGCTGACCAGTTGCCGAAGCTGTCCCGCGACATCGACAGCGTCCAGCTGCTGGCGGGCGCCTATGGCGACGCCGTCGCGCCCTGGCTGGAGAACTGGCAGGAACTTCAGCGTGCGATAGAGCATGACGACCGCAGCGTGTTTGAATATTTCCGTCGCCAGGCGCTGGCTGCCGAGCCGTTCTGGCTGCATAGTGGAAAACGATAATTACAGGCCAGGGAGCCCTTATGATGCCGCTTTCTCCGCAGTTACAGCAGCACTGGCAGACGGTCGCTGACCGTCTGCCAGCGGATTTTCCCGTTGCCGAACTGAGCCCACAGGCCAGGTCGGTGATGGCGTTCAGCGATTTTGTCGAACAGAGTGTGATCGCTCAGCCGGGCTGGCTGAATGAGCTTGCGGACTCCGCGCCGGCGGCGGAAGAGTGGCGGCATTACGAAGCCTGGCTGCAGGAGCGCCTGCAGGCCGTCACTGACGAAGCGGGGTTGATGCGAGAGCTGCGTCTCTTCCGCCGCCAGATGATGGTCCGCATCGCCTGGGCGCAGGCGTTGTCGCTGGTGCGCGAAGAAGAGACGCTGCAGCAGCTGAGCGTCCTGGCGGAGACCCTGATTGTCGCCGCCCGCGACTGGCTGTACGCCGCCTGCTGTAAAGAGTGGGGAACGCCATGCAACGCCGAGGGTCAGCCGCAGCCGCTGCTGATCCTCGGGATGGGAAAGCTGGGCGGCGGCGAGCTGAACTTCTCTTCCGATATCGATCTGATCTTTGCCTGG
Source organism: Klebsiella sp. K4 (assembly GCF_014596785.2). NCBI lineage: Bacteria > Pseudomonadati > Pseudomonadota > Gammaproteobacteria > Enterobacterales > Enterobacteriaceae > Klebsiella > Klebsiella sp. K4. The sequence continues at coordinate 680,999 of NZ_CP115021.1, forward strand.
CCGGAGCATGGCGCCACCCGCGGCGGCCGCCGCGAGCTGGATAACGCCCAGTTCTTTACCCGCCTGGGGCAGCGGCTTATCAAGGCGCTCGACCAGCCGACGCAGGACGGCTTTGTTTATCGGGTGGACATGCGCCTGCGGCCGTTTGGCGACAGCGGGCCGCTGGTGCTCAGCTTTGCGGCGCTGGAAGATTATTACCAGGAGCAGGGGCGGGACTGGGAACGCTACGCGATGGTGAAAGCGCGGATCATGGGCGATAACGACGGCGCCTACGCCAGCGAACTGCGCGCGATGCTTCGCCCCTTCGTCTTCCGCCGCTATATCGACTTCAGCGTGATCCAGTCGCTGCGTAACATGAAAGGCATGATCGCCCGTGAAGTGCGGCGTCGCGGGCTGAAAGACAACATCAAGCTCGGCGCCGGCGGCATTCGTGAAATTGAATTTATCGTTCAGGTCTTTCAGCTGATCCGCGGCGGTCGCGAACCTGCGCTGCAGCAGCGCGCGTTATTGCCGACACTGGCGGCGATTGATGAGCTGCATCTGCTGCCGGAAGGCGACGCGACGCTGCTGCGCGCGGCCTATCTGTTCCTGCGCCGGCTGGAAAACCTGCTGCAAAGTATCAACGATGAACAGACCCAGACCCTGCCGCAGGATGAACTGAACCGCGCCAGACTGGCGTGGGGGATGTATACCGATGACTGGGAGACGCTGAGCGCGCAGCTGGCGAACCATATGGCCAACGTACGGCGGGTGTTTAATGAACTGATCGGCGATGACGAGGCTCAGTCGCCAGATGAGCAGCTGGCCGAGTACTGGCGCGAGCTGTGGCAGGATGCGCTGGAAGAAGATGACGCCAGTCCGGCGCTGGCGCATTTAAACGACGCCGACCGCCGCAGCGTGCTGGCGCTGATTGCCGATTTCCGCAAAGAGCTGGATCGGCGCACCATCGGCCCGCGCGGCCGCCAGGTGCTGGATCAGCTGATGCCGCATCTGCTGAGCGAAATCTGCTCGCGCGCCGATGCGCCGCTGCCTCTGGCGCGGATCACGCCGCTGTTGACCGGCATCGTCACCCGCACCACCTATCTTGAACTGCTGAGCGAATTCCCCGGCGCGCTGAAACACCTGATTACGCTCTGCGCGGCATCGCCGATGGTCGCCAGCCAGCTGGCGCGCCACCCGCTGCTGCTGGATGAGCTGCTGGATCCCAACACCCTCTATCAGCCGACGGCGACCGATGCCTATCGCGACGAGCTGCGTCAGTATCTGCTGCGGGTGCCGGAAGAGGATGAAGAGCAGCAGCTGGAGGCGTTGCGCCAGTTCAAGCAGGCGCAGCAGCTACATATCGCGGCGGCGGATATCGCCGGCACCCTACCGGTGATGAAGGTCAGCGACCATTTAACCTGGCTTGCCGAAGCGATCCTCGATGCGGTGGTGCAGCAGGCATGGGGGCAGATGGTGGCTCGCTACGGCCTGCCGACCCACCTGCACGATCGCCAGGGGCGCGGCTTCGCCGTCGTCGGCTACGGCAAGCTCGGCGGTTGGGAGCTGGGCTACAGCTCCGATCTCGACCTGGTGTTCCTCCATGACTGTCCGGCGGAGGTGATGACCGACGGCGAGCGGGAGATTGACGGCCGTCAGTTCTACCTGCGGCTGGCCCAGCGGATCATGCATCTGTTCAGCACCCGCACCTCGTCCGGTATTCTCTACGAAGTGGACGCCCGGCTGCGCCCTTCCGGCGCGGCGGGGATGCTGGTTACCACCGCTGACGCGTTTGCCGACTATCAGCAGAACGAGGCCTGGACGTGGGAGCATCAGGCGCTGGTGCGCGCCCGTGTGGTCTATGGCGACCCGGCGTTGCAGGCGCGCTTTGACGCCATTCGTCGCGATATCCTGACCACCCCGCGGGAGGGCGCAACCCTGCAGACCGAGGTTCGCGAGATGCGCGAGAAGATGCGCGCCCACCTCGGCAACAAGCATCCCAATCGTTTTGATATCAAAGCCGATGCCGGCGGGATCACGGATATTGAATTTATTACCCAGTATCTGGTCCTACGCTATGCCAGCGACAAGCCGAAGCTGACCCGCTGGTCTGATAATGTGCGTATTCTCGAGCTGCTGGCGCAGAACGACATCATGGACGAGGAGGAAGCGCGCGCCTTAACGCACGCGTACACCACCTTGCGTGACGCGCTCCATCACCTGGCCCTGCAGGAGCTGCCGGGACACGTGGCGCCAGAGGCCTTCAGCCGGGAGCGCGAGCAGGTCAGCGCCAGCTGGCAGAAATGGCTGATGGCTTAACTATAAAATCGGGTGTGCTATTATCGCGCGCAAAGTTTGCGTCTCGCAGGAGAGAGTCATGAAAGTAACGCTGCCGGAGTTTGAACGTGCAGGAGTGTTGGTGGTGGGTGATGTGATGCTGGACCGCTACTGGTACGGCCCCACCAGTCGTATTTCCCCGGAAGCCCCGGTGCCGGTGGTGAAGGTGGAAAATATCGAAGAACGTCCTGGCGGCGCGGCAAACGTAGCGATGAACATTGCCTCGCTGGGGGCAACCTCGCGCCTGGTGGGATTGACCGGGATTGATGACGCCGCCCGCGCGCTGAGCCAGGCGCTGGCCAACGTCAATGTGAAGTGCGACTTCGTCTCCGTCCCGACTCACCCGACTATCACCAAGCTGCGGGTGCTGTCGCGCAATCAACAGCTGATCCGCCTCGACTTTGAAGAGGGCTTCTCCGGCGTCGATCCGCAGCCGATGCACGAGCGCATTCAGCAGGCGCTGGGCTCTATTGGCGCGCTGGTCCTTTCGGACTATGCCAAAGGGGCGCTGACCAGCGTCCAGACCATGATCCGACTCGCACGTGAAGCGGGCGTGCCGGTGCTGATCGATCCGAAAGGCACCGATTTCGAACGCTATCGCGGCGCGACGTTGCTCACCCCGAACCTCTCTGAGTTTGAAGCGGTGGTGGGCAAGTGCCAGGATGAAGCGCAGATCGTTGAGCGCGGCATGAAGCTCATCGCCGAATTCGAACTGTCGGCGCTGCTGGTGACGCGCTCTGAGCAGGGGATGACGCTGCTGCAGCCGGGGCGTCCGCCGCTGCATATGCCGACCCAGGCCCAGGAAGTGTACGACGTGACCGGCGCCGGCGACACGGTGATTGGCGTGCTGGCGGCGACCCTGGCGTCCGGCAACACCCTGGAAGAGGCCTGCTATTTCGCTAACGCCGCGGCGGGCGTGGTGGTCGGTAAGCTGGGTACATCCACCGTTTCCCCTGTCGAGCTGGAAAACGCGGTCCGCGGCCGGGCTGAGACCGGCTTTGGCGTGATGAGCGAAGAGGAGCTCAAACAGGCGGTTGCGGCGGCGCGCAAGCGCGGCGAGAAAGTGGTGATGACCAACGGCGTCTTCGACATTCTGCATGCCGGTCATGTCTCCTATCTGGCGAATGCGCGCAAGCTGGGCGACCGTCTGATCGTGGCGGTCAACAGCGATGCCTCCACCAAACGTCTGAAAGGCGAAACCCGCCCGGTGAACCCGCTGGAACAGCGGATGATCGTGCTGGGGGCGCTGGAAGCCGTCGACTGGGTGGTCTCCTTCGAAGAAGATACTCCGCAGCGCCTGATCGCTGGCATCCTGCCGGATCTGCTGGTCAAGGGCGGCGACTACAAACCGGAGCAGATCGCCGGCAGCGAAGAGGTCTGGGCGAACGGTGGCGAAGTGCTGGTGCTCAACTTTGAAGATGGCTGCTCAACTACCAATATTATTAAGAAAATACAAAAAGATAGCGACAAATAAGCTTTTCGCTATTCACCGGTTTGTACGGTGAAGCATCACGGCCTGCGATAGACGTATCGCGGGCCGTTTTTATTTAATCATGTGGAAAATGATTTAGCGCAATAAATAATCATGTTAAGCGCATTTTTCGTACAAATCGCGTTAAGGTAAGCGTAAATACTGAAGTGAGTAAAAGGCATATGACTGATCAGAACATCCACCGCTGAAGGAGTATGCGCATGAACCATAACGATATGTATTCAATGAAGAATTTTGATTTTTTGGCGCGGAGTTTCGCCAGAATGCACGCCCAGGGCCAGCCAGTTGATCTTCAGGCCATTGTCGGCAATATGGATGAAGAACATCGTGAATGGTTTTGCCAGCGCTATGAACTGTACTGTCGCCAGGTGAGTAGTCAGGCGGAAGCCGCCCATTAAGCCAAACGCAAAACGGGCCCCCAGGGGCCCGTTTTTTACTGCTGCTCTTCGCTGCCCGGCGTCGCCGCCGGGCGGTTTTCGAGGTCATTCAGGCGCTGCTCCAGCAGCGCCAGTTTTTCCCGGGTCCGCAGCAGCACCTGAGTCTGCACGTCAAACTCTTCGCGGCTAACCAGATCCAGACGGGTCAGCTGCGACTGCAGCGCCTGGCGGATTTTCTTCTCAACATCCTCACCCAGATCGCGAAGTCCTTTTGGCATCGACTCATGGACCTGGCGGGCGATTTGTTCAATTTTTTTCGGGTCAATCATGGTGGTTTCCTGCTCGGGTCGGATGATTGATCATTGTAGTGCGAACCAGGCCGCCTATAAACCAGAAATGTTTGAAGCTTATGCATTGCCGAGGATAGTCAATAGCGTTATAGTTATCTCGCTTATTCTCAGGGCGGGGCGAAATTCCCCACCGGCGGTAAATCAACCATGGCGTTGAAAGCCCGCGAGCGCTTCCCGTGACTACGGGAAGGTCAGCAGATCCGGTGTAATTCCGGGGCCGACGGTTAAAGTCCGGATGGGAGAGAGTAACGGCACAGTCGGGCCCAGGCCCGCTCGCGTTGACTTTTGCCGCTAAACCGGCGCTCCTAAGACTGCCCTGATTCTGGTAACCATAATTTTAATGAGGTTTTTTTACCATGAATCAGACGCTCCTTTCTTCTTTTGGTACCGCTTTTGAACGTGTGGAACACGCTTTGGACGCCCTGCGCGAAGGCCGCGGCGTGATGGTGCTTGATGATGAAGACCGTGAAAACGAAGGCGATATGATCTTCGCCGCTGAAACCATGACCGTTGAGCAGATGGCGCTGACCATTCGTCACGGCAGCGGCATTGTGTGCCTGTGCCTGACCGAAGAACGCCGCAAACAGCTGGATCTGCCGATGATGGTAGAGAACAACACCAGCGCCTACGGCACCGGCTTCACCGTGACCATCGAAGCGGCCGAAGGTGTGACCACCGGCGTCTCCGCTGCCGACCGCGTGACCACCGTCCGCGCGGCCATCGCCGACGGCGCGAAACCTTCCGATCTTAACCGTCCAGGTCACGTCTTCCCGCTGCGTGCGCAGCCGGGCGGCGTACTGACCCGCGGCGGCCACACTGAAGCCACTATCGACCTCGTGACCCTGGCTGGCTTTAAACCGGCAGGCGTGCTGTGCGAGCTGACCAATGACGATGGCACCATGGCCCGCGCGCCGGAGTGCATCAAGTTCGCTCAGCAGCACAATATGGCGGTAGTCACGATTGAAGATCTGGTGGCCTATCGTCGCGAACATGAGCGTAAAGCCAGCTAAATAGCGGTTCGCTACGCCCGAGCACAGCCCACTTGTTAGTGGGCTGTGTTGTTTCTGCGCTTTAACCGATGCCCATCGTCTGGAGTACCACCAGGCTCAGCCCCATGACCGACATCCCGCACAGGACGCCGTAGCTTGGATTGCTTTGCGGATCGATCTCTTTCGCCAGCGGCATCAGTTCATCGACCGACAGCGCCACCATAATCCCGGCGACGGCAGCCATGATCGCGCCCATCACCAGCGGCGAGACCAGGCTCCCCAGAATCAACCACGCCAGCACGCCGCCCAAAATTTCCGCCATGCCGGAAAGCCCGGCCCAGAGCACCGCTTTGCTGCGCGAGCCGGTGGCGGCATACACCGGTCCGGCAACCGCCAGTCCTTCCGGAATATTGTGCAGGGCGACGGCCAGGGCGACGCCCATGCCAAGCTCGAGGTTGTTGCTGGCCGTGACATAGGTGGCGATCCCTTCCGGAAAGTTATGCAGGCTGATCCCCAGTGTCAAAAGAATAGCGGTGCGGCGTAAGTTGCGCGGGCGCGGCATGGCGGGAGTCATCAGATCCTGCGGGTGGGCGTGCGGCAGCAGGCGGTCAAGACCAAAGTAACCCAGCAGGCCGACAACAAACATTCCGTAGCCGAGCAGCGGCGACATGCCCTCGGCGGCCAGCGCGGCAGGCAGCATTTCCATCAAAGAAATCAATAGCATAATCCCGGCGGCAAAGCCGAGGGAGAAGCCAAGCAGGCGGTTAGAGGGTTTCTGGCCAATCACGCCGAATATGGCGCCAATGAAGGTTGCGCTACCGGCTAACAGCGTCAATATTAAGGGTGATGACATCGCTTCTCTCCCTGTGAAAATAATTACATACGAGTATATTGCCTGAGGATGCGCGTACGGGACACGTCCCTTTACCGCGAATTACATTCAAATTTTCTGACGATCATCATCATGGTTATCTGAGTTTATCCTGGCGCAAAAGCGCGTAATGTGAGCACATCACATTGACACCCTAAGGATATCATCATGTCCCGTACCCGAATGCCCGCGTTGTTTCTCGGCCATGGCAGCCCAATGAACGTGCTGGAAGACAACCGTTATACCCGCGCCTGGGCTCAACTGGGCGAAACCCTGCCGCGTCCGAAAGCGATCGTGGTGGTCTCTGCGCACTGGTTTACGCGCGGTACGGGCGTAACGGCGATGGAGGCGCCGAAGACCATTCATGACTTCGGCGGTTTTCCGCAGGCGCTGTATGACACGCATTATCCGGCGCCGGGCTCCCCGGCGCTGGCGCAACGGCTGGTGGAGCTGCTCTCGCCGGTGCCGGTCACCCTCGATACAGAAGCCTGGGGATTTGACCATGGCTCGTGGGGCGTGCTGATTAAAATGTATCCGCAGGCGGATATCCCGATGGTTCAGTTGAGCATCGACAGCACCAAACCGCCGGCCTGGCATCTCGAAATGGGGCGGAAACTGGCCTCGCTGCGTGATGAAGGCATTATGCTGGTGGCCAGCGGCAACGTGGTGCATAACCTGCGCACCGCCCGCTGGCATGGCGAGAACACGCCGTACCCTTGGGCAGAGTCCTTCAATAACTACGTGAAGGCGAATCTGCAATGGCAGGGGCTGGACGAGCAGCACCCGCTGGTTAACTACCTGGCACACGAAGGGGGCTCGCTCTCCAACCCGACGGCGGAGCATTTCCTGCCGCTGCTGTATGTCCTGGGGACGTGGGATGGCGTTGAGGCGATGACGATCCCGGTCGATGGCATCGAGATGGGCTCGCTGAGCATGCTGTCGGTGTTGGTTGGCGCCTGATGATAGCGCGCTCCGGCGGCATTTACCGTCGCCGGAGCGCGGCATTATTCGACGAAAATGTGCGGATAGAAGCGCGACAGATCCTGGGTGATCAGCGCCCGGTCTTCGCGAATACCGATCCCTGCAGGCTGGTCGTTGATGAGCCAGCTGCCAATCAGCGTATAGCTATCGCCAAACTTCGGCAGCGGGTAAAACGCCTGCACGATGGTGCCTTCTTCCCCGTACGGGCCTTCTACTGCCTCCACCACTTTGCCATTTTCAACGATCGACACGTTAGCGCCTTCGCGGGAGAAGATTGGCTTAATGACGTACTTCTCCATCTCCGGGTGAGTATCTTCGCTGAAGTAGGCCGCCAGCAGATTAGGGTGATTGGGGAACATCTCCCACAGCATTGGCAGCAGCGCCTTGTTGGAGATAATGCTTTTCCACGCCGGCTCCAGCCAGCGGACGCCAGCGTCTTCCAGCTTGGTGGAGAACATCTCCCGCAGCATAAACTCCCACGGATAGAGCTTGAACAGATTGCCAATCACCTGATCCTGCAGATCGGTAAACTGGCCTTTTTCGCCCAGGCCGATATCTTCAACGTAGAGGAATTCCGTCGCCAGCCCCGCTTCAGCGGCGCAGTCCTGCAGATACTGCACGGTACCGCGATCTTCAACGGTATCGCGGCAGCAGGCCATATGCAGCAGCTGAAAGCCAAACTGCTCGCGCAGCTCGCCGAAGCGATCGATCAGCTTTTCCTGCAAACTGTTGAACTGGTCGCTGCCCGCCGGCAGCTTGCCGGCGTTGAGCTGATCTTCCAGCCAGATCCACTGGAAGAAGGCCGCTTCATACAGCGAGGTCGGGGTGTCGGCATTGTTCTCCAGCAGCTTCGGTTCGCCGACGCCATCCCAGGCCAGGTCGAGACGTGAGTAGAGCGACGGCTGGTTGGTTTTCCACGACTGACGTACAAAACCCCAGGTGTGTTTAGGGATGCGGAATTTGGTCATCAGCTCATCGCTGGCGATCACTTTTTCCACCACCTGGAGGCACATCTGATGTAGCTCAGCGGTGACCGCTTCCAGCTTTTCCACCTGCGCGAGGGTCAGCTTGTAATACGCCTCTTCGCTCCAGTAGGGCTCGCCGTACATGGTATGGAAGTTGAAACCGTACTCGGTCGCTTTCTCGCGCCAGTCCGGGCGCTCGGTAATACTGACTCTTTCCATGTTGCTTAGCCGCCCATTGAGCGAGAAGAGGACGTTGAGCCTGCGGCGCTACGCTGCATGGTCGACTGTTTCGCTACCGACTCGCCAAAGCCGCCGCGGGTGACGGTGGTGGTGGTGGCTGGCTTCGGCGCCATCGCGGTTTTCGGCACATTTATGGTGCGGCCCGGCTGGGCGGCGCCATAGCTCTTGCCGCTGGCGTCAGTGTACTGACCGTAGGCCGGGCTGGCCGGATTTTTCGAGCTGAACAGCGGCTGCTGTTGCGCCATGCCGCCGCCCATCAGGCGGCCCATCATGTAGCCGGCCATCAGCGGCATCCAGAAGCTGCCGCTGCTTTGCGCCTGCGCCTGGTTTTCCGGGGCGACGCCCGCCTGGGCTGGCGTCTGCTGGCACTGGCCTTCGCCAAACTCGGCGACGCAGTCTTCGCGGGTGGCATACTTCGGCGCAGTGCGCTCTGCCTCTTTTACCGCGTTGGTGTAGGCCGTGGTGCATTCGGCTGCTTTGCCCGGGTTGGCGGCGGAGCAGTCATCGGCGTTCTGGTACAGCGACACCGTTTCGTCGCTTTTTTCACAACCGGCGAGCATAAAGACCGCGGTAACGGCCAGCGCGACCGGCGTCAGATGGCGTGCGCTCCAGCTTTTGCGGAACGACGAATGATTAATATTTTTTGTCCGTTTCATATTTGTCTTCCAGGACCCAGTGGTATGGCGTGTGTTAACGCTCAGGATAGAGGATGAGTGGTGGAAAATGAAGCGAAGAGGGGCGCTAAGCGGGGGATCTTTACGTTGCCTTACGTTTAACGCATCGCCTGTCCGACGGACAGGCGATGCGCATCACAGTATGAGAATTACTGACGGAACGGATTGCTGCCGCTGCTCTGGGTGGTCCGTGCGGACGCCGGCTTCACCGCCGCGGTAGTGTTGCCGTAGCCATCAGCGGTGGCATCCTGTTGCGGATTTTCCGGCGCGACGCTATCTGCGGAGGTGGAGATGGGTTTACCCAGCGTGTTGTTCAGGGCGACCAGATCCTGCTCGTTCAGGGTACCTAACGCCGACTTAATGTTCAGCTCGTTGATCAGGTAGTTGTAGCGCGCATTCGAGAGCTGCTGCTTAGCGTTATACAGCGTAGTGGTGGCGTCGAGGACGTCAACGATAGTACGCGTACCCACCGAGTAGCCAGCTTCCATGGCATCCAGGGAGCTTTGCGCAGAGACCACCGCCTGTTTGTAGGCGTTGATGCTGCTGATGGAGGCGTTCACGTTGTTAAACGATGAACGCACAGTCTGCACGACGCTGCGGTGGGCGCTTTCCAGCTGCTCGCTGGCGCCAACGAAGTTGTATTGTGCCTGCTTGACCTGCGAGGTCACCGCGCCGCCCTGGTACAGTGGCAGAGAGAAGTTCAGGCCGATTTGGTTCTGCCCGTTATCACTGTCGTTGTAGGCGAGCGGGGTATTGGTTTTCGAACCGTTGTAACGCGTATTCGAGACCCCGGTAGAGGCGGAAAGGTTCAGGGTCGGCAAATGGCCGTCCTGCGCCTGACGAATCTGCTCGCGGGCCAGGTCCTGGCTCAGACGCGCCTGCAGCAACGACAGGTTGCGGTTCTCCGCTTCCTTCAGCAGGGCGTTGACCGCCTGCGGCTTGTTGGTTTTAAAGCCATTCACGTTCAGGGAGGCCAGCTCCGGATAGTAATTACCGGTGACCTGACGCAGTCCTTCGACGGCGTTGTCGAGATCGTTACGCGCGGTGACTTCGTTCGCCAGCACGGCATCGTATTGTGAACGGGCGTTCTGTACGTCGGTGATCGCCACCAGGCCTACGTTAAAGCGCTGCGTGGTTTGATCCAACTGGCGGTAAATAGCCTGTTTCTGCGCTTCGGTATAGGAGAGCGTGTCGATGGCGGCCAGCACTTTAAAATAGGCCGTCGCGGTATTCAGAATCAGTGTTTGCTGATCGGTCTGATACGTGACATCCTGAATCCCTGCCGTTTTTTCCTGCAGCGTCAGGGCGCGCCATTTCGACATATCAAACAGAACCTGCGTTAACTGCAGCGAACCGCTGGTGACGTTAGAGTTGACGCCGTTGCTGTCGCGATAGCCATTGGTATAGGTATAATCCGCTCCCAGCCCAAGCTGAGGCAGTAATGGACTGCGCGCTTCGTTGATCTTTTCGAACGCGGCGTCACGATCGGCTGCCGATTTACGCAGATCGGGGTTGCTGATGCGTGCCTGCTGGTAAACCTGAAGCAGGTTTTCCGCCTGGCTCATGGCGCTGAACCCGGTCAGGCTCAGGCCGATAAGAATGGGGAGCAATTTCTTCATTTGCATTCCTTGTTGTGAAGCATTTAGCGCTGGTCTAATTCTAAGAAAAATTCCGCTGATTGTATCGATTCTGCCGCCGTAAAAAGTTGGCGTTACGTGCCATCCGGCGGTAATTTGCACCAATCTAACATACGGACCGTAAAACGGTAGCCAAACGGTTTGGAAATCCCTAATTTCAGATTCGCAGGACATGACAATGAGCAAACCCACACAGCAGGGAATTACCTTCTCCAAAAATGATGTAGAAATTATTGCACGCGAAACGCTATATCGTGGTTTTTTTTCGCTCGATTTATACCGTTTTCGCCACCGCCTGTTTAACGGCGGAATGAGTGGCGAAATCACCCGTGAAATTTTTGAGCGCGGGCACGCCGCCGTCTTGCTACCCTTTGACCCGGTGCGCGACGAAGTGGTGCTGGTCGAACAAATCCGTATCGCCGCCTATGATACCAGCGAGAGCCCGTGGCTGCTGGAGATGGTCGCCGGCATGATTGAAGCGGGTGAAACGGTGGAAGATGTTGCCCGTCGGGAAGCGCTGGAGGAGGCCGGGCTTGAAGTTGGGCGGACGAAACCAATATTAAGCTATCTGGCCAGTCCCGGCGGCACCAGCGAACGGTTATCGATCCTGGTGGGAGAAGTTGATGCATCGACGGCAAAAGGCATTCACGGCCTGGCCGAGGAAAACGAGGATATTCGGGTGCATGTGGTGAGTCGGGAGCAGGCTTACCAGTGGGTAGAAGAGGGGAAAATCGACAACGCAGCCTCTGTCATCGCCTTGCAATGGCTGCAATTGCATTATCACAATTTACGAAATGAGTGGACAAAATGAAGCGTTATACACCTGACTTCCCTGAGATGATGCGCCTGTGCGAGACCAATTTCGCGCAGTTGCGCCGCCTGTTGCCGCGAACGGATGCAGCGGGTGAGAAGGTAAGCTATCAGGTGGGAAGCGCGCAGTATCGGTTAACGATAGTTGAATCGACCCGCTACACTACTCTGGTGGCAATAGAGCAGACTCTGCCTGCAGTGAGCTACTGGAGCCTGCCATCGATGACCGTCCGCCTCTACCATGACGCCATGGTGGCCGAAGTGTGTTCGAGTCAGCAGATCTTTCGCTTCAAAGCGCGATATGATTATCCTAATAAAAAGTTGCATCAACGCGACGAAAAGCATCAAATTAACCAGTTTTTGGCCGACTGGCTGCGTTACTGTTTAGCACATGGAGCGATGGCGATTCCGGTTTGTTAGCGTCGTTAAACCTAAGGACACCATTTGGAAAGCCTGTTAAACCTACCTCTGGCTGGTGAGGCCAGAGTCAGGATATTACAAATTACTGATACTCACCTGTTTGCTGAAAAGCATGAAACGTTGTTAGGCATCAATACCTGGGATAGCTATCAGGCCGTACTGTCGGCCATTCATGCCTCACAGCGTCCATGCGATCTGATTGTCGCAACAGGCGATCTGGCGCAGGACCACTCCTCCGCGGCCTATCAGCATTTTGCTGAGGGCATCGCGAGTTTTGCTGCACCCTGCGTCTGGCTACCGGGCAATCATGATTTCCAGCCGGCGATGTACAGCACCCTGCAGGAGGCGGGCATTTCCCCTGCCAAGCGCGTGTTTCTCGGCGATCGCTGGCAGATCCTGCTGCTCGACAGCCAGGTGTTTGGCGTTCCCCATGGCGAGCTGAGCGACTTCCAGCTGGAGTGGCTCGAACATAAGCTGGCGGAGGCGCCGGAGCGCTATACTTTACTCCTGCTGCACCATCATCCGCTGCCGGCCGGCTGCAGCTGGCTGGATCAGCATAGTCTGCGCAACGCCGGCGCGCTGGACAGCGCGTTGAGCGCCTGGCCGCGGGTGAAGCATCTTTTGTGCGGCCATATTCATCAGGAACTGGATCTCGACTGGAATGGCCGGCGCATGATGGCGACGCCGTCGACCTGCGTCCAGTTTAAACCGCACTGTGCCAATTTCACTCTGGATACGGTGTCACCGGGCTGGCGCTGGCTGGAGCTTCACCCTGACGGGACGCTGACCACCGAAGTGTGCCGCCTGGAAGGCGCCGCGTTTCATCCGGATATTGCTTCAGAAGGCTACTGATGGCGACGCTCCTTTATCTGCACGGCTTTAACAGCTCTCCGCGCTCGGCGAAGGCGACGGCGTTAAAGACCTGGCTGGCGCAGCACTATCCTGAGATCACCATGGTGGTGCCGGAGTTGCCGCCTTACCCGGCGGAAACGGCGGAGCTGTTGGAGTCCATCGTGCTGGAGCACGGAGGCGAGCCGCTCGGGGTCGTAGGGTCGTCGCTGGGCGGCTACTACGCGACCTGGCTTTCGCAGTGCTTTATGCTGCCGGCGGTGGTGGTTAACCCGGCGGTGCGGCCGTTTGAACTACTAAACAATTTTCTCGGCCACAATGAGAATCCATACACCGGGCAGCAATATGTGCTAGAGTCTCGCCATATTTACGATCTCAAAGTCATGCAAATCGACCCGCTCGAAGCGCCGGATTTACTCTGGCTGCTGCAGCAGACCGGGGATGAAGTGCTTGATTACCGCCAGGCCGTTCATTACTACGCCTCTTGCCGGCAGACGGTAGAGGAGGGCGGTAATCACGCATTTGTCGGCTTTGACGATCATTTCACTCAGATTATCGAATTTCTCGGCCTGCGCTAAACGGCCCTGAACGACCTACGAATACACACCATGACGCAATCTTCATATAATGCTGATGCCATTGAGGTACTCACCGGGCTAGAGCCGGTGCGCCGCCGTCCGGGCATGTATACCGACACCACTCGTCCTAACCATCTTGGTCAGGAAGTTATTGATAACAGTGTGGATGAAGCGCTGGCAGGCCACGCCAAACGCGTGGAAGTTATCCTTCATGCCGACCAGTCCCTGGAGGTCATTGACGATGGTCGTGGGATGCCGGTCGACATCCACCCGGAAGAGGGCGTGCCGGCGGTTGAGCTGATCCTCTGCCGGCTGCATGCGGGCGGTAAGTTTTCCAATAAAAACTATCAGTTTTCCGGCGGCCTGCACGGGGTGGGGATCTCGGTAGTCAACGCCCTGTCAAAACGCGTGGAGGTCAACGTGCGTCGCGACGGTCAGGTCTACAGCATCGCCTTTGAAAATGGTGAAAAAGTGGAAGACCTGCACGTCACCGGCACCTGCGGCAAACGCAATACCGGGACCAGCGTCCATTTCTGGCCGGACGAAAGCTTCTTCGACAGCCCGCGCTTTTCCGTTTCACGTCTGACCCACCTGTTAAAAGCGAAAGCGGTGCTGTGCCCGGGCGTGGAAATTGTTTTCCGCGACCAGGTGAACAACAGCGAGCAGAGCTGGTGCTATGCCGATGGCCTGAACGATTACCTGAGCGAAGCGGTGAACGGCCTGCCGCTGCTGCCGGAAAAACCATTCGTCGGCGCCTTCTCCGGCGAGACGGAGGCGGTGGACTGGGCGCTGCTGTGGCTGCCGGAAGGCGGCGAACTGCTGACCGAAAGCTACGTGAACCTGATCCCGACTATGCAGGGCGGGACGCACGTTAATGGCCTGCGTCAGGGGCTGCTCGACGCGATGCGTGAGTTCTGCGAGTACCGTAATATCCTGCCGCGCGGCGTGAAGCTGTCAGCGGAAGATATCTGGGATCGCTGCGCCTACGTGCTGTCGGTGAAGATGCAGGATCCGCAGTTCGCCGGGCAAACCAAAGAGCGCCTGTCGTCGCGCCAGTGCGCGGCGTTCGTCTCCGGCGTGGTGAAGGACGCCTTCAGCCTGTGGCTGAATCAGAACGTGCAGGCCGCGGAGCTGCTGGCGGAGATGGCCATCTCCAGCGCCCAGCGCCGTCTGCGCGCCGCCAAAAAAGTGGTGCGCAAAAAGCTGACCAGCGGTCCGGCGCTGCCGGGTAAGCTGGCGGACTGTACCGCCCAGGATCTGAACCGTACCGAGCTGTTCCTCGTCGAAGGGGATTCGGCGGGCGGCTCAGCCAAGCAGGCGCGCGATCGCGAATATCAGGCGATCATGCCGCTGAAGGGCAAGATCCTTAATACCTGGGAAGTCTCTTCCGATGAAGTGTTAGCTTCGCAAGAAGTGCACGACATTTCGGTGGCGATTGGTATTGACCCGGATAGCGATGATTTAAGCCAGCTGCGCTACGGTAAAATTTGTATTCTGGCGGATGCGGACTCCGATGGTCTGCACATTGCCACCCTGCTGTGCGCGCTGTTCGTAAGACATTTCCGTACCCTCGTGAAAGAGGGGCACGTCTACGTGGCGCTGCCGCCGCTGTACCGTATTGACCTCGGCAAAGAGGTTTACTACGCGCTGACGGAAGAAGAAAAAACCGGCGTGCTGGAACAGCTAAAGCGCAAGAAGGGCAAGCCAAACGTCCAGCGCTTTAAAGGGCTCGGCGAGATGAACCCGATGCAGCTGCGCGAAACCACCCTTGACCCGAATACCCGCCGCCTGGTGCAGCTGGTGATCAGCGATGAGGACGAGCAGCAGACCACGGCGATAATGGATATGCTGCTGGCCAAAAAGCGTTCGGAAGATCGTCGCAACTGGCTGCAGGAGAAGGGCGATATGGCGGATCTGGAAGTGTAAGACCGCACGCTGCGCCAGACGTAAAAGGGAGCCTCAGGCTCCCTTTTCTTATTCCGTTTCAGCGTCGGCGGGCTTAGACGCCGGCCTGCAGGATACGGATGGTGGTCTCCAGCACATCGCCTTTGACCGCTTCCGACCAGGCTTTCATGTGCGGGGTTTGCAGGTGTGCTTCAAGATGCGCGACGCTTTCCCACTGCTCGACCATGACGATAGAGTCGGGCGCCGTGGTCTGGAAGCTGACGCCGGCGGCATGATCCACCAGCGGGGCATAGCCGTGGCAGCCGGCCTCCTGCAAAACGGTCGGAATAATTTTCGCGAACTGATCGAGAACCGCCTGGCGGTGGTGCTGGCCCGGGCGGGTACGGATTTCTGCAATCACTGTTAACATGGTTAACTCAACTCCTTCTGTGTGGATCTCGTCATACTCCAGGTTCGAATAACTCGAAATATGTAGAGCTAGACCTCTAGTTAACCAAAAATTTCCGCTAGATGCTTGCGATATTCTGCGATATACCGTGGGACATCAGGCATTTTAATCACGTCGTTGGCGATAAAGGTTGGCAATGCCTCCATGCCGAGGAACTGATTGGCTTTATGGAACGGCAGGTAAACGCCGTCAACGCCGACGCCGTGGAAGAACTGGTCTTTGTCGGTGAAGGCTTCCATCGGCGCGTTCCAGGTCAGAGAAAGCATATATTTTTTCCCCTGCACCAGGCCGCCGGAGCCATATTTTTTGCTGGCGTCGGAGCGGGTACGGCCATCGCTGGCGTACAGCGAGCCGTGGCCTTCGGTAAAGACGTCATCCATATATTTTTTCACCGTCCACGGAGCGCCCATCCACCAGCCCGGCATCTGCCAGATCACCACATCGGCCCACAGGAAATTCTGTACTTCTTCTTTTACGTCGTACTCGCTTTCGGCGCGAACGCTTTTAACATCGTGCCCGGCGTCGCGCAGATAACTCTCCGCGACCTCGGTCAGGGTGTCGTTCAGTTGACCATTAGAGTGCGCGAACTTTTTCGCCCCATTGATAATCAGGATGTTGCTCATTTTTTACCCTCATATATGAAAATTTGCCGACGATCTTACCCCGCGAAGCGGGGCAGTAAAATGAGCAAAATGTGCAAAGTCTTTTGCCAAATGAGCAATAATCTCGCTACCAGTACACGCGGGCCTCGAAGCCGCCGTCGCGCGCGTTGGCAAAATCAACCTGCATGCCGTGCAGCGAGGCGATGCGCCGGACGATCGACAAGCCCAGGCCGCTGCCCGGCGCCTCCTGCCCCGGCGGACGATAAAAACGCTCGCCAATGCGCGAGAGCGCCTGCGGGCTAATGCCTGGGCCGTTATCGCGCACCCGGAACTCGCGGGCGTTGAGCGTGATATCGACCTGGCTGCCGCGAGGGCTATAGCGTACGGCGTTATCCAGCAGATTGCGCACCAGCAGACTGAGCAGCAGCGGCTGGCCGGTGCGGACGATATGGCTGGCATTAAGATGCAGGCGCAGCTCAATCCCGGACTGCTGCGCCGGGTGATACATCTCCATCACTGCCGACTGCAGCAGATCGGCGATAGCGACCTGCTGCACATCATCCAGTTGGGCGAGCGAGTCCAGCCGCGACAGCGTCAGCAGCTGATCCACCAGTCGGGTGGCGCGATCGATCCCCTGGTGGAGCTGATCCAACGCTTTCTCACGCCCTTCGGGATCGTCCAGGGAGAGTTGGGCGACTTCGGTCTGCACCTTCAGCGCCGCCAGCGGGCTGCGTAGCTCATGGGCGGCATCAGAGGTAAACCGACGCTCGCGCAGCATGGCGTCGTGAGTGCGTCGGAACAGCTGATTCAGCGCTTCGACCAGCGGGCGAACTTCGGCGGGGATCTTCTCCACGCTGAGCGAATCCGCCGAGTCCGGCGCGCGCAGGCGCAGCGTGCGCGCCAGATTTTTCAATGGCGCCAGCTCGCGGCTTAACAGCACGATGAGCAGCACGAACATCAGCGGCAGAGCAACCATCCACGGGGTGAGCTGCGAGGTCACGATATCCATCGCCATTTCGCGCCGGTAATCCCACTCCTGGCCGACGGCGATGCGGTAGCGGCCGTCGGCGGTGGTTAACCACAGGAAACGCCACTCGTCATCGTCGTCACGCAGATAGCCATCGCTGAATCCCTCGCGCTGCGAATTCCACTGAATATCCTCTCCGTTCTCGCCGTCATTAAGCACCATTTTGCCGTCGCGGGTGAAGATGGCGAACGCCAGCGCGTCGTCGTCGATGTGCCCGTGGCGTACCTTTTTCTTTTCCCCGAGCGAGGCGGGCGGGGCGCGCAGTTCATCGAAATGCATGGCGCTCAGGCGGCGAGCGAACAGCAGCTGCTGGGTATCGAACAGCTTATCCAGCTTTTTGCTGGTCTGCTGCCAGGCGATAACGCTGGCCATCCCCCAGGCGGCGGTGGTCAGTACGGTAAACAGCAGCGTCAGGCGCAGGCGCAGGCTCAGGCGGGCAAGTCGTTTCATGCGTCACCCAGGGTATAGCCGATGCCGTGGACGGTACGGATAAAGTCGCTGCCGAGCTTGCGGCGCAGATGATGGACGTGAACTTCCACGGCGTTGCTGGAGACCTCGTCGTCCCAGGTGTAGAGCTTTTCCTCGATAAGCTTACGCGGCAATACGCGCCCGGCGTTGCGCATAAGCAGTTCCAGCAGGGCGAACTCCTTCGGCTTCAGCGCCAGGCTTTCGCCGTCGAGGCTGGCGGTTAAGCGGTTCGGATCGAGGATCACCTTGCCGTGGCGCAGTTCGCTGCTGCTCTGGCCGTGCGCGCGGCGGATCAACGCTTCGAGGCGCGCTGCCACCTCAATCAGGGCGAAAGGTTTGCACAGGTAGTCATCGGCGCCCAGGCGCAGGCCCTCCACCCGCTGGCTGAGGGCATCGCGGGCGGTGAGGATCAACACCGGCTCATGGCGGCCTTTATCGCGCCATTCGCGCAGAATATCGAGGCCATCGATGCCGGGTAGGGTGAGGTCAAGGATTGCGGCGTCGTAGGGGGCGCTGTATAAGGCATTTTTGCCCTCCAGCCCGACGGTAAACCAGTCAATGCTAAAGCCCATTTTGCTCAGCCCGGCTTTGATGCCGTCGCCGATAAGCTTGTCATCTTCCACCAGTAATATGCGCATGTTTCCCTCCGACGATCCCGTTTCTTTGCGCAGTAAACCGCGTTGAAGCGGGTGATGTACAGCATTAAAATTTCTTTTTTCCGCTTAAGAAGTCGTTAAGTTTTGTCGGGCGTAATAGGAGCCATACCAACACAAAAGGGAGAATATAAGATGAAAAAAATTGCTGCGATGACCGCGATTATTGCTTTGGTTTCCATGCCTGTACTGGCCGCCGGGCAGGGAGGATTCACCGGACCGTCGACTACCACTACCACCCAGGCTGGCGGCTTCACCGGGCCGAGCGGCGCGGTGACCACCGTGGCGAACGCCAAGTCGCTGCGTGATGACACCTGGGTGACCCTGCGCGGTAAAATCGTCGAGCGCATCTCTGATGACCTGTATAAATTCCAGGATGCTTCCGGGGTGATCAATGTCGATATCGACCACAAGCGCTGGAACGGCGTGACCGTCGGCCCGCAGGACACAGTAGAAATTCAGGGGGAAGTCGATAAGGACTGGAACTCGGTAGAAATCGACGTTAAACAGATCCGTAAAATCGCGCCATAAGTCTCCGTCGGATAAGCGCAAGATCGGTCAGGAATCGCGATCCTCGCTCTGTCAGAGTATGTCGCGAGGAGGAGACGATGAACGATATTAAGGCCAGCCCGGCGTATGTCGGGCGCTTCCAGCGCGTCTGTAGGTACATTGCGCGCCATCTTGATGAGCCGCTGTCGCTGGAGACGCTGAGCGCGATAGCGCACAGTTCGCCTTACCATTTTCACCGGCAATTTAGCGCCTATACCGGCATTCCATTGTACCGGTATATTCAGTGGTTGCGTCTGCGACGCGCCTGTTGGCGCCTGGCGTTCAACCCCCGCGATAAAGTCATCGATATTGCCCTTGATGCCGGATTTCAGAATGCGGAGTCGTTCAGTCGTGCCTTCCGTACCGCGTTTGACCAAAGCCCGACCCAATTCCGTCAACAACCGGACTGGGCCGAGTGGCATCGACGCGTACCGAAACATACGCTACAGGAGCAAACGTCGATGGACGTCAACATTATTTCGTGCCCCTCCACCCGGATAGCCGTACTGCAACATCGCGGTAGCCCGGACCTTGTCAACGCCACCGCCGCGCGTTTTATCGCCTGGCGTAAGACGAGCGGATTATCGCCCGTCGCCACCAGCGATACCTGGGGGATCGCCTGGGACGATCCGCAGACCACCCCGCAGGAGGCATTTCGTTTTGATATCTGCGGTACGGTCGATCGGCCGGTTGGTGAAAACGCCTTTGGCGTGATTAACGGCGAAATCCCCGGCGGACGCTGCGCCGTCGTGCGCCATCACGGCTCGCTGGACACGCTGGCGAACAGCGTTTGGTTTCTCTATCGCGACTGGTTACCCGCTTCAGGCGAGACGTTACGGGATTTTCCGGTGTACTTCCGTTACCTCAATTTTGTCCATGAGGTGGCTGAGCATGAACTGCAAACCGATATTTATCTGCCGCTGGCCTGATTAAGCGTGACGGAATCCTCAGCCGATCTCACGGCCTGTGACTCAGGGCGTGAGATCGGGTATTATCGCGGGTAGTTTTGCCGTCCGAACGGTCGGTACCCAGATTGAGGATCCACGATTAATGAGCGATATGGCAGAGCGCCTTGCGCTGCATGAATTTACGGAAAATGCTTACCTGAACTACTCCATGTACGTGATCATGGACAGGGCATTACCGTTTATTGGCGATGGCTTAAAACCGGTCCAGCGTCGCATCGTCTATGCGATGTCCGAGCTGGGGCTGAACGCCAGCGCGAAATTCAAAAAGTCCGCCCGCACCGTCGGCGACGTGTTGGGTAAATATCACCCGCACGGCGACAGCGCCTGCTATGAAGCGATGGTGCTGATGGCGCAGCCGTTCTCTTACCGCTATCCGCTGGTGGATGGTCAGGGAAACTGGGGGGCGCCGGACGATCCCAAATCTTTCGCCGCCATGCGTTACACCGAATCCCGCCTGTCGAAGTATGCCGAGCTGCTGCTCAGCGAGCTGGGGCAGGGGACGGTCGACTGGGTGCCAAACTTTGACGGCACGCTGCAGGAGCCGAAAATGCTGCCAGCGCGTCTGCCGAACATCCTGCTGAACGGCACCACCGGCATCGCGGTAGGCATGGCGACCGATATTCCTCCGCACAACCTGCGGGAAGTGGCCAAAGCGGCGATTACGCTGATTGAGCAGCCGAAAACCACCCTCGACGAACTGCTGGATATCGTACAGGGGCCGGATTTCCCGACCGAGGCGGAGATCATCACCTCGCGGGCGGAAATTCGCAAAATCTACCAGAACGGGCGCGGCTCAGTGCGCATGCGCGCGGTGTGGAGTAAAGAGGACGGCGCGGTGGTGATCAGTGCGCTGCCGCATCAGGTCTCTGGCGCCAAAGTGCTGGAGCAGATTGCGGCGCAGATGCGCAATAAAAAGCTGCCGATGGTTGACGATCTGCGCGACGAATCGGACCACGAAAACCCGACCCGTCTGGTGATTGTCCCGCGCTCCAACCGGGTGGATATGGAACAGGTGATGAACCACCTGTTCGCCACCACCGATCTGGAGAAGAGCTACCGCATCAACCTCAATATGATCGGCCTTGACGGCCGCCCGGCGGTGAAAAACCTGCTGGAGATCCTCAGCGAGTGGCTGGTGTTCCGTCGCGATACCGTGCGTCGCCGTCTAAACCATCGGTTAGAGAAAGTGCTGAAGCGCCTGCATATCCTCGAAGGTTTGCTGGTGGCGTTTCTTAATATCGATGAAGTGATTGAGATCATCCGCACTGAAGATGAACCGAAGCCGGCCCTGATGTCGCGCTTTGGCATCAGCGAAACCCAGGCGGAAGCGATTCTGGAATTAAAACTGCGCCACCTCGCCAAACTGGAAGAGATGAAGATCCGCGGCGAGCAGAGCGAGCTGGAAAAAGAGCGCGACCAGCTGCAGGCGATTCTGGCGTCTGAACGTAAGATGAACAACCTGCTGAAAAAAGAGCTGCAGGCCGATGCCGATGCCTTCGGCGACGACCGTCGCTCGCCGCTTCACGAGCGTGAAGAAGCGAAAGCGATGAGCGAACATGACATGCTGCCGTCTGAGCCGGTGACTATCGTTCTGTCGCAGATGGGCTGGGTGCGCAGCGCCAAAGGACACGACATTGACGCCCAGGGCTTGAGCTATAAGGCGGGCGACAGCTGGAAAGCCTCGGCGAAGGGCAAGAGCAACCAGCCGGTGGTGTTTATCGATACCACCGGACGCAGCTATGCCATCGATCCGATTACTCTGCCTTCCGCGCGTGGCCAGGGTGAACCGCTTACCGGCAAACTGACCCTGCCGCCGGGCGCGACCGTGGAGCATATGCTAATGGAAAGCGACGATCAGAAACTGCTGATGGCTTCCGACGCGGGCTACGGTTTCGTCTGTACCTTCAACGATCTGGTGGCGCGCAACCGTGCCGGTAAAGCGCTAATCACCCTGCCTGACAACGCGCACGTGATGCCGCCGCTGGTGATTGAGGATGAGTCCGATATGCTGCTGGCCATCACCGCCGCCGGGCGGATGCTGATGTTCCCGGTCAGCGATCTGCCGCAGCTGTCGAAAGGCAAGGGCAACAAAATTATCAGCATTCCGGCGGCGGAAGCCGCAGCCGGCCAGGACGGTCTGGCACATCTGTTTGTTCTGCCGCCGCAGAGTACGCTGACCATTCACGTCGGCAAACGGAAGATCAAACTGCGTCCGGAAGAGCTGCAAAAAGTCACCGGCGAGCGCGGCCGCCGCGGTTCGCTGATGCGCGGGCTGCAGAAAATTGACCGCGTGGAAATTGACTCGCCGCGTCGTGCCGCGGCAGGCGATAGCGAAGAGTAAGCGCGTCTCCTCCCGTCTTTGACGGGAGGAGACGAAAAAATGCCGCAAAATCGTTGTTTATTCAGGCGTTGCGATTAACAATGTCCATCATCAGGGACCCAGGAAGAACGGTCCCGGCCTGCGCAGAACTTGTGAGCCTGCCTTCTGCCAGCAGCGAATAATTCTAAGCGGTTTGGGTTTTAGAGGTAGCTATGCTATTCATTTTTCGAGTAATTTTCGTGGTCATTTATTGCATCGTAGTGTGCGTACTTGGCTGTCTGTACTGCTTGTTCAGCCCACGTAATCCAAAACACGTTGCCACTTTCGGCCATCTGTTTGGCCGTTTATCTCCGGTATTTGGCCTCAAGGTAGAGCTACGCAAACCCGCCGACGCGGAAAACTATGGCAACGCGATCTACATCGCTAACCACCAGAACAACTATGATATGGTGACGGCGTCGAATATCGTGCAGGCTCCGACGGTCACCGTAGGTAAAAAGAGCCTGCTATGGATCCCGTTCTTTGGCCAACTGTACTGGCTGACGGGCAATTTGCTGATTGACCGTAATAACCGAACCAAAGCGCACGGCACTATTGCCGAAGTCGTCAACGCTTTTAAAAAGCGTAAAATTTCGTTCTGGATGTTCCCGGAAGGGACCCGTAGCCGCGGCCGCGGCCTGCTGCCGTTTAAAACCGGGGCTTTTCACGCGGCTATTGCCGCTGGGGTGCCGATTATTCCGGTGTGTGTCTCGAATACATCGAATAAAATAAAGCTCAATCGCTGGAACAACGGTCTGGTGATTGTGGAAATGCTGCCGCCGGTAGATACCACTCAGTTTGGTAAAGACAACGTGCGCGCGCTGGCGACGCATTGCCGCGAGCTGATGGCCGCCAAAATCGCTGATCTGGACAACGAAGTGGCCGAGCGCGAAGCGGCTGGAAAGCAATAAGACAGGAAACGCCGCCAACGCGCGCGTATTGCTGGCGGGAAACGAATTCCCTTTTTCATTTGTCAGTATGTCATGGAGTTAATATGTCACTCAGTCGGCGTCAGTTTATTAAGGCTTCCGGCGTAGCGCTGTGCGCTGGCGCCGCGCCGCTGAAGGCCCATGCCGCCGGCCAGCAGCCTGCGCTGCCGGTTCCGCCGCTGCTGGAATCTCGTCGCGGCCAGCCGCTGTTTCTGACGCTGCAGCGTTCCCACTGGTCGTTTACCCCCGGCACCCGCGCCCCCGTCTGGGGGATCAATGGCCGCTATATGGGGCCGACGATCCGCGTCTGGAACGGAGACGACGTCAAGCTTATCTACAGCAACCGCCTGACGGAGAACGTGGCGATGACCATCCGCGGTCTGCAGGTGCCTGGCCCGCTGATTGGCGGCGCGGCGCGCATGATGTCGCCGAACGCCGACTGGGCGCCGGTGCTGCCTATCCGCCAGAGCGCGGCGACGCTGTGGTATCAGGCCAACACGCCGAACCGGATGGCGAAACAGGTTTACAACGGTCTGGCGGGCATGTGGCTGGTGGAAGACGAGGTCAGCAAGAACCTGCCGATCCCTAACCACTATGGCGTCGATGACTTCCCGGTGATTATTCAGGATAAACGGCTGGATAACTTCGGCACGCCGGAATATAGCGAACCGGGCAGCGGCGGCTTTGTGGGCGACACGCTGCTGGTTAACGGCGTGCAGAGCCCGTATGTTGAAGTGTCGCGCGGCTGGGTGCGCCTGCGCCTGCTGAACGCTTCCAACTCCCGGCGCTATCAGCTGCAGATGAGCGATGGCCGACTGCTGCATGTGATTTCCGGCGATCAGGGATTCCTGCCGGCGCCGGTTTCGCTCAAGCAGCTATCGCTGGCCCCGGGGGAGCGGCGTGAAATTCTGGTCGATATGACTAACGGCGATGAAGTGTCCATTACCTGCGGCGAAGCGGCGAGCATCGTCGACCGTATCCGCGGTTTTTTTGAACCGTCAAGCATCCTGGTCTCCACGCTGGTGCTGACGCTGCGTCCGACCGGGCTGCTGCCGCTGGTGACCGACAGTCTGCCGGTGCGCCTGCTGCCGACCGAGCTGCTCTCCGGTACGCCGATCCGCAGCCGGGATATCACCCTTGGCGACGATCCGGGCATCAACGGCCAGCTGTGGGATCCGCAGCGTATCGATATCACGGCGCAGCAGGGGACCTGGGAGCGCTGGACGGTGCGCGCCGACCGCCCGCAGTCGTTCCATATTGAAGGGGTGATGTTCCAGATCCGTAATGTCAACGGCTCGTCTCCTTTCCCGGAAGATCGCGGCTGGAAGGACACCGTGTGGGTCGACGGGCAGGTTGAGCTGCTGGTCTATTACGCCCAGCCGTCGTGGCCGCACTTCCCGTTCCAGTATCTGAGCCAGACGCTGGAGCTTGCCGATCGCGGCTCGATCGGCCAGATGTTGGTGAATCCCGCGCCGTAATCTCTTTGACCCTGGCCGGCGCACGGTCAGGGTTTGAGAAAATCCTCCTTCATTTCCACTATCATTCCGGCTTATAATCCACGCCCTTTTGGTTATTTTTTTATCATTTTCCCCGGAAGCAATATGAGCGCAATATCCCTGATCCAACCGGATCGTGACCTTTTTTCCTGGCCGCAATACTGGGCTGCCTGTTTTGGCCCTGCGCCCTTTTTACCGATGTCGCGTGAAGAGATGGATCAACTTGGCTGGGATAGCTGCGACATTATTCTGGTCACCGGCGACGCCTATGTCGACCACCCGAGCTTCGGGATGGCTATCTGCGGCCGCATGCTGGAAGCGCAGGGTTTCCGGGTAGGGATCATCTCCCAGCCGGACTGGAACAGCAAAGACGACTTTATGCGTCTGGGCAAACCGAACCTGTTCTTCGGCGTGACCGCCGGCAACATGGACTCAATGATCAACCGTTACACCGCCGACCGTAAACTACGTCATGACGATGCCTATACGGCGGGTAACGTGGCGGGCAAACGTCCGGACCGCGCTACCCTCGTCTACACCCAGCGCTGTAAAGAGGCGTGGAAAGATGTGCCGGTGATCCTCGGCGGCATCGAAGCCAGCCTGCGTCGTACCGCCCACTATGATTACTGGTCCGACACCGTGCGCCGCTCGGTGCTGGTGGACTCCAAGGCCGATATGCTGATGTTCGGCAACGGCGAGCGTCCGCTGGTGGAAGTGGCTCATCGCCTGGCGATGGGCGAAACCATCGACCAGATCCGCGATGTGCGCAATACCGCCATCATGGTGAAAGAGGCGCTGCCGGGCTGGAGCGGCGTGGATTCCACCCGTCTGGATACGCCCGGTAAAATTGACCCCATCCCGCATCCGTACGGTGAAGATCTGCCGTGCGCCGATAACAAACCGGTCGCGCCGAAAAAACAGGAAGCGAAAAGCATTACTGTGCAGCCGCCGCGGCCCAAACCGTGGGAAAAAACCTATGTGCTGCTGCCCTCCTTCGAGAAGGTGAAAGGCGATAAGGTCCTGTACGCTCACGCCTCGCGCATTTTGCACCACGAAACCAACCCCGGCTGCGCCCGGGCGCTGATGCAAAAGCACGGCGAGCGCTACATCTGGATCAACCCGCCGGCAATCCCGCTCTCCACCGAAGAGATGGACAGCGTCTTCGCGCTGCCGTACAAGCGGGTGCCGCATCCTTCCTATGGCGATGCGCGTATTCCGGCGTATGAGATGATCCGCTTCTCAATCAACATCATGCGCGGCTGCTTCGGCGGCTGTTCGTTCTGCTCGATCACCGAGCACGAAGGACGCATAATCCAGAGCCGTTCTGAGGATTCGATCATTAATGAGATCGAAGCCATTCGCGACACCGTGCCCGGCTTTACCGGGGTGATCTCCGATCTCGGCGGGCCAACGGCCAACATGTATATGCTGCGCTGTAAATCGCCGCGCGCTGAGCAGACCTGCCGCCGTCTCTCCTGCGTCTATCCGGATATTTGCCCGCACATGGATACCAACCATGAACCGACGATCAATCTTTATCGCCGCGCTCGCGAGCTGAAGGGCATCAAGAAGATCCTTATCGCCTCCGGGGTACGCTATGACATCGCGGTCGAAGATCCGCGCTATATCAAAGAGCTGGCGACCCACCACGTCGGCGGCTATCTGAAGATCGCCCCGGAGCATACCGAAGAGGGACCGCTGTCGAAGATGATGAAGCCGGGAATGGGCAGCTACGACCGCTTTAAAGAGCTGTTCGACACCTATTCGAAGCAGGCGGGTAAAGAGCAGTATCTGATCCCGTACTTTATCTCCGCTCATCCGGGCACCCGTGATGAAGATATGGTGAACCTGGCGCTGTGGCTGAAGAAGCATCGCTTCCGTCTCGACCAGGTGCAGAACTTCTATCCGTCGCCGCTGGCGAACTCGACCACCATGTATTACACCGGCAAGAACCCGCTGGGTAAAATTGGTTATAAGAGCGAAGAAGTGGTGGTGCCGAAGGGCGATAAACAGCGCCGTCTGCACAAAGCGCTGCTCCGCTACCACGATCCGGCAAACTGGCCGCTGATCCGTCAGGCGCTGGAGGCGATGGGCAAGAAGCACCTGATTGGCTCCCGTCGCGACTGCCTGGTGCCAGCGCCAACCCTGGACGAAATGCGTGAAGCGCGTCGCCAGAACCGCCATACTCGTCCGGCGCTGACCAAGCACACGCCGATCGCCCATCAGCGCCAGACGCCTGCCGCTGCGGGCGCGAAAAAACGCGTTAAGCCGAAGGCCGTATCACGCTAAGCGGCTGGCCCGGCGGGATCGCTCGCCGGGAACATCTGTGAAAAAAGGAGAGAGGTGATGACGCCGGTCATCCTGTCGCGACAACAACTGGATCAGCTCTGGGAGATAGACCGCAGCGAAATTATCGATACGCTCTACCGTTCCGATAACGGTCAGCTGCGGGCTTATCGGGAATATTATGACGTGCGTGGCTGGGACCCTCACGATCGTCAGGTTTATACTCCGATTCACGAGGCCTGTTACGATCGCGGCGGTATTTTTTTCGCCTTTTTTGACGATGAGCAGATGATTGCCGCAGCGGCGCTGGATACGCTGCCTCGCGGCATGAATGGCGAGCTGCGCCAGCTATTATTCTTTTATGTAGGGGCGGGAAAGCGCGGCCAGGGCTGGGGGCGGCGACTGTTTCAGTATGCCCTGCACCAGCTGCCAGAAATGGGGGCGTCCGGCCTCTATATCTCGTCGATCCCCAACAAAAACACCGTCGATTTTTATCTGGCTCAGGGATGTCGCTTAGCGGATAAGCCCGACCCGGCGCTGTTTGCGCTGGAGCCAGAGGATATTCATCTGGTCTGCGATCGCCTTTAACGCCGAGGCGCTAAAGGCGATGGCAAGAGAGAGCATTATCCGCCGAACTGATCCGGGTCAGGACCGAGACGTTTACCCTGGTCCAGCTTCGCGATCGCTCCCAGCTCATCTTTGTCGAGACGGAAGTCCCAGACGTCAAAGTTTTCCGCGATACGCGACGGCGTGACGGATTTCGGGATCACCACCAGACCGCTATCAAGATGCCAGCGGATGACGATTTGCGCCGGTGTTTTGCCGTACTTATCGGCGAGCTGGTGGATGACTTTTTGATCGAAGACGCCTTCGCCGCCCTGGGCCAGCGGGCTCCAGGATTCGGTCTGGATCTTGTGGGTGGCGTTCCACGCGTGCAGCTGACGCTGCTGCATAAGTGGATGGAGTTCTATCTGATTGATCACCGGGGCGACGCCGGTTTCATCAATCAGCTTCTGCAGATGCGGTACCTGGAAATTACACACGCCAATGCTTTTGGTCAGCCCCTGCTGCTGCAGCTCGATCAACGCTTGCCAGGCCTCGACGTAATGGCCGATAGCCGGTACCGGCCAGTGGATTAAATAGAGATCCACATAGTCCAGCTTCAGTTTGCTGAGGCTCTCTTTCAGCGCCTCGTGCGGCCGTTTTTGATCGTCGTTCCACAGCTTGGTGGTGATGAAGAGCTCATCGCGGTTGACGCCAGCGCTGTGCAGCGCATTGCCGACGCCGGTCTCATTTTGGTACGCGGCGGCGGTGTCAAAAGAGCGATAACCGACTTCCAGCGCCTTATGAATGGCGGAGACGACTTCCTCGTTGCCAGCTTTCCACACGCCGAGACCCAGCTGCGGCATCAGGTTGCCGTCGTGCAGTTTTATAACGGTTGGATGTGTCATGCCTTCCTCCTGTTAATGAACTCGGCGAAGCAGGATCCGCCGAGGGGTAGCATTAAGTCTGGACGAAATAGCTAAAAACGGTAGTAAAAACACCTCTCCCCGGCGTTTGTTTAACGTAAGGAGAGGTGAATCAGGCGGGGAGCGCTTAGCGTGCAGCCTCGTAAATACGGCGGCTGACGTCCAGGGTGATATCCTGATGTTCGCCCAGTTTAGTCATGCCGTGCTCTTCCAGTTTCGCCAGCAGCGCCGGGATGGAGCTACCGTCGAGACCATAATCGGAAAGGCGGGTCGGCACGCCCATCTGCTCGAAGAACTGACGCGTTGCGGCGATGGCGGCATCGATACGTTGGTCGTCAGAGCCTTCGGTAATATTCCACACGCGCTCGGCATACTGCAGCAGCTTCTCGCGCTTGGCATCGCGTTTCTCATTCCACAGCGCCGGCAGCACGATAGCCAGCGTCTGGGCGTGATCCAGGCCGTGCATCGCCGTCAGCTCGTGGCCGAGCATATGCGTCGCCCAGTCCTGTGGCACGCCTGCGCCGATCAGGCCGTTCAGCGCCTGCGTCGCCGCCCACATAATATTGGCGCGCACGTTATAGTTCTCCGGTTCCTGCAGGGCTTTCGGGCCATCCTCGATCAGGGTCAGGAGAATGCCTTCGGCGAAGCGGTCCTGGATTTTGCCGTCAACCGGGTAGGTCACGTACTGCTCGACGGTATGGACGAAGGCGTCAACCACGCCGTTCGCGACCTGGCGCGGCGGCAGGGTGTAGGTATAAACCGGATCGAGGATCGCGAACTGCGGCTGGACGTGCGAAGACATAAACGCGCGTTTGTCGCCGGTGGTTTTCCGCGATATGACCGCGCCTTTGTTGGATTCAGAACCGGTCGCCGGCAGAGTCAGTACCGAGCCCATTGGAATGGCGCTGGCAATTTTGCTGCCATAGGTTTCCAGAATTTCCCACGGATCGATATCCGCGTCGTAGTGGGCTGCTGCAGCGATAAACTTGGTGCCATCCAGCACCGAACCGCCGCCGACCGCCAGCAGGAAGGTCACTTTCTCTTCCCGGGCGAGTTTCACCGCATTCATCAGGGTTTCGTAAGACGGGTTCGGCTCGATGCCGCCAAATTCAAGGACATCCAGGCCATTCAGAGCGGTGAGGACCTGATCCAGGACGCCTGTTTTTTTGACGCTGCCGCCGCCGTAGGTGATCAGTACGCGGGCTTCCGCCGGGATCTGTTCACGCAGCTTTTCAATCGCGCCTTTGCCAAACAGAATGCGGGTTGGGGTATGCAGGTCGAAATTATTCATTGCTTAAGTCCTCCAAAGAGTAAAACCGTCGACAGGGACGATACCGCTGCCCGATGAAGGTTATTGTGGTCCTGGCGCCGTTGACCCTCAATGCACATTCCTGCCGATGTCTTGCCTATTTCTCCATATGGCTGGAGAATTTGTAGCGGCCTGCGCACAATGTACAGGTGAAGAAACATCGGGAGAGACGGTGGCAATGCAACACGCAGAGATATGTCGGACATTAACGGAGAAGATTAACCTGCTGAAAGATAAGCACGAAATGTTAAGTTCGTTGCTGCCTGACGTCCGTTTGCTGTACGGAACGCAACCGGGGCCCCGGACGCCGGTGATGTATCAGCCGGGGATCGTTTTTCTCTTTTCGGGCCATAAAATTGGTTATATCAATGAACGGACTTTTCGCTACGATACAAACGAATATTTACTGCTGACCGTGCCGCTACCTTTCGAGTGCGAAACCTTTGCCACCCCGGAGGTGCCCCTCGCCGGGATGCGCCTGAACGTCGATATCCTGCAACTGCAAGAGCTGCTGATGGATATTGGCGAAGATCCGCTGTTTCAGCCCGCGGTCGCCTCCAGCGGGATAAACTCCGCGGTACTCTCGGAGGATATTCTGTGCGCTGCCGAACGGCTGCTTGACGTGATGGAGCGGCCGCTGGACGCACGGATCCTTGGCAAGCAAATCGTCCGCGAAATTCTGTATTATGTGCTGACGGGGCCCTGCGGCGGCGCGCTGTTGGCGCTGGTCAGCCGGCAGACCCACTTCAGCCTGATAAGCCGCGTGCTCAAGCATATCGAAAGCCAGTACACCGAAAACCTCAGCGTCGATCGGCTGGCGGCGGAAGCGAATATGAGTGTGTCAGCGTTTCACCATAATTTTAAAGCGGTGACCAGCACATCTCCTTTGCAGTATCTGAAAAACTACCGTTTGCACAAAGCACGAATGCTGATGATCCATGACGGCATGAAGGCCAGCGCGGCGGCGATGCGCGTGGGATATGAAAGCCCTTCGCAGTTCAGCCGCGAGTTTAAGCGCTACTTCGGTTTGACGCCGGGAGAAGACGCCGCGCGTATTCGCACGATGCAGGGGATGTAATACCGGGAAAGGGCGGCCGGGCGGGCGCAGGCCCCCCGGCAGGTAAGCGTCAGGCGCTGCAATATTTCTTTTTAATGACCACGAACAGCGTGCCGAGCAGGCCAGCCAGCAGCAGGGCAATCGGCAGGATCATCAGACAGGTCATCACCTGATCTTCATGGCGCTTCACAAACGGGATCATGCTCAGCGCATAGCCAAGACCCGTCACC
Organism: Klebsiella sp. K4; assembly: GCF_014596785.2. NCBI lineage: Bacteria > Pseudomonadati > Pseudomonadota > Gammaproteobacteria > Enterobacterales > Enterobacteriaceae > Klebsiella > Klebsiella sp. K4. The sequence continues at coordinate 712,303 of NZ_CP115021.1, forward strand.
ACACAGACCCACAGCAGGGCGCTCAGCCAGTTGAAGAACTGGAAGCGGCGGTTCGGCAGGCCAGAAATCCCGGCCATGGTTGGCAGCAGGGTGCGGACAAACGCCAGAAAACGGCCCGCGAGCAGCGCCAGCAGGCCGTGGCGGTCAAACATGCAGGTGGCGCGCTGATGGTACTTATGCGGCAGATGCGCCAGCCAGCCTTTCACCGTTTGCGTATTGCCCAGCCAGCGCCCTTGCACATAGCTCAGCCAGCAGCCGAGGCTGGCGGCGGCGGTCAGAATGGCGATAGTGGGCACAAAGTCCATGACGCCTTTAGCAATCAGCGCGCCGGCGAGCAGCAGCAGGCTGTCTCCCGGTAAAAAGGAGGCGGGCAGCAGCCCGTTTTCCAGAAACAGGGTCGCGAACATAACCAGATATACAACGCCCACAACGTGAGGGTTCGCCAATGCGGCAAAATCATGTTGCCACAGCGCGGCGACAATCTCTTGAATGACAACCATGGACTTTCCTAAGTGGTACCGTATTGTTGACTAGTGTACTCCTGAAGAGGCCCGAGCACCTTGATCCCGGGCGCAACAAAAGCGGCCGCTTTGCTAAAAAGCGTCCGCTATTGTTGCCACTGACTGTCACTTTACACGATACGCGCGAAGCCCGCTGCTAAATCCGCCTGCAGATCGTCAACATTTTCGAGACCAATGTGCAGGCGGATCAGCGTGCCGCTGAAGTCGACTTCAGCATCCGGTCGAATGTGGGCGATTTGCTCCGGCTGGTTGGCGAGAATCAGCGACTCAAAGCCGCCCCACGAATAGGCCATACTGAACAGGCTGAAATTGTCGAGGTACTCCGCCAGTTCGGCATCATTGAGGCGCTTGCTGAGCACAAACGAGAATAGCCCGCTGCTGCCGGTGAAATCACGTTTCCAGAACTCATGACCTTTACTGCCGGGCAGGGCGGGGTGGTTTACCCGCGCCACCTGCGGGTGCTGCGCCAGCCACTCGGCGATGCGCAGGCTGCTTTCATGATGCTGACGCAGGCGCACGCCCAGGGTGCGCAGGCCGCGGCTGGTCATATAGGCAGTATCGGCGTCCAGCATTTGCCCCATCAGGTAGGCATTTTCACGCAGCTGCGGCCAGCAGCGCGCGTTCGCCACCGCGGTGCCCACCATGGCGTCGGAATGGCCGATCAGGTATTTGGTGCCTGCCTGAATGGAAATATCAATGCCAAAATCCAGGGCTTTAAACAGGATCCCCGCCGCCCAGGTGTTATCGATCATGATAATCGCTTCCGGGGCGACCTGACGCACGGCGGCGACTATCGCCGGCACATCGTGCACTTCCATGGTGATCGAGCCGGGCGATTCGAGGAACACCACGCGGGTCTCAGGGCGAACCAGACGGGCGATATCGGCGCCGATTAAGGGATCGAACCAGCTGGTGGTGACGCCGAGTTTGGCGAGAATTTTGGTACAAAAGTCCTGGCTTGGCTCATAGGCGGTATTGGTCATCAGCACATGGTCGCCTTGCTCGACAAACGCCAGGATAGTGTTAGCCACCGCCGCGGCGCCGCAGGGGAAAAGGGCGCAGCCGGCGCCGCCTTCCAGCTCGCACATCGCTTCCTGCAGCGAGAAATGGGTCAGGGTGCCGCGACGACCGTAGAACAGCTCGCCGTTGGCCCGATTGCGGGTGGCGTGCTTTTTGGCCTCGACAGTGTCGAAAACCAGCGATGACGCGCGCTGGATAACGCTGTTCACTGAGCCCTGGGTGTACTTTTTGCTCCGCCCGGCGTTGACCAGCGCGGTATCAAGATGTTTATCAGCCATGTTGACGAACCTGTTTTTATACGTCTGGACGTCTAAACTAACATGAATCTGCTTTTCTGTACCAGCGCACCGCCGATACAGGCGAAAATTTTACCAGGCCCGCGGTTAGCCGCTTTTTTACTGCGTAAGCGCAAGGAAAATAAACGTGATTTGCTGCACAGTGTAAATACTAATGAGAACCACTATCAATTCGATGTCGTTTTGATATTATTGTGGGCAGATTTTGTGATTATCGTCGTGGAGATAGAGCGTGGGTAATAATTTGATGCAGGCGGATCTCTCCGTTTGGGGTATGTATCATCATGCCGATATTGTCGTTAAGGTGGTGATGATTGGCCTGATTCTGGCGTCGGTCGTCACATGGGCCATCTTCTTCGGTAAAGGGGCGGAAATCCTCGCCAGCAAGCGTCGCCTCAAACGTGAACAGCAGCAGCTGGCGGAAGCCCGCTCTCTCGATCAGGCCAGCGATATCGCCAGCGCCTTTGAGGCGAAAAGCCTCACCACCCAGCTTATCAATGAAGCGCAGAACGAACTCGAACTCTCTGCCGGTGCCGAAGACAATGAAGGCATCAAGGAACGAACCGGTTTTCGCCTTGAGCGCCGCGTTGCGGCGGTTGGTCGCCATATGGGGCGCGGTAACGGCTATCTGGCGACCATCGGCGCCATTTCCCCGTTTGTGGGCCTGTTTGGTACCGTCTGGGGCATCATGAACAGCTTTATCGGCATCGCCCAGACCCAGACCACCAATCTTGCGGTGGTAGCGCCGGGCATCGCAGAAGCGCTGCTGGCGACGGCCATCGGCCTGTTCGCCGCCATCCCGGCGGTGGTCATCTATAACATCTTCGCCCGCATGATCGGCAGCTACAAGGCCTCGCTCGGCGACGTCGCCGCTCAGGTACTCCTGCTGCAAAGCCGCGATCTGGACCTCAGCGCCAGCGGCGTGAAGCCGGTGCGCAGCGCGCAGAAATTACGGGTAGGTTGATCGGCTATGGCGATGCGTCTTAATGAAAATCTGGACGATAACGGCGAAATGCATGAGATCAACGTGACGCCGTTTATCGACGTCATGCTGGTTCTGCTGATTATCTTTATGGTGGCCGCGCCGCTGGCGACGGTCGACGTGAAGGTCAATCTGCCAGCCTCCTCCAGCCAGCCGCAACCGCGACCGGAAAAACCCATCTACCTGTCGGTGAAGGCGGATAAGAGCATGTTCCTCGGCAACGACCCGGTTACCGAAGCGAATATGATTAACGCCCTGGATAGCCTGACCGCCGGCAAAAAAGATACCACCGTCTTCTTCCGCGCGGATAAAACCGTCGATTACGAGACGATGATGAAAGTGATGGATACCCTGCATCAGGCGGGCTATCTCAAGATCGGGCTGGTGGGCGAAGAGACCGTCAAAGCGAAGTAACCTCCCCCTTTCCACTTTTCTCCTCAGGCTGGCCTTGCGCCAGCTTTTTAATAGGTGACGCAATAACTTGTAAGACCAATATTATAGATGTGTGACAACTTTCTCAGTTAACAGAAAACATAAACCCGATGCGAAAAATGACAATAGGATAGTTTTTATCCTGCCTCTACAGTGAATACCACTTCATCTGAGAGGGATTATATTGTGAATCACGATAATAAACTGTCATTTGCGGAGAAGCTGGGATATGGCATGGGGGATGCAGCCTGCGGTATCGTTTACTCTTCGGTAACCATGTTTCTGACATGGTTTTATACGGATATTTACGGGCTTTCTGCTGCCGCAGTCGGAGTGATGTTCCTGGTGACGCGGGTTCTGGATGCGATTACCGATCCGCTAACCGGCATTGTTGCAGACCGTGTAAAGACCCGCTGGGGCCATTTTCGCCCGTGGCTTATCTGGTTTGCCGTACCTTATGCCGTGCTGGCGGTAATGACCTTCACGACTCCGGAATTTGGCGCATCGGGTAAACTGGTTTATGCCTACCTGACCTACACCTTACTCATGCTGTGTTACACCTTTATCAATATTCCCTACTGCGCATTGGGCGGAGTCATTACGCGTGATGAGAAGGATCGCCTTTCAGCCCAGTCATATCGTTTTACGATCTCATCTCTGGCCGGTCTGATGGTTTCTGTCGCAACCCTGTTCCTGGTGGATTTTTTCGGTAAAGAAAATAAGCAGTATGGTTTTCAGGCGACAATGGGAATCATGGGCGCGATCGCTATTGTAATGCTGGCTTTTTGCTTCTTCTCTACCAAAGAACGCGTGGCTCCAGCTGTTGAACAGCAGGGGAGCATACGCGAAGACCTCCGTCAGCTGCTGGCGAATGACCAGTGGCGTATTGTGGCGATAATTACTTTTTTCTCCAGTATGGCCGGGGTTATGCGCAGCGCCGCCACGCTCTATTATGCAACCTACCTGATGTTAGGCGGTGTGGAGTCAGCGGCGGGAACGGCCATGAAATCAGCATTTGTTTCCACCAGCGTCGTTGGCACGATTATCGGCAGCATCGCCGCCGGATGGCTGGCCAAGCGCTATCGCGCGGTATCGCTGTTTAAAAATATCAACCTCCTGCTGGTCCTGGTTGGCGTCGTAATGTTCTTTGTGCCGCCGACCTGGCTGCCGGTGGTGTTCCCTTTATACTTCCTGGTCGGCTTCTTCCATCAGATGTACCAGCCGTTTAAATGGAACATGATGGCCAACGCTGCCGATTATGGCGAATGGAAGTTTGGCCGTCGCATCACGGGATTATCCTATTCCGGTAATCTGTTTGCTTTGAAAATGGGCATGGCGGTTGCTGGCGCCGCCGTAGGTTTTTCGCTTGGGCTATTTGGCTATCAGGCGGGCGTAACGGCGCAGACTCCGCTGGCGACAATGGGAATTGTGGGGCTGTTAACCCTCGGTCCATCACTATCTTACCTGCTCCTGTGGTGGCTGGCGCGTTTCTATAAGCTGGATGACAAAATGATGCAGACAATTCAGCGCGAGCTGTCCATGCGTCAGCAGCAGGGGCATCCAGAGACGCATTTGCCGCTAAACGCCGTTCCGGAAAAGGCCTGAGGAGATGCGAAATATGACCCCTTCTGAATACCAAAATCCTATCTTATGCGCCGATTATTCCGACCCGGATATCGTGCGCGTAGGCGATGATTTCTTTATGGTCTCTTCCAGTTTTAACCATGTGCCCGCTTTACCGATCCTGCATTCAACGGACCTGGTTAATTGGACTATCATCAACCACGTTATGGATGAACTGCCGCTACCTGGTTATGACCGGTATCAGCCGGGTAAGGGCGTATGGGCGCCGTCGATTCGCTGGCACGATGGCAAGCTGTGGGTCTGCTTCAGCACGCCAGATGAAGGTATTTTTATCTGCCATACCGAGGATCCGTGGGGGAAATGGAGCGCTCCGCACTGCCTGCGCGAGGCCAGAGGTTGGATAGATCCCTGCCCGTTCTGGGACGACAATGGTCAGGCCTGGTTGGTACATGCCTTCGCCCATAGCCGCAGCGGCATCAAGCATAAACTGCAGTTGTTTGCGATGGCGCCGGACGCCAGCGAATTGCTGGGCGAAGGGCAGATTATCTATGACGGCTGCTGCGATTTACCTACCCTTGAGGGGCCAAAGGTTTATCAACGCGCCGGTTGGTACTACGTCTTTGCTCCTGCGGGCGGGGTTGAAAATGGCTGGCAGACGGTACTGCGCGCGCGCCAGATGACGGGGCCCTGGGAAGCCAAAAACGTGCTTTTCCAGGGAAACACCTCGATAAACGGACCACATCAGGGCGGCTGGGTGGAGGGTGAGGAGGGCGAATGCTGGTTTGTTCATTTCCAGGACTTACACCTCTATGGCCGCGTGGTTCACCTCCAGCCGATGTCCTGGGGTAACGATGGCTGGCCGCGTATCGGTGAGCAGATTGGCAACGGCGGCGTCGGACAGCCGGTTTTACGTTGGCCGCGTCCTAAAGGGTTAACGCCTTCACCGGCATTGGCGCCGCAAACCAGCGACTATTTTGCGCAAGGCCAACCGGGAATACAGTGGCAGTGGCAGGCTAACCCCAGCCCTGAGTGGCTGCTGCCAGCGAAAGGCGAACTTCGATTACGCTGCGTCCCATTATCCGAAGTCGATGGACAGAGAGCGTTATACTGGGCGCCGCAGCTGTTGCTGCAGAAATTCCCGGCGCTAACTTTTAGCGCGAAAACAAGCGTAACGTTATATGCCGCTCAGGACGGTGATGCCGGAGGCCTGATCGTATACGGCGAACGCTACGCCGCTTTGCTGGTGGAGTTTGGGCAAGGGGGTTACCGGCTCGTGTGGCGACACGGTTGGATGAGCGATGCGGGCGTGGTGCGCGAAACTCGTCAGGTTCTTGCTGAGCTTAAGTGCGGCAAGTGTCAGCTGCAGGTGGCCGTAGGCGAAGGCGGCCTGTGTCAATTTTCCTGGCGAGCCGAGGAGGAGTGGCGGAAGGTTCCTCTTTGTTTTGCTGCCGGGAAGGGAAAATGGGTCGGCGCGAAATTTGGCCTGCTGGCTGCTTCAATGGTTGGCCTACAAAGCGAGGGCTATTCCGCTTTGCAGGACTTTGAGGTCATACTTTAAAGAAACCGTTTCTGGCCGCCTGCAGATGACGCTGGCGGCTGATGTTGCATAAGCGTTACCCTGTTGCGATATAATGGCGGCCGTTTATGTTAACTGACAGGATCTTATGGAACGCTTTCTGGAAAATGCTATGTACGCCTCGCGCTGGCTGCTGGCACCGGTTTATTTTGGCCTCTCGCTCGGTCTGATTGCGCTGACCATCAAATTTTTTCAGGAGATCTTCCACATACTGCCGCATATTTTTAGCGTCAGCGAGTCGGATATGATTCTGACCCTGCTGTCGCTGGTGGATATGACCCTGGTGGGCGGTTTGCTGGTGATGGTGATGTTCTCCGGGTATGAAAATTTTGTCTCGCAACTGGATATTAACGAGGGTAAAGAAAAACTCAGCTGGCTGGGCAAAATGGACGCGACTTCGCTGAAAAATAAGGTTGCCGCCTCCATCGTGGCGATCTCCTCTATTCACCTGCTGCGGGTGTTTATGGATGCGAAAAACGTCCCGGACAATAAGCTGATGTGGTACGTGATTATCCACCTGACCTTCGTGCTTTCGGCCTTTGTGATGGGCTACCTTGATCGTCTGACCAAAGTGAAACACTGATCCCTTCTCTCCCGGCGGTGTTAGCCGCTGGGCTGTTTCTCCCCGTTTAATGCTTTTCTGGGCTGGCGTATGTCCGGGCTTCTGCTTTGCTTAAAGAGCGCTTAACAACGGAGGCAGGGTGATGACGCGATTAACGGCCAAAGATTTCCCGCAGCAGTTGCTCGAGTATTATGACTACTATGCCCACGGCAAAATCAGTAAACGCGAGTTTCTCCAGCTGGCGGGGAAATATACTGTCGGCGGGATGACCGCGCTGGCGCTGTTTAATCTGCTGAAGCCCGACTATGCCCTGGCAGAGCAGGTACCGTTCACCGACCCGGATATCCGCCCGGAGTATATTCATTATCCCTCTCCTGACGGTCACGGCGAAGTGCGGGCTTACCTGGTGACGCCGACAAAAATAGCCGACAAAGCGCCCGCTGTGGTGGTGGTGCATGAGAACCGCGGCCTGAACCCCTATATTGAAGATGTAGCCCGGCGGGTAGCGAAAGCGGGGTACATCGCGCTGGCGCCGGATGGCCTGAGCGCCGTCGGCGGCTATCCGGGGAATGATGATGAAGGCCGCGCGCTACAGCAGAAAGTCGATCCCGTGAAGCTGATGAATGATTTTTTTGCGGCGGTCGCGTTTATGGCGAACTATCCACAGGCGACGGGGAAGGTCGGTATCACCGGTTTTTGCTACGGCGGCGGCGTCAGCAACGCGGCGGCGGTGGCGATCCCGGAGCTGGCCTGCGCGGTGCCGTTTTACGGTCGCCAGCCGCCGCTGAAGGAGGTTGATAAAATTAAAGCACCGCTGCTGCTGCACTATGCCGGCCTCGATAGCGGCATTAATGAAGGCTGGCCTGCCTATGAACAGGCGTTGAAGGAACACCATAAAGTCTACGAGGCCTATTTCTATCAGGGCGTGAATCACGGCTTTCATAATGATTCCACGCCGCGCTACGATCGGGCTGCGGCTGATCTGGCCTGGCAACGCACGCTGGCATGGTTTGAGAAGTATTTACGCTAGCGCAACCGTCATAAATAGCGCTACCGCTCGCTCAAAAAAACGCTATATAATTTATTATATAACGATTGGGAGGGCGCGATGGAAAATCATTTTGGCAAAGGCTTAATGGCGGGGCTACAGGCATCCTATGCTGACACCGCCGCGCATGCGGCGAATTTTTGCGCCGACTATAAACGCGGGTTTGTGCTCGGCTACTCGCACCGCATGTTTGAAAAAACCGGCGACCGCCAGCTCAGCGCCTGGGAAGCGGGGATCCTCACCCGTCGCTATGGCCTGGACAGGGATATGGTGATGGATTTCTTCAAAGAAGGTGGGTCGGGTATGGCGATGCGCTATTTTCTGGCGGGCTATCGGCTGGAAAGCTAAACAGGACGGCTTCGCAGGCGGAACCGTCCTGTGGTGGGAACCCTTTCCCGTCAACGGGAAAGGGTGAAGACCTTACGCCTGGCGCTTATCTTCCGTTTGGGTGTCAAAGTCGCGGGCGTCATGGCGCTCATGCAGCTGCTCATTGAGCGGGCCGTTGGTGCGGTTGACGATGCGTCCGCGCTTGACGGCCGGGCGGTTGCCGACATCCTGCGCCCAGCGCAGCACGTTTTTATAGCTCCCGGCGTCGAGGAACTCCGCCGCGTTATAGACATTGCCCAGCACTACGTTGCCATACCACGGCCAGACAGCCATATCGGCGATGGTGTACTCCTCGCCGGCCACATAGCGACCGCGGGCGAGCTGTTTGTCCAGCACGTCGAGCTGGCGTTTGGCTTCCATCGTAAAGCGGTCGATCGCGTACTCGATCTTCACTGGCGCATAGTTATAGAAGTGGCCGAAGCCGCCGCCGAGGAACGGCGCCGCGCCCTGCAGCCAGAACAGCCAGTTGAGGGTTTCGGTGCGACCGGCAGGATCTTTCGGCAGGAAGAAACCAAATTTTTCCGCCAGATAGAGAAGAATGTTGCCGGACTCAAATACCCGGGTCGGCGGCGTGGTGGAATGGTCGCTGAGGGCCGGGATCTTCGAGTTCGGGTTGATCTCGACAAAGCCGCTGGAAAACTGATCCCCTTCGCCAATGCGTATCAGCCAGGCGTCGTACTCCGCGCCGCTGACGCCCAGCGCCAGCAGCTCCTCCAGCATGATCGTCACCTTCTGGCCGTTGGGTGTGCCGAGTGAGTATAGCTGGAGCGGATGGGTTCCTACCGGCAGGACGCGTTCATGAGTCGCGCCGGAAACGGGACGGTTGATGTTGGCGAACGCGCCGCCGCTGTTTTGCTTCCATTCCCACACTTTTGGTGGCTGGTAGTTTTGCTCTGACATGCTGGTTTGCCTTTTTCGTGGATGTACAAAAAGTGTAGCAGGTGACCTCAGGCCATAATCCGCGCGGCCCACACGCTGACATCATCGCCGCTGCCCAGATCCGGCTGCACCAGGCCGTTGACCATAAAGGTCGGCGAGACATGGATGCCGTTCTGACGGGCGTATTTACTGTGCCACTTGATCACGTCCTGCAGCTCCGGGCGGGCAAAGGCGGCCCCCAGCAGCACGTGACTGTAGCGTTCAATGCGCTCAATGATTTGCTGCGGCGTGGCGTTCATATTCGGCCCGCTGCAGTGATCGGTAAACTCAAACTCTTCCCGATGGTCGGCCACGGCCTGCATCACCTTATGCGCCTGCTCTCTGCCGTGCGGCAGGGTGGACGCGGCGAGGATGCAGCGGACGATAACCCCGGAGAACAGATGCCACGGCTGCGACTGCAGGCGTATCTTGATGGTCACGTTATCGGCGCCGACCTCATCGAGCAGATCGTCGAGTTTATTAAACGCGCGGACAGAGTAGGGGCAGGTGGGCTCAAGGAACACCTCAAACGTCCGCGGGCCGTGTCCCCAGACCAGCGGTTGGGCATTCAGATGCGAGGGTGTGCTCATTGTCGACTCCTGATGTTGCGTTGTTTTTTTGTTATATCACCGATAACGATATCACTTTTGTTTCCGGCTGCAGGGTTATTTTCCTTAACGGCACGATTAGCGAAACGAATGAGTGGTATCATCGTTACACCTCTGTCTGGTAAGTGCCTGCGGCAGGATAAGAAGAGGGAGTTTTGTTTCGCCAACTGCCCGGGCTGCATTAATTTGAGGTCAGGCTAAATGAGCAAAGGATCGACAAGCAGTGACGCCCCGTTTGGGACATTGTTAGGCTATGCACCCGGTGGCGTAGCGATTTATTCATCGAATTACAGTAGCTTAAATCCGCAGGACTACCCGGATGACGCGACGTTTCGCAGCTACATCGGTAATGAGTATATGGGGCATAAATGGCAGTGCGTGGAGTTTGCGCGCCGCTTTCTGTTCCTGACCTATGGCTTTGTCTTCACCGATGTGGGGATGGCTTATGAAATCTTCTCCCTGCGTTTCCTGCGCGAAGTAGTCAATGACAATATTCTGCCGCTGCAGGCCTTCGCCAACGGCTCCCGCCGTCCGCCTATCGCTGGTTCGCTGCTGATCTGGCAGAAGGGGGGCGAGTTTAAGCACACCGGCCATGTGGCGGTGATCACCCAGCTTGTCGGCAATAAGGTGCGTATCGCCGAGCAGAACGTGATTCACTCGCCGCTGCCGCAGGGCCAGCAGTGGACCCGCGAGCTGACCCTCGAGGTCAACGACGGCCGGTACACCATCAAAGATACCTTTGCCGATACCGAAATTTTAGGCTGGATGATCCAGACCGCCGATACCGAACACAGCCTGCCGCAGCCGGTGCTGCCGGGCGAGGCGATGGCCATCAAAGGCGCGCGGCTGCCAAACAACGGCCAGTTTCGCGGTAAATGGCTGAACGAGAAAGACCCGCTGCAGAAAGCCTACGTGGCAGCCAACGGTCATTTCATCAACCAGGATCCCTATCAGTATTTCACCATCAGCGAAAGTGCCGAACAGGAGCTGATCAAAGCCACCAACGAGCTGCACCTGATGTATCTGCACGCCACCGATAAGGTGATGAAGGATGACAACCTGCTGGCGCTGTTCGATATTCCGAAAATTCTCTGGCCTCGTCTGCGCCTCTCGTGGCAGCGCCGCCGTCATCATATGATCACCGGGCGCATGGATTTTTGCATGGACGAGCGCGGGCTGAAGGTGTACGAGTACAATGCCGATTCCGCTTCCTGCCATACCGAAGGCGGGCTGATCCTCGAACAGTGGCTGAAGCAGGGCTACTACGGCACCGGCCACAATCCGGCGGAAGGTCTGCTCGATGAGCTGGCGGGGGCGTGGAAACACAGCCGGGCGCGGCCCTTCGTCCACATCATGCAGGACAAGGATCTGGAAGAGAACTACCACGCGCAGTTTATTCAGCGTTCGCTGACCCAGGCCGGTTTTGAGAGCAAAATTCTCTTTGGCCTTGATGAGCTGCGCTGGGACGCTGCCGGTCAGCTGATCGACGCCGACGGGCGGCTGGTCAACTGCGTCTGGAAAACCTGGGCATGGGAAACCGCCATTGAGCAGGTGCGCGAAGTCAGCGCCGAGGAGTACGCGGCGGTACCGATTCGTACCGGACATCCGCAGAATGAGGTGCGGCTGATTGACGTCCTGCTGCGTCCTGAAGTATTGGTATTCGAACCCCTGTGGACGGTGATCCCCGGCAACAAAGCCATTCTGCCGGTGCTGTGGTCGCTGTTCCCGCATCATCGCTATCTGCTGGATACCGATTTTGAGGTTAACGACGAGCTGGCGAAAACCGGCTATGCGGTGAAGCCTATTTCCGGGCGCTGCGGTAACAATATCGACCTGATCGGCCCTCAGGATGAACTTCTGGATAAGACCAGCGGCCAGTTTGTCGATCGCAAGAATATCTACCAGCAGCTGTGGTGCCTGCCGAAAGTGGACGGTAAGTACATTCAGGTGTGCACATTTACCGTCGGCGGTAACTACGGCGGTACCTGCCTGCGCGGCGATTCGTCGCTGGTGGTGAAAAAAGAGAGCGATATCGAGCCGTTAATCGTTTTGAAAGACAAAGCATGACGTACGAAACCCGGGTAGCGGCATACCCCTGTCCGGGTGACAACGTACTGAAAAGGATAGCCCCGGCATGGTAAGCGCCGCCGGGGAGCACCTGCAACAAAGCCAAGATAATTAACACAACAACAAGACAGAAAAGGAAAATAGTATGCACGATCGGCGTCTCGCCGCCCGCGCGGGTGAACTCAAGCCCTCCGCCGTCCGCGAACTTCTCAAGCACAGTAAACTGCCCGGCGTGATTTCGCTTGGCGGCGGCATTCCGGCCCCGGAACTGTTTGATACCGAAGGCCTGGAGCTGGCGGTGCAGAAGGTGATGAGCGAGCGTTTTAATGACGCATTCCAGTACGGTCTGACGGAAGGCTACCCGCCGCTGCGCCAGGCGGTGAGTGAAATTTGCCACTCCCGTGGCGTCGCCTGTTCAGCCGCCCAGGTCTATATCACCTCCGGCTCCCAGCAATCGCTGGATATCGTTGCCCGTACGCTGCTCGATCCGGGCGATACTATCGTCGTTGAGCGTCCCACTTATCTGGCGGCGCTGCAGGTATTTCAGCTGGCGCAGGCCAATATTCTCAGCGTTGACACCGACGATGACGGGATGCTGGTGGAGCAGCTGGCCGACCTGCTGGAGACCACCCGCGTCAAAGCTGTTTACCTGGTGCCGACGTTCGGCAATCCCGGCGGCAAAACGCTGAGCGAGGCGCGTCGTCGCCGGTTGGTTGAGCTGGCGAAAAAATATGATTTCGTCATTCTGGAAGACGATCCCTACGGCGAAATTAGCTTTACAGACGCCGTTAGACGCCCGCTCTATCAGCATGCTGTCGAGCTGGGCTGTGAAGATCAGGTGGTTTACACCTCGACTTTTTCGAAAATCCTCGCGCCAGGGATGCGTATCGGCTGGATCGTCATGCCGGACTGGCTGGCGCAGCAGACGGTGATTGTGAAGCAGGCGGCGGATCTGCATACCAATATGCTGTCGCAGGTGATCACTGCGGAATACCTCAGTCTGAACCGGCTGGATAACCAGATTGCGTTGATTCGCGAAGACTACCGCAAGAAGTGCGTGGCGCTGGCCGATGCGCTGGAAAGCCGCCTTGGCGAGCACCTGGAATTCAGCCGCCCGCAGGGGGGGATGTTCCTGTGGGCGCGTTTCCGCTATCCGTTCGATACCATGGAATGGATGAAGAAAACGCTGGAAAACGGCGTGGTGTACGTCCCGGGTGAAGCGTTTTATCACGATAAGCCGGATACCCGTACCCTGCGTCTTTCTTACTCCACGGTGTCAGAAGCCGGATTGCTGACGGCCGTTGAGCGGCTGGCGGCCTCCCTGTAACGTCTCTGCTGTGCGCCGCTTTTCGGCGGCGCGCAGCTCTGCGTGACGTTAACGTCCAGCGCAGGGTCAATCCGTTTCGGCGATCCGGTCATCGAGCCAGACCAGCATCAGCGCTGCGAGAAAAGCCAGCGCAAAGGTTCCAATAAACAACCACATAGACGTCCCTCGCGGGTTAATTATTTTGCTGATTCTACCGGAGAGCGATCGTTGCGGTCGGCGATGGAGATTTTAGTTCCGGCGGAATGGCTGGCGAGAGAGAAAAAGTCATCGGCATCAATATCGAAGTTAAGAATAATTTCCCTGTATTTTCCACCGTTAATTAACGCTTTGGCTTCTTTAACACTACTGGCAATAATGACAGGCATCAGTTTTATCTCATTTTGAAAACTGTGAAGCAAAATAAGAGTTAGTTCGTACCAGATCAACTACTTTTTATCGTATTCCGCCGCAGAAAAAACGTCGTACTGTGACGCGACGACGACCGGATATTTTGTGACAGCGATCCGGTCATCAACAGCACAATCTTATTCGACGCTGGCGATATGCTGCAATTTTGCCAACTCGTCAGGATGATTTCCCCTGTTGTTTTTCGCGCAATATCTCGCCGCAGCGCTGCTTGTCCTGACGCAGCGCCTGCTGTTCCTGCGGGCTGAGCTGGCGCCAGGTATCCAGCATCCGCTGCCCCAGCGCCGGAAGGTAATGGGTTTTATGCAGCGCGTAGTCAGAATTTCCCCCCTCGACGATATTCTGCATATCGTGGAGGAACTGGCGGCTGTCGTCATGATCGATTATGCAAAATACCGCCTGGTAGTAAGCTTCATCTTCCTCGGTGTAATGCGGGGTGAACCACCAGACCAGCAGCGCGATAAGCGCCAGTAGCGGGATAATTAAGGATAATTTTTTCAACATCAGTTTTTCGGCCGGAGACAATCAGCCGTCAGTGTACCTGCAACGACGGCCTGATGTAAGCGCCGGCCCCGGCGGGCCGGCACAGGCTAGTAGCCGACCGGGTAGATGCGGCCGGTCTGAACGCCTTCAATGCTGCGGCGATAGGCCTGCGCCACGGCGGCGGCGGGAACGCTGGGGAAGCCCGGGAAAAAGTCGCCGTAGGCTGCCAGCGACTCGCTGAGCACGGTGGGGCTGATGAGATTGATGCGGATCCCGCGCGGCAGCTCGCAGGCGGCGGCGCGGACAAAGCCTTCCAGACCGGCGTTGACCGTCGTGGCATTGACCCCCTGAGCAATGGGTTCCTGCGCGACGATACCGCTGACCAGGGTAATCGACCCGCCGTCGCGCAGAAAATGCTGGCCGACCAGCGCCAGGCGAATTTGCCCCAGCAGCTTGTCCTGCAGACCGAGGTTGAACTGGCTGTCGGTCATGGTGCTTAACGGCCCAAAGTGCAGATTGCCGGTGGTGGAGACGATGGCATCTACTTCACCCGTTTGGGCAAATAGCGCCTCGACGCTCTCCTGCGAGGTGATATCCACCTGATAATCTCCCCGGGTGCGGCCGACGCGGATAACCTCATGTCTCTGACTCAGTTCTTCGCTGACCGCGCGACCGATGGTGCCGCTGGCACCGATAACGATAATTTTCATGGCAGACTCCTGATGAGGTGAGAGGCTATTTTTTAATAAAAGTAATCTCGGATAAACTGGCTAAAAGTTAGAACATTACTAACCAGAGGTTAGCAATATGGACAAATTACGAGGGATGGAGACGTTTATTGCCGTGGTGGAGTGCGGCAGCTTTACCGGGGCGGCGTCGCGCCTGGGGCTGTCGGCGGTGATGGTTGGGAAATATATCGCCCAGTTGGAAAGCCAGCTGGCGACGCGTCTGCTGGAGCGTAACACCCGACGCCAGAGCCTCACCGACGCCGGGCGAGTCTATTTTGACGAAGCGAAACGGGTGATGGAGCAGGTCTCCATCGCCGAAAGCGCGGTCGAGCGGCTGCGGCTGGCGCCGGCCGGCACCCTGCGGGTGAGCGCTCCCACCTCGTTCGGCGCCAGCGTGATCGCGCCCCTGACCGCCACCTTCCTGCAGGCCTGGCCTGCGGTCCGGGTGGAACTGGATCTGACTAACCGGATGGTCGATCTGGTGGATGAGGGGTTCGATCTGGCGATCCGTATCGGCGAGATCCATCAGGAGGATCTGGTGGCTCGCTACCTGGCGCCGTATCGGATGGTGATCTGCGCCGCGCCGGCTTATCTGGCGCGTTACGGGACCCCCGGGACGCCAGAGGATCTCGCCGATCATCTCTGCCTGTCCCATACGGTCTGGACCGCCCGCAACGAGTGGCGGCTGCCGGGCGTAGAGGGAGAAGTGCGCTGGAAACGCGATGCGGTTTTGCGCTGCAACGATGGCTACGCGCTGCGCCAGGCGGCGATCGCCGGGGCCGGGCTGCTGATGCAGCCGGAGGTACTGCTGGCCGATGCGCTGGCCAGCGGCAGCCTGGTTCGGGTGCTGGAGGCGTGGACTCCGCAGCCGCGGCCTGTGCATCTGCTCTGGCGCCAGGATCGTCGGCCCCTGCCGAAGCTGACGCAGTTTATCGCCCACCTTCAGCAGGGAATGGCCGACGCGCTGACAACGACCCGCGCGTCGGAATAATCACTCCGCCCGCAGCGCCTGCTGCCAGTCGGCAATCAGATCGTTGGGATCTTCGATCCCCACCGACAGGCGGATCAGCTGCGGTGTGATACCGTTCGCCAGGCGTTTCTCCAGCGGGATCGAGGCATGGGTCATGCTGAAGGGCTGGCTCACCAGACTCTCCACGCCGCCCAGGCTCTCCGCAAGCGTAAACCAGCGCAGCTTGCTGATGATGCGCTCGGCGTAACCTTCATCGCCCTTCACCACCACCGAAATCATGCCGCCGGGCAGGGCCATTTGCTGGCGCGCCAGCTGATGATGCGGGTGCGAAGCCAGCCAGGGAAACCAGACTCGCTCCACTTCCGGCTGCTGTTCCAGCCATTCGGCGAGCTGCAGCGCGTTCGCGCTGTGGCGCTCCATCCGCAGCGCCAGGGTACGGATGCCGCGCAGCGTCAGGAAGCTGCTGAACGGGTCAAGCACGCCGCCTACCGCATTCTGCAGATAGCCAAGCTTTTCCGCGAGCCCGGAGTTATCGCCAACCACCGCCAGGCCGGCGACGACATCGGAATGGCCGTTGAGGTACTTGGTCGCGGAGTGCACCACAATATCAAACCCATGCTCCAGCGGGCGATGGATCGCCGGCGAAGCAAAGGTGTTATCGGCGACGCTGATCAGGTTATGGCGGCGCGCGATGGCGGCGATGGCGCTGAGATCCGCGAGCTTCAGCAGCGGGTTGGTGGGCGTTTCCACCCAGATCATGCGCGTATCGGGGCGGATCGCCGCTTCAATTCCCGCCAGGTCGTCGGGTTTCACCCAGCTCACCTGCAGACCAGCGCTACGGCGGCGAACGTTTTCCAGCAGGCGGTAAGTGCCGCCATACACATCATCGACCGCCACCAGATGACTGTCCTTATCCAGCAGCTCCAGCACGGTGGAGATGGCGGCCAGCCCGGAGGCGAACGCGTAGCCGCGCGTGCCGTTTTCCAGGTCGGCGATCGCCGTCTCCAGCGCGTGACGGGTGGGATTCCCGCTGCGGGAATATTCATAACCGGTATGCTGCCCCGGCGCTGGCTGAGCAAAAGTGGAGGTGGCATAAATCGGCGGCATCACTGCGCCATGGCTGTCGGTGAAGGTTCCGCTATGTACACTCAGGGTGTGGATAGATGACATAAAAAATTCCTTATTGTGCGACTCGGTTACGCCAGGCGGTCAATACATCGCTGCGGG
Organism: Klebsiella sp. K4; assembly: GCF_014596785.2. Classification (NCBI taxonomy): domain Bacteria; kingdom Pseudomonadati; phylum Pseudomonadota; class Gammaproteobacteria; order Enterobacterales; family Enterobacteriaceae; genus Klebsiella; species Klebsiella sp. K4. The sequence goes on from NZ_CP115021.1 coordinate 729,444, forward strand.
TGACCAGGCCAAGAAAACGCGTGTTGTCAGCGATCACCGCCACCAGACCGCGATCGAGAATGGCCTGCAGTTCACTCTCTGGCGCACGCTTATCGAGAGTTTCAACATGGCGGCTCATCGCTTCGCTGACCGGCAGGGAGAAGCGTTGGCGATCGCCCTGTACGTGGCGGATCAAATCCCACTCATCGACGATGCCGACCACGCGGCCATCCTCCAGTACCGGCAGTTGGGAGATGTCATACAGCCGCATGCGGGTAAAGACCGCGGCCAGGGTGTCGTCCGGCGCGGCCGTGACGGTAGCGCCTTCGTCATGGCGCAGGGCGATAAAATCACTGAGATCGCCCTGTTCGGGGCGGGCGATCAGTCCTTGCTGGCGCATCCAGTCGTCGTTGAACATTTTGGACAGGTATTTATTGCCGCTGTCGCAGGCGAAGGTCACCACCCGCTTCGGACGGCTTTGCGTCCGGCAGTAGCGCAGCGCGGCGCTGAGCAGGGTGCCGGTGGAAGAGCCGGCCAGCACTCCTTCGACCTGCAGCAGCTGGCGCGCGGTGTGGAATGCTTCGCAGTCGCTGACGCGATACGCGGTATGTACCCCCTCCAGCCTGGCCAGCGGCGGGATAAAATCTTCGCCGATCCCTTCGACCAGCCAGGATCCCGTTTCGCCGTAGCGTCCGGTATCGACCTGATCGGCAAGGATCGAACCCGCCGGATCGGCGAGAATAAATTCCGTTTTCGGCGAGTGCTCAGCAAACCAGGCCTGAAGCCCACCCAGCGTGCCGCCGGAGCCGACGCCGACGACGATGGCGTCGATGTCGCCCTCCAGCTGCTGATAAAGCTCCGGCGCAGTGGAGGTGGCATGGGCCAGCGGATTGGCGTCGTTATTAAACTGGTCGATATAAAAGGCGCCCGGCGTTTCATCGGCAAGGCGGCGGGCATAATCCTGGTAGTAGGCCGGGTGGCCTTTATTGACGTCGGAGCGGGTGAGCAGCACCGTCGCGCCCAGCGCCCGAAGGTGAAAGATTTTCTCGCGGCTCATTTTGTCCGGCACCACCAGGATCAGGCGGTAATTTTTCTGCGCCGCAATCAGCGCCAGACCGAGGCCGGTATTGCCGGCGGTGGCTTCGATAATCGTTCCCCCGGGCGCCAGTTTTCCCTGGCGCTCGGCTTCATTAATCATCGACAGCGCAACCCGATCTTTAATTGACCCGCCGGGGTTCTGATTTTCCAGTTTTAAAAACAGACTGCAGGGCCCGGTATCCAGTTTGTGCAACTGGAGCAGGGGAGTATGACCGATCAGGTCGCTCACGGAATGAAACAGTGACATAACCATTTACCCACTCGTTTAAGATATTTTTGCATACTAGAACTGTGAAAACGGTTATTTAAAGAATATTTCTCTGTCATTTAGCGCAAAATGGAATATAAGATGCTATTTGGCCATCTGGAGGGAAAGCAGGGCAGCCACCTGGGCGGATCGATTTCCAGAAAAGGGCGTTTTAGCCGCTTTTAGCGGGAAAATGGCGATTTTGATCAGTGTGTTATCTGATATCTGAAAATGTATTTGCGAAAAGATTCTATGGAGAATAGGCCTGCGCTTGTCGTTAACTAGCAGCGGGCTGGCCAGGAGAAAAACGCAGCAGGGAAATCACGGGTTAACGCAGTTCGATGGAGAGTCCGGCTACAGAAAAGCAAAAACCCGCCATTTGGGCGGGTTCTTTAAATAGTGGTGCCCGGACTCGGAATCGAACCAAGGACACGGGGATTTTCAATCCCCTGCTCTACCGACTGAGCTATCCGGGCAACGGGGCGCATTAAACCGTAATCGCCGCGCCTCGTCAACGAAATTTATCTGTTTTGCAGCAGACTGAACAATCTATCACCACATTGCGCTAAAAGCACGCGTTTTCAGGCAAAAAACAGCGTCCAGGCCGCGGAAATCGGCATCGCCAGCACCAGCGCAGGCAGCATATTCACTACGGCAAACATTTTTATCCCGCAGATGCGCAGCCCGGTGGCCACCAGCAGCATGCCGCCGACGGCGCTGAAATCCGCCAGCATCATCGGCGTGGTAAGCGGCATAATGATCGCCGCGCAGGCTGCAAGAGTCAGCTGGATAAGCAGCATCGGTACGCTGATGGCGGCGACGGCAATGCCCAGGGTGCAGGCGAAGATGGTGGCGGTGAAAAAGTCGAGAAACGCTTTGGCAATCAGAATGCTGGCGTCGCCGGTCATCCCTTCGCGCATGGCGCCGAAGACGCCGGTGCCGCTGGCGCAGAACAGGACGATAATCGCCACATAGCTCTGAATATAAGACTCATGAGCCGAAGCCTTTTTCTTGCCTTTCGCTGACATCAACTGCTGGAGTTTACTGACCAGCGTATTGATGCCTTTTTCCATATTGCATATTTCGCCGAGCAGCGTCCCTACCAGGGTCGACAGCACCATCACCGGCAGATTGGCGCACTTAATGACCAGTAAAATGCCGATGCCCAATGACGCCAGGCCAAAAATAGAGGTCATTGCGGTGCGGATCCGTTCCGGCAACCGTTGGCTGAGTAAGGCGCCCAGCACACCGCCGACCAGCACCGCGCTGGCGTTAATAAAAGGTCCTGTAACCACGCTGACTCCTGTTAAAAATCCCTGATAACCGCATTATTATGGCGTTAACTTACCGGGAAAGCTTGTGTATCCGTGATATAAGTGCATACGGTTTTCATCTTGCGCCTGTTCGGGAAAGGTGCCATGATTGCGCGAATTTTCTCCTCCCTGATATGAGGCCGCCGATGACGACACAGCCATTATCTCGCCAGCGACGCCGCGCCCAGATGCGCGGGCTGCCTCATCTTGCTACGCTTACCCCTCTGTTCACCATGCGGTGAAGGACACGTATGCTCACTGTAGGGCAACAGTAAGATCGGACGCGTCTGCTTTTACTGATGTCCGGCGGTCGGAGCTGAATCCGTCAGACCCGGACACATCGTTGGGCAAGGTCTCCCTTGTCTGAGATTTTTACACTCCCGATACGGGCATTTGCGCTTATGAAATCCATGCACATTGCCGCCAGCTGCGAGCTGGTCACCCGCTTGTCCACCCACCGTCGCGTTGTGGCGCTGGACAGTACCGATTTTACCGATGTGGCGGCAGTCGTCATCTCCGCGGCCGACAGTCGCAGCGGCATCCTTACTCTCCTCAGGCGTAGCGGATTTAACCTGCCGGTCTACCTGCTGAGTGAGACGGCGGTCGACAAGCCGGAGGGGGTGCAGGCGGTGATCGCCGGTAAAGATCAGGAGTGGCTGGAGCTGGAGGCGGCGGCCTGTGATTATGAAGCGCGTCTGCTGCCGCCGTTTTTCAATACCCTGACCCAGTACGTCGAGATGGATAACAGCACCTTTGCCTGTCCGGGGCATCAGCACGGGGCGTTTTTCAAAAAGCACCCTGCAGGCCGTCAGTTCTATGACTTTTTTGGCGAAAATGTCTTTCGCGCCGACATGTGCAACGCCGACGTGAAATTAGGCGATCTGCTGATCCACGAAGGGTCAGCCAAGCACGCACAGAAGTTCGCTGCGAAGGTGTTCAATGCGGATAAAACCTACTTCGTCCTCAACGGCACCTCGGCGGCCAACAAAGTCGTGACCAACGCGCTATTGACCCGCGGCGATCTGGTGCTGTTCGATCGTAACAACCACAAGTCAAACCATCACGGGGCGCTGATCCAGGCGGGGGCGACGCCTGTTTACCTGGAAGCCGCGCGCAATCCGTTCGGCTTTATCGGCGGCATTGACGAGCGCTGCTTTGATGAGCATTACCTGCGGGATCTCATCCGCGAAGCGGCGCCTGAGAAAGCCAATGCCTCCCGCCCGTTTCGTCTGGCGGTGATCCAGCTCGGGACCTACGACGGCACGGTCTATAACGCCCGCCAGGTGGTGGATAAGATCGGCCACCTCTGCGATTACATCCTGTTCGACTCGGCGTGGGTGGGCTATGAGCAGTTTATCCCAATGATGGCCGACTGCTCGCCGCTGCTGCTGGAGCTGACCCCCGACGATCCGGGTATTTTTGTCACCCAGTCCGTGCACAAGCAGCAGGCCGGCTTCTCACAGACGTCGCAGATCCATAAAAAAGATAACCATCTGCGCGGCCAGGCGCGCTTCTGTCCGCACAAGCGGCTGAATAACGCCTTTATGCTGCATGCCTCCACCAGCCCGTTCTATCCGCTGTTCGCCGCGCTGGACGTCAACGCTAAAATCCACGAAGGCGAGAGCGGCCGCCGCCTGTGGGCCGAGTGCGTGGCGCTGGGCATCGAGGCGCGCAAAGCGATCATCGCCAACTGCAAGATGATCCAGCCCTTTATTCCGCCGATGGTGGCGGGGCGCCCGTGGCAGGATCACCCGACCGAGGCGATCGCCCGGGAGCGCCGCTTCTTCAGCTTCGAACCCGACGCGCGCTGGCATGGTTTTGAAGGCTACGCGGACGACCAGTATTTTGTCGACCCGTGCAAGCTGTTGCTGACCACCCCGGGCATTGACGCGGAGAGCGGGGAGTACAGTGAGTTTGGCATCCCGGCAACCATTCTGGCGCATTATCTGCGTGAAAACGGCATCGTGCCGGAGAAGTGCGATCTCAACTCGATTCTGTTCCTGCTGACGCCGGCGGAGAGCGCCGAAAAAATGGCGCAGCTGGTGGCGATGCTGGGGCAGTTTGAACAGCATATTGAAGCGGATACGCCGCTGGCCGATGTGTTGCCGACCATCTATAACAAATATCCGGTGCGTTATCGCGACTATACCCTGCGCGAGCTGTGCCAGGAGATGCACGATCTGTACGTTAGCTTTGACGTGAAGAGCCTGCAAAAAGAGATGTTCCGTAAACGGAGCTTCCCAAGGGTGGTGATGAATCCCCAGGATGCCAACCACGAGTTTATTCGCGGCAACGTTGAGCTGGTGCGTCTGAGCGAGGCGGAAGGCCGCGTCGCGGCGGAGGGAGCGCTGCCGTATCCGCCGGGCGTGCTGTGCGTGGTGCCCGGCGAGGTCTGGGGCGGCGCCGTTTTGCGCTATTTCCTCGCGCTGGAGGAGGGGGTCAATATGCTGCCTGGCTTCTCGCCGGAGCTGCAGGGGGTTTACAGCGAGACGGATCCGGACGGCATTAAGCGGCTGTATGGCTACGTGCTGAAGGGATAAAAAAACGCCCCGCCGAACAGGCGGGGCGTTTTACTTTTGCCGATCACACGCTCTGCTGGGCGGCGGTCGGTTGTCTGACGTGTTTGTATTTGAACAGCGCCACGAAGGCAAAGGCCAGCACCAGCGAATAGCCGGCGAAAATCAGCCACACGCTCTGCCAGTCAGTGATCCCCTCGACGGTAAAGTGTTCGACGACTTTGCCGCTCACCATCCCGCCGAGAATACAGCCGAAGCCGTTGGTCATCATCAGGAACATCCCCTGAGCGCTGGCGCGGATTTCCGGGCGCACCTCTTTCTCAACGAACACCGAACCGGAGATGTTAAAGAAGTCGAAGGCGCAGCCGTAGACGATCATCGACAGCACCAGTAGTACAGTGCCGAACGGCGTCGGGTCGCCAAAGGCGAACAGGCCGAAGCGCAGCATCCACGCCACAATACTGATAAGCATCACGTTCTTAATGCCGTAGCGGCTAAGGAAGAATGGGATGGTCAGGATAAACAGCGTTTCGGAAATCTGCGAAATCGACATCAGCACTGACGCGTGCTCGACGATAAAGCTGCCGGCAAACAGCGGATCTTTATCGAAGCTGTGCAGGAAGGTGTTACCGAACATGTTAGTGATTTGCAGCTCGGCGCCGAGCATCATCGAGAAGATAAAGAAGATAGCCATACGCTTGTTTTTAAACAGCGCAAAAGCGTTCAGGCCGAGCATCTCCGTCCAGCTTTGATTGCGCTGGGCGTTGGCGACCGGAATATGCGGCAGCGTCAGGGTGAACAGAGTCAGCAGGACCGACAGCGTCGCGCCAATGTACAGCTGCATATGGCTCAGTTCAAAGCCGGAGAAGCTCACGCCCCACATGGCGAGGATAAAGCCGATGGTGCCCCAGATACGAATTGGCGGGAAATCGGTGACAATATCCAGCCCCGCCGACTGCAGGCGGTAGTAGGAGATGGTATTGATCAAGCCAAGCGTCGGCATATAGGCCAGCGAGTTAAGCAGGATCACGAGGAACATCTCGCCCGGCGTGGTGACCTGCGCCGCGAGGTACAGCGTTAACGCGCCGACCAGGTGGCAGATGGCGTATACCCATTTGGCGCTGATCCACTTATCGGCGACGATGCCGAGCAGCGTCGGCATCAACACCGCGGCGATACCGAGCGAGCTATACACTGCGCCGATTGCCGCGCCGTCAAACTTCAGCGTGACAAACATGTACGAGCCAAGCGTGGTGAGCCAGCTCCCCCAAAGGCAGAACTGCAGGAACGACAGTATTTTGAGCTGCAGCTTAAGATTCATGTAGTTATCCTCACGAATGTGGGCTTGTTATGTTTTTAAAATAACATTAATCCCGTTATTTTGATGCGATTCTATCATTCGCCAGCTTAATGCTTCTGTTAACTGCCGCAGAAAACCGAAAGATATTACAGAGTATGGCGGAGAATAAGCGCGGCCTCAGCGCGGGGCTGAGGCCGGAGTCGGGAGGAGGGCTATTTACGGCGGTAGCTTTTCTGCGCCGTATTAACTTTGTACAGATAGCGGCGCGATTCCGCCGACGGATGGCGGGTGGTCAGCGTCTGGTAGACGTCCCCTGGCGCCATGCTGTTGATAATATTGGCCGCCTGCACTTTATCGCTGGAGAAGACCCGCAGTACGCTGCCGGCGCCGCCGTTATAGGCAGTGATCACCGCGTAGCGACGCGAGGTGGGGTTATCGATGCCGGCGAGGTAAACATTGTTCAGCATCGCCAGGTAGGCGGTACCGGTGTCGATGTTATTCGCCGGGTCAAACAGATAGCTGCGGCTTGGCAGGCCGGATTTACCCTGGGAGCGGAAGACGTCTCTGCCGGCGCTGTGCTGGACCACCTGCATCAGCCCCATGGCGTCGGCATGGCTGACCGCATAGGGGTTAAAGGAGGATTCGGTCTGCATAATCGCGAGGATCAGCGACTCATCAACCCCATACTTACGCGAGGCCTGACGCACCATGCCGAGGTATTTATGCGCACGTTTGTCGAGGTGGTTCGGCACCAGGTTAATGGTGATGCTGTAGACCACGCGCAGGCCGTTGTTGCGGCTCTTCAGACGGGTTTGCAGCAGATAGTCGGCAAAGCGCGCGGCGCGCCACTCCCAGCGAATCGACGCCCCGGTGTTATCCACCACCTGGCCATAGAGGAACGGCTCTTTGGAGATCTGGATGTCATCGACATCGGAATAGAGGTCAATGGAGTTGGGGTCATCGCCCATCAACAGGGTTTTGACGATCGCCTGGCGCAGACGTCCGCGAGGGTCGGTGCCGGCAATGGTCTCGACGGTGATCGTCCCTTCATCGAAGTTGATGTGGCTGCGGGTTTGATACTGGTCGGTGTACTTGACGTAGTCCTTTGGCCCGGCGAGCAGGACTTCGTTGTACCCCCAAATGTTCTCGATGTTGTGGGCGAACTGGCCCATCAAAATATCGAATCCGTTCGTGTCCTTGACCCAGGCCTCGTTGTATTCGGCGCCTTTTTTATTGGAGCTGGAACACGAAACGAGCAACGGCGCAATCAGCGCGAGCGCTAAGTATTTTTTCATCATTCCGGGCGTGCGTGTTGTGTTTGTTTTTTTAAAGGCCGCAGGGCCCTTACTGTTTTTCCGGCGGCGTGTAGCCTTCGATGTGCACGTCTTTCCCTTCAAACAGGAACTGCACCATCTCCTGCTCAAGCAGTTTGCGGTGCTCCGGGTTCATCATGCTGAGCTTTTTCTCGTTGATCAGCATGGTCTGCTTGTGCTGCCACTGCGCCCAGGCTTCTTTGGAGATTTCGTTGTAAATACGCTTTCCGAGCTCGCCCGGATACAGCTGGAAATCCTGGCCGTCCGCTTCACGCTGCAGGAAGGTACAAAAAATGGTTCTGCTCATAATTAATCCTCTTTGATAGCCGAAAAATTTATACCGGCGCTCCGGCTTTTAGCTGTTGCAACAAGCGCTCCACGGGGGCCGCCAGACCGACCGACGGCGGCTGCGCTAAGTTATACCAGAGTGCGTTGCCTTCATCCATGCATGCGCCAGATGAGTGCACTGTAAGCCACATCGGAATAATATCCAGGTGGAAATGACTGAAAGTGTGGCGAAAAGCGGTTAATTGCGTCAGATTATCGGCCTTAATCTGGCGCTGCGCCAGCCACTCGCGTAGCTCCGCTTCGTCTGCAAACTGCGGAAAACAGAACAACCCGCCCCACAGACCCACCGGCGGACGCTGGGAAAGAAACACCTCGTCGCCGTGCTGCATCAGCAGGAAGTAGCCGGTGCGTTCCGGGAGGGTCTGCTTCGGTTTTTTGCCCGGGTATTCCGCCCATGAATGGTTCGCGTAGGCCACGCAGCCGTTGCTCAGCGGACACAGCTCGCACTTCGGCTTCGAGCGGGTGCAAACCATTGCACCGAGATCCATCATCGCCTGGTTGAAGCGCTCGACGCCCTCTGCCGGGGTGACCTCTTCGCTGATGTCCCACAGCCGTTTTTCCACCTCTTTTTTCCCCGGCCAGCCGCTGACAGCATAGCAGCGGGCGAGCACGCGCTTCACGTTGCCGTCGAGAATCGGATAATGCTGACCGAGCGAAAGGGATAAAATCGCCCCCGCCGTTGAGCGCCCGACGCCGGGCAGCGCCGCCACTTCGTCAAAGGTCCGGGGGAATTCCCCGCCGTGCAGTGTGGCGACTTGCTGTGCGGCTTTATGTAAGTTGCGCGCCCGCGCGTAGTAGCCCAGACCGGTCCACAGATGCAGCACTTCATCCAGCGGCGCGTTGGCGAGATCCACCACCGTGGGGAAACGCGCCATAAAGCGTTCAAAATAGGGGATTACCGTGGTCACCTGGGTTTGTTGCAACATCACTTCGGAGAGCCATACTTTGTAGGGCGTCTTGGCGATTTGCCAGGGCAGGGTTTTACGCCCGTATTTGTCGTACCAGTCCAGAACCTGGGCTGAAAATTGCGTGGCGAGAAAAGTCAAAGCTACGGCTCCGGGATCGCGATTACAGGGGGGCAGATTGCAGCATAAGGGCGAGTGGCTGTAAACCCTTGCATCCGCCGGGTAACTTTGGATAATGCCCGTTTTCCGAACACATTCACAAGCAGACCAAACTTTTATGAAAAACGACGTCATCTCTCCGGAATTCGATGAAAACGGTCGCCCGCTGCGCCGTATTCGTAGCTTCGTCCGTCGCCAGGGCCGCCTGACGAAAGGGCAGCAGCATGCGCTGGATAACATTTGGCCGGTGATGGGCGTTGAATTCAACGATGCGCCGCTCGATTTCGCCGCCCTGTTTGGCCGTGACGCGCCGGTCACCTTAGAAATTGGCTTCGGGATGGGCGCCTCGCTGGTGGCGATGGCGAAAGCCAAACCGGAACAGAATTTCCTCGGCATTGAAGTACACTCCCCGGGCGTTGGCGCTTGTCTGGCTTCTGCGGAAGAAGAAGGCGTACAAAACCTGCGCGTAATGTGTCACGATGCAGTGGAAGTGCTACATACCATGATCCCGGATAACTCGCTGAATATGGTGCAACTGTTTTTCCCTGATCCGTGGCATAAAGCGCGTCATAATAAACGTCGTATCGTGCAGCCGCCTTTCGCTGAGCTGGTGAAAAGCAAGCTGAAGCTCGGCGGCGTCTTCCATATGGCGACCGACTGGGAAGCTTATGCCGTGCATATGCTGGAAGTCATGTCCTCGCTGGAAGGCTATCGTAACCAGTCGGCAAGCAACGATTACGTACCGCGCCCGGAATCGCGCCCGGTAACCAAATTTGAACAGCGTGGCCATCGTCTCGGCCACGGCGTATGGGACTTAATGTTCGAGAGGGTGAAATAATGGCCAAGAATCGTAGCCGTCGTCTGCGTAAAAAAATGCATATCGATGAGTTTCAGGAGTTAGGCTTCTCCGTCGCCTGGCGTTTCCCGGAAGGGACCAGCGAAGAGCAGATCGACCAGACGGTCAACGATCTGATCGAAGAGGTGATAGAGCCGAACAAGCTGGCCTTCGACGGCAGCGGTTATCTCTCCTGGGAAGGGCTCATCTGCATGCAGGAGATTGGTAAGTGCACTGAAGAGCATCAGGCTATCGTACGCAAATGGCTGGAAGCGCGTAAGTTAGAGGATGTGCGCACCAGCGAACTTTTTGACGTCTGGTGGGACTAAGTTTGACAAGGGTCGGCAATTGCCGGCCCGTTTTGTCTTAAGGGAGTTTTATGATGCGTAAAACGCTGCTGGCGGTGGCGCTCTCCGTCACCGCTTTGTCTGCCCATGCGGACTACCAGTGTAGCGTCACGCCGCGTGACGATGTGATCCTCAGCCCGCAGCAGGTGCAGGTGAAAGGGGAAAACGGCGATCTGGTGATAAAGCCGGACGGCAATCTGACCTTTAACGGCAAGGCCTATGCGCTCAGCGCCGCCCAGCGCGAACAGGCGCAGGATTATCAGGCCAGCCTGCGCAGCAGCCTGCCGTGGATTGACCAAGGCGCGCGTTCGCGAGTCGAAAAAAGCCGCAAGGCGCTGGATAAAATCATTACCGAACAGGTTGGCGCCAACAGCAGCATGCACGGTCGCCTGACCAAACTGGACGCGCAGCTGAAAGAACAGATGAACCGCATTATCGAACGTCGCAGCGATGGCCTGACCTTCCACTATAAAGCTATCGACCAGGTACGCGCCGATGGCCAGCAGCTGGTGAATCAGGCGATGGGCGGCATTCTGCAGGACAGCATTAACGAGATGGGGGCGAAAGCGGTGCTCAAAGGCGGCGGTAATCCGCTACAGGGCATTCTCGGCAGCCTCGGCGGCCTGCAAACGGCGATTCAGGAGGAATGGAAAAACCAGGAGGCCGATTTCCAGCAGTTTGGTAAGGACGTCTGCAGCCGGGTGGTATCGCTGGAGGACAGCCGCAAAGCGCTGGTTGGCTCGTTAAAATAATCAAAATTTCGCGGCCCGCATACCTTTGGGCCGCGCACTTCTCCACTCAGGCGCGGCCGTGCGACACGCGTGAACGGCGAGCCAGAGAATCAATGATTACCGCAATCGCCAGTACCGCGCCGGTAATGATATAGCGCAGCGAAGACGGCAGGTTCAACAGCGTCAGCCCATTTGAAATCGACTGAATCACGATGATCCCCAATAGCGCGGACCAGGCGCTGCCGCGTCCGCCGAACAGGCTGGTGCCGCCGATCACCGCCGCGGCGATGGCGTTGAGGTTGACGTCGCCGGTGCCGGCCTGCTGGCTGGCGGAAGCCAGTCGCGACGCCGCGAGAATGCCGCCGAAGGTCGCAAGCGTGGTACACAGGACGAAAGCGCTCACATAAATCGCCCGCACGTTAATGCCCGAACGGCGCGCCGCTTCACGGTTGCCGCCAACCGCGAACATCGAGCGACCCCATTTTGTCCGTTTCAGCGCGTAGTTGAGGATCATTACGCAGGCGACAAAGAGACCGAAAATCCATGGAATACCGCGCCCCTGATTGAGGTAAAGCACCGCGGCCTCGAAGATAATCGTCAGCGCGATCGCGCGCGCCACTAGCGAGCTGACTCCCTCGGCGGAAAGATTGGCCGCCAGGCGCCGCGAGCGTTTTTTCAGGCCAAAAATAAGGATCGCCAGCCCTGGCAGCAATGCCATCAGGTGTGAGAACCAGCCGGGCATCACCAGCAGTTGGCCAAAGCGCACCAGCGGCGAAGTATAGGGCAGGTTGATGCTGCCGCTCGGCCCGAGGATATACAGCTGCATACCCAGCAGCGCCAGCAGGCCGGCGAGAGTGGCGACGAAACTCGGCATTCCGACGCGGGTATACAGCAGCGCGTAGACCAGCCCGACGGCCACGCCGCAGGCCAGCGCCACGGCGATGGCTCCCGCCAGCGGCCATCCTGCGTTCACCCACAGCACGCCGACGATAGCCGATGCCAGGCCGCTCATGGAGCCGACCGACAGGTCTATCTCACCAAGCATTAGCACGCAGACGATGCCGAGCGAGATAAACCCGACCGTCGCGCAGTCAAACAGCAGGTTCACCAGGTTATTCGGCGCGATATAGACCGGGTTGAGGAAGGTGAAAACCAGGGAAATCACAATCAGCCCGGCTATCACCGGCGCGGTGCCGAGATCGCCGGTTTTGATGCGGGTTATCTGCGCGCGTAGGGCGCCGAACAGCCCCTCGTCGTGACGAACGCGCTCATCGCTGCGATCCAGCGCGGTGTGGGATGCGGTCTTACTGTTCATAAAATTACATCGCTCCGGAAGTCGTTGGCTGTGATTTACGTTCAACCCGGCGTGAGACGGCGTTTTCCGTCGCGCCGGTGATCGCGGCGACCAGATCCTGATTAGAAGCATCGGGCGTGAAGATCCCTTTGTTGCGCCCGAGACGCAGTACCACGATACGGTCGGCGACGGCGCGAACGTCTTCCATGTTGTGACTGATGATGATGACGCCAAGCCCGCGCTCGCGAACGCGCTCAATCAGGTTGAGCACTTCCGCGGTCTGCGCGACGCCCAGCGCCGCGGTGGGTTCATCGAGCATAATGATTTTAGGGTTCAGCAGCAGCGAACGGGCGATGGCGACGGTCTGCCGCTGGCCGCCGGAAAGCGATGCCACCGGTTCGCGTACCGACGGAATACGTGCCGCCAGCTCCTGCAGCAGCGTCCAGGCTTTCACTTCCATCGCCACTTCATCGAGCTGGAACGGCGAAATTTCATGACCCAGAAACAGGTTTGCCACCACATCAAGGTTTTCACACAGCGCCAGATCCTGAAACACCGTGGCAATACCGTATTCCAGCGCCTTGCCGGGGCTATCGAGGGTGACGGGGTTGCCGTCAAACTCAATGGTGCCGGAGGTCGGCTGGTGGACGCCGGCGAGGATCTTCACCAGCGTGGATTTGCCCGCGCCGTTGTCGCCGACCAGCGCGACCACCTCGCCGGCGTGGACTTCTAATTCGATATCCGTCAGCGCGGACACCGCGCCAAAATGTTTAGAGACGTTGCGCAGTTGCAGTATTGGCCGCCCGGCGGCGGAGTTGTGTTGTTGTTGCGGCATACAAAACGACCTCAATCATGGCGAAATCGCGCCCGCCGCGGCGGGCGCAGGGGCAAAAGTTACTTGCTGATGCCTAACTTCTGGCAGGCGGCGGCGTACTCGCCGCTACACACCTGATCCCAGGTCTGGATTTTTTTATCGAAGATTTCCGCTTTGATGTTTTTGGCCGTCACCACTTCCGGGGTAAATAGCTGGGAAGGGGTGTTGTACAGGGTGGTGCTGGCCTGCGGTTTTTTGCCCTGGATAAAATCAACCGCCACTTTGGCCGCCGCCGCGGCGACGATCTCCGATGGCTTGGAGATGGTGTTGTACTGATCGCCAGCGATGATCAGCTGCAGCGCGGCGATAGTGGCGTCATTGCCGGTGACCGGCGGCAGCGGCTGGACGCCGGCAGCCTTAAAGGCGGCAATTGCGCCGCCGCCGGTACCGTCGTTTGCCGCGACCACGCCCTTAATTTTGTCGCCAAAGCGGGTAACCTGCCCGGCGGTCCACTCCTGGGCTTTCGGCGGCGCCCACTCCGGGGTGTCGAATTCGGCCAACGTTTTGTAACCGGACTCTTTCAATCCGCGATGGATACCGTCGCGGATCAGCCCTGCGGCGGCATCGGTTGGCGAACCGTTAATTTGCAGCACGCCGGCATCCTGCGGCACGCCGCTCGCTTTCAGATGGTCGGTAAGAGATTTTGCGATGGCGTAGCCAATGCCCTCGTTATCAAATGAGACGTAGAAATCAGCCGGTTTGTCTGGTACCGGGCGATCATAGGCAATGACCTTGACCCCCTGCGCTTGGGCGTTTTCGACCAGCGCGGCGGCGGCGGAAGAGTCAACCGGATCCAGGACGATCACTTTCGCCCCCTGGGCGATAACCGAGTTGAACTGCTGCTGCTGGAGCGACGCGTTGGCGTTGGCATTCTGATAGATGACCTTACAATCCGCGCAAAGCTTGCTCATTTCCGCCTTAAAACCGGGGAAGTCGTGCTGTTCATAGCGGGTAGAGGCCTGATCGGGCATTAAAAAGGCCACGGTGGCGGACTCTGCAGACCAGGCTGAAGCCGTGACGGTGCCGGATAGTGCGGAGAGTGTGATAAAAATATTACGGTAATTCATTGTGTTACCCTCTTTTTTATAGGCTTAAGCCCGCCGGGTTGCGCCGACGTTACAGAGACTTTTTTAATCAGAGTTACCAATAATTCACATGTAGGATACGTCGGTTTTACATTTGCTCAACCGATGAAGCAGGATTACCACTGCGCAAAAAATGAGTCAAGAAAAGGAAAAAAGTCGATCGGATTTTGTGATTCGCTGCAAATAATTGAACAAAAAAACGCCAGTCGATTTGACCGTAGCGGGAGAGGATGTAAGGGGAAAGATACGGGCGACGACGTGCCGCCCGCAGGGATTACTCTTCGCTGAGGAACAGCTCCACCAGCGAATTTAAAAACAGTTTACCGTGCTCGGTAATTTGCCAGTTTTGCGCATCTTCCAGCAGATAGCCTTCGGCGATAGCGGCATCGATTTGCTGACGGATAACCTGCTCATCAAGGCCGGTATACAAGCTGAACTCCGCGCGCGGCGCGGCCTCCAGCAGGCGAAAACGGTTCATAAAGAACTCAAACGGTTTATCCGCTTCTTCCACATCATGCTGACGCTCAAGGTAACGGCCTTCCATATACCCGCGCGGGTGGCGTGTTTTGGCGGTCCGCAGAATGCGTCCGTCAGGGAAGGTGATCTTGCCGTGCGCGCCGCAGCCGATGCCGAGGTAGTCGCCAAAGCGCCAGTAGTTGAGATTATGCTGACACTGGAAGCCTGGCTTAGCATAGGCGGACGTCTCGTACTGCTGATAGCCGGCGGCGCTCAGCAGCTGATGCCCCTGCTCGAAAATATCCCATAGCGCGTCGTCATCCGGCAGCACCGGCGGCCGGGAGCCGAACAAGGTGTTCGGCTCAATGGTCAGCTGGTACCACGACAGGTGCGGCGGGTTGAGGGCAATCGCCTGACGCAGATCGTCCAGCGCCTCCTCCAGCGACTGGTCCGGCAGACCGTGCATCAGGTCGAGGTTGAAGCTGCGCAAGCCGAGGCCGCTGGCGAGACGTGCTGCGCGCTTGGCCTCCTCCGGGCCGTGGATCCGCCCCAGGCGCTGCAGCTTCGGTTCGCTAAAGCTTTGTACGCCGATGGAGATGCGGTTCACCCCGGCGCGCTGATAATCAACGAAGCGATCGGCCTCCACGGTACCCGGGTTGGCTTCCATGGTGATTTCCGCCCCGGCGGCCAGCGGCAGGCAGGCGCGGACGCCATCGAGCAGGGTTTGCATGGCCGGGCCGGACAGCAGGCTCGGCGTACCGCCGCCGATAAAAATAGTGCCTATTTCCCGTCCCTGGGCATATTGCGCATCAGCCTGCAGATCGTTCAGCAGATGCTGGACGTAGTCATCATGCGGCACCTCGCCTTTCAGCGCATGCGAATTAAAATCGCAGTACGGGCATTTCTGCACGCACCAGGGAATATGGATATAGAGACTCAGCGGCGGCAAATTAGCCATTACGTAATGCTTCCAGTAACAGTTTCAGCGCCTGCCCGCGATGGGAAATGGCGCTCTTTTCTTCACGGCTCAGTTCGGCCGCGGTTTTACCTTCTGACGGGACGAAGAAGATCGGGTCGTAACCGAAGCCGCCATGACCGGCGGCTTGTCGGGTGATTACCCCAGGCCAGCTGCCGTGGCACACCAGCGGCGTGGGATCCTCGGCATGGCGCAGATAGACCAGCACGCAGTGGAACTGGGCCTGACGCTGGTCGTCCGGCACGTCTTTTAACGCGTCGAGCAGCTTCTCAAGATTCTGCTGGTCGCTGGCATCGACGCCGGAATAGCGTGCGGAGTAAATACCCGGCGCGCCGCCAAGAGCATCGACGGCCAGACCGGAATCGTCGGCGATGGCCGGCAGGCCGGTGATCTGCGCCGCGTGGCGCGCTTTCAGAATCGCGTTTTCAATAAAGGTCAGGCCGGTCTCTTCCGCAGAGTCCACGCCCAGCTCGGTCTGAGCGACGATATCGAGACCAAAATCTTCCAGCAGCGAGGCCAGTTCGCGCACTTTGCCGGCGTTACCGGTAGCGAGGACGACTTTTTGCATGATGAATCCTGTTTATTCAGTTAGCGCCGCGACCGCAGTCGGGATCTGTTGTGGGGCGATGATTTTAACTTGCTTATGGCGGCCCAGCTCGCCTTTTTCAATCAGTACCTGGCTTTTGGCGACGCGGAACTGTTTGGCGAGAAATTTCACCAGGTGGGCATTGGCCTGGCCATCAACGGGCGGGGCGGTAATGGCGACTTTAAGCTCGTCGCCATGTACGCCCACGATGCTATCGCGGCTGGCCTTAGGCTGAATGTACAGCCTCAGCACCAGCCCGTCAGCGCAGGTTTCAACGGCACTCATAGCGCCATCCACAGCCCCGGCAGCAGTACATTACCGGTGGCCTGCAGCACTTCGGCGATGCCCATATTGATTACGTACAACAGCAGTACCAGCACCATCGGCGAGAAATCGATACCGCCCATCGACGGCAGCAGGTTGCGGATAGGGCGCAGCAGCGGGTCCGCCAGCTGCATCAGCACATACTCCACCGGGCTACGGCCCTGACTGACCCAGCTCATGATCGCCATCAACAGCAGTACCCAGAAGATCAACGAGCCGATGGTTTTCAGCAGAATAAGCAGAGCGGAGATCCAGATGATCGGCTGGAAGGTGATCACCATAAACAGCACGATCGCTTTGATGACGCAGAGAATAAATGCCACCAGCAGCGAGGCGCTGTCAATCGGCCCCATTGCCGGGATAATCCGGCGCAGCGGTCCGACAATCGGCTGCGTGGCTTTCACCACAAACTGCGAAAACGGGTTGTAAAAGTCGCAGCGCGCCCACTGCATCCAGACGCGTAACAACACGACCATCGTGTAAAGCTCAATGACCGTTGAAAGCAGGAAAGTCAACGTCTTCATGGCGTTCCTCAGATTCCTTATTATTTGCTGTAGTCGCGCGCACCAAAAATGGCTGTACCGATGCGCACCATCGTGCTTCCCGCCGCGATTGCGGCTTCCATATCGTCCGACATTCCCAGAGACAACGTATCGACCGTGGGGTACCGCGTTTTTAATCGCGCAAATGCTACCGCCATTTGCCGGGCGACGGCAAACTGCCTTACATATTCTGACTCAGGCGCGGGGATGGCCATCAGGCCGCGCAGTTCCAGATGAGGTAACTCAGCGATCTCCGCCGCTAAGCCGTCGAGCGCTTCCAGCGGGATGCCGGATTTGCTCTGCTCATCGCTGATGTTAATTTGAATCAGCACCTTCAGCGGCGGTAAATGCGCCGGGCGCTGCTCGTTCAGGCGGGTGGCGATTTTCAGCCGATCGACGGTGTGGCACCAGTCAAAATGCTCT
The DNA here is from genome assembly GCF_014596785.2 of Klebsiella sp. K4. NCBI lineage: Bacteria > Pseudomonadati > Pseudomonadota > Gammaproteobacteria > Enterobacterales > Enterobacteriaceae > Klebsiella > Klebsiella sp. K4. Next base: position 747,095 of record NZ_CP115021.1, read on the forward strand.
GCCACCAACCGGCTTTTGTTGGACTGCAGGGGGCCAATAAAGTGCCACTGCAGCCCGCTGACGCCAGCCTGCTGGAAATGGTTAATCTTCTCCACGCCCTCCTGGACGTAGTTTTCACCAAATGCCCGCTGGCCTGCCGCAATGGCTTCTTCGATCGCGCTCGCAGGTTTCGTTTTACTCACTGTAAGCAATGTCACTTCTTCTGGCGCACGCCCGCATCGGGCGGCAGCACCGGAGATTTTGTCCCGGACCTGTGCCAGGTTATGCGCAATATCGTTCATATTCCGAGGATGAGTTATGAAGCTGGAAGAAATCGTAGCCCTTAGTGTAAAGCATAATGTCTCCGATCTACACCTGTGCAATTCCGCCGCACCACGCTGGCGGCGGCAGGGCAGGCTGCAGCCCGCGCCCTTTCCCGCGCCGGATATTGCGAATTTACTCAACGACTGGCTCGATGCCGCACAGTTACTGCACTGGCAGGAACACGGCCAGATTGACTTTGCGCTGAACCTGGCCTGCGGTGCGCGGCTGCGCGCCAGCGCCTTCGCCCATACGCGTGGGATATCGCTGGTGCTGCGCCTCCTTCCTGAACAGTGCCCGCGTCTGGATATGCTCGGCGCCCCGCCTGCGCTGAGCGAACTGCTGGCGGAAGAGAGTGGTTTGCTGTTGGTCACCGGAGCGACGGGCAGCGGCAAGTCGACCACCCTGGCGGCAATGGTGGGGCACCTCAATCAGCATCTTGATGGCCATATTCTGACGCTTGAAGATCCGGTGGAATTTATTCATCACAGCGAGCGCTGTCTGATCCAGCAGCGGGAAGTTGGCCGTCACTGTCCTTCGTTCGCCGCGGCGCTCCGCGTGGCGCTGCGCCAGGATCCGGATGTGATCCTGCTCGGGGAGCTACGCGACAGCGAAACCATTCGCCTGGCGTTAACCGCGGCGGAGACCGGGCACCTGGTAATGGCGACATTACATACCCGCGGCGCGGCGCCGGCGGTGGAGAGATTGATCGATGTCTTTCCGGCGGAGGAGAAAGATCAGGTTCGTAGCCAGCTTGCCGGAAGCCTGTGCGCGGTGCTGGCGCAAAAATTGTTACCTGCACGTCAGGGCGGGAGAGTTGCGCTATACGAGCTTCTGGTCAACACGCCAGCGGTGGCGAATTTGATCCGTGAAGGAAAAGTACATCAATTGCCTGGTGTTATGCAGACCGGGATGCAGGCCGGAATGTTGACCTTTACCCAGAGTTTTCAGCAACGTGTCGCTGCAGGCGCGCTATAAGATGAGAAAGAGATTGATATGACAGGTTAAATGATATGTTAGATGAATGTTTATTTGTTGTTTATTAATATTATTTGGTAATACAAATAACTTTTGATTATAAATTCAAATAACACATTCAGATTAGATATGTCGACAGTGAATACGCATTTCCAGGAAAAAAGTTTGATTATCTTTTGACAGCTTTGAGTCATTCGATTTATGCTGTTTGTGGGAATAGGATGATTCTCATGGAATAACGTTTCAGTTTGTAAATTACCTTGGTGATTTATAAATTCACGACTGTTTGTATCTTTTTTTATTCATTTAACCACCATGGCGGTGGGTAACAGCTAAGGAGAGTTTTAAGTGATTAATTTAAATGGAAATTCATCATCTTCTCGTCAGGTAACCTTTATTACCCACCCGTCTATTCAAAGCAAAGCCTTTGCCAGCTATCTGAGCGAAACCCTGATGGCACCGGTGGTTTTACAAAATATTAATAAGCCGCTGGCGCAGCGTTTGGCAAAAGATTCTGTAATATTATTTGATATTGCAGTGTCAAATAAGAAATTAAACGGGGTGTGGCGGGATATTATTCGCCTGCAGGCAGATAATCCTCGTTTGTTGATTATTAATAGCGCACAAAAGTATGAGCTATACGAAATGGCGCAGTGGCCGGCTTTATATGGCGTGTTCCGTCATGACGATGATGAATCGCGCTTAATTGAGGGCGTTAAGGCCGTGCTGAACGGCGAGCAGACGGCTGAATTGAGCGTGATGCACCCGGCGATGTACGCTGCGGACCATGCATCGACTCCAGTAGAGAACTCGCCGCTGACCGAGCGGGAATGCGAGATCCTCAACGAACTGCGCTGCGGCGCAACGAACCTGGATATCGCCCGCGCGCTGTTTATCAGCGAGAACACGGTGCGGACGCACCTGTACAATGTGTTTCGTAAACTGAGCGTGAAAAATCGCACCCAGGCGGTGAGCTGGGCTAACGAACATCTGCGCCACTAAGCGGGTAAACGTGCGCCGTCAGCGGTCCGCCGGCGGCGCAGGAGGGCAGAGTTTAAAAGCTCTGCTCGAAGTAGCTTTCCAGTATGACTACGGCAGAGGCTGAATCGACGCTGCCTTTACTCAGCGCCCGGTAGCCGCCGTGTTCAAACAGGCCCGCGCGGGCCTCAACCGTACTCAGCCGTTCATCGTGGAGAAGGATCGCGACGCCAAAGCGGCCATGAATTTTATTGGCGAAATTACGCGCGCGCGCCGTCAGCGGTTGCTCGGTGCCGTCCATATTGAGCGGCAGGCCGACGATTACCGCCTCAGGCTGCCACTCTTTAAGCAGTTTTTCGATGACGTTCCAGTCCGGTTTACCGTCCTGCGCCTTCAGCGCCGGTAATGGTCGTGCGGTCGCGGTGATGCGTTGTCCCACCGCCACGCCGATGCTTTTGGTGCCAAAGTCAAAGCCGAGAAAGGTTCCGCTCATCACGCATGCCCCGCGACGCCTGGCATCGTCACAATGTCGATACCAATCAGTTTAGCCGCCTCGCGCCAGCGATCGGCGATCGGCGTACGGAAAAGAATATTCTGATCCGCCGGGGCGGTGAGCCAGGCATTATCTAAAATCTCCTGCTCCAGCTGCCCTTTCTCCCACGAAGAGTAGCCCAACGCAACCAGCACGTTGCCCGGCTGCCGATCGGTTCCTAAGGTTTCAAGAACATCCCGCGAGGTGGTAATCACCGTGTTATCCGAGATGCGAATGCTCGAGGAAAAGTCAGAGGGCGGGGTATGCAAAATGAAGCCGCGGTCTTCCGCCAGCGGGCCTCCCAGCATCACCGGTTTATCCAGACGGATCTCTGGATTGCGCGGCTCCGGGACAATTTTGAGCTTCTCAAGGATCCCTTCCACCTGCAGATTTTCCAGCGGCTTATTGATAATAATGCCCATGGCACCCTCGTCGTTGTACTCGCAGATATAGACTACGGAGCGGCGGAAAATGGGGTCCTGAAGCGCGGGCATGGCAATCAGAAAGTGATGCTGTAAATTCATTGTCAGAGGTTCGTTCCTGGTTCAAAAAAGCAACACCCAGTATGCGGGCAAAGTAGAATGGTGTCGATGCACTTTATCTGGCCGGCGCCCGAGTGGCGTCAGGCTGGCAACGTTTCACGAGCGCGGTAATCCGCGCTCGCTGCGCCAAAAGCGGACGTTGGTCCGCCGTCGTGCTTATTTATCGATACGTCTTTCGATAGCGTCCATCAGCATACCGGTGATCGAAATATCCGGGAAGGCGGCTTCGATTTCGCGTACGCAGGTGGGGCTGGTGACGTTAATTTCCGTCAGACGGTCGCCGATGATATCCAGGCCGACGAAGATAAGGCCTTTGGCCTTCAGCGTCGGGCCGACGCGGCGGGCGATTTCCCAGTCGCTTTCGGTCAACGGGCGGGCTTCGCCGCGGCCGCCGGCGGCCAGATTGCCGCGGGTCTCGCCACCCTGCGGAATTCGCGCCAGGCAGTAAGGCACGGGCTCTCCATCCACTACCAACACGCGCTTGTCGCCATCTTTAATGGCCGGCAGATAGTTCTGCGCCATGCAGTAGCGGCTGCCCAGTTCGGTCAGCGTCTCGGCAATCACCCCAAGGTTTGGATCGCCGGCTTTAACACGGAAAATAGAGGCGCCGCCCATGCCGTCGAGCGGTTTCATGATGATATCGCCGTGCTTTTCCCAGAAGGCTTTCAGCTGGGCTTTATTGCGGGTGACCAACGTTTCCGGAGTCAGTTCAGAGAACCAGGCGGTGAACAGCTTCTCGTTACAGTCGCGCAGACTCTGCGGCTTGTTGACGATAAGCGTGCCTTTCTCTTCCGCTCGCTCCAGGATGTAGGTGGCATAAATAAATTCGGTATCAAACGGCGGATCCTTACGCATCAGGATGACGTCAAGGTCCGCCAGCGGCAGATCCTGCTCGCCGGTGAAGTCATACCATTTATCGTAGTTCTGTTCGACGCTCAGCGTGCGCGTCCGGGCGCGGGCTTCGCCGTTGATCAAATAGAGGTCGTTCATCTCCATATAATGGAGTTCATAGCCGCGACGCTGCGCCTCCAGCAACATAGCGAAGCTGGTGTCTTTCTTGATGTTGATGGTTGCGATGGGATCCATCACGATGCCGAGCTTGATCATGGTTCTTCTCCGTTAACGCCTCAACCTAAGTCGCCAAAACGCACCTGTAGGGCGGTGATGGCGGTGAGCGCAGTAGTCTCTGTACGCAGAACGCGCGGTCCCAACAGGATATCAGTAAACTGGTATTGCGCGGTCATCGCTATCTCTTCAGCCGACAGCCCGCCTTCCGGGCCAATCAGCAGACGGACGCGTTCAACCGGCAGCGGCAGCGTGTTAATGCTGGCGCTGGCGCGCGGGTGCAGGTTGAGCTTCAGCCCGCTGTCCTGCTCGGCGCACCACGCCTCCAGCTGCATCGCCGGACGTATTTCCGGTACCACGTTACGACCGCTCTGTTCGCAGGCGGCAATAGCGATTTTCTGCCACTGCTGGATCTTTTTCTGCAAACGTTCGGCATCCAGTTTAACGCCGCAGCGCTCGGAAAACAGTGGCGTTATGAGGCTTACCCCGAGTTCGATCGATTTCTGGATGGTGAATTCCATTTTTTCGCCGCGGGACATCACCTGGCCTAAATGGATATGCAGCGGCGATTCCCGATCGTCAGGTTCGCCACTGAGCACCTCAACCGTAACGTTTTTCTTACCGGCCTCGGTGATGACCGCGTCAAACACCTGGTTACTGCCGTCAAAAAGCTGTAGGTGCTGACCGGCGGTCATGCGCAGGACGCGGCCGACGTGGTTGGCCGCGTCATCGCTCAGCGCGATCTGGCTGCCGACAATGAGGCGTTCTGGATGATGGATGCGAGGAATGCGCATGCTTGATATTCCGTTCGTTGCGCAGATGCCAGCTTCCCGCCATCGGGCGGGAAGCACAGGGCTGCAAATTAACAATTGCCGCTAGTGTAGGTTAGCTCTTTTGCGCCTGGCAAGCCTGCAGGACATACGGATTATGGTTGCCCTGCACTTTCGCGATGCGCTCATCACGTTCACATTCCCAGGCGGTGACCGGGTACTGTTTATTCCAGGCGGTAAACAGCTGAGTTTGCTGGCGGGAAAGATTCAGCTGATAGCGGTCGCGCATATAGAAGTAGGTGCGGGCGATGGCGCCGCGAGCGCGGGCAGGGGGCTCGGCGATTTTATCTTTAAAATCGACCTTCATGGTGCACTGGCCGTACTGGCCTTCACCGCCGTTCCACTGACTGTACATAAAGTTGCCGCGATCGCCATTCACTTCTCCCACCGCCGGCTGCAGGTTGTGCATGTCGCTTTCCATCTTGCGGTATTCCGGATCTTTGGCGCAGTTTTTACGTCCACCCTCCTGCCAGCACTGACGCTGATGGCCGAACTGCCATGCCGGCACTACGTGCTCCCATTCAACCCGGCTGGCGCGGTTCTCATTTTTACGCACTTTATAGCCGCAGGATTCCAAATCGATAACGCCTTTTTTCCCCTGCCAGTCGATTTTACAGCCGCAATAAAAATCGCCCGGAACGTCGGCATTCACTTTGACGCCAGCGGCTTTGGCCTGGGAAAAACTATTAATACCAGCGGCCGCAAGCGGACCACTGACTGCCGCGCTCAATACCGCTACGGCTAAAACATGCATACGGGACATCGTTAACTCCGTGTCAAAACGAGCCCGCAACGTAGCGAATGAGGGTGCCGGATGCAATCAGTCAGATCAGAAAGTTTCTAATTAATTCCGATGGTTATTTTTCAGCCACCAGCAGATCGCCGCAGCGAACGCAGCGGTAGGTGGCCTCGCCGCGTACCACCCGGTTATGGCGACGGACGGTGAGCTGGTGCTGCTGACAGCGACAGCGATAGGGGAAGGTGTTCTGGCGGACCGAAGCGAGTTCAAAGCGGTGGGTGCGACGCGCGGGAACGCCAAGGACGCTCTCCATCATCCATTTCCACTCTTTCCCGTGCGGCGCGACGCGGCCGAAATGCTGCCAGACCAGCAGGTGCGCCAGCTCATGCGGCACCACTTCATCGATAAACTCCCGCTGATTTTCCAGCAGCAGCACCGGGTTTAAACGAATTTCGTTTTTCTCCAGCCAGGCGGTGCCGGCGGAAGTACCACGCTGCTGGTAGACCAGCGTCGGTTCCGCATAGCGGCGTTCCAGCTTGCGATTCGCATTGGCGAGATGTTCCCGCAGGCTGCGCATGACGGCCTGCTGAATAGCGATGGGAATACGGGGCGTTTTCATAGCGCCAGAGGATAGTGCGGCGGAGGGGGGAGAGCAAGAGGAAGCTTCCTCCCGGGATGGGAGGAAGCTCAGGAAGGTTAATCGCGGGCACCGATCTCGCGCAGTGGACGACCTTGCATCAGGTTACGTTCAATATGTTCCAGCGAGACGTTTTTGGTTTCCGGGATCAGCCACAGCGTCAGCAGGATAAACAGCACGTTCAGACCTCCGTACACCCAGAAGGTATTGGCGCTGCCCAGCGAGTTGAGCATGGTCAGGAAGGTGGCGCCGACAATCATGTTGGCAATCCAGTTGGTCGCTGTGGAGCAGGTGATACCGAAGTCGCGGCCTTTCAGCGGCTGGATTTCGGAGCACAGTACCCAAATCAGTGGGCCGGCGCTCATGGCGAAACCGACGATGAACATCAGCAGCATCAGGACGGCGATGTACTGGGCGGTAGAGGAGTGAATGCCGATGTGCATCATGGTACCCAGGACGCCCATACCCGCGGCCATCACGATAAAGCCAAGGATCAGCGTCGGTTTACGGCCCCAGCGGTCGACCAGACCGATGGCGATAAAGGTGGCCAGCACGTTAGTCAGACCGACGATCACTGTCCCCCACATTTGCTCAGTGGTGTTGGCATAACCCGCCAGCTCAAAGATCTTCGGCGCGTAGTACATGATGACGTTCATCCCGGTGAACTGTTGCATCACCTGCAGCAGGATGCCGAGGAACACCGCGCGGCGGAAGTTGCTGTTGTCTTTAAACAGCGACCAGCCGGACTGTTTTACCTTCAGGCTTTCACGGATTTCATCGAGCTCGCGTTTCGCTTCGGCGCTGGTATCGCGCAGGCGCAGCAGCACGCGTTCCGCATCGACAAAGCGACGTTTGGCGGCGAACCAGCGCGGGCTGTCCGGCAGGAAGATAACGCCGATCAGCAGCAATACCGCCGGAATGATGATAACCCCGAGCATCCAGCGCCATGCGCCGCTGTAGCTGAAAGCGGTGTCAGAGAGATAGGCGCCAAGGATCCCGATGGTGATCATCAGCTGGTACATGGAAATCATACTGCCGCGAATTTTTTCTGGCGCGATTTCCGATAGATACAGCGGAGCCGTATATGAGGCGACGCCCACCGCCAGGCCGAGCAGCACACGGGAAACCAGCAGGATCTCGACGTTTGGCGCGGCGGCAGAGAACAGCGAACCGGCGACGAAGAGGATGGCGCCGATCATCAGGCTCTTTTTCCGGCCCAGTTTGAAAGAGAGCCAGCCGCTGCCGACCGCGCCGACGGCAGCTCCGAACATCATGGAGCTGACCACCCACTCCTGGGTGTGGGCGGAAATCTGGAACTCATTGGCAATAAAGGGTAAGGCACCCGCAATAACACCGATATCAAGGCCGAACAGCAGGCCAGCCAGCGCGGCGAGGAAACAGACGAAGAACGTCATAGTCTTGTTCGAACGCCCTTGTTTTTTGTTGTCAGGCATAACGCCCTCCAGTTGAGTTATTGATTCTGTCGATGGTTAGGGTAGGACACTCGTCGGTAAAAAAACGTGACTATAATCACGGCTGTGTAATCGTTTCCACAAAGGTAAAGAAACGTAATTCATTAAATGCTTTTTAAATCAGCAATATAAACAAGGATAGACGACATTTTGAAAAACGGTAATCAGAGTTGACCGAAACAATATGTAACATTGTGAAAAATGGGTACAGGAGATAGCGTCTTTGGGCAGAAGGTGACAGTCTTTACTATGTAATCGCTTTCATTTTTTGGCGGCCGCGCGTTGAAATGGGGGCGCAGAAAAGGGGGGGGGGGGAGGCGTAAATAAAAAGGCCAGCGCGAGGCTGGCCTTGAAGAGAGGAAGCGCGGAGATTATTTCAGACCGGCCGCTTCCCGCAGCAGCGCCGCTTTGTCGGTTTTTTCCCATGGGAAATGTTCGCGACCAAAGTGACCGTAGGCTGCGGTTTCTTTGTAGATCGGGTGCAGCAGATCCAGCATCTGAATCAGACCGTATGGACGCAGGTCGAAGAACTCACGCACCAGCAGGGTCAGCTGTTCAGAAGGCACTTTCTCGGTGCCAAAGGTTTCCACCATGATGGACGTCGGTTCTGCAACGCCGATAGCGTAGGAAACCTGAATTTCGCAACGATCGGCCAGGCCTGCGGCAACGATGTTCTTCGCCACATAGCGCGCCGCGTAGGCTGCGGAACGGTCAACTTTAGATGGATCTTTACCGGAGAACGCGCCGCCGCCGTGGCGAGCCATGCCGCCGTAGGTATCAACGATGATCTTACGACCGGTCAGACCGCAGTCGCCCATCGGGCCGCCAATAACGAAACGGCCGGTCGGGTTGATGAAGAATTTGGTGGACGCGTTGAGCCATTCGGTCGGCAGAATCGGCTTGATGATCTCTTCCATCACTGCTTCCTGCAGGGATTTCTGATCGATATCTTCCGCGTGCTGAGTCGACAGAACGACCGCGTCGATGCCGACGATTTTGCCGTCGTCATACTGGAAGGTCACCTGGCTTTTCGCATCCGGGCGCAGCCACGGCAGGGTGCCGTTTTTACGCACTTCAGCCTGACGCTGCACCAGACGGTGAGCGTAAGTCACCGGCGCCGGCATCAGCACGTCGGTTTCGTTAGTGGCGTAGCCAAACATCAGCCCCTGGTCGCCGGCGCCCTGTTCCAGCGGATCGGCACGGTCAACGCCCTGGTTAATGTCCGGAGACTGTTTGCCAATGGCGCTCAGTACGGCGCACGAGTTGGCGTCAAAGCCCATATCGGAATGCACGTAGCCAATTTCGCGGACGGTGTTGCGGGTGATCTCTTCGATATCAACCCATGCGCTGGTGGTGATTTCGCCGCCTACCAGCACCATGCCGGTTTTGACATAGGTTTCACATGCGACACGCGCTTTCGGATCCTGCTCGAGGATCGCATCCAGCACGGCATCGGAGATTTGGTCAGCAATTTTGTCAGGATGCCCTTCTGATACGGACTCAGACGTAAAAAGGTGTTTTGCCATATTTTATTTCACCTGTGGACGATTCGGATAGCTCATACTGTTGTGTAATGTGGCTTTGGTGGATAATCAGCGCAAAGCCGCGCAGGTAGCGACACGAGCAGTCTGAGTGTTAATCAGTATAGACGGATTAACTTCTGGACGGCCATTTTAGGTCAAATCTTGAGCCCATTTCCAGCCTTTTTTGATGGCGGTCGCATTTATGGGAAAACCCGCCTGGCAAAATTTCCTGACAACCGCGCAAACAGGCACATTTTTATTTTGCTTTTTACCCCGCTTCTCGGTATAAAACGCCGCGCGCGGCTCATTAAAAAAGCGCACGGGGCATGGCCCTGTGGTGCCACTTCCAGCCGGGTTAAGCAGTCTGTATTTACAGAATCTCGCAGCGGCGTAGCGCCTGTTGCCCGGTATGTATAGCTTTGGCTTGTCGCCGACCCTGTCGCAGGGCGGTGTGGAGGTGATACCAGATAATGAACCAATGTTTTTCGTTTGATTCGTCGCGTCGTTCTGTCGCGCGTCAGCACTCCGCAACCTGCATCTCTCTCATGCAAACCAGCCGATGTTCACCCCATCTCGGCGCTTCTCAGGATTCCAGGGCCGGTCGGCCGTCAGAAAACTGAACAAGGGCGCTCTTGCCTGGCAAGAGTTTTCTCGTGGTTTCTCCGGACTGTCATACTCTGTTCGGCTACGTGTTTTACGATGATATGAATAAGAAACCGGTCGCGCAGTCGCAAAACCAGCAGATAGTGCTGGGCTTTAGGACTGTTCATGGGTTGTTATCGCATCTTTGGACTGCGATAGTAGTTAACTGTCTTACACTTATTATTAAAAATTGAGGTTCGCTATGTCTGACGACATGTCTATGGTTTCGCCTTCGTCAGCAGGCGAACACGGTGTACTACGTTCCATGCAGGAGGTAGCGATGAGCTCCCAGGAAGCCAGCAAGATGCTGCGTACTTATAATATTGCCTGGTGGGGCAATAACTATTATGACGTCAACGAACTGGGCCACATCAGCGTTTGCCCGGATCCGGACGTCCCGGAAGCGCGCGTTGACCTCGCAGAATTAGTCAAAGCGCGTGAAGCGCAAGGGCAGCGCTTGCCGGCGCTGTTCTGCTTCCCGCAGATCCTGCAGCACCGCCTGCGCTCGATCAACGCCGCCTTCAAACGCGCGCGTGAATCGTATGGCTATAACGGCGATTACTTCCTCGTCTACCCGATCAAGGTTAACCAGCACCGTCGCGTGATTGAATCGCTGATCCATTCCGGAGAGCCGCTGGGCCTGGAAGCCGGTTCGAAAGCGGAACTGATGGCCGTGCTGGCGCACGCCGGGATGACCCGCAGCGTCATCGTCTGTAATGGTTATAAAGACCGCGAATATATCCGTCTGGCGCTGGTGGGCGAGAAGATGGGCCACAAGGTCTATCTGGTCATTGAGAAGATGTCCGAGATCGCTATCGTACTGGAAGAGGCCGAGCGCCTGAACGTGGTGCCGCGCCTTGGCGTACGTGCGCGTCTGGCCTCGCAGGGCTCCGGTAAATGGCAGTCCTCCGGCGGCGAGAAGTCCAAGTTCGGCCTCGCAGCGACCCAGGTGCTGCAACTGGTCGAAATTCTGCGCGAGGCAGGCCATCTTGAGAGCCTGCAACTGCTGCACTTCCACCTCGGTTCGCAGATGGCTAACATTCGCGATATCGCCACCGGCGTGCGTGAATCGGCGCGTTTCTACGTCGAACTGCATAAGCTGGGCGTCAATATTCAGTGCTTCGACGTCGGCGGCGGCCTGGGCGTGGACTATGAAGGCACCCGCTCGCAGTCCGATTGCTCGGTGAACTACGGTCTGAACGAATACGCCAACAATATCATCTGGGCGATCGGCGATGCCTGCGAAGAGAATGGCCTGCCGCACCCGACGGTGATCACCGAGTCCGGCCGCGCGGTGACCGCGCACCATACCGTGCTGGTTTCCAACATCATCGGCGTTGAGCGTAACGAATACACCGAGGCGACCCCGCCGGCGGAAGACGCTGCGCGTCCGCTGCAGAGCATGTGGGAAACCTGGCTGGAGATGCACGAGACCGGCAACCGCCGCTCGCTGCGCGAATGGCTGCACGACAGCCAGATGGACCTGCACGATATCCACATCGGCTACTCCTCAGGCACCTTCAACCTGCAGGAGCGCGCGTGGGCGGAACAGCTGTATCTGAACATGTGCCATGAGGTGCAGAAGCAGCTCGACCCGAGCAACCGCGCCCATCGTCCCATCATCGATGAGCTGCAGGAGCGAATGGCGGATAAAATCTACGTCAACTTCTCGTTGTTCCAGTCGATGCCGGATGCCTGGGGGATCGATCAGCTGTTCCCGGTGATGCCGCTGGAAGGGCTGAACAAGTCGCCGGAGCGCCGCGCGGTGCTGCTGGACATCACCTGCGATTCCGATGGCGCCATCGATCACTACGTGGACGGCGACGGGATCGCCACCACCATGCCGATGCCGGAATACGACCCGGAGAACCCGCCGATGCTGGGCTTCTTCATGGTTGGCGCCTATCAGGAGATCCTCGGCAACATGCATAACCTGTTCGGCGATACCGAGGCGGTGGACGTGTTCGTCTTCCCTGACGGCAGCGTTGAGGTTGAGCTGTCCGACGAGGGCGATACCGTGGCGGATATGCTGCAGTATGTGCAGCTGGATCCGAACACGCTGCTGACCCAGTTCCGCGATCAGGTGAAAAATACCGGTCTGGACGACGCGCTGCAGCAGCAGTTCCTCGAGGAGTTCGAGGCGGGACTGTACGGCTATACTTATCTGGAAGACGAGTAGCTGCTGATGCCCGGTGGCGCTGCGCTGACCGGGCCTGCGTATGTCGGCCGGATAAGGCGAAGCCGTCATCCGGCAGCATGCGATACTCACTTGAACCCGTATGCATTACCGGCGATAATTCACGCCAATAAGCGATTTATCTATCAAACCCTTCCTCGTCGGGCCTAACGACGCGGAGGGGTTTTTTTATACTTATTTTTTACGTTCCACGACTGTCAAAAGAGGTCATATCCATGAGCACTTTAGGTCATCAATACGATAACTCCCTGGTATCCAATGCCTTTGGCTTTCTGCGTTTGCCAATGAACTTTATGCCGTATGAAAGCGATGCGGACTGGGTCATCACCGGCGTGCCGTTCGATATGGCGACCTCCGGGCGCGCGGGCGGCCGTCATGGCCCGGCGGCGATCCGTCAGGTTTCTACTAACCTTGCCTGGGAGCACAACCGTTTCCCGTGGAACTTCGATATGCGCGAGCGCCTGAACGTGGTGGACTGCGGGGATCTGGTGTACGCCTTCGGCGACGCGCGCGAAATGAGCGAGAAGCTGCAGGCTCACGCCGAGAAGCTGCTGGCGGCCGGCAAACGTATGCTCTCCTTTGGCGGCGACCACTTCGTTACCCTGCCGCTGCTGCGCGCCCATGCCAAGCACTTTGGTAAAATGGCGTTGGTGCACTTCGATGCTCACACCGATACCTACGCCAACGGCTGCGAGTTCGACCACGGCACCATGTTCTATACCGCGCCGAACGAAGGGCTTATCGATCCGAACCACTCCGTACAGATCGGGATCCGCACCGAGTTCGACAAAGACAATGGCTTTACGGTACTGGATGCCGGCCAGGTTAACGACCGCAGCGTTGATGACGTGATTGCCCAGGTGAAGCAGATCGTCGGCGACATGCCGGTGTACCTGACCTTTGATATCGACTGTCTGGATCCGGCGTTTGCGCCAGGCACCGGTACCCCGGTTATCGGTGGGCTGACCTCCGACCGCGCGATCAAGCTGGTGCGCGGCCTGAAGGACCTGAACATCGTCGGGATGGACGTGGTGGAAGTCGCCCCGGCCTACGATCAGTCCGAAATTACCGCTCTGGCGGCGGCGACCCTGGCGCTGGAGATGCTGTACATCCAGGCGGCGAAAAAGGGCGAATAACCCCGGTAACCCCCTGTGCCGTACGGTACAGGGGGTTAATCAAGGCGCCGACCGCTGGGCCCGCGACCGCCGTCAAGGCGCACCGCATACTGGGCGAAACAGTCCACACCGAAGCCGACCGGTCCCTGGGTAAAGCCCGATTCGAAGGTGGCGATAATCCCCTGGCCCCATTCGGCTTTATCCGGCAACCCATCGCGATAATCACGTTTGGTATATACCCTAAATATTTCGAGTTGCCGGACAAAACGGCTAGCCGTTTTGAACAGCGCTTGCGCTGGCCCCGTAGGGGCGAGGCCCAGGGATAGGCCGAGTTATTGCCAACGCACATGCAGCTTGAAGTATGACGGGTATAAGCGTTACGTAAAAAGAGTTCCAAGTGGCTGTCTTCAATAAAGCCCTGGCTATTTGATTGTTGGCTGGCAAAGATTGGTGAGGAGGCGCTAGCGCCTCCCGCTGATGATTATTTAATCCCGTCGGCCTTCATGCGATCGCGAATATGCTGGGCACGCGCTTCTGAGGCCGGGTGATCGTCAAACATGGAGCTCTGACGGCCGGCTTCCAGCTTGGCCAGTTTCTCGAAGCTGGTGGCCAGTCCCGACGGATTGATACCGCGCTTACGCAGCAGGTCGTAAGAGTAGTCATCCGCTTCCGATTCCTGACGCTGGGAGAACTGCGAGTTCACCAGTTTTTCGCCCAGATCGCCCAACTGAGACTGCGACAGGCTACCGACGATACCGCCCGCGGAGGCCGCCGCCGCACGCACGGCGTTGGTACCCAGGGCGACCTGCATGCCTTTCTTCACGTGGCCCAGCGCGACGTGGCCCATTTCGTGGCCGATCACCGCCTCGACTTCATTATCGTTCATCAGATCCATCAGCCCGCTGTAGACGCGGATGCAGCCGTTGGCCATGGCGAAGGCGTTGACATCCTTGGTCTCATAGACCTTGTAGTTCACGGGCTGACCATTGATGTTATCGCCCAGCGCAGCCGCGATTTTGTTCAGCCGCTGGCTGTATTCACTGTTGGCCGGGGCGATTTTCGCTTTGGCGTCCATCTCTTTACAGGCCTGGTCGCTTAAGGTTTTCACCTGCGCGTCGCTGAGAGAGTATGCCTGGAAGGCTTCGGCGCCTGAGCTGAGCAGACCGTTGGAGTCCATGTTCTGACATCCGGTGAGGGTTGCTGCGATCCCAAGAGCAAGTACGGTTGAGCGAATTTTCATTTTTATCTTCCACAATCTTATGGTTGTTTATCCGAAAATACGGCGACGGCAGGGAACCGTATTCTGCGTAAATTATAAAGAGTATCGCAGGATGCGGGCGAGCGGATTCCGGCGTAGCACAACCTGTTCCAGAGATTTCTTAAAGGGCAAAAGGATGCTCCATGTACATGACTTGTCGCTTGGGTTACATTGTTCACACTTTTTTCCGGCGTAGCCCAAAACGCGCTCTCGTCAAGTCGTTAAGGGCATGGCCTTCAACAGTCCGAACTGGAGTCAAAATGTCCTCACGTAAAGAGCTTGCTAACGCTATTCGTGCGCTGAGCATGGACGCTGTACAGAAAGCCAAATCCGGCCACCCGGGGGCCCCGATGGGTATGGCTGACATTGCCGAAGTGCTGTGGCGTGATTTCCTGAACCATAACCCGAACAATCCGGCCTGGGCTGACCGTGACCGTTTTGTGTTGTCAAATGGCCATGGTTCGATGCTGATTTACAGCCTGCTGCACCTCACTGGCTACGATCTGCCGATTGAAGAGCTGAAAAACTTCCGCCAGCTGCACTCCAAAACCCCGGGTCACCCGGAAGTCGGCTACACCGCAGGCGTGGAAACCACCACCGGTCCGCTGGGCCAGGGTATCGCTAACGCGGTCGGGATGGCTATCGCCGAGAAAACCCTGGCGGCGCAGTTCAACCGTCCGGGACACGATATCGTCGACCACTACACCTACGCCTTCATGGGCGACGGCTGCATGATGGAAGGCATTTCTCACGAAGTGTGCTCCCTGGCCGGTACCCTGAAACTGGGTAAACTGGTGGCGTTCTATGATGACAACGGCATCTCCATCGACGGCCACGTTGAAGGCTGGTTCACCGACGACACCGCGAAACGCTTTGAAGCCTACGGCTGGCACGTGGTGCGCGGCGTGGACGGTCACGACGCTGACGCCATCAAACGCGCGGTAGAAGAAGCGCGGGCGGTCACCGACAAACCGTCCCTGCTGATGTGCAAAACCATCATCGGCTTCGGTTCGCCGAACAAAGCCGGCACCCACGACTCCCACGGCGCGCCGCTGGGCGACGCCGAAATCGCCCTGACCCGCGAAGCGCTGGGCTGGAAACACGCGCCGTTTGACATCCCGTCTGACATCTATGCCCAGTGGGATGCCAAAGAAGCCGGCCAGGCGAAAGAAGCCGCATGGAACGAGAAGTTCGCTGCCTACGCCAAAGCCTTCCCGCAGGAAGCAGCCGAATTCACCCGCCGTATGAAAGGCGAAATGCCGTCTGACTTCGACGCGAAAGCTAACGAGTTCATCGCGAAGCTGCAGGCCAACCCGGCGAAAATCGCCAGCCGTAAAGCCTCGCAGAACGCCATCGAAGCCTTCGGCCCGCTGCTGCCGGAATTCCTCGGCGGCTCCGCAGATCTCGCGCCGTCCAACCTGACCCTGTGGTCCGGCTCTAAGCCGATCAACGAAGACGCTGCCGGGAACTACATCCACTACGGCGTGCGCGAGTTCGGTATGACCGCTATCGCCAACGGTATCGCGCTGCACGGCGGCTTCCTGCCGTACACCTCCACCTTCCTGATGTTCGTGGAATACGCGCGTAACGCGGTACGTATGGCCGCGCTGATGAAACAGCGTCAGGTGATGGTCTACACCCACGACTCGATCGGTCTGGGCGAAGACGGCCCGACTCACCAGCCGGTAGAGCAGGTGGCTTCCCTGCGCGTGACCCCGAACATGTCCACCTGGCGTCCGTGTGACCAGGTTGAATCCGCGATTGCGTGGAAATATGGCGTGGAGCGTCAGGACGGCCCGACCGCGCTGATCCTCTCCCGTCAGAACCTGGCGCAGCAGGAGCGTACCGCAGAGCAGCTGGCGAACGTGGCCCGCGGCGGTTATGTGCTGAAAGATTGCGCCGGCCAGCCGGAGCTGATCTTCATCGCCACCGGTTCAGAAGTGGAGCTGGCGGTTGCCGCATGGGACAAACTGACTGCCGAAGGCGTGAAGGCGCGCGTGGTTTCCATGCCGTCCACCGACGCGTTCGACAAGCAGGATGCGGCTTATCGCGAATCCGTACTGCCGAAAGCCGTGACCGCGCGCGTTGCCGTGGAAGCGGGTATCGCTGACTACTGGTTCAAATACGTTGGCCTGAACGGCGCTATCGTTGGCATGACCACCTTCGGTGAGTCTGCGCCGGCTGAGCAGCTGTTCGAGGAGTTCGGCTTCACCGTTGATAACGTGGTCGCTAAAGCGAAAGCGCTGCTGTAATCGCTGGCACGGTGCGGGCTGATGCCCTCACCCCACCCCTCTCCCACAGGAGAGGGTGCAAACACCAAAACGGTAACCCCTGGGTTACCGTTTTGCTTTTATCTCGCCACCCGGCTTTTTTGTATCTGCTATTCCTGAACCATGTAATACGGTTGTAAATTATTCCAGCAAAAATGTGATGTGAGTCATATAGCTGGTTTATTGCGCTGGACAAACATTCCTTTTATTCCTCATTTCGCTTATTCTAGCTGAAGCGTTTCAGTCGTTTAAATGTTCGACAATTAATCAATCAGTCGCAGTTTGCAGCTGGTAAGGTTCCCCTCAGAGCGTTGCTGGATTACTCTGTCAGCCACCTCATAACAGGGACAGCCTTGCAGGAGATCTATGACCATTCGCATCGCGATTAATGGCTTCGGTCGCATTGGACGCAACGTGGTTCGTGCTCTATATGAATCCGGGCGTCGTGCGGAAATCACCGTGGTGGCAATCAATGAGCTGGCGGATGCCGCGGGCATCGCGCATTTATTGAAATATGACACCAGCCATGGCCGTTTCGCCTGGGATGTCCGTCAGGAGCGCGAGCAGCTGTTTGTTGGCGACGATGCCATCCGTCTGCTGCATGAGCCGACCATTGCGGCGCTGCCCTGGCGCGAACTGGCGGTGGACGTCGTGCTTGACTGTACCGGGGTATACGGGAGTCGTGAACACGGTGAAGCCCATCTTCAGGCGGGGGCGAAAAAAGTGCTCTTTTCCCACCCCGGCGGCAACGACCTCGACGCGACGGTGGTGTACGGCGTAAATCAGGATGAACTTCGCGCCGGGCATCGCATCGTCTCCAACGCCTCCTGCACCACCAACTGCATTATTCCGATCATTAAACTGCTCGATGACGCCTATGGCATTGAGTCCGGCACCGTCACCACCATTCACTCGGCGATGCATGACCAGCAGGTGATTGACGCTTATCATCCGGATCTGCGGCGTACCCGCGCGGCCAGCCAGTCGATCATTCCGGTGGATACCAAACTGGCGGCAGGGATCACCCGTATTTTTCCGCAATTTAACGACCGTTTTGAAGCGATTGCCGTGCGGGTGCCGACGATTAACGTGACGGCAATTGACCTGAGCGTGACGGTGAAAAAACCGGTAAAAGCATGTGAAGTCAACCAGTTGCTGCAAAAAGCAGCACAAGGTGCATTTCATGGTATAGTTGACTATACGGAATTACCGTTGGTCTCGACAGATTTTAACCACGATCCGCACAGCGCCATCGTCGATGGTACGCAAACCCGGGTCAGTGGCGCGCATCTGATCAAAACGCTGGTCTGGTGCGATAACGAATGGGGCTTTGCTAACCGAATGCTCGACACGACGTTAGCGATGGCGGCTATTGGTTTCAGGTTCGACGCGTAAACGTCGACAAAACTTTATGAATCAACGAGAGGATTCACCATGTCTGTAATTAAGATGACCGATCTGGATCTGGCTGGTAAACGCGTTTTTATCCGTGCGGATCTGAACGTACCAGTTAAAGACGGGAAAGTAACCAGCGACGCACGTATCCGTGCATCTCTGCCGACCATTGAACTGGCGCTGAAGCAGGGCGCGAAAGTCATGGTTACTTCTCACCTGGGTCGTCCGACCGAAGGCGAGTACAACGAAGAATTCTCTCTGCTGCCGGTTGTTAATTACCTGAAAGACAAACTGTCCAACCCGGTACGCCTGGTTAAAGACTACCTGGACGGCGTGGAAGTGGCTGCCGGTGAACTGGTGGTGCTGGAAAACGTTCGCTTCAACAAAGGCGAGAAAAAAGACGACGAAGAACTGTCTAAGAAATACGCTGCGCTGTGCGACGTGTTCGTGATGGACGCTTTCGGTACTGCGCACCGCGCGCAGGCTTCCACCCACGGCATCGGCAAATTTGCTGACGTGGCGTGCGCAGGCCCGCTGCTGGCCGCTGAACTGGACGCGCTGGGTAAAGCGCTGAAAGAGCCAGCTCGTCCGATGGTCGCTATCGTTGGTGGTTCTAAAGTGTCCACCAAACTGACCGTTCTGGATTCCCTGTCTAAAATCGCTGACCAGCTGATCGTGGGCGGCGGTATCGCTAACACCTTCGTTGCCGCTCAGGGCCACAACGTCGGTAAATCCCTGTACGAAGCAGATCTGGTTGATGAAGCCAAGCGCCTACTGGGCACCTGCGATATCCCGGTTCCGACCGACGTTCGCGTAGCGACCGAGTTCTCCGAAACCGCAACGGCAACCCTGAAGTCTGTTAACGACATCAAAGATGACGAGCAGATTCTGGACCTTGGCGACGTTTCCGCACAGAAACTGGCTGAAATCCTGAAGAACGCCAAAACCATCCTGTGGAACGGCCCGGTTGGCGTATTCGAATTCCCTAACTTCCGTAAAGGGACTGAAATCGTGGCTAACGCTATCGCGGACAGCGAAGGTTTCTCCATCGCCGGCGGCGGTGACACCCTGGCAGCGATCGACCTGTTCGGCATCGCTGACAAAATTTCCTACATCTCCACTGGCGGCGGCGCATTCCTTGAATTCGTCGAAGGCAAAGTCCTGCCGGCAGTAGCGATGCTCGAAGAGCGCGCTAAGCAGTAATTCAGTTCAGGCGGGGAAACCCGCCTGTTTTTCAGCGCGCTTAAGGGCTCGCGAACCTTCTTCAACGGTCGAAGATACAGATACAGGACTAAGTAACATGTCTAAAATTTTTGATTTCGTAAAACCGGGCGTCATCACTGGCGACGACGTTCAGAAAGTGTTCCAGGTAGCGAAAGAAAACAACTTTGCACTGCCGGCGGTAAACTGCGTAGGTACTGATTCCATCAACGCCGTTCTGGAAGCTGCAGCGAAAGTTCGCTCTCCGGTTATCGTTCAGTTCTCTAACGGCGGCGCAGCGTTCATCGCAGGTAAAGGCGTGAAAACTGACGTTCCTCAGGGTGCTGCTATCCTCGGCGCTATCTCTGGCGCCCACCACGTGCACCAGATGGCTGAACACTACGGCGTGCCGGTTATCCTGCACACTGACCACTGCGCGAAGAAACTGCTGCCGTGGATCGACGGCCTGCTGGACGCCGGTGAAAAACACTTCGCCGCTACTGGCAAACCGCTGTTCTCTTCCCACATGATCGACCTGTCTGAAGAGTCCCTGCACGAAAACATCGAGATCTGCTCTAAGTACCTGGCTCGCATGGCCAAAATGGGCATGACCCTGGAAATCGAACTGGGCTGCACCGGCGGTGAAGAAGACGGCGTGGATAACAGCCACATGGACGCTTCCGCCCTGTACACCCAGCCGGAAGACGTGGATTACGCCTACACCGAGCTGAGCAAAATCAGCCCGCGCTTCACCATCGCCGCTTCCTTCGGTAACGTACACGGCGTGTACAAACCAGGTAACGTAGTTCTGACCCCGACCATCCTGCGCGACTCTCAGGAATATGTTTCCAAGAAACACAACCTGCCGCACAACAGCCTGAACTTCGTGTTCCACGGCGGTTCCGGTTCTTCCGCTCAGGAAATCAAAGACTCCGTCAGCTACGGCGTGGTGAAAATGAACATTGATACCGACACCCAATGGGCAACCTGGGACGGTATCCTGCAGTATTACAAAGCGAACGAAGCTTACCTGCAGGGCCAGCTGGGCAACCCGAAAGGCGAAGACCAGCCGAACAAGAAATACTACGACCCGCGCGTATGGCTGCGTGCTGCCCAGACTTCCATGGTGACTCGTCTGGAGCAGGCATTTAAAGAGCTGAACGCGATCGACGTTCTGTAAGAAAAATCTGTTTCTTACCCGGAAGCCCGCAGCAATGCGGGCTTTTTTATTATCTTAACAACAGGATAGCGCGGCAGAAAACTGTGATCCATTTGGCAAAACGTGCACTTATTGTTTACCCTATAACCTGACTGCCCTGTCGCAGGCTGAGTTATTTACTTCCCCCCAGGGGATTCATAAGGAATGTTAAATGGAAGATTTGAACGTTGTCGATAGCATCAACCACGCCGGGACGTGGCTGGCACGCAACCAGGAGCTGCTGCTGAGCTATGCCGTCAACATCGTCGCGGCTATCGCTATCCTGATCGTCGGGATGATCGTGGCGCGCGTCGTCTCTAATACCGTCAACCGCCTGATGCTGGCGCGTAAAATTGACGCTACCGTGGCCGATTTTCTCTCTGCGCTGGTGCGCTATGCGGTTATCGCCTTTACGCTGATTGCCGCCCTGGGGCGGGTAGGCGTGCAGACCGCCTCGGTGATTGCGGTGCTGGGTGCTGCCGGTTTGGCGGTGGGTTTAGCGCTGCAGGGATCGCTGTCGAACCTTGCCGCAGGCGTACTGCTGGTGATGTTCCGCCCGTTCCGCGCTGGCGAGTATGTCGACCTTGGCGGCGTGGCAGGTACGGTGTTGAACGTGCAGATTTTCTCCACCACCCTGCGTACCGCGGACGGTAAAGTAGTGGTGGTCCCGAACGGGAAAATCATCGCCGGCAATATCATTAACTTCTCCCGGGAGCCTGCGCGTCGCAATGAGTTTATTATCGGCGTCGCTTACGATGCTGATATCGACAAGGTAAAGCAGCTGCTGACCTCGATTATCGAATCTGACGATCGAATTCTGCGCGATCGGGAAATGACCGTTCGTCTGAACGAACTCGGCGCCTCGTCGGTGAACTTCGTGGTGCGCGTGTGGAGCAAAAGCAGCGATCTGCAAAACGTCTACTGGGATATCCTCGAGCGTATCAAGCGTGAATTTGACGCCAACGGCATCAGCTTCCCTTACCCGCAGATGGATGTTCATGTGGTGCGCCTGCCGGAAAAAGCAGAGTAAACCGCCTCTCAATAACTTAGGCCGGCCATGCCGGCCTTTTTCAATAGCTCATCATTAGTTGTTCTAATTAATGATTAATTCTTTCAATTTCCGCTAATAATTCATTCGCGCTATAGTCAGCGCCACTCTCGAACTCAGCGGATAAATCCTTATGTTTACTTATTACTTTCAGGGGCTTGCCCTGGGAGCGGCTATGATATTGCCGCTTGGCCCTCAAAATGCCTTTGTGATGAATCAGGGGATCCGTCGTCAGTATCATCTGATGATTGCCCTGCTATGCGCGGTCAGCGACTTGCTGTTAATCTGCGCTGGCATTTTCGGCGGTAGCGCACTGCTGATGCAATCCCCGTGGCTGCTGGCGCTAGTGACCTGGGGCGGCGTGGCCTTTTTGCTGTGGTATGGCTTCGGCGCATTGAAAACGGCGTTCAGTCAGAGTCTTGAACTCGCCAATGCAGAGGTAATGCAGCAGGGGCGCTGGAAAATCATTATCACCATGCTGGCGGTGACCTGGCTTAATCCGCACGTTTATCTGGACACCTTTGTGGTGTTAGGCAGCCTGGGAGGTCAGCTGGCGGTGGAGCCGAAGCGCTGGTTTGCGCTAGGGACCATTAGCGCCTCTTTCCTGTGGTTCTTTGGCCTGGCGCTGTTAGCCGCCTGGCTGGCGCCGCGACTACGTACCGCCAGAGCCCAGCGGATCATCAATATTGTGGTCGGCGCCGTCATGTGGTTTATTGCGTTTCAGCTGGCAAGAGAAGGCGTCAGCCATATCCAGGCGTTGCTTAACTAAGCGTTGTCCGATGGACTTTCCTGCTGTACGCGCTAAGCTTGCTGGCATGCGTCCCGTAAGGGCGATTTAAGTAACATGGAGAAACGACAGTGAAGTTAAAAGTCTTAGCCCTGGCGGCAACACTCGGATTGACCACGATGGCGGCACAGGCCAGCGAATTGCCGGATGGCCCGCACATTGTGACTTCAGGCACAGCAAGCGTTGCCGCGGTTCCGGACATCGCCACCCTGGCGATCGAAGTGAACGTGTCGGCAAAAGACGCCGCGTCGGCAAAAAAACAGGCTGACGATCGCGTTGCGCAATATCTCTCTTTCCTCGAAAAGAGCGGTATTGCTAAAAAGGACATCAACTCGGCGAATCTGCGTACCCAACCTGATTACGACTATCAGAACGGGAAAAGTATTCTGAAAGGCTATCGCGCGGTGCGCACAGTGGAAGTGACCTTGCGCCAGCTGGATAAACTCAACGGTCTGCTGGATGGCGCCCTGAAAGCGGGTCTCAACGAAATTCGCTCCGTCTCGCTGGGCGTTGCGCAACCGGACGCCTACAAAGATAAGGCGCGTAAAGCGGCGATCGACGACGCCGTGCATCAGGCGCAGGAGCTGGCCGCAGGCTTCCACAGCAAGCTGGGTCCGGTGTACAGCGTGCGCTACCATGTCTCCAACTATCAGCCGAGCCCGATGGTTCGCATGATGAAGGCCGCTGACGCTGCGCCGGTTTCTGCCCAGGAAACCTACGAGCAGGCGACTATCCAGTTTGACGACCAGGTCGATGTAGTCTTTGAGCTGCAGCCGGCGCAAGCCGCTGCTCCAGCCACCCCGGCGAAACCGGCGGAAACGCCGAAACCGGCCCAGTAAGCGATAGAAACAAAAAAGCCACTTCAGCGAAGTGGCTTTTTTATGCCCGCGGTTTAATCCTGACGCAGCACCTTGTGTCCGTAGTCAATGAGCGCATCGGTCACCCGGCGCATCATGCGGCTTTCCGGGGCGAAGCGGTGCCAGTAGAGCATGCGGCGCTGGAACAGGCCCGGGGTGAGATCGATAAGTTCGCCGCTGTTGAGCTCTTTTTCGATCTGCAGATGCGGGATCATACAGCAGGTGGTGCCCTGGCGCGCCAGCTGCACGAAAGCTTCCGACGAGTTGACGATGTGGCAGGGGACGCTGCCCGGCGGCAGGTCGAAGTTTTGCTGCAGGAACGCCTGATGCATATCGTCCAGATGGTCGAAGGCGACGACCGGCGCCTTAAGCAGCGCCGAACGCGTCACGCCATTCGGGAAATAGCGTTGCGCAAACTCTTTTGATGCGACAAACAGGTAATCGAGCGCCCCCAGCTGATCCACCAGGCAGCTTGGCAGCGCCTGCGGCTGGATACTCACTGCGCCCACTACTTCGCCACGGCGCAGGCGCTCCTGGGTGCGGGTTTCATCTTCCACCTGCAGGTTGAGACGAATAGGGGAGTCTGACAGAACGTTGGCCAGCGCCGGCAGCAGCCAGGTCGCCAGACTGTCGGCGTTCACCGCCAGCGACAGCAGCAGCGGCGTAGAGCCGGTTTGTTCATCGCCCAGCCACTCTTCCTCCAGCAGTTCAACCTGGCGCAACAGAGCCAGCAGTTTCTGTCCTTGCTCGGTGGGGCGCGGCGGCACGGTACGCACCAGCAGCGGCTGGCCGAACATATTTTCCAACTGCTTAATACGCTGTGAGACGGCGGACTGGGTAATACATAGCTTCTGCGCGGCGCGCTCAAATCCTCGTTCCCTAATCACCGCATCCAGCGCTTGTAGTGTCCTGTAGTCCGGTCGTTTCATTATTCTGGCGTGCCCCCATAACTAATCGTTATCTCGCACTATGACATAAATTTTTATTTGATACAGACGAAATTGGTCTGTTCAGTTGTGTGATCTGCATCGCAGGGACATTTCCACTATCGATGTTCTATAATGCGCCACAGGCATTCACATCTCGGACCAGAATTATGACGCAGGATGAACTGAAAAAAGCGGTAGGTTGGGCAGCACTGCAATATGTACAGCCAGGGACTATTGTCGGCGTAGGCACCGGCTCGACGGCGGCCCATTTTATTGACGCGCTGGGCACCATGAAGGGGCAGATCGAAGGGGCGGTTTCCAGCTCCGACGCCTCCACCGAGAAGCTGAAAAGCCTCGGGATCACCGTCTTCGATCTTAACAGCGTCGATCGCCTGGGGATCTATGTTGACGGCGCGGATGAGATCAACGGCCATATGCAGATGATCAAAGGCGGCGGCGCGGCGCTGACCCGTGAAAAGATCATCGCCTCGGTCGCGGATAAGTTTATCTGCATCGCCGACGCCTCCAAGCAGGTCGATATTCTGGGCAAGTTCCCGCTGCCGGTGGAAGTCATTCCGATGGCGCGCAGCGCCGTGGCGCGTCAGCTGGTCAAGCTGGGCGGCCGTCCAGAGTACCGTCAGGGCGTGGTGACCGATAACGGCAACGTGATCCTTGACGTGCACGGCCTGGAAATTCTCGATGCGATCGCGCTGGAAAACGCGATCAACGGTATTCCTGGCGTCGTCACCGTGGGGCTGTTCGCCAACCGTGGCGCCGACGTGGCGCTGATTGGCACTGCCGACGGCGTGAAGACCATCGTAAAATAGTCTGTCCGCAGGGAGCCGACCGGCTCCCTCGCAAATATTTTTTCATCAGGTGCAATTTGGTGACTTCTGTCACATTTATGCAACCATTCTGATTTACACGCTACCATTTCTTCTCTTTCTGGTGTTTTGTCCTGCGATTTCCCTCTGGATGACATTTCTTCAGGACGGCGACGCAAACGTTCATATTGCCGCGATAGTTTTTTTTGATATGTTGCTGAGACGAACTTTCGTTCAGCACGACATCAGTTAAGACAAAACAGGACGGGGAAATGGCTAAGGTATCACTGGAAAAAGACAAGATTAAATTTCTGCTGGTTGAAGGTGTGCATCAAAAGGCAATCGATAGCCTTCGCGCAGCGGGTTACACCAACATTGAATTTCATAAAGGCGCGCTGGATTCAGAACAGCTGAAAGCGTCGATCCGTGATGCCCATTTCATCGGCCTGCGTTCCCGTACCCATCTGACTGAAGAGATTTTCGCCGCAGCGGAAAAACTGGTTGCCGTCGGTTGCTTCTGCATCGGGACCAACCAGGTCGATCTGAACGCCGCTGCGAAGCGCGGTATTCCGGTGTTTAACGCGCCGTTCTCTAACACCCGCTCGGTGGCCGAGTTGGTGATCGGCGAACTGCTGCTGATGCTGCGCGGCGTGCCGGAAGCCAACGCCAAAGCGCACCGCGGGGTGTGGAACAAGCAGGCGGTCGGCAGCTTCGAAGCGCGTGGTAAAAAGCTGGGCATCATCGGTTACGGCCACATCGGTACCCAGCTTGGCATTCTGGCGGAATCGCTGGGAATGCACGTCTTCTTCTATGATATTGAAAACAAACTGCCGCTCGGCAACGCCACTCAGGTACAGCATCTCTCCGACCTGCTGAACATGAGCGATGTGGTCAGCCTGCACGTGCCGGAAAACGCCTCTACCAAAAATATGATGGGCGCGGAAGAACTGGCGCTGATGAAGCCGGGCGCGCTGCTGATCAACGCCTCCCGCGGTACCGTGGTGGACATTCCGGCGCTATGCGATGCGCTGGCCAGTAAGCATCTGGCCGGGGCGGCTATCGACGTCTTCCCGACTGAACCTGCGACCAACAGCGACCCCTTCACTTCGCCGCTGTGCGAGTTTGATAACGTGATCCTCACACCGCATATCGGTGGCTCCACTCAGGAAGCGCAGGAGAACATCGGTCTGGAAGTAGCTGGCAAGCTGGCGAAATACTCTGACAACGGGTCAACCCTGTCGGCAGTTAACTTCCCGGAAGTTTCTCTACCGCTGCACGGCGGCCGCCGTCTGCTGCATATCCATGAGAACCGGCCGGGCGTCCTGACCGCAATCAACCAAATCTTCGCCGCGCAGAGCATCAACATTGCCGCCCAGTATCTGCAAACGTCGCCGCAGATGGGCTACGTGGTGATTGATATTGAAGCGGAAGAAGATGTTGCCCAGCAGGCGCTGCAGGCAATGAAAGCGATCCCG
This sequence comes from Klebsiella sp. K4, assembly GCF_014596785.2. Taxonomy (NCBI): domain Bacteria; kingdom Pseudomonadati; phylum Pseudomonadota; class Gammaproteobacteria; order Enterobacterales; family Enterobacteriaceae; genus Klebsiella; species Klebsiella sp. K4. The sequence goes on from NZ_CP115021.1 coordinate 773,886, forward strand.
GGGACTATCCGCGCCCGTCTGCTGTTCTAATCATTTTTGCCTCTCGGGCAGGTCGCGTACCTGCCCGTTTTTTTGTTAATACTTTCCAGGCTGAATTTTTCGTCCCCGCGTACCTACCAACACCAGGTTTTTCCCGGGGTGATGACCGCCGGCAGCGGGATATCCCACTCTTCGCTCGGCAGGCTATCCACCTGCTGGCAGTCGTGCGCGTAGCCCACCGGCTGCAGGCGATACTGCTGCCAGTTTTGCAGCGTCCGGTCGTAAAAACCGCCGCCCATTCCCAGCCGTTGGCCACTGACATCGAAGGCCACCAGCGGGGTCACCAGCACATCGAGTTCAGCCAGCGGCAGCACATCCCGCACATCGAGCTTCGGTTCGCGGATCTTCAGGCGATTCACGATCAGTTGGCTCTGCGGATGGTAGTGTAAAAACAGCAGATTGCCGGGGCTAAAGGGATGCAGCACCGGGAGATATACCCGCTTGCCGGCGCGCCAGAGCTGGTCGATCAGCGGCTGGGTGTCCAGCTCGCCGTCAAAGGAGAGAAACAGCGCCACGTTGTGGGCGAGAACTACCGGCGGCCAGGCCATCATCCGCTCGGCGGCCTGTTGGGCAAACAGGCGCTGTTGCTCCGGGCTGAGTGCGCGTCGACGATCGCGGATCTGCTGGCGAATATGCTGACGGGAGAGCAGGGTATCGGGCTGTATAGTCATGCAGGTCTCGTTACGAGCTGGCGAAACAATAGGAGCAAGTGTAATACAGGGCGGCTTCAGCCGAAAACACGTATGGGGGATGATGCGAAGTAAAGAAGGGAATCTCCGAGATGCCGCCGCAGGCTGTAACCCTTGAACCCTTGGTTCAAGGTGAATGTGTCGTCACGGTTTTAAGGCTTCTCGGACGAACCGAGCATGCTCACCAACCGTGGAGCGCCACATTCTTGTGGTATGAAATATCGGCTCAGGGGACTGGCCCGCTTGCAAACATCTCAGAGAAATTTTGTTCTTGCGATTACTCTAACACAGTTAACTGCAAAGTGTTATTCAAACTTCGACCCTGGCTTTTCGCTTATGCGACCTTGCTCAAGCAATGCTTGTTCGATGGTCTGCTGAAGCATGCGAATGCGCTGCTCCATGCTGGAAGCGTAGTCGCGGGTCTTCGCTTTTTCCTGAGTCAACTCATAGCTGATGTTCAACGCCGCGATGAAGACCAGCTGCTCAGTATTTGTGACTCTAGTGCGTTCTTTTAAATCTTGCAACCGCTGATTAAGGTCTTCAGCTGCCTGATTCAGGGCATCCCTTTGTTCAGGCGGGCAATTCACTCGCAGTGAACGGCCGAAAATTTGGAGATCTACGGGTTGTGCAGACATGCCACCTTCCTGCTGATTGACTGCGCTGCCTTCACACCCTGGCCCGGGTCTGCGAAGGGGCGACACTATAGCTACCCTGGTGCGAAGATACAAGCCCTATTCTGGTTCACCAGGGTCCAAAGTGGTAGCATACCATGAATATTCCTCCCAACGATGACGAATGCGCATGTCTATACAGAACGAAATGCCTGGTTACAACGATGTAGACCAGTTACTGAACCAACAAGGGGTAGGTCTCACCCCGGCCGAAATGCACGGTTTGATCAGCGGATTGCTGTGCGGCGGCAACACGGACAGCAGCTGGCAGCCGCTGGTGCACGACCTGACCAACGAAGGTCTCGCCTTTGGCCATGAACTGGCTCAGGCGCTGCGTAACATGCATTCCGCCATCAGCGATTCACTGGATGACGACGGTTTCCTCTTTCAACTGTATCTGCCGGAAGGCGATGCGGTGAGCGTCTTTGACCGTGCCGACGCCCTCGCCGGTTGGGTCAACCACTTCCTGCTTGGTCTTGGCGTTAGCCAGCCGAAGCTGGATAAAGTGAAGGATGAAACCGGGGAAGCGATTGACGATCTGCGTAATATTGCCCAGCTGGGCTACGATGAAGACGAAGATCAGGAAGAGCTGGAGATGTCTCTGGAGGAGATTATCGAGTATGTCCGCGTTGCCGCACTGCTGTGCCACGACACCTTTGCCCGTCAGCAGCCAACCGCACCGGAAGTCCGCAAACCGACATTACACTAACTAAAATTCGTTCAGGGGGCGTCATGACTCAGCAGGAATTTCTATCGCGTCGCCAGACGCTGTTGGCGCAGATGCAGCCAGGCAGCGCGGCGCTGATTTTCGCCGCACCGGAAGCGGTGCGCAGTGCAGATTCGGAATATCCCTACCGGCAGAACAGCGATTTCTGGTACTTCACCGGCTTTAACGAACCGGAAGCGCTGCTGGTGTTGATTAAAAGCGATGAAACCCACAACCATAGCGTGCTGTTCAACCGGGTTCGCGATCTTACCGCTGAGATCTGGTTTGGACGCCGTCTGGGCCAGGAGGCCGCGCCGGCGAAGCTTGGCGTCGACCGGGCGCTGGCGTTCAGCGAAATCAACCAGCAGCTGTATCAGCTGCTCAACGGTCTGGACGCGATCTACTTCGCCCAGGGTGAATATGCCTATGCCGATGAGATTGTGTTCAACGCCCTCGAAAAACTGCGCAAAGGCTCGCGCCAGAATCTGCAGGCGCCGAACTCGGTTATCGACTGGCGGCCCATTGTGCATGAGATGCGCCTGTTTAAATCCGCGGAAGAGCTTGCCGTGATGCGCCGCGCCGGGGAGATCACCGCGCTGGCCCATACCCGGGCGATGGAAAAATGCCGCCCTGGCATGTTCGAATATCAGCTGGAAGGTGAAATTCTCCATGAATTCAACCGCCACGGGGCACGTTTCCCCTCCTATAACACCATCGTTGGCGGCGGCGAAAACGGCTGTATTCTGCACTACACCGAAAACGAATCTGAACTGCGCGACGGCGATTTAGTCCTGATTGACGCCGGCTGCGAGTATCGCGGCTATGCCGGGGACATTACCCGCACCTTCCCGGTAAACGGTAAATTTACCCAGCCGCAGCGCGAGATCTACGACATTGTGCTCGAATCGCTGGAGACCGCGCTGAAACTCTATCGGCCGGGCACCTCGATCTGTCAGGTCAACCAGGAAGTGGTGCGCATTATGATTACCGGCCTGGTGCGGCTGGGGATCCTGAAAGGCGAGATTGACGAGCTTATCGCCAACAACGCCCACCGCCCGTACTTTATGCATGGCCTGAGCCACTGGCTGGGTCTGGATGTACACGATGTCGGTAATTACGACACCGACCGTTCGCGCGTCCTGGAGCCGGGAATGGTGCTGACCGTCGAGCCGGGACTGTATATCGCCACCGATGCCGACGTGCCGGCGCAGTATCGCGGCATCGGCATCCGTATTGAAGATGACATCGTGATTACCGAAGACGGTAACGAAAATCTCACCGCCGGCGTGGTGAAGAAGGCGGATGAGATTGAGGCGCTGATGGCGGCGGCGCGCCAGTCATGAGCGTGCTGATCGTCGGCGGCGGGATGACCGGCGCGACGCTCGCGCTGGCCATCTCCCGTTTGACCGGCGGCGCGCTGCCGGTCCACCTCATTGAAGCGCAGGATCCGCATTCGTCACGCCACCCTGGCTTTGACGACCGGGCGATCGCCCTGGCTGCGGGCACCTGCCAGCAGCTGGCGCGTATCGGTATCTGGCAACGCCTCGCCGAACGCGCGACGCCCATCCAGCGAGTACACGTCAGCGACCGCGGTCATGCCGGGTTTGTGAATCTGGCGGCCGCGGATTATGGCCTGTCGGCGCTGGGCCAGGTGGTTGAACTCCACGATGTCGGCCAGCGCCTGTTTGGTCTGCTGCGCGAGGCGGCGGGCGTCACGCTGCACTGTCCGGCGAAAGTGGAAGCGGTCAGTCGCAGCCAGGAGAGCGTCAGCCTTACGCTTGAGGGCGGCGAAATCATTAACGGTAAGCTGCTGGTGGCGGCGGACGGTTCCCGTTCGGCACTGGGCGCCCGCTGCGGCATCAGCTGGCAGCAGCAGCCGTATGAGCAGATAGCGATCATTGCTAACGTCAGCACCGCGTTGCCCCACGAAGGTCGCGCCTTCGAGCGCTTTACCGAGCATGGCCCGCTGGCGATGCTGCCGATGTCGCAAGGGCGCTGCTCGCTGGTGTGGTGTCATCCGCAGTCGCGCCGCGATGAGGTGCAGAGCTGGTCTGACGAACGCTTTTGTCAGGAGCTGCAGCAGGCGTTCGGCTGGCGGCTGGGGCGTATTACCCACGCCGGGAAGCGCAGCGTTTATCCGCTGGCCCTCACCACCGCCAGCCGCGCGGTGTCGCACCGCCTGGCGCTGGTCGGCAACGCGGCGCAGACGCTGCACCCGATCGCCGGGCAGGGCTTTAATCTCGGCCTGCGCGATGTGATGAGCCTGGCGGAATTACTCGCTGACGCCCATCTCAGCGGCGAAGATGTCGGTCATTATCCGCTGCTGTGCCGCTATCAGGCGCGCAGGGCAGCGGATAAAGCCGCCACCATCGGCGTGACCGATGGGCTGGTGCATCTGTTTGCCAACCGTTGGGCGCCGCTGGTGGCGGGGCGCAACGTCGGTCTGATGGCGATGGAATTATTTACCCCGGCGCGCGATGCGCTGGCGCAGCGTACCCTCGGTTGGGTTCCCCGTTAAGGAGTAGAACGTGCAAAGTGTTGATGTTGCCATTGTTGGCGGTGGAATGGTGGGGCTGGCGGTAGCCTGCGGTCTACAGGGTAGCGGCCTGCGCGTCGCAGTGCTGGAGAAAGCAGAGCCGCGACCGCTGGCCGCCGATGCGCCGCCGGCGCTGCGCGTTTCGGCAATTAATGCCGCCAGCGAAAAGCTGCTGACGAAGCTGGACGTCTGGCGCGAGATCGTCCCCCAGCGGGCCAGCTGCTATCACGGTATGGAAGTGTGGGATAAAGACAGCTTTGGCCACATTAGCTTCGATGACCAGAGCATGGGCTTTAGCCACCTTGGCTATATTATCGAAAATGCCGTAGTGCATCATGCATTGTGGCAGAAGGCGCAGCGTTGCGCTGACGTTACCCTGCTGGCTCCGGCGGAACTTCAGCAGGTGGCGTGGGGCGAGAATGAAGCCTTTCTCAGCCTGCAGGACGGCAGCATGCTGACCGCGCGGCTGGTGATCGGCGCCGATGGTGCCAATTCATGGCTGCGCAATAAAGCCGATATTCCGCTGACCTTCTGGGATTACCATCATCATGCGCTGGTGGCGACCATCCGTACCGCTGAGCCGCATCAGGCGGTGGCCCGCCAGGCGTTCCATGGCGACGGGATCCTCGCCTTCCTGCCGCTCAGCGATCCGCACCTGTGCTCGATCGTCTGGTCGCTATCGCCGGGGGAAGCGCAGCGGATGCAGCAGGCTGATGAAACCACCTTCAACCAGGCGCTGAATATCGCGTTCGATAATCGCCTTGGCCTCTGCCAGCTGGCAAGTGAACGTGAAGTTTTCCCGCTGACCGGCCGCTATGCCCGTCAGTTTGCCGCCCACCGACTGGCGCTGGTCGGCGATGCCGCGCATACCATCCATCCGCTGGCCGGGCAGGGGGTCAACCTCGGTTTTATGGATGCCGCCGAGCTTATTGACGAGCTGAAGCGCCTGCACGCTCAGGGCAAAGATATCGGCCAGCATCTTTATCTGCGCCGCTACGAGCGCAGCCGCAAGCACAGCGCGGCGCTGATGCTGGCGGGCATGCAGGGCTTCCGCGAAATGTTCTCCGGGAGCCATCCGGCGAAGAAATTTCTTCGCGATGTGGGACTCAAACTGGCCGATACGCTGCCGGGCGTGAAACCGCAGCTGATTCGCCAGGCGATGGGCCTCAACGATCTGCCTGCCTGGTTACGTTAACCGCGTCACACTTCTTTCACCCGGCCTGGGCGCCGGGTTTTCCCCCTCATTTGAAATATTCTAATTTCACCTCTTTTTTCGCATTAGATTTATTAATGCGCCCTTTTTTTTGTTAAAGAAATTAGGACCGTGAAATCGCATAAAACACCATCATTGCCTAATTTTCGCGCCGTTAATGTTAATTTTATGTGGCGTAAATCGCTTTTTTCCAGTCAATAACTCTGTAGGCTTTTCGGCGGATTTTAGCCATAAGCTAATGTGATGCCCTGAATGAGCTTATGGTTTAGCGCCGGGTTCGGTGGTAAGTTCAGGCCAAAGAGAACGTTTGCGTCGGCGTCCGTCAGCGATGCCGACGCCGAATTTCATGGCGCAAAATCGCCGACAATTTCGTGGCTGGTTCCGTTTTATTCGATGAGGAAAAGATGGCTCAACAGACTCCGTTGTATGAACAACACACGCTGTGCGGCGCGCGCATGGTGGATTTCCATGGCTGGATGATGCCGCTGCATTACGGGTCCCAGATTGATGAGCACCATGCGGTGCGCGGCGATGCAGGGATGTTCGATGTGTCGCATATGACCATCGTCGATTTCCACGGCAGCCGGATCCGCGAGTTCTTGCGCTATTTGCTGGCCAACGATGTGGCGAAGCTCACCACCCCAGGCAAAGCGCTCTACACCGGCATGCTGACCGCCTCCGCCGGCGTCATCGACGACCTGATTGTCTATTTCCTTTCTGAAGATTATTTCCGCCTCGTTGTTAACTCCGCCACCCGCGAAAAAGACCTCGCCTGGATCTCCGAACAAGCTGAACCTTACGGCCTTGAAATTACCGTTCGCGACGATCTGTCGCTGATCGCGGTCCAGGGCCCCCAGGCGAAAGCGAAGGCGGCGACGCTGTTTACCGACGCTCAACGTCAGGCCGTGGAAGGCATGAAGCCGTTCTTCGGCGTGCAGGCCGGCGACCTGTTTATCGCCACCACCGGCTATACCGGCGAAGCGGGTTATGAAATTGCGATGCCGAACGAGCAGGCGGCTGATTTCTGGCGCGGTCTGCTGGACGCTGGCGTTAAGCCGTGCGGTCTTGGCGCGCGCGACACCCTGCGCCTGGAGGCTGGGATGAACCTGTACGGCCAGGAGATGGACGAAGGCGTTTCCCCGCTGGCGGCGAACATGGGCTGGACTATCGCCTGGGAGCCCGCCGATCGTAACTTCATCGGCCGCGAAGCGCTGGAGATGCAGCGTGAAAAAGGCACCGAGCAGCTGGTTGGCCTGGTGATGACCGAGAAAGGCGTCCTGCGCGGTGGTCTGCCGGTCCGTTTTACCGATAGCGACGGTAATCAAAAAGAAGGCATTATCACCAGCGGCACCTTCTCGCCGACGCTGGGCTACAGCATCGCGCTGGCTCGCGTGCCGGCCGGGATTGGCGACACCGCGGTGGTGCAAATCCGTAACCGTGAAATGCCGGTTAAAGTGACTAAACCTGGTTTTGTACGCAATGGCAAAGCCATTGTGTGATTTCCCTTTTTTGGAGATGAATTGATGAGCAACGTACCAGCAGAACTGAAATACAGCAAAGAACACGAGTGGCTGCGTAAAGAAGCGGACGGCACCTATACCGTAGGGATCACCGAGCACGCGCAGGAGCTGCTTGGCGATATGGTTTTCGTTGACCTGCCGGAAGTGGGCGCCACCGTTGAAGCGGGCGCCGATTGCGCGGTTGCCGAATCCGTGAAGGCGGCCTCCGATATCTACGCGCCGATTAGCGGTGAAATCGTTGCCGTCAACGAAGAGCTGAACGACTCTCCGGAACTGGTCAACAGCGACCCGTATACCGACGGCTGGATCTTCAAGATCAAAGCCAGCGACGAAGCGCAGGTTGCCGCGCTGCTGGATGCCGCCGCGTATGAAGCTTTACTGGAAGACGAATAAATACGCTTCATCCTTCACGCTGCAGGGGCGTTGGCTTCCTGGCTCCCCCCGGTCACTTACTTTTGTAAGCTCCCGGGGAGTCGCTGTGTCGCCGCCTTCCTGCAACGCGAATGATTTTGCGTATTCTGGCCCGGTAAGCATCAGCGCTTGCCGGGCAAACCAGTCAGACAACCACGATTCACCGCACGTTTCAGGAACCATCGCTCATGACTCAGACTTTAAGTCAGCTTGAAAACCGCGACGCCTTTATTGAACGTCACATTGGCCCGGACGCTCAGCAACAGCAAGAGATGCTGAAGACCGTCGGCGCGGATTCGCTTAACGCCCTGATCGGCCAGATTGTGCCGCAGGATATCCAGCTGGCGACCCCACCGCAGGTGGGCGACGCGACTACCGAATTCGCCGCGCTGGCGGAGCTGAAGGCGATTGCCAGTCGCAACAAGCGCTTCAAGTCTTACATCGGCATGGGCTATACCGCCGTGCAGCTGCCGCCGGTCATTCAGCGCAACATGCTGGAAAACCCGGGCTGGTATACCGCCTATACCCCTTACCAGCCGGAAGTATCCCAGGGCCGTCTGGAGTCGCTGCTCAACTTCCAGCAGGTCACTCTGGATCTGACCGGGTTGGATATCGCTTCCGCTTCGCTGCTTGATGAAGCCACCGCCGCCGCCGAAGCGATGGCGATGGCCAAACGCGTCAGTAAACTGAAGAGCGCCAACCGCTTCTTCGTTGCCGCCGACGTCCATCCGCAAACCCTGGACGTGGTGCGCACCCGCGCGGAAACCTTCGGTTTCGACGTCATCGTCGATGACGCCGACAAAGTGCTCGATCACCAGGATGTCTTCGGCGTGCTGCTGCAGCAGGTGGGCACCACCGGCGAAATCCACGATTACAGCAAACTGATCGCCGAGCTGAAAGCGCGCAAAGTGATTGTCAGCGTCGCTGCCGACTTTATGGCGCTGGTGCTGCTGACGGCGCCGGGCAAGCAGGGCGCGGATATCGTCTTCGGTTCCGCCCAACGCTTCGGCGTGCCGATGGGCTACGGCGGCCCGCACGCAGCCTTCTTCGCGGCGAAAGATGAATTCAAACGCTCCATGCCGGGCCGGATTATCGGCGTATCGAAAGATGCGGCGGGGAATACCGCGCTGCGCATGGCGATGCAGACTCGCGAGCAGCACATCCGCCGTGAGAAAGCGAACTCCAACATTTGTACCTCGCAGGTTCTGCTGGCCAACATCGCCAGCCTGTACGCGGTATTCCACGGCCCGGCGGGTCTGAAACGTATCGCTGGCCGCATTCATCGTCTGACCGACATTCTGGCCGACGGCCTGCAGAAGAAAGGGCTGAAGCTGCGCCATGCCCACTACTTCGACACCCTGTGCGTCGAAGTGGCGGATAAAGCCGCGGTGCTGGCGCGTGCCGAAGCCCTGCAGATTAACCTGCGCAGCGATATTCACGGCGCGGTGGGCATTACGCTCGATGAAGCGACCACCCGCGAAGATGTGCTGAACCTGTTCCGCGCCATCGTCGGCGACGATCACGGTCTGGATATCGATACCCTGGATAAAGACGTGGCGCTGGATAGCCGTTCGATCCCGGCGGCGATGCTGCGCGACGATGCGATCCTCACCCATCCGGTGTTTAACCGCTACCATAGCGAAACCGAGATGATGCGCTACATGCACGCCCTGGAGCGTAAAGATCTGGCGCTGAACCAGGCGATGATCCCGCTGGGCTCCTGCACCATGAAACTGAACGCCGCGGCGGAGATGATCCCGATCACCTGGCCGGAATTCGCCGAGCTGCACCCGTTCTGCCCGGTCGAGCAGGCGGAAGGGTATCAGCAGATGATCGCCCAGCTTTCCGACTGGCTGGTGAAACTGACCGGCTATGACGCCGTCTGCATGCAGCCGAACTCCGGCGCGCAGGGTGAATATGCTGGTCTGCTGGCGATTCGCCATTATCACGAGAGCCGCAACGAAGGCCATCGCGATATCTGCCTGATCCCTAGCTCCGCGCACGGCACCAACCCGGCTTCCGCGCAGATGGCGGGTATGCAGGTAGTGGTCGTTGCCTGTGATAAAAACGGCAACATCGATCTCGCCGATCTGCGTGAAAAAGCAGAGCAGGCGGGGGCCAATCTCTCCTGCATCATGGTCACCTATCCGTCGACCCACGGCGTGTATGAAGAGACCATTCGCGAAGTGTGCGAGATCGTGCACCAGTTTGGCGGCCAGGTTTATCTCGACGGCGCCAACATGAACGCCCAGGTCGGGATCACCTCTCCGGGCTTTATCGGCGCCGACGTTTCGCACCTCAACCTGCATAAAACGTTCTGCATTCCGCACGGCGGCGGCGGCCCGGGCATGGGCCCAATCGGCGTGAAAGCGCACCTGGCGCCGTTCGTGCCGGGCCACAGCGTGGTACAGATTGAAGGTATGCTGACCCGCCAGGGCGCGGTTTCCGCCGCGCCGTTCGGCAGCGCGTCCATTTTGCCGATCAGCTGGATGTATATCCGCATGATGGGCGCGGAAGGGCTGAAGCAGGCGAGCCAGAACGCGATCCTTAACGCCAACTACATCGCTACCCGGCTGAAAGACGCCTACCCGGTGCTCTACACCGGTCGCGATGGTCGCGTAGCGCACGAATGCATTCTCGATATTCGTCCGCTGAAAGAAGAGACCGGCATTAGCGAGCTGGATATCGCCAAGCGCCTGATCGACTTTGGCTTCCATGCCCCGACCATGTCTTTCCCGGTAGCGGGGACGCTGATGGTTGAGCCGACGGAATCGGAAAGCAAGGTCGAGCTGGACCGCTTTATCGACGCGATGCTGGCGATCCGCGCGGAAATCGACCGCGTCAAAGCCGGCGAATGGCCGTTGGAGGATAACCCTCTAGTGAACGCGCCGCACACCCAGGGCGAGCTGGTGGGCGAGTGGAACCATCCGTACAGCCGCGAGCTGGCGGTATTCCCGGCAGGGTTGCACAACAAGTACTGGCCGACGGTGAAACGTCTGGATGATGTCTACGGCGACCGCAACCTGTTCTGCTCCTGCGTGCCGATGAGCGAATACCAGTAAGTTTGCGTTTTAGCTAAACTTTTAAAGGCGCTGCGGCGCCTTTATTTTTTTGGAGGGAAGGTATGGGAATAGCTCTTATTAGCGGCGCGAGCCGCGGCATAGGCCGGGCGACGGCGCTGCTGCTGGCGCAGGAAGGATATACCGTGGCGGTCAATTACCATCACAACATTAACGCCGCCACCGAGGTGGTGAATACCATTGTGGCGTCTGGCGGCAAAGCCACGGCGCTGCGGGCGGACATCAGCGATGAAGCGCAGGTGATGGCGATGTTTGAGGCAGTTGACCGCATGGGCGAGCCGCTGACGGCGCTGGTCAACAACGCCGGGATCCTGTTTACCCAGTGTACGGTGGAGAGCCTGAGCGCCGAGCGTATTAACCGCGTGCTGGCCACCAACGTCACCGGTTATTTCCTCTGCTGTCGCGAGGCGGTAAAGCGCATGTCACATCGACATGGCGGTAAGGGCGGGGCGATAGTTAACGTGTCGTCGGCGGCGTCGCGCCTTGGCGCGCCGGGGGAGTACGTTGACTATGCCGCGTCGAAAGGGGCGGTAGATACCCTGACTACCGGGCTGGCGCTGGAGGTGGCGGCGCAGGGGATCCGGGTCAACGGCGTGCGTCCGGGGCTGATTTATACCGAGATGCACGCCTCCGGCGGTGAACCGGGACGCGTGGATCGAGTGAAAGGTTCGCTACCGATGCAGCGCGGCGGCCAGCCGGAAGAGGTCGCTCAGGCCATTGCCTGGCTGCTGAGCGACAAAGCGTCGTATGTGACGGGTAGCTTCCTTGAACTGGCGGGCGGGAAATAACCCGTAGATGTCTATTGCCCGGCGGCGCTGCGCTTGCCGGGCCTACGGGGTCAAAGCCGAATGGTAGGCCGGGTGGCGGATACGCCTTACCCGGCATAAAAACCGCTAAAGCCCGACGGTCTACCAGGAGGCCAGCCACAGCCTCAGGCGCATTCCCCAACTGCTGGTCCAGCCGGTGGTAATCGACTTCACCTCGCCTTGAGAAATGACCACCAGCGTTGGCGTTACCTGGATATCCCACTGCCGCGCCAGCTGGCCGCTCGGATCATTTACCGTCGGCAGCGCCATTTTCTTCCTGCTCAGCCACTTCTCCAGCGCGGCGTTATCGCCGGAACGCAGGGCTACCGTCAGCACATTGCCGCCGTCGGCGGCAAGCGATGCCACCGACGGCGTGGTATAGCGACAAACTCCGCACCAGGTCGCCCAGACGTACAGCAGCAGCGGCTTTTGCTGGCTCATGGCGTTCAGATCCAGCGTCCTGCCGTCGAGTGTCTGCAGCGATGTGGCGCTGACGTTTTGCGGCAGCGCGGGCTGGCGAAAATAATCCACCGCCAGGCTCACCGCCGCGCCAATCAGCAGCCACACCGCCAGCTCGCGCAGCCAGCGCCTGATTTTACTGGCCACGGGCTTTCGCCAGCTGCTCTTTCACCAGCCCCTCCAGCTCATCAGCAGGGATCGCGCCGGCCACCATCTGATCGCCGATGATCGTTGCCGGGGTGCCCTGAATATTCAGCACCTGCGACAAAATCAGGTTCATCTTCAGCGAATCCATGGTCTTGTCATCGATATTTACACTATCGGTGGCGGTTTTCTTCTGCGCGGCGGCGATACTGGCGTCATCGTGATAGCCTTTTTTCGCCATCAGCCGCTGATGCAGCGCCCAGAATTTATCGGGCTGCTGACGCCAGGTGGAGAGCGCGATTTTAGCGGCATTCACCGAACTCTGCCCTTTAAACGGCAGCAGCTTAACGATGAGCTGGATGTCCGGATTATCGTGGACGATTTTTTCCAGCAGCGGATCAAACTGTTTGCAGTAAGGGCAGTTGTAATCGGTAAACGAGACGATTGTGAGTTTTGGCTCTTTCGCGCCGGTGCGCGGGCTATTCGGATCGTTAAACAGCAGCTGGGCTAACTGGTCATTACCGTTCGATTGTGGTTCTTCCGCCGGGGCGGCGAAGCTGAAGGCCGATACGCACAGCAGTAATAAGGCGGTGATAGCTCTCATGTTATTTTCCTTTAGCTGCGGACAGGGTGGCGATAAGTTGTTCGCGGTCTAACAGCGCAGGCAGAATCTGTCCCTGCGGCAATTCCGGTCCGTAAATCTGGTTAAACGGCACCGCGGCGCTGCCGCGTGCGGTTAAAAACTGACTAATGTCAGCGGAGGGGCGGCTCCAGTCGCCGCGTAAGGCGATCACATCTGGCGCTAACAGCGCCTGCTGGACGTCGTCGCGCAGCAGCACGTTGTATTTATTGGCTTTACAGGTCACGCACCAGTCGGCGGTGACATCAATAAATACCCGTTTATGCTCCGCCAGGGCGCTGGCGATAGCCTGCTCGCTGAGCGGCTGCCAGTTAACCCGGTCGCGGCGCGGGCCCTGGCCGTCCTGTTGGGCAACAAAGGCGACGGCGCCCGCTACCACTATGGCCAGGGCGCCCGCGCGCAGCGCCGTCCGCCAGCGGTAGCGCCAGGCGGTGGCCACTAGCAGGGCGATGGCCAGAATCACCAGCAGGGTAAGCACCGGCGTACGGCCGATGTGGATCGTCAGCAGGCTGACCAGCCATAGCGCTGAACTAAGCATCATTAGCCCCAGCACCACCCGCAGATGATTCATCCAGCGGCCCGGGCGCGGCAGTCGTTGCGCCAGACCCGGCCACGCGACGATCAGCAGCCACGGCAGGCTCATGCCGATCCCCATGGCGAAGAAAATGCCCCACAGCAGCGGCAGGGGCGCCACCAGCGCCACCGAAACGGCGGTGCCAAGGAACGGCGCGGTGCAGGGCGTCGCCAGCAGGGTGGCGAAGGCGCCCTGCCAGAAATGGCCCATTAAGCCGTTGCCGCCCCTGGTGGCGAGGAAAGTGCTGGCGCTGGAGGAGAGGCGGATTTCGAACAGCCCCAATAAACTGGCGCTGAACAGCACCATCACCAGCGCCATCGCGCCGATAAACCACGGGTTCTGGAACTGGATGCCCCAGCCGAGCGCCTGATTCCCCAGGCGTAGCGCGGTCATCATCAGCGCCAGCGCCAGGAACGAGACGACGATCCCGCACACCGAGGCGAGGAACTGCCGCCGCACCGCGCCGCGTTCGCGACCTTCGGTTTGCACCAGCGAGCCGAGCTTCATGGCCAGCACCGGCAGCACGCAGGGCATGACGTTGAGAATAAGCCCGCCGGCCAGCGCCATCAGCAGCACCCAGCCTAACGCCAGCCCCGGCGCGGCGCTGCCGGCGGCGACGGCGATTTGGCTTTCCTGCGCCTGACCGCTATCGGCCAGCACCAGCGACAGCGTTTTGCCGCTCAGATCCGGCGCCGCTTCGCCCCAGCTATCGGTGACTGGTACGGTGGCGGTCAACGTATCGCCGCGGCTGGTAAAGCTCGGCTTACCGAAATCGACATCCTCCATGCTGTCGATAAACAGCGCTGGCTGCTGCCAGCCGGCATCGCGGCGGGCGGTCACCGTCAGTTTGCCGCTGACGTAGCTGGCGGTCAGTTGCGAAGTCAGGCCATCGCGCAGCGGCAGTGTGCCCATCGCGCGGGTAAAATCATAATTAAATCGCTCCCCCGCCGGAGTCGTCATATCCAGCGAAAAGGGATAGTCAGTGAGAATACAGACATTGCTGCAGGTAGAGAGCGTCAGGACGCCGCTAAGCGTCGGCGGTATCTTCCCGCGCAGCGTCATCGGAAAGCTGACGTCGCCGTGATAGCCCTGAGTGGAAATGCCCGCGACGTCGAAGCGCTGCGGCGTCGGCCAGCGCCAGCTCACCTCCAGCGGCGTGTGCCAGGCGATAGCCGGCGCGATGCCGCCTTCCCCTGGCGAGCGCCAGTAGGTTTTCCAGCCCTTTTCCAGCGCTACGTCTAAAAGCAGGCGAGTGTCGCCATTGCTCTCGGTTTGCGCCCGCAGGCGGACGCTGGCGTGTTGATTGTCGGCGGCGCGCAGCCAGCCGCTGTCGGCGGCCTGGCTGACGGGCAGCCATAGCCAAAGCAGGCAGACCAGTAGTCGCCTGAATACCATATACATAAGTTTGCTCCGTAAGTGATGAATTAACCTGAACTGTCAGGAGAATCAATCACTCACGGAAGATGCATAATCGCAGATGCACCCGCAATCGGGGTGAGGAGATAACGCGGGGAGGCCACTGGCGTTCGATACGCGGCGGGATCGCCGCCAGCACCGCCAGCAGCAGGGTGATAGCCAACAGCGCCCCTTCAAACAGCATCGGCGGAACGGCCATCAGCGACTTGGCGCTGAGCTCGCACGGCGTGACCGGCGCCTCGGCCTGATCCTGGTTTTGCTGTAGCGACGGGCTGTCGGCGGTGAGGTTCATGACCAGCGCGTGCATCCCGGCCATCCGTTGAGCGGTGCAGGTTAGCACCACCAGACAGGCCAGGAGGACAAAAAGAATGGCTTTGCGTTGTCGCTTAATCATGATTGCCTCAAATATTCACGAGGCTTATCTTAACGGGCGAACGGGTTTTGGCAATGGTAAAGCTGTAAAGAAGTGTCTGGCGGATAAGCAATTAGCCCTCCCCCGGCCGGGAGAGGGCGGTTAGTTACAGGTTCTCACCGTTGCTGGCGATGACCTCTTTGTACCAGTTAAAGCTCTTCTTGCGCGAGCGGGACATATCGCCGGTGCCATCGTCGTGTTTGTTGACGTAGATGAAGCCGTAGCGTTTGCTGTACTGCCCGGTGGTGAAGGAGACGCAGTCGATGCAGCCCCATGGGGTATAGCCCAGCAGATCGACGCCGTCATAAGTGACCGCTTTGATCATCTCTTCGATGTGGGCGCGCAGGTAGTCGATGCGGTAGTCATCGTTGATGCTGCCGTCGGCTTCTACTTTGTCGTAGGCGCCAAAGCCGTTTTCCACGATAAACAGCGGCTTCTGATAACGCTCATACAGTTCACACAGAGAATAGCGCAGGCCGACCGGGTCAATCTGCCAGCCCCAGTCGGAAGCTTTGACGTGCGGGTTCGGCACGCTGCCTTCGAAACCGGAAATGGCGTCGCCAGTGCCGCCCTCAGCTTTCACCGCGTTGGTCATGTAGTAGCTGAAGCCGAGATAGGCGCAGGTACCTTCGCGCAGGATCTGCGCGTCGCCGTCTTCCATCCTGATGTTGAAGCCGCGGCGTTCCCATTCATTCAACACATAGCTCGGGTAGTAACCGCGCAGCTGGACGTCGGTAAAGACGTAGCGCTCGCGCATCGACTCCTGGGCGAACATGACATCTTCCGGTTTGCAGGAGTAAGGGTAGAGGGCGACCATCGCCAGCATGCAGCCGACCTGCATGTCCGGGTTGATGCGCCGCGCCGCTTTCACCGCCAGCGCGCTGGCCACGAACTGGTGGTGCAGCACCTGGTACATGGTCTCTTCCGGATTGTCATGCTCGGTATAGACCACCCCGGAGCAGCAGTAGCCGAACAGCGGCGCGCGCCAGTTGCGCTGGTTGTTGATCTCGTTAAAGGTCATCCAGTATTTCACTTTGTGCTTATAGCGCTCGAAGACCACTTCGGCGAAGCGTACAAAGAAATCGACCACTTTGCGATTGGTCCAGCCGCCGTAATGCTGCACCAGGTGCAGGGGCATCTCGAAGTGGGAGAGGGTGATCACCGGTTCGATGTTGTACTTCAGTAGCTCGTCGAACATGTCGTCGTAGAACTTCAGCCCCTCTTCATTCGGCTGGGTTTCGTCACCCTGCGGGAAGATGCGGGTCCAGGCGATAGAGGTGCGGAAGCACTTGAAGCCCATCTCGGCGAACAGTTTGATGTCTTCTTTGTAGCGACCGTAGAAGTCGACGGCTTCGTGGTTCGGGTAGTATTTTCCCGCTTCGACCTGGTGGGTGATTTCGCGCGGCACGCCGTGCGCCCCGCCGGTCAACACATCGCAGATGCTGGGGCCTTTGCCGCCCTGATCCCAGCCGCCTTCAACCTGATGCGCGGCGACCGCGCCGCCCCATAAAAAATCTTTCGGAAGGGTTAATTTTTTCATCCTGGCTAATCTCTCTAATAACTATTGTTCTCGAGTCTAGCAAAGTGAAAGTGAATGTCACGATATAACAAATTCCGCCAAAGGTAATATGTTACATCAAAAAAACAGGCTGTTATTTTTAGCTGATTTTGCGCGCTAATTTACGTCCGAGGGATTCGAGAATATAGATCACTGGAATTTGCGTTGTAATATCGTAGACGCCGCCAATGCGCGTCTGCGGCACGTGCCAGGAGAGATTGAAATCAGCCAGTTTGGCCAGCCGCGAATGCTCATGGCTGGTAATCGACATCACCTTGCAATGATGTAGGCTGAACTGGCTGGCAAAGCGCAGGATCTCTTCCGTCTCGCCAGAGACGGAAAGCACGATCGCCAGCGCGTTGCGGGCCATATCGTTGGTTACCGGAAAATAGGGGTCGTCAATATGGTTGCTGAATTTACCGACGTTGGAGAAGAAGCGTGCGCCATATTTCGCCAGCGCGCCGGAGGTGCCGGCGCCGACAAAAATAATACGTTCGGAGGCGAGAATAATATCGACGGCCTGCTCGAGTAATTCATCGAACTCGTCATTATTGACGCTTTTAAAAAAGCTCATTATTTCGCTGGCGCCGATATTTGCCTGTTGAGGCTCATTCTGCTCGAGATATAATTTAAAGCGCACGCGAAATTCAGAGTAGCCCTCGCACTGCAGTTTGCGGCAGAAGCGTAACACGGTGGTCGTGGAGACCCCGGCGGCCTCGGCCAGTTCGCGGATGGTCATGTACATCACTTTGTCACGATTTTTAATGACGTAGTGGTAGACCATCATCTCAAGATTATTGAGACTGGCGACAGCGGCGTGGGAGAACATACTCACAGGGCGAACTCACAATTCATAATGACCAGGACGGAATTATATCATGCAGGCCAATGACATTACCTTTTTTCAGCGTTTTCAGGACGACATCCTCGCCGGGCGCAAAACCATCACCATTCGCGATGCAGCGGAGTCGCACTTTAAGCCCGGCGATGTGCTGCGCGTTGGGCGCTATGAAGATGACGGCTATTTTTGCACCATCGCCGTGACCGCGACCTCGACGGTGACGCTCGATACGCTGACCGAACAGCATGCGCAACAGGAGAATATGACTCTCGGGCAGCTGCGGCAGGTCATCAGCGACATCTATCCTGGCGAGAGCCAGTTTTATGTCATTGAATTCAAAACGCTTTAAGATAATCAGGAACAGCTGTGAGTTGAAATAAAAATGTAACTTTATGATTTTAAAGTATTTACAAATATACATCGTTTTATTTTAGCTAACAGGTGTTCACTGGAATCATTCTCAGTTACCCTAAGTGGGCAATGAAAGCGTTCTTGTTTTCACGGAGTCCAGTATGGTTCGCAAACCATTAATCACTCAGGGATATTCTCTGGCAGAGGAAGTTGCCAACAGCATCAGCCACGGGATTGGGCTGGTGTTTGGTATCGTCGGCCTTGTGTTGCTGCTGGTGCAGGCGGCGGATACAAACGCCAGCGCGACGGCGATCGCCAGCTACAGCCTGTACGGCGGCAGCATGATTATGCTGTTCCTCGCTTCCACGCTCTATCACGCGATCCCGCATCAGCGGGCGAAACAGTGGCTGAAGAAATTCGACCACTGCGCTATCTACCTGTTGATTGCCGGGACCTACACGCCGTTTTTGCTGGTGGGGTTGAATTCACCGCTGGCGAAGGGGCTGATGATCGTCATCTGGAGCCTGGCGCTGCTGGGGATCCTGTTTAAGCTGACGATTGCGCACCGCTTTAAAATTTTGTCGCTGGTGACCTATCTGACCATGGGCTGGCTGTCGCTTATCGTGGTCTGTCAGCTGGCGGTGAAGCTGGCGGTGGGCGGGGTAACGCTGCTGGCGGTTGGCGGGGTGGTGTACTCGCTGGGGGTCATCTTCTACGTCTGCAAACGTATTCCTTATAACCACGCTATCTGGCACGGCTTCGTGCTCGGCGGCAGCGTGTGTCACTTCCTGGCGATTTATCTTTACATCGGCCAGTCCTGATAAACATCCCACGGTGGCGCTGCGCTTACCGTGGCTACAATACTCTACGGCCTGGAAATTCCACGGTGGCGCTACGCTTACCGTGGCTACAATATACTGCGGCCGGGTAGCCCGGCTAAGGCGCAAGCGCCGCAAGCCGGGAACTTTTCCTTAATCTTCTTCCAGCGAATACGGCAATGGTTTGATGCTCAGGCTGCCGGCATCGTCGCGCACACGGAACACGCTGTCCAGTTCCATGTCGTTATTCATCACTACCTGGACCATCAGGCTTCCGTCATCCAGCTGTACGGCTGCCAGCACCGTACCGGTGCGGCGCCAGTTGTCGCCCATCTTCAGCTCCAGGTCTTCCCCGGCTTCCGGCACCCGGCTGGCGGTCCCTGACAGCGTCCACAGCGCGCGCTTATTGGCGCCGCGGAATTTCGCCCTCGCGACCATTTCCTGGCCGGTGTAGCAGCCTTTTTTGAAGCTGATGCCGCCCAGCGCCTGCAGGTTGGTGGCCTGCGGAATGAACTGCCCGCTGTTGGCGCTGTCGATAACCGGCAGACCGGCTTCAATATTCAGCGCCAGCCACTGTTGGCTGTTGTTAAACTGCGCTTCGCCGCGCAACGCGTCGGTGACGCGGTTGGCGGTGTCGACATCGGTCACCAGCAGGAAGCGCTCGCCCGGGTGTTCAAACCACAGCAGGCTGGTGGCGCCTTCGCTGACCACCGGGGTGGCAGCGTCGGGCAAGGCGGCGAACAGCGGCGCCAGCGCGGCGCGCGCCTGGAAGCCGGCCACCCCCAGCAGAACCAGATCGTCGTTGGCGGCGATGGTGACTTTGGAGAAGACGGCATATTTTTTCAGCTCGGTCAGCTGCGCGTCGCGCAGGCTGCGGCGCTCAATCCACGCGAAGCCGCCCTCGCGACGGAATACGCGCAGGTTGCTCCACATCTTGCCTTTGGCATCACAGTGGGCGGCAAGCAGATGCTGGGCATCGGTGAGATGACTCACATCGGCGGTAATCTGCCCCTGCAGATATTTTTCGCTGTCCGGCCCGCTAATTGTCGCCAGCGCCCAGTCATCCAGGGTCATCAGCGTTAACGGCAGACGAGCGGAAGAGGAAGGCTGACGCGGAGGAAAAGGTGTAAAAGCCATAGTCATATCCTGAATCGCTTAACGCAGTGTGTGTGACCAATGGTAAAAGAGCTATAGTGCATTGCAAGTGCTTTCAACAGGCCATTTGTGCGCTGGCGTGAGACAGCCGCCTGACGCAGGGAATCAATAAACCCATCATTATTTTAAGGTTTTTATGGAAGGATGCTCGCATTCAGCGATATTCCTGTAAAGTTACGGCAGAAAACGGGTTAAACTAACCTATATTTTGCTGCTGGAAGGTCAACATGGACATTAACAATAAAGCACGTATCCACTGGGCATGCCGCCGCGGGATGCGCGAACTCGACATCTCCATCATGCCGTTCTTTGAGTATGAGTACGATACCCTCAGCGACGCTGACAAACAGCTGTTCATTCGCCTGCTGGAAAATGACGATCCGGATCTGTTCAACTGGCTGATGAACCACGGCAAACCGGCCGATGCGGAGCTGCAGCGGATGGTAACCTTAATTCAGACACGGAATCGGGAACGTGGTCCTGTGGCAATCTGATCTCCGTATCTCCTGGCGCGCGCAGTGGTTTTCCCTGCTGCTTCACGGCGTGGTGGCGGCCCTGGTGCTGTTGGTTCCCTGGCCGCTGAGCTATACCCCGATCTGGCTGCTGCTGCTGTCGCTGGTGGTCTTCGACTGCGTGCGCAGCCAGCGGCGGATCCATGCCCGTCGCGGGGAGATAAAACTGCTCACCGATTCCCGTCTTCGCTGGCAAAACGCCGAATGGGAGATCCTCGGGACGCCGTGGGTTATCAATAGCGGTATGCTGCTGCGTTTGCGCCATGTCGATAGCCGGCGCGGACAGCATCTTTGGCTGGCGGCGGACAGCATGGACGCCGGAGAGTGGCGCGATCTGCGCCGGCTGGTGCTGCAAAAACCGGCGCAGGAGTAAGCCGCGTCAGGAAAAGTGTTCGGCCATTTCGCCGAGGATCTGCTCGCACCAGCTCTGGATGCGCTCGTCGCTCAGGTCGTACTGGTTGGTTTCATCCAGCGCCAGGCCAACGAACAGTTGGCCATCGGCGATCACCGGTTTCGGGCTGGTGAACTCATAGCCTTCGGTTGGCCAGTAGCCGACAAACTTCACGCCCCTGGTCGCCAGCTTGTCATGCAGCATGCCGAGCGCGTCAAGGAACCATTCGCCGTAGCCCAGCTGATCGCCCATGCCGTACAGCGCGACGATCTTTCCCTCGAGGTTCAGGGTGTCCAGCTGATCCCAGACCGCTTCCCAGTCTTCCTGAATTTCGCCGAAATCCCAGGTCGGGATGCCAAGGATCAGTACGTCGTACTGGCTCATCAGCGCGGGGGAGTCATCTTTCAGATTGTGCAGCGTCACCAGCTCGGGGCCGATGATATCGCGGATTTTCTCCGCGGCCATTTCGGTGTAGCAGGTACTGGAGCCGTAAAACAGACCTATATTCATCGCGTAAACATCTCGATTCTTGCCGTGAATGGCGGGCAGTGTACCAGAAAGGCGTCCTCTTAAGGCATAATGAGAGCGTTTAACGAACAAAGAGGCCGATGTGAAACAGGATCTGGCACTAATCGAACAGTTTCTCGATGCCCTTTGGCTGGAGCGCAACCTGGCGGAGAATACGCTCAGCGCCTACCGTCGCGATTTGACGATGTTAGTTGAGTGGTTGCACCATCGCGGCCTGTCGCTGGCAAGCGTTGGCAGCGACGATCTGCAGGCGCTGCTGGCTGAGCGGCAGTCCGGCGGCTACAAAGCCACCAGCACCGCGCGCCTGCTGAGCGCCGTGCGCCGTTTTTTCCAGCATCTGTACCGGGAAAAAATTCGCCCGGACGATCCCAGCGCGCTGCTGGCCTCGCCGAAGCTACCGCAGCGGCTGCCAAAAGATCTCAGTGAGGCGCAGGTTGAGCGCCTGCTGCAGGCGCCGCTGGTGGAGCAGCCGCTGGAATTGCGCGATAAAGCGATGCTGGAGGTGCTGTATGCCACCGGCCTGCGCGTCTCGGAGCTGGTGGGGCTGACGATGAGCGACATCAGCCTGCGGCAGGGCGTGCTGCGGGTGGTGGGAAAAGGCAACAAAGAGCGGCTGGTGCCGCTGGGGGAAGAGGCGGTACTGTGGGTGGAAAATTACCTCGAGTATGGTCGCCCCTGGCTGCTGAACGGCGTGGCGTCGGATGTCTTATTTCCCAGCCAGCGCGCCCAGCAGATGACGCGCCAGACCTTCTGGCATCGGATTAAACACTATGCCGTACTGGCGGGGATCGACAGCGAAAAGCTTTCCCCGCACGTGTTACGCCATGCGTTCGCCACGCATTTGCTCAATCATGGCGCCGATCTGCGCGTGGTGCAGATGCTGTTAGGACACAGCGATCTCTCCACCACGCAGATATACACCCACGTGGCGACCGAGCGTCTGCGACAACTTCATCAACAGCACCACCCGCGGGCGTGAGTGCTGAACAAAAGGACTGAGTATGAAAAAAGGTTTATTGATGTTCACCCTGCTGGCGGCCTCCCTTTCAGGAGCGGCGCACGCCGATAGCGCGGCAATTAAACAGTCGCTGGCGAAGCTGGGTGTGCAGAGCACCGATATTCAACCATCGCCGGTTTCCGGGATGAGCACGGTGCTGACCGACAGCGGCGTGCTGTACGTGACCGACGACGGCAAACATATCATCCAGGGGCCGATGTACGACGTGAGCGGCGCGCAGCCGGTCAACGTCACCAACCAGCTGCTGCTGGGTAAGCTGAACGCGCTGAGCAATGAGATGATTGTCTACAAAGCGCCGAAGGAGCAGCACGTCATCACCGTCTTCACCGATATTACCTGCGGCTACTGTCATAAACTGCACGAGCAGATGAGCGACTACAACGCGCTGGGGATCACCGTGCGCTATCTGGCCTTCCCGCGCCAGGGGCTGCAAAGCCAGGCCGAGCAGGATATGAAAGCGATCTGGTGCGCGAAAGATCGCAACAAAGCGCTGGATGACGCCATGAATGGTAAAGGCGTGCAGCCGGCGAGCTGCAGCATAGATATCGCCAAACATTACACCCTCGGCGTGCAGATGGGCGTCAACGGCACCCCGGCGATGGTCCTCAGTAACGGCATGGTGCTGCCGGGCTATCAGGGGCCGAAAGAGCTGAAGGCGTTCCTCGATGAGCACAAAAAACAGACAAGCGGTAACTGATTCGCGTGAAACAACAGATACAACTACGCCGCCGCGAGGCGGTTGACGGCGTCGAACTCCCCGCCGACCTGCCGCCGCTGCTGCAGCGGCTATATGCCAGCCGCGGGGTGCGCAGCGCGCAGGAGCTGGAGCGCAGCGTCAAAGGCATGCTCCCCTGGACGCAGCTCACCGGCGTTGAAAAAGCGGTCGAGATGCTGCATGACGCGTTCCAGAAAGGGTTGCACATCGTGGTGGTCGGTGATTTTGACGCCGACGGCGCCACCAGCACCGCGCTCAGCGTGTTGGCCCTGCGCGCGCTGGGTTACGGCAACGTCTCCTATCTGGTGCCGAACCGCTTTGAAGACGGCTACGGTTTAAGCCCGGAAGTGGTCGATCAGGCCCATGCTCGCGGCGCGCAGATGATCATGACCGTCGACAACGGGATCTCGTCCCATGCCGGCGTCGATCATGCCCATGCGCTGGGGATCCCGGTGCTGGTGACCGATCACCATCTGCCGGGCGAGACGCTGCCGGCGGCGGAAGCTATCGTTAATCCCAACCTGCGCGATTGCGACTTCCCGTCAAAATCACTGGCCGGGGTGGGGGTGGCGTTTTATCTGATGCTGGCGCTGCGCACTTTTCTGCGCGATAAAGGCTGGTTCGACGCTCGCGGCATCCCCGCGCCGAACCTTGCCGAGCTGCTGGATCTGGTGGCGCTTGGCACCGTCGCGGACGTCGTGCCGCTGGATGCTAACAACCGTATCCTCACCTGGCAGGGGTTAAGCCGCATTCGCGCCGGCAAATGTCGGCCCGGTATTAAGGCGCTGCTGGAAATTGCCAACCGCGATCCGCAAAAGCTGGCGGCCAGCGACCTCGGTTTCGCCCTCGGGCCGCGCCTGAACGCGGCGGGACGGCTGGACGACATGTCGGTCGGCGTCGCGCTGCTGCTGTGCGACAACATCGGCGAAGCGCGGGTGCTGGCCAACGAGCTCGATGCGCTTAATCAGACGCGCAAAGAGATTGAGCAGGGGATGCAGGCGGAAGCGCTAACGCTCTGTCAGCAGCTGGAGCGCAGCGCCGATACCCTGCCCGGCGGGCTGGCGATGTACCATCCGCAATGGCATCAAGGGGTAGTCGGCATTCTCGCCTCGCGGATTAAGGAGCGCTTCCATCGCCCGGTTATCGCTTTTGCGCCTACCGGCGACGGCACGCTGAAAGGCTCCGGTCGTTCCATTCAGGGGTTGCATATGCGCGATGCGCTGGAGCGCCTTGATACGCTTTATCCCGGGCTAATCCTGAAGTTCGGCGGCCACGCGATGGCGGCGGGCTTATCGCTGGAGGAGGCGCGTTTTGAAGAGTTTCAACAGCGCTTCGGCGAGCTGGTGACCGAATGGCTGGATCCTGCGCTGTTGCAGGGCGAGGTGGTTTCCGATGGCCCGCTGGCGGCGGCGGAGATGAGTATGGAAGTGGCGCAGATGCTGCGCGACGCCGGGCCGTGGGGGCAGATGTTCCCGGAACCGCTGTTTGACGGTCGTTTTCGCCTGCTGCAGCAGCGGCTGGTGGGCGAGCGTCACCTGAAGGTGATGGTCGAACCGGTTGACGGCGGGCCGCTGCTGGACGGTATCGCCTTCAACGTTGATACTTCCATCTGGCCGGATAACGGCGTGCGTGAAGTCCAGTTAGCCTACAAGCTCGACATCAACGAGTTCCGCGGCAACCGTAGCCTGCAGCTGATCATCGATCACCTCTGGCCAAATTGACAACAGTGTAGGAATAAGGGCGCGAATCCGGTAGAATTCCGCTCTTATCACCGCATTTTGACAAATCCATTAAAAGAAACCGACCATGTTTGAAATAAATCCGGTAAAAAACCGCATTCAGGACCTCACGGAGCGCTCCGACGTTCTTAGGGGGTATCTTTGACTATGATGCCAAGAAAGAGCGTCTCGAAGAAGTAAACGCCGAGCTGGAACAGCCGGACGTGTGGAACGAACCCGAACGCGCCCAGGCGCTGGGTAAAGAGCGTTCTTCCCTGGAAGCCATCGTAGATACCCTGGATCAGATGTCCCAGGGGCTGGAAGACGTTGCCGGCCTGCTGGATCTGGCCGTGGAAGCGGACGACGAAGAGACCTTTAACGAAGCCGTCGCCGAGCTGGATACCCTGGAAGAGAAGCTGGCGCAGCTTGAGTTCCGCCGCATGTTCTCCGGCGAATACGACAGCGCCGATTGCTACCTTGACATTCAGGCCGGTTCCGGCGGCACCGAAGCCCAGGACTGGGCCAGCATGCTGATGCGCATGTACCTGCGCTGGGCGGAAGCGCGCGGCTTTAAGACCGAAATCATCGAAGAATCCGAAGGTGAAGTCGCGGGGATTAAATCCGTGACCATCAAGATCATTGGCGATTACGCCTACGGCTGGCTGCGTACGGAAACCGGCGTTCATCGTCTGGTGCGTAAGAGCCCGTTCGATTCCGGCGGCCGCCGTCATACCTCCTTCAGCTCCGCGTTCGTTTACCCGGAAGTGGAAGACGATATCGATATCGAAATTAACCCGGCCGACTTGCGCATTGACGTATACCGCGCCTCCGGCGCCGGTGGTCAGCACGTTAACCGTACGGAATCCGCAGTGCGTATTACCCATATCCCGACCGGGTTGGTGACGCAGTGCCAGAACGACCGTTCGCAGCACAAAAACAAAGACCAGGCCATGAAGCAGATGAAAGCAAAGCTTTATGAACTGGAGATGCAGAAGAAAAATGCCGAGAAGCAGGCGATGGAAGACAACAAGTCCGATATCGGCTGGGGCAGCCAGATCCGCTCTTACGTGTTGGATGACTCGCGTATTAAAGATCTGCGTACCGGGGTGGAAACCCGCAACACTCAGGCGGTGCTCGACGGCAGCCTGGACCAATTTATCGAAGCAAGTTTGAAAGCAGGGTTATGAGGAACCAACATGTCTGAACAACAAGCACAGGGCGCTGACGCGGCAATTGACCTTAATAATGAACTGAAAACCCGTCGCGAGAAGCTGGCTGCGCTGCGTGAGCAGGGCGTCGCATTCCCGAACGATTTCCGTCGTGACCATACCTCTGACCAACTGCACGCTGACTTCGATGGCAAAGAAAACGAAGAGCTGGAAGCGCTGAACGTTGAAGTGGCCGTTGCTGGCCGCATGATGACCCGTCGTATCATGGGTAAAGCGTCCTTCGTGACCCTGCAGGACGTAGGCGGCCGCATCCAGCTGTACGTGGCGCGTGATGACCTGGCGGAAGGCGTTTATAACGACCAGTTCAAAAAGTGGGACCTCGGCGACATCATCGCCGCCCGCGGTAAGTTGTTCAAGACCAAAACCGGTGAACTCTCTATCCACTGCACCGAGCTGCGTCTGTTGACTAAAGCTCTGCGCCCGCTGCCGGACAAATTCCACGGCCTGCAGGATCAGGAAGCGCGTTACCGCCAGCGTTACCTGGACCTGATCTCCAACGATGAATCCCGCAAGACCTTCAAAGTGCGTTCGCAGATCCTGGCGGGCATCCGTCAGTTCATGGTTGGCCGCGGCTTTATGGAAGTAGAAACCCCGATGATGCAGGTGATCCCGGGCGGCGCTTCCGCGCGTCCGTTCATCACCCATCATAACGCGCTGGATCTGGACATGTACCTGCGTATCGCGCCGGAACTGTACCTCAAGCGTCTGGTGGTTGGCGGCTTCGAACGCGTCTTCGAGATCAACCGTAACTTCCGTAACGAAGGGATCTCCGTTCGTCATAACCCAGAGTTCACCATGATGGAACTCTACATGGCTTATGCGGATTATAAAGATCTGATCGAGCTGACCGAATCTCTGTTCCGCACCCTGGCGCAGGACATCCTCGGCAATACCGAAGTGCCTTACGGCGACCAGGTGTTCGACTTCGGCAAGCCGTTTGAAAAACTGACCATGCGCGAAGCGATCAAGAAATACCGTCCGGAAACCGAGATGGCGGATCTGGATAACTTTGATTCCGCGAAAGCGATCGCTGAGTCTATCGGCATCAAAGTGGAGAAGAGCTGGGGTCTGGGCCGTATCGTGACCGAGATCTTCGAAGAAGTGGCGGAAGCGCACCTGATCCAGCCGACCTTCATCACCGAATACCCGGCGGAAGTTTCTCCGCTGGCGCGCCGTAACGACGTCAACCCGGAAATCACCGACCGCTTTGAATTCTTCATTGGCGGCCGTGAGATCGGTAACGGCTTTAGCGAGCTGAACGACGCCGAAGACCAGGCGCAGCGCTTCCAGGATCAGGTTGATGCGAAAGCCGCAGGCGACGACGAAGCAATGTTTTATGACGAAGACTATGTCACCGCGCTGGAACACGGCCTGCCGCCGACCGCTGGTCTGGGTATCGGTATCGACCGTATGGTCATGCTGTTCACCAACAGCCACACCATCCGCGACGTTATTCTGTTCCCGGCGATGCGTCCGCAGAAATAATCGCCCTTCGCGAAAAGCAAAAAACCCGGCTTGCCGGGTTTTTTTATGTCTGATGTGAGGTCCTAAGGCTGGCGTAGCCTGGCTCAGCGCAGCGCAAGCCGGGGATCCCGGATGGCGGCGTAAACGCCTTATCCGGGCTACGCAATGGCGCAGAACCGTAGGCCTGTGCAAGCGTAGCGCCGCCAGGCATTAATGACAGGCACAGGGCTGCGCCTGGCCTGGAGAATAGTCAGCTTACCCGCGCAGACGCGCAACAAAGTCGGTCAGCGCCTGGCGGGCGTCCCGGTTTTCCGCTTCCAGCACCATCCACGGGCTGAACGCCCACGGCGTGGCGGCCAGCGCGCTTAACATGGTTGCCAGGTCAACCCACTGATAGTCCATGACTTCATCGTCGTTAGGCTGCACTTCGCTTACCACGCGCGCGGCATATACCGGGCACACTTCGTTCTCAACGATACCGTTTGGGGCGACCGCCCGGTAGCGGAAGGCCGGGTGAACCGGCGCGATATCAGAGATCTCCACACCGAGTTCGAAGCGACAGCGGCGCGTGACGGCCTGCTCGAAGGTCTCGCCCTGCTGGGGGTGTCCGCAGACCGAGTTGGTCCATACCCCGGGCCAGGCTTTTTTGCCCAACGAACGGCGAGTGACCAGTAACTGACCCTGCTGGTTAAACAGCCAGCAGGAAAACGCGAGATGTAAAGGGGTATCAAACGTATGGGCGGCATACTTCTCCAGCATACCGGCAGGCTGATCCTGCTCATCCAGCAAAATGACGTGTTCCCCGGCCATGACGACTCCTGAAAATAAAAAATGACCCGGCACAAACCCGCCGGGTCATGTACTCAGGCCACTAGGGTAGCCCATAAATGGGAGAAAGGCATTACCAAAACAAGCCCTGGAGGCAGCTCTGTGAACGGCAACGCGCAATAGTGAGGAGAGGCCGCCGCGCCGCGTGGCGCAAATATGAATTTCTGCCTGCCGCAGACCGCGCGCTAGGGACGGGGGATAATGGTTTCGCCATCAGGGATGACGCCCTGCGCCGCGGACTGGTATGATATTCGCCCTGATTGCGAGGTAAGTGGTTGTGTTAAGTGCAGGATGCCTGATGATGAAACGCTTTTATATGACACTGATGCTGGCGGCAAGCCTGGTGCTGGCCGGCTGCTCCAGCACCTCCGATTCCGGTGGCACCTACACCGTTAAACGCGGCGATACCCTGTACGGCATCTCCCGCACCACCGGCACCAGCGTTCGCGATCTGGCCCGCCTGAATAACATCTCCCCGCCTTACACCATTGAGGTGGGGCAGAAGCTGAAGCTTAACGGCAGCAGTTCAACGAAGACAACGAAGAAAAAATCTTCCTCTACGCGCACCGCGGCGGTCACGCCTTCGTCCGCGGTACCTCAGTCCTCCTGGCCGCCGGTGGGACAGCGCTGCTGGCGCTGGCCGACCAGCGGCAAAGTGGTCTTGCCTTATTCCACCGCCGATGGCGGCAATAAAGGCATTGATATCGCCGGAACCCGCGGCCAGCCGGTGTATGCCGCCGGGGCGGGCAAGGTGGTCTACGTCGGCAATCAGCTGCGCGGCTATGGCAATCTGATCATGATTAAGCACAGCGAGGATTACATCACCGCCTATGCCCACAACGATAAGCTAATGGTGAATAATGGCCAGAGCGTGAAGGCCGGCCAGCAAATTGCCACCATGGGCAGTACGGATGCCGACTCAGTGCGGCTGCATTTCCAGATCCGCTACCGGGCGACAGCCATCGATCCGCTGCGTTACCTGCCGCCGCAGGGAAGTAAACCTAAGTGCTAAAAGGTTATTTTATCGCCAGTCAGCATCCGGCAGGCTTGTCACAGGGTGCGTAAGGGCTATAATGCTTCTCGCACCTCTTCGCGGGCGTAGTTCAATGGTAGAACGAGAGCTTCCCAAGCTCTATACGAGGGTTCGATTCCCTTCGCCCGCTCCAAATTCAAGTCTCCTGAAGTCTACCTAACTCAATTTTCCCTTGATAAATCAGCGGTTATAGCATTCTGTTAGTCTATTGAACTCCGACGGAGGACTCCACTTTGGTTGCGGGATCGGCGTTTTGCGCTGCTGGCGCTGGAGTCGTAGCGTTTAGTGATATTTTCGCGCTTATCCTGTTTCCGCAGGATGAGCGATTTTACGCAACCGGCTCGCGCTGACGACGACCGATACCGCAGAGGCCGCGGCGGCGCTCCACAGCGCAACATGAATTGACCTTTCATCTGCTGCCAGCAGAACGGCTACGGCGGCGGCTCCCAGGCACTGCCCGAAAGTGCGCATAATGGATAAAACACCGGACGCATAACTCGCGTGCTCACGAATAACGTTTGAGAGCATTTCCCGGTTATTGGGACTCTGAAAGCAGCCAAACCCTATTCCGCATACCAGACTTCGCAGGCAGATATCCCACATTGAAGGTCTGGCGGGTAACGTCGCCAGCAGGATCAAACCGACGACAAATATCACCAGCCCCAGGGTGGATATCGCCGGGGCTGATATCGTGTCCGCCCAACGGCCTGCATGCGGCGCAATCAGCACGATCCCTAATGGCCACGGCGTAAACAGCAGGGCAGACACTACCGGACTGTAGCCGTATTCGCTCTGAAACAGGAAGGGTAGCGCAATAAAGGTGATCCCCTGGCTGACAAAAGCAACCATCGACGTGAAGGCCGCGAGGGTAAAACGTTCATTTTTAAACATGCTCGGCGGCAGTAAGGGATGACCCGTGCGGCGGATTTGCCAGATAAAAGCCATGCCGCTCAGCGCAGCGAGAGCCATCCAGCAAAGGCTGCCGAATTGAGAAGTAGCGTTCTGTAGGCTGTTCGCCGCCATGATCGTCGAACCCAACAGCAGCGCCGACAATATGGCGCCCACGGTGTCGAAGGGCGCCTGCATACGGATCGCATCCCGCGGCAGCGCTCTGACCGCCAGTAGTAAGGCGAGGGTGCCGGGAAGAACGTTTATCGCAAACAGCCATTGCCAGCTAAGGGTGTGAAGGATCGTACCGCCCAATACCGGGCCGATAGCGGAGCTCGAGGCAATGAGCAGGGCATGGAACCCCAGAATGCGGCCAAGTAAGCGTCCGGGAAATACGGACCTGAGTATTGCGGGGGCAATACTCAGCGTCGCCGCGCCGCCGATCCCCTGAAGCACGCGCATACCGATAAGCACTTCGGGCTTATTCGCCAGCGCACAACCCAGTGATGTCAGGGTAAAGGTCGTCAGGCCCGCCAGAAATACGGGGCGATAACCCAGACGGGCCGCAAGCGCCGCGAATATCGCCAGCGTCATCGCAGCCGCCAGCAGATACCCGTTGGCGAACCAGACGGCAATACTGGCAGGTACCTGCATCTCCTGAGCCATGGAGGGCAGGGCAATGTTGATCATGGTGCCATCAAACACGCCCATTAAGGTGGTGGTCATTATTGCGGCCATCACCCGTGCGCGCGCCGGGCCAGGCAGTCCTTCGTCGCCGGGTTGACTGGAAAAGAGCGTCATCATTTGTCCTCTGAGAAGAGTGTATGGATGACAAAACTATAAAGATGGCTTTTACCAGGCGGAAGGCGCACTATTTTCACTTTATTGTTGCATCAAACGCCTTATCTTAATGTGCTGGGAGGAAGGGTAATGTCTGATCCCGATTTTAATTTGCTGGTAGCTCTCGACGTATTGCTGAGTGAAGCGAGTGTCGCAGGTGCGGCTCGTCGTCTGAACCTCAGCACTTCGGCCATGAGCCGGACATTAAGCAGGTTACGCGATGTCACAGGAGACCCGATCCTGGTACGCGCCGGGCGTAACATGGTACTGACCCCGTGGGCCGAAGCGACCCGGGATCGCGCCAGGCGTGCAGTGCACGATGCCAGGGCGGTATTACAGCCCTCAACTGAAACGTTCAGCGCGCAAAATCTGGCGCGTCTTTTTACCATCAGGGCAAACGATGGTTTTGTGGTGGCGTTTGGGCCTGCGCTTATAGCAGCGGTTGCCGACGCCGCGCCGGACGTCTGTATACGCTTCGCGCCTAAGCCGGAAAAAACGTCGCGCTATCTTCGGGAAGGGCTGGTTGATCTGGAGATTGGCGTTCAGAGTAATATGGGGCCAGAAATACGGCTGCAACGACTGTTTGAGGATCGGTTTGTTGGCGTCGTCCGTAAAGGGCACCCGCTGGCTAAGCAGGCTGAAATAGGCGTGGGTGATTATGTCGCCTGGGGCCATGTGGTAGCGTCACCCGAGGGCGCGTTGCACGGATCCGTTGACGATGCGCTGGCCGAACTGGGGACAAAACGTAAAATTGCAAGCGTCGTACCGGGATTTCCGACAGCACTTTCCGTGGCGCTGGAATCGGATCTTATCGCCATGATACCCGCACTCTATTTACTCAATCAGCAGGTAACGGACCAGGTACACCTTTTCGAGCTGCCGTTCAAAAGCCGTCGTATTACGGTATCGCAGATGTGGCACCCAAGAATGGAACGCGACCCCGCTCACCGCTGGCTGAGAGAGCAAATTCTTGCGATATGCGGTGTGGCCCGGTCAGTCATGACTAAGGAGCCTGTATAGCGATTGCTATAACATCAATGTATATTAAATGAATAATTCAACTTACTGATATTTAAGGTTAAATGCATCAAACGAAGTAGCGGTGTAGTAGCTAAATTGAGATGTCCATCTCTGACCAAATAGACATGTCCGCGCTACCGTCTCGCCACAGCGATCGCTGCTTTCAAAGGATGAGACTCATGACGGCATACGGAACGGAAATTTTCTCAATGAGCGATGTGAACAGACTCACGATCGAAGTCTCCATACTTCGATAGACCGTTTATGTTCTTTCCGCGAGACCTGATCGAAAGCCCTCCAGGTACCTTTAAATTAACAATTAACGATAAATAAAGGACAGCTTCCCTGTCCTTTATTCTTTTTTATTCAGTTTTGCTCTCGCGCGATCGTAATACCTCACCGACCACCGGGGCGGCGGTAAACGCATTTGGCCATCCCGCGTAGAACGCCGCCTGGGCGACTACTTCTCCGGCCTCTTCAGCCGAAAGCCCATTATCCATAGCTCTGTTTAGGTGGTAGCCAATCTGCGCGCTCTGTCCGGCGGCGATTAACGCGCTGACCGTCACCAGACTTCTGTCGCGGGGCGTAAGCGCGGGCCGTTGCCAGAGGTCGAGAAACAGCGGGTCGGCGGTAAATTTAACCAGGCCAGGCGAAATGGGGCCGACATTTTTTTCCACGGTGTCTGCACGCTGTTTCTCTACCTGTTCATTGAGTGGCAGCAGCGTTGGCGAGGCGGCGGGCAGGGCCTCTGCCGTCACGCCCCTGGCTTCAAAGATGGCTTTAGCGACGCTGACGGCTGACATCGCATTGGGCCAGCCAGCGTAGAAGGCGAGGTGAGTAATGATCTCTGACACTTCCGCTGGCGTCACGCCGCTATCGAGCGCAACGGCAATATAGTGCTTCAGCTCGCCTGGCTGGTTGCGGGCAATCAGCATCGCTACGGTCACGATGCTACGGTCGCGGGCGGACAGGGCGTCACGTTGCCAGAGGTCGTTGCTGATGGCCTCGCGGCCGAAGCGCGCCAGCGCCGGGGAGACCGCTTGAATATCAGCGTCCGCAAGGGTGGAAGGGGTAATTTTCATCATAGCTTCATCTCTTTGTTCGTGGGCATAAGTAAAATCAGACAGCACAAGCGACAAGGCTGCCGCGGCAATCACGTTTTTCATATTTGCTCCTTTCCGATCCGCAGGGCGGATCGTTAGCGCGTCCACACCAGAGGACGGTCTTTGGCTTGCGGCGTGTTTTGCGCCATCACGCCTGTGAGGAAGTGCGGCTGGTAGGCTTCTTCCAGATAACGGATGTCTTCCGGGCTCAGTTGAAGGGCTACAGCGTTGACCGCGCCGTCAACATGATGCTTTTGCGTGGCGCCGATCACCGGGGCGGTGACTTTAGTCAGCAGCCAGGCCAGCGAAATTTCGGTCATCGAGACCTGATGCCGTTCGGCAATTTCGGCGACGCGGGCAATAATGATCCGGTCCTGCTCTGCCGTGCCGTCGTATTTGCCCCGGGCATAATCATCTTCCACCTCTCGCCGCGTGTGGCCTTCTAAGCGGGAGAGACGGCCGCTGGCCAGCGCGCTATAGGGAGTCATGGCGATACCCTCTTCTGCGCACAGCCCGAACAGCTCTCGTTCATCTTCACGCATAATCAGGTTGTAGTGGCTCTGCACAGAAACAAAGGATGTCAGCCCTTCGCGTTCGGCAAGGGCGTTCGCCTTCGCCAGCTGCCAGGCATAGCAATTGGAAATGCCAATCGCGCGCACCTTGCCGGCGGTCACTGCGGTGTGCAGCGCCTCCAGCACGTCGATAACCGGGGTGTTGTAATCCCAGATGTGGTAGATGTAGAGGTCGATGTAGTCCATCCCGAGGTTTCGCAGACTCTGGTCAAGCGAGCGGGCTATCGCCTGTTTTCCGCTGATCCCCTCGGCAATCTGGGCAGCGGTTCGTGGCAGAAACTTGGTGGCCAGCACCACCTCCTCGCGTTTTGCCATCTCCCGCAGCGCCCGGCCAACGTACCGTTCGCTGGAGCCGTTCTGATAGGCGATGGCGGTATCGTAAAAATTGATGCCCTGTTCCAGAGCGTGGCGGATGATGTCCCGGCTGGCTGTTTCGTCCAGCGTCCAGCGATGCTGACCCGTTGACGGATCGCCAAACCCCATACATCCCATGCAGATACGGGAGACCAGTAAGTCACTCTTCCCGAGCCGGGTATACTGCATCGTTATTTTCTCCCTTTGGGTTATTCCACCAGAGTATTAAGCCGCGCGATCAGTCTGGCCGCGTGTTCCCGGGCAAGCGTTTTTTGCTGAGCGATTTTGTCGGCATCCCGGTCGGCGTAGCTAATACCGCAGGTATAAACCGGCGCCAGCAGCGCAAGATTGCACAGCCTGGCCGTGGTCTCGAAGGGAAGGAGATACTCCTCAATGGCATGGCCAAAGAAACCGTCAGCGGTATAGAGCGCCTGTGGCGCTCCCGTGGTGAAGGAGAGGAGCAGCTTTTTACCACCCAGTTTCGCCGTTGAGCCATGGGCGAAGCCGTGGACAAATACCTCGTCCAGCCACTGTTTCATTAACCCGGGCAGCCCATACCAGCTAAAGGGAAACTGCCAGACAATCACATCCGCCTGCAGCAGGCTTTCCTGCTCAGCGGCGATGTTGAATTTGCCGTCCGGATAGAGCCAGTCCAGACGACGGATTTCCGCATCAGGCAGGGCGGTCGCCAGCTCATCGAGGATGGTGGCGTTGGCGATGGAATGGTTAAGATCCGGATGCCCGGAAACGACAAGAATATGAGCCATTCCCAACGTTACTCCTGATGTTTAAATTCAGCGGAGAAGAGATTTTCCCAGCTAATAAACGAGCCGAGTGGAATACACTCGAAGGTTAATAGACCCGCTTTTGCCAGCGGAAATTCGGCCATGACATTATTCGCCTCTTCCACGGTGTCGCACTCGAGGAAAATAGCGACGCCGGGTCGATCCTGACGGAAATAGATGTCGCGAATAAAACCTGACTTATACAGTCCCCAGGCGTGCAGGGCTTCTGCGGTAAGGTGCGGCGCATAGTGTTCCAGCGTCGCGCCGGGGGCAGGGATATCCAGACATAAAATTCGCATAGTTGTCTCCGGAAAGTCGTTGTCAGCGGGAAGAGACAAAAGTATACGAGCCGCAGGGGGGGAAGATTAGGCGGTCATTGACTTAAGAATATTTAGCCTGTACTTAATAATCAGGCGAGGGTGTCTTAAGGAGATGCTATGAATAACGCGCTTTATAATCAGATACGCATCTTTCAGAGCATTGCGCGCGAGGGCAATATCTCGGCCGCCGCGCGCAAGCTCGAAATCACGCCGCCGTCGGTCAGCAATGCGCTCAGGCTGCTGGAGGAGCATATTGGCCACCCCCTTTTTGTGCGCACTACCCGGCGTATCGAGCTGACGGAAACCGGGCAACAGCTGCTGGAGCAGACCGCCGCGGCGGTGGAGACACTGGAAAAGTCGCTGGAAATCATCCGCGACCAGAATCAGGAGCCCTCCGGGGCAGTGAGAATAACCCTCTCGCGCTTTGCCTACCTGCTTATTCTCAAACCGGCGATGGCGGCATTTTGTCAGCAATATCCGGGGATCCAGCTGGAAATATCGGTCTATGACGGTACCGTCAATATTATTGAAGAACGTTTCGACCTTGGGATCCGCTTTGGCGATATTCTCGAAGGCGGCGTGGTCGCCCGCCCGTTAATGAAGCCGTTTCGTGAAGGGCTATACGCCTCCTCTGCCTATCTTGCCGAATATGGCGTGCCCGCGATGCCTGCCGATCTCCATCATCACCGGCTGATTGGCTATCGCTTTATTACCAACAACCGCATCCTGCCGCTGATCCTCAATGACCACGGCGAGCAGCTCACCGTCGAGATGCCCGGACAGTTAATCAGCAATGATATTGACGTCATGGCCGACGGTATTCGCCACGGACTGGGGATTGGCCGTTTATTTGAACCTATCCTGCAATTACAGCCCGATCGTGAGCAGTTTATTCCCGTGATGGAGGACTACTGGAAAACCTATCCGCCGGTTTATCTCTATTACCCAAAAAACGCGGGCAGAACGAAAAGGGTGAAAGCCCTGATTGATTTCCTGATAATGCATGCCGCGGAATAAAGGCTATTTTGCGTGCGAAATATCTGAAGGC
The DNA here is from genome assembly GCF_014596785.2 of Klebsiella sp. K4. NCBI lineage: Bacteria > Pseudomonadati > Pseudomonadota > Gammaproteobacteria > Enterobacterales > Enterobacteriaceae > Klebsiella > Klebsiella sp. K4. The sequence goes on from NZ_CP115021.1 coordinate 810,291, forward strand.
ACAGATCCTGTCTTTCCCTCAGTCTTAACCCTATACTCCTTGCGGATAAAGCGGTTTTTATCGCGATGATTTTTGCCGCTCAACGGCTTAACCCATCACCAACGTCATAGGCTGGGAATATCAATAAGGGAGAGGTATCAATGGGCAGACGCTTCATAGTCTGTATATTCGCGCTGGTGGCGTTTTCGGCCAGTGCTGCGCATGGTGTTCACGGTGGCCATAACGGGCAGTCGGTGAGCGCTGGCGCCGACGGCGGCAACGGTTCGAACGGCGGCGATATCGATAATTCCTCGGGTCGGGCAGGGTGCCCTGGCGGCACCGATCCCGATAAGCACGGTCATTTTTATCTCCCTGGCACCAGCGAACCCTGCAATCCTGGGCCCCAGGATGCAGAGAAAGTCGGGTCTTCCCGCTAGCGTTCAGCTCAGATCGTGCAGCGCTTTGTCCAGCGGCGGGGAAAGCTGAATATCCTGAAACGCAACCGCCAGTCCGCCACGCTCCGGTGAGCAGCACATGACGCCCGCTTTCACCGGGCCTGGCGGAAAGTAGCCGAGCCGCAGCAGCGGCCAGCGCTCGCCGTCGGTTGAATACTGCAGCCTTAACGCGTCGCCCTTGCGGGTCAGCCGCAGCCAGAAGGTGCGCGGGTCGCCGGGGAAAAGCCCGGTGGCCCAGTCGGAGTGGGTTAGCGTCAGTACGCTGCCGATGGCCGGGGCATCGTCATTAAACTCAATTCCCGCCTTCAGCCAGGTCTGCTCGTCGGCCATCATCATCAGCCCAGCCTGGTCGTAAAGCGTGGTGAAATCCGCACAGATTTTTGCCTGCAGGGTAAAATCGCCCGCCACTTCTGCGGCATAGAGATGGCCAGAGAAGCGCTCGAAGCCATACCAGGTATGGCGCCAGAAGTCGGTATGCTTATTAGTGACCACCGTCAGGCCGTCGGAATCGCGGCGCCACTCGGCAGGTTCATTGATCCAGTGAAAGTACGGCTGCATTTTTCCTCCGGGATATGCTTTCAGACAGGGTTATAACAGCGACTGCAGCGCGGGTGACGCCATGCTGGCCTCAAAGGGAATAATCTCTGTACGGGCGAGACCCAGCTGCTGGAAGGGATCCTGGCTCAGACGCGCTTGCAGAGTTTCCCGGCTATCGCATTTTGCCAGAATGACGCCGCCGGTGCGGGGAATACGGCGGCCGGAGGCGAGAAAGAGGCCGTCGGCATAGCCTTTTTTGAGCCATTCGATGTGGGCGGGGATCGCACGGTCAACCTCTTCGAGCGGTTTTATATACGTTAAAACAACCACATAAATCGTACTCATCCTGAAAGCCCTGGCAATCCAATGGGATCTCCAGCCTGACATATTTCGATGATGGAGAAAAGAAAACGCGGCATTTTTCCGTGCTATTTAGCAGGGATGGCGGGGCGCAACATCCCGGATGCTCATCGCAGACGTGAATTAATATATATGTTTTTGCGCATGTATATTGATCTTTCTTTGTGGCCCCGTATGCTGTCCGTCACGCTTGAGGAGAAATCATGTCTTTATTGCCCCTGCAACTGTTCAAAAACCTCGCCGATGAAACTCGGCTGGGGATCGTATTGCTGCTCAAGGCGCGTGGAGAGTTGTGCGTGTGCGATCTCTGTACGGCGCTCGTCCAGTCCCAGCCCAAGATCTCCCGCCATCTGGCGATGCTCCGTGAGAGCGGATTGCTGCTGGATCGTAAACAGGGTAAGTGGGTCCATTACCGCCTCTCTCCGCAGATGCCGGCCTGGGCGGCGCAGGTGATTGAGCAGGCCTGGCTCAGTCAGCAGGAGGATGTGCGGCTGATGATCAGCAGACTGGCTGGCGGGCCGGGGTGCCGGTAAAAAATTTATCTTAACATATATGATTTTTCGAATGTGATTGGCGGAGGAACGATGTTGCTGGCAGGTACGATTTTTATCCTGACCCTGGTGCTGGTGATCTGGCAGCCGCGGGGGTTAGGGATCGGCTGGAGCGCGGCCTTTGGCGCGGCGCTGGCCACCGGTGGCGTACAGGTAGCCGATATCCCGGTGGTATGGCATATCGTCTGGAATGCGACCGCCACCTTTATCGCCGTTATCATTATCAGCCTGCTGCTTGATGAGTCTGGCTTTTTCGAATGGGCCGCGCTGCACGTTTCCCGCTGGGGAAGAGGCCGGGGTCGACTGCTGTTTACCTGGATTATCCTGCTCGGCGCGGCGGTGGCGGCGCTGTTTGCCAACGACGGGGCGGCGCTGATCCTCACGCCAATCGTGATTGCCATGCTGCGAGCGCTGGGGTTCAGCAAGGGAACGATGCTGGCCTTTGTCATGGCCGCCGGATTTATTGCCGATACCGCCAGCCTGCCGCTGGTGGTGTCGAATCTGGTGAATATCGTTTCGGCAGATTTCTTTGCCATCGGCTTTAGGGAGTACGCTTCGGTGATGGTGCCGGTCGATCTCGCGGCGATCCTCACCACCCTGGCGATGCTGCACCTGTTCTTTCGCAAGGATATCCCGCCGGCCTGGGATATGGCGTTACTGAAAGCGCCGGCCACGGCAATAAAAGATCCAGCGACGTTCCGCACCGGCTGGGGCGTGCTGCTGCTGTTGCTGGCTGGCTTTTTCGTCCTTGAACCGCTGGGGATCCCGGTCAGCGCCATCGCGGCGCTCGGTGCCGGGATCCTGTTTGCTGTCGCGAAGCACGGGCGGGTAATTAACACCGGTAAGGTGCTGCGCGGCGCCCCGTGGCAGATAGTGATCTTCTCGCTGGGAATGTATCTGGTGGTGTATGGTCTGCGAAACGCCGGGTTAACGGACTATCTGACCACGGTGCTGAACATGCTGGCGGAGCGCGGCCTCTGGGCCGCGACGCTGGGCACTGGTGTTCTGTCGGCCTTCCTCTCTTCGATTATGAATAATATGCCCAGCGTACTGGTCGGCGCCCTGTCGATTGATGGCAGCGCGGCAACAGGGACGATCAAAGAGGCCATGATTTATGCCAACGTCATCGGCTGCGATCTGGGGCCCAAGATCACGCCAATTGGTAGCCTGGCCACGCTGCTGTGGCTGCATGTGCTGGCGCAGAAGCACATCACCATCGGTTGGGGGTATTATTTCCGCTGCGGCATCACCATGACCCTGCCGGTGCTGCTTGTGACGCTGGCCGCGCTGGCGCTGCGTCTCTCCTTCAACCAGCCATGAGAACGTACTATGAGCATCACCATTTACCATAACCCTGACTGCGGCACCTCGCGTAATACGCTGGCGCTGATCCGTAACAGCGGCGCCGAGCCCACCATTATCTATTATCTGGAGACGCCGCCGTCGGGTGATGAGCTGCGCCAGCTGCTCGCCGCGATGGGGATCCCGGTGCGCGCGCTGCTGCGGAAAAACGTCGAACCCTACGACGCGCTGGGCCTGGCGGAAGACCGGTTTACTGACGACCAGATAATCGACTTTATGCTTCAGCATCCGATCCTGATTAACCGTCCGATCGTAACGACACCGCAGGGCACCCGACTCTGCCGCCCGTCAGAGGTGGTGCTGGAGATCCTGACGGCGCCGCAACAAGGCGCATTCGTGAAGGAGGACGGTGAGCCAGTCATTGATGCCGCAGGGCAGCGTGTGAAATAGCGCGCAGAATGGCGCCGGCTGTAGCAGCCGGCATGCCGTGTTAAACCTGCTGTATGGTAGGCTCTCCAGGTATGTAGCGCCTGGATTGCTGACAATATTCTCGCTTAGCGCTATTTCTCCACTATCCAGTCTGTTTCCCTTACTTTTCCTGCCGTTATACACCGCCTCTGCGCCGGTGGTTTATGTCTCTCGATAAATTATTAACTGTTTGTTTTTAATGGGTAAAATATCGTTTTGTGCGTAATGATATAAAGTCAACGTCGTTTGCATTATTGCGAACATTAAATCTGTAAAACTAGATGTTTGTCGACTTTTCATCTAAAAAGGGAAGGTAAGGGGCTGGACAAAACCATTGCGTGGTTATCAAATGGTTAAAAATGCTCGTGTTTGATGTTAATACAAACAAATTATAAATCGTCAGCCTGCTTTATACGGTTAACTTGCGCTGCGGCGCACCTTACCTGGAGAATTTATGCATTCCTCTGTTAATAAAAACGAAAGCCGTACCTTTTTCGGCCATCCTTATCCGCTGGGCTCGCTGTTCTTCACTGAAATGTGGGAGCGCTTCTCGTTTTACGGCATCCGTCCTTTACTGATCCTGTTTATGGCGGCGACAGTGTACGACGGCGGCATGGGCCTGGCGCGAGAGAACGCCTCGGCGATCGTTGGGATTTTTGCCGGCAGTATGTATCTGGCCGCGCTGCCGGGCGGCTGGCTGGCGGATAACTGGCTTGGCCAACAACGCGCCGTCTGGTACGGCTCTATCCTGATCGCCCTGGGGCACCTGTCGATCGCTCTGTCAGCATGGCTGGGCAACGATCTGTTCTTTATCGGTCTGATGTTTATCGTCCTGGGTTCCGGGTTGTTTAAAACCTGTATCTCGGTGATGGTCGGCACCCTGTATAAAAAGGGCGACGCGCGCCGCGACGGTGGTTTTTCGCTGTTCTACATGGGGATCAACATCGGCTCGTTTATCGCGCCATTGATCTCTGGCTGGCTTATCAAATCGCATGGCTGGCACTGGGGCTTCGGCATCGGAGGGATCGGGATGCTGGTGGCGCTGATCATTTTCCGTGTCTTTGCCGTACCGTCGATGAAGCGCTATGACGCGGAGGTTGGCCTCGATTCCACCTGGAACAGCCCGGTGGCGAAAAAGAATGGCGTTGGAGCGTGGCTGCTGGCGCTGGCGCTGGGAGTGGCGGTGCTGGTCACGCTTATCAGCCTGGGCACGATCGTGATTAACCCGGTAGCGGTGGCCAGCGTGCTGGTCTATGTGATTGCCGCCTCCGTGGCGCTCTATTTCATCTGGCTGTTCGTCTTCGCCGGACTCAACCGTAAAGAGCGGGCGCGCCTGCTGGTGTGCTTTATTTTGCTGGTCTCGGCGGCCTTTTTCTGGTCCGCGTTTGAACAGAAACCGACCTCCTTCAACCTGTTTGCTAACGACTATACCAACCGGATGATCGGCGATTTTGAGATCCCCGCGGTCTGGTTCCAGTCGATTAACGCCTTGTTTATCATTCTCCTCGCGCCGGTATTCAGCTGGGCGTGGCCTGCGCTGGCGCGTAAAAACGTTCGTCCGGGCAGTATGACCAAATTCGTGATTGGCATCCTGTGCGCAGCGGCGGGCTTTGGCCTGATGATGCTGGCGGCGCAGAACGTTCTGAGCAACGGCGGGGCCGGTGTGTCGCCGCTGTGGCTGGTGGGCAGCATCCTGATGCTGACGCTCGGTGAACTGTGCCTCAGCCCGATTGGGCTGGCGACCATGACTCTGCTGGCGCCGGAGAGAATGCGCGGCCAGATGATGGGGCTGTGGTTCTGCGCCAGCGCGCTGGGTAACCTGGCGGCGGGCCTGATCGGCGGTCATGTGAAGGCCGATCAGCTGTCGCTGCTGCCGGACCTCTTCGCCCGCTGCTCCATCGCATTGCTGATCTGCGCCGCCGTGCTGGCCGTGCTGATTGTCCCGGTCCGCCGGATGCTGGAGAACAGTCGGTCCAGCGCCGCGCAAAAATCCCTCAGCAACGCCTGACGCAAGCCTCAGGCCGGCCCGGTGGGGCCGGCTTGTTTTTTGTCCAATCCCCGCCCCAGCAGAACAAAATCCCCTTTTCACAATGCGCGATGTCCCATAACGTGAGCGTGTTCTTTGAAATCACGTCGCTTTCCGGTCCATAGTGTAGTCAGGTTTACTATGTGGTTAATATAAGGACACACCTATGCCAGCAGTCATTGATAAAGCATTGGATTTCATCGGTGGTATGAATACGTCTGAGCCAGTACCACAGTCTATGGATGAAAGTACCGCGAAGGGAATTCTCAAATATTTAAAAGAACTGGGCGTACCAGCCACCCCGGCCGACGTCGCTGCGCGCGGCCAACAGCAGGGCTGGAGCGCTGGGTTTACCGACAAAGTGGCGGAGTGGGCTGAACGGGTCGCCGCCGGCGAACGGCTGGTGATTAAGCATCCGGAATTCTTTTCCACCTATATGCGGGAAGAGCTGCGCGCCCTGGTGTAATCGCCGCGCATCCACCCCGCCCCTTCAGCTTAATGCCTTCCCCTATTGGGAAGGCATTTTGGCGGATGACAAACCCGTTTCGTTATTGTGCCCGCCTTACTGCCGGGTGGCGGCTTTCGCCTTACCCGGCCTACAAAAAAATGCAATATCAAACAGTTATGCAGTTAGCTGTAGGCCCGCGCAAGCGCTGAATATTGCACTTTGTCTGCAGTCTGATTGCCTTCCCCTATTGGGAAGGCATTTTTGTTACTGCCCTCGATAGCCGCCGCCCAGGGCTTTGATCAGGGTAATGTCGGTGCTTAGCCGCTGGGCCTCAATGTCCAGCAGCAACAGCTGCTGGGCGAGGACCGCCCGGCGGGCTTCTTCGGCGGCGTAGCGGCTGAGGAGGCCGCGCTGATAATGGGCGCGAGCGCTATCGGTGGTGGTCTGCGCCGCGGTGACTTTTAGCTGCTGCAGCGCGCGCTGCTGATTCAGGTCGTTAAGCTGGCTGGAGCTGATAGCGACATCGCGAACCGCATCCAGCACCGCCTGGTTGTACTGTTTGATCAGGATGTTGCTGGCGGTGCGTACCGACTGCAGATTAGCGTTCAGACGACCGCCGTCGAAGATCGGCAGATACAGCCCGGGCAGCAGGTTGATCTGCTGGAAAGAGGACTTAAACAGATCCCCGACGCTCAGAGCGTTATAGCCCCAGAACGCTTTGATATCAAAATGGGGATAGAAGGCCGCTTTCGCCGCATCGACCTGGCTCAGGGAGGCGGTGACGTAGCCGCGCAGCGCCTGCAGGTCCGGACGGCGGGCCAGCAGCTCGAAAGAGAGCGACGGCGGCAGCGTCTCCTGGAGCGCCGGCAGCGCCACCGGATGGATGGCCGGCATGCTCTGCGCATCGGCGCCGATAAGCGCCCGCAGGGTTTCACGATACTGGGTCAGCATCCCCTCGGCGCTAATGATCTGCTGGCGAGCGGCGAGCTGTTCGGCCTGGGCGTTGGCCACATCCACACTGTCTTCCAGGCCGCGCCGGGTCCGGTGCTCGTGGGCTTCCACCGAGAATCGGGCAATGCCCTCCAGCTCCTGCAGCAGCGCGATTTTCTGGAACGTCGCCTGCATGGCGAAATAGAGCTGCGCCACGCTGCTGGCGATGTCGAGCTCAATGCCGGCGGTCTCCGCCAGCCGGGCGTTTTTCTCGCCAATAGCGGCGGCGACCCGTGCGCGATCGGCCCCCCAGAGATCGATATTCAGCTGCGCCCCGACGCCAACGGTATTCAGCGTATACCAGGGGCCGTTTTTATCCACCGGCAGGGAGTATGAGTAGGGCCAGCTAAAGGATTTGTCGGTGATCCGCAGGCGGTTTTGCGCCGCGACGGCGGTAGCCTGCAGGCCCATCGCCGACCGGGCGAGTTCCACCGTGGACTGCGACTGGGAGATGCGCAGCCGGGCGGCCTGCATGGTCGGCGAGTTCTGCAGCGCCCGGTTGATCAGCATATTGAGCTGAGGATCATCATAGGCCTCCCACCAGCGGGCGGCCGGCCAGTCGCTGTTCGCCAGGTGGATCACCTGCGCCAGCTGGGCCTGCTGCGGATTGACGATGGCGACCTGGGCAGGCTCATCCTGGATCAGCGCGCAGCCGCTGAGCAGCGTCAGCGTCAGGGTAAAAAGAGTGCCGCGCAGGCGCGCGGAGAAAGGAAGGATCATCATGACGTTTTAGCCTGTTGCTCAGTCGCTATCGGTGTCGGCCCCCAGTCGGGCAGGGCGGCCAGCGCGGCGGCCAGCGCCGGGCCAAAGGGGTTAGTCAGGTCGGCGGTCAGCTGTTCGCCAGGCGCCGTCGCCTCCTGTTCGATACGTTCAGCGTAGCGCCGCAGCTGTTCGGCGCAGCGGGTCAGGGTCGGGTCTCCCGGCGCGGCGTTGAGTCGGTAGCCTTCGCTGAGGCGGGCGATCTCCTCGGCCTGGGCGAGGGTGGCGCGCATCGGCCAGCCTTTCGCCTGGGGCCAGGGGTGAGCATACGTGCCCAGCGGTTCGGCGCGAACCCGGTGGATCAGCGCTTCGCTGTCGGTGAAGGCGACAAGCAGGGGAGCCAGCGGAACCGCCTCCTTCGGGGCGGCGAGGCAGTCCGCCAGCCGGCGATAAAGTGCCGCAAGGCGGGTTTTCAGCTGCGGCGCTTCGCTGTCCGGCCAGAGATACAAATGAACAATGGAGGAGACCAGCACCCCGAGCAGGATGCCCAGCACCCGATCCCGGAGCTCGGTGAGGTTCGTCAGCGGAGCAAACCAGCTGAGAAAGGCCAGCGCAAAGGTGAAACCAATCTGGATCCCGGCGTAGGCGATACGCTCCGAGCCGGCGGCAATCCACGCCGCCAGCGCCAGCACCGGCAGGGACATCGCCAGCAGGCCCGTCAGCGAATCGGTCCAGGGCTGGACAAAGACGATTAACAGCAGCGCCAGCAGGGAGGCGAGCAGCGCCCCGGCGATGCGCAGCCATGTCTTTTGCATCGTGGCGCCCAGCCCGGGCTGGGCGACGATCACGCAGCTCAGCATAATGGTATGTAGACCCTGCCAGTCGGCAGCGGTATAGAAGACATAGCAGATTAGGGTCGCCAGCAGGGTCTTGAGCGCAAAATGGAGATATGCCGGGTTGCGCCAGGCGTCCGGCGCCAGCAGGGGCGCCTTCTCCACCTCACCCTGCGGCAGGGCAACCGGCTCGCCCTGCGCCAACCGCTGCAGAGTGGTAGCCATCTCCTGCAGAACAGCGCGATTGACGCCGCAACCGCTGAGCGTCAGGGGAGGAATGGCGCCGTCAAACGGCCCCTCGCTAAGGGCGTTCTTCAGCTGAAGTACCGCCTGCGACAGCTGCTGGCGATCGTCACTATCCGCCTCGTCTGCTTGCAGCAGGGTCGCCAGCTGGTAGCAGCGCAAAGTGGCGGCCAGCCGCGAGCGCCAGGCCTGGGGAGCGGCGGCGATCTCCGGTGTCGCCCGGCTGGCCTGGGCGAACAGCGACTGCAGCTGATTGAACTGCGCGGCGGTCTCGCCGAAGGTCGGTAGCGCTTCAGCGTCCGGGGCCGCCAGCCGCCGGGCGACCTCGTGCAGCATCCCGGCCAGACGCGCCTTAAACTGGTTGCCGGGAAAGGCCTGCTGAAAGCAGGCGTTGACCAGCAGGGTGACGAGGATCGCGGTGTTAATCGCCACCCACAGCCAAAGCAGCAGCCGCACCAGGATCTCGCTCTGGCTGGTCATCGACGGGAAGGTCTGAGCGTAAATCACCGCCAGCGCCACCACGAAAAAGGCCAGTCCCAGCTTGCCCAGCACCCGCATCAGATAGAGGGCGCAGAAAAAGAGCGCCACGGAAGCCGCCAGGCGGATCAGCGGGTAGTCATAGGTCCACTTGATGATCAGCAGCACGCCGCCGAGCGCCACGGTGACGGTGACAAAAAAGACCACGCTGACCAGCTTAATCATCAACACGTTAGGCTGGCTGACGTAGAATACGACGATCAGCGCAACGGCCAGGAAAGGGATCTGCAGGGTCATAAACAGGGTGATGAGCACCGCGCAGCTTAGCGTCAGGCGCAGCGTGTAGCTGGCGCGTCCCGGCGCGTCGCGCAGTTCCTGGCGTAAAAAATGGGCGAGAGGAAACATAGCGTCGCCCGGCTACGGCTGCAGCACGGCGCTGGCCGAGGCGCCCATGCGGAACAGTTCCGGGTCGGGATCGCTGACGGCGATTTTCACCGGGAAGCGCTGCGAGACGTGGACCCAGTTAATGCTTTTCTGGATCAGCGGCAGCCCTTCGATGACGCTCCCACCTTCGGGCAGGACCCCGGAGCCGACCGAATCCACCACCCCGTTAAAGGTCCGGTTGTGGTTGGTCATCACGGTGATCCGCGCCGCCACGCCGGGGCGCACGTTGTTCAGGTCGGTTTCGCGGAAGTTCGCGATCACATACCAGCGGTCGTCATCCAGCAGGGTGAAGACCGGTTTCAGCGCCGAGGCGTACTGGCCGACGGTGGTTTTCAGCGCCACCACCACGCCGTTGAACGGCGCGCGCACTTCGGTAAATTCCAGATGCAGTTCAGCGAGGGCGATTTGCGCCAGGACCCCGGCGCGTTGCGCCACCATGGCATCCACGCCAGTCACGGCCGCCGAGGCCTGTTTGGCCTGCAGCAGCGTGGCCTCCAGCTCCGCCCGCGCCGCTTTCTCAGCGGTGCGCGCCTGATCGAGATCTTCCTGGGAAGCGAACCCCTGCGGCACCAGCGGCTCAAGGCGGATACGCGTGGAGGTGGTCTGCTTAACCAGCGCTCTGGCGCGCTCGACGGCGGCCGCCACCGACTGGGCGTTATACTCCTGCGCTTTGATGGTGCGCTGGGTCAGCATGATCTGCGCGTCGAGGGTCGTCAGCCGGGCTTTCGCGTCATCGAGCATTGCCTGATAGGGGCGGGGGTCGATGCGGAACAACAGATCGCCTTTTTTCACCCGCTGGTTATCGCGAATGGGCATCTCCACGATGCGTCCGCTGACCTCGGGCACTACATCGATGGTATCGGCATAGACATAGGCGTCATTGGTCTCCGGCGAGGTTTGCAACTGCCAGATAACGAGGATCAGCGCCAGGATGGCGGCAAGGACCAGCGCCAGCAGAGGCCACTTTTTGCGTAACAGGGGAGTGCGGGAAGTTGTCATAAGCGATCAGTGAACAAAAAACAGAAACCACAGCAACGTGGCGAACAGGAACATCAGCGCGACGTAGCTGAAGACCAGGGGAGAAAAGCGCGGCTGCCAGCCTTTACGGGTAATCAGGATATGGCAGGGGATCAGTAAAAACGCACCGCCCAGTAAGCAGAAAAACCAGCCGGGAAAAGCAGCGCCCAATACCGGGATCTCTGGCGAAAGTGAGCAGCCGGAAAGCGGCAAGACGAGCAGTAACCGCGCCGGGCGGGCGATGGTGGCAATATGATTCAATGGAACATCCCTGAGTGATCATACCAGTGTGTCATGAGTGTAATCGCCTCGTTGCGGGAATGAAAGTCAACCGATCGTTGACTGCGGGATCCTTGCGCGATGGGAGAGCATGATGTGAGGCGTCAATTCCCGCGCTTGCGCATAGTCAGCCGCCACGGCGAGGGCTATGCTTAGCCTGAAAGATAAAAACGACCGAGGCAATGTCATGGATAAGGAATTACTGGAAGCCGGCTACCGGGCCTACACCGGGGAGAAAATCGACGTCTACTTTAATACGGCGATCTGTCAGCATTCCGGGAACTGCGTGCGCGGCAGCGCGAAGCTCTTCAACCTGAAGCGTAAGCCGTGGATTATCCCGGATGAAGTGGATGTCGCGACGGTGGTAAACGTGATTGATACCTGCCCGAGCGGCGCTCTGCAATATCGTCATAAATAAGCGAGGAGAAGATGGAAATACTGGAAGGGCATAACAAATTTTATGTTAACGACGCGCAGGGAAACCAGGTGGCGGAGATTGTTTTTGTTCCCACCGGCGAACACCTCAGCATTATCGAACATACCGATGTTGATCCCAGCCTGAAAGGCCAGGGCGTGGGGAAACAGCTGGTGGCGAAGGTAGTGGAAAAAATGCGCCAGGAGCAGCGGAAGATTATCCCTCTCTGCCCGTTTGCCAAACATGAATTCGATAACACCCGCGAATACGACGATATTCGCGCATGACGTACCGGCACCGGTGCTAACCGGTGCGCTTTTCTCGCACCCTCAACGATCCGCCGGATCGCGCTGGTGGGAAAAGCGGCGGATCAGATCCGGGAGATGTTCACGCCGCATCGGTGGTGAAAACAGATAGCCCTGGAAGCGATCAATCCCCAGCGATTTTAACTGCGTAAATTTCGCCAGTGAATCCACCCCTTCCGCCACACAGCGACTGTCGCTTAACTGGCAGTAGTAGGCCAGGCTTTTTATTAGCGCAAGCGCCTTTGGATCGTGCTGGGCGTCGTTGACGATGCTCATATCCAGTTTATACGCATTGAAGTGCAGTCGACGCGCCGGAAAGATAACGCTCCCCTGAGAAAAGCAGTCGTCCAGCATCACGCGCACGCCAGCACGTTGCAGCTGCGCCACGTGGGCGGCGGAGCGGCTCTGCTGGCGAAAATCGATAGTTTCAGCATATTCCAGCACCAGCCTTGCCACGCCCTCTGGCTGCCGAAGCTGCTGGCGAGCGGCTTCCACCATCCGCAGCAGGCTGTCACTGTCGGCGAGTGAGGAGGGTATGTTGACCGAAAAATAGAAGGTGCCTGGATACTCATTAATATTCTGCACGGCCTCCTGCAGAACAAAGGCCGTAAGCAGCAGCCAGGTGTAGTCGGCGCGGAAGTGCGGCAGAAAGGTCTGGGGGTGAAGTACCTGGCCGCGGTGGCGCCAGCGGATCAGGATCTCCACCCCCTGTAGCTGTGAGCGACTATCGACGATAGGTTGAAAAACCGGGAAGACCTGGCGATCGTGGATCGCTTGTACCCATTCCTGTTCAAACGCCGACAGTGAGCTGGCGGATGAGCGCGGCAGCAGCGTGCGCGGAAAGCGGGGGGCCAGATGCGGATGACATTCCACCAGCTTTTTCACCCCAGCCAGCCGTTGGGTGTAGAGCGTTTTCTGGCTCAATCCGAGACGTTGGGCCTGCTCGCCTATCGTCTGCCCTTGCAGCAGGGCGAGGATCACCTTGAGCTCGGCGTGGGTCAACCCGACGACCCGTTTTCCGTGGATCAGGGCGGCTTCGCCGGCAAGCCGCTCAAGCCGCGGCGCATTCTCCAGCCGATGGGCCAGCTCCGCGCAGGACAGATCGGCGGGGGCAGTATGGACGTTGCGCAGACGATCCGGATGACTCACCTGATAGAGCAGCGTTTGCCGCAGCCAGATGGCCGGGCTGCGGCTCAGAATCAACATCGGTAACGGCGGCAAGGCCTCGTCGAGTAGCCTTGCCGCCTGGCGCAGCGTGGTGAGCATCCACAGGGGATCGTCAGGGAGATACACCACGATCCGCTTCACGGCGGCCAGCTCGCGCAGGGACACGCCCTCGACCGGCAGCTCAACGGGCCGCTTCGCGGCGTTCAGCATCAGCTGGCTCAACCCGCGGGCGGCCAGCGAGCAGGGCGAGAGGATATAATCGGTCATCATTGATAGACAAAGGTGATGCCGATGATCGACTGCACGTTGCCGGCGGTAACCTGGCCTGTGGTCCGGGCATAGGTGGCCGTCAGGCCGAGGTTGACCGGCGAGGTGCCGACGGTGCCCAGCGAGACCGTGCTGTTCGCCGGGACGGCGCTGCCGTTGCGCGTCAGCTGAACGCCTATCCCCTGCGCCGGCGAGGCGGAGGCGGTATTGGTGAAGATCGCGTTGGCGCTGTCCGCGGTGGTGCCGGAGAGGTAATACCCCAGCTGCTGGCTCTGCGCGCAGTGGACGGTGAGCGGCACGGCCATCGATCCCGGGTAGTCGGGGAGGGTGACGGTGACATCGCGGGCGGAGACGTCGCAGCCGCCGGTGGGGACCACCACGTCGTTATTGGCGTAGATGTTCCAGATGAACTGGAAGGAGTCGCTATTGTAGTTGTTGGTCTGATGCAGGATCAGCACCGCGATTAACGATCCTGCGGTGATGGCCACTCCACCGGCAGTGCTCACCGGCGTCAGATACAGGACGGCTGGCCAGGGTTTATCGGTCCGTGAATCATAAATCACCCGCGCGGTTTCCGTGGTGGTCGGGAACGGGTAAGAGGTGCCGTTATATTTCACGGTGCCTGAAAAACTCGACAGCACACCGCCATAGGCGGATCCGCGCTGCAGGGTCACGTAGTCGGTGATCGTTTCCGGATAGTCGTTATGGCAAAAAATCTGCGTGGAGAGGTCGACCACCAGGTTTTGCCCGACGTTCACCGCCGGGGTCAGGTTAACGTAGACGTTGGCTGACCCGCCGCCGATGGGAATCGTCGCCCCGGTGGCCGTTTTGCAGGCAAAGGACCAGGCGTTCATCGACCAGCCCAGCAGCAGCAGGGTGGTGAACAGGGGGATTATTTTTTTCATCATGATGCTCTCCTGGCTCAGGCGTAGGTATAGGTGACGTTAATCACCGCCTGAATGGTGCCTTGCGTGGCGCCGCCGTTGACGGACAGCGCCCTGACCTGCAGCGGGAAGCGAGCGGATTGGCTGGCCTCATCCACCTGTACCGACTGGCTGCTGCCATTGTTCAGCGTGGTGCCGTCCTCGTTCTGCAGTTCGAGCTGAATATTGCCCGCCGTTCCCTGGTTTTTGTAATAGCCGGTGCTGTCCGCCGTTCCGCTGAAGGTGGCTTTCACCCGTGAAGTACCCACGGGGCAGTTGCTCAGATCCAGCGCCACGCTGTGCCAGGCCGATGCCGAGCCCGCACCGATCAGGCTAAAGGTATAGAGATCGCCCAGCTCGACGGTGGCATTGACGGTGGAAACCGTGCAGGGTCTGGCCACCACCTTGCCGTTGACGGTGAGAGTGACGTCGGCCGCCCGCAGGGAAGCGCTCGCGGTTAACAGGCCGGCCAGCAGCCAGCCCACATGAGTCCATTTCATTTCAGCCTCCGCTTACTGAAATTCCAGGGTGAATGTCGCTGTCGCATTGACATGCCCGGCGGTGACGGGCACCTGAGTGGCCATCAGCCGGGCGTAAAAGTTGAGAATATTGGTCTGGCCCGGGGTCAGCGTGGTCCAGGTCATGGTGGATGACGGCGCATTGACCGGCAGCCGGGACTGCTGCTGATCGAGAATTTCCACCCCCATTCCTGCCGCCGCCGAGGTCCCGGCATCGAGTTTTAACAGGCTGGTGTTGACGCTGTCCGCCACGCCGGTGAAACCGACCTTCACCGCGGTGACGGAAGTGCCGCAGGGCGACAGCACGATGCGGAACGGCACCGGCGGCGTCGTCGCCCCAACGGCATAAAACTGCTTCGCGGCGTTATCCTGTAAATCGACAGTAAAATCCTTCGATTCGCCGGCTACCGCGCAGGCGTTATCGCGGACATAGCCGCTGATGGTGATCGTGCTATCGGCGGCAAAGGCAGCCGGTGCGCCCAGGGTGAACAGGGCGCCCAGCAGATACTGCAGTGTTCTCATCATGATCTCCTTAGCGGCACGCGACCGAAAGCTGACTGAGCGCCTGCTGCTGGCTCTCCGGCGGCAGACGGTAATCGGCCACGCACTGAGCGTCCGGGCCATCGCCCCATTTCACCCGCACTTTGCCCGCCAGCGGCATCCCGCTCAGGTAGACCTGGCCGTTGTCCGCGACGATGCTGCCGCTCTGGTTGCTGTCGCCGGTGGCGAGGGCGCCAAACGGCACCGGTTTGCCGCGATGGGTCAGCGTCATCAGGATCTTCATCCCTACCTGGGCGTTGAAGTTGGCGCGGACAATCGCCCCATGGGTGGGCACCACGCTGACCACCGCATCGTCAAGGTCGACATTGTCCGCCAGGGTGTTGGTATCCAGCGCGATCCGGTTTTCGCGATACTCAGTGGCATAAGGCAGGACGGCATACCCGCGCCAGTCGGTGCGTACCCCGGTCTGGTTTTCCACTTTCACGCCGCCGGCGCCGGGGGCTTTCACCAGCACCACGGTATCGTTTAACGGTTGGCTCAGGGTGATGCCGTTGGCGTGCGCCAGCACGCCGCCGCTGACCCCGTAGTAGAGCTGTTTAAAGCCATCGCTGCGGCTGTAGCCGACGTTGGCGTTGCCGTAGCCGCCGCGGTAGTTGAGGGCGGTGTAGCCTGTGCTCCCGTTGTCGCCGTTGCCGCCGCCGGCATAGCCGGTCTGCACGCTATAGCTGAGGTTGTTGTCTTCCAGCAGGGTGCCGTACAGGCCCGCCAGATTGGTCATGCGGCCATTGAGATCGTGCGACAGGCTGTAGCTGGCGCTGGCGTGCCGCCAGACCGAGCGGCTGTCGGAACGCAGCCAGTGGCTGAAGGGGATATTGATATTGATCGCCAGCATTTGATCGCGCCCCTGCTGCCAGGCGTTTTTTGTCAGGCTGTAGCTTAGCGACCAGTTGATATCGTCCACGGCGGCGTTGAGGCCGGCCTGCAGCTGCTCATCGGCATCGTCGGTGCCCCAGTAGGTCTGGTGGCTACCGCTGAGATAGAGGGTGGCGGTGCGCCCCAACTGCTGAGTCACGCTCAGCTGCACCTTGCCGCGCTTGCTGTAAGCCAGATTGTAGTAGTCGGTAAATTTCGGTTTTACCTGGATAACGCCGTCCTGGGTTTCCACACTGTAGCCGCTCATCCGGCGGTAAGTGGTATCGGCAAAGTTATAATAGCCGCGGGTAGAGTAGCGGTAGCCCACCAGCTGCAGGTTGGTGCCGGTCTCATCCAGGGATTTGTTATAGAGAAAACGCACCGACTGCCCCTGATGTTCGCTGTCGTCAGCCAGGGTGGCGTTGGCCTGAGTGATATCCAGCGACAGGGCGCCGAAATAGCCCATGTTTTTCCCCACCCCAAGGTTAAAGGCGCGATAGCGGTCTGCCAGCTGGGTGCCGCCGTAGAGCGTCCAGCCTGCCGGCAGGCCATGCATGGCCGTGCCCTGGAAAAAATCGGGCGTTTCCTGCTGACTGTTGCCGCTGCGGTACTCCCCGGCGGTGAGGGCGAAGCGGGTATGGCCTTCACGCTGGAGAACCGGCACCGTTGACCAGGGCACGCTGAAGACCTGGCGGGAGCCATCCGCTTCTTTGATCGTGACCTGCAGATCGCCGCCATTGCCCGCGGCGTAGAGATCGTCGATGGTAAATGGTCCCGGCGGCACTGTGCTCTGGTAGATTTCGTAGCCGTTTTGCCTGATTGACACCTGCGCCGTGCCGCGGGCGATCCCGTGGATCACCGGCGCAAAGCCTTTCTGGCTGTCCGGTAGCATATTGTCGTCGGAGGCCAGCTGGGCGCCGCGGAAGTTGATCCCGTCGAAGACATCGCCGTTGGTGTAGCTGTCCCCTAGGGTGAGTCGCGAACGCAGAGGCGTGATGTCCCGCTCAAGCCAGCTGTTAACGTGCTGCCAGCGATTCTCGTTGGATGAGGTGCTACCGCCGCTGCTGTAGCTCCAGGTGCTGTTATCGCGCAGACGCCAGGCGCCAATGTTCAGGCCGCTCTGTAGATTCAGATAGGCGTAACGGCTGCTGCCACCTGTGGTGTTATGGGCGTTATTGCCCGTGAAGTTATAGTTAATCAGCCCGGCGGTGATACCGTTATCCCACAGCTCCGGCGGAATATAGCCGCGCGCATGGTTACCCATAAATGCCTGGGGGACGGTGAGGTACAGGCGCTGCTGTCCGACGTCGAAGCGCGTGGTAGCTTCGCTGATAAGCGTGGTCAGCGGCACGCAGGCCGTGCTGTCCAGCGTCGCCATGCCCGGCACCCGACCGGTATCCACACCCATGCTCGCCAGCTGGCCGCGCGTCAGGCAGGGTGACAGACCGTGACCCTGGGCATCGGCCTGGAAGGTGACGTCCCGGGTGGTCATAAAACCATTGTTGAGATAAATATCGACGCGATAGGTCCCTGGCGGAACCTCCTGGCCTTTTTCAAATCCCGACAGGTCAGCCACCGCCGCCGGATCGTCAGCTAAAAAGCGGGGGTTAAAATAGAGGTCCGCCCGCGCGGCAAACGGCTGTGAGCAGAGCCACAGCGCCAGCGCCGGAGATACCAGGCGCCGGGCAGTTCGGCAACCTAAATGATCCAGTCCATATTTCCGATGTGACATTATCCCTCCGGTCCGACGTTGCCCGGCTGTCATTGCTTCTGGTCATGCGCAGCGTGTCCCGCGCGGCGGGGCGCTTCTGGGTTAGCGCAGCACGCCATTCATTTTCGGCGTCAGCGCGCCGTAATCATTAATCGTGCGATAGGTGATGGTGTTCCCGGCATCCGCGGGTAGCTTGACGCTGGTTTTGCCCATCGGCGGTACGAGGGCGTTCTCCAGAATGCGTGTCCCGGCGTTCAGTTCGGTCACCGTCAGGTAATAGGGGGTGGGGTTCGTCAGCGTCAGCGACGATCCGCTACGGCTAAAGGTCAGCTTTTCCGCCGCTTGATCCGGAGGCAGGGCCAGTTTTCCCGGACGGTAGTAGAGCTTGATGCGGCTGATAATCGCCAGCTGCAGGGTATTGTCGCTGAGCTTTGATTTATCCATCGAAGGGATCGCCTTCACGTTCATCCAGAACAGACTTTCCCGATCCTGCGGCAGCTGGTTATTGGTGGCGTCGATAATGCGCAGGGTGTTCTCTTTTTTACCCTGCATGGCAAACAGCGGAGGAGTGATGACAAACCGGCCGTCTCGCTGACCATCGGCATTTTCCACCCATGACTGAATAAGCCAGGTACTGTTTTCATCATTATTGGTCACCGCGAGCTGGACCTGCTTCTGTCCCGCCGGGTAGATAACCCGGGTCGCGCCAAGCGCAACGCCCGCCTGCGCGCTGGCGCTAAAGATACTGGCGGCGAAAAGCACACATCCTGCCAGTAAGCCATGCGCCATCGTTGCCGTTTTTCTCACATTATCTCCTTGTCTGCTCACCGTGTTGTCCTGTTTGTCTGCGGATTAATTACTGATAGGTCAATGAGAACCAGGCCTGGGCATTGGCTGCACCACCGGTGACCTGGCGTCCGGTCGCCCGATATTTGGCGACGAAATTTAGCGTCGTCGGTCCGCGGTAGAGTGATATCCAGCGATCCGCTGGACGATTGAGCGGGAGCTGCTGGCCCTGGCTGTCGAATAGCGCAATACCGATCCCACTGGCGATCCCCGGACCTTCACCCACCGACAGCACGTCGGGGTTTTTTCCATCAGCCACGCCGTGAAAGGTCACACCCACATGCTGGCTGACCGCCGTACTGCAATCCTGTAAATGAATCGCGAAAGGGATTGGGTTGCTGTCTTCGCCGACAGCATGAAATCGATTACTGCTGATCTGCCCCAGATTGACCGTCATCTGCCGATCGCCGGCTTCGACGCGGCAGGAGCTCGCCATTATCAGGCCCTGAAAACGCATGCTGCCCCCCGGCAGCATGACGTTCAAATGATTACCGGCCAGCGCCAGCGGAGGCAGTAGCAGCAGCAGACCAGATTTCATTCCCTGCATCGTTTCACTCCGGTTGAAAATAGAGAGCGGGCCCTCCTGGCCCGAATAGCTTCCCTGCCTGACTCGGGTCTTACTCGTACTGCACTTTGAACGTGGCATCCGCGTTCGCTATACCAGCCGTCGCTGCGCCGGTCGCGTAGTAACGTGCCTGGAACGGGATGATGTTGGGGCCGTCATTCAGCGTGGTCGCAGCACTGAAGGTGGCGCCGTCCAGTGCCAGTGGCGTACCGGTATTGTCGAGGATCTGCACGCCGACGTTGGTTGCGCTGCCGGCGGCAGAGTTTTGCAGGGCCAGAACGGTGGTATTGCTGCTGTCGATGGCCGTACCGGCGAAGGCGACGGACGCTTTGGTGGCTACCGTAGTGTCGCAATCATCCAGCTGGATGTTGAAACCGACGGCCGAACTGGTGCTCCCCGCCGTGGCCAGTTTCGCGGAACGCACCTGGCCTAACTGAACGGTTTGATCGATAGAGCCGGCATCCACCGCACAGGCCGCATTAACGACTTCTCCTTTAAAATGCACGGTCCCGCCGTTGACCGTGGTGGTATCGGCCAGAGCTGCCGTGGAGCTCAGTGACAGGGCTGACACAACAATCATTGCCAGTGTTTTGATTTTCATACTGTTTTCCTTTGAACGATGTCGAAATAACGAACCGGATTGGCAGCCGTTGTGCCTTCCAGGCATTTCAGATTTCAGCCGAGTGGTCCGGCTGCCGGCTCTGCACAGTTTTCGCCCAACCGATGAGACAATTGGGGCCATTTTGACTCGTTGGGATAAATGATCTGTATTTTGTGTCAACCTGGTATTCTGTGGTTTTAAATTCTGCCAAATTTGGTTTTTATGGTAATATAATCTGGTGTGGTGGGAGGGGGTGCGAAAGGAATAGCGATGGAGTTGGCGACGGATCGCCGGTGCAGCAGAGATATGGTTAGAGAAAATTGAGTAATTGAAGGTTTAAAAATAGATAATAATCAATGAGATATGATTTTTTTTGCGGAAATATGGCGCAGTGAGTTGCAAAATATGTCAAATCATTTTTATGATATAAACAGTTTGGCCCCAATTGACCTGTTCGTTATTTTTTTAATTATTTAAAATCAATCAGTTATTTCATTTTTCGTCTTCTGGTCTTTTTCCTCTAAAAGATTATTTCTTTCCCAGATGCCAGCGAAACGTGCCGCATTACTGGCGGTGTAACGTACTGTGTGACGAATATTACGATGTCCTAGATAATCCTGTATCAAACGCGTATCTGTCCCTCTTTCCGCCAGTTCATAGCCGCAGGCGTGACGCAGCATATGGGGGTGAGTGTGCGTGACGGTACCCGCATTTTCCCCGGCGGAGCGAATAATACGATACGCCTGCTGGCGGGAGAGCGCGGTGCCGCGGCGGGAGATAAACAGTGCGTCCGTTTTGTCCGCCGCTTTCCAGCCGGCACGGACCAGACTCCAGCGCTCAATCGCCTCGCGCTCATCAAAACGCAGTGGATGAATCGTCGAAAAACCATTCTTTAATCGCCGCACATTAACCCGCCCTTCATGGAGATCCAGATCGTGATAATGCAGATCCAGCAGTTCGCTAATGCGCATGCCATGGCGAAAGGCCAGCAGAATGAGGCAGTAATCCCGTTCGCCGGTAGGGCCCTGACGAGCAGCCTGCATCATGGCCTGAACTTCTTTGGCGGTTAGAAAACGACGTCGGTTCACAATAGTTGCTCCTGAAAATAGGTATGAATGACCGTCACAGCGAAACCATACGCCATGACGAGAAAGGTTCTGTAATGCTAAAACGGTACAGGGTGAAGATGATTAATCACGAATTGATAACATATTACATTGCCAGACGCTAAAAATATCGTCGGGTGATAATTCTTAATTTTAAAGATTTTAATCATCGGCTCAATAGTATCTGCGCGGGTTGCCGCCAGGTATATAAAATGAAAGGATATTTTTCACTACCAGCCGTTATTAAAAACACAGCCGCGGAAATTTTTTCCCACCAATAAATACCCAGTCTTATTCCTGAGTAAACGCAGGGTTATATTAACTCTCAGTCATAAGTATTAAATAAGAACTTGTGGGAACAGTGATCCTAATTAACGCAGGGTTAATAATCATGAATATTTTAATTTGTCGACCGCTCGCGATACAACGCCATCCATGGCGTCAAGGCTATTGGATCAGCGACGATCGCTGTTTGTCACGGGGATTGTCCCAGATGCCATAGAAGCGTCCCGCATTGCTGGCGGTATACCAGACGGTGTGGCGGATATTGCGATGCCCGAGATAATCCTGAATCAAGCGGGTATCGATCCCCATATTCGCCAACGCAAAGCCACAGGAGTGCCGCAGCATGTGCGGGTGGATCTCCAGTGGCAGCCCCGCCAGTCCCCCTGAGGACGCGATAATCTGATAAAACTGTTGGCGGGAAAGGGGATTACCTTTGCGGGAGAGAAACAGCCATTCGCTGGCGGCCTGCGGCCAGCTGCTGCGAATGGCCAGCCAGCGCTTTAGGGCGTAGATCTCTTTATCCAGCAACGGGTGGGTAGTCGAAAACCCTTTTTTAAGCCGATGGATGTAAACACATCGGGCAGCAAGGTCGATATCCGATATTCGTAGACGACAGATCTCGCTGGCGCGCAGACCATGGATGAAGCACAGTAACGTCAGGCAATAATTACGTGCAGCATAAGGACCGGTATCGGCCGCTTTAAGTAAAGACTCAATTTCATTCTGAGTCAGGAAGTTCCTTTTTTTTATGTCGGCGTTATTCGTCATGGTTTTCCCTTTTATTGCAGGCATATTTTTGGTTTTCCGAGCCTGCGTCAGGTCATTGTTAAATTTGACTGCCTTTTTATTTTGAAACAGCGTGGTGATAACGTTTTAATTTGCTACGAGCGCGAGCGGTATCATGGGCTAGCTCCATTGCTAACGATAAGAGGCCGCGATCTGAAGGATAAAGAAAGGGTGAGCTGGCTGAACTGATGAATCTTTCCTGGGGGTTTCCACGTCCTGTACATCCCTGATCCTCTTGATGATACCCGCATGATGATGAAGGCTTGGGCTTCCGGCCACGGCAAGGCGGCTATCAATGCCGTCATGATTGATTGCCTGTCTACTGGGCAATGTCACCCCAGTAAACCAGCCTCCCTCGCCGACAACCTTCGGGAATGGCATGAGAAATTTCTCAGACAAAATACAACCTTAAGTCGTCTGGATAGCATTCACTGCAAAACTACAACAGTGATTAAACCATACTGCAAAAAGCCTGGTGATAATAGCATTGTCTGTAATAGAGCACATTACGCCGTATTTCAACGGGTAAGCTTAATCTGGTACATGCGGTTGAATGAGATGAAAACTCGTCACGGTCAACGTATACAGGAAGATATCAATGGGAGGTAGTAGAGGACAGGTAAGTATTGCGACACGGTCTGGCGGCGGGTTGGAATGCTCGCTTCGGCGCGGGAAGGACTCACATCCAGGATACGCCGAAGCCTGCCGGTTCACCACTTTTCGTCACGTGCCTCCTGGCGCTTGTCGCTGCGCCAGGTGGCCTGTACGGAAAGCGATGGCAGCGGTAACCAGGGTAAGTAAGCCTCTTTTCATGGAAGTGATCCTGCTGAAGAGTACAATAAATAGCAGTTAAAGAATATTCTTGCCGGAAGCGCAGCATAATAACTGACAAAAAATGCTCGCCAAGAAATAACTTATTTATTTTTATCTGTGATTTTTTGAGTAATTATTCCTGTTAAAAGGTATTGGTAACCAATAACGCATAAAAAGATATAGCTGTGGTATGCTCAAGATATTGAGGCATTCTGCGCTAATACGGTGTCGGGAAGATAGCGATCGGTAGATAATGCGGAGCCTGGTGACTACGAACAATCCCGTGAACAGCTTCGACAAATTCCTCACCCTTCAGCGCTGACGCCTTCGCTCGCCTGTCGTAAAGTTGCTGTCAGGCGGTTTACGTTTACTACAATGGTATAACGATGACGACTCCGATTGCGCTCCGCGACTGGCGCCTGCTGGCGGCCGGGTGCGGCGGCCTTCTACTGCTGGCCGCCGCTATCACCTTGCACAGCCACTGGGGTGACTTTCTCCAGTGGTGTCTCGCCACCCAAATTACCCTGCATCGCTATCTGGTGATGTACCTTCTGTTGCTGAATAACCATCAGTACAGCGGCGGTATCTGGCTGCTGGTGGGGGCCTTTCTCTATGGCGTGCTGCACGCCGTCGGACCGGGACACGGTAAATTTATCGTGACGACCTACCTGAGCACCAATCAGGAGAGCCTGACGGCGGCGCGGGTGGTGCCCTTTCTCGGCAGCCTGTTGCAGGGCGTCACTGCGATACTCTTCGTCTTTATTCTTGCGGTGGGGCTGAATCTGGCCGCCGGCGATCTTAGCGCCAGCCGCTGGTACGTCGAGAAGATCAGCGCCCTGACCATCGGCGTCTTTGGGGCTTATGTTATCTTTCGCGCTCTGCAAAGCCTGTGGCCGGCAAAACAGGTGATTCGCCGTCTGACGCCAGCGCATCAGCATGACGCCTCGTGCGGCTGCGGCCATCACGGCGTGGGGCAGGATCTGCAGGGCGCTGACTGGAAGACGCGCCTTGGCGTGGTGCTGGCTATCGGCGTTCGGCCCTGTAGCGGGGCGATCATGATTTTATTATTCGCCAACGCGCTGGGGATTGTTAGCTGGGGCATCGCCGCGGTGATGAGCATGGCGCTGGGCACCGCGCTCTCGATCCTCGGTCTGTCGCTGCTGGTTCACTATGCGCGCCATCGGACGGTCAAACGATTGGTCACGAATCACCGCCCGCGGCCCTGGCTGGTACCGTTGGTGAAGATCCTCGGCGGTCTGGCGCTGATCCTCTTTGCCGTGGGATTGTTTTTCAGCGTGGTGCCGATCAGCGCCAACGGCGACTTTATCGCCGCTGGCTGTTAGCCCGTTTCCAGCAGTCGCATCAACACCCGCAGCGCCTGATCCAACTGCTGGCGTTCACCGTCACTGAGTCCTGCCAGCAGTTGCCGTTCGTTGTCGACGTGGGTTTCCACTGCGGCATCGATCCGTTCGCGTCCGGCGGAAGTCAGGGCGACCAGCATACTGCGGGCATCCTCCGGATTGGGCAGGCGGGTAATAAACCCGCGTTTCTCCAGCGCCTTCAGACGATGGGTCATGGTGCCGGAGGTAATCATCAGCGTGGAGAAGAGCTGGGTGGGCGAAAGTACGAAAGGCGCTCCGGCGCGCCGCAGCGTCGCCAGCATGTCAAACTCCCAGCGCACCAGATCGTGGCGCGTAAAGGCCACTTCCACCTGCGGCTCCAGCAGCATAGCGCATCGTTTCAGGCGACCTATCGGCCCCATGGGGCTGCAGTCGAGGTCTGGCCGTTCCCGCTGCCACTGGGCGAGGATGCGATCCACGGCGTCGATCGGCGGTGATTTGTCCATTAGTGCTCACTTGTCTTGATATCAAGATATTTGGCGGTACATACTTCACTCACTAATTTACCTTGAAGTGAAGATAAAATCATGGCTTTTCTCTCACGTAATCTGATTCTCGACCTGCTGCTCACCGCGCTGGCGCCCGCTATCTGGGGGACGACCTACATCGTCACCTCCCAGTTTCTTCCCCCTGACCGCCCATTTATTGCTGCGCTGCTGAGGGTGCTGCCGGCAGGTATCGCCCTGCTGATCTGGAGCCGTCGTTTTCCGCAACGCGGCGAATGGGCAAAGCTGATCGTTACCGGCATCTTAAATATCGGCGCGTTTCAGGCGCTGTTGTTTATCGCCGCCTATCGCTTACCCGGCGGGCTGGCGGCGGTGATCGGCGCGATCCAGCCGCTGCTGGTGATGCTCCTCGCCTGGTGTGTCGACCGGCAGCGCTCGCCCTGGCTGGCGGTGTTCTCCGCCATCGCCGGCATACTCGGTATGGCCATGCTGCTGCTGTCGCCGCACACCGTCCTCGACCCGCTGGGCATCGGCGCGGCGTTTCTCGGGGCGATCAGTATGGCGCTGGGCACCTGGCTCTCCCGGCGCTGGGCGCTCTCCCTGCCGATCGTCGCGCTGACCGGCTGGCAGCTGACGATCGGTGGGGTGGTGCTGGCCCCGGTGGCGCTGATCGTTGACCCTCCTTTGCATCAGGTAACAGTGCTGCAGGCGGCCGGCTATCTGTGGCTGTGCCTGGCGGGCGCCATGCTGGCCTATGGCCTGTGGTTTCGGGGGATTGGCCGCCTCTCACCGGTGGCCGTGTCGGCGATGAGTCTGCTGAGCCCGGTGACCGCCGTGGTACTGGGATGGATATTCCTCGGACAAAAGATCCAGGGGATGGCGCTGATGGGATTGATCGTGGTGCTGGCGAGCGTGATGTCTATCCAGCGCGCGCTGGCGCGTCAGGCGGCGGGAGCAAAAACGAAAAAAGCCCCGTAACGGGGCTCGACATTGCTGCGTGCGGGGTGGGCGGCGGGAGCCAGACCAGCCACCCGCAGGCGGCCTGTCCGGCAGCTCCCTCTGCAACCATTCGCTTATTTAGACAGCTCGGCGGTCATATGGACCTGGTTGCCGGTGTACGCTTCGGTAATGTGATAGGAAGCGCCTTGTTCTTTCGCAATGGTTGCGATTTTCGCTTCTGCGCTGTCCAGGGTGTCTGCTGTCACGCTCACCGGATGAGCGAAGCTAGCGAAAGAGACCAGGGAGAGCATACCGGCAGCGGCGAGTAATTTTACGTTTTTCATGGTGTTTGTCCTTTTAACTTTTATGGTGGAAAGCATGTTTGCTTTCGATGGACTTATAATAAGCCTGCTAACTATAACGCGCGTGGCAAAAAGTGCGATTTAGATCACATTTTTATGGCGGTTTGATGGCGTAAACATGATCGTTTATCTATTTTTTAGTTTAAAAACAATGGATTAATGATTCTTTTCTGAAAGGGGGTATCACATGGGCTGCCCTTGTTCAGGGAGAGGAATGCGCCTCATTCATGCTTTCACCATTCGTTGTGTGAATGGTTTGGTGCTGTTTTCACCACCGCAAAGGCAGATTCAGACTTATCGCGATGGCCTTCCAAGGGCTTTTTCTGCATGCTGTTGCGGTCACTTTCTCTCGCTCTGGCGTTAGGCTTGCTGCGCTGTAAACAACCACCCTCGCGTTTTCATCTATCAATGACTGTTTATTAATAGTCGATGGTTATCTGTTATATAACTTAATGAAACGTGAACAAATGTATATTTGTCGGCGAATAAATAGCATTCTTTGACGCCGATAGCACCAGCGAACTTATATTTTTAGGTTCGTTACCTGACGCCTTAAATATTGCGGCTCCCGGTCAGTCGAAGATTCTATTAGCAGTGGCATAAATCAGCATCGCCTGATGTTTCTGGTTCTATGCGAATTCACAGTGTGCTCATTGATTCGTAATTCACTCTGACAAGGAAATGGCAATGAAAAAGGTTCTTCTCTCTGCAGCAATGGCAACCGCGTTTTTTGGCATGACTGCTGCCCATGCAGCTGATACCAATGTTGGCGGCGGCCAGGTTAATTTTTTCGGTAAAGTTACCGATGTATCCTGTACTGTTTCCGTTAACGGCCAGGGCAGCGATGCGAACGTTTACCTGTCTCCGGTAACCCTGACTGAAGTTAAAGCGGCAGCAGCGGATACTTACCTGAAACCGAAATCTTTCACCATTGACGTCTCTAACTGCCAGGCTGCTGATGGCACTAAACAGGATGACGTAAGCAAACTGGGCGTGAACTGGACCGGCGGTAACCTGCTGGCTGGCGCAACCAGCAAACAACAGGGCTACCTGGCGAACACCGAAGCTTCCGGTGCTCAGAACATCCAGCTGGTGCTGTCTACTGACAACGCTACCGCGCTGACCAACAAAATCATCCCGGGTGACAGCACTCAGCCGAAAGCGAAAGGCGACGCTTCCGCTGTAGCTGATGGCGCGCGTTTCACCTACTACGTAGGCTACGCCACCAGCGCGCCGACCACGGTAACCACCGGTGTGGTTAACAGCTACGCGACTTACGAAATTACTTACCAGTAATTCCGTCAGAAAATAAAACTGCCCCGCGATGGGGCAGTTAATAACAATAATAAAGCGGCAATGTCCGCCGCTTGTATTTTTATTCTGAGGTCAGCATGAAGCGTATTGCCCTTTTTTTCTGTTTCATTTTTAGTTTTGCGGCCCATGCCAACAATATTATTGTTAACGGTACCCGCTTTATTTATCCAGGAAATGAAAAAGAAATAACGGTACAGCTTTCAAATAACGCCGACCGTCCGGCGCTGGCGCAGGCCTGGCTGGATAACGGCGATGCCGATGCCACACCGGATACCATTACCACCCCGTTTATTATCACCCCGCCGATTTCGCGCGTTGACGCCAAGAGCGGCCAGACGCTGCGTATTAAGCTCGGCAGCAGCGCCGGTCTGGCGAAAGATAAAGAGACGCTGTGGTGGCTGAATCTGCTGGAAATTCCGCCGGTGGTGGCCAATCAGAAAAATGAAGGCCAGAACGTGCTGCAGCTGGCGATCCGTTCGCGCTTTAAATTTATTTATCGTCCTGCCGGACTGGGCAACCGCGATGCGGCGGCCGAGAAGCTGACCCTGACCGCCAGCGGCAGTAGTCTCGCCATCAACAACCCGACGCCGTTCTACATTACCGTCAGCCGTATTTCCCGCGACGGCGGTAAAGCCCTGAACAGTAAAACCGTGATGCTGGCGCCGCAGTCCAGCCAGACGGTGGCGCTCTCCTCCGCCGTCAACCGCGGCGAAACCCTGACCGTTAACAACATTAATGACTATGGCGCCGATGTCGCAGTGAAAGTGGCCGTTAAATAAGGGAAAAGCTAATGAAGCAGAGGTCATTCTGCCCGGGAAGATTAAGCACCGCGATCGCCATCGCGCTGTGCTGCTTTCCGCCATTTTCCAGCGGACAGGAAAACCCGGGAACGGTATATCAGTTTAACGACGGCTTTATTGTCGGCAGTCGCGAAAAGGTCGATCTGTCGCGCTTTTCGACCAGCGCGATTACCGAAGGCACTTACTCCCTTGACGTCTACACCAACGACGAGTGGAAAGGGCGCTACGATTTACGCATCGCGCGCGATAAAGATGGTCGGCTGGGCGTCTGCTACACCAAAGCGATGCTGGCCCAATATGGCATCGCGGCGGAAAAGCTCAATCCGCAGCTGAGCGAGCAGGAGGGCTACTGCGGTAGCCTCAAATCCTGGCGCAACGAAGAAAACGTCAAAGACAACCTGGTCCAGTCCTCCCTGCGGTTGAACATTTCGGTACCGCAGATCTATGAAGATCAACGCCTGAAAAACTATGTCAGCCCGGAGTTCTGGGACAAAGGTATTACCGCGCTCAATCTTGGCTGGATGGCGAACGCCTGGAACAGCCATACCTCTTCGGTGGGCGGGTCGGATAACAGCAGCGCCTATCTGGGCGTCAACGCCGGACTGTCGTGGGACGGCTGGCTGCTGAAGCACATCGGCAACCTGAACTGGCAGCAGCAGCAGGGTAAAGCGCACTGGAACAGCAACCAGACCTATCTCCAGCGCCCTATCCCACAGCTCAACTCCATCGTCAGCGGCGGGCAGATTTTCACCAATGGTGAATTTTTCGACACCATCGGTCTGCGCGGGGTTAATCTTTCCACCGATGACAATATGTTCCCGGACGGCATGCGCTCGTATGCTCCGGAAATTCGCGGCGTGGCGCAGAGCAACGCCCTCGTCACCGTGCGTCAGGGCAGCAATATTATCTATCAGACCACCGTTCCGCCCGGACCGTTTACCCTGCAGGATGTCTATCCTTCCGGCTATGGCAGCGATCTTGAGGTCTCGGTGAAAGAAGCGGATGGCTCGGTAGAAGTGTTTAGCGTGCCTTACGCTTCCGTCGCCCAGCTGCTGCGCCCGGGCATGACCCGCTACGCGCTCTCCGCCGGTAAAGTGGACGACAGCGCGCTGCGCAACAAGCCGATGCTCTATCAGGCGACCTGGCAGCACGGGATCAACAACCTGTTGACCGGCTACACCGGGGTCACCGGTTTTGACGACTATCAGGCCTTCCTGGTGGGGACCGGGATGAACACCGGCATCGGCGCGCTCTCTTTTGACGTCACCCATTCGCGGTTGAAGAGCGATGCCCATGATGACTCGGGTCAGAGCTATCGCGCGACCTTTAACCGCATGTTTACCGATACCCAGACCAGCATCGTGTTGGCGGCGTATCGCTACTCGACGAAAGGTTATTACAACCTCAACGACGCGCTGTACGCCGTCGATCAGGAAAAAAATAGTCGCAGCAACTACACCCTGTGGCGGCAAAAAAACGGCATGACCTTCACGGTGAACCAGAACCTGCCGGACGGCTGGGGCGGGTTTTATCTCAGCGGCCGTATCTCCGATTACTGGAACCGCTCCGGGACCGAGAAGCAGTATCAGGTCAGCTACAACAATTCATTTGGTCGTCTCTCCTGGTCGGCGAGCGCGCAGCGCGTCTATACGCCAGACAGCTCCGGTCATCGTCGCGACGATCGTATTTCACTCAACTTCAGCTACCCGCTGTGGTTTGGCGATAACCGCACCGCCAACCTGACGTCGAACACCTCGTTCAATAACTCGCGCTTTGCCAGCTCGCAGATTGGTATCAACGGTTCGCTGGACAGTGAAAACAACCTTAACTACGGCGTGTCGACCACCACCGCCACCGGCGGTCAGCATGATGTGGCGCTCAACGGCAGCTACCGTACGCCATGGACCACCCTCAACGGCAGCTACAGCCAGGGCGAAGGCTATCGTCAGAGCGGCATTGGCGCCAGCGGGACGATGATCGCCCACAGCGGCGGCGTGGTGCTCTCACCGGAAAGCGGCTCGACGATGGCCCTGATTGAAGCCAAAGACGCGGCCGGGGCGATGCTTCCGGGATCGCCGGGCACCCGTGTGGACAGCAATGGTTACGCCATCCTGCCGTATCTGCGCCCGTACCGGATTAACGCCGTGGAAATCGACCCGAAAGGCAGCCATGACGACGTGGCCTTCGATCGCACCGTGGCGCAGGTTGTGCCGTGGGAAGGCAGCGTGGTTAAGGTCGCGTTCGGCACTAAGGTGCAGAACAACCTCACCCTTCAGGCGCGCCAGGCGAACCACGAGCCGTTGCCGTTTGCGGCAAGTATTTTCTCCCCCGACGGCAAGGAGATCGGCGTTGTCGGCCAGGGCAGCATGATGTTTATCAGCGATGCGAACGCCAAACGCGCGATTGTGAAGTGGAGCGGCGGGCAGTGTTCGGTGGATCTGGGACAGCAAACAACAAAGGATAGCGTATGTCGCTGAGGAAATTACTAACGCTTTTTATCGTCTTAATGGCGCTGGGAACCACCTCGTCCTGGGCCTCCTGTACGCGTCTCTCATCGCCAACGGTGATGCTGGACATGGTGGTGGGCAGGGTGGTGGTGCCCCCGGATCTGCCGGTGGGCTCGGTGATCCTTACCCGCGACTGGACGATGAGCGCTCCCGGCGGGGCAAGCTATCGCTGTACTTCCGGCACCAACCGCTTTGCGGCGAAGATCGTGTCGCCAGGGGCCACGGACCTTGGAAATAAAATCTACTCCACCAACGTGCCGGGAATCGGCATGCGTTTCAGCCGCGGCGGCGCAACGGTAAATATCGTCTATCCCGACGTCTTTTCGTCCCGGGTATATAACACCACCAACTATTCCCTCGAAGGGTCGCGCTTTACGCTGGAGATTATCAAAACCGCGGCAACCACCGGCAGCGGCACCCTGGCGGCGGGTAAGTACACCTCCTACGACTGGGAGAGCGGCGGTAACCCGATCCTCGAAACCTATCTGAGCGCCAACGCCATCACCGTGGTCTCGCCCTCCTGTTCGGTGCTGAGCGGGAAAAATATGAATGTCGATGTGGGTTCCATCCGGCGCACCGACCTGAAAGGGGTCGGCACCACCGCCGGCGGGAAGGATTTTAATATCGACCTGCAGTGCAGCGGCGGCCTGAGTGAAACGGGATATGCCAACATTAGCACCTCGTTCTCCGGTACCCTGGCCACCAGCACTACCGCTACCATGGGCGCCTTGCTGAATGAAAAAGCCGGCAGCGGGATGGCGAAAGGCATTGGCATCCAGGTGCTGAAGGATGGCTCCCCGCTGCAGTTTAATAAGAAATACACCGTCGGCCGCTTGAATAATCAGGAGACCCGCTACATCACCATACCGCTGCACGCGCGTTTTTATCAGTATGGCCCGACGACCAGCACCGGCGAGGTGGAGTCGCATATGATCTTTAACCTGACGTACGATTAATACGGGAGGGGGAATGAAGGGATTGCCGAAAAACACTATCGCGTGGCTGCTATTTTGCGGCAGCCTCGCCGCCCCCTCGGCGTGGGGTTTTGAGACCAATTACGATCGCGGACGGGTCGATTTTGCCGGGCGGGTGACGGATATTTCCTGTAGCGTCGCGCTAAACGGCGGCCAGCATGCCGGCAGCGGTAATGTCTGGCTGGCGCCGGTCAGCCTGGCGGAAGTCCACGATCGCGGGGCCGGGGCGTTTATGAAACCGCAGCCGTTTACCCTGGCACTGTCAAACTGCCAGCTGCGCCATGATGGTGGGGCAGCCTCGCAGGATGAGGTGCGTCGGGTCAGCGTGCGCTGGGTCGATGGTTTTTTACTGACGGCGGTCGGTAACGAAAACGCCGGGTATCTGGCCAATACCTTGCCGGATGGAGCGCAGAATATTTATCTGGCGCTATCGACTAACGATAATAATACGCTGGATAAGAGTAATAAAATTGTCCCGGCGGACCCGCAGCAAAATCAGGTGCGTTTGCAGGAAAGCGCGGTCAGCGGCGGCCTGTTCACCTATTACGTTGGCTATGTTTCGCCAACGCCGAAAAGCGCCACCAGCGGGCCGATTACCAGCTGGGCAACGTGGGAATTAGTTTATAATTAAGTGACGTTAAAAAGCCGGGAATTCCCGGCTTTTTTTACATGGCAATATCATCGGCGACCAGTTGTTCAATACTGACTTCCCGCCAGTAATGTCCCTGGATAGCAAACCACTCCATTCCCTGCAGCCATTCTTTATGGGCTTCGCTTTCGACACCTTCAATAATCACATTATGATGGTTGCGCGATAAAAAGGTCACCAGCGCATCCATCAGCTGGCGGCCGGACTCTTTGCGCATCAGGTGCCAGAAAAAATCCTTATCAATTTTCACATAGTCAAAGTGATAACCGCGAATAGCGTTAATTCCCGCGTAGCCGGAGCCGAAGTCGTCGAGCCACAGTGAGGTATCCTGTGGGCTCTGCCAGGCGGCAAGAGAATTATGCAGCAGATTCTCGGCGTTTTCGGTTACCTCGAAATGGACGCAGGTCAGGGCGGCGATTTTGGCTTTTATATCCTTCTGGCGCAACAGGTTAAGGATATGGTCATCAACGTTAATTGTTGCGGAAATATGGTTACGTAAAAACCAGGCTTTATGCTTTTCAATCAGTGCCAGTTGTTCGAGAAAAATACGTTCACGAACGGCGGCGGTAGCATGGCGGAAAAAATCTTCGGGGGAAATAGAAAGATTATCAAAGCGGCTTAAGCATTCCACCGCGACCAGAGTACCTTGTGGGGAAAACATTTTCTGAAAGACGTAGCGTACAGCGATATCATTACGAGATAAAATGTTGTCTTCGAATATTTTAGTGTTCATTATCCCTCTTCACGAGGTTAGTCAGACAATAGGCAGAGGATACATTAATTATAGGCTACCTGATGATTAATGGGAATGGCGGGAAATGTAAATCAACAGCGAATAAGTACGCTTTATCCGCTACTGATTTACCGGGAGAACATTTAGCATTGATGGAGAGCGGCAATACGCTGATTCATAGTGCGGGAATTATCAATACCCAGTTTTTGCATGATATGGATGCGGTGGCTATGAACCGTTTTATGAGCAATGCCGAGCAGGGCGGCAATACGCTTATTATTATTGTTGGCAATGAGCAGTTCGAGGATCTGACACTCCCGTGGTGAAAGCTGTTTGCGCAATCCTCGCGGCGGCAGTTCGCTGACGCCTTTGGCGCGCTGGACGATAGATGAAAAAAGAGTTAGCGGAGATTTCTCACTAATAATCATAGCGTTGTCAAAGTTTATCAACTCTCTGCACAGCCCGACAATGTCGCTTTTCACCATTAGCACCGGCTGCTGGCAGCGCAGCAGGGAAAGGCGGAGCGCATTCAGCAGATCGACGATTCTGATGGCAGAAATATCCTTATTAATTAAATTGAAAATAATCGTCTGGGCCAGTGGCAGATGTTTCTCATGGATGACATCGGCATAACTCAGACGGGTGGCATTTTCATGGCTATCAATAAGGTAGTGATAGATTGAGTGACCAATGAGATTGTCATTGGTGTACAGCAATATACTGTCCAAGGTTGTCAGATTCTCTTTTTGCGCTTGGCTTCTAAGATCAGGTCCAGCAGTATCTTCTCTATTCTGCGCTGGTCATCGAGATGGCGGAACTTAAACTGGCAGGATATCTGATAGTAGCTCTCACTCTCTTCATTAGCGTTATCCAGGGTGATAACAATGACATTTTTGACCACCAGGTCGATGGTGATCTCGCCATATTCTGCAAGCATAAGTACGGCGTTTTTCAGTAAGGCGTTGTGGCTGAGGAATTTAAGATTCGGCGTTTTGGTCATCAATGCGCAACCGCCATCTGAAATGTCTTTGATATCGAAAAGATAGTTTTCGCCGTTTTTATGGCGGCCGCGGCAATAAAAGTCATGCTCATGGCGTAAACGAAAGCGGGGATCGCGGCGACGCTGCACTACCTGCAGGCATTCAGGCAATGAAAAAGCGTAGCGGATACCTTTATCGACACCGCTATTGTCATGTTTTGTCAGGGCCGCATTAAACTCTATTTTCCCTGAATCGCTATGCAGGAGAAAGCGAATTTTATGCCCGGACGGGATTTTGCGATGGGTCTGAATATGAAACTCGGCAAAGTCCACGCGCGTCAGTTGGGTTATGATACTGGTGTTGTTAAAAAATATTTCAATTTCAGTACGTTTGCGCAACTCCTCTCTGAAAATAGCAATAATTTCATACTTACTGGTCTTTATCGTTCCCTCTGTCATATGCATCCCTTGTAAATAGTTGTCGTGAGGCGTTTGATTTTTCTTATAGCAATAGCAACATTCTGATTGGGTTAATCAGATGTTTTTATGAGCGTTTGATGTTATTGACTATCTTTGCAGCCAGATTGATATGTATAAACTTGGAATTTGATATTGTATTTCCTGTAATCAAGAGTTTCGAATTTTGGTCATGACAAAAACGACAACGGCCTCCAAGCTGGAGACCGGTCGAAGGATAAAAACTTAAGTTTAATTAACGGGGATAATGAGAGAACGATCGTCGATCACGCCCCATTTGTAGGATCTATAGTGCCAGTAGCGGTGAGGTTTTTCCAGGCAAATATTGAGGAGGGATAGGGTTCCCTCCATTTTGTCTGGCAGGTCAGCGGCGCGCGGCGGTGGCGATATTATCGAGGGTGCGCAGCGCTTCCGCGGGCAGGACCAGCTCGGCAGCGGCAATATTTTCCGCGAGGTGCGTGCGGGAGGAGGTGCCGGGGATCAGCAGAATATTTGGCGCTCGCTGGAGCAGCCAGGCGAGGGCGACCTGCATCGGCGTCGCCTCAAGCGAAGCCGCGACCTCGTTCAGCTCCTGCGCCTGCAACGGCGTAAAACCGCCCAGCGGGAAAAAGGGCACCCAGGCGATGTGCTGGGCGGCCAGCGCATCCACCAGCGCGTCGTCGGCGCGATGGGCAACGTTATAAAGGTTTTGCACGCAGACGATGGGCGTCATTTTCTGCGCATCCGCGACCTGCTTTGCCGTCACGTTGCTGAGGCCGATATGGCGGATTAATCCTCGCTCTTTCAGTTCCAGCAGGGTGGCGAGTGGCGCCTCCAGCGAACCCTCCACCGGGCCGTGCGGGCTCAGCATACTGCGCAGATTAACCACTTCCAGTACCTCGAGCCCCAGGTGACGCAAATTGTCTTCAACGGCCTGGGTCAGTTCAGTGGGCGACATGGCCGGTAGCCAGTTGCCTTTCTCGTCACGGCGGGCGCTGACCTTGGTGACAATGCACAGATCGTCAGGGTAGGGGTGGAGCGCTTTGCGGATCAACTGATTGGTGACATGTGGACCGTAGAAATCAGAGGTATCGATATGGTTTATCCCGGCCTCGACGGCGGCCTGTAGTACGCGCACCGCTTCTTCAGGATCTTTGGGCGGGCCGAAAACACCGGGGCCGGCCAGCTGCATCGCGCCGTAACCTAAGCGATAGACCTGGCGATCGCCGAGCGTGCCGCGACCGGATAAGGTGACACTGGACATAAGAACTCTCCTCACGGTGGCTAAGCCGTAAGTGTAATCCGCTCACAAGGAAGGCAAGGGGGAGAATATTGTCAGAATGTGCGACAGCAGCTCGGCAGCCGCTGTCGCCAGAGGGGATTAGCCGAAGAACATCACCGACACGCAGAGCAGGCCAACCACCAGCGTAATGGCGTTACCCACCGAGCGGTACGGCTTCAGCGCCGGAATGAGCCATGTCGACAGCGTGGGCATGATAAACAGGATCATGGCGATAAGCGGTCCGCTGATAGCGTAGATCATTGAGATCGCATTCGGGTTGATAAAGCACACCGCAAAAGTGAAGGCGGAGACCAGCAGGATCGACATCGCGCGGTTGAAAGCGCGGCTCTTACGCACGCCCAGCAGGCCCAGCGAGCTTTTGACGATTTCGCTGGCACCCTCAATCACTCCGAAGTAGGTTCCGAGAAACGACTTCGACATAGCGACGACGGCGACGATGATGCCGGTCACCGCCAGCCATCCCGGCGCGCCTGGCACCATCGACAGGGCGGAGAGGATAGTCACCCCCTGATCGCGGGCGGTCTCTATATAGGTTGCCGGGATCGCCAGCAGACAACTGAAGACAAAAAACAGCACGCTGGCGCAGATGATGGTGTAGGCCACCTTCATGATTTTTTTGCATTTACCCATGGCCAGGTCGCCGTGTTTCTCCTGCTGATCGATAGCAAAAGTCGAGATGATCGGCGTATGGCTAAAAGCGAAAACCATCACGGGAATAGAGATCCAGACCTGGTGGAGCGTCTGCGGGCTGAACTGCATCTGGCTGGTGAGATGCTCCGGATGCCAGTCGCGGATTAAATAGAGGGAGAGAAACAGGAAACAGGCGATAAGCGGGAAGACCAGAAAGCCCATCACCTTGATGGTGACCTGCCGTCCCATGAGAAAGATCAGGTTGAGGACCAGCACGACCCCCAGACTCAGCAGCGCACGCAGCCCTGGGGTCATCGGCGTGCGATGCGCCACCTGTTCGGCCAGCGAGTTGGTGATGGCCACGGCGTAGATGAGCACCACCACAAAGAAGGCAAGGAAATAGAGGCCGGTGATCAGGTTGCCAATTTTCTTACCATAGTAGTGATTAACTGCGCCGGTGATCCCGGTTCCCGGCGCGATATTGGCCGAGAGAATAAACTGGCTCAGCGCTTTGTGGGGCCAGTAAGTGAGCGGCCAGGCGACCAGCGCGGTGATGAACAGCACAATGGCGCCAGCCGAACCCAGCTGGATCGGTAGAAATAGCGTCCCAGCGCCTACTGCAGTGCCATATAAGGCAAAACTCCATAGAGTTTCTTCTTTAGACCAAATTTTAGACATTATGCGACTTTATCAACCGTCAAACCAAAAAAAAGGAGTGCAATTTACCATATTTATGGTTCGTCTGTTGCGATAGTTTTTGGTGATAAAGTCGCGGCGGATCGTCGAAGATCCGCGCCGGGATTAACCGCGCGCCGTCTGGCGCGGGCGGCGGTGACGAATAACGCGCTCGCGCAGGGTGTCCCATACCCAGTTAAAGGCCATGGTGTAGGGCAGGAAGAAAAGCATAAAACCGATCTCCAGCATAAACGCCTGCAGCAGCGAGACGCCCAGCACGATCGCCACCATGGTGACGCCAATGATGACGAATCCGGTTTCGAAACCGAGCGCGTGCAGGGCGCGTACTTTCAGCTGGCGGGGGAAGCGGGAGACCGGCCACAGGCGATCGAACGCCGCGTTATAGATAATGTTCCATACCATCGCCAGGGTGGCGAGCAGAATGCTCAGTCCGCCCATCTCCACTACCGAGCGCTGCATCAGCCAGGCGGCGGTAGGGGCGAGGATCAGCGTCGCCAGTCCTTCGAAGGTGATGGCGTGGATAACGCGTTCGGTGAGCGTCTTGCGCTGATGTGGGGTCTGTTGCATGGCGAGCTACCTCCAGTTTTAGCCTGAACAGGAAATTACCCGGCAGTTTATGGAAAAATATGATAAACAAAAGATAGGACCCATCGATATTGTAGATACATCATGCGTTATTCACCGGAAGCCTTAACCGCCTTTGTCGAGGCGGTCGACAGCGGATCGTTCTCCGCCGCCGCCCGCCGCCTGCGTAAAAGTCAGTCGACGATCAGTACCGCCATCGCCAATCTGGAGGCCGATCTCGGTGTAATCCTCTTTGACAGGGCAACGCGGCAACCGACGCTGACCCCGCAGGGGGAGCAGGTGCTGAGCTATGTCAAAGCGATTCTTGCCGCCAGCGAGCGGCTGGACGAACTGGCTGTGTCGCTGTCCGGCGAGACGGAGCCGCGGCTGACCTTCGTGCTCTCCGATACTCTGCACCCGGACGTGCTGGAAGATCTGCTGGTGCAGTTTGACCGCCGCTTTCCTCATACCGAGTTTGAGTGTTTGATTGGCGAAGACGAGGATGTGATCGATCTCCTGCAAAAATCCCGCGCCCAGGTGGGGCTGATTGAGGCGAGGGAGCGCTACCCCACCGATATCGGCAGCACCCGCCTGCCGCTGCAGACGGCGATGGGCATTTATGTAGCCCCTGGCCATCCGCTGGCGGCGCAGGGTAAGGTCGCCTGGGATGAGCTGCGCAGCTGGCGCGAGCTGCGTTTGAGCACCTTTCTGGCCAGCGCCACCGAACCTGCCGCAGGCCAGGTCTGGTCGGCGCCAAACTACTTGCTGCTGCTCAGCATGGCGGCGCAGGGGTTCGGCTGGTGCATTCTGCCCAGCGCGCTGGTGGCGGAGTTTGCGCCGCAGGGCGGGCTGGTGGCGCTCGATATCCCCGGCTGGCCGCGGGCGATTTCAGTCGATCTGCTGTGGAATAAGAAAGCGCCGCCGGGAGCGGCCGGCAGCTGGCTGCGTCAGCATCTGCAGCGGCGTGAACGTTAACGAATAGCTATTTCTTTGTGATTGGCTTCACTTTTTTTAAACAATTACAAAGTTTTTTGATAACAATTATCTAGTATATCGCTGTTTCTTTGCGCAAATGCATGGGCAGGGGTAGAGGATGAAGGATGTCGTGATCGTCGGCGCGCTGCGAACGCCGATTGGCTGCTTTCAGGGCGCATTATCGCGCCATTCAGCCGTCGAGCTGGGGAGCGTGGTGGTGAAGGCGCTGGTGGAGAAGACGGGAATCGATCCGCACAGCGTGGATGAGGTGATCCTCGGCCAGGTACTGACCGCGGGGACCGGACAAAATCCGGCGCGTCAGTCCGCTATTCGCGGTGGGCTGCCTAACACCGTATCGGCTATCACCATTAACGATGTCTGCGGTTCCGGCCTGAAGGCTCTGCACCTCGCTACCCAGGCGATCCAGTGCGGGGAAGCGGACGTGGTGATCGCTGGCGGCCAGGAGAATATGAGCCGCGCTCCGCATGTGCTTACCGACAGCCGCACCGGCGCCCAGCTGGGCAACAGCCAGCTGATTGACAGTCTGGTGCATGATGGGCTGTGGGATGCTTTCAACGATTATCATATGGGCGTCACGGCGGAAAACCTGGCCCGGGAATTTGGCATCAGTCGCGAGCTGCAGGACGCCTGGGCGCTCAGCTCACAGCATAAGGCGCGCAAGGCGATTGATTCCGGTCGCTTTCGCGATGAGATAGTCCCGGTTGTCACCGAGCATAACGGCGCGGCGCGCACCGTGGATACCGATGAACAACCGCGGGTGGATGCCAGCGCGGAAGGGCTGGCCAGCCTGCAGCCCACCTTCGATCGCCTTGGATCGGTGACCGCCGGTAACGCCTCAAGCATCAATGACGGCGCGGCGGCGGTAATGATGATGAGCGAGGCTAAAGCGCTGGAGCTGGGGCTGCCGATCCTTGCGCGGATCCGCGCCTTCGCCAGCGTCGGCGTCGATCCGGCGCTGATGGGCATTGCCCCGGTGCATGCCACCCGTCGCTGTCTGGAGCGGGCCGGCTGGCGGCTGGACGACGTCGATCTGATCGAAGCCAATGAGGCCTTTGCCGCTCAGGCGATCTCGGTTGGCCGGGTACTGGAGTGGGATGAGCGCCGGGTCAACGTCAACGGCGGCGCGATCGCCCTCGGCCACCCCATCGGCGCCTCCGGCTGCCGGATTCTGGTGTCGCTGGTGCATGAAATGATCAAGCGCGATGCCCGCAAAGGTCTGGCGACGCTGTGCATTGGCGGCGGTCAGGGCGTGGCGCTGGCGGTAGAACGCGCATAGCGCTATACCTCGATTTCCATGGCCTCCTGCGGGAGGCCTTTTTTATGCGCCGTGCTTTGCCGAACCCTTATTTTTCCCTCCCTCTTTCACTCTCCCCGGCGAAATTATTGAGCTTCGTCACGTCTTGTTGTGCCACCTTTTTTGAAACAAATAACTACGATCCTGGTCAATAAAACTATGGTGCCTAAAAAATAAAATGATGTTTCATAAAAACGAAATGTCATTTTATTTATTGTAAGGGTACCCTATGTTAAAACGCTCTCTGGTTCTCGCCGCCCTCTGCGGTATGTCTTTTGCAGCAACCGCGGTAACGATAGATTTACGTCATGAATTTATTGATGGCGGAAAGAGTGATAAAAGTAATGCTGACCGCGTCTCCGTTTCTCACCGCTTTGCCAACGGCTTAGGCTTTACCGTCGAGGCCAAATGGCGCTCAGGCGGCGACAACGGTTCGCAACCCTATTCGGACGTGGTGGGCAATGGTCATGAAGACACCATCAGCTGGCGCTGGAAAGCAACGTCGAACTTTTTCCTCACCCCCGGGTTTACCATTGAGAGCAACGACAGCCGCTCCATCTACAAGCCGCACCTGCACGCGCAGTACAGCTTCGACAACGGCTTCTATGTCGCCGCTCGCTATCGCTATGAATACACCCGCTATCCGAACAACGCCGGCAAAGATGATGACAAAGTTAACCGCGGCGACGCGTGGGCCGGATTTGTCCTCGGCGACTGGCGTACAGAGCTGAACTATGTCTATGCCCGCAGCTCGGAAGGGGTCAGCCGCAACGACAATAAACCCTACTCGCAGGAATATAACGTGAAGGTGGCCTATAAGCTGGATAATAACTGGTCGCCGTATGGCGAAATTGGCAACGTCGGGGTCAATGACCGCAGCGATCGCCAGACCCGCTTCCGCGTTGGGGTGGCTTACTCGTTCTGACCGACCATTCATCCCTCATCGTTTGTTTTCCCCGGCGCCGTCAGCCGGGGTTTTTTATGGGGGAAAGAGAAGGGACAAAAAAAGCCCTCCATGAAGGAGGGCAAGGCCAGTTACAGAAAGAAGTGTGGCGTGGATCAGGCGCTCAGCATTGACGGGTGCGCAGGTAATTTCGCGATATAGATGGCCGGTTTACCGTCTTTATCGGAGCTGAACAGAATGGCGCTATCGTCCGGGGTAAATGAGGGGTGCGGGTGCGTTACCTGGCGGCTGTTGGCCACCGTCGCCCACGAGGTATCATGGCGCGCGACGCGGAAGTAGCGCTTTTCCGCCACGTTAAAGACATACAGCCAGGGATCGTTATCAATGGAGTAGCCGCCGGTATCCTTGACATCCACCGGTGTACCTGAGCCATCGCCTACCAGCAGCGTGCCATCGAAATTGCTCATCAGATGCGAGCAGGCCGGCATCGTCATCAGGGCCTCGTTGACGCCGCTTTCGGGATCAAAGCGATAGATCGTCCGCCCCTGCTGGCCTTTTAGATAGGAGACGTAGATCAGCGCCGAACCGTCCGGCACCCAAAATTCATGAGTACAGCTTTCGCCTGGAGCATGCGCTTTGACTTTGCGAACATGGCTGCCATCCTCGTTGACCAGCCACATGCGGGCGTCCACCAGATCGTGCGGCCCTTCATGGCAGAAGGCGACGGTATGGTCGTCGAAGGGACGATAGATCGGGTGTCCCAGCCAGATTTTTTCCTCATGGATCACCTGGCTCTCACCGCTGCGCAGGTCGACGCGCAGCAGGCGGCAGTGCGGTCCTTTATGGAAGAAATCATGGAAAATCTGCCAGTCGTTGAGTGGCGTCCAGTCGCTTTTCGCAATCTCAATGCCCACCAGTTTGCTGCAATCGCTGTTTGCCACCCAGGTGCCATACCCTACCCAGTCATCGCTAACGCGATAAACTTCGCGCTCGGCGAGGGTGGTCAGGTTGACTTCCAGCAGGATACGGTCATTTTTCACGTAATAAAGCGACTTATCGTCCGGGGAGAGGAAGCCGCCGAAGGTGTTATCCCCGGCGCCTTCGGTTAGCTGGACGGCCTCGGCGCTGGCGATATTCAGCAGATAGTAGTTCCAGTGGCCGTCAAACTCGCCGGCGAACAGTAAATGGCTGCCATCGTTAAAAAAGCACTTCTGATAGAAGTAGTTGCGATGACAGGTGACCTCCGGGGGGGTTAAGCGGGTGACTTCCGCCCCGGTATCCGGATCGTGGCTGACGTGATAATTCAGTTTGACCCGCATGCCTTTAGCCATGTAGTGCTCCTTTCTTTCCTGCGATGCCGCTGGACCAGAGGCGTGTCGCTGAGTGATATGTTTTAAAAGACAGGTGTTAATTTATCAAAACATTGTTTCATTATTTGTGATGGCTCACGCAGTTCAGCGTAATTCCCGCGTTTTCAGCGGTCTGCTGGCTTCGCTTCGGCACCTCTGCAGACAATCGGTAGAATCTTCATCTTTTCAAAACCTTTTCCGGCCTGGCGCGTGCCGGGAGGCTCCTTCGCTTTTTCTTTTTTTGTAATCGTCATCATAAAAAATGAAACATCGTTTTAAATAATATTGAAAATGGCTGGGGGCGGGGCTAAGATGGCACCCATCAGCAAAACGGAACTCTGTTTTATTTTCATTATGGTGGGCTATGCCCGAGAGTTCGCCCCACGCTCAGTCGCGCCGCCGGCGCGGACCGGGCCGAGAGAACCTTGCCTGCAAACAGCAGGCTCTGAACGACTAAGGAACATAATATGATTCTTGATGCATTCTCCCTGCAGGGAAAAGTGGCCGTCGTGAGCGGATGCGATACCGGTTTAGGTCAGGGGATGGCCCTCGGGCTGGCGGAAGCGGGCTGCGATATTGTCGGTATCAATATCGTCGAACCGGTGGAGACTATCGAGCGGGTAACCGCGCTGGGACGCCGTTTTCTCAGCCTGACCGCCGACCTGCGCCAGATCGACGGTATTCCTCAGCTTCTGGAGCGGGCGGTGGCGGAGTTCGGCCATATTGATATTCTGGTCAACAATGCCGGCCTGATTCGCCGCGAGGACGCGCTGGCGTTCAGCGAAAAAGACTGGGACGAC
This sequence comes from Klebsiella sp. K4, assembly GCF_014596785.2. Taxonomy (NCBI): domain Bacteria; kingdom Pseudomonadati; phylum Pseudomonadota; class Gammaproteobacteria; order Enterobacterales; family Enterobacteriaceae; genus Klebsiella; species Klebsiella sp. K4. The sequence goes on from NZ_CP115021.1 coordinate 853,215, forward strand.
GTGATGAACCTCAACATCAAGAGCGTATTTTTTATGTCCCAGGCGGCGGCGAAACACTTTATCGCCCAGGGCAGCGGCGGGAAGATCATTAACATCGCCTCCATGCTGTCGTTCCAGGGGGGGATCCGCGTGCCGTCGTATACCGCATCCAAAAGCGCGGTGATGGGCGTCACCCGCCTGCTGGCCAACGAGTGGGCCAAACACAACATCAACGTCAACGCCATCGCCCCGGGGTATATGGCGACCAACAACACCCAGCAGCTGCGCGCCGACGAGCAGCGTAGCAGCGAAATCCTCGATCGCATTCCCGCCGGGCGCTGGGGGCTACCGGCCGATCTGATGGGGCCAGTCGTGTTCCTTGCCTCCTCAGCCTCCGATTACATCAATGGCTACACGGTGGCGGTGGACGGCGGCTGGCTGGCGCGCTAACCGTCCGCGATGGCCGGGGTCTGTGGTATCGCTCCGGCCTTCTGAGCAATTATTGTCCATACGCAAAAGTGCGGATCGTCCATACTCCTGAACACGGGTATAATGTTACCGCTCTGTATAAACAGGGTTATTAACTATTGGAAACGCATTTTTTGTTACTTTGAAAGTTTAATGTCCATCACAAAACCCATCCTGCCAGCAATATAGTCCATATCTTTGGCTTATCCTGCCTGACCCATTCATCCACCAGTCACGTACTTTCGTCTTATGTCTTACTCTGTGTGGCAGGAAAAAAATGACTTCAATCAGTAACGACTCTACATTATCGCCGCGGACGCAACGTGATACCCGGCGGATGAACTGGTTTGTTTCCATCGCCGCGGCGGTGGCGGGCTTGCTCTTTGGCCTGGATATCGGCGTGATATCCGGAGCGTTGCCCTTTATAACCGACCATTTCACCTTATCCAGCCAGCTTCAGGAGTGGGTGGTTAGCAGCATGATGTTGGGGGCGGCGATAGGCGCGCTGTTTAACGGCTGGCTGTCTTTCCGCCTTGGCCGTAAATACAGCCTGATGGCGGGGGCCGTACTCTTTGTGGCCGGCTCTATCGGATCCGCTTTTGCCGCCAGCGTGGAGGTGCTGCTGGTGGCCCGCGTGGTGCTGGGCGTGGCAGTCGGGATTGCCTCTTATACCGCGCCGCTGTACCTCTCCGAGATGGCCAGCGAGAACGTGCGCGGGAAAATGATCAGTATGTATCAGCTGATGGTCACCCTTGGCATTGTGCTGGCGTTTCTTTCCGATACCGCCTTTAGCTACAGCGGTAACTGGCGCGCCATGCTGGGCGTGCTGGCGCTGCCGGCGGTGATCCTGATCATTCTGGTCGTCTTTTTGCCGAACAGCCCGCGCTGGCTGGCGGAGAAGGGACGCCATATCGAAGCGGAAGAAGTGCTGCGGATGCTGCGCGATACCTCGGAAAAGGCGCGCGACGAGCTTAACGAGATCCGTGAGAGCCTCAAGCTGAAGCAGGGCGGTTGGGCGTTGTTTAAGGTCAATCGTAACGTGCGCCGGGCGGTGTTCCTGGGCATGCTGCTGCAGGCGATGCAGCAGTTCACCGGCATGAACATCATCATGTACTATGCGCCGCGTATCTTTAAAATGGCGGGCTTTACCACTACTGAACAGCAGATGATCGCCACCCTGGTGGTGGGCCTGACCTTTATGTTTGCCACCTTTATTGCGGTGTTCACAGTGGATAAAGCGGGCCGCAAGCCAGCGCTGAAAATCGGCTTTAGCGTGATGGCGCTGGGCACTCTGGTGCTGGGCTACTGCCTGATGCAGTTCGACAATGGCACCGCATCCAGCGGCCTCTCCTGGCTCTCCGTCGGCATGACCATGATGTGTATTGCCGGGTATGCGATGAGCGCGGCGCCGGTGGTGTGGATCCTCTGCTCCGAGATCCAGCCGCTAAAATGCCGCGACTTCGGTATCACCTGCTCGACCACCACCAACTGGGTGTCGAACATGATCATCGGCGCCACTTTCCTGACGCTGCTTGACGCGATTGGCGCCGCCGGCACCTTCTGGCTCTACACGGCGCTCAACGTGGCCTTTATCGGCATCACCTTCTGGCTGATCCCGGAAACCAAGAATGTCACCCTCGAGCACATTGAGCGCAACCTGATGGCGGGCGAGAAGCTGCGTAACATCGGTAATCGTTAATGTGAGGCGCGCGGCAACCACGGGCTGGCGACTTTGCGCGTCTCCCGATGGTTGTCGCCGTGAATGATATGCAGGGCGCTCAGGCGCCCGATGTCATAATGCGGCAGTTGCACTGTGGAGAGCGGCGGTAGAAACAGATCGCCAATGCCCACCATGTTGTCGTATCCCACTACCGCCACGTCCTGTGGAATGCGTAACCCCTGGCCCAGCAGCGTCTGGTAGACCATAAACGCGATGCGATCGTTGCCGCAGATCACTGAGTCAAAGCCAGGTTTACCCTCGCGGATATGCGCCAGCACCACCGCCGGGATATCGTGGTAATGCTCATCGCCCTGGCCCATATACGAATGGCTCAGATGGTCCGGTTCGATACCGGCCTCCCGGCAGGCGCGCTCCAGCCCCAGGCGGCGGCGGATCGTCGCCGGCTGGCTGGCGGGTAAGTGCAGGCACAGCGGACGACGATAGCCAGCGGCAAGCAGGGCTTTCACCGCGTCGTACTGCCCCTGTTCATCGTCCGGGATATAGCTGGCCACCGGCTGGCTGAGGCTTTCGCAGTTGGCCAGCACGCAGGGCAGAGTCAGCAGTTTTTCCGGCAGTGGTACCTGGCGCAGGCCCATGGTGGTAAAGATAATGCCGTCCGGACGGTGGGAGAGGAGCAGGTCGACCACCGCTTCCGGACGATCGTCAGAAAACATATTGACCACAAAGCTATTCCAGCCGTGGGCGCGGGCCGTCTCTTCGATCGATAAGGTGATCTCCACCGAAAAGGGCGTGGTCACGGTATCCAGCGCCAGCACGCCGATGGTGCTGGGGGTTGCGCGCGCCCCGCGGATCTTCTTCGCCGACAGGTCGGGGACGTAGTTGGTTTCGGCGATGGCGGCCTGCACGCGGGCCAGTGTCTCAGGCTTCAGCCGCTCCGGGGTGTTCAGCGCCCGTGAGACGGTCATCAGAGATACATTCGCCAGTTTTGCTACATCTTTCAGGGACGCCATTTTTTCCTCCGCCATTGCCGCAGAGTACAGGCTATACAACTAAGTCGCTGATGTAAAAGAGTGAAACGATTTTCTGCTATCGCCGTCGTGAGCTATGTTGCGGTTGATTTTTGATCGCGATCGCATCTTCATTATGTTAACGTTAACTTTTGTGATTAACATCATATATCGCAGCGAATCTACCTGCGTTTTGTTTTTTGTTAACGTTACCATAATTGCATTCCTCTAACACGAGAATGTCATGATGAAAGCGCCTCACTCACACAGCTACCCGTTGCTCAGTGCCTTACTGTTTTTCTTTTTCGTGACCTGGTCGTCATCCGGCTCCTTGCTCTCTATCTGGCTTCACCAGGAGGTTGGGCTGAAGGCAGGCGATACCGGTATTATCTATGCCGTACTGTCGGTTTCCGCGCTGTTTGCGCAAGTTTGCTATGGATTTATCCAGGACAAGCTGGGGCTGCGCAAACATCTGCTCTGGTATATCACCGCGCTGCTGATCCTCTCTGGTCCGGCGTATCTGCTGTTCGGCCACCTGCTGAAAATCAACGTCCTGTTGGGCAGCATCTTTGGCGGGATCTATATCGGTTTGACCTTTAACGGCGGCATCGGCGTGCTGGAATCTTACACCGAGCGCGTGGCGCGTCAGAGCCAGTTTGAATTCGGCAGGGCGCGGATGTGGGGCTCGCTGGGCTGGGCGGTGGCCACCTTCTTCGCCGGCCTGCTGTTTAACATCAATCCGCAGCTAAACTTCCTCGTCGCCAGCTGTTCCGGGCTGGTGTTCTTTATCCTGCTGGCGCGGCTGCGGGTCTCCTCGGCGCCGCATGCGATGCAGGAGGCGGTATCGGGCGGTAAGGTGACCCTCGAAGATGCGCTGCGCCTGCTGACGCTGCCGCGCTTTTGGGCGCTGGTCTTCTTCGTCATCGGCACCTGCATTTACGGCGTCTATGACCAGCAGTTCCCGGTCTATTTCTCATCGCAGTTCGCGACCCTGCAGGAAGGCAATGAGATGTATGGCTACCTCAACTCCTTCCAGGTGTTCCTCGAGGCGGCCGGCATGTTCTGCGCGCCGTGGCTGGTGAACCGCATCGGCGCCAAAAACGGTCTGATTTTCGCCGGCATGGTGATGGCGATGCGCATGGTGGCCTCCGGTCTGGTGGAGGGGCCGCTGCTGATCTCCATCACCAAACTGCTGCACGCGGTGGAGTTGCCGATACTGCTGGTGGCTATCTTTAAGTACAACAGCCTTAACTTCGATAAACGTCTCTCCTCCACCCTCTATCTGGTGGGCTTCGCCTGCACCAGCTCGATTATCGCCAGCGTATTGTCGCCGCTGGCGGGCTACAGCTATGAAAAATATGGCTTCGCCCAGTCCTACCTGATCATGGGCCTGCTGGTGTTCTGCACCACCTTTATTTCCATCTTCTTGTTGCGCTCCGGCAAATCCTCCGCCGATCCGCTGGTGTCGCAACCTACCGCTATCTGAATCAAAAAGAGTGAAAATGATGACTTACACAATCTCCCGGGCTGAACAGGTACTCCAGACACAACGCCAGGCGCTGAATCTGCGCTGGTATCCGCACTATCACCTGGCGGCCCGCGCCGGGTGGATCAACGACCCAAACGGTCTGGTGTGGTTCGACGGCTGGTACCATGCCTTTTATCAACATCACCCGTACTCCACCCAGTGGGGACCGATGCACTGGGGGCACGCGCGCAGTAAGGATCTGGTGCACTGGGAGCATTTGCCGGTAGCCCTGGCGCCGGAGGGCCCGGAGGATAAAGACGGCTGCTTTTCCGGCTCGGCGGTGGTCGATGGCGATACCCTGGCGCTGATTTACACCGGGCATAAGTTCCACGGCGATCCTGGCGACGAAGCCAATCTGTATCAGGTGCAGTGTCTGGCCACCAGCCGCGACGGGATCCACTTTGAGCGCCAGGGGATGGTGGTCGACACCCCGCCGGGTATGCACCACTTCCGTGACCCGAAGGTCTGGCGTGAAGGAGACAGCTGGTACATGATCGTCGGCGCGCGCGAAGGCGATACCGGCCAGGTGCGGCTGTACCGTTCAGCCGATCTGCGCCAGTGGCAGGACGCGGGGGTGCTGGATGAAGCGGAAAGCACCATGGGCTATATGTGGGAGTGCCCGGACTTCTTCACCCTCAACGGCAAACGCGTTCTGATGTTTTCCCCACAGGGGATGCAGGCCGCGGGGTTCAGCAACCGCAATCTGTTCCAGAGCGGCTATCTGATCGGCGAGTGGCAGCCAGGCCAGCGTTTTATTCGCCATGGCGAATTCCGGGAGATGGATAACGGCCACGATTTCTATGCCCCGCAAAGCTTCGCCACCCCCGATGGCCGGCGGATCGTGATTGGCTGGCTGGATATGTGGGAATCGCCGCTGCCGGAGCAGCAGGACGGCTGGGCGGGCATGCTCTCCTTGCCGCGCGAGCTGAGCCTGAGCGCGGATGACCGCCTGCAGATGCGCCCGGCGAAAGAAGTGGAGAGCCTGCGCGGCGCCTGGTTCCCGTGGCCGGTCAGCACCCTGAACAACCAGCAGACGACGATGGTCGACAACTGCGAGGCGATGGAGGTGAATCTGCGCTGGGACTGCGCCCGCAGCAGCGCCGAGCAGTATGGTCTGCGCTTTGGCGATGGCCTGCGCATCTACGTGGATGCCCAACAGCAGCGTCTGGTGCTGGAGCGGCATTATCCGCAGTATGGCCTGTGCGGGACGCGCAGCGTGCCGTTGACCGCCGGGGCGGATCTCAACCTGCGAATATTTTTCGATAGCTCTTCGGTGGAGGTTTTTGTCAATGACGGCGAAGCCTGCCTGAGCAGCCGTATCTATCCGCAGGCTCCCCACCGTGAATTAGCGTTATTTGCCTGGAGCGGCTCGGCGGCATTAACCGAAGCCGGCGCCTGGCAGCTAGAATAATAATAAGGCTGTTGTCGTTAATAACCCGTCTTTGACGATGGGCGGGTTATTATTGCCTGCATCGTCGTGCGTTACCCATTAATAAAAAATTCAGTTCATTCCATAATAAAAGGGTTTACCGATGAATAAAATCTGGGTCGGGTGTTTTCTGACGTCTCTGTATCTGCCATCCGTTATGGCGCAGGCGCCGTTATCGCTGGAGGAGCGACTGGCGCAAATGGAGCAGCGGCTAAAGGCGACGGAGGCGCGCGCCGCCAGCGCAGAGGCGGAAATTAAGACGCTGAAAGGCCAGCAGCAGGCCGCGACGGTCGCCCGCGCGGCGCCTGCTTCGCCGCGTTTGCAGCTAAATGACAATGGCGAATTAAAATTTTATGGCGACGTCGAATTTAACCTCGATGGCGCCAGTCGCACCGGCAGTCTGACGTCGGTCAAAACCAGCGCGAATAAAAGCTGGGCGCCCGGCGATAAAGAGCGCTGGGATATTAACGGTCGTATTCTGCTGGGTTTCGATGGCAGACGGAATGGCGCCGACGGGCAATATGCCGGATTCAGCGTGCAGCCTCTGGCGGATATGGATGGCAAAATGAATCTTGATGATGCGGTATTTTTCTTCGGCCAGCAGGATGACTGGAAAATAAAAATAGGCCGCTTTGAAGCCTGGGATATGTTCCCGCTGAATCAGGATACCTTTATTGAATATTCAGGTAATACCGCCAACGATCTCTATTCCGATGGCTATGGCTATATTTACATGATGAAAGAGGGGCGAGGGCGCAGCAGCAGCGGCGGTAACCTTCTGTTTAGCAAAACGGTGGATAACTGGTATTTCGAAGTTAACACCCTGGTGGAGGACGGCAGTTCGCTGTTTGTCGATCAGAACTATCATGGTAACGCGCTGGAAAACCGCAAAAATGTGGTGTACGTGCGGCCGGTGGCGGCATGGCAGTCCGGCGCCTGGTCGGCGGCCGCGGCGATAGAGAGCAATCTCGTCAACAATGCTTACGGCTATCAGAGCCAGAGCGGACGCTGGGTCGACCAGTCAAACCGCACCGGCTACGGGCTGACCATGAGCTGGAACACCCTGAAAAGCGATCCGCAGGACGGGGCGGTGGTTAATCTGAGTACCGCCCTGCTGGACGCGGCGGACGAAACCGACTTCAGCGCCGGGATCAACGCCCTTTGGCATCGCGTGGAGCTGGGCTATATCTATGCGCACAATAAAATCGACCAGTTCAATATGGCCGGGGTGACCAGCGAATGCGATGGCGATTGCGCTATCCTGGCGCCGGGGCGCTATGACATCCATACCCTGCACACCTCCTGGCAGTTGCCGAATATCATGGCGATGCCGAACTTCAATATTTACCTTGGCGCCTATGCCTCGTGGCTCGATTCCACGGCAGCGAAGAGCGGGAATCCCGATGAACGCTACGGCGCCCGGGTGCGCTTCAAATATTTCTTCTGACAGGGCCGTCTGGCAGACCCTCCCGCGGCGTGCGCCGCGGGAGAGTTCAGACGGGCAGGTTAGCGCATCGCGCGGCGCAGAATGCGGTCGGTCTGGCGCTGGAAGTCCTCGGCCGCTTCTTCCACCGACTTTTTACCGTAGTCGATGTACTGCAGGGTGGTGCCGAACTGGGCGACGATCTGCGGATCGTCGAAGTACGGGGAGACCGGCAGAGCGGTGGGCAGGGATTGCGCCAGCTTCAGGCCGGACACCGCCGGATCGTCGGCTTTGATTACCCCATCCTCGGTCAGGTAGGTGACCGCCGCTTTACTCAGCGGCACGCCGCGCTCCAGTCCAAGAATATCCACCCCTTCTTTGCTGTTCAGCAGGAAGTTAATCACTTTCGCCGCCGCCTGCGGGTTTTTCGTCGATTTGCCAATCGATAACATTTGCGCGGGCTTGAAGAACAGTCCGGCATCGGTGGCGCCCGGCAGCATCGGGTATTCCCCCAGCACCAGCTTCGCCGGCGGCTTCAGGTTATCGGAATATTTGTTGATGGTGGAGTTCCACATGTAGGTGCCGCCCCATTCGCCCTGGATCCACGGCTTCATTTCGTACATGTTGCTCTTGCCGAAGGAGGCATAGTAGCGGGTGTCCGGCATCACATGGCTGTCGATAAGCTTCTTATACATACCGAAGAAATCCGCCCACTGCGCTTTGCTGTAGGAGAATTTTCGCCCTTTCTCATCGATGGCCGGCTGATTGTATTTTTGCACCATATAAGAGTTGAGCAGGGCCAGCACGTCCTGGTGTTCGAGCACCACCGGGTAGTACTGTTTCCCGAGCTTGCTTTCGAAAGTTTTTCCCGCCGCCATGAGTTCATCCCAGGTTTTCGGGAAGGGGATGCCCGCCTTTTTCCATGCTTCGTCGTTAAAGTAGAAGACGCGGGCGGTGACGGAAATTGGAATACCGTTAAGCTTGCCGTTGACCGTGGTGGACTGCAGTTCTTTGGCGTCGAACTGGCTGAGGTCGATCTCGTCTTTCAGGGTATTCAGATCGTAAAAGCCATCGCCATTTTTCGAAAAGATCGGCAGCCAGTTCCAGTTGGTCTGCATCACGTCAGGCTCGGTACCGCCGGCAATCTGGGTGGTCAGGCGTGAAAGATGGCCGTCCCAGCCGGTGTATTCTGCTTTGACGTTGATGTCTGGGTTTTGTTTGTGGAATTCCTCCAGCGCCTTGAGGGTGACCTGATGGCGGCCGTTGCCCCCCCACCAGGACATACGCAGGTCGACATCCTGCGCTAGCGAAGAGAAGGCGCTAAGGCCCAGGGTGGCGGAGAGGGTGGCGCTTATCAGCACGTTTTTCATTGTTATGCTCCAGGGTTCACAGAGAGAGGTTCTGTTCGGTTTTGGCGTCAAAGATGTGACACTTGTTGAGATCAAAGGTGAAATAGACTTTGCGATTCAGTCCCTTGGCAATCATCGGCTTCGCATCGTCCGACGGCACGCGGGCGGTCAGCTCATAATCAGCAACCCTGAGATAAACAAAGAATTCATGTCCCATGTTTTCTACGCGTACCATTTCACCCGCGCAGGAACCTTCGGCAAACGGTTCATCGGAGAGAGAGACAAACTCCGGGCGCACGCCAAAGAACACCTGCTGATTCTTATGGGTTTCAACTTTGCTTTGCAGCCGATCGTTGAGCGGCAGCCGCTGATCGCCCAGCGTCAAATACAGGCGACCACCGTGCTCAACCAGCTGGCTGGGACGAATATTCATCTCCGGCGCGCCGATAAACCCGGCGACAAACATATTTTTCGGCTGGTGGTAGAGATTGTCCGGGGTATCAACCTGCATAATGTGGCCGAGCTTCATCACGCAGATGCGGTCGCCCATGGTCATCGCTTCCGTCTGATCGTGGGTGACGTAGACGGTGGTCGCCGGTTTGCCAGATTTTTTCAACTGCTTATGCAGATCGGAAATGCGGATCCGCATCGAGGCGCGCAGCTTGGCGTCAAGGTTGGAGAGCGGTTCGTCGAACAGGAAGACGTCCGGTTTTTTGACGATCGCCCGGCCCACCGCCACGCGCTGCGCCTGGCCGCCGGAGAGCTGGCGCGGCAGGCGATCGAGCAGTTCTTCCAGTTCGAGAATTTTCGCCGCTTCTTCCACCTGTCTGTCGATTTGCGCCTTCGGCAGCTTGCTCAGCTTCAGGCCGAAGGCGAGGTTTTCGCGCACCGTCATATGCGGATAGAGGGCGTAGTTCTGGAACACCATCGCGATGCCACGGGATTTAGGCGCCAGGTTGTTGACGATTTTGTCCCCAATCCGCACCTCGCCGCCGCTGATGGTCTCCAGACCCGCCAGCATGCGCAGGGTGGTCGATTTGGCGCAGCCGGAGGGGCCGACGATCACCATAAATTCGCCATCGGCAATCTTCAGGTCGATACCATGCACCGCTTTAAACCCGTTGGAGTAGACTTTTTCCAGTTTGTTGAAAATCACTTCAGCCATGATATTTCCCTCTTAACCTTTGATTCCGCTGCTGGTCACGCCCTGCACGAAGTAGCGTTGAGCCAGGAAGAAGACAATGATGGACGGCAGAATGGAGATGCTCGCCATTGCCAGAATTTCGTTCCACGGCGCGCCTTCCGTGACGTCGATAGACATTTTTAGCGCCAGCGCGATGGGATACTTATCGACGCTGTAGACGTAGATCAGCGGACCGATAAAGTCGTTCATCGACCACATAAACTGGAACAGCGCCACCGAGATAATGGCCGGCTTGAGGATCGGCACCACCACATACCACAGCACCTGGATGGAGTTGCAGCCGTCGATCTGCGCCGCCTCTTCCATATCGCGCGGCACGCCGCGCAGAAACTGGATCAGCATGAAGACAAAGAATCCCTGGGTGGCGAAGGCCAGCGGCAGGTACAGCGGCAGATAGCTGTTCAGCATCCCCATTTCGCGGAACATCAGGTACTGCGGGATCAGCAGGACGGTGCTTGGCAGCAGCATGGTGGTGATAAGCGTTGCGAACCAGAACTTCTTCCACGGGATCTCAAAGCGTGCGAAGCCGTACGCCACGATGGTGGAGGAAATGATCGTTAACACCACTTTCGGGATCACATACTTAAAGGTGTTCAGCATATAGTGGCCGAAATGGTATTCGGTGCCGGTCTTCCAGCCGTTGATAAACCCGTCCCAGGTGGCATGGGCAGGCCACAGCCCGAGGGTGGTGAAGATCTCATGGTTCGGCTTGAACGAGGCGGAGAACATCCACGCCAGCGGGTAGAGCATCAGCAGGCCGACGAATATCAGCACGACGTAGCGCACCACCCGGCTCACCTTTTCCCGGCGCAGCGTACGGGCGACCTCACGATCGGCGTCGCTCATCACCGGCGCCATCTGTTGAATATCAGCCATTTTTGCCTCCCTTATCGGCGGAGTAGAAGACCCAGTATTTCGATGACTTAAAGGCGATCGACGCAAAGACCGCCACGACGAGGAACAGCACCCATGCCAGCGCGGCGCCATAGCCCATGTCGAAGTACTTAAAGGCGGTATCGTAGATATAGAGTGAGAACAGGTAGGTGTAATAGGTCGGACCGCCGCCGGTTATCACGTACGGGCCGGTAAACTCCTGGAACGCCTGGGTGGTCTGCATAATAAAGTTGAAGAAAATCACCGGGGTGATCAGCGGCACGGTGACCTTCATGAACATCTGCCACTTTGAGGCGCCGTCAATCATTGCCGCCTCATACTGCGACTGCGGAACGTTCTGCAGCGCGGCGAGGAAGATGACCATCGCGGAGCCAAACTGCCAGACGCGCAGCAGGGTGACCGACATCAGCGCCAGGGAGGGTTCCCCCAGCCAGTTGATGGCATCGATGCCAAAGACGGCGAGAAAACTGTTCAGCAGGCCGTCAATGGCGAACAGGGCGCGCCACAGCACGGCAATCGCCACCGAGCTGCCGAGGATCGACGGAATGTAGTAGGCGGTGCGGAAAAAGCCGATGCCGCGCAGTTTGAAATTGAGCACAAAAGCAATGCCGAGGGCGAAAGCCAGTTTTAAGGGGATGGTTAAAAAGACGTAGGCAAAGGTCACCCCCATCGATTTCCAGAACAGGCTATCCTCGGTCAACATATAGCGATAGTTTTCGATGCCGTTAAATACCGGCGGGCTCATCAAGTCGTACTCGGTAAAACTGAGAAAGAAAGATGAAACAAAGGGAAAAGCGGTAAAGACGATCAGCCCGATGATATAGGGCGATATCCATGCCAATCCCAGCAGCTTGTTTTCATTCATACATACCTACCTGGCTTACGAGTTGTAATACGGATCCGGTGACGCCGCGCTGTCGGCCTTTTACGCCTGACAACGCAAAAATGTCTGAACGCTTCCTCTGCTTAACATGTCCTTGTTAATTAATGGGTTATTCTTTAACTGGTCTAGCAGGTAAGGGCTGACAGCCCCTTTTTTTATGCTGAACTGGTTTTTATAAAACACCGTTTTAATTTCATTTTATTGCGATTTGTTTCTGCGTCATGCAGATCAGGATGGAAATGTGATCAAAGTCGAAACGATGTTTCAAAAAGGTGAGGTGGTAAGCATTTTGGCCGTAAAGGGCGCCTGAAAGGAATGAAAAATTAGGCTTAACTGAGCGGGAAATATAATTACCAGGATAATGATTGTGGCCGCATCTTTTTATTGAAGGGCGCCGGGCAGTAACCGGGGACGGCGAACGCCCCCGTTATGGATTAGCCTTCAAGAAAATCTTCGCGAATGGGAGTAAAGGTATCGAGCAGCGTGCCGGGCTGCAGGCAGACGCAGCCGTGCATAATCCCCGGCCGCTTATACAACGTATCGCCGGCGCTGACGACGCGCGTCTCCTCGCCGATGGTGAACTCGAACTCGCCGGAAAGCACATAGGTGAGCTGTTCGTGAGGATGGTTATGCATCGGGCCGACGGCGCCGGCGGCAAAATTCACCTCCACGGCCATCATTTTGCCGTCGTGGGCCAGAATGCGGCGGGTTACGCCATTGCCGAGGTCTTCAAGGGTGGTGTCTTTATGAAAAATAAACATCTGGCGATCCTGTTGTTAAAGTGAAACATTGTTTCATTTAACTTATCCCACTCTTCATGAAAAAGAAATACGCGGCCAGAGAAGTGGAAAGTTGATCACAAGTTTGCTTCACTGGCAGAAACGACATAAGGAGCAGAAGATGAAAACCATTGGCCTGTTAGGCGGCATGAGCTGGGAGTCCACGATCCCCTATTATCGGTTGATCAATGAGGGCGTTAAGGCGCGACTGGGCGGCCTGCACTCTGCCAGCCTGGTGCTGCACAGCGTCGATTTTCACGACATCGAAGCCTGCCAGTCCGCCGGCGACTGGGATCGCGCCGGAGAGATCCTTGCTGAGGCCGCGGTCGGGCTGCAGCAGGCGGGGGCCGAAGGCATTGTCCTGTGCACCAACACCATGCATAAAGTCGCAGATGCCATCGCCGCCCGCTGCCAGGTTCCCTTCCTGCATATTGCCGATGCCACCGGACGGGCGATTGCCGCCAAAGGTCAGCGCCGGGTCGCGCTGCTGGGCACCCGCTATACCATGGAGCAGACCTTTTACCGCGGTCGTCTGCAGGAGCAGTTTGCCATCGAGACGCTGATCCCTGAGGCTGACGATCGGGCGCAGATCAATCAGATCATCTTCGACGAACTTTGTCTCGGCACCTTCAGCGAGGCGTCGCGGGATTATTATCTGCAGACGATCGCCGCCCTGGCGGAGCAGGGGGCGGAAGGGGTTATTTTCGGCTGTACGGAGATTGGCCTGCTGGTGCCTGCCGAGCTCAGCCCGCTGCCGGTCTTTGACACTGCGGCGATCCACGCGGAAGACGCGGTCAACTTTATGCTCTCTGCAGGACCGACGCCAGCGGCGTGAGGATCTGCGGCAGACTCTGCTGCAGGTGGGCAACAAAGGCGTCGACCAGCGCCGAGCGCGGGCGGTGGAGAGGGCGGATCAGGCTGACGGTAAACGGCACCTCGACGCTGAAGCGGCGCACCACCACGCCGCTATCGGCATAGTCCAGGGCGGTTAACGGATTCACCACCGAGATCCCGGCGCCGGCGCGCACCATGGCGCAGATCGAGGCCGCGCTGTGGGTTTCGACCACCATCCGCCGTTTAACCTGATGCTCAAGGAACAGGGCGTCGAGCAGCTGGCGATAGCTGTCGGTGCGCGACAGGCTGATGTAGTTTTCGCCCTGAAAATCGGCGGGGGTCAGCGTCGCCTGCGCCGCCAGCGGATGGCCGGCGGGCAGCACGCAGACTTCATTCAGCGTCAGCAGCGGGGTGCGTTCGGTGCCCGCGGGGGTATGCAGGGTCTCCGTCAGGCCAAGGTCATGGCGCTGGGCGGAGAGCCACTCCTCCAGCAGCGGCGACTCCTGAGGGACGATCTGCAGGCTGACCTCCGGATAGCGAGAGAGAAACGGCGGCAACAGCAGCGGCAGAAAGGACTGGGAAAACACCGGCAGACAGGCGATCGACAGCTCGCCCTGGCGGAACTCGCGCAGGCTCTCGGCGGCGCTGACGATACGGTCCAGGCCATACCAGGAGCGCTGAACCTCCTCAAACAAACGCAGGCCCTGCACCGTCGGCTGCAGGCGACCGCGGGTCCGCTCAAACAGCTGCAGGCCGAGCACCTTCTCAAAGCGCGCCAGCTCGCGGCTGACCGTGGGTTGCGAGGTGTGCAGCATCCGCGCCGCTTCGGTCAGGTTGCCGGTGGTCATCACCGCGTGAAAGATTTCGATATGACGCAAATTGACGGCTGGCATGCGGTCTCCGTGAGGCTCGGCTGGAACCATATCATTTTTGCATAGAGTTGCGATAAAACGATATTTTTTATTCGTCTGTCACTGTGGCGTAATCAGAAAAAACAGCGACCAACACACGCACTGCACCGGAGTTCTTATGCCACACTCGCTTTACGCCACCGATACTGACCTGACCGCGGACAACCTGCTGCGCCTGCCGGCGGAATTTGGCTGCCCGGTCTGGGTCTATGATGCGCAGATTATTCGCCGCCAGATAGCCCAGCTCAGCCAGTTCGACGTGGTGCGTTTTGCGCAAAAAGCCTGCTCTAACATTCATATTCTGCGTCTGATGCGTGAGCAGGGGGTGAAGGTGGACTCGGTATCGCTGGGGGAGATCGAGCGGGCGCTGGCGGCAGGCTACGATCCGCAGCAGAATCCCGAGGATATTGTCTTTACCGCCGATCTGATCGACGACGCCACCCTCGATCGGGTGAAGGCGTTACAGATCCCGGTGAACGCCGGCTCGATCGACATGCTGAGCCAGCTGGGCGAGGTGTCGCCGGGCCATCGCGTCTGGCTGCGCGTCAACCCGGGATTTGGTCACGGCCACAGCCAGAAAACCAATACCGGCGGTGAGAATAGCAAGCATGGCATCTGGTACAGCCACCTGCCGGCGGCGCTGGAAGTGATGCGTCGCTATCAGCTGCAGCTGGTCGGGATCCATATGCATATCGGCTCTGGCGTTGACTATGGTCACCTGGAGCAGGTGTGCGGCGCGATGGTGCGCCAGGTCGTCGACTTTGGCCAGGATCTGCAGGCCATCTCCGCCGGCGGCGGTCTGTCGATTCCTTACCGCGAAGGTGAAGAGGCCATCGACACCGCCCACTATTATGGCCTGTGGAACCGCGCCCGGGAGCAGATCGCGGCCCATCTGGGGCACCCGGTGAAACTGGAGATTGAGCCAGGACGCTTCCTGGTGGCCGAGTCCGGCGTGCTGGTGTCGCAGGTGCGCAGCGTGAAAGAGATGGGCAGCCGTCACTTCGTGCTGATTGACGCCGGCTTTAACGACCTGATGCGCCCGGCAATGTACGGTAGCTATCACCATATCACCGCTCTGGCGGGGGATGGCCGGGATCTCAGCGCCGCGCCGCAGGTCGAAACCGTGGTGGCCGGGCCGCTGTGCGAATCCGGGGATGTCTTTACCCAGCAGGAGGGGGGCAAAGTCGAGACCCGCCTGCTGCCGGCGGTAGCGCCTGGGGATTATCTGGTGCTCCATGACACCGGCGCCTACGGGGCTTCGATGTCATCCAACTATAACAGCCGTCCGCTGCTGCCGGAGGTGCTGTTTGATGGCGGCAAGGCGCGGCTGATCCGCCGTCGCCAGACCATCCAGGAGCTGCTGGCCTTAGAGCTTATTTAAAAAAAGGTCCCGTCGTCACCGACTCGCGAAGCACCAGCGTGCCGGTAAACGGCGGGATCGTTTCTATCGGCTGCTGATTGGCAAGCTTGATCGCCTGGTCGATAGCCGTAGTGATCATGTTGTCGATCGGCAGATAAACTGTCGACAGCCCCGGCTCCAGCCATTTCGCGCTTGGCGCATCGTCGAAGCCAAACAGCGACACATCCTGTGGAATACGCAGCCCCGCCTGATGCAGCGCCTTTGACGCCCCCAGCGCCATATCATCGTTACAGGAAAACAGCGCGCTGAAGCGGGCTTTCTCGTCCAGCAGTTCCCGGCACAGTTCGTAGCCGCGGGTCATTGTCGAGTCCCCATACTTCACCCGGCTCGGATCCCACTCAATACCATGTTTTATCAGCGCGTTGCGGTAGCCCTGCAGGCGAGCCTGGCCGGTAGGGGTATGCATCGGGACGGTGATGCAGGCGATATCGCGGTGGCCCTGGGTAATCAGATACTCCACGGCCTGGAAGGCGGCTTCCTGCTGTTCGAAGAACACGCAGCGTTCGCGGGCCTGCGCCACATCGCGGTTAATCACCACCAGCGGCATGGCGATCGAGTTAATCAGCGACATGATCGCCTTCTCGCTCATGTGCCGGGTATAGAGGATGATCGCATCGCACTGCCGGTCGGCGAGCATCTGCACCGCTTCCTCTTCGCGCTCCGGCGTATCATGGCCGTCGGTGACGATAAGCTGCTTTCCCCAGGCTTCGGTCTGGCGTGACGCCTGCTGCAGCAGACGGCCAAAGTAGAAGCCGTCAAAGGTGGAGACGACCAGCCCGATACTATTGCTGGTCTGATTGGCCAGCGAGCGGGCAAGGAAATTGGGCCGGTAGCCCAGCTCTTCCATCGCTTTAAAGACCTGTTGGCGGGTGCTCTCTTTCACCTGACCTGTGCCGTTCAACACGCGGGAAACCGTCGCTTTCGAGACGCCTGCGCGAATTGAGACATCCAGCATTGTAGCCATTCATCGATTCCTGATTTCACGTGGTAAAGCGCAGTTTATCACAGACCGAAAAGGGACATATCGACGGGGCGGGGCGGAAAAACCATCGCGATCACGCTTTTGGCAGGAACTGACGAGCCGACAGACTCTGGTATGCCAATGTCGATTTTATCGGATATTTGGGATACCACTGTGCGCGTTGCGAGCGCTGTCACAGAACTATTTTTGCCTGGCGACTATGTTTTGGTATGCCAAAAGTCTCTGGCTGTTCACCTGGCCGCAATAAGCCCTTTACTCTGAGGTACTCTTTTATGGCATTACAGGACAAACTGATCGACGCGCTGGGGCGTTTCGCGACGACATTCAACAGCTATCGCTACATTATGGCGATCAAATCGGCGTTTATTACCCTGATGCCGGTGATCATCGTCGGGGCCTTTTCGGTGCTGATCTCCAATATGGTGCTGGATCCGAAGAATGGGCTCGCCAGCTTTTCCTCGCTCTCCTTTCTTGCGGCGCTGAAGCCGATCACCAGCGCGCTTAACTACGCTACGCTCAACTTCCTCAATATCGGCGCCGTGTTTCTGATCGGTATTGAGCTGGGGCGGATCAATGGCATCAAAAGCCTGTTTCCCGGCCTGTTGGCGGTGATCTGCTTTATCTGCGTCACGCCGACCACGGTGGAGATGATGGTCGATGGCCAGATGCACGTGGTGAAAGATGTCCTGCTGCGCCAGTTTTCCGATACCCGCAGTCTGTTCCTTGGGATGTTCATCGCCATTCTGTCAGTGGAGATTTACTGCTGGCTGGAAGGGCGCAAGGGACTGAAGATCAAAATGCCGGATACCGTGCCGCCGAACGTCTCTGCCTCTTTTTCCGCGCTGATCCCGGCGATCATCACCACCACCGCGATCGCCACCTTTGGTTTTCTCTTTCACCAGCTGACGGGAATGTATCTCTACGATGCGGTCTACCAGGTGGTGCAGCAGCCGCTGGAGCGGGTGGTGCAGAGCCTGCCGGGGATCCTGCTGCTGATGTTCGTCGCCCAGCTGTTCTGGGTGATCGGCATTCACGGCAACCAGATGATCAAGCCGATCCGCGAGCCGCTGCTGCTGGGAGCGATCACTGTCAATATGAGCGCTTTTGAGCAGGGGAAAGAGGTACCGAACATCATCACGATGCCCTTCTGGGATGTCTACATGAGCATCGGCGGCTCGGGGCTGACCATCGGCCTGCTGATTGCGGTGATGATCGCCACCAGACGCAAAGAGATGAAAGAGATCGCCAAGCTGTCGATAGGCCCGGGGCTGTTCAATATTAACGAGCCGGTGATCTTCGGGATGCCGATCATGCTTAACCCGATCCTCGCCATCCCGTTTATCATCACCCCGCTGGTGACCGGCAGCATCGGCTATTTCGCCACCCTGACCGGCTTCGCCGGCAAGGCGGTGGTGATGGTCCCCTGGACCACGCCGCCGCTGATCAACGCCTGGCTCTCCACCGCCGGCTCGATGGGGGCGGTGGTGACCCAGCTTATCTGCATCGTCGTCGCGGTGCTTATCTATCTGCCTTTCGTCAAAATCGCCTCCCGCCGTGCCGATGCCGCGCAGCGTCAGGTAGACAATCAACAAACCGCCAACCCTGTCTGAGGAGCCTATGACTACCGTACGGATGACCATTCCCGATGATTTTATCCTTGGCGCGGCGGCTTCCGCCTGGCAGACCGAAGGCTGGAGCGGGAAAAAACCAGGGCAGGACTCCTGGCCCGATCTCTGGTACAAAAACGATCGCCACGTCTGGCATAACGGCTATGGCCCGGCGGTGGCCACCGATTTTATCAACCGCTTTCGGGAAGATGTGCAGCTGATGAAGCTGGCCGGGCTGACCCACTACCGCACCTCAATCAACTGGTCGCGCTTTCTGACCGACTATGAAAACGTCACGGTGGATGAGGAGTATGCGGCCTATTACGACCAGCTGTTCGATGCGCTGCTGGCCAACGGCATCACGCCGATGATCTGCCTTGAGCATTATGAATTGCCCGGCTATCTGCTGGAAAAGTATGGCGGCTGGGGGTCGAAAACGGTGGTTGAGCTGTTTGTGCGCTATGCGGAGAAGGTGTTTGCCCGCTACCACCCGAAGGTGACGCGCTGGTTTACCTTTAATGAGCCAATTGTGGTGCAGACCCGGGTCTATCTGGATGCTCTGCGCTGGCCCTATGAGCAGAACACCAGCACCTGGATGCAGTGGAACTATCATAAGGTGCTGGCGACCGCCAGCGTCGTGAAGCGGTTTCGCGAGCTCGGCTATCCCGGGACCGTCGGCTGCATCCTCAATCCGGAGGTGACCTACCCACGTTCACGCGCCCCCCATGACCTGCGCGCGGCGGAGATCTACGATCTGTTCTACAACCGCATGTTCCTCGACCCGCTGGTGCACGGCGTCTGGCCGCCGGAGCTTCTCGCGCTGCTTGAGCAGCATCAGGTGACGTGGGAGACCAGCGAGGAGGATCTGGCGGTTATCCGCGAGCACACCGTCGATGAGCTGGGGATTAATCTTTACTACCCGCACCGGGTCAAAGCCCCGTCGCGGGCCTGGCATCCGCATACCCCGTTCCATCCGGCCTGGTATTATGAGCCGTTTGAGCTGCCCGGCCGGCGGATGAACGTCTCCCGCGGCTGGGAAATCTACCCGCAAATCATCTTTGATATGGCGATGCGGATAAAAAATGACTATCGCAACATCCCGTGGTTCGTGGCGGAGAGCGGGATGGGGGTGGAAAACGAAGGCCAGTTCCGTAACCGCGAAGGCGTCATCGATGACAGCTACCGCATTCGTTTTATCAGCGAACATCTGTGGCACACCCTGCGCGCCCGCGAGGCAGGGGCCAACTGCCAGGGCTATATGCTGTGGGCGTTTACCGACAACGTATCGCCGATGAACGCCTTTAAAAACCGCTACGGGCTTATCGAAATCGATCTGCAAAACCATCGCGCCCGGCGACCCAAAGCCTCGGCGCACTGGTTTCGTCAACTGGGCGAACGGCGTGAACTGGTGCTGGATATCGATGATGAATACCGCTAGCCGGGGGCAATATTTGCTAAGATAGCGGCGTATTTGACTCGCAGGCATGTAACGCACAGGTGATTTTGTGGAAAAAGCGATAGTTCCGCCGGAAAAGAAGCCCTATCAGGAGATTGGTGATGACCTGCGCGCCCAGATCGCGCAGGGGCGCTACCCGGTCGGGTCGCGTTTGCCGCCGGAACGCCATATTGCCGAAACCTATGGCGTCAGCCGGACCATCGTGCGCGAAGCGCTGCTGATGCTGGAGCTGCAGGGGACGGTGGATATTCGTCAGGGATCCGGGGTGTATGTCATGCGCATTCCCCACGAGAACGACAGCGAAGAGGAGCAGCTGCTCAGCAGCGACGTCGGCCCGTTTGAAATTCTCCAGGCGCGCCAGCTGCTGGAGAGCAACATCGCCGCCTTTGCCGCGAAAATGGCCACCCGCGCCGATATCGACAATCTGAAGCGGATTATTGAACAGGAGCAGCGGGCAATCGCTCTCAACGACACCGCGCAGGATAACGCTCGTCTGTTCCATCTGGTGCTCGCCGGGGCGACGCAGAACCAGATGCTGTTGGCGACGGTAGAGCGGATCTGGCTGCAGATGGACAGCAGCCCGCTGTGGCAGCAGTTCAATGTGCATATTGCCAGCCGCGCCTGGCGGCTGAAATGGCTCGGCGACCGGCAGACCCTGCTCGCCGCGCTGCGGCGTCGCGATGTGATGGGCGCCTGGCAGGCGATGTGGCAGCATCTGGAAAACGTCAAAAACAGCCTGCTGGAGCTGTCCGATGAAGACGCCCCCGACTTTGACGGCTATCTGTTCGACTCGGTGCCGATTTTTCAGGGGAAGCTGGTATGACGATCCTGCCGCTGTACGCTGCGCCGCAGTTCGCCCCGCAGGTGACCGACTGGCTGTGGCAGGCCTTTGGCGGCGAGACGCTGCCGCGGCAATTCTTCGCCAGCATCGTGCAGCATAGCCAGACGGCGGAGGCGCTGCCGTTGACCTTTATTGCCGTGGAAGGCGAGCAGTTGCTCGGCACGATTGGCCTCTGGCGCTGCGATTTGATCAGCCGCCAGGATCTGTTTCCCTGGCTGGCGGCGCTGTACGTCGCGCCCGCCGCCCGCGGTCAGGGGCTGGCCGGAAAACTGCAGCGGCATGTGATCGATTATGCCCGCCGCGCGGGCTTTCGGGAGCTCTATCTCTACTCCGCCTGCCGGGATTTCTATGAACGCTTCGGCTGGCGCTACATCGGCGAGGGGCTGGATTACCCGGCCACCGCCGTGCACCTCTATCGCTATGACTTATCGCCTTCCTGCGGGGCGACCACCGAGTGACGACGGACCAGCGTCGGGCTGAACAGATGGGTGATCTCCGGCGCCGGCCGTTGCTCCGCCAGGGCTAAAGCCAGCTCGGCCGCCTGGGTCGCCATCGTAACGATCGGATAGCGGACGGTAGTCAACCGCGGGCGGACATAGCGCGAAATCAGGACATCGTCGAAGCCAATCAGCGAAATCTCCCGCGGAACGTCGATGCCGTTGTCATTCAGCACCCCCATCGCGCCGGCGGCCATCGAGTCGTTATAGCAGGCGACGGCGCTAAAGTGGCGGCCGCGGCCAAGCAGTTCGGTCATCGCCTGTTCGCCGCCGCTTTCATCCGGCTCGGCAAACGTGACCAGCCGGTCGTTGCACGGCAGGCCGCTCTCCTCCAGCGCCGCGTAGTACCCCTGCAGCCGATCTTCCGCATCGGAGATATCATGGTTTGAGCACAGATAGCCGATACGCGTGTGCCCCTGCTGGATCAAATGGCGGGTCGCCAGCCAGGCGCCGTAGCGGTCGTCCAGCGCCACGCAGCGGGTTTCATATCCGGGCAGGATGCGGTTGATCAGCACCATGCCGGGGATCTGTTTCATTAACCCCGCCAGTTCCTCATCCGGGATCATTTTGGCGTGCACCACCAGCGCCGCGCAGCGATGGCGGATCAGCTGCTCTATCGCCTGGCGCTCCTTCTGCACGTTGTGGTAGCCATTGCCAATCAGCAAAAAATTGCCGGTGCGGTAGGCCACCTGTTCGACGGCTTTGACCATCGCGCCGAAGAAGGGGTCGGAGACATCGCCCACCACCAGGCCGACGGTTTCCGTTGACTGCTGGGCCAGCGCCCGGGCGTTCGCGTTGGGGTGATAGTTCAGGGTTTCCATCGCCGCGCCCACGGACTGACGCGAGGCTTCGCTGGCTTTGGGAGAGTTGTTGATGACGCGGGAGACGGTAGCGACGGAGACTCCTGCGAGTCGGGCTACATCCTTAATAGTCGCCATACCATGCCTTTTCTAGGGTAAGCGTTTACATACTGCTATGTTACGGGAAAGAGCGGCAGATTCAAGGCGCGGCGGCGAAGGAATGGCGCAAATGTGATTCAGCGCGGGCTTATCGGTGACCTGTTTACATTGACGCGATCGGTAATTGAAACCGGCGCAGGGAAATACAAACCTTTGCTTACACTTTGCGATGCGCTGTTGCGAATGTTCGCTGGTTTGTTCGCGGATCCGGTTGATATTCTGGCTATCCCAGAGGTATTGATAGGTGGAGTCAACGTCACGTTGACCACTTTACTTACACCAGCCTGCGCAGATGCGCAGGTTTTTTTTTGCCCGCTATCGGCGTTGTTACAGATAGCGAAAATCGTAATACCTCGTTGCACTTAGGCTCACTCCCTTGCGTTTTCCCGCTGGCCCGTTACGGCCAAAAAACGTGACAATCGAGATCCCAGAGGTATTGATAGGTGAGTTTCTCAGGTACGCTCTTCGTACTGAACGTCTTACACCGACCTGCGCGGATGCGCAGGTTTTTTTTATTCCGAAAATCCCCCCGCTGCACTGCTTTCCCATGCCTTCTCGTGTAACCTGCTTTGACTCATCAACCGGTCACATGGAGTTGTTATGCTTTTGGGATTTTTCAGACTGCTGTTCAAGGGGTTATACCGGGTCAGACTGACCGGCGACACGCAGGCTTTATACCAGCAAAAGGTCTTAATCACCCCGAACCACGTCTCTTTCCTCGACGGCATTCTGCTGGCGCTGTTTTTGCCGGTCCGACCGGTTTTTGCGGTCTATACCTCAATCAGCCAGCGCTGGTTTATGCGCGCGCTGACGCCGATTATCGATTTTGTGCCGCTGGACCCGACCAAGCCGATGTCGATCAAACATCTGGTGCGCCTGATTGAGCAGGGGCGGCCGGTGGTTATTTTCCCGGAAGGGCGAATTTCGGTCAGCGGCTCGCTGATGAAAATTTATGACGGCGCCGCCTTTGTCGCCGCCAAATCGCAGGCGACCATTGTGCCGCTGCGTATTGAAGGCGCCGAACTGACGCCCTTCAGCCGGCTGAAGGGGCTGGTGAAACGTCGCCTGTTCCCGCGTATTCAGCTGCATCTCCTGCCGCCCACCCATCTGCCGATGCCCGAGGCGCCGCGCGCCCGCGACCGGCGCAAAATCGCCGGGGAGATGCTGCATCAGATCATGATGGAAGCCCGGATGGCGGTGCGCCCGCGGGAAACCCTGTATGAGTCGCTGCTGGCGGCGCAGGACCGCTTCGGCGCGCGCAAACCCTGCGTGGAGGATATCAACTTCCAGCCGGATACCTATCGCAAGCTGCTGACCAAAACCCTGTTTGTCGCCCGCATTCTGGAAAAATACAGCCAGCCGGGCGAGAAGATCGGCCTGATGCTGCCTAACGCCGGCATCAGCGCGGCGGTGATTTTCGGCGCTATCGCCCGCGGGCGTATTCCGGCAATGATGAACTATACCTCCGGGGTGAAAGGGCTCAGCAGCGCGATAGCCGCCGCGGAGCTCAACACCATTTTCACCTCGCGCACCTTCCTCGATAAAGGCAAACTCTGGCACCTGCCGGAGCAGCTGACCCAGGTGCGCTGGGTATTCCTGGAAGATCTTAAAGGCGATATCACCCTCGCTGACAAACTGTGGATTTTTGCTCATCTGCTGGCGCCGCGTCTGGCGCAGGTTAAGCAGCAGCCGGAAGACGCGGCGATGATCCTCTTCACCTCCGGTTCCGAGGGCAATCCGAAAGGGGTGGTGCACAGCCATAAGAGTCTGCTGTCCAACGTCGAGCAGATCAAAACTATCGCCGACTTTACCGCCAATGACCGCTTTATGTCGGCGCTGCCGCTGTTCCACTCTTTTGGCCTCACCGTCGGCCTGCTGACGCCGCTGCTTACCGGGGCGGAAGTGTTTCTCTATCCCAGCCCGCTGCACTATCGCGTGGTGCCGGAGCTGGTCTACGATCGCAACTGTACGGTGCTGTTCGGCACTTCGACCTTCCTCGCCAACTATGCCCGTTTCGCCAATCCGTACGATTTCTACCGCCTGCGCTACGTGGTCGCCGGGGCGGAGAAGCTGCAGGAGAGCACCAAACAGCTGTGGCAGGATAAATTCGGCCTGCGCATTCTCGAAGGCTATGGCGTGACCGAGTGCGCGCCTGTGGTCTCGATTAACGTGCCGATGGCGGCGAAGGTCGGCACCGTGGGCCGCATCCTGCCGGGGATGGACGCCCGCCTGCTGGCGATGCCAGGCATTGAGCAAGGGGGGCGGCTGCAGCTGAAAGGGCCGAACATCATGAAAGGCTACCTGCGGGTGGAAAACCCCGGCGTGCTGGAAGCGCCTGCGGCGGAAAACCAGCACGGCGAGATGGAAGCGGGCTGGTATGACACCGGGGATATCGTTACCTTCGACGAGCAGGGCTATGTCCGCATTCAGGGCCGCGCGAAGCGCTTCGCCAAAATCGCCGGCGAGATGATCTCCCTCGAGATGGTGGAGCAGGTGGCCCTCGGCGCGTCGCCGGACAAAATGCACGCCACGGCGATTAAACAGGACGCCAGCAAAGGCGAGGCGCTGGTGCTGTTTACCACCGATAATGAACTGACTCGTGAAGCCCTGCTGCGCTACGCTCGCCAGCACGGCGTACCGGAGCTGGCGGTGCCGCGAGATATACGCTGGCTGAAACAGCTACCGGTGCTCGGCAGCGGCAAGCCAGACTATGTCACCCTGAAAAATATGGTCGACGAGGCGGAAACAACCCATGAGTGAGTCAGTACATACTAACCCTTCGCTGTACTCCAAAGGGATGGTGGCGGTGATCTGCGCCCAGTTCCTGTCGGCCTTCGGCGACAATGCGCTTCTCTTCGCCACCCTGGCGCTGATGAAGCAGCTCTATTATCCGGAGTGGAGCCAGCCGGTCCTGCAGATGTTGTTTGTGGGCGCTTACATCCTCTTTGCCCCCTTTGTCGGCCAGTTCGCCGATAGCTTTGCCAAAGGCCGGGTGATGATGGTGGCCAACGGCCTGAAACTGCTCGGCGCCGGCTGCATCTGCTTCGGCGTCAATCCGTTTATCGGCTATACGCTGGTGGGGATTGGCGCCGCCGCCTATTCGCCGGCCAAGTATGGCATTCTCGGCGAACTCACCACCGGCGATAAGTTAGTGAAGGCTAACGGACTGATGGAGTCCTCGACCATCGCGGCGATCCTGCTGGGCTCCATGGCCGGCGGGATCCTCGCCGACTGGCACGTGCTGGCGGCGCTGATCGTCTGCGCGCTGGTCTACGGCGGGGCGGTAGTGGCTAACCTGTGGATACCCAGGCTGCCGGCGGCGCGTCCGGGGCAGTCGTGGCGTTTTAAGCCAATGACGCACAGCTTCTTCAGCGCCTGCCGGACGCTGTGGCGCAACGGCGAAACCCGCTTTTCGCTGATGGGCACCAGCCTGTTCTGGGGCGCTGGCGTGACCCTGCGTTTCCTGCTGGTGATCTGGGTGCCGGTGGCGCTGGGCATTACCAGCAACGCCATGCCCACCTATCTTAATGCGATGGTGGCGGTGGGGATTGTGCTGGGTGCCGGGGCGGCGGCGAAGCTGGTGACCCTGGAGACGGTGTCGCGCTGTATGCCGGCCGGGATTTTGATCGGTATCGCGGTGATAGCCTTTGCGGTGCAGCAGTCGCTGCTGCCGGCGTTCGGTCTGCTGCTGCTGCTCGGGGTGTTCGGCGGGTTCTTTATCGTACCGCTGAACGCGCTGCTGCAGGAGCGTGGGAAACATTCGGTCGGGGCAGGTAACGCCATTGCGGTACAGAACCTCGGTGAGAACGTGGCGATGCTGCTGATGCTGGGGCTCTATTCCCTGGCGGTGAGCGTGGGTGTTCCACCGGTCGCCGTGGGGATAGGCTTTGGCGCGGTATTCGCCGTGGCCATCGCCGCGCTGTGGGTCTGGGGGCGGCGTAAATAACCTCCCGGCTTGCGCTGCGCTTGACTGGGCGAGGGGGTCGCCAATATCTGCTCTTCAGTAGCCCGGGTAAGGCGTATACGCCTTACCCGGGGCTTTGCTTTCTTACGGCGCCGGGTAGGTATAAACCTGATGCACCGCCTCAATCTCCGCTAATACCTCTTCGCTCAGCTCAAGCTGCAAACTTTCCACGTTGGCCTGCAGCTGTGTCATGGTCGTCGCCCCCAGCAGGGTGCTGGCGACAAACGGCTGCCGACGCACAAAGGCCAGCGCCATTTGCGCCGGATCGAGGCCGTGGCGTTTGGCGATATCCACATAGGCCGCTACCGCTTTCTGCGACTGCTCGCTGCTGTAGCGCGTAAAGCGGCTGAACAGCGTATTGCGCGCCCCCGCCGGCTTCGCACCGTTGAGATACTTGCCGGTCAGTGTGCCGAAAGCCAGGCAAGAGTAGGCCAGCAGCTCCACGCCTTCGAACTGACTCACTTCCGCGAGGCCGACTTCAAAGCTGCGGTTCAGCAGGCTGTAAGGATTCTGAATAGTCACGATCCGCGGGAGGTCGTGCTTATCCGCCAGGTGCAGATAACGCATCACGCCGAAGGCGGTTTCGTTCGACACGCCGATGTAGCGGATCTTCCCGGCGCGCTGGAACTCGGTCAGCGCTTCGAGGGTATCCAGCAGCGTCACGGCGGGCGCGGAGTCGGCCCAGGTATAGCCCAGCTTGCCAAAGCAGTTGGTTGGCCGCTGCGGCCAGTGAACCTGATATAAATCGAGATAATCGGTCTGCAGCCGCTTCAGGCTGGCGTGCAGCGCCTCGCGGATATTTTTGCGGTCCAGGACGTGATTGGGCCGAATGCTGCTGTCGTTATTGCGCGCGGGCCCGCTGACTTTCGAGGCGAGCACCAGCTTTTCGCGATTGCCGCGTTTCGCCAGCCAGTTGCCGACGTAGGTTTCAGTCAGCCCCTGGGTTTCCGGGCGCGGCGGGACCGGGTACATTTCAGCGACATCGATCAGGTTGATGCCGTTGGCAACCGCGTAATCGAGCTGCTGGTGGGCATCGGCCTCGCTATTCTGTTCACCAAAAGTCATGGTTCCCAGCCCGAGGGTGCTGATTTCAAGAGAACTGTGTGGGATACGGTGATACTGCATAGCCAGCTTCCTTTTTATTTATAAGGTCAGGCATTCCCCGACAAAGGAGTATCAACATGGCAGAGGGTGAGAAAAAGAGGAAGTAAAAAATCAAAAAAGCCGGGTGACGAGGAGGGGCGGTGAGTGAAACCCGCGGCGTCCTGGTATATCCCGACTCTTCTCAAAAGACTGGTGGTCGGTAAGCGCAGCGTCAACAGAAGCTGGGGCCGACAGGGAAAGATTAACGCTTAATGATTTGCGAAACGTCGTCACGATTGATCTGCATTTTATTACCCTGCTGATCTTCGTAACTGATTAAACCGGTATCGTCATCCACGGTAGGTTTACCGTCGGTCAGGATCATTCGCCCATCTTTGGTCGCCATGACGTAATCGCTGCTGCAACCGGAAACCGAGAACGCCAGTCCTACGGCGGAAATCAATACTGCCCATTTCTTCATCGTCAACACCTCTTCAGTAGCTGCACCCCATACCCGTCTATTAATAGCCTGATTTGTGAGACATAAAAAGCAGTAAAGTCTGAAAAAGGGTTGCAGCCTGTGACCAGGCTGCAATTTTGTGGTTTACAGCGGGTTTTTCTTATTACGCAGCAGGTTAAGGCTCTCCACCGCGATAGAGAAGAACATGGCGAAATAGATGTATCCCTTCGGCACATGGACGTCGAAGCTTTCCAGCATCAGGGTAAAGCCGACGAGGATCAGAAACGACAGCGCCAGCATTTTCACCGAAGGATGACGGTCAACAAAATCGCCGATGGGTCGCGCGGCGAACATCATCACCCCCACCGCGATCACCACTGCCGCCATCATGATGAACAGATGATCCGACAGGCCGACGGCGGTGATCACTGAATCGAGGCTAAAGATGATATCCAGCAGCATGATCTGCACGATAGCGCCG
The DNA here is from genome assembly GCF_014596785.2 of Klebsiella sp. K4. Lineage (NCBI taxonomy): Bacteria > Pseudomonadati > Pseudomonadota > Gammaproteobacteria > Enterobacterales > Enterobacteriaceae > Klebsiella > Klebsiella sp. K4. The sequence continues at coordinate 881,334 of NZ_CP115021.1, forward strand.
AGGAAGGAGTGGACGTTGGTCTTCAGCCCCTCCTCTTCACCTTCGATAGATTCATGGATCTCTTTACTGGCTTTCCAGATAAGGAATAGCCCACCGAGCAGCAAGATCAGATCGCGAAACGAGATCTCCTGACCGAAAACGGTAAAGAGCGGGTTGGTAAGCTTAACGACCCAGGCGATTGAGGCCAGCAGCGCCAGACGCATGACCATCGCGCCCATCAAACCGATCCGGCGCGCATGGGCGCGCTGGGCGGTGGGGAGCTTAGCCACGACCAGAGAGAGGAAAATAATATTGTCGATCCCGAGCACGATCTCCAGCAGCGTCAATGTGCCCAGCGCCAGCCAGGCGTTAGGATCGGTTATCCATGCAAATAACATTGTTCAAAGTCCTGCAAAATAGAAAGCAGCAATTATATGCAACCCCCAACGCAGAACAAAAAATTAATCGTGTTGTAACAAGAAATGGCGGGCAAGCAGAGCGGCGGTAAAATTCTTTTTCAGATAGAAACCGCGCGGCAGCGTGAGGATTGTCTCCCCGCGGGCGCCGATGGCTTCGGTCAGCGCCTTGCTGTTGGCGGCTTTCGGTCTTAACTGCAGCACCTCGCCGTGGCGGGCGGTAATGCGCTCGACCTCACCGAGAACAATGAGATCCATCAGCTCTTCCCAGTCCATGCGCAGCTGGCGCTCCTCGTCTTCGTCCGGGCTCCACAGCAGCGGTGCGCCGACGCGCCGCGCCGCCAGCGGGATGGTGCGTTCACCCTCCACCGGGATCCACAGAACGCGCTGCAGCTTATGCCGCACATGGCTGCTCTCCCAGGTGACGCCGCTATTGCCGGTTAACGGGGCGACGCAGACGAAAGTGGTCTCCAGCGGGCGTCCCCGGCTGTCGATGGGGATCGTTTTGAGCTCGACCCCCAGCGCGGCGAAATCCTGCTCGGGTTTACTGCCTGCGCTGGCGCCCAGCCACAGCTCCAGCAGAATGCCCGTCCAGCCTTTATCGCGCTTCAGATCGCGCGGAATGGGGATCCCCGCCAGCGCCGCCAGCTCGCCCAGCGAATAGCCGGCCAGCTGGCGGGCCTGGGCCAACAGCTGTTCCTGACTTTGCGGCGGTGAGGCGAGCGGAGCGATAGCGGGCATAGGGCAATACCTTTGGTTAAAAAGTGAGCGCTAATTTGCGCGTTGTGGATAGAGTTTACCGTTTTCTGAGTAACTATACCAATCTCATGATTTATATGGCTTTTTAAACTCATCATGCGGCTTATGAAAACGGTGTAAACGGGTTTTCCAGAACTGGTCACTGACAATAAACAGGATCTTACACCATGTTATCCACAGAAAAGTGGGATAACTGGGGAAAAGACTCACTACTGGTTCGATTTACAGCCTTGACGTGCGACGAAAATCGAATTTTTAGAGAAAATCTGCCGGTGGCCTGCGCGTAATCTGTGGATAAAATCGACATTGCTCGATCTTTCATCAGTCGGCGGATCGCATGTGTGATGATCGTCACGTTATGCTGTAATGTGTGAAAGGAATATATTCTAACTTTATGAATATGATACTATTATTTTCAGATGCTAGCGATGCGATGTTCGGATTACTCTGGGTTTTCCCGGGTTAATTCCGTACTTCTTCACAACTCTATCCACAGAAAAAGTGAATAAAATCGGCTGTCACGCGCTTTCATTGTTTATAACTCTGGCAATTACTGTGAGTTATTCAAATGTTATCCGTTCTCAGTGTGCGAACAGAGTGGTTTACCGTTTCCGGCGAGTGTGAAACAATCATTCACATTGAAGCTTATCTTGAGGTAGTCCGGTGATTGATGACGATGGCTACCGCCCAAATGTCGGTATTGTAATCTGTAATCGTCAGGGCCAGGTGATGTGGGCCCGGCGCTATGGTCAGCACTCGTGGCAGTTCCCGCAAGGGGGCATTAATCCAGGAGAATCCGCAGAGCAGGCGATGTATCGGGAATTGTTTGAAGAGGTCGGGTTAAGCCGTAAAGATGTGCGGATCCTGGCCTCAACCCGTAACTGGCTGCGTTACAAGTTGCCTAAACGTTTGGTGCGTTGGGACACAAAGCCGGTTTGTATCGGCCAGAAACAAAAGTGGTTTCTTTTGCAGTTGATCGGCAATGATGCGGACATCAATATGCAAACCAGCAGTACACCTGAATTTGATGGTTGGCGCTGGGTGAGTTACTGGTACCCGGTTCGCCAGGTGGTGTCGTTTAAGCGCGACGTCTACCGCCGGGTGATGAAAGAGTTCGCCAGCGTGACCATGTCGCTGGCGGAGAGCGCACCTAAGCCGCAAAACGCGCCTGCTTATCGACGTAAAAGAGGTTAAGCCACGCACATTATGCTCACTCGGTTGCGAGAAATAGTCGAGAAGGTCGCGAGCGCGCCGCGTTTAAACGAGGCGCTGGATATTCTGGTGACGGATGTCTGCCAGGCGATGGAGACGGAAGTCTGCTCGGTTTACCTGGCTGACAATGACCGACGCTGCTATTACCTGATGGCCACCCGCGGGTTAAAAAAACCTCGCGGGCGCACCGTTGCGCTGGCGTTCGATGAAGGCCTGGTGGGGCTGGTTGGCCGCCTGGCGGAACCCATCAACCTCGCCGATGCGCAAAAACACCCCAGCTTCAAATATATCCCCGCCGTCAAAGAGGACCGCTTCCGCGCCTTCCTTGGCGTGCCGATCATTCAGCGCCGCCAGCTGCTGGGCGTGCTGGTGGTCCAGCAGCGCGAGCTGCGTCAGTTTGATGAAAGCGAAGAGTCTTTCCTCGTCACCCTCGCCACCCAGATGGCGGCGATCCTCTCCCAGTCCCAGCTGAACGCCCTGTTCGGCCAGTATCGTCAAACGCGCATTCGCGCTCTGCCGGCCTCTTCCGGGGTGGCGATCGCCGAGGGCTGGATGGACGTCAGCCTGCCGCTGATGGAGCAGGTGTATGAAGCCTCGACGCTGGACACCGCCTCGGAACGCGAACGCCTGACCGGTGCGCTGGAAGAGGCGGCCAACGAGTTTCGTCGCTACAGCAAACGCTACGCCGCCGGGGCGCAAAAAGAGACGGCGGCGATCTTCGATCTCTACTCGCACCTGCTCTCCGACGCCCGCCTGCGTCGCGAGCTGTTTGCCGAAGTTGACAAAGGCGCCGTCGCCGAGTGGGCCGTCAAAAAGATCATTGAGAAGTTCGCCGAACAGTTTGCCGCGCTGAGCGACGGCTATTTGAAAGAGCGGGCCGGCGATCTGCGTACCCTGGGCCAGCGTCTGCTGTTCCATCTCGACGACAGTATTCAGGGGCCCAACACCTGGCCGGCGCGCATTATCCTCGTGGCGGACGAGCTGTCGGCCACCACCCTCGCCGAAGTGCCGCAGGATCGCCTGGCCGGCGTGGTGGTGCGCGATGGCGCCGCCAACTCCCATGCCGCTATTATGGTGCGGGCCCTCGGCATCCCAACGGTGATGGGCGCCGATATTCAGCCCTCGCTGCTGCATGGCCATACGCTGATTGTCGATGGCTATCGCGGTGAACTGCTGGTGGATCCTGAACCTGTCCTGTTGCAGGAGTATCAGCGCCTTATCAGCGAAGAGAACGAACTCAGCCGCCTGGCGGAGGACGATCTCCAGCGCGCGTCGGAGCTGAAAAGCGGCGAGCGGGTGAAAGTCATGCTCAACGCCGGCTTAAGCCCGGAGCACGAAGAGAAGCTCGGCAGCTTTGTTGACGGCATTGGCCTCTACCGCACCGAAATTCCCTTTATGCTGCAGAGCGGCTTCCCCTCAGAAGAGGAGCAGGTCGCCCAGTATCAGGGCATGCTGCAGATGTTTAACAGCAAACCGGTGACCCTGCGTACCCTGGACATCGGCGCGGATAAACAACTGCCGTATATGCCGATCAGCGAAGAGAACCCGTGCCTCGGCTGGCGCGGGATCCGCATCACCCTCGATCAGCCGGAGATCTTTTTGATCCAGGTGCGGGCGATGCTGCGCGCCAACGCCGCCACCGGCAACCTCAGCATTTTGCTGCCGATGGTGACCAGTCTGGAGGAGGTGGATGAGGCCCGTCGGCTGATCGATCGCGCCAGCCGGGAAGTGGAAGAGATGATCGGCTACGCCATCCCACGTCCGCGCCTGGGGGTGATGCTGGAGGTCCCGTCGATGGTCTTTATGCTGCCGCAGCTGGCCAGCCGGATCGATTTTATCTCGGTAGGGACGAACGACCTGACCCAGTACCTGCTGGCCGTCGACCGCAACAATACCCGGGTCGCCAGCATGTATGACAGCCTGCATCCTGCGGTATTGCGGGCGCTGGCGATGATCGCCCATGACGCGGAGCGCTTTGGCATCGATCTGCGCCTGTGCGGCGAGATGGCGGGCGACCCGATGTGCGTGACGATCCTTATCGGCCTCGGTTACCGCCATCTGTCGATGAACGGCCGCTCGGTGGCGAGGGTGAAGTATCTGCTGCGCCGCATTGATATCGAAGAGGCGCAGGAGCTGTCGCGTCGCAGCCTCGATGCGCAGATGACCGCCGAGGTGCGCCATCAGGTGGCGGCCTTTATGGAGCGTCGCGGTCTCGGCGGCCTGATCCGCGGCGGGCGGTAGCGCCAGCCCGGGTGAGGCGTAAGCCGTAACCCGGGGATCCTCTGCTCGCACCCTCCGGCAAAGTAGGGTACCGCCGGGAAAACGGCATTCTGTTAGCATCCGTATACATATCTTTTACACGTTCGGCGCGGATCGCTCTTGTGGCTTATGCTATGATTCGCCTCCTTCGGCGTGCCCGTTTTGTTCGGGTATGGATCATCACCGCTGTCCACTTTCGGCGGAATAACAAGTCTTTATGGTGACAGATGAATAGTGGCTACCTGCATTTTCCGGAGTTCGATCCGGTCATTTTTTCTCTAGGCCCGGTCTCCCTCCACTGGTACGGTTTGATGTACCTGGTGGGCTTTGTCTTTGCGATGTGGCTGGCCACCCGTCGGGCGAATCGTCCGGGCAGCGGCTGGACGAAAAATGAAGTGGAAAACCTGCTCTACGCGGGCTTCCTCGGCGTCTTCCTGGGCGGTCGTATCGGCTACGTGCTGTTTTACAACCTGCCGGTATTTCTTGCCGATCCGCTGTATCTGTTCCGCGTCTGGGACGGCGGCATGTCGTTCCACGGCGGCCTGATCGGCGTGATCCTGGTGATGATTATCTTCGCCAGACGCACCAAACGCACCTTCTTCCAGGTCTCCGATTTTATCGCGCCGCTGATCCCGTTTGGTCTTGGCGCCGGGCGTCTGGGCAACTTTATCAACGGCGAGCTGTGGGGCCGCGTAGACCCGAGCTTCCACTACACGATGATTTTCCCGGGCTCCCGTGCCGAAGACCTGGCGCTGCTGCCGACGCATCCGGAATGGCAATCGCTGTTCGATACCTACGGCGCGCTGCCGCGTCACGCGTCGCAGCTGTACGAGCTGGCGCTGGAAGGCGTGGTACTGTTCCTGATCCTCAACCTGTTTATCCGTAAACCGCGCCCGACCGGCTCCGTTTCCGGTCTGTTCCTGATTGGCTACGGCCTGTTCCGCATCATCGTGGAATTCTTCCGCCAGCCCGACGCCCAGTTCACCGGCGGCTGGGTGCAGTACATCAGTATGGGGCAGATTCTTTCGATCCCGATGGTGCTTGCGGGTATCATTATGATGGTTTGGGCTTACCGCCACCGTCCGCAGCAACAGAATTCTTGAGGAACCATGAAACAGTATCTTGATTTGATGCAGAAAGTGCTCACCGAGGGCACGCCAAAAAATGACCGCACCGGCACTGGCACGATCTCCATTTTCGGCCATCAGATGCGTTTTAACCTGCAGGAAGGCTTCCCGCTGGTGACCACCAAGCGCTGTCATTTACGCTCCATCATCCATGAACTGCTGTGGTTCCTGCAGGGCGACACCAACATCGCCTATCTGCATGAGAACAACGTCACCATCTGGGACGAGTGGGCGGATGAGAATGGCGACCTGGGGCCGGTCTACGGCAAACAGTGGCGTTCCTGGCCTGCGCCGGACGGCCGCCATATCGACCAGATCAGCACGGTGATGAACCAGCTGAAAAACGACCCGGACTCCCGCCGGATCATCGTCTCGGCATGGAACGTCGGCGAGCTGGATAAAATGGCGCTGGCGCCGTGCCACGCCTTCTTCCAGTTCTACGTCGCCGACGGCAAGCTCTCCTGCCAGCTGTATCAGCGTTCCTGCGATGTGTTCCTCGGCCTGCCGTTCAATATCGCCAGCTATGCGCTGCTGGTGCATATGGTGGCGCAGCAGTGCGATCTGCAGGTCGGTGATTTCGTCTGGACCGGCGGAGACACCCATCTGTACAGCAACCATCTTGAGCAGACCAACCTGCAGCTAAGCCGCGAACCGCGTCCGCTGCCGAAGCTGGTCATCAAACGCAAGCCGGCGTCGATCTTCGACTACCGCTTTGAAGACTTCGAGATTGAAGGTTACGATCCGCACCCGGGCATTAAAGCGCCGGTGGCGATTTAACCCCCCAGCAGAGATGACTAACCGGCGCCCGATGGCGCCGGTTTTTTTATGCCCTTTACACCCCATCCCGATGGGGGGATCTCCCTTGCCACAGGGACAAGGTCGTTTCCACCCGCCCCAGGTCACAGGCGGTTGCGGTAGGCGAAGTTGGATAGACGTTCGCAAAAAAATGTTCTGCTGGTGGTAATACAAACCTTTTTTGCGTATCTGGCCGGGAAAGCTATTTTCCGTCATCGCGTCAGGACCAATCGCCGCGGCATACTCAACGCCATGAACAGAGAACATGGCTATACCCTGATGGAAACCCTGGTAACGCTGACGTTAATGATGATCCTCAGCGTCGGCGGCCTGTACGGCTGGCAGCGCTGGCAGCAACAGCAACGACTGTGGCAAACCGCCGTCCAGGTACGGGATTTTCTGGTCTTTCTGCGCGATGACACCAACGCGTACAACCGTGACCGTGTGCTTCGCGTCGGCCAGGACGAGGCGGGCTGGTGCCTGAGCGCGCAGGGGGAAGGGGCGGACTGCACCGCCGGGTCGGCCTTCACGCTGCGTCCGCGCTGGCCGGGGATCACGCTGGTCGGTGTTACGCCTGGTCTGGGGTTTTATGGTCTGCGCAGCACCGCCTGGGCGGGGAATCTGCGGCTGCAGAGCGCGGCCGGCAGCTGGAGCATCGTGATCTCACACTGGGGGCGGATTCGTTTATGCCGCAGCGACAGCGCAGGGGGATGTCAGTGAACAGTCGCGGATTTTCCCTGGCGGAGGCGCTTATCGCCATGGCCATCGGCTCGCTGCTGCTGATGGGAGCCTGCCGCTTTCTGCCTGCTCTGCAGCGCCATATTCTGCGCCAGGGCGAACAGCTGGCCCTGGAGAACGAGCTGTGGCAGCGCGTGCATGCCGTGGGAAAACATCTCCAGCGCGCCGGGTACTGCCGGGGAGCGTGCGGCGGAGCCGGGCTGGAGCTAGCCGCTGGCGGCGAGTGTCTGATTGTGCGCTGGGATGCGAACAGCAACGGGAGATGGGAAACCTCCCCCGCGGCAGCGGCGGAGAGCACCGGCTTTCGCCTGCGCGACGGCGCGCTGGAGACCCTGCGCGGGGCCAGCGACTGCAGCGGCGGCGGATGGGAGAAAATCACCAACCCGGCCGCCATCGTGGTGACGCGCTTCTCGGTACAACGTCAGGTCACCCCGGGCTTCGCGCCGGAGCTGAGCGTGACGCTGGCGGCGCGCTCCGCGCAACAGACGGGCCTGACGAGCGAGGTTGAGCAGCGGGTGACGGGGTATAACCTGTGATCCGCCAGCGTGGAATGTCGTCGCTGCTGATGGTGCTCCTGTTGCTGACCCTCGGCAGCCTGTTACTCGAGGGGCTTAACCTGCAGCAGCGGGCGCTGCTGGCGCAAACCGCCAGCGAAACGCAAGCGATCCGCGATACGGCGATAGCCCATTCCGCGCTGCAGTGGGGAAAACAGCAGGTCTGGTCGGCGCAGGTGGCGCTGGCCTGCCGGGAGCAGGCGCCGCAGGGCTGGCGCGCCTGTCTGCGTATCTTCGGCGACGGTTCACTGCTGCTCAGCAGCGCCAGCGGCGAGGTGCAGGTCTGGCAGTCCGGCGAGGTGCGCGGCGGGCAGGTGCGTTTTTCCGCCCACGGCTGGAGCGATTTTTGCCCGCTCAGGGAGGCGAGCTTATGTCAAATGCCCTGAAGCGTCAGCGGGGGTTTAGCCTGCCGGAGACCGTGCTGGCGATGGCGCTGATGGTGCTGACGGTCACCGCGCTGGGCGGCTATCAGCGCGGAATGGCGCAAGGAATTGTCCAGTTGAACCAGACCCGTCAACTGTGGCGCGACGCGTGGCGCTATAGCCAGCTCTCCGCGCCGCCGTCGCCGGCACGCGGGCAGGTAAGCCGTATGCAGACATCGAGGCAAAGATGTGTCAGCATCACGGTAACGATCAGTAGACCCGTTGCAAAGCGGGTGCAGATGACCCGGCTGCATTGCCCGGTCAGCCAGTAGTCAGGAGCAATTATGTTAAGGGTATACCACTCAAACCGGCTGGATGTTCTCGAGGCGTTGATGGAGTTTATCGTCGAGCGCCAGCGGCTGGATGACCCTTTTCAGGCCGAAATGGTGCTGGTGCAGAGTACCGGCATGGCGCAGTGGCTGCAGATGACCCTGGCCGCGCGCTTCGGGATTGCCGCCAATATCGAGTTCCCGCTGCCGGCGAGCTTTATCTGGGATATGTTCGTGCGCGTCCTGAAAGATATTCCGGGCGAAAGCGCCTTCAGCAAGCAGAGCATGAGCTGGAAGCTGATGACCCTCCTGCCGCAGCACCTGGAGGAAGACGATTTTATCCTGCTGCGCCAGTATCTGAGCGATGACGGCGACAAGCGCAAGCTGTTTCAGCTGGCCGCCCGGGTGGCGGACCTCTATGACCAGTACCTCGTCTATCGCCCGGAGTGGCTGATGCGCTGGGAGGCCGGCCAGCGGGTGGAAGGTCTCGGCGATGCCCAGCAGTGGCAGGCGCCGCTGTGGCAGGCGCTGGTGAGCTATACCGCCGAGCTGGGGCAGCCGCAGTGGCACCGCGCCAATCTCTACCAGCGCTTTATCAGTACCCTGGAAAAAGCGGACGAACCGCCCGCCGGGCTGCCGTCGCGCGTCTTCATCTGCGGGATTTCCGCGCTGCCGCCGGTCTATCTTCAGGCGCTGCAGGCGCTGGGTAAGCATGTCGATGTCTATGTCTTGTTTACCAACCCCTGCCGCTACTACTGGGGAGATATTAAGGATCCGGCGTTTCTGGCGAAGCTGCTGTCGCGTCAGCGGCGCCATCACCGCGAGGCGCGCGCGCTACCTCTGTTTCGCGACACCGAGCAGGCGCCGGGGTTGTTTAATGACGCCGGGGAACAGGATGTCGGCAACCCGTTGCTCGCCTCCTGGGGCAAACTGGGGCGCGACTATATCTACCTGCTGGCAGGGCTGGAGCGCTATGAGGAGCTGGACGCTTTTGTCGACATCGCCCCCGATAACCTGTTGCATAACCTGCAATCGGATATCCTCGAACTGCGCAACGCGGCGGTGGCCGGGCAGAGCGCGGAGGCATTCGCCCACAGTCGCGACAAACGTCCGCTGACGCTGGATGACCGCAGTCTGAGCATTCACGTCTGCCACAGTCCGCAGCGCGAAGTGGAGGTTCTGCACGATAGGCTACTGGCGATGCTGGAGGCGGATCCGACGCTCACGCCGCGGGATATCATCGTCATGGTGGCGGATATCGACAGCTACAGCCCCTATATACAGGCGGTGTTTGGCGCCGCCAGCGGCGATCGCTGGCTGCCGTGGGCGATCTCCGACCGTCGCGCCCGAGAGTCGCACCCGGTGCTGCAGGCGTTTATCACGCTGCTCTCGCTGCCGGACAGCCGCTTCGCCAGTGAAGATGTGCTGGCGCTGCTGGACGTCCCGGTGCTGGCGGCGCGCTTTAATATCACGGAAGAAGGGCTGCGCTATCTGCGCCAGTGGGTGAACGAGTCCGGCGTCCGCTGGGGAATGGATGACGACAACGTCCGTGAGCTGGACCTGCCGGCGACCGGGCAGCATACCTGGCGGTTCGGCCTCACCCGCATGCTGTTGGGCTACGCGATGGACAGCCGCGAAGGAGAATGGCAGTCGGTGCTGCCGTATGACGAATCCAGCGGTTTGATCGCCGAGCTGGTGGGCAACCTCGCGTCGCTGCTGATGCAGCTTAATCTGTGGCGACGCGGCCTGGCCCAGCAGCGGCCGCTGGCGGAGTGGCTGCCGGTCTGTCGCGATCTGCTGAATGACTTTTTCCTGCCGGACAGCGAGACCGAAGCGGCGCTGGCGCTGATTGAGCAGCAGTGGCTGGCGGTTATTGATAGCGGTCTGGAGGCGCAGTATGGCGAGCAGGTGCCGCTGACGCTGCTGCGCGATGAGCTGGCCCAGCGCCTCGATCAGCAGCGGATCAGCCAGCGCTTTCTTGCCGGCCCGGTCAATATCTGTACCCTGATGCCGATGCGTTCGATCCCCTTTAAGGTGGTGTGCCTGCTGGGGATGAATGACGGGGTTTATCCGCGCACGCTACCGCCGCTGGGCTTTGATTTAATGAGCCAGAAGCCGCAGCGCGGCGACCGCAGCCGGCGCGATGATGACCGCTATCTGTTCCTCGAAGCGCTGATGTCCGCCGAGCAGACGCTGTATATCAGCTATATCGGCCGTTCGATACAGGACAACAGCGAGCGTTTTCCTTCGGTGCTGGTGCAGGAGCTGGTGGATTATATCGGCCAGAGCCACTGTCTCGCCGGTGACGAAGAGCTTGACTGCGACGCCAGCGAAGCGCGGGTTAAAGCCCACATCACCCATCTGCATACGCGCATGCCGTTCGACGTAGCCAATTTCCAGGAAGACGAGAACAAGAGCTACGCTCGTGAATGGCTGGCGGCCGCCGGCCAGCAGGGAGAGGCGCATAGCGATTTTATACAGCCGCTCACCGCGCCGCCGATTGACAGCCTGCCGTTCGATCAGCTCCTGCGCTTCTGGCAGCACCCGGTACGCGCGTTCTTTCAGCAGCGTTTGCGGGTCAATTTCCGCGCCGAAGAGGACGATATTCCAGACGACGAGCCGTTCACTCTTGAAGGGCTGAGCCGTTATCAACTGAATCAGCAACTGCTCAATACGCTTATTGAGGAGCAGGACGTCTCGGCTATGTTCCGCCGCTTTCGCGCCGCCGGCGAGCTGCCGTATGGCGCCTTTGGCGAGCTGGTCTGGGAGACGCAGCGCCTGGAGATGCAGGCGCTGGCCGAGCGGGTGATGGCCGAGCGCCAGCAGGCGCAGAGCATGGAGATCGATCTGCGGTGCGGCGGCGTGAACCTGACCGGCTGGCTGCAGCAGGTGCAGCCGGACGGTCTGCTGCGCTGGCGGCCTTCGCTGCTGAGCGTCTCCCAGGGGATGCAACTTTGGCTGGAACACCTTGTCTACTGCGCCAGCGGCGGCACCGGCGAGAGCCGGCTGTTTGTGCGGAAAGAGGGAGAGTGGCGCTTTCCGGCGCTGGCGCCCGCCGAGGCGCAGGCGTACCTTAACGAGCTGGTGGATGGCTATTTGCTGGGGATGTCGCAGCCGCTGCTGCTGCTGCCGGAAAGCGGTGGCGCCTGGCTGAAAGCCTGTTACGACGCCGAAAAGGATGTCATCTTAATGGACGAAGAGACGCAGCAGAAAGCGCGGAGCAAATTCCTGCAGACCTACGAAGGGAACATGGTGGTCAGCGGGGAGGGCGCCGATATCTGGTATCAACGCCTGTGGCGTTCGCTGGAGCCGGCGCATTACGAAGAAATCATTGCCCAGACGCAGCGTTATCTGTTACCGCTATATCGTTACCATCGGTCCACACAAATTTAAATAGTATAAAAATTGCGCAGTGAATGGCGGTTCATTTAATATGCGCAACGTATCACGGACTGATGGACATAAAAGGCTGCACGCTGTGCAGCGCAAGTTTGTTAATGATGAGGTTCGTGAATGCCCCGCAGTTTATGGTTCAAGGTTTTTGTTGTGCTGGCCGCCCTCTGGGCGCCGTTTAGTCAGGCCGACACCGGATGGCAGCCGATTCAGGAGACGATCCGCAAAAGCGAAAAAGATACGCGTCAGTATCAGGCGATCCGCCTTGATAACGACATGGTCGTGCTGCTGGTTTCCGATCCGCAGGCGGTGAAATCGCTGTCGGCGCTGGTGGTGCCGGTGGGATCCCTGCAGGATCCGGCAGATCATCAGGGGCTGGCGCATTTTCTGGAACATATGACGCTGATGGGGTCGCAAAAATATCCCCAGCCTGACAGCCTTGCAGAGTTTCTTAAGCTGCACGGCGGCAGCCATAACGCCAGTACCGCGCCCTACCGCACCGCGTTTTATCTTGAAGTGGAAAATGATGCGCTGGACGGGGCCGTAGATCGCCTGGCCGACGCCATCGCCGCGCCGCTGCTGGATAAAAAATATGCCGACCGCGAACGTAACGCGGTCAACGCCGAGCTGACGATGGCCCGGACGCGAGACGGGATGCGCATGGCCCAGGTCAGCGCGGAGACCATCAACCCGGCTCACCCGGCGGCCCACTTCTCGGGTGGCAACCTCGAGACGCTCAGCGATAAGCCCGGCAGCCCGGTGCTTGATGCGCTGCACACCTTCCGCGATAGCTGGTACTCCGCCAATCTGATGAAAGCGGTGATCTACAGCAACAAGCCGTTGCCGGCGCTGGCGCGCATGGCTGCGGACACCTTTGGCCGCGTGCCGAATCGTCAGATCAGCAGGCCGGAAATTACCGTCCCGGTGGTCACGGATGCGCAAAAAGGCATCATTATTCACTATGTGCCGGCGATGCCGCGTAAAGTGCTGCGCGTCGAGTTTCGCATCGACAACAACAGCGATCGCTTCCGCAGCAAAACCGATGAGCTGGTCACCTATCTTATCGGCAACCGCAGCCCGGGCACGCTCTCTGACTGGTTGCAAAAACAGGGTCTGGCGGAAGGTATCCGCGCCGATTCCGATCCGGTGGTAAACGGCAACAGCGGCGTACTGGCGATCTCAGCCACCCTCACCGACAAAGGCCTGGCGCACCGCGATGAAGTGACGGCGGCCATTTTCAGCTACCTCGACCTCCTGCGTACTCAGGGCATCGACAAACGCTATTTCGACGAACTGGCGCATGTGCTGGCGCTCGATTTCCGCTATCCGTCGATCAACCGCGACATGGACTACGTGGAATGGCTGGCGGACACCATGATCCGGGTGCCGGTCGAGCATGCGCTGGACGTGGTGAATATTGCCGACCAGTACGACCCGCAGGCGATCAAAGACCGGCTGGCGATGATGACCCCGCAGAACGCCCGTATCTGGTATATCAGCCCCCAGGAGCCGCATAACAAGACGGCCTACTTTGTCGATGCGCCGTATCAGGTGGATAAGATTAGCGAGCAGACGTTCGCTGACTGGCAGCACAAATCGCAGGCCATCCAGCTGCAGCTGCCGGCGCTCAACCCCTATATTCCGGATGACTTCACCCTTATCAAAAGCGATAAAGCCTGGCCGCATCCGCAGCTGATCCTGGATGAACCGACGCTGCGGGTGGTGTATGCCCCGAGCCAGTATTTTGCCAGCGAGCCGAAGGCGGACATCTCCCTGGTGCTGCGTAACCCTCAGGCGATGGACAGCGCTCGCCGGCAGGTGATGTTTGCCCTCAACGATTATCTCGCCGGCATCGCCCTCGACCAGCTCAGTAACCAGGCGGCGGTCGGCGGCATTTCGTTCTCTACCGGCGCTAATAACGGATTAATGGTCAATGCCAACGGCTATACCCAGCATCTTCCGGGGCTGTTCAGCGATCTGCTGCAGGGATACTTCAGCTATACGCCGACCGAGGAGCAGCTGGAGCAGGCCAAATCCTGGTATGCACAGATGATGGATTCCGCCGAGAAAGGCAAAGCCTACGATCAGGCGATAATGCCGATCCAGATGGTCTCGCAGGTGCCGTACTTCCAGCGCGAAGTGCGCCGGGCGCTGCTGCCCTCCATCACTCTTAAAGAGGTGCTCGACTACCGCGCCAACCTGAAAACCAGGGGGCGTCCTGAACTGATGGTGATCGGCAATATGACCGCCGATGCCGCCACGACCCTGGCCCGCCAGATCCAGCAGCAGCTGGGCGCCGACGGCAACGAATGGTGCCGTAATAAAGACGTGGTGGTGAACCGGCAGCAGCTGGCGATCTTCAACAAAGCGGGCAACAGCACCGACTCCGCGCTGGCCGCGGTGTTCGCGCCGCCCAATGTGGATGAGTTCAGCAGCACCGCCGCCAGCACCCTGCTGGGACAGATTATTCAGCCGTGGTTCTACAACCAGCTGCGTACCGAAGAGCAGCTCGGCTACGCGGTCTTTGCCTTCCCGATGAACGTGGGGCGACAGTGGGGCATGGGCTTCCTGCTGCAGAGTAGCGATAAGCAGCCGGCCTTCCTCTGGCAGCGGTTCCAGGCCTTCTTCCCCACCGCGGAGGCGAAGCTGCGGGCGATGAAGCCGGAAGAGTTTGCCCAGCTCCAGCAGGCGGTGATAAGCCAGATGCTGCAGACGCCGCAGACGCTGGGCGATGAAGCCTCGAAACTGAGCAAAGATTTCGATCGCGGTAATATGCGTTTTGATTCACGTGATAAAGTAGTGGCTCAGATTAAACTGCTGACGCCGCAAAAACTTGCCGACTTCTTCCATCAGACGGTGGTGGATCCGCAGGGCATGACGATCTTGTCCCAGATTTCCGGTAGCCAGAATGGCAAAGCGGACTATGCCCAGCCGAAAGGCGGCAAAGTGTGGGAAAACGTCAGCGCATTGCAGCAATCCTTACCCCTGATGCGAGAGAATGAATGACCGACACCGCTGAGTCTTTGGATCCCCTGCGCTTGCCCCTGATCGGCGAGCGCCTGATAGAAGCCTCTGCGGGCACCGGAAAAACCTTTACCATCGCCGCGCTGTATCTGCGGCTGCTGTTGGGGCTGGGCGGTGAGGCCGCCTATCCCCGCGCCATCAGCGTTGAAGAACTGCTGGTGGTGACCTTTACCGAGGCGGCGACCGAAGAGCTGCGCGGCCGTATCCGCAGCAACATCCACGAACTGCGCATCGCCTGCCTGCGCGGCGAATCCGACAATCCGCTCTACAGCGCGTTGTTGGCGGAGATCGCCGATAAAGATGACGCTGCGAAGACGCTGCTGCTGGCTGAACGGCAGATGGACGAGGCGGCGGTATTCACCATCCACGGCTTTTGCCAACGGATGCTGAGCCTTAACGCCTTCGAGTCGGGCATGCTGTTCGAGCAACAGCTGATCGAGGATGAATCCCGCCTGCGCTATCAGGCCTGCGCCGATTTCTGGCGCCGCCACTGCTATCCCCTGACCCGCGATATCGCGGCGGTGATCCACGACGTCTGGAAAGGGCCGCGCGATCTGCTGAAGTCCCTTGACCGCTGGCTGCAGGGCGAAGCGCCGCAGCTTAAGTCGCCGCCAGCCCCTAACGAGACGCTGGCCGAACGCCATCAGCAGATCATCGCCCGCATTGACTCGCTCAAGCAGCAGTGGCGCGAGCAGGTGGGCGAGATCGAAGGCGTGCTGGAAAATTCCGGCCTTGACCGGCGGAAGTTTAATCGCGGCAACCAGGGCAAGTGGATGGAGAAAGTGAACGCCTGGGCGCAGGAAGAGACGTTAAGCTACCAACTGCCCGACGCGCTGGAGAAATTTGCCCAGTCGTTTCTGCTCGAGCGCACCAAAGCCGGTGGCGAACCGCCGGTGCATCCCCTGTTTAGCGCCGTAGAGTCGTTGCTGGCCTCCTCGCTGACGCTCACCGATCTGGTGCTGGCGAGAGCGATGGTCGAGATCCGCGATGCGGTCGCCCGCGAAAAGCGCCGCCGCGGCGAGCTGGGGTTTGACGATATGCTCAGCCGGCTTGACGAGGCGCTGCGCGGCGACAGCGGCGAGACGCTGGCCAGCGCCATTCGCCAGCGTTTTCCGGTGGCGATGATCGATGAATTTCAGGACACCGACCCTCAGCAGTACCGGATTTTTCGCCGCATCTGGCGCCGGCAGCCGGAGACGGCTCTGCTGCTGATCGGCGATCCGAAGCAGGCCATCTACGCCTTTCGCGGCGCCGATATCTTTACCTATATGAAAGCGCGCGGCGACGTTGCCGCGCACTACACCCTCGATACCAACTGGCGCTCCTCGCCGGGCATGGTGGGCAGCGTCAATCGGCTGTTCAGCCTCAGCGATAACCCCTTCATGTTCCACGAGATCCCGTTCCTGCCGGTGAAGGCGGCGGCGAAGAACAAGGGGCTGCGCTTTACCGTTGACGCGGCGGACGTACCGGCGATGAACGTCTGGCTGATGCCCGGCGACACTGTCGGGTCTGGCGATTATCAGACCTTTATGGCGCAGCTCTGCGCCACGCAGATCCGCGACTGGCTGAGCGCCGGTCAGCGGGGGCGCGCGCTGCTGTGGCGCGGGGAAACCTCGCGCCCGGTACAGGCTTCGGATATTACCGTGCTGGTGCGCAACCGGCTGGAGGCGGCGCAGGTGCGTGAAGCGCTGCAGACGCTGGGTATTCCCTCGGTCTACCTCTCCAACCGCGACAGCGTTTTTGAGACGCTGGAGGCCCAGGAGCTGCTCTGGCTATTGCAGGCGGTGCTGGCCCCGGAGCGGGAAAATACCCTGCGCAGCGCGCTGGCGACGTCGATGTTTGGCCTGACCGCGCTGGATATTGAAAACCTGAACCAGGATGAGCAGGCGTGGGACGCGCTGGTGGAAGAGTTCAGCGAATACCGCCAGATTTGGCGGCAGCGCGGAGTGATGCCGATGCTGCGGGCGTTGATGACAGCCCGACATATCGCCGAGAATCTGCTGGCGACCCGCGGCGGCGAGCGGCGCTTAACCGACATTCTGCACATCAGCGAACTGCTGCAGGAGGCGGCCAGCCAGCTGGAAAGCGAGCATGCCCTTGTGCGCTGGCTGGCGCAGCATATCGCCGAGCCGGACAGCAACGCCGCCAGCCAGCAGATGCGTCTCGAAAGCGATAAGCACTTGGTGCAAATTGTCACTATTCACAAGTCAAAAGGGCTGGAATACCCCCTGGTCTGGCTGCCGTTTATCGCACGGTTTCGTAAACAGGACCAGGCGTTTTACCACGATCGCGAGACGTTCGCGGCGGTGCTGGATTTGGGCCAGGATGAGGCCAGCCTCGAGCTGGCGGAGGCGGAACGACTGGCGGAAGATCTGCGCCTGCTGTACGTGGCCCTGACCCGCGCGGTCTGGCACTGCAGCCTCGGCGTGGCGCCGCTCAGCAGCCGGAAATCCGGCAACAGCGATTTCCACCTCAGCGCGCTGGGGCGGCTGCTGCAGGCGGGCGAAGCCATGGACGCCGCCGGGCTGGCTGCGCGGCTGGCAGACTTCTGTCATGGCGATATTGCATTACAGATTCCGGGCGAACTGGATCTCACCCCGTGGCAGGCGCCCGCGGCGACCATCCCGCGATTGTCGGCGCGCGAGCTGCAGCGCCGCATCGCCGACGACTGGCGGGTGACCAGTTACTCCGGACTGCAGCAGCATGGTTTCAGCGGCGGGCAGGATTTGCTGCCGCGTCTGGATGTTGATGCCGCCGGCGTCGGCGAAGTCGTGGAAGAGCCGCAGCTGACTCCGCACCAGTTCCCGCGCGGCGCCGCGCCGGGGACCTTCCTGCACAGCCTGTTTGAGGAGCTGGACTTCACCCAGCCGGTGCCGGAAGGGTGGATGGCGGAGAAGCTGCAGCTGAGCGGGTTTGACGCGCAGTGGGCGCCGGTGCTGACCGACTGGCTGGGGGGCGTGCTGAAGACCCGCCTGCCGGGGCCGGATATCGCGCTCAATCAGCTTGCGGCGCGGGATAAACAGGTGGAGATGGCATTTTACCTGCCCATCGCCCAGCTGCTGACGGCGGAGTGCCTTGACGCGCTTATCCGCCAGTACGATCCCCTCTCTGCCGACACGCCGCCGCTGGATTTCCGCCAGGTGCGCGGCATGCTGAAGGGCTTTATCGATCTGGTCTTCCGTCACGAAGGCCGTTATTACCTGCTGGATTACAAATCCAACTGGCTGGGGGAAGATCGCGAGGCCTACACCCGGCCGGCGATGGAGCAGGCGATGCGTGCCCACCGCTACGATCTACAGTATCAGCTGTATAGCCTGGCGCTGCACCGCTATCTGCGCCACCGGCTGGCCGATTATGACTATGACCGCCACTTCGGCGGCGTGATTTATCTTTTCCTGCGCGGCATGGACGGGCAGGAGGGGGGGCAGGGGATCTTCACCACCCGGCCGGTGCGACCGCTGATTGACGGTCTGGATCAGCTTTTTGCCGGAGAAACTCAGGAGGAGGCCTCATGACTTTCGAACAACTACTGCTGGCGGCGGTGGAGCAGCGTCTGCTGCGGCCGCTGGACGTCCAGTTTGCCCTGATGGTGGCGCAAAACGACCCGCCGGCGGTCAAGCTGGCGGCGGCCTTGCTGAGCCGGGATGCCGGCGAGGGGCACGTCTGTCTGCCGCTCTCGCGGTTGAGCGGCGACGAGGCGCTGAGCGGTAAAGCCGGGGAGATCCGCGATCGGCTGCTGGCCGAAGCCGGCGCGCCGGAGGACTGGCCCGCACTGCTGCTCGCTTCGTCGGCGGTGAGCTGCGGCGATGCTCCGGCGCCGATGATTTTGTGCGGCGACCGGCTCTATCTCAACCGGATGTGGCGCAACGAGCTGACCGTCGCCCGCTTCTTCAATGAAGCCAACCGGGTGCTGGAGATGGATGAGGCCCGGCTGGCGTCAACCCTGAATGCCCTGTTCCCTGCCACCGGCGAAACCGACTGGCAAAAAGTGGCCGCGGCGGTGGCGCTGACCCGCCGCATCTCAGTGATCTCCGGCGGTCCCGGGACCGGGAAGACCACCACCGTGGCGAAGCTTCTGGCGGCGCTGATCCAGATCGAAGATAGTCCGCGCTGTCGTATTCGCCTGGCGGCGCCAACCGGGAAAGCGGCGGCGCGTCTGACCGAATCGCTGGGCGCGGCGCTGAGAAAATTGCCGCTGACCGACGCGCAGAAAGCGTTGATTCCCACCGAGGCCAGCACGCTGCATCGTCTGCTGGGCGCCCAGCCAGGCAGCCAGCGGATGCGCTATCACGCCGGCAACCCGCTGCATCTGGACGTGCTGGTGGTGGATGAAGCCTCGATGATCGACCTGCCGATGATGTCGCGGCTTATCGACGCGCTGCCGGCCCACGGGCGGGTGATTTTCCTCGGCGATCGCGACCAGCTGGCCTCCGTAGAAGCGGGGGCGGTGCTGGGGGATATCTGCGCCTGGGCGAGTTCGGGCTATACCGCCGCGCGGGCGCAGGAGCTGACCCGGCTGACCGGTTCGCCGGTGCCGGCGGGCGAGGGGGCTATCGCGGGCGCGCTGAGAGACAGTTTGTGCCTGCTGCAAAAGAGCTATCGCTTCGGCAGTCACTCCGGCATCGGGAGCCTGGCGCGGGCGGTGAACGCTGGCGCGCGCGCGGAGGTGAAGGCCACGCTGCGCCAGCCGTTTGACGATATCGCGCTTCATCCCCTCAGCACGACCGAAGAGTACGAAGCCATGCTCGGCGCGGCTCAGCAGGGCTATGAGCGCTACCTGCAGTTGCGCCGCGAGCGGGCCGAACCGCAGGCCATGCTGGCCGCTTTCAGCGAATTCCAGCTGCTGTGCGCGCTGCGCGAGGGGCCGTATGGCGTGAGCGGCGTCAATGAGCGGCTGGAGCAGCGCCTCAACCGCCAGCGGGCGATCGCCCTGCCGCGCCACTCTCGCTGGTATGACGGCCGACCGATCATGATATCGCGCAACGACAGCGCGCTGGGGCTGTTTAACGGCGATATCGGCATCGCCCTGGAGCGCAACGGCGAGCTGCGGGTGTGGTTCCTGATGCCCGACGGCGCCATCAAGTCGGTGCAGCCGAGCCGTCTGCCGGAGCATGACACCGCCTGGGCGATGACCGTGCATAAATCGCAGGGCTCGGAGTTCGAACACGCGGCGCTGATCCTGCCGGCGCGCAGCGTCCCGCTGGTGACCCGCGAACTGGTCTACACGGCGATCACCCGCGCGAAACGGCGGTTGTCGCTCTATGCCGACGAGCAGGTGCTCTCCCAGGCCATTGTGACGCGCACCGAACGGCGCAGCGGCCTGGCGGAGATTTTCGCCGGGCGCGAAGCCCCCTGAGACGCCGGGTCCGGGCGATGGAAAATGCTGCAGCCGTTGCCCGGGCTGGCGGAAAAATCAGTAACTGAAGAACAGAGGGATAAGCCAGAGCGCCGAGATCGAGTTCATGGTGAAAAAGCGGACTGCTGCGCCGCCGGTCAGCGGTGGGGTGGAACAGCGGGCACAAAAAATCACCAGCGAGGAGATGAGAAGATTCATGCCGGACGTCAGGGCCAGCAGAAATAATATCGCGATGGCGGCGCCGAGCGCGGCATAGCCATGCTGATGATGGCGCTGGTTATCCCAGAGGAGCAGTATCATCAGCAACCACGGATAGAGGGCGACCGCGGTGGTGATGAGATTAATATGTCTGACCAGCCAGTTCGGTTTGGGTTCCATTCTTTAAGCGATCCTTACAGGGCGGGTGGCGGCCGCGGCGCCAGTCGACGTCCTGTCGACAGCCAATAGCATATCGGTGAGCCAGCGAGAAAGAAATGGCCTGCGCGGAAACCAGGAATTTCGCCCGCGTGCGTACGCCAGGCTGGCGGGAAGAGGGGTGGGAGACCGGCCGGGGATAAAGCGATAAGCGTCGCGCTATCCCGGGCCGTTAGATAGAGAGGAGAAGGGCTTAAGCGAGGTCGGCCATCAGCACCTTCGACCGGCGCTGATAGTTATACATCTGCTTTTTACTCTCCGGCAGCAGGTCGATATCCACCGGCGTGAAGCCGCGCTCCTGGAACCAGTGGATGCTGCGGGTGGTTAACACGAACAGCTTGCTCAGTCCCATCTGCCTGGCCTGAGCGGCAATACGCTCCAGCAGCACCTCTCCCCGCGACGAGCTCCGGTAATCCGGATGCACCGCCACGCAGGCCATTTCGCCGATCTTCTCTTCCGGGAAAGGATAGAGGGCGGCGCAGGCGATGGTGGTGTTATCGCGCTGAATAATGGTGAATTTGTCGATCTCCATCTCCAGCTGTTCGCGGGAACGGCGTACCAGAATGCCCTGCTGCTCGAGCGGGCTTATCAGCTCAAGAATACCGCCGATATCATTGATGGTCGCCCGACGGATCTGCTCCGCGCTCTCCATGACGATCTGGGTGCCGATGCCGTCGCGTGAAAACAGCTCCTGCAGCAGCGCGCCATTTTCCTGATAGCTGATCAGGTGGCAGCGCCGTACGCCGCTGCGGCAGGCCTTCACCGCCCCGCGCAGGAAGCGCACGGTGCCGGAGTTATAGTCTTCGTCTGCTTCCAGCTCTTCGACGCGGGCTTGCGCCTCATTAGGGAACAGTTCGGAGACAATTTCCCCGGCCTGGTTGTAAACCCCTTGCGACGAACAGAAGCCGATCATTTTCTCCGCCTTCAGCTTGATGGCCAGCTGGGTAGCGATCTCTTCCGAAGTCAGGTTAAAGCTCTCGCCGGTGACCGACACCGCGACCGGCCCCATCAGGACAATGGCGCCGCTGTCGAGCTGACGATGAATCGCCTCTTCGTCAATGCGGCGAATGCGTCCGCTGTGGCAATAATCGACGCCGTCATCGACGCCCAGCGGCTGGGCAATGATAAAGTTGCCGCTGACAACGTTGATATGGGCCCCCTGCAGCGGGGTGTTGTTGAGGCTCATCGACAGACGGGCGGTGATCTCCAGCTGCAGCATCCCCGCCGCCTGCTTAACCAGCTCCAGCGTTTTGGCGTCAGTCACTCGCGTCTGCTTGTGATAGACCGGCTCGTGATGGTGCTCGGCGAGGTTAGCGTCAATCTGCGGGCGGGCGCCATAGACCACCACCAGGCGAATGCCCAGGCTATGCAATAATCCTATGTCATTGACAATATTTGAGAAATTTTCATGCTCAATGGCTTCGCCGCCCAGCATGATGACAAACGTTTTTCCCCGATGGGCATTAATATAGGGAACAGAATGGCGGAATCCTTCTACCAGTTCAGTGCGACGTTCCTTCACCATGACAAACCCTCAATGCATGATTATTCGTAATTATTGTATTTTTATTCTGTTTTGCCGTTAAACGCAAGCCCCAATTTGAGGCTAAGCCGCGAAAAACATGTGACCCGGCGCAGGGTGTCAATGAATGTTTACCCTTTTATAGATGACAGGTTATATGCCTTTCGTTAAAGTTTCTGGTCAATCTGTTTGTTTTGGGTATAAATGCGTTTTTATTGCTTGGGAGTGGCATGTCGGGAAACAACTCTGGATTAAGCCGTCGCCGTTTATTGCAGGGGGCGGGCGCCATGTGGTTAATGAGCGTGAGCCCTGTTGGGCTGGCCGCCGCCGCGCGGGTGGTCGCTGTTCGCGTCTGGCCAGCATCGACCTACACCCGCGTCACGGTGGAATCGAATCATGTGCTGAAATACCGGCAGTTTGCCCTCAGTAATCCGGAACGGGTAGTGGTCGATCTGGAGGGGGTTAACCTGAACTCGGTACTGAAGGGCATGGGGGGCCAGATCCGCGCTGACGATCC
Source organism: Klebsiella sp. K4 (assembly GCF_014596785.2). Classification (NCBI taxonomy): domain Bacteria; kingdom Pseudomonadati; phylum Pseudomonadota; class Gammaproteobacteria; order Enterobacterales; family Enterobacteriaceae; genus Klebsiella; species Klebsiella sp. K4. Next base: position 904,090 of record NZ_CP115021.1, read on the forward strand.
CTTTATTAAGTCCGCCCGGGTGGGCCAGTTTGATCCGCAAACCGTGCGCATGGTCTTCGAACTCAAGCAGAACGTTAAGCCGCAGCTGTTTGCCCTCGCGCCGGTGGCCGGCTTTAAAGAGCGTCTGGTGATGGATCTCTACCCCGCCAACGCTACCGATGTTCAGGATCCGCTGCTGGCGCTGCTCGAGGATTACAACAAAGGCGATCTGGAGCGGCAGGTGCCGCCGGCGCAAAGCGGGCCGCAGCCGGGCAAAGCCGGGCGCGACCGGCCGATTGTCATCATGCTCGATCCCGGGCACGGCGGCGAAGACTCCGGTGCCGTGGGGAAGTATCGCACCCGCGAGAAAGATGTGGTGCTACAGATCGCCCGTCGCCTGCGGGCGCTGATCGACAAAGAAGGCAATATGAAGGCCTATATGACCCGCAACGAAGACGTGTTTATCCCGTTGAAAGTGCGTGTCGCCAAGGCGCAGAAGCAGCGCGCCGACCTGTTCGTGTCGATTCACGCCGACGCCTTTACCAGCCGCCAGCCCAGCGGCTCTTCGGTGTTTGCCCTCTCCACCAAGGGGGCCACCAGTACCGCGGCAAAATATCTCGCCCAGACGCAGAACGCCTCGGATCTGATCGGTGGGGTCAGCAAGAGCGGCGACCGCTATGTCGACCACACCATGTTCGATATGGTGCAGTCCCTCACCATCGCCGACAGCCTCAAATTCGGAAAGGCGGTGCTGGAGAAAATGGGCAATATCAATAATTTGCACAAGAATCGGGTAGAGCAGGCGGGCTTTGCGGTACTGAAGGCGCCTGATATCCCCTCCATTCTGGTGGAGACGGCGTTTATCAGTAACGTCGAAGAAGAGCGGAAACTGAAAACGGCCAAATTCCAGCAGGAGGTGGCCGAGTCGATCCTCGCCGGGATTAAAGCCTACTTCGCCGACGGCGCGACGCTGGCCCGCCGCGGATAACCACACAGGAAAGGGACATGGCCTTACTGAAAAGCGCCCATGGCGGCAATATCCGCGAGGCCGCCGCCCTGCTGGGCATAGCCCCCGGCGAGCTGCTGGATTTTAGCGCCAACATCAATCCGCTGGGGATGCCTGCCTCGCTCAGGCAGGCGATCGTTGACAACCCAGGCTGCGCCGAACGCTACCCTGACGTCGAGTATCAACAGCTGCATCAGGCGCTGGCTGCCCACCATCAGTTGCCGGCGGCGCATATCCTCGCCGGCAACGGCGAAACTGAATCGATCTTCACCCTCGTCCACGGCCTTAAGCCGCGGCGGGCGATGATCGTCATTCCCGGTTTTGCGGAGTACCGGCGGGCGCTGCAGACGGTGGACTGCGAGGTGGTGGAGTATACCCTGCGGGAGCGCGATGGCTGGCAGCTGACCGACGCGATCCTCGATGCCCTGACTCCGGCGCTGGACTGCCTGTTTCTCTGTACCCCGAACAACCCCACCGGCCTGCTGCCGGAGCGGGGCCTGCTGGAAGCCATTGCGCAGCGCTGCCGGGCGCTGAACATCAGCCTGATCCTCGATGAGGCCTTCCTCGACTTTATCCCCGACCAGCCGGGGTTTATTCCTCTGCTGGCGCAGCATCCGCACGTCTGGGTTTTGCGATCGCTGACCAAATTTTATGCCATTCCGGGGCTGCGTCTCGGCTACCTGCTGAACGCTGATGCCCAGGCGGTGGCCCGACTGCGCGCGCGACAAATGCCGTGGTCCATCAACGCCTATGCCGCCCTGGCCGGGGAAATTATTCTCCAGGATCGGGCGTATCAGCGGGCCACCTGGCAGTGGCTGCAGGAGGAGGGAGCGCGTTTCTATGCGCAGCTGCAGGAGATGGCCGGGCTGACCGTGTGGCCCGGGCGTGCTAACTACCTGTTCTTGCGCTGCGACAGAGCCGATTTTGACCTGCAATATGCCCTGCTGCGCCAGCATGTGCTGATCCGCAGCTGCGCCAACTACCCGGGGCTGGATAGCCGCTATTTCCGGGTGGCGATCCGCAGCGCCGAGGAAAACGACCAGCTGCTGGCGGCGTTGCGCCGGGTGCTGGCCTGAGGCCTACTGCAGGATGACGCCCCCGGGCACCATTGCCAACAGATGCTGCTGCGGCCAGTGGGCGGCGATGTCGCTGTCTGCCAGCCGCCATTGCAGAAATTCGACGTCATGCCGACGGCGGTCCAGTAGCAGGCCGACGACGCTGCCGCTGTGCGCCACGTTGAGACCATAGAGCCCTGCGCTTTCCACCAGGTCCAGCAGCGCGTCAAACCCCGGCTTAGGCAACAGCTGCTGGCTGGCAATGGCGCTGATGGTCGCTGCTTCGCCCAGCAGCTGCGGGTTGCCGCAGTGGCAGGCCTGTTGAACTTTCTCCCACGCCAGCTGCAGCCGGGAGGCGTTTGCCAACAGGCCCGGCTCGCGCGGCAGCTGGTGATAGTCGGTGGTGCGCAGCGTCAGCGGGCTCTCCAGCACTAACAGGTCGAGCGCCGGCGGAGGGGGACAGGCGATTTGCGTGGCGGCGGTATTATGGTCGAACAGCGTCAGCTGGCGAAACAGGGTGCTGTCGGTGGGCTCCAGCGCGACGCACAGGCGCGCCAGCGTCGGCTCATCCAGTAGATGGCCCAGATGATGGGCGGTGGCGACGGCGGTGGCAGCGATATCGGCGGTGCTGCTGGCCATCCCTTTGGCCACCGGGATCGTTGAGTGCAGGGTGATGCGGATCTGCTGGCTCAGCGCTGGGGGGTAGCCCCAGTGGGCCAGCAGCTGGTCGACCATCGCCCGCGACAGCGGCCGCTCGTCTTTTCGCGGTACCCCGGTCTCGACCTCGACGGTGCTGTACCAGTCCACCGGACAGGAGACCAGCTTTTCGCTGCCGAGGATCCAGCCCTGGATAAGTTCTCCGCACGAGGCGGGACATTGTGCAACAGCCACGTTTTCACCTTTCCGCTTACCTTCGCCAGGGCGCATAGTGGCATGGCGACCCGCCGGTTACCATGATTCTCCGCAAGAGGAGGCGCGTCGTTTATGCCGACACTGCCAGCTCGCGCGCCTGCGGCAATGCAAGACGCATGACGTCGCGGGCAATCATAAGCTCTTCATTGGTGTTGATCACCGCCACTTTGACCAGCGCATTATCCGCCTGAATAAAGGTCGCGCTCCGCTGGTTTTTCTCGTCGTCCAGCGCGAGGCCGAGAAAATGCAAATTGCGGCAGATCGTCGCCCGCGCCCGGGCGGAATTCTCGCCTATGCCGCCGGTAAAGATCAGCGCGTCCAGACCTCCCATCTGCATGATATAGCTGCCGATAGTCGCGCGAATGCGTTCGGCAAACAGCGACAGCGCCAGAGCCGCCCGTTCGTTGCCGGCGTCGGCTGCCTGTTCGACGTCGCGGTAATCAGAGGACACGCCGGAGACGCCCAGCAGCCCGGATTCATTATTCAGCAGCTGGCTGAGCTGCAGGGCGGATTTCCCTTCTTTCTCCACCAGCCAGGGAAGGATCGACGGGTCGATATCGCCGCTGCGGGTGCCCATCATCACCCCGGACTGGGGAGTAAAGCCCATTGAGGTATTCACCGACTGCCCGCCTTTGATGGCGCAGACGCTACAGCCATTGCCCAGATGGCAGCTTACTACCCGCAGGGCGCTCAGCGGTACGCCCAGCTTTTCCGCCAGCGCGCTGCTGACATAGTGATGGCTGGTACCGTGAAAACCGTAGCGGCGAATGCCCAGCTCGGCGTAATAGCGCCAGGGGAGGGGATAGAGCCAGGCCTCCGGCGTCAGGGTCTGGTGAAAGGCGGTATCAAAAACCGCCACCGCCGGTACCGCGGGTAACAGCTGGCGAAAGAGACGTATGCCCAGCGCATTGACCGGGTTATGCAACGGCGCCAGCTCCGCCAGGCGCTCGATCTCCCGCAGGGTATCGTCGCAGACCAGCGCGGCGTCTTTGAAGCGTTCGCCGCCGTGGGCGACGCGGTGGCCAACGCCGTCGATCTCCTGCAGGCTGCTCAGGATCCCGCGGCCGGTCAGCGCCTCCAGCAGCAGGGTCACTGCCTCATGGTGATCGGCGATGGGCAGCGTCTCCTGCCATTTCTGTGCCGACGTTTTCAGCGTGAAGCGGGCCTCGGGCAGGCCGATACGTTCGATCAACCCCTGACAGAGCAACGCCCCCTGCGGCATGTTAAGCAGCTGAAACTTCAGGGAGGAGCTGCCGGCGTTAATCGCCATGATTTTATAGGTCATTGATATTCCTCTGCATTCAGGCAGGCGAACAGGTCATCAAGCCCGTCGCCGGTTAACGCGCTGGTGATAAAGATATGTCCGGCGCCCGCCGCCTCGAGCCATGTCCGGACCTGTTGCAGACGGGGCGGGGCGGCCAAATCGGCTTTGGTGATCACCCCGATAACCGGGCGGTTCATCGGGGCGGTAAACCCCGGAGAAAAGGGTGACCAGGGCGCATCGGCATTCAGTACCAGCGCGATGACATCGGCCTCGCAGGCGCTGGTTAACAGCGCGCTGTACAGGCAGCGATTTTCCAGATATTCCCCGGGGGTATCGATCGCGGCCGGCGTCCAGACGATGGCCTGGGTTTTCTGATAGCGCAGGGTTTCGCCGCGCAATACCTGGGTCAGCGAAGTTTTGCCGCACTGGCTGGGTCCGATAAGCATCAGGCGTTTCATGGGCTCAGGTCCGTGTGATCGGGCAGGCGGTGAAGCGCATCAGCTCACCGAGGGTGCGGGTGACCTGCCTGAGCGCGTACTCCACGGCGGAGACATCGCCGGTCAACACCACCGCGCCGGTGAAGCGATCGAGAAAACCGATCTCCACCGCGCCGGACTTGGTAGCGATGTCGCAGGCGATAATCGATGCTTCACTGGGGGTAATGGTAAGAATGCCGATGGCGGAGACCGCGTCCGGCAGACCCAGCTTTTTGAACAGATCTTTGCCAGGATTGGCAATGAGATGCGCCAGAGTGACCTGTTTGCCCGGGACATACTCCTGGATCATGCGTTCGGTAGGGGTTTGCGGTTCCATTATCCCTCCATCAGCTGTTGCCACAGCGCATCGTGCGGTCGCGGGATCACTGCCCGGTGAACCAGTAATCCTTTCTCGCCTGCGCTGTCGCTGGCCACCGTGACGGCGTTGTCGACATCGGCGATATCACCCGCCACCACCATGTAGCATTTGCCGCTGATACCAAACGCCATATGGACCCGCACCAGGGTGACGTTGGCCGCTTTCACCGCGTGGTCGGCGGCGCTGATGCACGCCGCCACGCTCCAGGTTTCGACGATCCCCGCCGCCTGCCGCTGCCCGACCACGTTGAGACCGCTGATCGCCGGTAGTACGCTGGGGTGAATGTTGGCCAGCACCAGGCTGTCCACCAGCATCTCCCCGGCGCGCGCGGTGCCGGCGGCGATTGCCTGCTGCACGGCGCCGACGTCGCCGCCGAGCATCAGCAGGAATTTCCCGGGACAAAGGGTTCTGCAGAGCAGGAGCTGTACGTTCGCGCTTTTCAGCATGACGTCGCCCAGCTCCATCCCCCTGGCGATGCTGGTCAGTTCTAAAATTCCGATAGCCTGGGTCATGATTAACCTCTTACAAGCGTAATGGCCTGCTCCGTGATGGCGGAGACCAGGCCGTCAATACTGGCGTGCACCGGCGCGCCGAGGGCGTCGGCGGGGATATCCGCCAGTAGCTGGCCGCGCGTTACCCGCTCTCCCGGCGCGACGCAGGGCACGGCGCTGATGCCGATATGCTGGCGCAGGGGCAGGGTGACGCAGGCCACCTCCGGCTCCACCGCCGTCAGCGGCGCTTCCTGATACCAGGGATCAAGTCCCAGTTTGCTGATGAGCCGCTTGACCGGCACCAGGCGGTGCTTCGCCATCTCGTCCGCCGGACGCAGCGGTCCGTCGTAGCGCAGGTTTTTCGCCCTCAGCTCACGTTTCAGCAGACGGTTGATGCGCATGGGGGAAATACCCACCGGGCAGGCGACGCTCTCGCAAACGTTGCACTCCGAACAGGTCAGGGCGCTGAGCAGCAGCGACGGGGTGGCCGCCTGGCGATAGTTCACCGCCCGCACCAGCAGATGAGGGGAAAGCTCATGGCCGATCAGGTGCCGGGGGCATAAATCTGTGCATAAACGGCACTGTTCACAGACGGTGCGGGCGATGGCGAGCAGCGTTCGTTCATCCTGCCGCCGTCGCTGGATCAATGGATGGTTGCCCGGGAGCACCAGCAGGCCGCCGGTGGTTTTGGTGACCGGTGTCTCGAGGGAGGTAATAAGCGAGCCCATCATCGGACCGCCGTTGATAAACCCCGGTTCGTCAACCGTCGCGCCGCCGGCCAGATCCAGCACCTCGCGCAGCGATATACCCAGTGGTACGGCCAGCGTCAGCGGACGGGCGACGGCGCCATTGACGGTCAACGTCCGGCGAGTCACCGGATAGCCCTGTTCCACGGCTCTGGCGATATTGAGCACCGTCTGCACGTTATTGACCACCACGCCGACGCTGACCGGCAGCGCGGCAGGTGGTACGCGGCGTCCCGTCGCCAGCCAGATAGTGAGCACCTCATCCCCGGCCGGATAGACGTCAGGCAGAATATGCAGCCGGGCCCATTCCGGGAGTCGTGGGGTTAATGCCGCAATCGCCGGAGCATATTTCGCCTTCAGAGCAATGATCCCTTCCCGGGCGCCAGTGGCGGTCATCGCGTAACCCAGGCCGCGAATCAGTCGGTCAGCCTGCTGAGCCATCAGCTGTTGGTCAACCTTCAGCATCGGTTCGCATTCGGCGGCGTTCACCAGCACGGTGTCCACCCGGGCCTGCAGTTTGATGTGGGTCGGAAAGCCTGCGCCACCGGCTCCTACGACGCCAGCGGCCCGAACGCGTTCGCGGATCTCCGCTGCATCAATGCTTGATAGTGGCACTATCGCTTCACTCATTGCAGGCTCTCCAGCAGTTGCGCGATGGCCGCGCCATCGACCGGACGCGGGTTGGTGCGCAGGGTGGCGTCGGCCAGCGCGGCCGGCACCATTGCGGGAATTCGCGATAAGAAAAGGGGATACTTTTCCTGCAGCGCGCCCTTGAGGGTGGGAATGGCGCACTGCTGTTTCAGCGTTTCCACCGCGGTAAGCAGCGCCTGGAAAGCCTCCTGTTCGCCAGCTGCGGGCGGGCAGAAGCGGCAGGCCCTGGCCAGGCGTGCATAGCGCTTAGCCGCTCGCGGCTCGCCGGCATTGAAGCGGATCACCGCGGTCAGCAGCAGCGCATTGGCCAGGCCATGGGGGAGGTGAAACTGGCCGCCAAGCTGATGGGCGATCGCATGATTGAGCCCAAGGCCAGCCTGGCTAAAGGCCATACCGGCGAGGGTTGATGCATTGTGCATTTTGCTGCGGGTCGTAATGCAGTCGCCCTGACGAATCGCAACGGGCAGGGTGCGAAACACCAGCCTGGCGGCCTTTTCCGCCAGCGCATCGGTAAAATCGGTGGCCTGCGGCGAGACCCATGCCTCCAGGGCGTGGGTCAGCGCGTCCAGCCCGGTATGGGCTGTGATGGTGGGCGGTACGCTAACCACCAGCGTCGGGTCGATGATCGCCATGTCGGGACAGAGCGCCTCATGGAACAGCGGGTACTTGATCCCTTTTTCCGGGTCGCTGATGACGCAGGCGCTGGTCACTTCCGAACCGGTACCGCTGGTGGTGGGGATCGCCACGCAGGTGTCGACAGGCAGACCGCCCTGCTGGCTGAACCAGACGATAGCCTTGGCGGCATCCATCGCCGAGCCGCCGCCGAAGCCGATCACCACCTGCGGACGCAGGGCCTGCATCTGCGCTATCCCTTTCGCCACGGTGTAAATGGTCGGATCCGGTGTAATATCGCTGAACACGCTGACGCGGTTGCTGGCGGGCAGCGCGGCGCGCAGTCGGTCAAGCAGCGGCGAGCGCGCCAGGAAGCCGTCGCAGACGATCCAGATGTGCTGATGGCTAAAGCGCTGCAGCGCGGCCAGGCTGCCCGGGCCGCTGTAGAGGCGCGTTTGCAGAGAAAAGGTATGCATGGCGCCCCCGGTTAGCGAATGGAAAAACCGTTGGTCAACACGCAGCGCCGCAGGCGGGCGAACGTCCGCGCGGAGGTGGTGCCTTCTCCGGTTGGCGTGGCGATGGTGAAGGTGGTAAACCCTTCGCCGCCGACGCCGATTCCCGCGTAAGACGGGCCATTTTTGACAAAAATGGAGGTCTGCAGCGTGCGTGCCGCCAGATTGAGCCGCGAGACATTCTGCGAGTGCATAATGGCGGTGTGGTGCAGACCCTCCTCAACGCGCAGGGCCAGCGCCAGGGCGCTGTCAAAGTCGGCGACCCTGACGATCGGCAGCACCGGCATCAGCTGCTCGCAGGTCACCCAGGGGTCGTTCGCCTCCACCTCGGCTATCAGCAGGCGAGGGGGGCGAGGCGGAACGGCGAGACCCGCCGCCGCCAGCAGCGCAGCCGGGCTTTTACCGACCAGTTTTTTATTCGCCGCGCCGTCGGGCAGGCAGACGGCACGCAGGGTATCGGCCTCCTGTCGGCTCAACAGCAGCGCGTCAAAATCCTGCATCTGCTGGATCAGGCGGTCAGCGACGGAGGCGACGACGATCAGGCTTTTTTCGGCGATACAGGGCAGGTTGTAATCGAAGGCGGCGCCGCTGATGATATCTTCGGCGGCTTTGACGAGATCGGCGGTTTCATCAACGATGCACGGCGGATTGCCGGCGCCAGCGCCGATCACTTTTTTACCGCTTTTCATGCCCATCGCCACAATGCCAGGGCCGCCGGTGATAGCCAGAACGGCAATCAGCGGGTGGGACATCATTTGCTGGGTGGCTTCAAAGGTCGGCTCGGCAACGGTCACCACCAGGTTACGGATCCCGCTGCAGCGGTAGGCGATCTCTTCGATCCTGGCGATAAGCTTCAACGAGACCTTTTTCGCGCCGGGATGGGGGCTGAAATAGACGCTGTTACCCGCCGCCAGCATGCTGATACTGTTGTTGATAATGGTTTCCGTTGGGTTGGTGCTGGGCGCCACGGCGCCAATAACCCCGAACGGCGAGTACTCAAACAGCACCATCCCGCCATCGCCGGTGAGGGCGCTGGTAGTGAGATCCTCTATGCCCGGCGTGTTTTCAAGAGCGGCTTTATTTTTCAGATATTTATCTTCTTTGTTGCCCATGCCGGTTTCCGTGGCGCTCTCTTCCGCCAACGTCGCCAGCTCGGGGGCCAGCGTCTCCCGCAGGGCGCTGATAATGGCGCTGCGGGTTTTTAGCGGACACTGCTGATAGCGGAGAAAAGCCTGATGAGCGGCGTCGATGGCGCTGCCGACATCGCAGAAAATGCCCTGCTCTTGCTGAGGGGCAGGGGGCGTCGGCGCGAGCTTTTCACTGAGGATGGTGCGGATAAGGGTTTCCAGTTCTGCTGTATTCATTGATGAGTTCTCACGTTAATGGCCGCCATGGCAGCCTGTGCAATAGCCATATCCTGCTCGACGCTGCCGCCGCTAATGCCGAGGCCGGCTATTAGCTGGCCATCGCGCCACAGCGGATATCCGCCGCCAAAGGTGACGACTTTGCCCTGCAGATGGCTCTCCAGACCGTACAGCGCAGCGCCTGGCTGTACGGTCGTCGCGAGCTCGTGGGTGGCGGTTTTCATGGCGACGGCGGTCCAGGCTTTTTTCGGCGCCAGCTCGCTGCTGACCAGCAGCGCATCGGGCATTCGCCAGGTCACGGTTTCGGTGCCGTGTGCGTCAACGATGCTGACCACCACCGGCACCTGCAGCTGGCGGGCGTGTTCAATGGCCTGACGGATGAGCTGATGCAGCTCGTGAAAGGAGAGCGACCCGGCCTGGGCTTTGGGCGCGTCGGGCGCAGGCGACCCGCTGGCGGCCAGATAGCGGGCCGCGATCTCCGTCACAAGGCGGCGCTGGTGAGCGGCATGATCCTCGCTGCGCGCCAGGGCATACAGGCAGTCAGATAAGCGGTTCAGATAACGCAGCAGTATCTGACGGATAGTAACCTCTGCCGCCAGCTCGACCAGCCGGCGCTCCGCCCGTCTGGCAACGGTGCGGGCCAGGTGCAGACGGCTGGCGGCTTCACAGCGTCCGGGCAATACAAACTGGTGCAGCGCCGGCACGCGGGCCATCTCGCGATCGATGGTCTGCTCCAGCAGGGCAATCTCTTCGCTGCTGATATAGCGCTTACCCGGTGATGGCTGTTCGCTGTCGCTGGCGAGCTCCGCGCTGAACCAAAAAATGTGCTGCTGCAGGGCTTCGAGCAGGGTGCGCTGTTCCTCTTCAGCGACGGCGCAGACGCACAGGCTCAGCATGGCGTTCAGTTCATCCAGGGTGCCGTAGGCTTCGACGCGCGGATGCGTCTTGCTGACCCGCTGGCCGGTAAAGAGTGATGTACTGCCGGCATCGCCGGTTCGGGTATAGATAGCCACAGGCGCCCCCTTAGCGTGAAAGTGAGTCAACAATGCCCACGACGGCAAGATCGATGGCCTCATTCGGGCCGCTGAAAACGTGGCGTGCGCTCGAGCCGCTGCAGAGCAGCACCAGCTCGCCGACACCAGCGCCAACCGAATCTACCGCCACTTCATCGCCGCTCGTGGGGAGAATCGGACGATCGTCGTCCGCGCTTACCCGGCGCACCAGCAGCAGTTTTTTGCCGTTCAGAGAGGGCGATTTTTGCGTCGAGACGACGGCGCCGGTCACGCGTGCCAGATGCATAGTTCACTCCTGCTTAATCAATTGAACATGCCGCGCGACGGCCGCTTCGCGGGCGAGGGCGGTGATAATGGGACGGCGGCGCAGCACCAGATAGCCGCCACTGAAACGGGCTACGTCGGCATAGGTGAGCACCGACGCGGCGTGAAGCCTGACGGGCTGGCCAAGCGGATCGCTGAACGTCAGCGGCAAGCGGGCGAGTTTTTTTACCGCCAGCGCGGGGAGCTGGGCGGGAAGCAGCGTTAGCTGTACCCGAACGCCCCAGGCCATCGCCTCATGCAGTGCGCAACCGGCTGCCGCCAGCGCACGCTGGCCGGCAAGCTGCTCCAGCAGCGGTAAATCCACCTGCACGATGCGCAGCGAAGCGTGCTGGCACAGCAGGCTGCGGATATCCGCTTCGCCGAGCTGGGCCACGCTGAGCGTGGCCGTGCTGAGGGCGCGACGGCGCAGACGGGCGGCGACCTCTTCGACGATACGCTGCAGCATCGCGTGGTTCATGGCTTCGTCACCAGCGTTGCCCAGGCTTGCGCAGCGTCAGCGCCTGCCGCATTGGCTTCGTCAGTATCGATGTGCATCTCAAGACGCATATCCGGGGCAACGCGGACCGCCACGTTGTCGAAGATAAGCCGCCTGTCGCTGCCTTCGATCGCCACCGCGACGCTATCGCCATGGGAGACGCGCAGGATCAACGCATCAAGTGGCGACATATGAATATGTCGCTGGGCAACAATCGTCCCGCCGCTCAGCTCCAGTTCGGCAAAGGGGCTTATCAGGCGGATCCCCGGCGTGCCCTGCAGATTGCCGGACATGCGCAGCGGCGCGGCGATACCGAGGATCCGGGCGTCGGTGCGTGAGATTTCCACCTGGCTGGTCTGGCGCAAAGGGCCGAGCAGGCGCACGTTGTTTAATCGCCCTTTGGGGCCAACCAGGGTCACCGTCTGCTCTGCAGCATATTGTCCCGGCTGCAGCAGCGCTTTTTTCGGCTGGATGGGCTGCGCGGGAAAAAGCCTGGCATAGTCAGCCGCCGCTAAATGGATATGGCGACTGGAGATACCGATTGGAATGGGACGCTGGCGCATCTCATCCAGCACTTTGTTGACTGTCGAAGCCAGCTGTTGTTTATCCATTACGCGTCACCTCGTTTACCGGCGTGCAGGCACTGCGAGCGGGGATCGCCTTTTTGTCGTGGGCAGTGTGGGTCCAGGCACAGGTTGCAGGTCACCCGCTCCGTAGAGTGGGAGGGGGCGTCTGTGAGGGCCGTGTTCTCCTCCGTCACGGCGACGTCAGGCGCTGGTGAAGGCGCCTGGACGCGGGCCGGCAGCAGGCCTTCCCCGGGCCTGGCGATAACCTTCTGCGCTACCAGCCCCTGCTGCCGTTCGGCGAGTTCGGCCCCGGTCATCACCGCCGCCTGGACAGAGGCCACATCACCGGCGATCTTCACCACCATCCAGCCGGAACCGTTGGTCTTTTCCAGGGCGAGCAGCGTGATGGCGGCCGCTTTCGCCATAGCGTCGGCGCAGGTGATGGCCAGGGCCAGACCGCTGACCTCAAGTAATCCCAGTGATTGCTTCACGCGGTGCTCCTTTTTTGAGGGTCAGACGGATTTCGGCAGAATGGCCTCAACATCGCTATGCGGGCGCGGGATCACATGGCTGGACTTGACCTCGCCGACCACGCTGGCCGCCGCGCTGCCGGCGTCAACGGCGGCTTTGACCGCGCCGACGTCTCCGCGGACCATCACGGTAATCAGCCCGGAGCCAATTTTTTCGTAACCAATCAACTGCACGTTGGCGGATTTCACCATTGCATCAGCGGCTTCAATGGCGCCAACCAGGCCTTTCGTTTCAACCAGTCCTAGTGCGTTATTCATACTGCGTTCTCCTGTGGATTAAGCATGGCGATCCCGAAATGGGATCCCTTTGACGAGACGAGCCGCATTGTTGCCAGTGTTTCGCCGGGCCAGCCTGTTCTGGTGATACATCAGCGAAAACAGCGGAGTTGATGCGGGTAAATTTTTGTAGTGCACGATGAGCCGTTCCCGGTCGCAGGCGATGCCTACCTGCAGCGGCGAACGCTGCGCCGCCTGCCAGGCGTGATGAACAAGATCGCCGCCGGTCTGCGGCTGCAGAACAAAAGGAATGCCTTCCTCTTCAATGCCCAGCAGGACATCGCGCCACTGTTCGCTGCATTCGTCAGTGACGGCAATGACGATGGCGGGGGCGACTACGCTACTCTCCATGTGTGCCTCCTTTTTGCCAGGAAAGGAGTAATCCGCTGGCGACCGCATTGCGTGGGCCTTCACAGCCGCGGATGTTGCCGCGCCCGGCAACCAGCCGGTAGTGTGCCAGCGCGTCGGTGACCAGCTGGGGGATCTCGAAATCGAGGGACGAGCCGCCCACCAGCACCACGAACGGGATGTCGCGAATGTTGCCGGTAGGGCTCACCTGGCGTAACGCTCGCAGGGCGTTGGTGACAAAGACGCGTGATTTGGCGCTACGGCGAATGGCGCGCACTTTCTCCAGCGGCAGATCGCCGGGCAGGGGAACCAGTTCATCCGGTTTCACCACGCAGACGCGGGCAAATACCGTCGGTGGTAAGGCCGACGGAAAAAACTGGACGCTGCCGTCTTCATGACGCAGATGAAACAGGCTTTCGACTTTTGCCAGCGGATATTTTTTGATCTCTTCCGCCAGGTAGCGGTCCTCAAGCCCCAGCTCGCGGGCGATGATCATCGTGACCATATCGCCGGCGCCGGCCAGGTGAGTGGCGCTGATCTCTCCCTGCGCATTGATAATGGAGGCGTCGGTCGACCCGGCGCCCAGATCGAGGATCGCCAGCGGGCGCGTGGTGCCGGGAGTGGTGAGCGCCCCAAGAATGGCCGCCTCCGCTTCGGCGCCGCCCACCTGAACCGCAATCTGCAGTTTGTGCTCAATTTCACGGGCGATGAGGGCCATCTGCAGGCGATCCGACTTGACCATCGAGGCGATACCCACCGCCTGCTCCAGCGAGAACTCCCCCGCAAGACCGCCGGTCACGCTGACTGGCACCGCCGTATCAACGGCCAGCAGATCCTGAATGCGGATCTCCTGAGCTGGCTTATTGGTAAGCTCCGCCATGGTCTGGCGCACGTGCTCTAGCATGCCGCCGATATTGGTGCCCGCTTCTCCCGCGACGTTGTCCAGTTTGCCGCAGCCGTCAACCGCTTTCGTGATGGCTTCCGCCCCGGCGGCTACATCAACCTGTACGCTGCGCCCTTGAGCGATGAGCAGCAGATTACCTGCCGGAATAGCGCGGGCCTTGACGTCGCCGGAGGGGGTTTTCACCACCACGGCCGAGCGGTTGCCAATCAGCGCCCGCGCCATTGGCACGATATTTTTGGTCTCCTCGGCGTTGAGATCGAAAACGGTCGCAATACCGTAGGGGTTGGAGAGCGTTTCGATGATCTTACCGGGTAAAGCGACCTCGACGGCCGCCAGCATGCCAAGTGGAATCCGGTCGATATGCTGAACTTCGTCGATCACCGGTAGCGGTTGCTGTAGCCGGTTATTGACCAGCACGCCGTCATCCTGCTGCAAAATAATGCCGGTTATCTGATAGCCCGCTGCCGTTGCCGCATTGACCATCGCGGCGACATCGGCAAAGTCAAAGGCCGAGGAGACCACCAGAATATAGGGAGTGTCCGCGGAGCAGGACAGCAGCGCCTCTGGTGTGATGGTGATGCCGACCCCCAGTCCGACGCCGCCGGGTGTCTTCGGGTTATGGCCGATCATGGTGGACTCGGTGATGATGGTTTCCGTGATGGTTTCCATCGCCACATCGCCAATGACCGGCGTGGCTTCGTTAATGCGAATAAGCGAAATATCGCTGAGCTGAATGCCGGCCGCTTTTGCCGCCTGCGTTAGCGCCTCCTGGATACCGAACACATTTCGTAATGTGCCTTTTATACCCGTGGTTTCAGCCAACGCGCTGTGGCGAATGTTCAGCACTCCTGCGTCATCGACCGTCGCCAGGGCGACTTCTGTCGAGGAGTTGCCAATATCAATGCCAGCGATATAGCGCATGCTTACCCCCCTGTTAATCGTCGCCTTTGAGTTTCTTACGCTCGATGTACAGCCCGGCCGCTTCCCGAACAAAGGCGGCACAGAGTCGTGCCTGGTAGCGATGCTCGAGGTCATCAGCGATCGCCAGTAGCTCCGCCTGGGTGGAACGGTATGGGCGCAGGGCGTTGTAGATCTCAAGGATCCGGTCGTCGGGAACCGCGGTGAGCTCTGCGGCCCGCTCAAAGTTCATCGCCAGCCGATCGCGTCCGGCATCCTGGGCGATCGCCGCCTGCATACGCAGCGTTTCCGGAGTGATGCGCATGTCCTGCGCCGTAACGCGATCGCTTAATACGTTCTCCAGCGTCAGGTCATCGAGCGTTTTATTGGTAGCGGTTTTGACCCACTCCGGATGGCGGGTCGCTAACGGGTAGTCGCTAACTTTTGGCTGGCGAACGGTGTCGTTTGTCGGCGCGGCTGGCGCGGGCGTTATCCCGTCCTGTAGGCTGTTCATCCGGCTCAGCACGTCGCGTACCATGGATTCAATTGCGTCGGTATTCATCGGGATATCCTTTGTTAAAGCGCCACGCGCAGTTCCTGCGGGTTTTTGCCCGTCACCACGTATTTGGTCTCTTTAATGTGCAAAATGGCCGACTTCGCCTGGTATTTGGGACGAGCCATCTGATCGTTAAGCGTCGGCACCGGCTGCGGCGACTCGCGTTTGGCGTAGCGCGCGGCGTTTTTGCCAATCTGACGGTAGGTTTCCAGCGTCAGCAGCGGCGCCTGCGGGAAGAGTTCCAGATTGGAAAGCGGCGGCAGGCCGCGCTGGTGGATGACGGTGGTGCCTTTCGACTGAATACCGATCGAGATGCCGGAGCCGCTCAGGCGGTTGCCTTCCACTGCCACGAAGGCGACGTCAGAAGACTTAAAGCAGCGGATCACCCGGGCTTTGATGCCTTCTTCCTCAATGCCGGCGATCACTTCGCGCAGAATATTTTTATGCGGAATGCCGACGATATTGGCGGTTTGCGCCAGACCAAACGCTGGCCCGACGGCAATAATGACTTCATCCTGCTGCGTGCCGGGTTTGGCTTCGCCGATTTCCGTCAGGAAGCTGTCGCCGGACACAGGCGCAACGGCGACCGGTGCGGCAGAGGCGACAGAAGCCGCAGGCGCGCTAAAGGAGACCGGCTTATCTGCGCCTGATTTCATCTCCGACAGCACCTCTTCGATAATCTGGCGCAGCAGCGTTTCGTTAATTTCCATTTTTCACCCCTTAGCCAAGTTCATTGGGATCGAGCGCGCCCGGGATATTTTTAATCTCTTCCCAGCGCTCGCCTTGCAGGCGGTAGCCTGTTGCCGGACCGGCATAATCGTTCACGTCATTCACGGCCGAGAGCACCTGGCCCTCGCCAACAATGATGGCGGAGGTATGCAGGTAGTCGCCGGTGAGCTTGGCTTTCTGAATATTGAGCATGTCCTGGGCGACATCGGGGAAGCCGCCTTTCGCCAGGGCTTTCACCACCTCCAGGCCGTTGCGGTTCTTGTTGATGATCTCCTGAGCAAACTTGATGTCCTCGACGATATTGCGCTCAGGCATATCTTTTGAACCGTGGGCGTAGGTGGCGGCTTCTACCTCTTCATCCGTAATAGGCGGCAAACCCATGCCGGCAAATACCGCCTGCAGCGCGCGGGCGGCTTTGTTGCGAATGGCGATCACGTCCTCTTCACGCACCGGCCGCAGGCCGCCATCGACCTTCAGGTCGCGCTGGATCACGTTGTAGTCATCGAAGTCTTCGGCATCTTCGTTGGAACCGGCGAACATGTTGTCGTAGTTGGGCACCGCCGAGTAACCGGAGGAGATGAAGTCGGTGCCTGGCAGGAACTGCATCAGCAGACGCGCGGTACGCCGCATATCCGAGTGGGTAAAGGTTTGATCGTTGCTGGAGGCGCACTCCAGATCCAGCGCTGAGCAGATCAGGTTTTCCGCCAGTACGGCGCGGATCCCGGACGGCACGGCGGACGGTACGCCGATACAGCTGACGGAGCCATTCTGCAGGCCTTGCACCCCGGCGGCTTTGGTGATGTAGATGCAGCGCGCTTCGAGATAAAGCATCGATTTGCCTTCGGCATAGCCCATCTGTACTTCAGAACCGGAACCGGAGGTAAAGCGCATTTTCAGGCCGCGCGAGGCGTAGGAGGAGGCGAGGAAGCCTTTCGACCATGGAGTGTCATCGCCATCGGTAAACACCGGTTCCGTACCGTATACCGAAATGGTTTCGGCATAGCAGGTGTGGCCCAGCATGCCCAGTTTCAGCTCGGTGGCTTCTTCCAGCGAACACTGGGTGAGGACGCCGGGACGGCCAACCTGTGAACCCACCAGCAGGGCGATGGCGTTGAACGGCGCGTAGCGCGCCACGGCGACGGTGGTCTCCTGCTCGTCAAAGCCGCGCCATGCGCCTTCAGCGGCGTCGGCGGCAATCTGTACGGGATTATCTTTGATATTAGTGACATGCGCCTGCTGGGACGGCGTGCGGCGGGCGCGCATTTTTTGCATCGCCATCATCATCTCTACCACGTTCATATGCGACACCACTTCCACGATTTTCGCCGGGGTCATCGCGGTAGTGAGCGGCACGATGTCGCTGCGTTTAACGTTCGGGTCGCAGAGCATGTTGGCGAGCTTAACCGAATCCATGGCCATCACTTCTTCGGCCCGGGCGAGATTAATGCCGTAGCGCGCGATAAAGTGGTCAATCAGGTCGAACTGCTCAACCGGTTTACCGTCGAGTTCGGTCACCGCGCCGTTGACGATGCGGATAGAAGGTTTGGGATCGTTAGGGCTTTCCATCGCGATAAAGCCCTCTTCAATCCACTCCTTAACGAAACCATCCTGATTCACAGGGCGTTTCGCCAGTGCTTCAAATCTTTTCGATCTCATGAATCAGCCTCGCGGATATTAAATGTAGGAGGGGCGATCGTTTTTCGGTTCGGCGCCCAGCGTCGCCAGTACGGTTTTGCCGATCTCCCGGGCGGAGATCACCGCCTGGCGCACCGCGCCGGAGTCGCCGGAAATCACCAGAATGGCTTCGTTGCTGAAACTGGTGCCGTGGGCCGGTGAGCTGTAAGCTACCACCTCGACGTTGGCTGATTTCAGCGCGGTATCGGCCATCAGCACGCCAACGGACGCCGGGGCGCCGACGATAATGCCGCAGGCGCGGCCCAGTGGGGCGCCGAACGCTTTTTCCAGGGCATAACTGGCGCGCGCGGTATACTGCAGCTCAATATGACCCGCTTCGTTGCCGTAGACATCGCCGAAGGTACGGTCCAGCTCTTTCAGCGCGACCTCAATCCCGCGTTTGACGTCGGAAACATCATTCCCGCCCAGCACAATCAGCGAGCCATGGCCGGCGCCGCCTTTGGTGTCGCGAGGAAGCTCAATGCTGACCACTTCGGTGTTGGTGGCTTTGACCGCTTCATCGGCGGCCATGATGTGCGGCCCGGCGCCGGTGCGGGCGCCGAGGATGCCGATAGAGCGATAGCGTTTTTCGAGCTTCATCGCCTCCAGCAACGCGGCATCCACGTTGGCGATGACCAGCCCGAGGGTGTCGCCAATGGCGGTCCCGACAAATTCCGTTAAGCTGCAGCTTTTCTCTGCCATAGCCGTCTCTCCTGTGGGATGGGGGGTATCGGGAAGCGCCTGCTGCTCTGGCGTCGCCACACGGGCTATGACTTGCGCCATGATCTGTTCAACCAGCTCATTGCTGCTCATTGGCTATTCCCCTTCGGTAAGATTTTTTCAACATCGGTATGGGGGCGGGGAATGACGTGTACGGCTTTCACTTCGCCCACGTGGCGGGCTGCGGCGGCACCGGCGTCGGTGGCGGCTTTAACTGCCCCCACGTCGCCACGCACGATGACGGTCACCAGGCCTGAACCGATCCTTTCATAGCCAACTAATAAAACGTTGGCCGACTTAACCATTGCGTCAGCGGCCTCTATGGCTGCGGTTAAGCCTTTGGTTTCTACCATTCCTAATGCTTCTTGTTGCATAAAGACCTCGCAGGATATGTGCCAGTGAGGCAACTATATGGCGGAGCGGCGAAAAAGAATGGCTGAGTTGATGGTGGAGAGCGAAAAAATAGTGGTTTTTATATAGTATAAAATAGATTTATTTTATTTTATATCGTTGTTTTTACTTGATTTTATTGTTTGTATAAATGTGATTATATTGCAATTCACGCTCCGTATTTACATTTTAAAAGGTGATTTTTTAAATTGTTTTTGCTATGCGATATTTTGCGTGATGTGATATTTGTTGGAAAATAAGCACTGCGCTTTCGCAATTTTTTATCATTTAGTTGGAAATTAAAATACCCCCTGAACGCCCGCCATTGCTGCATGGATTCGCGAACAAATAGCAATAAATTATTCTTCTTCGGCGACTTTACGCCGCCCGATTTCCGCAGGATGCCAACACTTTGCCGCTGCCGGTTTCTATAGTGGGCCTCGCCGTACCCAACGAGCCAGCGGATGGTTGGCTGGCCTGGACACGAACTTCGTCACGAGGTGTCACAATGAATGGTTCTTTACGCGCGCAATGTATCGCCGAGTTTTTAGGCACCGGGCTGTTTCTGTTTTTTGGTATCTGCTGCCTGAGCGCCCTGAAACTGACCGGCGCCAGCCTGGGGCTGTGGGAGATCTGTATTATCTGGGGACTGGGTATTTCTCTGGCGGTGTACCTGACGGCCGGCATTTCGGGGGGACATCTGAACCCCGCGGTCACCGTCGCCCTGTGGCTGTTTGCCTGCTTCCCGGGCAGAAAAGTGGTGCCCTATATCCTGGCTCAGGTCGCCGGCGCGTTTGGCGGCGCCGTGCTGGCCTGGATACTTTACAGCACCCTGTTTACGCAATTTGAAACGGTGCATCATATGGTGCGCGGCAGCCTGGAAAGCCTGCAGCTGGCCAGTATATTCAGTACCTACCCGGCGCCTGAGCTCAGCATCTGGCATGCGGCGCTGGTGGAGGTGGTGATCACCTCGATGCTGATGGGGATGATCATGGCGCTCACCGATGATGGCAACGGCGTACCCAAGGGCCCACTGGCGCCGCTGTTGATTGGCATTCTGGTGGCGGTGATCGGCGCCTCGACCGGGCCGCTTACCGGCTTCGCGATGAATCCAGCACGCGATTTTGGCCCGAAATTGTTCACCTGGTTCGCCGGGTGGGGCAATATCGCCATGACCGGGGGAAGAGATATTCCCTATTTTATCGTGCCCATTATCGCACCGTTGTTAGGGGCCTGCCTCGGCGCCGCAATTTATCGTTTTCTTATCGCCAATAATCTGCCCTGTCATACCTGCGTGGAGGAAGAAAATACGCGTTAGCGTCATAAGGGGAATGTATCTGTGAAATAGCCAGGCTAATTTCATGAACCGATATCACGAACCGCTCAAAAAGTCTCCCCGGGTTGGGAGACTTTTGTTATTGTCAATGCACTTTTTTATCGTCGATGGGATCTGATGCTAAAAAAGGTAAATATGAAAAATATGTTTTATTTATAACAAAAAATTAACTGAGGGGTTTTATCATGATTTCTGCGAGTACCCTAAACTCAGAACTCATCAATAAAATCGCACAGGATTTTGCGCAAGCCACCAGTCTGGCGGTTGTGGTCGTCAATATTCACGGTGATGAGATTTCTGAATTGTTTAATTTCACGCCGTTTTGCCAGCTGATGCGTCAGCACCCGGAGCACAGCGGACGCTGTCGCATGAGCGACCGCTGCGGCGGGCTGGAAGCCTCGAAAAAAGACCAGCTGTGTATCTACCGCTGTCATGCGGGGTTAACCGATTTTTCCATCCCGCTGGTGATTGCCGGCCACCTGGTCGGTTTCGTGCTGTGCGGGCAGGTGCGTCTGAGCAATGATGTTGAACTGGTTGATATCTTGAACGTCGATGACCGCTGGCAGGACGATCCGGCGCTGGTCCAGGCGTTTCGCGATGTGCCGGAGATGGACTATTCGCGGGTTATCGCTTCGGCGGATCTGCTGAAGCTGATCGTCGAGAATTGCCTGAAAAAACAGCTCAACTTTGTGGTTATCAAAGATAACCCGTCGCAGAACGACCCGGCGCAGGCCAGCCGGGCGCCCTCGCCGCACGATGGCAAAATGAAGAAGGCGCTGCGCTATATCGACGCGCATCTCTCCGATGAGCTGCGTCTGGAGGATGTGGCGGCGCATGTCTATCTCAGCCCGTACTACTTCAGCAAACTGTTTAAAAAGTATCAGGGGATCGGTTTTAACGCCTGGGTCAATCAGCAGCGGATGGCGAGCGCAAAAGAGCTGCTATGCCACAGCGACTGGAGCATCGCCAGCATCGCGCGGAATTTAGGTTTTTCGCAAACCAGCTATTTTTGCAAAGTGTTTCGCCAGACCTATCAGGTAACGCCGCAGGCATTTCGTCAGCAAATTAATGCCGGATCACAAACTGAGTCTTTTTAAATGACAATATTTTGCTATTGCCGATTTTTGATATCCCCGAGTATCTTCATCAATATAAAATGAAAAAAACGACAGTAGAGCAATAAATTGTCATAGCGCAACAAAATAGTGATATTCGAGGGATAAACTACACCAGTTTTTATTTTTGTGATGAGATAGAGTGTCCGTTAATACGAGACAGCTGATTATCACAACACCGCTTTCCTTCACTGACGTCATTGTGACGAGTGATGAAACGGTAAAAGAAAACATAAAGTAATACCCGTCGATGCAGGGCGCATCGGCGAAACAAACCGACAGGTTCGACACCAGTTTGGTGTCAGGGAAGGGGGTGTAAATCCCCCGCAGCCCCCGCTGCTGTGATGCTGACGACCCCGCAAAAACCACTGATCGAAAGATTGGGAAGGGCGGGCGAGAACGAGGCTAAGCCAGAAGACCTGCCTGCCGGTAACTGACCAACAACTTCGGTGGGAAGTGGGTGGCTTAGCGGTGCGTGGTCGCAGGACCAGGCATGCGCGTAGCTATACCCTGACCGCCAGAACAGGACAGGGTATGGCAACCAGGCGTGCGTTCATTCTTGCGGGTACCGGCAGCGGTTGTGGCAAAACCACCGTTACGCTCGGCCTGCTCAGCTTGCTCCAACAACGCGGTATGCGGGTGCAACCCTGTAAAGTAGGGCCTGACTACCTGGATACCGCCTGGCACACCGCCATCAGCGGCATCGCTTCCCGCAATCTCGACAGCTTTATGCTTCCCGCCCCGATACTCAACGCGCTGTTTACCGAACAGCTACAGCAGGCCGATATCGCGGTTATCGAAGGGGTGATGGGCCTGTATGACGGCTACGGCACCGACCCCAACTACTGCAGCAGCGCGGCAATGGCTAAGCAGCTTGGCTGCCCGGTGATTTTGCTGGTCGATGGCAAAGCGGTGTCGACCTCCATCGCCGCCACGGTGATGGGTTTTCAACATTTTGATCCGGCTCTCGACATCGCTGGCGTTATCGTCAATCGGGTCAACAGCGACGCGCACTTCCAGCTGCTGAAAAGCGCCATTGAGCGCTACTGTCAGGTGCCAGTGCTCGGCTATGTGCCGCGCGTGGAAGGCGTGGCGCTGCCCGAACG
The DNA here is from genome assembly GCF_014596785.2 of Klebsiella sp. K4. Lineage (NCBI taxonomy): Bacteria > Pseudomonadati > Pseudomonadota > Gammaproteobacteria > Enterobacterales > Enterobacteriaceae > Klebsiella > Klebsiella sp. K4. The sequence goes on from NZ_CP115021.1 coordinate 926,496, forward strand.
ACATCTGGGACTGGTGACCGTCCGCGAGTCGGTGGTCAATCAGCAGGCATGGCGGGATTTTGCCAGCCTGCTGGGGCGCACCCTCGACATAGACCGGCTGCTGGCCCTCAGCGAACTGGCCGCCATGCCGATCGGCGAGTGGGGAGAACAGCTTGCCGCCGATGCCGGCGAAGGACTGACGCTGGCCCTCGCCGACGATGAGGCCTTCAATTTTTATTACCCCGATAACCTGGCGCTGCTGGCGCGCTGCGGCGTGAAGATGGTGCGCTTTAGCCCACTACGCGATCGCCAGCTGCCGGCCTGCCAGATGATCTGGCTCGGCGGCGGCTATCCGGAGCTGCATGCGGCCGGGCTATCCGCTAACCACGAGATGCTGACACAGCTTCGCGCGGCGCACCGGCGCGGGGTGGCGATCTACGCCGAGTGCGGCGGCCTGATGTACCTGGGCACGACCCTGGAAGTCACCAGCGGCGAGCGCTACACGATGGCGGATATTATTCCCGGACACAGCCGAATGGGGACGCGTCTGACCCGGTTCGGCTACTGCGAAGCGCAGGCGCAGCAGCAGACGCTGCTGGCAGCCCCTGGCGAGTGGCTGCGCGGCCATGAATTTCATTACTCCGATTTTTCTCCCGCCACCCCCGCCGTACTGGCCTGCCGTAAACAGCGAGACGGTAAGACGCTCCAGCAGTGGCAGGGAGGATGGCAGTCCGGCAGCGCCTTTGCCAGCTATCTCCATGTCCATTTTGCCCAGCGTCCCACCATGCTCAACCACTGGTTGCGGGCAGCAAGGAGGGCGCTATGACCCTTCTCGCCTGGTGTGTAGCCTGGATACTTGATGCCGTCATTGGCGATCCGCCGCACTGGCCGCATCCGGTGCGCTGGATAGGTCGCCTGATCGCCGTCAGCCAGCGTGTAGTGCGACGCGTCTGCCATAGCGACCGGGCGCTGCGCATCGGCGGCGGGGTGATGTGGCTGGTGGTGATCGGCCTGACATGGGGCGTGGCCTGGGGCGTACTGGCGCTGGCGCACGGGATCCACCCCTGGCTTGGATGGCTGGTGGAAGTGTGGATGATCTTCACCGCGCTGGCGGGACGCTGTCTGGCACAGTCGGCGATGGCGGTGGCCCGGCCGCTGCAGGCCGGAGATCTCGCCGAAAGCCGGCATAAGCTCTCCTGGATTGTCGGGCGCGATACCTCTCAGCTCCAGCCAGCGCAGATCAACCGTGCGGTGGTGGAGACCGTGGCGGAGAACACGGTGGATGGCATTATCGCGCCGCTCTTTTTCCTGCTCCTCGGCGGCGCGCCGCTGGCCATGGCCTATAAAGCGGTCAACACCCTCGATTCCATGGTCGGCTATAAACACGAAAAATACCGGGCGATCGGCATGGTCAGCGCTCGTCTTGATGATGTAGCCAACTTCCTTCCCGCCCGGCTGAGCTGGCTGTTGCTCAGCCTTGCCGCGGTGCTATGCCGGGAAGATGGCGCCCGGGCGCTGCGTACGGGCTGGCGCGATCGCTATCAGCACAGCAGTCCTAACTGCGCCTGGCCGGAAGCGACCGTCGCCGGCGCACTGGGGATCCGCCTTGGCGGCCCGAACGATTACTTCGGCCAGCGCGTTGAAAAGCCCTGGATAGGCGACGCCGTCCGCGACATCGCGGTGGACGATATTTCCCGAACCATTCGATTAATGTGGGTGGCGTCAAGCCTGGCGCTGGCGCTGTTTATCGGCGTGCGCTACTGGCTGGTCGGCGCGGCCTGAGGAGAACCTGATGCAGTACATCCAACAACCGCAGGCGATCGAGGCGAAAAGCTTCGACATCATCAGCGAGATCATCGCCGAAACGCGACCGGACTACCGTTTCGCCAGCCCGCTGCACGAGGCGATTATCAAGCGGGTGATCCACACCACCGCTGACTTCGACTGGCTGGATATTCTGTGGTTTTCTCCGGATGCCCTGATCGCGCTGAGTGAGGCCTTGAGCCGGCCCTGCACGCTGTATACCGATACCACCATGGCGCTGTCCGGGATCAACAAAACCCTGCTGGCCCGCTTTGGCGGCGAATGCCGCTGCTATATCAGCGACCCGCGGGTGGTGCGCGAGGCGCAAAGCCGGGGGATGACCCGCTCGATGGCGGCGGTGGATATTGCGGTGCAGGAGCCCGGGGAGAAAGTGTTCGTCTTCGGCAATGCGCCAACCGCGCTGTTTCGCCTGCTGGAACATCGCGAGACCGCCATCGGCGGCGTGGTGGGGGTGCCGGTCGGGTTCGTCGGCGCGGCGGAGTCGAAAGCGGCGCTCAGCGAGAGCGGCCTGCCGGCCATCGCCGCGCTCGGCCGCAAAGGGGGAAGCAACGTGGCGGCAGCGATTGTGAACGCTCTGCTTTACCACCTGCGGGAGGCGCAATGAGCGATCAGACCTTTGACGCCCCGGTGTGGCATCACGGCAAAGCGCTGCGCAAGGGCTACACCACCGGCTCCTGCGCCACAGCGGCGGCAAAAGTGGCGGCGCTGATGGTGATGCGCCAGCATCTGATTCATCAGGTCTCGATCGTCACCCCCTCCGGCGTCACCCTGTGCCTGAACGTTGAGTCCCCGCACGTCGAAGGGCAGCAGGCGGTCGCCGCGATCCGTAAAGACGGCGGCGATGATGTCGACGCCACCCACGGCATGCTGATTTTTGCCCGGGTCACCCTCAATGACAGCGGAGAGATTAGCCTGCAGGGCGGGGAGGGTATCGGCACGGTGACCCGCAAAGGGATCGGCCTGCCGACAGGCAGCCCGGCGATAAACCGCACTCCGCGGCACACCATCGAGACCGCCGTGCGCGAAGCGATAGGTCCTACCCGCGGCGCGCAGGTGGAGATTTTTGCTCCGGAAGGCGTACTTCGCGCGCAAAAAACCTATAACGCCCGGCTGGGGATCCTCGGCGGGATCTCGATTATCGGCACCACGGGGATCGTTACCCCGATGTCGGAAGAGAGCTGGAAGCGCTCGCTCTCCCTCGAGCTGGAGATAAAACGCGCCGCCGGGCTGGAGCGCGTGGTGCTGGTGCCGGGCAACCACGGTGAGCGCTTTGTCCGCGAGCAGATGGGCATCGACCCGCAGATGGTGGTCACCATGAGCAACTTCGTCGGCTACATGATTGAAGAGGCGGTTCGGCTCGGTTTCCGCCAGATTGTGCTCATTGGCCATCCCGGCAAACTGATCAAAATCGCCGCCGGGATCTTTCATACCCACAGCCATATCGCCGATGCGCGGATGGAAACTCTCGTCGCTCATCTGGCGCTGCTTGGCGCGCCGCTGCCGCTGCTGACGCTGGTCAGCGAGTGCGACACTACCGAAGCGGCAATGGAGCATATCGACGCCTGGGGATACCAGCGCCTCTATAACCATCTGGCTGAGCGAATCTGCCAGCGTGTTCTTGAGATGCTGCGCTTCACTCAGCAACCGCCCACCTGCGACGCGGTTCTGTTTTCTTTTGATAACCAGGTACTGGGCAGCAGCCGTCCGCTGGAGGCGATTGCCCGGGAGCTGACATGTTGACGGTCGTGGGAATGGGCCCGGCGGGGCTGCAGTGGCTGATCCCGGCCGCGCGCGAGGCAATCGCCGCCGCCGAGGCGCTGGTGGGCGGCAGCCGCCATCTCCAGCAGTTTCCCGACTTCGCCGGCGAGCGCTTCGCGCTGGGGGCCGATATGCCGGCGCTGCTGGCGTGGATTGAGGCCCGTACCGGGCGCCGCGTCGTGGTGCTGGCCTCTGGCGACCCGCTGTTCTATGGCATTGGCACCCGGCTGATTGCCCATTTTGGCCGGGAACGAGTGCAGGTGATCCCCGGCATCAGCGCGGTGCAGTACCTCTGCGCCCGGGCGGGCATCGACATGAACGATATGTGGCTGACCAGCAGCCATGGCCGGGCGGTGAGCTTCGATGCTCTGGCTGCCCACCGGAAAGTCGCCATGGTGACCGACGGCCGCTGCGGACCGCGGGAGATAGCCGCCCAGCTGATGGCCCGCGGCAAAGGCCATCGCTGGATGGTGATAGGCGAGAACCTGGCGATGGAAAACGAGCGGATCCACTGGCTGCCGGTCAGCGCCGTGGAGGACGAATATGAGATGAATGCGGTGGTGATCCTCGATGAAAGATGAGCTGTTTTTGCGCGGCGCCCAGGTGCCGATGACCAAAGAGGCCGTGCGCGCGCTGGCGCTGGCGAAGCTGGAGCTGCACCGGGCGCGCCATCTGATTGATATCGGCGCGGGCACAGGCAGCGTCAGCATTGAGGCTGCTCTACAGAACCCGGCGCTGCGGGTGACGGCGATTGAGCGTCAGGCCGACGCGCTGCGCCTGCTGGCGGAGAACCGGCAGCGCTTTGGCTGCGACAACATCGCTATCGTGGCGGGCGTTGCGCCGCTGGCGGTCGCCGACAAAGCCGACGCGATCTTTATGGGGGGCAGCGGCGGCCACCTGACGGCGCTGATCGACTGGTCGCTGGCGCAGCTGCATCCCGGCGGCCGGCTGGTGATGTCTTTTATTTTGCAGGAAAACCTTCATAGCGCTCTGGCGCACCTGCGGCAGAGCGGCATCCACGAGGTGGACTGCCAGCAGCTGGCGGTCTCCACCCTGGCTATCCTGGGCAGCGGCCACTACTTCAAACCCCATAATCCCGTTTTTGTCATCGCCTGTCAGAAGGAAGAAAACCATGGCTGAGACTTTTGATCCCCATTGCGTGTGGTTCGTCGGCGCCGGTCCAGGCGATCGCGAACTGATTACTCTCAAAGGCTACCGTCTGCTACAGCAGGCGCAGGTAGTGATCTACGCCGGGTCGCTGATCAACACCGAGCTACTGGCCTACTGTACGCCACAGGCGGAGTGCCACGACAGCGCCGCGCTGCATCTGGAGCAGATCCTCGACCTGATGGAGGCGGGGGTGAAGGCGGGAAAAACGGTGGTGCGTCTGCAGACGGGCGACGTCTCGCTATATGGCTCGGTGCGCGAGCAGGGCGAAGAGCTGACCCGCCGCGGGATCCGCTGGCAGGTGGTGCCGGGCGTCAGCGCTTTCCTCGGCGCGGCGGCGGAGCTGGGGGTGGAGTACACGGTACCCGAAGTCTCGCAGAGTCTGATTATTACCCGTCTGGAAGGGCGCACGCCGGTTCCCGCGCGCGAACAGCTGGAAGCCTTTGCCAGCCATCAAACCTCGATGGCGATTTACCTGTCGGTGCAACGTATTCACCGGGTGGCGGAGCGGCTGGTGGAGGGCGGCTACCCCGCGACCACCCCGGTCGCGGTGATCTACAAGGCCACCTGGCCGGAAAGCCAGACCGTCCGCGGTACCCTCGCGGACATCGGCGACAAAGTACGCGACGCCGGGATCCGCAAAACGGCGCTGATCCTGGTCGGCCCTTTCCTCGGCGATGAGTATCACTACTCAAAACTGTACGCAGCGGATTTTAGCCATGAATACCGTAAAGCCTGAATCCATTGCCCTGTTTTGCCTGACGCCCGGCGGCGTGCGGCTGGCAAAACGGCTGGCGGCCATGCTGCCGCTTACCTGTTACACCAGCGAAGCGCTGCAGGAAGAGGGGTTTATCCCCTTCAACGGCGGCTTTGCCAGCGCTGCCCGCGAGGCGTTCAGCAGCTTCTCGGCGCTGATTTTTATCGGCGCCACCGGGATTGCCGTGCGGGTGCTGGCCCCGCTGGTGAATGACAAGCTCAGCGACCCGGCGGTGGTGGTGATTGATGAGCGCGCCCGGCACGTCATCAGCCTGCTCTCCGGCCATGCCGGGGGGGCCAATGCGCTGACCCGCTATCTCGCCGGGATGCTCGACGCCGACCCGGTGATCACCACCGCCACCGACGTCAACGAGCTGGCCGCCCTCGACACGCTGGCCTTCCAGCTGAACGCCCGGATGACCGATTTTCGCGCGGCGGTGAAAACCGTTAACCAGATGCTGGTGAGCGGTAAGCGGGTGGGGCTGTGGTGCGACGGCGAATTTACCGGGGCGCTAAGCCGCTGCGACCGGCGCGGGTTTATCCCGGTAAGCGACCTGGCGCGCTTGCCGGCGCTCGACGCCCTGATCTGCGTCACCCTGCGCCGGTCGCTGCCGCCGCTGCCGGTGCCTCACTGGAAGCTGGTGCCCCAGCGGGTGGTGGCGGGGATCGGCTGTCGGCGCGACACCCCCTGTTCCTTGCTCTGTACGTTGCTGGATCGCCAGCTTGCCGCTCAGCGTCTTGACCCGCTGGCGCTGAAAGCGATCGGCAGCGTGAGCCTGAAGGCAAACGAGCCGGGGTTGCGCCAGCTGGCTCACCGCTGCCGGGTGCCGTTCGAAACCTTCAGCGCCGAGGCGCTGCGCGAGCACGAGCACCGCTTTCCGGCCTCGTCTTTTGTCCGGGAGACGGTCGGCGTCGGCAGCGTCTCCGGCCCGGTGGCCTGGCTGCTGAGTCAGGGAAACCTGTCCGGCGAAACCCTGCGTGAGCAGGGCGTGACCATTACTTTGGGAGTAACACACTGATGTTAAGCGTAATCGGAATTGGCCCTGGCTCGCAGGCGATGATGACCATGGAAGCCGTGGAGGCCCTGCAGGCGGCAGAGATCGTAGTGGGCTACAAGACCTACACCCACCTGGTAAAAGCCTTTACCGGCGACAAGCAGGTGATCAAAACCGGCATGTGCAAAGAGATTGAGCGCTGCCAGGCGGCCATCGAGCTGGCGCAGGCCGGGCACAACGTTGCGCTGATCAGCAGCGGCGACGCCGGCATCTACGGCATGGCGGGGCTGGTGCTGGAGCTGGTTAATAAGCAGCAGCTGGACATTGAGGTCCGTCTGATCCCAGGGATGACGGCCAGTATCGCCGCCGCCTCGCTGCTCGGCGCGCCGCTGATGCATGATTTCTGCCATATCAGCCTTAGCGATCTGCTGACGCCCTGGCCGGTGATTGAAAAACGCATAGTCGCCGCCGGGGAAGCGGACTTCGTTATCTGTTTCTACAACCCTCGCAGCCGCGGCCGCGAAGGACATCTGGCGCGCGCCTTTGCGCTGCTGGCGGCCAGTAAAAGCGCAGATACGCCGGTCGGCGTAGTCAAATCCGCCGGACGCAAAAAGCAGGAGAAATGGCTGACCACCCTCGGGGAGATGGATTTTGCCCCAGTGGATATGACCAGTCTGGTGATCGTTGGCAACAAAGCGACTTACATCGACAACGGCCTGATGATCACCCCGCGAGGCTACGCGCTGTGAATCACGGCGACGTGCTGGTTATCGGGGGCACCAGCGATGCGCGGGCGATCTGCCAGCAGCTGGACGCCGCCGACGTGCGCTACACCCTGTCGGTGGCTACCCCTACCGGCGAGCGGCTGGCCGGCGATATCCGCGGGCAGATACGCTGCGGGCGAATGGAGTGGCAGCAGATGGCGGAGTGGCTCAGAGCGCAGCGCACCCGCTGGGTGATCGATGCCTCTCACCCCTACGCCGAGGTGGTCAGCCAGAATATTGTGCGCGCCTGCGCCAGCGTCGGGGTTCTGCTCAGCCGCTATCAAAGGCCGGAGCAGCTGAGCGATCTGCGCCATCCGCTACTTCACGTGGTCGGCGATCTGAACGAGGCCTGCGCGGTGGCTCGTCGCCTCGGCGAGCGGATCCTGCTGACCACCGGCAGCAAAGATCTGGCGGCCTGGCGGGCGGGACTGGCGGAGAAAACGCTGCTCGCCCGGGTGCTGCCGGTGCCGGAGGTGGTTCAGCACTGTAGCGATCTGGGGTTTGGCGTCGGGGAGATCTTCGCCCTCTGCGGGCCGTTCAGCGCCGAATTTAACGCCGCCTTTTATCGCCAGTGCCGGGCCGATGTTGTGGTGACGAAAGCCTCGGGGGCGGAAGGAGGCTATCAGGAAAAAGTACAACCCTGTCTTGATGCGGGGATCCCCTGCATCGTCATTACCCGTCCGGCGCCGCTGGTGACGGGCGATGAACTACTGCAAAGCCAGGCCGATTTCACTGCGCGGTTGACGCGCTGGCTGTCGGCGACTTGAGGAAGAGGATATGAAAAAAGCACTTCTGGTGGTGAGCTTTGGCACCAGCTATCACGACACCCGCGAGAAGAACATCGCCGCCTGCGAGCGCGATCTGGCCGCCAGCTGCCCGGACCGCACGCTGTTCCGCGCCTTCACCTCGGGGATGATTATTCGCAAACTGCAGCAGCGCGACGGTATTCATATCGATACTCCGCTGCAGGCTCTGCAAAAGCTGGCCGAGCAGGGATACCAGGATGTGGCGATCCAGTCCCTGCACATTATCAACGGCGACGAGTACGAGAAGATCGTTCGCGAAGTGCAGAGCATGCGCCCGCGCTTTCAGCGTCTGACGCTGGGCGCGCCGCTGTTGAGCGGTCATGGCGATTATGTGCAGCTGATGCAGGCCCTGCGCCAGCAGATGCCGCCGCTGGCGGCGACGGAGCGAGTGGTGTTTATGGGGCACGGCGCCAGCCACCACGCCTTCGCGGCCTACGCCTGTCTGGATCATATGATGGCGGTGCAGGGTTTTCCGGCGCGGGTGGGGGCGGTGGAAAGCTATCCCGAAGTGGACATCGTCATTAACGAACTCTCCCGCCAGGGCGTGACCGGCGTGCATCTGATGCCGCTGATGCTGGTGGCCGGCGATCATGCCATTAATGATATGGCCTCCGACGAAGACGATTCGTGGAAAACCCGCTTCAATGCCGCCGGTATCCCCGCCACGCCGTGGCTTAACGGGTTAGGGGAGAATCCGGCGGTGCGGGCGATGTTTGTCGCCCATCTGCAGCAGGCGCTGAACGACACGATGGAGAAAGCAGCATGAGCGGCAAACTATACGCCCTGAGCAGCGGCCCGGGGGCGGCCGATCTGATCACCGTGCGTGCGGCGCGGATCCTCGGCCAGCTGGATGTGCTGTATGCGCCAGCCGGCCGCAAAGGCGGCGACAGCCTGGCGCTCTCCATCGTACGCGAGTACCTGGGCGCACACACGGAGGTCCGCTGCTGCCATTTTCCGATGAGCGCCGACAGCGCGGAAAAAGAGGCGGTGTGGAACGACGTTGCCGCGGCGCTGGCCCAGGAGGTGGCGGCGGGCAGGCAGGTCGGGTTTATCACCCTCGGCGACGCCATGTTGTTCAGCACCTGGGTCTTTCTGCTGCAGCGGATTGGCTGCCCGGACTGGCTGGAGATTGTCCCTGGCGTTACCTCCTTCGCCGCCATTGCCGCACGGGCGAAAACCCCGCTAGCCATGGAGCAGCAGACGCTGGCGGTCATCTCCTGCACCGCGCCGGAAGCGGACATTGCCGCGGCGCTGCGCCAGCATGACAGTCTGGTGCTGATGAAAGTCTACGGCCGCTTCGCCCGCATTAAGGCGCTGCTGGCGCAGACGGGGCTGCTGGATGCGGCGCTGATGATGTCAGAGGCCACCCTGCCGGGCGAGCAGTGCTGGCGCCGTCTGCGCGAGGTCAGCGATGACCAGCCGCTGCCCTATTTCTCGACCATCCTGGTTAACAAACAGTGGGAGGAGGCGTAATGAATCAGGTGAAATCGCTGAAGCAGCTTTCGTATGGGGGGCTGGCGGCCGCTGTTCTGCTGATCATCGTCCCGCAGGAGGCGTTCGCCATGCATATCATGGAGGGCTTTTTGCCGCCGATGTGGGCGCTGGCGTGGTGGCTGCTGTTTTTACCCTGCCTGTGGTACGGCCTGGTGCGCCTGCGGCGTATCGTCCAGGAAGAGAGCAATCAGAAGGTGCTGCTGGCCCTCTGCGGGGCGTTTATTTTTGTTCTTTCGGCGCTGAAGATCCCGTCGGTGACCGGCAGCTGCTCGCATCCGACCGGCGTCGGTCTGGCGGTGATCCTCTTCGGGCCGGGCGTGGTGGCGGTGCTGGGGGCGATCGTTCTGCTGTTCCAGGCGCTGCTGCTGGCGCATGGCGGCCTGACCACCCTTGGCGCCAACGGGATGTCGATGGCGGTGATCGGCCCGATGGTCGGCTATCTGGTGTGGAAGCAGGCCTGTCGGGCGGGGATCCGTCGCGATGTCGGGGTCTTTCTCTGCGCCATGCTGGCGGATCTGATGACCTACTTTGTCACCTCCGTCCAGCTCGGGGTGGCCTTTCCCGATCCGGCAACCGGGGCAGGCGGATCGATCGCCAAGTTTATGGGCATCTTCTGCCTGACGCAGATCCCGATCGCCATCGCGGAAGGCTTGCTCACCGTGATGATCTACGATCAGCTAACCAAACGGCGACTGATCGCCGCGGAGGCACATTAATATGAAAAAGACCCTGATCCTGTTGGCGATGGTGGCCGCCCTGATGATCCTGCCATTTTTTATTAACCACGGCGGCGAGTTTGGCGGCTCGGACGGCGAAGCGGAGAGCCAGATCCAGGTGGTGGCGCCGGATTATCAACCCTGGTTCCAGCCGCTATATGAACCGGCGAGCGGCGAGATTGAGAGCCTGCTGTTTACCCTGCAGGGCTCGCTGGGCGCGGCGGTGATTTTTTACATTCTCGGATATGCGAGGGGCAGACAGCGCCGTGATGACCGGGTTTGACCGACTCAGCTACCAGAGCCGCTGGCTGCAGGTGGAGCCAGAGCGTAAGTTTCTGCTCTGGCTGCTGCTGATGGCGCTGGCCTTTACGCTGCCGGCGTGGGGCCAGGCGCTGACGCTGGCGCTGACCGCCGCGCTGACCTGCTGGCTGCTGCGGGTCTCATTCTGGCGCTGGTGCCGCTGGATGGCGCTACCCTTTGGCTTTTTGCTGGTCGGCGTGCTGACCATTCTGTTCAGCGTCAGCCGCGATCCGCAGATGCTGTTAGCGAGCTTTCGGCTGGGCGCTTTCTCGATAGGGATTTCCGCCCAGGGGCTGGCCGTGGCCGGGGAGACCTTCTGGCGCAGCCTGGCGGCGATGGCGGCGACGCTCTGGCTGGTGCTTAATCTGCCTTTCCCGCAGTTGATTATTTTACTCAAGCGCGGTCGCGTACCGCGGCTGTTGACGGAGCAGATCCTGCTGACCTGGCGCTTCATTTTTATTCTGTTAGACGAGGCGATGGCGATTCACCGCGCGCAAACTCTGCGTTTTGGCTATGGTAGCGTGCCGCAGGGCTATCGCTCGCTGGCGATGCTGGTGGGACTGCTGTTCACCCGCGTCCTCCTGCGCTATCAGCAGATGAGCACGGCGCTGGATATCAAATTGTACCAGGGTGATTTTCACCTCTAAGGATAAGTATGCTTGCCACAACCGATCTCTGGTTTCGCTATCAGGATGAGCCGGTACTTAAAGGGCTGACGCTGGATTTTTCCCGCCATGCGGTGACCGGCCTGGTGGGGGCCAACGGCTGCGGAAAGTCGACGCTGTTTATGAACCTGAGCGGCCTGCTGCGCCCGCAGCAGGGGGCGGTGCTGTGGCAGGGAGAGGCGCTGAATTACAGCAAGCGCGGTCTGCTGGCGCTGCGCCAGCAGGTGGCGACGGTATTTCAGGATCCGGATCAGCAAATATTCTATACCGATATCGACAGCGATATCGCTTTTAGTCTGCGTAACCTCGGGGTGGCGGAAGAGGAGATCGCCCGCCGGGTGGATGAGGCGTTGACCCTCGTCGATGCCCAGGGGTTTCGCCAGCAGCCGATCCAGTGTCTCAGCCATGGGCAGAAAAAACGGGTGGCAATCGCCGGGGCGCTGGTGCTGCAGGCGCGCTACCTGCTGCTTGACGAGCCCACCGCGGGCCTCGATCCACGCGGGCGGGCGCAGATGATCGCCATCATCCGGCGCATTGTCGGGCAGGGGCGGCGCGTGGTGATCTCCAGCCACGATATCGATCTGATCTATGAGGTGAGCGACGCCGTTTACGTTCTGCGTCACGGCGAAGTACTGGCCGCGGGGGATCCCGGCGAGGTATTTGCCTGCGCGGAGACGATGGACAGGGCGGGATTGACGCAGCCGTGGCTGGTGAAACTTCATAGCGAACTGGGGCTGCCGCTGTGTAAAACCGAGGCGGAGTTTTTTCAGCGGATGCACAACAACGCGATAGGCGCGATAAAGGAGGCGTCATGACGCTGGCAGTGATGTTGCAGGGCACGGCTTCCGACGTGGGGAAAAGCGTGCTGGTGGCGGGACTGTGCCGCATTTTTCATCAGGATGGGCTGCGTACCGCGCCGTTTAAATCACAGAATATGGCGCTGAACTCCGGCATTACGCCGGATGGCAAAGAGATGGGCCGGGCGCAGATTTTCCAGGCCGAAGCGGCCGGGATTGCGCCGGATGTCCGCATGAATCCGATTTTGCTCAAGCCCACCAGCGACCGTCAGGCGCAGGTGGTGCTGATGGGGCAGGTGGCGACCAGCATGGATGCGGTGAGCTATCACCAGTACAAGCCGCGCCTGCGCGAGCAGATCCTCGCGGTCTACCAGAGCCTGGCCGGAGAGTATGAGGCGCTGGTGCTGGAAGGCGCCGGCAGTCCGGCGGAGATTAACCTGCGCGACCGCGATATCGTCAATATGGGCATGGCCGAGATGGCGCAATGCCCGGTGATCCTGGTGGCCGATATCGACCGCGGCGGGGTGTTTGCCGCGATTTACGGCACGCTGGCGCTGCTGCAGCCTCAGGAGCGGGCGCGGGTGAAAGGGGTGATCATCAATAAATTCCGCGGCGATGTGGCGCTCCTGCGCTCCGGGATAGAGCAAATCGAGGCGTTGACCGGGGTGCCGGTGCTGGGCGTTATGCCATGGCTTGACGTGGATCTTGAGGATGAGGACGGCGTCGCGCTGCAGGCCGGGAAATACCATCGCACCGACCGGCGCGACATCGACATCGCCGTGGTTCACCTGCCGCATATCGCCAATTTTACCGACTTTAACGCCCTGGCGGCACAGCCAGACGTCCGGGTGCGCTATGTCCGCGATCCGCAGGCGCTGGCCGACGCCGACCTGGTCATTCTCCCGGGCAGTAAAAATACCCTCGGCGATCTGTGCTGGCTGCGCGAGAGCGGCATGGCGCACGCGGTCGAGCAGGCCCGGCAGCGCAAGGTGCCGCTGCTGGGGATCTGCGGCGGCTATCAGATGCTGGGCGAAACCATTATCGATGAGGTGGAGTCTGGCCTTGGCGCCCAGCCCGGGCTGGGGGTGCTGAAGACCGTGACCCACTTCGCCCAGCACAAAACCACCACCCAGGTGCAGGCGACCCTGGGGTCTGCGCTCCCGGATTGGTTAGCCGACGCGGCGGGGCTGCGCGTCAGTGGCTATGAAATTCATATGGGCGAGACGCGCCGCGAGGCAGGCTGCCCGCCGCTGCTGCAGCTGCATAAAGCGGGGCAGGCAGTGGACGACGGGGCGATAAGCGACGACGGCCTGGCGTTCGGCACCTATCTCCATGGCCTGTTCGACAGCGATGCCTTTACCCGGGCGCTGCTCAACGGCCTGCGCCAGCGCAAAGGGCTAGCGCCGCTGGACAGCGCCCTGGAGTATGCCCGCTATAAAACCCGGCAGTTTGATCGGCTGGCCGAGGCCATGCGCGAACATATCGCCATCGATAAAATTTACGCCATCATGCGCCAACATCAGGAGCCTCTATGCTGACTCTGGTTACCGGCGGCGCGCGCAGCGGCAAAAGTCGCCATGCCGAGGCGCTGATTGCCGATGCGCCGCAGGTGTTATATATCGCCACCTCGCAAATCTTTGACGACGAGATGGCCGCAAGGATCCAGCATCATCGCGACGGCAGGCCCGCCCACTGGCGCACCGCCGAGCGCTGGCAGCAGCTTGATGAACTGATCACCCCGGCTATCGCCCCAGAGGAGGCGATTTTGCTGGAATGCATCACCACCATGGTCACCAACCTGCTGTTCGCGCTCGGCGGCGACAGCGACCCCGACGGCTGGGATTACGCCGCCATGGAACGGGCTATTGATGACGAAATTGGCGTGCTGATTGCCGCCTGTCAGCGCTGTCCGGCGCACGTCGTGCTGGTGACCAACGAGGTGGGGATGGGCATTGTGCCGGAGAACCGCCTGGCGCGGCATTTTCGCGATATCGCCGGGCGGGTCAATCAGCGCCTGGCGGCCGCGGCGGATGCGGTCTGGCTGGTGGTCTCCGGCATCGGCGTCAAAATCAAATAACTCAATCGCTGGCTGACCGGGCCAGCCCTGGCAGGGATTCTGTATGCAAAATTTAAACACGGTTCTGCGGGCGATCCCCGCGCCGGACGCCGACGCCATGGCGCGGGCACAGCAACACATCGACGGCTTACTCAAGCCCCCCGGCAGCCTCGGGCGTCTGGAGGCGCTGGCGGTGCAGCTGGCGGGAATGCCCGGCCTGGGCGGCCAGCCGCAGGTGGCGAAAAAGGCCCTGCTGGTGATGTGCGCCGACCATGGAGTGTGGGACGAAGGGGTGGCGATTTCGCCGAAGGCGGTCACCGCCATCCAGGCGGCAAATATGACCCGCGGCACCACCGGCGTCTGCGTGCTCGCCGCCCAGGCCGGAGCGAAAGTGCATGTAATTGATGTCGGTATCGATAGCGAACCGCTCCCCGGCGTGGTGAATATGCGGGTGGCGCGGGGCTGCGGCAATATTGCCCGCGGCCCGGCGATGAGCCGTGAGCAGGGGCAGGAGCTGTTGCTGGAGGTGATGCGCTACACCCGCGCGCTGGCCCAGGAGGGTGTTACCCTGTTTGGCGTCGGCGAACTGGGGATGGCCAATACCACGCCGGCGGCGGCGATCGTCAGCGTCCTGACCGGCAGCGATGCGCAGGAGGTGGTCGGGATTGGCGCCAATCTGCCGCTGGCGAAGGTTGGCAACAAGGTGGAGGTGGTGCGGCGGGCTATCGACGTCAATCAGCCCGACCCGAATGATGGCCTCGACGTACTGAGCAAAGTCGGTGGTTTCGATCTGCTGGGGATGACCGGTGTCATGCTGGGGGCGGCGTCCTGTGGGCTGCCGGTGGTGCTGGATGGCTTTCTCTCCTACGCGGCGGCGCTGGCGGCGTGTCAGATAGCGCCGGAGGTGAAACCGTATCTGATCCCGTCCCACTATTCGGCGGAGAAGGGGGCGCGTATCGCGTTGGCGCACCTGGGTCTCGAACCGTATCTCAATATGGGCATGCGTCTGGGAGAAGGCAGCGGCGCGGCGCTGGCGATGCCGATCGTCGAGGCGGCCTGCGCGATGTACCATCGCATGGGCATGCTGGCGGCAAGCAATATTGTGTTACCGAAGGGGTAAGCAGGAGATGGGGGCGGCAATGGCCGTTCCCGTTTTCGGCAGAGGTTTTGCCGGCGGCAGAAACAAAAAAACACCCTTGAGGGTGTTTGTAATGTTGGTTGCGGGGGCCGGATTTGAACCGACGACCTTCGGGTTATGAGCCCGACGAGCTACCAGGCTGCTCCACCCCGCGTCACCGTACTGCTTTACTTCATCAAATTTTAATTGGTTGCGGGGGCCGGATTTGAACCGACGACCTTCGGGTTATGAGCCCGACGAGCTACCAGGCTGCTCCACCCCGCGTCCGTGGAAGCGCACTATACTCCGCTAGCGAGATGATGCAACCTTTTTTCGACCAAATCGACATTTTTGTAAGAATTGGCTTATAAAACGCCATGTTGTGGTGTTTTTTTACACAAATCTGTGCCATCGATGAGATCGCGCATTTCAATAGCTCCGGCGCTTTGTTATCTTCAACACGCACTAAGGCTTCGCAGCAAAAGATGAGACACCATGAAAGGACGTTGGGCAAAATATGTAGCGACGGGGGCAATGCTGGCCATGCTCGCCGCCTGTTCCTCAAAACCGACCGACCGCGGTCAGCAATATAGCGATGGCAAGTTCACCCAGCCGTTTTCACTGGTAAACCAGCCGGATGCCGTCGGGGCACCGATCAACGCCGGCGACTTCTCCGAGCAGGTTAATCAAATTCGTAACGCCTCGCCACGCCTCTATAATAGCCAGAGCAACGTCTACAACGCGCTGCAGGAGTGGCTGCGCGCCGGCGGCGACACCCGTACGCTGCGCCAGTTTGGCATCGACGCCTGGCAGATGCAGGGCGTCGACAACTATGGCAACGTCCAGTTTACCGGCTACTACACGCCGGTGGTGCAGGCGCGCCACACCCGTCAGGGCGAATTCCAGTACCCCATTTACCGTATGCCGCCGAAACGCGGTAAGCTGCCGTCCCGCGCCAGCATCTATGCCGGCGCGCTGAGCGATAACTATGTGCTGGCGTACAGCAACTCGCTGATGGATAACTTCATCATGGACGTGCAGGGCAGCGGCTATATCGACTTTGGCGATGGTTCGCCGCTCAACTTCTTTAGCTATGCCGGGAAAAACGGCTGGCCCTATCGCAGCATCGGCAAAGTGCTAATCGACCGCGGGGAAGTGAAGAAAGAAGATATGTCGATGCAGGCGATCCGCGAGTGGGGTGAAAAGCACAGCGAAGCGGAAGTGCGCGAGCTGCTGGAGCAGAACCCGTCGTTCGTGTTCTTTAAACCGCAGTCTTTCGCGCCGGTGAAAGGGGCCAGCGCTGTGCCGCTGATCGGCCGCGCCTCGGTGGCCTCTGACCGGTCGATTATTCCGCCGGGAACCACCTTGCTGGCCGAGGTGCCTCTGCTGGATAATAATGGCAAGTTTAACGGCCAGTACGAACTGCGCCTGATGGTCGCCCTCGATGTCGGCGGGGCCATCAAAGGTCAGCATTTCGACATCTATCAGGGCATTGGGCCTGACGCGGGCCACCGTGCCGGCTGGTATAACCACTACGGCCGCGTATGGGTGCTGAAAAACGCCCCGGGCGCGGGGAATGTTTTTAGCGGCTAACTCCCCTGGCCGTGCCTGTTGACCAGGGCGCCCGGATGACGCCGTTTGCGGCGGCCTCCGGGCGCTGTCATTTTGTTCTGAGGTTCTATGTCTGTTGTAATCAGCGATGCCTGGCGCCAGCGTTTTGGCGGTACGGCACGTTTATATGGTGAAAAAGCGCTGCAATGTTTTGCCGACGCCCACGTCTGCGTGGTCGGGATCGGCGGGGTCGGCTCCTGGGCGGCGGAAGCGCTGGCGCGGACCGGCATCGGGGCGATCACCCTTATCGATATGGACGATGTCTGCGTCACCAACACCAATCGTCAGATCCACGCCCTCAGCGGCAACGTCGGACTGGCGAAAGCGGAGGTGATGGCGGAGCGAATTCGCCTCATCAACCCTGAGTGTCGGGTGACGGTGGTGGATGATTTCGTGACCCCGGAAAACGTGGCGGAATATCTTGGCGTCGGCTTTAGCTATGTTATCGACGCCATCGATAGCGTCCGGCCGAAAGCGGCGCTTATCGCCTGGTGTCGCCGCTACAAGGTGCCGCTGGTGACTACCGGCGGGGCGGGTGGTCAGATTGACCCAACGCAGATCCAGGTCGCTGACCTGGCGAAGACCATCCAGGATCCGCTGGCGGCCAAACTGCGCGAGCGGCTGAAAAGCCAGTTTGGGGTGGTGAAAAACAGCAAAGGTAAGCTCGGTGTAGACTGCGTCTTCTCTACGGAAGCGCTGGTCTACCCGCAGGCGGACGGCAGCGTCTGCGCAATGAAGAGCACGGCGGAAGGGCCGAAGCGGATGGACTGCGCTTCCGGCTTTGGCGCGGCGACGATGGTGACCGCGACCTTTGGCTTCGTCGCGGTGTCGCATGCCCTGAAGAAGATGCTGGCGAAAGCGCAGCGTGACGCTGCGGCTTCCGGAAAGTAGTTTCCCCATCGGGCGCGGCGGCGGGAAAGCGAAATCGTGAGATTACCTTTCGCGGGCGGCGGCGAGCACCGCCTCGCTCAGGGCGCTGAGGCCCTGGCTGCGCGAGGCGCTGAGCTGGCCGCGCAGCCCCAGCTCGTCGAACAGCGCCAGCGGATCCTGCGCCAGGATCCCGGCGCGGGTTTTTCCTTCCACGGCGGTTAAAAGTACCGCCAGCAGACCGCGCACAATCCTTCCTTCGCTGTCGCCAAAGAAGTGCAGCCTGCCCTCGGCGTCCTCCTCATAGCCCAGCCAGACGCGGTTCTCACAGCCGGCAATCTCATGGGCCTGCGCTTTGCGCTCGTCGGTCAGCGTCGGCAGCTTTTTGCCCAATAAAATCAGCTGACGGTATTTATCCTCCCACTGGTTCAGCGGGGCGAAGATCTGGCGCAGCGTAGCGTCGGTAATGGTTGTGCCGAAGGGGTGCAGAGTTGTCATTAATCCACCAGAATTTCCAGGGCGCGATCCACCGCGTGGACCAGCGCCGCAACATCGTCTTGGGTATTGTAGGGGGCGAAAGAGGCCCGCAGGGTGCCGCTGACCCCTAAGGCAGCCAGCAGCGGCTGGGCGCAGTGTTGTCCGGCGCGCAGGGCAATGCCGGACTCCGCCAGCAGCGTCACCAGATCGCTGTGATGAATACCCTCAAATTCAAAGGCCAGCAGGCTTGACTGCTGGCAGCGGAAAGAGCGGAAGCCCGGCCGTTTCGCCAGTTCCTCTTCCGCCAGGCTCGCCAGACTGCGGCTCCAGTTTTCCGCCTGGCCGATATCGCTCTGCGCCAGCCACTCCAGCGCGGCGCTGAGGCCGATAACCCCGCCGACATTCGGCGTACCGGCCTCGAGGCCATAGGGGGCCGGCTGCGGCGTAAAGCCGTCAAAGCTGACCTCGGCGATCATTTTCCCGCCGCCGAGCCAGGGCGACATCGCTGCCAGCAGCTCGCTTTTGCCGTACAGGGCGCCGATCCCGGTCGGGCCATACAGCTTATGGCCGGAAAAGGCGTAAAAATCGATATCCAGCGCCTGCACGTCAGCGGGGAAATGCACCGCCCCCTGGGCGCCATCAACCATCACCACCATCCCGGCGGCGTGGGCAAGGCGGATAGCCTGGGCCAGGTCCGGGCAGCCGCCGGTGACGTTGGACATCTGGCCGATGGCCAGCACCCGGCTGCGCGGGGTAATCAGCGCGCTGAGGCTGGCGATATCCGGCAGACGGTCGGCGCCAAGCGGCAGTTTGACCACTCTGGCGCCGGTCTGCCCGGCCACCATCAGCCAGGGCACGAGGTTGGCATGATGCTCGGCTTCGCTAACGATAATTTCATCGCCAGGCTGCAGGCGCGGCCGGACGTAGCTTTGCGCCACCATATTGATGGCCTCGGTGGTCCCCCGCGTCCAGACGATATCTTTGCCGGACGGGGCGTTAAGCCACGCCGCCACGCGATCGCGGGCCGCCTCGTAGCGCTCGGTCAGCCGCTGGGCGGCGGCGAACTGGCTGCGATGGACATTGCCGGCGCTCAGGCGATAAAACTGGTCGCTGGCGTCGATCACCGCCAGCGGTTTGAGCGCTGTCGCCGCGCTGTCGAGATAGACGCCGGCATCGGCCAGAGCCGGAAACTGCGCGCGAAAGTGCGCCGGGTTGAATGCGTTCATGGAATTCCTCGTATCAATACCGCGATCGTCGCGCAATTTGCCGGGCGTGACAAGGTCTCTGCGTCCTGTGGAATTGTCCGAATGTGACTCCACGTCGGTCAAAGAGGGTTATGCTGAAAAGTGTTGGGTTTGTGTTTTAACCTATTACTTAACGAGTTACGAATAGTATAAATAGCCGTAAGGAGAGAAGAATGAAAATGACTAAGGCCGCTGCGATTATCTCTGCCTGTATGCTGACTTTAGGCCTGAGCGCCTGTTCCTCTAACTATGTGATGCATACCAACGATGGGCGGACCATCGTTACCGACGGGAAACCGCAAACCGATAATGACACTGGCATGATCTCGTATAAAGACGCGTGGGGCAACAAACAGCAGATCAATCGCTCTGACGTGAAACAACTGGGTGAACTGGACGAGTAAGGCAGTAAAAAGGCAAAAAAAAGCACCGCGCGTTGCGGTGCTACATTAAATCACTATGGACAGACAGGGTAAATGTACAGGAAGTGAAAAGGGGTAGCTTTGCTACCAGGGTCTGCAAAAACAGACCAATTGCAAACACAACAACACAACATCACAACCGTAAGCCAAAAGCTTGATGGAACACGCATTCCAAAAAAAGCTTCTCGTTCCGGCTCAGGAAGTGCCGCCACTATAGGTATTTGCTGGTAGAACCTCAACGGACAATTTATAATGGCTCAGATAAAAAAAACTAATAGGTTAATCATTGTTTCCTATTTGTTAAATTGAGTTAACATCTAAGCCAGAATAACCATGTCGAAGCGATTACCACCTCTGAATGCATTACGTGTTTTTGATGCAGCCGCACGTCATCTCAGCTTCACTCGGGCAGCCGATGAGCTTTTTGTGACGCAGGCCGCAGTCAGCCATCAAATCAAGTCTCTCGAGGATTTTCTGGGCCTTAAGCTGTTCCGTCGGCGCAATCGTTCGCTGCTGTTAACGGAAGAAGGGCAGAGCTATTTTCAGGATATTAAAGAGATTTTTTCGCAACTGACGGAAGCGACGCGTAAACTGCAGGCGCGCAGCGCCAAAGGGGCATTAACGGTCAGTTTATTGCCAAGTTTCGCCATTCAGTGGCTGGTGCCAAGACTCACAAGCTTTAACTCAGCTTATCCGGGAATCGACGTCAGGATCCAGGCGGTGGACCGTCAGGAGGATAAGCTGGCGGACGATGTCGATGTGGCGATTTTTTACGGCCGCGGCAACTGGCCGGGCCTGCGTGTGGAAAAATTGTACGCCGAGTATCTGCTGCCGGTCTGTTCCCCGCTCTTGCTCACCGGCGACAAAGCATTGAAAACGCCTGCCGATCTGGCGCAACATACCCTGCTTCACGATGCGTCCCGCCGCGACTGGCAAACTTATACCCGTCAGCTTGGTCTAAGCCATATTAATGTGCAGCAGGGGCCGATTTTCAGCCATAGCGCGATGGTGCTGCAGGCGGCCATTCACGGGCAGGGCGTGGCGCTGGCCAACAACGTCATGGCGCAGTCCGAAATTGAAGCCGGTCGTCTGGTGTGTCCGTTTAATGATGTTCTGGTCAGTAAGAATGCGTTTTACCTTGTTTGCCATGACAGTCAGGCAGAACTGGGTAAAATAGCCGCTTTCCGGCAGTGGATCCTGGCGAAAGCGGCAAGTGAACAAGAAAAATTCCGCTTTCGTTATGAACAATAATTACTTGTAGGGTAACAACATGACCAGCCGTTTTATGCTGATATTCGCCGCGATTAGCGGCTTTATCTTTGTGGCTCTGGGCGCTTTTGGCGCGCATGTCTTAAGTCAATCGCTCGGCGCGGCGGAGATGGCCTGGATCCATACCGGCCTGGAGTATCAGGCCTTCCATACCCTGGCGATTTTTGGTCTGGCGGTGGCGATGCAGCGTCGGATCAGTATCTGGTTCTACTGGAGCAGCGTATTTCTGGCGTTAGGGACCGTGCTGTTCAGCGGCAGCCTCTATTGTCTGGCGCTCTCTCATTTACGTCTGTGGGCGTTCGTGACCCCGGTGGGCGGCGTAAGCTTCCTCGCCGGTTGGGTTTTAATGTTAATTGGTGCAATTCGTCTGAAACGTAAGGGCGTTGTTCATGAATAAGGTTGTCCTCTATTGTCGCCCTGGGTTTGAGAAAGAGTGCGCAGCAGAAATTACCGATAAGGCAGCCCGCCTTGAGGTGTTTGGTTTTGCCCGGGTCAAAGAAGACTCTGGCTATGTAATTTTTGAAGGTTATCAGCAGGACGACGGCGAGAAGCTGGTGCGCGATCTGCCGTTCAGCTCGCTAATTTTCGCCCGACAGATGTTTGTGGTCGGCGAACTGCTGCGCGACCTGCCGCCGGAGGATCGCATAACCCCGATCGTCGGCATGCTGCAGGGCGTGGTGGAGAAGGGGGGCGAGCTGCGTGTGGAAGTGGCGGATACCAACGAAAGCAAAGAGCTGATGAAGTTCTGCCGCAAGTTTACGGTGCCGTTACGCGCGGCGCTGCGCGAGGCGGGCGTGCTGACCAACTATGAAACGCCAAAGCGACCGGTGGTGCATGTGTTCTTTATCGCCCCCGGCTGCTGCTATACCGGCTACTCATACAGCAACAACAACTCACCGTTCTATATGGGCATTCCGCGGCTGAAGTTTCCTTCCGACGCCCCGAGCCGTTCCACCCTCAAGCTGGAAGAGGCGTTCCACGTCTTTATTCCGGCGGACGAGTGGGACGAGCGTCTGGCGAACGGCATGTATGCCGTCGATCTCGGCGCCTGCCCGGGCGGCTGGACCTATCAGCTGGTGAAGCGCAACATGTGGGTCTCTTCGGTCGATAACGGCCCGATGGCCCAGAGCCTGATGGATACCGGCCAGGTGACCTGGCTGCGCGAAGACGGTTTCCGCTATCGTCCGAACCGCAACAACATCTCGTGGATGGTCTGCGATATGGTGGAGAAACCGGCGAAGGTGGCGGCGCTGATGGCGCAGTGGCTGGTCAACGGCTGGTGCCGGGAGACCATCTTCAACCTCAAGCTGCCGATGAAAAAGCGCTATGAAGAGGTGTCGCAGAATCTGGCCTATATTCAGGCCCAGCTGGACGAGCACGGCGTTAACGCCCAGATCCAGGCGCGTCAGCTGTATCACGATCGTGAAGAAGTGACCGTTCACGTGCGCCGCCTGTGGGCCGCCGTCGGCGGACGTCGCGACGAGCGTTAATCCTTCCCCCTCAGGCCGGAGACGCGTGCGCGTCCTCCGGCCTTCCCCTTAAGGCTGCGGCGCATCCGACACAATATGCGTCACGTCATCCAGATGACCAATCCTCGCCTCGCCGGAGCGGTTGAACTTGCTTTTGTCGATCAGCAGTAGCGACTGCGCCGCACGCTTAAGCAGGATCGATTTGAAGTCGGCATTGAACGCATTGGAGTCCCACAGCGCGCCCTGCGGGTCGATGCCTTCGCAGGAAAAAATAAACAGATCGATCTCCAGCGATTTCAGCTGGGAAATCAGCGCCGGGTTCACGTAGCAGCCATATTTCCGCTGCAGAGTGCCGCCGGAGCAGGTGAGCGTGATCTGGTCGCGTTTGGCCAGCTCCTGGCAGATGGGCTGGCTGTTGGTAAAGACGTGCAGCGGGCGGTCCGGCAGCTGGCGGGCGAGATACCAGCAGGTGGAGCTGGCATCGAGGGCGATCACCATCCCTTCGTCAATCCAGGCCAGCGCTTCGCGGGCGATGTCGGCTTTATGCGCGTAATGGCTTTTCAGGCGCATGTGGAAAGGATCGCCGCTGTCCTGGCTGCGCTGGTGGATCACTTTGGCCCGGCCGTGGTTACGCAGCACTTTGCCCTGCGCCTGCAGCTCGCTCAGATCGCGGCGAATAGTTTCCCTGCTGACGTTGAGCTGTTTTGACAACGTTTCGGTGGTCAGGCTGCTGTGGGTGATCAGGAGATCGACGATCGCCTGCTGGCGGGCTGCTTTCATTTATTCTCATCCCATCATTGATTGAGCGTCTGCATCAGGCAGACGCTCCGGCATGAGATTACGGCGTGACTCCTTTTTTTAAAAGGATATTTCCGTACTTAGCGCACTCTCCTGTGATAACGATCGCAAAGGCTTTTTGCGCCCGGTCGTAGAAGGCAAAGCGGTCAATCCGCACGATATCCGGGCAGGGGGCCTGCGCCGAGAGCGCCTGCCGATAGCGCTGTTCCACCGTCGGGTCGAGCGCATCGCCTTCGACGGCGGCCATCATCACCACCGGCGGCGCATAGCTGTCTAATTCGAACAGCGGGATAATCGCCTGCAGCAGATCGCTGACTCGCAGGCCATCGGCGCGGATCACCTGCGGCCCCATGCTGTGCGCCGGGAAATGGGCATCGGAAAAAATGATTTCATCCCCATGGCCCATTTCGGCCAGCACTTTCAGCAGTTCCGGCGATATCAGCGGGGAAATGGTTTTGAGCATCTCAGGCTTCCTCTATCAGTTCAGGTTCAGTTTGCGGCCAGAAATAGCGGTAGCGGTACGCGACCTGCGCTCTGGCCTGTTCTGGCGAAGAGAACTCGCCCACGCCATACCAGCCAAACATCGCCGCGCCGGCCACGGTGGTTTCGGCATCGTCGAGGACTTTGATCGGTATCCCGAGTCGGTTGGCCTTGATCTGGTTCCATAGCGCGTTGCGGCTGCCGCCGCCCACCAGCAGCAGCTCTTTCGCCCTGAAGCCGCCGATTTTTTCCAGGGTTTGCAGATGCTGCGCCAGCTGATCGCTTAACCCCTCCAGCGCGGCGCGGTAAAAATGGCCGCGGGTGGTGTTGAGCGTGACGCCCTGCCAGCCGGCGTGCTGGCTGGCGAGCAGGTCGCACTGCATCCTGACGCCCTGGGCGCCGGGCGGGATCGCCTGCGCTTCGTCAATCAGCGTCTGCCATGGGGTGTCAGCGCTCCACAGCAGTTTGCGCACCCACTCGAGCACGCCGGAGGCCAGCCACTGCATACCCGGGTTATAGCGGCCCGGCTGGCTGTCCAGCTCGCAGGTGGAGCCGCTGTAGTCACAGAGCAGCGAGGTGTCGACCTGCGCGCTGCGCACCATCAGGATCTCCCAGGTCCCGGAGGAGAGCACCGGCTCATCCTGCCCGGCGCCGGCGCCAAACAGAGCGAACTGGGTGTCATGCCCGGCCGAGATAACCGGGATCCCGACGGGGAGGCCCAGCAGCGCAGCGGCCTCCGGCAGCAGGGCGCCGATCGGCTGGCCTGCTTCAACCAGCCGCGGGAACAGGCGGCGCGGCAGGCCGGTCGCCTGCAGGATCGGCGCGCTGAAATCGCGCTGCCGGAGATCGAGCATCTGGCTGGTGCCCGCCATGGTGAGGTCGGTGGTGAACTCCCCGGTCAGCCGATGGTTGATCAGCGATGAAATAAACAGCCAGGCATGGGCCTGCGCCAGCAGCTGCGGGTGGTTCTCTTTCAGCCACACCAGCTTATACAGGGTGTTGAACGCAAACGCGCCGACGCCGGCTATCCGCTGCAGCTGGCGCGCGGGCATATACTGGCTGATTTTCTCCATCACCGCCGCGGTGCGCGGGCATTTCCAGCTGATGATCGGATACAGCAGGGCACCCTTCTCATCCACCAACGCGCCATCGACGCCAAAGGTCGTGACGGTGATGCCGCGCACCGTGCAGGAGGCCAGCTGGTCATGGATCTGCCGACAGCAGTCGGCAAAGCGCTGCATAATGGCCTCCAGCGACCACTGGTGCCAGTCGCTTTTTTCCGCCGCGATGTCGCTGGCGTTCGCCGTTGCGGCGCGGGCGATAATTTTCCCTTGTCGATCCACGGCCATCGCCCGCACGTTCGTGGCGCCGCAGTCGAGGACCAGGATAACGTCTTGCTTCATAGTGACTCCCGAAACAACATTGCCGGATGGCGCAGCGCTTATCCGGCCTACAGACCGCGCGCGTCTGTAGGCCAGGTAAGCCTACGCCTCCGGGCGAAACCAACCTGTTAACGCTTATACAGCGGCCCGTAGTTCTGGCAGGCGCGGTAGTCCTGGCCCTCGATATCCATGCCGTGCGCGGCCCAGGCGGAAGGGCGATAGATTTTCGCCTCTTCCACGTTGTGCATGCAGACCGGAATGCGCAGCATGGCGGCGAGGGTAATGAAATCTGCGCCAACGTGGCCGATGGTCAGCACGCCGTGGTTGGCGCCCCAGTTGGCCATCACCGAGTACACATCGCTGAACGGGCCCTTGCCGGTCAGGCGTGGGGCAAACCAGGTGGTGGGCCAGGTGGAGTTGGTGCGGGCGTCGAGCTGGTCGTGCATCGCTTTGGGCAGCGCTACGCTCCAGCCTTCGGCAATTTGCAGCACCGGCCCCAGACCTTTGATGATGTTCACCCGGGTCATGGTGAACGGCACGCCGCCTTCGGTCAGGAAGCGGGAAGAGAAGCCGCCGCCACGGAAGTATTCGTGGATCGCCGGGCACCATTCGGTCGCCGCGAGGCAGGCATCCGCCTCGCTCTGCTCAATCTCCCAGTGGGGTTTCATCGTCGGATTGCCCTGCGCGTCGCGCTGCTGGCAGGAGCCGTCCAGCGCCGCAGAGCCGGAGTTAATCAGGTGAATGATGCCGTGCTCCGCCCGCCCGGTGAGCGGCTGCCCGGTGACCCGTTCAACGGCATCCGGCGACCAGTAGGTGCGTACGTCGGCAAACACCTGGGCGGTGCCGGTGAGCTGATGGCCCATCAGCATGGCCACGCCGTTGAGGCTGTCGTTTTCGGTAGCGACGACAAACGGTTCGCGCACCCCGTTCCAGTCAAAAGAGCTGTTGAGCAGCGCTTCGGCGGTATCGCCATTGGGGTATTGATCGGTCCAGTGGCGCTGACCCTGGAAACCGGCGGCGATGGCGTTGTAACCCAGCGACTCCTCCACCAGCCCTTTTTCTGCGAGCTTCGGGTTGCCCTGCATCATGTCGCGGATGCACATCGCCATCAGCAGGCTCTCTTTCAGCACCGCGCGGCTCTGCGTTTCATTGCGCTTATACTGCTCAGCGTTCTGATCTTCGCCGTAGCGGAAGTGTTTATCCGCCCACGCCAGCGCCATCTCCAGCTCGGTTTCATCATAGATTTTTTGATCGATTCGCCGGCGCAGCTCCGTCATGTCGACAGCCTGCACCTTCATGCCGAGCCAGGACTCAAAAAAGTTGTGGTCGACGATAGATCCGGCGATGCCCATTGAGACGCCGCCCAGCGACAGATAGCTTTTCCCTTTCATACTGGCGACAGCCAGGCCGGCGCGAGCGAAGCGCAACAGCTTTTCTTCGACATCCGCCGGGATCGAGGTGTCATCGGCATCCTGCACGTCATGTCCGTAGATGGAGAACGCCGGGATCCCTTTCTGGCTATGGGCCGCCAGCGCCGCGGCCAGATAGACCGCCCCCGGACGCTCGGTGCCGTTAAAGCCCCAGATGGCCTTCGGGCGCAGCGGATCCATGTCGATGGTTTCGCTGCCGTAGCACCAGCAGGGGGTGACGGTGATGGTGACGCCGACGTTCTGGCTGCTGAATTTCTCTTCACAGGCGGCCGACTCGGCCATGCCGGCGATGCAGGTATCGGCAATCACGCACTCCACCCGGGCGCCGCAGGCGTGGCGCAGTTTCTCGCTGATAAGCGCGGCGGTGGCTTTCGCCATGTTCATGGTTTGCGCTTCCAGCGACTCGCGGACCCCCATGCGACGACCATCGATTACCGGACGAATACCGATCTTCGGTAAGCTGATTTTTTTCATTACAGATCCCTCAGGTTATGCGGATAACAGGTTTAGTTCGTCGCCGCTTGTGAACGGAAACGGGCAAAAATAAAGATGATGGCGAAGCACAGCGCCGGGACCAGTTCGGCGGTCGGGATATTGCCGGCGGCGTCGCTGACAAAGCCCATCACCGGGGTAACGATCCCGCCGCCGATAATGGTCATGACGATAAATGACGAGCCATATTTGGTGTCCTGGCCCAGATGCTTAATCCCCAGCGAGAAGATGGTCGGGTACTGAATGGACATAAAGGCGCTGCACAGGGTCAGGGCCAGCAGACCGACGTGGCCGCCGCTGAAGGCGGAGAGCAAGCAGAGCAGCATGGCGATAAACGCATAGATAGCGAGCACGTTGTGCGGCGCGAAGCGGCGGATAAGCCAGGTGCCGGTAAAACGGCCGATAAAGAAGCAGACCATGGTGGCGGTCAGGTAGTTGGCGGCGAAACCGGCCGTCATGCCCGGGATCTCTTCGATAGCGTAGCGAATCAGGTAGCTCCAGCAGGCGGTTTGCGCGCCGACGTAGCAGAACTGGGCCAGTACCGCCCAGCGCCAGTGGCGGATGCGCATCAGGCGCGTCAGCGAGGCGAAAAAAGTGCTCTGCGCGCTGTCGCTGTGGTCATCGCTTTGCAGGGAGGGGAAGCGGGTGCAGACGATCAGCAGGGCGACCAGCAGGACAATGGCCACGATAATCATATAGGGGGTTTGTACCGACAGGACCAGACTGTGCTTCCAGGCGCTGAGCTGTTCCGGCGTCATTTTATCCAGCACCTCCTGCGGCTGATGCGGGACGTTAGACAAAATAAGACTCTGGCCAAATACCACGGCAATAATGGCGCCGAATGAGTTAAAGGTCTGGGCCAGATTAAGGCGGAAGTGACCGCCGCTTTCCGGACCGAGGACGGTGACAAACGGGTTGGCCGCGGTTTCCAGACAGCCAAGCCCGGCAGCGATAATAAATAATCCAATGAGAAATAAGGTGTAATTCATCACTTCGGCGGCAGGCCAGAACAGCGCGGCGCCGCAGGCATATAAAAACAGCCCCGTAAGGATGCCGGCTTTGTAGCTGAATTTTTTCATCAACATCCCGGCGGGGATGGGAATAATAAAATAGCCAAAGTAAAAGGCCGATTGAATTAATCCGGCCTGGAAGTTAGTCAGGGTAAAGGCCTGTTGAAATTGCGGTAATAAAATATCATTCAGATTATTTGCCACGGCCCACAGAAAAAAGAGGGAGCACAGCAGAGCGAAAGGAATAATGTAGCTCTTACTCTGCCCGCTCTCCATGGCGCGGTAACTTTGCGTTGGTATCGTTGTGTTTCCCATAGCGTCCTCATCAGTTCAGAAGCATTTACAACAGCATTCAGGGCGCAGTCTGGTGCTGCAGCAGACCGCAAAATTAAGTGAGCTCAGGTGACGCGCCGGTGAGTGAAATGAAAGTCACGGCGGAACCCATGGCTTCATTTTCAAATAAAAACCGTCTGTTAATATGATGATGGTCACACTTAACGTACTGTGGGCCATTTTATGTGATTATTGTCACTTTAATTTTTCAAAAACGCTGACCGTTTGAGAAAATAAATTCACAAAACCACAACGCTAATGACCGAATGAATATATATCGTGGAAAACGGGCAAATGTTACAAAGAAATAAAATGCCCGCTTGATGAAATATTATTAAGAACGGGCATTTTAATCTCTCTCGTAATGGGCATGGTTGCTTTATTCATGGCGGAATAATTGACGCGGCTCACAAAAAATAATCATGAAAATTCCCCTTTGAATATTCAGGTTGATGATGAAGACCATTATTCACCCTATCCCACGGTAGCCGACGATATTTCTGTTGCCCTGCCGTTGATGGATGATGAGTCACCAAAAGAGGAACGCAATGGAAAGAAACAGACTGGCCCGGCAGATTATCGATACCTGCCTGGAAATGACCCGCCTGGGGTTAAATCAGGGGACCGCCGGCAATGTCAGCGTGCGCTATCAGGGAGGAATGCTGATCACCCCTACCGGTATCCCATATGAAAAGCTGACGGAAGACAAGATCGTCTTTATTGATGCCGACGGCCAGCATGAGCAGGGAAAACTGCCCTCCAGCGAATGGCGTTTTCATCAGGCGGCCTACCAGACGCGACCCGATGCCCAGGCGGTGGTCCACAATCACGCTGTCCATTGTACGGCGGTGTCGATCCTCAACCGGCCCATCCCGGCCATCCACTATATGATCGCCGCGGCCGGCGGGAATTCGATCCCCTGCGCGCCCTATGCCACCTTCGGCACCCGCGAACTGTCTGAGCATGTCGCGGTGGCGCTGAAGCACCGCAAAGCCACGCTGCTGCAGCATCACGGCCTGATCGCCTGCGAGGCCAGCCTGGAGAAAGCGCTCTGGCTGGCGCATGAAGTGGAGGTCCTGGCCCAGCTCTACCTCAGTACGCTGGCGATTACCGACCCGGTCCCGGTGCTGGATGACGAGGCGATCGCCATCGTGCTGGAGAAGTTCAAAACCTACGGATTACGCATTGAAGAGTGATGCCGCAACGCTAACAGGAGAGCCACGATGGCAAACAGAATGATCCTCAATGAAACGGCATGGTTTGGCCGGGGGGCGATAAACGCATTAACCGATGAAGCGGTGCGGCGCGGTTATCGTAAAGCATTGATCGTCACCGACAGCACTCTCGCCCGCTGCGGCGTGGCGGCGAAAGTCACCGACAAACTGGATGCCGCCGGGCTGGCATGGGATATATTCAGCGACGTGATCCCTAACCCGACCATCGCCGTGGTCCAGCAGGGGCTGCAGGCCTTTCAACGCAGCGGGGCGGATTACCTGATCGCCATCGGCGGCGGTTCGCCGCAGGATACCTGTAAGGCGATCGGTATTATTCAGCGTAACCCGGAATTCGCCGATGTCCGTAGCCTCGAGGGGCTGTCGCCCACCCGTCAGCCCAGCGTGCCGATCTTCGCGGTGCCGACCACCGCGGGTACCGCGGCGGAGGTGACGATTAACTATGTCATCACTGATGAAGAACAGCGGCGCAAATTCGTCTGTGTCGACCCGCACGATATTCCGCAGGTGGCCTTTATCGATGCCGATATGATGGACGCTATGCCGCCGGCGCTGAAGGCGGCTACCGGCGTGGACGCCCTGACGCATGCTATCGAAGGGTACCTCACTCGCGGCGCCTGGGCTTTGACCGATGCTCTGCACCTCAAGGCCATCGAGATCATCGCCGGCGCGCTGCGCGGCTCGGTTGCCGGAGACGCCGGCGCGGGGGAAGCTATGGCGCTCGGCCAGTATGTGGCGGGGATGGGATTTTCCAACGTTGGGCTTGGCCTGGTACACGGTATGGCGCATCCGCTCGGCGCTTTTTACAACACGCCGCACGGCGTGGCGAATGCCATCCTGCTGCCGCACGTGATGCGCTTTAATGCTGAGGCGACCGGGGAAAAATATCGCGACATCGCCCGGGCGATGGGCGTCAGGGTGGAAGCGTTAAGCCTGACCGCCGCGCGCGAGGCGGCAGTAGAGGCGGTCTGCCAGCTTAACCGCGATGTCGGTATTCCCGGCCATCTGCGCGAGGTGGGCGTCAGGAAAGAGGATATTCCGGCGCTGGCCCAGGCGGCGCTGGCGGATGTGTGTACCGGCGGCAACCCGCGCGAGGCGAGCCTGGCGGATATCGTCGGGTTATATCAGGCGGCCTGGTGATTGCCTGGCCCGGGTAAAGCAGGCAGTGCCGGAGGCAGTCACCCTGCACCGGCGCACCTCTTAACGAAGATCAGCGCGTCAGCCGCAGCTGCTGCAGATTGCCGTCCAGCTGGAGGTCGGTCTGCAGGCGGGCCACCTCCCGGCAGGTGAAGGCCATCTCCTGATGCGCGGCCAGCTTTTTGCGCCACTTCTCCGGGACCTCGGCCAGACGGGCGTACAGCCCCTCCAGGTCCTGAAACTCGTTCAGCAGCTGGGCGGCGCTTTTGGGTCCAATGCCCGCCACGCCCGGCACCTTCGAGCTGCTGATCCCCGCCAGCCCCCAGTAATCCGCCAGCTGCTCCGGGGTGACGCCGAACTCGCTGGCGATGAAGGGGGCGTCCAGCCAGCGCTTCTGAAAGTAGTCGCGGATGCGGATGGTGGGCGACAGCAGCTGGCAGTAGCCTTTGTCGGTGGAGACGATGGTGGCCTGATGGCCCGCCTGGGCCACCTTCACCGCCAGGGTGGCGGCGAGATCGTCTGCTTCGCTGCCCGGCGAGGCCCAGCAGCGGATCCCCCGCTGTTCGAAGGCGGCCCGCAGCGCCGGCATCTCGGCCACCAGCGTCTCCGGCATCGGCGCGCGGCCGGCTTTGTACTCCGGCAGGCGCTGGTGGCGCCAGCCGTGGGCGCGATCCTCATCATCGAACACCGCCACCGCGTGGGTGGGCTGACTGTGGACGATCAGCTGCTCCAGGGCATGCAGGCAGGTATCGACGCAGGGTGAACCCTGCACCGCGTGAATGCGGCGGATCAGATTTAACGCGTCGACGATTAACAGATGAACAGCCACAGATACCCCCTTATTCTCAGCGTCTTTAGGGTAACATCGCCATCAGATCGAGGCTATCTGCGCCTGAACAATCAGGAAGATAACGCGCAAATTTCGCTAACTGACCGCCATCAGCGGTCTGATGACGTCCGGCGCGGGTTCGCCGTACCACACCGCTTCGCGCACCGGGACCGGTTTGGCGATAAGCCCGAGGGCGTAAAAGCGATCGGCGATGGTCTGCTGGGCGCGGATCACCGACAGATCCATCGGCCGCGGGCGATGGCTGCGGCGGGCGAGGGCAATACTCAGCGACCGGGCGTCGATCCCCAGCTCTGCCGAGAGTAAGCGGGCCGCTTCGCCGCGATGCGAGTCGATAAACTGCCCGGTGTGGGTCAGCTCCGTCAGCAGGCGGCGCATGATATCGCCATGCTGAGCGAGGTAGTCCCGTCGCGAAAGATAAAACTGATGGTTGTTGACCCGGCCTTCGCCGCTGGCGACCACCCGCAGCTCGCCGGTGTGTTCGGCGTCGCTGAGCAGCGGATCCCACATCATCCAGGCGTCAACCGCCAGATAGTCGCTGGCGGTCAGCGGATATTTCGGCGGGGTATAGACCACCCGCACATCGTTCAGACCCAGGCCGGCGTCCTCGAGGATCTGCAGCAGCAGCCAGTGGACATTCGACCCTTTATTGAGGGCGATGCGTTTACCGCGCAGATCGCTGAGCTGGCGAATGTCGCTCTCCTGCGGGACGACCATCGCCACGCTGCGCGGCGCCGGCGGCTCCCACGCCACGTACATCAGTTCGCTATTGCTGGCCTGGGCAAACACCGGCGGCGCTTCTCCGGTGGTGCCGAAGTCGATCTCGTTGCAGGCGAGGGCATGGAGGAGCTGCGGTCCGGCAGGAAACTCACTCCACAGCACGTTGACGCCGAGGCTGGCGAAGGCGGTTTCCAGACTCTGACGGGCTTTCAGGATCCCGAGGCTGCCGAAGCGCTGGTAGCCAATGCGCAGTTCGCGATCGGCCCCGGCTGCGTTGGCGAACGCCCGCGGCGGCGCAGGCGGGCGGCGGCGGCTTTTGATCAGCCCGAGGTTAGCGAGCTGGGTGCGCAAGGTATGCCGGCTGATCCCCAACAGCGCGGCCGCCTGGCTCTGGTTATCGTCGCAATGTGCCATGGCGTGGCGAATCAGGGCGCTGGTCACTCGCTGCCACAGCGGCTCGCCGGGAAGCGCCAGCTGGTGGCGAATAAAGTCGTCCAGTTCATGATCGCTCGCCGGCCCCGGGGCGTCGTTGAGCGTCGCCAGGCGCAGCTGGGCAGGACTGATCTCCTCTTCTTTACTGAGCAGCACCGCGTTGTGCAGGGTGTTTTCCAGCTCGCGAATATTGCCCGGCCACGAATAGTCCATCAGCCGGGCCAGTGATTCCGGCGCCAGACGCAGGGTTGGCCGCCCGAGGCGCCGGGCGTAGAGTGATAAAAAGTGGTGCGCCAGCAGCGGGATATCCTGCCGACGCTGGCGCAGCGGCGGCAGCGGCACCACCGCGATATTCAGTCGATAGTAGAGATCCTCGCGAAAGCGGCGCTCGCGGATCGCCTGGGCCAGGTCAACGTGGGTGGCGGCAATCACCCGGACATTCACTTTAATCGCTTTGCGTGAGCCGACGCGGGTAATTTCACGCTCCTGCAGCACTCGCAGCAGCTTAACCTGCAGCGGCAGGCTTAATTCGCCGATCTCGTCCAGCAGCAGCGTCCCCCCTTCCGCGGCTTCAAACCAGCCGGGCTGTCCCTGCTGCGCGCCGGTGAAGGCGCCTTTCTCATGGCCGAACAGTTCAGCTTCGGCGAGGCTCTCGGTCAGCGCGCCGCAGTTAACGGCCAGAAACGGCTGCTGGCGACGGGCGCTGTGATGATGGAGATAGCGGGCCACCACCTCCTTGCCGGTGCCGGTTTCGCCCACGATCAGCACGGTCGCCTCCGTTGGCGCGAGTTTGTCCAGCAGGCTCTGGAAGGCCTTCGACGCCGGGTCGATCAGCGCGGGAGCGGTGGAAGGGGATTCTGGGTTCAGCATAGCGGACCTCCGATCGTTGACGCTCTGAACTTATCCTGCGGCGGCCGCAGAAACCAGAGGGGGAAGGCCCGCGGCTGTTGCAAATGCGCCAGCGGATGCGCGGCGGCTGCGCGATTTGCAACAGCGCGGCGCGGCGAAGCCGTTTTCAGTGCATTGATTTTAAAAGATTAATTTTTTATTCACCATTGGCATGATTATCGCTAACACCAATATAACCAAATTAAAACATCTCTTCGATAAATATCGGATATGGTTATATAGGAAATAGATAATGACGCAGCAAGCTCCCGACAAGATCAATGTCTTCTGGTTCTTACCTACCCACGGCGATGGCCGTTATCTGGGTACCACCGAGGGTGGACGCCCGGTCGATTTACCTTATTTGCAGCAGGTGGCGCTGGCAGCCGACAGCCTGGGCTACTACGGCGTGCTGATCCCCACCGGTAAAAGCTGTGAAGATTCGTGGCTGGTGGCCTCGGCGCTGGCGCCGTTGACCCGCCGTCTGCGCTATCTGGTGGCGGTCAGGCCGGGCCTGCAGTCGCCAACCCTGGCGGCGCGGATGGCGGCCACCCTCGACCGTTTATCGGAAGGTCGGCTGCTGATCAACGTCGTTACCGGCGGCGACCCGGTGGAAAACAAAGGCGACGGTATCTTCCTCAGCCACAGCGAGCGCTATCAGGTGACCCGCGAATTTCTTGATGTTTACACCCGCCTGCTGCGCGGGGAAAAAGTGGATTATCACGGCGAGCATATTCATGTGGAAGGCGCTGAGGTGTTGTTCCCGCCGGTGCAGGAGAATGGCCCGCCGCTCTATTTCGGCGGCTCTTCTGATGCGGCCATTGATGTGGCGGCCGAGCAGATCGACAGCTATCTGACGTGGGGCGAACCCCCGGAACTGGTGGCGGAGAAGCTGGCGGTGGTGCGCGAGCGCGCCGCGGCCCGCGGACGCACCCTGCAGTACGGCATTCGTCTGCACGTCATTGTGCGCGAAACGGAAGAAGAGGCATGGGCCGCCGCCGACCGGCTGATCGCCCATCTTGACGACGATACCATTGCCCAGGCGCAAAAGATCTTCGCCCGCATGGACTCGGCCGGCCAGGCGCGGATGAGCGCCCTGCATCAGGGATCGCGCGATAATCTGCGCATTGCGCCCAATCTGTGGGCCGGCGTCGGACTGGTGCGCGGCGGCGCGGGTACCGCGCTGGTAGGTAATCCGCAGCAGGTAGCGGAACGCATCCGCGAATATCAGGCGCTCGGCATCAGCAACTTTATCTTCTCCGGTTACCCACATCTGGAAGAAGCGCACCGCTTTGCTGAGCTGGTGATGCCTCTGTTGCCGCTGGAAAACGGGGCCTCGTCGAAGGCGCGTAGCGTGAACACCGGTCCGTTTGGCGAAACCATCGGCGGCGATAAGCGCCCGGTGCGCCAGGTCAGCGCCAGCTGATGGCCCGGAGCGCGACCATGAGACAGCATACCGGAGGAGGGCAGCGATGAGTGCAGAACCGCATATCGTGATTATCGGCGGCGGCTTTAGCGGCGCGGCGGTGGCGATTGAGCTGCTGCGCCTGGCGCCGAACGGGGTGCGCGTGACGCTGCTGGAGCCGCGCCAGTCCCCCGGGGCCGGGGTGGCCTACTCCACTGCGGAGCCGACGCACCGGATTAACGTTCCGGCCGCTCGCATGCAGCTGGCCGGCGACGAAGAGGGCGCCTTCGATCATTGGTACCGCCATCAGCCTGCCTTTACCGTCGATGTGCAGGCGCTGCGCCCGGACGGTTCCGTCTACCCTCAGCGCGGCCAGTTTGGTCGCTATGTGGCGCAGCGTTTTGCCGACGCCGCGGCGTCCAGCGGCGGACGGCTTCGCCACCTGCGCGATCGGGCGCTCGCTTTTCATCAGGGGACGGTGACCACCGACGGCGGCCTGCAGCTTAAGGCCGATCTGCTGGTGCTGGCGATCAGTCATCCACCGCCTTCGCTGCCGGCACAGGCCGAAGCCTGGCGTCATCATCCGGCGCTGATTGCCAACCCGTGGCAGCCAGGCGCGCTCGATGCCATCGCCCCGCACGCCCGGGTGGCGGTGATGGGCACCGGATTAACCATGGCCGATACGGTCGCGACGCTGGACCGGCTGGGCCACCGCAGCAGTATCGTCGCCTTTTCGCGCCATGGCCTGCTGTCGCGCGGCAACCTTAGCGGCGCAGGGGCAACCTGGCCTGGCGACTATCAGCAGGGCAGCCTGCGCCAGCGCCTGCGCCAGATCCGCCTCGACGTCGCGTATGCGGCGCAGCAGGGCCTGAGCTGGCAGGTGGTGCTGGATGCGGTTCGTCAGCAGGGGCAACGGATCTGGCAGGCGCTCAGCGTCGCCGATCGCCAGCGTTTTCTGCGCCATCTGCGCCATTACTGGGATGTCCACCGCTACCGCGTGGCGCCGCAGGTCGCCGAGGTGCTGGAGGCGCGCCAGCGCACGGGCAGTCTGCAGGTGCAGGCGGCCAGGCTACTGTCGATAAGCGGTGAAGGCGAAACGCTGCGTCTGACGCTGGCGCGGCGCGGCGGCGGCGTGCAGACGCTGAGCGTCGATCACCTGATCCTGACCACCGGACCCGCACACCGCGCCCTGACCGACAGCCAGCCATTTTTACAGGACCTCGCCCGCCGCGGCCTGATTCGCGCCGATGCCCTCGGCATGGGCCTGGAGGTGGACAGCCGTTCCCGGGCAGTGGCTGAGCCGCACGTTGAGGCGCTGCCGGTGCTGGTGGCCGGTCCGGCCGCCCGCGGGCGTTTTGGCGAACTGATGGGCCTGCCGCAGGTAGCCGACCATGCCGCTGACGTGGCGGCGCAAGCGTTACTCACGCTCGGGATCCCGCAGGACTCCCGATGTCCTGCGTACTGAATACCTCTCTTTCTTTTCCCTGATTCATTTTGCCGCGTGCGCCCCGGCGACGGGCCGCGCTATGGAGATTGCTATGTCATCACAACGTGAAATTCGTCTTAACGCTTTCGATATGAACTGCGTCGGCCATCAGTCGCCGGGCCTGTGGGCGCATCCCCGGGATCGCTCCTGGCAGTATAAAGATCTGGAGTACTGGGTGGATCTGGCGCGGCTGCTGGAGCGCGGCAAGTTCGACGGGCTGTTTATCGCCGACGTGCTGGGGATCTATGACGTGCTGAACGGCAGCGGCGATGCGGCGATCCGCCAGGCGACGCAGGTTCCGGTCAACGATCCGCTGGCTCTGATCACCCCAATGGCGCTGGTGACGGAGCATCTGGGCTTCGGCCTGACCGCCTCGCTGTCGTTTGAGCATCCTTACCCCTTCGCTCGTCGTCTGTCGACGCTCGATCATCTGACCAAAGGGCGGGTGGGCTGGAATATCGTCACCTCCTATCTGGAGAGCGGGGCGCGCAATATCGGCCAGCAGACCCAGACCGACCATGACACCCGCTATGACTATGCCGATGAGTATTTGCAGGTGATCTATAAGTTGCTGGAGGGAAGCTGGGAGGATGGGGCGGTGCTGCGCGACAGAGAGCGGAAGATCTTCAGCGTTCCGCGGAAAATCCATCCCATTAACCATCAGGGACAGTTCTTTTCCGTGCCGGGGATCCACCTCTGCGAGCCATCCCCGCAGCGCACGCCGGTGCTGTATCAGGCGGGGGCGTCCAGCCGCGGCAAACAGTTCGCCGCCGGCCATGCCGAATGCGTCTTCGTCGCAGCGCCGTCGAAGGTGCTGCTGAAGAAGACGGTGGCGGATATTCGCCGCCGGGCAGCTGAGGCGGGGCGCGATCCGCACAGCATCCTGATCTTCAACCTGCAGACGGTGATTGTCGGCGACACCGACCGCGAGGCACAGGCGAAGTGGCAGGAATATAAGCAGTACGTCAGCTATGAAGGCGCGCTGGCGCTGCTCTCCGGCTGGACGGGGATCGATTTCGGCCAGTATCAGCCGGATCAGGTGCTGAAGTATCTGCACACCAACGCCATTCAGTCGGCGGTGGAGGCCTTTTCGACCGCTGATCCGAACCGCCAGTGGACGGTGCAGGCCCTGGCCGATTGGGCGGGGATCGGCGGCTTCGGTCCGCTGGTGGTTGGCAGCGCGCAAACCGTGGCGGACGAACTGCAGTCCTGGGTCGAAGAGACGGACGTCGATGGCTTTAACCTCGCCTATGCCGTCACTCACGAAACCTTCCGCGACGTCGTCGAGCTGCTGGTGCCTGAGCTGCAAAAGCGCGGCGCCTTTAAGCAGGAGTACCGCGAGGGGACCCTGCGCGAAAAACTGTTCGGCGCCGGCCCGCGTCTGGCCGCGCCTCACCCGGGCGCCAGCTACCGCCGCGATGCGCGCACGGCGGCATCGGTAGAGGAGAAGGTGACATGATCGCTATCGATGACCTGCATAAAAGTTACCGCACGGCGGATGGCCGGCTCAGCGCGGTGCTGAAAGGGCTGTCGCTGCAGGTGCCTGAGCGCTCCATCACCGCGGTGGTGGGGCCGAGCGGCGCCGGTAAATCAACCCTGGCGCGCTGCATCAGCCTGCTGGAGCAACCGGACAGCGGTAGCATTCGTATCAATGGCCAGGATCTCTCGGCGCTGTCCGGCGAGGCGCTGCGCCGGGAACGGCGGGCGATTGGCACCGTTTTCCAGTCTTCGGCGCTGTTGAGCCGCAGGACCGCCTGGGAGAATGTCGCCCTGCCGCTGGCGTGGCTTGGTGTGGTGGAGCGCGATATCAAGGCGCGGGTTGGCGAGCTGCTGGAGAGCGTCGGCCTGAGCCACAAAGCGGATGCCTGGCCGGCCCAGCTCTCAGGCGGCCAGCGCCAGCGGATCGGCATTGCCCGCGCGCTGGCGCTGCGCCCGTCCGTTCTGCTGGCGGATGAAGCCACCTCCGGCCTCGATCCTCAGGCCACGGCCTCGGTGCTGGCTCTGCTCAAGCGGCTGCGTGATGAGTACCAGCTGGCGATCGTCCTGATTACCCATGAAATGGACGCGGTGCGCACGGCGGCGGATGCGGTGGCGGAGATCCGCGACGGGACGATCGTCCAGTACGGGCGGATCGAAGATCTGCTGGCGCGTCCCGATTCTCTGCTCGGCCAGCAGCTGTTGCCGCTGACGCCGGCGGCAGCTACCCACAGCGATCTGCTGCTGCGTCTGAGCTACCGCTGGGATGTGCCGGTGGCCACCGACTGGATCAGCCGCCTGAGCCAGCAGTGGGCGCTGCAGATCGATCTCCTTGGCGGTCACGTCGAGGTGATTAATGGTCGGCTGGCCGGTCGCCTGCAGGCCGGAGTGCGCTTTCAGGGCGAACGCCTGTCGCCCGCGCGACTGCAGGGCCTGCTGGCGCAGCTCGGCATAACGGCGGAGATCCTCGACAGCGCGCCGTTGCTCAGGGAGGCGGTATGAAAC
Source organism: Klebsiella sp. K4 (assembly GCF_014596785.2). Lineage (NCBI taxonomy): Bacteria > Pseudomonadati > Pseudomonadota > Gammaproteobacteria > Enterobacterales > Enterobacteriaceae > Klebsiella > Klebsiella sp. K4. Next base: position 965,602 of record NZ_CP115021.1, read on the forward strand.
CGACAGTCATCAGTCAGGATACCCCCTGGGGCGAAATCCCTTCGCTGCTGCTCCCCGCCTATGGCGAAACCTGGCTGATGGTGGCCATTGTGATGCTGTTTGTCGTCACGCTGGGAGGACTGGTGGGGGTGGTGTTGTTTAACGCCTCGCCGCGGGGCTTATTTCCGCACGCACTGCTGTACCGGCTGCTGAACTGGGTGGTCAATATGGGACGTTCGCTGCCGTTTCTGGTGCTGATGGCCGCCATTATCCCGTTCACTTACTGGCTGACCGGCACCACGATTGGCATCCCCGCCGCGGTAGTGCCGATGATCGCCGCCGGCGTCCCGTTCTTTGGCCGTCTGGTGGAGAACGCGCTGCGCGAGTTGCCGGCGGAGGTCACCGCGGTGGGGGTCGTCTGCGGCGGGTCGCGCTGGCAAATCATTGCCAGCGCGCAGCTCAGTGAAGCCATGCCCGCGCTGGTGGCGGCGGTGACGCTAAACCTGGTCTCGATGATCGAGTATTCGGCTATCGCCGGGACCATCGGCGCCGGCGGCATCGGCTACCTGGCCGTGGTGTACGGCTATCAGCGCTTCGACAACCACATCATGATCGCGACGATCGTTGCCCTGATCGCCACGATCCAGTTGATTCAATTTTTGGGTGACCGTCTGGTCAACCGTTTACGCCACACGCAGGGGAACCTTGTATGACAACAGAGCAATTTGAGTTACGTAAAGCGCGGCGCTGGCCCTGGCTGGCGGCGCTGGCGGTGATTATCCTGCTCGCCATCGCCTTCTGGTGGTGGCGGGGACATACCCAAAGCCAGCAGGTGGTCTTCGGCAGCACGTTAAAAATTCACTACGAGCCGGCGATGGCCGGCGAGCAGCGGATCATTGAGTATATTAATCAGCATATTGCGCCCGATTACGGTCTGAAACTGGAGGCGGTGGGGGTGCAGGATCCGGTCCAGGCTGACCGCGCGGTAGCGGAAGGTCAGTATGCCGGGACGATCTATCAGCATCAGTGGTGGCTTAAACAGGTGGTGGACGCTAACGGCTTTGCGCTGTCGACCACGGTGCCGGTGTTCCAGTGGGCGTTTGGCATCTATTCCGACCGCTACTCGTCGGTACAGGCGTTGCCCAACGGCGCGACCATTGTCGTGCCTGACGATGGCGCCAATCAGGGGCAGGCCCTGTGGCTGCTCCAGCGCATTGGGTTGATCTCGCTCGACCCGGCGGTGGAGCCGCGCACGGCGAAGCTGAAAAATATTGTCGGTAACCCGCATCAGTTTGTCTTTAAAGAGCTGGATCTGCTGACCATGCCGCGGGCGTTAAATTCGGTGGATGCCGCCATCGGCTATGTCTCGCAATTTGACGCCGGGAAAGTGCCGCGTGAGAAAGGCATATTATTCCCGCCGGCGCCGCGCACCTTTGCTTCGCAATTAGTGATTGGTACACCGTATTTATCGCAGGAAAATATCGTCAAATTAAAACAGGCTTTTTCTGATCCGCGGATCCAGACGTGGTTAAAAACCACCGATGACCCGCTGGTAAAAGACGTATTAGTTCCAGTGTCCGCGGAATAAGCGTCCTGCACGACGTCTATTTTCGTTGTTATTTATTTCCCTTGAGGATGCGTGAAAGCGCGTCCTTTTTGTGCTGGTGATATTTATTAACTTATTGATTTTATTGATTTTTATAGAATGATTTGTTGTTTTGATTCTCGTCGCGCGCGGTCTATAACCGCTGATGACCTGCACAAAATAATAAGGTGAAAAAATGAGTACATTACCAGTGGATAATCCCGGTATCGCTTCGGTACCGGTCAGTAGCGTCGGGGATGTGGCGCGGCTAATTAATTCCGGCAAGGAACAAGCGAAATATGCGCGGATGATTGTCTTCCTCGCGCTGGGGGGCGTTTTTCTCGACGCATATGACTTAACCACGCTCTCCTACGGTATTGATGACGTTGTACGTGAATTTCAGCTCTCACCGCTGCTGACCGGCCTGGTGACTTCGTCCATTATGGTCGGGACTATCGTCGGCAATATTATCGGCGGCTGGCTGACCGATAAATATGGTCGCTATTCGGTTTTTATGGCCGATATGTTCTTTTTCGTGATTTCGGCTATCGCCGCCGGGCTGGCGCCGAACGTCTGGGTGTTGATTGGCGCCCGCTTCCTGATGGGCATCGGCGTTGGCATCGACCTGCCGGTAGCGATGTCCTATCTGGCCGAGTTTTCCCGCTTTGCCGGCAAAGGCAACAAAGCGGCTCGCCTCGCGGCGTGGTGCCCGATGTGGTACGCCGCCTCAACCGTCTGCTTTCTCATTATCTTCGGCCTCTATTTCCTGCTGCCGCAGGAGCATCTTGACTGGCTGTGGCGCGCCTCCCTGCTGTTCGGCGCCGTGCCGGCACTGCTGATTATTGCCGTCCGCAGTCGATTTATGAATGAATCCCCGCTGTGGGCGGCGAACCAGGGCGATCTGACCTCTGCAGTGCGTATTTTACGCGACTCCTGGGGGATCCATGCCCATGAGGTCCCGGCGGCGAAGCCCGCGCCAGCGCCGAAAGTGAGCTTCCGCGTGCTGTTCGAAAAACCCTACCGCGAGCGGACTATCGTCGCCGGGGTGATGAATATCTGTATCTCCTTCGAGTACACGGCGATTGCCTTTTTCCTGCCGTCAATTCTTGCCCAGTTCCTCGGGGCTGGCGTCTTCGAAACTATTTCGGCATCGCTGGGGCTGAACGCCCTGTTTGCTTTTACCGGTGGGCTGCTCGGTATGCATCTGGCGTGGAAATATCCTTCGCGTCATGTGGCGATAGCCGGCTTCGCCCTGCAGTTTGTGGCGCTGATTGTGCTGGCGCTGGTGGGGCAACCGCACGCGACGGCAGGTATCGTGCTGGCTATCGCGATGCTGGGGCTGTGGCTGTTCGCCGAAGGGTTTGGCCCGGGGGCGCAGCTGATGATCTACCCGGCGCTCTCCTATCCTACTGCCATTCGCGCCACCGGGGTCGGTTTCAGCCGGGCACTCTCCGGGATCGGCAGCGCGCTGGCGTTGTTTATTCTGCCGCTGCTGCAGGCCTCCCTCGGCACGCAGATGTTCTGGGTGGTCTCGCTTGCCGCCATTATTCCCATTTTCTTCCTGCTGGCGGTCCGTCATGAACCGACGCGAGAAGATATCGACGCACTTCATGAATAAGGAACTGACAATGACCCTGCTCTCCACTGGCACCGATTATGACGCGCTGGCGGCCGCCTTCCGCCCGATATTCACCCGTATCGCCCAGGGCGCTGCGGAGCGCGAACAGCAGCGCATTCTGCCCGATGAGCCGATCCGCTGGCTGAAAGAAGCGGGCTTCGGCACGCTGCGTATCCCGCGCGAGAAGGGCGGCTGGGGCGCTTCGCTGCCGCAGCTCAGCGCGCTGCTGATCGAGCTGGCGCAAGCGGACTCTAACCTGCCGCAGGCCCTGCGCGCGCACTTTGCCTTTGTGGAAGATCAGCTGAATCAGCCGGATTCCGCCGGGCGCGACCGCTGGTTTCGTCGCTTCCTCGACGGTGAGCTGGTGGGCAGCGGCTGGACGGAGATCGGCGCGGTTAAGCTGGGAGAGGTGAACACCAGAGTGACGCCGGCAGAGGGCGGCTGGCGACTCGACGGCGAGAAGTTTTACAGCACCGGCGCGCTGTACGCCGACTGGATCGATGTGTTTGCCCGGCGCAGTGATACCGCCAGCGATGTGATAGCCCTGGTCAGCACCCAGCAGACCGGCGTGGTGCGGGAAGATGACTGGGATGGCTTTGGCCAGCGGTTGACCGGCAGCGGGACCACCCGCTTTACCGGCGCTCGGGTGGAAACCGAACATGTCTATGATTTTGCCCAGCGCTTTCGCTATCAGACCGCCTTCTACCAGCATGTGCTGCTGGCGACCCTCGCGGGCATTGGCCTGGCGGTTGAGCGGGATGCCGCGCAGGGCGTCAAACATCGCTCCCGGATGTACAGCCACGGCAACGCCGCCGTGCCGCGCGATGACGCCCAGGTTCTGCAGGTCGTTGGGCAGATCAGCAGCTGGGCATGGGCGACCCGGGCCGCGGTCCTGCAGGCCGCGGAATCGCTGCAGCAGGCCTATGTGGCGCACATCAGCGACGACGAAGCATTGATTGCCCGGCGTAACCAGCTGGCGGAAGTGGAAGCGGCGCAGGCGCAGGTGATCGCCAGCGACTGGATCCCGCGGGCGGCGACGGAGCTGTTTAATGCCCTCGGGGCGTCGGATACGCGAACTCGCCTTGCGCTGGATCGCCACTGGCGCAATGCGCGGACGGTTGCCTCGCATAATCCGGTGATTTATAAGGCACGTAATATCGGTAACTGGCTGGTGAACGGTGAAGCGCCCACCTTTATCTGGCAGATAGGCAATGGTGAGAAAACGGCGGGGTAAGCCTGTCGGCGACGGGAGGCGCAGTGCTTCCCGTCGTCAGGAAAATCAAGGTTTATCCAGCGACCAGGTGGCGCTGCGCACGTCGACTTTCACCGGCAGCAGGCCGATGCGCGTAAAGGTATCCGCCAGCGCCTGCTGTTCGTTATACACCGCCGGGGTCATGCGTTCGGCACCGTAGGGCAGGCGGGCCAGGGTCTTCAGCCAGATGGCTTTATCCAGTCCGGTTGAGGTCGACAGCAGCCCGGCGGCCTCGTCCTGATGGCTGTTCGCCCACGCGCTGAGTTTACCCAGCTCATCCACCACCTGCTTTGCTGTCTCCGGGTAGGTATCTGCAAACTTGCGGCTGGCGAGATAGAAGGTGTAGTGCGGCACCAGCCCCTCGGCATTGCGGATCTGTCGGGCTTTCGCGTTGGTTTCCACTTCTGCGAGGAACGGATCCCAGATCACCCACGCATCAATCGCCCCGCGCTGGAAAGCGGCGCGGGCGTCCGCCGGCGGCAGATAGACCGGGGTGATGTCTTTATAGCTGAGGCCCGCTTTTTCCAGTGCGGCAACCAGCAGGTAGTTGACGTCAGACCCCTTGTTCAACCCCACGCGCTTGCCCTTCAGGTCGGCCACGCTGTGGATTGCCGACTGTTCAGGCACCACAATCGCTTCCGTTTTCGGGTTAGCGGGGGAGTGGGCAAGGTAGACCAGATCGGCTTGCGCCGCCTGGGCAAAGGCCGGAGGCGCATCGCCGGTCGCGGCCAGATCGATACTACCGACGTTCAGCCCCTCCAGCATTTGCGGCCCGGCGGGGAATTCGACCCAGCGTACGGCAATGCCCTGTTTTTTCAGGCTCTCATCCAGCGTGCCGCGGTACTTCAGCAGCGCGAAGATATTCGCCTTTTGATAGCCGATGTTGACGGTTTCCGGCGCTTTGGCCAGCGCGGAGGTAGAGAGGGCGGCGAGGACCAGCAGCCAGGCGGGGCGGAATCGGTTGGACATTGTCTGTTCTCCTTAGCGGTTTTGCGTAAGGTAACAAACAGCGCTTATAACCATTAAATAACTAAAATTTTATTGATATAACAAAAAGAGTTATGCAGGACGATGGCCCGACACGCCGACGCGTGGCGGGCCAGCAGGTTAATCGCAGGCAACAATCTTCATCGCCAGACCACCGCGGGAGGTTTCCCGGTACTTGGCGTTCATGTCTTTGCCGGTTTCGTACATGGTCTCGATCACTTTATCGAGACACACGCGCGGCTCGCTGGTCCGGCGCAGCGCCATTCGCGCGGCGTTGACCGCTTTCACGGCAGCGATAGCGTTGCGTTCGATGCACGGCACCTGCACCTGGCCGGCGACCGGGTCGCAGGTCAGGCCGAGGTTATGCTCCATAGCGATCTCTGCCGCGATGCACACCTGACCCGGGCTGCCGCCCAGCAGTTCCGCCAGACCGGCCGCCGCCATCGAGCAGGCGACCCCCACTTCACCCTGGCAGCCGACTTCGGCGCCGGAGATGGAGGCGTTCATCTTATACAGCGAACCAATTGCGCTGGCGACCAGCATATAGCGGGCCAGGGAGTTGCTGTTCACCTTGCGGATAAACTTGTCATAGTAGGCCAGCACCGCCGGCACGATACCGCAGGCGCCGTTGGTTGGCGCGGTCACCACCCGGCCGCCGGCGGCGTTCTCTTCGTTCACCGCCAGGGCGAACATATTGATCCAGTCGACCACCGCCATCGGATCGCTGTTGGTGGTGTCCTGGCTCACCAGCATGCGGCGCAGCGCGGCGGCGCGGCGCGGGACGCGCAGTTTGCCCGGCAGGACGCCTTCGGTGGTGATGCCGCGCTCGATACCGGCGCTCATCACTTCCCACACCGCGGCGAAGTGTTGCTCAAGGGCTTCTTTGCTGTGCAGCGCCAGTTCGTTCTGCATCATCAGGCCGGAGAGCGACAGCCCGGTTTCACGGCAGTGACGCTGCAGGTCGGCGGCGTTTTTGTAAGGGTAAGGAACGGCAACCGGCGCCTCGGTAGTCTGGCCGAAGTGCTCCTCATCAACGATAAAGCCGCCGCCGATAGAGTAATACGTCTGGCTGTAGAGCACCTTGTCGCCGGCCAGGGCGGTGATGCGCATGCCGTTCTCATGCAGCGACAGGTTGTCGGCATGGAAGTTCATGCACTGATCCACCGGGAAGTCCACTTCGTGCTGACCGTTGGCCAGCATCAGGCGGCCATGGGTATTAACGTCCTGAATAAAGCCCGGAATGGCGTCGATGTCGACGGTGTCCGGCAGGTTGCCGGCGAGTCCCATGATAATCGCGATATCGGTATGGTGGCCTTTACCGGTCAGGGAGAGGGAGCCGTAGACGTCGACGACGACTTTGCTCACCTCGGCCAGCAGGCCGCGCGCGATCAGGTCGTCAGTGAATTGTTTGCCCGCTTTCATCGGTCCAACGGTATGGGAGCTGGAAGGGCCAATGCCGATTTTAAAGATATCGAATACGCTGATCATATGTATTCCCGTGCTGTCGGAAAGCGCGCCGCCGTAAAGCGGCGCGGGGGGAGGCGTTGAATGAATTAGCTGAACAGAGAGTAGAAGATCGCGGAGATGGCAATCAGGCCCATAATCACCACGAAGACGTTGCTGATATGGCCGCTGTATTTACGCATCGCCGGGACTTTCTGAATCGCGTACATCGGCATCAGGAACAGGATCATCGCGATAATCGGGCCGCCAAGGGTCTCGATCATACCGAGGATGCTCGGGTTCAGGGTTGCCACAATCCAGGTGGTGATCAGCATGAACAGCGCGGTCAGCTTGTTCAGTTTGTTGATTTCAATCGATTTGCCTTTACTGCGCAGGGATTTAATCACCATGCCGTTAAAGCCTTCGCGAGCGCCCAGATAGTGGCCAAGGAAGGATTTGGTGATGGCGATCATCGCGATGATCGGCGCCATCCAGGCAATGATTGGCGCGTTAAAGTGGTTCGCCAGGTAAGAAAGAATCGAGATGTTCTGCTCTTTCGCCGCCGCCAGGTCTGCCGGAGAGAGGCTCAGAACGCAGCTGAAGACGAAGAACATCACGGTCAGCACCATCATGATGTGGGCGCGAGCGAGGATACTGGAGCATTTCTTCTCAGCGCCTTCGCCGTACTCTTCACGTTTGGCTACCGCGAAGGAAGAGATGATCGGCGAGTGGTTGAAGGAGAAGACCATCACCGGGATCGCCAGCCACAGGGTCATCAGCAGGCCGTTGCCGGTAACGGAAGCGCCGCTCAGGGAGAGCGTCTCCAGCGCCGCGCCGTTCCACTGCGGGATCAGATACAGGGCGAGCACCATCAGCGCGATAACGAATGGGAACACCAGCACGCTCATCGCTTTCACAATCATCTGCTCGCCGAAACGCACGATGGTCATCATGCCGACGATCAGGATCAGCGACAGAATGGCGCGCGGCGGCGGCGTCATGTGCAGCTGATGCGCCATGAAGGTTTCGACGGTGTTAGTGATCGCCACGCTGTAAACCAGCAGGATCGGGTAGATAGCGAAGAAATAAAGCAGGGTAATCAGCTTACCTGCGCCTACGCCGAAGTGTTCTTCCACTACTTCGGTGATGTCTTCGCCCGGGTTTTTCCCGGAGAGCACGAAGCGGGTCATGCCGCGGTGGGCGAAGAAAGTCATCGGGAAGGCCAGAATCGCCATGATGATCAGGGGGATCATGCCGCCAACGCCGGCGTTGATCGGCAGGAACAAGACGCCCGCGCCAATCGCTGTACCGTACAGGCCCAGCATCCACATGGTGTCGGTTTTACGCCATCCGCTGCGGGTTTCGCCCGAAACGATGGTGCTGGTTTGAGTGGTTTCCATCTGTATCTCCTGGAGGAATCAACAAAATCTAATGAATAAATACAATTGCGTAACATGAAATTCGTTTAATTACGGTTTTTTTAGAAATTTTCTCCGTAATAATTGGGCCGGAAAGATACATTTATATGGTTTATGCATCAGTGATCGCGATCTCAAATGCAATAATCCACTTTCAATGTGCGTATTTTTAGTCCAACAGCCTGTTTCTGGTGATCAGCCAGCGATTTGTGGCGCGAAGGCTACCATTTGCAGCATATGAGATAAAAGCGGAGCGGCGTAATAACGAGGGATTTACTGTAAAAAAGAGAACTAGTCGACGTTTTTGCGCTTAAAACCATTTTTTGCAGTGATAATTGTCGCAGTTTTTACCAACGCAAACGTTTGGCTATGTAGAAATAATTCAGGTGATTGATTAGTAACAGAAAGGTTTTTAGCGCGTTCTGGAAGTCAGAGGAAGAGAGCCCGCCGGGGGCAGGCGTCAGGCGATGCCCCGGCGGGAGAGGGGGAAATCAGGCGATGATTTCGTAGCAAGGAATATAGGCGGTGCCGCCCGGAAGCTTCATGCGGTGCTGGGCGACGAAGCCCTGCAGCAGATCGTCCATACGGCGCATCATCTCCGGATCGCCGTGCAGTTTGTAAGGACCGTACTGCTCAATGGCTTGGATGCCCACCTCTTTGACGTTCCCCGCGACAATCCCGGAGAAGGCACGACGCAGGTCGGCGGCCAGCACTTCCACCGGCTGATCCGGGGAGAGTTTGAGGTTGGCCATGTTCTCGTGGGTCGGATCAAACGGCATCTGCAGGTCCGGCGAGATGCGAATCGACCAGTTAAAGCTATAGGCGTCATCGGTCTCGCGACGGCTCTCTTTCACCAGCGGCATCGCTTTTTTCATCTGCCGCGCCACTTCCGCCGGGTCGTCAATGATAATCCGGTAGTGGCGACGGGCCGATTCGCCCAGGGTATGGGTGATAAACTCGTCCAGTACACGGAAGTAGTCGGCGCTCTCCTTCGGCCCGGTGAGGATCAGCGGCAGCACCTGCGCTTTGTTGTCGGGATGCATCAGAATACCCAGCAGGTAGAGCAGCTCTTCGGCAGTGCCGACGCCGCCCGGGAAAATAATGATCCCGTGGGCGATACGTACGAAGGCCTCCAGACGCTTTTCGATATCCGGCATGATGATCAGTTCATTGACCAGCGGGTTCGGTGGTTCCGCAGCGATAATGGATGGTTCGGTCATGCCGATAAAGCGGCTGTCTTTGTAGCGCTGCTGCGCATGGCCGACGGCGGCGCCTTTCATCGGCGCCTCCATTGCGCCAGGCCCGCAGCCGGTGCAGATATTCAGTTCCCGCAGACCCAGCTGCGTACCGACGCGGCGGGCGTAGAGATATTCGTTTTCGTTGATGGAGTGGCCGCCCCAGCAGACGATCATGTTCGGCGCCTCGCCGACGTGCAGCGCGCGGGCGTTGCGCAGGATCGAGAACACCAGGTTAGTGATATGAACCGAACTTTCGAGATCGAGGTTCGGGAAGCGAACGGTATTGTGGATCTGGCCGTAAACGAACAGGATATCGCGCAGCACGGCGAACAGGTTGGCCTGCAGGGAGCGGATAATCCGCCCGTCAACGAAGGCGTCTTCCGGCGGGTTGATCAGTTCCAGCTTCACGCCGCGTTCGCGCCGCAGCACGTTAATCTCGAAATTTTCGAAACGGGACAGGAGCTCCTTGCTGTTATCGGTCAGGCTCCCCGAATTGAGCACAGCAAGCGAGCAGTTGCGAAAGAGTTGGTACAGGTCGCTGCTGGCGGTGCGCTTAAGCATATCCACTTCCAGCTGCGACAGCATATCCATTGAACCAAGCGGGCTAACATGTGTAATCAAGTGAACTCCTTACAGGACGCTTATGGTCTTCCTGTGATTACAATAGCCCTGCGAACGGCGTTTCCACAACCTTGCGCGCGCCTAAACGCACGCAAATTGTGAAATTGTTTATTATTGACGGGCGAGGCGGCCGATGGCGGGGGAAAAGTCGCCATTGCTGCGCCAGGGGTTGATATCCAGACCGCCGCGTCGCGTATAGCGGGCGTAAACGGAAAGCGATTCCGGCTGGCAGAAACGGAGAATATCGTTAAAGATACGTTCGACGCACTGCTCATGGAATTCGTTATGGTGGCGGAACGAAACCAGATAGCGCAGGAGCTGCTCGCGGTCGATTTTCGCCCCCCGATACTGGATCTGCACCGAGCCCCAGTCCGGCTGATGAGTGATAAGGCAATTAGACTTCAGCAGGTGGCTGACCAGCGTCTCCTCCACGATTTTGCCGCTGGCGGCGCCCTGCAGGTAATCGGCGCTGAACTCATAGTTATCGATCTCGATATCCTGATCGTCGATGCAGGTGCCGTGCAGGCGGGCAATCGGCTGGCCTTCCAGTTCATCCAGGCGGTAGAGCGATACCTTCACCTTCCCCTGCGCGCAGGCGCTGAGATCGCGAGTCAGCGTCTCTGCAACGTCCTGCCAGCTGGCGAAACGGGTCTGGTTAAAGCTGTTGAGATAGAGCTTAAAGCTTTTCGACTCCACCAGATTGAGGCTGGTATCGGGCAGCTCGACGTGGCCGACAGCCACCTGCGGCAGACCTTTGCCGTTCAGCCAGGAGAGTTCGTACAGCGTCCAGATATCGGCGCCGTGAAACGGCAGATTATCGGCATGCAGGCCCAGCGGGTCGCGGTTTAAACTGCGCGGCACGCCCTGCAGCAGCGAGGCGTCATAGGTATCGCGGTAATCGGTTGATTTACCGAGCGTCAGGCCGGCCAGCGCCTGATGATTATCGTAAGAAGACATGTTTCACCATAGTAAAGCGGGTACACTATTGCTCCAGTGTATCCTGTCTAACGTGAAGAGAGAAACCGGTGGACCATCAGACAGCAGAAGCGCTACGCGCTTTTACCCAACGATATTGCGCCGTCTGGCAGCAGCAGCGCCACAGCCTGCCGCGCAGTGAAGAGCTTTACGGCGTCCCGTCGCCTTGCGTTGTCGACACCCAGGGCGAGGCCGTTTTCTGGCAGCCGCAGCCGTTTTCGCTGGCGCAAAATATCAGCGCGGTTGAACGCGCCCTCGACATTGTGGTACAACAGCCGCTTCATTCTTATTATACCACTCAGTTTGCCGGCGATATGTCCGGCCGGTTTGCCGGCGAAACCTTGACGCTGCTGCAGACCTGGAGTGAAGAGGATTTCCAGCGGGTGCAGGAAAATTTAATCGGGCACCTGGTGGTGCAGAAGCGGTTGAAGCTGTCGCCGACGCTGTTTATCGCCACCCTCGAGAGTGAAATGGATGTGATTTCCGTCTGTAATCTCAGCGGCGAGGTAGTCAAAGAGACCCTCGGCACCGCCAAACGCATTACGCTTTCTCCCTCACTTGCGGGTTTCCTCAACCACCTTGAGCCAGTTCTGTAATCCAGTCTGCCAGATCGTTTGTGAGAGATCTCTTACAAAACCTGTAAGAGATCGTCATCATTTAAGGTAAATTTAATCCATACTTTTTTATATAAGTTGTTGGTATTAAATCAGATCTTAATTTTTTCGTCCTTTTGAGTGGGGACTAATCTTAAGAGATTGTCTCAAGAAGGGTTGTAAGAAGGGGCAGAATCAGTGATCCTATGTCTGTCGACAGGACGTCGCGAAATGAAGCGAACATCAGGATGATGGCGCTTCTGCAGGACCCGCCAGGACGGCGTTGCAGGGACAGGCTTCAGGATGAAGCAAGGATAACGCAGGATCGCGTAATGGACACCTCCAGGATGGAGAACGAGAGCCGCTCAGGATGAACGGTGGATCAGGAAGATCGGGACAAACTTATGGATAAGTCATTTCGCATCGGGGTGGTGTGAAAGCAGGATGCACGTGTTTATGGATGAACATGGTCAGGAGACCTCAGGAAAAGTTTTCAAGGACGAGCAGGGAGCACCAATGTAGCGGGACTGCTGCAAAACGAACCGGGAGCACTGTTTATACAGTGCTCCCTTTTTTTATTTCTCCTGCGGATTTGCTATCCTGCGCCCGGTTTTTAACTCATCGAGGTTTCCCCATGACTCTTCACGATAGCGTGCGCGATCGCCTGCGCGCCATTGAAGCCCTGCTGCGCGAAACGGAGCACTGGCAGGAGACGGCGCCGGACAGCAGCGCCTTCGCCAGCGATAAGCCGTTTTGCCTGGATACCCTGGAGCCGCTGGAGTGGCTGCAGTGGGTCCTGATCCCGCGTATGCACCAGCTGCTGGAGAGCGGCCAGCCGCTGCCGCAAAATTTTGCCGTTGCGCCTTATTACGAAATGGCTCTGGATCAGGCCCACCCGGTCCGCGAATCCATGCTGGCGGAACTTCTGCTGTTAGACGCGCTGTTTGCCGGTGAGCAGGCCTGATGCTGGAGATTATCTACCAGGACGACTGGCTGGTGGCGGTCAACAAACCCTCGGGCTGGCTGGTGCATCGCAGCTGGCTCGATCGCGACGAGAAAGTGGTGGTGATGCAGACCGTGCGCGACCAGATTGGTCAGCACGTTTTTACCGCTCATCGTCTCGACCGGCCCACCTCCGGCGTGCTGCTGATGGGATTGTCGAGCGAGGCGGGCCGGCTGCTGGCGCAACAGTTCGAGCAGCACCAGATCCGGAAGCGCTACCATGCGATCGTCCGCGGCTGGCTGATGGAAGAGGCGCTGCTGGATTACCCGCTGGTGGAGGAGCTGGATAGAATCGCCGATAAGTTCGCCCGCGAAGATAAAGGGCCGCAGCCAGCGGTAACCCACTACCGCGGTCTGGCGACAGTGGAGATGCCAGTGGCGACTGGGCGCTATCCCACCTCGCGCTATGGGCTGGTGGAACTGGAGCCGAAAACCGGCCGCAAGCACCAGCTGCGCCGTCATCTGGCCCACCTCCGTCATCCGATCCTCGGCGACAGCAAGCACGGCGATCTGCGGCAAAACCGCAGCGCCGCGGAACATTTTGGCTGTCACCGCCTAATGCTGCACGCCAGCGAGCTGTCGTTAACCCATCCTTTTACCGGCGAGCCGCTGACCCTGCGCGCCGGTTTTGACGACGTCTGGATGCGCGCGCTGTCGCAGTTTGGCTGGCGCGGGCTTCTCCCGCTAAATGAAAGGGTTGAGTTTGCCGACGACAGCGGTCAGGATGAAGAGAATAAGGTCAATCCAGGGAGATAATAGCATGGCGGAAGTCGGAATTTTTGTCGGCACCATGTACGGCAACTCGCTGCTGGTCGCGGAAGAAGCGGAAGCGATCCTCAGCGGACTGGGACACAAGGCTACCGTGTATGAGGATCCGCAGGTCAACGACTGGGAATCCTACACGGGTAAGTATGTGCTGGTGGTCACCTCCACCACCGGGCAGGGCGATCTGCCGGACAGCATCGTCCCGCTGTATGAGGGCATCAAAGATATGTATCAGCCTCACCTGCGGTACGGCATTATCGCGCTCGGCGACAGCACCTATGCCAACTTTTGCGGCGGCGGCCTGAAGTTCGATCAGCTGCTGCAGGAGCAGGGCGCGAAGCGCATCGGCGAGATGCTGAAGATTGACGCCAGCGAAGACCCGGAGCCGGAGAGCGTCTCCAATCCGTGGGTTGAGCAGTGGGCCACCCTGCTCGCATAAAAGCGCTGCCCTCTCCCTACGCAGAGGGCGCTCTTTCAATACGTCGCGGCCAGATACGCGGACGTCAAAATAGTAGCGCTTTCCAGGCGCCGCGCCTTTAGGCAAACGCCACAATATCCTTAGCAATATCATGGCTTAAGCCAGCCAGTTTCACCGGGTCAAGTGAGGTATTTCACACTCCGGCCCTTTTTGCTACGCTATGCGGCGCCAGCGGCGCTGGCTTTTCATTTCCGTGAACTTCCCCCCATTCTTTCAGGCATTCGCCACAAACCACCTGCAATAGCGGCGTAAAAGCTGTGTGGATGCACGGTGAGCCGCGGTGTGCCTCTTCATATACTGCTCCAGCCAGTGATAAATGCAGTGCCAGATATAACGACAACTATCAAAACACGACCACGTCATTCTGATTACCCTACAGGTTGTGCTGTTCAGAATGAACGTAGCTAAACGCTATGATTCAGGAGTACAACAATGAGTTCATTAAGTCAGGCGGCGACGGCGGCTGAAAAGCGCACCAACGCCCGCTACTGGATAGTGGTGATGCTGTTTATCGTCACCTCTTTTAATTATGGCGACCGGGCGACGCTGTCGATCGCCGGTTCGGAAATGGCCAGGGATATCGGCCTTGATCCGGTGGGGATGGGGTATGTGTTCTCCGCCTTCTCATGGGCTTATGTCATCGGCCAGATCCCGGGCGGCTGGCTGCTCGACCGCTTCGGCTCGAAGCGCGTCTATTTCTGGTCGATCTTCATCTGGTCGATGTTTACCCTGCTGCAGGGCTTCGTCGATATCTTCAGCGGCTTTGGCATTATCGTTGCGCTGTTTACCCTGCGCTTCCTCGTCGGACTTGCCGAGTCGCCGTCATTCCCCGGCAACAGCCGGATCGTCGCCGCCTGGTTCCCGGCGCAGGAGAGGGGGACAGCGGTATCGATTTTTAACTCCGCCCAGTACTTTGCCACCGTTATTTTCGCGCCGATCATGGGCTGGCTGACGCATGAGGTGGGTTGGTCGCATGTGTTCTTCTTTATGGGCGGGCTGGGGATTGTGATCAGCTTTGTGTGGCTGAAAGTGATCCACGATCCGAACAACCATCCGGGCGTGAACCAGAAAGAGCTGGACTATATCGCCGAAGGCGGGGCGCTGATTAACATGGATCAGAAGAGCAGCGCGCAGAAAGTGCCGTTTAGCGTCAAAATGGGGCAGATCAAGCAACTGATCGGCTCGCGGATGATGATCGGCATCTATATCGGTCAGTACTGCATCAACGCCTTAACCTACTTCTTTATCACCTGGTTCCCGGTTTATCTGGTGCAGGCGCGCGGCATGTCGATCCTCAAAGCCGGCTTTGTCGCCTCCATTCCGGCGGTGTGCGGCTTTGTCGGCGGGGTGCTGGGCGGGGTGATCTCCGACTGGTTAATGCGCCGCACCGGCTCGCTGAACATTGCGCGTAAAACGCCGATTGTGCTGGGGATGCTGCTCTCCATGACCATGCTGATGTGTAACTATGTCAACGTGGAGTGGATGGTGATCGGCTTTATGGCAATGGCCTTCTTCGGCAAAGGGATCGGCGCCCTCGGCTGGGCGGTGATGGCGGATACCGCGCCGAAAGAGATTAGCGGTCTCTCCGGCGGTCTGTTCAATATGTTCGGCAATATCTCCGGCATCGTCACCCCGATCGCCATCGGCTATATCGTCGGCACCACCGGCTCGTTCAACGGCGCGCTGATCTACGTCGGTATCCATGCCCTGGTGGCGGTGCTGAGCTATCTGGTGCTGGTGGGCGATATCAAACGTATCGAACTGAAACCTGTAGCGGGACGTTAATCATGACTACTCAATCCAGCCCGATTATCACAGAGATGAAGGTCATTCCGGTGGCCGGGCACGACAGCATGCTGCTGAACATCGGCGGAGCGCATAACGCCTGGTTTACCCGCAATATCGTGGTGTTAACCGATAACGCCGGCCATACCGGCGTCGGCGAAGCGCCCGGCGGAGAGGTCATCTACCAGACGCTGCTGGCGGCGATCCCGCAGGTGGTGGGCCAGGAGGTCGCCCGACTCAATCGCGTGGTGCAGCAGGTGCACAAAGGCAATCAGGCGGCGGATTTCGACACCTTCGGCAAAGGGGCGTGGACCTTCGAACTGAAGGTTAACGCGGTGGCGGCGCTGGAAGCGGCGCTGCTCGACCTGCTCGGCCAGGTGCTTAATGTGCCGGTCTGCGAGCTGCTGGGCCCGGGTAAGCAGCGTGATGCCGTCACCGTGCTGGGCTACCTGTTCTATATCGGCGATCGGCAGAAAACCGACCTTGGCTATCTGGACCATACGCCGGGCGATCACGAATGGTACCGCCTGCGCCACCAGCAGGCGTTGAGCAGCGAGGCGGTAGTGCGTCTGGCGGAAGCCGCCCAGGATCGCTACGGTTTCAAAGACTTTAAGCTCAAAGGCGGCGTGCTGCCCGGCGAGCAGGAGATTGACACCGCGCGGGCGCTGAAAAAGCGTTTCCCGGATGCGCGCATCACCGTCGACCCTAACGGCGCCTGGCTGCTGGATGAGGCCATCGCGCTGTGTAAAGGGCTGCAGGATGTTCTGACCTACGCCGAAGATCCGTGCGGCGCCGAGCAGGGTTTCTCCGGCCGGGAGGTGATGGCCGAGTTCCGCCGCGCCACCGGGCTGCCGGTCGCCACCAATATGATAGCCACTAACTGGCGCGAAATGGGCCATGCGGTGATGCTCAACGCCGTCGATATCCCACTGGCGGACCCGCACTTCTGGACGCTCTCCGGCGCGGTGCGGGTGGCGCAGCTGTGCGACGACTGGGGGCTCACCTGGGGCTGCCATTCCAACAACCACTTTGATATTTCCCTGGCGATGTTTACCCACGTCGGCGCCGCCGCGCCGGGCAACCCCACCGCCATCGATACCCACTGGATCTGGCAGGAGGGCGACGCGCGCCTGACCAAAAATCCGCTGCAGATTATTAACGGCAGCATTGCCGTGCCAGACGCGCCGGGACTCGGCGTGGAACTTGACTGGGAGCAGGTGCGCAGAGCCCATGAGGCCTATAAAGCGCTGCCGGGCGGCGCGCGCAACGACGCGGGCCCGATGCAGTACCTGATCCCCGGCTGGACATTCGACCGCAAACGTCCCGTTTTCGGCCGCCACTAATTAAAAAGGATGATGCTATGACGACTTTCTCTTCAACGCCCATTGTCACCACCATGCAGGTGATCCCGGTTGCCGGCCATGACAGCATGCTGATGAACCTGAGCGGCGCGCACGCCCCGTACTTCACCCGCAATATCGTAATTATCAAAGATAACGCCGGCCATACCGGCGTCGGTGAAATCCCGGGCGGTGAAAAAATTCGCCAGACCCTGGAGGATGCTATTCCGCTGGTGGTGGGCAAAACGCTGGGCGAGTATAAAAACGTGCTGGGCGCGGTGCGCAATCAGTTTGCCGACCGCGACGCCGGGGGCCGCGGCCTGCAGACCTTTGACCTGCGCACCACCATTCACGTGGTGACCGGCATCGAAGCGGCACTACTGGATCTGCTGGGCCAGCACCTTGGGGTCAACGTCGCCTCGCTGCTAGGCGATGGCCAGCAGCGCAGCGAAGTCGAAATGCTGGGTTATCTGTTCTTTGTCGGTAATCGCCATGCGACGCCGCTGGCCTATCAGAGCCAGCCGGATGAGCAGTGCGAGTGGTATCGCCTGCGCCATGAAGAGGCGATGACGCCGGATGCGGTGGTCCGCCTGGCGGAAGCGGCGTATGAAAAATATGGTTTCAACGACTTTAAGCTGAAGGGCGGCGTGCTGGCCGGTTTTGAAGAAGCCGAAGCGATCAGCGCCCTGGCGAAGCGCTTCCCGAATGCTCGCGTCACTCTCGACCCCAATGGCGCCTGGCTGCTTGAGGAGGCCATTCAGATTGGTAAACAGCTGAAGGGTGTGCTGGCCTATGCGGAAGATCCGTGCGGCGCCGAACAGGGCTTCTCCGGCCGCGAAGTGATGGCCGAGTTCCGCCGCGCGACGGGCCTGCCGACCGCCACCAATATGATCGCCACCGACTGGCGGCAGATGGGCCATACGCTGTCGCTACAATCGGTGGATATCCCGCTGGCGGACCCGCACTTCTGGACCATGCAGGGGTCGGTGCGCGTAGCGCAGATGTGCCATGAGTTCGGTCTGACCTGGGGTTCGCACTCTAATAATCACTTCGACGTGTCGCTGGCGATGTTCACCCACGTCGCGGCAGCGGCGCCGGGCAAGATCACCGCTATCGATACCCACTGGATCTGGCAGGAGGGCAACCAGCGTCTGACCAAACAACCTTTTGAAATCAAAGGCGGCATGGTGCAGGTACCGAGTACCCCGGGCCTGGGGGTTGAGCTGGATATGGACCGCGTGATGCAGGCAAATGAGCTATATAAGAAACATGGTCTTGGCGCCCGCGACGATGCGATGGCGATGCAGTATCTGATCCCGGGCTGGACCTTTGACAACAAGCGTCCATGCATGGTGCGCTAAAAGTCCGCCGGCCTCTGCGGGGGCCGGCATTGCGCGACAGCGCCAGGGGTTGGCTCAGAGTAAGGACAGCAGATGAAAATAGTGATCGCACCGGATTCCTGGAAGGAGAGCCTGAGCGCGCTGGAAGTGGCCAGTGCGATAGAGCAAGGCTTTCGCGAGATTTATCCTGACGCCGAGTACGTCAAGCTGCCGGTTGCCGATGGTGGGGAAGGGACGGTGGAAGCCATGGTGGCGGCGACCGGCGGGCTTCTGGTTCCGCTGACGGTCACCGGGCCGCTGGGCGAGCCGGTTGAGGCATTTTACGGGCTGTCCGGCGATCGCCAGTGCGCCTTTATCGAAATGGCGGCGGCCAGCGGCCTGGAGAGCGTCCCGCCGGCGCAGCGTAACCCGCTGCTGACCACTTCCTGGGGGACCGGGGAGCTTATCCGCCATGCGCTGGACGCCGGGGTAAGACAGATCATTATTGGTATTGGCGGCAGTGCGACCAATGACGGCGGCGCCGGGATGGCGCAGGCGCTGGGGGCGAAACTGCTGACCGCCGAGGGCCAGCAAATCGCCTCCGGGGGCGGCGCGCTGGAGACGCTGGCGCTCATCGATCTCAGCGAACTCGATTCGCGGCTGGCAGATTGCCGGATTGACGTTGCCTGCGACGTCACCAACCCGTTGACCGGCCCGCAGGGCGCCAGCGCGGTGTTCGGCCCGCAAAAAGGGGCGACAGCGCAGATGATCGACCGGCTCGATAGCGGCCTACGGCACTATGCCCGGATTATCGCCCGCGATTTAGATATCGACGTGCTGAGCCTTGAGGGCGGCGGCGCGGCGGGCGGCATGGGTGCGGCGCTGTATGCGTTCTGTGGTGCTCAGTTGCGTCCGGGCATTGAGATTGTCACCGATGCGCTACAGCTGGCTGAGCGGGTGGCGGATGCCGATTTAGTGATCACCGGCGAAGGGCGTATCGATAGCCAGACGATCCACGGCAAAGTGCCGGTGGGGGTGGCGAGGGTGGCGAAGCGTTTTAACGTCCCGGTGATCGGGATTGCCGGCAGTCTTACCGCCGATGTTGGCGTCGTGCATCAGCACGGGCTGGATGCGGTATTCAGCGTGTTGTATACCATCTGTACCCTTGATGAAGCGTTGGCCAATGCCGCCGCCAACCTGCGAATGACGGCGCGTAACGTAGCCGCGGTTTTGCAGATGGGCGACAGGCGGTAACCCGGCTGGCGCAGTGGTATTTGTAGCCCGGATAAGGTGCGTAGCACCGCGATCCGGGAACCATCCCCGGTGGCGCTTACGCTAACCGGGGCTACCAACCGAATACCGGACCGTAGGACGTAGCCCGGATGAGGCGCGTAGCGCCGCTATCCGGGGTTTACACCCCCATCCGGCACGCTTCGCGGGCCACATTATCCATCTCATCTAACAGCTCAAGCAGCTCCGGCTCCAGATCCTCGGCGGCGGTGCCTGCCCGCAGCTGACTTTCCAGGGTATGGCACAGCTTTTTCAGCCGCGGCACGCCGCTATAGCTGCAGCTGCCGTGCAGTTTATGGATCAGATCCACCAGCCCTTCCGGCTGCTCGCCCACCAGCTGCTCCTCAACTTTGTTACGCACCTCCGGCATAAAGGCGATCAGCATTTGCAGCATCTCCCGCGCCAGGTCCGGCTTCATGGCCGCCTGGCGCAGCGCCAGCTGCCAGTCGAGCGTTTGATTATGATCGACGATCGGCTCTGCGGGCGGTAGCGACGCCGGAACGACGCTGTGCAGGCCGGGCTGATAGCGCAACAGCAGTGCGTGCAGTTTCTCTTCTTCGATTGGCTTCGCCAGATAGTCGTTCATGCCGGCGCTCAGTAATTTCTCACGCTGGCCCTCCAGGGCGTGCGCGGTGACCGCAATAACCGGGGTTTGCTGATGATGGGACAGGTGATGGATAAGCTCACAGGCGCGGATGCCGTCCATATCCGGCATCTGAATATCCATCAGGATCAGATCCATCTGCAGCTGCTTGGCCTTGTCCACCGCCTGCTGGCCGCTGTCGCAGAGGATCACCTGCTGCACAAGATCATCCAGCAGGGCGCCAATCAGCTTCAGGTTAGCCGGGTTGTCGTCGACGGCCATTACCGTCATTGGCAACTTATGACTGTCGATCTGCATCAGCGGCGCGGAGGCAAGCGCGTGGCTGGTAGCCACCAGCGCCGGTAGCAGACGGGTGGTGGTGAGCGGCTTTAACAGGCAGGCGGCAACGCCGTCGCGCTTCAGGGCTTCGGCGCTGACCTGGGCATGGCACGGCAGGGCCAGCAGTACGTTATCGGACATCGCGCAGGCTTTGGCTAATTTTTCCCGATGCGGCGACAAATCGCGCATTGAAACCGGGATACCGACCAGCAGAATGTCATACTGCGCTTCCGCCAGCGAGGAGAAGGTAGGGCTGTAGATAACCTCCAGCGGCGTAGCGGCCAGCATCTCCAGGGTACACTGCGCCGCCGTCGCGTTGGCTTCCACATAGGCCAGACGTTTGCCGACAAGCCCGTCGGTGTTCAGCGTATCCGGAATGGCGTTCGGGTTGAGATCGAGGCTGATATGGAACCAGAAGGTGGAGCCGCGGTTCGGCTGGCTGTGGAACGAAATATCCCCGCCCATCTCTTTGACCAGACGCTGAGTGATCACCAGCCCGAGCCCGGTGCCGCCGTGGCGGCGTGAAATACTGGCATCGGCCTGACGGAAGGCCTGGAATAGCCGGGACTGGTCGCGCTCGGGGATGCCGATGCCGGTATCGTGGATCTGAATTTCGATCTGTACCCGGGAATTACTGATGGCCCGCTGCTCCACCAGTACGTCGATATTGCCGTGCTCGGTAAATTTGATGGCGTTGCCCACGAGGTTGGTCACAATCTGCTGCAGACGCAGCGGGTCGCCGATAACGTTGTCCGGTACATTGTTCTTAATATTCAGCGTCAGCTCCAGCCCTTTATCGTGCGCGGAATGCGCCAGCAGGGTGACCACTTCATCAAGCGAAGTGCGCAGCAGGAACGGAATACTCTCCAGGATCAGCTTCCCGGCTTCCAGCTTGGAAAAGTCGAGCACGTCATTGATGATCGCCAGCAGATTGTTGGCCGAACGTTCGATGGTGGTCAGGTGGTCGCGCTGCGTAGCGTTGAGATCGGTTTTCAGCGTCAGGCGGGTAAAGCCGATCACCCCATTGAGCGGGGTGCGCAGCTCGTGAGACATATTGGCCAGGAACTCAGACTTAATGCGCGCCGCCTCCTGGGCGCGCTTTTTCGCCAGGTCCAGCTCGACGTTCTGGATCTCCATCTGCTCAAGCGTTTCCCGTAGATCGGAGGTCGCCTGGTCGACGTTGTGTTGCATCTCTTCGTGGTATGCCGCCAGCGACATGGCCATCGAGTTAATGCCATTTTTCAGCATATCCAGTTCGCCGAGCATAAAGCCTTCGACCCGGCTGTCCAGCTGTCCGCGGCGGATGCGGTCGACAGTGTTAACCATATTGCGGATTGGCCCGGTGACGTCGCGCATCAGCCTCCAGCCGAAGATTAACGCGATGCCGATACAGAACAGCATCATTACGCTGGAGATAAAAATCTCTTTGTACTGCTGGAGGCGAACCGATTTTAGATCCAGCTCCAGGGCGACGTAGCCCAGCATATTGCCCGGCATTTTTGCGTCAGATTCGGGTGATTCATCCGGAGAATAGCTTTCCGAGACAATAGGCGTGCGCAGGATCATCATGTCGCCATCGCGGATGACGCTGAGGTGACGGGGGAATGCCTCGCCTTTCGGGATCTGCAGTTCGCTGGGGTTGAGCTGGTAATTGGAGGTGACAAATAAGCGGTTATGCGAATCGTACACCGAGATGGCCCGCACGATCTCCGAGTGGCGACGATGCAGAACGCTGATCAGCTGGCCGATGGATTCGCGGTTTTGCAAGTTCATGCCATATTCGCTGGAGACCGCCAGCGGTTCGATAATACTGGCGCCAGCGTCCTCCAGCTGGCGTTGCAGGTCGTTATAACGATGAGCGACAAAGAAAATACTGAGCAACAGTCCTATCAGGACGGTTGGCGCCAGAATCAGAATCATCATGCGAGCACGCAGGCTGTAGTTGGTCATGCGGTTCCATTATGGGAGAATATAGACATCATCGTTCTGTGCAGCGTCGCTGCGCCTCGCGGCGCTGCCGCTCTGAACGAGCTCGTTTTATTTGATTGAGACAACTCTCTACGATGGCGCAATTCTACTCTGCAAAACGGTGTGTGACGACGCGCCAGATCATAACCGTTACAGTCAACGACCTCGATCCCTTTGGTCAGGGTGTTGCCCGCCACCAGGGGAAGGCGCTGTTCGTGAGCGGCGTGCTGCCCCACGAGCAGGCCGAGGTGGCGCTGGTGGAAGATAAAAAACAGTACGCCCGCGCCGAGGTGAAACGCCGACTGACCGACAGCCCGCAGCGCCAGGCGCCGCGCTGCCCCCATTTTGGCGTCTGCGGCGGATGCCAACAACAACATGCCAGCGTTCCGCTTCAGCAGCAAAGTAAACGCGCCGCGCTGGGGCGACTGATGAAGCGTGAGGTAGATGACGTCATCGCCGGCGCGCCGTGGGGCTACCGCCGTCGCGCACGCTTGAGCTTGAATTATCAGCCGAAGACCCAACAATTGCAGATGGGTTTTCGCCAGGCCAACGCCAAAGCGATCGTCGATGTGGTGCAGTGCCCTGTTTTGGTGCCCCAACTTGAGGCATTGCTGCCCGCCGTGCGCGAGTGCTTAAGCGCGCTGAGCGCATTACGCCATCTCGGCCACGTCGAGCTGGTGCAGGCGGACAATGGCCCGCTGATGGTGCTGCGCCATACCGCAGCCCTGCCGGCGACAGACAGGGAAAAACTGGAACGCTTTTCGCAAACTCACGGTCTTTCCCTGTACCTCGCGCCACAAAGCGAGATACTGGAGCATATTCATGGCGAAGCGCCATGGTATACCTCAGACGGACTACGCTTAGTGTTCAGCCCGCGGGATTTTATCCAGGTCAACGACGGCGTAAATCAGCAGATGGTGCGTACCGCACTGGAGTGGCTGGATCTGCGGCCAGAGGACCGGGTGCTGGATCTGTTCTGCGGGATGGGCAACTTTACCCTGCCGCTGGCGACACGCGCCGCCCATGTGGTGGGCGTGGAAGGGGTGCCGGCGCTGGTGGAGAAGGGGCGGGAAAACGCCGCCCGCAATGGTTTATCAAATGTCACTTTCTTCCATGAAAATCTGGAAGAAGACGTCACCCGTCAGGCCTGGGCGAAGCACGGCTTTGATAAAGTGCTGCTGGACCCGGCCCGCGCCGGCGCGCCGGGCGTGATGCCTCATATAATAAAACTGGCACCGCGGAGGGTGGTGTATGTTTCCTGCAACCCGGCGACGCTGGCGCGAGACAGCGAAACCCTGTTGCAGGCTGGATATCAGATTCAACGCCTGGCGATGCTGGATATGTTCCCGCATACCGGCCATCTGGAATCAATGGTGTTGTTTGAGCGCAGGCTTACATAAGGTCATTCACAACGTCGCAGAAGAGCCACCCTGGCCATGAATGCTGACGCGACCTGCAGGATGACATGTAGAAAGTTGAGGCTTGCCGACTTCGGCAGGCCGGTCCCTTAAGGAGAGGACAATGGTTGCGGTAAGAAGTGCACATCTTAATAAAGCTGGTGAATTTGACCCGAAGAAATGGATCGCGAGTCTGGGAATTTCCAGCCAGCAGTCGTGTGAGCGCTTAGCCGAAACCTGGGATTATTGTCGCGAAAAAACGCAAGGACACCCGCAGGCGGACCTGCTGCTGTGGCGGGGCGTCGAAATGGTGGAGATCCTCTCCACCCTAAGTATGGACATCGATACGCTGCGCGCGGCGCTGCTGTTCCCGCTGGCCGACGGCGAAGTTGTCAGCGAAGAGGTGATGCAGGAGAGCGTAGGTAAATCGGTCGTGACCCTGATTCACGGGGTGCGGGACATGGCCGCTATCCGCCAGCTGAAGGCTACCCATACCGACTCGGTCTCTTCCGAGCAGGTGGATAACATTCGCCGTATGCTGCTGGCGATGGTTGACGATTTCCGCTGCGTGGTCATCAAACTTGCTGAGCGTATCGCGCATCTGCGTGAGGTTAAGGACGCGCCGGAAGATGAGCGCGTTCTTGCGGCGAAAGAGTGCACCAATATCTATGCTCCCCTGGCGAACCGCTTAGGCATCGGCCAGCTGAAGTGGGAGCTGGAAGATTACTGCTTCCGCTATCTGCACCCGGCGGAATACAAGCGCATTGCCAAACTGCTCCACGAGCGCCGTATCGACCGCGAGCATTACATCGAAGAGTTTGTCGGCCACCTGCGCTCAGAGATGAAAGCCGAAGGCGTCAAGGCCGAGGTCTATGGCCGGCCGAAGCATATCTACAGTATCTGGCGCAAAATGCAGAAAAAACACCTCGCTTTCGACGAGCTGTTTGACGTTCGCGCGGTGCGTATTGTGGCTGAGCGTTTGCAGGATTGCTATGCCGCGCTGGGGATCGTCCATACTCACTACCGCCATCTGCCGGATGAATTCGACGACTACGTGGCCAACCCGAAACCCAACGGTTACCAGTCTATCCATACCGTGGTGCTGGGGCCGAGCGGCAAGACGGTGGAGATTCAGATCCGCACCCGGCAGATGCATGAAGACGCCGAGCTGGGCGTGGCCGCGCACTGGAAGTACAAAGAGGGCGCGGGAGCCGGCACCAGCGGCGGCCGCGGCTATGAAGACCGCATCGCCTGGCTGCGTAAGCTGATTGCCTGGCAGGAAGAGATGGCCGACTCCGGCGAGATGCTCGACGAAGTGCGCAGCCAGGTCTTCGACGACCGGGTGTATGTCTTTACGCCGAAAGGCGACGTGGTGGACCTGCCTGCGGGGTCGACGCCGCTCGACTTTGCCTATCATATTCACAGCGATGTCGGCCATCGCTGCATCGGCGCCAAAATTGGCGGCCGCATCGTGCCGTTCACCTACCAGCTGCAGATGGGCGATCAGATCGAAATTATTACCCAGAAGCAGCCGAACCCGAGCCGTGACTGGCTGAACCCTAACCTCGGCTATGTGACCACCAGCCGCGGACGTTCGAAGATCCACGCCTGGTTCCGTAAGCAGGATCGCGACAAGAACATTCTCGCCGGTCGGCAGATCCTCGACGACGAGCTGGAGCATTTGGGCATCAGCCTGAAGGATGCGGAAAAGCACCTGCTGCCGCGCTATAACTTCAACGAGCTCGATGAACTGCTGGCCGCCATCGGCGGTGGCGATATCCGTCTCAACCAGATGGTCAACTTCCTGCAGGCGCAGTTCAATAAACCTAGCGCCGCCGAGCAGGATGCGGCCGCGCTGAAGCAACTGCAGCAGAAAACCTACACGCCGCAAAATCGCACCAAGGACAATGGCCGGGTAGTGGTGGAAGGGGTAGGCAACCTGATGCACCATATTGCCCGCTGCTGCCAGCCAATCCCGGGCGACGAGATCGTCGGCTTTATCACCCAGGGGCGCGGGATCTCCGTGCATCGCGCGGACTGCGATCAGCTGGCAGAACTGCAGTCGCATGCCCCGGAGCGCATCGTCGATGCGGTATGGGGCGAAAGCTACTCGGCGGGCTACTCGCTGGTGGTCAGGGTGGAGGCGAACGATCGCAGCGGTTTACTGCGCGATATCACTACCATCCTCGCCAATGAGAAGGTGAACGTGCTGGGCGTCGCCAGCCGCAGCGATACCCGTCAGCAGCTGGCAACCATCGATATGACCATCGAGATTTACAACCTGCAGGTGCTGGGCCGGGTGCTCGGTAAGCTCAACCAGGTGCCGGATGTGATCGACGCGCGCCGTCTGCACGGCGGTTAATTCGTCTGTAGGCCGGATAAGGCGAAGCCGCCATCCGGCAATTTCGCAACGTCGGATAAGGTCTAAACGCCTTATCCGGCCGACTATTTTTTAAATTTCCAGGATTGTCACATGACTCAAATTGACCGCTTGCTCGGCATCATGCGCCGCCTGCGCGACCCGGAAAACGGCTGCCCATGGGATAAAGAGCAGACCTTTGCCACTATCGCCCCTTACACCCTTGAGGAGACCTACGAGGTCCTCGATGCTATCCAGCGGGAAGATTTTGACGATCTGCGCGGTGAGCTGGGCGATCTGCTGTTCCAGGTGGTGTTCTATGCGCAAATGGCGCAGGAAGAGGGACGCTTTAACTTTGACGATATCTGCGCCGCCATCAGCGACAAGCTGGAGCGTCGCCACCCGCATATCTTCGGCGAGGCATCGGCGGGCAATAGCACGGAAGTCCTGGCCCGCTGGGAGCAAATCAAAAGCGCGGAGCGAGCGGAAAAAGCCCAGCATTCGGCACTGGACGATATTCCCCATAGCCTGCCGGCGCTGATGCGCGCGCATAAAATCCAGCGCCGCTGCTCGGCAGTGGGTTTCGACTGGACCTCGCTGGGCCCGGTGCTCGACAAAGTGCATGAAGAAATTGATGAAGTGATGCATGAAGCGCAGCAGGCGGTGGTGGATGAAGCAAAACTGGAAGAGGAAGTGGGCGATCTGCTGTTTGCCACGGTGAACTTATCCCGTCATTTGGGCGTCAAAGCCGAGGTGGCGCTGCAGAAAGCAAACCTCAAATTTGAGCGTCGCTTCCGCGAGGTCGAGCGTATTGTCGCCGCCCGCGGCCTGGAAATGACCGGCGTCGACCTCGATACCATGGAAGAAGTGTGGCAGGAAGTAAAACGCCAGGAAACTGATCTCTAACGGATTTTCGTGATCAAGCGCGATTTGTGTGATTTTATAAATAACAAGCGCTTGATTTACGTCAAAAACATTTCGCCAAAAGCGTCTATTTTCTCTTTCCCTTATGTCGTTGAAACACCATGTAGCCTGCCTCTTCGAGTTGTTCGAGTCGCAACACAGGTGCAACTTGAAGAACGAAGGGGAGGGGAAGAATGAAAGTTTGTGGCGTCACGCATGTTCGGGTATACTACTTTCCCGTCCTGGTTATTCCATCGTTTTACCCTAACTTCTCAGGTTCAGCATGACAACGAACTATATTTTTGTGACCGGCGGGGTCGTATCCTCTCTGGGTAAAGGCATTGCCGCAGCCTCCCTGGCAGCCATTCTTGAAGCCCGTGGTCTCAACGTGACCATCATGAAACTGGATCCGTATATCAACGTCGATCCGGGCACCATGAGCCCAATCCAGCATGGGGAAGTGTTCGTTACTGAAGACGGCGCAGAAACCGATCTGGACCTGGGCCACTATGAGCGTTTTATCCGCACCAAGATGACGCGCCGCAATAACTTCACCACCGGCCGTATCTACTCCGACGTGCTGCGCAAAGAGCGCCGTGGCGACTACCTGGGCGCGACCGTTCAGGTTATCCCGCACATCACCAACGCTATCAAAGAGCGCGTACTGGCGGGCGGCGAAGGCCATGACGTCGTGCTGGTGGAAATCGGCGGTACCGTAGGCGATATCGAATCCCTGCCGTTCCTCGAAGCGATTCGTCAGATGGCGGTAGAGATCGGCCGCGAGCATACCCTGTTCATGCACCTGACTCTGGTGCCGTACATGGCCGCCGCGGGCGAAGTCAAAACCAAGCCGACCCAGCACTCCGTGAAAGAGCTGCTCTCCATCGGTATTCAGCCTGATATTCTGATCTGCCGCTCCGATCGCGCGGTTCCGGCCAACGAACGAGCCAAAATTGCTTTGTTCTGTAACGTTCCGGAAAAGGCTGTGATTTCTCTGAAAGACGTCGATTCCATTTATAAAATTCCGGGCCTGTTGAAATCTCAGGGGCTGGACGATTATATTTGTAAACGATTCAGCTTAACTTGTCCGGAAGCAAACCTGGCCGAATGGGAACAGGTAATCTATGAAGAAGCTAATCCGGCAGGCGAAGTCACCATCGGTATGGTCGGTAAGTACATTGAACTGCCGGATGCCTACAAGTCGGTGATTGAAGCGCTGAAACACGGCGGTCTGAAAAATCGCGTTACCGTCAACATCAAGCTGATCGATTCGCAGGATGTGGAAACGCGCGGCGTCGAAATCCTCAAGGATTTAGACGCTATCCTGATCCCGGGCGGCTTCGGCTACCGCGGCGTTGAAGGCAAGATCGCCACCGCGCGCTATGCGCGTGAAAACAATATTCCTTATCTGGGCATCTGCCTGGGTATGCAGGTTGCGCTGATTGAGTTCGCGCGTAACGTAGCGGGTATGGAAAACGCCAACTCGACGGAATTTGTGCCAGACTGTAAATACCCGGTCGTGGCCCTGATTACCGAATGGCGTGACGAAGATGGCAACGTTGAAGTCCGCTCTGAGAAGAGCGATCTGGGCGGCACCATGCGCCTGGGCGCGCAGCAGTGCCAGCTGAGTGATGATTCTCTGGTACGCCAGCTTTACGGCGAGCCGACCATCACCGAGCGTCATCGTCACCGCTACGAAGTCAACAACATGTTGTTGAAACCGATTGAAGCTGCCGGTCTGCGCGTTGCGGGCCGTTCCGGGGATGATCAGTTGGTCGAGATCATCGAAGTGCCGAACCATCCGTGGTTTGTGGCCTGCCAGTTCCACCCGGAGTTTACTTCGACGCCGCGTGATGGACACCCGCTGTTTGCCGGCTTTGTGAAAGCCGCGAGCGAGTACCAGAAACGCCAGGCGAAGTAAAAAGAGTTTGAACGGCAATGCACCCATCCGGGTGCATTGTTTGTCTGGAGTTTTAGTTTAACTTGTACTGAGGAAAACCTAATGTCCAAAATCGTTAAAGTCATCGGTCGTGAAATCATCGACTCCCGTGGTAACCCGACTGTTGAAGCCGAAGTACACCTGGAAGGTGGTTTCGTCGGTATGGCAGCTGCTCCGTCAGGTGCTTCTACTGGTTCCCGCGAAGCGCTGGAACTGCGCGATGGCGACAAATCCCGTTTCCTGGGTAAAGGCGTAACCAAAGCTGTTGCTGCGGTAAACGGCCCGATCGCTCAGGCAATCCTGGGCAAAGATGCTAAAGATCAGGCTGGCATCGACAAGATCATGATCGACCTGGACGGTACTGAAAACAAATCTAACTTCGGTGCGAACGCTATCCTGGCCGTTTCTCTGGCGAACGCCAAAGCAGCTGCTGCGTCCAAAGGCCTGCCGCTGTACGCGCACATCGCTGAACTGAACGGCACTCCGGGCAAATACTCCATGCCGGTTCCGATGATGAACATCATCAACGGCGGTGAGCACGCTGACAACAACGTCGACATCCAGGAATTCATGATTCAGCCGGTTGGCGCGCCGACCCTGAAAGAAGCAGTACGCATGGGTTCTGAAGTGTTCCATCACCTGGCGAAAGTGCTGAAGTCCAAAGGCATGAACACTGCCGTTGGTGACGAAGGCGGCTACGCGCCGAACCTGGGTTCCAACGCCGAAGCGCTGGCTGTTATCGCTGAAGCGGTTAAAGCTGCAGGCTACGAGCTGGGCAAAGACATCACCCTGGCGATGGACTGCGCGGCGTCTGAATTCTACAAAGACGGTAAATACGTTCTGGCTGGCGAAGGCAACAAAGCATTCACCTCTGAAGAGTTCACTCACTTCCTGGAAGAGCTGACCAAACAGTACCCGATCGTCTCCATCGAAGATGGTCTGGACGAATCTGACTGGGAAGGTTTCGCTTACCAGACCAAAGTACTGGGCGACAAAATCCAGCTGGTTGGTGACGACCTGTTCGTAACCAACACCAAGATCCTGAAAGAAGGCATCGAAAAAGGCATCGCTAACTCCATCCTGATCAAGTTCAACCAGATCGGTTCTCTGACCGAAACTCTGGCTGCTATCAAGATGGCGAAAGACGCTGGCTACACCGCTGTTATCTCTCACCGTTCTGGCGAAACTGAAGACGCTACCATTGCCGACCTGGCTGTTGGTACCGCTGCAGGCCAGATCAAAACTGGTTCTATGAGCCGTTCTGACCGCGTTGCTAAATACAACCAGCTGATTCGTATCGAAGAAGCGCTGGGTGAGCAAGCGCCGTTCAACGGTCGTAAAGAGATCAAAGGTCAGGCTTAATCCTGTCCTTGTGAAATAATCATGCCAGCCTTCGGGCTGGCATTTTTTTTACGCCTGCGGCCATTATTTAAAGTCGACGGCCATTTGCTGAGGGATCGACAACCCGCGGGTGGTTTCCACGCAGCGGTCGATGTAATCGGTAAAGCGCGGCGGTTTTGGCATCCCCATGCTCAGCAGCTTGTCGTTACTAAAGCGCACGTTCAGGGTGGCGAACGCGCCGTATAAGCGCATGGCTTTCAGCATCAGCCGCTCATTGCATGGCCCAAATATCCCTTTCAGTTCGCGTCTCATTTTGACCAGCGTTTCATAGCTCACCTGGGCGTACTTATCCCCCACCGGCGCCTGCTCCAGGGCCTGAGCCATCGCCCGGTCGATTTCGGCAAACTTCACGCTGTTCTCTTCGCCAGCAGAGATATGCACCACCTCGCCGTGAGCCAGAGGCTGGTTAAGCAGCATTAGCAGGGCGTCGGCGCAGTAGTCCACCGGGATAACGTCAATTCGGTCCTCCATGGAGCACATGAATTTCTGCAGCATCAGCCCCATGCTGAACACCCAGAAAATACTGCTGGAAGGCCGGCAGCCGTGATGGGTATGACCCACCACGATAGAGGGGCGGGCAATTACCAGCGGTAGCGTAGGGCACTGCTGCTGCATCAGCTGCTCGATGGTCGACTTCGAGTGGGTATATTCCACCAGGTGCTCAGCGCGTTCCCGAAACTCCGCGCTTTCAGCGACCAGTGAATCCGGTTCAGGCGAACATGACATCGCCGTACCGACGTGCAGAAAGCGCTGCAGACCCGTCACCTGCGCCATACGTTGCGCCAGGCGCAGCGTGCCCTCAACGTTAACCTTCCAGATAAGCGGGTTGCTGCCAAATGAGGCGACAGCGGCGCAGTTGAGGATGTGCGTGACCTGATCGAGGCGCGGATCGTTAAGAAAATGCTCCGGAGAGGCGAGATCGCCCAGCAGGATATGCTGCTGGCGCAACATCGCCAGCTTCTCCTCGGCGATGTTGAACTTACGCATGTTCTCTTTGACCCGTTCGAGGCCAGCCTCGGGGCTATCAGCACGTACCAGCAGCAGCAGATCTAACCGGGTTTCCTGATGGAGTATTTTCTCTAACGCGGCACCGCCCAGAAACCCCGTAACGCCGGTAATTAATAATGTGGTCATAAACGCTATCTCATTATGGTTGGTCTGCGGGATTCTAGGCGGGCAAAAGTAAACGACAATTAAATAAAAAAGGGACCCGATCAGGGCTTTATTAAGACCAGTTTAAGGTTATTATTACCGGGGGATAGAATTGGACTCGCAGATCGGCCAGATAATTCACTATTTCATGTATCAGTTTGTACATTACTGTATTTTAAGGTTTTTTATTTTGGTTCTTGGACCTTTTATTTTATCCTGAATGACAGGAATAACATTTTCTGTTACATATTTCCCCCCGCGCGTCAGAATGCTATTTATTTTAATTCTTATCATGCTAATAAACTAAGCCAAAAGAAAAGATTGCTTTTTTAATCAATAATATTATTCCCGACACGGATATTGACGGAGGGGTAAAAAAGCGATCGCAGCGCAGGACAAGACCTGGGCAGCGAAATCTGCGATAATGAACGTTTATCACCCTAAACAGAGATGACTATGCAGTACCCGATTAACGAGATGTTCCAGACCCTGCAAGGCGAGGGTTACTTCACCGGCGTGCCTGCCATCTTTATTCGTCTGCAGGGATGCCCGGTAGGATGCGCGTGGTGTGACACCAAGCATACCTGGGACAAGCTGGCCGATCGGGAAGTGTCGTTGTTCAGCATCCTGGCGAAAACCAAAGAGAGCGACAAGTGGGGCCCGGCAAGCAGCGAGGATCTGCTGGCGATTATTGGGCGGCAGGGGTGGACTGCCCGCCACGTGGTCATTACCGGCGGTGAGCCCTGCATTCATGATTTAACGCCGTTAACCTCGCTTCTGGAACAAAACGGCTTTAGCTGTCAGATTGAAACCAGCGGCACCCATGAAGTACGCTGCAGCCCCAATACCTGGGTGACGGTTTCCCCGAAGGTCAACATGCGCGGTGGCTATGACGTGCTGTCTCAGGCCCTGCAGCGGGCGGATGAGATCAAGCATCCGGTAGGGCGCGTCCGCGACATAGAAGCGCTGGACGAACTGCTGGAAACGCTGAGCGATGACAAACCGCGGATCATCGCCCTGCAGCCGATCAGTCAGAAAGAAGATGCGACGCGCCTGTGTATCGACACCTGCATCGCCCGCAACTGGCGCCTGTCCATGCAGACGCACAAGTATCTGAATATTGCCTGATAAAAAAGCCCGGCAGCGTACTGACCGGGCTTTTTATCGCTTACTCGCCGCGATAGACGCAGCCGGCGGTGCAGGTCTCTTTGACCATCACGGCGCTCAGCAGCGGCACCCGCGGTTTCATCTCATCCCAGATCCATTTGGCCAGCACTTCGCTGGTGGGGTTTTCCAGACCAGGAATATCGTTCAGATAATAGTGGTCGAGGCGATCGTATGTCGGCTTAAAGGCGGCCTTCAGCTCGGCAAAATCCATGATCCACCCGGTATGGGGATCGACTTCACCGGTGATCTCCAGACGCACCATAAAGGAGTGGCCATGCAGGCGACCGCATTTGTGTCCTTCCGGGACGTGCGGCAGGTGGTGGGCGGCTTCGAAGGTGAAATCTTTAAACAGCGTGGTGGACATCATTGACTCTCAACAGGACGAAAAAAACCGCCGTAGGGTACCGGAAAGTACATTTTTTCGCATTAACTAAAACGGCCGTGAACAGAAAATGGACATGTTTATCTGCTTTATTTGATTTAATCTCTTATATTTCAATTGCTTATTTAATCGATTTTGTTGTTAATAACTACAACTAAAACAGGTTAGTCCATTTGGTTATTTATTATTTCCATCCCTTCTTTAATTGTTACTATGCCCGCCGTTAACCTTCTATTCTCTTCTGTTTTTGTCGCGCTGACAGGGTGCGAATAACAGCTTTGCTTACTGGAACAAACGACGCATGACGACACAGGCCCCACCTTCCAACTTGCTGCCGCTCAACCCGGAGCAACTGGCGCGCCTTCAGGCGGCCACCACTGACTTCACGCCCACTCAGCTCGCCTGGGTATCTGGCTATTTCTGGGGCGTGCTGAATCAGCAGTCCGGCACGGCGGTAGCCGCCCCCGCCCCGGCCGCCGAGGTACCGACGATCACGCTGATTTCCGCCTCGCAAACCGGCAACGCCCGCCGCGTCGCCGAAGCGCTGCGTGACGATCTGCTGGCGGCGAAGCTGAACGTGAAGCTGGTGAATGCAGGCGATTATAAATTCAAACAAATTGCTGCGGAAAAACTGCTGGTGGTTGTAACGTCCACCCAGGGGGAAGGAGAGCCGCCGGAAGAAGCGGTCGCATTGCATAAGTTCCTGTTCTCTAAGAAAGCGCCGAAGCTGGACGGGACCGCGTTCGCCGTCTTTGGTCTCGGCGATACCTCTTATGAATTTTTCTGTCAGTCCGGCAAAGATTTCGACAACAAGCTGGCCGAGCTCGGCGCGGAACGTCTGCTCGATCGCGTTGATGCCGACGTTGAATATCAGGCCGCGGCCGCTGAATGGCGCGCGCGCGTGGTTGAGGCGCTGAAGGCCCGTGCGCCGGTCGCTGCGCCCGCTCAGCTGGCCACCAGCGGCGCGGTGAACGATATTCACACCAGCCCATATACCAAAGAAGCGCCCCTGACGGCGACCCTGTCGGTCAATCAGAAAATCACCGGCCGCAATTCAGAAAAAGATGTGCGCCATATCGAAATAGACCTCGGTGATTCCGGTCTGCGCTATCAGCCGGGCGACGCCCTGGGCGTCTGGTACCAGAACGATCCTCAGCTGGTGAAAGAGCTGGTGGAGCTGCTGTGGCTGAAAGGCGACGAGCCGGTGACCGTTGAGGGTAAAACTCTGCCGCTGTCGGAAGCCCTGCAGTGGCATTTTGAGCTGACGGTTAACACCGCGACTATCGTTGAAAACTACGCCACCCTGACGCGCAGCGAATCGCTGCTGCCGCTGGTGGGCGATAAAGCTCAGTTGCAGCAGTATGCCGCCGCGACGCCGATCGTCGATATGGTCCGTTTCTCTCCGGCGCAGCTGGACGCCGAGGCGTTAATCGGTCTGCTGCGTCCACTGACGCCGCGCCTGTATTCTATTGCTTCCTCACAGGCGGAAGTGGAGAGCGAGGTGCATGTCACCGTGGGCGTGGTGCGCTATGAAATTGAAGGCCGCGCCCGGGCTGGCGGCGCCTCCAGCTTCCTCGCCGACCGCGTGGAAGAGGATGGCGAAGTCCGTGTCTTTATCGAACACAACGACAACTTCCGTCTGCCAGCCAACCCGGAGACCCCGGTGATCATGATTGGCCCGGGCACCGGTATTGCGCCGTTCCGCGCCTTTATGCAGCAGCGCGCTGCGGACGGAGCGCAAGGCAAGAACTGGTTGTTCTTCGGCAACCCGCACTTCACCGAAGATTTCCTCTATCAGGTGGAGTGGCAGAGCTATGTGAAGGAAGGTCTGCTGACCCGTATCGATCTGGCCTGGTCCCGCGATCAACAACAAAAAATCTATGTGCAGGACAAACTGCGCGAGCAGGGGGCCGAGCTGTGGCGCTGGATCAATGACGGCGCCCACATTTATGTCTGCGGCGACGCCAATCGCATGGCGAAGGACGTGGAAAACACCTTACTGGAAGTGATTGCCGAATACGGCGCGATGGACGCCGAAGCGGCGGACGAATTTTTATGTGAGCTGCGCGTTGAGCGCCGTTATCAGCGAGATGTCTACTAATGAGCGAAAAACATCCGGGGCCTTTAGTGGTCGAAGGTAAACTGAGTGATGCCGAGCGCATGAAGCTTGAGAGCAACTACCTGCGCGGCACCATTGCGGAAGATTTAAACGACGGTCTGACCGGCGGTTTTAAAGGCGATAACTTCCTGCTGATCCGTTTCCACGGCATGTACCAGCAGGACGATCGCGATATCCGCGCGGAGCGCGCCGCCCAGAAGCTGGAGCCGCGTCATGCGATGCTGCTCCGCTGCCGTCTGCCGGGCGGGGTGATCACCACCACCCAGTGGAAGGCGATCGATAAGTTTGCCGCTGAGAACACCATTTACGGCAGTATTCGCCTGACCAACCGGCAGACCTTTCAGTTCCACGGCATTCTGAAAAAGAACGTCAAACCGGTGCATCAGATGCTGCACTCGGTGGGGCTGGACGCGCTGGCCACCGCCAACGATATGAACCGTAACGTGCTGTGCACCTCCAACCCCTACGAGTCGCAGCTGCACGCTGAGGCCTACGAGTGGGCGAAAAAGATCTCTGAGCATCTGCTGCCGCGTACCCGCGCTTATGCCGAGATCTGGCTGGATCAGAAAAAGGTCGCCACTACCGACGAAGAGCCGATCCTCGGCCAGACCTATCTGCCGCGTAAGTTTAAAACCACGGTGGTGATCCCGCCGCAGAACGATATCGATCTGCACGCCAACGACATGAACTTCGTGGCGATCGCCGAAAACGGCAAGCTGGTGGGCTTTAACCTGCTGGTGGGCGGCGGTCTCTCTATCGAACATGGTAACAAAAAAACCTACGCCCGCACGGCGAGCGAATTCGGTTATCTGCCGCTGGAGCATACGCTGGCGGTGGCGGAAGCGGTTGTGACCACCCAGCGCGACTGGGGCAACCGTACCGACCGTAAGAATGCGAAAACCAAGTACACCCTTGAGCGCGTCGGTGTCGAAACCTTCAAAGCGGAAGTGGAGCGCCGGGCAGGCATTAAGTTTGAGCCGATCCGCCCGTACGAATTTACCGGCCGCGGCGATCGCATCGGCTGGGTGAAGGGGATTGATGATAAGTGGCACCTGACGCTGTTTATTGAAAACGGCCGCATTCTCGATTATCCGGGTCGTCCGCTGAAGACTGGCCTGCTGGAGATTGCTAAGGTCCATCAAGGCGAATTCCGCATCACCGCTAACCAGAACCTGATTGTCGCCAGCGTACCGGAAGATCAGAAGGCGCGGATCGAGAAGCTCGCGCGGGATCATGGCCTGATGAATGCCGTCACCCCGCAGCGCGAAAACTCGATGGCCTGCGTCTCCTTCCCGACCTGCCCGCTGGCGATGGCGGAAGCCGAGCGTTTCCTGCCGTCGTTTATCGACAAGGTGGAAGGGCTGATGAGCAAGCACGGCGTGAGCGATGAGCATATCGTCACCCGCGTCACCGGCTGCCCGAACGGCTGCGGCCGCGCGATGCTGGCGGAAGTGGGACTGGTGGGCAAAGCGCCGGGCCGCTATAACCTGCACATCGGCGGTAACCGCAACGGCACCCGCATCCCGCGGATGTACCGTGAGAATATTACCGAGTCGGAAATTCTCGACTCGCTAGACGAACTGGTAGGGCGCTGGGCGAAAGAGCGCGAAGCGGGTGAAGGCTTCGGCGATTTTACGGTGCGTGCGGGCATCATTCGCCCGGTGCTCGACCCAGCCCGCGATTTCTGGGAATAACATCCTGGTGCCCGGTGGCGCGTAGCGATCCGGGCCAGCGAAACCCGTAGGCCGGACGAACGCAGTGTCGTCCGGCAAAACAGGCAAACGAGGTTCATATGTCCGTACTCGATCTAAACGCGCTTAATGCATTGCCGAAAGTGGAACGCATTCTGGCACTCGCGGAAACCAACGCCCAACTGGAAAAGCTTGACGCCGAAGGGCGTGTGGCGTGGGCGCTGGAAAATCTGCCGGGAAACTATGTGCTGTCGTCGAGCTTTGGCATTCAGGCGGCAGTCAGTTTGCATCTGGTGAATCAGATCCGCCCGGATATTCCGGTGATCCTCACCGATACCGGCTACCTGTTCCCGGAAACCTATCAATTTATTGACGAGCTGACGGACAAGCTCAAGCTGAACCTGAAGGTCTACCGCGCGGCTGAAAGCGCGGCCTGGCAGGAGGCGCGCTACGGCAAGCTGTGGGAGCAGGGCGTTGAGGGCATTGAGAAATACAATGAGATCAACAAGGTTGAGCCGATGAACCGGGCGCTGAAAGAGCTCAATGCGCAGACGTGGTTTGCCGGTCTGCGCCGCGAGCAGTCGGGCAGCCGGGCTACGCTTCCGGTGCTGGCGGTCCAGCGCGGGGTGTTCAAGGTGCTACCGATTATCGACTGGGATAACCGCACGGTGTATCAGTACCTGCAAAAGCACGGGCTGAAGTACCACCCGCTGTGGGATCAGGGCTATCTCTCGGTAGGCGATACCCACACCACCCGCAAGTGGGAGCCGGGCATGGCAGAAGAAGAGACCCGGTTCTTCGGGCTTAAACGCGAGTGCGGATTGCACGAGGGTTAAGCTGTTAGCTCTTCCTCTGAGTGATAATTCAAAAAGAACACGCGGGCGATACCGCGCGTTCTTTTGTGCGTATTAGCTTTTCTTCTCCACCTTCGCCAGCTCTTTCACCAGCGGCAGCATGACTTTCACTACCTCGCGCCCGCGGTGTTCGATGCGCCCCGGCAGCGCGTGGTCGATATACTGCTGATTATCCAGATGGACGTCATGCCAACTGGTTCCCTGCGGGAAACTGGCCGATTTGCTCCGCTGCTGATAGCCATCTTTTTTGCCGAGTGACCAGTTAGTCGCCTCGACCGACAGCACCGGGATCCCGGCGTTGTCGAAGACGCTGGCGTCATTGCAGCAGCTGGTGCCTTTCGGATAAGCCGGGTTGAGTCCCGGGTTGGTGTAGGCGGCGATGCCCTTGCTGCGAGCGATAGCCAGCGCGCGATCGCGGGTCAGCTTGCGCACCGAGGCCGGCGTGCTGCGGCCGCTGTTGAAGTAAAGCTTATCGCCCACCACCAGATTATCGAGATTGATCACCAGCAGGGTATTTTTCTTTTCCGCTTCGCTCATCCGCTGCAGCAGGTTTTGCGCGCCGAGACGGCCTTCCTCTTCACCGCTGGTGGCGATAAAGCGGATGCCATAGCGGGTAGGGACGTTCTTTAAATGCTCCGCCAGCTCCAGCAACACGCCAAGTCCCATCGCGTTGTCGTCGATGCCCTGCAGCGTCAGGCCGCCGAGGTTGTTCTCCACGTCTTTATCGCTCTGCGGCGCATAGGTGTCGAGGTGTGCCATGATAATAATCTGCTGGCGCACTTTACCTTCATGGGCGGCGATCACCGTACTGCCGGTGGCGTTATGCCAGTTCTTGCGCTGATTGCTGTCGGTATAGATATAGCGGGTATTGAAGCTTCGCACGTCGCTCTGATACCCCATCAGGGCGAACTGCTGGCGCAGATAGTCAGCTGAGAGCATTTCCGGCGGCGTTCCGGTCATTCGTCCCGGGAAGACGGTGGCGATATGGCGGGCCTGGCTACTGGCGGTGTCGCCCAGCGCGCTGAATGCGGGGGCGGCGGCAAAAACAAAACCGGTGCCGAGCGCCAGCGGAAGCAGACGGCGGCACAACGCGGAAAACATAAGGGGTCCTTACACGAACAAGACAATTTGACGCGTACAGTATGAAACTGTGACCGCGGTTAAACAATTTCAATTGCTCTTAAATAGCGGAAAAATAGCGCGTTAAGCACTTTTTGATATTTGTATTTCCGCCGCGTTATTCCTTTGTGTCACAACTCATTCCATTTCGTAATTTCATTTGCTCTAAGGCGCACCCTATAGTCGCAGTATCGCTGAATGTAAGAGAGTTGTTGCACCGTGGATTACTTGCCCCTTTTTGCCGAACTGAAACAAAGGCCCGTGCTGGTGATCGGCGGCGGCGAGATTGCTGAACGTAAGATCAAGTTCCTGCTGCGCGCCCAGGCGCAGGTGCAGGTGGTCGCTGAAACGCTGTCACCGGCGCTGGCCGATCTGGCTGCGCGCCAGGCACTCAGCTGGCGGGCGACGGAATTCAGCGACTCGCTGGTGGATGATGTCTTTCTGGTGATTGCGGCCACCGAGGATGAGGCGCTTAACCAGCGGGTATTTGCGGCAGCTAACGCGCGCTACCGGTTGGTCAACGTGGTGGATAACCAGGCGCTGTGCTCGTTTGTTTTCCCTTCTATCGTCGACCGTTCGCCGCTGCTGGTGGCGATCTCCTCCAGCGGTAAAGCGCCGGTGCTGTCGCGCATTCTGCGTGAAAAAATCGAAGCGCTGCTGCCGACGAATCTCGGTCGGCTGGCGGAATCAGCAAGCTACTGGCGCAACCATCTGAAAACCCGCCTGACGACTACCGAAGCGCGTCGCCGCTTCTGGGAGCGCGTCTTTACCGGCCGCTTCGCCAGCCTGATGGTGGCGGGCAACTCTGCGGAGGCGGAAAAGGCGCTGCAGGATGAGCTCGACAAACCTGAACGCGAGACGGGAGAAATTATTCTGGTCGGCGCCGGGCCGGGCGATGCCGGGCTGCTGACCCTTCGCGGTCTGCAGGCGATCCAGCAGGCGGACGTGGTTTTCCACGATCATCTGGTGACTCAGCCGGTTCTCGAGCTGGTGCGCCGCGATGCCGAGCTGATCTGCGTTGGCAAACGCGCCGGCGAGCATTCGGTGCCGCAGCATGAAACCAATCAGCTGCTGGTGGAGGCGGCGAAGGCGGGGAAAACCGTCGTGCGCCTGAAGGGCGGCGATCCGTTTATTTTTGGCCGCGGCGCAGAAGAGCTGCAGGCTGCCGCCGAGGCGGGGATCCCGTTCCAGGTGGTGCCGGGCGTCACCGCAGCCGCCGGAGCGACGGCCTACGCCGGTATTCCGCTGACCCATCGCGATTATGCGCAAAGCGCCGTCTTTGTCACCGGCCACTATAAGCCGGACAGCGCCCCCTTCGACTGGTCGCTGCTGGCGAAGAGCCAACAGACGCTGGCGATCTACATGGGCACCATGAAGGCAGCGGAAATCAGCGCCCAGCTGATCGCCCACGGTCGCGACAGCGACACGCCGGTGGCGGTGATTTCCCGTGGCACCCGTGACGATCAGCAGACGATAACCGGCACATTGCAACAACTCGAACACCTGGCGAAAGACGCCCCGATGCCCGCCCTGCTGGTGGTAGGCGAAGTGGTGCAGTTGCATCAGCAGCTCGCCTGGTTTCAACATACATCATCCGCCGAGGGGTTTAACGCTTCGGTGGTCAATCTGGCTTAAGGAACGGTTATGGACCAAAAACGACTCACTCACCTGCGGCAACTGGAGGCGGAAAGCATCCATATTATTCGTGAGGTGGCCGCCGAATTTTCTAACCCGGTAATGATGTACTCCATCGGGAAAGATTCCAGCGTAATGCTGCATCTGGCGCGCAAAGCGTTTTATCCGGGAACCCTGCCGTTCCCGCTGCTGCACGTCGATACCGGCTGGAAATTCCGTGAGATGTATGAGTTCCGCGACCGGACCGCTAAAGCCTACGGCTGTGAACTGCTGGTGCATAAAAACCCGGAAGGGGTGGCGATGGGCATCAACCCGTTTGTCCACGGCAGCGCCAAGCATACCGATATCATGAAAACCGAAGGGCTGAAGCAGGCGCTGAACAAATACGGCTTTGACGCCGCGTTCGGCGGCGCGCGTCGCGACGAAGAGAAATCCCGCGCGAAAGAGCGCATCTACTCCTTCCGCGACCGCTTCCACCGCTGGGACCCGAAAAATCAGCGTCCGGAGCTGTGGCACAACTACAACGGCCAGATTAACAAAGGCGAAAGCATCCGCGTCTTCCCGCTCTCCAACTGGACCGAGCTGGATATCTGGCAGTACATCTATCTGGAAAATATTGAAATCGTGCCGCTGTATCTGGCCGCTGAGCGTCCGGTGCTGGAGCGCGACGGTATGCTGATGATGATCGATGACGACCGTATCGATCTGCAGCCGGGCGAGGTGATTGAAAAACGGATGGTGCGTTTCCGTACCCTCGGCTGCTGGCCGCTGACCGGCGCGGTGGAGTCTGAAGCGCAGACGCTACCCGAAATTATTGAAGAGATGCTGGTATCGACCACCAGCGAACGTCAGGGGCGCGTCATTGACCGCGACCAGGCCGGCTCGATGGAGCTGAAGAAACGTCAGGGGTATTTCTAAGGAGCCGCCATGAACACGACCATTGCCCAACAAATTGCCAACGAAGGCGGCGTAGAAGCTTACCTGCACGCGCAACAGCACAAGAGCCTGCTGCGTTTTTTGACCTGCGGCAGCGTCGATGACGGCAAAAGCACCTTAATTGGCCGCCTGCTGCACGATACGCGCCAGATCTATGAAGACCAGCTCTCTTCGCTGCACAACGACAGCAAGCGTCACGGCACCCAGGGCGAAAAACTGGACCTGGCGCTGCTGGTGGACGGCCTGCAGGCTGAGCGCGAGCAGGGCATCACCATCGACGTGGCCTATCGCTACTTCTCGACCGAAAAGCGCAAATTTATCATCGCCGACACCCCGGGGCACGAGCAGTACACGCGCAATATGGCCACTGGGGCGTCCACCTGCGACCTGGCGATCCTGCTGATCGATGCGCGCAAGGGGGTGCTCGACCAGACCCGCCGCCACAGCTTCATCTCGACGCTGCTGGGCATTAAACACCTGGTAGTGGCGGTCAACAAAATGGATCTCGTCGAGTTTAGCGAAGCGCGCTTCAACGAGATCCGGGAAGATTATCTGACCTTTGCCGAGCAGCTGCCGGGCAACCTTGATATCCGCTTTGTGCCGTTGTCGGCGCTGGAAGGCGATAATGTCGCCAGCCAGAGCGCGAATATGCCGTGGTACAGTGGCCCGACGCTGCTGGAAGTCCTCGAAACCGTAGAGATCCAGCGGGTGGTCGAGAGCCAGCCGCTGCGCTTCCCGGTGCAGTATGTTAACCGTCCGAACCTCGATTTCCGCGGCTTCTCCGGCACGGTCGCCTCCGGTACCGTGCAGGTTGGCCAGCGTCTGAAGGTGCTGCCGTCGGGCGTCGAATCGAGCGTGGCGCGTATCGTCACCTTCGACGGCGACCTGCAGGAAGCCGCCGCCGGCGAAGCCATTACCCTTGTGCTGAAAGATGAAATCGACATCAGTCGCGGCGACCTGCTGGTTGACGCGCAAGCCTCGCTGCCGGCGGTACAAAGCGCCAGCATCGACGTGGTGTGGATGGCCGAACAGCCGCTGACCCCGGGCCAGAGCTACGACATCAAAATCGCCGGCAAGAAGACCCGCGCTCGCGTCGACGCTATCCGCTACCAGGTCGATATTAACAACCTGACCCAGCGTGAAGTCGAGTCTCTGCCGCTGAACGGCATCGGCCTGGTGGAGCTGACCTTTGACGAACCTTTAGTGCTGGATCCGTATCAGCAAAACCCGGTGACCGGCGGGCTTATCTTTATCGATCGCCTGACCAACGTCACCGTCGGCGCCGGGATGGTCAACGAGCCGCACCTGCAGGCATCGACTTCGGCATCACAGTACAGCGCCTTCGAGCTGGAGCTGAACCAGCTGATCCGTAAACATTTCCCGCACTGGGACGCCCGCGACCTGCTGGGAGGCAAATAATGGCCCAGCATGACGAAAACGTCGTCTGGCATGCCCACCCTGTGACCCAACAGCAGCGGGAACAGCATCACGGCCATCGCGGCGTGGTGCTGTGGTTTACCGGCCTTTCGGGGTCGGGTAAATCCACCGTCGCCGGGGCGCTGGAGGAGGCCCTGCATGAGCGCGGCGTCAGCACCTATCTGCTGGACGGCGATAACGTGCGCCATGGCCTGTGCAGCGACCTGGGATTCAGCGATGAGGATCGCAAAGAGAACATTCGCCGCGTCGGCGAAGTGGCCAGGCTGATGGTCGATGCCGGGCTGGTGGTATTGACGGCATTTATATCTCCGCACCGTGCGGAACGGCAGATGGTGCGCGAGCGCCTCGGGGAAGGACGCTTTATCGAAGTGTTCGTCGATACCCCGCTGGCCATCTGCGAGGCGCGGGATCCGAAAGGATTGTATAAGAAAGCGCGGGCAGGGGAATTACGCAATTTCACCGGCATAGACTCGGTCTATGAGGCACCGGAAAAGGCGGAAATTCATCTGGATGGTGAACAATTGGTAACAAATTTGGTGCACCAACTATTAGACCTGCTGCAACAGAGCGATATTATCAGATCCTGAAACGGCAGCGGCATCGAGGGGTGCCGGTTGCCCGGTCTACAGGATTCGATATGCGCAATACCCAGAACCTCAGTATTATTCGTTCAGAACCGCCTCCGGCGATCGGCGACGAGACCACCTGGTCTTTGTCGGGCGCTGCCGTGGGCTTTATTTCGTGGCTGCTGGCGCTGGGTATTCCCTTCCTTCTCTATGGCAGTAATACACTCTTCTTTCTCCTCTACACCTGGCCATTCTTCCTTGCGTTGATGCCGGTGGCGGTGGTGGTCGGTATTGCGCTGCACTCTCTGCTCAATGGCAAACTGCTCTATAGCGTCAGCGCGACCATCCTGACCGTTGGGCTGATGTTTGCGCTACTCTTCCTCTGGCTGTTGGGATAACCCGTTGCTGGTATGAATCAAGCATGGGTATCGACAGCAAAAATATGGTACAGTCCCCGCGTTACGCGGCATCGTCCGCGCGCCCCGGTAGCGTACCCGGGCGAGTTTTGGGATGATGATGCCGTTTTTCAGGGGGCAGGATGGGTAAACTAACGCTGCTATTATTAGCTTTGCTGGTCTGGCTACAGTATTCGCTGTGGTTCGGTAAAAACGGCCTGCACGACTACACGCGGGTTAACGACGACGTCACCGCCCAGCAGGCGACTAACGCCAAATTAAAAGCACGCAACGATCAGCTGTTTGCCGAAATTGACGACCTCAACGGCGGGCAGGAAGCGATTGAGGAGCGTGCGCGCAATGAACTCAGCATGACCCGCCCGGGCGAAACCTTCTATCGTCTGGTACCGGATGCGTCTAAACGCAATCAGGCATCGGGGCAACAGCAGAACAATCGATAACCAGGCCCAGGATTACAACATGGCAGCCACTTTTCCGGGCGTTTGCGCCGTGGTGCCGGCAGCCGGTTTCGGCCGCCGCATGCAAACGGAATGCCCGAAACAATATCTCTCAATCGGTAACAAAACGATTCTCGAACACGCGGTCGCCGCGCTGCTGGCGGATGCGCGCGTCCAGCGGGTGGTGATTGCCGTCAGCCCCGGCGATCGCCGCTTCAGCCAGCTGCCGCTGGCGCAGCATCCGCAGATTACCGTGGTGGATGGCGGCGCTGAGCGCGCCGATTCAGTACTCGCCGGCCTGCGGGCGTTGCCGGAGGCGCAGTGGGTGCTGGTGCATGACGCCGCGCGCCCCTGCCTGCATCAGGACGACCTCAGCCGCCTGCT
This sequence comes from Klebsiella sp. K4, assembly GCF_014596785.2. Lineage (NCBI taxonomy): Bacteria > Pseudomonadati > Pseudomonadota > Gammaproteobacteria > Enterobacterales > Enterobacteriaceae > Klebsiella > Klebsiella sp. K4. Next base: position 1,010,474 of record NZ_CP115021.1, read on the forward strand.
GTCGCTGTGCGAAACCAGCCGCGTCGGCGGGATCCTTGCGGCGCCAGTGCGCGACACCATGAAGCGCGCCGAGCCGGGCAAAACCGCTATCGCCCATACCGTCGACCGCAATGACCTGTGGCATGCGCTCACCCCGCAACTTTTCCCTCGCGAGCTGCTGGTGGATTGCCTCACTCGCGCGCTAAACGAGGGTGCCACTATCACCGATGAAGCCTCGGCGCTGGAGTACTGCGGCTTCCATCCGCAGCTGGTCGCCGGACGCGCGGATAATATTAAAGTGACGCGCCCGGAAGACCTGGCGCTGGCTGAATTTTACCTCACCCGTTCCCGACACCAGGAGAAAGCTTAATGCGAATTGGACATGGTTTTGACGTACACGCTTTTGGCGGTGAAGGCCCAATCATCATTGGCGGGGTACGTATTCCTTATGAAAGAGGGCTGCTGGCCCACTCCGACGGCGACGTCGCGCTGCATGCGCTGACCGACGCGCTGCTTGGCGCCGCGGCGCTGGGCGATATCGGCAAGCTGTTCCCCGATACCGATCCGGCGTTTAAAGGCGCCGATAGCCGCGAACTGCTGCGCGAAGCATGGCGCCGCATTCAGGCCAGGGGCTATACGCTCGGCAACGTCGACGTCACGATTATTGCCCAGGCGCCGAAAATGCTGCCGCATATTCCGCAGATGCGCGTCTTTATCGCTGAGGATCTCGGCTGCCATATGGACGACGTCAACGTGAAAGCGACCACCACCGAGAAGCTCGGCTTCACCGGCCGCGGGGAAGGGATCGCCTGCGAAGCGGTTGCGCTGCTGCGTAAGGCCGACAAATGATCGCCTTTGACCAACTGACCTGGCTGCACGGCAAACCGCAGAGCAGTGGGCTGCTGAAAGCCAATCCGGAAGATTTTCTGGTGGTGGAAGATCTGGGATTTGCCCCGGACGGCGAAGGCGAACACGTGCTGGTGCGGATCCTGAAAAACGGCTGCAATACGCGCTTTGTCGCCGACGCGCTGGCGAAATTCCTTAAGATCCACGCCCGTGAAGTGAGCTTCGCCGGGCAAAAAGATAAGCACGCGGTCACCGAGCAGTGGCTGTGCGCCCGGGTGCCCGGCAAAGAGATGCCGGACCTGAGCAAATTTCAGCTCGAGGGCTGCCAGGTACTGGAATATGCTCGCCATAAGCGTAAGCTGCGTTTAGGCGCGCTGAAAGGCAACCAGTTTACCGTGATCCTGCGCGAGATTAGCGATCGCCAGGACGTGGAGACGCGTCTGCAGGCCATCGCTGAACGGGGAGTGCCGAACTATTTCGGCGCGCAGCGCTTCGGCATTGGCGGCAGTAACCTGCAGGGCGCCCTGCGCTGGGCGGAGAGCGGCGCGCCAGTGCGCGATCGCAATAAGCGCAGTTTTTGGTTGTCGGCAGCCCGCAGCGCGTTGTTTAATCAGCAAGTGAGTATTAGATTAAAAAAAACGGAATTTAATCAGGTCGTTGATGGCGATGCGCTACAATTAGCGGGGCGCGGGAGCTGGTTTGTCGTCACACCGGAAGAACTCGAGGTTTCGCAGGCGCGGGTGCATAACCGCGAACTGATGATTACGGCCACGCTGCCGGGCAGCGGCGACTGGGGAAGCCAGCGCGACGCCCTGGCTTTCGAGCAGGCCGCGATCGCCGAGGAAACCGCGTTGCAGGCGCTGCTGGTACGGGAGAAAGTCGAGGCGGCGCGCCGGGCGATGCTTCTCTATCCACAGCAGCTCAGCTGGAACTGGTGGGATGACGTAACCGTTGAACTGCGTTTCTGGCTGCCGGCGGGCAGCTTCGCCACCAGCGTGGTCAGGGAGCTTATCAATACAACGGGTGACTATGCGAATATTGCTGAGTAACGATGACGGGATCCATGCGCCGGGGATACAGACCCTGGCGAAGGCCTTAAGGGAGTTTGCCGAGGTCCAGGTGGTTGCACCCGATCGTAACCGCAGCGGGGCCTCAAATTCGCTGACGCTGGAATCGTCCCTGCGTACGTTTACCTTTGAAAATGGCGACATCGCCGTCCAGATGGGCACCCCGACCGACTGTGTCTATCTCGGCGTGAACGCGCTGATGCGCCCGCGTCCGGACATCGTGGTTTCCGGTATTAATGCCGGCCCCAACCTGGGCGACGACGTCATCTATTCCGGCACTGTGGCCGCGGCGATGGAAGGCCGTCATCTGGGGTTCCCCGCGCTGGCCGTGTCGCTGAACGGCTATCAGCATTACGATACCGCCGCGGCGGTAACCTGCACCATTTTGCGCGCCCTAAGCCGCGAGCCGCTGCGTACCGGGCGGATCCTTAACATCAACGTGCCGGATCTCCCGCTTGATCAAATCAAGGGCATTCGCGTGACCCGCTGCGGCAACCGCCATCCGGCCGACCAGGTGATCCCGCAACAAGATCCTCGCGGCAACACCCTGTACTGGATTGGCCCGCCGGGCGATAAGCGCGATGCCGGGCCGGGCACCGATTTTGCGGCAGTGGATGAAGGCTATGTTTCCGTGACGCCATTGCACGTCGATTTAACCGCCCATCAGGCGCATGAGGTGGTCACCGATTGGCTGGAACGTGTCGGGGTTGACAGGCAATGGTAAGTAAACGTGTTGAAAGTTTGTTGAATCAACTGCGCACGCAGGGCATCGTCGATGAACGTGTCCTCGAGGCGATCGCGCTGGTCCCGCGCGAAAAGTTTGTTGATGAAGCCTTTGAACATAAAGCGTGGGAAAACACCGCGCTGCCGATTGGCCAGGGGCAGACCATCTCCCAGCCGTATATGGTGGCGCGGATGACCGAGCTGCTGACGCTGACGCCGGAGTCGCGGGTGCTGGAGATCGGCACCGGTTCCGGCTACCAGACGGCCATCCTGGCGCATCTGGTGCATCACGTATGCTCGGTAGAGCGAATTAAGAGTTTACAGTGGCAGGCGCGTCGTCGCCTGAAACAACTTGATTTACATAATGTTTCAACCCGTCATGGCGATGGGTGGCAAGGTTGGCAGGCGCGGGCGCCGTTTGATGCCATTATTGTGACGGCGGCGCCGCCGGAAATACCGACCGCGCTGCTGGCGCAGCTGGATGATGACGGCGTGCTGGTGCTGCCGGTCGGCGAAGAGCATCAGTTTCTCAAACGGATCCGTCGTCGGGGCAACGAATTTATCATTGATACCGTCGAGGCCGTTCGCTTTGTTCCCCTGGTGAAGGGGGAGCTGGCCTGAGACCCGGATTATTCCAGGTTTTTTTTGCCTGACTTTAGGCGTAGGGTGGACACATTTTTCAGTGTCCTGGCCGGGCGCCGCCCGGTAAGCAAGATATTGGCAGTTAACATATTCCTGGGGGATAAATGAGCGCGGGAAGCACCAAATTTACCGTCAGCCGTATTGCGGCTCTTTCACTGGTTTCACTCTGGCTGGCCGGGTGTACCAACACCAATAATCCGCCTGCGCCGGTTAGCTCTGCCGGCGGCGCCGCCTCTTCCAGCACCAACTCCGGCATGCTGATTACGCCGCCACCCTCCGGCGTCAAGTCCGCTCCTCAGGCGCAGCCGATTCAGCCGATGCAGACCCAGACCATTCAGCCGCAGCCGGCGCCGGTGGCGCAGGAGCCGGTACAGACGGTAAATGGCCGGATCGTTTACAACCGCAAATATGGCGATATTCCGAAAGGTAGCTATACCGGCGGCAGTACCTATACGGTAAAACGCGGCGACACGCTATTCTATATCGCCTGGGTCACCGGCAACGATTTCCGCGACCTGGCGCAACGCAACAACATCCCGGCCCCGTACGCGCTGAACGTGGGGCAGGTACTGCAGGTCGGTAACGCCTCAGGCCAGCCGATCACCGGCGAAAACGCCGTTTCTCAGGCCAGCGCAAGAGCGAGCGGCGGTGCGACGACCAGCACAACTTCTGCACAAAAATCGACCGCGGTGGTTGCTTCACAACCGACTATTACGTATTCTGAATCTTCAGGTGAACAGAGTGCTACCAAGATGTTGCCTAATAATAAACCAGCGACCACAACCACAACGGTTGTCGCGCCGGTGACGGCACCAACAACGGTGAGCACAACCCAGCCGACTGCAAGCAGTACGTCAACCAGTTCGCCGATCTCAGCATGGCGCTGGCCGACTGATGGCAAGGTTATCGAGAACTTTAGCGGCGCGGAAGGCGGCAATAAAGGTATCGATATTGCAGGCAGTAAGGGACAGGCTATTGTCGCGACCGCCGATGGGCGCGTCGTCTATGCCGGTAACGCACTGCGCGGCTACGGTAATCTTATTATCATCAAACACAACGATGATTACCTGAGTGCCTACGCTCATAACGATACCATGCTGGTTCGGGAGCAACAGGAAGTCAAAGCGGGGCAGAAAATCGCTACTATGGGTAGCACCGGAACCAGCTCAACAAGATTACATTTTGAAATTCGTTACAAGGGGAAATCCGTCAACCCGCTGCAGTACTTACCGCAGCGATAATTTGGCAAAGTACGGATAAGCGAAGCATCAGCTAACAGGCGCCAGGGCGGTGTCTACGTTCCTCTCGCAGAGAGGGCAGGGGAAATCGTCCAGGCGTCGTTTGTTGATGTGCCGTGGAAGGTGCTTTGCTCAGGGATCACGGGTAGGAGCCACCTTTATGAGTCAGAATACGCTGAAAGTTCATGATTTAAATGAAGACGCGGAATTTGATGAGAACGGAATTGAGGTTTTCGACGAGAAAGCCTTAGTAGAAGAGGAACCCAGTGATAGCGATCTGGCTGAGGAAGAGCTGCTGTCGCAAGGCGCAACCCAGCGCGTACTTGACGCCACTCAGCTTTATCTTGGAGAGATTGGTTATTCCCCACTGCTGACCGCGGAAGAGGAAGTCTATTTCGCGCGTCGCGCACTGCGTGGTGATGTCGCTTCACGCCGTCGCATGATTGAAAGTAACTTGCGTCTGGTGGTGAAGATTGCCCGTCGTTACAGCAATCGTGGTCTGGCGCTGCTGGATCTGATTGAAGAAGGTAACCTCGGCCTGATCCGCGCCGTTGAGAAGTTTGACCCGGAACGTGGGTTCCGTTTTTCGACCTACGCGACCTGGTGGATCCGCCAGACTATTGAACGGGCGATCATGAACCAAACCCGTACGATCCGTTTGCCGATCCATATTGTTAAAGAGCTGAACGTCTATCTGCGTACCGCGCGCGAGTTGTCCCATAAGCTGGACCACGAGCCTAGCGCGGAAGAGATCGCCGAACAGCTGGACAAACCGGTCGATGACGTCAGCCGTATGCTGCGTCTGAACGAGCGCATCACCTCCGTGGATACTCCGCTGGGTGGCGATTCAGAAAAAGCGCTGCTGGATATTCTGGCCGATGAGAAAGAGAACGGCCCGGAAGACACCACGCAGGACGATGATATGAAGCAAAGTATCGTCAAATGGCTGTTCGAACTGAACGCCAAGCAGCGTGAAGTTCTGGCACGTCGCTTTGGTCTGCTGGGTTATGAAGCTGCCACGCTGGAGGATGTGGGCCGTGAAATTGGCCTGACCCGCGAACGCGTGCGGCAGATCCAGGTGGAAGGTCTGCGTCGCCTGCGGGAAATTCTGCAGGGACAGGGGCTGAATATCGAAGCGCTCTTCCGCGAATAAGACGTTTTCTGTCAAAAAGGCCCCCTCGAAAGTCGGGGCCTTTTTCTTTGGGCTAGCCGAGGCGGGTTTCCTGCAGATGGCGCCAGACAATTTTCCCTTCCGCTTGCTGAAAAATCGCCGTCGACCAGCGAACGTTCTGACTGCTATCCGCCAGCGTTTGGCTTTCACGATATAGCACTGCGGCGCCGTCGTGCCACTCGCTGATGATTTCCATCTGATCCACTACGATATCTAACCCCGGACGGCTGCCGCCGGCGTGGTGGAAAAAACGGCTCACCGTTAGGTAGTCCATCTTCTCACCGCTCAAGGGGATCATGGTAAAATCGGCGGCAAAACGCTTCATCAGCGCCTCAGCGCTTCCTTCGCCATGGCTTAACCAGCGTTCGATAAGGACATGGGCATCAAGGACTTCCTGCAGATAAGGATTCATGACTTCTCCAGAGTGGTGTGCAGGCGATGGATAATCGCCCGATTATTCAGCCGCAGGCAAAACAGCAGCGGCAACAGGGTAATGACGGCGGCGCTAATAAATACCCCCTGCCAGGCGTAGGCCGGCGGGAATACCCTCAGCAGCAGGGCGAGCAGGGCGCTGCCGGCAAAGAAGCTGAGCTGGCGGTTAAGATTCCATAGCGCGCTGGCGTCAGGCATCTCTTCGGCAGACGTATGCAGGAAAGCGCTGCTTTGCGCGGTGCTGCTGCATAAGCTGCCTCCGCCGCCCATCAGCGTAAAGGCCAGAATCAACAGCGCCAGCGGGCTGTCCGCATCGATCTTCAGCAGCAGCATGATGCCCATCGCCTGAAGCAGGCAGCCGATGACGACCAGCGGCCGGGGCCCGAAGCGGTTGAAATATCTGCCGGTAAAGGTGATGGCGGCAAACGAGGCCAGCGACCAGGGCACCATCAGGGCACCGATTGCCCCCGGCGCCATCCCGGTGACGCGTTGCAGGTAGTACATCCCCACCACGTTGACGCCAATAAACATCCCCGGCACGCAGAGGTAGATCAGCATCGCGAAGCGCAGCAGGGGATCGGCCAGCAGCGACAGTGGAAGAAAGCGAGTCGGGCGAACCGGACCGGGGGTGTCGTTCAGCCATCGCACCGCCAGCACAAAGGTTAGCAGAGCGACAGGCAGGCTGGCGAAAAAGACCCAGCGCCAGCTGAACGCCTCGACTAACAGGCCGCCGATCGCCGGCGAGCAGGCGGGGGCCAGCAGGCCGACCAGCATCACCGCCGCCGACAGCTTCGCCCGCTCATGCGGCTGAAACAGCGGCCACGTCAGCGCCTGGCCGAGGGGGATTAACAGCCCGCCGCCTATCCCCTGCAGCGTCCGCCATAAAATCAGTTCGCTCAGGCTGTTGGCAAGCCCTGCCGCCAGCGCGCCGAGGCTGAACAGCCCCAGCGAGAGTAAAAACAGCCGTTTCGCCCCCCAGCGCTCGCTGAGCCAGGCGCTGAACGGCACAACGACCGTCAGACCGAGAATATAGGCATTACTGACCCACGCCAGCTGCGAGACGGAAACCGCCAGCGCGCGGCTGATTGCCGGAAAGGCGATGCTGGCGATAAACATATTGATCAAATCGAGAAAAAAACCGAACAGAAAAACGGTGGCAACGCGGTGGCGGTAGGTCATGGTTCACTCCCTCAGACAGGCGGCTACTGTAAACCTGCCGCAGCGAGGGATAAACGGGACTAATCGGGATATACTGTCTGAATATTTTTGACAATCATCCGGACGACGATGCTTAATCTTCAGCGCGTGACCATGTTTATCGCCGTGGTAGATGCCGGCAGTTTCACCCTGGCCGCAGCGGCGCTGGGGCAGACCAAGGCGGTGGTCAGCTTTAACGTACGGCAGCTGGAAAATGAGCTGGGGGTGACGCTGCTGCTGCGTTCGACGCGGCGTTTGCGGCTCACTGACGCCGGGGTGCTGTTCTATCAGCGCGGGGTGGCGCTCCTGAACGCGGCGGAAAATCTCCAGGATGAGGTGCGGGCCAGCCATAGCGGCTTAAGCGGGGAGCTACGGATCACCACCACGCCGGAGTATGGCGCGCAGGTTATCATTCCAGCGCTGGCCGCGTTCGCCCGTCGTCATCCGGCGCTGCGGGTGCGCCACGTCTCCTCCTCCCATCATGCCGACCTTATTTCAGAACGATTTGATGTGGCGATACGCCTCGGTACGCTGGCCGATTCCCGCTATCGGGCGACGCGGATAGCCAGTTTCGCGATCCTGCCCGTCGCCTCTCCGGCCTGGCTGGCAAGCCATCCGGTGCAGACGCTGTCCGATCTGGCGCAAGCTGAGTGGATTATTCACGAGCGCCTGCCGACGCCGCTGCGCTGGCAGCTGCGCACGGATCACCAGACAGAGGTGGATTTCTCGATAGCCAGCGCGCCGCGGTTTTCTGCTGATAGCGCTACGGCGCTGATGAGCTTTGCTCTGGCGGGATGCGGCGTCGCCTTGCTGCCCGCATGGCTGGTAGCCAAAAAGGTGGCGCAGCGGGAGCTGGTGCCGCTCCTGCCGGAATACCATTTCCCACAGCAGGGCGTGTATGCCCTTTATCCCGACTCGCAGCATTTGCCGACCCGGGTGCGGGCATTTATTGACTTCCTGCGCGAGAAGGTCGGTTAAGCGCCCGTTCAGGGCGCCATCATTTTGTGCACCAGCCGGGAGAACTGCTCGCGCTCGTCATCGCTCAGGCGGCCGAGAAACTCGTCATCGACCTCATTGCCCTGCGGAATGGAACGGTTAAGCAACGCCTCGCCTTCGTCGGTCAGATAGACAAAACGGCGGCGTTTATCGGCCGGATCGTGCTCCCGGCGCACCAGGCCGCGCGCTTCCATTCGGCTGAGCATCTCCGCCAGCGTAGCCTTGGTGCTGACCGCCGCTTCAATCAGCGCCACCTGTTCGATCCCGGGGTGCTCCGCTACCGAGCGCATCACCGCATACTGAGGTTTAGTCAGGTCCGGCAACGCCTGCTGCCAGCGGGCGGTATGCTGTTGAAAAAGCTGGCGCAGCAGGTGGAATGCTTCGTTTCGTAACTCCATGAATACTCCGTAACAAAACTGTCACCTCTATGATAGCCGTTCGTACGCCTTTTTATACCCTTTCTGCGTTTTGATTAAAAATGCGCACGTATACGAACGATCTTGCCAATAAGGGCTGGAGGGGGTAGTTTAAATATAAAGTTCGTACACGAACAAAAGTAATGAGGTCTGGAATGAAACTGATTATTGGGATGACGGGGGCCACCGGGGCACCGCTTGGGGTCGCATTGCTGCAGGCGCTGCGCGATATGCCGGAGGTGGAAACCCATCTGGTGATGTCGAAATGGGCCAAAACCACCATCGAGCTGGAAACGCCCTGGACGGCGCGCGAAGTGGCCGCGCTGGCGGACTTTTCCCACAGCCCGGCAGACCAGGCCGCCACCATCTCATCCGGTTCATTTCGTACCGACGGCATGATCGTTATTCCCTGCAGTATGAAAACGCTTGCAGGCATTCGCGCGGGTTATGCCGAAGGGCTGGTGGGCCGCGCGGCGGACGTGGTGCTCAAAGAGGGGCGCAAGCTGGTGTTGGTCCCGCGGGAAATGCCGCTCAGCACGATCCATCTGGAGAACATGCTGGCGCTGTCCCGCATGGGCGTGGCGATGGTCCCGCCGATGCCAGCTTACTACAACCACCCGGAGACGGTTGACGATATCACCAATCATATCGTCACCCGGGTGCTGGATCAGTTTGGCCTCGACTATCACAAAGCGCGCCGCTGGAACGGCTTGCGCACGGCAGAACAATTTGCACAGGAGATCGAATAATGGCTTTTGATGATTTGCGCAGCTTTTTGCAGGCGCTGGATGACCAGGGACAACTGCTGAAAATCAGTGAAGAGGTGAACGCTGAGCCCGATCTGGCGGCGGCCGCCAATGCGACCGGACGCATCGGCGACGGTGCCCCGGCGCTGTGGTTCGATAATATTCGCGGCTTTAACGACGCTCGCGTGACGATGAACACCATCGGCTCGTGGCAGAACCATGCCATCTCGCTGGGCCTGCCGCCTAACACGCCGGTGAATAAGCAGATTGATGAGTTCATTCGCCGCTGGGATAACTTCCCGGTGACGCCAGAGCGCCGCGCCAACCCGGCGTGGGCAGAAAATACTGTTGATGGCGATGATATCAACCTGTTCGATATTCTGCCGCTGTTCCGCCTCAATGATGGTGACGGTGGTTTCTACCTCGATAAAGCCTGTGTCGTTTCACGCGATCCGCTGGATAAAGATAACTTCGGTAAGCAAAACGTCGGTATCTACCGCATGGAAGTGAAAGGCAAGCGCAAGCTCGGCCTGCAGCCGGTACCGATGCACGATATCGCGCTGCATCTGCACAAAGCGGAAGAGCGTGGGGAAGATCTGCCGATCGCCATTACCCTCGGTAACGACCCGATTATTACCCTGATGGGCGCCACGCCGCTGAAATACGATCAGTCTGAATATGAGATGGCTGGCGCGCTGCGCGAGAGCCCGTATCCCATCGCTACCGCGCCGCTGACCGGCTTTGACGTGCCCTGGGGTTCGGAAGTGATCCTCGAAGGGGTCATTGAAGGGCGTAAGCGTGAGATCGAGGGGCCGTTCGGTGAATTTACCGGTCACTACTCCGGCGGTCGTAACATGACGGTAGTGCGTATCGACAAAGTCTCTTATCGCAGCAAACCGATTTTTGAATCGCTCTACCTCGGTATGCCGTGGACCGAGATTGACTATCTGATGGGCCCGGCGACCTGCGTACCGCTGTATCAGCAGCTGAAGGCCGAATTTCCGGAAGTGCAGGCGGTCAACGCCATGTACACCCATGGTCTGCTGGCGATCATCTCCACCAAAAAACGCTACGGCGGTTTTGCCCGCGCGGTGGGCCTGCGGGCGATGACCACTCCCCACGGCCTCGGCTATGTGAAGATGGTGATCATGGTTGATGAAGACGTCGACCCGTTCAACCTGCCGCAGGTGATGTGGGCGCTCTCCTCGAAGGTTAACCCGGCGGGAGACCTGGTGCAGTTGCCGAACATGTCGGTCCTTGAACTTGACCCAGGCTCCAGCCCGGCAGGCATTACCGACAAACTGATTATCGACGCCACCACCCCGGTTGCGCCGGACCTTCGCGGCCACTACAGCCAGCCGGTGCAGGATCTGCCGGAAACCAAAGCCTGGGCTGAAAAACTGACCGCTATGCTGGCCAACCGTAAATAAGGAGAAGAAGATGATTTGTCCACGTTGCGCCGATGAAAAGATTGAAGTCATGGCGACCTCGCCGGTGAAAGGGGTCTGGACCGTGTATCAGTGCCAGCACTGTCTTTACACCTGGCGAGATACCGAGCCGCTGCGCCGCACCAGCCGCGAACACTATCCGGAAGCGTTCCGCATGACGCAGAAAGATATCGATGAGGCGCCGCAGGTGCCGCACGTACCGCCGCTATTGCCGGAAGATAAGCGTTAATGAAAGGGGCCCGCTAAGTCGGGCCTTTTTTATATTTAGTACAATTATGGAAATTATTTTTTCATTAAATTAAAAAATTACGTGAAGGGTTAATATACCGGGATGACTTTGCGAGCCTGCATCCAGATTATTATAAAATCCTTCTGATTAATTCCTTGCAGATAAATTTCACGCCCTGACGAGTGTAGAATTGCGGCGGGTGCTTGAGGCTGTCTGGCCTTGAGCATTACCAGGACCCCAGACAGACGAAAGCCCCAGGAGATATTTCTATCAACTGAGGCTAGCGAATGAACATAGACAATTCAGATGTTAGTCTCTTCTTTGCAGGGAGGCAAGATATGCTGACAAAATATGCCCTTGTGGCAATCATCGTACTCTGTATTACGGTACTGGGATTTACGCTGTTGGTGCACAGCTCACTATGCGAGCTGAGTATTAAAGAGCGTAATATTGAGTTAAAGCTGTTCTCGCTTACGAATCGAAGAAGTAGCATCCGCGCGGGGGCAACCCCGCGTATTGGTTGTCAGGACGCATCCTCTAGCCCCCATTTTTTTGTTTACTAAAACGGCAGCGCTTCACAGCGCTGCCGTTTTTCACCTTAATGGGTGGCTAGACCAGGCTTTTCAGACGGTAGATCCACTCCAGCGCCTGACGCGGGGTCAGGGAGTCCGGATCAAGATTTTCCAGCGCCTCAACCGCAGGCGAGGTCTCTTCCGGGGCGGCGAGTAGCGACATCTGCGTGCCGTCGACCTGGGTCGCCGCCGCGTTGGGCGAGATACTCTCCAGCTCGCGCAGTTTCTGCCGCGCGCGCTTGATCACCTCTTTCGGCACCCCCGCCAGCGCGGCGACCGCCAGGCCATAGCTCTTGCTGGCCGCGCCGTCCTGCACGCTGTGCATAAAGGCGATGGTATCGCCGTGCTCCAGCGCGTCGAGGTGGACGTTGGCGACGCCTTCCATTTTCTCCGGCAGCTGGGTGAGCTCGAAGTAGTGGGTGGCGAACAGGGTCAGCGCCTTGATTTTGTTGGCCAGATTTTCCGCACAGGCCCACGCCAGCGATAGCCCGTCGTAGGTGGACGTGCCGCGGCCAATCTCATCCATCAGCACCAGGCTATGCTCGGTGGCATTGTGCAGGATATTGGCGGTTTCAGTCATCTCCACCATAAAGGTCGAGCGGCCGCTGGCCAGGTCATCCGCCGCGCCGACGCGGGTAAAGATGCGATCGATGGGCCCGATCTCCACCTTCTGCGCCGGGACGTAACTGCCGATATAGGCCAGCAGCGCAATCAGCGCGGTCTGGCGCATATAGGTACTTTTACCGCCCATATTCGGCCCGGTGATAATCAGCATCCGCCGCTGCGGCGCCAGCTGCAGCGGGTTGGCGATAAACGGCTCTTTCAGCACCTGCTCGACCACCGGATGGCGACCTTCGCTGATGCGAATGCCCGGCTTATCGCTAAAGGTCGGGCAGCAGTAGTTCAGGGTTTCCGCGCGTTCCGCCAGGTTGACCAGCACGTCCAGCTCGGCCAGCGCGCTGGCGCTGGTTTGCAGGTCGGCGAGATGCGGCAGCAGCAGGTCGAACAGTTCGTCATAAAGCTGTTTTTCCAGCGCCAGCGCTTTGCCCTTGGAGGTCAGCACCTTATCTTCGTATTCCTTCAGCTCAGGAATAATGTAGCGTTCGGCGTTTTTCAGCGTCTGGCGGCGCACGTAGTGGATCGGCGCGAGGTGGCTCTGGCCGCGGCTGATCTGGATGTAGTAGCCGTGGACGGCGTTGTAGCCGACTTTCAGGGTATCGAGGCCCAGCCGCTCGCGCTCGCGGATCTCCAGTTTATCGAGATAATCGGTGGCGCCATCGGCCAGCGCCCGCCACTCGTCCAGCTCTTCGCTATAGCCCGGGGCGATGACCCCGCCGTCGCGGACCAGCACCGGCGGGGCGTCGATCACCGCGCGCTCCAGCAGTTCGCGCAGTTCGGTGAACTCGCCCATTTTCTCGCGCAATTTTTGCACCGGCTGACTGTCAACGTCGGCCAGCAGCTCACGCAGCAGAGGCAGTTGCTGCAGGGCATGACGCATGCGGGCAAGATCGCGCGGCCGGGCGGTACGCAGCGCCAGACGCGCCAGAATACGCTCCAGATCGCCGACCTGGCGCAGCACCGGCTGCAGCTCGGTATAGCGCTCCTGCAGCGCGCCGATGGTCTGCTGGCGCTCCACCAGCACGGCGGTATCGCGGACCGGCATATGCAGCCAGCGCTTGAGCATCCGGCTACCCATCGGCGTCACCGTACAGTCGAGTACCGAGGCCAGGGTGTTGTCGGTGCCGCCGGCCAGATTCTGGGTGATCTCGAGGTTACGGCGGGTGGCGGCATCCATAATGATGCTGTCCTGCTGGCGTTCCATGGTGATGGAGCGGATGTGCGGCAGCGAGGTACGCTGGGTGTCTTTGACATACTGCAGCAGGCAGCCGGCGGCGCACAGGCCGCGCGGGGCGTTTTCGACGCCGAAGCCGACCAGATCGCGGGTGCCGAACTGCAGGTTTAGCTGCTGGCGCGCGGTGTCGATTTCAAATTCCCACAGCGGGCGACGGCGCAGACCGCGGCGGCCCTCGATCAGCGACGATTCGGCAAAATCTTCCGCATACAGCAGTTCCGCCGGGTTGGTGCGCTGCAGCTCTGCCGCCATGGTTTCGCGGTCGGCCGGTTCGCTCAGGCGAAAGCGCCCGGAGCTGATATCCAGCGTCGCGTAGCCGAAGCCTTTGCTGTCCTGCCAGATGGCGGCCAGCAGGTTGTCCTGGCGCTCCTGCAGCAGCGCTTCATCGCTAATGGTGCCCGGGGTGACGATACGCACCACTTTACGCTCGACCGGCCCCTTGGTGGTGGCCGGGTCGCCAATCTGCTCGCAAATGGCCACCGACTCGCCCTGATTGACCAGTTTGGCGAGGTAGTTCTCTACGGCGTGGTGGGGGATGCCGGCCATGGGTATCGGTTCGCCCGCGGAGGCGCCGCGCTTGGTCAGCGAGATATCGAGCAGCTGCGAGGCGCGTTTCGCATCGTCATAAAATAGCTCGTAAAAATCCCCCATCCGGTAAAACAGCAGAATGTCAGGATGTTGCGCCTTTAGCTTGAGATACTGCTGCATCATCGGCGTGTGGGCGTCGAGATTGTCAATTGTGCTCATGGGGTGTTATCCAGATCCCTGATTTTAAATGGCTGCGATTTTGTAGTTTTCGTCGTTATCACATGGATGAGACATAATAACGGAGATGGGCAGGTGAGGGAAACCGACGAAAGCGCGCGGCGCGATCCGGATTCCAGTTGCGCCGCGCGGGGGTTACGGCGCCAGATAAACCTGGGGGACCGCGTTGTCCGGGTGCTGGACGAGGCGGACATCCGCCCCGTACCAGCGATGGATAACCGGCTGCTGGATCACCTCCTGCGGCGTGCCCTGGGCGACCAGATGTCCCTGGTGGAGCAGCAGGATGCGGTCGGCCCACAGGGCGGCGAGGTTAAGGTCATGCAGCACCACGCAGACGTGCAGTTGCCCGCCGGCGGTGAGCCGTTTGAGCAAACGCAGCAGGTGCTGCTGATAGTAAAGGTCCAGCGCCGAGGTGGGCTCATCGAGAAACAGCCAGCCCTGCGGCGCGCCGTCGCGCCATAGCTGCGCCAGACAGCGGGCCAGCTGTACCCGCTGCTGCTCGCCGCCGGAGAGGCCGGGATAGCGGCGACCGGCAAGGCCATCGCAGCCGGTGACGGCCATCACCGCCGCCAGCACCGCCGGATCCGCCGTCGCGCCCCACGGTGAGCGTCCCATGGCAATGACCGTTTCCACCGTCCAGTCGGCCTGCAGGGCCGTTCGCTGTAGCATGACCGCCCGCCGGCGCGACAGCGCCTCGGGGGACCAGGCCTCCAGCGGCTTGCCTGCAAGATGGCGGGTGCCGCTGTCCGGAGTCAGATAGCCGGTCAACAGGCGCAGCAGAGTGGATTTCCCGGCGCCGTTCGGCCCGATAAGCGCCGTCATCTCGCCGCCGCGCAGCGCGACGGAGACGTTGTCGATAATCTGTCGTTTACCAAGGTGAAGTGACAGCCCCTGGGCGCAGTATTCATTAACCATGTCTGGAGTTCTCCCGACGAAAGACCAGCCACAGAAACCAGGGGGCGCCCAGCAGGCTGGTGAGCAGACCGACCGGTATCTCCGCCGGCGCCGCCACGGTGCGGGCCAGGGTGTCGGCCAGCAGAAGCAGGATCGCGCCGGCCAGCAGCGAGCCGGGGATCAGTCCGCGATGGTCCGGTCCCAGCCACAGGCGCATCAGGTGCGGCACCACCAGGCCGATAAAGCCGATGACTCCGCTGATGGCCACCGCGGCGGCCACCAGCACCGCGCTGCACAGCAGCAGCCAGCGCTGCAGCGCCTGCACGTTGACCCCGAGATAGTGCGCCTCTTCATCGCCAAGCTGCAGCAGATTGAGGCGGGACGCCATCCACCACACCGCCAGCGCAGCCGGGATAATCAAGGTCGCGGCCACCAGCAGCGTCGGCCATTCGGCCTGGCCCAGACTGCCCATTCCCCACAGCGACAGCTGGCGCAGCTGGGCGTCATTGCTCAGCCAGGACAGGACGCCGACCAGCGCGCCGCACAGCGCGTTGATGGCGATCCCCACCAGCAGCAGGCGCGACAGCGAACCCTCCTCCGCCCGACTGAGGATGAAAATCACCACCATCACCGCCAGGCTGCCAATAAACGCCGCCAGCATCGGCATATACAGAGCGATCAGCCCCGCAGCGGAGAACGGGAGCACTAGCCAGCTGGCCACCGCCAGCGCGGCGCCGCTGCTGATGCCCAGCAGGCCCGGGTCGGCAAGCGGGTTGCGAAACAGCCCCTGCATCACGCAGCCGGAGAGGGCCAGCGCCGCGCCCACCAGCAGGGCCAGCAGCACCCGCGGCAGACGGATGGTCAGCCAGATATGGCGCAGCATGTCATCCCCGGAAGGCAGCAGGTTGACCAGCGGCAAGCGCATGGCGCCGAGGGTGGTGGCAAACAACGTCAGGGAGACCAGCAGCAGCGTCATCAGCAGCAAACGGCGAGCGAGGGCAGAGCGCATCAGGGCAACTGCTCCGCTTTGTTTCGCAGCGCGATTATCGCCTGCGGTGTGCGCGGCCCGAAGCCCAGCAGGGCCATATCGTCGATCGTCAGCAGCTGTTTATGACGCCCCGCCGGGGTCTGCGCCAGGCCGGGCAGTTTCCACAGCCCGGCTTCGCCGCCCATCCCTTTGAGACCATCGGCGGAGATCACCACCAGATCCGCCTGGCTGGCGGCGACCCCTTCCTGCGACATGGCGCGATAGTGGTCGAAGCCCTGCATCGCGTTCTGCAATCCGGCGGCGCGAATGGCGCCATCGGCCGCGGTATGCTGTCCGGCCACCAGGGTATTCATTCCGCCGTGGCTGAGAATAAACAGCACCCGCTTAGCAACCGGCTGCGTTGGAATGGCGGCGATCTGCTGCTGAAGCTGCTGGCGCAGCGCGTCGCCTGCCGCCGTTTTGCCTAACGCTTCGGCAATGACAGCAACTTTGTTATCGATCGCGGACAGACTTTCGCCGCCCGGCACGTTAACCACCTTCACCCCGCTCGCCTGTACCTTGTGTAAGACCAGCGAGGGCTGCGCCTGGGCGCTCGCTAACACCAGCTGCGGGCGTAACGCGAGGATCCCCTCGGCGTTCAGCTGTCGCAGGTAGCCGACGTCCGGCAACTTTTGCGCCGCCGGGGGCCAGCTGCTGGTGCTGTCCCGCGCCACCAGGCTCTCCTCCGCGTGAAGGGCATAAACGATCTCAGTGACATCTCCGCCGAGTGTGACGAGCCGCTCAACGGCGGCGTGACTCAGCAGCGGGAAAGCGATCAAGAGCAGTAACCAGCGCATCATGCGGGCTGCCCTTCACGGGTCAGGCGGTCTACCTGCTGGCGCCATTGCGTCTGCTCGGGGTGCCCCTCGCTGCGCTGGCCGTAGAGCTGGGCAATCTGGGTGCCGTCTTTAGCGAACAGTTCGACGCTGGTGACGTGTCCGTCCGAAGTCGGCTTGCGGGTCACCCACACTTCATCGAGGCTCTCTTCGCGCAGATGCAGGGTAAAAGTAGTATTGAAGATATTCAGCCAGCCGCGCATGGGGGCCAGCTTTTCCAGGGCGCCGGTAAAGATCTGCACGCAGCCGCGATTGCCGACGAAAATCATGATTTCATTGCCCTCCTGGCGCACCGTCTCCAGCAGCGACGGCAGCGCATGGCGATCCACGCGGCAGGCGAGGTCGTCGCTCACCAGACGGAAGGCCTGCTGGCGGGAAAGCTGATATTTACGCAGCAGACCGAAGAACTGGTGAACGTCGGTCATCGCGCGCCAGTCGTTCTCCAGGGCGGCGCCGTCGGCGGTATCGGCATATTTCACCGGCTCCAGCGGGCGCAGGGTCAGCGGTGCCGGCGCCGCCACCCGATATTCCGCGATCAGGGTCTCCCAGGCCGCCATGTCGGTCTGCGTGGTCGCATAGACTTTCAGCAGGGCGTCGCCGTGGTGGTCGAAAAACTGGATGCTCTGACGGCCATTATCGTTCAGATGGAAGGCGCTGGCCCACTGGCTGAGGAACAGACGCAGGTCGAGCGCGCGCGGGTTCAGCACCAGCCCGGCGTGGCCGCTGAGGTGCTGGTGCGTGAACTGGCCCACCTGCTCATGCACGGCATACTCGTTGCGGCAGATGCATTTGGTTTCGCCGACGCGCTCCAGGGCGGCAATCAGCGCCCGGGCGTCATCGCTCAGGCGCACGGCATCATGGCCGAGGCGGGCGGCGGTCAGCTCGGCTTCGCTGATCCCCATTTCCGCGGCGATATCGCGGGCATATTTCGCGGTACTGGCCGCTTTGGTGGCCTGGTAGCGCTGCCACAGGTCAGGGTGTGCATTTGGCATAATCATATCCTTCTCGACGATGAATATCCCCGGCCGGCGGGCCGGGGGCAGGTGCGTTATTATTCGGGCAATCAGAAGTCGACGTTGACGCCCAGCTGCCAGGTGCGGCCCGGCATCACCGCCAGCGCTTTATCGTTGGCGTCCTGGTTGGTGCCGGTCTCGATATTGCGGCTGCTCAGGTAATCCCAGTATTTACGATCGGTGAGGTTGTAGACCCCGCCATTGAGGCGCACGTTTTTCGCCACCTGCCAGTACGCGGTCCAGTCCAGCATGCCGTAGCCCGGCACGCGCATATAGTCGCTGCTGGCATCGGTGATGGCGGATCCGCTGTTGCTGTAGCTTTCGCGGTTGGTGGCGGTCGCCTGTTTCCCTTTGACAAAGGTCGCCGTCAGGGCGGTGCCGTAGCGTTTCGCCGGATCGTCCCACGCCACGCCGACGATGGCTTTCATCGGCGCCACGCTGTCGAGGTCGACGTATTTATCGCCGCTGTAGCTGGATTTCGATTTCCCTTCGCTATAGCCGAGGGCGAGGGTGGCGCTCAGGCCGTCCACCTGCTCAAACCAGGTGCCAAAGTTAAATTTAGTGCTAATCTCACCGCCGTAGATATAGGCTTTATCGCGGTTTTCCGCCTGATAAATGGTGTAGATGTTCGACGGCACATTCGTGAACTGGCCCGGATTGTTGGCGCGGGTATAGCGGGTATAGGCGATAAAGTTCTTATAGCTGTTGTAGAACAGCGCCGTGCGCAGGGTGATGCCTTCGGTAACTTCCCCTTTCAGCCCCCACTCGAGATTATCGCTGGTTTCCGTCTTCAGATCGGTATTGCCGATCAGGGCATACTGCTGGCTGCCGGCGTAGCTGGAGCCGAGGTTCCAGGAGCCATACAGCTGGCTGGCGTTGGGGAACTGCGCCCCGCGCTGGTACTGCAGGTAGGTCATCAGGCGCGGGGTGAGGTCGTACTGGAAGGTCAACGACGGCAGAACCTGGGTATCGCTGTTTTTGCCGTACAGATTCGCCACCGACGATTCGCTCAGCACGCTGCTGTTGGCGGCGAGATCGGACAGATTTTCCGGCTTAGTCGATTGATGCACCACGCGCACGCCGGGAATAACGGCGAAGTTGTGGCTGTCGAGATCGAAGTTGATCTTATCCTGGACAAAGCCGCCGAGGGTGTAGCTGCGGCTGTCTGCCTCCGGCTGCATGATCTCGCTGTAAACGCTGGGGATCGGCGACTGGCTGAACGGCCGCTGGGTTTTGCTGGTGCTGGCGTTGAAACCGGCGCTCAGATCGTGGCGGCCCAGGGTTTTCGCCAGCGCGGTCTGCAGGCCCCAGGTGTCGGTATCGTAGTTAGAGTTCACCGTCTGCATTTTGCGGGTGACGCTGTCCGGCATATAAGTCCAGTCATGGGCTTCGGTATGCTGGTAGTAGATTTTTGTGGAGACGCTGTCGAGGTAGTCGTTCATCGGCGTCCAGTCATCCTTCAGGCTCAGGCCCCAGCGCCGGGTCTGGCTGGTCTGGTTGGCGGTGCCGATGGTGCTGTTGCCGCTGGAGTCCCAGGTATCGTAGTGGGTGTGGTTGGTTTTATGGTAATAGTCGAAGGTGCTGGTCAGCTTGTGCTCATCGTTAGGCTGCCAGATCCCGGAGGCCAGAAAAGCATCGGAGTGCCAGTTCGCCGGGTAGGCGTCGACGGTGCCGCTGTTGTTTTCGGTTTCCTGGCCGTCACGGCGGCTATAGACCAAAATCCCGCGCAGGAACTCATCGCCGCCGGCGACGGTCACCCCGTTGTGCCAGCTGCGATCCGCAGAGTCGTAACCGCTGCGGTAGCCGAAGGCGCTGGTCTTGCCCGGGCGCAGGTAATCATCCGCCGATTTCGGGCGGAAGGAGACATTCCCCCCGATAGCGCTGTTGGCCGTTTCCGTCGAGGTGGCGCCGGACTGGATATCCACGCTGCCGTACATATACGGGTCGATATAATCGCGGCCGATGCCGAAGGTGTTGAGCCCGGCGCGGCCGACGTAGCCGCGGCCGGTGGCGTTGGGTTGCGCGATACCGTCTACGTCGATGCCGACGCGGTTGCTCTCCATACCGCGAATGTTGTAGCCGGTGTAACCTCCGCGGTCGAAGCCGCTTTTGCCGTTGCCGGAGCCGCCGCTGGCCCCGGTGGCGCTAATGAGCGGCTCATAGCGCATGATTGAGCCGAAATCGTTAGCGCCTTTATTCTCCAGCTCCCGGGCGCTGATGCTGTGTTCGCTACCGGCTTTCTGCACCGGCGCGGGGGCGGTGACGGTCATTTGTTCCGAGGTGTCATCCACCGCCTCGCCGCTAACGGCGGAAGTATCTGCTGCGATGGCAGAAGTCTGATAAATTGCTGCAAACAAAGAGGTCACCAGCAGGCGTTTTTTACACCATGCTGCTGACGGAGTCGATTTGTACATAGTCGCCACGCCTTGATCGTTATTAGTATCGGCTCACGCGTTACTTCCAGAGATGCAGGTTGCTCCGTCTTTTCCGTTGCGGATGGGGTCTTACTCCATTTGTTGATTGCGAATGGTAATGATAGGTATTATCGTTTGCAACAAAATAATCATGTGTTCTTCATTTAAACTGCACTTTGTTTACAATTTGCCCTTTCAGACTTAGCGAGACGACGATGAACTCAAAAGCGGCCATCACCATCACCTACTGTTCCCAGTGCAACTGGATGCTGCGCGCCAGCTGGATGGCGCAGGAGCTGTTACATACCTTCAGCACCGACATCGCCTCGGTGACGCTGGTGCCGGGGACCGGCGGGATCTTCACGATCGATGTCGACGGTCAGCAGATCTGGGAGCGCAAGCAGGATGGCGGTTTTCCGGATGCGGCCGAGCTGAAACGCCGGGTGCGCGATGTCTGCTTCCCGGAGAAGCCGCTGGGCCATGTGGATAAAGGTGACCAGAAGGGGTGACAACCCCCTCCGGACGACAAGCGCCCGGAGGATAAACCGTTAGCGGGCTAACTGCACGTCAACCAGCACGCTTTGTCGGCGGGTGCGTATGAGGGATACCGCTTCTTCCAGCACGCCGGGGAGATCTTCGGCCCGGGAAACCGACAGGGCCGCCGCGCGGCTGGAGGCGGCGATCGCGGCGAAATCCGGCGAGGTGGTAAAGGCGGTGGCTGGAATGGTTTCCGCGCGGGCCGCGTAGCCATCCGGGTAGAGCGCTTTGGTGCCGCCCGCGACGGCGCCCCACCCGCCGTTATTTCCGACCACGACGAGGACAGGAAGCTTCATTACCTCCGCAATATGGTGGCAGACCGCAGGGTTGGCGAACAGGTACGACCCGTCGCCGACGGCGGCAATAATCAGCTCTTCCCGGCGCGCAAGCTGCAGCCCCAGCGCGATGGGCAGGGCTTCGCCCAGGCCGCCGGCCAGCGCTTCCTGGTAATAGCTCTCGGCATGGGTCAGTCCGGCAAACTGCGGCAGCGTGGTCAGTTCAGAAACGATCCGGCCACGGTGTTGATTCGCCAGATGACCGAGGCAGTAGCTGAGCCAGGGTTTGGTAATGGCCCCGGTCTGGCTGGCATGGAGAAGCGCGTCGCGCTGGTTTTTCTGTTGCTGGATGCGGTTCTGCGTATATGCCGCCCGCTCCGCCACATGCTGCTGGCGGGCGGCCTGCAGCGGGCGCAGCGCCTCTTCCAGCAGGCTGAAGACTTCATCGGTCTCGCCCGCCAGGTTGATGTCCGCGCGATAGCCGCGCACCGGGTAGCGGGAGAAGAGCGGATCGGGCCCCATCTGGATCACGGTGCAGTCCTGGCGACAGTCGCCCTCGGCGATCATCCATGGCGCCTGCGAGTCGACCACCAGAATCACATCGGCGTCAGCGAGCCAGACGCTGGGATCAGCCCCGGCGAGCAGGGGATTATCGGCGCTCAGGGTAACCTCGGTGCCCCAGTATTCCACCAGAGGGATCGCCCATTCGCGCACCAGACTATCGAGGCGCGCAAAGCCTTCCGCCGTTCGGGCGCCGCGCTGGGCGAAGATGACCGGGTGTCTGGCGCAGGCGATTGCCTCGGCTGCGCGGGCGATATCTTCCCGGACTGGCGCATAGCGGACCGGCTGCTGCGAAGGGCCAGCCTGCAGCGCGGCCTCATCGACGGCAAAGGTTTCGCACAGTGGCTCACGCGGTAAGCTCAGGTAGACCGGCCCTTTCGGCAGGGAGCTGGCGATCGCCCAGGCCCGGTCAACATGCTCGCCGATCTGATCGGCCAGCCGCAGTTCAAAATCCCACTTCACGGATTCACGGATCAGCGCCGCCTGGTCGCGCATCTCCTGGCCGTAGCCAATCGGCGTATTACGGCAGCCGAAGTGGGAATGTTCGCTTATCGGCGTGCGGCCGCCAAAAATCAGCACCGGAATATTGCTGTTCGCCAGATTGATGACGCCGCAGGCGGCGTTGGCTAGCCCGACGTTGGTGTGAACCATCACCGCCTGCACCTTGCCGGTGCCGAGGTAATAGCCATGGGCCATGCCGATGGCGGCGTTTTCATGCGGGCAGATCACTAACTCCGGTACCTTTTGCCCGGTCGCCCGGGCCTTTGCCCAGGCTTCAATGACTGGAGGATAATCGGTGCCCGAGTTGATAAAAATATACGCCACGTCCAGCGCCTGTAGCCGATGCAGTAACAGTTCAGCAGCCGATAATGTGATAGAGGCCATATTCTCTCCGTATTCACGCGGTGTAATCGCGGTAATTAAAAGGTTAAGAAAATAAATCCGCCCATCGTAATGATGGAGGCAATAATACTCAGCGCCATCGTCGAGGCCATTTCCTGCTCGCCGGTTTTATACTGCATAGCAATAATTATCGCGATGGAGCCTACCGGGATAGCCATCGTCAATACGACTTCCTTTATTTGCTCCATGCTGAAGCCCATTTTTAATAAAATGAGATAGCAGGCGCCGGGGACCAGAATATTGCGGGCGATAACGGTGATAATGGTAGCGGTGGTGATAACAATGCTGCGCGTATAGAGCACGATCCCGGCGGCAAACAGCGCCAGCCCGCCAGAGGCTTTGCCCAGCAGACCCAGCGACATCGAGATAGTCTGCGGAATATGGATATCCGCCAGCACGATGATCAGGGCGATTACCGGCGACCAGACCACGGGTTGTTTAATGGCGTTCACCACCCGTGCGCCAAAGGAAATATGCTGGCTCTTATCGCCGGTGGCGACCGACATCAGTATCATCACCAGCGGCAGCTGGAAGACGTTTTGCGTGATGCTGGACACGGTGATCAGCGACGCGCTGACGGTGCCAAATAAAAAGGCCAGCACTGAGGTGCCGATAAACGGGACTGCCGGCGAGCCGATGGCCAACGCCTGCAGCGTACTGAGGGCGAGGTCGCGTCGAAACAGATAGCGGGCGACCAGTAAGGGAATGACGAAGCTGAGAATCAGCGCCAGGATGATAGCCACGGCGACCGGGCCCATGGTCATGACGATGTGTCGCGGCGTCATCACCATATTGCTGAAAATACTTAGCGGCAATGCGTAGAGCATCACAATTTTATTGATGTCTCCCGCCTGCTGCCAGTTAAAGTCTTTTCGTTTACCGCTAATATAGCCGATGATGACGGTAATGATGACCGGTAATATAGCGCCTGAAATTAATAGAATATTGTTCTGTGTCATGGTGATATATTCTCATTATAAATTATCTTCGGTTCAGAAATGTGTTTTGCCGTGGGTGGTGAGATAAATAAATCCTTTTGAAGTATGCGTTCCGGTGATTTTTGAGCGTATTGATAGCGATATTTATTCGCTAAAAAAGGGCGCAGGGGAAATGCAAAAACCGTTTATTCAATGAGTAAATATCATGCCAATGAAATTTAAGCAGATTCAGGCATTTATTACCGTCGCCCGCGAAGGCAATATGACCCTGGCCGCAGAGAAAATGGGGATCACCCAGTCGGGACTGAGCCGACTGCTATTGAGCCTGGAAGCGGACCTGAGCGCATCCTTATTCGAACGACATAAGCACGGCATGGCGTTGAGCGAATATGGCAGCGCCTTTTTACCCTACGCGCTGACGATGCTGAATACCGAACAAAAGGCGCGCGAGGAAATTGAGCTCATCCGCGGCGCCGGGAAAGGCATTCTGCGGATTGGCTGCGTTTCCAGTCTGCTGACCAGCCATTTCATCGATAAGCTGGCGGCTTTCCATCAGCGCCATCCCCAGATCCATCTGCGGATCGTCGACCGCATTGACTCCGAGCTGTATAAGCTGTTGCTGATGCACGACATCGATATCGCCCTCTGCGGTCCCTTACCGCATGATGAGAAAATCGTGGTGCGGGGCAAAATTAACTGGCAGGACCGGATCTGCATCGTCGCCAGGCAGCACCACCCGCTGCATCAGGCGGCGGACGTCACCCTGGAGGCGATGCTGGACTATCCGTGGATCATGCCGCCGCCGTCTAGTACGCCAATGAACATCCTGGCGGATATCTTTCGCGCCCGGCAGTTGCCCTGTCCGCAACCGGTTATTGAGTGCGCCTCATCCTCGGCCATTAAGGCCTTTCTGTGCGAGAGCGATCTGTTAACGTCGATGCCGGCCCCGGTTTACCGACACGAAGAAGCGCTTGGCCTGCTGCGCCCGTTTGAGCTCGAGGGCAGCGTTTTTATCCGGGATTTCTATGCCTACAGCCATTTCGGGGTTCTGTCCGGGGCAGCCCTGCAGTTGATTCAGCATCTGAAGCAGTGAGTCTGGTCGGGTATGGATATTAAGGTGTATGATAAATACACCTTAAGAGCAGACGAAAGGCGGGGAGATGGGGAAGCGTATCGAACGGGAAAAAATGACGATTCAGCGGATGATTGCCCTCTACCAGCGGCGCTGTCCCGAGGCGCAGGCCGATAATGCGCACTATCAGGCGCTGAACGCCTACGCTGACAAGCGCCTTGATAAGTGCGTGTTTGGCGAGAACAAACCGGCCTGCAAGCAGTGTCCGGTGCATTGCTACCAGCCGGCGAAGCGCGAGGAGATGAAGCAGATTATGCGCTGGGCCGGGCCGCGGATGCTCTGGCGCCACCCGATCCTCACTGTTCGCCATCTGCTGGACGACAGGCGCCCGGTGCCGCCGCTGCCGGAAAAATATCGACCGAAAAAGTAGCGGCTTTCCCTGGTCAGCGCTGCGCAGCCGGGCGACAAGTCGTGCTCTTGTAGCCCCGGCAAGGCGTTAGCCGCCACCGGGGATAATTGCTGAAGTTTTCTGTTTCTGACTATCGCGGATCGTGCTTGCGACAAAGGCGACCACAAACAGCGCGGTAAACAGCACCACGATAGTCGGCGCTGGCGCGCTGTCGAGATAAAACGCCAGCCACACCCCTCCCGCCGAGCAGCCGATGGCCACCGCTACCGCCAGCAGCAGGGCGTGGATAAAGCGTCTCACCAGCAGAAGCGCGATCGCCCCGGGGGCAATCAGCAGCGAAATCGACAGAATAATCCCCACCGACTGCAGCGTCGCGACGATGGTCAGGGCGATCATGCACAGCAGGCCGTAGTGCAGCAGTCCGCCGCGCAGGCCGCTGGCTTTAGCCTGCGTTGG
This sequence comes from Klebsiella sp. K4, assembly GCF_014596785.2. Classification (NCBI taxonomy): domain Bacteria; kingdom Pseudomonadati; phylum Pseudomonadota; class Gammaproteobacteria; order Enterobacterales; family Enterobacteriaceae; genus Klebsiella; species Klebsiella sp. K4. The sequence continues at coordinate 1,036,128 of NZ_CP115021.1, forward strand.
ATCGAAGGCGTGCAGCAAAAAATCCCGCCATTTGAGACCGATAATCAACGCAATCACCAGTGCGATCGCCGTCGTTTGCCCAATATCGCGGAGGGATATTCCCAGCATATCGCCGAACAGGATATGGTCGAGATGAACATCGGACTGGATCGCTACGTACAGCACCAGTCCGGCGCCAAACATGCCGGAGAAGACAATCCCCATGATGGTATCGCGCTTGAGTCGGCTGTTATCGTCGAGAAAACCGGTCGTCACGGCGCACAGCAGACCGGCGATAAACGCGCCGATGGCGAAGGGGATGCCGATAATGTAGGCCAGCACCACGCCCGGAAAGACCGCGTGGCTCATGGCGTCGCCCATCAGCGCCCAGCCTTTGAGCACCAGAAACACCGACAACAGCGCGCAGGGAATGGCGACGACGATCGATATCGCTATCGCATTGACCATAAAAGGAAACTGGAACGGTGCCAGGAACAGGTTCAGCATGCGGCCTCCCTGGCGCGGCGGCGGCTGGCCAGCAGGCCGTGCTTCGGCGCGAAGATAAAGGTGATGAGGAACAGCAGCGTTTGCGCGACCACGATAATGCCGCCGGTGGCGCCGTCGAGATAGTAGCTGAGCCAGGCGCCGAAGAAACTGGTCAGGCTGCCGATAGACACGGCGATAGCCAGCAGGCGCGGGAAGCGATCGGTTAACAACCACGCGGTAGCCCCGGGAGTGACCACCAGGCAGATGACCAGAAAGGCGCCGACGGTCTGCAGCGCCGCCACGGTGCAGGCGGCCAGCAGGGTAAAGAACAGCAGCTTCAGGCCGCGGGTGTTCAGGCCAATCGAGCGGGCATGGTGTTCATCAAAGAAGGTCACCATCAGGTCTTTCCATTTCAGCAGCAGAATCGCCATTGAGATAAAGCCGATCGCCGCCAGCTGGATAATATCCTCCGGGGCGATGGCCAGAATATTGCCGAGGATGATGGTCTGGATATTCACCGACGTCGGATTCAGCGACACCATAAACAGCCCGATCCCGAAGAAGGAGGAGAAGATCAGCCCGATAATAGCATCCTCTTTTAGCCGCGAGCGCTGTTGCAAAAACAGCATGCTGCCTGCCGCCAGACCGCCGGAGAGAAATGCGCCGAGCGCGAAAGGCAGGCCGAGCATATAGGCCCCGGCGACGCCGGGTACAATCGAGTGGGAGAGGGCGTCGCCAATCAGCGACCAGCCTTTGAGCATCAGGTAGCAGGAGAGAAACGCGCAGACGCCGCCCACCAGCGCCGACACCCACATCGCATTGAGCATATAGTGATAGCCAAACGGCTCCAGCAGCCAGCTCATCGTGGGCCTCCCGCCGCGCGCCGGCTGATAAACGGCCGCTCGTCATCGGTGATAACCTGCGCTTCCCCGCCGGTGAGCGCGACGTGGCGCAGCACGCCGCTGAAAGCCCGCTCCAGATTCTCGGCGGTGAAGGTGGTTTCTGTCGGGCCGCTGGCCAGCACGGTGCCTTTCACCATCACCGTATAATCACAAAATTCACTCACTGACCCGAGGTTATGGGTGGAGACCAGCATGGTACAGCCCTCATCGCGGAGCTCGCGCAGCAGGCTGATGATCCGCGCTTCGGTCTGCACATCGACGCCGGTGAAAGGCTCATCCAGCAGGATCACCTGACCCTGCTGAGCGATGGCGCGGGCAAGAAAGACGCGCTTTTTCTGCCCGCCGGAGAGCTCGCCAATCTGCCGATGGCGGTACTCGCTCATGCCCACGCGGGCCAGTGCGGTATCGACAATCTCGCGATCGCGCGGCTTTGCCCGCCGCAGCCAGCCCATATGGCCGTAGCGGCCCATCATCACCACATCCTCCACCAGCACCGGGAAGGACCAGTCCACCTCTTCCGACTGCGGGACATAGGCGACCAGGTTCTGGCGCAGCGCGCGGTTGACCGGCTGGCCGAGTATGGCGATCTCGCCGTGGCCGACACGCACAAAGCCCATCAGCGCTTTAAACAGCGTGGATTTACCCGAGCCGTTAACCCCCACCAGCGCGGCAATGGAGCCGCGCGGCACGCTGAACGAGGCGTCGCGCAGGGCAGTGTGGCCGTTGCGCCAGGTGACGGTGAGCTGGTCGACATACAGTCCCGCTTGCGCTGCATTCATGGCTGCTTCCTCATCCCGTCCTGGATACCGTTGACGATGGTTTCGGTGGTGACGCGCAGCAGGTCGAGCCAGGTCGGCACCGGGCCGTCGGCGGCGCTCAGCGAATCGACATACAGCACGCCGCCGTAGTGGGCCCCGGCTTCCCGCGCCACCTGACGCGCCGGTTTATCGGAGATGGTGCTTTCGCTGAAGATGGTCGGGATGCGTTCTTTTTTCATGGTGTCGATAACCTTGCGCACCTGTTGCGGGGTGCCCTGCTGGTCGGCATTGATCGGCCACAGATACAGTTCGCGCAGGCCATAGTCGCGGGCCAGATAGGAGAAGGCTCCCTCGCTGGTGACCAGCCAGCGCTTATCCGCCGGCAGCTGCGCCAGTCTGGCCTGCAGCGGCGCCATCGTCTGACGGATCTTCTCTTTGTAGGCCTCGGCGTTACGGCGATAGGTGTCGGCGTGAGGCGGATCGTACTTCACCAGCGCATCGCGAATGTTATCGACATAGATCAGGGCGTTATCTGCCGACATCCAGGCATGGGGATTGGGCTTCCCGCTATAGGGGCCCGCGCTGATGCCCATCGGCTGGATCCCCTCGCTGACCACCACCTCCGGAACGCCCTGTAAGTGCTGATAAAAACGGGCAAACCACCGTTCGAGATTAAGCCCATTGCTGAGGATCAGCTGCGCCCCCTGCGCGCGTTTGATATCGCCGGGCGTGGGCTGGTAATCATGGATCTCCGCGCCCGGTTTAGTAATGGAGCTCACGTCGGCGGCGTCGCCGGCCACGTTCTGCGCCATATCGGCGATAACCGTGAAGGTGGTGATAACCCTGAATTTCTCCTGCGCCGAGGCCGGCGTCGCGGCCAGCAGAGCCAGCGCGCTGGCCAGCAGCAATGATTTCAGCGGTGTCAGGTGTAGCATAGGATCCCTCGCAATGGTGTGGTTAATTTCCCAGCGTTTATAGCCATTGCTATGTTATATAGCACAAGCTATTTATAAATGAAAATAATTCTTATTTGCATGCGTGGGTAATAATGAGCCGGGAAACGAAAGCGCGAAAAGGGGAGGTAAGTCTGGCCCGGCGCCAACCGGGCGAAGATCAAGAGATATCGGCGACCGACTGGCGCGGGATCAGGCGGCCAGCCAGCGAGCGGCCCTCGGTGGCGAAGGTTGGCCGGTCGTCAATCAGGCTGCGAATACGCTGAATACAGTTATCCAGCAGCGCCTCCAGTGGCCAGGAGATGCAGGTCAGCGGCGGGTAGAGCAGCGAGGCGAGCGGGGAATCCTCAAGGCTCAGCAGGGAGACCTCCTGCGGGACGGCGATGGTGAATTCGCGCAGCAGACGCATCGCCTCAGCCGCGTAGCGGTCGCGTTTAACGATAATGACTGAGTATTTACTGAAGCTGTTAATTAAGGTCAGCAGCGCCTGCTCGACGTCATCGTTGGCCGTCAGCACCAGCTGACGGTTAAAAGGAATGGAGTAGTTCTGCAGGACGTTGCGGTAGCCTTCCAGCATCTGACGGCTGGCATCGTCGCTATCGCTGTCCACCAGCAGGGCGATGTTGCGGTGTCCCTTGCCAATCACATAGCGGCAGGCGCTTTCGGTGGCAAAGGCGAAGTCATAGCCCTGGCTGTTGCTCCCGGCGACGCCGAAGCGGTCAAAGGCGATAACGTTGCGCGGCGCGTCGGCGGCAACGGCGCCCAGCACCACCACCGCCACGCACTGGCGCTGCAGATCGTCGATTACCGCCGCCTGCTCTACCGGGTCGCTGACGTACTGGACCAGCAGGCTTTTATTCAGCCCTTTCAGCGCCTGAGAGAGCAGCGGCAGCAGACGTGCGCCGTGGCTTTCGTCCTGCGCGGAAATCACCAGACCAACGTGGCTGGATGTCTGACTGGCGAGGTTTTGCGCGGCAAAGCTCGGGCGATAGTTGAGTTCTTCAACGGCCCGCAGCACAGCTTCCCGGCTCTCTTCGCGCACGCCCCGGGTGCCGGTCAGCACGCGGGATACCGTCGCTCTTGAGACATTCGCTAATCTTGAAACATCATCAATCGTTGGCATGGCTTTTTCTGTCTGAACATTTTCGCCTAGCTTAACATACCTGCTGAAAAAAGTGTCTACCGCTGCCCTTGCGCGGCGCCGGGAAGCCGGGGCAGCCAGGCCGCGCCGCGCACGCCGCTGGCGTCGCCGAAACGGGCCGGTTTGATCTGCGTGCGGCAGGTGTCGGAGAAGATCCACGGCACGATGGCGGCAGGCAGATCGCGATAGATCTGGCTGACGTTGGACAGACCGCCGCCCAGCACAATCACCTGCGGGTCGAGAATATTGATCACCGACGCCAGGCTGCGGGCAAAGGCATCGATAAAGTGTCGCCAGTGGGCCAGCGCGCGCGGATCGCCGTTTTGCGCCGCGGCGACAATGGCTTCCGCACGGGCTTGTTCCCCATAGCGGCGGGCGAAGCCGGTGCCGGAGAGAAAGCTTTCGATGCAGTTCGTTTTGCCGCAGTAGCAGGGCTGCGGCGGGCCATCGCGCTCAGGAGTATAGCCCGGCAGCGGATTATGCCCCCACTCCCCGGCGATAGCGTTGGGGCCGCTGAGCAGCTGTTGATGCACGGCGATCCCGCCGCCGCAGCCGGTACCGATAATCACCCCGAAGACAGTGGTAGCTCCGGCGCCGGCGCCATCCACCGCCTCCGAAAGGGTGAAGCAGTCGGCATCGTTTGCCATCCACACCGGCTGGCCAAGCTGCTGCATGATATCCCGGCGCAGATCGTGACCGTTGAGCACCAGGCAGTTGCAGTTTTTAATGCGTCCGCTTTGCGGATCGATAGCCCCGGGCAGGCCGATCCCCAGGGTGAACGGCTGCGGGCTGACCGCGCGAATATCGGCAATCAGGGTCAGCAGCTGACGCATAAAGGCGTCATAGCTCTCTTTGTGGGTCGGCCGGCGCAGGCGCTGGACGCATTCGCCCGCCGGGTCCAGCAGTACGGCTTCCATTTTGGTGCCGCCAATATCTATTCCAAGATGTAACATAGTGACCTCGGGGAATCAGGCCCGGCCAGCGCGTCTGGCCGGGCAAGGCGCTAGGCGTGAAGCGGCTGCGCGCGGTAAATCGCAATCAGTTCGGCAATCAGCTCTTTTGCCAGAATGGATGTCATCAGGTGATCCTGAGCATGGACCATTACCAGCGTCATTTTGGTTTTTCCCTCGCCTTCGTCAGCTTCGATAAGCTGGGTCTGTACAAGGTGAGCTTCGCGGGAATAGTGCGCCGCTTCCTGCATTTTGGCGTCGGCGGTGGCGAAATCACCCGCTTTAGCGGCGTGCAGCGCTTCGTAGCACAGGCTACGTGACTGGCCGGCATTGATGATGATCCCCATCACCTGTTCTTCTAATTCCATGATTATCCTCTGAATCGTTAGCGTTAAGCGGTCTGCGCCGCGTTGTCAGCCTGGCCGACGGCGTTTTCACGCTCCTGGGCCAGCAGCTGTTTTTCGTAAGCTTTGAGAAATGGCAGGTACATCACCATGGCGGTAGCCATACAAATGAGGCACAGGATCACCGGGCTAAAGCTCCAGTTCGCCGCCCACGAGGCGCCGATAGGCGCCGGCGTTGTCCACGGCGTCATCGACACTACGCGGCTGACCAGGTCCAGCTTCAGCGCGAAGTACGCCAGGGTCGCGTTGACCATCGGCACCAGCACGAACGGCAGGAAAAACAGCGGGTTCATGATGATCGGCGCGCCAAACAGAATCGGTTCGTTGATGTTAAATACGCCCGGCACGACCCCCATCCGGCCGATCGTCCGCAGATGCACGGCCTTGCTGCGCAGCAGCATCAGCGCCAGCGGCAGGGTGGAGCCGACGCCGCCGATCAGCAGATAGTGATCCCAGAAGCCCTGGACATAGATGTGCGGGATAGCGGTGCCAGCGGCCATGGCCACCTGATTGACCGACAGGTTGGCCATCCAGAACGGGTTCATGATCCCGGTGACGATCAGCGCGCCGTGGATCCCGGCGAACCACAGCACCTGACAGACCAGCACCGACAGCAGGATCGCCGGCAGCGTATCGGAAGCCGCGACCAGCGGCTTCACCAGCGACATGATCGCTTCCGGAATGATCATCCCCAGCTGGGCTTCGATAAACAGGTTCAGCGGATGCAGCGTCAGAATGATCGCCAGCACCGGGATCAGGATTTCAAACGAGCGCGCCACCCCGGCAGGCACTTCCGGCGGCAGGCGAATGGTGATGTTATGCCGTTTGAGGAAGGCGTACAGCTCGGTGGAATAGATGGCCACCAGAATGGCGGTAAAGATCCCCTGACCGGAGAAGTAGGCAGTAGAGATCTGGCCATCTTTCAGCGGCGCGGCTACCAGCAGAAACGACATCAGCGACAACATCCCGGCGGTCAGCGAGTCCAGATGATGGTGTTTGGCGAGGCTGGCGGCGATCCCGACGGCGATAAACAGGGTCATCACCCCCATGCTGAAGTTGAACGGCAGCATCAGCGCATCGCGATGATCGAGCGAAAATTGCAGCCAGGCGCGGGCAAACCCCCACGTCGTATCCGGAGAAAACGGCGGGAAGATAAACACCAGCAGGAACGAGCCGACGATCATAAAGGGCAGGGCAGTGATAAAGCCATCGCGGATCGAGGTGACATATTTTTGCTGGCCGATCGCGCCGGCCAGCGGCGTGATCTGCCGTTCGATCACGTCGATCAGTTTAGCGTACAGAGAGCTCATGATCTTTCCTTAGTTCTTGTTTTCGATAAGGGAAAGGGCGAAATCAAGGACCGCGGCGCCTTTTTGCATGCCGTAGTCCATCATATTGATGGGTTCGACGCGGATACCGTATTTATCCGCCTGTTTTTGCAGATCCTGCTGCATGTATTTCACCTGCGGCCCCAACAGCACCACCTGATAATGGCCGACCTGTTCGGCGAACTCCGCTACGCCATAGGCGTTGATCTCTACCGGCAGGCCCCGCTGTTCGGCTTCCGCAATCATTTTTTTCATCAGCAGGCTGGTGGACATGCCTGCCGAACAACACAACATAATTTTTTTCATAATTACCGCTCCTGATGAGGTTGGATGAGCGGACTATAGTCAAAATGGATGCATTACGGAAAGCGCTTTCCGTTTGTGGATTTATTAATTGTGACCATGATCACCTATGGCAGGCTTTCACTTTCCGGTGTTGTGGGCGATCATCCCGGCGAGACAACCATTCGCAAAGGTAGGAGTATGAACATTCAGTTAATGAATGTGGCCGTGGACATCATCGAGCAGCGGCTGGCGCCGCTGGCGAACGTTCTGACGCGCAACAACCACATTACGGCGATGCGCGATAGCTTTGCGCTGGCTATGCCCTTTGTGATTGTTGGCAGCCTGTTAGTTCCCATTTTGTTTCCGCCCGTTTCCATCGACGGCGCCTCGCGTTTCGGCCAGGTCTATTTGCTGCTGCGGCCTATCCTGCTGCCGACCTTTCAGCTAACTATTGGCCTGGTGGCGCTGATTGTCGCCTTCGGCGCCAGCGCCAGTCTCGCCAAGCAGTACCGTCTGCCGGAACGGCTCTGCGGTTTAACCGGGTGTCTGGCTTTTCTGCTGTTTATCGGCTTTCGCGAGACTGCGGTGAGCAATGTTTATCTCGGCGGTATGGGGATATTTACCGCCCTGATATCCAGCACCTATTCCATTGAGATAATTCGCTTTTTCTACAAAAAAGGCTGGTGCATTCGCTTGCCTGATGAAGTGCCGCTGATGACCCGCAATGGCTTTCAACTGCTGATCCCGCTGCTGGTGGTGATGCTGTCGATAAGCGTGATGAATGCCATACTGCTGCAGACCACCGGACGCATCGTACCGGAGTTGATCAGCGAAGCGGTGCGGCCGCTGGTGCTGGCGTCCGACACGCTGATGGCGGTACTTATCTCTTTATTTATCTGTAACTTACTCTGGTTTATCGGTATCCACGGCGCGCTGATCATCACCGGGATCATGAACCCCTTCTGGATGACCTATCTGTTTGAAAATCAGCAGGCGCTGGCGGCGGGTTCGCCAACGCTGCCGCATATTTATCTGCAGGGGTTCTGGGATTTTTACCTGCTGATCGGCGGTATTGGCTCCACTTTGCCGCTGGTGCTGATGGCGATGCGCAGCCGCTCGCGGCAGCTGAAAAGCGTGGCCAAGATTGGCCTGCTGCCGTCGCTGTTTAATATCAACGAGCCAATACTGTTTGGTTTTCCGGTGATCATGAACCCGGTTTTTTTACTGCCGTTTCTCTTTGTTCCGCTGATAAATGCCTGTATCGCATGGTATTTAACTCAGCTGGGTATCCTCGACCGCGCGGTGGCGATGCTGCCATGGTCGATGCCTTCCCCGCTGGGGGCGGCATGGTCGGCGAACGGCAGCTGGAAAAATTTGTGCATGAGCCTGTTCGCGATGTTTAACGCCTGGATGCTCTATCGCCCCTTCTTCAAAGTGTACGAACGTCAGCTCGCGGAAACCGAACGCTGAACCTCTCGCCGTCGGCGGCTTATCCCCCGGCGGCACCTGCTCATCTCCTCCTCCTTCCGCTCCACTGCCGGCTCCCGGCGTCATTCTTGTCATTTTATGTGATCAGTCTCACGAATATATTCGCCGCAGAGCTAATTTTGTGAACCAGATAGGCAATTATGGAAAGCGATTTCCGTAAGTGGATGTACATTTCCGTTTTTGATCCGTAAATTTCCCCTCCGTTATCGGTTCGTGTTAACAAACATAACGTGGGAAAAAAATAATGATAAAGCTGAAACACTCAATACCTCTGGCTCTCCTCTCGCTGGCAGGGGCCAGCAGCCCGGCCTGCGCCGATCCGAAGTATGATTTTGCGCTGCATGGCTATATCCGCTCCGGGATCCTGGCGAACTCCGATGGCAACCGCGCGGACTCCGTCGGCCTGATGCCGGACGGTAAGTGGCGACTGGGCAACGAAGAAGACACCAAGATCGAACTGATCCCCACCGTGACGCTGACGGCGGACAGCGGCGTGGTGGCGAAAGTGCAGGCCAACCTCACTCACCAGTCGAAATGCACCTCCGACTGGAACTGTCAGGATGACGATGGCCATGACGTACAGTTTCGTGAAGGGTTCGCCGAGTTGAGCAATCTGGATTTTGCGCCGGAGATGACCTTCTGGGCCGGTAAGCGCTATAGCAGCTCCAACACCTCCAGCCATCAGTTCGACTGGGAGTACATTCAGTACAACGGCACCGGCGGCGGCTTCGACAACATGGATCTCGGCTTCGCCCGCTTCGACGCCGGGGTGTACGCCTTTTCACCCACCGATGAAACCAAAGCCTACCCGGTGGATAAGGGAGATCAGGGCTACCCGGATGACTATTCCCTCAACCTGTGGCTGAAAAAGATCGCGGGGACAGGCTTCGATCTGGAGCTGATCGGCCACCACATGAACCGTAACGAAAACCATCCGACTTCCGCCGAGAAGGGCTATGGCGTGACCGGTATTTATAACTTTGACGGCTTCTATGGTCTGACCGGAGGATACTCCCGCCTCGCATTGCAGTACGGGAAAGGGCTGGCGGCGGGTGACTCGCTGGGTAAAAACGGCTGGGGCTGGGCCAACCTGGAAAACACCCAGTCCTGGCGAGTGGTGCTGGATAGCGTGGCCTCGATGGGCGACCTGGAGATCTCGACCTTCGCTTTCTGGCAGAAAGATAAAAACTACCGCTGGTGGACAGAAGATGAAAATGGCTGGGGACGCTCGATGTGGGTCGCTGGTATCCGCCCTTATCATCAGATCACCCGCAACTTTGCCATGCAGTACGAGCTGGGCTACGAATACCTGGATGACAAAAACTACAAAGGAGTAAACGGCAAAGGCAAAGGCGGCCTGACCAAAGTCACCGTTGCGCCAACGCTGACCTTTGACTCCGGTTTCTGGGCGCGTCCGCAGCTGCGCTTCTTCGTCACCTACGCGAAGTGGGATAAAGGTGTCTCCGATGCATTAGACGGTAACTACAACTGGGATACCAATACCATCACCGCCGGCGGGTATTCCCGCAGTGGCTCTACCGACACCGTTAACTTCGGCGTACAGGCCGAGGTCTGGTTCTAAGGAGAGACAACGATGAAGCCGATGAAAAACCTGCTGCTGATGGGGCTGCTGTCCGCGCTGGGGGCCGGCGGGGCGCTGGCCGCCGAGCGCTCGCACTTTACGCACTTTATCACTCGCGACGGCGCCACCCTCAAGGACGGCGACAAGGTGTTTCGTTTCGCCGGGATCCACGCGCCGGAGCTACACCGCATTGAAGACGACGCCCGCGGCCCCTGCAGGGCAGATCCGCGCGGCTGGGGGCAATACTTTAAATGGCCAACGGCCCAGGAGCAGCAAAACTGGATCCAGGCGATGGTGCAAACCGGGGCGAAAGCCCAGCGCGTCTACGTGCTGTCGGTGCAGCAGGAATTTGATAAGGCCTGCGGGCGTGAGACCCATATTCTGGCGCCGGAAACGGCGGACGGCATGCCGCGGCTGAATGAGAAAGCCATGCGGGTGTATGACAACATGATTGCCGAAGCGGATAAACAGGGATTGCGTCTGATCCTGCCGTTTATCGACCACTGGTGGTGGTGGGGCGGGCGCGAGCAGCTTGCGGCGTTCTATCATGAAAAAGCGGAAGACTTTTATCGGACCGATAGCAAGACCTTCAAAGCCTATCTGGATGTGATCCGCCAGGTCATCACCCGGACAAATACCGTCACCGGCCGCGCCTATTATGATGAAAAGGCGATCATGGCCTGGGAAACCGGTAACGAGCTGGAGGATACCAACGCCGATTTCCTGCATCAGACCGCGGCGTGGATTAAAAAATGGGCCCCTCATCAGCTGGTGGTGGATGGTACCTATAAGAAAATCAATTCCTTTGCGCTGACCGACCCCAATGTGGATATCGTCAGCAATCACTATTACACCAATGCCGATAATAACCATCCCGGGCAGGTGACGCAGGATCTGCGCGCCATCGGCGGACAAAAAGTCTATCTCGTCGGCGAGTTTGGCCTGCTGCCGGCGGATCAACTGAACGCCATTATGCAGTCGATTGTTCACAGCGACGTCAACGGGGCGCAAGCCGCCGGCGGGCTTATCTGGGGCTTCCGCGGCCATCGTCACGACGGCGGCTTCTACTGGCATAAGGAGTCGACCGGGCACTATAGCTACCACCTGCCGGGGTTTGCCAAAGAAGGCGAAGCGAACCAGGAGCAGGCGGTGGTCGATCTGGTGCGCACCGCCGCGGCGCAGATGGCCGGGCAGCAGACGATGGCACCGCTGCCGAAGCCGGACGCGCCTTTGCTGCGCGAAACCACCTCGCCCTTCGCGATCAACTGGATGGGCGCTGCGGTAGGACGCAGCTACGATGTCGAACGCGCCGCCTCACCGACCGGGCCGTGGACGGTGGTGGGCCGGGATATCTCCGATGGCGTTAACGAATGGAATCCGGAAACCATGGTTCTGTTCCGCGACGATTATCGTCAGCTTCAGCTCGGGCACACGTATTACTACCGGGTGACGGCGAAAAACGAGAGTGGTCGTTCGGCCCCTTCCAATGTGATTAGCGTGCAGCATAGCGAGGAGAATCAGCCACCGGTTGTCACGCTGGAACCGGCCCTAACCACCACGCAGGACCAGGGCGTCGAGCTTACGGCCAGCTGGCAGGACGATGGCCTGCCGTCGCGAGAGGTTAAGGTGGGCTGGCAGCACGCCGGCGATGGCCAGGTGCATTTCTGCCATGCCGATCGGGCTCAAACCCGGGCCTGGTTTACGACGCCAGGCACCTATGCGCTGACGTTCACGGCGGACGATGGGCTGTTGAAAAGCAGCAAAACCGTGACCGTGACGGTGGGCGAGGCGGCGGGGAAAGCGCCAGCGGATTTCTGTCGTTATCACGGCGAAGTTTATGGCGTGGCTGAGGGGCGGCTGACGGTGATGAAGAGTGATAAAGACGCGCTGGCAGTTGGTGAGGACGGCTTCCTCGGCCCATTTGCCAACGAGGGGGATAAGGTCAGCTGGCAGGTGCAGGCGCCGTGGAGCGGTCAGTTCCTGCTCAATGTAACCTTCAACGGCAAATGGGGCGGTAAGCAGAACTCATTTGTCGTCAACGGGGGCGCTCCGCAGACCGTGGCCTTCCCGCAGACGGATGAGCAGGGCCAGCAGCTGCGGATACCGGTGACGCTTAAAGCCGGGAGCAATCAGATTGACTTCGGCCGCTTCGCCGGCGACTGGGGCTATATGTTCATTAAATCGATCGAAGTGGTCGCTGAGTAGTACGTTCAGGCTGCGCCAGACGGGCGCAGCCTTTTTTCGAAGGAGAGGTTATGCAGCAGTATCAGTTTCCGCAAGGGTTCCTGTGGGGGGCGGCGGCGTCCGGCCCGCAAACGGAAGGGGTCACCAATAAGCGCCATCGTTCCATCTGGGACAGCTGGTTTGCCGAACAGCCGGAGCGATTTTATCAGCAGGTAGGACCGCAAACCGTGTGTGATACTTATCATCAGTATCCGCAGGACGTGGCGCTGATGAAACAGACCGGCTTCAACTCATTTCGTACCTCGATACAGTGGTCACGACTGATCGCTGATTTGGAAACCGGCGCGCCGGACCCGGACGCGGTGCGTTTTTATCACGCCTATCTGGATGAGATGATCGCCAACGGCATTGAGCCGATGATCAATCTCTACCACTTTGATATGCCGGAAGCGCTGCAGAAACAGTACGGCGGCTTTGAATCGGCGCACGTAGCCGAGCTGTTTGCCCGCTTTGCCCGCACCGCCTTTAGCCTGTTTGGCCATAAGGTTAAATACTGGATAACCTTCAACGAGCCGATTGTGCCGGTTGAGGGAGGCTACCTGTACGACTTCCACTATCCGTGTAAGAAAGATGGTCGGCTGGCGGCGCAGGTGGCGTTTAACATTATGCTGGCGCACGCCAAAGCGGTAACGGCTTATCGTGAACTGGCGCTGGCGGGCGAGATCGGCGTGGTGCTCAACCTGACCCCGAGCTATACCCTCACCGACAGCGACGCGGATAAAAAAGCCGCCGGGTATGCCGACCTGTTTTTTAACCGCAGCTTCCTTGACCCGCTGGTAAAACATGAATTCCCCAAAGCGCTGTGCGAGATCCTTGCCGCCCACGACTGCCTGCCGACGACCAGCAAAGACGACGCGGCGTTGATCCTCAGCGCGGATATCGATTTTCTTGGGGTAAACTATTACGTGCCGCGGCGGGTAAAAGCGCGTGAGAGCGAATATGACCTCGATTATTTCACCCCGGAATACTATTTCGAAAACGCGGTGAACCCGCAGGGCCGCTTTAATCCTTATCGTGATAACAACGAGATCCTGCCGCAGGCGATCTATGACATTGCCGCCAATATTCGCGATAACTACGGCAATATTAAGTGGTATCTCGCGGAAATCGGCATCGCGATGGATCGACAATCAGAGGGCGAGCCCGGGGCGGACGGGGTGATAGACGATACTTTCCGCATCCAGCTGATGGAGGAGCATCTGGTGCAGCTGCATCGGGCGATAGCCGACGGCGCGAACTGCTTTGGCGTGCACCAGTGGACGTTTATCGACAACTGGTCGTGGATCAATGCCTTCAAACGGCGCTACGGCTTCTGGCGACTGGATCTGGAGACCGGCGAGCGACAGATAAAACGCAATGCGCTGTGGTTTGCCGAACTGGCGACCAGCAACGGTTTTACCAGCGATAAATAGCGCGCTGCGCCAGAGCTCCCTCTCACCGGCGCGGAAAGGGGGAGCGCGCGAGGTTACACCAGTTCGTCTTTATTAATACCCAGCCGCTTCATGCGTGACAGGAGCGTGGTGCGCTTGAGCCCCAGCCGCTGGGCGGCGCCTTTCGGCCCGGCCACCACGCCGTTGCTCTCCTTCAGCACCCGGACGATCAGCTGATATTCATCCTCACCTTCCTCAGGCAGGACCGCCGGCGTCCGCGGGGCTTCCACGATATCCCGCTCCGGCAGGGAGAGCTGCAGTACGTTGCCGCGGGTGAGCAATACCGCCCGTTCGATAACGTTTTCCAGCTCGCGCACGTTGCCCGGCCACTCCATACGCGTCAGAGTGCGCAGGGTTTCCGCCGGAATGCTGTCGATATTGCGCCCCATGCGGCGGGCGATTTTAAAGGTAAACGCCTTCACCAGCAGCGGAATATCGTCGGGACGTTCGCGCAGCGGCGGCAGGTGGATCGGGAACACGTTGAGCCGGTAGTAGAGATCGCTGCGGAATTCCCTGTCGATAACCATCTGCTTGAGATCGCGGTTGGTGGCGGCGATCAATCGAACGTCGGTCTGAATCAGCTTGTTGCTCCCCAGACGTTCGAACTCCTGCTCCTGGAGGACGCGCAGCAGTTTGGGCTGCAGTTCCAGCGGCATATCGCCCACTTCATCGAGGAACAGGGAGCTTTTGTCCGCCAGTTCGAAGCGGCCGATACGCTGGGCGCTGGCCCCGGTGAACGCGCCGCGTTCGTGGCCGAACAGATCGCTCTCCAGCAGCCCGGCGGGCATAGCCGCGCAGTTCATCTTCACCATCCGCCGACCGTTGCGTCCGCTGAGGTTGTGGATAGCGCGGGCGATAAGCTCTTTACCGGTGCCGGTTTCGCCGAGGATCAGCACGGTGCTGTCGCTCTGCGCCACCATCTCTACCTGCTTGAGCACATTGTTCATCGCCTCGCTGCGGCCGATAATCTCCCCGAATTCGCTCTCGACATTATTGAGCTGCTCGGTGAGGGCGAGGTTCTCATCCACCAGCCGCTCTTTCAGGCGCTGAATTTCGCGGTAGGCGAGGGCGTTATCGATAGCGATCGACACCCGCTCGGCGATCTGCCGCAGCAGCTTGAGATTGGTGGTGGTGAAGACCTGTTCGTCGCACTGCGCCAGCTTAAGCACCCCGAGCAGGGTATTGCCGGACATCAGCGGCAGCAGGCACAGGGTCTGGATCTTATTGCCCCACATCTCGAAGAGCATTTTCTCATACGGCGCGAGAGTGTCATGTTCGTGCAGATTAAGCAGCAGCATCTCTTTGCTTTTGAACACGCGCTCGGTGAGGGTGCCGGCTTCATCCACCTCGCTCTGGTCGTGAACCGGGTGGCTGGCGTCAAGATAATGCGTGGAATAGATGTTGAGCTTCCCCTTGCGGTCGCTGCGCAGCACCACGCTGATGGCGTCGATCCGGAAGTAGCGATGGATCTCTTTCGCCACCTCGCTGACCAGCTCGTCGATATCCAGTCGCGAGAGCACCGCGTTAGTGATCGCCACCAGGATGCGAAAATTGTCGCGCTCGTGGCACAGCAGATCGTAATCGACGTTATTGCTGACCCGGTTCTGAATCTGTTCGGTGACGACGGCGACGATCTGCGCGAAGGTATGCAGCCGCTGGAATTCTTTCTCGCTCCACGGCCGGTTGTCACGGCGGAGGAATTCGCAACCGCCAAAGATCCGCCCGTCCGCCGCCAGCGGCAGCAGCGAGTAGTAACCGAACGGACGATACAGTCCGCTGCGGATAAGCTGCGGCCAGGTGTCGGCAAAGGTTTCATGATCGCAATGCAGGGCATCCGGCCGGGAGAGTAAGCGACGCACCGGACCGTGGGCCAGGACGGTTTCATCCTCGTAGCTTACCGGATGGCCGGCCTCATCGCAGGCGTACCTGGCCGCGCGGTGATTACCCGCGTTCCACAGGATGATGGCCGCCTCATCGGCCAGCGCGGACTGTTGCACCAGACGGGTCAGGGTTTCGCTTAGCGCGGCCAGATCGGGCTGCTGTAATAAAAGCCGGGTGATATCGAACAGCCCCTGCTGGCCGAGATCGCTCATCGGTGTATACGACATTGCTTACGTCCAAAACGCGCCGACAACGCGGCGCATAAGAAAATGATGGTACAAATAATAGTATGTTAATAAAGCGGTTATTGCCGCTTTAACCCATCCATGGGCGCCCGCTGGTTTGGGCAAAATAATTACGCTGGCTTTTTCCCGGCTCGCGCTGCGCTTAGCCGGGCTACATGTGCGCGCAGTTTTGTAGCCCGGAAAAGGCGCCAGCCGCTATCCGGGACCCGACGCCGTCGTTAACAAATTCTCGGCAGCGGTTCGGCGTGGGGAAGATCGAGCGTCCGCTTCACGCCGTACAGCCCAACGGAACGTACGCCCGGGCGGGCGACCACTTCGCCGATTATCGCCGCTTCGCGTCCTAACGCGTGAGACCGCAAATGCGCCAGCACGTTTTCCGCCTCGTCGCGGGCGACGGCGAGCACCAGCTTGCCTTCATTGGCGAAGTTCAGGGCGTCCAGACCAAGCAGCTCGCAGACGCCGCGCACCGTGTCGTTGACCGGCAGCGTTGCCTCCTGCAGTTCGATGCCGCAGCCGCTGGCGGCGGCGAACTCATGGGCGACCGCGTTAACCCCGCCGCGGGTGGCGTCGCGCAGGGCTTTCACTCCGCTCAGCGGGCGCAGGGTCTGGATAAGCGGCGTCAGCACCGCGCAGTCGCTGGACAGCGCGCCGTCCAGCCCCATCTGCTCGCGCAGGTTAAGGATGGTGGCGCCATGATCCCCCAGCGTGCCGCTGACCAGCAGCACATCACCGGCGCTAATCTGCTGCGTCCCCCAGCGAACGTCCGCCGGGATGGCGCCGATGCCGGCGGTGTTAATAAACAGCTTATCCGCCGCGCCGCGCGGCACCACTTTAGTGTCGCCGGTGACGATGGCGATCCCTGCCGCCCGGGCGGTGTCGGCCATGCTGGCGACCACCGCTTCCAGGGTGGCCATCTCCAGCCCCTCTTCGAGAATAAAGCCGCAGGAAAGATAGCGCGGGATGGCGCCGCTGACCGCCACATCGTTGGCGGTACCGCAGACAGCAAGCTTGCCGATATTGCCGCCGGGAAAGAACAGCGGGTCAATCACGTAGCTGTCGGTGGAGAAGGCGAGGCGGTCCCCCTGGGCGACGAGCGCCGCCAGATCGAGGCGCGCCTGGTCCTCCTGCTCCGCCAGCCAGGGGTTGGAGAAGGCCTGCATAAACAGGTCGCCGATCAGCTGCTGCATTGCCTGTCCCCCGCTACCGTGGGCTAACTGGACGCTTTTCATACTTCATTTTCCTGACTGCGATATTGATACCAGGCGGCGCAGGCCCCTTCAGAGGAGACCATTAGCGCGCCAAAGGCGCTTTGCGGATTGCAGGTGCTGGCGAAGAGCGGGCACTGGTGCGGTTTACAGCGGCCGGTCAGCACCTCGCCGCAGCGGGCGCGCGGGTCGTCGCACACGCGCTGCGGCGCCGGGCGAAAATGCGCCTCGGCATCGAAGCGCTGATAGGCTGGCGTAAGCTGCACGCCGGAGTCGCTGATGACCCCCAGGCCGCGCCATTCGCTGTCGCCATCCAGGCGGAAGACGTCGGCCATCGCCGCCTGCGCCAGCGGGTTGCCCTCATCCGGCACCACGCGACGGTACTGATTTTCCACATCGCTGCGCTGCGCTATTGTCTGCTCAACCAGCATCACCGCGCCTTGCAGTAGATCAAGCGGTTCGAAACCGGCGACCACTAAAGGACGGTGATAGTCGCTGGCGATAAAGTCGTAGGCTTCGGTGCCGATCACCATACTGACGTGGCCCGGGGCGAGAAAGGCGTCGATACTGTTGTCCGGCTGGTCCAGCAGGCTGCGCAGGGTCGGCAGCAGGGTGATGTGCTGGCAGAAAAAGTAGAAGTTATCGACGTTGCGCTCTCGCGCCTGACGCAGGGTCAGGGCGGTAGCGGGCATGGTGGTTTCGAAACCAAGACCAAAAAAGACCACCTCGCGCTGCGGATTTTGCTGCGCCAGCCGCAGAGCGTCCATCGGCGAGTAAACGATGCGGACATCGGCGCCGCGGGCTTTCGCCTGCAGAAGCGAGCCGTTTTTACCCGGCACGCGCATGGCGTCGCCGAAGGTGCAGAAGATCACTCCCGGGCGGCTGGCAATCTCAATGCAGGCGTCGATGCGCCCCATCGGCAGGACGCACACCGGGCAGCCGGGACCATGAATAAATTCGATGTTCTCCGGCAACAGTTGGTCGAGCCCGAATTTAAAAATGGCATGGGTATGGCCGCCGCAGACCTCCATGATGCGCAGCGGTCGCGCGGCGGTGTGCGGCAGCAGACGAGCACGCTGCTGAAGATGGGCCACCAGCTGCATCACCTGTTCGGGGGCGCGGTATTCATCTACGTAACGCATTATCGCTCCTCGCCGTACAGCAGCGCGCCGACGTCCGGCTCCACGTCAAACATATTTTGCAGCGCCTCGAGGGTGTCGCGGGCTTCGGCTTCATTAATGACGCTCATGGCGAAGCCGACGTGCACCAGCACCCACTGGCCGAGCCGCGGCTGGCCCTGCTCATCAACGGCGCCGACCAGCGTCAGGTCGACGTCGCGCTGAATACCGCAAACTTCCACCTTCGCCAGCACGCCGTCGATGGCGCAAATTTGTCCCGGAATGCCTATGCACATCGCTGCGTCTCCAGCCAGGTGAGCCATTGCTCCATGCCTTCGCCGCTGGTGGCGGAGACAAGAATAATTTCAATATGCGGATTGACCTCGCGGGCGCAGGCCAGGCACCGCTCAACGTCGAAATTGAGATACGGCAGCAGGTCGACTTTGTTGAGCAGCATCAGGCTGGCGGCGGCGAACATATGCGGATACTTCAGCGGTTTGTCTTCGCCTTCGGTGACCGACAGCACCGCCACCTTATGGCGCTCGCCGAGATCAAAGCTGGCCGGGCAGACCAGGTTGCCGACGTTTTCGATAAACAGAATGCCGCGGTCAGCCAGCGGCAGGCGCGGGGCGGCGTCGGCGATCATCTGGGCGTCGAGATGGCAGCCTTTCCCGGTATTGACCTGAATCGCCGGGGTGCCGGTGGCGCGAATGCGGGCGGCGTCATTGACCGTTTGCTGATCGCCTTCAATCACCGCGCAGTCGGCGCGTCCTTTCATCCGGGTGAGGGTTTCGGTGAGCAGGGTGGTTTTGCCGGAGCCGGGGCTGGAAACCAGATTCAGCACCAGCTGCTGTTTTGCTGCGAAGCGTGCGCGGTTGCGTGCCGCCAGGCGGTTGTTTTTATCCAGCACGTCGATCTCCACTTCCAGCATCCGCCGCTGGCTCTGCCCCGGGGCGTGGGTACCCGCTTCGCCGTGGCCATAATGCAGGTCGCCCTCTGGCGTGCGGGTGGGGGCGAAGTGGTCGATTTTGACACCGGTGATGGTCATCGTCTGGCGTGGGGCGGGCGCGAAGGGGGCGCTGCGGAACGCGGAATGCGGGTTTCGTTCGTCTCCTTCAATATAGAGGTTGCCTTCGCCACAGCCGCATGTTGTACACATAATTTACTCCAATTCTAAACGCTGAATCTGTAAGCCATCATCCGCCACGATCTGCAGCTGGTCGTTATTGCAGTGCGGGCAGCGGCGAACGTGCTGCGAGACAAGATGGACGTACTGCTGACAGCGATCGCACCAGCATTCAGCCTGTTGTTCGGTGACATGCAGTTCGCACCCCTCCGCCAGCGTGCCGCGGCAGACCAGCTCAAAGCAGAAGGTCAGGGCGCTGGATTCCACGCAGGAAAATGCGCCGACCTTGAGCCACACGCCGGTAACCCGCCGCGCGCCGGCCTGCTGCGCCTGTTGTTCAATAATTTCCAGCGCCCGCTGGCTAAGGGTGATTTCGTGCATAGTCGCCTCCGTATCGCGATGCGCCTTCTATGCAATAACGATGCCAGAATGAAATCGTCGTGGCAGTCAATGTCGATGTCGACGCCCCGGGGCTGTCATCGACATGTCGTATCGGCAGAGGTCGATATAAAAACATAGTTAAATCAATTAAATAAAATCTGGCATGAAAAATGCTTAGAGGGTGCATCTCATGCTACGGAGAAACCGATATGACTATTTGGGAAATAAGTGAAAAGGCGGATTACATCGCCGACCGTCACCGGCAGCAGCAGGAGCAGTGGCACATCTACTGTAACTCGCTGGTTCAGGGGATCACCTTGTCGAAGGCCCGCCTGCATCACGCGATGAGCTGCGCGCCGGACAAAGAGCTGTGCTTCGTGCTGTTCGGCCATTTTCAGGTGTTCGTCGCCCTCGCGGAAGGCTTCAACAGCCACACCATCGAGTACTACGTCGAAAACAAAAACGGCGGTGATAAGTATCTGATTGCTCAGGCCACCCTCGCAATGGATGGCACGGTGGACGGCCGCATCAGCAACCGCTCCCGCGACCAGGTGCTGGAGCACTATCTGGCGATTATCGCCACCGTCTATGACCGTCTGTATGACGCCATGGAACAAGACCAACCGGTGGATTTAAGCCATCTGGCGCTGACCCACTGATCGTAAGGTGTCGACACGTGTCGAAAATGACACCTGCGCAACCTGATTTCGTCAAAAATGACTTTCACCCGAGGATGACCCGGTGAACCGTTTTGTAATTGCTGACTCCACTGTCTGTATCGGCTGCCGCACCTGCGAAGCCGCCTGCTCTGAGACGCATCGCCAGCACGGCCTGCAGGCTATGCCGCGGCTGCAGGTGATGCGTAATGAAAAAGAATCGGCACCGCAGATGTGCCACCACTGTGAAGATGCTCCCTGCGCCACCGTCTGCCCGGTTAACGCCATCCAGCGCGTCGATGGCGCGGTCCAGCTCAACGAGAGCCTGTGCGTAAGCTGCAAACTGTGCGGCATTGCCTGCCCGTTCGGCGCCATTGAATTTTCCGGCAGCCGCCCGCTGGATATCCCGGCGAATGCCAATACCCGGCTGGCGCCCCCCGCGCCGCCGGCGCCGGCGCGCGTCAGCTCGCTGCTCGACTGGGTACCGGGCGTGCGCGCTATTGCCGTGAAATGCGACCTCTGCCACTTCGATGACCAGGGCCCGGCCTGCGTGCGGACCTGTCCGACCAACGCGCTGATGCTGGTGGATAGCCGTGATATCGCCCAGGCCAGCAAGCGTAAACGCCAGCTGACCTTTAATACCGACCTTGGCGACTTGTCGCTGTTCCAGGCGCAACAGGGGGAGAGGGAATGAGTGTAATTGGATTAGTGAATCAGGCGGTGGCGTGGTATGCCGCCAGCGCCGTACTGGCCTTTCTGTTTGCCATGCGCAAACCGCTCAGCGGCGCCATTGCCGGGATCGGCGGCGCGGTGGCCAGCGCCATGCTGGTGGTCGCCGGCGGCGCCGCGCTGCTGATGCCGGAGCGGATCCACGGCGGCATGCTGCAGTTTCTCCACCTGACGATACGGGTAGGGGGCGTCAACGCGCTGTGGCTGCTGGCCATCGGCCTGTCGGCGCTGCCGGTGTCGCTGTTTAATATTAGCTGGCATCGCCACCCGCAGGTGAAGGCCAACGGCCCGCTGGTCAACCTGCTGCTGGCCGCCGCGACCTGCGCGGTGGTGGTGACCAATATCGGTTCACTGGTGGTGATGGCGGAGATCATGGCGCTCTGCGCGGCGTTTCTCACCGGCTGCGCCGCCTCCGGTAAGCTGTGGTTTGCCCTGGGGCGTCTCGGTACTTTGCTGATGGCCTGGACCTGCTGGCTGGTGTGGTCAACCTACGGCACCCTCGAGCTGGCGCAGATCAACCTTCAGGCGGTGGATATGATGCAGAACCCGCTGCTCTGGCTGCCGGGTCTGGTGGGGTTCGCCCTGCTGGCCGGGGCGATCCCGCTGCACGGCTGGGCGCCGCAGGCCCACGCCGGGGCCAGCGCGCCGGCCGCCGCGCTGTTTTCCACGGTGGTGATGAAGGTTGGTCTGTACGGCATGCTGACCGTTTCGCTGGCCGGCGGCGTGCCGCCGCTGTGGTGGGGCGTGATGCTGCTGGCGCTGGGGATGATCACCGCCTTTATCGGCGGACTGTATGCGCTGATGGAGCATAACATTCAGCGCCTGCTGGCCTATCACACCCTGGAGAATATCGGCATTATCCTGCTGGGGCTGGGCGCCTTCGTCACCGGCGTGGCGACCCGCAACAGCACGCTGATGGTGCTGGGCTTTATCGGCGGCATGTATCACCTGATTAACCACAGCCTGTTCAAAACCACGCTGTTCCTCGGTGCCGGAGCGGTGTGGTTCCGCACCGGCCATCGCGATATCGAGAAGCTGGGCGGCATCGGTAAAAAAATGCCGCTGATCTCCCTCGCCATGCTGGTGGGGCTGATGGCAATGGCGGCCCTGCCGCCGCTGAACGGCTTCGCCGGCGAATGGGTTATCTATCAATCCTTCTTCAAAATGAGCACTGGCGACCTGTTTATTGGCCGTCTGCTGGGGCCGCTACTGGCCGTTGGCCTGGCGATCACTGGCGCACTGGCGGTGATGTGTATGGCGAAAGTCTATGGCGTGACCTTCCTCGGCGCGCCGCGGACGAAAGAGGCGGAAAACGCCACCTGCGCCCCCTGGCTGATGACCCTGAGCGTGGTGCTGGCGGCGGTCTTCTGCCTCGTTGGCGGCATCGCCGCGCCGTGGCTGCTGCCGCTGGTGAGCGGCGCCTTCCCGGTGCAGGCTCAGGTATCGAGCGTGGTGTCGCAGCCGATGATCGCGCTGCTGCTTATTGCCTGCCCGCTGCTGCCGTTCCTGCTGATGATCTTCTTTAAAGGCGATCGCCTGGCGGCGCGCTCGCGCGGCGCGGCGTGGGTCTGCGGTTACGACCACGAGCAGTCGATGGTGGTAACGGCCCACGGCTTTGCCATGCCGGTGAAAGAGGCCTTTGCGCCGCTGCTGAAGCTGCGTCACTGGCTGAATCCGGTGCGTCTGGTGCCGGGCTGGCAATCGGCCTCGGCGCCGGCGCTGCTGCGCGGGATCGCGCTGGTTGAGCTGGCGGTGCTGGTGGTGATTGTCATTTCGCGAGGAGCCTGAGAATGAGTCTGTTAATTGCATTGCTACAGGCGCTGGTGCTGTTTGCCGTCGCGCCGCTGTTGTCCGGGATCGTTCGCGTCGCCCGCGCGCGGCTGCATAACCGCCGTGGACCGGGGGTACTGCAGGAGTATCGCGATATCCTGAAACTGCTGGGCCGCCAGAGCGTCGGTCCTGACGCCTCGGGCTGGGTGTTTCGCCTGACGCCGTACGTCATGGTGGGCGTGATGCTGACCATCGCCACCGCGCTGCCGGTGGTGACGGTAGACTCCCCGCTGCCGGTGCTGGGGGATCTCATCACCCTGATCTACCTGTTCGCCATCGCCCGTTTCTTCTTTGCCATTTCCGGTCTGGACACCGGCAGCCCGTTTACCGCGCTGGGCAGCAGTCGCGAAGCGATGCTCGGCGTGCTGGTGGAGCCGATCCTGCTGTTGGGCCTGTGGGTGGCGGCGCAGGTCGCCGGCTCGACCCATATCAGCGCCATCACCGATACCCTTTACCACTGGCCGGCGGCGCGCAGCATTCCACTGATTCTGGCGTTATGCGCCTGCGCCTTCGCCACCTTTATCGAGATGGGCAAACTGCCGTTCGATCTGGCGGAAGCGGAGCAGGAGCTGCAGGAAGGGCCGCTGTCGGAATACAGCGGTAGCGGCTTTGGCATCCTGAAGTGGGGCATCAGCCTCAAACAGCTGGTGGTGCTGCAGATGTTTGTCGGGGTCTTCTTTCCGTGGGGCCAGATGACCAGCTTCAGCGTCGGCGGCCTGCTGCTGGCGCTGGTGGTCGCCATCGTTAAGCTGGTGGTTGGGGTGCTAATTATCGCGCTGTTTGAAAACAGCATGGCGCGTCTGCGTTTTTGTGCCACCTCCCGCGTCACCTGGGCCGGGTTTGGTTTCGCCTTTTTAGCTTTCGTCTCCTTGCTGGTGGCGTGATTAAGAGAGTTTGAGCATGTCTGAAGAAAAAATCGGTCAACACTACCTTGCGGCGCTGCACCAGGCCTTTCCCGGCGTGGTGCTGGACGAAGCCTGGCAGACCAAAGACCAGTTAACCATCACCGTGAAGGTCAACTACCTGCCGGAAGTGGTGGAGTTTCTCTACTACCAGCAGGGCGGCTGGCTGTCGGTGCTGTTCGGCAACGATGAACGTAAGCTCAACGGCCACTACGCGGTCTATTACGTGCTGTCGATGGAGCAGGGCACCAAATGCTGGATCACCGTGCGCGTGGAAGTGGACGCCAACAAACCGGAATACCCGTCGGTGACGCCGCGCGTCCCGGCGGCGGTATGGGGCGAGCGCGAAGTGCGTGATATGTACGGCCTGGTGCCGGTCGGCCTGCCGGACGAACGCCGGCTGGTGCTGCCGGACGACTGGCCGGACGAACTCTATCCGCTGCGCAAAGACAGCATGGATTATCGCCAGCGTCCGGCGCCGACCACCGACGCCGAAACCTACGAGTTTATTAACGAGCTCGGCAGCAAGAAAAACAACGTGGTGCCGATTGGCCCGCTGCACGTCACCTCTGATGAACCTGGCCACTTCCGCCTGTTCGTTGACGGCGAGAACATTATCGACGCCGACTACCGCCTGTTCTACGTCCATCGCGGGATGGAAAAGCTGGCGGAAACCCGCATGGGTTATAACGAAGTGACCTTCCTGTCGGACCGGGTGTGCGGCATCTGCGGCTTCGCCCACAGCACCGCTTACACCACCTCGGTGGAGAACGCGATGGGCATCGTGGTGCCGGAGCGGGCGCAGATGATCCGCGCCATTCTGCTGGAGGTGGAACGCCTGCACTCGCACCTGCTGAACCTCGGTCTGGCCTGCCACTTTACCGGCTTTGACTCCGGCTTTATGCAGTTCTTCCGCGTGCGCGAAACCTCGATGAAGATGGCAGAGATCCTTACCGGCGCGCGTAAAACCTACGGCCTGAACCTGATCGGCGGGATCCGCCGCGACCTGCTGAAAGAGGACATGATCCAGACCCGTCAGCTGGCGCAGCAGATGCGTCGCGACGTGCAGGAGCTGGTGGATATGCTGCTCAGCACGCCGAATATGGAACAGCGTACCGTCGGTATTGGCCGTCTGGACCCGGAAATCGCCCGCGACTTCAGCAACGTCGGCCCGATGGTGCGCGCCAGCGGCCACGCCCGCGACACCCGCGCCGACCACCCGTTTGTCGGTTACGGCCTGCTGCCGATGGAAGTTCACAGCGAACAGGGCTGCGACGTGATATCTCGCCTCAAGGTGCGGATCAACGAGGTTTACACCGCGCTGAATATGATTGATTTCGGTCTCGATAACCTGCCGGGCGGCCCGCTGATGGTGGAGGGGTTCACCTATATTCCGCACCGCTTCGCGCTGGGCTTCTCCGAGGCGCCGCGCGGCGACGATATCCACTGGAGCATGACCGGCGACAACCAGAAACTGTATCGCTGGCGCTGCCGGGCGGCGACTTACGCCAACTGGCCGACCCTGCGCTATATGCTGCGCGGCAACACCGTTTCCGATGCGCCGCTGATCATCGGCAGCCTCGACCCGTGCTACTCCTGTACTGACCGCATGACCGTGGTCGATGTACGCAAGAAGAAGAGCAAAGTGGTGCCATACAAAGAGCTGGAGCGCTACAGCATCGAGCGTAAAAACTCGCCGCTGAAATAAGGAATCGCCATGTTTACCTTTATTAAAAAAGTTATTAAGACCGGCACCGCGACGCACGCCTACCCGCTGGAGCCGATGCCGGTGGACAAAAACTTTCGCGGCAAGCCGGAGCATACGCCACAGCAGTGTATCGGCTGCGCGGCCTGCGTGAACGCCTGCCCGTCGAACGCCCTGACGGTCGAGATCGATCTGGCCACTAACCAGCTGGCGTGGCAGTTCAATCTCGGGCGCTGCATCTTCTGCGGTCGCTGTGAAGAGGTCTGCCCGACGGCGGCGATTAAGCTGTCGCCGGAGTATGAGCTGGCGGTGTGGAAGAAAGAGGATTTCCTCCAGCAGTCGCGCTTCGCTATCTGCCACTGCCGGGAGTGCCAGCGTCCGTTCGCGGTGCAGAAGGAGATCGACTACGCCATCGCGCTGCTCAAGCATAACGGCGATACCCGCGCCGAGCTGCACCGCGAAAGCTTCGAAACCTGCCCGGAATGCAAGCGCCAGAAATGCCTGGTGCCGTCCGATCGTATTGAACTGACCCGCCACATGAGGGAGGCCAGCTGATGAGTACTTTACTTGGCCCACGCGATGAAAACGGCATTCCCGTGCCGATGACGGTGGATGAATCCATCGCCAGCATGAAGGCCTCGCTACTGAAGAAGATTAAACGTTCGGCCTACGTCTACCGCGTCGACTGTGGCGGCTGCAACGGCTGCGAAATCGAAATTTTCGCCACCCTTTCGCCGCTGTTCGACGCTGAACGCTTCGGGATTAAGGTGGTGCCTTCGCCGCGCCATGCCGATATTCTGTTGTTTACCGGGGCAGTGACTCGCGCGATGCGCTCCCCGGCGCTGCGCGCCTGGCAGTCGGCGCCGGATCCGAAGATCTGTATCTCCTACGGCGCCTGCGGCAACAGCGGCGGCATCTTCCACGACCTGTACTGCGTCTGGGGCGGTACCGATAAAATCGTACCGGTCGACGTCTATATTCCGGGCTGCCCACCGACGCCAGCCGCCACGCTGTACGGCTTCGCCATGGCGCTTGGCCTGCTGGAGCAGAAAATTCATGCCCGTCTGCCGGGTGAGCTCGACGAACAGCCGACCGAGCTGCTGCATGCCGATATGGTGCAGCCTCTGCGGGTGCGCATCGATCGCGAAGCGCGGCGTCTGGCGGGCTACCGCTATGGACGGCAGATTGCCGATGACTATATGCGTCTGCTTGGCCAGGGCGACAGCCAGGTGCTGCGCTGGCTGGAGGCGGAGAAAGATCCGCGTCTGACCGAGATCGTCACCCATCTCAACCAGGTGGTCGAGGGGGCGCGTATCCGATGAGCGAGACGGTGGTGTTCAGTCAGCTGAGCCGTAAATTTATTGATGAGAACGACGCCACGCCGGATCAGGCGCAGCAGGTGGTCTATTACAGCCTGGCGATTGGCCACCACCTCGGCGTCATCGACTGTCTGGAGGCGGCGCTGAGCTGCCCGTGGGACGCGTATCTGGCATGGATCGCCACCCTTGAGGCCGGAAGCGCCGCGCGGCGCAAAATGGAGGGCGTGCCGAAGTATGGCGAAATCGTCATCGACAGCAGTCATGTGGCGATGCTGGCCAACGCCTTTGATAAAGCGCAGTCCGCGCAGACCCCGCAGCAGCAGGCGTGGAGCAAAACCCTGCTCAGCATGCTGCATGATATTCACCAGGAGAGCGCCATCTACCTGATGGTGAGGAGATTACGTGACTGACGTTTTACTCTGTGTCGGCAACAGCATGATGGGCGACGACGGCGCCGGCCCGCTGCTGGCGGAGATGTGCGCGGCGAACCCGGCCGGCCAGTGGGTGGTCATCGACGGCGGCAGCGCGCCGGAAAACGACATCGTGGCGATCCGCGAATTACGCCCCGAACGCCTGCTGATTGTCGATGCCACCGATATGGGCCTAAACCCCGGCGACATTCGCATCATCGATCCCGACGACATCGCCGAGATGTTTATGATGACCACCCATAACATGCCGCTCAACTATCTGGTCGATCAGCTGAAAGAAGACGTCGGCGAGGTGATTTTCCTCGGCATTCAGCCGGATATCGTCGGTTTTTATTATCCGATGACCCAGCCGGTGAAAGAGGCCGTTGCCCGGGTGTATCAGCAGCTGGCAGGCTGGCAGGGCAAGGGCGGCTTTACTCAGCTGGAGGCCGCGGACGACTAGCCCTGCGGCGAACCGGGCTCTCCGCCGGCGCACGACTGGCCGGAAGGGAGCCCCGTTCCCGGCGCTGCCAGCTCAAGATTCTCTATCACTAATTTACCGGGCGACACCGAGACTCTGACCTGCGTGCCGACCGGAAACCCCGCCTGCTCCAGCCAGTCGCCGTTTAAGCTTAATGCCGCGTGGCGGGTGTAGCGCCGCGTCTCCCGCGTTTTGCGGTCCTCATGGCGTTTTCTGACATATCCCACGGTTAACTGGCGAATGGCCCTGGCTATCCCTCTGGCTGCGGTAGGGTGCTGTGCGCTCATGATGTGCTCCTTGCTGAAGATACCCCTGTAAAAGTACTGGATAAAATACCAGTTATTGTAAACCGGTGGCAAACCAGAAACTGGAATCAGGCTCGAGAAAAAAGCATGTAATGGATGCAACAGATAGCCGACGTCCGTCCCCCGGTTATCGCGGGGAACGGGCGCGGGTGGGCGAGGGTGCTTAGTCGAGATCGGCGCCGTTACTGGCTATCACCTTCTGGTACCAGAAGAATGACTTTTTACGCTTACGCGCCAGGGTGCCGTTGCCGGCATCGTCGCGATCGACATAGACAAAGCCGTAGCGCTTGCTCATCTCGCCGGTGGACGCCGAGACCAGATCGATGCAGCCCCAGCTGGTGTAACCCATCACCGGAATGCCGTCGCCGATAGCATCGCGCATCGCCCTGATGTGCTCGCGCAGGTAGCTGATGCGATAGTCGTCATTGATGTCCCCATTGGCATCGATCTCATCGCGGGCGCCAAGCCCGTTTTCCACCAGGAACAGCGGTTTCTGATAGCGGTCGTACATCATGTTCATGGTGATGCGCAGGCCCAGCGGGTCGATGCCCCAGCCCCATTCGCTGGCCGGAATGTGCGGGTTCTTCAGCGACTTGACGATGTTGGCGGCATTGGTGTTGCTGGCGTTCATCTCCGCCGAGGCGCAGCGCGACGCGTAGTAGCTAAAGGAGACGAAATCGACGGTGTTTTTTAGGATCTCGTCATCGCCCGGCTGTTTCGCAATCGTGACCCCTTTTACCCGGAACACCCGCGCGGCCCACACCGGATAGGCGCCGCGGGCCTGGACATCGATAAAGAACAGGTTTTCGCGGTCCTTCTCCAGCGCCATCCATACATCTTCCGGCTTGCAGGAGTAAGGGTAGAAATTACCGCCGGCCAGCATACAGCCGACCTGATTTTGCGGGTTAATCTCATGGGCGATTTTCGTCGCCAGCGCGCTGGCCACCAGCTCGTGATGCGCGGCCTGATACTTCACCTGCTCCTGGTTTTCACCCTCTTCAAACACCAGACCGGCGCCGGAGTAGGGGCTGTGCAGCATGATGTTGATTTCATTGAAGGTGAGCCAGTATTTCACCAGGCCGTCAAAAGCTTCAAAGCAGGTGCGGGCGTAGTGGCTGAAAAAATCCACCATTTTGCGGTTGCGCCAGGAGCCGTACTCCATCACCAGATGCATCGGCACGTCAAAATGGCACAGGGTGACCAGCGGCTCGATACCGTGCTTTTTGCACTCCTCGAACAGTGAGCGATAGAAGGCGATGCCCTGCGGATTCGGCTGCTGTTCGTCGCCGCGTGGGAACAGGCGGCTCCAGGCGATGGAGGTGCGAAAGACGCTGAACCCCATCTCGGCCATCAGGGCGATATCTTCTTTATAGCGATGGTAAAAATCGATCGCCTGGTGGCTGGGGTAAAATTCGTCTTCACGCAGCGTAAAGCGCTTCTCCAGGCCTAATTTTACCGGCAGGCGATGGGCGCCGTGGGGAAGGGTATCCACGGTGGTCAGCCCCTTACCGCCTTCAAGATAAGCGCCTTCAGACTGGTTGGCGGCCAGTGCGCCGCCCCATAAAAATCCCTGTGGGAAACTCGCCATGCATTACCTCATTATCAATAGTGTATTCAGGCGTGGGATGCCTGGGCCCGGGCCTGGCGCGCTCTGGCGTCGGCAGCGGCCTGCTCAACGGGAATGTCCTCAAAGCCAAGGATCAGCGTCAGGGCAAACGACAGCACCACCGACAGCGCCATCACGCCAAACACCCAGACGATGGTCATTGGATTGGCCGGATCGAAAAACTGCACGCTGGTAAACAGCCCCGGCGCCGCCATCGAATGGCTGGCCAGTCCGGCAATGCCTGCCACCGCGCCGCAGATAAAGCCGCTGATTAAGCTGGCGATCAGCGGGCGCTTCAGGCGCACCGCCACGCCGTACAGCGCCGGTTCGGAAATCCCGGCCAGAATCGCCGATGCCGCGGCGGCCAGCGCCGTCTGGCGCAGCTCCGGGTTTTTGGTTTTCCACGCCACCGCCAGCGAAGAGCCGCCGAGCGACAGGTTGGCGCCGATCTCCGATGGCATCACCATACCCTCTTTGCCGGTTTCGGCGATGGTCTGAATGATGGTCGGCGTAAAGACGCGGTGCATACCGGTCATCACCAACAGCGGCCACAGCCCGCCCATGATCGCCACCGACAGCCAGCCCAGATAGCTGTGGATCGTATACACCAGCGCGGAAATGGCGCTGCCGATCCAGATGCCCAGCGGGCCAATCAGCAGGATCGCCAGCGGGGCGGCGATTAGCACGATCAGCATCGGCTTCAGAAAGTTTTTCGTCACCGCCGGGGTAATGCGATCCACCCAGCGCTCGATATACGACAGGCACCAGGTCATCACCAGCGCCGGGATCACCGTGTAGGTGTATTTCACCGCGGTAACCGGAATAAAGGCGAATTCAACGTGTTCTCCCTGGGCGGCTTTGGCCATCAATTCGATAAACCCAGGATGCACCAGCACCCCGGCGATGGCGATAGCCAGCGACATATTAGTTTTGAATTTCACCGCCGCGGAGGCGGCCACCATCAGCGGCAGGAAGAAAAATGCGCCGTCGCCGATAAGCGCCAGCAGGGTCAGCGTCGGCGAGCCTTTCGGCAACGCGCCGCTCATCTCGAGGATCATCGCCAGCAGCTTGACCATCGATCCGCCGATAATCGCCGGGATCAGCGGTGACATGGTGCCGATCAGCGCGTCGAGGATCCCGGCGCCGATGCGTTTCAGGGTCAGCGGCGCTTTGCCCTGCGGCTCAGCCGGGCGCAGGTCGCCAGGCAGCAGATTCACCACCTCGCGGTAGGCCTGGGAGACAGTGTTGCCGATGATCACCTGGCACTGGTTATCGCTGCGCACGACGCCGAGCACCCCGGCCAGGCCTTTCAGGGTAGAGCTATCGACCTGTTCGTCGTCTTTAACCACGAAGCGCAGACGGGTCATGCAGTGGGTAACGGCGGCGACGTTGTCGACCCCGCCGATTGCCGCGACTATCTGTTGCGCCAGGGCTGCATAATTTTTCGACATCGGATTTTATCCTGTTTATCAATAGGGTACTGATCTGCCACCGCCCCGCATCGCCGGGCGATACCATGTTTTTATAGGAAACCGGTTCCACAAAATCATGGTGAGTTTCATTTAATTTCACAAGAAATAAAAAAAGATGATCTCAATTTTGTGATTTTGATCGCTAAGCGTCGCCGTGAGCCGGATCGCGTTGGTGAACAGGGGAATGCTGTAAAAGCGGGAAACGTGCAGTACACTGCCTGCAACTTTTGCAACAGGAAGAATCACATGGCAACGATGCTGGAGGTCGCAAAGCGCGCGGGGGTATCGAAGGCGACCGTTTCGCGGGTGCTGTCGGGCAACGGCTATGTCAGCCAGGAGACCAAAGACCGGGTGTTTAAGGCGGTGGCGGAGAGCGGCTACCGGCCTAATCTGCTGGCGCGCAACCTGGCGACCAAAACCACGCAAACCCTCGGCCTGGTGGTGACCAATACCCTGTACCACGGCGTCTATTTTAGCGAACTGCTGTATCACGTGGCGCGGATGACGGAGGATAAAGGGCGGCAGCTGATCCTGGCCGACGGCAAGCACAGCGCGCAAGAGGAGCGGGAGGCGATCCAGTACCTGCTGGATCTGCGCTGCGATGCGATCATCATCTACCCGCGCTTTCTCACCGTTGATGAGATGGACGAGATCGTTGAGAACCACTCGCAGCCGATCATGGTGCTTAATCGCCGCCTGCGCCGCCACGCCAGCCACTGCGTCTGGTCCGATCAAAAAGCCTCGGCGATGCGGGTAGTGGAGCGGCTGATTGCGCTTGGCCATCGCGATATCGCCTTTATTACCGGCTCCCTTGACTCTCCCACCGGCGTCGAACGCCTCGCCGGCTACAAAGACGCGCTGGCTGGCCACGGCATCGCCCTGAACGAGGCGCTTATCGCCGAAGGGCGCTGGACGCCGGAAACCGGGGCGGCGGGGGTGGAGAGCCTGCGTCAGCGCGGGGTTACCTACAGCGCGCTGGTGGCGAGCAATGACGATATGGCCATCGGGGCGATGAAGCAGCTTCACCAGCTGGGCGTTAAGGTGCCAGAACAGGTCTCGGTGGTGGGGTTTGACGATATTGCTCTTGCGCCGTATATGGTGCCGTCGCTCGCCAGCGTCCGGGTGCCGGTGACGGAGATGATTAAAGAGAGCATCAATCGGCTGATCTTTATGCTGGATGGCGGGGAATTCAACTTTCAGCAAAGCTTTCCCGGAGCGCTGATTGAACGCGAGTCGCTGGTGGCGGGCCCCTGTGCCTGACGTCGTCAGCTGTCATCGTCACTACTGACGATGACAGCAAACCGCAGCTATAATAGTCTTTATAATCAATACATTAAAAAATTGGAACGTATTATGCATACTCCGGCGCGTAACCTTCTTACTGCTGGAGAAATGGATGAACCGTTTCATTATCGCCGATGCGAGCAAATGTATCGGCTGTCGCACTTGCGAAGTGGCCTGCGTGGTATCCCATCAGGAACATCAGGACTGCGCCTCCCTGACGCCTCACACCTTTCAGCCGCGTATTCACGTGATCAAAGGGGTCAATGTTTCCACGGCGACCGCCTGCCGTCAGTGTGAAGACGCCCCCTGCGCCAATGTCTGCCCGAACGGCGCCATCAGCCGCGATAAAGGCTTTGTCCATGTGATGCAGGAGCGTTGCATCGGCTGCAAAACCTGCGTCGTCGCCTGCCCGTACGGGGCGATGGAGGTGGTGGTGCGCCCGGTGATCCGCCATAGCGGCGCCGGACTGAACGTCGTGGCGGAAAAAGCCGAAGCCAACAAGTGCGATCTCTGCTTCCACCGCGAGAGCGGCCCGGCCTGCATGGAAGTCTGCCCGACGCATGCCCTCGTGTGCGTTGACCGCAACAAACTTGAGCAGATGAATATCGAGAAACGTCGCCGTACGGCGCTGGCCTGGTAAGTCAAGGCATGAACGGGGTGCAAATCCGCATTCGCGGTAAAGTGCAGGGGGTGGGGTTCCGCCCCTTTGTCTGGCAGCTGGCCCGGGCGCAGGCCCGCTGCGGCGATGTCTGTAACGACGGCGACGGCGTACTGGTGCGGCTGGTCGGGGGCGACGACGGTTTTACTGCCGCTCTGGCTGACCACTGCCCGCCGCTGGCGCGGATCGACAGTACCGCCTGCATTCCCTATCGCTGGGCGGCCACGCCGCAGGATTTCACCATCCGCGAGAGCGGGGCGGGACGGATGCGGACTCAGATTGTGCCCGATGCCGCGACCTGCCCGGCGTGCCTCGCGGAGATGAACGATCCCCGGGCACGCCGCTACCGCTACCCCTTTATCAACTGCACCCACTGCGGCCCGCGGTTAACCATTATTCGCGCCATGCCCTACGACCGGCCCTTCACCGCAATGGCGCCGTTCCCGCTCTGTTCCCCTTGTGAAGCGGAATTCCGCGATCCTGCCGATCGCCGTTTTCACGCCCAGCCGGTGGCCTGCCCCGACTGCGGGCCGCGACTGGAATGGCGGGCAGAGGGGGAAACGCTGGACGGCGAGGCGGCGCTGCAGGCGGCTATCGCCCGGCTGGCGGCGGGCGACATCGTGGCGATAAAAGGCATCGGCGGCTTTCATCTGGCCTGCGATGCCGGTAACCCCGCTGCCGTTGCCACGCTGCGGGCGCGAAAACACCGCCCGGCAAAACCGCTGGCGGTAATGCTGCCGACGGCAACGGGCTTACCCGCCGCCGCCGCGGCGCTGATGGGCTCCCCGGCGGCGCCCATCGTACTGATTGCCAAAGCGCAGGTCTCCGGCCTGTGCGACGAAATAGCGCCAGGGCTTGCGGAAGTTGGGGTGATGCTGCCGTCTAATCCGCTGCAGCATTTGCTTCTGCAGGGCCTGGCGCGCCCCATCGTAATGACCTCCGGCAACCTTAGCGGCCGTCCGCCGGCGTTAAGTAATGCTCAGGCGCTCAATGAGTTAGCCGACATTGCCGACGGCTTTCTCTTGCATAATCGCGACATCGTACAGCGGATGGATGATTCACTGGTGCGCTCAAGCGGTGAAATGCTGCGCCGCGCCCGGGGCTACGTCCCGGACGCGCTGCCGCTGCCGCCGGGGCTAGGAGACATCCCGCCGCTGCTGGCTCTCGGCGCGGATATGAAAAATACCTTCTGCCTGGCGCGCGGCAGCGAAGCGGTGCTGAGCCAGCACTTTGGCGATCTTGGCGAGGAAGGTGTTGAACAGCAGTGGCGCAGCGCCCTGCAGCTGATGCAGAGCATTTACGCGTTTGTGCCGCAGCGGGTGGTGGTTGATGCCCATCCCGGCTATCGTTCAACGCAGTGGGCGGCCTCCCTGCCCCTGCCGCTGGAGACAGTGCTGCATCACCATGCGCACGCCGCGGCATGCCTGGCGGAGCACCGCTGGCCGCTTGACGGCGGGGACGTTATCGCCCTGACACTCGACGGTATTGGTATGGGGGAGAACGGCGCGCTGTGGGGCGGGGAGTGCCTGCGGGTCAACTATCGCGAATGCGAACATCTTGGCGGGCTGCCGGCCGTCGCGCTGCCAGGGGGGGACCTGGCGGCACGCCAGCCGTGGCGAAATTTGCTGGCCCACTGTCTGGCATTTGTCCCTGACTGGCAGGATTATCCGCAGGCCGCCACCCTGCGCCAGCGCAACTGGCCGCTGCTGGCGCAGGCCATCGAGCGCGGGATTAACGCGCCGCGCGCCTCATCCTGCGGACGGCTGTTTGATGCCGTTGCCTGCGCCCTGGATTGCGCGCCGGAGAGTCTGAGCTATGAAGGCGAAGCGGCCTGTCGGCTGGAGGCGCTGGCCGCCAGCTGCCCCGGCGTCAGCCACCCGGTTACGCTGCCGTGGCGCGACGACGCGCTGGATTTAGCGACCTTCTGGCGGCAATGGCTGAGCTGGCAGGCGACTCCGGCGCAGAAAGCGTGGGCTTTCCACGACGCCCTGGCCTGGGGACTGGCGGCGATGGCCCGCGACTGCGCCACCGTCCGCGGCATCGACACGATGGTCTGCAGCGGCGGGGTGCTGCATAACCGCCTGCTGGCGGCGCGATTGACCTTTTATCTGGCGGATTTTACTCTGCTGTTTGCACAGCAGTTGCCGGCCGGCGACGGCGCAATCGCCTATGGTCAGGCGGTGATCGCCGCCGCCCGCTGGCAGGCTCAAGGAATACAACCATGATAATGACAGTTTTACGCCAGCAGCCGCGCGCCGCGGGTCTGGTGCTGGGGTTGATCGCGGCGAATTTACTGGCCTGGTGCTGGGCGCTGCAGGCCTTTGGCGACAGCGGCGCGCTGATGGCCGCCAGCCTGCTGGCCTGGGGCTACGGCCTGCGCCACGCGGTGGACGCCGACCATATTGCGGCGATTGATAACGTGACCCGCAAGATGATGCAGCAGGGGCGGCGGCCTTTCGCCGTCGGGGCGTGGTTTTCGCTGGGCCACTCATCGATTGTGGTGCTGGCCTCGGCGGCGATTGCCGCGACCGCCACCGCCTTCAGCACGCAGATGAGCTGGCTGCATGATACCGGCAGCGTCATCGGCACCGCCGTGTCGGCCCTGTTTTTACTGGCGATGGCCTTTATCAACCTGGTGATTTTACGCAGCGTGTGGCGCAGCTTTCAGGCATGGAAGCGCGGGGAGCCGGTGAGCGACGAAATCGTCAGCGGCGGCGGGGTGATGAGCTGGCTGTTTGGCAAGACCTTCCGTCTGATAAGCCGCAGCTGGCAGATGTACCTGGTCGGTTTCCTGTTTGGCCTCGGTTTTGATACCGCCACCGAAATCGGCGTACTGAGTATCTCCGCCGCCGGCGCGTCGAGCGGGATTTCCGTCTGGTCGATTATGGTCTTTCCGGCACTGTTCGCCAGCGGTATGGCGCTGGTGGATACCCTCGATAACGTGCTGATGGTCGGCGCCTACGGCTGGGCGTTCAGCAAACCGCAGCGCAAGCTCTATTACAACATGACCATCACCGGCACCTCGGTGGTGGTGGCGCTGTTTATCGGCGGCCTGGAAGCGCTGGGCCTGCTAATGGATAAGTTTGCGCTCAGCGGCGGAATATGGCGCTGGGTAGGGGCGTTAAACGACAACCTCGGCGACGCCGGATTTGTGGTGGTTGGGTTGTTTGTCGCCTGTTGGGCGCTATCGGTGCTTAACTATCGCTGGCGCGGCTACGACAATCTGGCGCGCTAGGCTGGATATGTTCCCGGCTTGCGCTGCGCTTAGCCGGGCTACCAGGACAATACCGTAGCCCGGCTAAGGCGTTTACGCCGCAAGCCGGGAAAACCATCAACTTACCAGTTGTTTGAGCAGCGCAAAGGCTTCCTTCATTTTGTCTTCACTCACCACAAAGGCCCGCAGCTGGTTTTCGGCATCCACGCCTTTCGCCACCAGCCCCTCTTTGGCGGCCACGATATTCCACGTCAGATCGTCGCGGCGGGTGTCGCCGGCCAGATGCAGCGGCAGATCCGGGGTTTTCACCTTCACCAGCATTGGCGGCAGCTTGAGTTCTCCCGCCTGCGCCAGCAGATTTTTACTCAGGCACATGGCGCTGAGTAAAATCGGCTGCAGGAACGGCAGTACCACGCCGTTGATTTCCGCACAGTCGCCGAGCGCATAAATCGCCGGGTCGCTGGTTTGCAGCTGGCTATTGACCACAATACCGCGGTTAATCTGCAGTCCGGCGTGGCGCGCCAGCGACGTTTCCGGGCGCAGGCCGGCGGCGGCCACCACCGCATCGACGGTTATCGCGCGCTGGCGATCGAGACTGACGCGAATGCCGTCGGCGGTTTGCTCCAGCCCCTCCAGCTGCGTTTTCAGCATCAGATGTACGCCCATCTCGGTGAGCCGATGCTGCAGGCGGCTGCTGGCCTCCGGCGGCATCAGCGCCGCCAGCACGCTGGCGGAGTTATCGACTACCGTTACCGCTTTACCGGCGCGGCAGAAATCCATCGCCAGTTCGCAGCCAATCAGGCCGCCGCCGACGATCAGCACGCGCTTCGCGTCGTGCAGCCGGCTCTGCGCCGCGCCATATTCGCGCTGGCTATTGAGCGTTAGCATCAGCTCGCGCCCCGGCACCGACGGGATAAACGGCGTCGCGCCGGTGGCCAGCACCAGTTTGTCGTAGCGCCACTGGTTATCGTGGCTCTTCACTAACCGGTTTTCGGCGTCGATATCGCTTACCCAGGTATGGGGAAACAGACGCAGAGTGTACTGCTCGGCGAACTCGCCGGCACTTTGCAGGGTCAGATCGTCGGCCTTCTGTCCGCGGCTGATGACATGGCTGAGGTCCGGTTTGTTGTATTCATCCATGCTATCGGCGGCGATGAGGGTCAGCGGGATTTGCGCATCCTGCTTACGAATATTTTTCACCAGCTGGCGGGCCGCGAAGCCCGAGCCGATGATGACGATGCCATCACTCATTTTGCCTCCGTCGCCAGTACGTCAAAGACATCTTTGCCAAGAGAACACTCAGGGCAGAGGAAATTGTCCGGCACTTCGCTCCACGGCGTACCCGGCTGTACATCCTGATTAGGTTCGCCTTTCGCCGGGTCATAGACCCACTGGCACACGCTGCACTGCATCATGGGACCGAGATCGGCGGCCGCGGCGGCGGCACAGGCGCAGTCTTGTGGTTCCGGCGTTGTCGCTGCTTCAGCAACCGGCAGCGGCGAGAGGGCCCATTGGCGGGCGATGTCGCGACCGTGTTGGCGGCACAGCTCCAGCGCGTCGATATCCGGGCGCCATTTGGCTTTCAGGCTCAGCGACATCTCAAAGCCGGCATCCTGCAGGCGGGTGGACAGGCGGTCTACCGCGCCGCCGCTCCAGCCGTGCGAGCCAAAGGCGCTGGCGCGTTTATTGCGAAAACGCAGCCCGGTCATCTCTTCCACCAGCCCGGCGATTTTCGGCATCATCACGTTGTTCATGGTGGACGTGCCGACAAGTACGCCTTTCGAGCGGAAAACATTGGTGAGGATGTCGTTTTTGTCGCTGCGGGCGACGTTAAAGATTTTCACCGCTACCCGTGGGTCAACCTCGGTGATCCCCTGGGCAATGGCGTCCGCCATCATGCGGGTATTATTGGACATGGTGTCGTAAAAGATGGTGATGCGATCTTCCTGATAATCCGCCGCCCACTCGAGGTATTTCTCGACGATTTGCGTCGGGTTATCGCGCCAGACCACGCCGTGGGAGGTGGCAATCATCTCCACCGGCAGGTTGAAGCCGAGGATTTCAGTAATTTTCGGCGTCACCAGGCGGCTGAAGGGCGTCAGGATGTTGGCGTAGTAGCGCTGGCACTGTTCGTACAGTTCAGTCTGGTCCACTTCATCGTTGAACAGATGTTCGTCGCAATAGTGCTGGCCGAAGGCGTCGTTGCTGAACAGCACCGCGTCGCCGGTCAGGTAGGTCATCATGCTGTCCGGCCAGTGCAGCATCGGCGTTTCCACGAAGATCAGCTGTTTACCGTTACCGATGTCGAGAGTATCGCCGGTTTTCACCACGTGGAAGTTCCACTCCGGATGATGATGGTGGCCGTTGATCGAGTCGATGGCGTTGGCGGTGCAGTAGATCGGCGTATCCGGGATCTGCATCATCAGTTCGGTCAGCGCGCCGGCATGGTCCTCTTCGGCGTGGTTAATGACGATATAGTCGAGGTCGGCGAGGTCGATTTCGCGGCGCAGGTTCTGTACGAACTCGCGGCTGAATTTATGATCGACGGTATCGATCAGCACGTTTTTCTCTTCGCGGATGAGATAGCTGTTGTAGCTGCTGCCGCGCAGCGTTTTATATTCGGTGCCGTGGAAATCACGCACTTCCCAGTCACGTTGGCCAACCCAAAGAATGTTATTTTTCACCACAATAGACATAGCAACCTCAATCAATACAGTGTGTTTAAACTCAGTTGACTGGCTTATATCAAGTTGCGTGCCAACTTTTTAATTCATTGATAATTATCTGTTTTTAATTTTTTCTGATTTTGGTTGTTGTCAAAATGACAATGGTTAAAATAGTCGATATGACAATGCGTATTGTCAAAATGACAATGGAGCGGCAATGAGTTTTTCCGTCGACGAGCTGGCGAGAATCGCCATAGATTTACAAAGCGATATTGGTCACACCGACCGCTTTTCGCGCCTGATTACTACCCTGCGGCAAATTCTTGGCTGCGATGCCTCGGCGCTGCTGCGCTATGAGGCGCATCAGTTTGTGCCGCTGGCGATCGATGGCCTGGCGCAGGATGTGCTCGGTCGGCGCTTTGCCCTGGAAGGACACCCGCGGCTGGAGGCGATTGCGCGCGCCGGGGATGTGGTGCGCTTCCCGGCGGATAGCGACCTGCCCGACCCCTATGACGGGCTGATCCCCGGTCATGAGAGCCTCAAAGTCCATGCCTGCGTGGGACTGCCGCTGTTTGCCGGGCAGACGCTGATTGGCGCGCTGACCCTGGACGGCATGGATGCCGATCGTTTCGATAGCTTCAGCGATGAAGAGCTGCGGCTGATTGCCGCGCTGGTGGCCGGGGCGCTGAATAATGCGCTGCTTATCGCCCGCCTTGAAGCGCAAAACGTCCTGCCGGCGCAGGCGGTGAATTACCCGCTGCCGGAGCGCCAGGAGATCATCGGCCTGTCGGGGCCCATGCTGCAGCTGAAAAAAGAGATCGATATCGTCGCCGCCTCGGATTTAAACGTGCTGATCAGCGGCGAAACCGGCACCGGCAAAGAGCTGGTGGCGAAGGCGGTGCATCAGGGGTCACCGCGAGCCGCCAACCCTCTGGTGTACCTCAACTGCGCGGCGCTGCCGGAAAGCGTAGCGGAGAGCGAGCTGTTCGGCCATGTGAAAGGGGCATTTACCGGGGCTATCAGCAACCGCAGCGGTAAATTTGAGATGGCGGATAATGGCACCCTGTTTCTTGACGAAATCGGCGAACTGTCGCTGGCGTTGCAGGCCAAACTGCTGCGCGTGCTGCAGTATGGCGATATTCAGCGCGTCGGCGATGACCGCAGCCTGCGGGTCGATGTGCGGGTGCTGGCGGCGACGAACCGCGATCTGCGCCAGGAGGTGGTGGAAGGGCGCTTTCGCGCCGATCTGTACCATCGGCTGAGCGTCTTCCCGCTGTCGGTTCCGCCGCTACGCGAGCGGGAAAGTGACGTGGTGCTGCTGGCGGGCTATTTCTGCGAGCAGTGCCGCCTGCGGATGGGGCTGGCGCGGGTCATTTTGGCTGAGGCGGCGCGAAACCGGCTGCAGCAGTGGTCCTGGCCGGGCAACGTGCGCGAACTGGAGCATGCTATCCATCGGGCGGTGGTGCTGGCGCGGGCCACCCAGGCCGGTGATGAAGTGGTCCTGGAGCCGCAGCATTTCCAGTTTGCGGTGGCGGCGCCGATGTTGCCGACTGAGACGGCGGCAGCGGCGCCCGCGACGGGAAACATCAATCTGCGCGAGGCGACCGACTCTTTTCAGCGAGAAGCCATTAGCCGCGCGCTGGAGGCGAACCAGGGCAACTGGGCGGCGACCGCCCGAGCGCTGGAACTGGACGTCGCCAACCTGCATCGGCTGGCGAAACGTCTGGGGCTTAAAGGATCCCCGCCTGGTAAAAGTTCTGCAGGTTAATGGCGCCGACCAGTTGGCCGTTCTCATCCACTACCGGCGCGGCGCTGATTTTGTGTTTCATCAGCCGCTCTTTGGCTTCCACCGCGCGGCTATCCGCCTGCAGCGTTACGCCGTTGCGGGTCATCGCCCGAGTGACGCCATCGTTGAGCGTACCGCCAGCAACCAGCCAGCGGCGCAGGTCGCCGTCGGTGAAAACGCCCTGCACGCGGTTGGCTTCATCGCAGACCGCCACCAGGCCGAGTCCGGTTCGGCTTAGTTCGAGCATAGCGTCCATGACGTTGGCCTCGGTATTGACCCGCGGCACTTCTTCATCACGACGCATCAGGTGATGCACTTTGTTCAGCAGCCGCGCGCCGAGGGCGCCCGCCGGGTGGGAACGGGCGAAATCCTCTTCATTGAAACCGCGCGCCTGCATCACCGCCATCGCCAACGCGTCGCCCAGCATCAGCGTATTGACGGTGCTGGAGGTTGGCGCCAGATGCATCGGGCAGGCCTCGCGCTCCACGGCGATATCCAGCACCGCTTTCGCCGCCAGCGCCAGCGGCGAGGTGGATTTGCCGGTCATCGCCAGCAGCGGAATGCCTTTTTCTTCCAGCCGCGGCACGATGAGATCCAGCTCTTTCGCGCTACCGGAGTAGGAGATAAACAGCATCACGTCGCGGCTATCGAGCATGCCGAGATCGCCGTGCAGGGCTTCCGCCGGATGGACGAAAAAGGCCGGGGTGCCGGTGCTGGCGAAGGTTGCCGCCAGCTTTTTACCGATGTGGCCGGATTTACCGATACCGGAGACAATCAGTTTGCCCTCGCAGTGGATAATGGTTTCCGCCGCGCGGATGAAGTCGTCGCCCAGGCGCTCCGGCAGGCGGCTCGCCTCCTGCAGCTCAAGCATCAGGGTCTGGCGTCCGGCCTCTAACAAAAAGTTACTCATGATGTTCTCCAGTAATAATGACTTCAATGCCTTTGGCTTCCAGCGCCCGCTGGAATTCCGGGTCAATATCGGCATCGGTAATCAATTTATCCACGCGTTCAAGGCCGCAGACAATATTGGGGCTTTTACGACCAAACTTGGATGAGTCGGCCATCAGGATCACTTCGCGGGCGGCGTTGCACATCGCTTTGCTGACGGTATAGACCTCATTAAAGGTAGTGACTCCGGCGTTCAGATCGATACCGTCGGTGCCCATAAACAGCTTGTCGAAGCTGAACTGTTCGAAGGCGTTTTCCGCCAGCTGGCCGTGAAAAGAGGCCGATTTTTTACGGAAGGTGCCGCCCGGCATCAGGATGGTCTGCTCGTTATCGAACTCTGATAGCGCGTTGACGATATGCAGGCTGTTGGTCATCACCGTGATGTTATTAAAGTGACTCAGCAATGGCACCATCTGCAGCACGGTGCTGCCGGCGTCGAGGATAATTGAATCGCCATCGTGGATGTATCGCACGGCGGCCTCGGCAATCTGCGCTTTTTTATGGGTGTTGATCAGCGTCTTATGGTCAATCGGCGGATCGGCTTCATCCTTGTTGAGTACCACGCCACCGTAGGTGCGAATGACGGTGCCGGCGTTTTCCAGCGTGACCAGATCCTTGCGGATGGTGGTGCCAGTGGTATCGAAGTGTTGCGCCAGCTCTTCGACCGAGCATTTTCCCTGCGACTGCAGGAACTCGAGAATGGCTGCCTGGCGCTGACGTGGTTTCATAGGCGTCTATCCTGCGTTTAAGTTTCGAAGTGATAATTTCGCAAGATATTTACTTTTACAACGAAATTATCCATGTTTCGGATTAAGCGCTAATGATAGTGCATTCTGACAGCGCGGATCATGGGGAAAGATCACATCAGGCTGCAATTCCGCAATATGTTTGCCTGCCAGAGCCGGGATCTTTTGCGGACTGGCGAAAATGGTGAAGCCTTTCATCAGCAGCGTGTCGCAAATGCGGTCGTTATCATCGACGGCGATGGCGACGATGGCGCGCGGTTGAAAGCGCCCGGCGGAGCGGCCGACGCCCACCCGCCCCTGCTGGCACAGGCTATCAAAGGCGCGATTGAAGCGGCGGATCTGCCAGCCGCCAAAGGCCAGCTGGGTAAGCCAGGCGATGGCGGCGACGATGATTAATGCAGTAACCATAGGTCTCTCCTTAAGGGGGGCGGGAACAGCCCAGGTCACGGCGCGAGCGCCTAACCCGAGCGACCCGCGGTGCCGTTTTTTTGTCGGGTGGCGGCTAACGCCTTACCCGACCTACAGTTTTGTAGCCCGGATAAGCGCAGCGCCATCCGGGAACCTGTTAAAACATCACCTGGCCGCCGGTGACGTTGATCGACTGCCCGGTGCAGTACGACGCCTGTGGGCTAGCGTAAAACATCAATACGTTCAGCACATCCTGATATTCGCAGCCGCGCTTCAGCGGCACCTTGTCGATGTAGTACTGCTCGACTTCGCTCTCATCGATACCGAGCTTGGTGGCATACTGCGGCAGCAGCGACTGGAACATCGGCGACTTCAGCAGATTGCCGAGCATCAGCGAATGCACGGTAATGCCATATTCCGCCAGATCCAGCGCCAGCGACTGGGTCAGCCCGACGCCGCCGAACTTCGCTGCGCTGTAGCCGGAGTTGTGCTTACTGCCGACTTTGCCGGATTTCGAGTTGATCTGAATGATCCGCCCCTTAATGCCGTCGCGGATCATCAACCGCGAGAACTCGCGGGCGCAGAGAAAATAGCCCACCAGATTGACCTGCAGCGAGCGGTCGAAATCCCTCAGCGCGAAG
Source organism: Klebsiella sp. K4 (assembly GCF_014596785.2). Lineage (NCBI taxonomy): Bacteria > Pseudomonadati > Pseudomonadota > Gammaproteobacteria > Enterobacterales > Enterobacteriaceae > Klebsiella > Klebsiella sp. K4. The sequence goes on from NZ_CP115021.1 coordinate 1,079,780, forward strand.
TCGCTAATAAACGCCGCCTTGGCGATCCCGGCGCTGTATACCAGCAGGTCGACGCGCGAAAAAATCTCATCCACCCCGTGGGCCAGGGCGGTGACGCTGGCCTCGCTGGTGGCGTCGGCGCCGAAGCCGTACGCCATACCTTCGCCATACTCAGCGTTAATCTCCTGGGCGACGCGGCTGGCTTTTTCGCTCTGAATATCGACCACCGCCACGCGGTAGCCTTCGGCGGCCAGCCCGCGGCACAGAAACTCTCCTAAGGTTTGTCCACCGCCAATGACAACAGCAACCTGATTCATCTCTCTCTCCTTTTAAGCAACAAACTTCAGTACGCAGCCGGGCGCGATGGCGTCCGGCACCGGGCCCGCCACATGGACGGTACCTGGGAACTCCGCTTCACGATGGCCGTCAAAGCGCAGGGTGATGTGGCCCAGCTCGCGCAGGTTTTGTTCAGCGACCTCGCCGACGGCGGTCACCGGGTAGCGCTGTTCGCCAAGCTGCAGCTCTGCCCCCGGCTGCAGCGTGCCAGCAAGCTCGCCGTGGTTGTGAATAAAGCAGTACTCTTCGATATCCGCCGGGGCGCCCTCGCGGAAGGTGATCAGCATTTGCTCTTCCAGCGCCATCGTCGCGCAGGCGCCGATGTGCGTAATGGTGGTCTGGTAAATCACAGTCATCTGCAGGAACCTCTTACTGGTAAATAAATCCGGAAACGAACCACGCGATCAGCACCGTTGGTGCGCCGGTCAGAAAGCGGCTGACCAGCACCGACGGCACGCCGACGCGCACGGTATCCTGACGGGCTTCGGCTAGCGACAGGCCTACCGGAATAAAATCGCAGGCGGCCTGGGCGTTAATGGCGAATAGGGCGGGCAGGGCGAGGTGCGGCGGAATGTTGCCGAGGCCGATTTGAACGCCGATCAGCACGCCGATCACCTGGGCAATAACCGCGCCGGGGCCGAGAAACGGCGACAGCAGCGGGAAAGAGCAAATCAGCGCCAGGGTTACCAGCCCCAGCGGATGGCTGGCGAGCGGCGCCAGGCCGTGGGCGATCCAGTCGCCGATGCCGGAGGCCATGATGATGCCGATCAGCGCCGAGACGAAAGCCATAAACGGCAGAATGGTTTTCAGCACCGTATCAATGGTGTCGCGCCCGGCCTGGAACAGCACCGCCACCACCGAACCCATGCCCATCCCGACCTTCGCCAGCAGGCCATCGCTCTGTTCAGTAATCTTCTTGCTGGTGTCGTAATCGCGACCCGCGCTCTTGTTTTCCGCCGGCGGCTCGGAAACCCCTGCGCTGTCGGGAGCGATGCACTGGATGTTGTCCTCTTTGACGCCGGAGACATAAATATCTTCCGTGATGTACTGGGCCAGCGGCCCTGATTTGCCGGTGGCATGGATATTCACCGTCGGGATGCGGCGCTTAGGATAGAGCCCGCAGCGCAGGGTGCCCCCGCAGTCGATAATCGCCACGCCGATGTCGCTTTCCGCTGGTTCCCCCTCTTTAAACCCGTCCACCGGCTGCCAGCCGGTCAGGCTGGCGATGCGGTCAACGATCGCCGGGCGGGTGCCGGCGGTGATATAGACGATCTTTTTGCCTTTGACGGCGTCGAGCTCAAGCGGGCCGCCCCAGCCGCCGGTGCCTTTCTCTATACGAATACGGGTCATGATGTCGCTCCTGACAGATGCACTTTCCGGGAAAGCTGAATCGCCATTTTTCTCTCGAAAATCGAGGTGGTCAGGTCGGTGACCCAGCCGCGGAAGAAGTTAGTCACCAGCCCGACCAGCAGGTAGCTCACCGCCAGCGGACCGAGCGGCAGGCCGAGGGTAGTGAGGCCGTTGGCGATGCCGAGATAGACGAACAGCTCGCCGGGGTTGATATGTGGAAACAGCCCGTTCATTGAGTGGCAGCTATACGACGCCGCCGCGTAATAGCTGGGCTTGTACTTCTCTGGCATAAACCGGCCGAGGCTTAACGTCATTGGGTTACAAAACACGAAGGTGCCGATGCAGGGTAGCAGCAGGTAACGGGAGATTGGGTTTCCGGCGCAGCGCTGCGCCAGCTTCTCGATCCGCTGCTGGCCGATAAAGTTGATCAGCGCGTTCATGATCACCAGCAGGCTGATCAGCAAGGGGAGGATCCCGGTCACCATGCCGGTAAATACCTCGCCGCCTTTCTGAAACAGGCCGATAAACCACTCCGCGCCGTGGGTCACGACGTCAATCATTGTTCTCTCCTTCAGCATGTTATTTTTCTTGCTAATCGCAGGCTGATTTTAATCATTTTGAAAGGTTTAAAAGTGTTAAATGGATCGCAAAATGAAAGATAAATATTTTATTTTGAAAGATGATGCGGGCGAGATGAAATGTTGCAGGGCATGAAAGCACGCAGGGGAGGAGCAGTTGAAGGACTATTTTGTCTACAAACAGATTGTCGCTTTCTTGTTGGTCGTCGCATGCTTTACCATAATTATCCCTTGCTGAATTTGTTAAACGGAATTCCCATGTTGAAGCGTCGCTATCTGGCTTTACTTCCCCTTTGTATGCTCCTCGCTGCCTGCAGCAGCAAACCCAAGACCCCCGCGGAAACGGAGATGGCGAGTGGAACCGGCGGCTTTTTGCTGGAACCGCAGCATAACGTGATGCAGATGGGCGGCGACTTCGCCAACAACCCGGCGGCGGCGCAGTTTATCGATAAGATGGTGGCGAAGCACGGCTTCGACAGGCAGCAGCTGCAGGAGATCCTGTCGCAGGCAAAGCGCCTGGATTACGTCCTGCGGCTGATGGATCGTCAGGCGCCGACCGGCCTGCCGCCAACCGGGCCGACCGGCGCCTGGCTGCGCTACAAGAAACAGTTCATTACCCCGGATAATGTGCAGAACGGCGTGGTGTTCTGGAATCAGTATCAGGACGCGCTCAACCGCGCTTATCAGGTTTACGGCGTGCCGCCGGAAATCATCGTCGGCATTATCGGCGTGGAGACTCGCTGGGGCCGGGTGATGGGCAAAACCCGGATCCTCGACGCGCTGGCGACGCTGTCGTTTAGCTACCCGCGCCGCGCCGAATACTTCTCGTCGGAGCTGGAAACTTTCCTGCTAATGGCGCGCAGCGAAAGCGACGATCCGCTGGATCTGAAAGGCTCTTTCGCCGGGGCGATGGGCTACGGTCAGTTTATGCCGTCCTCCTATAAGCAGTATGCGGTCGATTTTAACGGTGACGGACATATCAACCTGTGGGACCCGGTGGATGCTATCGGCAGCGTGGCCAACTACTTCAAACAGCATGGCTGGGTGAGCGGCGATCTGGTGGCGGTGCAGGCGCTGGGGCAGGCCCCGGGGCTGGAGAATGGTTTCAAGACTAAATACAGCGTTTCGCAGCTGGCGGCCGCAGGGCTGACCCCGACCCAGCCGCTAGGTAACCATCAGCAGGCCAGCCTGCTGCGGCTGGACGTCGGCACCGGCTATGAGTACTGGTACGGGCTGCCGAACTTCTACACCATCACCCGCTACAACCACAGCACCCACTACGCGATGGCCGTCTGGCAGCTGGGACTGGCGGTTGCGCAGGCCCGCGGCGGTTATTAATCCTTTCATCCGGCTGACAATTTCCCAGCCTCCCCGGATAGCGGCGCGTAGCGCCTTATCCGGGCTACGGTCCGGTATCCGGTTGCTAGCCCCGGTAAGCGCAGCGCGACCGGGGGATGACGCCGGGGAGGCCGCGCTTATCCCCCCGTTTTTTCCCGTCTCCATGCCTCTTGTTGACCTTTGTTACATTTCCGCTGACTGACGCTGATTTACATTCTTTCTTCGCTTCGTTATTGTTATGTTATAACATTAAATTGAGGCGGGGATATGTTCACATCGATTTTTATGGCATCCGGCGCGGCGCGCGCGGCTATCGCAGGCGTGCTGCTGGCGGCGCTATGGTTAGCAACCTGGTGGGCGGTGACGCTGCCATGATTGAACTGGAGCAGTTGGTCGCCGGCTATGACGGGGTAGCGATCACCCCTCCGCTGAGCGGGATGATATGCCCCGGCAGCCTGACGGCAATTGTTGGCCTCAATGGCTGCGGAAAATCAACGCTGCTGAAAACCCTCGCCGGGTTTCTTCCGCCGGTCAGTGGCCGCCTGCGCTGGCAGGGAAAACGGCCGGTGATCGGCTGGCTGGCGCAGCGCCATGCCCTCGAGTCGCAGTTTCCTCTCAACGTGCAGGATGTGGTAAGCCAGGGCGCATGGCCCGGCGTGTCGCTGCTGCGCGGTCTGGGGGGCTGCACCCGGCGACGCATCGGCGCGGTGCTGGAGCGGGTCGGGCTGGCGGGCCTGGCGAAAACGCCGATCGAAGCGCTCTCCGGCGGCCAGTTTCAGCGCATGCTATTTGCCCGGGTGATGGTGCAGCAGGCGCCGCTGGTGATGCTCGACGAGCCCTTCACCGGTATCGACGAAGCGACCAGTCGCGAACTAATGGATTTGATTCTCGAGATGTACCGGCAGGGACAGACCATCCTGGCGGTGCTGCATGATAACCAGCGGGTGGCCGACTTTTTCCCCGAGACGCTGCTGCTGACTCCCCAGCGCGCCTGCTGGGGCGCTACCCGGGCGGTGCTCCCGGCCTTCAGTCATGCGAGGTCGGCATGATCTGGCACACCTTCTTTCAGCCTTTCATTGAATTCGGCTTTATGCGTCGGGCCCTCGTGGTGTGTCTGGCGCTGTCGCTGAGCACCACCATGCTGGGCGTCTTCCTGCTGCTGCGGCGCATGAGCCTGATGGGCGATGCGCTGTCGCACGCCATTCTCCCCGGCGTGGCGGTGGGGTATCTGCTGAGCGGCATGTCGCTGCTGGCCATGACCCTCGGCGGCTTCATCGCCGGCATCGTGGTTGCCCTGGTGGCCGGGTGGGTGAGCCGGCGGACACCGTTAAAAGAGGACGCCAGTTTTGCCGGATTTTATCTGGGCTCGCTGGCCCTGGGCGTCACCCTGGTGTCGCTGCGCGGCTCCAGCGTGGACCTCCTGCATCTGCTGTTTGGCTCCATTCTGGCGGTCGACCGCGATGCGGCGCTGTTTGTCAGCGGCGTCGCCAGCCTGACGCTATTGTGCATTGCGCTGTGCTACCGCGGTCTGGTCAGCGAGGCGTTCGACAGCGCCTGGCTGCAGGTGAATCACCGGCGGCTGCCTGCGCTGCTGCATGGGCTTTTTCTGGCGCTGCTGGTGCTTAATCTGGTGGCCGGGTTTCAGGTGCTCGGCACGCTGATGGCGGTAGGGGTAATGATGCTCCCGGCGGTCGCCGCGCGCTGCTGGGCGCGCACGCTGCCGGGCATTCTGCTACTGGCGGCGGGAATGGGCGCGCTCTGCGCCTGGCTGGGATTAAGCCTCTCCTGGGCGATTAGTCTTCCCGCCGGGCCCGCTATTGTGCTGACCGCCAGCGCACTGTTTTTTGTTTCGCTATTTTTTGGCACGCGCAGCCGGCTGCTGGTCGGTTGGCGCACATTGATGGGGTAAGGAAATGATGAAACGTAGTGCAATAGTGGTCGCGCTGGCCCTCGGCCTGATGGCGCAGGGGGCCATGGCGAAAACGCTGAATGTGGTAAGCAGTTTTTCGGTGTTGGGTGATATAGCGCAGCAGGTCGGCGGGGAGCATGTCCATGTGGATACCCTGGTCGGCCCGGACGGCGATCCGCACACCTTCGAACCGTCGCCGAAGGATAGCGCGCTGCTCAGCAAGGCCGACGTGGTGGTGGTTAACGGCCTGGGGCTGGAAGGGTGGCTGGATCGCCTGATTAAGGCCTCTGGTTTTAAGGGCGAGCTGGTGGTGGCATCGAAAGGCGTCAAGACCCATACCCTTGATGAAGAGGGTAAAACGGTGACCGATCCCCACGCCTGGAACAGCGCAGCGAACGGCGCATTGTATGCGCAGAATATCCTCGATGGTCTGGTGAAAGCCGACCCGGAAGATAAAGCAGCGTTGACCAGCAGCGGCAAGCGCTATATCGACCAGCTGACGTCTCTCGACGGCTGGGCGAAAGCGCAGTTCAGCGCCATTCCGCTGGCCAAGCGCAAGGTCCTGACCAGCCATGACGCTTTCGGCTATTTTGGCCGGGCTTACCACGTGACCTTCCTCGCGCCACAGGGGCTCTCTTCAGAGAGCGAGGCCAGCGCGGCGCAGGTGGCGGCGCTGATTAAGCAAATCAAAGCGGATGGCGTCCATACCTGGTTTATGGAGAACCAGCTTGACCCGCGGCTGGTGAAGCAGATTGCCAGCGCCACCGGCGCGCAGCCGGGGGGCGAACTCTATCCGGAAGCGCTATCTAAGCCGGGCGGCGTCGCCGATAGTTACGTCAAAATGATGCGTCACAACGTTGAGCTTATCGCTAACAGCATGAAGTAACAGGTTGTCTGGTCGTCCTGGTTATCACAGGACGACCCATTTCTGGATCCCCCCTCGTAAAATCGCCACTTCATCCCCATATCTCTGTCGAAAGTGCTATCTTTGATGGCCTCTTTATCCAGAGCAAAGCGGGGCGATAATGACCGATTCAGAATTAATGCAGCTAAGCGAGAAGATTGGCCGGGCGCTGAAGGCGCGTGGGGCGACGGTGACCACGGCGGAATCCTGTACCGGCGGCTGGATTGCGAAAGCGATCACCGATATTGCCGGCAGCTCGGCGTGGTTTGAACGCGGCTTTGTCACCTACAGCAACGAAGCTAAATCGCAAATGATCGGCGTCAGCGAAGCGACGCTGCGCGACAACGGCGCGGTAAGCGAACCGGTGGTGGTGGAGATGGCGATTGGCGCGCTGCGCGCGGCGCGTGCGGATTATGCCATCTCCGTTAGCGGCGTCGCCGGGCCGGATGGCGGCAGCGTCGAAAAGCCGGTCGGCACGGTATGGTTCGGCGTCGCCAGCGTGAGCGGGCAAGGGGTGACGCGGCGGGAATGCTTTGCCGGAGACCGCGAAGCGGTGCGTCGTCAGGCGACGGCCTATGCGCTAAATCTGCTCTGGCAACAATTTCTACAAAACACTTGATACTGTATGACCATACAGTATAATTGCCTCAACTGAACAAATATTAACGGCGAAGCGAACACGCTTTACCCTGCATGATTAGGAGTAACAATGGCGATCGACGAAAACAAACAGAAAGCGTTGGCGGCTGCACTGGGCCAGATCGAAAAGCAATTCGGTAAAGGCTCCATCATGCGCCTGGGTGAAGACCGCACCATGGATGTGGAAACCATCTCCACCGGCTCGCTTTCTCTGGATATCGCGCTGGGCGCCGGCGGTCTGCCAATGGGCCGTATCGTCGAGATCTACGGTCCGGAATCCTCCGGTAAAACCACCCTGACGCTGCAGGTTATCGCCGCAGCGCAGCGCGAAGGTAAAACCTGTGCGTTCATCGATGCTGAACATGCGCTGGATCCTGTCTATGCACGCAAACTGGGCGTCGATATCGACAACCTGCTGTGTTCTCAGCCGGACACCGGCGAGCAGGCGCTGGAGATCTGTGACGCGCTGGCGCGCTCCGGCGCGGTTGACGTTATCGTCGTCGACTCCGTCGCGGCGTTGACGCCGAAAGCGGAAATCGAAGGCGAAATCGGCGACTCTCACATGGGCCTTGCGGCGCGTATGATGAGCCAGGCGATGCGTAAGCTGGCGGGTAACCTGAAGCAGTCCAACACGCTGCTGATCTTTATCAACCAGATCCGTATGAAAATTGGCGTGATGTTCGGTAACCCGGAAACCACTACCGGTGGTAACGCGCTGAAGTTCTACGCCTCTGTGCGTCTGGACATTCGCCGCATCGGCGCGGTGAAAGAGGGCGACAATGTCGTCGGCAGCGAAACCCGCGTCAAAGTGGTGAAAAACAAAATTGCCGCGCCGTTTAAACAGGCCGAATTCCAGATCCTCTACGGCGAAGGCATCAACTTCTACGGCGAGCTGGTAGACCTCGGCGTGAAAGAGAAGCTGATTGAGAAAGCGGGTGCCTGGTATAGCTACAACGGCGACAAAATCGGTCAGGGTAAAGCGAACGCGATCACCTGGCTGAAAGAGAACCCGGCGGCGGCGAAAGAGATTGAGAAGAAAGTGCGCGAACTGCTGCTCAACAATCAGGATGCGAAGCCAGACTTCGTTGTTGACGGCAACGACGCAGAAGAAACCGAACAGGATTTCTGATATCGTCTGCAAGACTGACAGGGCTGCTTAGGCAGCCCTTTTGCTTTGTGAGATTATCGAGGTGCCTGTGACTGATCCTTCATCACGCCGCTCCGGCTACGCCCGCCTGCTGGACCGTGCTATCCGCATTCTGGCGATGCGCGACCACAGCGAGCAGGAGCTGCGACGCAAGCTGGTCGCTCCGGTGATGAGCAAAAACGGTCCTGAGGCGCTGGACGTCACCCCCGACGAGCTGGAGCAGGTTGTCGCCTGGTGTATCGAAAACCGCTACCTTGACGACAACCGCTTCGTCGGCCAGTTCATCGCCAGCCGGAGCCGCAAAGGCTATGGTCCGGCGCGCATTCGCCAGGAGCTCAGCCAGAAAGGCATTGCGCGCCAGGTCGTTGACCAGGCGATGCGCGAATGCGATATCGACTGGGTGAGCCTTGCCAGGGAGCAGGCACAGCGTAAATACGGCGAACCGTTACCTTCCGCCTTTACTGAAAAAGTGAAAGTTCAGCGATTCCTGCTTTACCGCGGCTACCTGATGGAAGATATCCAGGAAATCTGGCGAAATTTTGCAGATTGACCCATCCGGGATTTTACTTCGCCGTAAAGAAAACTTATCTTATTCCCACTTTATTCCGTCGGGCCGCTGGTTGTGACTGTGCAGGCAGCGGCCTGGGCGATTATTCCTTTACACAAAATCATTCAAGCTGCATCAGGGCGGCAAGAGAGACTCTCTTTCGCAACGTACGTCAGTTCGGTGCCGGAAGAGCAAGCGCAGCCAGGACAGAGGCGACTTGAAGGATGACGTGTAGCTTGATTTCAGGATAATTATGAGCAAGAGCACCGCTGAGATCCGTCAGGCGTTTCTCGACTTTTTCCATAGCAAGGGACATCAGGTAGTTGCCAGCAGCTCCCTGGTGCCGCACAACGATCCGACCCTGCTGTTTACCAATGCAGGGATGAACCAGTTCAAGGATGTCTTCCTTGGTCTCGACAAACGTAATTATTCGCGTGCGACCACCGCACAGCGTTGCGTGCGTGCGGGTGGTAAACACAACGATCTGGAAAACGTCGGTTACACCGCGCGTCACCACACCTTTTTTGAAATGCTGGGCAACTTCAGCTTTGGCGATTACTTCAAGCAGGATGCCATCAAATACGCGTGGGAACTGCTGACCGGTGAGAACTGGTTCGCGCTGCCGAAAGAAAAACTGTGGGTTACCGTTTACGAGACCGATGACGAAGCTTTCGACATCTGGGCCAATGAAGTAGGCGTTCCGCGCGAGCGTATTATCCGCATCGGCGACAACAAAGGCGCGCCGTTTGCTTCTGACAACTTCTGGCAGATGGGCGACACCGGTCCGTGCGGCCCGTGCACCGAAATCTTCTTTGACCACGGCGATCACATCTGGGGCGGCCCTCCGGGAAGCCCGGAAGAAGATGGCGACCGTTACATTGAGATCTGGAACATCGTCTTCATGCAGTTCAACCGTCAGGCTGACGGTACTATGGAGCCGCTGCCGAAGCCGTCCGTCGACACCGGTATGGGTCTGGAGCGTATTGCCGCGGTGCTGCAGCACGTTAACTCCAACTATGACATCGACCTGTTCCGCGATCTGATCGCCAGCGTGGCGAAAGTCACCGGCGCGACCGATCTGACGAACAAGTCGCTGCGCGTTATCGCCGACCACATTCGCTCCTGCGCCTTCCTGGTTGCCGACGGCGTGATCCCGTCGAATGAAAACCGCGGCTACGTGCTGCGTCGTATCATTCGCCGCGCGATCCGTCACGGCAACATGCTGGGCGCGAAGGACACCTTCTTCTGGAAACTGGTTGCCCCGCTGATCGATGTGATGGGCTCCGCCGGCGACGAGCTGAAGCAGCAGCAGGCTCAGGTTGAGCAGGTGCTGAAAACCGAAGAAGAGCAGTTTGCCCGCACCCTCGAGCGCGGCCTGGCGCTGCTGGATGAGGAGCTGTCGAAGCTGAAAGGCGACACCCTGGACGGCGAAACCGCCTTCCGTCTGTACGACACCTACGGCTTCCCGGTCGACCTGACCGCCGATGTATGCCGCGAGCGCAACATCAAGGTTGACGAAGCTGGTTTTGAAGCCGCGATGGAAGAGCAGCGCCGCCGCGCGCGCGAGTCCAGCGGTTTCGGCGCCGACTATAATGCGATGATCCGCGTTGACGGCGCCTCTGAATTTAAAGGCTACGATCATCTGGAGCTGAACGGCAAGGTTACCGCCCTGTTTATCGACGGCAAAGCGGTGGATAGCGTTAGCGCTGGCCAGGAAGCGGTGGTGATCCTTGACCAGACCCCGTTCTATGCGGAGTCCGGCGGCCAGGTGGGCGATAAAGGCGAATTAAAAGGCGCGGGCTTCTCCTTCGCAGTCAGCGACACGCAGAAGTACGGCCAGGCTATTGGTCATATCGGTAAAGTCGCCAGCGGCTCACTGAAAGTGGGTGACGCGGTGCAGGCCGACGTAGATGAGGCTCGCCGTCAGCGTATCCGTCTCAACCACTCCGCGACGCACCTGATGCACGCGGCGCTGCGCCAGGTGCTCGGCACCCATGTGGCGCAGAAAGGTTCGCTGGTCAATGATAAAGCGCTGCGCTTTGACTTCTCGCATTTTGAAGCGATGAAGCCGGAAGAAATTCGTGCGGTGGAAGACCTGGTCAACGCGCAGATCCGTCGTAACCTGGCTATCGAAACCAACATTATGGATATCGATGCCGCGCGCGCATCCGGCGCCATGGCGCTGTTTGGCGAGAAATACGACGATCGCGTGCGCGTTCTGCGGATGGGCGACTTCTCCACGGAGCTGTGCGGCGGGACTCACGCGGCGCGTACCGGCGATATCGGCCTGTTCCGCATCACGTCAGAGTCCGGCACCGCTGCTGGCGTGCGCCGTATCGAAGCGGTGACTGGCGAAGGCGCGATGGCCATCCTGCATGCGCAAAGCGATCAGCTCAATGATATCGCTCAGCTGCTGAAGGGTGACAGCCACAATCTCGGCGAGAAGGTTCGCGCCGCGCTGGAGCGTACCCGTCAGCTGGAAAAAGAGCTGCAGCAGCTGAAAGAGCAGGCTGCGGCGCAGGAGAGCGCAAACCTCTCCAGCAAAGCGGAAGAGATTAACGGCGTTAAGCTGCTGGTCAGCGAACTGACCGGCGTTGAGCCGAAAATGCTGCGTACCATGGTTGACGATCTGAAGAACCAGCTCGGTTCGACGATCGTTGTATTAGCTACGGTAGCGGATGGTAAGGTTTCTCTGATTGCAGGTGTGTCTAAGGATGTGACAGACCGCGTGAAAGCAGGGGAGCTGGTTGGTATGGTCGCCCAGCAGGTGGGCGGTAAAGGGGGCGGTCGTCCGGATATGGCGCAGGCCGGTGGTACCGATGCGTCTGCTCTCCCTGCAGCGTTAGCCAGTGTGAAAGGCTGGGTCAGCGCAAAACTGTAATAACTATAAACGCATTTACCCTAAATAATTCGAGTTGCAGGAAGGCGGCGACGCAGCGAATCCCCAGGAGCTTACTCAAGTAAGTGACTGGGGTGAGCGAGGAAAGCCAACACGCATGCAACTTGAAGTATGAGGGGTATAGGTGCCATAACCAGAGGGTTACGGCACCTTGCGTCAGAAACACTGATAACGATAAAGTCGGGTTGAAATTGTGTATATCGGCTAAACTTAGGTTTAACAGAATGTGATGCCATGACTGCTTATACCCTAAGGTATTTGTCATCGCTTACTTTTTGGCGTTATATGATGGATAATGCCGGGATACGAGAGACCCGACTCTTTTAATCTTTCAAGGAGCAAAGAATGCTGATTCTGACTCGTCGAGTTGGTGAGACCCTCATGATTGGAGATGAGGTCACTGTGACAGTTTTAGGGGTGAAGGGTAACCAGGTTCGTATTGGCGTAAACGCCCCTAAAGAAGTGTCTGTTCACCGTGAAGAGATCTACCAGCGTATTCAGGCTGAAAAATCCCAGCAGTCCAGTTACTAAGGTTTCCGCGCCTCGCTGTGCAGTGAGGCGCATCACTTACCGCCGCTTTTTCCCTTTTTCTGTTTTTTCCCCCTGCGCCATACCGCTTTTCATTACCCTTTGCCGCTTTGGTCGTTTGGCGTTATGCCAGCGTCAGGGCTGATTTCCTGTTGATAAATTGCCCTTTTTGCCGTTTTTGCACGCGAATTGCGTGCGAAGTGTGCAAACGAAAAAAGGTCTCGAAAAAGTGTTTGACTTATAAGTACCAGAAAGTAATATGTGCGCCATCGCAGCGACGAAGAGCAGAAACAAGTTCTTCGAAGCACTCGAAAGAGGCGTGTGTGGTGAGGTGGCCGAGAGGCTGAAGGCGCTCCCCTGCTAAGGGAGTATGCGGTCAAAAGCTGCATCCGGGGTTCGAATCCCCGCCTCACCGCCATTTTGCATCCGTAGCTCAGCTGGATAGAGTACTCGGCTACGAACCGAGCGGTCGGAGGTTCGAATCCTCCCGGATGCACCATCTTCTTTCTGAATTAAGAGAGAAGAGCGCTGTGAAAGCAGCGGCCCGCAGTGCGAGGCATAATCGAGTCACTCTACCGATTAGGCCATCATACTCAGTGTGGCATGTGTTAGTTGTGACACTGACGCGTAGTAAAGCAAGTTTCCCGATGCATCCGTAGCTCAGCTGGATAGAGTACTCGGCTACGAACCGAGCGGTCGGAGGTTCGAATCCTCCCGGATGCACCATTCTTTAATAAGAATGGCAAATCGCGAAATTTGATATCAGAATTACAGAAGTAATCCCGATGCATCCGTAGCTCAGCTGGATAGAGTACTCGGCTACGAACCGAGCGGTCGGAGGTTCGAATCCTCCCGGATGCACCATATTCTCCTTAGTAACAGCGACGATGTTGTTTTATGGTCTGCGAAATTATCGCCAGCACCAGGGAGGATAACGTTGCGTAAGCAACGGCCCGTAGGGCGAGGCGCAGCCGAGTAATCCTCCCGGATGCACCATATTCTCCTTAGTAACAGCAACATTGTTGTTATCTGGTTTGCGAAACCATCGTAAGTGCCAGGAGAGTAACCCCGCAGTAAAATAGCTTTCCCGATGCATCCGTAGCTCAGCTGGATAGAGTACTCGGCTACGAACCGAGCGGTCGGAGGTTCGAATCCTCCCGGATGCACCATATTCTCCTTAGTAACAGCGACGATGTTGTTTTATGGTCTGCGAAATCATCGCCAGCACCAGGGGGGATAACGTTGCGTAAGCAACGGCCCAAAGGGCGAGGCGTAGCCGAGTCATCCTCCCGGATGCACCATATTCTCCTCAGTAACAACGACGATGTTGTTGCGTAGGCTGCGAAATTATCGCAGCACCCGTTCTGAATGCATAATCTTCACTCTTCTCTCACCATCCCGATTACCTCGTTTTCCATCACTGGCTTCATCCTGACTTTTTTATTGGCAAGACGCGCTTTCCACTATAATTTATCCTTGTATATCAGCGTTATCAGGCTGAGATAAATGCAAGGAGAGAAATCCATGAAATGGTTCAAAGCAATACCTGCTTTTTGCGCGACGCTGCTGGTAACGACGGCCCTCGCTGGCTGTGCGGGATCGGCTACAAAGGAGAGTACGGGCGGCTATATTGACGATACCGTGGTGACCACCAAGGTGAAAACGGCGCTCTTTAACGATAAAGACATTAAGTCCTCAGAAATTAGCGTCCAGACCTTTAAAGGCCGCGTCCAGCTGAGCGGATTTGTCTCCTCCGCGGAGAGCGCTAAACGAGCCGTAGAAGTCACACGCCGAGTGCAGGGCGTGCGAATGGTCGAGAACGATCTGCGTATTAAATAAGGCTGGTTATCCGGCCTAATGTTTGGGGGCGCCTGAGGGCGCCTTTGTCGTCTGCGCCGCTGGCCGCGACAACGGCGGGCTTTTGCGTTACAGTAATCATTCCCAAACCGGTTGGTGAGAAGACAATGTACGAAGGTTACGCAGGACTGATCTTTGATATGGATGGCACCATTCTCGATACCGAGCCGACCCATCGGCAGGCATGGAACGAGGTATTGGGCCGCTACGGTATGCGTTTCGACGAACAGGCGATGGTCGCGCTCAATGGCTCACCAACCTGGCGAATCGCCCAGGCGATTATCGAACTCAACCAGGCCGATCTCGATCCACATCGCCTGGCGCAGGAAAAAACCCAGGCCGTCAAAGCGATGCTGCTGGACAACGTACGCCCGTTGCCGCTGATTGAGGTGGTTAAGGCATGGCACGGCCGTCGCCCGATGTCGGTGGGAACCGGCAGCGAGAGCGCCGTCGCCGAAGCGCTGCTGGCGCACCTGGGGCTGCGTCATTACTTCTCCGCGGTGGTGGCGGCCGATCATGTGGTCAACCATAAACCCGCGCCCGATACCTTCCTGCTGTGCGCCGAGCGCATGGGCGTCGCGCCGGAAAAATGCGTCGTCTTCGAAGATGCCGACTTTGGTCTGCAGGCGGCGAAGCGCGCGGGAATGGACGCAGTTGACGTGCGTTTGCTGTGAGCGACGCGCTGTCACTCACCTCGCTGTTTGCCAGTAGCTTTTTAAGCGCCACGCTGCTCCCCGGCAATTCGGAGGTTGTGCTGGTGGCTATGCTACTTGCAGGGGTCAGTCATCCGTGGTGGTTAGTATTAATAGCAACAATCGGCAATAGCCTTGGAGGGGTAACTAACGTTATTCTGGGGCGCTTGTTTCCGCTGCGCAAAACCTCGCGCTGGCAGGAGCGGGCGGCCGGCTGGCTTAAGCGCTACGGCGCGGTCACGCTCTTACTGAGCTGGGCGCCGGTTGTCGGCGATTTACTGTGTTTGCTGGCGGGATGGATGCGCATTTCCTGGGGACCGGTACTCTTTTTCTTATGCCTTGGTAAGGCGCTGCGCTATATCGCTATTGCGGCAGCGACGCTTCAGGGCATGACGTGGTGGCACTAATTGGACTGACAGTTCATCCATTACAATTATGCTTATTCAAACGATTTCGACAGGCGGGAGGTCAAATTGATCCCGGACGTATCACAGGCGCTGGCCTGGCTGGAAAAACATCCGCAGGCTCTGCAGGGTATTCAACGTGGTCTGGAGCGGGAAACGCTGCGCGTGAACGCAGACGGCACCCTTGCAACGACCGGTCACCCTCCGGCGTTAGGCTCAGCGCTAACGCATAAATGGATTACCACCGATTTTGCCGAAGCTTTACTTGAGTTCATTACGCCAGTAGATGGCGATATTGAGCATATGCTGACCTTTATGCGCGATGTCCATCGCTATACCGCGCGTCAGCTTGGCGACGAGCGGATGTGGCCGCTGAGCATGCCATGCTATATCGCCCCCGGTCAGGATATTGAGCTGGCGCAGTACGGCACCTCTAACGTGGGGCGCCTGAAAACGCTATATCGCGAGGGGCTGAAGAACCGCTATGGCGCGCTGATGCAGACTATCTCCGGCGTGCACTATAACTTCTCCCTACCGATGGCCTTCTGGCAGGCAAAATGTGGTGTGGAAGATGCCGAGAGTGGTAAAGAGGCCATTTCGGCGGGCTATTTCCGCTCAATTCGTAACTACTATCGCTTTGGCTGGGTGATCCCCTATCTGTTTGGCGCCTCGCCGGCGATTTGCTCCTCATTCCTGCAAGGCAAACCGACAACGCTGCCCTTTGAGGAAACGGGCAACGGCATGTATTACCTGCCGTATGCCACCTCGCTGCGCCTCAGCGACCTTGGTTATACCAATAAGTCGCAAAGCAATCTCGGAATTACGTTTAACGATCTGCACGAGTATGTGGCAGGATTGAAGCGGGCGATTAAAACGCCGTCGGAAGAGTACGCCAAAATCGGGCTGCAGAAAGACGGCAAGTATCTGCAGATCAACAGCAACATTCTGCAGATTGAAAATGAACTTTATGCGCCGATCCGCCCGAAACGCGTCACCCGTCGGGGCGAAACCCCGTCCGATGCGCTGTTGCGCGGTGGTATTGAGTATATCGAAGTGCGTTCGCTGGATATCAATCCGTTCTCGCCGATCGGCGTTGACGCCCAGCAGGTGCGTTTCCTCGACCTGTTTATGGTCTGGTGCGCGCTGGCCGACGCGCCGGAGATGAGCAGCGATGAGCTGCTGTGCACCCGCACCAACTGGAATCGGGTGATTCTGGAAGGGCGTAAGCCGGGCTTAACGCTGGGGATTGGCTGCGAAAGCGCGCAGTTCCCGCTGGCTCAGGTGGGCAAAGATCTGTTCCGCGATTTACGCCGCGTGGCGCAGACCCTGGACAGTATCCACGGTGGCCAGGCATATCAGCAGGTCTGCGACGAGCTGCTGGCCTGCTTTGACGATCCGGAATTAACCTTCTCAGCCCGCATTCTGCGTTCTATGATTGAAGAAGGCATTGGCGGTACCGGCCGTGCGCTTGCCGATCGTTACCGGACGCAGCTGCGCGAAGAGCCGCTGGAGATCCTGAGCGAAGACGATTTTATCGCCGAGCGCGACGCGTCGGTGGCGCGACAGAAGAAAGTGGAAGCTGAAGACAGCGAGCCGTTTGAGGCGCTGCTGGCGCGGCACGCGTAGCGCTGGAAAAGAAAAAGGCCACATCACTGTGGCCAAACTTTCATCTCTGATTCAGGGATGATGATGATAATAAATGCGCGTCTTTCATATACTGAGACTCGCGGCTGAACAAAGAGTTCATTTTATTTTAAAAAAATTCACTCCCGGAGGTGACGAATGCCGTTGTTAGATAGTTTCACAGTCGACCATACCCGAATGGAAGCCCCAGCGGTGCGTGTCGCGAAGAAAATGAACACGCCGCATGGCGATGAAATCACCGTTTTCGATCTGCGCTTCTGCGTACCGAACCAGGAAGTGATGCCGGAACGCGGTATCCACACCCTGGAGCATCTGTTCGCGGGCTTTATGCGCGATCATCTGAACGGGAATGGCGTGGAAATTATCGACATTTCGCCAATGGGCTGCCGCACCGGCTTCTATATGAGCCTGATTGGTACGCCGGACGAGCAGCGCGTCGCTGACGCCTGGAAAGCGGCGATGGCCGATGTGCTGAAGGTGAAAGATCAGAACCAGATCCCGGAGCTCAACGTCTACCAGTGCGGGACTTACACCATGCACTCGCTGGAAGAGGCCCAGGACATCGCTCGCCATATCATTGAGCGCGATGTGCGCATCAACAGCAACGACGAACTGGCGTTGCCGAAAGAAAAACTGCAGGAACTGCACATCTAGTGCTTCCGCCACGGCCCGACGCCTGTCGCCGGGCCGCTCTTCTGACGCCGCGATGACGACGACGCTTTCCTTCTCCTTTCAGCACCGCCCACTGGTGCCCTTTGCCCATGATTATGCCCACGGTGACCAGGAAGACTGGCATCAGCATGACTGCGCCCAGCTGCTGCATATACTAAGCGGCGTGGTGCGGGTCGCGACGCCGGTAGGCTACTGGGTGGTGCCGCCCGGGCGCGGCGTCTGGCTGCCGGCGGGAACGCCGCACGCGCTACGCATGACCGGCAACGTGGCGGCGCGCACCCTGTTTATCGATCCGCTGGCGCGCGCCGATCTTCCGGCGGGCTGCCAGATCGTACAGATCACGCCGCTGCTGCGGGAACTGATCGTGTCATCCCTGGCGCTGGCGGAACGCTATGCCCCCGCCAGCCGCGACGAAAGAATTTATGAACTGATCCTCGATGAGATCCGCGGGATGGCGATCCTGCCGTTTGGCCTGCCGGAGCCGCAAAGCGAAACGCTGCGTCGGCTGTGCCAGCAGGTACGCGAGGCGCCGGGCGAGGCCTGGAGCAGCGGCCAGGCGGCGAAGGCGTGCAGCATGAGCGAGCGAACCCTAAACCGCCATTTTCAGCAGCAGACTAGCCTGACGTGGAGCGAGTGGGTGCGCCGGGCGAAGCTAATGGAAGCGCTGGTGCGCCTGGCGCAGGGCCACTCCGTGCTGCGGGTGGCGCTGGAGCTGGGCTACGGTAGCCACAGCGCCTTCAGCGCCATGTTTCGTCGGGTGATGGGCGTCGCCCCCAGCGACTATTTTCGTCCCCCGGCCTGATCGGCGGCGCTGAGCGCATTGCACAGCGCCTGCAGCGAGGCGCGCGCCACGTCATTATCGATACCCACGCCCCAGTAGCTTTCTCCTTGCGGAAAAACGCAGCGGATATAGGCCACCGACCGGCTGTCGCTGCGCGCGCCGAGCGTATGCTCATGATAGTCCTTGATCATAAACGGCTGCCGAAACAGCGCGCTGAGCCCGCTGGCTGCGGCGGAGAGCATGCCGTTGCCCTGGCCCTGCAGGCGTCGGGTTTCGCCGTGGTGACGCAGCGTTGCCTGCAGGGAAAGCTGGCCATCCTGCTGGCTGGCGCTCTGATAATCGAGCAGCGTCAGCGCCGGCTGCGCCTGCAGCCCGTAGCGCGTGCGGAACAGCTGCCACAGCGCATGGTGGGTCATCTCTTTGCCGTCGCTATCGGTGGCCTGCTGAACGTGCTGGCTGAAGTCCTGCTGCAGCCCGCGGGGCAGTTTCAGACCATGATTTTGTTCGATAAGCCAGGCGCTGCCGCTCTTCCCCGACTGGCTGTTGACGCGGATCACCGCCTCATAGCTGCAGCCAATATCCTGCGGGTCAATGGGCAGGTAGGGCATCTGCCACGGATCGCCAGGCTGACGGGCATCAAACCCTTTTTTGATCGCATCCTGATGGGAGCCGGAGAAGGCGGTGTAAGCCAGACTTCCCGCCCACGGGTGGCGCGGGTGAACGGGGATCTGGTTGCAGTTTTCCACCACCTCCACCACCCGGTTCATCTGCTCGAAGCGAAGCTCAGGGTCGATGCCCTGGCTGTAGAGGTTCATCGCCAAAGTCACCAGACAAACGTTGCCGGTGCGTTCGCCGTTGCCAAACAGGCAGCCTTCTACCCGATCGGCGCCGGCCATCACCGCCAGCTCGGCGCTGGCGACGCCGGTGCCGCGATCGTTATGCGGATGCACGCTGATGCAGACCTCGCCGCGGCGGGAGAAGTGGCGGCAAAAATACTCGATCTGATCGGCATAGACGTTGGGGGTGTTGACTTCCACCGTCGCCGGCAGATTGACGATCATCGGTCGCTCGGCGCAGGGCTGCCAGACATCCGCCACCGCTTCGCAAATCTCAAGCGCAAACTCGGGCTCGGTGAAGCAGAAGGTTTCAGGCGAATATTCATATTGCCAGCGGGTCTCCGGCTGCTGTTCGCACTGCTGACGGATAAGCCGGGTGGCGCGGGTCGCGAGGGCGATCACCTCGGCCTTGTCCATGCCGAAAACCAGCTCGCGGAACAGCGGCGCGGTGGCATTGTAGAGGTGGACGGTAGCCCGGCGGGCGCCGCGCAGCGCCTCAAAGGTGCGCAGGATCAGCGGGTCTCGCGCCTGGGTCAGCACCTGGATGGTGACATCCTCCGGGATGCGCTGTTCGTCAATCAGCTGGCGGACAAAGTTGAAATCGGTTTGTGAGGCGGAAGGGAAGGCGACTTCAATCTCTTTAAAGCCGCACTCCAGCAGCAGATCCCAGAACTGCAGTTTGCGGGCGCTGTCCATGGGCTCCGCCAGCGCCTGGTTGCCGTCGCGCAGGTCAGTCGACAGCCAGCGCGGGGCGTGACTGATTTGCCGGTCTGGCCAGCGGCGGTCAGGCAGGGCGATCGGCGGATAGGGACGGTACTTTTCAGCAGGATGGCTCAGCATAGTGTTCTCCTTAATGGTCAGCCTTTATCCTGCCCGAGCGCAGGGTGACGGGCTTTCGCAAACGAGACAGAAACTAGCGAGAACTGGACAACCTGACGCCGTAAAAAAGGGACCCGGAGGTCCCTTTATGTGAGGCTTAGTGCGCGCCGCCGCCGCCTCCGCCGGCGCTGAACGGTGGTCTGGCGAACCACACCAGCCCCAACAGCAGGATGAAAATAGCCGCAGAAATCCAGAAGATTTCGTTGGCGGAGATAATGAGCCCCTGGTTGGTTATCTGCTGCGCTATCCAGCCGGACGCCTGCTGCTGCGTCATTCCCATGCCCTGCAGCTGATCGTATATCTGCTGCGCGTTGGGGTTAAAGGGAGTCACCGATTCGGTGAGCTGCGCATGATGCAGCGCCTCGCGGTTGGTCCACAGGGTGGTGGTGATCGAGGTCCCGATGGAGCCGGCAAGGGTACGGGTGAAGTTCGACAGGCTCGACGCCGCCGCCAGCCGCTCCGGCGGCAGGCCGGAGAGGGTGATGGTGGTCAACGGCATGAAGAAGCAGGCCACCGCGAAGCCCTGGATAAACTGTGGCCACGCCGAGGCGCCAAAGTCCATCCCCGGTTCGAAGGTCCAGGCGCGCCAGTAGAAGCAGACCGCGTACATAATAAAGCTGAAGGTGACCAGCCGCCGCATGTCGAGCTTATGCGCGAAGCGGCCGATAATCGGCGACAGAATGACCGGGATCACCCCCACCGGCGCCGACGCCAGGCCGGCCCAGGTCGCGGTGTAGCCGTAGACCTCCTGCAATAGCTGCGGCAGCAGTACGATGGCGCCGAAGTAGAGCATATAGGCCAGACTGATACAGAGGCAGCCGATGGTGAAGTTGCGCGACTTAAATAGCGACAGATCGACAATCGGGTTATCGTCGGTTAGCTCCCAGACGATCAGGAAGCTTATCGCCACCACCGCCACGATGGTCAGAATGATAATCTCATTGGAGGAGAACCAGTCCAGCTCTTTACCCCGGTCCAGCATCACCTGCAGGCTACCGATACCGATGATCAGCAGCGCCAGACCGACGCCGTCGATCCGCCGCTGTTCGGTTTTGGTTTCCCGGTTGCGCAGGGTCTGCAGGGTCATCAGCACCACCGCCACGCCAATGGGCACGTTGATAAAGAAGATCCAGCCCCAGTGATAGTTATCGCTGATATAGCCGCCGAGGATCGGACCGCAGATGGGCGCGACAATCACCGTCATTGACCACAGCGCCAGAGCGATAGAGCGCTTCGCCGGGGGATAGTTGCTGAGCAGCAGACTTTGCGACAGCGGGATCAGCGGTCCGGCGACGATCCCCTGAATGACGCGGAAGAAAATCAGCATCGTCAGGCTGTTGGAGACGCCGCAGGCCCAGGAGGCAATGGCGAAGGCGGTGGTTGACCACAGGAACAGCTTCACCTCGCCGACGCGCTTGGCCAGCCAGCCGGTGATCGGGATGGAGATGGCGTTAGCGACCCCGAACGAGGTGATGACCCAGGTCCCCTGGCTCAGCGACGAGCCAAGGTTGCCGGCAATGGTCGGGATCGCCACGTTGGCGATAGTGGAATCCAGCACCTGCATGAACGTCGCGAGCGACAGCGCAATGGTCATAATGACCAGCTGCGCGCCTTCCAGCGGTTTTTGCTGTTGCATTACACTCACCCCGAATTATCCGGCGTTGGCCTGAATGATCTCGTCTATCAGCTTATTAACCGGATCGAGAGCGATTTCACGGGCATTGCTCTCGTAAACCGGGGAGCTCCGCACCTGGCTGGCCAGCATTTCACCATCGCGATCGGTGGTGTTGACTTCCACCAGCGTCGAGAGGCCGATGCGCAGCGGGTGTTCCGCTAGTTGTTTTTCATCCAGCTCGATACGAACCGGCAGACGCTGTACCACTTTGATCCAGTTGCCGGTGGCATTCTGCGCCGGCAGCAGAGAGAAGGCGCTGCCGGTGCCCATATCCAGACCGACCACTTTACCGGTGTATTTCACGTCATCGCCATAGATATCGCTGATCACGGTGGCCGGCTGGCCGATACGCATATGCGCCAGCTGAGTCTCTTTAAAGTTAGCATCGATCCACAGGTTGGTCGCCGGGACCACCGCCATCAGCGGCGTGGTGGTGCCAATCTGCGCGCCAGGCTGTACCGAGCGACGGGAAACGTAGCCGCTAATCGGGCTGACGATCTGCGTACGCTGCAGGGCCAGCCAGGCGTTACGCACTTCAGTGGCCGCCTGGAGCACCGCCGGCTGCTGTTCCAGCCTGGTGCCCAGCACGATCGCCTGGTTGGCGTTGTACTGCTGGATTGCCACGTCGAGTTCGGCCTGTGCGCTGGCGACGGTATCGCGGGCGTGCTGCAGCTCTTCGCGGCCAATGAGGTTCGCGGCGCCCAGCGGGATGCGGCGGTTCAGGTCAGCCTGCGCCTGGGCGAGGGCGGTTTTTTTGACGTCGATATTTGCCTGCAGCTGCTTGCTGTTGATCATCTGCTGGCGGGTCTGACGCACGCTGGCGGCCAGTTGGGTCTTAGCCTTTTCAAACGCCTGTTGGGCATCGGTCCGATCGAGCGTGACCAGCGGATCGCCTTTCTGCACGTAGTCCGTGTTGTCAGCCCAGACTTTGGTCACGCTGCCCGCGACCTGAGCCATAATTTGTACCTGATTCCCTGCCACGTAGGCATCGTCGGTCTCTTCGTAGTGACGCAGTACCAGAAACCAGTAAATCCCATATGCCACGGCAATAATAATGAAGAGCAATGTCAGCAACAGAAGGGCGCCTTTACGCTTTCCTTTTTTGCTGCCTGGTTGCTGCGGGGTTTGGCTCTCCGCATTTGCACTCATGTTATTCTCCACGATCTTATTATTTCACATCGGCTGAGCCGACCTGTTTATCAGAAAGGCCAGCAGAGATCTGCTGGCCTGGCTGTTTTCCTTGCAACGTAAAAATGGGCTGAGCGACGCCGCCCTTAGCGTAGAGAGTCCGCTAGCACGCCTTCTTCTTCCATCTGATCAAGGCGGCTCAGGAGTTTGCGGGTGATGTGTTCGAGCTGATCTTTTTCGCTGGTGCTAAGTGAAGACCACAGCTGATGCAGGCAGTTATGCTGCGGCGGCAGGACTTCACGCAAAAACTGATGGCCCTTTTCGGTCAGTTGCAGATGCAAACAGCGACGATCGTTATCGCTCTCGCGGCGCTCAATCCAGCCGCGTTTTTCCAGTTCATCAGCGATACGGGTGGCGTTGGTACGTGACGAGCCCAGCGCACAGCTCAGCTCGGACGGCTGGATGCTGTGGTTTTCCTGTGACTCCAGCGTAATCAGCGCCATAAATAATGTCTCGTTAATTCCCTGCGCTTTGAGCATTTTATTGCGATTTTCCAGCAGCTTACCTTGCATATGCATGCAAAGACGAGTTAACAGGATCTCCTGAAACGGGAAATCTTCATGGCGGCTGGCGCGGAACTTGAGCATTTGCTCAATGGGAGTAAACGAACTATCCATTTGGGTATGACCTCATTAATTACAGCCGATATAATAACTATTGTGACAAATAAATCAAATGAATTATTGACCAAAATTGATACGTAAAGCTTAGAGCCCGTTGGTGATTTTCCATGCCAGACCATAGGCAAACGCCGACAGCAGGGTCGGGACAATGATGCTGCGGGTTTTCCAGAAGGCGGCCCCCAGCACCAGGAAGCCGGTCAGCGTCGGCGCCAGGCGATGGGCATCGGCGAGGATCTCCGGCACGCTGGAGACCACCAGCAGCGCGCAAATCGAGGCGATGCCAATAGTATCCAGCAGCACGCTGACCGGGCCGCGGCGGGCAGGACGGGCGTGGCCGGCGCGCAAACGCAGAGGAAGATAGCGAAAGAGATAGTTGACGCCGCCGACTATCACCCCGAGCAGAAGGACTTCACTGTTCATCCGGCATCCCCTTGAGCATGGCCTGAAGCAGCGCCGTCAGACACCCGCAGACAATTCCGGCGAGGATCGCCGCCGGAATGGAAAATAACAAAATGCCGCCCAGCGCGCCCGCCAGCGCCGCCGTGACGCAGAGTGACTGCTGACGCTGGAAAGAGGCCAGCAGGAAGCTCATAAACAGCGCCGGCAGCATAAAGCCGAGGGCGGCTTCCACCGCCGGATAATCCACCAGCAGGCCGTTGCCGGACCAGGCGCCGGCCAGCGTGCCGCACACCCACGATGCCCACGAGGTAAAAGCGAGACCGAGCATCCAGTTTTCGCTCCAGCGGCGGTTATCGCGAACCAGCCTGGCGGTAGCGGCGGCGAAAACCTCATCGGTCAGGCCGAAGGCCCAGAGGGCGGTTTTCTTTTTATCCAGCGCTGAGCGAATGCGGCTGCGCAATGAGGGGCCATACAGCACGTGGCGGACATCCATCGCCATTACCGTCAGGGCGGCGACCCACAGCGAACTGCCGGCGGCCAACATGGCGGTGATCACAAACTGGCTGGCGCCGGCGTAAATAATGCAGGAGAAGAACAGGCTTTCCAGTGGGGTGAAGCCCAGCCGGGTGGCATTGAGTCCGAAGGCGAATGCCACCGGAAGGTAGCTGATGACGATGGGGAGACTGTCTTTGACGCCTTCGCCGACGGTGGCGACGCGTTCAGGTAAGGCACAGGTTAAGGGCGCGGGGTTTTCCATATGAATAACTTATCGCTGGATCCATGTGAAGGTGGCAATTTGACCGATGTCTCCACCTTAACAGAGCGCGATGCGCCTTAACACTATGGAAATTCCTGGAATCGCTTTTCTATGACCTGGCCACGAGAAAGGGGCAAGGGGGCCGGATAAGGCGCTGGGCCTTATCCGTGAGCGGGTTTACTGCTGCGCGGCGAGGGCGGTTTTCACCCAGCTGTCGAACAGCGGCTGGTGGGCTTTGATCCAGCCATCAACGTGGCCGTTAATGTCGGCTTCGGAAGCATGGCCTTCATGCATCATCGCATTCTCGGCGTTGATGTCGGCGATCGGCAGCTTCATGACGCTAAACAGAGTGGCGGCGGCCGGATTTTTCTCCGCCCAGGCTTTGTTGGCGACGATGTGCATGGTGTTCACCGGGAAGCCATAGTTGGCGCCGTTGGCCAGTTTGGTGTCGATGTTTTTCTGCTCGCCCGGCAGGGAGGAGAACGGCACCTGCAGCCAGACGACGTCCTTGCCAGGCTTCAGCACGTCGCTAACCCAGTACGGCGTCCAGGTGTAGTAGAGCACCGGTTTACCCTCTTTATACCGGGCAATGGTGTCGGCCATCATCGCCGCGTAGTTGCCCTGGTTATGGGTGACGGTTTTGCTCAGGCCATAGGCGTCAATCTGATGGTTAATCACTGCTTCGCAGCCCCATCCTGGGGTACAGCCGGTGAGATCCGCTTTACCGTCATTGTTGGTATCAAACAGTTTGGCGATCTGCGGATCTTTGAGCTGATCGATGGAGGTGATGTGGTACTGCTCAGCGGTTTTTTTGTCGATCAAATAGCCCTGGGCGGCGCCTGAGACGTACACTCCTTTGCGATAGAATTTGTTATCACCGCCCGCCGCGGCGTACATGTCATCGTGCAGCGGTTGCCAGTTGGTGGCGATAAAGGTGGTATCTCCGGCGGCAATCGACGTATAGGCAACGTTATAGTCCACTTCGCTGGGTTTCTCGACGGTGTAGCCCAGCTTCTCCAGCGCGCGACTGACCAGCAGGGTCTGGAAGCTCTCTTCGGAGATAGTGCTCTGAGCGGGCTTCACCGTAATCCCTTTACCCGGCAGGTCGGCGGCGAAGGCGCTGGTGGCGAGCAGGGTGGCAAAGGCGGCGGTGGCCAACATCGTACTATGTCGCATGGTGGTTCCTCTTATTGTTTAACGGGAAGGGCCGCTCCCGGGGGGAGCGGCGCTGTTATCGACTTATCGACAGAAAGGGCGAGTGATAAGCCCCAGCGGGCCGGTGGTGTACCAGCGGCGGTTGCCGCGACTGCGGGCGTCGCGACCGACGGCCTGGGTGAGGCGGTCAAGAATAATCGCCAGGATCACGATCCCCACCCCGCCGACGGTCGCCAGGCCCATATCCAGGCGACCGATACCGCGCAGCACCATCTGGCCGAGGCCGCCGACGGCGATCATCGAGGCGATCACTACCATCGACAGGGCCAGCATCAGGGTCTGGTTAACCCCGGCCATAATGGTGGGCATGGCCAGCGGCAGCTGCACCTTAAACAGCAGCTGGCGCGGGCTGGCGCCAAATGAGCGCGACGCTTCGATCAGATCCGCAGGCACCTGGTTTATCCCGAGGATGGTCAGACGGACGATCGGCGGCAGGGCGAAGATAATCGTCACCACCACGCCCGGTACGTTGCCGATGCCGAACAGCATCACGATCGGCACCAGATAGACGAACGCCGGCGTGGTCTGCATGGCATCCAACAGCGGGCGGATGATTTTCGCCGCCCGCGGGCTGCGCGCTAGCCAGATCCCCAGCGGCAAGCCGATAACCATGCAGAACAGCAGGGCGGTGAGGACCAGCGCCAGAGTGACCATGGCTTGCGACCACGCGCCGATGGCGCCGATGGCAATCAGCGATACCAGAGTGGCGACCCCCATGCCGAGGCTGGAGATCTGCCAGGCGATTAGCGCGAAGACGATAATCGCCACCGGCGCCGGCATCCCCAACAGCAGCTGCTGGAAGGCGCTGAGGATGTAGTCGATCGGCACGCGGATCCCCTGGAACAGCGGACGGAAGTGCAGCACGATCCAGTCGATGGCGTGGGTCACCCAGCTGTCGAGCGGGATCAGGGTCTTATGGAACGGATCCATGATATTGAACTGTTCCGGCTGCGGCGCCGGGGCGCTGTGCAGCCAGTCGGCGCCGCCGCCATTAGCCGGCGCGGCAGTAGAGGCGCCACCCCAGGCGTCGGCAGCCTGCGCGGCGCTGTCGGTTGACGGGGCGCTGCCCCATGGATTGGTCTGATCAGCCATGATTCACCCCCTCGCGATCTAAAGCCTGGAGCAACATCCGTTTGGAAATGATGCCAATATATTGTTGTTCTTCATCCACTACCGGCACGGCGCACGGAGCGTGGCCGACGTGGGAGAGCAGATCGCTGAGCGGGGTTTGCGCTTCCACCGCCAGCGGGGCGTCAATCAGCGCCGCCTCGATCCCCTGCCCGGCGCTGAGGGCTGTTTTCAGAGAATCAATCGAGACAATCCCGACAAAGCGATTACCGCGCTCTATGACATAGCCATATTCCCGGTCTTCATCCTGTAATAATTTCAGCGCCGAACGGGGGCCAAAACCAGGCGTTTTACGAATCAGGCCAACCGGGCTGCGGCGGGCAATATCTTTCGCGCTGAATACCTGGCTAATATCCACGCCGCGGAAGAAGGTGCGTACATAATCATTGGCCGGATTATTTAATATTTCATCCGGAGTGCCGACCTGGACCACTTCGCCATTTTGCATAATGGCGATACGATCGCCAATTCGCATGGCTTCATCAAGGTCATGGGAAATAAAGACGATAGTGCGTTGATGCTTCGCCTGTAATTTGATGAGCTCATCCTGCATTTCGGTACGAATGAGCGGATCGAGCGCAGAGAAGGCTTCATCCATTAACAGAATATCGGGATTAATCGCCAGGGCGCGAGCTAAACCGACGCGCTGGCGCATGCCGCCGGAGAGTTCATCCGGCCAGGCGTGGGCATAATTCTCCAGCCCCACCTGACGCAGCGCCTCCCGGGCTTTTTGCTCTCGTTCGGCGGCGGGAACGCCGGCAAGCGCCATACCAAACGCCGTGTTGTCGAGCACGCTCATGTGCGGCATCAGCGCAAAGGACTGAAAAACCATCGCAATTTTCTTGCGACGCACCTCGCGCAGCTCGGCATCCGACATTTTGGCGATATCGACCCCGTCAATCAGCACCTGGCCGCGGGTGGGTTCAATCAGGCGATTGAGAAGGCGAACCATGGTGGATTTCCCCGAGCCGGAGAGCCCCATGATGACGAATATCTCGCCTTCTTCAATGGCCAGACTGGCATCTTTGACGCCAAGCGACAGCCCCGTTTTTTCCAGTATTTGCGCTTTGTTGAGTCCTTTCTCAATATATTTGAAAGCACGGTGTGGATGCTCGCCAAATATCTTATAAAGATTTTTGATTTCTAATTTAATTGCCATGCAATAGAGAAGTTCCTGTTATTTGTTTATTGCGATATGATACCCGATGGTGATTATGATCTTTTTACACCCTAACATACTCAGATTCTGTGACAACCCTCAATGGCAAACTCTCGGCAAAATCAGATGGGGACAACTGTGGCTAAGCCCCCGTGATATAAGGGCTGGGCGGTAATTTGTTGTTGGTAATATTTTTTGATTATCTTTGGATAATTCGACTGAAATGGACCGGTTTTCTGCTAAATATGACGAAGTGATGACGGTTAGGTCATGGAGAGAATATTTGGTGGATTAAACGCTATTTTGTGAAATTAATCACCAGGAATCCGCCTGCGATATTCCTGGTGAAAGTACGGTTAAAAGTCCCAATCGTCGTCGGCGGTCTCTTCCATTTTTCCTATCACGTAGGAGGAGCCGGAACCGGAGAAAAAGTCATGGTTTTCGTCGGCGTTGGGCGACAGCGCTGCGAGGATTGCCGGATTGACCGCCGCCATCTCCGCCGGGAACAGCGCCTCGTAGCCGAGGTTCATCAGCGCTTTGTTGGCGTTGTAGCACAGGAAAGCGCTGACGTCGTCGAACCAGCCGCTCTCGCCGTACAGCTCCCGGCTGTAGGCCAGTTCGTTGTCGTAAAGATCCATCAGCAGATCGAGGGCGAAATTTTTCAATTCTTCGCGCTTGCCGGGGCTGACGATCTCCAGTCCTTTCTGGTACTTGTAGCCGATGTAATAGCCATGCACCGCTTCATCGCGAATGATCAGGCGGATCAGATCCGCAGTGTTGGTCAGCTTTCCCCGGCTGGAGAAGTACATCGGCAGCCAGAAGCCGGAGTAGAAGAGAAAGGATTCGAGGAACACGCTGGCGATTTTTTTCTTCAGCGGCTCGTCGGCCTGATAGTAACCCAGCATCAGCTGCGCCTTGCGCTGCAGAGGATCGCAGCTTTCGCTCCAGGCGAAGGCGGCATCCACCTCCTTGCTGTGGCACAGCGTGGAAAAGATGGAGCTGTAAGAGCGGGCATGAACCGCCTCCATAAAGCTGATGTTCGACAGCACCGCCTCCTCATGCGGGGTTAAGGCGTCCGCCATTAGCGCCGGGGCGCCGACGGTGTTCTGAATGGTGTCGAGCAGGGTCAATCCGGTAAAGACGCGAATGGTCAACTGCTGCTCCGCCGCGCTGAGGGTTTGCCAGGCGGGAATGTCGTTCGACAGCGGCACTTTCTCCGGCAGCCAGAAGTTGCTGGTGAGACGGTTCCAGACCTCAAGATCTTTATCGTCATCAATGCGGTTCCAGTTGATTGCGCTGACGCGCGTTAAATGGGTCATCCTGTTCTCCTTACAGCGCGCAGGACACGCAGCCTTCAATTTCAGTGCCTTCCAGCGCCAGCTGGCGCAGACGGATGTAGTAGAGCGTCTTGATGCCTTTCTTCCAGGCGTAAATTTGCGCCTTGTTGATATCGCGGGTGGTGGCGGTATCGGGGAAGAACAGGGTCAGCGACAGCCCCTGGTCGACGTGGCGCGTCGCCTCGGCGTAAGTGTCAATGATCTTCTCCGGCCCTATCTCATACGCATCCTGGTAGAGGGCCAGATTGTCGTTATTCATAAATGGCGCGGGGTAGTACACTCGCCCGGTTTTCCCCTCTTTGCGGATCTCAATCTTCGAGACGATCGGGTGAATGCTGGAGGTGGCATGGTTGATGTACGAGATCGAGCCGGTGGGCGGCACCGCCTGCAGATAGCGATTGTAGATGCCATAGCGCATGACATCGTCGCGCAGCTGGCGCCAGCTTTCCCGGTCGGGCAGAGAGATGCCGGCGCGGGCGAACAGCGCGCGCACCCGTTCGGTTTTCGGCTGCCACTCCTCCTGCAGATATTTGTCGAAGTACGCCCCGCTGGCGTAGCGCGACTGCTCGAAGCCGGCGAAGCGCTGGCCGCGCTCGCGGGCCAACTGCATCGAGGTGTGCAGCGCGTGCCAGGTCACGGTGTAGAAGTAGATATTGGTGAAGTCCAGCCCTTCCGGGCTGCCGTAGGCAATGCCTTCCCGCGCCAGGTAACCGTGCAGATTCATCTGCCCCAGGCCGATGGCGTGGGAGGCCGCGTTGCCGGCCGCCACCGAGGGAACCGACTGAATGTCGCTCATGTCGGACACGGCGGTCAGGGCGCGCACCGCGGTGGCGATTGTGCGGCCGAAATCCGGCGAGTCCATGGTATGGGCGATGTTCAGCGAGCCGAGGTTGCAGGAGATATCTTCCCCGATATGCGCATAGCTGAGGTCTTCATTATAGGCGGACGGCGTACTGACCTGCAGGATCTCCGAACACAGATTGCTCATGGTGACCCGCCCGGCCACCGGACTGGCGCGGTTCACGGTGTCTTCAAACATGATGTACGGGTAGCCGGATTCAAACTGGATCTCCGCCAGGCGCTGGAACAGGTCGCGGGCGCGGATCCAGCGCTTGCGGACCCGCTCGTCGGCCACCAGCTGCGGATAGAGGTCGCCGATGGCGCAATCGGCGAAAGGTTTACCGTACAGCCGTTCGACGTCATAAGGCGAGAACAGGGCCATCTGCGCATCTTCTTTCGCCAGCTGGAAGGTGATATCAGGGATCACCACCCCCAGCGACAAGGTTTTGATGCGGATTTTCTCATCGGCATTTTCACGCCGGGTATCAAGAAAGCGTAAAATATCGGGATGGTGAACATGCAGCCAGACCGCACCCGCCCCCTGGCGGGCGCCGAGCTGATTGGCATAGGAGAAGGCGTCCTCCAGCATCTTCATCACCGGCACTACCCCAGAAGACTGGTTTTCGATGCGCTTGATCGGCGCCCCGGCCTCGCGCAGGTTGGAGAGTAAAAAGGCCACCCCGCCGCCGCGCTTCGACAGCTGTAGCGCCGAGTTCACCGCCCGGCCGATGGACTCCATATTATCCTCAATACGCAGCAGGAAGCAGGAGATCAGCTCCCCGCGCTGCTGTTTGCCAGCGTTAAGGAAGGTCGGTGTGGCGGGCTGAAAGCGGCCGCTGAGTATCTCCTCCGTCAGCTGCCGCGCCTGCTGTTCATCGCCCCGGGCCAGCGTCAGGGCCACCATCACGCTGCGTTCAGCGAAATCCTCGAGGTAGTGCTTGCCGTCAAAGGTCTTCAGCGCATAGCTGGTATAGAACTTCCAGGCGCCGAGGAAGGTCTGAAAGCGAAACGGAGCGCGCCGGGCATGGGCGAACAACGCCAGCACAAACCCGCGGTCATAGCCGGCCAGCACCTGCGGATCGTAATAGCCCTCGCTGACGAGCCAGCTGAGCTTATCCTCCGGGCTGGGGAAGGTGAGGGCGTTGGGCTGAACCTGGGTCGCCATAAAGGCCTCAACCGCCTGGCGATCTTTCTCAAACGGGATGCGGCCCTCGCTGTCGTACAAATTCAGCATCGCGTTGAGGGCGTGAAAATCCACGGCGGCGGTTATACGTTCTGCGGTTGTCGTTGCCAAAATTCGCTGACTCCTTTACGCACGGTGTTGATATCGTCGGGGGTTCCCATCAGCTCGAAGCGGTAGAGATAGGGCACGGCGCATTTTTGCGCGATGGCATCTCCGGCACGCCCCCAGCCGTCGCCAAAGTTGCGATTGCCGGCGGCAATCACTCCGCGGATCAGCTGGCGGTTATGCACGTCGTTTAAAAAGCGGATCGCCTGACGCGGTACCGCGCCGGCGGTGCCGCCGCCGCCATAGCTGGGAACGATGAGAATATAGGGCTCGTCTACCCGCAGATGTTCACGCTCGTTCAGCGGGATGCGCACCGCCGGCAGCCCCAGGCGCTGCACAAAGCGATGGGTATTCTCCGAACGGCTGGAGAAGTAGACGATGAGGCTCATGCGCTGGCCGCCGTAAAGGAGGGGCGCAGGCGATTGATCATATCCGGGCGGAAGCCGCTCCAGCGCAGCTCACCGGCGATCACCACCGGCAGCTGGCGAAATCCCTGCTCGCGCAGGGTGTCGGCGGCATCCGGCTGCTGGTCGACGTTGACCATTTCAAAGGCCAGTCCCCGGCTCTCCATGGCTCGCCGGGTGGCATGGCACTGCACGCAGTCATTTCGAGTGTAAATAATAATGCGCATGATTCGTATTTCCATTTAAGATAACAGCACGGCGCTAAACATAGCGTCGAACGTAGTGGGCCATTCGATAAGGAAATACTAGATGTAGTTATTTAAAACTTCAACCACTCAATATATAGCGTTTTTGGTAAGCGAGTCCCCCGCCGGGATAGATCGGCGGAGGAGGGGGGAGGCTGTGCGGAACTACAGGCGCATGGCCACGGCGAGGCGGTTAAAGGCGTTCATCAGACTGACGGCGAAGGTCAGATCGCTTATCTGACGCGGGGTAAAATGTTCGCGCAGCGGCTGGTAAACCTCATCTTCCGCATGGCTGGTGGCAATGTCGGTGACCGACTCGGCCCAAGCCAGCGCCGCGCGTTCGGCCGGAGTAAAGTGGGCGCTTACCCGCCAGCCCGCAAGGGCATCCAGTTTGCTTTGCGCCATGCCGCCTTTGCGCAGCGCCTGGCTATGTTTCTCAAGACAGAAGGCGCAGCCGTTGATCTGCGAGACGCGTAAATAAACCAGCTCTACCAGGGCGTTGCCCAGCTCGCTTTTCTCCAGCGCGATGCTGGCCTGTACCAGCCCTTTATAGACTTCCGGGCTCAGTTCACTGAATGGCTGACGTAATTGGTTCATGGTGTTCTCCTCTCTAAGACGGCAGCCAAAATACCACTATAATGGTCTGCAAAAGATAGCCATATTGTGACGAAAAAAGCAGACCATAATGGAAGCGATTAACCTCCCGCTTTATCAGCGTATCGCCCGCCAGTTGAAATCGGCGATTGAACGTGGCGAACTGACCCCGGGCAGCCGTTTGCCCGCCAGCCGGGTGTACGCTCAGGAGCAGGGCGTCTCCCGGGCGACCATCGAAAACGCCTGGGGAGAGCTGGTCGCCCAGGGATGGCTCGAGCGGCGTGGGCAGGCGGGGACCTTTGTCAGCGAGCGGCTCAGCCCGCGCCAGCTGGCGCCGGTACCGCCAGTGCAACCGGCCGCGCCGACGGAGCCGCTGCCGTTTCAGATGGGGCTGCCGGCGCTGGATCTCTTTCCGCGCGGGCAGTGGGCGCGGGTGATGGGGCGTCGGCTGCGGACGCAGTCGCGGTTCGATCTTGCACCCGGCGATCCCGGCGGCGATCCGCTTCTGCGCCAGGCTATCGTCGATTATCTACGCCTGTCGCGCAGTATCGACTGTCAGCCGGATCAGGTGTTGATCACCGGCAGCTATGCCGCCTCCATGAACCTTATCCTGCGTACCCTGGCGCAGCCGGGACAGCATATGTGGATGGAAGATCCGGGGTATCCCTTTATCCGGCCGGTCGTCGAGGCTGGGCAGCTGGCGGTGGATGCGATTCCGGTGGACGACGAAGGGATGGACGTCGGCTGGGGCCAGCGTCATCACCCGCAGGCGCGATTTGCCCTGCTCACACCAGCCCATCAGAGTCCGCTGGGGGTCGCGCTGTCGCTTCCCCGACGCCGCCAGCTGCTGGCGTGGGCCGCGGAGCGCGACGCGTGGATCATTGAGGACGATTACGATAGCGAGTTTCGCTATCACGGCAAACCGCTGCCGCCGCTGAAAAGCCTTGATGCGCCGCAGAGGGTCATCTACGCGGGCACCTTCAGTAAGTCGATGTTCCCGGCGCTGCGCACCGCCTGGCTGGTGGTGCCGACCCCGCTGGTGGCGCGTTTTCACCAGACCGCGGAGCGCCAGTCCTGCACCGTTCCCACCCTGTGGCAGCAGACGCTGGCGGATTTTATCCAGCAGGGACATTTTTGGCGTCATTTGAAGAAAATGCGTGCCAGCTATAGCCAGCGTAGACAGTGGCTGGAGTCGGCTCTGCAGGCGCAGGGCTTTCAGGTCACGCCGCAGCTGGGGGGAATTCAACTGGTTATGTCGGTCAGCGGCGACGATCGGCTGCTCGCGCGGCGGGCGGTTGTGGCCGGGCTGGCGGTGCAGGCGCTGAGCGACTGGCGGATTCGCCACGCGGGCGAGGGGGGATTATTGATGAGTTTTACCAATATACGTTCGCCGGCGATGGCTGACGGACTTGCCCGACGGCTGAGAGAGGCGATCGCGATTTGATGGCGCTTAAGTAGGGGAAGCAGAAAAACCCCTGCGGCCAGAGGCGCGCAGGGGCTGACGCGTATTTGTTATCTTCATTGCCTTCCGTAAAACTCGCGGGCTACCGCGCGCCAATCGCGCGGCGGCAGCCGACGCTTAAGCTATTATCGACGTAAATTGAGCAATACGCCAATAAATACCCCGACGGCGGCGGCGGCGCCCACACTGTGCCACGGTTTATTGCGCACGTAGGTATCGGCACAGCCCAGCGCATCGCACGCTGCCTGGCGCGCATCCAGCGCCGCCTGCTGCACCCGGTTGTGGCCATTAAGGCGGGCACGAGTCTCTTTTAACAGCGACTGCGCTTTGACACGCGCCGCTTCCGCTTCCTCTTTGGCGTCACTGCCCCATGATTTCAGCACCTCTTCCAGCGTATCCGCTAATTGGCTGACATCGTTATGAATATCTTCGGCGTTCTCGTCAAAATTGTTGCGGTTCACATGGTTAGCCATCGTTATCTCCCTTAATTCCATCGAGTGAGTAAGTGTAGGACAAGATTTTGAATTATGCTTACTGTTGTGGTTTCTGGAATTTTCCGAAAGCACTGTCCTTAATGAATAAGGTAAGGTCAATGTGCGGTAAAAGATAACGAGGAATCAGTATGTATTTAAGACCCGATGAGGTGGCGCGTGTTCTTGAAAAAGCCGGCTTCACCATGGATGTTGTGACGCAAAAAGCGTACGGCTATCGCCGCGGCGATAATTATGTTTATGTGAACCGCGAAGCGCGCATGGGGCGAACAGCGTTAGTTATTCATCCGGCGTTAAAAGAGCGCAGCAATATGCTGGCCGAACCGGCTTCAGATATCAAAACCTGTGATCATTATGAACAGTTTCCGCTGTATTTAGCCGGGGATGCGCAACAACATTATGGTATTCCGCATGGATTTAGCTCACGCATGGCGCTTGAGCGTTTTCTGAATGGGCTATTTGGCGAAGCCCAGCCGGCAATGTCGACGAATTAATACGGCGATAGGCATTTAAGGATCCAGGCGAGGCGGGCTGGTGGGAAGGGGCGACTGGCAGAGCCAGTCGCTGCTAACGCGTTGGTCAGGCTTTCGCCTGCTGATAGGGCGCCACGCGGAACAGGCGGCGGCAATAGTCGAGGAAGTAACCGTAGGCGGCGCCCATCATCATCGATACCGCCAGGTTCGAGCTCACCGCGGCGACAATCTGGTGCCAGTCAGCACCCACGCTCCACAGAATAGCGACATACACCGGCGACTGAAAGGTGACGTAGGCCAGCACGTCGGCCATATTTTTCATCCACCTGGCCGGGCTGATGCGCCGGGCCTGACGCATGGCGAAATCGCGATAAATCCCATAGGGTACGGCAATAATAATGTTGACCGGGATCGCCACCAGACGCGACGATAACGACTGCTCAAACGTCATACCAGAGAGAAAAATTTCGATCATCATGTTGACGACGGTGCAGTAAACCACCATCGCAAAGGTGTCTGCAACCGCATGCCGCAAGCGGGAGTGCGCAGAGAACATCGGAGTGCTCCTCGAAAATGAAGTCATTAACGCCGAAAAATGCGCGTTGGTATAGCGTTTTTGGGCTGCCTGTTTTGATGTGCGTAGAGTATATCTCTGCATTAAAAGTGGCAACTAGCTATAAATTTTTATTTATCGCCTTTTTGTCGATAAAATACTCTGCGCTGGTTTGTTTTTTGTTCGTTACGCTACTTTTATTCCTGTTTTTGAAAATATCAATATTTATCAATGTGTTACTCTTGATTGCGAAATCGAGACTGGCCGAGGGAACGGCGCCTGATAGCCAACCATGGCGCAACATCACGCGAGTGTGTGATTCCGCTCTCTTTTAGGATTTTTTATGCCGTAAGTCGCGTTTTTATGGTGAAAAATTCTGAATTGCGAATTGTTGTTTTATTCCCATTTTCTGATTAACTATTCACTGTGGCCAAAGGTATGTATCAGTGCGGCCGCGTATGAACAGCAGGTAACCCGCTGACCATAAAGCTAATATTCCTGGCGAGAACGGTGGTTTTTCCCGTCATTCTGCCTTTTTTATTTATTCACTCTCTTTTTTGCCTGTGCTTATGAAAAAGGCTCAGGTATTTGCCAATATAGCTTCAGGGGATAACCGCTAATATCCACCTTATATATTTATCTGGACAACCGAAGGCTGGAAATAAATAAACGTTTCTATTACACTTGCCGCGTTGTATCTTTTAATTTGCTATTTGGAATTTTTTAATTTTATGTCTTCAATGTTACACAAACTGAATAATATCCGTTCACTGCGTGCCCTGTCCCGTGAATTCTCCATTGACGTGCTTGAAGAAATGCTGGAAAAGCTCAGGATCGTCACTGAAGAAAAACGTACGCAACAGCAGCAGGCAGCTCAGCAGCAGGCTGAATATCAGGAGAAAGTGAATACCTGGCTTGAGCTGATGCGCGCCGACGGTATTTCTCCTGACGAGCTGGTGGCCGATATTCAGCCGCCTAAGGCGGGAGGCAAAAAGCGTCAACCGCGCCCGGCGAAATATCGTTATACCGATCATACTGGCGCAGAGAAAACCTGGACCGGACAGGGAAGAATGCCGAAGCCGATTGCCGAGGCTGTCGCCCAGGGTAAATCGCTGGATAGCTTTTTAATTTAACGCCTTCGGGCCAGCGCCAGGCCGGTGGTGAGAGACCCAGCGGCCTGGCCTTACAACTTTAAGCGAGGGGCTTTAGCAGACGCCGAAGTCTCCCTCTTCCTGATACGGCGTGACCTCGTCCGACTTCAGCGAATAGCGCTCTCCCTGCTCCTGTGCGGCCTGAACCACCACCAGTTGCTCCCCTTGCACTTCCACCACTTTCAGTTTTGGTCCGCCCGCTCGGGGTTGTACCTGATCGCCGACAGCAAACATAATTCACTCCTCACTGTTAACACCATGGATAAACCTAAACCATAGCTCAACGCCCGCTCACTGAACACCGGGCGTGCTGTTTTTTGTTAAAACAATTTGGAGTTATATGTATTAACATTGTTAATGTTTTGCTGGCGCCATACCGCTGCTGAGAAAGGGGGACGGCGAGGGTAGGGTTACCACCAATCAGGTCAGGAAAGACACCATGAAGTATATCATTCTGTTGATCATTGTTATTGCTGTACTGTATGTCCATTACCGCGGACGGGTGCGCTATCGTTTCTGGCGGCAGCTCTCCGACCATTCCACATTTACCGCGCCGCTGAATGGATTTATGTATTTATTTTCCCGCGTGCCGAATACGCCTTATCTGCGGCCGGAGATGTTTCCCGAGCTGGCGATATTGCAGCAAAACTGGCAGGTTATTCGCGACGAAGGTCTCCACCTTCAGCAGCTGGAGCAGATTAAAGCGGCCGATAAATATAACGATGCCGGGTTTAACTCATTTTTCAAAACCGGCTGGAAACGCTTTTATCTGAAATGGTATGAGGATGCCCATCCTTCCGCCAGCCAGCTCTGTCCGCAAACTACCGCGCTGCTGCGCGATATCCCGTCGGTGAAAGCGGCTATGTTCGCCACTCTGCCGGACGGTAGCCGTCTGCCGCGCCATCGTGACCCCTACGCCGGCTCGCTACGCTTTCATCTGGGCCTGGCAACGCCGAACGATGACCGCTGCTTTATCGAGGTGGATGGCCAGCGTTACAGCTGGCGCGATGGAGAAGGCGTGCTGTTTGATGAGACCTATATCCACTATGCGGAAAATACCAGTGGTGAGAATCGCCTGATTCTGTTCTGCGATATTGAACGGCCGATGCGCTACCGCTGGGCGCAGAAAGTTAACCACTGGCTGGGACGCCATCTGATGAGCGCCGCTTCGGCGCCCAACGATATCGGCGATCGCACCGGCGGGATTAACCGGGCGTTTCGCTATATTTACCAGATCCGTATTGTTGGTAAGCGGTTGAAAAAATGGAATAAGACGGTCTATTACATCGTCAAATGGCTGCTCTTCGGCGGCATTGCCTGGCTTATCTGGAGCGCGTTTTAACCCCCTGGCGCCGGTTCCACGGCATGGTCGCCAGCAGACGCGCCATGCCGCAAAAGCCGGTTACGCCGGCGAAGGTGAGCCCGGCGCCGACCGCGCCGCTGAGCAGGAAAAAGCCGCCGTTAACGGTATAGCCCAGCAGCACCCCCAGTAAAATCAGGACGCCAGCGGCAATTTGCACCTGGCGCATCAGCGGCAGCGGCTGCGATGAATCTTCCACTACCGGCAACCCCGCGGCTTTCCACGCCTGAATTCCTCCTGCCAGCAGGCAGGTCTGCGCCGGCGCGGCGGCCGCGGCCAGACGAATCGCATTATTCTGCGTCCGGGAACCCGCCTGGCAGTGAAAGATGACCGTCTCTCCGGCCCGGGCATTGAGGGGCGCACCGCTGGTCAGAGTGGCGAGCGGCACCAGCTCGGCATCGGGGATATGTTCGCGCGCATATTCATCCGCATCGCGGATATCAATCAGTCTGGCGCCCTGGGCAATCTGCGCCTGGGCCTCGGCGGGAGTTAAGGTGGCGATGGTCATAGGATCCTCACGGGCAATAGAGCGTTTTCAGCGTATTGATCACCTGCTGTACCGCAGGGTGAGTAATGAAATAGTGGATACGCTGGGCGTCGCGCTCGCTGTCGATCAGCCCCTCGTCACGCATCCGCGCGAGGTGTTGCGAGGTGGCGGAGGGGCTCAGCCCTGTAGCCCGGGCGAGTTCGCCGGCGCTGGCCCTGGGCGCATCGCACAGCATGCACAGGATCAGCAATCGGTGAGGATTGCTCATCGCTTTCATCAGCGCGGCGGCTTCTCCGGCGCGGGCCTGCAGGTCTTCAGGTGTGGTCATTTATTTTAGCTTTGTCTAAATTTAGATAACTCTAAAATAAAAAGGCCGCCAGCGCCAGCACAATTTCTCCACGACTCAGGCCGGAACGGCGAGGCGGGCAATCTGCGCCCGGGCGCTGGCGATCCCGGCGTCGCGACCATGCGGGCGATTGTCCAGCCCTTCGGCATAGATAAATTCCACCTCCTGGATCCCCATCAGCCCCAGTACCGCGCGCAGATAGGGCGTGACGGCATCGGTAGTTTCTCCCTGGTGAATACCGCCGCGGCTGCTGACGACCACCGCCCGGACGCCCTCCACCAGCCCCTGCGGCCAGCTCTCGGTGTAGCGAAAGGTTTCCCGCGCCCGCGCCACGAGGTCGAACCATTTTTTTAGATCGGTCGGGACGTTGAGGTTATACATCGGCGCGCCGATCACCAGCAGGTCGCTGGCCTTTAACTCGGCGATAAGCTGGTCGGAGAGGGCGACCGCCTCGCGGATAGCAGGCTGCGGATCCACTGCCCCGCGCAGGGCAGCGAACAGGGGGCGATCCAGCGTTGGCAGCGCCATGGCGCTGAGATCGTGTTCGGTGAGCCGATCGCCGTGTCCCGCCGCCTGGCGCGCCGCGAGAAATTCGTTAATCAACTGATTGGTCAGGGATGTTTCGCCATTAATGCTGGATTTTAAAACCAGAACGTTAGCCATGATGAGTGCCTCAAATGAAAGATAGAAGCAAAGACTAACACTGTCTTTTTTGTCGCAGGAGTGACATTATTTTTCCCTATTGTATCCCGTAAGGAACCAATCTGTGCGCGACGATCTGAATGCGATCCCGGTATTTGTCACCGTGGTCGAGAGCGGCAACTTTGCCAGCGCGGCGGCGATCCTCCATGTGACGCGTTCGGCGGTGGGAAAAACCATTGCCCGGCTGGAAGCGCGTCTCGGCGTGGCGTTATTCCAGCGTACCACCCGACGGCAACTGCTGACGGAAGAGGGGGAGCAATTCTATCTCCAGTGCCGGGAAGCGCTGGAGCGCATCCGCGAGGCCGAAGAGACGCTGCTGCGCGGCAAAGATGAGGTGCAGGGGCGGCTGCGGGTGTCGCTGCCGGTGCTGTTTGGCCAGCGCTGCGTGGCACCGCTGCTGTTCCGCCTCAGCCAGCGCTATCCGTTACTGAAGCTCGAGCTCCACTACAGCGACCGGCAGGTCAATCTGCTGGAGGAGGGGTTTGATCTTGCGGTGCGTATCGGGAGCCTGGCCGATACCGGGTCGCTGCGGGCCCGGGCGCTGGGAGAGCATGGTATGGTGCTGTGCGCGGCGGCGGAGTACCTGCGCCAGCAGCCAGCGCCGCAGACTATTGCCGGGTTGAACGAGCACCGTACCCTCGGCTATCTGCACAACGGCCAGCTGCAAAAATGGCAACTGTATGACCCGCAGCAGGGCGAAGTGCGCTTCAGTCCGCAGACGTGGCTGATACAGGATGATTTTGCCGCCATCGCGGCGGCAGTGCAGCAGGGGATGGGCATCGCCTGGCTGCCGGACTGGCTGGTGGCGCAGGCGCTTGCCGATGGGACATTGCAGCAGGTGTTGGCGTCCAGCGCTCAGGTGCGTTTCGCCATCCACGCGGTATGGCCGGAGGGGCCGTGGCTGCCGCAAAAAACGCGGGCGGCGATCGATGCCCTGCGGGAAGGGCTGCCTCTTACCGCAACACATGGTTAGCGCAGAGAGAAATAACCGCCATCTATGGCGGCGGAGGTTTTCCGACAGTGTGCAAGCTACCGGCGCGCTTTACGCCATAGCCTCAGCGACGAGGCCGTCCGGCACGGGCGGCGCGGCGGTACAACGTGCTGCGGGCGATACCCAGTATCTGCGCCGCCCGGCTGACGTTGCCGTTGACCCTGGCCAGGGTATCGACAATCAACTGCTCATCATGGGCCTGCAATCCCCCGCGCGGCAACGGCGCAGGCGCGGCGCGATACGCCTCCGGCAGCGCGTCGGGCGTCAGCGTGTCGCCCTCATCGGCGAGAGCCAGCATTACCTTCAGGACGCTCTGCAACTGGCGTACGTTTCCCGGCCACGGCAGCTGGCTGAGGTGAACCAGCAGCGCGTTTGAAAGCGTCACCCGGCGTGAAGCACCGCCCAGGTCGTGCCACAGGGTGGCGATAAAGGTTTCCAGCGCCGGCCACTCGCGCAGCGGAGGCAGCGCCAGGGCGTATTCCCGCAGGCGCCACAGCAGATCTTCACGGAATTCTCCGGCGCTGACCCGCTGGGTCAGGTTGCGGTGGGTGGCGCAGATCAAGGCGAAATTCACCGGCACGCTGCGGCTGGCGCCCAGCGGAGCGACCTCTTTCTCCTGCAGGACGCGCAGGAGGCGGGTCTGCAGCGCCAGCGGCATATCGCCGATCTCATCAAGAAACAGCACCCCGCCGTCAGCCTCGCGGATTTTACCGA
Organism: Klebsiella sp. K4; assembly: GCF_014596785.2. Classification (NCBI taxonomy): domain Bacteria; kingdom Pseudomonadati; phylum Pseudomonadota; class Gammaproteobacteria; order Enterobacterales; family Enterobacteriaceae; genus Klebsiella; species Klebsiella sp. K4. The sequence goes on from NZ_CP115021.1 coordinate 1,121,281, forward strand.
TATAGCCATTTTTGCTGGCGCCGGTAAACGCCCCCGGCTGGTAGCCGAAGAGCTCGGATTCGATCAGCGATTCCGGAATGGCGGCGCAGTTAATGGCGACAAATTTACCGCTGCGCCAGCGGCTGTGCCGGTGCAACGTGCGGCTGACATACTCTTTGCCGCTGCCGGTTTCTCCTTCAATGCACAGGGCGATGCCGGCGTTGAGCAGCCGCAGCAGCTTTTCGCCTTCGCGCGGGCTGGTAAAGGGGAGATGCATGGCCGGCGGGGCGCTTACCGCCACCCGGCGGCGGGTGGGCGCCCGCAGGCGATAGTGGTAGCGGCCCTGCGGCGTGGTCAGCGGCAGCGGGACGCTGACCGCCGTTTGCGTCAGCGTCGGAAAAAGCGAGGCAAAGGTGAGCTGGCCAAACTGCGCCGCGCTCAGGCCGAACTCGCGCATCGCCAGCCGGTTGCCGGCGGTGAGGACGTTGTCGGAAAAGACCAGCAGCAGCTCCTCGACGCTGTCGAGTTTGTCCACCTGCCGGTGCAGGCTCATCAGCCACTGCTCAGGATGCAGACTCTGTTTCACCCACAGATATTCAATTTGCTTTGCCGCCGCTTTTACCCAGCCAAAGGTGTGCTGGTGGGGAAAATTCGCCGGGCCGGAGATATCCAGCACCCCGGCGATGCTTCCGTCCGGTCGCTGGAGCGGCATCGCCGCGCAGTACAGATTCTGGTTGCGGGTAAGAAAGTGCTGACGGCCATCGATCTCGCAGCCATCGTCAATCGCCAGCGCGGTGCCGATGGCGTTGGTCCCGCGCCCGCTTTCACTCCACAGATTGCCGGGAGCCAGCGCCACGCGCTGGGCCTTTTGCAGCGCCTGGGTATCGCCGAGAGTATGCAGCACCAGACCGTCGGGGTCGGAAAGGATCACCACCGACTGCAGGTCTGCGACCTGGCGCGACAGGGCTTCCACCACCGGCTGCGCCAGCTGCTGCAGGCCGCGGTGGCTGGCGAGCCGGTCCGCCAGCTCGCCGGCGCCGAGGCGGGGAAAATCCTCGGTGGCGGGATCCAGCCCGTAGCGCTGGCAGCGAGACCACGAATCGCTCAGCAGGGGATTCGCATTAACCTCTGGTGCGAGAAGAAAGGGATTGCCTGCCACAGGGCACCTCTGGGTCGATGTTGCTGTGTTGCAATATTGTAGCCATTTGGTTTATTTGGTGTTGCGATTTGCAACACATAAGTGGAAACCCGTGCGACAGTGGCTGACCATCTGCTCGGTTAGTGAAGGCAACGTATTAATAAATAAAAATATTTAAAGAAAATAAAAAACTGGCATAACCCCTGCAAAGTGAGAAGCGTTCGGCGGCAAATTTAAAAAATCAATATGCCGCTGCGTCTCAACCCTACAGAAGGAGATTTGCGATGCGTTATGCACATCCTGGCCAGCCCGGCGCCGTGGTTTCATTTAAATCGGCTTACGGCAACTTCATTGACGGTAGATTTGTCGAGCCGCTGAGCGGTGAATTCTTTATGAATACTTCGCCGGTCGACGGCAGCAACATTGCGCAGTTTCCCCGCTCGGATGCCAGAGACATTGACTTCGCCCTCGACGCCGCCCATCGCGCGGCGCCGGCGTGGGGTAAAACCTCAGTGCAACAGCGCTCCAGGCTGCTGCTGCAGGTCGCCGATCGTATTGAACAGCATCTGGAATATCTGGCGGTGGCGGAGAGCTGGGACAATGGGAAACCGATCCGCGAAACGCTTAACGCCGACCTGCCGCTGGCGGTCGACCATTTTCGCTACTTCGCCGGCTGCCTGCGCGCCCAGGAGGGTAGTACCGCCGAAATTGACGAAACCACGGTGGCCTATCATTTCCATGAACCGCTGGGGGTGGTCGGACAGATTATCCCGTGGAACTTCCCGCTGCTGATGGCCGCGTGGAAGCTGGCCCCGGCCCTGGCGGCGGGGAACTGCGTGGTGCTCAAGCCGGCGGAACAGACGCCGCTAAGCATTACCCTGCTGCTGGAGCTGATCGGCGATCTGTTCCCGGCCGGGGTGCTTAACGTGGTGCAGGGTTTCGGCAAAGAGGCGGGCGAGGCGCTGGCCACCAGCAAGCGTATCGCCAAGCTGGCGTTTACCGGCTCCACGCCGGTCGGGCGGCATATTCTCGCCTGCGCGGCGGAAAATATTATCCCCTGCACCGTCGAGCTGGGGGGGAAATCGCCCAACATCTACTTCGCCGACGTGATGGACGGAGAAGAGGAATTTATTGAGAAGGCGGTGGAGGGGCTGGTGCTCGGCTTCTTCAACCAGGGTGAGGTCTGTACCTGCCCGTCGCGGGCGCTGATCCATGAATCCATCTATGAGCCCTTTATGGCACGGGTAATGGAGAAGGTGGCGCAGATCCGCCGCGGCGATCCGTTAGATACCGACACTATGATCGGCGCTCAGGCTTCCCGCCAGCAGTTCGACAAGATCCTCTCCTATATTCAGATTGCCCGGGAAGAGGGTGGGCAAATTCTGACCGGCGGCGAGCGGGCGGCTATCGCGCCGGCGCTGGATAATGGCTTTTATATTCAGCCTACGCTGATTAAAGGTCGCAACGATATGCGCTCCTTCCAGGAGGAGATCTTTGGGCCGGTGATCGGGGTGACCACCTTTAAGGACGAAGCGGAAGCGCTGGCTATCGCCAATGAGACCCAGTTTGGTCTCGGCGCCGGGGTGTGGACGCGGGATACCAACCTCGCCTATCGCATGGGTCGCGGCATTAAAGCCGGTCGCGTGTGGACCAACTGCTATCATGTCTACCCGGCGCATGCGGCGTTCGGCGGCTATAAACAGTCCGGCGTCGGGCGGGAAACGCACAAGATGGCGCTGGATGCCTATCAGCAAACCAAAAACCTGCTGGTGAGCTACGGCACCGCGCCGCTGGGCCTGTTCTGAAGTCCATCTCATTTCTGACCGATCCTCAGTCCGCAATCCATTCGGGTTGCGGATTTTTTTTAACTTCAAAATAACCATTCGAAGAGGGTGGCTATTTTGCCGGCGGCAGCGCCCATGTATTTATGTCACTTATGTATTGGCTTTCACTTGAAAATAAAAACACTTCCATAATAAGGGATTAGCGGGTGGAGGTGGCGCACCCTGGCGTCGTTTGTGTAGAAATTATGAATATTGATACCAGGAAAATTCCTAATTTTTGTGTACGCTCTGACGAGCGCACAATAAAACAAGACGAATTTTTGAATAATTGTCTTTAAATTTGTTAATTGAATTGATCTGTTGTTGTTTAAAGGTATTTGAATTTCTTTTGTATAGATATGTAAATTAACATTGAAAAGCCATTTCAAAAATTAAATATATGGCGAACATAGCTATTAACTTATAGTTAACATCTTCCCGGGTTGCCTTTTGATACTTCGGGTAATATATTTATTTCGCACATCAAAATAACTCTTTTTTCTTCTGTTTGTTATTCATGGCCATCTATTGGCGAAATAATGCAGAGTAGAGGGGGATGTGCCTAATATCCTGCGGAAGGAACGCAACGTACATTTACAGGGAGGAGCTGACGAGCCGTTTCGTGATAGCTTTAGGGCTATTGTCGATGATGGAAAATATGTTCGTTAACGATGAGATAAATAATGAAAAAACAACCTCGCTTTATAACCATCCTCATAGGAGCGCTGCTTTCTGGCGTAGCCTTGCAGGCTACCGCGGCCAACACTATCAATCCTGACTCGGGCACCAGTTCGGAAGGCGCCGGCGGGCAGGTCATCTTCAATGGGTCAATCACCGACAGCTCTTGCAACGTCGATAGTAGTTCTAATGGCCAGAAGGTTGATCTGGGCAAATGGGCCAGCACCTATTTTACCAGCACAGGTTTTGAAACCACCAAAACGCCTTTCCATATCAAAGTAAAAGATTGCCCTGCCAGCGTGACAAATGTTGCGGTGCTGTTTGACGGCGCGCGCGATCAGTCTGATAACACGCTGTTGGCGACCACCGGCGGCGCCGCTGGCGTGGCGATCAAGCTGTATGAAGATGACAAGTCTACGGCGGTCAGCCTCGGCAAAGTGTCGAAAGCCAAAAATGTCGTTGCGGGCGCGACTGCCGGCACCGGCACTGCCGACCTCGAGTTTTTCGCCGACTATATCTCCACCGGTGCGGTGACGGCTGGCGATGCCAACGGTACGGCTAATTTCAATATGATTTATAACTAATCATATTGCGCGCTATTCAGAGTCAGTCCACTGCGTCCTGATTAATTGCAGATAGCTAAAGTGATAATTGTCATAAAGTCACGAACTATATTCGTGACGGTATAGTTGTTTTTGCTAATTATCCCGACGGGTACTGGCTCTGATATTCCCTGCTTTATTTTATAGTCTGTTCAACCTTTACCTGATGGTAAGTCATGATGAAGAAAATAATTGCCGTTGCGGCCTTTCTGCTGTGCTCCACGGCAGCGCAGGCCGGTATTGTCATGGGTGGAACCCGTGTGATTTATCAGGAAGGGAAGCGTGAAGCCGCTATTTCAGTCACTAATGCCGATACCCATACGCCCTATCTGGTGCAGTCGTGGGTGGAAAATTATGCGGAAAACGATAAGGCCAAGGTGCCCTTTATTGTTACGCCGCCCTTATTCCGTCTCGATCCGGAGCAAAATAACGTCCTGCGCATTAACTTTATTGGCGCCTCGCTGCCCAGCGACCGTGAATCGGTCTACTGGCTGAACGTCAAAAGTATCGCCCCGACGCCCAAGGGCGAGGTGAACAAGCTGCAGGTCAATATTAAGTCGAAATTCAAAATCTTTTATCGCCCCAACGGCCTGGCGGGCGACCCGGCTAAAGCCTGGCAGCAGCTGAAGTTTAGCCAGTCCGGCGGTCATCTGACGGTGGCCAACCCCACTCCCTATTTTGTCTCTTTTTACGCCGTCGAGGTGGGCGGGAAGGCAATCGACGAGCCTGGCATGGTGGCCCCCTTTGGCGAGAAAACGTGGCCGGTGAGCGGGCACGGCACCGTCAAATGGCGGGCGATTAACGACTACGGCGGCGTCAGCGATTACGCCCAGCAGTAATTCCCCTTTGTGATGAGCTTACCGGACGGCGCCAGCATGAAAAGAATAACAACAGCCAGGGTGCGGGAGTATGCCGCGTTGCCCGTCACCGCCGGACGGGCGCTGGCGCTGGCGACGCTGCCGACGATGATGTGCTGTCTCAGCCCGCTGAGCCGGGCGCTGGCCGACGACTATTTTGATCCGGCGGCGCTGGAGTTTGCCGACCCGCAGCAGCAAACCTCCGATCTGCACTACTTCGCCAAACCCGGCGGGCAGCAGCCGGGGACTTATCCTGTCACCGTGGTGGTTAACGACCAGGAGCTGGGCCAGGCCAATATCACCTTTGTTGACGATGGCGGGCAGCTGCAGCCGGTGCTGACGCCCGGGCAGCTGGCGGATTATGGGGTTAACGTTAGCGCGTTTCCGGCTTTTCAAACGCTGCATGAGGGTGAGACCTTCACCCGGATCGAGAAGTTTATTCCCGACGCCAGCAGCCGCTTCACCTTCGCTAACCAGCGCCTGACGCTGAGTATTCCCCAGGCGGCGATGAACGTGCAAAGCCGCGGCTATGTCGATCCGTCGCGCTGGGACGATGGCGTGCCGGCCGCGTTTGTCGATTACTATTTTTCCGGCGCGCAAATAAAGAACGCCGACGAAGGGGAGAGCAGCCGCTCAAACTATCTCAATTTACGCAGCGGCCTCAACCTGGGCGCCTGGCGACTGCGCAACATCTCCTCAATGCAGTATGACCAGCAGCGCCGGCACTGGGATACCCAGAGCACCTGGCTGCAGCGCGATGTCCGCTCGCTGAAGAGCTTGCTGCGGATCGGCGATACCTATACCACCGGCGATGTGTTTGACAGCATACAGTTTCGCGGCGTACAGCTGATGTCTGACGATGAGATGCTCCCGGACAGCCAGCGTGGCTTTGCCCCCACTATTCGTGGCGTGGCGCACAGCAATGCCAAAGTGACCGTCTCTCAGCACGGGTATGTGATCTACGAGACCTTTGTGTCACCGGGGGCATTCGCCATCAGCGATCTCTACCCCACCTCGCAGAGCGGCGATCTGGAGGTGAAGGTGACCGAGAGCAATGGCGTGGTGCGTACCTTTACCCAGCCCTATTCCGCGGTGCCATATATGCTGCGCGAAGGGCGCGGCAAATTCAGTCTCAGCGCCGGCCGCTACCACTCCGGGGGGGAGTCGGTGCGCTCGCCGGAATTTCTGCAGGGCACTTTGTTCTACGGTTTGACGGCGGGATTCACCCTCTACGGTGGTACGCAGCTGGCCCGGGACTATCAGGCGTGGGCGCTGGGCCTGGGCCGCGGTTTTGGCGAGTTCGGATCGCTGGGAGGGGATGTCACCCAGGCCGTCACCCGTACGCCGTCGGGCAAGCGCTATACGGGCCATTCGCTGCGCGCTCAGTATCAGAAAAATTTTGTCAGCTCGGGCACCGCATTCAGCCTCGCCAGCTATCGCTACTCCTCCAGCGGCTATTACGATTTTGCCGAAGCCAGCGCCCTGGAAAGCGCGCAGGGGCAGGTGGACAACCGGCGCCGACGGGAAGAGATCTCGGTGTCACAAAGCCTTGGCGATCTGGGGAGTCTGGCGGTTTCCGCCTGGTCGCAGGAATACTGGCACCGGCAGAGCCGGGATGAGACGGTACATCTCGGGTTCTACAGCGCCTGGAAAGGGATCTCCTGGGGTGTGGGCTATTACTACACCCGCGCCAGCGGTCAGCAAAAAAATGATCGCTCCTGGTCTTTCAATATCAATATTCCGCTGGGTGGTCCGCTGTCCGACAGCGCGGTGAGCTACAACACCACCTCGGACAGCAATGGCTATACCTCGCAGCAGGTGTCGCTGTATGGCGCGGTGCCGTCGCGGCCGAACCTGTTCTACTCGGTTCAGCAGGGCTATGGCAATCAGGGACGAGGCAGCAATAGCAGCGCTGCTCTCGACTACCACGGCGGCTTCGGCAACGCCCAGCTTGGCTATCGCCATGACGCCGCCAGCAACCAGCTGACCTGGGGAGGCGCCGGCTCGGTGGTCGCGCATCCGCACGGGGTCACTTTCGGCCAGACGGTGGGTGAGAGCTTCGCCATCGTCCGCGCGCCGGGGGCCGCCGGGGTGGCGGTACAAAACGGCAACAATGTGCACACCGACTGGCGCGGCTATGCCGTGGTGCCGTCCCTCACCGCCTATCGGAAAAATGTCATTACCCTCGACACGGAGTCGATGGCGGATGATACCGACGTCGACCAGCAGGGGCAGACGGTGATCCCCAGCGGCGGCGCGGTGGTGATGGACAACTACCGGACCCACATTGGCAACCGGGTGCTGTTTACCCTCCGCAATGCCCAGGGGCCGTTACCGTTTGGCGCCAGCGCGCAATTGGTCACGGCGGAGGAGAGCGGCAATCCGCCGGGCGGCATGGTGGCTGACGGCGGCCAGGTGTACCTCAGCGGTGTACCGCAGGAGGGGACCCTGGCGGTGAGCTGGGTCGTGAACAACCAGTCGCAGAGCTGCAGGCTGCATTTTCATCTTCCGGATAACCCACAGCAGAGTCTGAACACGGTGAAAACCGTCTCCGGACTGTGCCAGACACGCTGAGGCGGCTATGAAATCTGTTTTTCGTCTACTTCCTTTCCTCTTTCTGCTGGGGCTGAGCGCCTATCTTCCCGGCGTGCGGGCTGAAACCTGCCGCGCAAATATCGGCCAGACCACGGTCAATATTCCTAATATCAAGTATTTACCCACGCTGCCGGTCAATACCCAGATGACCAGCGCGATGGCGGATAACGGCAGCGGGATCCCTTTTTCCTGCGACCTGCAGCTGCCGACGGCGAGCGCCAAACGCATCGTCTATAAGCAGCTGAAAACCGGCGGCTCGCCGATGGTGATTAACGGACAGCATGTCTACCCCAGCGCTATCGACGGCATTGGTTACGCCCTCAGCTTCCAGTGCGCCGGCGGCCCGATGCGTGCCATCGATGGCAGCCACTCCGCCGGCGGCGAGTCGGTGGTGGTATGCGACAGTGCGACGCTCCCGGCGCTGATGACGCAGCAGCAAACCACGGTGAGGATTGCGGTAACCTTCTATAAAACCGGAACGGTGCAACTGGCGGACGGGACGCATACCAACTCGCCGCCGCTGCCGCAGGTGGGGGAGATGACCATTGAACAGCAGACCAGCGCAAGCGCTAGCTTTGTCGCCAGCGCGCCGGTCAGCATCGATATCGCCGCCCTGAATGTGGACATTGGCAGCAGCGGCAGCTGCCAGGTAGCGACATCGACGATCCAGGTCAGTCTGGGTACGGTTAACCGGGGGGAGTTTCATGGCAAAGGGACTACCGGCGGCCAGGCGAAGCGCTTTTCGATTCCGGTCTTCTGTCCGACGCCGACCGACGTGCGCATCGGCTTTTTCGGCGTCAGCGTGGAGAGCGATACCCTGGCCCTGAGCCAGGCCAGCAACAGCGCCAGCGGCGTCGGCGTGAAGCTGACCTACGGCAATAACCCCGGTGCGGCAGTGCCCGACGGCACCAGCGTTAAGATCAATGAGGCCAGCAACTTGCCGATCCTGAAAAGGGTGACCGGCGCCAGCGCCGGTACCGCCGAGGCGATCAATTTCAACGCCCAGTATGTGCAGACTGACGCCACGGTGGGAGCCGGTACGGCCAACAGCATGGTGACTTTCGCCCTGGAGTATAACTAGCCTGGGGCGGCACATGGGCATTCTGCAGGGGGATGGGCACCACCGCGCCGTAGTCGTCGATATAGTTCAACTGGTACAGGCGAGTGCTGTCGGTGGTCATCACGGTATGGCTGCTGTATGGCCGGAGCATCACGTTTCTTATCGGCGAGAGGTGGCCTTTATTATCGATCAGCGCCCCGTTGACCAGGGTGATATGCAGTGGGCCTAAGTTGGTAAAGCGCAGGTTATTCCCGCTCTGCTGCCACTGCAGCTTTTGCACCTCTCTGGCGAGGGTGGTGGTTATGGCGGGCGGACGATAAAAGAGCTTCAGGCGGGTACGGACGACAAATTGCAGCGTATGCGTGCCGACGGCTGCGGGAGGCGTCTCCTGGATATTGACCCAGTACACGCTTTCCCGATCGCCGGGCAGCCCGCCGCCGAGATAGATAAAGCGCAGCTGGGCGGATTGTTGCGGCGATAAATAGACCTGCGGCGGCGTCGCCACTATCGGCAGGCCAATGCGCGAGGTATTGAGTCCGGCGTCCAGCCAGATCTGCACTTTATAAGGCGTGCTGCTGCGATTGTGAATGTTCAGGCTGGCGACCTTTTCTTTCCCGGAATAGACCACCCGCGTGGCATTAATGGTGATCCCGGCGCAGACCTGAAAGGTCACTGCGCAGAGCAGAACCGCCAGCTGTGTTTTCATGAGGACTCCCTTGAAGTTTCATCCCTGACCGGGAAGCTATTCCTGCATAATGGTAAATCGGGCCGTCGCATTGCCGTCGCCGGGATCGGCGTGGGCTTTGTCCCAGGTGTAATAGAAGGCGTTCAGCCTGAAGGTTCCGGAGCCGCCGTCCACCGAGATCTCTATGCGAGGATCGTGTTGCGGATCAAGGCGTTCATCGAGGCTGAGTGGGGTGCCCGTGCGGTCCGTGAGCAGAATACCTACGTTGCTGGCCGGCTTGCCGCTGCCGTCGAGCGCCAGCACGCGGTTTTCAGGCGTGCCGGCAGGCGAGGGGCCGTCAACCACAATATAGTAAGTGCCTTTCTCACAATCTTTAACGCGAATGTCGATGCCGACCGCCGGCCCGGTCCCAGACTGACTGTTTTTCAGTCTCGACAGCGGAATAGCGCCCATACTGACGCCGATGACCCCGCTGTCGCTCACCCCTTCGAGCTTGCAGGAGGCGTTCACGACCTTGCCGATGAAATTCAGCTTGCCCTCTGCCGCGAGTGCAGAGCCGGCGGCCAGTCCGGCAAAGACCGTCGCCAGACACAGCGTGATTATTTTCATTTTCTTTCCTTCTCTATTGCCCGTAAAGCTGGCGCCAGGGCCGTTATTTTGATGAGTCTTATTTACGCCAAGTATGTTTTTTTATTTATTCATTTAACTGACTAATTTATTAATGCCTGGAAATAAACTGGCTTGTTATTTATGGGCTGCTTTTGTCAGGATAGTAGCGCGGGGGAATTGCGGCGTAAATAAGACGGTTATTGACGCGAGTTGAATGCCAAATAACTCTCAATAAAAAAATTTTCTGTTTTATATCAATGTGTTATAAATAGCTTATTGCTCTTTTTTGCCAAGCGAACGAACCCGCTTCATTGTGTAAAATACGATCGTTCACGTAAGGCTATGCCCGGCGGATGAGGGATCATTCACCGGATGGGGCTGTGTTTTATCGCCAGATTTGCGATCGGCAACCGCGCCGTCGGGTTGTATGTCCCGGTGTTTAAAAATAGGATGAATGCCCTGGCTCGCGCTGCGGATACTGTGACTGATGCGGCCGGTCACTCTGGCATGAAAACCGATAACTTTAAGGATGGCGAAATGAGACTGACGGTGGGGCTGGCGCTGACGCTGGCGATAATGACCTGCGGCGCCCAGGCGCGCGATATGCAATCCATCGAGCACAGCGGTGAACTGAAGGTGGGCGTGCCGGGCGATTACGCGCCGCTGGCGTTTCGCAATGCCGCCGGCGAACTGCAGGGCTATGACGTGGACATGGCCCGCGATCTCGGGCGCACGCTCGGGCTGAAGGTGAGCTTCGTCTACACCAGCTGGCCCGCGCTCGCCGCCGATCTGCAGGCGGACAAGTTTGATATTGCGATGGGTGGGGTTACCGAGACCCCGGCGCGGGCGCAAGCCTTCGCCCTCAGCCATCCGGTGGTGGCGAACGGAAAAATCGCCTTAGCCAACTGCCAGGCCGCCCCGCGGCTAGGTTCGCTGGAAAAAATTGACCGCCCGGACGTGAAAGTGGTCGTCAACCCTGGCGGCACAAACCAGAGCTTTGTCGATGAGCACATCAAGCAGGCGCAAATTATCCGCGTGCAGAACAATGTCGATAACCTGCAGGCGCTGCGGCAGAAAACGGCCGATATGATGGTGACCGATCTGATTGAAGGCGACTATTACCAGAGCAAAGAGCCCGGCGTGTTCTGCGTTGCCAACGAAACGCCATTCGCCGGCACCGCCAGCAACAAGGTGTATATGATGAGTAAAGATAACCCGGCGCTGCTGAAGAAAGTGAATCAGTGGCTGGATAGCCAGGACAAAGAGGTTCTCAAACGGAAGTGGAAAATTCGCGGTTAACCGCGGCGGCGCGCCACCGCCGGCAGACACGCCCGGCGGTGGCTATCGTCCACGATTAGCGCTGCGGCGACAGCGCCTGTCGCGCCAGACCGCGAAAGTAGCAGGCGTAGCCCAGGGTGGCGGTCAGGCACAGCATATAGCCAAACGACTCGCTGCCTTCCTCGACCGTATTTTTTACCACCCGGGCGTAGTTCTCTTCCAGCACGGCGTACCACAGGCCGTGCATGCCAAACAGCCGCGAGAAGACCAGAATCGCCAGCAGGCCGCTAATCATCATCCCGTAATACGGGGTGCGGGTATACTCCGCCAGCTGCGACAGGGTCTGACGCAGATGGCGCAACGGCAACAGCAGCGACCCCGCGGTGGCCAGCAGGGCAAACCAAACCCAGCTGCCGTGGGAGAGTAAATCAAACAGGCCATCCAGCTCACGGATCAGCATGGCGAGAAAGAAGCCGCCGATGAGGATATTGCTATAGCGCAAGTGGGCATATTTCCGCGCCAGCAGCAGATGAACCAGCACGATAACGGCCAGCACGCTCTCCTGGACCACTTCGGTGAGCGACACCTCCGGGATGTCGTTGCCAAACACCCGAATATCCACCCACAGGCAGAGTACCGCGAGGGCGGCCGCGACCGCCGCGCCGAAAAAGAAAAGCAAGCTTCGTAACAGAGACATTAACACCACAACTTATGCTTAAAACAAATATCATAAGTTCTGGGAATACATGTTCCTGTTCACTTTGTGCGACTTTGCGGCTGTTTTTTAACATTTTGCGCTTTTTAGCGCCCGGGAAGGCGGCAGGGGAGGGGGCTCCCCTGCATAAAGGGGATTCAGAGAATATCATCCACCACGCCGCCATCGACGCGCAGCGCGGCGCCGGAGGTGGCCGACGCCTGCGGCGAGCAGACGTAGACCACCATATTGGCGACCTCTTCCACCGAGGCCGCCCGCTGGATCACCGAGCTCGGACGATGGGTCATGACAAACGCTTTCGCCAGTTCCTCCAGCGACTTGCCGGTTTTCGCCACGTCGTCTTTCAGCATCTCGGCAAAGCCGTCGGAAATCGTCGGCCCCGGCAGTACGCTGTTAACGGTCACTCCGCTGCCGGCGACATATTTCGCCAGGCCGCGGGCCAGCGAGAGCTGCGCGGTCTTGGTCACGCCATAATGGATCATGTCCGCCGGGATATTGCGCGCCGATTCTGAGGAGATAAACACCACCCGCCCCCAGCCTTTACTGACCATCGCCGGGAGCAGCCCCCGTGACAGGCGTACGCCGGACATGACGTTGGTCTGCCAGTAGTTGTCCCATGTCGCGTCGTCGGTGGCGTAGAAATCCTGCGGGCCATAGATCCCGGCGTTATTGACCAGAATATCGACGCCGTTCACCGCCCGCAGCAGCTGGGCTGCGCCGTCGGCGTCGCTGAGGTCGGCGATGGCGGGGCGCGCCTTCGCGCCCGACACCTCATTTTGCAGACGAGCGATGGCGGCGTTCACGCTCTGCTCACTGCGCCCGTTAAGGATGATCTCTGCGCCGCTCTCCGCCAGGCCTTTGGCGATGGCGAAGCCAATACCCGCCGTGGAGGCGGTGACCAGCGCGACTTTCCCCGATAAATCAATCTTCATGTTCCTGCCTTCTGGTTGTGGATCTCCTATTAAGCGTAGCAGCGGCGATATAGCCGGGGATCAGTAACCGGCGTGCTTATTGACCAGGTTTTTCAGCGGCAGCCCGCGGCGCTGGCGCTGAATGTTCTCCAGCAACTGGCGGGCGATCACCTCGGCAGGGGCCGCAGAGGCCATATGCGGGGTGATGACCACCTGCGGATGGCGCCACAGCGGATCGTCCGCCGGCAATGGCTCCTGCGGGAAGACGTCGAGCACCGCCCCGGCGAGCTGGCCGCTCTCCAGCGCCGCCAGCACATCCTCATTGACCATATGCTCTCCGCGGCCGCAGTTGATTAACACCGCCCCGGCGGGTAGCCGGTTGAACAGCGGCGCGGCGAGGATACCTCGCGTCTGCGCGGTGAGCGGCAGGAGGTTAATCAGCCCGTCAAGCGCCCCAAGAAAGTGGTCGAGCGCCTCCTCGCCGCGATAGCAGTTGACGCCAGCCAGCTGCTTTTCACTGCGCGACCAGCCGGAGACCCGATAGCCGAGGCGGGCCAGCTGGTCAGCGATATAGCCGCCAATTTCGCCGAGCCCCATAATGCCGATATGGAAGTCGGCGGCGGCGCGCTGGGGATAGAGCTTCCAGGTTTGGATCCGCTGGTGGGCCAGCGCCCGGTCGAAATGGCGCTGAAACCACAGGACGCTCCACAGGGCATATTCGAACATGCCGTGGCGAAAATCTTCATCGATCACCCGGCACAGCGGGATCTCGCTGGCGAACAGCGCGGGCGGCAGATGATCGACCCCGGCGGACGCGGCCTGGATCAGCTTCAGCCCCGGCGAACGGGTCAACAGCTGCGGGTCCGGGAACCAGCAGCTGGCGTACTGGGCGTCGCGCGCCGCCTGGTGATGGGGCAGAAGCGCCGTGACGTCGGGAAACTGCTGCAGGGCGGCGCAAATATCGCGGGCGAAATCCGCGTCGTTACAATCCACCACGATAGTGATATCAGACATAGGCGTTAGTCTTTGTAAGAGGTATCGAGACGGTCAAGACGGCGCAGCCACGCCTGCCAGACCTGTTGACGTTCATGCTCCACGCCCATCAGCTGCTCGCAGGCGTGCTGGCTGAGGTGCGGGGCGATGGTGTGGATCGGGCTGAGGGCCGCCAGCTGGGCGGCGGCCATCTGGATCTCGCAGGCGCGGTTCAGGTAGTACATGATGTAAAACGCGTCAGCCACGGTGCGGCCCACCGACAGCAGGCCGTGGCTCTGCAGGATCATAGCGATATTATTCCCCAGCGAGCGCTGGATGCGCGCCCGTTCGTCGAGGTCAAAGGCCACCCCTTCATAGGGATGGTAGCCGACGCGCTGGTAAAACTCGGTGCTGATCTGGTTGAGCTGCAGCAGGCCATCCTCGCAGGCGGCCACCGCCATCCCCGGTAGCGTATGGGTGTGGATCACGCAGTGGGCGTCTTCCCGGGCCATATGCACCGCGCTATGGATGGTAAAGCCCGCCGAGTTAGCCGGCGCGTCGCCCGCTACGACCTTGCCCTCCATATCCACTACGATCAGGTTGCTGGCGGTGACTTCGTCAAACATCATGCCGAAGGGATTAATTAAAAAACGCGGCTCGCCGTCGCCGGGCAGGCGCACGGAGAAGTGAGTGTAGAGGGTATCCTCCCAGCCGAACAGCGCCGCCAGCCGGTAGGCGGCGGCCAGCTGCTGGCGCAGGTGTTGCTCAGTTGCCATTTAGCGTACTCCCATAAATTCACGGATTCGTTGCAGAGAAGGCGCCTCCAGCGGGCTGCGGATCACCTGCGGGGCGATATCGGCCTGCACCACGCCGTTCTCCATCAGCACCACGCGGTCGGAAATCGACAGGGCGAAGTCCATCTCGTGAGTGACAATCAGCATGGTCATGCCTTCGCGGGCCAGCGACTGAATGACCTTCAGCACTTCGCCTACCAGCTCCGGATCCAGCGCCGAGGTCGGTTCGTCAAACAGCATAATGTCCGGCTTCAGCGCCAGCGCCCGGGCGATCGCCACGCGCTGCTGCTGGCCGCCGGAGAGCTGTCCGGGGTACTTGTGGGCATGGGCCAGCAGGCCGACGCGGTCGAGCAGCGCCAGGGCCTGCTCGCGGGCGACCGGCTGGTCCAGCAGCTGGTGATAGCGCGGGGCCAGCATCACGTTGTCGAGCACCGTGCGGTGGGGGAACAGGTTGAAGCTCTGGAAGACCATGCCGATGCGCCGTACCCCGGCGCGCATCTGGCGTTTGTCGACGATGGCTCCGCCCTTAAGATAGTCCTCGCCGTAGAGAATGATCTCCCCGCCATCAAGGCTTTCGAGGGCGTTGATGGTGCGGATCAGGGTGGTTTTGCCGGAGCCGGACGGGCCGATGATGCTGATCACCTCCCCGTTCTCCACCTGCAGATCGATGCCTCTCAGCACCTCATGCTGACCCCAGGATTTGTGAATGCCCCGCAGATCGAGCGCCGGCGGCGCGCCGTTGACGGCCGGGGTGTTGCTCTCTTCGCTCAGCGCCGGCAGGCTCTGGCGCAGCGCCTGGCATTCCGCCTCGCTGAGGGTTTGCGGACGCTTACGCTGAATATCGAGACGATTTTCCAGCGCCCGGAACAGCCAGGTGAAGACGGTAACCACCATCACGTAGTACACCGCTACCGCCAGCAGGGTCTCCATCACAAGGAAATTCTGCGCATACAAGCGCTGGCCGGTGAGCAGCAGCTCGGGTAAGGAGACCACCGACAGAATCGAGCTCAGCTTAATGATGGTGATGTATTCATTGATCAGCGTCGGTAGCGAGATGCGAAACGCCTGAGGGATCACGATCAGCCGCTGGATGCCGATAAAGCTGAAGCTCAGCGCATGGCCTGCCTCGCTCTGCCCCTTGGCCACCGACAGCAGCCCGCCGCGGTGGATCTCCGCCATATAGGCCGCCTCGGTGACGGTCATCGACACCAGCCCGGCGATAAACGGCACCCCGAGCAGCGGCTGGGTCACCGGAAACAGCTGCGGCAGGTTGTAGACAAACACCAGCAGCACCATCAGCGGCACGCTGCGAAAAAACCAGATATAGAGTTCGACGGGGATCTTGACCCAGCGCGGCGCCGAGAGCTTCGCGCAGGCTAACAGAAAACCGACCACCAGGCCGATCCCCCAGGACAAGGTGCTGATTACGATGACGGTCACGCACGCCTGCCAGAATGCCCCAATGCTAAACAATGAAAAAAAGTATCCCCAATCGAACGCCATACTGACTCCTGTTGCGCAGTGCTTATTGTCTTAATCGATGCTTTCTAAGTTGTATTTTTTGATCAACGCGGCATATTGGCCGTTGGCCTTCAGCGTGGCCAGGGTGGCCTTGATCGCCTCCGCCAGCTCGGTGTTGCCTTTGGCGACGTAGATCCCCAGCGGCAGCGGGTAGACCAGGCGCGTAGAGCTTATCGCCAGGCGGCCGCGGCTCTTGTCGACGATGATCTGCGCTGCCGGGGCAATCTCAAGCTGAGCGCCGATGTTCTTCGACAGCAGCGCCTGCGAGGCTTCCGGCGCCGTCGGGAACTCCTGAATGGTGATGGCCGGTTTGCCGTTTTTCAGGCACCACTCGTCGGAGTGTTTTTTCAGGCTGGTCACCCAGGTGGTGCCCGCCTGCAGACCGACCTTCACGCCGCACAGCTCATCTTCGGTTTTCGGCTGCACCGCGCCGCCCTTCAGGGCGATGATCGACGCGCCGGAGAGGGCGTAAGGGATGGCGTCGGCCTGTTTCTGGCGCTCCGGCGTCACGTACATCCCGGAGATCACCGCGTCATATTTCTTGCCGATGCCGAGGATCAGGCTGGTGAACTTGGTGTCGATCAGCTGCGGTTTGGCCTGCAGATGTTGGGCGATCAGCGCGGCAAACTCCGGGTCGAGACCGACGATATTGTTATTGCTGTCATAGGACTCAAACGGCGGGTAGGTGACCTCCATTCCCACCTTAAAGACGCCCTCGGTCAGCAGTTCCGCCGCCTGGGTGACAGGGGAGAAACAGGCGCTGACGGCAAGGGTAAGCGCGACACGGCGCGAGATTATTTTCAGGGTGCTAGTCATCATGGATCCTCACGGGTGGTTAGGGGGTTTTTTGCTGTGCCTGTTTTTTCAAATGGCCAAACGTATTGGTGCCGCGCGCGCGCTCCGGTAGCTGAAGTTCACCGCGATTGACCTTTTCGCGCAGGTAGCGATAGGTTTGCAGGGCCTGGCTCCACATATGCTCTCCGATGCTGAGCTCCTGATATTCACCGGCTTCGCCGGCGGCGAGAAAAGTCGGCAGCGGACGGATCAGCGTGTGGTAATCGCAGGCGAAAAACAGCGGGAAGGAGTACCGCTCCTGCGGCACTTTGCGCACCCGGTGGGCTGTAGCAACAAATGTGCCAGCGCTGAGCACTTCCAGCATGTCGCCGATATTGATCACGAACGCCTCTTCTCCGGCGGCGTTCTTGACGGGAGGTGCATCGATCCACACGCTTTCTTCATTGAGAACTTCAAGGCCGGGCTGGTCGGCGAGCAGCAGGGTGAAGCACTCATAGTCGGTGTGTGCACCAATTCCGGGAACATCTTCGACGCTGGCGTCGAACGGGTAATGGATCAGCCGCAGCTTAGCCGGCGGGCAGGTCACCATCGGTTTGAAATACCCTTCCGGCAGGCCGAGCGCGAGGGCGAAAGCGTCGAACAGACGGTGGCCGAGGGCGAAAACCGCGTCGTAGTAGGCCAGCACCCGCGCGCGGAAATCCGGCAGATCGGGCCACTCGTTGGCGCCGATCAGCGGCGTACCGGCGAGCACCAGCGGATGGTCATCCGCTGCCTGGAAGCCGATATCGAAAGCCTCTTTATGGTCCGGCTTGCCGGAGCCGTAGATCTCTTCTCCTTCCGGAACGTAGCCCTTATGGCTTTTGGAGTGGCCGATGTAATAGTTCATCTTCTCCTCCATCGGCAGGGCGAAGATCTGCTTCGCCGCCTCGCGGACGCCGGCGATCAGCGCCGGGTCGATGCCGTGGCCGGTGATGTAGAAAAAGCCCACCTCGCGCGCCGCGCGGCCGATGGCGTCGGCCACCGCCTGACGCCTGGCGAGGTCATCGCCGGCCAGATCGCGGATATCGATGGTCGGGAGTTCAGTAAAAGCGTGCTTCACGGCGGTCATGGCTGCGGTTCCTGTTCAGTGAGCGTTAAAAACTGCTGAAAGTGGGCCTGCTGGCGCGTTGCCATCCAGGCGTTGAGCGACCAGAGATCGGCCACCGGAACGTTGGTGAACGGCAGATGGTGCAGATAGCCGTCGGCGCCAAACTCCGGGGTCAGCGTGGTCTGCGGGTAGCCGCGCTGGCGCTGCGAACGCCAGATTTGCTGCCAGAAGCGCTCGGCAAAGGCCAGCGCCGGCTGATACTCAGGCGCCGCCGGGTGCGGCACCTGCGGCCCCTGGTCGTAGCCCACCCGGGCCTGCACGTGATGCACGCGGTCGATAAAGGCGCTGAAGTCATCGCTGGGGTCATCCAGCAGGCGCTCACTGACCACCACCCAGTGGCTGATGTCGGCGGTAAAGCGCAGCTGGGGGAGTTGCTGAATGATCTCCAGGGTGAGCCACGGGCTGTACAGCGAGGTGGCGCGATGGGTTTCAAAGCTGCAGGTCAAACCAAACCCGGCGGCCAGCTCATGCGCCTTGCCGAGAAAATCGACCTGCTGCGCCAGCGGCCAGCGATCGTTGCCCGCCAGCAAATTGACAAAGCGCGGGTTGAGGCTGCTGGCCTCGGCGAAGCGGGTCTGCAGGCGCGCCAGATGCTGCTCGGGCGTTTCATGCTGGGCGGGGAGCACCCCGCCGCCGCTGAAAAGAATGGCGATATACTCCAGCCCCGACGCCTGCAGGCGGTCGGCGAGCTGCCGCCGCTCGGCCACCGTTAACGGCACGCGGGCTTCGATACCGCAGCAGCCGACACGCTGCAGTTCATCCAGCGTTTGCGGCCAGGGGGTCGTCACTCCCCAGAGGGTGCGAAAGCATTTCAGCTCCATGGCGGCGTCCTCAGGCGTACTTCACGCCGGGCAGGACGCAGAGCATCTCGTACAGCAGGTTGGCCGCCAGCTGGGAGGTATTACCGCTCACGTCGTAGGGGGGCGAGACCTCGACCAGATCGGCGCCAATCAGATTCAGGCCGCGGCAGCCGCGGACGATCTCCAGCGCCTGAATGGAGGTCAGACCGCCAACTTCCGGCGTCCCGGTTCCTGGAGCCCAGATGGGATCGAGGCTATCGATATCAAAGCTGAGATACACCGGCCCGTCGCCCATCTGCTGGCGGACTTCGGCCATCAGCGGCGCCAGCGAGGTATGCCAGCACTGCTCCGCCTGCACCAGGCGAAAGCCCTGGTCAACGCCCCACTGGAAGTCGCCGGCGGCATAGCCCTGGGCGCGCTGGCCAATCTGCACCACCCGTTTGAGGTCGAGCAGTCCCTCCTCTACGGCGCGGCGGAAGGTGGTGCCGTGGGCGATTTTCTCTCCGAACATCTCATCATTGGTGTCGGTATGGGCGTCGACGTGGATGAGGCCCACCGGACCATGTTTTTTGGTCAGCGCCCGCAGGATCGGCAGGGTAATGGTGTGGTCCCCGCCGAGGGTCAGCGGGATCAGCGGATAACTATTCAAACCGGTGTAGTAATCTTCGATAATTTGCACCGATTTGAGCAGGCTGTAGGTATTGATCGGCACATCGCCGATGTCGGCCACCGACAGCGAGTCGAACGGCGCGGCGCCGGTCGCCATATTGTACGGACGGATCATCACCGATTCGGCGCGAATATAGCGTGGTCCGTAGCGCGTGCCCGAGCGCTGCGAGGTGCCGATATCCAGCGGAATGCCGACAAACGCCGCGTCAAGTCCCTGTAAATCTTCAATAAACGGCAGGCGCATCATTGTGGCGCGGCCGGCGAAGCGTGGCATCTCATTGCCACCCTGCGGTTGGTGAAAGAGGTTATCCATGTCTGCTCCTGAATCTGACGGATGAAACGTAACAGGAGAGATAGTGCGCAACCCGCGCTGGACTTTACATCGTCTGGCGTAAATACTCAGTTCATTTATTGGTGAACTAAATACGATGCATCACGACGCCAGCCTCAATATTCGCCAGCTGCAGGTTTTCGAGGCGGTGGCCCGCCTGGAGAGCTACAGCCGGGCCCAGCAGGAACTGGGTATTTCGGTCTCCGCCATCAGCAATGCGATGTCGCAGCTGGAGGGACAGCTCGGCTTCACCCTCTGCCAGCGAGGGCGCGGCGGCTTTTCTCTGACCGAGAAAGGCCAGCAGTTTTTACAGCAGGCGATCCGCGTGCTGAGTGAACTCAATGAGCTGGAGCGGCAGTCGGCGCTGCTCAAAGGGGAGCACAGCGGCACCCTGTGCATCTCGACGCTCGACTCCATCGAGACCGAAACGGCGCTCTCGCTGCCGGTGGTTCTGCGCAGCTTCAGCGACAAATTTCCCCATGTGCATATCAAACTGATTATCCGCACCCCGGCGGAGCAACTGAACGGCGTGCTGAACAACCATATCGACCTGGCCATCGGCAGCTACAACTCGCAGGTGCATAACATCATCAGCGAGCCGCTGTACCGTGAACAGCACTGGCTCTACTGCAGCGATCTGCACCCGATGTTCTTCAGCCGCCAGCTCGATAAAGAGCAGATCAGCCAGTGCCCGCTGGTGACCCGCAGCTACTGGAACACCAGCGATCTCCGCCGTCGGGGCTTCAGCAAAGGGAGCGCCACCGTCGAGACCGTCGACGCCCAGCTGCTGCTGATCCTCTCGGGGAAATATATTGGCTATCTGCCGGAGCATTACGCCTGGCCGTGGATCAAAGAGAACCGCCTGCGGGTGCTGCTGCCCAACGAGTTTGGCTTTCAGTCGCCGTTCTCGGCCATCTGTAAGCGCGGGCGCAGCAATGAACCCTATCTGAAAGCGTTCCGCGATCTGCTGAAGAAAAACACGGTGGCGCGGCCGAAGTGGAATTATTAAGCGGGGTAGGGGCTTCCCTGCGCCGGGGTGGTGATTTTCGCGCTTAGCGCGCTGCCCGGCGGGGGAGTTTTCCCTGTTCAAAAAACGAACGGCAGCCGGTAGCCCGCCCGGGCTGCGGCTGCCAGGCAACTGCCTCCAGGTTATCCACAGGGTTAGGCGCCGCTGGTGTGGACAGGTCGCGGGGCGACAGGGCGCGGCTAGCGGAACAAAGGATGGCGTTTGCGTTAAATAAAACGGTACGAAGGGGAATCTGTGTTTGCCCCGCCTTTGCCCGTGAAATCAGAAAATTTACTTCGCAGGCTAACCGCAGATTGCTTCAAAAAAATTCCCGTATTTGTTATATTGTTGTTCATTGATTATTCACCTCTGCGGTGCCAAAAAGAACAAGATTCACCGCAACCCAGGACACTGCCATGTTAGATTACCGCTTCCCGACAGCTTTGCAGATGGTTCTCAGCGTAGCAATGGCGGAGCAGATGGGTGAACGTTCGACGAGTGCGATTCTGGCCTACGGCCTGGAAGCGAACCCGAGCTTTATCCGTAAACTAATGGTTCCGCTAACTCGTGACGGCATTATCGTCTCCACGCTTGGCCGCAACGGCTCAATTCATCTTGGCCGTCCGGCGGACAAGATCACCCTGCGTGATATCTATCTTTCGGTTATCGAAGATAAAAAACTGTGGGCGTCGCGTCCTGACGTCCCGGCCCGCTGCGTGGTCAGCGCCAACGCCTGCTGGTACTTCAAATCGGTTGCCGATGAAGCAGAGCAGGCTTCGTTAAACGTCCTCGCTCGCCATACCGTGGCCAGCGCGCTGGAGGCGGTCAAAAACGCCGATACCAGCGGCTGCGACCCGGTGCCAGAAATGATCGCCCGCTTTAAAAAAGCGCATTAATCATTTTCTGGTGACGAAAAAAAACCGCCTTCAACTTGTGAAGGCGGTTTTTTTGTTATCTGCTGCAGGCTAGGCGGGCAGATCCTCCTGGACCGGCTTCCTGCGGGTCACCAGTTTCCGCAGCGTCACGTAAAACACCGGCGTCAGGAACAGACCGAAGAGCGTCACGCCCAGCATCCCGGAGAATACCGTGATCCCGGTGACGCCGCGGACTTCCGCCCCCGCGCCGTGGCCGAGGATCAGCGGAATGGTCCCGGCGATAAAGGCGATGGAGGTCATCACGATCGGGCGCAGACGCAGGCGGCACGCCTCCAGCGCGGCTTCCATGATGCCTTTCCCCTGGATCTCCAGCTCGCGGGCAAACTCGACGATCAGAATGGCGTTTTTACAGGCCAGGCCCATCAGGACCACCAGACCCACCTGCACGAAGACGTTGTTATCGCCCCCGGTCAGCCAGACGCCAAACAGCGCGGAGAGCATCGTCATCGGTACGATAAGGATCACCGCCAGCGGCAGGGTCCAGCTTTCATACAGCGCGGCCAGCACGAGGAACGCCAGCAGCACCGCTACCGGGAAGACGATCAGCGCCGTGTTGCCCTGGGTGGCCTGCTGGAAGCTGAGATCCGTCCACTCAATATTCATCCCATTCGGCAGGATCTGCTTCGACAGCTCCTCCAGATGCGTCATCGCCTGCGAAGAAGAGAGGACCCGCGGATCGGCATCGCCAATCAGGTCCGCCGCCGGATAACCGTTGTAGCGGATCACCGGATCCGGCCCGTAGGTGGTACTGATATTCACCATACTGCCGATCGGCACCATTTCGCCCTGATTATTACGGGTGCGCAGATTGGCGATATCTTCCACGCTCTCGCGGTATGGCCCATCGGCCTGGGCCATCACGCGCCAGGTACGCCCGAACTGGTTAAAGTCATTGACATAAGACGAGCCGAGATAGGTCTGCAGCGTACCGAATAGCTCGGTTAGCGATACCCCCTGCGCTTTCGCCTTATCGCGATCGACCTGCACGTCCAGCTGCGGCACGTTAGCCTGGTAAGTCGAGATCGGGAAGTGCATCCCCGGCGTTTGCATAATCGCCCCGGACATCGCATTCACCGCGCTTTGCAGCGCGCCATAGCCCAGCCCTCCGCGATCCTGGATGTACAGGGAGTAGCCGGAACCCTGACCCAGTCCTAAAATCGGCGGCGGCAGGATGGAAAAGCCAAAGCCCTGCTGGATTTGCGCGATTTTAGCGTTGATCTCCGCGTTAATTTCCGCCGCCGTGTGTTTGCGCTGGTCGAACGGTTTCAGGCCAAAAAAGACCGTCCCGGTATTCGGCGTGTTGGTGAACTGCAGCGCGTTAAGCCCCGGGAAAGCGACCGCATAGTCGACCCCTTCGGTATTCATCCCGATCTCGCTCATTTTGCGGATCACCGCGTCGGTGCGCGCCAGCGACGACCCTTCCGGCATCTTCACGCCGCCAATGAGATACAGCTTATCCTGGGTGGGAATAAACCCGCCGGGGACGACTTTAAACATCACCCCAGCGGCGCAGAGCAGCAGCAGATACACCGCAAACACCGCGCCACGGCGTCCGAGGGTTTTGCTCACCAGCCCCTGATAGCCGTTCGAGCTGCGCAGGAAAAAGCGGTTAAACGGACGGAAAATCCAGCCAAACAGACGATCGATCAGCCGGGTAGGGAGGTCTTTCTTCGCGCCGTGAGGCTTTAACAGCAGGGCCGCCAGCGCCGGGGAGAGCGTCAGCGAGTTGATGGCCGAGATCACCGTCGAGATGGCGATGGTCACCGCGAACTGTTTGTAGAACTGGCCGGTGACCCCGGAGAGAAACGCCATCGGCACGAACACCGCACACAGCACCAGCGCAATGGCGATAATCGGCCCGGAGACCTCACGCATCGCCTGATGCGCCGCGGCAAGCGGCGCAAGCCCCTCTTCGATATTACGCTCGACGTTCTCCACCACCACGATGGCGTCGTCCACCACGATACCGATAGCCAGTACCAGCCCGAACAGGCTCAGGGTATTCAGCGAGAAGCCCAGCAGATAGAGAATGCTGAAGGTACCCACCACCGATACCGGCACAGCGATCAACGGGATAATCGACGCGCGCCAGGTCTGCAGGAACAGGATCACTACCAGCACCACCAGCACTACCGCCTCCAGCAGCGTCTGCACCACCGCGCGGATGGAGTCGCGGACGAAAACCGTCGGGTCGTACGGCGCCGCCCATTGCATATCTTCCGGGAAGCGGGTGGCCAGCTCGGCCATTTTGGCGCGTACCGCGTTCGACAGATCGATGGCGTTAGCGCCGGGTGACTGGAAGATACCGATCCCAACCGCATCCTTATTGTTGAGCTGGGAGCGCAGCGCATAGCTGCCGGAACCCATCTCGATGCGCGCCACGTCGCGCAGGCGGACCAGCGAGCCATCCTGCGCCGTTTTCAGAATGATATTGCCAAACTCTTCTTCGGTATGCAGACGGCCCTGGGCGTTAATGGAGATCAGGAAATCGCTCTCCTGCGGCAGCGGCTCGGCGCCAAGCTGTCCGGCAGACACCTGGACGTTTTGCTCCTGCATCGCCGTCACCACATCCGAGGCCGTCAGACCGCGGGCCGCGACCTTATTGGGATCCAGCCAGACGCGCATCGCATATTCACCGGAGCCAAAAATCTGGATCTGGCCGACGCCGGGCAGGCGCGCCAGCTCATCCTTCACTTTCAGCGTGGCGTAGTTGCGCATATACAGCGAGTCGTACTTACCGTTTGGCGAAAACAGATGCACCACCAGGGTCAGCGTCGGAGACTGTTTCTGGGTGGTGATGCCCAGACGGCGTACATCCTCCGGCAGACGCGCTTCGGCCTGCGCGACCCGGTTCTGCACCTGAACCTGCGCCTGATCCGGGTCGGTACCTGGGCGGAAGGTGACGGTGGTGACCAGCACGCCGTCGGAGCCGGCGACCGATTTCATGTACATCATGTTTTCAACGCCGTTGATCGCTTCCTCCAGCGGCGTCGCCACGGTCTCGGCAATCACTTTCGGGTTGGCGCCGGGATACTCCGCGCGCACCTGGACGCTCGGCGGGACGACATCCGGATATTCGCTCACCGGCAGCAGCGGGATAGCGATTAACCCGGTGATAAAAATTAAAATCGACAGCACCGCGGCGAAAATCGGCCTGTCGATAAAAAAGCGGGAAAAGTCCATGTCTTGGATTCTCTGATTAGGGATCAGTTAAGGGTGGCGCTGGAGGTCATGGCAACGGTTTTGGCGTTAACCGGCATACCCGGCATAAACACTTTTTGTAAGCCGTCGACGATGACGCTATCCCCAGGATTCAACCCCTTCTGAACGATGCGTAAACCGTCTGCCAGCCGCCCTGGGGTAATGTCGCGGCGCTGTGCTTTACCATCTTTATCAACGATATAGACGTATTTACGATCCTGATCGGTCAGTACCGCTTTGTCGTCGATCAGCGTGGCTTTGAACTCTGCGCTGCCCGGCAGACGCACGCGGGCAAACAGCCCCGGCGTGAACAGACGCTGCGAGTTATCCAGCAGCGCACGCATGCGGATGGTGCCGGTACTCGGCGTTAACTGATTATCGAGAAAATCCACTTTGCCCTGGTGGGGGTAACCCTCCTCGCCAACCAGGCCAATCTCCACCGGAAGCGCCTGATTATCGCTGGACGCGCCTTGCCCGCGGCGGGCGAGGTTTTGATAGTGGAGGTAGGTTGACTCGTCGACGTCAAAGTAGACGTACACCGTCTTCTGCGAGACCAGGGTGGTGAGCACGCTGGCGGTGTCGCCCGCGGTGACCAGGTTACCGCTGGTGATCAGCGCCCGGCTGGCACGGCCGTCAATAGGGGCGGTCACTTTGGTGAAGTCGAGGTTAAGCTGCGCGGCATCCACCGCCGCCTGCGCGGCGCGAATGTCGGCCTGTGCCTGAACCGCGGCTGACCGGCGCTGCTCCCACTCTTCACGGGAGACGAGGTTGGTATGGACTAATTTATCGGTGCGGTTCGCCTCGCTTTGCGCCAGGCTGGCCTGCGTTTTGGCTCTTGCCAACGCCGCCTGCGCCTGCTCCAGCGCGGCGCGATAGGTTCTGTCATCTATCGTGAACAGCACCTGGCCCTTTTTCACCTCCTGGCCGTCAGTGTAATTCACTTTATCAATGTATCCCGAGACGCGAGGGCGAAGCTGAACGCTCTCCACCGCTTCAATGCGACCGTTAAAACTATCCCACTGACTGATCGACTTCACCAGCACCTTAGCGGCGCTGACCGTCGGGGCGGGAGGCGCAGCATTCTGCGCGACGCTGTCGTCGCAGCCGACGAGCAGAAAGGAGAGCATCATCGCGCCGAGCGCGGTCAGGTGAATGTTTCCCCAGGTTTTTTGCAGGCTCATTATTTTTATTCCGGTAAATGTAGCCGCCGGGCAAGACGCAGCGTGAGAAGCCGCGCCACTTCCTTTGTCCGGGCTGGCTTAAGGCCATTTGTGTCGATCATCGCCACAAAACTGTAACAATTTCGAATACACTATCGCGGCGATTGTAGGAAGGCGCTTAACTAAGTGCAAGAATAATTGTTGCACTTTATGTGCGGTCCAGGGGGGGATAAAAAACCGCGATCCCGGCGTGGTTTTAAATGTAACAATAAAACTTGCATTTTGTGTAAAAACAGGCCACCTTTAAATGCAACTGACAAAGATGCTTTTAACCGGCCGCGAGGGGGTAACATGATGAACACTGGCGCCATCATTCAGGATCTGATCGACTGGATCGACAACCATCTTGATAGCCGTCTGGATATTGACACCGTTGCCCGACGAGCCGGCTATTCGAAGTGGCACCTGCAGCGGATCTTCAAAGAACATACCGGGCAGCCCCTCGGAGAATATATTCGGGCGAAAAAGCTGCAAAAGTCGATCGAACGCTTGGCCCACAGCAACGAGCCGATCCTGAACGTGGCGATTGCCCTCGGCTTTGACTCCCAGCAGTCCTTCAACCGCAGCTTCAAGCGCCAGTACGGCCAGGCGCCCGGCGTCTGGCGCCGGAGTATCAGCCGCTCTGTTGCGCAGACATCTCGTCAGCGATCCGCATGACCGGGGAGGGTCAGTCCTGACCCGGCCCATGATCGAATTTGCTGCCTTTGCCGATGGCATAGAACTGCCCGCCTGCGACATAGTGAACGGTCCGTAGCTCGTCCGGCGCATCATCAAAGATCCAGTGTCCGTTGCGGAATACCCGGTCATCGCTCCAGGCGGCGACGATATCGCCCATAAACAGATTGTGTTGCTGCTGAATGTCCGGGTAGGGCATCACTTTGCACACCAGCCAGCCCGCACAGCCTGCCACAAGAGGAAGATCAAATTCCGGCTGATAAAAGAAGGGGATGGTGTCATTTTTATCCGGCGCGTCGGCATAGCTGCGCCCGCCAGCGTAGAGGACGGTTGCCATCTGGCTGACTACGGGGATCTGCACCACGAAATAGCCGCTCTTTTCCACCAGCTGACGAGTGAAAGCCTGGGTGCCAATATAGGCCACCACTTTTCGCTCGCCTGCCAGCCCAACCCAGGCGGCTGACATGACATTTTCGACGCCATCATATTTTGCGGAAATCATGGTGGTGGACCCGACCTGCAATAAACGATAGGCCTTACTTATTTCGACAGGCTGAACGGACATGGTTTTTCCTTTGCGCATGCTATTTAACGTAATGATTATCTGGATATTTATTGAGGGCATGTTCATTTTCGGGCCCCCTTTCGTAATCCACCGTGCAACGATACGCCAGGCGATTAAGCGTAAAAAGGTGCGTAAATTGTTTTCATTATTCATAATCCACGAATAATCATGCCGTCTGTCGGTAAGCTGCTCGCTACAGGAGAGAAAGAAGGTGGATCGTATTCAGGCTATGCAGATGTTTATGCGCGTCGCGGAGGCAGGAAGCTTCGTGCGTGCCGCGGAAACCCTTTCCCTGCCGGCCTCCACTGTCACCAGTACCATTAAAAACCTTGAAAAATACCTGAAGGTACGGCTGCTGAACCGGACCACAAGGCGGGTGAGCCTTACCCCGGAAGGGATGCAGTATCTGGCGCAGTGCCGGGAAATTCTCGCCCTCATCGAACATAGTGAATCCACCCTGAGCGAGTCTGTCGCGCGGCCTCAGGGGCGCCTGCGGGTTGATATGCCCGCGGGCATCGCGCATTTCATCGTCATGCCCCATCTGCCGGACTTTTACCGGCGCTATCCCGATATCTACCTGATGATCGGCGTCAGCGATCGCCAGGTCGATCTCATTCAGGAAGGCGTCGACTGCGTGATACGAACGGGAGAGCTGAACAACTCCAGCCTGGTGGCCCGCCCTCTGGGCCGCTTTCGCTGGGTCACCTGCGCGTCACCGGACTATCTCAGGGAATATGGTGTGCCGCCGTCACCGGAGGCGCTCTCTCAGCACCGGGCTGTGCATTATTTCTCCGGTCAGGCGAGGCGGGCCGATGAGTTCCGCTTCGTTCGCCATGGCGAGACCTTTTCTGTACCCGTCAGCGGCAACGCCGCGGTGAATGAAACGGGGCTCTATATAAAAATGTGCCTGGCAGGATTTGGGCTGGCGCAGCTGGCGGAGAATATCGTTGCTGACCACCTGCAGGAGGGGAGACTGGTGGAAGTGCTGACGGACTGGCAGCCGCCCCCGGTACCCGTCACATTGCTCTATCCGCACCAGCGCTTTCTCTCTCCCGCCGTGCGGGCGTTTGCTGAGTGGATGAGCGAGGTGGTTTGAGGGGAGGATTGCTTGCATTTAGCGCTTCGCGATGGAGGGTAGGGTTCCAGCAGAAATATCTGGTCTGCTGATGAATCGCTCGATATCCTGTAATGCTTTGTCTTTTTTGTGAACAGGAAAAAGTATGCTTAATACGCTACCCGATTTACACAGAAGTTTTGCAGAGCAACTGAAGCTTAAATTACAGTCTGATTCGCGGATCCACTCCCTTCTCGCCGGCGGCTCGTTTATCCATGGCGGGTTTGATCAATACTCCGATCTGGATTTCGTGGTGGTGATCGACCCTCTCTATTATGACGAAATCATGGCTCAGCGTATGGCGTTCGCCGGAACGCTCGGCCATCTGCTACATGCTTTCACCGGGGAACACGTCGGTGAGCCTCGCCTGCTGATCTGCCTGTTTGGCCCGCAACTTCTGCATGTCGATCTGAAATTTATCACCCTGGACATGCTCACTCAGCGCGTTGAGGAGCCTACCGTGCTATTTACCCGTGATAACGATGCTCTCAAGCGACAGCTGGCAAAATTTAGCGCGCACTGGCCGAACATGACGCCGGAGTGGTTTGAGTCCCGGGCCTGGATCTGGCTGCATTATGCCGTGGTTAAACTGGGCAGGGGGGAACTCTTCGAAGCGCTGGGGATGCTGTCTTTCTTCCGGGAACAAGTGCTGGGACCGATGCTGTTTCGTCGCGCCAATCTACCGCAACGCGGCGTTCGTCGAATAGAAGCCCTCGGCATTGATCCCGATGGCCTGCTGACTTCCACTCTGGCAACACACGATCGTCACTCCGTCGGGATTGCCATTCGAAGGGCTGCTGACGCTTATGTCAACCTGCGGGCTGATGCGCTGCCTGACAATATCGCAGACGATGCGGCGCGTCGGGCGGTCCTTGCCATGCTGGACGCGTATTCTCACAAGGGGTAAATCTATCCCTCCGGCCGCGGACGCGGCCGGAGGGTGAAAGGTGTCGTTGGTGGTCTAATTCTGAGAGGGATGGGTTGCCGGGTAATTGGTAACGCGAAAACAACAGAGCTTTTCGTTGGGCCTATCAATGGGCCTAAAAGGTTCGGATTTCCTGAGTTCTCTTCAGACGTCGTGGGGCAAATTGCAGGCACAAAAAAGCCCGCAGGGCTTGCGCCGTGCGGGCTCTTAGGACTTCATCGGATGACTCTGGTAATCACCGATGGAGAATTTTGGTGGAGCTGGCGGGAGTTGAACCCGCGTCCGAAGTTATTTAACTATTTGTTTTTATTGAAATCATTTTCTTTAATGAATTCCACGTAGCTTTTACGTATCCGTTGAATTACTTGTGCAGTCCTACTGAGCTTTGGCGAAAAAGTTAAGCTGAAACCGGCTTCATAGGTATCGCCTTTAATGCTGGTTCTTGTACATACGAAGCTAGAGGTGAATACTTCCTTTATTTTAACTCCAGTAATATCTTCATAACATAAAATTAGTGTTGGACCAGTTATAGGTAAGAACATACCAATAGATGATTTTGAATATTCTGCAAGATAATGTGCTAGAAGCATAGGTATTAGGTTCGGTAATTTTAAATGTACCTCACTCTTGCTAACTGACCATGGGAGGATATAGTCTATTTCATTGTTTTTCTTAGGGTGATGGAACCATGCCGTTTTACCATTTCCTAGTATGTGTATAAACTCTGCATTGGTTTCATTTGAATATTCAAAAGAGTATTTATTAGAGTTGATGTGTTTTAAGTATTGTTTTGAATGAATATCATTTTCGTTACCAATACCTATTATCTCATTAATTTCAAGGTGTTTTAAATAATCAAAATCCCAAGAGTATACGAAATTTAGAGCTGGCCCTAAACCAATGTTAATAATAAATGGTTTCATCGTAAACTCATCAGAATTACTGGTTAGGTCGATGGAATTTATTATTTTCCTTCTCGCTAGGTTAATTTCAACTCCTTTTACGGTGATTTGGACTTTGTTTGATATCCTCCTTTGGATAATATTCTGCCGTATAGCTAAATAAGCAGCTAAAGCAGACAAAGTACTAGCAACAAGGCCACCTAGTCCTAACCATGTTGGATCAGCCATCTTGATATCCCTTCCTTAACTATAAGAAGGGATTATTTGTCATATTAGATTTTTTTTCAACGAGGTATTGGAGGTGCTATTATCATACTCCTTAAGATAACGACCATAATGCCTGAAAAGCAATTCAGGACCTTTGTGACCCATATGCGATGCTAACCAGAAGAGGTTTGCGCCTCGGCTAATGTGACGAGTAGCAAAGGTGTGAATCGCCGCGGATAATCTAGACACTTCAGAGCCGTTGTGTGGAGTGACCACGCTCCGGTAGAAAGTTTCTGTCCTCACGACGAGGCCTGTTCGAAGGCCTCCGGACTGACGCCACCGAGGTGGCTGTGGCGTCGGTTACGGTTGTAGAACACTTCAATGTAATCGAAAATATCCGCCCGGGCCATGTCCCGGGTTTTATATATCCGCTTCCTGATGCGTTCTTTTTTCAGTGAACTGAAGAACGATTCGGCCACCGCATTATTCCAGCAGTTGCCACGCCGGCTCATGCTCGGTGCCAGGTTATTGGCCCGGCAGAAGCGCTGCCAGTCGTCACTGCCGTAATGACTACCTTGATCGCTATGTACGATGACCTCGCCGTCCGGTTTTCGGCGCCAGACCGCCATCATCAGCGCGTCGAGCGCCAGTTCGCGCGAGAGAGTGGGTTTCATCGACCAGCCGACCACATTACGGGCAAAGAGATCGATAACCACCGCCAGATACAGCCAGCCCTGCCAGGTGCGGATATAAGTAATATCGGTGACCCAGACCTGGTTGGCCCGGACAACGGTGAACTGTCGCTGCACACGATTAGGAGCAACGACTGAAGGCCTGCCAGCGATACGACGTGGCGCTTTATAGCCGCGCACGGCTTTAATCCGGTTCAGTTGCATGATCCGACCCACCCGGTTTTTACCGCAGGTTTCCCCGATTTCGTTCAGATCGCCATGAACCCGCCGGTAACCGTATACGCCTCCGCTCAGGGAATATGAGTCGCGGATAAGCATCAGCAGGCGCTGGTTATCTTTATCACGCGCCGAGACAGGGTTATGCAGCCACGCATAGAACCCGGCCCGGGCGACATTCAGTACCCGACACATCGTCATCACACCCCATACAGTGCGGTGCTCATTGATAAAGCGGTACTTCAGTCGGGCTCCCTTGCAAAGTACCGCGCGGCCTTTTTCAGGATATCCCGTTCTTCTTCGGTGCGTTTTAGCTGCGCCCGGAGTTTCAGGATCTCGCTTTTAGCTTCCAGTAAATCCCGGGCATGCTGCTCGTTGTTATTAGGTTTGATAGCCCGTAGCCACTTGTAGAGGCTGTGTGCTGAAACGCCCAGACGGTCAGATACTTCGGCAACGGAATAACCGCGTTCCGTTATCTGACGGACGGCTTCTTTCTTAAATTCAGGTGTAAATTGTGGTGTGCCCATACGCTCCTCCTATGCTCAAACTATAGGGCAGGATCGTCTACCGGGGCGGGGTCAGTCCATGAAGCTGGCAGGTGTGACGGGGAGGGCGTTGAGTACCAAAAAAGGCTCGATTTCAATAAACTCCCCTTCCCCTAATGGGGAAGGGTATGGGGCTTATTTAAATACTCTTTCGGCTATTTGTACTTCTAAACCTTTGGTTAAGATACCTGTTGTAGCATATTTGAATAACATTTCACTTGTTTCTTCTATGCGAGTATCACCTGAATAGTCATTGTTATACATTTTTTTGATTTTATCATGATAATAAGCCGCGAGCTTTTTAGCTTCAACTTCGCTTAAAAACTTCCTGGCAATGGCTATATGCCCTTCTGAAAGAGCAACTAAAGGATATCCATCGATAACCTTAACTTTACCTCCGTCTAGTCGAGATAAAATTTCCTCAGCCTCTCCAAATAGTCTAAATGCCTCAGTGCTACTCTCGCTCTGTAATGCGATGATTATTTTTAGTTGCGCAAAAGCATGCTCAATTTGAGGTGAGTTAGGATAGGCTTCATTTGCTGTTTTTAATTTCTCATAGGCTTCAGGATACATCCCGAAATCTCGAAGTGCGATGCCATATTGCATCAAGTATAACCCTTCGTTTTCGAGATCCTTTTCAAACTTATTATATAAAGATAACGTTTTTTCCTTATCTCCTTTTAATAATTTTCTTAAGTTCTTGGAGTTTACTAATGATTTGTAAATGGCGGCTTCAGATTTTATAACGTGTTTAACTATTGGGTATTCATAAACTGTAAATGACGTTATGTATGCTTCAAGGATGTTATATATATATTGTGTGTCGAGAAATTGATCGAATATTTTTTCAACATATGCATAATGCCTGGTTTCTACATTTCCATTTTTATAAAATAAGATGCCATCCATTTGTTTAACGAGTTCGCTTACATTTGCATTTAGGTTTAGATGCTGCAGCGCTCTAGTTAGCGTTGTCTCGTGTGCGTTGGTTCTTTGGTAACTTGCAATACCGCTTAATGCAAGCAAGGCTTTATGTGATTCTGTAGGGATGTTCTGAAAATCTCTTCTAATGATCTGATAAAAGCCTTCACCCAATGTTGTCTCCATTAGACCTATAAGCAACTGCTTCCTTGAGTTGGTAACTAATTCCTTAATTCTCTCACTAGGAGTCATTCTCTCTAATCGAGTCCAGTTACCATACTGTCTTATTTTTGTTAGTATTTTCCTTGCATCACTTCTGTTTATTAAAGATATGTCTTTTGTTTTGTATCGTGTGGATTCAAAATATTCCTTAGCTCTATACGACCAAATTTGCTTGCTCTCTGTGCCAACAAAAATACCTTTCATTAGTTTTTGTTCACTAAGTATTTCACCAATAATTTGAGCTGAGTCTGCTATTCTTTCAATAAATACTAGGTATTTTTGGGGGCTTTTCTTCTCTAATTCATTAATTAAATCTTTTAAGTTGGCATTGATATTTTCCACATAATAAACAGGGGTGTTATGCTCAGAAATTTTTAGGGCAATTTGTTTTGCTAAAGTGGTTTTTCCTGAGCCGGCGGAACCAAAAATACAGTAAAGATTGATGTTTGAATACTCTTGATTTTTGAGTAATGAATAAATTTCTTCATAAATAATTCTCGTATTTTCCAGTTCGGCTGGTACTTTGTCAATAATGTCTTTCCATGTTGGCTTAAAGCCTTTAAAGAAGTTTCTTATTGGGTTTCCACTATCTCTTTCATTCATGATTTGAAGGCAAGCGCGATTTATAGGTACGACTTCCTTAAAAATACGCATGTATTTTTCTTCATCATCATCTGCGGAAACATTATATTCAGGCCTGCTTCGTTTTAAGGTTTGTACCGGCGTTAAAGGGGTAGGAAACTCACTTTCAAGCCAGGATACAAAATCTGATAAAGTGGCTGAAATATGTTCTATATTGGATGATTTTAAACTTGCAATATCTATCGGGGAAGCAGAAGGTGTGATTACGTAACTTCTTTGTTCTTCGCTCTGTGTAGCGCCTCTATATCGTTCGATTTGATGGTAGAAAAGAGGTTCGTCTAATTTAGAGCCGATAAATAAAAATTTATAGTTGAAGAAGTCACTGCCTAGCTCTTTATACCATAATGGTGGTTTTGCTGATGCAGCCCCGTACTCTTGTGGTGAAAAAATATACCCTTCGTTAGGTTTTTTTACATCACCATTTAATTTTATATAGTCTAGTTTATGAAATAGCTGATCGGGTGGAGATACTTTTTCGTTACGAGATCTTATGTACAAATGCTGCTTTGAATTTCGATCTAGGGCTTTTTCAAAAGCATCGTCAATATTAAGGGTGTAAATTCTGGCAAAAACAAATTTTGATAGCGTATTATATTCTTTAGATGGGGTGCAATTTCGAAAATAGCTATCTAAAATGGTATGTATTCTCTCTCCTAAAATAGGTCTGCAAGCAGAGTATACTCGAGATAATGTTTCTCCAGAATATGGGAGTTGTGCTTGCTCTGCTAGTATTTTTGCTAGCTCTTCGCCGAGAGGAACTTGTTTACGCGTTTGTGTTAACGAGCCGAACGAGGAACCTGCTCCTAACAGAAGCATAATTCTTCCTTCTGACAAAGCTTGCTTAATATCATTATTCATATATATTCCTTGGGAGATTATTATTCAATTACTTATGTGCTTGTACAAAACTACCCCACCAATCCATAAGTTCTATACGCTTTTTCAAGTAGGTTGAACGATTATATGCTCTTCGGACTTCATTTTTTTCGATATGTGCTAGGGCTGCTTCAATCACATCTGAATATAACCCTGCTTCATTCATTGCGGTACTAGCAATTGAATGTAATCCATGGGCAACTAACTGATTACCAAACCCAATTCTTTTCAGAGCAGCATTTACAGTTTGGCTATTCATAGGTTGCTTTGGTTTATTCCTGCTTGGGAAAACATGTTCCCGATGCGCGCTAATAGGTGTCATCACATCCAGAATTTCTATTGCCTGCGGTGGCAAAGGTACAATGTGCTCACGCTTAGCCTTCATCCGTTCGGCTGGAATAGTCCAGAGCTTTGCATCGAGATCGATCTCTGCCCAACGAGCTCCGGAGGCCTCAGAAGGGCGCACGAGCGTCAGGAGTTGCCATTCAATGAGACAGCGAATCGGAACAGATAAATTTGTCATGACTAAAGAACGCATCAACTTCGGCAGTTCTTCTGGCCGGAGCGTAGGCATGTTTTGTTTTTTAGGCTTCTCAAAGGCCATTCCAATACCTGATGCTGGGTTAGCATCAATCAGACCAGTGTTTATGGCATAAACCATTATCTCGTTAATGCGCTGCACCAGTCGATGTACAGTCTCAAGCGCCCCACGAGCTTTAATTGGCTCTAGCGCTTCAACCAAAGTTCGGGCTTTGATTTGCTGAACGGGGATATTGCCGATGGCAGGGAATACATCTTTCTCCAATGAACGCCAAATGTCTTTTGCGTAATCAGGGGTAACGCTTTTGCTTTTGAGCTGGAACCAGTTAGCGGCGACCGTTGAAAAAATACTATCCAGAGCGATTTGCTGCTGTTCCTCTGCAACTTCGGCCTGAATTTGTGGGTCAATTCCGTTGGCTAACAAGGTAAGGTAATCCGCTCTTAACCCTCGGGCGTCAGCAAGTGAGAGGGCGGGGAAAGCTCCTAGCCCCATCATTGTCCGCTGTTTTGTCGCCGGACGTTGGTAACGGAAACGCCAGAGCTTTTTCCTGCTGGTTTTCACTATCAGGAAAAGGCCATCGCCATCATGCAATGTTAGATCCTTCTCTAACGCTTTAACGCGCAAAACTTGGGTGTTGCTCAGGAGGCGTGTTGTCCGTGCCACTTTGGCCGCTCCTTCATGAATTGGTATACGCTTTTGGGTATACATCCTACCGTATACCTAAACGTATACCAATAATCACCGGATTTTGATGGATGTTCTCGGACAACAACAGACACAAAAAAGCCCGCAGGGCTTGCGCCGTGCGGGCTTTCAGGACTTCATCGGATGACTCTGGTAATCACCGATGGAGAATTTTG
Organism: Klebsiella sp. K4; assembly: GCF_014596785.2. NCBI lineage: Bacteria > Pseudomonadati > Pseudomonadota > Gammaproteobacteria > Enterobacterales > Enterobacteriaceae > Klebsiella > Klebsiella sp. K4. Next base: position 1,157,505 of record NZ_CP115021.1, read on the forward strand.
GTGGAGCTGGCGGGAGTTGAACCCGCGTCCGAAATTCCTACATACCATTTTTACTATAACAAAAACATGAACTTATGTTTAAAATCAGTGTGTTAGTATTATTTTGTGTTTGTCTGTTTTACGCATTTTTAATGCTCTGCCGCCAAAATGCCGCCACTGGTTTTGCTTGGGAGACTTATTCAGGCTTTAATTTATTGATAATAGAATCTACCATTTTAATGCCTGCCTCATTGACTATGACTGAATTGACTACTCTATCAAAATAGTCTTCTATATGGTGGGAAAATAGGAAAGCAGCACTTGATGGTTTTTTGTTCTTTTCAACTGCAGATTGCAAGACTTCATGAGGCGGAATTTTAAACCTTTTGCATGATGCAATGAGATATTCAAACTCTTCAAATGATAGACAAAAAATATTCTCTGTAGGGATATGATAGTTATGTTTAAACTTGTCATATATCTTATTCATCTCATCTTTAGCATAAGTATTAGCTAGGATACTACCATTGCCTAAGAAAAGGTTTTTATATGTAATGCAAATGATATATGAGTTAGCCCTGAATGGAGCTATTATTCGCTCATTAGAGTATATTTCTCGATTAACTTCGTGAGATTGTTCGATTGCTTTTAATACCGATTTCTTTATTTTTCCTGCAATATCCTCAGGGCGTAATGTTACCATGCCTTTTTGGTGTATCTCAACGCCTTTAGCATCAATGAAAATATTTGCCTCAGTATGTGGAATGAAATAATCAACTACTTTATTATCTTTAGGTAGTCGTTCTTTAAGGTATTTTTCGTTATGAAAATCAATTTCGCTTTCTTTTAGTATTAATTCCAGTGCATTTTCAAATACATTTCCAAAGCTATCCATGAACTTCTCGGCATCAGTTCTTCTTAAAAGATCATATATGAACGTCTGTATGCTTGTTGAAGTCAGTTGTGTGTGTATCTGAAAATACTCTGAACCTTTTTTTATTAATGGTTTTTCAAGAAAAGGTGATGATGAGTAGTATTCAAGCAAAGGTTTATCATAGGTTTTTGATTTGCAAAATGTAGATAGTTCATTGTAATTTATTGATATTGCATCAAGAAATTTCTCAATGGTATTTCTAGGAATGATGTCAAATAATATAGTAAATGTATCTACATTCATTTTTCTCACGGGATGCTCTTCTGTTATGTGAGTTATTAATATGTAAGATAGCTTAAGAAAGTCTTCGATAGATACATTCGTGATAGTAAAAAAACTTGTCTTTATTTTATGGTTTTTTTCAAGTTCTGAAAATAGAAAGACTTGTCTGCTAATTGTGTTTAGAGCGTCAATTTTCTGGTAGATTCCTTGTTGGTATAGATTATTTCTAATGAAGAAATGCATGCCATTCTTCCTCTCAAGACCGATAGGAATAATGTTCAAGGTTTCATAAGTTTTTTGGAAGAGTTTTATTGCTTGATTTTTATCGAGGATTTTGAATTTTTTATTCTTGCCAGTTACTGACGCAGACCACTTTAGACATAAATTAACAATCCAAGGCATGTGTCGTAACATGTGGATATTATCTTCAAATTTTTGTAAGTTATATTGCATACAGAATTCGATAAATAAATCAGGGGAATAACCTTGGATTTCTGAACGAATAGCATCCATTCTTAACTTTGCAACCGCATCAGATTGAATATCTAATTTTTGAATCACAATAGGTCTCCACTACAAATTATAAAGAGGATTTTTAGTCACCGCGTCTTCAAGGTGATCGGGCGAAAAGTGGGCGTAAATCATGGTCATTTTTATATCGGCATGACCCAAAATATCACGCAGTACCAGTATGTTTCCGCCGTTCATCATAAAGTGACTGGCGAATGTATGGCGAAGCACGTGGGTGCATTGGCCCTCCGGTAGGTCAATACCGGCCCGCTTTACTGCCCGCTCAAAGGCTTTTCTGCATGGCGTGAATAACTTTCCTCTGTTTTTGGGGAGTTCATCATACAGATCCTGAGATATCGGCACAGTACGGTTTTTCTTGCCTTTTGTTTTTGTATAAGTAATTCGGTATTTCGATATTTGATGGCCCTGCAGATTTTCGGCTTCACTCCACCGTGCGCCAGTAGCCAGGCATATTTTTGCAATCATTAGTAAGCTAGGGCTTTGAGATTCAGCACATGCCGCCAACAGGCGCTTGATTTCGTCCGTGGAAAGAAAAGCCAGCTCACCTTCGGCAATTTTGAAGGTCGGAAGTCCTGCCAGCGGGTTTGGTGCTGACCAGTGTCCTAGTTTTTTTAATGTACCGAACACAGATGATAGATTGCGCTGTTCAAGGTTTACCGTGCGGGGCTTAACGGGCGACATCAGCGTGCCATCTTCATTTCGCACTTCACCTTTTAGCCGTGCTTCGCGGTATTTCGTAAAGTCACCGGCAGTCAGCTCTGAAGCGATGGGATCGCCCAGACCATTACAGATAATTCCAAGTTTCGCCATGAGTCGCTTGGGGTCTGCGAGTGTTTGACCATACAGGGAATACCACAGCTCAATTAATTCTGATAGGTGTCGCCGATCTTCCTTTTCTCCCAGCCAAGGTTTCTTGTTTACCTCGTCCATGGTGAAATTCTCAAACGCAATGGCTTCGCCTTTCGTCGCAAATTGTTTGCGTACGCGTTTGCCATCTCGCCCGTTTGGGTAGCATTCACATAACCACTTTCCGTTCGGCTGTTTTCTGATGGTCATATCAAAGGCTCTTAATGATTTTCAGTGCGCGGCCTATTACCTCAATGTCATCCAGTTCGCACTCAAACGATGAATCATCCTGATGCACTACTAATCTGTTTCCCGGGAGTCGTGTCAATTTTACAATGCTTTTTATCCCATCGATGTCCACTAACCACGTACCATTTACTGGTGGTGTTTGGTTGCGATCTATTAAATAAGAATCACCAGAAGTAGTCACCAGCAGCAGGTTGCTTGAGTCTGAGGGGAGTATGCTGCTATCAATGATTGCTTTTCCAGCATCGATCAGCAAACCTCCGTTGAGAGTTGCCTTGTCAATTTCAGGAGATACAAGCTCCGAAAGAGGTTTAACTTTGCTAGAGTTCACGGAATTGATATTTTTTTTAGGGTCAATGTTTGAACCTGGATCGCCCTGTCCGGTAGTTAGCCACAGTAAAGAAACTCCTGTTTCCAAAGCGCACTGAATCACCCATTCTGCAGGAAAACTATCTCTTAAGTATCTGTTTGCCATAGTGCTTTTTGATGCGCCCAAGTGATCGCAAAGTTGCTGTCTGGACTTGAAATCATAGGCTGCCATTAGCCTATGGATAGCCTCTCTTCCCCCTGTATTCTCGCCAGCTTTTACTTGTATCATTTTTTAATCCTGTTGACGTATCAAATATTGGATCGTAGTATCTTGGTGTATCAAATATTGAATCAAACAAAACAAGATAAAACGACGTAAACCAAACCTTAATCGAGAGATACTGCACTATGAGCAACGACATTTCAATTCGTGTACCAAAAGTGATGGCGACACCAGCTGAGTTCGCGGAATGGGAAGGCCGCTCTCGCGGTTCGGTATATCAAATGATTCATAATGGTAAACTCGCTAAATTCTTGGAAAGAAAAGAAAAACCGAAAGACAGAGTATGTATACGTTACCTTGAGTACAAAAAGGAACAAGTCAGGAAAAACATGGGCCAATCCAATTTCAACTTTAATGTCATCGTTGGTGACTAAGTTCAATTATGAGAACTTTCTAAGGGGGCAGCATGTTTGATTACAAGATTTCCAAACATCCGCATTTTGATGAAGCCTGTAGAGCTTTTGCACTACGTCACAATATGGCAAAGCTGGCAGAACGTGCAGGAATGAATGTTCAGACACTGCGAAACAAACTCAATCCAGATCAACCGCATCAGCTCACCGCACCAGAAATCTGGTTGCTTACCGATCTGACTGAAGATTCAACGTTGGTAGACGGTTTTCTGGCACAGATTCATTGTCTGCCATGTGTTCCGATTAATGAGGTGGCAAAAGAGAAACTGCCGCATTACGTCATGAGTGCAACTGCAGAGATCGGGCGTGTTGCTGCAGGTGCGGTATCTGGCGATGTAAAAACCAGTGCAGGTCGTCGTGATGCTATCAGCAGCATTAACTCTGTAACACGACTGATGGCGCTGGCGGCTGTTTCATTGCAGGCCCGTTTACAGGCTAATCCTGCGATGGCAAGTGCAGTTGATACTGTAACTGGCCTCGGTGCGTCATTCGGTTTGCTGTGAGGTGCTTATGCTGACGAAAGAACCATCATTTGCATCGCTGCTGGTAAAACAAAGCCCGGCAATGCACTACGGTCACGGCTGGATCATGGGGGAGGATGGTAAACGCTGGCATCCGTGCCGTTCACAAGATGAATTGCTGGCAGAACTATCTACGAAAAAACGGGGGAACAAATGGCTATTGAAGGCGCTGCGGCGACTGTTCCATTAAGCCCCGGTGAACGCCTGAATGGACTTAACCATATTGCGGAGTTAAGGGCGAAAGTATTTGGCCTGAATATTGAGTCAGAGCTTGAGCGGTTTATTAAAGATATGCGTGATCCACGGGATATCAATAACGAACAAAATAAACGGGCACTGGCTGCTATATTCTTTATGGCAAAAATTCCAGCTGAACGTCATAGCATCAGCATTAATGAGCTGACCACTGACGAAAAGCGGGAGTTGATTAAAGCAATGAATCATTTTCGTGCAGTGGTGAGCTTATTTCCCAGACGGCTAACCATGCCGAATTAACCAACTAATGAAATTAATGGCGTAAACCCGCCGGGTATCCCTTTATCTAAATTCAGGAGAATTGATTATGCGTAATATTGAAACCCTCACGACTAAAACCGGACCGGATGGTGCAGGGCTTAATATTTTACTGACAGAGGCTCGTCTGGAAGAACGCCGGGCAAGGGCTGAAGCAATGGCAGCTCGCCTTGATAGCCTGGCGTGTCATATCACATCCCGCCAGCTAAACCACGTCGAAGCAGCAGAACTACTGCGTGTAACTGCTGAAGCAATCCAGAACGAAGCGCAGGAGATCCACTAATGGCTGATGCAATGGATCTTGTACAGCAGCGCGTTGAAGAAGAACGCCAGCGCCATATTCGTGCTGCCCGTGCCAAAACGCCGGGCGTGTCCCGCGTGCTTTGCATTGAGTGTGAAGCGCCAATTCCGCCAGCACGCCGCCGCGCCATTCCAGGTGTGCAGCTTTGCATTACCTGTCAGGAAATCGCAGAGCTGAAAGGCAAACATTACAACGGAGGTGCTGTATGAGCACCATCCTGAAATGGGCGGGAAATAAAACCGCCATTATGTCCGAACTGAAAAAACACCTTCCTGCTGGCCCGCGACTGGTTGAACCTTTCGCGGGTTCCTGTGCTGTGATGATGGAGACGGATTACCCCAGCTATCTGGTTGCGGATATTAATCCTGATTTAATCAACCTCTATAAAAAGGTTGCCGCTGATTGTGAATCGTTTATATCTCGCGCCAGAGTTTTATTTGAGATCGCAAACAGGGAGGTGGCTTATTACAACATAAGGCAGGAGTTTAATTACTCCACTGAAATTACTGATTTCATGAAAGCGGTATATTTCCTGTATCTCAATCGTCACGGTTACCGTGGTTTATGTCGCTATAACAAGAGCGGGCATTTCAACATTCCCTACGGTAATTATAAAAATCCGTATTTCCCTGAAAAAGAAATTCGCGCATTTGCAGAAAAAGCCCAGCGGGCAACGTTTATCTGCGCCAGCTTTGATGAAACGCTGGCGATGTTGAAGGCGGGGGATGTGGTGTATTGCGATCCGCCGTATGACGGCACGTTTTCCGGTTATCACACTGACGGCTTCACTGAAGATGACCAGTATCACCTGGCATCCGTTCTTGAACATCGGTCATCAGAAGGACATCCGGTCATTGTTTCTAACAGTGACACATCCCTGATCCGTTCGCTGTATCGCAATTTTACTCACCACTACATCAAGGCAAAACGCAACATCGGTGTGGCAGCTGGAGAGGGTAAATCAGCAACAGAAATCATTGCTGTTTCCGGGCCGCGCTGCTGGGTGGGATTTGATTATTCGCGTGGCGTGGACAGTTCTGCCGTGTACGGAGTACGTGCATGAGTCATGCCGATATGAACAACTGCTGCGGCTTTAACGAGGCTGCCGCAGCATTCTCATGGAACAGCCCGAAAAAGGCCATTAACCCTTATCTGGACCCGGCGGAAGTTGCGCCGGTTTCTGCGCTTTCAAACCTGATCACTCTGTACGCTGCCGATAACGAGCAGGAACAACTGCGCCGCGAGGCACTGAGTGATCAGGTCTGGGAGCGTTATTTCTTTAATGAATCCCGTGATCCTGTCCAGCGCGAAATGGAGCAGGATAAGCTAATTAGCCGGGCAAAGCTGGCGCATGAGCAGCAGCGTTTTAATCCAGACATGGTCATTCTGGCGGATGTCAACGCCCAGCCTTCCCATATCAGCAAGCCGCTGATGCAACGTATTAAATACTTCAGCAACCTGGGCAGGCCAAAGGCTTATTCCCGCTATTTGCGTGAGACGATTAAGCCATGCCTGGAACGACTGGAGCATGTACGCGACAGCCAGCTATCTGCATCTTTTCGTTTTATGGCAAGCCATGAAGGGCTGGACGGTCTGCTGATCCTGCCTGAAATGAGTCAGGATCAGGTGAAACGCCTGTCCACCCTTGTCGCTGCGCATATGAGCATGTGTCTTGATGCCGCTTGTGGTGATTTGTACGCCTCCGATGATGTTAAGCCGGAAGAAATCCGCAAGACATGGGAAAAGGTGGCAGCAGAAACCCTGCGACTGGATGTCATACCGCCTGCGTTTGAGCAACTCCGCCGGAAAAGAAACCGCCGCAAACCTGTGCCCTATGAACTCATTCCGGGTTCGCTGGCGCGTATGCTGTGCGCCGACTGGTGGTATCGGAAATTATGGAAGATGCGTTGCGAATGGCGGGAAGAGCAGTTGCGTGCTGTCTGTCTGGTCAGCAAAAAAGCATCTCCCTATGTCAGCTATGAAGCCGTGATGCATAAACGTGAGCAGCGCCGTAAGTCGCTGGAGTTTTTCCGTTCTCATGAACTGGTGAACGAAGACGGCGACACGCTGGACATGGAGGATGTGGTAAACGCCAGCAGCAGCAACCCTGCGCATCGCCGCAATGAGATGATGGCCTGTGTTAAAGGCCTGGAGCTTATCGCGGAAATGCGCGGTGACTGCGCCGTTTTCTACACCATCACCTGTCCGTCACGTTTCCATTCCACGCTAAATAACGGCAGGCCCAACCCGACCTGGACAAATGCGACGGTAAGACAAAGCAGTGATTATCTGGTTGGCATGTTTGCTGCATTTCGTAAGGCGATGCACAAAGCCGGATTGCGCTGGTATGGCGTGCGGGTGGCTGAGCCGCATCATGACGGTACAGTTCACTGGCACCTGTTGTGTTTTATGCGCAAAAAAGATCGCCGCGCCATTACTGCTTTGTTGCGTAAGTTTGCCATTCGTGAAGACCGCGAGGAGCTGGGGAATAACACGGGACCACGCTTTAAGTCTGAGTTGATTAACCCGCGCAAAGGAACGCCGACAAGCTACATCGCGAAATATATCAGTAAGAACATTGACGGGCGTGGTCTGGCTGGCGAGATCAGCAAGGAAACGGGTAAATCCCTGCGTGATAACGCTGAATACGTGAATGCCTGGGCGTCTCTGCATCGTGTTCAGCAATTCCGCTTCTTTGGCATTCCGGGGCGTCAGGCTTACCGTGAACTGCGATTGCTGGCTGGTCAGGCGGCAAGGCAACAGGGTGACAAAAAAGCAGGTGCGCCGGTACTGGATAACCCGCGCCTTGATGCAATCCTGGCTGCTGCTGATGCTGGTTGTTTTGCCACCTACATCATGAAGCAGGGCGGCGTACTAGTTCCCCGTAAATATCACCTCATCAGAACTGCTTATGAAATCAACGAAGAGCCGACCGCCTATGGCGATCACGGCATTCGTATTTATGGCATCTGGTCACCTATTGCAGAGGGCAAGATCTGCACTCATGCCGTGAAGTGGAAAATGGTTCGTAAGGCCGTTGACGTTCAGGAGGCGGCAGCCGACCAGGGCGCTTGCGCCCCTTGGACTCGTGGCAATAACTGTCCCCTTGCTGAAAATTTGAACCAACAAGGGAAAGACAAATCAGCTGATGGGGATACCAGGACGGACATTACCCGCATGGATGACAAGGAGTTGCACGATTACCTGCACAGTATGAGCAAAAAAGAGCGCCGGGAACTGGCTGCAAGGTTACGCCTGGTGAAACCGAAACGGCGTAAAGACTACAAACAGCGAATTACAGACCATCAGCGACAGCAGCTCGTCTATGAACTGAAGTCAAGAGGATTTGATGGCAGCGAGAAAGAGGTCGATCTGCTCCTTCGCGGTGGCAGTATTCCGTCAGGAGCAGGCCTGCGTATCTTCTATCGGAACCAGCGTTTGCAGGAAGATGATAAGTGGCGAAACCTGTATTAATTACGCGGGTTAACAATTCGTGCTCTTAATAATACCAGGCATATCAGGCTGATGAACGTAAAAAAACGTTTTACATCAGTAAGATTATTATATACTGTAAATATAAACAGTGGCTATGCATACAGTGTTGCTTGTAGTGTCATAGGAGGAAAGATGCAGGACTATTTTTTGGAGTCTTTGAAGCTCCAGCGCATTGATTTTTTTCTTAAGCTTGTAGCGGCTAGTGAGTGTAGTGATGAAGAGAAGGGGCTGGCTTTGCAGTGGGTTTCTGAACTGACAGATGAACTCATGGCAAAAATCAGAACTCACGAATACAACCGCTCAATGGATGTCATCAGCTGAGGTGACTTTTATGCGCATTGAAATAATGATCGATAAAGAGCAGAAGATTAGCCAGTCTACCCTGGACGCCCTTGAATCCGAGCTTTACCGCAATCTGCGCCCCCTGTATCCCAAGACGGCGATCCGCATTCGCAAAGGCAGTGCCAACGGTATCGAGTTGACCGGCTTAAAACTTGATGAGGATAAGCAGCGGGTAATGGAAATTATGCAGAAGGTGTGGGAAGACGACAGCTGGCTGCATTAAGAAACGTTGCTGGCGTCTGAACTTGTTTCTGGCGTCAGCAAGGTTGAACAACGAGCCCTTGCGAGGCGTTAGCTCTGTAGTGCATGTCTATGCCGCATGAGATCGCATGATCGTTTGAGGATCGTTTTTGCTAAGGCCCGCCAGAACTGGTGGGCTTTTGCGTAGATCATGCAGGTGCATGAAAACCACTACATAAAGCGGGCAGGCGTGGCGGGGATACGAGCGCGCGCTGATAGGGTAATCGTCAAAACAGGCATCAGCTAGGTTGAGTTGTAGCGGTGCTTAAGTTTGCTCGTTGTTTGATAGAGCTTAATGTATGTAATTGCCTACAGCTGTGGTTATCTATTAACATGTAAGGATAAGGTCACTTGCTCGCTGCCATTAGAAGAGGAACTGGATGTCTATCGAGGAAAAATTTTTTAGTGATATCGATTTAAAAGATCCGTTTTTTAACAGCCTAAGAGCTGATTATGAAGGATTTGATGTTTGGTTTCTCTCAAAAGGTAAAAATAAGGCGTTTGTATCACGTAATGAATTAGGTGAAATCGATGGTTTTCTCTATTTGAAAATAGAAGATGAAGAGTTGAGTGATATGACTCCAACGTTTCCAAAGATGAAGCGAGTAAAGCTTGGCACATTTAAAATCGATGCTCATGGAACCAAACTTGGAGAGCGTTTTATTAGAATTATGTTTCAATTTGCTATGAGAAACAAACTAAAAGAAGTATATGTTACTATATTTGATAAGCATTCAGGATTAATTCGCTTATTAACTAAATATGGTTTTGTTTTAAAGGCGAGGAAAAATCTTTCTACGATTAATGGGCAAGAAGGTGTATACTTTAAGAACTTGGTATGGAAGGAGTAAAAAATGAGCTATGCTAATTATCCCTTAGTCAAATTGCAGGGGAGAAATTATTTATTAAGTATTTATCCTGCATGGCATACACGTCTTTTCCCTGAGTCAAAACTCCACAATGAGAGTGCTGGTATCATCGCTGATATATCACATACCAACAGTATTGAAAAAGTATACTTAACAAAAATGCATGGGGTAGCCAGCCTAAAGCCTGGAGATAATTTGCTTATTTATCGTACTTCAGATGGACAAGGTCCAGCTCGGTTTAGATCTGTTGCAACTTCAGTGTGTGTGGTTCAGGAAATTAAAGATATTCACGATTTCTTAACTTATGAGGAATTTAAGAATTACTGTGAACCTTATAGCGTTTTTGATGAGGATGAGTTACAGCTTCTATATATGAAAAAAAATTATCCGATAATTATACGGTTTACTTATAATTTCCCTTTGGAAAAAAGAGTTATTCGTGATGAAATCATGAATATTACAGGTTATACCAATAGTGATTATTGGGGTTTTTTACCACTAACTGATTCAGCATTTAAGCAGATTGTCTTACAGGGAGGTGTTGATGAAAGTTTTATTATCGATTAAGCCAGAGTATGCAGAGAGTATACTTTCTGGTAAAAAAAAATATGAGTTTCGGAAAAATATTTTTAGAAATAAAAATGTTGATACGATAGTTATTTACGCAACGATGCCGGTTGGCAAAGTAATAGGTGAATTTAAAGTAGGAGATATTCTTGCTCTATCCCCTTCAGAATTGTGGGATAAAACGAAAGCTCATGCAGGAATTACACATTCTTTTTTTAAAGATTATTTCCACCAAAGAGAAAAGGCTTTTGCTATTTCCATCAAAAGCCCTAAAAGATATAAATTCCCTGTCGACTTAAATGAGTTGATTCCCGGCGGCGTCGCCCCACAGTCTTATCGTTATTTATAATGTTGTCTGGGCATGTTTCTTAACCATGCCCAGTTTTTCTAGGGCAATAGATAAATCGTTTGTTGTTGGGGATTCTAAGATAATTAATGGTACATTGATTTTATTTGTAACATATTTTGCGTTTTCTCTTTCAGCTTCCATCAGCTTATTTAAATCATAAGTAATATCACTCCCATCTCGTTTCATTATTCGTTCTCTAATTGTATCGGGAGACTCCTCAACTAAAATTACTCCATCTAGCCCCATTTCCTCAAATACTTCTTGCTTGAGAACTTCAATATCTCCATTTTTATTTATTAAGGTAAAATGACCATCCAATAAAATATTGGATACCTTTGACTTTAATGCATTAAGTGCCGTAAGTAATATTGATTGGTTTTTATCAGGTGTGGCCGTTAACTTACTGTTATCAAATTTAATATTAGAATTATTTTTTATAAGTTCGCTTGCGCTTACATGAGTTACCCCGAAATCATCTTTTGCAAATGAACACAAGTAACCTTTGCCTACACCATGAACACCTGCTATGAAAATTAACATAGTATTACCTCCGTTTATTTATTTATGTTAGAATGTTATAGACTTAGCATAGTAGAGGATAGAGCATGAAGTTTCAAGCTATATCGATTTTGACTCCAGCGGTAGAAAATATTATAAATGGTTCTAAATCTATCGAAATACGGTCGTGGTATCCTGAAACGATACCATTAAAAAACGTCATTCTTGTTCAGAATGATAAATATCTTAAAAATCAAAGCGATATAGATCATGGGGTGGCTATGGCTATTGTCGATTTTGTTTCAGTTAGAAATTGGTCATATGAGGATTACTTAAAACAAAACCAAGAAACAACTCTTAATAAGTCTTGGTCTCCAGGTTATTATGTGTGGGAAATTGAAAATGTTAGAACTTTAAAAAAATCTATTCCTTGTGTGGCGAGGAAAGGTATTTATACAATAGATTTAAATATGGATTATATATAAGGTATTGTGAGATGTGTGGTGCCATTCTTCGAAATATTAAGCGTTATGCCATTATTTATTCACTATTGTTTTTGGCTTTCATTTTAATGCTGATAGTGTTTGTTAGCTATGTTTGTAAATTTGGCATGTATTCATGGAGTGATTCCGTAGAGAAATGGGGACAGTTTGGCGATTATATTGGTGGTGTACTGAATCCTGCTCTGGCCTTTATCTCTATCATGCTTGTTTGTTTCACACTATATTCTACATCTAGGCAGTCATCTATTCAGTCATTCGAGTCTGTGTTATTTGAGTTACTAAGATTTCATAAAGATAACTTATCAGAAATTAAAACAACGTATTCAGATGGAAAAATGTATGTAGGACGGGAGGCTCTTTCATTATACATTACCGAAGTGAAGTTTAACCTACTTAATATTGTGGATGATTCACTTCCTTTGGATGAAAGGTTAGAGCTTTCAGTTAATATGGTTTATCTGGAAGGTGACAATTTTGCGAATGTGGGACATTATTTCAGGAATATTTACCATATTTTTAAACATATCAACGACTCTAACTATTTGACTGAGAAAGAAAAAACCAAGTATGCGAAATTAGTTAGAGCACAAATATCTTCTATAGAATCTGGAGCGATGCTATTAAATGGTTTTTCATCGGTAGGAAAGCCTGCCAAAAAATTTATTGAAAAATATTCTCTCCTTCAGGGGTTTAGTTTAAGTAAGGAATTCAAGCAGCAATTACATGATTTAGGTGCCTTAAAATTATACGATGACGTTGCTTATGAGGATAAAAAAGGGCATTAAATGCCCTTATCTTGGTCAAGGATGTAGTCATTAAATGACACAATATTTTGATTTATCCAAGTGTTTAGCTCAATTAGTCTTTTCTGCAAAGGAACCAACTCATTTCTGACAAAAACCTTCGCGGCTTTTTCCACATCCCCAAACCCTCCAACATTATTAGGCATAATCCCCATCATTTGCGGCGGCACGCGGTGCGCAGCCATCATGTCATCACGGCTCACGTTCTTGATATTCAGAAACTCATCCTTCGCCGCAACTTCTGACAAAGGGATGATCTGAAGGCCGTCCTTTTTGCCGTTAGGCGAGTACATAAACAGGTTGCGGAAGTTGCCTGGACCTTTGGCGCTTTTCATTGCGTTGCGGAGGTTGTTCACATCTTCCTGGTTCTGCGCGGCATCGGTCATGTACATGATGAAGCCTGCATGGCTGCCATTGATGTAATACTTACGGCGGAACAGCGTGGCGGACTCGTTGAGCAGGGCTGACGGAATGGCAGAAAGATAACCTGGCAGGCCGTAGATCTCCTGGTTGATGTCCGGTTCCATCAGATGAAAAATGCTGCCTTTCGTGAACTGATACGGCTGGGTTGTCATACCGTATTGCACAAACCAGTAGGTATCCAGGTCTAACCCGCGTCGGGTGTATTTTGCCAGAGCAGGCTCAAGGGCGATAACATCACCGAAGCGGTTAGTGCGTTTCTCCAGGTAGGCGTTACCAAAAACCAGATAGTCCTGCACAAAACGTGAAAAAGCCTGCTGGCTGAGCAGCGGGTGAGGGATATAGGTGCTGGTCAGAATATTGCACTTTACTGCAATCGGTGAGCTGTGATGCACGGCGGCGCGGAAGGTTCGCGCCAGTCCGTCAAAACTCACTGGCGGCTCATACCAGTGATCTGTCTGTACGCATTCCACATAGTCCAGTAGTTCGCGGCGATCCAGTACTGGAATGGGATCGCCGAAGCTGAATGCTTCGGCTGAAGTCTGGCTTTTATGCTGGGTCTGGTTCTGCGACGCAGCGCGGTTCTTCTTACTCTTTCCCATCAAAAAATCTCCACAATATTACTGGTATTGGCGGACTCGCCCTGCAGTGGTTCGTTAAACAGTGCGTGCATTGTTGCCCACGCCAGATCGGCGTGGCTGGTTTCTTCGCTGCGGCTGGCTTCATACGTCGGGCGGTTGCCACTGGCGGTGGTGGCGCGACGGATTGCCATGAATGACTGCGCAATGTCGGTGTGCCCGGCGTCAAACTCCAGACGGCGGTGGCTGATAATGTCGTAGGCCTTGAGTACCAGAGCGTTTTTAACGTTGGGGTTGTAGACAAACTCCCGGACGGCAGGAAAAAACGCTTTCACGTTCTCGTAAACCCCGTGACCGACGCCGGTTGAGTCGATACCGATGTATGTCACGTTGTACTGTTCAGTCAGTTTTTTGATGGCGTCAGCCTGGGCGCGGAAGTCCATCCCGCGCCACTGGTGACGCTCAAGAATGCGAAACTTACCGCCCGGCACGGCTGGCGGTGCCACCACCACGCACCCGGCGCTGTCGCCGTTTTGCGTACCTTTTGCCGGGTCATAACCGATCCACACTTCGCGCCAGCCAAACGGGCGCAGGGCCAGTGCATGAAAGTCGGTCCAGACTTCCCAGCTGTCCACCATGCACGCCTGCAGCTCGCTGAGCGGAAACACGGACGCGAGATCGTCCACAAACTCGCACATCAGCAGGTTCTGGTATTCGTCCGGGCTGTACTCCATGCGCAACTGGTCGAGATCGAACAGGTTACATCCGCCGCGCACAGCATCTTCCACGGTGACTATCTGGCGGTATTGCCCGTCTGCGCACAGCAGGCCGGGGGCCAGATTGCTGTGGGACAGGTCGATGTCCACCTTATCGGCTTTGTTGCGCCCACGGTTGAACAGCGCACCGGACCAGAACGGATAAGCACTGTGTGTCAGGCTGGATGGTGTGGAAAAATAGGTTTGTCGCCATTTTTTGTGAATAGCCATACCGGAAGCCACTTTGCGCAGCTCCTGGAATTTCGGTATCCAGAAATATTCATCCAGATACAGGTTGCCGTGGTAACTCTGGGCCGTGCGGGCATTGGTGCCGAGGAAGTAAAGCGTAGCCCCGTTGGGAAGCACCATCGGATCGCCTTTCAGCTCCACTTCCACTTCTTTGGCGAAGTCGATGATGTACTGTTTAAAGACGTGGGCCTGTGCCTTACTGGCGGAAAGGAAAATCTGGTTACGTCCGGTAAGCAGGGCGTCAATCAGGGCTTCACGGGCAAAGTAAAAGGTCGCGCCGATCTGGCGTGACTTCAGCAGGTTGCGGATGCGGTTGGTTTTTCCGGCTTCCCACCAGTGGCGCTGGTAGTTGAACATGGAGGAATGGAAGATTTCTTCCAGCTTCGCAATCTGTTCATCGGTGAAAACGTTCTTTTCCGGCTGACGACGCGGGCCTTTGTTGCGGTTGGCGACGTTAGGGTTTAAGTCGGCTTCGTTGCCGCCATTGTTAAACTTGCCGATCCGCGCGTGGCGCTCCGACTGGCGCGCCAGCAGGTCAATCTCTTTGAAATCTTTCCCTTCTTTGTGCTCCTTCATGATGAGCTGGCAGTAGCGTGCGGCGGTGGTGAGCTGCATCTGATCCAGCGGCCCATAGTCACCCCACTTGTCGCGTTTCTTCCAGCTGTGAACGGTTGCAACTTTCTCGCCCAGCATTTCAGCAATGCGGGCTACGCGATATCCCTGAAAGTACAGCAGCATGGCCTGCCGACGGGGATCGAGATCTGCGGATGTCAGTGTGGTGTTCATGGCACAAACCTACAGCCTTGAATGAAGGCTTTCTCCGCCTGCGGTTTGTGTGGTTGTCGGTACAAATACCGCGCATTGTTTCACTGCCCTCATCACCGCAACCATAAGGCTCCAGTAAGTTTTTTCTAACGGAGCACGGCTCATGACAGTGAAAGCAAAGCGTTTTCGCATCGGGGTGGAAGGTGCCACCACCGACGGACGCGAAATCCAGCGTGAATGGCTGGAACAGATGGCAGCCAGCTACAACCCGGCAGTGTATACCGCGCTGATTAATCTTGAGCACATCAAGTCTTATCTGCCGGACAGCACCTTTAACCGCTACGGCAAGGTAACGGCGCTGTTTGCTGAAGAAATCACGGAAGGTCCGCTGGCAGGCAAGATGGCGCTGTATGCCGACGTTGAGCCAACGGAGTCCCTGGTGGAACTGGTGAAAAAAGGCCAGAAATTATTCACTTCTATGGAAGTCAGCCCGAAGTTCGCTGATACGGGCAAAGCCTACCTGGTTGGCCTGGCTGCCACTGATGATCCAGCCAGTCTGGGTACGGAAATGCTGACATTCAGCGCCAGTGCAGCCCATAACCCGCTGGCAAACCGCAAGCAGAATCCCGCCAATCTCTTTACCGCCGCAGAGGAAACGGTGATCGAACTGGAAGAAATCCAGGAGGACAAGCCGTCCCTGTTTGCCCGCGTCACGGCGCTGTTCACCAAAAAAGAGCAGTCCGACGATGCCCGGTTCTCTGATGTGCATAAGGCCGTGGAGCTGGTCGCCACTGAGCAGCAAAACCTGAGCGCACGCACCGAAAAATCCCTGTCTGAGCAGGAAGAACGCCTGTCTGAGCTGGAGACAGCCCTGCAGGCACAACAGGCCGCCTTTAACGAACTGGTGGACAAGCTGAGCCATGAGGACTGCCGCCAGGACTACCGCCAGCGTGCAACAGGCGGTAACGCCCCCGCTGACACTCTGACCAATTGCTGATGGAGCATAAAACCCGATGAAGAAGAATACCCGCTTTGCTTTTAACGCTTACCTGCAGCAGCTGGCGCGTCTGAACGGTGTGGCAGTTGAAGAACTGTCCAGCAAGTTCACCGTGGAGCCGTCTGTACAGCAGACGCTGGAAGACCAGATCCAGCAGTCCGCCGCTTTCCTGACGCTGATTAACGTCACGCCAGTGACTGAGCAGTCCGGTCAGCTGCTGGGGCTGGGTGTTGGCAGCACCATTGCCTGAACCACTGACACCACCGCGAAAGAGCGTGAACCTGTCGATCCGACGCTGATGGTCGATGTGGAATACAAATGCGAACAGACCAACTTTGACACGGTGCTGACCTACGCGAAGCTGGACCTGTGGGCGAAGTTTCAGGATTTCCAGGTGCGTATCCGTAACGCCATCGTGAAACGTCAGGCACTGGACCGCATCATGATCGGCTTTAACGGCGTGAAGCGTGCGAAAACCTCCAACCGTAGCGAAAACCCGCTGCTGCAGGATGTGAACAAAGGCTGGCTGCAGAAAATCCGTGAGGATGCACCGGATCACGTCATGGGCAGCACCACCACGGGCGGTGAAACCACACCGGGTGCGGTGAAAGTCGGTAAAGGTGGCGAATATGCCAACCTGGACGCCGTGGTGATGGATGCCGTTAATGAGCTTATCGACGTGGTCTACCAGGACGATGACGATCTGGTGGTGATTTGCGGTCGTGAACTGCTGTCTGACAAGTATTTCCCGCTGGTCAACAAAGAGCAGGAAAACAGTGAAAAACTGGCAGCCGAGATGATTATCAGTCAGAAACGCATGGGCGGTCTGCAGGCCGTGCGTGCGCCGTTCTTCCCGCCGAATGCGCTGCTGATCACCCGTCTGGATAACCTGTCCATCTACTGGCAGGAAGACACCCGCCGCCGTTCAGTTATCGACAACCCGAAACGTGACCGGATTGAAAACTTTGAATCTGTTAACGAAGCCTATGTGGTTGAGGACTACCGCTGCGCCGCACTGGTGGAAAACATCCAGATTGGCGATTTCAGCGCCGCCGCAGCAGAAGCCGGAGCGTAACCTATGAGCCTGAGTCCCGCACGGCAGCATCGCCTGCGCGTTCAGGCTGAACAGGCCGCCCGTGAAGGCGGCAGTGTTCGCCACGCGTCGGGCTATGACCTGATGCTGCTGCAACTGGCGGAAGACCGCCGCCGTCTCAAGGGCGTTCAGTCCACGGTGAAAAAAGCGGAAATAAAGGTGGAGCTGCTGCCGAAATATGCCGCCTGGGCGGAGGGCGTCCTGGCTGCCGGAGGCGCTCAACAGGATGACGTGCTGATGTACGTGATGCTGTGGCGCATTGATGCCGGAGATTATGCCGGGGCGCTGGAGATCGGGCGTCATGCCCTGCGTCATGGCTGGGTGATGCCGCTGGGTAACCGCAACGTGCAGACCGTGCTGGCAGAGGAAATGGCAGATGCAGCCCAGAGCGCAATGCTTGCCGCCACCGGCTTTGATGCCGATCTGTTGCTGCAGACGCTTGAGCTGACAGACGGTCTGGATATGCCGGACCAGTCACGGGCGCGTCTGCATAAAGCGATTGGCGCTGTCCTGAGTGAAAGCAATCCGGCTTCCGCCCTTAATCATCTCAACCATGCGTTACAGCTCGATCCCCGCTGTGGCGTGAAAAAAGACAAACAGCAGCTGGAGCGCAGACTGCGCAATGACAGCCGCTGACAGAACGTGCACCCGCGCACGGGCGGCACGGGGTGGCGAAAGGCACCGCCACATCAAAACCCCGTCCACCGCCCTCTATTTCAGGAGAAAGCAGCATGAAGTTTGTTGCGCCAGAACAGGCACCGGAACAGGCGGAAATCATCAGAAATACGCCGTTCTGGCCTGATGTGGACCTGTCGGAGTTTCGCAGCGTGATGCGCACTGACGGCACGGTGACGCAGCCGCGTTTAAAGCAGGTTGCGCTGTCGGCAATTTCGGAGGTCAACGCAGAGCTGTACGAGTTTCGCAGACGCCAGCAGATGCTGGGGTATGCCTCGCTGGCAGAGGTTCCGGCAGAACAGCTGGACGGGAAAAGTGAGCGCATTCAGCACTATTTCAACGCGGTTTACTGCTGGGCACGCGCCATGCTCAACGAACGATACCAGGACTATGACGCCACGGCATCCGGTGTGAAGCGCGGCGAAGAACTGGCAGAAGCCAGCGGTGATTTGTGGCGTGACGCCCGCTGGGCCGTCAGCCGGGTGCAGGATGCGCCGCACTGCACAGTGGAGCTTATCTGATGAAAGTACGTGCGCATCAGTATGACACGGTGGACGCGCTTTGCTGGCGTCATTACGGGCGTACACAGGGTGTCACGGAGCAGGTACTGAAGGCAAATCCGGGGCTTGCCGAACACGGCCCCTTTTTACCTCACGGGCTGCAGGTGGAGCTGCCGGACATTCCGACCACCACCACCGTGCAGACCGTCCAGCTATGGGACTGAATTATGACGCTTGAGCGAATCAGCGCCTTTATCACGTATTGCATCGCCGTCGTGCTGGCCTGGCTGGGCGATTTGTCCATCAAGGATGCCTCAACGCTGGGGGGCCTGATGATTGGTGTGCTGATGCTGGCTATCAACTGGTACTACAAACACAAAGCCTACCAGCTTCTGCGCGACGGGCAGATCTCGCGGGAGGATTATGAATCCATTAATCGTTAAACGCTGCCTTGTCGGGGCCGTGCTGGCTATTGCTGCCACGCTGCCGGGTTTTCAGCAGCTTCACACCTCCGTGGAGGGGCTGAAACTGATTGCCGATTACGAAGGCTGTCGTCTGCAGCCGTATCAGTGCAGCGCGGGTGTCTGGACCGACGGCATTGGTAATACGTCGGGCGTCATTCCCGGCAAAACCATTACGGAACGACAGGCAGCAGAAGGGCTGATCTCCAACGTGCTACGTGTGGAGCGGGTGCTGGAAAGGTGTGTGAAGCAACAGCCGCCGCAGAAGGTGTATGACGCGGTGGTGTCGTTTGCCTTCAACGTGGGAACGGACAATGCCTGCAGTTCCACGCTGGTGAAATTGCTCAACCAGCGGCGCTGGGCGGATGCGTGCCGACAGTTGCCGCGCTGGGTTTATGTTAAAGGTGTGTTTAATCAGGGGCTGGATAACCGCCGTGCGCGGGAGATGGCCTGGTGCCTTAAAGGCGCTGGACTATGACGCGTGCGCTGGCAGTAGTGGTGGCACTGGCACTCGTTGCGCTGGGCTGGCAGTCGTGGCGGCTTAACAGCGCCAGCCACACCATCGAAACGCAGCGCGCGGCGCTGAAAAGTAAAGCGCAGGAACTGACGAAGAAAAACAGCCAGCTGATCGGTCTATCCATTCTGGCTGAAACCAACAACCGGGAGCAGGCGCGGCTCTACGCCGAAGCAGAACAGACCAGTGCACTGCTGAGACAACGACAACGCCGGATCGAGGAACTGAAACGTGAGAACGAGGATTTACACCGCTGGGCTGATACTCCTTTGCCTGCTGACATTATCCGGCTGCGGGAACGTCCGGCACTTACCGGAGGTGCAGCTTACCGTCAGTGGTTGTCCGCGAGTGACGCCGTGTCGGCTGGAGCAGGCAGCGCCGCGCACTAACGGTGATCTGAACGCATTGCTGGATGAAACGGAGGCCGCCTGGGCGGTCTGTGCAGACAAAGTGGACATGATTATTGCGTGTCAGGAGCGAAACAGTGAACAAACCACAGTCCCTGCGCCACGCCCTCAATAAAGCAGTGCCTTATGTCCGCAATAACCCGGACAAACTGCATCTGTTTGTGGATAACGGTTCGCTGGTTGCCACGGGGGCCAGCTCCATGTCATGGGAGTACCGCTATACCCTGAACGTGGTGATAGAGGATTTCAGCGGCGACCAAAATTTGCTGATGGCCCCGGTTTTACTGTGGCTGCGGGATAACCAGCCCGATGCCATCAATAACCCGGCGTTACGGGAAAAGCTATTCACCTTTGAGGTGGATATTCTGCGCAACGATGTCTGTGATATCAGCCTTAACCTGCAACTGACGGAACGTGTGCTGGTCAGCACTAACGGCAGTGTGTCGAGCGTTGAAGCTATAGCGGAACCTGATGAACCTGAAGAAATGTGGACGGTGAAACGTGGCTGAACTGCAGAAAGTGGACGACTGGCTGAGTGCCTTGCTGGCGAATCTGGAACCAGCCGCCAGAAGCCGCATGATGCGCCAGCTGGCGCAGGAACTGCGCCGGACACAGCAGCAGAATATCAGGATGCAACGCAATCCTGATGGCAGCAGCTATGAACCGAGGCGAGTAACAGCACGCAGTAAAAAAGGCCGCATCAAACGGCAGATGTTTACAAAACTTCGCACCACAAAATACCTGAAAACCGCCGCCAGCGCGGATTCTGCCAGCGTACAGTTTGAAGGTAAGGTGCAGCGCATTGCCCGCGTTCACCATTACGGCCTGCGTGATCGCGTCAGTCGAAAAGGACCGGAGGTCCGTTATGCAGAGCGTCGTTTGTTAGGCATTGCTGAAAAAGAACAAAGTTTTATATTTTACACATTAATCAGTTGGTTACAGGAAAAGGGAGGGTTGCATAAGTGAGTTTATTTTACTTCAATGAAAATATAAAATCTGCTATATATAAAAGCATTTGTTATAATGATATGATTTTCTTAAGGATAGGATGTTATGCGCCCCAAAATTGGTGATTTTGAATTTGGTGAGGTTTATGGAGAGAATGAGGTATTATTTCTCGATAATTACTCGAAATATTTTTATGATATAAATAATTCATTAAGTAAACTTGATAGAAAAAATAAAATGCTCGTAATTGGCAGGAAGGGGACGGGTAAGACATTGCTTGTTAATGTCTACTGTAACGCCAAGCGAAAAAATAATTATATTGCAGTTGTGGAATCATTAAAAGATTTTGTTTTTCATGAACTTACTCACTTTCAGGGGCAGGATGTGTCTTCCACAAAATATGTACCAATTTTCAAGTGGATGATATTGGTCAATCTTGCTAAGAATATTGTAAGTAATAAAAAAGGATTTAGTGAGGATAAAATAGTTCATTTGGAAAGTTTTTTACGTTCTTTTGGCCATGTCGCGGGCGAGTTAAGGCCTGAGCAAACAGTTGAAATAACTAGGGAGTACCAAACGTCGGGTGAGGTTGGTATCGGATTTAGATTCCCAGTATTACGTGGTGAAGCCAAAGCAAAAGGTGGTGAGGTCGAGAAAACAAAAGAAACAAAAAAGAATTATTTGGAATGTATGGAATCTTTGCAGTGTTTTATTGTTGACATGCTAAAAGAGAGTAATAAAAAAATATATGTATTTTATGATGAGTTAGATGATAAGTTTGATGCAACAGTTGAATATAAAAATGCAATGATAAGTTTTTTAAATGCTGTTGTGTCAATTAATAAAACTCTAATGCAAAATAAAATAGATGCTAAAATTGGTGCAGTTATTCGTCATGATATAATAAATACTTTTTCATCGCCGAATATTAATAAAATCATTGAAGATAACTCTGTTACACTTGATTGGTGTTCTGCTGGAGAGCGAGCAAGTGATTCTGAGATTTTTGATATGATTGCTTTTAAGATCAAAAACTCCACTGATTATTATAATGATTTAAATGGTTCTAATTTGTTCGGGAAAATTTTCACTGAGAGAGTTGCAGGTGAGCATAGCTCTATTTATATTTTACATAGAACTCTAGGTCGCCCAAGAGATGCCGTTAGGATGCTAACTTATATTCAAGATGAATATGGAGAAAATACTGAAAGATTTGAAAGTTCCATGTTTACAAAGATTTCTAAAAAATACTCATCTTATCTTTTACGTGAAATTAGATCTGAGCTTGCGGGACATTTAAGTGATTCAGAAATAGATGACAGTTTTTCTCTTTTACGTTCAGTAAAAAAAAGAGGTTTCACTCCACATTTAATCAAGGAAAAATTTGAAGAATTGAAGTTAGGAGATGGTACATTAACGCTTAATAAAATACTGAGTTGTTTATTTAAAGTCGGTGCTATCGGGAATGTACTCAGGAGATCTAAAACAGATGGCGGAGATGTTTATTTGTGGTCATTTAATGATGAAGATTTAGAAATGGACCCAACGTTGAATTTTGAAATACACTGTGGTTTGTGGGATGCACTAGGAATTATCAAGCCTAAACTTAGGCAATAATAAAAACGCCCTTTAATAGGGCGTTTTTATTTAAAGTTGTCATTCTTTCTTTAAATTATCATTGTGCCAAATCTCTTACAATTCTAAATAGATGAATTAGTCTTTGTTCTGTTTGATAATTTGGAAATGAATACACAACTGACCGAAATCATGCGCCTTATCACCAATCTGATCCGCACTGGTGTAGTCACCGAAGTGGACCGGGAAAACTGGCTTTGCCGGGTGAAAACGGGCGACCTTGAAACCAACTGGATTAACTGGCTGACGCTGCGTGCCGGGAATGCCCGCACATGGTGGAAACCATCGGAAGGTGAGCAGGTGGTGCTGCTGAGTCTGGGCGGAAATCTTGAAACCGCGTTTGCGCTGCCCGCCATCTATTCGAATCAGTTCGCACCACCGTCGAAGTCGGCGGACGCCTGCGTGACAGAACATCCTGACGGTGGCTGGTTTGAATACGAACCCGCCACCGGGCGCTGGTATGTCAGGGGCATCAAATCCATGGTCATTGAGGCTGTCGACAACATCACCATGAAAACCAGTGAGTTTGTACTGGAGGCTGACCGCACGCGCATTAACAGCGAAGTGGTGATCAATGGTGGCGTTACCCAGGGCGGCGGAGCGATGAGTTCTAACGGGATTGTGGTTGATGCGCATCAGCATACAGGCGTCCTGAAAGGCGGCGACACAACCGGAGGTCCGGTATGACGCTTTATAGCGGGATGAACAATACCAGCGGCAAAGCCATTACTGATATTGACCATCTGCGCCAGTCGGTGCGGGACATTCTGCTGACACCGCAGGGTAGCCGTATTGCCCGTCGTGAATATGGTTCCCTGCTGTCGACACTGATAGACCAGCCACAAAATCCGGCATTACGCCTGCAGGTCATGTCGGCAGTGTATGTGGCGCTGAGTCGCTGGGAGCCACGGCTGACGCTGGATTCCATCACCATCAACAGCAATTTTGACGGTTCAATGGTGGTGGAGCTGACCGGGCGGCGTAATAACGGTGTGCCTGTTTCCCTTTCCGTATCAACAGGAGCAGAGAATGGCAGTGATTGACCTTTCGCAGTTGCCTGCGCCGCAGATTGTGGATGTGCCGGACTTTGAGACGCTGCTTGCCGAACGCAAGGCCGAATTTGTTGCGCTTCATCCGAAAGATGAGCAGGAAGCAGTGATCCGCACGCTGGAACTGGAATCTGAACCCGTCACCAAATTGCTGCAGGAGAACGCTTATCGTGAGTTGCTTCTGCGCCAGCGCATTAACGAAGCCGCGCAGGCGGTGATGGCGGCTTATGCCATAGGGAGTGATCTGGACCAGCTCGCTGCCAATTACAATGTGAAACGCCTGACGGTGACGCCTGCTGATAATGACGCTGTGCCGCCCGTTGCAGCTGTGATGGAAAGCGATGAAGCGTTACGCCTGCGTGTGCCTGCAGCCTTTGAAGGGCTTTCAGTTGCGGGGCCAACTGCAGCTTATGAATTTCATGCCCGAAGCGCCGACGGTCGGGTGGCGGATGCCAGTGCAACCAGTCCGGCACCTGCAGAGGTGGTACTGACTGTCCTGAGCCGTGAAGGCGACGGAACAGCAGAAAAAGACTTGCTGGATGTGGTGGAGAAAGCCCTGAACAGTGAGAACGTCCGCCCGGTGGCTGACCGTCTGACGGTTCGCAGCGCAGAAATCATCCCGTACCGTGTGGAAGCCACCATTTTTCTTTATCCGGGACCGGAAGCAGAGCCGGTAATGGCAGCGGCAAAAGTCAGCCTGCAGAGGTACATCGCCAGTCAGACGCGGCTCGGTCGGGATATTCGCCGTAGTGCTATTTTTGCCGCGCTGCATGTTGAGGGTGTTCAACGTGTGGAACTGGCTTCTCCGCTGGCGGATGTGGTTCTGAACAAAACGCAGGCGGCATCATGTACGCAGTGGAGCGTGACCAACGGAGGAACGGATGAATAGTCTGCTGCCACCGGGTTCAACTTCACTGGAGCGACGACTGGCGCAAACCTGCAGTGGGATTTCTGATCTGCAGGTGCCGCTGCGTGACTTGTGGAATCCGGCAACCTGTCCGGTCAGTTTCCTGCCTTATCTCGCCTGGGCGTTCTCTGTGGATCGCTGGGATGAGGGCTGGACAGAAAGCGTCAAGCGCCAGGTGGTGAAGGATGCTTTTTATATTCATCAGCATAAAGGGACCACCAGTGCCGTGCGGCGGGTGGTGGAGCCGTTCGGCTTTCTGATCCGTATTATTGAGTGGTGGCAGACCGGAGAAACACCAGGCACGTTTCGCCTGGATATCGGCGTGCAGGACCAGGGCATCACTGAAGATACCTATCTGGAACTTGAGCGGCTGATAAGCGATGCCAAACCATGTAGCCGTCACATGATCGGCATGTCCATCAATCTGCAGACCAGCGGTCCGCATTGGGTGGGGGCCGCCAGCTATCTTGGCGAAGAAATCACGATCTATCCGTATATCAACGAAACAATTATTTCTGGCGGCACCGCGCATGAAGGCGGGGCGGTCCATGTTATTGACACAATGAGAGTGAATCCATGAGCACAAAATTTTATACCCTGCTGACGGATATTGGCGCGGCGAAACTTGCCAGCGCCGCCGCGCTCGGTGTGCCGCTAAAAATTACCCATATGGCGGTCGGCGATGGCGGCGGAGTATTGCCAACGCCAGACTCAAAGCAGACTGCACTGGTAAATGAGAAACGCCGGGCTGCGCTGAATATGCTCTATATCGACCCGCAGAACAGCAGTCAGATTATTGCCGAACAGGTGATCCCTGAAAACGAGGGCGGTTGGTGGATACGTGAAGTGGGCTTGTTTGATGAGTCCGGGGCATTGATTGCCGTGGGCAACTGCCCGGAAAGCTATAAGCCGCAACTGGCTGAAGGTAGCGGGCGCACTCAGACCGTGCGCATGGTGCTGATTACCAGCAGCACGGACAATATCACCCTGATAATCGACCCTGCTGTAGTGCTGGCAACCCGCAAGTATGTGGATGACAAGGCACTTGAGCTGAAGGTATACGCGGATGATCAGATGGCAAAACATCTTGCCGCACCGGACCCGCATTCACAGTATGCACCCAAAGAAAGTCCGACGTTTACCGGGACACCCAAAGCGCCAACGCCAGCAGCAGGGAATAACACCACGCAGATTGCGACCACCGAGTTTGTTCAGGCGGCTCTGACGGCTCTTATTAATGGTGCGCCAGCCACGCTGGACACGCTGAAAGAAATAGCCGCAGCCATTAACAATGATCCGAAATTCAGTACCACCATTAACAATGCGCTGGCACTGAAAGCGCCGCTGTCGAGTCCGACACTCACCGGAACGCCAACCGCACCTACTGCGGCACAGTCGGTCAACAATACACAAATTGCCACAACGGCATTTGTGAAATCGGCGATTGCGGCAATGGTGGGTTCTGCACCTGCGGCACTGGATACACTGAACGAACTGGCGGCGGCGCTGGGGAATGACCCGAACTTTGCCACGACAATGCTTAATGCACTGGCAGGTAAACAACCGCTGGACAATACGCTGACTAATTTGAGTGGAAAGGATGTAACTGGTCTTCTCACATACCTTGGTTTGGGAGATGCGAGCGGATACGTTGGTAGGCTGCTAAAAATACAGGTATTCACTGCCAGCGGGACAGTGACAAAAACGCCAGGCGCAAAAAAATGGCGAATTAAATGTCTCGGGGCGGGGGCCGGTAGTTCAGCTGCACCGGCAACGGGTAGTAACGAGGTTTCCGTGAGTAACGGGGGCGGCGCAGGGGCATATGCTGAGGGCATTTATGACGTATCGTCAATAACAACGGCGTCAGTCGTCATCGGTTCCGGCGGTGCAGGAGGAACGGCGGGTTCAATATACGGCGCTGACGGCGGAGCTAGCTCAGTTGGTTCGTTTATTTCATCGCCCGGCGGGAAAGCTGGATTACCCGCCGGCCCGGCAACCCCACCATTTCAGCCCGTGGCCAATAATAACAGCGATAGCCCGACTGGGTGGAATATTGTCGGCTCATCTGGAGCAGGGGCAGAACCAGCCGTAGCTGTTGCAAATAGCTATGCCGCTGGCTCGCGTGGTTCAAATAGTATATTTGGGGTAGGCGGATCGATTCCTGCAATTAATAGCCCGGCAAATCCCGGTGGGGGCTATGGTTCTGGAGCATCCGGCTGTTCGAATGGCCCATCCCAATCAGCTAAATCAGGCGCAGCGGGACGCCCGGGAATCGTAATCATTGAGGAGCTGGCATAATGAGTAATTATGCGCTAGTTAAAAATGGCGTCGTTGAAAATGTTGTTGTATGGGATGGCACTGGAGGCATTTTCTATGATTATATTACTGTGAATATTGACGGCATATCGGCTGGTATCGACTGGACATATGACGGAGAGGCATTTGCCCCTCCGCCAGAAATTACTCCGCAGGGGGTGTAGGCCACTCAATATCGGGAGCTTTTGATGTATCAATCCGCATCAGCAGCACCCGGTATTTTTTCCATTCAGATAAGGCGGCGGCTTCTTCCGTCGTCGCTATCCCCGCATCAACAGCATCCTGTCTCCACGATATTTCATCATCAGCAGCTGATTTTAAGGTCGATTTCTGGTAATGACTCCAACTTTCTGATAGTGTTTTATGTTCAGATAATGCCCGATGACTTTGTCATGCAGCTCCACCGATTTTGAGAACGACAGTGACTTCCTGCCTCAGATTCAGGTTATGCCGCTCAATGCGCTGCGTATATCGCTTGCTGATAACGTGCAGTTCTCCCTTCAGGCGTGGTTCATAAAGCGGCCAGCCATCCCTCATCCATACCACGACCTCAAAGGCCGACAGCAGGCCCAGATGACGCTCCAGCGTGGCCATCGTGCGTTCACCGAATACGTGCACCACAACTGTCCTCCGTATCCTGTCATACGCGTAAAACAACCAGCGCTGGCGTGATTTAGCGCCGACGTAACCCCACTGTTCGTCCATTTCCGCGCAAACAATGACGTCACTGCCCGGTTGTATGCGTGAGTTTACCGACTGCGGCTTGGAGTTATTTCATCGACAAAACCACCGACAATAGCGAAAACCGCCTGTGGATGATGGGCAACATGGGGAGGGTTCTGAGGAGTTATCTTGCGATGCGCTATAGGTTTGCCCCATCCCTCCCAAACCAACGTTTATGAAAATGCAGAGATAATGGCTAACTGGCATCATCCACGGTTTTTATTCAGGGGATTGATCATGCTTATTGGCTATGTACGCGTGTCAACAAATGACCAGAACACCGATTTGCAACGTAATGCACTGAACTGCGCGGGATGTGAGCGGATTTTTGAGGATAAAATCAGTGGCACAAAGTCCGACAGACCGGGGCTTAAAAAACTGCTCAGGACACTATCGGCAGGAGACACTCTGGTTGTCTGGAAGCTGGACAGGTTGGGGCGCAGTATGCGGCATCTTGTTACGCTGATAGAAGAGTTGCGTCAGCGTGGCGTGAATTTCCGAAGCCTGACTGACAGTATTGATACCAGCACCCCAATGGGCCGTTTCTTTTTTCATGTCATGGGGGTCCTGGCTGAAATGGAACGCGAACTGATAGTTGAACGTACCATGGCAGGGCTGGCTGCAGCTCGTGCCAAAGGCAGAGTAGGTGGACGCCGTCCTAAGTTGACCACCGAACAGTGGGCACAGATTGGGCGTTTACTCGAGGCCGGAGAATCAAGACAGCGTATTGCACTGATTTTTGATGTAGGCGTTTCTACCATTTATAGAAAATTTCCGGCAAATAAGAGCAATGAATCCCCCTGAATCAGCATTATTTTGATTATCCCTGCAAGTAGACAAATACCGTCATTTTGTGTGAATAACGACACAACCGCGCTTAGCTGTTTGTCAGGCACAATCACTTCAACATAGGGCGAAGCCTAATCCAATCAGGAGGTTCGCCACTATGGCTCAGGATTACCACCACGGGGTGCGCGTTGTTGAAGTCAACGAAGGCGCCCGATCCATTACCACGGTGAGCACCGCCATCGTGGGCATGGTCTGCACGGGCGATGATGCCGATGCAAAAATGTTTCCCCTTAATAAACCCGTGCTGATCACTGATGTGCTTACCGCCAGTGGTAAAGCGGGTGAGTCCGGCACACTGGCCCGTTCGCTGGATGCCATCGCTGACCAGGCAAAACCCGTGACCATTGTTGTGCGTGTGCCGCAGGGTGAAACGGAAGAAGAAACCACGACCAATATCATCGGCGCAGTGACTGCTGAAGGTAAAAAAACAGGCATGAAAGCCCTGTTATCTGCCCAGTCACAGCTCGGCGTTAAACCGCGCATTCTCGGCGTGCCAGGCCACGACACCAAGGCGGTAGCGACTGAGTTGCTGAGCGTGGCGCAAAGCCTGCGTGGGTTTGCTTACCTGTCAGCGTATGGCTGCAAGACGGTACAGGAGGCGATCACTTACCGTGAAAACTTCAGACAGCGCGAAGGGATGCTGATCTGGCCTGACTTTACTGGCTGGGACACGGTGCTGAATGCCGAAGCAACGGCATATGCCACCGCCCGTGCGCTTGGTCTGCGCGCCAAAATTGACGAGCAGACCGGATGGCACAAAAGCCTGTCCAACGTGGGCGTTAACGGTGTCACCGGAATTTCTGCTGATGTGTTCTGGGATCTGCAGGACCCGGCAACAGATGCGGGACTGCTTAACCAGAACGACGTCACCACGCTTGTGCGCAAGGACGGTTTCCGCTTCTGGGGTTCCCGCTGTCTGAGTGATGATCCGCTCTTTGCCTTCGAAAACTACACCCGCACAGCGCAGGTACTGATGGACACAATGGCAGAAGCGCACATGTGGGCGGTGGACAAACCGCTGAGCCCGTCGCTGGCCCGCGACATTATCGAAGGTATCCGCGCCAAAATGCGCAGCCTGGTCAGTCAGGGCTATCTCATTGGTGGTGATTGCTGGCTGGATGAGTCGGTGAACGACAAAGATACTCTGAAAGCCGGGAAGCTCACCATCGACTACGACTACACGCCAGTGCCGCCACTTGAAAACCTGATGCTGCGTCAGCGCATCACCGATCAGTACCTGGTGAATTTCTCCAGCCAGGTCAGCGCGTAAGGGGATAACATGGCTTTACCACGCAAATTAAAACACCTGAACCTGTTTAACGACGGGAACAACTGGCAGGGGATAGTTGAGTCGCTGACGCTGCCGAAATTCACCCGCAAATATGAGAAGTATCGCGGCGGCGGAATGCCGGGGGCGGTGGATGTGGATCTGGGGCTTGATGACAGTGCTCTGGACACAGAATTTTCCATTGGTGGTACTGAACTGCTGCTGTTTAAGCAGATGGGCAAATCCACGGTGGATGGCATCCAACTGCGCTTTACCGGCTCTATCCAGCGTGACGATACCGGGGAAGTGCAGGCCGTGGAGCTTGTCGTGCGTGGGCGTCACAAAGAAGTGGATTCCGGCGAGTGGAAGACGGGCGAAAGCAACACCACCAAAGTGACCAGTACCAACAGCTACGCGAAGCTGACCATCAATGGTGAGGTGCTCTATGAAGTGGACCTTATCAACATGGTGGAAATTGTGGACGGTGTGGACCTGATGGAAGCGCACCGCAACGCCCTCGGCCTCTGATGTATCTGAACGGCGCGGAATGCCGCGCCAGGACCCAATTTACAGGACAGCAAAATGAGCGATAAGCAGACTGAAAAGACCATTCAACTGGATACCCCCATCAAGCGTGGTAAAACTGAAATCACCGAAATTGTGCTGCGTAAACCGCAGTCCGGTGCGCTGCGCGGTACACGCCTGCAGGCCATTATGGATATGGATGTGAACGCGATGATGACCGTGATCCCCCGCATCTCCAGCCCGGCACTGACCGCACAGGAAATTGCAGAGATGGACCCGGCAGATCTCACTGCCATGTCGGTTGAGGTTGTCACTTTTTTGTTGAAGAAGTCGGTGCTTGCCGGTTTACCGACAGCCTGACGGTTGACGATCTGGTGGCAGATATCGCCACCATTTTTCACTGGCCGCCATCCGTTACTGACGTTATGCCGCTGACAGAAGTGCTGGAATGGCGGTATAAAGCGATTCAGAGAAGCGGGGCCAACGATGAGTGATAATAACCTGCGCCTGCAGGTCATTCTTAATGCGGTTGACAAACTCACCCGCCCATTCCGTGCTGCACAGGCCAGTTCGAAAGAGCTGGCTGGCGCAATCAGAAACTCCCGTGACGCATTAAAGCAACTCAATCAGGCGGGTAACAGCCTGGAAAAATTTCGCAAGCTGCAGGCCGATAACAAAAGGTTAGGCGACAGGCTGAACTATGCCAGACAGAAGGCAAATTTGCTTAGTTCTGAGGTGGAAGCGATGGAACAACCATCACAACGGCACCTTGTGGCTTTAGGTCGGCAAACGCTGGCAGTCCAACGCCTGGAAGAACAACAAAAATATTTGCAGAAGCAAACGGCGCTTGTGCGTGCAGAACTGTATCGGGCGGGAATTTCTGCGAACGATGATGCGGGAGCAACTGCCCGTTTAGCCCGTGAAACATCACGTTATAACCAGGAATTGTCGAAACAGGAGGCGCGGCTGAAGCGACTGGGGGAAGCTCAGCGCAGGATGAATGCGGCGCGTGCCAGTTATGCCCGTTCGCTGGAGGTGCGTGATCGTATTGCAGGAGCCGGAGCCACCACCACGGCTGCAGGGCTGGCAATGGGGACACCAGTGATGGCGGCAGTAAAAAGCTATACCAGCATGGAAGATGCCATGAAAGGTGTGGCAAAGCAGGTCAATGGTCTGCGTGACGATAATGGCAACCGCACTGCACGTTTTTATGAAATGCAGGATGCCATCAAGGCTGCCAGCGAACAGTTGCCGATGGAAAACGGTGCGGTGGACTTCGCTGCACTGGTTGAAGGTGGTGCGCGTATGAACGTCGCAAACCCTGACGACAGCTGGGAAGACCAGAAACGTGACCTGCTGGCCTTCGCCAGTACGGCGGCAAAGGCGGCAACAGCCTTTGAGCTGCCAGCGGATGAACTGTCAGAAAGTCTGGGGAAAATCGCCCAGCTCTACAAAATACCTACCCGCAATATTGAACAGCTCGGCGATGCGCTGAACTATCTGGATGATAACGCCATGTCGAAAGGGGCGGACATCATTGATGTCATGCAACGTCTGGGCGGTGTGGCTGACCGTCTGGATTATCGTAAAGCGGCGGCACTGGGTTCCACCTTTCTGACACTGGGCGCTGCGCCGGAGGTTGCAGCCAGTGCAGCAAACGCGATGGTGCGTGAATTGTCCATTGCCACCATGCAAAGCAAGAGTTTCTTTGAAGGGATGAATCTGCTGAAACTCAATCCTGAAGTGATTGAAAAGCAGATGACGAAGGATGCGATGGGAACTATCCAGCGTGTGCTGGAGAAGGTGAACGCACTGCCGCAGGACAAGCGTCTGTCTGCCATGACCATGTTGTTTGGTAAAGAGTTTGGTGATGACGCGGCGAAACTGGCAAACAACCTGCCGGAACTGCAGCGCCAGCTAAAACTGACAGCGGGCAATGATGCGCTCGGTTCCATGCAGAAAGAATCCGACATCAACAAGGACTCACTTTCTGCTCAGTGGTTGCTGGTTAAAACCGGAGCGCAGAACACCTTCAGCAGCCTGGGCGAAACGCTGCGCCAGCCGCTGATGGATATTCTGTACACGGTGAAAAGCATTACGGGGGCGTTGCGCCGCTGGGTGGAAGCTAACCCGGAACTGACAGGCACACTGATGAAAGTAGCGGCTGTTGTGGCTGCGGTTACCGTAGGCCTCGGCACCTTAGCGGTGGCGCTGGCTGCAGTGCTGGGGCCGCTGGCAGTGATCCGTCTGGGATTCTCTGTGCTGGGTATCAAAACGTTACCTTCCGTTACGGCAGCAGTAACTCGAACCAGCAGCGCGTTGTCTTGGCTGGCTGGCGCTCCACTGGCACTGCTGCGACGCGGGCTTGCTTCATCGGGCAACGCAGCGGGTTTACTTACTGCGCCGTTGTCGTCTTTGCACCGCACGGCATCACTGACGGGAAATGTCCTGAAAACTGTAGCAGGTGCGCCGGTTGCACTGTTGCGGTCTGGATTATCCGGTTTACGTGCGGTTGCTGTGATGTTTATGAATCCACTGGCAGCACTACGCGGCGGGCTGGCTGCCACAGGCACGGTGCTGCGAGTACTGGCATCTGGTCCACTGGCGATGTTGCGCGTTGCCCTGTATGCCGTATCTGGTCTGTTAGGTGCTCTGCTCAGTCCGATAGGTCTTGTGGTTACTGCACTGGCGGGTGTGGCACTGGTTGTCTGGAAATACTGGCAACCCATCACCGCATTTCTCGGTGGCGTGGTGGAAGGATTCAAAGCGGCGGCAGGTCCCATCAGTGCAGCGTTCGAACCGCTTAAGCCTGTGTTCCAGTGGATTGGCGACAAAGTGCAGGCGCTGTGGGGCTGGTTTACTGATCTGCTGACGCCCGTTAAGTCGACCTCTGCCGAACTGCAGAGTGCAGCGGCAATGGGGCGGAGATTCGGGGAGGCACTGGCGGAAGGGCTGAATATGGTCATGCATCCGCTGGACTCCCTGAAATCTGGCGTTTCATGGTTGCTGGAGAAACTCGGCATTGTCAGTAAAGAGGCTGCAAAGGCGAAACTGCCGGAAAGAGTGACGCGTCAGCAACCTGCGACGGTGAATGCAGACGGTAAAGTGATGATGCCATCGGGTGGTTTTCCGTCATGGGGATATGGCTTTGCGGGGATGTATGACAGCGGCGGCTATATCCCGCGCGGGCAGTTTGGCATCGTCGGTGAAAACGGGCCGGAAATTGTTAACGGCCCGGCAAATGTGACCAGCCGGAGAAATACAGCTGCACTGGCTGCCGTTGTTGCCGGAATGATGGGTGTTGCTGCCGCGCCTGCAGAGCTTCCACCGTTGCATCCGTTGGCACTTCCCGCGAAAGGCGGCGAAGCGATGTTGAGTCGTGCAGCCACTGTGCCGCCCGTTCAACGGATTGAGGCACCGACGCAGATCATCATTCAGACGCAGCCAGGACAAAGTGCGCAGGATATTGCGCGGGAGGTGGCCCGCCAGCTTGATGAACGTGAACGCAGGCTGAAGGCAAAAGCCAGGAGTAACTACAGCGATCAGGGGGGATACGACGCATGATGATGGTGCTGGGATTATACGTGTTTATGCTGCGCACCGTGCCGTATCAGGAGCTGCAGTATCAGCGCAGCTGGCGACATGCGGCTAACAGCCGGGTTAACCGACGCCCGTCAACGCAGTTTCTGGGACCGGATAACGACATGCTGACGCTTTCTGGCGTTCTTATGCCGGAAATAACAGGCGGCAGGCTGTCGTTGTTGGCACTGGAGCAGATGGCAGAACAGGGGAAAGCATGGCCCCTGATTGAAGGCAGCGGCACGATTTACGGCATGTATGTGATTGAGGGACTGAATCAGACTAAAACGGAGTTTTTCCGCGACGGTATGCCGCGCAGGATTGAGTTCACCCTGTCGCTAAAACGCGTGGATGAATCCCTGTCCGATATGTTCGGTGATCTCAGTGCGCAACTGAATAATCTGCAGGGAACGGAAACATCTGCCTTAAGCGATATCAGTAAAACGGTGGGAGGGCTGCTGTCGTGAATTTCAGCTCTGAACTGCTTAACAAAGGCAACAAAACTCCGGCATTCAGCATCAGTATTGAAGGCAGGGATATCACCACTGTGCTGGACAACCGCCTGATGGGGCTGACGCTGACGGATAACCGGGGATTTGAAGCGGACCAGCTTGATCTGGAGCTGGACGACGCCGATGGAAAAATCGTGCTGCCGCGCCGTGGTGCGGTCATTACGCTGGCGCTGGGCTGGAAGGGGCAGCCGCTTTTCCCGAAAGGGGCATTCACGGTGGACGAGATTGAACACACTGGCGCACCGGACCGCCTGACTATCCGGGCGCGAAGTGCTGATTTTCGGGAAACCCTGAATACCCGCCGTGAAAAATCGTGGCATAACACCACCATCGGGGAAGTGGTGAAGGAAATAGCCGCGCGGCACAAGCTGAAGATGGCACTGGGTAAAGAGCTGTCGGATAAGCCCGTGGAGCATATAGACCAGACTAATGAGAGTGACGGCAGTTTTCTGATGCGACTGGCGCGACAGTACGGTGCCATCGCGTCGGTGAAAAATGGCAATCTGTTATTCATCCGGCAGGGGCAGGGCAAAAGCGCCACTGGTAAACCACTGCCAGTGATCACTATCACACGCAAGGACGGCGACAGTCATCGCTTTACCTTGGCAGATCGCGGAGCCTACACGGGCGTAATTGCCAGCTGGTTGCATACCCGTGAACCTGCGAAGAAAGAAAGCACCACGGTGAAGCGTAAGCGCAGAACTAAGAAGCAGAAGAAAGAGCCGGAAGCGAAGCAGGGCGATTACCTGGTGGGTACGGATGAAAACGTGCTGGTACTTAATCGCACTTATGCCAACCGGAGCAACGCCGAACGAGCGGCGAAAATGCAGTGGGAACGCCTGCAACGCGGCGTTGCGTCCTTCTCGCTACAACTGGCGGAAGGGCGGGCAGATCTCTACACGGAAATGCCAGTGAAAGTCAGTGGCTTTAAACAGCCGATAGATGATGCGGAATGGACTATTACCACCCTGACGCATACTGTCAGCCCGGATAACGGTTTTACGACCAGTCTGGAGCTTGACGTGAAGATTGATGATTTAGAAATGGAATGATTCTTCGCAATGGAGAACTTTTAAGTTTTCAAAATGGAATAATTCGGTATCATTATTGTGAATTTAGCAAAAATGGGGAGAACTCGAAAAATGATGATTTGCCCACTGTGTGGAAGTGCCGCCCATACTCGCAGCAGTTTTCAGGTATCTTCATTGACCAAAGAGCGTTACAACCAGTGCCAGAACATTAACTGCAGCCATACTTTTGTTACCCATGAAACTTTTGTTCGTTCGATTGCAACACCAAAAGAGTCAAATCCGGTTCAGCCGCATCCTCATAAATTTAAACAGGTGGGTTTGCCGATTTAAATGGCGACATAACTACATGATTTAAAACTATACTTTTCTATAAGTTGAGGTTAAATTAACAATGCCTGACGTTAGCGGGGATTTATCCCCACTCCGTAGATATGTAGTTTGTCGCTTTGCGACTGCGGACCGATTACCTGATTGCCATGTAATCGGACGCCGACTTGTTAAGCTTTCTGGGCTAACTGGTTGTTATTTTTTATTTAGTTAGGGCCATGCGCTTGCGCTAAGAGACGTCAGGTATCTATGGAGGAACAAGTTATGGATACAAACGAACTTGGCTTAGTTAAGGCGCGTGTTGAACTGATCACCGCTATGCTCAAATGCGCAACCGCGTTTGTTGGCTTAGTTGGTGCGGTTTACGCCGTTCTTAACATGGCCTTCAACTACAACAATTTAACTCATGACAATAGAAGTTCAAAGGTGGGAAGATAAATTTGAGATTAAGCCCGGGGTTTGGGTTTA
This sequence comes from Klebsiella sp. K4, assembly GCF_014596785.2. Lineage (NCBI taxonomy): Bacteria > Pseudomonadati > Pseudomonadota > Gammaproteobacteria > Enterobacterales > Enterobacteriaceae > Klebsiella > Klebsiella sp. K4. The sequence goes on from NZ_CP115021.1 coordinate 1,193,819, forward strand.
TGTCCCAAGCGTTGAGGCACGTAAAGTCGGAGGGAAGATACTTCAGGCTGTCAGAAACAAGTGGATTCCGCCACTCTATTTTTACCATCTAAGAACTGGTGGGCATCTTAAAGCTGCCAGATTACACTTAAAAAGTGATTTTTTTGCCGTTGTTGATATTAAACAATTTTTTCAGTCAACGAGCCGTAGTCGTATCACCCGTGATCTAAAGAGCTACTTCACCTATTCTCAAGCGCGGGAAATCTCAACATTTTCAACTGTAAGAAACTTGTCCCATAGTCCACATAAGCATGTCCTCCCTTTTGGTTTTGTTCAATCTCCAATACTTGCAACCCTCTGCTTAGATAAAAGTTATTTTGGTAGCTTACTACGCCGATTGAACAAACATCATGATCTCAAGCTAAGTGTGTTTATGGATGATGTGATCATCTCGTCAAACGATTTGGCCCAATTACAAGCGGCTTACGACGAAGCACTAGTGGCAATGCGTAAATCTGGTTATCAAGCCAACATGAGTAAAACTCAGGTACCATCGTCAAAGATTAGCGTGTTTAATTTAACTTTGAGTAAGGGAGTTATGAAAGTCACATCTCAGAAAATGAGTGACTTCCTGATTGATTTCTATTCAAGCAATTATGAGCCGCACAGAATAGGGGTCAAAAACTACGTCGAAGCTGTTAATCCAGGGCAAGCGAAACTCTTTAAGTTGTAATTGCGATCGCATGTAGTAGGAACTGGGCTTGACTGAATGCCTGCCGCCATTTTGCCGCCACTACCAAAGAAAAAGGGGCTACGCTTTCACGTAACCCCTTGATTTATTTGGTGGAGCTGGCGGGAGTTGAACCCGCGTCCGAAATTCCTACATCCTCGGCACTACATGCTTAGTCAGTCTTTACATTCGCTTGCCAGCTGCGGACAGACACGCCACTAACAAACTAGCCTGATTAGATTTAACGCTTCAACCCCAGGCAGGGCATCCACGCGATCTCTTTTGGGTTTGACCTCTCTTTGATCCCCGTCTTAAGAGCGGAAGCTAGGGAGAGAGGGCTCAGAGCAGGTTATTAAGCTGCTAAAGCGTAGTTTTCGTCGTTTGCGACTATTTTTTGCGGCTTTTTACGAGGCCAACCGCCCCTCGGCATGCACCTTGGGTTTCGCAAATCCCGTCGAATCCAGAATCAGCCCCAATGTGTAGGTCAAGTATAACAGATTTGTGAATGTCGTTACCAGCCCCATCACGCAGGATTATTTCAGCAGGGTGGACGAAAAAGCAGCATCAACAAGGATATAGCGTAAGGGCCAGCGAGAGCTGGCCCTCGGGGAGGGGAAATTAACGTCCGGCGTGCTTCATAATACGCGCCTTATCCAGCGCCCATTCACGATCTTTCAGGTCGGTACGCTTGTCGTGCTGTTTCTTACCTTTGGCGACGCCGATTTTCACTTTGCACCAGGCGTTCTTCCAGTACAGCGACAGGGCGACGACGGTGTAACCTTCGCGGTTAATGCGGCCGTACAGCGTGTCGAGTTCGCGCTGGTTGAGCAGCAGCTTACGGGTGCGCGTCGGGTCGCAGACATAGTGGGTGGAAGCCACGGCCATAGGCGTAAAGTTGGCGCCGAACAGGAAGGCCTCGCCATCCTTCAGGATGACATAGCTATCGCCGATGTTGGCTTTGCCTGCACGCAGGGATTTGACCTCCCAGCCCTGCAGGGCGAGACCAGCCTCGTATTCATCTTCGATAAAGTATTCGTGACGGGCGCGTTTATTCAGCGCAATGGTGGCTGATCCAGGTTTGTGGGCTTTTTTCTTAGTCATAATGTCCTGAAGTCATCGTCTTATACACAGTTACCTCGATCGCATCCTGCGAGGTGTACTGCGCATCTTAGCACGAGTTGCGGCACAGCGTTTTTTTTAGCAGCAGATAAATGATATTATTTGCACTGTGTTTAAATGTGGAACCTGCTATGCCTCAGATTAGCCGTACTGCGCTGGTGCCTTTCAGCGCGGAACAGATGTATCAACTGGTAAACGATGTGAAGTCCTATCCTGATTTTCTGCCAGGCTGCACCGGTAGCCGCGTGCTGGAATTGGGGCCGACGCAAATGACGGCGGCGGTTGATGTGTCCAAAGCCGGCATCAGTAAGACCTTCACCACACGCAATACACTGACCAGCAACCAGAGCATTTTGATGAGCCTGGTGGATGGCCCGTTCAAGAAGCTGATTGGCGGCTGGAAGTTTATTCCGCTGAGCCCCGAGGCCTGCAAAATCGAATTCCATCTCGATTTCGAGTTTACTAATAAACTGATTGAGATGGCTTTTGGCCGGATCTTCAAAGAGCTGGCCGCTAACATGGTGCAGGCGTTCACTTCGCGCGCCAAAGAGGTTTACAGTGCCGGCTAATATTCGTGTTGAAGTCGCCTACGCGCTGCCTGAAAAGCAGTATCTGCAGCGGGTCACCCTGGACGAGGGGGCGACGGTCGAGCAGGCGATTATCGCCAGCGGTCTGCTGGCGCTGCGTGATGACATCGATCTGGCGAAAAACAAGCTGGGTATCTACAGTCGTCCGGTAAAGCTGCATGACGAAGTTCACGACGGCGACCGGGTGGAAATCTATCGTCCGCTGATCGCAGACCCGAAAGAGCTGCGTCGCCAGCGGGCAGAGAAAAGCGCCGCAAAGTAACCTGCAGCAGACCGGCTATCAGCCATAAAAAAAGCGCTCACCGAGCGCTTTTTGCTTTTCCGGGCCTTACTGACTGGTCAGCGCAGGCTTGTTATCAATGTTAGTCAACACACCGCCGCTGTTGAAGGTCAGGGTCAGGGTCTGCTGAGTCACTTTCTGGTGGCCCGGCTCCTGACGGAAGACATAGAACCAGGTATTGGTGCCGAACGGATCCGTCATCATTGGCGTCCCCAGAGCATAAGCTACCTGCTGTTGCGTCATACCGACACGAATTTTTGCTACATCGTTTGGTGCCAGATAGTTACCCTGGTTGATGTCAGGACGGTAAACCACTCGTTCCAGAGTGGAACAGCCTGCGGTCAACATAAGAAGAACCGCTGCGGCAGCAGTCAGCGTTTTACAGCGCATAGTGATTTGATTCCTTTTTGGGCCCGAGCAGTACGTGGCTCATCTGTAATATGCCGATAATAATAGACCTTCGCGCCGTTGGAAACCTCCGGCTGCAGGTCAGCAGGCAATTTGCTGTTCACTATGACCCTGTGAAAATCAAAAAGTTTACGCTGCAAGCAACTCTTTCGCGTTCGCCAGGGTGTTGCGCGTGACTTCGCTGCCGCCCAGCAGACGGGCCAGCTCCTGCAAGCGAGCACGTTTATCCAGCGGCTGCATATGGGTTTCGGTCATCTCGCCATCGGTCTCTTTGCAGACAAAGAAATGATGGTGGCCGCAGCCTGCGACCTGCGGCAGGTGGGTCACGCACATCACCTGCGTGGACTCGCCCAGCTGGCGCAGCAGCTTGCCGACCACGGCGGCGGTGGGGCCGCTGATACCGACGTCCACTTCGTCGAAAATCAGCGCCGGGGTTTCCATTTTACGCGCGGTGATCACCTGAATCGCCAGCGCAATGCGCGACAGTTCGCCCCCGGAGGCCACTTTGGCGATTGGCTGCAGCGGCTGACCTGGGTTAGTGGTGACGCGGAACTCAATATGGTCGGCGCCGTCGGCGGTGAGATGGCGTTCATCGAACGCGACCTCAATCGCGAAGACCCCGTGCGGCATCGAAAGTGAGTGCATACTCTCAGTGATAAGCTGGGTCAGCTCGTCGGCGCTGGCCTGGCGCAGGACATGCAGCTGGCGCGCGGTCTCCAGCGCCAGCTGATGATGTTCGACCACCTGCTGGCTGAGGGATTCCAGCGAGCCGGCGCTGTCGTCCAGCAGGCGCTGCTCTTCCAGCATCGCCTGATAAACCGCCGGCAGCTCTTCCGGCATCACCTGATGTTTACGCGCCAGCGCGATTTGTCGGGAAATCCGTTGCTCAAGTTCAAACAGACGGTTCGGATCGAGATCCAGACGGTCATGGTAGTGGCGCAACTCGTCGCTGGCCTCGCTGAGCTGAATGGCCGCCTCTTCCAGCATATCCAGGACGCCGGAAAGCTTGCTGTCCATGCCCACCAGCTCGCTGACCAGCTGCTTCGCGGTATAAAGCTGGCTCTGCAGATTGGCCTCTTCGCCGTCCGCCAGTACCGTAAGGGCGTGCTGGCAGGTGCTGAGCAGCTGGCCGCTGTTGGCCAGGCGCTTGTACTCTTCGTCAATCTGCTCGAATTCTCCCGGCAGCGGGTTAAATTCGTTCAGCTCTTTAAGCTGATACTGCAGCAGATCGGCGCGGGCGGCGCGCTCCTGGCTCTGCTGCTGATGCTGGGCCAACTCGCGGCAGCTCTGGTGCCACTGGCGATAGTGCTCGGCCATACGCTGAGTAAGCGCATACTCACCGGTATAGCCGTCGAGCAGCGTTTTTTGGTGTTCGGGTTTGGTCAGCAGCTGGTGGGCATGCTGGCCGTGGATCTGGATCAGCAGCTGGCCCAGCTCGCGCAGCTGCGAGAGCGGGACGGCGGTGCCGTTGATGAAGCCGCGCGAGCGGCCGTCGGCGCTGATCACCCGGCGAAGCAAACACTCACGCCCGCTCTCCAGCTGATTCTCTTCCAGCCAGCGCTGGGCGGCAGGGGTATCTTTCAGCGCGAAGCGCGCGCACAGGTCGGCACGGGTGGCGCCGCGACGCACCATGTCGGCTTCCGCTCTGCCGCCGAGGCACAGCCCCAGCGCGTCGATGGCAATGGATTTCCCGGCGCCGGTTTCCCCGGTGATGGCGGTCATGCCGCTGTGGAAATCAATTTCCAGTTCACGAACGATAGCAAAATTACTGATGGTGAGTTGCGCCAACATAGCTGCCTTCCTGTATGAAAAACCAATACTGTGTTTTCGTACAGTATAGACTGGTTTTTTATCCAGTAAAGAGGCAGCCGTGAAAATCAGAACAATTTTTTCGACCAGCCGAGCTTGGTGCTTAATGTATTGAAATAGCTGTAATCTTTAGGGTGAATCAGATTGAGGTGATAATCACAGCGGCGAATGAGGACATCTTCGCCATCCTGGATCGGCAGGGCAATCTGGCTGTCGCAGCTGATCTCCAGATCGCTGCAGCGGTGAGAGAAGCGCAGGCGGATGGTGCTGTCGCCGTTGATCACCAGCGGTCGCGCTGAAAGGGTGTGCGGAAACATCGGCACCAGGGTGATGGCGTCCAGCGACGGCGTAAGGATTGGGCCGCCGGCCGACAGCGAATAGGCGGTGGAGCCGGTAGGAGTGGAGATAATCAGGCCATCGGATCGCTGAGAGAACGCAAAGACTTCGTCGATATAGACTTCGAACTCAATCATATGCGCCACTTTGCCGGGGTGCAGCACCACTTCGTTGATGGCGGTGCTGATACGTTTCTGGCAATCCTGCTGACACACCTGGGCCTCCAGCAGAAAGCGTTTCTCGGCGATGTAGTGGCCTTCCAGCACGTCGGCGAGCTGCTGCAGGGCGTTGTCCGGGTCAAGGTCGGTGAGAAAGCCGAGGTTGCCGCGGTTAATGCCGATGACGTTAATGTCGTAACGGGCCAGGGTCCGCGCCGCGCCGAGCATATTGCCGTCGCCGCCCACCACCACCGCGAGATCGGCCTGTTGGCCAATCTCCGCCAGCGTGCCGGTTTTCACGTTGCTGAGCTGAAGTTCATGGGCGATCTGCTGTTCAACCAGCACTTCATACCCTTTGCTGCACAGCCAGCGCCAGAGCATTTCATGTGTGGTCAGGGCGGTGGGGTGACGAGGATGTCCCACAATGCCGATACACTTGAAATGGTTCTTCATGATCTGGATGTCCTTGCGTTAAATGAAATAGTGACAATCTGTCCGCTTCCCTTGAAACCCGGAAACTGATCCCCATAATAAGCGAAGTTAGCGAGATGAATGCGAAAAAAACGCGGAGAAATTCATGAGTAGTAAAGAACAGAAAACGCCTGAGGGGCAAGCCCCGGAAGAAATTATCACGGAGCAGCACGACGACGTTGAGGCGGTAGAGCCTGAAGTTTCGGCTGAGCAGGTGGATCCGCGCGATGAAAAAATTGCGAATCTGGAAGCCCAGCTGGCTGAAGCGCAGAAACGTGAACGTGAAGTGATGCTGCGTGCCAAAGCCGACGAAGATAACCTGCGTCGTCGTACCGAGCAGGATATCGAGAAAGCGCACAAATTCGCGCTGGAAAAATTCGTCAATGAACTGCTGCCGGTGATCGACAGCCTGGACCGCGCGCTGGAAGTGGCTGACAAGGCTAACCCGGAGCTGGCGCCGATGGTGGAGGGGATCGAACTGACCCTGAAATCTATGCTGGACGTAGTGCGTAAGTTCGGCGTGGAAGTGATCGCCGACACCAACGTTCCGCTGGATCCGAACGTCCACCAGGCCATTGCGATGGTCGAGTCTGAAGATGTGGCGGCGGGCAACGTGCTGGCCGTGATGCAGAAAGGTTATACCCTGAACGGCCGTACTATTCGCGCCGCGATGGTGACGGTAGCGAAAGCGAAATAACGCTTGCTGCCTTGGTCAACGGCTGCCTGCGGGCGGCCGTTTTTTGTGTCATCGCTGCTGGCGCGAGATAAAAAAAACGGCGGGCCGCAGCCCACCGTGATATTAATTCCTTCGCTCGCGCTACTCCGCGACGCTCTCGCGTAATGATTTCACCGGCATCACTTTCACCTGTTTGATCATGTTGTCCTGCACGTCGAGGATATCTATATCGTACTGCTCAATGCGCACGCGGGTGCCCGGGACCGGGATCTCTTCCAGCGCTTCGAGGATAATACCGTTGACGGTGCGCGCTTCATCTTCCGGCAGGTGCCAGTTAAACGCTTTGTTGATTTCGCGAACGTTGGCGCTGCCGTCGATAATCACCGTGCCGTCGTTAAGCGGGGTCACTTCCTCCGCCAGGGTGGGTGACATGGAGGTGGTGAAGTCGCCGACAATCTCTTCAAGAATATCTTCGACGGTGACCAGCCCCTGAATATCGCCGTATTCATCGACCACCAGACCGACTTTCTTTTTATTGCGCTGAAATTTCACCAGCTGGGTGCTGAGCGGCGTGCCTTCCGGCACAAAGTAGATCTCATCTGCCGCCCGCAGCATGATCTCTTTTGTGAACTCTTTCTTCTCCGTCATCAGACGGTAGGCTTCGCGAACGCGCAGCATGCTGATGGCATCGTCCAGCGAATCGCGGTAGAGCACGATGCGGCCATGCGGGGAGTGGGTCAGCTGGCGGACGATAGATTTCCAGTCATCATTGATGTCGATGCCGACAATCTCATTGCGCGGCACCATGATGTCGTTAACGCTGACCTTCTCCAGGTCCAGCACCGACAGCAGCATATCCTGATTACGTCGTGAGATTTGTGAACGGGATTCATTCACAATCGTGCGCAGTTCATCTTTGCTCAGGGCGCTGCTGATGACGGTATCGGTGCGGATGCCCATCATGCGCATCAGTATGCGGGTGATGGTATTCAGCAGCCACACCAGCGGCATCATCAGCACCTGCAGGGGCGCCAACAGGAAGCTGCTGGGGTAGGCAACCTTTTCCGGATAGAGGGCGGCGATGGTCTTCGGCAGCACTTCGGCAAATACCAGCACCACAAAGGTAAGTACGCCGGTGGCGATCGCGACGCCGGCGTCGCCGTACAGGCGCATGCCGACGATGGTGCCCAGCGCCGAAGCGAGAATGTTGACAAGGTTATTGCCGATCAGCACAAGGCTAATCAGGCGGTCCGGCTTGCGCAGCAGCTTCTCCACGCGCTTCGCGGGGCGGTTGCCTTGTTTCGCCATGTGGCGCAACCGGTAGCGGTTCAGCGTCATCATGCCGGTTTCGGAACCGGAGAAATAGGCAGAGATAATCACCATGACGATCAGCGTTATGATCAGCGTGGTGGTGGAGATATGTTCCACGTAGGATTCCTTAAAAGACTTAGCTCACGAACTGCTGCAGCACGCGGCTACCAAAATAGGCCAGCGTCAGCAGACCGGCGCCAGCGACGCTGAACCAGACCACACGACGTCCGCGCCACCCTTCATGATAGTGCCCCCACAGCAGGACGATATAGACGAACCACGCAATAATCGACAGCACCGCTTTATCGATATTTTCGCTGCTGAACAGATTGTGCATGTAGAACAGGCCGCTGCACAGCGTCAGGGTCAGCAGCACCACGCCGACCTGGGTGATGTGGAACATTTTGCGCTCAATGCTCATCAGCGGCGGCATTTCGCTGCTGAAGGCCAGCTTTTTATTCTTGAGCTGGTAGTCGATCCACGCCAGCTGCAGCGCATACAGCGCGGCAATGATCAGCGTGGCGTACGAGAAGAGCGACAGGCCGATATGCACCAGCATCCCCGGGGTGGTTTCCAGGTGGGTGATATATTCGTTAGGCACGAAAGTGGCGAAGGCCAGGTTGATCAGCGCGAAGGCATAGACGATAGGCAGCAGCAGCCAGCCGCGATTGCGCGAGGCCACGATAGTCATCACCGTACAGATCATCAGGCTGACCAGCGACCCGACGTTCAGTAAGCTGAGATTTTGCCCGCTCTCGCCGCCGGGGAATATCCGTGCTTCCAGCGCAAAAGCATGGCAGATCAAGGCGATAGTTGCAGATAAAATCGCCATTCGCCGCCAGCTGCTGTTTTTTTGCAGCAAGCCGGGGATAATCAGCGCGAGGCTGACGGAGTAGGCGACAAGGGCGAGTAGAGCAAAAACAGGCATAGGTGTCGGCTGTTGGCTAAATAAGAAAGAGAAGCAGTATAACGTTAGCAGGCCTCTGCTCCAACCGTTGCAGCACATTCAGATTGATGTCGTGTTATACTCCGCCACATTCGTTTTGTGTGTCGCTGCGGCGACCGACCGTTTCCACCTCAGGCGAGAGACAATGTTTGATAATTTAACCGATCGTTTGTCGCGTACGCTGCGCAACATTAGCGGCCGCGGACGCCTTACAGAAGACAATATTAAAGACACCCTGCGCGAAGTGCGCATGGCGCTGCTGGAAGCGGACGTTGCGCTTCCGGTGGTCCGTGATTTCATCAGCCGCGTCAAAGAGAGCGCGGTCGGCCATGAAGTCAATAAAAGCCTGACCCCGGGTCAGGAGTTCGTCAAAATCGTCCGCAACGAGCTGGTGGCGGCGATGGGCGAAGAGAACCAGACGCTCGACCTGGCCGCGCAGCCGCCGGCCGTGGTGCTAATGGCGGGCCTGCAAGGTGCTGGTAAAACCACCAGCGTCGGTAAGCTGGGGAAATTCCTGCGCGAGAAGCACAAGAAGAAAGTGCTGGTCGTTTCCGCGGACGTTTACCGCCCGGCGGCGATCAAGCAGCTGGAAACCCTGGCCGAGCAGGTCGGCGTCGATTTCTTCCCGTCTGATGTCGGGCAGAAGCCGGTTGATATCGTCAACGCGGCGCTGAAAGAAGCGAAACTCAAATTCTACGACGTGCTGCTGGTGGATACCGCCGGTCGTCTGCACGTTGACGAAGCGATGATGGACGAAATCAAGCACGTCCACGCCGCCATTAACCCGGTTGAAACCCTGTTCGTCGTCGATGCGATGACCGGTCAGGATGCGGCGAATACCGCGAAGGCCTTTAACGAAGCGCTGCCGCTGACCGGCGTGGTGCTGACCAAAGTGGACGGCGACGCCCGCGGCGGCGCGGCGCTGTCGATTCGCCATATTACCGGCAAGCCGATTAAATTCCTCGGCGTCGGCGAGAAAACCGAAGCGCTGGAGCCGTTCCATCCGGACCGCGTCGCTTCCCGTATCCTCGGCATGGGCGACGTGCTGTCGCTGATCGAAGATATCGAGAGCAAGGTTGACCGCGCGCAGGCCGAGAAGCTGGCCTCCAAGCTGAAGAAAGGCGACGGTTTCGACCTCACCGACTTCCTTGAGCAGCTGCGCCAGATGAAAAACATGGGCGGCATGGCCAGCCTGATGGGCAAGCTGCCGGGCATGGGGCAGATCCCGGACAACGTGAAAGCGCAGATGGACGACAAAGTGCTGGTGCGTATGGAAGCGATCATCAACTCGATGACCCTGAAAGAGCGCGCTAAGCCGGAAATCATCAAAGGTTCGCGTAAGCGCCGTATCGCCGCCGGCTGCGGCATGCAGGTGCAGGATGTGAACCGTCTGCTCAAGCAGTTCGACGACATGCAGCGCATGATGAAGAAGATGAAGTCGAAAGGCGGCATGATGAAGATGATGCGCGGGATGAAAGGGATGATGCCGCCAGGCTTCCCGGGTCGTTAAAAACAAGGGCATAAGGCTATCTTGTTTGCCATTTTAGCGCCGGGGTGTGCTCGCCATCCTCACGTACTACCTGTACGTTACAGTGGTTGCGCACACGCTGGTACTAAACTGGCTGCACCGCCGACGGCCTTTTACAGCAGACTTATCAACTGCTGATTGCATTTTCCCCAGAAATCAGTAAAATTTTCGGGCTTTTAATATGACACCGGGCTCCGTTCCTCGATGGGGCCCGGTTGTTTTATTCACACAAGAGGATGTTATGGTAACTATTCGTTTAGCACGTCACGGCGCTAAAAAGCGTCCGTTCTACCAGGTTGTTGTCACCGACAGCCGTAATGCACGCAACGGTCGCTTCATCGAGCGCGTTGGTTTCTTCAACCCGATCGCTAACGGTGCGGAAGAAGAAACTCGCCTGGATCTGGATCGTATCGCTCACTGGGTTGGCCAGGGCGCTACTGTTTCCGATCGCGTTGCCGCGCTGATCAAAGCCGCTAACAAAGCAGCTTAATCTGTCACGGTGGTCATGATGAGCAAGCAACACACCGCGCAAGCACCTGTTGATCCGATCGTATTGGGGAAAATGGGTTCTTCCTACGGTATCCGTGGTTGGCTCAGAGTGTTTTCCTCCACCGAAGACGCCGAAAGCATTTTTGACTATCAGCCCTGGTTAATCCAGAAGGCGGGTCAGTGGCAGGTCGTTGAGCTGGAAAGCTGGCGCCACCACAATCAGGACATCATCATCAAGCTGAAAGGCGTTGACGATCGTGATGCCGCGAATCTACTGACTAATTGCGAAATTATCGTGGATTCATCGCAGTTGCCGGAGCTGGAAGAGGGTGACTACTACTGGAAAGACCTGATGGGCTGCCAGGTAGTTACGACGGAAGGCTATAGCCTCGGTAAAGTCATCGATATGATGGAAACCGGGTCGAATGACGTGCTCGTCATCAAGGCAAACCTGAAAGATGCATTTGGTATCAAGGAGCGGTTGGTTCCGTTCCTCGATGGGCAGGTTATCAAGAAAGTCGATCTCACTACGCGTACTATCGAAGTAGATTGGGATCCTGGTTTTTAAATTCTCCGGATAAACGGTAAAAGACGGCGCTATGTGGATTGGCATAATTAGCCTGTTTCCTGAAATGTTCCGCGCAATTACCGATTACGGGGTAACTGGCCGGGCAGTAAAAAATGGCCTGCTGAGCATCGAAAGCTGGAGTCCTCGCGACTTCACGCATGACCGGCACCGTACCGTGGACGATCGTCCTTACGGCGGCGGACCGGGGATGCTAATGATGGTGCAACCCTTACGGGATGCCATTCATGCAGCAAAAGCCGCGGCAGGTGAAGGCGCGAAGGTGATTTATCTGTCACCTCAGGGACGCAAGCTTGATCAAGCGGGCGTCAGCGAACTGGCAACGAATCAGAAACTGATTCTGGTGTGCGGTCGCTACGAAGGGATAGACGAGCGCGTAATCCAAACCGAAATTGACGAAGAATGGTCAATCGGCGATTACGTTCTCAGCGGTGGTGAGTTACCGGCAATGACGCTGATTGACTCCGTTTCCCGGTTCATTCCGGGAGTACTGGGCCATGAAGCATCGGCAACGGAAGATTCCTTTGCTGATGGGTTGCTGGATTGCCCCCACTATACCCGTCCTGAAGTGTTAGAGGAGATGGAAGTACCGCCAGTATTGCTGTCGGGAAACCATGCTGAGATACGTCGCTGGCGTCTGAAGCAGTCGCTGGGCCGCACCTGGCTTAGAAGACCTGAACTTCTGGAAAACCTGGCTCTGACTGAAGAGCAAGCAAAGCTGCTGGCGGAGTTCAAAACTGAACACGCGCAACAGCAGCATAAACATGATGGGCAGGCGTGAGCCCCCAATATCAGTTTACCCAGGATAAGAGATTAAATTATGAGCAACATTATTAAGCAACTTGAACAAGAACAGATGAAGCAGGACGTACCTTCCTTCCGTCCGGGTGATACCGTGGAAGTGAAAGTATGGGTTGTTGAAGGTTCCAAAAAACGTCTGCAGGCATTCGAGGGCGTGGTTATCGCTATTCGTAACCGCGGTCTGCACTCTGCATTCACTGTTCGCAAAATTTCCAACGGCGAAGGCGTTGAGCGTGTCTTCCAGACTCACTCTCCGGTAGTTGACAGCATTGCTGTTAAACGTCGTGGTGCTGTACGTAAAGCTAAACTGTACTACCTGCGTGAGCGCACTGGTAAGTCTGCTCGTATCAAAGAGCGTCTTAACTAAGATTCGCTTTCGCGACATCCTGATAGAAAGGGCTGGCCAGATGGCTGGCCCTTTTTTTATCTTTGTTGTAACCATCGTGATGTAAATCATTTACAATACGCCCTCTATACGGAGGGGCGGTGGTCAGCAACAGTTTTCAGCAAACGACACCTAAACGGCGAGCCGCCTGGCTGGCGCTGTTGGCGATCCTGCTGATCGTGGTGGCCCCCCTGATCTCCGTCTCCCTGCAAAAAGACCCCATGAGCGCCATGCCCGGCATGCACCACGCCATGATGATGGATAGCTCGTCCGCGAGCATGGCGCAGATGCCCGGGCACAAGATGGCAATGATGCACAGCACAGACGGCGCTAAGCATACCGGACACGAAATGCCGCTGGACCATGCCGAAGCGTGTGGCTATTGCGTGCTGTTAGCCCATGTCCCGGGGCTCCTTTTCGCGCTGGCGCTGTTCGTCGCCATGCTCCTGCGGCGCATTCGCCTGCCGGTTTCTCGCCCGGTATTAAAGCACTGGCACTACTTTCCCTGGCTCTACCCCGAAACCCGCGCCCCGCCGCGGTTGTCTGCTTTTTCCCTTTAATAAAAATCAATCTGCGCACCGCGCAACGACCTCTTTTGCTTTAAAAAAGGAAAAGTATGACAACCTGCACCTCGCGCGCGGCATGGCTGAACCTGCTGCGTCGCCTCCATTTCTATATTGGTCTGTTTATCGGACCGTTTATCTGTGTCGCTGCCCTGACCGGCACGCTGTACGTGGCGACGCCGCAGCTGGAAAACTGGCTCTATCACGACGCGCTGCATGGCCTTGCCGAGGGGACTCCGCAGCCGCTCAGCGCCCAGATTGCGGTGGCCGAAGAAGCGACCCAGGGCAATCTGCGGCTGCTGGCGGTGCGTCCGGCGCCTGCGTTGGGCGAGACCACGCGCATTATGTTTGCCGATCCGGGTCTCGGAGAGTCGGAATCCCGGGCTATTTTTGTCGATCCGATCGCGCTGCGGGTGAAGGGCGATATGACGGTCTACGGCACCAGCGGCATCCTGCCGCTGCGCCAGTGGATTGATTATGCGCATCGCTCTCTGCTGCTGGGCGACAGCGGGAGGTTATACAGCGAACTGGCCGCCTCCTGGATGTGGGTGGCCGCGCTCGGAGGCATTGCCCTGTGGGCGATGACGCGTCCAAAACGGCGGCTGAATAACGCCCTGCAGAACCATCGTCGGCTGCACGTGACGCTGGGCTGGGGCCTACTGGTGGGTATGCTGCTCTTCTCCGCCACCGGCCTGACCTGGTCGCAATGGGCCGGCGGCAATGTGGACAAAATGCGGGCAGCGTTCGGCTGGCTGACGCCGCAGGTCAATACCCAGCTGCATGGCGAGATGCCGATGACGCACGATCCCCACGCCGGACATCATATGGATGCGATGGCCATGGCCCAGCATCAGCCGGCGCTGCAGCAGGCCCAGTTTGACCAGGCGCTGGCGGCGGCCCGTCAGGCGGGGCTGAACGCCAGCCGGCTGGAGATCCGTCCGCCAGTGTCAGACGACCGCGCCTGGACGGTGAATGAGATCGACCGTCGCTGGCCGACGCAGGTGGACGCGGTGGCGATCGATGGCGCCACGATGCAGGTGGTGGATCGCACGCGTTTTGCCGACTTTCCGCTGATGGCGAAGCTCACCCGCTGGGGCGTCGATTTCCATATGGGGATCCTCTTTGGTCTGGCGAATCAGCTGCTGCTGGTGGGATTTGGCTGCGCGCTGTGCGTTACCATCGGGGTGGGGTACCGGTTATGGTGGATCCGCCGTCCGCCTCAGGCCGCCTGGGATCCGGCGCATTCGCTGCTGCAGGCGTGGCTGTCGCTCGCCTGGCCTGCCCGAAGCCTGGTGCTTGGGCTGGCGTTTGCCCTTGGATTGGCCATGCCGTTAATGGGAGCCAGCCTGTTGCTGTTCATTGCCGTTGACTACCTGCGCTGGCGCGCGGCAACGGCAATGAGGATGATGAAGTCCAGCGACTAAGTGAAGACTTACGGCGTGCTGATGACCACCGTTACCCGGCGGTTTTCGGCGCGCCCGGCCGCCGTGTCGTTGCTGGCGATCGGGTATTTTTTGCCAAGGCCGCGGGTGACTAAATTACTGCGTGGGACATGAGCGCCTTCCGCCCAGGCATCGGCCACGCTGTTGGCCCGCTTAAGCGACAGGGCTTCATTGTAACTATCTTCACCATAATTATCGGTATGGCCTTCAAGGCGGCTATGGGTGATCCCGGTAGCCGCCAGCCGCGAGGCCATCGTGGTGATCTGCTGGCGGCTGTCGGGACGTAGTCGGTAGTCATTCTTGTCAAACAGGATGCTATCGGATAAGCCCAGGGACCAATCGCCATTGCTTTCAGTGAAGCCGTAAGATTTCATCGCCGCCACCTGCTCCGGGGTAAATTTTCCCTGAGGAGCCTGGCAACCTGTCAAAAGCGCCGCCGCCATCAGGGCGGGGACGAAATATTTTCTGATCATAATGAGTCCTTTATTATTTCAGCGTCTGCTGGATACGTTGGTTTTTCATCCGATACATATTCTGATCGGCAAGTTCTTGCAGTGATTCCGCGGTGGCGTGTTCCCACGCCAGGGCATAACCGACGCTCAGCGAGAGCGTGGCGCTATGACCGTTGTGCAGGTTGAATGGCGGAAGAAATTGTTCCGTTAGCGCCTGGCACAGGGCCTGCACTTCTGCTTCCGAGCGCACCTCGCGCAGCAGAACGGCAAACTCATCGCCGCCAAGACGCCACGCCAGATGGCGTTTACCGGCAAAAGTCATCAGGCGGCTGGCGACCTCCATCAGCACTTTATCGCCCGCCGCATGCCCCCAGTTGTCGTTAATCAGTTTGAAATTATCGCCATCAAGAAACAGCAATGCCGAGGTTTGATGATCGACTTCATTCTGCATCAGCTCGGCGAGCGCGTTACGAAAGGCGGCGCGGTTAGCCAGGCCGGTCAACGGATCGTGTAACGAACTGCGCAACAGCTGCGCGTTTTTGGTCTGCAGCTGGCGCTGCCAGTCCTCCATTTCCCCCAGCAGGCTGTTAAAGTCCTGGGCGAAAAGATGGAACTCCTCGATACGCTCCTCCGGCACCCGCCGGGAGAAGTGGCGGTTTTCACGTATATCATGCACGACCTCAGTGATGCTCTGCAGGGCGGCGACGATCCCCCGGTGTAGGGAGTGGGTCAGCAGCAGGGCGATGAACGAGGCGAGCAGAATGCTGCCGGTCAGCACCAGAATCGAGATACCGAGAAAGTGGCTAATCAGTTCATCAAGCGCGGTCAATCTCAGCTCGCCGATTTGTTTGCCCTGGTGCCAGATGGGCTGCACCGTGGGCTCCGGAAACAGCCATTTACTGATAAGCCCGCTCACTTGCTCTTTATTGGCCAGCGGTTCATGGCGCCACGCGGCGAAGTGCTGCATCTGGCCGTTTAGCACGATTGCCTGGGAGATCTGCCCTTGCTTGCCCAACGACGCGAGGGTCTCCTCTGCCGCCGCGCTGTCGCCAAACACCAGGGCGGCTTCGAGGCTGCGCCCCATGGTCGCGGCAGTGAGCTCAAGATTTTTCTGCGCGTACTGCTTGAGCGTGAAGATTGAGGCTGTACTCAGCAGCAGCCAGACCAGCGTCATGGAGATCACCACGCTTATCACGCTAATGCGACGGAGCGCGCGTTTGAAAGTCGGGCGCGGAGTCTGTGAAAAGTCCTTATTCATGTGGTTTCTTCCGGGCAAGCATCAGGACGTCCGGGTTAACCCGAACCCCGCTGTGCGTCAGAACGTCCAGATTAACGGAGAAGCGGACCCGGTCGTCATTGATGATCAGGCAAAACGCGCTACCAATTGAACAATCCGTATTTTGTTCTGCGATGAGTAACAGCGGCCTCGGGCCATAGCGGCGAGTGAGTTCTGACTGTTCAGTCGGCGATTCGCTGCCAAAATAAAAACCATCGCAGGTCGTTTTTAACGCTTCTTCACGATTACGTACTATCACCGGTTGATAGGGTAATGCATCCGGATCTTCATGAGCCAGGCTATGGGTGAAGCGTGATGAGGCAAAAATGCACAGCTTTGGCGCTCCTGTTAATGACGGCCAACGGGTGTAGGTCACGATCCCGGAAACAATAGCGCGAACATGTTCTGAAGGTCCGGCAGCAAAAACAGGAGATACCGCGATGAGAAAAAATACAGTCAATAAAAGACGGTGTAATACTGTCATTAACGCTTCCGTCAAAGTCGCCATAGCGCGGGAAAAGCCGCTGCCGATGCCCGGCGAAGAATACCACTGTTAATAAAACCCGTCATTAGATGCGCCCTTTGCTTTGGGACAATTCTCACCAGGATTTTTCGTAGTACCGATACCGTGGGTGCGCAAGTTTGGCTTGTTTTTCCTATGTGTAAATATTGTTATACGCATCGCGCCATTGTAAGTGGCAATTAATTCGTTGGTGTAAATTAAAATTTACGGAATATGGATTGAATTCTTTACTTTGTGTGGTATCGTTACGTCATGCCCTCTGAGGCAACCCTTATCGCAAACGAGCTACACAGGATCGCAATCATGCAAAAAGACGCGCTGAACAACGTACATATTACCGACGAACATGTATTAATGACCCCGGAGCAACTGAAGGCGGAATTCCCGCTGAGCGTCGAGCAGGAAGCGCAGATCGCGCACGCCCGTCAGACCATTTCGGATATCATCGCCGGTCGCGATCCGCGCCTGCTGGTGGTATGTGGTCCTTGCTCCATTCACGATCCGGAAGCTGCGATTGAATATGCTCGTCGGTTTAAAGCCCTTGCCGCAGAGGTCAGCGATAGCCTCTACCTGGTGATGCGCGTCTATTTTGAAAAACCCCGTACCACCGTCGGCTGGAAGGGGCTGATTAACGATCCGCACATGGATGGTTCGTTTGATGTTGAAGGCGGCCTGAAGATTGCGCGTCGTCTGCTGGTTGAGCTCGTCAATATGGGACTGCCGCTGGCGACGGAAGCGCTGGATCCCAACAGCCCGCAGTACCTTGGGGACCTGTTCAGCTGGTCCGCTATCGGCGCGCGTACCACGGAATCACAAACGCACCGCGAAATGGCCTCTGGCCTGTCGATGCCGGTCGGCTTTAAAAACGGTACCGATGGTAGCCTGGCCACGGCCATCAACGCCATGCGCGCCGCGGCGATGCCGCACCGTTTCGTCGGCATCAATCAGGCCGGGCAGGTCTGCCTGCTGCAAACGCAGGGTAATCCGAACGGCCATGTGATCCTCCGCGGCGGCAAGGCGCCGAACTACGGTCCGGAAGATGTGGCGAAATGCGAAAAAGAGATGGCGCAGGCGGGACTGAAGCCGTCGCTGATGGTAGATTGCAGTCATGGGAACTCCAATAAAGATTTCCGCCGCCAGCCGGCCGTGGCTGAATCCGTGGTCGCGCAGATCAAAGATGGCAACCGCTCCATTATCGGCCTGATGATCGAAAGTAATATCCACGAAGGCAATCAGTCCTCTGAACAGCCGCGTGAGGCGATGAAATACGGCGTCTCGGTGACGGATGCCTGCATCAGCTGGGAGACTACCGAGGCGCTGCTGCGTGAACTGGATAAGGATCTCCGTGGCCACCTGGCGGCCCGTTTGGTTTAAGAGGAAAGTATGGTTGCTGAACTGACCGCGTTACGCGATCAAATTGATGAAGTGGATAAAGCGTTGCTTAGCCTGCTGGCTAAGCGTCTGGAGCTGGTGGCCGAAGTCGGCGAGGTGAAGAGCCAGTATGGCCTGCCGATTTACGTCCCGGAGCGCGAGTCGGCGATGCTCGCCTCCCGACGTAAAGAGGCGGCTGCGCTCGGCGTACCACCGGATCTGATCGAGGACGTTCTGCGTCGCGTGATGCGGGAATCCTATTCCAGCGAAAACGACAAAGGCTTCAAAACCCTGCAGCCGAATCTGCGGCCGGTGGTGATCGTCGGCGGCGGTGGGCAGATGGGCCGTCTGTTTGAGAAGATGTTAACGCTGTCCGGCTACCAGGTGCGTATTCTGGAAAAAAACGATTGGGCCCGGGCGGCGGATATCGTCGCCGATGCCGGCATGGTTATCGTCAGCGTACCGATTCACACCACCGTGGAGACGATCGGCAGGCTGCCGCCCCTTCCGGCGGATTGCATTCTGGTTGACCTTGCCTCGGTGAAAGCGGAGCCGCTGCAGGCGATGCTGGCGGCGCATCAGGGCCCGGTTCTCGGCCTGCACCCGATGTTCGGTCCGGACAGCGGCAGCCTGGCGAAGCAGGTGGTGGTCTATTGTGATGGTCGCCAGCCGGAGGCCTATCAGTGGTTCCTCGAACAAATTCAGGTTTGGGGCGCGCGGCTGCACCGCATCAGCGCCGTTGAGCACGATCAGAACATGGCCTTTATTCAGGCGCTGCGCCACTTTGCCACCTTCGCCTATGGCCTGCACCTGGCGGAAGAGAATGTACGTCTTGAGCAACTGCTGGCGCTCTCGTCACCCATTTACCGACTGGAGCTGGCGATGGTAGGCCGTCTGTTTGCCCAGGATCCGCAGCTGTACGCCGATATTATTATGTCATCGGAAAACAACCTGGCGCTGATTAAGCGCTACTACCAGCGTTTCGGCGAAGCGATCGGCCTGCTGGAGCAGGGCGATAAGCAGGCGTTTATCGACAGCTTCCGTAAAGTCGAACACTGGTTTGGCGATTACGCTCAGCGTTTCCAGAGCGAGAGCCGCACGCTGCTGCGTCAGGCGAACGATAATCGGCAGTAAAGCGAAAAAGATGTATACAATAAAGCCAGCGACCGCTGGCTTTTTTTATAGGGATGACAACGATGGCTGAACCACAACCGCTGTTTGACTACACCGGATACCTGCCGGAATGCCCGACCTGGAGCGAGGCAGAACAGGCCCTCTACTGGGCTGATATCATGGAATGTGAAATTCACCGCTACGATATCCGCAGCGGAGAACACCAGGTGCTGCAGTTTCCGGAGGAGGTCGGCTGTTTTGCCCTGCGCGAGAAGGGCGGGTTTATCGTGGCATTGCGCAGCGGCATCTGGCTGACCGACACCCACGGCCTGCTGCGGCGGAAAGTCTGCGATAACCCGAGCAACCCGGAGCTGGCGCGGTTTAACGACGGCGGGACCGATCGCGATGGGCGCTTTTATGCCGGTACCTTCTGGGGGCCAGGGGATTACAACGGCGCGCTGCTGATGCGAGTGGATAACGACCTGCAGCCGAAAGTGATCCAGTGTGACATCCATGGCGCCAATGGCCTGGCCTTTAGCGCCGACCGGCGCTGGATGTATACCTCTGATACGCCGAACGCCGTGATCTACCGTACGCCGCTGGATGAGCAGGGTGAGCCTGGCCGACGCGAAGTCTTTCGCCGTTTTCAGCCTGGCGAAGGGATCCCTGACGGGGCGGCGATCGACGTGGAGGGATGTTACTGGAGCGCAATGTTTGACGGCTGGCGGATCGCCCGTTTCTCGCCGCAGGGCGAGGAGCTGGAATCCTACCCGATGCCGGTACGTTGCCCGACGATGGTCTGCTTCGGCGGGGCGGATATGAAAACGCTCTATATCACCACCACCCGGGAAAACATGGAGGACGATGAGCTGGCGCAGTATCCGCTGTCAGGCGCCATCTTCACCCTGCCGGTAGCGGTGGCAGGGATGAAGAAATTCCCGTTCCGCGAATGTTAAACCGGATCCACCGGGACCACGTTTTCGCTAGGGTAGCAGCCGAGGACCTTCATGGAGCGGGTGATATCCGCCAGCTCCTTCAGCGCCTTGCGCATGGGCAGCGAATCCAGGTTGGCCTGAATATCGAGATAAAACATCTCTTCCCAGGGATTGCCGTGGATCGGGCGGGATTCCAGTTTGGTCATGATCAGATTGTGGTTGCGCAACACCAGCAGGGCTTCCACCAGGGCGCCCGCCTGCTGACCGGTCGCCATTAACAGCGTGGTCTTGGCCGGCACCTGATCGGAGACGTTCACCGCTTTGCGCGCCAGGACGAGGAAGCGCGTGATGTTCTGCGTCTGGTTGGCCTGGCAGTGCTCCAGCACCTGCAGACCATACAGAGCGCCGCCCGCTTCGCTACCCAGGGCCGCGACGGCCGGGGAGTTCGCCTGCGCCACTTTTTCCATTGCCGCCGAGGTGCTCTCGGTATACTCAATCTTCCAGTGCGGGTAGCGGCTCAGGTACTGGCTGCACTGCTGGAACGGCTGCGGATGGCTGTAAACGGTCTGAATTTTATCGGCATCCGTCGAGGTGCTCACCAGTACGCAATGATCGATAGGGATCGTCAGCTCGCCAACGATCGACAGGCTGGTGTGCTGCAGCAGATCGTAGACGTCGTTGATCCCGCCGGAGCTGGTGTTTTCAATCGGCACCACCGCGTAATCGGCCTGGCCGGTTTCTACCTGATTAAAAATATCGGCGAACTTCGCGCAGCCGCTCTCAATAAACTGCTCAAAGTGGCGAGCGGCGTACTGACGCGCCGCCAGATGCGAGTAAGAGCCCTTGGGACCGAGGAACGCCACGCGGGCCGAATGCGGGTTAATTTTATTCAGATGCTGCTGCAGCAGGGTTTGCTGGGTAAGAACAGAGTCTTCGATAATCAGCTGGAACAGGCGGGTGATATAGTGCGCATCCAGATTATGGCGCTTGCCGATAGTCATCAGGCGCTCCAGCAGATCGCGTTCGCGGTCAATATCACGCACCGGACGATGGGAGGCCAGTTTGGCTTTTCCAACCTCAACAGCCAGTCCGCGGCGCTCCGCCAGCAGAGCAAGCAGCTTCTCGTCCAGGGCGCTTATCTTATCGCGCAGCGCCAGTAATGGGTTTTCCTCGGTCATAGATGTTGCCTTTGTTGTTATCAAATAAAAAAGGCCTCCCGGGTGGGAGGCCTTATTGTTCGTCTTCGCATTCTTTCTTATACGACGAATTGCCTCCCGGTCAGGGGAAGGTAAAAAAGAATGCGAAGAAGAACGGGACAAGTTTCATGGTAAATTCCTTTAGGTAGTGGGGATTACAGTACCTGTACTGTTTTCACTCTGTCAATAAAAAACGCGCCCGAAGGCGCGTGGCATGACACAACTTAAGTTAAGGATTACTCTTCTTCTTCCACAAAGCCTGCCTCTTTCACCGACGTCGCGGCGCGGCGGGCTTCCCCTTTGTGTTGCACTTTATTGAGCTGCCGTTCCAGCTTGTTGATCAATTCGTTAATGGCGGCGTACATATCTTCATGACGCGCACTGGCAACCAGATGGCCGTTTGGCGTGTTGATGGTTGCATCAGCGATAAAACCCTGCGGCTCCTTAGACAGAATGATGTGCGGGTTGATTAAATGAGTTTGCCACTTATCCAGTTTGGCGAGACGGTCTGCGACATGCTGGCGGATTGCCGGAGTAATTTCCATTTGTTTACTGGTAATGTTCATTGTCATAAATTTTACCTCTTGTCTTTCCCGTCTTGGTGAATCCAGCATACCTTTCCCAATGTCAAAATGTGTGATCTAAATCACATTTTATTGTCACTTTTTGTCAACAAATTCATTTTGTGAGACAGGGCAGGAAGAAGTGAGATTTTACTTGTCGAACCCGATAAAGCAGGCCATATTTGATGAGTTAACCCGGCGCTAAACCGCTTCAGCTCGTCGGGAAACGTATAAAAAAACGGCAGCCAGTGGCTGCCGTTTGCGATCGATGAGTCAGGCTCAGGTGTTCTTGCTGTTCGCGGCGATAATCTTCGCGACTTTGTCCGCCTGAGCGTTCATTTGCATCTGACGATAGGCGTTTTCCATCTTCGGCAGGGCATCGCGGGTGGCCTGGGTATCCGGATAATTACGCATCATCCCTTCCACACGGTTAACCACGGCAACCCATGCGCCACGATCGGTGTAGTAATCCACGACCGACAGCTCATATTTGGCCAGACGATCTTTCAGGAACACCATGCGTTTATAGGCGTCAGTGGCGTACTGGCTGTTCGGATAACCACGCACCAGTTTGGAGAAGTCATTGAAGGCATCGCGCGCGTGCTGCGGATCGCGGTCGGAGCGATCAACGCCGAAGAAGCCCTGCAGGGCGCTGTCATCCAGGGCCATGTTGGTCAGGCCGCGCATATAGATGACATAGTCGATGTTCGGATGGGTGGGGTTCAAACGCATGAAGCGATCGATAGCCGCCTGAGCCAGAGGAAGATCGGCGTTTTTATAATACGCATAAATCAGATCCAGCTGTACCTGTTGGGAATAAGGGCCGAATGGATAACGATTATCCAACGCTTCCAGTTGCGTTATCGCCTGTTTCCAGTTACCGTCCTGCAGTTTTTGCTGGGCGGTCGCGTAGATTTCATTCGGCGGATTATCAGGCACCTCTTCCTTAGAGCCGGAGCAACCCACCAAAGCCAGGCTCAGTGTGGCGGCTGCCACCAGGTATTTCATGCGCGTCATGACGTTTTGACTTCCTCAAAATGTTTATGCGGGAGAATCTCTGTTCCTGCTCCCGATTAAGACCAGCTACAATAGCACACTATATTAAACGGCAAAGCCGTAAAACCCAACGTTAAACGAAGAAGCTGTATATGGCACAACGAGTACAACTCACCGCAACGGTGACCGAAAATCAACTCGGTCAACGCTTAGATCAGGCTTTGGCCGAATTGTTCCCTGATTATTCGCGATCGCGGATAAAAGAATGGATCCTCGACCAACGCGTATTAGTCAATGGCACCATTGGCGATAAACCGAAAGAAAAAGTGCTGGGGGGAGAACGCATCGCTATCGATGTGGAAATCGAAGAAGAGGCGCGCTTCCAGCCGCAGGATATTCCGCTCAATATCGTTTACGAAGATGATGACATCATCGTGATCAATAAACCGCGCGATCTGGTTGTACATCCTGGCGCGGGCAACCCTGACGGTACTGTGCTGAATGCGCTGCTGCACTACTATCCGCCTATTGCCGATGTGCCGCGCGCGGGTATTGTTCATCGTCTGGATAAAGACACCACCGGTCTGATGGTGGTGGCGAAAACCATTCCGGCGCAAACCCGGCTGGTGGAGTCGCTGCAGCTGCGCGAGATCACCCGTGAATACGAAGCGGTGGCGATCGGTCATATGACCGCCGGTGGCACAGTGGAAGAGCCGATCAGCCGTCACCCGACCAAGCGTACCCATATGGCGGTGCATCCGATGGGCAAACCGGCGGTGACCCACTACCGCATTATGGAACATTTCCGCATCCATACCCGCCTGCGTCTGCGTCTGGAAACCGGTCGTACACATCAGATCCGCGTGCATATGTCGCATATCACCCATCCGCTGGTGGGTGACCAGGTCTATGGCGGTCGGCCGCGTCCGCCGAAGGGCGCGTCGGAGGAATTCATTACCGCGCTGCGTAAATTCGACCGCCAGGCGCTGCATGCCACCATGCTGCGCCTGTATCACCCGATCTCCGGCATTGAAATGGAGTGGCACGCGCCCATCCCGCAGGATATGGTCGAGCTCATCGAGGCGATGCGCGCCGATTTTGAAGCCCATAAGGACGATATTGACTGGTTATGACGAAACTGATTGTACCGCAGTGGCCAATGCCCGGCAGCGTGGCGGCCTGTAGTTCTACCCGCATCGGCGGCGTGAGTCTGCCGCCCTATGACTCGCTCAACCTGGGCGCCCATTGCGGCGACAATCTGCAGGATGTCGAAGAAAACCGGCGGCGGATGTTTGCCGCCGGCGGCTTGCCGTCTTACCCGGTTTGGCTGGAGCAGGTCCATGGCACCGAGGTTCTGACGCTGGACGGCGGACCCTATCCGTCGAAACGCGCGGATGCCTCTTATAGTCGTACGCCAGGGACCGTCTGCGCGGTGATGACCGCTGACTGCCTGCCGGTGCTGTTCTGTAACCGCGACGGCACCGAAGTCGCCGCGGCGCACGCGGGATGGCGCGGCTTATGCGAAGGGGTTCTGGAAGCGACGGTTGCTCGTTTCGCCGATAAAGCCGAAAATATTATGGCGTGGCTGGGGCCCGCCATCGGTCCGCAGGCGTTTGAGGTGGGACCGGAAGTCCGGGATGCCTTTATGGCGAAGGACGAGGATGCGCACCGGGCTTTTCGTCCGGCAGGCGAAAAATATTTTGCTGATATCTACCAACTGGCGCGGCAGCGTCTGGCAAACGTCGGCGTTGAGCAGATTTTCGGCGGCGATCGCTGCACGCTAAGCGAAAAGGATGATTTTTTCTCTTACCGGCGCGACAAGACCACCGGTCGTATGGCAAGTTTCATTTGGCTGATATAACCTAGAGAATCAAGACGATCCAGAAGGCAAACTTATTTTTCACATAGTTCGGGTCTTTAACCTTGAATAATTGAGGGATGACCTCATTTAATCTCCAGTAGCAAATTTGACCTGTTTATGGGAGGAGTTATGCGTCTGGATCGTCTTACCAATAAATTCCAGCTTGCTCTTGCCGATGCCCAGTCGCTCGCACTCGGGCACGACAACCAATTCATCGAACCTCTTCATTTAATGAGCGCCTTGCTGAATCAGGAAGGGGGATCGGTACGTCCTTTATTAACCTCGGCGGGCGTGAATGCCGGGAAACTGCGCACTGACATCGAACAGGCCTTGAGCCGTTTACCGCAGGTGGAAGGCACCGGCGGCGATGTGCAACCTTCTCAGGATTTAGTGCGGATCCTCAACCTTTGCGACAAGCTGGCGCAAAAGAAAAAGGACAACTTTATTTCGTCGGAACTGTTCGTTCTGGCGGCGCTTGAATCACGCGGTACGCTGACCGACCTTTTAAAATCCGCCGGAGCAACAACCGCCAACATGACTCAGGCGATTGAACAAATGCGCGGAGGGGAAAGCGTGAACGATCAGGGTGCCGAAGACCAACGTCAGGCATTGAAGAAATTTACCGTCGATCTCACCGAGCGTGCCGAGCAGGGCAAGCTGGATCCGGTGATCGGCCGTGATGAAGAGATTCGCCGTACCATTCAGGTACTGCAGCGTCGTACCAAAAACAACCCGGTGCTGATCGGTGAACCCGGGGTGGGTAAAACGGCAATCGTCGAAGGCCTGGCGCAGCGTATCGTCAACGGCGAAGTACCAGAAGGGCTGAAAGGCCGTCGGGTATTGGCGCTGGATATGGGGGCGCTGGTGGCCGGGGCGAAATACCGCGGTGAGTTTGAAGAGCGTCTGAAAGGCGTGCTGACCGACCTGTCCAAACAGGAAGGCAACGTCATTCTATTTATCGACGAACTGCATACCATGGTTGGCGCTGGTAAAGCCGACGGCGCGATGGATGCGGGTAACATGCTGAAGCCGGCGCTGGCGCGTGGTGAACTGCACTGCGTCGGGGCGACGACGCTTGATGAATACCGTCAGTACATCGAAAAAGACGCCGCGCTGGAACGTCGCTTCCAGAAAGTGTTCGTTGCCGAGCCTTCGGTAGAAGATACCATCGCGATTCTGCGCGGTCTGAAAGAACGTTATGAGCTGCACCACCACGTGCAGATCACTGACCCGGCTATCGTGGCGGCGGCGACCTTATCGCATCGCTATATTGCCGACCGTCAGCTGCCGGATAAAGCCATCGACCTCATCGATGAGGCGGCATCCAGCATCCGTATGCAGATTGACTCCAAACCGGAAGAGCTGGACCGTCTCGATCGGCGTATTATCCAGCTGAAACTGGAACAGCAGGCGCTGAAGAAAGAGTCTGATGAGGCGAGCCTGAAGCGTCTCGATATGCTCAACGAGGAGCTGGCGGATAAAGAACGGCAGTACTCGGTGCTGGAAGAAGAGTGGAAAGCGGAAAAAGCGTCGCTCTCCGGCACCCAGACCATCAAAGCTGAGCTGGAGCAGGCGAAAATCGCCATCGAACAGGCGCGCCGCGTCGGCGATCTGGCGCGGATGTCCGAGCTGCAGTACGGCAAAATTCCGGAACTGGAGAAACAGCTGGCGGCGGCCACTCAGTCCGAAGGGAAAACCATGCGTCTGCTGCGTAATAAAGTGACGGATGCTGAAATCGCCGAAGTGCTGGCTCGCTGGACCGGTATCCCGGTCTCCCGCATGATGGAAAGCGAGCGTGACAAACTGCTGCGTATGGAACAGGAGCTGCATCATCGGGTGATTGGCCAGGATGAGGCGGTTGAAGCGGTATCCAACGCCATTCGCCGCAGCCGCGCCGGGCTGTCCGATCCGAACCGGCCGATTGGTTCGTTCCTGTTCCTCGGTCCAACCGGGGTCGGTAAAACCGAGCTGTGTAAAACGCTGGCTAACTTTATGTTCGATAGCGACGACGCGATGGTGCGTATCGATATGTCCGAGTTTATGGAGAAACATTCCGTCTCGCGTCTGGTCGGTGCGCCTCCGGGATACGTCGGCTATGAAGAGGGCGGTTACCTGACCGAGGCGGTGCGCCGTCGTCCTTATTCCGTCATCCTGCTGGATGAAGTGGAAAAAGCGCACCCGGATGTGTTCAACATTCTGCTGCAGGTACTCGACGACGGGCGTCTCACCGACGGGCAGGGGAGAACGGTCGACTTCCGTAATACGGTAGTCATCATGACCTCGAACCTCGGTTCCGATCTGATTCAGGAACGGTTCGGCGAGCTGGACTACGGACATATGAAGGACCTGGTGCTGGGGGTAGTCAGCCAGAACTTCCGTCCGGAGTTCATCAACCGTATCGACGAAGTGGTGGTCTTCCATCCGCTGGGCGAGAAACATATTGCCTCTATTGCCCAGATCCAGCTGCAGCGTCTGTATAAACGTCTGGAAGAGCGCGGATATGAAGTGCATATGTCCGATGAGGCGCTGAAGCTGCTGAGCGCCAATGGTTACGATCCGGTATACGGCGCGCGGCCATTGAAACGTGCTATTCAGCAGCAGATTGAGAACCCGTTAGCCCAGCAGATCCTTTCCGGTGAGCTGGTTCCGGGTAAAACCATCGAGCTGGTAGTAAAAGACGACCGCATTGTGGCAGTGCAGTAAATCACAAAACGACAAAAACGGGCCCAGCGGGCTCGTTTTTGTTTAAAAACCAGGCAAGAATTAAAGCTCAACACCTGATTTGGTTGAAAAGTGAGCGGTTAAATTCTTTTTTTGAATTTATCCTTGTCACTTCAGAATTACCCCCTATAATGCGCCTCCACTGACACGGAACAACGGCAAACAAGCCGCCGAGCCAGGAGGATTCAACGACGGAAATCGACGTTGAAAGCCGACAGAGAAAAGCAAAATAAGCGCTTGACTCTGAATGAGGAAAACGTATTATACGGGACCTCGCGACAGAGCGCTAAAGCGCGTCGCAACTGCTCTTTAACAATTTATCAGACAATCTGTGTGGGCACTCAAAGTGACATGGATTCTTAACGTCCTCGGACGAAAAATGAATACCAAGTCTCAAGAGTGAACACGTAATTCATTACGAAGTTTAATTCTTTGAGCATCAAACTTAAATTGAAGAGTTTGATCATGGCTCAGATTGAACGCTGGCGGCAGGCCTAACACATGCAAGTCGAGCGGTAGCACAGAGAGCTTGCTCTCGGGTGACGAGCGGCGGACGGGTGAGTAATGTCTGGGAAACTGCCTGATGGAGGGGGATAACTACTGGAAACGGTAGCTAATACCGCATAACGTCGCAAGACCAAAGTGGGGGACCTTCGGGCCTCATGCCATCAGATGTGCCCAGATGGGATTAGCTAGTAGGTGGGGTAACGGCTCACCTAGGCGACGATCCCTAGCTGGTCTGAGAGGATGACCAGCCACACTGGAACTGAGACACGGTCCAGACTCCTACGGGAGGCAGCAGTGGGGAATATTGCACAATGGGCGCAAGCCTGATGCAGCCATGCCGCGTGTGTGAAGAAGGCCTTCGGGTTGTAAAGCACTTTCAGCGGGGAGGAAGGCGATAAGGTTAATAACCTTGTCGATTGACGTTACCCGCAGAAGAAGCACCGGCTAACTCCGTGCCAGCAGCCGCGGTAATACGGAGGGTGCAAGCGTTAATCGGAATTACTGGGCGTAAAGCGCACGCAGGCGGTCTGTCAAGTCGGATGTGAAATCCCCGGGCTCAACCTGGGAACTGCATTCGAAACTGGCAGGCTAGAGTCTTGTAGAGGGGGGTAGAATTCCAGGTGTAGCGGTGAAATGCGTAGAGATCTGGAGGAATACCGGTGGCGAAGGCGGCCCCCTGGACAAAGACTGACGCTCAGGTGCGAAAGCGTGGGGAGCAAACAGGATTAGATACCCTGGTAGTCCACGCCGTAAACGATGTCGATTTGGAGGTTGTGCCCTTGAGGCGTGGCTTCCGGAGCTAACGCGTTAAATCGACCGCCTGGGGAGTACGGCCGCAAGGTTAAAACTCAAATGAATTGACGGGGGCCCGCACAAGCGGTGGAGCATGTGGTTTAATTCGATGCAACGCGAAGAACCTTACCTGGTCTTGACATCCACAGAACTTTCCAGAGATGGATTGGTGCCTTCGGGAACTGTGAGACAGGTGCTGCATGGCTGTCGTCAGCTCGTGTTGTGAAATGTTGGGTTAAGTCCCGCAACGAGCGCAACCCTTATCCTTTGTTGCCAGCGGTTCGGCCGGGAACTCAAAGGAGACTGCCAGTGATAAACTGGAGGAAGGTGGGGATGACGTCAAGTCATCATGGCCCTTACGACCAGGGCTACACACGTGCTACAATGGCATATACAAAGAGAAGCGACCTCGCGAGAGCAAGCGGACCTCATAAAGTATGTCGTAGTCCGGATTGGAGTCTGCAACTCGACTCCATGAAGTCGGAATCGCTAGTAATCGTAGATCAGAATGCTACGGTGAATACGTTCCCGGGCCTTGTACACACCGCCCGTCACACCATGGGAGTGGGTTGCAAAAGAAGTAGGTAGCTTAACCTTCGGGAGGGCGCTTACCACTTTGTGATTCATGACTGGGGTGAAGTCGTAACAAGGTAACCGTAGGGGAACCTGCGGTTGGATCACCTCCTTACCTTAAAGAACCTGCCTTTGTAGTGCTCACACAGATTGTCTGATGAACGTAAAGAAGCAAGGCGTCTTGCGATTGAGACTTCAGTGTCCCCTTCGTCTAGAGGCCCAGGACACCGCCCTTTCACGGCGGTAACAGGGGTTCGAATCCCCTAGGGGACGCCACTTGCTGGTTCGTGAGTGAAAGACGCGTGCCGATGTATCTCAAAACTCATCTTCGGGTGACGTTTGAGATATTTGCTCTTTAAAAATCTGGATCAAGCTGAAAATTGAAACGACACACAGTTAATGTGTGTTCGAGTCTCTCAAATTTTCGCAATCAGAAGTGAAACATCTTCGGGTTGTGAGGTTAAGCGACTAAGCGTACACGGTGGATGCCCTGGCAGTCAGAGGCGATGAAGGACGTGCTAATCTGCGAAAAGCGTCGGTAAGGTGATATGAACCGTTATAGCCGGCGATGTCCGAATGGGGAAACCCAGTGCAATTCGTTGCACTATCGTTAACTGAATACATAGGTTAACGAGGCGAACCGGGGGAACTGAAACATCTAAGTACCCCGAGGAAAAGAAATCAACCGAGATTCCCCCAGTAGCGGCGAGCGAACGGGGAGCAGCCCAGAGTCTGAATCAGCTTGTGTGTTAGTGGAACGGTCTGGAAAGTCCGACGGTACAGGGTGATAGTCCCGTACACCAAAATGCACAGGTTGTGAACTCGAAGAGTAGGGCGGGACACGTGGTATCCTGTCTGAATATGGGGGGACCATCCTCCAAGGCTAAATACTCCTGACTGACCGATAGTGAACCAGTACCGTGAGGGAAAGGCGAAAAGAACCCCGGCGAGGGGAGTGAAAAAGAACCTGAAACCGTGTACGTACAAGCAGTGGGAGCACCTTCGGGTGTGACTGCGTACCTTTTGTATAATGGGTCAGCGACTTATATTCTGTAGCAAGGTTAACCGTATAGGGGAGCCGCAGGGAAACCGAGTCTTAACTGGGCGTTAAGTTGCAGGGTATAGACCCGAAACCCGGTGATCTAGCCATGGGCAGGTTGAAGGTTGGGTAACACTAACTGGAGGACCGAACCGACTAATGTTGAAAAATTAGCGGATGACTTGTGGCTGGGGGTGAAAGGCCAATCAAACCGGGAGATAGCTGGTTCTCCCCGAAAGCTATTTAGGTAGCGCCTCGTGAATTCATCTTCGGGGGTAGAGCACTGTTTCGGCTAGGGGGTCATCCCGACTTACCAACCCGATGCAAACTACGAATACCGAAGAATGTTATCACGGGAGACACACGGCGGGTGCTAACGTCCGTCGTGAAGAGGGAAACAACCCAGACCGCCAGCTAAGGTCCCAAAGTCATGGTTAAGTGGGAAACGATGTGGGAAGGCACAGACAGCCAGGATGTTGGCTTAGAAGCAGCCATCATTTAAAGAAAGCGTAATAGCTCACTGGTCGAGTCGGCCTGCGCGGAAGATGTAACGGGGCTAAACCATGCACCGAAGCTGCGGCAGCGACACGATGTGTTGTTGGGTAGGGGAGCGTTCTGTAAGCCTGCGAAGGTGTGCTGTGAGGCATGCTGGAGGTATCAGAAGTGCGAATGCTGACATAAGTAACGATAAAGCGGGTGAAAAGCCCGCTCGCCGGAAGACCAAGGGTTCCTGTCCAACGTTAATCGGGGCAGGGTGAGTCGACCCCTAAGGCGAGGCCGAAAGGCGTAGTCGATGGGAAACAGGTTAATATTCCTGTACTTGGTGTTACTGCGAAGGGGGGACGGAGAAGGCTATGTTAGCCGGGCGACGGTTGTCCCGGTTTAAGCATGTAGGCTGGTTATCCAGGCAAATCCGGATAATCAAGGCTGAGGTGTGATGACGAGGCACTACGGTGCTGAAGTAACAAATGCCCTGCTTCCAGGAAAAGCCTCTAAGCATCAGGTAACATCAAATCGTACCCCAAACCGACACAGGTGGTCAGGTAGAGAATACCAAGGCGCTTGAGAGAACTCGGGTGAAGGAACTAGGCAAAATGGTGCCGTAACTTCGGGAGAAGGCACGCTGGTGTGTAGGTGAAGTCCCTGCGGATGGAGCTGAGACCAGTCGAAGATACCAGCTGGCTGCAACTGTTTATTAAAAACACAGCACTGTGCAAACACGAAAGTGGACGTATACGGTGTGACGCCTGCCCGGTGCCGGAAGGTTAATTGATGGGGTTATCCGTAAGGAGAAGCTCTTGATCGAAGCCCCGGTAAACGGCGGCCGTAACTATAACGGTCCTAAGGTAGCGAAATTCCTTGTCGGGTAAGTTCCGACCTGCACGAATGGCGTAATGATGGCCAGGCTGTCTCCACCCGAGACTCAGTGAAATTGAACTCGCTGTGAAGATGCAGTGTACCCGCGGCAAGACGGAAAGACCCCGTGAACCTTTACTATAGCTTGACACTGAACATTGAGCCTTGATGTGTAGGATAGGTGGGAGGCTTTGAAGCGTGGACGCCAGTCTGCGTGGAGCCAACCTTGAAATACCACCCTTTAATGTTTGATGTTCTAACGTTGGCCCCTGACCGGGGTTGCGGACAGTGTCTGGTGGGTAGTTTGACTGGGGCGGTCTCCTCCCAAAGCGTAACGGAGGAGCACGAAGGTTAGCTAATCCTGGTCGGACATCAGGAGGTTAGTGCAATGGCATAAGCTAGCTTGACTGCGAGCGTGACGGCGCGAGCAGGTGCGAAAGCAGGTCATAGTGATCCGGTGGTTCTGAATGGAAGGGCCATCGCTCAACGGATAAAAGGTACTCCGGGGATAACAGGCTGATACCGCCCAAGAGTTCATATCGACGGCGGTGTTTGGCACCTCGATGTCGGCTCATCACATCCTGGGGCTGAAGTAGGTCCCAAGGGTATGGCTGTTCGCCATTTAAAGTGGTACGCGAGCTGGGTTTAGAACGTCGTGAGACAGTTCGGTCCCTATCTGCCGTGGGCGCTGGAGAATTGAGGGGGGCTGCTCCTAGTACGAGAGGACCGGAGTGGACGCATCACTGGTGTTCGGGTTGTCATGCCAATGGCACTGCCCGGTAGCTAAATGCGGAAGAGATAAGTGCTGAAAGCATCTAAGCACGAAACTTGCCCCGAGATGAGTTCTCCCTGAGACTTTAAGTCTCCTGAAGGAACGTTGAAGACGACGACGTTGATAGGCCGGGTGTGTAAGCGCAGCGATGCGTTGAGCTAACCGGTACTAATGAACCGTGAGGCTTAACCTTACAACGCCGAAGATGTTTTGGCGATTTGAGAGAATTTTCAGCTTAGATTCAGAGTTGAGTACGCAATAATTTGCGCAGCAGCAAGGCGACAAGCGACGGAAAGGAAGGAGCATACTGAAGTATGTGACTGACTTTACGAGCGCAGGCAACGCAGCTGATGCGATAAAGAATTGCGTACTGAGCACAAAGAATTTGCCTGGCGGCACTAGCGCGGTGGTCCCACCTGACCCCATGCCGAACTCAGAAGTGAAACGCCGTAGCGCCGATGGTAGTGTGGGGTCTCCCCATGTGAGAGTAGGGAACTGCCAGGCATCAAATAAAGCAGAAAGCCCGGTCGAAAGACCGGGCTTTTTGTTTTTGCGTTTAAAAAGAACCCCGTCCCGAAAGGTGCGGGGTTTTTTGCTGTGTGGGGTATATCTCCCCCCGGTGGCGCTGCGCTTACCGGGGCTACAAAAGCGTACCCCGGACAAAGTGCGCAGCACCGCCTCCGGCGAAAATTACGCCATGTTCGCTCCATTATCTCCTTTCAACGCAAAATAAAACCCCGTCATGGCAATCCCTTCGCCATAATCCACTTTTTCCCTGCCCCTGCGCTGGCGATGATCGCGAAAACCGTGCTTGCGAAAAAAAATGTGAATCCAATCACATATAAAAATATAACAATTATATAACATTTAGTTTACTAATTAATTTGTCTGCGTGACGTGGTACGCCCGACAAGACAGATTGCAGTCTTTGCTGGAGCAATATAACAATGACAGAAAGTAGCATTACCGAACGGGGCGCGCCGGAACTGGCCGATACCCGTCGTCGTATTTGGGCAATTGTTGGCGCTTCCTCGGGGAATCTGGTTGAATGGTTTGATTTTTACGTTTACTCATTCTGCTCGCTCTATTTCGCGCACATCTTCTTTCCAGCCGGAAATACCACCACCCAACTGCTGCAAACGGCAGGCGTATTTGCCGCCGGATTTCTGATGCGTCCTATCGGTGGATGGCTGTTTGGTCGGATCGCTGACCGCCGGGGACGTAAAACGTCCATGCTTATCTCGGTCTGCATGATGTGCTTTGGCTCACTGGTGATTGCTTGTCTGCCGGGTTATGCGGTGATCGGCACCTGGGCCCCGGCGCTGCTGCTGCTGGCGCGTCTGTTCCAGGGGCTGTCTGTTGGCGGAGAATACGGCACCAGTGCGACCTATATGAGTGAAGTCGCGGTGGAGGGTAAGAAAGGCTTCTATGCCTCCTTCCAGTACGTTACGCTGATTGGTGGTCAACTGCTGGCTGTATTAGTGGTTGTGGCGCTCCAGCAGGTGCTTAGCGATGAAGATCTCCATGCCTGGGGATGGCGTATTCCTTTTGCCCTCGGGGCGGTACTGGCTATCGTCGCGCTGTGGCTGCGTCGCCAGCTGGACGAAACCTCGAAGCAGGAGACCCGGGCGCTGAAAGAGGCTGGCTCATTTAAAGGGTTGTGGCGCAATCGCCGGGCCTTTGCGATGGTGTTAGGCTTTACCGCCGCCGGATCGCTGACCTTCTACACCTTCACCACCTATATGCAAAAGTATCTGGTCAACACGGCGGGCATGACGGCCAGCACCGCCAGCGTGATCATGACCGCGGCGCTGTTCGTTTATATGCTGGTTCAGCCGCTATTCGGCGCCTTCTCGGATAAAGTTGGCCGCCGGACCTCCATGCTGTGCTTTGGCGTGCTGGCGACGTTATTTACCGTGCCTATTCTCAGCGCCTTGCAAAAAGTGAGCTCACCCTATGCCGCCTTCGGCCTGGTGATCTGCGCCTTACTGATTGTTAGTTTCTATACCTCGATCAGCGGCATCCTGAAAGCAGAGATGTTCCCGGCTCAGGTTCGCGCGCTTGGGGTCGGGTTGTCCTATGCCGTCGCGAACGCATTGTTCGGCGGCTCTGCGGAGTACGTCGCGCTGTCGCTTAAGTCGGCAGGGATAGAGCACGCGTTCTACTGGTATGTGACGGTGATGGCCGCCATTGCCTTCCTTGTCTCCCTGATGTTGCATCGCAAAGGGAAGGGGTTGCGTCTGTAACGCTTACTGATGAGCCAACTGCCATACAGCGTAGCCGGTGGTCGCGCCGGCGACATCCCAGGCAAAATCCTTCCAGCTCCAGCCGCTCCCAGCCGGGCGGCTGTCCCAAAGCTCTTTTGAGGCGCCAAGGCTGACGGAAAACATCAGGCCGATAGCGGCGCTGCGGTCCCGGCTGTAACCCTGATGTTGCGCATATTCATTGCCAGCGGCAGAGAGCATCGCTGAGGCCAGAAAATGCTGGGCTTTGTCCTGACCGGACCATGCATCATTTGCCATGTGGCTGCAGCCGGTTAACAGCAGCGAAGCAATCACTAATATCGTACGCATAGCACTTCCAGAAAAAAGCCCCGTCGAGGCGGGGCTGATAGTCAGAGAATACGGCTGATCAGCCGGTCAATGCGGATCCGCCGCAGGCGGCGGATCAGTTTTCGCACTTTCACCGGATAGTCGGCGATACTTTGCAGATCCCGATAATGTTTCACTACCGTGGTGTGGGTGCGGATGAGCTTCAGCTCTTTCTCCCGCATGGCCCCCAGCTGCCGCTTTGGATCGTGGATCAGAATGGCGTTTTCCAGATCGAGCCGCCAGGCGCGCGGGTTCAGGTTGTTGCCAGTGAGCAGCATCCACTCATCGTCAACCCACATGCCTTTCAGGTGGTAGCTGTTATCGTCATCCTTCCACAGGCGGACGATCAGCTGATCGGTATTGACATAATACTGCAGCCGGCTGAGGAAACGCCGCAGGTTGATCTCATACAGATAGGGAAGGGCACCGATGATTTTAAACGGCTGATCTTCAGGAATGTAGAAATCGTTAGCCGTTTTATCGCCGACAATAATCTCCACCTGTTTTCCGTCGCGCAGCAGCTGGATGATATTTCTTACCAGTACGGCAGGGAGGTTGAAGTAGGGGGTGCAGATCGTCAGCTTGTGTTCGGCACAGGGCATCAGGTGAAAGATGGTTTTATTCAGCAGGCTCGATTTACCCAGGCCTACCAGCGGGGTGACGGAGAGTTCTTCGTCACCAGCGGTGCCGACAAAATGGTAGCTGCGGTCGCGGAGCTCCTGACGGTACTGGCGAATGTCGTTTTTGATTTCCGGGCTTTTTGGCCGATCCGGTCTGTCGAGACGGTTAACGCCGCGCCCCTGAACCAGATTGTTGTCGACCCAGTCGAACATGATGTCCGCCATTTTGCCGTTACGGATGCACTGATAGCGATCATAGCGATACTTATCATGCTGATGCAGATAAACATCATTCAGGCTGGCGCCGCTGTAGAGGACGCAGTCATCAATAATAAAGCCTTTGAAATGGAGAACGCCGAGCGCCTCCCGAGTGTTAATCGGCACGCCGTAAACGGGGATATCTACCCCTGGATTTTCATTGGCCATCCGACAATACCAGTCGGCATTGGTATTAGAGGCGGCGGCGCCGATACGGCCACGCTGAGCGCGGTGCCAGTCCACCAGAACGCGGACATCCAGTTCCGGACGCTGGCGTTTGGCGTCATAAAGGGCCTGCAAAATTCCTTTTCCGCCATCATCTTGCTCCAGATAGAGCGCAATAATGCATATACGCTGAGTGGCGTGGGCAATCCGGGTCAGTAACGCTTCCCTGAATTCCGCAGGGGCGTAAAAGAACTCTACATCATCAACTGACTGAGAAAGCTTAGGGAGTTGGGCAAGGTGTTGTTGATGTTTATTACGCTTAAATTTTGACAACATCACAGTGCGTTTCTTCTCTGTTTATTGAAGGGTCTTCTGTACCATGCAGACGACGTAAGCGGGCAATAATACCATTACTACCCGCTAATGTGGTCAACAATTGCGGTCAGCGTCGCGCGATTATCCCTGATTCAGGGGCAGCGACAGGCTGACAATCCCATCTTCCAGCTGAATATCGACGGTGAATCCCAGCTTTCTGGCGAGGCCTATCATGCCTCGGTTATTTGGCATCGTAATACCATTAAGGCGCCGCAGGCCATGGCTTTGCGTATAGGCGATCAGCTTTTCCAGCAACCTTCGCCCCAGGCCTAACCCTTTTAAATCTGAACGGACCAGAACGGCAAACTCGG
The DNA here is from genome assembly GCF_014596785.2 of Klebsiella sp. K4. NCBI lineage: Bacteria > Pseudomonadati > Pseudomonadota > Gammaproteobacteria > Enterobacterales > Enterobacteriaceae > Klebsiella > Klebsiella sp. K4. The sequence continues at coordinate 1,230,789 of NZ_CP115021.1, forward strand.
CGTCAATATTATCGGGATCGGAGATCGCCCGCGTCACGCCGAGGATCTCGCTCTTCTCTGCGCTGGTCCTGACGGCAACGAACGCCATTTCTCGATCGTAGTCGATCTGGGTCATATTGGCTAAGTCGTCATGGGTAAATTCGTTGATCTCACTAAAATAGCGATAATAGAGATCTTCTTTGGTGACCTGGGCGATAAATGCGAGCAACTGTGGCTCATCTTCCGGGAGGATCGGCCGGAACAGACAGCGATCGCCATTTTTCATCACCACCCACTCCTCCAGTTGGTGCGGATAGGGACGAATAGCGAGACGGCTTTCACTGTCGCCGCTGAAGGGAGCAAGCCCCAGGGTAACGTCCAGCGCCGTAAACTCGTTGCCGGAGGCGAGCAGGGGATGAATATCCAGGCGCTGGATCTCCGGGCAGTCGACGATCAGGTTCGAGACCTGAACCAGCAGCTGGCTTAAGCCAGCGATATCCAGCGGGCGCAAGGCGCTGCGGCCGCGGATCTTCTTATTTTTGATCGCCTGGATCACCAGATAACGCGCCAGGTTCATATTCAGCGGCGGCAGCGCCACGGCGGCCTGGTCCTCGGCCCGCCACTCCACGCCGCCCTCGCCCAGCATAATCAACGGGCCGAAGACGGGATCGTGCTCAACCACTACTCTTAGCTCCTGGGCGCCAGCGCGATTGGCCATGCTTTGCACCAGCAATCCATGGATGCGCGCCTGGGGCCAGGCCAGTTTGACGCGATCGATCATCGCATCTGCAGCCTGCTGCACCTCGGCGGCGGTACGCAAATAGAGCATGACCCCCTGTACTTCCGATTTGTGCGGGATATCCGGAGAACGCAGCTTCAGCGCAACCGGATAGCCTATCTGCTCAGCGATATGCACCGCTTCCGCGCTGTCAGCGGCAATCCAGGTTGGCAGCGTGTGGATGCCATAGGCCCGAAGCACCGGGCTGACCTCGTGAGTATCCAGCGTGGTGGCGCCGTCACCTATCGCTTGCTGCAGCAGAGCATGCGCCTCGCTGGTATTGGCGGTTAAGGAGTCTGGTAGCACCGGCGTCTCGCGCAGTTGTTTCTGGTTGCGACGGTATTCCACCATATGCATAAAAGCGGTGATCGTGCCCTCTGGCGTACGGTAGGTAGGGAGGCCGGCATCGCTGAATAAACGTCGCGCTTCCTGCGAGGAAAATTCGCCGCACCAGTTGGTCAGCACGGTGACATATTTACCGCGTGGGTGATGCTTCAGAGCGTCAATCAGGGCCAGGGCACTCTCGGTGCCCGGCGCGGCGGCGCTGGGAGAGTGGATCACCAGCAGCGCGTCATAGTCCTGACTGTTGAGCAAAACATTCACCGCCCGCTGATAGTGTTCGCTACTGGCGTCATCGCGTAGATCCAGCGGGTTGGCGATCTCCACGCCAACCGGCAACGCCTGGCGCAGGGCGTCGCGCGTCTCCTCGCTGAGAGCCGCCAGCTTACCGTTTCGCAACCAAAGCTCATCCAGCGCCAGCGCCGCCGGCGCCGCACCGTTGCTGACGATCATCAGTTTTTCACCGCGCAGCGGGCGCATGTGGCTGAGGGTTTCCACCGCAGAGAACAGCTCATGGGTATCCTGCACCCGCAGCAGACCAGCGCGCTGAATGGCCGCATCCCATGCCGGGTCCATCCCGGAATTGGCGTGCAATAGCTTTTGCGCCGCCGGACTACGGCCGCTTTTAATCACCAGGATAGGTTTGTTTCGCGAAGCGCTGCGCGCGGCGGAGACAAAGCGGCGCGCGTCGCTGAGATGCTCGAGGTACAGCAAAATGGCGCTGGTCTTGCTGTCGCGGGCCAGAAAGTCCAGCAGGTCATCGACATCAATATCCAGGCTATCGCCCAGGGCGATGAAGTAGGAAAAACCCATCTCGCGCTGTTGCGCCCAGTCAAGGATAGTATTGGAGACGGCGGCCGACTGCGAGATAAAGGCCAGTTTACCGCGATGGATCGGCACCGGTGAAAAGCTGGCGTTCAGCCCTTGCCATGGGGCCAGCAGTCCGAGACTGTTGGGGCCGAGCAGACGCATCTGATAGCGCGCGGCGCATTCGAGCAGCGCCGGGTACTGTTCCGGCTGCGAAGAGAGGATGATGCAGGTCTTGCAGCCTTTTTGCCCTAAGGCTTCGAGCAATTCGCGATTACGCCTGGCGTTAGTACAGAGCACCGCCAGATCCGGGGTAAACGGCAGGCTCTCGATGGTAGGCCATGCCAGTACCCCAAGAACCGCCTTCCAGGCGGGGGTGACCGGCATCACCGGGCCATTGAAGCCGCCGGCTAACAGGTTGCGCATCATGAGATAGCCAGCGCGCTGCGGCTTCATTGATGCGCCAATAACGGCGATGGACTTTGGTCGCAGCAGCGCTTCCAGACCTCGTTGGCTCATACCGGTCTCCTTTCATCCCAGTGACCGAATGATTTTAAACGTTTTCCACCTGGCCCGCTGTGATACTGCCCTTATGCTGGGTTTTTCCCGCCAGATAGCGGGTCCGGAAGCGGGTGAAGTGCTCGCCAAGCGCAGCGGCGGCCGGGGCATCGCCCGCCAGATCCAGCAGGGCGATGGCCACTTCCGCGGTACAATATTGTCCGTCGGCGTGCGCCTCGCGCAGATGGTAGGCAGAGATGCGCGACAGATCGACGGAGATAATCGGCAGCGCGTCGAGATAAGGACTCTTACGGAACATTTTGCGCGCTTCGGTCCAGGTGCCGTCGAGCATGATAAACAGCGGCGGTTTACCGGACGGCGGCGCGCTCAGGACCTGGCGCTCCGGCCCGGCATAGGAGGCCGGAAATACGACCATGGGCTGATAATCAGGATGGGCGACCAGATCGAGCAGCGCCTGCGGCGGTTCGGTACGCGACCACTGAAACGCTTCGGTATCTGGCAGAATATCGGCGATGAGCCGGCCAGTGTTGCTGGGCTTCATCGGTTCCGTATCAAACATCACCAGGCAGAAGCGGCTGGCGGCCTGCGCCGAGGTTAACGTGGCGCACAGGCACTGCTTGAGCGGCAGCAGACAGCGCTGGCAGCGGCGGATGCGATTGCCGCGCGCAAGGAAAGGGCGGGTAGCTCGCGCGAGACGTTCGGCGCGCAGGCGAAGGACAGCGTTATCAGTCATGGGAGTCGCTAGTGAAAAACGCTATTGTCGCAGAGGTGAAAACGGGGCACAAGCGGTGCCCCGGAAGGGTTATTGTTGGCCGGCTTCGTTAAGCCAGCTATCGAATGGCGCTTTTGGCACTGCGCCATTGAGCATGTCGATCACTTCGCCATTTTTGAACATCATAATGGTCGGGATGCTGCGGATACGAAACCGGGCGCTAAGCTCACGTTCCGCTTCGGTGTTGACTTTCACAAAACGCATCTTCCCGCTACGCTCTTCCGCGACGTCTTCAAAGATCGGCGCGAAGCTACGGCAGGGGCCGCACCATGGCGCCCAGAAATCGACAACGACCGGCAGATCGTCCTTCAAGAGTTTATCCAGCGTTGCCCCGGTCGCGTTGATGACGTCGCCGTCAAAAAGATCGTGACCGCAGCGTCCGCACTTTGCGCCATCCGCGCTACGATCGTCCGGGAGGCGGTTCAGAGCCTGACAACTGGCACAAACGGTATTCATAACTAACCTCTGGTTATGGGTTGCAACGTGGCACGTGGCCGATATGTTTCTGTGATGTTACATATTATCGATGAAGTGTTATTTGAGGACAATGCGTTTTGTTCGATGAGTGCAATAGAGGCCGGCTTTTAAACGAAATCATGGCGAAGCGATGGCACATCGGGTAATCTGCGCGCTTCGCGCAGCGCAGGTGGAGAAAATTGATGAGCGACGAACTGAAAAATAAAAGCGGCAAGGTCAAAGTGATGTATGTCCGCAGTGATGATGATTCTGACAAACGCACCCATAACCCACGTACCGGGAAAGGGGGAGGTCGTCCAGGAAAATCTCGTGTTGACGGCCGCAGCCGCCCTGCGCGTGACGAACGAAACAGCCGCGGCGACGATCGCAAACGTGACGACCGTAAGCGTGACGATCGCAAACGCGATGATTTTCATCGCGACGATGCGTCTCCGTGGCGTACCGTTTCCCGCGCTCCTGGCGATGAGACGCCGGTAAAAGAAGATCACGGCGGGATCAGCGGGAAGAGCTTTATCGATCCGGAAGTGCTGCGTCGTCAGCGTGCGGAAGAGACCCGCGTATATGGCGAAAACGCCTGCCAGGCGCTGTTCCAGAGCCGTCCGGAAGCTATCGTTCGCGCCTGGTTTATTCAGAGCGTGACGCCGCGCTTTAAAGAGGCGCTGCGCTGGATGGCGGCCAACCGTAAGGCCTATCACGTGGTGGACGAAGCCGAGCTGGCGAAAGCCTCCGGCACCGAGCACCACGGCGGCGTCTGCTTCCTGATCAAAAAACGCCACGGCACTTCTGTTGCTCAATGGGTCGCGAAGGCCGGGGAAGAAGATTGCGTTCTGGCGCTGGAAGATGTGGGTAACCCACATAATCTCGGGGCGATCATGCGTAGCTGCGCGCACTTTGGCGTGAAGGGCGTGGTGGTTCAGGATGCTGGCGTGCTGGAGTCCGGGGCGGCGATCCGTACGGCGGAGGGCGGCGCGGAGCATGTTGAACCGATCACTGGCGACAGCTTTATCGATACCCTCGATCAGTTCCGCAAAGCGGGCTACGCGATTGTCTCAACGTCCAGCCATAATGGTACCCCGCTGTTTAAAGCCGAGCTGCCGAAGAAAATGGTGCTGGCGTTAGGCCAGGAACGTGATGGTCTGTCCGATGCGGCGATTTCCAGCGCCGATCTCAGCGTTGCCATCGACGGTACCGGCAACGTCGAAAGCCTGAACGTCTCTGTGGCGACCGGCGTCCTGCTGGCGGAATGGTGGCGTCAGAACAAGGCGTGATTCGCCTGCCTGAATGCAAAAAAGCCAGCTGATGCTGGCTTTTTTTTATGGCTGTCAATCACTCGCTTTCAGCGGGAAGGACCGGCATCCAGTCGATCGGCGTTTCGCCGCGGTCAACCAGCCACTGGTTGGTCTGTACGAAATGGTTGCAGCCAAAGAAGCCGCGATGCGCAGAGAGCGGTGATGGATGCGGCGCCTTCAGCACGCAGTGGCGCTGACGATCGATAATCGCGCCTTTCTTCTGCGCATGGGAGCCCCACAGCAGAAAAACTACTCCCTCGCAATGCTCATTGATTAAAGCGATAACCTTATCGGTAAAGGTCTCCCAGCCCAGACTGGCGTGCGAGTGCGCCTGTCCGGCGCGGACGGTCAGGACCGTATTCAGCAGCAGCACGCCCTGTCGTGCCCAGCTTTCGAGATAACCGTGGGTGGGGCGGGTAAAGCCGGGGATCGTGGCCTCCAGCTCTTTATACATATTCAGCAACGAAGGCGGGATCGCGACGCCCGGACGAACTGAGAACGCCAGACCGTGGGCCTGACCCGGGCCGTGATAGGGGTCCTGGCCGAGAATGACGACTTTGACATCGCCCAGTTCAGTAAAGCGAAACGCATTGAAGACGTCTTTTTGCGGTGGATAGATGGTGATCCCGGACTGGCGCTCTTCGGCGACGGTCTTCAGAGTATTGAGAAAATAGGGTTGTTGCTTTTCATCCGCCAGCACGTCATGCCAGGTTAAAGGGGTGGTCATCTTGCTCTCCTGCAAAAGGGTCATCGCTATAGCTTAACGGCTTCTTTCTATAGAACAAAATCGGCACGGCCTGATGCCGGCTTTTATGCAAAAAAAATTGAAAATTTACAAAATTATTTATAGCTCACAATGGCGTAACTTGATGTAAAACAATAAAAACCTCCTATACCCACGTTGGGTGAGTGGTTTTTATTGATTTATATCAAGGAATGCCGAGGGTGCGGCTGATATATATACACTCATACAACAATGGTTTTACCAATTGGCCGCGAAGAGGCCAAAATCGAATAAACACTGCCTGGGAGGCATCAAATGATTACTGGTATCCAAATTACTAAAGCGGCAAACGACGACCTGCTCAACTCTTTCTGGCTGCTGGATAGCGAAAAAGGCGAAGCGCGCTGCCTGTGCGCCAAAGGTGGTTTTGCGGAAGATGATGTGGTTGCGGTAAGCAAACTGGGTGAAATCGAATACCGTGAAATCCCGGTGGACGTGAAACCGGAAGTGCGCGTCGAAGGCGGTCAGCACCTGAACGTTAACGTGCTGCGTCGCGAAACCCTGCTGGACGCGGTTGAGCATCCGGAAAAATATCCGCAGCTGACCATTCGTGTTTCCGGCTACGCGGTACGCTTCAACTCTCTGACGCCGGAACAGCAGCGCGACGTTATCGCCCGTACCTTCACCGAAAGCCTGTAAGGCTAACGCCAGATGTGAAAACGCCGGGATATCCCGGCGTTTTTTTTACTCATCGCTGGACGCTGATGGCGTCCCGGCCGCGCTTGGCTTCCGGCGCTTACCGATATTTTTCGTATCGCGGTGGCGCTTCTTCACCCGCGGTTTCTCTTTTTCATCTTTTTTCTTCTGCGCACGCTTCGCCAGCACTTTCTTCGATGGCTTACCCGTCAGCTTCTCGCTCGGCGCACGGGTCGTCGGGCGCAGTTCATCGATAACTCTGGCTTTCAACGGCTCTTCAATATAGCGACCAATCTTACCCAGCAGCAGGTGGTCATGAGCCTCGACCAGAGAAATGGCGGTCCCTTTTTTACCGGCGCGGCCGGTACGACCGATACGGTGCAGGTAGGTATCCGCGGTACGCGGCATATCGAAGTTAAAGACGTGGCTGACGTCCGGAATATCGATACCGCGGGCAGCGACGTCGGTGGCGATCAGCACGTTGACGCGGCCGTCGGTCAGGCGCTTGATAGCTTCGTTTCGCTTGGCCTGCACCATCTCGCCTTCCAGCCAGCAGGTGTTAATCCCGGCCTCACGCAGCCAGTTAGCCAGCTCATGCACGCGCTCACGCTTACGCACAAACACGATAGCGCGGGTGGCTTCCGGCTGTTGCAACAGATTCACCAGCAGTTTGGTTTTATGTTCGATATCGTCGGCGCGGTAGTACCACTGATGGATTTTCTTACGCTCGCGGGTTGACGGATTGGCGGAAACTTCAACCGGCTCCTCCAGCAGACGCTCAGCAAAGTCTTTGATCGCATCGCCTTCCAGCGTCGCTGAGAACAGCATAGTCTGCTTGCGCCAGCGAGTTTCACCGGCGATGGTTTCGATATCCTGGGCAAAACCCATATCCAGCATGCGGTCGGCTTCATCGAGGATTAGGGTCTCGACGGCGCGGCAGTCGAAATTCTCTTCTTTAATATATTGCAGCAGGCGACCGGTGGTGGCGACTACGATGTCCTGGTTTTCGCTGAACACTTCCGCGTGGTTCATGTACGCCACGCCGCCGGTAATGGTAGCAATGTCCAGATGGGTATGCTTCGCCAGCTCGCGGGCGTGGTCGGCCACCTGCATCGCCAGCTCACGGGTCGGCGTCAGGATAAGAATGCGCGGCGGGCCGGATTTCTTACGCGGGAAATCGAGCAGGTGCTGCAACGCTGGCAGCAGATACGCCGCCGTTTTACCGGTGCCGGTCGGCGCTGAACCGAGAATGTCACGGCCATCGAGCGCAGGCGGAATAGCGGCGGCCTGAATGGCTGTCGGGCGAGTGAAACCTTTATCCTGGAGGGCCTCCAGCAGGTTTTCGTCGAGTTCAAGTTCGGAAAAAGTCGTTACAGTCATGTTCTACCTCTGAGTGGGCCGCCGATTATAGACGTTACTGACGTAATGTTCATCTGTTTGTAAGGCTATCTGTTCTCCGGTATTGTGCATAGCCTTAGGTTCAGGAGTTTTTGTCGGCAAGGTTATTGAGGATGTCTCAGTCGAAGTTTGCGCTGCCGCGCAATGGTTTTACCTTCAAACGGTTCTTTGTCGCTCACGATCGCTGCGCCATGAAGGTGGGTACCGACGGCATTTTGCTGGGCGCCTGGGCGCCGATTGCCGGAGTGAAGCATGTGCTGGATATTGGCGCGGGCAGCGGCCTGCTGGCGCTGATGCTCGCGCAGCGTACCGGAGATGATGTGCATGTCGAGGCGGTCGAACTGGACGAAGAGGCCGCCGCTCAGGCGCGGGAAAACGCCCTCGCGTCGCCGTGGGCTTCGCGGATTGAGGTCTGGCAGGCCGATATTCATCAGTGGCAGCCGTCGCAAACTCGACGCTATGAACTGATAATAAGTAATCCGCCCTTTTTTGCCGAAGGCGTGCCATGCGCGACCTCGCAGCGAGAGCAGGCGCGGTACACCACTACGCTCGATCACGCCTCCCTGCTGACCTGTGCCGCAGAGCATATTACCGAAGAAGGTTTTTTTTGCGTGGTGTTGCCAGTGGATATTGGTAATGCGTTCATCGAACGGGCAAGGGCGATGGGCTGGCATCTGCGACTGCGTACTGACGTGGCGGAGACCGAGCTGCGACCGCCGCATCGGGTGCTGCTGGCTTTCTCCCCGACGGCAGGGGAGTGTTTCAGCGACAGGCTGGCGATCCGCGGGCCAGAGCAGCAATATTCGGAAGGCTTTACCGCTCTGACCGAGGACTTTTATCTCTTTATGTGAGCCAGGGGCGAGAGTATCGACGGGCCGCTGTCAGGCAGCGGCTGCGGATAGTCGAGGGTATAATGCAGACCGCGGCTCTCCTTACGCAACATCGCGCAGCGTACGATAAGCTCCGCCACCTGCACCAGATTGCGCAGTTCCAGCAAATTATTCGAGACGCGGAAGCGGGCGTAATACTCATCCAGCTCCTGCTGGAGCATGGTAATGCGCCGCAGGGCGCGCTCCAGCCTGCGGGTGGTGCGCACAATCCCCACGTAATCCCACATCAGCAGGCGCAGTTCGTGCCAGTTGTGCTGGATAACCACCAGTTCATCCGGGATCTCCACCTGACTTTCATCCCATGCTGGCAGCGTGGCGACCTTCTGGGCGAGCGGCAGGCGCCGGGTAATATCCTCCGCGGCGGACCAGCCATAGACCAGGCACTCCAGCAACGAGTTCGACGCCATACGATTCGCGCCGTGCAGCCCGGTGTAGCTGACTTCGCCGATGGCGTATAAACCATCGACGTCGGTGCGGCCATTATCATCCACCATCACGCCGCCGCAGGTGTAATGCGCGGCGGGGACGACCGGCACCGGATCTTTGGTTAAATCAATTCCCAGGCCGAGCAGCTTTTCATAAATCATCGGGAAATGCTGGCGAACAAACGCCTCGGGTTTATGGCTGATATCAAGGAACATGCAGTCCACGCCCAGGCGCTTCATTTCATGGTCGATGGCGCGGGCGACGATATCGCGCGGGGCCAGCTCGCCGCGCTCGTCAAAGTCCGGCATAAAGCGGGTGCCATCCGGGCGTTTAAGGTGGGCGCCTTCGCCGCGCAGCGCTTCAGTAAGCAGGAAATTACGCGCCTGGGGGTGATATAGCGCGGTGGGGTGGAACTGGTTAAACTCCAGATTCGCCACCCGACATCCCGCCCGCCAGGCCATCGCAATCCCGTCTCCGGAAGAGACGTCGGGGTTAGTGGTATATTGATAAACCTTCGCGGCCCCGCCGGTAGCGAGTACTACGGCTTTCGCGCTGCAGGTTTCCACCCGCTCTTTATTACGATTCCAGATCCATGCCCCGACCACCCGGCGGGTGCCCGGCAGGCCAATCTTATCCGATACGATCAAATCGACGGCATTGCTGCGCTCAAGGATGCGGATATTAGGATGGGCAAGCGCTTTATCGACCAGCGTCGTCTCTACCGCTTTGCCGGTGGCGTCGGCGGCGTGAAGAATGCGCCGATGGCTGTGCCCCCCTTCGCGCGTGAGATGATAGCTCTCTTCGCCATTGGCCTGGACCTGGGTGTCAAACAGCACTCCCTGATCGATAAGCCACTGGACGCATGATCGGGCGTTGCTGGCGACGAAGGTGACCGCATGACGATCGCAGAGTCCCGCGCCGGCGATGAGGGTATCTTCGACATGGGATTCAATACTGTCCGTCTCATCGAAGACGGCGGCAATCCCACCCTGGGCGTAGAACGTCGAACCTTCGCTGATCGGCCCTTTACTCAGCACTGTCACCGAACTGTGCTCAGCCAGGCGCAGGGCAAGGGAAAGACCGGCAGCGCCGCTGCCGATAATCAACACATCACAAGAGAAGTCAGGAGTGGTATTCATTGTCTTTGTTTAATTTACTAAACACATTTAGCTCACAATAGCACCGGTCCGTGAGGAATCGTACAATTTTTTTGTCTGCTGTTGTGACGGCTAAACAAAAGGCGAACGGAAACGGCGTCTTGCGCGCTGAAAATGAGACGCGGGGAAGGTTGATGGCATTGGATTTTATAGTGAAATAAACGGCGTGTTACGATACCCTTCAGACGGGCCTGCGCTTTTTCTTATTGACTTACCTATCGTTTAGCAACCTGGGCATATAATGATTGATAACGATCTGCCGCCGTTGCCAGACAAAAAACAAAAAGCGTAACGGAACTTTATTGTTTTCATGCACTCCAACAGTCAGCTTGCTCATAATGCAGATTTTGGGTGGTGTTTTGAAGACGCATGGGAATTGGGTTTGGGGAGACATTACCTCGGATGAGCGAGCAGTTAACGGATCAGGTCCTTGTTGAACGGGTCCAGAAAGGAGATCAGAAAGCGTTTAATTTGCTGGTAGTGCGCTATCAGCATAAGGTCGCGAGCCTGGTTTCCCGCTATGTACCGCCGGGCGATATCGCTGACGTTGTTCAGGAATCGTTCGTTAAGGCATGGCGTGCGCTGGACTCTTTCCGGGGAGATAGCGCTTTTTACACCTGGTTATACCGTATCGCTGTCAACACGGCGAAGAATTATCTGGTTGCTCAGGGGCGCCGTCCGCCGTCCAGCGACGTTGACGCCAACGAGGCGGAAAACTTCGAAAGCGGCGGGGCGTTGAAAGAAATTTCGAACCCTGAGAACTTAATGTTGTCAGAAGAACTGAGACAAATAGTTTTTCGTACCATTGAATCGCTCCCGGAAGATTTACGCATGGCAATTACGTTACGGGAGCTGGATGGCCTGAGCTATGAAGAGATAGCCGCTATCATGGATTGTCCGGTTGGGACGGTGCGTTCGCGTATCTTCCGGGCGCGAGAAGCTATTGATAATAAAGTTCAACCGCTTATCAGGCGTTGACGATAGCGGAATACTGGAAAAGGGTATCAGGCATGCAGAAAGAAAAACTTTCGGCTTTAATGGATGGTGAAACGCTGGATAACGAACTGCTCAACGAGCTGAGTCGTTCTTCTGAGATGCAAAAAACCTGGGAGAGTTATCACCTTATCCGCGATACGCTGCGTGGCGATACCGCTGAGGTGCTGCAATTTGATATCTCCGCCCGGGTGATGGCCGCCATTGAAAATGAGCCCGTTCGTCAGACGGCGCCGCTTATTCCTGAATCTCAGCCCGCACCGCATCAGTGGCGGCAGATGCCGTTCTGGAACAAGGTGCGTCCGTGGGCCAGCTCCCTGACTCAAATGGGCGTTGCCGCCTGTGTATCGCTTGCGGTTATCGTCGGCGTCCAGCACTATAATGGTCAGTCTGATTCCGCTCAGCAGCCAGAAGCGCCGGTGTTCAATACGCTGCCCATGATGGGTAAAGCAAGCCCGGTAAGTCTTGGCGTGCCGGCTGACGCGTCAGCGGGAAGCGGCCAGCAGGCGCAGGTCCAGGAACAGCGCCGCCGAATTAACGCCATGCTGCAGGACTACGAACTGCAGCGCCGCCTGCACGCTGAGCAGCTTCAGTTTGGCCAGGCCCAGACTCAGCAGGCCGCAGTCCAGGTACCGGGCTATCAAACTTTAGGAACACAATCGCAGTAATGAAGCAACTTTGGTGTGCCATGTCGCTCATGGCAGGCAGCCTGTTGTTCTCTGTCAACGCCTCGGCTGATACATCGTCCGGGGCGTTGTTGCAGCAGATGAACCTGGCCAGCCAGTCTCTCAATTATGAGCTGTCTTTTGTTAGCATCAGCAAACAAGGCGTTGAGTCGCTGCGCTATCGTCACGCGCGACTGAACAACCAACCGCTGGCGCAGTTGCTGCAGCTGGACGGTCCGCGCCGGGAAGTGGTCCTGCGCGGCACGGAAATCAGCTATTTTGAACCCGGTCTCGATCCGTTCACCCTGAACGGGGACTATATCGTCGATTCGCTGCCATCGCTGGTATATAGCGATTTCAAACGCCTCTCCGCGGCGTATGATTTTATCTCCGTGGGCCGTACCCGTATCGCTGACCGCCTCTGCGACGTGATCCGCGTCGTGGCTCGCGACGGCACGCGCTACAGCTTTATCGCCTGGCTGGATGCTGAAACCAAGCTGCCGCTGCGCGTCGATTTGCTCGACCGCGACGGGGAAACGCTGGAGCAGTTCCGGGTCGTCTCCTTCAACGTTGGCGATAACGTCAGCGCCAGCATGGAGACGCTGGCAAAAGCGAATTTGCCGCCGCAGCTGTCGGTGCCTGAAGGAGGCGACAAAGCTAACTTCAACTGGGCGCCGACGTGGCTCCCGCAGGGCGTGACTGAGGTTTCCAGCAGCCAGCGCCGTCTTCCCACCTTTGACGGTCCGGTAGAATCACGTCTCTATTCCGACGGCTTGTTCAGCTTCTCGATCAATATCAACCGCGCCACGGCGGCCAGCAGCGACCAGCTGTTGCGCACCGGCCGACGCACCGTCAGCACGACGGTGCGCGATAACGCGGAGATAACCGTAGTGGGCGAGCTGCCGCCGCAGACGGCGAAGCGTATCTCTGACAGTATTAAATTCAAGGCAGTACAATGATTAAAGAGTGGGCTACCGTGGTTTCCTGGCATAACGGCGTGGCGCAGGTGCACTGCGACGTTAAAGCCTCCTGCAGCAGCTGCGCCTCCCGTGCCGGCTGTGGTAGCCGGGTGCTAAACAAGCTGGGGCCGCAGACCAGCCATACCATTAGCGTGCCCTGCGAGCAGCCGTTGGCCGCGGGGCAAAAAGTGGAGCTGGGGATCGCTGAAAGCAGCCTGCTGGGCTCAGCGATGCTGGTGTATATGGCGCCGCTGGCGGGGCTGTTTGTAATGGCGTCTATTTTTCAGGTGCTGTTTGCCAGCGATATTGCGTCACTTTGCGGCGCGCTGCTGGGCGGCGTCGGCGGCTTCCTGGTGGCGCGCGGTCTGTCGCCGCGACTGGCGGCACGTCAGTCCTGGCAGCCGGTGATTTTGAACGTCGCACTGCCGCCGGATCTGCTGCGTGTTGATACGCCTTCCTCCGACATGGGCCAGTGATTTCACTGGCCCTTATCTTTATTTACCTTTCCTGTTACAACGCCACAATTTCTGCGGGTATGCTGGATCTAACAGCATTTCCTGGTTTCGCGGATGTAGTGTAGAATGCGGCGTTTTCGGATTAAAAAACGTCAGGCACAGTACAGCGGCCTCATGATACTCGTAAGGCATAATTAACTCTAAATATGAAGAATATACGTAACTTTTCGATCATCGCTCACATCGACCACGGTAAGTCGACGCTGTCTGACCGTATCATCCAGATTTGCGGTGGCCTTTCTGATCGTGAAATGGAAGCCCAGGTTCTGGACTCCATGGATCTTGAGCGCGAACGCGGGATCACCATCAAGGCGCAGAGCGTCACCCTGGACTATAAGGCCAGCGACGGTGAGACCTACCAGCTGAACTTTATCGACACCCCGGGCCACGTAGACTTCTCTTATGAAGTTTCCCGTTCTCTTGCCGCGTGCGAAGGCGCGCTGCTGGTGGTAGACGCCGGGCAGGGGGTAGAAGCCCAGACCCTGGCCAACTGCTACACCGCCATGGAGATGGATCTCGAAGTGGTTCCGGTACTCAACAAGATCGACCTGCCTGCGGCCGACCCTGAGCGCGTAGCGGACGAGATTGAAGATATCGTCGGGATCGACGCCCACGACGCGGTGCGCTGCTCAGCGAAAACCGGCGTCGGCGTGACCGACGTGCTGGAGCGTCTGGTGCGCGATATCCCGCCGCCGGAAGGCGATCCGGACGCGCCGCTGCAGGCGCTGATTATCGACTCCTGGTTCGATAACTACCTCGGCGTGGTGTCGCTGGTGCGGATTAAAAACGGCACCATGCGCAAGGGCGACAAGATCAAGGTCATGAGCACCGGCCAGGTGTATAACGCTGATCGTCTGGGCATCTTCACCCCGAAACAGGTTGACCGTACCGAGCTGAAATGCGGCGAGGTAGGCTGGCTGGTCTGCGCGATCAAAGACATCCTCGGCGCGCCGGTGGGCGATACCCTGACCGCCGCCCGCAACCCGGCAGACAAAGCGCTGCCTGGCTTTAAGAAGGTGAAACCGCAGGTGTATGCCGGCCTGTTCCCGGTGAGCTCCGATGATTATGAAGCTTTCCGCGACGCGCTGGGCAAACTGAGCCTTAACGATGCCTCTCTGTTCTACGAGCCGGAAAGCTCTACCGCGCTGGGCTTCGGCTTCCGCTGCGGCTTCCTCGGCCTGCTGCACATGGAGATCATTCAGGAGCGTCTGGAGCGTGAATACGATCTCGACCTGATCACCACCGCGCCGACGGTAGTCTACGAAGTAGAGACCACCTCCAAAGAAGTTATCTACGTCGACAGCCCGTCCAAGCTGCCGCCGCTGAATAATATTCAGGAGCTGCGCGAGCCGATCGCCGAGTGTCACATGCTGCTGCCGCAGGAATTCCTCGGCAACGTGATTACCTTGTGTGTCGAGAAGCGTGGGGTGCAGACCAACATGGTTTACCACGGTAAACAGGTGGCGCTGACCTATGAAATTCCGATGGCGGAAGTGGTTCTCGACTTCTTTGACCGCCTGAAGTCCACCTCCCGCGGCTATGCGTCGCTGGACTACAACTTCAAACGCTTCCAGGCGTCGAACATGGTACGCGTCGATGTGCTGATCAACGGTGAGCGCGTCGATGCGCTGGCGCTGATCACCCACAACGATAACGCGCCGTATCGCGGCCGCGAGCTGGTGGAAAAGATGAAAGATCTGATTCCGCGTCAGCAGTTCGATATCGCGATTCAGGCGGCCATCGGTAACCACATTATCGCGCGCTCTACGGTGAAACAGCTGCGTAAAAACGTCCTGGCGAAATGCTACGGCGGCGACGTCAGCCGTAAGAAAAAGCTGCTGCAGAAGCAGAAAGAAGGTAAGAAGCGTATGAAGCAGGTCGGTAACGTTGAGCTGCCGCAGGAAGCGTTCCTCGCCATTCTGCACGTTGGTAAAGACGGCAAATAACCCTAAGGAGTTGGCATGGCGAACATGTTTGCCCTGATCCTGGTGATTGCAACCCTGGTGACGGGCGTTTTATGGTGCCTGGACAAGTTCATTTTTGCACCGAAACGTCGTGAACGTCAGGCCGCTGCTCAGGCAGCGACCGGCGAGCAACTGGACAAGAAGACGCTGAAGAAAGTCGGCCCGAAACCGGGCTGGCTGGAAACCGGCGCATCGGTTTTCCCGGTGCTGGCGATCGTTCTGGTGGTACGTTCATTTATTTATGAGCCTTTCCAGATCCCTTCAGGTTCGATGATGCCAACGCTGCTCATCGGCGATTTTATTCTGGTGGAGAAATTTGCCTACGGCATTAAAGATCCTATCTACCAGAAAACGCTGATCGAGACCGGCCATCCGAAGCGCGGCGACATCGTGGTGTTTAAATATCCGGAAGACCCGCGTCTGGACTACATTAAGCGCGCGGTGGGGTTACCGGGTGATAAGGTCACCTACGATCCGGTTGCCAAACAGGTCACTATTCAGCCGGGCTGCAGTTCCGGACAGGCCTGCGGCAACGCGCTGCCGGTGACCTATTCCAACGTGGAGCCGAGCGATTTTGTTCAGACCTTCTCCCGCAGCAACGGCGGCGAAGCGAGCAGCGGTTTCTGGCAGTTGCCGAAGGGCGAAACCAAAGCCGACGGCATTCGTCTTACCGAGCGTCAGGAGACGTTGGGCGACGTGACGCACCGAATTCTTATGGTGCCGATTGCCCAGGATCAGGTTGGGATGTACTACCATCAGTCCGGTCTGCCGCTGGCCACCTGGATTGTGCCGCCCGGTCAGTACTTCATGATGGGCGACAACCGGGATAACAGCGCCGACAGCCGGTACTGGGGCTTTGTGCCGGAAGCCAACCTGGTCGGAAAAGCAACCGCTATCTGGATGAGTTTTGAAAAGCAGGAAGGTGAATGGCCGACCGGCGTGCGGTTATCGCGCATTGGTGGAATTCATTAATTTCCTCTGCTGAATTCACGTCGCTGCTGTTATCGCAGCGGCGTGAATTATTTAGTATTTAAATCCATTCAAACTAACGACATCCCGTGTCGTTGCGTATAGAATATCCCCCCGAAGTTTTTGGTTGTCGCTCTGCCGGGTGACACTGCACACGAAAGCGTATTGGTCTGTTTCAAATTACTGTTTGAAGCGAATGCTCAGGTCGGTTTCGTGTGCTGCATCTTTGACGCATTCATTTATTGGTAACGCATGAACCCCATCGTAATTAATCGGCTTCAACGAAAGCTGGGCTACACTTTTCATCATCAGGAGCTGTTGCAACAGGCATTAACTCACCGCAGTGCCAGCAGCAAACATAATGAGCGCCTGGAATTTTTAGGTGACTCCATTTTAAGTTTCGTGATCGCGAATGCGCTGTATCATCGCTTTCCTCGTGTCGATGAAGGCGATATGAGCCGTATGCGCGCGACGCTGGTGCGCGGCAACACGCTGGCGGAGATCGCCCGCGAGTTTGAGCTGGGCGAGTGTCTGCGCCTCGGGCCGGGAGAGCTGAAAAGCGGCGGTTTCCGTCGCGAATCGATTCTCGCGGATACCGTTGAAGCGTTAATTGGCGGGGTTTTCCTCGACAGTGATATTCAGAACGTTGAACGCTTAATCCTCTCCTGGTACCAGACCCGTCTGGACGAAATCAGTCCGGGCGATAAGCAAAAGGATCCGAAGACGCGTCTGCAGGAGTATCTGCAGGGACGTCATCTGCCGCTGCCGTCTTACCTGGTGGTCCAGGTTCGCGGCGAAGCGCACGATCAGGAATTTACTATCCACTGCCAGGTCAGTGGCCTGAGTGAACCGGTGGTTGGCACAGGTTCCAGCCGTCGTAAGGCGGAGCAGGCTGCCGCCGAACAGGCGCTGAAAAAGCTGGAGCTGGAATGAGCGAAGAAAAAAGTTATTGTGGGTTTGTCGCCATCGTGGGTCGTCCAAACGTTGGCAAATCCACGCTGTTGAATAAGCTGCTTGGGCAGAAGATCTCGATCACCTCCCGTAAAGCGCAGACCACCCGTCACCGCATCGTCGGTATCCATACCGAAGGGCCGTATCAGGCGATTTACGTTGATACTCCGGGCCTGCATATGGAAGAGAAGCGTGCCATTAACCGCTTAATGAACAAAGCGGCCAGCAGTTCGATTGGCGACGTGGAACTGGTCATCTTCGTGGTGGAAGGCACTCGCTGGACGCAGGACGACGAGATGGTGCTCAACAAGCTGCGCGACGCGAAAGCGCCGGTGATCCTCGCGGTCAACAAGGTGGATAACGTGCAGGAAAAAGCGGATCTGTTACCGCACCTGCAGTTCCTCGCCAGCCAGATGAATTTCCTCGATATCGTACCGATCTCAGCGGAAACCGGCACCAACGTTGATACCATCGCGGCGATCGTGCGTAAGCATCTGCCGGAAGCGATCCATCACTTCCCGGAAGATTATATTACCGATCGCTCACAACGCTTTATGGCCTCCGAAATCATCCGTGAAAAACTGATGCGTTTCCTCGGCGCTGAGCTGCCGTACTCCGTCACCGTGGAAATCGAACGTTTCGTCAGCAACGAGCGCGGCGGTTACGATATCAACGGCCTGATCCTCGTCGAGCGCGAAGGGCAGAAAAAGATGGTGATTGGCAACAAAGGCGCCAAAATTAAAACCATCGGTATCGAAGCGCGTAAGGACATGCAGGAGATGTTTGAAGCGCCGGTGCACCTCGAGCTGTGGGTGAAAGTGAAATCCGGCTGGGCCGATGACGAGCGCGCCCTGCGCAGTCTCGGTTACGTTGACGACCTCTGAGTTAACGCAACGTGGATGGATGGCAGCGCGCCTTTGTCCTGCATAGCCGTCCGTGGAGCGAAACCAGCCTGATGCTGGACGTCTTCACGGAAGAATCCGGTCGTGTGCGCCTGGTTGCCAAGGGCGCACGCTCCAAACGCTCTAATCTCAAAGGCGCTTTACAGCCCTTTACCCCCTTGCTGGTTCGCTTCGGCGGTCGCGGCGAAGTCAAAACCCTGCGCAGCGCGGAAGCCGTTTCGCTGGCGCTGCCGCTCAGCGGCATCACCCTCTACAGCGGTCTCTACGTTAACGAGCTTATCTCCCGCGTGCTGGAGCACGAAACACGCTTCTCCGAACTCTTTTTCGACTACCTGCACTGCATACAGGCGCTCGCCGGGGCCAGCGGCTCGCCGGAGCCCGCGCTGCGGCGTTTTGAGCTGGCGCTGCTCGGGCACCTGGGCTATGGCGTGGATTTTCTCCACTGCGCCGGGAGCGGCGAGCCGGTAGACGACACCATGACCTACCGCTATCGTGAAGAAAAAGGCTTTATTGCCAGCCTGGTGATTGATAACAACACGTTTACCGGGCACCATTTGAAAGCATTGGCGAGTCGCGAGTTTCCTGATGTTGATACGCTGCGCGCCGCGAAGCGCTTTACCCGTATCGCCCTGAAGCCCTATCTCGGCGGCAAACCGCTCAAGAGCCGGGAGTTGTTTCGCCAGTTTATGCCCGCGCGAAAGGCGCGAGCCGATAATACGAATAATGATTAACGAGGATTGTCATGGCTGAATTATTGTTAGGGGTCAATATTGACCATATCGCGACCTTGCGTAACGCCCGCGGCACCGCTTACCCGGATCCGGTTCAGGCGGCTTTCATTGCCGAACAGGCCGGCGCCGACGGCATTACCGTGCATCTGCGCGAAGACCGTCGCCATATCACCGATCGCGATGTGCGTATCCTGCGCCAGACGCTGCACACCCGCATGAATCTTGAAATGGCGGTCACCGAAGAGATGCTGACGATCGCCTGCGAAACCAAACCGCACTTCTGCTGCCTGGTGCCGGAGAAGCGTCAGGAAGTGACCACCGAAGGCGGGCTGGACGTCGCCGGCCAGCGCGACAAGATGCGCGATGCCTGTCAACGCCTGGCGGATGCCGGCATCCTGGTCTCCCTGTTTATCGATGCGGATGAAGCGCAGATCAAAGCGGCGGCAGACGTTGGCGCGCCCTATATCGAAATCCACACCGGCTGCTATGCCGATGCCAAAACCGACGCCGAGCAGGCCAGGGAGCTGGAACGTATTGCCAAAGCGGCCACCTACGCCGCCAGCCTCGGCCTGAAGGTGAATGCCGGCCACGGTCTGACCTACCACAACGTGAAAGCGATTGCTGCGCTGCCGGAAATGCATGAGCTGAATATCGGTCACGCGATTATTGGCCGTGCGGTGATGAGCGGCCTGAAAGAGGCGGTGGCGGAAATGAAGCGTCTGATGCTGGAAGCGCGCGGCTAATGGCCATTCTCGGGTTGGGTACCGACATCGTCGAGATCGCCCGCATCGAAGCGGTGATCGCCCGCAGCGGCGATCGCCTTGCCCGCCGGGTGCTGAGCGACCATGAATGGAGCATCTGGGAGCAGCACCAGCAGCCGGTGCGTTTCCTGGCGAAACGCTTTGCGGTCAAGGAAGCGGCGGCGAAAGCGCTGGGAACCGGGATCCGTAACGGGCTGGCGTTTAACCAGTTCGAGGTTTACAACGACGAGCTGGGCAAGCCGAAGCTGCGGCTATGGGGTGAAGCAAACCTTTTAGCTGAACGCATGGGAGTAAGCGCTATTCACGTTACTCTCGCTGATGAACGCCACTACGCCTGCGCCACGGTGATTGTCGAAAGCTAGCCAGGAGGGCGGTTAAATTTTATCCGCGTGGTGCATCAGCACGAATTTATCCCACAGCTGTTCTTCACTCTCGACGTGTGCCGGATCTTTCAGGATCGTATTCGGGATCGGGCACACTTTCTGGCAGGTTGGCGTGTCGTAATGACCCACGCACTCGGTGCAGCGGTCGCTGTTAATCTCATAAATGCTGTCACCCATCGAAATGGCCTCATTCGGGCACTCCGGCTCGCACATATCGCAGTTGATGCATTTTTTGGTAATTAACAGCGCCATCAGGAAAGTCTCAGAAACAACACAAACAGGGCGGGCATTATACGCCCATTTTCTGCTCAGACCAGCTTTTTCACCAGCGCTTCGCTATGGCGAATGCGCTCCGGCGCCCGCTCCAGATCCTGCTGCACCAGCCCCATAAACAGCAGATCGGTGAGCATCATTTGCGCGCTGGTGGAGGAGATGGCCGCACTGCGCGTCGCCTGCTCTTCGGCGATAGTATACAGGCAGTGGGTCGCCTGCTGTTGCAGGGCGTTCGGGCTAAACCCGGTGATCGCCAGGATCTTACAGCCGACGCGCAGCGCTTCACCGGCCGCCATATTGATCTCCCGGCGCTCGCCGGAGTAAGAGATCGCCAGCAGAAGATCGTCGCTGGACATGGCCTGCACCGTCGCCAGCAGGGCATGCATATCCTGCTCAGAAACAGCGTTGATGCCGATCTTCATCAGCTTCCAGCTAAAGTTACGCGCCACCAGGCCGGAGGCGCCAATCCCGGTGACGATCACTCGCCGGGCGTTGCGCAGCAGCGTGACGGCTTCCCGTAGCGTCTCTTCAGTGTTGACGTCCAGCGAGGCATGCATGGCGGCGACATTGTCTTTAATGAGTTTCTCGCCGACCAGACGCAGCGGATCGTCACCGCGAATGTGGTTATGCACCGGGACGGAGTGCGGATCCGGGCTACTCGCCAGCGCTTCACTAAGGGCCAGCTTCAGCGCCGGAAAGCCTTTGAATCCCAGCTTCTGGGCAAACTTAACCACGCTGGACTGACTCACACCGGCTTCCGCTGCCAGCTGCTGCGAGCTGAGGTGCCGGGTCTCATCGGGCTGGCTTAGAATATAATCGGCCAACTTTTTGTCGCTCGCCGCCAGGGTGGGATAGCGCTGACGAATACGCGTTAAACAGTTCATTGGAGCTCCGCTGGAGCCGTCCGGCTCGTGACTGACAGAATTTTTATTCGATTATAAGGGGTATACCATGAATTAAAAATTCTTAAGCCACAATTTTTCCTTCGCCTGCTACTTTAATTCTTTCTTAACGGCAGGGGATGTTTTCCCTCGACATGGCGTCAGGCTGTTAAGCTTACCCTAACGAGAAGCGAGTTCTGAGATAAAGGAGGCAGTTTGCAGCACACTGAACGGAGAGTGGTGTTTTTCGATCTGGACGGAACCTTACACCAACAGGATATGTTCGGCAGTTTTCTGCGCTATCTGCTGCGCCATTTGCCGCTGAACCTGTTGCTGGTGGTGCCGATGGGGCCGGTGATCCTTGCCGGACTGGCAGTGAGCGGACGGGCGGCGCGCTGGCCGATGAGCCTCCTGCTGTGGGCGACAACCTTTGGCCGCCGCGAGGCGGTGCTGAAGCGGCTGGAAGCGGAGTTTGTCGGCTGGTTTCGCCATCATGTGACGGCGTTTCCGGTAGTTCATGCGCGGCTTACCGCCTACCTGACCAGCACCGATGCCGACGTCTGGTTGATCACCGGCTCGCCGCAGTCGCTGGTGGAGCAGGTCTATCGCGATACCCTCTGGTTGCCGCGGGTGAATCTGATAGCCAGCCGCACCGCGCGCCGCTGGGGCGGCTGGGTATTGACCCTGCGCTGCCTGGGGCATGAAAAGGTGGTTCAGCTGGAGAAAAAGATTGGCGCCCCGCTGCGGCTGTATAGCGGCTATAGCGATAGTGAGCAGGATAATCCATTGCTCGGCTTTTGCCAGCATCGCTGGCGGGTAACCCCTCAGGGAGAGCTTCAGCAGCTGGAGTAATAGTGTGTAATTGATAGCGCCCATGTATAATGCGCCCCGCTTTTTCTGCTGGAGTGGCCGCTGTGTCTGACCTCGAACTCAATGATGAATACTGGATGCGTCATGCCCTGACGCTGGCGAAACGCGCCTGGGAAGAGGGCGAGGTGCCGGTGGGCGCGGTGCTGGTGCATAACAATCAGGTCATTGGCGAGGGCTGGAACCGGCCGATAGGCCGTCACGACCCCACCGCCCATGCGGAGATCATGGCCTTACGCCAGGGCGGACTGGTGCTGCAAAACTACCGCCTGATCGACGCCACGCTGTACGTGACCCTCGAGCCCTGCGTCATGTGCGCGGGCGCGATGGTGCACAGCCGTATCGCCCGCCTGGTGTTTGGCGCCAGGGATGCCAAGACCGGCGCCGCCGGCTCGCTGATGGATGTTCTGCACCACCCGGGAATGAACCATCGGGTTGCGATAAGCGAAGGCGTGCTGGCAGAGTCCTGCTCTGTCATGCTGAGCGACTTCTTTCGCTGGCGGCGGGAAGAGAAAAAAGCGCTGAAGAAAGCCCGGGAGCAGACCGGGGAAAGTTAATACAGGTGGCCGGGGAGTTTCATCCGGGCATTATCCATCTGCTTATCGGCGCGAAACTTGAAAAAGGGCAGGGTGGTCTCCTGCGGCTGTTCGAGCTCATTGGGGAGCACGGCCGGGTAATCCTCCGCCAGGGCCAGCGTTTGCTGCTGCTGGCGCTCCTTCTCTGACAAATAGCCGACAAGGCTTATCTGATATTTGCGGATGTTTTCCACATAGGCGTAGGCCTCATGGCCGCGGGCATAGCCGTATTTTAGTTTGCTGTAATAGGGTTTCTGGCTCAGCAACGGTAAACGCAGCTTAACGTCCGCCCAGCTGTTAGGATTGCCTTTCTGTTTGCGGGTGAGCGCCATGGCGTCCAGCATATGGGCATAACCCATATTATAAGCGGCCAGCGCAAACCAGATGCGTTCATCTTTCGGGATCGAATCCGGCACTTTATCCATCATATCCTGCAGGTAGCGCATGCCGCCGTCGATACTCTGCGCCGCATCGGTGCGGTCGGTTAGACCCAGGCTTTGCGCCGTATTGCGTGTGAGCATCATCATACCGCGCACGCCGGTGGGGGAGGTGGCCTGCGGATCCCAGTGGGATTCCTGCCAGGCGATGGCGGCCAGCAGGCGCCAGTCAATCTCGCGGGCGTATTTTTCAAACAGCGGCTGCACCTCCGGAAGAATATTTTCCACCGCGCGCAGGAAGGTGCGGGTATCGACATAATCGAAATCGTTGCCGTGGCCGAGGTACTTCTCCTCGAGGCGCGCCAGGGTACCGTCTTCATTGATGTTGTTGAAGAAATCAAGCATTGCCGCCGACAGCGAATTATCGTCGTCCCGGGCGCTAAACCAGGTGACCGGCTGTTCGTCGGTGATATCGAGGGCCACCGCCAGCTCCGGATGGACGCGCTGAAACAGGCTGACGGCCACCGAGTCAGCGATGGTGTAATCAAGTTTACCGTCAATCACCGCCTGCATCAGCGCCGTGGTACCGCGTTTTTCGTCCACGCGCCAGGCAAGATCCGGGTATTTCTCGGCTTTTAAGGTCTGCAGGTCGGTGATCGCCACGTGGCCCGGAGCGATAGTGAGCTGCTCGGCGGTCAGCGCCGCGAGGGTGCGCGGCCGGGTATTGCCGACGCGGTAGACCAGCTGTTGCGAAACGGAATAGTAGGTGGGGCCGGCCTGATAGTTTTTCACTCGCTCCTGGTTATAGACCAGTCCGGCGGCCAGCATATCGGCCTGACCGTCGTCGAGGTCGTCAAACAGCTGGCTGATGTTTTGCCGGACGGTTATCTTAAGCGTTACGCCAAGGTAGTCGGCAAACTGCTTCGCCAGTTCATAATCCAGACCGAACGCTTTATTGTTCATGGTGGCGAAGGTCATTGGCGAGTTGATAGTGCTGATGCGCAGCTCGCCGCGAGCGATAATGCCCGCCACCCGGTTCTCGGGTTTACCAGACCAGGGGATCGACGGCCACAGGGCCGCCGCCAGCAAAAGGGTGACAATGCCGATCAGCAGATAATTAATCTTTAATTTTTTCAGAGAGTTAATCTTCTGCAGCTTCAGGTTCCTCAGCAGGCGATGTCCGGAAAAAACGCAAGGTTGTCGTCGAATGTGCGGCATTCTGCTTAATAATGCGCCAGTTGGCAACTTATTCGCGATGGTCGTCACATTTATTGATAAACAGCATCAATGATTTTATTTCTACGCAAACGGTTTCGTCGGGGCGCAGGATTCACTATAATGACGCCCGTTTCCCCCCCTGGCTCACCCTGAAAGCTTCGAAGACGAGAGACTTATGATGGAAATTTTGCGTGGTTCACCTGCACTGTCGGCATTCCGTATTAATAAACTGCTGGCACGATTTCAGGCGGCCAACCTTCCGGTAAGCGCCATATATGCCGAATATATTCATTTTGCCGATCTGAATGCCCCGCTGAGCGCTGACGATCGCGAGCGCCTGGCGCGACTGCTTCAGTATGGCCCGAGCTTAAGCAGCCATACCCCGACCGGTAAATTACTGCTCGTGACCCCTCGCCCTGGCACCATCTCTCCCTGGTCTTCTAAAGCTACCGATATCGCCCATAACTGCGGCCTGGCTCAGGTTGTGCGTCTGGAGCGCGGCGTGGCGTATTATGTTGAAGCCTCGACCCTGACCGAAGCGCAGTGGACCGCGGTGGCGGCGGAGCTGCACGACCGCATGATGGAGAGCGTCTTCGACGCGCTGGAAGCGGGCGAAAAGCTGTTCGCTCACCATCAGCCGACGCCGGTGACCAGCGTTGACCTGCTGGGCGAAGGGCGTCAGGCGCTGATTGACGCCAACCTCCGTCTGGGTCTGGCGCTGGCCGACGACGAAATTGACTACCTGCAGGACGCGTTTACCCGCCTGGGACGCAACCCGAACGATATCGAGCTGTATATGTTCGCCCAGGCGAACTCAGAGCACTGTCGCCACAAGATTTTCAACGCCGACTGGATCATCGACGGCGAACAGCAGCCGAAGTCGCTGTTCAAAATGATCAAAAACACCTTTGAAAAAACGCCGGACTACGTGCTGTCGGCCTATAAAGATAATGCCGCGGTGATGGAAGGGTCTGAAGTCGGGCGCTATTTCGCCGACCATCAGACCGGGCGCTACGACTTCCATCAGGAGCCGGCGCACATTCTGATGAAGGTGGAAACCCATAACCACCCGACGGCCATCTCTCCATGGCCGGGCGCGGCAACCGGCTCCGGCGGCGAAATCCGCGATGAAGGCGCCACCGGCCGCGGCGCGAAGCCGAAAGCGGGCCTGGTGGGCTTCTCGGTTTCCAACCTGCGTATCCCGGGCTTCGAACAGCCGTGGGAAGAAGATTTCGGTAAACCGGATCGCATTGTCACCGCCCTGGACATCATGACCGAAGGCCCGCTGGGCGGCGCGGCGTTTAACAACGAATTTGGTCGTCCGGCGCTGAACGGCTACTTCCGCACCTATGAAGAGAAAGTCACCAGCCACAATGGCGAAGAGCTGCGTGGCTACCACAAACCGATCATGCTGGCCGGCGGTATCGGCAACATCCGCGGTGAGCACGTGCAGAAGGGCGAGATTACCGTCGGCGCGAAGCTGATCGTGCTGGGCGGCCCGGCGATGAACATCGGCCTCGGCGGCGGCGCGGCGTCTTCTATGGCCTCCGGCCAGTCCGATGCCGATCTCGATTTCGCCTCCGTACAGCGTGACAACCCGGAAATGGAGCGCCGCTGTCAGGAAGTGATCGACCGCTGCTGGCAGTTGGGCGACGCCAACCCGATCCTCTTTATCCACGACGTTGGCGCCGGCGGTCTCTCCAACGCCATGCCGGAGCTGGTGAGCGACGGCGGCCGCGGCGGTAAATTCCAGCTGCGCGATATTCTCAGTGATGAGCCAGGGATGAGTCCGCTGGAGATCTGGTGTAACGAATCGCAGGAACGTTATGTTCTGGCGGTCGCCCCGGAGCAGCTGCCGCTGTTCGACGAACTGTGCCGCCGCGAGCGCGCGCCTTATGCCGTTATCGGCGAAGCTACCGCTGAGCAGCATCTGAGCCTGAGCGACAGCCACTTTAACGATCAGCCGATCGACTTGCCGCTGGACGTCCTGCTCGGCAAAACGCCGAAAATGACCCGCGACGTGCAGACTCTGAAAGCTCAGGGTAGCGCGCTGGATCGCCAACCGATTACCCTTGCCGATGCGGTTAACCGCGTTCTGCATCTGCCGACGGTGGCCGAGAAAACCTTCCTCGTCACCATCGGCGACCGCACCGTGACCGGTATGGTCGCCCGCGACCAGATGGTTGGCCCGTGGCAGATCCCGGTGGCCAACTGTGCGGTGACCACCGCCAGCCTCGACAGCTACTATGGCGAAGCGATGGCGATGGGCGAGCGCGCCCCGGTCGCCCTGCTGGACTTCGCGGCCTCTGGCCGTCTGGCGGTCGGCGAAGCGCTGACCAACATCGCCGCCACGCAGATTGGCGAGCTGAATCGCGTGAAACTGTCGGCTAACTGGATGGCCGCCGCAGGTCACCCGGGCGAAGACGCTGGCCTGTATGAGGCGGTGAAAGCGGTAGGCGAAGAGCTGTGCCCGGCGCTGGGCCTGACCATTCCGGTCGGTAAAGACTCGATGTCGATGAAAACCCGCTGGCAGGAAGGCAGCGAGCAGCGCGAGATGACCTCTCCGCTGTCGCTGGTCATCTCTGCCTTCGCCCGTGTCGAAGATGTCCGTCATACCGTCACGCCGCAGCTTTCGACGGAAGATAACGCCCTGCTGCTGATCGACCTCGGTAAAGGGCACAACGCGCTGGGCGCGACGGCGCTGGCGCAGGTCTATCGCCAGCTCGGCGACAAGCCGGCTGACGTGCGCGATGTCGCGCAACTGAAAGGCTTCTGGAATGCGATGCAGGCCCTGGTGGCGCAGCGTAAACTGCTGGCCTACCACGACCGCTCCGACGGCGGTCTGCTTGTCACGCTGGCGGAAATGGCCTTTACCGGCCACTGCGGCGTGGAAGCGGATATCGCCGCGCTGGGCGACGACCATCTGGCCGCGCTGTTCAACGAAGAGCTGGGGGCGGTGATTCAGGTCCGCGCCGCAGACCGTGAGGCGGTGGAAGCCATTCTGGCGGTTAACGGCCTGGCGGACTGCGTGCATTACCTCGGTAAAGCGGTTGAGGGCGATCGCTTCGTGCTGACCGCCGGCGGTCAGACGGTGTTCAGCGAAAGCCGCACCACGCTGCGCATGTGGTGGGCGGAAACCACCTGGCAGATGCAGCGTCTGCGCGACAACCCGGCCTGCGCCGATCAGGAGCATGAGGCGAAAGCCAATGATGCCGACCCGGGCCTCAATGTGAAGCTCTCGTTTGATATTAACGACGACGTCGCCGCCCCGTACATTGCCACCGGCGCGCGGCCGAAAGTGGCCGTCCTGCGCGAGCAGGGGGTGAACTCCCACGTTGAAATGGCGGCCGCCTTCCATCGCGCCGGCTTTGACGCCATCGACGTGCATATGAGCGACCTGCTGGCCGGCCGGACCGGTCTGGGCGATTTCCATGCCCTGGTAGCCTGCGGCGGCTTCTCCTACGGCGACGTGCTGGGCGCGGGCGAGGGCTGGGCGAAGTCGATTCTGTTCAACGAGCGCGTGCGCGATGAGTTCGCGACCTTCTTCCATCGTCCGCAGACGCTGGCGCTCGGCGTGTGCAACGGCTGTCAGATGATGTCCAACCTGCGCGAGCTGATCCCGGGCAGCGACCTGTGGCCGCGCTTTGTGCGCAACCAGTCTGACCGCTTTGAAGCGCGCTTTAGCCTGGTGGAAGTGACGCAAAGCCCATCCCTGCTGCTGGAAGGCATGGTTGGCTCACGGATGCCGATTGCGGTCTCCCACGGCGAAGGTCAGGTGGAAGTGCGCGACAGCGCGCATCTGGCTCAGCTTGAGAGCAAAGGTCTGGTGGCGCTGCGCTTCGTGGATAACTTCGGCAAAGTGACCGAAACCTATCCGGCGAACCCGAACGGTTCCCCGAACGGTATCACCGCGGTGACCAGCGAAAGCGGGCGCGCGACCATCATGATGCCTCACCCGGAACGCGTCTTCCGCACCGTAAGCAACTCCTGGCACCCGGAGAACTGGGGCGAGGATAGCCCGTGGATGCGTATCTTCCGTAACGCGCGTAAACAGCTGGGTTAATCTTCCCGCCGCGCTTCACGCGAACGTATCAGCCCCCTGCCTGACAGGGGGCTTTTTTTATCTGTGATGGTCGGCACGCCAGGGTGTCGGGAATTGCCGACAACTGCGATATTGCAGTGTCGTCAATAGGCGACACTTAAGTCATTGATTTAAATGATGAGTAATCGGTAGCCTATTTGGTGTCGCTAAATAGCGACAATGCGGGTGAAAAATAAACAGTGGTGGTTCGACTGTTTCTGCGGTTAAAGTCATATATATCAGTATGTTAATAAAATGTTTTGAGAGCTGGCATAGTTCATGCATAATATTAACCAGTGGCTCATTCACCTTCTTATGTCAGCCCCTTCGGGACGCGCTACATAAACTTCGAATGACGCACAAACAGGTGCCTGCCGTCCAACTCCTGATAACAGCCTGGCTTTATCAGACATCGGGCGAAACGTCGAGTAAGGCACCGCCTCATTCCTGAACAAAGCCAGGCCTTGCGCCTGGCTTTGTTGTTTCTGCGGCGCAGTAACCAGCGGTAGCGCTTTTCTCCGGCGCGCTCCTCAGTTAGCATCGACCAGAGCTAATGATTGAGACAACATCCTTGAAGCGACTCTCTCTTTTCCCCCGTTCGCTGCGTCAGCTGGTGACGCTCTCTTTTGTGCTGATCCTGCTGCCATTGCTGGTGCTGGCCTGGCAGGCCTGGCAGAGCCTGAACGCCCTTAGCGCCCAGGCGGCGCATATTAACCGTACCACCCTGGTCGACGCCCGACGCAGCGAGGCGATGATCAATGCCGCACTGGAGATGGAGCGCAGCTATCGCCAGTACTGCGTGCTGGACGATCCGACGCTGGCGCGCGTCTATCAAAACCAGCGGCAGCGCTACAGCCAGATGCTGGACGCCCACGCCGGCGTGCTGCCGGACGAGAAGCTCTGGCAGGCGCTGCGTCAGGATGTCAGCGATCTGGCGCAGCTGCAGTGTAAAAATAGCGGCCCCGATGCCCAGGCAGCCGCCAGACTGGAAGTTTTCGCCAGTAATAACAGCGATATGGTGCAGGCGACCCGGGCGGTCGTCTATTCTCGTGGCCAACAGCTGCAGCAGGAGATAGCCGAACGCGGCCAGTTTTTCGGCTGGCAGGCGCTGGTGCTGTTTCTGCTGAGCCTGGCGCTGGTGCTACTCTTCACCCGCATGATTATCGGCCCGGTGAAAGGCATCGAAAGAATGATCAATCAGCTGGGGGCAGGGAAGTCGCTGGACGACGCCGCATTGTTTACCGGCCCGCGCGAGCTGCGATCGGTGGGCAAGCGCATCATCTGGCTCAGCGAGCGCCTGGCGTGGCTGGAGTCGCAGCGGCATCAATTTCTTCGCCATCTGTCGCATGAGCTGAAAACCCCGTTGGCCAGTATGCGTGAAGGTACCGAGCTGTTGGCCGACCGCGTCGCGGGGCCCCTGACCCCTGAGCAGCAGGAGATCGTCGAGATCCTCGACAGCAGTAGCCGTAACCTGCAAAAGCTGATTGAACAGCTGCTGGACTATAACCGAAAACAGGCCGACGGCCCGGTGGCTCGCGAAGCGGTGGACCTGGTGGACCTGGTGGAAAACGTCGTGGCGGCGCACAGCCTGCCCGCGCGGGCTAAACTGATGCATACCGAACTGACGCTGCAGGCGCGGCGTTGCCTGGCAGAGCCTGCGCTATTGATAAGCGTAATGGATAATCTCTACTCCAATGCGGTGCACTATGGCGCTGAATCCGGTAACATCCGTATCCATAGCTACCGGCACGGAGAGCAGGTGCGTATTGATGTCGCCAACAGCGGCGAACCGATCCCGGCCGCGGAAAAAAACATGATATTCGAGCCTTTTTACCAGGGGAGTCACCAGCGTAAAGGGGCCGTTAAGGGCAGTGGACTGGGGTTGAGTATCGCCCGCGACTGCGTCCGGCAGATGCAAGGGGAGCTCAGCTTAGTTGATGCGCCCGCCGGGCAGGTCTGTTTTCGCATTACGCTTCCCTCAGCGCCGGAATAATCCAACTTATGAATCGATATCGGGGAACTATGTCCCAATTCCTGGCCTGGCGCCGTTCCCTCAGCGGATGGCTGCTTTCAGGCATTGCTTGTCTGACGCTGGCGGGGTGTTCCGCCGGCTTTTCACCGCATACCGCGGAAGGTACCGCCGCCCCCGGGCAGGCGCAGCATCAGGTGGCCGATTTTGTCGCGGTAGACTGCGCGGATATCTGGGCGCACAGCAGCGATGCCAGCGACAAAAATCCCCTCTACTGGCTGCGGGGCATTGACTGTGCCGATCGCCTCGCGCCGGCGCAGGCGCGGGCGGAGGCGAAACGCCATACCGACGACAGCTGGCAGGACGCGTTCCGTCGCGGCATCCTGCTTGCTGATGCTAAAATTACCCCTGAGGAGCGCCGCGACCTGGTGGCGCGGCTCGATACCTTCAGCCCGCAAATCGCCGTTCAGGTCCGCCCGCTGTATCAGCTCTGGCGCGACGGCCAGACCCGTCAGCTGCAGCTGGTGGAAGAGCGTGCCCGTTACGCGAAGCTTCAGCAGTCCAGCGACAGCGAACTGGAGACACTGCGTCAGCAGGAGCTGGCGCTGCGCGAGCAGCTGGAGCTGACCACCCGCAAGCTGGAGAACCTGACGGATATCGAACGCCAGCTCTCCAGCCGCAAGCCGGGCGGCAATTTCGGCAGCGAAAAAGTGCCGGAGGTGATCCATGACGATCCGTAAACCGGCGCGTTTACTGCTGGTGGATGACGATCCGGGACTGTTGAAGCTACTGGGCATGCGCCTGGTCAGCG
Organism: Klebsiella sp. K4; assembly: GCF_014596785.2. Lineage (NCBI taxonomy): Bacteria > Pseudomonadati > Pseudomonadota > Gammaproteobacteria > Enterobacterales > Enterobacteriaceae > Klebsiella > Klebsiella sp. K4. Next base: position 1,261,885 of record NZ_CP115021.1, read on the forward strand.
AAGGCTACAGCGTGGTCACCGCCGAGAGCGGGCCGGAAGCGCTGCGCGTGCTGGGGCGTGAGAAAGTGGATCTGGTGATTAGCGATCTGCGGATGGATGAAATGGACGGCCTGCAGCTGTTTAGCGAGATCCAGAAGGGCCACCCCGGCATGCCGGTGATCATTCTCACCGCTCACGGTTCGATTCCCGACGCCGTGGCGGCTACCCAGCAGGGGGTGTTCAGCTTCCTGACCAAGCCGGTCGATAAAGATGCCTTGTATAAAGCCATTGATGAGGCGCTGGAGCAGCGCTCGCCGGCCACCGACGAAGCCTGGCGCCAGGCGATTGTAACCCGCAGCCCGCTGATGCTGCGCCTGCTTGAGCAGGCCGGGATGGTGGCGCAATCGGATGTCAGCGTACTGATTAATGGCCAGAGCGGGACCGGGAAGGAGATCGTCGCCCAGGCGATCCACAACGCCAGCCCGCGTCATGATAAGCCGTTCGTGGCGATCAACTGCGGCGCGCTGCCGGAACAGCTGCTCGAATCCGAACTGTTTGGCCATGCGCGGGGCGCTTTTACCGGCGCGGTCAGTAACCGTGAAGGATTATTCCAGGCCGCTGAGTGTGGTACGCTGTTTCTCGACGAGATCGGCGATATGCCGGTTGCGTTGCAGGTGAAGCTGCTGCGCGTCCTGCAGGAGCGCAAGGTGCGCCCGCTGGGCAGCAACCGCGATATCGAAATCAACGTGCGGATTATCTCCGCCACCCACCGCGACCTGCCGAAGGCGATGGCCCGCGGCGAGTTTCGTGAAGACCTGTTCTACCGCCTCAACGTAGTGAACCTGAAAATACCGCCGCTCTCCGAACGTACGGAAGATATTCCGCTGTTGGCCAACCATCTGCTGCGTCAGTCTGCCGATCGCCATAAGCCGTTCGTGCGGGCGTTTTCCAGCGATGCGATGAAGCGGCTGATGGCCGCCAAGTGGCCGGGCAACGTACGCCAGCTGGTGAACGTGATCGAACAGTGCGTGGCCCTGACTTCGTCGCCAGTGATCGGCGACGCACTGGTTGAGCAAGCGCTGGAGGGCGAGAACACGGCGCTGCCGACCTTCGTTGAGGCGCGCAATCAGTTTGAGCTGAACTACCTGCGCAAGCTGCTGCAAATTACCAAGGGCAACGTCACTCACGCCGCGCGGATGGCAGGGCGCAACCGCACCGAATTCTATAAGCTGCTGTCGCGCCATGAGCTCGACGCCAACGACTTTAAAGAGTAGCTCCGCACTATAGCGCAAGTTATGATACGGTAAGCAACCGGTTACGCGATTAAGACAGGAACCCCATGAAAAAGATTGATGCGATTATTAAACCTTTCAAACTGGATGACGTGCGTGAAGCGCTGGCCGAAGTCGGCATCACCGGGATGACGGTAACGGAAGTGAAAGGCTTTGGCCGCCAGAAAGGGCACACCGAACTGTACCGTGGTGCCGAGTATATGGTCGATTTTCTGCCGAAAGTAAAAATTGAAATTGTGGTGACCGACGATATCGTCGATACCTGTGTGGATACCATCATCCGTACCGCACAGACCGGTAAAATCGGCGACGGTAAAATCTTTGTCTTCGACGTGGCGCGGGTCATTCGTATTCGTACCGGCGAAGAAGACGACGCGGCGATTTAACGCTCGCCGCTCGCTGCAGTATTGCCGGGTGGCGCTGCGCTTACCCGGCCTACAGATCCCCGCATCGTCGGGGCTTACAGCACCTTATGCGGGCCGAAGCATTCGTAATGAATGTTGTCTTTGTTGACCCCTAATTCGACCAGCTGCTTCGCTGCAAACTGCATAAACGCTACCGGGCCGCAGAGATAATACTGCATCTGCGGGTCGCGAATATTGTCCGCCACTGCTGCTAAATCCATCAAACCTTCGCTATCAAAACGTCCAGCCTGACGGTCGGCCTCAGTCGGGGTGCGATACCAGACGTGAGAGGTAAACGCCGGCAGCGCCGCGCCGAGCGCCTTCACTTCATCGGCAAAGGCGTGAACGTCGCCATTTTCCGCCGCATGGAACCAGTTCACCTGACCCTGATGACCGCTCTTCGCCAGCGCATCCAGCATCGCCAGCATCGGCGTTTGCCCGACGCCGCCAGAGAGCAGAGTGACCGGCGTCTGTGGCTTAACGTTAAGGAAGAAATCTCCCGCCGGGGCGGCCAGATAGACCACATCGCCTTCGCTGGCATGGTTATGCAGCCAGCTGGAAACCTGACCGCCTTCCTCGCGTTTAACCGCAATGCGGTAGCCTTTGCCGTCCGCTTTGCGGGTCAGGGAATACTGGCGGATTTCCTGATATTCGAAGCCTTCCGGTTTCAGCCAGATGGCCAGGTACTGGCCAGGCTGGTAATCGGCGACCGGCTGGCCATCAACCGGTTCGAGCTCAAAGCTGGTGATAAGCTGGCTGCGCGGGGTTTTCTTCACGATGCGGAACGCGCGGGTCCCTTCCCAGCCGCCGGTTTTACTGGCGTTTTGCTGATAGATCTCGGCTTCACGGCCGATAAAGACGTTCGCCAGCACGCCGTAGGCTTTACCCCAGGCATCGAGCACTTCCTGGCCCGGACTGAACATTTCATCGAGGGTCGCCAGCAGATGGCTGCCAACAATATTGTACTGCTCCGGTTTGATCTGGAAGCTGGTGTGTTTCTGGGCGATCTTTTCCACCGCCGGCAGCAGGGCAGGCAGGTTATCGATATTGCTGGCGTAGGCGGCAATAGCGTTGAATAACGCTTCACGCTGATCGCCGTTGCGCTGGTTGCTCATGTTGAAGATCTCTTTGAGCTCCGGATTATGCGCGAACATACGATCGTAGAAATGGGCGGTTAATTTCGGGCCGGTCTCTACCAGCAGGGGAATGGTGGCTTTTACCGTGGCGATGGTTTGAGCGTCAAGCATAGCGTGCTTCCTTATGTGTTATCTTAATGATGCATTTTAAATGCATCTTAAAGAAATAACCCTGCGTTGTAAATGGTTCTTTAACACATTCCCCCGATCCAGTTACAACATGAAGAATTTGCATCACAAACCTGAAAAGAAATCCGTTGATACTGAGAGAGGCGTTATTGCTCAAAGCCTTGTGTCATGCGGAGCCAATCGTTTGCGTAAAATCCTTTGTCAAGACCTGTTATCACAGAATGATTCGGTTATACTGTGGGCCGTTGTCCAATCGGACCGCCTTTTTAGGCCGAAATTTTATTGTTAGCTGAGTCAGGAGATGCGGATGTTAAAGCGTGAAATGAACATTGCCGATTATGATGCCGAACTGTGGCAGGCTATGGAGCAGGAAAAAGTACGTCAGGAAGAGCACATCGAACTGATCGCCTCCGAAAACTACACCAGTCCGCGCGTTATGCAGGCGCAGGGCTCTCAGCTGACCAACAAATATGCTGAAGGGTATCCGGGCAAGCGTTACTACGGCGGCTGTGAATACGTCGACGTGGTTGAACAGCTGGCAATCGACCGCGCGAAAGAACTGTTCGGCGCTGACTATGCTAACGTCCAGCCGCACTCCGGCTCCCAGGCTAACTTTGCCGTCTACACCGCGCTGCTGCAGCCGGGCGACACCGTGCTCGGTATGAACCTGGCGCAGGGCGGCCACCTGACTCACGGCTCCCCGGTTAACTTCTCCGGCAAACTGTACAACATCATCCCTTACGGTATTGATGAGTCCGGTAAAATTGACTATGACGACATGGCGAAGCAGGCTCAGGAACACAAACCGAAGATGATCATCGGTGGTTTCTCCGCTTACTCCGGTATCGTTGACTGGGCGAAAATGCGTGAAATCGCTGACAGCATCGGCGCTTACCTGTTCGTCGATATGGCGCACGTGGCAGGCCTGATTGCCGCTGGCGTGTACCCGAACCCGGTTCCGCATGCTCACGTTGTGACCACCACCACCCACAAAACCCTGGCGGGTCCGCGCGGCGGCCTGATTCTGGCGAAAGGCGGTAGCGAAGAGCTGTACAAAAAACTGAACTCTGCCGTGTTCCCAAGCGCGCAGGGCGGCCCGCTGATGCACGTTATCGCGGCGAAAGCGGTGGCGCTGAAAGAAGCGATGGAGCCAGAGTTTAAAGTTTACCAGCAGCAGGTTGCGAAAAACGCTAAAGCGATGGTGGAAGTGTTCCTGAACCGCGGCTACAAAGTGGTGTCTGGCGGTACTGAGAACCACCTGTTCCTGCTGGATCTGGTGGATAAAAACCTGACCGGTAAAGAAGCTGACGCCGCTCTGGGCCGCGCCAACATCACCGTCAACAAAAACAGCGTGCCGAACGATCCGAAGAGCCCGTTCGTAACCTCCGGTATCCGTATCGGTTCTCCGGCAGTGACTCGCCGCGGCTTTAAAGAAGCGGAAGTCAAAGAGCTGGCTGGCTGGATGTGTGACGTGCTGGACAATATCAATGACGACGCGATCATTGAGCGCGTGAAAGGTAAAGTGCTGGATATCTGCGCCCGCTTCCCGGTATATGCGTAAGCGTTAGCGTTGACATCAAAAAGGCCGCGTATGCGGCCTTTTTTGCGTCTGGAGATTAGCGGCGGTCGAGGGAGATCGCCCCGGGGCCGGTTACCGCCAGCAGCAGGAAAGCGCCGGCGATGCTGACGTTTTTCCAGAAGTTAATCATGTTCGGCAATACCGCATCGCCAGTCATATCCCAGTAGTGATGGCCAATCACCGCCGTGCCCAGGGTGTAGAAAATAAAGATGACCGCCAGCGGGCGGGTGAAAAAGCCGAGCACAATCAGAATCGCGGCAGGCACTTCCATAATGACGGCGATAATCGCCGCCAGGGTCGGCATCGGCGCGCCGGAGGCGGCCATGTACTGCACCGTACCGTCAAAGCCCAGCAGTTTGGGGTAGCCAAAAAGAATAAACAGAATCACCACGGCGATGCGGGCGATAAGCAGCAACAGAGAGCGGGAAGCGCCAAAATCAAAATAGCGGAGTGAGTTCATAATCAGCTCGTTATGAGAGACGTGTGATTTAAACGTAATACACAAATTTGCGCTCCGCCACGTTCGTTTATGACTAAACCAGCGTCTGCAATTGCTCCTCAACGTACAGATAACCTATCCCCATCAGCTGCTGGGCGCGCGTCAGCTGGCCAAAGCCTATTTGGGTGGCGTGCGCTCGCGGCGTATCCCTGTGGTCAAAGGGGTTAAAACCCGTTTGTTTGACGATACTTTCCAGCCACTGCTCACCGAAGGCGCAGCTGCGCCCGTAAAGCCAGATTTGATTAATATTTAATATATTCAGGAAATTATAGAGGCTTAAGCCAATCGCGTTGGCAGCGTTATCAACCCATGCGCGAATTTGCACATCTCCCTCTTTCCAGGCCTCAATGAGCGACGCCGTGGTTAACTGCTCGGGGGCGAGCGTTGCTTCAGGCTGCGTTTTGAGCCACATTCGGGCCTGTTTTTTCAGCGCGCTGAGAGAGGCGACGGTTTCGAGGCAACCGTATCTTCCGCAGTCGCAGGCTTTGCCGTCAGGATTGACAATCGTATGCCCAATCTGCCCGCTGCCGTACAGACTGCCGCGATAAATATGATCGTTAATCACAAATGACGAGCCGATACCGTAGTCGACGTTGATCACGCAAAAATCCTGCTGTGTACCCTGATGCTGCCACTTCTCCGCCAGCGCCAGCATCACGCAGTCGTTATCCACCCGAACCTGCACGCCAAGCCGCTCCTCAAGCAGATACTTTATTTCGATCGGTGTTTTCCAGCGTGCCTGGGGCATGGTTTGTGAAACGCCGGTAATCGGATCAACCTGTCCATGCACGCCAAGGGCGAGATTGATGCTGTGCTGCGGGTAGCGGCGGTGGATATGCCGCCAGCATTCAACGATGGCCTCAAGCAGGGCCTGAGGAGTGGGCGCGTTGACCGGCAAATGCTGATGACCATCCACTGCCAGCAGGCGGGCGTCGGCAAGCTGATATTCAATGCTGGTCGGGGTGATATTCATGCACAGTGTCCAGGCGCCGTGCTCGGGGATCTGGTAGCTGCCGCTGTTCACGCCCCGTTTGCTCAAGTGTTCCGTTGAGTGACCGATCAATCCCTCGCTAAGCAGCTCGGCCAGAATATTGCTCACCGCCGGAATGGAGAGACCGGTGAGTTGAGAGAGCTGTGATTTACTGAGCTGCTTTTCCCGCCACAGATGGGAAAGAAAAATCGACTTATTGGCCTGCCGGACCCGGGCGTTATTAAAGCCAGTACGCTGCATACACTTAACTCCCTTAACTATATTGCGTGAGCATTGCGCATTTTAACAGCGAATTGGCGATATAGACTCCTGTTATTGCAACTTTTACTTCGTTTTGTTTAGTGGAGGCATCATGTACGGTTCGGTTAAGGTCTGGCAGGAAATCATTTCATTACCAACGTGGACGACGGGAGCGGAAGATCCGAACCCTATGTTTCTGGAAAAACGTGTTTATCAAGGATCTTCCGGCAGCGTCTATCCCTACGGCGTGATTGATACCCTGACCGGCGAACGCGAAATGCGCGATTATCAGGCAGTGTGGATGGAGAATGATTTCCTTCGGGTCATGCTGCTACCGGAGCTTGGCGGCCGTATTCACCGGGCATATGATAAAGTCAAACAACGTGATTTCGTCTATTACAATGAGGTGGTTAAGCCAGCCCTGGTAGGGCTGCTCGGGCCCTGGATCTCCGGCGGAATCGAATTTAACTGGCCGCAACATCACCGGCCGACGACCTTTAAGCCGGTCGATTTTTCTATTCAGCAGGGAGAAAACGGCGCGCAGACCGTATGGATGGGGGAAGCGGAGCCCATGCGCGGTTTGCAGGTTATGGCCGGGTTTACGCTCTATCCTGACCGCGCGCTGATTGAAATCACTGGCAAGATCTTCAATGGTAACGCCACGCCGCGCCATTTCCTGTGGTGGGCCAACCCTGCAGTAAAAGGCGGCGATGCCCACCAGAGTGTATTCCCACCCGATGTCACCGCTGTATTCGACCATGGTAAGCGTGATGTTTCCGCTTTCCCGATTGCCACCGGTACCTACTACAAAGTGGACTATTCTGCGGGGGTTGATATCTCCCGTTATAAAAACGTCCCGGTACCCACTTCGTATATGGCGGAGAAGTCGGATTACGATTTTGTCGGCGCTTATCATCATGACGAGCGAGGCGGGTTACTGCATGTTGCCGATCACCATGTCTCTCCTGGCAAGAAACAGTGGAGCTGGGGGTACGGGGATTTTGGCCAGGCCTGGGATCGAAATCTGACTGATGAAAATGGCCCTTATATTGAGCTGATGACCGGCGTCTTCACCGATAACCAGCCTGACTTTACGTGGCTTGCGCCTTATGAAGAGAAGGTGTTTGTGCAAAATTTCCTTCCCTACAGCGAGTTAGGGATGGTGCAAAATGCCAATACACAGCTGGCACTGAAGCTGGTTCGCGAGTCTGGGCAACTGCAGCTTGGCGTATATGCCATTGCTCCGCTAAATCATATCGTGGTTGAACTCAGCGCTGACCATCAGCCATTGTACGAAACTCAGCTGACGCTGAAGCCCGGTGAGAGCTGGCAGCAGACGCTGCCGGAAAATGGCGTCGGGCGCTTAACCCTCAAAGTGAAAACCGCCGAGAACCAGCCGCTGCTGGATTATCAGGAACATATTACCCAACAGACGCCGCTGCCCGAACCAGCTATAGCGCCCGCGTTACCGGAAGCGATCCACAATGGCGACGAGCTCTATTTTATCGGCCAGCACCTTGAACAATACAACCACGCAAGCCGCTACGCCGGGGATTACTATCGTCGGGCGGTTGAGCTCGATCCGCAGGATTATCGCAATAATGTTGCCCTCGGTACCCTGGCGTTCAACAGTGCCGACTGGGCGCTGGCGGAACAGTGTGCCCGTGCTGCGCTACAGCGCGCGCATCGTTTGAATAAGAACCCGCGAGATGGCGAAGCCAGTATGCTGCTTGCCAGCGTGCTGGAAAGGATGGGGGATGATGCAGGCGCCTGGGATCACTATTACAAAGCCTCCTGGAGCGGTAACTGCCGTGACGCCGCCTGGTGGTCGCTGGCGCGGCTGGCGATGAAGCGCGGTGATGTTGCCGATGCGCTGGAAAAAGTAAACACCAGTCTGCGGTTCAACGCCAGCAATCCTCTGGCGATGGGGTTGAAAGCGCTGGCATTAGCCAACAGTGGGCAGAAGAAAGCAGCGCTGGAGTTTATTTTCGCCTCTCTTGAGCAATACCCATTGAGCTATCCGCTGCACTGCGCGCGCTGGATGATTGAGCGGAGCGACGACGCGCGAGAAGCCCTGCTGCGCATCACGGGGCGCAGAGGGGTCAACGCCAGCCTGCTGGCGGGTTGGTTGCTCTCTATCGGACAGACGTCGGCGGTGAAAGAGGTTCTTGCGGTTCTGGACAGTCAGGAAGCGCTGCCGATGCTCTGGCGTGCGTCGCTAAGTGATGATGCCAATGAACGCCAACAGTTTATTGCCGCCGCCGAGCACTGCCATGCGCACAATGTTCGTTTCCCTAACTCGCTCGATGAAGTTCAGATGCTGCAGTCGCTGGGCGACAGCGCTTTTGCCCGCTATCTACTCGGTTGCTTCTGGTACAGCAAACGTCGCTATGACGAGGCGGTGAGCTGCTGGCGCGAGACGCTCGAAAAATCTCCCGATTATGCGCCCGCTCATCGTCTGCTGGGCGTTTACTCCTGGAATAAACAGCAGGATGCAACGCAGGCGCTGGCTTATCTGCAGCGCGCCGTAGCGCTGGAGCCGGACAATGCGCGCTTCCTGTTTGAACTCGATTTTTTGCAAAAATTACTGGCCAGGCCGGTACATGAGCGACTGACGACGCTGGTGGAACGTAAAGCCGTGGTGCTGAAGCGGGACGACCTGACCGCTGAGCTGCTAAGCCTGTGGAACGCGTCCGGTCATTATGCCGATGCCGCCGCGATTCTGGATACGCGCGTATTCCATCCCTGGGAAGGAGGAGAAGGGAAAATCACCGGCCAGTATTTGCTCAATCAGCTCCATCGGGCATTACAGTTCATCGAGCGTGGGGCGTTTAAACAGGCCACGGACTGTCTGAAAGCCGCATTACGCTATCCCGACAATCTGGGGGAGGGGCGACTGCCTGGGCAAACGGATAACGATATCTGGTATTTGCTGGGCTACTGCGCAGAACAGGCTGGGGATGCGCAGCAGGCGGCGGAATATTACCAGCTTGCCCGGCAAGGGGGCTCAACGCTGGACGCCGGGCGGTACTACAACGATCAACCCGCCGATTATCTTTTCTGGCAGGGCATTGCGCTGCGTAAGAGCGGTAACCCAGCGCAGGCCGAGCAGCACTTCCGCCATTTTATCGACTGGGCCGCGCAGCATCGGGATGACGTTCCGCAAGTCGATTTTTTTGCCGTCTCTCTTCCGGACCTGGTGGTTCTCGATGTATCAGCGCAGCAGAGACATCAGCAGCACTGCTTGTTTATTGAAGCGTTGGGCCATCTGGGGCTGGGCAACGTATCCGCCTGCCAGCAGAGGATGCAGCAGCTTCTGCAAATAAATCCGGCTCATGATAAGGCGCATCTGATTCGCCATGCCCTGCAAAGCGGCATTTTTTCCTGAACCTCAATGGGCGGGCTCGGCCCGCCTGAACCCTACTGTTCCCTGCGTTTCCCTTATAGAGGAATCATTATGAACAACGCGCAGACACATCTCAAAATGGGCTACGTCTGGACGATTTGTCTGGTCGCCGCCTGCGGTGGTTTACTGTTTGGCTATGACTGGGTGGTGATTGGCGGCGCTAAGCCATTTTATGAAGCCTGGTTTTCAATTACGGACCCGGCGCAGTCCGGCTGGGCGATGAGCTCAGCGCTGTTGGGCTGTATTTTCGGCGCATTAATTTCGGGATGGTGCGCAGACAAACTGGGGCGCAAGCTGCCATTAATTCTTTCCGCCGTGCTGTTCAGCGCGTCGGCCTGGGGGACGGCGGTCGCCAGTCATTTCGATATGTTTGTGGTTTACCGCATTGTGGGCGGCGTAGGGATTGGTCTGGCTTCCGCTCTCAGCCCGCTTTACATTGCCGAAGTCAGCCCGGCAGAGAAAAGAGGACGTTTTGTCGCGGTCAATCAGCTCACCATCGTGATTGGCGTGCTGGCCGCTCAGTTAATCAATCTGATGATTGCTGAACCGGTGGAGCCGGGGGCGACGCAGCAGATGATTGTGGACAGCTGGAATGGGCAGATGGGCTGGCGCTGGATGTTCGGTGCGGAACTGGTGCCGGCGCTGGCGTTTCTGGTCCTGATGTTTTTTGTCCCCGAGTCGCCGCGCTGGCTCATGAAGGCCGGTAAACCGGAGCGCGCCCGGGCTGCGCTGGAACGCATTGGTTCTGCCGACTATGCCGACAGGATCCTGCGTGAAATCGCGCATACCCTGGAAAAGGATAACAACAAAGTCTCCTACGGCGCGCTGTTGGCTCCCCAGGTGAAACCGATTGTGATCATTGGCATGGTGCTCGCCATATTCCAGCAGTGGTGTGGGATTAACGTCATCTTTAACTACGCGCAGGAGATTTTTGCCTCGGCGGGGTTCGATATTAACAGCACGCTGAAATCGATCGTCGCGACGGGCGTCGTTAATCTGGTCTTTACCATTGCGGCGCTGCCGCTGGTGGATAAAATCGGTCGCCGTAAATTAATGCTGCTTGGCGCTTCGGGATTGACGCTGATCTATGTGCTGATCGCCGGCGCTTACGCCATGGGCATTATGGGGTGGCCGGTACTGTTGCTGGTGCTGGCGGCGATTGCTATTTATGCGTTGACCCTGGCGCCGGTGACCTGGGTGCTGCTGGCGGAGATTTTTCCCAACCGCGTACGTGGACTCGCGATGTCTTTAGGTACCCTGGCGCTGTGGATCGCCTGTTTCCTGTTAACCTATACTTTCCCGCTGCTTAATGCCGGTCTGGGCGCGGCAGGAAGCTTCCTGCTGTATGGTGTCATTTGCGCTGCCGGCTACCTCTATATCCTGCGCAACGTCCCGGAAACGAAAGGTATCACCCTCGAAGCGCTGGAAGAGCAGCTGGCGCAGCGTCATACGGGCGTTAATGCGGCGAAGCAGGAGCAGATGCGCTAATGGCGGAAGAGTGGATTCTGGAGAACGCGCATCTGCGGATGTGCGTCTCTTCTCTGGGCGGCAAAGTGCAAAGTTTATTCTCGCGGCAATATCAAGCGCCGGTGCTATATGAAAATCCCGCCGGCGGCATGTTTCCGATGCTGCCATTGGCCAATCGCGTCGCCGGCAACCGTTTTATTTTTCATGGGCAGGAGATTATCCTGCCTCGCCACCATGCCGACGAGTATTTCTTTCTTCACGGTGACGGCTGGTTACAGCGCTGGGATATTATTGAGTACGGCGCCGAGTATTGTGTATTACAGCTGCGTCGGCAGCATGCCTGCGGTTTCGATTATCTGGCGCAGCTCCGCTACCAGTTGCTGCGTAACCAGCTGATAGCGGAGCTAACGCTTACCCACTATGGGGAGGTCCCTGCGCTTTACGGCTGCGGCTTTCATCCCTTTTTCCCTTTCGATGAACGCAGCAAGGTTCAGTTCCAGGTCAGCGGTTACTGGCCGGAAGGGGAGAATCACTTACCTCTCAACTGGCAAGGAAACTTGCCCGACTATGCCAATTTCAGCGTGGCTCAGTTCGGTGAAGATCGTTGGCTGAACGTGGGTTATTCCGGCTGGGGCGGGCGGGCGAGGGTAAGCAATGACGTGATGAGTATCACAATTCTATCGCAAACTCCGTGGTTGATGCTGTTCAGAATGCAAGGTGAATCATTCCTTTGCCTCGAGCCGCAAAGCCATCCGGTAAACGCCCACAACATGGACGGGCAGCCGGGGCTGCGAGTTTTAGGCGCGGGAGAGAAGCTTAATTTTTCGCTGAAAATCATCATCGAGGGGGCATAAATAACGAGCTATCGGCAGACAAGAGCATCTTGCGCCCGCCGGGGTTTATCGCCAGACTATCGCCACCATTCGGGAGGAAATCATGGTCTTGCACTCCACGCGCTGGCTGGCGCTCAGTTATTTCACCTACTTTTTTAGCTACGGTATTTTTCTGCCCTTCTGGAGCGTCTGGCTGGCCGGAAACGGGCTGACTCCGGAAACCATCGGCATTTTGCTTGGCGCCGGTCTGGTGGCCCGTTTTCTCGGCAGTCTGCTGATTGCCCCGCGGGTGAGCGATCCCTCCCGGCTGATCGCCGCGCTGCGCGTGCTGGCGCTGTTAACCTTGCTCTTCGCGCTGGCCTTTTGGGCCGGCAGCCACGTAGCATGGCTGCTGGCGATCATCATCGGCTTCAACCTGTTCTTTTCGCCGCTGGTGCCGCTGACGGATGCTCTGGCCAATACCTGGCAAAAGCAGATCACCATGGACTATGGCCGGGTGCGGCTATGGGGTTCTATTGCCTTTGTGATTGGTTCAGCGCTGACCGGCAAGCTGGTGAGCCTGTTCGATTACCGGGCGATCCTGCTGATGCTAAGCCTGGGGGGCGCCTCGATGCTGCTCGGCATGCTGCTTAAGCCGTCGGTGATGCCCCAGGGGGAGTCGCGCCAGCAGCAGGGGGCCGGAATGGCGGCCTGGCTGACGCTGGTGCGCCAAAGCTGGCGCTTTCTCGCCTGCGTTTGTCTGCTGCAGGGAGCGCATGCCGCCTACTATGGCTTTAGCGCCATCTACTGGCAGCAGGCCGGCTATTCCGCCTCGGCGGTCGGTTATCTATGGTCGTTAGGCGTGGTGGCGGAAGTGGTGATCTTCGCGTTGAGTAAAAAGGTGTTCCGCCGCTTCAGCGCCCGCGACCTGCTGTTGCTCTCCGCCCTCTGCGGGCTGATTCGCTGGGGACTGATGGGCTGGACCACGGCGCTGCCGGGACTCATCCTTGCGCAGATCCTTCACTGTGGCACCTTCACGGTGTGTCATCTGGCGGCGATGCGCTATATCGCCGCCCGTCAGGGGAGCGAAGTGATCCGTCTGCAGGCCGTCTACTCCGCGGTGGCGATGGGCGGCAGTATTGCCATCATGACCGTCTTCGCCGGTTTCCTCTATCAGCACCTGCACCAGGGCGTATTCTGGGTGATGGCCCTGCTGACGCTCCCGGCGATGGCTATACGGCCAAAAGCGGTGGCGGCCTAGTCCTCGAGCATGGCGCAGATATGCTGCTGCTGGCGTTCAGTGAAGTAGTTCTCCGCGTGGATCAGCGGCGGCGAAAACAGCGGCAGCGCCGTCGCATAGGGGGTGACGATAAGCGTCACCCCTTTGGGCGCACCTTCCTTCTGAAAGCGCTCTACGCTCTGGTATTTGATATTCAGCGGCAGCAGCGTTAGTTCGCGCAGCTGTTGTTCCAGGGCCTCTTCAATAGCTGGGTTGTCATCGGTTAGCAACAGCACCTGTTTCTCGTGCAGGTCGCTTTTCTGCATCAGCCAGGCGCCAAAGATCACCGCGATTAAACCGGTCTCTTCCTCATTAAAACGGATGTGCCAGGCCTCCTCGAATTCGCTCAATGCCGCCTGGGTGGTACGCAGTAAGCGAGGGTAGAGCCGGGTCACTTCCTCTGTGAGCGTGCTGTCGATGCCGATAGCAAACACGCTGCGGATCAACGCCTGCGACAAATGAATATAGAGTTGATCGCTGAGCCCCTGCTCATCACTGAACGCTCTGCCAGCGAGGATCTGGAAGCGGTGGATCAGGCCGGAGATAGCCAGCCGCAGGCGGCGATCGTGCGGGTGACCGTCGCGGACCGGGTCGGGGGTTTTGAGCAACATAAACAGCAGCGAGAGGAAAAAAGGTTCTCCGACATGGGGCGGAGCGCCGACCCGACGCTGCCAGTGGCGGACAATCTCCTGCGCCAGGGTGAACTCGGCGGCGGTTTGAGCCCAGCGTTGCTGTTCCTCATTGAAGTCCGGAGAGTATCCCCGGTGATGTTCGAGCAGACAGTACTGCAGGTACAAGCGCAGAAACTGCACGTCGCGGCAGTCAAACTGGCGATTGAGCGCCCGCGCGCAGCGGTTCACCAGCGCCTGCAGATTGGTATCATCGTATAAGGTGCGGGCAATGCCTTCCTGTTTAAGCTGCGTTTTCAGCGCCGGGGTAAAATGATGATTAACGAACTGTGGGCAGAGGCGCAGCCCCCGCCGCAGCGCATGCAGCAGACATAAACGTTGGTCGAGCGCGGCGCCTTCAATCCGATAGCTGCCGTCCACCTGTGACTGGAGGGTCAAACGGTGGTAACGCTGAATTTCGCGTCCGGTCTCCTCAATATCCTGCCGGGCCGTGGTCTCATCAACGAGGTTGATCCTGCCAAGCCGTTCAGTCGTCACCGACTGTCCGGGCAGATAAAACATCAGGAGCACCTGGCTACGGCGCTGTGGACTGGAAAGCGCAGATGGTGGTTCAATGACGGTCATCATCTGGTAAGTTCCAGTTAGGGTTTCCGCTAAGGATAGACAATGACCGCGGCGTGGGCAGGGAAGAGCGTCCGCTTTTACTCAGGATTGCTGGCGAAGTTCACAGAATTTTTCACGTGAGGAACAGATGAACAGAGTGAAACAATGCACAAGCGCGGCGTTTTTCATGGTTTTATCATGGTCGGCCGCTGCGCATCCGCATAGCTTCATCAGCCTGCAAAGCGAGCCGGTGGTCAAGGATGGTCTGCTGAGCGCCTTTAAAATGCGCTGGACGATGGATGAAATTACCTCATCGGATCTGCTCTATGATGCCGGAAACGCCAAACCGGGCAGCGAAGTCTGGAAAAAGCTGGCGGCGGAGGTGATGGCCAACGTGCTCGGTCAGCACTATTTCAGCGAGCTGTGGCATAACGGTCAGCGGGTTAAATTTGACAATCGTCCCGACGGTTACGGCCTCGAACGTGACGGACTGCAGGCGGTACTCACCTTTACTCTGCCGCTGGCGACGCCGCAACCCATTGCCGGGCAGACGTTTACCTTTTCCACCTTCGACCCGACCTACTACGTCGATATGTTTTATGACAAGGATAGCGATTTTTCCCTGCCCGCAGGGCTGCGGGCCGCCTGTAAGGCAACGGTGATGACGCCAAAACCGAACGACAAAATGCTCTCATACGCCCAGTCGCTGGATAAAGCGGATGCGCCGCCGGAGGATATGGCGCTGGGCAGCTATTTTGCCCAGAAGGTGACCCTGACATGTCAGTAATTTTTACTCCGCGCGCGCGATCTTCGCGCTGGAAAGCGCTGTGGCCGCTGGCGCTGTTGCTGGCGGTGAGCATCATCGGCGGCATTTGGCTGTGGCGGGCGTGGCCGCAGGTGCTGATGCAGAGCGCAGTCTGGCAGCGTTCGCTAAACCTGGAACTCAGCCGCCTGCTGCAGGCGGTGGCGGAGAACCCGGCGGCGGCAGGGCTGTCGCTGCTGGGGTTTAGCTTCGTTTACGGGGTGCTCCATGCCTTAGGGCCCGGACACGGTAAAATTGTCATTACGACCTGGCTTGCCACCCATCCCGCGAAGCTGAAATCAAGCATTGGCCTGACGCTGGCCGCTTCTTTACTGCAGGGGCTGGTGGCCATCGCGCTGGTGGTCGTGGTGCTGGCGCTGCTGCAGCTGCCGGCGCGCCAGCTGCACCTCAGCAGTTTCTGGCTGGAGAAGGGGAGCTATTTGCTGGTGGGCGCGTTAGGGCTGCTGCTGTGCTGGCGGGCGTTAAAAAAGCTGCGTCTGCTGCTGCGCCGGCCAACGTTTACCGCTTTTACCCCGCATCATGTTCATAACGAACACTGCGGCTGCGGGCATCAGCATCTCCCGGCCCCGGAGCAGCTGCAGGCTGGCGACGACTGGCGGGCTCGCGCCGCGATCGTCCTGTCGATGGGTATGCGTCCCTGCTCGGGGGCGATCATGGTTCTGCTGTTCAGCAAGGTAATCGGCGTTTTTGGCTGGGGGATGGCGGCGGCGCTGGCGATGGCGGCGGGAACCTCGTTGACTATCACGGCGCTGGCGCTGTTGGTGCATGGGTTCCGCCAACTGGCGATCCGCCTCAGTCGCCATCAGGCGCCAGCGTTATGGAAGCAGGTTGGTTGGGCGACGCTGGCGCTGGCCGGCGGCGTCATATTGCTGGCGGCGGCAGGGGTGATGTGGCTCAGCGCCGTCCCTGCCGGCGGTGGGATCCGTCCGTTTTAGACAGACGCCGGGCGCAAATCCTAAAGTGGGCGCCAGCGCTTGCCGCTGGCGAAGCGATGCTCTAGTTTTCCGCTTTTCGGCGGATGACAAGGAGTCGCTATGGCCGCAAATATCGTTTCTCCCGCGCAGAGCGGGCGGTTCTATTATGGCTGCGCCGGCGCCGCCGGGCTGCTGGCGGGCCTGGCGATCGTATTCTGGTTTCCAGCCCTGGCCAGCTGGTGGCCGTCAGATCTGGTGCGTGTCTACCACGCCATGCCGTATGTTATGCGATTCGGGGTGGCGAGTGTCGCGGATATTCCGCTGGTGGCCTACGCCACCCTAACGCTGTCGGGCTTCGTGCTGGCCTTTTGTCATCCCGGTCACAGTAAACTGCCCATTGTTGCCTGGGCTGTGCATAACCAGCCCTCGCCGCGGGAGATGGTCGACTGGATCCTGCGCAGCTGGGTGTTGCAGTTCGGTTTTCTGGTGATCATTTTCTGGCGTTTCGCGTTTATGGGTAAGCTAAGCAGCGACAGGCTAATGCAGATCGTGGGCATCTTTAACGACGTATGCTATCTGGCCACGCTGGTGCTGGCTGGAATACTGCTGCGCGACGGCTGGCGCGACTTTCAGGGCGTTGCCGCACCGGCAGGCAATATTCGCATTCCGCTGATCTTTGCCCTGAGCTTTTATCTGCCGTTTCAGCTGGTATGGATTTTACTCAGTGCGCAGCAGTATGAGCTGCCGCTGTGGGGATGGCTGCTGCTGGTTCCGGCGATGGTCGGCGTGCTGTTAGCCCGCCTGGCGACGGTAGGGATAGCGCTGTGTTTCCGGCGCTGGCTGGGGACGCAGGGCTGTCTGCGCTGGCGCGGACCGCTGGCCTTATTTAGCGGCCTGACGGTGCTCTGTATTGGCGGCAATGCGGTGATTCGCCAGATCCTCAACATGATAAAATGACATAAAAAAAGGAAGCCGCGGCTTCCTTTTTGACATCAGTAAGAGATTAACGCTTCAGCGCGTCGCTCAGCTGCTCGCGCATGTTCGCCAGCATCGCTTTCACCACGCGCGGGTTACCGGCAACGATGTTGCCCGTCAGCATATAGTTATGACCGCCGGTGAAGTCGCAGACAATCGCGCCAGCTTCACGGGCGATCAGCTCGCCTGCGGCGAAATCCCATGGTTTCAGGGCGATCTCAAAGTAACCGTCAACGCGGCCGGCGGCCACATAGGCCAGATCCAGCGCGGCAGAGCCGGTGCGACGGAAGTCGGCACATTCGGTAAACATGTTGCCGAGAATATTCATGTAGGTGGTGGCGTGCTGCTTCGCTTTGAACGGGAAGCCGGTCGCGATAATGGTGCCGTCGAGGTCGCGAGCGTTGCTGCCGCGCAGACGGTAGCCGTTCAGCTGCGCGCCCTGGCCGCGGGTCGCGGTAAACAGTTCGTTACGCATCGGATCGTAGACCACCGCGACTTCAGTACGCCCTTTGATGCGTACGGCGATGGAAACAGAGAAGTGCGGCAGACGTTTAACGAAGTTGGTGGTGCCATCCAGTGGATCGATAACCCATTGAACATCCTGCTCTTCGCCAGCGTGTTCACCGCTTTCTTCGGTGATAATGGTGTGCTGCGGGTAAGATTTGCGAATGGTTTCGATAATAATCGCTTCGGCGGCTTTATCGACGTTGGTCACAAAATCATTGCTGCCTTTCTGGCTGGTTTCTACGGTGTCTGGCGTTTCGTAGTGTTTGGCAATTAAATTACCCGCCTTGCGCGCGGCGCGCACGGCGATGTTCAGCATCGGATGCATCGGTCTCTCTCACTGGATGTTAAAGAACGGGAAAAAACGGCGCATATAATAGCAGCCAAATCTGCTTATGTCTCCGTTTTATGGTAGCATGCACGAATAATCTTTAGCCGAAGAACCATAATGCTGCAAAATATTCGAATCGTACTGGTAGAAACCTCCCATACCGGCAACATGGGCTCCGTAGCCCGCGCGATGAAAACCATGGGCTTAACTAACCTGTGGCTGGTCAATCCGCTGGTCAAACCCGATTCGCAGGCGATAGCCCTGGCCGCGGGCGCCAGCGACGTGATCGGCAACGCGCAGATTGTCGATACCCTTGATGAAGCGCTGGCAGGCTGTAGCCTGGTGGTTGGCACCAGCGCGCGCTCCCGCACGCTGCCGTGGCCGATGCTCGACCCGCGCGAATGCGGTCTGAAAAGCGTCGCCGAAGGTCAGCATGCGCCGGTGGCGCTGGTCTTTGGCCGCGAGCGCGTTGGTCTGACCAACGATGAACTGCAGAAGTGCCACTATCACGTGGCGATCGCCGCCAACCCGGAGTACAGCTCGCTGAACCTGGCGATGGCGGTGCAGGTTATCGCCTATGAAGTGCGGATGGCCTGGCTGACGGCGCAGGAGCAAGCGCAGCCGGCGGTTGAGCATGAAGAGGCGCCGTACCCGCTGGTGGACGATCTGGAGCGATTCTACGACCATCTTGAGCAGACGCTGCTGGCGACGGGCTTTATCCGCCCGAATCATCCGGGGCAGGTGATGAACAAGCTGCGTCGTCTGTTCACCCGCGCGCGTCCGGAAAGCCAGGAGTTGAACATCCTGCGCGGCATGCTGGCGTCTATTGAGCAGCAGAATAAAGGTAAGTAACCGCGTTAACGCCGGATGGCGCTTCGCTTATCCGGGCTACGAATCGGGCTCGCCTGGCGGGATGAAGGTATCAGGCTATGCGGAAGTAAAACGGCACGGAAAGCCAAATACCTGACTAAAACAGTCAAGTAAATAGTTGACCAAATTACTCGGGAATGTCAGACTTGGCCCTGCTATGCAATACCCATATTAATAAAAAGCCCGGCCAGGGGCGAGTTTGAGGTTAAGTAAGACATGAGACTGACATCTAAAGGGCGTTATGCCGTGACCGCGATGCTTGACGTTGCGCTCAACTCTGAAACGGGCCCGGTGCCGTTGGCAGATATTTCAGAGCGTCAGGGAATTTCGCTTTCCTATCTGGAACAGCTGTTCTCTCGCCTGCGTAAAAATGGCCTGGTTTCCAGCGTTCGCGGCCCAGGTGGTGGTTATCTGTTAGGTAAAGATGCCGGCAGTATCGCCGTCGGCGAAGTCATTAGCGCCGTGGACGAATCCGTTGACGCCACCCGTTGCCAGGGCAAGGGCGGCTGTCAGGGCGGCGATAAATGCCTGACTCACGCGCTGTGGCGCGACCTGAGCGAGCGCCTGACCGGCTTCCTGAACAATATCACCCTCGGGGAACTGGTGAATAACCAGGAGATCCTCGATGTTTCCGGTCGTCAGCATCAGCACGAAACCCAGCGCAATGCGCGCACCCAGGACGCGATTGACGTTAAACTGCGCGCCTGAGTGACCCGTCCCGTTTCGGGCTGCGGCTGACAGGGCAAGGCGGCGCGAAACGGCGGGACAACGATTATAAAGAGCTTTCAGAATCAGGCCGGGATGCTCCGACATTCCGTGTACTCGGTCGTACATCAAGCCGGTTGCCTGATTCCTTGCATTGAGTGATGTACGGAGTTTAAGAGCAATGAAATTACCGATTTACCTCGATTACTCCGCAACCACGCCGGTGGACCCGCGTGTTGCCGAGAAAATGATGCAGTTCCTGACCATGGACGGGACCTTTGGTAACCCGGCCTCCCGTTCCCACCGTTTTGGCTGGCAGGCTGAAGAGGCGGTTGATATCGCCCGCAATCAGATTGCCGAGCTGGTCGGCGCCGACCCGCGCGAAATCGTCTTTACCTCTGGTGCGACTGAATCCGACAACCTGGCGATCAAGGGTGCAGCCAACTTTTATCAGAAAAAAGGCAAGCACATCATCACCAGCAAAACCGAGCATAAAGCGGTTCTGGATACCTGCCGTCAGCTGGAGCGCGAAGGCTTCGAAGTGACCTACCTGGCGCCGCAGAGCAACGGGATTATCGATCTGAAAGAGCTGGAAGCAGCGATGCGTGACGACACCATCCTGGTTTCCATCATGCATGTGAATAACGAAATCGGCGTGGTGCAGGATATCGCTACCATCGGCGAGATGTGTCGCGCCCGCGGTATCATTTACCACGTAGACGCCACCCAGAGCGTGGGCAAGCTGCCTATCGATCTGAGCCAGCTGAAAGTTGACCTGATGTCCTTCTCCGGTCACAAAATCTACGGTCCGAAAGGCATCGGCGCGCTGTACGTGCGCCGTAAGCCGCGTATTCGTATCGAAGCGCAAATCCACGGCGGCGGCCACGAGCGCGGTATGCGTTCCGGTACTCTGCCTGTTCACCAGATCGTCGGCATGGGTGAAGCTTACCGTATCGCCAAAGAAGAGATGGAAAGCGAGATGGCGCGTCTGCGCACGCTGCGCAACCGTCTGTGGAACGGCGTGAAGGATATGGAAGAAGTGTACCTCAACGGCGACCTCGAGCAGGGCGCGCCGAACATTCTTAACGTCAGCTTCAACTATGTTGAAGGCGAGTCGCTGATTATGGCGCTGAAAGACCTGGCGGTTTCCTCCGGTTCAGCCTGTACTTCCGCGAGCCTTGAGCCATCCTACGTGCTGCGCGCGTTAGGCATGACTGATGAACTGGCGCACAGTTCTATTCGTTTCTCTTTAGGTCGTTTCACTACCGAAGAAGAGATTGACTATGCCATCGATCTGATTCGCAAATCCATTGGCCGTCTGCGCGAGCTTTCTCCGCTGTGGGAAATGTTCAAACAGGGCGTGGATCTGAACAGCATTGAATGGTCACATCACTAATTCGGCACCAATAAGGAGAATTCATCATGGCTTACAGCGAAAAAGTTATCGATCATTACGAGAATCCGCGCAACGTCGGCTCTTTTGACAACAGCGACGAGAACGTCGGCAGCGGCATGGTCGGCGCGCCGGCCTGCGGCGACGTGATGAAGCTGCAGATTAAAGTCAACAATGAAGGTATCATTGAAGACGCGCGCTTCAAGACCTACGGCTGCGGTTCCGCTATCGCTTCCAGCTCCCTGGTTACCGAGTGGGTGAAGGGCAAATCGCTGGACGAAGCGCAGGCGATCAAGAACACCGATATCGCCGATGAACTGGAACTGCCGCCGGTGAAAATCCACTGCTCGATCCTGGCGGAAGACGCGATTAAAGCCGCGATTGCGGATTACAAAAGCAAACGTGAAGCAAAATAATTAGTTGAGGTTTTGTTATGTCGATTACTCTTAGCGACAGTGCAGCAGCGCGAGTCAATGCCTTCCTGGCGAACCGCGGTAAAGGGTTTGGCCTGCGCCTGGGCGTAAGAACCTCCGGCTGCTCGGGTATGGCCTATGTACTGGAGTTTGTTGACGAGCCGGCGGCTGAAGACACCGTGTTTGAAGACAAAGGCGTGAAGGTCGTGATCGACGGCAAAAGTCTGCAATTCCTCGACGGCACTCAGCTGGACTTCGTCAAAGAAGGCCTCAACGAAGGGTTCAAATTCACTAACCCTAACGTCAAAGATGAGTGCGGCTGCGGCGAAAGCTTTAACGTATAATCGGTACTCCTCAACCCCACCGCGGTCACGCCGCGCGTGGGGTTTTAATTTAGATGCATGACCCTGAGGTTACTATGGACTATTTCACCCTCTTCGGGTTACCAGCCAGCTATACCCTCTCGCTTGAACAACTGGCTGTCCGGTATCAGGATCTGCAGCGCCAGTACCATCCGGATAAATTTGCCAGCGCGCCTGCGGCGGAACAGCTTGCGGCGGTTCAGCATTCCGCCACTATAAACCAGGCCTGGCAGACGCTGCGCCATCCGCTGACTCGCGCAGAATATCTCCTTTCGCTGCATGGCTTCGATCTGGCCAGCGAGCAGCATACCGTTCGCGATACCGCGTTCCTGATGGAACAGCTGGAATTGCGCGAAGAGCTGGATGAGATCGGCCAGGCGAAAGACGACGCGCGGCTGGAAGGTTTTATCAAACGGGTGAAAGCGCTGTTTGATACCCGTCAGCAGCTGATGGTTGACCAATTGCATAATGAGAGCTGGGAGGCGGCGGCGGACACGGTTCGTAAGCTCCGTTTCCTCGATAAACTGCGCAGCAGTGCTGAAGAACTCGAAGAAAAACTGCTCGATTTTTAATTTTCGGAAGCAATTATGGCCTTATTACAAATTAGTGAGCCCGGCCTGAGCGCCGCGCCGCACCAGCGTCGTCTGGCGGCCGGTATCGACCTGGGCACCACCAATTCTCTGGTGGCTACCGTGCGTAGCGGCCAGGCCGAGACTCTGCCCGATCATCAAGGCCGCTATCTGCTGCCGTCGGTGGTGAACTACCACGCTTCGGGGCTGACCGTCGGCTATGACGCCCGGCTTAACGCCGCTCAGGATCCTGCCAA
Organism: Klebsiella sp. K4; assembly: GCF_014596785.2. NCBI lineage: Bacteria > Pseudomonadati > Pseudomonadota > Gammaproteobacteria > Enterobacterales > Enterobacteriaceae > Klebsiella > Klebsiella sp. K4. The sequence goes on from NZ_CP115021.1 coordinate 1,284,446, forward strand.
TACCATCAGCTCCGTGAAGCGGATGATGGGGCGCTCCCTCGCCGATATTCAAAACCGTTACCCGCATCTGCCGTATCAGCTGCAGGCCAGTGAAAACGGCCTGCCGATGATCCAGACGGCCGGCGGCCTGCTGAACCCGATTCGCGTCTCCGCCGATATCCTCAAAGCGCTGGCCGCCCGGGCGACCGAAGCGCTGGCCGGCGAACTCGACGGCGTGGTCATTACCGTTCCCGCTTACTTCGATGACGCTCAGCGCCAGGGAACCAAAGACGCGGCGCGTCTGGCGGGCCTGCACGTGCTGCGCCTGCTCAATGAGCCGACCGCGGCGGCTATTGCCTACGGCCTCGACTCCGGCCAGGAAGGGGTGATTGCGGTCTACGATCTCGGCGGCGGCACCTTTGATATCTCCATTCTGCGTTTAAGCCGCGGGGTGTTTGAAGTGCTGGCCACCGGCGGCGACTCGGCTCTCGGCGGCGATGATTTCGATCACCTGCTGGCTGACTACCTGCGCGAGCAGGCGGGCTTCAGCGACCGCAGCGATAACCGTCTGCAGCGTGAGCTGCTGGATGCCGCCATCGCGGCGAAAATCGCCTTGAGCGATGCCGAGGCAGCGCACGTCGAGGTCGGCGGCTGGCAGGGCGATATCACCCGCAGCCAGTTTAACGATCTGATTGCCCCGCTGGTAAAACGTACCCTGATGGCCTGCCGTCGGGCGCTAAAAGACGCTGGCGTTGAAGCGCAAGAAGTGCTGGAAGTGGTGATGGTCGGCGGTTCGACCCGCGTGCCGCTGGTGCGTGAGCGCGTTGGCGAGTTCTTCGGTCGCACTCCGCTGACCTCCATTGACCCGGACAAAGTTGTCGCCATCGGCGCGGCGATCCAGGCCGATATCCTGGTGGGCAACAAGCCGGACAGCGAACTGCTGCTGCTCGACGTTATCCCGCTGTCGTTAGGCCTGGAAACCATGGGCGGCCTGGTGGAGAAAGTGATCCCGCGTAATACCACCATTCCGGTGGCCCGCGCGCAGGAGTTTACCACCTTCAAAGATGGCCAGACGGCGATGTCCATTCACGTGATGCAGGGCGAGCGTGAGCTGGTCCAGGATTGCCGTTCGCTGGCGCGCTTTGCGCTGCGCGGTATCCCGGCGCTGCCGGCGGGCGGGGCGCATATTCGCGTTACCTTCCAGGTGGATGCCGATGGCCTGCTGAGCGTTACGGCGATGGAAAAATCGACCGGCGTGGAAGCCTCCATCCAGGTGAAACCGTCTTACGGTCTGACCGATGGCGAAATCGCCACCATGATTAAAGATTCGATGAGCTACGCCGAACAGGATATTCAGGCGCGCATGCTGGCTGAACAGAAAGTGGAAGCCGCGCGCGTACTGGAGAGCCTGACAAGCGCGCTGGCCGCCGACGCCGCGCTGTTAAGCGCCGCGGAGCGTCAGGCCATCGATGCCGCTGCGGAGCAGGTACGCGCCGCCGCGGCAGGCGACGACGCTGACGCGATTAAAGAAGCGATTAAAAATATCGACACACAAACCCAGGAATTCGCCGCTCGCCGTATGGATCAGTCGGTCCGTATCGCGCTGAAAGGCCAATCCGTGGACGAGGTTTAAAATGCCAAAAATTGTATTTCTGCCCCACCAGGACCTGTGTCCGGATGGCATCGTTGTGGAAGCTGTGACCGGTGAAACCATTCTCGATGCCGCGCTGCGTAGCGGTATCGAAATTGAACACGCCTGCGAAAAATCCTGTGCCTGCACCACCTGCCACTGCATCGTGCGTGAAGGTTTTGACTCGCTGGCGGAAAGTAGCGAAGATGAAGACGACATGCTGGATAAAGCCTGGGGGCTGGAACCTGACAGCCGTCTGAGCTGCCAGGCGCGCGTCACCGACGAAGATCTGGTCGTTGAGATCCCGCGTTACACCATCAACCACGCACGCGAGCACTAATATGGCACTGAAATGGACCGACAGTCGCGAAATCGGCGAAGCCTTGTATGACGCTTACCCGGATCTCGACCCGAAAACCGTTCGCTTTACCGACATGCATCAGTGGATTTGCGATTTGGAAGAGTTTGATGATGATCCAAACGCATCCAATGAAAAAATTCTCGAGGCGATTCTGCTAGTCTGGCTAGACGAGGCCGAATAATTTCGCGTTAAGCGAAAACATTTTAACGGGCTGCCATAGGGTGGCCCGTTTGCTAAGAAGGATAATGATAATGACCGAAGCTATGAAGATTACGCTTTCTACTCAGCCAGCCGATGGACGCTGGGGAGAAAAAGCGACCTGGAGCATCAATAACGACGGCATCGCTCTACATCTCAACGGAAAAGACGACCTCGGGCTTATCCAGCGCGCGGCGCGCAAAATTGACGGCATGGGCATCAAGCACGTCGCCCTGAGCGGCGAAGGCTGGAACACCGATCGCGCCTGGGCCTTTTGGGCCGGCTATAAAGGGCCGAAAGGTCAGCGTCAGGTCGAATGGCCATCCCTTGACGACGCGCAGCGCAGCGAGCTGGATAACCGCCTGACGATCATCGACTGGGTACGCGATACCATCAATGCGCCGGCGGAAGAGCTGGGTCCGGAGCAGCTGGCGCAGCGCGCTGTCGACCTGCTGTGCGGCGTGGCGGGTGAAAAGATTAGCTATCGCATCACCAAAGGCGAAGATCTGCGCGAGCAGGGCTATCTTGGTCTGCATACCGTGGGCCGCGGCTCCGAGCGCCCGCCGGTCCTGCTGGCGCTGGACTACAACCCGACCGGCGATAAAGAGGCGCCGGTATACGCCTGCCTGGTGGGCAAAGGCATCACCTTTGATTCCGGCGGCTACAGCATCAAGCAAAGCGCCTTTATGGATTCGATGAAATCCGATATGGGCGGTGCGGCGACTATCACCGGCGCGCTGGCTTTCGCCATTACCCGCGGTCTGAACAAACGTGTGAAGCTGTTCCTGTGCTGCGCCGACAACCTGATCAGCGGTAACGCCTTCAAACTGGGCGATATTATTCATTATCGCAACGGCAAAACCGTTGAAGTTATGAACACTGACGCGGAAGGCCGCCTGGTGCTGGCGGATGGCCTGATTGACGCCTCGGCGCAGAAGCCAGAGCTGCTCATCGACGCCGCCACCCTGACCGGCGCGGCGAAAACCGCGTTGGGCAATGATTACCACGCGCTGTTCAGCTTTGACGATGCGCTGGCGAATCGCCTGCTGGCGAGCGCTCAGGCGGAAAACGAAGCCTTCTGGCGTCTGCCGCTGGCCGAGTTCCACCGCAACCAGCTGCCGTCCAACTTTGCTGACCTGAACAACACCGGCAGCGCGGCCTATCCGGCCGGCGCCAGCACCGCGGCGGGCTTCCTGTCCCACTTCGTGGAAAACTACCATCAGGGTTGGCTGCATATCGACTGTTCGGCAACCTACCGCAAATCTGCCGTTGAGCAGTGGTCGGCGGGCGCCACCGGGCTTGGCGTGCGTACCATTGCTAACCTGCTGACAGCTGAGTAATGGCCTTGCCGGGTGGCGCTGCGCTTACCCGGCCAGGAAAACCATATGCCCGCGTGGACGAATGGCCGCCGGGCAATTCATTGTGAAGTAGCCAAACTATGTCAGATACAAAAAATGAATTAGAAACCCTGCTGGAAAAAGCGGCGACTGAGCCTGCCCATCGTCCGGCATTTTTCAGCGCGCTGCTGGAGGCCACCGTCTGGGTGCCGGGCAGGGCAGCCGATGGCGAGCAGATTGTCGAAGATAGCGCGCTGGATCTGCAGCATTGGGAAAAAGACGACGGTACCTCGGTGATCCCATTCTTTACCTCGCTGGAGGCGCTGCAGCAGGCGGTGGCGGATGAACAGGCTTTCGTGATGATGCCGGCCCGCACGCTGATGGCGATGACGCTGGGCGAATCGTTATTCCTCAACCCGAAGCTGCCGAGCGGCAAAGAGTTCACCCCACGGGAAATCAGCCATCTGTTAGGCGAAGAGGGCAGCCCACTGAGCACCCAGACGGTACTGGAAGGCGGCGAAGCGCTGCTGCTGTCTGAAGTCGCCGAACCGCCGGCGCAGATGGTCGATTCGCTGACCACGTTGTTCAAAACGCTGAAGACCGTCAAGCGGGCGTTTCTGTGCTCGATTAAAGAGCGCGCCGACGCGCCGGCAAACTTATTGATCGGGATTGAAGCGGAAGGAGATATTGAAGCCATTATCCAGACCACCGGCAGCGTGGCCACCGATACCTTGCCAGGCGACGAACCGATCGATATTTGCCAGGTGGTGGAAGGCGAGAAGGGCATCAGCCACTTTATGATTGCCCATATCACGCCGTTCTATGAAAAGCGCTGGGGCAGCTTCCTGCGCGATTTTAAGCAGAACCGCATCATCTGACAGCGGGGGCGGCAGCCCCCGCTGTTTCTTTCTGCTTCCAGTTCGAGGCACAAAAGCGGGGTGGCAAAAGCTAATGCAGGGCGGCAAAGATTCGCGGATAGGCAGACACCATGTGATAGAGGAGAAATCCCGTCACACACAGTGTGACAATGCCGTTGAAGAGCGCCATATCCCCGCGCCAGGCCCGGCACCTCTCTTCGCCCAGCAGAGAACGTAGCGCTGCCACCAGCCCGCCGACCAGCATAAACGCCAGTAACACCCCTGCCATTTGCGCGATAACAATGTACCAGCCCAGCGGCGTATTCACGCCCCGGGCGCTCATCAGCGCGATCTGCGCCGGCAAAATCGTCTGGAACCCGAGGGTAAGTATCATGAGAAGACGCAGGTCCGCCAGCTGAGCGTCGAACGTGCGGGCCAGGCGCCGGGCGTCACGCAGGAGCAGCACCCCTGACGCCACCGCCGCGGCAACGCTGACGTGCTGGAGAATAAAAATATATAACGCCAGGGTTCCGGATGGGACCCGGGACAAAAAGAACAGATTGCAAAAGACCATGACCAGCAGGCCAAATTTTGTGACCCAGGCACGGAATACCTCGCCGGGCCAGCGTCGGCTTGACGCTGGGTTATGCATCATCCACGCGGCAAGGGTCGACTTACCGTAACCGGGCGCGAGCAGCACCATCAGAAAACCCAGCAGCGCCTGATGGCAATAGGTGACTAACGGAACGTCTTCGAGAGTGACCCCGAGAAAGCGGGTATACACGGAGACTGGCGCAGGCACCAGGCTTAGCCATGTCCGGTTCCATTGCGGCCAAAAATAAAGGATCGCGCCGCCTGCCAGCAGGCCAGCTATACCTCCCAGCCAGGGAAGGCGCGGTGAATAAGCCGAATGTGGGTTAGAGACTAATGCCATTTTCACTCCTTGTGGTGACATCAGATTGGGATGGACTGGATGCGCTATCAGCCCTGAGGAATTCTGTACCAGTGCTCTGCCTCCTCATCAGGCAAAGCGAACTCGACAGGTACAAGCCCTGCGGCAGCACAGAGTAACCGGTTTAGCGAGAAGCAGAAGAAAGTGGGAGAGAAAATCAGAAATTATTTAGTGACCGCGGAACGGGAGGCCCGCGGTCACGCCGTGTTTACGGAGCGGCAGGGGCCGGTTCAATCGGCAGATCGCTCCGCGCGCCCCATTCGCTCCAGGAGCCGTCATACAGGCAGACGCCGTTCACGCCAAGCGTGGTGAGCGCCAGCACGACCACCGCCGCCGTCACCCCCGAGCCGCAGCTGGCGATGATCGGCCGTTCAAAATCGACACCCTGACGTAAAAAGATGTCGTTCAGCTCGTCAACGGTTTTCAGTTCGCCGTTAATCACCAGATCCGTCCACGGTACGTTCAGCGCGCCGGGGATATGCCCGCGGCGCAGGCCCGGGCGCGGTTCGTCGGCCTGGCCGTTAAACCGGGCCGCCGGACGGGCATCGACAATCTGCGCCGATCCTTCATGGCTGACCAACAGGACGTCGGTCAGACGCTTAATTTGTTGAGGATCGAACCGCACGTCGAATTCCCCTTCGGCCACCTCCGGCATCCCTTGTTCCAGCGGCAGTTCGTCGCGCCGCCAGCCCTCCAGCCCGCCGGCCAGAATTGACACCTTCTCTATGCCAAAGGTGCGCAGCATCCACCACGCGCGCGGGGCGGAAAACAGATTGCCTTCGTCATAGACCACCAGATGCTTATCGCTGCAGACGCCCAGTTCGCGCATGGCGACGGCAAACGCTTCGGCCCGCGGCATCATATGCGGCAGCGGACTGGTGTGGTCGGATAGCGCCTCGATATCGAAAAACAGCGCGTTCGGCACATGGCCGGCGCGGTATTCCGCGGCCATATCCCGCAGGGCCTCCTGCCCGGCGGGCGCCATGCGGGCGTCGATAATCTGAATTTCCGGGTCATCAATATGTTCTGCCAGCCAGTCGGCAGCGACAAAAAACGAGGTGGACATAGGTGCCTCCGTTTTATTATTCATGACTGAATTGTCGGCGTTTTAGCTGGCGCTGACAAGTTAAGGACGCCAGAGTGGGGACGGCGTCACGGCACTTTTCTGATTAATCGGCAGAAACCCGCTTCGTCACTGTTGAGAAGCGCCGCCATAACGCATAATAAATGTGACAAATTGCATCAGGCTCATCGGCCGAGGGGTTAGAAGGATGAAACCATTTCGTTTAGCGGCGCTATCACTGGCGCTCCTTACCGCATTTTCATTAACCGGGTGTGATGACAGCGGTACACCGCAGGCCTCGGCCCCGGCGCCAGCCGCGGATAGCAACCCAGGCGCGACGGCAAAACCGGACCGCGCCCAGCTGGCGGCGCTGGCGGAAAAAAGCCAGGGTAAAGCGCTGACGCTCCTCGACGCCTCGGAGGTGCAACTGGATGGCGCCGCGACCCTGGTGCTGACGTTTTCCGTCCCGCTGCAGCCGGACCAGGATTTCTCGCGCAGCGTGCATCTGGTCGACAAGAAAAGCGGTAAGGTGGACGGTGCCTGGGAGCTGGCGCCGAATCTGAAAGAGCTGCGTCTGCGTCACCTTGAGCCAAAGCGCGAGCTGATTGTCTCGGTCGACCCGACGCTGACCGCCCTGAACAAGGCGACGCTCGACAAACCGTTTGAGAAGACCCTGACCACCCGCGATATCGCACCGAGCGTTGGGTTTGCCAGCCGCGGCTCGCTGCTGCCGGGCAACGTGGTCGCCGGGCTGCCGGTGATGGCGCTGAACGTCGATAATGTCGACGTTAATTTCTTCCGCATTAAGCCGGAATCGCTCTCCGCCTTTGTCAGTCAGTGGGAATACCGTAACTCGTTAAGCAACTGGGAATCTGATGAACTGCTGAAGATGGCGGATCTGGTCTACAGCGGCCGCTTCGATCTCAACCCGGCGCGTAATACTCGCGAAAAGCTGCTGCTGCCGCTGAGCGACATCAAGCCGCTCCAGCAGCCTGGCGTCTACGTGGCGGTCATGAACCCGGCGGGCCGTTATAGCTACAGCAACGCGGCGACGCTGTTTACCCTCAGCGATATCGGCGTCTCGGCGCATCGCTACCATAACCGGCTGGACGTTTTTACCCAGAGTCTGGAAAACGGCGCCGCCCAGTCGGGTATTGAGGTGCAGTTGCTCAATGCCAAAGGGCAGACCCTGGCGGAAGCGAAAAGCGACAGCCAGGGCCACGTCACCCTGCAAACCGATAAAGAAGCCGCGCTGCTGCTGGCGCGCAAAGAGGGGCAGACCACGCTGCTCGACCTCAAGCTGCCGGCGTTGGATCTGGCGGAATTCTCTATCGCAGGCGCGCCCGGCTTTAGCAAACAGTTCTTTATGTTTGGCCCGCGCGATCTCTATCGTCCCGGCGAAACGGTGATCCTTAATGCGCTGTTGCGCGATAGCGACGGCAAGCCGCTGGCGGAGCAGCCGGTGAAACTCGAGGTGGTTCAGCCGGACGGCCAGGTGATCCGCTCGGTGATGAGCAAACCAGTGAATGGCCTGTACCAGTTTACTTATCCGCTCGACAGCGGCGCGGCTACCGGCATGTGGCACATTCGCGCCAGCGCCGGCGACAATCAGCCGCGCGAATGGGATTTCCACGTTGAAGACTTTATGCCGGAACGCATGGCCCTGAACCTGACGCCGCAGGCCGCGCCAGTCGCGCCGGATGCCGACGTCACCTTTGGCGTTAGCGGCGCTTATCTCTACGGCGCGCCGGCCAGCGGCAACCAGCTGCAGGGCAAGCTGTTCCTGCGCCCGCTGCGCGACGCCGTCGCTGCGCTGCCGGGCTTCCAGTTCGGCGATATTGCGGAAGAAAACCTCTCCCGTAGTCTGGATGAAGTCCAGCTGACGCTGGACGAAAAAGGCCATGGCGAAGTGACCACCTCAAGCCAGTGGCAGGATAGCCATTCGCCGCTGCAGGTGGTGTTGCAGGCCAGCCTGCTGGAATCCGGCGGTCGCCCGGTGACCCGTACGGTTAAGCAGCCGATCTGGCCCGCCGAGGCGCTGCCGGGGATCCGCCCGCAATTTACGCTGAAGGACGTTTACGATTACCGCACCGATACCACCGTCAAACAGCCGGTGGTGGATGAAAACAGTAACGCCGCGTTTGATATCGTCTATGCCGACGTCAAAGGCGAGAAAAAAGCGATCTCCGGTCTCCAGGTGCGGCTGATCCGCGAGCGGCGCGACTACTACTGGAACTGGTCCGACAGCGAAGGCTGGCAGTCGCAGTTCGATCAAAAAGATCTGCAGGAGGGCGAGGAGTCGCTGGACCTGCAGGCCGGCCAGATCGGCAAAGTGAGCTTCCCGGTGGAGTGGGGATCCTATCGCCTGGAGGTGAAAGGACCGGACGACGTGGTCAGCAGCGTGCGCTTCTGGGCGGGCTACAGCTGGCAGGATAACAGCGAAGGCGCCGGCGCGGCGCGTCCTGACCGGGTCACCATGAAGCTGGATAAACCGAGCTATAAACCGGGCGACACCATCAGGCTGCACATTGCCGCCCCGGCGGCGGGTAAAGGCTACGCAATGGTGGAATCCAGCGAAGGGCCGCTGTGGTGGCAGGAAATTGACGTCCCGGCGGAGGGGATGGACCTGTCGATCCCGGTGGATAAAACCTGGAATCGCCACGACCTCTACCTCAGCACGCTGGTGGTTCGTCCCGGCGATAAATCGCGCTCGGCAACGCCGAAACGCGCGGTGGGCCTGCTGCATCTGCCGCTGGGCGATGAAAACCGTCGCCTGACGCTGGCGCTGGAGGCCCCGGACAAAATGCGCCCCAACCAGCCGCTGACGGTGAAAGTGAAAGCCAGCGTCAAAGAGGGCGAGGCGCCGAAACAGGTCAATGTCCTGCTCTCGGCGGTGGATAGCGGGGTACTGAATATCACCGATTACGCTACCCCGGATCCGTGGAACGCCTTCTTTGGCCAGAAGCGTTACGGCGCAGATATCTATGACATCTACGGCCAGGTGATCGAAGGGCAGGGACGTGTGGCCAGCCTGCGCTTCGGCGGCGATGGCGACGAGTTAAAACGCGGCGGCAAACCGCCGGTCAACCACGTGACGATCGTCGCCCAGCAGGCGCAGCCGGTGGTATTGAACGATCAGGGCGAAGGCACGGTGACGTTACCCATTGGCGATTTTAACGGCGAGCTGCGGGTGATGGCCCAGGCGTGGACGGCGGATGACTTCGGCAGCAGCGAAGATAAAGTGGTGGTGGCCGCCCCGGTCATCGCCGAACTGAACACCCCGCGCTTCCTCGCCAGCGGCGATACCACACGGCTGGCGCTGGATCTCAGCAATCTGACCGATAAACCGCAAACCCTGCAGGTTCATCTTACCGCCAGCGGGCTGGTGACCTTGACCGAGGGTCAACTGCCGCCGGTGCAACTGGCGCCGGGGGCGCGCAGCACGCTGTTTATACCAGTGAGCGCGCTGGCGGGCTTCGGCGATGGTCAGGTTAATGCCACCATCAGCGGCCTGAGCCTGCCGGGCGAAACCTTCGCCCCGCTGCAAAAACAGTGGAAAATCGGCGTGCGTCCGGCGTACCCGGCACAGACCGTCAACAGCGGCGCAGTGCTGCAGCCAGGTGAAAGCTGGCAGCCGCCGGCGGCGCAGAGCCAGGGCTTTGCCCCGCAAACGCTGCAGGGCCAATTGCTGCTCAGCGGTAAACCACCGTTGAATCTCGCCCGCTATATCCGCGAGCTGAAAGCCTATCCTTACGGCTGCCTTGAGCAGACCGCCAGCGGCCTGTTCCCGTCCCTGTATACCAGCGCGGCGCAGCTAAAGGCGCTGGGCATTAGCGGGGACAGCGACGAAAAACGCCGCGCGGCCATCGATGTCGGTATTTCACGCCTGCTGCAGATGCAGCTGGAAAACGGCGGCTTTGCGCTATGGGATAGAGAGGGGCCGGAAGAGTACTGGCTGACCGCCTACGCCATGGACTTCCTCGTGCGCGCCAGCGAGCAGGGCTATAGCGTACCGGTCAACGCCATTAATAAAGGCAACGAGCGCCTGCTGCGCTATCTGCAGGAGCCGGGCCTGATGACCGTGCGCTACAGCGACGACGCCCAGGCCAGCCGCTTTGCCGCCCAGGCATACGCCGCGCTGGTGCTGGCGCGTCAGCAAAAAGCGCCGCTCGGCGCCTTGCGTGAAATCTGGAGCCGTCACGACCAGGCGCGATCCGGCTTGCCGCTGCTGCAGCTCGGCATTGCGCTGAAAACCATGGGCGATGCGCCGCGCGGCGACGCCGCCCTGAAGCTGGCGATTGCCACCCCGCGCCAGGATGAGAATCGTTGGCTGGGCGATTACGGTAGCCCGCTGCGCGATAACGCCCTGAAGCTGGCGCTGCTGGAAGAGAATAAGCTGCTGCCGGAGGTGCAAAATCAGCTGTTGAGCACGCTGTCGGAAGAGGCCTATGGCCAGCGCTGGCTGTCGACCCAGGAAACCAACGCCTTGTTCCTTGCCGGACGTACGCTGGCGGACCTGCCGGGCAGCTGGCAGGCGCAAACCTCGCTGCAGGCGGAGCCGCTGGCCGGCGACAAAGCGCAAACCCGCAATCTCGACGGCGATCGGCTGGCGGCGCTGCAGGTGAGTAATACCGGCAGTCAGCCGCTGTGGCTGCGTCTCGACAGCAGCGGCTATCCGCAAAGCGCGCCGCAGCCGGGCGGTAACGTCCTGGGGATTGAACGCACTATTTTCGATACCCAGGGGCAGCAGAAATCGCTGTCTTCACTGCGCAGCGGCGAACTGGTGCTCGTCAAGCTGGAGGTGACCGCCAAACGCAACGTGCCTGACGCGCTGGTGGTTGATCTGTTGCCAGCCGGTCTGGAGCTGGAAAACCAGAATCTGGCCAACAGCAGCGCCAGCCTGCAGGAGAATGGCGACGCGGTGCAAAACCTGCTTAACCAGATGCAGCAGGCGGATATTCAGCATATCGAGTTCCGCGATGACCGTTTCGTCGCTGCCGTCGCTGTCAATGAAGGCCAGCCGGTGACGCTGGTCTATCTGGCGCGGGCGGTGACGCCGGGCACTTATCAGGTCCCGCAGCCGCAGGTGGAATCGATGTATGCGCCGCAGTGGCGGGCGACAGGAGCGGCCAGCGGTCCGCTCACCGTGACGCCGTAAATGCGCGTATTGCCTCGGGTAAAACGCCGCTGGCGCTGGCTGGCGGCGTTTATTTTTCTGTTGTGGCTGGCGGTGCTGGCGGCCGATCGCCTGTGGCCGCTGCCGCTGCATGACGTCACGCCTGCCCGTGTGGTGGTGGCGGAAGACGGGACGCCGCTGTGGCGGTTTGCCGACGCGCAGGGCGTCTGGCGTTATCCGGTCACGCTCGCCGACGTGTCGCCGCGCTATCTGCAGGCGCTCATCCACTATGAAGACCGCTGGTTCTGGCGCCATCCGGGGGTCAATCCCTTCGCGGTGCTGCGCGCCGCCTGGCAGGATCTTACTTCCGGGCGAGTTATCTCGGGCGGCAGCACGCTTACCATGCAGGTGGCACGCCTGCTTGATCCCCATCCACGCACCTTCGGCGGCAAGCTGCGCCAGCTGTGGCGAGCGCTGCAGCTGGAGTGGCATCTGTCAAAAAGCGACATTCTAACCCTCTATTTGAACCGCGCGCCGTTTGGCGGCACCCTGCAGGGGATCGGCGCGGCCAGCTGGGCCTATCTCGGTAAGCCGCCTGCCCGGCTTAGCTACGGCGAGGCGGCGCTGCTGGCGGTACTTCCCCAGGCGCCCAGTCGTTTACGTCCGGACCGCTGGCCGCAGCGGGCCCAGGCGGCGCGTGATAAAGTGCTTACGCGAATGGTCAGCCAGGGCGTCTGGCCGGAGCAGGCGGTAAAGGAAGCTATGGAGGAGCCAGTATGGCTGTTTCCGCGCCAGATACCGCAGCTGGCGCCGCTTTTTTCACGCCGCGCGCTGGCGACCAGTCGTGATGAAAAGGTGGTGACGACTCTGGATGCCGGACTGCAGCGGCAACTGGAAGATCTGGCGCTGAACTGGAAATCGCGCCTGCCGCCGCGCAGTTCGCTGGCGATGGTCGTCGTCGACCACACGGATATGAAAGTTCGCGGCTGGGTGGGCTCGACGGATATCACCGACGACAGCCGCTTCGGCCATATTGATATGGTCTCGGCGGTACGCTCGCCGGGGTCGGTGCTGAAACCCTTTATCTACGCGATGGCGATGGATGAGGGGCTGATTCACCCGGCATCGCTATTACAGGATGTGCCACGGCGTTTTAGCGATTATCGCCCCGGTAATTTCGACAGCGGGTTTCATGGCCCGGTGAGCGCCAGCGAGGCGCTGGTGCGTTCGCTGAATCTGCCGGCGGTGCAGGTGCTCGAAGTCTATGGACCAAAACGCTTTGCGGCTAATTTACGCAACGCCGGGCTGCCCCTGACGCTGCCCGCTGGCGCAGAGCCGAATCTGTCGCTAATCCTCGGCGGCGCCGGGGCGCGGCTGGAAGATATTGTCGCGGCGTACAGCGCCTTCGCCCGCCATGGCAAGGCGGCGCGGCTGCGCCTGAAGCCGAGCGACCCATTGACCGAGCGCGCGCTGATGTCGCCCGGGGCGGCATGGATCGTCCGGCGTATTTTGGCCGGCGAAGCGCAACCGGTTCCCGATGCCTCGCTGCCGCAGGCGGTGCCGCTGGCGTGGAAAACCGGCACCAGCTACGGCTATCGCGACGCGTGGGCGGTCGGCCTCAATGCGCGATATCTGATAGGTATCTGGACCGGGCGCCCGGACGGTACGCCGGTGGTGGGCCAGTTTGGCTTCGCCAGCGCCGTACCGCTGCTCAACCAGGTCAATAATCTGCTGCTGGCCCGCCCGGCGATGAGCCGCGGCGGGCTGCCGAGCGATCCGCGCCCGGCAACGGTCAGCCAGGGGACAATCTGCTGGCCTGGCGGGCAGGATCTGCCGGCGGGCGACAGCAACTGTCGTCGTCGCCTGGCCAGCTGGCTTTTGGATGCCAGCCAGCCGCCGACTCTGCTGCTGCCGGGGCAGGAGAGCGTACGCGGGATCCGCTTCCCGGTGTGGCGCAATGAACACGGCGAACGGGTGGCGGCGGATTGTCCCGGCGCTCGGGAAAGCCAGGTCGAAGTCTGGCCGCTGCCGCTGGATCCCTGGCTGCCGGCCAGCGAAAGGCGGCGCGCGCGCCTGGGACCGGCATCGGAGTCATGCCCGCCGTTACAGACTCAGGATACCGCGCCGCTGGTGCTGTCCGGCATCCGTGATGGGGCGGTGATAAAACGTCTCCCGGGTGAGGCGCGGGTGATGTTGCCGCTACAAACCAGCGGTGGGGAGGGGCGGCGCTGGTGGTTTATTAATGGCGAACCGTTAGAGGCCGCCGGCGCAAGAACTACGCTAACGCTGGATAAACCCGGCGAGTGGCAGTTGGTGGTGATGGATGAAGCGGGTCAGACGGCAGCCGCCAGCTTCACCCTGCAATAACCAGGGTAAATTTGTTGTTGGCGGTTTGTGTTTTCAATACTCATCTTATTTTAACAAAATGTTACCTTCATCCGTAGGCAGGGGCGGGGATGCTCATTATAATGCGCGCCAGGCCATACAATCGTATGTGCAACAACAGAACATTTAATTAGAGGTAATCATGGCTATTGAACGTACTTTTTCCATCATCAAACCAAACGCGGTGGCAAAAAACGTTATTGGCAGCATCTTTTCCCGCTTTGAAGCTGCAGGGTTCAAAATCGTCGGCACCAAAATGCTGCACCTGACCGTTGAACAGGCTCGTGGTTTCTATGCTGAGCACGAAGGTCGCCCGTTCTTCGACGGTCTGGTTGAGTTCATGACCTCCGGCCCGATCGTGGTTTCCGTTCTGGAAGGCGAAAATGCGGTACAGCGTCACCGTGACCTGCTGGGCGCCACCAATCCGGCAAACGCCCTGGCGGGTACCCTGCGCGCTGACTACGCTGACAGCTTCACCGAGAACGGCACCCACGGTTCCGACTCTGTAGAATCCGCTGCCCGCGAAATCGCGTTCTTCTTTGCTGAAGGCGAGGTTTGCCCGCGCACTCGCTAATCTCCTGCGTCTTTCACGCCACAGCATTGTTGGCTTCCTTCGCGCACCCCGGTCACATAGTTATCTATGCTCCCGGGGATTAATGAGAGGCTCCTGCCTCTCACCGGAGGCCAGCCTAAGGCTGGTCAAATTCGTTCCCGACGAATTTGTCACTTGCTTGCCGCCTTGCGACAATCGAAAAGCCTTAGAGGATTGAGCAGTCAGTTACAGATTTTTTTTCATTGCTTTGTGCAAACGTGGCAATGATGCGCCAGAATTTGTAGAATATAGCGCCCCTGGACGAGCAGTCGCTCTCCGGGGCGTTTCTTTTTCAACCCACCTGGGGCCATAACGTGTAATAACGAGGCCGGAAAATATTATGTCTGAACAAATTGTCACGCCTGATACCGCCGCTCTGACGGTGCCGAACAAAGATGCCAAAATCAACCTGCTGGATTTAAACCGTCAGCAGATGCGCGAGTTTTTCAAAAACATGGGCGAGAAGCCTTTCCGCGCCGATCAGGTGATGAAATGGATGTATCACTACTGCTGCGACGACTTTGATGAGATGACCGACATCAACAAAGTCCTGCGCAGTAAACTGAAAGAAGTGGCGGAGATCCGCGCCCCGGAAGTGGTTGAAGAGCAACGCTCAACCGACGGGACCATTAAATGGGCGATTGCCGTTGGCGATCAGCGCGTCGAGACCGTCTATATCCCGGAAGAAGACCGCGCCACCCTGTGCGTCTCCTCCCAGGTAGGCTGCGCGCTGGAGTGCAAATTCTGCTCCACCGCCCAGCAGGGCTTTAACCGCAACCTGCGGGTATCCGAAATTATCGGCCAGGTCTGGCGCGCGGCGAAGATCGTCGGCGCGGTGAAGACCACCGGCGTGCGTCCCATTACCAACGTAGTAATGATGGGCATGGGCGAGCCGCTGCTGAACCTCAACAACGTCGTTCCGGCGATGGAAATCATGCTCGACGATTTCGGCTTTGGCCTTTCCAAGCGTCGTGTGACCTTGTCTACCTCCGGCGTGGTGCCGGCGCTGGATAAACTCGGCGATATGATCGACGTTGCGCTGGCGATCTCCTTGCACGCGCCGAACGACACCATTCGTGACGAAATCGTCCCGATCAACAAAAAGTACAACATCGAGACGTTCCTCAACTCGGTGCGCGGCTATATTTCGAAGTCCAACGCCAACCAGGGCCGGGTGACCATCGAGTACGTGATGCTGGATCACGTCAACGACGGCACCGAGCACGCCCATGAGCTGGCGGCGCTGCTGAAAGATACGCCGTGCAAGATCAACCTGATCCCATGGAACCCGTTCCCGGGCGCGCCGTATGGCCGCAGCTCTAACAGCCGCATCGACCGTTTCTCCAAAGTCCTGATGGAGTACGGCTTTACGACCATCGTGCGTAAAACGCGCGGCGACGATATCGATGCCGCCTGCGGCCAGCTGGCGGGCGACGTCATTGACCGTACCAAGCGTACGCTGCGTAAGCGGATGCAGGGCGAAGCGATTGACGTAAAAGCGGTCTGACAAATGATGACCCGTGCAGCGCAGGCGGCACGGGTCATATTTATGGCCGATAGCCAGGCGAAATACGCTGATTCGGTTAATAATTACGGTGCGTTTTTGTCGACTTTGAGGCAGTATGTAGCGGCACAACAACCGCTTAGCATTCAATTTTGATTCGTCTCTGTGATCGCGCGGCTGACAGTCCTATACTGTGAGGCTGACGTAGCACAGATGTCTCGCGGCGCCGGCTTTTTCCCGCGCTGAACTTTAAATTTCACGTACCAGTAGTTGTAGCGAATGAATACTGAAGCCACTCAAGATCATCAAGAAGCAAACACCACGGGCGCGCGTCTGCGTCACGCCCGCGAACAACTCGGACTTAGCCAGCAAGCGGTGGCCGAACGCTTATGCCTGAAGGTGTCCACGGTTCGTGATATTGAAGACGATAAGGCCCCCGCCGACCTCGCCTCCACCTTCCTGCGCGGGTACATCCGCTCCTACGCTCGCCTCGTACATATTCCAGAAGACGAGCTGCTGCCGATGATGGCCAAGCAGGCGCCCATCCGCGCGGCGAAAGTCGCGCCAATGCAGAGTTTCTCTTTAGGCAAGCGCCGCAAAAAGCGCGACGGCTGGCTGATGAGCTTCACCTGGCTGGTGCTGTTTGTGGTTATCGGTCTGAGCGGCGCCTGGTGGTGGCAAGACCATAAGGCGCAGCAGGAAGAGATTTCGACCATGGCCGATCAGTCTTCCGCTGAGCTGAACGGCGGCGACGCCAACAGCCAGAACGTGCCGCTGGATACCAGCGCCCCTGCAGCCCCGACCGCCGATAGCGCCGCGAACAGCGCGCCAACCGATACCGCCAGCGCACCGACCACCAGCGCGCCGGCCCAGACGCCAGCGGATAATAACGCTGTCGTGGCCCCTTCCCAGGCCAATGTCGATACCGCGGGGACGACGCCGGCAGCTCCGGCTACCACCCCAGCCTCGCCGTTGCCGACCGATCAGGCGAACGTCACGACTCCGGCGGCGTCGGCGCAGGATCTGGTGATGAACTTTTCCGCCGACTGCTGGCTGGAAGTGAGCGATGCCACCGGTAAAAAACTGTTCAGCGGCCTGCAGCGTAAAGGCGGTAACCTGAACCTGAGCGGTCAGGCGCCGTATAAGCTGAAAATTGGCGCCCCGGCCGCGGTACAGATCCAGTATCTGGGCAAGCCTGTCGATTTAAGTCGTTTTATCAGAACTAACCAGGTTGCGCGTCTGACCCTCAATGCCGAAGCATCACCGGCGCAGTAACAGACGGGTAACGCGGGAGATTTTTCATGCATAACCAGGCTCCGATTCAACGTAGAAAATCTAAACGTATTTACGTTGGTAATGTGCCAATTGGCGATGGGGCTCCCATCGCCGTTCAGTCAATGACCAATACGCGCACCACCGATGTGGCGGCGACCGTAAATCAAATCAAAGCGTTAGAGCGCGTAGGCGCGGACATTGTCCGTGTCTCTGTTCCGACGATGGACGCTGCTGAGGCGTTCAAACTTATCAAACAGCAGGTTAACGTCCCGCTGGTCGCCGATATCCACTTTGACTACCGTATTGCGCTGAAAGTGGCGGAATATGGCGTCGACTGCCTGCGTATCAACCCGGGCAACATCGGCAACGAAGAGCGCATCCGCATGGTTGTAGATTGCGCTCGCGATAAAAACATCCCGATCCGCATCGGCGTCAACGCCGGCTCGCTGGAAAAAGATCTGCAGGAAAAATATGGCGAGCCGACGCCGCAGGCGCTGCTCGAATCCGCCATGCGTCATGTCGATCATCTCGATCGTCTGAACTTCGATCAGTTTAAAGTCAGCGTTAAAGCCTCCGATGTCTTCCTGGCGGTGGAATCCTATCGTCTGCTGGCGAAACAGATCGATCAGCCGCTGCATCTTGGGATCACCGAAGCGGGCGGCGCGCGCAGCGGCGCGGTAAAATCGGCGATCGGTCTGGGACTACTGCTGTCCGAGGGGATCGGCGATACGCTGCGCGTCTCGCTGGCGGCGGATCCGGTGGAAGAGATCAAGGTCGGCTTTGATATCCTCAAATCTCTGCGTATTCGTTCCCGCGGCATTAACTTTATCGCCTGCCCGACCTGTTCACGCCAGGAGTTTGACGTTATCGGTACGGTGAATGCTCTGGAGCAGCGTCTGGAAGATATCATCACCCCGATGGATGTTTCGATCATCGGTTGCGTGGTGAACGGCCCGGGCGAAGCGCTGGTCTCCACCCTTGGCGTCACCGGCGGCAACAAGAAAAGCGGCCTGTATGAAGACGGCGTGCGTAAAGATCGCCTGGACAACAACGACATGATCGACCAGCTGGAAGCGCGGATCCGCGCCAAAGCCTCGATGCTCGATGAAGCCCGTCGGATTGACGTTCAACAGGTTGAAGCAAAATAACGTGTTGGGAAGCGATACGCTTCCCGTGTATGATTGAACCTGCGGGCGCGAGGCGCCGGGGTTCATTTTTGTATATATAAAGAGAATAAACGTGGCAAAGAACATTCAAGCCATCCGTGGCATGAACGATTATCTGCCGGGCGAAACCGCTCTCTGGCAGCGCATTGAAGGCTCACTGAAGCAGGTGCTCGGTAGCTACGGTTACAGCGAAATCCGTTTGCCGATTGTAGAGCAGACCCCGTTATTCAAACGCGCGATCGGCGAAGTGACCGACGTGGTTGAAAAAGAGATGTATACCTTCGAAGACCGCAATGGCGACAGCCTGACGCTGCGTCCGGAAGGGACGGCGGGCTGCGTACGTGCCGGCATCGAACATGGTCTGCTGTACAATCAAGAACAGCGTCTGTGGTACGTCGGGCCAATGTTCCGTCACGAGCGCCCGCAGAAAGGTCGCTACCGCCAGTTCCATCAGATCGGCGCCGAAGTGTTTGGCCTGCAGGGCCCGGACATCGACGCGGAGCTGATTATGCTGACCGCGCGCTGGTGGCGTGAGCTGGGCATCTCCGAGCACGTCAGCCTGGAGCTGAACTCCATCGGTTCGCTGGAAGCGCGCGCCAACTACCGCGACGCGCTGGTGGCATACCTGGAGCAGTTTACCGATAAACTGGATGAAGACAGTAAACGCCGGATGTATACCAACCCGCTGCGGGTGCTGGACTCCAAAAACTCGGACGTTCAGGCGCTGCTCAACGACGCGCCGGCGCTCGGCGATTATCTTGACGAAGAGTCGAAAGCCCACTTTGCCGGCCTGTGCGCGCTGCTTGACGATGCCGGGATCCGCTACACCGTCAACCAGCGCCTGGTGCGCGGCCTTGATTACTATAACCGCACCGTGTTCGAGTGGGTGACCACCAGCCTTGGTTCCCAGGGCACCGTCTGCGCCGGCGGTCGTTACGACGGCCTGGTTGAGCAGCTGGGCGGTCGCGCTACCCCGGGCGTGGGTTTTGCCATGGGTCTGGAACGTCTTGTTTTACTGGTCCAGGCAGTGAATCCGGAATTTAAAGCCGATCCTGTTGTCGATATATACCTGGTAGCCTCCGGGACCGATACTCAGTCTGCTGCAATGCGTCTGGCTGAGCAGGTTCGCGATGCGCTGCCCGGCGTGAAGCTGATGACCAACCACGGCGGCGGCAACTTTAAGAAGCAGTTCGCCCGCGCTGACAAGTGGGGGGCGCGCGTCGCGCTGGTGGTCGGTGAATCAGAGATTGCTGACGGAAACGTGGTAGTGAAGGATTTACGCTCAGGTGAGCAAACTACCGTAACGCAGGAGAGCGTTGCCGCGCATTTGCGCACACTTCTGGGTTAATCTCCCGGGAATTATTAGTCAGGAGAAGGACTGCGTGGAAACTTTTAACAACGAGAACGATCAGGTCGATGCGCTGAAGCGTTTCTTTGCCGAAAACGGCAAAGCGCTGGCGGTCGGGGTGATTTTAGGGATTGGCGCGCTGGTTGGCTGGCGCTACTGGACCTCCCATCAGCAGGATACCGCCAGAGACGCGTCGCTGGCTTACGAGAAGGCGACTTCCGCGCTGAAATCGAATACGCCAGAAGTGCTGTCAGGGGCAGAGAAATTCGCGGCTGACAATAAAAATACCTACGGCGCCTTCGCCTCTCTCGAGCTGGCACAGCATTTTGTTGAACAGAACGATCTGCCGAACGCTGAAAAGCAGCTGCAGCAGGGGCTGGCGGCCGCATCTGATGATAATCTGAAATCGGTTATCAGTATGCGTCTGGCCCGCGTTCAGCTGCAAATGAAACAGGCTGATGCGGCGCTGAAAACCCTCGACAGCATCAAAGGTGAGGGCTGGACCGCCATTGTGGCCGATTTGCGCGGCGAAATTCTGTTGAGCAAAGGCGATAAGCAAGGGGCCCGTGCGGCGTGGGAAGCTGGCGTGAAAAGCGATGCTTCTCCTGCGCTCAGCGAAATGATGCGTATGAAAATGAATAATTTGTCCATCTGAGAGGGACTCGATGCAATTGCGTAAATTACTGTTGCCAGGGCTGCTTTCCGTTACCTTGCTGAGCGGGTGTTCGCTGTTTAATAGCGAAGAAGATGTGGTGAAAATGTCACCGCTGCCGACGGTAGAAAACCAGTTTACGCCGTCCACGTCCTGGAGCACCTCGGTTGGCGATGGTATCGGCGAATTTTACTCTAACCTTCATCCGGCCTTTGCCGACGGCGTAGTGTATGCTGCTGACCGTAAAGGCACCGTCAAAGCGCTGAACGCCGACGACGGCAAAGAGGTGTGGTCGGTGAATCTGGCGGAGAAAGATGGCTGGTTCTCGCGCACGCCAGCGCTGCTTTCTGGCGGGGTGACCGTCTCTGGCGGCCATGTTTATATCGGCAGCGAGAAAGCGCAGCTGTATGCGCTGAATACCAGCGATGGTACCGTGGCCTGGCAAACCCGTGTCGCCGGCGAGGCGCTGTCGCGTCCGGTGGTGAGCGATGGCATGGTGCTGGTGCATACCAGTAACGGCCAGCTGCAGGCGCTAAACGAGACCGATGGGGCCGTGAAGTGGACCGTTAACCTCGATATGCCGGCGCTCTCCCTGCGCGGCGAGTCTGCGCCTGCGACCGCCTACGGCGCGGCGATCGTCGGCGGCGACAACGGCCGCGTCAGTGCAGTATTGATGCAGCAGGGGCAGATGATTTGGCAGCAGCGTATTTCTACGGCCACCGGCCCGACGGAAATTGACCGCCTGAACGACGTCGACACGACGCCGATCATCGTTAACGGTGTGGTTTATGCGCTGGCTTATAACGGTAACCTGACCGCGCTGGACCTGCGTAGCGGCCAGATTATGTGGAAACGCGAGCTGGGTTCGGTGAATGATTTCATCGTCGATGGTAACCGTATCTACCTGGTAGACCAGAACGATCGCCTGCTGGCACTGACCACCGACGGCGGTGTAACCCTGTGGACGCAAAGCGATCTGCTGCACCGTTTGCTGACCGCGCCGGTGTTGTATAATGGCAATCTGGTCGTCGGCGATAGCGAAGGCTACATGCACTGGGTTAATCCGGAAGATGGCCATTTTGTGGCGCAGCAGAAAGTGGACAGCTCCGGCTTCCTGACCGACCCGGTGGTTGCCGATGGTCGACTGCTGATCCAGGCGAAAGACGGTACGCTGTACGCGATTACGCGTTAATTACCGCTGTCGTGAGTGATTAAGAAACGGCCCCTGGCAGACAGGGGCCGTTTTGACTTTTTTAAAAACGTCGTTAAGACGATGTTGCTTAGTGATTGTATGAGGCATTTAACATGATACCTGTGGTCGCGCTTGTCGGGCGCCCTAACGTTGGAAAATCCACGCTCTTTAACCGCCTGACGCGCACTCGTGATGCGCTGGTTGCGGATTTCCCGGGGCTGACTCGTGACCGTAAGTACGGTCGGGCCGAAGTCGAAGGCCGCGAATTCATCTGTATCGATACCGGTGGTATTGATGGTACGGAAGAGGGCGTGGAAACCCGGATGGCGGAGCAGTCGCTGCTGGCAATCGAAGAGGCCGATGTGGTGTTGTTTATGGTCGATGCGCGCGCGGGCCTGATGCCGGCGGACATCGCGATCGCTAAACACCTGCGCTCTCGTGAAAAGCCCACCTTCCTGGTGGCTAACAAAACCGACGGCATCGACGTCGACCAGGCAATGGCGGACTTCTGGTCGCTCGGCTTGGGCGATATCTATCCGATTGCCGCTTCGCACGGCCGCGGCGTGACCAGCCTGCTGGAGCAGGCCCTGCTGCCATGGGTCGATGAGGTTAATCCGCAGGAAGAAGTGGATGAAGACGCCGAATACTGGGCGAAATTCGAAGCCGAGCAGAATGGCGAAGCGGAAGAAGAGCCGGAAGACGACTTCAATCCGCAGGATCTGCCGATCAAGCTGGCGATTGTCGGGCGTCCTAATGTCGGTAAATCAACCCTCACCAATCGCATCCTCGGTGAAGATCGCGTGGTGGTCTACGATATGCCGGGCACCACCCGTGACAGCATTTATATCCCGATGCAGCGTGACGAGCGCGAATACGTGCTCATCGATACCGCTGGGGTGCGTAAGCGCGGGAAAATCACCGACGTAGTGGAAAAGTTCTCGGTGATCAAAACGCTGCAGGCGATTGAAGACGCCAACGTCGTGCTGCTGGTGATCGATGCTCGCGAAGGGATCTCCGACCAGGACCTCTCGCTGCTGGGCTTTATTCTTAACAGCGGCCGTTCGCTGGTGATCGTCGTTAACAAGTGGGATGGCCTGAGTCAGGAAGTGAAGGAGCAGGTGAAGGAGACCCTCGACTATCGTCTGGGCTTTATCGACTTTGCCCGGGTGCACTTCATCTCCGCCCTGCACGGCAGCGGCGTCGGCAACCTGTTTGAATCGGTACGCGAAGCCTACGACAGCGCTACGCGCCGCGTAAGCACCGCGATGCTGACCCGGATCATGAACATGGCGGCGGAAGATCATCAGCCACCGCTGGTGCGTGGCCGTCGCGTGAAGCTGAAATACGCCCACGCCGGGGGCTACAACCCGCCTATCGTGGTGATCCACGGTAACCAGGTCAAGGATCTGCCGGATTCCTACAAGCGCTATCTGATGAACTACTTCCGTAAATCCCTGGACGTGATGGGCACGCCGATCCGGATCCAGTTCAAGGAAGGGGAAAACCCGTTCGCTAACAAGCGTAACACCCTGACGCCGAACCAGATGCGTAAACGTAAGCGCTTGATCAAGCACATCAAGAAAAGCAAATAATCATTAAACCCGCTTCGGCGGGTTTTTTGTGGCCGCCATGCCGGTAAATGTCAAAACCTTCCGCCATAATCCCGCGATACTTCGCCGGGAACAGAGCGGCTCAAAGGTGGACTTACTATGCAGATTGGTTTTATCGGCCTCGGCGCGGTGGTGGAAACCGCCTATTTACCGGCGCTGCGTCGCCTGGGGGACGTCATCGACCGCTGCCAGGGCTATGACCTGGACTGCAGCAGAGCGCTGCCGGGGATCCAGCGCTGTAGTTCGCTGTCGGCGCTGCTGGCCGAACCCCTGGATACGCTCTTCATTACCACCTCATCACTTCAGCATCTGCCCGTACTGGAGAGGGCGTTAGCCAGCGGCATTTCCCGCATCGTGGTGGAAAAGCCGATCGTGGCCAACCTTGAGCAGGCCGCCCGGCTGCGGGCGCTGCTGGCGCCGACTGAGCAGGCCGCGCGGGTGCTGGCTCTTGACCACTGGATGGCGCGAGGCGTTGCGCTGAACGCTCCTGGCCCGCTGTGGCGGGCGGAAGGGGAGACCAGCGGCCTGCCTCCGCCGCACCTGTCAGCGCAGGATATCGTCTGGATCGAAGGTTATTTGCAGGAGCCAAGCGGCTTTAACAGCGCTGGTGAGCCGGTCGCACTCAATTTTGCCACCGGGGAGCTGGATACCCGGCAGCTGCGTCACCCTGATGGGGTGATCCTCGATATCGGCACCCATGTCCTGGCGATGCTCCGCGAAACCCTGCACGCCAGCGGAGGCGATACGGCGCTGAGCCTTTCCCTTCGGGTGGCGAAAGACCGCCTCGGCCATGACATTGCTCCTGGGGATACGAGCACTGCCGAGGGGGAGGCGCATCTGCAGGGAACCTTGGGCACTATCCCGCTCAATATCTGGCTCAACAAATACGCGGGTCCCGCGGGCGGGCAAAAGGGAATGCGGATAGGACTGCGGGACGGGCGAATAATTACCTTCGATCGCGCCCCTGAGGGCGAAGTGGTGACGCTACAGGACGGCGAGCGGGTGCAGCGCTGGACCCGGCCCGGGGCGATCTATACGCACTGTCTTGATGAGCAGATCCTCGGCGCTGATAATCTGTTTATCCGGGCGCCGGACAGCGTGGCCGGGCTAACGCAGCGTAGGCTTGAGGAAGTGGAATGGCTGCTCAGGTTGCAGCAGCAATTACGCGGCCCGCATTAAACCCGGAACATGATAAAATAGGTGCAGATAAACGTTGAAAGGAATGGTTATGGAACTTGATTGCCCTCTGTGCCACGCGCCGTTAGATGTCAAAGGCAGTAGCGCGCATTGCGCCCAGTGCGAAAGGGTATTTACCCTTGAGGCCCGCTGCCCGGAATGCCACCAGCCGCTGGAGGTGCTGAAGGCGTGCGGCGCGGTGGATTACTTTTGCCAGCATGGGCATGGCCTTATCTCGAAAAAACGGGTGGAATTTATTCCGCTGGTTTAGTGGGCGAAGGCTTTCTGGCCCGCGTTTTTTTCACCGTCGCGATCTGCTTCACTTCGCTTTCGACCCAGCCGTCTTTCAGGCGGGTGGTGAGCAGATCGCCGGTTTTGACCTGTTTTGTCTGCTTCAGCACCGTACCGTCGCTCACCGAGGTGACGCTGTAGCCCCGCGCCAGGGTGGCTAAGGGGCTCACCGCCTCCAGATGGGTCACCGCGTTGCCAAACCGTTCACGCCGCTCGCTGAGGCGGCCACGCATAATTTCCGCCAGCCGGTATTCCAGCTGCTGGATCCGCGACTGCGCGCGGTGGATCCGCGGCTGCGGGTTGTAGTGATTCAGACGCTGAACGGTGCGCTTTTGCCGCTGTTCTGCGCGCTTAAGCTGTGACTCCACGGCGATACGCATCCGCTGGCGCAGGCGTTCCAGGGCGGTCTGCTGGCGGGCCAAGCGCAGCTGTGGATGCTGTTGCTGCAGGCGATGGAACAGCTGGGTAAAACGGCGCTGGCGACTGGCGAGGAAATAGTCCATCGCCATTTCCAGCCGCTGCTGTCCGGACTGCAGCTGGCGCAGCAGCTCCTGCTGGTTGCGGCTGACGATTTCCGCGGCGGCTGAGGGAGTCGGTGCCCGCAGGTCGGCAACAAAATCAGCGATCGTGACGTCGGTTTCATGGCCGACGGCGCTGACGATAGGGATCTGGCTGGCGAAAATAGCCCGCGCCACCCGCTCATCGTTAAAACTCCACAGATCCTCCAGCGAACCGCCGCCGCGTCCGACAATCAGTACGTCACACTCCTGGCGCGCGTTGGCCAGCGCGATGGCGCGCACAATCTGCCCGGGGGCGTCGTCACCCTGGACCGCGGTTGGGTAGATGATCACCGGCAGCCCGGGATCGCGGCGCCTGAGGACATGGAGAATATCGTGCAGCGCGGCACCGGTTTTCGAGGTGATGACGCCGACGCAGTGGGCGGGAGAGGGGAGCGCCTGCTTATGTTTTTGCTCGAACAGTCCTTCCGCCGTTAACTGCGCTTTCAGCTGCTCATACTTCTGCTGCAGCAACCCTTCGCCGGCGGGCTGCATGCTTTCGACGATAATCTGGTAGTCGCCGCGCGGCTCATACAGCGTGATGTTGGCGCGAACCAGCACCTGCTGCCCGTGCTGCGGGCGGAACGTGACCCGGCGGTTGCTGTTGCGGAACATCGCGCAGCGCACCTGGGCGTTATCGTCTTTTAAGGTGAAGTACCAGTGGCCGGAGGAGGGCTGGCTGAAGTTAGAGATCTCGCCGCTGATCCAAACCTGGCCCATTTCGCGCTCAAGCAGCAGACGCACCGTCTGATTGAGGCGGCTTACGGTAAAAATTGCGGGGGATTGAGAGGGTAACATGTGAGCAAGATCAAACTTTAAATCAGCAGGTTATTCAGTCGATAGTAACGCGCTCAGAGGGGATGGCAAGTATTATTTGCAAAAAAGGGTAGATGCAATCGGTTACGCTCTGTATAATGCCACGGCAATATTTATCCACCCTGGTCGAGATATTGCCCATGCTACGTATCGCTAAAGAAGCCCTGACGTTTGACGACGTCCTCCTCGTTCCCGCTCATTCTACCGTTCTGCCGAATACTGCCGATCTCAGCACTCAGCTGACGAAAACCATTCGTCTGAATATTCCTATGCTCTCCGCAGCCATGGATACCGTAACGGAAGCGCGTCTGGCTATTGCCCTGGCACAGGAAGGCGGCATCGGCTTTATTCACAAAAACATGTCCATCGAGCGCCAGGCGGAAGAAGTTCGTCGCGTGAAGAAACATGAGTCCGGCGTGGTCACCGACCCGCAGACTGTTCTGCCGACGACCACTCTGCGTGAAGTGAAAGAGCTGACCGAGCGCAACGGTTTTGCCGGCTACCCGGTGGTTACCGAAGAAAACGAGCTGGTTGGCATCATCACCGGCCGCGACGTGCGTTTCGTCACCGATCTGAACCAGCCGGTCAGCGTCTACATGACGCCGAAAGAGCGTCTGGTCACCGTTCGTGAAGGCGAAAGCCGTGAAGTGGTCTTCGCTAAGATGCACGAAAAACGCGTTGAGAAAGCGCTGGTCGTGGATGAAAGCTTCCACCTGCGCGGCATGATCACCGTCAAAGACTTCCAGAAAGCAGAACGTAAACCGAACGCCTGTAAAGATGAGCAGGGCCGTCTGCGCGTAGGCGCGGCGGTCGGCGCTGGTGCCGGCAACGAAGAGCGCGTAGACGCGTTGGTAGCGGCAGGCGTTGACGTTCTGCTGATCGACTCCTCGCACGGTCACTCAGAAGGCGTTCTGCAGCGTATCCGTGAAACGCGCGCGAAATATCCTGACCTGCAGATCATCGGCGGCAACGTTGCCACTGGCGCAGGCGCACGCGCGCTGGCGGAAGCCGGCTGCAGCGCGGTGAAAGTGGGCATCGGCCCGGGCTCCATCTGTACTACCCGTATCGTCACCGGCGTGGGTGTGCCGCAGATCACTGCTGTTTCCGACGCGGTGGAAGCGCTGGAAGGGACCGGTATTCCGGTTATCGCTGACGGCGGTATCCGTTTCTCCGGCGATATCGCCAAAGCGATCGCCGCCGGTGCGGCGGCGGTGATGGTTGGCTCCATGCTGGCGGGTACCGAAGAGTCCCCGGGTGAAATCGAACTCTATCAGGGTCGCTCTTACAAATCCTACCGCGGGATGGGCTCCCTTGGCGCGATGTCCAAAGGCTCCTCTGATCGCTATTTCCAGAGCGATAACGCTGCTGACAAACTGGTGCCGGAAGGTATCGAAGGTCGCGTGGCCTATAAAGGCCGCCTGAAAGAGATCATTCACCAGCAGATGGGCGGTCTGCGTTCCTGTATGGGTCTGACCGGCTGTGGTACCATTGACCTGCTGCGTACCAAAGCTGAATTCGTACGCATCAGCGGTGCGGGCATTCAGGAAAGCCACGTTCACGACGTGACCATCACCAAAGAGTCCCCGAACTACCGTCTGGGCTCCTGATTTCTTCGCCCGACCTTGCGTCGGGCGATTTATTTACTCTGTTTCACTTGCCTCGGAATTAGCGTCAATGACGGAAAACATTCATAAACATCGCATCCTCATCCTCGACTTCGGGTCTCAGTATACTCAGCTGGTGGCGCGTCGCGTGCGTGAGCTGGGCGTCTACTGTGAGCTGTGGGCATGGGATGTCACGGAAGCACAGATCCGCGAATTTAATCCAAGCGGCATCATTCTTTCCGGCGGCCCGGAAAGCACCACCGAAGAGAACAGCCCGCGCGCGCCGCAGTATGTGTTCGAAGCCGGCGTGCCGGTATTTGGCGTCTGCTACGGCATGCAGACCATGGCGATGCAGCTGGGCGGCCATGTAGAAGGTTCTAACGAGCGTGAGTTTGGTTACGCGCAGGTTGAAGTGGTTAACGACAGCGCGCTGGTGCGCGGTATCGAAGATTCCCTGACCGCAGACGGCAAACCGCTGCTGGACGTGTGGATGAGCCACGGCGACAAAGTGACCGCCATCCCAGCGGACTTCGTAACCGTCGCCAGCACCGACAACTGCCCGTTCGCCATTATGGCCAACGAAGAAAAACGCTTCTACGGCGTGCAGTTCCACCCGGAAGTGACCCACACCCGTCAGGGGATGCGTATGCTGGAGCGCTTCGTGCGCGACATCTGCCAGTGCGAAGCGCTGTGGACCCCGGCGAAAATCATTGACGACGCCGTTGAGCGTATCCGTCAGCAGGTTGGCGACGACAAAGTGATCCTCGGCCTCTCCGGCGGTGTGGACTCTTCGGTGACCGCGATGCTGCTGCACCGCGCTATCGGCAAAAACCTGACCTGCGTATTCGTGGACAACGGTCTGCTGCGCCTGAACGAAGCGAAGCAGGTGATGGAGATGTTCGGCGACCACTTTGGCCTGAACATTGTTCACGTTGAAGGCGAGCAGCGTTTCCTCGACGCGCTGGCGGGTGAAAGCGATCCGGAAGCGAAGCGTAAAATTATCGGTCGCGTTTTCGTGGAAGTGTTCGACGAAGAAGCGCTGAAGCTGGACGACGTCAAATGGCTGGCGCAGGGTACCATCTACCCTGACGTTATCGAGTCTGCCGCTTCCGCCACCGGTAAAGCGCACGTTATCAAATCTCACCACAACGTGGGCGGCCTGCCGAAAGAGATGAAGATGGGCCTGGTTGAGCCGCTGCGTGAGCTGTTCAAAGACGAAGTACGTAAGATCGGCCTGGAACTGGGCCTGCCGTACGACATGCTCTACCGTCACCCGTTCCCGGGCCCCGGCCTTGGCGTGCGCGTGCTGGGCGAAGTGAAGAAAGAGTACTGCGACCTGCTGCGTCGTGCGGACGCTATCTTCATCGAAGAGCTGCACAAAGCTGATCTGTATAACAAAGTCAGCCAGGCGTTCACTGTGTTCCTGCCGGTTCGTTCCGTCGGCGTGATGGGCGATGGCCGTAAATACGACTGGGTGGTTTCCCTGCGTGCGGTGGAAACCATCGACTTCATGACCGCGCACTGGGCACACCTGCCGTACGATTTCCTCGGCCGCGTCTCCAACCGTATCATCAATGAAGTGAACGGTATCTCCCGCGTGGTGTATGACATCAGCGGCAAGCCGCCAGCAACGATTGAGTGGGAATAATCCCCGGCGTTAGCTGAGTAAAACGAAACCCTCTGTGTTTACAGAGGGTTTTTTTATAGCTGCTACATTAAGGTCTCCCACCTGACGGCAAGCGCTAATCGCGCATATATTGATGCATCTGGGCCGCCGTCAGATCCCACTGGCTTCCTTCAAACGGGGGCATATAGCTGCCATCATCTTCGCCAATCTCAGCGGCAGTGAGCTGATTGAGTTTATCGTTCATTGTCATTAACAGATCCCGGTACTTCTCTGGCTCCCGGGCGAGGTTATGATTTTCTTCGGGGTCGTTAACCAGATCGAAAAGTTCAACATCATTATTCTCCAGCAGCTCGGCCAGGGTAGCAGGAATATGATGCTGCTTGAGCGAAAAGTAGCGGGCAAATTTATAGTGTCCATCGTTGATCATACGGATCCCTGAGCGATGGGAAAAATCAGGATGGAGTGACGCGATTGCTTTTTTAAATTGATCGTGCGGGAGTTTTTCTCCAGCCAGCTTTCTGAATTTTGCCGTGTATTGCGCATCCATATACAGGATCATGCCGTAACAATAAAGCGAACCCGGACGCAGCGCATTTAAGCCCGCTTGCTCAGGATGCGCCAGTAATGGGCTCATATCCCGGCCTTTTCTGCCCTCCAGGACTTTCTCTCGCAGCGAGCGATCGCGTCCAGTCAGACCAATCAGGGTCGGTACTAAATCCAGATGATTGGTCAAACTGTTGCAGCGGATATTTCCCGGATACGCCGGATGGCGAATGATCATCGGCACATGGATCTGCTCTTTGTACACCGAGGAACCTTTACCATGCATCTGGTGGGAGCCACCGAGCTCCCCATGGTCGGCGGTAAAGACGATAATCGTATTTTGCGTCAGCTGCAGGTTATCCAGCTCATTGAGAATCGCCTCAAGATGCTGGTCATTATCGCGAATACAGTTGAAATAATAATCCAGTAATTTGCGCCAGCGCCGGTCTTCATCGGGGAACTGTCCCTCCATCACCGCCCTGGCATTCTGGTACTCTTTATGGGCGGCAGGTCTGCCAGGCTCATCGAGCGGCTGGTGGCGGTTTGCAGGCAGCGGATAGTCTGGCCAGCTTTGCTGATAGATTTGGTTGTGCGGGGGTTGGGTTGGCAGCAGGGTGTGGTTTTCTTTATCCATTGGCCCTTTCCACTGCACCTGCTCACCATGCTCATCGGTGTCGATAAACATGACATCGTGGGGGTTAACCAGGTTTACTGCCGCGAACCAGGGTTTATTTTCATCATTCAGCGGGCGGCCGGTGTTACGTAGCCAACTAATGGTCTGCCCCGTGGTGACTGAATCAAAGAAATAGCCGCCCTTACTTTTCCCGATGACATCGCCAATGCCGTGATAATCAGAGAAACCATACTTTTCCATAATTTCATGCAGTCGCGGCGTCGGGATCTCGCCCAGGTCCATTTCTTCTACCGATTTACCAGCGACCGGCTGATCGATCTCCCGGGTAAGATGCCATTTACCTTTATACGCCGTGTAATAACCCAGTTCACGCATCATATGGCCCACGGTACGTAATTCCGGGTCCAGATCGTAATTCATCCAGGGGAAGCCAAGATTATCAAACATCCGGGTGTGCGGCATATGGAGCCCGGTGTACATGACAGAGCGCGATGGCGTACAAACGTTGGCCGTGTTCTGATGATTGGTAAAAGTGATACCCGTTTTCATCAGGCGTTCCCGGCCCGGCACCGGAAAGGGATACCGCTCGAAATAACGTTCCTGATCGCAGGTTATGAGTAAAATATTGTAGCCTTCGGGCAGTGTGTCAGGGATTTCGCCGGTGAAAGGAATATCCCATGCCGCTTTCGCGGCGGCATTATTTTGTGCGGCGTTTCCCGTCTCTGGTAACAGGCTCACGACTGCGGCAATCCCCAGACCTTTGAGGAGATCGCGGCGATTTCCATCTATTTTATTTGGTTCTTTCATCTTCAGACTCCGTTAATTGTAATATATTTTGCCGAATCTCCGGGATAAGGCTCATAATGAGCGCGGGCGGCTGGCAATCTAATAAAAGCCTTCTCATGACGTTCATATAGGGCGTGATATGGCCGAAAAAGGTTAAATAGCCGCTGCACAGGTAATTCTGTGCTTCGTCGTCATGGATGGTAAAACGGTGTTTAGGGCATCCCCCATGGCAGGCAAAGCGCCAGTGGCAGCCCTGACAGCGGGCAGAGAGTTGGCCCTTTTGCTTCCCGAACTGTTGCTGAAATGGCGAGCTCGCCATCGCTGCCATAGCATCTTGCTTCAGATTACCCAGCTTATATTCCGCTGAGACAAAGTGATCGCAGCTGTAGACATCGCCGTTTTGCTCCACCAGTAAACTCTGCCCACAGACAGGCTGCATGGTGCAGAGCGTGGCGGGCTGGCCGGCCCATACGCCGAGCAGATTATCAAAGTACTGGATAAACACCCTGCCAACATCGTTTTCCAGCCAGTCGTCGAAAACACTGCACAAAAATTTGCCCCAGCCCTCAGGGGTAACTGACCAGGGAGCAGGGGAGTCAACGAGAGGAATAAACTGGAGATGGTGAAGGTTTAGCTCGCGGCTCAGGCAGCGATAGAGACTTTTCCCCTGGCTTGCAGACTGGCGGCTGACCACCACCATGGCATTCACCGGAACGTCATGCTGCTGCAGGCAGCGTATGGCCTGCACAACTTTTTCCCAGGTGGGTTTTCCGCAGCCCGTCGTACGCCAGGTGTCGTGGAGTGACGCAGGGCCATCAATGGATAATCCGACCAGAAATCCATGACGACGCAAAAAACGAGCCCATTTATCGTTCAGCAAGATGCCGTTGGTTTGCAGGCTGTTGGCGATGATTTTGTTACCACGGTAACGCTGCTGGAGCTCGACCACCTTTGCAAAAAAATCCAGCCCGCATAAGGTAGGCTCACCGCCCTGCCAGCAAAACTCGACGTTTTGCGAGGGGGTCGATGAAATGGTGTTGTGAATGTACGCTTCCAGCGTGAGGTCGTCCATGGTGGCATACCCTGGACGCGGAACCTCGTTTTCCAGATAAAAACAATACCGACAGGCCAGATTGCATTGATTGCCGCCGGGTTTTGCTACGGTATTAAAATTAGCGCTCATTCTTTGCTATGCTCGAACGTTTTCGATGAGGAAGAGAGTAAAGCTAATTGTGTTACCGGAGGTGTGGCTAATGTTACCGATGGCGACTGACTTTATTTTTTGGATCATTATGCAAGCGAGAAATACAGGCGGTATCGTTATTTTTCGCAGGTGACAGCATGCCCTGCTATTCTCTTAAAAATTTCATCATTGATTTGGTGAATGTATTTTCATTAAAAATTTATAATATGAATAATGCCTGCCATATGGCTATAAGGGCAGGCGTAAATTATCAAGGGCGTAGTGATCCACGTTTACTCTTCAGCAAGGTTGTTTTTGGCTATCGGTTGGTCAACGGCCGCTGCCGGATATTCTACATTACGTTCATCCTGCGCCTTACCCGCCTCGCGCACCATCGCCAGCGCCAGTCCGGCAACGATCAACGTTAACCCGGTGGACACCCACATTCCGCCGATAATGCCCAGCCGGTGGTTCAGCCATGCGTAGGCAAAGGGTGAAACAGCTGCCATCAGTTGCCCGGGGATCAGCAGGAGACCCGTGCGGCTGGCGTAGCTTTCTGCGCTAAACAGCGCCAGCGGCAGCGTCGCTTTGACAATCGTCACCAGCCCGTTAATCGCGCCATAGCCCAGCACAAACCCGGCTGCGCATCCGGCAAAGGTCGAGCTGCTCAATCCAAGGAGAAAACAGAGCGGCATGGCGAGCGCAGTAAAACGCGTTAGCGTGAGCGAGGTGACCCGGGGACCGGCCAGCACTTCCCCCAGCCGGGCGCCGGTCTGGCCGAATCCCCACAGCACACCGACGGCAACCGGCAGACCAAAGTGGCTGATAAACTCCGGCAGATGGGTAGAGGTACCGTTAGAGATGAAGGTGATCAGCGCAATAAAGATCGCGTAACGCGCCCCGTTACGCCGGTCGCCTTCTGCTGTCGCTGGCGGGGCTGGTGATTTCGCCGCTGAACTGAGCCGCTGGCGAGGCAGTTGATAACTCAGCCATGCGCTCAGCAGGCCAAACAGCGCATAGATCCGCAGGGCATTCTGCCAGGGCATGATGGTTAATAACGCCTCGCCCAGCGGCCAGAAGAGGGCAGAGGCCAGACCGCCAGCGAGAGTGATATGAGAGATAGTTTTCCGCGCCTGCTGACCGTACAGATTCACCACTGCGGCGAACAGCGCATCATACAGTGAGAGCCGCATGCCGATGCCGGTCAGCAGCCAGGCGCCGTACCAGCCGGCCAGCGAAGGGCGCCAGGACATCATGGCGCAGCTGGCGGCTATCAGTAAGGTACCGCTGGTGACCACCAGCCTTCCGCCAAAGCGAGCCAGCAGCCTGGCAACGAACGGGGAGACAGCGGCCATCATCAGCATCGCAAGCGTAAGGCCGAGATAGATCTGCGGCAAGGACCATCCTTTGTCGGCGGCGATAGTCCCGGCAAAGGTGCCGGGCATATAAAAAGAGATCCCCCAGTTGATGAGTTGCTGACCGCCCGCGGTGAAGGCAAGGCGTCGGGGAATAGCGTTTATTTCCATGGTTTTTCATTCCGTTAAGACAGTTGTCCTGAGCATACCCGGCAGGCTATTGTTCTGGCAGAGCGGCCACCTTATGCGCGGTATAAGAGAAACTTTTATGACAACACTGAACCTGGGAAATCTGGCGACCTTCCGGCTGGTCGTACAGCGCGGCAGCTTTTCTGCCGCCGCCGACGCGCTGGGGATCTCCCAACCTGCCGTCAGCCTGCAGGTACGTCAGCTGGAGCAGTTTTTACAGACCAGGCTGCTGGAGCGAACCGGACGTGGGATCAAGGCGACGGCGGCGGGAATGGCATTGCTGGCCCACAGCGAGCAGATCGATCGGGCGGTGAATAGCGCGGTGCAGTCGGTCAGCGCATTCAGTCAGGAGGTTAATGGATCGTTGACGCTGGGGACCGGCGCGACGGCCTGCATTCATCTTCTTCCACCGCTGCTGCAGCATCTTCGTCAGCAGCACCCGCTGCTGACGGTGGGGGTGACCACCGGCAACACGCTGGATATCGTCCGCGCGGTGGAAGAAAACCGGCTCGATCTCGGGCTGGTCACGCTGCCCGTGCAGGGGCGCAGTCTGGCGGTGACTGCGATGTTAGATGAGGAGTTCGTGACCATCTATGCCAGCCGCGAGACGGAGATGCCGGCGGTTTATACTCCCGCCGAGCTGCAGGCGCAGCCGCTCATTGCCTTCGAGGCGGGTAGCGGCACGCGGGATCTGATTGACCGCTGGTTCCGCTCGGCGGGACTGGCGGTGACGCCGGTAATGCAGTTGGGGAGCATCGAGGCGATTAAGCGCATGGTGCGGGCAGGGCTGGGCTACAGCATCGTGCCCCGCATGGCGGTGGAGCGGGTGGAGGATCGCGACGGATTACGCGTACACTCGCTGGCGCCGCGGCTATACCGACAGCTGGCGGTAGTCATGCGTCAGGACAAAATTGTGACAAAAGGTATCGCTGAAATGCTGCGCCTGCTGCATACCGTGCGCTTATAAATCGCCGACGGCAAAATTACCGCATCAAAGACAGTACTTCAGCAGCGAGCGGCTCTGCCTGCGGAGTGTGGCGCTTGCAGTATTAGAATCAAAGGATTACTCGCGGGGGGAGGGCTCGACGGTGAGCGATGACTCCTGCGACGCTTTTTTATCCTGATGATGGTACCAGGCGCCGATGGAGGAGTAGACAAAGCGTCCAAAGAAGAAGAGAAAGCTGATAAGCAGTACGATACGGGTCATGCGACGGTTAAATCGATGTCGTTTACGCATACTGGGTGCCTGACTCACAAAAGGATCCTTGAAGTATACCCGAAGATGGGCGATGGGGGTATTAAGGCACAGGAACGAGATGGGGTCAATTGATGCAGATGTAAAAGTGCGGCAGTGAAAACATTAATTAATGTTATATAAGATAATCGTCGTATTTACATGCTCACTTTATTAGCCGTGAAATGTCGGGAAAAATAAGATTTATTAATGTTGGCGTCAGCATTTGTTGATTTATATCAATAGTCTCCTTCTCTTGGCCACTAAAATCAGCGGACGTTACCGTATCGTTATTATTTACGCGGTCAGCATGGGTGGTTGGATGCCTGCCTGAATATGCCTCGCGGGAGCAGAGGCACTCTGTAGAGCACCTATGAATTTATTAAAATACTATCAACAATATCGCGACAAGTGGTGGGCTTTACCGCTCGTTCTGCCTGCGCTGTTATTACCGGTCGCCAGATGGGCGAATACCTACACCATGCTCAATGGTCATATGGTATTTTTGTATTATCTTCCCCTGGCGCTGGTGCTCAGCCTGATGATGTTTTTTGGTTGGGCGGCGATCCCTGGCATTATTATTGGCCTGCTGTTAACTCTGGCCCACGGCATGATGCTTGAGCAGTCCATCGGTGTACTGTTCCATTTCCTTATCCCCTGCGTGCTCTGCTGGGGCGGCTACCGCATTTTTGTCCCCCAGCGTCAGCAGGTCTCACACGGCAACGTCCGACTGATGCCGCATCGTCTGTTCTGGCAAATGCTGCTCCCCTCGGTCATTTTTCTGATTTTGTCACAGATTGCCGAATATCTTGGACTCCATCCGCGCACAACGGAAATGACCGGCGTTACGCCATTTAGTTTACGTTCATTAATCACCTTTCAGGCGCTAATGGTAGGGTGCCTGACCGGCATGCCGCTGTGTTATTTTGTGTTAAGGGTCATTCGTAATCCTTTTCATTTACGCGGCTTTATTTCTCAGGTTCGCTTACAAATTGATCCAAAAATAAAAAAAATTGAAATCATTTGCTGGGCGACGGTATTAATTCTGCTACTGTGGCTATTATTGATGCCGCTTAATGATAGCAGCACCATATTTAGTACGAATTATACGTTGTCATTGCTGATGCCGGTGATGCTCTGGGGTGCCATGCGTTTTGGCTATCGCTTTATCTCACTGATCTGGACGCCGGTGCTGATTGCCGTGATCCATTTTCATTACCGTTACTTACCAATTTACCCAAGCTATAACACCCAGTTGGCGATCACCTCATCAAGCTATCTGGTATTCTCGTTTATTGTCGCCTATACGGCGATGCTGGCGACACAGCAGCGGCTGATCTACGCTCGCGTCCGGCAGATGGCCTTCCTCGACCCGGTGGTTCATATGCCGAACTTGCGGGCGCTGAGCCGGGCGCTCAACGGCACGAGCTGGTCGACGCTCTGTTTTCTGCGCATTCCTGAGCTTGAATTGCTGGGGCGCCACTATGGGGTACTTTTGCGAATCCAGTATAAGCAAATGCTGGCGAACCACCTGAGAACGCTGCTGCAGCCCAACGAAGCGGTATATCATCTTGCCGGTCACGATTTAGTGTTCCGTCTCAATAGCGAAGGGCACCAGGCGCGCATTCACTTAATTGACCGCTCCCTGCGACAGTTCCGTTTCCACTGGGACGGGGTCCCCCTGCAGCCGCGGATCGGCATGAGCTATTGCAACGTTCGCTCGCCGGTCAAGCATCTGTATTTACTGCTTGGCGAGTTGAACACCATTGCCGACATGTCGTTAGCCAGCGGCCATCCGGAAAATTTACAGCGCCGCGGCGCGGGCCATGTTCAGCAGGATCTGAAAGATAAAGTCGTGATGATGAACCGCATTCTCAAAGCGCTGGAACATGACCATTTTGTCCTGATGGCGCAGCCTATCCAGGGCATTCGCGGCGATCGCTATCATGAAGTGCTGGTGAGGATGGAAGGGGAGTCGGGTGAGCTAACGGGGCCAAACGAGTTCTTGCCGGTGGCGCACGAGTTTGGGCTGTCCACGCGGGTGGACCAGTGGGTTATTGAGCATACGCTGGCCTTTATGGACGCCAACCGGCGGGCGCTGCCCGGTCTGCGGCTGGCGATCAATCTTTCTCCGGTGTCGCTGAGCCGCAGCCAGTTTCCTCAGGAGGTCGAAGCGCTGCTGCAGGCCTACAACATTGAGCCATGGCAGATTATTTTCGAGCTGACCGAGAACTACGCGCTCAGCAATCCCGAGCTGGTCTGCCAGACTTTAGAGCATCTGCGGGCGCTGGGCTGCCGGGTGGCGATCGATGATTTTGGTACCGGCTACGCCAGCTACGCCCGGTTAAAAACAATGAACGTCGACATTCTTAAAATCGACGGCAGTTTTATTCGCAATCTGCTTGCCAGCAGTCTTGATTACCAGGTCGTGGACTCTATTTGTCGTCTGGCGCGTATGAAGAACATGCAGGTGGTGGCCGAATATGTGGAGTCGCCGGAAATACGTCAGGCGGTCATCACGCTGGGGATCGATTATATGCAGGGCTATGATATCGGGGTACCGGTACCTCTGACGCAGTTGGCGGAGGAGATGACCGGCTGAGCAGCAAAAAGCCGGGCGTAAGCGCCCGGCTCGGTTGATAGCCAGAGATACGATCAGGCGTCTGGCTCTTCTTCAGCAATCTTCAGCATCCATTCCGGCACGCCTTCCCAGTACTGTTGCTCTTTTTCCAGATCCAGCAGCACCAGCGCATTCTGGCTAAACCAGTTGTGCGGAAACGTCAGCGTCCAGTGGTGAGCTTCCGTCTGCAGGCGCAGCGTCGGCGGCGTAGTGGTAGCCTGACGCTGGTTATTCAGCAGTACGCCCAGGCGCAGTAGCTGAATTAGCGGCAGAAACTGCTTTTTCCTGAATAGCGTAAAGCGCGGCAGATCGTCGAGCTTGATCGCTTTGCGATGATAGCGTACGAGGGTGGCCATCAGCATCTGCTGCTCCTGGTTGAAGCCCGGCAGGTCGCTATTTTGGAGAATGTAGGCCGAGTGACGATGCATGCCGCTGTGGTTGATATTCAGCCCTACCTCATGGAGCATCACCGCCCATTTCAACAGCGCCGCGAGGTGCGGATTGGCCAGCTTGGGATTCTGCTCCTGCCACTGCTCCAGCATCTGGGTGGTAGTTTCCAGTACCCGGCGCGCCTGTTCGCGATCGATGTTGTACTGATTTGCCAGACTCTGTGCCGTGCGGCTACGAATATCCTGGTGGCGGAAGCGGCCTTCCATTTCGTACAGCACGCCTTCACGCAGGGCGCCATCGGACAGACGAAGTTCTTTAATGGCTAGCGCGTCAAACACGCCGCACAGAATCGCCAGCCCCGGGGCAAAGACCGCTTTACGATCTTCAGAAAGACCAGGCAGACTGAGCGCGTCGAAGTTTTTATGCTTCAGCAGCTCACTGACCAGCATTTCGAGGCGCTCCGGCGTAATAAATCCGTCCTTCTCGCCCATCGCCACCAGCACTTCCTGGGCGGCTTTAATGGTGCCGGAGGCGCCCAGCGCCACGGTCCATCCCTGAATACGGAACTGCCAGGCCAGCGTCTCCAGCTTCTGCACCGCCGCCAGGCGCGCGCGCTGGAAGTTTTCTTTATTGATAACGCCGCCAGGGAAATAGGCCTGCGAGAAGCTCACGCAGCCCATGCGGCGGCTTTCCACCAGGCGGGGCTCAAAATCTTCGCCAATGACCAGCTCGGTTGAACCGCCGCCGATATCAATCACCAGCTTGCGGCCGCGCTCCGGCTGCGTGTGCTCAACGCCCATAAAAATCAGGCGCGCTTCTTCATTACCGGAGATGATCTCGATCGGGTAGGGGATCACTTTTTCCGCGCGTTTAAGAAACTCCGCCGCGTTGGTCGCCTGACG
This sequence comes from Klebsiella sp. K4, assembly GCF_014596785.2. Lineage (NCBI taxonomy): Bacteria > Pseudomonadati > Pseudomonadota > Gammaproteobacteria > Enterobacterales > Enterobacteriaceae > Klebsiella > Klebsiella sp. K4. The sequence goes on from NZ_CP115021.1 coordinate 1,323,570, forward strand.
CAGCGTATGCGTCCCGACGATACAGACGCTGGAGGGGGAGAACCCCTGCAGGCGTTCGGCAAACAGCGACAGGCAGTTCAGCCCACGGGTCATGGCTTCTTCGCTCAACACCGAGTTTTCATCGAGGCCATCGGCCAGATGTACGCGCTGTTTCAGGCGTCCGATGATCTGCATGGCGCCGTCGACGACACGGGCGATCACCATATGAAAACTGTTCGAACCAAGGTCAACCGCAGCGAACTCCTGCGGCCGAGGGGTGTTATCGTTTATTGGCATAGGTTAGTCGGGTTGTTCGAGTGATTTGAGATAATCGTAAATCGCCATTTGCGCGCGCACTTTACGGCGATTGCCGCGCGGCACATAGCGGTTACTCAGTTCTTTATCAAGATAGCGCGCTTTTACCGTATCGTTGAACAGGATATCAAAAATATCCAGCACCCGCTGCTTCAGACGCGGATCGAGCAGCGGAGCGGCAACTTCGATGCGATAATCGATGTTACGCGTCATCCAGTCGGCAGAGGAGAGCCAGACCTGTTTATCGCCACCGTTTTCAAAACAGTAGACCCGGTCGTGCTCGAGGAAACGGTCCACAATACTGATGACGCGGATATTTTCGCTGATACCTTCCAGACCCGGGATCAGCGAGCACATGCCGCGGATCAGCAGATTAACCGGCACGCCGGAGCTGGAGGCGGCATACAGTCGGTCCACCAGACCTTTATCCACCAGGTTGTTCAGCTTCAGCGTAATCCCGGACGGTTGCCCGTTTTGCGCATTGGCGATCTCGCGATCGATCATCTCATACAGCAGACGACGCGAGTTCTGCGGCGACACCAACAGGTAGTCGAAGCTAACCGGACGATAGGGGTTCTCGATAAAGTTAAACACCCGGCGGACTTCATTGGTAATGCGCGCATCGGCGGTTAACAGCGAATAGTCGGTGTAGATCCGCGCCGTCTTCTCGTTAAAGTTACCGGTGCCGATGTGGGCGTAGCGCACCACCTCATCGCCTTCTTTACGCGAGATAAGGAACAGCTTGGCGTGGATCTTCAGACCTGGCGCAGAGAAGATAACGTGGACTCCGGCTTCCGTCAGGCGTTTCGCCCAGTGAATGTTAGCCTCTTCATCGAAGCGCGCCTGCAGCTCCACCACTACGGTGACTTTCTTACCGTTGTGGGCGGCGTGGATCATCGCGTCAATGATGCGCGAATCCTTGGCTACACGGTAGATGTTGATTTTGATCGCCAGCACGCTGGGGTCGAAGGAGGCCTGACGCAGCAGCTCCAGCACGTGCTCAAAGGTGTGATAGGGATAGTAGAGCAGCACGTCGCGTTCGCGAATGGCGTCGAAGCCGTTGCGGAATTTATCAAACCACAGATGACGCAGGCGCGGCATGGGCTTATTGACCAGATTGGCCTTACCGACGTTCGGGAAGCCGATAAAGTCTTTAAAGTTGTGATAGCGGCCGCCCGGCAGCATTGAGTCATAGTTGGAAATGGAGAGCTTATCGCGCAGCATTTCGACCATCGCATCCGGCATATCGCGCTGGTAGACGAAGCGAACCGGCTCGGCGGTCAGGCGCTGCTTGAGGCTGGAGGACATCAGCTCCATCAGGCTCGACTCCATCTCATGCACCAGATCGTACTCGGCGTCACGGGTCATCTTCATCGAGTAGGCGTTCAGCGCATCGTAATCAAAGAAGCCTTTAAAAATATCGTCCAGGCAATAGCGCAGGATGTTATCCAGGAGGATCATTGGCTTGCGGCGACGCGGCGCTTCCGGCGGCAGGTTCACGAAGCGCGGCACTTTATCCGACGGTATTTCCAGCAGAGCATAGTTGATGTTTTCCCCGCGGATAATCTCCACCGCCAGATAGGTGTAATCATCTTTCAGGAACTGCACGAGGTCCGTTTCGCGGTTGATCAGGATCGGCGAGATATGCTGGCGTAAATACTGCTTGAAGTAGTTGCGCAGCCAGGCCTGCTGATTGACGGACAGCTGGCGCTCGTTGATCAGGAAGATCTGGTTACGCGCCATCTCCAGCAACAGTTCATTATACAGACTATCGAATTCCTGATCGGCCTTCAGAACGCGGGCCTGAATTTTGCCTAACAGGTGGCGAGAATGGGCGGTACTGCCTTGTTCTTCACTGATAATAATCCGGCGCTTCAGCTCAGCGAAGCGCACTTTGTAAAACTCATCCAGGTTGTTGGAGTAAATCCCTAAGAAGCGCATGCGCTCAATCAGCGGGTTACTCTTGTCCGCCGCTTCCTGCAGCACGCGTTCGTTAAAAGACAACCAGCTGAGTTCTTTTTCGATGTATAGCTTTTCCTGGCCCATTACCGCTCACACTCCGTTTTACTCACAGGACGTAGACTATTATGACGAATTTTTCTGCGTAGCGATTTACTGTGTCACAACAATATGACAGTAAGAAGAATTATTTCTGTGAGATGTTTGATTAGTAAACACTTTTAATTAAAAAAAAGCCCCGCGATGTGCACATGCGGGGCTGGTTGTTCATTCGTCGGCGGCATAGCCCTGCGGGGGAAGCTGTCGCTCATCCAGCCAGGCGTGGTTGCCTGCCATGCGCAGACGTCCATCGACGAACCAGCTGATGACCAGCGGATAAATGGCATGTTCCTGGGCCTGAACCCGCGCCGTGATTTCCTCCTCGCTGTCGCCAGCGAAGACCGGCACCTTGGCCTGCAGAATAACCGGCCCACCGTCCAGCTCATCGGTGACGAAGTGCACCGAGGTGCCGTGCTCCTCGTCACCGTTCTCCAGCACCTGACGATGAGTATGCAGGCCAGGATACTTCGGCAGTAGCGAGGGATGGATGTTCAGCAGACGTCCCTGATAGTGGCTGACGAACGCCGGGCTAAGGATACGCATATAGCCTGCCAGCACCACCAGATCCGGGGCGTAGGCGTCGATTTCATGCATCAGCTGACGATCGAACGCTTCCCGGTCGGCAAACTGACTTTGCGCCAGCGCATGGGCCGGGATGCCGGCCAGGCGCGCGCGCTCAAGGCCGAACGCATCAGCCTTGTTACTGAATACCGCACGCAGGGTGCCGTTTATCTGTTTCCGGCCGCAGGCGTCGATGATCGCCTGCAAATTGCTGCCGCTACCGGAAATCAGCACCACGATGTTTTTCATGCAATGACCACACGCTGTTCGGAATCGGAGGCTTTGATATACCCGATTTTCCACGCGTTTTCACCTTTGTCATTCAGCAGGGCAATCGCTTTGTCCGCTTCCGCTGCCGGCAGGGCGATAATCATCCCTACGCCGCAGTTAAAGGTACGGTACATTTCATGCTGGCTGACGTTACCGGCGGTTTGCAGCCAGTTGAAGACGGATGGCCACTGCCAGGAGGACTCATCGATAATCGCCTGGGTGTTATCCGGCAGCACGCGCGGAATGTTTTCCCAGAAGCCGCCGCCGGTCAGGTGGGCAATAGCGTGGACGTCAACGCTGGCGATCAGATCAAGCACCGATTTCACATAGATGCGGGTTGGCGCCAGCAGATGGTCGGCCAGCGGTTTACCGTCAAGGTCGGTAGTTTGTGGGTCAACGCCGCTAACCTCAATGATCTTACGCACCAGCGAATAGCCGTTAGAGTGCGGGCCGCTGGACGCCAGCGCCACCAGCACGTCGCCATCGGTCACTTTGCTGCCGTCGATGATTTCTGATTTTTCCACTACCCCGACGCAGAAACCCGCCACGTCGTAATCTTGGCCGTGGTACATCCCGGGCATCTCTGCGGTTTCACCACCGACCAGCGCGCAACCGGACTGCAGGCAGCCTTCGGCGATGCCGTTGATGACGCTGGCTGCGGTATCGACGTCCAGTTTACCGGTGGCGTAATAATCCAGGAAAAACAGCGGCTCAGCGCCCTGAACCACCAGGTCGTTCACGCACATGGCGACCAGGTCGATACCGATGGTGTCGTGACGCTTCAGATCCATTGCCAGACGCAGCTTGGTACCGACGCCGTCGGTGCCGGAGACCAGTACCGGCTCGCGGTATTTCTGCGGCAGTGCGCACAGCGCGCCGAATCCGCCCAGTCCCCCCATCACTTCCGGGCGACGGGTTTTCTTCACCACGCCCTTAATACGGTCGACGAGAGCGTTGCCTGCATCAATATCCACGCCGGCATCTTTATAGCTGAGAGAGGTTTTATCGGTCACTGCGAAGTCTCCACGCGTTTGCGGTAAGCAAGAAAAATCGGCGCAATTCTAACAGGGAAAGCAAACGTTTGCGAGCCTGCTTTACAGTTGGCGTAAAACCGCTGATGAATGGTTAAATTTGATACTGCTCACGAAAATGAAACCGGGTACAGTCTGGTGCTTGCCTCTACGTAAAGGAATCCTCATCATACGACTGAAACCGGTTTCCGTGTTGGTTTGCCACGCATTTTGTCGGTGATTGACGCGGGTCAGGAGAGGGATGAATGAAGATTGCGGCATTTGATATCGGTGGCACCGCGTTAAAGATGGGCGTGATGGCCCGCGACGGCAGGCTGCTGGAAACCGCCAGGCAGTCAATCAATGACAGCGATGGCGATCGGATCTTACAGGCAATGCTGTCGTGGCTGGCGGCCCATCCGTCGTGTGAAGGAATAGCCATCAGCGCGCCGGGCTATATCGATCCGCACAGCGGTTTTATCACCATGGGCGGCGCTATCCGTCGATTTGATAACTTCGCCATGAAATCGTGGCTCGAGACGCGAACCGGGCTGCCGGTCTCGGTGGAAAACGACGCCAACTGTGTGCTGCTGGCCGAGCGCTGGCAGGGCAAAGCGGCGGAGATGGCCAATTTTCTGGTGCTCACTATCGGTACTGGCATCGGTGGGGCGATTTTCTGCCAACACCAGCTGATCAACGGGGCGCGTTTTCGTGCCGGCGAATTCGGCTACATGCTTACCGACCGTCCCGGCGGACGCGATCCTCGTCGCTATTCAATGAATGAGAACTGCACTCTGCGGGTGCTGCGCCATCGCTATGCGCAACATATTGGCGCGCCGCTGGATAGCGTGACAGGCGAACTGATTTTCGACCGCTATGACGCCGGCGACCCGGTTTGTCAGCGTCTGGTCGCCGAGTTCTTCAATGGCCTGGGCCATGGCCTTTATAACCTCGTCCATATCTTCGATCCGCAGACCATTTTTATCGGTGGCGGCGTTGTGGAACGCCCAGGATTTCTGACGCTACTGCGCCAGCATCTGGCCTGGTTCGGCATTGCCGACTATCTCGATACCGTCAGTCACGGTAACGATGCCGGCCTGATTGGCGCGGTTTACCATTTTAATCAGCTGTATCGTTCGCCAGACGACGATCGACATTAGGGAGAGACTATGTCCGGATTTAAAGCAGGTTTTCTGTGGGGCGGCGCGGTCGCAGCGCATCAGTTAGAGGGCGGCTGGCAGGAGGGCGGCAAGGGGATCAGCGTGGCGGATGTGATGACCGCCGGCGCCCACGGCGTGCCGCGGGAAATTACCGACGGCGTGGTGGCCGGGAAAAACTACCCGAACCATGAGGCGATCGATTTTTATCATCGTTATCCACAAGACCTGGCGCTGTTTGCCGAGATGGGCTTCAAATGTTTTCGCACCTCGATTGCCTGGACGCGTATTTTCCCGCAGGGCGATGAGCTGGAGCCCAACGAGGCTGGCCTGCAGTTTTATGATGATCTGTTCGACGAATGCCTGAAACACGGCATTGAGCCAGTCATTACGCTGTCGCATTTTGAAATGCCTTATCACCTGGTCACCGAGTACGGCGGCTGGCGCAACCGCAAGCTAATCGACTTTTTCGTGCGCTTTGCCAGGGTCGTCTTCACCCGCTATCAACATAAAGTGAAGTACTGGATGACCTTTAACGAGATCAACAACCAGGCCAACTTCCATGAGGACTTTGCCCCCTTCACCAACTCCGGTTTGAAATATTTGCCGGATGAAGACCGGGAACCGGTGATGTACCAGGCCGCGCACTATGAGCTGGTGGCCAGCGCCCTGGCGGTGAAAGCGGCGCGCGAGATCAACCCGGCGCTGCAGATTGGCTGCATGATCGCTATGTGCCCCATCTATCCGCTGACCTGCGCCCCGGACGATATGATGATGGCGATGAACGCCATGCACCGCCGTTACTGGTTTACCGACGTCCACGTGCGCGGTCGCTATCCGCAGCATCTGCTCAACTATTTTGCCCGCCGCGGCTTTACTCTGGATATCACCGAAGCCGATCGTCAGGCGTTAACCGAGGGCTGTGTCGACTACATTGGCTTTAGCTACTATATGTCGTTCGCTACCAAAGCCACCGAAGACAACCCCTTGCTTGATTATGATGAAACCACCAGCCTGGTCTCCAACCCGTACGTCAAAAAGTCGGACTGGGGCTGGCAGATTGACCCGGTCGGCCTGCGCTATTCGCTGAACTGGTTCTGGGATCACTACCAGCTGCCACTGTTTATTGTCGAAAACGGCTTTGGCGCGATTGATGTCCGCGAAGCGGACGGCAGCGTCAATGACCAGTATCGTATCGATTATCTCTCCGCCCATATCGCGGAGATGAAAAAGGCGGTGGTCGAGGATGGCGTCGATCTGATGGGCTACACCCCCTGGGGCTGTATCGATCTGGTTTCCGCCGGCACGGGGGAAATGAAAAAACGCTACGGCTTTATTTATGTCGATAAAGATAATGAAGGCAATGGCACGTTGGCACGCAGCCGGAAAAAGTCGTTTGCCTGGTATCAGCAGGTAATTGCCAGCAACGGGGAGAACCTGTCGTAGTCGGGTGGCGCTAACGCTTAACCGACCTACAATACACGTAGGCCCGCGTAAGCGTATGGACTGCACCCCGCACCCAAGCCGGAGCCTCGCCTCCGGTTTTTTTGTCTCTAAATCACTTTGCTTGATATACGTCAAGCAAGATGGGTATGGCACAATCCGCAAAAAGCGGTATAATCCCGCGATTTTTTTTGTGGCTGCCCCTCAGAGGAGAAAGAGAATGAAGATTGTGGAAGTCAAACACCCACTCGTCAAACACAAGCTGGGCCTGATGCGCGAGCACGACATCAGCACCAAACGCTTCCGTGAACTCGCCTCAGAAGTGGGCAGCTTACTGACTTATGAAGCCACCGCCGATCTGGAGACTGAGAAAGTCACTATTGAAGGCTGGAACGGTCCGGTGGAAGTCGAGCAGATCAAGGGCAAGAAAATTACCGTTGTGCCTATCCTGCGCGCTGGCCTCGGCATGATGGAAGGGGTGCTGGAGCACGTGCCAAGCGCGCGTATCAGCGTGGTCGGTATCTATCGCAATGAAGAAACCCTCGAGCCGGTGCCTTACTTCCAGAAACTGGTGTCTAACATCGATGAACGTATGGCGCTGGTCGTTGACCCGATGCTGGCCACCGGTGGGTCGATGATCGCCACTATCGATCTGCTGAAAAACGCCGGCTGCACCAGCATCAAGGTGCTGGTGCTGGTGGCGGCGCCGGAAGGGATTGCCGCGCTGGAGAAAGCCCACCCGGACGTTGAGCTGTACACCGCCTCTGTCGATAAGGGACTGAACGAGCACGGGTATATCATTCCCGGTCTCGGCGATGCCGGCGACAAGATTTTTGGAACGAAATAAAATATACCGCGAAAAAAGCCGACTTTGAGAGTCGGCTTTTTTTTGAATAAAAGTAATCCACAGCAAATAACAGACGACTCTCAGAGGAATACACTATGACGCGCCGTGCCATCGGGGTGAGTGAAAGACCGCCGCTTTTACAGACAATCCCGCTTAGTTTGCAACATCTGTTCGCCATGTTTGGCGCAACGGTACTGGTGCCTATTCTGTTCCACATTAACCCGGCCACCGTCCTGCTGTTCAACGGCATCGGTACGCTGTTGTACCTCTTTATCTGTAAAGGCAAAATTCCCGCTTATCTGGGATCAAGCTTCGCTTTTATCTCCCCGGTGCTGCTGCTGTTGCCGCTGGGCTACGAAGTGGCGCTGGGCGGCTTTATTATGTGCGGCGTGCTGTTCTGCCTCGTCTCCTTTATTGTCAAAAAAGCCGGTACCGGCTGGCTGGATGTGATGTTCCCGCCGGCGGCGATGGGCGCCATCGTGGCGGTTATCGGCCTCGAACTGGCGGGCGTGGCGGCTAATATGGCCGGGCTGCTGCCGGCCGACGGCCAGTCACCGGACAGTAAAACCATTATTATCTCGATGGTGACCCTGGCGGTGACGGTGTTCGGATCCGTGCTGTTCCGCGGCTTCCTGGCGATTATCCCGATCCTGATCGGCGTGCTGGTGGGCTATGCGCTGTCGTTTGTGATGGGCGTGGTCGATACCACCCCGATCGCCGAGGCGCACTGGTTCGCGCTGCCGACTTTCTACACTCCGCGCTTTGAGTGGTTTGCTATCTTCACCATACTGCCCGCCGCGCTGGTGGTGATTGCCGAGCACGTGGGGCATCTGGTGGTGACCGCCAATATCGTTAAGCGCGATCTGATCCGCGACCCGGGCCTGCATCGTTCGATGTTTGCCAACGGCCTGTCGACGATCGTTTCCGGCTTCTTCGGTTCGACGCCCAACACTACCTACGGTGAAAATATCGGCGTGATGGCGATTACCCGGGTCTACAGCACCTGGGTAATCGGCGGCGCGGCGATCATTGCGATTCTGCTCTCCTGCGTCGGCAAACTGGCGGCGGCTATCCAGATCATCCCGGTGCCGGTGATGGGCGGCGTTTCCCTGCTGCTGTACGGGGTGATTGGCGCCTCGGGGATCCGCGTACTGATTGAATCGAAGGTGGATTACAGTAAAGCGCAGAATCTGATCCTCACCTCCGTGATCCTGATCATCGGCGTTAGCGGCGCTAAAGTGCACATTGGCGCCGCCGAGCTGAAAGGGATGGCGCTGGCGACTATCGTGGGCATCGCCCTCAGCCTGATTTTCAAGCTTATCAGCGTCCTGCGTCCGGAAGAGGTGGTCCTCGACGCGGCGGATAGCGAAGAGTTTAAATAACGATCGCCTGACCGGGCGGCGATCCCGCCCGGTTCTCTCCTGACCTAAATCTGTGGTAAACTCTTCGCGTTTTTCTGTAAGCCTATGTTGAGGTCCATCTGAACGCACCGGCACAGCTCTCTTTGCCACTGTATCTTCCTGACGACGAAACCTTCGCGAGTTTCTGGCCGGGTGATAATCCTTCCCTACTTGCCGCCCTCCAGAACGTACTGCGCCAGGAACACAGCGGGTACATTTATATCTGGTCACGTGAAGGGGCAGGTCGTAGCCACCTGTTACACGCCGCCTGCGCGGAGCTTTCCCAGCGCGGGGATGCGGTAGGCTACGTGCCGCTGGATAAACGGACGTGGTTTGTGCCCGAGGTGCTGGAGGGGATGGAACAGCTGGCGCTGGTGTGCATCGATAACATCGAGTGCGTCGCCGGCGATGAGCCCTGGGAGATGGCCATCTTTAATCTCTATAACCGGATCCTGGAATCAGGCAAAACCCGGCTGCTGATCACCGGCGATCGGCCGCCGCGGCAGCTGAATCTTGGCCTGCCGGATCTGGCCTCACGGCTGGACTGGGGGCAGATCTATAAGCTGCAGCCGCTGTCGGATGAAGACAAACTGCAGGCGCTGCAGCTGCGCGCCAGACTGCGCGGCTTCGAGATGCCGGAAGATGTGTGCCGCTTCCTGCTGAAGCGGCTGGATCGCGAGATGCGTTCGCTGTTTATGACCCTCGATCAGCTGGATCATGCCTCGATTACCGCTCAGCGCAAGCTGACGATCCCCTTCGTGAAAGAGATCCTTAAGCTTTAGTCCGCCAGGGGAGTCAGCTCCTGCTCCGTCAGCCCGGTCAACCGGGCGACCAGGTCGCGCGGAAGGCCGCTGTGCAGCATAGCGACAGCGATGCGCTGCGCCTCTTCTTTCCGTCCTTCCTGACGGCCTTGCGCCAGGCCCCGCTCCAGCCCCTGTTGTTCCAGATATTCCGCAATCGTCATCAACGTCTCCTTATGCTGCGGCGTACGTAACGCCAGCTCGCGAATGAATTTAATCGGCTCGCGCGTGTTGCCTGCCTGTACCAGATAGTGCATCAGGGCTTGTACCTGCGATTCCGTCGCCAGTCCAGTCAATAATAATTCGCTCAGCTTGTCGAGGAGCTGCGCCAGCTCGCGAATGAATTTAATCGGCTCGCGCGTGTTGCCTGCCTGTACCAGATAGTGCATCAGGGCTTGTACCTGCGATTCCGTCGCCAGTCCAGTCAATAATAATTCGCTCAGCTTGTCGAGGAGCTGCGCCAGATCGCGTTGTCGAATATGTTTTTGCAGTAACTCCAGCGTTGCCATGCGCTGGTGGGTGGCAATCTCGTCATCCGGAATGACGGTTATGTCCGCCAGCGGAAACGCCCCGTGATAAAGGTGGCCGGCCAGCTCCGGAGCGACGAATTCATCGAGCCAGCGCAGAGAGAACGGATAGGGGCTCACCAGACCGTGGTAGAAGAGAACAGGGATCACCAGCGGCAGGCGATCGTGGCCGGCATCGAGATGGCGCTGCATGGCGGCGATGGCGTAGCGCATCAGACGAAAGGCCATATGCCGGTCGGGCGTGCTCTGGTGTTCGATAAGCGCATAAATATAACCGTCGCCCGCCGTGGTTTTCAGGGAATACAAAATGTCGGCGTAAAAGGGACGCAGATCGTCTTCGACAAAATGCCCGGACTCGAGATGCAGCGTACGCAGATCGCACACTTTAAGCAGCGTCTCGGGCAGATACAGTTGCAGGAAATCACGGGCGGTATCGGGATGGGAGAGGTAGATCTTAAACACGGCGTCATGGGGCGTGGAGGTCGGCTTTTTCATGTTCATCCGTCCAGTGGATTGAGCGATGGATGAACAGTAGCACCGTCCGGCGGGCGGGAGATATTGGCGTGAAAGATCTGGAATCTCCTACGTAAAAAAAGCGCCGCGCAAGCGCGGCGCGGGTGAGTTAGCTTACGATCTCAAGAACCTGTTCCGGCGGGCGGCCAATACGCGCCTGGCCGCGGCTGACGACGATAGGGCGCTCGATGAGTTTCGGATTGTCGACCATCGCCTGTATCAGCGCCGCGTTGCTGAGAGCCGGGTCGGCCAGATTGAGCGATTTATACAGATCCTCTTTCTGGCGCATGAGCTCGCGGGGGCTCTCCATACCCAGCAGCTGCAGCAGCTGGCGCAGCGTCCCGGCATCCGGTGGCGTCTCAAGATAAAGCACCACCTCAGGATCGATGCCGCGACTCTGCAGCAGGCTCAGCGTTTCGCGGCTCTTGGAGCAGCGTGGGTTATGGTAAATTTTTACCGCGTCGGTCATGGGGTCTCCTTACATTTTTTGATAGGGACGGAAGCGAGCCTGCAGATCGCGTAGCTGATCGATACGGGCATCGTAACGTGCCTGCTGCAGGCTACCGAGTTTCACCTGCGAGCTGGCGCTGCTGAGCAGGGAAATCGCCTGCTCCAGCTGGCCGACCAGCGCCATGCTTTCAGCCCGCGCCGCCAGCTCCTGATCGCGATTGCCCAGCGCGCCTTCCGCCTGGGCCAGCAGGTCCCAGCCGTTGCCATCCTCTTTATAGGTAAAGGTATACCGGTTCAGAATGGTCGCCGCTTCCCCGGGCTGCCCGCCCTGCAGCAGGGCGTTGGCCAGGTTCAGCTGCAGCACCGGATTAGTACGCAGCTCGCGGGCGTTTTTAAGGCGATTGATGGCGTCGCTGGTTTTCTTCTGTCCGAGGTCGATATCGGTGGCCAGATCGAGATACCAGGCATTTTGCGGGTCGGCGTTGAGCAGCGGCTGCAGCGTTTTGCGTGCCTGGTCAAAGTTATTGCTTTCCATCGCCAGCAGAGCGCGACCATACTGGGCGGCATGCTGTTGGCGGATATTGCCTTTATCCCAGGCGTTCAGCAGATCGGTGCCCAGCTTGTTGTCGCCGTTGGTGTACATCCCGAGGGTACGCGCCTTCGCCAGATAGAAGTCCGCCGAGGACTGTACCACCACCGGGCGCATCTGGTTGGCGCGGTTACGGGCATCGGCCAGTCGGCTTTCCGGCAGGGGGTGGGTGAGCAACATTTCCGGCGGTCGCGTCGAGTAGCGCGACTCGTCAAGCAGTTTACCCATAAACATCGGCATGGCCTGTGGGTCGAAACCCGAGCGCTGCAGAACCTGAATGCCAATCCGGTCGGCCTCTTCTTCGTTCTGGCGGGTGAAGCTGATCATACCCTGCTGAGTACCGGCCAGCGTCCCGGTCAGGGCCGCCATTCCGGCCTGCGGGCTGGCCATCGCCAGCAAAATTGAACCCAGCGCGCCGACCCAGGTCAGCGGCGCGTTGCGCTTCTGATCTTCCATCGCGCGGGCGAGATGCCGCTGCGTCACGTGGGAGATTTCGTGCGCCATGACAGAGGCCAGTTCGCTCTCGTTATCAGAGTAGCGGAACAGGGCGGAGTGGAGGACCACATTGCCGCCGAAGAAGGCGAAGGCGTTGATCTGGTCGTTATTAATCAAATAGAAGTGGAACGGGGTACGCACCGAGTTGGCGTGAGCCACCAGACGCATACCCAGCCCGTTGATATATTGCACCAGCAGAGGGTCGTTGATCAGCGGCGCGCTACCGCGCAGTTGGCGGACGTAGTAATCCCCCATCTGCATTTCCTGACCGATTGACAGCGTGCTTCCTGCGGAGGTTCCCATGTCCGGCAGGGTATCTGCGGAGTCAGCAAAAGCAGGACCTATCGAACCCAGCGTCAGCGACGCGATCGCGGTCGCCACCAGCGTTTTCTTCAACTGCCTGAACATAACCTCTGTCCTGTAATGTGGGTGTGCCAGTTTGACCGATTGTGCGGCGTAATGTTCCCTGGCCGCATCCCAGCGAGTTTAGCTGGCGTTGGCCGCCTTGAAAATATGTTCTTCATGGCGGAGAACGGTTTGACTGCGGCGCATCAAAAAGCGAAGTCTTTTTTGTGACATTTCGATACAATTCCCTGGATTGTCGCCGCTTGGCCCTTCAGGGAAGGTTTTATGCTTGAGATGTTAATGCAGTGGTACCGCCGTCGATTCAGCGACCCTGAGGCGATAGCGCTGCTGGTTATTTTGCTTGCCGGTTTCGGCATTATGTTCTTTTTCAGCGGCCTGCTGGCCCCGTTGCTGGTGGCTATCGTGCTGGCCTATCTGCTGGAGTGGCCGACCGTTCGTCTGGAGCGCATCGGTCTGTCGCGCACCTGGGCCACCTCGCTGGTGCTGATCCTCTTTGTGGGCATCCTGCTGTTGCTGGCCTTTGTGGTGCTGCCGGTAGCCTGGCAGCAAGGGATCTACCTCATCCGCGATATGCCGGGCATGCTAAATAAGCTCTCTGATTTCGCCGCCACGCTGCCGCGGCGCTATCCGGCGTTAATGGATGCCGGCATTATCGATGCGATGGCGGAAAATATGCGCACCCGGATGCTGACGGTGGGCGACTCGGTGGTTAAGTACTCTCTGGCTTCGCTGGTGGGGTTACTCACCCTGGCGGTCTACCTGGTGCTGGTGCCGCTGATGGTCTTCTTCCTGCTGAAGGATAAAGAGCAGATGCTCAACGCGGTGCGCCGCGTTCTGCCGCGCAATCGCGGGCTTGCCGGGCAGGTGTGGAAAGAGATGAACCAGCAGATCACCAACTATATTCGCGGCAAGGTGCTGGAGATGATTGTCGTCAGCGTCGCCACCTGGATAGGCTTTATTCTCTTTGGCCTCAACTACTCGCTGCTGCTGGCGGTGCTGGTGGGCTTCTCGGTGCTGATCCCCTATATCGGCGCGTTTGTGGTGACCATTCCGGTGGTGGGGGTGGCGCTGTTTCAGTTTGGCGCTGGCACCGAGTTCTGGAGCCTGTTTGCGGTCTATCTGATTATTCAGGGGCTGGACGGTAACCTGCTGGTTCCGGTGCTGTTCTCGGAAGCGGTCAATTTACACCCGCTGGTGATTATCCTGTCGGTGGTGATCTTTGGCGGACTGTGGGGATTCTGGGGCGTCTTCTTCGCCATTCCTCTGGCCACGCTGATTAAAGCAGTGGTGCATGCCTGGCCGGATGGTTTGGCGGTCGACGACTAAGGCAATGAGAATAAAAAAGACGCCGGGCGAGGGCTTCCTCTCCCGGCGTCTTGCTTTGCATCAGGCGTTTTCTTTCAGCCAGTTCAGCACCACGTCGTGGTGATTGCTGGTTTTAAAATCATCAAAGACGTGTTCGATTTTGCCATCGGCATCAATGAGGAAACTAATCCGGTGGATCCCGTCGTAGGTTTTCCCCATAAAGGATTTTTCGCCCCAGACGCCAAACTGCTCGCAAACCTGATGGTTTTCATCAGACAGCAGCGTAAAGTTCAGCAGCTCTTTTTCGGCGAAACGGGAGAGTTTTTCCGGTTTATCGGTGCTGATGCCCAGCACTTCAACGCCGGCTTTTTTCAGGTCGTCCATATTATCGCGCAAGCCGCACGCCTGGACGGTGCAGCCCGGGGTCATGGCTTTCGGGTAAAAATAAACCAGGACACGTTGTCCCTGGAAGTCGGTTAAATTTACTTCCTCGCCGTCCTGGTCCGGTAAGCTAAATTTCGGTGCGATATCACCGGCTTTCAGTGGGGTCATGGGTTAAACTCCATCCTGTTCATCATGCTGTGAATAATTAACGATGTTAATACTGCCTTGTGCGTTCAGTTCTGTACATAGGGCTTTGAACGCTTGTTCGATATTTGCTGCATTTTGCGTCGCAGGACTGTGGGCAGTTATCTGGATAAAAAGCTGCGCGGAATCGCCGTCTCCCGGCTGCGTGCGGGACACCAGCTCCGCAATATTCATATTCCATGTATCGCACAGGGCAGTAAAGCGCTCGATGATATGCGGTGAGTCCGGCACCTCAACCTGGACCCAAACGGTGTTTGGCATGGCCTGCGGCGGGCGCGCAGTGGTGCGTTTCATCACGATCAACAGCTCCAGCTCCGCGCCTTTCAGCGGCAGAGTTGATTCGATCAGGTTAATCGCATTCCACGACCCGGAAAGCAGCATGATAAACGTAAACTCATCACCGAGCATGGCCAGCCGGCTGTCTTCGATATTACAACCGCAGCTGCTGACGTGGCGAGTGATCGTATTCACGATGCCGGGACGGTCAGCCCCCAGGGCGGTAATAACCAGATAGTGTTGTAATGAGGCTGTCAAACCTGTTCTTCCTTTAAAAAGGTGAGGTAACATTAGGAAAGCATAAAAAAAACCGCCATACAACATCCCTGATGGCGTCGGGTCTCTTGCTTTTATTACAGCTCCAAACGTAACATTGAGAATCTTGTCGCACTTCTGCTCTGAGGATGGCCCATGTTCACGGGAAGTATTGTAGCGCTTGTCACGCCGATGGATGAAAACGGTAATGTCTGCCGGACAAGCCTGAAAAAACTGATTGATTACCATGTCGCCAACGGAACCTCGGCGATCGTTTCGGTAGGGACTACCGGTGAATCCGCAACGCTGAGCCATGAAGAGCATGGCGACGTGGTGATGATGACGCTGGAGCTGGCCGACGGGCGTATTCCGGTTATCGCTGGAACGGGAGCCAATGCAACCGCAGAGGCGATTAGCCTGACCAAACGTTTTAACGACAGCGGTGTTGTCGGCTGCCTGACGGTCACTCCTTATTATAACCGTCCGACCCAGGAAGGCCTGTTCCAGCACTTTAAAGCTATCGCCGAACATACTGACCTGCCGCAAATTCTGTATAATGTGCCATCCCGTACCGGTTGCGATATGCTGCCGGAAACCGTTGGCCGTCTGGCGGAAATTAAAAATATTGTCGGTATTAAGGAAGCAACAGGGAACTTAAGTCGCGTTCACCAGATCAAAGAGCTGGTTTCAGACGACTTTATTCTGCTGAGCGGTGACGATGCGACCGGTATGGACTTCATGCAGCTCGGCGGCGTAGGCGTGATTTCTGTTACGGCCAACGTGGCGGCGCGCGAAATGGCCGACATGTGCCGTCTGGCGCTGGCGGGTCAATTTGCCGAAGCTCGTGCGATTAACCAGCGTCTGATGCCACTGCATACAAAATTATTTGTCGAACCCAATCCTATCCCGGTGAAATGGGGATGCAAGGCGTTGGGTCTTGTGGCGACCGATACGCTGCGCTTGCCGATGACGCCTATCACCGATCATGGTCGTGAAGCCGTCACTGCCGCGCTGAAGCATGCCGGTTTGCTGTAAAGTTTAGGGAGATTTGATGGCTTACTCAGTACAGAAGTCGCGCCTGGCGAAGGTTGCGGGTGTTTCGCTGGTTCTACTCCTCGCGGCCTGTAGTTCCGACTCGCGCTATAAGCGTCAGGTGAGCGGTGATGAGGCCTATTTACAGGCATCACCGTTGAGCGAACTTCACGCGCCGGCGGGGATGATCCTGCCGATTCAGGTGGGTGATTACAATATTCCGGTGGCTAACAGCACCGGCGCGGTCGGTAAAGCGCTGGACATTCGTCCGCCGGCGCAGCCGCTGGCGCTGGTGAGCGGTGCGCGGACCCAGTTTAACGGCGATACCGCGACGCTGATGGTCGAGAACGGCCGCAGCGGTTCGCTGTGGGCACAGGTCACCAGTATTCTTCAGGCGAAGAACTACGTTATCGCCAAGCGCGATGATGCGAGCCAGACGCTGAACACCGACTGGGTTGAGTGGAACCGTCTTGATGAAGATCAGCAGTATCGCGGCCGTTATCAAATCTCCGTCAAACCGCAGGGTTATCAGCAAGCGGTGGTCGTTAAGCTGGTGAATCTGGAGCAGGCGGGTAAACCGGTTGCCGATCCGGCATCTTTGCAGCGCTACAGCACTGCTATGCTGAACGTCATTTCGGAAGGTCTTGACATGAATGCCACCAGCGCCCAGAACGCCGCCCAGCGCAGCGCGGGGGCCACCTTCGACGTGCAGAGCGCCGCCGACGATACCGGCCTGCCGATGCTCGTAGTTCGCGCGCCGTTTAACCTGGTGTGGCAGCGTCTGCCTGGCGCCCTCGAGAAAGTGGGGATGAAAGTGACCGACAGCACGCGCTCTCAGGGCAGCATGGCGCTGACCTATAAGCCGCTGTCTGACAGCAGCTGGCAGGAGCTGGGCGCACGTGACCCGCAGCTGGTCTCCGGCGACTACAAACTGCAGGTCGGCGACCTCGATAACCGCAGTAGCCTGCAGTTTATCGACCCGAAAGGCCACACCCTGACGCAGTCGCAAAATGACGCCCTGGTAGCCGTATTCCAGGCCGCATTTAACAAGTAATCAAAAGGGCTGGAGCAATCCGGCCCTTTTTCATGTATAGTGACGCAAACGTGTGCGTGGCCATATAATCCTGTAAATCGCCGCGTTAAGGCTGCTCCAGTCGCCTGACTGCAGTTCGCCCCGCAAGCGTACAGCATCCGCTCCAACGCCCGTTGCAGGATGTTATGTAAGACCGACACGTCATTTTTTGGCTCAATATCACTGGAGTAGTGAAAGATGAAAAAGCAAGCTGAGTTGTATCGTGGTAAGGCGAAGACAGTATACAGCACCGATAATCCGGACCTGCTGGTACTGGAATTCCGTAACGATACGTCAGCAGGTGATGGCGCGCGCATCGAGCAGTTCGATCGTAAGGGCATGGTGAACAACAAATTCAACCATTTCATTATGAGTAAACTGGCAGAAGCGGGCATCCCTACCCAGATGGAAGCGCTGCTCTCCGATACCGAATGTCTGGTGAAAAAACTGGATATGGTGCCGGTAGAGTGCGTGGTGCGTAACCGTGCGGCAGGCTCGCTGGTAAAACGTTTAGGCATTGAAGAAGGTATCGAGCTGAATCCGCCGCTGTTCGACCTGTTCCTGAAAAACGATGCTATGCACGATCCGATGGTCAACGACTCCTACTGCGAAACCTTCGGCTGGGTGAGTAAAGAGAATCTGGCGCGGATGCGCGAGCTGACCTACAAAGCCAACGACGTGCTGAAAAAACTGTTCGATGACGCCGGTCTGATTCTGGTGGACTTTAAGCTGGAGTTTGGTCTGTTCAAAGGCGAAGTGGTGCTGGGCGACGAGTTTTCGCCGGACGGCAGCCGCCTGTGGGATAAAAACACCCTCGATAAAATGGACAAAGACCGCTTCCGCCAGAGCCTTGGCGGCCTGATCGAAGCCTACGAAGAAGTGGCTCACCGCCTGGGCGTTAAGCTCGACTAACCCGCCCGCCGCCAGAAGATGGCCTCATCTTCTGGCGTCTCTTGCTGTTTCCTGTGGTAATCCTGCGCTGAACCGCCTACGATCTCTGCTATTGATACATAACAGGGAATGAGGTGCTTATGCGCTGGCAAGGGCGTCGCGAAAGCGACAATGTTGAAGATCGACGTGGACAATCAGGCTCGCCGTTTGGCGGCGGCGGGGGCGGCGGCTTCCGTCTGCCGAGCGGGAAGGGCGGCATTGTACTGCTGATTATTGTGCTGGTGGCGGGCTACTACGGCGTGGATTTGACCGGCATGTTGACCGGCGAACCGATGCCGCAGCAGCAGACCTCCACGCAGCGCTCCATCAGTCCGAAAGACGATGAAGCGGCGAAGTTTTCTTCCGTCATTCTGGCTACCACCGAAGATACCTGGGGGCCGATCTTTGAAAAGATGGGCCGCCAGTACCCGCAGCCAAAGCTGGTGCTCTACCGCGGCGCGACCCGTACCGGCTGCGGCACCGGTCAGTCGGTGATGGGCCCCTTCTATTGTCCTGCCGACAGTACGGTCTATATCGACCTGTCATTCTACGATGAGATGAAAAATAAACTGGGCGCCGACGGCGACTTTGCCCAGGGGTACGTCATTGCTCATGAAGTGGGTCATCACGTACAAAAACTGCTGGGCATTGAGCCGAAGGTCCGCCAGCAACAGCAGCATGCCACGCAGGCCGAAGCCAACCGCCTGTCGGTTAAGATGGAGCTGCAGGCAGACTGCTTCGCCGGCGTCTGGGGTCATAATATGCAGCAGCAGGATATTCTGGAAACTGGCGATCTGCAGGAGGCGCTGAACGCCGCCGAGGCCATCGGCGACGATCGTCTACAGCAGCAGAGCCAGGGACGCGTGGTGCCGGACAGTTTTACCCACGGCACCTCGAAACAGCGCTACACCTGGTTCAAACGCGGTTTCGATAGCGGCGATCCGGCGCAGTGCAATACCTTCGGCAGCGCGCTGTAATCGTCCCCCATGATGGACGCGCTGCTTAACCTCACCGCGCAAATGGCGCGGGAGGGGATCCGTCGCCTGCTGGTGCTCAGCGGCGATGAGAGCTGGACGCTGCAGCAGGCGCAGGCGCTACGGGAGAGGCTCGGCGGCGATGGCCTGTGGGTTGGCCCCGAGCCGGTTTCTGCGCCCTGCGTGGCGCCCGGCGCGCTGAAAACGCTGCTGGGGCGGGAAGTGATGCACGCCTTTTTCGATGCCCGGCGCGGGTTTGATGTGGCCGCCATGGCGGCCCTGAGCGGCACGCTGCGGGCGGGAAGCTGGCTGGTGCTGCTGACGCCCCCCTTCGCCGACTGGCCGACCCGGGCGGATGAGGACTCTCTGCGCTGGAGCGATACGCCTGACCCTATCGTTACCCCTAACTTTGTTCACCGCTGCTGTCGGCAGTTTATCGCCGATCCGGAGGTGTTGCTATGGCGGCAGTCGGACCGGCCACGTTTCCCGCTGGCCGCCCCGCGTCCAGACTGGCATCCCGCCGATGGCCGCCCGCAGGCCGAGCAGGCGGCAATCCTTGAGCAACTGATACGCCTGCCGCCCGGTATCGCGGCGGTGACGGCGGAGCGTGGACGGGGGAAGTCCGCGCTGGCGGGTATGCTCCTGCGCCAGCTTGGGGGCGAGGCCATCGTCACCGCCCCAACGCGTAGCGCTGTCGAGGTGCTGGCCAGCTTTGCCGGCGAGGCGTTCCGCTTTATGGCGCCCGATGCGCTGTTGGCGTCGCAAGAAACGGCGGTCTGGCTGATAGTCGATGAGGCCGCGGCTATCCCGGCTCCGCTTCTCCGGCAACTGGTGAGCCGTTTTCCCCGCACGCTACTCACCACGACGGTGCAAGGGTACGAGGGCACCGGTCGCGGATTCCTGCTGAAATTTTGCGCCAGTCTGCCCCATCTGCAATCGTTCACCCTGAGCGCCCCGATCCGCTGGGCGGCGGGCTGTCCGCTGGAGTCAGCCATCAGTCAGTTGCTTATCTTTAACGATGAGGCATTTCGCGACGCGCCGATGGGGGAGCTAGCCCTGGAGGCGGTCAATCAGTCCTGCTGGCAAACGCAGCCAGCGCTACCGGAGGCGATGTACCAGCTATTGTCCGGGGCGCATTACCGAACTTCCCCGCTCGATCTGCGGCGCATGATGGATGCTCCGGGCCAGGCTTTCCGCTGCGCTCGCGCCGGCGGCGCGGTAGCGGGCGCCCTGTGGCTGGTGGCCGAGGGGGGACTTTCTCGCGAACTGAGCCGGGCGGTATGGGCGGGTTTTCGCCGGCCGCGCGGGAATCTGGTCGCCCAGTCGCTGGCGGCGCACGGCGGCAGTCCCCTGGCGGCGACGCTGTCCGGGCTTCGGGTCAGTCGGATCGCTGTCCATCCTGCCCGTCAGCGCGAAGGCCTCGGGCGGAAGATGATCGCCAGTATCGCCGCCGATGCCGCAGGCTATGACTATCTGTCCGTCAGCTTCGGCTATACCGCTGAGCTGTGGCGCTTCTGGCAACGCTGCGGGTTTATCCTCGTGCGGCTGGGAACCCATCGCGAGGCCAGCAGCGGCTGCTATACCGCGATGGCTCTGTTCCCGCTGACTGCGGCGGGACACCAGCTCGCGCAGCGGGAGGCGCAGCGGCTGCTGCGGGATGAATACTGGCTTCGCCCGTGGCGGGACGAATCCGCGCCGCTGCCGGCCGTCGCAGACGCTATGCTTAGTGATGAGGACTGGCTGGAAGCGGCGAGCTTTGCTTTCGCCCACCGCCCGCTGGCCGCGGCGCTGGGCTGCCTCAACCGCCTACTGATGCAGGCCGACATGCCGTTGCCGGCCCTGCGGGGACGACTGCAGGGCAAAGAGGAAGCCGCACTCTGCGCCGTGCTGCAGCTGACGGGGCGAAAAGCCTTGCAGGCGAGATGGCGTCGGGAGGCCGCTGACGCCTTGCGCTTCCTTGATGCAGCGCGCGCTGAGGCGCTGCGTCAGCAGGTGGCGCATCTGCAATTTTTTTAACTAACTCATTCAGTTAAATGGCATGGTCATATCTGGCGAGCGGCGTACACTGCCCGCAAACACTAAGGAGACAGCCATGAAACACGATCATTTTATTGTTCAAAGTCCTGCGACGCCTGCGCAACAGCTGTTGCTGCTGTTTCATGGCGTAGGGGATAACCCGGTCTCCATGGGGCAAATCGGCAGCTGGTTCGCGCCGCAGTTTCCCGATGCGCTGATCGTCAGTATCGGCGGGGTGGAACCTTGCGGCCCCAACGGTCGGCAGTGGTTTTCACTGCAGGGGGTGACGGAAGAGAATCGTCAGCAGCGCATCGACGCCATTATGCCGACCTTTATTGAAATTGTACGCTACTGGCAGGAAAAGAGCGGCGTCAGTCCACTGGCCACCGCGCTGATCGGTTTCTCTCAGGGGGCGATTATGTCGCTGGAGAGTATCAAAGCGGCGCCGGATCTGGCTTCGCGGGTCATCGCCTTTAATGGCCGCTATGCGACGCTGCCGGAGACGGCAACGACGGCCACTACCATTCACCTGATCCACGGGGGTGAAGATCGGGTTATCGACCTGGCGTGGGCGGTGTCGGCCGAGGAGGCGTTACAGCAGGCGGGCGGCGACGTGACCTTAGATATTGTCGACGATCTCGGGCATGCCATTGACGATCGCAGTATGCAGTTGGCGATCGAGCGTCTGCGTTATACCGTGCCGAAGCACTATTTTGATGAGGCGCTGAGCGGCAGTACGCCAAAAGGGGATGATATCATCGAAATGCTGTAACCCCGGAGAGCGGGGTTACAGGCGGGCGGTACCGCGATAAAGGCAAACTTACGGTTTCTTCGACTGGTCGTGCTTCGGCCAGTCGTCGTCATCGTCCCATTTATCGTTAAAATCACGGTGCGGCGGCAGATCGGGTTTGTTGTTGAGGAATTTTTTGTGGTCAACGCGATTCAGATCTTTAATCACGTTGATAATTACCCCCACCAAAAAGACCAGCACCAGAATCCACCAGTGTTTAATAAGCCATTCCATGCGCGCTTCCTCTTTACGTCAATTCGTCAGGCGACCAGCTGTTCCATGACGCGTTGATACATCCGCGCCAGCAGCTGCAGGTCGGCGGCGTTCACACATTCATTAATTTTGTGAATCGTTGCGTTTACGGGGCCCAGCTCAACCACCTGCGCCCCCATGCGCGCGATAAACCGTCCGTCTGAGGTGCCGCCGTTGGTTAACAGCTGCGGTTTGATCTCATTATAGTGCTCAATCGCGTTGACGACCGCATCCACCAGCTTGCCCCGTCCGGTGAGGAACGGCTGGCCGGAGAGCCACCACTCCACGCTGTAACGCAGCTGGTATTTTTCCAGCAGGGCGATCACCCGGGATTTGATCATCTCGTCCGTCAGCTCCGTACTGAAGCGGAAGTTGAACTGGACGAACATATCGCCGGGGATCACGTTATTGCTGCCGGTGCCGGACTGCACGTTGGCGATCTGCATGCTGGTCGGCGGGAAGAACTCATTGCCTTTATCCCACTCGATATTGACCAGTTCCGCCAGCATCGGCGCCGCGCGGTGGACAGGGTTATCGGCAAGGTGCGGATAGGCGACATGCCCCTGCACGCCGTGAATAGTCAGGTTGCAGGTCAGCGAGCCGCGGCGGCCGTTTTTCACCACATCGCCGACCACTTCGGTACTGGAAGGTTCGCCGACCAGACAATAGTCCAGACGCTCGTTACGCGCCATCAGCGTCTCCACCACTTTGACGGTGCCGTTTTTGGCGCTGGCCTCTTCATCAGAGGTGATCAAAAACGCCAGTCGGCCCCTGTGGTTCGGGTACTGCGCGACAAAACGCTCTGCGGCAACCACCATCGCCGCCAGCGAGCCTTTCATATCCGCCGCTCCGCGGCCAAACAGCATCCCGTCGCGGATGGTCGGTTCGAACGGGGGATTGATCCAGCGGTCGGCGTCGCCTGCCGGGACTACGTCGGTGTGGCCGGCGAAGGCCAGCGTCTCGCCGTGGCCGCGCCAGGCCCAGAAATTCTGCGTATCGCCGAAATCCATCGGTTCAACGGTAAAGCCGATCGCACGCAGGCGTTCAATCATTAACGCCTGGCATCCCGCATCATCGGGGCTAAGGGAAGGGCGGCGAATAAGCTGCTGAGCCAGCTCAATGACCGGGCAAGACATAGACTATACCTCGTTAAACTGCTGATAACTTGCTTCACTAAAACCCAGCAGCATAGGACGACCGGGCGCGCAGAGCAATGGGCGTTTGATAATTGCCGGCATTTCCAGCATCAATGCGGCAGCGGCGTCGGCATTATCGATGCTATTGCGCAGCGACTCGTCGAGTTTGCGCCAGGTGGTGCCACGGGTGTTCAGCAGCGCCTGCCAGCCCAGCTCGGCAATAAAGGTATCCAGTTGCGCGCGCTCAAGGCCATCGGCGCGGTAATCATGGAAGCGATACTCAATCTGATGCGCTTCCAGCCAGCGGCGGGCTTTTTTAATGGTATCGCAGTTTTTAATTCCGTACATGGTGAGCATAGATAAACCTTTTACATTCAATTAAGCGGTTAACTCAGATATTCCCGAATATATAAGTCTTACTGAAATAATACGTGATTCAGATGAATAAATATAACTTTTTACCGGGGATCTCATTCGATATATCGGGTGGTTAAATGTTGGCCACCTGTGGGCATGATGTGAGGGCTTTAACATTATTGCAAAAATGTTGTCTGAGGTTGCTCTACGTCACATTATGTTTACATACGAAGCGGCATAGTAGCGACAACCAGAGGTTTTATCTCTGTCAGCGGTCCATAAGACAATCAGAGCAATAGGGGAGCACAACTTCCCATCGGTAATGAAGTTATATAGAATCGACCATAATAATAAGAGAGGCTATTATGATTGAACATGAACTGGGGAACTGGAAAGACTTTATTGAAGGCATGCTTCGTAAATAAATTTCCGCAATGTGAGCAGGGGAATAACGCGAAGTAAATAAGCGCGCTAGGGTTCTGAACACATAAAGAAGGCGACCACCGTGGTCGCCTTTTCTGTTATTACGCCTCGCCGCCGAAGCTCGTCGGTTTATTGCGGACGCTCCTTTAGCGGAAAACGGCGACGCACCAGCACAAAGAACAGCGGCACGAAAAAGATCGCCAGCACGGTGGCGGAGATCATCCCGCCCATCACTCCGGTGCCGACCGCATGCTGGCTGCCGGAACCGGCGCCGGTGCTGGTCGCCATCGGCAGCACGCCGAAGATGAACGCCAGCGAGGTCATCAGGATGGGGCGCAGGCGCTGACGGCAAGCCGACAGCGTGGCGCTGAGCAGATCCTGGCCCTTCTCGTTGAGCTCATTGGCGAACTCGACGATCAGAATGGCGTTTTTCGCCGACAGGCCGATCACCGTCAACAGACCCACCTGGAAGTACACGTCATTCTCCAGCCCGCGCATCCAGGTCGCCAGCAGGGCGCCAATCACCCCCAGCGGCACCACCAGCATCACCGAGAACGGCACTGACCAGCTCTCGTACAGCGCCGCCAGGCACAGGAACACCACCAGCAGAGAAATCGCGTACAGGGCCGGCGCCTGAGCGCCAGAGAGGCGTTCCTGGTAGGACATGGCGGTCCATTCGAGGCCAAAGCCGGTGGGTAACTGCGCGGCCAGCTTCTCCATCATGTCCATCGCGGTACCGGTACTGATACCCGGCGCCGCCTCACCGACGATCTCCACCGCTGAGTAGCCATTGTAGCGCTCCAGCCGCGGCGAGCCGGTCTCCCAGCGCGAGGTGGCGAAGGCCGAGAATGGCACCATCGTACCGCTGCTGTTGCGCACGTACCAAAGATTGATATCGTCAGGCAGCATCCGGTATTTCGCCGCCGCCTGGACGTAGACTTTCTTTACCCGGCCGCGATCCATAAAGTCGTTGACGTAGCTCGACCCCCATGCGGTTTGCAGCGTATCGTTGATGTCGTCAATGGAGACGCCAAGCGCCTGCGCTTTACGCTGATCGATATCGACCTGCAGCTGCGGGCTGTCATCGAGCCCGTTATGCCGGACGCGGGTCAACAGCGGATTTTTCCCGGCCAGCTCAAGTAGCGTATCGCGCGCCGCCATCAGCGCATCGTGCCCCTTCCCGGCATGATCCTCCAGCTCCATATCGAAGCCTGCCGAACTGCCGAGGCCGCTGATCGCCGGCGGGCTGCTGGCGATAACCCGCGCTTCGTTAATCTGATTAAACGCTTTGGTGGCGCGTTCAATAATGGCAAAGGAGGTGCCGGTTTGCGGGTCGCGCTGGTCCCAGTCTTTGAGACGAACGAACATACGGGCCACGTTCTGCCCATTGCCGCCGGGGCCGGAGCCAACGGTAGCGAACACCGACTCGACGTTCTTCTTCTCGTTATTGAGGAAGTAATCTTCCGCCTTCTGCACCACCTTCAGCGTCTGCTGCTGGGTGCTGCCGCTCGGCAACTGGACCGAGGTGGTGAACATCCCGCGATCCTCCAGCGGCAGGAACGAGGTCGGCAAATGCAGAAACAGGAACACCATCCCGCCGAGCAGGAGGACGTAGATCAGCATCCAGCGCAGCGAGCGGTGCAGGATTTTGCCGACGAAGGTTTCGTAGCGGCTGGCGCTGCGGTTGAAGGTGCGGTTGAACCAGCCGAAGAAGCCTGTTCTTTCATGGGATTCACCTGGCTTAACCGGCTTAAGCAGCGTGGCGCAAAGGGCAGGGGTGAGGATCATGGCCACCAGCACCGAGAGGACCATCGCCGCGACGATAGTGATTGAGAACTGGCGATAGATGGCGCCGGTGGTGCCGCCGAAGAAGGCCATCGGCACAAATACCGCCGACAGAACCATCGCGATCCCTACCAGCGCGCCCTGAATTTGTCCCATCGATTTGCGGGTCGCCTCGCGTGGCGACAGGCCCTCCTCGCTCATGATGCGCTCGACGTTCTCCACCACCACGATGGCGTCATCCACCAGCAGGCCGATCGCCAACACCATCGCGAACATCGTCAGGGTGTTGATGCTGTAGCCACAGGCATACAGCACCGCGAAAGTGCCCATCAGCACCACCGGCACGGCGATGGTCGGGATCAGGGTGGCGCGGAAGTTCTGCAGGAACAGATACATCACGAGGAAGACCAGCAGGATCGCCTCCAGCAGGGTTTTCACCACGTCGGTGATGGAAGCCTTCACGAAGGAGGTGGTCTCGTAGGCGACCTTATATTCCAGACCGTGGGGGAAAAACTGCGCCAGCTCATTGAGGCGATTGATCACGCGCTCCGCGGTGGCCATTTCGTTGGCGCCGGAAGCCAGCTTGATCCCGAGGCCTGAGGCCGGCTGGCGGTTGTAGCGGCTAAGATAGTCGTACTTCTCCGCCCCCATCTCGACGGTGGCGACATCGCCCAGCGTCACCTCTGAACCATCCTGATTGACGCGCAGAGTGATATTGCGGAACTGCTCCGGGGTTTGCAGCAGAGATTGCGAGTTGATGGTGGCGTTCAGCGCTTGCTTATCGACCGAAGGCGTCCCGCCAAGCTGGCCGACGGCAATCTGGGCGTTCTGCGAACTGATGGCGTCGGTAACATCCTTGGTGGTCATCTGGTAGCTGTTGAGCTTCGCCGGGTCGAGCCAGATGCGCATTGAGTATTGCGAACCGTAGGCGTCGATATCCCCCACGCCGTTGACGCGGCTGAGCGGGTCCTGGATGTTACTGGCGACGTAGTCGGCGATATCTTGTTTATCCATACTGCCGTCAGTGGAGACGAAGGCGAGCGTCAGGATATTGGTATCACCGGTCTTGCGTACCGTCACCCCCTGATTTTGCACCGCCTGCGGCAGCTTACGCATCGCCGACTGTAGCTGGTTCTGAACCTGCTGCACGGCTTCATCCGGGTCGGTACCGGCGGTAAAGCTGAGGGCGATCGTCGCCTGGCCGGTGGCGCTGCTCTGGGAGGACATATACATCAGGTTATCGAGGCCGGTCATATTCTGTTCGATAACCTGAGTGACGGTATTCTCCAGGGTTTGCGCGGAGGCGCCGGGATAGTTGGCGGTGATCCGCACATTCGGCGGGGCGAGGTCGGGATACTGTTCAACCGGCAGCGACAAAATGGCAAGGGTGCCCGTCAGGCATAACAGGATTGCCAGCACCCATGCAAAAATGGGGCGATCGATAAAGAAATTCGCCATCAGAATAAAAACCTCATATGCACATTTTCTTGTTATTGCACAGCCTGTGCCACTTTAGCGCCAGCCTCTCCGGCAATCGTGGAGAAATTAAGGAGATAGTGTAATTTATCATGTTGCTTTTGCCGTATCGTAAAGAAACCTCGAGCTTTCCTGCCAGCAGGTAGCGAGTCTGCTTCGTCACCGCAGACCGGCGCATTATCCCTTGCCGGTGTGAAACCTCATTTCATTTAAGTCAAAAAAATTGATCCAAAACGGATTCTCTCCAGAAAAAGTTTATCCTGGGCAATTGGACATTGTTCCGGCGTCATCTTGTCGGGTAATAAATAGGCATGCGCATTGAGGGGTTATTCACCAAGAAGACAAAAGGAAGCCATGAACCACTTTATTTTGAGCGATAGCCGAAAGTGCATCGGCTGCCAGGCCTGCGAAGTGGCCTGCGTGATGGCGCATAACGAGGAGCAACACGTGCTGACCCCGCAGCGCTTTTTGCCACGTATCACCGTGATCAAAGCGGAGGGCCAGCGTAACGCCATCACCTGCCGCCACTGCGAGGACGCCCCCTGCGTCCGCAGTTGTCCCAACGACGCCATCGCCCAGTCCGGCGACAGCGTTCAGGTCCGTCAGGAGAAATGCATTGGCTGTAAATCCTGCATGGTGGCCTGCCCGTTCGGGGTGATGCAGGTGGTGGTGACGCCGCAGGCCGCAGGCCTGGTGAAAGCCAGCGCGCACAAGTGCGATCTATGCCAGGGCCGCGAGGCGGGGCCGGCCTGTGTGGAAAACTGTCCCGCGCAGGCGCTGACCCTCGCCGACGATGAGACGTTGATCACCCTGGCGAAGCAGC
This sequence comes from Klebsiella sp. K4, assembly GCF_014596785.2. NCBI lineage: Bacteria > Pseudomonadati > Pseudomonadota > Gammaproteobacteria > Enterobacterales > Enterobacteriaceae > Klebsiella > Klebsiella sp. K4. Next base: position 1,351,840 of record NZ_CP115021.1, read on the forward strand.
GGCGACTGCGCTCGGCATGCCAGGAGGTGCAGCCGTGGCAGCGCGCTACGCCGCTCTGCAGCCAGCCCAATGCTGGCGCGAAGGTCAGGCAAATGGCGATGACGCCCCCGCGCGGGGAGCCGGATAAGCTGGCGGCGGAGGTGCGTAAGAGCCACTTTGAGGAGATCTATCAGCCGTTCACCCCGGAGCAGGCGCAGCAGCAGGCCGCCCGCTGTCTCACGTGTGGGGAGCACAGTATTTGCGAATGGACCTGCCCGCTGCATAACCATATCCCGCAGTGGATCGAGCTGGTTAAAGCGGGGAATATCGCCGCCGCGGTCGCGCTTTCCCATCAGACCAACTGCCTGCCGGAGATCACCGGCCGCGTCTGTCCCCAGGACCGGCTGTGTGAAGGCGCCTGCACCCTGCGCGATGAAAGCGGGGCAGTCACCATCGGCAATATTGAGCGCTATATTTCCGACCAGGCGCTGGCCAGCGGCTGGCGTCCGGACCTTTCGCAGGTTAAGCCGAGCGGCAAGCGGGTGGCGATTATCGGCGCCGGGCCTGCCGGGCTGGCCTGCGCCGATATGCTGGTGCGCCACGGCGTCCAGCCGGTGGTCTTCGACCGTCATCCGGAGATTGGCGGTCTGCTGACCTTCGGCATTCCGGCGTTCAAGCTGGATAAATCGCTATTGGCCCGGCGGCGGGCGATCTTCAGCGAGATGGGTATCCGCTTTGAGCTCAATTGCGAGGTGGGGAAAGATATCTCCATGGCGACACTGCTGGCCGATTATGACGCAGTGTTCGTCGGCGCCGGAACCTATCGCTCCATGAAGGCGGGGCTGCCGAACGAAGAGGCCCCCGGGGTCTACGATGCGCTGCCGTTCCTCATCGCCAACACCAAACAGGTGATGGGGCTGGCGGCATCGGCGCAAGAGCCTTATGTCAACACCGCCGGGCTGAACGTGGTGGTGCTGGGCGGCGGCGATACGGCGATGGACTGCGTGCGCACCGCGCTGCGCCACGGCGCCCGCCAGGTGACCTGCGCCTATCGGCGAGATGAAGCCAACATGCCGGGCTCGAAAAAAGAGGTCAAAAACGCCCGCGAAGAGGGGGCGCTCTTTGAGTTTAACGTCCAGCCGGTGACGCTTGAGCTGGACGAGAAAGGGCGAGTTAACGGGGTTCGCTTTTTGCGCACCGAGCTGGGCGCTCCGGACGCCGGGGGAAGACGCCGTCCGACGCCGATCCCCGGCAGCGAGTTTGTTATGCCGGCAGATGCGGTGATCATGGCCTTTGGCTTCCACCCGCACCGCATGCCCTGGCTGGAGGCGGCGGGGGTGGCGCTGGACAGTCAGGGGCGTATTAAAGCCGGAGTGGAGAGCCGTTACCGTTATCAGACCAGTCAGGAGAAGATCTTTGCCGGCGGCGATGCCGTGCGCGGCGCAGACCTTGTAGTGACGGCGATGGCGGAAGGCCGTCACGCGGCGCAGGGGATCCTGGACTATCTGGCGCGGAAAACGACGCCGCTTCACTGACGACAAACCCGGCTCCGCAGCGTAGTATGAGGGCGTCCTTTTACGCTGTGGGGTCGGTATGTCACTCAATATTCACGTCATTAAAGATAAAATCCTCTCTGAGAACTGGTTCGTACTACGCAACATGACCTATGAGCTGACGCGGGCGGACGGCAGCGTCGTGCGCCACAAGCGCGAGGTCTACGATCGCGGCAATGGCGCCACCGTGCTGCTGTATAACCGCCATAAGCAGACGGTGGTCCTGGTGCGTCAGTTCCGTGTCGCCACCTGGGTCAATGGCAATCATGACGGCATGCTGATTGAAACCTGCGCCGGGCTGCTGGACAACGACGAGCCGGAAGCCTGCATTCGTAAAGAGGCGGTGGAAGAGACCGGCTACGAAGTGGGCGAGGTGAGAAAGCTGTTTGAGCTGTTTATGTCGCCAGGGGGCGTCACCGAGGTAGTGCATTTCTTTATCGCCGAGTACAGCGACGCGCAGCGAACCACCAGCGGCGGCGGGGTGGATGATGAAGCCATCGAGGTGCTGGAGCTGCCTTTTAGCCAGGCGCTGCAGATGGTCGCTGACGGGGAGATCCGCGACGGTAAGGCGGTCATTCTGCTGCAATATCTGCAAACCTCCGGCCTGATGTCGGGGAACTCTGACAAATCCGATTGAGTAACCCGCTGCCGTTGTCCAGGATAGGCGCCGTGGTCGGGTTTATCTGGGGTCGGGCGGTTCATGCTTTTTCGCGTCATCTTTTTCCTTTTTCTGGCGGTGCTGCCTTGCTCGCAGGCATGGTCGGCACCGACGCAGCAGCGCTTCAACGACTGGCTGGTCACCTGTAACAACCAAAATTTCTGCGTCACCCGTAATGTGGGGCTGCATCATGGCCTGGTGATGACCCTCAGCCGCAGCGCTGGGGCAGTCACTGACGCCAGTCTGCGTATCGAGCTGGGCGGCACCGGCAATCCAGTGGCGACGCTCGCGCCGATAGCGCCGCGCCTGCTGCTGGATGGTAAACCGCTGCCCTTGACCGACAAGCGCTGGCACATTGAAGATAAGCTCATTAAAACCGCCGACAGCGTGACGATCGATGCGTTTCTCCAGCAGGTTCAGGAGGGTAAAGCGCTCTCGCTGGCCGATGGCCTGCAGACCATCTCCCTGCAGGGGTTGAAAGCGGCTCTGTTTTTTATCGACGATCGGCAAAAGCGGGTAGGTAGCGAAACGGCCTGGGTCGGCAAAGGGGAAGAGCCGCCGCTCAGCGTACCGCCGGCGCCGGCGCTGCGCGCGGTGGCGAGCGCGGAAACGGCGCAGTCGCCGCTGGGGCGTGAGGAGCTCAACGATCTGATGGACTACGGTAATGAGCGGATGACCAACAGCCACTGCTCCCTCGATCCCTTCCGCCGCGAAATTCGCGTTACAGCGCTGACGGATGACAAAGTGCTGCTGATGACCAGCTGCGAATCCGGCGCCTACAACACCGTCTGGCTGGCCTGGCTGGTCTCCCGCCAGCGCCCCTATGTCGCCCGTCAGGTGCGGCTAACGTTGCCATTCCAGCCGCCGGGCGAGGCGCCGCGTGAGATTGAGCTGATCAACGCCAGCTATGATGACCGCCGCCATGAGCTGGTGACCCTGGATAAAGGCCGCGGGGCCGGCGATTGCGGGATCCAAACCCGCTGGCGTTTTGACGGCCAGCGGTTCAGCCTCTCCCGCTACGCGCAGCAGCCGACGTGCGACAACTGGCAGGGGCCAGATGCCTGGCCCACGCTGTGGATCACCCGTTAAGCACCTGTTCGGCGGTGGCGACGATATGGTCGACCGTAAAGCCAAAGAACGGGAACAACTGCTCTGCCGGGGCGGATTCGCCATAGCCGGTCATGCCGACGATCTTGCCTTTTAAGCCGACATATTTATACCAGTAGTCCGCTATCCCGGCTTCGACCGCCACCCGGGCGCTGACGTCCGACGGCAGCACCGATTCGCGCCAGGCCTCATCCTGGGCGTCAAACACATCAGTGGAAGGGAGCGAGACGACCCGCACATTTACCCCTTTGGCCAACAGTTTTTCCGCGGCCAGGACGGTGATCTCCACTTCCGAGCCGGTGGCGATGAGGATCAGGTCGGGCTTGCCGCCGGCATCCTTCAGCACGTAGCCACCCCGGGCGATATCCTGTACCTGTTCCGGGGTACGCGGCATCTGCGCCAGGTTTTGTCGCGACAGGATCAGCGCCGTCGGTCCGCCCTGTCGCGCGATAGCCGCCTGCCAGGCGACGGCGGTCTCCACCTGGTCGCAGGGGCGCCAGGTGCTGAAGTTGGGCGTCAGCCGCAGACTGGCCAGCTGTTCCACCGCCTGGTGCGTCGGCCCGTCTTCCCCAAGACCGATCGAGTCATGGGTATAGACCATGATCTGCCGGGCCTTCATCAGGGCCGCCATGCGCGCGGCGTTGCGGGCGTACTCCACAAACATCAGGAAGGTCGAGGTATAAGGAATAAAGCCCCCGTGCAGGGCAATGCCGTTGGCCACCGCGGTCATGCCAAACTCGCGCACCCCGTAGTGGATATAATTGCCCGCAGGATCTTCTTTAATCGATGTCGATCCAGACCAGATGGTCAGGTTACTCGGCGCAAGATCCGCAGAACCGCCCAGCAGTTCCGGGAGGTGCGGGCCGTAGGCGTTCAGCGCGTTTTGCGAAGCCTTGCGGCTGGCGATTTTCGCCGGCTCGGCCTGCAGTTTCGCCACGTAGTCGCGGGCGATCGCGGCAAAGTCTTCCGGCAGGGCGCCATTCATACGTCGGGTCAGCTCAGCGGCCAGCTCCGGGAACTGCTGCTGGTAGGCGGCGAATTTCTCGTTCCAGGCGTGCTCCGCTTTTTCCCCGCGCGGACGCGCATCCCAGCCCGCGTAGATCTCTTTCGGGATCTCGAACGGAGGATATTTCCAGCCAAGCTGCTGGCGGGCCAGCGCTACCTCTTTTTCGCCCAGCGCCGCCCCGTGAGACTCCTCTGAGCCGGCTTTGTTGGGCGAACCGAAACCGATGATGGTCCGGCAGATAATCAGTGACGGTTTATCTTTCACCGCCTGCGCTTCCGTTATCGCCTGTTTGATAGCCTGCGGATCGTGGCCGTCGATATCGCCTATGACGTGCCAGTGATAGGCGCGGAAGCGTTCGGCCGTATCATCGGAAAACCAGCCTTCGGTTTTGCCGTCGATGGAGATGCCGTTGTGATCGTAAAAACCGATCAGCTTGCCCAGTCCGAGCGTGCCGGCCAGCGAACAGGCCTCATGGGAGATCCCCTCCATCAAACAGCCATCGCCCATGAAAACCCAGGTGTGATGGTCAATGATCTCATGGCCGGGGCGATTAAACTGCGCCGCCAGCGTCCGTTCGGCGATGGCCATCCCAACGGCGTTCGCCAGCCCCTGGCCCAGCGGGCCGGTGGTGGTTTCCACCCCAGGGGTATAGCCATGCTCCGGGTGGCCGGGCGTTTTAGAGTGCAGCTGACGGAACTGCTTCAGTTCAGACAGCGGCAGATCGTAGCCGGTCAGGTGCAGCAGACTGTAGAGCAGCATCGACGCGTGGCCGTTGGACAAGATGAAACGGTCTCGGTCCACCCAGTCAGGGTTCTGCGGATTGTGCTTGAGAAAATCGTTCCACAGCACTTCGGCAATATCAGCCATCCCCATCGGCGCACCGGGATGGCCGGAGTTGGCTTTCTGCACGGCGTCCATACTCAGGGCGCGGATGGCGTTGGCAAGCTCTCTTCGGGACATATTTTTCTCCGTGAGACTAAAGTGACAGTTTGGCGGCAAGCAGATCTTCCAGTTTGCGCTGATCGACGGCGAACAGGCGGATCCCCTCCGCTAGCTTTTCGACCGCCATCGGATCCTGATTATGTTCCCAGCGGAACTCCGCTTCACTGAGCGGCACCGGACGCGGCAGGATCTGGCTGGCAGGGATCAGTTTGCGCACCACCGGGGTATCGCTGGCCTGCAGCTCTTTTAATAAAGGCGGGGCGATGGTCAACCGGTCGCAACCGACCAGCGCCAGGATCTGCTCGGTGCGGCGGAAGCTGGCGCCCATCACGATGGTGTTGTATTTATGCTGTTTGAAATAGTCATAGATATTGCGCACCGATTTCACCCCCGGATCTTCCTCAACCACGTAAGGATCCAGCGGTTTGCGCGCCTGATACCAGTCATAAATACGCCCAACGAACGGGGAGATGAGATAAACCCCGGCCTCGGCGCAGGCCCGGGCCTGGGCGAAGGAAAACAGCAGCGTCAGGTTGCAGTGGATCCCCTCTTTCTCCAGCACCTCCGCAGCGCGGATCCCCTCCCAGGTGGATGCCAGCTTGATCAGGATCCGCGACTTATCAATGCCCATCTCCTGATACAGCGCCACCAGGCGGCGAGCCTTCTCGATACTTTTCTCGCGGTTGAAGGAGAGCCGGGCGTCCACCTCGGTGGAGACCCGCCCGGGAATGCTTTTGAGGATCTCCGCGCCAAAATTGACCGCCAGCTTATCGCAGGCGTGAGCCACCTGCGCTTCGCGGCCGCCACCCTGTTTTTTGGCCCAGGCGATAGCGTCGTCGATGAGGCCGCTATAGGACGCCAGGCCGGCGGCCTTCAGCAGCAGAGAGGGGTTGGTGGTGGCGTCTTCCGGATGGTAGTGGCGGATGGATTCGATGTCTCCGCTGTCGGCGACCACCGTGGTGAACTGCTTGATGCTGTCTAACTGATTCATGGATAAGTCCTCCTGGAACAAGGTGTTACATGAGTGCTTGCCGGTATACGGTATAAACATTGATGAGGTACATAACCAAAAAGCATAGCAGACAGGGCTATTATTGGCGGCGAATCCGGGTAACATAACCGCTATAAATTGATAACAACAAAATCATAACGATGGCCAGAGTTTGGCGGTGTTCAAAGTTTATCGCCCCGCCAGGAGGGATACTGTCTGCCACTGAAAGGTGAACGACAGGATGGTCATCACGCTTTTCCCCTACGAACGATACGTGAAAGAAAGGAATAGAAAATGGATGAGCAGTTAAAACAGAGCGCCCTCGACTTCCACGAATTTCCGGTTCCCGGAAAAATCCAGGTCTCGCCGACCAAACCTCTCGCCACCCAGCGCGATCTGGCGCTGGCCTACTCGCCGGGCGTCGCAGCCCCCTGCCTGGAAATCGAAAAAGATCCGCTGGCCGCCTACAAATACACTGCCCGTGGCAACCTGGTGGCGGTCGTCTCCAACGGCACCGCGGTGCTGGGGCTCGGCAACATCGGCGCGCTGGCCGGTAAGCCGGTAATGGAGGGCAAAGGCGTCCTGTTTAAGAAATTTGCCGGTATCGATGTGTTTGATATCGAAGTCGATGAGCTGGATCCGGACAAATTCATTAACGTCGTCGCCGCCCTCGAACCAACCTTCGGCGGTATCAACCTGGAAGATATTAAAGCGCCGGAGTGTTTCTACATCGAGCAGCAGCTGCGCGAGCGGATGAATATCCCGGTCTTCCATGACGATCAGCACGGCACGGCGATCATCAGCACCGCGGCGATCCTCAACGGTCTGCGCGTCGTCGAGAAGAATCTGTCCGACGTGCGGATGGTGGTCTCCGGCGCGGGCGCGGCGGCGATCGCCTGTATGAATCTGCTGGTGGCGCTGGGGATGCAAAAGCACAACATCGTGGTCTGCGATTCGAAAGGCGTTATCTATAAAGACCGTGAGCCGAACATGGCGGAAACCAAAGCGGCCTATGCGGTGGAAGACGACGGCAAACGCACCCTCGATGACGTGATCGACGGCGCCGACATTTTCCTCGGCTGCTCTGGCCCGAAAGTGCTGACTCAGGAGATGGTGAAGAAGATGGCGCGGGCGCCGCTGATCCTCGCCCTGGCCAACCCGGAGCCGGAAATTCTGCCGCCGCTGGCGAAGCAGGTCCGCGATGACGCCATCATCTGTACCGGCCGCTCCGACTACCCTAACCAGGTCAACAACGTACTTTGCTTCCCGTTCATCTTCCGCGGCGCGCTGGACGTCGGCGCGACGGCGATCAACGAAGAGATGAAGCTGGCGGCGGTGCATGCGATTGCCGAGCTGGCCCATGCCGAGCAGAGCGAAGTGGTGGCCTCCGCCTACGGCGATCAGGATTTAAGCTTTGGTCCGGAGTACATCATTCCGAAACCGTTCGACCCGCGGCTGATCGTCAAGATTGCCCCCGCGGTGGCGAAGGCGGCGATGGATTCCGGTGTGGCGACGCGCCCGATCGCTGATTTTGACGCCTATATCGAGAAGCTGAGCGAGTTCGTCTATAAAACCAACCTGTTTATGAAGCCTATCTTCTCTCAGGCGCGCAAAGAGCCGAAGCGCGTGGTGCTGGCGGAAGGGGAGGAGACTCGGGTGCTGCACGCCACCCAGGAGCTGGTGTCGCTGGGACTGGCCAAACCGATTCTGGTGGGCCGCCCGAGCGTGATTGAAATGCGCATCCAGAAGCTGGGCCTGCAGATCAAGGCCGGCGTTGACTTTGAGATCGTCAATAATGAATCCGACCCGCGGTTTAAAGAGTACTGGAGCGAGTACTACCAGCTGATGAAGCGCCGCGGCATTACCCAGGAGCAGGCGCAGCGGGCGGTGATTAGCAACACCACGGTGATTGGCGCCATCATGGTTCATCGCGGTGAAGCGGATGCGATGATCTGCGGGACTATTGGCGAGTACCACGATCACTACCGCGTGGTGCAGCCGCTGTTTGGCTATCGCGACGGCGTCAGCACCGCCGGGGCGATGAATGCGCTGCTGCTGCCGAGCGGCAACACCTTTATCGCCGATACCTATGTCAATCACGATCCGTCGCCGGAAGAGCTGGCGGAGATCACCCTGATGGCGGCGGAAAGCGTGCGACGCTTTGGTATTGAACCGCGCGTGGCGTTGCTGTCGCACTCCAACTTTGGTTCCGCCGACTGTCCGTCAGCCAGCAAAATGCGTAAAACCCTGGAGCTGGTGAAGGCGCGCGCCCCGGAGCTGATGATCGATGGCGAAATGCATGGCGACGCCGCGCTGGTGGAAAGCATCCGCAACGATCGCATGCCGGACAGCCCGCTGAAGGGGGCGGCCAATATTCTGGTGATGCCGAATATGGAAGCCGCCCGGATCAGCTATAACCTGCTGCGCGTCTCCAGTTCGGAAGGGGTGACCGTCGGGCCGGTGCTGATGGGGGTGGCGAAGCCGGTGCATATTCTGACGCCGATCGCCTCCGTACGCCGGATCGTTAATATGGTGGCGCTGGCGGTTGTTGAAGCGCAAACCGAACCGCTGTAATTTTCTATTTCCCCCGTTAACGCGCGGATCCGTTTCCGCGCGCAATATCAGGCAGGCCGGTGAGTAAAAAACGCTGAGCCTGCCTTTTTAATTCCACCGCAATATTATTTTCTCTCCTGAGTGATCCACTTCACCTTTTAACCCCACTTGCCGAAATTTGTTATTTGCCGCGCTGAAATGTCGTCACCATGAGGACAGATTTCAGGGGGCAATCAGTCATGGATAAAGAACGCATTATTCAGGAATTCGTACCAGGCAAACAGGTCACGCTGGCGCATCTGATTGCCCACCCGGGAGCGGAGCTGGCGAAAAAGATCGGCGTACCCGAATCCGGCGCGATCGGCATTATGACGCTGACGCCGGGAGAAACGGCGATGATCGCCGGCGATCTGGCGATGAAGGCCGCCGACGTGCACATCGGTTTTCTCGACCGGTTTAGCGGCGCGCTGGTGATCTACGGCTCGGTCGGCGCGGTGGAGGAGGCGCTCCTGCAGACCATCGGCGGATTAGGCCGCTTATTAAATTATACCTTGTGCGAATTAACGAAAAGTTAATTGAGAGCGACCATGAAGCGTATTGCGATTGTCGGCGCCGTCGGTGCAGGAAAAACCACGTTATTTAATGCTCTGCAGGGGAATTATTCCCTCGCCAGAAAAACGCAGGCGCTGGAATTTAACGATCGTGGCGACATCGATACACCCGGGGAATATTTCAGCCATCCGCGCTGGTATCACGCCTTAATTACCACCTTGCAGGATGTGGACACCCTGATTTATGTCCATGCGGCCAATGATACCGAAAGTCGCCTACCACCCGGGTTGCTGGATATTGGCAGCCGAAAGCACCTTATCGTGGCGATCAGCAAAACGGATCTGCCGGATGCCAATGTCGCCGCGGTGCGGCAGCTGCTGGACGGGATGGGGTTTCAGGCGCCGGTTTTCGCCCTCAACGGTTGCGATCCGCAAAGCGTTGCGCCGCTGGAAAATTACTTGAGTGAGCTCAGCCAAAAGGAGGAAGGGCCAGGTGAAGAAACTCATTACCGCTAACGATATTCGTGCCGCCCACGCGCGCGGCGAACAGGCGATGTCAGTAGTTCTGCGCGCCAGCATTATCACCCCGGAAGCGCGCGAAGTCGCCGAGCTGCTGGGATTCACTATCACCGAAGACGCTGGCGCCGCGCCGGCGGCGACAGCGGCGGACAGCGACAAAACGGAAAGCCAGCGGATCCGGGAAACCATCCTGGCGCAGCTACCGGAAGGCCAGTTTACCGAAAGCCTGGTGGCGCAGCTGATGGAAAAGGTGATGAAGGAGAAGCAGTCCCTGGAGCAGGAGGCGATGCAGCCGGGATTTGAGGCAGTGACCGGCAAAGGCGGCATCAAAGTGATCGACGGCAGCAGCGTGAAGTTTGGCCGCTTCGACGGCGCCCAGCCGCACTGCGTTGGCTTAACGGACCTGGTGACTGACCAGGATGGCAGCAGCATGGCGGCCGGATTTATGCAGTGGGAGAACGCCTTCTTCCCGTGGACGCTGAACTACGACGAAATCGATATGGTGCTGGAGGGCGAGCTGCATGTGCGCCATCAGGGGGAAACGCTGGTCGCCAAAGCGGGGGACGTCATGTTCATCCCGAAAGGCTCCAGCATCGAATTCGGTACCCCGTCGACGGTGCGCTTCCTGTACGTCGCCTGGCCGGCAAACTGGCAATCGCTATGAACGATTTCATTACCGAAGCGTGGCTCAGAGCGAATCATACGCTCAGCGAAGGCGGTGAAATCCATCTTCCTGCCGATGCTCGCCTGACGCCCTCGGCGAGGGAACTGCTGGAAAGTCGGCATCTGCGGGTCAAATTTCTCGACCGCCAGGGGCGCCTGTTTGTCGAGGATGACGAACAGACGCCGCAGCCGGTGCATGTCCTGACCAGCAGCGACCATCCGCCCCAGGCCTGCTGCGAGCTTTGTCACCAGCCGGTGGGCAAAAAGCCGGACACCTTAACTCATCTGACGGCCGATACCCTGGTGGCGAAAAACGATCCGCGGCTGGCCTTCCGCGCGGTGCTGGACAGCACCATCGCCCTGACGGTGTGGCTGCAAATTGAACTGGCGGAGCCCTGGCAGCCGTGGCTGACGGATATCCGTTCGCGGCTGGGCAACATCATGCGCGCCGATGCGCTGGAGGAACCGCTGGCGGCGCAGTCGATAGCCGGATTCAGCGAGGCGCAGCTGCATCGTCTGTCCCATCAGCCGCTGCGTTACCTGGGTCACGATCACCTGGTGCCGGAGGCCCGCCATGGGCGCGATGTCGCGCTGCTTAATTTGCTGCGCAGCAAAGTGCGCGAGGCGGAGGTGACCGCGGCGCAGGTGTTTATTACGCCGCAATTTGCGGTCCAGCGCGCCGATATTATGCAAGCGCTCAACCGCCTTTCCAGCGCGGTCTACGTGATGATGATCCTGGGCGTGACGGATTCGCCGCCAACCCTCAGGCAGCTACAGCAGCAGCTGGGAGGTGAAGATGATCATTGACCAGTGTCGCAAACTGGCGCTGCGCGCCCCCGCCAGGGTGGTGTTCCCGGATGCGCTGGACGTCCGCGTGTTGAAGGCGGCGCATTATCTGCAGCAGCAGGGCCTGGCGCATCCGATCCTCGTCGCCAGCCCCTTCGCGCTGCGGCAGTTCGCCCTTGGCGAACGTCTGCCGCTGACCGGGGTGCAGGTCATCGATCCGCACAGCAACCTGGCGATGCGCGAGGCGTTTGCCGCCGCCTGGCAGGCGCGCGCCGGCGATAAAGCGCCCGCTGACGCGGTCGACAAGCTGGCCGACCCGCTGATGTTCGCCGCGGCGATGGTCAGCACCGGGCAGGCCGAGGTGTGTATCGCCGGAAATCTCTCGTCAACCGCCAGCGTGCTGCGCGCTGGTCTGCGCCTTATCGGCCTGCAGCCGGGATGTAAAACGCTCTCTTCGCTGTTTCTGATGCTGCCGCAGTATGCCGGACAGCCGCTGGGGTTTGCCGACTGCAGCGTGGTGCCGCAGCCGACCGCGGCGCAGCTGGCGGATATCGCGATTGCCAGCGCCGAGACCTGGCGAGCGATCGCTGGAGAAGCGCCGCGGGTGGCAATGCTGTCCTTCTCGACACACGGCAGCGCCCGGCATCCCTGTGTGGCTAACGTCCAGCAGGCCACGGAGATCGTGCGTCAGCGGGCGCCGCAGCTGATGGTCGATGGCGAGCTGCAGTTTGACGCCGCCTTTGTACCGGACGTCGCTGCGCACAAAGCGCCCGGCAGCCCGCTGCAGGGCCGGGCCAATGTGCTGGTCTTCCCGTCGCTGGAGGCGGGCAACATCGGCTACAAAATCGCCCAGCGGCTGGGCGGATATCGCGCCATCGGGCCGCTGATCCAGGGCCTGGCCGCCCCGCTTCACGACCTCTCGCGAGGCTGTAGCGTAGAGGAAATTATCGAACTGGCGCTGGTGGCGTCGGTACCGCGCCAGACGGACGCAAGCCGGATCCCCGACTCGTCCACGCTGGTTGAATGAATGGTCCCCTTCAGGACCCCTTATGAGAGGAAAACACAATGGAAGCATTAGGAATGATTGAAACACGGGGCCTGGTTGCACTGATTGAGGCCTCCGACGCCATGGTCAAAGCGGCCCGCGTCAAGCTGGTGGGAGTGAAACAGATCGGCGGGGGCCTGGTGACCGCCATGGTGCGCGGCGATGTCGCGGCGTGCAAAGCCGCGACGGATGCCGGGGCGGCGGCGGCTCAGCGTATCGGTGAGCTGGTCTCTGTACATGTCATCCCGCGCCCGCATGGCGATCTGGAAGAGGTCTTCCCGATTAGCTTCAAGGGCGACAGCAACATCTAACGGGGGAGGGGGTGCCGGAAAGTTCTGGCCGGATAAGACGCCAGCGCGTCGCTATCCGGCCATGAAAAGGCATGAATGCCGGATGGCGTTGCGCTTTTCCGGCCTGCACATCACACGCGGAGACGGACATGAAGCTGGCTGTGGTAACCGGATATGTGGTCTGCACCGTACGCCATGAAGGTCTGGCCCACGACAAACTGCTGATGGTGGAGATGCTCAATGCCCGCGGCGAGCCCGACGGGCAATGCGCGGTCGCCATCGACAGCATCGGCGCGGGATGCGGAGAGTGGGTACTGCTGGTCAGCGGCAGCTCGGCGCGACAGGCGCACGCACACGGCGCCTCTCCGGTCGATCTGTGCGTGATTGGTATCGTGGATGAGGCTGCGGCCGATGGTCAGGTGCTCTTCCATAAGTAGGGTGAAAAATCATGAATCAACAGGACATTGAACAGGTAGTGAAAGCGGTACTGCTGAAAATGAAAGACAGCAGCCAGCCTGCCGGCACCGTTCATGATATGGGCGTTTTTGCCTCACTGGATGACGCTGTCGCGGCGGCAACGGTGGCCCAGCAGGGATTAAAGCGGGTGGCGATGCGTCAGCAGGTGATTCAGGCCATTCGTGAGGCGGGTGAAAAGTATGCCCGTGAACTGGCGGAGCTTGCGGTGACGGAGACCGGCATGGGACGCGTTGAAGATAAGTTTGCCAAAAACGTGGCGCAGGCGCGCGGCACGCCGGGCGTGGAGTGTCTGACTCCGCAGGTGCTCACCGGCGATAACGGCCTGACGCTGATTGAAAATGCGCCCTGGGGCGTGGTGGCCTCGGTGACGCCGTCCACCAATCCGGCGGCGACGGTGATCAACAACGCCATTAGCCTGATAGCCGCCGGCAACAGCGTGGTCTTCGCCCCCCATCCGGCGGCGAAAAAGGTCTCGCAAAGGGCAATTACCCTGCTTAACCAGGCGGTAGTGGCCGCCGGCGGCCCGGCCAACCTGCTGGTGACCGTGGCGAACCCGGATATCGACACCGCCCAGCGGCTGTTTAAGTACCCTGGCATCGGCCTGCTGGTGGTGACCGGCGGCGAAGCGGTGGTCGAGGCGGCGCGCAAACATACCAACAAACGCCTGATCGCCGCCGGGGCCGGCAACCCGCCGGTGGTGGTGGATGAGACTGCCGATCTACCGCGCGCCGCGCAGGCGATCGTCAAAGGCGCCTCTTTTGATAACAACATTATCTGCGCCGACGAGAAGGTGCTGATCGTGGTCGATAGCGTTGCCGACGAACTGATGCGCCTGATGGAAGGCCAGCAGGCGGTGAAACTCACGGCGGCGCAGGCCGAACAGCTCCAGCCGCTGCTGCTGAAAAATATTGACGAGCGCGGCAAAGGCACGGTCAGCCGCGACTGGGTCGGTCGCGACGCGGGCAAAATCGCCGCGGCGATTGGTCTGCAGGTGCCGGCGCAAACCCGCCTGCTGTTTGTGGAAACGCCCGCCAGCCATCCGTTTGCTGTTACTGAACTGATGATGCCGGTGCTGCCGGTGGTGCGGGTGGCGAACGTTGAAGAGGCCATCGCCCTAGCGGTGCAACTGGAAGGCGGCTGCCACCACACCGCGGCGATGCACTCGCGCAACATCGACAACATGAACCAGATGGCGAATGCCATCGACACCAGCATCTTCGTCAAAAATGGACCGTGCATCGCCGGGCTTGGGTTGGGCGGCGAGGGCTGGACCACCATGACCATCACCACCCCAACCGGGGAAGGGGTGACCAGCGCGCGCACCTTCGTTCGTCTGCGCCGCTGCGTGCTGGTGGATGCGTTTCGAATCGTATAAGGGATGAACATGGCGCACGACGAACAACGCTGGCTTTCGCCGAGACTGCAAAAAGCCGCTGCCCTGTGTAACCAGGCGCCCGCCGCCAGCGAGTCGCCGCTGTGGCTGGGCATCGATTTGGGCACCTGCGACGTGGTGTCGATGGTGGTCGACCGCGATGGCCAGCCGGTTGCGGTATGTCTTGACTGGGCCGATGTGGTGCGCGACGGCATCGTCTGGGACTTCTTCGGCGCCGTCACCCTCGTGCGCCGACATCTTGCGACTCTCGAGCAGCAGCTGGGCTGCCGCTTCACCCATGCGGCGACCTCGTTTCCGCCCGGCACCGATCCGCGCATTTCGATCAATGTCCTGGAGTCCGCCGGGCTGGAGATCAGTCATGTGCTGGATGAGCCTACCGCGGTGGCCGATCTGCTGCTGCTCGATAACGCCGGGGTGGTGGATATCGGCGGCGGCACCACCGGGATCGCCATCGTTAAACAGGGCAGGGTGACATATTCGGCGGATGAAGCCACCGGCGGCCACCATATCTCCCTGACTCTGGCCGGGAATCGCGGCATCGGGCTTGAGGAGGCGGAGCAGTACAAGCGCAGCCACGCCGGGGAGATCTGGCCGGTGGTTAAGCCGGTGTACGAGAAGATGGCCGAAATTGTCGCCCGACATATTGCCGGACAAGGGATTGTCGATTTGTGGCTGGCAGGCGGCGCCTGTATGCAGCCGGGCGTGCATGAGCTGTTTCGTCAGCGCTTCCCGGCATTACCGGTGCATTTGCCGCAGCACAGCCTGTTTATGACCCCGCTGGCAATCGCCAACAGCGGGAGGGAAAAAGCGGAGGGGATGTATGCAAGCTGAACTGCAGACGGCGCTGTTCCATGCCTTTGATACGCTGAATCTTCAGCAAATGAAAAGCTTCAACGTTCCGCCGGTGACGCTGCACGGCGTCGGCGCGCTGGCGGCCTGCGGTCCGCAAGCGCAGTCCCGGGGCCTTAGGCATCTGTTTGTCATGGTTGACAGTTTTCTCCATCAGGCGGGAATGACCGCCGGGCTGGAGCGTAGCCTGGCGATGAAAGGGATTGCTATGACTCTCTGGCCCTGTCCCGCCGGCGAACCCTGCGTCACCGATGTCTGCGCCGCCGTCGCCCAGCTGCGGGACGCGCGCTGCGACGGCGTGGTGGCCTTTGGCGGTGGATCGGTACTGGATGCGGCGAAGGCGGTGGCGCTGCTGGTCGCCAATCCTGAGCAGACGCTGGGGGAGATGACGGAGCACAGCGAGTTGCGTCCACGTCTGCCGCTGATCGCGGTGCCGACCACCGCTGGCACCGGGTCTGAAACCACCAATGTGACGGTGATTATCGATGCGGTGAGTGGACGCAAACAGGTGCTGGCGCATGCCTCGCTGATGCCGGATGTGGCGATCCTCGACGCCGCGCTGACCGAAGGCGTCCCGCCGCATATCACGGCAATGACCGGGATTGATGCGCTGACCCACGCCGTCGAGGCCTACAGCGCCCGCCACGCCACGCCGTTTACCGACAGTCTGGCGATGGGGGCGATAGCCATGATCGGCGAGGCGCTGCCGAAAGCGGTGGGCTGCGGTCAGGATCTGGCGGCGCGGGAGAACATGCTGCTGGCTTCCTGCATGGCGGGGATGGCGTTTTCCAGCGCCGGGCTGGGGCTATGCCATGCCATGGCGCATCAGCCGGGGGCGGCGCTGCATATTCCGCACGGACTGGCCAACGCCATGCTGCTGCCAACGGTGATGGAGTTTAACCGCATGGTGCGCCGGGCGCGCTTCAGCCAGATCGGCCGGGCGTTAACCGGCAAGAAAACCGATGACCGCGAGGCTATCGCCGCCGTGCGCGAGCTGATCGCCGAGGTCGGTCTGACGATGCGGCTGACGGAGGCTGGCGCGACGTCCGCGCACTACGCCGCCTGGGCGCAAGCGGCGCAGGAGGACATCTGTTTGCGCACCAATCCACGCACCGCCAGCCGGGAGCAGATTATCGAGCTGTACGCGGCGGCGCGATAAATGCCGATTTTCCCGGAGGCGTGTGGCTGTGGCTTTCCCGGCTCGCGCTGCGCTTAGCCGGGCTACAGGATCACAGCCGTCTGCTATGCCGTAGCCCGGGTAAGGCGTTCACGCCGCGGCCCGGGAAAGTCGCCTGAGTGCGGCTAATGTCCCGGTATTCACAGTATCTACAAATCATAAATGACAGGGAGTAAGGGCTATGGGAATTAACGAAATCATCATGTACATCATGATGTTCTTTATGCTGATTGCCGCCGTGGACAGGATCCTGTCGCAGTTCGGTGGCTCGGCGCGCTTTCTAGGCAAACTGGGGAAAAGCATTGAGGGATCCGGCGGTCAGTTTGAAGAAGGGTTTATGGCGATGGGCGCGCTGGGCCTGGCGATGGTCGGGATGACCGCCCTGGCGCCAGTGCTGGCTCATCTGCTTGGTCCGGTGATTATTCCGCTGTATGAGATGCTCGGCGCCAACCCGTCGATGTTCGCCGGCACGCTGCTGGCGTGCGACATGGGCGGTTTCTTCCTCGCTAAAGAACTCGCGGGCGGCGACGTGGCGGCCTGGATGTACTCAGGCCTGATCCTCGGCTCTATGATGGGTCCGACCATTGTGTTCTCCATTCCGGTGGCGCTCGGCATTATCGAACCAACCGATCGCCGCTGGCTGGCGCTCGGCGTGCTGGCGGGCATTGTCACCATTCCCATCGGCTGTATCGCCGGCGGTCTGGTGGCGATGTATTCCGGGGTGGAGATCAACGGCCAGCCGGTAGAGTTTACCTTCGCGCTGATCCTGATGAATATGATCCCGGTGATCATCGTCGCCGTGCTGGTGGCGCTGGGGCTGAAGTTTATTCCGGAAAAAATGATCAACGGCTTCCAGATCTTCGCCAAATTCCTCGTGGCGCTGATCACCATCGGCCTGGCGGCGGCGGTGATCAAGTTCCTGCTCGGCTGGGAGCTGATACCGGGGCTCGATCCGATCTTTATGGCGCCTGGCGACCAGCCCGGCGAGGTGATGCGCGCCATCGAAGTCATTGGCTCTATCTCCTGCGTGCTGCTCGGCGCTTATCCGATGGTGCTCCTGCTGACCCGCTGGTTTGAAAAACCGCTGATGCGCGTTGGTAATCTGCTAAAAATCAACAATATGGCTGCCGGCGGCATGGTCGCTACCCTGGCGAACAATATCCCGATGTTCGGCATGATGAAGCAGATGGATACCCGCGGGAAAGTGATCAACTGCGCCTTCTCGGTGTCAGCGGCGTTCGCCCTCGGCGACCATCTCGGTTTTGCGGCGGCCAATATGAACGCCATGATCTTTCCGATGATTGTCGGCAAGCTGGTCGGCGGCGTTACCGCGATTGGCGTGGCGATGCTGCTGGTGCCAAAAGATGAAAACGTACCGGCGCCTGCCAACAACGAAGCGGAGGCGCACTCGTGAACACGCGCCAGCTATTGAGCGTCGGTATTGATATCGGCACCACCACCACGCAGGTGATCTTCTCGCGCCTCGAGCTGGTGAACCGCGCGGCGGTTTCCCAAGTGCCGCGTTATGAATTCATCAAACGCGACATTAGCTGGCAAAGCCCGGTCTTCTTTACGCCGGTTGATAAAAAGGGAGAACTGAAAGAGGCCGAGCTTGAGGCGCTGATTCTGGCTCAGTACCGGGCCGCAGGGATCGCTCCACAAGCGGTGGATTCCGGGGCGATCATCATCACCGGCGAAAGCGCGAAAACCCGCAATGCCCGCCCGGCGGTGATGGCGCTCTCGCAGTCGCTGGGCGATTTTGTCGTCGCCAGCGCCGGGCCGCATCTGGAGTCGGTCATTGCCGGACACGGCGCCGGGGCGCAGACCCTGTCCCGGCAGCGGATGTGCCGGGTGCTTAATATCGATATTGGCGGCGGTACCTCGAACTATGCCCTGTTTGACGCCGGAAACGTCAGCGCCACCGCCTGCCTCAACGTCGGCGGCCGCCTGCTGGAAACCGACGCTCAGGGGCGCGTGGTCCACGCGCACCCGCCGGGGCAGCGGATTGTTGATGCGCTGTTTGGCGCCGGCACTAACGCCCTGGCGCTGACCGCCGGGCAGCTGGCGCAGGTGGCGAGCCGGATGGCGGCGCTGATCGTCGAGGTGATCGACGGCACCCTCTCACCGCTGGCGCAGGGGCTGATGCAAACCGAAGTACTGCCTGCGGGTGTTCAGCCGGAGGTGATTACCCTTTCCGGCGGAGTGGGGGAGTGCTACCGCCATCAGCCCGCCGATCCTTTCTGCTTTTCCGATATCGGGCCGCTGCTGGCCACGGCCCTGCACGAGCATCCGCGCCTGCGTGAGATGAACGTGCAGTTCCCGGCGCAAACCGTGCGCGCCACGGTGATTGGCGCCGGGGCGCATACGCTGTCCCTGTCCGGGAGCACCATCTGGCTGGAGGGGGTTCCATTGCCGCTGCGCAATCTGCCGGTGGCTATCCCGCAGGATGCCGCCGATCTGCCGAACGCCTGGCTCCAGGCGCTGACGCAGCTCGATCTGGCTCCCGAGGCGGACGCTTACGTGCTGGCGCTTCCCGCTTCACTTCCGGTGCGCTACGCCACCTTACTGACCGTAATTGACGCCCTGCTGGCGTTTGTCGCCCGCTTTCCCAATCCCCGTCCGCTGCTGCTGGTGGCCGAGCAGGATTTTGGCAAAGCGCTGGGCATGCTGCTGCGGCCACAGCTTCCACACCTTCCGCTGGCGGTCATCGATGAGGTGAGCATCCGGGCGGGAGACTATATCGACATTGGTACGCCTCTTTTTGGCGGATCGGTTGTGCCGGTGACGGTGAAATCACTCGCATTTCCTTCCTGAGGGAACGACTTATGAAACTAAAGACCACATTGTTCGGCAATGTTTATCAGTTTAAGGATGTAAAAGAGGTGCTGGCGAAAGCCAACGAACTGCGTTCGGGGGATGTGCTGGCGGGGGTAGCGGCGGAGAGTTCGCAGCAGCGCGTGGCCGCCAAGCAGGTGCTCTCCGATATGACGGTGGCCGATATCCGTAATAACCCGGTGATCCCGTATGAGGAGGACTGCGTTACGCGCCTGATCCAGGATGACGTGAACGAAACCGCCTATCAGCGGATTAAACACTGGACCATCAGCGACCTGCGGGAATACGTGCTCAACGACGAGGTCACCAGCGACGATATCGCTTTTGTCCGCAAAGGGCTGACCTCCGAGGTGGTGGCTGCGGTGGCCAAGATCTGCTCCAACGCCGATCTGATCTACGGCGGTAAAAAAATGCCGGTGATCAAAAAAGCCAATACCACCATCGGTCTGCCGGGGACCTTTAGCTGCCGCCTGCAGCCGAACGATACCCGCGACGATGTGCAGAGTATTGCCGCGCAAATCTATGAAGGGCTCTCCTTCGGCGCGGGCGACGCGGTGATTGGCGTCAACCCGGTCACTGACGACGTGGAGAACCTGAGCCGGGTGCTGGATACGGTGTACGGGGTGATCGACAAGTTTAACATCCCGACCCAGGGCTGCGTGCTGGCGCACGTCACCACCCAGATTGAAGCCATCCGCCGCGGCGCGCCGGGGGGGCTTATCTTCCAGAGCATCTGCGGCAGCGAAAAAGGGCTTAAAGAGTTCGGCGTCGAGCTGGCGATGCTCGATGAAGCGCGGGCGGTGGGGGCGGAGTTTAACCGCATTGCCGGGGAGAACTGTCTTTACTTTGAAACCGGGCAGGGCTCGGCGCTTTCCGCGGGCGCTAACTTCGGCGCCGACCAGGTGACCATGGAAGCGCGTAACTATGGCCTGGCGCGGCACTACGATCCGTTCCTCGTCAACACCGTGGTGGGCTTTATCGGGCCGGAGTATCTCTATAACGACCGGCAAATCATTCGCGCCGGACTGGAAGACCACTTTATGGGCAAGCTGAGCGGCATCTCAATGGGCTGCGACTGCTGCTATACCAACCATGCCGATGCCGACCAGAACCTCAACGAAAACCTGATGATCCTGCTGGCGACCGCAGGCTGCAACTACATCATGGGCATGCCGCTCGGCGACGACATCATGCTCAACTACCAGACCACCGCCTTCCACGATACCGCGACCGTGCGCCAACTGCTGGGCCTGCGGCCGTCGCCGGAGTTTGAACGCTGGCTGGAAACGATGGGCATTATGGCAAATGGTCGCCTGACCAAACGGGCGGGCGATCCGTCACTGTTCTTCTGATGACGCGGGGATGACACATCATGGATCAAAAACAGATTGAAGACATTGTACGCAGCGTAATGGCGTCGATGGGACAACCACAGTCGCAGCCGCAGGCCCCCGCAGCGTCGACGCCGGCCTGCCATGCCGCCTGCGCCAGCGAAGCGGTGGTGGAAAGCTGCGCGCTGGACCTGGGCTCAGCGGAAGCGAAAGCCTGGATTGGCGTACAACATCCGCACCGCGCCGAAGTACTGACTGAACTGAAACGCAGTACCGCGGCGCGCGTTTGCACCGGCCGCGCCGGCCCGCGTCCGCGCACTCAGGCGCTGCTGCGCTTCCTGGCCGATCACTCGCGCTCGAAAGACACGGTGCTCAAAGAGGTGCCGGAAGCGTGGGTGAAAGCGCAGGGGCTGCTGGAAGTGCGTTCCGAGATTAGCGATAAGAACCTCTACCTGACGCGTCCGGATATGGGCCGTCGCCTCAGTCCGGAAGCGATTGATGCGCTGAAGGCGCAGTGCGTGATGGATCCGGATGTGCAGGTGGTGGTGTCCGATGGCCTGTCGACGGATGCCATCACCGCCAACTACGAAGAGATCCTGCCGCCGCTGCTTGCCGGCCTGAAACAGGCGGGTCTGAAGGTCGGGACGCCGTTCTTCGTGCGCTATGGCCGCGTCAAGATTGAAGATCAGATCGGCGAGATCCTCGGCGCGAAGGTGGTGATCCTGCTGGTTGGCGAGCGCCCGGGGCTCGGCCAGTCGGAGAGCCTCTCCTGCTACGCGGTGTACTCCCCGCGGGTGGCGACCACCGTCGAGGCCGACCGAACCTGTATCTCCAATATCCACCAGGGCGGCACCCCGCCGGTAGAAGCCGCCGCGGTGATCGTGGATTTAGCCAAACGCATGCTGGAGCAGAAAGCCTCCGGCATCAACATGAGCCGTTAAGGAGGCATCATGCCAGCATTAGATTTGATTCGACCCTCGGTCACCGCGATGCGCGTGATTGCCTCGGTGAATGACGGTTTCGCGCGCGAGCTTAAATTACCGTCGCATATACGTAGCCTCGGACTCATCACGGCAGATTCTGACGATGTGACGTATATTGCCGCCGACGAAGCGACAAAGCAGGCGATGGTGGAGGTGGTCTATGGCCGCTCCCTCTACGCCGGTGCGGCCCATGGTCCGTCGCCTACCGCCGGCGAAGTACTGATCATGCTTGGCGGCCCGAACCCGGCGGAAGTTCGCGCCGGGCTGGATGCCATGATGGCGCATATTGAAGGTGGGGCGGCATTCCAGTGGGCTAACGACGCGCAAGATACCGCCTTTCTGGCGCACGTGGTGTCGCGTACCGGCTCTTATCTTTCATCGGCCGCTGGCATCGCGTTGGGCGATCCGATCGCTTATCTGGTGGCGCCGCCGCTGGAGGCGACGTTTGGTATCGATGCGGCGATGAAGTCGGCCGACGTTCAGCTGGTGACCTACGTCCCGCCGCCATCGGAAACCAACTATTCGGCCGCCTTTTTGACGGGAAGCCAGGCCGCCTGTAAAGCCGCCTGCAATGCCTTTACCGATGCCGTTCTCGATATAGCCCGTCATCCTGTACAGCGTGCGTAATGGAGGGAGCGATGATCAATGCGCTGGGATTGCTCGAAGTGGAGGGCATGGTCGCGGCTATAGACGCTGCGGATGCCATGCTTAAGGCGGCCAATGTGCGCCTGCTCAGTCATGAAGTGCTCGACCCGGGCAGGTTAACGCTGGTGGTGGAGGGCGACCTGGCGGCCTGCCGCGCCGCGCTGGATGCCGGGTCCGCCGCTGCCCGGAGGACCGGCTGCGTGATCAGCCGTCGGGAAATTGGTCGCCCGGAAGAGGATACCCAGCGGCTGATCGGCGGTTTTCAGCCACCGCCGCCAGCGCCCATGCCGCCTGCTGACCCGGCTTCATCGGAAGCCTTACTGACGCTGCTGGCTTCAGTTCGTCAGGGCATGACGGCCGGCGAGGTCGCCGCGCATTTTGCCTGGCCGCTGGATAAGGCCCGCCAGGCGCTGGAGCAGCTCTTTTCCGCAGGGACGCTACGAAAACGCAGTAGCCGCTATCGTCTCAAAAATCCATAACCTGTCGGAGGTGCCGGGAGCGGCTTGCCCCCGGCTTTAACGATTATGAAAAAGCGTCGTTCTGCAAATTTGCACCATCTCTGTTGCGAGGCGTTGCCGGAAGACACCAGGCTGACGCCTCAGGTTGAAATTGACAATATTCATCAACGACACACAACCGATGTGTATGAGCACGCCCTGACCATTACCGCCTGGCAACAGATCTACGATCAGCTGCATCCGGGGCAGTTTCGCGGCGAGTTTACCGAAATCCTGCTCGATGAGATCCAGGTCTTCCGCGAATATACCGGGCTGGCGCTGCGCCAGTCCTGCCTGGTCTGGCCGAACTCCTTCTGGTTTGGCATTCCGGCGACCCGGGGTGAACAAGGTTTTATCGGCTCGCAGTGTCTGGGCCGGGCAGAAATCGCCACCCGTCCCGGCGGTACGGAGTTCGAGCTCAGCACGCCGGATGATTACACCATTCTCGGGGTAGTGATTTCGCAGGAGGTGATTGCGCGTCACGCCAGTTTCCTGCACCACCCGGAGCGAGTGCTACATATGCTACGCAACCAGTCAGCGCTGGCGGTCCGCGAGCCGCATAAGGCCGCGCTGTGGGGGTTTGTCCAGCAGGCGCTGGCCACCTTTAGCGAGCATCCGGATACCCTTCATCAGCCGGCCGTGCGTAAAGTCCTGCGGGATAATCTGTTGCTGGCGATGGGCACGATGCTGGAAGAAGCGCAGCCGATGGTAAGTGCAGAGAGCGTCAGCCACCAGAGCTACCGCCGCCTGCTGGCGCAGGCGCGCGAATATGTGCTGGAAAACAGCGCGGAGCCGTTAACCGTTCTCGATCTGTGCCAGCAGCTGTACGTCAGCCGTCGCACCTTGCAAAACGCCTTCCATGCGATACTGGGGATTGGTCCTAACGCCTGGCTCAAACGGATCCGCCTGAACGCCGTGCGTCGGGAGCTGATAAGCCCCTGGTCAGAGCGCGAGACGGTCAAGGAGGCGGCCATGCAGTGGGGATTCTGGCATTTGGGGCAGTTCGCCACCGACTATCAGCAGCTGTTTGCTGAGAAACCGTCGATGACGCTGCACCATCGCCTGCGCCAGTGGGTGTGAGGGAAGAGACTCCGCTACCGGGTGGCCAGCCGCCATCCGGCCGTTACAGCCAGTCGCGCACCTGAATAAACTCGCTCAGCGCCGCCTCGGGGCTGCCGGGCTCGGGCTGATAATCATATTCCCAGCGCACCAGCGGCGGCATCGACATCAGAATCGACTCCGTACGCCCGCCGGTCTGCAGGCCGAACAGGGTGCCGCGGTCCCAGACCAGATTGAACTCGACATAGCGGCCGCGACGGTAGAGTTGAAAGTGGCGCTCGCGTTCGCCGTACGGCGTGGCTTTCCGGCGTTCGACGATAGGTAAATAGGCGTCAGCATAGCCGTTCCCGACCGCCTGCATAAAGGCGAAGCAGTGGTCAAAATCCGGGGTGTTCAGGTCGTCAAAGAACAGACCGCCGATGCCGCGCTGCTCCTGGCGGTGCTTGAGATAGAAGTAATCATCGCACCATTTTTTATAGCGCGGATAGACTTCCTCGCCGAACGGCAGACACAGATCGCGGGCGGTACGATGCCAGTGGACGGCATCCTCTTCAAAGCCGTAGTAAGGGGTTAAATCAAAGCCGCCGCCGAACCACCACACCGGGTCGGCGCCAGGCTTTTCGGCAATAAAAAACCGCACGTTGGCATGGCTGGTGGGCACGTAGGGGTTCAGCGGATGAACCACCAGCGAGACGCCCATGGCTTCAAAACTGCGTCCGGCCAGCTCCGGGCGGTGCGCGGTGGCGGAGGCAGGCATGGCGTCGCCATGGACGTGGGAAAAGTTGACCCCCGCCTGCTCGAACACCCGGCCTTCGCGCAGCACCCGGCTGCGTCCGCCGCCACCGCCTTCCCGCTGCCAGGCATCTTCAATAAACGGCGCGCCATCCACGGCGCTCAGCTGCTGACAGAGGCTGTCCTGGAGCTGGAGCAGAAAAGTTTTTACCTGCGCGGCATCGGGTTTCATTAACGTCTCTTCGAATGGGCTTTCTGGTTATCGAACCAGTGGAAATAGCTGATAATGCCGTTGGCAATCGCGGTGGCGATTTTCTGCCGGAAGGCGGTGGTGCCGAGCAGTTTCTCCTCGTTCGGGTTGGTGATAAACGAGGTTTCCACCAGCACGGACGGTATGGATGGTGACTTCAGCACCACGAACGCCGCCTGCTCGGTATTGCGGCTGTGCAGCTTATGTACCGGCTTGATCTTTTTCAGGATATGCGAGCCCAGCGTCAGGCTGTTTTTGATGGTGTCGGTCTGCACCAGATCGAACAGTACCTGCTGCAGCAGATGGTCTTTATCCGTCGCTTTCTTACCGGCGACCTCATCGGCGCGGTTTTCGCGATCGGAGAGGTATTTCGCCATGGCGCTACTGGCGCCGCGGTTTGACAGGGCGAACACCGAGGCGCCGGCGGCGCTCGGGTTGGTAAAACCATCGGCGTGGATTGACATAAACAGATCGGCGCCGTGCTGATGGGCGATCTCCACGCGGTCGTAAAGCGGGATAAAGGTATCCCCGGTGCGGGTCAGGCGGGCGTCGATGCCGTTGCTGCGCAAAATGCTGCGCACGTTCTTAGCGATCGCCAACACCACATGCTTCTCTTTCGAGCCGTTATGGCCGATAGCGCCGGTATCGATGCCGCCGTGGCCCGGATCTAACATTACAATCCGGCGACCCCCGGCCTTTTTGGCGGCGGGTTTGCTGTGTCCATTTGACGTTTTCAGTGGCTGTTCTTTTGCGCTGACCTGTGAGGCGACGCCGCTCAGCGTCATCGCAGCCAGCCCGGCTTTCAGCACCTGACGGCGCGAAGCAAGTATTTTTAAGGGTTTAAAAGTGCTCATTCGGCCTGAATTGTAAACAAGTGATGTCCAATGTTATATCGTATCGCGTTTGCCGTTACGACCATTCAAAATAAGAATTGTTTTACTTTTCATTTCAATACATGACAAAGTCATATTATGCCATTTTTTGTCGCTGATTTCGCCTGATATTGGCTATCAGTTATATTCGCGCCATAATCACTGTTTTTAACCGTCAATGGTGGGGAATACCATGGAGATTCGCGTTTTTCGCCAGCAGGATTTCGAAGAGGTTGTGACGCTGTGGGAGCGCTGCGATCTGCTGCGCCCGTGGAACGATCCGGAGATGGATATTGAGCGCAAGCTGAATCACGACGTCAGCCTGTTTCTGGTGGCGGAAGTGAATGGCGAAGTGGTCGGCACAGTGATGGGCGGATATGACGGTCATCGCGGATCGGCCTATTATCTCGGCGTCCATCCGGAATATCGCGGCCGGGGTATCGCGAACGCGCTGCTCAACCGTCTGGAGAAAAAGCTGATTGCTCGCGGCTGCCCGAAAATCAACATTATGGTCCGTGAAGACAACGACGTGGTGCAGGGAATGTACGAGCGGTTGGGCTATGAGTACGCCGATGTCCTGACCCTGGGCAAACGCCTGATCGAAGATGAAGAATACTGAGTTTATCCCCGCCGATTTTGATGCCCATGGCCGTCTGCGCCTGCCTTTGCTTTTCTGGTGCGTGCTGTTGTTGCAGGCCCGCACGTGGGTGCTGTTTTTGATGGCCGGCGCATCGCGCCAGCAGGGCGACGCGATTCTTAATCTGTTCTATCCCGATCACGAGCGCTTCTGGCTTGGTTTACTGCCAGGCGTGCCGGCGGTGCTGGCCTTTCTGCTTAGCGGCTATCGTCAGCGCCTGCCGCGCCTGTGGCGGGCGATGCGCTGGCTGCTAGTGCTATCGCAAGTGCTGCTGTTGCTGTGGCAGCCGATGCTATGGCTGAGCGGCGAATCTCCCTCCTCGTTGACCATTGCGCTGCTGGTCGCGGATGGCTATGCCCTGTGGTGGCTGTTAACCAGCCGTCGCCTGGGCGCCTGTTTTCACCAGACCACCTTTTAATGGCACTTTTTGCCGATCGTGAACTCCAACATGCGTTGAATGACTCAGAAAGGATTGAGATATGAAATCGCTACGTGTAATGCTCTGTGCGCTTCCGCTGGCGCTGACCGGCTGCTCCACGATGAGCGCAGTCAACTGGTCGGCGGCCTATCCGTGGAACTGGTTTGGCGCTTCCACCGAGGTGACCGAGCAGGGAGTGGGTAAACTGACGGCTTCCACGCCGCTCAATGAACAGGCGATTAGCGATGCGCTGGGCAGCGACTACCGTTTACGCAGCGGAATGAAGACCGATAAGGGCAATATCGTCCACTACTTTGAAGCCCTGAAAAACAACAGCGTGGCGCTGACCATCAATGGCGACAACGGTGCTATCAGCCGGATTGACGTGCGTGATGCGGATATCAAAACCGCCAGCGGCGTGAAAATCGGCACACCGTTTAGCGACCTGTACAGCAAAGCCTTCGGCAACTGCCAGAAAGGCAGCCATGACAACGGGGCGGTCGTCGAGTGTCAGGCCGAGGGGAGCCAGCATATCAGCTATGCCTTCACTGGCCACTGGAGCGGTCCGGACGAGCTGATGCCCTCCGACGATACGCTGAAAAACTGGAAGGTCAGCAAGATTATCTGGCGTCGCTAAATTGATCTGAAGAGACACGACAGCTCTGAAAAACGGTTACAATGGCGCGTTAGCAACGCGACAGCGTTGTGGTTGCATCATTTCAGGAGGAGCGATGTCTCAGGTTCAGAGCGGCATTTTGCCGGAACATTGCCGCGCGGCGATTTGGATTGAAGCCAATCTCAAAGGGGACGTTAACGCCCTGCGCGAAGCGAGCAAAATTTTTGTCGATAACGTGGCCACCTTCCAGGCTAAATTCCCCGACGCCAAACTCGGTGCGGTGGTGGCGTTCGGCAATAACGTCTGGCGTCAGCTGAGCGGCGGCGAAGGGGCGGATGAGTTAAAAGATTTCCCGGTCTATGGCAAAGGGCTGGCGCCGTCCACCCAGTATGACCTGCTGATTCATATTTTATCCGCCCGTCATGAAGTTAACTTCTCGGTGGCGCAGGCCGCGCTGGCCGCCTTTGGCGACGCTATCGACGTGAAAGAAGAGATCCACGGCTTCCGCTGGGTGGAAGAGCGTGACCTCAGCGGCTTCGTCGATGGCACCGAAAACCCGGCGGGGGAAGAAACCCGCCGCGAAGTGGCGGTCATTAAAGACGGCGTGGATGCGGGCGGCAGCTACGTGTTCGTCCAGCGCTGGGAGCATAATCTCAAACAGCTGAACCGCATGAGCGTGCCGGATCAGGAGATGATGATCGGCCGTACTAAAGACGCTAACGAAGAGATCGATGGCGATGAACGTCCGGTCACGTCGCACCTGAGC
The DNA here is from genome assembly GCF_014596785.2 of Klebsiella sp. K4. Taxonomy (NCBI): domain Bacteria; kingdom Pseudomonadati; phylum Pseudomonadota; class Gammaproteobacteria; order Enterobacterales; family Enterobacteriaceae; genus Klebsiella; species Klebsiella sp. K4. The sequence continues at coordinate 1,380,020 of NZ_CP115021.1, forward strand.
CGCGTGGACTTAAAAGAAGATGGCAAAGGGTTGAAAATCGTCCGTCAGAGCCTGCCGTACGGCACCGCCAGCGGCACCCATGGCCTCTATTTCTGCGCCTACTGCGCGCGCCTGTATAACATCGAGCAGCAGCTGCTGAGCATGTTTGGCGATACCGACGGTAAACGCGACGCGATGCTGCGCTTCACCAAACCGGTGACCGGCGGGTATTACTTCGCGCCGTCGCTGGAGCGTATCCAGGCGCTGTAATTTTTCCCCTCACCCTAACCCTCTCCCCAAAGGGGAGAGGGAACTGTTCGGTGCGGTTATGGAATCTGCGTGCGGATTCTTTTATTCCCTCTCCCTCAGTCAGAGGGGAGGGGTGAGGGCATCGGCGACTCAGGCGCTTCAAGTATCCCCTCCATCACCGCATCACCATGCTCTTCAAACTCATTATTCCAGAAGCGTAAAACACGCCATCCCTCGCTCTGTAGCCAGCGGGTGCGGCGTCATCGTGTTGGCCGCCGTCCAGTCCAATCGCCAGCCGTATTGCGCAGCAGGCGAAATCGAGAATATAGGGGCCAACGGGGTGCTGACGGCGAAACGTGTCGCTAGCAAAACGGCGGTTGCGCAGTCAGTACCCTGGTCGACGTTCTGCGGGCGTTAAGCTACGTCTGAGCTGACGAGCAAATATCTGTGTGTTTTTCATATAAACACAGTGCACGCCTGGCTGCCGTTTGTCACAATGACCCGTCTAATCTGCGAGCCGCTTTCAGCTAAGCTTTGCCAGTTGCTTATTCCCTTTTCGACTTCCAAATCGCCAAACGGTATATAAAACCGTTACTCCTTTCGTACCCGTTATAAATATGATGATCATCAGAAAATGTTCAACGTTGATAAGGGTGCGCAATGGCCGTTAAATCACTGAAAAAAGGATATCTGGCGCTGGCGGCTTCCATGCTGCTGGTGGCGCAGGCGCAGGCGACGGAGCTGCTGAACAGCTCCTATGATGTCTCCCGCGAGCTGTTTGCCGCCCTTAACCCGCCTTTTGAGCAGCAGTGGGCGAAAGACAATGGCGGGGACAAGCTGACCATCAAGCAGTCGCATGCCGGTTCATCCAAGCAGGCGCTGGCTATTTTGCAGGGCCTGAAGGCGGACGTGGTCACCTACAACCAGGTGACGGACGTGCAGATCCTGCATGACAAAGGCAACCTGATCCCGGCCGACTGGCAAAGCCGTCTGCCGAACAACAGCTCACCGTTCTATTCGACGATGGGTTTCCTGGTGCGTAAAGGCAATCCGAAAAACATTCATGACTGGAACGACCTGGTTCGCTCTGACGTTAAGCTGATCTTCCCGAATCCGAAAACCTCGGGTAACGCCCGATACACCTACCTGGCGGCATGGGGCGCGGCGGATAAAGCTGATGGCGGCGATAAAGCTAAAACCGAACAGTTTATGACTCAGTTTCTCAAGAACGTCGAAGTCTTTGACACCGGCGGGCGCGGAGCGACCACCACCTTCGCCGAGCGCGGCCTCGGCGATGTGCTGATTAGCTTCGAATCGGAAGTGAATAATATTCGCAAGCAGTATGAGGCGCAGGGATTTGAAGTGGTTATCCCGAAAACCAACATTCTGGCGGAGTTCCCGGTAGCCTGGGTCGATAAAAACGTCAAAGCCAATGGCACGGAAAAGGCGGCGAAAGCCTACCTGAACTGGCTCTATACGCCACAGGCGCAAACTATCATTACCGACTACTACTATCGGGTAAACAACCCGAAAGTGATGGATGCTCTGAAGGATAAATTCCCGCAGACCGAGCTGTTCCGCGTGGAAGATAAGTTTGGCTCCTGGCCTGAGGTGATGAAAACCCACTTCGCCAGCGGCGGCGAACTGGACAAACTGCTGGCGGCGGGGCGTAAGTAATGTTTGCTGTGTCGTCCAAGCGCGTGCTGCCGGGTTTTACCCTGAGCCTTGGCACCAGCCTGCTGTTTGTCTGTCTGATTTTGTTATTACCGCTCAGCGCGCTGGTGATGCAGCTGGCGCAGATGAGTTGGGCGCAGTACTGGGATGTGATCACCAACCCGCAGGTGGTGGCTGCCTATAAGGTGACGCTGCTGTCGGCGTTTGTGGCCTCGATTTTTAACGGCGTCTTTGGTCTGCTGATGGCCTGGATCCTGACCCGCTATCGTTTTCCGGGCCGCACGCTGCTGGATGCCTTAATGGACCTGCCGTTTGCGCTGCCGACGGCGGTAGCCGGTCTGACCCTGGCCTCGCTGTTTTCGGTGAACGGTATTTACGGGGAATGGCTGGCGAAGTTCGATATTAAAGTCACCTATACCTGGCTCGGCATCGCCGTGGCGATGGCCTTCACCAGCATCCCGTTTGTGGTACGCACCGTGCAGCCGGTGCTGGAAGAGTTGGGGCCCGAGTATGAGGAAGCGGCGGAAACGCTGGGCGCCACGCGCTGGCAGAGTTTCCGCAAGGTGGTGCTGCCGGAGCTGTCGCCGGCGCTGCTGGCGGGCATTGCTCTGTCGTTTACCCGCAGCCTCGGCGAATTCGGCGCGGTGATTTTTATCGCCGGCAACATCGCGTGGAAGACGGAAGTGACGTCGCTGATGATCTTTATTCGTCTGCAGGAGTTTGACTATCCGGCGGCGAGCGCCATCGCCTCGGTGATCCTGGCCGCCTCACTGCTGCTGCTGTTTTCCATCAATACCCTGCAGAGTCGCTTTGGTCGACGCGTGGTAGGTCACTAATGGCGGAAGTTACTCAATTGAAACGCTACGACGCGCCCCGTATCAACTGGGGAAAATGGTTTCTGATTGGCGTCGGGATGCTGGTCTCCGCCTTCATCCTTGTGGTGCCGATGCTCTACATCTTTATCCAGGCCTTCAGCAAAGGATTGATGCCGGTGCTGGAAAACCTGGCGAACCCGGACATGCTGCATGCCATCTGGCTGACGGTGATGATTGCGTTGATTACCGTACCGGTGAACCTGGTGTTCGGTACCTTGCTGGCCTGGCTGGTGACACGTTTTACCTTTCCGGGGCGCCAGCTGCTGCTGACGTTGCTGGATATCCCGTTCGCCGTCTCGCCGGTGGTGGCCGGTCTGGTGTATCTGCTGTTTTACGGCTCTAACGGTCCGCTGGGCGGCTGGCTTGACGCGCATAATCTGCAAATCATGTTCGCCTGGCCGGGCATGGTGCTGGCGACCATCTTTGTTACCTGTCCGTTTGTGGTGCGTGAGCTGGTGCCGGTGATGATGAGTCAGGGCAGTCATGAAGATGAGGCCGCGGTGCTGCTGGGCGCGTCCGGTTGGCAGATGTTCCGCCGGGTGACGTTGCCCAATATTCGCTGGGCGCTGCTGTACGGCGTGGTGCTGACCAACGCCCGCGCCATCGGCGAATTTGGCGCGGTGTCGGTGGTTTCCGGCTCGATCCGCGGCGAAACGCTGTCGCTGCCGCTGCAAATTGAACTACTGGAGCAGGATTACAACACCGTCGGCTCGTTTACCGCCGCTGCCATGCTGACGTTAATGGCTATTCTGACCCTGTTTTTAAAGAGTATGTTGCAATGGCGTCTGGCCAATCAGAAAGAACGCGCGCAACAGGAGGGAAATCATGAGCATTGAGATTGCCAATATTAAGAAATCGTTTGGTCGCACCCAGGTGCTGAATGATATCTCGTTGGATATCCCTTCCGGACAAATGGTTGCGCTGCTGGGGCCCTCGGGCTCCGGAAAAACCACCCTGCTGCGAATTATCGCCGGTCTGGAGCATCAGACCAGCGGTCATATCCGCTTCCACGGTACCGACGTCAGCCGGATGCACGCTCGCGACCGTAAAGTGGGCTTCGTTTTCCAGCACTATGCGCTGTTCCGCCATATGACGGTGTTCGATAACATCGCCTTTGGCCTGACCGTGCTGCCGCGCCGCGAACGCCCCAATGCGGCGGCGATTAAAGCCAAGGTGACCAAACTGCTGGAGATGGTGCAGCTGGCCCATCTGGCGGATCGCTATCCGGCGCAGCTGTCCGGAGGCCAGAAGCAGCGCGTGGCGCTGGCGCGCGCCCTGGCGGTGGAGCCGCAAATTTTGCTGCTGGATGAACCTTTCGGTGCGCTGGATGCGCAGGTGCGTAAAGAGCTGCGCCGCTGGCTGCGTCAGCTGCATGAAGAGCTGAAATTCACCAGCGTGTTCGTCACCCACGATCAGGAAGAGGCGATGGAAGTTGCCGACCGGGTGGTGGTCATGAGCCAGGGCAACATCGAACAGGCCGATGCCCCGGAGCGCGTATGGCGTGAGCCGTCTACCCGTTTCGTGCTGGAGTTTATGGGGGAAGTGAACCGCCTGCAGGGGGTCATCCGCGGTGGACAGTTCCACGTCGGCGCCCACCGCTGGCCGTTAGGCTATACCCCGGCATACCAGGGGCCAGTGGACCTGTTCCTGCGCCCATGGGAAGTGGACATCAGCCGGCGGACCAGCCTGGATTCGCCGCTGCCGGTGCAGGTCCTGGAGGCCAGTCCGAAAGGGCACTACACCCAATTAGTCGTTCAGCCTCTGGGGTGGTATGACGAACCGCTGAGCGTGGTGTTAACGGGCGATGAGGCGCCGTCCCGCGGCGAACGGCTGTTCGTCGGGCTGCAAAACGCGCGGTTGTACAACGGTACCGAGCGTATCGAGCCGCGCGGCGAGCTTGCTCTGGCGGAGTCGGCCTGATAGCTTAAATCAATGTGCTTTTGCCGGGTGAGGCTCTGCTTACCCGGTCTGGAATTATCACGCGTCTGCCAGGCCGGGTAAGCGAAGCGCCGCCCGGCTTTTTTATTGAGTAAAAATCGTGAATACACTCGAACAAACCATCGGCAATACCCCACTGGTCAAACTTCAGCGTCTGGGACCGGACAACGGCAGCGAAGTGTGGGTCAAACTCGAAGGCAATAATCCGGCCGGCTCGGTGAAAGATCGCGCCGCGCTGTCGATGATCGTCGAAGCGGAAAAGCGCGGCGAAATTCAGCCCGGCGACGTGCTGATCGAAGCGACCAGCGGCAACACCGGTATTGCGCTGGCGATGATCGCCGCGCTGAAAGGCTACCGGATGAAGCTGCTGATGCCCGACAACATGAGCCAGGAGCGTCGGGCCGCGATGCGCGCTTACGGCGCCGAGCTTATCCTGGTCAGCAAAGAGCAAGGGATGGAGGGTGCCCGCGACCTGGCTCTGGAGATGGCCCAGCGCGGAGAAGGCAAACTGCTCGATCAGTTTAACAACCCGGATAACCCCTACGCCCACTACACCACCACCGGGCCGGAAATCTGGCAGCAGACCGCGGGGCGTATCACCCACTTTGTCTCCAGTATGGGGACCACCGGCACCATTACCGGCGTGTCACGTTTTCTGCGTGAACAGAGTAAACCGGTGACCATTGTTGGCCTGCAGCCGGAGGAGGGGAGCAGTATTCCCGGGATCCGCCGCTGGCCGGCAGAGTATATGCCGGGGATCTTTAACGCTTCGCTGGTGGATACGGTGCTGGATATTCATCAGCAGGATGCCGAGAACACCATGCGTCAGCTGGCGGTGCGGGAAGGCATTTTCTGCGGCGTCAGTTCGGGCGGCGCGGTAGCGGGCGCGTTACGCATAGCCCGCGAAAATCCTGGCGCGGTGGTGGTGGCGATTGTCTGCGATCGCGGCGATCGTTACCTTTCCACCGGCGTGTTCGGCGAAGAACACTTTAGCCAGGGGGCGGGCATTTAATCATCAAGCAGGTCGGTGCCGTAGGAGTTATCGACGGTGCACAGCCAGCGTTCGCCCTGCTTCTGAAAGACATAGGTGGCGCGTCGCGTAACCTGGGATATCCCGTCCGCCGTCGGGATATCCAGCCGGGTCTCCATAATCACCAGCGCATTGCCGCCGCCTTCAATAACCTCCATTTTCCCCTGAGTCACCACCAGTCGGTGCTGGAAATAGTCGGCAATGGCGATAAAGGCTTTGCGGATATTCTCTTTCCCTCTGACCACCATGCCCGGTTTGACGACCAGCGCGGCGTCTTCTGCGTAATAACTCATCAGGGTATCGTAATCTTCCTGCGAGATAGCGCGATCGCAGGCTTCAATGACCGCTTTCAGTGCCGGGTCAGCGTGATGCATCTCTGGTGCTCCTTGTTGTGAGCGATTTATCCGCCTCGGCGATCAGGGCATGCAGGTAAGACTAGCCTGCTGTCGTTTATTTTTCATTAATTTGTCGGCAGCTGCCATCACTCCCCGATACGTTCGGTGGACTGCCTGCGTCAGGGGGCGTCTAAGGCCTGCGCAATATCGGCCGCCAGGCGGGAAATCTCAGCGTCACTCAGACGGCCCAGCGACAGGCGTAGCCCGTGGGAGGGCGTCCGGATGCCAAACACCTCTCCCTCCCGGACCAGCCAGCCGGCGCGGGCCAGGCGTAAGGCGTAGGGCTGGCTCGCCGCTGGCAGCGGCAGCCAGAAATTGAGGCCATCCCCTGGCGTAGCATGGCTGAAGCCGTGCCGGGCCAGCGCCGCCGCCAGTTTCTCATTTTGCTGGCGATAGTGACGACGAGTCTCCGTCATCGAGGCGATAAACGCCTCGTCGGTCAGGCAGGCCAGCGTCAGGTCCTGCAGCAGATGGCTGACCCACTGGCTGCCGGCGTTAAGCCGCAGGCGCAGCGCCGCTGAAGTAGCGGCATCGCTGGCGATAAAGGCCAGCCGCAGGTCTGGTCCGAGGGTTTTTGACATCGAGCGCACCAGCGCCCAGCGTTGGGTGCTTGCAGGAAGAGGGGAGTGCCATGGCGTGGCCGACAGCAGGGCAAAATGGTCATCAACAATCGCCAGTACCTGCGGATAGCGGGCTAGCACCTCCCGCAGGGCATGCGCCCGGGTTTCCGTCAGGCTACAGCCGGTAGGATTATGCGCGCGTGGGGTTAAGATCACCGCCCGTGCGCCGTTGCGTAACGCCTCCTCCAGGCCGTCAGGATCCATCCCTTCGGCATCCACCGCCACCGGGCAGGGGGTAAAACCGGCGTAACGCACCATATTGATGCTGCTGAGAAAACAGGGATCTTCCACCACAACGCCGTCGCCGGGGAGCAGCAGAGCGCACAGCAGGCGCTCCAGGGCGTCTATCGCCCCGCTGGCGAGATTCACCGCAAAGGGAACGGCTATCTCTCTGGCAAACCACGCCTCGGCCCATTGGCCAAGCCGCGGCTCAATGGGCGCATCGCCATACAGGCGGGGCGTGCGGGCAATCTGGCCCAGATAGCGGGGTAAATCAGGCAGTCTGGCCGGATCCGGATTGCCGCTGGAGATATCGTTCAGCGGGGTCGTTGGGTCACCTCCCTCCAGCGCCGGCAGTGTGTCCCGCGCTTTAATGGCTGTACCGTTGCGTCCCTGACTGACGGCCAGCCCGGAGGTCACCAGCCGTTTATAGGCGGCGGCGACAGTGTTGCGATTCACTGCAAGCTGGCTGGCGAGTTCACGTACCGGCGGCAGAACCTCTCCGGGCTGCAACCCGCCGCTCTGCACCAGATGGCGGATGTTATCGAAGATTTCGCTGGCGGTTTTTCCGGCTAACATTATTGACCTATGACAAAATGGAATTTAGCATAGGACGAATCATAATCAGTGCGTGACCCGCTGTCCAGCGGGGGGAGAAAAGATGGGCCAGCAGGATGATATACAATCAGTGCTCTTTCACGACAAAAGCCGGGCGTCGGAAGTGGATATCGTCGCCGTGCAGTCGCAGGTAGTCTATGGCAGCGTCGGCAACAGCATCGCGGTTCCGGCGATTAAACAGCATGGTCTGCGCGTGCTGGCGGTGCCGACGGTGCTGTTCAGTAATACGCCCCATTATGAGACGTTCTATGGCGGCATTATTCCGGAAGAGTGGTTTGTCGGGTATCTGCAGGCGCTGGAGGAGCGCGACGCGCTGCGCGAACTGCGTGCGGTCACCACCGGCTATATGGGCAGCGCTGTGCAAATCGAACGCCTGGCGCAGTGGCTGACGCGCGTACGGGCCCGCCATCCCGGGTTATGCATTCTGGTGGATCCGGTCATCGGCGATGTCGACAGCGGCATCTATGTCAAGGCTGAGATCCCGGACGCCTATCGTCAGCACCTGCTGCCGCTGGCGCAAGGGATCACCCCCAATCTGTTCGAACTGGAGACGCTGAGCGGCCAGCGCTGTCGCGATCGGCAGGAGGCGGTCGCCGCGGCGCGAAGCCTGCTGTCGGACACCCTCAAATGGGTGGTGATCACCAGCGCGCCGGGAGAGGCCGATTCGACGATCAATGTGCTGGTGGTGACGGCCGATGCAGTGGAAGTGGTGGTTCACCCGCGGGTGGAGACAGACTTAAAAGGAACCGGCGATCTGTTCTGCGCGGAGCTGGTGAGCGGGTTGCTTTCCGGCCTGGCGCTGGGGGCAGCGACGCAGGCTGCTGCCCAGCGCGTGCTGGAGGTGATGAACTGGACTGCCGCCCAGGGTTGTGACGAATTGATCCTACCGCCGCTGGAGCAAAGCAGATGAAAAGCTATCGGTTAGTGATCCGCCAGCAGGGACGCATTGTTGGTCATTTTGATACGACAGGTGAGGCGGCGCTGGAGGATGCCTGCGTGGCGCGGTCGCTGTTCGGCCTGGCCGGTGGATATCAGTGCGAACTGCTGGTCGCTGACAGCGAGCGGCGAATTCTGGAGAGCACCCCGGAGGGATTGCGCGTCTTGTCCCGCGAGAAGTGCTATCGACCGGTAACCTGCGCGGTATAAAAAAATGGCGCCTTTCGGCGCCATTTTTATGCAGCAAGCATTACTTCTTGATGCGGATTACCGGGGTTTCACCCACGGTCACGCTACCGGACAGTTTGATCAGCTCTTTGATCTCGTCCATGTTGGAGATAACCACCGGCGTCAGAGTCGACTTGGCTTTCTCTTCCAGCAGCGGCAGATCAAATTCGATAACCGGATCGCCGACTTTCACGCGCTGACCTTCTTCAGCGATACGCTTGAAGCCTTCGCCTTTCAGTTCAACGGTATCAATACCGAAGTGAACGAACAGCTCGATGCCGCTATCAGATTCAATAGAGAACGCGTGGTTGGTTTCGAAAATTTTACCAATGGTACCGTCTACCGGCGCGACCATTTTGTTGCCAGTCGGTTTGATGGCAATCCCATCGCCCACAATTTTTTCCGCAAAAACCACATCCGGCACGTCTTCAATGTTGACGATCTCACCGGAGAGGGGAGCAACAATCTCAATAGTTCCGGTGTCTTTCTTGTCATCAGAAACCAGAGATTTCAATTTATCAAACAAACCCATGATCTTCTCCTAAGCAGTAATTTGGGCCGCGCATCTCGTGGATTAGCAGATTGTTTTTTCTTCAATGAACTTGTTAACCAGCGTCATTAACTCGTCCGTTGTCGGTTGAGCAAGAGCCTGCTCTGCTAATACTTTCGCATCTTCGAAGTTCGTATTACGAATAATCTTCTTGATGCGCGGGATGGAAATGGCGCTCATAGAGAATTCGTCCAGCCCCATACCCAGCAACAGAAGTGTAGCACGTTCATCGCCCGCAAGCTCACCGCACATGCCAGTCCATTTACCTTCAGCGTGAGAAGCATCAATAACTTGCTTAATCAGATTCAGTACAGACGGTGACATCGGCTGGTAAAGATGTGAAATCATATCATTACCACGGTCAACTGCCAGAGTATATTGCGTTAAATCATTGGTGCCGATACTAAAGAAATCAACTTCTTTGGCCAGATGACGAGCAATGGTCGCCGCAGCCGGTGTTTCCACCATCACGCCGATCTCAATGGATTCGTCAAATGCTTTACCTTCGTCACGCAGTTCCTGTTTGTAGATTTCGATCTCTTTCTTCAGCGCACGCACTTCTTCAACAGAGATGATCATCGGGAACATAATGCGCAGCTTACCGAAAGCGGAGGCACGCAGGATGGCGCGAACCTGGTCGCGCAGGATCTCTTTACGATCCATCGCAATACGCACGGCACGCCAGCCGAGGAACGGGTTCTCTTCTTTCGGGAAGTTCATGTACGGCAGCTCTTTGTCGCCGCCGATATCCATGGTACGGACGATAACGGCCTGAGAGCCACAGGCCTCAGCCACCGCTTTATAAGCCGCAAACTGTTCTTCTTCAGTTGGCAGCGCGTCACGGTCCATGAACAGGAATTCGGTACGATACAGGCCTACGCCTTCGGCGCCGTTGCGCTCAGCACCTTCGACATCGCGAACGGTACCAATGTTGGCGCAGACTTCAACCTGATGGCCGTCGAGGGTAATCGCCGGCAGATCTTTCAGTTTCGCCAGTTCGGCTTTTTCTTCCGCAACCTGAGCCTGCAGGCTACGCAGCGCTTCAATTTGCTCGTTAGACGGGTTGATCAGAACCTGGTTGTTCACCGCGTCGAGAATCAGATAGTCGCCGTTTTTCACCTGCGCCGTGATGCTGCCGGTGCCCACGATGGCCGGCAATTCCAGGGAACGCGCCATGATAGAGGTGTGGGAGGTACGACCGCCCGCATCGGTGATGAAACCCAGCACTTTTTTCAGATTCAGCTGTGCGGTTTCAGACGGGGTCAGATCGGCGGCGACGAGGATGACTTCATCCTGAATCGCACTCAGATCGATGATTGCCAGACCAAGGATGTTGCGCAGCAGGCGCTTACCGATATCACGTACGTCAGCCGCACGTTCTTTCAGGTATTCATCATCCAGCTCTTCCAGGGCAGTGGCCTGACCGTCGATAACTTCATTGGCTGCCGCGTCGGCAGTCATGTGCTTATCTTTAATCAGGGCTATGATTTCCTGCTCAAGCTCCTCATCTTCCAGCAGCATAATATGCCCTTCGAAGATGGCTTCTTTTTCTTCACCGAAAGTTTCACCAGCTTTGGTTTTGATGACCTCCAGCTGGGCGGAGGCCTTGGCGCGGCCGCTCAGGAAACGTTCGACTTCCTGATCAACCTTATCGGCAGAAATTTTCTTCCGGTCGATGACAATTTCATCTTCCTTCAGCAGCAATGCTTTGCCGAAGGCGATACCCGGGGATGCTAAAATGCCTGAAATCATAACCCTACCTTACTTGTGACTGATATGAAAAAGAACCCGTGAACTTACTCGAGTTCAGCCATCAGTTTAACCAGATGCTCAACAGCTTTCTGCTCATCTTCGCCTTCAGCGGAGAGGGTCACTACGGTGCCCTGGGTCAGGCCCAGAGTCTGCAGTTTGAACAGGCTTTTGGCGCTGGCGCTTTTGCCGTTGGAGGTTACAGTGATCTCAGAAGTGAAGCCTTTAGCTTCTTTAACAAACTGAGCAGCAGGGCGGGTGTGCAGACCGTTCGGAGCGGTAATGGTAACTTCTTGCTGGAACATTATATTTCCCCAACTTATAGGTTTAGTGTTGTGGACCTAAAGTCTAGTCTAACGACTCGACTTTAGCCTGTATTGTTAGCGCCGGCGTTACGTTTCCGGCCTTGGCGTCGGCAGCGCCTGGCGCTGCGAAGACCTGCGGGCCATTGACGTCTAGCACGTCATTAAACATTATGCCGCGAAAGGAAGACTTGAACCAAATCATAAAATCGATTCAGCTGGCGGAAATCCTCTTCTGAATAATTTCGCGCATCAAAATAAATGTGCTGGTTAAATACCAGACCCTACGAGGTGAATCAATGCCAGGAGGGGTAAAACTTTGACGTGTGCCACAAAAAAGCACCCGAAAAGGTGCTTTTTTACACATTATTTACAAGCTGGCACTACTGTTGCAGCTCTTTCTCAGTGAAGAGATCGGCGAACAGCGCGGTGCTTAAATAACGCTCACCTGAGGAAGGCAGGATAACCACAATATTCTTATTGGTAAAGGCCTCATCTTCCTGCAGCTTCAGCGCGGCGGCAACGGCGGCCCCGGAAGAGATACCCGCCAGGATGCCTTCTTCTTCCATCAGGCGGCGCGCCGTGGAGATAGCTTCCTCGTTGGTAATGCCGATCACTTTGTCGACCAGCTTCAGATCCAGGTTGCCAGGAATGAAGCCGGCGCCGATACCCTGAATTTTGTGCGGACCCGGCTTGAGCTCTTCCCCCGCCAGCGCCTGGGCGATCACCGGGGAATCGGTCGGTTCAACGGCGACGGTGATCAGATCTTTTTTACCTTTGGTGTTTTTGATATAGCGGCTGACGCCGGTCAGCGTTCCGCCGGTACCTACGCCGGAGATAAATACATCCACCTGACCATCGGTATCTTCCCAGATTTCCGGGCCGGTAGTCTTCTCGTGGATTTCCGGGTTAGCCGGGTTGCTGAACTGCTGCAGCAGCAGGAATTGTTCCGGGTTGCTGGCGACAATCTCTTCCGCTTTCTGGATAGCGCCTTTCATGCCTTTGGCGCCTTCGGTCAGCACCAGGTTGGCGCCCAGGGCTTTCAGCAGCTTACGACGCTCGATGCTCATGGTTTCCGGCATGGTTAGCGTCAGTTTGTAGCCGCGGGCCGCCGCCACGTAGGCGAGGGCGATACCGGTGTTGCCGCTGGTCGGCTCGACCAGTTCCACGCCAGGTTTCAGAACGCCGCGCTTTTCAGCATCCCAGATCATATTGGCGCCGATACGGCATTTTACGCTAAAGCTCGGGTTACGAGATTCTACCTTTGCCAGGATACGGCCATTACCGATGCGGTTCAGTCGTACCAGCGGCGTATGACCGATAGTCAGGGAGTTGTCTTCAAAAATCTTACTCATGGCCCGTCCTTAACTGTATGAAATTTGGGGGTACGGCATCAGCATACCCGCTTAAAGAATATGCGGAAGTAAGGATTTAGCATATCTATATGCGGAAGGGAAATAATGATAAGCAAGAAGGAATAAGCGCGATATAAGGGAGCGGCCTTTGCCGCCCCCAAGTGAAGGTGTTACCGCTATTTCCAGCTGGCGTGTCTATCGCGATAGCAATCGACCCACATGGCGGTGGCGCCGCAGATAGCCACCGGAAGGATCACCAGGTTTAACACCGGGATCATTGTGAACAGGCTGGTGAGCGCCCCAAACTGCATATTCATCACTTTGCGACTGCGCAGCGCTTCGCGCATGGTTTTGAAGGGAACCTTGTGATTATCAAAGGGATAATCACAGTATTGAATCGCCAGCATCCATGCGCTGAACAGGAACCAGAGTACCGGGGCTACCGTCTGGCCAACGCCGGGAATAAAGTAGAGCAGCAACAGCACGATGGCGCGCGGCAGATACCAGGCCAGCTTCTGCCACTCACGCTTCATAATCCGCGGAATATCTTTCATGATGCCAAAGACGCCGACGTCCGGCGGGGTAGCGCCGGTCAGGCGCGCTTCCAGCTGTTCCGCCAGCAGGCCGCTGAACGGCGCGGCTATCCAGTTGGCGATCGTCGAAAAGAAGTAGCCAAACACCAGCAGGATTGAGAGCACTACCACCGGCCACAGCAGGTAGTTTAGCCACTGCAGCCAGTCCGGCACATGGCTCATCAGCGAGGGGATCCAGCTGCCGAGACGGGTAAACAGCCACCAGAAGGCAGCGCCCATCAGCAGTACGTTAACCAGTAAAGGCAGGAAGACATAACGCCGTATGCCCGGCAGCCCGATGAGTTTCCAGCCCTGCGAAAAATAATAAACGCCGCTGCGCGGGGTCGGTGCGGATGATGAAACCATAGCCAGGCATTGCTCCTTTTTTAACATCCGGTGTGAATGCTCGCTTATTTTATCGGGTCGTCAGACAATAACCAGTTAGGAAATGTTCGAAAAAACAGCAAAAAGCACGATTTAGTTCATCTTTATGTGGTGAAAGCGGCCGACGCACTTGCACTTGAGGTAATCGGCAAATACTCTTAGTGAGTAAATGTTTGCCGTGGTGGCAAGGTGTTAGAACAACAGAGAATATAATGATGCAGGATTTGCGTCTGATATTAATCATTGTTGGCGCGATCGCCATAATCGCTTTACTGGTACATGGTTTCTGGACCAGCCGTAAAGAACGTTCTTCGATGTTTCGCGATCGCCCACTGAAACGTATGAAGTCGCGCGACGATGAGTCGGAAAACGACGACTTTGATGATAATGTTGAAGGCGTAGGAGAAGTCCGCGTTCATCCGGTGACTCACGCCCCGCACGGCGCGCATGGGGAGCATGAAGCCCCTCGTCAGGCGCCGCAGCACCAGTACCAGCCGCCTTACGAGCGCCAGATGCAGCAGCCTGCGCGTCCTGAAGAACCGGTTCGCCAGCCGCCGCAGCCGCCGCGCCAGGCCCCGGTTCCACCGCAGCAACAGCCTGCGCCGCATGCGGCTCCGCAGACTGGCTGGCAACAGCCGCAACCTGCGCAGCCGCCCGTACAACCGCAACACCAGCCGCAGCCTGTTGTGCAGCAGCCTGTCGCGCCGCAACCGGTGACGCCGACCGTCGCTCAGCCGCAGCCAGCCGCCCCTCAGCAGCCTGCGCCACAGCCTGTTGCCGCGTCGCAGCCCGCCGTCGCGGAACCGCAGCCGGTAGAGCCGCAGCAGCCCGCCGCGCCGCAGCCGAAAGAGCGCAAAGAGACGGTCATTGTGATGAACGTCGCCGCGCATCATGGCGCCCAGCTTAACGGTGAAGTGCTGATCAACAGTATCCAGCAGGCCGGCTTTAAGTTTGGTGAAATGAATATTTTCCACCGCCACCTAAGTCCGGACGGCAGCGGTCCGGTGTTGTTCAGTCTGGCCAACATGGTGAAACCGGGAACCTTCAATCCGGACAGCATGGCGGATATGATGACCCCTGGGGTGACTATCTTTATGCAGGTCCCTTCCTACGGCGATGAACTGCAGAACTTCAAGCTGATGCTGCAGTCTGCGCAGTATATCGCTGACGAAGTGGGCGGCGTGGTGCTTGACGATCAGCGTCGCATGATGACGCCGCAAAAACTGCGTGAATACCAGGATCGTATTCGCGAAGTGAAAGACGCGAACGCCTGACGTTCCGCGTTAACTCAATCCTTTCTCAACCCCCGCCTGTCGGGGGTTTTTTATCATTGATGGTGTGATATGGAACCAATCGAACAACAACTGACTGAACTGCGAACCACGCTTCGCCATCATGAATATCTGTACCACGTTATGGACGCGCCGGAAGTGCCGGATGCGGAATATGACCGCCTGATGCGCAAGCTGCGCGAGCTGGAGAGCCAGCACCCGGAGCTGATTACCCCGGATTCGCCAACTCAGAGGGTGGGGGCGGCGCCACTCACCGCCTTTAGCCAGATCCGCCATGAAGTGCCGATGCTGTCGCTGGATAACGTGTTTGACGAAGAGAGCTTTCTCGCCTTCAACAAGCGGGTACAGGATCGCCTGAAAAGCACAGATCATCTTACCTACTGCTGCGAGCTTAAGCTCGACGGCCTCGCGGTGAGCATTCTCTATGAAAACGGCGTGTTGGTGCAGGCGGCAACCCGCGGCGACGGCACCACCGGCGAAGATATTACCTCTAACGTGCGAACTATTCGCGCCATCCCCCTCAAGCTGCATGGCGAGAATATTCCTGCACGCCTTGAGGTACGTGGGGAAGTGTTCCTCCCGCAGGCCGGGTTTGAAAAAATCAATGAGGAAGCTCGCCGCACCGGCGGGAAAGTGTTTGCTAACCCGCGTAATGCGGCAGCGGGTTCGCTGCGCCAGCTCGATCCGCGCATCACTGCGAAGCGACCGCTTACTTTCTTCTGCTACGGCGTGGGCGTGCTGGAGGGCGGCGAGCTGCCGGCCAGCCACTCGGCTCGGTTGCTGCAGTTCAAAGCATGGGGGCTGCCGGTGAGCGATCGCGTCACCCTGTGCCACACCCCCGAGGAAGTGCTTACTTACTATCGTAAAGTCGAGGAAGAGCGTCCCCACCTGGGCTTTGACATTGATGGCGTGGTGATCAAAGTCGATTCGCTGGCGCTGCAGGAACAGCTGGGTTTCGTCGCCCGCGCGCCGCGCTGGGCCGTGGCCTTTAAGTTCCCGGCACAGGAGCAGATGACCTTCGTCCGGGACGTGGAGTTCCAGGTGGGCCGCACCGGGGCGATTACGCCGGTGGCGCGTCTGGAGCCGGTCCATGTTGCCGGCGTGTTGGTGAGCAATGCCACCCTGCATAATGCCGATGAAATTGAACGCTTAGGCTTGAAAATCGGCGACAAGGTGGTGATTCGCCGGGCAGGCGATGTGATCCCGCAGGTGGTTAACGTGGTGCTTTCCGAGCGTCCGGCGGATGCCCGGGATGTCGTCTTCCCGACCCACTGTCCTGTATGTCAGTCAGACGTTGAACGGGTGGAAGGCGAGGCGGTAGCCCGCTGTACGGGCGGCCTGATCTGCGGCGCGCAGCGCAAAGAGTCGCTCAAGCACTTCGTCTCCCGTCGCGCGCTCGACGTTGACGGCATGGGCGACAAGATCATCGACCAGCTGGTGGAGAAAGAGTACGTCCATACCCCGGCGGATCTGTTCCGGCTGACGGCGGGGAAACTGACCGGGCTGGATCGAATGGGGCCGAAGTCCGCGCAAAACGTAGTCAATGCCCTCGAGAAAGCCAAAGAGACGACCTTCGCACGCTTCCTCTACGCCTTAGGTATTCGCGAGGTAGGAGAAGCGACGGCGGCGGGCCTGGCGGCGCATTTCGGCACTCTCGAAGCCCTGGAGCAGGCTTCAATTGAGGAGCTACAGAAAGTCCCTGATGTCGGCATCGTCGTCGCTACCCATACCTTCAACTTCTTTGCCGAAGAGAGCAACCGCGATGTCATTGCGCAACTGCTGGCGGAGGGGGTTCGCTGGCCTGCGCCAGTGGTGGTGAAGGCGGAAGAGATTGATAGCCCGTTTGCAGGCAAAACCGTGGTCCTTACCGGCAGCCTCAGCCAGCTGTCGCGCGATGACGCCAAAGCGCGTCTGGTGGCGCTGGGGGCGAAGGTGGCAGGCAGCGTGTCGAAGAAAACCGACCTGGTGATTGCCGGCGAAGCGGCGGGGTCTAAGCTGGCGAAAGCGCAGGAGCTGGGCATCGAGGTGATTGATGAAGCCGAAATGATGCGTCTGCTGGGAGAATAACGTGGATAAAGCGCAGCTGGTCGAGATAGCCAATACCGAAATGCCGTTCGGTAAATACAAGGGACGTCGCTTAATCGATGTCCCGGAAGAGTATTTATTGTGGTTCGCGCGTAAGGATCAATTCCCTGCCGGGCATCTTGGCGAGCTGATGGCGTTGACCCTGCTGATTAAAACTGAGGGGCTGAGCGATCTGGTCCAGCCCCTGAAGAAAGCGCGTTAGGCTTTGGCCGCGTTGGCCTTTTCCTCAGCGAGACGCGCATCGGTTTGCTGCTTGTAGCGCCGCGCCAGCACCGCGCAGACCATCAGCTGGATTTGGTGGAAGATCATCAACGGCAGCACCATGATGCCGAGGATGGAGGTCGGGAAGAGAATATTGGCCATCGGAATGCCGTTGGCCAGGCTCTTTTTCGAACCGCAGAAGACGATGGTAATCTCATCGGCTTTGTTAAAGCCGCAGCGGCGGGCGACCAAGACGTTGACCGCGATGACGATGGCCAGCAGCACCAGGCTGACCACCACGATAAACAGCAGCGATCCCAGACCGACTTTATGCCAGATGCCATTCACCACCGCCTCGCTAAAGGCGGAGTAAACCACCAGCAGAATCGAGGTCTGGTCGGTCTTACCAATCCACTTCTTATGCTTCGCCACCCAGTCGCCAATCCACGGCCGCGATAAGTGACCGAGCACGAAAGGCAGCAGCAGCTGCAGCATAATTTTACCGACCTGCTCCAGACTGCCGCCTGCGCCGTGAAGGTTCATCAGGACCCCCACCAGTAGCGGGGAAACAAAGATCCCCAGCAGGCTGGAGGCCGAGGCTGAGCAAACCGCAGCCGCGACGTTGCCCCCGGCCAGCGAAGTAAAGGCGATAGCGGATTGCACGGTGGCCGGCAGAATGCACAGATAGATAAAGCCGCTGTAGAGCATCGGATCGACATTCACCGGCGCCCACCAGGCAAACAGAACCCCGAGTAGCGGGAAGAGAATAAAGGTGCTGCACATCACCCAGAGATGCAAACGCCAGTGGCTGCCGCCGGCGATAATCGCCTCCCGGGAGAGTTTAGCGCCATGCATAAAGAACAGCAGCGCGATGGCGGCGGTGGTCAGATGTTCAAAGAAAGGGACGAAAGCGCCACGGGCCGGGAAGAATGAGGCCAGCAGGACAACGGTGATTAGCGTGGCCGTAAACGGATCGAGAATACGGAAAAGTTTCATAAACGCTCCTGAAAAGAGATGCGCTATTGTGCTTTTTTTCATTTGAGAAATAAAATTGATTTATTGCATCTATTCATGAATAAAAAAGATGAATTACTCTCTGCGTCAGTTAAAAGTATTTGTCACCGTCGCCCGGGCCAGAAGCTTCAGCCGGGCAGGGGAGATGATTGGCTTAAGTCAGTCGGCCGTCAGCCATAGCGTCAAGGAGCTGGAGCATCAGACCGGCGTCCGTCTGCTCGACCGTACTACTCGCGAAGTGGTGCTCACCGAGGCGGGCCAGCAGCTGGCGGGCAGGCTGGAACGTTTGCTCGATGAGTTGACGATTACCCTGCGCGACGCCGGGCGGGTTGGCCAGCAGCTGAGCGGCACCGTCAAGGTCGCCGCCAGTCAGACGATTTCCGCTCACCTTATTCCGCAGTGTATTGCTCACAGCAATCGTCGTTATCCCGATATCGATTTTGTGCTGCACGATCGGCCCCAGCAGTGGGTGCTGGAGAGTATCCGCCAGGGGGAAGTGGATTTTGGCATCGTGATTGATCCGGGGCCGGCGGCAGACCTTCAGTGTGAAGTGGTTCTGGCGGAACCATTTTTGCTGCTCTGCCGGGAGGATCATCCTTTTGCCAGCCTGACAGAAGTGCCGTGGCTGGCGCTGCAGGATGAAAGGCTAATCCTGCAGGATTATGCGTCCGGCAGCCGCCCGCTGATCGATGCGGCCCTCAGCAGGCTGGCTATCCGGGCGAACATCGTCCAGGAGATTGGCCACCCGGCAACGCTGTTTCCGATGGTAGAATCGGGAATTGGCATCAGCGTTCTGCCGGCGCTGGCGCTACCGTTACCGCAGGGGAGCCATCTGACGGTGAAACGGCTGACTCCGGTGATGGAGCGGCAGCTGATGCTGGCATGCAGGAAAAATCGCTCGCTGTCGACCGCCGCTCAGGCGTTATGGGAAATTGTGCGTGAAGAAGGGGAGAATTTAACCGCCGCCAGGGTTGAAGATCCGCTATATCAGCGCTGACAGGGGAGATTGCTGCGGAGGGACTCGTGGCAGGGCCATGTTCCGCGCATAGCAAAAAGGCGCCTTTAGGGCGCCTTTTTACATTGGTGGGTCGTGCAGGATTCGAACCTGCGACCAATTGATTAAAAGTCAACTGCTCTACCAACTGAGCTAACGACCCGAAGTGGTGGGTGATGACGGGATCGAACCGCCGACCCCCTCCTTGTAAGGGAGGTGCTCTCCCAGCTGAGCTAATCACCCACTTCGGTACTTCACATTTTGACAGAAAATCCAGCTGGCGAGAAAGTGGTGGGTGATGACGGGATCGAACCGCCGACCCCCTCCTTGTAAGGGAGGTGCTCTCCCAGCTGAGCTAATCACCCACTTCTCAATTTTCTGTTCTACACGGCGGAGACTACGTTAAGTAGTGGTGGGTGATGACGGGATCGAACCGCCGACCCCCTCCTTGTAAGGGAGGTGCTCTCCCAGCTGAGCTAATCACCCCCGCTGTGTGGAGTCGCATTATAGGGAGAGTTGAAAATGAGTCAACGCCTTTTCTAAAGAATTCGTTCGTTCGTCGTAAAATTAAACAAAGCGATCGCGAAACCGGCGCCATAGCATGATTTATAAACAAAAATGGCAAACCGTGACGTTCCGATGGGAACAACATTGAGGAATCAGCCCACGGTGTTAGAATATTGACCCATAATTTCCACCGGACATTGCCGGCTATCGGCATCTTTATTAAACGTAAGGCCAATTCATGAAAATCAAAACTCGCTTCGCGCCAAGCCCAACCGGCTATCTGCACGTTGGCGGTGCGCGTACTGCTCTCTATTCCTGGCTTTTTGCCCGTAACCACGGCGGTGAGTTTGTGCTGCGTATTGAAGACACCGATCTCGAACGCTCCACCCCGGAAGCAATTGAAGCCATCATGGATGGCATGAACTGGCTGAATCTGCAATGGGACGAAGGCCCCTATTTCCAGACCAAACGTTTCGATCGTTATAACAACGTAATCGATGAGATGCTGGAAGCCGGTACCGCTTACAAATGCTATTGCTCGAAAGAACGTCTGGAAGCGCTGCGCGAAGAGCAGATGGCGAAGGGTGAGAAGCCGCGTTACGATGGCCGCTGCCGCCATAGCCACGAGCACCATGCTGACGATGAGCCGTGCGTCGTGCGTTTCGCCAACCCGCAGGAAGGTTCGGTTATTTTTGACGATCAGATCCGCGGACCTATCGAGTTCAGCAACCAGGAACTGGACGATCTGATCATTCGCCGTACCGATGGTTCCCCGACCTATAACTTCTGCGTGGTGGTAGATGACTGGGATATGGCGATCACTCACGTGATCCGCGGCGAAGATCATATCAACAACACGCCGCGCCAGATCAACATCCTCAAAGCGCTGAATGCGCCGGTGCCGGTTTATGCGCACGTGTCGATGATCAACGGCGATGACGGTAAAAAACTTTCCAAGCGCCACGGCGCAGTGAGCGTGATGCAGTATCGCGACGACGGCTACCTGCCGGAAGCGCTACTCAACTATCTGGTGCGCCTGGGCTGGTCTCATGGCGATCAGGAGATTTTCACTCGCGAAGAGATGATTGAGTTCTTCTCACTGGGCGCGGTGAGCAAATCCGCCAGTGCCTTTAACACCGATAAACTGCTGTGGTTAAACCATCACTATATCAATACCCTGCCGGCGGAATATGTGGCAACGCATCTGCAGTGGCATATCGAGCAGGAAAATATCGACACTCGCAACGGCCCGCAGCTGGCTGAGCTGGTGAAACTGCTGGGCGAGCGTTGCAAGACGCTGAAAGAGATGGCCCAGAGCTGCCGCTACTTCTATGAAGAGTTCGCTGAATTCGATGCCGACGCCGCGAAAAAACATCTGCGTCCAGTGGCGCGTCAGCCGCTGGAAGTGGTTCGCGATAAGCTGGCGGCGATTAGCGACTGGACGGCGGAAAACGTCCATCACGCGATTCAGGCAACTGCTGATGAGCTGGAGGTGGGGATGGGTAAAGTCGGTATGCCGCTGCGCGTGGCGGTTACCGGGGCAGGGCAATCTCCTGCGCTAGACGTTACTGTCCATGCTATCGGTAAATCCCGTAGCGTAGATCGTATCAATAAAGCGCTGGCTTTTATCGCTGAACGCGAAGGCCAGGCGTCCTGACGGCGACGCAGCTGAAACAACGGCAGGTTACCCTGCCGTTTTTTTTGCCTGTTATTCCGGACTGGCGATGCCGAGGCGGGCAAGAAAACCGCTAATCCCTTCCCGGGCCAGCAGATCGCGGAGCTGCAGCTGTTCTGCCGGAGTCATCAGCTGTAGGGTTTCCGTGATTTGCCGCCAGATCGCGTCTGCCTCATTGACCAGGTATGCACCTGGCGATTCCGCGAGATGATTGTCGGTAAGCAGATGGCGTCTGGCAGGGATGTTGGTCAGAAACTCGCGTACCGGTTGGTCGATAACCACCAGTCGCGCTCGCCCCCCTTTAACGCCGGGTATTGCTTCGGTGCGCCATTGTTTCTCGCGAACCCAGCGATTGATCGTTTGTCTGGCCAGCCCCAGGCAGTCGGCAAGCTCTGCGGGCGTCATTTTATCTTTCAGTTTCATCATGGTTTACCGATCGCGGATCCCTAACCGAAGCAGTAACCCGGTGATCCCCTCGCGCAGCAACAAAGACATAAGCTGCTTCTGCTCGCTGGGGGTGAGTTCTTTACTGAGGGTCAGCAGCAGCGATTCCAGATCGCTATCATGGGGAGAATAGATGCCGGGCGTCTCCGCCACGCGCTGGGCGCTGCGGATAAACTCCCTGACTTGCTCATTGACATGGACCAGGCGCGCTTTGCCGCCCTGGACGCCAGGTCGCGGAGAGGTTTGCCAGCCTTCTTTCCGCACCCACTTATTGATAGTTTGCCGACTGTAGCCGGTTAGATGGGCAATTTCTTCAGGTGTCATTCGTTCCTTGAGCATACTATTTCCTGAGTAAATGTATGGGAATTAGCTGCCCATGTTATAGCATCCTTTTACGTGAAAAGGTGACCTGTTTAACTTCTGACTGCGATAAGGCTCGCAATGTCAGCAAGTTGCCTGCTTTTTCAGCGATTGAATCGGGAAGGATAATTTTGCCGTTGACACCTGAGCGAGGAATTCATATTATGCCGCCCGTCAACACGACACGCTTTACGTTACGGGGCTATAGCTCAGCTGGGAGAGCGCTTGCATGGCATGCAAGAGGTCAGCGGTTCGATCCCGCTTAGCTCCACCAAATTCTGCACCCAGCGGATTTGGTTCGTAAAGAAGTCCTGTGGGGCTATAGCTCAGCTGGGAGAGCGCTTGCATGGCATGCAAGAGGTCAGCGGTTCGATCCCGCTTAGCTCCACCAAAATTCAGAACCCTCGCTTCGGCGGGGGTTTTTGTTTTTAGCGGGTTTCATGTAAAGCACTTTCTGGTTACGTCAGTTAATCTCCAGCAATTAAAATCGAAAGTAATTTCAGACTTTTTCCTGATAATTCGCCTTGCCTGCCCTAAATAAGCAACATAACATTTCCCCCATTAAACGTGATGAGGTTTCTGGAGTTTTAATTAACAATAATGCTTGATAAAATTAACATTAATATCAAAAAAACTCTATTGGCCTTTATCATTTGTTTAGTCGCTATTCCGCTGGCTCGTTTTATTTCACCGCAAACGATAATTGACGGCAACCTTATTTATATTGCCTGGCTGCCAATCAGCGTGATGTTTTCTGTTATTTTTATCTTTGGCCGCTATGCAATTGCGCCATTAATTCTCGCGTTTGCCATCACCAATAGTTTTCTCATTAAATTAACGCTGCCGCAGGCGTTTATCTTACTTTTTTGTCAACTGTTCGCCGTGTTTGTCTCCTGCGCTATTCTGCGACTGTTGGTGGGGAAGCGCTGGCGCTGCGGTCCAACGGCAAAACATATGGGGGCGCGGATCTTCTGGGGCGGCTTCTTCGCGCCGGTGCTCCTGAAAATCACCATGTATCTCGCCGGACAATATTTTGCGTTTCCATTAGCTATTACCAGTTACTTTGGTAGTATGCCGTTGATTTATACTGTAATAGATATCCAAAGTTTAATCAGTGCGGCATTAATTTTTACGACGTTTCTTTATTATCCAATGCGGATGATTATCAGTCCGCGCTACGCCCGACGTTTCTGGCAGCAGGAATGTTTACCGTGGCTGGCACCGCAATATCGCTCCTTTACCCTATATTGGTTTATCGCGTTGGCGGTGATATTAACGCTATTGTGTGCGCCGTATCAGTCTGAATTTATTGCCGGTTATTTAGTTCCGGTTATTTTTATTGTCTACTTTATCGGTATCAGTCGAATAGGCCATGCGCTATTGCGTATTTCATGGTCTGTCTCGGCCTTTTTGCTGGTGGTATATAACAAAAACTTTCTCCAGGGGGTGCAAAGCGAGTATTCACTCTCCTTTGTGCTGTCGGTTCTGATCTCCTTTACTATCTGTTTGTTTTATATGGCCGACATCTATGCCCGCAGCGACCGCAACAAACGCCGCTGGCGTAGCCAGGCGGAAGAGGATCCGCTGACCGGCTTGCCTAACCTGCGCGCGCTGGAGAGCCATTTACAGAGCTGTCCTCAGCAGGCTATCTGCAGCCTGCGTATTGATAATCTCGACTTTCTCAGTCGGCATTATGGTCTGATGATGGGGGTGGACTGTAAACGGCAGATTATTCGGGCGCTGCAACCGCTGCTGGGAGCGGCGGATAAAGTCTTCCAGGTACCGGGCAGCGAACTGATCCTCGTGCTTGATGGACCGGAGCCGTCGTCCCGCTTGAACCATATGGTCGCGGTCCTCAACCACAAAAAGTTCAGCTGGCACAATCAGCCGCTGGATTTGGAGTTTGGCGCGGCCTGGGGCCGCGATGACGGCCAGGGTGAGGGACTTTACCAGATGCTGGGCCAGCTAAGCTGGCTTTCCGAACAGGCGGGCAGTGAACGTCGGGTGCTGGCGCTGGACGAGGAGCAGGATCTGGTGGTGGATCAAACTACCGAGCAGGTGCGCCTCCTAATGCGCGTCAAGCAAGTGTTCAAAGATCGCGCGCTGATGCTCTATGCGCAACCGATTCAGAATCCGGAGGGGGAGGGTTATCATGAGATCCTCACGCGCATGCGCTGTGGCGATAGCGTCATTATGCCCGACCGATTCATTCCGCTGATTGTGCAGTTTAACCTCAGCCAACGTTTTGACATGCTGGTGCTGGAGACCTTGTTCAGTATGCTCCATAAGCATCCCGGCCAGCGATTCTCGGTCAACCTGCTGCCTGCAACTCTGATGCAAAAGAACAGCGCAGAGCAGATTATCGCGCTGTTTCAACGCTATAGCGTCTCGCCAGAACTTATAACTATTGAGGTGACCGAAGAGCAGGCCTTCTCTAATGCGGACACCAGTCGGCAAAATCTTGAAGCGTTGCGCGCGTTTGGCTGCGCCATCGCTATTGATGACTTTGGCACCGGCTATGCGAACTATGAACGTCTGAAACATCTACAGGCCGATATCATTAAGATTGACGGCTGCTTCGTCCGCGACATCCTCACGGACCCGCTGGACGCCATCATGGTGAAATCGATTGTCGAGATGGCGCGGGCGAAACAGATGAGCGTGGTGGCGGAATATGTCGAAAGCGAACCGCAAAAAGCGCGCTTGCTGGAGCTGGGCGTGAATTATCTGCAGGGTTATCTGATCGGTAAACCACAGCCGCTGGGTGAATGACGGGCAAAAAAAAGCCGGGCATTGCCCGGCTCAGATGACTGACGTCTGTTACAGAACCAGCGCCGCAATCGAGGCGGACAACACGCTAACCAGCGTGGAGCCGTACACCAGCTTCAGACCGAAGCGAGAAACTACGTTGCCCTGTTCTTCGTTCAGACCTTTGATCGCCCCGGCAATAATACCGATAGATGAGAAGTTGGCGAAGGAGACCAGGAAGATAGAGATAATGCCTTCCGCGCGCGGGGAGAGCGTCGAGGCAATTTTCTGCAGATCCATCATGGCGACGAATTCATTGGAGACCAGTTTGGTAGCCATAATACTGCCCACCTGCAGCGCTTCGCTTGCCGGCACACCCATCACCCAGGCGACCGGGTAGAAGATATAGCCGAGGATACCCTGGAAGGAAATGCTATAGCCGAACCAACCGGTCACGGTGGCGAACAGGGCATTCAGCGCCGAGATCAGCGCGATGAAGCCGATCAACATCGCCGCCACGATAATCGCGACTTTAAAACCTGCCAGAATATACTCGCCCAGCATCTCGAAGAAGCTCTGACCTTCGTGCAGATTCGACATCTGCAGATTTTCTTCGCTCTCTTCCACGCGGTAAGGGTTAATTAATGACAGAACGATAAAGGTGCTGAACATGTTGAGCACCAGCGCCGCAACGACATACTTTGGCTGCAGCATGGTCATGTAAGCGCCTACGATGGACATGGACACGGTGGACATCGCCGTCGCCGCCATGGTGTACATGCGGTTGCGCGACATTTTGCCGAGAATATCTTTATACGCGATAAAGTTTTCCGACTGGCCGAGGATCAACGAGCTCACGGCGTTGAAGGACTCCAGCTTGCCCATGCCGTTAACTTTCGACAGGACGGTACCGATCGCGCGAATGACAATCGGCAGGATACGAATATGCTGCAAAATGCCGATCAAAGCCGAAATGAAGACGATAGGGCACAAAACTTTGAGGAAGAAGAAGGCCAGGCCTTTATCGTTCATGCCGCCGAACACGAAGTTTGTCCCTTCGTTGGCAAACCCGAGGAGTTTTTCAAACATCTCGGAAAATCCTTTCACAAAACCCAGACCAATATCGGAGTTGAGGAAGAACCAGGCCAGCAGGACTTCAATGACAAGCAGTTGAACAACATAACGAATACGGATCTTTTGGCGGTCATGGCTGACCAACAGGGCCAGTATAGCCACCACAACGATCGCGAGGACAAAATGCAAGACGCGGTCCATAGTTGCTCCAAATATGAGGCAGGTTAAATTTCCGTGCACATTCTATGCAACGGCTTTAAAGAAAACGAGATCAATTGCACACTATTGCAAGGAACTGTGACCAATGGCAAAAATAGTGATCCAACATCCACTTTTGTTATGTTACGTAAAGGTTTTAAAAGTTGCATTCTTGTACTACTCTTAATAGCGGGCTGGATCTCGTTTTCTGACGCCCGTATTTCATTTCCGGCCAGCTATTGTTCCCTTCTATCACAGCAATCATTATCTCCATTCTAAATGAACTTGATAATCATTCGCATTTTGATAGCATAAAACATAGCAAAGGCTATATTTCCAGAGGCAGAAGATGACTAGCAGTCGCGTTGAGAATAGCAGTAGTCGCGCCGCGCGCAAGGTGAAGCTCGCCTTAATGGGCCCGGCTTTCGTCGCTGCCATTGGCTATATCGATCCGGGTAATTTCGCCACTAACATTCAGGCCGGCGCCAGCTTTGGCTACCAGCTGCTGTGGGTCGTGGTGTGGGCTAACCTGATGGCGATGCTGATCCAGGTGCTTTCTGCCAAACTGGGCATTGCCACCGGCAAAAACCTGGCCGAGCAGATCCGCGACCATTACCCGCGTCCTGTTGTCTGGTTTTACTGGGTACAGGCGGAAATTATCGCTATGGCCACCGATCTGGCTGAATTTATCGGCGCCGCGATTGGCTTTAAGCTGGTGCTCGGCGTGTCGCTTCTGCAGGGGGCGGTGCTGACCGGGGTGGCCACTTTTCTGATCCTGATGCTGCAGCGGCGCGGACAAAAACCACTGGAGAAGGTGATCGGTGGATTGTTGCTGTTTGTCGCCGTGGCCTATGTCGTGGAGTTGATCTTTTCCCAGCCCGCGCTGGCTCCTCTGACGAAAGGGCTGGTGATCCCCACGCTGCCCAACGGGGAGGCGGTATTCTTAGCCGCCGGGGTACTGGGGGCGACCATTATGCCGCACGTTATCTACTTACATTCCTCGCTTACCCAGCATCTGCATGGCGGAACGCGAAAAGAACGCTATAACGCGACCCGCTGGGATGTGGCGATCGCCATGACCATTGCCGGGTTCGTCAATCTGGCGATGATGGCGACCGCTGCGGCGGCATTCCACTTTAATGGCCATACCGGCGTCGCCGATCTCGATCAGGCCTACATGACGCTGGAGCCGCTGCTGAGCCACGCGGCGGCGACCATCTTTGGCCTCAGCCTGATTGCCGCCGGTTTATCGTCGACCGTGGTGGGCACTTTGGCAGGTCAGGTCGTTATGCAGGGGTTTATCCGCTTTCATATTCCGTTGTGGTTTCGCCGGGCGATCACCATGCTGCCGTCGTTTGTCGTCATTCTGCTGGGGCTGGATCCTACGCGCATCCTGGTAATGAGTCAGGTGTTGCTCAGCTTTGGCATTGCGCTTGCCCTGGTGCCGCTGCTGATATTTACCAGCAATGCGAAGCTGATGGGGGACCTGGTGAATACCCGTTGGGTGAGAGGCATCGGCTGGGCGATAGTCGCTATTGTGGTGAGCCTGAACGGCTGGTTAATAGTGGGGTCGCTGCTCGGGGTGGATTAATTGATTCCTGATGCTGAATAAAGTAAAGGGGAGCCGATGGGCTCCCCTTTTCGTTTGTTAGTGATGGCCATGTCCATGACCGTGACCGCGCCCACCCGGGCCGCGTCCCCAGCCGCCGCGGTGGTCATCGCGGTCGTTCCAGCCAGCACGATAGCCGCGCTCCCAGGCTTTATCTCTGCCTTTGTACCAGCCTTTGTGCCAGCCGTTGTCATGACGATGCCAACGGTTATCACGCCATTCATAGTGACGACGCCAGTAATCACGGTCGCGCCAGCTGCCACCGTCCCAGTAGTTACCGTAATTGTCACGATCGCCTATTTGTAATTTTACCGACGGCAGCAGGGTGATTTCACCAGCGTTAGCGACCAGTGGCCCTGCGGCCAGCAGTACTGCTGCCAGAATCAGTGACCTGAACATACTCTTCTCCTTCACGATCGGGGCCGTAAGCGGCCTGTTAACCTGATATTACGGGTCGGTAAAGACCCGCCGCATCGGACGAACTCCGAAAGCGCAGGAAAGAGCACTTTTTGCTAAAGTAACATTTGCTTTACAGCGCAAGGATGGCGTCGATGGCCGCGCACTCCTCGGTGGTGAAATGGCGATTCTGCAGCATGCCGACGGCATCATCCAGTTGCGCGGTTTTGCTGGCGCCGATCAGCACTGAGGTGACTTTCTCTTCGCGCAACACCCAGGCCAGCGCCATTTGCGACAGCTTCTGCCCACGCGCTTCCGCCTGCCTGTTAAGCTGACGAATTTTTTCTAATCGGGCTGGAGTCAGTTGCTCCGGCTGCAGAAAACGACTGCTGCTGGCGGCGCGCGAGTCGGCCGGAATGCCGTTGAGATAGCGGTCGGTAAGTTGCCCGCCGGCCAGCGGTGAAAACGCTATGCTTCCAATCCCTTCCGTCTGCAGAAAATCCAGTAGTCCTTCTTCCACGCCGCGTTCGAACATCGAGTAGCGAGGCTGGTGGATGATGCAGGGGGTGCCGAGGTCGTTAAGGATCTTCACCGCCTCCCGCGCCTGGGCCAGAGGATAGTTGGAGATCCCGACATATAGCGCTTTACCCTGACGAACCAGATGATCGAGCGCACGCATCGTTTCCATCAGCGGCGTCTGTGGATCAGGCCGGTGATGGTAAAAAATATCGACGTATTCCAGCCCCATGCGTTTAAGGCTCTGGTTAAGACTGGCTACCAGATATTTTCGCGATCCCCAGTCGCCGTAAGGGCCGTCCCACATCGTGTAACCTGCTTTAGTGGAGATGATTAACTCATCGCGATAAGGCAGGAGCGACTCTTTCAGAATGCGGCCAAAGTTGCTTTCCGCCGAGCCCGGCGGCGGCCCATAGTTGTTGGCCAAATCGAAATGGGTTATACCGAGGTCAAAAGCGTGCAGGAGCATCTGCCGGCTGGTTTCCACTCGCGTTTCATCGCCAAAGTTATGCCACAGGCCAAGGGAAATGGCCGGTAGTTGCAGACCGCTGCGGCCGCAGCGACGGTACTCCATCGTTTGATATCGCGTGGTGCTTGCCTGGTAAACCATTCTTCCTCCGCCGACAAAACAGGGTGTGTATACGTTTACACTAAACAATGTTCTGCGTGGAGTACACTGCTTTTTCTGCGTAATTATTGCTTTACACTGCCATTATCACCTCCCATCTGGACAGGCGGATCGCTTATTCAATACTCAAATTACACCTGCACCAAAATGAGGATAATGGATATGCAACCGACCTACACTATTGGGGATTATCTGCTGGATCGCCTTGTCGACTGCGGTATTGACCGCTTGTTCGGCGTGCCGGGAGATTACAACTTACAGTTTCTCGATCGCGTCATCGCGCACAGCGCCTTGGGGTGGGTCGGCTGCGCCAACGAGCTGAATGCGGCATATGCCGCTGACGGCTATGCGCGCATCAAAGGGGCCGGTGCGCTGCTGACCACTTACGGCGTCGGCGAATTGAGCGCGCTGAACGGCATTGCGGGTAGCTATGCGGAACATATTCCGGTATTGCATATTGTCGGTGCGCCCTCTACCGGCGCCCAGCAGCGCGGCGAACTGCTGCACCATACCCTCGGCGATGGCGATTTTCGCCATTTCGCCCGCATGAGCGAGCAGATCACCTGTAGCCAGGCGCTGCTGACCGCCGGCAACGCCTGCCATGAAATCGACCGTGTGCTGCGCGATATGTTGACGCATCATCGCCCCGGCTATTTGATGCTGCCAGCCGATGTCGCCAGAGCGGCAGCGATTGCCCCAGCCCAGCGCTTGCTGGTGGAGCCCGCTCCGGCGGATGAAAACCAGCTTGCCGGGTTCTGCGAACATGCCAGCCGCCTGCTGCGGGGCAGCCGACGCATTTCCCTGCTGGCGGACTTCCTGGCGCAACGTTATGGCCTGCAGAAGACGCTCCGGGAGTGGGTGGCGAAAACGCCTGTCGCCCATGCGACGATGCTCATGGGCAAGGGATTGTTTGATGAGCAGCAGAGCGGGTTTGTCGGCACCTACAGCGGGATTGCCAGCGCGCCGCAGACCCGGGAGGCGATTGAAAACGCCGACACCATCATCTGCATTGGCACGCGCTTCACCGACACCATCACCGCAGGATTTACCCAACATCTGGCGCGGGAAAAGACTATTGAGATCCAGCCCTTCGCCGTCAGGGTGGGCGATCACTGGTTCAGCGGGGTGCCGATGGATAAGGCTTTGGCCGCGCTGATGACGCTTTCCGCCCCGCTGGCGGCGGAGTGGGCTACGCCTCAGGTCGTGGCGCCGGAGGCTGAGGAGGGCGCTGAAGGCGAGTTGACCCAGAAAAATTTCTGGGCGACGGTGCAGGGCGCCCTGCGTCCGGGGGATATTATTCTCGCCGATCAGGGGACGGCCGCCTTTGGCATTGCGGCGCTGAAGCTGCCCTCTGAAGCATCGCTGATCGTCCAGCCGCTGTGGGGCTCGATTGGTTTTACTCTCCCGGCCGCCTATGGCGCACAAACCGCGGCGGCGGAGCGGCGGGTGGTGCTAATTGTCGGCGATGGCGCGGCCCAACTGACCATTCAGGAGATGGGCTCCATGCTGCGTGATAAGCAAAAGCCGCTTATTCTGCTGCTGAATAACGAAGGGTATACCGTGGAACGGGCGATTCATGGTCCAGAGCAGCGCTACAATGACATCGCTCTGTGGGACTGGCAGCGGCTGCCGGAAGCCTTCGCCCCTGACGTTGCTTCGCGCTGCCGGCGGGTCACTCAGACGTCTGAACTGCGGGAGGCGATGACGGAGAGCATCACCTCCGATACCCTCACTCTGGTAGAAGTGATGCTGCCGAAAATGGATATCCCCGATTTCCTGCGCGCGGTGACGCAGGCCCTTGAGGAGCGAAACAGCCGCGTTTAATCGGTATGCCGTTTGGCAATCATCAACGGTCTCCCGGCCAGCAGCAGCCAGGCCGGGAGCATCACCATACACAACAGCGGCAGCAAAGTCGTATCCGGGACCACCACGGCGGCCATAAACAGGCTCAACCAGCCGTCGCGAGTGACGACCAGCACCATGCCGAGGATCGCGCAGGAAACGGTGATTGCCGCCGGCACCGCGTCAACATGAGCATGCAGCATCAGCCCCAGCGCTACCCCGACGAACACCGCCGGGAAAATTCGCCCGCCGCGAAAGCCGCTGGCTGAGGCAAGAACCAGGGCCGCCAGTTTGACCAGCGCGATAAGCAGAAAATCCGCGGCGGTTAGCGTCTGGCTGAAGGCCAGCTGCTGCATCTCATCCAGCCCTTTAAATAGCGTTAAGGGCCCGCCTATCGTCCCCACGATCCCCAGCAGCAGCCCGCCGATGCCGAGGGTCAGGATTGGATTTTTCAACCGATGCATCAGGGCATGCAGTCGCGGCAGACACCAGACGGCCACCATGCCGACGGCGATAGCGATCAGGGCGACGATAATACCGCTGAGAATATCAACGAAGCGCATCTGACCATAGTGCGGGATCGGCAGCGAAAAATGGGGATGGAAAAACAGACCCGTCGTCAACGCGCCGGCGGCGGCGGCGAGGAGGGGAGCAAAGAGGCGATCCCACAGTGGCGTATCGTTGCTGCTATTGAGGGTTTGCGAAAAAATCAGCGCGGCGGCAACCGGGGTACCGAAGAGGGCACCGATGGTGCCTGAGGCCGCGAGGATGGTCCAGTCCAGCGAGCTGACGCGCGGAAACAGACGGGAGCCGACGGCGACAGCCAGCGCGATATTCACCACCATAATCGGATGCTCCGGGCCGAGGCTGACGCCGCCGGCGAGGCCGAGGATCAGCGCGGCCAGGAGTCCGGGCAGCGCGCCGGTGGCAATGGGAGCGCCGATTAACGACTCGGTCGCTGGATCCGGCCCGGCGTGCCCGGGGCTGTAACGAATGACCAGACCCACCGCGATGCCTGTCGCCGTCAGCATGGCGATGATCCACAGCGGGCTGTCGGCGCTCACCCCCAACTGCGCGGGCAGATTGCTCCACAGCACGCGCTGCAGCAGCGCGGCAACCTTCATCGCCACGATCAGGATCAGGCTGCAGGCGATGCCTATCAGGATGGCCGGCACCGACAGGATCAGCATTGTTCTGGCGCGAGGATGGAGCATGGAAATGTCCTTGTAAAAGTGCTGGAGCACTACTTTGCCTTCGTCAGCGGAGACCGTCGATGCAAATGGTGCTGAAACGATAAAGTTAAGGTGACATCTGATATCCGGCGCGTCCTTTACAGGCTACCTTGCATAGATTACAAACTAAATGTGACCTGTGTCGCTAAACAAGGGGCGTCTGCGCGTTGGACGTTGTTGTTAAGCCGCCATGAATTTACAGTGTGCCAAAAGATTTATTTTGACTTTAGCGGAGCCGTAACGGAA
The DNA here is from genome assembly GCF_014596785.2 of Klebsiella sp. K4. Taxonomy (NCBI): domain Bacteria; kingdom Pseudomonadati; phylum Pseudomonadota; class Gammaproteobacteria; order Enterobacterales; family Enterobacteriaceae; genus Klebsiella; species Klebsiella sp. K4. The sequence continues at coordinate 1,412,754 of NZ_CP115021.1, forward strand.
TGACAAAATTTGCTTTAGTAGGAGATGTCGGGGGGACCAACGCCCGCCTGGCGCTATGTGATCTGGCGAGTGGAGAGATCTCTCGCGCAAAGACCTATTCCGGGCTCGATTACCCCAGTCTGGAGGCAGTGGTGCGCGTCTACCTCGAGGAGCACCAGGTAACGGTCAACGAAGGTTGTATCGCCATCGCATGCCCGATTACCGGCGACTGGGTGGCGATGACCAACCATACCTGGGCTTTCTCTATCGCCGAAATGAAGCGTAACCTCGGCTTTGCCCATCTGGAGATAATTAACGATTTTACCGCTGTTTCAATGGCCATTCCGATGCTGAAAGCTGAGCACCTTATTCAGTTTGGCGGCAGTGCGCCGGTAGCGGGCAAACCGATCGCCGTTTATGGCGCCGGGACCGGGCTCGGCGTGGCGCATCTGGTCCACGTTGATAAGCGTTGGGTCAGCCTGCCGGGCGAAGGCGGTCATGTTGATTTTGCCCCGAACAGCGAAGAAGAAGGGATCATTCTGGAAGAGCTACGCGCCGAGCTGGGGCATGTTTCCGCAGAACGCGTGCTCTCAGGTCCCGGGCTGGTCAACCTGTATCGCGCGATTGTCAAATCGGACGGCCGACTTCCGGAGAACCTGCAGCCGCGTGAGGTGACCGAGCGAGCGCTGGCGGACAGCTGCACCGACTGTCGTCGGGCGCTGTCGCTGTTCTGCGTCATTATGGGACGCTTCGGCGGTAACCTGGCGCTGACCCTAGGGACGTTTGGCGGGGTGTATATCGCCGGCGGCATCGTGCCGCGCTTCCTGGAGTTCTTTAAAGCCTCTGGTTTCCGCGGCGGTTTTGAAGACAAAGGCCGTTTTAAAGCTTATGTTCAGGATATCCCGGTTTACCTGATTGTGCATGATAACCCAGGCCTGCTGGGCTCCGGCGCGCATCTGCGTCAGACGCTGGGCCAGGTGCTTTAAGCATTCTTCTCCCGGGCTACCGTCGTAGCCCGGATGGCGGCGCTTTCCGCTCTCTACAGATTCATCAGCTGGCGAAACTCTTTCACTTTACTGCGACTGACCGGAACCTGAAACTCCAGGTCACGCAGGCGCAGCACATAGGTGTTGTTGAACCACGGCTCAATTTCCCGAATTTTGCTGAGATTTACGCAATACGAGCGGTGGCAGCGGAAGAAATGCGCGGTGGGCAGTTTGCTGCAGAATTCAGTAATGTTCATCGGCATGACGAATGACTCCCGGCGGGTATAGACGAATGTCATCTTTTCATGCGCCTCGGCATAATAAATATCATGAATACTGGTGACGATGATCCGCTCATCTTTGATCAGATTGATGGTGTCGTTTTCCCGTGGCGCCGCGCTGGCTAATCCTGAAGCAGCGTTATTTTGCTGCTGCCAGGCGGTGGTCAGCTTTTGCAGCATATTGATGATGCGCGACTCCTGGTAAGGTTTCAGGATGTAGTCAAATGCTTCCAGCTCAAAGGCTTCCACCGCATGTTCTTTCCACGCGGTGATAAAGACGATAAAAGGTTTATGGGCAAACTGGCTGATGTTTTGCGCCAGCAGAACCCCGTCGAGCGACGGAATATTGATATCGAGAAAGATGGCTTCGACCTTGTTGTGCTGGAGAAATTTCAGCACGTCCAGGCCGTCGTCAAAGCTGCCGACGATCTCCATCTGGCTATGGGTGTTAATAAGCCAGGAGAGCTCCTGCTGGGCCAGAAACTCATCCTCCACAATGATAACTTTCATCTTTTCTCCGCTCATGACAACAGCGACTCCGTCAGCGCCTGCGGCGTAGAGTTATTGGGGACATAAAAGGCGATTTCGGTTCCCGGCGTCAGATTGCGGATATGCAAACCCTCGCCGTAGAGAAGTTTCACCCGATGATGCACATTGAGCAGGCCGATTTTGTTACCCGGCATCTCATCGGCTTCCACGCGGGCGACCACGGCGGGATCGATACCGTTGCCCGTATCGCGAACGCTGATGCGTACCCGATTTCCGCACTCGTTAATGCCGATCGTCACCACGCCTTTGCCTTTACAGGGTTGAATACCGTGAACAATGGCATTTTCCACCAGCGGCTGGATAAGCAGGCTCGGGATCACGCAGCTGACGTCGTCGTCAATATCGTAGATGACCGTCAGCTTGTCGCCGAATCGCGCCTGTTCAATAGCGATATAATCTTTGATCTGATACAGCTCTCGTTTGATATCAATCTGCTCATCGTCTTTTAATTCGATGTTATAGCGCAGGTAGCGCGACAGATTAAAAATGAGCTGGCGCGCGGTGTCCGGATTAAGGCGAATCGAGGAGGAGATCGCGTTCAGCGCATTAAATAAAAAATGCGGGTTAATTTTGCTTTGCAGGGCGCGCAGCTCCGCTTTGTTGGCCATCTCCCGCAGCTGTTCGGCGCGGGAGACTTCCAACTGGGTGGAGATTATTTGCGACAGGCCAATCGCCATCTCCTGCAGCGTCGAAGTGATGCGATGGGCGTGGCAGTAATAGATTTTTAGCGTGCCGGTCACCACCCCTTTTTCCCACAGCGGGATCACCATCAAGGAGTGGATCTCCGGGGTACGGTGGGCTTCGTCATTGTTTTTTATGATGATTTTCCCATAACGAATCGCCTGCCGGGTGGTGGGGCTAATCATATCGTCGTGGCGTTGATAGTTGGCTTCACCGACGCCCACGTAGGCCAGTACGTGCTCGGTATTGGTGATCGCCACCGCGTCGGCGGTAATGTCGCGGCGGATAATCTCGCAAACCTGGCGCAGAGAATCGCTGTTAACGTGTCGAAACAGCGGCAGGGTTTTGTTGGCGATATCGAGCGCCAGTTTCGCCTGCCGCGCCGCGCTGGCCTCCTTTTCCCCTTCAACGCTCTGCACCAGCAGCACAATAAAGCCGATGCAGACGCTGCCGAGGATCATCGGGATACCAATTTTCGAAACAATATCTACGCCGAGACTCAGGGAAGGCGCCCAGACCACCACCAGAATCATGGTCAGAGTTTCACACATCATCCCCGCCAGAATGCCGATTTTCCACCGTTGTTCGCGGGCCACTTTACGATTAATCAACCCCGACAGCAGGCCGGCGACAATGCTGGTGATAAAGCAGGGCACCGCGGTCACGCCGTCGATATCAATCAAATAGCGGTGCACGCCGGCAATCGCCCCGACAATCGCGCCCACCCAGGGACCAAACAGGATCCCACCGGACATCACGGCGATAATGCGGACGTTCACCAGGGACCCCTCAACCGGGACGCCGGACCAGGTACTAAATAGCGCGAACAGCGAGAAAATGGCTGTCACCGCCAGCAGCTCTTTCGGAGTATGGGCCGACTTATGCAACAGTTCGCGGAACAGGCGCAGGCGAATAAGGAAAAAGAGGCAAATAAGCATCAGGGCCGCACGATCATAGACCGCCAGCATCATAGTAAAGATTTCGTGCATGGGTGCGCCGCGTCAGTGGCCAGAAAGGGACATGATAAAAAACCTGACGGCAGAAGACCAGCCGTGGAACCATAAAGCGGAAAAGTCGCACTTTTTAAAGGGGATTAATTAAAAAGCATCGCGATAGCGGCGGTCTTCGCCATTAACGATAATATTCTGTGTTAAGAAAGATATCAGTGTGTTACCACCTTTATACAACCCGGGATTATTCCGCCAATGAACTGCCGCATTTAGCGCAGTCGATACCCGTTTTATATGCCAGGGAATATTTTTTAACGGGCCTCTCGACAACATGAATTTTTTCAGGTTATTTTCTAAACGAGCCGCAACAGCGGCAGCGTCGCTCGGACGGTCCGGGCGCTAACGTTAATTAGAGGAACCTATGGCTGAATCCAGTCCTGAACGCCGTTTTACGCGTATCGATCGTCTCCCTCCGTACGTTTTTAACATTACTGCTGAACTGAAAATGGCTGCGCGTCGGCGCGGCGAAGATATTATCGATTTCAGTATGGGTAATCCCGATGGCGCGACGCCGCCGCATATCGTGGAAAAACTCTGCACCGTTGCTCAACGGCCTGACACCCATGGTTACTCTACCTCGCGGGGGATCCCGCGCCTGCGTCGCGCCATTTCACGCTGGTATGAAGAACGCTATAACGTCGATATCGATCCGGAATCGGAAGCGATCGTCACCATTGGTTCGAAAGAGGGGCTGGCGCACCTGATGCTGGCGACGCTGGATCATGGCGACACCGTACTGGTGCCGAACCCCAGCTATCCGATTCATATCTATGGCGCGGTGATTGCCGGGGCGCAGGTGCGCTCAGTGCCGCTGGTGGAAGGGGTGGATTTCTTTAACGAGCTGGAACGCGCCATCCGCGAGAGCTATCCGAAGCCGAAGATGATGATCCTTGGCTTTCCCTCAAATCCGACCGCGCAGTGCGTCGAACTGGATTTCTTTGAAAAGGTTGTCGCTCTGGCGAAGCAGTATGACATTCTGGTCGTCCACGATCTGGCCTATGCCGATATCGTGTATGACGGCTGGAAAGCGCCCTCCATCATGCAGGTGCCCGGCGCGCGGGATGTCGCCGTCGAGTTCTTTACCCTGTCGAAAAGCTATAACATGGCCGGCTGGCGCATTGGCTTTATGGTGGGTAATAAGACTTTGGTGAATGCCCTCGCTCGTATCAAAAGCTATCATGACTACGGGACTTTTACTCCGCTGCAGGTGGCGGCGATAGCTGCGCTGGAGGGCGATCAGCAGTGCGTGCGCGATATTGCCGAACAGTATAAGCGCCGTCGCGATGTGCTGGTCAAAGGGCTTCATGAGGCCGGCTGGATGGTGGAGTGTCCGAAAGCGTCTATGTACGTGTGGGCGAAAATACCGGAACCTTACGCCGCCATGGGGTCGCTGGAGTTTGCGAAAAAGCTGCTTAATGAAGCGAAGGTTTGCGTCTCGCCGGGGATTGGCTTTGGCGACTATGGTGATACCCACGTCCGCTTCGCCCTGATCGAGAACCGGGACCGTACGCGCCAGGCGATCCGCGGTATCAAGGCGATGTTCCGCGCGGATGGTCTGCTGGCCTCCGCGAGCTAGCGCTGCGGGCAGCACGGCAAAATAAAAACGGGAGCATGAAGGCTCCCGTTTTTTTTGACACCGCTGCAGTCTAGATCATCAGGGCAAAAGTACCGGCCCAAACGATGACCATAAAAGAGAGGCCCATAAAGAAGTATTTCACGACTCATCACTCCACGCGCTTGTGCGACGTTCAAATGAATTAATTGTTCTGTTTTTCAAGGGCTGTCGCCAGTGTAACTTCACCCTGCAGCAGCCCGTAATTCTGTGCGTTTAGTGCTCCAGATGGCGCTAATGTACGCCTAAAAAATCAGGGAAACAAGAGGCATTTTTTTATTAATTTTTAGTTACTTACGAGTGTCGTGATTCGGCGACACATTAATTTCACAGGGTAATAAATTTAGCGCCAGCGACGCGAAGGAAACGGGTTTTAGCGATGGGGCGGGCGGAGAAGGCCAACGAGAGCGCGGCATTATCTTTGCCACGCGCCGCCGTCGGTTCAGGGCAGGTCTGAGGCGCGCTGTCGCCACTCGGCCGGGTAGTGTGCCGGGATAAAGCGCAGCGTCAGCGCCATGAGTAGCAGGACGCAGATCGCATGCCAGGACCAGTCAAGCGTGTAGTTCCCGCTCAGGCTACGCAGCAGGCCTGAAAGCCAGGGCGACAGACCGGCGATGATAAATCCGATCCCCTGCATAAAGGCTACCAGCCTGCCGGCCACCGCCGGTTGTCCGGCGTGATCCAGCGCCAGCACCAGGCACAGAGGAAACGCGCCGCCCAATCCCACGCCGCAGGCAATGGCCCAGAGCGCAGAGAAATGCTCTGGCAGCCAGATAAAGCCGCAGAAGCCAATCAGCTGTAGCGCCAGCGCTAGCAGAAGAAGCTGGCGCCGATCCTCCTGGCGAGCCAGCGCCGGGAGCAGCAGCGCGCCGGCGGTTTGCCCGACGGTCAGCAGCGCCAGCAGCGAACCGCTGTACTGGGCGCTGTCGCCTAGCTGGATGTAGTAAGGAGGCAGCCAGGCGATCAGGCTGGCGTAACCGGCATTGATCAGTCCGAAATAGAGTCCCAGCGTCCAGGCGCGGCGCTGGCCAATAATCGCGACCCGGGGGGAAGCGCTGGTCTGATGCGGTGCGCGAGGCAAATGCCGACAAATCGCCAGCCAGCTGAGCAGAGCCAGGAGCGCAGGGAGCGCCCACCAGGCTAGCGCATCATGCCAGGCCGCGCTATGTGACGCCAGCCATGGGGTGAACGCGGCGCCTAACCCGCCGCCGCCCATCAGCGCCGCTGACCATAGTCCCATCACCAGCGGCGTCCGTCGGGGAAAGAGATGCTTAATTACCGCCGGGATGGCGGCCTGAATAATGCCGATGCCAATTCCTCCGGCCAGAGCGCTGGTGAGCAGTAAGCCACTATTCGGGGCGATTTCCCGCAGCAGGGCGCCTGCCGCGATAATCAGCAGGCTCAGCGCAATACTGCGCTTTTGACCGATATAGCGATCGACCCAGCCAGCGGCCAGCGCCAGCACCCCCATCGCGATCACCGGCAGCGCGGTCAGGAGTGCGGCCAGGGTATAGCTCATGCCGCTGGCTGCGCGGATGTCCGGCAGCAAAGGACCAATGGAGGTAAGCAGCGGCCGCATATTGATCCCAGTCAGTACCAGGACTGCCAGCGTCAGGTTCTGTCGCAGCGCTGGTGTCATGACTGCCGTTCCGCCCAGCGCTGATAAAGTTCAGCTCCCTCCGGCTGCGGGCGATGATGGATCGGCAGCGTTTGCTGGGCCAGCGGCTGCTGCAGCTGCTGATAAATCGCGGCGGTCGAGAGCTGAAAAGGCTCCCCGTCCTGATTGCTATTGGCGAAAAACACTTCCCGCACGCCGGTTAAATAGAGCGCGCTCAGGCACATAGGGCAAGGTTGTCCGCTGGCATAGATGACGCATTCACGCAACACCGCGCTTCCCAGTCTGGCGGCAAGATCGCGAACGGCGTTCAGTTCGGCATGCGCCGTTGGGTCACCGCTCAGATGAAAGGTATTGACGCTTTCAGCGACAATCTCATCATTCCGCACCAGCACGGCGCCGAAGGGGCGCCCACCGTCAGCAATGTTTTGTTTTGCCAGCACTAATGCGCGCTGAAGATAACGATCGTGAGCGGACATAGTCACTCCTGCATAAAACGATGTTAAAGGTGAAATATGTTGAGGGTCGTGCGAAGAGGGTACGTCTCTTGTTTCATAAGTTAAAAGACTTATTTATGATAATGCCTATTGGAATTTCTTATAGGTGGGCCGATGCTTCTGCGCCAACTTTCCTACTTTATCGCTGTGGCTGAACATTGTGGCTTTTCCCGCGCCGCCGCGGCGCTGCATGTCTCCCAGCCTGCGCTGTCACAGCAGATACGCCAGCTGGAAGCGATGCTGGAGGTTCAGCTTTTCGACCGCTCTGGCCGACGTATTCGCCTGACCGATGCCGGTGAGATCTGGCTGGAGTATGCCCGTCGCGCGTTACGCGAGCTTGAGGAAGGTCGGCGCGCCTTGCATGACGCAGAAGATCTCCAGCACGGTAAACTCCGCATTGCTATGACGCCAACTTTCACTACCTATATGCTGGGCCCGCTGATGGAGGCGTACTACCGACGCTATCCTGGAGTAAAAGTGCTTATCCAGGAGATGAACCAGGAGCGGATGGAGGCGATGCTGCTGGAGGATGAACTGGATGTGGGGATTGCCTTTGACGATTGCCGGTCACAGGAAATTGTGGTTCAGCCGCTGCTGACGGAAACGCTTGCGCTGGTGGTGAGCCGTGCGCATCCGCTGGCAGGAGAGCGCGACTTGCAACTGCAGGCTCTCGACGCCCAGCCGCTAATTTTACTGAGCAGCGAGTTTGCTACCCGCGAGCAGATTGATCGTTATTGCCGCCTTCATCGGCTCGAACCAGACGTGCGGATGGAGGCCAACTCCATCGGGGCCGTTCTGTCGGTTATTCGAAGCACAACGTTAGCAACGCTGCTGCCGGCGGCGATCGCTGGGCAGTTTGATGATGTGGTGGCGATTGAGCTAAGACCTGCGCTGCTGCAGCGCACGGCCTGTTTATTGCAGCGGCAGGGCGCCTGGCAGAGCGCCGCAGCGCGCGAATTCATCACCCTGGCCCGAGAGAACGCGATAACGATTGAGCAGGAAAACCGCCAGTCCCTTGCCTGAAGGACTACGTTACTCGCCGGCGAACTGCGACTCACGGCTGGCTTCGCTGCCGATATCGCCTTCATCGGGCTGGGCATTCTCTATAAGCATGCCTTCTTCCTTAAGCCTTTCCAGCACGTGATGAAAGAGCTGAGTCTTGTCTGGCTCAGCCATATTCTGCAACTTCTCATTAAATACAGTATGGGACTGAACAAGATAATGGATAAATTCCAGCAATACCTCACTTTGCGGCAGGACGGTTAATTCCTGCTGGATGTAACGGGTTTGATCCAGTAGCGGATTTTTCGTCACGTCCATAGGCCGGGCGCTAATACTGTGGGCGTATATTTTCTCAATGGCCTGGCTGGTGATATAGATGCGGTTCAATGATATCGAGGGGCGTTCGTCTTCCTCTGGAATGAAATGACAATAAACAAATGGTTTATCCGGCAGCATCATGCTGAGGCGGTTTTCGAAAAGAATATCATCTGGCGCCTCCAGCAGCGCCATTAGGTTCCGACAGTGTGGATGCCAGAGCCCTGAAGCAAATACCTTTACGTTGAACTGGGTTACCGTATTTCCGCGCAGGGTTTCCATCGTCGGAATATCGCCTTCAAGCCGCAGAATGCTGCGGATATGGGAGTGTTGCGACCAGACTGTTTCTCCTGCCTCGACTGAGGTAAATGGATTAAACGCGCTGGTTACCTCTTTTTCCTGATGGGAGAGGACGGCGATTTTTAATATTCCCGGCGTTGGGTTAAGCTTAAGACATAGATTGATTGCGCCAATATCATGCCAGTGAAGAATGTCTTCCAGTTCGCAGTTTAATAATTTTTGCGCCCGCGCCAGAGAGCAATACTCCATTGGCGGTAAATTATTTAGCTTCCAGATATTCCGTTCTGTAATATTCATAAGAATTGTATGTCGATGAAAAAATAAATCGCCATGGTGAGCAAAAGCATCAATGACAATGATTTATTTTTTCTGCTGACTTCCTTTACCTGATTAACAAAATCCATTCACATTGAGAATAATATATCGATAAATTGGCTGTTTTTATTGTTTTGCTGCCGCATATTTACTCTTTCCCGTTATCTTATCATCTCTTATTCGTAGAGAAAAATAGTTTGCTGAATATAAGCGTTTCTTCCTGTTTAGCAGCAATATTTAAGGTGAGTATGAGCGGAGCACGAAAAAAGGGACGGTCAATTTGGCAAACTTTGTGGTCGGCAGGAAGTATCAAACAGACGCCTGCGGCGCCTGTCGAACCTACCTGTGGTTATTGCGGCATAGACAGGAAGCGGTCACCCGGTTGCGCGATGGCATACCAGGCCATCATTTCGGCAGTGCCCGGCTGGCCTTCAGCAGGCGCCCAGGCCATAGTGTCCATTTCGGCAAGCGGTTGATAAGCGCCTTGTTTGACTTCAAATACCATGCCGCCTGCGTCGAGCGAGAGCACCGTATGCCAGGTGCCAGCCTCCATTTCCAGCGCCGTACAGGTTTCACCCAGCACCACCCGGTTGGTGACCACGCCGTGGTCATCAAAATTCAGCACCACAAAACGGCCTTTCAGCGGCAGCAAAAGTTCGAAAGTATGTCTATGCCGGTGGGGGCGGATATAGGTGCCGGGTTCCATGGCGATGGCCAGACGCTGTATCGGGTCGCTCAGTTCAGGATGAAAATTGCGATGGGCACGCAGGCGCGGAGCGCTGGCTGCCGCTTCGCTCTGCTGCTGCATATCGCTGAGGGTGATCTGTTTCATATCAACGCCTGGCTCCTTTGTTGTCCGGAGAAGATTACACCGGGGTAGTGGCTTGTGACTGTTTAAGCCAAGGGGTATTGTACGCAGAATTGCGATACATGTGTCTACATCATCGGTAACAGATGATACCGTCACATCGTTACATCATGCAGGTAGCTGTAGAAATGTGAAAGTAAGTCATTTGTTTGTTGAGTATTAGTGTAAATGTGCTCAATACATCTTTTGTTATAACTCTTCATACTGCTATATCAATATAGTTATTAACATTGATGCTCTTAATATATCAATCTGATTTAAAGCAAGTTTATGGCGATTAATTAAGTCATTAAGTGATGGTTTTACGGTGTGGGGTATTTTAATGTTATGTGATTTTTATCTTTAATAATTGATGTAATTATCATTCATTATTGATATGAATTATTGCTGTATTTGTTTTGTAGTTTTACTAATAGTAGGTGGCTTGCTGTTTTGTTCAGCGTTGTTTTATCATTGTGCCTTATTAAGTATAAGGCGAAAATGCGTATGATAATTAACTAAGGAAAAAGACAAAAGTGGCTGATACGTTCCAGAATGAAGTCCCCAGGGCGCGCATTAATCTCAAATTATCTCTTCATACCGGCGGCGCGCAAAAGAAGGTCGAACTGCCGCTGAAGCTGCTTACCATTGGCGATTTTAGTCATGGTAAGGAAAACCGGCCTTTATCGGAAAGAGAAAAAATCAACGTCAATAAAAATAATTTTAACAGCGTACTTTCGGAATTTAGCCCGGAAGTTAACCTCTCGGTGCCGAATACGCTGGCCAGCAATGGCGAAGAGGAGAACGTCAGACTGCGTTTTACCGACATCAAAGATTTTGAACCGGAGCAGGTTGCCCGGCAAATTCCGCAACTCCGTGCCATGCTGGCGATGCGTAATTTATTACGCGATCTCAAATCCAATCTGCTTGATAACGCCACTTTCAGAAAAGAGCTTGAGGCAATCCTGAAAGATCCGGCGCTGTCCCAGGAATTACGCGACGAAATGAGTGCGCTTGCCCCGAAATAAGTGCGGGGCAAGTCTGTTAATGGATTAACCGGGAAAATGCTAATGTCTGTTACCACAGAAAACGCCCCTGTTCAGGGGCAAACCACGCTGCAGGAAAACAGCGCGGGCGAGGGCGTTTACGCCTCGCTGTTTGAAAAAATTAATCTCACCCCGGCGTCTCGCCTCGGGGATATCAACGACTTTCTGGACGATGCCGCGCTCTCCGAGGCGCCGGCGGCGGAACGTCTCACCGCGGCGATGCAGGTGTTTATGGAACGCATCCGTCAGTCCGGCCAGCGGGTGGAAAAGCTCGACAAAACGCTGATCGACCACCATATCGCCGAGCTGGATTTCCAGATAAGCCGTCAGCTGGACGCGGTGATGCACCATCAGGAGTTTCAGCAGGTCGAATCCCTGTGGCGCGGCCTCAAACAGCTGGTGGACAACACCGACTATCGGCAGAACGTCAAAACGGAGATCCTCGACGTCGCCAAAGACGATCTGCGCCAGGACTTTGAGGACGCGCCGGAGCTTATCCAGAGCGGCCTCTACTGGCACACCTATACCGCGGAGTATGACACTCCCGGCGGCGAGCCGATCGGCTCGGTGATCTCGGCCTATGAGTTCGACGCCAGCCCGCAGGATGTGGCGCTGCTGCGCAATATCTCCCGCGTCTCTGCGGCCGCCCATATGCCGTTTATCGGCGCCGTCGGCCCGGCCTTTTTCCTGAAAGAGACCATGGAAGAGGTGGCTGCCATTAAGGATATCGGCAACTACTTCGATCGTGCGGAATATATCCGCTGGAAGGCGTTTCGCGAAACCGACGATGCCCGCTACATCGGTCTGGTGATGCCGCGCGTGCTGGGTCGTCTGCCGTACGGTCCGGACACCGTGCCGGTGCGCAGCTTCAACTATGTCGAGCAGGTGAAAGGTCCGGACCACGAAAAGTATCTCTGGACCAGCGCGGCGTTCTCCTTCGCATCCAATATGGTGAAGAGCTTTGTCAATAACGGCTGGTGCGTGCAAATTCGCGGTCCGCAGGCCGGCGGCGCGGTGAAAGATCTGCCCATCCATCTGTACGATCTGGGCACCGGCAACCAGGCGAAAATTCCTTCCGAGGTGATGATCCCGGAAACGCGGGAGTTTGAGTTCGCCAGCCTGGGCTTTATCCCGCTGTCGTACTACAAAAATCGCGATTACGCCTGCTTCTTCTCGGCCAACTCCGCGCAGAAACCGGCGCTGTACGATACCGCCGACGCCACCGCCAACAGCCGTATCAACGCGCGTCTGCCTTATATCTTCCTGCTGTCGCGCATCGCGCACTACCTGAAGATGATCCAGCGCGAGAATATCGGCACCACCAAGGACCGGCGTCTGCTGGAGCTGGAGCTGAACACCTGGGTGCGGAGCCTGGTGACCGAAATGACCGACCCCGGCGACGAGCTGCAGGCCTCCCATCCGCTGCGCGATGCCAGCGTGGTGGTGGAAGATATCGAGGATAACCCGGGCTTCTTCCGCGTGAAGCTGTACGCGGTGCCGCACTTCCAGGTCGAGGGGATGGACGTCAATCTGTCGCTGGTTAGCCAGATGCCCAAAGCAAAAGCATAAGGCAGGACGGGATGAAAATTTATCGTCCACTATGGAACGAGGGGGCTTTACTATCTCCTCAACAGTTCCAGCAGCAGACTGAATGGGAGTCTTTCCGCAGTGCCGGTGCATCAGCGCTGGCATCCCCATTCCCCTGGGGCGTGGAAAAAATTGAGTTTAATGACAGTCTTCTTTCGTCCGGCCTGATCCAGATTACGCAGTTACGCCTTTGGCTGGAAGATGGTTCATTAATTGATGCGCAAAGGAGCGATTTGCCTCCGGCGCCGCGTGAGTTAGATGCCAGCCAGCTGACAGGTCGTGATGCGGTAACTGTAGTCATTGCATTGCCGCATATGCAGCCTGGCATAAGCAACGTTGAACAGGAGGGCGTCAGTTCAGAACGGCCGCTTCGCTATAGAGAAGAGTGGGTAACATTGCAGGATGCCTTTGGCTCTGAAGAAGAATCTATAGCAGTTGCCCGGTTTAATTTCACCATCCGGTTTGCCCATGAAAGCAATGATTCCTGGAAAGTGTGTCCGGTCGCAAGACTGATTCGGGATGGACAAAATGCGTGGCGACAGGATCTATCTTTTATTCCTCCAGTAGCGTCATTTGGAGCAAGCCCGGTTCTTCACGAACGTCTGATGTTGCTTAACCGCCAGTTACGCTCCCGACGCCAGCGTTTGATGACGATGCGCCGAGAAAGCAACGAAAGGCTTGCCGATTTTGCCGTCGCTGATGTTTCCCTTTTCTGGTTGCTGAATGCACTGAATTCTCACGCCACAGTGCTAGCAGAATACGAACGTTTTCCTTCACGTCCACCTGAACAAGTATGGGCTGAGCTCGCTCGTCTGGCAGGCAGTATGCTGACCTTTTCCCTGGACCATGATCTGGACGCCATACCGGGTTATGACCACGAGGAGCCAGCTAAGGCGTTTCCTCCGCTGTTTGACCTGATAACGGGTTTGCTTGAGGCAAGTCTGCCATCCCGAGTCATTGCTCTGGAAATGACCCGTCCGGACGGACAGACCTGGAAGGCCAACCTCCACGATATCCGTCTGCGTGAAGAGGCCGATCTCTATCTCTCTGTACGCTCGGATATCCCGGCCTGGCAGGTCGCCGAGAAATTTCCTGCACTCTGTCAGGCAGGTTCACCTGATGATGTCCGCGAAATCTATGGTGCTGCGCTCAAGGGGATCCCGTTGATACCGGTGAGCAGAGTCCCGGCAGCGTTGCCTGTACGCATGGAAAACCAGTACTTCGCACTTGATATAGAAAGCCCTGCTGCGCATGAAATGCTGGAGCAGGGGGTATGTATGTTCTATGTGCCTGAGTTACTTGGTGCTTTGGAACTTGAACTGTTTGCGGTATTGCGCTCATGAGACAGGATATCGATATCGACCAGCTAATGACGGAGACCTGGCTCACCGTCACCATGCTTAAGAAAGGCGCCATCACGCTTAATGGCTCTGCGCTTTACAACGCATGCGTTAAACAAGTTGAAAGTGTGCGGGAAGCGCTGGAGCGTGCCGGTTATGACGATGCCAGTGTGGAACATATTTCCTACGCACAATGTGCCTTGCTGGACGAAACGGTGATGAGCCGTAAGCCCGAAAAAAGCGAAGGAGGAGAGGAGCCGAAAGTAGATGAAGGCCAGATGGTCTGGCGTAAAGCACCGCTTCAGGCCCGTTTTTTTGGCTCACTTCGGGCAGGTGAAGCACTATGGGATCGGATTGCAGAGGTTCTGCGTCAGCCCTCACCGAACCCGGCCGTTTTAACCTGCTATCACCGGGTGATAGCGTTGGGCTTTCAGGGATTATACAGCCTGAAAGCGGTCAGCCAGTCACAGCGGGATGAGGTAGTGAAAGCCCTTTCTGAGCGAGTTTCTCCACCTGATGCTGGCCTGTCGCTGGTTGTTTACCGGATAGGGAAACATCGCTGGAGTCTGATGCGCTCGGTCTGGTTCTGGATAGTGCTGGCCGTCATTCTGACCGGGATTATCTGGTGGGGTGGCCATCTGTGGCTTCAGGCGCTGTTGTCAGCACAAATACCGGAGCTGCATGGCTAATGCGCAGAAAAGTCATCATTTCGGTAGGCCTACACACTTTAGCAGCTGTAGCCGCGCTACTGTGGTTGCTGTGGTATTTCATTCCGACAGGCAACGTATTTAAAGGCCTGTCCACTTTGCTGATCCTCCTTCTGGCAGGCTGGTATGTGTTCAAAAACTGTCGACATGAGGAGCCCGTACCCGACGCTTACCTCCCGGCGGCTGAACTGCCATTACTCGACGCTGAGGGCCCCGTTGTACTGGTGTGTGGCGACATGCTGGATGCGTTGTTTCAGGGAAGCCCTCTGCGTAAAACAGCCCAGGGATGGTGGCTACGGGTCGGCGACGTCAGCCGGTTAGCTGACGTTGTCCGCAGCATACAGACGCAGTTTCCGCGCCAGGTCGGTCAGCTCTCGGTAATGTACCGTTGCCTGCCAGACCATCATCAGGATGAAGCCGTACTTCGTTCCGCACTGAAAACGCTCCGCCAGCAGTGTAAACAGATTAAATCCCTGACGGGTATCACACTGCCGGTTGTGTTGAACGCTGAATTATCCGGGCCTGAAACGCCATGGATAATCGTCCGGGGTGACAAGCCGATGGTATGTCCCCTTAATGATTCACCGCAGGCATTCATTGACTGGCAGCAGACGGACGCCAATATCCTGGCGCTGCCGGCAGTCAGCCAGGCATTTTCCTTTATCCGTAATACGTTGGCTGATGAGCTGGATAAACCTGACCGCTTAACGCCGCCGGTGCGTGCATTTTCCGTGATCATGCGGCTCGGAGTAGTCAGCCCAGAGACTCGGTCTGTCTGGGCCGGTTGGCTCTATTCCCGTACCTGCTTGCAGTTTTCCCGAGCTCCCGGGCAGTCATCGACAAGTCTGTTCCCGGATGCGGTTTTGCCACTTCTGGCACCGTTTGCCTCGCCGGTACAGGGAGGCAAACGTACCCGTCTTCTGGTTTTGCTGATATGGCTGTGCGTTCTGACGGCGTTGGGCATCTCCGCCCTCAATAATCGTGATCTTATCCGTCATGTCAGTACCCATTTACAGCGCTGGAATGCTATTCCAATGAATCACTACCCCCCTAAAGCAGAATCACTGGTTGCACTGAAACAGGATGCGCTCCTGCTTGAACGCTGGCAGCGTCAGGGAGAGCCTTTACGTTATAGCCTGGGTTATTACCCGGGACAACGTCTGTGGCTGGCCTTGCAGCAGGCTATCGATACCTGGACACCGCCACCCGCCCCTGAACCGAAACCGGTACCGAAAATTGTACGACTCGACAGCATGTCACTGTTTGACTCCGGCAAATCGGTACTCAAAGACGGCTCAACCAAAATACTCGTTAATGCACTGGTAGGGATTAAAGCCAGACCAGGCTGGCTAATCGTGGTCAGCGGTCATACAGACAATACCGGCAGCGTTCAGCTAAATCAGACCTTGTCTTTGCAAAGAGCTGAGGCCGTCCGTAACTGGATGCGTGATACCGGGGACGTACCGGAAAGTTGCTTTGCCGTGCAGGGTTACGGCGACAGTCGACCGATTGCATCAAACGACACGCCTGATGGCCGTGCGCATAACCGGCGTGTCGAGATCAGTCTGGTACCGCAGGCTGACGCCTGTCGTCTGCCAGGCGCAAAACATGCGTCACAGGATGTAGGTGACGTTTCAACTCGAGAAATGGAGAAGTAAACATGGCAATCCCAGTTTATCTGTGGCTGAAAGACGACGGTGGCGCGGACATTAAAGGTTCCGTGGACGTGAAGGACCGTGAGGGCAGCATTGAGGTGGTGGCGCAGGAGCATAATCTGTACATCCCGACCGATAACAACACCGGCAAGCTGACTGGAACCCGTATTCACACGCCGTTCCTGTTTACCAAAGAAATCGACTCTTCCAGCCCGTACCTGTACAAGGCGGTGACCACCGGCCAGACCCTGAAATCTGCTGAGTTCAAGTGGTACAAAATCAACGACGCGGGTCAGGAAGTGGAGTACTTCAACACGAAGCTGGAAAACGTGAAAGTGGTAAAAGTGAATCCAGTGATGCACGACGTCAAAGATCCTTCTTTCGAGAAGCACAACCATCTTGAGCGGATCGAACTGCGCTACGAAAAAATCACCTGGACCTACAAAGACGGCAACATCATTCATTCCGATTCCTGGAACGAACGCACTACGGCGTAAGAACCTGGCGGGCAGGTCCTCTCTGTCCGCTCTTTTTGCTGAGCGTCTGTTTCACGGGCGTTGAGCAAAGAAAAACACAATCTGCCTGCCTGACCTGATGCGCTTTGGACTCCTTATCAAAAGGAAACAGCGACGGGCGGTAGCGTGTCTGCGAACTGCTAAAGAGAGAATCTCATGGAAAATCCCGCCATCTTGTTACGCCGTCTTAACCCTTACAGCGCCCGCTGACAATGCATGCCATGTGCACCATTGTTGGCATGAATCTGGCACAGATGAGCACGCGTCTACAACGCCACTACGGCATTTCTACTCACATTGGCGAACGTCGCATCGATATGCTGACGATGGCGTCTTTGCTGCCGGATACCGGTGCCCGCAACATAATTGACGATTAGTGGTATCCTGAAAGGGAGAAGAACTATGATTGATAGCTTAAGCAGCCTGGCGCAGAAGGCGATGGATGAAGCCCTGAGCCTGTCCCGCTACCGGGTTGCTGTGCATGAATGCAGCGATTTCCTGGATGTTCTGCGTTACAGCGCGGTGGAATCCCTCAGCCAGCCCTGGCGGTATGACGTGGCGGTCACCTGCTCCTCTGCGGATATTGCCTGTGACACGTTACTGCTGAAACCAGCGTCATTTACCTTCCAGACCCCGGTGTTTGACGGGATACCGGCGCTGCCGGTCCGGACGGTATTTGGCGTGGTGGAGTCGTTTCGCCGGATATCCACGTCAAATGACGATACCCGTTATGCTATGACGATCGTTCCCCGCATCGCCCTTCTGGACTATACGAAAGGGAGTGAAATCTATCTCAATCAGTCAGTCACTGAAGTGGTTGAACAGGTGCTGCGTAAACACGGTCTGGAGGGGCCTGATTTTGAGTTCCGGCTCTCCCGCGAATACCCCTCCCGGGAGCTCATCACCCAGTGGCGGGAAACTGACCTTGAGTTTATCCAGCGCCTGCTGGCAGAGGTCGGCATTTACTGGCGCTATGAAATGGACAGCCGACTTGAACAGGACGTGGTGATTTTTCAGGACAGCCAGCAGCAGTATGAATTTGGCGTCACGCTGCCACTGCGCAACCAGGCCGGGATGAGTGACAGCGGACAGGAGAGTATCTGGGATATTCAGACGGCATACAATGTGGTAAGCGGGGGTGTGGCCACCCGGGACTACAACTACCGTGAAGCGCTACAACCTCAGGACAGTGCCGAAAGCATTTTCAGCAAGGAGGGGATCACCACCGGGGAAACCTACCATTACGCGGAACCCTTCCTGACAGCAGGTGACGCTGAAAGCGCAGAGTCCGGGGCATACTTCGCCCGTCTGCGTCACGAACGCATTCTGAACGCCCAGTATCACGTCACCGGGCATTCCTCCAGCCCTCATCTGGCTCCCGGTCAGGTACTGGAAACGGACGGCACGTTACCCGATGCCGTCAGGGAAGGTATCGTCATCACCACGGTGCGTTCCAGCGGTTCACGTAAAAGTAGTTTTTCTCTGACGTTTGAGGGAATCCCCTACAGCGAAACTGTCTGCTGGCGCCCGGCACTGCTCAGTCGCCCGGTGATATCCGGCTCGCTTCCGGCACGGGTGGAAAGCACACAGAAAGGCGACACCTGTTCCTGGCTCGATCCGGACGGGCGCTACCGGGTAAAACTGGACTTTGACCGCAACAGTGCCGAACAGGGTTATGCGTATCTGTGGCTGCGGCTGGCGAAACCCTATGCCGGTGATACGTACGGATTCCACTCACCGCTTATCGACGGAACGGAAGTGGCCGTCGTTTTTGACGGCGGAGACCCGGATCGTCCCTACATCGCTTATGCCCTGCATGATTCAGAACACCCGGACCACGTCACCAGTGACAACCATACGCGGAACGTGTGGCGCACTCCGGCGAACAATAAGCTACGGATGGAGGATAAGCGCCAGGAAGAGCATATCAAGCTCGCAACGGAATATGGCAAAACGCAGCTGAACATGGGGCACCTGGTCAATGGCCAGCGTGAAAAACGCGGGGCCGGTTTTGAACTGCGAACGGATGAGTATGGCGCAGTACGTGCGGCAAAAGGGCTGTTCCTGACGGCGGATGCCCAGGCCAAAGCCCAGGGGCCGGTACTGGAAATGGCCCCTGCCATTAATCAGATTAACCAGGCGAACAGCCAGATGCAGGCCCTGAACAGCGCCGCCGAAGCGGCCGGGGCCCTGATCTGCGACATCAATACCCAGATAAATTTTGTGACCGACAAAATCAAAGACCTCCAGTCTGCGGTCCTGCTGGGGAGTGCGCCGCAGGGGGTGGCACTGACCTCAGGCGAACACCTTCAGCTCAGCAGCACCCGTAACACCATGATCAATGCAGGCCAGCATCTTGATATCGGTGCGATGAAAAATCTGTCGGTAACGGTGGAAAAAGCCCTTGGTCTGTTTGTGCATAAAGAGGGGGCGAAGCTGGTCGCCAATCAGGGGGATATTGATATTCAGGCGCAGCACAACACGATGGCGCTTCTGGCAAAGCAGCAGGTGACGATAACCAGCTGCGAGGACGGGATTTCCATCAGCACGCCGGAGACACTGACGCTGAATGGCGGCGGATCGTATCTGAAGCTGAGTAAAAACGGGATTGAGCATGGTTCTGAGGGAATGATGGTGATGAAAGTGGCGAACTATCTGATCCCCGGTACCGGGGCATCATTGAAAGGTGTCGCGGAGACGTTCAGGAAAACCACACTGGAACTGGTATCACCACCGCGGCGCGGACGGTTTTCACGATAAGGAGCGGCTATGAAAATCAGTTACCCGCTCAGGGACACCAGCGGCAAAGAATTTCACTCACTGGATGATGTTATGCGGCTTATCGACGGGGAAGCGCACGGGACATGGTTGCTGGGTGCGAACGGCCTGTGGCATGGCGGGATCCATATCAGTGATATTTCTAATCCCTTTTCAGCCCTGAACCCTGATGCGATCAATACCGGGGAACCTGTGCCGCTCCAGTTTATGGCAGACGGTATTATTGTGGCGTACCGGTTAAACAATGAATATCTGACCGCTCCGTACTGTGGACAACAGCTGCGCTACAGCAGCAGCTTTGTGCTGGTGAAATCACAGTGCAAGCCTGACCCGCAAAAGGAAAAGAGCTGGCTGGAGTTTTACAGCCTGTATATGCATCTGGCTCCGGTCGCTGATTACCCGAAATCTCCCTGCTATAAAGTCAGGGATGGTCACAGTGGCATACTGTTACGCCAGTATAAAAACGGACAATACGGGTTACCGGAGGGGGAGCCAGACAACGGTGAGGCCGGGACATATCCTGCTCCGGCAAAAACGAAAAAGAGTCTGAGCGCAGGCGACCGTTTTGTCTCTTCCCGGACGGGGCGTTTTTATGTCACGAAGAACGGAAACGCGACCCTGACAACCTTTGGTCTGGTCCGTTTGCTGAAAGATAGCGTTCCGGGCAAAGAACAGTACTGGGTCACGCTGGATCCGGTACTGGTGGAGCCGGATGGTGAAATTCAGGGGCTGATGCCGGAATGGATGCAGAAGGCAAAACAAAAAGGTGCTTTTGACTCCGTGGAACTGACGGAAGGAACAGAGGAATGGAAGGTCAGCGCCGGAACGCCTGTCGGGTTTATGGGCTGTATGGAGTCGCCGGGTGAGGGGAATCAGCTTGTGGACAGGGAGTGGTTTGTCCATCTGGAAGTGTTGAGTACGGACAGCAGAATGCCCGGATTTTTAGCCAATCCGGCGTGTGTAAAGGGTGAAAAAAAGTCAGTGCTGGCACCCAAGGGAAAATCCCTGTTTACCCGACAGGATGCCGCTGGACAGCCGGTATTTACCCCGACATCGGCGAAGCTGGGCGCTCAGTGCCAGCTCTCCCGGGAATCGGCAACGCCCGTCGCGGATGAGTCACAAAAATGGTGGTATAAGGTCAGCGGCAGTGGCTGGTTACCACAAAATGATGTTGAGGAAGTTAACCAGTACGATTTAGAGAAACTTGGGTTTCAGGCGCTGGAGGAAAGCAGCGGGGGCGATGTGATGAACAGCCCGTATGAGAGCTGGATCCCCCAGGCGTTCGGGACGATAAGCCGGACCGCGGAACAAGGCGCGGGGTATCAGTACGGTCTGGTGCCGCAGTTTTATCGTGACCTGATGGCGGAGATGGACAGCAACCGTGACGGGAAAGTGACGGCAGAGGAAATCAGGCAGGCGCTGGCAGTGCGGGATCCGCTGGTGAAGAATGTGGTCAACCGGCTGGTAGTTAAACATCACAGCGAGTGGTGTGGTGGCCGCTCGACGGGGCGCTGGGAAGGGTTTTATAAGGATCTGGATTCGATTGAAGTGAAATACTGTGAGAAATGGCAGGCAGACCTGGAATGGATGAGTAAGGTGCCGCCGTTCGAAAAGGATGAGGCGGTATGGCATTATCATCCGGTGGTGTTTTTAGATGCTATTATTGATAAATTTACAGATGTGATTGAATTCCAAACAACTTTAGGTGTTTATAGAATTTCAAAGAAATCAGCAGAATTCATATTATCCTGGGAGGCATATATGCCTAAACCATATGTCCCAGAAGGAGACCAATCAAGTGGCGTCACTGTCGGATATGGATATGATTTGGGGCAGCAAACTACTTCATCGGCAAGGGCATTGCTATCTGAGTATTACTCTAATTCACAGGTTGAAAGATTACTTTCTGCAATTGGTAAGAAAGGTAACGAGGCTCGAGCAATTGTCCATGAGTTGTTTGACATTACAATCGAAAAAGATAAAGCATTAGACATGGCCATGGTATTAAAAGAGCGATATTGTCAGATCGTTGTTGATATTTATCCCCAGGCAATAATTCTTCCTCCAGACAGTGCCGGAGCCATACTATCATTAGTATATAATCGTGGGCCATCATTAGCACTTCCTAAGCCAGGAGATCTAATAGATAGACGTCGTGAAATGAGAGAGATTCGTGATGATTTTGAGCAGGGTAATATAAAAAAAATTCCTGAGCGTTTGAGAAGTATGAAGCGTTTATGGCCCCATCAGCGAGGGCTTGGGCTACGTAGAGATGGCGAAGCAAAGTTAATAGAAAATGAAATTTTCGATTGAGGATAAAATGAAAAATAGCATTACAAGAATGTTGGTTCTTGTGTTACTCTTCTTTTCAAGCATGATTTATGCGTGCGGTGATAACCCTAACGCCCTTGTTCAGGGACCATTTGAAGATAACTCTTTTACTAATGGATTTATTTGTTTTCAATCTGCGCCTGATAAAAGGGATATATATTTTTATCTAAGCCGTATTAATAATGGTAAGTTATATAACTCTAAAGTCGATACCTTCTATTACTCTGATGCCCCGGTGGAATTAATGACCATTTTCTTTATGCAAATAAATGGGTATAGAAATGTTGTTGTTCTTCTTCGATGGCATGTAAATTATGAAGGCAATGGTGTCGAATATCCGTATTATTATGAGGTTAAATCATATAAACATGACGAAGGGCGAGGGTATATAAAGAATTTGGATGGGGAAAAAGATCCTCAATTATCGGGTTATCAAATCAAAAGTAACGGAAACATTCAAAACTTCCCATTGGATAATGCGGAGAAAATAAAGAAATTTTTGCGCGTTAAGTATGGTGTATGATTTTTATCTACCACATGAAAGTTCAGGGTCGAACAACAAGCTGAATCAATGCAGGAGACTCTCATAGATTCTTTATCAATGGGTTACTTGGGTTCCGGGCGCTGGAGGAAGATAGCGGTGATGATGTGATGAACAGCCCTGGATCCCCCAGGCGTTTGGGGCGATAAGCCGAACTGCTGAACAGGGCGCGGGGTATCAGTACGGTCTGGTGCCGCCGTTTTATCGTGACCTGATGGCGGAGATGGACATCAACCGTGACGGGAAAGTGACGGCAGAGGAAATCAGGCAGGCGCTGGCAGTGCGCGATCCGCTGGTGAAGAATGTGGTCAACCGGCTGGTGGTAAAACATCACAGCGAGTGGTGTGATGGCCGTTCGACAGGCCGCTGGGAAGGGTTTTATAAGGATCTGGACTCGCTGGAAGTGAAGTACTGTGAGAAGTGGCAGGCGGATCTGGAGTGGATGAGTAAGGTACCGCCGTTTGATAAGGATGAGGCGGTGTGGCATTTTCATCCGGTGGTTTTTTTGAATGAATTATTATCTTCAAAACTTATTACACTGGAAATGGTTCTTGCTGCAAATCTAAATGAAAATAAAATTCAATGTGAAAGGGTTCTACCTTATCTCAATAAATATGCAAGAGCCTATAAGATGGAAGATAAAAAAGAAATTACACACTTCCTGTCTCAAATTGGGCATGAAAGTGGTTTTAGTATAACAGAGGAAAATCTAAATTATAGTGCTAAAGGGATGCGAAGGATTTTTGGGTGCATTAAAGGTCCAGCCCAATATAATAAAAATACTGATGATTGCAACTTGGGACGTTTAAGAGACAAACTCTGGACTCAGGAATCTTTGTATGCGCATAGCCCAAAAAATTTGGCTAATTATGTTTATGCCAGTCGAATGGGTAACGATGGAGAATCTTCTGGGGATGGTTATAAATACAGGGGGCGAGGGATGATTCAATTGACTGGTAAAGATGGCTACAGATTTTTTACCAATAAACATAATGAAATGAATCCGGATGATAAGAGAGACTTTGTCGAACAACCTGATCTAGTGATAAGTGATACTGAATATGGTGTAGAGTCAGCGTTTTCCTTTTGGGTAAGTAAAGGACTAAACAAAACTGCCAGAGCATTGAGTGTGCAAGAAGTCACGCAAATAGTTAATGGTGGGCAGAATGGTTACCCTGATCGCTTACAGAGGTTTAATGCAGTGGCCCCATTATTAAGAGTCGATAAGGAGTGATTTATGCGTGGCTTTAGTTTTGGGTTATCTTTGTTGATTTCTTCTTTTTATGCACTAGCTAAAACCGACATAGTACAAGGGCCATTTAAGTTAGATGCTAATGATAGTGTTTATATTAATAAGGAGGATGATGCTAATTATCCATTAGCTCTTTATTTCGAAACTAATGGTAATAGTATCAAAGTGGAGTCTTATGAGGTCGATGGTAGTGAACCTCATGTGGAAACAGTTTTTTTTACTAAAATAAATAATAAAAAAATGTAATTGTATTAATTTCATGGGAGCAACGGCACTTTGCGGAAAAGATAAATGGAACTGCGTATCAAGTTTATGGTTATAACTATTCCCTTAATAGCCTTTCTATAAATCCTTCTATAAAAAAAGACCAGAATCTTAATGGCCTTAATGGAGAGTTTAATGGTGAAGAGTTACATTTCAAATATAAAAATGCAGCAGAAATCAAGACGTATCTACAATCCCATTATAAATAATTCCGGAAAGCTTTGGTGCGACTCGTTAAGCTAAAGACACATCCAGCTCAAAGGATTTAAGGCGGATTTGAAGAGAAAGATGAAAAGTACAGCGATGGACAAAGAATACTTTACTTCAGTCCTTGCGGGCTACGGGATCTCGTAATCTTGCCCTACCAGGGATGAGGAAGAAGGCATCGTGCTGATATTTGACGAACAGGAAGAAGGAACGCGGCAATGAGTGGATCACTGATGAATAAAGGACTCAGTCTGACAGAAAAGCTGATCGGCCAGTCACGGTATCGTATTAACGTTCATGGCTGCACGGAATTTCTGGATGTGTTGCGTTACAGCGCGGTGGAATCCCTCAGTCAGCCCTGGCGGTATGACGTGGCGGTCACCTGCTCCTCTGCGGATATTGCCTGTGACACGTTACTGCTGAAACCCGCATCATTTACTTTCATGACCCCGGTGTTTGACGGCACCCCGGCGCTGCCGGTCCGGACGGTTTATGGCGTGGTGGAGTCGTTTCGCCGGATATCCACGTCAAATGACGATACCCGTTATGCTATGACGATCGTTCCCCGCATCGCCCTTCTGGACTATACGAAAGGGAGCGAAATCTATCTCAATCAGTCAGTCACTGAAGTTGTGGAAAAGGTACTGCGTAAACACGGTCTGGAAGGGCCTGATTTCGAGTTCCGGCTTTCCCGCGAATATCCGTCCCGGGAGCTCATCACCCAGTGGCGGGAGACTGACCTTGAGTTTATCCAGCGCCTGCTGGCGGAGGTGGGTATTTACTGGCGCTATGAAATGGACAGCCTACTTGAACAGGACGTGGTGATTTTTCAGGACAGTCAGCAGCAGTATGAGTTCGGTGTCACGCTGCCATTACGCAACCAGGCCGGGATGAGTGACAGCGGACAGGAGAGTATCTGGGATATTCAGACTGCATATAACGTGGTGAGCGGAAGGGTGGCCACCCGGGACTACAACTACCGGGAAGCGCTGACGCCGCAGGACAGCACGGAAAGTATCAGCAGTCAGGAAGGGATCACCGCCGGTGAAATTTACCACTACGCGGAGCCTTTCCTGACAGCGGGTGATACGGAAAGTACAGAGTCCGGGGCGTATTTCGCCCGTCTGCGTCACGAGCGCATTCTGAACACGCAATATCATGTCACCGGGCATTCCTCCAGCCCTCATCTGGCTCCCGGTCAGGTACTGGAAACGGACGGCACGTTACCCGATGCCGTCAGGGAAGGTATCGTCATCACCACGGTACGCACCAGCGGTTCACGCAAAAGTAGCTTTACGCTGACATTTGAGGGGATCCCCTACAGCGAAACCGTCTGTTACCGTCCGGCGCTGCTCAGTCGCCCGGTGATATCCGGCTCGCTGCCTGCCCGGGTGGAAAGCACACAGAAAGGTGATACGTACTCCTGGCTCGACCCGGAGGGCCGCTATCGTGTGAAACTGGACTTTGACCGCAACAGTACCGAACAGGGCTATGCGTATCTGTGGCTGCGGCTGGCGAAACCGTATGCCGGTGATACTTACGGCTTCCACTCACCGCTTCTCGACGGAACGGAAGTGGCCGTCGTATTTGACGGTGGAGACCCGGATCGTCCCTACATCGCTTATGCCCTGCATGATTCAGAGCATCCGGACCATGTTACCAGCGAGAATCATACGCGGAACGTGTGGCGCACGCCGGCGAACAATAAGCTGCGGATGGAGGATAAGCGCCAGGAAGAGCATATCAAGCTCGCCACCGAATACGGCAAAAGCCAGCTCAATATGGGCCATCTGGTTAACGCACAGCGTGAGCAGCGCGGCGCTGGTTTTGAGCTGCGAACGGATGAGTTTGGCGCGGTCCGCGCAGCCAAAGGCCTCTACCTGACGGCGGATGAACAGGCAAAAGCGCAGGGGCCTGTGCTTGAAATGGCCCCTGCCATCAACCAGATTAACCAGGCCAACAGCCAGATGCAGGCCCTGAACAGCGCCGCCGAAGCGGCCGGGGCCCTGATCTGCGACATCAATACCCAGATAAATTTTGTGGCCGACAAAATCAGGGACCTCCAGTCGGCGGTGCTGCTGGGTAGCGCGCCGCAGGGAGTGGCACTGACCTCAGGCGAACACCTTCAGCTCAGCAGTACCCGCAACACCATGATCAATGCCGGTCAGCATCTTGATATCGGTGCGATGAAAAATGTTTCTGTAACGGTTGAAAAAGCCCTGGGTATGTTTGTGCATAAAGGCGGGGCGAAGCTGGTCGCCAATCAGGGAGACATCGAGATTCAGGCTCAACACAACACGATGGCCCTGTTTTCTGAAAAACAGCTGACGGTGACCAGCAGTGAAGATGAAATTATTATCAGCACCCCGGAAACACTGACGCTTAATGGTGGCGGGTCTTACCTGAGGCTGAGTAAGAACGGCATTGAACATGGCTCATCAGTTGAGTTCATTATGAAGACGTCTGACTATCTGGTACCAGGATCGGGCGCAAATCTCCCCAACGAAACACCCAATTTCAGCCTGACGGATATCACTCAGGAAAGCAAAATCAGCAGCAAATCTTTCAATGACTAAGGGCTGATGATGGATCCATTAATTCCTCATATGCGTAATGTGTTTTTATTTGCATTTTTGCTTTGTTTATCAAATTTTACACAGGCATCTGAGCAAACAAGCCCAGAAAGCATCGTGTACAATTTTTATAAGTCATATTTGAAAGAAGAATCATCGGACAACAGTCGATTTGTCAGCCAATATGTTTCTGATGAGTTAATGAAAAGCATTAACGACTCAATGATGTGTAATTATGATTCTGATGATTCAGTGTCGGCAGAAGAACTCGAAGAAAATGTTCACAAAAGCGCGAATGCAAGCAGTTTAAAGGGCGTTATATTTGTAACTGTCATGGTGCTTGGGTTGATACTGATGTTGATTATTTTACAAAATCACAAGATGTTTATCCTTCATGGAAAGCAAGCATAACTACCGTTGATGTATATCAGAAAGAGAATGACTCTTCAATCAACATTATTTTAGGAGTAGGTTCCGAGCCTAAAGTTAAACTTAATGTTGTGCTAGAAAGAATTGATGGGAAGTGGAAAATCACCAGCGTAACGGAACAATAAGAACGTGGTCATTTTCTAAATTTCTCACCTCGATTACTTATACAAATACCAACATATCTACGGAGAGACGTTCATGTTGAAGAAGATTGTTTTTGCTTGCTGCTTATTCTGCGTGGCCAATATAGCCTCAGCTTCAGCAGACGATAGTTCAATGCCTCGGGAAATTGTTGCAAATTTTTATCACGATTACCTTGTTGCGTCTGAAATGCCTGATATGGAATCAGCTGATAAACTAACTCAAAAAGCTATTTTTGAATATACAACTGAGCATCTCAGAAGTCTGCGGGATAATGATGAATCGGGTGCTGATTATTTTGTCGATGCTCAGGATATTTGTGAAGAATGGAAAGACAGCATTAATGTGGAAACTGTTTCAGAGAATGACCAGGTCGCACAAGTGAAGCTAACATTAGGATATGGTAAGGGTGTATCCCTGTATGCCGTTAACCTGGTTAAAGAAAAAGGGAAATGGTTAATGGATTCTGTTAAGCCCATATCTCATACTAGTATTTATTGTCCTCGACAAGCAGAGGGGGGAGAATAAATGCTGGACAAGAATGTAGCAGTTAGTGTTTTAAATACTCAAGCCTTGGCCAGAGCGAAAATTAACGCTGAAAATTTTAAAAATGGCATAGATAAAAAGCTTAAATATGGCGAGTCAAAATGTGCCCGCTATGTTAAAAAAGCATTAATCGCTGGAGGGGCATCTGCAAAAAATTCAGGAATTGAATCAGCTAAAAATTATGGCCCATGGCTGCTTGAAAATAACTTTAAAGTTGTGGGTGGCGCTACAACAGTGTGTACTGGCGGTGTATTCACAATTTCTGGTCAGCAAGTGGGGGATGTTGTCGTAATCCAGGCAGCACCACACCATGTGCATGGTCATATGGCGATGTTTAATGGTACACACTGGGTATCTGATTTTGTCCAGGAAAGGGGGTTCTATCCTGCCCAGATATATCGTGATCAAAACATACCCTATACACTTTATCGTTATGGCGATAATACCACATCAGAGCAGTACGCCACGGCTACCCAAAAAGGAAAAATTAAAATTGTCTGGCCGATCCCTTCTAATAACCGGGGAAGTGAGTTCAATAATCAGGAAGAGATCCTCTCTCATGTCAGGGGGGAATCCACCGGGCAGTATATGATTGGCCGTAGCGGGATGTGGCATGGCGGGATCCATATCACCGAAGCCACGACGCCGTGGTGTGCGCTTAGTGGTAAGTCTCCACTTGAAGCGATAGATTTCCCGGTTCCCTTTAAAGGTGAGCAGGCAATCCGATGCATGGCTGACGGCGAAGTGGTTGCTTATCGTATCTGCAAGGATTATCAGACGGTTGCATGGGAATCTGGTCCGCTGAATTTTTCCGGCTCTTTTGTTCTGGTGAAACACTACATTCAACCGGGTGAAACGAAATCCAGCGGGCTGCATTTCTACACCCTGTATATGCACCTGGCTCCGTATTCTGCTTATGAGTCAGAATCGGAAAATCAGTGGATTACACAGGATACGCTTAAAGCGTTTTCCGAAATGGACTGGCTCACGGCAAAACTGACTTCTGAACAACTTCAGCCTCAGATTGCAGGGTATATGCCTGTGAGGGCACGCGTTGAATGGGACTCCTCTGATGCCAGTCTTAACGCGGTGGGGTATAACCAGCGCCGGTATGGTCTTGTGACGTTGAAAAGTTTACCTGATGCTGATGGTCATACAGATGCTAAGAAAAAGGTCAGTACCTCACTTATCCCCGGTAAACGTTACTGGGTGGTAGTGGATAATAATAATATTAAACCCGCCCCCGGCGCTGGTCCGTCATGGTGGCGCAGGCTTATGCCTCCGGCCAAAGAGGTTATGAAATTTGACCAGGTTGTGTGCCCGACGCCCTGGGCCATCACTGCCGGTGATCCTGTTGGTCATATGGGCTACTATCAGGCCCCAAAGGATGGGGGATATGAGGCGAGATATCAGGTGCATATTGAATGTACCAGCATGGATGATAACCTTGAAAAATTCCTGACCAACCCGGAAAAGGTGGGGGAGAAAAACCCGCTCTGGTTGAAGTATTCTCCTGGGCTGGCGCTGTACAAAAAGGATGTTGCAACCGGTACATTCACGAAGGATACGAGAGTGACGACCAGGATCGGGATCCTGCCACTGAAACAGGTGCAAACGGAAGTCGATAAGTCGACCAGACAGGAATACTGGCAGCTGCGACCAGAAAATGCTTACGTCCCTAAAGGCCAGGCGGAACCTCAACTTTTGTCGCAGTATGATCTGGCAAAGCTGGGCTTCAGAACTGAAACCGCAGAACCAGCCAGCTTTGATTACCTGGATGGAAAAAACCAGCCCACTGGATTCTTCCGTAACCTTATCGATTCGCTTTACCAGGCCGCGACCAATGATCCGCGAACCAGTCATGCTCTCGTGAAGCATAATTATCAGCGCCTGCTGGATAAAATTGACAGCGGAAGTGACCGTTATTCTCCAATGGAGTACTGGAGAGCACTTCATAATCCCGACTATCGTGACGTCGTTCAGAAAACAATCGTAAAACATCCCAGCGACTGGTACTTCAAAAAAGACGATGTTATCTGGCAACCATTCCTGAATGCGCTTAAGAAAGACGCTCCGGAATGGAAGAAATACAGCGAAGATTTCCTTGATAAGATGGCGTGGATGCCAGACTTAACAACGGAGAAGCTTGGCCCTTCATTATGGCATATGCATCCAATAATGTTTTTAGGGACAATGATTAGCGTGAAAAAGCGACAATCGGGACTTTTCACTGTACAGGATGGGAAAGAAGCTTTATGTAAAATATATAATAAATACGGTAAAAACATGTCTGTAATAGTTGAAAGAATGTTTCGTATCGAGACCAAACACTTTACTTCTGGTCAATATCAACATTGTGGTGCTCCTGGTATGGAGGTACATGGTGCTCCACCAGCATACGGATGGAGTTCTGACTTTTTCTCGCAACATCCAGAATATCAACCGACTGGGATTTGGAGTAAAAAAGAAGGAAGAGGGTTAAGTGGGCAGGGAGGGAATTCCCAAGTCACAGATAAGCCAAAGCAATTTGTAGTATTCGATTCTGTTGAGAGTTCGATGGAATATATTGTGTACTATATTAATAAGCACGGCGGAAACTATGCCCGATGGTACTCAACCCAAGACTCAGCACAAAAACTATATAGAGAAGAATGTGGGGCGATCAAACCCAGATTCACTAATGAATTTTCTGAGGTAAAATCATGATCATATTTAAAGCACTTCCTTTTGTTTTATTGACTTACTCTATCTCAGCATTTTCTAGTGTTACTGATGATGATTTTGATAGATGCTCACAATTCTTAAATAAAATAGTGGCCTCCAGTAATACAAATTTGATAAAAGAGTTGAAAGTGGATAGGGGGCTCATTAAAGCAGATGTTGACAGTATCAGTGGTAATGATATAACTGCTAAAGTTCAATTCAATAAGATGCAGTCAACTGACACTCCAGGTGAAGGCTTTCTTTTATGGATGAAATATGATTACGTTAAATTCAATTTGGAGGATGTTACTATTGATCCAGATAATCCAGAACAATTAAAGTTTGATAATAGATACGCGTCAGTATACTTCAGTTGCCTAAACAAAAAAGTGATTTACAAAGTCAATGGTGATTCCAGATTACAGTTTTATAAAGATGATAAATTATCAACTCCAGAAACCGGTGTGTTTATCTTACCAGGGGAATATGTGGAAGTTGAAAGAAAATCAGGGAGCGCCTCGTATGTTAAATATCAAGCAAAAAACGGAGTGGTATACTCTTCATGGGTGGATTCTAGCCGCATACAGAAATTTTCTCCAGAGGCCATTAAAAACTAAATAATTATTCTTCAAAGTTATTTTCTATATTAAACGGTAACCGGATGAAAAGCAGAGGATTGAAATGGTTAAAATCATGCTGTCCAGCTTATTATATTGTTTTTGTTACCATTCCTTTGCTAACGATTTTTGTTCCATTATGTCCAAAACAGCCGAGAATGAGCAAGCATATGTAGATCATTCTAAGAGTTTATTTAGGATTGCATCGAAAACCAGACTTTACTTCAATAGCGCACCAAGTAAACGATGCAAGATTAGCGATTTATTTATAGTTAATGGTGATGTTGTTTCAGGATACACCACACTTAATGGTTATTTGTTTGCGTCATACTTCAAGAGAAATGGCGATTCAGTTG
Source organism: Klebsiella sp. K4 (assembly GCF_014596785.2). Classification (NCBI taxonomy): domain Bacteria; kingdom Pseudomonadati; phylum Pseudomonadota; class Gammaproteobacteria; order Enterobacterales; family Enterobacteriaceae; genus Klebsiella; species Klebsiella sp. K4. Next base: position 1,444,331 of record NZ_CP115021.1, read on the forward strand.
ATGGATGGCTTAAATTATCAGATTTAAAAAATACTGGATATACAAGTGGTCCGTCAAGTGACGAACAAACGGCTTTTAATATTATTCCGGATGCCATTAAGAAGAACGCACTGGCTACAGCACCTGAAAAATGTATCAATATCAGTAGAGATGACACTAACAATAAATACTACAAATTCGCTATAAATTGAAGAATGTAAAGACATGCAGCTCATTCCTTTTAGCATCTTGGTTAAAAAAGGGACTCAAGAAATTTACACAAACCAAGGGGATGATATTCATAAATTCCACCCCATCGAATGAAGCAGTTACATTCTGTATGATGAAAGGAGAAGCTATAATGACAATAAAGGCTTAGAACTGAATAAAGACAATGCAATAACCAAATATGAAGCAGGCTTTAAAGTAAGAGAGAAATTGAAATTAGGAGTGGAAGAAGGATATCGAGGTTAACATGCGAAAAATTCTGTGTTTGATAGTTACACTTTTACCTATGTATAGTATGGCAGACAGTTTCGACTTGCCCACAGTTCATTCAATAAAAAACGGAAACCAATGTGAAATATCTTTTAATGATAAAATTGTTTCGAAACATGACTGTGAGTATGAATCTCCTTCCTATTTGACATCTTACTCTCTCCTTGCTGATTCTTGGACTGGAGTATGGATATTCCAGGACTCTCCAATGGGAAATGCTTGTGAAGCAGGAGCAATCAGAATTATTTCCTTGGATTCTGAAAATAAAATCCAGGTGCATAAGCCGATAGATTATTGCATGGGGTCTGTTATGATTAATAATGACGGCGATAAAGTCATTGTTAATATTCAAGATATCAATGATTCTAAAAAATCTGAGGTGTGGGTATTTAAAGACAACAAACTAGCGAAGCTAAAATAGCTACATTTCCTATAATCACTGGTCGGTGTTTTGTGTTTTGTCAGCATTGTCCCAGTTGTAAAATTAATTACCTCCAAAAGTTGAGGCAGTGATTTTAAAAAATGCTCGGTGAATTTATGAAAAATATCATTTGCAAAATTACCACAAGTTTGCAATTCCTCGATGCAATCTCATCCGGATAAGATCGACTGCATACAAACCAGCACAAAAAAACAGAGGACTCCGTTAAAGAGATTATTACCAAATCTGGTAAGGAGTATTCAATTGATATGGCGTTTTATAATAGTCAACGGAATTCTATTTCTGAACGATGCAGCTTATATAACTCGATGGAAGGTCAACGCACAGATTTGATAGAAAACCAATGCGAATATGATGGTGTAGAGCAACTAAATGATTTTATTAAAACCTATATGAAGACGGTTGATAATTATTAAAATGAACATAAAACTCTCTTTGGCTATGTTAATTTTAATGGCATCGGCAACATATGCTCAATGTTCTCAAACCAAAGATATTGATATGCTGGTAACGGCAAGTAAGCTGAAAAACTCTGGCTTTGTCGATGGGCAAACAGGTCGCGTTACTACTGACTTAAATGGTGATGGTAAAAAAGATATCATCGAGTATACGTTTCTGAGTTCAACACCACCAGGCACTTGTGATCAATCGGAATGTATGTCTAATCTCGACAACTCTCCTACTTTAACATTCGAAATCACAATGCATGATGGAAAATCAATAGATGCAGCATATATGTGTACATCCATTGGAACATCAAAAAAAATCACACAAAGGGCTAAAGGATATTTTTTTTTGCGGACCTAAATATATCTTGCGATGGAATGGTGACGAGTATGATACAGAATAAATATTCAAAAGCATTTACATGCCATTGAGTCCAGAATGGGTCTTTTAAATTGTAGAACCAGACACTTATAGGTAAGTTAAATTACCAGTGCCTCCACTGGAGTGTTCAAATAAAATGAAGATTAAGAATAAAACACTGACTTTACTTCTAATACTCCCTTGTATTTCACATGCTGCACTAAACGACTATTCCAGGATTGAAACTGATTGCCGCAGAATGAATCAAGATATAAATAACTCTGTTGTAATGGGTTGTGCCGACCAGGCATCAGACGCCGCAAAGAAAGACATGAACATTGTTTACCAGAAAATATACAAAATCATTAAAGCGCGTGAAATGCCTGACATTACAAGTAAATTCGAGACGGCGCAAAAAAACTGGATTGCATCACGTGAAAATTGGTGTGATGTTCAAGGGTTTATAATCGGTTCGCCGATGTACAGCGTATGCCGTATGGACATGAATATTTCAAGAGTGAATGAGTTAAATGACTTACTGGAACAGATTCAGGATTAATATGTCTGGAGGCTAGTTACTTTAACCTAATGATAATTATTAACTAACAGAGACCCTTATTAATGCTCCAGATTATCCGCAAAGGCGATAAAACTACCCACGGTGGTTCAGTACTGACCGCCTCAGAAACGATGAAATTCGGCGGTATTGGCGTTGCCCGTAAAGGCGACAAAGTGTCCTGCCCGGTTCCAGGACATGGTCCTACAACTATCGTAGAAGGCAACCCTGATTACCTTGATCATGGTATCCCGGTTGCCTTTCACGGCCACAAATGTGCCTGTGGTTGCACATTGATCAGTTCATTTGCCGCAGCAAAGGTTGCCTGATTATGCCCGTCTGGCTGGATGCCATCCCTGAAAAGGCTCCGAAGGTAGCGCGTCCCGGCACCGGCCGTTGGCTGCTCTTCCTCGCGTTTGTCATGCTGGCAGGCATAGCGCTCACGCTATGGTGTTGGACGTCAGAGCGAACCGGATTTGTCTTCTGGTTCACCGCGCTGGGTCTTCCATTTTGCACCTGGGGGCTTATTTTCGGCTTACGCCGGTTTGCCTACAAAGCCGAACAGGTGGGGGCCGAGTCCCGAAATGTCCAGCGAGAAGCGCTTATTGACAGTGAAATTCTGCGCGGTCAACGCTGCGCCTGGATCCTCGGTACTTATATTCAGAGTCCGGCCGGAAACAAAGCCGATGACCTGCTGAAGGCAATGAAAGTCGCAGCTCCTGTTATCGAATTCTCTCACCCAAGAGGATGTGATAAACCGGTCAGATACGCGGCATTACCAGAATATCAGACAGATTTAACGAAGGCCCTGAAAGCAGCGGTTAATAAACTGACTACGCGTGTAGAGGGGATAGTTAAGCCGCTTCCGCCCGAGCTGCCATGCTGGCTGGTGCTGGATTGTGATAACGATCTGTATCCCCTGTTTGAAGAGCAGCTTAAAGCCGATCTCTCACTCAAGACGGGCAGGATTTTTCGCCTGATGGCCGGAAAAGGACTGGGGGCGTTTGATGCCTGGCTGGACAAGCGATGGGACAACCCTGGCATTCTGGTTGCCATCACGCTGTCGTTACCGGCGTCTCCCCGGGAAGAAGATGCTGATGCTGTCTCAATGGTGGTATTGAGCAACCGCAAAGCCCATGCCTGGCCGGATGCGCTTCGCCTTCATCGCCCCGAAAGGGGAACAGAAACAACGCTTACAAAGACACTTACTCGGGCGCTGCTCTGGTCGAAGACCCTGCCCAATGAACTCAAAGGAAGCTGGATCTCCGGTCCCACATTGACGTCGGGCAGCGGCTGGAATAATGCCTGCGAAGAGAGTGAAGTGGAATTTAGTCTTTCAGAAGACAATTCCAGTATCGATCCCGTGGTGGGATATACCGGCCATGCTGCTCCATGGCTGGCCATCACGCTTGCTAATGCTGACGTTGAACAACGAGGCCCCCAAGTTATCGCCGCACAACCCGACGCTGATAAGGACGACATCTGGATCGCTGTCATCACCAAAGAAGAAGTTCGCAAGGAAACGCCTAAGAATGACTAAGGTAAAAGTCAAAACACTCATCGGCTCCGTTGTCACTGTCGCTTTTTTTATGACGGTCATCGTGGCATTTTTGTTATATGCCTTTCCGGAAAACGTAGCTTCGGCCACGGGATTCGGTCCCTATGACGGCCAGCGCATACTCACATTTTGCGCCATACTGGTTGCCGCGTTGTTTTTACTCGGCTGGCTGACAGAGAAGGCTTTTGACATCGCCGGTAAATCCGGATTGTATTTCCACTGGGGACAGAAAAAGTCTCAGATTGCCGCTCCGGTGACGAACACCATCGCCAGTGAAGACGACGACGAACAACCTGTCTTCAGCGAAGAGGCGGTGTCCGAGCACCTGCGGTTTCGCTATGGGCGCCGCTGGCAGCGTAAGGTGCGTCTACTGCTGGTGATGGGTAATCCGGATGACGTCCAGAAAGCGGCCCCGGGCCTGTGTCATGACCTCTGGCAGGAAGGCGACGGCAATGTGCTGATTTATGGCGGTGATGCGCAGTCACTTCCGGATGAGATCTTCCTTTCAAAACTGAAGCGTCTGCGATCTGGCCAGCCGGTTGATGGCATCATTCAGGTGATGAGTACCTCAGCTCTCCCGACGGATAGCGAACGGGATGCCTTCTTGCGTTGCCGCCAGAAAGCCGACCACCTGTTAGGCTGGCAGGCGCCTGTCTGGCTGTGGCTGACTGATAAGGCAGCGGGTGCTCAGCAGGACGCGGAAACGGCTGCGACAGGGGTCATCTTCGGGCCGGAAGGCACCGTAAAAGAGGCTGGTAAGGCATTGACTACGCTGTCTCAGCACCTTCAAAAAGCCGGTATGGCGCAGATACTGAGTAATCCGGCGCATGATGGCCTGCTGCAGTTATCCTCCCGCCTGAGACATGAACTAAAAACCAGTCTGACCGTTTTGCTCAGCGGACTGATGCAGGGATCTGCGGCCTGGCGTTTACGCGGTGTCATGTTCAGTCCTGAACTGGCTGTTGCCGGAACGGTGCCGAACACGCGCCTCGACACGCCGACCTGGAAAGCCGTCATTGATGACAGCGATGCCGTCAGAGGCAGGAAACTGGGCTTCAACTGGCTGAAGATGCTGCGGTTAATCCTGCTTTCCCTGATAGTCCTGTGGGGGGCCGGTACACTGCTGTCCCTCGTCGTTAACCGTACCCAGATTTATCAGGCGCAGGAGACGGCCAGGCAGGCAGCGGATACTGCAAAACCACTGGCTGAACGCCTGCGCAGCCAGCTCGTACTCCAGCAAGCCATTGCCCGTCTACAACATCATGAGGCTACCGGCGCTCCGTGGTACACCCGATTTGGTCTTAATCAGGACAGTGACACGCTGGCCGCACTCTGGCCCCTGTATGCGAAAAACAACGCACAGCTGATGAGGGATGCCACAGCAGATCATCTGAAACAACAACTGAATGCCTTTGTGCAACTTCCTCCGGCCAGTGACGCCCGGATGCAGGGAACGCAACGGACCTACGATGTCCTGAAAGCTTACCTGATGATGACCAGACCGGACAAAGCCGATGAAGGATGGTTGGCGAAAAATGTACTAATAACCTGGCCGAAACGCCAGAATGTGGCGGATGGGACATGGCAGGAAATTGCCCCTAAATTACTGGGTTTTTATGCGCAGAACCTCCCGACACATCCGGAATGGAAAATTAAGCCTGACGCTGAATTAATCAGTACGGTCCGTCAGATCCTGCTCAAGCAGATTGGCCAGCGGAACGCTGAGGCCGGACTGTACCAGGACATGCTTAAGCGCGTGGCCAGTAACTGGCCTGATTTAACACTTGCTGATATGACCGGTGATACCGATGCTTCAACGGTATTCAGCACTGACGAAATCGTCCCAGGAATGTTTACGCGCCAGGCCTGGGAAGAGCAGGTACAGGATGCAATTAACGAGGTCGTTAAGACACGACGTGATGAAATCGACTGGGTCCTGACGGATAAAACGCACCAGGCAGGAAGTGATATCTCCCCGGAGGCGTTGAAGGCCCGCCTGACAGAACGGTATTTTACCGATTTTGGTAATGCCTGGCTGAACATGGTCAACAGCATTCAGTGGCAAGAAGCCACGTCTCTTTCTGAAGCAATTGCCCAGCTCAGTCTGATCGGCGATGTCCGTCAGTCTCCGCTTGTGGCCTTAATGAATACGCTGGCCTGGCAGGGAAAAACAGGAGAGAAGGGTGAGGCACTGGCTGATTCGATAGTGGATTCAGCGAAAAAACTGGTTGGTCGGAAAAAATATACCCGACAGTTCATTGAGCAGGCGCAGGGGCCGAAAGGTCCATTGGAGGACGTTTTTGGACCACTGACGGGATTTATGGAAGGTAAAGAGGGCACTGGTAGCAACGGTAACCTCAGTTTCCAGTCCTGGCTGGCCCGCGTTACCCAGGTGCGGCTGAAGCTTCAGCAGGTCACCAGCGCCCCGGATCCGCAAGCGATGTCGCAGATGCTGGCACAGACCGTATTCCAGGGTAAAGCCATCGACCTGACGGACACCCGCGATTACGGCAGTCTGGTTGCGGCAAGCCTGGGGCAGGAGTGGAACGGATTTGGTCAGTCGTTGTTTGTGCAACCGCTGGATCTGGCCTGGCGGCAGGTCCTTGCCCCGGCAGCGGGTAGTCTCAATAGCCGCTGGCAATCGACCATTGTCGAACAGTGGAATAAGGCCTTTGCGGGGCGGTATCCGTTTAAGGCCACCGGCAGCGATGCCTCCCTGCCGTTACTGGCTCAGTTCCTGCGTAGCGACTCGGGTCGAATTACTAACTTCCTGAAAACTAATCTTGGCGGGATCCTCCACCAGGAGGGAAATCGCTGGGTCGTTGATCCTTCCGCAAGTCAGGGGATGGTTGTCAGTCCGGATTTCCTCCGGGCGATTAATCAGCTGGCAGAGCTGTCTGATATCGTGTTCTCTCAGGGCGATGCAGGTATTCACTTCGAACTGATGGCGCGTCCTTCAAAGGATGTTGCCAGAGTGCAATTGACCCTCGATGAGCAGAACCTGGACTACTTCAATCAGATGGAAAGCTGGCAAAGCTTCACCTGGCCGGGGAATAGCTACTATCCAGGCGTATCGTTGAGCTGGCGTAGTGTAAACAGTGGTATGCAACTCTACGCCAGTCACCAGGGTAACTGGGGCTTCATTCGCCTGCTGGACAAAGCCCTGCTCACTCCTCTTGATGCCAGCCGGACGCAACTGGTATGGATCACCCCGGATGGCAATCCTCTGAAGTTTGTGATGCGTAGCGAACTCGGCAGTGGTCCTCTTGAATTACTGAAGTTGCAGGGGTTCACGCTGCCCAACGCTATTTTTAATGTTGCCGCTGGCGCAGAAGCGATCCAGTAACGATGGGCGCATTGTTCACCCTTGCCGCTTCTGTCTCCACGGCCATCAGTCAGCAGGAGGTGGGGATCCATGGATTCTGGAACGCGGTCCTGCCGGTGCTGTTCTGGCCCTGCTCTGAGAACAGTGAATGGGGCAAGCAGGGAAACCTGTGAGACCCGAACCCAGACGTGTCGGAAAGCATCAACGCCTCATCCACCCTGACAAGCCTGTGCAGATTTTTGTCGGCGCCCGGGCCGGTTCCGCGCTCAGGCAGGTACCGCGAGCGCCGGAAGCCAGTACATCAGGGGGCAGTCCCTCCACACCCCATCGGCGCCTGCGCCCCCATGTCAGAAAAGCCCACTGGCAAAGCGACTGGAAGGGCAAACCTACTCAGGGGGAGGAGAAAAGTATGCTGCTGAAATGGAAGCCACCGCAAATCGTCAATGGTAAGGACGACGATTCTCTGGAAGCGACCATGAGGTTTATGAAAGAGACTAACAAACGGGAAAAAGAATGAGTTCACCGGAAGATCTGTTAACCGCCTGCGCCACCAGCCAGGAAGAAAGGCAGCGCCTCACCTCCCGGGCAAATGATGCCCTGTCGCTCTGGGATAACTGGCTGCATCCGTTCACCTCCGGGCCTGAAACCGGGGACGATCCCGCATACGATGATAATTTTCAGCTGATGCGTGAAGAGATCAATAAGCTTTCAGGTACCGATTCAGCGTTGTTGTGCCAACTGGCCCAAAAGTGTCTTTGCGAATGCGCCAAAGACATTCGTGTCGTGACCTGGTACGTGCAGGCCCGACTCAGCCGCGACGGTGAAAAAGGGTTGTCCGAGGGCTTACTGCTTCTTGTCGCGATGCTGACCCGCTACGGGCAGGCCTGTCATCCCCGGCGCCCCGCCGCCCGGAAAGCTGCGCTGGAGTGGTTGAACAGTGCAAAAGTGATTGATGCACTGCTGTTATGGCCCGAGGTGGACAGTAATGATGCCGGTCTGACGGCTGGCGCTATAAGCCTGCTTGCATCCACAGTGGCAGACTGGCCGGAAGCCGAGAAACCGTCTTTTGCAGGCCTTTGTACCGCTCTTGAAAACCGCCTGGCACGTTCGGGTGGCATGGAAGTGCTGGTCCCCCAGAACAGCAGTGCTCAGGAGCAGGGGCATGAACCAGCCCATTCGGATTCACCGCAACTGTCAGCCGTGAAATCTGGCCGCGATTTACTCGACAAGGCAAAGTTACTTTCCCGCTGGCTGAGCGAACAATCTCAGGGTTGGCTGGCTTCTCACCGGCTGATTAAGACCGTGCGGTGGGATACAGTCGATCAGATCCCCCCTCTCGACAGTAGCGGCCGCACCCGCCTGGTACCGCCGAAACCCGAGTATCGCGCTCAACTTAAGCGGCTCTATATTCAGAAAAACTGGACCGAACTGGTTGAGCAGGCCAGCCAGATGTATTGCGAAGGGGTCAACCATTTCTGGCTCGATCTTCAGTGGTATCTCTGGCAGGGGCTCAGCCATGCCGGTCAGCCCTGGGATACCTGGACAGACTCCGTCCTGTTCGATCTGCGGCTGCTGCTTAAACGCCTCCCGGGCCTTGAAGGGCTGGCATGGAATGACGGTACCCCCTTTGCTGACGAAGTCACCACCGCCTGGATTGCGGAAAAAGTGAATGAAGAAGGCCTGATATACGACAATGAACTCGCTACCGTCGTTAATGGTCAGGCTGATGATGTGCTGCTCCTTGAGTCGGAAGCCATGGAAAAGGGCGACACGGATGGTCCCGAAGCGGCGCTTACCTGGCTCCAGTCCCGACCGGGGATAGACACACCACGCCATCGCTGGCTGATACGCCTGCTAATGGCCCGGGTGGCAGAGCAATATGGACGAAACGATATGGCGCTTCATCTGCTTGGCGAACTAACTACCTGTGCGCCACAGCTGACGCTGGGAGACTGGGAACCCGATCTGTTGTTTGAAGTCCAGGCCCGTCGACTGAACCTGTTACGTATGAAAGCTGGTCGCAGCGAATCTGATAAAGCCCGTTTGATGCCTGAGATGGAGTCCTTACTTGCCGGACTTATTGCCATTGACCCGGCCCGTGCCATGGTGCTCTGTGGCTAATGTTCTCTTTAATAATTTCCAGGAATGCCGTTCATGGATGATTTAACCCTGCGCTATTACGAAGCAGAGATGCGCTACCTGCGTGAAGCCGGTAAAGAGTTTGCCCGGGCTCATCCGGATCGTGCAGCGATGCTTAATCTGGATAAACCCGGCGCCCGCGATCCTTATGTGGAACGCCTGTTCGAAGGCTTTGCCTTCCTGATGGGCCGTTTGCGTGAAAAGCTGGATGATGATCTGCCGGAACTGACCGAAGGGCTGGTGAGTCTGCTGTGGCCGCACTATATGCGGACTATCCCGTCGCTGGCCATCGTCGAGTTCTCGCCTGACTGGCGTAGTCTGCGTCAGGCCGAAATGCTGGCTGAAGGCTTTTCCGTTCTGTCACGTCCTGTCGGGCCGCATAAAACCGCCTGTCAGTACCGGACGACCCGCGATGTGCCGCTACAACCGCTGCACCTTGCGGACGCCAGCCTGCACACGGAAACCGATGGCCGCTCTGCTATCCGCCTGCGCTTCGAATGCCCTGAAAAAGTGGACTGGCGTAAAGCCGGGATCGACAAGGTCGCCATATTCCTTAACGCAGAGAGTCCTGTCAGTTCAGCGCTGCATCTGGCAATGACCCGGCGTGTACATGCCATATATGCGCGTCATGCCGGGACGCATACTGAACGTCATCAGTTTGATGGCTGGTGCAAACCCATGGGCTTTGACGACAATGACGGCCTGTGGAAGAAAGCCGATACCGCCTTCAGTGGTTACCAGCTGCTGCTGGAGTATTTCAGCTTCCGTCCGAAGTTTATGTTTGTTGAGCTGCGCGGTCTCGACACCATCGGGCTCACTGCGGCCAGCACCTGGTTTGAAATCGACATTGTGCTCAGTGAAGCATGGTCATCCGATCTGCCTTTTGAGACAGAAAACTTCCGGCTGCACTGTGCGCCGGTCATCAATCTCTTTACCCTGGAAGCCGACCCGCTGACGCTTAACCCGCTGGAAAACGAATACCTGCTCAGGCCGCTGCGTCTTCAGGATGGACACACCGAGATTTATAGCGTCGATAACATCCATGGCGCGGTGAAGAATGGCAAACACCCCTATGTGCCATTCACCAGCTTCCGCCACCGGGGCGGTATGATGCGCCACGATGCCCCTGAGCGTTATTTCCATACCCGCGTGAAACGCGGTCCCTCTGGCCTGTATGACACCTGGTTAATTCTCGGGGGACGCTCGTTCGAACTGGAGCAGTTGTCCGATAAACCGGAGTCTCTCTCGATGCGAATAACCGGGACCAACGGTCAGCTTCCGCGTAAGGCACTGGAAAGTACCCTGCTGGACAGGGTGGTCAAAACCGGCAAGGTGCCCGTCAGAGTACTGAACGTCACAGCACCGACGATGCCACTATATCCCCCGGCAAACGATCGTTTTCACTGGCGGGTGATGAGCCACCTTGGTTCAAACTTTCTGAGCATGATGGACAATCCGGAGGTACTGCGGGGCACGCTGGCGCTGTATGACTGGACCGACGATGAAATGAACCGCCGTCGGCTTGAAGCAATCGTCGCTGTGAAGCACACCCTGATCCGCCGTTTTGAGAAGGGTTTTATGCTCCGGGGCGTGGACATTGAGGTCACGCTGAATATGGACAATTTTGCAGGCGAGGGTGATGTAAACCTCTTTGGGGAGATGCTGCATCGGTTCTTCGCGCTCTATGCCGATATTCACCTCTTTAACCAGCTCACGCTGGTACTGCAACCGACAGGGAAACGACTGAGATGGCGCGAGAATCACAGCCAGCACGTACCGGGCTGACGCTGGCCCTTAACAAAGATATCTGGCGGGCCAATTTTTATCGTTTCTGCCAGTTGCTGGAACAGGAAAATCCGGACGCGCCGAAACTGGGCACCACCAGCCATCCGGGCGATGATCCGGTACGATTCAGACCCTGGCCTGGTATGGGTTTCCCGGTCAGTACCCTGAAAGCAGTGGAGACTGACGAAGACCATCCGACATTACCCCCAACGGTTCGCACGACATTTCTAGGGGTGTATGGCGTGGACTCGCCTCTGCCGACGTCCTGGCTGGACGATATTGCGCAGCGCCGCGAAGGACACGAGGCGGTTACCTCATTCCTGGACATTTTCAGCCACCGGATCACCACTCAGTATTACCGGATCTGGCGAAAATACGCGTATCCGGCGACCTTCGAGGCCGGTGGCCGTGATGCCACATCACAGTGTCTGCTGGGACTGGTGGGACTCGGTATACCAGGCACAGCGGAACGGGTGGCAACGCCGGTTTCCCGTTTTCTGGCCCTGCTGGGCACCATGCGATTACCCACCCGTAATGCCGAAGGTATCCGGGCCCTGGTGAGCCTGTTGGCACCGAATACCCGGGCAATTATCACCGAACCCGATCCGGTTAAGGTCCATATTGATAACCGCAGTGGGCTGGGGGCCAAAAACCGCATCCGTCTTTCGCAGCGGGCCACGCTGGGTAAAACGGCCAGGGAAGCATGCAGTCGGGTACTGGTGACGCTGGAAACGGAAGATCCGGGCGAAGCGGAAGGCTGGTTACCCGGTGCTGTCCTCCATACCGATTTGCTGGTCCTGCTGCGCGTCTATCTTGGCTACCGCAGTGACGCCCGACTGCGCCTCACGGTACCCGTGCGGTTATTGCCTGAGCCTCGCGTTGGCAAAGGCAGGCGTATTCAGCTGGGCCGAACCGGTTTGCTGGGGCTGAAAGCAGGAAAACTCAGCAATAACAGGGAGAGTCTGACCGTCAGCCTGGGCTGCTATGAAGGGTTGCAATGCTCTGTTTTACCTCCTGCTGAAGACGGGCATTACCGCTTCGACTAATCACGTATTCCCTCTCAATAAAGGAACTTTTGAATGGCAACAGTAACCCGCCGGAGGGCGCTGACGCTTATTGCCTGCGGTCTACTCGCAGGCTGCGGCCTGACGCAGACCGTCACGGACGGTACGGTCAGCATCACGAAATCCATCTTCTACAAAAAAATTAAAACGCTGCATCTGGATTTTACCCCGCGCACGGCCATTAACGCCGATGGCGCACAGACGCCGCTGGCGACAATGGTGCGGGTTTATCAACTCCGGGATCGTAAAGCGGTTGATGCCGCCGATTACCAGACACTGCTGCGCAAGGCCGATACGGTACTTAAAGACGACGTACTGGCATCAAAAGAGCTGCTGGTGATGCCCAATGGCAGCGTGACGCTCAATATGCCCATGGATGAAGACGCTCAGTTCGTGGCGGTGGTGGGGCTGTTTAACCGGCCGGATCAGAAGGACAACCGCTGGCGTCTGGTACTGACCCGTGACGACCTCGACCCGGACAACCCCCGCACAATTGAACTGGGTGATGGCTGGCTTGGCCTTGTGCCGGTGAAGGAGTGATGTGATGGATAGCTGGCTGGCGCTTTTTGACGGACAGACCCGATATTTTCTGGATATCAATGACAGTTCAGTGAAGCCGGATATTCTGCGCTTTCGTGGCAGGGAAGCCCTGAGCGAGCCCTTCCGGTGGGACATTGAGTTTACCTCCCTGCAGGCGAACATTCTCCCGGAACAGGTGCTGATGAAATATGCCTCTTTCCGGATGCGGAGCGGCAAAAGTGTTCACGGCATGGTGACCCGCCTGGAATGGCTGTCCACCTCTCAGGACCAGTCTCACTACCGGCTCACGCTCAGTTCCCGCCTGGCGCTGCTGGGATACACCCGGCAGTGCGCGGTATATCAGAACCAGTCCGTGCCGGAGGTGGTGGAGCAGGTGCTGCGCAAACATGGCCTGCAAGGACCTGATTTTGACTTCCGGCTGGAGCGCACCTACCCGCCGCGTGAAATTATCACCCAGTGGCGGGAAACGGATTTGCAGTTTATCCGGCGCATTCTGTCTGAGGTGGGGATTTACTGGCGTACGGAGATGGATGACACCCGTGAGCTGGATACGTACATTTTTGCCGACAGCCAGCTGAACTACCGGTTTGATGTGCGTCTGCCCTACAGCGAACCATCGGGTCTGTTTGACGGCGCAGCAGAGTCGGTCTGGGATGTGCGGACCTGGCACAACATCGCCACCGGCACTGTCACCACGCGGGATTACAACTACCGGACAGCCTCCACGCCGATGGATGCGACGGTCAGCGTGCGTAACGATGCGGTCACCAGCGGGGAGCATTACCGTTACGCGGCACCGTATCGTGACGCAGGTGATGACGCCAGCCCGGAGCCGGAAACGGAATCCGGGGCGTTCTATGCGCACATCCATCACGAGCGGGAGCTGAATAAATCAGCCCGTATTCATCTGTTCAGCAACGCTGCTCATCTCACACCCGGACAGGTGCTGGAGCCGCAGGGCGATGTCATTGCAGCCCTGAAAGAAGGCGTCGTCCTCACCCTGGTGACCTACCGGGGGGCCCGTGATTCCCGTCTGCATGTGTCAGTCTGGGGCCAGCCTTATACCGAACGTTACTGCTTCCGTCCGGTAGAGATCCCTCGCCCGGTCATCCCGGGTACGCTTCCGGCCCGGATCGAAAGTCGCGAAAAAAATGATACCTACGCACACCTGGACGGGCAGGGGCGCTACCGGGTGAAGCTGGACTTCGACCGGGAGGGGACGGAGCCGGGTTACGGCTACCTGTGGCTGCGGATGGCGAAGCCGTATGCCGGTGAAACACTCGGCTGGCATACGCCGCTGATTGATGGAACCGAGGTGGCGATAGCGTACAGCAATGGCGATATTGACCTGCCGTATATCGCGTATGCGCTGCACGACTCGGAGCACCCTGACCCCGTAAACCGGGACAATCACACCCGGAACATTCTCAGAACTCCCGCGAACAACAAGCTGCGGATGGAAGACAGGCGTGGTGAGGAACACATCAAGCTCGCCACGGAATACGGCAGGACGCAGCTCAACAGCGGACATCTGGTGGACAGCCGGGGGCAACGTCGCGGTCAGGGGGCCGAACTGCGCACCGACGAGTGGGGAGCCCTGAGGGCCGGGAAGGGACTGTTTGTCAGTGCGGATGCGCAGGCAAAGGCGCAGGGTGAGGCGCTGGACAGGGACGCCGCGCTGAAGGAAATCGACAGGCTTAACCAGCAACTGCAGCAGCTGAAAATGGCGGCAGAGCAGGCGCAGGCGCTGAAGGTGGATGTGGACAGCCAGATAGAGATGTTTGAGCAGAGGCTGAAACCGCTCAATGAAGTCGTGCTGTTCTCGGCCCCGGAAGGCATGGCTCTCACCAGCGGGGAGCGTCTGCAAATGACGGCCACGAAGAATGTCGCCATTAATGCCGGGGGCGATATCAGTGCCGGTGTCATGGGTAACATGACCGCACTGGCCGGGGAGAAGCTTGGGCTCTTTGCCCGGACCGGCCAGCTGAGTCTGAAATCCGGAGAAGGGCCAGTGGAGGTGCAGGCGCAGAATGCCAGCCTGCGGCTGTTTGCAGAGAAGAAACTGACGCTGAGCTCAGCGAGTGATATTTCGTTTGCCGGGAAGAAGCGTATCACGCTGATTGGTGGCGGGAGCTATCTGCGACTTGAGGCCGGGAGGGTCGAGTATGGCACGACGGCGACGTATATACGGAAGGTGAAAAGGACGATGGCAGCTGCCGCTGCATCAATACCGGTTAAGGCTACAACGGGTGGCGGTATCTGCCTGAGCTGCCTGATGAAAGCGACGATGAATGGCGATACTTTTGTTGTAAGAGGTGAATCATGAGCAGTGACAGCTTTAGTCTTGCGGCTCAACACCTGATTTACTCAACAAAAGTGACATTGTATGCCCTGGTGGACGGTCTGCAATATGAGCGGTATTTCGGTGAGGGCCTGTCCGCTCCACAACCCGCCGCCATGCCTCTGTTCGATACCTGGCCGGATTCCCGCATCGCTTTTGCTGGCCCCTGGATAATTCAGATGAGCTGTGCGATGGATATCAGTGAAAAGCTGTGTCATCTGGAAACTGCGCTGCCCTCTGTTTCCTGGATATTGTCGTCTTCTGCACTCACGGAACAGGTGGTTCATCTGAAGAACAATATGAATGTTGGGCTGCCGGATGGTCGGGCTGCTTTGCTGCGTTTCCAGGATCCACGCGTTCAGGTTCGTCTGGCAACGATGCTGAACGACCTGCAACACCAGAAGCTGACAGGTTTAATGCAGGAATGGTTGACAATAGTGGACGGGAAAGTCTGGTCATTTAAACAAAGGGAATTCATATGCTGAAGCTGTCTGAAGAGCAGTGTGCCGGTGTGGACAAAATGGAAGGTGATGATTTTGTTCGCGATACCGCGCAAAGACTGAAGAGGAAATTTCCGGGGATTAACGAACCGGACGACACGTTCCATGTTCGCCTGAGAAAGGCACTGGATTATGCCAATACCCTTCCGCTGAAAGAAAAGAATGTGAAGCGAGATTTTTTGTTTCTGGAGGCATTTTGGCCCGGTTTTTATTTGAAGCCCGAAGTGGATAAATGGCTGAGAACACCGAATAGTTATTCAGTTGATCAGCGGGTTGAAGATTATATGCATGTGATGATAAACCGGGAAAGGAGGGGACTCTGATGGTTATGTTTCCACCAGTAGTTACCGGGGGAATGGGGGGCGCGGCTACCGGAAGCGTCGGTGTGGCAGGTGGCTCAACCGGAACAGCAACATTTCCCGGAGCAGGAAGCACCCATGGCGGCTGGGAAGAAGAGGATATGTCTTATCCTGGCTCAGGTAGTGGGTCGCGTCAGGGGACCGGAGGGTTTGACTATCAGGGAAAACCTTATGATCCGATGCTGAATGACCCCATGGCGGTCAGTGCGGAGACGCACGGTGATTTCTGGGAAGATGATATAGATTACTCCGAAACGGTCAGTTACGAAGGTGTAGACACGAAAGCGGGGGCACAGGCGAAGACGGATGAAAAGACCTGTGATAACTGCCCGCCTGAGGGCAAGGTGATGCCGATGGTGAGACGCTGTTCGCGCTGGAGTGCGGTAACGATTAGCTACCAGACGAGAATATGTGGGACGTACTATAATCCAGAAACTAAACAGATACAGGAATTTAAGTATTGTGGTGTATCGTTTGATGGCTGGAAAGATAAGCTTTGTCAGTTCTGGGAGGCGAAGGCGAGATATGATCAGTTTTTCAGGGCTGATGGTACAAAAAAAGAGTGGTGGCGAGGGGATAACAGTGCAATTAATCAAGCCGGGCGTCATCAAGCTGTTGCGACAGTTAATCAACCTTTAAAAGTAGTTTGGATTTTTATGCAGCCAATGAGTTGCTACTATTTTTCAAAAATCTTCATAAGATTTAAAGATATTGTTGTCAGATGGGAGCCTTGATTATGGATACACGTTTTATAGTAAACTTTGATTATCGTACCAAAAATGATGACATTCAGTTTTCACAAATAATTGAACACTTTGCATTTATCATAGCGCAACTTAATAAGTTATTTCAGGTGGAAAAGAATTGGTATGAAACGGGTTATTCCAGAAAGCAAGCTCTAAATCAGATAGCTTTTCAGAATGGAGGTATCACAGATAACACTCGTTTGAAATGGGAGCGCCGATATAAAAAAATATGCCGATGTTTGTAGATAGCGTTTGGGATGCCAATGATGATGAGCACAGCTGTGGCATCTCTTATAGAAAAATGTTTTACGAACAAAAAAATAGGGTTTCCGTGGAGTTAAGTTTAGTTGTAAATAATGATGAAAATTCATTGCTCCGATTTATAACGCTCTTATCACATTTGGCTTTATTTTTTGATTGTTCACATATAAGCATCGATTCAAATGGATACAATCTGTTCGGGCGAAACGTATTCCCTGACAGACTGGCTGTAGGTTGGATGTTATACATCCCCCACATAGTCTTAACTGAATTAATTCCAGAAGCAGCCAGAGTTGTGCCGGTAATGGATGGCGACAATCAAAAAGGCACCATTATTGTGTCTACTGAGGAAATATTCGATGGAAACAATAAAGAACACATAGGTAAAGCTAACGACATTGAAATTAAGCTTCTGGATCTTGGCTTATTGCCACTTATGACCGAGCTTTAATTTTGGCAGTCAAGAAGTCGGGATTTACTGGCGCACGATGATGGACGACGTGCGCGGTCTGGGGAGAAAAATGATATCTACGCTCACCTTGACGGGCAGGGGCGCTACCGGGTGAAGCCGGACTTCGACCGGGAGGGGACGGAACCCGGTTACGGCTACCTGTGGCTGCGGATGGCGAAGCCGTATGCCGGTGAAACACTCGGCTGGCATACGCCGCTGATTGATGGAACCGAGGTGGCGATAGCGTACAGCAATAGTAATATTGACCTGCCGTACATCGCGTATGCGCTGCACGACTCTCCGGCGTAATGGACATCCTGACCCTGTTAACTGGAATAACCATACTCGTAATGTCCTGCGTACGCCGGTCATCAATAAGCTGAAAACGTAAGGAGTGATAATTTATCTGCCAGTTAATCATTGCGTATTCTCTGGCGAAACAGTTAATACCTGACAGGTAACAGAACCCTAAATAACAACATACAACACGGATATGGAAATGAAAAAATTAATTCTTCTCTTGCTTTCAGGCATATTGTTGACCACTCAGGCTGACGCTGCTCGCGGAAGAAAGCCCTGCTCCGGTTCAAAAGGTGGGATAGCGCATTGTACATCCGATGGCCGGTTTGTCTGTAATGACGGAAGCCTAAGTCAATCAAAGCGATTTTGCTCTGGATATGGTGATTCCGTAACTCGCGAGCGGGTTAAACCTTCCATCCCTACCCGTAAAACGCAAACCAAAAAGACGACAACAGCGAAAAAGCAAGAGCCACAACGCGTTTATGAAAACGATGAGCTGGTTAAAACACCACCCCGACAGCCCACGTGTGCGCCTCTTTATATGGCCAGTAAGCCTGGCTTCACCCATTTACCAATTTGTTCCGGGAATCAGTATTAACAGGGAACGGAACATCATTTTTTCTGTTATTTCGGGTAAATCATCAAGATTAAAATAGAAAAGGAAGTAAATATGGCACGAAGAAATAAAGATGATAATGTTGCAATTCTCATTTTGATCATTATAGGAGCGATGGCCTGGGGGATTTATGTTGCGGTAAAGGCGTTAATCAATCTTAATGAGCGATTCATTGAATCCGTATCGAATCCGGCCGGAGTCATCGGTCTGTTCTTTGGTTTGCTGATAGCTGTTGCGCTGATAATCCGGGTTTTCATTTATCGCGGCTTTAGAAAAAAAGCCACTGACCTGGCAAAAAAGGAGCAAGCCTTTGACGAAACCGTCAGTAGCGAAGTGGCTTGCAAGCTGTATCAGGAAAAGCAACAGCTTGCCGTTCAGTGGACAGAATTTCACAATGCCAGAAATAAAGCCTCCCGTGCACTGCAGCGTATTGTGGATTCTGCGTATAAATTCAAAGTCAAAACACTACTTTCCGGCACCACGGTAAATAACTGGCAAAGCAAATACGACCAGCTCAGGAAGGAGAGAGACGCTTACGCGGCCATTAGCGAGAAAATCACCTTTCTGGAACTTGAAGATAACGCCGACTGGGAAGCTGTAAAGCAGCAGTTTCTGGATAAGGTCGCCCTGCTGGAAAAAGCGCAGGAAGAAAAAGAGTATCAGGCTGAGCTTAAGCGTCAGATTAGGGAAGAAAAACAGCGTCAGGATGAACTGGAACAGCAGCAGCGCGAAGCGGAAGAAGAGGAGCAACGCCTTGCTGAGCAGCAGCGTTTACTGGAGGAAGCTCTTCTCGCCGCTGAAGGCACACACCGGGAAGAGCTGGAAAGACAGCGTCTGGAGCTGGAGCAGAAAATCCAAGACGTACATCAGCAGTATGAACGCGCCAAATCCATGGCCCAGCTCACCAGGCAAGGATATGTGTATATCATTTCGAATATCGGCTCCTTCGGTGAAAATGTCTTCAAAATTGGTATGACCCGACGGCTGGAGCCTATGGAACGAGTAAAAGAACTAAGTGGGGCGGCGGTACCTTTTGATTTTGACGTCCATGCTATGATTTCCTGCGACGATGCCCCCGCACTGGAAAAAACGCTGCATGATCACCTGGAAAATTATCGCATTAATAAAATTAATCTGCGCAAGGAGTTTTTTCGGGTTGAGCTTCGTCGGATTATTGATGAGGTCGAGCGCCATCATGGTCAGGTTGAATATATTGCCGACCCGGTCGCGTTGCAATATCTGCAGAGTTTGGAATATGCAGAAAGCGAAGCTGCATAAAATGGTAGGCCGGGTAGCCACAACGGGTGTAGAAGCACCTTTGACTGAGCCGGTATTAGTGATGAAATCATTTCCCCTCGCTACCTGGCGGGGGAGCAAAATAAAAGTCATGGAAAAACTGCATGACCGGCCTGATAAAGTGGCTAAGAAGGCGATACAAAAGGGAGATTGGAGATTTATATTGTCTGCAATGGCTGCCGAGAGAAGATTATTGCGGCTGCGCATGGTGTCCCCTGCAGGAATCGAACCTGCAACTAGCCCTTAGGAGGGGCTCGTTATATCCATTTAACTAAGGGGACATAGAACTTACTGATTTTTAAGCGTTCAGCTTGTGTTGCATGTTATCCTATCATTCCACGTATCATCAAGCATTTCATTCCTTTTATTTCCTTTCCGTTCACATCAATTCGCTTAGAAAATCACTTCGTTCACTTGCCATTGCGTACACATTGAGTACAGAATGCAAAATTTCACTGTGTACAGGATACAGAGCCGTGGCCCTTAGTGATACCAAACTCCGTAGCATCAATGCTAAGCCATACAGCGGCGCAGCTGAGGTCACAGATGGTGACGGGCTGAGTGTACGCATAACGCCCACAGGCACGATCACATTCCAGTTTCGTTATCGCTGGAACGGTAAGCCCGTTCGCCTCTCCATTGGCCGCTATCCCGCTATGTCTCTCAAGGAGGCGCGCGTAGTCGTCGGTGAGATGCGCGAATTGTACCTCAAGGGGCTAAACCCGAAAAATTATTTTGCCAAAGAAGATGGCGAGCTGACTCTCAAAGAGTGCCTGGATCAGTGGTGGGGTAAGTATGTTGAAACGCTGAAGCCGAACACTCAGACGCTGTACAAGTCAGTTGTGTACAACACGATGTACACAGAATTCCCGGACGCTCCGGTAGTAAACATTCCTGTTTCGGCATGGGTGCGTTTCTTTGATAAGCAGGAAAAGAAGAACAGCAAAAAGGCCAGGGTACTTCTTCTGCAGCTACGTTCCGTCATGAACTGGTGTATCAGTCGCCAGTTGATCCCATCGTGCGAAGTCCTGAAGCTAAGTGTCAAGACCATTGGAAAAAAACCTGATGTGGGTAGTCGTGTTCTCACGTATACCGAGTTGGCTAAAATCTGGCTGGCGCTGGAGAACAACAAGATCGTTACCTCCAACAAGGTGCTTCATCAGCTGCTTTTGCTTTGGGGAGCCAGGCTATCAGAGCTGCGCCTTGCTACTGCCAGTGAGTTCAATATGGATGATCTTATCTGGACGACTCCAGCAGAACATTCAAAGATGGGTAACGTTATCCGTCGCCCGGTGTTTGACCAGGTGAAACCTTTTGTTGAAAGGCTCCTCAATGCTGGAAATGATGTTCTGTTTCCCGGCCAGGAACTGGACAAGGCAATAGATAGATCGTCAGCTAATCTCTACATGAAGAAGTTAAGGGATAAAATTGATATACCGGAATGGCGAACCCACGACTTCAGGCGCTCGCTGGTAACGAATTTGTCAGGCGAGGGGGTTATGCCCCATGTGACCGAAAAGATGCTGGGGCATGAGTTGGGAGGGGTGATGGCGGTGTATAACAAACACGATTGGCTGGATGAGCAAAAGGATGCCTATGAACTCTATGCTGATAAAATTTTCTGGTATGTTAAGAAAATACTAGATGGAAATAATGTGTGACTATTCCACAACTTTAAAATTAGTATTTGAGGAAATCTTAATAATTAAATATGGATAGGGTAAATATGAACGAAAGATATTTCTTATACTTAGATATCCTGGGCTTTACCGATTTAGTGAGGCAGGGTAGTAATAAAATTGATGATCTTTATGAAGTCATAGCCAGCTTGAATGCTCACAGTCATGATGCATTTAAAGTAATTGTCTTTTCAGATACAGTGGTTGTCTATAATGTTGATGGTGGGCATACTCCGGCCGACTCTCAATATCTTATTATGTTTCTTTGTGAGTTTGTAAAAGACTTGATGCATCGCTTAACGGGGAGAGGTGTTTATTTTCGAGCTGTTATAACACATGGTGATTTTACACATTACGAAATCAATGGAGTACCTTGTTTTTATGGAAACGCTTTAATCGATGCTTACAACTCGGAGAAGGAGTTAAAAGCTATTGGATTGTTCATTGATAAAAAAATAGCCAAGCACTGTAATATATTCAAATTTGAAGAGTATAATGATAATTACAATTTTGTTTATGTTACCCAATCTCTATATGACCTGGAGTCATGGCGGCTGCCTATTAAATCTGAATACATAGAGATGACTGATTCAAAATGGTTTATTTATCCAGAGTTAACGCATGTTAATAATATGTACCTTGGTTCTGTGAATAATAGCTATCCAGACTCAGTAAGAAAAAAGTATGCAGCATCATGGGATATGTATCGAAAACATTATCCGAAATTAACGACCTATTTATTACTGTCAGGTAATAATGTTACTGCTATATCACCTGACGTTGAGTGGGATGAGGTTGTAGATAGACACCCAGAGAGTTGTAAATATGCAATTGAAAAAATAGTAAAATATTAGCACTCTTAATTTAATATGCCTGACTGTGTTCTAGTAAGTGCCACAGTCAGGTAATTAAATATTTAAGCACTCATATGCCTCGATTAACCCCACCATCTTCTATCCATTTTATAACTGCTTTTCTGCTATACCGTGTTGGGTATGTTAAAACCGGGTGGGGAAATCCGTGATTTTTCCGCAAATTCCATACTGCTGTTTTTTTCTTTTTGAGCAGGTCGAAAACCTCCTGCTCTTCCATAAAATCATTAATTGTCATAAGTTACCCCAATAATTAAATCATTGTGCAGGAATTAATCGCTGCCAGATAACGGAAATGTATTTAGCCTGGTGTCTGGCATCGGCCAGCGCGTTATGTACATCACCTTCAAACGGTATGTCGCGGCGAGGGTTGATGCCAATCGCTCGACCTAATTCAACGATTGTGCGGACATCGCGATCATTCCAAAATTTCCATATGCAGGGCATAAACTCACGGTCATAGCTAGCCCGAATGATTACGTTATCGAACGTAGCGCCATTACCCCATACCTGTACTTTGTCAGGGTCTGCGTTATCCCTTATGAAGCAGTTCAGATCACTTAATGCGGTAACCAGACTGGTGACCGTATCTTTATCGCAGATAGCCGCTCTGGCTTCTTCGCTTTGCTGCATCCACCACATAATGGTGTCAGGGTCAGGAACGGCACCGCCATCCATTGAACTTTTCAGGCTGACGACACGATAAAATTCCTTGCCAAGTTCACCAGTCGAGGGCTCAAAGAACACAGCACCGATGGAGACGATAGGGGCGTTAGGTTTGTTGCCCATAGTTTCCAGGTCGATCATTAAATGGGTCACGTTAATTATTCTCCTGCGGGGCGGCTGCGAACATGGCGGCGTGGCAGGTTTTCTCTGCCCACTCCAGATACTTCTCTTTCACCCCTTCATCCAGTCCGCCGCAATCGACGAGATTATCAACCAGTTCGCGAGCCAGTTTTTTGAAATCCGGTACTACCGGCACTACCGGCGCTGGCTGCTCTTTGATGTGCAACCGCGGTTCACCGTCTTTCGGCTCCGGCCATTCGCGTTGCTTGTTTACCGCCAGCTTATCGATCATCGCCTGAGTAATCTGCTCATCAGTGATACCGGCACGGCGCTGCGCATCCCACAGCAGGAATTGCATATCAGCCCACTCGATCAGATCATGCGGCTTAGCGATAGTTTCCAGCACTTCTCTTCGTAGGTGCTTCAGTGGGCCAACCGGGCCGACATTGCCGAAAGTTGCCTGTGACCACTCGGCGTGCTCGTTGCGTACCTGGTCTCTGTCCATTGCGTCCAGTGCTATGCGGGCCAGCGCTTCAGCTTCTTCTGCTGGCAGCATTACGTTGCTTCCAGCTCCATAGGTTCCACGCCATGATTTAATTTTTTCCAGGCGCTCTCTCGCCAGTTTGGTGATATCAGTCATCGGAGTTATCCTCGCAGCAGTAGTGAGCGCCGTCCGGGTCAGTACTTTTGAAACCGCAGATATCACACGCAATTTCGTTAAGAGCTTCTTCATCGCATTCGTGACTTTCCGGATCGTCGGCTTTGAAATAACCGCCGCACAAGGCGCAGAGAACATCAGGAACATCGTCATAGTTCGCAGTCCCGGTAATCATTTGTCGGCCCCCTCGCGCAGCTGGTTTGCAAAATCGACCATCGCATCATGAAACTCGATTGCCCCTGAGGTTCGCTTCTCGGCTTCTTCGTAGCTAATATCAAGCCTGTCCATAACACAGTCAGTTTCAAGATATTCAGAGCAGGCATCCAAAGAAGCGGTAATCGCATCAGCCTTAATCCCGGCCAGGTAGGCATCGGTGGCGGGGGTTTCCATATCGTTGTGAATTTGATCTTCCTTGTCAGCCCAGGAATTCCAGAATTCTACAGCGTTGACACAATCTAATGCGTATTGCTTCAGCGCCGCATTCTCCGCAGCCAGTTGGACACGCTCGGCACGTAATTTCTCGACCTCAGTGACCAATGCGGCATTACGTTCTGCCAGTTGGTTGAGAGTTAATCCGTTGTTGTTCATGCTGTCACCCATTCATTGACCAGCCATATTCCCAGCGCAGAAAGCGATGCCGCTCCAACCAGAACTATTGCATCCAGGATGAATGTCTTTCGCAGAATGGGATCACGGTAAATTTTGAAAATCATTTACTAACACCTCCCATTGTTGAATCAGATTCAATCGCGCAGCACCAATGCTATCGGCGTGGTAGGTCACCTTTACAGAATGGTGTTTGTGCGGACATTGCAAAGCCCCATAACGCATATAGGGGCTATGACCATGCCAGGAGAATTGAGCTAACGCCCCACAGGTAGGGCATTTGAGGATAGTTTCTGTCATGCGGCATCACTTTCTTCAGATGATGAGGCCTGTTCATTGTTTTTCTCGTCTTCCCTAGGTGCCGATGTTTCGTAGCGGAATTCCTGAAGAATCGACAGCACTTCGGCCTGCATTGCTGGTGGTACTTCAATAATCAGTCCGCCGCTGGTGGTCTCTTTGCATGATGAGATGATCTCCAGAAACTTCCGCGCCTTTCCTGCGTTGAATTGTGGCTTGGCGATGCTCTTTGTGACTTTCGTTTTCCCGGCTGCTTCTGCTTTTTTCATCAGCCTGGCGGCTTCCCGGTCTGCATAAACGCCATGTTCGCGAGAAATGCCAATCGCAATTGCATAGTTCATAGAGCCATCGCGAACCAGCTTTTTGATATACGGGGTGCATTCATGAAGCTGGAGATGTTGAAGGATATCGGACTCTGAACGCTTAACTTTTACGGCAATCTCTGCCGGACTCCATCCCTGATTCTGTAGGCGGTGATACGCCGCACCACGTTCAAGGGGAGTAAGTGCCAGCCCTTGCGAGCTAGTCACCATAAACGCGATCTTATCGGCCTCAGTACCAACAAAATCTTTGCACTCAAGGCGCACGATATCGTGTCCCATAGCGATTGCGGCGAGCGCACCGTGATAGCGGTGGTGGCCGTCGATCACCTTCACACCACGCTCAGTAACTTCTACGGCCAGCGGCGGAATATATTCACCGGCAATAAACGCATCGCGGAACTCATCGACATGCGCCTGATTTAGTTCGCGAACGTTGTAACCTTCTTCCGCATAAATTGAGGCGATCGGGACGTTATAGGTTTTACGGGTAGTTAACCCGGATTCTTTATCGTTATAGAGCTGGCCTAAGCTGGGCATATGGTCACCTTTTTGAATTAGGGAGTGCTTCGCTATGCGCCCCACATGGAGGCGCATAAAACAACACACGGGATGGATGGGTTAGATGGAGCCTTCGTAGATAGGCAGTTCATCGCCGAGCTGGTTTTCCATATCGGCTACGATCTCCTGGAAGGCGTGCTCAATGATTTTTTTCGGCTCGATGAGTTCATACCAGAGGACCAACTGACCGTCGCGCAGGCGGTAGCGAATGCGCGCATCGATCTGGTACGGTGCGCCATTATGGAAAGGCGCTATTGCCAGGCTGATTTTTTCCGGGATTTGGGTATTACCGGAGCCGGACTTATCATCGCTGTACTGGAACTGACAGGTTCCATCCTGCAGGCGCTTAACCGACTTGAACTCAACCTTCCTGGTCTCCTGAAAGGCGAGTACCATTTCCAGTAGATCGGTACCTGACGGGCCTTTATAGTTATCGCTAATCGGCGCGACATTCTGGATGTTGTTTTCCAGAAACTCAGCAAAGTCGATCTGGTTCATCTTGCGGCCGTCAAACCCTATCCATGCTTTCCAGTCATCAGAGAATGGGCAGTCATACACTGCTTTGTGCATACCCCAGTGAGGGTTATCAGCGTCCTGGTGGAAGTCCAGCACCGCGACGATCTTCGTTTGGGTTTTATCAGCGAAAACAACAGAACGCGCATCACGGAATCGCTGGATATATGCGATTAGCGAACCGGGGGAAATCAGGTTTGTAGTCTGGCGAATACGAGACGGGGCAATCTGGAGGCTTTCAAGCGATTTGATATCGAAGCCATCCGGGACGACGACGGACGGGATATCGGTATCAGTTTTCAGCGTTGCAGCAACCAGATCGCGGATGTCGTGCACGGCAGAGCCTTCAATTTGAGACATTGAATAATTCCTTTATAGAGGTGTATTGAAAAAGAGGGGGGGATTACTGAGCCAGCTTAATAGGCGCAGCTTGCGGTGCTTGTTCGATAACTTTCAAATCCATCTGAACTTGCGCCGGGTCATCACGCAGCAGATCGCCATCAGCGGTAGAGAACATGATGGTATCGGCGCGGTCCAGTTCCGGGATAGTGCGGGTTACTTTTGGCGTGACCTTCATGGTGTTTTCGTCACGGGTATTCAGCATTGAACAGTTAAGGGTAAGGGTCACAGCTCCCTTTTTACCCGTTTCACGTACAGCCTTGATCACTTCGGCCAGCGCTTCGGTCAGCTCGGCATCGAGAGTGCCTTTGTTGATGTACGCCAGCTGCTGGCTAAACGGCGTGGTATTTTTGGTTTCGGACATAATTATCTCCAGTTATCAGCAGGGATCGCCTTTCTGGGTAAGAAGCCTGTACAACCAGCTCTGCCGCCAGAAGCGAACGAATGATTTAGGGTTGCGAACAGCCTGCACACCGCGAGGGACGCGCATCAGATCGCCGTAAGGGAAATTAACGTTACGGAAGGTCATATAAATCACCGATTAATTAGGTATCCGGCAGGAATTGAACCCGCGCGGGGTTGGGCAGCCCAGCCAACACCGGGAGCGGACACATTGAATAAAAAGGGCGGTTACCCATCAGAACATTATCCTCTTCCTCCTGTTTGATTGGTGGAAGACTGGATAACCGCCAAGTGAACAGCCTCACACAGCGATAGGCCTGTCTTTTCACCACATCAGGCTCGGTGGTATCTTGGGAGTTCTCACACAGCCAAGAAGGGAAATTGCAATG
This sequence comes from Klebsiella sp. K4, assembly GCF_014596785.2. NCBI lineage: Bacteria > Pseudomonadati > Pseudomonadota > Gammaproteobacteria > Enterobacterales > Enterobacteriaceae > Klebsiella > Klebsiella sp. K4. Next base: position 1,471,376 of record NZ_CP115021.1, read on the forward strand.
ACAAAAGAAGAAAAGGTTATGGGTCTGCTAAAGATTGCGGTTCAAACGCATACTGCCTATCAGACGGCTGCAATGACATCATCTAAGGGGTATACAAGGTCACAGGACCCAATGGGTGATATAGAGCAACTATTTGATAAATTTGAAGAATTATTCAATAAAAAAATCGCTGAGTGAATCAGGAAGAGACTGATCAATAATATTCATCACAACGCGTAAATTACTGGAAGTGGGCTTTAATCCTCTGGAGGAAAGCTCGCTTTTTAAAACCGTGAGAATTTCAGAGCTAATGACCAGAAGACGCTCTCCGGTCATAATTTTTGAATCAATACATTTTTCGTCCATCTTCGACCTCTTTGCTTTAATTCAGCCCAGCCCCCTCATACTGAAGGGGCTGGAATAAATCATTAAATCAAACGTAAGCTGTGCCCATGGTGGAACTCGCCGTGTAACAGAGGATGGAAGCTATCTGCCTTTGTTCTAAGCCTTCCAGATAATCACGCATGGATTGTGATCGGTTCCCTCGGATTCCCTTGCCAACTATCCACTTTGTTAACCGTCCCGGTATTAGCCCGCATTCGCATTCAAGCCGCTGCGGAGGATTCTTACGTTTTCGCCACACTCTCGCAGTGGCTGCGCCCATGCCCTTGAGTCCATGCCGCATCATCGCCGCTTATAACCGGTGCGCGTCTGGCACTCGCGCTGCTTTACCGGAGCTTCTTTTGATATAAGAACCTTGACCCGTCGCTACACAGGCTCGCTCAATAGCGACTCAGGGGAGCATCACGACTGCTCCATTGCCTTTCGGCTGCGGTCTATCCGCTTTACTTGCACATAATGATTTCCTCCATTGGTTGATTTTTACTACACCGTATTGCCGACATCCTGTCCCGCCACGGTTCCGACGCATGGTTTTAAGTCGCGCCGTTCGACTACATTCAGCTAATGCACCGTCCGTAATGTTTACGTATGGTGTTTTTCCGCTGGTGTAATTTTAGAATACTAGGGGTATTCTTTATTGTAAATACTCTGGGTATTTATTTTGGGCGGATTTATGATATGGATATGAATTATAGAGGTATTTTTTTTTGTGAAGGGGGAGAGGAGATTGTATAGAGAAAACCCGGTGAAGTACCGGGTTTGAAGCTTAAACCAAGCGCATCATGGTTTGCACAGCCACACCAATGATTTTGCAGTTACCGTTGATTTCTTTCAGTGGCCACGCCGGATTGAGCCCTTTAAGGTACTTTTGGCCGCCATCTATTATGAGCTTTTTGAATGTTGCTTCGTTCGCATCTACCATTTTTGCGATAACGAGACTTCCATTTATAGCTTCCCGGCCTGTATCTATTAAGACTAGGGTCCCTTCAGGAATGCTAAGGCCAGTAGGCGCTGTCATCGAATCGCCCTCGACACGCAACCAAAAGGCTTTACCAAAAACCTTTGTATCGGACTCGAACCATTCATCGATCTCATCGACTGAGTAAGGTTCAATTGCCTCTGCCCAGGCTCCAGCTTGCACCCAGCTGATCAATGGATACTCCTTTCCTTGCTTATATGGACCGACCAGCTTCACATTGGATGTCTCATTTGCCAATATTTTCTGCGCTTCCTCATCAATGGAAGGGCTGAAATCAGCAATAGATACTTGCAGAATCTTTGCAAATGCAGCGGCAACGGTGAGGTTAAGAGCATTTCTCCCGTTTAGATAGTGCCCTACAGCTCCTTGCGTAATGCCCAGCTCATCAGCGATTGAGTATTGGGTGACGCCTAGCGCTTTCTTCTTTGACTCATACAGAGCTTTAAGACGTGCTGCATCTGCAAGCTGTTCTGTCGTCAGATTCTTTTTAGGTTCCATAACGTCATTCTAATACCATCACTATTAAAACTAAAAATACCTTTCATATTGACACCAATAAATACCTCAAGTATTCTTTGTTGCATGTATCAATACGGAGCGTGTCCATGAGTCGTATGACATTAGCTGATTACGCCAAGATTCACGGTCAGGAAAAAACTGCCAGCGACTTTGGCGTTATCCAATGCGCAATAAGTAAGGCTATTCGTAGCGGACGAAATATTTATGTGACCATTCAACAAGATGGAAGCGTTAAGGGAGAGGAAATTAGACCTTTCCCAAGCCATAAAAAATCGTCTTAACAAAGTCTGCCAGGTTGGTGAAGTCAATTATTCATCAAACCAGCAGTGAAAGTAACCACAGCTAATCGAGGTAAACCGTGGGTAATCAACCTGATTGGAAAGTCGAGAAACAGCCAGCCTGGCTGGTGGCCGCAATCAAAAAGACGATCGCGGAATTACCTGGCGGGTATGCAGAAGCAGCCGAATGGCTTGATGTGACTGAGAACTCCTTGTTCAACCGTCTGCGTACTGATGGCGATCAGGTATTCCCGTTTGGGTGGGCAATGGTTCTCCAGCGCGCTGGTGGTTCACACCATATAGCGAATGCTATTGCGAAAGCCTCTGGAGGAGTTTTCGTACCGCTTACCGATGTTGAAGATGTCGATAACGGGGATATCAACCAAAGACTGATGGAGTCGGTTGAATGGATAGGAAAACACTCTCAATACCTTCGGAAGGCAACCGCTGACGGCGTAATAGATCGCGATGAACGCGCTCAAATTGAAGCGAACAGTTACCAGGTCATGGCTAAGTGGCAGGAGCATTTAGCGCTGCTTTTCATGGTCTTTTGCTCCCCTGACGACACTCCAAATGGACCTTCAAATTCAGGGTAATTAACTCTGTGAGGCTCACCACGCAAGCAGGAGGGCCAATGTACCAAGACGAATATTTCCACGTGACTATGCCCACGGTTTTTGCTCGTGAGGACGCCCCGTGGATTAAAGAGCAGTTGGCAACACTCCCGGCAGGTATGCGGGAAAAAATCGCGATGGCGTATGCGCAGGCGTACCAGGAAGCGTTTGATGCAGAGCCGGTGTCATTCCGGCAGCAGAACGCCGCACGACGGATGGCAAACCGCCGATTGCGAGAGTTTTGCACGAGGTATACCCCAGCGGTTAGGGGATATACGTCGCTCCCACCCAGGGTTTGATTTTCTGAATCTGGGTTGGGGGAAAGGGGGCGGTGTTGGGTTTTAGCCCGAAGGGCTGGAACAGCTTTACCAGAAGAGAACGATCTAACAGATAGATCACTGTATGGGGTTGAAAACGTCGCTTGGAAGTTCGGACGTTTAGACATCCAAAAGGAGCAAAAATGATTTATTCAGACGCTAACGAAAAATGGGCCCCGGTTCCGGTTGAGCCGTATTCCAAAGCCTACGAAGTCAGCAACCTCGGACGGGTACGCAGTGTTCCGCGCTTGGCTAACTCTGAATATTTTATTCGACACATTCACGGAGGTTTTCTTAAAGGCCGCCAGCGCAAAGACGGGACCAAAACCGTTACGTTGTCGGTTCAGCGTCAGCGCACTAAGTTTGTCATCGCCGAGCTGGTGGCTATGGCCTTCGGGGAGGTTACTGCAAATGCTTAACATCCAGCCCCGCGAAAAGCAGGTCGTTGCGTTAAACATGCTGCGCAGCGCCTGGAAACAGAATAACTCCTTCATGCTCTACGCCCCTGTAGGATTCGGTAAAACAGCAATAGCAGCGCTTATCACAGATGGCTTTGTCAGCCGTGAAATGCGCGTAATGTTTGTGGCTCCGTACACGGTTCTGCTGGACCAGACCGCAGCCCGGTTCATGGAATACGGCCTTCCTGGCGAAGAAATCAGTTATGTCTGGCGTGATCACCCGTCATACAACCCCACAGCTCTGATCCAGATTGCCAGTGCGGATACGCTGATTCGCCGTGAGTTCCCGGACAATATCGACCTGTTGATCGTTGATGAAGCCCACCTGAAGCGCAAAAAACTGCTGGAGGTTATCGACAATCTCACTCGCAACACAGCAACGAAGGTAATCGGCCTTTCCGGTACGCCTTTCGCTAAGTTCTTGGGCAATTACTACCAGCGCCTGATTAAGCCAACGACCATGAAGGAACTGATCGCCATTGGTGCATTGAGCAAATATGAGTTCTATGCACCGTCGCATCCTGATCTGTCTAAAGTGGAAACGTCATACGTAGCAGGCTATGGCAGCGACTACAAAGAAAACCAGCTCAGCCAGGTAATGAGCGAAGCCAAGCTGGTAGGCGACATCGTGAAAAACTGGCTGGAGAACGGCGAAGACCGCCCGACGATTTGTTTTTGCGTCGATGTCGCTCACGCCAATTTTGTCACGGTTGAATTTGCCAGCGCTGGCGTGACGGTTGAAGTTATGACAGCCAGCACACCGCACGACGAACGACAGCTCACGATCCGCCGCTTCGAACAGGGCATAACCAAAATCATCATTAACGTTGGTGTTCTGGTAGCCGGTTTTGATAGTGATGTTCGCTGCATTATCTTCGCCCGGCCAACCAAAAGCGAAATGCGCTGGATTCAGATTCTTGGGCGTGGCCTGCGTGCCGCTCCTGGTAAAGATCACTGCCTCATCTTCGACCACACAGGCACGGTTAATAAGCTGGGCTATCCCGACGATATTGAATACGACTATCTCCCTTCATCGTCTGACGGCATGGAAGAAGCACCGCAGAGAGCCGTAAAGACCGATGAAGCAGAAAAGCTGCCGAAAGAATGCAGCCAGTGCCACTTCGTCAAACCAGCCGGGATATACATCTGCCCGAAATGTGGCTTTAAACCACTCGCCGGGGAAGACGTGGAAACAGATAAATCCCGTGGGCTGAAAAAGGTAAGCAAAGCGGAAGTCAAATATACCGCTGAGCAGAAGCAATCATGGTGGTCTCAGATTCTTTTTTACCAGCGCACCCGCGCAGCGCAGGGACGCCCGGTCAGTGATGGCTGGTGTGCGCATACCTACAAACAAAAATTCTCTGTATGGCCACGGGGGCTACATCACACCCCGCAGCAAATCACACCGGAAGTAACGAATTTCATCAAATCAAAACAGATCGCCTTTGCGAAGAGAAAAGAGAAAGAAGGAGATGCCGCATGAATACCAAACAAGCTGCGATTGGTCGCTGGGCGGAAATATTTAAACACTATGGTCTCCCTGGTATCACCGGGAAAAACCATCTCAAGGGGGAATGTCCTCTGTGTGGCCGTACCGGAAAATTCCGCTGCGACAATAAAAACGGCACCGGCTCATACATCTGCGTGTGTGGATCTGGTGATGGCTGGGCCTTGTTGACCGCTAAGACTGGCAAAGAGTTTAAGGTTTTGGCCTCAGAAATAGACCGCCTGATCGGCAACGAGTACACCTCAGACCGCACCAGAGTAAATCCGGTACGTACATCGCTGGCGCAACAGCGTGAAAAGGTCAGTCGTAAGTTTGCAAAGCTCACCCCGCTGCGCGGAACCGGGGCAGATAGTTACCTGAAAGGGAGGGGTATCAATTCCCTGCCTTCTGAGAGCATCAGATTCTGCGATAAGCAGCCAGTAGACGGGAAAAACCTGCAGGCTATTTATGCATTGGCAACTGATGACCGTGGCGAACTGTGTTACCTGCACCGCACCTTGCTTGATGGTGATAAAAAGGCGCAAACAGGTGGCGCAGCCAAGAAGATGATGAAGCTGCAGGAAGATAGTTATCTGGAATTTGCTAAGTCTGTTGCTATCCGCATGTTCCCTACGTCCTCCACGCTGGGTATTGCAGAAGGTATCGAAACGGCGCTGGCCTGCCATCAGATCACTAAGTGCAATACCTGGGCGACGATGAACACTGCATTCATGAAGAAGTTCCGTGTTCCTGCTGGCGTAAAGAACCTCATTATTTTTGCAGACTCAGATGCAAACGCTGCTGGGCATGCCGCCGCTTTTGAATGCGCTGCGGCGAATCTGCACGCGAAGAATGATCTGGAAAGTGTCTCCGTGCGCTGGCCTGCGCAGGGTGATTTTAATGATCTGCTGCTTAACGGTTCAGAAGTATTCGAGTGGGTATTTCACCGGGGGATGAAACAGTGAAGAAACCAGCGGCTGCAAAGGTGAAAACGTACAAACCGAAGAAGTGCGCCAGCTGTGGTGAAACCTTCACTCCGGCCCGCAACCTGCAAAAGGTTTGTGGCCCGCTCTGTGCTATAGCCCACAACAGGGCGCTGAAACAAAAAAAAGCGGAGGCGGAACAGAAGGACAAGCTGAAGATGCGCAAAAAGGCTCTGCTTACCCGTGGCGACTACATCAAAAAAGCCCAGTCAGCCTTTAATGCCTTTATCCGTGAACGCGACGAGGGGAAACCATGCCCATCATGTGGCACTTATCACCCACCTATGATCTTTGGCGGCCAGTGGGATTGCGGTCATTTCATGGGGGTAGGCGCTCGTCCTGAATTGCGCTTTGAAGAGAAGAATGCTTACCGGCAGTGCAAAGCCTGTAATGGTGGATCGGGTCGGTTCGCTGCAAAGAATGCCACTGTACATGCCCGCTACAGGGAGACGCTGATCGAGTGGTATGGATTGCCGCTGGTGGAATGGCTGGAAGGCCCACACGAAGCGAAGCATTACTCAAAAGAAGACCTGGAAAACATAGCGGCTAAATACCGCCGTAAAACTCGCGAACTGAAAAAGCAGAGGGCCGCATGAATTACGATCTCATCTACTGTGATCCGCCGTGGGAATACGGCAACCGAATTAGCAACGGCGCAGCCTGTAATCATTACAGCACAATGAGCATTGAAGACCTGAAACGGCTCCCTGTCTGGTCTCTGGCTGCTGATAACGCCGTACTGGCGATGTGGTATACGGGGACCCATAACCGCGAGGCTGCAGAACTTGCTGAATCCTGGGGATTCCGGGTCAGAACGATGAAAGGCTTTACCTGGGTGAAGTTGAATCAGAACGCGGCTGACCGATTCAATAAGGCGTTAAGTACCGGTGAGCTGGTGGACTTCAATGATCTGCTTGAGATGCTGGACCGTGAGACGCGCATGAACGGCGGCAATCATACCCGGAGCAATACAGAAGACGTCCTGATAGCGACCAGGGGAACCGGACTAACCCGCGCCAGCGCATCGGTAAAACAGGTTGTTCACACCTGCCTCGGTGAGCACAGCGCTAAACCGTGGGAAGTAAGGAACCGACTGGAGCAATTATACGGTGATGTGAAACGGATCGAACTATTCGCTCGGGAAGAGTGGAAAGGATGGGACCGCTGGGGAAACGAATGTAACAACAGCATTGAAATGATTACGTGCCAGATAAAAGGGGTGAATATCCAATGATTAATCCGTCTGAAGTTGGGAAAAAAGGTGAAATGGTTCGCCTCCGCACTCTGGAAAGCATCTGGATACAAGGGAAGCTGCGTATGTGGGGCCGCTGGTCCTACATCGGCGGCGGTAGTGGTGGAAATATGTTCAATCAGCTGTTGGCGTCAGGGAAGATAACGAAGACCGCTATAAACGATGCTTTGCGCCGTATGAAAAAATCAGGCATTACCAAGCCGGAGCTGGAAGCGTTCTTTAAGGAAATCCTCAGTGGTAAAAATAAAAGCGGACTGGCGTTTTGTACTGACGAGGAAGGGTTGATAATTGATTCTGTGCTTAGTGCTCAGCTTGTGCGTTCCGGTAATAAAGCTCTCTATAAGTTAATCAAGGATCGATATGTCTACCGCATGAGTAAGAAGGCGATGGCGAAAGAGCTAAATGAAAAGCATCCAGAATGGTGCTTGCGGACTTGTGAGAGCAGGATCGATGTTTGGCTAAATCTTGCAGAATCGATGCTTTACGCACCAATGTGTGACGCATTTGGCACAAATGGCGACAGATTTTACTTGAATAGTTGCGCGGAAAGTGCTTGAATTGTGATAGGCTCGGGGCGTTAAAGCGAACTGAGCAGCAGAACCAAAAAAACCCGCTTAAAGGCGGGTTTTGTGCGAAAAATAGCCACTCCAAAATGGCCCATTAAAGCATGGTAAAATACGTGTTAACCCCACAAAGAGGAGTTAGACATGGCTATTACCCTGCATCATAAAGAAATCATGATTCTCATGACGGACCCCAACTTAAAAGTGCCGGTCCAACATACCAGCTTCCCTTTTGAGCATCCCTACAAAATTGATTCGGCTATAGAACAGCTATACCAACTGGGATACATTACAGCAGTGCAATCAAAAGCTGACTCTCATTGGATCGCCACTTCTATTACTTCAAAAGGCTTCTCCTTTCTTAAAGAGGAAGGATTAATTTAAAAGAAATTAAGCAACTGTTTTTATCCAACCTCGCTTCGGCGGGGTTTTTTCATTTCAGGCTCACGGGAATCATCTTCGATACGGCTCGTTGTTAAATCAGCCCGATGGGCCTGACCCTTTTCAAACACACAGCACCCCGTTAACCCGGAGGTGAACCTATGGCAAAGCATATGCAAGACAAAGAGAGCATGGCCGGAATCACCTGGCTGGCTCTGCTGATCATTGCTGGTTGGGGCGGCCTTGTCCGATTCCTGATGGATGTGAAGCAGGGCAAAGCAAAATGGAGCTGGATAAATGCTTTTGCGCAGATTGTGGTTTCGGCTTTTACCGGGGTTATTGGTGGGCTCATCAGCATTGAAGGTGGCCTGAGTATTTACATGATACTGGCTACTGCCGGTATTAGTGGTGCCATGGGTTCCGTAGCACTCACGTATTTCTGGGAACGAATCACCGGAGTGAAAGCACAATGACAGCAGACCAGATTATCGAGGGGATCCTCGGAAAAGAAGGTGGTTATGTTGATCACCCATCTGATAAAGGCGGGCCAACCCGCTGGGGCATCACACAGACCACAGCTCGTGCACATGGCTACACTGGTGATATGCGAAACCTGCCCAGGGAAACAGCAAAGCAAATCCTGCTGAGCGATTACTGGACCGGCCCCCGGTTCGACCAGGTGGCGAGTTTGTCTACGTTACTGGCAGATGAGCTTTGCGACACTGGCGTGAACATGGGGCCATCTGTCGCCAGTAAGTTTTTCCAGCGCTGGCTGACCGCAATGAATATGCGCGGAAAGCTGTATCCCGACCTTATCCCGGATGGCGCCATTGGTCCCAGAACTATCACCGCGCTTAAAGGATATCTTTCAGCCCGCGGGAAAGAGGGTGAACAGGTTCTGTTGCGTGCGCTGAACTGCAGCCAGGGTGCCAGATACCTCGAACTGGCGGAGGGCCGCGAAGCCAACGAGGATTTTCTCTACGGCTGGGTTAAGGAGCGTGTCCTGTGAAGATGATCATTTTCGCTTTGCTTGTGCTGGTGGCTGTGCTCGTTCTGTTACTTCTGCGCAAATATACCCGGCTGGAGTTCGTAGGGCATGCCAGCTTGCTGCTGAAAACGTGGTCTGTAAAGCTGGGAGCTATCGGCGCGCTGGTTGGTGTATGGGCGCAGTCGTTCCCGGATGCTGCGCTGCACGCCTGGGCGGTGCTGCCGCCGGATATCAAAAACATCCTGCCGCCAAACATCGTTGCGTTGATTAGCCCTGCGCTGGTGGTGCTGGCCGTACTATCGCAATACGTACGCCAGCCAGCATTGAAAGAAAAGGCCGACGAACTGAAGGAGCAGCAATGAGCTTTGAAATTATCGCGGGACTGGTGGTCGTCATACTGGGTGCTATTGCTGGCGCGTTCGGCATTGGTCATGCTCGCGGGGCCAGTAAGGCGAAAGCCAAAGCTGATCAGCAACGTACCGAAGAGAACACCGCCGCCACCGTCGCCGCGGCAGAACGTAAGGCGGAAGTCATGAAAGGGGCCAGTGATGTACAGCAGAATGTTAGCCATATGCCTGATGACGATGTTGATCGGGAGCTGCGCGAAAAGTTTACCCGCACCGGTAGTCGTTGATACGGCCTGCAGCTGGGTGCGGATCATCTACCTGACCGACCACGATATCGACGTGCTGGATAAGCAGACCAAACGTGACATTCTGGCGCACAACAAATCAGTGCTGGCTAATTGCCCCAATATTATCCCCTTGAAGGGATAAAGCAGTAATTATCCTCACTATGGTATAAACCCATTTGGCTAGGGTAGGATAATGTTCTCCATTCAAAAGGGAAGGTGAACATGAAGAAGCTAATTATTGCACTGGGTCTAGTTTTGTTGGCGGGCTGCGCAACTGTAGGAAAGGATTTTTCTGAGAGCGATGTAGCGTCTATCCAGAAAGGTGTGACAACAGAGCAGACAGTGCTTGCGACCTTTGGTAAGCCATCAACAGTGACGGTCGACTCAGAAGGCAATAAGGTCTATACCTGGACTTATGCCCATGCCACGGCATTCAGTGTGGGCCAGGGTAAAACATTGGTAGTGAAGTTGAATAAAGACGCAATCGTTGATTCGTATGTGGTCAGCAAGACGCAGCCTTAGCATCAACACATATAGGAATAGCCTCGCATATGCGGGGCTTTTTTATGTCATAAATATTTAGAGGTAACACATGGCAGAGATCACACCTGCAGAACAGATTCGACTAAATCTACTCTCCACCCTGAACTACGACACCGCGGCCGCGGCTAAGGCGATTGAGTTCGTTCAGGATAGCCCGCTCAAGTATCAGCTATTCATCCAGCAGTACAACCGCGTGACAACTGAATCTGAAGTGGTGGCCCGGACTATTAAAGCCCTTCAAGAGTCGACGGAAGCGTTGGTGCTGTTTGGAAATAGTGCCGAACAATCCAGCTGATGGCATTACAGAAGCCCTTCACATCGAGAGGGGCTTTGATAATGCGGATGAATATCATTATAGATAGTCAGAATGGAACTATTGGACGTTTGGACGTCTAAATGGCTATTTGTTGTGATTTCTATCGAGTTTATGCAAATGATATTCATTATCATTTACGGGTCCTCCCGGAGGGGGAGGTTACCACGGGGCGGCGGACTCGCGGAAAACGGCTAGTTTTCATTTTTCATAGTCATCATCATCATGTGCACAGGTTATTGATTTTCCAGATGTCGGATTTTCAATGATGTCGAAGCGTATAAAAAGTGTTCACCATCATGGACCAGGAAATCGCTACTTTAAAACTCAATATCAACCAGCTTGCCGGGATTACTGGCGTACACCGTCAGACCGTCGCTACCAGGCTAAAAAATGTCAGTCCCGCCCTGGGAAGCAACAGCAAACTTAAGTTGTATCTTGTCACCGATATTCTGACAGAATTAATGATCCCGACGGTTTCCTCATCGAATCTTGAAGAGATGACACCCCCTGATCGCCTCGCTCACTGGAAAGCAGAAAACGAGCGGTTGAAATTTGAAGTAGATACCAAGCAACTTATCCCCGCCGAAGACGTCGCACGTGAATTTTCAATGATGGCGAAAGCCGTCGTCATGGTACTTGAAACACTTCCGGACATTCTTGAGCGCGACTGTGCACTTACGCCGGTTGCGGTATCACGCGTGCAAAGCGTGATTGATGACCTGCGCGATCAGGTTGCCCAAAAAGTAATGGACGCTGAACCAGAGGAGGATGAGCCAGAGGAGGACTGATGACAAAACGGGCATCTGCCAAGGGGATACGCCGCGATGTCTCCGGTATTCTTCGTGCCCCACGTCGTATGCAGGTGGCCGATGCGGTCAGCTCATATATGCGTGTGCCGATGGGGGCGGGTAACTCCGTACCATGGGACCCCAATCTGGCCCCTTATATTATTGAGCCGATGAATTGTCTGGCATCCCGTGAATATGATGCGGTGGTGTTTGTCGGACCGGCCCGAACCGGGAAAACGATTGGCCTGATTGATGGCTGGATTGTCTACAACATCGTTTGTGATCCCGCTGACATGCTGGTTATTCAGGTCTCCGAAGAGAAAGCGCGTGAACATTCCAAGAAACGCCTCGATCGCACATTCCGGTGTAGTCCGGAAGTAAAATCGCGACTCAGTCCGCGTCGTAACGACAATAACGTTCACGACCGCACCTTCCGGGCCGGTAACTATCTCAAACTGGGCTGGCCGTCAGTCAACATTATGTCGTCGTCAGACTATAAAAGCGTGGCGTTAACTGACTATGACCGCTTTCCTGAAGATATCGACGGGGAAGGTGATGCATTTTCCCTGGGTTCGAAACGTACCACTACGTTTATGTCCAGCGGCATGACTCTGGTTGAGAGTTCACCTGGCCGAGATATTCGTGACACGAAATGGCGACCAAACACTGCACATGAGGCACCGCCGACTACCGGCATATTATCGTTGTTTAATCGTGGTGACCGCCGCCGCCTTTACTGGCCTTGCCCGCATTGCGGAGAATATTTTCAGCCGGAGGTTGCAAATATGACGGGCTACCGGGATTCCCCCGATCCCGTTGTGGCAAGTGAGTCTGCATATCTCCAGTGCCCGGCCTGCAAAGGCAAGATCACCGCAGATATGAAACGTGAACTAAATATCCGCCATGTCTGGTTACGCGATGGAGAAAAAATAGACCGTGATGGCAACAGATTTGGGGAGCCGCGGCGATCACGCATCGCTTCATTCTGGATGGAGGGGCCTGCGGCTGCATATCAGACATGGTCGCAGATGATATACAAATTCCTGACTGCTGAGCAGGAATATGAGTCCACCCAGAGTGAAGAGACGCTGAAAACGGTAGTTAATACCGACTTTGGTCGGCCTTATCTACCCCGAGCCAGTCTCGAACAACGTAAGAGTGAGCTGCTCGAACGACGCGCTGAAGACGTGCCGAAGCGATCTGTACCAGATGGTGTGCTCTTTATGACTGCAACCGTTGATGTGCAGGGCGGTAAATCCCGTCGTTTCGTGGTTCAGGTGACTGGCTACGGTGAGCAGGGTGAGAGATGGCTGGTCGATCGCTACAACATCCGCCAGTCTCTGCGGGCAAACGAGCACGGTGAATGTTACTCCATCGATCCGGCAAGTTACCCGGAAGACTGGGATTTACTTTTGTCTGACGTGTTCGAAAAGTCATGGCCCTTAGCGAGTAACCCTTCAAAACGCATGCGGCTCATGGCGATGGCTGTCGATTCCGGCGGTGAGGATGGTGTCACCGATAACGCCTATAAGTTCTGGCGTAAGTGCCGCCGGGATGGGCTTGGTAAAAAGATTTTCCTCTTCAAGGGCGACAGTGTCCGACGCTCAAAACTAATTACCCGAACATTTCCTGATAACACTGACAGATCAACTCGCCGGGCAAAAGCCGCTGGCGATGTGCCGCTTTACCTTCTTCAGACTGATGCGCTGAAAGATCAGGTGAATAACGCCCTGTGGCGAGAATCACCCGGCCCGAACTATGTGCATTTCCCTAAATGGCTCGGCAGTTGGTTTTACGATGAGCTGACCTATGAGGAACGTTCACCCGATGGAAAATGGAGCAAACCGGGCCGAGGTCCGAATGAAGCTTTCGATCTACTCGTTTATGCCGATGCGCTGGCCATATTGCACGGATACGAAAAGATCAAATGGCCGGATGCGCCTGAATGGGCGAGGCGGACAACGTGGATCGAAGAAAGCACGCCGGAAACTGGCGAAGTGTCACCCACGTTATCAGCAAAAACGACCCATAGCAGAAAAAAACGGAAGGCAAATAAGCCGGATGTTGAAAACAATCCGTGGACTACATCATCAGGAGGCTGGGTGTGAAACAAACCGATATTGAATCCATTATCCAGCGTTATACCGATGCGGAAATAGCTGTGCTGGATGGAAAGTCTATTACATTCAACGGACAGCAGATGACGCTTGAGAACCTGTCCGAAATCCGCAAGGGGCGTCAGGAATGGGAGCGCCGTCTTGCATCCCTGTTGGCTCAACGTCACGGGCGACCTGGTTATAAACTCGCGAGGTTTCCATGAGCCTGTTAGATGATGCGATTGGCGTCTTTTCCCCTGGATGGAAAGCGGCGCGGTTACGTTCGAGAGCAATGATACAGGCATATGAAGCTGTTAAGCCTACTCGTACGCATAAGGCCCGCAGGGAAAATCGTTCCGCTAACCAGCTTAGTCAGATGGGAGCTGTTTCACTTCGAGAACAGGCTCGCTGGTTGGACAATAACCACGATCTGGTTATTGGTGTATTCGATAAGCTCGAGGAAAGGGTAGTTGGAGCTAAAGGAATTATTGTTGAGCCACACCCGGTTCTAAAAAACGGAAATATAGCAAAAAAACTGGCAGAACAAATCAGAACGAAGTGGGCCGAATGGTCAGTCAGCCCTGAGGTTACGGGACAGTTTACCCGCCCGATGCTTGAGCGGTTGATGCTCAGGAGTTGGCTCAGGGACGGGGAAATTTTCGCTCAGATGGTGAGTGGCTCAGCGCAGGGACTTGATCCAGTGGCTGGCGTACCTTTCTGGCTTGAAGCGCTAGAGGCTGATTTTGTGCCGATGACCAACAATGAGTCACAGCAACTTTGTCAGGGGGTTTATGTCGATAATTGGGGGCGCCCGAAAAAGTACCTGGTTTATAAAAGTCTGCCTGTTACCGGCCGTCAATTGGATACGAAAGATGTCGATGCCGGGAATATGCTTCATCTCAAATTTACCCGCCGTCTTCATCAGACCCGAGGGACCTCTCTCCTTTCTGGTGTGCTCATGCGCCTCAGTGCGCTGAAAGAATACGAGGATGCGGAGTTAACGGCAGCACGTATTGCAGCTGCGCTGGGGATGTACATAAAAAAAGGAGACGGGCAAAGTTTTACGGACGATACCACCAAAGACAATCGTGACGTAATGATTGAGCCAGGCATTATTTATGATGATCTGCTGCCCGGTGAAGACATCGGGATGATCAAGTCCGACAGACCAAACCCTAACCTTGAAACATTCCGAAATGGACAATTGCGCGCTGTCGCTGCCGGTGCTCGTCTCAGCTTCTCCAGTACAGCCAGAAACTACGATGGAACATACAGTGCCCAGCGCCAGGAGTTGGTTGAATCAACAGATGGTTATCTGATCCTTCAGGACTGGTTCATCGGCGCAATCACCCGGCCAATGTACCGAAACTGGTTAAAAATGGCGGTGGCTTCTGGCGAAATTCAGCTACCACGTGGGCTGGATATGGCGTCTCTTTACACCGCAGTTTATTCCGGTCCGGTCATGCCGTGGATCGACCCAGTTAAAGAGGCTAATGCCTGGAAAGCGCAAATCCGAGGTGGTGCTGCGACAGAATCTGACTGGGTGCGAGCTAGCGGACGCAATCCGGATGATGTGAAACGTCGTCGCAAGGCTGAAGTTGATGATAACCGCGAACTGGGACTGGTGTATGACACCGATCCTGCAAACGATAAAGGAGGCACCAGTGCCGAAGTCAAAGAACCGGACGCCCCGTCGTCCGAAAGCCAGCGCAAGAAGTAATTCGTGGTTTCGTATGCAGGCCAGCGCCGACAATCAGGTAGAAATTTATATCTACGACGAGATCGGCTACTGGGGCGTGACCGCCCGGCAGTTTGTTAACGACCTTAAAGCGCTTGGTGATGTGACCCATATTAATCTTCATATCAATTCGCCTGGTGGCGATGTCTTTGACGGCATCGCCATTTTTAATGCTCTTAAACATCATGGTGCGTCAATTACCGTTCATATCGACGGTCTGGCCGCGTCTATGGCCTCGGTCATTGCTATGGTAGGTAATCCGGTCATCATGCCTGAAAACACCATGATGATGATCCATAAGCCCTGGGGCTTTGCTGGTGGCGATGCCAACGATATGCGTGACTACGCAGAGCTTCTGGACAAGGTTGAGTCTGTTCTGATCCCTGCTTATGCAGAGAAAACGGGTAAGAGCCCCGATGAAATAGCGGCGATGCTGGAAGATGAAACATGGATGGACGGCAAAGAATGCGTCGCTATGGGTTTTGCCGACCAGGTCACCCCCTCTCTTCAGGCTATGGCCTGTATCCAGTCTAAACGTATTGAGGACTTCGAAAAGATGCCAAAAAATATTCGCAACATGTTAACGCCGCCGCGAGCTACCACGCAACGCGATTCCCAGCAACCACAAATGCAGCAGCCGGTGGTGAGCCAACCTTCCGTAATTGACGAAAACACCATTCGTGCTCAGGTAATCGCTGAGCAAAAGGATCGCGTTAATGGTATTAACAACCTCTTTGCGATGTTTGGTGGTAAACACGCCGAACTGCAGGCGCAGTGTGTAGCAGATATGGACTGCTCTGTCGATCAGGCTAAAGACAAACTGCTGGCGCTGCTGGGTAAAGATGCTTCACCATCGGCGAAAACCACACCAGCGCATATTCATGCAGGTAACGGTAATTTTGTCGCCGATGGTATTCGCCAGGCATTGATGGCGCGTGCCGGATTTGAAGATCAGGAACGTGACAATGTCTACAACGGCATGACCCTGCGTGAATATGCCCGCATGGCCCTGACTGAGCGGGGAATTGGCGTATCCAGCTATAACCCGATGCAGATGGTAGGGCTGGCGCTGACGCACAGCACCTCTGATTTTGGCAACATCCTTCTTGATGTCGCCAACAAATCGATTTTGCAGGGCTGGGACGAAGCTGCAGAAACCTTTGAGCAGTGGACAAAGAAAGGCCAGTTGTCGGACTTTAAGACAGCGCATCGTGTGGGGATGGGCGGATTCCCGTCTCTGCGGCAGGTTCGCGAAGGCGCTGAATATAAGTATGTGACTACCGGCGATAAAGGGGAAACCATCGCGCTAGCCACCTACGGAGAAATTTTTTCCATCACTCGCCAGGCAATCATTAATGATGATCTGAACCAGCTCACAGATGTTCCGATGAAAATGGGCCGTGCCGCTAAGGCGACTATCGGTGACCTTGTTTACGCCATTCTGACCAAAAATCCAAAACTCTCAGATGGTAAGGCGTTATTCCACGCAGACCACAAGAACCTGTCCACCGGTGCTATTTCCGTCAGCAGCCTGGACGATGCCCGTAAACTGATGCGCCTGCAGAAAGAGGGAGAACGATCTCTGAACATCCGCCCGGCATTTATGCTGGTGCCGGTCGCGCTGGAGACACTGGCTAACCAGACGATTAAATCAGCGAGCGTAAAAGGGGCGGATATTAACGCCGGGATTATTAACCCGATCCAGAATTTTGCAGATGTGATTGCAGAGGCCCGCCTTGACGAAGCTGACGCAAAAGCCTGGTATCTGATGGCGGCAAAAGGGACGGACACCATCGAAGTTGCGTATCTGAATGGTGTTGATACTCCTTACATTGATCAACAGGAAGGGTTTACCACTGACGGTATCGCTACAAAAGTTCGTATCGATGCTGGTGTGGCGCCGCTTGATTACCGCGGCCTGGTGAAATCCAGCGGCCAGTAATCATTACAGTTCTGAAAACGACGCCCGGAAGGGCTTTTTTTATACCTGAAATCAGCCCTGTGGGGCTGACAGGAGACGTTATGGCTAAAAATTATGTGCAAGACGGCAAAACCATCCCCGTGAAAAATTCTGGTACCGAGGAAATTCTCAGCGGTACACCCGTTTCTTTAGGCGGGATGATTGCGGTTGCAATTACCGATATTCAGCCGGGTGATGTAGGCGACGGATTCGCTGAAGGTGTCTTTCTTTTACCTAAGTTGCCAACGGATGCCGTGACCGCCGGGGAAAAGGTATATCTCAAAGCTGGAAATGTTCAGCTGGATGACACCGATGCGGTGTTAGCCGGGACTGCCTGGGAGGATGCTGCGGCAGGCGTTACCGTCCTGGAAGTCAAAATCAATGGCTAATGCCTTTGACAATATGGCTGGCAGAATGGATGAACTGACGGCGAAAAGGCTGGGAAGAACGGTGACTATTAATGGCGATGAGCATATTGCTGTTGAAAGTCACCTGCTGCCTGAGCTGGGGCCAGTCGCGGGGGATGGGATTAACCTGGTTATCTTCAGCGCTGGCTATCAGTCGGCGCGGGGAGATGAGGTTATTTATAAAAGTCAGGTTTACACCGTTACCCGATGGCTCCTCTTTAATGGTAAGCCGCAAATCTGGATTGAGGAGGTCACAGGTGACGATTAAAGGGCTAGAAGATCTCAGGCAGAACCTGAGCAATATCAGTAAAAATGCCATTCCTCGGGCGACATCCCAGTCCATTAACCGGGTGGCTGGAAGGGCAATCAGCCGCAGCTCTACGCGAGTGGCGAAAGAGACTAAGGTTAAGCGAAAACTGGTCATGCAGCGCGCCAAACTTAAACGGGCAAGCCCTAAAAAACCAATGGCTACCATCCGGGTAAATCGCGGCAACCTCCCGGCGATAAAGCTGGGGCCAGTACGAGTTCAACTTTCACGACGAAAGCGCGACAACGGTAGTTCTGGAAGCGTTCTGAAGATTGGGAATTTCAGCTTCCCTGGTGCTTTTGTGCAACAGCTTAATAATGGTCGCTGGCATGTTCTTCGACGAACCAGTAAATCTCGTTACCCGGTAGAAGTGGTGAAAGTACCTCTGGCCACCCCCCTGACTGCTGCATTCAAAGAAGAACTTCCCAAACTGATGGCATCTGATATGCCAAAAGAAATGATGGCTGCGATCAAAAATCAGATAAGGCTGGTAACAAAATGATTCACCCGCAAGTACGAAAAGCTGTTCTGGATAAACTGAAGTCAATCAACTCCGGAAAAATATTCTGGTATGACGGTCGGCCAGCTTTCCTGGCTCCAGAAGAGTTACCTGCGGTCGCTGTATATCTTACTGATGCAAAGGCGACGGGCGGCAGTATTGATGAGGAAGAGTGGGAGGCTGTCCTTCACATTGAAGTATTCCTTAAAGCAACTGCTACCGATAGCGAGCTGGATAAATGGATGGAAACCCGCATCTATCCGGCCATGGCTGACGTTTCTGAGCTTGCCAGTATCGTTGAAACCATCAGCGTTGCCGGGTACGACTACCAACGTGACGATGAAGCCACTACATGGGGCTCCGCCGATCTCCAATATTCCCTGACTTATATTATGTGAGGACTATATGCCAACTCCAACACCTACCACGCCGACGAAAGGTGCCGGGACAACTTTTTGGATTTATACCGGAACTGGTGATCCCTACGATGATCCGTTAAGTGATGTCGGCTGGACACGAACGGCAAAGGTTAAGGAATTAACACCTGGGGAACTGACTGCAGAATCATATGATGATTCCTATATTGATGATGATGCGCCTGACTGGGATGCAACAGCTCAGGGTGTTAAGTCAGCCGGTCAAACCAGCGTAACACTTGCCTGGAAACCTGGTGAATCTGGCCAGAAGGATCTGGTTGACTGGTTTATGAGTGGTGATGAAAAATCTTACAAAATTAAATATCCAAATGGGGCAGTTGATGTTTTCACCGGCTGGGTAAATAGTTTGGGTAAGACTATTTCACGAAACGAAGTTATTACCCGTAGTGCACAAATCACCAATAAAGGTAAACCTTCTCTGGCTGAAGATAACGCTTCGACTAACCCTTAATATATTCGTCAGCGGTGCTAAGGCACCGCGAAAGGTAATGAAATGACTTATCTTAAAAAAGACACGTTAAATCCCGATGGTGAGAGTATTTTACTGTTTGAGTTATCGGCTTACAGTAGAATGCAATATATTGAATTTATGGTTGAAGAGCGGAAGTCATTACCATCAGAGGAAAGCACACCTGAAGAAAACTTTAAATTGGCCACCTTGTTGACTATGCGTGATCAGGCCATGCTCGTTGCATTATCCTTGAGCGAGGCGGATGAAGAGCAACGTGAAGGGAAAGATATTTTCCCTGAAATTATACGAAAATATCCACCAGGGTTATTGGGCAGCGCTGCATTACTTGTGCGTATGCTTTCAGGGATGATCCCACCAGTTAATAATGACCCTGAGAAAACTGAAGAAGAGGAAGAGCCAGATTTGGAAAAGTCCTGACCCGCTCACGTCGCTTTGCTATGCGATTAGCCAGGGAGTTTGGACGGCCAGACTGGCGCGCAATGCTTTCGGAAATGTCTTCCTCTGAATGGTTCGAATGGATTGAGTATTACCAGGATAATTGTTTTAGCGACGACCTCCTGGACTCTCATTTTGCCAATCTTAGTTATCTTGCTGTCAGTCTCTTCACCGATCCGGATAAACACGGAATTACCTCCCTTGATTTTAGTTTGTTATCAAAACGTGAGGGAGAAAGTGAGTTGGATTCAGACGAGCAACTTATGTCGATAGCCGAAAGCATTCCTGGAGGAGTTCGCTATGTCCCAGCCAGTGGGTGATCTGGTCGTTAAAATTGACGGCGATAGCGCAAAATTTGATGAGGAAGTTGCTCATCTGAATAAGCAGCTGAGCGGGTTAGGTAGAGCCGCGAACGACAGTACAGCCCAGGTCACCGCAGCTTTCACGCGGCAGGAGCGTGCTGCAAAACGTGCCGGTATTTCAATCGGCCAATACAATAATGCAATGCGCATGTTGCCTGCGCAGCTTACTGATGTCGCAACTCAGTTAGCTGGTGGGCAGAGCCCATGGCTAATTTTGCTACAGCAAGGCGGTCAGGTTAAAGACTCATTTGGCGGCCTGATCCCAACATTTCGAGGATTACTTGGAGCTGTAAGTCCGTTGGCCGTTGGGGTTGCAGCTTTGACCGCCGCAGGTGCCGGAATTGGATATATCTTCTATCAGGGAACGTCAACCCTTTCCGATTTTAATAAGACGTTGACGCTATCAGGTAACACGGCTGGTCTGACTACCGACAGAATGCTGGTACTGGCAAAATCGGGACAGCAAGCAGGACTCACCTTTGATCAAACCACTGATTCTCTGACTGCATTAATTAATGCTGGCGTGGGGGCGGGTGCGCGTTTTGATGAACTAAGCCAGTCAGTTGCAAAATTTTCTACGGCATCTGGTATCCCCATTGAAAAGGTTGCGGAAGCGTTCGGGAAACTGACCAATGACCCGACGTCCGGCCTGATTGCGATGGCGCAACAATTTCATAATGTGACAGCTGAGCAGATTGATTACGTTGCTCAGTTACAACGTTCAGGAGATGAAGCCGCTGCACTTCAGGCGGCTAATGATGCGGCGACGAAGGGATTTAACACCCAGACTCAGAGCCTGATCGATAACATGGGAACGATTGAGCGCTCTGCTGATTCGTTGAAACGCGCGTTTAAATCCATGTGGGATGCTGCTCTGGATTTGGGGCGGCCTGACACCGCAGGGGAGATGGTAAGCAAGGCGCAATCAGCTTTTAAGCAGGCTGATGACATCTGGAATCTCAGGAAAAATGATCGCTATGTAAACGATGAAGCCAGAGCCCGTTTCTGGAATGACAGGGAGTCGGCCCGACTGGCTCTTGATATGGCGCAGCAGCAAGCAGGTATTGCCAAAGCCAGCGCAGCAGCGGCCGAAAAGGAAGCGGAGGCAGAATCTGAAAAACAGAAATATGCCGCTCAAGCACAAGCCAATTATGCTAAATCGCAGACTGCGCTTGAAAAGTATACTGCCAGGCAGAATGAATTAAATAAAGCTCTGAAAGAAGGACATATCCTACAGGCTGATTACGCCATCAATATGGCCGCAGCCAAGAAAGAATATGAGGCCACCTTAAAAAAAACGCCGAAACCAAAAGGCGTTAAAGTTTCTGCTGGTGATCGTTCTTCTGATCAGACTGATGCCGAAACCCTGCAGTTGATGACGCAGTTAAAGTTGCTGCAACAGCATACGGGGCTTAACGATACCATCAGTCAGCAACGCAAAAATTTGTGGTCTTTACAGTCAAAATTCGCGGTTATAGAAGAGGCGTCGAAAACACGCGCGCTGAGTAAAGAGGAACAATCTTTACTCGCCAGCAAGGATAAGGTTCTGGCGCAGGCTGAGGTTAATGCGAAGCTTGGCGATCAGATCGTTGCTCAGGAACGTCTTAATAAGCTTCAGGATAACTCGTTAAAATATGTTACTCAGATGCAGGAAAAGACTGCTGCACTGACAGATAGTGCTGGGTTAAGTGACAAGGACGTACAACGTAATAGCGAGAGGGCGCAATTAAGGCAGGGATGGAAAAATCAGGGGGGAAGCCTGGAAGATGAAGGGTATCAGAAAGAGCTTTCCGCACTTGAGGGTTATTACGCTGCACAGGATGAAATGCGTAATAACTGGTTGGCCGGCGTTCAGTCGTCATGGGAAAACTATGCTGACATGGCCACCAATTACAATCAGATCGCTGCGGATACAACCAATACTGCGCTCGGAGGAGTAACAAGCAATCTCCAGCAGGGGTTATATGATCTTGCCACTCAGTCTGAAGATGCTGGCGATGCCCTGAGTAACATGGTTGAAGGTTTTGGTAAAACAGTCATCCAGACCCTGGCACAGCTTGCTGCACAATGGCTGGTATATCAGGGGGTGCAGTTGCTTGTGGGGAAAACTACACAAGCCTCTGCCATTGCTCCTATGGTAGCGAATGCGCAGGCCACCTCCCTGCAGGCCCAACTGGCAGCATATGCTTCTACTGCCGCCATACCAATTGTTGGTCCTGCTCTGGCTCCTGCTGCTTTGGCTGCAGCGGCTGGCGTCACAGCCCCTCTTGTTGCTGCAATTTCTGCATCCGCCCTTGCTGGCATGGCGCACGACGGCATTGATAAAATTCCGGAAACGGGCACCTGGCTGCTGAAAAAAGGGGAGCGGGTTACGACGGCAGGAACATCAGCAAAACTGGATGCCACTCTGGAACAGGTGCGGAAACAGCGTTCCCTTGCCGGAAACCCGCTGCATGTTGAGTTCAATAACACCTACACCGGGAAACCGGACGATGCAATGGTCCAAATGTTGGATCAGCGGCAGCGTGCATCTGAAAAAAGGCTTAAGCAATATTTTACTTCCCAGGTTATTAATCCAACTGAGAATTATGGTCGATCACTTAAATCAGTTTATCCGGGGAGGCGTAAGAAATAATGACCGATATTTATTATCCTCATGATTGTATCCCCGGCCCCACGTACGATAATTATGGATTTGAACCGACTGATCCTATGATTCGAACCGATAGGGTGGGGGGGCTTGCCAGGCAGCGTAGAAAATATACATCAGTGCCGACTGATAATACGGTTGTCTGGCAGTTTAAAACTGACGCGCAAGCACAGGCATTTGAAGCATGGTACAGGGATGTATTAACTGATGGTGTTGCATGGTTTTACATGAAATGCAAAACACCTGTTGGCCTTAAATTTTTTAAATGCCGATTTGTAGGTATTTATAAGGGGCCTACCTTTATTAAACCCGGTCTTTGGCGTTATTCAGCAACTGTTGAGTTAAGAGAGCGTCCACTCGCTCCAGTTGGCTGGGGGAAATATCCGGAGTGGATTGTCGGGAGTTCTTTACTCGATATAGCTCTGAACAGGGAGTGGCCTAAACATGACAGCGATTAACCGCCTTTATGCGTCCTCCGGGTCGGAGGTCATCATTGGTACGTTGCAGATCGATATTGGCGGTCAGACGCATTATTTGTGTGAGGGGTATGAGGACATTACGGCGGTTACCGAGGGGGGCGAAACAGTAACGTTTATTGCCTGTGCCATTGTCCTTTCCCTTCCTGCCAGAAACGAAGACGGGACGCAGGACCTGAAGTTTATGCTGTGCAACATCGACGGCGTTGTATCCACGGCTATTCGCAAGGTCATTGATGCCATATCCACTGCCAGCATCACATTCAGAAAATACATTTCAACCGACCTTACCGCGCCAGCGGAGCCGCCTTACGTCATGCCGGTTAAAGGAGGCTCCTGGACTCCGCTTACTGTAAACGTCACCGCCGGATTTAAAAATATGCTCGATTATGCCTGGCCACGTGACAGATACACGTTGACGTACTTCCAGGGTCTCCGTTACTCCCGATAGGTTCCTTATGCTCAACATTGACAAATACCTGACTGTCCGCTGGCAGATGGGCGGCCGCACTTTTCCTGTTCTCGACTGCTACGGCATTGTACATGAGGTCCGCCGGGACCTGGGGCTGCCTGAATGGCCTGCGTTTGAGGCGGTGATTAAAGAGCGTGGAAGCTCTGAAATGGGGGAAGTCTGCGAGAGTTTTTCGCGTGACCTGACTCCCTGCAAGCCGTGCAACGGTGCGGTTGCCGCCTGCTATATGGGAAATATGATCGGCCACCTTGGTGTTGTCGTCGAAATGGAGGGAGCGCTTTATGTTATTGAATGCAATCCCCGGCGCAACGTAACCATTCTTCCCCTGGCGCGTTTTGAACGTCAGTTTCTGAAAGTGGAGTATTACCAGTGACAATCCGCCTTTACCCGTCGCGTTTGCCTGGCGAACCGCTGGAGACGCATGAACACCGGGATACGACCATACATGACTGGATGCTCCAGCATGTCGATAACTACCGTAACGATATGGTGCAGCGTGTTACGTTTGAGGTGAATGGTAAGCCGGTCCCACCGGCAGAATGGCCTTTATGCTTTATCAGTGCTGAGAGCGATGTAAAAGTATACCCGATCCCTGGTGAGGGAGTGACGGCAACTGCTATCGCTGCCTGGGCAGCGGCGGCCATCGCTGCAGCCTCAGCTGTGTATGTGCTGATCACCATGTCGAACATGGATAAAGGCGGCTATTCATCCTCCAGTGGTCTGGGGCTGGATTTAAACCCAGCCAAAGCGAACCAGGCGAAACTTGGCGACCCAATCCGCGAAGTGTTTGGGCGTTGCCGTATCTATCCAGATTATGTCGTACAGCCAGTGACGCGCTTTAATCCTGATGATCCAACTCTAATGACTGTCGAAATGATGGTATGCCTTGGAAAGGGGAATTTCGCGTTTACAAATGGTGATATCCGTGTGGGTTCAACACCTATTTCAGCATTAGGGGACTCGTTCAGTTACAACGTTTATTCACCAGGAGCAGATGTTTCAGGAGATCGGCGAAGTGAAAACTGGTTCAACTCGACAGAGGTAGGTGGTACTTCCAGCGGGAGTGGGCTTGATATGGCCCAGACCTCGCCAGATTCGACAGATATCAACGCCGACAGTATGACCGTTTCTGGCGCATCCGTGACGTTTAACGGGCTGGATGATGGCAACGATGATGACGATGAAGGCAATGCGTTGCCTGAGTCGTGGGTTGAGGGGGCCATTGTTACGATCGTCGCCCCGATGAATTTTCTGGTTTCAACCTCGTCGGGATATAGCGTTCTCGCCAGTAACTCTCTGGGTGAAATTAATCCCTATCCGGGTATGCCGGTTACCCTGGAAATTAACGGCACTGAATACGAACTGGTGATTGCAACTTATACGGCAAAGCAGGACGCGATACCCGGGGTGGGTGGAAATGCGGCCAGCCTGAAAGCAAATGCCTCCCCGTCAACATATGATTACTCCGGTACCGGCCAGACTTTTACGATCACCTGGCAGGGACATGAATACACTATTTCCCTCGTTGCAGACTATGTGAATATTTCCGGCCTGCTGGCGGTGATAAACGATGGCCTGACCGGGTCAGGATTACTGGCGCAGGATAGCGGCGGTGTTGTGCTGATTGCTGAGGTATCAAGCCCCTGGCTCGGAGGAAACATTACCTCATCATCGCTACCGGTAGCCGTTTTTGGCGACAGTCCTGTATTTACCTCCGGCACCGCGTCCAGCGGAGGCAGTCCGGCAATAACTGCTAACGTTACGCTGGCGTATGGGAGTGCAACCGGAGTGGCATTTTCCGGGATACCGGAGGGAACACAACGGCTGGCGCTGGCTCACCGTGGCAACGAGTACCGCATTGCGGATGCGGACGGTACGACCGCAACGGTTCAGCGGCTGATTGAGGGAGTGGTTGATCCTTCCTGGTCTGGCTTCTCACCCCGCACGATGATTGACTATCAGGCTACAGGGATCAGCGACAACAATACCTGGATGGGGCCGTTCCTTGCCTGCCCGGAATCTGAAGTGGTGGACGCTTTCGAGGTGAATTTCTCCTTTCCGTCTGGCATTTGCGGATTCGACAGCAAAGGCAAAAAACGCATCAGGCATTGTGAGTGGGAAATACAGTACCGTGTTTATGGATCTGGCTCTGGCTGGACGAGCAGGCAGGGGGTTTACGCGCTTAAAAATATCAACGGGTTGGGTTTTACAGAGCGTTTTGATCTCTCTTCTCCTGGGCTGGTTGAGGTGCGCTGCCGCCGCCGCAATGAGCAGGGTAGCAATAACGCGCGTGACTCGATGTACTGGCAAGCGTTGCGTGGTCGCTTGTTGGCTCGGCCAACATCCTATGCTGGCGTCACCCTGATGGGGGTTACGGTTGAGACGGGGGGCAAATTGGCGGCTCAGTCTGACCGGCGCGTAAACGTTGTGGCCACGCGCATTTATGACTCTGGCGTAGCCCGTAGTATCTCTGGTGCGCTTTATCACGTCGGCCGTTCTCTTGGTATGGAAATGGATACTGAGGCAATAGATGCCCTGGAGCAGACTTACTGGACCCCGAACGGCGAGTATTTCGATTTTGCCACGGGTGACAGTATTTCTGCGCTGGAAATGCTTCAGAAAATCGCTGCAGCCGGAAAGAGTTATTTTCTGCTAAATACCCAGTCTGTTGCATCAGTGGGTCGTGAAGGTGTTAAACCCTGGACCGGGGCTATCACCCCTCACGAGATGGTATCCGAGATGCAGACCGATTTCGTTACGGTGACTGACGATGATTACGATGGTGTTGACGTAACCTATATCAACGGATCGACCTGGGCAGAAGAGACGGTGCAATGCCGTCTGCCTGGCAACCCAACGCCGCTGAAAATAGAGGCATACCGGGCTGATGGGGTAGGCAATCCTGATCACGCATACCAGATTGGTATGCGCCGACTGAGAAAATACCAGCTGCAGCGCATGACGCATAAAACGACGACGGAACTGGACGCGCTCTGTTACAACGTCGGGGATCGTATTGTGTTGACCGATGATATCCCTGGCAGCAACACCATTTCGTGTTTGATTGAGTCGATGACTACTGCTGGTGGGGTGACCACATTCGATGTGTCGGAGCCGCTGGACTGGACTTTTGCAAATCCACGCGTCTATCTGCGTTATCAGGATGGAAAAGCATCACGGCTGTTTGAAGCATCACCCACAGGCGACAACTATCAGGTATCCGTCCCGTATCAATCTGAGTTCGCCGATATCCTGCTGGATGATCCGATAATTGAGCCTCCCCGGTTAATTTTCTGTAGTTCTGAGAGCGACCTGTATCACGCCATTGTGTCCGAGATAGTGCCGCAGGACGATGGAACCTGCGAGATAACGGCCCGGCAATACCGTGCTGAATTTTATGACTACGACGACGCCACATACCCCGGCGACGTCGCTTAATACCAAAAATCCCCCTAATTAACTCTTTTCGCTCAAACCCTCGTTTGGACGAAACCTCTTTTTGGAGCAAAAAACATGGCCGAACTTAACCCGCCATTGGGCACGACGACGCCGGAAATATTCATGGACAACGTTAAGCGCGCTGACGAGCTGGTTAACGGTCCGGCCGGAACGGTTAACGACCGCGCAGGTGAACCGCTCGATACCTGGCGCCAGATGATGGTTAAGAATGACGAAGTTCGGCAAAACATCATCCCGCTCAGTAAGCAGTATCAGACGCTGGAGGCTGCACAGGCGGATATCGCGAATATTCCGGTGGGGTCGACCACGTACTACCGTAGCCCGGACGACAGCGCGCTCGCAATCGAGGTGATGAACGTTGGCGGGACGCTGCAGCCTACCGGACGTCGAATGCCTTCTCAGGATGCCGTGGACGCACTTTCGCGCCAGTTGCTGGATTCGATTGCTACCGGAGATGTACCAGGGTTCTGGCTGGCACTGAAAGACTCTGCGGGCTGGATTTCATGGGGAGTGGATGATCAGGGGGGATTTGGATCCAGGGCTGCTTACCTTGGGACAGACAACATTCTGGCGGGAAATATTAAAATCCTGTTTACCGATGATGTTGGATTACGGTTTCAGGACCCCGAGGGATTCTATATCGATGTGCTGGATAATTTCGGACGCTATCTGTTGGGAGATTCCGGCGGTTCTTCATCTGTTGACGAAGTCAGCATTCTGGATTTGAAAAATAAAGCTTACGCGGCGGAAGTTTCCCGGCGCGTACTGACACGGCTGAAATTTCCGACTGAGGCGTATAACCATTTTTTGATGGAGTGTCAGAGCCTTGGTATGGGGTATATGAGCTGGCCGGTTGTCAGCAAAACGCCTAAATATGATTCGCTAATGCTGGGGCAGTCTGTTCGTCCGGCGAGCACGACGAACAATGCGTTTGTCCCCCTGGGCGTAAATGCGTGGCAACCTCTGCGGGCAGTTGTACAGTCAGTCTCTGGCAGCGCAATTCTGTCCGATTCGGAGCAACTCGCTCTGGCTCGAAGCGCGGTTAATGAAGGGGAGAGTCCGATCGTTGGCGCGGTGAACGGATTCAGACGACATTTCCTTGAGGCGCACTGTCTGAGTGCTGACCCTGGCAGACTGTTTGTCGCCTCCACGGTCGGCGTGTCCGGCCAGTCAATTGCCAGCCTGATGGACGATACCAAATATTTTAATCGTGTCGTTGAATGCGTAACGAAGGCAAAGGCCCTGGCTGACAGCGAAGGGAAAACCTATTCGGTTACCGGAGTCGATTTCGTTCAGGGGCAACGCGACTATGATGACGGAACGCCTAAAGCCACATATAAATCGCAACTGGGGCAACTCTACAACAAAGTCAATAATACTATTCGTGGGATCACCGGCCAGAAAGACAATCCGGCCTGGTTTATTTCTCAGACGGGATACACCTACAGTCCTAATCCGGCCACGCAGCCGGTGAACGCTGTCGAGCTTTGGGTGGGAATGGCGCAATGGGAGTTTTGTCAGGAAACACCAAACTGTTTCCTCATTGGGCCGGACTATCAGTTGCCGGATAAAGGTGGCCATCTGATGACCAACGGCAGTCGCTGGCTGGGTTGTTATTTTGCCAAAGCAAAAGATCGTGTACTGAATCAGCGGCGCCCATTCCAGCCACTCGCTCCCACGGGCATTACCTGTGCAGGTTCAGATTTTCTTTTGAGTTACTACGTCGATCATCCACCATTAAAATTTACCAGCCCGTTCAGGAACGGAACCAGAACCCCCGTCACTAACTGCGGATTTCGCGCCTGGCATATGATTGATGCCGATCCGTCCGGCATAGGGACAGAACTGAATATCACCAGCGTTGCTGTTGCAGCCGACACGGTTATTCGCCTGACATGCGATACAGAGCCGCAGGGGAAAGTCAGGGTGGCCTATGCAACACGCCCCCAGTATGGGCAGGGCATGGTAACCGATTCTGATAAATACGTACCGGATGAAGTGTACGAATATGACCCGCAGTTCACCCAGTGGCCGGAAGAGAACATTCCGGAGCTGATCGGCAAACCCTATCCGATGGAAAACTGGTCTATTGCCTTTTCCATGACCTTCACTAAGGATGAATAAATGAGCCTGGCAATTCAGAAAGATGTCGATTTTTCTGCGGTGGCGACCGGATATTTACCTCCGGTAACTGCAGGCGTGGAGTACTTCAATTTTTTTAACAGCGAAGACTCGCTGACACGCAACCTGATCCCCAACAAGCCGACTCCTGCAAAGAACGGGAGTCCGCTCTTTAACACCAACGGGCAAAGCTTCCTGCTGACCAACCTGCTGAATTTCATCAATACCGGGATAAAACTGACTGATGAAATGACCATTATTACGGTGGCAGAACCAACCGGCGCGGATGGTAATTTCCCGACCTGGTCCACTACAGGTTCGCCGATTACAAATGGAGGGAGCTTCACGTCACAATCCTTTATGCGTCAGAGCGCCACCACGCGAAACTCAACGCTGTCGCTGAGTTATTCCACTGATGGTTTCATCACCCGACAGAACCTGTCGTATGGGGTATCGTCGGGTGTTGATAATATCAGGCTCCGCGCCATAGCATCGGCATTCAGTCAGACAGCAAAAACGTCCAGCCTTTATGATCTGACGAATAATAAAAATGCCCAGGCACCTCTGCCAGCAAATGGCGTTTATGGAAAGTCAGGTAACATCCTCCTGGGATCGCATTACAACGCCGCAGAGAGCTCACAGGGTAATTTGTACGCGGCCGCGATTTATAGCCGTATGCTCTCAACAACTGAGATCAATCAGGTATATGCTGCGTTAAAGGCTTATTACTCAAAGCGTGGCATAACTGCATGATCTTATTCTTAAAAATTAGAAAAAACTGGAAATGCCAGGAATTTTCTTACAAGATATGCAGTGCGCAAAGACGCACACAGCAATAATGTCATTTATCACCTTTCCCCCCGGCGTGCCTCCGGGGGATTTTTTAATTACACCAGAGTCGACAGCAGCACATCAAAACTTGTGAATTGCTGAGCCGGGGAATAATCTTCTGGCACAAAATAGCGATATACCTTAGCCTCAAATGGTGCTGAGACGTAAAGCACATCACCGCCATTGCCCGGCGCAGACCCCAGGCGCAGAAGTGTGGGAGCACTGTTGCCGAGTACCGAGTAGACCCATCCAGAACCTGCATTTTCCGCCAGGACAATGACAGCGACAGTATTCCCGGAAGACGTGTATTCCACCGAAAAATACACCCTCCGCTTGCCCCCCTGAACGGTTGCCGCCAGTGCTGCAGAAGTGTTCCCCCTCTCCGGCGGGACATACGCGATCTGCTGTTCGCTCCATGCCGACCCCGCCCATGTCGCAACGTAGATCCCGAACTTACTGAACCAGGTCCCGGAAGGATCATCCACGGTTCTGAAACGGTAAGTGATATGCGACAACCCCTCGCCATCAAACGCAAATTTCGCAGACTGAATCCCCATTTTCAGCCCGTCACTTATCGCCGGGTTTTCACCCGGCTGCAATGGCTTATACGCCAGCTGTCCCTGCGTTACCGGCATTGGCAGGGGCGTGTTATTTATTGTTCTCATCAGTCCATCAGTACCAATGACGCCATAATCCCCGACATGCCGGACGGCAGACGACGGGTAGGCCGACCACTGAAACAGAAGATGGACGCCATCCTCGTTAATGGCTATATCATCCGGGTAAATAGCGCGGTTGGCTGTTTCAGCCACATGCGCATAACGGGTCCATCGCAGCGTGCCGACGTCAAAGCGATAAAGGATACCCCCGCGTTTATTTTCCCCGGTGGTGCTCCGGCTGGCGACCCGCATCAGGCAATATACATCACCATCGGGACCTCTGCCGGTGATCGGGTACGTCCAGACCCAGTCCACATCCGGAAAGTCCAGGGTCGCATCCACCATTTGCGACACGTCGCCAGGGCGCGCGCTGCGAAAGTACCGCAGCAGGTTAACGTGCATCGACGTAAACACGTGGATATATCCCGCACCGTCCACAACCACAGATGGCTGATTATGGCCCACGTCATTGTTAAATTCCGCGACCGTCCCGTCGACGTTCTTACACATTCCCCGCGTAAGAGTACCATCGGCATCACGGCGAACGATTTCGACCTGATGATAACCGGCGGTACCGTACTCTTTACACAGCCCGTAACATTCCACTCCCTGAAAGCTGTCAAGGGGGTGCCACCACCCCGCCTGATTGCTCTCAGATGCCTGGTCTGAAATAACCGAAATCGACAAATCAGCCATTCACCGTTACTCCCAGATAACGCGCCCGTTTAATAAGGCGTTCTGCCACCCGCTCCATTTCACTGTCACTGAGCTTGCGGTCATAGAAAGCCGAACCATAGCCTGCCCATGCTGCTGCCAGGCCTGCCTGATTGGTCCCTCCCATCCAGGTGGCAGTCGTCCCGCTGTTCACCGCCGTGGAGGTGGATTTCTGAATGCCTGAAGCCGTCACAATACCAAACGCATGCCCGGTGCTGTCACCACACAGGAATACGGCGAACGCGCCCGTTGCAGGCGCAGTGATATCCGAAACGCTGGTACCGGCATCCATGACGCGCTGGAGCTTTTTGCTGGCATTCGTGCTGATACGAATATTGCGGTGACGCAGTATCCCTGCATCCGGGCCCACGTCGACCAGCACGATGAAGGTGTAAGCATCCGGCGTAAAGGTACCCAGAGTCAGACGGCTTTCCGTACCCGCTGCCGCTGCGACACCTTTTGCTACCAGCTGAGCAATACCGGACAGCGCAAAGGTACCTCCGAGGCTACCGAAGTTTTTAAGGCGCCGACCAGCCGGCAGCAGATCGCTTTCCAGATTGGCCCAGGCTAGCGGGCCAGTGACCGGCGGAAGATAATTATTTGCGTACGCTGATGCATCGGTGCCAGCGGCCATAATTGCTGTGCCCATAGGGATACTCCTTTACTGTAAGTTAAGTGCGCGCTCAGCCATACGCTGGCGGGAATTGTGATAAACGGCCTGGACCTGTTGCGCAGAAAGCGAATGGTCGAAGTAGATGAATTCAGCGATGTCGAGATTTTTGGTTTTGAACATGGCGTTATCACACCACCCGTTGCCAATGGCGATGTTGCGGCCGGAAAGAATCAGGCGATCTGCATCGGCCTCGCGCAGCATCTGATATTCTTCGCCACCTACGCTGATTGCCTGGTAACGCAGTCCGCTGCCCTCAAGTTTCACCACATGTGAAATGAACAGCCACTGGCCGACAGGAGGCTGTAGTGTCGGATAATGCCGGGACGTTCCCCGGTAACCGGAATTTTTCACACGCAGCCATCGCCGATCATCCCTGTCGGAAAACATCGACAGCTGATTGCCGGTGTAGGTGTCGTCGTCATCCCGAAGTGAATACCCGTTCTGTGTGCCGTAAATCACCACGCAGTCGGTTAACGGGGCCTGTTCAGGTACCCTGACCACCGCGCAGACAGTGTATTCCCCGGCATCGGGGATATCGGTCATCAGCGCGCCGCCCCAGGCGGAGATCGAAATGTAATTGTTATTGAATTCCGGCGCGGCCTACGGTGTCAGCGTTTTATACCCCACACGGCTTGTATACGACGTGGACTCATAGCCAAACAGCCAGTGCGCTGCTGCGCTGCTCTCCAGTACAGAGGGCACAGGTTCGACGCTACCGCCGCCTCCATTCTTGCTGACCACATCACCATTTAATTTCACGCCTTCGATAACATACCCGAAGGGGTCAACGGTACAGCGTGCCCAGTCCGGCGCGTCAAATATGATGTTATCCCCGGCATACAGCCGCCCCTGCTTATCAACCAGAATCAGCTCGTTCCCGAATTCATCAGGGAAGGAAATAAGCGACTCTGAATCTGACAACTCATTATTTCCGGCAACCAGCGCGCCTCTTTCGGAAAACAGATTCACCGCATAACCGAAATCATCAACCAGCGTCAGTAGCGGCCCTGTCTCTGACTGGATCAGTCTGAGTTTCCTCGTTTCGAAACTATTCTCAGTGATCCGCCCGGCTTCATATCCCCATTCATCGCACAAAGAGAGCATGGTCTGGTCATCACTGCTGAATATCAGACCTGTTCGGGCCATGACCTCCGCCGTTACTGCCTGGCTGATGGCCGCCACCAGGTCATATGAAGGCATACGGCGGCCGGTAGGCTGCAGCGTCCCGCCAACGTTCATCACCTCGATTGCGAGCGCGCTGTCGTCCGGGCTGCGGTAATACGTGGTGCTCCCCTCGGGGATATTCGCGATATCCGCCTGCGCCGCTGCCAGTGTCTGGTATTGCTTGCTGAGCGGGATAAGGTTCTGCCTGACCTCATCGTTTTTCGCCATCATCTGGCGCCATGAATAAAGAGGATCACCACCACGGTCGGGAACATCTGCGGCGGGCCCATTGACCAGCTTATCCAGGCGCTCAGCGTTATCGAGCAGCACAGCGGGAGACGTGCTCCCCAGCTCCGGGTTAAAGGCCATGTTTTTTTGCTCC
Organism: Klebsiella sp. K4; assembly: GCF_014596785.2. Taxonomy (NCBI): domain Bacteria; kingdom Pseudomonadati; phylum Pseudomonadota; class Gammaproteobacteria; order Enterobacterales; family Enterobacteriaceae; genus Klebsiella; species Klebsiella sp. K4. Next base: position 1,505,170 of record NZ_CP115021.1, read on the forward strand.
AAAAAGAGGCTTCGCCCAAACGAGGGTTTGAGCGAAAGCGCGGAGCTTTTTACAATCAGCTATTTCAACGGGTTACAACATGCTGATTGGCTATGCACGGGTCTCTACAGGGGATCAAAACCTCGATTTGCAGAAAACAGCACTGTTTCGCGCAGAATGCGAACAGATATTTGAAGACACCGCGAGCGGGAAAAATGCCAGACGGCCGGGATTGAGGCGCGCCTTACGCAGGCTTAAGCCCGGCGACGTGCTGGTGGTCTGGAAACTGGACCGGCTTGGCCGCAGCGTGCGTGATCTGATTACGCTCGTGTCGGAGCTGCAGGCTCGCGGGGTGAATTTTCGCAGCCTTACCGACTCGATCGACACTTCGACGCCTGCAGGGCGATTCTTCTTCCACGTCATGAGCGCCCTGGCGGAAATGGAGCGCGAGCTGATCGTCGAGCGTACCCGCGCCGGTTTAGCCGCAGCGAGGGAGCAGGGGAGAGTCGGCGGCCGCCGCCGGGTAATGACCACTGAGGTTGTGGAGCGATGCCATAGGATGCTGGAGAACGGCGCTACCCGGCAACAGGTAGCCGATGTGATAGGGGTGGGAGTGAAGACGATTTATAAATATTTTCCTGCTCAATGTAGCCAGTCGAATTGAGGCATCAATGCGTTACGTCTGTGCAGATCATTGATAGCCACTGCCAATATTGATCTGCTGCATACATGCATTTACTGTATTTATATACAGTACATTTGATAGGGGGAAGTATGCCGCGTTTATACGAAATCGAGACAGCATGCCGGAACGCAATAGATATCCTGCCTAACGGAAAGCGCATCCTCACCACCAGGCGATTTCTGCAGGAACTGGAGAGATATAACTGGCACTGGTCGCCACGGCAGGCTAATCAGTGGATAGAGGGCTACGTGACAACATTCCGCGATGTCTCAACGCAGGAAGGTGACGATCGCACGTTCCAGCTTTACAACCCGAATGGAGGGCTGTAATCGTGGGCTTTCCATCGCCAGCATCAGACTATGTAGAGGGACGGCTAACCGTCGATAAGCTATGCAGCATCGGCCCTAATACTCGGATCGTACAGATAGAAACAGGCTATGCCGTAGTTGATTTCTCCGTTAAACCAAAGCAGCAGGACACGGTATTGATCCAGTACTCAGGCGGTACAGATTTTGCGAAAGTTATGGGGCGGGCGTTTATTACTCGGGATGGTGAGGCGCTGGAAGGAGAGGCCCTGGACGATTTGGTAGTGTTAGGAATAGTGACATTCGTCATCAACCGTACTAGCCGTAATGATGACGAATGCCCGGTTATATAAAGCCTTCAGAATATGTGTACATATATGAGTACATAAAAAGGTATTAATTTGCTTTATTTTCCAATAAATACATTAACTTATATTATTTATCAACCATATCCATTTAACTAAGGGGACAAGGCGGCACGAGTATAGCGTTTTTTGCCCGCCTGAGTAAGAGCCATACCGTCTGACTGCTTAAACCCTCGCCACTCAGGGCGCTTTTTTTATGCCCGGTCGGCCTTTTTCCCTTTCTCCGCCGCCTGGGCGCGGGCTTCCGCTTTTCGCTTGCTGCTCATATCGTTACGGATCTGCGCATGGCTCAGCAGTGCGAAGATGAAGGTCCCGCCACAGATATTTCCCGCCAGGGTCGGCAGGGCGAACGGCCAGATAAAGTCGCTCCAGGGCAGATTTCCATTAAACACCAGATAAAGGATCTCGACCGAGCCCACTACAATATGGGTGGTATCCGCCAGGGCGATAAGCCAGGTCATGAGAATAATCACCACGATTTTGGCGGCGCCGGCGACAGGAAACATCCAGACCATGGTGGCGACCAGCCAGCCGGAAATAATCGCATTGGCGAACATCTCTGTCGGACTGTTTTTCATTACGTCTTCGGCGATGCTGACAAAGGCCTGACGGGTTGGCTCATCAAAAATAGGCATATAATTGAAGGCCCATGCGGCCACCGCGGTACCGATGAGATTGCCCGCCAGCACCACCGACCATAGCCGCATCAGCAAACCGACGTTACCGAGGGTGGGATTATGCATCACTGGCAGAACGGCGGTGACCGTATTTTCAGTGAACAGCTGCTGGCGGGCCATAATTACGATAATAAAGCCGAAGGTGTAGCCGAGGTTTTCCAGCAAAAAACCGCCCGGGATCCCCTCCAGTTTGACGTGAAAAATTCCCTTCGCCAGCAGGGAGGCCCCCATCGACAGGCCGGCCGCAATCGCTGACCATAGCAGGGCCAGCGCATCGCGCTCCATCTCTTTTTCCCCTTCCTGGCGAATATGTTCATGGATCGCCATCGCCCGCGAGGGAAGGCGATCTTCATTTACTTCGATCTCTTCACCACGCTGATTTTCCTCACTTTCCACTTCTCTTTCGTCATCCTCTGCCTTTAATTTGTTATTGTCTAGTTCATCCATTTCGTGGCCCTCGCTATCAATCTGTATAGTTATAGCGTAGCGGCTTTCCCTGCCGTCTGGCTGGGCATACTCTGAAATCGCAAAAATGGTAACGTCAGATTTTTGTCGCTCCGGTAGAATAGGAGCCCCGCGATTTCGTTATTCCCAGGCTAAGATCAAATCAACAACTTGGGTGATATAGACATCGTTCAACGTGCTGTTACAATCGCTCACATCTTTACGGGCGGAAGCGTTGTCTTTCCGTCATGGATGGCAACTCGCGATAGCCATAAAAACCAGGGAGACATCTATGAATTATCGCCTGTCGGCGCTTGCGCTTGGCGCCACATTGCTGGTGGGATGTGCCAGTTCCAGCTCTGGCGATCGGCCGCAGGGGCGCTCAGACCCGTTAGAAGGGTTTAACCGCACGATGTTTAACTTCAACTTTAATGTGGTTGATCCTTACGTACTTCGCCCCGTCGCGGTGGCATGGCGCGACTACGTCCCACAGCCGGCGCGCAACGGGTTAAGCAATTTTACCAGTAACCTGGAAGAGCCGGCAGTGATGGTGAACTACTTCCTGCAGGGCGACCCCTATAAAGGTATGGTGCATTTTACCCGCTTCTTCCTGAACACCATTCTCGGTATGGGTGGGCTTATCGATGTGGCCGGGATGGCGAATCCGCAGCTACAGCGGGTTGAGCCACATCGTTTCGGCAGTACGCTTGGGCATTATGGCGTTGGCTATGGCCCGTATGTTCAGTTGCCGTTCTATGGAAGCTTTACCCTGCGCGACGAAGGCGGCGATATGGCCGATGGCTTGTATCCGGTGCTCTCCTGGCTGACCTGGCCGATGTCGATCGGTAAATGGGCGGTGGAAGGGATTGAGACACGTGCTCAGCTGCTGGATTCCGACGGCCTGCTGCGCCAGTCTTCCGACCCTTACATTCTGATGCGTGAAGCCTACTTCCAGCGTCATGACTTTATCGCCAACGGCGGTAAGCTGACCCCGGCGGACAACCCGAATGCTCAGGCTATTCAGGATGAGCTGAAGGATATCGATTCACAGTGATCGGCGAATGATAAAAAAAGGGTGAACATAATGTTCACCCTTTTTTGTGGCGCGCTGCTTATCAGAAGCGGTAGTTGAAGTTAGCGCCGTACAGCCAGGCGGTTCCTTCGGAACGGAAGGTATACGGGCCTTCCTTAATTTCAACATGCTGCCCGTGCATGTATGAAACGCCGACGTCAACCGAGGCATCTTTATTGAACGCGTAGGTGGTACCCGCGCTCAGCCACAGGCGATCCTGGTCCGGAATAGAGATAGAGCGGTTATTAGCCGGCACCGGGCTGTCATCGAAGGCGATACCGGTACGGAAGGTCCAGTTATCGTCATAATAATAGGTGGTCCCCAGCGCAAGACGATAGGCGTCCTTGAAGCCTTCCTCTTTATAGAACAGCGTCTGGCCGTTGCTGCCGGTGGCTTTCAGCTCCTGGAACTGACTCCAGCTGGTGTAGGTCAGGCTATAGTGGACCGCCCACTGCGGCGCCACGCGGTTATAGCCGGACAGCTCCCACATTTCCGGCAGGTTAAGGGTTAGCGAACCATTTGTCGTCTGGCCGCTGGTGCCCGCCGGCAGGCCGAAGTTGCCGAGGATCTGGTTATAGGCCGCCGGCAGGCTGCTGCGGTAGTTACCGTCGAAGTCGATCTTGACCTCAGAACGGTAGGTTAAACCGTAGCGGTTATTCTTATCCAGCTCATAGAGGATCCCGGCGTTCCAGCCGAAGCCCCACGCGTTGCCGTTAAGATGGGCGATCTGCGTGTCGGCCGGGATCTTCGCTACCTGGCCCGCCAGCGCCGGCGGCAGCGCGCCAGAGCCTGCGACAATCTGCCCCAGATCGCCTGCATAGCGCTCGATCTTCGCCTTGGCGTAGACCGCGTCAAAGCCTAAGCCGAAGCTCCAGTTGCTGTCGAGGCGGTAGGCGCCGCTCAGGTTGAAGTTCGCGGTGGTCAGGTCGGTTTTACCGCCCATGCTGCCGGCCGCATAATCATCGTTATACTCTGTTGCCAGACCATAGTTAGAGGTGATAGACGCCCCCCAACCAAATTGGTCGTTAATCGGCGCGACAAAGTGGAAGTTGGGCACCCACGCCGTCGGGGCGATATTGTCTGCTTTCAGGCTCTTGCCGGTGGGAGAGGTGCCCGAAACATTAACGCCCGGGTCGACAAACACGGCGCCCGCCGACATGGTCGGGCGGTCGAACATCATAATTAATGCCGGGTTACGACTGGCATTACCAGCATCGTCAGCGATCGCCCCTTCACCGGAATAGGCACGACCCAGCCCCGATGCAGAGAATTCGTTGAGCTGGAAGCCTGCTGACCAGGCCTGGGTGGAAACAAGTGCGACAGCCACTGCAAGGGCAGATTGGGTAAAGCGGGTTTTCTGGCTCATGCCCATAACCTCATTGAGTTATTTTTTTTTAAACTATGTTACATGCCGTAACAGAAGCGCGGGAGTGTAGGGTCTGCGGTACAACCAAGAAATCAGACCAGTGCGCTGAGTATAGGTCTGACCAGATGATTTGTTGCAAGTATGTTTATGAAGTTTTTCAATTGTGATAACAGAAACGCGATCCAGCTGGCAAAAATCTCGGAGAGAGCAAGGGGGACAGAAGGGGATTTTTGTTTTAGATCATTTTTAAGTGTGATTTCTGTCACTTAACGCCGGCAGAGCGATTCTCGGCTGGAGGCTCTCCGGGGACAGGGCGTAAAATAGGCACATCATTTTTCTGGCACCGAAGGTGCATCTCCAGAGGAAATCTACGATGAGTAAATGTAGCGCTGATGAAACCCCGGTTTGCTGCTGTATGGATGTTGGCACGATTGTTGACAACACCGACTGCACCGCCTCCTACAGCCGCGTATTCGCCAACCGCGCTGAAGCCGAGCAAACGCTCGCCGCGTTAAGCGAAAAAGCCCGCAATGTCGAATCTGAGCCGTGCCAAATTAACCCAACCTTCACTGACGTTGACGGCGGTGTGCAGCTGGATATCGATTTTGTTTTCAGCTGCGAAGCAGAATCCCTGATCTTCCAGCTGGGCTTACGTTAATCCTTCCCCCTCGACGCCCCTGATAAGGGGCGTTTCCTTTTCTTTTCACTGTGTTTTGGCTCGCAATTTTGCGCTTCTCCGATTGGCTTAATGTAAAAAATTAGTTAAGAATGTTATCAGGTCAGACCACTTGGTTGTCTTGGTTAACAGGGGAGTGTTATGAGTCAGGCATTACCGCTTATCACCCGTCAGGGCGATCGCATTGCCATTGTCACGGGGCTACGCACGCCATTTGCTCGTCAGGCTACGGCTTTTCATGGCGTTCCGGCCATTGATTTAGGAAAAATGGTGGTTGGCGAGATGCTGGCGCGCAGCGACATTCCTGCCGAAGTCATCGAGCAACTGGTCTTTGGCCAGGTGGTGCAGATGCCGGAAGCGCCGAACATCGCCCGGGAAATTGTGCTGGGTACCGGCATGAGCGTACATACCGACGCCTATAGCGTCAGCCGCGCCTGCGCCACCAGTTTCCAGGCCGTGGCGAACGTCGCTGAAAGCCTGATGGCCGGCACCATCCGCGCCGGTATTGCCGGCGGCGCCGACTCCTCCTCTGTCCTGCCCATTGGGGTCAGTAAAACGCTGGCCCGCACGCTAGTGGATGCCAATAAGGCACGCACGCTGAGCCAAAAGCTGAAGCTGTTTTCCCGTCTGCGGCCACGCGACCTGTTGCCGGTCCCCCCGGCGGTGGCTGAATATTCAACCGGATTGCGGATGGGCGATACCGCCGAGCAGATGGCGAAAAGCTGGGGGATCTCCCGCGAGCAACAGGATGCCCTGGCGCATCGTTCGCACCAGCTGGCAGCGAAAGCCTGGGAAGAGGGTAAACTGTCCGCAGAGGTGATGACCGCCTATGCTCCCCCTTTCCGCGAACCGCTCGAGCAGGACAACAATATTCGTAAAAATTCAACGCTCGCAGATTATCAGAAGTTACGCCCGGCCTTTGACCGCAAACATGGCACCGTCACCGCCGCCAACAGTACGCCGCTGACGGACGGCGCGGCAGCGGTGATCCTGATGACCGAGTCGCGGGCTAAAGAGCTGGGGCTGAGGCCGCTGGGCTATCTGCGCAGCTACGCCTTTACCGCCATCGACGTCTGGCAGGATATGCTGCTGGGGCCCGCGTGGTCCACGCCGCTGGCGCTGGAGCGCGCTGGCCTGACGCTGGCGGATCTCACGCTTATCGATATGCACGAAGCTTTCGCCGCGCAGACGCTGGCCAATCTCCAGTGTCTGGCAAGCGACCGCTTTGCCCGCGAGGTGCTGGGCCGCTCGCAGGCCACCGGTGAGGTAGATGAAAGCAAGTTTAACGTCCTCGGCGGCTCTATCGCCTACGGTCACCCCTTCGCCGCCACCGGCGCGCGGATGATCACCCAGACGCTGCATGAGCTGCGGCGACGGGGCGGGGGATTTGGTTTGGTGACGGCCTGCGCGGCTGGTGGTCTGGGTGCGGCGATGATCGTGGAGGCTGAATAATGGATACTGTTTCCGCTTTTAAGCTTGAGGTCCGTGCGGACAAAATCGCGGTGATCACCATTGATGCCCCGGGTGAAAAAATGAATACCCTGAAAGCCGAATTTGGCAGTCAGGTACGGGGATTGATACGCCAGTTACGTGACGATAAGTCAGTGCGCGGCGTAGTATTTATCTCCGCCAAAGCGGATAACTTTATCGCCGGCGCTGATATCAACATGATTGCCCGCTGCCGCAGCGCGCAGGAGGCGGAAGCGCTGGCGCGCCAGGGACAGCAGATTATGGCTGAGATCCATGGCCTGTCGATCCCGGTGATTGCCGCTATCCACGGCGCCTGCCTTGGCGGCGGTCTGGAGCTGGCGCTGGCCTGTCATGGCCGTATCTGTAGCGATGACGAAAAAACCCGACTCGGCTTGCCGGAGGTACAGCTTGGCCTGCTGCCGGGTTCCGGCGGGACGCAGCGTTTACCGCGGCTGATCGGGGTAAGCACCGCGCTGGATATGATGCTCACCGGCAAGCAGCTGCGGCCGCGGCAGGCGCTGAAGGCCGGTCTGGTGGACGAGGTGGTGCCACAGGCGATTTTACTGCAGGCAGCGGTGGAGTTGGCGCTGAAGGGACGACCGACCAGCCGGGAGGTGCCTGTTCGTGAACGCGTACTGGCAGGGCCCCTGGGGCGCCATCTGTTATTCCAGTTTGTCGGTAAACAAACGCAGCGCAAAACGCAGGGAAATTACCCGGCGGTGAAGCGAATCTTGCAGGTCGTCGAGAATGGTCTGGCCCATGGCTGCAGCAGCGGATACGCTGAAGAGGCGCGCGCATTTGGCGAACTGGCGATGAGCCCGCAGTCGCAGGCGCTGCGATCGATCTTCTTTGCCAGTACCGATCTGAAAAAAGACCCTGGCGCCGAGGCGGGCCCCGGCCCGCTGAGAAGCGTTGCAGTACTGGGCGGTGGCTTGATGGGCGGGGGGATCGCCTATGTGACCGCCTGTAAGGGTGGGCTGCCGCTGCGGATTAAAGATATCCAGCCGCGTGGCATCAACCACGCCTTAAAGTACAGCTGGGATCTGCTGAATAAACAGGTTCGTCAGCGTCGACTGCGCCCAGTGGAGCGCGATCGTCAGATGGCGCTGATCTCCGGCACTACCGACTATCAGGGCTTTGCTCATCGCGATGTGGTGATCGAGGCGGTATTTGAAGACCTGGCTCTCAAACAGCGGATGGTCAGCGAAGTGGAACAATACGGCGGGCCGCAGACCATCTTTGCGTCGAATACCTCATCGTTGCCAATCGGCGATATTGCCGCTCACGCCAGCCGCCCGGGGCAGGTAATCGGCCTGCATTTTTTCAGTCCGGTGGAAAAAATGCCGCTGGTTGAGGTGATCCCGCACAAGGGAACCGACCCGCAGACTATCGCCACCGTGGTGCAGCTGGCTAAACGGCAGGGGAAAACGCCGATTGTTGTCGCAGATAAAGCGGGGTTCTATGTGAACCGTATCCTCGCGCCGTATATCAATGAAGCGATGCGCCTGCTGGTGGAAGGCGAACCGATTGAAGTCATTGATAACGCGTTGGTTAAATTCGGTTTCCCGGTGGGGCCAATTCAACTGCTGGATGAGGTGGGTATCGATACCGGCACCAAAATTATCCCCGTGCTGGAGGGCGCGTTTGGAGAACGTTTTAGCCCGCCTGCAAACATCATTGACGCGATTTTGAAGGACGATCGCAAAGGCAGAAAAAATAATCGTGGTTTCTATCTTTATGAGACAAAAGGGCGTAAAAGCAAAAAACGGCCCGACCCGGCAGTCTATCCGCTGCTCGGCATCGGCCGCCCGCAGTCGCGGCTTTCCGCGCAGCAGGTGGCGGAGCGCTGTGTGATGATGATGCTTAACGAAGCGGCGCGCTGCTTTGATGAGCAGATTATCCGGAGCGCGCGCGATGGCGATATCGGCGCCGTCTTTGGTATAGGGTTTCCGCCATTTCTTGGCGGCCCGTTCCGGTATATGGATACTATCGGCGCGGGTGAAGTTGCCGCGATCCTGCAGCGCCTGGCCGCCCAGTTCGGCCCACGTTTTACACCCTGTGACACTTTATTACGCATGGCCGAACAGGGGACCACCTTTTGGCCAGCGGATGAACGGCTGACCTAAGTTGTGGTCAAAGAAGGTAAATCCGGCTGCGGACGACGCTGTTGATTGGCTGTTTTGTAAACAATGATTGACTATACTTACGCCATTGAGGTAAAAAACAGCGTTTCATTCGTGGAATGGATCAGGCACAATGCCCGGCCACCGGGTCACCTGCGTATTGTCTTCGCAGGCCAAACTACGGTGCTTCTGGTTAACAAAAGCGGTGCAATATGCAAGTTTTTATTATGCGTCACGGCGACGCTGCCCTCGATGCAGCCAGTGACTCGGTTCGTCCATTAACCGTATGCGGTTGTGATGAGTCTCGTCAGATGGCAACCTGGCTGAAAGGTCAAAAAGTGGATATTGAGCGCGTTCTTGTCAGTCCCTATCTGCGTGCGGAACAGACGCTGGATATTGTTGGGGAGTGCATGAACCTGCCGAAACATGTCGACGTGATGCCGGAGCTCACGCCGTGCGGTGATGTGGGAATGGTGAGCGCCTATCTGCAGGCGCTGGCGAATGAAGGCGTGGCGACGGCGCTGGTTGTCTCCCACCTGCCGCTGGTGGGGTATCTGGTCTCAGAGCTGTGTCCGGGGGAAACACCCCCGATGTTCACCACCTCGGCTATCGCCTGCGTGACGCTGGATGCCGACGGCAAAGGTGAGTTCCTCTGGCAGAAAAGCCCCTGCAACCTCAAGATGGCCAACGCCATCTGACGGCCCCCCCGGAGCCCGCCGTTACGGCAGCTCCGGCGGTTGCCACTCCTCGACCTCAATCAATATCAGCAGTGCGGCGTCACCGCCGTACTCTTTTGGTGCCTGGTGAAACGCCATAATATGCGGATGTTGCGCCAGCCACAGCGGGGTTTGCTGTTTGAGGATGTGTTTCCCGTGCCCGTGCATCACGCAGGCGCAAAACACATGCTCGCGGCGGCAGGCGGCAATTAGCGCGCCCAGCTCCTGTTTGGCCTGCTGCTGGGTAAGCCCATGCAGATCGAGGAACAGCTCCGGCGAATAATCTCCACGGCGCAGCTTTTTCAGCTCGAAATGGCTGACGTCGGGGCGGACATATTTCGTCGAGCCTTCGGTATTCAGTAGCGGTTGAAACTCATCGGAAAAATAGTGGCTGTTATCGACCTGTTCCTGCAGCAAACGCTTAGGAGCAACCTCGGTAATTTTCTTGCGCTGCGGGCGGTGAACAATAGTGTCCTGTTTGATCTTCCGCGTGCCGGTCATCAGCTGACGGAACAGCGCCTGATCCTCCTCGCTAAGCGATGTCTTCTTTTTCATTGTCCGCTCTCATTCATACTTTGCGCTAGTTTACCCGACTCAATATCCCTTCGGGCAAGGAAAACCTGTTTTTTCCCCCGCCCCTTATCGCAAGAATGCTGATTTATCGCCGTCTTCATGGCACACTAGCCGCCGAATTTATAGCAGAGTGTGCCCTGGAGGATGTCGTGGATAAAATTTTTGTTGATGAGGCAGTCAATGAGCTGCATACCATTCAGGACATGCTGCGCTGGGCGGTAAGCCGTTTCAGCGCTGCTAATATCTGGTACGGTCACGGGACTGATAACCCGTGGGACGAGGCGGTACAGCTGGTGCTGCCTTCACTGTATCTGCCGCTGGATATCCCGGAAGACATGCGCACTGCGCGCCTGACCTCCAGCGAGAAACACCGCATTGTAGAGCGGGTGATTCGCCGCGTGAACGAGCGTATTCCCGTCGCCTATCTGACCAACAAAGCATGGTTCTGCGGGCATGAGTTTTACGTTGATGAGCGGGTGCTGGTGCCGCGCTCCCCGATTGGCGAACTGATCAATAACCAGTTTGCCGGACTGATTAACCATAAGCCGCAGCACATCCTTGATATGTGCACCGGTAGCGGCTGCATCGCCATCGCCTGCGCCTATGCCTTCCCGGAAGCGGAAGTCGATGCGGTAGATATCTCCCCGGACGCGCTGGCCGTCGCCGAGCACAACGTTGAGTCCCACGGCCTGATCCATCACGTTACGCCGATCCGTTCCGACCTGTTCCGCGATCTGCCGAAGCTGCAGTACGATCTGATCGTCACCAATCCGCCGTATGTCGATGAAGAGGACATGGCCGATCTGCCGGAAGAGTATGAGCATGAGCCGGTGCTGGGGCTGGCCTCCGGAAGCGACGGCCTGAAGCTAACGCGCCGTATCCTCGGCAACGCGCCGGATTATCTCAGCGACGACGGGATTCTGATTTGTGAAGTCGGTAACAGCATGGTACATCTGATGGAGCAGTATCCGGACGTGCCGTTTACCTGGCTTGAGTTTGATAACGGCGGCGACGGGGTCTTTATGCTGACCAAACAGCAGCTGATTGACGCCCGTGCGCACTTCGGTATTTATAAAGACTAAAAAAACAACACGCCAACATAACGAAAAAGATTGGAGCCGTGATGGCAGGAAATACAATTGGACAACTCTTTCGCGTCACTACCTTCGGCGAATCGCACGGTCTGGCGCTGGGCTGCATCGTTGACGGCGTGCCGCCGGGCATCCCGCTGACCGAAGCCGACCTGCAGCACGACCTCGATCGTCGTCGCCCGGGTACCTCGCGTTACACCACGCAGCGTCGCGAGCCGGATCAGGTCAAAATCCTCTCCGGCGTCTTCGAAGGCGTTACCACCGGGACCAGTATCGGTCTGCTGATTGAGAACACCGATCAGCGTTCGCAGGATTACGGCGCGATCAAAGATCTGTTCCGTCCGGGCCACGCCGATTACACCTACGAGCAAAAGTATGGTCTGCGCGACTATCGTGGCGGCGGTCGTTCTTCTGCGCGCGAAACCGCGATGCGCGTAGCGGCCGGGGCGATTGCCAAAAAATACCTTGCCGCGAAGTTTGGCATCGTCATTCGCGGCTGCCTGACGCAGATGGGCAATATTCCGCTGGCCATCAAAGACTGGGATCAGGTTGAGCAGAACCCCTTCTTCTGTCCGGACCCGGATAAAATCGACGCCCTGGATGAACTGATGCGCGGCCTGAAAAAAGAGGGCGACTCCATTGGCGCGAAAGTGACGGTAGTGGCTGACGGCGTACCGCCAGGCCTCGGTGAGCCGGTCTTCGACCGCCTGGATGCCGATATCGCCCACGCGCTGATGAGCATCAACGCCGTGAAAGGGGTGGAAATTGGCGACGGCTTCGAGGTGGTGAAGCTGCGCGGCAGCGAAAACCGCGATGAGATCACCAAAGCCGGGTTCCAGAGCAACCACGCCGGCGGCATTCTTGGCGGCATCAGCAGCGGCCAGCAGATCGTTGCCAACATCGCGCTGAAGCCTACCTCCAGTATTACCGTTCCCGGTCATACGATTAACCGCTTTGGCGAAGAAGTGGAGATGATCACCAAAGGGCGTCACGATCCGTGCGTCGGCATCCGCGCCGTACCGATCGCTGAGGCGATGCTGGCGATCGTTCTGATGGATCACTTTATGCGTCAGCGCGCGCAGAATGGCGACGTGACGACGACAATTCCACGCTGGTAACCATGAAAAACACCGTTATCGCACTGCTTGCGCTGTTGGCTAGCGCCGGTAGCCTGGCCGCCACGCCATGGCAGAAAATAACCCAACCGATCGGCGGCAGCGCCCAGTCAATCGGCGCGTTTTCCAATGGCTGTATCGTTGGCGCCGAGGCGCTCCCCCTGAGTGCCCCCGGCTATCAGGTGATGCGTACCGATCAGCGTCGCTACTTCGGTCATCCGGATCTGGTTCAGTTTATTCAGCGCCTGAGTAATCAGGTGCACAATAAAGGTATGGGAACCGTGCTGATTGGCGACATGGGGATGCCGGCGGGCGGGCGCTTTAACGGCGGGCACGCCAGCCACCAGACGGGCCTCGATGTCGATATCTTCCTTCAGCTGCCGCAAACGCGCTGGACATCGTCCCAGCTGTTGAAGCCGCAGGCGCTGGACCTGGTCGCCAGCGATGGCAAGCATGTGGTGCCGTCGCTATGGAGCCCGCAAATCAGCCAGCTTATCAAGCTGGCGGCGGAAGATAGCGAAGTTACCCGCATCTTCGTCAACCCGGCGATTAAACAGCAGCTGTGCCTGGACGCGGGCAGCGACCGCCAGTGGCTGCGTAAAGTCCGTCCCTGGTTCCAGCATCGCGCTCATATGCACGTCCGACTGCGTTGCCCGGCGGGAAGTCTGGAGTGCGAGGATCAGGCGCCGCCGCCGCCCGGCGATGGCTGCGGAGCGGAGCTGCAGAGCTGGTTCGAACCACCTAAACCCGGGTCTACCCCCCCTGTGAAGAAGACGCCGCCGCCGCTGCCGCCTTCCTGCCAGGCGCTACTGGATGAGCATGTGCTGTAATGGATAGTTTTATCGAGTTGTTTGCCGTATCGCCGCTGGTGCTGGTGGTACTCTTCTTTGTCGCCATCCTGGCCGGTTTTATTGACTCACTGGCGGGAGGCGGGGGCTTATTGACTGTCCCTGCGCTGATGGCGGCCGGCATGCCGCCAGCCCAGGCGCTGGCGACCAATAAGCTGCAGGCCTGCGGCGGGTCGCTATCGGCGACCCTCTATTTTGTCCGCCGCAAGGTGGTTAATCTGGCCGATCAGAAGCTGAATATTCTGATGACCTTTATCGGCTCAACCGCCGGAGCGCTGCTGGTGCAGCACGTGCAATCCGATATTCTGAAGCAGATCCTGCCGTTGCTGGTGATTGGCATCGGTCTTTATTTCCTGCTGATGCCGAAACTGGGCGAAGCCGACCGGCAGCGTCGGCTTTACGGTCTGCCGTTTGCGCTGGTCGCCGGCGGTAGCGTAGGGTTTTACGATGGCTTTTTCGGCCCCGGCGCCGGTTCGTTTTACGCCCTGGCTTTTGTCACTCTGGCCGGGTTTAACCTTGCCAAGTCGACGGCCCATGCCAAGCTGCTGAACGCCACCTCAAACGTCGGCGGCCTGCTGCTGTTTATCATCGGTGGAAAGGTTATCTGGGCCACCGGCTTTGTGATGATGGCCGGCCAGTTTATTGGCGCCCGCGCCGGGTCCCGGCTGGTGCTGAGTAAAGGGCAGTCGCTGATCCGGCCGATGATCGTTATCGTCTCGGCGGTGATGAGCGCGAAACTTCTTTATGACAGCCACGGGGCTGAGATTTTGCAGTGGTTGGGAATTCATTAATGCAACAGCAACACCATTATCAGCAGCTGATAGACCTTTTCGACAGCTGCTTTGCCGAAGAATTTAATACCCGCCTGATTAAAGGCGACGATGAGCCGATCTACCTTCCGGCTGACGATGAAACGCCCTATCACCGTATCGTGTTTGCGCACGGATTTTTTGCCAGCGCCCTGCACGAGATCTCTCACTGGTGTGTCGCCGGCAAGGCGCGTCGCGAACAAGTAGATTTTGGCTACTGGTACTGCCCGGACGGCCGCGATGCGATGACCCAAAGCCAGTTTGAGGATGTCGAGGTGAAACCGCAGGCCTTTGAGTGGCTGTTCTGCGTGGCGGCGGGATTTCCGTTTAACGTCAGCTGTGACAATCTGGAAGGGGACGTTGAGCCCGATCGCATCGCCTTCCAGCGCCGGGTGCATGCTCGGGTGATGACTTTACTTGAACAAGGGATCCCCGAACGTCCGGCGCGCTTTATTCGCGCGTTACAACACTATTATCAAACGCCGCCATTGACGGCGAAACACTTTCCGTGGCCGGAAGACCTGCACTAAGGCCGCACATTACATGACAAGAGGTAAGATGATGATCGCGGAGTTTGAATCACGCATTCTGGCGCTGATTGACAACATGGTAGACCACGCCAGTGATGATGAACTGTTTGCCGGCGGTTATCTGCGCGGCCACCTGACGCTGGCGGTGGCTGAGCTGGAAGGTGAGGGCGAGCATTCTGCTGACGCGGTACACAGCAGAGTTAGCCAGAGCCTGGAGAAAGCCATCAGCGCTGGCGAACTGTCGCCGCCGGACCAAATTCTGGTGCAGGGGATGTGGCATAACCTGTATCAACAGGCGAAAAATCAGGCCTGAGCCATGTTGTAGCCCGGGTCAGGCGTCAGCCGTACCCGGGAAATTGCCTGCCCTCATGGTTTTATTTCACCGCTTTTCCCTTCAGCAGTTTTCTCACCCACAGCCGATTCGGATTCAGCGCCGCCAGGGTGTCGCTATCCAGCGGCAGCGGTTCCGCGCTCATTTGCGCCGCCAGCAGCTCAGCGCTTAACGGCGCGGTGCAAAGTCCGCGCGACCCGAGCGCGCCAAGCATAAACAGGTTACGACAGACCGGCGCGCTATCGGCGATATCCGGTTGTTCGTGGAGGCTGGCGTATTGCGTCAATGTTGCCGCGTAGTCCGGCACGTTGCCGACCATCGGTAGATGATCGCGGGTGGCGCAGCGCACGCCGCAGCGAGCGTCGTTGGCGCTGATATCCACGTCCTGCGGCCACTCCGCGCCCGGGAAGCAGTCGATCAGCCGTTGCCGGTTGTGCTGCTGATCTTCTTCGCTGAAGGTGGTGTCGGTTTTCCCGCGGTGGTAGCTGGCGCCAATGCAGTGCTGCTGATTTTGCGGATTCTGTGGCGTCAGGTAGCCGTCGTAGCACAGCACCTGGCGCAGGGCGGCAAGCCGCGGGGTGGTGGGAATATGGCTGACCTGGCCGCCAACCGGGTAGACCGGCAGTTGGGCTGTTTGCGCAAAACCAGTGATGCGGTGGCCGTTCGCCAGAACCACCGCCTGATGATAGCGCTGCTGATTGAGCAGCCAGCCATCGCCCTCCGCGCTGAGCGTTTCGACGGGATAACCATAGTGCACGTGCAGTCCGCGCGTGGCCGCCAGCGCCAGCAGCTCGGCGGTGAGCTGCTGCGGGCACAGCCAGCCGCCGGCCGGATAGGTGATGCCGCCGCAGCCGGTATCGACACCGGTCAGCCCGGCAACCTGTTCCGCCGTCACCGCGCAGGCGATGTCCGGGGGTAAATTCAGCGCCAGCATCTGGGCGATTTTATGCGCGCTTTTCTCATCCCAGCCGAGCTGGGTAACACCGCACCATTGGTGATCGAATATCACCGGCAGCGCGTCATACATTCGGCGGGCGAAGGTAAAGGCGGCCGGAAAAAAGCGCGCCAGCGCCGGATCGTGCTGACTTAACAGCGGATACAGCGCGCCCTGGCGATTGCCGGAGGCGCCCTGCGCTGGAGCCTCATCGGCGCAGTAAAGGGTCACCTGCCAGCCGCGGCGCAGCAGCGCCAGGGAGAGCAGGGCGCTGGCGATCCCGCCGCCGATGATGGCCGCCTCGCGGGCATCGCTGCTACTGCGAGCGAACCAGGGGGCGCGCGCAGGAAAGATCAGCGTTTGCGCCATCTCGCCGGTCAGCATCTCCCGCTTGCGGCCGAAGCCTTTGCTTTTACGCATGGTAAAGCCGGCCTCCTGCAGGCCACGGCGGACAAAACCGGCGGAGGTAAAGGTGGCCAGCGTCCCGCCGGGTCGCGCCAGGCGCGCCATGGCGCTGAACAGATCCTGAGTCCACATGTCGGGATTTTTCGCCGGGGCAAAGCCGTCAAGAAACCAGGCGTCCACCTGCTGGTTCAGCGAATCATCCAGCTCCCTGGTCAGCTCATTGATATCGCCAAACCACAGATCGAGCGTCACCCGCCCGCCGTCGAGCAGCAGACGATGGCACCCGCCGAAGGCCGACGGCCATTGCGCCTGCAGCTGCTGCGCCCACGGAGTCAGCTCTGGCCAGCGCTGGTGCGCCAGGCGGAGATCCTCAGCCTTCAGCGGATATTTTTCAAAACTGATGAAATGTAACCTTTGCAAGGTAACGTCCGGGTTATCACGAACAAAAACGTCAAACGCCTGCCAGAGGGTGAGGAAATTGAGCCCGGTGCCGAAGCCGCTCTCCGCGACGATCATCAGCGGGCGAGGGTGGCTGGGGAAGCGCTCCGGCAGGCGATTTCCGCCGAGAAAAACGTAGCGAGTCTCTTCCAGACCGTTGTCATTGGAAAAGTAAACATCGTCGAAATCTCGGGAAACAGGTGTACCCTCAGCGTTGAATTCCAGGTTGGCGGGTTGTATGGCGTTTTGTTTCACGTAAGTTACTCGAATCACAAGGCGTAGCACGATCTTAACGATGTGTGCCTGAGGGCGCAAATTTATACACAAAATGTCTGATCGGACTTGTTCGGCGTACAAGTGTACGCTATTGTGCGACACGAAACTTAAAATAGTGCGACTTACAGAGGTATTTAATGAAACGTGCAGTGATTACTGGCTTGGGCATCGTTTCCAGCATCGGTAATAACCAGCAGGAAGTCCTGGCATCTCTGCGTGAAGGACGTTCAGGGATCACTTTCTCTCAGGAGCTTAAAGATTCAGGGATGCGCAGCCACGTATGGGGCAACGTCAAACTGGATACCACTGGCCTCATTGACCGCAAAGTAGTGCGCTTTATGAGCGACGCCTCCATCTATGCTTACCTGTCCATGGAACAGGCTGTTGCCGACGCAGGTCTGGCGCCTGAAGCATA
The DNA here is from genome assembly GCF_014596785.2 of Klebsiella sp. K4. Lineage (NCBI taxonomy): Bacteria > Pseudomonadati > Pseudomonadota > Gammaproteobacteria > Enterobacterales > Enterobacteriaceae > Klebsiella > Klebsiella sp. K4. Next base: position 1,522,813 of record NZ_CP115021.1, read on the forward strand.
TCAGAATAACCCGCGTGTCGGCCTGATCGCAGGCTCCGGCGGCGGTTCCCCGAAATTCCAGGTCTTCGGCGCCGATGCCATGCGTAGCCCGCGTGGTCTGAAAGCCGTGGGCCCGTATGTGGTCACCAAAGCGATGGCTTCCGGCGTTTCCGCCTGCCTCGCTACGCCGTTCAAAATTCACGGCGTTAACTACTCCATCAGCTCGGCCTGCGCCACTTCCGCCCACTGTATTGGTAACGCGGTAGAGCAGATCCAGCTGGGCAAACAGGACATCGTCTTTGCCGGCGGCGGCGAAGAGCTGTGCTGGGAAATGGCCTGCGAATTCGACGCCATGGGCGCGCTGTCCACTAAATACAATGACACCCCGGAAAAAGCGTCCCGTACCTATGATGCTAACCGTGACGGCTTCGTTATCGCCGGCGGCGGCGGTATGGTCGTGGTGGAAGAGCTGGAACACGCCCTGGCGCGTGGCGCGCACATCTATGCCGAAATCGTCGGCTATGGCGCGACCTCCGATGGCGCGGACATGGTCGCCCCGTCTGGTGAAGGCGCAGTGCGCTGCATGCAGATGGCGATGCATGGCGTTGATACGCCGATCGACTATCTGAACTCCCACGGTACCTCCACTCCGGTCGGCGACGTGAAAGAGCTGGGCGCCATCCGCGAAGTATTCGGCGACAACAGCCCGGCTATTTCGGCAACTAAAGCGATGACCGGCCACTCGCTGGGCGCGGCGGGCGTACAGGAAGCCATTTACTCCCTGCTGATGCTGGAGCACGGCTTTATCGCGCCGAGCATCAACGTTGAAGAGCTGGACGAGCAGGCTGCTGGCCTGAACATCGTCACCAAACCGACGGACGCTAAGCTGACCACCGTAATGTCCAACAGCTTCGGCTTCGGCGGCACCAACGCCACGCTGGTGATGCGTAAATACAACGCCTAATCAGCATGTGATGCGCAAAGGGGAGCCACCGGCTCCCCTTTTTTGTCATCTTGACAGGGTAAGAGCCCGCAGGCACACTGCTCGCGGATCCATTAGTCTCTCCACTAATGCGTAAGCGTTTAACGTCAACCAACGCGCCTTAACCCTGATAATCAGGTGGAGGGGGCGTGTCGCTTTGCTCGCCTTACTCTGCGAATCTGGAGTAATGCATGTCCGCAGTTACTGAAACAACATCCAATTCTTCGGCGAATTTTTCGCTTTTCCGTATTACGTTTGCCGTCTTTTTGACCTATATGACCGTTGGTTTGCCGCTGCCGGTGATCCCGCTCTTTGTCCATCAGGAGCTGGGATTTGGCAACACCGTGGTTGGCGTGGCGGTAGGGATCCAGTTCCTCGCCACCGTTCTGACCCGGGGGTACGCCGGACGTCTGGCAGACCAGTACGGCGCTAAACGTTCCGTCCTGCAGGGGATGCTGGCCTGCGCCCTGGCGGGCGCGGCATGGCTGGCCGCTGCGCTGCTGCCGCTGCCGGTGCTCGCCAGGCTCGGCCTGCTGCTGCTGGGCCGCTTGATCCTCGGGTTTGGCGAAAGCCAGCTGCTGACCGGAAACCTGAGCTGGGGGATGGGCCTGGTGGGACCGGCCCGTTCCGGCAAAGTGATGTCATGGAACGGCATGGCGATGTACGGCTCGCTGGCGGTGGGCGCCCCGCTGGGATTATTGATCTATAGCCATTTTGGCGTGGCGGTGCTGGCCTGTGTCACCATGGGACTACCGCTCGTCGCCTGGCTTATTAACGGTACCGTGCGCAAAGTGGCGGCCCACGGAGGCGAGCGGCCTTCACTCTGGAGCGTCATCGGCATGATCTGGCGGCCGGGCATTGGCCTGGGCCTGCAGGGTGTCGGCTTTGCGGTGATCGGCACCTTCGTCTCCCTCTATTTCGCCAGCCATAGCTGGCCAATGGCCGGCTTTACCCTGACGGCGTTTGGTGGCGCCTTTGTGCTGATGCGAGTGCTGTTCGGCTGGATGCCGGATCGGTTTGGCGGCGTTAAGGTGGCGATGGTCTCGCTGCTGATAGAGGCGGTTGGTCTGACGCTGCTGGGACTGGCGCCGAATGCCTGGCTGGCGCTGGCCGGTGCGGCGCTGACCGGGTGCGGCTGTTCGCTTATTTTCCCCTCACTTGGCGTGGAAGTAGTGAAGCGCGTCCCGGCACAGGTGCGCGGCACCGCGCTCGGCGGCTATGCGGCCTTTCAGGACATCTCCTATGGCCTGACCGGGCCGCTGACCGGCCTGCTGGCGACCTCGCTGGGCTACTCGTCGGTGTTCCTTGCCGGCGCCCTCTGCGCGGCGCTGGGGATCCTCGTCACCCTTATCTCATTTCGCCGCTAGGTTATTGTCCGGCCTGAAATCGCTGTAGGAAACACCGCGGCGTTTGGCATGAAGGGGAGCCGTAAACGCCGCCGGTGGCTGCTGGGCTACAGCAGGAGCCACAGCACAAGGAGCAGGACAACCGCGCCCAGCGCCAGCTGCCACGGCTTAGCGCTCCACGTCCGCCTGGCGACAGGCTCCTCCTGCGGGATGGCCAGCGTCTCCTGGGCGCGGGCCACCCGCAGCACAAACACCTTGTTCAGCAGCGCCAGGATCTGCGCCGGGCTCAGCGTGGTCCGCGGCGTGACCTGCCAGCTGCGACGGGCGAAGTCGACAATTGTCTGCCACTCTGCGGCCTCCAGCGGCTGCTTGAGCGCTCCCTGCAGCGAGGTGAGCGTCGGCGCGCTTTGCGCACTCAGCGTTTGCCGCGCCTGCAGCCAGTACGAAAGCGGCAGGAAGTGCGTCGCCGGGATCAGCTCCCCGGACTTGACGCCGCAAAGCTCCAGCATGGATTGCCAAATCAGCTTGCTTGGTTCGCCGGTGGCGGCCGCCAGCTTAGTCACCAGCTGATTGAGCGTATTATGCTCGGCTGGCAACAGCGGGCGCAGGGTCGGCGGGCGCTGCTGCGGCTGCGGGATCGACAGCTGGCCATGCTGCAGCAGATGCAGAATGGTCTCCAGCTGCGTCTGGCTAAGGGCATGCAGCGCCGTTTGCCCATAATGCTGACGAATATAATCGCTCACCGCCTGGCGGTTATTGCCCTGACCGAGCAGATCGCTGAGCTGCGCTAAGGTCTGGCGATGATGATGATTATCCTGAGCGGCGGCTAAGCGCTGGTTGAGACTGGCCTCCGCGGCGCTGAAATGGCAGGCCAGCAGGGGCGAGTCGCCTTTCAGTCCGAGGTCATGTTTGACGCAGGCCCACACTTCCGCGTTCTGCTGCGAGGTCAGCGCCACCAGGCGCGTGATCAGTCGCTCCAGAACGGTGCGTTGCTGCATGGAAAGCGAAGGTTCGCCGGTGGCGGCAGTGCCTGATGGGCCTCGCCCTGGAGGACGGTCTGGCATATCAGCAAGGGGGTGCGTCATGATTCATCCTTTCGATATCGCGGTGCTGGAACCAGGTGATGAGTATGCCTGGCGGCCAGATTATGGCACACTTCCCCAGTTAACTCTCGTTCTCAGACAGGTACTGAACTGTGAAAATCCTCGTTGATGAAAATATGCCCTATGCCCGTGAGCTTTTTAGCCGTTTAGGCGACGTGCAGGCGATCCCAGACCGTCCGGTCCCGGCCGATGCCCTGACCGATGCGGATGCCCTAATGGTGCGCTCGGTCACCCGGGTCAATGAAGCATTGCTCGCCGGCAAGGCCATTAAGTTCGTCGGCACCGCTACCGCCGGCACCGATCACGTCGATCAGGCGTGGCTGCAGCAGGCGGGGATTGGTTTCTCTGCGGCGCCCGGCTGTAACGCCATTGCGGTGGTAGAGTACGTCTTTTCATCGCTGCTGATGCTGGCTGAACGCGACGGCTTTGCGCTACGCGATCGCACCGTCGGGATCGTCGGCGTCGGTAACGTTGGCGGGCGACTGCAAAAGCGCCTGGAAGCGTTGGGGATCAAAACTCTGCTCTGCGACCCACCGCGCGCCGATCGCGGCGACGAAGGTGACTTCCGCTCCCTCGAGGCGCTGGTCCAGGAAGCCGATGTCATCACCTTCCATACGCCGCTGTATAAAGAAGGGCAATATAAAACCCTGCATCTGGCGGATGAGGCGCTGATAAGCCGCCTGAAGCCTGGAACGATTTTGATCAACGCCTGCCGCGGGCCGGTGGTCGATAACGCCGCACTGCTAAAGCGGCTGGAAGCTGGTCAGCCGCTGAGTGTGGTATTGGACGTCTGGGAGCCGGAGCCGGATCTAAACGTTGAGCTTCTCAAGCGAGTGGATATCGGTACCGCGCATATCGCCGGCTACACCCTCGAAGGGAAAGCGCGCGGGACGACGCAGGTTTTTGAAGCCTACAGCGCCTTTATCGGCCATCCGCAGCAGGTAGCGCTGGATACTCTGCTGCCGGCGCCGGAATTTGGCCGCATTACCCTGCATGGACCGCTCGATCAGCCGACGCTGAAAAGACTGGTCCACTTGGTGTATGATGTGCGCCGCGATGATGCGCCGCTGCGGAAGGTGGCCGGCGTCGCCGGTGAATTCGACAAGCTGCGTAAAAATTATCAGGAACGTCGCGAATGGTCTTCGCTGTATGTGCAGTGCAGCGATGAGCAGGCGGCGACGCTGTTGCGCCAGCTCGGTTTTAACGCCGTGCATCATCCTGTTCGTTAATGTCTTCTTAATGCCCCTGCCGGATACTCCGGCGGGGCCGCTTTATTTCTGGAGTTAACCACCATGTCTGAAGGCTGGAATATTGCCGTACTGGGCGCAACGGGCGCCGTAGGCGAAGCCCTGCTCGAAACTCTTGCTGAACGCCAGTTCCCGGTAGGAGAGATTTTTGCTCTGGCGCGCAACGACAGCGCGGGCGAACATCTGCGTTTTGGTGGCAAGTCGGTGATCGTCAAAGACGCCGCCGAATTTGACTGGACCCAGGCCCAGCTGGCTTTCTTCGCCGCCGGCGTCGAAGCCAGTGCAGCGTATGTCGAAGAAGCGACCAACGCCGGGTGTCTGGTTATCGATCTCAGCGGCCTGTTTGCGCTGGAGCCGGACGTACCGCTGGTGGTGCCGGACGTGAACCCGTTCGTATTAGGCGATTACCGCAACCGCAACCTGATTGCGGTGCCTAATAGCCTGACCAGTCAGCTGTTGACGGCGCTCAAACCGCTGATCGATCAGGGCGGGTTGTCGCGCATTAGCGTCACGAACCTGCTCTCCGCCTCGGGGCAGGGGAAAAAAGCGGTGGATGCGCTGGCGGGGCAGAGCGCTAAGCTGCTGAACGGCATCCCTATCGATGAAGACGATTTCTTTGGTCGCCAGCTGGCGTTCAACATGCTGCCGCTGCTGCCGGATCGTGAAGGTAGCGTGCGCGAAGAGCGCCGGATCGTCGATGAAGCGCGCAAAATTCTTCAGGATGACGGGCTGATGATCTCCGCCAGCGTCGTTCAGTCGCCGGTCTTCTACGGCCATGCGCAGATGGTGAGCTTCGAAGCGATGCGCCCGCTGGCGGCGGAGGAGGCGCGCGACGCTTTTACCCGCGGCGAGGATATCGAACTTTCTGAAGAGGGCGAATTCCCGACTCAGGTTGGCGATGCCTCAGGCAATGCCCGCCTCTCCATCGGCTGCGTGCATAACGATTACGGTATGCCGGAGCAGATCCAGTTCTGGTCGGTAGCGGATAACGTGCGCTTCGGCGGCGCGCTGATGGCGGTGAAGATCGCCGAGAAGCTGATTGAGGAGTACCTGTACTGATGTCTGAGATGGAGCAACAGCCGATCTGTAAAATCGCGCTGGGCATCGAGTACGACGGCAGCAAATATTACGGCTGGCAGCGGCAAAACGAAGTGCGCAGCGTGCAGGAGAAGCTGGAAAAGGCGCTCTCGCAGGTGGCGAACGAACCGATTACCGTCTTTTGCGCCGGCCGCACCGACGCCGGCGTCCATGGCACCGGCCAGGTGGTGCATTTCGAAACCCGGGCGCAGCGGAAAGATGCCGCCTGGACGCTGGGGGTAAATGCGAATTTACCTGGTGACATCGCGGTGCGTTGGGTCAAACATGTACCGGCGGATTTTCACGCCCGGTTCAGCGCCACGGCGCGCCGCTATCGCTACGTCATCTATAATCATCGCCTGCGTCCGGCGGTGTTAAGTCATGGCGTGACGCATTTTCACCAGCCGCTCGACGCCGAGCGTATGCAGCGCGCCGCGCAGTGTCTGCTGGGAGAGAATGACTTTACCTCGTTTCGCGCGGTACAGTGCCAGTCGCGTACCCCGTGGCGCAACGTGATGCATATTAACGTTACCCGCTACGGCGCGTATGTGGTGGTGGATATCAAAGCGAATGCCTTTGTACATCATATGGTCAGGAATATTGTAGGCAGCCTGATGGAGGTCGGGGCCGGAAACCAGCCGGAGAGCTGGATGGCAGAACTGCTGGCAGCAAAAGACAGGACGCTCGCTGCGGCAACGGCAAAAGCGGAAGGGTTGTATCTGGTGTCGGTGGATTACCCGGCCCACTATGATTTACCGGTGCTGCCAATGGGCCCGCTGTTTCTGGCGGACTAATAGGGTCATTAAGGGTAAAGACAAACATGGACTTGATTCACTTTTTAATTGATTTCATCCTGCATATTGATGTGCACCTTGCCGAACTGGTTGCCCAGTATGGCGTCTGGGTTTATGCCATTCTGTTTTTGATTCTGTTCTGCGAAACCGGGCTGGTGGTGACGCCATTCCTGCCGGGCGATTCCCTGCTGTTCGTCGCGGGCGCGCTCTCGGCCTTGCCAACCAACGATCTCAATGTCCACCTGATGGTACTGCTGATGGTCATCGCGGCCATCGTCGGCGATGCGGTCAACTACACCATTGGCCGGCTGTTCGGCGAAAAGCTGTTCAGCAATCCGAACTCAAAGATATTCCGTCGCAGCTATCTGGATAAAACCCACAGCTTCTACGAACGTCACGGCGGGAAAACCATTATCCTGGCGCGCTTTGTGCCGATAGTCCGAACCTTCGCGCCGTTTGTGGCGGGAATGGGGCATATGTCCTATCGTCATTTTGCAGCCTATAACGTGGTTGGGGCGCTGCTGTGGGTGCTGCTGTTCACCTATGCCGGCTATCTGTTTGGCGATTTGCCGGTGGTGCAGGAGAACCTGAAGCTGCTGATCGTGGCGATCATCGTGCTTTCCGTCCTGCCGGGCGTGATTGAGATTATTCGCCACAAGCGGGCGGCGGCGAAGCAGGCGAAGTAGTTTAGCCTGTGTTGCGCGTGGCGGTGCAGAGCGTCACGCGCAGCGGTTTGACCACTTTTTTATCCCATGTTCCGGGATGATATGATTTAATGTGCAACATTCATGGTCTGTAAGAGGCAAAAATGGCATTATGCGCCCCTTACGACAAAACTGGCATCGACCAGGTTCAGGCAGAAAGGTTATCAATGAGCTGGATTGAACGAATTAAAAGCAACATCACTCCCACCCGCAAGGCGAGCATTCCTGAGGGTGTATGGACCAAGTGCGACAGCTGCGGTCAGGTACTCTACCGCGCCGAGCTGGAGCGCAACCTGGAGGTTTGTCCTAAGTGCGATCACCATATGCGCATGTCGGCGCGTAATCGCCTGCATAGCCTGTTGGATGAAGGTTCTCTGGTAGAACTGGGTAGCGAACTTGAGCCAAAAGATGTGCTGAAGTTCCGCGATTCAAAAAAATACAAAGACCGCCTGGCGTCCGCTCAGAAAGAGACGGGCGAGAAAGACGCGCTGGTGGTAATGAAAGGTACGCTCTACGCGATGCCGGTGGTTGCCGCCGCCTTTGAGTTCTCCTTTATGGGGGGCTCGATGGGTTCCGTCGTCGGCGCACGCTTTGTACGCGCGGTGGAGCAGGCGCTGGAAGATAACTGCCCGCTGATCTGCTTCTCCGCCTCCGGTGGCGCCCGTATGCAGGAAGCGCTGATGTCGCTGATGCAGATGGCGAAAACCTCCGCGGCGCTGGCGAAAATGCAGGAGCGCGGACTGCCGTACATCTCCGTGCTGACCGACCCGACCATGGGCGGCGTATCGGCGAGCTTTGCGATGCTGGGCGATCTGAACATTGCCGAGCCGAAAGCGCTGATCGGCTTTGCCGGTCCTCGCGTTATCGAGCAGACCGTACGCGAGAAGCTGCCGCCGGGATTCCAGCGCAGTGAGTTTCTGATTGAAAAAGGGGCGATCGATATGATCGTTCGCCGTCCGGAAATGCGTCTCAAGCTGGCCAGCATTCTGGCGAAGCTGATGAACCTGCCGGCGCCGGTTGCCGTTTCGGAAGCGCCTCATGAAGGCGTGGTGGTGCCGCCGGCACCGGATCAGGAACCTGAGGCCTGATAAAGCAGAGGGCAGGGCCTGGCGGCGCTGCCCTTTTTTATTCATACGCGTTAACCGTCAATTCTTACGGGCATCATGGAAAAAGATCCTATTCCTCAGGCCACGTCGCCCCTGGCTACGTGGCTTTCTTATCTGGAACATCTGCACAGTAAAACCATCGACCTTGGGCTGGCGCGCGTCAGCGAGGTCGCCGGGCAGATGGATATCGTCAAACCGGCGCCGTTCGTTTTTACCGTCGCGGGCACCAACGGCAAAGGCACCACCTGCCGCACGCTGGAAACCGTCCTGATGGCGGCCGGCTATAAAGTGGGGGTCTACAGCTCCCCGCACCTGGTGCGCTACACCGAACGCGTGCGCATTCAGGGGGCTGAACTGCCGGAGGCGGCGCATACGGCTTCGTTTGCTGAAATCGAAGCGGCGCGGGGTGACATCTCGCTGACCTATTTTGAATACGGCACGCTCTCGGCGCTGTGGCTGTTTAAGCAGGCGCAGCTGGATGTGGTGATCCTTGAGGTCGGGCTCGGCGGGCGTCTCGACGCCACCAACATCGTTGATGCCGACGTCGCGGTGGTCACCAGCATCGCCCTCGATCATACCGACTGGCTGGGCCCGGATCGCGAAAGTATCGGCCGGGAAAAAGCGGGCATCTTTCGCGCCGGTAAACCGGCGGTGGTGGGGGAGCCGGATATGCCGCTCACCATCGCGGAAGTGGCTAGCGAGAAGGGCGCGCTGCTCCAGCGCCGCGGCGTCGACTGGCGCTATGAGGTGGAGGGCGAAACGTGGTCCTTCCGCGATACGGCAGGGGCGTTAAGCCACCTGCCTCTGCCTCAGGTGCCGTTGCCGAATGCGGCGACGGCCGTGGCGGCGCTGCGCGCCAGCGGGCTTGCCGTGGATGACGCTATCCTGCGCGCAGGGATCCGCGATGCGATGCTCCCGGGACGCTTTCAGATAATCAGCGATGCCCCGCGAGTGATCCTCGATGTGGCGCACAACCCGCACGCGGCGGCCTATCTCGCCGGGCGTCTCAAAACGTTGGCGAAAACGGGACGCGTGCTGGCGGTTATTGGTATGCTGCATGATAAGGACATCGCCGGCACGTTGGCCAATCTGGCTCCGGAAGTCGATGCCTGGTACTGCGCGCCGCTGGAAGGCCCGCGCGGCGCGACGGCAGAGCAGCTGGTGGAACATTTGCGCTGCGGTACAGTCTATAGCAGCGTGGCGCAGGCGTGGCGTGCGGCCATGGCTGACGCTAAAGTGGAAGATACCGTGCTGGTGTGTGGTTCGTTTCACACCGTAGCGCAGGTTATGGAAGAGATAGACGCGGGGAGAATCGGTGGCGAGTAAGTTTCAGAACCGTTTAGTCGGGACAATCGTGCTGGTGGCGCTGGGGGTGATTATCCTGCCAGGGCTGCTGGACGGGCAGAAAAAGCATTACCAGGATGAGTTTGCCGCGATCCCGCTGGTACCGAAACCAGGCGATCGCGATGAACCGGATATGTTGCCGGCGGCAACCCAGGCGTTGCCTTCGCAACCGCCGGAAGGGGCGGCGGAAGAGGTGCGGGCGGGCGATGCCGCCGCGCCATCGTTAGATCCATCGCGTATTCCGGTGAACAGCAACAGCTTCGATGACGTTCAGGAGCCGGTGGTGGCCGCGAAACCGCAGCCCAAGCCGCAGCCGAAACCGCAGCCGCAACAGCAGGCCGCGACGCCAACGCCGCCGCCGGCTAAGCCACAGCAGCAACAGCCACCGCAGCAGCAGGCGGCCCTGCCGGCGCCGACCGGCAAAGCCTATGTGGTTCAGCTGGGCGCGTTGAAGAACGCCGATAAGGTGAATGAGATTGTCGGTAAACTGCGGGCCTCGGGTTTCAAAGTCTATACGTCGCCTTCGACGCCGGTACAGGGTAAAATTACCCGCATCCTCGTCGGCCCGGATGCGTCAAAAGACAAGCTGAAAGGCCAGCTGGGCGATCTGCAGCAGATCTCCGGGCTTAGCGGGGTGGTGATGGGCTTCACCCCGAACTGATTGTTTTTTCCGCCATGCGGAGAGAACGTGGCGGGGAGAAACGCCCCGCAAACCCTGTCTCAGCCGCCCTGAAGAGGCGAAAGGCAGTCTGGCGTTGAATGTTTTTTCAGCGCCATTTTTATTTCTGTAGGGCATGGAAATCCCTACGCAAACGTTTTCTTTTTCTGTTAGAATGCGCCCCGAACTGGACGACAGGGCGTAAATCGTGGGACGTATATGGTCTGGATTGATTACGCCATTATGGCGGTGCTGGGTCTTTCTTGCCTGGTCAGCCTGATCCGCGGCTTTGTTCGCGAAGCTTTATCGTTAGTCACGTGGGGTTGCGCGTTTTATGTCGCCAGCCATTACTACGCTGACCTGTCTGTCTGGTTTACGGGCTTTGAGGATGAACGGGTTCGAAATGGGATTGCTATTGCGGCGCTGTTTATCGTGACGCTCATCGTTGGCGCTATCGTGAACTATGTGATAGGCCAGCTGGTGGAGAAGACCGGTTTGTCAGGAACCGACAGGGTATTGGGGATCTGCTTCGGCGCGCTACGTGGGGTGCTGATCATCGCCGCTATCCTGTTCTTCCTGGACACCTTTACCGGGATGGCGAAGAGCGATGACTGGCATCAGTCGCAGTTTATTCCCTATTTTACCCCCGTCATCAGATGGTTTTTTGAATACCTGCAAAGCTCGTCAAGTTTCTTGCCTAAAGTATAGACTTTGGGTCGTTGCTGAACGAGGAAAAGACGTATGTGCGGTATTGTCGGTATCGCCGGTGTTATGCCGGTTAACCAGTCGATTTATGATGCGCTAACGGTGCTCCAGCACCGTGGACAGGATGCCGCTGGCATCATCACCATTGATGCCAACAACTGCTTCCGGTTGCGTAAGGCTAACGGGCTAGTAAGCGACGTATTCGAGGCCCGCCACATGCAGCGTATGCAGGGCAATATGGGTATTGGCCACGTGCGTTATCCTACGGCGGGCAGCTCCAGCGCCTCCGAGGCGCAGCCGTTTTACGTTAACTCGCCGTATGGCATCACATTGGCGCATAACGGCAACCTGACCAATGCGCACGAGCTGCGTAAAAAGCTGTTTGAAGAAAAACGCCGCCATATCAATACCACCTCTGATTCCGAAATCCTCCTCAATATTTTCGCCAGTGAGCTGGATAACTTCCGTCACTACCCGCTGGAAGCGGACAACATCTTCGCTGCGATTGCGGCGACCAACCGCCTGATCCGCGGCGCGTACGCGTGCGTGGCGATGATCATCGGGCATGGCATGGTGGCCTTCCGCGACCCTAACGGCATTCGTCCGCTGGTGCTGGGTAAACGTGACGTTGGCGACGGTCGCACCGAGTATATGGTGGCCTCGGAGAGCGTGGCCCTTGATACGCTTGGTTTTGAATTCCTGCGCGATGTGGCGCCGGGCGAAGCGGTCTATATTACCGAGAAGGGCCAGCTCTATACCCGTCAGTGTGCCGATAATCCGGTCAGCAACCCGTGCCTGTTCGAGTACGTCTATTTTGCCCGTCCGGACTCGTTTATTGACAAAATTTCCGTCTACAGCGCCCGCGTCAACATGGGGACTAAGCTGGGCGAAAAGATTGCCCGCGAGTGGGAAGATCTGGATATTGACGTCGTTATTCCGATCCCGGAGACCTCCTGCGACATCGCGCTGGAAATCGCCCGCATTCTCGACAAACCTTATCGTCAGGGCTTCGTGAAGAACCGCTACGTCGGCCGGACGTTTATCATGCCCGGTCAGCAGCTGCGTCGTAAATCTGTTCGCCGTAAGCTCAACGCCAACCGTGCGGAATTCCGCGATAAGAACGTGCTGCTGGTCGATGATTCCATTGTACGCGGCACCACCTCGGAGCAGATCATTGAGATGGCGCGTGAAGCAGGGGCGAAAAAAGTGTATCTCGCCTCCGCTGCGCCGGAAATTCGTTTCCCGAACGTGTACGGTATCGATATGCCGACCGCCAACGAACTGATCGCCCATGGCCGCGAAGTGGATGAGATCCGCCAGATCATTGGCGCCGACGGCCTGATTTTCCAGGATCTCAACGATCTGATCGACGCGGTGCGCGCGGAGAACCCGGATATTCAGCAGTTTGAATGCTCGGTGTTCAACGGCATATATGTGACCCGGGATGTCGACCAGCAGTACCTCGACTATCTTGACTCCCTGCGTAACGATGATGCCAAAGCGGTCCAGCTACAGAACGAAGTCGAAAACCTCGAGATGCACAACGAGGGTTAAGCCGTTCACGCGTCGCGGGCCTGCCGTACCTAAAGGACGGCGGGCTTTTTTTCGCCCCTCAACTGTGCGTCAATAGTTGCGCCAGAGGCTATAATCCGGCAAAGTCTGCGGCACACGCGCAAGGGGTAACAGAACGTGAAACGACTGATTATTGGCATTTCCGGCGCCAGCGGCGCCATTTACGGCGTGCGGATGCTGCAGGTGCTAAGAGATGTGCCGGATATTGAAACTCATCTCATCCTCAGCCAGGCGGCGCGCCAGACGTTGGCCATGGAGACCGACTACTCCGTACGTGAGGTGCAGGCGCTAGCCGATGTGGTGCATGACGCCCGCGATATCGCCGCCAGTATCTCTTCCGGTTCGTTTAAAACCGCCGGGATGGTGATTTTACCCTGCTCAATGAAGACGCTCTCGGGCATTGTCCATAGCTATACGGATGGCCTGCTGACCCGGGCGGCGGATGTCGTGCTGAAAGAGCGTCGTCCGCTGGTGCTCTGCGTGCGGGAAACGCCGTTCCATTTGGGCCATCTGCGTCTGCTGGTTCAGGCCGCAGAGCTGGGGGCGGTGATAATGCCGCCGGTACCAGCTTTTTACCACCGGCCACAAAGCCTGGACGATGTCATCAACCAGACCGTCAATCGGGTACTCGATCAATTTGATATTAGTCTGGAGCACGACTTGTTTACCCGCTGGCAGGGGGCCTAGTGTCGCACTATAGTGGTGCATGAAATGTACGCTTGCGCTGCGGTGGTGCAAATTTGTTGCCGCGATCAAATCCTCGACATTTATTTCGTCTTTTTGCGCTCAGGCGCTGCGGTTTCGCCAGTAATGCTGGTATCTTCCCTTTTAAGACAATCCTGCAACTTTATTTTAACAAATTTAACCCTGTTCCCGGCACGCACCGGGAAGATGGCACAAAAACTGCAGGATTGATCGGCAATCACCATAACAAGCAACGCACCACATCACGACACTTAAGGGTACTGTATGAAGAAGACGATTCTGGCTCTCTCTTTACTCGTGGGAATGAGCAGCACGGCCAGCGTGTTTGCTGCTCTGCCGCAGAGCATTCGCATTGGCACTGACGCGACCTATGCGCCATTTTCGTCGAAAGACGCGAAAGGGGACTTTGTTGGTTTTGATATCGATTTAGGCAATGAGCTGTGCTCCCGAATTAAGGTGAAATGTACCTGGGTCGGCAGTGATTTTGACTCCCTGATCCCCTCCCTCAAAGCGAAGAAAATCGACGCCATCATCTCTTCCCTCTCTATTACCGAGAAGCGCCAGCAAGAGATCGCCTTCTCTGACAAGCTATATGCCGCTGACTCGCGTCTGATCGCCGCCAAAGGGTCGCCGATCCAGCCGACGCTGGAGGCGCTGAAAGGCAAGCACGTCGGCGTGCTGCAGGGTTCTACTCAGGAAGCCTATGCTAACGACCGCTGGCGCAGCCAGGGCGTTGACGTGGTGGCTTACCAGAACCAGGATCTGATCTATTCAGACCTCGCAGCTGGCCGTCTGGATGCGGCGCTGCAGGATGAAGTCGCCGCCAGCGAAGGCTTCCTGAAACAGCCTGCCGGGAAAGATTTCGCCTTCGCCGGCACGTCCGTTAAAGACAAAAAGTACTTTGGCGACGGCACCGGTATCGGCCTGCGTAAGGACGACGCTGAGCTGAAAGCCGCGTTTGATAAAGCGCTGGGCGAGATGCGTAAAGACGGCACCTACGACAAAATGGCGAAGAAATACTTCGATTTTAACGTGTACGGCGACTAAGACTGCTGCAGGCCCGCACAATGGGGTGGGCCTGCCGCCAGGTTCGTATCCATGCCCCAAAAGGGTGCATCTAAACGCGCTGTGGATCATTTCAGTGCAAAAGCAGCCTGTTTTTTGGCTAAAAAATGCATAGTTAAGCGTTTCTGATGCAAAAAATCGGCCTTTCTGGTGCATAAATCTTTGCCCTTAAGGGGCGAATAATGGCACGATAACTGGCGTAAATAGTTCTAATAAACCCGTTAGAATGACAGTCTGTCGAGGATAGTTATGAAAAAACTGGCGTTGTCTCTCTCTTTAGCGCTGGCCCTTTCCAGCGTTTCCACGGTCTTTGCCGCCATCCCGCAAAAAATTCGTATCGGTACCGATCCGACTTATGCTCCCTTCGAATCGAAGAATGCGCAGGGAGAATTGGTCGGTTTTGATATCGATCTGGCAAAAGAGCTGTGTAAGCGTATTAATACGCAATGTACCTTTGTTGAAAACCCGCTGGATGCGCTGATCCCCTCCTTAAAAGCGAAGAAAATCGACGCGATTATGTCTTCGCTGTCGATTACTGAAAAGCGCCAGCAGGAAATTGCCTTCACTGACAAGCTGTATGCGGCAGATTCGCGTCTGGTGGTGAAAAAGGGCAGCCCGGTAACGCCGGATCTCGCCACCCTCAAGGGTAAGCGCGTGGGCGTGCTGCAGGGGACGACTCAGGAAACCTATGGCAATGAGCACTGGGCGCCGAAAGGTATCGAAATTGTCTCCTATCAGGGGCAGGACAATATCTATTCCGACCTGACCGCCGGCCGGATCGACGCCGCGTTCCAGGATGAGGTCGCGGCCAGCGAAGGGTTCCTGAAACAGCCTATTGGTAAAGATTACCAGTTTGGTGGCCCGTCAATCAAAGACGAGAAACTGTTTGGTGTTGGCACCGGTATGGGGCTGCGTAAGGAAGACAACGAACTGCGTGAAGCGCTGAATAAGGCGTTTGCAGAGATGCGTAAGGACGGCACCTACGACAAGCTGGCGAAAAAATATTTCGATTTTAACGTATACGGCGAATAATTCTCACGCCTCGCCATTGCGTGCGTTTCGCGCGCAATGGTGAATGACAGACAGGGTAGGCAGCATGCTGTATGGGTTTTCACAGGTTATTTTGCAGGGTGCGCTCGTCACCCTGGAGCTTGCGCTCAGCTCGGTCGTTCTCGCCGTCCTGATTGGGCTGGCGGGCGCTGGCGCAAAGTTATCGAGCAACCGTCCACTGGCGCTGGTGTTTGAAGGCTATACCACTCTGATCCGCGGCGTGCCCGATCTGGTGCTGATGCTGCTGATTTTCTACGGCCTGCAGATTGCGCTAAACAGCGTTACCGATGCGCTGGGCATGGCCCAGTTTGATATCGATCCGATGATCGCCGGGATTATTACCCTCGGCTTTATCTATGGCGCCTATTTTACGGAAACCTTCCGCGGCGCCTACCTTGCGGTGCCGAAGGGGCATATCGAAGCGGCCACCGCCTTTGGCTTTAGCGGCGGGCAGACGTTCCGGCGTATTCTCTTCCCGGCGATGATGCGCTACGCGCTGCCGGGGATAGGCAACAACTGGCAGGTTATCCTCAAGGCGACGGCGCTGGTCTCGTTGCTGGGGCTGGAGGATGTGGTCAAAGCCACGCAGCTGGCCGGGAAAAGCACCTGGCAGCCGTTCTACTTCGCCATCGTCTGCGGCCTGATTTATCTGGTGTTTACCACCGTTTCTAATGGCGTACTGCTGCTGCTCGAACGCCGCTATACCGTTGGCGTGAAGAGGGCTGACCTGTGATTGAAATTATTCAGGAGTACTGGAAATCACTACTGTGGACCGACGGCTATCGCTTTACCGGCGTGGCGATTACCTTATGGTTGCTGATCTCTTCAGTGGTAATGGGGGGCATCCTGGCGGTGTTTCTGGCCATCGGCCGCGTCTCGAGCAATAAGTTTATCCAGTTCCCCATCTGGCTGTTCACTTACATATTTCGCGGCACGCCGCTGTATGTGCAACTGCTGGTTTTTTACTCCGGCATGTATACCCTGGAAATCGTCAAAGGCACGGAGCTGTTGAACGCTTTTTTCCGCAGCGGGCTAAACTGCACGGTACTGGCGTTAACCCTGAATACCTGCGCCTATACCACTGAAATTTTCGCCGGCGCGATCCGCTCAGTACCCGCCGGAGAAATTGAAGCGGCGCGGGCCTACGGCTTCTCTTCGGTCAAACTATACCGCTGCATTATTCTGCCTTCCGCGCTGCGGATTGCGCTACCGGCCTACAGTAACGAAGTGATCCTCATGCTGCACTCTACCGCGCTGGCGTTTACCGCTACGGTACCGGATCTGCTGAAAATCGCCCGCGATATCAACTCGGCCACCTATCAGCCGTTCACCGCGTTTGGCATCGCCGCGGTGCTCTATTTAATTATCTCGTATGTGCTGATTAGCTTGTTCCGTAAAGCGGAAAAGCGCTGGTTGCAGCATATCAAACCTTCTTCGACGCATTGAGAACGCCATGTCCGACAATAAATTAAACGTTATCGATCTGCATAAACGCTATGGGGAACACGAGGTGCTGAAGGGCGTCTCGCTGCAGGCGAAAGCCGGGGACGTTATCAGCATCATCGGTTCATCGGGTTCCGGAAAAAGTACCTTTTTGCGCTGTATTAACTTCCTTGAAAAACCGAGCGAAGGCACGATTGTCGTCAGCGGCCAAAATATTGGTCTGGTACGGGATAAAGACGGCCAGCTGAAGGTGGCCGACAAGAACCAGTTGCGCCTGCTGCGCACCCGGTTGACCATGGTGTTTCAGCATTTCAATCTGTGGAGCCATATGACGGTGCTGGAGAACGTCATGGAGGCGCCGATTCAGGTGCTGGGCTTAAGCAAACAGGAAGCGCGCGAACGGGCGGTAAAATATCTGGCCAAGGTCGGGATAGACGAACGTCAGCAGGCGAAGTATCCGGTGCATCTTTCCGGTGGCCAGCAGCAGCGTGTCTCTATTGCCCGCGCGCTGGCGATGGAACCGGAAGTGCTGCTGTTTGATGAGCCGACCTCCGCGCTGGATCCGGAACTGGTGGGCGAAGTGTTACGCATTATGCAGCAGCTGGCGGAAGAGGGAAAAACCATGGTGGTGGTGACCCATGAAATGGGCTTTGCCCGCCACGTCTCTTCACATGTCATTTTTCTGCATCAGGGTAAAATTGAAGAAGAAGGGCATCCGGATGCGCTGTTTGGCGCGCCGAAAAGCCCGCGCCTGCAGCAGTTTCTGAAAGGTTCGCTGAAATAATCGGCTCATCCGGCGTCTGCGGACGCCGGATGAGCTTCCCGCTCCAGCCGATAGATCCAGTCATCGTAATCGACGCCGTTCAGATGATAGGCTTTCTCCAGCACCTGGGTGCGCACAAAGCCTTGCTTCTCCAGCAGGCGCGATGAGCCACGGTTTTCACCCAGCACCCAGGCATTGATGGCCTGCACCCCCAGGGTGGTGAAACCATACTCGCAGACCGCCCGCAGCGCTTCGCTGGCATAGCCTTTTCCCTGAGCCTGAGGCAGCAGCGCGTAGCCGACGTCAGCTTCGTGCGGATTTTTCGGGCTGATGCGGAGCCCAATATCGCCCAGCGCCTCGCCGAATTTATCGCGCAATACAAACACCCCGGGATCGGCACAGCGACTGACGAAGACGCTGCGCAGCGCCTCCTCGCTTAACACCTCCCCCATAAAACGCATCACCTGCGGATCCTGGCGCAGGCGCAGAAAAAAGGGCCAGTCATCGGTAACAAAGCGGGTAAGCGAAAGGCGTGGTGTGGTGATGGTCGTCATAAAGCAGTCAATACGCAGAAAGAAAAGCCTACCTTAGCACTTTGCTTTGCCAGGTAACACCGGTGAACCGGCCGGCTGGCGGTGAATTCAGGCGATTAAGGGCGCTGGTTGTCCTGAATATGGCGATGCTGCAGCGCCAGGGTGAGGCCATCCAGGCGTGGAGCATGAGCCAGCAGAACGGAATCAGGGGAGCCAATGCTCCCCTGTGTCAGCCATTAACTCAGCACATCCTTTAGCGCTTCGCCCAGATCGTACCAGCGGAAGGCAAAGCCGGCGGCCTCCAGACGCTTTGGCAGCGCGCGCTGGCCGCCGAGCACCAGGACGGCGGATTCCCCCATCAACAGGCGGATAGCGGCGGCGGGAACGCGGAAAATCGCCGGTCGATGGAGCGCATGACCCAGCGCATGGGCGAACTGCTCGTTATGCACCGGGTAGGGAGAAACCATATTGAACGGACCGCGCAGATCGTTATCCAGCAGCCACAGAATGCCGTTAACCATATCGTCGATATGGATCCAGGCCAGGTACTGTCTGCCGTTGCCGATAGGCCCGCCGAGGCCGAGCTTAAAGGCGGGTGTCATTTTGCCGAGAATACCGCCCCGCGGAGCCAGTACCACGCCGGTGCGCAGCAGGCAGACGCGGGTGCGCTCGCTTTGCGCTTCGCAGGCAATTTGCTCCCAGCGGGCGCACAGCTTATGGGTAAACTCATTGTGCGGTGGCTCTTCTTCGGTCACCACCACCTCGCCGAGGTCGCCATAGTAGCCGATGGCAGACCCGCTGATCAGCACGGAGGGAGGGGTGTCGCTGGCGTGGATCAGGCCCACCAGCCGCTGCGTGAGATCCCAGCGGCTATGGCACAAGCGTTGTTTCTGCTCGGCCGTCCAGCGTTTATCAGCGATGGGTTCACCCGCCAGATTGATGACGGCATCAATGTCATTGAGGTGGTGATGGCCCTCGAAATCGCGCCACAGGGTGACGCGCGGATCGAGACGGGCGCGGGCGGTATCCGGATGTCGCGTGGAGACCGTGACGCTATGCCCGAGCTCCAGCAATCTGGGTATCAGATGTCGGCCAATCAGGCCGGTACCACCAGTAAGCAGGATCTTCATACCACCTCCCTGACATGGTTAGCGACGCCAGCTCATGGTCATGGACACCGAGTCGGCATAACGCAGCGCATGAAGTTTATCAATCTCCACTTCAGCATATGTGACCCAGTGATGTTCGCATGCGATATTCAGCACATCCTGAGTTAATTTTTCCAGCAGCGAAAAACGGCCATTCTCAAGATGGCTGATTATACGCTTGGTAATGGTGCGGTAGTTCAGCGCATCATTGATGTCCTCGCTGTCGCGCGCTTTATCGGCAGGGTAGTGAATGGCTACATTCACTACCACGTCCTGGCGGTTGGCGATCTCTTCCTCTTTAATACCAATAAAAGTCCGCAGGCGCAGGTTCTTAATACGAATAATGGCGTCTGGTTGAGACATTGCAGGCTTCCTCCGTGGTGTAAGTCCTGCAATCATACAACAAAGCGCGACGGGCGAGCAGGGGGTTAATAAAGCTGAATTTTTAACATCGCTTCCGCCGTTGCCGGCCGCTGCTTAATGCGCTCATACCAGTTGTGCACCGCCGGATAGTTCGCCAGATCGATACGCTGTCGGACATGGCAGTTCACCCAGGGCCAGGCGGCGATGTCGGCGATACTGTAGTGGTCGCCGCCAAGCCACGGGCTGCATCCCAGGCGCTGATTTAGCACCCCATACAGTCGTTGGGTTTCCACCTGAAAACGTTCAATAGCGTAGGGCACGGTTTGCGGCGCGGAGTGGGAAAAATGTTGATTTTGCCCCAGCATCGGCCCCAGCCCGCCGACCTGCCAGAACAGCCACTGCAGCGTGACGTAGCGTTCCCGCAGCTCGCCGCTCAGCAGCTTACCGCTTTTTTCCGCCAGATAGAGCAGGATGGCGCCGGACTCGAAAACGCTCAATGGCGCCCCGCCGTCAGCAGGCATGTGGTCGACGATAGCCGGAACTTTATTATTCGGCGAAATCGCCAGAAACTGCGGATGAAATTGTTCCCCTTTGCCGATATCGACCCGAATTAGCCGATAGGCTAGCTCCGCCTCTTCGAGGAACAGGGTGATTTTGTGGCCGTTTGGGGTGGGTGCATAGTAAAGATCGATCATAATATTTCCCGCCGTCGTGGGTCGCAAACTGTTCGAGTATAGGTGAAGCTGCGCCACCCGGGAGAAATTCCGCAAGCGACCCGGCAGCCAGGCGACGAGTCGTCCGCGCTCGAGCAGTGACATCGCCTGTAAGACAGGCTATGTTGGCTTATTGTCCTGTCTACCACCCTTGAGGAAGCTATGAGCCAGCCTGTCATTACCCTGTGGTCCGATGCCGATTTTTTCTCACCGTACGTGATGTCTGTCTATGTCGCTCTGCAGGAAAAAAGCCTGCCTTTTACCCTTAAAACCGTCGACCTGAACCGCGGCGAACATCTGCAGGCGGGCTGGACAGGCTATGCCGCCACCCGTCGCGTACCGCTGCTGGAGGTTGATGATTTCGCGCTAAGTGAGTCTTCGGCGATTACCGAGTATCTGGATGAGCGTTTCGCGCCGCCGGAGTGGGAGCGCATCTACCCGCATGATCTGCAAAAACGAGCCCGCGCCCGGCAGATCCAGGCCTGGCTGCGCAGCGATCTGATGCCAATTCGTGAAGAGCGATCCACCGCCGTGGTGTTTGGCGGGGCGAAAATGCCGGACCTCAGCGAGGCCGGCAGGCAATCTGCGGAAAAGCTGTTTGCCACCGCCACCATGCTACTGGCCCACGGCGGGCAAAATTTATTTGGCGAATGGTCTATTGCCGACGCAGACCTGGCGCTGATGCTCAATCGCCTGGTTCTCAATGGCGATAAGGTACCGGAGGCGCTGGCTGATTATGCGTCTTTCCAGTGGCAGCGGGCCTCAATCCAGCGTTACGTGGCGCTTTCCGCCAAACGCTGAGGCTGATAACCCGCCGCGCTTCCGCTATCATAGAGGCATCGTAACCAGTGGAGATGGAACCTATGAAGCTGATGTTTGCCTCCGATATTCATGGTTCGCTGCCCGCCACGGAACGCGTGCTTGAACGGTTCGCGCAAAGCGGCGCCAGGTGGCTGATCATACTCGGCGATGTGCTCAATCA
This sequence comes from Klebsiella sp. K4, assembly GCF_014596785.2. Classification (NCBI taxonomy): domain Bacteria; kingdom Pseudomonadati; phylum Pseudomonadota; class Gammaproteobacteria; order Enterobacterales; family Enterobacteriaceae; genus Klebsiella; species Klebsiella sp. K4. The sequence goes on from NZ_CP115021.1 coordinate 1,544,195, forward strand.
CGGTCCGCGCAACGCGCTGCCTGAGGGGTATGCGCCGGGTGAGGTGGCGGAGCGGTTGAACAGCGTGGCGGAACGCATTGTTGCCGTTCGCGGCAACTGCGACAGCGAAGTGGATCAGATGCTGCTTCGTTTTCCAATGACCGCGCCCTGGCAGCAGGTGCTTAGCGAACGCTATCGCCTGTTTCTGACCCACGGGCATCTCTATAGTCCGGATAATCTGCCGCCGCTGGCCGCTGGCGATGTCCTGGCATATGGCCATACTCATATACCGGTCGCGGAAAAACGCGGCGCAATTTACCTCTTTAATCCCGGCTCAGTGAGTATCCCGAAAGGGGGATATTCCGCCAGCTATGGGCTGCTGGATCAGGGGCGGCTGCAGGTTTTAGCACTCAATGATAATCAGGTTATTGCAGAGGTTGCAATTTACCCGTAATTTAGCCCTCAATCATAAAGACGCGCCGCGAGAGCGCATTTAAAGTAAGGTTTCCTGATGGCGGAACAGAATCATTTGGCAAGCACAGAATGGGTCGATATTGTTAATGAAAACAATGAGGTGATAGCACAGTCCAGCCGCGAGCAAATGCGCGCGCAGTGCCTGCGCCACCGGGCGACCTATATCGTCGTTCATGACGGAATGGGGAAAATTCTGGTGCAGCGACGCACCGAGACAAAAGACTTTCATCCGGGCATGCTGGATGCCACCGCTGGCGGCGTCGTGCAGGCTGATGAGCAGCTGCTGGAATCGGCCCGTCGCGAGGCGGAAGAGGAGTTAGGCATCGCCGGGGTGCCGTTTGCCGATCACGGCCAGTTTTATTACGAAGACAAATTCTGCCGCGTCTGGGGAAGCCTGTTCAGCTGCGTCTCCCACGGGCCGTTCGCCCTGCAGGAAGAAGAGGTCAGCGAGGTGTGCTGGTTAACGCCGGAAGAGATCACCGCCCGCTGCGATGAGTTCACGCCGGACTCCCTGAAAGCGCTGGCGCTGTGGATGACCCGCAACGCCGGTAATGAGTATGATGATGCGGAAGAGAGCGAGCGCGAATAAAGATCGCAAACGCGCGGCAGCAATCGTCGCTCGCCTCCTGACGACAAAAAGGCAGCCATTCGGCTGCCTTTTGCTTTGACCACAGCGGCAGATTACTTCTGCTGCTGAGCCGATTGGATCGCGGTCAGTGCGATGGTATAGACGATATCGTCTACCAGCGCGCCACGGGACAGGTCGTTGACCGGCTTGCGCATACCCTGCAGCATCGGCCCGATGGAGATCAGGTCGGCAGAGCGCTGTACCGCTTTGTACGTGGTGTTACCGGTGTTCAGATCCGGGAAGATGAACACGGTCGCGCGGCCAGCTACCGGTGAGTTCGGCGCTTTGGACTTCGCTACGTCAGCCATCACCGCGGCGTCATACTGCAGCGGGCCGTCGATCATCAGGTCAGGACGTTTTTCCTGCGCCAGACGGGTCGCTTCGCGGACTTTCTCGACATCGCTACCCGCGCCGGAGGTACCGGTGGAATAGGAGAGCATCGCCACGCGCGGTTCGATGCCGAAGGCAATCGCGGATTCAGCGGACTGAATAGCGATTTCCGCCAGCTGCTCGGCGGTCGGGTCCGGGTTGATCGCGCAGTCGCCGTAAACGTAAACCTGTTCCGGCAGCAGCATGAAGAACACGGAGGAGACCAGCGAGCTGCCCGGCGCGGTTTTGATCAGCTGCAGCGGCGGACGAATGGTGTTGGCAGTGGTGTGAACCGCGCCGGATACCAGACCGTCGACTTCGTCCTGTTCCAGCATCAGGGTGCCGAGAACCACGTTGTCTTCCAGCTGCTCACGCGCGACCGCTTCGGTCATGCCTTTGTTCTTACGCAGTTCGACCAGGCGACCCACATAGCTTTCGCGAACCACTTCCGGATCGACGATTTCAATGCCGGCGCCAAGCTCAACGCCCTGGGCCGCGGCTACGCGGTTGATCTCATCCGGGTTACCCAGCAGGACGCAGGTGGCGATCCCGCGTTCGGCGCAAATCGCCGCCGCTTTCACGGTACGCGGTTCGTCGCCTTCCGGCAGAACGACACGTTTGCCGGCTTTGCGCGCCAGCTCGGTCAGCTGGTAGCGGAAGGCTGGCGGAGAGAGACGGCGGCTGCGCTCGGAGGTCGCGGTCAGCGATTCGATCCAGTCGGCGTTGATGTAGTTGGCCACGTATTCCTGAACTTTCTCGATACGCTCGTGATCGTCAACCGGTACTTCGAGGTTAAAGCTCTGCAGGCTCAGGGAGGTCTGCCAGGTGTTGGTGTTGACCATGAATACCGGCAGGCCGGTCGCGAAAGCGCGTTCACACAGCTTGCTGATGCGCGCGTCCATTTCATAGCCGCCGGTCAGCAGAATGGCGCCGATTTCCACGCCGTTCATTGCCGCCAGGCAGGCCGCAACCAGCACGTCAGGACGGTCTGCGGAGGTAACCAGCAGAGAACCAGGGCGGAAGTGTTCCAGCATGTGCGGGATGCTGCGCGCGCAGAAAGTCACGGATTTCACGCGGCGGGTATTGATATCGCCTTCGTTGATGATGGTCGCATTCAGATGGTGCGCCATGTCGATCGCGCGGGTCGCGATCAGATCGAAGCTCCATGGCACTGCGCCCAGCACCGGCAGCGTGCTGCCTTTCTGCAGCTGAGCCGGGTCAATCTTCACGATTTTTGCTTTCGACGAGTCGTCGAAAATTTCCGACAGGTCAGGACGGGTACGGCCCTGATCGTCGACAGGGGCATTCAGTTTGTTGACGATAACGCCGGTGATGCTGGTATTTTTGGCGCCGCCAAAGCTGTTACGGGTCAGTTCGATACGCTCGTTCAGCTGTTCTGGCGTGTCGGTGCCCTGAGACATCACGAAGACGATTTCAGCGTTCAGCGTTTTGGCGATTTCAAAGTTCAGCGCCTGGGCGAACTGATGCTTACGGGTCGGTACCAGGCCTTCCACCAGCACCACTTCCGCGTCCTGAGTATTCGCGTGGTAGTTGGCAATGATCTCTTCCATCAGCACATCTTTCTGATTGCTGGAGAGCAGAGACTCAACATGGCTCATCTTCAGCGGTTCAGCGGCGGTGGTGGTGGAGGAGCTGGCGCGAACGATGGTGGTGGTCTGGTCTGGGGCATCGCCACCGGAACGCGGCTGGGCGATAGGTTTAAAGACGCTCAGACGAACGCCTTTGCGTTCCATAGCGCGGATCACACCGAGGCTGACGCTGGTCAGACCTACGCTGGTACCGGTAGGAATTAACATGATAGTACGGGACACGGTATATCCTCTTTCGTTACCGCCAGTATCAGGCGGGATACAAAACAGCACCGCCAGCTATCCGTCATATTTCAAGTTGCACGTGCGTTGGCTCTACTTGCTCACCCCGGTGGCGTACGCGCTGTACGCGGCCGGGGTTTTGCTGTTTCGCCGCCTTCCTGCAGCTCGAATTATTGCGGGTCAGGGCTGGCGATGTGGAATTATGCGGTCAGACGGCTGGCGTCTTGCGCGATGACCAGCTCTTCGTTGGTCGGGATAACCACGGCAGGACGGGTGCCTTCTTTGTTGATGAAGCCAGACTTGCCGAAGCGGGCAGCAAGGTTACGCTCATGGTCAACTTCAAAGCCCAGTACGCCCAGTTTGCCCAGCGACAGCTCACGCACCATCGCGGCGTTTTCACCGATACCACCGGTGAAAATAACGGCGTCAAGACGGCCGTCCATCAGCGCGGTGTAGGAACCGATGTATTTCGCCAGGCGGTGGCAGTAAACGTCCATCGCGCGTTTAGCGTCGGCTTTTTCCTGATAGTTGTCTTCCACGTAGCGGCAGTCGCTGGTGACTTCGGTCAGACCCAGCAGGCCGGACTCTTTGGTCAGCATTTTGTTGATCGCGTCAACGCTCATGCCCAGGGTGTCGTGCAGATGGAAGATGATGGCCGGATCGATGTCACCGGAGCGGGTACCCATCACCAGGCCTTCCAGCGGGGTCAGACCCATGGAGGTGTCAACGCATTTACCGTTACGGATAGCGGAAACAGAACCACCGTTGCCGAGGTGGCAGGTGATGATGTTCAGCTCTTCCACCGGCTTGTTCAGGATCTTAGCGGCTTCCTGAGTCACGTAGAAGTGGCTGGTGCCGTGCGCGCCGTAACGACGAACGCCGTGCTCTTTGTACAGGCTGTACGGCAGGGCGTAGAGATAGGATTCTTCCGGCATGGTCTGATGGAACGCCGTATCGAATACAGCCACGTTTTTGTCTTTCAGGTGCGGGAAGGATTTCAGCGCTTCAGCGATGCCGATCAGGTGTGCCGGGTTGTGCAGCGGTGCGAAAGACGCGGCGTCTTTAATACCCTGAATTACGGACTCGTCGATCACCACGGAGCTGGTGTATTTTTCACCGCCGTGTACGATACGGTGGCCGATTGCGGTCAGCTGAGCAGACAGTTCTGGTTTTTGTGCCAGAATAGTGTTAACGATAAAGTTCAGCGCTTCACTGTGCGCGGCGCCCGCGCCTAACTCGGCTTCTTGTTTGCTGCCGTCCATTTTCCATTTGATACGGGCTTCCGGCAGGTGGAAGCATTCCGCTAAACCGGACAGATATTCGTCGCCGTTCACGGCGTCAAGGATAGCAAATTTCAGAGAGGAGCTACCGCAGTTCAGAACCAGTACTAACTTACTCGACATGGAAGTACCTTTTTATGATACGTGGCTAAAAAAACGTCAGTGTGTCATTAGCGTAGCGCAGGATGACCTCGACATTTATGATTAACATCATGCCTTGTTCTGTTTTCGGGCACGATGAGAGAAGTACATTTGATTTTATGCCATTTTGCATAATTTTCAGCCAATGGCAGAATATGCGATAATTTGACTAGCCTGGCAAAGAGTCTAACCGCCCTTTCAGGCGGGCACAGGATACCTGATTGCGGCATCCTTTGCCAAAATCTTTTGAACGATGTCATGCATAGTTGGTGTTTTGCACGAATTTTTTAAGTTTTATATGTAAAGTTGAGGTAAAGCCATGTCGACCCCTGAGAAACGCCCCGTTAGCTTCTTTAGCTTGTTCAACCGCGGGCAGCATTACGCAAAGACCTGGCCTCTCGACAAGCGCCTCGCACCGGTGTTTATTGAAAACCGCATTATTCGTGCCACCCGCTATGCCATCCGCATCATGCCGCCAATCGCCATTTTTACCCTCTGCTGGCAGATAGCTCTTGGCGGCCAGCTGGGCCCCGCCGTCGCTACCGCGCTGTTTGCGCTGAGCCTGCCGATGCAGGGACTCTGGTGGTTGGGTAAGCGTTCGGTGACGCCGCTGCCGCCCTCCATTCTTAACTGGTTCTATGAAGTGCGCGGTAAACTGCAGGAGGCGGGGCAGGCGCTGGCACCGGTCGAAGGCAAGCCCGATTATCAGGCGCTGGCTGACACGCTTAAGCGCGCCTTCAAACAACTGGATAAAACTTTCCTTGATGATTTGTAATTCACTACGGAAAACGCATATAAAAGAAGGCGCATGATTTATGCGCCTTCTTTATTTCACGCCCTACCGTGCTACAGGAGTCACAACATGGAAATGACCAATGCGCAGCGTCTGATTTTATCCAATCAGTACAAAATGATGACGATGCTCGACCCGGATAATGCGGAACGCTACCGTCGTCTGCAAACCATCATAGAGCGTGGGTATGGGCTTCAGATGCGTGAACTGGACCGCGAGTTCGGCCAGCTGACGGAAGAAACCTGCCGTACCGTTATTGATATCATGGAGATGTACCACGCGCTGCACGTCTCCTGGACCAACCTGAAAGACGCGGCGGGTATCGATGAACGCCGGGTCACCTTCCTCGGGTTTGATGCCGCCACCGAAGCGCGTTATCTCGGCTATGTGCGTTTTATGGTCAACGTTGAAGGCCGCTACAGCCATTTTGACGCCGGTACCCATGGCTTTAACTCGCAGACCCCGATGTGGGAGAAATATCAGCGGATGCTGAGCGTCTGGCACGCTTGCCCGCGCCAGTATCATCTGAGCAGTAATGAAATTAATCAAATTATCAACGCCTGAGGGAGGTGCCCGTGCAGTGTAAAGGTTTCCTGTTCGATTTAGACGGGACGCTGGTGGATTCCTTGCCGGTGGTGGAGCGTTCATGGTGCAAGTGGGGGGATCGTTTCGCCATTGACCATGATGAAATTCTCAGTTTTATTCACGGCAAGCAGGCCATTACCTCCATTCGCCATTTTATGCCGGGGCGCAGCGAGGAGGATATCCAGGCCGAATTTCGCTACCTCGAGCAGATAGAAGCCACTGATATTGAGGGTATCGTCGCGCTGCCGGGGGCATTAGCCCTGTTGAATACGCTCAATGAGGCCGGGATCCCGTGGGCGATTGTCACCTCCGGCTCGATTCCGGTTGCCCACGCGCGTCACCGCGCGGCGGGCCTGCCGATGCCTGAGGTGTTCGTCACCGCCGAGCAGGTGAAACACGGCAAACCGGCGCCGGACGCCTATCTGCTGGGCGCCGAGCGGCTGGGTCTGCCTGCCGGGGAGTGCGCGGTGGTGGAAGATGCGCCGGCGGGGCTCCTCTCCGGACTGGCGGCCGGCTGTCGCACTATCGCGGTCAACGTGCCCGCCGATGCCCCTCGCCTGGGTGAAGCCGACCTCGTGCTGAGCAGCCTGGAAGATCTGGTGGTTGAACGCCAGACTGACGGCGTGGTAAATGTGCGTCTTAAAGCGTAAACCCATGATTTCGCCCCGCGTCGTCGGGGCTTTTTTATGCCACTATGTCGACTCCCACTTGTGACAAGGAAACGTTGTGAACGGTGAATTGATTTGGGTTTTATCCCTCCTGGCCATCGCGGTTGTGCTGTTTGCTACCGGCAAGGTGCGCATGGATGCTATCGCCCTGATGGTCATTGTCGCCTTTGTCCTCAGCGGAACGCTGACGTTAAATGAAGCTTTTTCCGGATTCAGCGATCCTAACGTGATCCTGATTGCCGCCCTGTTTATTATCGGCGATGGCCTGGTGCGCACCGGAGTCGCCACCAAAATGGGGGCATGGCTGGTGAGCGTGGCGGGGAACAGCGAAACCAAAATGCTGATCTACCTGATGCTCACCGTCGCCGGTCTGGGCGCGTTTATGAGCTCCACCGGGGTGGTCGCCATTTTCATCCCGGTGGTACTTAGCGTCTCGGCGCGGATGAATACCTCGCCATCGCGGCTGATGATGCCGCTGAGCTTCGCCGGGCTTATCAGCGGGATGATGACCCTGGTGGCGACGCCGCCCAACCTGGTGGTCAACAGTGAATTGCTGCGCGAGGGACTGCACGGCTTCAGCTTTTTCAGCGTCACGCCGATTGGCCTGGTGGTGCTGATCCTGGGCATCGTCTATATGCTGGCGGTGCGCTTTATGCTGAAGACGGATAATGGCGACTCCGCACGCGATGGGCGAAAAAGAAGCACCTTCCGCGATTTGATCCGCGAATATCACCTCACCGGCCGCGCTCGCCGGCTGGCCATCCGCCCGGGTTCGCCGATGATCGGTCAGCGGCTGGATGATTTAAAGCTGCGTGAGCGCTACTGCGCCAACGTGATCGGCGTTGAACGCTGGCGGCGGTTCCGCCGGGTAATTGTCAACGTCAACGGGGTATCGGAATTTCGCGCCCGCGACGTCCTGCTGATCGATATGTCCGCCTCCGATGTCGATTTACGCCAGTTCTGCGGCGAGCAAATGCTTGAGCCGATGGTATTGCGCGGCGAGTATTTTGCCGATCAGGCGCTGGATGTGGGGATGGCGGAGGTGGCGCTGATCCCGGATTCAGAGATGATGGGCAAAACGGTGCGTGAGATAGCCTTCCGCACCCGGTTTGGTCTCAATATCGTCGGCATGAAGCGCGATGGCAAAGCGATGGATGGTTCGGTGGTCGACGAGCCGCTGCAGCTCGGCGATATCCTGCTGGTGGTCGGCAACTGGCGGCAAATTGCCCTGCTGGCGAAGCGCGGCCGGGATTTCGTGGTGCTCAATATGCCGGTTGAGGTCGATGACGCTTCGCCGGCCCACAGCCAGGCTCCGCATGCGATTTTCTGCCTGGTGCTGATGGTAGCCCTGATGCTCACCGATGAAATTCCCAACCCGATTGCCGCGATTATCGCCTGTCTGCTGATGGGCAAATTCCGCTGCATCAATGCCGAAAGCGCCTACAAGGCGATCCACTGGCCGAGCATTATTTTGATTGTTGGGATGATGCCGTTTGCCCTGGCGCTGCAAAAAACCGGCGGGGTGGATCTGGTGGTGAAGGGACTGATGGATGTCGCCGGAGGCGAGGGGCCTTATCTGATGCTCGGCTGCCTGTTCGTGATGTGCGCGGCGATTGGGCTGTTTATCTCAAACACCGCCACGGCGGTGCTGATGGCGCCTATTGCCTTAGCGGCGGCGAAGTCAATGGGCGTCTCACCCTATCCTTTTGCCATGGTGGTGGCGATGGCGGCTTCGGCGGCGTTTATGACCCCGGTCTCCTCGCCGGTTAATACCCTGGTGCTTGGCCCGGGCAAGTACTCATTTAGCGATTTTGTCAAAATAGGCGTGCCCTTTACCATACTGGTGATGGTGGTCTGCGTCCTGCTAATCCCGGTACTGTTTCCGTTTTAAGATATTCTGGCCGGGTAGAGCACAACCGCCGCCCGGCCAGAACCTTACAGCGGCGAATCTTGGCTAATTTCGTCCAGCGACAGCTGGAAGCTTGGGACGAACACTTGCATAAAGTAATCCATCTCCGCGCTGCGCCGCGATGCCAGGGTCTTTTCCAGCCGACCTTTGGCCAGCAGAAATTCGTTATTGCCTGCAGACAGCTCTTCGAGGCACTTCAGGTAAGCGCAGAGGGCGTCAGCCTGTTTAACGATCGACTGCTCTTCCTCACTGTAGTGATGCTCATCAATCAGCGGCTCGAAAATATCGCGCAGCTCGTCAGGGACCATATCCACCAGCTTTTGCTGAGCAATTTTTTCAATTGCCTTATATTCCTGGGCAATCTGGGAGTTGAAATATTTCACCGGAGTAGGGAGATCGCCAGTTAGTACTTCCGAGGCGTCATGGTACATCGCCAGCAGGGCGATACGCTCGGCGTTGACCTGGCCGCCAAATTTGCGGTTTTTAATCGCCGCCAGCGCGTGGGCGACCATCGCCACCTGCAGGCTGTGTTCGGAGACATTTTCGGTGCGCACGTTGCGCATCAGCGGCCAGCGGTTAATCAGTTTCAGGCGGGAGAGGTGGGCAAAGAAATGACTCTGACTCATAGGGACCCTTAATCAGTGACAACATCGGGTTCCATTGTGCGCAGGGATCGCCGCCGGATGCAAATGCCGGCGGCGGCGCGATTAAAGCTGATGGTAGCCGGAGAGGAAGCGGCCAAAGCGGGAGATAGCCATCTCCAGGTCGTCTTCGCGCGGCAGGGTCACGATGCGTACGTGATCCGGCCACGGCCAGTTAAAGGCGGTGCCTTGCACCAGCAGGACTTTCTCCTGCAGCAGGAAGTCGAGCACCATTTTCTGGTCGTCATGAATATTGAAGCGTTTGGCGTCGATTTTCGGGAACATATACAGCGCGCCTTTTGGCTTCACGCAGGAGACGCCCGGAATATCGTTGATAAGCTCCCAGGCGCGGTTGCGTTGTTCATACAGGCGTCCGCCGGGGATGATGAATTCGCTGATGCTCTGATAGCCGCCCAGCGCCGTCTGGATAGCATGCTGGGCCGGCACGTTGGCGCAAAGACGCATTGAAGCCAGCATCTCCAGCCCTTCGATATAGCCCTTCGCGTGTTTTTTCGGGCCATTCAGCACCATCCAGCCTTGACGGAAGCCGGCAACGCGGTAGGTTTTCGACAATCCGTTAAAGGTCACCGTCAGCAGGTCCGGCGCCAGGGCGGCAATAGAGTGATGCTGGGCTTCGTCGTAGAGGATCTTGTCGTAAATTTCATCGGCGAAAATGATCAGATTATGCTGACGAGCGATCTCCACGATCTCTTGCAGCAATTCTTTGGAATAGACCGCGCCGGTGGGGTTGTTAGGGTTAATGATCACGATCCCGCGGGTGCGCGGTGTGATTTTTGCGCGGATGTCGTCCAGATCCGGGAACCAGTCAGAGGATTCGTCACACAGATAGTGCACCGCTTTGCCGCTGGAAAGCGACACCGCCGCCGTCCACAGCGGGTAGTCCGGGGCGGGAACCAGCATCTCATCGCCGCTGTTTAACAGCGCCTGCATCGCCTGCACAATCAGTTCGGACACGCCGTTGCCGATATAGATGTCTTCCACCGTGACATCGCGCATACCCCGGGCCTGGTAATGCTGCATGATAGCTTTACGCGCCGAGTACAATCCTTTCGAATCGCAGTAACCCTGGGCGGTAGGCAAATTGCGGATGACGTCGACGAGGATCTCGTCAGGGGCCTCGAAGCCGAATGGCGCCGGGTTGCCGATGTTCAGTTTCAGAACCTTATTGCCTTCTTCTTCAAGACGTTTGGCTTCTTTCAGAACCGGGCCGCGGATGTCATAACAGACGTTCTCTAACTTGCTGGATTTTTCGATGGGGGACATGAATCTTGACCTTTTAGCTGTTATCGCCACTCCCTGCCGTGGAAGTCAGCACGGAACAATGTACTCCCCCTCCCCGCTGTTTTGAAGGCTTTGCAGGAGAAGATTTTGCTGACGCCGGATTTTAAGCGCAATTGATTTATCTACCGATTGCGGATTTGGTCTGTGGCTTATGCCTTTTTATGTCGATTTTTTGGTCGTAAATATAGATTTAGTAGCGATTTTGCCATCATTTATCTCGTTTGTTTGCCCGGTAATATGGGGAGGGAGGAGGGGGAGTCGCTAAAAAACGCTATCCTGCATACAAGCGCGATTGGCTTGTAATTTTGATGTTAAATAATTTTAATAAAAAACAGCGTGCGACCACATTATTATTATTTTTAGCGGGTAATAATCTGAGGTTTGTTAATTAATATAAAATGTTGAAAAAAATTTAAAATTGTCTCAGTTAATCCTTATTAAGGCTTATAAAAAGGAGGGGGATAGGTTAGAATATCACCGTTAATATCCGTGTTAACCGCCAAGAACTGCGGTTGCATTGAGATTTAATATATTGTTATTACAGGATTTTATTGTTCCTTTTCTGCCGGAAAGTTACGCCAGAAGAGCGATTTTCTCAGCATCACTGACCGGGTTCCCGCGGCGACGTATGGCGCCTGGCTGGTCGTGGTAATAAATAATAATGAGAAATACGAACAATATATTACTCCGCAGTTCTGCGCATTTGCCCAGACGAGTACTTTGGCATGTAATAACGTTCGTCCAGTTGTTTATCCGCCGTCAGACGGTGAGCACGAGGCTCAGGGAATAGCCGGAAACCTGGCGTAAAGCATCAACAAGGCAGGTCAGCGTTAGCCACCTGTAAGTGAAGAAAGATGATTAATACAACACGTCCCATACTCAACCTCGATCTCGATCTGCTGCGTACCTTTGTCGCGGTCGCTGATTTGAACACTTTTGCCGCCGCCGCCGCCGCAGTGTGTCGCACTCAGTCCGCGGTCAGTCAGCAAATGCAACGCCTGGAACAGCTGGTGGGCAAAGAGCTTTTCGCCCGCCACGGCCGCAATAAGCTGCTGACCGAGCAGGGGATCCAGCTGCTGGGCTATGCCCGCAAAATTCTCCGTTTTAACGATGAAGCCTGTATGTCGCTGATGTATGGCAGCCTGCAGGGGGCTCTGAGCATCGGCGCGTCAGAAGAAACGGCTGACACCATCCTGCCGTTTTTGTTAAACCGCATCGGCTGTTTCTATCCCAGAATGACGTTGGAGATCAAAGTTCACCCCCATGCCGCCATCATGGAGATGTTGGCCGAGGGGCTGGTCGATCTGGCGTTGACCACCCATCAGCCTCCCGGCTTTACCTCTTTTACCCTGAGAACATCACCTACTCTCTGGTATTGTGCAGCGGAATATGTGCTGGCGAAGGGGGAATCTATCCCCCTGATCCTGCTCGAAGAGCCAAGCCCATTCCGCCAGGATATTATCGCCGCGCTGGAAACTGCTCGCGTCAGTTGGCATCTGGCCCACGGAGCTTCCTCGCTATCGGGCGTGAAAGCGGCGGTGAAGGCCGGGCTGGGCGTGACGGCGCGCCCGGTCGAAATGATGAGCCCGGATCTACGCGTGGCTGGCATCAGTGAGGGGTTACCGGCGTTGCCGGACACCCGGTACGTCGTCAGCTGCAATCCGCGGACGGTGAGCGAACTGCCGCAGGCGATTTTTCAGTCTCTGAGCCAGGAGATCCATCCCTGGGAAACGGGCACAGCACTTACTCCGGAAGAGGGAGGAAATGCCTTGGTTTTGTAAGGGTATTCTTGCTAACAAAGATCACAAAAACTGGTAACAGAATGTAAGTGCCCAAAAAGAGCCTCAGGAGTTGGTTTCCCGCCTGGCGGCTCTTTTTTTTGCACTCTTATTGATGTTTTGAATCTTTTTTGTATTTCTTTGCAGAAAAATCAGCGTATTGGCGTGACAAGGCGCTCAGCTTGTCGACTTTTCCCTGCACTTTCAACACTTCCTGCTAATGTTAAAAAACCGGATGGATTGTTGCCGATTTCCTGGGGTAATTAACAAAACCGTGTCGCAGATCAAGAAAATACCCCTCTTTGGGGGGAGGAATCGAGGCTAAATCCTGTCAAAATAGAAGGGATTTTTGATTTACGACGGAAACGGACACGATTCAACAACACTAAAACCGAACAGTATGCAAGGTTATTTCGCAGAAAAGGGCATTTAATGTTAATGAAAAGATTCCAATGTAAATTAATGTTATGAAAACTTTTGTTAAAGTTGACAAAAGGTTAAAGAAAGGGGTAAAAAGCCACGGCATCTGGGCTTCTCACATCGACCAGGGACGCTTTTTTGCACGGTTATTTTTTATTCCTCCCGTGAAACGCTGTGGCGTTCATCTGCCAGTAAGAGCAGAGGGTTTTGGCGCTACACTTTTTTGGTTAAGCAATGCGTATGTCAACATCCACTGAAGTCATCGCTCATCATTGGGCATTCGCTATATTTCTCATCATCGCTATCGGCCTGTGCTGCCTCATGCTCGTCGGCGGCTGGTACCTTGGCGGTCGCGCGCGCGCGCGTAGTAAAAACACGCCGTTTGAATCGGGGATCGACTCCGTCGGTTCGGCCCGCTTACGTCTTTCTGCGAAGTTTTATCTGGTTGCCATGTTCTTCGTTATCTTCGACGTGGAAGCCCTGTATCTCTACGCATGGTCGACCTCTATCCGCGAGAGCGGCTGGGTCGGCTTTGTGGAAGCCGCAATTTTCATTTTAGTGCTACTGGCTGGTCTGGTTTATCTCGTTCGCATCGGCGCACTGGACTGGACGCCTGCGCGTTCCCGTCGCACGCTGGTTAACCCGGAAACAGACAGTCCCACTAACCGTCATATGCAGTAAAAGCGAGGCAATAAGATGGATTATACGCTCACCCGCATAGATCCTAACGGTGAGAACGACCGTTACCCCCTGCAGAAACAGGAGATCGTTACCGATCCTCTGGAGCAGGAAGTCAATAAAAGCGTGTATATGGGGAAACTCGAACACGCGCTGCATGACATGGTGAACTGGGGCCGTAAGAACTCAATTTGGCCGTACAACTTCGGCCTTTCTTGCTGTTATGTGGAAATGGTGACGTCATTCACTGCGGTGCATGACGTTGCGCGTTTTGGGGCAGAAGTTCTGCGCGCCTCTCCGCGTCAGGCGGACCTGATGGTGGTCGCGGGAACCTGCTTTACCAAAATGGCGCCGGTTATTCAGCGTCTCTACGATCAGATGCTGGAGCCGAAGTGGGTGATCTCCATGGGCGCCTGCGCCAACTCAGGCGGGATGTACGACATCTATTCCGTCGTCCAGGGCGTGGATAAATTCATTCCGGTCGATGTGTACATCCCGGGCTGCCCGCCGCGTCCGGAGGCCTATATGCAGGCGCTGATGCTGCTGCAGGAGTCCATTGGTAAAGAACGTCGTCCGCTCTCATGGGTGGTTGGCGATCAGGGCGTTTATCGCGCCAATATGCAGTCGGAACGCGAGCGTAAACGCGGCGAACGTATTGCAGTGACCAATCTGCGGACGCCGGACGAGATTTAATTTGCGCCTGCGGGCGGGAGAACCACTTCGCAAATCAATCTACAACAGCGCGAAGTCTCGCCGGCAGTCACCACGGACCTTTTGCAATGGTGAACAATATGACCGATTTAACCGCGCATGACGCCGCACCAGCCTGGCAAACCCGCGATCACCTTGATGACCCGGTGATTGGCGAACTGCGCAACCGCTTTGGGCCGGATGCCTTTACCGTTCAGCCAACCCGTACCGGCGTACCGGTGGTATGGGTGAAGCGTGAACAGCTGCTGGAGGTGGGTGATTTCCTGAAGAAATTGCCGAAGCCTTACGTGATGCTGTTTGACCTGCACGGCATGGACGAACGTCTGCGCACGCACCGCGATGGCCTGCCCGCCGCGGATTTTTCCGTTTTCTATCACCTGATCTCCATCGATCGCAACCGCGACATCATGCTCAAGGTGGCGCTGTCGGAAAACGATCTGCATCTGCCGACCTTCACCAAACTGTTCCCCAACGCCAACTGGTATGAGCGTGAAACCTGGGAAATGTTTGGCATTACCTTCGATGGTCACCCGAACCTGCGTCGCATCATGATGCCGCCGACCTGGGAAGGTCACCCGCTGCGTAAAGATTATCCGGCGCGTGCCACCGAGTTCGACCCGTTTGAGCTGACCAAAGCCAAACAGGATCTGGAGATGGAGGCGCTGACCTTTAAACCGGAAGAGTGGGGCATGAAGCGCGGCACCGACAACGAGGACTTCATGTTCCTCAACCTCGGTCCGAACCATCCATCGGCGCATGGTGCGTTCCGCATTATTCTGCAACTGGACGGCGAAGAGATCGTCGACTGCGTACCGGATATCGGTTATCACCACCGCGGCGCCGAGAAGATGGGCGAGCGTCAGTCCTGGCACAGCTACATCCCGTATACCGACCGTATTGAATATCTCGGCGGCTGCGTCAACGAGATGCCGTACGTGCTGGCGGTGGAAAAACTGGCTGGGATCACCGTACCGGATCGCGTGAACGTGATCCGCGTGATGCTCTCCGAGCTGTTCCGCATCAACAGCCACCTGCTGTATATCTCGACCTTTATTCAGGACGTCGGCGCGATGACGCCGGTCTTCTTCGCCTTTACCGATCGGCAGAAAATTTACGATCTGGTGGAAGCGATTACCGGGTTCCGTATGCACCCGGCGTGGTTCCGCATCGGCGGCGTCGCGCACGATCTGCCGCGTGGCTGGGATCGCCTGCTGCGTGAGTTCCTCGAGTGGATGCCGAAGCGTCTGGACTCCTATGAGAAGGCCGCCCTGCGCAACACCATTCTGAAAGGCCGTTCCGTCGGCGTGGCAGCCTATACCGCCAAAGAGGCGCTGGAGTGGGGCACCACCGGCGCAGGCCTGCGCGCCACCGGTATCGACTTCGACGTGCGTAAATGGCGTCCTTACTCTGGCTATGAAAACTTCGACTTCGAAGTCCCGACCGGGGGGGGCGTCTCAGACTGCTACACCCGCGTGATGCTGAAAGTAGAAGAGCTGCGCCAGAGCCTGCGCATTCTTCAGCAGTGCCTCGATAACATGCCGGAAGGCCCGTTCAAAGCGGATCACCCGCTGACCACGCCGCCGCCGAAAGAGCGCACGCTGCAGCATATCGAAACCCTGATCACCCACTTCCTGCAGGTATCGTGGGGCCCGGTGATGCCGGCCAACGAATCTTTCCAGATGATTGAGGCGACCAAAGGGATCAACAGTTACTACCTGACCAGCGACGGCAGCACCATGAGCTACCGCACCCGCGTCCGTACGCCGAGCTTTGCGCACCTGCAGCAGATCCCGTCGGCGATCCGCGGCAGCCTGGTATCCGACCTGATCGTCTATCTGGGTAGTATCGATTTTGTTATGTCAGACGTGGACCGCTAATTATGCACGAGAATCAACAACCACAAACCGAGGCTTTTGAGCTGAGTGCGGCAGAGCGTGAGGCTATTGAGCACGAGAAGCACCACTACGAAGACCCGCGTGCGGCGTCCATCGAAGCGCTGAAAATCGTTCAGAAACAGCGCGGCTGGGTGCCGGATGGCGCGATCTACGCCATCGCCGATGTGCTGGGGATCCCGGCCAGCGACGTGGAAGGCGTGGCGACGTTCTACAGCCAGATTTTCCGCCAGCCGGTTGGCCGTCACGTGATCCGCTACTGCGACAGCGTGGTATGCCACATCACCGGCTATCAGGGTATTCAGGCCGCCATTGAGAAGAAACTGAATATCAAGCCGGGGCAGACCACCTTTGATGGCCGCTTTACCCTGCTGCCGACCTGCTGCCTGGGTAACTGCGACAAGGGACCGACCATGATGATTGATGAGGATACTCACAGCCATCTGACGCCGGAGGCAATTCCTGACCTGCTGGAGCAGTACAAATGAAAACCGTAATTCGTACTGCGGAAACGCATCCGCTCACCTGGCGCCTGCGCGACGACAAGCAGCCGGTGTGGCTGGACGAGTATCGCAGTAAAAATGGCTATGAAGGGGCGCGTAAAGCCCTGACCGGGATGGCCCCGGATGAGATTGTCACGGCGGTAAAAGACGCTGGCCTGAAAGGGCGCGGCGGCGCGGGCTTCTCCACTGGTCTGAAGTGGAGCCTGATGCCGAAAGACGAATCCATGAACATCCGTTACCTGCTGTGTAACGCCGATGAAATGGAGCCGGGCACCTATAAAGACCGCCTGCTGATGGAGCAGCTGCCGCACCTGCTGGTGGAAGGCATGCTGATCTCCGCGTTTGCGCTGAAAGCGTACCGCGGCTACATCTTCCTGCGCGGAGAATATATTGAAGCGGCCCAGCATCTGCGTCGCGCGATTGCTGAAGCCACCGAAGCGGGTCTGTTGGGGAAAAACATCCTCGGCACCGGGTTTGACTTCGAGCTGTTCGTGCACACCGGGGCAGGGCGCTATATCTGCGGCGAAGAGACGGCGCTGATCAACTCCCTGGAAGGCCGCCGCGCCAACCCGCGATCCAAGCCGCCGTTCCCGGCGAGCTCCGGCGTCTGGGGCAAGCCGACCTGCGTCAACAACGTAGAAACCCTGTGCAACGTGCCAGCGATCCTCGCCAACGGCGTCGAGTGGTACCAGAACATTTCCACCAGCAAAGATGCTGGCACCAAGCTGATGGGCTTCTCCGGCCGGGTGAAGAATCCGGGCGTCTGGGAGCTGCCGTTCGGCACCACTGCCCGCGAGATCCTCGAAGATTACGCCGGCGGTATGCGCGATGGCCTGAAGTTTAAAGCCTGGCAACCGGGCGGAGCAGGGACCGACTTCCTCACCGAAGCGCACCTCGATCTGCCGATGGAATTCGAAAGCATTGGTAAAGCGGGCAGCCGTCTGGGCACCTCGCTGGCGATGGCCGTTGACCACGAGATCAACATGGTCTCGCTGGTGCGTAACCTTGAAGAGTTCTTTGCCCGCGAGTCCTGCGGCTGGTGTACGCCGTGCCGCGATGGTCTGCCGTGGAGCGTGAAGATCCTGCGCGCCCTGGAGCGCGGCGAAGGCCAGCCTGGCGATATCGAAACCCTTGAGCAACTGTGTCGATTCCTGGGCCCGGGTAAAACCTTCTGCGCGCACGCGCCGGGCGCGGTCGAGCCGCTACAGAGCGCGATTAAATATTTCCGCGAAGAATTCGAGGCTGGCATTAAGCAGCAGTTCAGCAATACCCATGCAATCAACGGGATTCAGCCGAACCTGCTTAAGACGCGCTGGTAATCTAAAGGTTTTTTATTTTTGGAAGCACGCAAATGGCTACGATTCATGTAGACGGCAAAGAATACGAGGTCAACGGGGCGGACAACCTGCTAGAGGCTTGTCTCTCTCTTGGTCTTGATATTCCCTACTTTTGCTGGCACCCGGCGCTAGGGAGCGTCGGTGCTTGCCGCCAGTGTGCGGTGAAGCAATATCAGAACGCGGAAGACACGCGTGGTCGCCTGGTGATGTCCTGTATGACTCCGGCATCCGACGGCACCTTTATTTCTATCGACGACAGCGAAGCGAAGCAGTTCCGCGAAAGCGTGGTGGAGTGGTTGATGACTAACCACCCGCACGACTGCCCGGTCTGCGAAGAGGGCGGCAACTGCCACCTGCAGGATATGACGGTGATGACCGGTCATAGCTTCCGCCGCTATCGTTTCACCAAGCGTACCCACCGCAATCAGGATCTGGGGCCGTTTATTTCGCACGAAATGAACCGCTGCATCGCCTGCTACCGCTGCGTGCGCTACTACAAAGATTATGCCGACGGCACCGATCTGGGCGTCTATGGCGCGCACGACAACGTCTACTTCGGCCGCCCGGAAGATGGCACCCTGGAGAGCGAGTTCTCCGGCAACCTGGTGGAAGTCTGCCCGACCGGCGTTTTCACCGACAAAACCCACTCCGAGCGCTATAACCGTAAGTGGGACATGCAGTTTGCGCCGAGCATCTGCCAGCAGTGTTCCATCGGCTGTAACATCAGCCCGGGCGAACGCTATGGCGAGTTGCGTCGTATCGAAAACCGCTATAACGGTACCGTGAACCGCTACTTCCTCTGCGACCGCGGTCGTTTCGGCTATGGCTACGTGAACCTGAAAGACCGTCCGCGTCAGCCGGTACAGCGCCGCGGCGACGATCTGATCACCCTTAACGCCGAGCAGGCGATGCAGGGGGCGGCGGATATCCTGCGCCAGTCGAAGAAAGTGATCGGCATCGGCTCCCCGCGCGCCAGCATTGAAAGCAACTTCGCGCTGCGCGAGCTGGTGGGCGCCGACAACTTCTATACCGGCATCGCCAAAGGCGAACAAGCGCGCCTGCAGATGATGCTGAAAGTGCTGCGCGAGGGCGGGATCCACACGCCAAGCCTGCGCGATATCGAATCCTACGATGCGGTACTGGTGCTGGGCGAAGACATTACCCAGACCGGCGCGCGCGTGGCCCTGGCGGTACGCCAGGCAGTGAAAGGGAAAGCACGCGAAATGGCGGCGGCGCAGAAAGTGGCCGACTGGCAGATCGCCGCGATCCTCAACATCGGCCAGCGCGCCAAGCACCCGCTATTCGTCACCAACGTCGATGACACCCGCCTGGATGACATCGCGGCGTGGACCTACCGCGCGCCGGTAGAAGATCAGGCGCGTCTCGGCTTTGCTATTGCCCATGCGCTGGACGACAGCGCGCCGGCGGTTGACGGCCTGAGCCAGGACCTGCAGGGTAAAGTCGACGTTATCGTTCAGGCGCTGGCCGGGGCGAAAAAACCGCTGATCATCTCCGGGACCAACGCCGGCAGCATGGAGATCATCCAGGCCGCCGCTAACGTGGCGAAAGCTCTGAAAGGCCGCGGCGCCGATGTCGGGGTGACCATGGTCGCCCGGGCGGTTAACAGCGTCGGACTGGGCATGATCGGCGGCGGCTCGCTTGAAGAGGCGCTGGACGAACTGGAAAGCGGCGCCGCAGACGCGGTTATCGTGCTGGAAAACGACCTTCACCGTCATGCTTCCGCCGCGCGCGTTGACGCTGCGCTGGCGAAAGCGCCGCTGGTGATGGTGGTGGATCATCAGCGCACCGCGATTATGGACAAAGCGCACCTGGTGCTCTCCGCGGCAAGCTTTGCGGAAAGCGACGGTACCGTGGTGAACAACGAAGGCCGCGCCCAACGTTTCTTCCAGGTTTACGATCCGGCTTACTACGACGCGAAAACCGTAATGCTGGAAAGCTGGCGCTGGCTGCATTCGCTGCACAGCACCGTCAACAACCGTCAGGTTGACTGGACTCAGCTGGACCACGTCATTGATGCGGCGATTGCCGCGCTGCCGCAGCTGGCGGGCATTAAAGACGCCGCGCCGGATGCGACCTTCCGCATTCGCGGCCAGAAGCTGGCGCGTGAACCGCACCGCTACAGCGGCCGCACGGCGATGCGCGCTAACATCAGCGTGCACGAGCCGCGTCAGCCGCAGGATAAAGACACGATGTTCGCCTTCTCCATGGAAGGGAACAACCAGCCGTCCGCCCCGCGTTCGCAGATCCCGTTCGCCTGGGCGCCGGGCTGGAACTCCCCGCAGGCATGGAACAAGTTCCAGGATGAAGTGGGCGGGAAACTGCGCCACGGCGATCCGGGCGTTCGTCTGTTTGAAGCGTCCGCCAGCGGACTGGAGTACTTCACGGCGGTGCCGGCCAGCTTCCAGGCGGAAGAGGGCAAATGGCGAATTGCGCCGTACTACCATCTGTTCGGCAGCGATGAGCTGTCTCAGCGCGCGCCGGTGTTCCAGAGCCGGATGCCTGAGCCGTACATCAAGCTGAACCCGGCGGATGCCGCGAAGCTTGGCGTCAACCCAGGGGCAATGCTCTCCTTTAGCGTGGAAGGCCAGACCCTGCGTCTGCCGCTGGTTATCTCTGAAGGCCTGACCGCGGGACAGGTTGGCTTACCGATGGGCATGCCGGGCATTGCGCCGGTGCTGACCGGATCGCGTATTGATTCACTGCAGGAGGCGAAAGCATGAGCTGGTTAACGCCGGATCTTATCGACATTCTGTTAAGCATCCTGAAGGCCGTGGTCATTCTGCTGGTGGTTGTCACCTGCGGCGCGTTCATGAGCTTCGGCGAGCGTCGTCTGCTCGGCTTGTTCCAGAACCGCTACGGACCTAACCGCGTCGGCTGGGGCGGTTCGCTGCAGCTGGTCGCCGACATGATCAAGATGTTCTTTAAAGAGGACTGGATCCCGCGCTTCTCCGATCGCGTGATCTTTACTCTGGCGCCGGTTATCGCCTTTACCTCGCTGCTGCTGGCCTTCGCTATCGTGCCGGTTAGCCCGACGTGGGTGGTGGCCGACCTGAACATCGGCATCCTCTTCTTCCTGATGATGGCAGGCCTGGCGGTCTACGCGGTGCTGTTCGCCGGTTGGTCGAGCAATAACAAATACTCGCTGCTGGGGGCGATGCGTGCTTCCGCGCAGACCCTGAGCTACGAAGTGTTTCTCGGTCTCTCCCTGATGGGCGTGGTGGCGCAGGCGGGGTCATTCAATATGACCGATATCGTTAACAACCAGGCGCATCTGTGGAACGTTATCCCGCAGTTCTTCGGCTTCGTGACTTTCGCCATCGCCGGCGTGGCGGTGTGTCACCGTCACCCGTTCGACCAGCCGGAAGCGGAGCAGGAACTGGCCGATGGTTACCACATTGAATATTCCGGCATGAAATTCGGTCTGTTCTTCGTCGGGGAATACATCGGTATCGTCACCGTTTCAGCGCTGATCGTCACGCTGTTCTTCGGCGGCTGGAATGGCCCGTGGTTACCTCCTTTCATCTGGTTCGCGCTGAAAACCGCGTTCTTCATGATGATGTTCATTTTGATCCGCGCATCATTACCGCGTCCGCGCTATGACCAGGTAATGTCCTTTGGCTGGAAGGTATGCCTGCCGTTAACGCTGGTCAACTTGTTGGTAACGGCGGCTGTCATTCTCTGGCAGGCGCAATAAGGGGTGAATTGAACATGACCTTAAAAGAATTATTGGTGGGGTTCGGCACCCAGGTCCGTAGTATCTGGATGATTGGCCTGCATGCCTTCGCCAAACGTGAAACCCGGATGTATCCGGAAGAGCCGGTCTACCTGCCGCCGCGCTATCGCGGCCGCATCGTGCTGACCCGCGATCCGGACGGTGCAGAGCGCTGCGTCGCCTGTAACCTGTGTGCGGTAGCCTGCCCGGTGGGCTGTATCTCGCTGCAGAAAGCAGAGACGGTAGACGGCCGCTGGTATCCGGAGTTCTTCCGCATCAACTTCTCACGCTGCATCTTCTGCGGCCTGTGCGAAGAAGCGTGCCCGACCACGGCGATCCAGTTGACCCCGGACTTCGAGCTGGGTGAATACAAGCGTCAGGATCTGGTGTACGAAAAAGAGGATCTGCTGATTTCCGGTCCGGGCAAATACCCGGAATATAACTTCTACCGGATGGCGGGTATGGCAATCGACGGCAAAGATAAGGGCGAAGCGGAAAATGAAGCTAAGCCAATCGACGTCAAGAGCCTGTTACCGTAAGGAGAGGGGCAATGGAATTCGCTTTTTATATCTGTGGCCTGATAGCCATCCTCGCAACCTTGCGGGTCGTCACCCACACCAATCCGGTGCATGCGCTGCTGTACCTGATTATTTCGCTGCTGGCGATTGCCGGGGTGTTCTTCTCGCTGGGCGCGTACTTCGCCGGAGCGCTGGAAATCATCGTCTACGCCGGGGCCATTATGGTGCTGTTCGTCTTCGTGGTGATGATGCTCAACCTGGGCGGCACCGAGATCGAACAGGAGCGCAAGTGGCTGCAGCCGGGGATCTGGATTGGCCCGGCCATCCTCTCCGCGGTGCTGCTGGTGGTTATCGTTTACGCCATCCTGGGCATTAACGACCAGGGTATCGACGGTGCGGCGATTAACGCCAAAGAAGTGGGCATTGCGCTGTTTGGGCCGTACGTCCTGGCGGTGGAGCTGGCCTCCATGCTGCTGCTGGCGGGCCTGGTGGTTGCCTTCCACATTGGCCGCGAAGAGCGCGCCGGCGAGGTGCTGAGCAACCGTCTGAACGACAGCGACAAACGAAAAACGGAGGAACACGCATGATCCCCTTAACACATGGACTGATCCTCGCGGCCATCCTGTTTGTGCTTGGTCTGACGGGGCTGGTGATCCGCCGCAATCTGCTGTTTATGTTGATTAGCCTGGAAATCATGATTAACGCCGCCGCGCTGGCCTTTGTGGTGGCGGGTAGCTACTGGGGTCAGGCAGATGGTCAGATAATGTATATCCTCGCCATCAGCCTCGCGGCTGCGGAAGCGAGTATCGGCCTGGCGCTGCTGCTGCAGCTCCATCGTCGCCGCCAGAACCTGAACATCGATTCAGTAAGTGAGTTGCGTGGATGAACATGCTTGCCTTAACCATTCTTTTGCCATTGATTGGCTTTGTGCTGCTGGCCTTCTCCCGCGGGCGCTGGTCGGAAAATCTTTCCGCCACCGTTGGCATGGGCTCGGTAGGCCTGGCGGCGCTGGTCACCGCGTACGTTGGTGTCGACTTTTTCGCTAACGGCAAACAGGCGGTCAGCGTGCCGCTGTGGACCTGGATGTCGGTCGGTGATTTCAACATCGGCTTCAACCTGGTGTTGGACGGCCTGTCGCTGACCATGCTCTCCGTAGTTACCGGCGTCGGCTTCCTGATCCACATGTTCGCCTCCTGGTACATGCGCGGTGAAGAGGGATATTCCCGCTTCTTCGCCTATACCAACCTGTTTATCGCCAGCATGGTGGTTCTGGTACTAGCCGATAACCTGCTGCTGATGTACCTCGGTTGGGAAGGCGTGGGCCTCTGTTCTTACCTGCTGATCGGTTTCTACTACACCGATCCGAAGAACGGCGCCGCAGCGATGAAAGCGTTTGTGGTGACCCGCGTCGGCGACGTGTTCCTCGCCTTCGCGCTGTTCATTCTTTATAACGAACTGGGCACCCTGAACTTCCGCGAAATGGTGGAGCTGGCGCCGCAGCACTTCGCTAACGGCAGCACCACGCTGCAGTGGGCGACGCTGATGCTGCTTGGCGGCGCGGTCGGTAAATCCGCCCAGCTGCCGCTGCAAACGTGGCTTGCCGATGCGATGGCGGGTCCGACACCGGTCTCTGCACTGATCCACGCTGCGACCATGGTCACCGCGGGCGTCTATCTGATCGCCCGTACCCATGGCCTGTTCCTGATGACGCCGGAAGTGCTGCATCTGGTCGGTATCGTCGGGGCGGTCACCCTGGTGTTGGCGGGCTTCGCCGCGCTGGTGCAGACCGATATCAAACGCGTTCTCGCCTACTCTACCATGAGCCAGATTGGCTACATGTTCCTCGCGCTGGGCGTGCAGGCATGGGACGCGGCGATTTTCCACCTGATGACTCACGCGTTCTTTAAAGCTCTGCTGTTCCTGTCGTCTGGTTCGGTCATTCTGGCCTGCCATCACGAACAGAACATCTTCAAGATGGGCGGCCTGCGCAAATCGATTCCGCTGGTATACGTCTGCTTCCTGGTGGGGGGCGCGGCGCTGTCCGCACTGCCGCTTATCACCGCAGGCTTCTTCAGTAAGGATGAGATTCTGGCAGGCGCGATGGCCAATGGCCATATCAATCTGATGGTGGCAGGCCTGGTCGGCGCCTTTATGACCTCGCTGTACACCTTCCGGATGATTTTCATCGTATTCCACGGTAAAGAGCAAATTCACGCGCACGCAGGGAAGGGGATTACCCATCATCTGCCGCTGATTGTGCTGCTGGTACTATCCACCTTCGTTGGCGCGCTGATTGTGCCGCCGCTGGAAGGCGTACTGCCGCAGACCACTGAGCTCGCCCACGGTAGCGTGATGACGCTGGAGATTGCCTCCGGGATCATCGCCATTGCCGGGATTCTGATCGCTGCATGGCTGTGGCTGGGCAAACGCACGCTGGTGACCTCCATCGCCAACAGTGCGCCTGGCCGCTTCTTCGGTACCTGGTGGTTCCATGCCTGGGGCTTCGACTGGTTATACGACAAGGTGTTCGTAAAACCATTCCTCGGTATTGCCTGGCTGCTGAAACGCGATCCGCTGAACTCGTTGATGAATATCCCGGCGATCCTTTCCCGCTTCGCAGGCAAAGGCCTGCTGGTGAGCGAGAACGGTTATCTGCGCTGGTATGTGGCTTCAATGAGCATCGGCGCGGTGGTGGTGCTGGCGCTGCTGATGGTATTGCGTTGATTTGATCGCGCGGTTTTGCCCGGTGGCGCTTCGCTTACCGGGCCTACGAGACCGTAGGTCGGGTAAGAGAAGCGCCACCCGACACAACAAACCGCACTCAAACGTGAATGTAGTCGAATTCGTTGAAAATCGGTCCTGAACGGGACTTTAACAAGGAATAAAAATCGCCATGTTACTACCCTGGCTAATATTAATTCCCTTTATCGGCGGCTTCCTGTGCTGGCAGACCGAACGCTTTGGCGTGAAAGTGCCGCGCTGGATCGCGCTGATTACCATGGGACTGACGCTGGTGCTTGGCCTGCAGCTGTGGATGCAGGGCGGCTATTCTCTGACGCAATCCGCGGGTATTCCGCAATGGCAGTCGGAATTCGTGCTGCCGTGGATCCCACGCTTCGGCATTAGCATCCATCTGGCGATCGACGGCCTGTCGCTGCTGATGGTGGTGCTGACCGGTCTCCTCGGCGTGCTGGCGGTGCTCTGTTCGTGGCGTGAAATCGAAAAATACCAGGGCTTCTTCCACCTCAACCTGATGTGGATCCTGGGCGGCGTTATCGGCGTGTTCCTCGCCATCGACATGTTCCTGTTCTTCTTCTTCTGGGAAATGATGTTGGTGCCGATGTACTTCCTGATCGCGCTGTGGGGCCACAAAGCCTCGGACGGTAAAACGCGTATCACAGCGGCCACCAAGTTCTTCATCTATACCCAGGCGAGCGGTCTGGTGATGCTGATTGCCATTCTGGCGCTGGCCTTCGTCCACTTCAACGCCACCGGCGTGTGGACCTTCAACTATGAAGATCTGCTGAAAACCCCGATGTCTCACGGCGTGGAATACCTGCTGATGCTCGGCTTCTTCATCGCCTTCGCGGTGAAAATGCCGGTGGTGCCGCTGCACGGCTGGCTGCCGGACGCTCACTCCCAGGCGCCGACCGCCGGCTCTGTCGACCTCGCGGGGATCCTGCTGAAAACCGCCGCCTACGGCCTGCTGCGCTTTGCGCTGCCGCTGTTCCCGAATGCCTCCGCCGAGTTTGCACCCATCGCCATGTGGCTGGGCGTGATTGGTATCTTCTACGGCGCGTGGATGGCCTTCGCCCAGACCGATATTAAACGCCTGATCGCCTACACTTCCGTGTCCCACATGGGCTTCGTGCTGATTGCTATCTACACCGGCAGCCAGCTGGCCTATCAGGGAGCGGTGATCCAGATGATTGCTCACGGTCTGTCCGCGGCGGGTCTGTTCATTCTGTGCGGCCAGCTGTACGAACGTCTGCACACCCGCGATATGCGCCAGATGGGCGGCTTGTGGAGCAAAATTAAATGGCTGCCGGCGATGTCGATGTTCTTCGCGGTCGCCACCCTGGGGATGCCGGGCACCGGTAACTTCGTCGGCGAATTTATGATCCTGTTCGGCAGCTATAAAGTGGTGCCGACAATCACCGTCATCTCCACCTTTGGTCTGGTATTCGCGTCCGTTTACTCGCTGTCGATGTTACATCGCGCTTACTTCGGTAAAGCGAAGAGCGAAGTGGCGGCGAAAGAGTTGCCGGGGATGTCCCTGCGTGAACTGTCTATCATCCTGCTGCTGGTGGTGCTGCTGGTGCTGTTGGGCTTCTTCCCGCAGCCGATCCTCGACACCTCGCATGCTGCGATGAGCAACATTCAGCAGTGGTTTGTTAATTCTGTTTCTACTACAAGGCCGTAATTCGCCATGACAATAACTCCACAACAACTGATCGCACTGCTACCGCTGCTGATCGTCGGCTTGACGGTGGTGGTTGTGATGCTCTCCATTGCGTGGCGACGCAATCATTTTCTCAATGCCACGCTGTCGGTTCTTGGACTTAACGCCGCGCTGGTCTCGCTCTGGTTCGTCGGCCAGAACGGGGCGATGGACGTCACGCCGCTGATCCGCGTTGACGGCTACGCCATGCTTTACACCGGTCTGGTGCTGCTGGCGAGCCTCGCGACCTGTACTTTCGCCTACCCGTGGCTTGAGGGTTACAAGGACAACAAAGAAGAGTTCTACCTGCTGGTGCTGATCGCCGCCCTGGGCGGCATTCTGCTGGCCGGTGCGAATCATCTGGCGGCGCTGTTCCTCGGTATTGAGCTGATTTCGCTGCCGCTGTTCGGCCTGGTTGGTTACGCCTTCCGCCAGAAGCGTTCGCTGGAAGCGAGCATCAAATACACCATCCTCTCCGCGGCAGCTTCGTCCTTCCTGCTGTTCGGTATGGCGCTGGTGTATGCGAACTCCGGCAATCTGTCCTTCCTCGCGCTGGGCAAAAGCCTGGCGGACAACATGCTGCACGAGCCGCTGCTGCTGGCGGGCCTCGGTCTGATGATCGTCGGTCTTGGCTTTAAACTGTCGCTGGTGCCGTTCCACCTGTGGACGCCGGACGTTTACCAGGGGGCGCCTGCGCCGGTCTCCACCTTCCTGGCGACCGCCAGCAAGATCGCTATCTTCGGCGTAGTGATGCGTCTGTTCCTGTACATGCCGGTGGGCAACAGCGAAGCGGTACGTGTGGTGCTGGGCCTGATCGCCTTCGCCTCTATCATCTTCGGTAACCTGATGGCGCTGAGCCAGACCAACATTAAGCGCCTGCTTGGTTACTCTTCCATCTCCCATCTCGGCTATCTGCTGGTGGCGCTGATTGCCCTGCAGAGCGGCGAAATGTCGATGGAAGCCGTGGGTGTCTACCTGGCCGGTTATCTGTTCAGCAGCCTCGGCGCGTTCGGCGTGGTCAGCCTGATGTCCAGCCCGTACCGCGGTCCGGATGCTGACTCGCTGTTCTCCTACCGCGGTCTGTTCTGGCACCGTCCGATCCTGTCGGCTGTGATGACGGTGATGATGCTCTCCCTGGCCGGCATCCCGATGACCCTCGGCTTTATCGGTAAGTTCTACGTGCTGGCCGTCGGTGTGCATGCGCATCTGTGGTGGCTGGTTGCCGCGGTGGTTGTCGGCTCGGCGATCGGTCTCTACTACTACCTGCGCGTGGCCGTCAGCCTGTATCTGAGCGCGCCGGAGCAGCTGAATCGCGATGCGCCGTCAAACTGGCAGTACAGCGCCGGCGGTATCGTGGTGCTGATCTCCGCGCTGCTGGTGCTGGTGCTCGGTATCTGGCCGCAGCCGCTGATTAGCATCGTGCAGCTGGCGACGCCGCTGATGTAAGTTGATTGACTCAATAAAAAACCGCCGGGATGGCGGTTTTTTTATGCCCGGATTTTACGCCATCTTGTAGACCATAAAGTCTTCCGCCAGCAGCGTGTTAGGGAAAATCTCCCGGCATTCCGCCAGCATACGCAGACAGCCTTCGGCATCGTAGCGCGAGCTAAAGTGGGTGGCGATCAGCGTACCGACCCCCGCTTCTTTGGCAAGCGCCGCGGTCTGCTGACTGGAAGAGTGGCCGCGGCTATTGGCTTTCTCCGCCATCGCCTGCTCAAGGGTGGTTTCGTGGACCATTACATCCGCCCCGCGAGCCATCTCCAGCGCCTGCGGGCAGGGGGCGGTATCGCCGAAGATGGCCAGCGTTTTACCCGGGGTCGCAGGTCCCAGATAGCGGCTGCCGTCGATGACCCGGCCATCTGCCAGCTCGACGCGCTGTCCGCGCTTGAGTTGATGGAACAGCGGCCCGGGAGGTACGCCATCGGCAATCAGCTGGGCGGCGTCGAGGGTGCCGGGCTTGTCATGCTGCGCAATGCGATACCCATAGCACTCCACCGGATGGCTGAGCGGATACGCGGTGACCCGATAGCCCTCTTCGTCGAACACCAGACCAGGGCCGACTTCGATGATGGTGAGCGGATAGTCGGTCCACGAACCGCTCAGGCGCAGCGCGGTCTCAACAAACTCTTTGAGTCCTTTTGGCCCGTAGAGGGTGAGGGGCAGGGAGTTTCCCTGCATCGAGCGGCTGCACAGCAGGCCGGGCAGGCCGAACAGGTGGTCGCCGTGCAGATGGGTAATAAAAATCTTATTCAGTTTGCCGGGATGGTAGGGCGTGTGAAGAAACTGATGCTGGGTCCCTTCGCCGCAGTCAAACAACCACATTTCGGCGCGGGTCGGCTGTTGCAAATTCAGTATTATCGACGTCATATTACGCGTGCGGGTCGGCACCCCGGCGGATGTCCCCAAAAAAGTTAATTCCATCGTCCAGTGTCCTCAGGGCGAGTCGCAAAGTATCAGTATATCAATAAGGAGCAGCAGATGATGACCTGGCAGGATCTCCACCATAGTGAACTCACCGTTCCCCAGCTGTATGCGCTGCTGAAATTGCGCAGTGAAGTCTTTGTCGTAGAGCAGCAGTGCGTCTATCAGGATGTCGACGGCGATGATTTGGTTGGTGAAAATCGCCATCTGCTCGGCTGGCGCGATGGCGAACTGGTGGCCTACGCGCGGATCCTCAAAAGCGAAGAGGAGTTTGCGCCGGTGGTGATTGGCCGGGTCATCGTCAGCCCCGCCGCCCGTGGTGCGAAGCTCGGCTATCAGCTGATGGAGCAGGCGCTGGCCAGCTGTCAGCAGCACTGGCCGCAAAAGGCGATTTACCTCGGGGCGCAGGCGCACCTGCAATCCTTTTACGCCTACTTTGGTTTTACGCCGGTGACTGAGGTCTATGATGAGGATGGCATCCCCCACATTGGCATGGCGCGAGAAAAGCGCGCTGTCTGACTCCTCTGCACCCTCGTCCACACGCAGCTCTGGCCCGGCGAGCGGGTAAGATAAAACCCGCTCCCTCATCATGGGTACTGCTATTCCGCCGTCGAACCCCTTATAATGTGGGGTTTTACTACCGTGGAGGTTTGCGTGCTGTCTGTTTCCACTGCGCTGGCCCGTTTGCAAGACGGCCTGGGCGAGTCTTTTCCAGACTTGCCCGGCACGCGAATTATCGATGTTGCTTTTCCGCTGAATGATGCCTTCGATCCGCTACTATGGTGCGGCCAGCAGGCGCAATGGCCGCAGTTTTACTGGCAGCAGCGCAATGGCGATGAGGAACTGGCGACGCTGGGGGCGGTAAAAACCTTTTTCTCGCTCGACGCGGCGAACCGCTTTTTACGCCAGGTCGGCCGGCAGGATCTGCGTATCTGCGGCCTGAATGCGTTTGAACCGCAGCAGGGCAGCCTGGCGCTGCCGCGTCTGGAGTGGCGCCGGTGCGGCGGCAGGGCCGTGCTGCGGCTGGTGCTGCATAGTGATATCTCCCTGCGTGAGGATGCCGCGACGGCCCGCGCGTTTCTCGCCAGCCTGACAACCACTCAGGCGACTCCCGGCGCCATACCGCCGTTGCTGAGCGAGCGCCACTCATCCGACTATCCTCAATGGCAGGCAATGATTGCGCGGGCGACTAAGGCGATCAGCGCCGGTGAAATGGATAAAGTAGTGCTGGCGCGGGCAACCGACCTGCAGTTTGCCGCCCCGCTGGACGCCGTGAGCATCATGGCGGCTAGCCGGCGCAGCAATCTTAACTGTTTTCATTTCCTGATGGCGTTCAATGCCCGGCAGGCATTTTTCGGCTCCACGCCGGAACGGCTGTGGCGCCGGCGCGGCGCGCTGCTGCGCACCGAAGCGCTGGCGGGGACCGTCGCGAACCATCAGGAAGACGCGAAGGCGCAGCAACTGGCCGACTGGTTGATGAAAGACGACAAAAACCAGCGGGAAAACATGCTGGTGGTAGAGGATATCTGCCAGCGCCTGCAGAGTGAGGCCTCGACGCTGGACGTCCTGCCGCCGCAGGTGGTGAGGCTGCGTAAGGTGCAGCATCTCCGACGCTGCATCTGGACCGAGCTGGCGGCGCCTGACGACAGCCGCTGTCTGCTGCAGCTGCAGCCCACCGCCGCGGTGGCCGGCCTGCCGCGCCGGGCGGCGCTGGCGTTCATTCAGCGTCATGAACCGTTTTCCCGCGAATGGTACGCCGGGTCCGCCGGGTATCTGTCACTGGCGCAAAGCGAGTTTTGCGTGGCGCTGCGTTCGGCGAAAGTGAACCACGACACCCTGCGGCTGTATGCCGGGGCGGGGATCGTCAGCGGCTCTGATGCACAGCAGGAGTGGCAGGAGATTGACAACAAAGCGGCCGGGCTGCGCTCGCTGCTGTGTCCATAAAGCTTGAATGACGATGCATATCAAAACGACGTCACTTTGCCTTATCTATACTTAGCATCAATATTTGATACCGGACAATTTCATGTCAGTAAGCGCATTTAACCGACGCTGGGCGGCGGTGATCCTGGAAGCTTTAACGCGCCATGGCGTGCAGCATATCTGCATCGCGCCGGGCTCGCGCTCGACACCCTTAACCCTGGCGGCGGCGGAAAACCGCGCCTTTATCCATCATACCCATTTCGACGAACGCGGCCTCGGCCACCTGGCGCTCGGACTGGCGAAGGCCAGCCGGCAGCCGGTGGCGGTGATAGTCACCTCCGGGACCGCCACCGCAAACCTCTATCCGGCGCTGATTGAGGCAGGGCTCACCGGTGAAAAGCTGATCCTGTTAACCGCCGACCGTCCGCCGGAGCTGATCGACTGCGGCGCGAACCAGGCTATCCGCCAGCCGGGGATGTTTGCCTCCCATCCTGCGCAGACGATTTCTTTGCCGCGTCCCTCGCAGGATATTCCTGCCCGCTGGCTGGTCTCAACCATCGACCAGGCGCTGGGCGCGCTGCACGCCGGCGGGGTGCATATTAACTGTCCGTTCGCTGAACCGCTGTATGGTGATATGGATGAGACCGGCGTGGAGTGGCAGCAGCAGCTCGGCAACTGGTGGCAGAGCGACAAACCCTGGCTGCGCCAGGCGCTGCAGTTAGAGAGCGAGAAGCAGCGCGACTGGTTCTTCTGGCGACAAAAACGCGGCGTCGTCGTGGCGGGCAGAATGAGCGCCGCGGAAGGGAAAAAGGTCGCTGAGTGGGCGCAGACCCTCGGCTGGCCGCTGATCGGCGATGTCCTGTCGCAGACCGGGCAGCCGCTGCCGTGCGCCGACCTGTGGCTGGGCAACGGCAAAGCGGTCAGCGAGCTGGCGCAGGCGCAGATCGTCGTGCAACTCGGCAGCAGCCTGACCGGCAAACGCGTGCTCCAGTGGCAGGCGACCTGCGAGCCGGATGAATACTGGCTGGTGGATAATCTGCCCGGTCGCCTCGACCCGGCGCAGCACCGCGGTCGCCGTCTGCTCTCAAGCGTTGAGCGCTGGCTCGAATTACATCCGGCGGAGAAACGCCAGCCGTGGGCGACGGTGATCCCACAGCTTGCCGGGCAGGCGTGGCAGGCTGCAGTCGCCAGCAACGAGCCTTTTGGCGAAGCGCAGCTGGCGCAGCGTATTCGGGGCTATCTGCCGGAGCAGGGCCAATTGTTTGTTGGCAACAGCCTGGTGGTGCGCCTGATCGACGCCCTGGCGCAGCTACCGGCCGGGTATCCGGTCTACAGCAACCGCGGCGCCAGCGGCATCGATGGCCTGATCGCCACTGCGGCCGGCGTGCAGCGCGCCAGCGCCCGACCGACGCTGGCCATCGTTGGCGATCTCTCCGCGCTCTACGATCTCAACTCGCTGGCCCTGCTGCGCCAGGCGTCGGCGCCGCTGGTGCTGATCGTGGTGAATAACAACGGCGGGCAGATTTTTTCTATGCTGCCGACGCCGCAGGACGAACGCCGTCAGTTCTATTTAATGCCGCAGGACGTGGATTTCAGCCACGCGGCGGCGATGTTCGGCCTGGCCTATCATCGCCCTGATGACTGGCCGTCGCTGGATGAGGCGCTGGCCGGCGCCTGGCGCAGGGCAGGGGCGACGGTGATTGAGCTGGCGGTCAATGAGACCGACGGCGCGCAGACCCTCCAGCAGCTGCTGGCGCAGGTAAGTCGCCTGTGATCCTCAGCGCTGCTGTCGACAACGGCCAGCCGGGCTATCCCTGGCTGGTGTTTCTGCACGGTTTTTCCGGCGACCGCAACGAGTGGCGGAAAGTGGGCGACGCCTTTCCCGCCTGGCCGCGGCTGTACCTCGATCTGCCGGGGCACGGCGGCTCCGCGGATATCGCGGTGCAGGACTTTGCCGGGGTCAATACTCTGCTGCAGTCTACGCTTAATAGTTACAACATACATAAGTATTGGCTGATCGGCTACTCGCTGGGCGGCCGGGTGGCAATGAACTTCGCCAGCCAGCCGCGCGCAGGCATGCGCGGGCTGATCGTTGAAGGCAGCCATCCGGGCCTGCAGGATGTAGAGGCGCGGCAGGCGCGGCGCAGCAATGACAGCGCCTGGGCGGAACGTTTTCGCCGCGAGCCGCTTGAGCAGGTCTTTGCCGACTGGTATCAGCAGCCGGTCTTCGCTTCGCTGAATGCCGCGCAGCGTGAGTCATTGGTCGCCTTACGCAGCCGGAACAACGGCGCGACGCTGGCGGCGATGCTGCAGGCAACCTCCCTTGCCGCGCAGGCCGATCTGCGCGCGTCTCTGCAGGCGCGCGATTTTCCTTTTCACTACCTGTGCGGCGAGCGCGACGCGAAGTTTCGCGCCATCGCGCAGACGCTCGCGGCGGATCTCCATCTTATTCACCATGCCGGACACAACGCGCACCGGGACAACCCGGCGGCGGTGATTGCCTGTCTGGCGCAGATTCTGGCAAGTTAACTGAAGGACATTCTATGATCTCTCTTGATGAAGCAATGCTCTACGCCCCCGTTGAATGGCACGATTGCTCCGAAGGCTATACCGATATTCGCTATCACAAATCGACTGACGGGATTGCCAAAATCACCATTAATCGTCCGCAGGTGCGCAACGCCTTCCGCCCGCTGACCGTCAAAGAGATGATCCAGGCGCTGGCGGATGCCCGCTATGACGACAATATCGGCGTCATCGTGCTGACCGGTGAAGGTGAGAAAGCCTTCTGCGCCGGCGGCGACCAGAAAGTCCGCGGCGACTACGGCGGCTATCAGGACGACTCCGGCGTTCATCATCTTAACGTGCTCGACTTCCAGCGTCAGATCCGCACCTGCCCGAAACCGGTGGTCGCGATGGTGGCCGGCTACTCTATCGGCGGCGGTCACGTGCTGCATATGATGTGCGATCTGACTATCGCGGCGGAAAACGCCATCTTCGGCCAGACCGGGCCAAAAGTCGGCTCTTTCGACGGCGGCTGGGGCGCCTCCTATATGGCGCGGATCGTCGGGCAGAAAAAAGCGCGCGAAATCTGGTTCCTGTGCCGCCAGTATGACGCTCAGCAGGCGCTGGACATGGGGCTGGTGAATACCGTGGTACCGCTGGCGGATCTGGAAAAAGAGACCGTGCGCTGGTGTCGTGAAATGCTGCAGAACAGCCCGATGGCCTTGCGCTGCCTGAAAGCGGCGCTGAACGCCGACTGCGACGGCCAGGCTGGTCTGCAGGAGCTGGCGGGCAACGCCACCATGCTGTTCTATATGACGGAAGAGGGGCAGGAAGGCCGCAATGCCTTCAACCAGAAACGTCAGCCGGACTTCAGCAAATTTAAACGGAATCCATAATGCGCGTTTCGCAGGTTTACCGCTGGCAGATACCGATGGACGCGGGCGTGGTGCTGCGCGAGCGGCGGTTAAAAACCCGCGACGGGCTGTTCATCCGCCTGCAGGAGGGGGAACGCGAAGGCTGGGGCGAAATTTCTCCCCTGCCGGGATTCAGTGTCGAGACGCTGGAAGAGGCGCAAATGGCGCTGTTAGCGTGGGCACAGGCCTGGCGCGACGGCGCCGAGCCGCCGCTTCCCACGCAGCCCTCCGTCGCGTTTGGCATCAGCTGCGCGCAGGCGGAGCTTGGCGGCGAACTACCGCAGGCCGCGGATTATCGCGCGGCGCCGCTCTGCTCCGGCGATCCGGATGAGCTATTCGCCAGACTGGCGGCGATGCCCGGCAAGAAGGTCGCTAAGGTCAAAGTTGGCCTCTGGGAGGCGGTCCGCGACGGTATGGTGGTCAATCTGCTGCTGGAGGCGATCCCCGACCTGCAGCTGCGGCTCGATGCCAACCGCGCCTGGACGCCGCTCAAAGCGCAACAGTTCGCCAAATACGTTAATCCGGCGTACCGCCAGCGCATTGCTTTTCTTGAAGAACCTTGCAAAACGCGGGAGGATTCTCGGGCCTTTAGCCGCGAGACAGGGATCGCTATCGCCTGGGATGAAAGCTTGCGCGAGGCGGATTTCCGCTTTGTCGCCGAGCCGGGGGTGCGTGCGGTGGTGATCAAACCGACGCTAACCGGCAGTTTGCAGAAGGTGCAGCAACAGGTCGCCG
The DNA here is from genome assembly GCF_014596785.2 of Klebsiella sp. K4. NCBI lineage: Bacteria > Pseudomonadati > Pseudomonadota > Gammaproteobacteria > Enterobacterales > Enterobacteriaceae > Klebsiella > Klebsiella sp. K4. Next base: position 1,579,305 of record NZ_CP115021.1, read on the forward strand.
CGGCGCATGCGCTGGGGTTGAGCGTAGTGATCAGCTCGTCGATCGAGTCCAGTCTCGGCTTAACCCAGCTGGCCCGGATTGCCGCCTGGCTGACGCCGCAGACTATTCCTGGGCTGGATACGCTGGCGCTGATGGGCGCCCAGCTGGTACGGCCGTGGCCCGAAAGTACGCTGCCGGTGCTCAACATTGATGCGCTGGAGCCGCTGCTGTGACCTTTAACGACTGGCCCTGGCGGCACTGGCGTCAGCGGCGCGGAGAGGCCCTCGCCTTACGTCTGAATAACCAGCCGTTGACCTGGCGGGAGCTATGCGCGCGGGTTGACGCGCTGGCGTCTGGTTTTGCCGCGCAGGGCGTAATGGAAGGGCAGGGCGTGGCGCTCCGGGCCTATAACCAGCCGGAAACTCTGCTGGCATGGCTGGCGCTGCTGCAGTGCGGGGCGCGGGTGCTGCCGCTGAATCCGCAGCTGCCAGCGGTGTTGCTGCAGGCGTTGTTACCCGCGTTAACCATGCAGCATCAGCTGGTGCTGAATGGCGATGTGTTGCCGGGGAATTTACCGATGTTAACCCTGCAGTTGGTTGAGGGCGAGCATGCTGTTTGCTGGCATGGCGATCGGTTGGTGTCGATGACGTTGACCTCCGGTTCAATCGGCCTGCCGAAAGCGGCGGTACATAGCGCCAGCGCCCATCTGGCCAGCGCGGCTGGCGTGCTGGCGCTGATGCCGTTTGCCGCAGGAGATGACTGGCTGCTGTCGCTGCCGTTGTTCCATGTCTCCGGTCAGGGGATCGTCTGGCGCTGGCTGCTGGCCGGCGCGCGACTCACGGTACGTGACAAACAGCCGCTGGCGCAGATGCTGCACGGCTGTACCCATGCTTCGCTGGTGCCGACTCAGCTATGGCGCCTGCTGAATGATGATGCTGTGGTTTCCCTCAAGGCGGTGCTGCTCGGCGGCGCGTCGATCCCGGTCGAATTGACTGAACGGGCGCGAAAGCAGGGCATACGCAGCTTCTGCGGCTATGGCCTCACCGAATTCGCCTCCACCGTGTGTGCCAAAGAGGCCGACGGCGCTGCGGATGTTGGCGAAGCGCTGCCGGGGCGAGAGGTGAAAATTGTCGCCGGCGAGATCTGGCTGCGGGCGTCGAGTATGGCCGCAGGCTACTGGCGGGATGGTCAATTGTTGTCATTAACCAACAATGAAGGCTGGTTTGCGACGCGCGATCGCGGAGCATTGCATAACGGTCGGCTGACGGTTGTTGGGCGACTGGATAACCTCTTTTTTAGCGGTGGAGAAGGTATTCAACCGGAAGAGGTCGAGCGTGTGATACTCGCCCATCCACAGGTACAGCAGGTGTTTATCGTGCCGCTGGATGATGCGGAATACGGCCAGCGCCCGGTAGCGGTGGTGGAATGCGATGACGGCTGCGAGTTGAGCGCGCTGGCGGCATGGAGCGCTGAGCGGTTAGCGCGTTTTCAGCAGCCGGTGCGTTGGCTGCGGTTGCCGGAAACGTTAAAAAACGGCGGGATTAAGATTTCGCGCCGGGCGCTGTGCGAGTGGGTCAGGCAGCAGACGCATGCGACCGTATCGTAGCCACCCGCATTATCCCGCGGCATAACGCCGGGTGGGTTGAACGCGGTATGCTGGACTAAAGTAGCCCTTTCAGGCTGAGAGTAACGCGGGTGGCGGCATTAAGATCGTAGTTTTTGAGATCTTCGGCTTTGACCCAGGCGTAATCGTCAAACTCCTCGTTGATCGTCACATCGCGATTGGCGCTCACGCAGTTGAAGATGAGATAGATCATGTAGATCGTTTCCTGATGCCCGTCGGGGTAGGTTTTGACGCGGGTATCGTCGCGAAAGCACCATGGCGCGATATGGGTAAGGATGAGTTTTTCGCCGAGCTCTTCGCGTATTTCCCGCCGCAGCGCCTCTTCAATACGTTCCCCTGGCTCCACGCCGCCGCCGGATAAGGCCCATTGCCCGGGAAAAACCCCGCGGTCGGCGGCCATTTTGCAAAGCAGATAATGGCCTTTATTCTCGATCAGCGGGCAAACAATTGTCCTGTGGCGCATGGGTTTTCTCCTGCAGAGGGATGGGGCGGTATGCTGGTGAAATAGTTTGCGAGCCGCCTCGGTAAACTGCAAGCGAAATACAGTTCAGGTCTTGTTGAGTGCTACGTTAAGCGAAAATGATTGTATGGAGCACCGCCATGGAAAGGGCGACGAATTCCCCCCACGATGCTGTATTTAAACACCTGCTGTCGCATCGGGCGACGGCCAGGGATTTTCTGGACATTCACCTTCCCGCACCGCTGCGCGCGTTATGTAACCTGAACACGCTGCGGCTGGAGTCCGGGAGCTTTATCGACGACGAACTGCGGGCGAGTCATTCCGATATCCTTTACTCGCTGCAAACGCAGGCGGGGGAGGGCTATATCTATCTGTTGATAGAGCACCAAAGCTCGGCGGACCGCCATATGGCATTTCGCCTGATGCGCTATGCGATAGCCGCGATGCAGCGTCATCTGGATAAAGGGCATACGCAGCTGCCGCTGGTGATCCCGCTGCTGTTTTATCATGGTCGCGTTTCTCCCTGGCCTTACCCGATGTGCTGGCTGGCAGGCTTTGCCGATCCGGACATCGCGCGGCGGATCTATGGTGAAGATTTTCCCTTAATTGATATCACTAGCACCCCGGACGATGAAATCATGCGCCACCGGCGCGTGGCGATGCTGGAGCTCCTGCAGAAGCATATTCGCCAGCGGGATTTGATGGACCTGCATGAGCAGCTGGTCAGGCTCCTGGCGCTGGGATACACTAGCCGCAGGCAGCTTAAGACGCTGTTGCACTATTTATTACAGGCAGGAAACGCCGCCGATCCGGTTGCTTTTTTGCGCCATCTTGCGCAAAACGTTCCCCGGCGGCCGCATAAGGAGACGCTAATGAATATTGCCCAGTTTCTGGAACAACGCGGCCATCAGCAAGGATTAAAGCAAGGTCTTGAACAAGGTCTACAGCAAGGTATCGAGCAAGGTGAGCAGCAGACCGCGGAGCGTATCGCCCGGGCGATGCTTGCTAACGGACTCGACCTGTCGCTGGTGGCGGAACTGACCGGCCTCGCCCCGGAATGTCTGGCCCGGCTGCAGCATTAATTATTCCCTTATCCACTCGCGCCGCGCCGATCGTGCGGCGCCAGCTCTCTGTTTTCGTCAATGTGTCAGCGTTAATCATAATAAACATGAATATTACTGGCGTTGAATAGGCTGTTCGTGGTTCTGGCAACGCTCGATGCCGTAAAAATACGCAACTGGTTACACTCTTGTGAAAATTCATTTCGCCAGGTCATTGATTCCTGATGGGTGCGCAGTAGAATTTTCAGGTTTTTTCGGGACTTCTTTGATTTTAATTTTCTGGATAGAGTAAATAATGAAAAAAAGCATTTTTATGGCGCTGGCGGGCGTGATGATGGTTTCTTCGGCGGCCCATGCGATTAGCGTTACCGGTGAAGCCGGCGAGCATTACACCAACCTTGGCGTCGGCTTCGGCACCGAATCCACCGGCCTGGCCGTTTCGGGTAACTGGCTGCACAGCGATAACGACGGCGACGCCGCGGGTTTAGGCCTGGGACTCAATATTCCACTGGGGCCGTTCCTCGCGACCGTGGGTGGTAAAGGTATTTACACCAATCCGAAACAGGGCGATGAAGGTTATGCGGCCGCGGTCGGCGGCGGCCTGCAGTGGAAAATCGGCGACAGCTTCCGCCTGTACGGCGATTATTACTACTCTCCGGATTCGCTCTCCAGCGGCATTGATAGCTACCAGGAAGCCAACGTCGGCGCCAGCTGGACCATTATGCGTCCGCTTAGCATCCAGGCCGGCTACCGTTACCTGAACCTGGCGGGCAAAGATGGCAACCGCGATAACACCATCGCCGACGGCCCATACATCGGCGCCAGCGCCAACTTCTAATCTCTTCCGGCGCGGCATCTTCTTGCTGCGCCAGATTTTCCTCCTCGTCAGCATCCCGCTTTGCGTTATAGTATTTCTCACCTGGCAGGCAAGGAGTGAGCAATGTTGAATGTGGAAATGCTGTCCACCGGCGATGAAGTGTTGCATGGTCAAATCATTGATACCAATGCGGCATGGCTGGCGGATTTCTTTTTTAATCAGGGTTTACCGTTAACGCGCCGCAATACCGTTGGCGACGATCTCGATGCGCTGGTGGCGATTCTGCGCGAACGCAGCGAACAGGCGGATGTGCTGATCGTCAACGGCGGCCTCGGCCCAACCAGCGACGACCTGAGCGCGCTGGCCGCCGCCACTGCGAAAGGCGAGGGGCTTATTTTGCATCCGGAGTGGCTGGAAACCATGACCCGCTTTTTTGCCGAGCGCGGCAGGCCGATGGCGGAAAGCAACCGTAAGCAGGCGGAAATCCCGGCCAGCGCCGAGATGATCAACAACCCGGTCGGTACGGCCTGTGGCTTTGCCATCCAGCTCAACCGCTGCCTGATGTTTTTCACTCCCGGGGTCCCCTCTGAATTTAAGGTGATGGTCGAGCAGGAAATTTTACCGCGCCTGCGCCAGCGCTTTACGCTGCCGGACCCGCCGGTATGCCTGCGTATGACCACCTTTGGCCGCTCGGAGAGCGAGCTGGCGCAAAGTCTTAATCCGCTGACGCTGCCTCCGGGCGTGGTGATGGGTTACCGCTCGTCGATGCCGATCATTGAACTCAAGCTAACCGGACCGGCTGACCAGCGCGACGCCATGCTGGCCCTGTGGCCGGAGGTGCGTAAGGTGGCTGGCGACAGCCTGATTTTCGAAGGCACGGAAGGGTTACCGGCGCAGATCGCCCGCTGTCTGCAGGAGCGGCAGCTGAGCCTGACGCTCAGCGAGCAGTTTACCAGCGGCCTGCTGGCGCTCCAGCTGTCCCGCGCCGGCGCGCCGCTGCTGGCCAGCGAAGTCGTTCCGGCGCAGGAGGAGACGCTGGCGCAGGCGGCCCGCTGGGCGGCCGAGCGGCGCATAAACCATTTTGCCGGCCTGGCTCTGGCGGTGAGCGGTCAGGAAAACGATCATCTTAACGTGGCCCTGGCCACCCCGGACGGCACCTTCGCACTGCGGGTGAAGTTTAGCGCCACCCGCCACAGCCTGGCGGTACGCCAGGAAGTCTGCGCTATGATGGCGTTAAACATGCTGCGTCGCTGGCTGAATGGCCAACCGCTGGCCAGCGAACATGGCTGGATTAACGTGGTGGATTCCCTCTCGCTGTAAGTCATTCCCCCCGGCGCACCGTATCCTCGGGGCGCCGGTCGTCCAACCTGTTGTACTCTTCTGAAAAAATTCTGTGCGTTAAGTCGCAATTTTCTGCTGCGAACGGTCCAGTTTACGGGAAAACGATTGCCCCGCGATGTCGCTCACACTTTACCGCCCGGACAATCGCAACACTGATTCCAGTATTCAGGATTGGAGTCCAGTATGTTGGAATCAACGAAAGTCCCGGCGCTGACCCGCGCGATTGAGATCCTCAATTTAATTGGCCGCATCGGCCCCTGCAGCGCGGCGACGATAATAGCGGAGCTGGGGATCCCGAAAAGCACGGTGTATCTGCTGCTGGGCGAGCTGAAAAAGCAGCGCTTCATCAGTATGGATAATCAGGATAACTACTGCCTGTGGACCAAGCTGGTGGAGCTGGCCGGGCAGGCGCTGAGCAAAATGGACCTGCGCGAGCTGGCGCGGCCGCGCCTCACCCGGCTGATGGATGAGTGCGGCCTGCTTTGTCATCTGGGCATTATCGATCAGGGTAACGCCTACTACATTCTGAAAATTGAGTCTCCCGCCACCATCAGCGTGCGCTCGCATGAGGGTAAGAGCCTGTCGCTTTACCGCTCCGGGATCGGCAAATGTTTGCTGGCCTGGCAGCCCGCCAGCGTTCAGGCGTCGATTATCGAAGACCTGCAGTGGGAGCGGGCCACGCCAACGACCATCACCGATGCTCAACAGCTGCGGGAAGAGCTGGGGCGGATCCGCGCCCGGGGCTGGAGCTTTGATAATGGCGAGGACTATCCGGATGTGCGCTGCGTGGCTGCCCCGGTATTTAACGCAAATAACGACCTGACCGCCGCCATCTCGGTGGTGGGTACCCGTCTGCAAATCAATGAAGACAATCGCGATTACCTGGCTGGTAAGGCGATTGCCTGCGCGAAAGATATTTCACGTCTGCTGGGGTGGAAAAGCCCCTTCGAACAACTCGCCTCATCATAAGGAGAACATCATGACCCTACCGAAAATTAAACACGTCCGCGCCTGGTTCATCGGCGGCGCCACAGCAGAGCAGGGCGCCGGCGGCGGCGATTACCATGACCAGGGGGCTAACCACTGGATTGACGATCATATCGCCACCCCGATGAGCAAATATAAACAGTATGAGCAGTCCCGGCAGTCGTTTGGCATCAACGTGCTGGGGACGCTGATTGTGGAAGTGGAAGCCGACAACGGACAGACCGGCTTTGCGGTGTCGACGGCCGGGGAGATGGGCTGCTTTATCGTCGAAAAACATCTCAACCGCTTTATCGAAGGCAAATGCGTCAGCGATATCAAACTGATCCATGACCAGATGCTTAACGCCACCCTTTACTACGCGGGATCCGGCGGCCTGGTGATGAATACCATCTCCTGTGTCGACCTGGCGCTGTGGGACCTCTTCGGGAAAGTGGTTGGCCTGCCGGTCTACAAACTGTTGGGTGGGGCGGTGCGCGACGAAATCCAGTTCTATGCCACCGGCGCACGTCCGGACCTGGCGCAGGAGATGGGCTTTATCGGCGGCAAAATGCCTACCCACTGGGGGCCGCACGATGGCGACGCCGGGATCCGCAAAGACGTCGCCATGGTGGCGGATATGCGCGAAAAATGCGGCCCGGATTTCTGGTTAATGCTGGACTGCTGGATGAGCCAGGACGTTAACTATGCCACCAAACTTGCCCATGCCTGCGCCCCTTATAACCTCAAGTGGATCGAAGAGTGCCTGCCGCCGCAGCAGTATGAAGGCTATCGCGAGCTGAAGCGCCAGGCGCCTGCCGGGATGATGGTGACCAGCGGCGAGCACCACGGCACGCTGCAGTCCTTCCGCACCCTGTCGGAAACCGGCATCGATATTATGCAGCCCGACGTCGGCTGGTGCGGCGGCTTAACCACCCTGGTGGAGATCGCGGCCATCGCCAAAGCGCGCGGGCAGCTGGTAGTGCCCCACGGCTCGTCGGTTTACTCACATCATGCGGTGATCACCTTCACCAACACGCCGTTCAGCGAGTTTCTGATGACCAGTCCGGACTGCGCCACGCTGCGCCCGCAGTTCGACCCGATCCTGCTCGGCGAGCCGGTGCCGGAGAGAGGGCGCATTCATAAATCGGTCCTGGATAAACCCGGCTTTGGCGTCGAGCTCAATCGCGACTGCAACCTGAAGCGTCCTTATCAACACTGATTGCGTCGGGCCGCCCGGCGGCCCGCGCCTGAGGATATTATGATGAGCAACACTCTGCTGGAGAGCGTGGTGAAGAAAAACCGCGCCCGCTTAATCCCCTTTATGCTGGCGCTGTACGTGCTGGCGTTTCTTGACCGTTCTAATATCGGTTTCGCCAAAGAGACCTACCAGCTGGATACCGGACTCAGCAATGAGGCCTACGCGCTGGGGGCCGGTATCTTCTTTGTGGTCTATGCCTTCCTCGGGGTGCCGGCCAATCTGCTGATGCGCAAATTTGGCGCCAGGCGATGGATCGGCTGTACCACGCTGCTGTGGGGCGTGCTGTCGGCGGCGATGGCGTGGGCTGATACGGAAGCGAAATTCCTGCTGGTACGTACCCTGCTGGGCGCGGCGGAGGCGGGCTTCTTTCCCGGAATGATCTACCTCACTTCACAGTGGTTTCCCCAGCAAAACCGCGCCAGCATTATGGGGCTGTTTTATATGGGCGCGCCGCTGGCCCTGACGCTGGGATCGCCTTTATCCGGTGCGCTGCTGGAGATGCATGGATTTATGGGCCATCCCGGCTGGTTCTGGATGTTTGTCATTGAAGGCCTGCTCGCCGTCGCCGCGGGAGCGTTCACCTTCTTCTGGCTGGACGATTCGCCGCAGCATGCCCGCTTCCTGAGCGCAGCGGAGAAACAGGCGCTGATAAGCGAGCTGGCGCGCGAGGAGGAGAAAAAGATTGCCTCGCGCCTGTCCGATGCGCTGCGTAACGGGCTGGTCTGGCAGCTGGCGCTGATTTATCTGACCATTCAGGTGGCGGTCTATGGTCTGATTTTCTTCCTGCCCACCCAGGTTGCTGCGCTGCTGGGCACCAAAGTCGGCTTCGTTGCCTCGGTGGTGACGGCCATCCCGTGGGTGGCGGCGCTGTTTGGCACCTGGCTTATCCCTCGCTACTCCGATCGCACCGGCGAGCGACGCAATATTGCCGCCCTGACGCTGCTGGCGGCGGCGGTCGGGATTGCAGTGTCCGGACTGGTGGCGCCGGTGCTGGCTATCATCGCGCTGTGCGTGGCGGCGGTCGGGGTGATCGCCGTGCAGCCGGTCTTCTGGACGATGCCGACGCAGCTGCTGTCCGGCACGGCGCTGGCCGCAGGGATTGGCTTTGTTAACCTGTTTGGCGCCATCGGTGGTTTTCTGGCGCCGATCGTGCGCGTGCAGGCCGAAACGTTGTTCGCCAGCAGCGCCGCCGGACTGTTAACCCTGGCCGGCGTCGCCATTGTCGGGGTGGTCATTATCTTTTCATTGAGCCTTACCCGCGCGGTACCCCAGCGCGGCAGCGTACAGCATTGAATAAAGGAATCGCTATGAACGCACTGTTATCTAACCCCTTCAAACGAGGATTATTACGCGGTGAGACGCAAATCGGCCTGTGGCTGAGCTCCACCTCATCCTACATGGCGGAGATCGCTGCGACGTCGGGATACGACTGGCTGCTGATCGACGGCGAGCATGCCCCGAACACCATTCAGGACCTTTATCATCAGCTGCAGGCGATTGCCCCCTATGCCAGCCAGCCGGTCATTCGCCCGGTCGAGGGCAACCGCAGCCTGATAAAACAGGTGCTGGATATTGGCGCCAGAACCTTGCTGGTGCCGATGGTCGATACCGCCGAGCAGGCTCGGGAGGTGGTCTCAGCGACCCGTTATCCCCCCATCGGGAGCCGCGGCGTTGGCGCCGGCGTGGCGAGAGCGGCGCGCTGGGGAAGGGTGGAGAATTATATGGCGGAGGCAAATGACGAACTTTGTCTGCTGATTCAGGTCGAGAGCCGAACCGCGCTGGAGAACCTGGACGCTATTCTCGAGGTGGACGGCATTGACGGGGTGTTCATCGGTCCGGCGGATCTCTCCGCCTCGCTGGGCTACCCGGACGATGCCGGTCACCCTGACGTGCAGCGGGTGATCGAGCAGAGCATCCGGCGCATTCGCGCGGCGGGGAAAGCGGCCGGATTTCTGGCGGTCGACCCGGCGATGGCGGAAAAATGTCTTGCCTGGGGGGCCAACTTTGTCGCCGTCGGGGTGGATACCATGCTGTATACCCAGGCGCTGGACCGCCGGCTGGCGATGTTTAAATCTGACAGCGCCCAGCCGCAAGAGAAAACGAGCTATTGACGGCACAGGCTGGCGCTGGGCTCAGACGAGCGCCTGCGCCAGCACCGTCAGCGGATGCTCGCAGCGTTTGCTGGTGGACATCTCAATCTGCCATTTGCAGGTCTCGCAGTCGGTGACGACGAGGTCGGCCCCGCTCTCCTCAATCTGACGGAACAGCGGGGCGCCGATAGCCTGGGATACCGCGTAATTCTCAGTTTTAAACCCGTAGGTGCCTGCGATGCCGCAGCACTGGGAATCCAGCACCTCCAGCTGCAGGCCGGGGATCAGCCGCAGCAGCTCGAGGGTATACAGCGACCAGCCCATCTTTTCCATATGACACGGGGTGTGATAGACCACTTTCAGCGGCAGCGGGCGCAGCGGTAGCGTCCTGCCGGCAGCCAGCTGTTTCCAGATCCAGCGGGTGGCAAGCTCGACGCGATCGCGAAGATCGCTGTTATCGACATCGAGGAGATGGGGGTATTCATCACGTAGCGTAAAGGCGCAGGTCGAGGAGGTGGCAATGATCGGTAGCGTGTTTTCCCGCATCGCGGCGACGTTGCTCTGCGCCTGCTTACGCGCCTTGTCGAAAAAACCGTTGGCGATCAGCGGTACGCCGCAGCATTTTTCTTTTGATAACAACTGCACCCCGGTACCCAGCGCGTTGACGACGCGAATCAGATCTTTACCCAACTGTGGATGGTTATAGTTGACGTAGCAGCCATGAAAGAAAGCCACCTGTTCGCTGTACTGCTTCTGACGGGCGGCGAGCTGGCGGTAAGCGCGGCGGAAGGTGCCGAAACCATATTTCGGCAGCGTACGCCGGTGATCGATGTTGAGCGTCGCGTCGAGCAGACGGCGCACCGGTTTTAAGCCGGTGGCGGCGTTGACCAGGGGGGCAAAGGGGGTGGAAAGGGTACCCATCATGTCGGTATGGCTGAGGATGGCGTCGCGCAGGGTCGGCTTTTGCTGGCCGTACTGTGCCCGGGCGCGTTGAATGATATCGCCAATTTTCACATCCGACGGGCAGGCGACCTCGCAGCGCTTGCAGTTAATGCAGTACTTCAGCGCCTCGTCGTACAGCGCGCCATCCTTCAGACGCAGGCGTTCGCCGTCCGGCCCCGCTTGTTTCGGGCCCGGATAGCGCGGATTGACCCGACTTACCGGGCAGGTGGTGGTACAGACCGTGCACTTAATGCAGCTTTCAAAACGGGTATCGTTCATGGCCGGCCTCCGGCAAGGGCGTGGATCTGTCTGGCGGCGTGCAGCGCGGTAACGGCGCAGACGCCGCCGCCACAGCCGAGCTGAATGGCATCGAACCCGCCGAGCAATGAGCCGATGGCGAACAGATTATGGAACGGCTGCCCGCCCAGCAGGGGGCGCAGCAGGGCATCGGTTTTCACGCCGAAGCGCTGCCATGGTTGTGAGGCGAAGAAATCGCGCTGGTACCAGCTTTCCCGTGGCAGGGTCTGGTGAAGGTCGAGGCCGAGGATCGGCTCGCGCACGCTATCGCGAGTGGCGACAAGACCGTTGCTGAAAAAGCTGCCGCTGGCCAGCACGGTAAAGCGCGGACGCAGCGCAATATCGCCGTGATTTCGCGTCCAGACCGCCTCGACGGCGTTCTGTCGATGGCTGATTTTCACCACCTCATCGCCTGCGAGCCAGGCGCCGCCCTCGCGAATGAACTGGCGTTGCAGCTGAGAATGCAAACGCATCCCGGGAACCGAAGGCGGCAGCGTCGGCAGCAGACGCAGCGGGCAGGGTAGACGCGCCTGCAGCCAGTGGTACAGGCGATCGTCGGCGAGGCCAAAACAGGCGGGCATGATCAGCAGGTCATACTGCTGCGCCAGCGGTAGCAGCGCTGCATGCAGGGCCGGCCACATATTCTCATCATCCAGGACGCGGGCGATATTGGCGGCGCGAAACTCGGTCGGGTTGTCACGCAGCACATCCAGCAGCGGTAACTCGATTTCCACCGCCGCGGCGGTAACTCCGTGTTGACCGAGCGCGGCGGCGGCGAGATGCGGCTGAAAATCAGCAAAGCCGCTGATCCCCACCAGACAGGCGCCCTGCGACGGCAGGGGCGCGACAGGCACCTCAAGGGGCGACAGCCATGCCGGGCGCAACGTCCCCAGCGGCGTTACCCGCCGGTGCGGCCGGCGCGCATCGCCCTGCATCACCGCGCCGCAGGCGGCCAGCAGGGCTTCGGTCTGCGTCGCGTATTCGAGCACCGCCTCGGCGCCGAGCCGGGAATAAGGGTGTTCAGGAAGCTGTTCAGCGAGCTGCTGCAGACCTTGTGCGACGTCAGTGACGTTATCGCCGTTGGGCAGCGCCGAGAGCAGGTCTAACGACGCGGAGGAAAAATGCAGCGCGCTCTGCCCGCGGCTGATGATGACGCTGCGCAGGCCGTGCTGATTCAGGGCCAGCCCGCACAGCAGGCCGGCGAGCCCGCCGCCGATAATCGCGCAATCAAACTTCATCCCGGTGCTCCTGTGGCAATCCGCACAGGCCGAGGTAGACCCAGCGGGTGAATTCGCTTTCGCGCAGCGCATCGCCCCAGGCGATGGGCTGCACGCCCTTCCAGCGTTCATTGAGAAATTCCGAGAGCTGGGTTAACGACTGCGCGGGCGTGGTGACGTTAAAGCGCTGCAGCAGTCCGGCAGCGCGGCAGGCGCAGAGTTCCCCCTGACAGGTCCCCATGCCAATCCGGGTGCGGCGGCGCAGGTCGAGCAGGGTGTTGACCGCCAGGTTTTCCACCGCGTATTTCACTTCACCGGCAGTGACGGCTTCACATTCGCAGACCAGGCTACGGTGTTGGCGGCTGTCGCCAAGCCAGGACGGGGTGCGATCGCCGTGACGGTAGACGGCCGAGCCGCGCAGCGGGGTGGGGAGGGAGATAATCTTTTGCAGGGTACTTTCCGTTGGCTCCTGTGAACCGGGCAGCGGGGCTTCGGCCGTGGTACAGGGGGTGGTGTTTCCCAGCTTACGACAGACGGCGTCGGTGGCCCACTCGGCCATCAGGCGATAGGTCATCAGCTTGCCGCCGGTGATAGTAATGAAGCCTTCCATACCGTCACGCTGGGCATGGTCGAGCAGGACGATGCCGCGGCTGACGCTGCGCCCGCTGGGATCGTTATCGCTGGCCACCAGCGGGCGGACGCCGGAGTAGGCGCGGAGGATCCGGGTGCGGCCCATGACCGGCGCCAGCTTTTCCCCTTCGCGCAGCAGGGTATCGACCTCCGCCGCTGTTACCCGGTTGTCGTCAATTTCGTCATAAGGAATATGCATTGAGGTAGTGCCGATCAGCGAGATGGTATCGCCGGGCACCAGAATATCGGCGTCGGCCGGCTTACGGCAGCGGTTGATTACCAGGTTGTTAATCCGATGATCGAGGATCAGCAGCGATCCCTTCGCCGGGAACATGGTGATGCGCAGGTCGGCATATTCCGCAATACGCTGTCCCCAGATCCCGGCGGCGTTAACCACCATCCCGGCGTACAGAGTGCGGGCCTGGTGAAGTTGGCGGTCGTATACCTGGACGCCGCAGACGCGATCGCCCCGGCGCAGCAGGCCTGTTACTTCGCAGCCGGTAAGGATCTGCGCGCCGTGTTCGCGGGCGTCGAGCATATTGGCCGCGGTGAGGCGAAACGGGTCGATAGTACCGTCCGGGACCTGCACCGCGCCCAGCAGCGTCGGGTTGACGGCGGGCTCCCGGCGCAGCGCTTCCTGCGGCGAGAGCGGCGTGGCCTCTATGCCAGCCTGCTGACAGGCGTCGATAAAGGTTTGCTGCCATGCCAGGTCATCTTCAGGCAGGGTGATAAACAGCCCATTGGTCGGTTCAATACAGTGGCGGGCGATGCGGCGCAGGATGCGGTTCTCACTGATGCATTCGCGGGCGGATTCGTTGTCGGTCACCGCGTAGCGGGCGCCGCTGTGCAGCAGTCCATGATTCCGGCCGGTCGCCCCGGTGGCGATATCATGGCGCTCAATGAGCAGCGTTCGTAATCCGCGCCGGGCGCAGTCGCGGGCGATACCGGCGCCGGTTGCTCCGCCGCCGATGATAATGACCTCGCTATCAAGACGTCCCGTCATCTTCAGCTCCTCTGCTTTCGTTTAACGCCATTTAGCCACAATTAGTAAGGTTATTGTTTGATTTCGAGCATATTCGCGCGTTATTTGAGCGTGTTATGTGATTTCGTGCTCACATTGGAACGTTTTGTCATATTTCTGTAACAAATTGTGCGATGTTTCACAGTATCAACTCTACGTATTGCCTACCATCGCGACCATATTTGAAGTTGGTGATTAATCTGGGATTTTGTCGTGACGTCAGTAGAAAACAGCAAGGGCCACGGAGGCTGATATGTTAAGTATTTTTAAACCCGCCGCGCATAAAGCGCGTTTGCCAGCAGCGGAGATTGACCCGCTATATCGCCGATTACGCTGGCAGATTTTTATTGGCATCTTTTTTGGTTATGCCGCCTACTATTTGGTTCGTAAGAACTTTGCCCTGGCGATGCCTTATCTTATCGAGCAGGGGTTCTCTCGTGGCGACCTCGGCTTCGCCCTTTCCGGTATCTCCATCGCCTATGGATTTTCGAAATTCATCATGGGATCGGTCTCTGACCGCTCGAATCCGCGCATTTTCCTGCCGGCTGGCTTGATCCTCGCCGCGCTGGTGATGCTGGTGATGGGCTTCGTGCCGTGGGCGACGTCCAGCATCATGATAATGTTCGTGCTGCTGTTCCTCTGCGGCTGGTTCCAGGGGATGGGCTGGCCGCCGTGCGGCCGGACCATGGTGCACTGGTGGTCGCAGAAAGAGCGCGGCGGGATTGTCTCGGTGTGGAACTGCGCGCATAACGTCGGCGGCGGCATTCCGCCGCTGCTGTTCCTGTTAGGGATGGCGTGGTTTAACGACTGGCACGCGGCGCTGTATATGCCGGCATTCGGCGCCATTCTGCTGGCGATTTTCGCCTTCGCAATGATGCGCGACACCCCGCAGTCCTGCGGTCTGCCGCCGATTGAAGAATATAAAAACGACTACCCGGACGATTACAGCGAAAAGCACGAAGAAGAGCTGACGGCGAAGCAGATCTTTATGCAGTACATTCTGCCGAACAAGCTGCTGTGGTACATCGCTATCGCTAACGTCTTCGTTTATCTGCTGCGCTACGGCATTCTCGACTGGTCGCCGACCTACCTGAAAGAAGTTAAACACTTCGCGCTGGATAAATCCTCCTGGGCCTATTTCCTGTACGAGTACGCGGGGATCCCGGGCACGCTGCTGTGCGGTTGGATGTCGGACAAAGTGTTTAAAGGCAACCGCGGCGCCACCGGCGTGTTCTTTATGACCCTGGTGACCATCGCCACTGTCGTTTACTGGCTGAACCCGCCGGGTAATCCGGGCGTCGATATGGCCTGTATGATCATCATTGGCTTCCTGATCTACGGCCCGGTGATGCTGATTGGTCTGCATGCCCTCGAGCTGGCGCCGAAAAAAGCCGCCGGGACCGCCGCGGGCTTCACCGGCCTGTTCGGCTATCTTGGCGGTTCCGTGGCCGCGAGCGCTATCGTCGGCTACACCGTCGATTTCTTCGGCTGGGACGGCGGCTTTATGGTGATGATCGGCGGCAGCGTGCTGGCGGTTATCCTGCTGGTTATCGTGATGCTCGGTGAACGTCGCCATCACCAACAGCTGAAACAAGCCTAAGGAGCGGCGATGAAAATGAAACTTACCGCGCTGATGAGCGGAATGATTCTGTCCAGTTCGGCGCTGTGCTTCAGCGCGACAGCGGCTGATAAAATGGTCATCGCCCACCGCGGCGCCAGCGGGTATCTGCCGGAACATACCCTGCCGGCGAAAGCGATGGCTTACGCTCAGGGGGCGGATTACCTTGAGCAAGACCTGGTGATGACCAAAGACGACCGGCTGGTGGTGTTACACGACCACTATCTCGATCGGGTGACTGACGTTGCGCAGCGTTTCCCGCAGCGGGCGCGTAAAGATGGCCGTTTCTACGCCATCGACTTTACCCTGGACGAGATTAAGTCGCTGAAGTTCACCGAAGGTTTTGAGCCGAAAAATGGTAAGAACGTGCAAACCTATCCCGGTCGATTCCCGATGGGCAAATCCGATTTCCGTATTCATACCTTTGAAGAGGAGATTGAGTTTGTCCAGGGGCTGAACCATTCCACCGGCAAAAACATCGGTATCTACCCGGAAATCAAAGCGCCGTGGTTCCACCACCAGGAAGGCAAAGATATTGCCGCCAGCACATTGAAGGTGCTGAAGGAATATGGCTATACCAGCAAGCAGGATAAGGTTTATCTGCAGTGCTTTGACGCCAACGAGCTCAAACGCATTAAAAATGAGCTGGAGCCGAAGATGGGGATGGATCTCAATCTGGTGCAGCTCATCGCCTATACCGACTGGAATGAAACCCAGCAGAAACAGGCCGATGGTAAGTGGGTGAACTACAGCTATGACTGGATGTTCAAGCCAGGGGCGATGGCGCAGATTGCGCAGTACGCGGACGGTATCGGCCCCGATTACCATATGCTGGTAGCGGAAGGCTCGAAGCCGGGGGCGGTGAAGCTGACGGCGATGGTGAAAGAGGCGCATGCCAGCCATCTGCAGGTGCATCCGTACACCGTGCGCGCGGATCAGTTGCCGGAGTACGCGACTAACGTTAATCAGCTCTATGACGTGCTGTATAACCAGGCGGGCGTCGACGGCTTATTTACCGATTTCCCGGATAAAGCGGTGCAGTTCCTGGACGCGAAACAGTAAAAAGCCGGGTGGCGGCTACGCCTTACCCGGCGTACGAACTGCGGTTTTGTTGACACTGTTCTCGGCGTGCAACGATTTCGACCCGGGAATAACGTTTGTTCTATGTTATTTCCTGGAAGATTGCGCTCCCGATATTTCTTCTGCGTTATGCCTTTCATAGCGCAGGGAGCGCACAGGGGGAGGCCAGTCGCCGCCTCCCCCTGTACCCCCGGGCTCCGGCCAGCAAAATCGCGGCTGCGCGGTCCCTTCGACTTATCCCTGCAGGCTTCGGGTCGGGCCGAGGTAGCGTCCATGCAAAACACGGCCCTCAGCCCGCATCCATGCGGGCTGCCCCGGCCTTCCGGGAACGTCTCTGCGATTTTGAGGCCGTCAACACCGGCAGTTTCAGCAGCCCAGGGCGGCAGTGCGTAAACGGTCGGTCCTGGAACAGTAGGTCAGGTAAGCGTAGCGCCACCTGACAAGACTACATCTCGATCTCAATATCGCCTTTCGCCCGGCAGCAGCAGGGCAAAATTTCCCCCGGCTGGATAAAGGCCAGCGGCTCGGTCAGCCAGTCAACCTGGCCGGAGACCAGGCGCGTGCGGCAGGAGCCGCAGTAGCCTTCGCGGCACTGATATTCGACGTCGATATTATGCGACTCCAGCGCCGCCAGCAGGGAAGGGTGTTCATCCTGACACTCAAGGCGAGTGTCAGAGATTTTCAGGAAGATCCGCTTCATTACAGCTGGAAGTTACTCAGATCGTCGGCATCGACTTCAGAATCGATCTGGCCGACGAGATAAGAACTGACTTCCACTTCCTGCGGCGCCACCTGAACGTTGTCGGAGACCAGCCAGGTGTTGATCCATGGGATCGGGTTGGAGCGGGTCTGGAACGGCAGATCGAGGCCCACCGCCTGCATGCGGATATTGGTGATGTACTCGACGTACTGGCAGAGAATATCTTTATTCAGGCCGATCATCGAGCCGTCGCGGAACAGGTAGTCCGCCCACTCTTTCTCCTGCTGCGCCGCCAGCACGAACAGGTCATAGCACTCCTGTTTGCACTCTTCGGCGATTTCCGCCATTTCCGGATCGTCGCTGCCGGAGCGCAGCAGGTTCAGCATATGCTGGGTGCCGGTCAGGTGCAGCGCTTCATCGCGGGCGATCAGGCGGATAATTTTGGCGTTGCCTTCCATCAGTTTGCGTTCGGCAAAGGCGAAGGAGCAGGCGAAGCTGACGTAGAAGCGGATCGCTTCCAGGGCATTAACGCTCATCAGGCACAGATAGAGTTTCTTTTTCAGCTCGCGCAGATTCACGGTCACGGTTTTGCCGTTGACGGTGTGGGTGCCTTCGCCCAGCAGATGCCAGTAGCTGGTCATCTCGATCAGCGAATCGTAATAGTGAGAGATGCCTTCCGCACGTTTCTGGATCTGCTCGTTGGTGACGATGTCGTCGAACACGGTCGCCGGGTCGTTGACGATGTTGCGGATGATGTGAGTGTACGAACGCGAGTGAATGGTCTCGGAGAAGGCCCAGGTTTCTACCCAGGTCTCCAGCTCCGGGATGGAGATCAGCGGCAGCAGCGCCACATTCGGGCTACGGCCCTGGATGGAGTCGAGCAGCGTCTGGTACTTCAGGTTGCTGATGAAAATATGTTTTTCGTGTTCCGGTAGCGCCTGGTAGTCGATGCGATCGCGGGAAACGTCAACCTCTTCCGGGCGCCAGAAGAAGGAGAGCTGCTTTTCAATCAGCTTTTCAAAGATGTCGTATTTTTGCTGATCGTAGCGGGCCACGTTAACCGGCTGGCCAAAAAACATGGGTTCCAGCAGCTGATCGTTTTTCGTCTGTGAAAAAGTGGTGTATGCCATTGAAGTGAGTCCTGTTGAACTGTATTGCCCGGCGGGAATGGGTTGGCCGGGCCTACACAAACGTAGGCCGGGTAAGCGTAGCGTTACCCGGCAAAAATACCTTAGATCTTACAAGCGCCGCTTTCGCAGCCGTCGTCCTGGATGGACGGGGCCAGGTCATCCTGGGCGTCTTCAGCGCCATCACGGGTGTTGTGATAGTACAGCGTTTTGACGCCGAATTTATAGGCGTTGAGCAGGTCTTTGAGCAACTGCTGCATCGGCACTTTTCCGGACGGGAAGCGCGTCGGATCGTAGTTAGTGTTGGCAGAGATCGACTGGTCGATAAACTTCTGCATGATACCCACCAGCTGCAGATAACCGTCGTTGTTCGGCATCTCCCACAGCAGCTCGTAGGCGTTCTGCAGGTTTTCGTAATCCGGCACCACCTGGCGCAGGATACCGTCCTTGGACGCTTTGATACTCACGTGGCCGCGCGGCGGCTCTATGCCGTTGGTGGCGTTGGAGATCTGCGACGAGGTCTCGGACGGCATCAGCGCGGAGAGCGTGGAGTTGCGCAGACCGTGGGTTTTAATGGATTCGCGCAATGCTTCCCAGTCGTAGTGCAGGGGTTCGCTGACGATGCCGTCCAGATCTTTCTTATAGGTATCGATCGGCAGGATGCCCTGCGCATAGGTGGTTTCGTTGAACCACGGGCAGGCGCCTTGCTCGATAGCCAGCTCGTTAGAGGCCTTCAGCAGATAGTACTGAATCGCTTCGAACGTTTTGTGCGTCAGGTTGTTGGCGCTGCCGTCGGAGTAGCGTTTGCCATGCTTCGCCAGATAGTAAGCGAAGTTGATCACGCCGATACCCAGCGTACGACGCCCCATCGCACCGCGTTTAGCCGCCGGGATGGGGTAATCCTGATAGTCGAGCAGCGCATCCAGAGCACGCACCGCCAGCACCGCCAGCTCTTCCAGCTCGTCGAGGCTGTCGATAGCCCCGAGGTTGAAGGCCGACAGGGTGCACAGCGCGATTTCGCCGTTTTCGTCGTTGACATCTTCCAGCGGTTTGGTCGGCAGAGCAATCTCCAGGCACAGGTTAGACTGACGCACCGGGGCGACTACCGGATCGAACGGGCTGTGGGTGTTACAGTGGTCGACGTTCTGGATATAGATGCGGCCGGTAGAGGCGCGCTCCTGCATCATCAGCGAGAACAGCTCAACGGCTTTAATACGCTGCTTGCGAATGCTGTCGTCCTGCTCGTACTGGGTGTACAGGCGCTCAAACTCGTCCTGATCGGCGAAGAAGGCGTCATACAGGCCCGGGACGTCGGAAGGGCTGAACAGGGTAATATCGCCGCCTTTCAGCAGACGGGTGTACATCAGCTTGTTGATCTGTACCCCGTAGTCCATGTGACGAACGCGGTTGGCGTCGGTACCACGGTTGTTTTTCAGCACCAGCAGGCTTTCCACTTCCAGATGCCACATTGGGTAGAAGAGGGTTGCCGCGCCGCCGCGCACGCCGCCCTGCGAGCAGGATTTCACCGCGGTCTGGAAATGCTTGTAGAATGGAATGCAGCCGGTGTGGAAGGCTTCGCCGCCGCGGATCGGGCTGCCCAGCGCGCGAATGCGCCCGGCGTTGATGCCGATGCCGGCGCGCTGGGAAACGTATTTCACAATCGCGCTGGAGGTGGCGTTGATGGAATCCAGGCTGTCGCCGCACTCGATCAGCACGCAGGAGCTGAACTGACGGGTTGGGGTACGCACGCCGGACATGATCGGCGTCGGCAGCGAGATTTTAAAGGTGGACACCGCGTCGTAGAAACGCTTGATATAGTCCAGACGCGTTTCGCGCGGATAGTTCGAGAACAGGCAAGCGGCGACCAGAATATAGAGGAACTGCGCGCTCTCATAAATTTCGCCGGTGACGCGGTTTTGTACCAGATACTTGCCTTCCAGCTGCTTAACGGCTGCGTAGGAGAAGTTCATGTCGCGCCAGTGGTCGAGGAAACCGTCCATCTGCTGGAACTCTTCTTCCGTGTAGTCTTCCAGCAGATGATGATCGTATTTACCTTTCTCGACCATCTTCACCACGTGATCGTAGAGCGCCGGCGGCTCAAACTGACCGAAGGCTTTTTTACGCAAATGGAAAATCGCCAGACGCGCGGCGAGGTACTGGTAATCCGGTGCGTCGCGGGAGATCAGATCCGCAGCGGCTTTAATAATGGTTTCGTGGATGTCCGCGGTTTTGATGCCGTCATAGAACTGGATATGGGAGCGCAGCTCTACCTGGGAAATCGAAACGTTATTCAGTCCTTCTGCCGCCCAATCCAGTACGCGATGGATTTTGTCGAGATTGATGCGCTCGGTGGTCCCGTCGCGCTTTGTCACCAGCAGACTCTGATTCATGTGGATTTTACCTGTCCGTGAAAGAAAATATCCCCCGTTTATCCACAGAAGGCCGTTGTGACTAACTCTGTGGATAAATACTATATGTAGGGGGTTGTCGATAAAAGAAACGCTATATGGTGAGTATTTTAGTAAGGAATCTTTTGAGTACAAGGGTTGATTTTGACGTTAAATTGAGGTTGCGGAAGGGTAATAATCCGCAAGTCCACGTCGCATAAGGCCTGGAGAAGAAGTCAATAAAACAGAAAAAAAAATGAAAATTTGATCGAGTGCTGATTTCTTCATCGGAAGAAATAATCACGCGGCTTGATGCCGCGCAATCATCATAAGCGGAGGTGCTGACCTCAGTCCTGTTTGGCGGTTGTATGCAACATATAGTTAACATCAACCCCCGGCGCTAACTTGAAGGTATTGGTCAGCGGATTGTAATGCAGACCGATGATATGCTGCTCTTTCAGAGTAGTCTGATCTACCCAGCCCAGCAGCTCGGCCGGTTTGATAAACTTCTTCACATCATGAGTGCCTTTGGGCACCATCTTCATGACATATTCCGCCCCGACTACCGCCATCAGCCAGGCCTTGCCGTTGCGGTTGATGGTGGAGAAGAAGACCTGGCCGCCGGGCTTCACTAACCGCGCGCAGGCGTGCACCACCGACTGCGGGTCGGGCACGTGCTCCAGCATCTCCATGCAGGTCACGACGTCATACTGCTGGGGATGCTTCGCGGCATGTTCCTCAACTGTTTCCTGAACATAGTCTACCTGAATACCGCTCTCCAGGGCGTGCAGCCTGGCGACCTGCAGCGGTTCGGCCCCCATGTCCAGCCCGGTGACCGTCGCGCCTTCGCGCGCCATGCTCTCGGCGAGGATGCCGCCGCCGCAGCCGACATCGAGGACTTTTTTACCGAACAGGCCGCCGGAGCGTTCGGCAATATAGCCCAGCCGCAGCGGGTTGATGCGGTGGAGCGGTTTGAACTCGCCCTCCAGATCCCACCAGCGCGAGGCGACGGCTTCGAATTTGGCGATTTCAGCATGATCGACGTTAGGGGCTACCGACGTTTTTTCGGCATTCATGGGCGCTTTTACTCCTTTTCTGTTCAGACCTGCGAGTATATCAGCAGCGCGCCATGAATAAACCGTATTGCTTTACCTCTATTAGCGCGGCTGTGTTATAATTTGCGACCTTTGAATCCGGGATACAGTAGAGGGATAGCGGTTAGATGAGCGACCTTGCGAGAGAAATTACACCGGTCAACATTGAGGAAGAGCTTAAGAACTCTTATCTGGATTATGCGATGTCGGTCATTGTTGGCCGTGCGCTGCCGGATGTCCGAGATGGCCTGAAGCCGGTACACCGTCGCGTACTTTACGCCATGAACGTATTGGGCAATGACTGGAACAAAGCCTATAAAAAATCAGCCCGTGTCGTTGGTGACGTAATCGGTAAATACCACCCGCACGGCGACTCCGCGGTATACGACACCATCGTGCGTATGGCGCAGCCGTTCTCGCTGCGTTACATGCTGGTGGACGGCCAGGGTAACTTTGGTTCCATCGACGGCGACTCCGCCGCGGCGATGCGTTATACCGAAATTCGTCTGGCGAAAATCGCTCATGAGCTGATGGCCGATCTTGAAAAAGAGACGGTCGATTTCGTCGACAACTATGACGGTACGGAGCGTATTCCGGACGTCATGCCGACCAAAATTCCTAACCTGCTGGTGAACGGCGCCTCCGGGATCGCCGTAGGGATGGCCACCAACATACCGCCGCATAACCTGACGGAAGTGATTAACGGCTGTCTGGCGTATGTTGACGATGAAGACATCAGCATTGAAGGGCTGATGGCGCATATTCCTGGCCCTGATTTCCCGACCGCCGCCATTATCAATGGCCGTCGCGGCATCGAAGAGGCCTACCGCACCGGTCGCGGTAAAGTGTACATTCGCGCGCGCGCGGAAGTGGAAGTGGACGCGAAATCCGGCCGCGAAACCATCATCGTGCACGAAATTCCGTATCAGGTGAACAAAGCGCGCCTGATCGAGAAAATCGCCGAGCTGGTCAAAGAAAAACGCGTGGAAGGCATCAGCGCGCTGCGTGACGAGTCTGATAAAGACGGGATGCGCATCGTGATTGAAGTGAAGCGCGATGCGGTAGGGGAAGTGGTGCTTAACAACCTCTATTCCCAGACCCAGCTGCAGGTCTCCTTCGGCATCAACATGGTAGCTCTGCACCATGGTCAGCCGAAGATCATGAACCTGAAGGACATTATCGCCGCGTTTGTACGCCACCGCCGTGAAGTGGTGACCCGTCGTACGATTTTCGAACTGCGCAAAGCGCGCGACCGGGCGCATATCCTCGAAGCGCTGGCCGTTGCGCTGGCCAACATCGACCCGATTATCGAACTGATCCGTCGCGCGCCGACCCCGGCAGAAGCGAAAACGGCGCTGGTTGCCCAGGCGTGGGATCTCGGTAACGTTGCGGCGATGCTGGAGCGCGCCGGGGATGACGCCGCGCGTCCGGAATGGCTGGAGCCAGAGTTCGGCGTACGCGACGGTAAATACTATCTGACCGAGCAGCAGGCTCAGGCGATTCTGGATCTGCGTCTGCAGAAACTGACCGGCCTTGAGCATGAAAAACTGCTCGACGAATATAAAGAGCTGCTGGAGCAGATCGCGGAGCTGCTGCACATTCTCGGCAGCGCCGACCGTCTGATGGAAGTGATTCGCGAAGAGCTGGAGCTGATCCGCGACCAGTTCGGCGACGAACGTCGTACCGAAATCACCGCCAACAGCGCTGATATTAACATCGAAGATCTGATCAACCAGGAAGATGTGGTGGTCACCCTGTCGCATCAGGGGTATGTGAAGTATCAGCCGCTGACCGACTACGAAGCACAGCGTCGTGGCGGTAAAGGCAAATCGGCAGCGCGCATTAAAGAAGAAGACTTTATCGACCGCCTGCTGGTGGCTAACACCCATGACACCATCCTCTGCTTCTCAAGCCGCGGCCGTCTGTACTGGATGAAGGTCTATCAGCTGCCGGAAGCCAGCCGCGGCGCGCGCGGTAGGCCGATCGTCAACCTGCTGCCGCTGGAAGCCGATGAGCGCATTACCGCCATCCTGCCGGTCCGCGAGTACGAAGAGGGCGTCAACGTCTTTATGGCCACCGCCAGCGGTACCGTGAAGAAAACCGCGCTGACCGAGTTCAGCCGTCCGCGTTCCGCCGGTATCATCGCGGTCAACCTGAACGAAGGCGATGAGCTGATCGGCGTCGATCTGACCTCTGGTCAGGATGAAGTGATGCTGTTCTCCGCGGCCGGTAAGGTTGTACGCTTCAAGGAAGACGCCGTTCGCGCCATGGGCCGTACCGCCACCGGCGTACGCGGTATTAAGCTTGCGGAAAACGACAGCGTCGTCTCGCTGATTATTCCACGCGGCGAAGGCGCGATCCTGACGGTGACGCAAAACGGTTACGGTAAACGTACCGCGGCGGCGGAGTATCCGACCAAGTCGCGCGCCACCCAGGGCGTTATTTCGATCAAAGTCACCGAGCGTAACGGTTCCGTGGTCGGCGCCGTGCAGGTGGATGACTGCGATCAGATCATGATGATCACCGACGCCGGGACGCTGGTGCGTACCCGCGTTTCCGAGGTGAGCATCGTGGGCCGTAACACCCAGGGCGTGATCCTCATCCGCACCGCGGAAGATGAAAACGTGGTGGGTCTGCAGCGCGTGGCTGAGCCGGTGGATGATGAAGAGCTGGATGCCATCGACGGTAGCGCGGCGGAAGGCGATGACGATATCGCCCCGGAAGCGGATACCGATGACGACATCGCCGAAGACGAAGAATAATCGTCCGAGGTAAATGTTCTGGAAGGGCCGGGTATTTTCCCGGCCCTTTTTGCATTAACATTGCGGCAAAGCCGGTTTACCGCTACCTTAACCGCATTCTGTTGAGTCCCTGACGGCCGAGCATCGCCACATTGAAATATCTTGCCTCTTTTCATACAACCCTGAAGGTTTCACGTTATCTGTTCAGAGCGCTGGCGGTATTGCTGTGGCTGCTTATTGCGTTTGTCTCAGTGTTTTATATCGTCAACGCGCTGCACGAGCGGGAAGCCGAAATCCATCAGGAGCTTAATCTCAACGCCGATCAGGCCCAGCGCTATATCCAGCGTACCGCGGATGTAATGAAAGAGCTGAAGTATGTCGCCGGTAACCGCTTGTCGGCAGGGGACGCGGTAGCGCAAGGGCAAAACGGCGATATGGCGGTGCCCAACTTTGAACCCCTGTACCCCGATTCCGACTGCAGCGCGATGAGCGCCACCTGGCGTAATTCGCTGCAGTCGCTGGCATGGTTTATGCGCTACTGGCGGGATAATTTTACTGCCGCCTACGACCTTAACCGCATCTTTCTCATCGGCAGCGATAACCTCTGCATGGCCAACTTTGGCCTGCGGGACGTGCCGATTGAGCGCGATCAGGCGCTGAAAGTCCTGCATCAGCGCATAGAGCAATATCGCAACGCGCCGCAAAACGAGCGCGGCAACAACCTGTTCTGGATAAGCCAGGGCGTTCGCCCCGGGGTGGGCTATTTTTACGCCCTGACGCCAGTCTATATGGCCAATCGCCTGCAGGCGATGCTGGGCGTGGAGCAGACCATCCGCATGGAAAGCTTCTTTACGCCGGGCAGCCTGCCGATGAGCGTGACGATCTTTGACGATAACGGGCAGCCGCTGATTTCGCTGGCCGGTGCGGAAGGTAAAATCCAGAGCGAAGCGAAGTGGATGCAGGAGCGGATGTGGTTTGGCTACAGTTCGGGTTTCCGCGAGCTGGTGCTGAAAAAAAGCCTCTCGCCGTCCTCCCTGAGCATCGTCTATTCCGTCTCGGTAGATCAGGTGCTGGAGCGGATCCGTATGCTGATCATCAATGCTATCGTTCTTAATATCCTCAGCGGCGCGATGCTGTTCGCGCTGGCGCGGATGTATGAGCGGCGCATTTTTATCCCCGCGGAGAATGACGCCCAGCGCCTGGAAGAGCACGAGCAGTTCAACCGCAAAATTGTGGCTTCTGCCCCGGTAGGGATCTGTATTCTGCGCACTGCCGACGGGACCAATATTCTCAGTAATGAACTGGCGCACAACTACCTGAACATGCTGACCCACGAGGACCGCCAGCGGCTGACGCAGATCATCTGCGGCCAGCAGGTCAATTTTGTCGACGTGCTGACCAGCAACCATACCAACCTGCAGATTAGCTTTGTTCATTCACGCTATCGCAATGAAAACGTCGCCATTTGCGTGCTGGTGGACGTTTCCGCCCGCGTGAAAATGGAGGAGTCGCTGCAGGAGATGGCCCAGGCGGCGGAGCAGGCCAGCCAGTCGAAATCGATGTTCCTGGCGACGGTTAGCCATGAGCTGCGTACCCCGCTGTATGGCATCATCGGTAACCTCGATCTGCTGCAGACCAAAGCGTTGCCGAAAGGCGTCGATCGCCTTGTGACGGCGATGAACAACTCCTCCAGCCTGCTGCTGAAAATCATCAGCGATATTCTTGATTTCTCGAAAATCGAGTCCGAGCAGTTGAAGATCGAGCCGCGGGAGTTCTCTCCGCGCGAAGTCATGAACCATATCTCCGCTAACTATCTGCCGTTGGTGGTGCGCAAGCAGCTGGGCCTGTACTGCTTTATCGAGCCGGACGTTCCGGAACAAATGTCCGGCGACCCGATGCGCCTGCAGCAGGTGATCTCAAATCTGCTCAGCAATGCGATAAAGTTCACCGATACCGGCTGTATTGTCCTGCACGTCCAGTGCGCGGGGGATTATCTGCAGATTAGCGTTCGCGACACCGGAGAGGGGATCCCGGCGAAAGAGGTATTGCGCCTCTTCGATCCTTTCTTCCAGGTGGGGACCGGCGTGCAGCGCAATTTTCAGGGCACCGGCCTTGGCCTGGCGATCTGTGAAAAACTGATCAGCATGATGGATGGCGATATTGCTGTCGAAACCGAGCCGGGGATGGGTAGCCGCTTTACCATCCGTATTCCTCTGTATGGCGTGCAGAATACCTCACCGGTGAGCAGAGACGGTTTCGCTGGCAAGACCTGCTGGCTGGCGATTCATAACACTTCGCTGGCGATGTTCGTCACCTCGCTGCTCAGCTACCACGGCCTGACGGTCCGCCGCCATGCCGGCGAAACGCCGGACGCCGAGGATGTCTTACTCACTGACGATGAGGCGCTGAGCGGATGGCAGGGAAGGGCCATGGTCATCTTCTGTCGCCGTCATATCGGTATTCCGCAGGAGCGGTCCGCCGGCGAATGGCTGCACAGCGTGACGACTCCCCACGAACTGCTGCCGCTGCTGGGGCGTATTTTCCATGTTGCGCTCGCCAGTGCGGAAAATAGCCCGGCGCTGATGGCCCCGGAGGCGCAGGCCGGCAATAACGACGACATGATGATCCTCGTGGTCGACGATCACCCGATCAACCGCCGCCTGCTGGCGGATCAGCTGGGTTCGCTCGGCTACCAGTGCGTGACCGCGAACGACGGGATCGACGCGCTCAACGTCCTCAGCAAGCAGCACATCGATATCGTGCTCAGCGACGTCAACATGCCTAATATGGATGGTTATCGCCTGACGCAGCGCATTCGTCAGCTTGGCCTGACGCTGCCGGTGATTGGCGTAACGGCCAATGCCCTGGCGGAAGAGAAGCAGCGCTGTCTGGAATCGGGGATGGACAGTTGTCTGTCCAAGCCGGTCACCCTCGACGTACTGAAGCAAACGCTGACGGTATATGCGGCGCGGGTGCGTAAAGGGCGGGAATAATGGGGAGCTCCGTCTCGCCGGGGCGAGACGGAGAGGGCGAAGAGATTACTCTTTGTCCGTCGCGCTCAGCGAGACGGAAGAGAGGTAGTTCAGCAAGGCGATGTCGTTTTCGACGCCCAGCTTCATCATCGCCGATTTCTTCTGGCTGCTGATGGTTTTAATGCTGCGGTTAAGCTTTTTGGCGATCTCGGTTACCAGGAAACCTTCGGCGAACAGGCGCAGTACTTCGCTCTCTTTCGGCGACAGGCGTTTATCGCCATAGCCGCTGGCGCTGATTTTTTCCAGCAGGCGAGAGACGCTTTCCGGGGTGAATTTCTTCCCTTTCTGCAGCGCGGCCAGCGCTTTTGGCAGGTCGGTCGGCGCCCCCTGCTTGAGGACGATCCCTTCGATATCCAGATCCAGCACCGCGCTGAGGATCGCCGGATTGTTGTTCATGGTCAGAACAATGATCGACAGATCCGGGAAGTGGCGCTTGATGTATTTAATCAGCGTGATCCCGTCGCCGTATTTGTCACCGGGCATGGACAGATCGGTGATCAGCACATGGGCGTCCAGCTTCGGAAGATTGTTGATAAGGGCCGTGGAGTCTTCAAACTCGCCAACGACGTTCACCCACTCAATTTGCTCAAGTGACTTACGAATACCGAACAGTACGATCGGATGGTCATCGGCAATAATTACGTTCATAGTGTTCATGTATAAGGCTACCTTCTACAGCAAGCTCTTGACGTAAGCGTCAATGTCGCTGATATATTTTTCTATGCCTTGCGCATCCTTTTCGCGAATCAGATGCTCAAGCGTTTCACATAACTGCTTGCCGGGTATCAGATTAAGCATAGCAAATGCCCCTTTGAGGCGGTGGGCGGTTTGCGCCAGAGCAGCAAAATCGCCCGCTTCGATTTCAGTATACAATCTCTGAACATCATCCGGTACCGTATCGGCAAACAGTGCGTAATAGCCGCTGGCATGGAGTTCGGCGTTACTCTCGTTTCCTGAGGTGACGGGCTGAACCGCCTCCTCCGCCAGCTGCTGCTCAATAAGCTGCAGGATAGCCTCCTGCATCGCCGTGCTAATATTAAAGTTGACCCGCAGTTGGCCCGGGCCGATCTTGCGTATCCCGACCTCATCATCGCTTAAAAGCAAGCCTGAAGCAGTAAGATTAGACGGATTATCCGTTAAATAAAGATCAAAGGCTTGACTGGTCGCCCGATCGTCCGGTGTGATGAAGGACGCTCCCCAGCTCTCCAGCTGGCGAGTGACAATCCGCCGCACTTCGCTGGAAGTCACATCCAGCAGGACGATAACGTCATCCAGCAAATGCTCTCCCGCCTCTGGCGCCTCTTCGCTGGCCGGCATTTTCAGATGCAGGGTATAGCGCGTCCCCAGCGACTCCCGGGCTTTAATGGTCAATTGCCCGCCCAGCTTGCGCGTCATGCGGTCGCATAGCCAGAAGGTAAGGGCGTTTGCTTTGCCGTACAGGTCGCTCTGGGTCTCGTTGAGATACGGGAAGTGCATATTGTCGATCTCGTTTGCCGAGACGCCGTTGCCGGTATCCAGAATGCGGAAGGTCAGGCGATCGCTGGCCGACTCATCCTGACAGACGTCGAGGGTGATCTTGCCGATAGGCGTGGTGGTCACTGAATACTGGATTAACAGCACCAGCGTGCGCCGCAGAGCTTCACGGTCGCCATAGCGCTGCTCGCCGGCCGGGAGCGCATTGTTGATGAGCAGCTGCAGACCCTTGCGTTTCATCGCCGGCAGCACTTCCGGCACGACGTCGTCAATAAGCTCCTGCACCGAGAACAACGTCTGGTTGGTTTTCCAGGCATCGCTTTCCAGCAGATTGGCGAGCTGAATGTCATCGATGAGTTTGACCAGCTCATCGGCATGCTGGGCCAGCGTCCGATTCTCTGTACTACTGAGCGCCGCCGCCTCTGCCGCCAGCGTCAGCGCGGGCTGCTTCAGGGCGCTGCCGATGTGCTGCATAAAGGCGGCCCGTCCCTGCTGGTTTTTCTCATACAAGCGCTGGGCCTGCTTGAGCTTTTTATTGACCAGCACTTCGCGGTCCTGATCACGGATGATCAGGATCTGGGTGCGCGGCGCTACCTGGCTGCGATACTGGCGGATTTCATACTGCTCATTATTGACGGTGGCCTGGATCACCCCCTGGTGCTGGTCCGCCATATTGGTGATGTTCTGCAGATTCAGGTGCGGAAGCAGATGGTCGGCAATTGGATTGCTGATAACCGTTCGGTTGGCTTCCTGATCGTGAACGAGCAGCCCCAGCGGCAGCAGAGAAACAATCTCTTCGTTAATGGCGCGCAGCAGACGCAGTTCGCTGTTGGCGGCGGAGGGGAGCCCGGCGCCAGACGAATGGCTGCGTCCTTTATAGTGGCGAAAGGTGGTAAAACCAAACAGCGCTAGCGCCAGCAGACCAATGTTGAGCAGCAGCGGCAGAAGAATGTTCTGCATGGACTCCAGCAGCATGGTGCTCATTGGTACCGTCCACAGCAACTGCATACCGGTGGTGCTGATGTCGGTGGCGATGTCAATCTGCATGCCGTTAAAGGTGATCCCGATATGATCGGCGCTCTCTTTATCCGGCGTGGTGGCGAGATTTTGCGACGGGTCAGGCTCGATACGGAAGCTGTCGATGGTCATGCCGGGCGGGATCAGATCGTTAATCGGCAGGTCGAAGGCGACCACCGTGGCAAGGTGTCCGGGCTGGTTGAAGGTGGTGCGTAACGTAAAATAGTGCGCGTTCTGCCAGGCGAGATGGCGCAGCGGCGAGAACGTCTCGCGCTCATCAAGGGTATTAGCCTGCAGCAGCATTTCCGCGCGCCGCGACTCCACGACGCTGCTGATCGTTGACTCTTTGAAGCTCGAAGAGAGGTCCTTCAACGGCAGGGTGGAGACCAGGATCAGACTATTGTCCAGGCCGTTGAGATAGTACATCGACCACGGAATGGTCTCCGCGCCCCACAAAATATCGAGATAATCGGACATTTTCTGCGTCATTTCGAGGGTGGAGCTGTCATGGGAGCCAAAGATCAGGGCTTCGGTTTTACGCCGGGGTTTCTCCAGGTAGTAAACGTCCTGTTTTAAACGCGTCTCCTGCAGACCGCCGCTTGCGGTGTTGACTGAGGTGGCGGCGATATTGTCGTAGATCTGCCAGGTGGCATAGCGCCAGGCGTCAATGCGCTGGTGCAGAGCGTGGGAGACATCAACCACCTGATAGCTTTTCTCCTTCAGCCAGGCATTGACGGCGCTTTGGATCATCACCCCCATTGTCGCCAGCAGGACAATAACCATCAAAATGAAGAAGCGGCTGATGTTGCCGGGGATCAGGGAGAATTTTTTCGGGGTCATCTTGTGGCTGAACGACTCATCATTGTTTGTAAACAGGATGTAGCGCCAGAGTAACTGGCAACAAAGCAGATGCTGCTGGCAGTATAAAGGCTAATGGCGTAAATCCATACTACAGATTGGCGCCAGCGGTGCGATGCCGCCCAGGAATTATCTTAGAAACGAAGCGTAAATGAAACCGCGCCGGGAAGGTTAACCGGCGACGATATTGACGGAAACAAAAGGGAAGAATCGCACGAAATAACAAGACATTGGCAGAATATGCACCACTGATGGCCTAATTGATTGATTAATAGTCGTTAGGGAATCATTAGCCGTAGCACAGATAAATTAAAGTTGTGTAAAGAAGGGTAAAAAAAACCGGATGCGAGGCATCCGGTTGAAATAGGGGTAAACAGACATTCAGAACTGAATGACGGTAATAAATAAAGTTAATGATGATAGCGACTCTTATTTTAGCCACCAATGATCATTTTGTTTTACCATTCAGTGCTATAGATATGTTGTCGTCTATCACTTTGATTATAAAAGGTTAAATATTTTTTTTGATGATTAGTGCGTATTTCCCTGACCATTTTGCGGTGAAAAAAGTTCCGCTGAATTTACAAATTGAAACATCTTGTGGGAACTTTGAAACATCTTAGAAGTTTTAGTATCATATTCTTGTTGGATTATTCTGCATTTTGCAGCACAATGAAATAGCCGACTGATTAGAAGGGTAATCAGTAAGCAGTGGCATAATAAAAGGCATATAACAAACAGAGGGTTAATAACATGAAAGTTAAAGTACTGTCCCTCCTGGTACCGGCTCTGCTGGTAGCAGGCGCAGCAAATGCGGCTGAAATTTATAACAAAGACGGCAACAAATTAGACCTGTACGGTAAAATTGACGGTCTGCACTACTTCTCTGACGACAAGAGCGTCGACGGCGACCAGACCTACATGCGTGTAGGCGTGAAAGGCGAAACCCAGATCAACGACCAGCTGACCGGTTACGGCCAGTGGGAATACAACGTTCAGGCGAACAACACTGAAAGCTCCAGCGATCAGGCATGGACTCGTCTGGCATTCGCAGGCCTGAAATTTGGCGACGCGGGCTCTTTCGACTACGGTCGTAACTACGGCGTAGTATACGACGTAACGTCCTGGACCGACGTTCTGCCGGAATTCGGCGGCGACACCTACGGTTCTGACAACTTCCTGCAGTCCCGTGCTAACGGCGTTGCAACCTATCGTAACTCTGACTTCTTCGGTCTGGTTGACGGCCTGAACTTTGCTCTGCAGTACCAGGGTAAAAACGGCAGCGTCAGCGGCGAAGGTACTTCTCCGACCAACAACGGTCGTGGCGCTCTGAAACAGAACGGCGACGGTTACGGCACCTCTCTGACCTATGACATCTTTGATGGCATCAGCGCTGGTTTCGCGTACTCTCACTCCAAACGTAATGGCGACCAGAACACCCAACTGGAACTGGGTCGTGGCGACAACGCTGAAACCTACACCGGCGGTCTGAAATACGACGCGAACAACATCTACCTGGCCACTCAGTACACCCAGACCTACAACGCGACCCGCGCCGGTTCCCTGGGCTTTGCTAACAAAGCGCAGAACTTCGAAGTGGTTGCTCAGTACCAGTTCGACTTCGGTCTGCGTCCGTCCGTGGCTTACCTGCAGTCTAAAGGTAAGGATCTGGAAGGCTACGGCGACCAGGACATCCTGAAATATGTTGACGTGGGCGCGACCTACTACTTCAACAAAAACATGTCCACCTATGTTGACTACAAAATCAACCTGCTGGACGACAACAGCTTCACCCGCAACGCCGGTATCTCTACCGACGACGTGGTTGCACTGGGCCTGGTTTACCAGTTCTAAGTCGCAAGCTGCATAACAAAAAGGCGCCTCCGGCGCCTTTTTTTATGTCTGGTTTAACCTCGCTGGTATACTCTTGTCGCCCTGGTAAGAGGAGCCTCGATTAATGGATATGACTTTCTTTCGCGCCGCGCTGTTGGGCGCCTGCGTACTGTTCTCTGGCTGCGATTCAGCCACCACTCCCGCGACATCCGCATCAACGGCCACCGTGCTGGATGGCAAAACAATGGGCACCTTCTGGCGGGTCAGCGTTATCGGCGTGGATGAGGCAAAGGCCCAGACGCTGCGCGCCAAGGTTCAGGCCCAGCTGGACGCCGACGATCGCCTGCTGTCGACCTGGAAAAACGACTCGGCGCTGATGCGTTTCAATCATGCCGCCACTACCGACCCCTGGCCGGTGAGCGAAGCGATGGCGGACATCGTGACCCTGTCGCTGCGGATTGGCGCCAAAACGCATGGCGCGATGGATATCACCGTGGGGCCGCTGGTCAATCTGTGGGGCTTTGGCCCGGATAAACAGCCGGTCGCCACTCCGGATGCGCAGGCGATCGCCGCGGCGAAAGCGCGCACCGGCCTGCAGCATCTGCAGGTTATCAATCAGAGCGGTAGGCAGTTCCTGCAAAAAGATATTCCCGATCTGTTTGTCGACCTCTCCACCGTGGGGGAAGGCTATGCCGCCGACCACCTTGCGCGCTTGATGGAGCAGGAGGGGATCTCCCGCTATCTGGTGTCGGTGGGCGGGGCGCTGGTCAGCCGCGGGATGAACGGCGAAGGCAAGCCCTGGCGGGTGGCGATCCAGAAACCGACCGACCGGGAAAACGCCGTTCAGGCGATTGTCGACATCAATGGCCACGGCATCAGCACCTCCGGCAGCTATCGCAACTACTATGAACTCGATGGCAAACGTATCTCGCACGTCATCGATCCGCAGACCGGGCAGCCGATAACCCATAAGCTGGTCTCCGTGACCGTCATTGCGCCAACGGCGCTGGAGGCGGACGGCTGGGATACCGGACTGATGGTGCTGGGGCCGGAAAAAGCGCAGCAGGTGGTGCGCGAGGAGGGGCTGGCGGTCTACATGATCGTTAAAGAAGGAGAGGGTTTTAAAACCTGGATGTCGCCGCAGTTCCGCACTTTCCTTGTCGGCGAGAAAAATTAAAAAGCAAGATTGCGGGTTTTTTACTGCGGGCTTTACCACAGACTGAGGGTACACTTACAGCTGGAGACCCGTCATGAAACCGATAGTTGCCGATGCCGATGATCGCCGCTGGCAGGCGGTCTGCGAACGTGATACCCGGGCCGATGGTCAGTTCGTCTTTGCGGTACTGACCACCGGCATCTGCTGTCGTCCCTCCTGCCGCTCGCGGCGCGCGCGGCGGGAAAACGTACGCTTTTTTGCCGACGTCGCCGCCGCCGTGGCGGCGGGATTCCGCCCCTGCAAACGCTGCCAACCGGATAAAGACAACCCGCAGCAGCAAAGGGTCGACAAAGTGGCGCAGGCCTGTCGGCTGCTGGAGCAGGACGCGCCCCTGACCCTCGAGGCGCTGGCAGGCCAGCTGGCGATGAGCCCGTTTCATTTCCACCGTTTATTTAAATCCGTCACCGGCATGACCCCTAAAGCCTGGCAACAAGCGTGGCGGGCGCAGCGCCTGCGGGAAGCGCTGGAGCAGGGGATACCGGTGACCCGCGCCGCGCTGGCGGCTGGTTTTCCCGACAGCAGCAGCTATTATCGCCAGGCCGACGCAGCGTTAGGGATGACCGCCAGCCAGTTTCGCCGCGGCGGCGCCGCCACCGTGGTAACCTGGACCACGGGCGACTGCGCGCTGGGTCGTTGCCTGGTGGCGCAGAGCGAGCGCGGCGTCTGCGCGGTGCTGCCGGGTGATAACGATGCGGCATTGCTCGACGACCTGCGCCGGCGTTTTCCCAATGCCGAGCTGCGTGAAGGCGACCCTGATTTTTGTCAGCAGATGGCCGAGATTTTCGCCCACCTCGACGACAGCCGGCGGCCGGTATCGCTGCCGCTGGATCTGCAGGGCACCGCGTTTCAGCTGCAGGTCTGGCAGGCGCTGCGGCAGATCCCGGCGGGCGAGACCCGCAGCTACCGCCAGGTGGCAGAGCATATTGGCCAGCCGCGGGCGGTAAGAGCCGTGGCCGGCGCCTGCGCGGCGAATTCGCTGGCGGTGATTGTTCCCTGCCACCGGGTGGTGCGTGAAGATGGCGCCCTGTCCGGTTATCGTTGGGGAACGGCGCGAAAAGCGCAGCTGCTGGCGCGCGAGGCCCAACATGAGGAGGAATAATGCTCGATCTGTTTAGCGATACCCCACCGTGGCAGGAGCCGCTGGCCCCCGGCGCGGTGGTGCTGCGGCGATTTGCCCGCGAACGCGCCCCGGCGCTGCTGCAGGCGATAGCCGACGTCGCCAGTCAGTCGCCGTTTCGCCAGATGGTCACGCCGGGCGGGTACACCATGTCGGTCGCCATGACCAACTGCGGCGCGCTGGGCTGGACTACCGATCGCCACGGCTATTTGTACGCCCCGGTCGACCCGGTAACCGATCAAACCTGGCCGCCGATGCCTGCCGTATTTCATGAACTGGCGCTGGCGGCGGCCGCCGCCGGCGGCTATCCCGAGTTTTCCCCCGACGCCTGTTTGATTAACCGCTATTGTCCTGGCGCAAAACTGTCGTTGCATCAGGATAAAGATGAACAGGATCTGCGGGCGCCGATTGTCTCGGTCTCGCTGGGCTTGCCGGCCATCTTTCAGTTTGGCGGCTTGCAACGCAGCGACCCGCTGCAGCGGCTGCTGCTGGAGCATGGCGATGTGGTGGTCTGGGGCGGCGAGTCGCGCCTGTTTTATCATGGCATTCAGCCGCTGAAAGCGGGGCATCATCCGGAAACGGGCGATTGTCGTTACAATCTCACCTTCCGACAGGCGGGCGGTCGCCAGTATTAAAATAAGAATTATTCTTGATGTCATCGGCGAGCCGTTTAAACTGCTGGCTGTTTTGCTTTTGCGGATAGCCTGTTATGGAACTTCTCTCTCTCGTCTGGCGCCAGTATCGCTGGCCGTTTCTGGGCGTTATTGCTCTCAGCCTGCTCAGCGCCGCGCTGGGTATCGGCTTAATCGCTTTCATTAACCTGCGTCTGATTACCTCTGTCGATACCTCGCTGCGGGTCCTGCCGGAGTTTCTTGGTCTGCTGGGGCTGCTGATGGCGGTGACCCTGGGTTCGCAGCTGGCGCTAACCACCCTCGGCCACCATTTTGTCTATCGTCTGCGCGGTGAGTTTGTTAAACGCATCCTCGATACCCAGATTGAACAAGTAGAGAAGATCGGCAGCGCGTCGCTGCTTGCCGGGCTGACCAGCGATATCCGCAATATCACCATCGCCTTTGTGCGCCTGCCGGAGCTGGTGCAGGGGATCATTCTCACGTTCGGCTCCGCGGCCTACCTCGCCTGGCTGTCAGGAAAAATGATGCTGGTGACGGCGCTGTGGATGGCGCTCACCATCTGGGGCGGCTTTGTGCTGGTCTCGCGGGTGTACAAACATATGGCCAGCCTGCGCGAAACGGAAGATAAACTGTATCACGACTATCAGACGGTGCTGGAGGGGCGTAAAGAGCTGACCCTCAACCGCGAGCGCGCGGAGTATGTGTTTAACCAGCTCTACCTCCCGGACGCCCGGGAGTACCGGCACCATATCGTTCGCGCCGATACCTTCCACCTCAGCGCGGTCAACTGGTCGAATATTATGATGCTTGGCGCCATCGGGCTGGTGTTCTGGATGGCCAACAGCCTCGGCTGGGCCGATACCGCCGTGGCGGCGACCTATTCCCTGACGCTGCTGTTTCTGCGCACGCCGCTGCTCTCCGCCGTCGGCGCGCTGCCCACGCTGCTCAGCGCCCAGGTGGCGTTTAACAAGCTGCGTCAGTTCTCCCTCGCCCCGTACCGGGCCGACTTTCCCCGGCCGCAGGCGCATCCTGACTGGCAGACGCTGGAGCTGCGCGATGTCACCTACCATTATCCGGACCAGCGCTTTGCGGTAGGGCCGCTTAATCTGACGCTGAAGCGCGGCGAGCTGGTGTTTCTGATAGGCGGCAACGGCAGCGGCAAGTCAACGCTGGCGATGCTCCTGACCGGCCTGTACCAGCCAATATCCGGTCAGATCCTCGTCGACGGCCAGCCGCTGGCGGCGGAGAGGCCAGAGGAGTACCGCAAACTGTTTTCCGCAGTGTTTACCGACGTCTGGCTGTTTGACCGCCTGCTTGGGCCGCAGGGCGAGGAGGCCGATCCGGCGCTGGTGGCGACATGGCTGGAGCGTCTGCAAATGGCCCACAAGCTGCAGCTGGAGAACGGAAAGATCGCCGACCTGCGGCTGTCGAAAGGGCAGAAGAAGCGCGTGGCGCTCCTGCTGGCGCTGGCCGAGTCCCGGGACATCATTCTGCTGGATGAATGGGCGGCGGATCAGGATCCGCATTTCCGCCGCGAGTTCTACCAGGTCCTGCTGCCGCTGATGCAGCAGATGGGCAAAACCGTGTTCGCCATCAGCCATGACGATCACTACTTCCAGCACGCCGATCGTCTGCTGGAGATGCGCGCCGGCCAGCTCGCCGAACTTACCGGCGAAGAGCGGGAACAGGCTTCCCGCGATGCGGTGGCCCGTACGGCCTGATTCACAACGCGCGCCCGGAAAAGCCCGGGCGCCGCTGAAATTTTCAGCGTCTACATCGCTGACGGTTATTATTTCCCCCTCCTCGCGCTATGCTTAAGGCTTCCGGCCCGCAGGCCGGCTCACCATTCTCAAAAGGATTGCCCGATCGATGTCCGTTTTGCATAAAAAAAGCGCCCGCTTGCGTGACGAAGAGCGCGCCCGTCTGATTTGGCTCTTGAGCACCGATAAAGCGGTGACTTCCGCGCTGCTGGGCAAACTGACGCTGGCTGAGCGCTATGATGAAGGGACGCTGGCCGATGACCTGGCCGAAGTGGAAATGCTGGTCTCGCATCTGCCGCCGCCGGATCTCGCCGATGCGCTGGAAGCGCTTCCCTATGACGCCCGCACCGCGCTATGGTGCCTGGTGCCCGACGATAAACGCGGCGAAGTGCTGCTGGAGGCCTCAGAGAACGTCTGGGGCGACCTGATCGACAAGATGAGCGACCCCGAGCTGCTGCAGGCCATGCAGCCGCTGGATATCGATGAACAGGTTTACCTGCTGCAGCATCTGCCGCGCAACCTGACCGGACGGCTGCTGGCGACCCTGCCGGCCGAGAAGCGCGCCCGTATTCGCCAGATTATGCGCTACGCTGACAACAGCGTCGGGTCGATCATGGAGTTTGAGGTCATTACGGTGCGACCGGAGGCCACCCTGGCGGCGGTGCAGCGCTATCTGCGGCGTCTCGGAAAAATGCCGGAAAACACCGATAAGCTGTTCGTTACCACCCGTAACAAGCTGCTGCTCGGCGAGCTGGAGCTGCAGACCATTCTGCTCAATGATGCGCAGAAGCGGGTGGGGGAGGTGATGGAGGGCGACCCGGTCACCTTTCAGCCGCACGAAGAGGCGGAGAAGGTGGCGCGCACCTTCGAACGCGACGACTTACTCAGCGCCGCCGTCATTGATGCCGACGGCAAGCTGATCGGGCGCCTGACCATCGATGAGATCGTCGATGTGGTTTATGAAGAAACCGATAACGATCTGCGGCGGATGGGCGGCCTGAGCGATGAAGAGGATGTCTTCGCCCCGGTCAGCAAAGCGGTGAAAACCCGCTGGGCATGGCTGGCGGTCAATCTGTGTACGGCGTTTATTGCTTCCCGGGTCATCGACGGCTTCGAACACACCATTTCACAGCTGGTGGCGCTGGCCTCGCTGATGCCGATCGTCGCCGGCATCGGCGGCAACACCGGCAACCAGACGATCACCATGATCGTTCGGGCGATGGCGCTGCAGCAGATCCAGCCCGGCAGCTTTACCTTTCTGATCCTGCGTGAAATGGGCGTTGCGCTGATTAACGGTCTGGTGTGGGGCGGGATTATGGGGGCCATCACCTGGTGGCTGTATGACGATCCGCAGCTCGGCGGGGTGATGACGCTGGCCATGATGCTCAACCTGCTGATGGCGGCGATGATGGGCGTGATAATCCCGATGGTCATGGTGAAGCTGGGGCGCGACCCGGCGGTCGGCTCCAGCGTAATGATCACCGCCATCACCGACACCGGCGGCTTCTTTATTTTTCTGGGTCTGGCGACGCTGTTTCTAATGTAGCCTGCGCTTTTGCCCGCAGGCGGCGGGGGATGATCGCCATCGCGACAATCCCCGCCAGCACACCGATCGCCAGATTGCTGGTTCCCACCGTCGCGGCGACGGTCACCAGCATCACCAGCGTTTCCGGCCACGGATTACGCGCCAGCTCGCCCGGGCGAATGCTGTGCCAGCTAAAGGTCTTCACCGCCACGATCACCATCACCCCGGCCAGAACCGCCATCGGGATCTTCGCCATCACCTGGCTGAGCGCTGTCACCAGCAGGAGCAGCACCAGGCCGGCGATTACCGTTGAGAGGCGGCTGCGGGCCCGGCCCATTTCCACGTTCACGATAGTCTGGCCGATCATCGCGCAGCCGGCGATGCCGCCATAGCAGCCGGCAAGGATATTGGCGATACCCAGCCCGGCGCTTTCCCGCGATTTGTTCGACGGGGTATGAGTGAGATCATCCACCAGCTTAGCCGTCAGCAAGGACTCCATCAGGCCGACAAAGGCGATGCTGAGGGCGCACGGCCAGATTATCTGCAGGGTGGTCAGGTTCAGGGGAACGGTCAGGGCGGTGAACCCCGGCAGGCCGCCGCTCATTGACCCTTCATCGCCGACGGTCGGCAGCTGCTGGCCGGTGGTCGCGGTATAGAGGGTGAGCGTGACGATGGCGATCAGCGGCGCCGGGATAGCCTTAATAACGCGCGGCGCCCACAGGACGATAAGCAGCGTCAGGACGAACAGGCCAACGATTAGCGGTTGTCGACTCCAGAAATGCGGCACCTGAGCAAAGAAAATCAGGATCCCGAGGGCGTTGACGAACCCGGTCATCACCGCCGGGGGAATAAAGCGCATCAGGCGCGCCATGCCGCACAGACCAAACAAAATTTGAATAATACCCGCCAGAATGACAGCCGGTAAAATGTACCCCACGCCGTGCTGATGCACCATCGGGCCAATCACCAGCGCCACCGAGCCCGCGGCGGCGGTGACCATCGCCGGGCGTCCGCCGAAGACTGACATCGCCAGGCAGAGCACCACCGAAGCAATCAGGCTTACCTGCGGGTCAACGCCGGCAATGACTGAAAACGAAATCACTTCAGGGATGAGCGCCAGGGCGGTGAGCACGCCGGCCAGCACTTCGCGCGTCAGTAAAGACGGGGAGCGGAGGATGAGACGCAGGTTGCCGGAAGCGGCGGGGTCAGAAACTGGGGGCATAAAAAAAGTTCGCAGCTTATAAAAAAAGAGGGAGCGGTGTCAGGCCCTGCTTCCGTGCGGTCTGTCACAAAACCAGGGATGATAGCGCGGAATCTGCCAGCGCACCAGTACAAAAAGTGATTTGGTGTATACATTTATTAAACATTTTTATAACGGATCTCAAAACAGAACTTAAAATTTAAACAATATTTAAATTTTTGAGCTTCGGTGGTAACGTGAGGGGTGAGAATCGTATCACCTGCGCTAAATAAAAACAGCGAGTAAAGTAAGGCTCAAATCCGATGAATAAAAAGATGGCCGTACCACGCTCACAGGCGGTTGGTCCCAACAGCACTCGGACCAACACCCGCCATGAGCAAGAGACGGATGTATTGTTGATTGGCGGCGGCATTATGAGCGCCACACTGGGAACCTGGCTGCAGGAGCTTGAGCCAGACTGGTCTATTACCATGGTTGAGCAGATGTCCAGCGTGGCGGAAGAGAGCTCAAACGGGTGGAATAATGCGGGTACCGGCCACGCGGCGCTGATGGAGCTGAACTACACGCCGCAGACCGCCAACGGCATCAATATCGACAAAGCGGTCGACATCAACGAAGCCTTCCATATCTCGCGTCAGTTCTGGGCGCATCAGGTGACGCGCGGCGTCCTGAACAAACCAAAATCTTTCATTAACAGCGTGCCGCACATGAGCTTTGTGTGGGGCGAAGATAACGTCAACTTCCTGCGTGCGCGCTACGCGGCGCTGCAGCAAAGTGAACTGTTCCGCGGTATTCGCTATTCTGAAGACCATCAGCAGATCAAAGCCTGGGCGCCGCTGGTGATGGAAGGCCGCGACCCGTTGCAAAAGGTCGCCGCCACTCGCTCAGAAGTGGGAACCGACGTCAACTATGGTGAAATTACCCGCCAGCTGATCGCCGGTCTGCAAAAGCATGATAATTTCTCCCTACAGCTGGGCACCGTGGTGCGTCGCTTCAAGCGCAACGCCGACAAGAGCTGGACGGTCACCCTGGCGGATGCCGACAATCGTCGTCAGAAGCGGGTCATTAAAGCCAAATTTATCTTTATCGGCGCCGGCGGCGCAGCGCTGACCCTGCTGCAGGAGACCGGCATTCCGCAGGCCAAAGAGTATGCGGGCTTCCCGGTCGGCGGCCAGTTCCTGGTCTGCGAAAATCCGGAGGTGGTGAACCACCATCTGGCGAAGGTCTACGGTCAGGCCGAAGTGGGCGCGCCGCCGATGTCGGTGCCGCACATCGATACCCGTATTATCGACGGTAAACGCGTGGTGCTGTTCGGACCATTCGCCACCTTCTCGACCCGTTTCCTGAAGAACGGTTCGCTGTGGGATCTGCTGGCCTCGACGAATACCTCAAATATTTTGCCAATGCTCAACGTCGGCCTGGACAACTTCGATCTGGTAAAATATCTGATTAGCCAGGTGATGCAGAAAGATAAAGATCGTCTGGCCGCGCTGTGCGAATATTATCCGGAAGCGCGGAAAGAGGACTGGCGGTTGTGGCAGGCCGGTCAGCGCGTGCAGATCATTAAGCGCGACGCGAAGAAGGGCGGGGTACTGCGCCTGGGCACCGAAGTGGTCAGCGATGATGAAGGCACCGTCGCGGCGCTTCTCGGCGCGTCGCCAGGGGCCTCCACCGCGGCGCCTATCATGCTGCAGCTAATGGAAAAAGTGTTTAAAGATAAAGTCAATTCGCCGGAATGGCAGGCCAAGCTGAAGGCGATCATCCCAACCTACGGTATTCGTCTTGACGGCAACCCGGCGGAGATCGAGAAAGCGCTGGCGTGGACCAGTGAAGTGCTGGAGCTGAAATATGAGCCAGCCGGGGCGGTGGATGAGGTACCGCAGGCGGAGCTGAAGCCGCTGAGCGGCGGCAAGCCGATGGCGGATATCGCGCTCTGATAAACGCTCTGACAAAAACGGCAGCCTGCGGGCTGCCGTTTTTTATTGCCGTTTGCGCTGTTCGCCTTAGCGGACGACGGCGTTGCCGATAGTCTCGTCGGCGCGCCAGATGCGATATTTCACATCGACATTGCTCGGCGTGTATACCACGATCGGCAGTTTGCTGTTGTAGCGCAGCATGGCGTCATCCCCGAGGCCGGCAGTGACAAATTTCTTCTCTTTTTTGCCGTCCGGGCAGGCCATCATGGTGGATACCGGGCCGCTCAGCTTCTCAAAGACATAGTAATCATAGCCCCAGCCTTCCAGGGTTTTACTTTCCAGTTCCCCGCCGAGACGATGATGGTTGCAGTCGACTTCCAGCGTCTGGCCGATCATCAGCTCAACCTTGAGCGCCGACTCATCCTGCTGCTGCGGCAGCTGAATAACCTGACGCTTCATGCCTTTTTCCGCTTTCGGGAACGGCGCGACTTTTTCCAGCGGCTGGTCTGCGGCCAATGCGCCAGCGGACATGCAGGCGGCGGTCAGCAGAGAAACGGCTAGCGTAGTGATTTTTTTCACGGTTGATCATCCTTTATTTTCGTTCCTGACAGAGATAGCCTATCATCACTCAGCTGAATGTTAAGATTTATTTACCAATTTTTGCAAAATGAATAGTGTTATCTACTGGTAAGACATCGGCCGCGCAGAGCGCAACAGAGGCGCTGGCGGGCCGCCAGCCCCCTGCCGGTAAAGCTATTCATTACGGCTATTTTT
Source organism: Klebsiella sp. K4 (assembly GCF_014596785.2). Classification (NCBI taxonomy): domain Bacteria; kingdom Pseudomonadati; phylum Pseudomonadota; class Gammaproteobacteria; order Enterobacterales; family Enterobacteriaceae; genus Klebsiella; species Klebsiella sp. K4. Next base: position 1,622,109 of record NZ_CP115021.1, read on the forward strand.
CGCTTCCTCAATAAACTCTTCATCGATTTCATCGGTATTGCCGGCATGTTCTCGTCCCGACAGCAGGTTCCAGCAGGCGATAAACAGGGCGGCGATCAGCGGCCCGATCACGAAGCCGTTGATACCGTAGATCTCCATGCCGCCCAGAGTGGCGATAAGGATCAGATAGTCCGGCATCCTGGTATCCTTGCCCACCAGCAGTGGACGCAGAATGTTATCCACCAGGCCAATCACAATCACAAAGAAGCCGACGATAAAGGCGCCCTGCCACAGTTGGCCGGTGGCGAAGAGGTAGATGGCCGCTGGCACCCAGATAATGGCCGAGCCCACCGCCGGGATAAGCGACAGAAACGCCATCAGCGCTCCCCAGAGAATGCTGCCGTCCAGACCGGCGATCCAGAAGGCAAAGCCACCCAGCGCCCCCTGCGCCAGCGCCACGGCGACGGTACCTTTTACCGTGGCGCGGGCCACAGCGGCGAATTTAGCGAACAAATGCTGCTTCACATAGCTTGATAACGGTAGAGACTCGAGGATCAACAGCACCAGATAAGGTCCATCCTTCAGCAGGAAAAACAGCAGATACAGCATGATGCCGAAGCTGACGGTGAAGCCAAAAGTCCCTTTGCCAATCAGAAACGCGCTGCCGGCCAGATACTGACCGCCTTTCAGAGCGGCATCAGAGAGCTGCTGCTGGATCTGCTGCGCGCTATCAAGGTTATGATCGGCGAGGAAGCTTCTGGCCCAGCCGGGAAGATGGGCGAACAGGCTGGCGACCACCGTCGGAAACTGGGTGTCGTTATGCTGCAGTTTGCTGTACACCAGGTTGAGCTCGTAGGCCAGCGAGGAGAGAATGATAGCCAGCGGCGTAAAAACGATAAGACAGATAATGACGATGGTCATCAGCGCCGCGAGGCCATTGCGCTCGCCGAGGCGGGTACGGATCTTGTTTTTGACCGGATTAAAAATCACCGCGAGGATCGCAGCCCAAAGGATGGCGGAATAATAGGGTGAGAGAACATCAAAAAAGGCCAGGGTTACAATGAAGACGATAAGGATGAAAAATCCTTTGGTAAGTCCATTAACTCTCATGTTATCCGCTCCTGCTTATGAGTCATACGGTCGAATAATAGATGCTACGACGTAATTTACCATCAGGATAGTCGTACATCTTCACGATACGTTGAAGAAAGGGCACAAATTAAGCGAGCGGGTGGCAACAGGGGAAACAGGCATAAAAAAACCAGCCTTAAAAGGCTGGTTTCTGTGGAGTTTTTGGTCGGCACGAGAGGATTTGAACCTCCGACCCCCGACACCCCATGACGGTGCGCTACCAGGCTGCGCTACGTGCCGACGCGTGGGGAACAATATTACCCGTTCCCCAGGCGAATGCAAGCGGGTCACGCGCGATTGATTCATAATTAATCAATCAGTTAGCGATAAAGCGTTTTTCGTCAGTCAGGACCTGCAGCAACAGGCTGAGCTGCGGTTTCTGATCTTTAATTTTCTTGCCGTCGCGGCTCCAGGTGGTATAGGTGCCGTTATGGTTGAGGACCACGGTGATGGTCGGGGTGGTGATGGCCAGCGTATCGCCGTTGGCCGCGGTGACCCAGTTACGACGCCGCGCGGCGCTGAACAGATCTTCTCCCTGCGAGTACTCATTGGCCGGCGTCGAAACGTGAAGCAGGCGCTGCATCAGCGTAGTCATCACATCTTTGTTATCGGTCAGGGTGGCAATCTCCTGCGCCGGCGTGCCCGGCCAGTGAATAACCAGCGGCACCTGCAGCTGCTCGCGCGACCAGTCGAACGCGTCGTGTTTCGCATTCAGCGGCTTGCCGTGGCCGCCGGTAATAATTACCACCGTATTATCGAGTTTGCCGGCTTCGCGCAGCGCAGTCAGCACCCGATCGATCTGGGCATCAACGTCGCCAGCCGCCTTGCTGTAGCGGCGGACAAAGCCCTGCTGCTGCGTGTCGTCGAGGGTGGTGCCATTGAGCGAGATCCACGAGAACCACCGATTCTCATCCTGCGCGTAACGGTCCAGCCAGCCGATCCACTGATTGGCCGTCTGCTCGTCGCTCTGGGTCTTCGCGCTCGGCAGCGAGAAATCGGAGAGCAGCGCCTGGCGATACAGCGGGCTGCTAAACCCATCGGAGGAGAAGAGGCCCAGCTGGTAGCCTTGCTGGTTGAGGGCGGTAATCAGCGCGGCGGGAATACGCGCCGAGAGGACACCGTCCATATAGCCAGGCGAAATACCGTAGAACAAGCCAAACAGGCCGCTGTCGGCGGTATTGCCCGAGCTCATATGCTGGGTAAAGTTAACGTTTTCTTTGGCAAATGCCGCCAGCGCCGGCATGGTCTTTTCAAACCGCGAGTAGTTCAGGTTGTCGACGGTGATCAGCAGCACGTTGTAGCCCGCGCCGAGGTCACGGTAGCGCAGGTTGCTAAGCGGATACTGGACCGATACCGCCTCCGGGGCCCCTTGCTCCACCAGACGACGCTGATAATCCTGGGCGTCGAGCAGGCCATGTTTCTCAAGGAAACGACGGGCGGTCATCGGATAGGAGAGCGGCAGATTCGCCCGCTGCATAGTGATCGGGCGATAGAAATTGGCGTCCGCCCAGATATAGACCAGGTGGCTGCTGACGAACGACAAAAAGAAGAACCAGGCGACCGGGCGGGCGTAATGGCGGCGGCGCGTCAGGCTGCGCAGCTTTTGCCAGCTCCAGGTGGCGAAGAGCATTTCAATCAAGAAGATGACCGGGACGCTGATAAACATCAGCTGCCAGTCGCGCGCCATCTCATTCTGGTCAGGGTTGATGACCAGCTCCCAGACGACCGGGTTTAAGTGCAGATGGAAGCGGGTAAAAACCTCGCTGTCTATCAGCAGCAGCGTCATCCCGGCGGTGGCAAGGATCACCGACAGGAAGCGCATCAGGCGCTGCGAGACCACGATAAAGGTCAACGGAAAGAGGATCAGCACATAGCTGGTAAACACCAGAAAGCTGAAATGCCCGACGAGACTGACGTACGAAAACAGTCGTCCGGCAAGCGTCGTCGGCCAGTCGGCGACAAAAAGGTAGCGGCTGCCGAGCACCATGGCCAACAACATGTTGAACAGGGCGAACCAGTGCCCCCAGCTAACCATCTGGGAGACTTTTTCTCGGTAGGGCTGACGTAGAGTCACCATATACTGTTGCTGTTATCCTTAATGCGCTGGATCGTCGTTAATCGAAGATTGCAAAGCCTGCGCGAAAGAACGGGCGATGGCCTGACGCTGCGCCGGCGCGACGCTACTGTTGATCAGGTTGGTCACCATATTGCCTAACACCATCAGTGAAAGGTCCACCGGGGCTTTGTGTGATTCCAGGACGTTCGTCAGCTCGCTGAGCAACTGTTCGACCTGTTGATCGCTATAGCGGGAAATTTGCGGCATAAACTCAAAATCTGTTTGTTCGTGAAAGGGCAACATATTACCGTAGCAGCAGCTTTTTTTCCGCATTTTTTCGCCGCGGCGCAAAAGCGCATCAATCGACGTTAACGACGTCGAAATGTGTGGCGCCAGTTGCGTCGGCCACCCGGCGGTGGTTGAATACCGCCCGGTTTAAAAGGAGAGTTTAACATGAGTCTGGATATCGACCAGATTGCCCTGCATCAGTTAATCAAACGTGATGAACAAAATCTGGAGCTGGTGCTGCGCGAGTCACTGCTGGAGCCGAACGCGACGGTCGTCGAGATGATGGCTGAACTGCACCGGGTCTATAGCGCCAAAAGCAAAGCCTATGGCTTGTTCAATGAAGAGAGCGAACTGGCCCAGGCGCTGCGCCTGCAGCGTCAGGGGGAAGAAGAGTTTCTGGCGTTTAGCCGCGCGGCGACCGGTCGCCTGCGCGATGAGCTGGCGAAATACCCGTTCGCCGAAGGAGGCATTGTCCTCTTCTGCCAGTATCGTTACCTTGCGGTCGAGTATCTGCTGGTGGCGGTACTCAATAACCTGAGCAGTATGCGCGTCAACGAAGAGCTGGATATCCGCTCGACCCATTATCTGGATATTAACCATGCCGATATCGTCGCGCGCATCGATCTCACCGAATGGGAAACCAACCCGGAGTCGACCCGCTATCTGACCTTCCTGAAAGGGCGGGTAGGGCGCAAAGTGGCCGATTTCTTTATGGATTTCCTCGGCGCCAGCGAAGGGCTTAACGCCAAAGCGCAGAACCGCGGCCTGCTGCAGGCGGTGGATGACTTCGCCGCCGATGCCCAGCTTGATAAATCCGAGCGACAGAACGTGCGCCAGCAGGTCTACGCTTACTGCAACGAACAGCTGCAGGCTGGGGAAGAGATTGAGCTGGAGTCGCTGTCCAAAGAGCTCGCCGGCGTCAGCGAAAAGAGCTTCCAGGAATTCACCGCTGAGCAGGGCTATGAGCTGGAAGAGAGCTTCCCGGCGGATCGCAGCACCTTACGTCAGCTGACCAAGTTTGCCGGCAGCGGCGGCGGATTGACCATTAACTTCGACGCCATGCTGCTGGGCGAACGCGTATTCTGGGATCCCGCCACTGATACCCTGACCATTAAGGGTACCCCGCCGAACCTGCGCGACCAGCTGCAGCGCCGGACGTCAGGCGGCAATTAAGCCCTGCGCCCCGGCGGCGCTACCGCTGAACGGGGACGATCTCCACGCCGCTCTGCACCAACTGTTGGCGCAGCGCGGCGTCGGGTTCTCCATCGACAATCAGCGTACTGGCGAGGCTCAGCTCGCCGATGGCAAAGGCCGACGCGGCGTTGAGCTTCTCCCGGGAGGCCATTACCACGGTTTCTGCCGCCCTGGCCGTCAGCGCGCGCTTGATGCCTGCCTCTTCGTAATCACCGGTGGTGAAACCCGCCCGCGGGTGGACGCCGGTCACCCCCATAAAGAACAGGTCGGCGTTAATCCGCGCCATTCCCGCCAGCGTCTCGGCGCCGACGGCGACAACCGAATGTTTAAATACTCTGCCGCCGAGCAGGATCACCTCGATTCGCGGGTGGTCCACCAGCGCCACGGCGATGCCCGGGCTGTGGGTGACCACCGTGCAGCTGAGGTCGGCGGGTAAAAAGCCGATCATCGCCGCGGTGGTGGTGCCGCCATCGACAATCACCACCTGTCCCGGCTGGATCAGGGCGGCGGCGGCGCGGGCGACCGCCTGCTTGGAGGCGATCTGCACGCTTTTGCGCGTTTCAATTGGCGCAATGGCGGCGGATACCGGCAATGCTCCGCCATGGACCCGCTGCAGTTTTCCCTCCGCCGCCAGCTCGCGCAGATCGCGGCGAATGGAGTCCTCGGAGACGTTAAACCGCTGGCTTAGCTCCCCGGACATCACCTGTTTTTCCTCGGTGAGGATCTGGAGGATCTGCTGTTTTCTCTGACTGGCGAGCATCGGTTTTCCTTCATCGAATGATCTTGTTTGTGCATGATTATGCATGTTATGGTGCCTGCTGTCACCTCAAAGGGGAAATAACATGCAAACACATGCACCGCACGTCCGCCACGTTCGCGAGACGCTGCTCTCGGATAACTGGTACACGTTGAAAAAATATACCTTCGAACTGCTGCGTCGGGACGGTCGCTGGCAGGAGCAGAGCCGCGAGGCTTATGACCGGGGCAACGGCGCAGTCATTTTACTCTACAACCGGGAAAAGCGGACGGTGGTCCTGACCCGTCAGTTCCGTTTTCCGGTATTTACTCATGGCCACGATGGGTATCTGATTGAGGCGGCCGCCGGGCTGTTGGATAACGCCTCGCCGGAGGCGCGGATCGTTGCCGAAGCGGAAGAGGAGACCGGCTTTCGCGTGACCCGTGTCGAACCCGTCTTCACCGTCTTTATGAGCCCCGGCTCCGTCACCGAAAAACTCTACTTTTTTATCGCCGAATATCAGGCCGATGACCGTCGGGGCGACGGCGGCGGACTGGCGGCGGAAGGTGAGGATATTGAAGTACTGGAGTGGCCGCTGACGCGGGCGCTGCAGGCTATTCGCGATGGCGAGATCATGGATGCTAAAACCATTATCCTGCTGCAACACCTGGCGCTGAATGCCGACACGCTCCTCGCCGGCTGAGCGGCAAGGAGCGGGGAGTTAACGCAGCTCGCGGGCAATGGCGCTGTACATCAGCGCCGCTTCCAACGGCTGAGCGTTGAAGGAAGGTTCCGCCTGCGGCCAGGTCGACCACTGGACGATCACCAGGTGTTCCGCGCGGTTCACCATGATCACCTGGCCGTAGATCCCCAGCGCCCACAGCGACCCTTTAAGCCCTTCCTGCGGCGTCGGCTGGACGTTTTGCGCATTCGCCGGAATCGCGTTATTCCACCACTGATAGCCGTAAATACCCTCCGGATGCGCTGCCGAGACCGAGTTTAGCGCCTTGGTCCAGCTGGCGGCTTGATCGAACCAGCCAGTCGGCACCAGCTGTTTGCCATTGCTTAACCGACCGTCACGGGCGACGAATTCACCAAAGCGGCCCCAGTCTTCAAGGGTGGCGTTAAAGCCGTGGGCGCCGACGTCGTGCTTCCCTTGCTGATAAGCATGCCACACGCCGTCGTGGGCCATCCCGGCCGGCTGCCATAGAGCCTGTTCAAGCCAGGCGGCCAGCGACATGCCGGTGGCGCGCTCCAGGATATCCCCAAGCAGCCAGGCGCCGCCGGAAGAGTAGGACCACTGCTCGCCCGCCGGGTGTTGACGCGCCAGGCCGGTGACGATCTTACGCACGCAGGCATAGGCGCCGGGCTGCGCTTCACACTGGGTCAGGCGGGCGAAATGCGACTGCGGGTCGGTGTAGTCTTCATTCCATTCCACCCCGCTGGTGTGTTGAATCAACTGCTTCAGCGTTACGCCGTCCCAGGCGGTGCCTTTCAGTTCGGGTTCATAAACGGTAATCAGGTCATCAAGGGAGTGGATTTTACCCTGTTGAATGGCGATACCGACCAGCGTCGAGACCACCGATTTGCCTACCGAGCGCGAGGTCCACAGGGTGGTGTCGGTATTACCTTCGGCGAGATATTTCCAGGCGACTTTACCATCTTTCAGCACCAGCATACCGCTGACGTTCTCGCGCTTCAGGTAATCCTGCAAATTCCAGGTGTGGCCGTTGAGCGTATAGCGGGCATCGGTCAGTTGTTTTTCAGCGCTCTCCAGCGGCGTCGAGGCGCCGTGGCGGAAGACATCGCCGGCATAGTTGCGATAGTCATTGCGAAAGCCAATCACGCGTGAAGTCTGATCCCAGCTGAGCATGTCTTTGGCCGCGGGTAGCGTTTGATCGTAAGGGGTTGGGCAGACATCCAGCGTCAGGCTGCCGCAGTGTTGCGCCATTGCCGCCGCCGGCAGCGCCGCCAATATTAACGCCAGGGCCAGTGGTTTTCTTATCATTGTCATTTCCTCGTTTGCCATAGATTCGCTGCGCAGTATATAAATCGGCGCGCGCCGGCTAAAATCAGCATATGGGGGATTTTCCCCCTTAAAGGGAGAAAAAGGATGAAAACCCTACAGTATTCATTCGCACAGATTGAAGCCTTCGCGACGATTGCTGAGACCGGCAGCCTGTCGCAGGCGGCCATTCGTTTAGCTAAAGACCGGACCACGCTGCGCGATCTGCTGGACTATCTGGAAGATGCGCTGGGCTACCGGCTGTTCAGCCGTGAAGGACGTAGCCTGACGCTAACTGCCGAGGGCGAGCAGCTGTTTCGCCAGGCGCATCTGCTGTTGCGTCAGGCGCAGGCTTTCGAGTCTTTTGCGCAAACGCTGCCGCAAACCGCCGGGCAGGCGCTGCGTCTGGTGTACGATCCCTTCGTGCCGCGTGAATTTCTCTGTGCGCTGGCCGATAACCTGGCCCGACGGCAGATCCGCCTGAGCTGCTGGAGCGCCTCGCGTCGCGAAGCCGAGCAGGCGCTGAGCGATGGCGTGGCGGAGATGGCGATTTGTCAGGCTAACAACCGCACGCTGGGGAGCGAAATGGAGTGGCGGGCGCTCGGCACCGTGGATCTGCGTTTCTACGCGGCGGACAGCCTGTTCCACGACGCTCCGCGGCCGCTGACGCTATTGAATCTTTCGTTGACGCCGCAGTTAGTGATGCACCGGCGCAGTGACGATCAAATCGCCCGCCGGCTGCAGATTTCCGGCCATACGCTGTATATGAATGAAATTACCCTGTTGCGCCATGCGCTGGAGCAGGGGAGGGGCTGGGGGTTTTTACCGGACCATTTGCGGCCAGGCGAGTGGCAGGGAGTCAGTGAAATCGCGACGGAGGTCGGCAGTCAGGGGCTGAACGTCACGATGGTGATGCTCTGGCTGCCCGGAATGAATAAGCATCGGATGCTTAGCGACATCGTGCACGAGGCGCCGGAGCTTTGGCAGCGCAGATAACAAAACGCCCCGGAGCCTGAGACCCCGGGGCGCTTGCCATACAACTTGCTATCGGCGATTACGCGCGAACGAAGTCGATGTGAGTCAGTTTCGGCTTGAACGCGTGGCGCTGAACAGCCTGAACTTTGACTTTTTCTTCTTTGCCATCAACAACGACGGTCAGAACTTCGCTGTAAAACTCAGCTTTGTCCTGCATGTTCCATACTTTGTCGTGGTCCAGTTCGATAGCAACCGGAGCAGCTTCGCCACCGTAGATGATTGCCGGGAACTTGTTAGCTGCGCGCAGGCGGCGGCTCGCACCCTTACCCTGCTCTTTACGTACTTCTGCGTTGATAGTAAACATTGATGTCTCTCTATATATAAAGCCTGCTACAGGCGACCCAGCAACAGGCGGATTATCTGCTTTGCGAATGCAAAAGCGGGCGGCATTATAGCCGCCAAACGACACCCGGGCAATCAAAACCTCAGCTTTCCGCTAATTAACGCAGCTCGTTGGCGCGACGAAAACGCCCCTGATAATCGAACACTTTTTCCCGCACCTGCCAGTACTGCCCCTTCATGCGGGCGACGACAAAGTCCGGATGGCGCAGCAGCGCCTGCTGGGTCACGATATCCGCCGGCGTTATCCAGCGCAGCGGCACCCCGGGGGTGCGGGTATGCGGGCGAATAAACAGTTGTTCGAAGGCGGTGCGCTGGGCGGGGGTCTGCAGACGGAAGCGCTCACTGACATCCGCCCCGTCTTCATCGTAGTAGGTGATTTTCAGCCACGGGCCCTTCTCGTCGCAGCCGTGCTGCAGGGCCATGCCGCTGCAGCGCAGCACCAGCGCGTCCTTCAGCTTCAGCGCCGCCTTCAGCATATCGTCCGGGTCAACCAGTATAGTGTCGCACTCCCGGCAGCGGCGGGCGGCGATGTCGTTTTCCGCATTACACTGCGGGCAGTTTTTAAAGCGAAAGCGGAAGTCGCACTGTTCGCGGTGGCCGTCGTCATCTTCGAACCACCCCTGGCAGCGGCGGCCAAAGTGTTCAATCAAGGTGCCGTCGGCGGTGGTTTTGCCCCAGAAGGTATTGGCGAAGCCGCAGGCCGGGCAGAAGACCTGCACCGGCACGTTGTCGCTTTTGCCCTTCGGCGTCCCCACTTCCGGGGCATACAGGTCATGCGGATTGCCGGCGTAGTCGAGGATCAGACAGTCGGTTTTCCCCGGCGCCAGGCGCAGACCGCGGCCAACGATCTGTTGGTAAAGACTCACCGACTCGGTGGGGCGGAGGATGGCGATCAGGTCGACGTGCGGGGCGTCGAAGCCGGTGGTCAGCACCGCGACGTTCACCAGATAGCGATACGCCTGCGCTTTAAAGGCCTCGATGATGCGATCCCGCTCCGGCCCAGGCGTTTCGCCGGTGATCAGCGCCGCCTGGCCTACCGGCAGCAGGCCGGTCACTTCCCGGGCGTGTTCCACGGTGGCGGCAAAGATCATCACCCCTTTGCGGTTTTCGGCGAACTCCACGATCTGGCTGACGATATGCGGCGTGATACGCTGTTGTTTTTTCAGCTCATGGTTAAGATCGGCTTCGCTGAACAGGCCGTTGCTTTGCGCCTGCAGGCGACTGAAATCGTACTGCACCACCGGCATATCGAGGCGCTCCGGCGGCGTCAGATAGCCGTGTTTAATCATATAGCGCAGCGGTAGCTCATAGATGCAGTCGCGGAACAGGGCCTTTTCATCGCCGCGCACCATCCCATGATAATGGAACTGATAGATCCAGCCCTTGCCAAGGCGGAACGGCGTGGCCGTCAGGCCGAGCAGCCGGATCTGCGGATTGACCTGCCGCAGGTGACCGATGATCTGCTGATACTGGCTGTCGTCATCATCGCTGATGCGGTGGCATTCATCGACGATGAGTAGCGAAAATTCGCCGCGAAACTGGTCGAGATTGCGCGCTACCGACTGCACGCTGCCGAACACCACTTTGCCGTGGCTCTCTTTTCGCTGGAGACCGGCGGCGAAGATATCCGCCTCGAGGCCAAGGGCGCAGTATTTGGCATGGTTCTGCGCCACCAGCTCTTTGACATGGGCCAGCACCAGCACGCGGCCGCGCGCCAGCCTGGCAAGCTCGGCGATCACCAGACTTTTGCCCGCGCCGGTGGGCAGGACAATCGCCGCCGGCTCGGTATGGCGACGGAACCAGGCGAGGGTGGCATCGACGGCTTCTTGTTGGTAAGGACGTAATGTAAAAGTCATGAATTCACGGGGCTAATTAACTGGCGAATAGTATGCCATGAATCTTTTCCCTTGAGTGGTGTTAAGAGCCCGTTATACTAGCCGGTGAAATTCTTCTTTTTCGGGCGATTTGCCCGCTCCAGCACTATGACAGGCTAAAAAAATCTCATGCGACTTGATAAGTTTATCGCTCAGCAGCTGGGCGTCAGCCGGGCTATTGCCGGGCGTGAAATTCGCGGCAGCCGCGTTACCGTGGACGGCGACATTGTGAAAGATGCCTCTTTTAAGCTCCAGCCGGAGCACGAGGTGGAGTATGACGGAAATACGCTGACCCAGCAGAATGGCCCGCGTTACTTTATGCTCAACAAGCCGCAAGGGTACGTCTGTTCCTCCGACGATCCCGATCATCCGACTATCCTTTATTTCCTCGACGAGCCGGTGGCGCATAAGCTGCACGCCGCCGGACGGCTGGATATCGACACCACCGGGCTGGTGCTGATGACCGATGACGGCCAGTGGTCGCATCGCATTACCTCGCCGCGCCACCACTGTGAAAAAACCTATCTGGTGGCGCTGGAAAGCCCGCTGGCGGAAGGGACCGCGGAGCTGTTCGCCAAAGGCGTCCAGCTGCATAACGAAAAAGATCTCACCAAACCGGCGTTGCTGGAAGTTATCACTCCGACCGAAGTGCGCCTCACCATCAGCGAAGGCCGCTACCATCAGGTGAAACGCATGTTCGCCGCCGTGGGCAACCACGTGGTTGGCCTGCATCGGGAACGCATCGGCGACATCCTGCTGGATGAATCGCTGGCGCCGGGTGAATATCGTCCGCTGACGGAAGCGGAAATCGCCAGCGTGGGCGCCCCGCAGCCACGGAGTAAAACGTGACGCTGAAGCAGAATTCTTCACTGGGGATTGTGTTTATCCTTGGCCTGCTGGCCATGCTGATGCCGCTGTCTATTGATATGTATCTTCCGGCCCTGCCGGTGATCGCCGCCCAGTATAACGTCCCGGACGGCAGCGCGCAGATGACGCTCAGCACCTATATCCTCGGCTTTGCGCTGGGTCAGCTGCTGTACGGCCCGATGGCGGACAGCCTTGGCCGCAAGCCGGTGATCCTCGGCGGGACGCTGGTCTTCGCGGCGGCGGCGGTAGCCTGCGCCCTGTCGCAAACCGTCGATATGCTGATTGTCATGCGTTTCTTCCACGGTCTGGCAGCCGCGGCGGCCAGCGTGGTGATTAACGCCCTGATGCGCGACATCTATCCGAAAGATGAGTTTTCGCGCATGATGTCGTTTGTCATGCTGGTCACGACCATTGCGCCGCTGGTGGCGCCGATGGTCGGCGGGGCGGTGTTGGTCTGGTTCAGCTGGCATGCCATCTTTTGGATCCTCGCCCTGGTGGCCCTGCTGGCCTCGCTGATGATCGGCCTGTTTATCCGCGAAACGCTGCCGGCTGAAAGGCGTCAGCCGTTCCATCTGCGCACCACGCTGGGTAACTTTGCCACGCTGTTCCGCCACAAGCGGGTACTGAGCTATATGCTGGCGAGCGGCTTTAGCTTCGCGGGAATGTTCTCTTTCCTTAGCGCCGGTCCCTTTGTCTACATCAATATAAACCACGTCGCGCCTCAGCACTTTGGCTACTATTTTGCGCTGAACATCGTTTTTCTGTTTCTGATGACCATGTTCAACAGCCGGTTTGTACGGCGGGTAGGGGCGTTGCGTATGTTCCGCGCCGGGCTGTGGATCCAGTTTGCCATGGCGGTGTGGATGGTGGTCTGCGCGCTGCTGGATGTCGGCTTCTGGTCACTGGTGATCGGCGTAGCGGCCTTTGTCGGCTGCGTATCCATGGTGTCGTCTAACGCCATGGCGGTGATCCTCGATGAGTTTCCGCATATGGCGGGCACTGCTTCGTCGCTGGCGGGGACTTTCCGTTTCGGTATCGGGGCGATTATCGGCGCGCTGCTGTCGATGGCGACGTTTACCACCGCCTGGCCGATGCTGATCTCTATTGCCTTCTGCGCAACCTGCTCTATTTTCTTCTCGCTTTACGCATCCCGGCGGCGAAAAATCGCACGCTAGGTCACATTTTCAGGGGCGAAATCGCCCCTTTCTTGATGCATGTCAACCGCAATGGGCTTCAGGGTTCTGCGATTTGTTTCCTTTATGTAAAATCAATTAGTGTAAAAAGTCGCATTGTTGCGATAAAAAAGTTGTTTTGGATCACAGAAACGGGTACATATAGCGCCAATCGGCTCGCCGGGTATAAAAAATAAAGCGCTGGATTATAAGCGCTTAACCCTGGTCCGCCGCCGCTGTAAACGTTTTCTGCCTCAAGGCAGGACTATTTGTCAACAGTGTGTTAATATTGATGTAAATTTATTGTGAAGCCTTTTGCTTCCGGGGAAACCAAGTGAATACACAACAACTCTCTATCGTACACCGTCTGCCGCAGAGCTATCGCTGGCTGGCCGGTTTTGCGGGTTCCAGAGTTGAACCGATTCCGCAAAACGGCGCGCAGAACGAGAACAGTCTCGTTGCCCTGAAATTGCTGAGCCCGGACGGTGAGAAAGCCTGGCCGGTGATGCATAAGCTCAGCCAGGCGTTAAGCGACATCGAAGTCGACTGTTCCGTGCTGGAGTGCGAAGGTGAACCCTGCCTGTTCGTTAACCTGCAGGATGAGTTTGCCGCCACCTGTCGTCTGAAAAACTTTGGCGTGGCCATCGCCGAGCCCTTCTCCGGCAATAACCCTTTCTGACCGTCAGCTTAGCGCCAGCAGCTGGCGGGTATACTCATGCCGGGGTGCGCTGAAGACGGACTTGCACTCGCCCTGTTCGACCACCTCTCCCTGACGCAGCACCATCACCTGGTGACACAGCGCCCGCACCACGCCTAAATCATGGCTGATAAAAATATAGGCCAGCTGATGCTTTCGCTGTAAGGCTTTCAGCAGGTTCAGGATCTGCGCCTGAACGGTTTTGTCCAGCGATGAGGTCGGTTCATCGAGGACGATCAGCTGCGGTTTGACGATCAACGCTCTGGCGATGGCGATACGCTGTCGCTGGCCACCGGAGAACGCCGCCGGATAGCGCTGGCGGCTGGCCGGGTCGAGGCCGACCTCCTGCATGGCAAGGATCACCGCCTGTTCGCGTTCGGCCGCCGTCAGCGTCGGCTGGTGGACGCGCAAGCCTTCCTCAATGATCTGCTGCGCCGTGAGGCGCGGATTGAGCGACGAGTTCGGATCCTGAAAAACCACCTGCATCTGTCGGCGCAGCGGTAGCAGCTGTCGGCGGTTACGCCCCTGAATCGGCTGGCCGGCGAAGGTTATCTTGCCCCCGGACGGGATCAGGCGCAGCAGGGCCAGGCCGGTGGTGCTTTTACCGGAACCCGATTCCCCCACCAGGCCCAGCGTCTCGCCGGCGCGCAGCTGAAAGCTGAGGCTGTTGACCACCCGATGATGATCGACCACCCGACGCAGGATCCCTTTGCGAACGGGAAACGCCACCTTTAAATCGTCCGCCTGCAGCAGCACCGGGGCATCGGCGGCCAGCGGCACCGGCTCCCCGTCCGGCTCGCTATCCAGCAGGCGTTGGGTGTAGGGATGCGCTGGCGCGCTGAACAGCGCCCGACAGTCATTGTGTTCCACGCAGCGGCCGTTCTGCATTACCGCCACCCGGTCAGCCAGCTGGCGGACGATGCTCAGGTTATGAGTGATAAACAGCAGACCCATGTTCAGCTCCTGCTTTAGCTCGCGCAGCAGCTGCAGGATCTGCGCCTGCACCGATACGTCCAGGGCGGTAGTCGGCTCGTCGGCGATCAGCAGCTCCGGGCGCGTCAGCAGCGCCATGGCGATCATCACCCGCTGGCGCTCGCCGCCGGAGAGCTGATGCGGATAGTCCGCCAGCCGTCGCGGCGCCTGACGGATCCCGACGCGCTCCAGGCAGTCGAGGATCTCCCCGCGCGCCGCCTGTTTGCGCATTCCCCGGTGTAACGACAGCACCTCGTAGAGCTGTTTTTCCAGGGGGTGCAGGGGATTGAGCGATACCATCGGCTCCTGAAAGATCATCGCGATCCGGTTGCCGCGCACGCCGCGCAGGGTCGCCTCATCCGCATGCAGCAGCGACTGGCCATGAAAACGGATGTCACCGCTGGGGTAGCTGGCCGGCGGGGTAGGGAGCAGCCGCAGCACCGACAGGGCGGAGATGCTCTTACCGGAGCCGGATTCGCCCACCAGGGCCAGCGTTTCGCCGACCGCCACCTCGAGCGACAGATTATGCACCACGGTCTGCGTCTCGCCCTGCTGGCGAAAGGCAATAGAGAGATTGTCGATAGCTAATAGCGGGTGGGTCATATTACACCGCCTTACTCGGGTCAAAGGCGTCGCGAACCGCTTCACCGATAAAAATCAGTAGCGTCAGCAGCACGGCGACGGAGAGAAATGCGGCAATGCCCAGCCAGGGCGCCTGCAGGTTGTTTTTGCCCTGCAGCAGCAGCTCGCCGAGGGAGGGCGAGCCGAGCGGCAGGCCGAAGCCGAGAAAATCCAGCGACGTCAGGGTGGTAATGGAGCTGCACAGGATAAAGGGCAGGAAGGTGAGGGTCGCCACCATCGCGTTGGGCAACATATGCCGCAGGATGATCTGCCGGTCGCTAACCCCTAACGCCTGCGCCGCCCGAACATAGTCGTAGTTGCGGGTGCGGAGAAATTCCGCGCGCACCACGCCCACCAGCGTCATCCAGCCAAAGAGAACGGTGATTGCCAGCAGCCACCAGAAGCCCGGCTGCACGACGCTGGAGAGCAGGATGATCAGGAACAGCGTTGGCATGCCGGACCAGACTTCGATAAAGCGCTGTCCCCACAGGTCGATTTTACCGCCGTAGTAACCCTGTATCGCCCCGGCCAGCACCCCCAGCACGCTGGAGAACAGCGTCAGCAGCAGACCGAAGAGCACCGAGATGCGTGTCCCATAGAGGATCCGCGCCAGCACATCGCCGCCGTTGGCGTCGGTGCCGAGCCAGTTGCTGGCTGAGGGCGGCGATGGAAAGGGAACCGTGCTGGCAAAATTAATTGTCGTCGCGCCGAAGCGTACTGGCGGCCATAGCGCCCAGCCGTGAGTCGCCAGCTGCTGCTGCAGCCAGGGATCCTGATAGTCGGCGGCGGTGGCGAACGCGCCGCCGAAGGTTTGCTCGGTGTAGTTTTTTAACACCGGGACGTACAGCTGGCCCCGGTATTGCACCAGCAGCGGGCGATCGTTGGCCAGCAGCTCGGCGCCCAGGCTGCAAAGAAAGAGAATTAAAAACAGCCACAGCGACCAGTAGCCGCGACGGTTGTGGCGAAAGCGCGCCCAGCGGGCCTGATTAACGGGACTGAAGAAAGACATTAGCGGCCCTCAAAATCAATGCGCGGGTCGACCAGCGTATAGCTGATATCGCTGACGATATTCAGCAGCAGGCCAATCAGAGTGAAAATATAGAGCGTGCCAAACATCACCGGATAGTCGCGGGAGACCGTCGCTTCATAGCCCAGCAGACCCAGGCCGTTTAGCGAGAACATCACTTCGATCAGCAACGAGCCGGTAAAGAACATACTGATAAAGGTGGCCGGGAAGCCGGCGATCACCAGCAGCATGGCGTTACGGAACACGTGTCCCCAGAGGATCTGTTTCTCACCAACGCCTTTGGCGCGGGCGGTGACCACATACTGTTTGCGGATCTCGTCGAGGAAGCTGTTTTTGGTCAGCATAGTCAGCGCGGCAAAGCCGCCAATTACCGTCGCCAGCACCGGCAGGGTGATGTGCCACAGGTAGTCGAGGATCTTCTGATACCAGGGGAGGGTGTCGAAATTTGGCGAGACCAGACCGCGCAGCGGGAAGAGGTCGAAATAGCTGCCGCCGGCAAAAATCACGATCAGCAGGATGGCGAACAGAAAGGCAGGGATCGCATAGCCAATGATTATCAGCGTACTGCTCCAGATATCAAAGCGGCTGCCGTTGCTGACCGCTTTGCGGATGCCCAGCGGAATGGAGACCAGATAGATAATTAGCGTGCTCCACAGCCCGAGGCTCACCGAGACCGGCAGGCTGTCTTTAATCAGCTGCAGCACGGAGGCGCTGCGAAACAGGCTGTCGCCGAAATCAAAGCGCAGATAATCGCCCAGCATCTTCAGATAGCGCTCGTGGAGAGGTTTATCGAAGCCGTAGCGGTGGGTGATCTCGGCGATGACTTCCGGGTCGAGGCCGCGCCCGCCGCGATAGTGACCCTCGCTGATATTGCCTGCGCCGGTGCGGGCATGGCTGGCGCCCATGCCGCCGTCGCCAGCCCCCGGCATCCCGCCGCGCTGATTAAACTCGATGGCGGCGATGGCCTGATCGACCGGGCCGCCAGGCGCGATCTGGACAATAAAAAAGTTAATGGTGATGATGGCCCACAGGGTGGGGATGACTAACAGCAAACGGCGGATCAGGTAGCTGCCCATGGGATGTCCTTAGCGTCTGTCCGCGGGGAGGGTGGCCGCTTTGTTCACGTCGTACCACCAGGTATCGAGGCCGGACGAATAGATGGGGCGGGTCGCGGGGAAAGAGAACTTATTCCACCACGCGGTGCGGTCCTGCGCCATATACCACATCGGCAACATGTAGTTATTCCAGGTCAGCACACGATCCAGCGCCCGACCGAGAGGGATCAGTTTCTGCTTATTGCCCTGCCACTGCAGGATCTGCGCAATCAGCTTATCCACTACCGGGCTTTGCACCCCCGGCGCGTTGTAGCTGGAGTGAATATAGTCGGACGCCCAGGAGATTTGCAGGTCGGTCCCCGGCCAGGGCATGGCGCGCCACAGGCTTGGCATCATGTCGTAATCCCGGCTGCGGCGGCGGTTGCTGTACTGCGAATTATCAACCTGACGAATATCCATGACGATCCCCAGACGCTGCAGGTTGTGCTGAAACGGCAGCACCCAGCGGTCATTGCCCCCGGCCGGCAGCAGTAGCTCAAAGCGCAGCGGCTTGCCGGTGGCGGCGTTGACCCGGCGCTGGTTCTTCACCGTCCAGCCCGCCGCATTGAGCAGGGCGTCGGCTTTGAGTAAGTTGGCGCGGTCGAAGCCATCGCCGCGGGAGACCGGCGGCTGGTAAACCTGGCTGAAGAGCTCCGGGGGCAGTTCGTTTTTCATCGGCGTCAGCAGGGCCAGCTCGGCTGCGTCGGGCAGGCTGCGGGCGGCATATTCGGTGTTCTGGAAATAGCTGTTGGCGCGCTGATAGGCGCTGTAAAACAGCGCCTTGTTCATCCATTCGAAATCGAACGCCAGGGTAATGGCCTGCCGCACCCGGCGATCGGCAAAAATCGGGCGCTGAATATTGAACGCCAGCCACTGGGTATCCTGCGCCGAGGTATTGGTATGCTCATCTTTAATGATGTAGCCGCGGCTGAAGTTGCGACCGACGTAGCGGGTAGCCCAGTTTTTGGCGACGGTCTCTTCCCGGCGATCGACGGCTCCCGCTTTAAAGGCTTCGAAAGCGACATTGTCGTCGAGATAATAGTCATAGCGCAGCGTATCGAAATTCCAGCGACCGCGGTTGACCGGCAGGTCGGCCGCCCAGTAGTCGGCGACCCGGGAATAGATAATATATTGCCCCATTCGCCAGGCGCTGATGCGGTATGGCCCGCTGGCCAGCGGCGGCTTCGACAGCGGGTCGCTGAGTTTGTGCTGGCGCCAGAACGCCTCGGGCATCACCGGCAGGCTCAGCAGACTCAGCATGTTCTCTTTGCCGGGCTGGCCGAGGTCAATACGCACGGTCAACGGCGCGATGGCCTTCACGGTGGTGCCTTTATAAAACAGGCGAAACTGCGGCACCCCTTCGGTCATAAACTTGTTGAAGGTAAACGCCACATCGCGGGCGGTGATCGGCGTGCCGTCATGGAAGCGGGCGCGCGGGTTGAGCGCGATCTCCATCCAGGAATAGTCCTCGGCATAGCGCGCCCGCTCGGCAATCAGCGGGTAGTAGCTGCCGGGCTCATCATCCGAGGTGGTGAACAGGGTATCGTAGAGCGCCTCCGTGCGTACCGCGGGGTTGCCGCGCAGCGCATAACGGTTGAAGTTATCAAAGGTGCCGATCGCCGCCAGGGTGAGGGTGCCGCCTTTCGGCGCCCTGGGATTGACGTAATCAAAATGACTGAAACCGGCGGCGTATTTCGGTTCGCCGATAATCGCGAAGGCTACGCTTTCCTGAATGGTTTGCGCCTTAGCGTCCAGGCTAAACAGAGCCAGCAGAATCAGAAAGAGGCGCGCATACATAGGCGGCAGAATACCCTGTCATGGCCGGCCCCCATGGCCGACATCCGTTCCCGCATCATAAGTGAGACTTAGCGCGTTGTGAAATAGTTCGCGGGTTCATCGTGCGCAGCCACCAGCCCGGCCAGCGACAGCGGTCGGCTGATCCAGTACCCCTGCAGGAAATGAACGCCCTGGCCGCGAAGCCACTCCGCCTGTTCCTGGGTCTCCACCCCTTCGGCGACGGTCATTAATTTCAGCCGGCGGCTGAGGGTCAGTACCGCATCCAGCACCGGCGAGGTTACTGTTTCAGTACCAATCGCCTGCACAAAACCGCGATCGATCTTCAGATAATCGAAGTTATAGCGTTCGAGATAGATCAGCGCGCTATGCCCGGTGCCGAAATCATCAATCGCGATTTCGAATCCCTGGCGGTGGAGCCAGGCGAAGTTAGCCATCGATTTTTCTTTATCAATCATCGCCCGCTCGGTTACCTCCAGCACCACGTGAAAGTGGTCGGCTGGCAGCGCGGCGGCGAAGCGCAGCATATCGTCGCGGAAGCTGTCGGCCTGCAGATGGGCAGGGGAAATATTCAGCCCCAGCTTCACGCCGCGCGGCAGAATACGCTTCAACACCGCAGCGTCGCTGGCGATCAGCGCGAGCAGGTGATGGGTTAGCGGCACGATCATCTGCTGGGTTTCGGCCAGGTTAATAAAAACGTCGGGCGGAATTTCACCAACCACCGGATGGCGCCAGCGCATTAGGACCTCCACGCCGCTGATACGTAGAGTCTGAGCATTAACCACCGGCTGATAAACGATGTAGAACTGGTTATTTTTGATCCCCAGCAGAATGGATTTTCGCGGATCCGATTTGATCGTCAGCACGTAATAGCAGAGCAGCCCCGCCAGCAGGCCGCAGACGACCCCGAGCAGCAGAGCAAACTGCGTATTTTCCGCCAGCCAGCTGTTGGCATACAGGTAGACCTTCAGCGGTAAGCCCTCGATCTGTGCCTGGCGGATCGGCGCGTTATGCAGCGTTTGCGGATCCACCAGCCGATTACTGAAGGTGGAGATAGCGGTGTGATCGATGGCCAGCGCAATGCCGCTGAAATCGTTTTGCCGCGCGGAATAGAGGATATACGGCGTGAGATTAGCGTTAATCGACACGAAAATGCCGCTGTTTTGATCGCCGGGTTTACCTACCCACAGCGCCAGCGCCGCGCTCTTCGGCATCATCGGCGTGCCTGGTAAAATCGCCATAGCAACGGGTTTGCTGATATCGATGGCCGGGATCAGCTGGCTGAGGGGCGTATTCATGGCTCCCGTAGCCGATGAGCAAAAGGCGATGCCGTTTTTGACCAGCAGGAAAGCGCGGACGTTGGGGCTGAACGCGGCGTGGGAGGTAAGCCCGGAGTCAATATTCTCGCAGGGCTGGTCCACCAGCGGCTGCAGGCCGTCAATGGTCTGGCGCAGGTCGTGAAAATAGCTTTTCAGATAGGTATTAACATTGTTGATAATGGCGTCGAAACGCTCGGCCCGGTTATGGTAGATCACCATAAACTGAATGCTCCCGGCCAACAGCGCGACGATGATCCCCACGCTCAGGCTGGTTAACCAGGTTTTACGCTGGGGCGAAAAGTAGCGAGTAAGCATAGCCAGATTCTTTCCGTGTTATTGAAGCGCATCAACGGAGTGTCGGTCGTCGTTTTTCTCATTCCCACTTAAAAGACATAGCTTATTTTGCGACGTTGAGAACCAGGTGGCAAAAAAAAACACTGCCTGGGGCAGTGTTTTTTATCCCGCAGCCAGCCAAGGGATAACCGGCGGCGGTGGAGGACAGTTTACGAGCGGCTCAGGACTCGACGCGCTTCATTGTAGCGCTTTTTCCAGTACGGCTCATCCATGCTGGAGATAGTCACCCCGCTGCTGGTGGAGGCGTGAACAAACTGGTTGTTGCCGAGGTAGATCCCGACATGGCGGCCGGTAGAGCCGGCGCGAAACAGAACCAGATCGCCTGTACGCAGTTGGGCACGGGAAATCGATTTTCCGGTTTCCTGCTGTTCAGAGGTTGAACGCGGCAGTTCCAGACCAAATTGTTCGCGGAAGGTGCGCTGCACAAACGCTGAGCAGTCGATACCCTTGCGGGTGCTGCCGCCGAGGCGGTAACGCACGCCTTTCCAGCTGGCATACTGATCCATTAAACGGGACTTTACGTCCAGGTTACGGACCATCGTTTCAAATTCATCCTGAGAGGCTTGCAGTGATGATAAATCGCCACTACCCACAGCATGCGTCTCAGAATGCATATTCCTGGCGGTACTTGTTGAACTACACGCGGAAAGCAGAACCGCTACTGCAATCGCGGGGGCTACCCGCAAGATATATCTCAAAATCGGCTGAGATTTGACCATGCTGTTTATTTTCCCTTGTTGTCCTTAACGACAATGTCGTTATAAAAAATGCCAAACGTGTTAGAGCCTAAATACCCATCCGCAATGAGACAATTCCTTAAGCTTAAATTTGTGCAGTCACGCACAATTTTATTCATGCCCTGAATTAATGCTGCGGAAAAGGCAAAACGAGAACGAGATTACCCTATCAAACGCCGCATGGCGAGCGGTTTTGCGCGATTTCTTATAAGTATTTTGGTGACAAAAAGTGAATCATCGGGAAAGGCCAAAATTACGGCAATATCGGGCAAAAAACAGACAATTCCTTCATTTGTCACGGGATTAATGTGACAAGAAGATGAACGTCATGTTGAAAAAAAGGAAAATGTAAAAAGGGACCCAAAAGGTCCCCTTATAGTTAATGACTCTGGCGGCTGCCGGAGACATTATTTGGCCGATATTCTGCTGGGTAAGTAGCGATCGAAAAAGGCGATCAATTTATCGCTCAGCGGGGTCATCAATACCCAGGGCGCGCCGATCAGCACGGCGGTCAGGGAGCCGACGGCAATATCGCTAAACCAGTGGGCGCCAATCATTACCCGCGGGAAAGCAAAGACCACAAAGATAATCAGCGCGACGCCCAGCGCGCGACGGCCAAAATAGCGCCACATAAAGCTCGCGAAGATCAGCAGCATCATCCCATGATCGCCAGGGAAGCTGTCCTTCGACGCATCCTTAGTGGGGAAGTTAACGACGTCGCTGACGCGGGTAATATCGCTAAAAAACAGCGACGGGCTGGCGCGCTGTACCGGCATCAGGTGTTGTGCGAGCTGGTTGATGATCACCGCCGCCAGCAGCATCACCAGGCCCATGATGGCGATCTGACGACGGCCTGCAGTCGGCGCCTTTAGCCAATAGCTCAGCATCAGGCAGCCCATCGCCAGCAGCGAACAGGCGTCGAAGGCGCGATTGTTGATGATCGCCAGCAGCCAGGCATAAGCATGGCTGACGCTGACGCCATGGTTAAAGAAATGGAAGATCGCGGAGTCGACCGGCAACCACGCGCCATGGTTGGCTGGCAGATACCAGGAGCAAAATAGCGCTATACCCGCGATGTTAAGCAGCAGGATTAAAGGAATTCGGTTTTTCATCATAGCCATTGCGATTTTGTGACAGTCGGCGGCAACCTTAGCCGCCTTAACTTAAACGAAGCCTCAACAACGAGGTCTGGAGTGCGTTCCAGTCGGCTTCATTCGCGGAAATAAGCTCGATCCGACTATCGGGCGGAGCGACGCTGAGGGTCTCGATATGGAGATCCTCCCCCTGACGGTTGATTCGCACCGCCCCCTCGGCAATGCGCATCACGCCTTTAACGCGCCCCACTGGCGCCAGCCTGGCCCATTCGAGCAGGCCGATGGTGTCAAAGACCGTCTCCGCGTCGAAGATCCAGCCGCAGCCCTGAAAGCCCTGGCCATTGTTGAGATGGCGGCGCCAGCGCTGGTGTTCCGCCAGGCTGAGCGCGGCGAGGCCGGAAGTGGGGGGATGGCGGTGGGCGTGCTCCGCGCTCGCCGGCAGCGGGGCGGTGTTCCGTCGTGGCTCATCGAGCAGGGTCAGATCGATATTGCCCTGGATTGCCGACACCTTGCGACGCTCGCCGCCCCAGCGCTGCCACCAGTCGGCCAGCGCCCGGGCGCTTTCGGGGGTTTCCCGATCATTTTTATTAGCCACAATGATGTCCGCCGCGGCCAGCTGATCGCGGAAGTTGTCGTTGCTGACGGCTCTTTCATCCAGCAGCTGGCGGGGATCGAGGATGCACAGCGTGGCGCGCAGATCGATCCAGGGCTCATACACCGCCGCGGTGAGGATATCGAGGATCTGCTTTGGGTGGCCCAAACCGGTGGGTTCGATCAGCAGGCGATCGGGTTTGCCCTGGCGCAGCAGGGTGTTCAGCCCAACCTGCATCGGCAGGCCATTGACGCAGCACATGCAGCCGCCGGGGATCTCTTTGAGCAGGGCGCCGCTGTCGGCCAGCAGCGCGCCGTCTATCCCGACTTCGCCAAACTCGTTAACCAGTACGGCCCATTTTTCATCCGCAGGCTTCTGCGCCAGCAGATGAAGAATCGAGGTCGTCTTACCGCTGCCGAGAAAGCCGGTGATCAAATTGGTTCTGGTCACTCTTTTCTCCAGGATAAATGTAATGTTGTAACAGTTACGCCTATCCTGACGAAAAAAGGGGGAAAAGAGAAGTCCTGAGGCGGACAGAAGAGAATTCTGTCCGCATAAGCGCAAATATTGTTAAGAATTCAGTGCGCGGGCGACGGCCTCGCGGGCGCCGTGCGTCGCCAGCTGTTGCCAGGCGGCGCGGATCCCGGCGACAAACTGGGCGTTGTGCGGCAGGTCGCGGCCAAATATTTCCTCCAGCCCCAGCAGGGCGTCGACGCGCTGCTGCTCATCGCTCTGGGCCACCCGCAGCCGGATCTTGTCGACCAGCGGATCGCGCACGTCGATCGTCTGACCGGCGTCGTCCGTGCCGCTGACGTAGCGCATCCAGCCGGCCACGCCGAGAGCCAGCAGCGGCCAACGGCTGTCGCGCGCCAGATGTACGCGGATGCCATCGAGCATGCGCTGGGGCAGCTTCTGGCTACCGTCCATGGCGATTTGCCAGGTGCGGTGTTTGAGCGCCGGATTGCTGAAGCGGGCGATGAGACTGTCGGCATAGGCCAGCAGATCAACGCCGGTAATGGTCAGCGTCGGAGCCTGTTCGTCAAGCATCAGCTGGCGGGCGGCGCGGCGGAAGACGTCATCCCGCATGCAGTCGCTAATGTGCGCATGCCCTGCCAGATAGCCAAGCCAGGCGAGGAAAGAGTGGCTGCCGTTGAGCATCCGCAGCTTCATTTGCTCCCAGGGCAACACGTCATCGGTCATCTGCACGCCCGCCGTCTCCCAGGCGGGTCGCCCGGCGACAAAGTGATCTTCGACCACCCACTGAATGAAGGGTTCGCAACTGATGGCGCAGGGATCGTCGACCCCCAGCACGGCGGCGATTTCCGCCAGCGACTCCGGTGTGGCCGCGGGAACAATGCGATCCACCATGGTGCCCGGGAAGCTGACGTTGTCGGCGATCCAGTCCGCCAGCGCCGGGCTGCGTTTTTCCGCCATGCCGAGGACGGCATTTTTTACCACGTGACCGTTGTCGGGGATATTATCGCAGGAGAGCACGGTAAAGGGCGGAAGGCCTCGTTCCCGGCGGCGGGCCAGCGCTTCAACTAGAATACCGGGAGCCGACTGCGGCAGCGTCGGATTCTCCAGATCGTGAATAATGCGCGGATGCGTCGGATCCAGTTTCCCGGTCGCCGGATCGATGCAGTAGCCTTTTTCCGTAATGGTCAGCGAGACAATCGCTACCTGCGGCTCGCAAAATTTTTCGATAATCGCCGCCAGCGAATCGAGCCTGGCGTTCAGACATTCGTGCACCGCGCCGATCACAATGGGCTGGTTGCCGTCGGCGCCTTTTTCCAGCACGGTAAACAGATGGTCCTGTTCGCGAAGTTGGCTCATCAGCGTGTCGCCGCTGAACAGACTGATTTCACAGATCCCCCAGTCGCCGCCGACGTTATTCAGCACGCGATCGGTGAGCAGCGCCTGGTGCGCGCGGTGAAACGCGCCAAAGCCGAAATGGACAATACGCGAGCGGAGTTGGCTGCGATCGTATTGAGGGTATTGCACGTTCTTCGGTAGCGTAGCGGTTGCAATTGTTGTCATTCTTCCCACACCTGTTTAACTGCTTATTAACAATGCCAGTCTAAAGTTATATGACAGGAAGTTAAATTGGTAAGCCGAAATTATCCGCTGACTGTGAGCTGGATCAATCAATAGGCCAGCACTGTTTGCAGCCAGGTGAGAAACATGTATGGTAGTCGTCATGAGTGTCGCCATTATTGGTATAACAACTTTTGTGAGGGCATAGCGATGGAGCAAACCTGGCGGTGGTATGGGCCGAACGATCCGGTATCGCTTGATGATGTACGGCAGGCGGGGGCGACCGGCGTCGTCACTGCGCTGCACCATATTGCAAACGGTCAGGTATGGCCGGTCGACGAGATTAAAGCGCGTCAGGCGCTGTTAGCGGCAAAAGGGTTGACCTGGTCGGTCGTCGAAAGCATTCCCGTCCACGAGGATATTAAAACCCACAGCGGGCAGTATGCGACCTGGATTGCCAACTATCAGCAGAGCATCCGCAACCTCGCGGCCTGCGGCATCGATACCGTGTGCTACAACTTTATGCCGATCCTCGACTGGACGCGCACCGATCTGGAATATGAGCTGCCGGACGGCTCCCGGGCGCTGCGTTTCGATCAGATCGCTTTCGCCGCCTTTGAGCTGCATATCCTTAAACGCCCGGGTGCGGAAGCGGATTACAGTGAAGAAGAGCAGCGTCAGGCTGAGGTCTATTTCAAGGCGATGAGCGAAGCAGATATCGATAAACTGACCCGCAATATCATCGCCGGCCTGCCGGGAGCGGAAGAGGGCTACACCCTTGACCAGTTCCGCGCGCGTCTGGCGGAGTACGACCACATTGATAAAGCGCAGCTGCGTGAAAATATGGCCTATTTCCTGCGCGCCATCGTGCCGGTGTGCGAAGAGGTAGGGATCCGCCTGGCTGTGCATCCGGACGATCCGCCGCGGCCGATCCTTGGCCTGCCGCGTATCGTGTCGACCATCGAAGATATGCAGTGGCTGAAGGAGACGGTGGACAGCATTAATAATGGCTTCACCATGTGTACCGGATCGTATGGCGTTCGCGCCGATAACGATCTGGTGAAGATGGTGGAGACCTTTGGCGATCGCATCCATTTTACCCATCTGCGCTCTACCTGCCGTGAAGCAAACCCAAAAACCTTCCACGAGGCGGCGCACCTTAGCGGCGACGTCAATATGGTGGCGGTGGTGGATGCTATCCTGCGTGAAGAGCAGCGGCGTAAACAGGCCGGCGATCTGCGCCCGATCCCATTTCGTCCGGATCATGGTCATCAGATGCTCGACGATCTGCGCAAGAAAACCAACCCCGGCTATTCGGCGATTGGCCGTCTCAAGGGGATGGCGGAAGTGCGCGGCGTCGAGCTGGCGCTGAAAATGACCAAATACCCTGAACTGCTGTAATCGCGGCAATGGGGATAATAAAAAGGACAGCCAGCGCTGTCCTTTTTTACTGTCGGGGCGTTACCGATGATTAATCCGCGCGGCCCATATAGCGGCACTCTTCGATATGAATGCGGATTTTTTCACCGGTGGTCAGGTATTCCGGCACCTGAATCACCAGGCCGGTGCTCATGGTGGCTGGCTTGGTGCGGGAGCTGGCGGACGCACCTTTAATACCCGGCGCGGTTTCTATAATTTCCAGGTCAACGGTCTGCGGCAGCTCCAGCGCCAGCAGCTGGCCGTCCCAGGTCAGCACCTGCATGTCCGGCATCCCACCTTCCGGAATAAACTGCAGCTCTTCTTCAATCTGCTCTTTGGTAAAGGTGTAAGGGGTATAGTCTTCTTTATCCATGAACACGTATTCGTTGCCATCGACGTAGGAGAAGTCGACGAAACGGCGGGTCAGGGTGACGGTATCGACGATATCGTCGCCTTTGAAGCGCTCTTCTACTTTCAGGCCGGTGCGCACATCGGAGAAGCGCATTTTATACAGTGTCGCAGCACCGCGGGCGCTGGGTGACTGAATATCAATATTTTTCACAATCAGCAGCTTGCCGTTGTAATTCAGCACCATACCTTTTTTAATTTCATTCGCTCTTGGCATTGCAGTAATCCTGTCACTTAACGAGTCAAAAATATCGCGTAAAACTACTCGCGCCCGGGCGTTCAGGCAAGCGGATTTCGCGAGTTTTGCTATCTTCTGGCAAAACGTTTAGGCTGTGGCGCAAAATGAGCGTTTGGGAGTCGGGTTGTGGAATGTCGTACTGATTGTGGCGCATGTTGCATCGCCCCCTCTATATCATCGCCGATCCCCGGCATGCCGCAGGGCAAGCCGGCTAATGTCAGGTGTGTTCAATTATCTAATGACAACCTATGTAACATTTTCGGTTCGGAACTGCGACCAAAAGTGTGCGGCAATCTTCAACCTTCGCCAGATATGTGTTCGACGGATCGTGACGCCGCTATAACTTACCTGCTTCACCTGGAGTCCAGCACGGCACCATAGGTATTTGTAGAACATTGCTTGTAAGTATATAACCTATGGTGGTGTTTATTTTGTTTTATATCAACAGGATAGGTGGATCCTCTGAGAGGATAGCTATCACGCAGCCATTTAATCTACCAACACGTCTTCCAGGTTTTGTTGTTGAAATCTATCAGTGGCATCGACATTGAGGTCTGGCTTCAACTGCTCAATATCAAATTGAACACGAAAGCCTGTTTTCTCTGCAATATAGTCACTAAACATATTTGTACCATCAATATCCCGTCCTCTGCAGACTCGCGCTCGGGAGGAAGGGGGATAAATATCGACTTGATGAGGATAATGTTATCTGAGCGTGACAGCAGTAGGCAGTGTGAATTTTTGTATTGCTTACAAATTGTCAATCTACAGCTGAAAGTATAACGTATACACCAGTAATCAAGTGATAGGTGTTGTGATATGGATATTAATGAGTTCCCTCCGGGAGTTATCGAACATCTCGGTTGGTATGTATATCGACTGATTGATCCACGAGATGGAAGCACTTTTTACGTGGGTAAGGGAAAAGGCAATCGCGTTTTTGCTCACATGCGCGGCGAAGTGGCAGCCGCTGATGATGATGAACTGCTCAGTAATAAACTCAAGCAACTTCGTGAGATTAGATTAGCTGGTCTGGAGGTCATCCATGTAATCCATCGGCATGGTATTGCCGATGAAAAGACTGCTTATGAGGTGGAGGCTGCTCTAATCGATGCCTACCCAGGTTTGACCAATATCATGAACGGTGCTGGCAGTAACGAGTATGGCGCTGCACATATTAAAGAATTAATTGCAACGTACCAGCCTGAGACAGTGGAGTTTAAGCACAAAGCGCTGATGATATCTGTTAACAGAAGTTCAAAGGATGTTGATCTCTATGACGCAGTACGCTTCAGTTGGCGTGTAAGCCTCGAACGTGCAAGCAAAGCTGAAGTTATCCTGGCAACAGTAAAAGGAATTGTCAGAGGGGTATATGTTGCTGATGAGTGGTTAAAATCTACCCGTGACAACTTTCCTGAAATGCACCAATGGGATGAAGATGATGAGTTTGAAGCTACTCAAAGTTCACGCTTTGGTTTTCGAGGTCGCGCGGCATCTCCTGAAATTACACAGCTCTATCTTGGTAAGAAGATCCCTGATGACCTCAGAAAGAAAGGGTCAATGTCTCCTGTGAAGTATTCACCAAATTTTGATTCCTGAACGCTAATATTTCAGTATAACTGCTTAAAGGGCGATCCGGCGTTGAATATGGGTCGCCTCCAAAACCTCTAATAAATTATTGTATTTTAAATACATTTGTTTTATCTCCCGGCATTTTTTTGAGCCCCGGACCAAATAATGGTGCTGTCGATATTACTCTGGTGTCATATTGTTCAGTTATTAATGCGGAAATCAAAAATTATATTAAGATCAATGAGTTAATTATAAAGGGCAACGGCACTATAGCACTGACGACACGGATGCCTGCGCATGGCTGAAACATCTGCAGGCCGAGCTGGCTGCATTGACTCTATCATGATCATTAATCTGCATTGCCCGGCTCTGGCCGGGCAATGTGCTTACACATCTCTTATCCGCCACAGGCAGGCCTGAGTGACAACGCCCATCGCCAGCGCAATCCAGAACACCGCGTGATAGCTCCAGATCTCCGCCACTACTCCCGCCAGTGAACCGGCAATGATCCAGCCGACGCGGGTAGTATTGGTATAGAGGGTGGTGGCCGCGCCCGCCTGCCCCGGCATCAGGTCCTGGAAATAGAGCATGCCGATCCCGGCGAGGATCCCGATATAGATGGCGTTCAGCACCTGCATCGCCAGCAGCAGCGCTGGCGTATGCACCGTCAGCATGCCGACGTAAAACAGCACCCCGGCCACTGCAGAAAGACGCATCAGAAAGCGTTTGCCGAAACGCCGGGCGTAGTAACCGGCAATCAGCATGGTCGGAATTTCCAGTCCGGCGGCGGTGCCCATCATCAGCCCCGCCAGCTTCTCCGGCAGATGCAGCTCGTTAATGATAAACAGCGGCATGTTAATGATGTACAGGCTGTTAGTACCCCACATCAGGGTGCAGATGCTGAACAGCAGCAGCGCATCGCGGCGATGCGTGCGCGGAGCTTCCAGCCGGCCGGTCGCTACCGGCTTTGCTTTGCGCATGCTGGGCAAGAATAGCCAGACCATGATCCCGCAGACGATAAACGCCGCCGCGGCGCTGAGATACATCGCGGTAAAACCAAACCCCATCGCCAGGGCGTAGGCCAGCGGGGGACCAATCACCCATGCCAGGGAGACCTGGGCACGTAAAATGGAGCTGAACATCACCGCTTCGCGGCCGGTCCTGTCGGCATGCTCCCGCGCGAGGGCAAACATCTGCGGGTTGGCGGTCGATCCAAAGCTGCTGAGAAAAACGCCGATGAACAGCAAAATGAAATAGTTGCGGTTCCAGGCAAAGAGGACGCAGGCCAGCACCCCCAGCAGACAGCAGACGACAATCAGCTGCTTGCGATCGCCCTGACGGTCGGAGCGGCCGGCGAGGAACTGACTGACCAGAATGCCAATAACCGCGCTGCCGGTAAAAAAGAAACCGACCATCGCCGGGCGGACGTGCACTTCGTTGGTCAGAAACAGGCTCAGGGTCGGGGTTTGCAGCGCCCCGGCAATGCCCGTCAGAAAGGCGACGATTAAGAAGGCGGAAGAGGTGACATCGAACCCGCGTCGGGGGAGAGCGGCGCTACGGTTTTCCATGGGTTTGGTTTTCTGTAGTTTCAGGAGACGGCGCGGAGTTTACGCCTGCTGGCTAAAAATAAACAGTAGTATGGCACGAATAATTAAAAAGGCGTTTCAAAATATAGGGTTCAGCAAAAAGCTGACGTTCGAGGCGGTCGATAGCTAAAGCTTCAGCAAAAGTGTGCAGTACCTCTAAGTTCTGCGATCAAGTCGCTGACGTACCTTGCGCGTTGAGCAAGAAAGGTACAAAATTCTTGAAACGTTTCAGCGTCATTCGGCAATCCGTTCCCCGTCAGATGGCGCCTTTTTTCTCAAGTTAGCTGAAACGATTCAATTCAGCAGGAGAGGAGAACCATGTTCCAGTTATCTGTGCAGGATATTCATCCCGGCCAGCAGGCCGGTAATAAAGAAGAGGCCATCCGGCAGGTCGCCGCCGCGCTGGTCAGCGCCGGCAACGTGGCCGATGGCTACGTGAACGGCATGCTGGCGCGCGAGCAGCAGACCTCGACCTTCCTCGGCAACGGGATCGCGATCCCGCACGGCACGACGGATACGCGTGACCAGGTGCTGAAGACTGGCGTTCAGGTGTTTCAGTTCCCGCAGGGCGTCACCTGGGGTGAAGGGCAGACCGCCTATGTGGCGATCGGGATTGCCGCCAGCTCAGATGAACACCTCGGCCTGCTGCGTCAGCTGACCCACGTGCTGAGCGATGACGCGGTCGCCGCGCAGCTGCAGTCCGCCACTACCGCGGAAGAGCTGCGCGCGCTGCTGATGGGAGAGAAGCAGAGCGAAGCGCTGAAGCTGGATAACGAGACCCTCAGTCTCGACGTCGCGGCCAGCGATCTGCTGACCCTGCAGGCGCTGAACGCGGCGCGTCTGAAAGAAGTTGGCGCTGTCGATGCCGCCTTCGTTAGCCACGTCATTAACGATACGCCGCTGAACCTCGGTCAGGGCGTCTGGCTGAACGACAGTGCGGAAGGCAATTTGCGCAGCGCCGTGGCGGTCAGCCGCGCGGCTAACGCCTTTACCCGCGACGAGCAGCCGGTTTCCCTGCTGGTCACGGTGGCGATGGCCGACGAGCAGCCGACCGCAGTGCTGAACCGTCTGAGCAAGCTGCTGCTGGACAAGAAAGCTGAACATTTGCTGAAAGCCGACGCCGCCACCGTGCTGGCGCTGCTGACCAGCGACGACGCCATTGCCGAAGATGTGCTGAGCGCCGAATTCGTGGTGCGCAATGAACACGGCCTGCATGCCCGTCCGGGCACCATGCTGGTCAACACCATTAAACAATTTTCCAGCGACATCACCGTCACCAATCTCGACGGTTCCGGCAAGCCGGCTAACGGTCGCAGCCTGATGAAGGTTGTGGCGCTGGGTGTGAAAAAAGGTCACCGTCTGCGTTTTACCGCGCAGGGTGAGGATGCGCAACAAGCGCTGGATGCGATTGGCGAAGCGATCGCCGCAGGCCTTGGGGAGGGCGCATAAATGAGCAGACGTGTAGCAACGATTACGTTAAACCCGGCATACGACCTGGTGGGATTCACCCCGGAGATTGAACGCGGCGAAGTGAACCTGGTGCGCACCACCGGCCTGCACGCCGCCGGGAAAGGCATTAATGTGGCGAAAGTGCTGAAAGATCTCGGCATTGACGTCACCGTCGGCGGCTTCCTGGGTAAAGACAACCAGGACGGCTTTCAGCAGCTGTTCAGCGAGCTGGGGATCGCCAACCGTTTCCAGGTGGTGCAGGGCCGGACCCGTATCAACGTTAAGCTGACGGAAAAAGATGGCGAAGTGACCGATTTCAACTTCTCCGGCTTTGAAGTCACCCCGGGCGACTGGGAACGCTTCGTCAACGACTCCCTGAGCTGGCTCGGGCAGTTCGATATGGTCTGCGTCAGCGGCAGCCTGCCGTCCGGCGTTAGCCCGGAAGCCTTCACCGACTGGATGACCCGTCTGCGCAGTCAGTGCCCATGCATCATTTTCGACAGCAGCCGCGAAGCGTTGGTTGCCGGACTAAAAGCGGCGCCGTGGCTGGTGAAACCGAACCGTCGCGAACTGGAAATCTGGGCTGGCCGCAAGCTGCCGGAGATGAAAGATGTTATCGACGCCGCCCATGCGCTGCGAGAGCAGGGTATCGCCCACGTGGTGATCTCCCTGGGCGAAGAGGGCGCGCTGTGGGTCAACGCCTCTGGGGAGTGGATTGCTAAACCACCTTCAGTGGAAGTGGTCAGCACCGTTGGCGCCGGCGATTCGATGGTCGGCGGCCTGATTTACGGCCTGCTGATGCGTGAATCCAGCGAGCATACCCTGCGCCTGGCGACCGCCGTCGCTGCCCTGGCCGTCAGCCAGAGCAATGTAGGAATTACCGACCGTACCCAGTTGGCCGCGATGATGGCGCGCGTCGACTTACAACCCTTTAATTGACAGCAGGAGAGGCATAATGAAAACGCTGCTGATTATTGATGCCGGACTCGGACAGGCGCGCGCCTACATGGCGAAAACCCTGCTGGGTGCCGCGGCGCCGAAAGCGCACCTTGAGCTGATTGATAACCCGAATGACGCCGAACTGGCCATCGTGCTGGGAACCGCGCTGCCGGCCGATAGCGCGCTGAATGGTAAAAACGTTTACCTGGGCGATATTAACCGTGCTGTCGCCCATCCGGAGCTGTTCCTGGGAGAAGCGAAAGACCACGCTAAGCCCTACGTTGCGCCAGCGGCGGTAGCCGTTCCGGCCGCCGCTCAGGGGCAGAAACGCATTGTCGCGGTCACGGCCTGTCCGACCGGCGTCGCCCACACCTTTATGGCGGCAGAAGCCATCGAAACCGAAGCCAAAAAACGCGGCTGGTGGGTGAAGGTGGAGACCCGCGGCTCCGTTGGGGCGGGCAATGCCATCACCCCGGAAGAGGTGGCCGAGGCGGATCTGGTGATCGTCGCTGCCGATATCGAGGTGGACCTGGCGAAATTCGCCGGCAAGCCGATGTACCGCACCACCACCGGTCTGGCGCTGAAGAAAACCGCCCAGGAGCTGGATAAAGCGGTGGCGGAAGCCAAACCGTACCAGCCATCCGGCAAACCTCAGGCGGCTGCTGAAGGGAAAAAAGAGTCGGCGGGCGCCTATCGCCACCTGCTGACCGGCGTCTCCTATATGCTGCCGATGGTAGTGGCCGGGGGCCTGTGTATCGCGCTCTCCTTTGCCTTCGGGATCAAAGCGTTTGAAGTGAAAGACACCCTGGCGGCGGCGCTGATGCAGATCGGCGGCGGCTCGGCCTTCGCGCTGATGGTGCCGGTACTGGCAGGCTTTATCGCCTTCTCCATTGCCGACCGTCCGGGTCTGACCCCGGGCCTTATCGGCGGTATGCTGGCGGTTAGCGGCGGCTCCGGCTTTATCGGCGGGATCATCGCTGGTTTCCTTGCCGGTTATGTGGCGAAAGCCATCAGCACGAAGCTGAAACTGCCGCAGAGTATGGAAGCCCTGAAGCCAATCCTGATCATTCCGCTGGTCTCCAGCCTGATCGTGGGTTTGGCAATGATCTATCTGATCGGTAAACCGGTAGCCGGTATCCTCGCCTGGCTGACCCACTGGCTGCAAACCATGGGCACCGCCAACGCGGTTCTGCTGGGCGCGATCCTCGGCGCGATGATGTGTACCGATATGGGCGGGCCGGTAAACAAAGCGGCCTATGCCTTTGGCGTTGGCCTGCTGAGTACCCAGACCTATGCGCCGATGGCGGCGATCATGGCGGCCGGTATGGTGCCACCGCTGGCGATGGGTATCGCGACGCTGGTAGCGCGCAATAAGTTCGACAAAGGGCAGCGGGAAGGGGGCAAAGCCGCGCTGGTTCTTGGCCTGTGCTTTATCTCGGAAGGGGCGATTCCTTTTGCCGCCCGTGACCCGATGCGCGTTCTGCCGTGCTGTATCGTCGGCGGCGCGGTAACCGGCGCTATCTCCATGGCGGTCGGCGCGAAACTGATGGCGCCGCACGGCGGGCTGTTTGTTCTGCTGATCCCGGGGGCGATTACGCCGGTGCTGGGCTACCTGCTGGCGATTGTTGCCGGAACGCTGGTGGCGGGCCTTGCCTACGCCGTGCTGAAACGCCCTGAGGCGCAAACAGCGGAAGTTGAAAAAGCGGCATAATCCTACCGCAATAAAAAAGGGCCGATTGTTCGGCCCTTTTTTTGTCTCTATTTACGCCACTTCGGCAATCTGCTGCGCCCGCAGCCAGGCAATCTCTTCCGCCCAGATATCCGGGTTGATGGTTTCCAGAATCAGCGGAATACCGTCGAAGCGGCTGTCCTGCATGATCCAGCTGAAGCAATCGTGGCCGATGTTGCCTTCCCCCAGGCTGTGGTGACGGTCGACCCGGCTGCCGAAGGCGCTCTTGGCATCGTTGAGATGCATGCCGCGCAGATACTGAAAACCGACGATGCGTTCGAAGGCGGCGAAGGTTTTTTCGCAGGCTTCGGCGCTGCGCAGGTCGTAGCCGGCGGCGAAAGCATGGCAGGTATCGATGCAGACGCCGACGCGGGATTTATCTTCCACACCGTCGATGATGGCCGCGAGGTGCTCGAACTTAAAGCCGAGGTTGCTGCCCTGGCCAGCGGTGTTTTCGATCACCGCAGTAACGCCTTCGGTCTTCGCCAGCGCGATATTGATCGATTCGGCGATGCGCGACAGGCACTCCTCCTCCGGGATCTGCTGCAGATGGCTGCCGGGGTGGAAGTTGAGCAGCGTCAGTCCCAGCTGCTGGCAGCGGGTCATTTCATCAATGAAGGCATCACGGGATTTTTCCAGCGCTTCTTCCACCGGGTGGCCAAGGTTAATCAGGTAGCTGTCGTGCGGCAGGATCTGCCCCGGGCCAAAGTGATACTTTTCACAGGCGGCTTTGAATTCGGCGATGGTCTCGTCGCTGAGCGGCGCGGCGCGCCACTGGCGCTGGTTCTTGGTGAAGAGGGCGAAGGCGGTTGCTTCGATTTCGGCGGCGCGAATGGCGGCATTGGCCAGTCCACCTGAGGCGCTCACGTGCGCTCCTACGTATTTCATAAAAAAAACTCCAGTTAAAGCCGCTGGGGGGTGGGTAATGATAGCGGCTTAACTGGAGAAAGATGTAGTGCTTTATGCCATCAGGCTGTGGATAGCAACGTTAATGACCCCGCCGCCGACAATCAACCAGACGAACAGCATCAGCGCCATCAGCAGCGGTTTCGCCCCGGCTTTTTTCAGCGCGCTGACGTGGGTGGTGACCCCGAGGGCGGCCATTGCCATCGCCAGCAGGACGGTATCCAGCGTCACCAGCATATCCACCACGGCTTTCGGCAGCAGATGGAAGGAGTTAAACACCGCCACCAGGATGAACATAATGGCGAACCACGGAATGGTGATTTTGCTTTTCTCGCCGTTGCCTGCCGGGGTCAGCTGTTTAACACGCGCTGCCAGGAACAGCAGGAACGGAGCCAGCATCATGACGCGCAGCATTTTGGCGATAACCGCCGCGTTCTCCGCGTCCGGGCTGACCGCATGGCCGGCGGCAACAACCTGCGCCACTTCATGCATGGTGGAGCCCATATAGATCCCGTAGGTCTCCGGGGTAAACCAGTGCGCCAGCAGCGGGTACATCGCCGGGTAGAGGAAGATGGCGATGGTACCGAAGATAACCACTGTAGCGACGGCAACCGTCACTTTACTGGCTTCGGCTTTGACCACCGGCTCGGTGGCGAGCACGGCCGCCGCGCCGCAGATGCTGCTGCCGGCGCCGATCAGCCAGCTGGTGTGTTTATCGAGACCAAACACTTTCTGGCCAAGGAAGCAGGCGATGAAAAAGGTACTGGAGAGCGTCAGAACGTCAATCAAAATACCGCTCACGCCGACGTCGGCAATCTGGGCGAACGTCAGGCGAAAGCCGTAGAGGATGATCCCCAGGCGCAGCAGATGCTGCTTGGCGAAGATCACCCCGCCGTCGCAGGGCTGCCAGATTTTCGGGTAGACCGTGTTGCCGACGACCATCCCGAACAGGATAGCGAGGGTCAGGGCGCTAAAGCCCGCGCCGGCGATGGCCGGGAAACTACCGGCCCACAGGGCGGCGCCGGTCAGAGCGGCGGTCAGCGCCAGGCCTGGGACAAAATGCCACAGGGAACGATGTTTGGTGGGTAAAGTGAGTGCTGTCATAACCTTCTCCTTTGTCTGCCTAAAGGTTACGCCGCGCGGGATTAAATATAAAATTGATTATATGTTTATAATCAATCGTAATAAGTGGTTAATGGCCGCTTCGCCGGTTACAACGGGGCGAGAGCGGGTTAGGCAGAAGCGGGGCGGTCTCGCCGGCAAGACGATGATTTTGTGATATAAGCGGATTTTCCTTCCGTCAGCCGCCTCGATTTGTGTCACCATAGTAAGGAAGGTTATTCAGGTTGGATTACTAAACGGGTGGGTTATGCATATTACGCTGCGGCAGCTGGAAGTGTTCGCCGAAGTCCACAAGAGTGGGTCGACCACTCAGGCGTCACAGATGCTGGCGCTTTCGCAATCCGCGGTCAGCGCCGCGCTGACCGATCTGGAAGGGCAGCTCGGCGTGCAGCTGTTTGACCGCGTCGGTAAACGACTGGTGGTGAATGAGCATGGACGGCTGCTGTACCCGCGTGCGCTGGCGCTGCTGGAGCGGGCCCTGGAGATCGAGCAGCTGTTTCGCGGCGATAACGGGGCGATCCGAGTCTACGCCAGCAGCACCATCGGCAACTATATTATGCCGGAGATTATTGCCCGCTATCGTCATGACTTCCCGGATCTGCCGGTCGAGCTGAGCGTCGGCAACAGCCTGGACGTCATCAACGCCGTCGCCGACCTGCGGGTGGATTTCGGCCTGATTGAGGGGCCGTGCCATGCCGCCGATATTATTGCCGAGCCGTGGCTGGAGGATGAGCTGGTGGTGTTTGCCGCGCCCAACTCACCGCTGCTGGCGGGGGAGGTGACCCTGCAGCAACTGGCTGAGGCGCCGTGGATCCTGCGCGAGCATGGCTCCGGCACCCGGGAGATTGTCGATTACGTTCTGCTGTCGCATCTGCCGGCGTTTCATCTGGGCATGGAGCTGGGTAATTCAGAGGCGATCAAGCACGCGGTCAGGCATGGCCTGGGCATCAGCTGTCTATCGCGGCGGGTGATTGCCGAACAGCTTGCCTCGGGCACGCTGGCGGAGCTGAAAGTGCCATTGCCCCGGCTGACGCGCACGCTGTGGCGGATCCATCACCGGCAGAAGCATATTTCTAAAGCATTACAACGTTTTCTGCACTATTGCCAGGTGTAGCAGCCCGGTTTTATCGCCTGATTACGGGGGGAATTCGCTGGCAATTCCGCAGGTTAGTGCTTTACTAATAATTTGCGGGCGATCATGAAGCTCTCTTATAACTTTGCATTTGTACCGGATGGAACCCCGATCGTCTGCTACAATCGCGCCTCATTTTTTGGATGGATAGCATTATCACATGGTTTCGGAAACTAAAACCACAGAAGCGCCCACGCTACGTCGTGAACTGAAGGCGCGCCACTTGACCATGATCGCCATCGGCGGTTCCATCGGTACGGGTCTTTTTGTTGCCTCTGGCGCAACCATTTCGCAAGCAGGTCCCGGCGGGGCGCTGCTGTCTTATATTCTGATCGGTTTGATGGTCTATTTCCTGATGACCAGCCTCGGCGAGCTGGCGGCGTTTATGCCGGTATCCGGTTCCTTCGCCACCTACGGGCAGAATTATGTTGAAGAAGGCTTCGGCTTCGCGCTGGGCTGGAACTACTGGTACAACTGGGCGGTGACGATCGCCGTTGACCTCGTGGCCTCACAGCTGGTGATGAGCTACTGGTTCCCTGACACTCCGGGCTGGATCTGGAGCGCCTTGTTCCTCGGCATCATGTTCCTGCTGAACTGGATCTCGGTGCGCGGCTTTGGCGAGGCGGAATACTGGTTCTCGCTGATAAAAGTGGCCACCGTCATTATCTTTATCATCGTCGGCGTGATGATGATTGTCGGCATCTTCAAAGGGGCGCAGCCAGCCGGCTGGAGCAACTGGGGGATCGCGGATGCGCCGTTCGCCGGCGGTTTCTCGGCGATGATTGGCGTGGCGATGATTGTCGGCTTCTCGTTCCAGGGCACCGAGCTTATCGGCATCGCTGCTGGTGAATCTGAAAATCCGGAGAAGAACATTCCGCGCGCGGTGCGCCAGGTCTTCTGGCGTATCCTGCTGTTTTACGTCTTCGCGATCCTGATTATCAGCCTGATCATTCCGTATACCGATCCGAGTCTGCTGCGCAACGATGTGAAGGATATCTCCGTCAGCCCGTTCACCCTGGTGTTCCAGCATGCTGGTTTGCTGTCGGCGGCGGCAATCATGAACGCCGTT
This sequence comes from Klebsiella sp. K4, assembly GCF_014596785.2. Classification (NCBI taxonomy): domain Bacteria; kingdom Pseudomonadati; phylum Pseudomonadota; class Gammaproteobacteria; order Enterobacterales; family Enterobacteriaceae; genus Klebsiella; species Klebsiella sp. K4. The sequence continues at coordinate 1,660,692 of NZ_CP115021.1, forward strand.
ATCCTGACTGCCGTGCTGTCGGCGGGTAACTCCGGGATGTACGCCTCCACGCGTATGCTGTACACCCTGGCCTGCGACGGTAAAGCGCCGCGTATTTTCTCGAAGCTGTCGCGTGGCGGCGTGCCGCGTAACGCGCTGTACGCGACCACCGTGATCGCGGCGCTGTGCTTCCTGACTTCCATGTTTGGCAACCAGACGGTGTACCTGTGGCTGCTGAACACCTCCGGGATGACGGGCTTTATCGCCTGGCTGGGTATTGCGATCAGCCACTATCGTTTCCGTCGCGGCTACGTCCTGCAGGGTAACGATATTAATAATCTGCCGTATCGTTCCGGGTTCTTCCCGCTGGGGCCGATCTTCGCCTTCGTGCTGTGCTTGATCATTACTCTCGGGCAGAACTATGAAGCGTTCCTCAAGGACACCATTGACTGGGGCGGCGTGGCGGCGACCTACATTGGTATTCCGCTGTTCCTCGTCATCTGGTTTGGTTACAAGCTGGCGAAAGGCACCCGCTTTGTTCGCTACAGCGAAATGACCTTCCCGGACCGCTTTAAGCGTTAATCTTCGCGATTGTGCGATAAAAGCCCTCTGTGAAGAGGGCTTTATATTGCTGGCAAAGTGCAATCTTCAGGGATTGCCCGGCTGCGCTGCGCTTGCGCGGGCCTACAGATAACCGCGTAACTGATTGATATTGCGATGTTTCGTAGGCCTGGTAAGGCGGAAGCCGCCACCCGGCAGACATGTGAGCACAATAACGAAGACAGATTTGTCATCACCCGCAAGCCCTCTGAACAGAGGGCTTTTTTTATGTTTGTGCGGTTACAGCTTGTCACAATTCTTCATAATTATATTGATAATCGTAATCATTATCTTTATCATTTTCGCCCATTACGGATGAAGCCACTCCCCGTCTCTGCCGCTTGTACAGACTGACACCGGGCGACCAGCCACATCGACGAGAAAACAGCGCGAGCATGCCGCCGACAGAGCGGCAAGTCGCCAGCGCGTGTGAGCAGCACCTTGTTGTTTGTTTGGTTGTACACCTCATGGAGATTTGGAATGTTCAGGTTAAACCCTTTTATCCGGGCGGGATTGTCTGCGTCCGTCGTATCGTTGGCGTTTCCGGCTCTGGCCGATGTGAATGAAGAAACGCTGGTGGTGACCGCCTCGGCCACTGAACAGAATGTCAAAGACGCGCCGGCGAGCATCAGCGTCATCACCCAACAGGATTTACAACGCAAGCCTGTTCAGAACCTGAAAGACGTGCTGCGCGATGTGCCTGGGGTCCAGCTCACCAACGAAGGGGATAACCGCAAGGGCGTTAGCATCCGCGGTCTGAGCAGCAGCTATACCCTGATCCTGGTCGACGGCAAGCGCGTTAACTCGCGGAACGCCGTCTTCCGCCACAATGACTTCGACCTTAACTGGATCCCGGTGGATGCTATTGAGCGTATCGAAGTGGTGCGCGGCCCGATGTCCTCCCTCTACGGCTCCGATGCGCTCGGTGGGGTGGTCAACATTATTACCAAAAAAATCGGCCAGAAATGGACCGGGACGCTGAGTGCTGATACCACTATTCAGGAGCACCGCGATCGCGGGGATACCTATAACGGCCAGTTCTTCACCAGCGGCCCGCTGATCGACGGCGTACTTGGAATGAAGGCCTACGGCAGCCTGGCAAAACGCGCCAAGGACGATCCGCAGTCATCCAGTAATGCCACCGGCGAGACGCCGCGCATCGAGGGCTTCACCAGCCGCGATGGCAATGTTGAATTCGCCTGGACGCCGAACGAAAACCACGATTTTACCGCAGGCTACGGCTTTGACCGTCAGGATCGCGATTCCGATTCCCTTGACCGCAACCGCCTTGAGCGGGAGAACTACTCTCTGAGCCATAACGGCCGCTGGGATATCGGCAATAGCGAGCTCAAGTTCTACGGCGAAAAGGTGGATAACAAAAATCCAGGGCAGAGCGGGACTATTACCTCGGAAAGCAATGCCATCGACGGCAAGTATGTCCTGCCGCTGGGCATGATTAACCAGCTGGTGACCTTCGGCGGCGAATGGCGCCACGACAAACTGAAAGATCCGGTCAACCTGAGCAGCGGCGGCCAGTCAACGTCGGCCAGCCAGTACGCCCTGTTTATCGAAGACGAATGGCGCATCATCGAGCCGCTGGCGCTGACCACCGGCATTCGTATGGACGACCATCAGACCTATGGCGATCACTGGAGCCCGCGCGCCTATCTGGTGTATAACGCCACCGATACCGTCACCGTCAAAGGCGGCTGGGCGACGGCGTTTAAAGCCCCGTCGCTGCTGCAGCTTAACCCCGACTGGACCACCAACTCCTGCCGCGGCTCGTGCAGCATCGTCGGTAACCCGGATCTGAAACCGGAAACCAGCGAAAGCTTCGAGCTCGGTCTCTACTACCGCGGGGAAGAGGGCTGGCTTGAAAATGTCGAAGGCAGCATCACCACCTTCCAGAATAATGTCGACGACATGATCGACGTTCTGCGCACCTCCAGCGCCAGCGAAGCGCCGGGCTACCCGAACTTTGTCGGCTGGAAAACCGTCAACGGCAAGCGCGTGCCGATCTTCCGCTATTTCAACGTCAACAAAGCCCGCATCAAAGGGGTGGAGACGGAGGTGAAGATCCCGTTTGGCGATGAGTGGAAGCTGACGGTGAACTACACCTACAACGATGGTCGCGATCTGAGCAATGGCGGCGACAAACCGCTGCAGACGCTGCCGTTCCATACCGCCAACGGCACGCTCGACTGGAAACCGCTGGACGACTGGTCCTTCTACGTGACGGCCAACTATACTGGCCAGCAGCGCGCGGTGAGCGCCACCGGCAAAACGCCGGGCGGCTACACCCTGTTTGACGTTGGCGCGGCATGGCAGGTGACCAAAAACGTGAAACTGCGCTCCGGGGTGCAGAACGTGGGTGATAAAGATCTGAGCCGGGACGACTACAGTTATACCGAAGAAGGCCGTCGCTACTTTATGGCGGTGGATTATCGCTTCTGATTGCCGGCGCTAAAACGCGTCCTGTAGGCCTGAACATGCGCCGCGAAGCAGCTTCGCGGCGCATTGGCGTTTAGCCAAAGAGATGCTGCGCATGGAAGCGCAGATGGTCTTCAATAAACGAGGCAATGAAGTAATAGCTGTGGTCGTAACCGGGCTGGATGCGCAGCGTTAACGGCCAGGCCTTCTGCCGCGCGACCTCCGCCAGTACCGCCGGCTGCAGCTGTCCGGCAAGGAAAGGATCGTTGTCGCCCTGATCGATAAGCGTCGGCACGGCGTCCTCCGGCCGGCTGGCCTGCATCAGCGCGCAGCTGTCCCAGGAGTGCCATGCCGATTCATCCGCGCCGAGATAGGCGGTAAACGCTTTCTTGCCCCACGGGACCTGGGAGGGATTGACGATCGGCGCGAAGGCGGAGACGCTGGCGTAGCGGCCGGGATTTTTGAGCGCCATAATGAGCGCGCCGTGGCCGCCCATCGAGTGGCCGCTGACGGCGCAGCGTTCGCCGACGCTAAACTCGCTACGAATAAGCGCGGGCAGTTCGTCACGCAGGTAATCGTACATTCGGTAGTGCGCCGCCCAGGGCGCCTCGGTGGCGTTCAGGTAGAAGCCGGCGCCTTGTCCGAGATCGTAACCGTCGACGTTGGCCGCCTCGTCACCGCGCGGGCTGGTATCCGGCATCACCAGCGCGATGCCCAGCTCGGCGGCAATGCGCTGGGCGCCCGCCTTGGTGGTAAAGTTCTCATCGTTACAGGTCAGCCCCGACAGCCAGTACAGCACCGGCGGCGGCGTTTCGCGCTCAGGCGGTAAAAAAATGCTGAACGTCATGGCGCAGTTCAGGACAGGGGAGTGATGACGCCAGCGTTGTTGCTGGCCGTCAAAACAGCGATGCTCTTCAAGCAGTTCCATGCAAGGCTCCTCGGAAGGGATGTGCGCGTAAACGTTCATAATACAGATATTTCATTAGCCGGTGAGCAACTTTCACTTTCTCCTTTTGAGAACTTACTGCATCATTAATGCAACTTATAGCCAACATGCCGGTGTAGCGACGGCGCTTATGAATGCGTACAGCGGTTGGAACATTCCGGATACGGCGATAAGGATTTGGCGTTGCGCCTGAGGCATGGCTTCGCTCCCTAATAAAAGGCAGCGCCAATTTCAATAATTATCGTTACGGCTACTGGATTCTGTGCGCCACCTCACGCACAATGAATACAAACTTTGCCCCCAGAAAAAGCAAAGAGCGCCACACCTGCAGGAGAAACATAAATGTCATCACTGAGTAAAGAAGCCGTCCTCGTTCATGAAGCGCTGGTCGCTCGTGGGCTGGAGACGCCGATGCGTGCGCCAGTACAAGAAATTGATAACGAAACACGCAAGCGTTTGATTACCGGTCATATGACCGAGATTATGCAACTGCTGAATCTGGATCTGAGTGATGACAGTCTGATGGAGACCCCGCATCGCATCGCCAAAATGTATGTCGATGAGATCTTCTCCGGGCTGGATTATTCTCGCTTCCCGAAAATCACCGTCATTGAAAACAAAATGAAGGTCGATGAAATGGTCACCGTGCGCGATATCACCCTGACCAGCACCTGCGAACACCATTTCGTTACCATCGATGGTAAAGCGACGGTAGCCTATATCCCGAAAGATTCGGTGATCGGCCTGTCGAAAATCAACCGCATCGTGCAGTTCTTCGCCCAACGTCCGCAGGTCCAGGAGCGTCTGACGCAGCAGATCCTGATCGCGCTGCAGACGCTGCTCGGCACCAACAACGTGGCGGTATCCATTGACGCGGTGCATTATTGCGTGAAGGCGCGCGGCATTCGCGACGCGACCAGCGCCACCACCACCACCTCTCTCGGCGGCCTGTTTAAATCCAGCCAGAATACCCGCCAGGAATTCCTGCGCGCAGTACGTCACCACAACTAAAACGGAGCAGGGTGCATGGAGAGAAATGTCACGCTGGACTTTGTCCGCGGCGTCGCCATCCTCGGTATCCTGCTTCTCAATATCAGCGCCTTCGGCTTGCCGAAGGCCGCTTATCTCAATCCCGCCTGGTCAGGAAGCGCGTCCCTTAGCGATGCCTGGACCTGGGCGCTCCTCGACCTGCTGGCGCAGGTGAAGTTTCTCACCTTGTTCGCGCTGCTGTTTGGCGCCGGTCTTCAGCTATTGCTTCCGCGAGGGAAGCGCTGGATCCAGTCGCGGCTGACGCTGCTGGCGCTGCTCGGTTTCATTCACGGTCTTTTTTTCTGGGATGGCGATATTCTGCTGGCCTATGCCCTGGTGGGGCTGGTGAGCTGGCGCATGGTGCGTGAGGCGCACCATGTCAAATCGCTGTTCAACACCGGGGTGGTGCTCTACCTCACCGGCATTGCGGTGCTGGTCCTGTTGGGGATGATCTCCGGGACCGCTGCGAATCGCTCGTGGGTGCCGGACGCGGCGAACCTGCAGTATGAGCAGTACTGGAAGCTGCACGGTGGCATGGAGGCGGTCAGCAACCGGGCGGATATGCTATCTGACAATCTGCTGGCGCTGGGCGCGCAGTATGGCTGGCAGCTGGCGGGGATGATGCTGATGGGCGCGGCGCTGATGCGCAGCGGCTGGCTGAAGGGGCAGTTTAGCCTGCGTCACTACCGGCGTACCGGCGCGCTGCTGGTGGCGGCCGGCATGGCGGTCAATCTGCCGGCAATATTCGCCCAGTGGTATCTGGCCTGGGACTATCGCTGGTGCGCGTTTTTACTGCAGGCGCCGCGCGAACTTAGCGCCCCGCTGCAGGCTATCGGCTATGCCGCGCTGGCCTGGGGCTACTGGCCACAGCTCTGCCGTTTCCGCCTGGTGGGCGCTATCGCCTGCGTCGGACGCATGGCGCTGACCAACTACCTGCTGCAGACCCTGATCTGCACCACCCTGTTTTATCATCTTGGGCTGTTTATGCGCTTCGATCGTCTGCAGCTGCTGGCCTTTGTCCCCCCCATCTGGGCCGTTAACCTCCTTGTCTCATCGCTCTGGCTGCGCCGCTTCCGCCAGGGGCCGGTGGAATGGCTGTGGCGTCAGTTAACCTTGCGTGCGTCAGGCACATCATTGAAAGACACATCCAGATAACGATCTCGATCACAATCATTAACAAAACGGATGTAAACGTTTCCAGCCGTGTGACCTCACTCACGCAGCGGACCGCGGGTCGCTGCCAGAATAGCCTCCTTGCTAAGCACAGGAGGTGAATGTGACGTGCTGTAATTCTCTTAAGGTCGCTGAGTATGATCACCATTCGTGATGTCGCCCGCCAGGCGGGCGTTTCCGTGGCCACCGTGTCGCGGGTGCTGAATAACAGCGCGCTGGTGAGTCCGGATACGCGCGACGTGGTGATGAAAGCGGTGACCCAACTGGGCTACCGGCCCAACGCCAACGCCCAGGCGCTGGCCACCCAGGTCAGCGATACCATCGGCGTGGTGGTGATGGACGTCTCCGACGCCTTCTTCGGCGCGCTGGTGAAAGCAGTGGATACCGTTGCTCAGCAGCATCAGAAATATGTGCTGATCGGCAACAGCTATCACGAGGCGGAAAAAGAGCGTCACGCCATCGAGGTGCTGATCCGTCAGCGCTGCTCGGCGCTGATCGTCCATTCGAAAGCGCTGAGCGATGATGAACTGAGCGACTTTATGCAACATATCCCGGGGATGGTGCTGATCAACCGCATCGTGCCGGGGTATGCCCATCGCTGCGTCGGACTCGACAACGTCAGCGGCGCGCTGATGGCCACCCGTATGCTGCTCAATCATGGTCACCAGCGCATCGGCTATCTCTCCTCAAACCACGGTATTGAAGATGACGATATGCGCCGGGAAGGGTGGAGCAAAGCGCTGCAGGAGCAAGGCATCATCGCCCCGGACAGCTGGATCGGTTCCGGCTCCCCGGATATGCAGGGCGGTGAAGCGGCGATGGTCGAACTGCTGGGGCGCAATCTCGGCCTCACCGCGGTGTTTGCCTATAACGACAGCATGGCGGCCGGCGCGCTGACGACGCTGAAGGACAACGGCATTGTCGTGCCGCAGCATCTGTCGCTGATTGGCTTTGATGATATTCCTATTTCCCGTTACACCGATCCTCAGCTCACCACCGTGCGCTATCCGGTAATGTCGATGGCAAAGCTGGCCACCGAGCTGGCGCTGCTGGGGGCGGCCGGCAAGCTGGATCGCGAGGCGACGCACTGCTTTATGCCGACGCTGGTGCGCCGTCATTCCGTTGCCCAGCGGCAAACTGTGGGGCCGATCACTAACTGACGCGATCGCGGGATGTAACCGCTTTCAATTTGTGAGTAAATTCACAGTATATTAACATTCGCCTGATTATGATGGCAGCGTTTACCAGTCTGAACCACGAGGTGATGGATATTCCTCACTTTATTTAGTAGGAACAAGGCGTTAAACGAGTTTTACAGTCGTATTTTTCTGGAGCGTTACCCGACACGGAAGACCGAATTTTCGTCGTGAAATGCGTTGTGCGGTAACACTAATGCAACAAATCCCGCCTGCATTTTCTCACAATAATGACCCTGCATAATAAAACCGGAGATTCCATGAATAAGAAGGTGTTTACCCTGTCTGCTGTAATGGCTGGTCTGTTATTTGGCGCCGCCGCACACGCAGCAGATACCCGTATCGGCGTGACGATTTATAAATATGACGACAACTTTATGTCGGTAGTGCGTAAGGCGATTGAAAAAGATGGCAAATCCGCGCCAGACGTCCAGCTATTGATGAATGATTCGCAGAACGACCAGTCGAAACAAAACGATCAGATTGACGTGCTGCTGGCGAAAGGCGTGAAGGCGCTGGCGATTAACCTGGTTGACCCGGCCGCCGCAGGTACGGTGATTGAAAAGGCGCGCGGGCAGAATATTCCGGTGGTGTTCTTCAACAAAGAGCCTTCCCGCAAAGCGCTGGATAGTTATGACAAGGCTTATTACGTCGGTACCGACTCGAAAGAGTCCGGGATTATTCAGGGCGATCTGATCGCCAAGCACTGGAAAGCCAACCCGAACTGGGATCTGAATAAAGACGGTCAGATCCAGTACGTTCTGCTGAAAGGCGAGCCGGGCCATCCGGATGCGGAAGCGCGTACCACTTACGTTATTAAAGAGCTGAATGATAAAGGTCTGAAGACCCAGCAGCTGCAGCTGGATACCGCGATGTGGGATACCGCCCAGGCGAAAGACAAAATGGACGCCTGGCTCTCCGGCCCGAATGCCAACAAGATTGAAGTGGTGATCGCTAACAACGACGCCATGGCGATGGGCGCGGTTGAAGCGCTGAAAGCGCACAACAAGAGCAGCATTCCGGTGTTCGGCGTTGATGCCCTGCCGGAAGCCCTGGCGCTGGTGAAATCCGGCGCGATGGCCGGTACTGTGCTGAACGATGCCAACAACCAGGCAAAAGCGACCTTCGAGCTGGCGAAAAACCTTGCCGACGGGAAAGACGCCGCGGCAGGCACCAACTGGAAAATTGACAACAAGATTGTTCGCGTCCCCTACGTGGGCGTCGATAAAGACAACCTGAGCCAGTTTACCGGCAAATAATCGTGATGTGAGTTGCGGGCGTGGGTTATCCACGCCCGATTATTCCTGATACAGAACCAGACTCCTGCTGGCGCTAGTGCGCCGGACGGGGCTTGCATGAACGCAGCCAGGTATAACTATGGTCAGCAATAATAGCGAACGGTCAGGCGAATATTTGTTGGAGATGAGCAATATCAACAAATCGTTTCCTGGCGTCAAGGCTCTTGATAATGTCAACCTGAAGGTTCGTCCGCACTCCATTCATGCGTTAATGGGTGAGAACGGCGCCGGTAAATCGACATTATTAAAATGCCTTTTTGGGATCTATCAAAAAGATTCCGGTAGCATTCTTTTTCAGGGAAAAGAGATCGATTTCCATTCGGCGAAAGAAGCCCTGGAAAACGGTATTTCGATGGTGCATCAGGAATTAAACCTGGTATTACAGCGTTCGGTCATGGATAACATGTGGCTCGGGCGCTATCCAACTAAAGGCATGTTTGTCGATCAGGACAAAATGTACCGGGATACCAAGGCCATTTTTGATGAGCTGGATATTGATATCGATCCGCGCGCCCGCGTCGGTACCTTATCGGTATCTCAGATGCAGATGATTGAGATCGCGAAGGCGTTTTCCTATGACGCCAAAATCGTCATCATGGATGAGCCGACGTCATCGCTGACGGAAAAAGAGGTCAACCATCTGTTTAAGATCATCCGTAAGCTGAAAGATCGCGGCTGCGGTATCGTCTATATCTCGCATAAAATGGAAGAAATTTTCCAGTTGTGCGATGAAATAACCATCCTGCGCGACGGCCAGTGGATCGCCACCCAGCCGCTGGAAGGGCTGGATATGGATAAGATCATCGCCATGATGGTCGGGCGTTCGCTTAACCAGCGTTTTCCGGATCGCGAAAACACTCCGGGCGAAGTGATCCTCCAGGTGCGCAATCTCACCTCGCTGCGCCAGCCCTCCATTCGCGATGTCTCCTTTGACCTGCATAAGGGCGAAATTCTCGGTATCGCCGGCCTGGTGGGCGCTAAACGCACCGACATCGTGGAGACCCTGTTCGGCATCCGTGAGAAGGCCAGCGGCACCATCACGCTGCACGGCAAGAAGATCAACAACCACAGCGCCAACGAGGCGATTAACCACGGTTTTGCGCTGGTGACCGAGGAGCGGCGCTCTACCGGGATTTACGCCTATCTGGATATCGGGTTTAACTCGCTGATCTCCAATATTAAGAAATATAAAAACAGCATCGGCTTGCTGGATAACTCGCGAATGAAGAGCGATACCCAATGGGTTATTGACTCGATGCGCGTCAAAACCCCCGGTCAGCATACGCAGATTGGCTCGCTTTCCGGTGGTAACCAGCAAAAGGTCATTATAGGCCGCTGGCTGCTGACCCAGCCGGAGATCCTGATGCTGGATGAGCCAACGCGCGGTATCGACGTCGGCGCCAAGTTTGAAATCTATCAGCTGATTGCCGAACTGGCTAAAAAAGACAAAGGGATCATTATTATTTCTTCCGAAATGCCGGAACTGCTGGGGATTACCGACCGCATTCTGGTGATGAGCAACGGCCTGGTCGCGGGCATTGTTGAGACTAAAACCACTACGCAAAACGAAATACTGCGTCTTGCGTCATTGCACCTTTAAGATCAGGGGCTTCACATGAGTGCGTTAAATAAAAAGAGTTTTCTCACTTACCTGAAAGAGGGTGGGATATATGTTGTCCTTCTGGTCCTGCTGGCCATTATTATTTTCCAGGATCCGACATTTTTAAGTCTGCTCAACCTGAGTAATATTCTGACCCAGTCCTCGGTGCGTATTATTATTGCCCTCGGCGTGGCCGGACTTATCGTCACGCAGGGGACCGACCTCTCCGCCGGCCGTCAGGTGGGTCTGGCGGCGGTGATTGCCGCCACCATGCTGCAGGCGGTGGATAATGCCAATAAGGTATTCCCGGATATGGCGACCATGCCGATCCCGCTGGTGATCCTGCTGGTGTGCGCCATCGGGGCGGTCATCGGCCTGATTAACGGGATCGTCATTGCCTACCTGAACGTGACGCCGTTTATTACCACTCTCGGCACCATGATTATCGTCTACGGCATTAACTCGCTGTACTACGACTTCGTGGGCGCGTCGCCGATCTCCGGCTTCGACAGCCACTTCTCCCATTTCGCGCAGGGGTTTGTGGCGCTGGGCTCCTTCCGCCTGTCCTACATTACCTTCTACGCGCTGATTGCCGTCTTCTTTGTCTGGATCCTGTGGAACAAGACGCGCTTTGGCAAAAACATTTTCGCTATCGGCGGTAACCCGGAAGCGGCGAAGGTCTCCGGGGTTAACGTAGCGTTAAACCTGCTGATGATCTATGCCCTCTCCGGCGTATTCTATGCCTTCGGCGGCCTGCTGGAAGCCGGACGTATCGGTTCGGCGACCAATAACCTCGGCTTTATGTATGAACTGGACGCCATCGCCGCCTGTGTGGTGGGCGGCGTATCGTTCAGCGGCGGGGTAGGGACGGTGTTTGGCGTGGTGACCGGGGTGATTATCTTCACCGTCATCAACTACGGCCTGACCTATATCGGCGTCAACCCTTACTGGCAGTACATTATTAAGGGGGCGATTATTATCTTCGCCGTGGCGCTGGACTCCCTGAAATACGCCCGTAAGAAATAAGATTGAACGCATCAAAAACCCGCGCCTGGCGCGGGTTTTTTTATATCTGAAACGAATGCGTTGATGGAGGCTACTTTTCTTTCTGCAGCTCCAGCAGCTGCTCCGGGGTGACGGCCGGGTAGGATTGGGCGTCATCCGGCACGTCATGCTGCTGCGCCGGAATCGGGATGAGAGGGCCGAGAAAGCGCGGTTCCCGTTTGAAGATATAGAGGTCCGCCAGCGCGCCAAAGCGGGCGCCGAACTCGCGCAGCCGCACGCTCCACATATCCTTCGGTGACGGCACCGCGTAGCACTGGGCCTGGATCCCCATATGCAGGGCGATAAACAGCGCCCGTTCGCAGTGGAAGCGCTGGGTGATGATAATGAAGTCGTTGGTGTCGAACACTTTCCGGGTACGGACGATCGAGTCGAGGGTACGGAAACCGGCATAGTCCAGTACGATATCCGCGGGATCGACGCCGCCTTTAATCAGGTCCCGACGCATGGTCATCGGTTCATTGTAGCTTTGCAGAGCATTATCGCCGCTCAGCAGGAGATAGTTGACCTTGCCGCTGTTGTAGGCGTTCAGCGCACCCTGGATGCGGTAACGGTAATACTGATTGATGACGCCGGTGCGGTAATATTTGGCGGTGCCCAGCACCACACCGACCTGACGGTAGGGCAGGTCCTGCAGTTCATCATAGATATAGGGCGCGGTTTTCCAGCTCATCCAGCGGTCAAGGCCCAGCACGGTCAACAGCAGCAGGCCGAGCAGGACTAACAGGCTGTAGAACGCACGCTTTAACATGAACTTGGCTCAATAATAGACAACGGAGTCTTCAGGCTACTTTACCCGCCGGGTAAGCGCAAGAAACCCGCGTTTGATTGCGGGGATTTTCAGCAATATAGACAGATCGCCGAATGCAGGCCGGGTAAGGCGTGAGCCGACACCCGGCATAGGGATCTTCAGGTCGCCATGGCGCGAACCGTAGGTCGGGTAAGCGTAGCGCCACCCGACACCTAACGGTATAAAAAGTCGGCCGGATAAGCCGAAGACGCCGTCCGGCAATCTGCTCAGGCTGATCAACCTAACAGGACGCGCTCAATATTGTGGCAGCCCAGCGCCTTCAGGGTGGCGACGGTGGCATCCCACTGGATCAGCGCCGCGTCGGCTTTCTCCGCCAGGATTGCCCGCTGGATAGCGGGATAATCATAGCCGTTGAGGCTCAGGAGATTCAGCGCCCCCTGCAGCGGCGGCAGCGTCGGGTTGAACGCTGCGTTTTCCGCATAGCTACCGCTGAAAATGGTACCGTCTTTCAGCTCCAGCGCCACGCCGGAAGGCGAGTGGCTGTAGGGCGCATGGCAGCGGTTGGCGGCCTGAATAGCTGCCTGGGTTAGGGCATCGCCGCTGACCGGGAAGCCATGGTCCTGTTCATCCATCAGCAGGGTTTTGATCTCGAGGTCTTTCGGGCCAAAGGCGTCCGGCAGATAGTGCTCCAGGGCATGCGCTTCGCGACCCGGCAGATGAATGCGCAGCGCCAGCCCGCTGTTCAGTTCGTTCATAAACTGACGGCAATGACCGCACGGCGTGTAGTTCACCGTGATAGCGCGCAGGGAGGTCTCGCCGCGCAGCCAGGCGTGGCTGATGGCGCTCTGTTCCGCGTGAACGGTCTGCTGCATGGTAGCGCCGAGAAACTCCATGTTGCCGCCAAAGTACCAGCGGCCGCTGACGCCGCGGGCGATAGCCCCGACGTTAAAATGAGAAAGGTCGGGGCGCGCGCAGGCAGCGGCAAGCGGCAGTAGCGCAAAAGCCAGCGCGTCTTCGTCCAGACCTGTCGCATGCTGCAGCGTCGCCACCTGATCGGCTTCGAGCAGCGCCGGGAAATGCGGGTCGGCGAGCATCGGGGCGATGGCCGCCTGCAGATCTGCTGCCAGAGTCGTCAAAGCAGCTTGAAAACGTGAGTGCATAGCGTTGCCTCATAACAGTGTAATGGGAAGCCAGTGTACGGGCGGCCAGCGGTTCCATATGTGATGAATATCTCATTCTTTATGCAACTCTGATTTGTTGCATTAAAAAATGTAATTTAAATCACTATTAACCTACCACTGCGAGGATCAGCGGAAATAAGAACGGCGCCATCAACGAGGTGATGATCCCGCACAGCACCAGCGCCAGTGAGCTAAACGCGCCTTCCTGATAGTCCAGCTCGGCGCAGCGGGCGGTGCCGAGGGCGTGCGAGGCGGTGCCCATTGACAGGCCGCGCGACGCTTTGGTGCGAATGCGCATCAGGTTAAGCAACGTATGCCCAAATACCGCGCCGAGGATGCCGACAAAAATTACGCACACGGCGCTGATGGCCGGAATGCCGCCGATGCTGCCGCTAACCGCCATAGCAATCGGCGTAGTGACTGACTTAGGCAGAATAGAGGCGGCGATTTGCGGCGTGGCGCCCATCAGCAGAGCGACGGTGGTGCCGGTGATCATCGCCACGCAGCTGCCGATAAAGCAGATGGTAATGATAGATTTCCAGCGGGCGCGGATCTGGTGCAGCTGTTCATACAGCGGGAACGCAAGGGCCACTACCGCCGGCTGCAGCAGATCGTTCAGGACTTTGCTGCCGGCAAAATAACGCTCATAGGAGATCCCGGTCAGCAGAAGAAATGGAATAATCACCACCATCGCCACCAGCAGCGGGTTGAGCAGCGGGAACTTAAAGCGGGCCGCCAGTTTGCGGGCGAGAAAAAAGACGATCAGGGTTAGCGGTAGCGACCACCAGATTTCATGCATCATTCTTCTTTTCCTTTTTGGCCAATCACTTTACGTTCGCCATGCACCAAATGGGAGCTCCAGCTCACCACTACAAACACCACCAGCGTACTGATGGCGCAGGAGATAACGACAGGCCCCAGCTGGGCGCGCAGCAGATCCCAGTACTGCATCACCCCAACGCCGATCGGCACGAACAGCAGCGCCATATAGCGGATCAGGATATTGCAGCCGGGGTTGACCCATTGCGGCGGCATAATTTGCAGCGCCAGCAGCACGAAGAGGATCAGCATGCCGATGATGCTGCCGGGGATAGTGATAGGCAGCAGCCCGGCGATAAAAATTCCGGCGTACAGGCAGGCGTAAATCAGGACGAAAGCCCGCAGGTACTGCCAGATAATAGTCAGCGATTTACTCATGGTAATAACCCTTGATGAAGTGCATTCATCATACAATTAATCCCTAAAATGTGCTACCGATCACATCATGAATTCTATGCATAGCGCTGATAGCTTACGGGAACCATAGTCTCACCCGTCAGGGCCCGACACCTTGCGGCTCAGGCGGGATCGCTCCCCACGCTACCTTGCTGGATGAGGCGCGGCAAATAAAGGCGAATGGGACGCCACAGACCTCTGTAAAGCATAGAGATTATCTCGCCGCTTTGCCGCATCGAGCGTGCGGGGTACGGCGTGCGTCTGGTCCGACGCATTGAGCGCTTTCAACCAGCGCCCGGAGGCGCTACCATAGCGCCTCTTTTTTTTCCGGGTAACGATATGCGTGTTCTACTGGCGCCGATGGAAGGCGTGCTCGATTCGCTGGTGCGTGAGCTGCTGACCGAGGTTAACGATTACGATCTCTGCATCACCGAATTTCTGCGCGTGGTGGATCAACTGCTGCCGGTAAAATCGTTCTACAGGCTATGCCCGGAACTGCATCACCAGAGCCGCACGCCGTCCGGCACCCGCGTGCGCGTCCAGCTGCTGGGACAATATCCCGAGTGGCTGGCGGAAAATGCCGCCCGCGCGGTGGCGCTGGGTTCATGGGGGGTGGATTTAAACTGCGGCTGTCCGTCGAAGCTGGTAAACGGCAGCGGCGGCGGGGCAACGCTGCTGAAAGATCCAGAGTTGATCTATCGCGGCGCGAAAGCCATGCGAGAGGCGGTTCCCGAGCATCTGCCGGTGACGGTGAAAGTTCGTCTTGGCTGGGACAGCGGTGAACGGCGCTTTGAAATCGCCGACGCGGTGCAGCAGGCGGGGGCCAGCGAACTGGTGGTTCACGGCCGTACCAAAGAAGATGGCTACAAAGCCGAACGCATCAACTGGCAGGCGATCGGCGAGATCCGCCAGCGCCTGACTATCCCGGTGGTCGCCAACGGTGAAATCTGGGACTGGCAAAGCGCCCAGGATTGTATGGCTGTCACCGGCTGCGATTCGGTGATGATTGGCCGCGGGGCGCTCAATGTGCCGAACCTCAGCCGGGTGATCAAATACAATGAACCGCGCATGCCGTGGCCGCAGGTGGTCCAGCTGTTGCACAAATATACCCGCCTGGAAAAGCAGGGTGATACCGGTCTGTATCATGTGGCGAGAATTAAGCAGTGGTTAGGCTATTTACGCAAGGAATATACCGAGGCGCTGACCCTGTTTAATGAAATTCGCGCCCTGCAAACGTCTGCTGAAATAGCGGCGGCGATCGGCCGCTATTAACCGCCATACTGTTATTCGCTTCACATATTATTACTTGCATGCCTATTGATGATAGGCATGGGTTGAATAAAGTGATAATGTGCGGTCAATCAATTCAGGATTGCTACTGAACTCAGGCAAAACCTAAGCACTTTCGTCATTCGTGGCGCAAAGTGCTTAGGTTTTTTTTTGGTAAAAATTCAGGGTGGATAAAATGATGATGTAAAACAATGAGATGTGAATAACGATTTCTCTGGCATTGTCGCGGTTTTATTACCGACGGACGCTTTTTGCCATTCATTTTTTAAAAAAAGAAAACGGGTAAATAAATAGCCTGGGGATCCCCTTTGTTTTTATTCAGTCACGGTGGATATCACAATGCATAACAAAAAAATAAATCAGCTTTTGATCGGCGCTATGCTGGCGGCCATGGCGCCTGCCGTGAGCGCCGCGGACATCCCGGCGTGGAACGGCAGCGCGCTGGGGTTTGAAGCCGGGCAGCAAGGGCTGCTGGGCGATATGCTAGGCATTCGTCCGATCCTTGAAGAAAACGGCTTTCATTATAATCTCGGCTATCTTAACGAGATGGCCTACAACGCCGGCGGCGGCTATAACCATGATAAACATCTGGCCTATATTGACCAGGTGTCATTGACCTTTACCCAGGATCTGGAGCGCTGGACCGGCATACCGGACGCGCGGCTTGAGGGCAATATCGTCAACCGCAACCATGATGATAACCTCACCACGAAACGGCTGCAGGATCCGCGGGTGAGTTTCAACGATCTATCGCAGGAGAGCTGGGGCGGCGGGTCGATTACCCGCCTTGGCTGGCTCACCTTTGCCCGCAGCTTTGACGACCGCCGCCTGACCTGGCGCATCGGCATGATGAACAAGGTGCAAACCTTCGACCAGATCATTCCCTGCGATTTTCAGCTGCTGACCCAGTGCGGTGGGAAATCGGCCAACTCGCTGACCTGGAATAACTGGAACATTCATACCTGGGGCACCACCCTGGAGTACAAGCTGACGCCGACGGTCACCCTGAAAGGCGGAGTGATGGAGCAAAACCCGCAGGCTACCGCGCGCAGCCACGCGTGGAGCTGGTCGACGAAGGGTAGCAAAGGCATCTTACTGCCGATGGAGATCGAAACCCGTCCGCTGATTAATGGCCTGCCGGGAGCCTATAACCTTGGCGTGGTCTGGACTAACGCGCCGCAGAGCGACCTCTACAGCGGTAAATCCGGCGGCGCCGGGGCGACCGATTCGCAAGGTTACGCCGAGCACGATAGCACCTGGTTTATGTACGCCGGCCTGAACCAGCAGATCACCCGCCACGCCGACGACCCGCTGCGGGGGATGAGCGTCTCACTGAGCGGCAGCCTCAGCGACCAGCGCAGCAACTATATCCACTCCGCCGTCGCCGCCTCCATGCGCTACCGCGGTCTGTTTGACGCCCGCCCGGAGGACTGGATTGGCTTCGGCCTGACGTGGATCGACATGAGCAGCCACTACGCACGTAATCAGCGCTATATGAATCAGATAAGCGGCGCCACCGACTATAACGATCCGGCTTACCAGCCGGTGGCCGGTCATTCGCTGAACGGTGAGCTCTATTATCGCTTCCGCCCGGTCTCCTGGCTGGAGCTGCAGCCGGGCCTGCAGTACTGGCACCGTCCGGGCGGCGTCGCGCAGACCCAGGACGCGTGGGTAGTGGAGTGGAAAACCGTCGTGACCTTCTGATAGTCGCGATCTTAATCACGTTTTTTTACTTGTCAGGTTGAGCGCGCAGCAGAAGTTGTTACAGTGCGGGTGTTGGATTGCAACTGCTGCGGCAGGCAAAACCTGATCACCTGGCGTTTCGTCGGGGGTCAGGTTTTTTTGTTTCTGGGGTCTATATGCAAATCGCCAAAGTACTCAATAACAATGTGGTGGTGGTTCTCGACGAGCACCGGCGCGAACAGGTGGTGATGGGGCGAGGGCTGGCCTTTCAGAAACGCCCGGGCGACGTGCTGGACGACAGTAAAATTGAAAAAGTTTTCGCCTTACAAAGCGATGAGCTGGTCGGCCGCTTAGGCGAGCTTCTCAGTCAGATACCGTTAGAAGTGATGACCACCTGCGATCGCATTATCGACCTGGCACGCGGACGGCTGGGCAAGTTACAGGAAAGTTTGTACATCACGTTAACGGATCACTGTCATTTTGCTATCGAGCGGCAGAAAAAGGGCATCGCACTGCGTAACGTGCTGCTGTGGGAGATTAAGCGGCTGTATCCGAAGGAGTTCGCGCTGGGCCAGGAGGCAAGGGCCATCATTGCCAAAAGGCTCGGCGTGGAGCTGGCGGAGGATGAAGCCGGATTTATCGCCCTGCATCTGGTGACGGCGCAGCTCAACAGCGAAATGCCGGAGGTCATGCACGTGACCCGGGTGATGCAGGAGATCCTGCAGCTGGTGAAGTATCAGCTGCAGCTTAACTACGATGAAGAGTCGCTGAGCTATCAGCGTTTCGTCACCCACCTGAAGTTTTTCGCCCAGCGGATGCTGACGCGCACGGTGGTGGAAGATGACGACGTCTCGCTGCACAGCGCGGTGAAAGATAACTACGCCAAAGCGTGGAAGTGTGCGGAAACGGTGGCGACGCATCTGCAAAAGCAGTATCAGCGGTCGCTGACCACCGAAGAAATTATGTTTCTTGCCATTCATATCGAACGGGTAAGAAAAGAGGGGCGTTAATTCTCCCCAACAAAACTGGATTGTTACTGCATGATGCAGGCAAAACCTGAGCGCGACGCCCACCGGCGTGGTTCTCGGGTTTTTTTATTTTTTACTACTCAGTCGCCGGTTGTCTGCGGGCAGCGGCAGTAAGGAAAAGAGCATGGAATATAAAGCACTCGCGCAGGATATTCTCAACCGCGTCGGCGGCAAAGAGAACATTGTGAGTCTGGTTCACTGTGCGACACGTCTGCGTTTTAAACTGAAGGATAACGGCAAAGCCGATGCCGAAGGGCTGAAGGCCAATCCGGGCGTGATTATGGTGGTGGAGAGCGGCGGCCAGTTTCAGGTGGTGATTGGCAACCACGTTCACGACGTCTGGCTGGCGGTGCGCCAGGAGGCGGGGTTAAGCGATGACAACGAACCGGTTGCCGAGGAAAAAGCGGCCAAAGGATCGGTGTTAAGCCAGCTTATCGACATCATCTCCGGCATCTTTACACCGTTTATCGGCGTGATGGCGGCAACCGGTCTGCTGAAAGGCCTGCTGGCGCTGGCGGTGACCTGCGGCTGGCTTACGCCGGAGCAGGGGACTTATAAAATCTGGTTTGCCGCCAGCGACGCGCTGTTCTTTTTCTTCCCGCTGTTTCTTGGCTATACCGCCGGGAAGAAGTTTGGCGGCAACCCGTTTATCTCGATGGTGATTGGCGGGGCGTTAACCCACCCGCTGATGATTCAGGCCTTTGAGGCCAGCCAGGCGCCGGGCGCGGCGGTGGAGCACTTTCTCGGCATTCCGGTGACCTTTATCAACTACAGCTCGTCAGTGATCCCGATTATTCTCGCCTCATGGGTCTGCTGCTGGCTGGAGCGCAAGAGCAATGCGCTGTTGCCGTCATCGATGAAAAACTTCTTCAGCCCGGCGATCTGCCTGGCGGTGGTGGTCCCGCTCACCTTCCTGGTGATTGGCCCGGTCGCCACCTGGCTGAGCCATCTGCTGGCCAACGGCTACCAGTTCATTTATGCGTTTGCCCCATGGCTGGCGGGCGCGGTACTGGGCGCCATGTGGCAGGTGTGCGTTATTTTCGGCCTGCACTGGGGGCTGGTGCCGTTGATGATCAATAACATGACGGTGCTTGGTCACGACTCCATGCTGCCTATTATCCTCCCGGCGGTGATTGCCCAGGTGGGCGCCGTGCTCGGTATTTTCCTCGCCACCCGCGATGCGCGCCAGCGGGTGCTGGCCGGTTCCGCCTTCTCCGCCGGGCTGTTCGGCATCACCGAGCCGGCTATCTATGGCCTGACTCTGCCGCTGCGCCGTCCGTTTATCTTCGGCTGTGTCGCCGGGGCGATTGGCGGGGCGATCACTGCCTTTAGCAACAGTTATGCCTACTCGTTTGGCCTGCCAAACATCTTTTTCCCGGCGCAAATGATCCCGCCCGGCGGGATTGACGCCAGCGTCTGGGGCGGGCTTATCGGCACCGGCGTGGCTTTCGTGCTCGCCTGCGTGCTGACCTTCTTCGCCGGCCTGCCGCGCGGTAGCGCCGCACCGGGCGCCGTGACGGTAGCCCCGGCCTCGGCAAACGATATTCTGGCGCCGATGAGCGGCAGCGTTATCGCCCTCGAGCAGGTGCCGGATAGCACCTTCGCCAGCGGCCTGCTGGGTAAAGGGGTCGCCATTATCCCGGCGGTGGGCCAAGTGATTGCCCCGTTCCCGGGCGAAGTGGCCTCCCTGTTTCAGACTAAACACGCCATCGGCCTGCAAAGCGACAGCGGCATTGAGCTGCTGATCCACGTCGGCATCGACACGGTCAAACTCGACGGCGTGCCCTTTACCGCGCATGTGAAAGAGGGCGACAGGGTACAGGCCGGCGATCTGCTGATTGAGTTTGATCGCCAGGCGATTCTGGACGCCGGCTACGACCTGGCGACCCCGATCATTATCAGCAACAGCGACGACTACCGGGAGATTGACACGGTGGCGTCCAGCGCCGTCGAAGCCGGTCAGCCGCTGTTGTCAGTCAGCCATTAATCACAGGAGAAAGAGATGAAAACATTCCCGGCGGATTTTTTGTGGGGCGGCGCGACCGCGGCCAATCAGGTGGAAGGTGCTTATCTGGAAGATGGCAAAGGCTTATCCACCTCCGATGTGCAGCCGCATGGCGTGTTCGGCGAAGTGGTCGAGCGTGTACCCGGCGACAGCGGCATAAAAGATGTGGCGATCGATTTTTACCATCGCTATCCGGAAGATATCGCCCTGTTTGCCGAGATGGGCTTTAACTGCCTGCGAGTCTCCATCGCCTGGACCCGCATCTACCCCAACGGCGACGACGCCGAGCCGAACGAAGCCGGCCTCGCGTTCTACGACAAGCTGTTCGACGAGATGGCGAAGCACAACATCACCCCGCTGGTGACGCTGTCGCATTATGAAATGCCATGGGCGCTGGTAAAAAACTACGGCGGCTGGGGCAGCCGGGAGGTGATTGGCTTCTTTGAGCGCTACGCCCGGACGGTGTTCAGCCGCTATAAAAATAAGGTCAAACTGTGGCTGACCTTTAACGAAATCAATATGTCGCTACATGCCCCGATGACCGGGGTCGGCCTGCCGGCCGGCAGCAGCAAAGGCGAGGTGTATCAGGCGATTCACCACCAGCTGGTGGCCAGCGCGCTGGCGGTCAAAGCCTGTCATGAGCTGGTGCCTGAGGGCAAAATCGGCAATATGCTGCTCGGCGGGCTGATGTATCCCCTGAGCTGCAAACCGGAGGATGTGTTCGAGACGCTGCAGGAGAACCGCAGCTGGCAGTTCTTCGGCGACGTACAGGCGCGCGGCGCGTACCCGGGCTATATGCAGCGCTATTTCCGTGACAACGGCATCACGCTCACCATCACCGACGCCGATCGTGAAGCGCTAAAAACCACCGTCGACTTTATCTCCTTCAGCTACTACATGACCGGCTGCGTCACCGCCGACGAGGCGCTGAACCAGCAGGCGCGCGGCAATATTCTCAGCATGGTGCCGAACCCGCACCTGGCGAGCTCGGAGTGGGGCTGGCAGATAGATCCGCTGGGCCTGCGCACACTGCTGAACGTGCTGTGGGATCGCTACCAGAAGCCGCTGTTTATCGTGGAAAACGGTCTGGGCGCCAAAGATAAGGTGGAAGCCGACGGCAGCATTAACGATGACTACCGCATCAGTTACCTGAACGACCACCTGGTGCAGGCGCGGGAAGCCATTGACGATGGCGTTGAGCTGATGGGCTTTACCAGCTGGGGACCGATTGACCTGGTGAGCGCCTCAAAGGCGGAGCTGTCGAAGCGCTACGGCTTTATCTATGTCGACCGCCATGATGACGGTACCGGCACCCTGGCGCGTAGTAAGAAGAAGAGCTTTAGCTGGTATAAAGAGGTGATTGCCAGCCGCGGCGCCAGCCTGAAAGCCTAAAGAATGCCCGCCCGGCCATCGCCGGGCGGGGGGTTAGCCCGGTTTACGCGCGCGCAGTAAAAAGGTCATCGGACGTTCTTTCTCTTCATCCAGAGCGGGCAGGGTGGAAAAGAGGTGCGGCTCGTTAAAAGATGCCGGCTCATATTCACTCCCTGAATTGATAAGATTGTTTATTTTTAGCAAACTAATAATTTAGTCACACGCTTTACTAAACGCGTTTAATTCAATTAACTTATGATAACCAACCTGATTAAGTTATCTGACCTGTCCAATGAAATTGATATTAAATAAAAGCGTGCTGGCGGCATTGCCCCTGGCCATCGCGCTGGCTGGCTGCGCGCCATCTCATGAGGTTGCTAATCCGCCGCAGCAGCAAATTCCAGCCTCCCATGTTTCCATGGATCTCCCTGC
Organism: Klebsiella sp. K4; assembly: GCF_014596785.2. Taxonomy (NCBI): domain Bacteria; kingdom Pseudomonadati; phylum Pseudomonadota; class Gammaproteobacteria; order Enterobacterales; family Enterobacteriaceae; genus Klebsiella; species Klebsiella sp. K4. The sequence continues at coordinate 1,682,961 of NZ_CP115021.1, forward strand.
CGCCGTGAAAAATGGCTGGCCGCAGACTGACTGGTGGAAAGATTACCATGACCCACAGCTTAATAATCTGATTCAGCGAGCGTTGGCCAACGCGCCGGATATGCAGATTGCCGAACAGCGCATCAGGCTTGCCGAAGCGCAGGCGCGAATGTCGCAGGCGAATCTTGGCCCGGAGATGGATTTCTCCGCCGATATTGAACGCCAGCGCATGTCGGCCGAAGGCCTGATGGGACCGTTTGCTACCGACACCGACGGCAATACCGGCCCGTGGTACACCAACGGTACCTTTGGCCTGACCGCTGGTTGGGATCTCGATCTGTGGGGCAAAAACCGTGCGCTGGTGAAAGCGCGTATCGGCGAGCTGAAAGCCCAGGTTGCTGAACAGGCCCAGACCCGTGAGCTGCTCTCCGGCAGCGTGGCGCGTCTGTACTGGCAGTGGCAGACGGAAGCGGCGATCAAAGCGGTGCTGCAGCAGGTGAAAAACGAGCAAAATAATATTGTGACGGTCGACAAGGCCCTGTATCAGCGCGGGATCACTAACTCCGCCGAAGGGGCGGAGAACGATATTAACGTCAGCAAAACCGACCAGCAGCTGGCGGACGTGACGGGCACGATGAAAGAGATTGAAGCACGGCTGATGGCCCTGACCAACAGCCAGAGCCAGTCGCTAAACCTCAAACCCGCCAGCCTGCCAACGGTCAGCGCGCAGCTGCCAGATACCCTCGGCTATGAGCTGCTGGCGCGCCGCCCGGATCTGCAGGTCGCCCACTGGTATATTGAGGCGTCCCTGAGCGAAGTGGACGCGGCGAAAGCGGCGTTTTATCCGGACATCAATCTGATGGCGTTCCTGCAGCAGGATGCCCTGCACTTAAGCGATCTTTTCCGCCATTCGGCGCAGCAGATGGGCGTTACTGCCGGGTTGACGCTGCCGATCTTTGACAGCGGCCGCCTTAACGCCAACCTGGATATCGCCAGCGCGCAGAATAGCCTGTCGATCGCCCAGTACAACAAAGCGGTGGTGGATGCCGTTAACCAGGTGGCGAAAACCGCCAGCCAGGTCGAAACATTAATGGCCAAAAGCCAGCAGCAGCAGCAGGTTGAAAAAGACGCTCAGCGGGTAGTAGATCTGGCGCAGGCCCGAATGGCGGCGGGGATCTTACCTGGCTCCAGAGTCAGTATGGCGAAGCTCCCGGCGCTGCAGGAACGGATCACCGCATTGCGCCTGCACGGCCAGTGGATTGACGCCAGCATTCAACTGACCTCGGCCCTCGGCGGCGGCTACCACCAGACGGTGAAGTAACCGCCAACCACGGTGCGCCCGCGGGCGCGCCGCTTAGTCTTTCTTCTTACTCTCGCGCCGCCTGAGCCACCAGTGGGCGGCCACCACCACCACCACCGCGAGGATCAGCCAGATCCAGTGCTTCAGATGGGCGTCCAGATGGTGCAGCCACGGGCCAACCACCTCGCCGCCGAGATAGCCAATGGTGGTAAACAGCAGGGCCCACACCAGCGCTCCGACAATATTCAGCGGCAGGAAAATGCGCGGCGGCAGGCGGCTGGCGCCGATCAGCAGGGGGCCGATTACCCGGAAGCCATACATAAAGCGGGTGCCGATGACAAACAGCCACGGCCGGTGCTGGATCATACGCTGCGCTTTACGGATCCGCGCTTTCTGACTGGCGAAACGGCGCAGGATGCGTCCCCCGAAGCGGCGACCGACCAGATAGAGGAGCTGATCGCCAATCATCCCGCCGAGGGCGACGGCGATCACCACCAGGGGAAATTTCAGTAGCCCCTGATGCGCCGCGACGCCGCCCAGCAGGGTAATGGTCTCACCTTCCGCCATGCTGCCGACGATCAGCGCCGCGTAGCCATACTGGGAAATCAGGTGATTGATATCCATAAAAAGCTTTTCTCCTTACCTCATCACCTCTTAATCATACACCCTGCTGACCAAAACACGGCGACGCAGAATTTTCTGTGCTGTACATAAAATAATCTACAGGGTGAATTATACTTGGATCAGTGCAGTACGAAGCCGTGACAAGGGGGACGCTATGAACCATGTCTGGGGGCTCTTCGCTCATCCCAACCGGGAAATGAGCGTGATTAAGAGCGAGAATGAAACCATTTCTCATCACTATACGCATCATGTGCTGCTGATGGCGGCGGTTCCGGTAGTCTGCGCCTTTATCGGCACCACGCAGCTGGGCTGGAACTTCGGCGATGGCACCGTGATTAAACTGTCGATGCTGACCGGACTGGCGCTGGCGGTGCTGTTTTACGCCGTGATGCTCGCCGGGGTGGCGATCATGGGGCGGGTCATCTGGTGGATGGCGAGGCAGTATCCGCAGCAGCCTTCCCTGAAACGCTGCATGGTGTTTGCCGGCTACGTCGCCACCCCGCTGTTTCTGAGCGGGATTGTGGCGCTCTATCCGCTGGTCTGGCTGTGCGCGCTGGTCGGTACTATTGCGCTGTTCTATACCGGGTATCTGCTGTATCTCGGCATTCCGACCTTCCTGAGCATTAATCGGGAAGAGGGGTTAAGCTTTGCCAGCTCGACGCTAGCTATTGGGGTACTGGTGCTGGAAGTGCTGCTGGCCATCACCGTGGTGCTGTGGGGGTATGGCTACCGACTCTTCTGATAGGACGGCACGGGTAAATATGCATTGCCGGCAAATATGTATTTTATGTCGGCAATGCAGCATTTCTTCACGATTCTTATTAGGCACAGGGCCTTACGGCGCGGTATGATGGCGTTTGCCAGCGAAGTTGCCCACTTAACCTCGCGGCGTACGTTCCATAACGTGCAAAAATACTTTTCAGAATGCCCATGATGCCGAAATTTCGAGTCTCTTTGCTCAGCCTGACCTTGCTGCTGGCTGTGCCTTTTGCGCCCCAGGCGTTAGCAAAAACCCCGACGGCGGTGACCGCCTCGCAGCCGGAAATTGCCTCCGGCAGCGCCATGATCGTCGATCTGGCCACGAAAAAAATCATTTATGCCAGCCAGCCGGATCTGGTGCGCCCGATGGCGTCGATCACCAAAGTGATGACGGCCATGGTGGTGCTCGATGCCCATCTGCCGCTGGATGAGATGCTGACGGTGGATATCAGCCATACGCCGGAAATGAAGGGGATCTACTCCCGCGTGCGCCTCAACAGCCAGATTAGTCGCCGCGATATGCTGCTGCTGGCGCTGATGTCTTCCGAGAACCGCGCGGCCGCCAGCCTGGCGCATCACTATCCGGGCGGCTACGACGCTTTTATTCGCGCGATGAACGCCAAAGCCCAGGCGCTGGGCATGACCCATACCCGCTACGTGGAGCCCACCGGCCTGTCGGTGCATAACGTCTCCACCGCCCGCGATCTGACCAAACTGCTGATCGCCAGCGAGCAGTATCCGCTGATCGGCCAGCTGAGCACCACCAAAGAAGAGACCGCCACCTTCGCCCATCCGGCCTACAGCCTGCCGTTCCGCAACACCAACCATCTGGTGTATCGCGATAACTGGAACATTCAGCTGACCAAAACCGGCTTCACCAACGCTGCCGGCCACTGCCTGATTATGCGCACGGTGATTAACCAACGTCCGGTGGCGCTGGTGGTGATGGATGCCTTCGGCAAATATACCCACTTCGCTGACGCCAGCCGCTTGCGGACCTGGATTGAAACCGGGAAGGTGATGCCGGTACCCGCCTCGGCGCTGAGCTATAAAAAGCAGCGCGAAGCGCAGATGGCGGAGGCGATGCTGAAAGGCGGCGCGCAGACCGCGCAGAACGATTAATCTGCATGTCTCCCGGATGGCGGCGCATTGCGCCTTATCCGGGCTACGTGATTTGGCGGCGGGTTCATCCCCTTCGCAGGCCCGGCAAGCGCAGCGCCGCCGGGCAATCAGGCCGAGTGCCGGTGTTTGTGGCGGATGGTGGCTCGCGCCTTATCCGGGCTATGTGATTTGGCGCCGGGTTCATCCCCTTCGCAGGCCCGGCAAGCGCAGCGCCGCCGGGCAATCAGGCCGAGAGCCGGTGTTTGTGGCGGATGGTGGCTCGCGCTTTATCCGGGCTACGTGATTTGGCGCCGGGTTCGCCCCTTTCGTAGGCCCGGCAAGTGCAGCGCCGCCGGGCAATCAGGCCGAGTGCCGGTGCTTGTGCAGGATGGCGGCTGACGCCTCTCTGGAACCGCGCTGAACGGTAGCCCGGCTAAGGCGTTTACGCCGCGAGCCGGGGATTTGACGCCGGATATCACTCCGGCAGCGTCCAGTCGCCGTCACCCAGCGCGCGCTGCATAATCAACGTATCCCGCCAGTCGCCCATCTTGTAGCCGACGCTGCGCAGCTGACCCGCCACGGTAAAGCCGAACTTTTTATGGATCGCCAGCGAGCCGGCATTGTTATGGCCATCGCCGATGATCGCCAGCATCTGCCGCCACGGGCCTTTCTCGCACTCAGCGATTAGCCTGGACAGCAGCGCGCTGCCGATGCCGCGTCCGCCCATTCCGGATTCCACGTATATCGATTCCTCGAGGGTGTAGCGATAGGCCGGACGCGGGCGATAGAAGGTGGCATAGCAGTAGCCGACGATAGCCCCGCGCCACAGTGCTACCAGCCACGGCAGCCCGTTGTCGCGCACGGTCTGGATCCGTTTACGCATTTCGTCAACGGTGGGGGGGATCTCTTCGAAGGAGGCGCGGCCATTAAGCACGTGCCAGACATACAGCGCGGCGATGGCGTGCGCATCGTCGGGCAGCGCTTCGCGAATTTCTAAATCACTGTCGAGTAACGGGGCCTCTGCGGGCATGGCGGCGCTCCTGAATCTGCCGGAGAAACATTCTCCGGCGTGCAGCGTAATACAGAAGCGCCAGGCTGAATAGTCCTGCCGTCGATTATTGCGGATCCGCCGGAGAGGCTGGCGTCGGGGCCGCTTCACCCCAGTATTTCTGCTTGCTGGTTTTACCAATCCCCGGGTTCATGCTGTTGGTCGGATCGTTCTGGCGATAGAACTGCTGCAGGCTCTCCGGGGCCTCATACAGATGACCCACGTTATGCTCCGCCGGGTACTGGGCGCCGCGCGCTTTCAGTAACTCCAGCATTTTTTCCTTCAGCGCGTGGGCGTCGACCCCTTTCCTGACGATGTAATCCTGATGGAACACATGGCACATAAAGTGGCCATAGTAGAGCTTATGCACCAGCTGGCTGTCGATTTCGGGCGGCAGATGTTCGAACCACTCGGTATCGTTACGCCGCAGGGCGATATCCAGCGCCAGAATATCTTCGACTTCGTCGGCATGCACCGCCTGATAGCGGATCGCCGCGCCGGCGGCGGCAAAGCGATGGAGGAACGCCTTGCTGCCTTCCTCCGGCGTACAGGCGAAGAAATCCCCCTCGGCCTGCTGGAAGTACTCCGTCAACCAACGCTGCGCTTCTTCGATGCCGTCGCCAGCCATCTTCAGCAGCAGATGATGTTCATATTTATCGCGCCAGGTTTTCATCCGCTCCGGTAAATGCGCCGGGAAGACGTGGCCGAGCTTCTGCATAAAGCGGTCGGTAAAGTGCGGCTTAAACAGCGAGACTTTCTCCAGCATCGCGTCGGTGCGCCCCTTCATGGTGAAGAAGAACGGCATTTTGTCGGTGCCGAGCTTGTCGATCATCAGGAAGGTGTCTTTGCCATACTTCTCGGCGATATCGTAAATATCGCGGTGCATATATTCCCCCGCCACCGGCAGATGCTGGAACTCAGCGAGGATATGACGGCGGATCTCGGTCAATACCTGTGGCTGGTTGGTGCCAATGTAAAACACCTGCTGGCGCTTTTCCGCCGGGAAAGTATCGAGACGCACGGCGAAAACCGCTAGCTTGCCGGCGCAGCCGGAGGATTCGAACAGGCGGTCCGGGTCGGCGTTATAGCGCGCCGGGGTGTCGGCATCGACATCGCGCACGCGGGTGACATAGTCGTGATCGTGGGCGTGGCGGCCGTCGTGCAGGACATCGCTATCGCTAATCCGTTCGTCATCGAGGCGGCTGAGGATCTGCTCCGGCGTGCTGCCGAGATCGATGCCCAGATGATTGACCAGCTTCAGCTTGCCGTCGGCGTCAATCTGCGCGAACAGCGACATCTCAGTGTAGGCCGGCCCGCGCTGCACCAGCGAGCCGCCGGAGTTGTTGCAGATCCCGCCGATGACCGATGCGCCGATGCATGACGAACCGATCACCGAGTGCGGTTCGCGTCCCAACGGTTTGAGCGCTTTTTCCAGCGAATAGAGGGTGGTGCCGGGCCAGGCCAGCACCTGCTCGCCTTTGTCCAGCAGATGCAGTTTGTCCAGGCGCAGGGTGCTGATAATCACGATCTCGCGATCGTAATCATTGCCGTTGGGGGTCGAACCTTCGGTCAGGCCGGTGTTGGCCGCCTGCATCAGAATAATTTTATCGGCGTCTACGCAGGCGTTGAGCACGCGCCAGAGCTCCAGCAGGGTACCGGGAAAGACAACCGCCAGCGCCTCGCCCTGACCGGAGCGGAAGCCTTTGCGGTAGCGCTGGGTTTTTGCCGGGTCGGTCAGCAGATGCGAAGGGCCAACCAGGCGCGCCAGGTCAGCCAGAAACGTTTTATGGGTGTCAGTGGGTGCAGATGACATGTTCCACTCCTTGTGGTGGTGCGCGAAATATCGAGGATAAGCATAGCGCTTTGTATGACAATTTGATGCATGAATGTTTCGCAAAAATCAGAGAAGAACCTTAGCATTCTGCGGGCGCGTTGTTTATATATATGGCAAACTGCGGTTTTTATTATGTTTTACCGAGTCCCCGTCTGAGATAAAGCGAGATAACAATGAAATGGCTCTGCACTGTAAGCGTCGCCGTGAGTCTGGCGCTGCAACCCGCGCTGGCGGATGAACTGTTTGGTAACCACCCCCTGACCCCGCAGGCGCGGGATGCCTTTGTCACCGACCTGCTGAAAAAAATGACGGTGGACGAGAAAATCGGCCAGCTGCGTCTGATAAGCGTTGGCCCGGATAACCCGAAAGAGGCGATCCGTGAAATGATCAAGAACGGTCAGGTGGGGGCGATTTTTAACACCGTTACCCGCCCGGATATCCGTGTAATGCAGGATCAGGTGATGCAGCTTAGCCGCCTGAAGATCCCGCTGTTCTTTGCCTACGATGTGCTGCACGGTCAGCGTACCGTGTTTCCGATAAGCCTCGGCCTGGCCTCGTCGTTTAACCTTGATACGGTGAAGACCGTGGGCCGCGTGTCAGCTTATGAAGCCGCCGATGACGGCTTGAACATGACCTGGGCGCCGATGGTCGACGTCTCCCGCGACCCGCGCTGGGGACGCGCTTCCGAAGGGTTCGGGGAAGACACCTATCTGACCACGATGATGGGCCAGGCGATGGTGGAGTCGATGCAGGGCAAGAGCCCGGCGGACCGCTATTCGGTGATGACCAGCGTCAAGCATTTCGCCGCCTACGGCGCGGTGGAGGGCGGGAAAGAGTACAATACGGTCGACATGAGCCCGCAGCGCCTGTTCAACGACTATATGCCGCCGTATAAAGCCGGGCTTGATGCCGGCAGCGGCGCGGTGATGGTAGCCCTGAACTCGCTGAACGGCACCCCGGCGACCTCTGATTCCTGGCTGCTGAAAGACGTCCTGCGCGACCAGTGGGGCTTTAAAGGCATCACCGTTTCCGACCACGGCGCCATCAAAGAGTTGATTAAGCACGGCGTGGCCTCCGACCCGGAAGACGCGGTGCGCGTAGCGCTGAAGTCCGGCATCAACATGAGCATGAGCGACGAGTATTACAGCAAGTACCTGCCGGGGCTGGTGAAGTCCGGCAAGGTGACCATGGCCGAGCTGGATGATGCCACCCGACACGTGCTCAACGTGAAATATGATATGGGACTGTTCAACGATCCCTACAGCCACCTGGGACCGAAAGATTCTGACCCGCAGGACACCAATGCGGAAAGTCGTCTGCATCGTAAAGAGGCGCGCGAAGTGGCTCGCGAGAGCCTGGTGCTGCTGAAGAACCGTCTTGATACGCTGCCGCTGAAAAAATCCGGCACTATCGCGGTGGTGGGCGCGCTGGCGGACAGCAAGCGCGACATGATGGGCAGCTGGTCCGCGGCCGGGGTGGCCGACCAGTCGGTGACCGTCCTGTCCGGCATCAAAGAAGCGCTGGGCGATAACGGCAAAGTGATTTACGCCAAAGGGGCGAACGTTACCGATGACAAAGGCATTGTCGATTTCCTCAATTTGTATGAGAACGCGGTGCAGGTTGACCCACGCTCGCCGCAGGAAATGATCGACGAAGCGGTCGCGGCGGCGAAGCAATCCGATGTGGTGGTCGCCGTGGTGGGCGAGGCGCAGGGCATGGCGCATGAGGCCTCCAGCCGGACCGATATCACCCTGCCGCAGAGCCAGCGCAATCTGATTGCCGCTCTTAAAGCCACCGGCAAACCGCTGGTGCTGGTGCTGATGAACGGGCGTCCGCTGGCGCTGGTGAAAGAGGATCAGCAAGCCGATGCGCTGCTGGAGACCTGGTTTGCCGGCACCGAAGGCGGCCACGCCATCGCCGACGTGCTGTTTGGCGACTACAACCCGTCGGGCAAGCTGCCGATGTCTTTCCCGCGCTCGGTGGGCCAGATCCCAACCTACTACAGCCACCTGAATACCGGCCGGCCGTATAATCCGGAGAAGCCGAACAAGTACACCTCGCGTTACTTCGATGAAGCCAATGGCCCGCTGTATCCGTTTGGTTACGGCCTGAGCTACACCACCTTTAGCGTCTCCGATGTCAACATGTCGTCGGCCACCATGCCGCGCGATGGCAGCGTGACCGCCAGCGTGCAGGTGACCAACACCGGCAATCGCGAAGGGGCGACGGTGATTCAGCTGTATCTGCAGGACGTCACCGCCTCCATGAGCCGGCCGGTGAAAATGCTGCGCGGCTTTAAAAAGGTCACCCTCAAACCGGGCGAAACGCAAACCGTTAGCTTCCCAATCGACGTCGACGCGCTGAAGTTCTGGAATCAGCAGATGAAATACGTTGCTGAGCCGGGCAAATTCAATGTCTTTATCGGCGTGGACTCAGCCCGCGTGAAGCAGAGCGAGTTTGAGCTGCTGTAAGGCATCGCTCTTAAGTCCAACGTCACGCTTTAAAGGCCGATTAATCGGCCTTTTCTTTTTCGCATCGCTGGCAAATGGGCTACGCTTTTCTCTTAAGCTTCTGTAAGCGAAGCGCAAAAGAACTGAGGGATGCGGGATGAAGATGGCAACGACATGGTCCGGCGCGCTGGCGCTGGCCGCCCTGATAAGTTTACCGCTGCAGGCGGCGGAGCCGGTGAAGGTCGGCTCGAAAATTGATACCGAAGGCGCGCTGCTGGGCAATATGATCCAGCAGGTGCTGGAAAGCCACGGCGTAAAAACGATTAATAAAATCCAGCTCGGCACCACGCCGGTGGTGCGCGGGGCGATTGTCGCCGGCGAGCTGGATATCTACCCGGAATATACCGGCAATGGCGCCTTCTTCTTCAAAGATGAAAACGACCCGGCGTGGAAGAATGCCCAACAGGGCTATGAGAAGGTGAAGCGCCTCGATCAGGAGAAACATCAGCTGGTATGGCTCACCCCGGCGCCGGCCAACAACACCTGGACTATCGCCGTGCGCCAGGACCTGGCGGAGAAAAATAAGCTGACCTCGCTGGCCGACCTCAGTCGCTACCTGAAGCAGGGCGGCGAATTTAAGCTGGCGGCTTCGGCGGAATTTATTGAGCGCCCGGACGCGCTGCCGGCGTTTGAAAAAGCGTATGGCTTCAACCTCAACCAGAACCAGCTGCTGTCGCTGGCCGGGGGCGATACGGCGGTGACCATCAAAGCGGCGGCGCAACAGACCTCCGGCGTTAACGCGGCGATGGCCTACGGCACCGATGGCCCGGTGGCGGCCCTGGGGTTACAGACGCTGAGCGACCCGCAGGGCGTGCAGCCGATATATGCCCCGACGCCGGTGGTGCGCGAGGCGGTGCTCAAGGCCTACCCGCAGATTGCCGACTGGCTGCAGCCGGTCTTCGCCAGCCTCGATGAAAAAACGCTGCAGCAGCTGAATGCCCGCATTGCGGTGGAGGGCCAGGATGCGAAGCGCGTGGCGGCAGATTATCTGCAGCAGAAAGGCCTGCTGAAGTAATCCACCGGTGACCATTCGCTGTACTCACCGCGTCGGCCTGCTGCTGACAGGTCTGCTGCTGGTTACGCTGGCGCTGCCGTTTGTCACTTATGCGCCGAATCGCTTACTCTCCGGGGAAGGGCGCGGGCTGTGGCAGGCGCTGCCCTGGCTCGCCGGCGTTCAGCTGGCGGCGGCTCTTGCCGGGATGCTGCTCTGCTGGCTGCCGGGCAGGATCGTGCCGTTTCTCCACCTGCTGCTGGCCGAACTGATCTTCCCGCTGCTTATCTGGGGCAGCGGCCAGGCGGCGCTTGAGCTCTCCCGCCACGGCTCGCCGCTGGCGCGCACCTCGCCCGGCAGCGGCCTGTGGCTGTCGCTGGCGCTTTGTCTGCTGCTGGCCAGCGAGGCCATCCGTCATCTTACCGTCCGGCCGCTCTGGCGCTGGCTGCTCAATGCGCAAGTCTGGCTGTTGCCCATCATCCTGCTCGCTATCGGGGCGCTCGATCAGCTCTCCTTGCTGAAGGAGTATGCCAACCGTCAGGAGGTATTTGATGACGCCCTGCGCCAGCATCTGCTTCTGCTGTTCGGCACCCTGCTGCCGGGCCTGCTGATTGGCCTGCCGCTGGGGGTATGGCTGTGGCGGCGTCCGCGCTGGCAGGCGCCGACTTTCACCGCGCTCAATGTGATCCAGACTATTCCGTCGGTAGCGCTTTTTGGCCTGCTGATTGCGCCGCTTGCCGGTCTGGCGCGTTATTTCCCGACGCTGGGCGAGCTGGGCGTCTCCGGGACCGGCGTGGCGCCAGCCCTGATCGCTCTCACTCTCTATGCGCTGCTGCCGCTGGTGCGCGGGGTGGTGACCGGCCTGCAGCAGGTGCCGCAGGATGCCCTGGAAAGCGCGACGGCAATGGGCATGAGCGCCGGGCAGCGCTTTCGTCAGGTGCAGCTTCCGCTGGCGATGCCGGTACTGCTGCGCAGCCTGCGGGTGGTCAGCGTGCAAACCGTCGGCATGGCGGTAGTGGCCGCGCTGATCGGCGCCGGCGGCTTTGGCGCGCTGGTTTTTCAGGGGCTGCTGAGCAGTGCGCTGGATCTGGTGCTGCTGGGCGTGGTGCCGACCATTGCCCTGGCGGTGGTGGTGGATGCCCTGTTCGCCCTGTGGGGCGCCTGGCTAAAAGGAGAGGCCAATGATTGAATTTCAAGGGGTCAGCAAAGTGTTTGCCGGCCACCCGGCGGTGAAGGACCTGACCCTGGAGCTGCGCGAAGGCGCTTTCTCGGTGCTGGTGGGGACTTCCGGCTCGGGCAAGTCGACGACGCTGAAGATGATCAACCGTCTGCTGGAGCCGGACCGGGGCACCATTCGCTTTGCCGGCGAGGACATTCGCCAGCAGCCGGTCCTGACCCTGCGGCGGCGGATGGGCTATGCCATCCAGTCCATCGGCCTGTTTCCCCACTGGACGGTGGCGCAGAATATCGCCACCGTGCCGCAGCTGCAAAGATGGCCGCGGGCAAGGATCGCCGACCGGATCGACGAGCTGATGGCGCTGCTGGGGCTGGAGGCGACGCTGCGCGACCGTTACCCGCATCAGCTCTCCGGCGGCCAGCAGCAGCGGGTGGGGGTGGCGCGGGCGCTGGCGGCAGATCCGGAGGTGCTGTTGATGGATGAGCCCTTCGGCGCCCTCGACCCGGTGACCCGCGAGGCGCTGCAGCAGGAGATGCTGCGCATCCACCGTCTGCTGGGACGGACGATTGTGCTGGTGACCCATGATATTGACGAAGCGCTGCGTCTGGCGGACCACCTGGTGCTGATGGACGGGGGCGAGGTGGTCCAGCAGGGGGCGCCGCTGGAGATGCTCCTGCGGCCGAAAAATAGCTTTGTACAGACCTTTTTTGGTCGTAGCGAGCTGGGCGTGCGCCTGCTGTCGCTGCGCGAGGTGGGGGACTATTTGCGTCCCGACGAACGGCTGGCGGGCGAGGGGCTGACCGTCACCATGACCCTGCGGGAAGCGCTGTCGCAGTTTGTCGCCCGGCGCTGCGAGACGCTGCCGGTGGTCGATGCCGAAGGCAGGCCCTGCGGTACGCTGCATTTTGCCGATCTGCTGCGTCAGGAGATGAGCCATGAAGGCGCTTAGTGAGCCGCTGTGGTGGCTTATCGCGCTGTTTATCGGCCTGCTGGCAGGGCTGCCCTACAGCGCGCCGCTGTTCAGTCGGCTGTTCCCGGAACTGCCGCGGCCGGTCTACCAGCAGGAGAGCTTCTGGGCGCTCACTCTCGATCACGGCTGGCTGATGGTGGCGTCCAGCCTCGCGGCAACGGCAATCGGGCTGGGGGCTGGGGTGGCGGTCACCCGGCCCGCCGGCGGCGCGTTTCGTCCGCTGGTGGAGACCATCGCCGCTATCGGGCAGACCTTTCCGCCGGTGGCGGTGCTGGCGATGGCGGTGCCGGTGCTGGGCTTTGGCTGGCTGCCCGCGCTCATCGCCCTCGCGTTGTATGGCATACTGCCGGTGCTGCAGGGGACGCTGGCCGGGCTGGGTTCGATACCGCCTGGGGTGTCAGGCGTGGCTGAAGGGATGGGAATGACCGGCTGGCAGCGTCTGTATAAGGTGGAGCTTCCGCTGGCGGCCCCGGTGATCCTGGCGGGGATCCGCACCTCGGTCATCGTCAATATTGGTACCGCGACCATTGCCTCGACGGTGGGGGCCAGTACGCTCGGGACGCCGATCATCATCGGCCTGAGCGGCTTTAATACCGCCTATATTGTTCAGGGGGCGCTGCTGGTGGCGCTGGCGGCGATTATCGTCGACCGCGCGTTTGAGCGTCTGACCCGCTGGATCAGCCGACACCGCCACGCACAATAAAGGAATAGCCGGCCAGCATTACGCCGCTGATCCCGCCGATGGCCATAAGTAAGAAGAGAGTGACGACCGCGATTTTCGCTGGCTTCATAATAGGCTCCTGATGTTAACAGGGGGATTATACGGTGAAGCGCAGGTGTTAATGAAACATTAATTGCGGTTTAGCGCGCCGCGCCGGGCTTTTTGCCGCGTTTGCTGCGCAACGCGCCGCAAAAAAGTGTGATCCTGGCCGTCATTTTTCATTTTTATGCAGGGCTTCAAAGAAAGTTTTCGCCAGGCAGGGTATGGTACGCGCTTTCAGGAATGTGTGGTTTGCGGGTATGTACGAGTTTGATCTGGTGTTGCTGCTGCTTCAGCAGATGTGCGTATTTTTGGTCATCGCGTGGTTGATGAGCAAAACCCGACTGTTTATCCCCCTGATGCAAGTCACCGTTCGCCTGCCGCACAAGCTGCTGTGCTACGTCACCTTCTCCATTTTCTGCATTATGGGGACCTATTTCGGTCTGCATATCGAAGACTCCATCGCCAACACCCGCGCCATCGGCGCCGTGATGGGCGGCCTGCTCGGCGGGCCGGTGGTCGGCGGGCTGGTAGGGCTCACCGGCGGCCTGCACCGCTACTCGCTGGGGGGAATGACCGCCTTAAGCTGCATGGTTTCCACCATCGTTGAGGGGCTGCTGGGCGGTCTGGTGCACAGCGTGCTGGTCAAACGCGGCCGGCCGGACAAAGTCTTTAGCCCGCTGACCGCCGGGGCGATCACCTTCGTGGCCGAGCTGGTGCAGATGATGATCATTCTGCTGATTGCCCGTCCGTTCCAGGACGCCCTGCATCTGGTGCAGAGCATTGCCGCGCCGATGATGGTCACCAATACCGTCGGAGCGGCGCTGTTTATGCGCATTCTGCTGGACAAGCGGGCGATGTTTGAGAAGTACACCTCCGCCTTTTCCGCCACGGCGCTGAAGGTGGCGGCGTCCACCGAGGGGATCCTGCGTCAGGGATTCAACGAAGAGAATAGCATGAAGGTGGCCCAGGTGCTGATCCAGGAGCTGGACATCGGCGCGGTGGCGATCACCGATCGCGACAAGCTGCTGGCGTTTACCGGCATCGGCGACGACCACCATCTGCCGGGCAAGCCTATTTCCTCCTCGTATACGCAACGGGCGATTGAGACCGGGGAGGTGGTCTACGCCGACGGCAACGAGGTGCCTTACCGCTGCTCGATTCATCCGCACTGTAAGCTGGGGTCGACGCTGGTGATCCCCCTGCGCGGCGAGAACCAACGGGTGATAGGAACCATTAAACTGTATGAGGCGAAAAATCGCCTGTTCAGTTCGATCAACCGCACCCTCGGGGAGGGGATTGCCCAGCTGCTGTCGGCGCAGATCCTCGCCGGACAGTACGAGCGGCAGAAGGCGCTGCTGACGCAATCCGAAATCAAGCTCCTGCACGCCCAGGTCAACCCGCACTTCCTGTTTAACGCGCTTAACACGCTGAAGGCGGTGATCCGCCGCGACAGCGATCAGGCCGGCCAGCTGGTGCAGTATCTGTCGACCTTCTTTCGCAAGAACCTGAAACGGCCGACGGAAATTGTCACTCTTGCCGATGAGATCGAGCATGTTAACGCCTATCTGCAGATTGAGAAGGCTCGCTTTCAGGCTAACCTGCAGATCCAGATGGCGGTGCCGGAAGGGCTGGCGCATCACCAGCTGCCGGCCTTTACCCTGCAGCCGATCGTGGAGAACGCCATTAAGCATGGTACATCGCAACATCTTGGCGTCGGCGAAATTACCATCCGCGCCAGCCAGGACGATCGCTGGCTGCAGCTGGATATCGAAGATAACGCCGGGCTGTACCGGGCCAACCCCCAGGCCAGCGGGCTGGGGATGAATCTGGTGGACAGGCGGCTGCGGGCGCGTTTTGGCGCCGACTGCGGCATCAGCGTCACCTGCGAGCCGGAGCGCTTTACCCGTGTCACCCTACGTCTGCCCCTGGAGGAGAATGCATGCTGAGAGTATTGATCGTCGATGATGAGCCGCTGGCGCGGGAAAACCTGCGCATTTTGCTGGAGACACAGCGCGATATCGAGATCGTCGGCGAGTGCGGCAACGCGGTGGAGGCCATTGGCGCGGTGCATAAGCTGCGTCCCGACGTGCTGTTTCTCGACATCCAGATGCCGCGCATCAGCGGTCTGGAGATGGTCGGGATGCTCGACCCGGAGCACCGCCCCTATATCGTGTTTCTCACCGCCTTTGATGAATACGCGGTGAAAGCCTTTGAGGAGCATGCCTTTGACTATCTGCTGAAGCCGATTGAAGCTGCCCGGCTGGAGAAAACCCTCGCCCGCCTGCGCCAGGAGCGTAATCTGCAGGATGTGTCGCTGCTGGATGATGCTCAGCAGACGCTGAAATACATTCCCTGTACCGGCCACAGTCGTATCTGGCTGCTGCAGATGGAGGATGTGGCCTTCGTCAGCAGCCGGATGAGCGGCATCTACGTGACCGACCGCGAGGGAAAAGAGGGCTTTACCGAACTGACCCTGCGCACCCTCGAGAGCCGCACGCCGCTGCTGCGCTGCCATCGCCAGTATCTGGTGAATATGGCGCACCTGAAGGAGATTCGCCTGGAGGAGAATGGTCAGGCGGAGCTGCTGATGCGCGCCGGGCAAACGGTGCCGGTGAGCCGACGCTATTTAAAAAGCCTGAAAGAGGCGATTGGCCTGTAAAGCTGGTACACTGCGCCCCATTGCATCATCGACAGTAAAAGGCCCTCATGCTCAGTAATGATATTCTTCGTAGCCTGCGCTACACCCTGAAAGTCAATAATAACGATATGGTGCGCATTCTCGCGCTCTCCGCTATGGAATCCACCGCCGCCAGCTTCGACACCTGGACGACGAAAGAGGATGAAGAGGGCTTTGTTCGCTGCCCGGACATTATCCTGTCGGGTTTCCTTAACGGCCTTATCTATGACAAGCGCGGCAAAGATGATTCGGCCCCGGAGCTGGCGCTGGAGCGTCGGGTGAATAACAACACGGTGCTGAAAAAGCTGCGGATCGCCTTCTCGCTGAAAACGGACGATATCCAGGCGATTATGAGCGAGCAGAAATACCGGGTGTCGGTGCCGGAGATCACCGCCATGATGCGCTCGCCTGACCACAAAAACTACCGCGAGTGCGGCGACCAGTTTCTGCGCAATTTCCTGCGCGGACTGACCCAGCGGGTGCATAACCCGAAGGCATGATTTTTTGCCGGGTGGCGGCTTCGCCTGACCCGGCCTACAACGACTGCCCCCCCGGGCGCGTGCTAGCATAGCGCCGCCGGGCAAAAAAAAAAGCCGGAGATACTCTCCGGCTTTTTTGTTATTTCACCTGCTGACCCGGCTTGGCGCCGTCGTCAGGGCTTAACAGGAAGATATCCTTCCCGCCAGGGCCGGCGGCCATCACCATGCCCTCGGAGATGCCGAAACGCATTTTGCGCGGCGCCAGGTTGGCGACCATCACCGTCAGGCGGCCAATCAGCGGCTGCGGATCCGGGTAAGCGGAGCGGATGCCGGAGAAGACATTGCGTTTTTCGCCGCCGAGATCCAGCGTCAGGCGCAGCAGCTTGTCGGAGCCCTCGACGAATTCCGCGTTTTCAATCAGCGCCACGCGCAGATCGACTTTGGCGAAATCGTCAAAGGTGATGGTCTCCTGAATCGGATCGTCCGCCAGCGGACCGGTGACCGGCGCCGCGGTGGCTTTCACCTCTTCTTTAGAGGCCTCCACCAGGGCTTCCACCTGCTTCATCTCGATGCGGTTGTACAGCGCCTTGAACGGATTCACCTTATGCGCCAGCAGCGGCTGCTGAATGGCATCCCAGCTCAGTTCGCTGTTGAGGAATGCCTCCGCACGCGCGGCCAGCTGCGGCAGGACCGGCTTCAGCCAGGTCATCAGCACGCGGAACATATTCAGGCCCATAGTGCAGATGGCCTGCAGGTCGGCGTCGCGGCCTTCCTGTTTCGCCACCACCCACGGCGCCTGCTCATCGACATAGCGGTTGGCCACGTCGGCGAGGGCCATGATTTCACGGATGGCCTTACCGAACTCGCGGCTGTCCCACGCTTCGCCGATGCTTTCCGCCGCGTCGGTGAAGGTTTTGTACAGCGCCGGGTCGGCCAGCTCAGCGGCCAGCACGCCGTCGAAACGCTTGCTGATAAAGCCGGCGTTGCGCGAGGCGAGGTTAACCACCTTGTTGACGATGTCGGCGTTCACGCGCTGCACGAAATCTTCCAGGTTCAGGTCGATGTCATCGATGCGTGAAGAGAGCTTGGCGGTGTAGTAGTAGCGCAGGCTGTCGGCATCGAAATGATTTAACCAGGTGCTGGCCTTGATAAAGGTGCCGCGCGACTTGGACATCTTGGCGCCGTTGACCGTCACGTAGCCGTGCACGAACAGATTAGTCGGCTTACGGAAGTTGCTGCCTTCCAGCATCGCCGGCCAGAACAGGCTGTGGAAGTAGACAATGTCCTTGCCGATAAAGTGATACAGCTCGGCCGTGGAGTCTTTCTTCCAGTATTCGTCGAAGCTGGTGGTGTCGCCGCGCTTGTCGCACAGGCTCTTGAAGGAGCCCATGTAGCCGATCGGCGCGTCCAGCCAGACGTAGAAATATTTGCCCGGCGCGTTGGGAATTTCGAAGCCGAAGTACGGCGCATCGCGGGAAATGTCCCACTGCTGCAGGCCGGATTCGAACCACTCCTGCATCTTGTTCGCGACCTGCTCCTGCAGGGCGCCGCTGCGGGTCCACGCCTGCAGCATTTCGCTGAACGAGGGCAGGTCGAAGAAAAAGTGCTCGGAGTCACGCATCACCGGCGTGGCGCCGGAGACCACCGATTTCGGGTCGATAAGCTCGGTGGGGCTGTAGGTCGCGCCGCACACTTCGCAGTTATCGCCATACTGGTCCGGAGATTTGCACTTCGGACAGGTGCCTTTCACAAAACGGTCCGGCAGGAACATGCCTTTTTCCGGATCGTAGAGCTGAGAGATGGTGCGGTTTTTAATAAAACCGTTCTCTTTCAGGCGGGTGTAGATAAGCTCCGACAGCTCGCGGTTCTCGTCGCTGTGCGTCGAGTGATAGTTATCATAGCTGATGTCGAAGCCGGCGAAATCGGTCTGATGCTCCTGACTCATTTCGCCAATCATCTGCTCCGGAGTGATACCGAGCTGCTGCGCTTTGAGCATAATCGGCGTGCCGTGGGCGTCGTCGGCGCAGATGAAGTTGACCTCGTGGCCGCGCATTCGCTGGTAACGGACCCAGACATCAGCCTGGATGTGCTCCAGCATGTGGCCGAGGTGGATGGAGCCGTTGGCGTACGGCAGGGCGCACGTTACCAGAATTTTCTTCGCGACTTGAGTCATAGTGAGCATTACATCTTCTGTTGTAAAAAGGGCTTCCGATATTACCAAAAGGGCTGTGGGTGCGCCATAAATGGCTGCCCATATATGGATAATCGTTACCTGTGATAAACTCTGTGATTACTGAAAGCATCTCAAAACAACAAAGGAGTCGGGATGAATTCGCAATCCCAGGCCAAATCCCCTGAGCGCCTACGTGCGATGGTCGCCGGGACGCTGGCCAATTTCCAGCACCCAACCCTGAAGCATAATCTCACCGCCCTTAAGGCGCTGCACCATGTCGCCTGGCTGGACGATACCGTCCATATTGAACTGCAAATGCCGTTCGTCTGGAGCAGCGCTTTCGAAGCGCTGAAAGAGCAGTGCAGCGCCGAACTGCTGCGCATCACCGGCGCGAAGGCCATCGACTGGAAGCTGACCCACAGCATCGCGACCCTCAAGCGGGTGAAAAACCAGCCCGGGGTCAACGGCGTGAAAAACATTATCGCCATCAGCTCCGGCAAAGGCGGCGTCGGTAAATCTTCTACTGCCGTAAACCTGGCGCTGGCCCTGGCGGCGGAAGGGGCGAAGGTGGGCATTCTGGATGCCGATATCTATGGTCCGTCGATTCCGACCATGCTGGGTGCGGAAGACAGCCGCCCGACCTCGCCGGACGGCACTCATATGGCGCCGATCATGAAATATGGTCTGGCAACCAACTCCATCGGCTACCTGGTGACCGACGACAACGCCATGGTCTGGCGTGGGCCGATGGCCAGCAAGGCGCTGATGCAGATGCTGCAGGAGACGCTGTGGCCGGATCTTGATTACCTGGTGCTGGATATGCCGCCGGGCACCGGCGACATCCAGCTGACCCTGGCGCAGAACATTCCGGTGACCGGCGCGGTGGTGGTTACCACGCCGCAGGACATCGCGCTGATCGACGCCAAAAAAGGCATCGTGATGTTCGAGAAAGTGGAAGTGCCGGTGCTGGGGATCGTGGAAAACATGAGCATGCATATCTGCAGCAACTGCGGGCACCACGAGCCTATCTTCGGCACCGGCGGCGCGCAAAAACTGGCCGAGAAATACCACACCCAGCTGCTGGGCCAGCTGCCACTGCATATTACGCTGCGGGAAGATCTGGATAACGGCACGCCGACGGTGGTGGCGCGTCCGGACAGCGAATTTACCGACATCTACCGCCAGCTGGCGGGCCGGGTGGCGGCCCAGATGTACTGGCAGGGAGAAGTGATCCCGGGTGAGATTGCCTTCCGCGCCGTTTAAGGCCGCGGCGAGCGCATTAGCCAGTATCTGCCCTCGGGCGACGCGCCCTGTGCTTCGATGGTCCAGCCATGACGCTGGTAGAAGCGCAGGGCGTTTTTATTTTCCATCAGGCACTTCAGCGTTCCGCTGGCGGTAAAGGTCCGTTCGACCTGCGCCAGCAGCGCGCTGCCGATATGTTTGCCTTGCCAGTCGGGGTCGACAAACAGATGGTGAAGGAAATTATCGGCGGTCCATACGGCGGCAAAGCCCACCGGCTGGCCGTCGCATTCCGCGACCCACAGCTGTTCATCCGCGGTGGCGGCATCGAAATCCTCCAGCCGCCACGCCGCGGCGGGAAGCCAGGTCCACGATAAACTGCGCGCCCGCAGGAAGATCTGGCGCAGCGCCGGAGAGTCCGCTGGCTCGCTGGGGCGGACGTGGAGATTGCGCGGATCAGCGGTGATAGAAGATCTCGCCATCGTACACTTTGAGGATTTTGCCTTCGGTATCGGTGATCAGCACGTAGTTACCGCCCATATAGGTCCAGTGGCTGCCGGCGTCCGGCGTAGGCAGGTTACGCTGCTGCCACTGTTTAATGTTGTATTCCGGGGTGAGATACATCGCCGGAACGGTGTCGCCGATGTGAAACTGGGTGAAATCGGCGGTGAACTCTTTCAGCGCATACTGATCGATCCCCGCGGCAGTAGCCGTCCAGCTGGCGCCAGCGGTGGCAAGAAGTACGCCCAGAAGCATCATTTTTGTTTTACGCATAGTTTCCTCAATATTACCTGGACTCAAAATAGCAGCCTCGTATCATTCCTGATGCGTTGCTGAAATGGCAAGCACTGGATTTTTAAAAAGTGTAAGCAAAACGCGGCGCAAGTCTTGTGCCGCTTGCGTTGCAGCGACGGTGATGCGTATTTTGGGAGCAATCTGAAGCAGGGGAGAATCAGCATGTTCAGGCTGGAAGATCTGACCTTATTTGTCCGCGCCGCGGCGCTGGGCAGTTTTAGCGACGCGGCGCGCGAGGCCGGGCAGCAGCCGGCGCAGGTCAGCGCGGCAATTAAGCGTCTGGAGACGATCCTCAATATTCGCCTGTTTGCCCGTTCGACCCGCAGCCTGCGCCTGACGCCGGAGGGGGAGAC
Source organism: Klebsiella sp. K4 (assembly GCF_014596785.2). NCBI lineage: Bacteria > Pseudomonadati > Pseudomonadota > Gammaproteobacteria > Enterobacterales > Enterobacteriaceae > Klebsiella > Klebsiella sp. K4. The sequence goes on from NZ_CP115021.1 coordinate 1,703,733, forward strand.
CTGGCTGCCCTACGCCACCCAGATGCTCGATACCCTCGAGGCCGGTCTGCAGAAGATCCAGACCCCGGATGATGAAGTTCGCGGCATGTTGCAGATTGCCGTGCCGTCGGACCTCGGGCGTAACCTGCTCCTGACCCTGTTCCGCGATTTCCGCCAACGCCACCCGGCGCTGCGCCTGCGGCTGCTCTTTTCCGATCAGCTGACCGACGTGTTTAAAGATCCGGTGGACGTTGCGTTTCGCTATGGCAATAACGACGATGCCTCGTTTATCTCGCTGCCGGTGGCGCCGGAAAATCGTCGGGTGCTGGTGGCCTCGCCTGAGTGGATCGCCCGCCATGGCGAACCGCAGACCCTCGAGGAACTCAGCCAGCACAATGCGTTGATCTACATTTTGCGCGGCCGTCCGTTCGACCGCTGGTCGCTGAGCCTCGACGGCGTGGTTCAGCAGCAGAAGGTTTCCGGCACGGTGATGAGCGACGACGCCGAGGTGATCCGTCGGCTGGCGATCGCCGGGGAGGGCATTGCCTATAAATCGATGCTCGACGTCAGCGACGATCTGCGGGCGGGGCGCCTGCGGCGCCTGCTGCCGCGTTATCAGGGGGATGTAGTGCCGTTGAATCTGATTTGTCCGCACCGCAAACAGCTCTCTGCCGCGGTGCGTTTGTTATATGAAGAGGTGAAATCACATTGTGAAGGGCTTAATGCCTGACTAAGGTCGCGAAGTAATACACCAGCGGGGCGGCCAATACCCACAGGCCAATCGGGATCTCCGGCCACTTACCGGCGATAGCCTTGATCACAATGTAAAACAGCAGCCCGCCGGCAATCCCGGTGCCAAAGCTGTTGGCGATAAGGGTGATCATCACCATCATCAACACCGGCAGCCCGTCGGTGAAGTTGCCAAGATCCACTTTGCGCAGGCCGCTGAACATGTTCAGGCCAATCAGGATCAGCGCCGGGGCGGTGGCTTCTTTCGGGATCATCAACGCCACCGGCGTGAACAGCAGCATCAGCAGGAACATTACCGCCGCCGACAGGGCGGTGAGGCCGGTTTTGCCGCCCGCTTCCGCTGCCGCCGAAGATTCAATCAGCGCTGTCGCCGCCGGAATGCCCACCCACGGGCCGAGCGCGGCGGCAATCGAATCGACCATGAACGGGCGATTAATCTGCGGCATGTTGCCTTCTTCATCCAGCAGACCCGCCTCGCCGCCCACCGCCAGCGTTGTCCCCATGGTGGAGAAAAACTCAGATGCGAAAAAGACGAACAGGAACGGCAGGAAGGCGATGTTTAACGCCCCCAGCAGGTCAACCTGTCCCAGCACCGGCGCCAGCGAGTGGGGGGCATCGATAAAATGCGTCGGCAGTTTAGTCACGCCGAACGGGATACCCACCAGGGTAGCGCACAGAATGGCCCACAAAATGGCGCCCGGAACCTTACGCGCCTGCAGGGCTATCGCCAGGAACAGGCCGCACAGCGCCACCAGCGCGCCGGGGGCGAGAAAGTCGCCGAGCATCAGGGCGTTGGTTTTCGCATTGGCCAGCACCAGCCCGGCATTACGAAAACCGAGGACGGCGACAAACAGGCCGATGGAGGCCGTCAATCCCAGCTTGATCGACTGCGGCACCGAGCGGGTGACCACTTCGCGCAGGCCAAAGCGGGTCAGCAGGAAGAAGAGGATCCCCGACCAGCAGGCAATTCCGAGGCCAGTCTGCCAGCCAATCCCTTCGCTACCGGCCAGCGTCACCCCCACCAGCACCGAGCCGCCAATGCCCGGGCCGACGATAAACGGCAGGTTGGCATAAAACGCCATCAGCAGCGAGCCGACGACGAAGACCAGAATGGTGCCGGTGGTGGCGGCGCCTTTATCCATCCCGCCGATCGCCAGCAGCCCCGGGATAACCACCAGTAAATAGGCGGCGGCGAGGAAACCGGTGATCCCGGCCAGGCATTCGGTGCGTAGCGTGCCGCCGCGCGAGCGCAGCGCAAAGCGGCGCTCCAGCCAGTTAGCGCGGGCGGAAGAGTGAAGTGTGTTATCGGCCATGCTCAGGCTCCCTGAGGATTATTGTTGTGATCGGTTGGCTCCGGGATCTCCCGGCAGGCTATCAACGGGTCGACTATCTGGCGGCTGCCGCCGTCGGTCAGACCCAAATCGGTTAAATGCGGCCCGGCGTTACAGGCAAGGCAGGTGCCTTCAATGGCCTTGAAGACCCGGTACGGCGGCTCCCAGTCGGCGACTTGGCTGCTCAGATCGCGCAGCTCGCGGAACTGACGCGCCAGTTCCGCGGCCGGGAGATCCGACAGCATGCCGGCAATCGGCATCGCCACATGGGCGAGGATCTCGCCCTGTTGCGCCAGCGCCATCCCGCCGCCGGAGGCGATAAGCTGGTTGGCCGCCAGCGCCATATCATTAGCGTCGCGCCCGAGCACCACCAGATTATGCGAGTCGTGGGAGTAGCTGGTGGCGATGGCGCCGCGCAGCTCACCCCAGCCTTCAAGCAGGGCGATTTGCGGCGTCGCCTGATGGCGGCCGTGGCGGTGCTTGACCCAGATCAGACTGAAGCCGGCGGGCAGCTGGACTATCCCGTCACGAACCTGCACTTCCACTTCGCCCCACTGGGTGAAGCGCGCGCCGCGGATATGGCGCAGGCGGGCGATGCCGTGACGAATGCCCTGGACGCGCAGAATAAAGTCATCGGCGCGGAGGGGGGCGATCTGCAAAGTATCGCGCGGCGGCGTGACGCCCGCGGCGGGCGCGATCGGTGTCAGCAGGTTGCCCGCGCGGGCCAGCAGCTTACCGCCTATGTAGACTTCGCGGGCCACCAGTTTCTCCAGGGAATCAAACACCACCAGATCGGCGCGCCGCCCGGCGGCAATTAGCCCGAGATCGTGGCGCTGCAGGCGAATAGCGGCGTTGAGGGTGGCGAATCGCAGCGCATCGACCGCCGGTAAACCGTGCTCGATCAGCAGGTTAAGCAGGGCGATGATCCCGCCTTTCTCCAGCAGCATATCCGGCGGCACGTCATCAGTGCAGACGGTGATCTGCGAGGAGAGGTGCGGCAGCGTTTTTAACGCCGCGACGATATCTGGCAGCAGATAGGGGTGCGAGCCGCGGATCTCGATCGTCAGCCCGGCGCGCAGTTTTTCCAGCGCGTCGTCCGCCGAGGTCAGTTCGTGATCGGAGGTGACGCCGGCGGCGAGGTAGGCCTGCAGGTCAGCGCCGCTCAGGCCGCGGGCGTGGCCTTCAATCAGTTTGCCGCTGTTGAGACCGGCCTGGACAATCTCCTGCATCCGCTCGCTACCGTGCAGCACGCCGTGCATATCCATCACCTCCGCCACGCCGCGCACTTCCGGCCAGCCGAGCATGGTCTCCATCTCCTCGCCGGCGAAATCAGCGCCGGACATTTCGAGACCCGGCGTGGAGGGGACGCTGGACGGCGCGGCGACCATCACCTGCAGCGGCAGATGGCGGCTGGCGTCCACCGCATAGCGCACGCCAGCGACGCCGAGGACGTTGGCCAGCTCATGCGGATCCCAGAACACTGCGGTGGTGCCCTGGGTGAGGACGATTTCCGCATAGCGCTCCGGCGGCAGATGCGAGCTTTCGAGATGCACGTGGGTGTCCATCAGGCCGGGGGACAGGTAGCCACCGGCCAGGGAACGCACTTCATGGGCGTCTTCGCGACTGCCGCGCGGGTGGACGCTGGCGATCATCTCGCCGACGATACCGACGTCAGCGGGGCGAATTTCGCCCGTGGCCATATCGACGATCTGCGCATCGATCAGCAGCAGATCAAACGGGGATTCACCGCGCGCGGCCTGCACGGCGCGACGGCGGACTTGAGCATTGCTGGACATAACCACTCCGGCACAAGGATAATGCGGATACTCTAGGGGCACAGCAAACGTTTGCCCAGATGAATAAATTTATCACCCGATAAGCTCGGGTTATTGTGCAGGACCACCGTAGCGAACCCGATGATGAACGAACCCTGGCAGCGGCTGCCCGCGCTCTCTCTTAAACAGCTTCAGTATTTCGTCACCCTGGCCCAGCTGCGCCATTTTACCGATACCGCCAGTCGGCTGGCGATTAGCCAGCCGGCGCTGAGCAGCGCCCTGCGGCAGATTGAAACGGTACTCGGCGGCAAACTGGTCAACCGTACCGCTGCGACGGTCACTCTGACTGAACTGGGGGCGGCGATTTTACCCCACGCCCAGCGGATCCTCAGCGTGGCGCAGGCGGCCTTTTCCGATATGCAGCAGATTGTCGAGGCGGGCGGCGACGGGACGGTGCGTATCGGTCTGGTGCCGTCGGTCAGTTCGCTGCTGTTTCCGCTGCTGCCGCAGACCCTGGCTGAGGCCTTTCCGCGTCTGCGCATTGAATTTCACGATCAGACCAACGATGCGCTTATCCAGGCGCTGCAGCGCGGCGAGATTGATTTCGGCATCGGGGCGATCGACAGCTCACTGCCCGCAGAACTGCTGGTCTATCCGCTGCGCGAAGATCCCTTCGTGGCGGTGCTGCACCGCGACGATCCGCTGGCCGCGCAGGCGCATCTGCCGTGGAAACAGCTGGTGGGGCGGGATATTGCTGTGTTCTCGAAGGGCAATATCCAGCGGCTGGTGGCGGCATTAGTGGAGAGCCATCGCCTGACGCTGACCACCCGCTACCAGGTGGACTATATCGAAACCCTGTATGGTTTGGTGCGCTCGCGCTTAGCGGTGGCGATTCTGCCGGCGCTGTACACCACCCATCTGCAGGACCCGGCGCTTAGGGTCGCCCACCTGCAGCAGCCGGCGCTCGCCCGCACAGTGGCCCTGATGCGCGGCCCGCAGGCGCTGCCCCCGCTTATTGAAGACTGTTTTTCTCTGCTGCAGGCCGCCTTGCGCTAGGGCAGGTGCTTGATCAGTACGTCCAGGTTTAAGTGGTTGATGTACTCCAGCGAGTGTGAGGAGAGGACGCCCAGCAGCCGGTTATGGTGCCCGGCAATAATTAAATCGATCTGCCGCTGCCGAACGCAGGTTTCCACGTCTTCAAACCGGCGGGTGGTCACCAGCGAGAGGGTATCCACCGGCAGGGAGACGGTGCAGGCCAGCTCGTTGAGCAGGGCTTTGGCCTGGATTACCTCCTGCGAGACCTGATCGTCGCGCAGGCTGTCGGAAACATAGTTCAGCGCCCGGTAATCGGTGCTAATGTGGGCGATGGTGATGCGCATGCCGTTCTCTTCTGCCATTCTGGCGGCATGCTGGAGCAGCGGGACGCCGTCCTGACTGCTGTTAATCAGTACCAGCGCATGGTGATAAACGGCCATGGCGTATATCCTCGGTAGGCTAAATAGCGCATGATGTCATTATTTTCCGCCCGCCAGCAGCGGAATGCAATCCCGCCCGGTCGCCTGATGAGCATGATGGCCGCGATGGTGTCGTATCCAGGGGTAAAGGCTTGTTGTATGAACCGGTGAGTTGCGGTAAATTCCACAACGCTTAACAATTTCACTATTTTGACTCGGGGTGCCCTTCTTCGTTGAAGGCTGAGAAATACCCGTACCACCTGATCTGGATAATGCCAGCGTAGGGAAGTCAGAGACCGCAGGGTCATTGCTTCTACCTCGTCTGGCGGGAGCAAACTATGCCTGAGCTGTTGAATCCCGCGCCTGTCGCGCACCTGCGCCATCTGCTGCGCGCCCATTCCCCCCTTGTGCACTGCATGACTAATGACGTGGTGCAGACCTTTACCGCCAATGTTCTGCTGGCCGTCGGCGCCTCGCCGGCGATGGTGATCGATCCCCGCGAAGCGGCGCAATTTGCCGCTATCGCTGATGCGCTGTTAATTAACGTCGGTACCCTGACCGAAGATCGCGCCGTGGCGATGCGCGCCGCGGTGGAGCACGCCCGTCAGGCCGGCAAGCCCTGGACGCTGGATCCGGTGGCGGTCGGCGCCCTGACCGTGCGCACGGCCTTTTGTCACGAGCTACTGGCCCTCCAGCCGGCGGCCATTCGCGGCAATGCCTCTGAAATTCTGGCGCTGGCCGGGATGAGCGCCGGTGGGCGCGGGGTAGATACCACCGATACGGCCGCCGCGGCGCTGCCGGCGGCCCAGGCGCTGGCTCGTCGGCTGGCTACCGTGGTGGCGGTCACTGGCGAGGTGGATTACGTCACCGACGGCGAGCGGGTGCTCAGCGTGGCGGGGGGCAATCCGCTGATGACCCGGGTGGTGGGCACCGGCTGCGCGCTGTCGGCGGTGGTGGCGGCGAGCGCGGCGCTGCCGGGAGACCGGCTGGAAAACGTGGCCGCCGCCTGCGGGCTGATGAAGCAGGCCGGGGAGATCGCCGCCCGTCAGGGAGGCCCAGGCAGCTTTATTCCGGCGTTTCTCGACGCGCTGTATCAGGAGGTGCAGGGATGAAACGCATCAACGCCCTGACCATCGCCGGCACCGATCCCAGCGGCGGGGCCGGTATCCAGGCCGATCTGAAAACCTTCTCCGCGCTGGGGGCCTATGGCTGCTCGGCGATCACCGCCCTGGTGGCGCAGAATACCCGCGGCGTACAGTCGGTCTATCGCATCGAACCGGATTTTGTGGCCGCGCAGCTCGACTCGGTGTTCAGCGATGTGCGTATCGATACCACCAAAATCGGCATGCTGGCGGAGACCGATATTGTGGAAGCCGTGGCCGAGCGGCTGGCGCGCTACCGGGTGGCCAACGTGGTGCTGGATACCGTCATGCTGGCGAAAAGCGGCGATCCGCTGCTGTCGGCTTCGGCGGTGGAGACCCTGCGTCAACGATTGTTGCCGCAGGTGTCATTGATCACCCCGAACCTGCCGGAAGCGGCCGCGCTACTCGATGCCCCCCATGCGCGTAACGAACGAGAAATGCTGGAGCAGGGACGGGCGCTGCTGGCGCTGGGCTGCGGCGCGGTATTGATGAAGGGCGGCCATCTCGACGATGCCGAAAGCCCGGACTGGCTCTTCACCCGCGAAGGGGAACAGCGGTTCACCGCGCCGCGAGTGCAGACCAAAAATACCCACGGCACCGGCTGTACGCTCTCCGCCGCGCTGGCGGCGCTGCGCCCGCGTCACGCGGACTGGGCGGCCACCGTTATCGAGGCGAAGGCCTGGCTGTCGGCGGCTCTGGCACAGGCCGACTCTCTGGAGGTAGGCCACGGTATCGGGCCGGTGCACCATTTCCACGCCTGGTGGTAAATGGCAGCGCAACGGGACAGCAGAATCTCCTGAAAAAATGGCCCCCCGGCTGGAAAATAGGCTAAGTCGGTACCAGGCTTAACCTGCCCAAAAAAATTGGGTTGGGATAATGCATGCCGGCTTCGGCCGGCCTTACGGGAGATTGCTATGACTGATATTACGCAGTTGCTGGGCAAAGATGCCGAGAGCCTGTTGCAGCACCGTTGTATAACCATTCCGTCCGACCAGCTGTATCTGCCTGGCGCAGATTATGTTGATCGGGTGATGGTGGATAACAACCGACCACCGGCGGTGCTACGCAATATGCAGACCCTGTACAATACCGGACGCCTGGGGGGAACCGGCTACCTTTCCATTCTGCCGGTTGACCAGGGCGTGGAGCACTCGGCGGGCGCCTCCTTTGCCGCCAACCCGCTGTACTTTGATCCGAAAAATATCGTCGAGCTGGCGATCGAAGCCGGCTGTAACTGCGTGGCGTCGACCTACGGCGTGCTGGCCTCGGTGTCGCGCCGCTACGCGCATCGCATCCCTTTCCTGGTGAAGCTCAACCATAACGAAACGCTGAGCTACCCCACCGAATACGACCAGACCCTCTACGCCAGCGTTGAGCAGGCGTTCAATATGGGGGCGGTGGCCGTGGGAGCGACGATCTATTTCGGCTCAGAACAATCGCGTCGTCAGATAGAAGAGATTTCCGCCGCCTTTGAGCGGGCCCATGAGCTGGGCCTGGTCACCGTGCTGTGGGCCTATCTGCGCAATTCGGCATTCAAGAAAGACGGCGTCGACTATCATGTTTCCGCTGACCTGACCGGTCAGGCCAACCACCTGGCGGCCACCATCGGCGCCGATATCGTTAAGCAAAAGATGGCGGAGAATAACGGCGGCTACAAAGCGGTTAACTTCGGCTATACCGACGATCGGGTATACAGCAAACTGACCAGCGATAACCCCATCGATCTGGTGCGCTACCAGCTGGCCAACTGCTATATGGGCCGCGCCGGGCTGATCAACTCCGGCGGCGCGGCGGGCGGGGAGACCGACCTTGCCGACGCGGTGCGCACGGCGGTGATCAATAAACGCGCCGGCGGCATGGGGCTGATCCTGGGCCGCAAAGCGTTTAAGAAATCGATGGCCGACGGCGTGAAGCTGATCAATGCCGTGCAGGATGTTTATCTGGATGGCAAAGTGACTATCGCATAAGGCAAAAATCCGGGCGGCACCGCCCGGATTGCGCATTGTTTGTACCAGATGCGGTTTATTAAGACTCTGCCGCGTTGGCGGTAAACGGTTTCGCATGCTGATCGCTGGTAAAGCCAGGCTGTTCAACGCGGATTAACGGGCACAGGAAGAAGGCCAGAATATATAAGGCGGTATAGGCTATTACCACGCCGATAGTGCTGAAATAGGGCAGCAGTACCACGGCAATCGCCGGCGCCAGAAAGTTCGACAGCCCGGCTGACAGGTTATAGACCGAAATCGCCGCGCCTTTATGGTTCGGCTCCAGCGCCGGGAACACCGCCGCCATCGGCACAAACGCGGCGACAAAAATCCCCAGGGCAATAGCCGGTACCAGCGCCATGGCAAAATTATGGCCGAAGTGCTGGGGCAGGTAATAGAACGCCAGGCTGGAAAGCGCCATCCCGATGCAGCCGAACCAGCGGATAACCTTCATCCAGCCCATTTTCTCCGCCACAATCCCCCAGAAAACGTTCGAAAAGATCGTGGTGAAGAAGAATGCCGCCCATACCTGCAGCCATTCCGAGGTGGTAAATCCCAGCTCATCAACAAACATCATCGGCATGATCACCGCAAAACCAAACAGCGACAGGGTGTTGATAATGCGCACAATGCTCGAGAACAGAATGCTGCGGTTGGTATAGAGCAGCGTCGCCGCGCGCCCCAGTTCGGCGAATTTTTCACGAGTGGTCAGGTTCTGCATATGGCGCGGCGTTTCGGTATGACGCATCGACACCAGCGCAATAATGCCGCCGGTGGCGCAAAAGAGCAGCGCCAGCCACAGGGTGCCCATTTCGCCAATGTGGGGAATGGTAAAGCTCGGAATATAGCTGCCGAACACGCCGATACCCACCGAGTAGACCGCCCAGAACCAGCCCAGCGCGGAGCTGGAACTGTCGCTGCGGACGTTGTGGATAATGGCGACGATAAAGGAGTAGAGGAACAGCGGGTAGGCCAGGCCGCGGATGCCATAAAACAGCAGGATCAGCGCATAGTTGGCGCGACCGAGGCCGAAGACGAGGAACAGTACGTGGAATACACACCACAGCACGAAGCCAATCAGCATGGCCTTGCGTGGGGTAATGATTTCCGCCACCACGCCGGAGACCCACGCCGACAGGGCGGCAGCCAGACCGTAGAGAGTAAAGGCAAAGGAAGCCTGCGCCGGGGTGAATCCGAGTGCTTTGATGTAGTGCGACAGAAAAGCCAGCTCAAAGCCGTCGCCGGTCATAAACACGGCGATGGCGACATATCCCCAGATGAGGTTGAGCGGTAGACCGTACCACTGTTTGTTATTAACGGACATGTTGACCTCGATTTCAGAGTGCAGATGAGTGTCTCCGCTGCACAGCAGCGGAGCATTATTGTTATAAAATAAGGAGGTATGTTATTCGCGAATCAGCCTGCCGGCCTGTTGTAGCGCCTTATAGGCCGCATACCTGCGCTGATGAAGCGGGCTAAACGCCGTCTCGCTGTGATAGGTGGCATCCACCTGAGTAAACTGCTTCATGGCCTCCGGCAGCGAAGCCGCGACTCTGCCCGCCACCGCGCCGAGGATGGCGGAACCTAACAGCACCGGCTCGCGGCTGGCGGTGCTCACGATGCTAACGCCGCAGGCGTCGGCCAACAGCTGACGCACCAGCGGATGCTGCCCGGCTCCGCCGCTGATGACGATATTTTCACTCTCAATTCCGCAGGCGCGCTGGGCGTCAATGATCTGTCGCAGACCATAGCCAATCCCGCATAGCCCGGCAACGTACAGCGCGGTCAGGTTATCCAGGTCCCGCTCCATCCCCAGCCCGGCAATCAGCGCTTTCGCGTGGGGATCGGCAAGCGGCGCGCGATTACCGAGAAACTCCGGAACGACGTGCAGACCGGCGGCCAGCGTTACCGCTTCAGAAGGCGAAGCAACTTGCGTCAGAACGCGATCCGCCAGCCAGACCGGCAGAGGGACGCCTGCGGCTTTCGCTTGCTCGCGCGCTTCCGCCGCCGCCGGATGGAAGCTCAGCAGCTGGTCGATAGCCGCGCCGGCGGCGCTTTGCCCGCCTTCACTTAGCCAGTAGCCCGGCACCATCGCCGAATAGTAAGGGCCCCAGACGCCCGGGACGAATACCGCTTCCTGAGTGGTGGTCATGGTGCAGGAAGAAGTGCCGAAGACATAGGCCATATTGTTGACCGCGCCGTTAAGCACGCCGACGGTACCGATGCCGCCCGCGTGGGCGTCAATCATCCCCACCGCCACCGGCGTGCCGATCGGCAGGCCCATCTCCTCTGCCGCCGTGGCGCAAAGGCCCTCGCCGCAGGGGGTGCCTGGATCGACAATCCGCTGGCCGATGCGGACAAAATCTTCATCCGCCAGCTCTGCGAGGCCAATCTGGCGGAAGTAACCGGCATCCCAGCGTTGTTCATGCGCCAGGTAGGTCCATTTACAGGTCACCGTGCAGACCGAGCGGGCTTCATCGCCGGTTGAGCGCCAGGTGAGGTAATCGGCGAGGTCGAAGAAGTGGCGCGCCTGCTGATAGATGTGCGGGCGATTCTCCTTCAGCCACAAAATTTTCGGCGTTTGCATCTCCGGCGAGATTTTGCCGCCAACGTACCGCAGTACCGGGTGGCCCGTGGCATTGATCTTTTCCGCCTGCCCGGTGGCGCGATGATCCATCCAGACAATAATGTTGCGGTCCGCATCGTCCGAAGGCCCGACCGCCAGCGGCGCATCGTTATCGCCAATCACCACCAGCGAGCAGGTGGCATCGAAGCCGATCCCGGCTATCGACGACGGCGAAACGCCGGCGCTGGCCACCGCCGTTTTAATGCAGTAGCACACCGCCTGCCAGATCTCACGGCTCGACTGCTCGACCTTGTTTCCGGCGCTGCGAAACAGGGTTATTTCCCGGGTCGCGTGGGCGAGGAGCTCGCCCCGCAGATTGAATACCCCGGCGCGCACGCTGCCCGAACCGACATCCACGCCAATAATGTTTTGCGTATCGTTTTGCATCACATCCTCTCACAGGCTGGCCAGGGTCAGAGATCCACGCTGTTCGGCAGGATCACAATGTCGCGCACGGTGACGTTTTTCGAACGCGTCACCATAAACAGCACCGACTCCGCCACTTCAATCGGCTGCATCAGGCTGCCGTTGGCCAGCGCTTCGTCCATTTTGGCTTTTGGCCAGTCGTCCAGCAGAGCGGTAACCACCGGGCCCGGCAGTACGGCGCCGACGCGCACGCCATACTGCGCCACCTGGCGACGAGTGGTGTGCACAAATGCCTGCACCGCGAATTTCGACGCGGTATAGACTGGCTCCCAGATCACCGGCACCACGCCCGCGATCGAGCTGGTGAAGATAATATCCCCGGATTTTTGCGCGATCAGATGCGGCAGGACGCTGCGCACGCAGCGGAAGGCGGCGTTGATATTAAGGTGCAGCACGCGGTCCCAGACGTCCGGGTCGCCCTCGGCCACCGGCCCGCCGATATAGGCGCCGGCGTTGGCGTGGAAGATATCGAGACGCCCGGTAAGCTGCAAAATGCCCTGCAGTAGGTTATCGACCTGGTCCGCCTGCATCAGGTCGACCTGCAGGGCGAAGGCGTTTTCGCCAAGTTCGGCGACCAGTTTGTTGAGCTTTTCGCCTTCGCGGTCGATCAGTACCACTTTTGCGCCAGCTCCCAGCAGGGTCCTCGCGCACTCGAGGCCGATACCGGACGCCGCGCCGGTGATCGCGGCGACTTTACCGCTGAGGGAAGTATTCATAGAGGAGACAGAGTGGTTCATTTTATAATCCTTTGCCGTATCTGGTTAAAACTATCGAACGCGAGGGCATCACGTTCGAGGTGATAGACTAAACCTGGTAACATATTGAATATCAGCATCTTAATTCAGGCTTGCTGGCATGTTGAGGCGGTATGCGCGCGTACTTCCTGGCGTGAAAAGGATGCTCAATCGATGAAGCTATGTTGCTCTCGCTTCATCGATTGAGCAAGTGGGGAAATTAACAGCGACATGATTTTGTGACGCAAGTTGGAAAAATGAAGAAGATAACGATTTACGACCTGGCGGAACTTTCCGGCGTTTCGGCGAGCGCGGTGAGCGCTATCCTCAACGGTAACTGGAAAAAGCGCCGCATCAGCGCCAAGCTTGCGGAAAAGGTGACGCGGATTGCCGAGGAGCAGGGCTATGCGATTAACCGTCAGGCCAGCATGCTGCGCAGTAAAAAATCACACGTCATCGGTATGATTATCCCCAAATATGATAACCGCTACTTCGGTTCCATCGCCGAACGCTTTGAGGAGATGGCCCGCGAGCGCGGCCTGCTGCCGATTATCACCTGTACGCGCCGGCGTCCGGAACTGGAGATCGAAGCGGTAAAGGCGATGCTCTCCTGGCAGGTTGACTGGGTGGTCGCGACCGGGGCGACCAATCCGGATAAAATTTCCGCGCTATGCCAGCAGGCGGGCGTGCCAACGGTCAATCTCGACCTGCCGGGCTCTCTCTCGCCGTCGGTGATTTCGGATAACTACGGCGGCGCGAAAGCGCTGACTCATAAGATCCTGGCTAATAGCGCCCGCCGCCGCGGAGAGCTGGCGCCGCTGACCTTTATCGGCGGGCGCAGCAGCGACCATAACACCAGCGAGCGTTTACGCGGCTTCCACGATGCGCATCGCGAGCTGGGGCTTAGCGTGCCGCAGGCGAATATTCTGGCTCCCGGCTATTCGAAAGGACACGTTGAGGACTGCCTGCAGGAGCGGTTTGGCAGCGCGAAGACGTTGTTGCAGGGGATATTTGTTAACTCGACGATATCCCTGGAAGGGGTTGTGCGCTGGCTGTCGCAGGTGGGTCTGACCGGCAGCGAGCAGCCGCCGATGGGCTGCTTCGACTGGGATCCTTTTGTCTACCTGCTGGGGCACGATATCGACATGGTGCAGCAGGACGTGCCGGCGATGCTGGACGCTGTTTTTTCGATTATTGACGCCGGCGAAGCCAGCCAGCAGCGGATTGAAATTCCCCCGCGACTGATGAGCAGCAGCTGAGTCGCTGTCTGGCTGTTAAACGTTACCGCGTCAGCAGCCAGCGGGCGGTATGCTCATCGGTCACCAGGCCATTGATCCAGCCGCCTTTAAGGGCGGCCAGGATCGCCGGTCGTTTATGTTCTCCACAGGCAGCGGCAATCCGCGGGCAGTGGCTCTGGCGGATATCATAGCTGGTGATCATGCGGTTGATCTCGCTGTCTACCACGTCGCCTTGCGCATCAATAAACCGCCCGAGGATCTCCCCGATGCCGCCGCGGGCGGTCAGCTCATCCATCTGCGCCTGATTGATAAAGCCGTCTTTAAAGATCGGACTTTGCGTGCCCAGCGGACCAATGCCGACAAAAATCACGTCCGCCTCGCGGGCGACGCCGGAGACGCTGCGGAATAAGCGATTGGTGCACCACATTTCATACTCATCCGCGCTTTGGGCGTAGCGCGGCGCCGGCCACTGATAGTACTTGGCCTTAATTTTGCGGGTCAGCAGCAGGGGCACGTCATCGTAATAATTGCACTGCCCGTCGGCGTTCATGGCGCTGATCAGCGCCACGCAGCGGGTATTCAGGCTGTCAAAATCGATGCGCTGCAGCGCTTTTTTCAGGGTCAGGCCCGAGCCCAGACCGATAATTTTCTCTTTATCATCCTGCAGATAGCGAGCCATCAGCTGATAGCAGCCAAATGACACACTGTCGAGGGTGCTTTCTTCGCTAAAGGCGGGGACCACATTGCACTCGATCAAGCGGTATTTTTCCTGCAGCAACTGCGCATAATCGAGGCAGTTCGCTACCGGATGGTGCAGATTAATCGACACAATCCCTTCTTCTTTCGCGGCGGCGATCAGCCGTTGCACCACCGGTCTGGAGGTGCCCAGCTGGCTGGCAATCTCGCTCTGATTCTGGCCGGCGATGTAGTACATCCATGCGGCACGCACCTTCTGATCCAACCGGATATCGTCTTCTTTACTCATGGTTTCCCGCCCTAAGTTGCTGGCCAGGGCACGCAATTGGCCCGGCGAATACCCGCATTCTCGCCGTGGTTGGCATAACTGGCAAGCTTTTGCTCTTTGCTGGTCATTTGTAATTTAATTGGGTAATTGCTCTTTTGTGATCTATGGCTCTTATTTTGGTCAAATGATCAATTACAGTGGCGCCATCAACTCAAGGAGAGCAGAACATGAACAATCAATTCACATGGCTTCATATCGGTCTGGGTTCTTTTCATCGCGCGCATCAGGCGTGGTATCTGCATCGTCTGATTGCTTCCGGGGATAATCGCTGGCGCATCGCGGCGGGGAATATTCGCAACGACGCCGAGCAGGTGGTCCAGGCGCTGGCGGCGCAGGGAGGACGTTACGTCCTCGAGACCGTCAGCCCGGAAGGGGAGCGCGAATATGAAGAGATCACCTCAATCCAGAAACTGCTACCGTGGCAGGCCGGGCTACAGCCGCTGATTAACGAAGGGGCAAACCCGCAGACCAAAGTTATCGCCTTTACCGTGACGGAAGGGGGGTACTACCTGAACACTCGCCATCGGCTGGAAACCAGCAACCCCGATCTGCAGGCCGACCTGCAAGGCGAGTGCAAAACCATTTACGGCACCCTCGCGCGGATCCTGGAAAAGCGCATGGCCGACAACGCCGGGCCGCTGACCCTGCTCAACTGCGATAACGTCCGTCATAACGGCGAGCGTTTCCACGACGGCATGGTCGAGTTCCTGCAGCTCACCGGCAAACAGGCGGTGATTGACTGGATGGCGGCCAATACCACCTGTCCGAACACCATGGTGGACCGCATCACCCCGCGTCCGGCGGCCGATCTGCCGGCCCGCATCAAAGCGCAAACCGGAATTGATGACAAAGCGCCGGTGATGGGGGAGACCTTTATCCAGTGGGTAGTGGAGAACAACTTCCGCGATGCCCGCCCGAATCTGGAGGCGGTCGGCGTGGAGATGGTGGAGTCGGTCATCCCGTATGAAGAGGCGAAAATCCGTATTTTGAACTCGTCGCACAGCTGCATTGCCTGGGCGGGAACCTTAATCGGCCAGCAGTATATTCATGAAAGCACGCTGACCGATGTTATCTACGCCATTGCCGACCGCTACGTTACGGAGGACGTTATTCCGTGTCTCGGCGATAACGGCATTGATCTGCCGACCTACCGGGATGTGGTGCTTAAGCGCTTTACCAACCCCTATATCCAGGACACCAACCAGCGCGTCGCCGCCGACGGCTTCTCGAAAATTCCGGCGATGATCGCGCCAACCTTGCAGGAGTGCTACCAGCGCGGCGTCCGCCCTGAGGCGACCGCCATGCTGCCGGCGCTGTTCTTCGTCTTTATGGAGCAGTGGCACAAGGGAACTCTGCCGTATCAGTACCAGGACGGCATCCTGGATGCGCAGGCGGTGCATGAGATGTTCGAGGCTCAGGATCCGGTGGCTGTCTTCGCCCGTGATAAAGCCCTGTTTGGTGATCTCGCCAACAACGCGGATTTCCTGGCGCTGATGCGCGAGAAAGTCGCCGCCGTTTACACGCTGATTAACTAAGAGGTGGCTATGTATCTGGGTATCGATCTCGGCACATCGGAAGTCAAAGCGCTGGTCATTGATGAGAACCATGAGGTTATCGCCAGCCATAGCGCGCCGCTGAGTATTCAGCGGCCTCATCCGCACTGGTCAGAACAAGCGCCGGAGCTATGGTGGGAGGCGACGGAGTACCTGATGGCCACGCTACGGGAAAAATGCGCCCAGCATTGGCCGGCCATTAAGGCGATTGGCCTCTCCGGGCAGATGCACGGCGCGGTGTTGCTGGATGCAGAGGGGCAGGCGATCCGTCCAGCCATTCTGTGGAACGACACCCGCTGCGCCGCAGAGTGCGCCGAGCTGGAGGCGATGGCGCCGGAGCTGCATCAGGTGGCGGGCAACCTGGCGATGCCGGGCTTTACCGCGCCGAAGCTGTTGTGGGTGCGCCGTCATGAGCCGCAGCACTTTCAGCGTACCGCCACGGTGCTGTTGCCCAAGGATTATCTGCGCTACCGGATGACCGGGAAGAAAGTCTCCGATATGTCGGACGCCGCCGGGACGCTGTGGCTGGACGTGGCGAAGCGCGACTGGTCCGACGCTCTGCTGGACAAGTGCGGCTTGTCACGCAGCCAAATGCCGACGCTGGTCGAAGGCTGCGAGGTTTCCGCCACCCTTGACCCGCAGGTGGCTGCGCGCTGGGGGCTGAACGCCTCGGTGGTGGTGGCCGGGGGCGGGGGGGATAACGCGGTCAGCGCCATTGGCGTCGGCGCGGTTTCGCCGGGGGATGCGTTTATTTCGCTCGGCACCTCCGGGGTGCTGTTTGTGGTGACTGACGCCTATCGTCCGGCGCCGCAGTCGGCGGTACATGCGTTTTGTCACGTGCTGCCGAACCTGTGGCACCAGATGAGCGTCATGCTGAGCGCCGCCAGCTGTTTGCAGTGGTTCTGCCGTCTGACCGGCACCACGGAGGTGGCGCTGCTGGCGGAGATTGCCGAGCTAAGCGAGGAGGATAAAGCCAACGCGCCGTTCTTCCTGCCCTATCTCTCCGGGGAACGTACCCCGCATAACGATCCTGACGCGCGCGGCATCTTCTGGGGCATGACCCATGCCAGCCTGCGCGCGCAGCTCGGCTACGCGGTGCTGGAGGGGGTGAGCTTTGGGATCAACGACGGCCTGCAGGCGTTAAAAGAGAGCGGGACGCCGATCGCGCAGTGCTCGCTGGTGGGCGGCGGCGCCCGCAGCCCGTTCTGGGCCCAGCTGCTGGCCGATATTCTCGCTATGCCGGTGGTGACCCACAAAGGCGGAGAGACCGGCGGCGCACTGGGCGCGGCGCGGCTGGCCTGCCTGGCGGCGGGCAAACCCATTGCCGCGGTGTGTGAAAAACCGGAAGTCTGGCAGACCTGGCGTGCGGATCCCATTCGCCACCACACCCTGATGCAACGCTACGCGCAGTTTAAAGCCCTGTATTTAAACGATCTGCACTATCGACAGCACTGATTTTCATCATAACCGCCGCTTCGTTGCACGTCGCGGAGCGGCCACCCTGTACCCTGAAAACGAGGTCATTATGTCTATCAATAATAAACAGTGGCTCGGTTTACCCCTGAACCTGCTCTGGGGATACATCGCCATTGCCGTATTTATGACCGGCGACGGTTTTGAATTAGCCTTTCTGTCGCACTATATCAAAGCGCTCGGCTTCTCTCCGGCGGAGGCCTCCTTTGCCTTTACCCTCTACGGCCTGGCCGCCGCGCTGTCGGCGTGGATTTCCGGGGTGGTGGCGGAAATTATCACCCCGCTGAAAACGATGATGATTGGCTTCGTGCTGTGGTGCGTATTCCACGTGCTGTTCCTCGTTTTCGGCCTCGGTCACGCCAACTATGCGCTGATCCTGCTTTTCTACGGCATCCGCGGCTTCGCCTATCCGCTGTTCCTCTACTCGTTTATCGTGGCGATTGTCCATAACGTCAAAAGCGACAACGCCAGCTCGGCCATCGGCTGGTTCTGGGCGGTCTATTCCATCGGCATCGGGGTCTTCGGCAGCTATATTCCGAGCTTTACCATTCCGCACATTGGCGAAATGGGCACCCTGTGGCTGGCGCTGGCCTTCTGCCTTACCGGGGGCGTGATTGCCCTGGTTTCCCTGCGCCATATTCAAACGCCGCAGCATATGCAGAATCTCACCACCCGTGAGAAGTTTTCCGAGCTGGGACGCGCCGCGACGCTGCTCTATACCAACCGCAATATTCTGCTGTCGAGCATGGTGAGGATTATCAATACCCTCTCGCTGTTCGGCTTTGCGGTCATTATGCCGATGATGTTTGTCGATGAGCTGGGCTTCAGCACTTCAGAATGGCTCCAGGTATGGGCAGTCTTCTTCTTCACCACCATTTTCTCTAACGTGCTGTGGGGGATCCTCGGGGAAAAACTGGGCTGGATGAAGGTGGTGCGCTGGTTCGGCTGCATCGGGATGGCGCTCTCCAGCCTGGCGTTTTACTACATTCCTCAGCACTTTGGCCATAGCTTTGCGATGGCGCTGATCCCCGCCATCGCCCTCGGGATCTTTGTCGCCGCCTTCGTGCCGCTGGCGGCCGTGTTCCCGGCGCTGGAGCCGAAGCATAAAGGCGCGGCCATTTCGGTCTATAACCTGTCGGCGGGGATGTCGAACTTTCTCGCGCCGGCGATTGCCGTGGTGCTGCTGCCGTTCTTCAGCACCATCGGGGTGGTGATCGCCTATACCGCATTGTACGTGGTGGCCTTTTTCCTCTGCGCCTTTATCCGCGTGGAGCAGCCGGGGTTCTCCCACAAGGAAGCAACCGCCCGCGAGCAGGTTGAATTCTCGTAGGTACTGCGGCTGGCATGCGCTTCATGCCAGCCTTAATGAGGTGAACGAATGAGTATGCAGGCGGTTATTTTTGACATGGATGGCGTGATTATTGATTCCGAGGCGCTCTGGCGTCAGGCGCAGATTGACGCCCTCGCGCAGTGGGGGGCAACGGCGAGCGTTGCTGAATGTGAAACCCTGACCAAGGGCAAGCGCCTCGACGACATTGCCGGCACCTGGTGCCGCTATTTTCAGCTTGATCTCGCTCCGCAGCGGCTTGAAGACGCCATCCTGCAGCGCATCACCCGCCTGATTGCCGCGAAAGGCGAACCGATGCGCGGGGTGCAGGAGGCGTTACGCTATTTTCGCGAAGCGGGTTATAAGATTGCGCTCGCCACGTCATCATCTCGTCAGGTTATTGCCGCTGTGCTGAACAAGCTTTCGCTCTGGCACTTTTTTGACGCGATCTCCAGCGCGGATGATGAACCACGCGGCAAACCGCACCCGGCGGTGTACCTCACGACGCTGCGGAAGCTCAATCTCAACGCCAGCCAGTGTCTGGTGATTGAGGATAGCTTTACCGGCTTTTGCGCGGCCCAGTCGGCGGGGATTGCCACGATAGTGATTGCAGAAGATAGCCAGCACGCGCGTTTTCAGGCCGCCGCTGGCCGCTATCAAACCTTACCTGAACTGCTGGAAGCGCTTAGCGCGGAGCCAGCGGCGGCGGTTTAAGTCAGCCATTTGTGGGCGCAGACATTCCCGGGATGTAGCTGGTCGGTTAATCTCTTCTCTGCGCTCACGCCCCATTGATAGCCTTAATCCGCGGGAAAGGTTCAGGGGGGGCGCCAAACCGGTTTTTTTGCCGGGTGGCGGCTGCCGCCTGACCCGGCCTGGGTTGACTTCCCCGGATGGCGCGGCGCTTATCCGCGCGGCATGAGATCTGCGAACCGTAGGCCCGGCCAGCGCAGCGCCGCCGGGCAGTGTGCCCCTGTCCGCTTCAGCGTAGCAGCGGGCAGTCGGGCGGCAGCCGGCAGCGCAGGGCCGCCGGTAACAGCTCCATACTGAAGGTTTTGCCGCTGAGCGGCTCGCCGTCGAGGTTAAAGGTCATCTCATGGGGCGCGGTTATTTCAAACCACGAGGAGACACCGTCAACAATATTCGGCGAGTTTTCCGGATTCGCCAGGGTGCTGAACAGGGCAGGGATCAGCTCTTCGCCGGTGAAAATGCGCAGATGCAGCAGACCATCGTTAATCAACGCCTCCGGGCATAGCTGCTGGCCGCCACCGGCCTGGCGGCCGTTGCCGATGCCAATGACCAGCGCATCGCCCTGCCAGTGAAAGTTCTCTCCGCGGATCTCGCAGCGGTCCGGCTTCAGGGTATCCATACGCATCAGGCCATGGATTAAATAAGAGACACCGCCGAGCGCGGCTTTGAGTTTTTCCGGCGTTTCGGTGGTGATCCGGGTGCCGAACCCGCCGGTCGCCATATTAATAAAGCCGGTTTTATCATTCACCCGGGCGATATCTATCGGCACATCGCGGCCGACGATCGCCAGCTTGAGGGCGCTGGCCAGATCCTGCGGGATACCGACGCTGGTGGCAAAGTCGTTAGCCGTGCCCAGCGGTAAAATCCCTAGCGCCATCTTGCCGCCGCGCTCCACCAGCGCGGTCGCCACTTCATTAATGGTGCCATCGCCACCGCCGGCGATCACCGTTTCAACGTTCAGCTGCAGGGCTTCATCGATAAACCGAGCGGCATCGCCCTTTTCCCAGGTCACGCGGACGTGAATATCAATCCCTTCATCGCGTAACAGGTTAACCGCTTCGCGTAGCTGCGGTTCATTGGCACCTTTGCCGTTAAGGATCAGTAAGCTGGCAGGAAACGTAGACATCATCAAGGGAACCTTTATTGCTCAATGTTGCATAAAGTGTACCGCATGACGAAAGCGAAGACCGGAGGAGAGGCAAAAAAATAAGCCCGCGTAAGGGAGATTACGCAGGCTAAGGAGGTGGTTCCTGGTACAACTAGCATTTATGGGTTATGTTTTTCAGCGAAATGGATGATACCTGTTTCGATCGAAACGGTATGTGATCCGATTCTAATATCCTTACATCGTGAAAAAATAACGCAAATTAACTAGTTACCGTGCGGATTTCTGGTTGTTTGACCAGTAAAGTTGCGCATCAGCAGGGCATACTGCAGGGGCAGGTCGTCCGGCACAGGCAACCAGACGGTATAGCCATCGCCCGGGGCCACCGGCATGGTTTCGCCTTTGCCATTCTCCATATGCTCAAGGGTGAAGTTGACGTTACCCTGCGGGGTCATCAGCTCAAGGCTGTCGCCGACGCTGAACTTATTTTTGACCGCCACGGCCGCCAGCGGGCCGTTACGCTCTCCGGTGAATTCGCCGACAAACTGCTGGCGCTCGGAGACGGAGTAGCCGTACTCGTAGTTCTGATAATCGTCATGGGTATGGCGGCGCAGGAAGCCTTCGGTGTACCCGCGGTGGGCCAGCCCCTCCAGGGTCTCCAGCAGGCTGGTATCGAACGGTTTGCCGGCGGCGGCATCGTCGATCGCCTTGCGGTAAACCTGAGCGGTGCGCGCGCAGTAGTAGAAGGATTTGGTGCGGCCTTCGATCTTCAGCGAGTGAACGCCCATCTGGGTCAGACGCTCAACGTGGGCGATAGCCCGCAGATCTTTCGAGTTCATGATGTAGGTGCCGTGCTCGTCCTCAAAGGCGGTCATGTACTCGCCCGGACGTTTGGCTTCCTCAATCATAAAGACTTTATCGGTCGGCGCGCCGATGCCGAGGGTGGGCTCCACGGTCTGCACCGGGATCGGCTCATATTTGTGGACGATGTTGCCGACGTCGTCCTCTTTGCCTTCCGCCACGTTGTATTCCCAGCGGCAGGCGTTGGTGCAGGTCCCCTGGTTCGGGTCGCGCTTGTTGATATACCCGGAGAGCAGGCAGCGGCCGGAGTAGGCCATGCATAGCGCGCCGTGGACGAAAATCTCAATCTCCATCTCCGGCACCTGGCGGCGAATCTCTTCGATTTCATCCAGCGACAGTTCACGCGACAGGATCACGCGGGTCAGCCCCATCTGCTGCCAGAATTTGACCGTCGCCCAGTTGACGGCGTTGGCCTGCACTGAAAGATGGATCGGCATCTCCGGGAAGTGTTCCCGCACCAGCATGATTAAACCCGGATCGGACATGATCAGCGCGTCCGGACCCATCTCCACCACCGGCTTCAGATCGCGAATAAACGTTTTCAGCTTGGCGTTATGCGGGGCGATGTTGACCACCACATAGAATTTTTTACCCAGCGCGTGGGCTTCATTGATGCCGAGCTGCAGATTTTCGTGATTGAATTCGTTGTTACGCACGCGCAGCGAGTAGCGCGGCTGACCGGCATAAACGGCATCGGCGCCATAGGCGAAAGCGTAACGCATATTCTTCAGCGTTCCCGCCGGGGAGAGGAGTTCTGGTTTAAACATGGTGTTCTCGTTCTGATGACAGGTCAGATTCGCCGCACCTGGTGCGGCGAGTTGGGGAGTGTCCCCACATTAAGGGCGGGCATTGTAGCGCCGCGGCGAAGGGGAGTAAATATCAGATAGGTATCTTTCAGTATGGCTAATTTGTTTGCCATTTTGAACCTGGGCAGTGCTCACACTGACAGCGTTAATAACGCCTGGTGGGATAGGCTCTAGGGAGTTCCCCGGGTTGCGGCGTAAACGCCTTACCCGGACTACGGATTGCAGATGGCGGTGAACGTGTAGCCCGGCGAAGCGCAGCGCGAGCCGGGAAAAGGCTAACTACGCCAGCCGGCAGGCGTCCGCTTCCCAGCGGTAGCCAACACCATACACCGCGCGGATAAACGACTGCTCGGCGTCCAGCGCCTCCAGCTTGCGCCGCAGGTTCTTGATGTGGCTGTCGATGGTGCGATCGGTGACTACCCGATAATCGTCATACAGATGGTTGAGTAGCTGTTCGCGGGAGAACACTTTGCCCGGCTCCTGGGAGAGGGTTTTCAGCAGCCGGAACTCGGCGGGAGTGAGGTCCAGCAGCTTGTCGCGCCAGGAGGCCTGAAAACGACCTTCGTCGACAATCAGCGGGCTCTGGGCGTCCAGCGCCTGCAGATCGCGCTGCGGTTTGCAGCGGCGGAGGATGGTTTTTACCCGGGCGACCACTTCCCGCGGGCTGTAGGGCTTGCAGATATAGTCGTCGGCGCCTATTTCCAGCCCCAGCAAACGGTCGATCTCTTCGATTTTCGCCGTCACCATCACCACCGGAACATCGGAGAAGCGGCGAATTTCCCGGCACAGCGTCAGACCGTCGGTACCGGGCAGCATCAGATCCAGCAGGATCAGGTGCGGCGGCGTCTGGCGGACGTAGGGCAGGACCTTGTCGCCGTGGTTAATCAACGCAGGCGCATAGCCGGCGGCCTGCAGATAATCAATCAGCAGTTGGCCGAGCTTCGGTTCATCTTCCACGATAAGGATGCGTGGGGTGTTTTCATCTACAGGCAATTCAGTCATACGTCTCTCGGTAAATCATGTTCCAGAGGTAACTCAACTTTAATGCTAACCCCGCCAAAAGGCGAATGGTCGGCACGCAGGGTGCCGCCGTGGGCCGCTACGATATTGAGGCAAATCGCCAGTCCGAGGCCGGAGCCGCCGCTGGCGCGGTTGCGCGATCCTTCCGCCCGGTAAAAGCGTTCGCACAGGCGGGCCAGCTGCTCATCGCTGACGCCGGGGGCGCTGTCGGCGAAGTCAATCACCAGCATCCGGCCGCTGCGGCGGGCGGTGATGTGCAGGCTGCCGCCGCTGTCGGTATAGCGCAGGCTGTTCTCCAGCAGATTGTTGAAGAGCTGCATCAGGCGGTCGCGGTCGCCGAAGATCATCGCCTGCTCCGGGAGCGACACCTGAATGCTTAGCTGCCGGCTGGCGAAGCGCTCGCGAAAAGCGCCCGCCGCCACTTCCAGCAGGGTGATGATATCCAGTGAGGTTTTCTGGTAGGCCAGCGCCCCCTCGTCGGACATCGACAGCTGATGGAGGTCGTCCACCAGCTTGGTGAGGGTAGCCACCTCGGCCTGCAGAGAAGGAATCGACTCGGGGGTAAAGCGCCGGACCCCGTCCTGAATCGCCTCCAGCTCGCCGCGCAGCACCGCCAGCGGGGTGCGCAGCTCATGGGAGATATCGGCCATCAGATCGCGACGCATCTGCTGGTTGCGCTCCAGGGTGCTGGCGAGCTGGTTAAAATCCTGCGCCAGGCGGCCGAGCTCATCGCCGCCGGTCACCGTCACGCGGGTGGAAAAGTCGCCTGCCGCCAGCTTATGGGTGCCTTCCACCAGCCGCTTCACCGGCGCCAGCAGACCGCGGGCCAACGGGAAAGTGGCCAGCGCGGCAAGCAGGGTGGCAAGGGCGACGATCAGCCAGCTGGTGCGCTTTTGCTGCCGGTCGAAGTTAATGTCGGTATTGCGCGTCAGCCGCTCTACCGGCGAGGCGATAACTTTGCCCACCTCCGCGCCGTTGACCACGATGCTGCGCTGGGTGCCGTCCTCCGGGACGCGCTCACGCGGCCCCACCAGCACGCGCCCCGACTGATCCACCACCCAGAACATGGTGCGCCAGCCGTGGGGCGGCATTTCCGGCCTCGGGCGCGGGCCGTCAGGGGGGCCATCCGGCGGCGGCCCGTCCGGGGCGGCGTCCGGCTTCATGGCGTGCCCCGGCGGCGAGCGGTCGTCGTTATCCCGTTCGAAGGTGCGCAGCAGCTGGAAGATAAAGCGGTCATTGTTGCGCAGAAACGCCCAGCTGCCATGCTGGGCATACTGCTCGCTCAGCGCGTCGCTGAGCATGGTTAAGCGCTGCTCATTGCCGCGCTTGATATAGTCGATAAACCCGCGTTCAAAACTAATGCGCACCGCCCAGTGCATGCTGATCAGCAGCACGATGCAGGTGGCGAATATAGCGAGGAACAGCTTGCCGGTAATACCCGGGCGCCAAAATTTCACGATCCACTCCTGTTGCGTCGACGGAGGACGGTATTGCTGCCGACGTCATCCGGTACCCGGGAAAAGATGAGCGCCGGGAGGGCGATGATCGCCGCCATGCTCAGATAGGTGTAGAGAAAGACCTGATGGGTGCTGGCGGCGTCGAGACTCATATGCTGCTGGCCATACAGCCCCAGCAGCAGCCCGGCGATGGTCACGCCGATACTCATCGACAGCTGCATCACCATCGACAGCAGGCTGTTGCCGCTGCTGGCCAGATCGTCCGGGAGATCTTTCAGCGTCAGGGTATTCATTGAGGAGAAGCGGCTGGCGTTGATCATCCCCTGCAGAAACAGGACCAGCGGCAGCACGTAATACCAGCCGGCCAGGGCGCTAAACATAAACAGCAGGCTGACCGCCGCCAGGCCCAGGGTGCTGGCGACCAGCACCCGACGGTAGCCGAAGCGGTTAACCACCTGGACCACGATCCGCTTCATGCCCATGCTGCCGAGCACCATCGGGATCATCATCAGCCCGGCGTGAAAGGGGGAGAAGCCGAGGCCGATCTGCAGAAACACCGGGGTCATAAACGGCAGCATGCCGCTGCCGATGCGTCCCGCGAAGCTGCCGCCGAGGCCGAGGGAGAAGGTGCGGTTGCGAAACAGGTTAAGGCTAAACAACGCCCGGGCGTTACCGCGGGCGTGCCACAGGTAGAGCAGCAGGGCGCAGAGGCCGACGGCCACCAGCCCCGCCAGCCAGGCAGGGGAAATGCCGAGCCCTTTCTGGCCGTCGAGCGCCAGGGTCAGGGTCGCCATTCCGGCGGCCAGCAGCAGAAAGCCGGAGAGATCGAAGCGCCGGGTCTGCATGGTGTAGTTGGGCATCAGACAGAGGGTGGCAATCGCGCCGACGATCCCCACCGGGATATTGATGAGGAAGATCCAGTGCCAGGAGGCGTATTCCACCAGCACCCCGCCCAGCGCCGGGCCGAGCAGCGGACCGACCTGGCCCGGCAGGGTGACGAAGGTCATCGCCGCCATATACTGATCGCGCGGGACGATCTTCATCACCGTCAGACGGCCGACCGGCACCATCATCGCGCCGCCGACCCCCTGCAGCACCCGCGCCATCACCAGCTGGTCGAGGGTGCTGGCCTGGGCGCAAAACAGCGATCCGGCGGTAAACAGCACGATGGCGGTGAAGAAGATATTGCGCACCCCGACCCGGTCGGCCAGCCAGCCGCTGGCCGGCAGCATCACCGCCACCGTTAACACATAGGAGACGATAATCATATGCATATGCAGCGGACTCTCCCCGAGGCTTTTGGCCATCGAGGGGAGGGCGGTGTTAACGATGGTGGTATCCAGCGACTGCATAAAGAAGCCGAACGCCACTATCCATAGCTGCCAGCGCACGCTGGCCGGGAGGTCTGTCATGTTATTCGCTTACCGGTTGAGAGGAGTGACGCGAAAAACGCAGCCGCAGACGGTCAAAGAAAAGATAGACCACCGGCGTGGTGTAGAGCGTTAACAGCTGGCTCATCACCAGACCGCCGACGATGGTGATCCCCAGCGGCTGGCGCAGTTCAGAGCCATCGCCCCCGGAGAGCACCAGCGGCAGGGCGCCGAACAGCGCGGCGAGGGTGGTCATCATAATCGGCCGGAAACGCAGCAGGCAGGCCTGGAAAATCGCCTCTTCCGGCGTCAGGTTGCCGTTACGCTGCGCCTCCAGGGCAAAATCAACCATCATGATGGCGTTTTTCTTAACGATGCCAATTAATAACATAATCCCAATCAGGGCGATTAGGCTGAACGGGGCATCGAAGATCTCCAGCGCCAGCAGAGCGCCCACCCCGGCGGAGGGCAGCGTCGAGAGGATGGTCAACGGATGCACATAGCTCTCATATAGCACCCCCAGCACGATATAGACCGTGGCGATAGCCGCGAGGATCAGGATCACCTGCGCGTTCATGGTCTGCTGGAACACCTGAGCGGTACCGGCAAAGGAGCCGCGCACGCTCGACGGCACCCCGAGCTGGGTCATCGCGCGGTCAATGGCCTCGCTGGCTTCCGACAGCGAGCGGCCGGTGGGCAGGTTAAAGGAGATAGTGGATGCCGCCGACAGCCCCTGGTGGTTCACCGACAGCGGGGCATTGGCCGGCTGCCATTTGGCGAAGTAGGCCAGCGGAATCGGCTTGCCGTCGCTGTTAATGACGAACATCTTATCCAGGGCGCTGACGTCCTGGGTGTAGGCCGGATCCACCTCCATCACCACCTTATACTGGTTGAGCGGCTGGTAGATGGTAGAGATCTGCCGCTGGCCAAAGGCGTTGTTCAGCAGGTTGTTGGCGTCCTGGACGCTGATGCCGAGGCGCGACATGGTATCCCGGTCATAGACCAGGTCCATTTCGGCGCCATTGTCCTGCTGATCGGAGTTGACGTCCGCCAGCTCCGGCAGCGCCGCCAGCGCTTTGCGGATCTTCGGCTCCCACTCGCGCAGCGCCGACAGGTCGTCGGACAGCAGGGTGTACTGATAGCTGGCGTTCGACTGCCGGCCGCCGACGCGGATATCCTGCACCGCCATCAGGAACAGGTTGGCCCCGGGCTCGTTGGCCAGCTTTTTGCGCAGCCGGTCGATCACCTGCTGCGCCGTCTCGTGGCGCTGGTCGCGCGGCTTGAGGGTGATAAACATCATCCCGCTGTTGACCCGCGAGCCGCCGGTAAAGCCGGTGACGTTATCCACCGCCGGATCTTCGCGAATGATCTTCATAAAGTCCTGCAGCTTGCCGCGCATCGCCTGGAAGGAGATGCTCTGGTCGGCCTGAATGCCGCCCATCAGCACCCCGGTGTCCTGCTCCGGGAAGAAGGTTTTCGGGATCGAAATGTAGAGCCAAACGCTGAGGGCGATGGTGCCCAGCACCACCAGGCCGGTCAGCCGGCTATGCTTCAGCACCCATTTTAACGATTTACCATAGCCGGCCTGCACGGCCACCAGCAGGCGGCCAAAGCCGCGGTTGCGCGTCGGCTGGTGGGGCTTGCCGCTTTTCAGCAGCCAGCCGCACATCATCGGCGTCAGGGTGAGGGAGACCGCCAGCGAGATGCCGATCGCCACCGACAGGGTGACGGCGAACTCGCGCAGCAGGCGGCCGGGCAGGCCGCCCATCAGCAGCAGCGGCAGGAACACCGCCACCAGCGACAGACTCATCGACAGCACGGTAAAGCCGACCTCGCGGCTCCCCTGCAGCGCCGCCTGCAGCGGTTTCATCCCCGCCTCCAGATGGCGGGAGATATTCTCCAGCACCACGATAGCGTCATCCACCACGAAGCCGGTGGCGATGGTCAGGGCCATCAGCGACAGGTTATTGAGGCTGAAGCCGCACAAATACATCGCGGCGAAGGTGCCGATTAAGGAAACCGGGACGGCGACGGCCGGGATCAGCGTGGCGCGCCCCGAGCGCAGGAACAGGAACACCACGAGGATCACCAGCGCCACCGAAATCACCAGCGTCTGTTCCACTTCCTCCAGCGAGGCGCGGATGGTCGGCGAGCGGTCCTGGGCGATCTGCAGGTCGATAGCCGCCGGAATGGTCTGCTGCAGCTCCGGCAGGCGGGCGCGGATGCTGTCCACCGTCTGGATAATATTGGCTTCCGGCAGTTTGCGGATCATCAGCAGGATCGCCGGTTTGGCGTTGGTCATCCCGGCGTTGCGTACGTCCTGCACCGAATCTGAGACGGTGGCGACATCTCCCAGCCGCACCGCGGCGCCATTTTGATAGTGGACGATCAGCGGCTGATAGTCGGCGGCGGTCTTCAGCTCATCGTTGGTCTGCACCTGCCAGCGGTGCGCACTGTCCTCCAGCGCCCCCTGCGGTTTGCGCACGTTGGCGTCGCTGATGGCGGTGCGCACCGCGTCCAGCGACACGCCCTGGTTGAACAGCGCCTGCGGGTTGAGGTCGACGCGCACCGCCGGCAGGGAGCTGCCGCCGACGTCGACATCGCCCACGCCGTCGATCTGCGCGATGGTCTGCGCCAGCTGGGTGGAGGCGAAATCATACAGCTCACCCTGGGAGTAGGTGTCCGAGGTCAGCGTCAGGATCATGATCGGCGCATCCGACGGATTGGCTTTGCGATAGGTCGGCCGGCTGGGCATCCCGCTCGGCAGCAGGCTTTGCGCGGCGTTGATCGCCGCCTGAACGTCGCGCGCCGCGCCGTTGATATCGCGGTCGAAGTTAAACTCGAGAATGATGCGGGTGCTGCCGAGCGAGCTGGAGGAGGTCATCTCATTGACCCCGGCAATCCGCCCCAGGGAGCGCTCCAGCGGGGTGGCCACCGACGAGGCCATGGTCTCCGGCGAGGCTCCCGGCAGCGAGGCGCTAACCATGATCACCGGGAAGTCCACCTGCGGCAGCGGGGCTACCGGCAGCAGCCGGAAGCCGAGAATGCCGCACAGGGTGATGGCCAGCGAGATGAGGATCGTCGCCACCGGGCGGTAAATGAAGAGGGCGAAAAACTTCACTTACGCCTCCTCTTCCTGACGCGGGAAGCGGCGCTTCAGGTGCAGCGACAGGCGGTCGAACAGCAGATAGATCACCGGGGTGGTGAACAGGGTCAGCACCTGGCTGAGCATCAGACCGCCGACCATGCCGATCCCCAGCGGACGCCGCAGCTCGGCGCCGACGCCGGTGCTCAGCATCAGCGGCAGGGCGCCGAGCAGGGCGGCGAGGGTAGTCATCAGGATCGGCCGAAAACGCAGCAGACAGGCCTGGTAGATCGCCTCCCGCGGCGGCATGCCCTGCTCGCGCTCAGCGGCCAGCGCGAAGTCGATCATCATGATGGCGTTCTTCTTCACGATGCCGATCAGCAGAATGATGCCGATGATGGCGATCACGTCCAGCTCGCTGCCCGCCAGCCACAGCGCCAGCAGCGCCCCGACCCCGGCGGTGGGCAGGGTGGAGAGAATCGTGATCGGGTGGATAAAGCTCTCGTACAGTACCCCCAGCACGATATACATCGCCACCACCGCGGCGACCACCAGCCAGACGGTGCTGCCGAGCGCCGACTGGAAGGCCAGCGAGCTGCCCTGGAACTGGGTGCGAATATCGGTCGGGAAATCCAGCGACTGTTCGGCGGCGAGGATCGCCTCCACCGCTTCGCCCAGCGAGTAGTTGTCCGGGACGTTAAACGAGATGGTGGTCACCGGGAACTGATCGAGGTGGTTCACCGACAGCGGGGTAAAGCGCTGCTCCACCGTGGCGATGGCGGTCAACGGCACGATGCCGCCGTCGCTGCTGGTGAGACGGATATTCTCCAGCGCCGCCAGGCCCGGCGTCGCCTCGGTATCCTGCTCGAGCACCACGCGATACTGATTCGCCTGAGTGTAAATAGTGGAGATCAGTCGCTGGCCGAAGGCGTTGTACAGCGCATTATCGACATCGGCCATTGAGATACCGAGGCGGCTGGCGCTGTCGCGATCCACCTTGATATAGGCGGCCAGGCCTTTGTCCTGCCAGTCGCTGCTGACGTCGGCCAGCTGCGGCTGGGCCTGCAGGCGGCTGAGCAGCGGCGGCACCCAGGTGCTCAGCGCCTCGAGGGAGTTTGCCTGCAGGGTGAACTGATACTGGGTGCGGCTCACCGTGGTGTCGATGGTCAGGTCCTGGGTCGGCTGCAGGTAGAGCGCCACGCCGGGGACGCCGTCCACCGCCTGCTGCAGGCGGCTAATCACCGTCTGGACGCGGTCGTCGCGTTCGTCCAGCGGCTTGAGGTTGATCTGCAGGCGGGCGCTGTTCAGCGCCGGGTTGGTGCCGTCGACGCCGACGAAGGAGGTCAGACTCTCCACCGCCGGATCCTTAAGGATAATGCTGGCCACCTGCCGCTGGCGCTCGGCCATGCTGGCGAAGGAGACCGACTGCGGCGCCTGGAGGGTACCCTGGATAATGCCGTTATCCTGGATCGGGAAAAAGCCTTTCGGGATAAAGACCCACAGGATAATCGACAGCGCCAGGGTGCTCAGGGCGACGCCGAGCGTCAGCCACGGATGATTCAGCACCCGGCTCAGCCAGCGGCCGTAGACGGCGATCACCCGTTCGAAGAAACGCTCGCTGGCTCGCGAGAATCGGTTCTGCTTACGCAGCGATTCGTGGCTTAGCATACGGGCGCACATCATCGGCGTCAGGGTCAGGGAGACCACCGCCGAGATAAGAATAGCGACGGCAAGGGTGACGGCGAATTCGCGGAACAGGCGGCCGACGATATCGCCCATAAACAGCAGCGGGATCAGCACCGCGATCAGCGAGAAGGTGAGGGAGATGATGGTGAAGCCGATCTCCCCCGCGCCCTTCAGCGCGGCGGCCAGCGGCTTCTCGCCTTTTTCGATATAGCGCGAGATGTTCTCGATCACCACGATGGCGTCATCCACCACGAAGCCGGTGGCGATGGTCAGGGCCATCAGCGTCAGGTTATTGATCGAAAAGTCGAGGAACACCATCACCGCGAAAGTGCCCACCAGCGACAGCGGCACCGCGACGCCGGGAATAATGGTCGCCGGCACGTTGCGCAGGAACAGATAGATGATCATCACCACCAGGGCGATGGCCAGCATCAGCTCAAACTGGGTGTCGCGCACCGAGGCGCGGATGTTGGTGGTCCGGTCGGAGAGGACCTGCACCTTCACCGATTTCGGCAGGCTCTCGGTGAGCTGCGGCAGCATCTGGCGAATGCTGTCGGCGGTGTCGATGATGTTGGCCCCCGGCTGGCGCTGGACGTTCATCACAATGGCCCGCTGCTGGTTGGCCCACGCCCCGAGCCAGCTGTTTTCGGCCCCTTGTTCGACGCTGGCGACATCGCCGAGCCGGATCGGCGCCCCGTTCTGATAAGCGATAATCAGCCGGCGATAATCCTCAGCGGACTGCATCTGATCGTTAGCGGAAAGCGTCACCGCGCGGGCCGGACCGTCGAGGCTGCCTTTCGCGGAGTTAACGTTGGCGCTGGTGATAGCGGTGCGCACGGTTTCGCTGGTCAGGCCGAGGGCGGCGATGGCCTGGGCGTTAAGCTTCACCCGCACCGCCGGGCGCTGGCCGCCGGCGAGGGTCACCAGACCGACGCCGGAAACCTGGGAGATCTTCTGCGCCACCCGGGTCTCCACCATGTCCTCAACCTGGGTCATCGGGATGGCGGAGGAGGTGACGGCGAGAGTCATGATCGGCGGATCCGCCGGGTTCACCTTGCTGTAGACCGGCGGGTTGGGCAGATCGCTCGGCAGCAGGTTGGTGGCGGCGTTAATGGCCGCCTGCACTTCCTGCTCGGCGACGTCCAGCGGCAGGGTCAGCTGGAACTGCAGCGTGACTACCGAGGCGCCGCCGGAGCTTTGCGACGACATCTGCTTGAGGCCTGACATCTGGCCGAACTGGCGCTCCAGCGGGGCGGTGATGGCGGAGGTCACCACGTCCGGGCTGGCGCCCGGATAGAGGGTGACTACCTGAATGGTCGGGTAATCGACCTCCGGCAGGGCGGAGACCGGCAGAAAGCGGTAGCCGATGATCCCGGCCAGCAGGATAGCCACCATCAGCAGAGTGGTGGCCACCGGACGCATAATAAACAGCCGGGACGGGCCGCCGGTGCGGCCTGGAGGTAACACCTGCATCAGGAACGCGCTCCGTGTTTACCGCTCTGGCGCGGGGCGGGCTGCGCCTCCTCGCCGCTGCTGGCGGTGACAACTTCTACCTTCGCTCCCTCGGTCAGGCGGTCAATCCCGTCGGTGACCACGCGATCTCCGGCGGAAAGCCCGGCGCTGATGACTACTTTCTGGCTGTCCTGGATGCCGGGCGTCACGCTGTGTTTGCTGACCTTATTCTCATCATTCAGCACCCATACGAAATGCCCTTCGTTGCCCATCTGCAGCGCGGCGGCAGGGATCACCACCGCGTTCTGCTGGGTGTCCACCAGCAGGCGGGCGTTAACGAACTGATTGGGGAACAGCGCGTCGTCCAGATTGCTAAAGCGCGCCTTCAGCTTGATGGTCCCGGTGGTGGCATCGATCTGGTTATCGAGGCTCAGCAGCTCGCCGACGCTGATTTTCTGCTTATTGGTGCGATCCCAGGCTTCGACGCTGAGCGTTTTGCCCGCTTTCTGCGCCTGCACCACCGTGGCGATGCTGCTTTCCGGCAGGGTAAAGACCACGTCGATCGGGTGCGTCTGGGTAAGAACCACGATCCCGGTGGTATCCCCGCTGGAGATCTGGTTGCCGATATCGACCTGCTTTAAGCCGACGCGGCCGTCAATTGGCGCGGTAATGCGGGTCCAGTCGAGCTGCAGCTGGGCGCTGGCGACGGCCGCTTCATCAGCTTTCACCGTGCCGGCGGTTTCCACCACCAGCGACTGCTGAGTGTCGAGCTCCTGGCGGGAGACGAGGTTGGTCTTCACCAGCTGCTGGTAACGAGCGAGATCGCGGCGGGCGTTGGCGAGGGTGGCCTGATCTTTCGCCAGCTGACCCTGCGCCTGGGCGAGAGCGACTTTAAACTGGCTGGGGTCGATCTGCGCCAGCAGGTTGCCGGCTTTGACCTGCTGTCCCTCCTGGAAGTGAAGGCTCAGCAGTTGGCCGTCGACCCGGCTGCGGACGGTGACGGTGTTGGCCGCCGTCACCGTACCCAGCCCGGTGAGATAGCGCGGGACCGCTTCTTCGGTGGCGGTGGCCGCCTGCACCGGCGCCAGCGCGGCGCCAAAGCGGCCATGGCGTGCGCCGCCCGGCCCCTGCGGGCCCTGTCCGGCGGCGGGAGCCCCGCTGCCGCTCGTCCCGCGATCGTGCCAGAACCAGTAGGCGGCCCCGGCGATAATCACTACCGCCAGCGCGGCGCCCCAACGACGTATGTTACTGCCTTTCATTAGTTTACGGTCTCATCCTGAAGCGTTTCGCTGAATGATACTAGTTTAGTGAGGGAAGGGGCCGTAAAAATGGAGGAATTATGAAAAGAAGGTTGAGAAATGTCTGGATAACCGCCGCGACGCCGGGCGCTCCCGCGGCCGATATCCGGGGTGATATCAACTTTTAGTTTAAAAAAGCAAAAAATAGTTGTATCCGCGGGGGCTTTAATTAGATTTATGCGGTGAATAAATCAGTGCATTCTCATAATAATAAAATATGCACTTAAAAATCAACGTGTTAAATAATCAGGGGTCATTGCTGTGGCAAACGCAAACAAACTCACGCTCTTCATCGTCATTTTTATGCTGATGGGGATCCTCTCCGGCGCGGCTATCCATGCCTACGCGACGCCAACCACCGTCTCCGCCTGGGCGGACAACATTACGCTGCTCACCGATCTGTTTCTGCGGTTGATCAAAATGGTCATCGCGCCGTTGGTGTTCAGCACCCTGACGGTCGGCATTATGCGCCTCGGCGAGACGGCGACCATCGGCCGGGTAGGCGGGAAGGCGATGGTGTGGTTCATCACCTCCTCGGTATTATCCATTCTCGTCGGGCTGGTGATCGTCACCTTCCAGCACCCGGGCGCCGGGTTAAA
Source organism: Klebsiella sp. K4 (assembly GCF_014596785.2). Lineage (NCBI taxonomy): Bacteria > Pseudomonadati > Pseudomonadota > Gammaproteobacteria > Enterobacterales > Enterobacteriaceae > Klebsiella > Klebsiella sp. K4. The sequence goes on from NZ_CP115021.1 coordinate 1,738,036, forward strand.
CCTGGCGGTGCCGAAAGAGGCGGTGGATACCGGCCTGGCGGTCAGCGGCATGAGCCTGAAAGGGTTCCTGTCGCACACCATCCCCACCAGCATCACCGAGGCGATGGCCAACAACGAGATCCTGCAGATCGTGGTGTTCTCGATGTTCTTCGGCATCGCCGGCGCGTCGCTGGGGGAGAAGTTTAATGCTCCGCTGGTGGCGGCCCTTAACGTGGTGTCGCACATTATGCTGAAGGTGACGGGCTATGTGATGTACGTTGCGCCGCTGGCCATCTTCGCCGCCATCTCGTCGGTGATTGCCTCCCAGGGGCTGGGGATCCTGCTCAACTATGCTTCGTTCATCGGCGGCTACTACCTGGCGGTGCTGTTGACCAGCGCGGTGCTGATTGCCGTCGGCTATATGGTGCTGAAAAAAGAGGTTTTCCGCCTGCTGAACATGCTGAAAGATCCGGTGCTGGTGGCCTTTACCACCAGCAGCTCGGAAGCGGCCTATCCGAAGACCCTTGAGCGACTGGTGAAGTTTGGCTGCTCGCGCAATATCGTCTCGTTCGTCCTGCCGATTGGCTACTCGTTCAACCTCGTTGGCTCGATGGTCTACTGCTCCTTCGCCGCGATGTTTATCGCCCAGGCCTATAACGTGCCGCTGAGCTTTAGCGAGATTACGGTCATGATGCTGACCCTGATGCTGGCCTCGAAAGGTATCGCCGGGGTGCCGCGTTCTGCGCTGGTGGTGCTGGCGGCGACGATCCCCAGCTTCAATATACCGGTCGCCGGGATCCTGCTGCTGATGGGTATCGACCATTTCCTCGACATGGGGCGCTCTGCCATCAACGTGCTGGGTAATGGCATCGCCACCGCGATGCTGTCGAAAAATGAAGGGTTGCTGACCGACGAGGAAGCGCAGCCGGACTGGGAAGTGGAGAAAGCGGAAGCCTGATCCTGCCGCGCCCTTTCACTGAGGGCGCTATTCCACACGGAAAAAAGACCCCTGACAGGCACGTCAGGGGCAATGTGACGAAGTATCAGTTTTCCTCGTGTAGCGTGTTTTTTATTATATAAAGACGGGCGGTAACGTCTTTATACCGAGGAAGCGTCAGAGTTTAACGTTATGTCCGCCAGCGCTGGATATTTTTTAGCATCCTGCGACTATTTTCGGATTTCCGACAATATAGCCAGGTCAATATCTTATTTTTTTGTGCTGCTGTTTGCCTACCAGCGCTCACGTAAAAGATTCATAAACTGGAAAAATTCATGATTATTATTCAGGCTGTATTTTTCCATGATCTTATTCTTATGATAGGCGGCGGTGCGGGGACTCACACGCTGCAGGGCGGCGATTTTACTCATATCCAGCCCTTCGAGAATACCGTGCACTACGGCGGTCTGCGATCGCGATAACACGCGATGCGGACAGCTGGCGCAGCTGAGTTCCCGGCCTGCGGCGTCGGTAGCCGTGGGGGTCATACAATGCTGAAGCTCGCTTTTAATGATCGTCAGCAATTGCGGAATACTGGCCGTTTTTAGCGAAACAAAAATGACCCCTTTCAGGCAGTTAATCATGAACTCATCTTCCGGCAGCTGGTCATAGCTATGGAGGATAATCAGCGAGCTTCCTCTTTTTCTGTTCTTAATCAGGGTATTACACAGGTATATTTCCCCGGGGATCACTTCGCAGATAATGATATCTTCAGCTGACAGATCGGTGTTACGCCAGGAAAAACGCGCCCGCAGATCGCCCCGGGTGAGGTCATTGACCATGGCCACCAGCGATTCACGGACAAAGGCGTTGCGGGTGTTGATGGTGACATTAATGTTTCTCATGGCGTTATTTCCTTACGCAAAACATAACGCCATGCTGTGACAAATCCTCCGGGCGTATGCGGTGTGTTGAAGATATAAAAGTACCTACAATAATTTTTTATTATTTTAAAGTGAATTATTTACGACGCATCGAACGCTTATCGTTAAAAGTCAATTTCTGCCGCCTCCTGTCTTTCAGATAGGAAATAAAACTGTATACAGAGATGCTGAAGAAAAAAATGCATAGCAATAAAACTAACCACGTTTGCATGGCCATCGTTTTTACCCTGATTGTGTTGCATGGTGTCAGAATTTGCCGCGAACGGCTAATACGTTTTGTTATATGCTTTTCTGTCCCGTGAAAATCTTACGCCATCATCCTGATGTGCTAGTACTATAAGAAAGTTCTTAATGTCATCGTCAGTCTCATTCCTCTCATTTCTCTCAGAAAATGAGAAAAATTAACACTTACGAGTTTTTTATATCCCGCGCGGCCGCCGACGCGCCCCGTCGTTCAGGAAATAAAGGCCAGTCCCTTACCAAAGATTGCGCGAACGGGCAGGTGGATCCCCTGCTGGCGTGCCTTGTGACGCAGGCGGCTAACCACCACGTCGATCCGGTGCAGGTCAGGCTCGCTTTCATGGGAAAACAGGCAGGCATGGAGATCAAGTTTGCTGCACACTTCGTTGCGATTGCGCATCAGGAGCTCCACCAGGCGATATTCCTGCTGGGTTAATTCCAGCGTCCGGGCGTCGGGTGAAATCAGTTTATCCTCTTGCAGACGCCAGCTGCCGGGGGAGACGGCCGGCGGCGTGCCGATCGCCTCCGCAGGCGGAGCCGCCGGTCGGTCCTGGCGCAGGCGCGCGCCGAGGGCGGTCAGGGTCTCGGCAAGATGGGCGAAGTTTACCGGTTTGATCAGATAGGCATCGGCCCCAAGGCTCAGCGCCTGCAGTTTATCCTGCTGCTGGCCGCGGGCGCTGACCACCACCAGACCGTAGTGCCCCAGCTCATGCAGATAGTTCAGTACGCTGAAGCCATCCTCGCCGGGCAGGCCGATATCAACCAGCACGATATCCACCGGATGGCTGTGCAGTTGCCGCCAGAAGGCTTCGGCGCTACGCGTCCCCCACACCTCGAAGCCGCGATAGCCCAGCCAGGCCAGCAGTTCATCCAGCAGATCGGCGTTATCTTCAATTATCGCCAGCCGTAAAGCCATACGTCGTTCTCCTCTTAAGCAACCGTGGGGAGGGTGAGAATAAAGGTGCAGCCGTCCGGGCCATGCTCGGCCAGCCACAGTTTGCCATCATGAGCCTGCACTATCTGACGCGCAACATACAGTCCGAGACCGGTGCCGCCTGGCACCGGCGATGTGTGCTCGCCGCGGCGGTAGCGCTCAAAGATCAGTTCCGCCTGTCCGGCGGGGAGTCCCGGGCCGTGGTCGCGAATGCGTAGCTCCGTTTGCCCGGCATCGGAATGAATATCGATGGCGATTTCACCGGGGGGCGAATACTTGACGGCGTTATCCAGCAGATTAGCGATGGCGATGCACAGCAGGCCGGCATCGGCCTGCAGCTGCGGGCTTTCCACCGCGCCGTGCTGGCGGATGTTCAGGTAGTGATCATGGGAAATGGCCACCACCGAGGCGGCCATGTTGATCACCGTCAGCAGGGCGGTCTGCTGGCGCTCGACGTGCAGATCGTGGGAGGCGAGCCGGGCGTCGGCAAGGCAGTTATCGGTGAGCTGCACCAGGCGGGTGGCGGCGCGGCCGATGCGATCGAAGCGCGCCTCCTGGCTGGTCGAGGCCGCCGAGAGGCGAAGATTCTCCAGCGCCGCCTGGATCACCGCCAGCGGGGTGCGGAATTCGTGCGCCACCATGCCCATAAACTGCCGCTGGTGGAAGCTGGCTTCACGCTCAATCTGCAGTTCGCGCGCCAGGCGCTGCTTCTGCTCCAGCTGGCGGTTTTCAGCACGCACCCGCAGGATGGCAATGATCAGCACCGTAATGATGTGGACGATCAGCGCGTACTGCCAGAGGGAATAGATCGCCATATGGAACGGGATAATCCCATGGATCGACAACTGCACCAGCACCGCGGCGACGACATAGAACGGCGGCAGCAGACCCAGCAGCAGGGTGGTACGATCGATAGCTTTTTTGCGCCACAGCCACCAGGAGGTGAACAGCAGCACCGGGGTGATAATGATGAATACTACCCCTTCAATCTGCATCGCGAAGCCGTAAAACCCGAGCGGAATACTGACCTGCAGCATCAGGTTGAGTATCACGGCGGCGATCAGCAGCTGATGAAGTCGCGGCATATTCTTCTTCAGATCAAAAATCTCGCTGTGCAGCCAGAGGGCGGTGGCATAGCTGAACAGCGAGAGGCTACTGATCATAAAATCCTGGAAGGGCAGCGCGGCATGGCCGAAGAACCACTCCGGGAAGCCGTGCAGAGCGGCCACCAGCGGATAATTGAGCGAGAAAAGACAGATGCCCCATAGCAGACGCCGGCGCAGGGCCAGCGCCAGCCAAAGCGCCACACCGCTGGCGACAGCGGCCAGGCCGAAGTAGAAGCTCCAGAAAGCGGTGTCAGCGGTGGCCCGCTGCACAAACGCCTGCGCAGAGGAGAGCGAGGCCAGCAGGATCAGGGTGCTGGTGCTCTGCAGGCGAAAGACCAGCTCATAGCCGGCGGCGGTTGGCGGCGGGGGCAGTATCAGCACCCTTTCCCGATAATGCAGATCGCTTCCGCGGGCGCCGTCGCGATCGCCAAAGATGCGCTGCGTCCACGGGCCATCGCTGCCCAGCGGCCGGTAGTAAATGGTCAGATGGTCGACGAAAGTGGGGCCCAGCTGCAGCCAACGCGGCTCCCCGGCAAACCACGTGCCCGGCAGCTCGCTGCGCAGCCACCAGGTTTTTCGCGAATAACCAAAGGAGGGGATCTGCCGGGTGGTGGCGAGCTGGTCTGCGGGCAGGGCGGCAAAGCGATCGAGGGTCATCTGGCCGCTGTCGTCGGCGTACCACTGGACCGGAATATCAATCCCCACCTGGCGCGTCGCCGCCTGCGCCTGCGGGGCGACCAGCAGCAAGAGTAATCCACAGCTGAGCAGCCAGCCTGCCAGGAGCCGCGGCCGGCAACGCCGGACCGCCGCGAAGATCGCAGACACCCTTTTCAATCACGCCCCCTTGCGGCATGCAAAGATTACTGACCGCAGACGTCTGGCTACGGTATGGATAATACGCCCCCGGAAGCGGGGGAGAGTGGACAGGCCTGTCCGGACGAACAGGCCATTTTGCGTGGGAGACCAGGAATATTCCAGCGTAATCTGCAGCGCCAGGATCAGGACAGACCTGCTGCGCGACAGCCCCGGGCGAGGGCTAGCGGAAAACCACCTGCGCCCAGCGGGCCAGCCCGGCGGTCACCGAGCCAAAATCATCGCCGCCGGCCAGCGGAATACCCGGCAGCTGAGCGGCCAGCGCCTTTTTGATCAGCGGCGAACGGGCGCTGCCGCCGGTAAGATAGATCACATCCGGGGTGGTCTGGCTGCTGTCGAGCGCGAGCCGCACCTGTTCCATAATGCGGGTCAGGGGCTGATCCAGCGCGGCTTCCAGACCCTGCTGGGCGATGGCGGTGGCCAGATCGTCCTGAATAAACGGCAGCGCGGTTTCGACGCTGGCGGCGCTGGAGAGGGCGATTTTGCTCTCTTCGGCGCTGCGCACCAGACGATAGCTGAGACGCTGGCGCCAGACCTTCAGCAGCAGAGCCACCTTGTCGGCATCCCGGGCGCTGCGCAGCAGATCGTTCAGCAGGCGGCCGTTGGCAGTGCTGTAGAAATCGCTCTGCGCCGGCACGTCGTTGATCGCCACCGCGTTCCACCACGGGAGGATCGGCAGCGCGGTGCCTTTTTCCGTTTCGCCGCCCATGCCGAGAAGGGGCATCAGGCATTTGAAGGCCAGGGCAATGTCGAGATCGTTACCGCCGATGCGGCAGCCGCTGTGGCCGAGCAGGCTTTGCTGGCGGTCGGCGCGCTCCCGCCACTGTGGGCCCATCAGCAGCAGGGAGCAGTCGGTGGTTCCGCCGCCGATATCGACGACCAGCACCCGCTTTTCTTCACTGAGGGTCGCTTCGAAATCGAGCCCGGCGGCCACCGGTTCAAACTGAAAGACCACATCGCGGAAACCGGCGCGGTGGGCGGCGCGCTCAAGGATACCCTGCGCCTGGGCGTTAGCCTCATCGCCGCCGAGGCCCTGGAAGTTAATCGGCCGGCCAATCACCGCCTGGTCGATCTGCTCGGGCAGTTGGCTTTCGGCCTGCAGCTTGATATGCAGCATCATGGCGCAGACCAGGTCTTCAAACAGGGCCACCTGCTGCGGCTTCAGCCCGCTGGCGCCGAGGAAGGATTTGGGCGATTTAACGAAGTAGACCTCTTCTGGATCTTCAACATACTGCTGCAGGGAGGCGAGACCGAACTGCACGCTGTTGCGCAGCACCTCGATGTCTTCGTCGCGGTTGGCGGCGATGGCACGACGCAGCAGCGCCTGGTTTTCGTCGCTGTGGGTGGGGACATCATGATGGCGATAGAGCCACTCGCTGACCGCTTCGCGCGTCGGCGCGCAGAGCATGGAGGGCAGCAGGGCGCTGCCGTTTTCCAGCGTTAACAGCTGGGGGGTATTTTCCCGCATCACGGCCACCGAACAGTTGGCGGTGCCGTAGTCAAAACCAATAAACATCGTCTGCAAAATCCCCATGCCGGTGAAGAAGGGGGGCGACTTTAGCGGATCGTCGCCATGCCGACAACCGGAATTTAAAAGCAAGGCGCTGATGGTCAAGGGCGACTATCATTGAAACGCTATATAAAGGAGAGCTTATGGTGCTGTTACCCTGGACCCCGCCCTATGACTGGGCATGGATGGTTGGTTTTCTGCAGGCGCGCGCGGTCGCCGGCGTCGAGCGTTTTCACGATGGGGGCTACAGCCGCAGCTTTGGCGTGGAAGGCCACCGCGGGCTGATTCATCTGGCGCCGGACGAAGAGGCGCAGGGCCTGCGGGTGAGCCTTTCCCCGGGGCTGCAGCCGGTGGCGGAGATCTGCTATGCGCGAGTTGGCCAGCTGTTTGATTTAGCCTGCGACCCGCGGCAGGTCGCTCGCACGCTGGGCGATCTGGCGCAGGCGCGGCCGGGGCTGCGCCTGCCGGGGGCGCTGGATGCCTTCGAGCAGGCGGTGCGCGCGGTGCTGGGCCAGCTGGTGAGCGTGGCGATGGCCGCCCGGCTCACCGCCAAAGTGGCGGCTGGCTGGGGCGAACCGCTGGCGGAGGCGCCTGGATACGTCTTGTTCCCGACGCCAGAGGTCCTGTCCCGGGCCGATCCGCAGGCGCTGAAGGCGCTGGGGATGCCGCTGCGACGCGCGGAGGCGCTGATCCACCTCGCCCGGGCGGCGCTCAGCGGCGAGCTGCCCCTGACGGCGCCGGCGGATATTGACGCCGGGCTGCGTCAACTGCAGACTCTGCCCGGGATTGGCCGCTGGACGGCAAACTACTTTGCCCTGCGCGGCTGGCAGGCGAAAGATATCTTTTTGCCGGATGATTACCTGATTAAACAGCGCTTTCCGGGAATGACCCCGGCCGCCATCGCCCGCTATGCCCGCCGCTGGCAGCCGATGCGATCCTACGCGCTGTTGCATATCTGGTATACCGATGACTGGGCGCCGGCGGCGGAATAGCCGCCCGGGGCGCATACCACTGGTATCGGGACGCTGAAATCCCTATAATTGCCGCGTTTGGCGGTCCGCCGCCACCCTCCATCTCTATCCAGGTTAATCAGGTCGCAAAAATTTATGACTGATATGTCCCATCAGTGCGTCATTGTAGGCATCGCCGGCGCATCAGCTTCTGGCAAAAGTCTTATCGCCAGTACTCTCTATCGCGAATTGCGTGAACAAGTTGGCGACGAACATATTGGCGTCATTCCGGAAGACAGCTATTACAAAGATCAAAGCCATCTGTCGATGGAAGAGCGCGTCAAAACCAACTATGACCACCCGAGCTCAATGGACCACAGTCTGTTGTTCCAGCATTTGCAGATGCTGAAAAGCGGCCAGCCGATTGAACTGCCGGTCTATAGCTACGTCGAGCATACCCGCACGCCGAACACCATTCACGTCGAGCCGAAGAAGGTGATTATCCTTGAAGGGATCCTGCTGCTGACCGATGCGCGCCTGCGTAACGAGCTCAACTTCTCTATTTTCGTCGACACCCCTCTCGATATTTGCCTGATGCGCCGTATTAAGCGCGACGTTAACGAGCGCGGCCGCTCCATGGACTCGGTGATGGCCCAGTATCAGAAAACCGTGCGCCCGATGTTCCTGCAGTTTATTGAACCGTCGAAGCAGTATGCCGACATCATCGTGCCGCGCGGCGGCAAAAACCGCATCGCTATTGATATTCTGAAGGCCAAAATCAGTCAGTTCTTTGAATAACCTGGCCGAATTGTGTAACGTGCAAAGAGTAGCCCTGTTGCCCTCTCCGCCGCGAAGCGTGCGGGAAGCAGCCTTATAAGGAGAAAGCCCATGCGTCTGTGTGACCGAGATATCGAAGCCTGGTTGGATGAAGGGCGACTCGCCATCAATCCGCGTCCGCCCGTTGAGCGTATTAATGGCGCGACGGTTGATGTACGGCTGGGTAATAAATTCCGCACCTTCCGTGGTCACACGGCGCCGTTTATCGATTTAAGCGGCCCGAAGGCCGAGGTCAGCGCCGCGCTGGACCGCGTGATGAGCGAAGAGATCGTCCTGCCGGAAGGGGAAGCCTTTTTCCTGCATCCGGGCGAACTGGCGCTGGCGGTGACCTACGAGTCTGTCACCCTGCCTGCCGACCTGGTAGGCTGGCTGGACGGACGCTCCTCGCTGGCGCGCCTGGGGCTGATGGTGCACGTTACCGCGCACCGTATCGACCCAGGCTGGTCCGGCTGCATCGTGCTTGAGTTTTACAACTCCGGCAAGCTGCCGCTGGCGCTACGCCCGGGGATGCCCATCGGCGCGCTGAGCTTTGAACCGTTATCGGGCCCGGCGGCCCGGCCGTATAACCGCCGTGAAGACGCCAAATATCGCGACCAGCAGGGCGCGGTGGCGAGCCGAATCGACAAGGATTGATAACGTCAACGGGGTGTTGCTGAGGGTGCCATGAGACGAATACTGACAACGCTGATGATCCTGCTGGCGGTCATTGTCGCCGGGCTTACCTCGTTGGTATTGCTGGTCAATCCCAACGATTTTCGCGCCTATATGGTGCATGAGGTGGCAGAGCGCAGCGGTTATCAGCTTGACCTTGATGGCCCGCTGCGCTGGCACGTCTGGCCGCAGCTCAGCATTCTCAGCGGACGGATGACGCTGACCGCCCGAGGCGCCGAAGAGCCGGTGATCCGCGCCGACAATATGCGCCTCGACGTGGCGCTGCTGCCGCTGCTCTCGCATCAGCTGCAGGTTAAGCAGGTGATGCTCAAGGGCGCGGTGATCCAGCTGACCCCGAAAACCGAGGCGGTTCGCGACAGCTCAGCGCCGGTGGTGCCGCATGACAACACCCTGCCGCTGGCCCCGGAGGATCGCGGATGGTCCTACGATGTGCGTCAGCTGCAGGTGGCCGACAGCGTGCTCTTCTTCCAGCACGAGAACGGCGAGCAGGTGACCGTGCGCGATATCCGTCTGCAGATGGAGCAGGATGAGAATCACCGGGCCACCGTGGATTTCTCCGGCCGGGTGAACCGCGACCAGCGCGACCTGGCGCTGAACTTCTCCGCCACCGTGCAGGGCGGCGATTATCCGCACTCCTTAAAAGCCGACTTTACCCAGCTTAGCTGGCAGCTGCGCGGCGCCGAGCTCCCACCGGACGGCATTAATGGTCAGGGGAGTCTGCAGGCCAGCTGGCAGGAAGATGACAAGACCCTGCGTTTTGACAACCTGAATCTGATGGCTAACCGCAGCACCGTTACCGGCAGCGGCAGCGTGGTGCTGGGGGATCGCCCGGACTGGTCGCTGGATTTGCACGCCACCACTCTCGATCTCGATAGTCTGCTGGCGCAAAGGTCGCCGGCGACGGACAGTAGCGCCAGTCAGCAGGGCCAGAGTCAGACGCGACCGCTGCGCCCGGTGATCGCCGACAGCGATGAGCGCGAAGATTACCAGAGCCTGCGCGGCTTCAACGGCCGAATGGCCCTGAGCGCCGACCAGCTGCAGTGGCGCGGTCTGAACTTTACCCAGGTGCAGAGCGAAATCAGCAACCAGCAGGGGCTGCTGACGGTCAGCAAAATGCAGGGCAATCTTGATGGCGGGCAGCTCTCTCTCCCTGGCACCCTGGATGCCCGCGGCGACACGCCGCTGGCGACGTTCCAGCCGGCGCTGCAGAATGTGGAGATCGGTTCGCTGATCAAAGCCTTTAACTATTCCTTAAACCTGACCGGCAAGCTGTCGCTGAGCGGCGAATTTTCCGGAACGCGCATTGACGCTGATGATTTCCGTCGCCACTGGCAGGGACAGGCTCAGCTGCAGATGGCCGATACCCGCACCGAGGGGCTGAACTTCCAGCAGCTTGTGCAGCAGGCCGTGGAGCGCAGCACCAACGTGCGGGCGCAGGAAAATTACGACAATGCCACCCGCCTGGATTCCGTGAGCAGCCGGCTGACGCTGGATAACGGGCTGGTGACGCTGAACCGCCTGCAGGGGCAGTCCGACGTGATGGCGATGACCGGCGAAGGACAGCTCGATCTGCAGAAAGAGAACTGCGATATGCGCTTCAACGTGCGCGTGCTCGGCGGCTGGAAAGGGGAGGGCAAGCTTATCGACCGCCTGAAACAGACCGCTATCCCGCTGCGCATCTACGGCGAGTGGCAGTCGCTGAGCTACAGTCTGCAGGTCGACCAGATCCTGCGCAAACAGCTGCAGGATGAAGCGAAGCAGCGCCTCAACGACTGGGTTGAGCGTAATAAAGGCAGCAAAGACGGCAACGATGCCAAAAAGCTGCTCGATAAGCTGTAATTCCTACCACCGCGGCCCGGAAGTTTCCGGGCTGTGTTTATCGTCAAAGCGTAATGTCACAATGATGCCGGGTGGCGGCTGCGCCTGACCCGGCCTGGGATGTGCGCAATATCATCCGTTTGCGTCGCCACTTAATGTAGGCCTGATAAGCGAAGCGCCATCAGGCAGTGTGGCGGCTACGCCTGGCCCGGCCTGGATTATACGGTGGGTGTCATACCCCGATTAGTTCGCCATCCCGTAGGCCTGATAAGCGAAGCGCCATCGGGCAGTGTGGCAGCTACGCCTGACCCGGTCTGGATTATACGGTGGGTGTCATACCCCGATTAGTTCGCCATCCCGTAGGCCTGATAAGCGAAGCGCCATCAGGCATTAAACAGGATATCTGGCTATCAATTTTACGGCCCGGGATACCCCGGGCCGTTTTATGCCTGACGATTACACCTCATAATCCAGCTCATCCTGCTTTACCGGCGGGACGATCTGCACCTTCTGCACCCGATGGCTGTCGACCTGCAGCGTGCGCAAGGTATAGCCGTCAATCTCAATGGTCTCCCCCACCTGCGGCACATGCTGCAGATACTCCATCAGCAGACCGGCGACGGTGTGGTACTCACGTTTATCATCCAGCGGCAGCGGAACGTACTGCACCAGGTCCTCCAGCGGCATATGGCCATTGACCGTCCACGAACCGTCCTGATGATGCTGAATATCGTGCCGGGCATCGATCTCCTCCACCTCATTGGGCAGATTACCGGCGATGGTCTCCATCACGTCGCTGAGGGTCACAATCCCCTCGACGGAGCCAAACTCATCGACCACAAAGGCAAAATGGGTGCGGGCCTGGCGGAACTGCTCGAGCGCCGAGAGGAGCGGCAGGCCCTCCGGGAAGACCAGCGGTTGACGCACCAGCGCCTGTAGATCCAGCGGCTCCTGGCGCAGGGACTGCTGGAGCAGGTCAATAACATGCACCACGCCCAGCAGATCTTCATTATCTTTCCCGCCGGTGATCACCAGCCGGGTATGCTGATTTTTCTCCACCAGGCTGCGGATCTCTTCCTCCGGCGCGCTGAGGTTGATGCGCTCGATATCATGGCGCGACGTCATAATACTGCTGACGCTGCGCTGATTAAGGTTCAGCACCCGCTCAATCATCAGTCGTTCCTGCGGATTAAACAGAGGATGTTGATCCTGATCGGCGACCAGCGACGCCGTGTCAGCATCCAGTTCAGCTTTTTCTTTCTGCCCGCTCAGCAGATTCATCACCGCTTCGGTAGTGCGCTGACGCAGCGTCATATTGGCGGAGAGGAAGCGACGGCGGTTAAACTGCGCCAGCTGATTAAGCGCTTCAATCATGACCGAGAAGCCAATGGCCGCATATAAATAGCCTTTCGGAATGATAAAGCTGAAGCCTTCAGCAATCAGGCTGAAGCCGATCATCAGCAGGAAGCTCAGACAGAGGATCACGATGGTCGGGTGGCTGTTAACGAAGCGCGTCAGCGCCTTGCTGGCCATCAGCATCAGGCTGATGGCGATAACCACGGCGGCCATCATCACCGCCAGGTGATCGACCATGCCGACGGCGGTGATCACCGAGTCAAGCGAGAAGATGGCGTCGAGCACCACGATCTGCGCCACGACGGCCCAGAATTTCGCCCCTTTGCGCTGGGTGGGGTTATCGCTGTCTTTCCCCTCCAGCCGCTCATTAAGCTCGACGGTCGCTTTAAACAGCAGAAACAGGCCGCCAAACAGCATAATCAAATCGCGGGCGCTAAAGCTGAAGTCGTGAAAAACAATCAGCGGTTTGGTCAGGGTGACCAGCCAGGAGATAGAGGCCAGCAGCAGAAGACGCATGACCATCGCCAGCATCAGGCCAGTGATCCGCGCGCGGTCGCGCTGGGCGGGAGGGAGTTTCTCGGCGAGGATAGCGATAAAGACCAGGTTATCGATACCCAACACCAGTTCGATAACCACCAGCGTGACGAGACCTGCCCAGATTGACGGATCGGCAATCCATTCCATATGTATTAAAACCTGTACGACTGCGGTATGTGTTACCACGATCATGGATAAGATGAGTCTAAAATGCAATAACGACGCGGATATCGCCCTGCCGTGGATGGATATATTTCCAGCGGATTAAGCGAACCGATAAGAATTATGTTCCGGAAAAGAACAGTGAAAAAATAACACCATGGCGGCGACCATGGAATAAGCTTGCCGATATCAGAATTTTTTCCGCTGCGTTTCAGCGAGGGCGGCAAAAGGGCTTCCTCCCGCGGTTCGTCACGGCGAGCGCGGATGCGCAGAGCAGAAGCGAAGCGCGAAGCCCGCTCACAAAACTAGCATAATTCATATTATGAAGTGAGTGCAGAATAGGGCGGATCGCAGTTCACCGCCGCGGATTCAGGCTAATATATCGTCATATCCGGCTGTTTATGCTGAAATATATTGCCTGGCGAAATTTATTATCTCTATCTATTCTTTTCGGGCATACGCGCGGCGCGGCGGGGCCGGCGGCCAATAGACCCCGATAGACGGGCCTCTCAGCCACATCGCGCGGCGCAAAGGAACGAGCCGCTGAATAACCTGAACGAAAATAAGATTATTCTCACTTCTTACTGTTGGTAAAAGGGAGTTGTGTGTATTCTTTTACGTGACAGTGAATTTAAGAATTTGGCGGGCAGATGCCCGGGCAGTATCCGTGTATTATCAGTTCCAATGGATTTGTGACATGTACAATTTTGCAAAACCGCGTGTTTTGCAACCAAACAGGTGAAGATGAATATGGCGAATTTGAAAGCGGTTATTCCGGTCGCAGGACTAGGCATGCATATGCTGCCGGCCACAAAGGCAATTCCAAAGGAGATGCTGCCGATCGTTGATAAGCCAATGATTCAGTACATCGTTGACGAAATCGTCGCCGCCGGGATCAAAGAGATTGTTCTGGTGACGCACTCCTCGAAGAACGCGGTGGAAAACCACTTCGACACCTCCTACGAGCTGGAAGCCCTGCTGGAACAGCGCGTGAAGCGCCAGCTACTGGCGGAAGTGCAGGCCATTTGCCCGCCGGGCGTGACCATCATGAACGTGCGTCAGGCGCAGCCGCTGGGCCTGGGCCACTCCATCCTCTGCGCCCGGCCGGTAGTCGGCGACAACCCGTTTGTGGTGGTCCTGCCGGATATCATCCTTGACGGCGGCACCGCTGACCCGCTGCGCTATAACCTCGCCGCTATGATCGCCCGCTTTAACGAGACCGGCCGCAGCCAGGTGCTGGCGAAACGTATGCCGGGCGATCTCTCCGAATACTCCGTCATCCAGACCAAAGAGCCGATGGTGGCTGAAGGCCAGGTGGCGCGTATCGTCGAGTTTATTGAAAAACCGGACGAACCGCAGACCCTGGACTCCGATCTGATGGCGGTGGGGCGCTACGTGCTGTCGGCGGATATCTGGGCCGAACTGGAACGTACCGAGCCGGGCGCATGGGGCCGTATCCAACTGACCGACGCCATTGCCGAACTGGCGAAGAAGCAGTCCGTCGACGCGATGCTGATGACCGGCGAAAGCTACGACTGCGGGAAGAAAATGGGCTACATGCAAGCCTTCGTCACCTACGGGATGCGTAACCTGAAAGAAGGCACCAAATTCCGCGAAAGCATTAAAAAACTGCTGGCCTGAGCGCCAGCGTAGTGCCGGGGGGCAGGGCGTGAACATTCGTCCTGCCGCTCATAACGTTATGCAGAAATTATTCATAACGTGAATGTTATAACGATTGTAAAGAAACGTATGGCTTCGGAGACTTCTGGTAGTTTGTCTCTGGCCTCTGTGGTGCAATGGTCGGAGTAGCGGCAATAATGCTTTATGAATAGTCACTTAGTGCGACAATTCCTAAAGCGAAGGGAAAGCGGTCAACGACAGCCAAAAATAAAACTTGACTGCGATCATGTTTCCGCTTTAAACATCTCACTTGCATGCATAAAAATGTGAAATGAATTGGCATGCGAGCTGGTACAGACATTACGGATAATCCCTGAGCACGGCAGTGGACATCATCGAAGGATCACAGGTATATGAACTGGCAACTCATCTCATTTTTTGGCGATAGCACCGTTTTGCTGCCCAGCGCAGCGGCGCTGTTTATTGTCCTGATGCTGCGTAAAACGTCGCGGTTGCTGGCGTGGCAGTGGAGTTTGCTGTTCGGCATCACCGGCGCTATCGTCTGCGCCTCCAAACTGGCCTTTATGGGCTGGGGTCTGGGTATTCGCAAGCTGGATTACACCGGCTTCAGCGGCCACTCCGCGCTCTCCGCGGCCTTCTGGCCTATCTTTCTGTGGCTGCTCAGCGCCCGTTTCTCCGTCGGTCTGCGTAAAGCGGCCGTTATTACCGGCTATGTTCTGGCCGCCGTGGTGGGCTATTCGCGGCTGGTCATCCATGCGCATTCCGTCTCGGAAGTGATTGCCGGCCTGCTGCTGGGCGCTGCTGGCAGCGCTTTGTTCCTGGTGTTGCAAAAACGTACCTCTGATCCGGAAAGCGTGAATATCTCATGGGGCGGCGTCGCATGCCTGGTGATGGTTCCACTTATCCTTTTACATAGCGGTAGCAAAGCGCCGACTCAGTCCCTGCTGGGACAAATCGCCACTGCGGTGGGGCCGCTGGATAAACCCTTTACGCGTACCGATCTGCACAAGCAGGCCTGGTAATCGCCATTTGTTATACAGGGGAAATTAAGTTTTCGCCGGTTAATTAGACAAATAAGAAAATAATCTACTATATACCCGGTAATTGATAATTCATATTTATGAAATAATGAAGTGCTACTACATTGTTATTGCATATTTGCCTGGATATAGCCTTGATCAGACGTTTCTTAAATGCGCTGAGACGTTACCTGATGCACATTCAATGAATATCCAGACACAGGAAACTATTAGAAATTGTAGTTGACTATAACGCCATCATCTGATTTTTGCATGATGATGAGCTATGGAAAAAGACGTTTTTTTACAGTAAGTTAGCTGCATGTGTGATGTTGTAGTAGTACCGGGAAGATTTCTAACCCTGGAAATCAGTGAATAATCTTAATTGGTGACCCGCTTATTTTTTGTCAGTAGAACGACAGGCGGCATTAATTGGCAGATATTCGGTAACAACACTCCCAATTGTGACCGAAATCCCGTAAACTTAACGCCGCCAAAAATAATGGCCTGACCAATTATTCATCCACAGGTCGATAAAAAATTAAGTCGTTCAGGTAGTCAGTGCGCTGGTAGCTGTTAAGCCAGGGGCGGTAGCGTCGCTGAAGCCGCTTGCTGCTGCACAGAGGTTCTCTTCAACGGCTGAAAAATCGTCCCGGTCAGGATGATCGCCCTCACTAGATATCTATCAGTTTTCTACGGATATCCTCAGAAGTTGGCCAGGAGCGGCTGCTGATATCGCCTGGATATTAACTTTCCTGTCTCATCGATAGCCTGTAGGGTAAAATTCGCCTACATTGTGAGCTGAGTGGATGTTATAAGGCTAACAAGCAGCTTAGGGTAAATGTACTTGCCTCGCCGGTGTTGCACAGCGAAGTCAGCTGGTGCCGCGAGCGCTTTCTATCTTGGTATTCCCCTCATTCTCATTGAGATACGACAGCGGGGCTGAAAATGGATCTTGTACAATGATAAAAATTGCGCGCATTGCCGTGACGTTGGGTTTGCTTTCCTCACTGGGAGCCCAGGCTTACGCGGCCGGGTTAGTGGTAAATGACAACGACTTGCGTAACGACCTGGCCTGGCTTTCCGATCGCGGGGTCATCCATCTGAGCCTGTCGACGTGGCCGCTGAGCCAGGAAGAGATCGCCCGGGCGCTGAAAAAGGCCAAACCGTCCTACTCTTCTGAGCAAGTGGTGCTGGCGCGTATCAACCAGCGACTGTCTGCCTTAAAAGCGGATTTCCGGGTTACCGGCTACACTTCAACCGATCAGCCGGGCACTCCGCAGGGGTTTGGTCAGACGCAGCCGGCGGATAACTCGTTAGGCCTGGCATTCAACAACAGCGGCGAGTGGTGGGATATCCATCTCCAGGGCAACGTTGAAGGGGGAGAGCGGATCAGCAACGGATCGCGCTTCAACGCCAACGGCGCATACGGCGCGGTGAAGTTCTGGAACCAGTGGCTCTCTTTTGGCCAGGTACCACAGTGGTGGGGGCCTGGCTATGAAGGTAGCCTGATTCGCGGGGATGCAATGCGACCGATGACCGGTTTCCTGATGCAACGAGCCGAGCAGGCGGCGCCAGAGACCTGGTGGCTGCGCTGGGTGGGGCCATGGCAGTACCAGATCTCCGCCAGCCAGATGAATCAATATACCGCAGTGCCCCATGCCAAAATTATCGGCGGTCGTTTCACTTTCTCACCATTCCAGTCACTGGAATTAGGTGCGTCGCGCATTATGCAATGGGGTGGGGAAGGGCGGCCTGAATCACTCAGTAACTTCTGGGATGGTTTAACAGGCAAGGATAATACCGCCGCGAATGATCCCAATGAACCGGGCAACCAGCTGGCCGGTTTTGACTTTAAGTTCAAACTGGAGCCGACACTAGGCTGGCCTGTAAGCTTTTACGGACAGATGATTGGCGAGGATGAGTCGGGTTTTCTTCCATCGTCTAATATGTTCCTCGGTGGTGTCGAAGGGCACCACGGCTGGGGTAAGGATGCTGTTAACTGGTACGTGGAAGCACATGACACGCGCAGCAATATGAGCCGAACCAATTACAGTTATACCCATCATATCTATAAGGATGGCTACTATCAGCAGGGCTATCCGCTGGGTGACGCAATGGGCGGGGATGGTCAGCTTATCGCAGGAAAAGTTGAGCTTATTACGGAGGATAACCAGCGCTGGAGCACGCGCTTAGTATACGCGAAGGTTAACCCTGAGAATCAGTCGATCAACAAAGCGTTCCCTCATGCGGATACTCTGAAAGGTGTACAGCTGGGCTGGAGCGGAGATGTTTATCGGTCAGTTCGTTTGAATACATCCCTCTGGTACACCAATGCTAACAATAGCGACAGCGACGACGTTGGAGCCAGCGCAGGGATAGAAATACCGTTTAGTTTATAAGGCTGAATGCTGAAAACAGGGGAGAGAGGGTGGTAGCCCTGCAGGACGCAGTCAGCTTTTATCTCTCCACAAGCCGGCAGGGAAGTAACGGCTATGACAGCTGCTCAGGAATTGGCAAATTTTGATTTACTGATGATGTGACATTATGAAGAAAAAACTTGTTAGATTTTCGGCATTAGCATTGGCAATTGGGTTTTTATCGGGTTGTACGATTATCCCTGGTCAAGGATTAAACAGTCTGCGTAAGAACGTAGTCGAACTTCCGGATAGCGACTACGACCTGGATAAACTCGTTAACGTTTATCCGATGACACCTGGATTGGTTGATCAATTACGACCCGAAGCAGTATTAGCAAAATCAAATCCCGATTTAGATAGACTGCTTGGCAACTATGAGTATCGAATTGGTGTAGGCGATGTGTTAATGGTGACTGTTTGGGACCATCCTGAATTGACTACGCCAGCTGGGCAGTACCGGAGTGCAAGTGATACAGGCAACTGGGTGAACTCAGATGGCACGATATTTTACCCGTATATAGGTAAGATTAAAGTTGCAGGTAAAACTTTATCACAAGTACGTCAGGAAATCGCAAGTCGTCTAACTACTTACATAGAAAGCCCACAAGTCGACGTAAGCATTGCAGCGTTCCGTTCACAAAAGGTATACGTAACGGGGGAAGTTGCAAAGTCTGGACAACAACCTATAACAAATATTCCCCTTACGATAATGGATGCAATTAATGCCGCTGGCGGTTTAGCACCGGAGGCGGATTGGCGGAATGTAGTATTAACACATAATGGAAAAGACATAAAAATTTCATTATATGCTTTAATGCAAAAAGGCGACCTAACACAGAACCATTTATTGTATCCGGGTGATATACTTTTTATTCCTCGAAACGATGATTTAAAAGTATTTGTCATGGGGGAAGTTGGTAAGCAAACAACACTCAAAATGGATCGCAGTGGTATGACCCTTATGGAGGCTGTCGGAAGGGCTGAGGGAATATCACAGGCGATGAGCGATGCAACTGGGATATTTGTTATACGTCAGTTAAAAAATAATAATGGCGGTAAAATAGCTAATATCTATCAACTCAATGCGCAAGACGCATCAGCCATGGTATTAGGCACTGAATTTCAATTAGAACCTTATGATATAGTTTATGTTACTGCAGCGCCTATTGTAAGGTGGAATCGCGTTATATCACAACTTGTTCCAACCATAACAGGTGTTCATGATATGACTGAAACTGTCCGTTATATTAAAAATTGGAATTGATTATGTTTGACTCGATTCTTGTTGTTTGTACTGGTAATATTTGTCGCTCTCCAATGGGAGAGCGATATTTACAAAGTTTGCTACCTAACAAAAAAATAGATTCGGCAGGAACTGGAGCCTTGGTAGGGCATGAAGCTGATCCTACTGCTTCTCGTATAGCACAAAATTATGGCATATCCTTATCAAATCATTGTGCAAAACAATTCACAAGTACTTTAGGAAGAAAATACGATCTCATATTAGCTATGGAGAAGGAACACATAGAGAAAATAAGTCAAATTGCACCTGAAGTTAGAGGGAAAACGATGCTGTTTGGCCATTGGGCAGAATATAAGGATATACCTGACCCGTATCGCAAAAGTGAAGAGGTATTTACTTTGATTTTTGAATTAATTAAACAGTCCGGTGATATCTGGGCCAAAAAACTGAGCGTATAACAACCGGGGTTTAATACATGTCATCACTTAAAAATAAGCCAGAAAACAAAGATGCAGATGAAATAGATTTGAGTCGTTTATATGGTGAACTTATCGATCATCGTAAACTAATTATATCAGTAACTGCTTTTTTTACTTTGATTGCTTTAGTCTATTCATTATTTTCAACTCCGATCTATCAAGCTGATTCTCTAATCCAAGTTGAACAAAAGCAGGCGAATGCCATATTGAGCAATTTGAGCCAAATGCTTCCGGATAGTCAGCCACAATCTGCACCTGAGATCACTCTTCTCCAATCAAGAATGATTTTAGGGAAAACGGTTGACGATTTGAATCTGCAAGCCAAAATTAAACAAAATTATTTTCCGATTTTGGGGAGAGGATTTTCACGTCTCTCAGGAGATAAACCAGGTATTATAAATGTATCAAGATTATATTTACCTAAAACCGATGATGACATACCAGAATTAACGCTAACAGTTATTGACGCAAATAAATTCACTATTCAGACCGATTCATTTGAAGCTGAAGTAAAAGTTGGAGAGTTATTTGAGAAAAATAACATTTCGATAAAGGTAGATGAAATTCAAGCAAAGCCAGGTACTTCATTTACGGTTGAATATCTAAGCAAGCTAAAAGCTATTAATGATTTAAGGGATGTGTTGACAGTAAGCGATCAAGGTAAAGATACTGGAATGCTTACATTGTCATTGACAGGAGATGATCCTGTACAGATTAGGAAAATATTAGATAGCATCAGTAATAATTATTTGATGCAAAATATTGACAGACAAGCAGCTCAAGATGCTAAAAGCCTAGAGTTTTTAAATAGGCAGTTACCACAAGTACGTCATGATTTAGATATTTCAGAAGATAAATTAAATAAATACAGGCAACAGAAAGATTCTGTAGATTTATCGCTTGAAGCAAAAGCAGTTTTGGATCAAATAGTCAATGTTGATAATCAGCTTAATGAACTAACCATACGTGAATCAGAGGTATCACAACATTTCACGAAAGAGCATCCTACTTATAAGGCTCTTATGGAGAAAAGAGTGACGCTTCTTGAAGAGAAAGCCAAGCTCAATAAAAGAGTATCGGCCATGCCAGAAACACAACAAGAGGTGTTACGACTAAGTCGTGATGTTGATTCTGGTCGCGCTGTGTATATGCAGTTATTAAATCGTCAACAAGAATTGAATATTGCTAAGTCAAGTGCTATTGGAAATGTAAGAGTTATTGATGAAGCTGTAACACAACCAAGACCAGTAGCACCTAAAAAAATATTAATAGTTATAGGTGGTATTATATTTGGCCTGATTGTTTCAGTTGCAATTATTGCTTTGAGAGTTTTCTTGCGCCGTGGAATTGAATCGCCAGAGCAATTGGAGGTACTAGGCATTAATGTATATGCTAGTATTCCAGTTTCTGAGACATTTGCAAAGAATATCACAAAGGGTTTAAAATCTAATAAGAAAAAGAGTCTGGAGTATGACGAGTTTCTGGCCATCCAAAATCCAGCTGACCTCGCAATTGAAGCCATCAGGGGATTAAGAACAAGTTTACATTTTGCTATGATGGAAGCGAGGAATAATATACTTATGATTTCAGGGGCTAGCCCAAATGCAGGCAAGACTTTCGTAAGTTCAAATTTAGCAGCAATTATTTCTCAAACAGGTAAAAAAGTTCTCTTCCTTGATGCTGACTTAAGAAAAGGTTATACGCATAAGTTATTCAATGTATCTAACGAAAACGGTCTTTCGGATTATTTAGCAGGAAAAGTAGATATAAAAAATTGCGTGAAACAAATTAAAACAGCTGGCTTTGATTTCATATCCAGAGGGATGGTGCCGCCCAACCCAGCAGAATTATTAATGCATTCAAGATTCCAGAATCTTCTTTCATGGGCGAGTGACAATTATGATTTAGTAATTGTAGATACTCCGCCGATTTTGGCAGTAACAGATGCAGCTATTATTGGCAATTATGCAGGTACTACTCTTTTAGTCGCAAGATTTGAACAAAATACAGTAAAAGAAATAGAAGTCAGTGCAAAGCGCTTTGAACAGAGCGGAGTAATGATTAAAGGCTGTATATTAAATGGAGTGGTAAAGAAAGCAAGCAGTTATTATGGGTATGGTTATAGCCATTATGGCTATTCTTACTCCAATAAAGAGTAAAGCACAAACCATCAGTACAGTATTCACAAATTGTACTGATGGTTGATTCTAACTTTAATGAAAGTGATTTGTTTATGAGAATAATGATTTTAAACTCTCTTTATTATCCTTATAGAGTCGGAGGTGCAGAAATATCAGTTCAATTATTAGCTGAACAATTAGTTAAATTAGAGAATGAAGTAAAGGTAATAACACTTCATGATAAAAAAGAAATAAAAACAGATTTTGTCAATGGAGTTGAGGTCACTTATCTTCCTCTTAAGAATATTTATTGGGGTTTCCCCAACACAACAACATCAAAATTTAAAAAGGCCATCTGGCATTTCATTGATTGTTATAATTTTGAAATGAAAAAAATGGTGAGCGTACAGATCGCGCAATTTAAACCAGATATAGTTCACACAAATAATATATGTGGGTTTTCGGTATCGGCATGGGATGCTGTAAAAAAAGCGAAGGTTAAGCTTGTACATACTTCTCGTGATTATTACTTATTCCATCCGAACAGTACACTGTTTAAAAGTGGTAAAGTAATGTCACCAAGTTCTTTATCAGTTCTATTTTGGAGTTGGTTTAAAAAAATAAAAAGTAACAAAGTAGATAATTATATTGGCATTAGTAAATATATTACTAATTTACATAAGGATTGTGGCTTTTTTAAAAAAGCCACTTCGGATTTTATATATAACTCAGTTACTCCGTATGTGCCGAAAAAAAATGAGAGCGATAAAATAAGGATCGGTTTTATTGGTCGATTGTCGGTTGAAAAAGGGTTTGATGTATATTGTAAAGTAGCTAGACAATATAAAGACGTAAATGAACTGAAGTTTTATGCCGCAGGGAATTTTCAGGCTGGAAATGATAGCAATTTACTTAAAAAAGATGCCATTGAAAACTCCGTTGAGGTTTTGGGTTATATGGATTTGGCGGAATTCTTGGAACTGGTTGACATTGTTATTCTACCGTTGAAGTGGAATGAACCTTTTGGCCGTACAGTTGTTGAATGTGCATTGGCAGGAAAGTATGTTATCACAACTTCTATGGGAGCAATGATTGAATTGGCTCAGATAATGCCAAATGTTGCCATCATAAATGATATCGAGCATGAATTAGATATCTTTCAAAGATATACACTTCATCAAGATTTAGCAGATGATGTCAAACAGCTATTTGATCCAGATAATATTGCCAAACAATATATAAATCATTATAAAAAATAGCCTAAATGAGAGTTTAATATGACATTGCAATCATTTGAATCAAGATTAATAAACTTCTCATTACTTTTATTTTTACTATTTGAGTTTTTCGCAGGACCATTACGCTGGTTGTTCCATTTGTTAGGTGCTGAGCTTTTATTTTCTATACCTAAATTGTTAATTTTAATTACTATCCTAGTTTCTGTTTTAAATATTATTTACAAAAGAAAAATAACAAAAAACGGATTAATAGCCTCAATTTCCATCATATACATATTATTAGTGAGTATAGTACATGTTGAACTTGCAGCAGGTTTTGTTGCTTTTTGGGGAATTATACCCATATTCCTTGGGTATCACTCAGCTAGGATTATATTTGAAAGTGTACAAAATAATAAAACTAATAATATAATTTATTTTGTTTTTTATGTTTCATGTATTGGTGTATTTTGTAATATTATATTTAATTATCCTTGGTATGATGTTTCATATGAGATTGCAGGCATGGATGTGTCATCTGCTCAAATGGGAACGACTGGTGGATATACAAGATATGCGGGTTTTTTTAAAAGTTCGCTTCAAGCTTCATCAAATATTTTAATATTGTTGGTTTATATTGTTGCATCAACAAAAAATAAATTCTTTATTCTTGTGTGTTTTATTCTTAGTTTGTTGGTGTCAATAATAACAATATCAAAGACAACATTTGCATTGCATTTGATATTGCTGTTTTACGTATTTATGAAAATTTTACCTGTTAAACTTTTATGGAGAAGTACTCTTATATTTGCAATTGTTGTCACGTTTTTCACCATTATGTCCACGAACTATTCCTTTGAAATGAATAATGATCCTGCAACTACTATGTTATTAGGATCTTTAAATGCACGTTTAACCACTACGTGGCCAGATGGTGTCGAGTCAATATTAAAATTTGGCAGCTTAACGTTCGGTGCTGGACTAGGTACAATCGGGGTTGGCTCAAAACTGGGATCAGGGACTTACAATCCTGGTGATAGCATGTATCTTTATATTATTGCTACAGGAGGATATATATTAGGTATATATTTATTGGGATGGTTATATTATCAGTCTAATATTTTAAATAATTCTGCTATTTCTCGATTCCTTTCTATGACTCTTATTATACTTTGTTTATTCGGAATTTCGATGACCACGCCAGAGTATCCTCTTATGGGGTTTGCATTAGGTGTAATATTTAACAGCAGAGCAAGTAATTTACAATATAAAGAAGCTGAGTGATTATGAAAAAAATAGTTAATTTTGATTCTCGTTGGATTGGTGAACATGGTATAGGGCGTTTTGCGAAGGAGATTCAAGATGGTATACCTGCTTTAAATAGAATAAAAGTAGCTATTAAACCAACAAGCCCTTTCGATGTTTTTTTTGTTACTCTATATCTTATGTTTAATAGAGGTTATTATTTCACACCAGGGTATAATGCTCCTTTTTTCCATCTTAATCGTACAGCCATAACAATTCATGATCTTAATCACATAGACATTGATTTTAACTCAAGTGTTCTTAAACGGTTGTATTACAATTTAGTATTAAAAAGAGCATGCCGGAAAGCACGAGTTATATTAACCGTTTCAGAGTTTTCAAAGAAACGAATATGTGAATGGGCTAAAATTAATCAAGATAAAGTAAAGGTAGTAGGGAATGGTGTTTCAAAAGAATTTAATTTAGAGGTTAACGGGCTTAAAGAAAATTATATTTTAAGTGTTGGTAATCGGAAGAAGCATAAAAATGAAATTGCAGTGTTGAATGCTTTCTGTTCTGCAAATATTCCAGAGGCTGTCATGCTTTATTTTACTGGCGAGAGAAGTGAGGAACTATTAAATCATGCAAAAAAATTAAATATATCGAATCGAATAAAATTCATGGGGCGAGTTGATAATGAAACATTAGCTAAATTATATAAAGGAGCAAATATGCTTCTTTTCCCATCTCTGTATGAAGGTTTTGGTTTACCCGTTATAGAAGCAATGGCTTGTGGAACTCCGGTAATTACCTCTAATGTCACATCTTTACCTGAGATTGCTGGTGATGCTGCATTATTAGTTGATCCTATAAATCACGGAGATATAAGCTTGGCAATTGAAAAAATTTATTATGACATAGCGTTGAGGCAAAAATTAGTTGAGGAAGGATTAAAACAAGTTAAGAAATTTACTTGGCAAAAAACCATAAATAATGTCAAGAACGAACTAGAGACAGCATTTACTATTAAATTATAGGTATTACAATGCTAAAAAATACTATGAATAAGTTATTATTTTCAGTATCTATAATTCTCAGTTTAAACTCTCCTGTTGCTTCATCGTTGGAAATTGGAATTGGTACTCATTTTCAATCATATAGTTCAACTCCCGAAACATATATTTCATTAATCAAAGAATTAGGTTTTACATCTTTTCGCGATGATTATCCATGGTCGAAAACAGAAGGCAGTGAAGGAGTTTATTCTGTTTCTAAATTTTTGAAAAAAACAGATTATGCTTTACTTAATGCTGACAGGGATGGTTTGAATCCACTCGTTATTCTTGATTATGGTAATAAGTTGTATAATAACGGAGGTTATCCTACAACTGAACGTGACATTCAAGCATTTGCTAATTATGCGGGATGGGTATCGCATCGTTATAAAGGGAAAGTTAAATATTATGAGATATGGAATGAATGGACGATAGCTACTGGCATGGTTAAATACCGAAATCAAGTTCCTTCGGCCAATGTCTATTATAATTTAGTAAAAAAAACTAGTGAAGTAATAAAAAGGAATGACCCGAATGCCATCATTCTTGCGGGTTCTATAAATCCTCTCGATTTAAGAGCAAGATATATTGATGTTAATGATTGGAAATGGTTTGAGCAACTAGTAAACTTAGGAATTTTGAATTATATTGATGGTGTATCATTGCACACATATTCATTTATGAATGGTAATCCGCTGTTACGTACACCACAGGGTAATCTTAATCGTATAGATGCATTCCATACTTACTTTACTAAAAAAACAGGGAGGAGCATAGATGTATATATAACTGAAGCAGGGGTGACGAATTATGATGGGCCTGGAGGAATGGATTTAATACAGTCTGCAAATTTTATTAAAGAATATACTAGCCTAGTCAAGAAACGATCTTATATTAAGGGGCTTTGGTGGTACGATCTTATTGATGATGGAACAGATATTAAAAACAAAGAGCATAATTTTGGTTTCTTCAAAAATAATTTGGAACCAAAAGCCTCAGCTGAATTTATGATGGCAAAGTAATAAGGCACGATTAAATGTATTATATAAAATGCATTTTTTATATTTCTTAATGCCGCATCACTATAACGAGAACAAAAAATAATGAGATCAAAAAAAATGACTTCATTTTGTTGTTTTGCATAAATTTTTGTAACAACACTCATTGTTAAAGAAAGGTTATTGACTCACAAAGTTTTTTTAGTTTATGAATGTAACATGTTTATATTGTAATAGATTGAGTTATTGACTTTTTAGAATAAAAATTGAATATTTTCACAATTAAGGATTAATTCATGCATAATTTGAATATTGGAATTGTTGCTGACTGGTTGGTCACGTACGCAGGTTCAGAAAAAGTAATTAAAGAATTTTTAGAAGTGTTTCCTGAAAGTGAATTGTATTCAATTGTTGATTTTTTATCCGATGAGGATAGAGTTAATTTCAAGGGAAAGAAAGCAACTACTAGCTTTATACAAAAATTCCCTTTTTCTAAAGTTAAATACCAAAAGTATCTACCATTCATGCCATTAGCTATAGAGCAACTTGATGTTTCAAAACATGATATTATATTATCTAGCAGTCATGCTGTTGCAAAAGGTATCATAACAGGTCCTGACCAATTACATATATCTTACATACATTCGCCAATTAGATATGCCTGGGATTTACAACACCAATATATTAAAGAGGCGGGTTTGGATAAAGGTATGAAAGGAATGGTTGCTCGATGGTTATTACATAAAATACGTTTATGGGATTGCCGTACATCAAATGGAGTAGATCATTTCATTGCTAATTCTGAGTTTATATCTAGAAGAATCAGAAAAGTATATGGACGTGAATCAAAAGTAATTTATCCACCGGTTGATGTTAATAGATTCGGGTTATGTGAAAACAAGGATGATTATTATTTTACAGCATCCAGAATGGTTCCTTATAAAAGAATGGATTTGATAGTTGAGGCGTTCTCACAAATGCCTGATAAAAAGCTTGTAGTAATAGGTGATGGTTCAGAGATGTCAAAGATTAAGGCAAAAGCTTCAAGTAATATTGAACTATTAGGATATCAACCAAATTCAGTGATGCAAGAGTATATGCAAAAAGCAAAAGGGTTCGTATTTGCAGCTGAAGAAGATTTCGGCATTACGCCAGTTGAAGCGCAAGCGTGTGGAACTCCTGTAATAGCTTTTGGCAAGGGTGGAGCATTGGAAACAGTTCGTCCATGCGGGGTTAATAAAGCTACTGGTGTATTTTTTTATAAACAAGAAATTAAGTCTCTTGTAAATGCTGTTCAGGAATTTGAAAAAAATATCGATGTATTTAATCCACAACATTGCAGAGAAAATGCAATTCGCTTTTCTGAGGAAAGGTTTAAGCAAGAAATAACCCAGTTCATTGATCAAAAATGGTCCGCCTTTAAAAATAACAAACAAATTATATACTAGTTACTACTATCATTACTTCTGTTATTATTTGTTTTTATACAAAAAGAGTTGATAAGTAATATTATTTTTATATTACTTGGGAAATAATTTACTCGGTGAGGATATATGTCTCGTCTAGCTCGAAATTTTTGGACAAGTATTTTATTAGCGATATCTGATTTCACTGGTTTTACGGTTGCTATTGCATTCGCAATCTTTTTTGTGAAATCTTTTATGAATGATGGCGGACAAATTATTGCTAATAGCAATATTAATGATTGGGTTATTCTCCACACTTGTTTAGGCATATGTTGTGTGGCGTGGTATTCCATTCGCCTAAGGCATTATTTTTACAGGAAGACATTCTGGTTCGAATTAAAAGAAATATTACGCACCTTAGTTATTTTTGCAATAATTGAAATTGCAGTGTTATCATTTGCTTATTGGGATTTCTCACGTTATATTTTGGCAGTTACATGGATTTTCGTATTATTTTTTGTCCCTACATTTCGTATGCTCACTAAAAAGTGTTTGAATTTTTTTGGATTATGGAAGCGTGAAACAATAATAATTGGTGATGGAAATAACGCAGTAGAAGCGTGGAAAGCAATAAATAGTGAATCAAACTTAGGTTTTAATGTAACTAGTTTTGTTTCAAGCACATCAAAAGATCACCTCAAAAATCACATTAACGATATTCCTGTAATATCTTTAAATCCAAAAGAAGTAACAAAGCATTTTGATAAAAGAACACAATTCATTGTCGCTTTAGAAACTAGTGAAAGTTCGATACGTAATGATTGGCTTAGAGAATTTCTTATTAATGGTTTTAGATATGTATCAGTTATTCCTACGTTGCGTGGTGTGCCATTGGATAGTACTGATATGTCTTTTATTTTTAGCCATGAAGTTATGATTTTCCGTGTACAACAGAATTTAGCGAAATTATCATCGCGTATTCTTAAACGTTTGTTTGATATTATAGGTTCACTCACCATAATTCTTGTTAGTTCACCATTATTAATTTACATTGCTTTGAAAGTAAAAAAAGATCATGGGCCTGCCATTTATGGTCACGAGCGTATAGGTAATGGCGGAAGGCCTTTTAAATGTCTAAAATTTAGATCTATGGTAGTCAATTCTAAAGAAGTGCTTGAGCAACTTTTAAATACTGATCCTGCTGCACGTAAAGAATGGGATGCGACTTTTAAGTTAAAAGATGATCCTCGAATAACGGATATTGGTAAATTTTTACGCAAAACTAGTTTAGATGAGCTACCCCAACTTTTTAATGTACTTAAAGGTGAAATGAGTTTGGTTGGACCTCGACCAATTATAACCGCAGAGCTTGAACGTTATTCTGACGAAGTTGACTATTACCTTCTTAGTAAACCAGGTATGACTGGTCTTTGGCAAGTTAGTGGAAGAAGCGATGTTGACTATGAAACCCGTGTCTATTTGGATGCATGGTATGTTAAAAACTGGTCTATGTGGAATGATATAGCTATCTTATTTAAAACTATAAGTGTTGTTTTAAGAAAAGATGGAGCCTATTAATTGTTTTTTGAATATTTGATCTAATTTAATTGTCGAGGGAATAATGAAAATATTACTAGTTGGAAATCATACTTGCGGTAATCGAGGTGATGGTGCAATTCTCAGAGGATTAGTGGATTCTATAAAACAGATCAATCCAGATGTAGAAGTTGATATTTTGAGTCGTTATGCAAGGAGTTCAGCCTTTTTACTAGGAACTGCTATTAAGCAAGATGTCCTATATTCATCAAGAATGAATAAAAATGGTGGGCTTGTTAAAAAAGTTATTTGGAAGATCAAGAATAGTATTCTTCCTGATATATTAGTTTCGCATGCAAAAGGCAAAGGTTTTTTAAAGTATTTTCCTTTGCCAAATAATGTTGTTGAATTTATTAAAGATCTTGAAAAATATGATGCTGTCATTCAGGTCGGTGGTTCTTTCTTTGTCGATTTATATGGCACTGGACAGTTCGAACATATCTTATGTTCAAATATAGCGGGTAAACCAATATATTTAGTTGGGCACAGTGTTGGTCCTTTTGAGAATCCTAAATTCCAGCATATCGCAAAATATTGTTTTACTAAAGCAGAGAAGATAATACTACGTGAAGATGTTAGTTTATCTTTGATGGAAAAGGATAACTTCAACTTAAACAATGTAACATTGGGTGTTGATACGGCTTTTTTGGTGGATACAGAAAAAGATGTTAATGATTATGCTGTTTCTCATTGGAAAAAGATAATTAAAGAACAGAAAACGGTAGCTTTAACAGTTAGGAAACTAGCACCTTTCGATAAACGTTTAGGTGTTTCTCAAGATGAGTATGAGGCTTCAATCGCCCGTATTGTTGATTATTTGAACCAATTAGGTTATCAGGTTATAATATTTTCAACATGCACTGGCATTGAAAGTTATCATAGTGATGACCGAATGGTAGCCCTTTCTGTTAAAAATAAAGTTCATGATAGTCAATGTTGCCATGTCGTAATGGATGAATTCAATGATTATCAATTAGGGATTTTATTATCTAATTGCGTCTTTACAATAGGTACAAGATTGCATTCTGCTATCATTTCTATCAATTTTGGAACACCTGCAATAGCAATTAATTATGAGCATAAATCGTTGGGTGTTATGCGTGGATTAAAAATGGATGTGCTATCAGCTGATGTTAGCGATGTCATTGATGGGACATTGATTAATAAAATAGAAGATTTAATTGCTAATATGGCTGATATTGAAATTTCCTTAAAAAATAACTTACAAGATGCAAAAATAATTGGCCGCACAATGATTGAAAACATTCTTTCTGAGATTGATAGATAATGAAAATACTTTTTTTTTGTATTCGATTCCCACTCGCTTCTGAAACTTTTGTTTTAAATCAAGTTATTTCCTTTATTAAAAAGGGTTATGATGTAAAAGTATTGTCTTTATATCCGGGAGATACTGAAAAAGTACATGGCGATTTTGAAAAATACAACATAGGTGCTCTTATAGAAAATATTTTTGACGCTGATGAAATACCGGGTAATAAATTATCCCTTATCTTCTCGAGAGCAAAAATTGTTTTAAAATCAAGTTCATTTAGTATTATTAAAGCATTCAACTTTGAGAGATTTAAATTTTTATCCTACTCATTATTATTACCTGCGATTTTTGCAAAGTTAAGGAATAATAAAATTTCAGCGGATGTTATAATTGCTCACTTTGGTCATTGTGGTGTGCTTGCTAACGCAATCAGGAATATCGGGTTAATTAATGGTAAGCTTTTGACTGTATTCCATGGGTATGATATTTCTACAATTAGCCTTCTTAAAAAATATAAGATTTTATATAAAAATTTATTTTCTCAGGGTGAATACTTCTTACCTATAAGTAACTTATGGCGAGATAAGTTAATCAGTATGGGGTGTGATAAAGATAAAATATCGGTTATAAGAATGGGAATTAAAATAGACGAATTTAAATATGAATTTCATGCACGTGATCAATCAACTTTAAACATTATTTCCGTCTGCAGATTAACTGAAAAAAAAGGGCTGGTATATGCTATTGATGCTTGTAATGCGCTTAAGAATAAAGGATGCAAATTTAAATATAAAATAATTGGTTATGGAGAATTAGAGAATGTGCTAGCCGAAAAAATTAAAGCACTAGGACTTCAGGATTATGTCTATCTTTTAGGATTTCAGCCACAATCAGTAGTAAAAACAGCTCTTGCTGAGAGCAATGTCTTTTTGCTTCCATCCGTAACTGCTAGTAATGGTGATATGGAAGGAATACCTGTTGCACTTATGGAAGCAATGGCGTCAGGCTTACCAGTTATTTCCACTTATCATAGTGGTATACCGGAGTTAATTGATGATCATAAGAATGGTTATCTTTGCCCAGAGCGTAATTCTGAAGCTATAGCAAAAATTTTATATGAAATATATGAAGGAAAAGATAATCTATCATTAATTGCTTCTGAAGCGCGTGATAAGATTTATTCTCAGTTTAACGAGGAGGTTGAGTTCAACAAAATCGTCACTTTGCTGGAGAGCATTAAATGAGTGGCATTAAAAAACAAGCAATTTGGTTATTAGGATCCAATACAATTTCTGCCATTCTTCAGATTCTACAAATTAGTTTGCTAGCTCACCATCTTAAACTAAGTGAGTTAGGAGTACTAGCTATAGTCAATATGGTATTGATGGTTGCGATGATCTTGCAGGATATGGGAATGAGCAGTTATATAGTTCATATGCAAGAAATGACAAGAAGAGATCAGAGTACTATTTATTGGATCAACCTGTTACTTAGTTTCCTGACAGGGTGCCTTGTTTTCGTTGCGTCTTGGCCTATAGCATCTTTTTACAATATGCCTGACTTAACTTTTTTAGTAATGTTGGCAAGCTTTAATTTTCTTTTTCTAGGATCTCTATCGCAATATCAATCGCACTACATAAAAGCAAAAAAAGTTATACTTTTGGCTAAAATAGAAATCATTTCTAAAATTATTTCTTTTTTATTCGTTTTGTTCTCAATTTTAAAGATGGATCTGAGAACTGAGGCTGTGATTTATGGTCTGATTATTAATTCTTTTGCTCGTCTTTTTTTAATGTCATTATTAGGTGATAAATCTTGGCGACCTACTTTTGAGTTTAATTCTGCTATATGTAAGCCGGTTTTTAAATATGGGATCTTTCAATTAGGCTCACAGATTCTAAATCAATTTCGCACACAATTAGATGTTATTGTAATTGGTAAAATGCTAGGTGCGGATTCACTTGGGTTATATTCTTTAGCTAAAGATCTCATCATGCAACCTCTAAAGCTGATTAGTCCCGTAATAAATAGATTGGCTTTGCCCAGATTTGCAGAGGTTCAAAATCAATCTGATAAACTTGGTGGTGCATATCTGCGTGGAACATCTGTAATTCTGTTGTTTAGCATGATAACTTTTTTCTCTATTTATTTGTTGGGGCCAGTTATAATCAAAATTTTATATGGTTCAAGTCGCATGGGGGTTTTTAATATTCTACCATATATGCTTTTGTTTGGTGTTTTAAGACCTATGGGTGGGTTAACAGGCGCTGTGGCTCAAGCAAATGGCAAGACTAACATTGAGTTCAGATGGAATGTTATAGCAACTTCGATTGTTTTGGGTGTTACTACTACTGTTTTTTTTATTCCTCAGTTATGGTATGTTTCGTTAAGTCTTTCACTTTCTCAGTTATTGATTAGTTTTTTTGTTTTTCCTTGTTTTATAAAACCTATTGTAGATGTGAGTTTTAAATCATATTTATATAAATGGTTTCCACAAGCTTTATGCTTTATATGCTTGATTTATATTGTCAAGTTTTTTGATCTCGTGCTTTACCCCTTTTGGTGAATTTCAGACCAAAAATTTTAAAAGCACTAAACATCTAAAGATGTCCTTTGCCATACGTTGACCTTACGTTAATATTATATGTACTTTACCCTGCGAGAATTTCGCATAGAGCACACCTGACAGGAGTATGTAATGTCCAAGCAACAGATCGGGGTTGTCGGTATGGCTGTGATGGGGCGTAACCTTGCGCTGAACATCGAAAGCCGTGGTTATACCGTCTCCGTTTTTAACCGCTCCCGTGAAAAGACCGAAGAAGTGATTGCCGAAAATCCAGGCAAGAAGCTGGTTCCTTACTACACAGTACAAGAGTTTGTTGAATCCCTCGAAACACCACGTCGTATCCTGTTGATGGTGAAGGCTGGAGCTGGCACCGACAGCGCCATCGATTCCCTGAAGCCTTACCTCGACAAAGGCGACATCATCATTGATGGCGGCAACACCTTCTTCCAGGACACCATCCGTCGTAACCGTGAGCTGTCTGCCGAAGGTTTTAACTTTATCGGTACCGGTGTTTCCGGTGGTGAGGAGGGGGCTCTGAAAGGGCCTTCCATCATGCCTGGTGGGCAGAAAGAAGCCTATGAGCTGGTTGCTCCGATTCTGAAGCAGATTGCTGCAGTTGCTGAAGACGGTGAGCCATGTGTAACCTATATCGGTGCTGACGGTGCTGGCCATTATGTGAAGATGGTTCATAACGGCATCGAGTATGGTGACATGCAGCTGATTGCTGAAGCTTATGCGCTGTTGAAAGGCGGTCTGGCACTTTCCAACGAAGAGCTGGCGCAAACCTTCACCGAATGGAACGAAGGTGAGCTAAGCAGCTACCTGATCGACATTACCAAAGATATCTTCACCAAGAAAGATGAAGAAGGTAAGTACCTCGTTGATGTCATTCTTGATGAAGCAGCAAACAAAGGTACCGGTAAGTGGACCAGCCAGAGCTCACTGGATCTCGGCGAACCTCTGTCTCTGATAACCGAGTCCGTATTTGCTCGCTATATTTCTTCGCTTAAAGACCAGCGTGTAGCCGCGTCGAAAGTGCTGAGTGGTCCGCAGGCCCAGCCGGCCGGTGATAAAGCTGCATTTATCGAAAAAGTGCGTCGCGCCTTGTACCTCGGTAAAATCGTCTCCTATGCTCAGGGCTTCTCCCAGCTGCGTGCTGCTTCTGATGAATACAACTGGGATCTTAACTACGGCGAGATCGCTAAGATTTTCCGCGCTGGCTGCATCATTCGTGCGCAGTTCCTGCAGAAGATCACTGATGCTTATGCGCAAAACGCTGGCATTGCTAACCTCCTGCTGGCGCCGTACTTCAAACAGATCGCTGATGACTATCAGCAGGCGCTGCGTGATGTCGTGGCGTATGCCGTACAGAATGGTATTCCGGTACCGACGTTCTCTGCCGCAATTGCCTACTACGACAGCTACCGTTCCGCAGTTCTGCCCGCTAACCTGATTCAGGCTCAGCGTGATTACTTTGGTGCGCACACCTATAAGCGCACTGATAAAGAAGGTGTGTTCCATACCGAGTGGTTGGAATAATCTTTATATTCCACAGTCAGGCCAATTGGCCTGACTGTTAGCTATTGTTAGTTATTCTACAATAATCTGATCAAAGTTATCTTATTTGCACGTCTTCGTCATTTATCCAGCTCTAATAAAGCAAATTCGTATCTTTTAAGAATTTGCCATATTTATACTTTTGTATACCTATAATAAGCTACTTCTGGCCTCAGAATATATCTGGGTGTTAAATAACAGGGTTTTAATTAAAGGAAATTAATATGTTACTTCCTGTGATAATGGCTGGCGGTACCGGCAGTCGTCTCTGGCCGATGTCTCGCGAGCTTTACCCGAAACAGTTCCTCCGCCTGTTCGGGCAGAACTCCATGCTGCAGGAAACCATCACCCGACTCTCGGGCCTTGAAATCCATGAACCGATGGTCATCTGTAACGAAGAGCACCGCTTCCTGGTGGCCGAACAGCTGCGCCAGCTCAACAAGCTGTCGAACAACATTATTCTTGAGCCGGTCGGGCGCAACACCGCCCCGGCCATCGCCCTGGCGGCCCTTCAGGCCACCCGTCACGGCGATGACCCGCTGATGCTGGTCCTCGCCGCCGACCATATCATCAATAACCAGCCGGTCTTCCACGACGCCATCCGCGTCGCCGAGCAGTATGCCGATGAAGGCCATCTGGTCACCTTCGGTATCGTGCCGAACGCCCCGGAAACCGGCTACGGCTACATCCAGCGCGGCGTGGCCCTCACCGACAGCGCCCACACCCCGTACCAGGTGGCCCGCTTCGTGGAGAAGCCGGACCGCGAGCGTGCCGAGGCCTACCTCGCCTCCGGGGAGTACTACTGGAACAGCGGCATGTTTATGTTCCGCGCCAAAAAATACCTCTCCGAGCTGGCCAAATTCCGCCCGGATATCCTCGAAGCCTGCCAGGCCGCGGTCAATGCCGCCGATAACGGCAGCGACTTCATCAGCATTCCGCATGACATTTTCTGCGAGTGCCCGGACGAGTCCGTGGACTACGCGGTGATGGAGAAAACCGCCGACGCGGTGGTGGTTGGTCTCGATGCCGACTGGAGCGATGTCGGCTCCTGGTCCGCCCTGTGGGAGGTCAGCCCGAAAGATGAGCAGGGTAACGTCCTCAGCGGCGACGCGTGGGTGCACAACAGCGAAAACTGCTACATCAACAGCGACGAGAAGCTGGTGGCGGCCATCGGCGTGGAGAACCTGGTGATTGTCAGCACCAAGGACGCCGTGCTGGTGATGAACCGCGAGCGTTCCCAGGACGTGAAGAAGGCGGTCGAGTTCCTCAAGCAGAACCAGCGCAGCGAGTACAAGCGCCACCGCGAGATTTACCGTCCCTGGGGCCGCTGCGACGTGGTGGTCCAGACCCCGCGCTTCAACGTCAACCGCATCACCGTGAAACCGGGCGGCGCCTTCTCGATGCAGATGCACCACCACCGCGCCGAGCACTGGGTCATTCTCGCCGGCACCGGCCAGGTGACCGTCAACGGCAAGCAGTTCCTGCTGACCGAGAACCAGTCCACCTTTATTCCGATTGGCGCCGAGCACAGCCTGGAAAACCCGGGCCGCATTCCGCT
This sequence comes from Klebsiella sp. K4, assembly GCF_014596785.2. NCBI lineage: Bacteria > Pseudomonadati > Pseudomonadota > Gammaproteobacteria > Enterobacterales > Enterobacteriaceae > Klebsiella > Klebsiella sp. K4. Next base: position 1,774,284 of record NZ_CP115021.1, read on the forward strand.
GGAAGTGCTGGAGATCCAGTCGGGGTCGTACCTCGGCGAGGACGACATTATTCGTATTAAAGACCAGTATGGTCGTTGCTAATTTTTTCGGGACAAAACGCAGAATGACACAGTTAACATGCTTTAAGGCTTATGACATCCGTGGTGAACTGGGTGAGGAGCTGAACGAGGACATCGCCTACCGTATCGGCCGCGCCTACGGCGAATTTCTGAAACCCGGGAAGATAGTGGTGGGGGGCGATGTGCGCCTCACCAGCGAGTCGCTGAAGCTGGCGCTGGCCCGCGGGCTGATGGACGCCGGCACCGACGTGCTGGATATCGGCCTGAGCGGCACGGAAGAGATTTACTTCGCCACTTTCCACCTCGGGGTGGACGGCGGTATCGAGGTGACGGCGAGCCACAACCCGATGAACTACAACGGCATGAAGCTGGTGCGCGAGAACGCGAAGCCCATCAGCGGCGACACCGGGCTGCGGGATATCCAGCGCCTGGCGGAGGAGAATCAGTTCCCGCCGGTGGACCCGGCGCGTCGCGGGACCCTGCGCCAGATTTCGGTGCTGAAGGAGTACGTCGACCACCTGATGGGCTACGTGGACCTGGCGAACTTCACCCGTCCGCTGAAGCTGGTGGTGAACTCCGGCAACGGGGCGGCGGGGCACGTGATTGATGAAGTGGAGAAACGCTTCGCGGCGGCCGGGGCGCCGGTGACCTTTATCAAGGTGCATCACCAGCCGGACGGCCATTTCCCGAACGGTATCCCGAACCCGCTGCTGCCGGAGTGCCGCCAGGACACCGCCGACGCGGTGCGTGCGCATCAGGCGGACATGGGTATCGCCTTTGACGGCGACTTCGACCGCTGCTTCCTGTTCGATGACGAGGCGTCGTTTATCGAGGGGTACTACATTGTCGGCCTGCTGGCGGAGGCGTTCCTGCAGAAGCAGCCGGGGGCGAAAATCATTCACGACCCGCGTCTGACGTGGAACACGGTGGACATCGTGACCCGCAGCGGCGGCCAGCCGGTGATGTCGAAGACCGGGCATGCGTTCATCAAGGAGCGGATGCGCCAGGAAGACGCCATCTACGGCGGGGAGATGAGCGCGCACCATTACTTCCGCGACTTCGCCTACTGCGACAGCGGGATGATCCCGTGGCTGCTGGTGGCGGAGCTGCTGTGCCTGAAGAACAGTTCGCTGAAATCGCTGGTGGCGGACCGCCAGGCGGCGTTCCCGGCGTCGGGGGAGATCAACCGCAAGCTGGGGAATGCGGCAGAGGCGATAGCGCGCATCCGGGCGCAGTATGAGCCGGCGGCCGCACACATCGACACAACGGACGGTATCAGTATTGAATACCCTGAGTGGCGCTTTAACCTGCGCACGTCCAATACCGAGCCGGTGGTGCGTCTGAACGTTGAGTCCAGAGCGGATACTGCGTTAATGAATGCAAAAACCGAAGAGATTTTAGCTCTTCTCAAGTAATGCATTATCCATAATGGAAGCCATAGGGTCAGATTTTAATCGTATTATTGACCTTATGGCTTATTCTTGACATCCCACTGGTCAAAGCGTAAAACCGCCCACAGCAATATTTAAATTCGTGGCTATCCGCCATTACCCAGTTAACTGATTAAAGTGTAATCGAATGAAAATTACTATTTCCGGTACAGGTTATGTTGGTTTATCGAACGGTGTCCTGATTGCGCAAAACCACGAAGTGGTGGCCCTGGATATCGTACAGGCCAAAGTGGATATGCTTAACCAGAAGATCTCTCCGATTGTCGATAAAGAGATTCAGGAATATCTGGCAGAAAAACCGTTAAATTTCCGTGCCACCACGGATAAGCACGACGCATACCGTAATGCCGACTACGTGATCATTGCCACGCCGACCGACTACGATCCCAAAACCAACTACTTCAACACCTCTACGGTGGAAGCGGTTATTCGCGATGTCACAGAGATCAACCCGAACGCGGTGATGATCATTAAATCGACCATCCCGGTGGGGTTCACCCGCGACATCAAAGAACGTTTAGGGATTGATAATGTTATTTTCTCTCCGGAGTTCCTGCGTGAAGGACGTGCGCTGTACGACAACCTGCACCCGTCGCGTATTGTCATCGGTGAGCGCTCTGCGCGTGCCGAACGTTTTGCTGATCTGCTGAAAGAAGGCGCGATCAAGCAGGATATCCCAACTCTGTTTACCGACTCCACCGAAGCGGAAGCGATCAAACTGTTCGCTAACACCTATCTGGCGCTGCGCGTTGCCTATTTCAACGAGCTCGACAGCTATGCTGAAAGCCAGGGGCTGAACAGCAAGCAGATTATCGAAGGGGTATGCCTGGATCCGCGTATCGGCAACCACTATAACAACCCGTCCTTTGGCTACGGCGGCTACTGTCTGCCAAAAGATACCAAGCAGCTGCTGGCGAACTACGAATCGGTCCCGAACAATATCATCGCGGCTATCGTCGATGCTAACCGTACCCGTAAAGACTTTATCGCGGATTCTATTCTCGCCCGTAAGCCGAAAGTGGTGGGTGTGTATCGCCTGATCATGAAGAGTGGTTCGGACAACTTCCGCGCCTCTTCTATTCAGGGCATTATGAAGCGCATCAAGGCGAAAGGTATTCCGGTTATTATCTATGAACCGGTGATGCAGGAAGATGAGTTCTTCAATTCCCGCGTCGTGCGCGACCTGAATGCCTTCAAACAAGAGGCGGATGTGATCATCTCTAACCGTATGGCGGAAGAGCTGGCGGATGTGGCGGACAAGGTTTACACCCGCGATCTGTTTGGTAACGATTAGTTCTGCCTGCCACTGGCGGCTCCCTGCCGCCAGTGTTCTTCTTTCTCTCCCCCGTTATATCCCTCACTACGCGTATTTCTCGCACATTCAGATTAACCTCAATAAATTGTGATGGACATTACGATCCTGCTCAAAAGCCGTTGCGGGTTGAAAACAGGTCCGATAAGTTAAACTTACCTTGTGAAGAGCTACCGTCACTGTGATGTAGATGCCGGAGATAAGCGCCGGGAGGTAAAACAAAGCCTGCAACGCAGGCTTTTGTTATTTATGTCCTATGAAAAAACGCGGGATAGGGCGCGAGTAGCGTTATTTTTTCTTGCCTTAAGGCCATGCCAAAACGCAGAATGAATAGTCATTCTGTCATATCATTTTTTTATTTCTTAATATTATCTTAATCTAATTGCAATATGAAGCGGGCCTTACCACTTGCGTTTATTAAACGTCAGTTTCGTTTTCTTTCTGTCTTTTAAATAAGAAATTAAGAAATAAACGGAAACAGCAAGTAGTATGGCAGCGACCACTAAGAAAAATAGGTTTTCCATAATATCTACCACAGGGCGTATGTTGATTGAATTATTAGTTTGATAAGCAATACATCAGTTTTGTGCTGTTGCATGGCTTGCTCTAACATATCCTGGATTTAGGAAAATTCCTACAGATAGTAATGTTTTTTATCAATCAGCATATAATGCTGTTTCCGCTAACCAAATTGGTCTGGATACCAGAAAAGTTTCAGTGCCTGGCGCGCGGATATTTGCTTTTCTGAAAAAGGCTGGATGAAACTGGTTTCAGGCGGGCGAGTAAAAAGGCAAAAATGGCGTCTATAGCACAAAATATTATATAAAAAATAATGAATGTGCATTCCGTCGACATATAGTCAGGATAACGGAGGTTACATAGAAGGGGTTGCCGCAATCAGACGATTGCGGCAGGGCAGGGGGATTAGATCTGATAGTAATCCTTGTACCACTCCACGAAGTTCTTCACGCCTTCCTTCACTGACGTTTGCGGCTTAAAACCCACCAGGTCATACAGCGCTTGGGTGTCTGCGCTGGTGTCCAGCACATCGCCCGGCTGGATCGGCATCATATTCTTCTTCGCTTCCATTCCCAGCGCCTCTTCCAGGGCGGTGATGTAGTCCATCAGTTCCACCGGTGAGCTGTTGCCAATGTTATATACCCGATACGGCGCGGAGCTGGTGGCCGGGGAACCGCTCTCAACGGTCCAGTCGGCATTGGCCTGCGGGATCACATCCTGCACCCGAACCACCGCCTCGACGATGTCGTCGATATAGGTGAAGTCGCGCTTCATTTTGCCGTAGTTGTAAACGTCGATACTTTTTCCTTCCAGCATCGCTTTCGTGAACTTGAACAGCGCCATATCCGGGCGACCCCACGGACCATACACTGTAAAGAAGCGCAGCCCGGTGGTCGGGATGCCGTACAGGTGGGAATAGGTGTGCGCCATCAGCTCATTAGCTTTCTTGGTGGCAGCATACAGGGAGACCGGATGATCGACGGAATCTTCGGTGGAGAACGGCATTTTACGGTTGAGGCCGTAAACCGAGCTGGAGGAGGCGTACACCAGGTGTTTCACCTTGGTATGACGGCAGCCTTCCAGAATGTTCAGGTACCCCATCAGGTTAGCGTCTGCGTAGGCATACGGGTTTTCCAGCGAGTAGCGCACGCCGGCCTGGGCGGCCAGGTGGATCACGCGGTCAAATTGCTCTGTGGCGAACAGCTTTGCCATACCTTCACGGTCGGCCAAATCCAGCTGCTGGAAATGGAATGCCGGAGATGCCAGGCGATCCAGACGGGCCTGCTTCAGGCTGACGTCATAATAGTCGTTCATGTTGTCGATTCCGACAACATCATGCCCTTCATTCAGCAGGCGCTGCGCGATATGGAAGCCGATAAAACCTGCGGCACCAGTGACCAAAAACTTCATATTTTTCCTCCGGGGTGTGGATATCCCGTTCTACATAAGTGCCGATTTTACACTGGCTTGCGGTTGGGATCACTTGGTTTACCATGACAAGATATGCAAGTACCTGTAAACAGCGGCGTCAGAGAGTAAATGTCATGTAATTAATTATCATTCGCGAAAGACATTAAGACATTCAGAAGTTGAAAATGATATAAAACCAAATATAAACAATGGGTTATGTGTTTGCTTCGGTTTTATCGAGTATTACGAGGTTTAGACGCGGTCTGGTCTCGTAGAGTAAAGATGGTTACTTTAGTTTGCCCGGTGTGTTTGTTTGCCGAGAGCTCATTTAGCGATAATGCCATGATATCGTCTAAAGTGTGTCCATTTTTACATTGAAAAAGCCATGCACCGGATTTTTACTTTAATTCCTTACTTGCAGAGTTATAATACGCTGCCGTTCTATTTAGCAGACTTAGGTATTGCTTGATAAATCATCACCAAAAGTTGTTATTAATATGCAAGAAATTATTTCAGAATTTCATGCTGTCCTTAGATGGTTCTTTTGCATGTAAGGGCGTGATGAGCAGGCGAGGGGAGTGCTACGCCAGGCATGCTGCTTGCGGAAATGAGAAAGTCCTGATAGCTAACGGAGAAGGGAAACGCCAGAGTAAAGCCTTTTTGCAGCTAAGGTAACGAGATGCATGGCTGTACTGAACAGTAATGCCATCTACAGTGCGGTTTGAACGGATGTGAGTGCTAAAAACTCGGTGGATCACGCATTTTGGTTGCGATAGCCAATGGCGGTAGCGTGGAAGAAAACACCAGGTGATTTTTTAATTTATTGAATTAAAAGGGTTTTTATCGTTTATGTCTGGGGTGTTGCTTGCGCTTCCGTTCAAATCAATGGTTGCAGTCGATGAATGGCAGCTGACCTGATAAACTTTGCCCGCAGCACAAAGCAGTCAGTTTCTCGATTGTTGAGCCTGACAGGATCGGCGAGGTAGACCTGGTATGACTAACTCATTCAGTGGATATTTGCAGAATAATTTATGAGTATAAAGATGAAGTACAATTTAGGGTATTTATTTGATTTACTTGTTGTGATAACAAATAAAGATCTAAAAGTGCGCTATAAGAGCAGCATGCTAGGTTATTTATGGTCAGTAGCAAATCCATTGCTTTTTGCCATGATTTATTATTTTATATTTAAGCTGGTAATGAGAGTACAAATTCCAAATTATACAGTTTTCCTCATTACCGGCTTGTTTCCGTGGCAATGGTTTGCCAGTTCGGCCACTAACTCATTATTTTCATTCATCGCTAACGCTCAAATTATCAAGAAGACAGTTTTTCCCCGGTCCGTGATTCCGCTAAGTAATGTGATGATGGAAGGGTTGCATTTTCTTTGCACCATCCCGGTTATTGTTGTCTTTCTTTTTGTTTATGGCATGACGCCGTCCTTGTCCTGGATTTGGGGTATACCTCTCATTGCTATTGGCCAGGTGATTTTCACCTTTGGTGTTTCAATCATCTTTTCAACGCTGAACCTGTTTTTCCGTGACCTGGAGCGCTTTGTCAGTCTGGGGATTATGCTGATGTTTTATTGTACGCCGATTTTATATGCGTCTGATATGATTCCGGAAAAATTTAGCTGGATAATTACCTACAATCCACTAGCGAGTATGATTCTTAGTTGGCGTGATTTATTCATGAATGGGACTCTTAATTATGAGTATATTTCTATACTCTATTTTACGGGAATCATTTTGACGGTTGTCGGTTTGTCTATTTTCAATAAATTAAAATATCGATTTGCAGAGATCTTGTAATGCACCCAGTTATTAACTTCAGTCATGTTACAAAAGAGTATCCTCTGTACCATCATATTGGCTCAGGAATCAAAGATTTAATTTTCCATCCGAAACGCGCTTTTCAGTTGCTGAAGGGGCGGAAATATTTAGCTATCGAAGACGTATCCTTTACAGTTGGCAAAGGTGAGGCTGTTGCCTTGATTGGACGTAATGGGGCAGGAAAGAGTACCTCTCTTGGTCTGGTTGCCGGCGTGATTAAGCCAACTAAGGGAACCGTCACCACTGAAGGACGGGTGGCATCGATGCTTGAACTCGGCGGAGGCTTTCATCCGGAACTTACCGGGCGTGAGAATATTTACCTGAATGCTACTCTGCTGGGCCTTAGGCGTAAAGAGGTCCAGCAACGTATGGAACGTATTATTGAATTTTCGGAACTTGGAGAATTCATCGACGAGCCCATCAGAGTATATTCAAGCGGAATGCTCGCTAAGTTAGGTTTTTCGGTCATCAGTCAGGTTGAACCGGATATTTTAATTATTGATGAAGTTCTGGCAGTAGGTGATATCGCTTTTCAGGCAAAATGTATTCAGACCATCAGAGATTTTAAGAAAAGAGGCGTGACAATATTGTTTGTTAGCCACAATATGAGTGACGTTGAAAAAATCTGCGACAGAGTCATCTGGATCGAAAATCATAGGCTCAGAGAAGTGGGGTCTGCAGAGCGAATCATTGAACTGTACAAGCAAGCAATGGCTTAATCAGTGGGTAATATAATGAACAATAGCGTTAAAATCTATACCAGCCACCATAAGCCTAGTGCTTTTCTTAATGCTGCAATTATCAAACCTCTGCATGTCGGCAAAGCTAATTCTTGTAATGAAATTGGTTGTCCAGGAGATGACACTGGCGATAATATTTCCTTTAAGAATCCGTTTTATTGCGAACTAACTGCGCATTATTGGGTTTGGAAAAACGAAGAGCTGGCAGACTATGTCGGTTTCATGCACTATCGCCGTCATCTTAATTTTTCCGAAAAACAAACTTTTTCTGAGGATACCTGGGGGGTCGTGAACCATCCATGCATTGATGAAGAATATGAGAAGATCTTTGGATTAAACGAAGAAACAATTCAACGGTGTGTCGAAGGTATTGACATCTTGCTGCCCAAAAAATGGTCTGTCACTGCGGCGGGAAGTAAAAATAATTACGATCACTATGAACGAGGTGAATACTTACACATTCGTGATTATCAGGCTGCCATTGCCATCGTTGAAAAACTATATCCAGAGTATAGCACGGCAATAAAAACGTTTAATGATGCCAGTGATGGCTATTACACAAATATGTTTGTCATGCGCAAAGATATTTTTGTTGACTATTCTGAGTGGCTCTTTTCCATTCTGGATAATCTCGAGGATGCCATCTCGATGAACAATTATAATGCTCAGGAAAAACGCGTTATTGGGCATATAGCTGAACGGCTGTTTAATATTTACATAATTAAGCTGCAACAAGATGGTGAGCTTAAGGTAAAAGAATTACAGCGTACCTTTGTCAGCAATGAAACATTCAATGGTGCACTGAATCCAGTTTTTGATTCTGCGGTTCCAGTGGTTATCAGTTTCGATGATAATTACGCAATCAGCGGTGGCGCATTAATTAATTCCATTATCCGACATGCGGACAAAAATAAAAATTATGATATCGTCGTACTCGAAAACAAAGTTAGCTATTTGAATAAAACGCGGTTGGTAAATCTAACCTCTGCTCATCCGAATATTTCTCTTCGTTTTTTTGACGTTAATGCCTTCACTGAAATTAACGGTGTGCATACCCGAGCGCATTTTAGCGCATCAACGTATGCCCGTCTTTTTATTTCTCAACTGTTCAGACGATACGATAAAGTCGTATTTATTGATTCGGATACCGTTGTAAAGGCTGACCTGGGTGAACTGCTTGATGTCCCTCTGGGCAACAATTTAGTTGCAGCGGTTAAGGATATCGTCATGGAAGGTTTTGTAAAATTTTCTGCAATGTCGGCATCAGATGATGGCGTTATGCCGGCAGGCGAATATTTACAAAAAACCTTAAACATGAATAACCCTGATGAATATTTTCAGGCAGGGATTATTGTTTTTAATGTCAAACAAATGGTCGAAGAAAATACTTTTGCTGAATTGATGCGGGTATTAAAGGCAAAAAAATACTGGTTCCTCGACCAGGATATCATGAATAAAGTATTCTACTCTCGAGTCACATTTCTGCCATTAGAGTGGAACGTTTATCATGGTAATGGCAATACGGATGATTTCTTCCCTAATCTTAAGTTTGCAACGTATATGAAATTTTTAGCAGCTCGCAAGAAGCCTAAAATGATTCATTATGCGGGTGAGAACAAACCATGGAATACCGAAAAAGTCGATTTTTATGATGACTTTATTGAAAACATCGCTAACACTCCATGGGAGATGGAAATCTATAAACGTCAGATGTCGTTAGCGGCTTCGATTGGTTTAACCCATAGCGAGCCGCAACAACAAATCTTGTTCCAGACCAAAATCAAGAACGTACTGATGCCTTATGTTAATAAATATGCACCAATAGGCACGCCAAGAAGAAACATGATGACTAAATATTATTACAAAGTACGCCGTGCTATTCTTGGATAATAAAAGAGACAACAGATGAAAAGTAAAAAAATATTGATCGTAGGTGCTGGCTTCTCTGGTGCAGTTATCGGTCGCCAACTTGCTGAGAAGGGACATCAAGTCCATATTATCGATCAGCGTGATCATATTGGGGGGAATTCCTATGATGCACGGGACGCTGAAACGAATGTGATGGTACATGTTTATGGACCCCATATTTTCCATACTGACAATGAAACAGTGTGGAACTATGTCAACAAGCATGCAGAGATGATGCCCTATGTGAACCGGGTTAAAGCGACAGTTAATGGTCAGGTATTTTCCCTGCCTATTAATTTGCATACTATCAATCAGTTTTTCTCAAAAACTTGTTCGCCTGATGAGGCCAGAGCGCTCATTGCTGAGAAAGGGGACAGCACTATTGCTGATCCACAAACTTTTGAAGAGCAAGCGTTACGCTTTATTGGTAAAGAGTTATATGAGGCCTTTTTTAAAGGATATACGATTAAACAGTGGGGGATGCAACCCTCGGAACTGCCCGCATCTATTCTTAAACGTCTTCCTGTTCGTTTTAACTATGATGATAATTATTTTAACCACAAATTTCAGGGCATGCCGAAATGTGGTTATACGCAGATGATTAAGTCCATTCTCAATCATGAGAATATAAAGGTTGACTTACAGCGGGAATTTATCGTTGAAGAGCGAACTCATTACGATCACGTATTCTATAGCGGTCCATTAGATGCGTTTTTTGGCTACCAATATGGCCGTCTGGGCTATCGAACATTAGATTTTAAGAAGTTTACCTATCAGGGTGATTACCAGGGATGCGCAGTGATGAACTATTGTTCTGTTGATGTGCCCTATACTCGCATCACTGAACATAAATATTTTTCTCCCTGGGAACAACACGACGGCTCTGTTTGTTATAAAGAGTATAGCCGTGCTTGTGAAGAAAATGATATTCCTTACTATCCTATTCGCCAGATGGGAGAGATGGCCCTTCTTGAAAAATACTTGTCACTGGCCGAGAATGAAACCAATATCACTTTTGTCGGTCGTCTTGGAACCTACCGTTACCTCGACATGGATGTGACCATCGCCGAAGCATTGAAAACGGCAGAAGTCTATTTAAATTCACTCACTGAAAACCAGCCAATGCCTGTGTTTACGGTTTCTGTACGATGAAATATACGGCATTGATAGTGACATTCAATCGTCTCGGCAAACTGAAAAAAACCGTTGAAGAGACCCTCAAACTTGAATTCACTAATATTGTTATTGTCAATAACGGGTCCACGGATGGGACCCAAGCCTGGCTTTCGTCAATTGTTGATACACGAGTCATTGTATTAACCCTCACCGAGAATACCGGTGGGGCGGGGGGCTTTAAAACCGGTAGTCAGTATATCTGTGAACAGCTGGCAAGTGATTGGGTATTTTTCTACGATGACGACGCTTACCCGTATCCAGACACGTTGAAGTCCTTTTCACAGCTGGATAAGCAGGGATGTCGGGTATTTAGTGGACTGGTGAAAGATCCGCAAGGAAAACCGTGTCCGATGAATATGCCGTTCTCGCGTGTACCAACCTCCCTTGGCGACACTGTACGCTATTTACGCTACCCTGGAGAGTTTATCCCGGCAGCTAATCGTTCTATGTTCGTACAAACGGTTTCATTTGTTGGGATGGTCATACATCGTGATCTGCTCGCGACCAGTCTTGACCACATCCATGAACAGCTTTTTATCTACTTTGATGATCTTTACTTTGGCTATCAGCTATCATTAGCTGGTGAGCAAATTATATATAGCCCGGAGTTGCTTTTTTATCATGATGTGAGTATTCAGGGCAAACTTATTGCACCTGAATGGAAGGTTTACTATCTAAGCCGAAATTTGATCCTGTCGAAGAAAATATTCCAGAAAAATGCCGTGTATAGCAATTCAGCGATAGCGATACGCATCCTAAAATATATATTAATCCTGCCATGGCAACGTCAAAAATATTCCTATATGAAATTTATTCTTCGTGGAATTTCACATGGCATAAAAGGTATTAGTGGTAAGTATCATTAAGTGGGCATAGCAATGAGAAAATTGTGTTATTTCATAAATTCGGATTGGTACTTCGATTTACACTGGATCGATCGTGCCATCGCCTCCCGTGATGCAGGTTATGAGATTCACATCATCAGCCATTTTATCGATGACAATATAATAAATAAATTCAATACATTTGGCTTTATTTGCCATAATGTTACTCTTGATGCTCAATCATTTAATGCATTGGTTTTCTTTCGTACTTACCATAATGTACAAAAAATCATTGAAAATATAAAGCCGGATCTTTTACATTGCATCACTATCAAGCCATGTTTGATTGGTGGCGTGTTGGCGAAGAAATTTAATCTACCGGTCATCGTAAGTTTTGTTGGGCTTGGAAGAGTATTTTCTTCAGACAGCATGCCTTTAAAATTATTGCGAAAGTTTACTATTGCCGCATATAAATATATAGCCAACAATAAGCGCTGTATATTTATGTTTGAACATGATCGAGACAGAAAAAAACTGGCTAAGTTGGTTGGACTAGAAGAACAACAGACGATTGTTATTGATGGTGCAGGCATTAATCCAGAGATATACAAATATTCTCTTGAACAGGATCACGATGTCCCTGTTGTATTGTTTGCTAGTCGTATGTTGTGGAGTAAAGGACTGGGCGATTTAATTGAAGCGAAGAAAATATTACGCAGTAAGGATATTCACTTTACTTTGAATGTTGCAGGCATTCTGGTCGAAAATGATAAAGATGCAATTTCCCTTCAGGTCATTGAAAATTGGCATCAGCAAGGATTAATTAACTGGTTAGGTCGTTCGAATAACGTTTGCGATCTTATTGAGCAATCAAATATCGTTGCTTTGCCGTCAGTTTATTCTGAAGGTGTTCCGCGAATTCTTCTGGAAGCATCTTCTGTGGGTCGCGCTTGTATTGCTTATGATGTCGGTGGTTGTGATAGCCTTATTATTGATAACGATAATGGAATTATTGTTAAAAGCAATTCACCTGAAGAGTTGGCTGATAAACTTGCCTTTTTGCTTAGCAATCCTAAAGCACGCGTTGAAATGGGTATTAAAGGACGTAAGCGTATTCAGGATAAATTCTCGAGCGGGATGATTATTAGTAAAACGCTAAAGACTTATCATGATGTGGTTGAGGGATAGTTGTCGATCAAACGGTATCCTTTTTTATTAATTGCCAGATATTGTTTCTTTACCATCAAATTTTTTTGAAGTATATTATTAACTAAAATTACTGTAACGTGTCACTCGGGAGGCGATCAAATGTCTGAAAGATCTTCAAGTGCACTGGTCTCTGTTGTGATACCTGTGCACGATGCTGCAGAATATATATCTGATACGCTAAGTACCATTTTATCGCAATCGTTACAGGATATTGAAGTCATCATTATTGATGACAATTCAGCTGATGATACGTTAAAGCTACTGCAGTCCTTTGCCGCTAATGACTCGCGAATACGTCTTTTGAATAATTCGCAGAATATCGGTGCAGGTGCATCACGTAACATGGGGTTAAAAATAGCAAGTGGCGAATATATCATTTTTCTTGATGATGACGATTATGCCGATGCTAATATGCTCAAACGGATGTATGATCATGCTGCATTGCTGCAAGCCGATGTGGTTATCTGCCGATGCCAGTCTTTAGATCTACAAACCCATTCATATGCACCAATGCCATGGTCTGTGCGCGTAGATTTACTCCCCCAAAAAGAACTATTTTCATCAGATGAAATTACTCATAATTTCTTTGATGCATTTATCTGGTGGCCCTGGGATAAGCTTTTCCGTCGCCAGGCTATACTGGATACTGGGTTACAATTCCAGGATTTAAGAACGACTAATGATTTATTTTTTGTTAGCGCTTTTATGCTACTTACCAAAAGAATGGCGTTCCTGGATGAGATCTTGATTTCTCATTCCATTAACCGCAGTGGTTCATTATCGGTGACCAGAGAGAAATCCTGGCACTGTGCTCTTGATGCGTTACGTGCCCTCTATTCCTTTATTGACTCAAAGCACTTGTTGCCTTCACGTGGTAGAGACTTTAATAATTATGCAGTGACTTTTCTTGAGTGGAATTTAAATACGATTTCTGGTCCGGCGTTTGATTCTTTATTCACTGCTTCACGCGAATTCATCGCCTCATTGGATATTGATGAAAGCGATTTTTATGATGATTTTATCAAAGCGGCACACTATCGCCTGATTCGATTAACGCCGGAAGAGTATCTTTTCTCGTTAAAAGATCGGGTATTACATGAGCTTGAATCCTCTAATCTATCTACAGAGAAGTTGCAAGCCAGTATTGCTTCTCAGGATCAAGTTCTTAAAGCCAGGGAAGAAGAAATTGATGAGCTAAGAGCGTCCGTTGCACAGAAAAAAGAACGTATTGATAGGTTGGTCCAGCGAAATGCATATTTAGAGACTGAGTATCAGAAACAGCAAGAGCAATTAACTAAACTACAAAATGAATTAAATAACGCTGCTCAACGTTATTCAGCCCTTATTTCATCATTGTCATGGAAAGTTACAAGACCTTTAAGGTTAATCAAAGCGTTAATCACGAGGAAAATGTAATATTTTTATCAATACTTCATGCTTATTTTAGTTGCAGAGAAATAATCCTGATTAACGAGCAAAGTTATGCAGGGAGGCATATAAACACCTCCCTTTGCTATTATTACTTATGCCGTGCTCTTAAATTATCAATCACTTCCCCGAGATCCAGCCCCTGGTCCTGCAGCAGCACCAGCAGGTGATACATCAGGTCCGACGCCTCATTCTTCAGCTCGAAGCGGTCGTTCACCGTGGCGGCCAGCGCGGTCTCCACGCCTTCTTCCCCCACTTTCTGCGCAATACGCTTGGTGCCGCTGGCATACAGCTTCGCCGTGTAGGAGCTCTCCGGGTCGGCGTGTTTACGCTCGGCCAGCAGCTGCTCCAGCTGATAGAGGAACAGCCACTGGTGGCCGGTTTCGCCGAAGCAGCTTGTGGTGCCTTTGTGGCAGGTCGGTCCGATCGGGTTTACCAGCACCAGCAGCGTATCGTTGTCACAGTCCGGCGTGATGCTCACTACATTGAGGACATGGCCCGAGGTTTCACCCTTGGTCCACAGCCGCTGCTTGGTGCGCGAGTAAAAGGTGACCTTGCCGGTGGCTTCGGTTTTCTCCAGCGCCTCCTTGTTCATGTAGCCGTGCATCAGCACTTCGCCGGATACGGCGTGCTGCACGATGGCCGGCATCATGCCGTCCGTTTTTTCCCAGTCCAGCTGTTCAGTCAACATACCCTTATCTCCACGCCCTGTGCCGCCAGGTACGCTTTCAGTTCGCCAATATTAATAATCTGTTTGTGGAATACCGAGGCCGCCAGCGCGCCGTCAACGTCGGCGTCGCGGAAGGCTTCGAGGAAGTGTTCCATAGTGCCCGCGCCGCCGGAGGCGATCAGCGGGACGTGGCACACCGCGCGAACCTTCGCCAGCTGCTGCAGGTCGTAGCCGTTGCGCACCCCGTCCTGGTTCATCATATTGAGAACGATCTCGCCTGCGCCGCGCTTCTGCACTTCCTCCACCCAGTCGAGGGTTTCCCACTGCGTCACCCGGGTGCGGCTCTCGTCGCCGGTATACTGGTTGACGTGATACTTGCCGGTCTCTGCATCAAACCAGGTATCAATCCCCACCACGATACACTGCACGCCAAAGCGGTCGGCAAGGCGGGTGATCAGCGTCGGGTCGGCGAGAGCAGGGGAGTTAATCGAGATCTTATCGGCGCCGAAGGAGAGGATCTGCGCCGCGTCTTCCAGCGACTTGATCCCGCCCGCCACGCAGAAAGGAATATCGATTACTTCCGCCACGCGCGACACCCAGCTCTTGTCGACCACCCGGCCGTCGCTGGAGGCGGTGATATCATAGAACACCAGTTCGTCGGCACCTTCGTCGGCATAGCGCTTGGCCAGCGGGACGATGTCGCCAATGATCTCGTGATTACGGAACTGCACGCCTTTCACTACCTGGCCGTCGCGGACGTCGAGGCAGGGGATTATCCGTTTTGCCAGCATTGAATGGCCTCCGTTACGTTGAATTTACCTTCCAGCAGCGCGCGACCGACAATCACGCCGCGCACCCCGGTGCCGCGCAGGGCGGCAATATCATTGAGATCGCCGATGCCGCCGGATGACTGAAACGCCACCTGCGGGTAGCGGGCGCAGACTTCCTCGTACAGCGAGACGTTAGAGCCTGCCAGCGTGCCGTCGCGGGAGATATCGGTGCACAGCACGTGCTGCAGGCCGACCGGCAGATAACTTTCCACCAGCTCCTCCAGCGTCACGCCGGAGTTTTCCTGCCAGCCGCTGACCGCCACCTGCTTATTGCCGTCGGCGTCGATACGCACGTCGAGGGCGAGCACCAGCCGTTCTGGGCCAAAGCGTTTGAACCAGCCTTTCACTTCCTCCGGGGATTTCACCGCGGTGGAGCCGACCACCACGCGGGCGACGCCGGCCTCAAGCAGGGCCGCGACATCCGCTTCGGTCCGCACACCGCCGCCAACCTGTACCGGGACGTCAACCCCGGCGACCAGCGATTTCAGCAGCGGGATCTGGCGCTTCGCCGGATCCTTCGCCCCGGTCAGATCGACCAGGTGCAGGACTTCCGCCCCCTGAGCGGCATAGGCCTGCAGGCGCGGCAGCGGATCGCTGCCATAGTCGCGCTGCTGGCCGTAATCGCCCTGATGGAGACGAACGACGGTGCCGTCGATTAAATCTAAAGCAGGAATAATCATCACATCTCCAGGAAGTTTTTCAGCAGCTGCGCCCCGGTGCTCCCGGAGCGCTCCGGGTGAAACTGCACGCCAAAGAAGTTATCTTTCTGCACCGCGGCGGTGAACGCCTCGCCGTAATTGCACTGGGCGATGGTGTACGGGTTGACCGGCATGGCGTAGCTGTGCACGAAGTAGAAATACGCGCCTTCTTCAATGCCGCGGAACAGCCGATCGCCAGCTTTGGCATACACCCGGTTCCAGCCCATGTGCGGCAGCGGCAGACCGTGGTCGGTCATCTTCGGCACCTCTTCTTCGATAATGCCCAGCAGATCGACGCCGTTGTTCTCCTCGCTGCGCTTGCCGAGCAGCTGCATGCCCAGGCAAATCCCCAGCACCGGCTGGGTACAGGCTTTGATCAGGTCGATCAGCTCCCGGTCGCGCAGCTGATCCATCGCCGCCTGGGCGGTGCCGACGCCGGGAAGAAACAGTTTATCGGCACGCAATACCACTTCCGGATCGCGGCTGACCACCGGCTCATAGCCGTGGCGGCCAATCGCCGATTTCACCGAATTGAGGTTGGCGCAGCCGGTATCAAGGATCACCACATTCATTACAGCACCCCTTTGGAAGACGGCAGGGCATCGCCCTGGACGCGGATCGCCTGGCGCAGCGTACGGCCAAAGGCTTTGAACAGGCTCTCCACGCGGTGGTGATCGTTCTTGCCCTTGGTTTTCAGGTGCAGGGTCACCGCCATGGTGTAGGAGAGCGAGCGGAAGAAGTGTTCCACCATCTCGGTGCTCAGATCGCCGACGCGCTGATAGGTGAAGTCCGCCTTATACTCCAGGTGCGGCCGGCCGGAGATATCCAGCGCGCAGCGGGCGAGACACTCGTCCATCGGCAGCACGAAGCCGAAGCGGTTGATGCCGCGCTTGTCGCCAAGGGCCAGCTTCAGGGCTTCGCCGAGGGCCAGGCCGGTATCTTCCACCGTGTGGTGATCGTCGATGTACAGATCGCCGCCGACGTTAACCTCCATGCGGAAGCCGCCGTGGGTGGCGATTTGGTCGAGCATATGGTCAAAAAAGCCGACGCCGGTGTGGATCTTGCTGCCGCCTTCGCGGTCCAGCCACACTTTCACATCCACCTGGGTCTCTTTGGTGATGCGCTCGACATGGGCATAGCGATCGCGGCGGGTCAGCTGCTCGCAGATGGTCGGCCAGTCGAGCGTCTCGCGGTCATAGCGCAGACCGGTAATTCCCATGTTATCCGCCAGCTCAAGGTCGGTGGCCCGGTCGCCAATCACATAGCTGTGGGCTTTATCCAGCACGCCCTCTTCCAGCCACGGCAGCACCAGCTGCGTTTTTGGCTTGCGGCAGGCGCAGTTGTCGCCCGGGAAGTGCGGACAAATCAGCACCTCTTCAAAGTTAACGCCCTGCGAGGCGAAGATCTGCATCATCAGGTTGTGCGGGCCATCAAACGCTTCCAGCGGCAGACTGTCGGTTCCCAGGCCATCCTGATTGGTGATCATCACCAGCTTATAGCCTTCCTGCTGCAGCTTCAGCAGCGCCGGGATCACCTGCGGCTCAAACGCCAGCTTGTCGAACCGGTCCACCTGGAAATCCTCCGGCGGTTCGGAAATCAGGGTGCCGTCACGGTCAATAAAGAGATACTTCTGGGTCATACATTCTCCGCAGTCAAGGCGTCAATCACGCGCTGGCTCTCGGCACGGGTACCGATAGTGATACGCAAACAGCCGCTTAATGAAGGTTGTTTATTCTGGTCACGTAAGATAATGCCCTGATCCCACAAAGATTTAAACACTGCGCTGGAGGCGGTTATCCGCGCCAGCACATAGTTGGTCTCGGAATCGAAAACCTGCTCCACGCAGGCGATGCCGCGCAGCTGTTCCACCAGGTAGCGGCGCTCGTCAAGGATCTGCGCCACGCGCTGGCGCATCGCGGCGATCCCCTCCGCGCTCAGGGCCTGGGCGGCGATATCGGCCACCGGCGTGGAGAGCGGGTACGGGGCGATCACTTTCAGCAGCACGTTGATCACCTCGGCGTTGGCGAGGGTGAAACCGCAGCGCAGGCCGGCGAGGGCGAAGGCTTTGGACAGCGTGCGCAGCACCACCAGGTGCGGATAGTCGCTGAGCCAGCCGGCGAGCGTCGCCTGCGGGCAGAATTCAATATAGGCTTCGTCGGCCACCACGATGGCTTTGCCGCGGGTCATCTCCAGCAGGTCGCGCATCGACTGCGGGTCGATAATCTGCCCGGTCGGGTTGTTCGGGCTGCAGACGAAGACCACCTTCACGCCGTCCAGCCGCGCTTCGATGCCCGGCAGGTCGAGCTGCCAGTCGGCCAGCGTCGGCACGGTGCGGCACTCGACGCCGATGGTCTCGGCGCTGACGCTGTACATGCCGTAGGTCGGCGGGCAGTAGAGCACCGCGTCTTCGCCGGGCTCACAGAAGGCGCGGATCAGCAGCTCGATGCCTTCGTCGGCGCCGCGGCTGACCAGCACCTGCTCCGGTTTGACCTCGGCGTAGCGGGCGTAGCTCTCAATCACGGCCTTCGGCTGCGGCTCCGGATAGCGGTTCAGCGTCTGTTCGGTAAGCTGGAAGGCTACGGCGGTAGGGAATTCGTTGGCGTTGAGCCAGACGTCGCCTTTGCCGCCCAGCCGGCGAGCGGATTGATACGGGGTCAGCGCGCGGACGTTGGCGCGGGCTAAATCTTCAATGCTCATGCTTGCTCCTTCAGGGCGGCAACGCGCAGCGTTACGGCGTTTTTGTGGGCGTCAAGGCGCTCGGCGGCGGCCAGGATCTCAATCGTTGAGGCGAGGGCGGCAAAGCCGTCGCGCGACAGCTCCTGCACGGTCATCCGCTTCTGGAAATCGGCCAGACCGAGGCTTGAGCAGGTGGCGGTGTAACCATAGGTCGGCAGGACGTGGTTGGTGCCCGAGGCGTAGTCGCCCGCGGATTCCGGTGACCAGTCGCCAAGGAAAACGGAACCGGCGCTGGTGATGTTGTCCACCAGCTCGCGGGCCTGACGGGTCTGAATGATCAGGTGCTCCGGGCCGTACAGGTTGGAAATAGCCACGCACTGCGCCAGATCGCGGGCCACGATGATCCGGCTGGCGGAGAGCGCCACGCGGGCAGTTTCGGCGCGCGGCAGGGCGGCCAGCTGGCGCTCCACGGCTTCGGCGACGCGGCTGCCCATGTCGGCGTCCGGAGTCAGGAGGATCACCTGCGAGTCCGGGCCGTGTTCCGCCTGCGACAGCAGGTCGGAAGCGACAAAGTCCGGGTTGGCGCCGCTGTCGGCGATGACCAGCACTTCCGACGGGCCGGCCGGCATGTCGATGGCTGCGCCGTCCAGACGCTGGCTGACCTGGCGTTTGGCTTCCGTGACGTAAGCGTTGCCCGGGCCAAAGATTTTATCCACCTTCGGCACCGACTCGGTACCGAGGGCGAGGGCGGCGATGGCCTGGGCGCCGCCGACGTTAAAGATGGTTTTTACGCCGCACAGCTGTGCGGCATAGAGGATCTCATCGGCAATCGGCGGCGGCGAGCAGAGCACCACCTGCTGACAGCCGGCGATGCGCGCCGGCGTCGCCAGCATCAGCACCGTGGAGAACAGCGGCGCTGAGCCGCCGGGAATGTACAGCCCGACGGAGGCGATAGGGCGGGTGACCTGCTGGCAGCGCACCCCCGGCAGCGTTTCGACATCCACCGCCTGCAGCTGTTGCGCGTTGTGGAAGGTCTCGATGTTTTTCACCGCCACCGCCATCGCCTGCTTCAGCTCATCGCTGAGGCGCTCGCCGGCGGCGGCGATCTCCGCCTCGCTCACCTGCAGCGCGGCGACGGTGGTTTTATCAAACTTCGCGCTGTATTCGCGAAGCGCCGCGTCGCCGTTGGCTTTGACGTTATTCAGGATCTCCGTCACCGTTTTACTGATGCTGTCGGAGGCGGAAATCGCCGGGCGCGTTAAGAGTTGCTGTTGTTGGTCTGCGCTACAGCCGTTCCAGTCGATGATTGTGTTGAAGCTCATGATTGTATTCCCCTGTGTGTCCTGTGACCGGCTGGCCGATTACTCCATCATTTTCTCAATCGGCAGCACCAGAATGGAGCTGGCGCCCAGCGCCTTCAGTTTTTCCATGGTCTCCCAGAACAGGGTTTCGCTGCTGACCATGTGCATCGCCACGCGCTGCTTGTCGCCTGCCAGCGGCAGAATAGTCGGCCGCTCGGCGCCCGGCAGCAGGGCAACCACTTCTTCCAGGCGTTCGGTCGGGGCGTGCATCATGATGTATTTCGACTCGCGGGCCTGAATCACGCCCTGAATACGGGTCAGCAGGCGGTCAATCAGCTGCTGTTTGGCGTCGGCCATTTCGCCGTCGCGCTGGATCAGACAGGCTTTGGAGCGGTAGATCACTTCCACTTCGCGCAGGCCGTTGGCTTCCAGAGTGGCGCCGGTGGAGACGAGGTCGCAGATAGCGTCGGCGAGGCCGGCGCGCGGCGCCACTTCCACGGAGCCGTTCAGCAGACAGGATTTAAAGGAGATACCTTTTTGATCGAGGTAGCGCTTCAGCAGGTGCGGGTAAGAGGTGGCGATGCGTTTGCCGTCCAGCGCCGCCGGGCCGTTCCAGGCTTCATCCACCGGAGTCGCCAGCGACAGGCGGCAGCCGCCGAAGTCGAGACGGCGCAGGGTGAAGTAGCGCGGGTCTTCGCCCTGGGCGCGGCGGCTGAGCAGCTCTTCTTCCAGCACGTTTTCGCCGATAATGCCGAGGTCGACAACACCGTCCATCACCAGGCCCGGGATATCGTCATCACGCACGCGCAGAATATCGATTGGCATATTTTCCGCCAGCGCAATCAGACGCTGGGTGTGCAAATTGACTTTAATGCCGCAGCGGCTGAGTAATTCGCGTGAATCTTCGCTTAAACGGCCTGATTTCTGAATAGCTATGCGTAAACGGGTGTTGTCTAACATTGTTCTTTTCCTCTGAATACCTGTCTGAATCTGTCCGAATTTGGTCCAAAAAAAAGCCCCCGGAAGTGAATCTTCCGGGGGCTCTCTGCGCGTTCATGCACCACTGGAAGATCCAAACGTCTTCCAGCACACATCGCCTGAAAGACTAGTCAGGATGATGGTGATGATGGTGGTGTTTAAATTGAACGCGGTTCATAAAAATTCTCTGTGAATGACTATGCATTTGATGTCCTTTAACCTAAACCACTTCCGCCGCAGAAAGCAAGGGCTTTTTTCTATCATTAATTCATTTCATATTGAGCGAAGAAATTGTCAGTTGCCGCTGGCTGGCGTAGCCTGTAATCAGCACAGCGAAAGAGTCAGGAGCCTGGGATGAAAAAGGTCGCGATAGTCGGTTTGGGATGGCTGGGGATGCCGCTGGCGCTGTCGTTGACGGCGCGAGGCTGGCAGGTTACCGGCAGTAAAACTACGCAGGATGGCGTGGAGGCGGCGCGGATGTGCGGGATCGACAGCTATCCGCTGCGCCTGGAGCCACAGCTGGTCTGTGATACCGAGGACCTCGACGCGCTGATGAACGTCGATGCGCTGGTGATCACCCTGCCGGCCCGGCGTACCGGGGCAGGGGAAGGGTTTTATCTACAGGCGGTGCAGGAGATCGTCGATACCGCGCTGGCTTACCATATTCCGCGGATCGTCTTCACCAGCTCCACCTCGGTGTATGGCAACGTCAACGGTACAGTGAAGGAGAATTCCCCGCGTCTGCCGCAAACCGCCAGCGGACAGGTGCTCAAGGAGCTGGAGGACTGGCTGCACAACCTGCCGGGGACATCGGTGGATATTCTGCGCCTGGCCGGGCTGGTGGGGCCTTCCCGTCATCCGGGACGTTTTTTCGCCGGCAAGTCGGCGCCGGATGGCCAGCACGTGGTCAATCTGGTGCATTTGCAGGATGTGGTGGCCGCTATCGAACTGCTGCTGCAGGCCCCGAAGGGCGGGCACATCTATAATCTATGTGCGCCCCGCCATCCGGCGCGCGGCCTCTTTTATCCGCAGATGGCCCGCGAGCTCGGTCTGCCGCCGCCGGTGTTCAGCGACAGCCCGGACGGCGGCCAGGGCAAGATTGTGGATGGCAATCGTATCTGCAATGAGCTGGGGTTTGAGTACCAGTACCCCGATCCGCTGGTGATGCCGATGGAGTGATCCGCCAGCGGTGATTCGCATACCGTAAGGGGGTAGCGATGAAACCACTGCTGGATGTCCTCGTGATCCTGGATGCCCTGGAAAAAGAGGGGAGCTTTGCCGCGGCGTCGGCAAAGCTCTTTAAAACGCCCTCGGCGCTGAGCTACACCATTCACCGCCTGGAAAGCGATCTCAATATTCAGCTGCTCGACCGCAGCGGCCATCGCGCGCGCTTTACCCCCAGCGGACAGATGCTGCTGGAGAAAGGGCGGGAGGTGCTGCATATCGCCCGCGAACTGGAGATCCGGGCGGTTAAGCTGCAGCAGGGGTGGGAGAATAGCCTTCGTCTGGCGGTGGACAGCACCTTTCCCGTGGCGCTGCTCTCGCCGCCAATCGCTGCATTTTATCAACAACAGCCGCTGACCCGGCTGCACTTCACGCTGAACCCCTCCCTGCTGGACTGGCGGCCGCTGACTGACGGGCAGGCCGATCTGCTGCTGGGGGCGCTCGGCGAGCCGCCGCCGCTGAGCGGTTATGACTATCTCCCCCTCGGCGAGCTGGAGCTGCTGCTGGTCGTTGCCCCACAGCATCCGCTGGCGCGACACCGCGCACCGTTGAGCTGGCGAACCCTGCGCCGTTATCGGGCGGTGGCCACCGGCGAGGGCGGGGCGCTACTCAGCGATCAGGAGACCCTGACGGTGTGTGACGCCGCGGGGCAGCTGGCGCTGCTGCGCCTGGGGCTGGGCTGGGGGTGCCTGCCGCGCTATCAGGTGCAGGGTCTACTGGACAGCGGCGAGCTGGTCTGCATGACCGTGCGCGGGCTATCGTCTCGTCAACGCGCGTGGATCGCCTGGAATGACGCCACCTGCGGTTTGGCTGGCAAATGGTGGCGGGAAACGCTATTAGCAAATAGTGCTATTTTTACAATTTATCATACGGAAACCGTATAGATATTAGCACGTTAAAAATTATGCTTACGCAATGAACTTCATAACATCTTGTCAACGCCGTTGAATTTGTTGCAAAATATGCGGCCTGAAAACCAGAGACTAGCCGACGCTTTTTTTTAAAGTGTCGGTTATTTTTTTGGTCGAAAGACACATCATTCAATACCAAGAGGCCGGGCTTCGTACCGGATAGATATTTACTAAAAACCGACAGTCGTTGTCGCTGAGGAATAGAAAGAAATGGGGCAATTTTTTGCTTACGCGCTGGCGTTCACCGTAAAAGGGGATAACTATGTCGCATAACGCTACTCCAAATACCTCTCGCGTGGAATTACGTAAAACGCTTACGTTAGTTCCGGTTGTAATGATGGGCCTGGCCTATATGCAGCCGATGACGCTGTTCGATACGTTTGGTATCGTCTCTGGTATGACCGACGGTCACGTGCCGACGGCCTACGCCTTTGCGTTAATCGCTATCCTGTTTACTGCCCTGAGCTATGGCAAGCTGGTACGTCGTTACCCTTCTGCCGGCTCGGCGTATACCTATGCGCAGAAATCCATCAGCCCGACCGTTGGCTTTATGGTGGGTTGGTCCTCGCTGCTCGACTACCTGTTCGCGCCGATGATCAACATTCTGCTGGCGAAAATCTATTTTGAAGCGCTGGTGCCTTCGATTCCGTCGTGGGTGTTTGTTATCGCGCTGGTCGCCTTTATGACCGCCTTTAACCTGCGCAGCATTAAATCCGTGGCCAACTTCAACACCGTGATCGTGGTGCTGCAGGTGGTGCTGATTGCCGTTATCCTCGGCATGGTGATTTATGGCGTGTTTGAAGGCGAGGGCGCCGGTACGCTGGCCAGCAGCCGTCCGTTCTGGTCCGGTGACGCGCACGTGATCCCGATGATTACCGGGGCGACGATCCTGTGCTTCTCGTTTACCGGTTTCGACGGCATCAGCAACCTGTCTGAAGAGACCAAAGATGCAGAGCGCGTCATCCCGCGCGCGATCTTCCTGACCGCGCTGATCGGCGGCCTGATCTTCATCTTTGCCACCTACTTCCTGCAGCTGTACTTCCCGGATATCTCGCGCTTTAAAGATCCGGATGCGTCACAGCCGGAAATTATGCTCTACGTGGCAGGCAAAGCCTTCCAGGTTGGCGCGCTGATCTTCTCCACCATCACCGTACTGGCGTCCGGTATGGCGGCGCACGCTGGCGTGGCGCGTCTGATGTACGTTATGGGCCGCGACGGCGTGTTCCCGAAAAGCTTCTTCGGCTACGTGCACCCGACCTGGCGCACTCCGGCGATGAACATCATCCTGGTCGGCGCGATTGCGCTGCTGGCGATTAACTT
Source organism: Klebsiella sp. K4 (assembly GCF_014596785.2). Classification (NCBI taxonomy): domain Bacteria; kingdom Pseudomonadati; phylum Pseudomonadota; class Gammaproteobacteria; order Enterobacterales; family Enterobacteriaceae; genus Klebsiella; species Klebsiella sp. K4. Next base: position 1,798,761 of record NZ_CP115021.1, read on the forward strand.
CGACCTGGTGATGGCGACGGCGCTGATTAACTTTGGTGCGCTGGTGGCGTTTACCTTCGTTAACCTGTCGGTGATTTCCCAGTTCTGGATCCGTGAGAAGCGCAACAAGACGCTGAAAGACCACTTCCAGTATCTGTTCCTGCCGATGTGCGGCGCCCTGACCGTTGGCGCGCTGTGGGTCAACCTGGAAGAGAGCTCGATGATTCTGGGCCTGATCTGGGCCGGTATCGGTCTGGTCTACCTGGCCTGCGTGACCAAAAGCTTCCGCAACCCGGTGCCGCAGTACGAAGATGTGGCCTAAGGCATAGCGTGATGTAAATAAAAAAAGCCGGAGGGAAACCTCCGGCTTTTTTTTCGTCTGCGCCGGTTCGACATCGAGGCCTGATTTTTTTGCAGGGCGGCGCTTGCCGGGCCTGGGGGACATAAGCTGACGGGAGGCCGCCGTAGGCCGGGTCAGGCGCAGCCGCCAACCGGCAGAAGAGCTTATCCTGCCTGCACCATAACTTTCAGCAGCGTATCCAGCAGGCCGGGAAAACGGGCGTCCAGATCTTCCCGGCGCAGCGAAATCATGTTCTCCCGTCCTTGAGGCCGTTGCCAGATCACACCGCTGTCGCGCAGGACGCGCCAGTGGTGGGTCATGGTGGACTTGGCCACCTCCTCCTGGCGCAGGGCGTTGCAGCTCAGCTCGCTGCCGTCGGCCAGCGTACGAATGATCTCCAGTCGCAGCGGGTTTCCGAGCGCGGAAAGGACATTTTCCAGGCGAATTTGTTCTCGTTCGGGGTGATTGGCGATCATAATAATCCTGTGTCGGCGGTGGCGCGGCGCATCGCAGCCGCAGCCCATATCGGCGGCTGGCGGCTACTATACCCAAACTCCGGTTCTGATACCACGCGCGCCGCCGCAACCTGCCCAATCGTAATGATAGCAAAAATAGTTCGAATATACTCGTACAGTTGTACTAAGATAGACGCAGTTAAATGAACTGCGGATCATTCCGACCGCAGACTGACCGTCAAAACGACTAAGGACGCATCATGCCCCGACCCATCCCTCTCGAACGTTATCGCAACATCGGTATCTCCGCGCATATCGATGCCGGTAAAACCACCACCACCGAGCGCATCCTGTTTTATACCGGGATGAGCCATAAGCTGGGTGAAGTACACGATGGCGCGGCAACCACCGACTGGATGGCCCAGGAGCAGGAGCGCGGGATCACCATTACCTCGGCGGCGGTAAGCTGCTTCTGGCCGGGGATGGACCGCAGCTTCGAGCCGCACCGGATCAATATCATCGACACCCCGGGGCACGTGGATTTCACCATTGAGGTGGAACGTTCTATGCGCGTGCTCGACGGCGCGGTGATGGTGTACGACTCCGTCGGCGGGGTGCAGCCCCAGTCGGAGACCGTCTGGCGCCAGGCGAATAAATACCACGTTCCGCGGCTGGCCTTCGTCAACAAGATGGACCGCCCGGGGGCGGACTTCTTCCGCGTGGTGCAGATGATGATCGACCGCCTGAAGGCTAACCCGGTGCCGATTGTGATACCTATTGGCGCTGAAGAGCATTTCACCGGCGTCGTCGACCTGGTGAAAATGCGCGCCATCCTGTGGGATGACGCCACCCAGGGCATGACCTTCAGCTATGGGCCAGTCCCTGACGAGCTGTTGGCGACGGCGCAGCAGTGGCGGGAGAAAATGGTCTCGGCGGCGGCGGAAGCCAGCGATGAGCTGATGGATAAATACCTGGAAACCGGTGAGCTGGACGAGGCGGAGATCGTCGCCGGCCTGCGCCAGCGCACGGTGAAGGGGGAGATCCAGGCGGTGCTCTGCGGGAGCGCCTTTAAAAACAAAGGCGTGCAGCGCATGCTCGATGCGGTGGTGGAGCTGATGCCATCGCCGCTGGATATTCCGGCGATACAGGGCATTGATGAGAAAGGTCAGCCGGCGGAACGCCATCCGAGCGACGATGAGCCGCTGTCGGCGCTGGCGTTCAAACTGATGACCGACCCCTACGTCGGCCAGCTGACCTTTATCCGCGTCTACTCCGGGACGCTGAAGAAAGGCGATGCGGTGTGGAACCCGGTGAAGGGCAAAAAAGAGCGCATCGGGCGTATCGTGCTGATGCAGGCCAACGACCGTCACGAAGTTGACGAACTGCACGCCGGGGATATCGCGGCCTGCGTCGGTCTGAAGGATGTGACCACCGGCGATACGTTATGCGATCCGGATGCGGTGATTACCCTCGAACGGATGGAGTTTCCGGAGCCGGTGATTTCGCTGGCGATCGAGCCGAAGACCAAAGCGGACCAGGAGAAAATGGGCATCGCGCTGCAGCGGCTGGCGGCGGAAGATCCGTCGTTCCGTCTGCATACCGATGAAGAGTCCGGCCAGACGATTATCTCCGGCATGGGTGAGCTGCATCTGGAGATCATTGTCGACCGGATGAAGCGCGAGTTTGGCGTCGAGGCCAACATTGGCCGTCCGCAGGTCACCTACCGCGAAACCCTGCGCAAGAAAGTGACGGACGTGGAAGGCAAATTTGTGCGCCAGTCCGGCGGCAAAGGGCAGTATGGCCACGTCGTGCTGACCCTGGAGCCGCTGGCGCCGGGCAGCGGTTTCGTCTTCGAGGACGCCACCAAAGGCGGGGTAGTGCCGCGCGAGTACATCCCTTCCGTGGAGAAAGGGCTGCGCGAAGCGATGGGCACCGGCGTGCTGGCGGGTTATCCGGTGGTTGACGTGAAAGCGACCCTGACCTTCGGGTCGTACCACGACGTGGACTCCTCGGAGATGGCGTTCCGCATGGCGGCGATCTTTGGCTTCCGGGAAGGCGCGCGCAAAGCGGATCCGGTGATCCTTGAGCCGGTGATGCACGTCGAGGTGGAGACGCCGGAAGAGTACGCCGGGAATATTATGGGCGATCTCTCTTCCCGTCGCGGGATGGTGCAGGGGATGGAAGAGCGCTTCGGCAGCCAGATCATCCGCGCCGACGTGCCGCTGGCGGAGATGTTTGGTTATTCCACCACGCTGCGCTCGATGTCGCAGGGACGGGCAACCTACAGCATGGAGTTCCACCATTACGCGGAAGCGCCGCGTAATGTGGCGGATGAAATCATCGCCAGCCGCGCGAAAAGCTAAGCAACGTTCCCGGGTGCGACGCGAGGCGTCTTACCCGGGCTACTCTGGTACCAGCGCCCAGGCCCGGTAAGGCGAAGCCGCCACCGGGCAAAAAGGTAAGCGTGAACTGGGGACGCAATGCCCGGCGGCGCTGCTGGACTGCCCCCCAAAAGTTGGACACCCAACTGAGTTTGTAGCCCGGGTAAGGCGTTAGCCGCAACCCGGGAATTTCAGCCAATCAGACAATATCCTGCGCGTACTGCCACAGCGCCTTCAGTTGCGCCAGCTTCTCTTTATCATCCGCATACTGCTGATACAGCATCTGCAGCTCATCGGCATAGGCCTGCAAAAACGCCGGCGTAAACACCTGACGACGATGCTCTAACCAGCGCTGCTGCTCATGTTCATCGAGCGTGCCGGGGAAGTTGCGCGCCCGGTAGTTAAACAGCAGGCGTTCGATGCGCTGGTCGGCGAAGGTGATATCCAGCGCCGGCAGATTGCGCGGTTCGGTTTCCAGCACGATTTTCATCGCCGCGCGGTCGGCATCGCTAAAGAACCCATTGTACAGCTGGGCGTCGACGTTTTCGGACGGCACGAAGGGTTCGGCTTCGGCATAGACCGCCACTACCTTCTCGCGCACCTGCGGATTCGCCCGCAGCAGCTGGGCGTTCTCCAGACAGCGCTGAATAGAGATCCCCAGCCGGTCGGCATCCTGCGGGCGCAGGGTATTGGCCTGGGCCAGTACCGGACATTTATTTAAATGCACCAGCTTAATCGGCGCCGCCGGCAGATCGCCAAGCTCGGCGCGCGGGGTGTAAAGCCGCTCGCGCAGGGCATCGGCATCCAGTTCCAGCAGCGGCGCCATATCGCCCGCCAGATCGACCATAATCACCGCATTGCGGTTTTCCGGATGCCAGGCCAGGGGCGCCACCAGGCTGGTGTTGCCGCGCGCGGCGCCAAACATGCCGGAGACATGCACCAGCGGTTTCATCTGCGGCACGTCGATGAGCGTCGCCAGCTTGCGCTTATTGCGGTGGCTGTAGAGATAATCAAACAGCCGCGGCTGCCGGGTTTTCACCAGCTTCGCCATGGCGATGGTGGCGTACACATCGGCCATCGCGTCATGGGCGTTCTGGTGTTCAATACCGTTGGCGACGGTCAGATGTTCAAGCCGGAAGCTCGGCAACCCTTCGTCATTCTCCGGCCAGGCGATCCCTTCCGGGCGCAGGGCATAGCAGGCGCGCATCACGTCGAGCAGATCCCAGCGCGAGTTATCGTGCTGCCAGCTCCAGGCATAAGGGTCATAGAAGTTGCGATAGAAGATATTCCGCGTCACTTCGTCATCAAAGCGCACGTTGTTATAGCCGACGATACAGGTTTGCGGCACCGTGAACAGATCGTGGATGCGGCGGGCAAATGTGGCCTCATTATCCCCTTTGGCCAGCGCTTCCTGCGGCGTGATCCCGGTGATCATCACCGCCTGCGGCTGCGGCAGGTAATCGTCAGCGGGTTTGCAGTAAAACACTTCGGGCTCGCCGAGCACATTCAGCTCCGCATCGGTGCGGATGGCGGCGAACTGCGCCGGCCGGTCGAGGGAAGGGCTGGTGCCGAAGGTTTCATAATCGTGGAATAAAAATCCGGGCTGGTTGACGCTATCTTGCATAGTCTGTTCATTATCCGTGGTGGCGTGCGACCGGTATGGTAAACGATTTGCCCGGTCATCAGAAGGGTCGCGGCAAGCAACTTCCTCTGCTGTGTCATATTTTCTTGCAATTAAACCCTGATATGAAACGCGAAGTTCCGTAAAAAGGACGGCGGATCTGTAAATCTAGAGGATATGCCGTTGAAAGGCCGTTTGTTTATTGCTGTATCTTTGCTCGCTTCGAGCGTTTCCTGCGCATTTGCCGTCGACTTACCTGCTACGGTCGCGCCGCCTTCCATTCAGGCTGGCTCCTGGGTGCTGATGGATTACACCACCGGTCAGGTCCTGACCGCGGGTAACGAACATCAGCAGCGCAATCCTGCCAGTCTGACCAAACTGATGACCGGCTACGTGGTCGATCGCGCCATCGACAGCCATCGTATCACCTTTGACGATATCGTCACCGTGGGTAAAGACGCCTGGGCGAAGGGCAACCCGGTGTTCGACGGGTCATCGCTGATGTTCTTAAAGCCAGGGGATCGCGTCAGCGTCCGCGACCTCAGCCGTGGGCTGATTGTCGACTCCGGTAACGACGCCTGCGTCGCGCTGGCCGACTATGTCGCCGGCGGCCAGCCGCAGTTTGTCGCCCTGATGAATCAGTATGTCGAAAAACTGCACCTGCGGGACACCCATTTCGAAACTGTCCACGGCCTCGACGCCCCGGGCCAGCACAGTTCGGCCTATGACCTCGCGGTGCTCTCGCGGGCGATTATTCATGGCGAACCAGACGTCTACCACATGTACAGCCAGAAAAGCCTGACGTGGAACGGGATCACCCAGCAAAACCGTAACGGTCTGCTGTGGGATAAAACCATGAACGTCGATGGCCTGAAAACCGGCCACACCTCGGGCGCCGGGTTCAACCTGATCGCCTCGGCGGTGGATGGCCAGCGCCGGCTGATCGCCGTGGTGATGGGGGCGGACAGTCCGAAAGGCCGCGAGCAGCAGGCCGCTAAACTGCTGCACTGGGGGCAGCAGAACTTCGACACCGTGCAGGTGCTGCAGAAGGGGCAGAAGGTCGGCACCGAGCGTATCTGGTACGGCGATAAAGAGCAGATTAAGCTCGGCACCGATCAGGATTTCTGGTTAGCCCTGCCGAAGGCGGAAGTGTCGCGCATTAAAGCGAAATATGTGCTGGATAAGAAGGATCTTGAGGCGCCGATCGCCGCCAATCAGCGGGTTGGCGAGATTTCACTGTATGACGGCGACAAGGTGGTGGGGCACTATCCGCTGGTCACCCTCGAAAGCATCAATAAAGGCGGAGTGTTCTCGCGAATGAGCGATTACCTGCATCACGAGCTGTAACCACGCCAACCGCCTCTTTGCAGGCGGTTTTTTTTCGTCTGTCGCTCGTGCTGGCGGGGCGCCTGTTTTTACAGCAGTGTGGTGGCGACTCTGTGAATTCGCGCACATACTGAGGGGGGGATCTCCTGTTAAATTAACTGTATATTTATACAGCAATTTATCTCCAAAGGAGGCAAGATGAACTACAGCATCACCACCCTCGGCAAGAAAACCATCGCCGGTTTCCATCTGGTCGGGCCCTGGGATCACACGGTCAAGCAGGGGTTTGAGCAACTGATGATGTGGGTTGAGAACCACCAGGTGCCCGCCCGCGAATGGGTGGCCGTCTACTACGATAACCCGGAGGAAGTGCCGGCGGAAAAACTGCGCTGCGCGACAGCGGTCGCCGTGGATGAGGATTATGTCATTCCCGCCAACAGCGAAGGGGTGATCCTGGCGGCGATTGCCGGCGGGGATTACGCCTGCGCCCGCGCGCGGGTGGTGGATTACGACTTCGCCACCCCGTGGATGCAGTTTTTTGACAACCTGCAGCAGAGCACGGCGTATCGCATCGCCCCCCAGCCCTGTTTTGAGGTCTATCTTAACGACGGCAACCACGACGGCTACTGGGATATCGACATGTATGTTCCCGTTGAGCGCGTCGCGTCGTAGCGGTTTACCCCTGTTCCGGACAAGGTTTTTTACATTCCCGGCATGCTCCGGGCGAAAAAGCAGTTACAATTGGCCTTTTCGTTTTGCCGGAGAGGGTTGTGCGCGCTGATAAATCACTCAAGCCATTTGAGATCCGCTTGTATCGCCATTATCGGGTGGTGCATGGTGTGCGGATTGCGCTGGCCTTTGTGCTCACTTTTTTGCTGGTGCGGCTGCTGAACGTGCCTGAGGGAACCTGGCCTCTCATCACTCTGGTGGTGGTGATGGGGCCGATCTCCTTCTGGGGTAACGTCGTGCCGCGGGCGTTTCAGCGTATCGGCGGCACGATCCTCGGTTCGGCGCTGGGGCTGGTGGCGCTGAAGCTTGAGCTAATCTCCCTGCCGCTGATGGTCCTCTGGTGCGCGGCGGCGATGTTCCTCTGCGGCTGGCTGGCGCTGGGCAAGAAACCCTATCAGGCGCTGCTGATCGGCATTACTCTGTCGGTGGTGGTCGGGGCGCCGCCCGGCGATATGCATACCGCGCTGTGGCGAAGCGGCGACGTGATCTTCGGCTCGCTGCTGGCGATGCTGTTTACCGGCATCTGGCCGCAGCGGGCGTTCATCCACTGGCGCATCCAGATGGCCAGCTATGTCACCAACTTTAACCGCCTCTACCAGGCCGGCTTCTCGCCAAATCTGGTGGATCGACCGCGGCTGGAAAAGCATCTCCAGCAGGCGCTGAACGACGTGGTGAAAATGCGCGGGCTGATCACCCCCGCCAGCAAAGAGACGCACATCCAGAAGGCGATCTTCGAGGCTATCCAGACCGTCAGCCGCAACCTCGTCTGCATGCTGGAGCTGCAGATCAACGCCTGGTGGGCAACGCGTCCGGGTCACTTCGTGATGCTCAATGCGCACACCCTGCGGGAGACGCAGCAGATGACCCAGCAGACGCTGTTGTCCATCGCCCACGCGCTGTACGAAGGGAACCCTCAGCCTGTGCGCGCCAACAATGAAAAGCTGACTGAGATCGTCCTCGAACTGCGCCAGCTGCTGAAAGAGCAGGGTGATGACGGCCTGGCGGAAACCCCGGTCCATGGCTATGTTTGGCTCTCAATCGAACTGGCGCGCCAGCTGGAGCTGCTCTCGCATCTGATCTGCCGCGCGTTGCGCAAATAAACATCAGATGCACCGGGTAACCACATGGGTTGTTTCGATTCAGCAGCGTTTAGGGTTATGATAAACGCAAAGGAAAAAACATTGTCATCAGCGGCTGCTAGCAGTTATGTTAGCCCTATAACGCAGTCGCTTTACGAATCCGAATCTCAATTATTAGGGGTGTAAAAATGGAAACAACTAAGCCTTCTTTCCAGGACGTACTGGAGTTTGTTCGTCTGTACCGTCGTAAGAACAAACTGCAGCGTGAAATTCAGGACGTTGAGAAAAAGATCCGTGATAACCAGAAGCGCGTTCTGCTGCTGGACAACCTCAGCGACTACATCAAACCGGGCATGAGCGTGGAAGCCATCCAGGGCATCATCGCCAGCATGAAGAGCGATTACGAAGATCGCGTTGATGATTACATCATCAAAAATGCCGAGCTGTCCAAAGAGCGCCGCGACATCTCGAAAAAACTGAAAGTGATGGGCGAAGCCAAAGTCGAAGGCTAAACCCTGCCGGTCCGGCGGCGTTAAGCGTCGCCGGGCTGTTCCGCGTTTCCCTCTCTTCCCTGCTTTTTTCTGCGAAAACTTTGTTCCGGCAACTGCCTCTCCTCACCGACACTTTGCTATACTGGCCCGCGAAAAACGTATTGATATCGGAAAGGTTTCTCTCATCCTGGCCGGGCATCTGACGCAGCGGCGTCAGGGCGATATCTCAACACCTCTCACCTCTCCGACGATCGATTCGCCAGAAGACAAACTCAGGTGCTGACCGGGCGCGACAGAACTCTTCCGCTGCTTTCGCCGACAGGAGTCAACCTCACGTGATTAAGTCATTCTTTGCTGCACTCTCGTTTATCAGCCGCCTGCCGGTCCCGGCGCGGTTATCTCAGGGCCTGGAGATCGAACAGTACCAGCGCAGTATCGTCACCTTTCCGCTGGTCGGTTTACTGCTCGGCGCCATCGCCGGCGCGGTGGCGCTCCTCCTGCAGCCGTGGTGCGGCGTCCCGCTGGCGGCGCTTTTCGGCGTGCTGGCGCTGGCGCTGCTCACCGGCGGATTCCACCTTGACGGGCTGGCTGATACCTGCGACGGCATTTTCTCCGCCCGCACCCGCGATCGGATGCTGGAGATCATGCGCGACAGCCGGCTGGGCACCCACGGCGGGCTGGCGCTGATCTTCGTGCTGGTGGCGAAAGTGCTGGTGGTTGGCGAGCTGCTGCTGCGTGATATCCACCCCATCGCAGCCCTGGCGGCGGCCTGCGCCGTCGGTCGCGGGATGGCGGTGCTGCTGATGTATCGTCATCGCTATGCGCGGGAAAAGGGGCTGGGCAATCTGTTTATTGGCAAAATTAGCCTGCAGCAGACGCTGGTGACGATGGCAATGGCGATCGCGCTGGCCACCGCCCTGATGGGGCTGCAGGGGCTGCGCGCCGCGCTGATCACCCTGGTGCTGATCTGGGGTCTGGGATGGGCGCTGAAGCGAACCCTCGGCGGGCAGACCGGGGATACCCTCGGGGCGGCGATTGAGCTGGGCGAATTACTCTTTTTACTGGCGCTGCTGTAAGGCCTGACACCAACGGTGAGGAACAGAATGGAAACACTTTCGGCGTTACTGGCTGCCATTCCGCAGCCCGATGTGGCGGCCATGGCGCGCGCTCAGCAGCATATTGATGGCCTGTTAAAGCCGCCCGGCAGCCTTGGCCGTCTGGAGACGCTGGCGGTGCAGCTGGCCGGTCTGCCTGGCTTGCAGGGGCAGCTGGCGCTGGCGGAGAAAGCGATTGTGGTCATGTGCGCCGACCATGGCGTCTGGCATGAAGGCGTGACCCCTTCGCCGCAGGGGGTGACGGCCATTCATGCCGGCAATATGGTGCGGGGCAACACCGGCGTCTGCGTGCTGGCGGCGCAGGCCGGGGCCAGGGTGCAGGTAGTGGATGTCGGCATCGATGCCGACCCGCTGCCGGGCCTGATTAACCTCAAAGTGGCCCGCGGTAGCGGGAATATCGCCCGGACGGCGGCGATGAGCCGCCAGCAGGCGGAGACGGTGCTGCTGGCCAGCTTGCAGCTCACCCGCCAGCTCGCTGCCGACGGGGTGAAAGCCTTCGGCGTCGGCGAATTGGGAATGGCCAATACCACCCCGGCCGCAGCGACGATCAGTGTCCTGACGGGCAGCGACCCTGACGCGGTGGTGGGCTGTGGGGCCAATCTGCCGCTGGCGCAGCGGGGCCATAAGGTGGCGGTGGTGCGCCAGGCGATAGCCCATAATCAGCCGAACCCGGCGGACGGGCTGGATGTCCTGGCGAAGGTGGGGGGTTACGATCTGGTGGGCATGACCGGGGTGATCCTCGGGGCGGCCTCCTGTGGCCTGCCGGTGGTGCTGGATGGCTTCCTCTCCTATGCCTCTGCCCTGGCCGCCTGCCGCATGGCCCCGTCGGCGCACCCTTATCTTATTCCTTCACACCTGTCGGCGGAGAAAGGAGCGCAGATCGCCCTCGACGCGCTGGGTCTGCGGCCGTATCTCGATATGGACATGCGCCTGGGAGAGGGCAGCGGCGCCGCGCTGGCGATGCACCTGTTGGATGCCGCCAGCGTGATGTACAACCAGATGGGAACGCTGGCGCAGAGCAATATTGTGTTGCCCGATAGCGCGCCGTCATCCTGATGGTAAAGCGCATCGTCCCGCGATGGGGGCGATGCGCCGGGTTTACAGGGCCTGCTGCCAGACCGCCTGGGGCAGGAGATAAACCTTCGCCGGGGCGCGCATGCCGTCGGTGACAATATGGCGGATGCCGCTGGCCATCACCGCCAGGGTGACGTCAAAGGCGTTCAGGCTGTCGCCGAAGCCAGCGGTCAGATTGAGCATTGAACCATTGGCCAGCAGATAGACGGTTTTGTCGGCCATGCGGTAGGCGTTGATATACGGCATCACCTCTTCCTGGGGGTACTGGCGCAGGTACTCGCCGTCGATCTCTTCCGCCACGTGGCCGACGTTAAGGATAAATACTCCCGCTTTCGCCCGGTCCAGCGCCTGGCGATTAACCACGTTTTTACCGCCTGTCGCCGTGGCCACCACGTCCGCCGAGGCGATAGCCTCCTGGAGGTCCACCACGTGCCAGCCGTCGTAGGCCGCCTGCAGACGGCGGGCAGGATCGATCTCCGCCACCATCACCTGACCGCCAAAAGCTTTTGCCGCTGCCGCGACGCCCTGGCCGACCAGGCCGTAGCCGATCACCAGCACTTTTTTCTCATGCAGGGTGAGGTGAGTGGTCTGGAAGAAGGTGTGCCAGGCGGTGAGACCGACCATATGGCGGTTGTGCAGCCCCTCTTTGACCGGCAGATCGTCCCAGTTAAAGATCGGATAGCCTGGCTGAATATCCCCCAGCCGATTGACGCCCGAGCCGGTGGCTTCCAGACCCGCCACGATGTTCCCAAACTCGCCGCGCTGGTGGAGCAGGGTGGTGATATCGGCGCCCATCTCGCACAGGTGAGTGGGCTGCCAGGCAATCGCTTTTTCCCATGACTGTTGCCAGTCGGCATCGCTCATATTGCGCCACGCGCAGGCCTCGGCGCCGCGCTCCACCAGCCAGGCCACCACGTCGTCCTGCACGGTGGTGGGGTTACAGGTGGTTAAAAAGACCTGAGCGCCCTTGTCGAGGATCCCCTGCACCAGCGGGATCATTTTCATGTCGAGGTGCATACAGCAGGCCAGACGCACGCCGCTGAGGTCGGGCAGCGCGGCGACCTGACGCAGGGTGCGCGGCATATTCTGGCTGGCCCATGCCACTTCTTTCGCTAAAGAGATTTTATTATTCACTGGGTTATGACCTTCAATTCGCAAAAGGGGTATCCCCCTGACCGAAAAGGGATTCTATCAGCCCCCGCGAGAATTCACAGCACAATGCCGTCGGACATCGCCGCCCGCGCTATCCCCTGCGAAAGACAGGGTTGTTAATTTAAGGTTAAAAAAAGAAAATAAAATATAAGTAATTCCTATGATTTGAGCGATGAAGCGATGTTGAGTGTTATTCCTGCGGGGATATTTTCACGGCTGCGGATTTTCCTTGGCCGCCTGAAGCCGCACGCGCTGCCGGTGGCCCGCCGGCATATCGTGCTGGGATCCATTGGCGCCGGCACCGGACTGGCGGTGACCAGCATGTTCAGCCACTGGCTGCTCGGCGAAGTCAATCTGTGGTTTATTGCCCCGATGGGGGCCTCGGCGGTACTCCTGTTTGGCGTACCGAGCAGCCCGCTGGCGCAGCCGTGGTCGATTGTCGGCGGCAACGTGCTGTCGGCGCTGATCGGCGTCACGGTGGGTATGCTGGTCCCCGATGCGGCGCTGGCCTGCGGTCTGGCGGCGGCTCTGGCCATCGCCGGGATGTATTTTCTGCGCTGTCTGCATCCCCCCGGCGGCGCGGTGGCCCTGACGGCGATCCTCGGCGGCGCCGGGGTGCACAGCGAAGGCTATCACTTTGTGCTGACCCCGGTGCTCCTCAACTCGCTGATGCTGGCGCTGCTGGCTATTGTGTTTAATAACCTGGTTGGCCGCCGTTATCCGCATCCGCTGGCGGCGGAGGAGGTCAAATCCAGGGCGGTGCCGCTGGGTATTTCGGTCACCCGGGAAGATATTCACGCCGCGCTGCTGGAAGGCCAGTTCCTCGACATTGATGAAGACGATGTCCAGGAGTTGCTGGAGAATATCGAGCAGCAGGCGCGGCAGCGTATCGCGACGGCAGCCCGCCGCTAAGGGCGTACTGCGGGCTGCGGGTTACAGATCGCCGGTAAGATACTGCGCGACCCCGCGGCCAAAGCTCCAGTCGCCTTTCTGGTTACTGATAATCGACACCATCAGGTCATCGCCGCTCAGGCCGCAGTGTTCTGCCAGCTCCTCCTGCAAAATGGCGAAGAAGCGCTGCTTCTGCGCCTCGCTGCGTGGGCTGGTATAGACCCGCACCACCACCAGATCCCGCGTGCGGGTCAGTCCGAGGCCGGTATCTTCAATCACCATATGGTGGGCTTTGTTTTCATGAACAATCTGGTAACGGTCGCGTTCTGGTACCTCGAAGGCGCGTAGCACGGCGCGATGGGCGGCATCCAGCAGGGTTTTGACCTCCTGTTCCGTACGGCCTTCAATCAGGTCAAATGTCAGTAATGGCATGCAGGTGCTCCTTATCGTTAGGGAATAATGATGGGCTCAACAAGATGCTAGCCGATGCCGCCGCCGGCAAAAACCGCTATAGTTGAATACATTGTTTTTACTGGTGAACAATCACATGAGCGAGAGTCGTCCGGAGAGTTACTGGCCCCATCTGTACTGGCTGACGGTGCTGGAAGAACAAAAAAGCTATACCCGGGCCGCAGAAAAGCTGGGGATCAGCAAGTCGGCTATCAGCCAGAAAATCAGCGAGCTGGAGCGGGTGACCGGTAAAACCCTCGTCCATCGCACCACCCGCAGCGTGAGCCTCAGCGACGACGGACTGCGGCTGGTGGCGGAGCTCAACGAGCCGTTTGGTCAGCTGCGGGATATTTTCACCGGCGCCTGCGATGAGGGCGGGCCGCTGCGGGGAACGCTGCGCCTGACCGCGCCGGTGGCCTTTTCCCGCCAGCAGCTGGTCCCGGCAATCGCGCCTTTTTTGCATCAGCATCCCCAGCTGCATCTGCAGCTTGAGGTCACCGACCGGCTGGTCTCTCTGGCCAGCGAAGGGTTCGATCTCGCCATCCGCCACTGTCGGCGCGAGGCGCTCCCGGATACCCATGTCGCCTGGCCGCTGTGTCACACCGCGACGCTTACCGTCGCGTCCGCCGACTATATTCGCCGCCATGGCCGCCCGGAGACCCCCGAAGATCTGCGCCACCACCAATGCCTGACCTATCCCCGTGGGCCACAGCGCCCGCAGTGGACGTTCGCCTCCCGTCAGTCGCCCGATGCTCGGGTGACCATCAACGTGCAGGGGCCATTCGCCACCAATAACAGCGAGTCGCTACGTGATGCAGTGCTGGCGGGGCTTGGGGTGGCGCTGTTGCCGGATTTCAGCGCCCGGGAGGCCATTGGCCGCGGGCTGGTGCAGGAGCTGCTGCCGGCGTGGCAGCCGATAGAGGTGTTTGCCGACCGGCTGTACGTCATCCGGCCCTATACCCCGCGCGTGTCACGCGCGGTGGAAACCTTCAGCCGCTACCTGAAAGCGACCTTCAGCGAGACGCGTCCAGCTCCTGCGCCAGCGCCTCGCTAAAGCGGGGCAGCAGATGGCGCTCGCCGGGAAGCAGTTGCGCGAGAGTAACGGTCTTGTCAGCGCAATAGACCCGCTCGCTGCCGAGCTGCGCTTCGAAGGCGTTCGCCGCCTGATGCGCCGCGCTCAGATCGGCGTCAATAAGGATCACCGCATGGGCCAGCACCACGTGGCCGCCGCCCGCCGCCAGCGGCCGCCAGTACTGGGCGGTACCGACAATCTTGCGCGCCTCCGCGCCTTCTCCGCAGGCAAGATTATACCGTCCATCGCAAAAGGAACCGCTCACCGCCCGGGGGTGGCTGGCAACGCCGAAGCGCGCGAGGGTGCGCTGCAGCACAGCGCACAGCGAATGATAGATCGGTTCGGCGGCTTCGCCGAGCGGCTGCTGCACCGGCCAGGCGAGGCTAAGGTTGATAATGCCCGGCCCCTGGGGCACCAGACCGCCGCCGGAGCGGCGAAGCCATACCGGCCAGCCGCGCGCGGCAAAATGCGCGCTGACCGCCGGCAGATCCGTAAACTGACGATAGCTCCCCGGCACCACCAATCCCTGCGGCGCCTGCCAGAGCTGGGCGACGGCCTCGCCGGCGCTGGCTTTAGCAAACAGCGGCTGTTCGGCCTGGGTGGGATCCTCGCAAAACTGCAGCGCCAGCGAGGAGGGGGAAAAACGGCGAGGCCAGCAGTCGGCCAGGGTTAACTGAGACATGCATTCTCCTTACCGGAGGGCGCGGGTTACGCCCTCCGCTGGTGGGTCAGTCGACGGGGGGCTTTTTCATCAGCAGCGCGGTGAGCGCTGACAGCAGGCATCCTGCGGTCAGATAGAGGGCCACGCTGTGCCACGATCCGCCGGAGAAGGTGACCAGCGCCGCGGCAATAAACGGGGTAAAGCCGCCGCCGACCACGCTCGCCACCTGGTAGCCGACGCCGGCGCCGCTATAGCGATAGCTGGCGCCGAACAGCTCGGTAAACATCGGCTGCTGGACGCAGACCACCATATCATGGGCGATATTGGCCAGCATCAGGGCGAAGAACAGGATCCAGAAAACGGACTGACTCTCCAGCGCCATAAAGAACGGGAAACCGCTCAAAGTGCCGATCAGCGCCCCGGTGATATAGATCCGCCGACGGCCAAAGCGGTCTGCCAGCCAGGCGAAGCAGGGGATAGTCAGGCAGCTAAGACCGCCCACCAGCAGGCCAATGTTGAGAAACAGCTCGCGCGGCAGGCCGAGGTTTTGCGTGGAGTAGTTGAGGGCGAAGGCGGTGACGATATACATCGTCAGCAGCTCACACAGACGCAGGGCGATAATCAGTAAAAACGCTCCCGGATGGCGAAGCAGCGCTTCCACTACCGGTAGCCGCTTTTTCATCTGCGGCGCGTTGTCCTGGCTCTGCTGCGCTTCAAACTCCTGCGATTCCGCCATGCCGTTACGGATCCACAGCGCAATAAGGACCAGCACCACGCTGAACAGGAACGGTAAGCGCCAGCCCCAGCTGAGGAACTGCTGGTCGCTGGTCAGGCTGCTAATCAGCGATACCAGCCCGGTAGAGAGCAGGAGGCCGACGCCGTAGCCCACCTGCACCCCGCTGCTGTAAAAGGCTTTTTTCCCCTGTGGGGCATTCTCCACCGAGAGCAGCGCCGCGCCGCCCCATTCGCCGCCGACGGCGAATCCCTGAACCGCACGCAGGAACACCAGCAGCACCGGCGCCCACCAGCCGATCTGGTTGAACGAGGGGAGCAGGCCGATGCAGGCAGTGGCGATACCCATCATCCAGACGGTCATCATCAGCATCCGTTTCCGCCCGAGGCGATCGCCGAAGTGGCCAAAAATAATTCCGCCGAGCGGGCGAAAAAGAAACCCAACGCCGAAGGTGGCAAAGGCGGCAAGCGTTCCCATCGCCGGGCCGATTTGCGGGAAAAATTCGCGGTTGAACACCAGCGCGGCGGTAATGCCATAGAGAAGAAAATCGTACCAGTCGACCACCGCGCCGGCAAAACTACCCCAGGCCGCCCGCCGGGCGCGATGTAGTGAATCTGGCGCCTCGCCGGGCTGCACGCTTATTGTTGAATCCATACCCTGTCCTGTCAGTCACGTACTTCATTGTTATTGGAATGAGACGCTTTTACCGTTGCGTCTGCTCTGAGACTATCGCGCAGCGGCCGTGGAGGAAAGTAGTTTGCCTGCTAAGCGGGGGAGATGGCGTAAAAAAGAATCGATGGGAAAGGCGGGCGAAATCACACCTTGGACTCAACATTCTGGCAATTTGCCATCCAGCTTATACTTTTAATTAAATCAACGGATAACAAAGATGGACACCTTTTAAGAATCGACGTAAATGGTTTACACTTAACGTGTCTCCTTCTCTGGAATGGTGAGTAAAATGCGTCTACTTCTTGCAGTTTTATTTTGTTCTGTCATGTTGCCTTCTGCTTATGCTGAAAAACTGCCTGCGCCGACAGGAAAACCTGTGCTGACCATTTCCGGAAAAATCGGAAATATGAATGTCGGCGACAAGGCCGTTTTTGATCTCGCAATGCTGGAAAAACTGGGGATGAAGACGATAGAAACCACCACCCCCTGGTACACCGGCAAGGTTCGTTTTGACGGCATTCCCCTTAATAAACTCATGGATTTAGTCGGCGCGAAAGGCACATCGGCCCGCGTGCTGGCGCTGAACGACTACACCACCATTATCCCGATTGATGATTTTTATAAATTCCCGGTCATTATGGCGTTAAAAATGAACGGTCAATATATGCGCATTCGTGATAAAGGCCCGTTATTTATTGTCTACCCTTACGACAGCAGTGCTGAATTACAGAACCAGATCTATTATTCCCGATCGGCCTGGCAAGTTTCAAAGATGATTATAGAATAAGGGTTGGATCTTGAATCGAATACTCACGGCTATTATTTTGTCGTTATTTGTTGTCACCGGATATATTACTTATCTGGTGCATGAGCGACAAAGTGAGTTGCAAAAATTTACCCGCTATACGGACTCGTGGTCAATGTCGCAAATGGTGTCGGAATATATGCGGCTGGAGTCTCGTCTGGCGGGAATGGCGATTGGGGCCGAAGGGGCGGACCACGATGAGGTGCGCCTGCGTCTTGAGATCATGATGAGCCAGATCGAGCTTCTGCAGGAGGGCGATCTGGGTAAATTTATCAATAAAAGCGAGCAGCGGAAGACGGTGGTTGCGACGCTGATTCGTAATCTTCATCTGCTCGATAAACAAGTTGATACCATGACGCCGGAGCAGGTCAGACAGATCCTGCCGGTGTTAAGCGAGCTGGATGGTCCGCTGACCTCAATGGCCGCCGCCACCCTGACACAAGATATCAATATCGTTAATATCACCCATGATAAAATCCAGCATCTCTATTATATCTACTCGGTGATCTCCATTCTGCTGATCGCCATGTGTATAACTCTCGGTCTGCTGATGCTCCGACAGAATAATAATCTGCGTCGCGCCCATGTTCGTATGAAAACGCTGGCCAACGATCTGCAGGCCTCGAAAGAGAAGCTGCAGGTGCAGAACCGCCGACTGCAGTACGATGCCTACCATGATTCGCTGACCGGTATGCCCAACCGTCTCTCTTTCTGGCAGCGGCTGCAGGAGATCGTCAACCAGGTGCGTCCCTATAAGGGATGCGCCGTGGTGATGCTTTTCGACCTCGACAGCTTTAAGGATGTGAACGATACCCTTGGCCATGATGCTGGCGATAAGCTGCTGCAGGATCTGGCCAGTCGCCTCTCTTTTTTCCGCAAAACCTCCGAGACGCTGTATCGCCTTGGCGGTGATGAGTTTGCGATGCTCTCCTACGATCTCACTGAAGAAATGGCCCTTGAGCGGGCCAATGTTATCCGGGAGAAGATCAGCCAGCCCTATCAGATCTACGATGCGCAGATTAATATCGACGCCTGCATTGGGATCGTGATCTCGGACGGTGAAAGTCGTACCGATTATCTGTACAAGTGCGCCGACCTCGCGCTGTATGAGGCGAAAAAAGAGGGTAGCGGCCATGTGCAAATCTTCCGGCCGGGGATGCTGCAGCGCCTGCAGGAGAACAAATCGTTTGAAGACGATCTGCTGCAGGCCCTGGCCCATGACGAGTTCAAAGTCTACTATCAGCCGATCGCCGATACCGTCACGCGCGAAATCTACGGCTATGAAGCGCTGGTTCGCTGGTTCCATCCGGTGCGCGGCGCCGTGCCGCCGACGGTGTTTATTCCGGTGGCAGAGAAAATCGGTCTTATTAATGCCCTTGGCGAATGGGTGCTGAAAACCGCCTGTGCCGAAGCGGCCAGCTGGGCGACGCCGCTGAAGGTCTCGGTCAACGTTTCACCAATTCAGTTGATGAATACATCGCTGACCGACACCATTATCGAGGTGCTGCATCAGACCGGCCTCGATCCGCGACGTCTTGATCTGGAGATCACCGAGTCGGACGTATTCAATGAGAACACCCGTTCGCTGGAAATTCTCAGCCAGCTGCGCGAGCAGGGCATTCAGATCTCCATCGATGACTTTGGTACCGGCTATTCTTCCCTGTCCCGTTTAAGCTACTTCCCGTTCGATAAAATTAAAATCGACCGCTCGTTTGTCATCAATATTCCGGAACAAAAAGACGATCTGGATATCGTCCGCCTGATTATCAGCATGGGAAAGAGCCTGCATATGCGCATTGTGGCGGAAGGTGTAGAGACCGAAGAGCAGTTGGCTTCGCTGCAGGCGCTGGGATGTGACCTGGTTCAGGGATATTTAATCGGCAAACCGAGTCCGCTGCGCTAACAAATTTTTAACGTGTCTACTTTTATTCTCCCGGGCGATTTCAGGATCCTGAAATCGCCTTTTTTATTTTCTCTTAGCGCTAATCCCTGCGAGGTATAAAAAGGAGTAGGCGTAAAATTCCACAACAAAATAATATCCTTAACGTTTAAAAGGGGTATATGATATGCATCATATAGGCTATTTCTGAACGTCGCGTTTGAGACGGTAAAGTGAGGCACAATTATGCAGCGAATCATTATTCCCACCCATTACGTTCACACCCGCAGCACGCCGCTGTGGACCAAAGAGACCGCCCCGGCCTCTATCTGGCGCCGCCATCTGGATGCCGGCACCCGGCAGGGCGTCTACCCTCGTCTCTCGGTGATGCAGGGGGCGATCCGCTATCTCGGCTATGCCGATGAAACCAGCCCCGAGCCCGTTGAAACCCTGACTATTGAAGCCGGCCAGTTTGGCGTCTTTCCGCCGGAGAAGTGGCACTGTATTGAGGCCCTCTCAGAGGACACGGTTTTTAATGTCGACTTTTATGTTGATCCAAAAATTCTCATCGAGGGATAACAAGAGATGACCAGTGAAAATAAAGGTTATACCTTAGCGCTAGAGAATGGCCGACTTCACCAGAAGCAGGAAAAAATATTTCTCAAACCAATGGTGTTGTATATTCCACAGCAGGCGGTGGAGGCCGTTAATGACCTGCTGAGCAAGTTGCCGGACGACAGGGAAGAGGGGGAGTTTCTGTTGACGGTCACCAATAATAATAACGGCGTCTCGGTTGATAAAACCTTTTCCTCGCTGGCGGCGCTGCGCGACCCACTCACCGCGGCTGATGCGGTGAAGGATCTGATCAATATCGTTCGCGGCTACGAGTCCGATGAAGAGACCAACGTCTGCGGCTGGTAAGCCCGCTATCCCGCAGTCGGATGGCCGCCGTCGCCCGACGCCATCTGACTGAGCAGCCACTCCCGCAGAGCGATAATATCCGCCCGCTGCGCTACCGCTTCGGTAGTGACCAGGTAGTAGCGGGCGCCAGGCAATGCGTTGCTGAACGGCGCGGACAATACGCCGCGCTGCAGCAGATCCCGCGCCAGCAGTTCGCTGGCGATCACCACTCCCTGACCGGCCACCGCCGCCTGTAGGGCATGGGTTTCATCGCTAAAGGTTAACCCCGCATCAATATTCAGCGTCGGCGGTCCATAGCGCCGACGCCAGTTCTCCCAGCTCGGCGAATCAGCTGGCACGCGCCGGTTGGCAACGTGAAACAGTGTCACCCGCTGCAGATCTTCAGGCCGGCTGAGGCCCAGAGTCGGGCTGGCGACCACGATAAAGCGATCTTCATACAGCAGCGTGCAGTACAGGTCCGGCTCCGGCGTTTCACGATAGCGAATCGCGGCGTCTACCGTGCCCAGATGCAGATCCACTCGTTCGACGCTGGTGTGTAGCCGCAGGTCGATAGCCGGAAAGCGGGCGGTGAAATCCGCCAGCCGCGGCACCAGCCAGTGGGTGAGAAAATTGGAGGTGGTGGTGACGGTTAAGGATGGCGGCTGACGGGCATGAGCGATCTGGACGACGGCCTGTTCCAGGGCGCTAAAGGCGCGTTGGGTGGCGGCGTAAAGGATCTCGCCATCAGCGGTCAGACTGACGCCCTGCGCGCTGCGTTCGCAGACCCGGCACTCCAGCACCGACTCCAGCAGTTTAATCTGATGGCTGACCGCCGTCGCGCTGACGCCGAGCGCCTCGGCGGCCTGTTTAAAACTGCGGTGGCGGGCGACGGCATGAAAAGCGCGTAGCGCCCCCAGCGGCGGCAGACGGGGCGGTCTCATGGCTGAGTTTTTCTCATCTATGGCTGAAAACTATGCGTTTGTGTAAGGCAATATAGTGGCGATAGGCTACGGGCATGTAAAGACAATGACATGAATTAAATTCATGCAGCTTCGCCTGTCAGGAGTCAACTATGCACGTTGTAAGCCGCTACACCGCCGCGGAAGCCGCGGCAACGATCGACCCCCGCGGCCGCGCTATCGCCCTTAGCGTGGTCATCGCCGCCGGGGCCTTGCTGTTAATCATGCCCCCGGTTATCGGGGTGACCGGCACGCTGAGTCTGCTGACGGCGCTGATTGCGGCCTTTGGCGTCGGGTGGGGATTCACTCGCGGACAATCCTGGCTTTATCGCTCACCCCTGGCGGCGACGCGCTGGGCCTTTCTGCTGTCAGCGGCCGGCTGGCTGTTGGCGCTGGTGGCCTGGTATGGCGGGCAGGACTGGCCGGCACTGCTGCCGGGCGTGGCGTGCGGTGGGGCGGGAGCGGCTGTCGCCTGGCGCATTGCGGCGGGTAGGACGGCGCTGCCGGGGATGCGGGTCAGCGGCGCCACGGTGCTGAGCGTAGCTATCGCCATCGCGGCGACGCTGCTGACCTGGCATACTGCGGGAGGAGGACGCCATGGCGTCTGCTTTGCCTTCGCCGTGCTGCTTGACTGGGCGCTGCTCGGCGCGCTGATGGTGCGGATCCGCCAGCAGGAGAGTGCGGCCTGATACCAGACGCGGTCTGGTCCAGGATCGGCGAATCAAGCGAGACAGGGTAAGTTGTCCCGCCCGGCGTTAAATATCTTCTACACTGTTACAGGCATCACATTCCTGTGCGGTCGGCACTCCTGCCGGCCGCCGTCGGCCTTCAGCCCAGGCACGGGCCTGCGGGCTGGTTATCCTGAAAGAGGAGTCTGTAATATGGCATTTGTCACCACCCAAGACGGCGTCAACATTTACTTTAAAGACTGGGGACCAAAGGAAGCTCAGCCGATTGTTTTTCATCACGGCTGGCCGTTAAGCGCTGACGACTGGGATAACCAGATGTTATTTTTCCTTGCCGAAGGGTTCCGGGTCATCGCTATTGATCGTCGGGGTCATGGCCGCTCCGATCAGGTTAGCGAGGGGCACGATATGGACCATTACGCGGCGGACGTTTCGGCGGTGGTGGAACATCTGGATCTGCACAATGCGGTCCACGTCGGGCACTCCACTGGCGGCGGCCAGGTCGCCCGCTACGTCGCCCGCTACGGCCAGCCGCAGGGGCGGGTGGCGAAGGCGGTGTTAATTAGCGCCGTCCCGCCGCTAATGGTGAAAACCGAGCAGAATCCGGGCGGGACGCCGATCGAGGTGTTTGACGGTTTCCGCAAAGCGCTGGCGGCGAACCGCGCCCAGTTCTATCTCGACGTCGCCTCTGGCCCGTTCTATGGCTTCAATCGTGATGGAGCAGAGATATCCCAGGGGACGATCCAGAACTGGTGGCGACAGGGGATGATCGGCAGCGCTAAAGCCCATTATGAAGGCATTAAGGCGTTTTCAGAGACCGACCAGACGGAAGACCTTAAGTCGATCACTTTGCCGGTGCTGGTGATGCAGGGAGATGACGACCAGGTGGTGCCCTATAAAAATGCGGCCATCCTGCAGGACAAGCTGCTGCCGAACAGCCAGCTGAAAATTTATCCTGGCTTCCCGCACGGGATGCACACCTCCCACGCCGATACCATCAACGCCGATCTGCTGGCGTTTATCCGCGCCTGATCTGCCCTCTTTGCCGGGCAGAGTGCCGTTAATGGCATTCCGCCAGCGCCCTGGGCGCCAGTCGCCTGGGGCGCGCCGGTTGACGTGCAGAGGAAATCTGCTTAACTCATGGGGTACCTGACGACTATTTTCCCCTCGCAGGATAAAACGCCGGGTTTCTCTGCGGAAACCCGGCGGAATTCTGCGCAAGAGACAAGTGAGAGACAATGAAATTAGCCGGACTTCATCCCGACGAGCAGCGTCGCCTGCAATCGCTACGCTCTTCCGGGCTGTTGAATAGCGGAAAAGAAGAACGCTTCGATCGCCTGACCAGGCTTGCCCGTTCGCTGTATAACCTGCCGGTGGCGTCCATCAGTCTGGTGGGGGAAGATCTCCTGCATATCAAATCCTGTGCCGGTCTCGATGTGGACACGGTGCCGAGAGATATTTCATTTTGCGCCCATACCATTCTGCAAACCGACCCGCTTATCGTCAACGACATGCAGCAGGACGAGCGCTTTCACGATAACCCGCTGGTCATTGAGGCGCCGTTTATCCGCTTTTACGCCGGGTATCCGGTGCAACTGCCGGATGGCGCGACCGTCGGGTCGTTCTGCCTGATGGATCACCAGCCGCGATCGTTTTCCGCCCATGAAATGCAGATCTTAAGCGATCTGGCGGCGATCGTGGAGGATGAGTTCAAGGTGCTGGATGCGGCAACCTCGGATGAGCTGACGGGACTGTTTAATCGCCGGGGATTCCTCACCCTGGCAGAGTATGCCCTGCTGACGGCCCAGCGCCGCCATGAGCCGGTGAGCCTGGCGTTTGTCGACCTCGATCGCTTCAAGCACATCAATGATACCTGGGGGCATGAAGAGGGCGATCGCGCGCTGATCGCCATCGCCGACTTGATGAAAGCGGCCTTCCGCGAGTCCGATATCCTCGCGAGGCAGGGTGGGGACGAATTTATCATTCTGTTCGCCAATACCAGCCGCCACGATGCCGCGACGGCGATGGAGACGCTCAGCCACAACGTGGCGCGTTTCAACCAGCAGGCGGCCAATCCCTGGCAGCTGGCGTTCTCCTGGGGCTGCGTCGAATATGATCCCGCCAGCCATCCCAGTCTCAACGCGCTGGTGGCCACCGCTGACCGCCTGATGTACCAGGCGAAGCAGAAGCAGGGACGCGAGCGCCGTTAATCCTTTGCGGCGGTGGCCTTCAACAGGTACTGCTGCGCCTGCTGCCGCTTCTGCGCATAGCTGCTGAGCAGCGCCTGCTGCGATTTCCCTTCGTTATCGTAAAACAGGCCGCCTTCGTTGGCGATAAAGCGATAATGCTGTTCCAGCTGGTTTATCACCCAGTCAATGCGTTGCAGGGTGAGTAAGGTACAGGACTGACCATGCAGGTCGTCTTCAATATCCAGCACATGTGAGCGAAAGGCCTCTACGGCAAACAGCCGGCTCAGCGCGGCAGGGTCCGCCAGCGCCGACTCCCAGCGCGCCGTCAACTGCTGAAAGTGAGCCAGCACCTGCGGGTCAGCGCGCCGGGCGCGAAGCCAGACGAGCTTCCGGCGGTAGCTTTCGACCGCCAGCCGCTTCATCTCGCGATAGTGCGCCAGCTGCTGTTCGGCGCCAGGGATCCGGGTCATCAGCCAGCTAAAAAAAAAGCGAGTCTCAAAACGTTCGACAAAGTGGAACAGCGGGTCGGCCAGACCATTGCTGTTGAATTCTCTCAGCGGGTCGAAGGGATACATATAGCCAAAATCGAACAGCCATAGCTGCTCCTGCCGGTCCACCAGCAGATTCCCGCTACAGAGATCCCACTCCATCAGCCCCTGTTCTTCGCAGGCTTCCAGAGTAGTAAATAGCTGGGCGATCAGCGGCGGGGTCAACTGGTGTATCGGCTCGCCGTCGATCCAGGGGGAGAGCAGGATGCCGAGGCGATAATCGGCATACAGCGTTGGGACGATGTGGGTGAAGCGCGGCGCGGTGACCGGGTCATCCTTCAGCTGTTGCAATGCCTGCCGACGCTGTACCTCATTTAAAAACGACAGCTGGCCGTTGAGGTTGGCAACGCCGGCGACGGCGCGACGTTTCTTTAAATTGTACTCCTTGCCGGCGATGCGCAGACGATAAACCTCGCCGGTCAGGCCTGAGCCGTATACTTGCACCACATAGGGGGAATCGGGGCCCAGTGCGGCGAGGGTCTCGGGCGGCAGCGGGCAGTGGCTGACGTTGCCAACGATAAGAGGTTCTCCGCTGCGATCGAACGCCTGCTGTTGCTGTTGTCTGAGGTTCATGATGCCTCCGGGTATAACGTTAGACAGAGTGGATAATCCACGCTATCTCACCCGCAAACGATAGTGAATTCATCCTACTGGCAGGCGCTTTTTCAGGCTGAGCTGGGGTGCGTTCACGGAGGACACGCGGGGCGTAGGGAGGCGGTAGGGAAAGGCAAGCGTCTGGAACGCATACCTGACGTCGTTGTCAACGAGGTGCTTGCCAGGCTGGATGCGATGCTGAGTTAACGTCAGCGACGCAAAAAAGCAAAAAGCCTGCTCGAAAGCAGGCTTCTTAAATTTGGCTCCTCTGACTGGACTCGAACCAGTGACATACGGATTAACAGTCCGCCGTTCTACCGACTGAACTACAGAGGAATCGTGTGGAGTCGTATCTTAGCGGCGAAAAAACTTTTGTCAAACATCAATTCGCCTGTTCAGGTGCAACTGCCGCTTCCATCGACAATTTGTTGTCATTTCCGACAATTATTACGGAAAATACTTTGCAGGATATCCATTTCTCAATCATCATTTGAAATGTTGTTTCAACATCTCTCACTAAGGTCTCTCTTGAACGTCACCTCCGCCGTACGCCAGGCTGTCGAACGGACATCCTGGTTTAAAAAACGTCAGCGTTATCGTGTGCTGTACTGGCGCGAAATCAGCCCTCTCGCTGTGCCCATTCTGCTGGAAAATGCCTGTGTGCTGCTGATGGGGGTGTTGAGCACCTTCCTTGTCAGCTGGCTGGGAAAAGAGGCCATGGCCGGTGTGGGGCTGGCCGATAGCTTTAACATGGTCATCATGTCCTTCTTTGCCGCCATCGACCTGGGCACCACGGTGGTGGTGGCCTTTAGCCTCGGCAAGCGCGATCGGCGGCGGGCGAGGGCGGCCGCGCGCCAGTCGCTGGCCATTATGACCCTGTTTTCCATTTTGCTGGCGGGGGTGATCCATGCCTTTGGCCAGGAGATTATTGATTTTGTCGCCGGCGATGCCACCGCCCAGGTCAAGGACCTGGCGCTGACCTATCTGGAACTGACGGCGCTGAGCTACCCGGCGGCGGCGATTGCGCTGATCGGCAGCGGGGCGCTGCGCGGCGCCGGCACCACCAAAATCCCGCTGCTGATCAACGGCGGGATGAATATCCTCAATATCTTAATCAGCAGCGTGCTCATCTACGGCATCTTCTCCTGGCCGGGGCTGGGGTTTGTCGGCGCCGGGCTTGGGCTGACCATTGCCCGCTATATTGGCGCGATAGCCACGATCTGGGTGCTGATGGTGGGCCTCAATCCGGCGCTGCGGCTGTCGCTGAAGGGTTACTTCAAACCCTTTAACTTCGCCATTATCTGGGAGGTGATGGGGATCGGCATCCCGGCCAGTATCGAATCGGTCCTGTTCAATGGCGGCAAGCTGCTGACCCAGATGTTTGTCGCCGGGATGGGCACCAACGTTATCGCCGGCAACTTTATCGCCTTTTCGGTGGCCTCGCTAATTAACCTGCCGGGCAACGCCCTCGGCTCGGCCTCGACGATCATTACCGGCAAGCGGCTGGGAAAAGGGCAGATTGGTCAGGCTGAATTCCAGGCCTGGCACGTATTTTGGCTGTCGACGATCATTCTGACGCTGATCGCCTGGGGCAGCGCCCCCTTCGCCGGCTTTATCGCCTCGTTCTACACCCATGAAGAAGATGTAAAAGAAGTGGTTAAACAGCTGCTGTGGCTCAACGCCCTATTTATGCCGATCTGGTCGCTGTCGTGGACTTTACCCTGCGCTTTTAAAGGCGCCCGTGACGTACGCTACACCATGTGGGTGTCGATGCTCGGCATGTGGGGCTGCCGGGTGGTGGCGGGCTATACCCTGGGCATCGTGCTGGGGATGGGGGTGATTGGCGTCTGGTTAGGGATGGTGCTCGACTGGGCGGTGCGCGGCGTGCTGTTTTATTTCCGCATGGTGAGCGGCCGCTGGCTGTGGAAATACCCGCGCGTGAAGGCTTCGTCGGAGGAAAGCTGAGCCGTATGCGAGGCTAAACGCCATTTTTTGCGCAAAGTGAAGAATAATTCGGCAAACGATTCATTTTATTGAAAACAGGCTTTGACAGCGCCGGGCGTCATCGATAATATGCGCCCCGTTCACACGATTCCTCTGTAGTTCAGTCGGTAGAACGGCGGACTGTTAATCCGTATGTCACTGGTTCGAGTCCAGTCAGAGGAGCCAAATTTAAGAAGCCTGCTTTCGAGCAGGCTTTTTGCTTTTCTGTCTACCACCTTTCTTCCGTGGACAAACACCGCCGGGTCGTTTGTTTCGCTTATCCGGACGCTGACGCTCCCTGGCGGGTAACGTCAGCGTTTATCTCACGATTCCCACGTCATCGACGATTAACGGAACGGCGGCTCGTTGAAGGTGCGCAGCTTACGCGAGTGCATGTGATCTCCCTCGGCGCGCAGCAGGTCAATCGCCCGGATGCCTATCTGCAGATGCTCGGAGATAGCGCCCTCGTAAAAGCGGTTAGCCTGGCCGGGGAGCTTGATTTCACCGTGCAGCGGCTTGTCCGAGACGCAGAGCAGCGTGCCGTAGGGGACGCGGAAGCGATAGCCCTGTGCGGCGATGGTCGCGCTCTCCATATCGATAGCTACCGCCCGGCTGAGATTAAAGCGCAGCGCCGAAGCGGAATAGCGCAGCTCCCAGTTACGGTCGTCGGTGGTGACCACCGTCCCGGTACGCAGCCGCTGCTTAACCTCTTCGCCGGGCATCCCGCTCACCTGCTTGGTGGCGTCGTAGAGGGCGCGCTGCACTTCGGCAATGCTGGGGATCGGAATATCTGGCGGCAGCACCGCATCCAGTACATGATCGTCACGCAGATAGGCGTGGGCCAGCACATAGTCGCCGATGGCCTGGCTTTCGCGCAGGCCGCCGCAGTGGCCGATCATTAACCAGACGTCCGGCCGCAGTACCGCGAGATGATCGCAGATGGTTTTGGCGTTAGCCGGGCCGACGCCAATGTTAATCAGGGTGATCCCTTTGCCGTCGTGGGTGATCAGATGCCAGGCCGGCATCTGGTGCTTCTTCCACGCCAGATCGGAAATGGCCTGTTCCGGCGCTTCGGTCTCGGCGGTGATCCAGATCCCGCCGGCGCAGGAGAGAGCGATATAGGGGCTGTCGGGATCGAGGATCTGGCTGCAGCCCCAGCTGACGAACTCATCCACGTAGCGGGTATAGTTGGTGAACAGCACGTAGGGCTGGAAGTGTTCCGCCGGCGTGCCGGTGTAGTGACGCAGACGCGCCAGCGAAAAATCGACGCGGCGGGCGTCAAAGTGCGACAGCGGATAGAACTCGGTGGGATGGAACAGGCCATCCGCGGTCTCATCGCCAATTTGTGACAGCTCGGTGGTAGGGAAATAGCGCGTCAGACCGGCGCTCATCGAGCGGTCGAGTGTCAGGGTGGAACCATCTATCACGTAAGGATAGGGGATCTCATGCTGCGACAGCTCGACGCTGATATGCGCGCCATAGTCCTGATACAGCAGGGTCAGCTGTTCCAGCAAATAGTTGCGGAACAGTTTCGGATTCGTAATGGTGGTGGTATAGCAACCGGCATGGGTGAAACGTCCCCAGGCGCGCGTTTTGAGGGCTTTATGATCGGCGCCGTCCCAGGAGACCGACAGCTGCGGATAGACAAAAAGACCTTCCGCGCGGGCTTCGGTATCGGGGAGCGTATTATGGTCGATATAGTCGCCGATGGCTTTGCGTAACGCCGTGACCGAGGCTTCATAGCGCGCTTCCAGCTCGGCAAGCGCTTGTTCCGGGGTCAGACTGGCGGCCTTGATATTCATGATTCGCTCCTTGTTTCAGGTCTGCTGACATTCCCGATAGTATGTCACAGCGGGAAAAGGGCGAAGGAGAATTTATCTGTCAAATGCGATGATACTCAGACCATAACCAGTAAAGGGAGCGGGCTCGTGTTATTTGCCGGCGTTTGTCCAACGCTCGCTGCTATAATGAGTGGCGTTGCGGATCTTCAAAGTTTGCGTCGGATTATTATTCAGACAATAGCGCGCATCGGCCAGCGGAGTGAGTTTATCCCCTTCCCGCAGGCGGAGGCGACAGGCTTCAATCTCTGCGATCATCTCCAGCGCACCGCTCTGAAGCACGACGCGGCAGAGGCTGGCCGAAGCGTTGTCCTGTACTTTTTTTACCCACCACTCCATCTGTTTTTTATCCTCTCATAGCGACATGTGCGTCGATAATTCATGTTTCTTAAAAATCTGACAATAAGATTATCCCCTTGGTTTATGCAGTGTTTAAAAATACGCAACCGATTGTTGATCTGTGCGCTAGGTTTTTTTATGCCGGGGGGCAATGCTCTGCCGGGTTTAATTTGCAGGAAGCGATGACTATGCTGAAAAGCAGTCCGTGAGAATAGCCTGTCAGGAAGAGGGCTGATAAGTCCGGCTACGCAATAAATATAAGAGAGAGCGTCATGAAGCATCTATTTCGACACTGGCGAACGTCGGGCGCCGTTATCGGCTCACTGATGAAAAAAGGGAGCATTGCGGTACTGGCGCTGCTGGTGGTCTTTCTCGCCGGGCGGATCTATGAGTCCCAGCGCGGCCCGGCCCTGCATCGCTGGCATACCTGGAGTGGCAACGAGATGTCGGCCGAAGAGATCGACCAGGCGACCTTTGCCCAGTATCTGGCGCGGGAGAAGACGATTTTCGCCGATCTCCAGCGTGAGGTGACAGAGGCTTTGCCGGAGGAAGATAAAACCCCGGTCAACCGCTTTTATCGTCACAGCCGGGTCTGGCCGGGGCAGTTTAAGCAGGACTGGAACCGTTCTTTTGTGCTGATGCCGCTGGGCAAGCCGCGCGGCAGCGTGGTGCTCCTCCATGGCCTGACCGATTCGCCCTACAGCGTGCGCTATCTGGCGCAACTCTGGCAGCAGCGGGGTTATGTGGCGGTGGTGCCGCGTTTGCCGGGACATGGCACCGCGCCGGGGGCGTTAACGGCGGTTGACTGGGAGACCTGGCTGGCGGCGACGCGTCTGGCTGTACGCGAAGCGACCCGCCTTGCCGGGGCGGACGTGCCGCTGCATCTGGTCGGCTACTCTAACGGCGGCGCGCTGGCGCTCAAGTATGCCCTCGATAGCCTGGAGGATAGCCACCTGCGTCAGCCGCAGCAGATTATTCTGCTGTCGCCGATGATCGGCGTGACCGCGTTTGCCCGTTTCGCCGGCCTCGCCGGGCTACCGTCCGTCTTCCCGGCGTTCGCCCGCGCGGCCTGGCTGAACGTGGCGCCTGAGTTTAATCCGTTCAAGTACAACTCCTTTCCGGTCAAGGCGGCGAGACAATCGTGGTTATTGAGCCAGGCGCTGCAGCAGCAGATTATCCGCGCGGCCCGGCAGGGCGAGCTGAAAGCGCTGCCGCCGATCCTCACCTTTCAGTCGGTGATGGATTCCACGGTCAGCACCCGCGCGGTGGTGGAGTCCATGTATCGCTATCTGCCGGATAACGGCAGCGAGCTGGTGGTGTTCGATATTAACCAGGCGGCGGATCTCCGGGTCCTGTTTCGCCCTGCGCTCTATGCGGCGGTGAATACGCTGCTGCCCCCGGCGCCGCGGGCCTATACCACCACGGTGGTGACCAACGCGACGGCGCACACGCTGCAGACCGTCGCCCGGACCACGCTGGCCGAGGAACGGGAAGAGCATCGTTATCCTTTACACCTGGCCTGGCCGGCGGATATGTACTCTTTGTCGCATGTGGCGGTGCCGTTTCCCCTGAGCGACTCGCTGTATGGTCGCGAGCCGGACGAGAAGAACCGCTACGGCATTAGCCTGGGCACCATTTCACTGCGCGGAGAGACCGGGACGCTGAGCGTGGGGCTGGAGACGTTAATGCGCGTCACCTCCAATCCATTCTTTCCATGGATGATGACGCGCGTCGATGAGCGCATCGTCTGCGGCGAACAGGCGGCGGTGGCGGCCTGCCTGAAAGCGCAGGCCAGAGCAGAGGCATTAAAACAGGATCAGGTGCAGAACGGTACGCAGCAGGATACCGACGATCGCCGCGGGAGCCACGAAGCGGAACAGGCGGACAAACCGTGAGCTGATGCCAAGAAAAATGCCAATACCGGGAAGATCAAAGGTCTGGATCAGTAGACCTGCCGAGGCGTTGACCTGGCCGACGGTGACTTTGCCCTGCTGGATCAGCTCGGAAATGACGCCAAAGTAGGCGGTGCCCCCGGCAACGCACTTCACCAGCGCCGGTAGCACAAAGTTCTGCGGGATGTGCAGCCAGCTG
The DNA here is from genome assembly GCF_014596785.2 of Klebsiella sp. K4. Taxonomy (NCBI): domain Bacteria; kingdom Pseudomonadati; phylum Pseudomonadota; class Gammaproteobacteria; order Enterobacterales; family Enterobacteriaceae; genus Klebsiella; species Klebsiella sp. K4. The sequence continues at coordinate 1,829,793 of NZ_CP115021.1, forward strand.
AGAAGCGGCTTCAGCAGCTGCTGCAGCAGGTCGATAGCCCCGGCGCCCTGCAGCAGCCCGACGATGGTTAACGACAGGATCAGCATTGGCACCGCGCCGAGCGCCAGGCGGATGGCGTCGGAGCCGGCGCTGTTAATCACGGCCAGAATTCCCTGACTGTTCTGCTCGGCGTTCGGCAGCGCTTCCGCGCGGGGGTTCTCGGCGACCGATAAGCGCCGTCCGGTGACGTGCCAGGCGACGGCGGCCGCGCACAGGCCGCCGACCAACGAGATAACGATCGAGGCCAGCCAGTGCAGACCAAAAGGGGTAAGAGGATAGAAGACGTTGCCTTGCCCCATGGCGAACACCATGGCCAGCGTGGCGGCCATTTGTCGGTCCGAGACGCCGCGTTTATCCATAATCGACAGCGTGGCGAGCGGGGCGGCAAAGCTGACAAAATTAATCTGGATCAGGGCGAAGGCGCTCATCCCGGTTAAGCCGAAGGGCTTCAGCAGCGGGGCCACCCAGCGAACAATCACATCGAGGATACCGCGGACCTCAAGGTATTTCATGATGATCAGCATGATCACCATGATCGGCAACAGCGTATACAGCGCGACGTCAACGGACGACTTGCCCGCCGCCATAATGATGCTTATGACATCCATTTACTTTTTTTACCACTCGCAGAGCTATTCGTTCGCGTCATCATAATCCCGTGGGGAAGGAAATGATATGCCTTGATCCCTCTCGGGATCCGGCGCCGCACGGGCGCCGGGAGAAGAGGATTACTGGCCGATATTGACCAGCGTCCGACCATGAATATTATTGCTGAGGAAATCTGCGGCATACGCTGGCGCCTGCTCCAGCGTGATTTCAGTGGCCGCCTGCTGGTAGTAGCTCTCCGGCAGAAGCTGGGCCAGACGCTGCCAGACGGCGTCGCGTTCAGCGGTCGGCACCATCACCGAATCCACCCCCTGCAGACGCACATTGCGCAGAATAAACGGCATCACGGTGGTCGGCAGATCGAAACCCCCGGCCAGACCGCAGGCGGCGACGCAGCCGCGATATTGCGTTTGCGCCAGCACTTTGGCCAACACCGGGCCGCCAACGGTATCCACCGCGCCCGCCCACAGCTGTTTCTCCAGCGGACGGGTCTCCGCGAAGTCGCTGCGCGGCAGGATCGTATCGGCGCCCAGCTGGCGAAGGTAATCGTGTGTCGATTCCCGGCCCGATACGGCCGTCACCCGGTAGCCAAGGGCTTTGAGCAACACCACGGCGGTGCTGCCGACCCCGCCGCTGGCGCCGGTGACCAGGATATCCCCGCTATCAGGGGTGACACCCGCACTAACGAGAGCATCAACGCATAGCATCGCGGTAAAGCCGGCGGTGCCGATGATCATTGCCTGGCGCGCGCTGAGCGTCTCCGGCAGAGCAACCAGCCAGTCGCCTTTAACGCAGGCTTCGGTGGCCAGGCCACCCCAGTGGTTTTCGCCCACCCCCCAGCCGGTGAGGATCACGGCCTGGCCGGGAACAAAGCGCGGATCGCGGCTTTCTTTCACCTGACCGGCAAAATCAATGCCCGGCACCATCGGAAACTGACGGATAATTTTGCCTTTGCCGGTGATCGCCAGGGCGTCTTTATAATTGAGACTCGACCAGTCGATGGCGACCCGGACGTCGTCTTCGGCAAGAGCGGGCAGGTCGATATCTTTGACGGTGGCGACGGTGCGGTTGTCGATCTGGTCCAGAACTAATGCTTTCATGACAGAGTATTCCTCGTCGGAAGGGGGTTATCGGCGCTAGCGCCGTCCTGTGCAGGTGTTTTTGTTGTCATACTGTGCGCAAAAAAATCCCAGTACTGGTTAAGCGGTGCGGCAGACTGGACCAGCCTGGCGCGCATCACCGCGCCTTCCCAGCCGATCCAGAACACCTGGGCTAGCGCCTGCGGTGAGGCGTCGCTGGCGATGGCCCCGGCTGCCTGCGCTTCGCGCAGGCAGCGCGCCACGCGCGACTCCCATGCCGCCAGGATAGCCATCAACCGTTGGGGAAACGTCTCGGGTAACAACGGGGCTTCCTGCAGCAGGTTGCCCACCAGGCAGCCGCGGCGAAACTGGAATTTCTCCATTCCCTGACCGGCATGACGCACAAAGGCCGCCATTCGTTCCAGCGGCGGCACGGCGTCGTCCAGCAGGAATTTATCTAATTTATGCGCAAAGAAGTCGCCATAGGCGGCAAGCACGGCGAGGCCAAAAGCCTCTTTGCTTTTAAAGCAATGATAAAACGACCCCTTTGGCACGGCGATATTCTTGATCACCGCATCAATACCCGCCGCGAGATAGCCCGTTTCGGTCAGCACTTCAAGGCCTGAGCGAATCAGCGCCTGACGCGTATCGTCAAACTGGCGATCGACCTTGGGTGGACGGCCGCGGCGGGGCTTCAGGACGGCGGAGGTATCGGGATTCATTATTTAGACCGTGTGGTTTAATTGTTGGTCAGGGTACGCCCAATTCAGGGGGAGGGCAAGCATTGCGCGCAGCGTAAGGCTGGCTGACCAATCATCCTGAACTGGGGGGCGTTAAGAATTATTTATCGCAAATACGTGGTTCGCACTGCCGGCGGGGGCACGAAATATAACTCTGCCGGGTATATTAGACTGGTCATTAATATCCATATTCACAATGTATAATACGGATTAATAATATTGGGAATATATAAACAGCGGAGGGCTGGAGCGGTTGAGTGGTTTTGTCCATGTGAAGAGGCTAATTTGCGAAGTCCCCGGTCGACAGTCCTGTGAGGACTTCTCCCCGGAATGCCGGCCGGCGATGATTTGCAGACGATAGCGGATTGACAAACGCGGCTTGATAAAAGACATTGTCACCCCTGATCCGGCACCGGTTGCCACCTCAGTTTAAATATTATCGCCGGCAGACAATGACGTCTGTCTTAAATTATCGGTGACTGGGTAAATAATCTGTTACCGAAACAACACCTGCGAAAAAGGATTAACAGTCTGATGTACAGAATGAATATTGCCGTCAGAGGAGGGGATGAATGTCGCTAATTGCTATCGTGCTGGTCTTTATCATGGCCATCGTGGTGACCGTGTTCCTGTCCCATCTTCTGCCCGTTAAAGTGCCGCTACCGCTGATCCAAATCGCCGCGGGCGCCGCGCTGGCCGCCAGTGGCTTTCAGGTCGATTTTGACCCGCATATTTTTTTACTGCTGTTTATCCCGCCGCTGCTGTTCCTCGATGGCTGGCGCATCCCCAAAGACGCTTTTTTCCGCGATATGAAGCCGATTTTATCGCTGGCGATAGGCCTGGTGATGGTGACTATTCTCGGTATTGGCCTGTTTATTCACTGGCTGATCCCGGCTATCACCGTGGCGGCAGGGTTCGCCCTCGCGGCTATTCTGTCGCCTACCGATCCGGTGGCGGTATCGGCAATGACCGCCAGCTCGCCGCTTCCCTCAAGGATGGCGCATATTCTCGAAGGGGAGTCGCTGTTAAACGATGCTTCAGGGCTCGTCGCCTTTAATTTCGCCATCGCCGCGGTGCTGACCGGCAGCTTCTCCCCGGGAGACGCGGTGGTGAAATTTTTCCTGATGGCCTTCGGGGGCATCCTCAGTGGCCTCGTGGTGGTGTGGGTCACCGGCAAATGTAATAACTTTCTGGTTCGGCGCACCCGCGAGGAGCCAGCCATCCAGATCCTGATCAGCCTGCTTATCCCTTTCGCCGCCTACCTGCTGGCCGAGGCGTTCCATGTCTCGGGCATTCTTGCCGCCGTCGCCGCCGGCATTGCGATGCATTATGAGCAGCTGTCGGGGCCCCGGCTTCCGGCGACGCGCATGAAAAGCAGCGCGGTATGGTCCATGCTGCAGACCACCCTCAACGGGATGATCTTTCTGATGCTGGGCGAGCAGCTGCCGCGCATGCTCAGGACGCTGCCGGCGGTAGCCAGCCAGGCCGGCGTCTCTTCGCCCTGGTATCTGCTGCTGTACGCCGTGGCCATCACCCTGGCGCTCGGTCTGATGCGCTTCGCCTGGGTATGGCTGTCGATGAAGCTGACAATTTTTCGCCGTAAACGTCGGGGCAAGGCCATCACCGTCCGTCCACGCTTCAGTATCCTCGCCGTCATGGCGCTGGCGGGAGTGAAGGGCTCTGTGACCCTCGCCGGTATTCTGACGCTGCCGGTGGTGCTGGCAGATGGTTCGCCGTTCCCGGGCCGTGAACTACTGATCTTTCTATCGATGGCAGTGATCCTGATGTCGCTGGTGGTGGCGGCTATCGGTCTGCCGTTTATGACCCGTTATCTTGCCGATGATCTACCGCATGACACCGGTAAGGACGACATTGGCGCCGTGATGACCGAGGTGGCCATTAACCGTCTTAACGCGCTACTGGACGAGCCGGTGGAGGATCCCAGTGAGCAGGCCCTGCGGGCCGATGCCGGCAATATGCTGCTCGAAACCTATCAGCGGCGGCTTCACTATAACGACAATGACGAGGGGCAGGATGTCGGGCTGGAGCTGGCTAAGCGTGCCAGGCTGGAGAAATATATGCAACGAGAGGTCATTATCGCCCAGCGTCAGGAACTGTTCCGGCTGCGCCGCGCCCATAACATCAGCGATATCACTTTTTATGAGGTGCTGCGGGAGATAGATCTTAAGGAAGAGAGTTTACGCTAAAGCCGCAATCGCCGGAGGGTGGCCATTCGCCTTCCGGCAGAAGTACCGGCGCTGAAAAGCAAAAAGCCTGCTCGAAAGCAGGCTTTTTAAATTTGGCTCCTCTGACTGGACTCGAACCAGTGACATACGGATTAACAGTCCGCCGTTCTACCGACTGAACTACAGAGGAATCGTGTGAACGGGGCGCATATTAACGATGCCATCCGGCCTTGTCAAAGCCTGATTCAAAGAATTGCGTTCGACTGCTGACAATTTCAGCAATCGCCATCCATGCGCTGTTTTTTTTACCATGTTGCACCGTTGTAGTGCGAATGTACCCCTAATGGGGCATACCACAATCTGCTTACCGGGCAAATAAAAACCGAATTGCTATCACTATCCCTTATAACACTGCCTGCGGCGGGCGACAGCCGAGGAAATGCAAAGCTGGCAAGCAAATTGCAAAAGCCAGTGCATCATACTCCCAGCGTTGACGCTGGCGTTCCTTACAGGAGGCAAAATGAACTTAAGACGACTGAAATATTTTGTGAAAATCGTCGATATCGGCAGTCTGACCCAGGCCGCTGAAGTCTTGCATATCGCCCAACCGGCCCTCAGCCAACAGGTCGCGACTCTGGAAGGTGAAATGGACCAGCAGTTGCTGATACGCACCAAGCGAGGGGTCACGCCAACGGAAGCCGGTAAAATTCTCTACACCCATGCGCGCACTATCCTGCGCCAGTGCGAGCAGGCGCAGCTGGCGGTCAATAACGTCGGCCAGACGCTGCGTGGTCAGGTGTCGATCGGCCTGGCGCCGGGCACCGCGGCTTCCGCCATTACCATGCCGTTGCTGCAAACGGTGCGCAATGAGTTGCCCGAGGTGATGGTCTATCTGCAGGAGAGCAGCGGCACAGCGCTGAATGACAAGCTGCTGGCGGGCCAGCTGGATATGGCGGTGCTCTATGAGCGTTCGCCGGTGGCAGGCATCGTCAGCCAGCCGCTGCTGAAAGAAGACCTTTACCTGGTCGGCACCCGCGACTGCCCGGGGCAGAGCGTGGATCTCACGGCGGTGGCGGAGATGAACCTGTTCCTGCCGCGCGATTACAGCGCAGTGCGGGCGCGGGTCACCGAGGCATTCACCCTGCGTCGTCTGTCGGCGAAAATTATCGGCGAGATCGAATCCATCACCACCCTGACCGCGGCCATCGCCAGCGGCATGGGGGCGACGGTGTTACCGGAATCCGCTGCCCGTTCCCTGTGCGGGGCGGCGAACGGCTGGATGGCGCGGATCAGCACGCCTTCAATGAGCCTGTCGCTGTCGCTGAACATGTCGGCTCGCGGCAGTCTGTCGCCGCAGGCGCAGGCGGTGAAAGAGATCCTGCTGTCTCTGGTGAGCCGCCCATCGCTGGAAAACCGTGAACTGCAGCTGGTCAGTTAGGGTATATTCTCTTAAGGAATAAGTTGCTGGTTTTTATTATTTGTTACCTGGGACAACAGACTTTAACAATAGCAGATACGTTAAGTCCATTGGCCCGGAGGAAAGGGTGAACTTCCAGCAGCTGAAAATTATCCGTGAGGCGGCCCGTCAGGATTACAACCTGACGGAAGTCGCGAATATGCTCTATACCTCGCAGTCAGGCGTCAGTCGCCATATCCGGGAACTGGAAGAGGAGCTGGGGATTGAGATCTTTATCCGCCGCGGCAAACGCCTGTTAGGCATGACCGAGCCGGGTAAAGCGCTGTTATCGATTGCCGAGCGGATCCTCAATGAAGCCAGTAACGTTCGGCGGCTGGCGGATCTCTTCACTAACGATGCGTCAGGCGTCTTAACTATCGCCACCACCCATACTCAGGCGCGCTACAGCCTGCCGCCGGTCATTAAAGCTTTCCGCGAGCTGTTCTCAGATGTTCGCGTCGAGCTGGTGCAGGGTACCCCGCAGGAAATCGAAGCGCTGCTGCATAACGGCGGAGCGGATATCGGCATCGCCAGCGAGCGCCTGAGCAACGATCCGACGCTGGCGGCTTTCCCCTGGTTCCGCTGGCATCACAGCCTGCTGGTGCCGAAGGATCATCCTTTGACGCAGGTTTCCCCCCTGACGCTGGAGGCGATCGCCCGCTGGCCGTTAATCACCTACCGCCAGGGGATCACTGGCCGTTCGCGCATAGATGAGGCGTTCAACCGCAAGGGGTTGATGCCGGATATCGTGCTGAGCGCGCAGGATTCCGATGTGATCAAGACCTACGTGGAGCTGGGGCTGGGCGTCGGGCTGGTCGCCGAGCAGTCCGGTGATGCCCGGGAAGCGGACACCTTTACGCGTCTTGATACCCGCCATCTGTTCGATGCCAATACCGTGTGGTTGGGACTGAAGCGGGGCCAGCTGCAGCGGAATTACGTTTGGCGCTTTATCGAATTGTGCAATGCCGGACTGTCGCTGGATGAGATTAAGCGTCAGGCGATGGAGCCGGAAGAGGCCGCAATCGACTATCAGATTTAAGTCATTGTGGGTCAGCGGATCGAGGCGAGGAAATAACGCTATAATTCACACACGAGAGTCGCGACTGAGGAAGGGAAAATGACGATGCGGCGTGTGAAATTACTCTATACGGCGCTGATGCTGCTTGCCAGCCACGGCGCGCTGGCCGTCAGCTATCCGCTGCCGCCGGAGGGGAGCCGTTTGGTGGGCAGCGCATTTACCATTGCCGTTCCGGACAATAACACCCAGCCGCTGGAAAGTTTTGCCGCCCAGTACGGCCAGGGGTTAAGCAATATGCTGGAAGCCAACCCCGGGGTCGATGTCTATTTGCCACGCTCCGGTTCGACGCTGACTATTCCGCAACAGCTGATCCTGCCCGACACCGTGCGCGAAGGGATCGTGATCAACGTTGCCGAAATGCGTCTCTATTATTACCCGCCGCTGGGCAATAGCGTCGAAGTCCTGCCAATCGGCATTGGTCAGGCGGGACGCGAAACGCCGCGTAACTGGGTGACGGCAGTAGAGCGTAAGCAGGAAGGCCCCACCTGGGTGCCAACCGCCAATACCCGCCGCGAGTATGCGAAAGAGGGCAAAACGCTGCCGGCGATGGTGCCCCCCGGGCCCGATAATCCGATGGGGCTGTATGCGATCTACATCGGCAGGCTCTACGCCATCCACGGTACCAATGCCAACTTTGGTATCGGGCTGCGCGTCAGCCAGGGATGCATCCGCCTGCGCAATGACGATATTAAATTCCTGTTTGATAACGTGCCGGTTGGGACGCGGGTTCAGCTGATCGATCAGCCGGTGAAGTACAGCGTGGAGCCGGACGGCAGTCACTGGCTGGAGGTGCACGAGCCGCTGTCGCGCAACCGCGCGGAGTTTGAATCCGACAGAAAAGTCCCCTTGCCGATGACCTCGGCGCTGCGCGACTTTACCCAGGGGCCGGGAGTGAGCCCTGCCCAGGTCGAGCAGACCCTGCAGCGCCGCTCCGGCATGCCGGTGAATATCAGCGCCACAGCGGCGCAGGGAAGTTTGTAGCGGGTCGTTTAGTCTGATTAACGGCTATTGTAAGAAGGCTCTTTTGCTGACGATGCATTCAACGTTGTTGGGAATAAGGATCGGGAAACCGATCCTTAACTTATCAACAGTGGCTGTGATGGCGTTTTAATGAGGGCGCCAGGAGATGCTCAGGAGGGGATGATAAAGTCTGCAAATATACCTGTGGACTTAATCTTGTTACTGAGGATCTTTTTTTTGGCTGCCATTGTCCATGAAAGCGAAGATCCCCTTTATGATAGCCATTATCCAGAATATAAGACGGATGAGTTCTGCTGAATCCCTATTGTCAAAACACGCCTGACCACAGTCACTACCGCTGAACCCCATCGCCGCTGATAAGCGAATCAGGGGATGGCGTCACTGATTGTTGGCAATGGGGACATGCTGCTCCATCAATTCAACGATCCAGTCAATAAATACGCGCAGCTTGGCGTTGACATGGCGGTTCGGTGGAAACGCCAGGTACAGAGGCATTGGGCTAATCCGCCATTGTGTAAATAATGGAATCAAAGCGCCAACGGCCTGATGCGCTGCCGCCATATAGTTGGGCAGCGCAATCACGCCTAAGCCAACTAACCCAGCTTCGAGGTAAGCATTGCCATCATCCACGGCAAGTACGTAGTTGCCCGTGATTTCAATACGTTCATTCTCACTGCACAGTACCAAAGGATCAATCTTACTGGTGCGTGAGGACAAGAATCCCACTATGCAATGGTCAGTATTTTGCAGCTCGCGCGGGTGTGCGGGAGCGCCAAGGCGTTCCACATAGCTGGGGGCGACGTAGACGCCGATTTGCAAATCGCCGACATGGCGTGCGATTAGGGACTGGTCGGTGATTTGACCACCGCGCAGAACGCAATCCACGTTGTCGCCGATCAGATCCACTACCCGGTCGCTCACACCCATGTCGATCTGGATATCAGGGTAGCGGGCGTGGAAAGCCGGTAGCGCCGGCACCAGAATAAGGCGGGCCAGCGGACTCGGTACATCCACCCGTAGCCGTCCCCTGGGCGTCATCGCCGCACTGGACAGGCTGTTTTCAGCATCCTCCATGTCCGCCAGCAGACGAATGACGCGTTCGTAGTAGACCGCGCCATCGGGAGTCACACCGAGCTTGCGGGTGGTGCGATGGAGCAATCTGACGCGCAGGCGCGATTCCAGCTGCTGAATGAGTTGCGTCACCGTGGTTTTGCTCATATGAAGCGTTTGGGCAGCCTTCGTGAAGCTCCCTGCCTCTACCACTCGAGCAAAGGCGCGCATTGCATCGAAACGATCCATTTCTTATCCTGTCTTTCATCGATTGTTTGGATATTACAAACAATGAGGGACAAAGTCGCTTGTTTATCCGCCCGATCTCGTCGTTGTACAGTGTCTTTACATTCACCGGGCTGATTTCGCCCCACCATAAAGGTACAAACATGACAGCACGCGAAGCCGTTTTTCCCTTCGGTCGTCAGGCGCTCTATGAGCGCAATCGTTATTCACCGGCCATCAAATCCAATGGTTTCTTGTTTGTTTCGGGGCAGGTGGGTAGCCACGAGGATGGTTCGCCTGAGCACGATCTGAAAGCACAGGTCAGGCTGGCGTTCAAGAATCTTAATGCTGTGCTCGCAGCGGCGGGCTGCACGTTTGAGGACGTGGTTGATGTTACCCTCTTTGTCGTCGATCCTGAGTCAAATCTCGACGCTATCTGGAGTATCCTGCCAGAATATTGGGGAGAAGCGCCTTACCCTACGCTGACCGGGATCGGCGTGACGTGGCTTTATGGATTTAAGTTCGAGATTAAGGTTATTGCCAGGCTACCCTAAGCGTTACGGGTCTTTCCGCCAGTGGAAAATGCATTTGGGCAGCCCGCGCTGTCTGTAATGGTAACTGCCGGATCGGGATCGTCTGCTACGCAGCGGCAGACCCAGCGGTTACCGCCGGATCGAAAGTCTGTAGCCATAAGGTTGGGAGCAGCATCGCTGCTTTTCACCTGCGGGGATCACATACGGAACCTTGGACGGTACCTACGGTACGATGCTGCTTATACCCGCTGGCGGAGAGATGTCAGAAGCGGCGGTGTTGCCGATCTTTTTTGGAACCGCGCATTATTGCCTTACACCCAGGTATGGTCCGGCACGGTTAAACCGCCTTTATTTAAGCCTTTGCGGGAGCGTGGGGCTCACGGCCGTTCAGCTTGCCTCATAGCAAGAAAATAGCACCTACACCAGGATAAGATTGCATGCTTGGGGAGCGGAGAGGATCACGGAAAGCAAAAATCCCGCTCAGGTTTCCCTGAGCGGGATTTTTAAATTTGGCTCCTCTGACTGGACTCGAACCAGTGACATACGGATTAACAGTCCGCCGTTCTACCGACTGAACTACAGAGGAATCGTGTGAACGAGGCGCATACTACTGGCCTCGCATTTTTGTGTCAACACTAAAATTAACCTGCTGATTCAAATGGCTAAATTTAGCTCAACACGTTGTTTTAGTGAACAATGCGCCGATCGCCTTCGTCCTGCAGGCCATTCTCACATCTACGCGCCAGCGGATCCTGGCGGTAAAAGTGGCAAAAACGCTGCCACAGGGCCGGGAAGCGAGGCGCGAACAGTTCAGGCGCACTGAAAAAATATTCCGAGAGGACAGCAAAGCACTCTGCGGGATCGGTGGCGGCATAGGCGTCAATACTGGCGGCGCTTTCGCCGACCAGATCTATCTCATCCTGAATGTTGTTCATCGCGGCGTGGAGATCGTGCTCCCAGCCGGCAACTTCACGCAACGGGATAAGCGGCACGCCGCTGGCCCGGTCGCCGTTCCGCGTATCAAGCTTATGCGCCACTTCATGCACCACAAGGTTAAAGCCTGACGCATCAAAAGAGTCTTGAATATCCAGCCAGTTCAGCACTACAGGACCCTGTTGCCAGCTTTGTCCCGACTGTACCACCCGCTGGTTGTGGACCAGACCAATATCATCCTCCCATTCATCATCGACGATGAAAGGGGCAGGGTAGATCAGCACTTCATGGAAGCCATCCAGCCACTCAATGCCCAGCTCAAGCACCGGCAGACAAAAGAGCATAGCAATGCGCGCCTGATGCAGCGGGGTCAGCTCCAGCCCCTGCAATGCCACCAGCCGCTTTTGCTGTAAAAAACGGGCAGCCATCTGCGTGAGCTTGTGCTGCTCAGTGGACGAAAGATGGGCTAAAACCGGAATGGCAAGCGCTTGCTCCCAGGGAATCTCTGCGTTGCCGGACTCATCATCTGCTTTCCAGGGCCATTTAAACATCATATTGCTCGCAAAGTCGTCACTTGAACACAATTACCGAAACGGGAGCTATTAAAATGCCAAAGATCCTGGCATTATAGCAACCATCACAGCGGAGAGATGCCGGAGCGGCTGAACGGACCGGTCTCGAAAACCGGAGTAGGGGCAACTCTACCGGGGGTTCAAATCCCCCTCTCTCCGCCACTTTTCTTGCTCTAACCTTCCCTTCAATAACACCGTTAGCTTCAGGTATAACGCCTGCGCTGGGGTATCACCATCATCATCGTCCTGGTTTCAGCGTAGAGTCGCGGTAGCGCGCTTTATCCTTTTGGCACCTTATCGCCGCTTTTAGCCCGAACGAGCTTAAACGCATCATAAAGAGGGAAGGTACGCCTGGAAAGCGGCAATGTCGAAAAGAGTGATCTCAACGGAGCGGGAACATAAAAAAGCCCGCTGAACGCGGGCTTTGACGGGGATCAGAACTGATAGACCAGGCCGAGGGCGACGATATCATCGGTCGCGATACCGCTGTTTTTGTAGAAGCGGTCGTCTTCATCCAGCAGGTTGATTTTATAATCCACATAGGTGGACATATTTTTGTTGAAGTAGTAGGTCATGCCCACGTCGACATACTTGACCAGATCCTTGTCGCCGTAGCGAGAATAGGCGTAGAGATCTTTACCCTTCGACTGCAGATAGGCCACGGACGGACGCAGCGGTAAATTAAAGTCGTCGAACTGATACTGCGCGACCACTTCGAAGTTCTGCGTTTTGTTGGCAATTCCGCCAAAACTATCGTTGCCATAGAAGGTCATGTTGCGGGTCTCAGCATACATGGCGGCCAGATAGATGTTATTGGCGTCATATTTCGCGCCGACGGTCCAGGCATCGGCTTTATCGCCGTTGGCATAACGCTGGCTGCTACGCGCGGCCGCCAGCTGGTTATGGGTACGGTCAGAAGACGAATACGCTGCCCCGAAGCTGATGCCCATATCGAGATCGTAGTAGCTGGAGATACCAAAACCGTCGCCATTTTCCCGCGCCAGCTTACGTTTCCCACCGTTATTAGTGCCTTCGCCAGAACCGGCGTTTTCATTATTACCCTGATACTGCAGGGCGAAATGCAGGCCGTCGACGAGGCCGAAGAAATCGCTGTTACGGTAGGTGGCCACGCCGTTAGTACGACCGGTCATGTAAACGTCGGTCTGGGTGTAGGTATCGCCGCCGAATTCCGGCAGCATATCGGTCCAGGATTCAATGTCGTAGACCACGCCGTAGTTACGGCCATAGTCCAGCGACCCGCAGTCGGCAAACTTCAGGCCGGCAAAGCCGAGACGGGTCCAGGAATTCGCGCCTTCTTTTTCGCTGGTGTTCGCCTGAATGTTGTATTCCCACTGACCGTAGCCGGTTAACTCGGAAGTAATCTGCGTTTCGCCTTTCAGACCAAAGCGAACATAGGTCTGGTCGCCGTCCTCTGAAGCGTCGTCAGAGAAGTAATGCAGGCCGTCAACTTTCCCGTAGAGGTCCAGTTTATTACCGTTTTTGTTATAGATTTCGGCGGCATTAGCGGCGCTAGCCATTAATAATGCCGGAACCATGAGTGCCAGTACTTTTCTTTTCATTATATATTCCCTTTTAATAATAATTTCTATGAATTATGACAATCCCTCCGGAATGACTATCCGATACTAACGACTAAGTTCATCTTTATTTAAAATAAAATATGTAAATAAATAATGTTAAACATTTCAAAATATTTCTAAGTGGTTCTTTATATTAAATTTGGATGTTTGTGCAAGATTTATTATTTTCTTATATAGCAATGCTTTATTGTATATTTTGTAGGTCGTTGTTAATTTTATGAAATAAATTGCACAAATAATAATCAAGCACATTATTCATTATGGGAATTTATTTTGTGTGAATGTAAATATCCAGGGGATTATCAACCCAGCTTGCGATAATTAAGGAATGAATAGCTTTAAGCGTACGGGAGATAATAAGGACATCTCTTCAGCCTGTGCGCATTGGCAGCATAAGTCGCGAGAAGGCGCAGAAGACGAAGATGAAACTGCTGCCTGTGACGCAGGTTAGCGGTATAATGTGATGCGTGTCACGTTTTGAGTGACAATAGTCTGTTGTGTCACGGAGAGGAATGAGATGGAAGAGCAGGCAAAACGCAGCCCGGGAGGGAAACTTGCGCTCTGGGCGTTGTATGCTTTTTGCGGATATTGTGTCTGGGTCATTGTGCGTTACTGGTGGGTAGTGGGAAAAATTCACAGCGTTCCCGGCGCCAGCGTGGAGGGTGATTTTGGAACAACGGCCGGGAAATGGCTTGGCGCCCTGTTGGGTATGCTGGTCCTCGGCGGCATTGGCTCTATTCTCGGCGCGGTCGTCTGGTATACGCGTCCATCCCGCGGCGAGCAGGATCATCAGCGCTAAAATTGCTATGCTCGAGGCTGACCCTCAGAAAAAGGAAAGCCTATGGACCTGGTTGACTGGCAGCAACGATTTGAGCGCTGGATACTGACGCACCATGCGCAGGATGACGCCGCACACGATCTGTCCCATTTTCGTCGCGTCTGGGCGACCGCCACTCAGCTGGCCGCGGGGGAGGAAGTCGACCGGCTGGTACTCCTCACGGCCTGCTATTTTCATGACATCGTCAGCTTGCCAAAAAATCATCCGGAGCGAAGTCGATCCTCGATGATGGCCGCCGAGAAAACCCTCGCCATTCTGCAGTCGGCCTTTGCTGATTTTCCTGCGGATCGTTACCCGGCGGTCAGCCATGCCATCGAGGCGCACAGCTTCAGCGCGGCGATCCCACCGCGCACGCTGGAGGCGAAAATAGTTCAGGATGCCGATCGACTCGAGTCGCTGGGAGCCATTGGTCTGGCGAGGGTCTTCGCTGTCGCCGGCGCCCTGAATACCATCTTGTTTGATGCCGAAGATCCTTTTGCTGATCGGCGGGCGCTGGATGACCGCAAATATGCCCTCGACCATTTCCAGTGCAAACTTCTGCGCCTGCCGGAAACCATGCAAACTGATAAGGGGAAAGCGATGGCGCAGCATAATGCCCGTTTTCTCGTCGAATTTATGGCTAAGCTCAGCGCGGAGCTGCAGGGGGAGCCGCTGGCGCTGGATGAAGCGGTTTTGCGCCGCTTTGCACCGCAGGCGTCAACCGACCGGTGATTTATGGTACTCTCTGCCAAAATCGTCCGCGTTGGTTGAGGATATGCCGCAAAAGTTAAGCAAGGAACACAGGTCGTTGTCGTTGGCTGAACAGGCCGGGGAAGACGCTGAGGCGCTGCTGCGTCAGCTGATGACGATCTACGATGTAAAAACGCTGGTTGCCGAACTGGTGAGCGTCGGCGAACAGCACTGGAGCGCGGCGATCCTCAAGCGCGTGGCGGCGCTTGGCCGCGCGGCGGAGCGTTTGCGCCCGCAGGAAGTTGCTCATCTGGCGACGCTCCTGCCTTCGCCGCCGGCCCATCATCCGCACTATGGGTTCCGTTTTATCGATCTGTTTGCCGGTATTGGCGGGATCCGCAGTGGTTTTGAAGCCATCGGCGGGCAGTGCGTTTTCACCAGCGAGTGGAACAAGCACGCGGTACGCACCTATAAGGCCAACTGGTACTGTGATCCGCAGCAGCACCGTTTTAATGAAGATATCCGCGATATTACCCTCAGCCAACGCTCTGACGTTAGCGACGAGGAGGCGGCGCGGCATATTCGCGAATCTATCCCTCAGCATGATGTGCTGCTGGCTGGCTTCCCCTGCCAGCCTTTCTCGCTTGCCGGCGTCTCTAAGAAAAATGCGATGGGCCGTGCGCATGGCTTTGCCTGCGAAACCCAGGGAACGCTGTTTTTTGACGTGGTGAGAATTATCGCGGCTCGTCAGCCAGCGATTTTTGTGCTGGAGAATGTCAAAAACCTCAAAAGCCACGATCAGGGGCGCACCTTCCGTATCATCATGCAGACGCTGGATGAGCTGGGATATGAAGTAGCTGACGCGGGGCATACCGGGCCGGATGACCCGAAGGTGATTGACGGGCGCCATTTCTTGCCTCAGCACCGGGAGCGCATCGTGCTGGTGGGTTTCCGTCGCGATCTGCAGCTGCATGCTGGATTTACGCTGCGCGACATCGCGGCGCAGTACCCGGCGGTGCGGCCAACATTTGGCGAGCTACTGGAGCCGACGGTCGATGCGAAATTTATTCTTACGCCGGTGCTGTGGAAATATCTTTATCGTTATGCCCGCAAGCATCAGGCGCGGGGTAATGGCTTTGGTTATGGCCTGGTTGACCCCGCCAATCCCCACAGCGTGGCCCGGACGCTTTCTGCCCGCTACTATAAAGATGGTGCCGAAATTCTCGTCGATCGCGGCTGGGACCGGCCGCTCGGTGAGAAGCATTTTGACGATCCGCTGAATCAACAGCGGCGGCCTCGCCGGTTGACGCCGCGCGAATGCGCCCGGCTGATGGGCTTTGAATCCCCGCAGGGGGCGCGTTTTCGCATCCCGGTATCGGATACGCAGGCCTATCGTCAGTTTGGCAACTCGGTGGTGGTTCCGGTCTTCGCCGCGGTGGCGAAACTCCTGGCGCCGCGCATCGCTCAGGCGGTGGCGCGCCGCGAAGCGGATGATAATGATGGCGGATGTTCACGATAAAGCGACGCGCAGTAAAAATATGCGGGCGATCGCCACGCGCGATACGGCGATTGAAAAGCGGATAGCGGCGCTGCTGACCGGGGCGGGATTCACCTTTGTCGCCCAGGATCGCGCGCTGCCGGGACGTCCCGATTTCACTTTACCCGACTATCGCTGCGTTATCTTTACTCACGGCTGTTTCTGGCATCACCATGACTGCTATCTGTTTAAGGTGCCGGCCACCCGCACGGCATTCTGGCTGGACAAAATCGCCGGTAACGTGGCGCGCGACGCCCGCGACCGGCAAAAGCTGGCCGAAGAGGGCTGGCGGGTATTAATCATCTGGGAATGCGCCCTGCGCGGGCGCCTTAGGCTGAGTGATGCGGCGCTCACCGAGCGTCTGGAAGAGTGGATCTGCGGCGCCGGACACGACGCGCAGATCGATACGCAGGGGATCCGCGAACTGACGACTACTTCGACGCCTTACAAGGAGTAGCCTCGCTGCGGACTGGGAAGAGATATTTCCCCAGCGTCACCAGCACTACGGCGAAAATAATCACCGCCAGCGCCAGCCACTCAATGAGCGACAGGCTCTCGCCGCCGAACCCAGTACCGAGGAGCACCGCGACCACCGGATTAACATAGGCGTAGCTGGTGGCGACCGCCGGGGTGACATTGCGGATTAAAAACATGTAGGCGTTAATGGCAATCAGCGAGCCAAAGATGGCCAGATAGGCCAGGGCGGCGATCCCGGACCAGGAAGGGACGCGGGTTAAGGTTTCACCGCTCAGCCATGAGGCCACCAGCAGGACGATCCCGGCGGCGAGCATCTCGATTGCCCCCGCCATCATGCCGGTCGGCAGTACGATTCGCGAACCGTAAACCGAGCCGAAGGCCCAGCTTAGGGAACCAATCAGGATCAGCAGTGCGCCCCAGGGGTTGCCGTTCAGGTTGCCTCCGCTGTTGAGCATCACGATACCCGCAAGGCCAATGGCAATGCCCAGCCACTCCAGTTTACGGGTGGCGATGCCGAAAAAGCGGCTGAAGCATAAGGTGAACAGCGGTACGGTGGCGACCATCACCGCCGCGATGCCGGAGGGGACGTGCTGATGTTCAGCCAGCGTCACGAAGCCGTTGCCAACCGCAAGCAGCAAGACCCCGATCAGCGCAGCGTTAAGCAGCGGACGACGCGCCGGTAGCTTATGGCCGGTGGCCAGTAGCCACCCCAGCAACAGCACGCCGGCAGCGAGAAAACGAATGCCGGCCATCATTAGCGGCGGCCAGCTGGCGACCCCGACGGCGATAGCGAAATAGGTAGAGCCCCAGATGATATACAGCGCAAACAGCGCCCCGATGAGCGGTAAAAGCTGACGGGTAGACATACTTCCTCACGACGGTGCAGAGATAGAAAGGGGACATATAGTAAACGTGAAAACTATCGTGCTGGCGAGTGGTTAATTTGCGTCAGGTTGTTAAATTTATATTGACTAATTGTACCTTGGGCACCGGCCGTTTTTTAACGCATACTCGAGGGAGACATTGATGAAAAGAGAAGGAAAATCATTTTGGCAGGAAGTAGTCTTTTAACATTACTTGATGATATCGCCACGCTGCTGGACGATATTTCCGTGATGGGCAAGGTAGCGGCGAAAAAAACGGCGGGGGTGCTGGGCGACGATTTGTCTCTCAATGCCCAACAGGTTACCGGCGTGCGGGCGAATCGCGAGTTGCCCGTGGTCTGGGGAGTGGCGAAAGGGTCGTTCGTTAACAAAGTGATCCTCGTGCCACTGGCTTTGTTGATCAGCGCCTTCATCCCCTGGGCGATTACGCCATTGTTGATGCTGGGCGGCGCGTTTCTCTGTTTCGAAGGGGTGGAGAAGGTACTGCACAGTCTGGAAGCGCGGAAACACAAAGAGGATCCTGAACGGCGGCAGCAGCGTCTCGCCGCGCTGGCGGAGCGCGATCCGCTGGCCTTTGAGCGTGACAAAGTAAAAGGCGCGATTCGCACCGATTTTATTTTGTCCGCGGAAATTGTCGCCATTACCCTCGGCATCGTGGCGGAAGCTCCGCTGCTTAACCAGATCCTTATTCTCTCGGGGATTGCGATTCTGGTCACTATCGGGGTGTATGGCCTGGTGGGGGTGATCGTCAAGCTGGACGACATGGGTTACTGGCTGGCGGAAAAACGTAGTGCGCTGGCGCAGTGGCTGGGTAAAGGGCTCCTGGCCGTCGCTCCCCGCCTGATGAAGGTGTTGTCCATCGTCGGGACGCTGGCCATGTTCCTCGTCGGCGGGGGGATAGTCGTTCACGGTATTGCGCCGCTGCATCATGCCATCGAGCACTGGAGCGCGGGGTTGGGTGGGGTGATGGCCTCCACGCTGCCGGTCGTCGCCAACCTGGTGCTGGGTTTTATCATCGGCGCGGTGGTGCTGGCGGGCGTTAAGGCGGTGAGCAGCCTGCGTGGCGCTGGAAAGTAGCATGGCGAAACGCAGCGTAACGGCGCCGCGTGTTCTACCCTGAAAACGCCCCGGGTATCGACAGAGACCGGGGCGCTGACGCCGCGAGGTTTGCGCAACGTATTGCGAGAGAAAGATGGATAAGCCACTGCGGTTGAAGTTAAAAAAGTGCTACCACCTGGCTCGCCCGGCGCATGTGGTTAACGCTTGTTTTATCGCAGTGCTGTTTTTCTCCACGCTGCTGATCTGGCGTGAAATCAATGTCCTGGAAGAGGCCTACGTGGCCAACCAGCGTAACAATCTGGCTAACGTCGCTCATGAAATGGATGGGCTGTTGCAGTTCAACATCGACAGAATGATGTTTTTTCGCCATGGGATGCAGGCGGCGCTCGAACAGCCGCTTGATATCGATGTATTGCGTAAGGCCAGCCAACGCTATCTGAGCCAGCGCCATCAGCAGGCCTGGCGGGTGGCGCTACCGAATCGGCGTACGCTGCCGGTGTTTGGCATCTCAGGCAGCGTCGCTGGTCACAACCCTATCCTGCTGGTGGACGATCCGCTGGCGGCTGATGAACTAATGGCGACGCTCGAGCTGGGCTATCTGCTAAATCTGACGCAGCACGATCGCGATTTCGCCGAGCGGATGCAGTATATCTCTCGTAGCGGCTTTTTTACCTCGACCCTGCCGCTGCGGGATGAGTCGCAGGTGATAACGCACTATTCCCAAGCCCTCAGCGCTCCGTGGTTTACCCGCCAGACCCAGCGAAATAATCCGGGGCGAGGCGTTATCTGGCAAACCTTTCCTGACGATGACCCGCAGCTGGAAGAGCAGGTGGTCACCGCTTCGATACCGTTGGATTTTGCCGGTTACTGGCGTGGCGTGCTGGCGATGGATTTCTCAGTCAGTGAAATCAAAGCGTTTTTGGTTAGCGCCATGCAGGGGGGACAAGAGGGAGAGTACCAACTTTATGATAGCCATTTGAACCTGCTGGCTTCTTCCGCGCCGGGGAATGTCCTGACCCTGCTGTCGCCGCGCGAGCAGGAGCTGCTGAGCCGCGCGTTTGTCCATGATAACCAGGGAGGGCTGCGTCTGCTGACGCGCTATATCAGCTGGGCCAAACTGCGCAATTTTGACGGCGTGCTGCTGCGGATCCACACTCTGCGGGAAGGCGTCCGCGGGAACATTGGCACCATCACCATCGCCCTGACCCTGATGTGGGTCCTCTTCACCTTGATGCTGTTGCTCTCCTGGCTGGTGATCCGCCGCATGGTCCGCAACATGAGCGTTCTGCAAACCTCTCTGGAGTGGCAGGCATGGCACGATGCCTTGACTCGCCTGCTCAATCGCGGGGCGCTGTTTGAACAGGCGATGGCGGTAGCCAGCGACTGCCAGCGCAGCGGACGGCCGCTGGCGGTGATCCAGCTCGATCTGGATCATTTTAAGCACATCAACGATCGCTATGGTCATCAGGCGGGGGACAGGGTGCTGTCGATGGTGGCCAGTACGCTGTCCAGCGCGGTTCGGCAGGGCGATCTGCTGGGCAGAGTGGGCGGAGAAGAGTTTTGTATCGTGATGCCGAATACCACCCTGCAGGAAGCGGCGGCGGTGGCGGAGCGATTGCGCCAGCGTATCCAGGGACGGGAAGTCTTTTTGCATAACAACGTGACGCTGCGGGTTAGCGCCTCGTTAGGGGTGAGCGCCAGCGAAGAGCGGGGGGAGTATCAGTTTGAAGCGCTGCAGTCGGTGGCCGATGGGCGACTCTATCTGGCCAAGCAAAATGGGCGTAACCAGGTCTGTTTTCGCAGCGCAGCGTGAGTAAAACGTTTCGATGTCGATTGGCAAAATGAGAATTATCTTAAAGTGATCGCAGGCGATCGCGCTATCGAATGAAACCGGTTTGCGGCTAAGCCTTCTCACATCAGCCTTGCAGCCCGATAAGTCATCAAGCGCCAACATTCTCAATATTTTGCGTCATGAATATCTCTTGTCATGCAAAATAATTGAGGATAATGTTTCAACGCATCGGATTTCCCGGTGTAACGAATTTTCAAGTGCTTCTTGCATTAGCAAGTTTGATCCCGACTCCTGCGAGTCGGGATTTTTTTCGCCTGCCGCTAACGGTTGGCTTCACTGGCGCTGAAATCGTGAATATCGAGTTCGAATGCCTCCGCCAGCTCACGCCAGGTATGTGACCCGCGGCCATCAATGCTGGCGCGCTGCGGGTCGTCCAGCGTGCGATGGACTTCGCTTTCGCTGATCTCATTAATTGCCGCCAGCAGGGCATCTACGTTGACGTCAAGGTCGTCCCCGGTCTGGCCTGTTAATTGGTGCTTCATCATTACCCCCTCGCTGAGCGTCGCTCAAGCCTCTCTAAGTATAGTCGGTCTAAAAAAGCGCCAGTCACGTGCCGCGACGCTGCGAGTTGCGTGGTTTTGTTCTACACTGGCTGAAAATATAGAGGAGATGATTATGCAGGTGAACGATCGTGTCACGGTGAAGACCGACGGTGGCCCACGTCGCTCGGGGGTAGTGCTGGCGATTGAGTCGTTTAGTGAAGGAACGATGTATCTGGTTTCACTGGAAGACTATCCTCTGGGGATCTGGTTTTTTAATGAAATAGGCCACCCGGATGGGATTTTCGTGGAAAAAGAGGTCTCGTAAAACTGAACTGGCGGGAGCGCCGCCAGTTTGTTTCAGCGCATATTTACCTGAATACCGGAGGTGATGTTTTCGGTCAGCCGAACGATATGATAAATCACCTGCTTATTATGCGTTTGTATTTTCTTTTTAATATTGCCTTTATGCGACGATACCGTCTTCGCTTTGATGTTCATTTGCGTTGAGATTTGCGAAGTACCATGCCCGGCCATCCACATTTGCAGCATATTTGATTCTGTTTTACTCAGTGACAATGTCGGTAAAGTTAACTGCCCTACACTGGTGTTTTTGTATTTAAGATAATTAACCAGAATAACATCAAGGTCTTTTGGGGTTATCGATTTTGAACTGATTAGCAGATTCTTCCGTACCCGCAAATAGCGGTCAAAATGGATGTTCGCCAGCGACATAAAGATAACAAACAGCGTCGCCGGGTTTTGCGTAATGATCTGGCGAATAATGCCATTACTTTCATCATCATGCACGAAACAGTCTTCATTCAGAAACACCACCGCCGGGCAACACGACGTACAGTGTTTCTGCAGATCCGCAGCACTGTTGACCTCAACGATTTCCTGTTTTTTAATTCCCCGACTGGTCAGATATCCCGTCAATCCCAACCGGGTATAGCTGCACAAATCCATAATCATCGTTGACATGACCCATCCTCAATCAACACGTAACGATATACACTTCGCACTGGCTGTGCGAAGCAGTCCTTGCGGGCGATAATAATAGTAGGTTTAGAAAGAACCCATTAGCTCCATTAAACTATTCCGCATCTATGCATATAATTTGCCAGGAAAACTCTTAAAGTAAAGTCAAGAACCGGTAGTGTGACCGAATTAAAAACAAAAAGTGCCCATAGATGCTATGGTTACGCGCCCAGTATTCTTTTACTTTCAGAATTTCCTTACTTCAAACGAAACCCACGTTAGCGGTTGCTGGCTTGCTCGCTTATCCCTTTGCGGTGGGGGTGGAAGGCTTAACGCTTTAATGCCACAATACTTTTTTATCGGCTTGTGGGATGAATGATGAAAAAGTTATTTTTTGCTGGCATGGTGGTGGCGCTGGCCGGTTGCGTACAGGTTGATCGTTATGAGGACGTCGTTAAAGCGCCGGCGCCGGCTGGCCTTGCAGGTTTCTGGCAAACGAAAGGGCCGCAGAGCGCGATGATGAGTCCTGACGCCATTGCCAGCCTGATTGTCACCAAAGAAGGGGACACCTTCGACTGCCGCCAGTGGCAGCGCGTGATTGCGCAGCCGGGGAAACTGATGAATCGTGACAGTGAGATCTACAACGTGACCGCTTCCCTGGACATCTATCCTGTCGAGCGCGAGGGCAACACGATCTCCTACGATCGGATGACGTTGTCCCGTGTTGAACGTCTCACTCCGGAGTGCGAGAAGGCGTGGGCCAAAGCGCGAGCGACGGGGCCCGTCAGCGCGCCGGCCTCCACGCGCTGAGATTTTGGCGGGCCATAGCTGGCCCGCCCGGCGTCAGAGGTCTACAATACCTCCTCTAACACCCACACGCTCACGCTCCCCCCGTTACATGTAAAGGTCGCGCAGCCTTCGCCATCGGTTTCGACAATCTCTTCCCGGTTACCGAGAAAATCCCGCCAGCGTTTGTTGCCATAGTTTTCGCCTAGCGTCAGCGTCTTTTCGCCCTCATCGCCATTGGACATGATCACCACGCAGCCTGGATCGTCGTCAGTACCGCTACGACTAAAGGCGATGCAGTTAGGATGATCGAACCAAAGGGTTTGCACGCCATGGGCAAAACGCTGACGGGCGTCGATCAGCTCGTGGAGTTGTTCGATAACGGGCATCTCAATGGCATAGGTCTCTCCGTCACCGCCGGTATCCTCATAGGAAGCGCCGAAGAGATCGGCATAAAAGACCGAGGGCACGCCATTCTCCCGCAGCAGGATCAGCGCATAGGCGAGGGGCTTGAACCAGGGTTCAACCGGCGCCTCGAGGGCCTGCAGCGGCTGCGTATCATGATTGGTGACCAGAGTGACGGCATGGAAAGGGTCGGCTTCGACCAGCGTCCCGCTGAAAATCTGGCTCATGTCATAATCGCGGCCCTGGCGCGACGCTTCATGAAATTTCATCTGCAGTGGGGCATCAAACAGCATCGTTTTGCCCTCGACCAGGTCGATATACTGCTGGAGCTTCTCCACTTCATGGGACCAGTATTCCGCTACAATAAACAGCGGCTGCGGGGCCACCTCCTGAACATGCTCGATCCACGCTTTATAAAACCAGGCGGGGATATGCTTGACCGCGTCAAGACGAAAACCGTCGCAGCCGGTCTGCTCCATTACCCAGCGCGCCCAGTATTTGATCTCCTCGGTCACTGCATGATTGCGGAAATCGATATTGGCGCCCATCAGATAGTCAAAGTTGCCGAGCTCATCATCGACCTGTTCATTCCAGCCTTCGCCGGTGTAATCGTTGACGATTTTAAACACACCGTCTTCCGTCGGGTTCTCGATGTGGTCAATGCCGCTAAAACATTTGTAGTCCCAGACAAACTGCGAATACTGTCCGGCGCGCACCGGGAAGGTGTAGCGCGTCCATGCCTCGCACTCAATGATCTCCTCGTCAATTTGCGTACGATCCTGCTCATCGACGCGCTGAACGCGCAGAGCCTCTTTTTCATCAGCGCCCATTTTATGGTTGACCACTACATCCAGCAGCACGGCGATATTGTGCTCCTTCAGGGCGTTGATCGCCGCCAGCAACTGCGCTTTGTCGCCATATTTGGTGGCGACAGACCCTTTTTGATCAAACTCGCCGAGGTCAAAGAGATCGTAGGTATCATAGCCGACGGAGTAACCGCCCGAGGCGCCTTTGTAGGCGGGTGGCAACCAGACCATATTGATGCCGATTTCATTCAGGCTGGGCGCCAGCGCTTCGACCTCAGGCCACAGCTCGCCGCCGGTGGGGTAGTACCAGTGAAAACATTGCAATAAGGTGGGGTTTTTCATCTTCCATGCTCCAGACGTCAACAGGCTGACCTTTGCAGTATGGGAGATATCCAGCAAAAAGGGTGAGGAAAGCCCTGATTTTCGCTATACCCTAAAGCGGATCATATATAATAAATTTGCATAAGATGTAGCGTAACGATGTTGGTGTCAGGGCGTTAAGCGCCTTACACTACAGGAAAATCCTAACCTTCGGGGTATCTATGAAATTAGCACTTCTGGGTCGTCAGGCGATGATGGGCGCGATGGCCGTTGTTTTGATGGCTGGCGTCAGCGTGAAAACTTTTGCGGCGGAAAACCTGCTCAATCAGATTAAAGAGCGCGGCACCCTACGCGTGGGCCTCGAAGGCACCTACCCTCCCTTTAGTTTCCAGGGGGATGACGGCAAGCTGACCGGGTTTGAAGTGGAATTCGCTAACGAACTGGCGAAACATCTTGGCGTGAAGGCCGATCTCAAACCGACCAAGTGGGACGGTATGCTGGCCTCGCTGGACTCCAAGCGTATCGACGTGGTGATTAACCAGGTCACTATCTCTGACGAACGTAAGAAGAAATACGATTTCTCCACCCCATATACCGTCTCCGGCGTGCAGGCGCTGGTGAAGAAGGGTAACGAAGGCGTGATTAAAACCGCGGCGGATCTGAAAGGCAAGAAAGTGGGCGTCGGACTGGGCACTAACTATGAAGAGTGGCTGCGTCAGAATGTCCAGGGCGTGGACGTCCGTACCTATGATGACGATCCCACCAAATACCAGGATCTGCGTGTAGGCCGTATTGACGCCATTCTGGTAGACCGTCTGGCGGCGTTGGATCTGGTGAAGAAAACCAACAATACGCTGGCGGTAACCGGCGAAGCCTTCTCTCGTCAGGAAGCTGGCGTTGCGCTGCGTAAAGGCAACGACGACCTGCTGAAAGCGGTAGATGGCGCGATTGCAGACATGCAGAAAGATGGCAGCCTGAAGGCGCTGTCCGAGAAATGGTTTGGCGCTGACGTGACGAAATAACGGACAGCGGTGAAAAAAGGCGCTCCTGGAAGCGCCTTTTTTTATTTAGCGCGTAACTGTGTGCATAATGAAGCATAACTGAGTCAGGAGGGGCCATGTCACTGCAAAACTTAACCCGCTTTCCGCGCCTGGAATTGATCGGCGCGCCGACGCCGCTGGAGTATCTCCCGCGTCTGTCCGATCACCTTGGGCGCGAAATTTTTATTAAACGTGATGATACGACGCCGCTGGCGATGGGGGGCAACAAACTGCGTAAGCTGGAGTTTCTCGCCGCCGATGCGCTGCGCGAGGGCGCGGATACCTTAATCACCGCCGGCGCGATCCAGTCTAACCATGTGCGTCAGACGGCGGCAGTCGCTGCGAAACTGGGACTGCATTGCGTGGCGCTACTGGAAAATCCCATCGGCACCCGGGCGGAGAACTATCTGAGCAATGGCAACCGTCTGCTGCTGGATCTCTTTAACACCCAGGTTGAGATGTGTAATGCCCTGACCGATCCCTCCGCCCAGCTCGATGAGCTGGCGACCCGCATTGAGGCGCAGGGGTATCGTCCGTATGTTATTCCGGTCGGCGGCTCCAATGCCCTCGGCGCGTTAGGCTATGTGGAAAGCGCACTGGAAATCAGCCAGCAGTGCGAAGACGCGGTGGCGATCTCGTCAGTCGTGGTCGCCTCCGGCAGCGCCGGCACCCATGCCGGATTGGCGGTCGGCCTTGAACAGCTGATGCCGCAGGCGGAACTGATTGGGGTGACCGTGTCGCGCTCGGTCGCTGACCAGTTGCCGAAAGTGGAGGCGCTGCAGCAGGCCGTGGCCAACAGTCTCGAGCTACAGGCGAAGGCTGAAATTATACTGTGGGATGACTACTTTGCCCCAGGATACGGTACGCCAAACGAAGATGGGATGGCCGCCGTGAAGCTGCTGGCGCAGCTGGAAGGTATTTTGCTCGACCCGGTCTATACCGGCAAAGCGATGGCCGGGCTTATCGACGGCATCACGCAGAAGCGCTTTAAGGATGAAGGGCCGATACTGTTCGTCCACACCGGCGGAGCGCCGGCGCTGTTTGCCTATCATCCTCACCTCTAATACAGAAACGACAGCATGCAAGAAAGTATCCAACTGGTCATTGATTCCGCCCCTTTTCTGCTGAAAGGGGCCGTCTTTACGCTGCAGCTGAGCATTGGCGGGATGTTTTTCGGCCTGGTGCTGGGCTTTATCCTGGCGCTGATGCGCATGTCGCCAGTCTGGCCGGTAAAATGGCTGGCGCGCATGTATATCTCCATTTTCCGCGGCACGCCGCTTATCGCCCAGCTGTTTATGATCTACTACGGCTTGCCGCAGTTCGGCATTGAGCTTGACCCGATCCCGGCGGCGATGATCGGCCTGTCGTTGAATACTGCGGCCTATGCGGCGGAAACGC
The DNA here is from genome assembly GCF_014596785.2 of Klebsiella sp. K4. Classification (NCBI taxonomy): domain Bacteria; kingdom Pseudomonadati; phylum Pseudomonadota; class Gammaproteobacteria; order Enterobacterales; family Enterobacteriaceae; genus Klebsiella; species Klebsiella sp. K4. Next base: position 1,856,404 of record NZ_CP115021.1, read on the forward strand.
TGCGCGCGGCCATCGCCTCGATTGATAAAGGGCAATGGGAAGCGGCGGCCAGTATCGGTATGACGCCCTGGCAGACGATGCGTCGGGCCATTTTACCCCAGGCGGCGCGGGTCGCTTTGCCGCCGCTGTCGAACAGTTTTATCAGCCTGGTAAAAGATACCTCGCTGGCGGCAACGATCCAGGTGCCGGAGCTTTTTCGTCAGGCGCAGCTAATCACCTCGCGAACCCTGGAGGTCTTCACCATGTATCTGGCGGCCTCCCTGATCTACTGGGTAATGGCGACAGTGCTCTCCTCGCTGCAGAATTATTTTGAAAACCAGCTGAACCGCCAGGAGCGTGATCCGAAATGAGTGCGATAGAAGTGAAAAGCCTGGTAAAAAAATTCCATGGCCAGACGGTGCTCCATGGTATCGACCTGGAGGTACAGAAAGGGGAAGTGGTGGCGATCATCGGCCCCAGCGGCTCGGGCAAAACCACCCTGCTGCGTAGCATCAACCTGCTGGAGCAACCGGAGAGCGGCACTATCCGCGTCGGCGATGTGACGATCGACGCCGGTCGCAGCCTCGGGCCGCAGAAAGGGCTCATTCGCCAGCTGCGCCAGCACGTCGGCTTTGTCTTCCAGAACTTTAATCTGTTTCCCCACCGTACGGTGCTGGAGAACATTATTGAAGGGCCGGTCATCGTAAAAGGTGAAGATAAGCAGGAGTCCATGGCGTGGGCGCGCGAACTGCTGGCGAAGGTGGGGCTCAGCGGAAAAGAGAATAGCTATCCGCGCCGTCTCTCCGGCGGGCAGCAGCAGCGAGTGGCTATTGCCCGCGCGCTGGCTATGCGTCCGGACGTGATCCTGTTTGATGAACCCACCTCGGCTCTCGATCCTGAGTTGGTGGGGGAGGTGCTCAACACCATCCGTCAGCTGGCGCAGGAAAAACGCACCATGGTGATCGTGACCCATGAAATGAGTTTCGCCCGCGACGTTGCCGATCGGGCGATATTTATGGATCAGGGACGCATTGTCGAACAAGGCGAGGCAAAAGCGTTGTTCGCTTCGCCCCAGCAGCCGCGTACCCGTCAGTTCCTTGAAAAATTCCTGATGCAGTAAAGCATGGGTTGGCGCGGCGGCTCAGCTTCGCGGGAGCCGCCGCGTTTAGCCCACTCTCGCGGCGGGGTAACGCCCCCGCGACACGTCTTTGCGCTATTGACTCCCACGGCCGTATACACCGCTTCCCATCGCCCTTGGCAGGGTGTAGAACATGATGGGAGAAAAACGCTATGTTTCTGTGCGGCGAGCGGGAAAATGGCAAGCCTTCAGACTAATAAATGCGACAGCTACGATATTTTATACATATAAATAAGATTTATGTGTTAGTTTTCTGTATTTATAATAATGATTATCAATCAGGAGTTATTTGCACAGCTATGAGGGACAATGATTTTTTCAGCTGGCGGCGGGATATGCTGCACCAATTTCAGTCCATGGCCACCGGCGAGGAGGTTTATAATCTCCTGCAACGTGAAACCGAAGCGCTGGAATATGATTACTACACGCTTTGTGTGCGCCACCCGGTGCCTTTCACCCGCCCCCGCGTTACGTTCCAGTCGACTTACCCCCGCGCATGGATGTCGCACTATCAGGCAGAAAATTATTTCGCGATAGATCCTGTGTTACGGCCGGAGAATTTTATGCGTGGCCATCTGCCATGGAACGACAGCCTGTTTCGTGATGCGCCGGCACTGTGGGACGGGGCGCGTGACCATGGTCTGCAAAAGGGCGTGACGCAGTGCCTGACGTTGCCAAACCATGCTCAGGGATTTCTCTCTGTCTCAGCGAACAATCGTCTGCCGGGCGGTTACCCTGAAGATGAGCTTGAGCTGCGTCTGCGAACGCTGACTGAACTAAGCTTGCTGACGCTGCTGCGTCTGGAAGATGAGATGGTGATGCCGCCGGAGATGAAGTTCAGCCGCCGCGAACTGGAAATCCTCAAATGGACGGCGGAAGGAAAGACTTCGGCGGAGGTGGCGATGATTCTCTCGATTTCGGAAAATACGGTGAATTTCCATCAGAAGAATATGCAGCGGAAATTTAATGCGCCGAATAAAACGCAAATTGCCTGCTACGCCGTGGCGACTGGGCTAATCTGAATGCGCCTGCCGTTCTGCGTGTCAGACGTGATACCGGCTGTCAGTGATACTTTCAGCCGGCACAGGATTACTGCCGATAGGCTTGTTTAATCTGCTTAACGGTGCTGGAGAATACGGCGGCCTGAGCCTCATCTTCCATCTGTGAAATCTGCTTTTCCATTTTAATAATCACGCGCCCCGCATCCGCCTGGCCCATCGCCTGCAGCATCAGCGTAATCATCGCTTTCAGGCAGGAGACTTCCTGCGCCAGTTCCTGCTTATTTTCTGCAGTGGAAAAATCTGGTGTGCTCATCGATATCCTCGTTTACTCGCTGCGCTATTGCGCTCTACTCAATGTGAAGGCCGCGCAGTATACCACAAGCGACAGAAAAAAAAGGTGTGCTTAATTTCTGTTCTCTCATCTGAGCTGTGAATGTTTTGATGCTTCGGATAATACGTAATAGCCGTCGGCAAGCCAATAATTTCCCCCATCTATTTAGCTCGTTAATAATTGTTACATATTTTGCTTCGTATTTATGCGCTACGTAATCTGTTGTGTTTTTTGTGCCTTCTGTATGAGTATTGTTAAAAAATAAGAGCCGGGCAACTGACTGTTCTCAATGACTTTCCACTTAGTGTGCACAGACATTGCCATAAATGAGAGCCAAATCGAGGCGAGGGCATTTTTTTGCCTTTTAAAATAGCAATAAAACCCGGTAATATGTGGGAGATAAAGTATCAGTAGCGTTATCCCTCATTCTGGAGATTATTCCTTTGATCAACGTTCTTCTTGTTGATGACCACGAACTGGTGCGCGCAGGGATACGACGCATTCTGGAAGATATAAAAGGGATTAAAGTCGCTGGCGAAGCCTGCTGCGGCGAGGACGCCGTCAAGTGGTGCCGGGCTAATTCCGCAGATGTCGTCCTGATGGACATGAACATGCCTGGGATCGGTGGTCTTGAAGCGACGCGCAAAATCGCGCGCTCCGTGGCGGGCACCAAAGTGATCATGTTGACCGTGCATACCGAGAATCCTTTACCTGCCAAGGTCATGCAGGCGGGCGCGGCAGGCTATCTCAGTAAAGGCGCCGCGCCGCAGGAAGTGGTGAATGCCATCCGCTGCGTCGCGTCCGGGCAGCGCTATATTGCCTCCGATATTGCCCAGCAAATGGCGTTAAGTCAGATTGAACCCGAAAAGACAGAATCGCCGTTTGCCAGTTTGTCTGAACGCGAATTGCAGATTATGCTGATGATCACCAAAGGTCAGAAGGTGAATGAGATCTCAGAGCAGCTAAATCTGAGTCCTAAAACGGTTAACAGCTACCGCTATCGGATGTTCAGTAAATTAAACATTCATGGCGATGTCGAGCTGACCCACCTGGCAATTCGCCATGGCCTGTGTAATGCGGAGTCGTTAGCAAGCCAGTGAGTGATGTTTTTGACGCAAAAGCTTTCCTGAAAACGGTGACCAGCCAGCCCGGTGTGTATCGGATGTATGATGCTGGCGGAACCGTCATCTATGTTGGCAAAGCCAAAGATCTGAAAAAGCGGCTCAGTAGCTACTTCCGCAGCAACCTTGCGTCGCGTAAAACGGAAGCGCTGGTAGCGCTGATCGCGCAAATCGACGTGACCGTCACCCACACCGAGACGGAAGCGCTGCTGCTTGAGCACAACTATATTAAGCTGTACCAGCCACGTTACAACGTGCTGTTACGCGACGATAAATCGTATCCTTTTATTTTTCTCAGCGGCGATACTCATCCGCGTCTGGCGATGCATCGCGGCGCCAAACATGCGAAGGGCGAATATTTTGGTCCTTTTCCCAACGGCTATGCCGTGCGCGAGACCCTGGCGCTGCTGCAGAAAATCTTTCCCATCCGTCAGTGTGAAAACAGCGTCTACCGCAATCGCTCCCGCCCCTGTCTGCAGTATCAGATTGGTCGCTGCCTGGGGCCGTGCGTGGCCGGGCTGGTCAGCGAAGAAGAGTATGCTCAGCAGGTAGAGTATGTGCGGCTGTTTCTCGCCGGCAAGGATGACCAGGTGCTGACCCAGCTCATCGCGCGGATGGAGAAGGCGAGCCAGAACCTGGAGTTCGAAGAGGCCGCGCGCATCCGCGACCAGATTCAGGCCGTCCGCCGCGTGACGGAGAAACAGTTTGTCTCCAACACCGGTGACGACCTCGACGTGATCGGCGTCGCCTTCGATGCCGGCATGGCCTGCGTGCATGTGCTGTTTATCCGTCAGGGCAAAGTGCTGGGCAGCCGAAGCTACTTCCCGAAAGTGCCGGGCGGCACCGAGCTGGGAGAGGTCGTGGAGACCTTTGTCGGCCAGTTCTACCTGCAGGGCAGCCAAATGCGCACGCTGCCGGGGGAGATTTTGCTCGACTTTAACCTTGGGGATAAGACGCTGCTGGCCGACTCGCTGTCGGAGCTGGCGGGTCGTCGAATCAATGTGCAGACTAAGCCGCGCGGCGACAGAGCGCGTTATCTTAAGCTGGCGCGGACCAACGCCGCGACAGCGTTAACGACCAAATTGTCTCAGCAATCGACCATTCATCAGCGTTTGCAGGCGCTGGCCAGCGTACTGGAGCTGCCGGCCGTCAAGCGAATGGAGTGTTTTGACATCAGCCACACCATGGGCGAACAGACCGTAGCATCCTGTGTGGTGTTTGACAGCAATGGCCCACTGCGCGCGGAGTATCGGCGCTACAACATCACCGGCATTACCCCTGGCGATGACTATGCGGCGATGAATCAGGTCCTGCGCCGTCGCTATGGTAAAGCGATTGATGACAACAAGATCCCGGATGTGATCCTGATAGACGGCGGCAAGGGACAGCTGGCCCAGGCGAAAGCCGTGTTTGCTGAACTGGACGTCCCCTGGGATAAACATCATCCGCTGCTGCTGGGCGTGGCGAAAGGTAGCGATCGAAAAGCGGGTCTGGAAACGTTATTCTTTGAGCCGGAAGGGGAAGGGTTTAGCCTGCCGCCGGATTCGCCGGCCCTGCATGTGATCCAGCATATTCGCGATGAATCGCACGATCATGCGATCTCCGGGCATCGCAAAAAACGGGCGAAAGTGAAGAGCACCAGCTCGCTTGAGACTATCGAGGGGGTAGGGCCGAAGCGTCGTCAGATGCTGCTGAAGTATATGGGTGGGCTGCAGGGGCTACAGCAGGCCAGCGTCGAAGAAATTGCTAAAGTACCGGGCATCTCTCACGCTCTGGCAGAAAAGATCTTCTACTCGTTGAAACATTAGGGGCTCTGTAGCAACATAGGGCTAATTTTTACTTACAACAGATAGTTACCCGTCACTATGCAATTTAATATCCCTACGTTGCTTACTCTGTTTCGCGTCATCCTGATCCCGTTTTTTGTGCTGGCGTTTTATCTGCCCTTTAGCTGGGCGCCGTTTGCCTGCGCGCTGATCTTCTTTGTTGCCGCGGTAACCGACTGGTTTGATGGTTTCCTCGCTCGTCGCTGGAATCAGAGCACCCGTTTTGGCGCCTTCCTCGACCCGGTTGCCGATAAAGTCATGGTGGCTATCGCCATGGTGCTGGTTGCCGAACACTATCACACCTGGTGGGTCACGCTACCGGCGGCGACCATGATTGCCCGTGAGATCATTATCTCCGCGCTGCGTGAGTGGATGGCGGAGCTGGGGAAACGCAGCAGCGTGGCGGTCTCATGGATTGGCAAAGTGAAAACGACCGCCCAGATGACCGCCCTGGTATGGATGCTGTGGCGTCCTTATCCGTGGGTGGAGTGGGCCGGGATCGCGCTTTTCCTCGTGGCGGCGGTGCTGACGCTGTGGTCGATGCTGCAGTATTTGAACGCGGCGCGCGGCGATTTGCTTGATCAGTGATCGTTTCGCCGTTATTTTCAGCAAACGATACAAAGTTGCGAAAAATACCGTTGACTCACCGCGAGAGATAAGTAGAATGCAACGCATCGAACGGCGGCACAGTCTTCCAGACGATAACAAAATCAAGTGATTAGCAAATAACTTGATGATGCGGGAATAGCTCAGTTGGTAGAGCACGACCTTGCCAAGGTCGGGGTCGCGAGTTCGAGTCTCGTTTCCCGCTCCAAATTAACAGCATCGGCAGTTGCGGGTGCTTCAGTATTAAAGGCGCGTTAGCAAAGCGGTTATGTAGCGGATTGCAAATCCGTCTAGTCCGGTTCGACTCCGGAACGCGCCTCCACTTTATATCCCGAGCCCGGATGGTGGAATCGGTAGACACAAGGGATTTAAAATCCCTCGGCGTTCGCGCTGTGTGGGTTCAAGTCCCACTCCGGGTACCATTGGGATAAAAGCAGAATAATCAAAGCAATAAGCAGTGTCGTGAAACCACCTACGGGTGGTTTTTTTGTTGCAAAACCACCCATTTCATAATATCACTTCATAATATTTTTCCTTTCCACCTGTCCATCTACAACCGGAACTACCGCGATTTTCCTGTCATACCGGGCAGTTTGCTCAACGTTCTTGTGCCCTGATATTGCCTGTTTCTCGTACAGATTGCCCTTGAGATCGGATATCCCTTTTGCTTTTAGATCGTGGAACGTGAAGTCAAAGGAAAGGTGAGGGTACTGCTCCTGCGCCTCAATTTTTGCCTTTCTCCAGCGACTGTTAAAGCCGTCCCGTGTGTATTTTCCACCTGCTGGTTGATGGATGACATACAGACTGCTCATGCCAGAGTTAAGAGGCAATTTTTTTGCCAACTCAAGTGCAGCGTTCAAGCGAGGGCTCCATGCTTTTATCTGAGCAACAGACGTTTTACTTTGCTTTATCAGGATACCTTCTTCCATAAATTGGCTTTTTTTCATCTCCAGTACATCGTTCTGTCTGGCACAGCAGAGGTAAGCGAGTTCCATGGCGATTTTCACAATGTCTGGAGCTACAGAGTACAGCGCTTGGTATTCCTCATTTGTAATATAGCGATCTCGGCTAACCTCTTTATATTGGCGAACACCCTTTGTTGGGTTCCCTTTAACGAATCCGCGTTCATAAGCCCAGCGATACACGCGTGACATAAAAGCTTTTTCTCTATTAGCTTGTGTCCTGCTTTTTATTCCCCGCTTGTCCATATAACGCCGAATATGTTCAGGTTTGATAGCGTCCGGCGGCATTTTCCCAAATACATCAATAATTTTTTTTGAATACTTTCTATAGTCTTTCTGGGTTTCCAGAGCCAGTTCGAAAAATTCACCAGATTTAAAGAAGCGTTCAATAAGCCCTTCCAGCATGGAGTAGTCCGGGCGATCGTTCATTAGTGCTTCCCATGCACTCCATACCTGAGCCTGTGTACTGGTTTTGTCACAGAGGCGGATATTGCCGCCTCCTTTGGGATGATATTCATATGCTGACCTCCCGAGGTAAACCCTCGGTGGCATCCAGGCATCGTCTTTATTTTTTCTCGGACGTGGCATTAATCAAGCGCTCCAAAATTGGGCTGCAGCAAATTATCGACGTTATTCTGTCGTAATCTCTGAGCTAAAGGATTATTGAAATGCGCCCAGGTTGTACGTGGTCTTCCGTCTCGTCCTTCAACAAAGAAAATCCCGGCATCACGTAAACACTGTGATTGCTTTGAGGGGATCTTGTATCCAGTAATTCGTTCGAGGTCTGCGTTTGAAATGATCTCGTTATCAAGATTCATAGTGTATCTCCACAAGTCCGGCTGCAACCGGCTTAACTTCTACAATTCTTTTCTCCGGCCAGTCGTCACTCGATAGGCTTGATGGTGTCGAGCAGCAGCCGGCAGCCGGCGGCGCGTATTTTCTGCAAAATGACGGCATCCGGTCGCTTTGTGGTAAAACTCGTTTTTGCCAACGACCCACATCCGCTCTGTCTGATGCAGTTTTTTAACCTTCGGACCGTCTTTGGTGATCACGGTACCGGTATGGGTTTTTATGATTGTCATACGGACTCCCCAAGCACCCAACGGAGTGCGCTTGCATACTCACCCTCGGCAGATTCCAGGGCTTTAGTAATTTCTTTGCGGGTTTTCAGACGCGGCTTTTCCTCACCGAGAATTTTACGCTGACGCCGGGCTTTTTCATGGCCGGTTATACCAGCTGTCGCCAGCTCGATTGCTGACACTTTTGCACGCTGCTCTTCAGGTGGGAGCGCAACAAGCTGACGCGCCTGGGTAACGGTGACAGTTCCAGACTCCACTGCATCGCGGACAGCCTGGGTGGCATCCAGCAGCGACAGCGTTGCACGTACTGTCTGAACACTCACGCCAAACATCAGCGATAAATCGTCCTCGTCGTGCCCGCGGTCCAGCGCATCAGCCATTTTCTTTGCTCGGCCCAGCGGCGTATCAGCCTGGCGGATTTCGTTAGCACTTACCATCGCCTGCGCCATGCGAACGGCAGAGCCACGTTTAGCGACTGCCGGAACCAGTAACGGTTCTTTGCCCTCTTTCGACAGACGCTTGTTGGCTTCCAGTGTATGGCGCACACGCTGGCGACCATCAACTACACAAGACAGACCTGTCTCCGGGTCTTTCCAGACGATAATCGGCTCAAGAACGCCCTGGTCCATGATGTTCAGCACCATTGCCTCGCTGATAGGCAGGTGGATACGCTCATCGTAAAGCGGGTGCGTTTTGTCGGTAACTAGGTGCAGGTTTTCAGGTTCGAACGTCAAAACGTTCGTTTTGCCACTGGCGCCGTATACAAGCTTTGAGTCTTTAGCCATCAGAGTGCCTCCACGTTACGAAAGCTGGTGGGGCAAATTGCTTTCAAATCGCGCATTGCTTCGAGGACATGCAGATTTGTGCGCTTCTTGGTATGTCGCTCAGTAATACGATCACACTCCTTCGCCCATGATTTGACTTCGATGAGAAGAGCGTCTCGTTCGATACGAACCTGGCGAAGAGCTACGTTCGAAACATCGAGGATAGCCGCCAGTTCTTTGACAATCGTTCCCTGAGCTGGTGGCATATCTCTGGCAATTTCGTATGCCTCTTTAATTAGTTGATTTGCTGTCTTAGCCATCTCTTGTTCTCCATCTGACGCGCTGCAACGCGTGAATTTAGGATGCAGCAATCCGACCCATGAAAGTGGGTGAATAGCTTGTTAAAATTTCTTGATGATGGGTTAGCCGCCACTGCAATGGCGGCACGTTAGTTCTCCACACAACTGGAAGCGCACTCCTTCAGTTACAAACCGATCCCCACGACCGATGGAAGATGGAATGCGCTTTCATGATGTATGCCTGTCTTTTATCCACATCAGGCTCGGTGGTGGTATATTGGGAGTTCTCACACAACCAATAAGGCAAATCCATGAACAACGAAATTATGGAGTTAAGGATTTCCGCCATTGAGGCTGCAATTAAAACTATTTCAGCAGCCATATGCGCTAATGAAGGCCCGGTCTCCGAAGACTTGCAAAACCAAATAAAAATTCTACGTAATCAACTTGCTAGCCCAGGAAGGACAGTGAATCAGGAGGCAATTACTTATCAGGTTATTAAGCTTCTCGATCCGCTTCATTGCGATCCTTGGGAGCCGTTTTAAAAACCGTCTCATTTAGGCGCGCCATCTTCGATTTTGCGCGCTCCCTACGCTCTGTCTCATGTCGTAACTGCATACCAGAGAGCGCATTAAAAACAGCTGCTTGAAAAGCCAGAAACTCCACCTCACTGTTGCATTCAGCGGTGGGGCATCCGTCCACGACTAACTCGATCTTCATTTTTTCTCACTCCTCTTCAGTTACCCGCTTAAGACCCAGCCAGCTAATCATCTTGGTATTCCCATGCTGCATGATTCTGTTTAGCGAGCGTTCTACCTGTTCGCTGTTGATGAACGAAATCTAACTTAACTTAGTTTTATGGTCAAGAAAAAACACCAAGCTTTTCTTAGCCTGGTGTTGATGGACGACTATTTCTGGTTAGAGTTCGTACTGAACGCCTTTGACTACACCGATAATGGTGCAGTTGCCATTAATGACAAGGTTAGGGTAACGGGGATTTAGAGGGACAAGAAATTTTTGTGAGCCGTCTATAACTAATTTTTTTACTGTGGCTTCGTTTGTTCCATCAATACGGGCAACAACAATTTTACCATGCAGTGGCTCGATTTCAGGATCAACAATCACTGTCGCGCCTTCAGGTATGGTAGGTAAACCATTGGGATTAGTCATTGAGTCGCCCTTAACTTCGAGTGCGAATGAGTTATCACTGATACGAAGTGATGTTTCAACCCACTTCTCCGCATCTTGCAGCACATCTTCAGCTTTTGACTCTGTAAATAATCCAGCTTGTACCCATGAAATGACAGGTACTCTCCGCATTTTCGTTATTAGATTACCTTCAAACTCTGTGCCGTAAAGAATGTAATCTATTGATGTATTGAAGAATTTTGCAAGTTTTGATAATGATTCACCGCCAGGGACGTTTACATCTTTTTCCCAATACCCCACCGCAACATCACTAACCCCACAAAATTTACCTAGTTCCTTTTGAGAGGTTTTAGTGATGCGTCTGAGTGATTTTATTCGTTGCCCGACAGTTTCCATAAGTGCACCCGTAGTCAATTAAGCTAAGCAATCTTAGTTTTTATTGACCTAAGATGGATTGATAATTAATATCTAACTAAACTTAGTAATGGGAGCCATTATGACCACCGATGATGTTGAAAAGTACTTTGGTAACGCTGAAAAGGTAGCCGAGTTCTTTGGCATAACCAGCGAAGCAGTTTATCAGTGGAGGAATAGGCCCGGTCGCTTAATCCCCAAGGGGAGGGCGGCGGAGGCAGCGTACCGCACAGGAGGCAAACTGATTTTTCATCCTGAACATTACAAAAAGTCTAACGGTTCAGTCAGCAAGTAGAAACTACAAATCGAATTGCCTAGGGGTAGGTATGAACCCGGAACAGTTCTTAAGCACGCCAAAAGAAAGGCATCAGTAAAAATGGGGATCTGATTTAAATGACAAATATGAAAGAAGTTGTGAAGGCTATGTGCAAATCATATCCGGGTGGCCGCGAAGCAATGGCTGGCGCCTTGGGTATGACCGTGACGCAGTTCAACAACAACCTCTACGAGAAAAACGGCTGTCGATTTTTTGAAGTATCGGAGCTGGAAGCGATGGAAGACATTTCCAACACGTCGCTACTGGCAGACTACTTCGCCCGCCGTCGTGGTGCTCTGCTGGTGGATGTGCCGCACCTGGAAGAACTCGATCGCGTGGACCTGTTTAGTCGAGCAATGCGTACCTCGGCAGCCAGAGGTCAGGTTGACCAGATTATCGAACAAGCACTTGAAGATGGGGTAATCGAAAGGCATGAGGCAGAAGAAATCATGGTGCATCACCGCCGCCATCTGGCAGCTCGCGAAGAAGAGATTGCCGCAATTATCACGTTATTTTCACGCAAAAAGAAGTGACGCCAGCGAGTTGCAGCTCCTGGCGTCGTGGCGTGTCGTTATCAGTGGAGATTACTAACGCATGAACAGTCTACCAACACAGTACCGCAGGTCGCAACTTGTGGCGCGGCCGGTTCCTGGTGGAGCAGGGCCGGTGCAGTTCGTGTATGGGGTAAGAGTACCCGGTGGGATAGAACCTGTCTGCTACCAGTTTGCTCAATGGGCGGTAGATGACTTTAGAAGTCAGGCGGAAAGCGTATGCGAGAACTTAACCGATGGTTCAGAGATCACTACGGCGTCCCGGTCAGGGTCATACGCTGGGACTCCAAAACACAGCGCGTTATATACCTGCGCGAAGGGTATCAGCACGAGTGTTTCAGCCCACTTGAACAGTTCAAACGAAAATTCAGGGAAATAGAGGGGTCTTATGAGCCTGTTAATGCCATCAAGGCCGATAGTCATTAATCCTGACCTTGCATACAGCATTGGCCTGAATGAAGCCATTGCGCTGCAGCAGGTTAACTACTGGCTGCAGGAAACTAACTCAGGGCTGGAGCGTGACGGCGTACGCTGGATCTACAACACAACAGAGCAATGGCTGGAACAATTCCCGTTCTGGTCTGAGTCCACTCTGAAGCGCACCTTCACCCGGCTGAAGAGCCTGGGCGTGCTTAAAGTTGAGCAGCTTAACAAGTCGCAGCGTGACATGACGAACTACTACACGATCAACTACGAGAGCGAGCTTTTAGATGAGGTCAAAGTGACCAAATCGAAGAAGTCAAAATGCGCCGTTCCATCAGTTCAAAATGACACGATGGAAGAGGTCAATGTGAAACGCTCCACCAGGTCAAAACGAACCGCTGTCATCAGGTCAAATTGGCACGATGATCTTACAGAGAATACAACAGAGAGTACTACAGAGATTACAGGTAAAGACTCTTGTCCGGTTGCGCTGCAACCAGACCAGACCGATCCGGCTGCACTCGTTCTGGATCATTTTAATCGAGTAACTAATTCGACCTATGGCAAGGGGGGACGAACCAAAACGACGCTGGGTTATATTCGGGGACGGCTGGCCGAAGATTACAGCCCTGAAGACCTGATGCTGGTGGTTGACTACCTGAACGAAAAATGGGCTCAGGATCCGAAGATGAGCGACTACCTGCGGCCCAAAACGCTGTTTGCTCCCGAGAACTGCGTCGAGTATTTCGACAAGGCCAAAAAATGGGAAGCAGCCGGGCGCCCAGCCTGGACTGGCGGAAAGTGGGTTAAACAAGACACGGCGTTCAAGTCCAGTTATTCCGACGTGGATTATTCAGTGCCAGCGGGGTTCCGTTCATGAGCAAGCCATTTCTGAAATGGGCTGGTGGAAAGTATACCCAGCTGGCTGACCTGTTCGTGCATATCCCGGCAGGGAAACGCCTGATAGAGCCATTCGTTGGTGGTGGGGCGGTGTTCCTGAACAGCGATAAGCACGCAGATTACCTGCTGGCGGACGTTAACCCTGACCTGATTAATCTGTATCAGATGTTAGCGGTGGTGCCGGATGAAGTGGAATTAAAGGCCCGCTGGATGTTTGAGCACATGCGGTCACCAGATGGCTATGAGCTGATCCGTTCCGAGTTCAACGCTCAGACGCTGGATGCTACTGAACGCGCAGCTGCATTCCTGTATCTCAACCGGCATTGTTTCAATGGCCTGATGCGCTACAACCAGGCGAATAAGTTCAATGTGGGCTGGGGAGGCTACAAGGCCCCGTATTACCCGATGGATGAGATGAAAGCCTTCGCGGCTATGGCGCATAACTGCGTCTTCATGACTGCTGACTATCGCCGAACTATCAGCCTGGCCGGGAAAGGGGATGTGGTTTACTGCGATCCGCCTTACGAACCGATGCCGGGAACAACCGGATTCACCGCCTACGCCGCTGGTGGTTTTAGCTGGGAGAACCAAGTAGACCTGGCGAAGCAATGCGTATCAGCCTTTCACCGTGGGGCTCGGGTAGTGATTTCTAACTCATCTGCACCGAAGGTTCTCGACCTGTACCGTGAGCATGGTTTTAACCTGCAATTCATCAAAGCGCGCCGTTCGATTTCCTGCAAAAGCAGTACGCGGGAAGTCGCAAAAGATGTCGTGGCTATCCTGTGAGTTACCTGTCGTGGAGAAAATGACATGAGAGCATTACTGACTCCTGAAATTGCCCCACGCATGGGCATTGTTCTGCTTCGCCCTGGCGCCGATCTGATGCCGATGTTCAGGAGAGGGCGGGTATTGATTGAGCCGGCACCGGAAAAATACAGTGACTATGCAACCGGCGCTATCCCTCCTGCTAAACAGCCACTGGAAGAAGACCCGGTTTTGAAACCAGTCTTCGAAAACAAAGACGTCATTCTGCGCGCGGGTGGTATCAGCGCACTGGAGGCCGAGCTGGAGCGTCGGTTTGAATGCCAGTACCCGCACGGTTCGTGGCACAGCGAAAATTTTACATTGTTCCGTCATGAGCCTGGCAGCATCCGGCTTTGCTGGGCCTGCGATAACCTGGTGCGTGACCAGTACACAGAGACGCTGGCAGGCATTGCTCGTCAGAACCTGGTATCCTGGCTGATAACGGTTATTCGCTCACAGCTGGGGTTCAACGAAGACCATCAACTGACGATCCCAGAGTTGTGCTGGTGGCTGGTTATAAACAATCTGGCGCACGTCATCCCTGAATCGCTGGCCCGGAAAGCCTTGAGATTGCCGGAAATAAAGCATCAACCGGTGATGAAGGAGAGCGATATTGTGCCGGAGCCAGCGGCGAGAGAAGTGGTGCAGAAAAAGATTCTCGGTCTTCGCGTAGATCCTGAAACGCCGGAATCATTCATGCTGCGGCCAAAGCGCCGCCGCTGGGTAAACGAGAGCTGGACGCGCTGGGTTAAGTCTCAGACGTGTGTCTGCTGTAACAAACAAGCAGATGATCCCCATCACCTGATAGGCCACGGACAAGGTGGAATGGGAACAAAAGCGCATGACCTGTTTGTGCTGCCGCTTTGCAGAGCGCATCACGACGAGTTGCACGCTGACACCGTGGCATTTGAGGAGAAGCACGGCTCACAGCTGGAGCTACTGTTTCGATTTCTGGATCGTTCGCTGGCAATTGGCGTGCTGGCTTAATTCAGTGGAGATGAGTTAATGCGTGATATGTATGAAGTTTTAGACCGGTGGGGCGCATGGGCCGCAGCTGATAGTAGTGGCGTTGACTGGCAACCTATTGCAGCCGGGTTTAAAGGTCTGTTGCCACGAGGTAAAAAGTCGCGCCTGCAATGTGATGATGATGAGGGAATCTTAATTGATGGTTGTGTGGCACGCCTAAGGAAATATAAGCCGGAAGAATATGAGCTGGTTATAGCTCACTTTGTTATAGGTATCTCGTTACGTACTATTTCAAAGAAGAGAAAGTGTTCTGATGGCACTATAAGAAAGGATCTTCAGACGGCTCTTGGTTTCATTGATGGTGTTCTCTCTATGCTGTGATGATGGGGGAGGATTACTCCCCTTATTTTTTATTTTGCTTGAGAAGGATTTTGATGTTTTGTCTAATAATGATTAGACAGTGCAACAATAGGAAGACGGTAAGAATCGCAATCCATACGCAAAACAAACAAGCATAAAGATTCGTTGAAAGTCCGATGGTGAACTGGGCGATAGCGGTGGTTAGAGAAAATAAAATCGAAGTATTAATAAATGATGAAAGATTATCTAATGGTTTATAAAGATCCTCATCCGCTACTTTTTCTAAAGGTGTCTGTGTTGCTTTGCTGTATATTTCTTTATATTCAGCAGTAGCGAAAACTTTATCTCGTAAATTTATAATCACGAAAGTATGCAGGCTTAATAAAAAAGAGCCTACTGATATGAAGCCAGAGAAAAGATAGCCACGAAGATTTTTATGATAAAAATCAAAGAATTTGACGCTTACGTCAGGGGTGTTTCTGTAGAGAAGGTACAGCCCCAGCAAAACTAGGGCTGACAGGCCGAGCAGGGTAATGTACTGGCACCTTAACCTTTTGTTTATAAGCCATTCATACAAAGGCATTTTTATTAGTCCCGTTCAACATTTCATTCTTGATTATATCAAAGACCGGGTTAGATGTATAATTGTCATTTGTCAAGCCATTGATTTTTTCTGCAATTTCATCAAAATCATAAGATTCAAAGAAGGTGGGACAGTCCATAAAATCAATAATTTTTTCTAACCCAGCATGGTCAACGGCTGTAACTCTGGCTTTAGAA
Source organism: Klebsiella sp. K4 (assembly GCF_014596785.2). NCBI lineage: Bacteria > Pseudomonadati > Pseudomonadota > Gammaproteobacteria > Enterobacterales > Enterobacteriaceae > Klebsiella > Klebsiella sp. K4. The sequence goes on from NZ_CP115021.1 coordinate 1,872,173, forward strand.
ATCCCACCTTGCATTGCATGATAAATTTTATCCAGTGTTTCTGAAAGTGCTTGAACTTTTGTTTTATCCTCTGGATTAACACTCATGTCTATTGTTGTTGAGTTAGCAAATGGTTCTAATGCTGTCATTGGACCACCTTTAAAATCGATGTAATCAAATTTAAAGGATGTCTTTTTAATTTCTCGGAACTGTCCAAGGATTGTTTTGATGTCCTCCTTAGTAGTCATGATGCTAAATGAAAAACGCTTCTTGTATTTTTTGTTTACAGCGGTGATTTCTTTTTGCTTAGGTTTGTCACCTAATCCTGCAATTTCATTAGCGTTCTGTTTCCTGATAAATTCATTGCTGATGGTTTGGAGATGGCTGAAAAGGGTGTTAATACTACAGGAACCATGGTGGGACATATACAGACCACGGAGATTATCCTTGTTAAGGACAAATAGATTGAAATTCGCTAGTTTTTCGTCCCCCTGAAGGTCTTCAACTTTGATCCGAAATTTCCCGTCGATGAACTGAGATCTGCAATTTTTCTTTTGGTTTTTGAAGGTGACGACTAACCCATAATAATAATCATTCATATCTGACATGAGTATTCTTCGAGTATAATCAACCCGAACATATTCACGAGACGATGCCTCAATAAATGCGTTCATGACATCCGCAGAATTGATATGTTCATTCTCATTTGTTATTGAAAAACCTAAGCTTTTAACTTGCATGTGTGCGCGCCCTAAATGAAACAATAAGTTAATGCTGAGTAGTCTAGCCCAACGGCGGTATGAAAACACTAACGCGTACGCAAAAACTATCGTAATCTGTTAGGAGTGGTCACTTCGACACACAGCCTAATCATTGAAACCCTGCTCCGGCGGGGTTTTTACTTTCCGGCGATATGGCAGGGTATTAGCGAGATGCATTGCATCTGTGCCCCTGTCACATTGTCGTAAAGCGATACACATAATTCCCAAGCCTTGTTAATCGCCGGGGCTTTGTCATTTCTGCACTCCGGTCAGGGCTCTTGGGTTGAGATGTGCTGCACGACACATCGTAAGTAAGCATCTTCTGGTGCCTTTGACAGCGTGTTACATATTGACTAACACAAAGTTTACAAATTAGATTATCGACATGGTGAATCCCCCTATGCGGTGGGGCGACCAGTCACTTACAGTGATCTGTAAATGCAGCGCGGGCCATGTCGACTGGGACATGCTCACCGGGAGGCACCCGGCACCATGCAATGCTACTAAGCTATTTTGTAGCAGAGTTGCCGTTTCGGCTTCTCCAGCTATGTTTAAAAGGTAGTAACGGAAAACGAGAGATCTCCTGGTAAATCGGTAGCTCGGACTATTAGGTGCGCCTCGTTCCGTTGAAGAATCAGTATTGCCTACCTTCTGCCCGCCCCTCTGAGCGGGCTTTTTTTCGCCATGAATAAGTCTCCCCGGCAAGCTGAGGAACAAATCATTTGAGGCTGCGCATTCGCGGGCCTTTTTCGTTTCAGGCTCACGGGAATCATCATCGATACGGCTCGTTGTTAAATCAGCCCGATGAGCCTGACCCCTACACGCACAAAGCACCCCGTTAACCCGGAGGTGGAGTATGTATCGAATGGACAAGCTAACAACAGGTATTGCCTACGGAACGTCCGCAGGTAACGCGGGGTTCTGGATGTTGCAATTGCTCGACAAAGTATCCCCATCTCAGTGGGCCGCGATCGGTGTTCTGGGAAGTCTGGTATTTGGCTTGCTGACATACCTGACGAATCTGTATTTCAAAATTAAAGAAGACCGGCGAAAAGCTGTGCGAGGTGAATAATGTCTCCGACACTACGTAAAAGTGTTCTTGTGGCAGTCGGCGGCGGGGCCCTGGCGATTGCCTCTGCACTCATCACTGGCACTATGGGTAATGATGGGCTTGAGGGAGTGCGATACGACCCTTATCAGGATGTGGTAGGTGTCTGGACGGTTTGTTACGGCCACACAGGTAAAGACATCATGCTCGGCAAAACCTATACCGAGGCAGAGTGTCGGGCGCTACTAAATAAAGACCTGAATACCGTCGCCTGGCAGATCAACCCTTACATCAAAAAACCGATCCCAGAAACAATGCGTGGGGCTCTGTACTCATTCGCCTATAACGTCGGAGCCGGGAACTTCCAGACCTCTACTCTGCTTCGCAAAATCAACCAGGGTGACCAGAAAGGTGCGTGTGATCAGCTGCGCCGCTGGACCTATGCCAAAGGTAAGCAGTGGAAAGGACTTATTACCCGGAGGGAAATTGAGCGTGAAGTGTGTTTATGGGAGCAAAGATGAGTCGCTTAACCGCCGTTATCATCGCAATAGCAATCCTGCTAATGTCCTGTGCCATTTCATGGCGTATGGGATGGAGTTCCCACGCTGATCACATTAATGCTCAGGCTGCGAAGAAGAGAGAGAAGGCCGAGAATGCCATTAAGCCTGTAGAGGAAAAGGCCGCTACTGCTAACGAAGCGGGTAAGGTCATCTACAAAACAATAACCCGCGACGTGGTGAAATATGTTCAGTCTCCGAATCGTACTGTGTGTAGGTTTGATGATGCTGCTGTGCAGTTGCGTCAGCGCGCCATCGATGCTGCCAACTCCATCCCCGGATTTGATGAGTCCGCCGTGCAAAGCAAATGACGCAGGGAATGACAGCGATGAAGATTTACAGTCTGATGTAGAAACCGCTCAATGCCTGCGCCAGCTCCGTTTGGATAAGTATCGCTGGCAGGCGTACTATCGGGCGGTGAGTAAGTAACAGGCATAGCACATGAAATAAGTGGCCTTAAGTGAACAAAAAATCTGAAAACAAGACATTCAAGCTTTCAGCATCGAAATGTTTGTATCTAATTCAGGGGGTGTCATGCACTATAGGATCTCAAACCACTCTTAACTAAGTAGCCACTCATGACAGTAAACTTACTACCACAACTACCATGCGGTTATCGTTACGGCATTGAGCGCTCGATCCGGCCCCAGACTGGTGCGGAATTTTTTCCGCCACAAGGGTGTGTTATCAAATCTGTTAACTTTGGGGATGGTGTGGTTATTTGTGTGCCCATCCAATGGTACATTAAACAATTAGATTTATGGGTCACTGTCTAAGGAACCATCGAATAATATGTTAGTTACCAGCCTCGTTAGGGCGAACTGATAATTGCTCTCAAAAGACCAGCATAGAAGCCTGTTGCTCTGGTTGAATGTTCCGGCAAGTTGAAAATGATTGGTTCAATGAGCTCTTTCGATATTTAAATGCTATCGATAACTTAAATGAAGCTATCATCACGTTATCACTGCCAGCCAACACCGAAACGGCAGTGGTCAGTTAAAAAGCAGAAAAGCCTCTCTTGGGTGGCTCCTGAGAGATTTTAGTTTTCTAACTGGTACTAACCAAAGGTCGCATATCTATGCGGCCTTTTTTTTAGCCGGTTTCATGGCTTGAGGACATCCTGGACGAGAATATGTGACAAAACCAATCAGGGGAAACAGGAATGCCCTGTGAGCGGATTTACGAATCAGTAAGAACGTTTATCCCCACAAAAGGATAAGATGGCTTTTATCCCTTTGTGGGGGTAAAAACCGTATGGCCTCGCATCTGCGGGGCTTTTTTATTCGCAAAGGTAAAACGATGAAGAGCTTAGATATTGAATCCATAGGCGGGAGGCTGATGGCGATTGAGTATGACGGTTTGTCATGCGCATCGTTGCCAGTTTCAGAGTTCCCCATCGACAGTACACCTTTAAATCTCCCTCAATTCATGCTCAAGGATGTGTATGCCACCACGAGCTAAACGACCTTGCCGTCACAGAGGATGCGCGGCAGTGACGAATGATGTCGGTGGATACTGTGAGATCCACCGGCAGCAACACGCCGGCGATGGCTGGCGTAACTATCAGCCAGGAAAAACTCGACAAGACCGTGGTTACGGTCGTCCGTGGGAAATTAAACGGGCCCGTATCATGAAAAGAGATAAATACCTTTGTCAGAACTGTAGACGAGACGGTATTGCCACGAAAGCCACAAGCGTCGACCACATCATTCCCAAAGCTCATGGCGGTACCGATGATGACTTTAATCTCGAGTCATTGTGCTGGAGCTGCCACAGCAAGAAAACAGCAACAGAGAGGACCCGATGAAGAATTTCAAAATTGAATACGTTGATGGCGCTTTGACCGTTCTGGAGACGGATGGTCAGTCACGGATGAATGAAGCCGTACATGGCATCCATTTTGAGCATGTTCAGGGCGGCCGCCCCCTGCTTAAACTGACGATTGCACATGATATTGCTCCGGCCCCTGCCTCATCAAGTGCACTGGATCAGGAGCCTTTAGAGGGTGAGCTGGTAACGGAACAACAGACGAAGGCTCCCGTTGGTCGCCGCTCACGTCATCGTCGTGGAGGTAAGCAATGATGTATCAGCGCACGGATCTGACACTCTCAATGTTCTATGCATCCAGCGCTGATGCAGAGGGAAACAAAGTGGCTACTTTGACGATGCAGGTTATCGCTGCAGAGGCTGGCTCCGTCCAGACCAGCCAGTTGCGCTGTATTACCGATAGCGCGAAGAAAAAAACGTATAGCGTAGGCGAACAATCTGTCAGTAATGGTTCCGATCCGTTGCTGGTCGCGATTGAGAATTACTGGCGTCAGAATACAGATGTCGTCGTTAAAGGATTGATCGCCGAAGTGACCGACTTCATCGCAGGGAACATCAACTCAGTCAGCACCTGGATCGGCCAGTTTGGGATGAAGGTGTTCGAGAACCAGCCATTGGCTGAACGGCTACCAGAAAGCGTACTGCAGGCCGATGGAGGCTCCGCTACAGCGACAGGGTCCTGACAGCAGGCATTACATAAGGTGCTCACAAAGAGCCTGGGATTTTCCGGACCACGCAATGTGAACCGTATTCGCCGCCGGCGAAGCCGGAATGACGATATCCACCTCGACTGAGGCAGCTGCTGGCAGGGGGGAGGGGGGATCAAATCCCTGACCCCTTTCGCGCTTCGGGACTGCCCGTTGAAGTCTATTTTTACACGCCAGAAATAAGAAATTTTTTTCCGGAAGGTTTCATCTATCAAAGGAACGTTTATGGCCGGAGGAATTCGATCGTCCGGTGGTGGCCGAAAACCTACTTTACCCACCGGGCAAAAAAGCAAATTAACACGTATTGCGCCCCCCGCTGAGTTAATGGGGGAGGCGGCAATAAGAATGTGGAAGACGCAAAGCAAAATACTCATCGACCGAGGGGTGTTTGAGCTGGAGGATGCACCTTTGTTGCTGGCTTACTGCAATGCTTTTCATCTGATGCTCGAAGCCGAAAAAATGCTGGCCAGCGGACTGACCTCAGAAAGTGAAATGGGGGGCCTGAAAAAACACCCTGCAGTTAATGTCCGGAATGACTCGGTTTCCCAGCTTGCCCGCCTCGGCTCTCTGTTGGGGTTAGATCCGCTCAGTCGTCTTCGCATGACCAGCGGACAAAAGGATCCGGACGATGACGGGAATGAATTCGATGAGTTTGACTGATGGCTACCTATCCGAACGTCAATGCGGCGAACCAGTATGCGCGGGATATCGTTGGCGGGAAGATTCTGGCGTGTCAGTTAACGGTACTTGCCTGTCAGCGACATCTGGACGACCTCGAACGAGCAAAGGATCCCCACTGGCCCTACCGCTTCGATAAAAACAAAGCAGAACGATTTCTTCGTTTTGCCCAGAAAATGCCTCATACCTCAGGGGAATGGGCCCGGCGTAAACTCCGGATTGAATTTGAAGCCTGGCAGAAGTTCGCTCTTGGCGTACCGTTTGGATGGGTACACAAGAAGACAGGCCTGCGTCGTTTCTCTGAAATCTATATCGAGGTGCCCAGGAAGAACGGGAAATCCGCTATTGCCGCTGCTGTAGGAAATTATATGTTTTGTGCAGATGGCGAGCATGGTGCAGAAGTCTATTGCGGCGCCACGACTGAAAAACAGGCATGGAAGGTATTTTCTCCGGCGCTGCAAATGGTGAAAAAGCTGCCGGCATTGCGGCAAAAATTCTCGATAAAACCCTGGGCAAAAAAAATGACGCGCCCTGACGGTTCGGTTTTTGCGCCTGTGATCGGTGACCCGGGGGATGGTGATTCGCCATCATGCGCCATCATTGATGAATATCACGAGCATACAACATAGAGGTTTCAGAGGAACGGTAGTGTTCGTGATTGTTCGTTAACTTAATGAGAGTTATGGTTTTTTTTGATTTTGATGTTCGAGCATGATCGCATCCGTTTTCTCCGTTACGGGCCACTGTGTATTGCAGTGTGTATTGCTTTTGTGTGAGCAGAGAGTGAGAAGATGGCTGCAGAAAATAAACTTAGTGATAGGCAACTAAAAGCGCTACAGGGTAAATCGCAGACTAAGCAGCGGTTGATTTCAGACGGTCGCGGAATGTCGGCGAGAGTTAGCAAGAATGGGGCTGTGAGCTTTGTGATGTTCTACCGCTTGGGCGGTAGGGATACTTCCCCAATATGGCTGACGCTGGGCAAGTATCCTGATATGTCATTGAAAATGGCACGAGATAAACGTGATGAATGTAGGGCTTGGCTTGCTGAAGGGATCGACCCACGTCACCGGATCGGCTTAATCACTGATGTGTCGGAAAGGCCAGTTACCGTAAAAGATGCGCTTGATTATTGGTTAGAGTATTACGCCAAGCCTAAGCGCAGAACTTGGGAGGTCTGTGAACAACGGTTTGCCCGATACATTTATGGTCGCCTGGGGGATGTACCTCTAACCCTGTGTAATGCAGCAATGTGGGTAAAGTGTTTTGATGAAGTGAGAAAAACAGCTCCGGTAGCTGCTGGTCATACATTCCGAGACGTAAAACAGGCGCTCAAGTTTTGCCGGGTACGCCGTTATGCTATCTCCAGCGAACTGGATGATTTTACCGTTATGGATATGGGGGAAAGGGCGCAAAAAAGGGATCGTGTACTCACAGCTGATGAAGTGCGGGACGTTTGGTATTGGGCGAATACTGAGGAAAACAATACCAAATTATCACCAGTTAACAGGGTGACACTTGTCATAATGATCGTATTCGGTTGCCGTGGACGTGAATTGCGGGAGTCGCTCTGGAATGAATGGGACTTTAAAGAGTGGATTTGGACAGTGCCCAAAGAACACAGTAAGAATGGGCGCGAAATTATTCGCCCAATCCCCCCGCAAATCCGTCAATGGCTTGTAAACCTTCGTGCAATTGCAGAGGAGGAGGGTACCGAGCGCCTACTTAATGGTGAATTTTCAAAACAGACAGTTATGAGCACGGTTGGTAGCCGTTTTTGGCGTAAGTTTAGGCATGAAAAATCATGGTGCCTGCATGACCTTCGTAGAGTTCTTGCAACCAATCTAAATGACATGGGGGTTGATCCCCACGTTGTCGAACAGCTCTTGGGACATACGCTACCGGGGGTTATGGGAATTTACAATCGTAGCCAATATCTGGCCGCAAAACTTGATGCACTGACGAGATGGGTAGACTACCTGAATTCGTTGATCCGTTCAGATGCTAAGGAGGAAAGTTCCAATGTATAAATTCATGAGTAAAGCAGAACTTGAACTGATACCAGATCTGGAACGTGTTATCCGAGAACAGGAATGTTTTTGGATGACTGGTCTACCAAAATCTACTCGTGCTTTTATGGAGAAAAAGGGACAGTTTCCAAAGCATCTTGTGCTGGGCCCTAAAATTTGTGCTTGGCGACTCTCTGAAGTGCAAGAATGGATAAAGACCAGGGCACAGTAAACCGACACTTTTCAAATCACACCCGCTTCTTCAGGCGGGTTTTTTTATAGGATTTTCTGCTGATGAAAAAATTTATTGAACCAACCCCAGAGGAACGCCGGCAGTTACTAAACGAGTACGGTGTTCCATACGACCGTATTGTTCGTGAGAAAGAGCGTCGTGAGATTACTTCGCTTTGTAGATCGTCAGCGTGGGAGATGGAGCAGAATGAAGCATACCCGCAGCGACGCAAAATTGGTAAAGCAGGTGCAGGTTGGCTTCTTAGTGACCTGCTTTTCTGGCTAAGAACTCTTGAGAGGTAATTCCTAGATGTTAAACCTTCAACCTACTGTAATTTATGAAGAAAAGGTGAAGGACTTCCAGTGAAAGATTGATCATCATGAAAAAATGGCAGTTGTTGATAAGGATGGTCTGGAGTAAATTATTACATTGATCGCATTCTTTGTAAGAGACACTGTTTGGATTTAATCGCTCTGGCGAACAGAACTCGTTGGAAGGTAGTCAAAGTTTGAAAAAGGTTAAACTTGGTACTTCTGGTGTTGCATAAATCCTTTCTGAAATCCAAGTGTGGATAAAGGGGAGGAATAAAGTTTATTTAGACTTATTCGGGTGGGTAATAAATGGACTATATAACTGAAGGCGTTTTAGATAAAGTAATTAATGATTTAACTTATAGAGCTAATAAAGCCAGAAAAGCAAGATTTTTAATCGGTGGTTCGATTATCCTCATTGCAACCATGCTTTCTGGGTTCATCACTTATAGATTAACTACTAATCAATCAGATAGTAGCCTTGCTAATACATTCATGGCTTTTAGAGATCGTTTTGTTGTCAGTGAAGATGGTGGTTTGAGAGGATTTATTAACAAAGAATTAGGCCAGGTTTATGAGAGTGAAAAAGATGTAGTTCGTTTGCGAGTAGAGAACGAAAGTTCAATACCATCTGAAAAAAACAAAATTAACAATGACGGGAATGGTAGGCAGATCACACAAACCACTAATAAGAAAGAGGCTCTGGATAATGCAAGTAGGTTGGTTGATTTTTACACAAAAGTGGTTGCGGCGAATAACGGTAAACCAATAAATAAAACGGATGATACTTATAGTAATTTAATAAGCTCCATAGCATTATCTGCAGGTATTGTAGGTTTTCTACTCTATATACTTCAGATTGCTGTAAGTTTTATAAGATATTATTCTAGGCTTGCAGAGTTGTATGACTCACAAAAAACAGCTTTAATTGCTTCTGATGGTAATGTCGAATCCGCAGAGATTTTAATGAAGATATTATCTAATGACCATATTGGATTAGGGAAGGAACCTACTACCTTATATGGAAAAGCATTAGATGTGATTGGTGAGGTAGCGAAGTCAAAATAAGATTTATTAAAAGGCGCATTTTTAATGCGCCCTTCTATATTTATTGAGAATGAAAAAAGAATTAATTTAATGATGGTTTTATTTTATGGCGTATAATAGGGTTTTATTACTCAAGGCTTTCATATATAGCTTGTAGATAAATGTATGTCTGTGCCGTACTTTGAAATATGAGTAACTGCATTTCGGGATTGCTCTTTCCTACTCCTATGAGTTGGGGGGTATAGACTGTGTAATATATTAGTGATCCGCGCAATTCGGTGTCGACATGAAATATTGCATTCTCCCGCTTCACGATTGCGCGTCATGATGAAATCTACTGGTTCATATAGCACTGTCAGTATACAAGCATTCATGCTACCGCTGCTTTGGGAGAAAAATCGTATTTTATTATCACTTTCCTTGTAAAGAATGAGAATCAACCCATGGGCTTGATACCGCGTGATTGCAATTCTTTTCGGATAATCCGTTTGATCCAGGTTGCAAGTGATGAGTCACCATCTTTGCGCATTTCTTCTTCAAGTTGCGCACGCAGTTCATGGGCTAAACGGATTTGGTACTGATCAGTTTTTGATTTTTGTGTTGACATTGTAATTACAAAATTCCTATCATCGTCTCGTGTTTGTAATTACAACGTAACTTTCGTTTTTTTGCAACCATAAGAAACGACGAAGCCCCGATGTGCTCGAACACTATCGGGGCTTCTAACCACAAACCGTTAACTGGAGTAACGACTATGGCTGGAACACAGCATACCCAAACTTACCCCAAATTTACATGGCTATTCTTGGCTACCCGAGAAGCGCTTTCTGAATGTTCACCTGTAGTCCTCAGATGTGATGCAGATTCGGAGGAGGATGCTCGAGCAATCTTCCCTGAGTGGCATCTAACCTTTGCAGCAAAAATCCGTACTGAAAGTCCCTATTCGTTTACATGGACCGACAAAAATCGAGCAACTCTCTGGTCAATAATGGGAGGAGAAATCAGCCTTCCTCTGGAGGCTCGAAATGACTAAGTCACAACTGCGCTATGTAGCTGATCTAAAAAACCTTGAAGAGCATGAAGAGGAATTGCGTCTTGCCTCGCTTAGCGCTGCTCAAGCAAAAATCGTGGCGACTATGCTGGTGTGTTATCCCAATGCAATGGAGGACGACGAAATCACCGCGCTTGGACAGCTGTTTGAGTCTTTGGCCTCTAATCTGGATAGCTTCTTAAAAGCAGAGCGCGAGCGTTTTGAAAGTTGTTCGGAGGTTCAGTCATGAGCAGCAACGTCAAATTCAATGAACTGGAAAAACGCTTTGATCTGCTGGTGGAGAAAGTCAACGTTCTTGAAGAAAAAGTAAGAGCGCTGACTGGTAGTCAGGGCGGTGAAATCCCTCCCGGTATGACTCCTGTCGCTACGCTGGCGGCTGAGTATGGCATTTCTACCAAAAAAGCGGAGGAACTGGCGAAAAATACGGGCGTTATGTTGGTTAAGCTGAAATCAGGTGGCTTTATTGTGCCTGATGAGAAATTCAGGGAAGCGGCCCGACTGGTTCTCCGTAGCGCAAAACGAAAATACGGTTCGGCCTACTGGTTTCATCCGCTGATAGGCAAATTCCAAATGAGCGGAGGGATCCCGAAGTGAAAAATGCACCTAACGTAAAGGCGCTGCCGAAAGACAAGTTTACAGAAGCGATTATTTTCGCGGGTGCCGACGCGTGGAGTCATGCCAAAGGCTGGGAAGAGGGGTTAGGAAAGCAGATCGCGGAAGATACCACGCCTCCTGTTTATCTTGGCCCGCGGCAACTGGAGGAACTGGATAACCTGCGCATTATCGATGATGGCCGCCGAGCTGCGCGGGTGTACCTGGCTGGCGATATCGAGACGTCGATGATTAGTGCCATTGGTGCCAAGCTGGCACAGGCTGGGGTACAGGAGGCAAAACTTTATAAGGGTATTCCCGATACTCATCCGGAGGACTGGCGCGATCATCTTAATCGGATTAGGGAAGGAAAAAGCACAGTAGTAAATCTGCCAGTGACGAAAAGAGAACCAGCGCATGATGAAGTTAGCCCGGCTCTTAATCAGATGGGGGCCAGCCAGCGCGGGCAAGTGCTGCTGGCCCATTACGATGGAGACCTAGCTATTCATGCTGATTCGGACATGGTTCACCACTATAACGGTGCGATCTGGAATCCACTCCCGGATAAAGAGCTGCAACGGGCAATGGCGCAGATTTACATTGATGCTGAGGTAGCCTATTCGCAGAACGCCATCAAATCGGCGGTGGAAACCATGAAGCTGAGTCTGCCGGTGATGGGCGTAACAGCCCGCAACCTCATTGGCTTCAGCAACGGCGTATTTGATACCCGGACGGGGCAGTTCAGGGAGCACAGCAAAACCGACTGGTTGTTGATTGCCAGTGAACTGCCATTCAGTCCACCAGCAGAGGGGGAGACACTGGCCAGCCATGCGCCGAACTTCTGGAAGTGGTTACGCCGTTCCGTGGCCAACAACGACCGCAAAACAGACCGTGTGCTGGCGGCGCTATTTATGGTGCTGGCGAATCGGTACGACTGGCAGCTGTTCCTTGAGGTTACGGGCCCCGGCGGTAGCGGTAAAAGTGTGATGGCGGAAATATGCACCATGCTTGCGGGCAAGGCCAATACTGTATCAGCCAGCATGAAAGCGCTGGAGGATGCCAGAGATAGAGCGCTGGTGGTTGGGTACTCACTTATCATCATGCCGGATATGACCCGCTATGCTGGCGATGGCGCCGGAATTAAGGCAATTACCGGCGGTGACAAGGTTTCTATCGATCCTAAGCATAAAGCGCCATATTCAACCCGTATTCAGGCTGTGGTGCTGGCGGTCAACAACAATGCAATGACCTTCAGCGACCGGAGTGGTGGGATATCGCGCCGCCGAGTTATATTCAACTTCACGGAAATAGTTCCGGAAAACGAGCGCGATACGATGTTGGCTGAAAAGATAGAAGGTGAGCTGGCCGTCATTATTCGCCATCTGCTGACCCGTTTTGCAAGCCAGGACGAAGCCAAACAGCTGCTGCACGAACAGCAGAAGTCAGAAGAAGCACTGGCTATCAAGCGAGAAGGAGATTCGCTGGTGGATTTCTGCGGTTATCTGATGGCGTCGGTAGTTTGCGATGGAATGTTTATCGGCAATGCGGAGATTGTGCCATTCAGCCCGCGCAAATATCTGTATCACGCCTATCTGGCATACATGCGGGCCAATGGTCTGAGTAAGCCAGTCTCTCTGATGCGGTTTGGTACCGATATGCCAGGCGCAATGGCCGAGTACGGGAAGAAGTACGAAAAGCGGAAAACCAAGCACGGTATCAGGTCAAACGTTACGCTACACGACGACTCAGACGACTGGATGCCGTCATGTAACAATAATTCTGAAAGTGCTGGGGTAGAGTAAAGTTATAAATAAAGTGTTCACCAGTATTCACCATGTTAAAAAGTCTATTTATTACATGGTGTTAAGGGGTGAACACTTATTTATGAAGTATTCACCAAGTATTCACCTGTTCACCTTTTGTTTGTTTTTGTTCTAAAGGGTGAAGGGTAGGGTGAACACTTGTGAACACCTGAACGAAGAGCGTTCACCATATAACCATATGAATTTAATAAAGAAACTCATAAAGGTGAATGGGTGAACACTTAAACGTATATTTTTTAATTTTATAGCAGAATAAAAGCATAATTGATGGAGGGTAGATTATGATCGTTAGTGATTTCATGGAAGAGCCGGAACTTTTCGCTCTTCTGGGTAAGAAAAAAACAGCCATATGGCGTTTACGCAAAGATCACGGATTCCCAAACCTGATACTCACCTATCCCTCTCGCTACAGCCGTAAAGCTGTAATGAAATGGCTTGAGGATGGTGGCATTAACCGCGTTGTAACAGCTTAACGTCTTAATTATGCCCGCGATAAATTTAAATATAATTGATAAAATTCAGGAGGTTATATGCCAGTTACTATTCAGGATATTAAAGAGCACTACGATCAATATGGGCTTCACGACATGAGTGCAATGCCTACTGCTGAGTATCGGCAGGTTCTCAAAAATGGTGCGCTGTTCTGGATCGACCATCATGATTTTGTTCGCAGCACTCTATCAGAGGAGATACTTGCCACGAACCGTGAACAATTGGATGCCATGATTGAGCATTTGCAAGAATATAGAAATAAGATGTCAACGCCGCCGGACTGGATGAGCGAGAAATGATAGATAGGCCTGGTATCAACCAGGCCTACAAATTACATGAAAAAAACATCTGTTTTTCTGTCGAAACTATCAGTAATGAAATGAGCCTCAGTTGGACATTCCATGTTTTTACAAATATTTCTCCATAAGGTATCGTCAAAGCGTCCATCCAAATAGAAATATCTGCAAAGATGAAGTAAGTCAGATCGTGTCCAGTCTGTGGAATACCCGCTGCGGACGTTTAACTCATCCTCAAGCTTATAAAAAGTGAGTTTCTCTTTTGCCAGCCAGGCATCATCAAGTCTTTTAATTAGAAAAAGCCCTTTTTCTCTAGTTGTTATAAAATATTCACTGAATGATTCATGCGGCATAACAGGTACACTACCATCTGTATCGCTAAGGAATGGATAAACTCCGCGATCCCATGCATAGAGGTAGGCATCAGTGAATTCATTGTAATGTTTTGCTATGTGCATAACTTGAACTCGCTGCTGTGCAAACAGCGCTGTCATAAGTTCTTTATCTTCCATTTTTGTTCCCTTGCTGTGTTGTAGATTAGCCCGATCAGGCTAGTTTGAATGATTGGTTTTGTAAATTATTTGTTCGTCTATTTTCATTACCGTTTAAGATAAAGGCGGTCTATTTACTCACTAAAATTTATATATACCTTAAAGAGTGGCACTCAGACGTGAGCCGCCACAGGCCGTTTAATCAAGCTGTAGTGAGTACAGCCTGAGAGACTCAGAAAAAGGTTAAACGGCCTTACCCCTTCCCGCGCTGGTTTCACGTCTTAACGTTAATTGTTACGGAAACCACTCATGAAAAAATTACTCGAATTACGCCAGCAGAAAGCCGCTCTCAAAACCCAGATGCGTTCTATGCTGGACAAAGCCGACAGCGAGAAGCGCAGCCTGAATGATGAAGAGGGTAAACAGTTCGACGAACTCCGCGCCCGGGCTGATACGCTTGAAGTGGAAATTACCCGCCTTGAAGCCGTTGCCAACGATGAGCGCAATCTGCCTGGTACTTCCGTTGAAGCTGAGCCAGTAAGCAACGACGAACTGCGGCACTACATCATGACCGGTGATACCCGTTCTCTCTCCACGCTGGTGCAGGCTGATGGCGGCTATACCGTTATCCCTGAGCTGGACAAAGAGATCATGCGCCAGTTGCAGGATGACAGCGTGATGCGATCTATCGCGACAGTGAAGACAACCAAAACCAACGAATACCAGAAACTGGTATCTGTGGGCGGTGCTGCCGTTAAGCATGGGGCAGAAGGTGAAGCGCGTGCCGAAACTACCACACCGAGAATGGAACGTGTCGATATCAAACTCAGCCCGATCTATGCATACCCGAAAACCACTCAGGAGATCCTCGATTTTTCCGAGGTGGATGTTCTGGGTTGGTTATCTTCTGAAATCTCCGAAACCTTCAGCGCTACTGAAGAAACCGACTTTGTGAACGGCGACGGTGATAAAAAATCCAAAGGGTTCCTGTCCTATCCGCGTGCGGCCACCAGCGATAAAACCCGTCCGTTCGGCACGCTGGAGAAGATGGAAACGACTGCTGTTAACTCAGATGGTTTGATCGACCTGCTATACAAGCTGAAAGCGAAATACCGCAAGAACGCCGTATGGGTGATGAACTCGAATACTGCGGCCACGCTTCAGAAGCTGAAAAACGATAACGGGGACTATATCTGGCGCGATCGTCTGGTCGCTGACTCTCCTGATACGCTGCTGGGCCGTCCGGTTCAGTATCTGGAAACTATGCCCGATGCGGCTCCGGGAGAAGCATTTCTGGCGGTAGGCGATTTTAAGCGTGGTTACTTCATTGTCGATCACACCACTGGCGTGCGCACCCGTCCTGACAATATCACCGAACCGGGTTTCTACAAGGTGCATACCGATAAATACCTGGGCGGCGGCGTGGTGGACTCCTGCGCCATCAAGGTGCTTGAGCTTTCCGGCTCCGGTTCCTGATCTGACGTTTAAGGGGCTTCGGCTCCTTTTGCCCTCTGTGGAGTCCAGTAATGAAAACAATCGATTTTGAAATCCGTACCTCTGAGCTGAGCGCCAGCAACAAAAAGCTGGTGGGCTATGCCGTGCGCTGGAACAGCCTGTCAGAAGTTATCTGGGATGAGTTCCGCGAGCAGTTTGTACCGGGGGCGTTTAAAGACAGCCTGGCATCCGGTAGCGATGTGCGCGCACTGTACGAGCATAACTATACCCAACTGCTGGGGCGCACTAAATCCGGCACGCTGGTGCTGTCCGAGGACGATACCGGGCTGCGCTTCGAGCTGACCCCGCCGAATACCCAGCTTGGGAATGATGTGCTGGAGCTGGTGGAACGTGGGGATATTTCCGGCATGAGTTTTGGTTTCCGTGCGCTGAAAGAGGCGTGGGATATCGGCCAGTCTCCGTACCTCCGTACTGTAATAGCTGCCGACCTGCGGGAAATCACAGTTACGTCTATGCCTGCTTATCCTGAATCTGGTGTGGAAATCGCGCACCGTTCGCTTTTCTCCCAACATCCTGAACTGCGTCGCGCTGGCGATAACCGTCGCCGCTGGGCTGAATTAGCGGGGCTTTGATATGTGGAATATCTGGCCCTTTGGCCGTAAGTCTGAACCCTCCGAGCAGCGCAGCATGACCATTGATGAGTTTCTGGCGATGGCAGGGATTCCAAATACCGGATCAGGCGAGTACGTGTCTGCGGGTACTGCGGAATCTCTGCCGGCGGTGATGAATGCTGTTTCTGTTATCAGTGAAGCTGTGGCGACAATGCCCTGTTACCTCTATCGGGTACGAAATGATAAAGGACGAGAGGCGCGGGAGTGGCTGAGCAATCACCCGGTGGATTTTCTCCTGAACGAACAGCCTAACGACTGCCAGACGCCTTACCAGTTTAAACGCACGATGATGCGCCACTGCCTGCTGAATGGTAACGCCTATGCGGTGATCCAGTGGGGCCGTGACGGCCAGCCGCAATCCCTGCATCCGTATGCGCCGGGGGCGGTTGTTCCCGAACGTATTGGCCAGCATAAGTACAAATACACCGTTACTGAACCGTTTACGGGGGCTGTGCGCACCTACTTGCAGGAAGAGATGCTGCACCTGCGTTACTCCACCGACGATGGCTTTCTGGGGCGTTCGCCGATCACCGTCTGCCGTGAGGCGTTGGGGCTGGGCCTCGCTCAGCAGCGCCACGGTGCCAGCATTATGAAAGATGGCATGATGGCGGCTGGCGTGGTCACTACTGCTGAATGGCTCGACAGCTTAAAGGGCAAACAAGCCCTGGACGCACTGGAACGCTACAAAGGTGCCAGAAACGCCGGGAAAACGCCGATCCTTGAAGGTGGCATGGACTATAAGCAGCTTGGCATGAGCAATCAGGATGCTGAGTGGCTGGCCTCCCGTCGCTTCACCATTGAAGATATTGCCCGCATGTTTAACGTTTCTCCCATCTTCCTGCAGGAATACAGCAACAGCACCTACAGCAATTTTAGTGAGGCGAGCCGCGCCTTTCTTACCATGACAATGCGCCCGTGGCTGGCGAACTTTGAGCAGCAGATTAAATCCGCGTTGCTGGTGGCATTGCCTGTACCCGGAATCCGTTATCAGGTGGAGTTCGACTCTGCCGATCTTCTTCGAGCCACTCCAACCGAACGTTACGCCACTTATGAGCGCGGTATCAAGAACGGGATCATGAACCCGAACGAAGCCCGCGAACGCGAAGGGATGCCACCGCGTGAAGGTGGCGACGAATACAGTCAGGCATGGAAGCAGGAAGTGAAGGTCAGTAAGGACAACAAGGACGGTGACGAATGAGAGCCGGAAAGATGAAACGCCGCGTCACTTTTCAGAAGTCAGAATCTCACCGTGATCAGATGGGGCAGGTTATCTCTGTGTGGTCTGACCTTGCCACCGTCTGGGCTGAAATCCGCGCTATAAGTGGGCGTGAGCGTATGTCTTCCGGGGCGCTCTACTCCGAAGCCACTGTACGAATCTGGACGCGCTACCGCGACGATATCACCACCGCAAACCGCATTTTGTACCGCTCGCCAAATGTCCGGGGGCAGGTTTACGGCATTGTGGCCGTCATTCCTGATGTGGATCACACCCGGCTTGAGCTGCTGTGCAAGGGAGGCATTTTCAATGAATGAGTTAATTGGTCTGGAAGAAGCAAAGCTGCATTGCCGTATTGATGATGATTATGAAGACACGCTGATACAGGCATACATCGATGCGGCGCTGGAGGTTTGCCAGAAGCATATCGGCAAGCGGTTTGATAACGGGCTGGAGTTTACGCCAGCTATCAAGATTGGCTGTCTGATGTACGTATCTCAGCTGTACGAGTACCGCACGATGATTGGTGATACTGACGCCAAAGAGATACCGATGGCTGTCTCTGCGTTGTGGTCTGTCTATCGTGATGTGGGGGTGTACTGATGCCGTGGCAACCACTACGCCGATGCACTGAGCCGGGATGTAATAAACGGGTGAAGTCTGGCAAGTGTGACGAGCATAAGCGGGATGCCCGCCGAGAAAGCGACAGCCGAAGAGGTACTCGAACAGAGCGTGGTTACTCCAACCGCTGGGGCGAATATCGTCGTCATTTTCTGAAAGCTAATCCGCTGTGTGTCCATTGTCTTAAGGCTGACGTCTATACATCGGCAACTATCGTCGATCACATCATCCCTATCGAGGGTGAGGCCGATGTGCTGTTCTGGCCCGCCAGTAATCACCAGTCGTTATGCGCTGCCTGTCATGGACGGAAGACAACCACAACAGACCCGGTGACGAAGCAGCAGCGTAAAGCCGGTAAGTTCTGTGAGCAGGAAGAAGCAGCACGTCATCGCACCGACTGGATCTATGAGGCAAACAATGACTGAGCAGGAACAGCAGCGGCTGATTAGTGGGCTGATAAAGCAGCGTGAGTCATGGCAACCAACCAGACAGAGAGTGCATAAGAAGCCCGCAGCAAAGCGCATGAGCCAGCGTGACCGGGGGCTCATTGAATGCTTTCGCAACCGCTGACAGGCCGAATGGACGGGGTGGGGGAGGTTTTCAGGACAAACCCCTCTCAGCGAGGAACCACCTGCCCCCTCAAATTTTTACGCTCGGTAATTTTTTTGAAAATAAAACGCGATGGAAACGAGAAATTTTTATGGCAAGACCACCAAAACCGCCAGCTTACCTTGATGAGCTAGCCGCGCAGCAGTGGAAAGCAAAGGCGAAGCAACTGGCGGAGCGCGGGGATCTGACTCCCGCCGACTGGAATAACCTTGAGCTTTTTTGCGTCAACTATTCGTTGTACCGCAAAGCCGTGGATGACCTTGCCAGCCGTGGGTTCAGCATTGTTAATAGCCAGGGCGGCGAGAGCCGGAATCCGGCGCTGAGTGCAAAGGCCGATGCTGAAAAAATCATGATTAAAATGTCGTCGCTGCTGGGCTTTGATCCGGTAAGCCGCCGTCGTAATCCTGTAGAAACGGAAGAGGAAGACGAGCTTGACCGTCTGGGATGAGTACGCAAACGCGATAAAAACGGGCGAAATTCCGGCCTGTAAGCGCCTAAAACAGGCCGTGGAAAGGTACTTTTCAGACCTGAATGACCCCCGTTATGAGTTCGATACGGCGACCGTAGAGCGGTTTATTGCGTTCTCCCGGCTCTGCCCTCACGTCAAAGGACCGCTGCGCGGGCAGTCTATCGAGCTTGAGCCGTGGCAGCAGTTCTCCTTTGCTAACCTGCTGGGGTTTAAAGTCAGGGAGACAGGCCGCCGGAAGTACAGCAGCGCCTTTATTGAAGTGCCACGCAAGAATGCCAAATCCACCGTCGCCGCCATGCTGGCTAACTGGTTTCTGGTGATGGAAAAGGGCCAGCAGGATATCTACACGGCGGCGGTAAGCCGGGATCAGGCCCGTATTGTGTTCGACGATGCCCGTCAGATGTGCCTGCTCTCAAAGCCGCTGAAAAAGCGCGTCAGTATTCAGGCGCACAAGGTCATTTACCCAAAGAGCAACAGCCTGTTAAAGCCGCTGGCGGCAAAAGCGGCCACCATTGAAGGGACTAACCCCAGCCTGGCGATTGTCGATGAGTACCACCTTCACCCGGATAACGGCGTTTATTCCGCGCTTGAGCTGGGCATGGGGGCCCGTCCGGAGGCGATTTTGTTCGCCATCACTACCGCCGGGAGTAATGCAGTCTCGGCCTGTAAGCAGCATTATGACTACTGTTGCCAGATTCTGGCTGGGGAAGAGAGCAACGATTCGCTGTTTGTTCTGATCTACGAGCTGGACGACGAAAGCGAGGTTGAGCTGCCGGGAATGTGGATCAAGGCTAACCCCAATCTTCATGTTTCCGTTGACGCGGCGAAGCTGGAATCCACCATCCAGAAAGCGCGGGGCATACCGTCGCAGTGGGTGGAGATGCTAACCAAGCGTTTCAATATCTGGTGTCAGAGCACCACGCCGTGGATGGGGGCTGGCGCGTGGGATGCCTGTGCACTCGACTATAACGAAGAAGAGCTGGCCGGAATGGAATGCTACGCAGGATTTGACCTGTCCTCAACCAGCGATATCACCAGCGTGAGTTACGCTTTCCCGTTGGACCGGGAGATCCGGCTTCTGACCCGTCACTATCTGCCGGAAGCGCAGTTGCTTAACGTCGCCAACAAAAACCGAGCCATCTATCGCCAGTGGGTAAAAGCGGGCTGGATACGCACCACACCCGGCGACTGTATCGACTATGATCGCATTCGTGACGATATCCTGCGCGATGCTGAAATCTTCAATATCAGACTGGTGGGCTTCGATACCTGGAACGCCACGCATCTGCGCACTCAGCTTCAGGGAGCAGGTCTCGATGTGGAGCCGTTTCCTCAAACCTATCTCAGGTTCAGCCCGGTAGCGAAATCCTTTGAGGTATTCGTCAACCGCAGGGTTGTGCGTCATCGTGGTGATCCTGTTCTGTCCTGGGCAATGGGTAATGTGGTTATGGAGTCTGACGCCAACGCCAATATCAAGCCTAACAAGAAAAAATCCGCTAATAAGATCGATCCTGCTGTATCAGCGTTGATGGCGTTTGGTACTTTCCAGTCTGAGCACAAGGATTTTGCTTTTGATATGAGTGACAGTCACAAAGAACGATTGGCGACATTTAATGGTATTTGAATTTTATGTCAGTTGGTTCAGATGTTATGGTCTTTATTCTTATATGACTTTTTACAGAGAAATGTTTATGAACGAAAAAATGACACGAATTGAACTGAGCGGTGTGCTTGGTAAAACTTTTGGTAAGGTTCATCATCGTTTAATTAGCACCGTACATGAGGCAGGGATCGCATTAGCTGCGACGCTACCTGGGTTTGAAAAGTATATGATTCATAGTAAGGAACAAGGATTAACCTTCGCTATTTTCAAGGGTAAAAAAAACATAGGTGAGAACGATTTAAATTTTCCTATAACAGGTGATGTCATCCGTATTGTACCGGTGATCATGGGTAGCAAAAAAGCTGGTTTCCTTCAAACTATCTTAGGGGCGGTTATTGTTGCGGTTGGTTCAGTAGCCACATTTGTATTTGATCAACCGTGGGGCGTTAATGTGATGATGGCTGGTGGTGCCATGATGCTAGGGGGTGTAGTCCAGATGCTTTCTCCGCAGCCCGTAGGCTTGGCTCGCAAGGAATCCCCGGAAAATAAAGCATCATACGCTTTTGGTGGCGTCACGAATACGGTATCACAAGGTTATCCAGTCGGTTTACTATACGGAAAACGTCGAATCGGAGGGGCAATTATTTCCGCTGGGGTTTATACAGAAGATAAACAGTGATAATGAAAAGCCTGAAAGGAGTGTTTCAGGCTTAGATTTTTTATTTTGTTCTTCCATCTTTGAAAATCATTTGTTTTGAACCCGAAAGATAGTTTTGAACAATGCCCAGCAAATCTTTTGAATAATCAATTGTTGATGTGAATGTTATGGGTTCATGGTATTCGTAACCAAGTTCATAACCACTGATTTTTATTTGAATGTCGCCGTTCTCACTTTGAAGGTAAGAGTTGTTACTCAATTCTTCTCTAAAAGTTCCTTCTCCATACTTGATGTCAGGTATTTTAATTTTCAACATGCTGGATAATTTATAAAGAGAGTAAAAGTCACCATTGGTACAATTTTTAATGAATAATTCATTGCTCGGTATGCTACTAAGTTTCTGAATTATTGTATCGACATCCAAATCTTTTTGCGAGTCTAGCCATGATTGTTCAATAGATGGCGTGAAATATTTTATTACTGGAGGGGTCATTGCAGTGACATTTATTTGAAGTTGCTTAATTAATGGTGTTCCGTCAGGTGCCATCCAGTCGGAATCATTTGCCTCACGGACAATAAGTAAATCTATTTTGTTGTTTTCGGCCTTTATTTTTGCTCCGCTTTGGTAGCCGGTTTTTGTTGCATAAATAAGCCTTAATCCTGGGATGTCATCTGTTTTTCCGAGAAATGCATCGATTTTATCAACAGTAATGGTCGATGCATAATCCTTGCATTCAATCACGGTTTTATATTCATGGCCACCAATGTTAAACTCCCAATACACGTCAAACTGTCTATCGATGCCATTTCTATCTTTTATTATTTTGTTGGTTTCTACTGTTATATTTTTTAAATGGGATATGCCTTCTGCATTTATCAAGCTTTGTTGTATTGTACGAACAAACTCTTCATACGCCTTACCAGTATTTTTAACCATATTACCCTTCTTTCTTAGGAAATTATTTCATTTAAATGCGCCTGCAAGCTTGTAATCAACTTGCGATTTCCTTTTTATGTCATGAATTCAGATGGTTAGCTGCACTTAACTTAAATATTATAGTCGTAATAGATAAGGCCATCTGTGATTTAGATTCAGGAGTGGCTTTGTTGAATAAATCGAACTTTTGCTGAGTTGAAGGATCAGATCACGCATCCTCCCGACAACACAGACCATTCCGTGGCAAAGCAAAAGTTCAGAATCACCAACTGGCCCACCTACAATAAAGCCCTCATCAACCGTGGCTCCATAACTTTCTGGCTGGATGATGAAGCTATTCAGGCCTGGTATGAGTCGGCAACGCCTTCATCACGGGGAAGACCTCAGCGCTATTCTGACCTTGCCATCACGACTGTGCTGGTCATTAAACGCGTATTCAGGCTGACCCTGCGCGCTGCGCAGGGCTTTATTGATTCCATTTTTTCTCTGATGAACGTTCCGCTACGCTGCCCGGATTACAGCTGTGTCAGCAGGCGGGCAAAGTCGGTTAATGTCAGTTTCAAAACGCCCACCCGGGGTGAAATCGCACACCTGGTAATTGATTCCACCGGGCTGAAGGTCTTCGGTGAAGGCGAGTGGAAAGTCAAAAAGCATGGCCAGGAACGCCGCCGTATCTGGCGTAAGCTGCATCTCGCCGTTGACAGTAAAACACATGAAATCATCTGCGCTGACCTGTCGCTGAACAACGTTACGGACTCAGAGGCCTTCCCGGGTCTTATCCGGCAGACTCACAGAAAAATCAGGGCAGCATCGGCAGACGGCGCTTACGACACCCGGCTCTGTCACGATGAACTGCGGCGTAAGAAAATCAGCGCGCTTATCCCACCCCGAAAAGGTGCGGGTTACTGGCCCGGTGAATATGCAGACCGTAACCGTGCAGTGGCTAATCAGCGAATGACCGGGAGTAATGCGCGGTGGAAATGGACAACAGATTACAACCGTCGCTCGATAGCGGAAACGGCGATGTACCGGGTAAAACAGCTGTTCGGAGGTTCACTGACACTGCGTGACTACGATGGTCAGGTTGCGGAGGCTATGGCCCTGGTACGAGCGCTGAACAAAATGACGAAAGCAGGTATGCCTGAAAGCGTGCGTATTGCCTGAAAACACAACCCGCTACGGGGGAGACTTACCCGAAATCTGATTTATTCAACAAAGCCTTCAGGAGTGTAACTTCATGGGCACATCTGCGTGTAACTTTAGCTCTTCTGCCTGTGTATTGCTATGTGTATTGCTCATAGAACCAGTCAGTGTCATCAAGCTCCCTTAAAGTGATATTTAACATAGAGTTAAAAGTTCTTGCAATAAATATCACGAACATACTACTGATGCGCTTTACACCACCATGACCACCGGTATGGGGGCTCGTGAACAACCGATGACACTGATCATCACCACCGCTGGCTATGACATTACATCCCCTTGCTATGAAAAGCGTACTCAGGTTGTCGAGATCCTGCGGAGAACCCGTAATGGCGAGGAAAATGAAACCATATTTGGGCTGATTTATGGCCTTGATGACGATGATGACTGGACGACTCCTGAGGCATTAATCAAGGCAAACCCCAACTATGGCATTTCGGTAAAAGCAGATTTTCTCCGGGCTAAACAATTATTGGGTATGTCGACGCCCGGGCAGACAAACAAGATTCTGACCAAGCATTTCAATCGCTGGGTAAGCGCAAAATCAGCTTATTACGACTTGAGAAAATGGATGGATGCAGCCGATAAAAACCTTAAGTTGTCAGATTTTGAAGGGGAAGAATGCTGGCTGGGTATCGATCTGGCCTCGAAAGTTGACCTCAATGCCGTGGTTCCAGTTTTTCGTCGTGAAATAGACGGAATAACACATTTTTACTGTGTTTCTCCTCTGTTCTGGGCACCCGAAGAAACCATTTACTCGCAGGAGACCGCGCTGAAAAGTACCGCAGAACGTTATCAGTCCTTTGTCCGGCAGGGTAAGTTGATCCCGACCGATGGTGGCGAAGTTGATTACAGGCTGATATTTGAAACGATCCTGAAGCTGCGGAATACCGTAAAAATTGCCCAATGCCCCATTGACCCTTATGGCGCGACTTCATTACGTCACATGCTCGAGGAAGAGGGGCTTGAGCCTGTCGAGATAAGACAAAATTTTACCCATATGAGTGATCCTATGAGAGAGATTGAGGCTGCGCTCATCTCGGGGAGATTCCATCATGACGGACACCCTGTCATGAACTGGTGTATTTCCAATATCGTCGGCCAGTACCTTCCCGGAAGTGACGATATTGTGCGTCCCGGGAAAGAAGGGCGGCAGAACAAGATAGATGGTGCGGTTGGTTTAATGATGGGGCTGGGGCGCGCCATGCTTAACAGTTCAGTGATGACATCCGTATACGATGAGGAAGATATAGCATGCTAATTTCAGTTTTGAGTTTTATTGTCGGCCTCACTGGTGCTGGATTGTTATCCGCAGGTGCCTGGCTTATTTCTCCATCAGTGGGATTGATAACAGGAGGGGTTATTTGTCTGGGCTGGTCATATATGACAACCCGGGCCTTTTCCTCCGGCGTCAGCAATGGCGGAGGTGAATAATGTTCCTACCCCAGATGTTCAGGGGCCGACAATACTCGGGAAATGGCTTCTGGGAAGCCATGCTGGGCGGGGTTCGTTCAAGCCAGAGCAAAACTGGCATCATAATCACGCCGGAAACTGCTCTGGGACTTTCTGCGATCCGGGCCTGTGTTACCCTCCTGGCGGAGTCCGTCGCGCAGCTGCCGTGCGAACTTTACCGGCGGGATAATAATGGCGGGCGCCAGCGTGCGACGGATCACCCGGTTTATGACCTGATTCACTCCCAGCCTAACAGGAAAGACACCTCATTCGAGTATTTCGAGCAGCAGCAGGGGTTGTTGGGGCTGGAGGGAAATTGCTACTCGATCATCGAACGGGACGGAAAAGGCTACCCGAAAGAGCTGATCCCCATTAACCCGAAAAAGGTCATTGTGCTGAAAGGGCCGGACGGTATGCCGTATTACCAACTCCCGGAAGTCGGCGAAATTCTGCCGATGCGCATGATGCACCATGTGAAGGTCTTTTCTCTGGATGGCTATATCGGCAGTTCCCCCATTCAGACGAACGCCGATGTTCTGGGGCTGAATCTGGCGGTTGAGGAGCATGCGGCCGCGACATTCCGGCGCGGGACAACGATGAGCGGGGTGATAGAGCGTCCGAAAGAGGCCGCGACCATTAAAAGCCAGGATGCTATTGATCGCCTGCTGGCGAAATGGACCGAGCGCCATTCCGGTATTCACAATATGTTCTCTGTGGCATTGCTGCAGGAGGGCATGAGCTATAAACAACTGTCGCAGGATAACGAAAAGGCGCAGCTGCTACAGTCGCGGCAGTGGGGCGTGGAAGAGGTCTGCCGGCTCTATAAAATCCCGCCACATATGGTGCAGATGCTGGCGAAAGCGACCAACAACAACATCGAGCACCAGGGCCTGCAGTTCGTGATGTATACGCTGCTGGCCTGGCTGAAACGCCATGAGGGTGCGCTGCAGCGCGATCTGCTTCTGCCCAGCGAACGCCGCGATTTGTACATCGAGTTCAACGTTTCCGGGCTGCTGCGAGGCGATCAGAAATCACGCTATGAATCTTATGCGCTGGGCCGCCAGTGGGGATGGCTATCCACTAACGATATCCGGCGCATGGAGAATCTGCCGCCAATTGCTGGCGGGGACAAATACCTGACGCCGCTCAATATGGTCGACAGCGCGAAGATCCTTCCTGGCGATAAGTCGCCGACAGCAAAACAGCTGGCCGAAATCGAAACCCTTCTGGCCAGAGCCTGATTATTTCCCGCTGCGCGGGATGACCTGGAAGACAACATGACAACGAGATTAATTAACCTGCCGCACCTGGCAGATATGGTCTTTGGTGTGCCGCATTACGTTACGCGGCAAACAATGGACTCCGTGAAAGCAGTGCTCATCCCCCGCATTCAGGGGGGCACCGAAGATGCCGTCATTCAGATGGCGCTGAATCCGGGTAAATCACCTGCTGCTGAGCAGGTCCAGCCCACCGGCGGGGTGGCGGTGATCCCCGTTCACGGCATTCTTGTTCCACGCCGGGGGCAGATTACGGCGATGTGCTCCGAGCTGACCAGCTACGAGCGGATCCGCGGGCAGTTGCAGGTGGCGTTAAACGACCCCTCAATCAGCGAAATCGTTCTGGATATTAACTCCGGCGGCGGCGCAGCGGTGGGGTGCAAGGAGCTGGCCGATTACATTTATCAGTCTCGCGACACGAAACCCATCACGGCGATTGTGAACTACAGCGCGTATTCCGCCGCGTATTTCATCGCGTCGGCCTGCAGCAAAATCATCGTCAGCCAGACCAGTGGCGTGGGGTCGATTGGTGTGATCATGGAGCACCTCGATACGTCGAAGATGGAAGAAAAAATGGGGCTGACGTTCACCACCATTTACCGGGGAGATAACAAAAATAACGGCACCCAACATGAACCACTGAGTGAAGAGTCGCTGGGTATGTTCCAGGACATGATCGACGAAATGTACGAGACGTTTACGGGGTCGGTGGCCGAATATCGCGGCCTGAAGCAGCAGGCCGTCATTGATACGCAGGCGGGGCTGTATTTTGGCCCTGGCGCTGTGTCAGCCGGCCTGGCGGATGAAGTCTCTGACCCCCAGGCGGCGATCAATGCTATCGCGGCAAAGTATCAGCAACCCCGTCAAAAAACCTCCATTCAGATGCAGGCAGCCGCGATGGATCTGCAAACCAAAATGTAACCCGGCGCAAACACAAACCGCGTCACCTTAAGCAGCCAGCAGGCTGCTTTTTTTATGTCTAAAAAGAGAGAAATCAAATGCCACAGATTGAAGAATTGCGTCGTCAGCGTGCGGGTATCAACGAACAGGTTCAGGCCCTGGCAACCATTGACGCCAGCGGCAGCACGCTGACTGCGGAGCAGCTGACGGAGTTTGCGAACCTGCAGCAGCAGTTCACTGATATCAGCGCCAAAATTGAACGCCTGGAAGCCGCCGAACGTGCTGCGGCGCTGGTCGCAAAACCCGTTAAAGCGACTCAGCAGGCCCCCGGCATTATTGTTAAGCAGGAGCCTAAACAGTACACCGGTGCTGGCATGACCCGACTGGTTATGTCTGTCGCCGCAGGCGCAGGGAATCTGCAGGACGCGGCAAAATTCGCTTCAGAAGAGCTGAATGATCAGTCCGTATCGATGGCCATTTCCACCGCAGCGGCGTCCGGTGGTGTGCTTATTCCGCAGAACCTCCACAGTGAGGTGATCGAGCTACTGAGCGACCGAACCATCGTCCGCAAGCTGGGTGCCCGTCCCGTTCCGCTGCCTAACGGTAATATGACGCTACCACGCGTGGCCGGTGGAGCAACGGCAAGCTACACAGGAGAAAACAAAGACGCCAAGACATCAGAAACACGCTTTGATGATGTAAAACTTACGGCGAAAACTCTGATTGCGATGGTGCCTATTTCCAATGCACTGATTGGCCGCGCCGGATTCAACGTCGAGCAGCTGGTCCTGCAGGATATTCTGACCGCCATCTCAGTGCGTGAGGATAAAGCCTTTATGCGCGATGACGGTACCGGCGATACACCGATTGGTATGAAGGCGCGCGCGACGCAGTGGAACCGCCTGCTGCCGTGGGAAGCTGATGCAGCGATCAACCTGAACACAGTTGACGAGTACCTGGACAAGATCATTTTGATGGCGATGGACGGCAACAGCAATATGATCAGCAGCGGCTGGGGCATGTCGAACCGTACCTATATGAAGTTGTTTGGGCTGCGTGACGGCAACGGCAACAAAGTCTATCCGGAAATGGCTCAGGGATTACTTAAAGGATATCCGGTTCAGCGTACCAGCGCGATCCCTGCGAATCTGGGGACCGGGGGTAAGGAGACTGAGATTTACTTTGCTGACTTCAATGATGTGGTTATCGCTGAAGACGGCAATATGAAAGTCGACTTCTCGAAGGAAGCCTCTTACATCGATGCCGATGGCACCCTGGTATCTGCGTTTTCCCGTAACCAGTCGCTAATCCGCGTTGTTACTGAGCATGATATTGGCTTCCGTCATCCGGAAGGCCTGGTGCTGGGTACCGGCGTCCTGTTCTAACCCATCCCTCAGTAAATACGGCCCGCATATGCGGGCTTTTCCCTTTCAGGAGAATGTTATGGCTGCGAAAAATAAAGCAGTGGAGCCGGAAGAAACAGGCACACAGGACAACCATGCGACCGTGGTCGCACAGGCAGAGCGTAAATCCGTTGTGTTCCTTGGGCCGCACCACCGTTATTCCCGTGGAGATATCGCGTGCTTTGAAGGATCGCGCGCCGAAGAACTGGTTAAGCGGCGTATCGCGGTATGGCCGGAGGATGCCGAACGTGCGCTGAAACCGAAGCCGGGAGACAGCGATTTTGATACTGACATTGGATGATGTGAAAACCCAGCTACGCCTGGAACTGGACTTCACGGAGCATGATGCCATGCTCACGCAAATGGTGAACGCCGCGCAGCGGAGCATCGAGCGTGATTACTACTGCAAGCTGGTCACCAGTGATGAAGAGCTGCAGGCGCTCCCGGAGACCGTCCGCGGATTTATCGCGGATGAAGATATCCGGCTGGCTATTCAGTTTCTGGTCAGCGATGCGTATCTGAATGGCCATACCGGACAGTGGCTGGAAACCGCTGCGGTGAGGCATCTTCTTTTCCCCCTGCAGGAGCATACGCTATGAGCCTGAAACCGGGTGATATGAACTGTCGCATTGCAATTAGCTACGTTCAGTCCGGTCGTGGGCCGCTGGGCGAACCGCTACCGGAAAAGCAGGTTGAATCGGGAAAAGCGTGGGCAATACGGGAGCTGGTATCGGGGCGAAAAGTCCGCACGCTGGATCAGCAGCAGGTGGTGGAAACCTGCCTGTTCACGGTCTATCCGGGCGTGCTGGTTGATATTGACTGGAAAATCACGACGAAAAATCTGGTTTATACCGTCCGGAATATCGACCGCAAAACAGACCGGATCATTATCACGGGGGAGGCTGACGGGCGGCATGATAGAGCTGGCGATTAAGGGTGCGCTGGAGCGCATCACCGGCATGAATGCGTATCCGCTTTTACTGCCGGACACGGTCCAGGAAGGTGCGACCTTTCAGCGTATCTCTGACCCGGAAATGGTCTCGGGAATGTTGCGAACGGGGATCGTATCTGCCCGTATCCAGGTGAATCTGTACCGTCTCGATGATTACACCTCACTGCTGCAGCTGGATAAAAAAATCTGGACGGAACTGAAGTCCGTCGTTCATGGCCAGCTGGAGGGTATCCCGGTTCAGTATGTGGAGCGAGGCGGTATTCATCAGGATAAAAACCAGCTGACGAATCGTCGCATTCAGTATCGCCTGACCCGCGATTTCATCATTCACTACGTGGAGGACTCCTCGTGATCCGAATGGAAGTTAAAGGGCTGGATGAGCTGGAGCGGCAGTTAATGGCCCTGGGCGAAAAAGTGGCGACGAAGGTATTGCTGGATGCCGGGCGCGAAGCGCTAAAGGTCGTCGAGGAAGATATGAAGCAGCATGCCGGCTTTGACGAAACGTCTGCCGGGCCGCACATGCGGGACTCAATCAAAATCCGCTCTTCCACCCGCAAGGGTAAAGGGAACGCGGTTGTAACGCTCCGTGTTGGCCCCAGCAAGCAGCACCATATGAAGGCGCTGGCGCAGGAGTTTGGCACGGTTAAACAGGTTGCAGACCCCTTTATCCGACCCGCCCTGGATTACAACCTCCAGACCGTTTTGCGCGTGTTAACCGTGGAAATCCGAAACGGCATTGAAAACAGGTAGCATCCGCTGCCGTATAAAAAGAGAGAGAAACATGGCTGATAAAACTTCGCCTGAATATGCGATGTTGCCGGCGGGCACCATTGTGAAATACGGGGAGCCTGGCGCTGCCACGTCAGCGCTGAAACCGCTGATTAACTGTAAAGCGCTGGGTGCAATGGGGCAGACGGGGGGCTTTGTCGACTGCACCACGTTACTGGATAAGCAGAAACAGTCCATCAGCGATCTGCCTGACGGGCCTGAAAAGTCGCTGGGCTTCATTGATGATCCGGGCAATACCGATTTTGCCGCGCTGCTGAACGCAGCAGAGGCCCGCAAGACCATCCAGTTATACGTCGAATTACCCAACAAGCGAACAGCGACGATGCTCCTGGCGCTGTCCGGGTGGCAGATGAATGAAATCGCCGCTCCGGCGAATGAGGTCATCCAGATCACTGTTCAGGGTAAACAGAACAAGATCACCTGGGGAACCGTCGCTGTCTCCGGCGGCGCCTGATTAACTTAACCTGTAAACAGCCACCTTCGGGTGGCTTTTTATTTTTAAGGACTACCTGTGAAAGATAAAGATTACCTGTCCACGCTGAAATCCGCGTTGCTTAAATCGGAGCCAACCGTCATTAAAACCGAGTTATTTGGCGCCACCGTATTCATCCGCCGCCTGACCGGGGATTACCTCATCAGCTACGAAGAGAAAATGGCTGAAACCGCAAAAGCTGGCGCAGCGCGCGAGGCATCGGAGCAAGTCATTCAGATCGTCATCGATGCACTGGTTCAGCCGGATGGAACGGCCATTCCGGATGAATTTAAACCCACGGCAGCCGAGCTGCTGAAGGCCCATGAAAACCCCGAACTGCTGGCCGCTGTGGAAAAAGTGAAGCAACACGCAATCGGCAAGCTGGAGGAAGCGGAAAAAAACTGAGTGACTCGCCCTGGCTGGAGCTGATCTTCTGGCTGGCCGACCGCTGGGGCGAGCCTGACCCATCCAAAATTGCCGCATTGCCGGCCAACACTCTGTACCACTGGCGAGCCTACTTCCTGAAACAAGGCACTTTCCGCCGTCCTGGCGATGAAAACGCGCCACCTACCGAAACCACACCTGCGCCATCCCGGGTCGATGATGAATGCGCGGCAGTCATGAGGGCATTAATGTAATGGCAGACGTCGCATCTTTAGCGGTCGGGCTGCACCTGAACGCAGCCAGTTTTAAATCCCAGCTGCTGGGAGCGTATGGCGATGCGGAGAACCAGTCACGACGGTTCAACCGTAATGCCCAGGCGGACGCGAAAAAGACGGAGGACGCCTATAAAAAGGTCGGTCTGTCGATATCCGGGATGGCCAGCCGGCTGGCGGGGCTGGCAGGAGCCGGCCTTTCCATCGGTACGATCGTCACCACGTCCAGACAATATGGACAGGCATTATCAGACCTGCAGGCCATCACCGGTGCGACTGCTGCTGAAATGAAAGCGCTGGATCTGGCTGCGCAGGAAATGGGACGCACGACAGAGTACAGCGCCAGCCAGGCCGCCGAGGCGCTAAAGCTGATGGCGTCGGCTAAACCGGAGCTTTTAAAAACGTCCGATGGACTGCAGAAGGCTACGAACAGCGCGCTTATCCTGGCACAGGCCGCCGGCACAACGCTGCCCGATGCGACCAGAACGCTGGCGCTCTCCTTAAACCAGTACGGGGCGAGCGCGCAGGAGGCGGATCGTTATATCAACGTGCTGGCCGCCGGCGCGAAGTACGGGTCGTCGGAGATTGTGGATACAGCGGCCGCCATTAAAAATGGTGGCGTCGCAGCCGCACAGGCCGGCGTTGGTTTTGAGCAGCTGAATGCCGCGATTCAGGTGCTGGCAGAGCGTGAAATTAAAGGCGGGGAAGCCGGCACGGCGCTGCGTAACGTCATCCTGAATCTGGAAAAGGGCACGGACAAGAGCCTCAAGCCGTCCGTGGTTGGTCTCAGCCAGGCGCTGACCAATCTTTCCGGGAAAAATCTCTCCACGGCCCAGGCCGTAAAACTGTTTGGCGTGGAGAACCTGAATGCGGCGTCTATCCTGGTCCAGAACCGTTCAAAGCTTGATGAGCTAACCGCTTCCCTGACCGGTACCAAAACGGCGCATGAGCAGGCATCCATCAGGGTTAACAACCTGAACGGCGATTTGCTGGGGCTGAGCAGTGCGTTTGAAGGGATGGTCATTAAGATCGGCCAGAGCAGTAACGGGCCACTCCGCAGCGGGATTCAGGTTGCCACGGAGGCACTGAACAGCCTGGCAGACAATTTCAACACCGTCTCCAGCGTGGCGCTTTACAGCCTGATCCCCGTGTTATCCACGAAACTGACTGCAGGGCTGCGGGAGAATATCGCGGCCTGGCGGGAAAGCCAGGCGGCGGCAAAAGCGCGGGCGCAGGCTGATGCGGATATTGCCCGCAAAACGCTGGATTCGACAGCGGCCATCCTGAAACAGAACGACGCTGAGTTTGGCCACTACCGGCAGATGGAGCGGACGGCTAAACAGTACGGGATGAATATCAGTTACCAGGATGAGTTTACCCGGCTTATCCGGCAGGAAACTGAGCAAACGAACCTGGCCAGCCAGGCGAAACTGAAACTGGCAGCGGCAAACCGGCAATTGTCGATATCAGCCCGTGCGGCCTCCGTTGCGGTGGGCCTGGCAAGAGGCGCCCTGGCTTTTGTTGGTGGTCCGGTTGGCGCGGCGACGCTGGCTGGCTCTGCATTACTGTATTTCCATCAACAAGCAAAAGAAGCCCGGCAATCGGCCATTGATTTAAAAGATGCCGTAGTGGAAACCAGTGAAGCGCTGATGCGCCTCTCGCTTAACCAGTTAAATGTGAAGCAGTTCGACCTGGAGGATAAGTATGAAAACCAGGTCGTGCAGCGTAACCAGCTGATAAAAGAGATTCAGGATGCCGACAGTCGTATCGACAGCCTGAAAGGGTTTGACCCCTTCGGCCAGCTGGAAGGGGTGACAAAAGACCAGACGCGGGCGCGGGCGGATCTCGATAGCGTTAACGAGGGACTCCGCAAAACCGAGGAAAACATTAAGCGTGTCAGTGATGCAAAAACACTGGCTCAGCTGGGTTTATCGGGAAAAATAACCTCCCTTACGGACGATCTGAAAGGAGCGTTAAGCACGCCCCCCAAAGAGACCGGAGATGGAAATCCCTGGGGCGGCGATGGCGGTACCGGCACGGGGAAAGGCAGTAAGTCCCAGGTCGACCAGTTCAAAACGCTGCGGCAGCAAATTGAAGAAGCCCATGCATCCAGCCTGGCCAGAATTAACCTGCAGGAAAAGGACAGCAATAGGGAGCTGCAGGAAGCGGCGAAGAAAAATGTCGCCAGTGATGCTGACCTGCAGCGCGTGCTGTTAATGAATGCAGAGAACTACCAGAAACAGCGACTGGATCTGGCCGCGCAGTATTCCCCCGCCCAGGAAACTCTGCGAAAAGAGCAGGAAGCCAGCCGGGACCTGGCTGAGCTTTTCAAAGCCCGCCTTCTTGATGAAAAAGAGTACCAGGCCGCACGAATAACGCTGGCCAGAGATACTGCGAAAGAGCTGCTGCAGGCGCATGCCGATGAAATCGCTGCGCCGGCACTGGATATCGCCGGCGAAGTTGATCCACTGGTCTCGCTGCGCAATCAGCTTGCGCAGCGGCAGGCATTGCTGCAGGCGTACTACCAGGGCAGCGCGATCAGCAAAGAACAGTACGAAATGCTGATGCAGAAGGCGACGAAAGAATCCGCCGATGCGCAGTATCAGACGTCACTGGAGTTATACCGATCACAGGGAGAATTCCAGAGCCTGGCCGTCGGGTTATTTGAAACGGCCCATGAGCGCTCGGGCAACTTCCTGACGAGCATGCTGACGCGGACGAGAAGCTTTAAGGAGAACATGGCTGACCTGTTTTCCTCGCTCACGCAGTCGATCATAAAAAAACTCGTTGATATGGCCGCTCAGGCGCTGGTCACCAGTTCCGTCATGCAAACCATTATGGGCGTGGTGGGCGTCGGGACCAGCGTTGTCACGGGCGCTGCGGGCGCAGGCTCGGGGACGGCGATCCAGAATGCCGCCAGTAACTTCCAGTTCAACGCCAAAGGCGGCGTTTACGACTCGCCGTCGCTGAGCGCATACAGCAACCAGGTCTACGACTCTCCGCAGTTCTTCGCTTTCGCAAAAGGGGCCGGCGTATTTGGCGAGGCCGGGCCGGAGGCCATCATGCCGCTGACGCGTGCCGGCGATGGTTCGCTGGGTGTACGCGCTGTCGGTGGTGGTCAGAACGCCGGCGCGTCGGAAGGGCCAAAAGTCTATATCACGATTGAAGGCGGAAACACCTCAACGCAGGCGCCGTCTGGTTTTGAGCAGTTTGGCCAGCAGATCGGCTCGTTTGTGGAGAAAAAATACAGGGAGCTGATGGCGCAGGATATGCGCCCTGGCGGGATGGTCTGGAATGCAGTTAAAGGGCAACGCTAATGGCTATTGAGATATTCACCTGGAGTCCGCGGGTTAATCCCCAGCAGACCGTTAACTTTCGTGTCCGGAAGGCGCAGTTCGGTGACGGGTATGCGCAGGTATCCGGCGATGGTATTAACACCCGATCACAGGATTGGGAGCTGAGTTTTGTCGGTACGGAGGACTATATCCGTCCGATTAAGCAGTTCCTCGACCGTCATGCCGGCACCCGCGCGTTTCAGTGGACCCCGCCTCTGGAAGAGGTGGGGCTTTACCGCTGCGAACAATATAAACCGGTGCCGCTGGGCGGCGGAAATTACTCACTTTCAGCCACTTTTATTCAGGCATTTAAACCATGAGCCTTAACGCGAATTATCAGAAGTTAGAGCCAGGCGATGAGGTTCGTCTCCTGGAGATCGATGGCCAGGCGTTTGGCCTGGATGAGGTTTTGTATTTCCACGGCTATAACGTTCCCCATACTGCAGCCGAAATCCTCGCCGCTGGCGGCGACCTGGATAAGCTGCCGGCGAAAAGCATCTGGTGGCAGGGGCGGGAGTATAAAGCCTGGCCATGTGAAATCGAAGGGATCGAGTCCTCCACCACGGGCAGTGACGCGCAGCCAACGCTGCGGGTAGGGAACATCGACGGGAAGATATCCGCGCTCTGTCTTCATTACGACGATCTGGCTCTGGCGCGGGTTGTCATCCACGACACGCAAAAACAGTATCTCGATGCGAAGAACTTTCCGGACGGGAATGCCTCAGCTGATCCGACGCAGGAGAAACGGCGCCTTTTCTTCATTGACGTAAAGCATTATGAAGACGATGAGAAGGTGGAATTTACTCTCTCCAGCCCGTTTGCCCTGCAGGGGATGATGATCCCGACTCGCCAGCTGCATGCGATTTGCACCTGGTGTATCCGCAATCAGTACCGCAGCGGTAACGGGTGCGACTATGCCGGCACCCGGTATTTTGACAGGAACAATCAGCCAGTTGATGACCCGTCGCAGGATGTCTGCAACGGAACGCTCACGGCCTGCAAATTACGTCATGGTGAGAATAGTGAACTGCCGTTTGGCGGGTTCCCCGGCACCTCATTAATCAGGAGCTGATATGCGTCAGAAAACGATTAAGGCCATCCAGGAACATGCGGCCGCAGAATATCCGCGCGAGGCCTGCGGCCTCGTCGCCCAGAGGGGCCGAGCGGAGCGTTATTTCCCCTGCCGGAACCTGGCCACAGAGTCGAAAGATAATTTTGTGCTGGCGCCGGAGGATTATGCGGAGGTTGAGGAATGGGGAACGATCACCGGTATTGTTCACAGCCATCCTGATGCCACCACCCAGCCGAGCGAACTGGATAAAGCGCAATGCGACGCGACCCTTCTCCCCTGGCATATTATCAGCTGGCCAGAAGGCGATCTCCGTACCATCCACCCGCGCGGTGAGTTGCCGCTCCTCGAGCGGCCCTTCGTGCTGGGCCACTACGATTGCTGGGGCCTGGTGATGAGCTATTTTCGGCAAACCCACGGCATCGAGCTGCACGATTACCGCGTCGATTATCCGTGGTGGGAAAAGGAGTATCCGGACAATTTTTATCAGGACTGCTGGTATGAATGCGGGTTCCGTGAGTTTGATGGCCCACCACAACCGGGTGATATGGTGATCATGCAGGTGCAGGCGGATAAGTGGAACCACGCCGGGATTCTGCTGGAAGGGAACCTGCTGCTGCATCACCTCTATGGCCATCTCAGCAAGCGCGTGCCGTATGGTGGGTACTGGATGGAAAGGACAATGAAGGTCGTTCGGTATAAGTCTCTATGTTAACCTTTAAGGAAATGGCATCTAAAAAGGATATGGAGATGAAAAAAACAGCCCTGCTATTTTCAATGTTTATGCTTAGTGGTTGTATGGCAAGTTCTTTGGAATCGCAAGAGCCAATATATTCCGGAAATTCACAAAAAAGCATAGATAAAATAAGTAAGTGCCTTGCTCCTAAATGGGTTGAATTAAGGCCATCAAGCTCAGTTATCCCTACTGAGACAGGGTATAAAATTGTCGCGTCGGATGATTTATTAGGAACTGTATCCATAGCAAAAATAGAACCTTCCAAAGAAGGTGGAAGCAACGTTCATGTTTATGCTATATCTAAAGGTTGGAATGACCCTTGGGGAAAAGCTGCGAAAAGTTGCATGTGAATTTAAATAACGAAACAAACCCACCTCGGTGGGTTTTTTATTGGGGTGAGCATGAAAGAGGTAATGACAAAAATAGAATTAGGCGGAATTTTGGGTAAAACTTTTGGGAAGTATCATCAAAGACTTGTTTCAAACTCATCTGAAGCTGTTAGAGCCTTATGTTGTACCTTAGAGGGTTTTGAAAAATTTCTTAATAAAAGCAAGGAAAAAGGGATAACGTTTGCAGTATTTAAGGGCAAAAAAAATATTGGTGAACGTGATTTATCATTTCCTCTTACAGGAGAGGTTTTACGCATAATTCCGGTTGTCATTGGTAGTAAAAAAGCAGGTGTTTTACAAACAATTATGGGCGCGGCGTTGGTTGCAGTTGGGGTTATCGTTGGATATGTTTCTGGGTGGACCGGTGTAGGTTGGGCTGTTGGTTCTAAGATGGCAATGATGGGCGGTGCTATGATGCTCGGTGGCGTCGTTCAGATGCTTTCCCCACAGCCAGCTGGCCTGGCACGAAAAGAATCCGCTGACAATAAAGCGTCCTACGCCTTTGGGGGAGTGACGAACACTGCCTCTCAGGGATACCCAGTCCCTTTGCTTTATGGCAGACGCCGAATTGGCGGCGCCATTATATCTGCCGGTATTTACGTAGAAGACCAGCAATAAGTTTTATTCAGTAAACCATCCAATTCAGGCCACCTTGCGGTGGCTTTTTTTATGGGCGTAATATGGCAAATAACATAATTAAAGGGCGCAAGGGTGGCGGCTCAAAGCAGCGTACACCGACGGAACAGCCGGATGATTTACAGTCCGTTGCAAAAGCCAAAATTCTGCTCGCATTAGGTGAGGGTGAATTTGCAGGTGGTTTAACCGGGAAAGATATTTATCTTGATGGCACCCCGCTTGAAAATGCTGATGGTTCGCAAAACTTCAGTGGTGTGTCCTGGGAATTTCGCCCCGGCACGCAGGCACAGACTTATATTCAGGGTATTCCCGGCACTGAAAATGAAATCAGTGTAGGAACGGAAGTTTCCAGCAAGACAGCCTGGACCCATACCTTTACTAATACCCAGCTTTCTGCCGTTCGTGTCCGCCTGAAATGGCCGTCCCTGATGAAACAGGAAGATGACGTCGACGTGGTGGGCAATACCGTCAAGTATGCGATTGACCTGCAGACCGACGGCGGCGCCTGGCAGACGGTGCTGGAAACCGCTGTCACAGGTAAAACCACCTCCGGTTATGAGCGGAGCCATCGTATTGATCTTCCCCAGGCCGGCAGTACCTGGACGCTACGCCTGCGTAAAATCTCTCCGGATGCAAACAGTGTCAAAGTTGGCGACGTGATGACGCTGCAGAGCTATACCGAAGTGATTGACGCGAAGCTGCGTTATCCCAACACCGCGCTGCTTTATATCGAGTTCGACTCCAGCCAGTTTAATGGCTCCATTCCGCAAATTTCCTGTGAGCCGCGTGGGCGCGTGATTCGTGTGCCGGATAACTACAATCCGGAAACCCGCGAATATACCGGCGTCTGGACCGGCGGGTTTAAATGGGCCTGGACGGATAACCCGGCCTGGATCTATTACGACATTGTTATAGCTGACCGTTTTGGTCTCGGTAATCGTCTGAGCAGCGCCAATATTTCGAAATGGACGCTGTACCAGATTGCACAGTACTGCGATCAGCTGGTTCCTGACGGGCGCGGTGGTGACGGCATGGAGCCGCGCTATACCTGTAACGTCTACGTCCAGGAACGCAACGATGCTTACACCGTGCTGCGAGACTTTGCCGCCATTTTCCGGGGCATGACCTGCTGGAACGGTGAGCAGATTGTTGTGCAGGCTGATATGCCGCGTGATGTCGATTTTACCTATACGCGCGCCAATATTGTCGGCAAACCCCGTTATTCGAGCAGCAGCAGCCAGGTTCGGTACACCAACGCCCTGGTTTCCTGGTCTGATCCGGATAATGCTTATGCTGATGCGATGGAGCCGGCGTTTATCCCGGAACTGGTTTCCCGCTACAGTTTTAACCAGCTTGAACTGACCGCGATTGGCTGTACGCGCCAGAGCGAAGCCCACCGTAAGGGTCTGTGGGGCATACTGACCAACAATAAGGACCGCATGGTCGAAATTGATGTGGGGCTGGACGGTCGCATTCCTCAACCCGGTTATATCATTGCCCTGGCGGATGAGTTGCTGGCCGGACGGGTTAACGGCGGGCGAATCAGTGCGGTGAATGGCCGGGTGATTACGCTGGATCGTGATGTGGATGCCAAACCTGGCGACCGCCTCCAGCTAAACCTGCCATCCGGTATTTCACAGAGCCGGACTATTCAGGCTGTTAACGGACGCCGGCAGATTACGGTCACAACGGCGTACAGTGAGACGCCAGAACGGGAATGCGTCTGGGCCATTGAATCTGATGACCTCTTCCTGCAGCAGTACCGGGTTACAGGGGTAAAAGAGAACAGCGATGCCACCCTCACGATCACCGGCGTGGCACATGACCCAGATAAATTCGCCCGCATCGATACCGGCGCTATTATCGACCAGCGCCCGGTTAGCGTATTGCCGGCGGGCAACCAGTCACCTCCTGACGATATTGTCATCACATCCCGCTCGGTCGTGAATCAGGGGATCAGCGTCGAAACGATGCAGGTTAACTGGTCAGCGGTCAGCGGTGCTATTGCCTACGAGGCGCAGTGGCGCCGTAACGACGGGAACTGGATTAATGTACCGCGCAGCCCGACCACCTCGTTTGAGGTCAGCGGCATTTATGCCGGTCGTTATCTGGTTCGTGTCCGCGCGATAAATGCGGCGGAAATCTCGAGCGGGTGGGCGTATTCCGAAGAGAAAACCCTGACCGGCAAGGTCGGCGAGCCGCTGGCACCGCTGGCGCTGGCAACCCGTTCGCTGGTTCATGGGGTCCAGGTTAGCTGGGAGTTCCCGACCGGCTCCGGGGATACGCTGCGCACCGAACTGCAGTACAGCAAAAACCAGGACGGCGGTGCGCCAATGCCGTTATCAGATGTGGCCTATCCGGGGAAAAGCTATCAGCAGATGGGCCTCAGTATGGGCGCCGAATTCTGGTACCGGGCGCGCCTTGTGGATCGTCTTGGCAATGAAAGCCCGTGGACCGGCTGGGTCCAGGGGATGGCCAGCGATAACTTTGATGACTACTACGAAAACCTGACCGACGCGATCAAGGATACGGCTGCCTGGGAGGAAACGCAGCGCACCATTAGCGAAACGCAGGAAGGTATCCGCAATACGCAGCAGGAACTGGAGCAGACCGCTGAAGCTCTGCGTAAGGAAGCCGAAGACCAGGCGAAACAGGTCAGCCAGGATATTGATGCATCGGCGAAAAGCATCACGGCTGATGTTGACGGGAAGATCTCCGCCGTGAATAAAACCATCACGGATGAGATCACCTCGGTTAATGAGGCTCTCGATTCTGGTCTGGCTCAGGCAAACAAAGGCGTTCAGGAGGCAAAATCCGCCGTCGCAGATGCGAACAAGCAGATCGCAACTGTGAACAAGTCGCTGACCGACAGCATCACCCAGGTAAGACAGTCAGTCACCGATACGGCTGCGGAAATCAACGCCACCATCGACCTGGAGATTTCCAGGGTCAGCAAAACGCTGGCCGATGGCGATGCCGCATTGAATGCGCAGATAAAGACTGCCGAAAATGGCCTGAAGCAGTCGCTGTCTCAGGTTAACACCACGCTAACCAATGCAGTGAAGCAGGAGACCGCGGATCGTATTGCCGATGTTAACGCGAAGGCGGCACAGGCCGCTGATGAACTGCTGGCGGCAACGCAGGGGATTGAGGCGAGTATCGAGAGCCTGACTCAGGTGATGAAGACTGCCGATGAAAATCTGGCGCGGGAAATGTCCAGCCTCGCTGCCGGCGCTAATATCCAGTTCGATTCGCAGGTTATCTGGCATTTCAACAATCAGACGACCGAGGGCTGGACCGGCAGCGCCGGCGTACCGGGTGTGTCCCAGGATGGCTGGTTACGCCCGGCGGACAGTGCCACCGATCCGTACATTACCTCTCCTGGCGGACTGGCTGTCGATGGTGCGGCGTACCGCTTCATCATGCTGCGCTTTCGTAAAACCGGCAAACCAGTCTGGGCGGGTGAGATCCGCTGGGTGTCTGCCGGCGAAAACTTCAATAACACGAAGCGATACATTGTTGCTGAGCCGGAATATGCCGATGGCGTGGCAACCCTGACGGTGCGTGATATTCCGTGGACAGGGAACATTGATCGTATTCGCCTGGACCTGACGAACCAGCAGGATGCCAGCAACTTTATCGAATTCGACTGGATTGCCGTTGGCCGGCCAGCACCCGGCGCCAGTACGGCGGCTCTGCAGGATGTGCGCAGTACGCTGAGTAACGCGCTGACCGCCGAAGCGCAGGCACGCAGCACGCTGGCGGCGCAGATGCGTGGCTCCTATGATGGGAACGATCTGGAGAAAGTCACCTCCGGGCTGCTGTACCAGGAAAAAACCGCGCGCGTTACCGCCATCTCGGCGGAAGTTAAGGCCAGAGAGTCCCTGCAGACGCAGTTTAACGACAACAAAGCTGCTGTTTCTGGTGAACTGAGTTCTCTGACGACAGAGCAGAGCGCGCAGGCGAGCCGTATCGGTGGCCTGGAAACCAGCCTCGGGAAAAAAGCCGATGCGGCCGCGCTGACGTCCCTGACGCAGAAAGTTGAGCAACAGGGCGCCACGCTGACATCGCAAGGCGCCGCGTTAACATCGCTCACTAACCGGGTTGGCCAGACGGAAACGGGCCTGGCTGGTACGAATGAGGCACTGAGCGGGCTGCAGTCTGTTGTTACCCAGCAGGGCGACAGGATAACCAGCCAGGGTCAGTCCATCACGAAACTGACGAGCGATTTGGGCACGACAAATTCCGCGCTGGCGAAGAAAGCTGAAGCGGCTGCGGTCACTGCCTTAACGCAGCAGGTAGAGCAAAACGGGCGGGATATTCGCAGCAATACTGACAGCATCACCAGCCTGTCGAATCAACTGGTCAATGGCCAGCCGAATCGCTGGTCCCGTCGGATCTATCCGGTGCAGCTGGCTAACGCCGGGACAGTCCCGTCATTCAGCGATGTTCGCGCTGTGGCACCAACGGTAGTGGATGAGGTGGCCGACGCGGCCAAACTGGACTTTACGTCCGCCGGCAGCTATCTGATCGCGCTGTATTCCTGCCAGGTGAAAGTGGCCGCAGATACCACCATCACACTGGCGCCCGGCGCCAGGGTTTTTGATGATACCGGCGCCATATTTGTGAATGGGGTTCAGGTCGCCTGGGGTAACGCCAGCTGGAATAACGTCAGTTTTGAACTGAAAGC
The DNA here is from genome assembly GCF_014596785.2 of Klebsiella sp. K4. Taxonomy (NCBI): domain Bacteria; kingdom Pseudomonadati; phylum Pseudomonadota; class Gammaproteobacteria; order Enterobacterales; family Enterobacteriaceae; genus Klebsiella; species Klebsiella sp. K4. Next base: position 1,914,268 of record NZ_CP115021.1, read on the forward strand.
CGGCTGGAACACCGTTGAGTTTCTGGTGAATCAGTGGACCGGCCAGGCGTATATCAACCTGGGCCTGAAGCTGTCAGACAAGGTTGCTGAGATGTACTCCGGTCTCGGGGTTTCCGCGCTGGCAAACGCAGCCGGCGTGCTCAGCTCGAATGCCAGCCAGATTGGCAACGAGGTGGTCAGCAATTCGCAGAGCATCACCCAACTCCGGAATGCGCTGACGCAGACAGACGCGAACGTGGCCAGCAAAGCGGATCAGACGGCGATGAACTCGCTAACCGGACGAGTGGAGAAGACGGAATCCGGGCTGACGGCTGCTAACGCCAACATTACCTCGCTGAAATCCGCTGTACGGGCCGGAAACGCATCAGGCGGAGATTTAATTCCCAACCCGACGTTTGACCCGGCTTATGACCAGATGGGGTTTAGCGTCGTATCCACGACGGCTGAGGAGGTCCCTCCTGGCTGCCCGTATGGTTATGCGGCCCGAATTGCCAGCCGGGATCACCATCCTAACTTTGCCGCGTTCCCGGCCACGCTTAACGATGTGATTGAGATCAGCGCACTGGTTGCCTGCGGCGCCGGTACGGCGAATTTTAATCTGTATGTTGGCACCGCCGTTCGGCCAGATACGAGCACCGGTGCGCCACTCATGGCGGGGGGCGGAAAATCACCCTCCGCGACCTGGCAGAGAACCACCTGGCGCTTCAAGGTCACGCAGGCGATGGTAGACAGGGGTTATATCCGCCCGTTCCTGCAGATCTCGCAGAACAGCCCGTATGGCACCGTATGGTTCGTTACGGACTGGCATATGCGAAATGTGACAGCGGCGCAAAAGGTTCAGGATACTGCGGATGCCACGGCGGCGGCGGTTGACTCCCTGACCACCACCGTGACGCAACAGGGTAATCTGCTGACCTCGACCGGCAACCGGACAACCCAGCTGGAAAACGGGCTGGCCACCACCAATGCCGCAGTGGCCAAAAAGGCTGATGCGACAGCGGTGCAGGATTTGACCAATACCGTCACACAGCTGGGCAACGATCTGACTGCTGCGAACAGCGCCATCACAAAACTGACCGGAAATCTGGCGAATACCGATAAAGCGCTGGCGCAGAAAGCCGATGCGACAGCGCTGGCCACGCTCGACACGAAAGTGACGCAGCAGGGTAAAACGCTGGAGAGCCAGAGCAATTCGCTGACGAATCTGTCGAACAGTCTCTCGCAGGTTGCGGCAGATATCGATGCCAGCGGTCAGATACCGGGTAACCTGGTCGTGAATCCCTCATTTGAACGCGGGCTGGATGGTTATACCGGGCGGTCAACCGCGACCAGTGTGGTGGAGGTTTCCGCTCCTCACAGCGGGACGCGGGCGCTGAAGGTTGATCCGGGGAGCGTGTCTCCGGGGCAATACATCCCGTTTGTTCAGGGGCGAACCTATGAAATCGGGGTGTGGGTCAAGGAACCCGGAGCGACGACGGATAATGGCGCGGGGAACAACAAGCTGCGGATCGGCAACTCTGCCGGCCAGCCGGTTTTTGAGCGTCCATACAACAGCGGTACGGTGGGAACAAACTGGACCCTGATTTCCGGTCGCTGGAAAGCGACGGAGACAGCCAGCCTGCCGGTGACGCTGAGTAACTATCTGATTAGCGGCAGCCGCTACTTCGATGATTTTTACGTCACTGACGTTACCGACCGGGTGGACATCGATGCCACCGCCGGCGCCGTTACCGGACTGACGAGCCGGGTCAGCACAGCGGAAGGGGCCATCACCTCACAAAGCCAGCAGCTGACGAACCTGCAGAACAGCCTGAACACGACCAACAGCAATGTGTCGAAGAAGGCCGATGCCACGGCACTGACTTCGGTCGATAACCGGGTGACAGAGGCGGAAGGGAAACTGACCACACAGAGCCAGCAGCTGACAAATCTGGCGAATGTGCTGACGGCCACCCGCAACGCCGGCGACAACCTGATCCCGAACTTTGATTTTCTGCAGGGCAGCACTGCCTGGGATATTCAGTATCCAGCCGGTGTGACCTTTGGCGATTTCGGGGACGGGAAAGCGGGGGTCCGGCTGAACCGGACGACCACTACCAGCCCAGGCATTTTCTCCAACAACAACAAGCCGGTGCCGCTGAATGGCCAGCGCAAGTATCGGGTGGTGGTGAAGGCCAAAGGTGTTTCCGGCGCGATGAGTCTGCTGATCCGTCGCCAGAACAAAATCGGCCAGACGGACAGTACGTATGAGGATAAAACGGTCACGCTGACCACTGACTGGCAAACCATCACCTGGGAAACCGGATTGACGGCTGCCGGCGCGGACGGGCAGAACTTCAAACTTTATTCTCATCCGACAAACGGTGAAATCTGGCTCGATTCCGTCCGGGTGTTTGATATCACCGATGAAACCAACATCAAGGCGACCAGCGATGCTGTTTCGTCTCTGACCGGGACGGTGACGAACCAGGGGAACACCCTGACATCACAGGGGCAATCCATCACGGCGCTGAATAACGCGCTGGAAGGGGTCAAAGGCGATGTGGCGAAGAAGGCTGATGCGTCGGCGGTCAGTTCACTGACCAACCGGGTTACCCAGACTGAAAAGGATATCCGTAGCCAGGCCGACAGCCTGACCAGCCTGAATACATCGCTGAAGCAGCAGGCGACACGGGGAGCCAACGTACTGCCGGACGGCAGTTTTGAATCCTATGCCGTCGGCGATGTTCTCAGTAATACCCGCGCCGTTATCACCAGTGAAGCTGCGCACAGCGGGACCAAAAGCCTGCGTGTTACGCGCAGTACGGAGTACAACCCGAACGCGACGGATAATAACGATACCCATATTTTTTCGGGCATGCAGGTTCGCGATAACGCGGTCTATTACGTGGAGGCGTGGGTTAAGTTGCCGGCTGGCTCGACCGCCGATCCGACCGTTTATATGGTGCTCGGATTTTCCTTCCAGGATTCTGCCAATGGCTGGTCGTGGCCTGGCCTGAACGTGAAAGTCTCCGAGTTGTCGGTGGACAACTGGACAAAAGTCAGTGGCTATCTGACCAACAACCGAACCGCGCTGAAACAGGCAATGGTGAGGATCTCCATCCCGAATACACCAAAAGTTCGCCTGGGTGACGCCTTCCTGATTGATGATCTGATCATCACTGAGGTGACCGATGCGAAAGCGGCGCTCGATGCCGCCGATGCGAATGCGCAGGCGCTTTCCAGTTTGTCCGCGTCAGTCACGCAGAACGGGAAGAATATTACGTCTCAGGGCAGCGCGATCACGAAACTGCAGTCGGATGTGACGCAACTTGGTAAGGATATTAGTGGCAAGGCCGATGCCAGCGCGCTGACGAATCTGACGACCCGCGTGACGGCTACCGAAGGCAGCCTGAAATCGCAGGGAGACAGCCTGACCAGCCTGCAGAACAGCCTGAATACGACTAACAGCAATATGGCGAAGAAGGCTGATGCAACGGCGCTGCAGAGCCTGCAGAACACCGTTGAGCAGCAAGGAAAAGACCTGACCGCGCAAAGCAACGCGCTGACGAATCTTCAGAACAGCCTGAGCATCACCAACGGGAATGTGGCTAAGAAAGCCGACAGTGCGGCCGTAAGTATGCTTAGTGACCGTGTCAGCGCTAGTGAAGGAATGCTGACATCACAAGGTAACCTTTTGACCATGCTGAAAGGATCGCTGTCTTCCGGCAGTCTCATCGGCAATGGTGGAATGGAATCAGATTTATCGCTGTGGGTAGATTCGGGGACTGGCTCTGGATTTACGTACAACGATGCTGAAAAAGCTTTGCAAACAACTACAGCCTCCATCCGGACGGCAAACATCACGAAAGTACCCGTAGAGGCAGGGACCGTCTTGACGCTTAGTCTTGAGGTGCGAAGCTCGGTTACGATGACAAACGTATCTACCGATACGGTTGGTGTTATTGCAGATTTGTCGGATCCGGTGAACTGGCTTAGCTCTACCACGAAATGGTTGAGCGGTGTAACCACCGACTGGCAGACCAAAACTTTTACCCTGAACATTCCGGCTACTTTTATCGGTAATTACGTGTATCTGAGACTGGCCGCTGGGACACTGACACCATCAACAGCTCGCTTGTTGATCCGTAACGTAACGCTGTTTTCCTCGAATGGCGTATCACAAAAGGCCAGCGCGCAGTCGGTAAGTGACCTCACCAACCGGGTCACCAGTGCAGAAGGGAAGATCACCTCCCAGGGGCAGGCTATCACGAAGCTGCAGGGCGATTTGAGCAGCACTACCGATAAGGTCAACACCAAAGCGGATCAGACGGCTCTTAACGCGCTGACTGGCCGGGTGGAAAAAACCGAGGCAGGCCTCACGGCAGCCAACAGCAATATAGTCAGCCTGACAGCGGCAGTGACCGCCGGGAAGGCAGCTGGGGATGATTACATTCCGAACCCGTCACTTGATCCAGCCTATGACCGTATGGGGTATGACGTGGTGGAGACCACTGCTGCAGGTGTGCCGGCTGATTGCCCGTTCACGTATGCTATTCGGTTGGCCGGGCGAGACCATGTGCCAAAAATCAACAATATCGCCGTGACACCGGGCGACGTTTTTGAAATGTCTGCTCTGGTAGCGTGTGGTGCCGGCAGCGCCGACTTTAATTTTTATATTGGTCGTGCCACCACCGCCACCGATGGCATCAAGGCGAGAACTTCCGGGGGCAATACTAAGACCACCACTGCGTGGAAGCGTGCCACTTGGCGCTTTACGGTGCCATCCGATACCAGCTTGCTGCGGCCGTTCCTGCAGGTTAATCAGAGCAGCCCGTTCGGCACCGTCTGGTACGCTGCCGACTGGCATATGCGTAACGTGACGGCGGCGAACAGTGCGCAGAAAACCGCAGATGCGACCGCAAAAGCGGTGGATTCACTGACCACCACGGTTAGCCAGCAGGGCGATACGCTCAGCAGCATCGGCACGCGGACCACCTCGCTGGAGAACAGCCTCCGGTCGACAAACGATACGGTGAGTAAAAAGGCTGACACGACAGCGGTGACGCAGCTGCAGGGCACGGTGACGCAGCAGGGGAATGACATCGCGGCGGCCAACAGCGCGCTGACAAAACTCAGCAGCGATCTGGCCACGACGAATGCGAACGTGAACAAAAAAGCGGACGCAAGCGCGATGAACACCCTGCAGAACCAGGTCACGGAGCAGGGCAAAACACTCAGTGCGCAGGGAGATTCTCTGACGCAACTGAGTAACAGCCTGAGCCAGACGGCAGCGGATATTGACGCCAGCGGGAAAATGCCGGGCAACCTCATTGTCAACGGCAGTTTTGAGCGCGGCGCGGCGGGCTTTACCGGCTGGAGCAGTACCGCGACGGTGGCCGATTTACAGGTTCCGCACTCGGGTAACAAGGCGCTGAAAATGTCCGCCGGCCAGTCGAACCTGGTCGGACAGGAAATCAGTATCACGCAGGGTCGCACCTACCGCATGGGGGTATGGGCGAAGCAGGACCCGGGAACTACGATTAAAGATGCGGGTAACACGAAGTTTCGTGTGGCTGACAGCACTGGCCTGCTGGTCGGCTCAAACTACGGACCGTTTAGTTCTGGCTGGCAACTGGTAACGTTTGACTGGAAAGCCACGAAGACCACGACGGCCAGTTTCCAGCTGACGACCTTCCTCAGCGCGGGGGCAATGTATTTCGATGATTTCCATGTCCTCGATGTTACGGATGAAAAGGATATCGCGGCTAATGCCGGGGCCATCTCTCAGATGAATACCCGCGTCACCGCTGCTGAAGGGGCTATCACCACCCAGGCGCAGCAACTGACGAAACTCAGCGGCGATCTGGCCGTCACGAATGCGGCGGTCAGTCAGAAAGCAGAGCAAAGCGCTGTCACCGGGTTGACCACCCGGATGACGTCTGCCGAGGGTAAACTGGATTCGCAGTCGCAGCAGCTCACCAGTCTGCAGAACAGCCTGACCACGATGAATACTGAGCTGGGTAAAAAGGCTGACACGTCCGCGGTGAGTTCACTGACCGGTCGCGTAAGCCAGGTGGAAAACACCATCACCAGCCAGTCGCAGAGCATCACGTCGCTGACCAGCACCATCAATACCATCCGCACTCAGGGAGCTAATCCGTGGGTTGACGGTACGTTTGAAAGCTACAGCGATGGCCAGGTGCTGGGCGGGAACGGCACCGCCGTTGTGGTGGCGTCTCAGAAATTCACCGGCGATAAGAGCCTGAAGTTGAGACGGGATGAGAACAACGGCGGCAACAGCGATAAACAGCTTGGCACCTGGCAGTCAGTCCGTGAGGACGCGAAGTTCCGGTTTGAGTTCTGGGCCATGATGCCGGCGGATCAGGCGCCCTCCTCCGGGTGGACAACGCTGGTCGGTATCCAGTCACAGAATGCTGCCGGGCAAAATGCCTGGCAGGTGGCGGTCACTGTCAGCGAAGCCTCTCTGGGCGCGCGCGATAAGTGGGTGAAATTCACGGGGATCGCCAGTAACAACGGGGCAGGCAGAACACGCGCGGTGGTCTGGATCTCCACCCGTGGCGCCACCGGCAACGGTACCCCTGGCTATTCACTGTATATCGACGATCTGGTCATCACGGATGTTACCGATGCGAAAGCGGCACAGGATGCCTCAGACGCGACGGCGAGTGCCGTGAGCGGCCTGACGGCGCGCGTAACGGATGCCGAAGGGAAAATCACTGCCCAGGCGCAGCAGCAGACAGCACTGGCCTCGAAAGTGGATAACGCCAACTCCCGCGTCGATAACATGGCGAAGACGCTGAGCGACAGCCAGAGCACACAGGCCAGCCTGAATACCTCGCTTCAGTCGCAGATTGACGCGCAGGCGGCCGCCAACATCAAAAACCAGACGACGCTGGACAACACGATTAAATCGGTGGCCAGTATCACCAGTACCCAGCAGACGCATGCAACGGCACTGGAGGCGCTGGCAATGCAGCAGACGACCCTGACATCCAGTGTCGGGGATCTCAGCGCTTCCGTTCAGAACACCGCTAAAACCGTGGCGGATGTGAATGGTACGGTGAGTTCGCTGTGGTCGATGAAGGTTGAGACGGTTAACGGGAAGAATGTTGGCGCGGGGATTACGCTGGGTAGCAATGGTGAAACGAGCGACATGATCCTCTACGCCGACCGGTTCTCGCTGTTTAACCGTAACAATGCGACGGCAGTGCCGGTGATGATTGCCGAGGGCAATGAGCTGTATATCGATACGGCACGTATCAAAAACAGTTCCCTGACCACAGCCAAAATTGCTGATGGTTCCATCACAAACGCGAAGATCGGCAACGAGATCCGCTCGAATGACTTTGTTGACGGGTCACGCGGCTGGCGTATCGCCAAGGATGGCTCTTCGCAGTTCAATAACGTGCTCGTCCGTGGCAGGGTCGAAGCGACTAGCGGCGTGTTCCGTGGCACTGTCCAGGCGGATGCGTTCATCGGTGACATTGCGGTGGCCAAAAGTTACGACAGCCTGACCTTCCGCCGCAACCAGACGGTACAGCGGAACGGTGCGTATCAGAACAGGGGGTATAGCATGACAGTGGTTCTGGCCTGCACCCTTGTGTGCCAGACCTATGGGACGGGCAGTGGCCTGGGGTATACCTCTGATATTACGTTCAACATTGGTGGGCAGGAGGTAACCCGCCGTATCTTCGTCGATGCCGGTAATATCACAGCCGGCACCACGGCCTTTGAATTGCGGTTTGCCGCGCGCCTGGATGCTGACTACAACAATGTCGGCTTCTTTATCAAAGCGACAGGTCGTACTGCCGCGATTGATTACACCTGCACAGTCGAGAACATCACCGCAACCGCATTTCGGACGGACAGCAGTTCATTTAGCTAACAGAGGCCCCGTAAGGGGCCTTTTCTTTTCCAGGGATAATCATCCAGGAGGAACTTTATTATGGCGATGTATGAAGTCGGCACCGTCACGGGCGCAGCATCTCAGGCGCGAGTGACAGGAGCGACAACAAAGTGGTCACAGGTGGCGCTGGGGATACAGCCGGGGTCGATTCTGGTGGTCTACCGCAGCGGTAGTGCTGACCTGTATGCGATCAAATCCGTGGACAGTGACACGCAGCTGACGCTGACCCGGAATATCACCACCGCATTTTCCGGTGCCAGTTACGGCATTATTACCGCTGAAACCGCCAGCACCTCGTCGTTTGCTAACCAGCTGGCCAGCGCATTTGCATTCTGGCGTAGTGTGGTGGAGGGCTGGTCGATGGCCCTGACCGGCAGCGGCAATATCACCCTGACTGACCCGATCACCGGAAAGCAGGTGACCGTACCAGCGATAGCCGGGATGGCGAAGGCATCGGATCTTAACGCGCTGGCAAAACTCACCGGAGGAAACAAACTCGACGGCTCGCAGGTTATAACCAGCGATAATGCCGGTTTTATTCTCGGTAAGAACTCAGATCTGGCTCTGCTCAAAAAACAGGGGCAAGGCGGGACAATTGCCGTTGGCTCGGGAACACCGTTCAGGGTTCAGCGTTCAAGAGCGAACACTGTGTCACCGTCAGATACCTTTGATGACATCCTCGTTATTGGGACCGATAACCAGACGACGCTGCCTGGAGATTTGGCTGTTGGTGGTAGTTTCGATAACACGGCAAAGGGCAAGCTGTATTCTCAGGCGTTAGAGCTGTCAATGGGCACGCCTTACATTGACTTTCACTACAACAGCAGCAGCGCCGACTTTACCGCCCGTATCATTCAGGACAGGGCGAACCGTATTAATTGTCAGGTGGCAAGTTTTTGGGTCACTGACGGGCGTATCACGGCATCATCCACCATGCCAGCCAATCCATCTATTGGAACGCAGCTGACCTCCAACCCTGTCAGATCCATGATGCAGGGGCGCGGGGCTTACGGCGATGTGGACGGCGCTTACGTGCAGATGTACATGGAGGAGCTGGTAGGCACTGAGCACAGGTTGGTGCTCTACGCGGATGGCTTCGGGCGTACGGACGCATGGATATTTCGCGCTGGCGGCACAATCTCCACCGGAAAAGGTGACGTAATGACCACCGGATCAGACGTGCGTCTGAAAGAGGGATTCACGGAAGCGCCTCGGAATGCACTGCAGCGTGTTGAGAGGTTAGGGGTATGTGAGTATCAGATGAAAGGAGAAGACCGCCGACGTCGTGGATTTATCGCGCAGCAGGCTGATACTGTGGACACTACTTACACCTTCATGGGATGCGAGCAGGAGATCGATGGGGAAAAGTTCCAGGTGATGAACGTAGACTATGTAGCCATCATTGCTGATCTTGTGTCGTCAGTCCAGGAGCTTAGAAAGCAACTTTCTGATTTAGTTGAAATAAATAAGCAAAATTAGTTGTTAAAGTGCCGGTGCGTCTAATCAACAGATATAACCAAAATTGGTAAAGTTTTAGACAATGTAGTTGCGGTCGGATTGGTCAAATTCGTCACCAATCACACTGGACATAATATCGACGAATGCCCGGTTTGAGCGCGAAGCGGACATTCAGAAATTTCAGTTTTGATATCTTTTGGGCTAGGTCCAAGAGAACATAGAGGAACTTATGGAGGTATAAAAGACCATTGTCGCTATTGTCTCTACGCTAGTCATGACGGCACAGAGCATTAATACATCCTTTTTTCCATATGTATTGTTGATTTTATAATCCCAGAGCGTATGATTTTACTAAATGAAAAGGAGAAGCGATGCAATTAGCCACCTTACAACTCTTCAAAAATCTCTCCGATGAAACCCGTCTAGGGATCGTACTGCTGCTCAGAGAGATGGGAGAGCTGTGCGTGTGCGATCTCTGTACAGCGCTGGATCAGTCGCAGCCCAAGATCTCCCGCCATCTGGCAATGCTCCGGGAAAGCGGTCTATTGCTGGATCGCAAGCAGGGGAAATGGGTTCATTATCGCTTATCCCCGCATATTCCATCCTGGGCTGCTCAGGTGATTGAGCAGGCCTGGTTAAGCCAACAGGACGACGTACAGGCCATCGCCCGTAAGCTGGCATCGGCAAACTGCTCTGGTAGCGGTAAGGCTGTTTGCATCTAAAAAATTTGCCTGAACATATATGTTTTTCCAAATGTGAGGTATTCAGAATGAAGACGTTAACGGTATTTGACCCGGCAATGTGCTGCAGTACCGGCGTATGTGGCTCAGATGTCGATCAGGTTCTGGTTGATTTTTCTGCTGATGTGCAGTGGCTGAAAGGACGTGGTGTACAGGTTGAACGTTACAACCTGGCGCAGCTGCCCATGAGCTTTGTTCAGAATGAGAAAGCGAAAGCATTCCTCGAAGCATCTGGAGCAGAAGGTCTTCCGTTACTGCTATTGGACGGTGAAACGGTGATGGCAGGGCGATACCCAAAACGCGCTGAGCTGGCTCGCTGGTTCGGTATTCCGCTGGAGAAGGTAGGGTTAGCTCCCACCAGCTGCTGTGGTGGTAATACTTCCTGTTGCTGAGTATGTCAGGAGGACATATGAAATTCTTACAGAATATCCCGCCTTACCTGTTTTTTACCGGCAAGGGTGGTGTAGGAAAAACTTCTATTTCCTGCGCGACGGCTATCCGCCTTGCTGAACAGGGTAAGCGGGTTTTGCTGGTCAGTACTGACCCAGCCTCCAATGTCGGTCAGGTGTTCGATCAGGCTATCGGTAATACCATTCGCCCTGTGGCAGCAGTTCCTGGACTTTCCGCTCTGGAAATCGACCCGCAGGAAGCCGCCAAACAATACCGCTCCAGAATCGTTGATCCTATCAAAGGTCTTTTGCCTGATGACGTTGTTAACAGTATCAGCGAGCAACTTTCAGGAGCCTGTACCACTGAGATTGCGGCGTTTGATGAGTTCACCGGCTTATTGACAGACGCTTCCCTGCTGACCCGCTTCGATCACATCATTTTTGATACAGCGCCGACGGGCCACACGATTCGCCTTCTCCAGCTTCCCGGTGCCTGGAGTAGCTTCATTGAAAGTAATCCAGATGGTGCTTCCTGTCTTGGCCCAATGGCCGGGCTGGAAAAGCAGCGTGAGCAGTATGCTCATGCAGTAGAGGCGTTATCCGATCCTGAACGTACCCGCCTGGTTCTGGTTGCACGACTGCAAAAATCTACGCTGCAGGAAGTCGCCCGCACCCATGAAGAACTCGCCGCAATTGGCCTGAAAAACCAATACCTGGTGATTAATGGTGTGCTGCCTAAAGCCGAAGCTGAACATGACGCCCTGGCCGCTGCGATATGGCAACGTGAGCAGGAGGCACTGGCAAATCTTCCTGCCGGTTTATCTGGGCTACCGACAGATACCCTATTACTACAGCCAGTCAATATGGTTGGTGTTTCAGCATTGAAGGGACTGCTGGATACCGGTTCTGAGGCATTACCGCTCCCGGTAACGAACATCCAGTACACGCCTGAAAACTTATCGCTCTCTGGCCTGGTCAATGATATCGCTCGCAGTGAACACGGCCTGATTATGCTGATGGGCAAAGGTGGCGTAGGGAAAACCACAATGGCTGCTGCCATCGCCGTAAGGCTGGCAGACATGGGATTTGACGTGCATCTCACGACCTCTGATCCTGCTGCGCACCTAAGTACAACGCTGAACGGCAGCCTCAAAAACCTTCAGGTCAGCCGCATCAACCCTCACGATGAAACCGAACGCTATCGCCAGCATGTTCTTGAGACGAAGGGAAGAGATCTGGACGAAGCAGGGAAACGGCTATTGGAAGAGGATTTGCGCTCTCCCTGTACTGAAGAAATTGCCGTGTTTCAGGCCTTTTCCAGGGTGATTCGTGAAGCGGGTAAACGGTTTGTTGTCATGGATACCGCCCCTACCGGACACACGCTGTTGCTGCTGGATGCGACCGGGGCTTACCACCGAGAGATTGCCAAAAAAATGGGGAGTAAAGGTCATTTTACTACCCCAATGATGCAGCTTCAGGATCCGGATAGAACCAAAGTTCTGCTTGTTACGCTTCCTGAAACCACACCGGTTCTGGAAGCGGCAAACCTGCAGGCTGACCTTGAAAGAGCAGGGATTCATCCGTGGGGCTGGATTATCAATAACAGCCTTTCCATTGCGGATACGCGTTCTCCGTTGCTTTGCCAGCGCGCCCGGCAGGAACGGCCTCAGATTGAGGCTGTTAAGAATCAGCACTCTAACCGTATAGCGCTTGTTCCGGTGCTGGCGTCAGAGCCCGCTGGTATTGAAAAGCTCAGAGAGTTGATGAGTTAATTTTTTTGCATATACAGGGCGGCAAAGTCGCCCTGTCAGGAGGTTTTATGTTACTGGCAGGCGCTATTTTTGTCCTGACCATTGTTTTGGTTATCTGGCAACCAAAGGGATTAGGGATCGGCTGGAGTGCAATGATGGGCGCGGGACTGGCTCTGATATCTGGCGTTGTGCATGTGGGCGATATTCCGGTGGTGTGGAATATCGTCTGGAACGCGACGGCGACCTTTATTGCCGTAATTATTATCAGCCTGCTGCTTGATGAGTCCGGCTTTTTCGAATGGGCAGCGCTGCACGTTTCCCGCTGGGGTAACGGTCGTGGACGTTTGCTCTTTACGTATATCGTTCTGCTCGGTGCGGCGGTGGCGGCACTGTTTGCCAACGATGGTGCGGCACTTATTCTGACGCCGATAGTCATCGCCATGCTGCTGGCATTAGGGTTCAGCAAAGGCACGACACTGGCATTTGTCATGGCTGCCGGGTTTATTGCCGATACGGCCAGCCTGCCGCTTATCGTGTCGAACCTGGTGAATATCGTCTCGGCGGACTTCTTTGGTCTGGGATTCACCGAATATGCGTCGGTAATGGTGCCGGTGGATATTGCAGCCATTGTTGCCACGCTGGTTATGCTGCATCTGTTCTTCCGCAAAGATATTCCATCGACTTACGACCTGGCTCTCCTGAAAGCACCGGCAAAAGCGATTAAAGATCTGGCAACTTTCAGAACCGGCTGGATAGTGTTGATCCTTCTTCTGGTTGGTTTTTTCGTCCTTGAGCCGTTGGGTATCCCGGTAAGCGCGATTGCTGCTGTTGGAGCTGTGATCCTGTTTGCAGTAGCTAAACGAGGCCATGCCATTAACACCGGTAAAGTGCTGCGTGGGGCACCCTGGCAGATCGTTATTTTCTCGCTGGGGATGTATCTGGTGGTCTACGGTCTGCGCAACGCCGGGCTAACCGAATACCTTTCTGGTGTGCTGAATGTACTGTCGGATAAAGGACTCTGGGCCGCGACGCTGGGTACTGGCTTCCTGACGGCTTTCCTGTCTTCCATAATGAACAACATGCCTACCGTGCTGGTTGGCGCTCTCTCTATTGATGGCAGCACCGCAACAGGCGTTATCAAAGAAGCGATGATTTATGCCAACGTGATTGGCTGCGATCTGGGACCTAAAATTACACCTATTGGTAGCCTGGCAACGCTGCTCTGGTTGCATGTCCTTTCACAGAAGAATATGACCATCACCTGGGGATACTATTTCCGCACCGGGATCGTCATGACTCTGCCTGTGCTGTTTGTAACGCTGGCAGCGCTGGCGCTACGTCTCTCTTTCACTTTGTAATGAGATACTGATATGAGCAATATCACCATTTATCACAACCCGGCCTGCGGCACGTCGCGTAATACGCTGGAGATGATCCGCAACAGCGGTAATGAACCGACCGTTATTCATTATCTTGAAAATCCACCGTCACGCGATGAACTGGTCAAACTTATCGCAGATATGGGGATTACAGTACGGGCGCTGCTGCGTAAAAACGTCGAGCCTTATGAAGAACTTGGACTTGCGGAAGATAAGTTTACTGACGATCAGTTAATCGATTTTATGCTTCAGCATCCGATCCTGATTAACCGCCCGATTGTGGTGACACCGTTGGGAACGCGTCTGTGCCGTCCTTCCGAAGTGGTACTGGATATTCTTCCGGATGCGCAAAAAGGCGCATTTGCAAAGGAAGACGGCGAGAAAGTCGTTGATGAAACAGGGAAGCGATTGAAATAAATATAAAGGGGGCTGATGCCCCCTTATTCCTGTCTCAGAGCATAAGACCTGAATCTTCTGGCAGAGTACTATTCCCTTCACCAAGTTTCATTTGCAGCAAAACCGTGTCAAGCCAGCGGCCATGTTTAAAACCAATGTCCTTTAATGTGCCTATTTCAGTAAATCCTGCGCGGATATGCAGCGCAACAGAAGCGACGTTAGCGCTGTCACCTACAACAGCAATCATCTGACGATATCCCTGGGACTCGGCCCATTTTAATGCATGATCGAGCAGTGCTTTTCCGACGCCCTGTCGCTGATAAGCCGAATCAATATATATCGAATTTTCGACCGTATACCGATAGGCATGGCGTTCGCGGTAACGGGAAATATAACAGTAGCCGATGACCGTATCGCCATGCAGAGCGACATACCAAGGGAATCCCCGAGACTGAATGCTCCTCAGTCGGTTAAGCATTTCCTGCGTATCCGGAGGTTCGGTTTCGAAGCTACCTGTACCATGCAGAACATGGTGAGCATAGATATTGCGTATCGCGGTAATGTGCTGTTCTTCAGCATTAATAATGTGCATCGTGTTACTCCAGTAATGTTGTTTTACAAACTACCGGAATTCGCGACAGCAGGTTAAGTACTTAAACTTATAACCTGTATAAGCAAAAGTTTGGCTGCAGTAAATGGGGCCGTAGCCCCATCTATTAGCCTGCCATTTTTGCCAGCAGAGCCGCACCCACTGGTTCTTCGTTCTGCAGTGGTGTTAATGCAATACGCTTTGCAAACTGCTCTGTAACGTCATTTATCAGCGGCAGTTCGCGACTGGCTCGGGTTACCAGGAACGGTGAGGACGGTTTCGCAGCAGCCAGACTGCTATTGATTACCCATGCCCATGGTTCAATTTCAGCCCGACGCAAATCCTGTTGCAGGTTTGCTGCTTCCAGCACCGGTGTCGTTTCGGCAAGCGTCACGATAATCACCTTCGTCTTCTCCGGGTCCTGCAATTGCATCATTGGCGTCATCACATGCTCATGTGTTTGCCCCATCTGGCGCACCATTTCCCGGTGATAGGCTCCTGTTGCATCCAGTAGCAGAAGCGTGTGGCCCGTTGGCGCTGTGTCCATAATGACAAAATGGTCGTCAGCCTCTTTGATGACCCGCGAGAACGCCTGGAAGACGGCGATCTCTTCAGTACATGGCGAGCGGAGATCTTCCTCCAGCACCGCCAGCCCTTCTGCATCTAACCCTTTCCCCTGATTTTCCAGAACAAAACGACGATAGCGTTCCGTCTCTACCTTCGGGTCGATACGGCTGACCTGAAGATTTGGTAGCGAGCCATCCAGAGTATAAGACAGATGTGCTGCCGGATCGGACGTGGTCAGATGGACCTTATGGCCGCGTTTTGCCAGAGATACCGCCACCGATGCCGCAACAGTCGTTTTGCCCACACCGCCTTTACCCATCGTCATTACCAGACCTTTACCTGTCAGGCTGAGTTCATCCACCAGTGAGGCAAGTTTCGGTAAATCCAGAGTGTTCAGCGTGGTAGTCGGGAGAGACATCGAGGCTTCGCTCTCTGTAAATAACTCACGCAAGGCTTCGAGACCGACCAGATTAAATGGCTTCAGATACAGCTGCGAGCGGGGAAGGTTCGCCAGATTCTCTGGCATAGCAAGTAGCGCTTTTTCCTCCCGAGCCAAAATACTTTGCGCCAGTGGATCATTTTCACCTGCAAACGGCGGCAGCACGCCATTGATAGCAAGGTGTTGATGCTGTAAACCGATAGCAGAAAGCTCATCGTGCGTATGAGAGACTTCTTTCAGTGTTGAAGCCTGGGCTCGGGCAACCAGAACTAAGCGCGTGAGTGCAGCATCAGACAGTGCTTTAACCGCATCGGAGTACTGGTGTTGCTGTTTCTCCAGCCCCACCAACGGCCCGAGGTTAGCGGCAGCATCAGGGTTCGCTTCGAGATAACCGCTCCAGGCTCCTGGCAGCTCAAGCATACGGATGGTATGACCGGTTGGCGCAGTATCAAATACGATATGGTCATACTTTTCCCGCAACTCATGGTTGGTAAGAAGACCAGTAAACTCATCAAATGCCGCGATTTCCGTAGTACAAGAACCGGAGAGTTGCTCTTCAATACTGCTGACTACATCGGCAGGCATCAGCCCGCGAACAGGGTCGAGCACTCGGTCACGATAGGCTTGTGCTGCAGCCATCGGGTCAACTTCCATCGCCGCAAGATTTTGGACGGTACTGATATCTGTTATTTGGTGGCCGATAGTCTGGCTAAATACCTGACCGACATTGGAAGCCGGATCGGTACTCACCAGAAGCGTTCTCTTACCCTGATCGGCCAGCCACACCGCAGTAGCACAAGCGAGGGATGTTTTACCTACTCCACCTTTACCGGTGAAGAAGATGAACGGGGGAATGTCTTTTAAAAATGGCATATTCATCAGTGATAGCTCCTCTGTAATTAAGGCATACGTGGAATGCAGCAGCAGCTTGGTTGCGCGCTGTCTTCACTCCAGTCCTGAGGAAGCTGAATACCGGCCCAACGGGCGATATCTTCACGAGTCGGCAGTTTGCCAGCCATCACCAGCTTGCCGTCGAGTAAGGTGACAGGGAGGGACTCCATCCCTGATGTGTTCAGGAACTCTTTGATAACAGGCGTATTCAGGAACTGCTGCGGGTTCTTCGCGAGGCTATAGCGCTGAATATCAACGCCATTTTTTTTCGCCCATTCGGCGCAGGCGTTCCATTTGACGGCTTCGTCACTGACCACAACGCTACTGGTTGCGCAGCAGCCTGCAGATTCAAAGATCTCAATTTTTGACATGGACTGTTCACCTCAGTGTTTAGTTATTTGGCTTTACACTGAGGTAAACGAAGGTGGTGGGAAAAAGATGCGCGATTAATTCATTTTTTTGTGGCAGCAGACGGGAGACGTGTCATCCGCCTCAATCTGACAAAGTTCTGTCATCGTATCTTTCAGGTGCTTTCTGGCACGAAGCAGACGGGATTTAAACGCCGTAAGCGTGATTCCCAGCTCATCAGCCAGAGACTGCTGGGGACGCCGGTTAAGGTCGGACTCTTCAATCAACCACCGATCATCTTCGGATAAAGCCTGTAATGTTTCAGGCAGGCAAATATCCAGCGTTGAGATTGCATCAGGGGATGCGTCTGTTAATGGGGTAACTTCTTCCAGCTCAACAAACTCCCTGGTGGTGCGGTACTCATCAATCAGCAGATTCCTCGCCGCCCGATATAGCCAGGCTCGCGGATTCTCCATCTCGCAGAAACTGTCTGAATGAGCGCGGGCACGCAGGAATAGCTCTTGCAGAAGGTCTGCTGCTTTTTCGCTATCGCCAGTCTTTGATGTCAGAAAGCGAGAGAGTTCGGCTTCATGTTGCCGCCAGAACACGCTCATGCAGTTGTTGAATGCTGTTACATCACTCATACCAGCCCTCAAATTTTGCTCTGATTAACCCGCCGGGAAAGTTCTTCTGCAGACTCTTTTCGTTCGCTGTAGCGATCAACGAGATAGGCTGAGTTACCTCGGGTCAGCAGAGTAAATTTCACAAGTTCTTCCATCACATCCACGATCCGGTCGTAATAAGACGACGGCTTCATGCGTCCATCTTCATCAAACTCCTGCCAGGCTTTTGCGACAGAGGACTGATTCGGGATGGTGATCATCCGCATCCAGCGGCCAAGAATGCGCATCTGGTTTACGGCATTGAAAGACTGAGAGCCACCGCAGACCTGCATAACGGCCAGTGTCTTACCCTGTGAAGGGCGAACTGCACCTTCTGATAACGGTATCCAGTCAATCTGGGCCTTCATGATCCCGGTCATCGCACCATGGCGTTCAGGAGAACACCACACCATCCCTTCGGACCAACGGACCAGCTCGCGCAGTTCCATGACTTTAGGATGCGAGTCAGGCACATCATCAGGAAGAGGTAAGCCAGAAGGATTGAAGATCCGCACTTCTGCGCCCATGGCGGTCAGTAACCTTGCCGATTCTTCCGTTGCCAGTCGGCTGTAAGAGCGTTCACGTACTGAGCCATATAGCATCAGGATACGAGGAGGGTGAAGCACTTCAGCAACACCCAACCGGGCCTCAGTAATGGTGGCATCAAACAGGTTTACATCAATGTTCTTAAGTTCAGAGGTCATTGTATTTTCCTAGGTTGTTATTGTTATCGAGCTGTCCGTCTGTACCTGAACAGCATTCTTCTGTCAGGAAAACAATCAGCGTTTCAAGATTCTCATAACAGGCGTGGCAGTACAGCGTTCTCCCCTGACGTTCCTGACGAACCAGTGATACAGAAATCAGAGATGAAAGATGATGGCTCAGTGTGGATGCAGGGATCACAAGTTGTTTCTGAAGTTCACCTACGGGTATGCCTTGAGGCCCTGCTTTGATCAGGCTTTTGTAAATACAAAGTCTTGTCGCGTGCCCAAGCTCTTTCAGCATCGTCGCTGCTACGTTCAGTTCCATACTTACTCTCACAATCAATAATTCTATATTTCCAGAATAATGGAAATGTTTGTTGCTTTCAATCGTTGATCTGTCAGATCGGGATTGAGTTAAGAATGGCAAAATATTGTTTTGGCCTTTCAGGTACATAGGATCAATCTGATGAGTTCAGTTCTTATTCTTTCAATGTCCGCTGCTGGATTTCAGCAGTTAAATATCGCGACAAACGCAATCTTGTAAGTAAGATTCGGAAAGTGAACATCTGTAGTGCTTGATATGACAAACGCCCTGAATTTATAGGACCAAACCCTTCATAATTAAGTGGCTTGTAGGTCTTTAACTATCTGATAATTATAGATAATATAATTCATGTTTGTTATGAAAATCGATTGTATATCTTTGATTATGAGGTAAAAAACGCACGATTTAAAATCCCTCGGCGTTCGCGCTGTGCGGGTTCAAGTCCCGCTCCGGGTACCATTGGGAAATACAGAATAATCAAAGCAATAAGCAGTGTCGTGAAACCACCTACGGGTGGTTTTTTTGTTTCTGTACTTTCGCTTTCTGATACCTTTCCCGCCAGCCTGACGCCACGGCGTTTTTCGGTTAACTCTTGCCTTACAGTCAATTTCTCATTTGTCCCAGGACAAAACGATCGCGCCTTGCTACTATCAACCGGACTCTTATCCCAGCCTGCCGGAGGCAGCATGTTCAGTGGACTTTGCGCATTTCCTTTGACACCTTTGCATCAGCAAGATTTTGATGAAAAAGCGTTTATTCGTATTCTCGCCCGTCTTACCGATGCCGGAGTCGACTCTCTGGGCATCTTAGGTTCAACCGGTAGCTACGCTTATCTCAGCCGTGAGCAGCGCAGACGAGTGGTGCAGGTGGCGAAGGCGCATGCGGGGTCGATCCCGATGATGGTCGGCGTCGGCGCCATTGCGACTAACGAGGTGCTACGCCTGGTGGAGGATGCTCAGGAGGCAGGGGCGGATGCGTTATTACTGCCGATGATGTCCTATCAGCCGCTTTCCGCGGAGGAGATCTTTGCCTTTTACGAAGAAGTCTGTCGGCATGTCTCGGTGCCGGTTTGCCTGTATGACAATCCCCGCACTACCCACGTAATGCTGGCGGATGAGCTGCAGGGGCGCATCGCCGCCTTGCCGGCCATTGCCTCGATTAAAATTCCCGGCCTGCCCGCGCCACAGGCGAGCGAACGTGTAGCGGCCCTGCGTCAGCATCTTCCCTCTCGCGTTACGCTTGGCGTCAGCGGCGATGCGTGGGCCACTGCCGGGTTGCAGGCCGGCTGCGAAGCCTGGTATTCGGTCTGCGGCGGACTCTTTCCCCGCTGCTCACTGGCGCTGGTAATAGCGATACGTAGCGGCGATGTGGCGCAGACTGCGGCACTGAATGAGCAGCTGGCCCCCCTATGGCGATGCTTTGATCGCTATGGTGGTAGCCTGCGAGTGATAGCCAGCGCCGCAGCGATGCTCGGACTCTGCGATCCAGACTCGCTTCCCCGTCCTTTGCTTTCGTTAGGGGAGGAGGCCTGTCGTGAGGTGGCGTCGGCGCTGCGCGGCCTGGCCTGATCGCGTATCGTTGACACCGGCGCAATAGGTATCGCCGGGTGGCTTTCTGTCGGCAATTCGGCTACTGTAGGCCCGATTTTTACCATGCGAGCCTGTGAATGAATACCGGACCTTTGAACGTAAACGAACTGGAATGGCTGGATGACACTCTGGCGAAATACGCCGCCGAAGGCGCCATTCTGGATGTCTCTGAACTGGATGGCCTGCTGACGGCGATCCTCTCTGCGCCGACCGACATCGAACCCGCTCAGTGGCTGCTGGCGATTTGGGGCGGGGCGGATAATGTCCCGCGCTGGGCCAACGATCGCGAGCGCGATCGCTTTGTCAATCTAACGCTGCAGCATATGAGCGATATCGCCGAACGGCTGGAGTCTTATCCCGATCAGTTCGAACCGCTGTTCGGCACCCGCGAAGCGGAAGGTCAGGAGCTGACCATAGTCGAGGAGTGGTGCTTTGGCTATCTGCGCGGCGTGGCACTGAGCGACTGGTCGACGTTGCCCGCTGAACTCCAGCCGGAGCTGGACGCTATCGCGCTCCACGGCAGCGAAGAACAGTTTAGCGCGCTGGATAATCTGACGGCGGATGAATTTATCGCCAGCATCGAGCGTATCACGCCGGCGGCGCTGGCGCTTTACCAGTACTGGACAGCGAATCCGCAGCCGGTGGAAGCCCCGCAGCCAATAAGAAATGAAGCGAAAGTCGGACGCAACGATCCTTGCCCATGCGGCAGCGGTAAAAAGTATAAGCAGTGTTGCTTAGCGAAATGAACAAGGGGCCAGCAGGCCCCTTTTTTATCCCACCGCGGGCAACAACCCGGCAGCGATGCTGAACTGAATAGCCACGATGCCGATCCCGCACAGCAGAACCAGCCATAGCGTCGGTGCGCCGCCGGCGACCCGCCAGGTAGCCTGCGGATGCTCTCGGCGACTCTTCATGACCAGCAGGGCCGGCATTATCAGCGCCAGCACGGCTAATGCCACCCCGGCGTAGCCGAGGGCCATGACGAAACCGCGGGGATAGAACAGGGCGAACGCCAGCGGCGGCAGGAAGGTGATTATCCCGCTTTGCAGACGCCCGCCGACGCTGTTTTTACGCTGAAACATATCCGCCAGATAATCAAACAGGCCGAGCGAGACGCCGAGGAATGACGTCGCCAGCGCAAGGTCGGCAAACAGGTGAACGGCCAGCTCCACATGCGGTGACGCCACCACTTCGCGGATCGCCTCCAGCAGGCCGTTCAGACCAGCGTTATTTGCCAGCAGGGCGGTAAAGGCCGGGGCGTCGATACTGCCCAGCGTCGCCAGCTGCCAGAAAATATAGGCCACCAGCGGAATAAAGCTGCCGATGATAAATACCCGGCGCAATTTGCGAATATCCCCCCCCAGATAGCTGACGATGCTCGGGACGCTGCCGTGAAAACCAAAGGAGGTGAAAATCACCGGAATGGCCGACAGGGCCAGGCCTTGCTCAACCGGCAGCGTCAGCAGGTTCACCTGATGAATGTGCGGCATCAGCAGGGCCAGCATAATCACCAGGAAGACGATTTTGGCGCTAAACAGGAAGCGATTGAACAGATCCACCAGCGCGGTGCCAATGCACACTACCGCCCCGCCGAGGAGGGTGAAGATCAGTACGCCTGCGGCCGGCGGTAGCTGCCAGTCCAGCCACTGGTTGAGGCTGGAAGCGAGTAATTCACCGGCGCCACTGATATAGGCTGCCGTGAGGGCGTACAGCAGAAACAGCATGCAGAATCCGGTAACCCACTGCCCATAACGGCCCAGATAGCGCGCCGCCAGAGAACCGAGCCCCATATCGGCAGGGACATGCTGGTAGACTTCCAGCAGCAAAAGGGCGGTATAGCACATCAATGCCCACAGGGTGAAAAGTAAACCCAACGTGACGGTAAAGCCGACGCCTGCGGCGGCCAATGGCATTGCCAACATTCCTGCACCGATGGTGGTGCCAGCTACGATTAAAATACTGCCCAGAGTGCGGTTTTTCACGCTTTTCGCTATCCCTACAGCAAATAACAATAAATTATGCCGCGCAGAGTAGGGGATATTACGGCTTTCGTCAAATCGGGATTACAAGTTGTGTAATGAAATGTTTACATAATAAGAGGGCGAAAGCCTGCGCTGGCGCAAGGCGCGGGTTGACGGTCTGGCCTAAGCTGGCGGTTTTTGCAGGAGGGGTTATGTCTTCTATTCATGGTCATGAAGTTTTACAGATGATGCTCGCCTCGGGTGAGTCCTGGACGGTTGCCTCGCTGGAGGCCGCCATTCGCCGCCGCTTTGGCGAAGAGGCGCGGTTTCACACCTGTTCAGCAGAGAATCTAAGCGCCGCACAGCTGGTGGCGTTTTTAGAGAAAAAAGGCAAATTTATTGCCAGAGAGGAAGGTTTTACTACCGCAGAAAATAAGATCTGCCGACATTAAGAGGGCCGCGACACGGACTGTCGCGGCGCGGGGGATTAATTCTGCGCGTCGAGGGTAGCCAGCTCTTTATCGATAAAGTACAGACCTTCGCCGCTTTTTCCAGCGAGGGTCAGTTTATCGATCACCGATTTAAATAATTTCTCTTCTTCATGCTGTTCAGCAACATACCACTGCAGGAAATTAAAGGTCGGGTAATCCTGGCTGGTCATGGCCGCGTGCGCCAGTTCATTTATTTTTTGCGTGATCAGCTGCTCATGCTCGTAGGTCTGGCGGAACAGCTCGTCGAGTGAGGCATATTCGGCAAACGGGGAGGCGATAGCGTTGATCCGCGGCAGGCTGCCGGTATCGGTTAGATAGTCGAACAGGCGCTGCATATGGGTCATCTCTTCCTGAGCATGGCGACGCAGGAAGGCCGCGGCGCCTTCAAAACTGTGGTAACTGCACCAGGCGCTCATCTGCTGATAAAGAAGAGAAGAATAGAGTTCAAGATTCATCTGTTCATTGAGTTTGTCAATCATGTCCGTTTTCAGCATCGTTGCACTCCTGGAATTAAATAATAGATGTTATTGGCTGCCACTATAATTTGTTATTTAATTATTTGCAAAAAGTAAATTTAAAAATGTTTTATTTAAAATGCTAATGGGAATAACACGCATTGGCAGTTTAATAATAAATGAGAATGCTTTTAATTTATTATTCATTGTTGCCAGGGGCGGTCAGGACTTTGTCGCCGGCGGGTGGTAAGGGAGGACGAAGCGGATGCGCCAGCATGCAGAGGGCTGAGGTCAACAGACAGGGGGAGTTTGCGAAAGTGTGAAGCACTGCGTAAATTTTAAAACAACTTTTCATAAAATTTGAAAGTTTGTTTTCAAGGTAGTAGAGTGCAGTCAACGCCAATGACATTCTGCGGGCAGGCCCGCACAGCATTCAGGAGAGTAAACCATGAAGATTGCACTGATGATGGAGAACAGCCAGGCGAACAAAAACGCCATCATCCTCAAGGAGCTTAACGCGGTTGCCGACGAAAAAGGATTCCCGGTCTATAACGTCGGCATGAGCGATGAGAACGATCATCATCTGACCTACATCCATCTTGGGATCATGGCCAGTATTCTGCTGAATTCGAAAGCAGTTGACTTCGTGGTCACCGGCTGCGGTACCGGTCAGGGGGCGCTGATGTCGCTGAACATCCATCCGGGCGTGGTCTGCGGCTACTGTATCGATCCGGCGGATGCGTTCCTGTTTGCCCAGATCAACAACGGTAATGCGCTGTCGCTGCCGTTTGCCAAAGGCTTCGGCTGGGGCGCCGAACTGAATGTGCGGTTTATCTTTGAAAAAGCCTTTACCGGCCGCAACGGCGAAGGCTATCCGCCGGAGCGCAAAGAACCGCAGGTGCGCAATGCCGGGATCCTCAACCAGGTCAAAGCAGCAGTAGTAAAAGAGAACTACCTCGATACCCTGCGCGCCATCGATCCGCAGCTGGTGAAAACCGCAGTCTCCGGCCCACGCTTCCAGCAGTGCTTCTTCGAAAACTGCCAGGATAAAGCAATCGAAGACTTTGTTCGCCAGATCGTCGCTTAACCGTCATCAGGGCCAGCGCCGCTGGCCCTTCCGTCGTTTATTTTTTCTTCTATTTCTTCTTCTCCGACACGCTGCTGCCGGCCGTTTTGGCCAGATGCAGGCTGTCGATCATCCCTACCAGACAGATCAAGGCGATAAACACAAACGACAGGCGGAAGCTGATCCCCGGTAGTTCAGTAAGATGCAGCCAGTCGCCGACCTGCTCGCCCAGGCGAATGCCAATCGCCCCGAGCGTGATCCCCAGCCCTACCGCCAGCTGCGACGCGGTACTGAACAGCGTATTAGCATCACTCATCTGCGCGGCGGGGACATCGGCGAAGGCCAGCGTGCTTACACCGGTAAACTGGATTGAGCGAAACACCCCGCCGAGATAAAGGATCAGCATGATGGCCCAGACCGGCGTCTGCGGCGTAAGCAGCGCGCAAGCCAGCAGCGAACAGACGTTCAACGCGCCATTGATCAGCAGTAGCCGACGAAAGCCCAGCCAGCGAATGAGCGGTGTGGTGGCGGGTTTAATGGTTAAATTACCGACAAACACCGCCAGCACCAGCAGGCCGGAATGAAAAGGATCCATACCGAATCCCACCTGGAACAGTAGGGGGAGCAGAAAAGGCACCGCGCTGATGGAGGCCCGGAACAACGAGCCGCCGTACATTGTCACCCGGAACGTCGGCACCTGCAGGGCGTCGAGACGAACCATAGGCGCCGCCGCCCGGCGGAAATGACGAATGGAATATAACAGACAGCCGAAGCCAAGCGCGGCGAGAGCCAGCGTCGGCCAGATCTGCGGCTGGCGATCGCCGAGCCGCTCCATCGCGGTCACCAGACTGACCATCGCGACCGAGGTAGTGATAAATCCGCTGAGATCGAAGGAGCGCCGTTCCGTTTCGCGAATATCAGGGATAATGCGCAGCGAAAGGATGATGGCGGCAAGGCCCAGCGGGACATTGATAAAGAAGATCCAGTGCCAGCTGGCGTAGCGGGTTATAAAGCCGCCCAAAGGCGGGCCGATAATGGGGGCCACCAGCGCCGGCCAGGTCAGGGTGGCGATGGCCTTGATCAGCTGGTGTTTCGGCGTGGTGCGTAGCACCGCAAGGCGACCAACGGGGACCATCAGCGCGCCGCCGACTCCCTGAAGGATACGCATGGCGACAAAGATATGCACCTCGGTGGAGAGGCCGCAGAAGACCGAGGCAAGGGTAAAGATCGCCAGGGCGAGAGTAAAAATAGCCCGGGCGCCGAAGCGATCGGCGATCCAGCCGCTGGCCGGGATCAGGACCGCAAGGGTAATCAGATAGGCGCTGATGCCGATATTCAGTTCGACCGCGGTGACGCCAAAATCCCTCGCCATATCGGGCAGGGCGGTGGCGATCACCGTCCCGTCGAGAAACTCCATAAAAAAGGCACCGGCCACCAGCAGCGCCGGCGCTGAAAAAGCACGTTCATCGCGGGAAGAGATCGCGGTATTCATGTTGTCACTGCCATCAAGAGTGTGATCCTGTGCAAAGCGGCAGGAGACGACCCGCCAGCCAGTAGGGTAGATAAAAAAACCTGCGACGGCAGGTTTTATTATCGTTAACGATTTAGGGTACTATTACGCTCCTGAAAAAAGGAGTAATTAATGTCTCAACATCTTACCGAACACGACGAGCTGGTTTCCGATGTGGTTGCCTGCCAGCTGGTTATCAAACAGATCCTCGATGTCATTGACGTCATTGCGCCGGTGGAAGTGCGTGAAAAAATGACCACTCAGCTGAAAGCTATCGACTTCGCCAGCCATCCGGCTTCTGCCGATCCGGTGACCCTTCGCGCGGTGCAAAAAGCGATCGCGTTGATTGAGCTGAAGTTTACTCCACAGGAAGAAACGCATTAATACCAGGCCTCGCCGGATACCGGCGGGGCCTTCTTCTTTAATGGGAAACGACGGTCTGCGCAGGCGCAGGGGCAGCATCTTTGAACAATTTGCTGTTGCCCCAGCACTCTTCGTAGCGATGGCCGACCAGATCCTCCACGATAACCCGCACGTCCGGCGCAATATCGCTAATTTTGCCGCCCGCTTTTATCCGCGCGACTTCCTGCAGCACCACCAGATGGGCCTTCCGGTCCAGCTTCATCTGCTTGCTGAAGACGATGGCGGCCAGGGCTAATGCGATCACCCCGACGCAGAATACCACTGCGATAGCGGTCACCGCGCTTTCCGGTTGGCTGTGCGCTTTTGACTGGAAACCGTAGAAGCTCAGGATCGCCCCCATCGAGAACACCACAATCGAGCGCAGAATTTTTCCCGAGAAGGTCATGGCGCCGGCATAGATCCCTTCCCGCCGGCGTCCGGTGTAGATCTCATCGACATCGGCCAGGAAGGTGTAAACGGTCCAGGGTATATAGTAAACCCCGCCGGTACCCAGGCCGAACAGCACGGTAATGCCGAACATCAGCACTGTCGCCAGGCCGGACGGTAGATGGAAAAACCACAGCGAGGTATACAGCAGAACCGCGAAAATGACGATCCCCAGCGCCAGGATATAGGGTTTGCTGAAGCCCTTTTTCACGCACAGGCCGATAAACAGCGCCGTAGAGATCAGCTGCAGAATCGAGTTCAGGCTGTTCAGCCCGGCCACCATCGCTGGATCGTGTTGTAGAACGAAGATCACGAAATAGGTGAAGATGGAGGCAAACAGCCATTCCGCGCCAAAGCCGCACAGGTACATACCAAGATGTTTGCGGAATACGCGTAGATAAAAAGTCGAACGCATATCTTTCGCCAGCGACAGCAGGGTGCTCAGCAGTCCTTTTTTCGCGCTGGTTTCCACCTCTTCCCCGCGCTCACGCTCCCAGCTGCACAACCACAGGCAGGAAATAGCGACGATCAGGATCGCGCCATAGGTCAGACCGGTGAGGAAGAAAGGGGTGGCAGAATCTTTGCCATACAGCAGAATGAACTGGCCGGGAATAAACGCCGCGAGGAAGTTGGCCAGCTTACCAAAGATAGCTTTATAGCCGGTCAGTTTTGAACGCAGTGAGAAATCATCGGTCATCTCTGTCGCCAGCGTTTCATAAGGCACCATGATAGAGGTGTAGATGATCTCAAACACCACATAGGTGCTAAGGTAGTACCAGAAACTCAGGCCTTCCACCCACAGCAGCGGGTAGAACATCATCAGCGGAATACCGATTAGCAGAAAGAAACGCCGGCGGCCGAAGCGCTTGCCCAAGCGCGTTTTGCCAAAATTATCCGTCAGATAGCCCATCAGCGGGTTGCTGATAGCGTCAATGATGCTGGCGACGGAGAAGATAAATGAGGCCTCGATCAGCGTCAGGCCGCAAAAGGTCGTATAAAAATAGAGTAGCCATGCGCCGCTTATCGCCAGTGCGCCGCTCCCTAACAGATTTCCGCCGCCGTAGGCTAACTGATGGCGTAACAAGATCGGTCTTCCCTGCAGCCCTTCAGAGGCTGAAGCCGTGTATCTAGCCATAAAAAATAAACCTCGTGTTTTATATTTTTGAAACACTGTTTTTATATTTCTTTATGGTTCGTCAAAAAGTGACCGCGCTCACTAATCCCCCTTATGGGGTAACGGTGATGAGGGAATGGGATCGAGTTAAAACTTTTTTATTCTTGAAAGGAATAATAGGGGAGAAAAAATAGACGTAATGGATTAATAAACCGGGCGGGGCAGCGCAGACGCGCTCCCCCTGGCAGAGCGATAAAGGCTTGATTAATGCGCTTTCTGCGCTTCTCCAACGATAGCCATCAGACGCCGATCGGTCTGCTCCATCCCGAGACCGGCTTTATCGGCATTACGAATTTCCTCAAGCACGCTTTGCAATAGCAGGCCATCCTGCTGCTGCTCTTCCGCCAACAGCGTGAGAAACCGCCAGGTGCTGTCATCGCTTTGCGCTTTGGCTTCCTGAGCGAGACCGCTCAGCAGACGACTGCGCTGTTGGTAATCGCTCAGGGTTTGGGTAAACAGATCTTCCAGCGAGGTGCACTCAGGGTTACAGGCGTGGTCGGGATTGACGATCGGCCAGCTGCCGGCTTTTTTCAGGTAGTCAAATACGCGCATAGTGAGGGTGATGCTGCTTTGCGCGCGGGTGCGCAGAAACGTCGCGGCGCCGTCGAAGCGATGTCGGGCGCACCACTCACTTAAGTTCAGGTAAACGTTAGAGGCGTGAAACTCAAGATTCATTTGGGTGTTTAGCTTTTGTGCCATTCCTGGAACTGCCATAAAAAATATCCTTATTAACCGGGAAGGGGTTACTGGTGCGCGTCAGCGGATCCTGCGGATAACTACAAGATAAAATAGTGACACGCGGCACTGTTGCAGAATAATAAAACTCTACACATTCCGTATGAGTCGGGTATTTTTTCCATTTGCCGACGATTTAAGAATACTCGCTCAACGAAATTAAGAAAACTCTCAAGCGCGGTAATTTACGTTTTGTTACACCATTATTTGTGCAAACTACCAGGGCTGAGATTGTGCGCCGTTGGCAGGGGCTCGCTGGTTTCAGATTGGTTATAAGATATAAGTATTTGACTACGAGATTCGTCGTAGAAGAGAACGGAATAAGTTATTTCATTAGTAATGTTTCAGGTTGATGATCATTATTTTTATTTTTTGTTGCAGGCGCTTTTATCAAGAGGAATATATTTTTTCTATTCGGAATAAATTACGCCAAAGATCCGTTTTTTCGCGATATTAAGCGGGCCATGTGGCTCAGCGGTGCGAGGTGGGTTGCCATTTGAGTGGCGCACAGGCGATCGCCCGCAGCAACGCCGTCAATCGCTGATGATAACAGTGCTGTAACCCACCGTTAAACATCCTCTGACAACACAAGGATAAGCCTGCTGATGGTATAGATGATCCTGCTATGCCCCGGTAAAATTGTATGACAATTGTGTCATTTTTTATGTCATTTTTTGCTAAATGTATGTACGCAATTACTGTAATTCCGCGATGTGATAATGCTCTCGTATGGAGAAATAATTTCCGGGTATTACTACTCTAACAACGGCAGTGGGGAATGCGATTTTTCTAATGCCTTGTTTTGATGCCGATTAAATTGTTAATTCCGATTTTTCCCTACATGAAAGCGAATTAAAGCTGGAGTTTACCATGCACAAATTTACTAAAGCGCTGGCGGCCATTGGTCTCGCTGCGGTTATGTCACAATCAGCTATGGCGGAAAATCTTAAACTGGGTTTTCTGGTGAAACAGCCGGAAGAGCCATGGTTTCAGACTGAGTGGAAATTTGCTGATAAAGCAGGAAAAGATTTAGGCTTTGACGTTATTAAAATTGCGGTTCCGGATGGGGAGAAAACCCTGAATGCCATTGACAGCCTGGCGGCCAGCGGCGCGAAGGGCTTTGTCATCTGTACCCCCGATCCCAAGCTCGGGTCGGCGATTGTCGCCAAAGCGCGTGGCTATGACATGAAGGTGATTACCGTCGATGACCAGTTCGTCAATGCGAAAGGCAAACCGATGGAGAGCGTACCGCTGGTGATGATGGCGGCGAGCGAAATTGGCGCCCGTCAGGGGCAGGAACTCTATAAAGAGATGCAAAAGCGCGGCTGGGATGTCAAAGACACCGCCGTAATGGCGATCACCGCCGATGAGCTGGATACCGCGCGCCGTCGCACCACCGGCTCCATCGATGCCCTGAAGGCGGCCGGCTTCCCGGACGCGCAAATCTACCGCGTGCCGACAAAATCCAACGATATCCCGGGAGCGTTCGACGCCGGTAACTCGATGCTGGTCCAGCATCCGCAGGTTAAACACTGGCTGATCGTCGGGATGAACGACAACACCGTCCTCGGCGGCGTGCGCGCGACCGAAGGTCAGGGCTTTAAAGCTCCCGATGTGATTGGCATCGGCATCAACGGCGTGGATGCCGTTAACGAACTGTCGAAGGCGCAGCCGACCGGCTTCTATGGTTCTCTGCTGCCAAGCCCGGATATCCACGGCTACAAAACCAGCGAAATGCTCTACAACTGGGTCACCAAGGGCGTCGAGCCGCCGAAGTTCACGGCGGTGACCGATGTGGTGTTGATTACCCGCGATAACTTCAAAGAAGAGCTGGCGAAAAAAGGGCTGTAACAGCCTGATTAAACTGGCCCCCGCCGCGGCGCGGGGGCTGAGTGCAGAAGAGCGGAGTCGTTATGCAACAGTCTACCCCTTATCTCTCATTTCGCGGCATCACCATGACGTTCCCTGGCGTAAAGGCCTTGTCCGATATCAGTTTTGACTGCTACCCAGGACAGATCCACGCGCTGATGGGCGAAAATGGCGCAGGCAAATCGACGCTGTTGAAAATTCTCAGCGGCAACTATATCCCGACCGCGGGCCATCTGCAGATCGGCGGCCAGCAGATGGCATTCGCCAATACCATGGAGGCGCTGAACGCCGGCGTGGCAATTATCTACCAGGAGCTGCATCTGATCCCGGAGATGACCGTCGCCGAAAATATCTATCTCGGTCAGCTGCCGCACAGAGGCGGCATCGTCAATCGCTCGCTGCTCAACTATGAGGCCCGCCTGCAACTGGAGCATCTGGGTCTGGATATCGACCCGGAGACGCCGCTGAAATATCTCTCCATTGGTCAATGGCAGATGGTGGAGATTGCCAAAGCGCTGGCGCGTAACGCCAAGATTATCGCGTTCGATGAGCCGACCAGCTCGCTCTCCGCCAGAGAGATCGACAACCTGTTTCGCGTCATCCGCGAGTTGCGGGAGGAGGGAAGGGTCATCATCTATGTTTCACACCGGATGGAAGAGATTTTTGCCCTCAGCGATGCCATCACCGTCTTTAAAGATGGCCGCTACGTTTGCACCTTTGACGATATGCCGAGCGTCAGCCACGACGCCCTGGTCCAGGCAATGGTAGGCCGCAATCTGGGCGATATTTATGGCTGGAAGCCTCGCCCCTATGGCGAGGAGCGGCTGCGCCTGGAAGAGGTCAAAGCGCCGGGCGTGCGCACGCCGGTTAGTCTCTCGGTGCGCAGCGGTGAAATTGTCGGTTTGTTCGGACTGGTAGGTGCCGGGCGCAGCGAACTAATGAAAGGCCTGTTTGGCGGCACGCAGATAACCGGCGGTCAGGTGTATATCGATGGCCAGCCCGTCTCCATTCGCAAACCGGCCCAGGCCATCCAGGCCGGGATGATGCTGTGCCCGGAGGATCGTAAAGCGGAGGGGATTATTCCGGTGCATTCCGTGCGCGATAACATCAATATCAGCGCCCGGCGCAAGCATATTCACGCTGGCTGCCTGATCAACAACGCCTGGGAGGCGGACAACGCCGATCAACATATCCAGTCGCTGAATATTAAAACGCCGGGCCCGGAACAGCTGATTATGAACCTGTCGGGCGGCAACCAGCAGAAAGCGATCCTTGGCCGCTGGCTGTCGGAAGAGATGAAGGTGATCCTGCTTGATGAGCCAACCCGCGGCATCGACGTCGGCGCCAAACATGAAATTTACAATGTGATCTATGGCCTCGCCGCCTCCGGTGTCGCCGTGGTGTTTGCCTCCAGCGACCTGCCGGAAGTGCTGGGCGTCGCTGACCGCATCGTGGTGATGCGCGAAGGACAAATCGCCGGCGAACTGCTGCATGAAGAAGCCAATGAACAGCAGGCGTTAAGCCTTGCGATGCCAACAGTGAGCCAGGCTGTCGCCTGAGTAAGGAGTAAATGATGTCATCAGTGACTACGTCCGGGGCTACCCGCTCAACCTTTAGCTTTGCCCGCATCTGGGATCAGTTTGGCATGCTGGTGGTGTTTGCGGTGCTGTTTATCGGCTGTGTGATTTTTGTGCCCAACTTTGCTTCATTCGTCAATATGAAAGGGCTGGGGCTGGCGATCTCGATGTCCGGGATGGTGGCCTGCGGCATGCTGTTTTGCCTGGCCTCCGGCGATTTTGACCTGTCGGTGGCGTCGGTTATCGCCTGCGCCGGGGTCACCACCGCGGTGGTGATTAATCTCAGCGAATGCCTGTGGCTGGGGATCGCCGCAGGCCTGTTGCTGGGGGCGCTTAGTGGTCTGGTTAACGGCTTTGTCATTGCGCGCCTTAAGATCAACGCGCTGATCACCACGCTGGCCACCATGCAGATGGTCCGCGGCCTGGCCTATATTATCTCCGACGGCAAAGCGGTGGGGATCGAAGATGAACGTTTCTTCACCCTCGGCTATGCCAACTGGTTTGGTTTGCCGGCGCCGATCTGGCTGACCGTCGCCTGCCTGGTGGTTTTCGGATTATTACTAAACAAAACCACCTTTGGCCGTAATACGCTGGCTATTGGCGGCAATGAAGAGGCGGCGCGCCTGGCCGGCGTCCCGGTGGTGCGCACCAAGATTATTATCTTTGTGCTCTCCGGTCTGGTATCGGCCGCAGCGGGTATCATTCTGGCGTCGCGCATGACCAGCGGCCAGCCGATGACCTCGATTGGCTATGAGCTGATTGTTATTTCGGCCTGCGTGCTGGGCGGGGTGTCGCTGAAGGGCGGGATCGGCAAGATCTCCTACGTGGTGGCCGGGATCCTGATCCTCGGAACCGTGGAAAATGCGATGAACCTGCTGAATATCTCGCCATTCTCACAATACGTCGTGCGCGGGGTGATCCTGCTGGCGGCGGTGATCTTCGACCGCTACAAACAAAAAGCCAAACGTGCGGCCTGAATTTAAACCGAACTTTTTAGTTTACAGAGTAATTGCCGCCAGCGCCCGTTTCGCTGGCGGTAACTATCAAAAATGGCGAGGTTGGTCACACTGTCTATACTTACATGGCTCACATATAATTAACAACCAGCTTCGGCTGGCCATGATAAGGAGGAAACAGGGTGGATAACCAGATATCTGTACCGCCTGCGCTAACCGGAAACTACGCTTTTTTCTTTGACCTCGACGGTACTCTTGCCGATATCCAACCGCACCCCGATCAGGTGGTGATACCCGACAGCACGCTGCAGGCGCTCAATGCGCTGGCCCAGCAGCAGGGGGGCGCGGTGGCATTGATTTCAGGGCGCTCAATGGCTGAACTTGACGCGCTAACCCATCCCTGGCGGCTACCGCTGGCCGGCGTTCACGGGGCCGAGCGCCGTGATATCAATGGTAAAACCTACATCGTCTCTCTGCCGACAGCGCTGCGCGATGAGATCGCGGCTGAGCTGACGTCGGCGCTGGAAGCGCTCCCGGGATGTGAGCTGGAGAGTAAAGAGATGGCTTTCGCGCTCCACTATCGCCAGGCCCCGCAGCAGCAGAGCGCCGTGCTGGAGCTGGCGCAGCGGATTGTTCAGCGCTATCCGCTGCTGGCGTTACAGCTTGGCAAGTGCGTGGTGGAGATTAAACCCCGCGGCGTCAACAAAGGGGAGGCGATTACCGCGTTCATGCAGGAGGCGCCATTCGCCGGCCGCGAACCGGTTTTTGTCGGCGATGATTTGACCGACGAGGCGGGATTCAGCGTCGTTAATCAACTGCAGGGAATGTCGGTAAAAGTTGGCGCCGGGGAAACTCAGGCGCATTGGCGGTTGGCGGATGCCGCCGCTGTAAGGACGTGGTTGCAACATCTGGCGTATGACGCGCAAACCGAAAGGAGGGATGACCATGAGTCGTTTAGTCGTAGTCTCTAACCGTATCGCCTTACCGGACGATAAAAAATCGAGCGCTGGCGGTCTGGCCGTCGGCATCCTGGGGGCACTGAGAGCGGCGGGGGGTCTGTGGTTTGGCTGGAGCGGCGAGATTGGCGATGACCAGCAGCCGCTCAAGCAGGTCTCCCGCGGGAATATTTCATGGGCGTCGTTCAACCTTAATGAACGGGACCATGATGAATACTACAACCAGTTCTCTAACGCCGTGCTGTGGCCGGCTTTCCACTATCGCCTTGATCTGGTCAGCTTTCAGCGCGAAGCCTGGGAGGGATATCTGCGAGTTAACGCCATGCTGGCGGACAAGCTTCTGCCGCTGATTGAGCCAGACGATACGCTGTGGATCCATGATTACCATCTTCTGCCCTTCGCCAGCGAGCTGCGCAAGCGCGGGGTGAACAATCGCATCGGGTTTTTCTTACATATTCCGTTCCCGACGCCGGAGATTTTTAACGCTCTGCCGCCGCACGCTGAGCTGCTGGAGCAACTGTGCGATTACGATCTGCTGGGCTTCCAGACCGAAAGCGACAGAACCGCTTTTCTCGACAGCATTGCTATGCAGACTCGCCTATCCGACCTCGGCGATAAACGCTATCAGGCATGGGGTAAGGCGTTCAGTACCGAGGTTTATCCGATAGGGATCGATCCGGACGAAATTACGCGCAACGCTAAAGGTCCGCTGCCGCCGAAGCTGGCCCAGCTGAAGAACGAGCTGAAAAATGTGAAGAATATCTTCTCCGTGGAGCGTCTTGACTATTCGAAAGGGTTGCCGGAGCGATTCCTCGCCTACGAGACGCTGCTCGAGAAGTACCCTCAGCACCACGGCAAAATCCGTTATACCCAGATCGCACCGACCTCCCGCGGCGATGTGCAGGCCTATCAGGATATCCGCCACCAGCTGGAAACCGCAGCCGGACGCATCAACGGACAGTTTGGTCAGCTTGGCTGGACACCGCTCTACTATCTGAACCAGCATTTTGATCGTAAGCTGCTGATGAAGGTCTTCCGCTACTCTGACGTCGGGCTGGTGACGCCGCTACGCGATGGTATGAACCTGGTGGCGAAGGAGTACGTCGCGGCGCAGGATCCGGATAACCCTGGCGTACTGGTCCTGTCGCAGTTTGCCGGGGCGGCGCAGGAGCTGACCAGCGCCCTGATCGTCAATCCTTACGATCGCGACGAGGTTGCCGCCGCGCTGGATCGCGCGCTCAGCATGCCGCTGGCGGAACGTATCGCCCGTCATTCAGCGATGCTGGACGTGATCAGAGAAAATGATATTCATAACTGGCAGGCGCGCTTTGTCGAGGATCTGCAGCATATTTCACCGCGCAGCGAGGAGAGCCGTCTGCGGGGGAAGATAGCCACCTTCCCTAAACTGGCCTAGTTCAGGAAAAGGGCTAACCGGCGTTAGCCCTTTTCAAGGGAAACCAACAGGACATCAACGCCGCAGCTGCCGACGATACTTTTCGCCGAGCAGGTGGCGCGTGAGAAGAGGGAATGGTTGTGATTGCCGCAGATCACCAGATCAACACGGTGCGAGCGGCAGAAGTCCTTAATATGATGGCCTAGCTCGCCGCAGGCGATGGTCATTCTTTCTATTGGGTAGTCCGCGTGGCGAGCCAGCTCATTGAGAAACTCCCGCGTCTCTTCCTGCATCACTTCGCGCAGATTTTCCATCATCGGTGCGGCGAACTGGTTATACAGCTCCGGATCCGTAGCGAGGGTGATTAAGCTCACTTTCGCGTTAACGGGGCGGGCTATTGACACCGCTTTTTTAATTAACACCTGACTCTCCGGCGTTGGCGCGACGGCAACCAGCAGATGGGTATAAGGCATCTGGCCTCCTTGAGATACGCGGAATAACCCTTTCTTCCATTCTTTACTCCTGTTTCCCCGACTGCGCAAGGGCCGATCCCGTGATTTGCGAGCCTGTTCGTTAGTCGGCGACCTTCCAGCCAGATCACATCAGTGAACCTGTCTTTTGATTAAAAAGAAATGCCGTTTTATAAATGAGTGAAGTGGCGACGTCATCTCTTTGTCATTTTGCCACCGGCGACTGTTCCGTGGCAAAAGTACAAAGGTAACCTCCTTTCACAGCTTTTAGTGTAGCCAGGTACCCACTCCCTTCCGGTGGCAAATCCGGAACGATTGTCGGCGTTCTTTTAAAAAAAGACACAGGATCACGGCGATGAAAACACGAAAAATTGGACTGGCTAACTATCTGGCCTACGGCGCGGGCGATTTTCTCGGCGCCGGCACGACGGCGTTAACCGCCGCATGGCTGCTCTACTTTTACACGACCTTTTGCGGACTGACCCCGATTGAGGCCACGCTTATTTTTGCTGCCGCCCGCGTGCTGGACGCGGTGGTAAGCCCGCTGATGGGCTTTCTCACCGATAACTTTGGCACCACCTGGCTTGGTAAGCGCTTCGGCCGCAGAAAATTCTTTATTCTGCTCGGCATCCCCTGCGTATTCAGCTATTCAGCGATGTGGGTCGGCGAGATGGGCTTCTGGTACTACCTGGCGACCTATCTGCTGTTTGATATGGTCTATACCATGATTCTGGTGCCCTATGAGACGCTGGTGCCGGAGATGACCGATGACTTTAAACAGAAAACCAAATTCTCCGGCGCGCGCATTTCGATGGCGCAGATGTCGGCGATTTTAGCCTCCTTCCTGCCGGGGATCCTTCTCTCCTGGCTCGGCAAAGATAATGCCAGCTCGTTCTTCTATGCCAGTCTGGTGTTCTCGGTGCTGTGCGCGGTGATGCTGACTCTGGTCTGGTGTTTCACCTGGGAACGACCCCGGGAGGCGTGGTCGGAAGCGGCCCTGCGGGCGGAAGCGGAAAAACAAAACTTAACCCTTGCTCAGAGCCTCAATCGCCTGGTGATTGAGCTGAGTTCTACGCTGCGGATAAAAATTTTCCGCCAGCACCTCGGCATGTATCTGGGGGGCTATATCGCCCAGGACGTCTTCAATGCCGTGTTTACCTATTACGTAGTCTTTGTTCTGATGCAGGAAGCCGCCGTCGCCTCGAACCTGCTGGGGACGATGGCCATCTTCCAGTTTATTGCAGTAATCGCCATGATCCCGCTGTGCATTCGTTTTGGCCCCGCGCCGTCGTACCGCATGGTGGTGGTCCTGTTTGGCCTGAGCTCACTCTCCTACGCGCTGCTCTATTACGCCGGACTGAGCGACGTCTATTCCTTATTGCTGCTCATCTCTGCTGTCGCCGGACTGGGACGCGGCGGGATAAATTACGTACCGTGGAATACTTACACCTATATTGCCGACGTCGACGAAGCGATCACCGGCCAGCGCCGGGAGGGGATTTTTGCCGGCATCATGACCCTGACCCGCAAAGCCTCGCAGGCGGGGGCGGTGATGCTGGTGGGGATCATTATGCAGTTGTCGGGGTTTGTTTCCGGGCAAAAAATACAGCCTGAAGGGGTCAGCCATACCATTCTGCTGATCCTCAGCGTCGGCACTCTGGTGGTGTTAGCCTGCGGCTTCCTCGTCTCGCTGCGCTTCAAGCTCAACCTGCACACCCACAGCGTCCTGCGCAGCGAGACCCTCAGAATGCGCGAGCTCGGCTACGCTCAGTCGGAACAGACCAGTGCGGAACACCGTGCGGTGGTCGAGCTGCTGGCGGGGATGCCTTACGACTGTCTGTGGGGCAATAACAATATTGGCTATCTGAATCGTCATAAACCTGCTGCCCCGGCGCTCATTAAGGGCGGCGCTTTGAATTCGACATATACCCGAGGTTAACAACATGAAAGTTTGGCCGGTCAAACATAGCCCATTACTGCGTCAGCCTGAGCGTTTTATCGCCCGCAGCGAACTGCAGGCGCTGATCCGCAACGTGACGCAAAACCTGGTGAATATTAAGGATGAGAGCGGGCAATTTTTACTACGCCTGGATGACGGGCGCGTGATCGATACCAAAGGCTGGGCCGGCTGGGAGTGGACCCACGGCGTTGGGCTGTACGGCATCTATCAGTATTACCAGCAAACCGGCGATATCGAGATGCGTGATATCATCGATCGCTGGTTTGCCGACCGCTTCGCCGAGGGGGCAACGACCAAAAACGTCAATACTATGGCCCCGTTTCTGACCCTGGCTTACCGCTTTGAAGAGACCGGCCGTATGGCGTATCTGCCGTGGCTGGAGAGCTGGGCGGAGTGGGCGATGCACGAGATGCCGCGCACCGAGCAGGGCGGTATGCAGCACATGACTCTGGCGGAGGAGAACCATCAGCAAATGTGGGATGACACGCTGATGATGACCGTGTTGCCGTTAGCCAAAATTGGCAAGCTGCTTAACCGCCCCCAGTATGTGGAGGAGGCAACCTACCAGTTCCTACTCCATGTGCAGAACCTGATGGACCGGGAGACCGGGCTGTGGTTTCACGGCTGGAACTATGAGGGGCGGCATAACTTTGCCCGGGCGCGTTGGGCGCGGGGCAACAGCTGGCTCACCATGGTGATCCCGGATTTTCTGGAACTGGTGGATCTCCCCGAGGGGAACGCGGTACGGCGCTATCTGATTACAGTCCTCGACGCACAGATTGCCGCCTTGGCAAAATGCCAGGACGACAGCGGCCTGTGGCATACCTTGCTGGACGACCCGCACTCTTATCTTGAGGCCTCGGCGACCGCCGGCTTTGCCTACGGGATTCTCAAAGCGGTGCGCAAGCGTTACGTCGGGCAGCACTACGCCGGGGTGGCTGAAAAAGCGATTCGCGGAATTGTGCAGAATATTTCGCCGCAGGGGGAGCTGCTGCAGACCTCATTTGGCACCGGGATGGGGTCAGACCTCGACTTTTATCGCCAGATCCCGCTTACCTCGATGCCCTACGGTCAGGCGATGGCGATCCTTTGTCTGACGGAGTATCTACGCAAGTACTTCTGAGCAGGGCGCCCCGCTGGCGAGGCGCCGAATAAAACTAACCCGGCTTTCGCCGGGTTGCTTGTTACATACGCTCGACGGTTTCGATACCGAGGGTATCGAGACCCAGCTTGAGGGTTTTCGCCGTGAGCAGCGCCAGCTTCAGACGGCTGTTGCGGGTCTCTT
This sequence comes from Klebsiella sp. K4, assembly GCF_014596785.2. Classification (NCBI taxonomy): domain Bacteria; kingdom Pseudomonadati; phylum Pseudomonadota; class Gammaproteobacteria; order Enterobacterales; family Enterobacteriaceae; genus Klebsiella; species Klebsiella sp. K4. The sequence continues at coordinate 1,953,111 of NZ_CP115021.1, forward strand.
CGCTTTCCGCGCTGAGGATCGGGCAGTGCTCGTAGAATCCGGAGAACAGGCCCGCCAGATCGTAGAGGTAGGCGCACATCACGTGCGGCGTCCCTTCGCGAGCGACCACGGAGAGGGTCTCTTCAAACTGCAGCAGGCGCGCGGCCAGCTGAGCTTCGCGATCTTCGGCGATGACCACCGGCGCGTCGATCATCGCGTTTTCGTCGATGCCGGCTTTGCGGAACACGGAGAGCACGCGGGTATAGGCATACTGCATATACGGCGCGGTGTTGCCTTCGAACGCCAGCATATTATCCCAGTCGAAGACGTAGTCGGTGGTGCGGTTTTTCGACAGGTCGGCATATTTAACCGCGCCGATACCCACCACTTTCGCCAGATTTTCCAGCTCGTCAGCCGACATATCCGGGTTCTTCTCGGCCACCAGGCGACGGGCGCGCTCCAGCGCTTCGTCCAGCAGATCCGCCAGCTTCACGGTACCGCCGGCGCGGGTTTTAAACGGCTTGCCGTCTTTCCCCAGCATCATACCGAACATATGGTGCTCCAGCGGCACGGAGTCCGGCACGTAGCCTGCCTTGCGCACGATGGTCCACGCCTGCATCAGGTGCTGGTGCTGACGAGAGTCGATGTAGTAGAGCACGCGGTCGGCGTGCAGCGTTTCATAGCGATACTTCGCACAGGCAATATCGGTGGTGGTATAGAGGTAGCCGCCATCCTTTTTCTGGATGATGACGCCCATCGGTTCGCCTTCCTTGTTTTTGTACTCATCAAGGAAGACCACGGTAGCGCCTTCGCTCTCAACCGCCAGCCCTTTGGCTTTCAGATCGGCGACGATCCCCGGCAGCATCGGGTTGTACAGGCTCTCACCCATCACGTCATCGCGGGTCAGGGTGACGTTCAGGCGATCGTAGGTGATCTGGTTTTGCGACATGGTGATGTCGACCAGCTTACGCCACATCTGCAGGAAGTACTCATCACCGCCCTGCAGCTTAACCACGTAGCTGCGCGCGCGCTCGGCGAAGGCTTCGTCTTCGTCATAGTGCTTTTTCGCTTCGCGATAGAAACCTTCGAGGTCGGCCAGGGCCATTTCGCCGGCGTTTTCCTGCTGCTGTTTTTCCAGATACGCGATCAGCATCCCGAACTGGGTGCCCCAGTCGCCGACGTGGTTGGCGCGGATCACCTTATGACCCAGGAACTCCAGGGTACGGACTGAAGCATCGCCAATGATGGTCGAACGCAGATGGCCGACGTGCATCTCTTTCGCTACGTTGGGTGCCGAGTAGTCGACGACGATAGTCTGCGCCTGCGGTTTCGTGACGCCCAGGCGCTCAGACTGCAGCGCGCGGTTGACGTTGTCCGCCAGAAACGCGGGGTCGAGGAAAATATTGATAAAGCCCGGCCCGGCGATTTCAACCTTGTTGGCAATGCCGTTGAGGTCAAGATGAGACAGTACCTGCTCTGCAAGTTGTCGCGGCGCCATACCCAGCTTTTTGGCGACAGCCATCACGCCGTTGGCCTGATAGTCGCCGAACTGAACTTTTGCTGACTGGCGGACCTGGGGTTCGCAATCGGCAGGCGCGCCTGCCGCGATCAGGGCCTGGCTGACTTTTTCTGAGAGAAGAGCCTGAATATTCACCGGAATACCTTACGTGTAATGCGCCTGCCCCCGAGGGAGGCGGCGCCATAATGTGGACAAATTAGGGCGGGAGTATACTGCATTTGTCCCCGTCCGTCAGCATTGCGCGCGGCGCGCCGGCGTGCGCAATCCATCGCCGGTCAGTTGCCCATCAGCGGGGCGGCGGTTGGTCCGCAGGCCGAAACACGGTAAATTACCTTTTCATTACTGACGAGCATTATTGACGAGCAAACCCATGGCAAACTGGCAGCAAAATGAACAACTGGCCGATATTACGGCGGATCTCCCGCGATTTTCCGATGCGCTTCAGCGCTTCACTGCGCGACTGGGACTGGAGATCGCCGGGCTCGACGCCGACCATATCTCCCTGCGCTGTCATCAGAATACCACTGCGGAACGCTGGCGCCGCGGTCTGGAGCAGTGCGGCACCCTGCTGTCGGAGAATATGATCAACGGCCGGCCCATTTGCCTGTTCAAACTGGCGGAGCCGGTCTGCGTGGCGCACTGGCGCTTCCATATCGTTGAGCTGCCGTGGCCGGGTGAAAAGCGTTATCCCCATGAAGGCTGGGAGCATATCGAAATCGTCCTGCCCGGCGATCCGGCAACCTTAAATGCCCGCGCGCTGGCGCTGCTGGCCGATGACGGACTCAGCCAGCCGGGGATCGTGGTCAAAACCAGCTCGCCGAAAGGGGAGCATGAGCGCCTGCCGAATCCTACCCTGGCGGTGACCGACGGCAGCGTGACAGTCAAATTTCATCCGTGGTCTATTGAACAAATCGTCGCCAGCGAGCAAGCCGATACGTAACAGTGTGAAGCCGCGCGGCGTCTGCCGCGTGAAATTGTGACATGCTGCAAAGGTTGTCTGGATCAGGGAGAGAGGAATGGCGGTACTGGAAGTGTGTTGCTACAGCATGGCGTGCGCCCGGGAGGCTGAGCGCTGCGGCGCCGATCGTATTGAGCTCTGCGCCGCGCCGCAGGAAGGGGGATTAACCCCCTCTTATGGGGTGCTGGTCTCGGCCCGCGAGGCGATTACTCTCCCGGTGCATCCGATCGTTCGCCCGCGCGGCGGCGATTTCTGCTACACCGAGGAAGAGTTCGCCGCGATGCTTAACGATATTCGCATGGTGCGGGATCTGGGCTTTCCCGGGCTGGTGACCGGCGTGCTGGATGCTGATGGCCAGGTCGATATCCCGCGGATGAAAAAAATAATGGCCGCGGCGGGGCCGCTGGCGGTGACCTTTCATCGGGCGTTCGATCTGTGCGCCGACCCGCGTCAGGCCTGGAAAACGCTGGGGACGCTGGGGGTCAAACGTATCCTGACTTCCGGTCAGCAATCCTCGGCGGAGAAAGGTATTTCATTAATTACGGAACTTATTGCCGCAGGGGATACTCCAATCATTATGGCCGGTGCGGGAGTCCGCGCCGCGAACCTGCCGCTGTTTCTGCAGGCGGGGGTGAAAGAGGTCCATAGCTCGGCTGGCCACTGGTTGCCGTCGGAAATGCGCTTTCGTCATCCGGGCGTTTCGATGTCAGCCGATCCCGATGCCGATGAATACAGACGCTACGCCGTGAATGGCGCAGCGGTGGCGGAGATGAAAAGGGTTATCTCCGCCTGGAGAAGTTAAACGGTTTTTTGCTGCACATCATGTCGCCCAATATGATGATTGCCCGTACCAGGCCCCTGCCCATTAAACAGGGGCCTTTTTTTATCTCGCTTTTTTCGCCAGCGACTGCTGGGTTTCCGGTTTGGTGGCAATGATCACAGCTCGTAATGGCGCCGGATAGCCTTCCACCGTTTTGCGCTGATCCTGTGGGTCGAGGAAATCGGCCAGCGATTCGGTCGTCATCCATTCGGTGCGTCGCTGCTCCTCTGTCGAGGTGACGCAGGCGTCGACGATGCGCACGTCAATAAACCCGCACTTCTCCAGCCACATTTTCAGGGCCGCCGCCGAGGGGATAAAATAGACGTTGCGCATTTGCGCATAGCGGTCGCCCGGAACCAGCACCGTATTTTCATCTCCTTCAACCACCAGCGTCTCCAGCACCAGTTCGCCCCCTGGCGCCAGCTGATCTTTCAGCTGCCACAGATGGTCCAGCGGCGAGCGGCGGTGGTAGAGTACGCCCATCGAGAACACGGTGTCGAAGGCCTCCAGCGCCGGCAGCTGCTCGATGCCCAGCGGCAGCAAATGCGCCCGCTGGTCGTTACCGAGCAGCTTACGCACCGCTTCAAACTGGCACAGGAACAGCTGGGTGGGATCGATACCGACCGCCAGATGTGCGCCGGCGCCGATCATCCGCCACATGTGATAGCCGCTGCCGCAGCCCACGTCGAGGATAGTCCGGCCAGTGAGATCGGACAGGTGCGGCAGAACGCGCTCCCATTTCCAGTCGGATCGCCATTCGGTATCGATATTGATGCCGTACAGCGAATAAGGGCCTTTGCGCCACGGCATCAGGTTTTTAAGCAGATTTTCGATCCGCCGCTGATGGCCTTCGCTGAGCGGCGTTTCGCTCTCGGCGGTGACGCTGTGCAGAAGATCCAGACGCCAGGGCGTTAGCTCCGGCAGAAATTCTACGGCGCGCTCCCATTCACGAAACTTGCCGTGCAGGGCATCGCGCTGCCAGGCGGCTACCTGGGCAGGCAGCGTCTCCAGCCAGTGAGACAGCGGGCTTTTGGCGATCAGCTGATAGAAGTTACTGAAGTCGATCATGCCTGCTCCCCGGCTTTCACGGCCACCAGCGAGCCAAAGTTAAAGCACTGGAACCACAGTTCGGCATGTTCAAACCCAGCCTGACGCAGGCGGGCTTTATGGGTTTCGACAGAGTCCGTCAGCATCACATTTTCCAGCATGCTGCGTTTCTGGCTGATCTCCAGTTCGCTGTAGCCGTTGGCGCGCTTAAAGTCATGATGCATATTGAACAACAGTTCGCCAACGTGGGCGTCTTCGAAGCTGAATTTTTCCGAGAGCACCAGCGCGCCGCCCCGATTCAGCCCCTGATAGACTTTATTGAGGATCGCCTGGCGATCGCCCGGCTCAAGGAACTGAATAGTAAAGTTCAGGATCACCAGCGAGGCGTTTTCAATGGTCACGTCGCGGATATCCCCTTCAATCACTTCGACCGGCGTCGGCGCTTTATAAGCGTCAATATGGCGACGGCAGCGCTCCACCATCGCGGGAGAGTTATCGATGGCGATAATGCGACAGCCCGGATGGCTAATATTGCGGCGCACGGAGAGGGTGGCGGCGCCCAGCGAACAGCCAAGATCGTAAACCTGAGTGTTGGGCTGAACGAAGCGCTCGGCCAGCATGCCGATCATCGAGATGATATTGGAGTAGCCGGGCACAGAACGCTGGATCATATCGGGGAAGACTTCAGCAACCCGTTCATCAAAGGTCCAGTCGCCGAGGCTGGCAATCGGCGCGGAAAAAAGCGTATCGCGGTGAGACATAACGTTAAACCCGAAAAAACGAAAACGGCGTATTGTGCGCTAACGGAGGGAGAAAACCAACTCCCAGGGCATATACCAAAGATTGGCCAGCACCATTAGCAACAACGCGCACCAGGTGGCGCTCATGCCGGAGCGGCGCCAGTAGTAGACGCGGTGATGAAAGCCCCAGGAGTGCATCAGTCGCCCGACAATCAATAAAATCCCGCAAACGTGCACCATCCAGGTCTGAGCGCCGTTCATCTCCATAAATAACAGCAAAATGAGGCCAATCGGCACATATTCGACGGCATTGCCGTGAACGCGGATGGCAACCTGCAGCTCGCTAAAGCCGCCGTCACCGTAGCCTACATGGTATTGGGTGCGCAGACGCACCACGTCAAATGAGAACTTCACTAACAATAACGCACCTAAAACGGCATACAGCGCGCTGACCATACGAAAACTCCCTTTAACTCTGGCAGATGGCTCCGGATATGATAGCAGGATATCAGAAAAGAGAAGATTGCTGCGGAATCGACGGCGCATTTCCTGCCGCCGGCAGGGCAGCGCGCAGGTCACCCCACAGGGTATCCACCAGCGCCGGGGCGAAAGCAATGTCCGGGGTATGCAGGAACAACCACGGGGTCCCCGACTGATGCCACTTCGCCAGGGTCTGAAGCCAGACGCGAAACAGTTCCCGGTTATGGGCCATATCGTCACCGCCGATAAACCGCACCATTGGCTGCCGGGCGGTCATCACCGCATGTACCGGCACCTTCGGTTTCTTTTGTTGGGCATCGAACATCGCCGGACTGGTGGCCGCAGCGCTATGGACAGGGCGGCTGTCGAGGATCACGCGGTTGACGTTACGCTCGTGCAGCCCGCGGTTGAGCTGCTGTTCCGCTTCCCCTTTGGCGAAAAACTCGGGATGACGAACTTCGACGCCGTAGGTGAAATCCTTCGGCAGTCCGTCGAGAAAATGCCATAGCGCGGGGAGATCGCGAGGACCGAACGTCGCCGGCAGCTGCAGCCAGTACTGGCCGATGCGCGAGGCCAGCGGCGCCAGGCGGGCAAAAAATTCACTGCTTAACTCGTCGCAATGGCGCAGGGCGGCCTGGTGCGAGATGGTGGCCGGAAATTTGAAGCAGAAGCGGAAGTCATCGTGAGTCTGTTCATACCAGCGGGCGACAATCTCCGGCTTCGGTAGCGCATACAGGGTGGTGTTGCCCTCCACGCAGTTAAAGTGGCGGGCGTACTCTTCAAGGCTGGTGATGCCAAGGCGCACCCATTTCGGGTGCGACCACTGGGGAAGCCCAATATAAATCATAGCGCCGTGAGGATCTCCTCGGTACTGCGCACCCGGCCGATGCGCGGGAAAATATGCGTCATACTGCCCTGATGCTGCTCGGCGGAGGCGGCGCTGCAGGCATCTTCGGCGATGACCAGGTTAAAACCCAGCTCCCAGGCATTGCGGGCGGTGGATTCGACGCCGATGTTGGTGGAGATGCCGCAGAGAATAATGGTGTCGATCCCGCGGCGGCGCAGCTGAAGCTCAAGGTCGGTGCCATAGAACGCGCCCCACTGGCGTTTGGTCACTTCGATATCGCTCTCCTGCTTACCCAGCGTGGCCGGGTAGGTCCACCAGTTTTCGGGCAGCGTATGCGCCCCGGCCTGAGCGTCGACAGGCTGTTTCAGCGCTTCGGCGAAATCGGCCGACCAGCCCACGCGGACCATGATGACCGGCGAACCCTGTTGCCGGCACTTGTCTGCCAGGCGAGCGGCGCGCGCCACCACCTCGTCAGCCCGATGCGGGCCGCCGGCGAAAGGCAGAATGCCTTCCTGCAGATCGATTACCACCAGCGCCGTGTTTTTTGCATTGAGTTCTAACATGGTATCCCCGTATCTTCATCTGTTGTCAGGCGGCTACAATACCTTTGCGGCTTCAGCAAAAGAGTAACAAATTTTGTTAATTTATGTGAGTGTGGACGTTAAGCGCGCAGCAAAGCAGCGTACATCGTGCGTCGGACTTATCGAACGACAGAATTTCCAGTATAATAGCCGCCTTTTTTCATTCAGTTGTGACATCAGCTAAAGCTGCGACCTCGTCGCCTGCAGGGCAGACGACAATCCGCCGACGGCTAAGTTAAGGGATATCTCATGCGTACAGAATATTGCGGACAGCTTCGACAGTCCCACGTTGGGCAGCAGGTGACTCTGTGTGGTTGGGTCAACCGCCGTCGCGATCTCGGTAGCCTCATTTTTATCGATATGCGCGACCGCGAAGGCATCGTTCAGGTGTTTTTCGATCCGGATCGTGCGGATGCGTTGAAGTTAGCCTCTGAACTGCGTAATGAGTTCTGCATTCAGGTCACTGGCACCGTTCGCGCGCGTGAAGAGAAAAACATCAACGCGGACATGGCCACCGGCGCTATCGAAGTGCTGGCTTCCGATCTGACGATCATTAACCGCTCAGAATCGCTGCCGCTGGACTCCAATCACGTCAACACCGAAGAAGCGCGTCTGAAATACCGCTACCTCGACCTGCGTCGTCCGGAGATGGCGCAGCGCCTGAAAACCCGCGCGAAAATTACCAGCTTTGTGCGCCGCTTTATGGACGACCATGGCTTCCTCGACATCGAAACCCCGATGCTGACTAAAGCCACCCCGGAAGGCGCCCGCGATTACCTCGTGCCTTCCCGCGTGCACAAAGGCAAATTCTACGCGCTGCCGCAGTCTCCGCAGCTGTTCAAACAGCTGCTGATGATGTCCGGCTTCGACCGCTACTATCAGATCGTCAAATGCTTCCGCGATGAAGACCTGCGTGCCGACCGTCAGCCTGAATTCACCCAGATCGACGTGGAAACCTCCTTTATGACCGCGCCGCAGGTGCGTGAGATCATGGAGGCGATGGTGCGTCAGCTGTGGCTGGAAGTGAAAGGCGTCGACCTGGGCGAGTTCCCGATCATGACCTTCGCCGAAGCCGAACGTCGCTATGGCTCCGATAAACCGGATCTGCGTAACCCGATGGAGCTGGTGGACGTCGCCGACCTGCTGAAGTTTGTGGAATTCGCGGTCTTTGCCGGCCCGGCCAACGATCCGAAAGGGCGCGTGGCGGCCCTGCGCGTCCCGGGCGGGGCCTCTCTGACCCGCAAGCTGATTGACGAATACGGCAACTTTGTGAAGATCTACGGCGCGAAAGGGCTGGCCTATATTAAAGTGACCGAGCGTGCCAAAGGCATGGACGGGATCAACAGCCCGGTGGCCAAATTCCTGACCGCTGAAATCGTGGAAGCGATCCTTGACCGCACCGGCGCGCAGGATGGAGACATGATCTTCTTCGGCGCCGACAACAAGAAAGTAGTGGCCGACGCGCTGGGCGCGCTGCGTCTGAAGCTGGGTAAAGACCTGAGTCTGACTGACGAGAGCAAATGGGCGCCGCTGTGGGTGATCGACTTCCCGATGTTCGAAGACGACGGCGAAGGCGGCCTGACGGCGATGCACCATCCGTTCACCTCGCCGAAAGATATGACCGCGGATGAGCTGAAAGCCGCCCCGGAAGAGGCTGTAGCCAACGCCTACGATATGGTTATTAACGGTTATGAAGTCGGCGGCGGTTCGGTGCGAATCCACCGCGGCGAGATGCAGCAGACCGTATTTGGTATTCTGGGCATTAACGAACAGGAACAGCGTGAGAAATTCGGCTTCCTGCTGGATGCGCTGAAGTACGGTACGCCGCCGCATGCAGGTCTGGCCTTCGGTCTTGACCGTCTGACCATGCTGCTGACCGGTACCGATAACATCCGCGACGTTATCGCTTTCCCGAAAACCACCGCGGCCGCCTGCCTGATGACCGAAGCGCCAAGCTTCGCCAATCCGGCGGCGCTCGGTGAGCTGGGTATTCAGGTTGTGGAGAAAGAGGCAAAAGCGTCTCTGGAGAACAAGTAATATGTCATTTAAGCTGCCCGTTTCGGTGCTGGTGGTCATTTACGCCGAAGATACGAAACGGGTGCTGATGTTGCAGCGGCGCGACGATCCCGCGTTCTGGCAGTCGGTCACCGGCAGCCTGGAAGCTGGAGAGACCGCGCTGCAGGCCGCCGCGCGTGAAGTAAAGGAAGAGGTCGCCATTGACGTTGCCTGCGAGCAACTGACCTTAATCGACTGTCAGCGCACGGTGGAGTTCGAGATATTTTCTCATTTGCGTCATCGCTATGCGCCGGGTGTAGAGCGCAATACGGAATTCTGGTTCTGTCTTGCGCTGCCTCATGAGCGGGAGATTACTTTCACCGAACATCTGGCCTATCGCTGGGTCAGCGCGACGGAAGCCGCTGCGCTGACCAAGTCGTGGAGCAACCGGCAGGCGATTGAAGAATTTGTAATTAACGCCGCCTGAAAGGGCGCGCTTTTTGGAGAGTTTTTTATGGCAGGTCATAGTAAATGGGCCAACACCAAACACCGCAAAGCGGCACAGGATGCCAAACGCGGTAAAATCTTTACGAAAATCATTCGCGAGCTGGTCACCGCCGCGCGTCTGGGCGGCGGCGATCCGGCTTCCAACCCGCGTCTGCGTGCGGCCGTTGATAAAGCGCTGTCTAACAACATGACTCGCGACACCCTGAACCGCGCCATCGCGCGCGGCGTCGGCGGCGATGAAGACGCGAACATGGAAACCATCATTTATGAAGGTTACGGCCCTGGCGGCACCGCGGTGATGGTGGAATGTCTGTCCGACAACCGTAACCGTACCGTTGCGGAAGTGCGTCACGCCTTCACCAAAACCGGGGGTAACCTCGGCACCGACGGTTCCGTCTCCTACCTGTTCAGCAAGAAAGGCGTTATCTCCTTCGAGAAAGGCGATGAAGACACTATCATGGAAGCGGCGCTGGAAGCAGGCGCAGAAGACGTGGTGACCTATGACGACGGCGCCATCGACGTCTACACCGCCTGGGAAGAGATGGGCGCTGTGCGCGACGCGCTGGAAGCCGCCGGCCTGAAAGCCGACGCTGCCGAAGTCTCAATGATTCCGTCCACCAAAGCGGATATGGATGCCGAGACGGCGCCGAAGCTGCTGCGTCTGATCGATATGCTGGAAGACTGCGACGACGTGCAGGAAGTGTACCATAACGGCGAGATCTCCGACGAGGTCGCAGCCACCCTGTGATGCAGCCGCATCCACGGTTAACCGGAGGCGCGTGATGGCTATTATTCTCGGCATTGACCCGGGGTCGCGCGTTACCGGTTATGGCGTGATCCGCCAGGTTGGGCGGCAGCTGAGCTATCTGGGCAGCGGATGCATCCGCACCAAAGTGGACGATCTGCCGTCGCGGCTGAAGCTGATCTACGCCGGGGTGACGGAGATCATCACCCAGTTCCAGCCCGACTATTTCGCCATTGAGCAGGTCTTTATGGCCAAGAATGCCGACTCGGCGTTAAAGCTCGGGCAGGCGCGCGGGGTGGCGATCGTCGCAGCGACCAATCAGGCGCTGCCGGTGTTTGAATACGCCGCCCGTCAGGTCAAGCAGACCGTGGTCGGGATTGGCAGCGCCGAAAAGAGCCAGGTCCAGCATATGGTGCGCACCTTGCTCAAGCTGCCCGCCAATCCGCAGGCGGATGCGGCGGATGCGCTGGCGATCGCCATCACCCATTGCCATGTCAGCCAGAATGCCGCTCAGATCAGCGAGACCCGGCTCAATCTGGCGCGGGGGCGCTTACGATAATCGCAAATCAGGCTGGATATCTATCCAGCCTTTTTTTATGATACCGCCAGATACTTAGACCATAACGCAGGAGCCCCACGTGATAGGCAGACTCAGAGGCATCATTCTCGAAAAACAACCCCCGCTGGTGTTGCTGGAAACGGCGGGCGTCGGCTATGAAGTGCACATGCCAATGACCTGCTTCTATGAGCTGCCGGAGGCCGGGCAGGAGGCGATCGTCTTCACCCACTTTGTGGTGCGTGAAGATGCCCAGCTGCTGTATGGGTTTAACAACAAACAGGAACGTACCCTGTTTAAAGAGTTGATTAAAACCAACGGCGTGGGACCCAAGCTGGCGCTGGCGATCCTCTCCGGCATGTCGGCGCAGCAGTTCGTCAACGCCGTTGAACGGGAAGAGGTCGCCTCGCTGGTGAAGCTGCCGGGGATTGGCAAAAAAACCGCTGAACGTCTGATCGTTGAGATGAAAGATCGCTTCAAAGGGCTGCACGGCGACCTGTTCACCCCGGCGGCCGATCTGGTGCTGACCTCGCCGGCAGGCCCAACGGCGGACGATGCCGAGCAGGAAGCGGTTGCCGCGCTGGTCGCGCTGGGCTATAAACCGCAGGAGGCCAGCCGGATGGTCAGCAAGATCGCGCGTCCGGACGCCAACAGTGAAACGCTAATTCGCGAAGCGCTGCGCGCTGCGTTGTGAGGTAAGGGATGATTGAAGCAGACCGGCTGGTATCGGCAGACAGCAGCGGCTTTGAAGAGGCCGCTGACCGCGCCATCCGCCCAAAATTGCTGGCAGAGTATGTCGGCCAGCCGCAGGTGCGTTCGCAGATGGAGATCTTTATCCAGGCGGCGAAGCTGCGCGGCGACGCCCTCGATCACCTGCTGATTTTTGGCCCGCCAGGGTTGGGGAAAACCACCCTGGCCAATATCGTCGCCAATGAAATGGGGGTGAATCTGCGTACCACCTCCGGCCCGGTGCTGGAGAAGGCGGGCGATCTCGCCGCGATGCTCACCAACCTCGAACCGCACGATGTACTGTTTATCGATGAGATCCATCGCCTCTCGCCGGTGGTGGAAGAGGTGCTCTATCCGGCAATGGAAGACTACCAGCTGGATATTATGATTGGCGAAGGTCCCGCGGCGCGTTCCATCAAGATCGATCTGCCGCCGTTTACCCTGATCGGCGCCACCACCCGCGCCGGTTCGTTGACCTCGCCGCTGCGCGATCGCTTTGGCATCGTGCAGCGTCTGGAGTTCTATCAGATCCCCGATCTGCAGCATATTGTCAGCCGCAGCGCCCGCCATATGGGGCTGGAGATGAGCGACGAGGGCGCGCTGGAAGTAGCCCGCCGTTCACGCGGCACGCCGCGCATTGCCAACCGTCTGCTGCGCCGGGTGCGTGACTTTGCGGAAGTGCGCCACGACGGCACCATCTCCGCCGATATTGCCGCCCAGGCGCTGGATATGCTTAACGTCGATGCGGAAGGGTTCGACTATATGGACCGTAAGCTGCTGCTGGCGGTGATAGATAAGTTCTTTGGCGGCCCGGTGGGGCTGGACAACCTCGCCGCCGCGATTGGCGAAGAGCGGGAAACCATTGAAGATGTACTGGAGCCCTACTTAATTCAGCAGGGCTTTCTGCAGCGTACGCCGCGGGGAAGAATGGCGACGGTGCGCGCCTGGAATCATTTCGGGATTACGCCGCCGGAAATGCCGTAGCGCGTTGCGGTTGAGCAGTTTATGGTGAAGCCCGGTCAGCAGCGTGACCGGGCTTTTTCATTTTCAGCTGGCGGCTTTTTTCGTCATGCTGAGAATAAACAGCACCGCGGCGCAGAGCACCACCGACGGCCCGGCCGGGGTATCGTAGAAAGCCGAGAAGGTTAACCCGCCGGTAACGGCCAGCATGCCCACGCCCACCGCTACGGCGGCCATCTGCTCCGGCGTACGGGCAAAACGGCGGGCGGTGGCGGCCGGGATAATCAGCAGGGAAGTAATGATCAGCGCCCCGACGAACTTCATCGCCACGCCGATAGTCAGGGCGGTGACCAGCATCAACAGCAGCTTGACCCGCTGCAGCTTCACGCCGTCGACAAACGCCAGGTCCGGACTGATGGTCATCGCCAACAGATTCCGCCACTGCCAGAGCAGAATGCCAATCACAATCACCACGCCAATGGCAATGGCGATCAGGTCCTGCGGCGTAACCGCCAGCAGATCGCCGAACAGGTACGCCATCAGATCGACGCGGACGTTAGACATCAGACTGACCACCACCAGCCCCAGGGACAGCGCGCTGTGCGCCATGATGCCCAGCAGGGTATCGATCGCCAGATGCGGTCGTTTTTCCAGCCACACCAGCCCGCCGGCCAGCAGCAGGGTCACGGCGATCACTGCATAGAACGGATTGACGTTAAGCAATAAACCGAAAGCGACGCCGAGCAGAGACGCATGCGCCAGCGTGTCGCCGAAATAAGACATGCGGCGCCAGACCACAAAGGAGCCCAGCGGACCAGCGGCGCAGGCCAGCATCATCCCGGCAAGCCAGCCAGGTAACAGAAGTTCAATCATTAGCGGCTGTTTCCCCGACGCAGTACAATTCGCCCCTGAAGGTCGTGGCGGTGATTATGGTGGTGGCGGTATATCCCCAGCTGTTCCGCGCCGCGCGGGCCGAACATGGAGATAAACTCCGGGTGCATGGAGACCACCTCCGGTGCGCCAGAGCAGCAGATATGCTGGTTCAGGCACAGAACTTCGTCGGTTTTGGCCATCACCAGATGCAGATCGTGGGATACCATTAGCACCGCGCAGTCCAGTTCATGGCGCAGCTGGTTGATAAGATCGTAGAGCGCCACCTGGCCGTTGACGTCAACACCCTGGGTCGGTTCATCCAGCACCAGCAGCTGCGGACGGTTGAGCAGGGCGCGGGCCAGCAGTACGCGCTGCGTTTCGCCGCCGGAGAGCTTTTGCATCGGCGCATCGATCAGATGCCCCGCCTGCACGCGCTTCAGCGCCGGCAGGATGTCGTCTTTACGGGTGCCCGGGCGCAAACGCAGGAAGCGGCTAACGGTCAGCGGCAGCGTGGCGTCCAGATGCAGTTTCTGCGGCACATAGCCGATGCGCAGGCGTGCGTCACGCTTGATAACACCCTCTGTCGGTGCTACCAGCCCGAGGACCACCCGCACAAGGGTCGATTTGCCGGCGCCGTTGGGGCCCAGCAGGGTTAAGATTTTGCCTGGCGTGAGAGCCAGCGAGATGTCAGACAACACGCGGCGTTGGCCAAAGGCCACCGAGACATTTTCCAGCGTTACAAGGTTTGTCATAGTAATTTAGGGGTTGCACAAGCTAGTGAATGTTATAATATCACATCACACTCACTTATTTCGATGACTAGACGCATTATGTTACATAAAAATACGCTTCTTTGCGCTGGACTTGGCGCTGTTTTTTTGTTCGCGCAGGTACCGCTGGCCAGCGCCGCCGTGGTGACTTCTATGAAACCGCTGGGCTTTATTGCGGCGGCCATCGCCGATGGGGTGACCGAGACCCAGGTGCTGCTGCCCGATGGCGCCTCCGAGCATGATTATTCCCTCCGTCCTTCTGATGTAAAACGCTTACAGAACGCAGACTTAGTGGTGTGGATTGGTCCGGAAATGGAAGCCTTTATGGATAAGTCGACGCAAAGCATTGCGGCGAATAAAAAGGTGACGATTGCCGAGCTGGATGGGGTCAAACCGCTGCTCATCACCGGGGCGGACGACGATGACGATCACCATGGTCATGGCCATGGCGCAGCAGAAAAAGGTGACGGCGATCACCATCACGGTATTTACAATATGCATCTGTGGTTATCCCCAGAGATAGCGCGGCTTTCGGCGGTTGCAATCCACGATAAATTATTGGAACTTATGCCGCAGAGTCGAGCCAAACTCGACAGCAACCTGCAGCAGTTCGAGACCGCGCTGGCGGCGACCGACAAGCAGGTGAGCAATGAGCTGGCACCGCTGAAAGGGAAGGGCTATTTCGTTTTTCATGACGCCTACGGTTACTTTGAAAAACACTACGGTTTGACCTCGCTGGGGCACTTTACCGTCAACCCTGAAATACAGCCCGGTGCGCAGCGTTTACACGAAATCAGAACACAACTGGTTGAGCAGAAAGCCACTTGCGTTTTTGCTGAGCCACAGTTCAGGCCAGCGGTTATCGAAGCTGTTGCCCGGGGCACGTCTGTGCGCATGGGGACCCTGGATCCACTGGGGACAGGAATTACGCTGGGTAAAACGAGTTACCCGCAATTCCTCACCCAACTGGCGAATCAGTATTCGAGCTGCCTGAAAGGAGATTAACGAGGAAGTGAATACGTGCAACAGATAGCCCGCGCTGTCACTCAGGCATTCAACAATTTGCCACGACCTCATCGCGTCATGCTGGGGTCGCTTAGCGTTCTTACCTTAGCGGTCGCCGTCTGGCGACCCTACATTTACCACCCGGAATCCGCCCCCATCGTCAGAACCATTGAACTGGAAAAAAGCGAGATCCGCTCCCTGCTGCCGGAAGCCTCCGAGCCGATCGACCAGGCCCCGCAGGAAGAAGAAGCCATTCCTCAGGATGAACTCGACGAGAAGGCCGATAGCGATGCCGGCGGTCACGAATATGTGGTGTCGACCGGCGATACGCTCAGCAGCATCCTGAACCAGTACGGTATCGATATGGGCGATATCGCCCAGCTCTCCTCCGCCGATAAAGAGCTGCGCAACCTGAAGATTGGCCAGCAGCTCTCCTGGACCCTGACCGCCGACGGCGATCTGCAGAGCCTGACCTGGGAGATGTCCCGCCGCGAGACCCGCACCTATACCCGTGTGGATAACGGTTTTAAAATGAGCAGCGAGCTGCAGAAAGGCGATTGGGTCAACAGCGTGCTGAAGGGCACCGTCGGCGCCAGCTTTGTCTCCAGCGCGCGTGATGCCGGGCTGACCAGCACGGAAATCAGCGCGGTGATCAAGGCCATGCAGTGGCAGATGGATTTCCGTAAGCTGAAGAAAGGCGACGAATTCTCGGTATTGATGTCGCGCGAAATGCTCGACGGCAAACGTGAGCAAAGCCAGTTACTCGGCGTGCGTCTTCGCTCTGACGGTAAGGATTACTATGCCATCCGCGCCGAAGACGGCAAATTCTACGACCGCAACGGGACGGGTCTGGCGAAGGGCTTTATGCGCTTCCCAACGGCGCGTCAGTTCCGCGTCTCCTCTAACTTTAATCCGCGTCGTCTGAACCCGGTCACCGGCCGCGTCGCGCCGCACCGTGGCGTCGATTTCGCGATGCCGCAGGGAACGCCAGTGCTGGCGGTGGGCGATGGTGAAGTAGTCGTGGCCAAACGCAGCGGCGCTGCCGGGTATTACGTCGCGATCCGCCACGGTCGCACCTATACCACTCGCTACATGCACCTGCGTAAGCTGTTAGTGAAGCCGGGGCAGAAAGTGAAGCGCGGGGATCGCATTGCGCTGTCGGGGAATACCGGACGCTCTACCGGGCCACACCTGCACTACGAAGTGTGGATCAACCAGCAGGCGGTCAACCCGCTGACGGCTAAGCTGCCGCGTACCGAAGGGCTGAGCGGTTCCGACCGGACCGACTATCTGGCGCAGGTCAAAGAGGTCGTTCCGCAGCTGCGGTTTGACTAACCACCGGTCAGTGGAAAGCCGGTGCCCCAGGGCGCCGGCTTTTTCTTTTGTAGGATACCCGACGTCTCGCTACACTATCCCATTATCTTGATTAAGCAGTCGATCTGCGGATTGGGCATGGAAACGAAAAAAAATAATATTGAGTTTATCCCTAAGTTTGAAAAATCCTTTTTACTGCCGCGCTACTGGGGCGCCTGGCTGGGGGTCTTTGCCTTCGCCGGTATTGCGCTGACGCCGCCATCCTTTCGCGATCCGCTCCTCGGCAAACTCGGTCGTCTGGTAGGGCGTCTGGCGAAAAGCTCGCGCCGCCGGGCGCAGATTAATTTGCTGTACTGCTTCCCGGAAAAAAGCGAGTACGAGCGGGAAGCGATTATCGACGCCATGTATGCCTCGGCGCCGCAGGCGATGGTGATGATGGCCGAGCTGGGCCTGCGCGATCCGCAGAAAATCCTTGCCCGCGTCGACTGGCAGGGGAAAGCGATCATCGACGAGATGCAGCGCAATAATGAGAAGGTGATTTTTCTCGTTCCGCATGCATGGGGTGTGGATATCCCGGCGATGCTGATGGCCTCCGGCGGGCAGAAGATGGCGGCGATGTTCCATAACCAGGGTAACCCGGTGTTCGATTACGTGTGGAATACCGTGCGTCGTCGTTTTGGCGGGCGTATGCACGCGCGCAACGATGGGATCAAACCGTTTATTCAGTCGGTGCGCCAGGGCTACTGGGGCTACTATCTGCCCGATCAGGATCACGGCGCCGAACACAGCGAGTTTGTGGATTTCTTTGCTACCTACAAGGCCACGCTGCCGGCGATTGGCCGCTTAATGAAAGTGTGCCGCGCCCGCGTCGTACCGCTGTTCCCGGTCTACGATGGCAAGACGCACCGCCTGACGGTGCTGGTGCGCCCGCCGATGGACGATCTGCTGGACGCTGACGATACGACCATCGCCCGGCGGATGAACGAAGAAGTGGAAGTGTTTGTTAAGCCGCACACCGAGCAGTATACCTGGATCCTGAAGCTGCTGAAAACGCGCAAGCCGGGTGAAATCGAGCCCTATAAACGCAAAGAGCTGTTCCCGAAAAAGAAATAAAAAAAGCCTCCGTCAGGAGGCTTTTTTATCTCTACCGTGCTTACTCGACGGTGAGGATACGGGTGGTGTTGGTGCTGCCGATGGTGCTCATCACGTCACCCTGGGTAACGACCACGAGGTCGCCGGAGACCAGATAGCCTTTGTCCCGCAGCAGATTGACGGCGTCGTGCGCGGCGGCCACCCCGTCATTCTGGCTGTCGAAGAACACCGGCGTCACCCCGCGGTAGAGGGCGGTCAGGTTCAGGGTGCGCTCGTGGCGGGAGAGGGCGAAAATCGGCAGACCGGAGCTAATGCGCGAAGTCATCAGCGCGGTACGGCCCGATTCGGTCATGGTGATGATGGCGGTGATGCCTTTCAGGTGGTTGGCGGCATACATCGCCGACATGGCAATTGCTTCTTCCACGTTGTCGAACTGGACGTCCAGACGGTGTTTGGAGACGTTGAGGCTAGGGATTTTTTCCGCGCCCAGACACACGCGCGCCATCGCGGCCACGGTTTCCGAAGGATACTGACCGGCAGCGGTCTCCGCGGAGAGCATCACCGCATCGGTACCATCCAGCACGGCGTTGGCCACGTCCATCACTTCCGCGCGAGTCGGCATCGGGTTGGTGATCATCGACTCCATCATCTGGGTGGCGGTGATGACGGAACGGTTCAGCTGACGGGCACGACGGATCAGCGCTTTCTGGATGCCCACCAGCTCAGGATCGCCGATCTCGACGCCGAGGTCGCCACGGGCAACCATTACCACATCGGAGGCGAGGATCACGTCGTCCATCGCATCCTGATCGCAAACCGCTTCGGCACGCTCAACTTTGGCGACGATTTTCGCATCGCAGCCGGCATCGCGCGCCAGGCGACGGGCGTAGTTCAGGTCTTCGCCGCAGCGCGGGAAAGAGACGGCCAGGTAATCGACGCCGATTTTAGCGGCGGTGACGATATCAGCTTTATCTTTGTCGGTCAGCGCTTCGGCAGACAGGCCGCCGCCCAGCTTGTTGATCCCTTTGTTGTTGGACAACGGGCCGCCGACGGTCACTTCAGTGAACACTTTCATCCCCTGAACTTCGAGGACTTTCAGCTGCACGCGACCATCGTCGAGCAATAAGATATCGCCCGGCACGACGTCCGCCGGCAGGCCTTTATAGTCGATCCCGACTTTCTCTTTGTCGCCTTCGCCTTTGCCAAGGTTTGCGTCGAGCAGGAATTTATCGCCGACGTTGAGGAAAATTTTGCCTTCTTTGAAGGTCGATACGCGAATTTTTGGTCCCTGGAGGTCGCCGAGGATGGCCACATGACGGCCCAGTTTTGCCGCAATCTCACGCACTTTGTCGGCACGGAGCTGATGATCTTCCGGGGTGCCGTGAGAGAAGTTCATACGTACTACGTTTGCGCCCGCGGCGATAACCTTTTCCAGGTTGTTATCGCGGTCAGTTGCCGGGCCTAAGGTAGTAACGATTTTGGTTCTGCGAAGCCTTCTGGACATGTAATACTCCGTTGACTGATACAACTTTGGTGTTGCGTGAACATGGATTCGGTAGCGCCAGCCTGCAACGTCGCACAGCCGGATCGTTATCGAAGGTGTAATGGGGTACTGCTTGTTATCAACTTTTATTGATTATCACTGGGTACGAATGGTTCTTTATCAAAACGCGATTCCTTCAGCGCTTCCTTGACCCTCTTCAAGTTATCTCTGAATTTTGCCCCCCGACGCAAGGTAAAGCCAGTCGCCAACACGTCAATGACGGTCAACTGGGCCAAACGGGAGACCATCGGCATATAGATGTCGGTATCTTCCGGCACATCAAGGGTAATGGCGAGCGTGGCTTCCCTGGCTAGCGGCGTACCGGCGGAGGTGAGAGCGATCACCATGGCATCGTTTTCACGAGCCAGCTGCGCCAGCTCCACCAGGCTCTTGGTTCTTCCGGTATGCGAGATAATCACCACCACATCATCGTCATCGCAATTCATACAGCTCATCCGTTGCAGGACAATGTCGTCGGAATAGATGACCGGCACGTTAAAGCGGAAAAATTTGTTCATCGCGTCGTGAGCGACCGCCGCTGAGGAGCCGAGGCCGAAAAAGGCGATTTTTTTGGCCTGAGTCAGCAGATCCACCGCGCGATTTACCGCCGACATGTCGAGAGAATGGTGCACCTGATCTAAACTCGCCATGGCCGATTCGAATATTTTTCCCGTGTATGACTCAACGCTGTCGTCTTCATCGACATTCCGGTTAACATAGAGCGTGCCGTGCGCAAGGCTCTGGGCCAGATGCAGTTTGAAGTCAGGGAATCCGCGGGTTTCGAGACTACGGCAGAAGCGATTGACGGTCGGTTCGCTAACCCCGGCCTCAAGGGCGAGGGCGGCGATGCTCGAATGAATGGCCTGCTCGGGGGTGGCGAGGATCACTTCCGCCACTTTGCGTTCAGATTTGCTAAGGTGTTCCAGTCGGGACTGGATTTTTTCCAGCATGTTCATTAGTAACAGGGCGCTCATCAATGGAAACGATTTCATTAATGGGTGAAATCATTGGGCGTTTTAGCAAGAATATACCCCTCCGCAAGCGCAAGCGGTGAGGAATGACGTGAAATGATGTTGTTTTTTTTCATTACATGATCAGGGTCGTATTTTACTGACCTGAACCAGGTACAAACAACGAACAATAACGGCCGAATGCCCAAATCATCGCCGAATGTTTTCACCCTGTGCGGTTTTACCGCCGCAAACGAAGGGGAAGGCTTTCGGGAAATACGTAAACACAGTACAGTGCAGTGTAAGAAAATTACAAATATAGCCTGGCAAAAGCACCAGACTATCAACTGAGGAGAATGACATGGCGGTAACGCAAACGGCCCAGGCATGCGACCTGGTCATTTTCGGCGCGAAGGGCGACCTGGCGCGGCGTAAATTGTTGCCTTCCCTGTATCAGCTTGAAAAGGCGGGCCAGATCCACGCTGACACCAGAATCATTGGCGTCGGCCGTGCCGACTGGGATAAAGCGGCTTATACCAAAGTCGTGCGCGAAGCGCTGGAAACCTTCATGAAGGAAAAAATTGATGAAGGTTTGTGGGATACCCTGAGCGGACGCCTGGAGTTCTGTAATCTTGACGTCAATGACACCAGCGGCTTCACCCGCCTGGGTGAGATGCTGGATCAAAAGAACCGTGTCACCATCAACTATTTCGCTATGCCGCCGAGCACCTTTGGCGCGATCTGTAAAGGGCTGGGCGAAGCGAAGCTTAATGCCAAGCCTGCGCGCGTGGTCATGGAAAAACCGCTCGGCACCTCGCTGGAAACCTCCCGTGAAATCAACGACCAGGTCGGCGAGTTTTTTGAAGAGTGTCAGGTCTACCGTATCGACCACTATCTCGGTAAAGAGACGGTCCTCAACCTGCTGGCGCTGCGCTTCGCCAACTCCCTGTTCGTCAATAACTGGGACTGCCGCACCATCGATCACGTCGAAATCACCGTCGCGGAAGAGGTGGGTATTGAAGGGCGCTGGGGTTACTTCGACCAGGCCGGGCAGATGCGCGACATGATCCAGAACCACCTGCTGCAGATCCTGTGCATGATTGCCATGTCGCCGCCGTCCGATCTCAGCGCCGACAGCATCCGTGATGAAAAGGTCAAGGTGCTGAAATCCCTGCGCCGTATTGACCGCTCCAACGTGCGCGAGAAAACCGTTCGCGGCCAGTATACCGCCGGCTTTGCCCAGGGCAAAAAAGTGCCTGGCTATCTCGAAGAGGAGGGGGCCAACAAGACCAGCAACACCGAAACCTTCGTGGCGATCCGCGTCGATATCGATAACTGGCGCTGGGCTGGCGTACCGTTCTATCTGCGCACCGGCAAACGTCTGCCGACCAAATGCTCAGAGGTAGTGGTTTACTTCAAAACCCCGGAACTGAATCTGTTTAAAGAGACCTGGCAGGAGCTGCCGCAGAACAAGCTGACCATTCGCCTGCAGCCGGACGAAGGGGTAGATATCCAGGTACTGAACAAAGTGCCGGGCCTCGATCATAAACATAACCTGCAGATCACTAAACTGGATCTGAGCTACTCCGAAACCTTCAACCAGACGCATCTGGCCGATGCCTATGAACGTCTGCTGCTGGAGACCATGCGTGGCATCCAGGCGCTGTTCGTTCGCCGCGACGAAGTAGAAGAGGCGTGGAAATGGGTTGACTCCATTACCGAAGCCTGGGCAGCCGACCGCGATGCGCCGAAACCCTATCAGGCCGGGACCTGGGGACCGGTTGCGTCGGTGGCCATGATCACTCGCGACGGTCGTTCATGGAACGAGTTCGAGTAAGGCTGGAGGCTAATCCGTCAGGGTTATTTTACCGGTAACATGATCTGACGCAGAAAGTCGCACGCTTTTTAATCTTTTAAGCCCCGTGAGGATTCACCCACGGGGCTTTTTTTATTACACTGCCTGCAGACATTTTGCCCCTGAGCGCTGGTGTTTGTGGCCTTTACCACGTCAACACGTCATCACGCAGCGGCCGGACAGATAAAAATTTGAGGAGCCTTTATGAATTCGACAATGTTACGGGTAACAAATCGCATTATCGAACGGTCGCGTGACACCCGCGCGGCTTACCTCGCAAGGATTAACCAGGCCAAAACCGACACCGTGCATCGTGCGCAACTGGCCTGCGGCAATCTGGCTCACGGATTCGCGGCCTGCCAGGCTGACGACAAAGCCTCCCTGAAGAGCATGTTGCGCAACAACATTGCCATCATCACCTCCTACAACGACATGTTGTCCGCTCACCAGCCCTATGAACACTACCCGGAGATCATCCGCAAAGCGCTGCACAGCGCCAATGCGGTCGGCCAGGTCGCCGGCGGCGTGCCGGCGATGTGCGACGGCGTAACGCAGGGGCAGGACGGGATGGAGCTTTCACTCCTGAGCCGCGAGGTGATCGCTATGTCCGCCGCCATCGGCCTGTCGCATAATATGTTCGACGGGGCCCTGTATCTCGGGGTCTGCGATAAAATTGTTCCCGGTCTGACCATGGCGGCGCTCTCATTTGGCCATCTGCCGTCGGTCTTTATTCCCTCCGGTCCGATGGCCAGCGGCCTACCGAATAAAGAGAAGGTTCGCATTCGCCAGCTGTATGCAGAAGGGAAAGTTGACCGTATGGCGCTCCTGGAGTCCGAAGCCGCCTCTTATCACGCGCCGGGGACCTGTACTTTCTACGGAACGGCGAACACCAACCAGATGGTGGTCGAATTTATGGGCATGCAGCTGCCGGGCTCGTCCTTTGTCCATCCGGATGCTCCGCTGCGGGAAGCGCTGACCGCCGCCGCCGCGCGCCAGGTCACCCGCATGACCGGCAACGGCAATGAGTGGATGCCGCTGGGCAAAATGTTTGACGAAAAAGTGGTGGTCAACGGCATCGTGGCGCTGCTGGCGACCGGTGGCTCCACCAACCACACTATGCACCTGGTGGCGATGGCCCGCGCGGCGGGAATTATCATTAACTGGGACGATTTCTCCGACCTGTCAGACGTGGTGCCGCTGCTGGCGCGCCTCTATCCCAACGGCCCGGCGGATATCAACCACTTCCAGGCGGCAGGCGGCGTTCCGGTACTGGTGCGCGAGCTGCTGAAAGGCGGCCTGCTGCATGAGGATGTTCACACCGTGGCCGGCTTTGGCCTGTCGCGCTACACCCTGGAGCCATGGCTGAATAACGGCGAGCTGGACTGGCGCGAAGGGGCGACAGCGCCATTGGACGACCAGGTCATCGCGACCTTTGAAAAACCATTCTCCCGCCACGGCGGCACCAAGGTGCTGAGCGGCAACCTGGGACGCGCGGTGATGAAAACTTCGGCGGTCCCGGTGGAGAACCAGGTGATTGAAGCGCCGGCGGTGGTATTCGAGAGCCAGCACGACGTGTTGCCGGCCTTTGAAGCGGGGCTGCTGGACAAAGACTGCGTGGTGGTGGTCCGTCATCAGGGGCCAAAAGCGAACGGGATGCCAGAATTACATAAACTTATGCCGCCACTTGGTGTATTATTGGACCGCCGTTTCAAAATAGCGCTGGTGACCGATGGCCGACTCTCTGGCGCCTCCGGTAAAGTTCCGTCAGCCATTCACGTCACGCCTGAAGCGTATGATGGCGGCTTGCTGGCGAAAGTGCGCGATGGCGATCTTATTCGCGTGAACGGACAGACGGGGGAACTGACGCTGCTGGTGGATGAGGCCGAACTGGCGGCGCGTCAGCCGCATATCCCTGACCTCAGCGCGTCGCGCGTGGGAACCGGTCGGGAGATGTTTGGGGCGCTGCGTGAGAAGCTCTCTGGCGCGGAGCAGGGCGCAACCTGCATCACTTTTTAAGACGATTTAATTTCTAGATCTGGCGAGAGAAAATCCTGATGAAAAACTGGAAAACAACAGCAGAAGCAATCCTCACCTCCGGTCCGGTTGTCCCGGTTATCGTAGTGAAAAAGCTGGAACACGCGGTACCGATGGCGAAAGCGCTGGTGGCGGGCGGCGTTCGCGTGCTGGAAGTTACCCTGCGCACCGAGTGCGCCCTGGAGGCGATCCGCGCGATTGCCAAAGAAGTTCCGGACGCGATTGTCGGCGCGGGCACGGTTACCAACGTTGAGCAGTTGAAAGCGGTAACGGAAGCCGGCGCGCAGTTCGCTATCAGCCCGGGTCTTACCGAATCCCTGCTGAAAGCGGCGACCGAAGACGGCACCATCCCGCTGATCCCGGGGATCAGCACGGTATCTGAGCTGATGCTGGGTATGCAGTATGGCCTGAAAGAGTTTAAATTCTTCCCGGCGGAAGCCAACGGCGGCGTGAAAGCCCTGCAGGCGATTGCGGGTCCGTTCGGCCACATTCGTTTCTGCCCGACCGGCGGTATCTCTCCGGCCAACTACCGTGACTACCTGGCGCTGAACAGCGTACTGTGCATCGGCGGTTCCTGGCTGGTGCCAGCCGACGCCCTCGAAGCCGGCGACTACGAGCGCATCACCACCCTCGCGCGAGAAGCGGTGGAAGGCGCGAAATAAACCACGCCTCCAGGTCAACAACCCGGTCTGCGGCAACGCGACCGGGTTTTTTGTCTTTACCCTTCGACGATGACCGCCGCGGCGGCGGCTTTAGCGCGCGCCACGGCCTCCTCAACCGAATCGGCGACGGCGAGGGTTACCCCCAGGCGGCGGGTACCGTCAATCTCCGGCTTGCCGAACAGACGCAGCTGCAGGCCAGCCCCGACGGCCGACTGCAGCTGGCCAAAGCTGACGTTCTGGCTGGACAACTGCGGAAGGATCACCGCGGAGGCGGCCGGACCATACTGGCGGATAGCGCCGACGGGTAGCCCGAGGAAGGCGCGAACGTGCAGGGCGAATTCCGAGAGATCCTGGGAGATAAGCGTCACCATCCCGGTGTCGTGTGGTCGCGGGGAGACTTCGCTGAAGATCACCTCGTCGCCGCATACGAACAGCTCCACGCCAAACAGACCATAACCTCCCAGCGCCAGCACCACCTTGCGGGCGATGGTCTGGGCACGCTCGAGGGCCAGGTCGCTCATCTGCTGCGGCTGCCAGGACTCGCGGTAGTCGCCGTCTTCCTGACGATGACCAACCGGAGCGCAGAAATGCACGCCATCGACAGCGCTGACGGTGAGCAGGGTGATTTCGAAATCGAAGTTCACCACCCCCTCGACGATCACCCGTCCGGCACCAGCGCGGCCGCCCTGCTGCGCATAGCGCCAGGCTTCGCTGAGCTGGTCAGCCGAGCGGATAAAGCTCTGGCCTTTGCCGGAGGAGCTCATCACCGGTTTAACGATGCATGGCAAACCGATCTCGGTAACCGCCGCGCGGAAGCCTTCTTCGCTGTCGGCAAAACGATAGCGGGAGGTGGGAAGCTGCAGCTCTTCCGCCGCCAGGCGGCGAATGCCTTCGCGGTTCATGGTGAGCTTTGCCGCCCGCGCCGTGGGGACCACTTTCTGCCCGGCCTGTTCCAGTTCGACCAGGGTGTCGGTAGCGATAGCTTCGATCTCCGGCACGATGTAATCGGGTTTTTCCTGTTCAATCAGGGCGCGCAGGCTCTCGCCGTGCAGCATATTGATGACGTGGGCGCGGTGGGCGACCTGCATCGCCGGGGCATCGGGGTAGCGGTCTACGGCGATGGTTTCAATGCCCAGACGCTGACATTCAATAGCGACTTCTTTACCCAACTCGCCGGAACCTAACAGCATAACTTTGGTGGCTGCCGGGCGCAGCGCGGTGCCTAATACAGTCATAACTCTCATCCGCAGTAAAAAAAGATGGCAGCGATTATAAACGAAAACGTTTGCGTATGTCTTTACGCGCGTAACGCGCGTGAGTTGAGTCCGAGAGGGAAATTTGCTATACTGTATAAAAATACAGTGTTGAGAGGCTGCAGTATGGCGGTTGAAATTAAATATGTGGTGATCCGCGAAGGTGAGGAAAAAATGTCTTTTGCCAGCAAAAAAGAGGCCGACGCTTACGACAAAATGCTCGATCTGGCAGAGGTGCTGAATGACTGGCTGGTGGCATCGCCGCTGGAGATGGATGACGTCCAGCGCGATACCATGGCGATGTGGCTGGCGGAGCGTAAAGAAGCGCTGCAGCATATCCTGCGAGTTGGCCGACTGCCGGAGCAAGAGACGCCTGCACAGGACGCCTCCGCGCCGTCGGCTACCGCCGAAACTTCTCCGGCGGGTGATGACGCCGTGCCGGCGGCCAAAGCGCGCAAAGCCAAGGCAGCCTGAACGCTGGCGGTCAGTCACTGGTCGGTCGGCCCCGATGCTGCCGTCGCACGTACCTTTGCGCATCTTTAGCCATATCTAACATTTCCTGACATCGCGTCGTTTAGGCTGATAACAGTGTTTGTCACCTGAGAGGAAAACCATGGCTAACTGGCTACATCAACTGCAGTCGCTGCTCGGGCAGCAGGGTGCGTCACCGTCCGGCGAGTCGTCAAAAGGGAGCGGCCTGCTGCCCGGCGCCATCGGTGGGCTGACCGGATTGCTGGTGGCCAGCAAATCGTCACGCAAATTGTTGGCGAAATATGGCACTAGCGCGCTGCTGGCAGGCGGCGGGGCGGTGGCGGGCACGGTGTTATGGAACAAGTATCAGCAGAAAATGCGCGCGCAGAATACGTCCGCACAGGCGCCTGAGACGGCAGCGGCGCCGACGGATGTCGATCCGCGCAGCGTGCGGCTGATCACGGCCCTGGTATTTGCCGCGAAAAGCGACGGTCATATTGATGACCACGAGCGGGCGAATATTGAAACTCAGCTGCGGGCGGCCAATATTGACGTTCAGGCCCGGGTGCTAATTGACCAGGCGCTAGCCCAGCCGCTGGATCCGCAGCGTCTCGCCGAGGGCATCATCGACCCGCAGGAGGCGCTGGAGATCTACTACGTCAGCTGCGCGGTGATTGATATCGACCATTTTATGGAGCGTAGCTACCTTAATGCGCTGGGAGACGCCCTGGCGCTGCCGAAAGATGTCCGGGCCGATATAGAACAGGATATCCAGTCACAAAAACAAGCGCTAAGCGTCTAAATCATCACGTTTCGCTTGCATCGCTCGCGTCTTTTGCCACCCTTATAGACACGTCATCATTCAGGCGCCACCCTGCGGCCTGAATGCTCTTGTGTCACGATAAAGCAGCAGAAGAATAACATGCCACCTAAAGCTAAACGGATCCCTCACGCCATGACCTTGCATGGCGATACACGCATCGATAATTATTACTGGCTGCGCGACGATGAGCGCGCGCGACCTGACGTGCTGGAGTATCTGCACGCGGAGAACGCTTACGGCAAGCAAGTGATGGATTCGCAGCTCAGCCTGCAGGAGCGTCTGCTGAAGGAGATTATCGACCGCATTCCGCAGCGGGAAGTCTCTGCCCCCTACAGTAAAAACGGCTTTCGCTACCGTCAGGTGTATGAGCCGGGCTGCGAATACGCTATCTACCAGCGGCAGTCGGTGCTGAAAGAAGAGTGGGATGAGTGGGAGATCCTGCTCGATGCCAACCAGCGTGCGGCGAAGAGCGAGTTCTACACCCTGGGCGGACTGGGCATTGCGCCCAACAACCAGCTAATGGCGGTGGCGGAAGATTACCTTTCCCGCCGCCAGTACGGCCTGCGCTTTTGCGACCTCAGCAACGGCGAGTGGTACCCGGAAATCCTCGAAAATGTCACCTCCGGCTTTGCCTGGAGCAACGATTCACGCTTTGTTTGGTATGTGCGTAAACATCCCACCACGCTGCTCCCTTATCAGGTCTGGCGCCACACCGTCGGGACACCGGCGCAGAGCGACGCGCTGGTCTACGAGGAAAAAGATGAGACCTTCTACGTCAGCGTGCATAAAACCACCTCCCAGCAGTTCGTGGTAATTTATCTCTCCAGCGCCACCACCAGCGAAGTGCTGCTGCTCAACGCCGAACTGCCAGACGCCGAGCCGGTCTGCTTTCTGCCACGGCGTAAAGATCATGAATACAGTCTTGATCACTATCAGCACGCTTTCTATCTTCGTTCCAACCGGGAGGGGAAGAATTTCGGCCTCTACCGTACCGTACTGCGTGATGAAGAACAGTGGACCACGCTGATCCCGCCGCGTCACGACGTGATGCTCGAAGGATTTACCCTGTTTACCGACTGGCTGGTTGTGGAAGAGCGTCAGCGTGGCCTGACCAGTCTGCGGCAAATTAACCGCAAGACCCGGGAGGTGGTGGGGATCGCTTTTGACGATCCGGCCTATGTCACCTGGCTTGCCTATAATCCGGAGCCCGAAACGTCGCGACTGCGCTACGGCTATTCCTCCATGACTACGCCGGATACGCTGTTTG
The DNA here is from genome assembly GCF_014596785.2 of Klebsiella sp. K4. Lineage (NCBI taxonomy): Bacteria > Pseudomonadati > Pseudomonadota > Gammaproteobacteria > Enterobacterales > Enterobacteriaceae > Klebsiella > Klebsiella sp. K4. The sequence continues at coordinate 1,981,486 of NZ_CP115021.1, forward strand.
AACTGGATATGGATACCGGCGAACGAAGAGTGATCAAACAGCAGGAGGTAAAGGGGCTGGATACGAGCTGCTACCAGAGCGAACACCTGTGGGTGACCGCCCGCGATGGCGTCGAAGTCCCGGTCTCTCTGGTCTACCATCGCGAACATTTTCGCAAAGGGAGCAACCCGCTGCTGGTCTATGGCTATGGCTCATATGGCGAGAGTATCGATGCCGATTTCAGCGCCAGCCGGCTGAGCCTGCTCAACCGCGGCTTTGTCTACGCCATCGCCCACGTCCGCGGCGGCGGCGAGCTGGGTCAGCAATGGTATGAAGACGGTAAATTCCTGTGTAAGAAAAATACCTTCAACGACTATCTGGACGTCTGTGACGCGCTGCTTGCCCAGGGGTACGGCGATCCGCGGCTCTGCTACGGCATGGGGGGCAGCGCCGGCGGAATGCTGATGGGCGTGGCCGTGAATGAACGGCCAGAGCTGTTCCATGGCGTGATAGCCCAGGTGCCGTTCGTCGATGTGGTGACCACCATGCTGGATGAAACTATTCCGCTGACCACCGGTGAATTTGAAGAGTGGGGAAATCCGCAGGATGAAACCTATTATCATTATATGAAAAGCTACAGTCCCTATGACGGCGTGAGGGCGCAGGCGTATCCCCACATGCTGGTGACTACCGGTCTGCATGATTCCCAGGTGCAATACTGGGAGCCGGCTAAATGGGTGGCGAAACTGCGGGAACTAAAAACCGACGATAACCTGCTGCTGCTCTGCACCGATATGGATTCCGGACACGGCGGAAAATCCGGGCGCTTTAAAAGCTATGAAGGGGTGGCGCTGGAGTACGCCTTTTTCATCGCCCTGGCGCAGGGGACACTGCCGGGAAAAGCGGCAGTGTAGGCGCTATTCCCCGAGGTAATGCCTGAGCGTCAGGCGCAGTTCGGGGCTCATGCGGTCGAGATTGTTGAATAACCAGCGCAGATAGCCTGGATCGTTTTCAGCAATCTCGGCGACGGCCTTACCCCGGTATTTGCCGAAGGTAAAAGTAGTCAGCAGCGCCGGCCGACCGGTGATATCGGCCATTTCGTCAGGGGTCCAGCCGGAAACATTGATGATATCCAGCAGCAGCGCGGCGGTGATATAGCAGTCATACAGGGCCCGGTGGTGATGCAGTCCCGGCGGCGTAGTCACGTTCAGCTTACGTGATTTATATAACCCCATATTGCTGTATTTGATTCCCGGCCACAGGCGTCGGGCCAGCTTCATCGTACAGATCCACTCGCCGTGCATCTCCGGCAACACCCGGCGATCGAAGCTGGCGTTATGCGCGACGTACCACCGGCTGCCATGATAGTGCGGAATAATCTCCTCAATCCACGGCTTATCGGCGACCATCTCTTCCGTGATCCGGTGGATAGCCATCGCCTGCGGGCTGATGGGCCGATCGGGACGCACCAGATGGCTCATGGGATTGGTAATTTGCCCGTCGACTATATCGACCGAGGCGATTTCAACGATGCCCCCCTGCAGGCCGCAGGTTTCGGTATCAATGACGCGCAGCATGGCTCGCTCCAGAGCAAAACAATAAGCGTAATGGAATTGGCCGGGCTTGCCAACCGACGGGGAGGAGGCGAGCGCGCATTATTTCTGTTTCGGCTCCCACGGTAGTCGCGAAAGGGAGACGGAGGCCAGCCGATGGGCGATCAGTCGTTCACGGAACCAGTCGCGCAGATGTGCAGGCTGTTCACGCTCGACTAAATCAGCGACCACCGGCATATTGTACCGCTCCTTAAAAGCAACGCCGGCGGCGGCGAGATCGACATTGACTTTATCCATCTCATCTTGCGAAATTTTGGCCAGATTTCTTTCCATCATCCACTCCACTCTGCTTATAAATCCGGTCAGGGCCAGATGCCTGGCTCGACTCTGGCATTATACAGGGTTATTCTCTGTGCTACAGACATAACAAAAGGGAATGACGAATATGCGACTTCTTGCTGGACGCGCGTTGCGCCTCTCCGTTGCGCTTGCCGGGATGTTAACCGCGGCGGGCGCCTTCGCCCACGCTCACCTGCAGCAGCAGATCCCGACCGCCGGGGCGCAGCTTTCAGCTTCCCCACAGACGTTGACGCTCAGTTTTTCCGAAGGTATTGAACCCGCATTCAGCGGCGTGACCGTCACCGGTCCGCAGCAGCATGCGGTGGCTACCGGAAAACTGACCCGCAGCGCCGATAATCCGGCCGAGGTCACGTTACCTTTGGCGGAAGTCTTGCCGCCGGGAGAGTACACCGTGGCATGGCATGTGGTCTCGGTGGATGGTCATAAAACCAAAGGGCAATATACCTTTAGCGTGAAGTAAGCGATGCTGACCGGGCTCTATATTACCCTGCGCTTTGGGCACTTTATCTCCCTGATGCTGGCTTTTGGCTGCGTGCTGTATGGTGCCTGGTGGGCGCCGGTACCGCTGAGACGCGTGCTGATGCTGCGCTTTTATCCACTACTGCGCCCGCTGCTACTGATCTGCGCGATCTCTACGCTGGCGCTGTATCTCCTGCAGGGAGGAATAATGGGCGAGGGCTGGACGGATGTCTGGCGACCCGCCGTCTGGCAGGCGGTGGCCGGGACCCGCTTTGGTGGAGTGTGGATCTGGCAGATCCTACTGGCGTGGATCGCGCTTGCGGTAGTGTGGATCCGTCCCCGTCACGGCGCCCGCCAGCTGGTGGCCCTGCTGGCGGCACAGCTGCTGCTTTCCGCCGGGGTAGGGCACGCCGCTATGCACGATGGTCTCACCGGCGTGCTGCAGCGGACAAACCACGCTGTGCATCTCTTCTGCGTCGCCAGCTGGTTCGGCGGTCTGTTGCCCTTTATCTATTGCCTGCACCTGGCGCAGGGGCGCTGGCGGCCGGCCGCGGTCTATACCATGGCGCGCTTTTCACGTTACGGGCATCTGGCCGTCGCCGGCACGATTGCCAGCGGAGCGCTCAATGCGCTGTTGATCCAGGGAGGATTGATTGGCGCATCGCCGTGGGGACGCATGTTGTTGATCAAATGTGCGCTGGTCGCCGGGATGGTGGTAATTGCGTTAGTGAACAGGTATGTTCTGGTACCGCGCATGTCGGCAAGCGGTTCGCAGGCGGAAAGCCTGATCCTGCGAACCACGCAGGCTGAAATAGGGCTGGGCGCGCTGGCGCTGCTGGCCGTCAGTCTGTTTGCCACCTGGGAACCTTATTGAATTAACTGGCAAAATCATGAAAAAAATTGTTCTGACCATGTTGTTACTGGCAAGCTCCGGGGCTGCTCTGGCAGCGCCACAAATTATCACCGTGAGCCGTTTTGAGGTGGGGAAGGAGAGCTGGGCGTTCAACCGGGAAGAGGTTATGTTGACCTGTCGACCGGGTAACGCGCTTTACGCCATCAACCCGAGCACGCTGGTCCAGTATCCGCTCAATGAGGTGGCTGAGCAGCAGGTCAAAGCCGGCAAAACCACCGCGCAGCCGATCTCAGCGATCCAGATCGACGATCCGCAGCATCCGGGACAAAAAATGAGCCTCGCGCCCTTTATCGAGCGAGCGCAGAAGCTCTGCTAAACTTTCTCGCTATCCTGCTGTAATAACATTAAAAAAACCGCCCTTGCCGGACAACGGCAGTGGCGGTTTTTTCGCTGGCAGGGGCCCCCTTTCCAGGAATTATGCAGCCACTTTGGCCGCGGACTGGAAAAGCTGACGCGTTAAACTATTCTTATAGTGCAAGGCGACTTAGCCTGCATTAATGCCAACTTTTAGCGCACGGCTCTCTCCCAAGAGCCATTTCCCTGGACCGAATACAGGAATCGTATTCGGTCTCTTTTTATCTTTATCTGTCTTCTTTCCCAAGAGCCAGCGACATCCTGTCAGTCAAACACCCGCTGGCCTCTGGATGTCCCGTTATAGCACACCGTTTTTAGCATACACAATTCATTTACACATAAATCGCATCCTGTGGAAGGGGAGGTGGCAAAGGTGGAACCGTAAACGAGGGCGGAGAAAAGAAAAAACCTGCACCTAAACAGGCCCGGCGTGCAGGTTAACTGGCGGGCCAACATCGGAAGCCTGCTAGTATACATATTTGTATGATAAATAAAATAAGCAAAATCTAAACGATTTGGCAATTCATGCGATTACACCTCGCCGGCTGACGAGGTGGCATAAATAATAAGCACGAGCACTTTTGCGGGCGGAAAATATTATTGCGGAACGCTGAATGTAGGGTATATCTGGCTTTCCAGATAGCAGAGCAATAGCCAAATTTCATCGCTGAAAATAAACCATATGCTCCCGAGCAGAATGACCGCCAGAATAATCAGCAGAAAAATTTCGGTTTTACTCATTATGCAAGCGACTATCCGGTGGCCTTCGGGGACCCTGATAGTAGCGAAATATTGACATAATAAGCAAACGCCATGTTGTAATTCGGCTTCACCGACAGTGCAATTTAGTCACCGGCATGCCGCTGCGTCAATATTGCCACCTGCTCCGTCAGCTGATCCAGCAGCTGGAATCGCCGCCGATATTCAGCCCGTTTTTTACTGGCGATACTCTCCAGCGATTTTCTTTCCAGACATAGCGGTAGCCGCCAGCGCCATGGGCTTTCCGGCTGGCCGTCGATAGACTGCCAGAACTCGTCGTAGCTGGCGTGGAAATGGCGGCCTTTGCTCAGGCGATAGCGCAGGGCGCGGAACACGTGACCGTTATCGCTGACGCCGTAAATAGCCGCGATTTGGCTGCGAGCGGCCAGCTGCCAGATAAACTCCAGCAGCAGGCGCTTCGGAAACAGGCCGTAGCAGGCGCGAGTCGCCTGCTTAATCACCTCATGAGAAACGTGACGTCGTGGCCCCTGCAGACCGCCGATAACCAGCTGCCAGGCATCGTGATCACGGGTTACGCTGAAGGTGGCGCTGGCCAGCAGGGTGTGGTCGCTGTCGCGCAGCCACAGAGTGGTTTCACCCTCACGTTCGGCTTTGCCTGCCGAGGAGGCATAAAGAGTAAACCGGCGGTCCTCTTTTCCGTTTAACGTCAGCAGCGGGACCTCAGACACCGCGGTCATAGCGTGCGCCAGCCGCGATCCGCGTAGGGTGTCGATATAACGATAATGGTTGATTACCGCCACCGCCCGCTGCCAGGCGTTGAGATCGCGGGTCAGATATTGACGGTGTACTTTGCCCGGCAGCGTAGCCTGCGCGGCCAGCAGCTGATTAAAATCATCCCGAGCGCTGAGCGCTTCCAGCATCGCTCTGGTGGCGTTATAAAATAAGGCCGTGCGCAGCAAAAACTTAAAGCGGTAATTTTTTTGCCGCCAGATGGGGGCAGGTGTCAATCTGCCCATCACCAGATCGGCAATAAGATGCGAGCGCGGCGCTAGCACGCCGGATGAATGCAGGCTATTGTCTGTCACGATAAACACCTCGTTGTGATTTCCCCCTATTTTAAAGCGAGCCACTGACAAGCTTAATCCTCTGGCGGACTATATTTGCCGTCTGTTTAAAATTGATTGAGGTGTAAATTAAATTCCGTGGACCTTTGCTGGAATTACCTATAATTACCGCTGAGAGGTAATTATATGTATCAACGTATTAACGGCAGCGACTGGCGTAATATATGGCTGATGGGCGATCTGCATGGCTGCTTTGTGCTGCTGATGAATCGCCTGCGTCAGTTGCGCTTTGATCCCTGGGCCGATCTGCTGATCTCGGTGGGCGATCTGATCGATCGCGGGCCGCAGAGCGCCGATTGTCTTGGCCTGTTGCGCTGTCGCTGGTTCAGGGCCGTTCGGGGGAATCATGAGCAGATGGCGCTGGAGGCGCTGGAGAGCGGAGATATGCGGCTCTGGCAGATGAACGGTGGCGACTGGTACGTCAAGGGCGATGCGCGGCAGCGGGCCGACGTCGATCGTCTGCTGGCGCACTGTCGGCGGCTACCGTTGATTATTGAAGTGCAATGCGGGAAAGCGCGGCATGTGATCGCCCACGCCGATTACCCGGCGCCGGTCTATCGCTGGCAGCAGCCGGTGGATCCCCAACGGGTACTATGGAGCCGCTATCGTCTGAGTGAACACCTGGCGGGGCGCCATGGCGCTATTGCCGGCGCGGACCATTTCTGGTTTGGCCATACGCCGCTTCAGGCGCGTTATGACCACGATAATCAACACTATATTGATACGGGCGCTGTGTTTGGTGGGACGCTGACGCTGGTGGCGCTGCAGTCGGTAGGCTAAAAGTCGCTGTATTCGCTGGCGGGTTGCCAGAAGCCATCAATAAAATCTTCTATCGGGTAGCAGCCACCGTGGCGGATCCGCTGATCCTCCATCGCCACTAAGCACTGCGTTTCCTCGCGGTAGACGTCAACCACAATGTCCTCGCAGCCGCCATCCAGATAGCAAATAAACAACACTAAGGCAAACATCCTGGCCTCATGCTCGGGTTCACATACTATTTAGTGTAGGGGATGACGGCGGGACGGGGAAATAAATAACCCGTCTCAGGCGACGGGTTCATTGGTGTCAGGCAAGGCGCATGACCCAGGCATCGGACTGGCGGTCGTAATGTTTACGGTAGAGAACGGAATGTTCGCCATTGAGAATCGCGGGCACGCTGGTGTCGGCATCCCAGGCGTCAAGCTGCATACATAAGTCTGGATCGGATTTGCAGGGTATGCTTAACGTTCGCTCACCCTGATGCTCACCGTGCAGTTCGGCATCGTCTATTTCGAACGCGCCGATGCGGACATTGGTTTTACTCATCGCTTCACCCCATTTTTCAGCTGAGTTGTGGTACGACCAGTTATGGCCGTTATTTTTCAGCGTAGTCAATGGGGCGAAAAGCGCCAGTCAAAAAGTGCGCATTTTTTGCGCGGCCTCACACCTTGCCGGCAAAAAGTTTTCCATCGCGCACCAGTTCGCGCGGATAGCTGTTCTTCAGTCGGGAGCCGACGCGCTTCGCCAGGCCCAGCGGAACGCCCTGGAAGGTCACAATGGTTTCATCCTGCCCAGGCGCGGTTTGCGGATAGACGTCGCGCCCGCGATACCATTCCTCCGCTTCCTCCTGCGACAGCTCGAAGGCGCGCTGCGGCGCGGCAAAGGCGATAACCGCCTCATGCTGCCAGCGGTACCCCTTATTGTGCAGTTCCGCCAGGCGCACGCCGATGCGAGAAAAGCGCACCTTGCCGAACAGGGGCTCCAAAGCCAGCGGAAACAGCCACAGCTCTTTATCCCGCTGCCACAGCGTATGGCCTGCGTCCCACTCCAGGCCAACAGCCCTGGCGGCGGCAGTTACCGCGGCGGCCTCCCGGTCCTTCAGCGGCGTAAACGGGAATTTACCGACCTTATAGCCTGGCGCCGGGAGCGGATCGATCGCCGCAGTTTTGCGCAACCTCGCGACAAAGAAGCCTTCGCAATCGTAAATTTGCGGAAAAACGTGCAGAAAACCTTCCGCGGTTAAGGCGTCGGCTGCGCCGGGAAACAACTCTCCCAGCGGCAGGATCTCCACCGCTTGCGGATAGCGGGACAGCAGCCACTCAATGACCGATTGATTTTCTTCACGATTCAGGGTGCAGGTGGAATACACCAGCGTCCCGCCAGGGCGCAGAGCATGGAAGGCGCTGTCGATAAGCTCGCGCTGAGTGGCGGCGATGTCGAGGTTGCTCTCCGGCGACCAGTTTTTCAGCGCGTCGGCGTCTTTACGTACAACCCCTTCGCCGGAGCAGGGGGCGTCAAGCAGGATGGCATCGAAGGTTTCGGGCAAGGCCGCGCCAAAAACCCGGCCGTCGAAGTGGGTCAGAGCGACGTTGCTGATGCCGCAGCGGCTGATGTTAGCATGCAGCACCTTCACCCGGCTGGCGGAGAATTCATTGGCGAGAATGCCGCCCGCGTTGCCCATTCGGGCTGCAATTTGGGTGGTTTTCGATCCCGGGGCGGCGGCAACGTCCATCACCCGTTCGGGCTGCCGGTTATCGGCGAACAGGGCGGCGACCGGCAGCATCGAACTGGCTTCCTGAATATAGAACAGCCCGCTGAGATGTTCGGCGGTACTGCCCAGCGGCAGCGCGTCGTCATCCTCTCGCTCGATCCAGAACCCCTCTGCGCACCAGGGCACCGGCGCGAGCTGCCAGCCGTAGGGGGCAACCAGAGAGAGGAAATCATCGACGCCAATCTTCAGCGTATTGACGCGAATACTGCGGCGTAGCGGGCGCTGACAGGCGGCGATAAAGTCGTCGAAAGAGAGATGCGCTGGCATCGCCGCGCGCATTTGAGCGAGAAACGCTTCAGGGAAATAGACAGTATTTTCAGCCACGGGCAGCGCACCACAGAAAAAAAGGGTGCGCAGTTTAGCACAAACGCCCCGGCGCGTGACACCGGGGCGTGCGGTTTACCCTCTCCCCGCGCCCGGCGTTGCCCGGGGCGGGAGAAGGGGGCATTACTGCGGCAGAGCGGTGCCCCACTCCCGCCACTCTTTCGGCTCGCTCTCCTGTAGCAGGAAGTGCTTGCCATCCTGGGCCTTCGGCGCCAGCGGCGTGCCCGGCGGCGTGGCAAAGGCGATCCCGCCGCGGATAAACTGATTGAAGGTACCGGTTTTCACCACCCCGCCAATCAGGCCGAAGTCGAGGCTGTAACCCGAGGCCAGCCAGAACACCGAGTTATTACGTACCAGGTACTGGTAGCGCTTACTGATGCGCAGCTTAACCATCACCCGGTCAGACATCGACCCCAGCGACAGTCCGGTAACCGTCCCGACTTCCAGTCCGCGGAACAGGACCGGCGTACCGATGCCAAGCGACCCCGCCTCCGGCGCTTCCACCACGATGTTCAGGCCGTCGATATAACGCGAATCGCTGATCGTCGTATCCTGGATCTCAAAATCGCGTCGTGCCGGGCCGCGGCCGGGCTCAACGTTGATGTAGGCCTGGAACAGGGTGTCGAGATGTTCCACGCCCGCGGCGGAGATTTGCGGAGTGATCACCGAGAAGCGGGTCCCGGCGCGGGCGAAGGTGCCGACGTATTCCGGATAGAGCACCGCTTTCGCCTGCACTTCGTTTTTGGCGGTGATTAGTTCCAGCGACTGGATTTGACCGATGTCGATGCCGAGATAACGAATCGGCATCCCGGCCGCCATCTTCCCGGCGTCGTACGCGTGCAGGGTGATTTGGCCGCCCACGGCGCGCGCCGCCGTTTCAGATGCATAAAGGATACGTTTGTTATTCAGCCGTGCTCCGGCGCTGCTGCCATTGAGGTTATCGAAACTGATCGCCCCTTTGATCGCGCGCGCCAGCGGCGAGGCCTGCACGGTGAGTCCGTTACCGTCAAGCTTGACCTTCGCACCGCCTTCCGCCCAGAAGACGCTGTTGTTGGTCAGCAGGTAGCGGTACTCCGGCTTGATATGCAGATCGATATCGAATGCATCCTTGCGCGGTTTGACGGCGATGATCTCGCCGACGGCGAATTTACGATACAGCACCACCGAGCCGGCCTGAACATCAGGCAGCGTCTCAGCAGACAGGCTCAGGGTAGTGGTCGGCACTTCGCTCAGGCTATTTTCCTGCGCCTTTTCAAGGTTAGCGTACAGCGGATAGCTGCTTTGCATTTTGCCTTTTTCGCCGGGGATCACCCTGATCCCGCCGTTCACCCATTCGCTGGCGCTGGCGCCCAGCACCTGCACGCCGTCGAGCCCCACTTTGACGTCCAGACGACTGTTAACCACAAATTTGCTGTCGCCGTGAATTAGATCGCGGTATTCAGGATCAATGGCAACCTGAAAGGTTACCCCTTTGGCCGTCAGTTTACGCTCCAGCACCTGGCCGACTTTTACTCCGTGCAGCACCAGCGGCTGACCGCCGTCGATGCCGTAGCTCTCCGGCGCCGAGAGGGTAACGGTGGCGACGTTGGGCTCATCCAGCAGCGCTTTATCCGCGGGCATTACCGAGAAGTGATTGCGTGGCTCGCCTTCGCCGGGCACCAGCTCAAAGGTATTGCCGGTGAGTAGGGTGCTAATGCTGGGGTTATCGAGGGAGAGCTTCGGCTTCTTCATCTGAATCAGCGTTTTCTCCCGCAGCAGCGTCACCACGCTCGGGTCGACGGTCATCTCGCCAGTAACTTTGCCGCCGGGGTTTAGATTCAGTTTGCTTAACTGGCCCACCTCCAGCCCCTGATACATGAGCGGCGTCGAGCCTGCTTTCAGTCCGTCGCCATCAGGCAGATCGAGGGTCACTACCACGCCGCGCTGGCTATGCGCCAGATCTTCATACAGGTGATATTCATCGTTTTGCGAGGCGACATGCGAATCGGCGGGGGAGTCAAAGGCGATGGCGCCGTTCACCAGCGCGGACAGGTTCTCCAGTTGCACTTTGGCCCCGCTCAGGCCGACGTCGGCCTTGACGCCTGAGACGTTCCAGAAGCGGCTGCCTTTTTTCACCAGATTGGTAAACCGGCGCTCAATTAGCACATCGATGGTCACCCCCTGATTATTGGCATTCAGGGAATAGTCATACACCCGCCCGACCGGGATTTTTCGGAAGTAGACCAGCGAGCCGCTGTTCAGAGAGCCAAGATCCGGCGCCTGCAGGTGGATCATTAGCTCGCCGTTGTTGATGCGGTATTTAGGTTGGGTGTCAAGGGCGACAAAGTGATCTTCGGGTTCACCCTTGCCCGGCATCATGCCGATGTAGTTCCCGCCCACCAGCGCATCGAGGCCCGATACGCCGGCCAGAGAGGCTTTCGGCGTGACCAGCCAGAACTGGGTCTCTTTGCGCAGCGCATCTTTCATATCGCGTTTGATGCTGGCCGAAACCTCAATCTTACTCAGATCTTTACTGAGGCTAATATCCTGGACGGTGCCGACTTCAACCCCCTGATAGCGGATCGGCGTCCGTCCCGGCACGATGCCGTTCGCGGACTGGAAATCAATCGTAATCGTCGATCCGCGATCGTCAAAGCTGGTCCAGATTAGCCAGGCGGCAATCAGCAACGCGATGACCGGCAGCAGCCAGAATGGCGAAATACGGCGTTTGGTTTTTATTCTGGCTTCAGTCTGCGAAGCGGGCGTTTCCTGACTCATGTGCGTCCCAAAGTAAGCGGCTGTCCAGCCATTCAACTGCAAGAATAGTTAAAATTACCGCGCCGCCAAAGTAAACCGCAGCCGGCCCCATGGTGAAGGCGAGGAGCTGATCGCGATTTATTAGCGACATGGTGAGTGAGATAACAAACAGATCCAGCATCGACCAACGGCCAATCCAGGTGATTAGCCGCAGCAGCAGGATGCGGGTGCGCAATCCCTGCTCGCACTTGAATTGTATGCTGAGCAGCAGGGTAAATAACACTATAACTTTGGTGAATGGCACCAAAATACTGGCGATAAACACGACCCCGGCAATGGCGATATTGCTGCTGGCCAGGGAGATGATCCCCGAGAGGATCGTGTCGTCCTGGCGCGCGCCGTTGACGTAGATGATGGAGATTGGCAACAGGTTGGCCGGAAAGAGGAAAACCAGCGAGGCAATCAGCGCCGCCCAGCTGCGCTGCAGGCTCTGCGGTCGGCGATGATGCAGCGGCGTGTGGCAGCGTCGGCAGCGGCCGCGCGCGTCGCGATAGCCGGTGTAATGGCAGCCGGTGCACACCTGCAGATTATTATCGGCGCGGGTCGCCGGACGCTCGGGATAGAAACGCTCCCATAGCTCTTCGACGTTCATATGAATAAGCGTCAGGATGCTCAACAACGTTAGGGAGATAAACGCCACCAGACCGATGCCCGGCTGCAGGAAGGCGTAATCCTGCACCTTGATGGAGGCGACGCCGATGCCCACCAGATAGATATCCAGCATCACCCACTCTTTAAGCTTGCCGAGCATCAGCAGCACCGGCCGCAGGTTCATCCCCAGCACATTGCCCAGCCAGAGATAGCTGATGGAGACCACCAGCAGCACCGGGGCGACCACCGCGCAAAACAGTACCATGGCGGCGGTAATCGGATCGCCCTGCGCGGTCATCTGCCAGATCCCCTGCAGGACGTTGGCGTCGATGCGTACGCCCAACAGATGCAGGCGCAGCAGAGGTTCAGACCAGGCAAAAGGCATGAGCAATAGCATCGCGAGGGCCATGCTGCCCAGGCGGGTCAGCGACCAGTCGCGACCATCGCGCACCTTCGCGTTACAGCGCGGACACCAGGCGCTTTGGTTGCGTTTGAGCACCGGTAAGCGGAAGAGCATGTCACACTGCGTACAGCGCTGATAATGCGCATAGGGAAGCGGCGTGCTGACGGTATGCACGACCATCTTTTTCGCAGGTTTGAGGGTGGGTGTTTTTATCGGCATTTATTACGTACAGGAATGAATGTATCTCACTATCTTAACCTATGAATGAATTCATCTTGAGCCCAAGCGCATTTAATGCTTATTTTAGTAGGCTGTACGTATCAGGCAGTAAGACAACAAAGTGAAGATATAATGAGCAAAACAGAATTTTACGCGGATCTGAACCGCGATTTCCAGGCATTAATGGCAGGTGAAACCAGTTTTCTGGCGATGATCGCCAATACCAGCGCGCTGCTGTTCGAGCGGCTGAGCGAGGTCAACTGGGCCGGTTTCTACCTTCTGGAAGGCGATACCCTGGTGTTGGGACCGTTCCAGGGCAAACTGGCCTGCGTGCGGATCCCGGTCGGGCGAGGCGTATGCGGCGCGGCGGTGGCGCAGGCTCAGGTCCAGCGCGTCGAGGACGTCCACGCCTTTGACGGCCACATTGCCTGCGATGCCGCCAGTAATTCGGAAATTGTCTTCCCTCTACGCGTGAATGGCCAGATTATCGGCGTGCTGGATATCGATAGTCCGGCTTACGGGCGCTTCACCGCTGAAGATGAGCAGGGGTTGCGCACGCTGGTCGAGCATCTGGAAAAACTCATTGCGGCCACGGATTATCAAAAAATCTTTACCCGTGTCGTGGGATAATCAACGGATAACGTAGCATTTAGCGAGGACGTCATTATAATGTCGCCTGTTCATGCCTGCGGCTTGTTGGCTACGTCCGTTGTAATCAGGAAATTTCATGGAAAATCAACCTAAGTTGAATAGCAGTAAAGAAGTTATCGCCTTTCTGGCCGAACGTTTCCCGCAGTGCTTTAGCGCTGAAGGTGAAGCGCGCCCCCTGAAAATCGGAATTTTTCAGGATCTCGTTGAGCGAGTGGGTGGTGAGATGAATCTCAGCAAGACCCAGCTTCGCGCTGCATTACGTCTCTACACGTCCAGCTGGCGTTATCTGTACGGCGTAAAAGCCGGCGCTATTCGCGTTGACCTGGATGGCAATCCGTGCGGCGAACTGGAAGAGCAGCACATTGCCCATGCGCGTCAGCAGCTGGAAGAAGCGAAAGCTCGCGTTCAGGCGCAGCGCGCAGCCCAGCAGGCGAAAAAACGCGAAGCCGCTGCGGCCGCAGGCCAGCAGGATGAAGGCGTTCGCCGCGAGCGTAAACCGCGTCCTCAGCAGCCGCGTCGTAAAGAAGGCACTGAACAGCGTAAACCGCGTCCTGTTGCGGCCAAAGCCCCGCGTGAAGAGCGTCTTACTCCGGTATCGGATGTTTCCGTTCTGACCGTCGGCCAGGCGCTGAAGGTAAAAGCAGGCAATAACGCCATGGACGCCACCGTTCTGGAAATCACCAAAGATGGCGTTCGTGTACAGCTGACTTCTGGTATGTCAATGATTGTACGCGCAGAACACCTGGTGTTCTGAAACGGAGGCCGGGCCAGGCATGAACACATTTTTTAAAATCACCGCGCTTGCGGGCCTGCTGGCAATAGCAGGCCATGCATTCGCTGTTGATGACATAACCCGCGCAGATCAAATCCCCGTGCTGAAAGAAGAGCCGCAGCACGCGACGGTAAGCGAGCGCGTGACGTCGCGCTTTACCCGCTCTCATTACCGTCAGTTTGATCTCGACAACGCCTTCTCGGCAAAGATTTTTGACCGTTATCTGAACCTGCTGGACTACAGCCACAATGTGCTGCTGGCCAGCGATGTGGCGAAGTTTGCGGCTAAAAAAGACCAAATTGGCGATGAGCTGCGCAGCGGGAAACTGGATGTCTTTTACGACCTCTACAACCTGGGGCAGCAGCGCCGCTTCGAGCGCTATCAGTATGCGCTGAAGGTGCTTGAACGTCCGATGGACTTTACCGGCAATGATAATTTCAACCTTGACCGCTCCAAAGCGCCGTGGCCAAAAGACGAGGCCGAGCTGAACAAGCTGTGGGACGCTAAGGTTAAGTTTGACCAGTTAAGCCTGAAGCTGGCGGGTAAAGACGATAAAGAGATCCGCGACACCTTAACCCGTCGCTATAAGTTTGCTATCCGTCGCCTGGCGCAAACCAACAGCGAAGATGTCTTCTCGCTGGCGATGACCGCCTTCGCTCGCGAAATCGATCCGCACACAAATTATCTGTCGCCGCGTAATACCGAGCAGTTCAACACCGAAATGAGCCTCTCACTCGAGGGGATCGGCGCCGTGCTGCAGATGGATGATGACTATACCGTCATTAATTCGCTGGTGGCGGGCGGTCCAGCCGCGAAAAGCAAAGCGATCAGCGTCGGCGATCGCATCGTTGGCGTTGGCCAGACCGGGAAGTCGATGGTTGATGTCATCGGCTGGCGTCTGGATGACGTCGTGGCGCTGATTAAAGGGCCGAAGGGCAGCAAGGTTCGTCTTGAAATCCTGCCGGCCGGTAAAGGAGCCAAGACGCGTATTGTAACGCTGACCCGCGAGCGCATTCGTCTGGAAGACCGTGCGGTGAAGATGTCGGTGAAAACCGTCGGGAAAGAAAAAGTCGGCGTGCTGGATATTCCAGGCTTTTACGTTGGCCTGACCGATGACGTGAAAGTGCAGCTGCAGAAGCTGGAAAAACAGAACGTCAGCAGCATCATCATTGACCTGCGCAGCAACGGCGGCGGAGCGCTGACAGAGGCGGTATCGCTCTCGGGTCTGTTTATTCCGTCCGGTCCGGTGGTGCAGGTGCGGGATAATAATGGCAAAGTGCGCGAAGACAGCGACAACGATGGCGTGGTTTATTACAAAGGGCCGCTGGTGGTGCTGGTTGACCGCTTTAGCGCCTCGGCGTCTGAGATCTTCGCCGCAGCGATGCAGGACTATGGCCGCGCGCTGATCGTTGGCGAACCGACCTTCGGTAAAGGGACGGTACAGCAGTATCGCTCGTTGAATCGTATTTACGATCAAATGCTGCGTCCGGAGTGGCCGGCGTTGGGTTCCGTCCAGTACACCATCCAGAAGTTCTATCGTATTAACGGCGGCAGTACGCAGCGCAAAGGCGTGACGCCGGATATCATGATGCCAACCGGCAATGAAGATCGCGAAACCGGCGAGCAGTATGAAGACAACGCGCTGCCGTGGGATAGCATCAACGCGGCCACCTATGTGAAGTCCGGGGATCTGACCCCGTTTGGACCGGAGCTGCTCAAGCGCCACGACGAGCGTATTGCGCAGGATCCTGAATTCCAGTACATCATGAAGGATATTGCCCGTTATAACGCGATGAAGGACAAACGTAACATCGTCTCTCTGAACTACGCCCAGCGTGAGAAAGAGAACGAAGAAGATGATGCGATTCGTCTGGCGCGGATTAACGATCGCCTGAAACGCGAAGGCAAGCCGCCGCTGAAAAAACTGGACGATCTGCCGAAGGATTACCAGGAGCCGGATCCGTATCTTGATGAAACGGTCCATATCGCGATAGACCTGGCGCATCTGGAGAAAGCGCGCCCGGCGGTGGAACCGCCGGCCAGCAAATAAGTTGCTAACGGGCACTCTGAGAGGTGCCCGTTTTTTTTGTGCGCGTTGTCATCGCCATTCAGCTCATCTAACAAAATGTCAACCTGCGCTGCCGCTGTCAGCAAGATGCTACAAAATGTAAAGTTGTGTTTTTATCGTGACTTAGCGGGGGCTGATGGTTGAAAATTGCAGCCTGACCCATACGATGTGGGTAATCGCATAGTGCGTTTTGTTAAATTGAGGTAAAAAGAAAATTATGATGCGAATCGCGCTTTTCCTGCTGACGAACCTGGCAGTGATGGTCGTGTTCGGGCTGGTGTTAAGCCTCACGGGGATCCAATCCAGCAGCATGACCGGTCTTCTGATTATGGCCCTGCTGTTCGGCTTCGGTGGTTCTATCGTTTCGCTGATGATGTCGAAGTGGATGGCGCTGAAGTCAGTGGGTGGGGAAGTGATCGAGCAGCCGCGCAACGAAACGGAACGCTGGCTGATGAATACCGTTGCGCAGCAGGCGCAGCAGGTAGGTATTGCCATGCCGCAGGTAGCTATCTATCACGCGCCTGACATTAACGCCTTCGCCACCGGCGCGCGTCGTGACGCCTCGCTGGTCGCCGTCAGCACCGGGCTGTTGCAAAACATGAGCCGTGATGAAGCGGAAGCGGTCATTGCCCATGAAATCAGCCACATCGCCAATGGCGATATGGTTACCATGACCCTGATCCAGGGGGTGGTGAACACCTTCGTTATCTTTATCTCCCGCGTTATCGCGCAGATTGCGGCCGGTTTCCTCGGCGGCAACCGGGAAGATGAAGGGGAGAGCAGCAATGGCAACCCGCTGATCTACTTCGCGGTCGCCACGGTGCTTGAGCTGGTGTTCGGTATTCTGGCCAGCATAATCACCATGTGGTTCTCGCGTTACCGTGAGTTCCATGCTGACGCCGGCTCGGCGCGTCTGGTAGGCCGCGAGAAGATGATTGCAGCCCTGCAGCGTCTGAAAACCAGCTATGAGCCGCAGGAAGCCAGCAGCATGATGGCGTTCTGCATTAACGGTAAAGCGAAATCCATGAGCGAACTGTTTATGACTCACCCGCCGCTGGATAAGCGTATTGAAGCCCTGCGTAGCGGTGAATATCTGAAATAATCTATCTTCTGACGCTGAAAACGAAAATCCGCAGCCCGCAAGCTGCGGATTTTTTTTACCGTCCGTCAGGCTGCGCGCGGCTGAGTGACCCGCAGACCGCTAATTAGCGCGGCGACGATAGCCAGGGTGCCGGCCAGCAGCAGGGCGGTGTGGGTGCCGTTGTTACCGAGCAAATTGAATAGCAGCGCCACCAGCGCCGCGCCGGTGCTCTGTCCGAGCAGGCGAGCGGTGCCCAGCATGCCGCTGGCGCCGCCGCTACGATGGCTCGGAGCCGAGGCGACGATGGTATGGTTGTTCGGCGACTGAAACAGCCCGAAGCCGGCGCCGCACAGCGCCATGCGCCAGATGATATCCAGATCGGAGGGCGACGAGGGCAGCAGCGCCAGGCCGAACAGGCCGCAGGCCATAATCAGCAGGCCGATAGCCCCCAGCAGCCCGGCATGACATTTCTCGATCAAATAGCCGGCCAGCGGCGCCATCACCATGGTCGCTAACGGCCACGGCGTTAGCAGCAGACCAGTCTCCACTTCGCTGCGCCCCATCATCGACTGCAGAAAAAAGGGCAGAGAGACCATCGCCAGCATCTGCGCGCAGAAGGAGCAGATGGAAGTGCAGATAGAGAGAGAGAAGAGTGGGATACGCAGCAGGTCGACCGGCAGCAGGGGGACGGGCATCGTGAGCTGGCGGCGAACGAAGAAGAACCCCACCACCAGCATAGCGGCGACCTCCGCCAGCACCAGCTGAGTGGACTGCCCCTGGGCGAAACCGCTCAGGGCGGTGATCAGCAGCCCGAAGGTAAGGGCGTTCATAATGGCGCTCGGCAGATCGAAGCGGATGATTTTGCTGCGCGCGCTGTTGGGCGGCAGAAAGCGCATGGCCAGAACAAAGGCGACGATGCCGAGAGGCACGTTAATTAAAAACAGCCATTGCCATGAGGCGAGGGAGAGGATCGCTGCGGCGATAGTCGGGCCTGCCGCCGAAGAGACGGCAACGACAAAGGAGTTAATGCCCATGCCGCGACCAAGAAAGCGCTGCGGATAAATCAGACGGATCAGCGCGGTGTTGACGCTCATCAGCGCGGCGCCGCCCAATCCCTGCGCGACGCGAGCGAAGGTTAGCATTTCGAGGCTACGCGACAGCGCGCAGGCCAGCGAGGTAAAGGTAAACACCACCAGGCCTATATTATAGATACGCCGATAGCCGACCATGTCGCCGAGGAAGGAGAGCGGCAGCAGGGCGATGACAATGGCGATTTGGTAGGCGTTAACGATCCAGATTGAAGCCGCCGGTGAGGCGTTGAGATCGCTGGCGATAGTCGGCAGCGCGACGTTGGCGATAGCCCCGTCGAGCACGGCCATGGTCAGCCCAAGCACGATGGTCAGAATGGCGCCATAGCGTTGCGGCAACGGCACGCCATCAGAAGAATTTTTATCCATGGTGAATATGAGTCTTAAATGAAACGGTTTTTTGAATGATGAGTTTAGCATTGATTAATTCGCAGTATGTCGCAGATTTGTAACGAAGTGGCAGAAGAATGATTGCGGCTCAGAGGCGGCGAATTTATAATAAAAACCGGTTCTAATTTTTATAAAACAGTTACGACGAGGTGATAAATGGCAGGTGCAGATTTGGATAAACAGCCAGATTCTGTCTCTTCGGTATTGAAGGTTTTCGGCATCCTACAGGCGCTGGGTGAAGAGCGTGAAATTGGCATTACCGAACTGTCCCAGCGCGTCATGATGTCGAAAAGCACCGTTTATCGCTTTTTACAGACCATGAAATCACTGGGCTATGTGGCACAGGAAGGAGAGTCTGAGAAATACTCTCTCACCCTCAAGCTGTTCGAACTGGGCGCGCGCGCGCTGCAGAACGTCGACCTGGTGCGCAGCGCCGATATTCAGATGCGCGAACTTTCGCGACTGACGAAAGAGACCATCCATCTTGGGGCGCTGGATGAAGACAGTATCGTCTACATCCATAAAATTGACTCGATGTATAACCTGCGGATGTACTCGCGTATTGGCCGCCGCAACCCGCTGTACAGTACCGCGATTGGCAAGGTGCTACTGGCATGGCGCGATCGCAGCGAAGTGGAGCAGATCCTCGACGGCGTGGAGTATAAGCGCAGCACCGAGCGGACCATTACCAGCACCGAGGAGTTGCTGAAAGTGCTGGATGGCGTTCGCGAGCAGGGCTATGGCGAGGATAATGAGGAACAGGAAGAGGGGCTGCGCTGCATTGGCGTGCCGGTGTTTGACCGTTTCGGCGTGGTCATCGCCGGGCTAAGCATCTCTTTCCCAACGCTACGTTTCTCTGAAGAACGCTTGCATGAATACGTGGCGATGCTCCACCAGGCGGCGCGTAAGATTTCTGAACAAATGGGATACAACGACTATCCGTTCTGAGGCGGCGGATAACGGGGTTGGCGACCGCGGCGCTACGTCGCGATCGCCGGTTCGATGTTAGCCGTTATCAACCACGGTTGTGCTTTTACGCAGCAGAGGGCAACTGCTGACGCCGATCACTCCGCTGTCGGAATGAACATAAAGTGCGGTGCTGACTCCGCGGGCGGTGAGGTATTGGCACTTAAGACCCAGACCGCCGACGTTTTCCTCACTGTGGAATAACACCCCATAACCGCTCAATAATACGCCAATCCATAAGATAGCCACCAAGATAATAGTACGAATGATTAATCGCATTGATGCCTCATTATTTGTATGATCCCTGGCGTGATTTTGACACGAACACGTTTTGAAACAAGTCGATGATTCCTAAACTTACCTTTCGTAATACAGTTAGCCGCGGTTTAAGAAGGCCGTGCTATCCTGGCGACATTGCGTACTGATGCGGAGAGTGGAGTGAAAAAATTACGGTGGGTTTTACTGATAGTCATCATAGCAGGCTGCCTGTTGCTGTGGACTCAGATGCTTAACGTAATGTGCGACCAGGATGTTCAGTTTTTCAGCGGCATTTGCACTATTAATAAATTTATTCCGTGGTAAGACATTTTTCTGCCGACTGATTTCCTTCTGCGCCGCGGGTGGTAGAATGAACGCCTTCTCTTTGAGGTGGTGAAATGAGTGAGTTACTAAATCCTGGGATTTTAAATCTGGCATCGCTGGCTGTGTCCGTGGCGCTGCTGCTTGTCGGTCTGTTGTTATGGTTCTTCGTCAACCGCGCCAGTTCGCGGGCGAATGAGCAGATAGAGCTGCTGCAAGCGCTGCTGGATCAGCAAAAGCGGCAGAATGCGCTGTTACGTCGCCTGTGCGAAGCTAATGCGCCAGAGAAAGAGGATGTGGCTGAGCCGACCGTCGCCGGCAAGGCGAAAGGGGAGGATGAGTTTATCCGCCTGGTAGCTGAACGTTAAGGCGCCCGACAGGTGTGCATCATAAGATGCGCACCTGCATGATAGCGGGCGGTAATATCTTATTCTTATTCCATTATTCCTTTCTTAGTGCAATATCCTCTTTATTACACGCTGTAAATAAAGTCATTCTCGCCGCGTTTATTGTTGGGTAACGTGACACTGTCATCTTTTTTTCATTATTAAGGTGCAGAATTAGCACTATTTTTAGCGTGACGACTAACAGGTTTTATTATCACTACACTGGCACGGCTTAGCGATTTTTAGTCTGGAGTTATAACGAATTATGCGCATCAATATTCACCGTTGCCCACCAGACCCTTACATCACAGCAGTTCGTGTACGGACATACCTGGACGAAGCGAAGTTGTTGAGCTATGGTAAAAAAGTTGCAGTAATGAGGCAGCGAATGGGCGGTATTGGCTTATGCTGTAGCGCCTTGCCAGGGGCGGCAAAGACGCATAAATGTGCAGGCGATCAAATGATTACCTTATAATTTGTGCGAACGATCGAGACACGTTTAAAAATGGCTTGCCATTATTTACGTAGTGTGTGATAACACGTTTCGGGTTAAACGAGGTACAGTTCTGTTTATGTGTGGCATTTTCAGTAAAGAAGTCCTGAGTAAACACGTTGTCGTTGAATACCGCTTCTCTGCCGAACCTTAAATTAGTGCCTCATGCAGTTATGTGTCAGTTTTATCTAGGTAAACGCCAGCAGGCGAAGAAAACAGTCTAAGGAATTTTGCAAATGGCAAAGATTAAAGGTCAAGTTAAGTGGTTCAACGAGTCTAAAGGTTTTGGTTTCATTACTCCGGCTGATGGCAGCAAAGACGTGTTCGTACACTTCTCCGCTATCCAGGGTAACGGCTTCAAAACTCTGGCTGAAGGCCAGAACGTTGAGTTCGAAATTCAGGACGGCCAGAAAGGTCCGGCTGCAGTTAACGTAACTGCTATCTGATACAAGACCACTCTTCTTGTATAAAAGCCTCGCCTGCGCGGGGCTTTTGCATTTTTATTGCAAAGCATGTCATTTTTCCCCCTCCCGTCGCGTCTTGTTGCAAATACTCAACTTTATTAGCATTGTGTAGCAGTCTGTTTTGCTAATTTTCTGTTAAATCAGTTGGTTGCAAAACAATGCCGGAGCTATGGTGCTAAAGAAAAAAACGAAGTCCGCCGCCAGTTTCACCCCGATTCGCTTCGGGTTACTGTGTGTGGCCATTCTCGGTTGTCTGGGGCTGCTGCTGGTCCGCGTGGGCTGGCTACAAATTATCTCCCCCGATAACCTGGTAAAACAAGAAGATATGCGCTCCCTGCGCGAAGAACCCGTAGCGGTAGAGCGGGGGATGATCAGCGACCGGGAAGGACGGCCGCTGGCGGTGAGCGTTCCGGTCAGTGCTATCTGGATCGACCCGCAGACCACTATGGAGAAGGGCGGTGTGGGCTATGGGCCCCGCTGGCAGGCGATGGCCGAAGCGCTGCACCTCAACCTCGGAGAGCTGGCCCAGCGGGTACAGAGTCATCCCCACGCTCGCTTTCTCTATCTGGCGCGTCAGATCAATCCCGAGCAGGCAGAGTGGATTGATAAACTGCATCTGCCGGGCGTTTACCTGCGCGATGAATCGCGACGGTTCTACCCGGCGGGCCACGTGGCTGCCAATCTGCTGGGCTTTACCAATGTTGATAATCAGGGCATCGAAGGGGTGGAGAAAAGCTTTAACGCCCAGTTGACCGGTAAACCCGGGCGACGTCTGGTGCGTAAAGATAAACATGGCAATGTCATTGAGAACATTACCGAAGTGCCGCCGGTTCCGGCGCATAATCTGCAGCTGAGTATTGATGAACGCCTGCAGACGGTGACGGAAGACGCCCTCGACAACGCCGTCCGCTGGAACAAAGCAGAGTCCGGGGCGGCGGTATTGATCAAAATTGATACCGGCGAGATCCTGGCGATGGCCAGCTATCCGGACTTCAATCCGAACAATCGCGATAGCGCGACGCTGGATGATTTTCGCAACCGGGCCATCAGCGACACCTTCGAGCCCGGGTCGACGGTCAAACCGCTGGTGATCATGACTGCGCTACAGCAGGGGATTGTCCAGCCAGACAGCGTGGTGGATACCCATCCGTTCGTCCTCGATGGCCATCGTATTCGCGATGTGGGCTATTATCCGGAGCTGAGCCTGACCGGGATCCTGCAGAAATCCAGCGATACCGGCGTGTCCCATCTCTCGCTCGCCATGCCGGTGCAGCATCTGATCGATACCTATAAAGCTTTCGGCTTTGGCGAACCGACGGGGCTGGGGTTGACCGGCGAAAGCGCCGGGCTGATGCCGCATCGCCGCTACTGGGGGCAACTGGATCGCGCCACCTTCGCCTTCGGCTATGGTTTGATGGTCACCCCGCTCCAGCTCGCCCACGTCTACGCCACCATCGGCGGCTTCGGCATTGCGCGACCACTGTCGATTACCCGCATCGATCCGCCGGTGATGGGCACGCGGGTGATGCCGGAGAGTATTGTGCATAGCGTGGAACATATGATGGAGAGCGTGGCGCTCCCGGGCGGGGGCGGTACCAAAGCGGCGGTACGCGACTACCGGGTGGCGGTAAAAACCGGCACGGCGAAGAAAATCGGCCCGGACGGCAAATATATCGATAAGTATGTGGCCTATACCGCCGGCGTGGCGCCCGCCAGTCGACCACAGTTCGCGCTGGTGGTGGTGATGAACGATCCGAGCAATGGTTCCTATTACGGCGGCGCTGTGTCCGCGCCGGTCTTCAGCCAGATCATGGGCGATGTCCTGCGGCTGGAGAACGTCATGCCGGACGGCATGCCGCAAGGGGCGGAGAATCTGATCGTAATGCACGATAGCCACCCACAGGGGCCGGCGCTGTAACAGTGGTCTGCAGGGGCGAATAGCGCTACACTTTCGCCCTTTCAGCAACACCGGAGCCGTCATGTCATACAGTTGCCCCCTTTGTCACGCGCCGCTCAGCCGTAGCGACAACCACTATTCCTGCCCGCAGCGGCACCAGTTCGATCTGGCGAAAGAGGGGTACGTCAATCTGCTACCGGTGCAGTTCAAGCGGTCGCGCGATCCCGGCGATAGCGCCGAAATGATGCAGGCCCGGCGGGCGTTCCTCGACGCCGGACATTATCAGCCGCTACGGGATGCTATCGCTGAGCGGCTGCGACATTACGCCCCTACGGATTTACTGGATATCGGCTGTGGCGAGGGGTATTACACCCACGCGTTTGCCGCCATCGCCAGCCGCAGCTGGGGGCTGGACGTGTCGAAGCCGGCGATCCGCGCGGCGGCAAAACGCTACCCGCAGGTGAATTTTTGCGTGGCCTCCAGCCAGCGCCTGCCATTTTCCGACGCTAGCTTCGACGCGGTAGTGCGCATTTACGCGCCCTGCAACGCCGAAGAGCTGGCGCGGGTGGTGCGTCCCGGTGGTTGGGTGATCACCGCCACGCCGGGTCCCCGTCACCTACTGGAGCTGAAAGGGGTGATTTACGATGAAGTTCGCCTGCATGAGCTGAAGACGGAAGCGATGCCGGGGTTCCGCCTGGAGGCTCAGCAGCAGCTGGCTTATCCGATGATCCTGACGGGAAGTGAAGCGCAGGCCCTGCTGCAGATGACGCCGTTCGCATGGCGGGCTAAAGCCGAAGTGCACGCCGCGCTGCGTCAGCAGCCGACCTTTGGTTGCCAGACCGATTTTATGATCCACTGCTGGCAGCGCGAAGCGTAAAGCTTAACCGGCGAAATGGCTCCAGAGGATTTCGCTGCCGATGCCAATCAGCACGATACCGCCGAGAATTTCGGCTCGTTTGCCAAGCAGCGGGCCGATAAAGCGACCGACCATCATCCCCAGCGTCGACATGATAAAGGTGGCGCAGCCGATCGCCAGCGCGGTGGTCACAATGCTGACCTGAAGGAAGGCCAGACCGACGCCGACGGCCATCGCGTCAAGGCTGGTGGCGAAGGCGGTGGTGACCAGAAGCCAGAAACCATGTCGGTGAGGCGCCTCGCACGCCTCGTCGCTGTCGCCGCGAAAACCTTCGACGATCATTCGCCCGCCGAGAAACACCAGTAAAATAAAGGCAATCCAGTGATTCCACTCGAGGATAAACTGGCTGGCCAGCATGCCAAGCCCCCAGCCGACCAGCGGCGTCAGGGTTTCAATGGCGCCAAAAATCAGCCCGGTGCGTACTGCCTCTGAAAATTTGGGTTTATGCAGGGTGGCGCCTTTGCCGATGGAGGCTGCGAAGGCGTCCATGGACATGCCGAAAGCGAGAAGAATGGTAGCGGATAAATTCATGTGCGTGTCCTGACCGGGGATAATCCATATGACACATCGCTGCCCCCAGTAAACATACGCGGAGCCGCTCAATGGCTGAGCAATACGTACAGCAGTGATGTATCTATGGTCTCGCCTGATTGAATCTCTTCAACCCGTACGTGCCACGTTTTGCAACGAGTATGTTGACACGTACATTTCCTGGCGGGCAGGAAATCGGCTACTCCCCAACGACGGGCGCAACCTTAACATATTTTTAGAATATAAAACAATAACAGAAGAGGTCTATTTTAATAACCAAATGATAACGATTTTCATTTAAATTTATAAGTGAAAAAATAGTTAATAAAAAAGATAAGGTTAGGCGGAAAATATAGCCGTGGCTATAATATTTCTCCGCTGCTAACGGGAATAATATAGCGCCGGCTATATTTTTAAGTCATTGAGTTGTAATGAGAAGTTTGTATATCTTCTCCAGATCGTCGATATTTCGTACGCGTATCAGCAGCCGCCGTTGCTCTAATTGCATCACCAGCACACCGTCCTCGGATAAATTCATCTCTTTAATCCGCTGATATTCTATCCACACGTTGGCGAAGAAAAAGCCGCGCGGTTTAAAAATGATTTTCGGCGTACGGATCCAGAATAAATAGAGCCCCATCAGTGCCAGCGCAGATAATAGCCAGGTGGTGATCGCCGTGCCGTGCTGGGTGATGTTGTTATAGATCAGAATGGCGGTGAGGCCGACAAAGATCATGCCGTCAACGCGACTGCGGCGAAGCAGAGGGATGGCCAGCAGTACCGGGCCGTTTCGCCTCGGCATAATAAACTGGTCATATATCGCGTAGGCCAGTAGCGCAAGGATAAACAGGATGATCACCAGGTCCGTGAAGGTCATTGCTTTGCGTTTCTCCTGATAAAAAAAAGCCGGGGGCAAGCCCCCGGCGTACAGCCTGGAAATTACAGACCCAGCAGGCCGACCGCATAGCCGGCGATACCGATGACGAAGAAGCCGACGATGATCCACAGTGGGTTAACTTTCTTACGCAGCAGCCACATACAGGCGAAGGTCAACAGCAGCGGCACCAGACCCGGCATCAGCTGATCAAGGATAGTCTGCACCGTGGTGACGTGAACCTGTCCGTCAGAGCCGGTGATTTTTGACACCACCATCGGAATGTTCACATGCGTCCACTTGTTAACCAGCGCCCCCATGACAAACAGGCCGAGGATTGACGCCCCCTCAGTCAGTTTCTGCAGGAAGCCGCCGCCCATATCTTTAACGATATCCACGCCTTTGCGATAACCATAGGCGACACCGTAGTAACGGGTCAGCAGACGCACCGCGTTGAACAGGATAAAGAACAGCAGAGGACCGAGCAGGCTACCGCTCATCGCGATCCCGGCGCCTAAGGCTGCAAACACCGGACGCACGGTACCCCAGAAGATCGGGTCGCCAACGCCGGCCAGCGGTCCCATCAGACCGACTTTGATGCCGTTGATAGCGCCATCGTCAATCTCTGCGCCATTGGCGCGCTGCTCTTCCATCGCCAGCGTTACGCCCAGTACCGGAGCGGCAACGTAAGGGTGGGTGTTGAAAAACTCAAGGTGACGCTTAATCGCCTGCTTACGCGCATCGTTGTTCTCCGGGTACAGACGACGAATCGCCGGAACCATAGAGAAGCAGAACCCCAGCGCCTGCATACGTTCGAAGTTCCATGAACCCTGGAACAGGTTAGAACGAATGAACACGCCACGAATATCACTCTGTGTGAGTTTTTTCTCGGTGGTATTTTTAGTCATATCAACCATTTCGCTCACCTGTTAGTCCAGTTCGTTATCGAGATCGTTGTTACCAGCCGCCTGAGCCGGCGCACCGGCGACGCGGTTATATTTCGGGCTCAGCTGGATGTAGAGGATTGCCATGACCGCACCAATCACGCCCAGGGCCACCAGGTTGAAGTTGGTGAAGGCGGCGGTGACGAAGCCGAGGTAGAAGAACGGCATCAGATAGCCTGCGCGCATCATGTTGATGACCATTGCATAACCGACAACCACGATCATACCGCCGGCGATGTTCAGACCGCTGGTGACCACTTCCGGGATAGCATTCAGCAGGCCCTGAACTTCGCTGGTGCCGACGGAAATCGCCACGATAACGGCCGGGATAGCGATACGCATCGCCTGCAGGAACAGGGACGAGACGTGCAGCCACGACAGGGCGGTCAGGTTGCCATTCTCCGCCGCTTTATCCGCCGCGTGCTGGAAGGCCACGGTGATGGTGCGCACGATGATGGTCAGCACCTGGCCTGCCGCCGCCAGCGGGATAGCCAGCGCGATACCGGCGCCGATGCTCTGATGGCCGGCAATAACCAGGACGGTGGAAATAATGGACGCCAGCGCGGCATCAGGGGCTACCGCCGCACCGATGTTCATCCAGCCCAGGGCTATCATCTCCAGCGTACCGCCGATGATAATACCGGTTTTCATATCGCCGAGAACGGCGCCGATCAGCGTACAGGCGATCAGGGGACGGTGGAACTGAAATTCATCAAGTACCGACTCCATACCCGCAATACACGCGACGATGAACACCAGCACAATCTGAAGAAGGGTAATCTCCATTGTACTTCTCCTGTTGATTAAGTCTTAAAGTGAAAACTGGGGCGCGATCCGCCGGGTTATTTATCAACCTTAGCGATCAGATCCATCATTTTCAGTTTCGGGTCGGTGGACACTTTACGTGCCTCCAGCTCGATACCGCGGGCGTTCAGCTTTTTAAACGCCTCAATATCTTTGGCATCGACTGAAATCGCGTTGTTAACCTGGGTTTTACCCTGGCGGAACGCCATACCGCCGATGTTGACGCTGGTGATTTTCACGCCGCCCTCGACGATACGTTCAACGTCGGTCGGGTTAGTAAACAGCAGCATAACGCGCTGTCCGGCATACTTGGGGTTGTTGTAGACGCGGATCATTTTGGCCACATCCACCACGTGAGCGGTGACGCCCGGCGGCGCAACCTGGGTCAGCAGAGTTTTACGCACGGTATCCGCGGCCACTTCATCACTGACAACGATGATGCGGGTAACGTTGGTCTCTTTGGTCCAGCGGGTGGCGACCTGACCATGGATCAGACGGTCGTCTATACGCGCAAGGCCAATTACCATGTAGTCGTTCGGGCCCATGGGTTTGGCCGGTGCGGCGGCTTTTGGCGCTGCGGCAGGCGCGGGCGCAGGGGCCGCTTTTTCCACCGGTTTGGCTTTAAGCGCTTTCACGCCTTCGCTGCCGGTTTCAACCGCTAAGGCGACCAGTTCATCAAAGGAAGGATCGTCGTCGCGGGCCATGAAGGTTTCCACCAGCATCGGGATATTGACGCCGGCGATAACTTCGTAATGCTCTTTATCGACGACAATGCGGCTCGCAGCGTTGAAAGGGCTGCCTCCCCATGTATCGACGAGAAACAGCACGCCTTTACTGGTATCCAGTTTTGCCAACTGGGCGTTGTATTTCTCGATCAACGTTTCGGCATTTTCACCCGGAACGAAATCGATCCAGCCAACGTTTTCCTGCTCGCCCAACAGCATTTCTGCTGTTTTCAGCAGCTGTTCTGCAGCCCAACCATGTGTGCCTATTACAATAGCAATCGTCACTTGCTACCTCCTTTATTATCGTGAATGCATCATCTGCTTTGATACATCCTGAATCACTCTTGAGGACAAAATCGATTCAGTTAGGGTGTAAGATAGAAAATAGTTACTACCGCGAATTATTTTAGACAGTGAAAAAATAATTAATGTGATGAAGATCCGTTAATCACGTATCGTCTGCGAATAATTTTGCAGCGCAAAAAATAGCCTTAGTTATTGCAAATTCAGGTAAATTATTTCCAATTTCGATCTATATTTTGCTATGTTTAACTTCCGTTTAATTACTCAGGAGTATAGGGCATAGCCCGCAGTATGGACCGTCATCGACGTCTTTTCACTTTCTGGCATCTGATTGCCACCTCTACGTATCCCGCATTTCTTTCAGCACCTGGTGTCGCGCCCCTGCATGGCATGGCGATGACTGACCTTGCCGCAAACCGGAGTCGTACATGGAATTGTTAATGGATCCCTCAATCTGGGCCGGCCTGTTGACGCTTATCGTTCTGGAAATTGTGCTCGGTATCGACAACCTGGTGTTTATTGCCATCCTGGCGGACAAACTGCCGCCGAAGCAGCGCGATAAAGCGCGTCTGATCGGCCTGTCACTGGCGCTGGTTATGCGCCTGGGGCTGCTGTCGGTCATCTCCTGGATGGTAACGCTGACGAAACCACTGATTACCATCGCCGATTTCTCCTTTTCCGGGCGCGATCTCATCATGCTGCTCGGCGGGATCTTCTTGTTGTTTAAGGCGACAACCGAGCTGCATGAACGGCTGGAAAACCGCCAGCACGATGCCGGTCACGGTAAAGGCTATGCCAGTTTCTGGGTAGTAGTATTGCAGATAGTGGTGCTGGATGCCGTCTTCTCCCTGGACGCCGTGATCACGGCGGTCGGGATGGTTAACCATCTGCCGGTGATGATGGCGGCGGTGGTGATCGCGATGATCTTGATGCTGCTGGCCTCCAAGCCGTTGACGCGCTTTGTCAACCAGCACCCGACGGTGGTCGTGCTCTGTCTGAGCTTCCTGTTGATGATTGGCCTTAGCCTGGTGGCGGAAGGGTTTGGCTTCCATATTCCAAAAGGGTATCTGTACGCGGCGATCGGTTTCTCGATCATTATCGAGTTCTTTAACCAGGTGGCGCGCCGTAACTTTGTTCGCCACCAGTCGACGCTGCCGCTGCGCGCTCGTACCGCGGATGCCATCCTGCGCCTGATGGGCGGCCGCAAACAGGCCTCCGTCAGCCATGACGCAGACAGTCCAGCCGCGGTGCCCGTTCCTGAGGGCGCCTTTGCGGAAGAAGAGCGCTACATGATTAATGGCGTGCTGACCCTGGCCCAGCGCTCCCTGCGCAGCATCATGACCCCGCGCGGAGAAATCAGCTGGGTCGACGCTGAACAGAGTGAAGATGAAATTCGTCGTCAGCTGCTGTCGTCGCCGCACAGCCTCTTCCCGGTCTGCCGCGGAGAGCTGGATGAAATCATTGGTATCGTGCGGGCGAAAGAGATGCTGGTGGCCCTGGAGTCGGGGGAAAACGTCGCGGCGCTGGCTTCTGCCTCCCCGGCAATTGTCGTTCCGGAAACGCTGGACCCGATCAATCTGCTCGGGGTCCTGCGTCGGGCGCGCGGCAGCTTCGTCATCGTAACTAATGAATTTGGCGTGGTGCAGGGGCTGGTCACGCCGCTGGACGTCCTTGAAGCCATCGCCGGTGAATTCCCGGACGCTGATGAGACGCCAGAGATTGTCATCGATGGCGATGGCTGGCTTATTAAGGGGTCGACCGACCTGCATGCGCTGCAGCAGGCGCTGGGGCTGGATCCACTGATCAATGACGATGAGGATATTGCCACCGTTGCCGGGCTGGTGATCTCCGCCAATGGTCATATCCCGCGCATTGGCGACGTCGTGTCGCTTCCGCCGCTGCATTTTACCGTAGTGGAAGCGAATGATTACCGGGTCGATCTGGTGCGCGCGGTGGTCACTCGTCCGCCGAGCGACGAAGAAGAGTAATCGCCAGGCTCGCCGGCCGCTGCGGCCGGCGAGTTATTCTGTCGTCTCACCCTCACCCTCACTCTCCTCCCTGCTGGCCAGCCACGCCGGGAACGCCTCCACCGGCATCGGCCGCGCATAATAAAACCCCTGCAGCACATCGACGCCGTGGCTACGCAGGTAGTTTTCCTGCTCCAGCGTCTCCACCCCTTCGGCAACGGTAACAATATGCAGGCGGTTGGCGAGGGCGATAATAATATCTGTCACCGTCGCGTTCACGCTATCTATGCCGACCGAGCTGGTGAACGAGCGGTCGATCTTCAAAACATCCGGGCGCAGCTTTTCCAGCCATGAGAGCGAAGTATTGCCGGTACCAAAATCATCGATCGCCAGCTGTACGCCTTTAAAGTGCAGATGTTCGGCCATATGCTGGTCGCCATCCTGCAGGACATCGCGTTCGGTTAGCTCGACCACCAGCTGCTGCACCGGATCCACGCTGAACCAGTAATTGTGCAGGTCGCGCAGCAGGAGTCCGTTAGCGAAATGGCGCGCGGCGACATTGATCGCGATGTGAAAATGGCGGTCGCGAGGAAAAGCGTCCAGGCGGCGAGCGGTTTCGGCAATCACATAGCGGGTGAGAGGGATGATCAGATTATTGCCTTCGGCGATGGGGATAAATACCTCCGGCGAAATCGTCCCACGGCGGGGATTATTCCAGCGCAGCAGGATCTCCACCCCGCAGCAGCGGCCGCTGCGCGCATCCTGCAGCGGCTGGCACCAGAGGGCAAACTCCCGGGCCGAAATGCCAAGGCTTATTTCCCGCGAGAAACTCATTCTGCCGGCGGTGGCCAGCCAGGCGATGCCGGTCATTAGCAGGCTAAAAATCAGCGCCAGCGGCAGCTCGCCGGGCAGCTCCTCAAGCGCAATCGCCGAGGCGCCAGGGCCGTTAATATTGACAGTAAACGGAAACTCCGTAGAGCGCTGGCGATAAATCACCGTGCCCTGCGGGACATGCGCTTTTTCGAGAAGCCCATGGCGGCTGCTAAAATAACGATCGCCAACCTGCAGGCTGACGTCGCTGATCAGGGCCGATTTTTCATTAAGAATTAAGGTTCCCAACAGCTCAATATTCACCACCAGCATCACGCCGTCCAGGCCGTTCTCCGCGGCTGGATACCATTGGATCAGTACCGGCGAGCCTTTGAGCAAGGAGCTGTCGTTCGAGAAGAGCAGCAGAGGGCGGGGCGCAGGAAGCGCGGGCTGCAGGCGATGTAAGTCCGCCTGTCGCGGGCCAAAAATACTGGAACAGTAAACGATACCTGACGTGACGAGGGCGACGGAACGAATGGTTTGCAACGAGGCCGCCATTTTGCGCAGCGTCAGATGGATATCAGGGCAGGGTTTGCCCACCAGAGGGAGCAGGGTGGCTCGCTGCGCGCTTAGCGGGCGCAAGATGTCATTGAGCGCCGCCACCCGTTGGCTGGCGGCCGTGCGAATATAATCTTCATTTACGCTGCGCTGCGAAATAAATCGGATGGCTAATGTGGCGCCCAGGGTCGCCAGGGCTACCAGCAGGCAGACAATAATGCGTTTGTGACGATAGGCCGTAATGACTTTTTGTGCAGTCTGCATGTGCGACACCCTGTCGACAGGACGAGTGGTTAAGCGTGGCTTATTTTATAGAGCAAGTGTAGTGGCAGAATATCGCCAGGTATAGAAAAAAGAAAATGCGCCGTTGAAGGCGCATCAGGGAGATTTCAGTCACCAGGGTTAACCCCCTGCGCGCTTTGCGGGCGCAGAGGGGCACGAAAAGTTTAGTCACACTGAACTTTAATCGCCAGGCCGCCGCGCGAGGTTTCGCGGTACTTGGCGTTCATGTCTTTACCGGTTTCATACATGGTCTCGATCACCTTATCGAGCGAGACGCGCGGTTCGCTGGTGCGGCGCATCGCCATTCGCGCGGCGTTGATCGCCTTGACGGAAGCGATGGCGTTACGTTCAATGCATGGCACCTGCACCTGGCCGGCGACCGGATCACAGGTCAGGCCGAGGTTGTGTTCCATGCCGATCTCCGCCGCCACGCAAACCTGTTCCGGGCTGGCGCCGAGCAGTTCAGCCAGGCCCGCCGCCGCCATCGAGCAGGCGACGCCCACCTCGCCCTGACAGCCGACTTCCGCGCCGGAAATGGACGCATTCATCTTATACAGCGCGCCGATCGCCCCGCAGGCCATAAAGTAGCGAATATAGATCTCCGGGCTGACGGACTCGATAAAGTGATCGTAATAGGCGAGTACCGCCGGAACGATGCCGCAGGCGCCGTTGGTCGGCGCGGTTACCACGCGACCGCCGGCGGCGTTCTCTTCATTGACCGCCAGCGCGAACATATTGACCCAGTCAACAACGTTCATTGGATCGCTGGAGAGCTTATCGCTGGCCACCAGCAGACGACGCAGCGCCGAGGCGCGACGCGGTACGCGCAGCGGGCCAGGCAGCACGCCCTCGGTGTTCATCCCGCGGTCGATACAGGCGCGCATGGTCTGCCAGACGTTGGCGAAATAATCCTCGATCTCTTTTTTGCTGTGCAGAGCCAACTCGTTCTGCATCACCATCCCGGAGAGCGACAGGCCAGTCTCTTTGCAGTAGGCCAGCATTTCCTGCGCCGATTTAAATGGGTAGGGCACCTGCAGTTCGTTGGCGTTTTCCTTGCCGAAGTGCTCTTCGTCGACAATAAAGCCGCCGCCGATCGAGTAGTAGGTCTTGCAGTAGATCTCTTTCTCGCCGGCCCAGGCGTGAATGGTCATGCCGTTTTCGTGCAGCGGCAGGTTGTCGCTGCGAAAACGCATGCCGTCATCCGCCGGGAAGTCGACCTCATGCTGGCCGTTGGCCAGCAGCAGACGACCGCGCGCTTCGACGTCACGGATAAAAGCCGGGATCGCGTCAATATCGACCGTATCGGGCTGATTGCCCGCCAGTCCCATGATAATGGCGATGTCCGTATGGTGGCCTTTGCCGGTTAATGACAGTGAACCGTAGACGTCAACCGCCACACGAGTCACTGCATTAAGCAATCCTTTTTCGACCAGGTCATCGACGAACTGTTTTCCGGCCTTCATCGGGCCAACAGTGTGGGAAGATGAGGGACCAATCCCCACCTTGAACATGTCGAATAGACTAATCACGATAATACTCCTGACAGGGTTACCGCGGGTGCGGTAACGATGTAATAACTGCGCATAGTGTAAGAGGGAAGCGCCCTGTCAGTTCAACTATTCACATGAATTAAACTAATGGCTAACCGCGATTTTACTAATAATGAGAGCGCCCTCTCATTATCAGTATAGCTAAGGACGTGCGCCAATTTGCAGCGCCAGCTCGCGAATGATCCCGGCGGTCATTCCCCAGACAAAATAATGCTGGTACCAGGAGAGCCAGACGCGGTGGTCGTTGCCCCGGCGGTGGATATCGAGTGGATGGTAGCGCCCAAGGCGCAGGGCTTCGGCGAGCGGCATTTCAAATACCGCGGAGACTTCGTCCTGGCTGGCGTGGTAGTGCAGATCCGGGGGAATAATGCCCACCACCGGCGTCACCTGAAAGCCGGTGACGCTGTCCACCGGCGGCAGGACGCCGATCACCTCGACCGCCTCCGGCGGGATCGCCACCTCTTCCTGAGCTTCGCGCAGGGCGGCGGCGATAAGCGTCGCGTCGGTATTATCTACTGCGCCGCCGGGAAAGGCGACCTGGCCGGCGTGCTTGCGCAGCAGCGGCGAACGCTGGGTCAGCAGCAGGCCGGGCTGCGGCCGGCGTACGATCGGCACCAGCACCGCCGCCTGCCGCTGATTGAGCGCATGGCGCGAAGGCTGCGGGCGCAGAAGCTGAAAGCGGGACAGAAAATCATCCAGATTAAGGGCGCGATCCGCCATGGTCTAGTTCTCCAGTTGCTGCAGGATACGATTAACTTTATCAAAAGTTTCCTGATATTCCGCCGCTTCCTCGCTATCCGCCACAATTCCGCCGCCGGCGGAGCAGTACAGCTGTCCCTGCCATGCCGTCAGGGTGCGAATGGTGATGCTGGTATCCATATTGCCGCAATAGCTCAGGTAGCCAATGCTCCCACACCAGGCGTTGCGACGCTGGGGCTCCAGTTCATCGATAATCTCCATCGCCCGCACTTTCGGCGCGCCGGTGATCGAGCCGCCGGGAAAGGCGGCGCGCAGCAGGTCGCTGGCGTGCAGCGTCATTGGCAGGCGGGCGGTGATGGTACTGACCAGATGATGGACCGCCGGGAACGGCTCCACCACGAACAGCTCGGGGACCCGCACGCTGCCCGGGACGGCGACGCGGCCGATGTCGTTGCGCATCAGGTCGACAATCATTAAATTCTCGGCGCGATCTTTCGGCGAATTCGCCAGCTTCTCAGCCTGCTGCGCATCTTCCGGCGGCGAATCGAGCCGCGGCAGGGTGCCTTTTATCGGCCGCGTCTGGATCTCCCCCTGGCGCAGCTGGATAAAGCGCTCCGGCGACAGGCTTAAAATCGCCCCTTCATCGAGGCGAATAAAGGCGCTAAAGGGGGCGCGGTTGACGGCGTTCAGCTGGCGGAAGGCCTGCCATTCATCACCGACGTAGCTGGCCTGAAAACGCTGGGCGAGGTTGACCTGATAGCAGTCGCCGCTGTGCAGATAGGCCTGTACCTGGCGAAATTTTTCGCCGTACTGCTGGCGGCTCATATTTGACTGCCAGGCAGAGGTCAGGGCGAAAGGTTTCATCGCCGGACGTGATTGCGCCAGCAGCCACTGGAAACGCCGCTGAGGATCGTCATAGCTGAGCAGCGATATCTGTTGGCGCTGGTGGTCGACGATAAGCGCCCAGTCATAGATCCCCACCGCCATATCCGCCAGCGCGATATCGGTCTGCGCGTGCGAAGGGAGACGCTCAAAGCGACGGCCCAGGTCGTAACCGAATAATCCCAGCGCGCCGCCGAGAAACGGCAGATCGTCATGGGGCTGCGGCGTGAACGGCTGACGATCCAACTGCTGCTGCAGGAGCTGCAGCGGATCTTCCGCTGAGACAACAACGGTTTCGCCGTCGTCGACCCACGTCTGTTCACCGCGCGTCAGCAGCGTGGCGCGCGGGGCAGCCACCAGAATATCAAAGCGGTTATGCGGATGGTCGGCAAAGCCGGAATGCAGCAGCATCGCCCAGGGCAGGGCGCTTAACGGCGCAAAATAGTGTTCGGCCGCATCCGGGCGCCAGGGCAGGGTAATAATCGCGGGGGACAACATCTTTCTCGATCCTGAACGTTGCCGCCCCTCTGGCGTAGTTGGGGACGGCGTGAAATAATTACGCCCCACAATGTAGCAGGAGTAAAAGATGTTTGCAGGTTTACCTTCGCTGAGCCACGAGCAACAGCAAAAAGCGGTCGAACGTATCCATGAGCTAATGGCTCAGGGGATAAGCAGCGGCCAGGCGATTGCCCTGGTGGCGGAAGAGCTGCGCGCAACGCATACCGGCGAGCAGATCGTCGCGCGCTTTGAAGATGAGGATGAGGACGAGTAATTACACCGCGGCGATAATTTTGATCTCAACTTTATACTGCGGGTTCATCAGCGTCGCTTCCACCGTGCAGCGCACCGGGGCGTGACCAGCCACCACCCACGCGTCCCAGGCTTTATTCATCGCCGCAAAGTCGCTTTTATCGGCGAGGAAGATGGTGGCGTCAAGAATACGCGACTTGTCGCTGCCCTGTTTTTCCAGCACCGCGTCAATCTGCGCCAGGGTATTGGCGGTCTGCTCGAAAGCGTCGGCATCGAGATTTGCCGGCACGCCGGTGTAGTACAGGGTCTGGTTGTGGATCACCACGTCTGACCAACGGGCTTCGGCATCAATACGCGTAATTGTCATTGCTTTTTCCTCTTTAAGCATTCCATTCGGCTGCGGCAAGACTGCCATAATGTGCCGCTCGCGTCACTACCCGGACTGGCGAAACGCCGTCCTCCCTGACATAATCACTGTCCAAATAACCAGGGGGCAATGTGATCGACGATTTTGCAGCAGACGGCCAGCTAGCCAAAGCCATACCGGGATTTAAACCGCGCGAGCCGCAGCGCCAGATGGCGGTGGCGGTCAGCGAAGCGATTGAGGCCTCCCGGCCGCTGGTGGTGGAAGCGGGGACCGGAACCGGTAAAACCTACGCTTACCTGGCGCCTGCGCTGCGGGCGAAAAAAAAGGTGATTATCTCCACCGGCTCGAAAGCGCTGCAGGATCAGCTTTACAGCCGCGATCTGCCCACCGTCGCCAAAGCGCTCAAATTCACCGGGAAACTGGCGCTGCTCAAAGGGCGTTCCAACTACCTGTGTCTCGAACGTCTTGAGCAGCAGGCGCTGGCGGGCGGCGATCTGCCGGTGCAAACCCTCAGCGATGTGATCCTCCTGCGCTCCTGGTCGAATCAAACCCAGGATGGCGATATCAGCACCTGCGCCAGCGTCGCGGAAGACTCTCAGGCCTGGCCGCTGGTGACCAGCACCAACGATAACTGTCTCGGTAGCGACTGCCCACTGTATAAAGATTGCTTCGTGGTGAAGGCGCGTAAAAAAGCGATGGACGCCGACGTGGTGGTGGTCAACCATCACCTGTTCCTGGCCGATATGGTGGTCAAAGAGAGCGGCTTTGCCGAGCTGATCCCCGAGGCGGAAGTGATGATCTTCGATGAAGCCCATCAGCTGCCGGATATCGCCAGTCAGTACTTTGGCCAGTCGCTCTCCAGCCGCCAGCTGCTGGACCTGGCGAAAGACATCACCATTGCCTACCGCACCGAACTGAAAGACACTCAGCAGCTGCAAAAATGCGCCGACCGCCTGGCGCAAAGCGCGCAGGATTTCCGCCTGCAGCTGGGAGACCCGGGCTACCGCGGCAATCTGCGCGAGCTGCTGGCGGACAGCCACATTCAGCGGGCGCTGCTGCTGCTCGATGACGCGCTCGAGCTATGCTATGACGTCGCCAAACTTTCGCTGGGCCGCTCGGCGCTGCTCGACGCCGCTTTTGAGCGCGCCACCCTCTATCGCGGGCGCCTGAAGCGGTTGAAAGAGATCAACCTGCCGGGCTACAGCTACTGGTATGAGTGTACCTCGCGCCACTTTACTCTCGCGCTGACGCCGCTGACCGTGGCCGAGAAGTTTAAAGAGGTGATGGCGCAGAAGTCGGGGAGTTGGATCTTTACCTCGGCGACGTTGTCGGTTAACGACGATCTGCATCACTTTACCGCCCGGCTGGGGATCGACGAGGCGCAGACTCTGCTGCTGCCGAGTCCCTTTGACTATCAGCACCAGGCGCTGCTCTGCGTGCCGCGCAACCTACCCCTGCCGAACCAGCCCGGCGCAGCGCGACACCTGGCGGCGATGCTCAAGCCGCTGATCGAGGCCAACGATGGTCGCTGCTTTATGTTGTGCACCTCGCACGCCATGATGCGCGATCTGGCGGAGCAGTTCCGCGCCACCATGACGCTACCGGTGCTGCTGCAGGGCGAGACCAGTAAAGGCCAGCTGCTGCAGCAGTTCGTCAGCGCCGGCAACGCGCTGCTGGTGGCTACCAGCAGCTTCTGGGAGGGAGTCGATGTGCGCGGCGACGCGCTGTCGCTGGTGATTATCGATAAGCTACCGTTCACCTCGCCGGACGATCCGCTGCTAAAAGCGCGAATGGAAGATTGCCGGCTGCGCGGCGGCGATCCCTTCGATGAAGTGCAGCTCCCGGATGCGGTGATCACCCTCAAGCAGGGGGTGGGCCGCCTGATCCGCGATATCGACGACCGCGGGGTGCTGGTGATCTGCGACAACCGGCTGGTGATGCGCCCCTACGGCGCGGTGTTCCTGGCCAGTCTGCCGCCGGCGCCGCGAACCCGCGATATCAGTCGGGCGGTGCGCTTTCTCGCCGTACCGCCGGCAAGGTAATCCGCACTAAAATGTGTTAAGCTGCGCGCCATTTTGTTAATTAGCGGTTCCCAATAGACTTCGGGCGGCATGGCGGCGGGTTGGCCGTTTGCCGGAAATCAGGCTGCCTGAAGGCCTGAACTATGTAACGAGAGCGTGACCACCCATGCGAATTTTGGCTATCGATACCGCCACAGAGGCCTGCTCCGCGGCTCTGTGGAATGATGGCACCCTTAGTGCTCATTTCGAAATTTGTCCCCGCGAACATACCCAACGTATCCTGCCGCTGGTGCAGGAGGTCCTCACCGAGAGCGGCACCACGCTGAGCGAGCTGGACGCGCTGGCCTTTGGCCGCGGTCCGGGCAGCTTTACCGGCGTGCGCATCGGCATCGGTATCGCCCAGGGGCTGGCGCTGGGCGCCGAACTGCCAATGATTGGCGTTTCCACGCTGGCCACCATGGCGCAGGGCGCCTGGCGCAAAACCGGCGCCACCCGTGTGCTGGCGGCCATTGATGCGCGTATGGGCGAAGTCTACTGGGCCGAGTACCAGCGCGACGAGCAGGGCGTCTGGCATGGCGAAGAGACGGAAGCGGTGCTCAAACCGGACGCGGTAGCCGAACGACTGGCACAGCTTTCCGGCGAATGGGCCACCGTCGGCACCGGATGGCAGGCGTGGCCGGATCTGGCGAAAGCGAGCGGACTGACCTTAAGCAGCGGCGAAATTGAATTGCCGGCGGCGGAGGATATGCTGCCGTTAGCCTGTTACCTGCTGGCGGCGGGGAAAACCGTGGCCGTGGAGAAAGCGGAGCCGGTTTATTTGCGAAACGAGGTGGCGTGGAAGAAACTTCCAGGCCGCGAGTGAATCTCAGTAACAAGAAGACTGAGAAAAGGAGTCGCATCATGGCGGGTCAAAAACAGGGCGTTCGCTGGCTGTTAGCCGCGGCGGTTGCCGTTGCGCTAAGCGGCTGCGTGTCAGTGCCGGATGCCATCAAAGGCACCAGCCCGACGCCGCAGCAGGATTTAGTGCGGGTGATGAACGCGCCGCAGCTGTACGTTGGCCAGGAAGCGCGCTTTGGCGGTAAGGTGGTCAATGTGCAAAACCAGCAGGGGAAAACCCGCTTAGAAATCGCCACCGTACCGCTGGACAGCGGCGCGCGGCCAGTGCTGGGCGAGCCGTCCCGCGGAAGGATTTTTGCTGACGTCAATGGCTTCCTCGATCCGGTGGATTTCCGCGGTCAACTAGTGACCGTGGTCGGACCGATCGCCGGGGTGGTTGACGGCAAGGTGGGCAGCACGCCGTATAAATTTATGCTGATGAACGCCACCGGCTACAAGCGCTGGAACGTAGTGCAGCAGGTGGTGATGCCTCCGCAACCTATCGACCCGTGGATGCTGGGTCCGCGCCCCTGGGGCTACGGCTATGGCGGCTGGGGCTGGTACAATCCCGGCCCTGCTGAGGTGAGAAACGTTGTAACCGAATGATTTTGTTGTTTATGTTAGTTCAAAGAAACAGCGGCCGGTCCGCTGTTTCTTTGTTTTCAGTCGAATAAGAAAAAAAATAGTGACGCGCTTCGCAACCTGCTCATTGCCTAATTAATAAACTGGTACGCTGAGTTAATATAATGTTAACAAAATGTATTATCCAGGGGCTGTGATGACGACGAATAACTATTTCAGAGGTGATGCAGTGAAAAAGGTTTGGCTAAACCGTTATCCCGCAGATGTTCCGGCGGAGATAAATCCTGACCGCTATCAATCCCTGGTTGAACTGTTTGAACATGCCACCACCCGTTACGCCGACCAACCGGCGTTTATCAATATGGGTGAAGTGATGACCTACCGTAAGCTGGAGGAGCGTAGTCGCGCCTTCGCCGCTTATCTTCAGGAGGGGTTGGGGTTACAGAAGGGCGATCGCGTGGCCCTGATGATGCCTAACCTGCTGCAGTATCCGGTGGCTCTGTTTGGCATCCTGCGCGCCGGGATGATCGTGGTTAACGTCAACCCCTTATATACCCCGCGCGAACTGGAGCATCAGCTCAACGACAGCGGCGCGGCGGCGATCGTCATAGTCTCCAACTTTGCCCATACCCTGGAAAAAGTGGTGGCGAAAACTCAGGTCCAGCATGTGATCCTGACGCGCATGGGCGACCAGCTTTCCACCGCCAAAGGTACGCTGGTGAACTTTGTGGTCAAGTATATTAAGCGCCTGGTGCCGAAGTACCATCTGCCGGACGCCATCTCGTTTCGCAGCGCGTTGCAGCACGGCTATCGCATGCAGTACGTCAAGCCGGAGATCGTTGCGGAAGATCTGGCGTTTCTGCAGTACACCGGGGGCACCACCGGCGTGGCCAAAGGTGCGATGCTAACCCACCGCAATATGCTGGCTAACCTCGAGCAGGTCAATGCCACCTACGGCCCGCTGCTGCATCGCGGCAAAGAGTTCGTGGTGACCGCGCTGCCGCTGTATCACATTTTCGCCCTGACCATGAACTGCCTGCTGTTTATCGAACTGGGCGGGCAAAATTTGCTGATCACCAACCCGCGCGATATCCCCGGGCTGGTGAAGGAGCTGGCGAAGTATCCTTTTACCGCCATGACCGGGGTCAATACCCTGTTCAACGCCTTGCTGAACAACAAAGAGTTCCAGCAGCTTGATTTCTCCTCGCTGCATTTGTCCGCCGGCGGTGGGATGCCGGTGCAGCAGGCGGTGGCCGAGCGCTGGGTAAAACTGACCGGGCAATATCTGCTGGAGGGCTACGGCCTGACAGAGTGTTCCCCGCTGGTCAGCGTTAACCCGCACGATATTGACTACCACAGCGGCAGCATTGGCCTGCCGGTGCCTTCCACCGAAGCCAAACTGGTGGATGATGATGATAACGAAGTGGCGCCGGGTCAGCCGGGCGAGCTCTGTATTAAAGGGCCGCAGGTGATGCTGGGCTACTGGCAGCGCCCTGACGCGACGGATGAGATTATCAAAGACGGCTGGCTGCACACCGGGGATATCGCGGTGATGGATGAAGAGGGGTTCCTGCGCATCGTCGATCGCAAAAAAGATATGATCCTGGTGTCGGGTTTTAACGTCTATCCGAACGAAATCGAAGATGTGGTCATGCAGCATAGCGGGGTGCTGGAAGTGGCGGCCATCGGCGTGCCGTCCGGCAGCAGCGGCGAAGCGGTGAAGATTTTCGTAGTCAAGAAAGATGCTGCGTTAACCGAAGAGGCGCTGATTACGTTCTGCCGTCGCCATTTGACCGGATACAAGGTGCCGAAGCTGGTGGAATTCCGTGACGAACTGCCGAAATCCAACGTCGGGAAAATTTTGCGGCGAGAACTGCGTGACGAAGCGCGCGCTAAAGTGGACAATAAAGGCTAAGTAACGAATGAGTCGCCTGACGCCGGCTACGCCGGCGTTTTTTATGGGCGCAAGTTAAGAGAGTATGCTTTGAACTATCAGATGATCACCACCGACGATGGCCTGCGCGCTGTCTGCGAAGCGGCAAGCGCGGCCACCGCCGTCGCTCTGGATACGGAATTTGTCCGCACCCGCACCTATTACCCGCAGCTGGGCCTGCTGCAGCTGTTCGACGGCCAGCAGGTCTCTCTGATCGATCCCTTGACGATTAACGACTGGGCGCCGATGCGCGACCTGCTGCTCAACCAGGATGTGACTAAATACCTGCATGCCGGCAGCGAAGATTTAGAAGTCTTCCTTAATGCATTTAACCTGATGCCGCAGCCGCTGATTGACACCCAGATCCTGGCGGCCTTTTGCGGCCGCCCAATGTCCTGGGGCTTCGCCTCAATGGTGGAAGAGTATTCCGGGGTAGCGCTGGATAAAAGCGAATCCCGCACCGACTGGCTGGCGCGCCCGCTGACTGAGCGTCAGTGTGAATATGCCGCGGCCGACGTCTGGTATCTGCTGCCGATCGCCAGCCAGTTAATGGCGGAGACCGATCGCGCTGGCTGGCTGCCGGCGGCGCTCGACGAGTGCCGCGTGATGCAGCAGCGTCGTCAGGAGGTGGTCGACCCGGCCGAGGCCTGGCGCGATATCGGCAACGCCTGGCAGCTGCGTACCCGCCAGCTGGGTTGTCTGCAGCTGTTGGCGGAGTGGCGCCTGCGCAAAGCGCGCGAGCGCGACCTGGCGGTAAACTTTGTGGTGCGGGAAGAGCATCTGTGGAGCGTGGCGCGCTATATGCCCACCAGCCTGGGCGAGCTCGACAGCCTCGGGTTGTCCGGTAGCGAAATTCGCTTCCACGGCAAAACGCTGATTAGCCTGGTCGAGAAAGCGCAGGCGCTGCCGGAGTCGGCCCTGCCGGCGCCGCTGCAGAACCTGATCGACATGCCGGGCTACCGCAAAGCCTTTAAAGATATTAAAGCGCTGGTGCAGGAAGTGAGCACAGAGAAGGGCGTAAGCGCGGAGCTGCTGGCGTCGCGTCGGCAGATCAACCAGCTGCTGAACTGGCACTGGCAGCTGAAAACGCAAGCCGGTGAACCTGAGCTGATTTCCGGTTGGCGCGGGGAGCTGATGGCCGAGCGGCTGAAGAGGCTGTTAAACGACTATCCGCGCTAGTTCGCGGCCAGGTTCAGACCATTAAAAAACCGGCGGCGCGTGGCGTAGCCGGTTTTTTTTCGCGAAAGCGCGACAGGTCAGGATTTCGACTCTTCCGTTTCGGGTAGGGTCACGTTCAGCTCAAGAATGGATATATCCCCGTCCCGCTGCTCCAGCTGCACGCTGACCATCTCCGGGTCGATCTGTACGTATTTACAGATCACTTCCAGGATATCTTTGCGTAACTGCGGCAGGTAATGCGGCTCCGCGTCTCCGCGGCGGCGCTCGGCGACGATGATTTGCAGGCGTTCTTTCGCAATATTAGCCGTGTTCTTTTTTCGCGAGAGAAAAAAGTCGAGTAAAGCCATAATTTATCCTCCGAACAGGCGTTTGAGGAATCCTTTCTTCTCTTCTTCAATGAAGCGGAAAGGGCGTTCTTCTCCGAGCAGACGTTCAACGGTATCGGCATAGGCTTTGCCTGCGTCCGAGGCGGCATCGAGGATCACCGGCTCACCCTGGTTGGATGCGCGCAGGACTGACTGGTCTTCCGGGATCACGCCTACCAGGTTGATGCGCAGAATTTCCAGCACGTCTTCCATGCTCAGCATATCGCCTTTATTAACGCGGCCTGGATTGTAGCGGGTCAGCAGCAGATGCTCTTTGATTGGCTCTTCGCCATTTTCCGCGCGGCGGGATTTAGAGGCGAGAATGCCAAGGATGCGGTCGGAGTCGCGAACGGAGGAGACTTCCGGGTTAGTGGTGATGATGGCTTCATCAGCAAAGTAAAGCGCCATCAGCGCACCGGTTTCAATGCCTGCCGGGGAATCACAGACGATGAAATCGAATTCCATTTTCTTCAGTTCTTCGAGAACCTTGTCGACGCCTTCGCGAGTCAGAGCGTCTTTATCCCGGGTCTGGGAAGCCGGGAGAATGTAGAGATTTTCCGTGCGCTTATCTTTAATCAGCGCCTGGTTCAGTGTGGCATCGCCCTGAATGACGTTGACGAAATCATAAACGACGCGACGTTCGCAGCCCATAATCAGGTCGAGGTTACGCAGGCCGATGTCGAAGTCGATAACGACGGTTTTCTTTCCCTTCTGGGCCAAACCTGTAGCGATGGCCGCGCTGGAGGTGGTCTTGCCAACGCCCCCTTTACCCGAAGTCACAACAATAATGCGTGCCATAGAAATTCCTTGTTAAAAAGGGATTAATTTAACGGTTGAATTGCCAAAGCGCTTTCACCTAAACGCAGGCGCGCCGCTTTGCCATAAAATT
Organism: Klebsiella sp. K4; assembly: GCF_014596785.2. Lineage (NCBI taxonomy): Bacteria > Pseudomonadati > Pseudomonadota > Gammaproteobacteria > Enterobacterales > Enterobacteriaceae > Klebsiella > Klebsiella sp. K4. Next base: position 2,025,453 of record NZ_CP115021.1, read on the forward strand.
CGGCCGGGATGTTATCGCTCAGCCAATATTCCCCGGCGATGGAGACCAGCTCCGCCGCAAGGTGGGTACAAAATATCTGGGCGTCTCTGTCGCCACCGGCGCCTGCCAGCGCGCGTCCTCGCATCATGCCATATACATGGATATTTCCGTCAGCGATAAGTTCCGCACCGGCACTCACATGATTTGTAACAATAAGATCACAGTGTGGCGCATAAATGCGCTGACCGGAACGTACCGGCTGATCAATCAAACGCGTTTTTGTGATCTGACTAGCAACTGGCGGCGGCGGGGTGGGGTCGGACGGTGCCGGACGAGAGGCTTTTTCTTTCCCTTCGGTTAATAACGGGATGCCGGCGCGGTCGATTTCGGTTTTCAGGCGCGGAATTTTGCATCCGCTAACGCCCATAATACGTAAACCGGTCGCGGCGATAGCCTCGTTGATGGCGCGCCATTCTACCTCCTCCTCGATGCTGGCGATATTCACCACCACCGGAGCATGACGTAAAAAAGCGGGAGCCTGGGCGATTTTGTCTTCTAACGCCTGACGAATAACCTCGGGATTTGCATCGTGCAAATGAACGACAGATAACGTGAAGCTACTGCCTTTAAGTTCGATTGGCGTATTTGACATCCTGGCCTTACTCAATTTGCTGTTTATCAACCGCCGAAGTGCGGTGATATTCCGAAGACTAAAAGGCATGTTATAGTCACTCATATATTGAGGCAAGTGACCACGGGTCTAATTCCGAGTAAAACTATGTTTTGTGTGATCTATCGAAGTACTAAACGTGAACAAACCTATTTATACGTCGAAAAAAAGGACGATTTCTCGCGCGTTCCTGACGAGCTAATGCGCAGCTTTGGCACGCCGCAAATGGCGATGCTGCTGCCGCTGGATGGGCGCAAAAAACTGGTTAACGCCGATCTGGAAAAAGTGAAACAGGCGTTAAGCGAACAGGGCTATTACCTGCAACTGCCTCCGCCGTCTGAAAATCTACTAAAGAAACACCTGGCGGAACAGGGGAAACAATCCGATTAACCCACGAGGGAAAATAATGTACCAACATCATAACTGGCAGGGTGCGCTTCTGGATTATCCAGTAAGCAAAGTAGTGTGCGTCGGCAGTAATTATGCGAAACACATCAAGGAAATGGGCAGTGCGACGCCGGAAGAGCCGGTGCTGTTTATTAAACCTGAGACTGCGCTGTGCGATCTTCGTCAGCCGTTGGTGCTCCCTGAGGGGCTGGGCTCGGTGCATCACGAAGTCGAGCTGGCGGTGCTTATCGACAGCACGCTGCGTCAGGCGACGGAAGAGCATGTGCTTAAAGGGATTGCCGGCTATGGCGTCGCGCTGGATCTCACGCTGCGCGACCTGCAGGCGAAAATGAAAAAAGCGGGACAACCCTGGGAGAAGGCCAAAGGCTTCGATAACGCCTGTCCGATCTCCGGCTTTATCCCGGCCGCTGAGTTCCACGGCGACCCGCAGAATACGTCGTTAAGCCTGAAGATTAATGGCGAAGTGCGCCAGCAGGGCACCACTGCCGACATGATCCATAGGATTGTGCCGCTGATCGCCTATATGTCGCGCTTCTTTACCCTCAAAGCCGGGGATGTGATCCTCACCGGCACCCCGGAAGGCGTGGGGCCGCTGCACAGCGGTGACGAGCTGGAGGTCGGCTTCAACGGCCTGGCGCTCACTACCCGCGTGCTGTAAGCGCTATTTGCCGCCTTTTGGGGCGGCAAAACTTGCATCGGCGTGCCAGACTGGTTATAAGGTGCACCCTTAACTGGCAACGACGGACACTCCGATGAGCGAACAACCTTTCTGGCAACAAAAAACACTGGATGACATGAGCGACGCGGAGTGGGAATCGCTGTGTGACGGCTGCGGCCAGTGCTGCCTGCACAAGCTGATGGATGAAGACACTGACGAGATCTACTTCACCAACGTCGCCTGTCGTCAGCTCAATATCAAAACCTGCCAGTGTCGTAACTACGCGCGTCGCTTTGAGTATGAGCCGGACTGCATCAAGCTTACCCGCGAAAATCTGCCGACCTTCGAATGGCTGCCGCCGACCTGTGCCTATCGCCTGCTGGCGGAAGGCAAGCCTCTGCCGGCCTGGCACCCGCTGCTGACTGGCTCAAAAGCGGCGATGCACGGCGAACGCATCTCCGTTCGCCATATTGCGGTGCCTGAGTCCACGGTGGTCGACTGGCAGGACCATATCCTTAATCTGCCTGACAGGGCGCGCTAAGCGCCGTCACGCTTTCTTCGCGTGGAACAGCCCGTTTTCACCGTCGGTTTCTTCCGCCACCCAGAAGTGAATATTGAAGCGGGCGTCGTCACTGAGTTCGACGCGGTGCCAGTACTGCGGCGGACTGGTAGCAAACTGCCCGGCATGAATCACGACTTTTTTCTCCGGCTCCGTCGCCTGTTCATTGGCAAAACCGTAATAGGTCACCGTTCCCTCCATGACGCACAGCTGGCCGAAGACGCCAGCCGCGGTGTTGTGGTGGCTCAGCAGGGCGGCAGGGACATTCTCTTTGGTAAAGAATGGGGTGGAGCGTTTAACTTTCCAGTCTGTGGGGATCAGTAAAGATGACATGTGAGCTCCTGTGGGGTTTTAAAAGATGTATTTAATATGCGCCTTTTGGTGGCTGTGGTCAACCATAGACATGAAACGATTCAGCGATGCGCAGGAGGCATAAAAAAACGCCCCGCAGGGCGTTTCATTGTGGGCTGTACTCGCCGCGGCTTAACGACCAAACAGATCGCGTTTTTTCGCTTTGAAAGGCTGAGCAACGATCACCAGAATAGCGACCAGCAGATAGGCGGCGAAAATCCCCACCAGCCATTGCGGCATCTCCAGCGACAGGAACTGCCACTGACGTACTGAACAGTCTCCGGACGCAACGAAAACCTGCGGCAGCCATTTATCCAGCGGCAGCCAGGTTGGGAAGCGGGCGGCGAAATCGCAGGTCTGGAACGGTGAAGGGTGCAGCTGGATCATCGTATGCTCCCACGCCAGCTGTAGTCCGCGTATCGCGCTGTACAACCAGATTGCCATGGCGACATAGCGCAGCGGCGTTTTGGGGGCGATAGCGCCCACCAGTCCCGCGCCCATGATGCCGAACAGCGCGCAGCGTTCGTAAATACACATGACACACGGCTGCAGCAGCATCACGTGCTGGAACCACAGCGCGACAAGTTCGAGAATAAAAGCGGTCAACGCCATCAGGAGCCAGGCACCGCGTCCTCTTGAGCACTGGTTTAAATATTGCAACATAATCATTTCCCTGGAAGATGCTAAATCATGGCAGTGTAAACGAAAACCGAACCGACGCCAGAGGCGCGGCGGAAAATATTCCGTAACGGGTTATTGATGCGCCCGGGCGAACCCGGGCAAAAACTGACTCAGGGCAGGCTGGGCGTCACCAGCCAGCCGTGCGCCAGCAGCCAGTCGGTGACTGGCATCAGGGTGAACTCGACGCATAACAGGCCGACCAGCGTCAGTACGATGGTGTAGGGCAGCGCCATCCACACCATACGGCCATAGGAGAGCCTAATAAGCGGCGCCAGGGCGGAAGTCAGCAGGAAGAGAAACGCCGCCTGGCCGTTCGGGGTGGCCACCGAGGGCAGGTTGGTGCCGGTGTTGATCGCTACCGCCAGCATCTCAAACTGGGGCAGGCTGATGGCGCCATGTTCGAGCGCCGCTTTCGCTTCGTTGATGTAGACCGTGCCGACAAACACGTTATCCGAAATGGACGACAGCAGGCCGTTGAACAGATAAAACAGCGACAGCTGCGCGTGCGGCGAGGCCTGCAGGACAAACTCGATCACCGGCGTGAACAGCTGCTGATCGATGATAACCGCGACGATGGAGAAGAAGACCGTCAGCAGCGCGGTAAAGGGCAGCGCCTCGGTGAACGCCTTGCCAATGGCGTGCTCATCGGTAACGCCGGTAAAGGTGGTGGCGAGGATGATCACCGACAGGCCAATCAGGCCGACCTCAGCCAGGTGAAAAGCCAGGGCCACGATCAGCCAAACGCCAATGAGCGCCTGGGCAATCAGCCGCAGTCGCTCCTGACGGCTGCGCTGGGCGCGGCTGCGATCGTCAAACTCCTGCAGCACCTTGCGCACCGTCGGCGGTAGCGGTTCGCCGTAGCCAAACAGGCGATACTTTTCGACAAGCAGACAGGTTAACAGACCGCAGACCATCACCGGCAGGGTCACGGGCGCCATGCGAAGAAAGAACTCGCCAAAATGCCAGCCCGCGGCTTTGGCGATAATCAGGTTTTGCGGCTCGCCGACCATGGTCATGACGCCGCCGAGCGCGGTCCCGACGCCGGCGTGCATCATCAGGCTGCGCAGAAAGCCGCGGAACTGCTCCAGCACCTCACGGTAGTGCTGCTCGATATGGCTGTCATCGAGCAGGTCGCTATCGTCCGGGCGCGCCGAGGCGACGCGGTGATAGATGCCGTAGAACCCGACGGCGACGCTGATCACTACCGCCACCACCGTCAGCGCATCGAGAAAGGCCGAGAGGAAGGCGGCCGCCAGGCAGAAGGCCAGCGATAGCAGCATTTTGCTGCGGATCCCCAGCAGCAGGCGCGTAAACACGAACAGCAAAAGCTGTTTCATAAAGTAGATACCCGCCACCATGAACATCAGCAGGAGCAGCACCTCCAGATTGCCGGCGATCTCTTCCCGCACGTGCGCCGGGCTGGTCATGCCGATCAGCAGCGCCTCGATAGCCAGCAGACCACCCGGCAGCAGCGGATAGCACTTCAGCGCCATGGCGAGGGTAAAGATAAACTCGACCACCAGCAGCCAGCCGGCGACAAACGGCGCCACGGCGAACACCAGCGGATTTACGATTAAGAAAATGATTAATGCCAGCTTGTACCAGTCCGGCGACTGGCCAAGAAAATTGCGCCACAGCGCGCGGCCATAAGAAATTTCCACGACAGAATCCTTCCCCGTCAATGAGTGCATGGTTTTGTGCATAACGATTGGCAAGAGTACCAGTTGAGCAAAATGAGAAGCAACTTTCTTCGCGCCGCGCTGGCGGTTTGTGAAGATAAGGAAAAGCGCAAAGTAAAAGCGGAAAATGAAACGGCGATCCCTTTTTAATTCACTTGCCATGCTATCTGCGCTATAGCGGCTCTGGTATGATGAGTGCAATTGTAACGCTGTGTAATGGAAATCTTACTATGGTCATTAAGGCGCAGAGCCCTGCGGGTTTCGCGGAAGAGTACATCATTGAGAGTATCTGGAATAACCGCTTCCCTCCCGGATCGATTCTCCCCGCTGAACGCGAGCTTTCTGAGCTGATCGGTGTCACCCGCACAACCCTGCGCGAAGTATTGCAGCGTCTGGCCCGTGACGGCTGGCTGACCATTCAGCATGGTAAGCCCACTAAAGTGAATAACTTTTGGGAAACCTCAGGCCTGAATATCCTCGAAACGCTGGCGCGCCTCGATCACGACAGCGTACCGCAGTTGATTGATAATCTGCTCTCCGTGCGCACCAACATTTCCACGATTTTTATCCGCACCGCGTTTCGCCAGCATCCGGATAAAGCGCTGGCGGTCCTGGACAGCGCCCGGGAGGTGGAGGATCACGCCGACGCCTTCGCCGAGCTTGATTATAATATTTTCCGTGGTCTGGCGTTTGCCTCCGGCAACCCGATCTACGGTCTGATCCTCAACGGCATGAAGGGGTTGTATACCCGCATCGGCCGCCACTATTTCTCCAGCCCGGAAGCGCGCAGCCTGGCGCTCGGTTTCTATCATCAGCTGGCGAAAGTGTGTGAGGCTGGCCTGCATGACCAGGTTTACGAGCTGGTTCGTCGCTACGGCCATGACAGCGGCGAGATCTGGCACCGGATGCAGAAATCGCTGCCCGGTGATTTAGCCATGAATATGCGTTAAGCGGGCTTTTCGCGATCGATATACAGAACAAGGGGGCCAATGGCCCCCTTTGTTATTTTACTCGCCCCGCAATGCTATAGTGCGTTCGGCCGCGCCGGGCAGCGGTCCAACAGCTCAATGCTGCCGTCGGCGTTCTGCTGCTCCAGCAGCACATCGAACCCCCACAGACGATGCACATGCTTCAGCACTTCGCGCCGGCCTTTGTCCAGCGGGACGCGGTTGTGCGGCACATAGCGCAAGGTCAGCGATCGGTCGCCGCGCAGGTCAACGTTCCACACCTGGATGTTCGGCTCAAGATTGCTGAGGTTATACTGCGCGGAGAGCTTATTGCGGATCTCGCGATAGCCCTCTTCGTTGTGAATCGCCGAGATCTCCAGGTAATTGTTGTGATCGTCGTCGAGCACGGTAAAGAAGCGGAAATCGCGCATGATCTTCGGCGACAGGAACTGACTGATAAAGCTTTCATCCTTAAAGTCGCGCATGGCGAAATGCAGCGTTTCCAGCCAGTCAGAACCGGCGATATCGGGGAACCAGTACTTATCCTCTTCCGTGGGCGACTGACAGATGCGCTTGATGTCCTGGAACATGGCGAAGCCCAGCGCGTAGGGGTTAATCCCGCTGTACCACGGACTGTTGTACGGCGGCTGGAACACCACGTTGGTATGGCTGTGGAGAAACTCCAGCATAAAGCGCTCAGTCACTTTCCCTTCATCGTAGAGATGGTTGAGGATGGTGTAGTGCCAGAAGGTGGCCCACCCCTCGTTCATCACCTGGGTCTGTTTCTGCGGGTAGAAATACTGGCTGACTTTACGCACGATGCGCAGGATCTCGCGCTGCCACGGTTCGAGCAGCGGGGCGTTCTTCTCCATAAAGTACAGCAGGTTCTCCTGCGGTTCGGAAGGGTAGCGACGAGCGGATTCAATCGCTTTTTCCTCTTCGCGCTTCGGCAGGGTGCGCCACAGCATATTCACCTGGCTTTGCAGATACTCTTCCCGGCTTTTCTGCCGCGCTTTCTCCTCCTGCAGAGAGATTTTTTGCGGACGTTTATAGCGGTCGACGCCGTAGTTCATCAGCGCGTGGCAGGAGTCGAGCAGTTTCTCTACTTCGTCGACGCCATAGCGCTCTTCGCACTCGGTGATGTACTTACGGGCAAAGATCAGATAGTCGATGATCGAGCTGGCGTCGGTCCAGCTGCGAAACAGATAGTTATTTTTAAAAAACGAGTTATGCCCGTAGCAGGCATGGGCCATCACCAGCGCCTGCATGGTGATGGTGTTTTCCTCCATCAGGTAGGCGATACAGGGGTTGGAGTTGATGACTATCTCATACGCCAGACCCTGCTGACCGTGCTTATAGGCCTGCTCGGTCTCAATAAATTTTTTGCCAAACGACCAGTGCGGATAGTTGATGGGCATGCCGACGCTGGAGTAGGCGTCCATCATCTGCTCGGAAGTAATGACTTCGATCTGGTGCGGGTAGGTGTCAAGACGATAGAGCTTGGCGACCCGGTCCACTTCGGCCAGGTAGGTTTCCAGTAACTCGAACGTCCAGTCGGGTCCATCGCTTAAACGGGTGGTGTCCCTGTTCATGGAGTCAATCGTAGCCATTAGCGCGCCCTCGTTGTTGTTGGTTTTCTCTGAACGGAAAACCTCTAAACAAGCATAGAACACGGTGCAGCAAACTGTGCTGTACGCCAATCGCTTTTCTTCGCGATTTCCCCATCTCAAAGCCGTTTTTTTTCCTTGTTTGCAGAATTTAATGCTGGGTAAAAATAAAGCGCAGCATGAGATCGTAAATCTCACAGCGCAGGGCTGGTGCGGTTTGCTGTGAGTTAAGTCACCATAAATAAAGCGTATGTTGAATAATATTTTCAACTGAGTTATCAATTTGTAATTAGATGATTGTTCTTTAACTGTTACGGAGTCGCTATGCGTGTCGTCATACTGGGAAGTGGGGTGGTTGGGGTAGCCAGCGCGTGGTATTTGAGTCAGGCGGGTCATGACGTGACGGTCATCGACCGTCAGCCCGGTCCGGCAGAGGAGACCAGCGCGGCCAACGCCGGGCAGATTTCTCCCGGCTATGCGGCGCCCTGGGCGGCGCCGGGGGTGCCGCTGAAGGCGATCAAATGGATGTTTCAGCGCCATGCGCCGCTGGCGATCGGTCTTGACGGCACCTCGTTCCAGTTGAAGTGGATGTGGCAGATGCTGCGCAACTGCGACACCCGCCACTATATGGAGAACAAAGGCCGTATGGTGCGCCTGGCGGAGTACAGCCGCGACTGCCTGAAGGCGCTGCGCGACACCACCGGCATTCAGTATGAAGGGCGCCAGGGCGGGACGCTGCAGCTGTTCCGTACCGCCAAACAGTATGAAAATGCCACCCGCGACATCGCGGTGCTGGAGGACGCCGGCGTGCCGTATCAGCTGCTGGAAGCGAAGCGGTTGGCGGAGGTGGAGCCGGCGCTGGCGGAGGTCAGCCACAAACTGACCGGCGGCCTGCGCCTGCCAAATGATGAAACCGGCGACTGCCAGCTGTTTACCACCCGTCTGGCGGCGATGGCGGAACAGGCCGGCGTGACCTTCCGCTTCAACACCGCAGTGGATGCGCTGCTGCACGAGGGCGATCGCATTGCCGGGGTGAAATGCGGCGATGAGATTATCAAGGGCGACGCCTATGTGATGGCCTTCGGCTCCTACTCGACGGCGATGCTTAAAGGGCTGGTGGATATACCGGTCTACCCGCTGAAAGGCTACTCATTGACTATTCCGATCGCTCAGGAGGACGGCGCGCCGGTTTCAACTATCCTTGATGAGACTTACAAAATCGCCATCACCCGCTTCGATCAGCGCATTCGGGTCGGCGGCATGGCGGAGATCGTCGGTTTTAACAAAGCGCTGCTGCAGCCGCGTCGCGAAACCCTGGAGATGGTGGTGCGCGATCTGTTCCCGCGCGGCGGCCACGTGGAGCAGGCGACGTTCTGGACGGGCCTGCGGCCGATGACGCCGGACGGCACGCCGGTGGTCGGCCGCACAGCGTATAAAAATCTGTGGCTCAACACCGGCCACGGCACGCTTGGCTGGACCATGGCCTGCGGCTCCGGGCAGCTTATCAGCGATCTGATCTCCGGCCGCACGCCGGCGATCCCTTACGACGATCTGGCGGTTGCCCGCTACAGCCCCGGTTATACCCCGGCGCGCCCGCAGCACCTGCACGGCGCACACAACTAAGGAGCTTGCATGACCCGTCCGGTAGTGGCCAGCATCGACCTGCTGGCCTTGCGGCAGAATTTACAGATAGTGCGTCGCGCGGCCCCCGGGTCGCGCCTGTGGGCGGTGGTCAAGGCCAACGCCTACGGCCACGGCGTGGCGCGCGTATGGAGTGCGTTAAGCGCGGCGGATGGTTTCGCCTTGCTCAACCTGGAAGAGGCGATCCTGCTGCGCGAGCAGGGCTGGAAAGGCCCGATCCTGCTGCTGGAGGGCTTCTTCCATGCCGATGAGCTGGCGGTGCTGGATCAATATCGTTTAACCACCAGCGTCCACAGCAACTGGCAGATTAAGGCCCTGCAGCAGGCGAAGCTGCGCGCGCCGCTGGATATCTATCTCAAGGTGAACAGCGGCATGAACCGGTTGGGCTTTATGCCTGAGCGGGTCCACACCGTCTGGCAGCAGCTGCGGGCGATAAGCAACGTCGGCGAGATGACGCTGATGTCGCACTTCGCGGAGGCGGAGAACCCGCAGGGAATTGTCGAGCCGATGCGCCGTATCGAACAGGCGGCGGAGGGGCTGGATTGCCCGCGCTCGCTGGCCAACTCGGCGGCGACCCTCTGGCATCCGGAAGCGCATTTTGACTGGGTTCGTCCAGGCATCGTGCTGTATGGCGCGTCGCCTTCCGGGCAGTGGCAGGACATCGCCAACACCGGGCTGAAGCCGGTGATGACGCTGCGCAGCGAAATCATCGGCGTGCAGAACCTGCGCCCCGGCGAGGCGATTGGCTATGGCGGCCTGTACCGCACCACCCAGGAGCAGCGGATCGGCATCGTCGCCTGCGGCTATGCCGATGGCTATCCGCGGGTGGCGCCGAGCGGCACGCCGGTGCTGGTGGATGGCGTACGCACCACCACCGTTGGACGCGTATCGATGGATATGCTGGCGGTCGATTTAACGCCTTGTCCGCAGGCCGGGATCGGCGCGCCGGTCGAGCTGTGGGGCAAAGAGATTAAAATCGACGACGTGGCGGCCAGCAGCGGCACCGTCGGCTATGAGCTGATGTGCGCCCTGGCGCCGCGGGTGCCAGTTGTGACCCTGTAACCTATTCCGGGGCGGATCACTCCGCCTCGTCTTCCGCGACCCGCACCCCAACCTTCAGCACGTGATCGTTCTCTTTTTCAGCTACCGTCCACACCATCCCGGCGAACTCCACCTGGTCGCCCACCACCGGCGCGGCGCCCAACAGCTGCTGCACCACTTCCCCGAGCGACTGCTGATGCTCGCGGAACTCCTCACCGCCGTCGAGACCGTAGATTTGCGCCACATCGGCGAAGCGGGCCTCAGCATCAAGAATGAAGTCGCCGAAAAAGCGCTGATCGAGCGCCACCGGCGGCGACTGGCTGAACATTTTGCCCAGCGCCGGCAGGTCGTGCTCCCGACCAATAACGCACAGGATATCGCCTTCCCGCAGGCGGGTGCTGCCGGTGGGGTGCAGCAGGACATTGTTGCGAAACAGCGCGGCAATCCGCGTCTCCGGTGGCATGTGCAAGTCGCGCAGCGCCGCGCCGATGCACCACTTATCGGCCCCCAGCTGGTAGACAAACTGCTCCCACGGGTTTTCCGGGTGAATATCCAGCCCGACGCGGGAGATGGGCCAGCTGATGGGCGGCACCACCACTTTGGCTTTTTTCGCCGCCCACGACAGCGAAGTGCCCTGCAGCAGCAGCGATACCAGCACCACGAAGAAGGCGACATTGAAGAACAGGCGGGCGTTGTCCAGGCCGGCCATCATCGGGAACACCGCGAGAATAATGGGCACCGCGCCGCGCAGGCCAACCCAGCTGATAAACACCCGTTCGCGCAGGTTAAAGCCGCGAAACGGCAGCAGGCCGGCAAACACCGACAGGGGCCGGGCAATGAATATCATCCACATCGACAGCAGCAGCGCCGGGATAGCGATCGGCAGCAGGTCGGAGGGCGTCACCAGCAGGCCCAGCACCAGGAACATGGCGATCTGCGCCAGCCACGCCAGGCCGTCGAAGTTCTGCAGGATGCCGTGCCGGTTGCGGATCGGCCGGTTGCCCAGCAGAAAGCCGCAGAGATAGACGGCGAGGATACCGCTGCCGTCGAGGGAGGTGGTGACGGCAAAAATCATGATCCCGCCGCTCAGCGCCAGCAGCGGATAGAGGCCGGCAGGCAGCACGATGCGGTTAATCATCTGCAGCAGCAGGTAGCCGCCGCCGAGGCCGATGGCGATCCCGAGGCCGAACTGCTGAATGATATGCACGGCGAACATCCAGCTGAGGCCGGTTTGGTGCTGCTGGATCATTTCGATCAGGGTGATGGTCAGGAAGACCGCCATCGGGTCGTTACTGCCTGACTCTATCTCCAGCGTCGAGCCGACGCGCTCGTTGAGCCCCTTGCCGCCGAGCAGCGAGAAGACCGCCGCGGCGTCGGTGGAGCCGACAATGGCGCCGATCAGCAGGCCTTCGATCAGATCCAGCTTGAACAACCAGGCCGCCATCATCCCGGTCAGCGCCGAGGTGATCAGCACCCCAACCGTCGCCAGCGACAGCGCGGGCCACAGCGCGACGCGAAAGGAGCTGGCCTGGGTGCGCATCCCGCCGTCCAGCAGGATCACCGCCAGCGCCAGGTTACTCACCATATAGGCGAAGGGGTAATTGTCGAAGGGGATGCCGCCGATGCCGTCAATGCCTGCCAGCATCCCGATGGCCAGAAAGATGACCAGAATCGGGATGCCAAGGCGCGAAGAAAAGGAGCTCAATAAGATACTGCAGGTTACTAAAACAGAACCCAGAATAAACAGACTAATGACCGCAGCGGCGTCCAATGTTCACGTACTCCCTGACTGGCGTGAAAAAATGGCTAAAAGTGACACTATTTTAACAATTCGCAGGGGATCCGCCTATGCGTTCGGGAAATTTATTCTGTCAGCACCGGATGGCCGCCGATCGTCAGGGTGGTGGCCGTCGCCTGATTCACCAGGCGCGCGCGGGCGCCCAGCGGCAGGGTCACCGTGCGCTGCTCGTGGCCAAACTCCAGTCCGCTAATCAGCGGCAGGGGGAGCTGCTGGCGCAGATAATCAAAGACCTGCGGCAAATCGTATCCCGCGTCATAGTCGTTCGGCGCGCTGCCGGTGAAGCTGCCGAAGATCACCGCTTTCTGCGCCGCCAGCACGCCGCTGTGCAACAGCTGAAGCAGCATGCGCTCGACGCGGAACGGGTGCTCGTTGATATCCTCCACCACCAGGATGCCGTCGCGGATCGCCGGCAGCCACGGCGTGCCGATAAGCGAGGTCAGCATCGCCAGATTTCCCCCCCACAGGGTGCCTTCCACCCGGCAGTTCGGCCCTTCGCCCGGCCATTCGAGGGTGAATTCCGGCTGGCGTAGCGCCTGCCAGAAATGGTGCTCGGTAAACGGGTCGAGTGTCTCCGCGCCGAAGTTGCCGGCGAGCATTGGCCCGCTGAAGGTGATGACGTTGCCCATGGCCAGCAGGCCCGACTGGATAGCGGTGAAATCGCTGTGGCCGCAAATCAGCAGCGGGTCGCGCTGCTGGCGGGCAACCAGTCCCTGCCAGTCGATATGCGGCAGCAGGCGACTGGCGCCGTAGCCGCCGCGCACGGCGAGGACGATCCGGTTGCGGCCGGGCAACTGGGCCAGCTGGTTAATATCGGCCAGCCGTTCATGTTCAGTCCCGGCGAAACGCTGCTGCCGGCGGGGAATGACCTGCTGGTGGGCCACCTCGTGTCCGGCCTGCTGCAGACGCTCGACGCCGCGGGCTGCCGCCTGCTGGTTGATGCAATACCCGGATGGCGCGACCAGATAAAACTGAGACATGATAATTCCTTGCTATGAATGAAAGGGTTATGATGCCGCCTGGAATGGCGATTGTCATCTCCAGGTGGCTAACTTCAGTCCGCACCCGTCATCCTTCAGGTTGTCGGCAGGCGGGAGACGTACCGCGGCCGTCGTTCTGTAGCATGATGGCGTTTGGGTAGATAAGGATAGATGTGTGAAATTGAGATGGTTGCTTATTTTAGTCGTTTTTCTGGCCGGTTGTAGTTCGAAACATGATTACACTAACCCGCCGTGGAACCCCGAGGTCCCGGTGAAGCGGGCTATGCAGTGGATGCCGATCAGTGAAAAAGCCGGCGCCGCCTGGGGCGTGGATCCGCAGCTGATCACGGCGATCATCGCCATCGAGTCGGGTGGTAATCCTGCGGTGGTGAGTAAATCCGGCGCCGTCGGGCTGATGCAGCTCAAGCCGTCGACCTCCGGACGCGATGTCTATCGGCGGATGGGGTGGCGCGGCGAGCCGTCGGTCAGTGAGCTGAAAAACCCGGAACGTAATATCTCGATGGGGGCCGCCTATCTGAGCATTCTGGAGAACGGTCCGCTGGCGGGGATCAAAGACCCGCAGGTGATGCGCTATGCGGTGGTGGTCTCCTATGCCAACGGCGCTGGCGCGCTGCTGCGTACCTTCTCCTCGAACCGCCAGGACGCCATCGAGGAGATTAACGATCTCGACGCCGATGAGTTCTTCGAGCATGTGGTGAAAAAACACCCGGCACCGCAGGCGCCGCGCTATATCTGGAAACTACAGAAAGCGCTGGACGCCATGTAATCCCTCGTTTGGCCTCCGGTAGTCTCCCGGAGGCCACGTCCTCAGAAATCGTAGCCCACGGTGGCTATAACGCTGCGCTCTGCTCCCCAGTAACAGTTGCCGGTGCCATAGCAGCCGGAAATATACTCGCGGTCGCCGATATTGTTGGCGTTAACCTGCACATAAGCGCCTTTCAGCGTTGGCGACCAGACGCCGAGGTCGGCCCGCATCATGGCGTCCATCAGCGTGACCGACGGCAGCCGCGCGGTGTTGGCATCATCCGCCCACTGTTTACCGATGTAGCGGACGCCGGCGCCAACAGAGATCCCCGCCGGGAACTGATAGCGCGCCCAGAAGGAGGCCATCTGATCCGGGGTCAGCTGCGGCGTGTTATTGTCGGTCCCGTCTTTGGTGTCTTGGAAACGCAGACGATTCCAGGTATACGAGGCGATAGTACTCAGCTGCGGGGTGATCTGGTGGTGCGCTTCCAGCTCAACGCCCTGGGAATGGACCTTACCCGCCGGAATATAGGTGGCGGTGGCGATGTTCGGGTCGCGAGTGGCGACATCCTTTTGCGTCAGGTCGTAAATCGCGATGCTATAGAGATCGCTGCTGCCCGGCGGCTGGAACTTCAGGCCGGCTTCAACCTGTTCGGCGGTGGTCGGTTTCAACGGTTTGCCGTCCGCGCCCGGCAGCATCGCCGGAGTGATCGCCTGGCTGTAGCTCAGGTAGGGCGACAGACCGTTGTCCAGGGCGTACAACAGCGAGGCGCGGCCGCTGATATGGTCGTCTGAACGGCGGTTTGAGGTCCCCTGGGTATCGCTGACCTGCTGGGAAACGATGCGGTCGTAGCGGGCGGAAACATCCACATGCCAGCGGTTCCAGACCATCTCATCCTGCAGATACAGCCCGGTCTGGTAATAGCGGCGATTATTGTCGTCGCTGTAGGTAACGGTATGTCCAGTCTGCGCGGTATAGCCGCTAAACGGGTTAAGGGGCGCCGCGCCGCCGGCGCCGGTCCACAGGTCGTTACGGAAGCGATGATATTCGGCGCCGAGGATCAGGGTGTGCGCCAGGTCGCCTGTATTGAAATCGGCGCGCAGGCGGTTATCGGTTGACCAGCCGTCCAGCGAACCGCGCGAACCGCTGTAGCCGCGGGCCAGCATGTCGCTGTCATCTATCCAGCCGACCTGATAGACCTGATCGAGGGAGACGTTGGTATGGGTGTAGCTCCCGGCGGAATAGACCGACCAGACGTCGGTGAACTGGTGGTCAAACTCATAGCTGTAGATCTGCTGGCGGCGCTGATAGCCATCTCCCGGATCGCCTTCGTTGGTGCTGGGGGAGAGCTTACGGCCATTGTGCGCGTAGCGGGTGCCGTCCAGCGGCAAAGAGCCGTGGTAGCCGCCGGAAGGATCTTTTTGCAGATAGGCGCGCAGCAGCAGCGAGGTGTCGCTGTCCGGCTGCCACAGCAGGGAAGGCGAAATCGCGTAGCGCTCTTCGCGGGTATGGTCATACTGCGTGTCGCTGCTGCGGGTCATCCCGATCAGCCGCCATGCCCACTGGTCATTGATGGCGTCGGTGTAATCGAAGGCCGCGCCTTTGGTATTTTGCGTACCGCCGGTCAGGCGGATGTGGCCCTGCTGGCTGAACTGCGGACGTTTAGAAGTCAGGTTGACCACGCCGCCCGGCACGCTCTGCCCGTAGAGCGCGGAGGAGGGGCCGCGGATCACATCCACGCGTTCGATAAACCACGGGTCGATTTGCAGTACGTTATGGCTGCCGCCGTCGCTCATCAGGCGCATGCCGTCGAGGAACAGGTTATCGACGTCGCCGCCGTGGTAGCCGCGCAGGGAGATGGCGTCGAACCGGGTGGCGCCGCCGCCGAAGCTGGAGTAGACCCCCGGGGTATATTCCAGCGCCTGGCTGATGGTATTCGCCCCCTGATCCGCCATCTGCTGGCGGGTGACCACCGACACCGACTGGGCGGTAGTGATTAACGGCTGGTCGGTTTTCGTCGCCCCGAGCGAGGTGCTGGCGCTGTAGCCCTCCGTCGGCGCGCTGGCGGACGCCGGCGGGGTGGCAGTGACCACCACCGTCTCTTCGGCTTGCGCGGTGAAGGGGAGTGTGACCGCAAGGGCATACAGCAGCCCCGGGCGTTTTCGAGAAATAGCCACGTTCATAAGATCATCCTGAACCAACGCGGTCTGGTACTCCTGTACGCCGCCGCGTGAAAAACGAATCTGTCATTATTCGTTAAAAAGTAATGCGAATTATTATTGTTTGTATTTGTGCGATCAAGCGAAAAGGTGACCTGTTCAACGCGAGGGGGTGGGGAAGTGTTTCCCGCGAGCCGCAGAATGGGTCTGCGCGGGACGATAGTGACCAGAGAGACCGCTTCCCCCTACCGATTTTGGTAGGGGGCGGCGAAGCGTCAGGAGCCGGTCTTTTGCGGTTCCGCAGGGGCGGGGTCGTTAGCCGCGGGCGCCGCAACAGGTTTGTCCTGCGGTGAAGGGGTTGTCGCCGGACGGGTAGCGGGCAGCGCATCGCAGGGTTTCTCCTGCGGGCAGATCAGATCCAACATCTTCAGGGTGACGCCGTTGGTCCAGCCAAAGCCGTCCTGCAGCGGATATTCCCCGCCGCCGCCGCCGGTGCCGGTCGAGCTCACGTCATACTTCTCCACCAGCTTTTGCTTACTGTCATAGGTATGCTGCACGTTGGTCAGGAAGCGCCAGGTGACCTCCATGGCGATCTTCTGCTGACCATAGTTTTGCAGCCCCTCGACCGCCACCCACTGCAGCGGCGCCCAGCCGTTGGGAGCGTCCCACTGCTGGCCGCTGTTGACGGTGGTGGTGGTCAGCCCGCCGGGTTTAAGCAGGCGCGACTCGGCGGCGGCGGCCACTTTCGTCGCCCGCTCGCGTGACGCGGCATTGACGTACAGCGGGAACAGCGCCGCCGCGGTCAACTGATTGCGCACCTTGTGGCTTTTCAGATCGTAGTCGGCGTACCATCCCTCTTTATCATTCCACAGGTATTTCTCGATGGCCTGCTGGCGGGCGTTAGCCAGCGCATCGTACTGCGTAGCGCCAGCGCTGTCCCCGGATGCCTTGCTGGCGCGGGCGAGGGTTTTCTCCAGATGGAACATCAGGGCATTGAGATCGACCGGGACAATCGAGGTGGTGCGAATGGTGGCGAGCTGCTGCGGATTGTCCATCCAGCGGGAGCTGAAATCCCAGCCGGAGGCGGCGGCGGAGCGCAGGTCGCGATAGATCTCGGTTGCCGGACGATTCGGGTTGCTTTTGGCGGTTTTGACGTCGTCAAGCCAGGACTCGGGACGCGGGGTGTCGTTATCGTCCCAGTAGCGGTTGAGCAGCGCGCCGTCCGCCATCCGCACCGCCCGTTTGTCGGCGCTGCCGGGAGCCAGCGCGTCCGCTCCGGCCATCCAGTAGCGATACTCTTTCTCCAGCTGCGGCTGGTAGGTTTTCAGCACCTGGTCGCCATCGTGCGTCGCCAGCAGGCTCACCATAAAGGAGAAGAAGGGGGGCTGCGAACGGCTGAGATAATAGGTGCGGTTGCCGTTGGGGATATGGCCCCAGGCGTCAATTTCCGCGGCGAAGTTGGCGACCATATCCTCGACTTTATCCCAGTGACCGCTTTCGGCAAGACCCAGCATGGTGAAATAGCTGTCCCAGTAATAGACTTCGCGGAAACGTCCTCCGGGCACCACGTAGGGCTTAGGCAGCGGCAGCAGCGAGTCCCATTTTTCCACCTCGACGGTGCTGCGGGTCAGGACCGGCCACAGGCCATCGATATGTTGACGCAGAGTTTGCCCTTTGGGCGGCACATAGGTGTCGTTCTCTTTCGGCAGCGTGAAGTTCAGTTCGACGAAGTGGCGTAGGTCGAAGCTGGCCTGGTTTTTTTGCATCCGGTAATCGGCAAGGATCATCAGCGGATCGCTGTTAGGGATAGCGTCGGCGAAGGTTTTCTGATCGGCAAACAGCTTCGCGCTCTGGACATCATTGAACAGCGGGCCCAGCAGAATATCCGGCGAGGGGGGCGGCGCGGTTTTGCCGTCTTCCGCCTGAGCGTTCAGGCTCATCAGGGCGATCAGAGCGCCGCCGATCGCCAGGCGCAGGGAACAGGGCAAAGCAGCGGGACGACGTGCATCAGTACTCGTCATGGGGAGTTCTCCTTATCATTATCGACTGCGGGCCACGACGTTTGGCCATCCAAAAACCTTAGACGAATATCTGCCGCTGCGCGTGTCAGGGGTAACATTTTGCGCGAAAACAGAGGATTTACCTGCCAGGTCTCCTGAGACCGCCGCGGGCTGGGCCGCCTGGCTGAGGGCGCTGGCGTCCACGATGGCGCAAAAAACGTCGCCCTGCCTCACGACGGTGCAGCCGCCGCCGGGCGCGGGCGGCTGTTTTGGCGATTTTTTGCACAACCAGACGGCGGGGCTGAACCGATTTGCACAACGCCGCGGCGGCAGAGGACCTGGCATAATTAATGCTTATCTCTTAGCGGGATTACCACAAAGTGAGTACAACCGGAGGGGATAGCCATGATTAAAATTACGCTACCTGACGGGCATTATTATGACGAGATGCTGACCGCGCAGGGTGAACAGCGGCCGCACTATAATGCCTGGTGGCAATGGTTTCGCAATACCGATCAATTCTCTATCCGGCAGAAAAAAGCGCAAGCGGAACTGCTTTTTCACCGTATCGGCATCACCTTTAACGTGTACGGCGAGGATGAGGGGACCGAGCGGCTGATCCCGTTTGACAGCGTGCCGCGGATCATACCCGCCGGGGAGTGGCAGCGCATTGACCGCGGCATACGCCAGCGGGTGAAAGCGCTGAACGCCTTCCTCTATGACATCTATCATGAGCAGAATATCCTGCGCGCGGGGCTGATCCCGGCCGAGCAGGTGCTGGCCAACGAGCAGTATCAGCCGTGCATGCAGGGCATCAACCTGCCAAACAATACCTATGCCCATATCACCGGCGTCGATATGGTGCGCAATAACGACGGTCAGTACTACGTGCTGGAGGATAATCTGCGCACGCCGTCCGGCGTCTCCTACATGCTCGAAAACCGTAAGATGATGATGCGTCTCTATCCGGAGATGTTCGAGCAGCATCACATTGCGCCGGTGGAGCGCTACCCGAGCTACCTCCTGCAGACCCTGCGCGAAAGCTCGCTGGTGGATGATCCCTGCGTCGTGGTGATGACCCCGGGTCGCTTCAACAGCGCCTACTTCGAGCACAGCTTCCTGGCGCAGCAGATGGGGGTCGAGCTGGTGGAGAGCGCCGATCTGTTTATTAAAAACGGCGCGGTGTATATGCGCACCACCGAGGGGCCGCGGCGGGTGGATGTGATTTATCGCCGCATCGACGACGCCTGGCTCGACCCGCTGGCCTTCCGCGCCGATTCGATGCTCGGCGTCCCGGGGCTGCTGTCCGTCTATCGCGCCGGCGGCGTAGTGCTGACCAACGCCATCGGCACCGGGGTGGCTGACGACAAATCAATCTATCCGTACGTCCCGGAGATGATCCGCTTTTACCTCGGCGAACAGCCGATCCTCAGCAATATCCCCACCTGGCAGTGCCGGAAAGCGGAGGACCTGCGCTACGTGCTGAGCAATCTCGAGCTGATGGTGGTCAAGGAGGTCCATGGCGCCGGGGGCTACGGCATGCTGGTCGGCCCGCGTTCGACTAAAGAGGAGCGGGAGGCCTTCCGCCAGCGCCTGCTGGCCAATCCGGCCAACTATATCGCCCAGGACACCCTTGCGCTGTCGACCTGCCCCACCTTCGTTGATGAAGGGCTGTCGCCGCGGCATATCGATTTACGGCCCTACGTGCTGTCCGGGCAGGAGATGCGGCTGGTGCCCGGCGGCCTGACCCGCGTGGCCCTCACCGAAGGGTCGCTGGTGGTCAACTCGTCGCAGGGCGGCGGAACCAAGGATACCTGGGTGATGGAGGATGACGCATCATGCTAAGTCGTACGGCGAGTGAACTGTTCTGGATGGCCCGCTATCTCGAGCGGGCGGAGAGCTACGCCCGGGTGCTGGACGTGACCTGGAAATTATCAATGATCCCCCGCCACAGCCAGCAGTCGCGGGATCTGGCGCTACCGCTGAATTTGTCGATGACCCACGAGTTGTTTCAGGCGCGCCATGCCCGCTTTACCATGAGCAATCTGCTCAACTTTTTTGCCCTTGATGGCAACAACCCCTGCAGTATTTACAGCTGCGTGGAGATGGCGTGGAACAACGCGCACGCGGTGCGCGGCAGTCTGTCGGCCGAAGTGTGGGAGAGCATCAATGCCACCCGCATTGAACTGCGGACCCTCCGCCAGCAGGGGCTGGGCGAGCTGGGGAGCGACGGCTTTTTTGAGTGGGTGAAAGAGCGGGTGCATCTGTTTCGCGGGGCAGTGATCGGCACGCTGCTGCGCAACGACGCGCTGAGCTTTATCGGTATCGGCACCCTGATTGAGCGCGCCTTCGCCACCACCCAGCTGCTGCTGATTAAGGATCAACAGCTGACCAACGATCCGGACCCGGTGCGGGAATACTACCGGCTGGATACCCTGCTCAATGCGGTCAGCGCCCGCGAAGCTTACAACAGCCTCTACCGCCAGCCGGTCAGTCGCGAAACGGTGATGGAGCTGCTGATCCTGCGCAACGATATTCCGCGTTCGCTGCGCGCCAGCATTGCCGACCTGGTGGGCGAGCTGGAGAAGATCGCCAACGATCGCTCCTATCAACCGTTGCGCCTCGCCCATCAGCTCAACGTTGACCTGCGCTTCAGCACCCGTGACGACCTGGCGCAGGCGGACCTGCAGACCACCCTTAACGGGCTGCTGGCGAGAATTAACGCGCTGTCCGACAGCATCAGACAAACCTACCTGGAGGCCTTATGAAACTGGTCATCGATCATCTCACCCGCTATGGCTACGATGAAGAAGTGAAGTTTTCCACCCAGTATCTGCGCCTGACGCCGCGCAGTACCGCCCGGCAGACGATCACCGCCTGGACGCTGACCCTGCCGGACGGCGCGGCGGTGACCACTACCGACGGCTGGGGCAATGTGCTGCATGTGCTGACGCTGGATAACCCGCACAAGGAGATCACCATCCGCGCCAGCGGGATTGTCGATATCGCCGACGAAGGGGAGGAGACGCGTGATGAAGAGGCCGAGCTGCTGTCGCCGCTGGTTTTTCTGCGCTGTACGCCGCTAACCCGCGCCGATACGGCGATCCGTGAGTTTGCCCAGCGCCTCTATCGTCCCGATGCGGCGGAAGAGAGTCTGAATCAACTGATGGCGGATCTGCTGTTAAGAATGCCATACTCCCCCGGCGCGACCCAGGTGCAGGACTCCGCCGCCGACGCCTTCGCCCGCGCGAAGGGGGTGTGCCAGGATCATACCCATGTTTTTCTCGCCTGCTGCCGCGCGCTGGAGATCCCGGCGCGCTACGTCAGCGGCTATGTCTACAGCGATAACGCCCAGCATGTGGCGATGCATGCCTGGGCGGAAGTCTGGCTCGACGGCCGCTGGCTGTCGTTTGATATCACCAATAATACCCGTCGCCTGAATCAGCATTTACGGCTGGCGACCGGGCTGGATTATCTCGACGCCTGCCCGGTACGGGGCACCCGGCTGGGCGGCGGCGGGGAGATTATGTTAACTAACGCTGAAGTGCGCGAACACAGCCAGCAGGCGCAGCAGCAATAATACGGGAATAACCGCAATGACCTACTGTGTGGCCATGTGCCTGGCGGATGGACTGGTGTTTGCTTCCGACTCCCGCACCAACGCGGGCGTCGACCATATTGCCACTTTTAAAAAGCTGCACGTTTTCCATCAGGAGGGGGAACGGGTGCTGGTGCTGCAATCCGCCGGCAATCTGGCCACCACCCAGAGCGTGATAAGCCTGCTCAGCGCGCGCATCCGTACCCAGCAGGAGCCGAATCTGATGCAGGTCACTTCCCTCTACGACGCCGCGATGCTGATCGGTAAAACGCTGCTGGAGGTGATCCAGCGCGACAGCAGCAACCAGCAGACCTGCAGTAACACCAACTTCAACTGCAACCTGCTGCTTGGCGGCCAGATCGCCGGCGAAACCCATCGTCTGTTCCATATTTATCCGGAGGGCAACTTTATTGAAGCCACCCGCGACACGCCTTATTTCCAGATTGGCGAAAGCAAATACGGCAAACCGATCATCGATCGGGTGCTGACCATCGACACGCCGCTGGAGCAGGCGATGTGCTGCGCGTTGATCTCCATTGATTCGACGCTGCGCAGTAATCTGTCCGTCGGCCTGCCGCTGGATACGCTGCTCTACCGCAGCGGCAGCTTCAGCAGTGCCGGGCAGCATCGCATCACCGACAGCGATCCCTACTTCAACCGCATTCGCAAGGCGTGGTCCGAAGGGCTGTTGCACACCTTCCAGACTCTGCCGACCTGGACGCCAGCGGAGCGGGAAGATGAGTAGTCGCTGTGACGCTCCGCCGGTATCGTCGGCGCGAAGGCGGGTAAGGCGCTGGAGTCCTTTAGTATCCTCGACCTGGCGGTAAAATTTCAGCAACAGCGGTAAATAAATTAACGACAGGCCGCACGGATTGTAGGCCGGGCAAGGCGTCGCCGCCGCCCGGCACAAAAGCGGCGCCGCTGTCCTTGTCCGGCGGCGCTGCGCCTGCACCGGCCTGGATGGCCCGGGGAGGGGTTATCCCGTAGGCCCGGCAAGCGCAGCGCCGCCGGGCGATGGACCTGTTTAAACACCGCCAACCTGTTGCGCCATGGACGGTATTCTCTTTGCCCTGCTGAAAACAAACGCGCTTTTTGGCAAAGCTAAGTCAATTAAATACTTTGTTATTTAACGTGTTATCTCACATCTTCGGTGGGAATGTGGCAACACGGCAAGGTATCGGAAGTGACGGAAAAGAAGACGGCTGTCTATGTGGATGACCAACAGCGCATCCTGATCCGCCAGCTGGCGCGCGGCTGGCTGTGGCGCAGCGAGCTGCCGACCTGGCTGCTGATTGTGACGGTTTACGGCGGCTGGTTTGCCTGCGTGGCGGGCTGGCGGACGCTGGGACTGTTTCCGGCCACGCTGCTGTTGATCTGGTTTACCGCCTGGTATATGTCCTTACAGCATGAGCTGATCCATGGGCATCCCACCCGGCTGGCATGGTTTAACCAGCTGTTGGGGACGCTGCCGCTGGCGGTCTGGTATCCCTATGGCGTCTACCGCGACAGCCACCTGGCGCACCATCGCAACCATCTGCTGACGCACCCTGAGGATGACCCCGAATCGTACTACGTAACGGCGGAAAGCTGGCAGCGCTTCTCAGCCTGGCAGCGCCGCCTTATCCACCTGCGCAACACCTTCTGGGGGCGTCTGCTGCTGGCGCCGATGATGGATATTATTCACACCCTGAACAGCGCGCTGTGGGCTTTCCGCGAGGGCGACCGCCGCGCTATCGCCATGTGGAGTCTGCATCTGTTGCTGCTGACGGGCCTGCTGACCTGGATGGCGGCGCAGGGTTTTTCTCCGCTGTGGTTTGTGCTGGCGGTGAGCTACCCGGCGCTGGCCCTGACCAAAGTACGCTCTTTTCTCGAACACCGCGCCGCGGATGACCCGCTGGCCCGCTCGGTGATCAACGAGGCCGGGCTCCCCTGGCGGGTGCTGTTCCTCAATCTCAACTACCATGCGGTGCATCATGATCTGCCAGGGGTCCCCTGGTACGCTTTGCGTCAACTGTATCTGCATCGCCAGGCGGCGTATCTGCAGCGTAATCAGGGGTTCCTGGTGCGCGGGTACGGCGAGTGGCGACGCCATTTTAGCCGCCGGGCGGTGGCGGTGAACGCCCATCCGGGCTTTGGCGAGCAGGCGCAGGCGGGAGGAGAACATGGCTGAACGCATGACC
Source organism: Klebsiella sp. K4 (assembly GCF_014596785.2). Taxonomy (NCBI): domain Bacteria; kingdom Pseudomonadati; phylum Pseudomonadota; class Gammaproteobacteria; order Enterobacterales; family Enterobacteriaceae; genus Klebsiella; species Klebsiella sp. K4. The sequence continues at coordinate 2,049,155 of NZ_CP115021.1, forward strand.
TTTCCGATGTATGCCATCCACCGTCAACAGACCCAGGCCCTGTGGCAGGCGGTGCAGTCGCTGCTGGACGAACGCGGCGTGATGGTGGCGGGGGACCCTCCGGCGGCTGACCCCGGGGATCTGCTGGCTCACTGGCGCCAGCCGACGCTGTTGCTGAGCCAGACCTGTGGCTACCCGCTGGTGACCCAATTGCCGGAGGTGCAGACGGTGGGCTGCTTCCACTACGCTGCGCCCGGTTGCGAAGGGCGCCGCTATCGCAGCCTGCTGGTGGTCCGCGAAGCGGATAGTCACCGGATGCTGGGGGACTTTTTTGGCCGTCGGGCGGTGTGCAATGCCGAGCACTCGCAGTCCGGCTACAACGTACTGCGTAAAATGGTCGCGCCGCTCTCCCGGGAGGGGCGTTTTTTTTCAGCGGTGATGTTCAGCGGCAGCCATCGGCAGTCGCTGCGTGAGCTGCAGCAGGAAAACGCCGATATCGCCGCCATCGACTGCGTGACCTACGCGCTGCTGCAGCGCCATCAGCCGCAGGCTCTGGCTGGCCTGGTGGCGATCGGCTGGAGCCCGGCCGCGCCAGGGCTGCCGCTGATCACCGCCGGCGCCACCCCGGCGGCGACGCTGAATAGCCTGCGCGAGGCGCTCCAGCAGCTGGTAAGCGATGATCGCTATCGTTCCCTGTGCGACGCCTTGCTGATCTGCGGCTATAGCGATATGTCGCGGGAGGCCTATGCGCCGCTGCTGGCGTGGCGGGATGAGGCCGCGGCGCTGGGGGTCAGCCAGCTATAGGCGAAATGCCTGGGCCAGCGATCTGCGCCGGGGCGGGCTATAGCGGCTGGTCCCACGGCTGGGCGCTGAGATCCATTCGCAGATAGGAAGAGAGCAGGTCGACAGCCAGCTGGTCGCTCATCAGCTGCTCGTTAAGCTGCTGGCGCAGCCGCGGGATCATCTCTTCACGATAGGCCGGGTCGTTGTTTTATGGATTTGTGATCGGCAACACAAATGACTCTCCAATGGCCGTCGTAAAAGATAAATTACCAGGGTTGATTTTAATCAAAGTATGACCAACTGCGCTATGGCGGAAAAAAGATCGCTGCCTATCGCGACCCAAAAGAAAAATTGTGAATTTAATGTTTCTTTGGTGTAAATAATGACCGTGCATTTTCCCCAACCGCCGGGGATAAAATGTGATGCCCGACCGGCTTGTCGTTAAATAATGGCGTTTATTACGTCTGCTTTTTATTCTTTACAGCATTAATTTAATTTTCGGCTTTCTTCTCACCCTGATAGCGCGGGTCGAATAACGTACAAAAGGCGTATTTTTTATCGCCATTTCGCCGTCGATGTTATCGCCATCAATTATTTTTATCCCCGCATTCGGCCACGGCAAAAGGCGCGCAAATAGCGTTCATGATGCTTTTAATATATTGATTTTACTTTACTTATTCTGGCTCGTGGATCCTGCTTATCCGCCGCGGCGGAGCCTTTGTGAGAGCTCTCACATAACCCGGCAATTGCGATTTGTTACACTTTCCGCCGTCAACAAAGGAATGAAAGTGAGACGTGATGAATACTTTTTCTCTGCCTAAAACACAGCATCTGGTAGTTTTCCAGGAAGTGATCCGCAGCGGGTCAATCGGGGCCGGAGCAAAAGCGTTAGGACTCACTCAGCCGGCGGTCAGTAAAATTATTGGCGACATGGAGAGTTATTTTGGCAGCGAATTAATCGTCCGGCGAAATACCGGCGTCTCGCTCACCGAGGCCGGGCAGGTATTTCTCAACTGGTCAGAAGCGATCACCCGTGAAATGAAAAATATGGTCAATGAAATGAATGCTCTGACCAACAGCGCGGTGGTGGATGTCTCCTTTGGTTTCCCTTCGCTGGTCGGGTTTACCTTTATGTCGGAGATGGTGCATCAGTTTAAAATGACTTTCCCCAAGGCGCGGGTCTCGATGTATGAGGCGCAGCTCTCCGCCTTTTTGCCGGCAATCCGCGACGGGCGCCTCGACTTCGCCATCGGGACGCTGAGCGATGAGATGAAACTGCAGGACCTGCACGTCGAGCCGCTGTTTGAGTCTGAGTTTGTGCTGGTGGCGAACCGGGCGCGGATCGGCAACGGCACCGTCCGCCTGGCCTCGCTCCAGCACGAGCAGTGGGTGCTGCCGGAGACCAATATGGGCTACTACAGCGAACTGCTGACCACCCTGCAGCGCAGCGGTATCCGCCGTGAAAATATCGTTAATACCGATTCGGTGGTGACGATCTATAACCTGGTGCTCAATGCCGATTTTCTGACGGTGATCCCCTGCGACATGACCACGCCGTTTGGCTCGAGCCAGTTTGTCACCATCCCCATTAAAGAGGCCTTGCCGGTGGCGCGCTATGCGGCGGTATGGTCGAAAAATTACCGGTTAAAAACCGCCGCGGCGTCGCTGGTGGAGATGGCGAAACACTATTCCTCGGGGCAGGGCAACCGCCACTGGCAGCCATTACAAATTATTGCGTAACTGAAAGTCGTTAAATAATCCAACACACGTCCTCGCTGTTATCAGCAGGATGACGCCCGGTCATTGACTTTATATTAAGATACAGAGGCCATAATGCATATTACCTACGATCTTCCGGTATCTATTGACGATATTCTCGAAGCGAAACAACGCCTCGCGGGAAAAATATATAAAACAGGCATGCCCCGTTCGAATTATTTTAGCGAGCGCTGCCAGGGCGAAATATTTCTTAAATTCGAAAATATGCAGCGCACGGGTTCATTTAAAATTCGCGGCGCCTTTAATAAACTGTGCGGTTTAACCGCGGCGGAAAAACGCAAAGGGGTGGTGGCCTGCTCAGCGGGCAACCACGCCCAGGGCGTCTCGCTCTCCTGCGCCATGCTCGGCATTGACGGGAAAGTAGTGATGCCGAAAGGGGCGCCGAAATCGAAAGTTGCCGCCACCTGTGATTATTCGGCGGAAGTGGTGCTACATGGCGATAACTTTAACGATACCCTCGCCAAAGCCAGCGATATTGTTGAACTTGAGGGCCGCATTTTTATTCCCCCCTATGACGACCCGCAGGTTATCGCCGGGCAGGGGACGATTGGACTCGAAATATTAGAAGATCTGTATGACGTGGATAATGTCATCTTGCCCATTGGCGGCGGCGGCTTAATTGCCGGTATCGCGATTGCGATTAAATCCATTAACCCGACAATCCGCATTATCGGCGTGCAGTCGGAGAATGTTCACGGCATGGCCGCCTCCTGGTATGCCGGGGAAATCACCAGCCATCGCCACGCCGGCACCTTAGCCGATGGTTGCGACGTCGCCCGCCCGGGGAAACTGACCTATGAAATCGCCCGCCAGCTGGTGGATGACATCGTCCTGGTGAGTGAGGACGACATTCGCCAGAGCATGGTCGCCTTAATTCAGCGCAATAAAGTGATCACCGAAGGGGCCGGGGCGTTAGCCTGCGCCGCGTTATTAAGCGGCAAACTCGACAGCTATATCCAGAACCGCAAAACGGTCAGCCTGATTTCCGGGGGCAATATCGATCTCTCCCGGGTATCGCAAATTACCGGTTTTGTTGACGCTTAATTCAATACATAAGTGAGGACAGGATATGAGTACGACTGAGAGCATTGCATCCAGCCAGACAAGCCTTTCGTCCTGGCGTAAATCTGACACCACCTGGACCCTGGGCCTGTTTGGCACCGCTATCGGCGCCGGGGTGCTGTTTTTCCCGATCCGCGCCGGCTTCGGCGGGCTGATCCCGATCCTGGTGATGCTGGTGCTGGCCTATCCCATCGCCTTTTATTGCCATCGGGCCCTGGCCCGGCTATGCCTGTCGGGGGCTAACCCCTCCGGCAATATCACCGAAACGGTGGAAGAGCATTTTGGCAAAACCGGCGGGGTGGTGATCACCTTTCTGTACTTCTTCGCCATCTGCCCACTGCTGTGGATTTATGGCGTCACGATCACCAATACCTTTATGACTTTCTGGGAGAACCAGCTGCAGATGCCGGCTCTCAACCGCGGGGTGGTGGCGCTGCTCCTGCTGCTGCTGATGGCGTTTGTCATCTGGTTTGGTAAAGACCTGATGGTCAAGGTGATGAGCTATCTGGTGTGGCCGTTTATCGCCAGCCTGGTGGTGATCTCCCTGTCCCTGATCCCCTACTGGAATAGCGCGGTGATTGACCAGGTCAACCTCAGCGATATCGCCTTAACCGGTCACGACGGCATTCTGGTGACGGTATGGCTGGGCATCTCCATCATGGTGTTCTCCTTCAACTTCTCGCCGATCGTCTCCTCGTTTGTGGTCTCCAAACGCGAAGAGTATGAAGCGCAGTTTGGCCGCGAGTATACCGAACGCAAATGCTCCCAGATCATCTCCCGGGCCAGCATGCTGATGGTGGCGGTGGTGATGTTCTTCGCCTTCAGCTGCCTGTTTACCCTCTCACCGCAGAACATGGCGGACGCCAAGGCGCAGAATATCCCGGTGCTCTCCTATCTGGCGAACCACTTTGCCTCGATGTCGGGCACCAAATCCACCTTTGCCACCCTGCTGGAGTATGGCGCGTCGATCATCGCCCTGGTGGCCATCTTCAAATCGTTTTTCGGCCACTATCTCGGCACGCTCGAGGGGCTGAACGGTCTGATCCTGCGCTTTGGCTATAAAGGGGATAAAACCCGGGTCTCCAGCGGCAAGCTCAATACCCTGAGCATGGTGTTCATCATGGGCTCGACCTGGGTGGTGGCCTATGCTAACCCCAATATCCTCGACCTGATTGAGGCCATGGGCGCGCCGATTATCGCCTCGCTGCTGTGCCTGCTGCCGATGTACGCCATTCGTAAAGCGCCTTCGCTGGCCAAATACCGTGGCCGTCTCGATAACCTCTTTGTGACCGCCATTGGTCTGCTGACCATCCTCAACATCGTTTACAAACTGTTCTAATCCGGCTCAGGCCACGCGGAGTACAACATGACTGAATTTCCGGTAGTACTGGTGATTAACTGCGGCTCGTCGTCAATCAAATTTTCCGTCCTGGACGCCGCCAGCTGCGACTGCCTGCTCAACGGCGTGGCCGAGGGCATCAACGCGGAACGGGCGTCTCTCTCGCTCAACGGCGGCGAGCCGGTGGCGCTGGCGCAGCGCGGCTACGAAGGCGCCCTGCAGGCGATTGCCGGAGCATTAGCCCAACGCGACCTCATCGACAGCGTGGCCCTGATTGGCCACCGCGTCGCCCACGGCGGCGACCTGTTCACCGAGTCGGTCATTATTAGCGAGGAGGTTATCAATAACATTCGCCAGGTATCGTCCCTGGCCCCGCTGCATAACTACGCCAGTCTCAGCGGCATCGCCTCGGCGCAGCGGCTGTTCCCGGAGGTGATGCAGGTGGCGGTCTTTGATACCAGCTTTCACCAGACCCTGGCCCCGGAAGCTTTTCTCTATGGTCTGCCGTGGGAGTATTACCAGAATCTCGGGGTACGCCGCTACGGTTTCCACGGCACCTCGCACCGCTATGTGTCCCGGCGCGCCCTGGCGCTGCTCGGGTTGCCGGAGCAGGAGAGCGGCCTGGTGATCGCCCACCTGGGCAATGGCGCCTCGATCTGCGCGGTGCGTAACGGCCGCAGCGTGGACACCTCGATGGGGATGACGCCGCTGGAGGGGCTGATGATGGGCACCCGCAGCGGCGATGTCGACTTCGGCGCCATGGCGTGGATTGCCGGGGAAACCCGGCAGACCCTCAGCGACCTGGAGCGGGTAGCCAACACCGCCTCCGGCCTGCTGGGGATCTCCGGTCTTTCCTCCGACCTGCGGGTGCTGGAGCAGGCGTGGCATGAGGGCCATGCCCGCGCCCGCCTGGCGATTAAAACCTTTGTCCATCGTATCGCCCGCCATATTGCCGGCCACGCCGCGGCGCTGCAGCGTCTCGACGGCATTATTTTCACCGGCGGGATTGGCGAGAACTCGGTGCTGATCCGTCGGCTGGTGAGCGAGCGGCTGACGGTCTTTGGCCTTGCGATGGACGCCGCCCGCAATCAGCAGCCCAATTCGGCCGGCGAGCGCCTGATCTCCGCCGACGGCAGCCGGGTGCGCTGCGCGGTTATTCCTACCAATGAAGAGCGCATGATTGCCCTCGATGCGATCCGCTTAGGCCGGATCCACACCGCGGCGGCGCTGGCCTGACTTTTTATTCTGTAGAGAGACGATGTTCATGAAAGTAGATATCGATACCCAGGATGTACGATACGCTGACGCCTGGCTGGGCTTTCGCGGTACGGCGTGGCAAACGCAGATCGACGTTCGCGACTTTATTCAGCATAACTACACCCCTTACGAGGGCGATGAGTCTTTCCTCGCCGACGCGACGCCAGCGACCACCGCCCTCTGGGAGCAGGTGATGGCCGGGATCCGCGTCGAGAACGCCACCCATGCGCCGGTGGATTTCGACACCAATGTCGCCACCTCCATCACCGCCCACGCGGCGGGCTATATCAACCAGCCGCTGGAAAAGATCGTCGGCCTGCAAACGGACCAGCCGCTGAAGCGCGCCCTGCATCCTTTTGGCGGCATCAAGATGATCAAAAGCGCCTTCGAGGCCTATGGTCGCGAAATGGATCCTGACTTTGAGTATCAGTTTACGGCGCTGCGTAAGACCCATAATCAGGGCGTTTTTGACGTCTATTCCCCGGATATGCTGCGCTGCCGCAAATCCGGGGTGCTGACCGGGCTACCGGACGGCTATGGCCGCGGACGGATCATCGGCGATTACCGCCGCGTGGCGCTGTACGGCATTCGCTATCTGGTCCGCGAACGTGAGCTGCAGTTTGCCGACCTGCAGCCGGCCCTTGAGCGCGGCGAGGCGCTGGAGGCCACCCTGCGCCTGCGCGAAGAGCTGGCCGAACAGCGGCGCGCGCTGCTGCAGATGCAGGAGATGGCGGCCCGCTACGGCTGCGATATCGCCCACCCGGCGCGCACTGCCCGGGAGGCGGTGCAGTGGCTCTACTTCGCCTACCTGGCGGCGGTGAAGTCGCAGAACGGCGGCGCCATGTCGCTGGGGCGCACGGCCACCTTCCTCGACATCTATATCGAACGCGATCTGCGCGCCGGTTTATTGAATGAGGAGCAGGCCCAGGAGCTCATTGATCACTTCATCATGAAGATCCGCATGGTGCGTTTCCTGCGCACCCCGGAATTTGATTCGCTGTTCTCCGGGGATCCCATCTGGGCGACGGAGGTGCTGGGCGGCATGGGGCTGGATGGTCGCACCCTGGTCAGCAAAACCACCTTCCGCTATCTGCATACTCTGCACACCATGGGCCCGGCGCCGGAGCCGAACCTGACCGTGCTCTGGTCGCAAGCGCTGCCGGCGGCGTTTAAAAAATATGCCGCCCGGGTCTCTATCGCCACCTCGTCGCTGCAGTATGAGAACGACGATCTGATGCGCAGCGATTTTCACAGCGACGACTACGCCATCGCCTGCTGCGTCAGCCCGATGGTGATCGGCAAGCAGATGCAGTTCTTCGGCGCCCGCGCCAATCTCGCCAAAACGCTGCTCTACGCGATTAACGGCGGGGTGGATGAGAAACTGAAGATCCAGGTGGGGCCGAAAACCGACCCTCTGCGTGATGAGGTGCTGGACTACGACACCGTGATGGCCAGCCTCGACCACTTTATGGACTGGCTGGCGGTGCAGTACATCAGCGCGCTGAACATCATCCATTGCATGCATGATAAGTACAGCTACGAGGCGGCGCTGATGGCCCTGCACGACCGCGACGTCTACCGCACGATGGCCTGCGGCATCGCCGGCCTGTCGGTGGCAGCGGATTCGTTGTCGGCGATAAAGTACGCCCGGGTGAAGCCGGTGCGCGATCACCACGGGCTGGCGGTGGACTTTGTCATTGAAGGCGACTATCCGCAGTACGGCAACAACGACGATCGGGTTGATGCCATCGCCTGCGACCTGGTGGAGCGCTTTATGCGCAAAATTCAGGCGCTCCCCACATGGCGTCAGGCGGTGCCGACCCAGTCGATCCTGACCATCACCTCCAACGTGGTATACGGCCAGAAAACCGGCAACACCCCGGACGGACGTCGGGCGGGGACGCCGTTCGCTCCGGGGGCCAATCCGATGCATGGCCGCGACCGGAAAGGGGCGGTGGCGTCGCTGACCTCGGTGGCGAAACTGCCGTTTACCTACGCCAAAGATGGCATCTCGTATACCTTCTCCATCGTGCCGGCGGCGCTCGGCAAAGCCCCGTCAGCGCAGGAAAACAACCTGGTGGGCCTGCTGGACGGCTACTTCCACCACGAGGAGACGGTGGAGGGGGGACAGCATCTCAACGTCAATGTGCTGAACCGGGAAAAGCTGCTCGATGCGATAGAACACCCGGAGCAGTATCCGAATCTGACGATCCGCGTCTCCGGCTATGCGGTCCGCTTTAACGCGCTGACCCGCGAACAGCAGCAGGATGTGATCTCCCGAACGTTCACCAGCCAACTCTGAGCGGCCACCGGGTCACAGGAGAGCCTTTACGGGCTCTCCTGTTATCATCTTCACATTACCGCAACAAAATAATCACCACTGTTGATCATATTCGCATTTTTGCACCACGCCGGCGCGCAGCGACCGCTAACTGCATCTATGTTTAGCTCACGGGCCGGTACGGATACCGCGTTGTCCGGCTCGCCACGTGATGGCAACCGATCTCCTGACCTGAAAGGGAATGCGCCCTTGCCGGATGCGGCACGGGTTGCCGTCGCGTGCGTACCGACTGGGGCGACTGTTCTCCGGTGTTCCACTCCTTCCTGGCGGGATTTTTGCTTCTTCCACCCTGGCCGTCCTGGCGCTGCGCCAACGTCGGCACCACACGGTAAGTGATATTTTCTGCGTCATTCCATGACGCCAGGCTTTACATCGCTGAGGAATATCCGAATGTCTTTGAAACTGAAAACAATGACGCTTCATGTTGTGATAGCAGGTTGTATGAGCATGGCCTTTTACGCCCAGGCAGACGTGAAGATCGGCGTCGCCGGGCCCTTTACCGGCCCCAACGCCACCTACGGCGCCCAGTACTGGAAGGGAGCCTCGCAGGCGGTGGCCGATATCAATGCCGCCGGCGGCATCAAAGGCGAAAAGATTGTGCTGGTGCAGGGGGATGACGCGTGCGAACCGAAGCAGGCGGTGGCGGTGGCCAACCGGCTGGTGGATGAAGCGAAAGTCTCCGCCGTGGTGGGGCACTTTTGCTCTTCCTCAACGATGCCGGCCTCCGAGGTATATGACGAAGCCGGGATCCTGACCATTACCCCCGGCTCGACCAACCCGCAGATCACCGAGCGCGGCATGAAAGATCTCTTCCGCATGTGTGGTCGTGACGATCAGCAGGGGGCGATCGCCGCCAACTATATGCTGGACGTGCTGAAGGCGAAGAAAATCGCCGTCATCCACGATAAAGACACCTATGGTCAGGGGCTGGCCGATGCCACCCGCGCGGCGCTGGCGAAGCGGGGTACCAAAGAAGTGTTGTACGAAGGCCTTTCCCGCGGTGAAAAAGACTTTAACGCCCTGGTGACCAAGATCGGCGCCCTCAAGCCGGACGTGGTCTACTTTGGCGGCTGCCATCCGGAAGCGGGCCCGCTGGTGCGCCAGATGCGCGAGCAGGGGGTGCAGGCCAAATTCTTCTCCGGCGACTGTATCGTCACCGAGGAGCTGGTCACGGCCGCCGGCGGGCCGCAGTTCACCAACGGCGTGCTGATGACCTTTGGTCAGGATCCGCGCACCCTCCCGGACGGCAAAGCGGTGATCGAGAAGTTCCGCGCCAGCGGCTTTGAGCCGGAAGGTTATACCCTCTACGCCTACGCCTCCATTCAGGCTATCGCCGCGTCCTGGAACGCCGTCGGTACCGATAACGCCAAAGCCAGCGACTGGCTGAAGAGCCACGACGTCGAGACGGTGATGGGCAAGAAAGCCTGGGATGGCAAAGGCGACCTCAAGGTGTCCGACTACGTGGTCTATCAGTGGGACGACAAGGGCAAATATCACCAGCTCTGATCGGCCACGACCTGAGGACGCTCTGTCCTTTTGACTTGCGAATTGTCACATGACGGCGGTTGACCGGGAACGGAACCCGGCGGCCGTCTGCCTGGCGGCTGGAGGGGCTATGACGGCGTTTTTTCTGCAACAACTGATCAATGGGCTGACGCTGGGCGCGGTGTACGGCTTAATCGCCATCGGCTACACCATGGTGTATGGGATCATCGGCATGATCAACTTCGCCCACGGCGAGGTGTATATGGTCTCCGCCTACCTGTGCGCCATCGGCCTGGCGCTGCTCTCTTTCTTCGGGATCCACTCCTTTCCGCTGCTGATTTTCGCCACCCTGGTGTTCACCATCGTGGTCACCGGCGTATACGGCTGGGCGATCGAGCGCATCGCCTACCGGCCGCTGCGCAACTCGACGCGGCTGGCGCCGCTGATCTCGGCTATCGGGATGTCGCTGATCCTGCAGAACTATGTCCAGCTGAGCCAGGGGCCGAACCAGCAGGGGATCCCGACGCTGCTTAGCGGCGCGTTGCGCATGACGGTGGGCGATGGGGTAGTGCAGATCACCTGGACCAAGGTGTTTATTCTCGTCGCGGCGCTGGTGGGGATGCTTATCCTGACCTGGATTATTCAGTATACCCGGCTGGGGCGCATCTGCCGCGCCACCCAGCAGGACCGGCGCATGGCGGCGATCCTTGGCATCAATACCGACCGGGTGATCTCCCTGGTGTTTGTCATCGGCGCGGCGATGGCCGGTCTGGCCGGCGTGCTGGTGACCATGAACTACGGCACCTTCGACTTCTATATCGGATTTATTATCGGCATCAAAGCCTTCACCGCCGCGGTGCTGGGCGGGATCGGCTCGCTGCCTGGCGCGATGCTGGGTGGTCTGCTGCTTGGGGTGGCCGAAGCCCAGTTCGCCGGGCTGGTGAATTCGGATTACAAAGATGTCTTTTCCTTTGCGCTGCTGGTGGCGATCCTGATTTTTCGCCCGCAGGGGCTGCTGGGACGTCCGCTGGTGGCCAAGGTCTAAGGAGGCTTTATGGGTGAAATTACGCGCCAGCCTGCGCGGGCTATCCAAAACGCGCTGATCGACAGCGTACTGGCCGGCCTTTGCGCGTTAATTGTCTTTGGCCCGATCGTCGGCGTGGTGCTCAAAGGGTATGGTTTTACCCTCGCGCCTGCGCGGGTGGCGATTCTGGTGGCGGTGGTGATGGCCGGCAGGCTGGCGCTCAGTCTGCTGCTGCAGAGCCACAGGGGAAAAGCCTTTATTGCCCGCTTTGAGGGGGCGGATGACGGGGTGTACGTCCGGCCGCCGGGCTACCGCTCGCGGCTGCGCTGGATAATACCGCTGCTGGTGGGGCTGGCCATTGTCTTTCCGTTTCTCGCCACAAAATATCTGCTGACCGTGGCCATTCTTGGGCTGATCTACGTTCTGCTTGGCCTGGGGTTGAATATTGTGGTGGGCCTCGCGGGCCTGCTCGATCTGGGCTATGTGGCGTTTTACGCCATCGGCGCCTACGGCCTGGCGCTGGGCTACCAGTACCTGGGACTTGGCTTCTGGGCGATGCTGCCGCTGGGGGCGGTGATGGCGGCTCTCGCCGGGGCGTTGCTGGGTTTTCCGGTGCTGCGTATGCATGGCGACTATCTGGCCATCGTCACCCTCGGCTTTGGCGAAATTATCCGCCTGGTGCTCAACAACTGGGTGAGCTTCACCGGTGGCCCTAACGGCGTACCGGTGCCATCCCCCACGCTGTTTGGCCTCGAGTTTACCCGCCGGGCCAAGGATGGCGGCATCCCCATCCATGAGTTTTTCCACGTCAGCTACAACCCCAACCTGAAATTCATCTTTCTCTACGCCGTGCTGTGCCTGGTGGTGATGCTGGTGCTGCTGGTGAAGCATCGCCTGACGCGGATGCCCATCGGACGCGCCTGGGAGGCGCTGCGCGAGGATGAGATCGCCTGTCGGGCGATGGGGCTCAACCACGTGCTGGTGAAGCTCTCGGCGTTTATGCTCGGCGCGTCGACGGCCGGCATCGCCGGGGTGTTCTTCGCCAGCTATCAGGGGTTTGTTAACCCGACGTCGTTCACCTTTTTTGAGTCGGCGCTGATCCTGGCGATTGTGGTGCTCGGGGGAATGGGCTCCACCCTGGGAGTGGTACTGGCGGCGTTTGTTCTGACGGTCACCCCGGAGCTGCTGCGCGGTTTTGACGAATATCGGGTGCTGCTGTTCGGCGTGCTGATGGTGATGATGATGATCTGGCGGCCGCGCGGCCTGGTGCGCACCAGCCGCAGCGGGGTTGCGTTGCGAAAAGGAGTCGCGCCATGACCGACAGCATCTTACGCGTTGAGCATCTGATGATGCATTTCGGCGGCATCAAAGCGCTGAATGATGTCAATCTGGAGGTGGAGCGGGGGTCGATCACCGCCCTGATCGGCCCCAACGGCGCGGGCAAGACCACGGTGTTTAATTGCCTGACCGGTTTTTATCGGGCGACGGGGGGCAGTATCGTGCTGCGGGCGCGGGAAAAGGTCACCGATGTTATTCAGGTGCTGGGGCAGAAGCTTCACCCGGACGATTTTCTCCACCCGGCGCAGCTGGGGAGGCGGATCTATTACAAGATGTTCGGTGGCACCCATCTGGTGAACCGCGCTGGCCTGGCGCGCACCTTCCAGAATATACGTTTATTCCGCGAGATGTCGGTGATCGAGAACCTGCTGGTGGCCCAGCATACCCAGGTCAACCGCCATCTGCTGGCCGGGATCCTCAATACCCGTGGGTATCGGCAGGCGGAGAGTCAGGCGCTGGATCGCGCTTTTTACTGGCTGGAGGTGGTGGAGATGGTGGACTGCGCCAACCGTCTGGCGGGGACCCTCTCCTACGGACAGCAGCGGCGGCTGGAGATCGCCCGCGCCATGTGCACCCGTCCGGAGATGATCTGTCTGGACGAGCCGGCCGCCGGCCTCAACCCGGTGGAAACCCAGGCGCTGAGCCGGATTATTCGCTTTCTGCGCCAGCAGCACGGCATCACGGTGCTACTGATCGAGCATGATATGGGGATGGTGATGGAGATTTCGGATCATATCATCGTCCTCGATCACGGGGACGTCATCGCCCGCGGCGCGCCGCAGGCGATCCAGGCCAACGCCAGCGTGATTGCCGCCTATCTAGGCGCTGAGGAAGAGGAGACGCGCCGATGAGCCAGCCTTTGCTTGCCTTTAATGAGGTGGATGTCTTCTACGGGCCGATCCAGGCCCTGAAGCAGGTCTCCCTCACCGTCAACGAGGGGGAGACGGTGGCGCTGATCGGCGCCAACGGCGCCGGTAAATCAACGCTGCTGATGTCGGTCTTCGGCCAGCCGCGCATTGCCGGCGGGGAGATTTTCTATCGCGGGGAGGCGATCAGCCGGAAATCGACCCACTTTATCGCCAGCAACGGCATCGCCCAGGCCCCGGAAGGGCGGCGCATCTTTCCCGATATGACCGTCGAGGAGAATCTGCTGATGGGGACCATTGCCATTGGCAACCGCTATCAGGCCGAGGACAAGGCGCGAATGTACCAGCTGTTCCCCCGGCTGGAAGAGCGGCGGGGACAGCGGGCGATGACCCTCTCCGGCGGCGAGCAGCAGATGCTGGCCATCGCCCGGGCGCTGATGAGCCGACCGCGCCTGCTGCTGCTGGATGAGCCGAGCCTGGGGCTGGCGCCGCTGGTGGTGAAGCAGATTTTTCAGATCCTGCGCGAGCTGACGGCTCAGGGGATGACGTTGTTTCTGGTGGAGCAGAATGCCCGCCATGCCCTCAATCTGTCGGACCGCGCCTACGTGATGGTGAACGGCCAGATCCGCCTGAGCGGTAGCGGCCAGACGCTGCTCAACGACCCGGAGGTGCGTAAGGCATATCTGGGGATCAGCGGCTGAGGGGGTTATTCCCGCGGTTCGTTACGGGTTTTAATGTGCTGCCAGAAACGTTCGGCGGCCTGGTTAAGCCGCGAGCCGGAGCGGTAGAGCCAGGCGCCGATCGGCAGCGACAGGCTCTCATCGAGGATCGTCAGCCGGCCTTCGTCCAGCTCGCGCTGAATGGAGTACTGCGGCAGCCAGCCCACGCCGTCGCCATTGAGGATCATGCGCTTGAGCAGCTCGCTCATGGAAGAGACAAAGGTGAGAGAGAAGGTGATCTCCGGCGTGCGGTCGATCACCTGGTTCACCTGGCGCCCCATATAGCTGTCGTTGGCGTATTTCATCAGCGGCAGCACGCCGCGATGTAAATGAAACAGCGGGCGGCCATGTTCGTCGCAGGGGGAGACCAGGTGCAGGTAAGAATCAAAAATTTTATGATTAATAAACGGATAGTTCATTAATTCTTCATTATAGAAGGAGAGGATAAAATCGCTTTTTCCCTCTTTCAGGTTAAATACGGCGTCGTTGACGTTAATCGATTCAACATGAAAAGTCTTATTTTTACGGTCGGTGTAACCGGCGATGATCTCCGGCAGTAATAACACCGACAGCGAAGGGGCGGCGTCGATTCTTATTTTTTGCGTAGTGTTATTTAAACCCTTAATACGGCTGATCTGAAAATCCATGTCATCGAGCATATTTCGCGCATAGCCGACAAAAATTTTCCCGCGGTTGGTCAATTGCAGGGGGTTGGCGCTACGATCGAAGATGCTGAATCCGAGGGAGGCCTCCAGCGACTGGATGCGTCGGCTGAACGAAGACTGAGAGATGTTGCGGGCTTTGGCCGCCAGGGTAAAGCTGCGCGACTCCTCAAGGGCAATCACATCATACAGCCATTTTACTTCCAGATTTGCCAACACCGATCCAGTCCTCAAAAACGCAATAAAGGCTATGCAATTTTAGCATAGCGCATAGAAACTATGCAATTAACATAATTATCGACAGGTGTTAACATTTTTTGGAAAGTTGAGATTTATGAATGCATATCGGCGACCCTACATGAGCACGATATGAAATCGCGACTCACGGTTATTTATTGCTTTATTTCATTGTCCAGGACTTATCTTATTAAATAGCCGGCGACGATGACGAAAGCAATGAATAACCCAGGCCTCTTACCTTAAATAGTTTGTCAGGAGTTCCATGTCACAACAAATTGAATCAGTAAAAATGGCTCTGCAGGAGCTGGGGATTAATGCAAGCGGCGAATTCTATTACAACCCTGATTACGATTTGCTTATTGCACATGAAACCTCTCCTGAGCTGACCGGCGCGGCCCGCGGCGTGATGACCGACTCTGGCGCTGTGGCTGTTGATACCGGGATCTTCACCGGCCGTTCGCCGCGCGATAAATACATCGTCCGCGACGAACAGACTCGCGACACCGTCTGGTGGGCAGACTCCGGCCTCGGCCGCAACGACAACAAACCGTTATCGCCAGACGTGTGGCGCAGCCTGAAAAGCCTGGTCGCGGGCCAGCTGAGCGGCAAAAAACTGTACGTCATCGACGCCTGGTGCGGCGCCAGCCCGGACACCCGTCTTGGCGTACGCTTCGTCACCGAGGTGGCGTGGCAGGCCCACTTTGTCAAAAACATGTTCATCGTGCCAAGCGCCGACGAGCTGGCCAGCTTTACGCCAGACTTCGTGGTGCTCAACGGCGCGGGCTGCACCAATGCCAACTGGCAGGCGCAGGGGATGAACTCCGAGAACTTTGTCGCCTTTAATCTGAGCGAGCGTATTCAGCTCATCGGCGGTACCTGGTACGGCGGCGAAATGAAGAAAGGGCTGTTCTCGGTCATGAACTACCTGCTGCCGCAGAAAGGCATCGCGTCGATGCACTGCTCGGCCAACCGTGGCGAAGCAGGGGACGTGGCGCTGTTCTTCGGCCTCTCCGGGACCGGGAAAACCACCCTGTCGACCGATCCGCATCGTCAGCTGATCGGCGATGATGAGCACGGCTGGGACGATGACGGCGTGTTTAACTTCGAAGGCGGCTGCTACGCTAAGACCATCAATCTCGATCCGCAGGCGGAGCCGGAGATTTATGGCGCCATCCGCCGCAATGCGCTGCTGGAAAACGTGGTGGTGCGCGCTGACGGCAGCGTGGATTATGCCGACGGCAGCAAAACCGAAAACACCCGCGTCTCCTATCCGCTGTCGCATATCGACAATATCGTCAAGCCGGTGTCCCGCGCGGGCCATCCGTCGAAGGTGATTTTCCTTGCCGCCGATGCGTTTGGCGTCCTGCCGCCGGTCTCCCGTCTGACCACCGAGCAGATGCAGTACCATTTCCTGTCGGGTTTCACTTCGAAGCTGGCGGGCACCGAGCGCGGCATTACCCAGCCGACGCCGACCTTCTCCGCCTGCTATGGCGCGGCGTTCCTGCTGCTTCACCCGACCCAGTACGCCAGCGTCCTGGCGGCGAAGATGGCGGAATCCGGTGCCGAAGCCTGGCTGGTCAACACCGGCTGGAACGGCGAAGGCAAACGCCTGTCGCTGCGCGATACCCGCAGCATCATTAGCGCGATCCTCAACGGCACTACCGGCCCGCTGCGCGAGGAGACCATCCCGGTGTTCGGTCTTGCGATCCCGCAGAGCATTCCAGGGGTAGACAGCGCGGTGCTGGATCCGCGTAATGGCTGGAGTTCAGCGGATAAATGGCAGGAGAAGGCCGAGAGCCTGGCTCAGCTGTTTATGGATAACTTCAAGCAGTACAGCGATACCGAAGCGGGCGCGCGTCTGGCGCTGGCCGGTCCGCAGCTGCAGAAGAGCGCGGTCGAAGCCTGATCCGCGGCCAGCAGGTCGACGCCTGGCGCCGACCTGCTGGCGAGCCGCTTTACTCCGCAAAGGCCCGCAGCGCATCTCCCGTGAGGCGATAACGCACCCACTCATCCTGCGGCTGCGCGCCAATGCTCAGATAGAAATCAATCGCCGGCTGGTTCCAGTCGAGCACGCTCCACTCCAGACGCCCGCACTGACGTTGTACAGCATATTGCGCGATGGTTTTCAGCAGCGCTTTTCCGGCGCCGATCCCGCGATAGTCGGGGGTGACGTACAGATCCTCCATATAGATACCATTGCGTCCAAGCCAGGTGGAGTAGCTGGTGAAGAACACCGCGTAGCCCACCGCTTTGCCCGCCACCTCGCAGATCAGCGCTTCGGTTTTGCTGCCGCTGGCAAACAGTGTCTCTCTGATCTCCTCTGGCGTCGTCACTACCTCTTCGGGGGCTTTCTCGTAAACCGCGAGTTCATAAATCATGTCGTAGATAGCGGTGGCGTCGTCCGGGGTGGCCTGGCGGATTGTGATGCTCATGGGGTGTCCTGTATCCATAGTCAAAAGAGAGCAAAATTGCTGACCCTGAGGATAAGCGGTATTGTGAAAAGAATTAAGTGCAATGAAATCAGCAAACGATGAATATTATGCATCCTGTCCTGCGCCGGATTGACCTCAACCTGTTGCCGGTCTTTGACGCGGTCTATCGCTCCCGCTCGGTACGCCTGGCGGCGGAAGAGCTGGCGATGAGCACCTCGGCGCTGAGCCATGCGCTTTCCCGGCTGCGCAGCGCCCTCAACGATCCGCTGTTCTACCGCGAAGGCCACCGGATGTGCCCCAGCGTCTATGCCAGCCAGCTGGCGCCCTCTATCGCTTCGGCGCTGAAGTTTCTCAACCAGGAGCTGACGCCGCCGGCGGCGTTTGTGCCGGCCGCCAGCACCGACTGCATGCAGATTGCGATCACCGATTTCACCGCGTTCTGCGTCTTTCCGACGCTGATGCATCATCTGCAGCGTGAGGCGCCCGGGCTGCGGTTTGAGCTCCGTTATCTGCCCCACAGCCCGGCGCTGACCGAGCTGCTGGCGGGCGAGGTCGACCTGGCCCTCGGGTTCAATACCCCTGACGAGCCAGCCCATCCCGATCTTGAGGAGATTAACTGGCTGCGGGACGAATATGTGGTCATCAGCCAGGCCAACCGGACGGCGCTGACCCTGGACGCCTACCTTGCGGCCCGTCATCTGGTGGTGACCCCGTGGAATGAGCGGCAGGGGGTGCTGGACTGTGAGCTGGAGCGACAGGGCTATTCGCGGCAGGTGGCGATGAAAACCCCCTCGATGCTGAGCGCGCCCTTTATTATTGAGCAGAGCGACCTGTTGATGGCGCTGCCCCGGCGGGCGGCGGAGACGATGGCCCGCGCCGCCCGGCTGACCATTTTCCCGCTGCCGTTTCCGGTTCCGCCGTTTGACGTCAAGATTTACGCCCACCAACGCAGCGGGAAACGCGAGGCTACCCGCTGGCTTATCTCCCTGTTGCAGACGCTGGTGGGGGAGTCCACCGCTTCCTGACGCGCTTTCCAGCCGGCAGGGTATTTCGTTACCCCAGGCCAGGTTTTATGCCTTCAACCCACGGCGACATATCCTGGCCCCGGTCACAAAACGGAAAACTGACTTTTTCGCCGTCACCCGCGGCGTGGTTAGGACGGTGTGTGTTAAATGATTGTATGTAAAAGTAAAGTTAATTAGTTAAATGTTATTCATGCGTAAAATGCATTAGTGGATGCGTTTATTACGCTTATTTCGTTCCCGGTTCTGTTTCAGTCTTCAGCGACAGGCGCGCGACAACGCGTGGATAACAAACTGGAGACCTGCATGCATTCAACAACCTCACAGATGAGTACCCGTGACCGGATCGGCGCCATTCTGCGCGTCACGTCCGGTAACTTTCTCGAACAGTTCGACTTTTTCCTGTTCGGGTTTTATGCCACCTACATCGCCCATACCTTTTTTCCGGCGAGCAGTGAATTCGCCTCGCTGATGATGACCTTCGCGGTCTTCGGCGCCGGCTTTTTGATGCGCCCCATCGGCGCTATCGTACTTGGCGCCTATATCGACAAGGTGGGGCGGCGCAAGGGGCTGATCGTCACCCTGTCGATCATGGCCACCGGCACCTTCCTGATCGTGCTGATCCCCTCTTATCAGACCATTGGCCTGTGGGCGCCGCTGCTGGTGCTGATCGGCCGTCTGCTGCAGGGCTTTTCCGCCGGCGCCGAGCTGGGCGGGGTGTCGGTCTATCTGGCCGAGATCGCCACCCCGGGCCGCAAAGGCTTTTACACCAGCTGGCAGTCGGGCAGTCAGCAGGTTGCCATCATGGTGGCAGCCGCGATGGGCTTTGCCCTCAACGCGGTACTGGAGCCGAGCGCTATCAGCGACTGGGGCTGGCGTATTCCGTTCCTTTTCGGCTGCCTGATTGTTCCGTTCATTTTTATCCTGCGCCGTAAGCTGGAGGAGACCCAGGAGTTTACTGCCCGCCGCCATCATCTGGCGATGCGCCAGGTATTCGCCACCCTGCTGGCGAACTGGCAGGTGGTTATCGCCGGGATGATGATGGTGGCGATGACCACCACCGCGTTCTACCTGATCACCGTCTATGCCCCGACCTTTGGTAAAAAGGTGCTGATGCTCAGCGCCTCTGACAGCCTGCTGGTCACGCTGCTGGTGGCGATTTCCAACTTCTTCTGGCTGCCGGTGGGCGGGGCGCTGTCCGACCGCTTTGGCCGCCGGTCGGTGCTGATCGCCATGACCCTGCTGGCGCTGGCTACCGCCTGGCCTGCGCTGACCATGCTGGCGAACGCCCCGAGCTTTTTGATGATGCTGAGCGTGCTGCTGTGGCTGTCGTTTATCTACGGCATGTACAACGGGGCGATGATCCCGGCGCTGACCGAAATTATGCCCGCCGAAGTGCGCGTGGCAGGTTTCTCGCTGGCCTACAGCCTGGCGACCGCGGTGTTTGGCGGCTTCACGCCGGTGATTTCCACAGCGCTGATTGAGTATACCGGTGATAAAGCGTCTCCCGGCTACTGGATGAGCTTTGCCGCCATTTGCGGCCTGCTGGCCACTTGCTACCTCTATCGCCGTAGCGCCGTTGCGCTGCAGACGGCACGTTAATCAGGGAGAAGATGATGCGTAAAACGACAGGAACCCTGCTAGCCACGCTGCTGCTGGCCGCCACCGGCGGCAGCGCGTTATCCGCTGAGGTCACCGTGATGATCTCCGGCGGCTTCAAAGCGGCGCTGGAAAAGCTGGCCCCGGCGTGGGAAAAACAAACCGGCAACCACCTCGTGGTGATCCCTGGCCCGTCGATGGGAAAAACGCCGCAGGCGATCCCTAACCGTCTGGCGCGCGGCGAACACGCGGACGTGGTGATCATGGTCGGGGACGCGCTGACCAGCCTCGAGAAAGCGGGCCGTACGCAACCGGATTCGCGCCGGGAGCTGGCCGACTCGCCGATCGGCGTGGTGGTGAAGGCGGGGGCGCCGCTGCCGGCTATCCACAGCGCAGACCAGCTGCGGGCGACGCTGCTGGCGGCGCCATCGGTCGCGTACTCCGACAGCGCCAGCGGACGCTATGTCAGCTCGACGCTGTTCCACACCCTGGGCATTGATGACGCCATGCAGAGTAAAGCGCAGATGGTGGAGCGCATTCCGGTGGCCTCGGAAGTGGCCAAGGGACGGTATGCGATCGGTTTTCAGCAGGTGAGCGAACTGCTGCCGGTGCCCGGCGTAACCTTCGTCGGCGAACTGCCGGATAACCTGCAGTACATCACCCGCTTTGCCGGGGCGGTGACCATCAGCGCCGACCACCCGCAGGAAGGCAAGGCGCTGCTGACGTATCTGGCGTCACCGGCGGCGCAGGAGACCATCCACGCCACCGGTATGCGAAGCGTAGCCGCCGCCGCGCCGGTCAGCCAGAAGGATACTGTTCAATAATCAGCTTCTCCAGCTCTGCCGCCACGTAGGACTGAATACGGCCGCTGAGGCGGATCAGGCCTACCGTACGCGTGACCACCGGGTCGGTGAGCGGCACAGCGCGGAGAACGGAATGCTCCCCGGCGGGCATCGACATCGCGGGCACGGCGGCAATGCCGATGCCCGCTTCCACCATCCCCAGCATCGTGGTGACGTGGCGGGTTTCGCAGATACTTGGCCGCGCCGGCGTCAGATGCGCCAGCTCCCGGTCAAGCAGCGTCCGGTTGCCGGAGACCCGATCCAGGCCAATATAATCCTGTTCAAAATACGCCTGCCAGCTTAGGTGCGTCTTGCGCGCCAGCGGATGATCGTGCCGACAGGCGGCCACATAGCGGTCGTCGGCAAGAGGGGTGAATTCGATACTGGCTGGCAGGTTTTTGGCAAAGCAGAGGCCAAAGTCAGCCTGTCCGCTGCTGACCGCCTCGATCACATTCCCGACGCTGCTGTCAATCAACCGGATGCGCACCTGGGGATAACGCGCCTGAAAGCTGCGGATGATTTCCGGCATAAAGTAGTAGGCGGCGGAAGGCACTGTCGCCACCGTCACCAGCCCGGTGCGCGCCTTGCTGACCTGGCTGATATCCGCCAGCACCGTCTCGACATGGGCCAGCAGCTGCTCCGAACGTTCGGCAAAATTTTGCCCATACAGCGTGAGGGTCACCCGCCGGGTGGTGCGATCGAACAGCCGGTTGCCCAGCGCCGTCTCCAGCTTTTCGATGCGTCGGCTAAGGGCCGACTGCGACAGGCAGATGGATTCGGCCGCCAGCCGAAAACTGCCATATTCCATCAGGGCGCGAAAGGCGTAGAGATCGTTGAAGTCAAAATTTACGGGCATGGCGGCATCCTTATCGGCTGTCTGGCGCCATCGCCCCGTCCGGCGAGGGGCGATGGCGGGTAGCATATCGGGCAGGACTTCGGGCGCGCGGGAAACCGCGCACCAGGGCTTACACCTTAAGCAGTTTTACCGTGGCATCGATATCGATTTCGTCTTCCGAAAAGATCAGGGTTGTCCCCTGAAAGGTGGTGATCGCCAGCTTTTTCACCGAGCGCATCTCTCCCGGCTGCACCGTGGCTTTTGGCCGGATGCTGTTCATCAGCAGCCCGACCGACAGCACGGCGTTTTCTTTATCGACGCGGGTCTCGACCGGCTCTTCCTCCCGGTACACCACATAGGATTTGATGGAGGTCAGCTTCAACCGCTCGCCGGCAATATAGATATATTTGCTTTCCGGAATGACCTTCACCGCGTAGGCCGACAGCCCTTTATTGTTGGTGGTAGGTTCGAAAGTCACCGCCGCGTCTTTCTTGATAAGATCAGGATTGGCGACCTTAATCACGTGAAAATAACGATTTTCGCCGTTTTCATCTTTGATAAATCCAAAACCTTTATCTTTAAACCACGTTGTGATTGTTCCGTTCATCGCCATTACCGTATTACTCGTTGGTTAACACAAATTTTGCAGCGCGCAGTGTAAAGCACATTGCCTGTACAGGCCATGCCTTTGCGATAAGTGTGGGTGATAAATGACGCCGCCGCGAGGGCGGATTGTGCGCCAGCATCGTGCCGGTGGGCAAAATGAGGTACTATCGCCAGCCACTCCTTCTTCGGGCCGCCTGATGTCCACCATTATCGATACCTTTGTCGCGCCGCCGTGCCGCGAACAGATCACCCTCTTGTATCAGGACGAACACCTGGTGCTGATCAATAAGCCCGCCGGGCTGCTGAGCCTGTCGGGCAAAGATCCGCGCAACCTCGACTCCGTGCATCACCGGCTGGTACAGCGCTTCCCGGGCTGCACCCTGGTGCACCGCCTGGACTTCGGCACCTCCGGCCTGATGGTGATCGCCCGCAACAAGGGCATTAACGCCTTGCTGTGCCAGCAGTTCAGCCAGCGCACGGTGGACAAGGTCTATACGGCGCTGTTGTGCGGCCATCTGGCGGAAGATGAGGGGATAGTGGAGGCGGCAATCGCCAAAGATCCGGCCCGTTTCCCGCGCATGGCGCTCTGCGCCCGCCACGGCAAACCGGCGCGTTCGCGCTATCGGGTCATAGACCGCCTGTATCAGGCGCGAGAAGGCGAGAGGGCGCTGGCGTTAACCCGGGTGACGCTCACCCCGGAGACCGGACGGACCCATCAGCTGCGTATTCACTGCCAGCTGCTGGGCTATCCGATCCTTGGCTGCGATCTGTACGGTGGCCGGGAGCTGCCCGGCACGGAATGCGCTTCGCGGCTGATGCTGCACGCCAGCGAACTGCGCTTTGTCCACCCCGTCAGCCATGAGCCGATGCATATCCAGCAGGCGAGCCCGTTTTGATCGCCCGCGGCGGGAAAGCCCGGGGTTACCACATCAGATCGTCGGGTACCTTAAAGTCGGCGTACGGATCGTCTTCATCCTGCTCATCCTGACTCAGGGCGCTGTGCAACACGATGCTGCTGGCGTCGCGCTGGGCAATTTTCTCAGCCACTACCGCCGGAATAATCGCATATTCACCTTCGGGCTTGTTATCCACCGCCAGGCGGGCAATCGCCAGACGGCCGTTAATCAGCTGGGTCTGGGTGGGCTTGTCGACCATGATTTTTTTGATCAGATTATTATCGGTAAAGTTAAAGCCGATATCGCCCCGGGCGACCGTAATGCGGTTCATCTCGATCAGCTGCTTCACCTGGGCTTTATACTCTTTCGCCAGCACCGCCTGCTTTTGCTGCTCGCTAAGCTGTTTATCACGCTCCAGCTGGGCTTTTTTATTTTCTTCCACCGCTTCCCGGGCCTCACGGGCCTGAACGCGGGATTTTTTCGCCGTTCTCTGGACTTTAGCCATTTTTTTGCTGCTGACCAGGCCGGCTTTGAGCATCTGCTCTTGTAAGGTGAGTTTTGTCATCTGCGTGTCTGAAACTGAGGAAACATCTGGCAAGTATACCTGCATTGGCAGAAACGACGCCAGACTCGCGATCGCGCTGGGCTGCTGTACCATGCCGCGCAGCGCGGCGGGGGATTACCCCCGGGGCTGAAGCTGATAAATCCAGGCGCTGATCTGCTGTCCATCGTCGGTGGTCACTTCCACCGGCACCCGATCGTACCCTTCCTCAAAGTCGTCCAGCATGGGCCAGTGCGCCGCCAGCCGATCGGACAGGAACAGATAGCCGTTGACCCGTGGGCCGTGAGCGTCGAGGACGATCCCCGGGAAATCGGCGGCTGCGCCCCAGCCGCGCGCGTAAAAGGTGCCGGTGACGTAGCCGGGACGCCACTCGCCCCCGATCGCCTCCAGAATATGCGCATTGCTGCGACCGGGACAGAGCGTCCCATAGACAAATAGCGGTTTCATTTTCTCTCTCTCGTTCGCCCTGATACCCGCCCACAGCGGAGCGGGAAACCAAAATACGGGGTAATGCAGCGCCTGGCAATGGCCGGGTGGGGCGGGGCACTCCTCCGGGCATCTGGCAGTTGCCGGGGGAGATTCTGGACTCAGCGCTACTGAGGGTATATCGATTGCGGTGATATTTTTATTATTATGTATATTTAAGGTAAATATAAATATTCCTGACGGAGGGATTAATTCGCTAATTAATATTCAACAGGAAAATAATAAAAGGGTCGCTTATGGAATATTCCTTCTACATGTGATGACCGAGAGCAATAAAGCTACCTTGGGTTGAATTCAGATATTATTTAGGGCCAGGCGTTACCTCCCCCTGACTCTTTCGCTTTATGATAAACATCCCTTGACCAAAAAATACCATCTGACTTCGAAACTCTCGCGGGCAGGGGAGATATTTCCTTTCCCTGAAGCGGCAGGTAATAAATCCAGCCGAACACACGGCGGATGAGGGATATCCGTCCGGGCATTTGGTCCTGTCTGCAGACCAATGAAAGTGAAAGGCACAGGAGGTGCAATGAAGATTTTCCGCCCATTATGGCGCGACGGGGCTTTTCTGGTCCCGCAGCAGTTTCAGCAACAGGCCCGCTGGGACGCGCACGTCGCCGATACGGTCTCCCGCATGGCGCTCGCCCACCCGTGGGGGGTATTGCGCGCGGAGTTTGACGCGAGCGCGCTCACCCTTTCCCGGCTCAACGCTACCCGGCTGATCGTGCGTTTCGCCGACGGAACGCTGATTGACACCGAGCTGGCGGATATTTTGCCACCGGTCCGCGATGTATCGGACGTGATGCAGGACAGCGTGGAGGTTATGCTCGCTCTGCCGCTGCTCAGCGCCAGCGGCGGCAATCTTGATGACGGCCAGGAGAGCGCCCGCCCGCGCCGCTGGCGCGCCGAGCAGGTGACCGTCCAGGAGCTGGCCGGCCATGAACGCAGCGAGCTGGCCGTTCTGCGGCACGCGCTAACGCTGCGTCTCTCCACCGAGGAAAATGCAGCCTTCCTCACCTGCCCGGTAGCGCGTCTGGTGCGCGACGCCCAGGGGCAGTGGATCGTTGACCCGGAATTCATCCCGCCGCTGCTGTCGCTGGCGGCAAGCCCGACGCTGGTCAGCGAGCTGGGCGAGCTGTTACATCGCCTGCAGGCCCGACGCAGACGCCTGATGGCCATGCGTCGTGAAAGCAATGCGCGGATGGCTGATTTTGCCGTGGCGGATGTTTCCCTGTTCTGGCTGCTCAACGCGCTGAACAGCGCTGAACCGGTGCTCAGCGAGCTGCATCTGGATCCCTCGCGCCATCCGGAGCTGCTTTATCGCGAACTGGCCAGGCTGGCCGGCAGTCTGCTGACTTTCTCCCTTGAACATCATCTGGAAGCAATCCCCCGCTACCGGCATGCCTCGCCAGAGCAGGTATTCCCACCGCTGTTTGCCCTGCTGGATACGCTGCTCGAAGTCAGCCTGCCCTCAAGGGTGATCGCCATCGTTCTGGAGCAGGGCGCCGACCGGGAGATCTGGCGGGGCAGGCTGCACGATGCGCGGCTGCGCGAGGGGGCGGATTTTTATCTGTCGGTGCGCTCTTCACTCCCCCCTCACCAGCTACAGAGCCGCTTTCCGCAGCTCTGTAAGGCGGGTAGCCATGATGATGTCGCCGAGGTCGTCAATATTGCCCTCAGCGGCATCGCGATCAAACCGCTGAGCCATGTGCCGGCGGCCATTCCGCTACGTCTGGAAAACCAATATTTCGCTCTGGATCTCTCCACCGATGCCGCCCGCGCGATGCTGGAGGCCGGCAACTGCACCTTCTATACCCCGGAATCGCTTGGCGACGTGAAACTTGAACTCTTTGCGGTACTGCGCTCATGAATACCTCTGAAAGCGATCTGATCAACAAAACTTTTTACCCGGGCTGGCTGATGGTCAGCCAGTTACGCTGCGGCCAGCCGGTGACGGATGGCGAGGCGCTCTATCGCCAGGCCTGTCGATGGGTGACCGAGGCGCGCGAGGCGCTGACGGCGGGGGGAGTCAGTGAAGCCAGCGCTGAGCAGATGCTCTATGCCTACTGCGCGCTGCTCGATGAGAGCGTCCTCAACCGCGCCAGTCAGGATGATGGCTACCGCAGGTGGCGCAAGGATCCGCTGCAGGCGCGCTTTTTCAGCACTCTCAACGCCGGGGAAGAGCTCTGGGAACGGATCCGCCAGCTGCTGCGAGAGCCCACGGCGGATGCGGCAGTGCTGACTTGTTTCTATCGTACTTTGCAACTGGGGTTTGTCGGACAGTACCGCGCCGAGGATGACGAACGGCGTGAGGACGTGGCGCAAGCGCTTGGCGCGCGGGTCCCGCCGTTCAGCATGACCCAGGAGGCGGCGGTGGTGGTTCGTGCCTCCCGGCTGCGCAGCGGACGGCGGATGTACTGGTGCGGCTGGGCGGCTGGCATTGTGGCGCTGGCGGCGCTGTGGTTGACCTGCTCCGCCATGCTGTCACAGATGGTGGCGCAGATAGCAGGGCAGGGATAAGAGATGCGTGATAACGCTCGTCGTCTGCTTACGATACTGACCGTCATCCTGGCCCTGTGGCTAGTGCTGGGCTTCTGGCCGCTGTCCATCGGCAACCAGGTGATCTTCAGTCTGTGCATCCTGCTGGCGGGCGGCGCGGCGCTCTGGCGTCAGCGTCGCCGGGCAGTCAGCCGTCAGCGATCGGAAATCGTCCTGCCACCCGAGGATTTTCAGGGGGCAGTGGTTCTGGTCTGCGGGGATACCGACGGTCTGTTTCCCGGGCGTTCGGCGCACGGCGAAACCCGTCACGGCTGGTATCTACGGGGAGACAGCGCGGAGCAATTGCCGGGGCTGGCGCAGTACCTGGCGGCGGCGCGTCCGGCGCTGGTATCGCAGGTTTCCGTGCTGCTGGCGGTGGTACCGGAGCACCACCCCTCCGGGGAGCATCTGGCGCAGTCGCTGCGCGACTGGCGGCGGAGTATCGTTCAGTGCCGAACCTGGCTAAACGGTCTGCCGCCGGTGTGGAGCGTGTTCTGGGTGACGCCGCCAGGCGGCCAGGCAGGGGAAAGCCGCTGGTTTACCATCACGCCGGAGAGGCCTGGGCTCCAGGCGCAGCAGAAGGGACAAGCGCCCCAGTCGGTTGCCGGGTGGCAGCGGGAGGGCAGCCCTGCCTCACGCCTGCATCAGACGCTGTGGCTGGAGAGCATTCTGACCTTGGCCGAAAACGCTCTTTTCCGGCCATTCCGCGCCCGGCAGGCGGAACTTCCTCCGCTGAACCTGTGTGCCGCGGGCATCTGCCTTACGCCGGTGGCGGCGGTGGCGAATAACCTCTGGCAACAGCAAATCGCCGCGATCACCACGCTCTCCCCGGGCAACGACGCGGCGCCAGGTCCTCACCCGCTGCCGGATCTTCTTCTGTCGTCACTGCCACACCGCCACGGGGTCAGCCGCCGGATGCGCGATGCCGGTCTTGCCGCTGGGGTGGGCTTCCCTTTCTGGCGCTGGCGATGCTGGCTTCCTTTATCAACAACCAGCGCCTGGTGCGCAGCGTCGGCGATCATCTGGCGGTGTATCACCGCCTCAGCGGCACGCCGCCGACGCCGAAGCTGCAGGCGCAGCAGCGTCTGCGTGCCGACAGCCGCCTACTGGATGACTGGTTGCGCCGGGGGGAGCCGCTGCGTTATCGGCTGGGGCTGTATCAGGGGGGGCGGCTGATCCCCTTCGTTGAAGCCGCTATCAATGACTGGGCGCCGCCCCCGCCGCCGCGTCCGGTCATTAAGCAGGTTGTGCAGGGGCCGCAGACGATCCGCCTCGATAGCATGGCGCTGTTCGATACCGGCAAATCGGCGCTGAAACCGGGTTCGACAAAGCTGCTGGTGAACTCGCTGCTGGGCATTAAGGCCAAACCCGGCTGGCTGATCGTGGTGGCAGGCCATACCGACAGCATCGGCAACGATAGATCCAATCAACAACTCTCCCTGAAGCGTGCCGAGGCGGTCCGCGACTGGATGCGCGATACCGGCGATGTGCCGGAGAGCTGTTTTGCGGTGCAGGGCTACGGCGCAAGCCGTCCTGTCGCCAGCAACGAGACGCCAGAGGGACGGGCGCAAAATCGCCGGGTGGAGATCAGTCTGGTCCCGCAGAAGGACGCCTGTCTGACGCCGGGCACGGCCAATACCTCAGGAGCAGAGACTAACGGATTAAAAAGCGAAACCGAGTAATCCGCGACCCCGATCGCGGAGGTTGAACAACAATCTGCCTGCCTGACCTTGTGCGCTACGGGTCCCTGATAAACAGGAAACAGCGATGGGCGGTAGCGTGCCTGCAGCCAGTCAAACTTGTCGGCAAAGCGGGGCCTCTGCGGGGATGAAGCGCAGGAAAGGGGATGGATAAAGGAGATCAGTATGGATAGCGCTAAGGACAGTGGCAGAGAAATGCTGGCGGCGATAAACGTTGAAGGCTCCGGTTTCTGGCTGCTTTTTTTATTTCTCAGTCAGTGAATATAAATATCCCTGGGGTTACCTTTTAGTTACGAAACTCCTGGTGGGGTATCTGATATATCGATATGCACATAAATATATTTATGATGAATGAGATGATTATCATTAAACAAAATTAAACAGGGCGTCCTGTGAATTGATTTTTGATGGTCATTACAGCGGAGTAAAACAGGAATATAATGGATACCTCTTCAATAATTACCGGCACCACCCTTAACCGTTACCAGCTGGATATTCCTTCATGTACCGCATCGCTGGATGTGGAAGAATTCAGTGGGGCAGAAAAACTGAGTGAACTTTATTATTACACTATTACGTTTACCAGCGCAGAGAAAAATATTGATGCCGCACAGCTCCTGAGCAAACCCGCCATGCTGACGATGGGCGGCGGCGCACTGCAGCAGCTGGCGGACTGCAAACGCGTCCACGGTGTGATTACCACCTTCCGGCGCGTCAATCGTTCTGAAGATCAGTCGACCTATCAGATAACCCTCCAGCCGTTTCTCTCCCTGCTGGATAAACAGTTTCGCAGCCATCGTTTTTTCGTCAACAAATCGGTACCGGAGGTGGTGGAGCAGGTATTGCAGGAACATCACCTCCATGACTGGGAGTATGAGTTTAATCTCAAGCAACACTATCCGCGGCGCGAGCAAATTAATCAGTATCAGGAGAGCGACCTGGCGTTTATCCAGCGCCTGCTGGCAGAGGTGGGGATATTTTATTTCTTCACCCTGCAGGAAGAGGCCCAGAGCGAAGTGGTCCACTTCGCCGACGCGCAGCGGGCGCTGATGTTCGATAAGACACTTCCTGTAAACAGCCCGTCCGGGATGAGCGACAGCGGTGCGGAATCGATATGGGGTCTGAGCATCACGCACAATGTCGTAGAGGCGAACGTCACTACCCGGGATTATAACCCCCGCGATGCGCAGAGCGTTCTCCAGTCGGCAACAGCGGATATGACCCGGGGAAATGGTGAAGGCCTCACTTACGGTGAGGTATACCACTATAAGCTTCGCCACCGGGAGCGTGGCGATAAAATCGACCCGCAGACGGAGACCGCCAACTTCTATGCCCGCCTCGACCATGAGCGTTTTCTGGCTCACCAGACGCTTATTACCGCGATCAGTACTGCAGCCTGGCTGGCGCCGGCCCAGGTGCTGACCGTTACCGACAGCCTGCCGTCGACCCTGCCTGCGCCCGTACAGGATCCGCTGTTAATCACCGGCACCGGTTTTACCGCCAGCCGCCGGGAGGCGCTGCGGGTGTCCCTGCTGGCGGTGCCCTACAGCGAAACATTGTGCTGGCGTCCGCCGCTGCTGCCGCGCCCGAAGGTGACTGGCACCATGACGGCGCGGGTGACCAGCGCGAAAGCGAATGATATCTACGCCTGGCAGGATGCGTCCGGCCTGTACCGGGTGAAATTTGACCCTGACAGAGATGAGAAAGGGCAGGGTCAGGAAAGCATGCCGGTGCGTCTCGCCAAACCCTACGGCGGCGACGTGTACGGTTTTCACTTCCCGCTGATCCAGGGCACGGAGGTGGCGATTGCTTTCCACGAAGGCGACCCTGACCGGCCATATATTGCGCATGCGCTGCACGACTCGCGGCATGTCGACCCTGTGACGGAGAAAAACAGCACCCGCAATGTGATTCGTACTCCGGCCAATAATAAGCTGCGAATGGAGGATAAGCGCGGCGAGGAGCATATCAAGCTCAGCACCGAGTACGGGGGCAAGACGCAGCTGAACCTCGGGCATAACGTGAATGCGCAAAGGGAGTTGCGGGGCGAGGGTGCGGAACTGCGTACGGATAAATGGGTGAGCATCCGGGGCGGTGCGGGAGTGTTTATCAGTGCGGATAAACAGCCTTCGGCAGGCGACAGGATGCTGGCAATGGAGGAGGCGATTGCGCAGCTTGAAAATGCCCTGGGTATTGCGAAAAGCCTGGCGTCGGCAGCGGAATCGGCTCAGGCCCTGCCATCGGATACCGGCAACCAGCAGACGCTGAACGATGCGCTGAAAGAGCTGGCGCAGCCGGGGATAGTGCTGAATGCGCCGCAGGGCGTGAGCATCAGCAGTCCGCAGACGGTACGGTTGTCTTCGGGTAGCGCCAGCGTGGGGATTGTGTCACAGCAGAATACGGACATCAGTGCGCTGAAACGTTTTACGGTGGCGGCGGGAGAAGCCGTCAGCCTGCTGGCGCGAAAGGCGGGGATGAAGCTGTTTGCGGCGAAGGGAAAGATGGAAATCCAGGCGCAGGATGATGCGCTGGAGGAGACGGCGAAAAAGGATATCACAGTTACCAGCGTGGAAGGCCGGGTGGAAATCACGGCGGCGAAGGAACTGGTGGTGAACTGTGCGGGAGCGTATATCAGGCTAAGTGGTGGCAATATCGAGCTGGGCTGCCCGGGGAATATTCTGCTGAAATCGGCCAATGTGCAGAAAATGGGTAAGGCGGATTTTCGGGTGCCTCCGCTGGAATTGCCTAAAGGGTTCGAAGAGCGTTTTACTGTCAAAGATCAGAAGACCGGTGAAATTGTTCCGTTTGCCCGTTACCGCATCACCACTGAAAAAGGCCAGGTATTCGAAGGCCGGGCAGATGCTGATGGGAAAACGGCCAGCGTTTATACCGCATTGCCTGAATCAATAAAAATAGAGCTACTGTGAGCCATGGACAGGAGAAAGCCGGGATGACACAAATACTGGGAACCGGAGAGGGAAAAACATCATCAGCCGCAAAAGAGCCGGTTGTTGAACGTAAACCCGCACAGGTGTTTTTTGAATCAATGGCGCTGGCTGCCTCAATGAGTGGTTATTATGCAGGGCCAACAGCCACAACGCTGGGAAATTCGCTTTCATTAGGGGCGGGGACTGCGGCAGGTGTCGGAGAAGGCGTCGCGGGCGCACGGGTGCTGGCTGCGCCTAATCCTCTCACCGTTGCTCTGCTGGCTATCTTCTATTCTCCGTCACTGAATGAAGGTGAGACGGAAACGCTACAAAATATACGTGGCGACCAGCTCTATCAGAATCTGATCCATGGCCAGATGATGGTGGGCGCTTTTACCCGTGTAAACTCAACGGTCATTCAGGGGGATTATGTCCCGGAATATGAACTCCGGGAAATAGCCCGACAAAACGGCACAGTGCGCACGAGGGTACGCTTTCGTATTGAAGAAGATCCTGAGTCAGGGGAACTGGTTTCCCGCAGCTATGAGGTGGGGGAAAAAAGCGGGCTGGATCGGGTCCGGGTGCGGTTTGCAAAACAGCTGGATAAAGAGACATGGGGTTTTGAAGATCCTTCAATTAAAGGAACATTTGTCTGGTCCCGGTCTGCTGGGCAGGGGCGATTTGAGTGGGGAGCCAGCCAGACGACTGTTCATGACGGGAGCGCTGGCGGCTCTACCACACCGCCTACACCCATTCCGGAACCGCGGAGCGTCTGGGGATTGCCTAACCCGGCCCCGGCATCGTTACCGCCCGTACCGGGAACGCCGATCCCGGAGGAACAGGGACCAAATATTGAAACATTGCCCATCGAAGACCGGGATTTCAATGACTTTATTATTGTTGACCCGATGGGGGGTGTCCCGGCAATCTATGTTTATTTTCAGAAAGCTTCAGTTAGAGATTTAGAGGTTGACTATTACGGAAATTTTGAAGGTCGTTCAAGGCAGGGCCTATATGAAGTGGATCATATTCCTTCAAAGGAAGCTGTTAGGATATATTTGAAAGGGACATATCCAAACCTGAAAGATGACATTATAGAACAAATGACTGACAGAGTGGCTGCTGTCGCTATACCGATAGAAGTACACCGGCAATGTAGTGAAACCTATGGTGGGAAAAACAATAGTAAATTTAGAACACAAGACGGAGGATTAGTCACTCAAAAAGTTCTAGATGCCAGTAATTTAGAAGCTGCAGTTGATGCTAACTGGGATGCCAATGCTGAGTGCCTTAGGAATGAATATGGTGTAAGTGATGAAAAAATTGAAGAGATCAGGGCCAAACTACATGAGTTAAACCGGAAAGCGGGGTTATATTAAATGAGCTTGAATGTTGAGAAGTTGATAAAGAACCTTGGGAAATCGTATCTGGATATTTATGAGCAAGGATTGATCCCCTACAAAACAAAACCAAGTGGTACGGTTAGTGATGACATTTATAGATTAGATATGAAACGAGAGGGGGTATTTTTATCATTTTTTAATAATCAAGATAAAAATCTTAAGGAGGTGACCTTAAGGTTAGAGGATGAGAATAAAACTGACTGGTTATTTCCTAACTTGCTACCATTTGGTCTTGAACCAGTAATGACACAGCGATGGGTACGAGACCGATTTGGTCATCCGATTACTTACGTTGATGCCTGCGTGATTATGACTATTTATGTCGGGGTGGAGGAAACATATATTTTACCGACTCCGAATCAAAATATTGCAGCGGCATTTTCTTACAATAAAGATTTTTTTGTTAACAGGATCACATTTATTCCGGTTGAACAGGCGAAAGAAATCCAGTCTGCACTTGAGAAAAAACGACTTGGTGGCAAATGATCATTGACGTCGAAAAACTGGTAAAACAACTGGGTAAGCCTTATCATGAAATTTACAGTCACGGGTTGATTCCTTATAAAACAAAGCCTTACGGTCCTATTGATGAAGATGAAGATGAAGATGAAGCTGAATTAGATATGAAACGAGAAGGAATTCTTTTGGTTTTCACCAATAATTCTGAGAAAAATCTTACTGAAATTACATTAAGGTTAGAAGATAAAGGCAAAACAGACTGGGTATTCCCCAATCCGATGCCATTTGGTATGGAACCGGTGATGACCCAATTGTGGGTTAGAGAGCGCTTTGGGTTGCCCATGATTTATGCTGATGTGGAAATCATCATGTCTATTTATATGGGGGTGAAAGAGGTCTATGCTCTGCCTGCTCCTCATCAATATATCGCTGCCGTGTTTACCTAT
Organism: Klebsiella sp. K4; assembly: GCF_014596785.2. Lineage (NCBI taxonomy): Bacteria > Pseudomonadati > Pseudomonadota > Gammaproteobacteria > Enterobacterales > Enterobacteriaceae > Klebsiella > Klebsiella sp. K4. The sequence continues at coordinate 2,082,782 of NZ_CP115021.1, forward strand.
AACAAAGATTTATTTGTAGAAACCGTGACTTTTTACCCACTGGAACGGGCCAAAGAGATTCAGGCAGTACTAGAGAAAAAACGATTAGAGAGTTAATGGATCCTTAATGGTCCGGTCATGGTTGGACCATTTCCTTGCTCCATGAAGATAGTATTTAGCCGGATGTCGGGACGTGTGGTGTATTTATCAAATGAGTATTGATGTCGAAACACTTGTGAAGCAATTAGGTAAACCTTATCAGGATATTTATGATCAAGGTTTAATTCCCTACAAAACAAAACCAACGGGTACTGTTAGTGATGATATTGCCAGGTTGACTATGAGGCGAGAAGGAATATTTTTATCTTTTATCAATAACCGGGGAAAAAATCTTGAAGAAGTGACTTTGCGGTTAGAAGATGAAAATAAAACGGATTGGTTATTTCCTAATCCGCTGCCATTTGGTCTTGAACCTGTAATAACCCAGAAATGGGTAAGGGACAAACTTGGCCATCCAATGATTTACACTGATGCGCAGATAATCATGACTATTTATGTTGGTGTGAAGGAATTTTATACTTTGCCGGCCCCTCATCAATATATCGCTGCCGCATTTACCTATAACAAAGATTCTTTTGTACAAAAAGTCACATTTTATTCAATTGAGCGAGCCAAAGAAATACAAGCCGCGTTAGAGAAAAAACGGTTGGGTGGGTAATGGTTCGCTCACAGTTGGACCATTTCCTTGCGCAATGAAGATAGTATTTAGCCGGATGTCGGGACGTGTGGTGTATTTATCAAATGAGTATTGATGTTGAAACACTTGTGAAACAATTAGGTAAACCTTATCAGGATATTTATAAGCAAGGATTAGTCCCCTACGAAACAAAACCAAGTGTTACGGTTAGTGATGATATTTATAGATTAGATATGAAACGAGAGGGGGTGTTTTTATCGTTTTTTAATAATCAAGATAAAAATCTTAAGGAAGTGGCCTTAAGGTTAGAGGATGAGAATAAAACTGAATGGTTATTTCCTAACTTGCTGCCATTTGGTCTTGAACCAGTAATGACACAGAGATGGGTACGAAACCGATTTGGTCATCCGATTACTTACGTTGCTGCCAACGTGATTATGACTATCTATGTCGGGGTGGAACAAACATATATTTTACCAACTCCAAATCAAAATATTGCAGCGGCATTTTCTTACAATAATGTTCTTTTTGTCAACAGGATCACATTTATTCCGGTGGAACGGGCGAAAGAAATTCAGTCTGCACTTGAGAAAAAAAGACTTGGTGGCAAATGAATATTGACGTCGAAACATTGGTGAAACAATTAGGCAAACCATACCAAGCGATTTTTGAACAAGGTTTGATTCCTTATAAAACTAAGCCTTATGATTCTGTTGGCGATAGCACTGCTAGATTAGATATGAAACGTGAGGGAATATATCTAGCGTTTATTAATGATCTGGAAAAAAACTTAAAGAAGTGACGCTGACATTCGAGGATGAAAGTAAAACCAACTGGCTATTTCCTAATCCATCAGTATATTGACATTAGCGCACTGGCCCAACTGATGCGCTACAGCCATGGAGCGGGTGCATCAGCGGAATATAATCCGTCAGAAAAAAAACTGGAGGGCAAAATTGAAGGTCATGCCAGTTTTGCAATGGGGGAGGCGAAGGCCGAAACGGCCCTGTACCTGCCGGACAGGTTAGGTGTCAGCCTTTTATTTCCGGCGAAAAAAGTGACGCCACAGACACCGGATGGTGTCTGTAATATGGGAGCGCTGCGTTTTGCCATGAAACTGGTATTGTCAGGTAGCGTTGGTGCCAGTGCTGCAATTGAATTAGGGGTGACAGTAGACTGGAGTGGAGAAATGGGAAAGGGCTATGGCATTAAAGGCCGTCCTGCAACCCTGACTGCTCCACCGTTGCCAGGACAGCAGCAGGTGAATTTAAAGACCTCAACGATACCTGAAGCACAGGGGGGAGGTGAAATTGGTGTTTTTGTTGGTGCTCAGGCGGGAGGTAATATCAGTGGTGCCATTGAGTGGTTTGACCCGCATCCTGATGATACGCCAGTAGCTATAGGTGTCGAGAAAGATAACAAACCCATTGTCAATAAAGAGAAGAAGTTTGCCGCGATAGCCAAACTGGAAGCGGGGATGACGGTGCAGGCAGGCGCTGGGGGAAGTGGGGTTTTTTATATCACCTATATTCAGGGACGTTTTCGTATTTACTGTAAAGCGGCTTTATGTTGGGGAGTGGGGGCCAAAGGGGAAGTCGGTTTTGAAGTTGATGGCAGCAGCTTTGCGGCTTTTATGAAGAGCTTTATGTATATGCAGAGGAATGTGGATTATCAGAAGCTTGAGCAGATGATGGCAGGGGATGCCTTTCGATCTTTATGTGCAATTCCTATTATTATGGCGGCGCAAGGGATACAGGTGGGTGAGGCCATGCTTAAGAATATGGTCGTAATATTGCAACAAATTAGAGCAGATCTTAAGGATGAAAACAAACGCGTTAATTTGATGGACAGTATTTTGTCTAATCCTGATCAGCTTAAATATACCCCTCCGGAAACAAAAGGGGCAGTGATTGCCACATTAATTGATCAGAACTGGGCGGACTGGCTTGATCCACGAAATCAGAATAATGATTTTTTTCCGTTAACAGCTGGAAGCTCGGTCCTTTAAAGAGACGAAAACAAGCGGTGTTTATGGCATTGAAGTGGGTACAAAGTCAGGCAGATTATAACAATATCATGCAGCATTTGACGTTGTCGCCAGGGGAGAAGAAAGGCAGTAAAGAACTGAATGAAAAAGATGTGATTAAGTTTTTAGGCATTGGAGAACGAAAATTGTTTTTCTATACCAATTATGGCGAAAAGCTCACCTTATTGCATAATAACCTTCCGGTTTCCGTTGGCCCGGATGAACCATTTAGACCTATTCCAGACATCCTGATGTCAGAATATCTTGCCATGGTTGACGAGCAGCATCCAACTAATACAATGATTGCTTGATTAAATTACTGAGGCATTGAAATGGAAAATAACATTATAGCTATTTCAGTTACTGTATGCTTACTGGTCGGGTGCGATCAGGGAAATGCTGCCAGGAGTGAAAAAGCGGCTAAAGAGCTTGTGGGTAAGTCGCTCTCTAACATGATTCCCGTTCAGGGCGGTGAGTTTTTAATGGGCGATTTTGGACCGTTAGTCGGTGAAAAACTGCCTTTCAGCATAAACCAGGATGACAAGGTATTACATAAGGTTGTATTAAGCGATTTTTCAATATCAAAATACAAAGTCACCAATGATGATTATAATAAATATCTGCGGATAACAGGAGTAAAAAAACCACCCATTAATATTCTGCTAAAAGATTACCCATCATTGCAAAAAGGTGATTATTCTGTTGGCATCACCTGGCAACAGGCAAAAGACTATTGTCAGTGGTTAGGTAAGGAGTCTGGTAAAAAATTTGATTTACCAACAGAGGCGCAATGGGAATATGCAGCAAGATCCAGAGGGCAATACATTCCGTTTGCAACGAATAATGGTGAGTTCCTGCCCGGTAAAAACATCCCCAGCCAGGATGAGCTGAGTGAATATACTGATGGAGCAGGTATTCCTATTTATCCAGTGGGGAAATATCCCCCAAACCCCCTGGGTCTGTATGATATGGGACTTAGTGGCTCAGAATGGACCAATGACTGGTATGCGTCAGATTATTACTCTCATTCTCCGGTAAACGATCCTCAGGGACCCGTAAAGGGGACCGAAAAAGTCCTGCGCGGGAATGTTGGCGGTGACAGACAATACGCTTTAACCGTGTTCAGACAATCAGATTTGCCAGTTCCAAAGATCAATAAAGACGATGATTATGAAAAATATGGTGTTGGTCCGCAGTATGTTTTCCGTTGCGTCATCAATAAATAATGTCGTTTGGTGGTGACATATATCATTTTAACCGGAGCAACAACGTTGAATGAATGTTCCAATAAACCGGAGAGACTATTAAAACCTGTCCCGGATAGCCTGATGTCAGAATATCTTGCCATGATCGACGACCAGCACCCGACGGGGACAATGACTGCCTGATGCAAAGGCTTAGGTGATAAGATGAGAAAATTAATCGTAGTTGCTTCTGTTGCCGCCAGTTTACTGCTCGGGTGTGACCAGAAAAGTACTGGCAAGCGTGAAACCTTGTCTGAAGCGCTTGTTGCTAAGTCGCTCTCTAACATGGTTCCCGTTCAGGGCGGCGAGTTTTTAATGGGGGATTTTGGCCCATTAGTCGGTGAAAAACTGCCTTTCAGCATAAACCAGGATGATAAGGTATTACATAAGGTTGTATTAAGCGATTTTTCGATATCAAAGTTTAAAGTTACCAACGATGATTATAATAAATATCTGCAGATAACAGGAATAAAAAAACCTCCCATTAATATTCTGGTAAAAGAGTACCCATCCTTGCAAAAAGGTGATTACTCTGTTGGTGTGACCTGGCAACAGGCAAAAGATTATTGTCAGTGGCTAGGTAAGGAGTCCGATAAAAATATTGATTTACCGACAGAAGCACAATGGGAATATGCGGCAAGGTCAAGAGGGCAGTATCTTCCTTTTGCGACTAATAATGGAAATTTCGAGCTTGGTTCTAATATACCTGAACAAAAGAAATTAGATGAATACACAGATGGTTATGGTTTTCCTATTTATCCAATTGGGAAATATCCTCCGAATCCGCTAGGTTTATACGATATGGGGCTAAGTGGAGCCGAATGGAGTAATGATTGGTATTCAACTGATTATTATTCCCACTCCCCTGTTTATGATCCTCAAGGTCCAGTTAAGGGTAATGAAAAAGTTTTAAGGGGGTATGTTGGCGGAGATCGTCAGTATGCCTTGACTATATTCAGGCAATCGTCACAACCTGTGCCAAAATTTGCTGGGCGTGATGATTATCAAAAGTTTGGAGTTAGTCCTCTTTTTGTATTTCGTTGCGTTATTAATAAATAATATCGTTTGACTGTAATACTATATTATAGTCGGAACGCTCAATGAATATAATATTCCGCTGGACAGCCTGTTTAAACCTGTCCCGGATAGCCTGATGTCAGAATATCTTGCCATGATCGACGACCAGCACCCGACGGGGACAATGACTGCCTGATGCAAAGGCTTAGGTGATAAGATGAGAAAATTAATCGTAGTTGCTTCTGTTGCTGCCAGTTTACTGCTCGGGTGTGACCAGAAGAGTACTGACAAGCGTGAAACCCTGTCTGAAGCGCTTGTTGCTAAGTCACTCTCTAACATGGTTCCCGTTCAGGGCGGCGAGTTTTTAATGGGGGATTTTGGACCATTAGTCGGTCAAAAACTACCTTTCAGCATAAACCAGGATGATAAGGTATTACATAAAGTTGTATTAAGTGATTTTTCGATATCAAAGTTTAAAGTTACCAACGATGATTATAATAAATATCTGCAAATAACAGGGGTAAAAAAAGCGCCCATCCATATTTTTTTAAAAAATTATCCATCCTTGCAAAAAGGAGATTATTCTGTTGGTGTTACCTGGCAACAGGCAAAAGACTATTGTCAGTGGTTAGGTAAGGAGTCTGGTAACAAGATTGATTTACCAACAGAGGCGCAATGGGAATATGCAGCAAGATCCAGAGGTCAATATTTTCAGTTTCCAACAAATAATGGTGAGTATTTACCTGGAAAAAATGTTCCGGGTAAAGATGAATTAGATAAATATACAGATGGTTTTGGTTTCCCATTTTACCCAGTAGGCAAATATCCCCCAAATCCCCTGGGTCTGTATGACATGGGACTTAGTGGCTCAGAATGGACCAATGACTGGTATGCGTCAGATTATTACTCTCATTCTCCGGTAAACGATCCCCAGGGACCTGCGCAGGGTACTAAAAAAGTCCTGCGTGGATATATTGGCGGCGACAGACAGTACGCTTTAACCATGTTCAGGCAATCAAAATTGCCAGTTCCGAAGATCGATAAAGACGATGACTATGAAAAATATGGTGTTGGCCCGCAGTATGTCTTTCGTTGTGTCGTTAATAAATAATGTGTGATGCTATCTCTTATTTTAACCGAATCAGAATGCTCAACGAATATTCGGCTGAACCGGATAGGATATTTAATCTACGCCGGATTTCCTGATGTCAGAATATCTTGCCATGATTGATGACCAGCACCCGACGGGGATAATGACTGCCTGATGCAATGGCTGAGGTGATAAGATGATAAAATTAATCGTAGTTGCTTCTGTTGCCGCCAGTTTACTGCTCGGGTGCGATCAGGGAAATACCACCGGGAGTGAAAAAGCAGCTAAAGCACTTGTGGATAAATCGGTCTCTAATATGGTCCCTGTTCAGGGTGGTGAGTTTTTAATGGGTGATTTTGGTCCATTAGTTGGTGAAAAATTACTTTTCAGCATACAACAGGATGATAAAACTTTACATAAGGTTATTTTAAGTGATTTTTCGATATCAAAATATAAAGTCACCAACGATGATTTTAATGTTTATTTGAAAGTAACAGATAAAAAAATCCACCTGTGGATATACTGGCAAAACGTCATCCTTCTCTGCTAAAGGGGGATTATCCTGCAGGTGTTATCTGGCAACAGGCAAAAGATTATTGTCAGTGGTTAGGTAAAAAATCCGGTAAAAAAATTGATTTGCCGACAGAGGCACAATGGGAGTTTGCAGCAAGATCCAGAGGTCAGTATCTTCCGTTTGCTACTAACAATGGTGAGTTTTCACCAGGAAAAAATGTCCCCAGCCAGGATGAACTGAATAAATACACTGATGGGATGGGGCTTCCCATTTATCCAGTAGGTAAATACCCATCAAATCCCTTAGGCCTGTATGATATGGGACTGAGTGGTTCAGAATGGACCAATGACTGGTATGCAGAAGATTATTACTCCCACTCTCCGGTAAAGAATCCTCAGGGACCAGAGCAAGGGACCAAGAAAGTGTTGCGTGGGAATGTTGGCGGCGACAGACAGTACGCATTGACTATGTTTAGACAATCTGCTTCACCACTCCCAGAAGAAGTTGATGGTGACTATGAAAAATATGGTGTTGGTCCGCAGTATGTATTTCGTTGTGTCGTTAATAAATAATGTGTGATGCTATATCTTATTTTAAAAAATCGGTGGCGTTCAACATATAAGGTTTTTTTCTAATGCATGGTAAAATCATGTACAGTAGTGAAATTATTTCATCGTCATCAACGATGATTGTCAACGGAAAAAAGTGGTGCTCATTAAAAATCTGAAAGAAGAGATGTTAAGGTTTGAAGATGAAGCCAAAACTGACTGGCTGTTTCCTAATCCTATGCCGTTTGGTCTGGAACGAGTTATGATTCACCAGTGGGTGCGGGCTTATCTAGGATTTCCGATGGTTTACGTTGAAGCAAAAATTGTTATGACTGCTTATAGGGGGGGAAGAGATATATACCTTACCTATGCCTCATCAAAATAGTTCTGTCGGATTTACCTATAACAAGGATTTATTTTCAGAAACCGTGACTTTTTATCCACTGGAGCGAGCAAAGGAGATTCATATTGCGCTGGAGAAAAAGCGACTTGGTGGCAAATGAATATTGATATCGAACACTTGTGAAGCAATTAGGTAAACCTTATCAGGATATTTATGAACAAGGTTTAATTCCCTACAAAATAAAACCAACGATTACTGTTAGTGATGATATTTTCAGGCTGGATATGAGGTGAGAAGGAATATTTTCATCTTTTATAAATAACCAGAAAAAATCTTGAGGAAGTGACTTTGTGGTTAGAAGATGAAAAAAACGGCTTGGTTATTTCCTAATCCGCTGCCTTTTAGTCTTGAGCCAGTAATGACGCAGCGATGGATGCGCGAACGCTTTGGATTTCCCATAGGTTATGGCGAACGCAAAATGATAGGGAGCAATAATCGTCATATTAGCGAGGTATACCCACTGTTGCCACCTAATCAGAAAATGTCTGTTTTATTTCCTTATAATTCTGATTATTTTGTTGTTAGTGTATTTTTTATTGTATAGAGCATGCAATAGAAATTAAGGCGACTTTCGCGAGTATAAGGTCGTCTGGCAATTGGCGTTCGAAGTGAAAAATTATTAATGTAGGGGATATCACCTGGGGGAAGAAGTATGTATTAAGTAAAGAGAGGTGTGCAGATATTCCAGATATTATTTTATGTTTATTATTCTTCCTTTGACAGGAGTCGCCGGTTTTTATCTGTTATTAAATGTTATTGCCTCACTCTTTAGGTTGAAATAGATGCGATTGAGTATTCTAATTAATAATTACTGTATCGCTGATATATAAAAGGAAATTCAATGTCCAAAGGTTTTGTATTACTCGGCGATAAAACCACGCACGGCGGTGCTGTTATTTCCGCATCCTCCACCATGATTGTAAATGGAAAGCCCGTAGCGCTGGTGGGGGATAAAGTCAGCTGCCCGATTCCGGGACATGGCACTAATGCCATTATTGAGGGAGCGCCGGAATGGTCTTCCGATGGTAAAGCCATCGTGGTCGATGGCTGCAAATGTCAGTGCGGTTGCCAGGTGATTTCCGGCGCGCCGGAATGCGCGATAGGATAAAAAATGGGCTGGGTACGAACAAAAGCATTGACCATGGAGCAGCCATCGGCTCCTTCACTGACCCGATGGCTGTTTGCCGGTGTACTGATGGCGATTATCGGTGTCCTGCTCTTTACCCTCCATGCTTCCGGCACCGTAAAAATTCTCTCAGTGATAAATATCTGGTGGGTATCCCTGATGCCTGCAGGATGCTGGTTGCTGATTTTTTGCCTGCGTTGCTATCTGTGGGACAGGGATCTGAAAGCGCATCAGTTCTTGCTGAAAGAGGCGGAATACGGACAGCAGAGGTGGGAAGACTGGGCAGGGCGCTGGCTGGCCGTTCTGGGCAGTGCAGTGCTGTTGCCGGATCATATTTCTGCGGCGCATTGGGGGAGTGAGCGGCCTCAGCAATACGGACTTACCCGCCGGATTAATTACCTTCCGGCAGAAGAGCCCGTGCAGCTGAGTGCGATGCATGCGCTGCTGACCAGTATAGAAGAGCGCGTGCAGTGCCTGCCGGAAGAGCTACCGCTGTATGTCACCCTGATCACGGATAATCCCTCGCCTGAGCTGACCAGCAGTTTCAGTAATCTCTGGAAAGAACACATTCCTGGCCGCGCCGTGCCTGATGATATTACCGTTACCGGCTCATTCTCACTGTCGGAAGTGGAGGAGCGCCTGAAGCAGCCTGTACTGACGGTCAATTTACTCCTGGTCATCCAGCTCAACGGTGGTACAGCATACTCCGACGGGCTGGCCGTGCTGCTGCTGACCAGCGATGATGTGGCGCAAAAATACCATCTGCCGCACTCATCACGGCTGTTACGTCCTATGCCCTTAGATATGACGAACTTTGAAGACGATATCACCCTGTTTCTGGAAACCCAGACTGTCGCCTGCCAGACGCCCTCCGTTATCGGGGACGCAAAAAAATGGACGGAAAGAAGCGCCGCGCTTATCACGCAGGGCGGCAAAATGCATACCCCATGGAAAGCTGAAGATATCGCGCTGCTGGAAAAATGGTGCGGTATTCCGGGACCCGCAGCGCCCTGGCTCCTGACCGCGCTGGCAGCCGATCTGGTCAGCCTCCGTAAACAGCCCCTGCTGGCGTTATTTTCCAGCGAACAGGAACATTTTATCAGTACCATCACCCCAGGGAGTGAAGATGAATATACCGGGTAATGGCCTGGGCCGGTTTGGCCTGGCCGGGCTTACGTTGGCCGGGATGGCTGCAATATGGTGGGGGATCACCCGCTATGGCGGCATGCTGAATATCAATACGCGGGGCGAGCAGGTACTGGCGTTTGTCCAGGTCTGTCTGGCGTTGGTATTTGTTTTTTACCTTCCTGCAATGTCCCGCCGTGTGAAGGAGAGTTTATATCGCCGGCAGTCGCAGCAGGACAGCGTCTTACCCGGCGAAGAAGGGCGCGTGGCGCTGACACCTCCCCATCATATTACGGTGGGGGAAATTCGCCAGACTCTACGCTATCAGTATGGACGCGCCTGGTCCCGCAAAGTCCGTATTCTGCTGATAATTGGCTCAGTCAGAGACGTAGAACAACTGACCCCAAAGCTCACGCAGGAACTCTGGCAGGAAGATCAGGGTACATTATTGCTGTGGGGTGGAGACCCTGGGGCAGCGGTAGATAACGCCTGGTTCACAGCGCTGCGTAAACTGCGTTATCGCCCGGCTGATGGTATGGTGTGGGTAACATCGGGCTTTGACGGCGTTTTGACAACGATGAACAGAACGAAGCCCAGGCTCACGCCAGATGAAATGGACAGTGTGTCTCACTCTCTAAAGCTACGCTTCGAAGCTCTTGGCTGGAAACTACCCCTATACGTCTGGTCGCTGTATGAGGGGGGCAACGAAAAAAATGGACGTATCACTCAGCCTGTAGGCTGCCTGTTACCTGCAGGTTGTACGCCGCAAATAGTTGCCGAACAGTTCACTGCCCTGGCGTCGTTACTGATAGAGCAGGGCATCCAGCAGATATGCGGGCAACCACAGCACAATTTTTTACTCGCGCTGGCCGATCAGTTGACCCGTAAACCGGAAACGGTGACGGAGCCGTTATCGGTATTGCTTAATCCTTACCGCCCGCAGCCGCTGGCCGGGGTGGTATTTAGTGAGGCGTCAGTAGAGGCTGGTCGCAGTGTCCGTCATCACTGGGGACGGGATAACCGCTGGGAAACGATACCAGACTCAGTGCTGTGGTTGCCAGCCGGTCTACGTCCGCGCAAACAGGGAGTCAACTGGATGCGTGGGATGAGCGTGGCCGCCGCCGCCCTGATGTTACTCTGGGCCGCCTCAATGACAGTCTCTTTTATCTCCAACCGCCACCTGGTGGCGATCGCACAGCAGCAGGTGCAGCAGGCCTCGGCGGGAAAACAGCCGCTGGCCGTACGCCTGTATGCGCTCTCCGCGTTACAGAAAACGCTTTCTCAACTGGAATACCGCTCGCAGCACGGAGCGCCGTGGTACCTCCGCGCTGGCCTCAGTCAGAACGATGACCTGCTGGCGGCGCTGTTCCCGCGCTACGGGGAGATGGCGCAACCGCTGCTGCGCGATGCGGCGGCGCATCATCTGGAAGAGCAGCTCACCGCCTTCGTGCAGCTGCCGCCGGACAGCCCACTGCGTGAGAAGATGACGAAGACCGCTTACGGACAACTGAAACAATATCTGATGTTGACCCGCCCGGAAAAAATGGACGCCGCGTGGTTCGCCACTACGCTAATGCAGGACTGGCCGCAGCGCTCAGGCATCGCCGACGCCGTCTGGCAGGGCAGCGGCCCTTCGCTGCTGGCATTTTATGCCGCCAGCCTGGCATCGCATCCGCAGTGGCGTCTGCCTGTCGATGACGGTCTGGTCAGCCAGGTGCGCACACGGTTAATTCGCCAACTGGGCCAGCGCAACAGTGAGTCCACGCTTTACCAGAAGATGCTCGCGCAGGTGGCGAATCAGTATGCCGATATGCGCCTGGCGGATATGACTGCCGACACCGATGCTTCGCGTCTGTTCAGCACTGATGAGGTGGTGCCGGGAATGTTTACCCGTCAGGCCTGGGAGCAGGCCGTGCAGCCGGCCATTGAGAAAGTGGTCGCGGAACGCCGCGATGAAATGGACTGGGTGCTGAGCGATACGAAGCAGACTGCCGCGCAGTCGACGTCGCCGGAAGCTCTGCGAGCCAGGCTGGCGGAGCGTTATTTCGCTGATTTCAGCGGCGCCTGGCTGGATTTCCTCAACAGTCTGCGCTGGCAGCGCGCGGCGACCCTCTCCGATGCTATCGACCAGCTGACCCTGATGGCCGATGTGCGCCAGTCGCCGCTGGTGGCGCTGATGAACACCCTGAGCGTGCAGGGGCGAACCGGCCAGACCGGGGAAGCCATCGCCGATTCGCTGGTCAAATCGGCCAGGCAGCTGTTCAACCGTGATAACTCGCCCGTCATCGATCAACGGTCCGGCGCGCGCGGTCCTCTGGATGCCACCTTCGGGCCCGTACTGGCGCTGCTGGACAATCGCGACGGCGGGACACCCACCAGCCGTCTTAGCCTGCAGACCTTCCTGACCCGCGTCACCCAGGTGCGTCTGCGCCTGCAGCAGGTCACCAACGCCACCGATCCGCAGGCGATGACCCGGTTGCTTGCGCAGACGGTATTCCAGGGCAAGGCCGTGGATTTAACCGAAACGCGCGACTACGGCAGCCTGGTGGCGGCGGGGCTGGGCCAGGAGTGGAGTGGATTTGGGCAGACGCTGTTTGTTCGCCCGATGGAACAGGCCTGGCAGCAGGTGCTGACCCCGGCGGCGGAAAGCCTCAACGCCCAGTGGCGCAGCGCAGTGGTGGAGGACTGGAATAGCGCTTTTGGCGGTCGCTACCCCTTTAAAAATACCAGCAGTGAAGTCTCTCTGCCGCTGCTGGCAAAATACCTCAACAGCGAGACCGGGCGCATCGCCCGCTTTCTGCAGACCCGGTTGAACGGCGTGCTGCATAAAGAGGGGAGCCGCTGGATGGCGGACAGTATCAATGCTCAGGGGCTGACGTTTAACCCGGCCTTTCTGCAGGCGATGAATACCCTGAGCCATCTCTCCGACGTCGCGTTCGCCAACGGCGAAGCGGGATTGCATTTTGCGCTTCGCCCCGGCACGGCGGACGGCGTGATGCAGACGGAGCTGGTAATCGACAGTCAGAAACTTGTCTATATGAACCAGATGCCGGTCTGGCGGCGGTTCAGCTGGCCCGCTGACACCGAAGCGCCGGGCGCCAGTCTGAGCTGGATCAGTACCCGGGCGGGCACCCGCCAGTATGGCGATTTCCCGGGCGCCTGGGGGTGGATCCGTCTGCTGGATAAGGCGGTGGTCAGCGCTTATCCCGGAACGAGCAGCAGCTGGAGCCTGAGCTGGAAAGCGCCGGATGGTCTGTTGCTGAACTACACGCTGCGTACCGAGGCGGGGGAAGGACCGCTGGCGCTGCTGGCGCTGCGAAACTTTACGCTACCGGAGACGATATTCAGCGTGCGCGCGTCTGCTGAACGTGTTCCGCTGACCGACGATATACCCCGCGAAGAGGGATACTGAACCTTCTCCCTCACTGATTGGCGTTGACCTGCAACGCCAGGCCTCCTTCGCTCATGGCCGCCCGACGGCCAACTAATCTGACCGCGCAGCCATGCTGCGTGTCTCCCTGTAGACGAATAAGGGAATATTCATAATGGACGATTTAACCCTGCGATATTTTGATGCTGAAATGCGCTACCTGCGCGAGGCGGCAAAAGCGTTCGCGCAGGCTCACCCCGATCGGGCGGCGATGCTGGATCTCGATAAAGCCGGTACGCCGGACCCTTATGTAGAGCGCCTGTTTGAAGGCTTTGCCTTTTCCGTAGGTCGCTTGCGCGAAAAAATTGATGATGATCTGCCGGAGCTGACCGAGGGGCTGGTCAGCATGCTGTGGCCGCACTATTTGCGCACTATTCCATCGCTATCGATCGTGGCGCTGACCCCAACGCTGCCGGCGATGAAGATAGCGGAAACGGTGCCCGCCGGGTTTGAGATTAGCTCCCGCCCACTGGGGCCGAAAAATACCGTGTGCCGGTACCGAACCACCCGCGATCTGACGCTTAACCCGCTGGCGATAGAGGAGGCGGTGATGACGGCGGAGCCGGACGGACGTTCGGCCCTGCGACTACGATTCGCCTGTAGCGAGCTGGCTGACTGGTCGCAGACCGATCTCCGCCACCTGGCGCTGTACCTGGGGGAAGACGCTGTTACCGGCAGCGCCCTCCATCTGTGGCTGACCCGACGCCAGGCCGCGCTGTACCTGCGTCTGCCGGGTCAGACAGAGCGGGTAAGCCTCGACGGCTATTTTTCCCCGGGGGGATTCAGCGAGGAGGATCGTTTATGGCCGAAAGGGGAGAGCGCTTTCAGCGGCTATCAGCTGCTGCTCGAGTATTTCACCTTTCGCGAAAAATTTATGTTCGTGCAGCTAAATGGCCTGGAAAACATCACCCTGCCGGCGGGGATATCGCATTTCACGCTTGAGGTGGTGTTCAGCGAGGTCTGGCAAAGTGATTTACCCGTCAGCGCAAGCAGCCTACGCCTGCACTGTGTGCCGGTGATTAACCTGTTTACCCTTGAGGCCGATCCGTTGACCATCAGCGGGCTGGAGAGCGAATACCTCCTGCGTCCGAAGCGCCTGCAGGACGGGCATACCGAAATCTATTCTGTTGACAGCGTGACCGGCTCCGGGCGCACCGGGGAGGCACGCTATGTGCCTTTCACCCGCTTTCGTCACCAGGGGGGAATGATGCGTCGCCATGCGCCGGAGCGCTACTACCACACCCGCGTAAAACGGGGCGTAACCGGCATGCACGATACCTGGCTTATCCTCGGCGGACAGCAATGGGAGGCTGACCGGGAGCTGGCGCGGGAAACGGTCTCCTTGCGCATCACCGGCACTAACGGCCAGCTGCCGCGCCGGGCGCTACAGAGCACGCTGCTGGATCGCTGTGAGTCGATATCAGCCACGCCGCTTACCGTCCGCAATCTCTGTAAGCCCACGCTGCCGGCCTATCCCCCGGCGGAAGACCGCTACCACTGGCGGGTCATGAGCCATCTGGGCACCCGTTTTCTCAACATGATGAGCAGCGCCGAGGTGCTGCGCGGCACGCTGTCGCTCTACAACTGGCGGGAGGATGAGCTCAATAATCGCCGTCTGGACGCCATTCTGGCGGTCAGCCATCACCGAATTCAGCGTTTCGAGCAGGGTTTCCTGCTGCGCGGGCTGGATATCGAAGTGACGCTCGACGGTAGCGGATTTACCGGTGCGGGCGATGTCCACCTGTTTGGCGATATGCTCAACCGCTTTTTCGCACTGTATGCCGATATGAATCAGTTCAACCAGCTGACGCTCATTGTTCAACCTGAAGGGAAATGTATCCGGTGGAAAGAGAATCACAGTCTGCGCCTTCCCGGCTGATGGCGCAGCTCCGGCCTCAGTTGCCGTACATGAATTTTTACCGCTTCTGCCAGTTGCTGGAGAAGAACCATCCGAAGGCGCCGATCATCGGCAGCGGCTGGCTATTAGGTGATGAACCCATACGCTTTCGCCCGCATCCGGGGATGGGCTTTCCGGCTGGCGAAATCCGTGGAATGGACGATCCTGAACCGCCCCGTCCGCCGGCGGTTCGCGTGACTTTTATGGGACTCTACGGCGTGGAATCCCCGCTGCCGACCCACTATAGCGATGACATTGCGCAACGGCGGGAAGGCGTCGAGGCCACCGAGGATTTCCTCGATATCTTTAACCATCGGCTGATCGCCCAGTATTACCGTATCTGGCGCAAATATTCCTACCCGGCAACCTTTAGGGCGGGCGGCACGGATAACATCTCGCAGTATCTGCTGGGCCTGGCGGGGCTGGGCATACCGGGATGTGCCGCCGTTGCCGCAGCGCCGCTGTCGCGATTTCTGGCGCTGCTGCCGGTGATGATGCTGCCGGGGAGATCCGGGGAAGGCATGGAGGCGCTGGTGGCGCTCCTGGCCCCGGGGACCCGGGCGACGGTGTACCACCACGATCCCTGCCGGATCCCCTTGTCGCAGCCGTTAACGATGAGCGTCCGTCAGCCGGTTAGCCTGCAACATAGGCCAGTGATGGGAACCCACGCCACGGATGTGAACGGTCAGGTATTGCTGCAGCTGGCCACGGAAAAGCCTCATGAGGTTCGCGGCTGGCTGCCCGGCGGCGAACTGTTCAGCGACCTGATGGCGCTTCTGCACGTCTGGCTCGGATCTCATCTTGACGTGCGGCTGCAGCTTTGCGTCGCCCGCCATTTACTGCCGGATGCGCAACTTTGCTGCCAGCAGGAGCATGCCGTCCAGCTCGGCCGTACCGCTGTGCTGCGTCCGCTGGATGCGCAGAAGCAGGCTGACGACAGAGTCACGATTTATCTGGGGCGCTATCAGCGCGTCCGGGAAAATATCCACCGCAGGGAGAGCGATGAAGATGGCGATTACCGCAGTTAAACCCTCCGCCAGGTTGCTGGCATTCCTCATGGTTACCGTCTTAACCGGCTGCGGCCTGACGCAGACCGTGAAAGACGGCGCCGTTTCCGTGACCCAGTCCATTTTTTACCCCCAGGTGAAAACCCTGCATCTGGATCTTCGCGCCCGGGAAGGCGTGAATAACAACGCCAAAGGCGCCTCCCTGGCGACGGTGGTGCGTATTTATCAGCTGAAGGACCGGCAAGCGTTCGACAATACTGACTACCCGTCGCTGTTTGCCGGCGATGGCCAGGCGCTGCATGCGGACCGGGTGGCGGAAAAAGATGTTCGCCTGCGTCCGGGCGAATCGGTGACCGTCGATATGCCCATGGAAACCAGCGCGCAGTTTGTGGCGGTGGCGGCCATGTTTATCGATCCAGACGTGACGCAAAACAGCTGGCGGCTGGTACTCACCCGGGACGAACTTGATCCGGCGAGGCCGCGCATTATCGAAGCCAGCCAAAATCAACTGACGCTGCACCCGTTTAAGGAGAAGTGAAAATGCCTCGTCCCTCCCTGTATGACATCCTGTACGGCAATTTCGCCGGCGGGCTTGACCTGAATACTGTCAGCGAAACGGATCAGGTCATCCTGTCGGTGCTCGATAACATGCAGCGCATCCTCAACTGTCGGGCCGGAACGCTGGCGCATCTGCCGGACTACGGCCTGCCGGATATGACCGCTGTCCTCCAGGGGATGCCAGCGTCGGCGCACCAGCTGATGAGCACGTTGTCGGCGGTGTTGCTGAAATACGAACCGCGCCTGCAGCGGATCGCGGTGGTGATGCTCGATCAGCATGCGCCCGGCGACCTGCGCTATGCCATTGATGCGGAGCTGAAGGATATTGGCCTGGTGCGTTACGGCACGGAGTTTATGCCCGAGGGCAGGGTGTTGATCCGCCACCTCAAACGTCAGCAGTACCTTGACGCCCGCTCCGCCCTCTAATCTCTCGCTGAAAGACATCATGATGACAACACACCACGACCGTCACTATAAAGCCGGTGGCGACCCGCGCACGCTGGCTGATTTTATGGCCCTGCGTGCGGAAATGAACAAGCTCAGCCACCCGGCGCGGCCGGATATTAACTGGCCGTATGCCGAGCAGCTTGCCCGCGGGCTGTTGGAGCATCACGGCGCGGACCTGCAGACTGTCGCCTGGTATACCCTGGCCCGCGCCCGGCTGGGCGGGGTGGCAGGGATCAATGAGGGGCTGACGCTGATGGAGTCGCTGCTGGTTCGTCAGGGGAAAAACCTGTGGCCACAGGCGCTCCCGGCCCGGACAGAGATCTTCCGCACCCTGAGCAAGCGGCTGCGGCAGGTGATCCGTACCCTGAATCTTACCCCAGAGGATGTTGAGTCGCTTGAGCAGGCTGAACGTTCGCTGCAAAGCTTCGACGCAGTGCTCCAGCGCCTTGAGATCGCTCCTGAAAACCAGCTGAGCGACCTGCGGGCGCTACTGCACAGCACGGCAACTCGCTTCGAGAGCCTCGACCCTGCGCCAGCGCTTCCCACCGCGCCGCCGGTGGCGGTGTCTGACGCGGAACTTCCCGGCACTCTGGTCAGCAAAGAGGATGCGGCGAAGGTTGAGCCAGTGCCAGACCTAAAACGTAGACCAAAGGCTGAGCCGCTGGCTCCGCCTTCACCTGCAAAGCGGCCCGCGCCGGTGGCGGCGTCTACTCCGGCACCCGTGCCGCGCTGGAAGCCGTTTATCGCCGGGATGGTTACCATGCTGGCGGTAACGGGTATCGCCGTCGGCGGATGGCTGGTGCTGCGTCAGTCCGACTTGCCGCCCATTTCGGTCACCCAAAATGCCGGACCGATACCGGGCCTGCCGGCGACAACGCCCCCGGGGCCGGTTGATCTGCCACAGACGCAGCGCCAGCTTGGCGAGCTTGCCCGCCTGGCGCCGGACTGGGCGGTCAGCTACGGCGACCAGCTGGTCCACCAGGCCCTGATCCGCTGGCCGGATCAGGCGCAACCGCTGGCGCAGCAGTGGCGGCAGCAGCTGAGTGCTGGCGCATTGCCCGCGGAAAATCTTACCGGCTGGTCGGAGGGCATGCAGCAGCTGCAGCGGCTCGCCGACCAGCTCAATGCCCTCGACGAGCAGAAGGGGAAGTACCTGACGGTGAGCGAACTGAAAACCGCAGTATTTGCCATCACACAGTCGTTTAACCGCGCTGTTCCGCTGGAGGAGCAGTTGCGCCAGCTGGCCGCGCTTCCCGTTGATCAACCCTGGTCAGCCGCGCGGGGAAGCCTCGCGGAGCTGCATCTGCAACAGCTGATAGTGGAGTATGCCCTGCTGAAGCGAAAACAGCCGGCGTCGCCGACCGCTGCGCTCCCCACAACCGGTGAGCCCTCGGTGAGTGAGGCGGTGAAATAAAGTGTGCGCATGGCAACATTTTCTTTACATCAATATTGCAAGAACCGAACGCCCTTCGTAGTCTGAAAATGATTTAAATATACCGTTTGTAGTTGTATTGAAAATTTTATTTCGATCTCTGAGGGCATACTATGAAGCACTGTAAAATCATCCTGTTAGTAGGCCTTCTGGCCAGTTCCGCTTCGGCATTAGCGGAGAAGATCGGCGTCTCAATGGCCTACTTCGATCAAAACTTTCTCACTATTATCCGCCAGTCCATTGAGAAAGAAGCTCAAGCCCGCCACGTCGACGTACAGTTTGAAGACGCCCGCGGCGACACCGGACGCCAGGCCGATCAGGTGCAGAGCTTCATCGCCTCCGGCGTGGACGCGATCATCGTTGACCCGGTGGACTCCGCCAGCACCCCGCAGCTGACGAAGATGGCGCAGCAGGCCAAAATGCCGCTGGTGTATGTGAACCGGACGCCGGGGGATAAAACGTTACCGCCCGGCGTGGTGTTTGTCGGTTCGGACGAGCGGGAGTCTGGCACATTGCAGATGGAGGCGCTGGCGAAGCTGGCAAACTACAAAGGCAACGTCGCCATCATGATCGGCAATCTCACCGACGCCGGCGCGCTGCAGCGCACCAAAGATGTGGAGCAGGTGGTGGCCAAGTATCCGGCAATGAAAGTGGTGCAGAAACAGCCGGCCAACTATTCCCGCAGCGAGGGAATGGATCTGATGCAGAACTGGACGGGCAACGGAGAAGCGATTGATATTGTGGCGGCGAACAACGATGAGATGGCGATTGGCGCGGCGATGGCGCTGGAGAAAAGCCAGAAGAAGCTGCTGATCGGCGGGATCGACGCCACCCCGGACGGGCTGAAAGCCCTGGCCAGCGATAAGATTCAGGTGACGATTTTCCAGGACGCCGTCGGTCAGGGCAAAACGGCCTTAGCGGTAGCGCTGAAGCTGATTAAAGGAGAAAAGGTCGAGTCTCATGTCTGGATCCCGTTTGAGTTAGTGACCAAAGAAAACATGCAGACCTATGTGGAAAAGAGTCATTAACGGCAAGGCGCAGGCGCGCGAACCTGGCTGATAAAACCGGGCTGATAATGTGACGCCCGGGCAACTAAATCGGAGGAAAAGGCATGGCAACGGCAAGAAGCGGCTATACGCTGCAGGTGATAAAGGCAGGGCAGCAGGGGCATGTTGAAATGAGATGGGGGCATCTCGCAGACGTTGATACGCGCGCGGCGGCGGCGGCTATCATGCAGCATATCGGGCGTTCTTCGTCCTCGCGGGGCCAGCAGGAGATCAGCCTGTCGCTGACCAATGCCGCCAGCGGTATCTCGGTGGAGCTTCATCACCCGGCCTCAGGGGAAAGCGCTACCCCGGCTTTTATTGAGGCTGAGTTAAAGAAAATTGTGCAGATCGTTGATGGCTACGAGGCGGCAGAAGATACCCATATTGTGGAGTAGCGTGTCGCCTGGGTAAAAAAAATCCACGCCGCTGCGTGGATTTTTTTGCGCGGTGGCGGCGAAAACGCCAGCCAGTGGGATTAGACGTTGAACAGGAAGTTCATCACATCGCCATCTTTCACGATGTAGTCTTTACCTTCAGCACGCATTTTACCGGCTTCTTTCGCGCCCTGTTCGCCTTTGTAGGCAATGAAGTCTTCATAAGCGATGGTCTGCGCGCGGATAAAGCCTTTTTCGAAGTCGGTGTGGATCTTACCGGCTGCCTGCGGCGCGGTCGCTCCCACCGGGATGGTCCATGCGCGAACTTCTTTCACGCCCGCGGTGAAGTAGGTCTGCAGGTTCAGCAGAGCGTAACCGGCGCGGATCACGCGGTTCAGGCCCGGCTCTTCGAGGCCCAGCTCAGCCATGAACTCGTCACGCTCTTCATCGTCCAGCTCGGCGATGTCCGCTTCAACGGCGGCGCACACCGGCACCACCACAGACCCTTCCTGCTCGGCGATGGCGCGAACCTGATCGAGGTACGGGTTGTTCTCGAAACCGTCTTCATTGACGTTCGCGATGTACATGGTCGGCTTCAGGGTCAGGAAGCTCAGATAGCGGATGGCCTCTTTCTCTTCTTTGGTCAGATCCAGCGCACGCAGCATACCGGCGTTTTCCAGCTGCGGCAGGCATTTTTCCAGCGCGGCCAGCTCAACCTTCGCGTCTTTATCGCCGCCTTTGGCTTTTTTGGAGACGCGGTGAATCGCGCGTTCGCAGGTATCAAGGTCAGACAGCGCCAGTTCGGTATTGATAACATCGATATCTTCCGCCGGGTTCACTTTCCCC
The DNA here is from genome assembly GCF_014596785.2 of Klebsiella sp. K4. Lineage (NCBI taxonomy): Bacteria > Pseudomonadati > Pseudomonadota > Gammaproteobacteria > Enterobacterales > Enterobacteriaceae > Klebsiella > Klebsiella sp. K4. Next base: position 2,103,588 of record NZ_CP115021.1, read on the forward strand.
GCGACGTGAATAATATTATCGTTTTCAAAGCAGCGAACCACATGGCCGATGGCTTCGGTTTCACGGATGTTGGTCAGAAACTGGTTGCCAAGACCTTCACCTTTGGACGCGCCTTTCACCAGGCCCGCGATATCCACGAACTCCATGGTGGTCGGCAGGATGCGCTGCGGTTTGACGATTTCAGCCAGCTTGTCCAGACGCGGATCGGGCATCGGTACGACACCGGTGTTCGGCTCAATGGTACAGAAGGGGAAGTTGGCCGCTTCAATACCCGCTTTGGTGAGCGCATTGAACAGGGTGGATTTGCCGACGTTGGGCAAACCGACGATACCGCATTTGAATCCCATGATTTAAATCACCTTAATCTTTGGATAATCAATCTGTTACAAGGAACAGATTGCAGAAAATTGAATAGCTTTGCCTATTATACACGGTGCGCGGCAAAAATGCCGCACGACAACGGCTTATTGCGCCTTAAAGGCGTGCAAACGGTTGGTCGCTTTGGTCAGCCCGTCCTTTAACCAGATTTCGGTACAGCGCGCCGCTTCGTCGACAGCGTCATCGATCAGTTTCTGCTCGCTGGCCGGTGGTTTGCCAAGCACAAAGCCGACAACCTTGTTTTTGTCGCCCGGATGGCCGATTCCGACGCGTAAACGGTGAAAGTTCGGGTTATTGCCGAGCTTACTGATGATATCCTTCAGGCCATTGTGGCCGCCATGGCCACCGCCAAGCTTAAATTTCGCCACGCCCGGCGGTAAATCCAGCTCGTCATGGGCGACCAGAATTTCATCCGGGTTGATGCGATAAAAGGTCGCCATCGCGGCCACGGCTTTACCGCTGAGGTTCATAAAGGTAGTGGGGACCAGCAGGCGGACGTCCTCGCCCGCCAGGTTGATGCGCGAGGTGTAGCCGAAGAATTTGCTCTCTTCGCGCAGCGGCGCACGATGGCGATCCGCCAGTAAATCCACATACCAGGCGCCAGCGTTGTGCCGGGTGGCGGCATATTCCGCACCGGGGTTGGCCAGGCCGACAATCAGTTTAATGGTCACGTTTTCTATCCTGCATGGGGCATTCTCTGCCGCGTAGTGTACTGTCTGCGGGCGCGCTTGACAAAATTCTGGCTATTAGACAATACCCGCATTGATGATTTACTCACTAAATCATTAGAATTTGATATGGTTCATAGACTTATTTGTAAATTTTTGTCTATTCGCTGTTCACTAATGTGATCGTGGACGCACTCCGCAGAAGAGACCTTGTCTATACTACACCTATAAGATTTGGGGACATTCCCTGGCAACCCAAAGTCCGGAGGTGACACATGAAACGCAAAAACGCTTCGTTACTCGGTAACGTACTCATGGGGTTAGGGTTGGTGGTGATGGTTGTGGGGGTAGGTTACTCCATTCTGAACCAGCTTCCGCAGCTTAACCTGCCACAATTCTTTGCGCATGGCGCAATCCTAAGCATCTTCGTTGGCGCAGTGCTCTGGCTGGCCGGTGCCCGTATTGGCGGCCACGAGCAGGTCAGCGACCGCTACTGGTGGGTGCGCCACTACGATAAACGCTGCCGTCGTAACCAGCATCGTCACAGCTAACCGTAGCATGATTTCCCGCATCGGCCGCTAAAGGCCGATGCGCTTTTCTGTGTCTCACTTTATCTCTTCCTCTTTTTCCCGCCATATTACGCCCCCATTCCGTCCTGGTCTTCGTGCTGCTATGGTTGCCAGCAAAAATGAATAGCAAGCGCGGTTTTTGCTTGACCCTGACGTTACGTCAGGCTGCAGAGTAGCGGACCTGGCCACAGAGAGGAGCAGTCATGTTAATTCAGGTGGGAGAGCTGGCGAAGCGTGCCGGACTGACGGTACGTACGCTGCATCATTATGAACAGACCGGGCTGTTAACGCCTTCGGCCAGAAGCGAGGCGGGCTATCGGCTCTATAACCTGTCCGCGGTTCAGCGCCTGCATATGATAAAGGCGCTGGCGCAGGCCGGGCTAACGCTCGCCACAATCAAGGACTATCTCGATCGGCAAACGCTGTCGCTGCCCGAGCTGCTGACGCAGCAGATAGATACGCTCAACGCCCAGCTGCGCGATGTTGGCAGGCTGCGCGACCGACTATTGGTGCTGCGCGAGGCGCTGGCGAGCGGCAATGAACCCGATCTGGAGTCCTGGCTACAGACGCTGGAGTTAATGAAAATGTACGATCGTTGGTTTAGTCAACAGGAGTTAGCCGCGCTGCCGTTTGCGGCACAGGATGAACAGCGGGCGCAGGCGTGGCGCGAGCTAACGGAGGAGGTGCAGACGCTGATGGCGAGCGGCTGCCCGACGGACAGTCCGCAGGCGATGCGTCTGGCGACGCGCTGGATGGAGCGCCTGGAGCAGGATACGGCCGGGCGTCCGGAGTTTCTGACCCGCCTGAACGAGATGCATGCCGCCGAGCCGCAGATGGTTGAACAGACCGGCGTCACGCCGGCAATCATCGCCTATATCACCGAGGCCTTTGCCGAAAGCAAACTGGCCATCTGGGCGCGGTACCTTGACGAAGAAGAGATGGCGTTCACCCGCCAGCACTATTTTGACCGGCTACAGGAGTGGCCTGCGCTGGTGGCGAAGCTGCATCAGGCGTGCCGGGAGGGCGTAGCGCCGGACTCGGCGTCGGGTCAGGCGCTGGCCCGGGCGTGGCTTGAACTGTTTCAGTCCTACGCCGGTACCCGGCCGCAGACGTTGCAGAAGTTTCGTCGGGCAATGGAGCAGGAGCCGCATTTGATGAAGGGCACCTGGATGACGCCGGCGGTGCTGAGCTGGCTGCAGCAGGCGACCGGATCCTTGATGCGGCAGGCGCAGGGACCTGCCGCCGGGTGATCACAGGTCAGCCAGCGCGGCCTGACGATCGGGGTAGAAGCTCAGGCGTCCGGGCAGCGGCTTGACGCCGGCGCGCGCTAGCGTGCGTAGCGGCTGAAACTCGAGGTTAGATACGCGCAATTCACAGCCTTCCGGCAGCTTGTTCACAAAGCGCTGGAAGGCATCCAGGCCACCGGCGTCGAGAACCGGCACCGCGTCCCATTTCAGCACCACGATGCGCTTGCCGGCGATCCGGGTCTCCAGATCGTTGAACAAGCCTTCGGCGGCGGCAAAGAACAGCGGCCCAATTACCCGCAGCACCAGCACATCGTCTGGCACCTCGACGTTGACCGGCGCCAGATGAGTCATGCGTGCGATACGGCGCATAAACAACAGCGAAGCCAGCACGATCCCGACGCTGATAGCGATCACCATGTCAAACAGCACCGTCAGCGACATGCACATCAGCATCACCACGATGTCGTCCTTCGGCGCGTGGCGCAGCAGATTGATGACTTTATGCGCCTCGCTCATATTCCATGCCACCATCAGCAGCAGGGCGGCCATCGCCGACAGTGGCAGCCAGGAGAGCAGTGGGGCGAGGATCAGCAGCGCCAGGATCACCAGCAGGGCGTGGATCACGGCGGCAACCGGCGATGTGGCGCCGGCGCGGACGTTCGCCGCCGAGCGGGCAATCGCCGCGGTGGCAGTGATCCCGCCGAAGAACGGCGCGACAATGTTGCCCAGCCCCTGGCCAATCAGCTCGCTATTGGCTTTGTGCTTGGTGCCGGTCATGCCATCAAGCACCACCGCGCACAGCAGAGATTCAATGGCGCCGAGCATCGCCATTGAGAAGGCGGCAGGCAGCAGAGCCTGCAGCGAGGCCCAGCTCAGGGTAAAGTTTGAGCCCGGCATATCCCAGGGCAATACCAGCTGCGGCAGCAGCTGCGGAATGCCATTGCCCTGAGTGCCGTCCGCCAGCTGATAATGGAACTGCGAGCCGATCGTCGCGACATCGCCGCCGAGCAAGTTGACCACCAGCATGACCGCACAGCCGCCCAGCAGCGCCGGGAGGTGGCCCGGCAGGCGGATACCCAGCCGCGGCCAGAGGATCAGAATGCCAAGAGTAACGACGCCGATGGCGGCATCGCCAACGTTAATGGTCGGTAGGGCCATCGCCAGCGCCGCCACTTTCTGCAGATAATGCTCCGGCACATGGGGCATCTGCAGGCCGAGGAAATCTTTAATCTGCATGGTGCCGATGGTGATACCGATCCCCGAGGTGAAGCCGAGGGTGACTGACAGCGGGATGTATTCGATCAGGCGGCCAAAGCGCGCCAGGCCGAAGAGGATTAAAAAGATCCCCGACATCAGCGTCGCCACCAGCAGTCCCGCCAGACCAAACTGCTGGGAAACCGGATAGAGGATCACCACAAAGGCGGCGGTCGGCCCGGAAACGCTAAAGCGTGACCCGCCGGTCAAGGCGATCACAATCCCTGCCACCGCTGAGGTATAGAGGCCGTACTGCGGCGGCACGCCGCTGCCAATCGCCAGCGCCATCGCCAGCGGAATCGCAATGATCCCGACGGTGATCCCGGCGATCAGGTCACGCGTGAAGCGGGCGGTGGTGTACTTTTCTTTCCAACAAGCGTCGATGAGGGCGCGGAAAGGCATCACATGTGAGGAAAATAATCTGTTCACAATAATGTTTCATCCATGAGCGCATCATCTGTCAACTAAATGGCAGGTGAAGGAGGCATTGATCATACAAATAAGGTGCGGAGACAAAAAAACCCGCCGCAGCGGGTTTTTGTGCTGGGCTCGATTAATGTTCGAACATAGCAGAGATAGATTCTTCATTGCTGATACGGCGAATAGCTTCAGCCAGCATACCGGAGAGCGTCAGAGTACGCACTTTATCCAGCGCTTTAATTTCTGGTGCCAGCGGAATGGTATCGCAGACGACAAATTCATCAATGACAGAGTTTTTGATGTTCTGGATAGCGTTGCCGGAGAAGATTGGGTGCGTCGCGTAAGCGAATACGCGTTTCGCGCCACGCTCTTTCAGCGCTTCTGCCGCTTTACACAGGGTGCCGCCGGTGTCGATCATATCGTCGACCATCACGCAGTCACGACCGGCAACGTCGCCGATGATGTGCATCACCTGGGAGACGTTGGCGCGCGGACGGCGCTTGTCGATGATAGCCATATCGGTATCATTCAGCAGTTTAGCGATAGCGCGGGCACGCACGACGCCGCCGATGTCCGGAGAAACCACAATCGGGTTGTCCAGGTTCAGCTGCAGCATATCTTCCAGCAGGATTGGGCTGCCGAACACGTTATCGACTGGCACATCGAAGAAGCCCTGGATCTGTTCTGCGTGCAGGTCAACGGTCAGCACGCGGTCAACGCCGACGCTGGACAGAAAATCCGCCACCACTTTTGCGGTGATTGGCACACGAGCAGAACGAACACGACGGTCCTGACGAGCATAACCGAAGTAAGGGATAACGGCGGTGATACGACCTGCCGAAGCACGACGCAGAGCATCAACCATAACAACCAGTTCCATCAGGTTGTCATTGGTGGGAGCACAAGTGGACTGGATGATGAAAATATCACCACCGCGTACGTTTTCATTGATTTGTACGCTGACTTCGCCGTCGCTAAAACGACCTACAGCGGCGTCGCCAAGAGAAGTGTACAGGCGGTTGGCAATACGTTGTGCTAGTTCCGGGGTGGCGTTACCAGCAAAAAGCTTCATATCAGGCACGAGAAGAACCTCAGGCATGCGTCCAGTGGTGGATGAATGGGCCAATAATGTGCGGGATGGCGCCATTCGATCCAGTCGGTGTATTTAAAGAGCACGATGCAACGTCTGGAACAGGGTGACGTTGTCACCGTAACTCAATTTCCCCGGCTGACTCATTATCAATGTGCCATCACGGCGCAGGATTCAGAGCAGGGCCTGCTTGAGCGGCGAAAGGTTAACTCCGCGCGCCACAAAGCCATTTAGCCATGCCGGGGCAGTGTCCAGCACCTGACGGGCAGCGGATTCGGTGTTAAATTCAGCAAACACACAGGCCCCTGTGCCGGTCAGGCGTGACGGCGCATATTCTAACAGCCAGGAAAGCGCGGCATCAACCTCGCGAAAACGTTTTCTTGCGATAAGCTCGCAATCGTTGCTGAATTCACAATTTAATAACGTATTAATTGACCGGCGCGGGGTATTTCGTGGTAGCTCCGGATCGCGAAAAATGATCGGCGTCGGAATACTGACCCCCGGGTGGGCCACCAGGTACCATTTTTCCTCGGGTTCTACCGGCGTCAGTATTTCACCCACCCCCTCGGCGAAGGCGGCATGGCCGCGTACGAAAACCGGCACATCGGCCCCCAGCTGAAGGCCAAGAGTCGCCAGCTCATCTTCCGAGAGACCGCAGCCCCACAGATGGTTGAGCGCCACCAGCACGGTGGCGGCATTGGAGGAGCCACCGCCCAGGCCGCCGCCCATCGGCAGGCGCTTATCGATACTGATATCGGCGCCGCTGCCCGCCGGCAGGCGATCGCTTTCGCTGGCGGCATGCATCAGCAGACGCGCGGCGCGAACGATCAGATTCTCCTCGTCCGGCACGCCGGCCACCGGCGTCAGCAGGCGCAGTTGGCCGTCACTACGCGGTTCGATGGTCAACGTATCGCCGTAATCGAGAAACTGAAACAGCGTTTGCAGGGTATGGTAACCATCGGCCCGCTGGCCGGTGATATATAAAAACAGATTCAGTTTTGCAGGAGAGGGCCAGCGGGTCATCATTTCACGATCCAGTTATCCATCTTCAGCTTGATGCGCTGAGCGCCATTGTTCAGCTCGACATTGGACGGTAGGGCTGGCTGGGTATCGCTGGTATAGCCGCCGTAGGTCACGTGCCAGGTTTTGCCGTTTTGCGTATAGTTCAGTTCACGCAGACGGTACCGATCGTCCAGCGAATAGTCGGTGGCGTCGCCCGGCAGGCCGATGATCCACTGGCGCAGGCTGTTCAACGGGATCGGCATCCCGGTCAGACGGCCAATCATCTCTTCGGCATCAGTGGCGGTATAGGTCTGGCCTTTGTTATCGATCAGCTGCACGCTGCCCGGCTGCGCGGTCAGCGACAGCTCGGTGCTGCCCAGCGGGTTGGTCAGCAGCAGGCGATAGCGGTCCTGGCCGGTTTGCTGCCAGAAGAAGCGGGCATAGACTTTTTGCTCATCGGAAAGATAGGCAAACGCCCCGCGGGTCTGGAACTGATTGAGGCTGCGGACAGCCTGCTGGTGCTGACGCCACTGCGGCGAATCCGGGCTTTTGCCAGGCCCTTGCGGCGTATGAAGAGAACAGGCGGTGAGGACGAGGCTGGCCAGCGGCAGCAGGCGGAACAGTCGATTCATAATGATGACAAATCCTTGATGTCTACAGGGAAAAACGGCGACAGGGAACAGCGGGCCGATTTGTGTAGCAGGTTACATTTATAACCCTTAATGCTAGCGTCGCCGGGCGATAGCGTCTACGTTCAAGTTGTCTGAAATCAAAAAATTAACCTTAATGGCGGTCTTGCTTTAACTATTACTCCAAAAGGGGAGCCTCTCTTTTATTGATTACGCGCATCCTGTATGATGCACTCAGACTAACCTTAGCAACGCTGGTACTACTCCCTCACAATGACCCTTTTAGCTCTTGGCATCAATCACAAAACAGCTCCGGTCGCCCTGCGAGAACGCGTCACGTTTTCGCCGGAAACGCTCGATAAGGCGCTGGAGAGCTTGCTGGCTCAGCCGATGGTGCAGGGTGGGGTGGTGCTGTCGACCTGCAACCGCACGGAACTCTATCTCAGCGTCGAAGAGCAGGATAACCTGCAGGAAGCGCTGATCCGCTGGCTGTGCAACTACCACGGCCTCAACGAAGAAGACCTGCGAAAAAGCCTTTACTGGCATCAGGATAATGACGCCGTCAGCCATCTGATGCGCGTCGCCAGCGGCCTCGATTCGCTGGTGCTGGGCGAGCCGCAGATCCTCGGCCAGGTGAAAAAAGCCTTCGCCGACTCCAGCCGCGGCCATCTTAACGTCAGCGAGCTGGAGCGGATGTTCCAGAAATCCTTTTCAGTGGCTAAGCGCGTGCGTACCGAAACCGATATCGGCGCCAGCGCGGTCTCTGTGGCTTTCGCCGCCTGTACCCTGGCGCGGCAAATCTTTGAATCGCTCTCCAGCGTCACCGTGTTACTGGTCGGCGCCGGTGAAACCATTGAGCTGGTAGCGCGCCATCTTCGCGAACATCACGTGCGCAAAATGGTGATCGCCAACCGCACCCGTGAACGCGCCCAGGCGCTGGCGGAGGAAGTGGGCGCCGAGGTGATAGCCCTCAGCGATATCGACGAACGGCTGAAAGAGGCCGACATCATTATCAGCTCCACCGCCAGCCCGCTGCCGATCATCGGCAAAGGCATGGTGGAGCGTGCGCTTAAGGCGCGGCGTAACCAGCCGATGCTGCTGGTGGATATCGCCGTCCCGCGCGACGTTGAACCAGAGGTCGGCAAACTGGCTAACGCCTACCTCTACAGCGTCGACGATTTGCAAAACATCATTCAGCATAACCTGGCGCAGCGTAAGGCTGCCGCGGTGCAGGCGGAATCGATCGTCGAGCAGGAAACCAGCGAATTTATGGCCTGGCTGCGCGCGCAGAGCGCCAGCGAGACCATTCGCGAATACCGTTCTCAGTCTGAGCAGGTCCGTGAGGAGCTGACGGCGAAAGCGCTGGCCGCGCTGGAGCAGGGCGGTGATGCCCAGGAAATTATGCAGGATCTGGCGCGCAAGCTCACTAACCGCCTGATCCACGCGCCAACCAAATCTCTTCAGCAGGCCGCCCGTGACGGGGACGACGAACGTCTGCATATTCTGCGCAACAGCCTCGGGCTGGAATAGCGCACCTTTCTCTTATTTTCAGGACAGGGTGAATTCACGCCTATGAAGTCTTCTATTGTTGCCAAACTGGAAGCGTTGTACGAGCGCCATGAAGAAGTGCAGGCGCTGCTCGGCGATGCCGCGACGATTGCCGATCAGGATAAATTCCGCGCGCTGTCGCGGGAGTATGCTCAACTGAGCGATGTGGCGCGCTGCTATACCGACTGGCGTCAGGTGCAGGAGGATATTGAAACCGCGCAGATGATGCTCGACGATCCGGAAATGCGCGAAATGGCGCAGGAAGAGCTGCGTGACGCCAAAGAAAAAGGCGACCAGCTGGAGCAACAGCTGCAGGTTCTCCTCCTGCCGAAAGATCCTGATGACGAGCGTAACGCCTTCGTGGAAGTGCGCGCCGGGACCGGCGGCGACGAAGCAGCGCTGTTTGCCGGCGATCTATTCCGCATGTACACCCGTTACGCAGAATCGCGCCGCTGGCAGGTAGAGATCCTCAGCGCCAACGAAGGTGAGCACGGCGGCTTTAAAGAGGTGATCGCCAAGATCAGCGGTGACGGCGTCTATGGTCGGCTCAAATTTGAATCCGGCGGCCATCGCGTGCAGCGTGTGCCGGCCACCGAATCGCAGGGGCGGATCCACACCTCCGCCTGTACGGTGGCGGTGATGCCGGAGCTGCCGGAAGCCGAAATGCCGGACATTAACCCGGCGGATCTGCGCATCGATACCTTCCGTTCCTCCGGGGCAGGCGGTCAGCACGTTAACACCACCGACTCGGCTATCCGCATTACCCACCTGCCCACCGGCATCGTGGTGGAGTGCCAGGACGAGCGTTCTCAGCATAAAAACAAAGCCAAGGCGCTGTCGGTGCTGGGCGCGCGCATCCGCGCCGCCGAAGTGGCCAAACGTCAGCAGGCGGAAGCCTCCACGCGCCGCAACCTGCTGGGCAGCGGCGACCGCAGCGACCGCAATCGCACCTATAACTTCCCGCAGGGCCGCGTGACCGACCACCGCATCAACCTGACGCTCTACCGTCTGGATGAGGCGATGGAGGGCAAACTAGACATGCTGATTGAGCCGATTGTCCAGGAACATCAGGCCGATCAGCTGGCGGCGCTGTCCGAGCAGGAATGATGACCTTTCAGGCCTGGCTGCAGCAGGCGATCGCCCGCCTGGCGGAGAGCGACAGCCCGCGACGCGACGCCGAGATCTTGCTGGGACACGTTACCGGCCGGGCGCGAACCTGGATTTTGGCCTTCGGTGAAACGACGCTTTCTGCTGACGAGGCGGCGAGGCTGGAGGCGCTCCTGGTGCGACGCCAGCGCGGGGAACCTATTGCTCATCTGGTCGGGCAGCGCGAGTTTTGGTCGCTGCCGCTGTTCGTCTCCCCGGCGACGCTGATCCCCCGCCCGGATACCGAATGTCTGGTAGAGCAGGCGCTGGCGCGTCTGCCAACCGCGCCGTGCCGTATTCTCGACCTCGGCACCGGGACCGGCGCCATTGCCCTGGCGCTGGCCAGCGAACGTCCGGACTGTGAGGTCACCGCGGTGGACGTGATGCCGGACGCCGTGGCGCTGGCGTTGCGCAATGCCGAACATCTGGGCATCGCTAACGTGACGATAAGTCAAAGCGACTGGTTTAGCGCGCTGGACGGGCAGCGCTTCGCCACGATCGTCAGCAATCCCCCCTATATCGACGCCGCCGACCCGCATCTCGCCGAAGGCGATGTGCGCTTTGAGCCGTTGACGGCGCTGGTCGCAGGCGACCAGGGGCTGGCCGATCTGGCGCATATCATCCGCGAGGGACGGCAGTATCTGCAGCCCGGCGGTTGGATGCTGCTGGAGCATGGCTGGACTCAGGGCGAGGCGGTTCGCGCGCTGTTCCGCGAAGCGGGCTATCTGGACGTCGCGACCTGTCGCGACTATGGCGACAATGAGCGTCTGACCCTCGGACGTTTACCCGACATGGAGAATGTTGGCTGATGAACTTATTCACGGCTGTCCTCTACCTGCACATTGCCACAGTGGCGGTGTCGGTAGGATTGTTCGTTTTACGTTACTGGTGGATGTATCACCAGAGCCCGCTGCTGAACCAGCGGTGGGTGCGAATTGCGCCGCACTGCAGCGATACGCTGCTGTTTCTCAGCGGCGCAGGGTTAATGGCGATAACGCACTACCTGCCGTTCACAGAAGACGGCGCATGGCTGACTGAAAAGCTGTTTGGCGTTATCATTTACATCGCATTAGGTTTTATCGCGTTGGGCCGTCGTCGTCCGCGCAGCCAGCAGAGCCGCTTTATCGCGTTCCTGCTGGCGCTGGTGGTGTTGTTTATCATCATTCAACTCGCCATCACAAGAATACCGATACTGGGGTAGGTCATGGGGTCATTAGCGGATTTCGAATTTAACAAAGCGCCATTGTGTGATGGCATGGTCCTCATTTCTGAACAGGTCCGCGACGATTTTCCGTCGCGTTTTGTCGAGGAAGAGCTGCAGCGATTGCTGCGCCTCGCGCAGGAGGAGATTGCGCCGTCGTGGGACCAGGAGCGCCAGATAGAACGATTGCTGGAGCTGTTTTATGACGAGTGGGGCTTTGGCGCCTCGCAGGGCGTGTATCGTCTTTCCGACGCGCTATGGCTGGATAAAGTGCTGGTTAACCGCCAGGGGAGCGCGGTGTCGTTAGGCGCGATCCTGCTGTGGATCGCCCAGCGCCTGGCGCTGCCGGTGGTGCCGGTGATTTTCCCGACCCAAATGCTGCTGCGTGCGGACCCGGAAACCAGCGAAGAGATGTGGCTGATTAATCCGTTTAACGGCGAGACCCTCGACGAGCATACCCTGGAGGTATGGCTGAAGGGCAACATCGGGCCGGTGGCGGAACTGTTTAATGAAGATCTCGACGAAGCGGATAACGCCGAGGTGATCCGCAAGCTGCTGGACACCCTGAAGTCGGCGCTGATGGAAGAGCGGCAGATGGAGCTGGCCCTGCGCGCCAGCGAAGCGCTGCTGCAGTTTAATCCGGAAGATCCGTATGAGATCCGCGACCGCGGGCTGATATACGCCCAGCTGGACTGCGATCACGTGGCGCTGTTGGATCTGAGCTATTTCGTTGAGCAGTGCCCGGAGGATCCGATCAGCGAGATGATCCGCGCGCAGATCAACACGATTTCGCATAAACAAATTACATTGCATTAGTCTGGAACCATTCCGGTTACACCCTGATAAGGCGAACTTATGAAACAAAAAGTGGTTAGCATTGGTGATATCAACGTAGCGAACGACCTGCCGTTCGTGCTGTTCGGCGGGATGAACGTGCTGGAGTCGCGCGACCTGGCGATGCGTATCTGCGAACATTATGTCACCGTTACGCAGAAGCTTGGTATTCCCTACGTCTTCAAAGCCTCCTTTGATAAAGCCAACCGTTCCTCCATCCACTCCTATCGTGGGCCGGGTTTGGAAGAAGGGATGAAGATTTTCCAGGAGCTGAAGCAGACCTTTGGCGTGAAAATCATCACCGACGTTCATGAAGCCAGCCAGGCGCAGCCGGTAGCTGACGTGGTGGACGTGATCCAGCTTCCGGCTTTCCTCGCGCGCCAGACTGACCTGGTGGAAGCGATGGCGAAGACCGGGGCGGTGATCAACGTCAAGAAGCCGCAGTTTGTCAGCCCGGGTCAGATGGGCAACATCGTCGATAAGTTTATCGAAGGGGGTAACGACAAAGTAATCCTCTGCGACCGCGGCGCGAACTTCGGTTACGACAACCTGGTCGTGGATATGCTCGGCTTCGGCGTGATGAAGAAAGCCTCCAACAACTCGCCGGTCATTTTCGACGTCACCCACGCGCTGCAGTGCCGCGACCCGTTTGGCGCAGCCTCCGGCGGTCGTCGTGCGCAGGTGAGCGAGCTGGCCCGCGCCGGTATGGCGGTAGGTATCGCCGGTCTGTTTATTGAAGCGCATCCGGATCCGGACCACGCGAAATGCGACGGCCCGTCCGCGCTGCCGCTGGATAAACTGGAGCCGTTCCTCAAACAGATGAAAGCGATTGACGATCTGGTGAAAAGCTTCGACGAGCTGGATACCAGCAAGTAAGCCTGACTGCATCAGTAAAAAAGCCTGCCGGCGTCAAAACCGGCAGGCTTTTTTTCGCCCGGACTCCGCCGGGTGGGAAAGCGGGGTCAGGCGAAAATTGTCATCAGATAGGCGGCGAACAGCGCCATGTGGGCCGCGCCGTTCAGCACATTGGTGCGTCCGGTGGAGAAGGAGATATGGCACAGCACCAGCGAGGCGACCATCACCACCATCTCCGGGGCGCCAAGGCCAAAGCGCAGCTCATTGCCGGTCAGGAAGGCGATGAGGGTGACCACCGGGACCGTCAGCGAGATGGTGGCCAGCACAGAGCCGAAAAACAGATTCATCGCCCGCTGTACCTGATTGTTGAGCACCGCTTTCAGGGCGCCAAGGCCTTCCGGCGACAGGATCAGCAGAGCCACCAGGAAGCCGGTAAAGGCCACCGGGGCATTCATGCTGGTCAACAGCGTTTCCAGCGGGTTAGCGTTCATTTTGGTAACCGCGATCACTGCCACCAGGTGCACCAGCAGCCAGGCGGTATGCCACCCGCTGCTATGGGCGGACGGTTTACCGTGGTGCGGGTCGTCATCGTCGCTGTCGTCTTCATGCTCATAAACAAACAGGCTCTGATGGGTTTTGGTCTGAATAAGCAGGAAAACGCCGTACATGGCCGCCGAAATTACCGCCACCAGCAGCGATTGCCCGGTGCTGAAGTTCGCGCCCGGCAGCGCCATCGGAAAGACCAGCACGATAATCGCTAGCGGAAACAGGGCGATAAGATACTGCTTAATGCCGAACAGATTCATATATTGGGTGGCGAATTTACGCCCGCCCAGCAGCAGAGAGAAACCGACCAGACCGCCGGTGACGATCATAATAATGGAGTAGAGGGTATCCCGCATCAAGGTCGGCGCGGCGTCGCCGGTGGCCATTAAGGCAGAGATCAAACTGACCTCAAGGATAACCACCGACAGGCTTAAAATCAGGGAGCCATAGGGTTCGCCCAGGCGGTGGGCGAGGACGTCGGCGTGGCGGACCACGCTGAAGGCGCTGCTCAAAATGCCGACCAGTGCGAGGATATTGATCGCGATAACCACTGGCAGTGACTGGCTGCTGCCCCAGAAAAACAGCACCGCCAGCGCCAGCACCGGAAAGACGAGGGAAGACTCCTTATGGCGGGTTTTTACCGCCTCATGTGCATGGGTCATGAACCATCTCCATTTATGCAGGTGTTATAATTATAAAAACGTAGGGCGGTAAAGTAACAGATCTTGCTAAATTACCGCTGGTTTTTTACTTAAATTTACGGGTATCGAGGGATATCTTGATTAGTTTATTATAATTTATGTTTACTTATATTTAGTTCTTATTATTCAGATAATTACTAAAATAATTTTTCTACTCATTTTGACCTTGATAGCCAGCCGACTGCGTACCAGACTTAAACTTAATGCTCAAACAGGAGGTCAGTATGCCCTATCGCAGTAAACAAGAACTCCCCGACAGCGTTCAGCATGTACTGCCTGCCCATGCGCAGGAAATTTATAAAGAAGCGTTTAACAGCGCCTGGGATCAATATAAAGATAAAGACGAGCGGCGCGATGACGCCAGCCGCGAAGAGACGGCGCACAAAGTCGCCTGGGCGGCGGTGAAGAACAGCTATGAGAAAGGCGATGATGATAAGTGGCATAAGAAAAAATAATCGCTGACGCCGCTTTTTCGCTTGCCAGCGCCCCGCTGATTGCTTATTGAAAGATAAAGCTGGATAATATTTCAGCAATATTGACGGATGCATGAGACGAACGCCGGGAAGCGGGCAGTGGCGGAGGTAGTAAACAGTGTTAACTCGTGATTTCTTAATGAATGCGGATTGTAAGACAGCGTTTGGCGCTATTGAGGAATCGCTACTCTGGTCGGCAGAACAACGTGCAGCCTCGCTGGCGGCGACGCTGGCCTGCCGCCCGGATGATGGCTCAGTATGGATCTTTGGCTACGGTTCGCTTATCTGGAACCCAGCGCTCAATTATCGCGAGTCCTGCACCGGCACGCTGCCGGGCTGGCACCGCGCGTTTTGCCTGCGGTTGACCGCCGGGCGCGGTAGTGCCTGCCAGCCGGGACGCATGCTGGCCCTCAAAGAGGGCGGCCGAACCACCGGCGTCGCCTATCGTCTGCCTGACGACACGCTGGAGGAGGAGCTGACCCTGCTGTGGAAGCGGGAGATGATCACCGGCTGCTATCTGCCCACCTGGTGCAAGCTGGAGCTGGACGACGGACGGACGGTGAATGCCCTGGTGTTTATTATGGATCCGCGCCATCCATTGTTTGAACCGGATACCAGTGCCCAGGTTATCGCCCCGCTGATCGCCCGGGCCAGCGGGCCGCTCGGCACCAACGCCCAGTATCTGTTTTCGCTTGAGCAGGCGCTGCGCAAGCTGGGCATGCACGATGCCAGTCTCGATGACCTGGTGGCCAGCGTCCGCGCGCTGTTGGGCGAGAGTCCGACGCCGGGCCTGGCCTGAGCGCGCGCAAAAGAAAACGCCCGGCATGACCGGGCGTCCGATTGCTGACCAGTAAGGAAAAAGCGTGGTTTTTCCTTACTGGTGGTTATCAGCCGAAAATCAATAAATTGATTTTCCTTGTTATTTTTCTGGTGCAATCTGCAAGTACAATGATTGCATGAGGTTTGTCATGAATCCCACGCCCGGCATGACCGGGCGTGTGTTCTGGCAGTGACGGTCAGGCCGGCACGTAGCTGATGGAGTGCTCCAGCGACTGGCTGTGACTGTCGATAAGCACGTTCCAGGTGCCGCTGTAGGGCACCGTCAGATAGGCGCTGTCCCGATCCTGCACGCTCAGAATATCCGCATGACTGTCGCCCGGGACCTTCGCGCTCATCAGATGAATATGGCAGCGCTCTGAGCACCGCACCACCAGCGTGTCACCACCAAATAACGTCAAACTTGCTTTAACCATCGCCATTTTATACCCCGTTTCTGTCCCGCTACAGCATCCTGCCCACCCAGTCCTCGCGTGATATTGTTCACACTTTGCTCTGTGCATCACACCAAACGGCGCGGGTCGGGATGCTGATTTTGATCAAAAAAAGGGATAAAGATTAAACAAAAATGACGTTGTTCCTGAAAGCATTCAGCTAACGTTTTTTTTACCTCTGCAGGCGGCGAAACCTGATATTTCCTGCCGTTTGGCGCCCCAGATTCAGAAGGTCAGCACTTTATCTGCCGCCAGGGTCCACTGGGCCAGCTCAACGAGAGTGCCAACCTCCACGCCGTCAACCAGCGGCAGTGCGCTGACCCCGCGGCCGTCCGCGCAGGTTTTACACAGCTTCACGGGAACCTGCTGGGCGGTGAGGATCTCCAGCATCTGCTGCACATTATACCCTTCTGCCGGCTTCTGCCCCCGCAGCCCGGCGGTGACGGCGTCGGACATCAGAAACAGCTTGAGATCGAGGTCGGACTGCTGCTCGCGCAGGGCAATGGCCAGGCGCAGGCTGTTGAACAGGGATTCGCTGCCGTAGGCGGCGCCGTTGGCGATGATCACAATACGTTGCATACAAACTCCTTCTTAAAGGCACGGTTATTGCTTTAGGCAGTATAAAGCGTTAACCCGGAGGAGGGGTATGAATAATACGACTGGTCATGCGCACGATGCGACGGCCTGGCTGCAGCTGGCGCGTCGCCTGCAAAAACAACAGCTTCAGCAGCTTAGCCAACTGGGGGAACTGGCCAGCCAGCTCAGCGCGCTGGTGCATATGCTGCAGTGTGAGCGCGGGGCGTCGAATATCTATCTTTGCTCGGGCGGCTTGCTGTATACAGCGGAGTGTCGGGCGGGAGGGGCGCTGGTTGACGAGCGGCTAGCCCTGTTTTATGCCAGCCTCGAACGTGCGCGCGCGGTAGCCGGCAGCGCGCTGTGCTGGCGTATCGCCAGAGCGGTTGACGAGCTGGCGCAGCTCCCGGCGCTACGCGCGCAGATCGGCCGCCGGCAAATTGCCGCTGAAGCCGCGACGGAGCAGTTCAGCCGCGTCATCCGCCATCTGCTGAACATCGCCCCGCAGCTCAATGACAGCATTGACGATCCGCCGGTGGCTGGTCGGATGGTCGCCCTGTACAGCTTTATGCAGGGAAAAGAGCTGGTGGGCCAGGAGCGCGCGCTGGGAGCATTGGGCTTTACCCGCGGCGAGTTCAGCGACAGCCTGCGCCAGCAGCTGGTGGACCGTATTGACGGTCAGCAGCCCTGCTTCGACAGCTTTCAGGCGCTGGGCAGCCCGGCGACCGTCCAGTTGTTCAGAACCCAGTGCCACGCCGGTCTGGATATTGAACAGCTGCGGCGGATCGCCTGTACCCGCCAGCCGGCTGCCGACGGCGGGGAAACGGCGCTGCGCTGGTTTGGTCTGCAAACCCAACGGCTTGAGCAACTGCGCGAAGTGGAAGAGCAACTGATCGACGATCTGCTGGATGCCACCGACGCGCTGTTAGCAGACGACGCGCCTGGCTGGCAGGCCGGTGAGGAAGACGATAGCGTGACGCCACGGCTCGATAAACAGCTACTGCCGCTGGTGCGCCAGCAGGCCTATGAGCTGCAGCAGCTCTCCAGCCAGCTGGCCTCGCTGAAAGACGCGCTCGAAGAGCGCAAGCTGATCGAAAAAGCGAAAAGTCTGCTGATGACGCACCAGGGAATGCAGGAGGAGCAGGCCTGGCAGACGCTGCGCAAGATGGCCATGGACAAAAATCAGCGCATGGTTGAGATAGCCCGCGCGCTGCTGATGGTGAAGGCGATTTGGCCGCTAACACCAAAGGAGTAGATGCACAATCGATGGGCATTCTTTGCCTGCCGGCGGTGCACTTTTAGGTGAAAAACCGGCCAGCGTTGGGAAAAAGCCCGCCAGCGCGCTATTGCCAAAGCTGGCATCCCGTTTGCATTACTTATTAAGTGAATAAAAGTCCGGGCAACGAACCAATGGCGGTTCGGGTGTCCGTGGATAAAGGCGTCCTGCAGTGCGTATGCACTGTCGGGCGCTTTTTTTTTGCGCATGGTGGAGCGGATATGGGCGACAAATTTTCAATTTCCCGGCGGCGCTTGCTGCAGGCAGGGGCCGCGCTGGGCGGCGCGATGCTGCTGCCGGGCGTGATGCAGGCCGCCTGGGCCGGCGGCTCGGACAAACCGGAGCAAACCCGCGTGCGGGTCGGATTTATTCCGCTGACCGATTGCGCGCCGCTGGCCATCGCCGCGGCGAAGGGGTTTGACCAAAAATATGGCATCACCCTGGTGGCGAGTAAGGAAGCCAGCTGGGCGGCGGTGCGCGACAAGCTGGTGGCCGGCGAGCTCGACGCGGCGCATATTCTCTATGGCCTGCTGTACGGCCTCGAACTGGGGATCGCCAGCAAGCCGCAGGCGATGGCCAATTTGATGACCCTCAACCGCAATGGCCAGGCGATTACCCTCTCCAGCGAGCTGCAGGAGAAAGGGGTGACCGACCTCGGCGGGCTGAAGCGGCTGATCGACCGCAGCGCGCCGGGCAGTTACACCTTCGCCCATACCTTTCCTACCGGCACCCATGCCATGTGGCTTTACTACTGGCTGGCGAGCGCCGGCATCGATCCCTTCAACGATGTGCGCACCGTCGTGGTGCCGCCGCCGCAGATGGTGATGAACATGCGCATCGGCAATATGAGCGGCTTTTGCGTCGGCGAGCCATGGAACGCCCGCGCCATTAACGACCGTATCGGCTTCACCGCGGCCACTTCCCAGGATATCTGGCCCGAGCATCCGGAAAAGGTGCTGGGCACCCGTCGCGACTGGGTGGAACGCAACCCGAACACCGCCCGCGCGCTGGTGGCGGCCCTGATGGAGGCGCAGCGCTGGATCGCCGCCTCGCCGGAGAACACCCGGGAGACGGCCCGCCTGCTCGCCAGACGCGGCTGGCTCAATACCAAGGAGCAATACCTCACCGGCCGGATGCTTGGAGAGTATGACAACGGCCTTGGCCGCCGCTGGCAGGATGCCCATCCGATGCGCTTCTGGGCCGGGGGCGAGGTGAGTTTCCCGTGGCTGTCGGACGGGATGTGGTTCCTCACCCAGTTCCGCCGCTGGGGGTTGCTGAAGCAGGCTCCGGATTACCTCGCGGTGGCGTCGCGCATTAACCGCATCGATGTCTGGCAGGCTGCCGCCCAGGCGGTAGGAGGGATCAGCGCGCCGGCAGCCAGGATGCGCAGCAGCACACTAATGGACGGGACGGTCTGGAACGGGTCCGACCCGGAAGGCTACGCCCGCCATTTCTCTATTCAACGTAAGGGGGCATGAGATGAAGCAGGCACAACGTAAGCAACCGGTCGTCAGCGTGGACAACGCGCCTGGCGAAGTGATTATCCTGCCGCCGGTGCAGGTCCGGCGCACCACGCCGACCGTCACGCGCTGGCTGCGTGAGCTCACCCAGCGCCTGCTGCCCCCGCTGTTGGGGCTGGGAGTGCTGCTGCTGGCCTGGCAGCTGGCGGCGATGCATAGCAAAGGCTTTCCCACGCCGCTGAGCACGCTGGACTCGGCGCTGACCCTGTTTGCCGATCCGTTCTATCAGGACGGGCCCAATGACATGGGCATCGGCTGGAACGTGCTGGCCTCCCTGCAGCGCGTGGCGGTGGGCTTCGGCCTGGCGGCGCTGGCGGGCATTCCGCTGGGGTTTTTGATCGGCCGTTCGCTGTTCTTCGCCCGCATGTTTAATCCGCTGATTGCTCTGCTGCGCCCGGTCAGCCCGCTGGCCTGGCTGCCGATTGGCCTGCTGCTGTTCCAGAAGGCGGAGCCGGCTTCCAGCTGGACCATTTTTATCTGCTCCATCTGGCCGATGGTGATCAACACCGCGGAGGGTGTGCGGCGGATCCCGCAGGACTATCTCAACGTCGCCCGCGTCCTCCAGCTCTCGGAGTGGACGGTGATGCGCAAAATCCTCTTTCCGGCGGTGCTGCCGGCGGTGCTTACCGGCGTGCGCCTCTCCATCGGCATCGCCTGGCTGGTGATCGTGGCGGCGGAAATGCTTACCGGCGGGCTGGGGATCGGCTTCTGGATCTGGAACGAGTGGAACAACCTCAATGTGGAGAACATCATCATCGCCATCGTCATTATCGGCGTCGTCGGCCTGCTGCTGGAGCAGGGCCTGATGCTGCTCGCTCGCCGCTTTAGCTGGCAGGAAAAATAAGGAGCCAACATGAAACCATTAATTCAGGTGCAGGCCGTCAGCCAACGCTTCAACACCGCCAGCGGCGAGTTCCTGGCGCTGCAGAATGTCTCCTTCGATATCGTCGAAGGGGAGACCATTAGCCTGATCGGCCACTCGGGTTGCGGAAAATCGACCCTGCTAAACCTGATCGCCGGGATCACCACCCCTACCGAGGGCGGACTACTGTGTGATAACCGGGAAATCGCCGGTCCCGGGCCGGAGCGGGCGGTGGTTTTCCAGAACCACTCGCTGCTGCCGTGGCTGAGCTGTTTCGACAATGTGGCGCTGGCGGTGGATCAGGTGTTCCGTCGCACCATGAGCAAGAGTGAGCGCCGGGAGTGGATCGAACACAACCTGGCGCGCGTACAGATGGGTCATGCGCTGCACAAACGTCCCGGGGAGATCTCCGGCGGCATGAAGCAGCGGGTGGGTATCGCCCGGGCGCTGGCGATGAAGCCGAAAGTGTTGCTGCTTGATGAGCCCTTCGGCGCCCTGGATGCGCTGACCCGCGCCCACCTCCAGGACACGGTGATGCATATCCAGCAGGAGCTCAATACCACCATCGTCATGATCACCCACGACGTTGATGAAGCGGTGCTGCTCTCGGATCGGGTGCTGATGATGACCAACGGTCCGGCGGCGACGGTCGGCGAGATCCTCGCGGTCGATCTGCCGCGTCCGCGCCACCGCGTTCAGCTGGCGGACGACAGCCGGTATCACCATCTGCGCCAGCAGATCCTCCATTTCCTGTATGAAAAACAGCCGAAAGCGGCGTAAGGAGGCGGTCATGACGCGGCGACTGGTGGTGATCGGTAACGGCATGGCGGCCACCCGGCTGGTGCAGCGGCTGGTTGAGCGCGACCCCGCGCGGTTTGCCATTACCGTCGTCGGCGACGAGCCGCACCCGGCCTATAACCGCATTCAGCTCTCGCCGCTGCTGGCAGGTGAAAAAACGGCGGCGCAGATCCCGTTGCTGCCGGCGGAGTGGTACACCCGGCACGGGGTGTGCCTGCGGTCTGGCGAGGCGGTCGATGAAGTCGATATTCAGCAACGGCGGCTGCGCATCGCGGAAACCTGGCTGCCGTGGGATGAGCTGGTGTTCGCCACCGGTTCGCGGCCCTTTATCCCGCCGCTGCCGGGCATTGATCGTCCGCAGGTTATGCCCTTCCGCACCCTGGCGGACGTGGAACGTATTCTGGCGATACCCGGCCCGGCGGTGGTGATTGGCGGTGGCGTGCTGGGGGTGGAAGCGGCGGCGGCGCTGCGTCGTCACGGCGGAGAGGTCACTCTTCTGCATCGCGGCAGCGGATTAATGGCGCCGCTGACCGACGCTTTTGCCGCCGATGAGCTCAGGCAGCAGCTTGAAGCGCGCGGCATTCGCTGCGTGCTGGAGTGCCGCATCGCCGCCATCGACGCCGATGGCGTGCGGCTGGCGGACGGGCGCGTATTCCGCGCCGCCAGAGTGGTGCTGGCTACCGGCGTACAGCCCGACAGCCGTCTGGCGGCGCAGTCCGGCGTGCTGTGCCAGCGGGGGATCGTGGTCGACCGTCAGATGGCCTCCTCGCTGCCGGGGATCAGCGCCATCGGCGAATGTTGCGAAATTGACGGCCAGACCTGGGGGCTGGTGGCTCCCTGCCTGCGTCAGGCCGAGGTGCTGGCGGATCGCCTGTGCGGCGCCCCCGGCGAGGGCTTTGTCTGGCAGGACGCCGGGACCCGCCTGAAGGTCACCGGCATTGAACTCTTTAGCGCTGGCGAGCAGCAGGCCGGCGAACAGGATGACATTTATACCAGCTGGGACCCCATCGACCGCCACTATCGCCGCCTGCTGCTGCGCGATGGCCGCCTGCGCGGCGTGCTGCTGATGGGCGACTGCACCGCCGCCGCCGCGCTCACCGCGCGCCTGGAAAGCGATGAGCCTGCCACCGTGGACTGGCTTTTTGACCCCTCTTCAACGCAGCCGCAGGCTGCAGGAATAATGACGATGACGAAACCTGTATTAGTGCTGGTGGGACATGGCATGGTCGGCCACCATTTTCTCGAACAATGCGTGAGCCGCAATCTGCATCAGCAATATCGAATCGTGGTGTTTGGCGAAGAGCGTTACCCCGCCTACGACCGGGTACACCTCTCCGAGTATTTTGCCGGACGCAGCGCCGAGTCGCTGTCGCTGGCGGCCGGGGATTTCTTTATTGAACACGGTATTGAACTCCGCCTCGGCGAGGCGGTGGCGACCATCGACCGCGACGCACGGCTGGTGCGGGACGCCGAGGGGCATGAAATCCACTGGGATAAACTGGTGCTGGCGACCGGCTCGTATCCCTTTGTGCCGCCAATTCCCGGTAACGATCTCGCGGGGTGCTTTGTCTACCGCACTCTTGACGATCTCGACCGTATCGCCGCCCATGCCGCCGCGGCGAAGAGCGGGGTGGTTATCGGCGGCGGGCTGCTCGGGCTGGAGGCGGCCAACGCCCTGAAACAGCTGGGGCTGGAGACGCAGGTGGTGGAGTTTGCCCCGAACCTGATGGCCGTCCAGCTGGATAACGGCGGGGCGGCGATGCTCCGGGAGAAGATCGTCGCCCTCGGCGTGGGGGTGCATACCAGCAAAGCGACCACCGCCATCGTGCGCGAGGCCGACGGCCTGCGGCTGAACTTTGCCGACGGCGGCGCGTTGCGGACCGACATGGTGGTCTTCTCGGCGGGGATCCGCCCGCAGGACGCGCTGGCCCGCGGCTGCGCGCTGCAGGTGGGCGAACGCGGGGGAATTCACATCGACGACCAGTGCCGCACCTCTGACCCGAACGTGCTGGCGATAGGCGAATGCGCCCTGTGGGACAATAAAATTTACGGTCTGGTGGCGCCGGGCTATCAGATGGCGCGCATCGCCGCGGCCACTCTCGCAGGAGAGGACGTCTGCTTTAGCGGCGCCGACATGAGCACCAAACTGAAGCTGCTGGGGGTCGACGTGGCCTCGTTTGGCGATGCGCAGGGGCGCACGCCGGGCTGTCAGAGCTATCAATGGACCGACGGTCCGCAGCAGATTTACAAAAAAATCGTCGTCAGTCAGGACGGCAAAGCCTTGCTTGGCGGCGTGCTGGTGGGGGATGCCAGCGACTATGCCACGCTGCTGCAGATGATGCTGAACGGCATGGCGCTGCCGCCGCGTCCGGAGAGTCTGATCCTGCCCGCGCTGGAGGGAGCCGCGCCGAAGGCGCTCGGCGTCGCGGCGCTGCCGGACAGCGCGCCGATCTGCTCCTGCCATAACGTCAGCAAAGGCGATATCTGTCAGGCGGTGGACAATGGGGCGGGGGATATGTCGGCGATAAAAAGCTGCACCAGAGCGGCTACCGGCTGCGGCGGCTGCAGCGCGCTGGTGAAACAGGTGATGGAGTATCAGCTGGCGGAGCAGGGCGTCGAAGTGAAAAAAGACGTCTGCGAACATTTCCCGTGGTCGCGCCAGGAGATCTACCATCTGGTACGGGTTAACCATATCCATACCTTCGAGCAGTTGATTAGTCGCTACGGCCAGGGGCACGGCTGCGATGTCTGCAAACCGCTGGTGGCCTCGGTGCTGGCCTCCTGCTGGAACGAGTACCTGCTGAAGCCGGCGCACCTGCCGCTGCAGGATACCAACGACCGCTATTTCGCCAATATCCAGAAGGACGGGAGCTATTCGGTGGTGCCGCGGATGGCGGCAGGGGAAGTGACGCCGGACGGACTGATCGCCATCGGGCAGATCGCCAAACGTTACCAGCTCTACAGCAAAGTGACCGGCGGCCAGCGCATCGACCTGTTTGGCGCGCGGCTGGAACAGCTGCCGGCTATCTGGCGCGAGCTGGCCGACGCCGGGTTTGAAACCGGCCACGCCTACGGCAAGTCGCTGCGCACGGTGAAATCCTGCGTCGGCTCAACCTGGTGTCGCTACGGCGTGCAAGACTCCACCGGGCTCGCGGTACGGCTCGAGCATCGCTATAAAGGGCTACGCGCCCCGCACAAAATCAAGATGGCGGTCTCCGGCTGCACCCGCGAATGCGCTGAAGCCCAGGGGAAAGATATCGGGGTGATTGCCACCGACAAAGGCTGGAATCTGTACGTCTGCGGCAACGGCGGGATGAAACCGCGTCACGCCGACCTGTTTGCCAGCGATCTCGACGAAGCGACGCTGATCCGCAGCATCGATCGTCTGCTGATGTTCTATATCCGTACCGCCGATCGCCTGCAGCGAACCAGCACCTGGATGGATAACCTGGAGGGCGGCGTCGCCTATCTGCGGCAGGTGGTGCTGGAGGATAGTCTTGGCATTGGAGAGGAGCTGGAGCAGGAGATGGCCCGGATCGTCGACAGCTACCAGTGCGAGTGGCAGACCACCCTCAACGATCCGCAGCGTCTGGCGCTGTTCCGCTCCTTCGTTAATAGCAACCAGCCCGACGAGGCTGTGCAGCGCCGCGATTTGCGCGGTCAGCCGCAGCCGCTGCTGACTGAGACGTTGCCCGAAGGCGAACTCCCATCCCGACCGTGGCAGGCGGTATGCGACCTTGACGCCATTCCGGCGCAGGCGGGGATCGGCGCCCGCTTAGGGGAGCGGCAGATTGCCCTGTTCCGCTTCGGCGAGCGGGTCTACGCCCTCGACAACCGCGAGCCGGGCAGCGCGGCCAACGTGCTGTCGCGTGGGCTGTTAGGGGACGTCGGCGGCGAGCCGGTGGTGATCTCCCCGCTGTACAAACAGCGGATACGCCTGCGCGACGGCTGGCCGTGCGACGGCGACGAACAGGCGGTACGCGCCTGGCCGGTGAAAGTAGAAAACGGCAAAGTGTGGGTGGGCAACCAGCAGCTGCTGGCCCGCGCGGAGGCCTGCTGATGAAGACCATCCGAACGACCTGCCCCTACTGCGGCGTAGGCTGCGGGGTGCTGGCGAGCGTGGACGACGCGGGGCAGGTGAGCGTGCGTGGCGACGATCAGCACCCGGCGAACCTCGGCCGTCTGTGCGTCAAAGGGGCCGCCTTAGGGGAGACCACGGGCCTGGCGGGGCGGCTGCTGACGCCGGAGGTCGACGGCCAGCAGGTAGCCTGGCCTCAGGCGCTGGCGGAAACCGCTGCGCGCCTGAGACAGATTATCGACCAGCACGGACCGCAAGCGGTGGCCTTTTACGCCTCCGGCCAGCTGTTAACCGAGGATTACTATGCCGCCAATAAGCTGATGAAAGGGTTTATCGGCGCGGCGAACATCGATACCAATTCACGGCTGTGCATGTCGTCAGCGGTCACTGGCTACAAGCGGGCCTTTGGCGCCGACGTGGTGCCCTGCAGCTACGATGATGTGGAAAACAGCGATCTGGTGGTGCTGGTCGGCTCGAACGCCGCCTGGGCGCATCCGGTGCTGTTCCAGCGGCTGGCGCAGGCGAAGCGGGATAATCCCCGATTGCGGATCGTGGCGATCGACCCCCGACGCACCGCTACCTGCGAGATCGCCGACCGCCATCTGGCGCTGGCCCCGGGAAGCGACGGCGGGTTGTTTGTGGGGCTGCTTAACGCCCTGGCTGAGGCAGGAGCCTGCGTCGATGGCTTTCGCGACGGCCCGCAGGCGCTGGCCGCCGCCCGCGGCTGGGACGTGGCGAGGGTGGCGGCCTTTTGCGGTCTTCCTGCCGATGAGGTGGCGGGATTCTATCGCGAGTTCATCGCCGCCCCGCGGGCGATCACCCTCTACACCATGGGAATCAATCAATCCGCCAGCGGCAGCGACAAATGTAACGCCATCATCAACGTCCATCTGGCCAGCGGGAAGTATGGCCGCCGCGGCTGCGGCCCCTTTTCGCTGACCGGTCAACCCAACGCCATGGGCGGCCGCGAAGTCGGCGGGCTGGCGACGATACTGGCGGCGCACATGGATTTTGTGCCAGACGATCTGCAGCGGCTGGCCCGCTTCTGGGGGACGGAACGGCTGGCGCAGACCCCCGGGCTGACCGCCGTGGAGCTGTTTGCCGCCATTGGCCGCGGCGAGGTCAAAGCGGTCTGGATCATGGGTACCAACCCGGTGGTGTCGCTCCCTGACAGCCACGCGGTGAGCCAGGCGCTGGCCGCCTGTCCGCTGGTGATCGTCTCAGATGTCGCCGCCCAGACCGATACCGGACGTTTCGCCCACATCCGCTTTCCAGCGCTGGCCTGGGGCGAGAAGAATGGCACGGTCACCAACTCGGAGCGGCGGATATCCCGTCAGCGCAGCTTTCTGCCGCCGCCGGGGGAGGCGAAAGCGGACTGGTGGATCATCGCCAGAGTGGGCCAGGCGCTGGGGTATCGCGAGGCGTTTGCCTGGCAGCATCCGCATGACGTCTTCCGCGAGCATGCGGCGCTGTCCGGTTTCGAAAACGACGGCCAGCGGGCGTTTGATATCGGCGCGCTGGCGGATCTCAGCCGTGAGGCGTGGGACGCCATGCCGCCGGTGCGCTGGCCGGTCAGCCGCAGCGAGGTCGCCTGGGATATCACGCGCGGCTGGCATGGCGATGGCAGGCTGCGGATGGTGCCGGTGACGCCTCAACCGACCCGGGCGACAACCGATGCCTTTTATCCGCTGATCCTCAACAGCGGGCGGATCCGCGATCAGTGGCACACCATGACCCGTACCGGCGCGGTGCCGCGGCTGATGCAGCATATCGCGGAGCCAATGGTGGAGGTGGCGCCGCAGGATGCCGTTCGCTATCAGCTTCCCGCTGACGGGCTGGCGCGGATCTGGTCGCGGCATGGGGTGATGGTGGCGAAAGTGGCGATCAGCGAAGGGCAGCGCCCCGGCTCGCTGTTTGTTCCGATGCACTGGAACAACCAGTTTGCCCGTCAGGGGCGGGTGAATAACCTGCTGGCCGCCGTCACGGACCCGTATTCCGGCCAGCCGGAAAGTAAACAGGCGGCGGTGGCGATCGCCGCCTGGCAACCGGCCTGGCACAGCGAGCTTTTTTGCCGCGAACCGCTACCATTTCCTGCGGCCTGGCACTGGCGGCGGCGGGCGGCGCCAGGCGTGCTGCACTACTCGCTGGCCGGGGAGGCATCTGCCCGACAGTGGCTCAGCGCGTGGTGCGCCCGGCGCGGCTGGCAGTTACAGGTGGCTGACGGCGGCGCGGTGTGGAACCTGCTGGCCTGGCATCAGGGAAGGCTGATGCTCGGCTGGTGGAGCGATGCGCGCGAGCCGGCGGTGGATTGCGCATGGATAAGCGCTGCCTTTGCCGCGCCGCCGTCCGATGCTGTCCAACGACATGCCTTGCTTAGCGGCCGACCGGGCGCCGCCGTCGCGCCGCGGGGGCGGATCGTCTGCAGCTGCTTTGGGGTGGGGGAATGGTCAATTAACGAGGCCATCGCCAGCGGCTGCGCCAGCGTCGGGGCGCTGGGTGGGAAGCTGAAATGCGGGACCAACTGCGGCTCTTGCGTGCCGGAGCTCAACGCGCTGCTGGCGGCGCAACGAACCCGGGCGTAACGGTGGCGCGCGGCGACGCCTCCGGTTGGGCGGCACCTTACCCAACCGGTTTCAGCTTATTCCTGGAATTGCCCACAGGGCTGCGGGAGCAGGGAAAAAACGATAAACTAACACTTCTATCCATTTTTGTGAGCTTGCGCAAACTCTGTTAATGGCTGTGTCGTTCCGTTTGTTGCCAACGTTGACCTTTCTCCTGCTGTTGCCGGGCGTTCCCGTCTGGGCGCTGACCGCCAGCGACACCACCCGCCCTGCGCAAGCGCAAGATCCGCTGCCCGATATGGGGATTGCTCCCCAGGTTGATGACGACGCCCGGCACTTTGCCGAAGTGGCGAAGAAGTTTGGCGAGGCCAGCATGAGCGACAATGGTCTGACTGCGGGTGAACAGGCGCAGCTGTTTGCCATCAGTAAAATCGGCAATGAAGTGAGTCATCAGCTGGAGAGTTGGCTCTCGCCGTGGGGCAACGCCAATGTCGACCTGCTGGTCAATAAAGAGGGGAAATTCACCGGCAGTAAAGGGAGCTGGTTCGTGCCGTTGCAGGATAACGACCGTTATCTGACGTGGAACCAGTACTCGGTGACCCGGCGCGAGCACGATCTGGTGGGCAACATCGGGCTTGGCCAGCGTTGGCGGGTCGGCGGTTGGCTGCTGGGCTATAACTCGTTTTACGATAAAGTGCTGAGCGAAAGCCTGGCGCGCGGCAGCGTTGGCGCCGAAGCGTGGGGAGAATATCTCCGCCTGTCGGCAAACTATTACCATCCGCTGGGCGACTGGCAGCTACGCGATAATCAGACTCAGGAGCAGCGGATGGCCGCAGGGTATGACGTCACCGCCCAGGCGCGGCTGCCGTTCTACCAGCACATCAACACCAGCGTCAGCGTCGAACAGTATTTCGGCGATAGCGTCGATCTGTTTCACTCCGGCACCGGCTACCATAATCCGGTGGCCGTCTCCGTTGGGCTCAATTACACCCCGGTCCCGCTGGTCACGGTGACCGCTAAGCATAAGCAGGGGGAAAATGGCGTCAGCCAGAACAATGTGGGCCTGAAGCTAAACTACCGCTTTGGCGTACCCCTTAAGCAGCAGCTTGCGGCAGACGAGGTGGCGATCAGCAACTCGCTGCGCGGGAGCCGCTTCGATAGTCCGGAGCGGGATAATCTGCCGGTGGTGGAGTATCGTCAGCGCAAAAATCTGACGGTCTATCTGGCCACGCCGCCCTGGGATCTGCAGTCCGGGGAGACGGTGCAGTTGAAGCTGCAGATCCATAGTCTGCATGGCATCAAGGCGCTGCACTGGCAGGGAGACACCCAGGCCCTCAGCCTGACGCCGCCGGTAGATGCCAGCAGCCCCGATGGCTGGAGCATCATTATGCCGGTGTGGAACAGTGAACCGGGCGCCGCGAACCGCTGGCGCCTGTCGGTGGTGGTGGAGGATAAACAGGGGCAGCGCGTCTCCTCCAATGAAATCGCCCTGGCGCTGACCGAGCCGCTGGTCAAGTTTACCACGCCAGGCGTCTCCTGGACGGACTCGCCTTAGAAGATTCGCTCCTGGTGGACCCATACCGCCGCTTCCACGCGGGATTTGAGCTTCATTTTCTTCAGCATGTGCTTTACGTGTACTTTGACGGTGCTTTCGGTGATATCCAGGCGACGGGCGATCATTTTGTTCGGCAGTCCCTGGGCTATCAGCTTGAGAATGTCGCGCTCGCGCGGGGTCAGCTGGCTGATGTCCCGATCGGAGGTGGCGCGGTTGGCGCGCAGGCTGGCGGCCAGCACCGGCGTTAACGCTTCGCTTAATACCATCTCTCCGGCGGCCGCCTGCTGCAGCGCTTTCAGCAGATCTTCCGGTTCCATGTCCTTCAACAAATAGCCATCGGCGCCGCGCTTCAGGGCGGTGACAACGTCCTCTTCATGGTTGGAGACGCTGAAGACCACTACCCGGCCAGAAAGGGATTTCTCACGCAGCTTATCCAGCGTCTCCAGACCGTTCATGCCCGGCATATTAAGGTCCAGCAGGATCAGGTCAGGATCCAGCGACTCGGCCAGCTCGATACCTTGCGCGCCATTGCTGGCCTCGCCAATCACCTGGATGTCCGGCGCCATGCTGATCAACTGTTTCACGCCGGTGCGCAGCATCGGATGGTCGTCAATGAGAAGGATAGTTGCCCGTTCCTGTTGACTCATGAGGGTCTCCTTATTGGATGGAAAACGTTTTTTCCGGGATAAACGTGACGATCACTTCGGTTCCACCGGTTTCCCGGCGTCGTACCTGACAGTCACCGCGCAAGCTCTGGGCGCGATCCCGCATAATAATTAAACCGTAATGGTTACTCCGTTCGGCGTGGTCCGGTACGCCGCGGCCGTTATCCGCTATCACCAGACGAACCTGATTATCGCGTTGTGACACCGTCATGGTCACTTCGGTCGCGCTGGCATGCTTCAGAGCGTTGCTCAACGCTTCGCGAGCGATCTGCAGCAGGTGGATCGCCTGATGCGAGGGCACAAAGCGCGGCGGGAGCTGGTAATCAAGCTGCACCGTAAAGCCGAAGTGGGCGCTGTACTCCTGACAGCTGGACTCCAGCGCCGGGCGCAGCCCCGGCTCGGTCAACTGCAGGCGGAAGGTGGTTAACAGCTCCCGCAGCTGGGCCCACGAGGTATTCAGTTCGTTACGGATCTGCCCCAGCAGCTGGCGGCTCTCCGTCGGCAAGGCGTCGCCTTGCATCTGCAGACAGCTAACCTGCATCTTCATACAGGATAGCGACTGGGCGATGGAGTCGTGCAGCTCGCGGGCGATAGTGGCCCGTTCTTCCATGACGATCAGCTGCTGCTGCTTCTCCTGATGGCGGTCCAGCGCCAGGGTGCTGGTCAGCTGTTCCACCAGGGTATCCACCAGCTGCTGCTGATCGTGGCTGAGATGGCGGCCAACCGGCAGCGTCGCCAGCAGGATGCCGTACTGACTATGCGCATCTGACAGCCGCCACTTCAGCGTTGTTCCGCCATCCGGCAGCGGCGGCAGATTGCGTGGACAGAGGTAGCAGCCTTTATCATCACAGTCATCATCCGAGTGGCAGGTAAACTCCTGGTGATTATCTTCGTCTTCCAGGTCGTAAACCCGTACCTCGATATCGCGCAGCAGCGTCAGCCCCTGCAGGCCATTCAGTACCGGCGAAATACGTTCGCAGAGCGGGGCGCTGGAGTGCAGCCGGCGGTTGGCCTGCCATAAGAAAGCGAGGATCTCGTTCTTCTGCTCCAGTCCGGCAGTCTTCTCCTGCACCCGCCGCTCGAGCACGGCATAGCTTTCCGCCAGCTCTTCCGACATGTTATTCAGCGCCATGCCCAGGGTCGCCATTTCGTTGCGGCCGCTGATGTGCGCCCGCTGGGTGAAATCACGCTGACTCACCGCGCGCGCCATGCTCAGCAGCTGTTTCCACGGCCGCAGCAGGCGGGCGCGTAGCCAGATGATAGTGAAGATCAGCAGCAGCGCCATACCAATGGCGAGGATGCGATGGATCCAGACCACCCGTTCGATACGCTGCTCGGTGGTGTGGTCGAATGCGGTGACCAACTGGTCGATACGATCGACAAAGTCGGCGACATCCTGGGCCACTTCCGCCTGATTGACTGCGCGCTGCATGCCGGGGGCCAGCGCCAGCTGCCAGTACTGCTGCAGGGCTTTAAGCTGGATTTCCTGGCCGTCGCGGCGGGCGGAATTTTGCAGCTCCGGGCTGAAGACGGTGGCGGTCATGTCCGCCACCAGTTTTTGATCGTTTTCATTCAGCGGGATCGCCGCCAGCAGCCGGTAGCTTTGCATACGCAATGAACCGGCCTTGTTAATGGCGTGCGCGCTGCCCTGCACGCCGTTCACCAGGCGCGCGGAGATCGCCATGCCGGCGACGCCAATAATCGTGGCGAGCAGCACGATTAACGCCAGTTGATTGACCAGCGTCAGCGGGGTAAAAAGACGTTTTAACATGGAATGCGTGGCTCCTGACCGGTCATGTCTCCGGGAGTGGCGCTTATTCTCGACTATCCCCTGGAGTATACCCATACCCCCAAAGAGTTACTCCTTAATTGTCGGTGGTAGGCGATGTTAGGGGGGGGATTATACGCAACCCGGCAGCAGCGTGAAAAACCACACTTTTTTCCCCGCCATTCTCTACTCACTTGGAGGCATGGTTTATTTTTGCACAAATTAGCTCGCGCTTTTCCTTTGATTTATATCAACTTACCGCCCCGGGTAACCCCTAAGGTAGCGGCAGGAAATATGAATAATCAGAGGTATCTATGAGTCAATCTTCCCTCCCGGAGAAGGCTAACCGCTCGGTCATAACCGACTGGCGGCCTGAAGATCCTGAATTCTGGCAACAGCGCGGCCATCGTGTGGCAAGCCGCAATTTATGGATCTCCGTTCCCTGTCTGTTACTGGCGTTCTGCGTTTGGATGTTGTTCAGCGCGGTTGCCGTTAACCTCAACAAAGTAGGCTTTCAGTTTACAACCGATCAGCTGTTTATGCTGACCGCGCTGCCGGCGCTGTCAGGCGCCTTATTACGCGTGCCTTACGCCTTTATGGTGCCGCTGTTCGGCGGCCGTCGCTGGACGGCGTTCAGCACCGGGATCATGATTGTGCCGTGCGTCTGGCTGGGCTTCGCGGTCCAGGATACCTCTACGCCGTTTAGCATCTTCGTGATTATCTCTCTGCTGTGCGGCTTCGCCGGAGCCAACTTTGCCTCCAGTATGGCCAACATCAGCTTCTTCTTCCCGAAAGCGAAGCAGGGCGGGGCGCTCGGCGTTAACGGCGGACTTGGCAATATGGGCGTCAGCGTGATGCAGCTGGTCGCGCCGCTGGTGGTCTCGATCTCTATCTTTGCCGTTTTTGGCGGTAACGGTAGCGAGCAACCGGACGGCTCGATGCTGTATCTGGAAAACGCCGCGTGGATCTGGGTACCTTTCCTGATTATTTTCACTCTGGCGGCGTGGTTCTTTATGAACGACCTGTCGGCTTCGAAAGCGTCGCTGAGCGAGCAGTTGCCGGTACTTAAGCGCCTGCATCTGTGGATTATGGCGCTGCTCTATCTCGCGACCTTCGGCTCCTTTATCGGCTTTTCCGCCGGGTTCGCGATGCTGTCAAAAACTCAGTTCCCGGATGTGCAGATCCTGCATTACGCCTTCTTCGGCCCGTTCATTGGCGCGCTGGCGCGTTCGATGGGCGGGGCGATCTCCGACCGCCTCGGTGGGACCCGCGTAACGCTGGTCAACTTTGTGGTGATGGCTGTCTTCTGCGCGCTGCTGTTCCTGACCCTGCCGACCAACGGCCAGGGCGGTAACTTTATCGCCTTCTTCGCGGTGTTTATGGTGCTGTTCCTGACCGCCGGGCTGGGGAGCGCCTCCACCTTCCAGATGATCTCCGTGATCTTCCGTAAGCTGACTATGGACCGCGTGAAGGCCCAGGGCGGCAGCGAAGCGCAGGCGATGCGCGAGGCGGCGACCGATACCGCGGCGGCGCTGGGCTTTATCTCCGCCATTGGCGCTATCGGCGGCTTCTTTATTCCGAAAGCGTTCGGTATCTCGCTGGATCTGACCGGCTCGCCGGCCGGGGCGATGAAAGTGTTCCTCGTGTTCTATATTGCCTGCGTGGTGATCACCTGGGCGGTATACGGTCGTAAGCGTCAGTAATCGGCCGCGGTAACGTTGGCGTATAAAAAGGCGCGCTCCCCACGGAGGCGCCTTTTTTAACCGCTCAATTAGTTACAACATACTATGGGAGAATATTGTCCGCATCGACCGCTGAGCCAGAACAGGTGGGCTTGCCAGTGAAATGGCTCTACCCCTTAATACCTCCGTTGTTAACAAATCCCGGTGAGGCGCCGCTTTTTGAGGTGAAAACCATTAAAAAACAACAAGTTAAAAAATAACATCTTATACCACCTTGGTGGTAATCGAGGTTTTGCTGCGCAGTAACAAGCCAGTTCGGATTGATCGCTATCAATTCTCGCCCTCTTTCATAGCGTTACCTTCGCTGCAAATCCAGCAATGTCGATTTATCAGAGAGCCGTCAGGCTCCATATCAGGAGAAACCCGATGAGTAAATTCCTGGACCGGTTTCGCTACTTCAAACAGAAGGGTGAAACCTTTGCCGATGGGCACGGCCAGCTTCTAAACACCAACCGGGACTGGGAGGATGGATACCGTCAACGTTGGCAGCATGACAAAATTGTGCGTTCCACTCACGGTGTCAACTGCACCGGCTCATGCAGCTGGAAGATTTATGTCAAAAACGGTCTGGTGACCTGGGAAACGCAGCAGACTGACTATCCGCGCACCCGCCCGGACCTGCCGAACCACGAACCACGCGGTTGCCCGCGCGGCGCCAGCTACTCCTGGTATCTGTACAGCGCTAACCGCCTGAAATACCCGCTGATGCGTAAACGCCTGATGAAGATGTGGCGGGAAGCGAAAGTTCAGCATAGCGATCCGGTTGAGGCATGGGCGTCGATTATCGAAGACGCCGACAAAGCTAAAAGCTTCAAACAGGCCCGCGGTCGCGGCGGTTTTGTACGTTCCTCCTGGCAGGAAGTGAATGAGCTGATTGCCGCCTCCAACGTCTATACCGTCAAAACCTACGGTCCGGACCGCGTGGCTGGCTTCTCGCCGATCCCGGCGATGTCGATGGTCTCCTACGCGTCCGGCGCCCGTTATCTGTCGCTGATCGGCGGCACCTGCCTGAGCTTCTACGACTGGTACTGCGACCTGCCGCCGGCTTCGCCGATGACCTGGGGCGAGCAGACCGATGTGCCGGAATCCGCCGACTGGTATAACTCCAGCTATATCATCGCCTGGGGCTCAAACGTGCCGCAGACCCGCACCCCGGATGCGCACTTCTTTACCGAAGTCCGCTATAAAGGGACCAAAACCGTAGCCATCACTCCGGACTACGCCGAAATCGCCAAACTCTGCGATCTGTGGCTGGCGCCGAAGCAGGGTACCGATGCCGCGATGGCGCTGGCGATGGGCCATGTGATGCTGCGTGAATTCCACCTCGATAAGCCGAGCCAGTATTTCACCGACTATGTGCGCCGCTATACCGACATGCCGATGCTGGTGATGCTCGAGGAGCGCGACGGTTATTATGCCGCCGGCCGTACGCTGCGCGCATCCGACCTCGTGGATTCCCTTGGTCAGGAGAATAATCCGGAATGGAAAACCGTCGCCTTTGACGAGAAGGGCGACATGACCGTACCGAACGGTTCCCTCGGATTCCGCTGGGGCGACAAAGGCAAATGGAACCTCGAACAGCGCGACGGTAAAACTGGCGAAGAGATTGAGCTACGTCTGAGCCTGCTGGGCAGCCATGATGAAGTGGCGAACGTCGGCTTCCCGTACTTCGGCGGCGAAGGGTCTGAGCACTTTAACAAAGTCGATCTGGAAAACATTCTGCTGCACAAACTGCCGGCCAAACGCCTGCAGCTGGCCGACGGCTCTACCGCCCTGGTCACCACCGTGTATGACCTGACCATGGCTAACTACGGCCTGGAGCGCGGTCTGAACGATGACAACTGCGCCGCCGGCTACGATGAAGTGAAAGCCTACACCCCGGCGTGGGCGGAGAAGATCACCGGCGTCTCCCGCGCGCATATCATCCGTACCGCCCGTGAATTTGCCGATAACGCCGATAAAACTCACGGTCGTTCGATGATTATCGTCGGGGCGGGCCTCAACCACTGGTTCCACCTCGACATGAACTACCGCGGCCTGATCAATATGCTGATCTTCTGCGGCTGCGTCGGTCAGAGCGGCGGCGGTTGGGCGCACTATGTGGGCCAGGAAAAACTGCGTCCGCAGACCGGCTGGCAGCCGCTGGCGTTCGCCCTTGACTGGCAGCGTCCGGCACGTCACATGAATAGTACCTCGTACTTCTATAACCACTCCAGCCAGTGGCGCTATGAAACGGTGACCGCGCAGGAACTGCTGTCGCCGATGGCGGATAAATCCCGTTACAGCGGCCACCTGATCGACTTTAACGTGCGCGCAGAGCGGATGGGCTGGCTGCCGTCGGCGCCGCAGCTTGGCGTCAACCCGCTGCGTATCGCTGACGAAGCGAAAAAAGCCGGCATGACCCCGGTGGATTACACCGTGAAGTCGCTGAAAGAGGGCTCGATTCGCTTTGCGGCCGAGCAGCCGGAAAATGGCAAAAACCACCCGCGTAACCTGTTTATCTGGCGTTCCAACCTGCTGGGCTCCTCCGGTAAAGGCCATGAATACATGCTCAAGTACCTGCTGGGTACCGAGAACGGCATTCAGGGCAAAGACCTGGGCAAGCAGGGCGGCGTGAAGCCGGAAGAAGTCGAATGGCGGGATAACGGCCTCGACGGCAAACTGGATCTGGTGGTGACCCTCGATTTCCGTCTGTCGAGCACCTGTCTCTACTCCGACATCGTGCTGCCGACCGCCACCTGGTACGAAAAAGACGACATGAATACCTCGGATATGCATCCGTTTATTCACCCGCTGTCGGCCGCCGTTGATCCAGCCTGGGAATCGAAGAGCGACTGGGAGATCTATAAAGGTATCGCGAAGAAATTCTCTGAAGTGTGCGTGGGCCACCTCGGTAAAGAAACCGACGTGGTGACCCTGCCGATCCAGCACGACTCCGCCGCGGAAATGGCGCAGCCGCTGGATGTCAAAGACTGGAAAAAAGGCGAATGCGATCTCATCCCCGGGAAAACCGCGCCGCATATTATTCCGGTTGAGCGTGATTACCCGGCGACCTACGAGCGTTTCACCTCGATCGGCCCGCTGCTGGAAACCATCGGCAACGGCGGGAAAGGCATCGCCTGGAACACCCAGAGCGAGATGGATCTGCTGCGTAAGCTCAACTACACCAAGGCGGAAGGCCCGGCGAAAGGCCAGCCGAAGCTGGAAACGGCCATCGACGCCGCGGAAATGATCCTCACCCTGGCCCCGGAAACCAACGGTCAGGTGGCGGTGAAAGCGTGGCAAGCGCTGAGCGAGATCACCGGTCGCGAGCATACGCACCTCGCGCTGAACAAAGAAGACGAGAAGATCCGCTTCCGCGATATTCAGGCGCAGCCGCGGAAGATTATCTCCAGCCCGACCTGGTCTGGCCTGGAAGATGAGCATGTCTCCTATAACGCCGGTTACACCAACGTTCACGAGCTGATCCCGTGGCGCACGCTGACCGGACGTCAGTCGCTGTATCAGGATCACCAGTGGATGCGCGACTTCGGCGAAAGCCTGCTGGTCTATCGGCCGCCGATCGACACCCGTTCGGTGAAAGCGGTGATGGGCGAGAAGTCCAACGGCAACCCGGAGAAGGCGCTGAACTTCCTGACCCCGCACCAGAAATGGGGTATCCACTCGACCTACAGCGATAACCTGCTGATGCTGACCCTGTCGCGCGGTGGGCCTATTGTCTGGATGAGCGAAGCGGATGCGAAAGATCTGGGTATCGAAGATAACGACTGGATCGAAGTGTTCAACGCCAACGGCGCCCTGACGGCGCGTGCGGTGGTGAGTCAGCGCGTTCCAGCCGGGATGACCATGATGTATCACGCGCAGGAACGTATCGTGAACCTGCCGGGCTCTGAAATCACCGGTCAGCGCGGGGGGAT
This sequence comes from Klebsiella sp. K4, assembly GCF_014596785.2. Lineage (NCBI taxonomy): Bacteria > Pseudomonadati > Pseudomonadota > Gammaproteobacteria > Enterobacterales > Enterobacteriaceae > Klebsiella > Klebsiella sp. K4. Next base: position 2,140,735 of record NZ_CP115021.1, read on the forward strand.
CCATAACTCCGTCACCCGTATTACGCCGAAACCGACCCACATGATCGGCGGCTACGGCCACCTGGCCTATGGCTTTAACTACTACGGCACCGTCGGCTCCAACCGCGATGAGTTTGTGGTGGTACGTAAGATGAAGAACATTAACTGGTTAGACGGCGAAGGCAACGACCAGGTACAGGAGAGCGTAAAATGAAAATTCGTTCACAAGTCGGCATGGTGCTGAATCTCGATAAGTGCATCGGCTGCCACACCTGCTCGGTGACCTGTAAAAACGTCTGGACCAGCCGTGAAGGGATGGAATACGCCTGGTTCAACAACGTGGAAAGTAAGCCGGGCGTCGGTTTCCCGAACGACTGGGAAAACCAGGAAAAATGGAAGGGCGGCTGGATCCGCAAAATCAACGGTAAACTGCAGCCGCGCATGGGCAATCGCGCGATGCTGTTGGGAAAAATCTTCGCCAACCCGCATCTGCCGGGCATCGATGATTACTACGAGCCGTTTGATTATGACTACCAGAATCTGCATAACGCGCCGGAGAGCAAACATCAGCCGATCGCCCGTCCGCGCTCGCTGATCACCGGTCAGCGGATGGACAAGATCACCAGCGGTCCGAACTGGGAAGAGATCCTCGGCGGCGAGTTTGAAAAACGCGCCAAAGATCAGAACTTCGACAACATGCAGAAGGCGATGTACGGCCAGTTCGAAAACACCTTCATGATGTATCTGCCGCGCCTGTGCGAGCACTGCCTGAACCCGGCCTGCGTTGCGACCTGCCCGAGCGGCGCCATCTATAAGCGTGAAGAAGACGGCATCGTACTGATCGACCAGGACAAGTGCCGCGGCTGGCGGATGTGTATCACCGGCTGTCCGTACAAGAAGATCTATTTCAACTGGAAGAGCGGGAAATCCGAGAAATGCATCTTCTGCTACCCGCGTATTGAATCCGGGATGCCGACGGTGTGCTCCGAAACCTGCGTGGGCCGTATCCGCTATCTCGGCGTCCTGCTATACGACGCGGACGCGATTGAAAACGCCGCCAGCACCGAGAACGAGAAAGATCTGTATCAGCGTCAGCTGGACGTGTTCCTCGATCCCAACGATCCGAAAGTGATCGAGCAGGCGCTGAAAGATGGCGTACCGCAGGGGGTCATTGAAGCTGCGCAGCAGTCGCCGGTTTACAAAATGGCGATGGACTGGAAGCTGGCCCTGCCGCTGCACCCGGAATATCGCACCTTGCCAATGGTCTGGTACGTGCCGCCGCTGTCGCCGATTCAGTCCGCCGCCGATGCGGGTGAACTGGGTAGCAACGGGATCCTGCCGGACGTGGAAAGCCTGCGTATTCCGGTGCAATATCTGGCGAACCTGCTGACCGCGGGCGATACCCAGCCGGTACTGCTGGCGCTGAAACGAATGCTGGCGATGCGCCACTATAAGCGTGCGGAAACCGTTGACGGCGTCGTTGATACCCGCGCGCTGGAAGAGGTGGGGCTGAGCGAAGCGCAGGCCCAGGAAATGTATCGCTATCTGGCGATCGCCAACTACGAAGATCGTTTCGTGGTGCCGAGCAGCCATCGTGAACAGGCGCGAGAAGCGTTTCCGGAGAAAAACGGCTGCGGCTTTAGCTTTGGCGATGGCTGCCACGGCTCTGACAGTCAGTTCAACCTGTTCAACAGCCGTCGCATCGACGCCATCGACGTGACCAGCAAAACGGAGCCGCACGCATGATTGAACTCGTGATTGTATCGCGTCTGCTCGAATATCCTGACGCTGCCTTATGGCAGCATCAGCAGGAGATGTTCGAGGCGCTCGCGTCATCAGAGAAACTCAGCAAAGAGGATGCCCACGCGCTGGGCGTTTTCCTGCGCGATTTAGTGGCTCAGGATCCGCTGGACGCCCAGGCGGCCTATAGCGAACTGTTTGACCGCGGCCGGGCCACCTCGCTGCTGCTGTTTGAACATGTCCACGGCGAATCCCGCGATCGCGGGCAGGCGATGGTCGACCTGATGGCGCAGTACGAGCGCCACGGTCTGCTGCTGGATAGCCATGAGCTGCCGGATCATCTGCCGCTATATCTGGAGTATCTGGCGCAGCTGCCGGAAGAGGAAGCGCTTGGCGGCCTGCGGGACGTCGCGCCGATCCTCGGTCTGCTCAGCGCGCGCCTGCAGCAGCGCGAAAGTCGCTATGCGGTGCTGTTCGAGCTATTGCTGAAGCTGGCCAATACTCAGGTCGACAGCCAGAAGGTGGCGGAGAAGATTGCCGACGAAGCGCGCGACGATACGCCGCAGGCGCTGGACGCCGTCTGGGAAGAAGAACAGGTCAAATTCTTTGCCGACCAGGGCTGCGGCGAGTCGGAAATTTCCGCTCACCAGCGTCGTTTTGCCGGAGCCGTGGCCCCGCAATATCTGAATATCTCTAACGGAGGACAGCAATAATGCACTTCCTGAATATGTTCTTCTTTGACATTTATCCGTACATTGCGGGTTCGGTGTTCCTGATTGGCAGCTGGTTGCGCTATGACTATGGCCAGTACACCTGGCGCGCCGCCTCCAGCCAGATGCTGGACCGTAAGGGGATGAACCTGGCGTCGAACCTGTTCCATATCGGCATCCTGGGTATTTTCGCCGGCCACTTCCTCGGCATGCTGACCCCGCACTGGATGTATGAGTCCTTCCTGCCGATCGATGTCAAGCAGAAGATGGCGATGATCGCCGGCGGCGCCTGCGGCGTGATGACCCTGGTGGGCGGGTTACTGCTGCTCAAGCGTCGTCTGCTCAGCCCGCGCGTTCGCGCCACCACCACCGGAGCGGATATTCTGATCCTCTCGTTGCTGATGGTGCAGTGTGCGCTCGGCCTGCTGACGATCCCGTTCTCCGCTCAGCATATGGACGGCAGTGAAATGATGAAACTGGTCGGCTGGGCGCAGTCGGTGGTGACGTTCCACGGCGGCGCGTCACAGCATCTGGATGGCGTGGCGTTTATTTTCCGCGTTCACCTGGTACTGGGTATGACCCTGTTCCTGCTGTTCCCGTTCTCCCGTCTGGTTCATATCTGGAGCGCGCCGGTCGAATACCTGACGCGCAAATACCAGATTGTCCGCGCCCGTCGCTAACTGGCCCGCGACTGCTCACTGACCCCGCCGCGGCGGGGTTTTTTTTCGCCCCAGCCGAGATTATTCCCTGCGGCGGCAAACAGAATAAGCATCCCACCGAGCAATTGCACCGCGGATAACGCATGGTGGAAGACCAGATAGTCGACCACCATCGCCACCAGCGGATAAATAAAGGAGAGCGAACCGGTAACGGGCGTCGGCAGTTTCTGTATCGCGCTATATAAAAGCTGATACATGATCCCGGTATGGACGATGCCGAGGATCAGCAGATAGCGCCAGGGGAAGCTGGCCGTCAATTCTGGGGCATGCACCAGCGGCAGCAGCATCACGACGCCGACGAGAACCTGAATGAAGGCGATATGCTGCGCGGGGAGCGGATGCAGTTTGCGCGCGATGATGGCGGTCAGGGCATAGAAGAATGCCGCGCCCAGCGCCAGCAACACGCCGGTGGTAAGCCCCTCTTCGTGTGCAGGCGTCAGCTCGCTCGACAGCAGGATCACTACGCCGCCAAAGGCCAGCAGTAACCATCCCCATTTCACGGCGCTGACCCGTTCCCCCAGCACCATCCCCATCAGTACCAGCATAAACGGCTGGGTGTTATAGACCACGGTGGCCATACCGATTGAGATCCGCGAATAGGCGGCAAACAGCAGCAGCCAGTTGACGACCAGCGCCGCGCCGCCAATCACCGCCAGAGCGAGAGTGAAACGCGTTAGCCGGCTGAAGGGCTGGCGGCTTAACACGATAAACACCAGCAGGGTTAGCGCGCCAATCAGGCAGCGCCAGAACACCACATCAGTCACCGGCAAACCAGAGAGCAGCACGAACGCGCCGATCGAGCCGGAGATTATCATTGCCAGGCTCATCTGCCAGACGCCGCGGGTAAGTTGCATTTTTCACCTCCACCATTTTTTAGTTATTGTGCGAAAAACCCTGACAGGGTGATATGGCTGAATTAAGGTAGAAGGGGGGAAATGCCTTTTATAATTAGGTGAAATATATGAATGACGTACTTGATGAAATTGACAGGGCGATCCTCTCCTGCCTGACTCAGGATGCCAGAGTTTCGCTCAAGGTCCTGAGCGCGCGAGTGGGGCTGACCTCGCCGAGCACCGCCGAGCGGGTGAAGCGCCTGGAGGAGCGGGGAGTCATTCAGGGCTATGGGGCGCGGGTAAATCTCGCCGCGCTGGGCTATAGCCTGCAGGCGCTGGTGCGGGTCCGGCCGCTGCCTGGGCTGCTGCAGAAGGTGGATAAATATATCCAGGCGATGCCGGAATGTATTGAAAGTGACAAGGTGACCGGGGAAGATTGTTTTGTAATGCGTCTCGTGGTGCGCGATATTGCCCAGCTGGATACCCTGCTGGACGGTCTGGCGGAGTATGCGCAGTGTAACACCTCGGTGGTGAAAAGCTCGCCGGTAAAAAGGCGGTTGCCACCGCTGTGAGTTTTTCCGGAGGCGGTGCTGCGCACCTGTCCGGGCTACCAGACGGCACCACTTGTAGCCTCGCTAAGCGAAGCGCGAGCGATGAGACAGCAGAACAGGTGGCTGAGAGAGTGCAGGAATGTGTAGCCTCGCTAAGCGAAGCGCGAGAGAGGAGATAGCCGAACCGGTGGCTGAGAGAGTGCAACAGTGGTGGGGGAAGGATTACTCGGCGCTAAAGCGCCTCGCCCTTCGGGCCGTTGCCTGCGGCAACGTTCTCTCGCTTCGCTCGAGTCGAACCTTAGTCGAAGCTTCTCATCCTTCCCCGTGGGGCAGAATATAGAATATCGTAGAGTAATTGGATTGAGGTGTTTTTTAAGAAGATGGTGGTGGGGGAAGGATTACTCGGCGCTAAAGCGCCTCGCCCTTCGGGCCGTTGCCTGCGGCAACGTTCTCTCGCTGCGCTCGAGTCGAACCTTAGTCGAAGCTTCTCATCCTTCCCCATGGGGCAGAATATAGCGTATCGCAGGTGGAATAAGCTGGGCAATACATGAAGAGGTGGTGGTGGGGGAAGGATTACTCGGCGCTAAAGCGCCTCGCCCTTCGGGCCGTTGCCTGTGGCAACGTTCTCTCGCTGGCGCTCGAGTCGAACCTTAGTCGAAGCTTCTCATCCTTCCCCATGGGGCAGAATATAGAATATCGTAGAGTAATTGGATTGAGGTGTTTTTTAAGAAGATGGTGGTGGGGGAAGGATTCGAACCTTCGAAGTCGATGACGGCAGATTTACAGTCTGCTCCCTTTGGCCGCTCGGGAACCCCACCAGGGGTAAAATCACATTGTAGGCTATTCAGCAAAATGAATGGTGGTGGGGGAAGGATAACTCGTCGCTATCTCTCCTCGCCCTTCGGGCCGTTGCCTGTGGCAACGTTCTCTCGCTGGCGCTCGAGTCGAACCTTAGTCGAAGGTTCTTACCCTTCCCGCTAAGTGCAAACATCGTTTACGCTTGTCGGGGAAACCATATCACTGTAGTGAATAATGGTGGTGGGGGAAGGATTCGAACCTTCGAAGTCGATGACGGCAGATTTACAGTCTGCTCCCTTTGGCCGCTCGGGAACCCCACCACGGGGTAATGCTTGGTACTGGCCTGCTTCCTTCTCGGGAAGCGGGGCGCATCATACCAAATGATGCGCCCCTGTAAAGCATTCGTTTGACAAAAATAAACTGGTTGCCTGATTTTTACACGTAACGCCGTAAAGCTAACCAATTCATTTCTCAGTCGATTAAAGAATAATCGTCCGGTTACCGTAAACGAAGACGCGCTGCGCCAGTACCTGATACAGCGCCCGGCTCAAGACGTTTTTTTCAACATCGCGCCCAGCGCGCATCATATCTTCTGCGGTATAAGTATGATCAACGTGAATCACGTCCTGCATGATGATCGGGCCTTCATCCAGATTGTCATTCACGTAGTGGGCGGTAGCGCCAATGATTTTCACGCCGCGCTCATAGGCCTGATGATAGGGACGGGCGCCGATAAACGCCGGCAAAAACGAATGGTGGATATTGATGATTTTGTTCGGGAAGCGGGCGACAAATTCTGGCGTCAGGACGCGCATATACTTGGCCAGCACCACGTAATCCGGTTCGTGGGCGGCGATAGCATCGCCCATCCGCTGATCGTGTTCTTCGCGGCTCAGTCCTTCATGGCTGACCAGCTCAAACGGAATACCAAAGCGCTCCACCAACGAGCGTAGGGTGTCATGGTTGCCGATAACCGCGGCAATATCGACATCCAGCCCGCCGTAGTTGGCTTTCATCAGCAGATCGCCCAGACAGTGCGCCTCTTTCGTCACCAGAATCACCACCCGGCGACGGCCTGCCGGATTCAGTTCGCGGATGGAGCCTTCAGGCAGGGCGCTGTCGAGATCGGCCAGCAGAGTAGCGTCGTTAAAAATGCCTTCCAGTTCGGTGCGCATAAAGAAACGACCGGTACGGTGGTCAACAAACTCATTGTTCTGCACAATGTTGAGTTCATGCTTGTAGCAGATATTGGTGATACGCGCGATGAGGCCTTTCTGATCAGGGCAAATAGTGCGTAGTACTTTACGTTGTAATGAATGCATCGCGAGGAAAATCCTGTAATGTTTGCAAGCGCTGCGCCAGCGTTACTGGCCGCAGCATTTTTTAAATTTTTTACCTGAGCCGCAGGGGCAGGGGTCGTTACGGCCAATCAGCGGTCGTGTCCCGTCGATATAGTACCACTGTCCATTTTCTTTTAAGAATCTGGAACGTTCAATAATGGCGCCAGGGCGGTTATTGTCATTAAAGCGGGCGACAAAGCTGACAAAACCTTCATTTGGAGCTCGCCCCTCATCACTGGCGAACAGGGTTAAGCCCAGCCATTCGGTCTGGGAAAACCCTTTCTCCAGCTCGGCGCGAAATTGCTGCGCCTGACAGGACGGGTGCCAGGTTTTGATTAGATAGTCAGCGTCTTTCATGACGAACGCGCTATAACGAGAGCGCATAAGCTGTGACGGGCCCGGCGCAAGCTCAGCGCCGGACAGATATCGCTGGCAACATGAGCTATACTCCAGTGCGCTGCCACAGGGGCATAATTGCGACAAAACTGCCTCCATGGAAGAAAGAGTAACGGCGCTTCTACGCCAAAGGGCATTATGTTAACTGAGCCGTGACAATGTTGCCACGCTCAGAGTGGAAGGATAGTTATTAGTACTAATGAGAAAGCTTAAAATTGGTCTGGCGCTAGGTGCGGGAGCCGCTCGCGGATGGTCGCACATTGGCGTCATCAACGCCCTCCAGCGGGCCGGTATTGAGATTGATATCGTAGCCGGTTGTTCTATCGGTTCGCTGGTAGGGGCGGCGTATGCCTGTAACCGACTCCCGGCACTCGAATCATGGGTCTGCTCATTCAGCAACTGGGATGTCCTGAAGCTGATGGATCTCTCCTGGCGCCGGGGGGGACTGCTGCGGGGGGAAAAGGTATTCAATCATTACCGCCGCATTATGCCCGTCACCGAGATTGAACGCTGCGAGCGCCGGTTTGCCGCTGTTGCCACCAATTTAAGCACCGGTAGGGAGCTGTGGTTTACCGAAGGCGATCTACATTTAGCCATTCGCGCCTCCTGCAGTATGCCGGGGTTAATGTCGCCAGTAAGGCATAATGGTTACTGGCTGGTCGATGGCGCGGTGGTCAATCCGGTTCCTGTGTCGCTCACCCGGGCAATGGGAGCGGATATTGTGATTGCCGTCGACCTGCAACATGATGCCCATCTTATGCAGCAGGATTTGTTCTCCCTTGAAACGCCGCGGCAGGAAGCGGAAGAGAAGGAGGGGCCATGGCATACTCGTCTGCGCGCGCGCTTGACGCGAATGAGTTCCCGCCGTACGGCCGTGACGCCGACGGCGATGGAGATCATGACCACCTCTATCCAGGTACTGGAAAACCGTCTTAAACGCAATCGTATGGCGGGTGACCCGCCGGATATCCTGTTGCAGCCATACTGTCCGCAAGTTTCGACGCTTGATTTTCATCGCGCCGGAGAGGCGATCGCCGCGGGGCAACTGGCGGTAGAAAAGAAAATGGATGAATTATTACCATTAGTGCGTACAGCCGTTTGACGTACGAGTTACTGACTTAAGCAAATTCTGACAGGCGATAGTGAGAATAGCGTGCCACTATTGAATTATCGTCAGCCAGGGGAGATATCATGACGCAGCCATTGGCGGGAAAACAGATTCTGATAGTTGAAGACGAACCCGTTTTCCGCTCACTCTTGCATGGATGGCTGACCTCGCTGGGAGCAACAACCTTCCAGGCGGAAGATGGCAAGGATGCCCTGCATAAAATGACGGAGGTGCATCCGGACCTGATGATTTGCGACATTTCTATGCCGAGAATGAACGGTCTGGAGCTGGTGGAAACGCTGCGTAACCGCGGCGAACAGTTACCGATCCTGATGATCTCCGCCACCGAAAACATGGCGGATATAGCTAAAGCGTTGCGACTTGGCGTCCAGGACGTGCTGTTAAAGCCAGTAAAAGATTTCGATCGCCTGCGCGAGACCGTTTACGCCTGTCTCTATCCCGCGATGTTCAGTTCGCGCGTGGAAGAGGAAGAGCGTTTATTTGAGGACTGGGATGCGCTGGTCAGTAATCCCATCGCCGCTTCAAGACTATTGCAGGAATTACAGCCGCCGGTGCAACAGGAAATGTCGCACTGCCGTATTCATTATCGACAACTGGTGTCGGCAGACAAGCCCGGTCTGGTACTCGATATCGCGCCGCTTTCGGAAAATGATTTGGCTTTCTATTGTCTGGATGTCACACGCGCAGGCGATAATGGCGTGTTGGCAGCATTATTGCTGCGCGCGTTGTTTAATGGTCTGCTGCAGGAGCAACTGGCGCACCAGGGACAACGGCTACCAGAAATGGGAAGTTTGTTAAAACAGGTGAATCAACTGCTGCGTCAGGCAAATCTTCCGGGCCAGTTCCCTCTGTTAGTAGGGTATTACCACAGCGGGCTGAAAAATTTAATTCTGGTGTCAGCGGGACTTAATGGCACGCTGAATACGGGGGAGCATCAAATTCAGATTAGTAATGGCGTTCCTTTGGGGACGCTGGGTGATGCTTATCTTAACCAAATTAGCCAACGCTGCACCTCGTGGCAGTGCCAAATTTGGGGGGCTGGCGGTCGTTTACGCTTAATGTTGTCTGCGGAATGAGCAATTGCGTTTATATCTAAGCAGACGGGATTACCTCTTGCCCTTTAGCGGTGGTAACATCGAGCAGTTTTATGCGTAAAAGTCCTAATTCGAGGCTATCGGCAGCTTTTCAGACCAGTGAATACGCGGTTGACTGATATACTCGACACGTTATTTGTAACGAGAAGTTTAAAAAACAAACAGTCCAGGAGATTTCAATGGCTGCCCTTAATTCTAAAGTCAGAAAAGCGGTTATCCCGGTTGCGGGATTAGGCACCAGGATGCTGCCGGCCACCAAAGCGATTCCAAAAGAAATGCTGCCGCTGGTAGATAAGCCGTTAATTCAGTACGTTGTTAATGAATGTATCGCTGCAGGAATTACTGAAATTGTTCTGGTAACGCACTCGTCGAAAAACTCTATCGAAAACCATTTCGATACCAGTTTTGAGCTGGAAGCGATGCTGGAAAAACGTGTAAAACGCCAGCTGCTGGAAGAAGTGCAGTCTATTTGCCCGCCGCACGTGACTATTATGCAAGTTCGTCAGGGCCTGGCGAAAGGTCTGGGTCACGCGGTGTTGTGCGCCCATCCGGTAGTGGGAGATGAGCCGGTCGCGGTTATTCTGCCAGACGTTATTCTGGATGAATATGAATCCGATCTGAGCCGCGATAACCTCGCTGAGATGATCTCTCGCTTCGATGAGACTGGCGCCAGCCAGATTATGGTTGAACCTGTCGAAGACGTAACCGCTTATGGCGTGGTTGACTGCAAAGGCGAATCTCTGAAGCCGGGCGAAAGCGTACCGATGGTGGGCGTGGTTGAGAAGCCAAAAGCTGACGTTGCGCCGTCCAACCTGGCGGTGGTGGGGCGTTATGTCCTCAGCGCCGATATCTGGCCGCTGCTGGCGAAAACCCCTCCGGGCGCTGGTGATGAAATTCAGCTGACTGACGCCATTGATATGCTGATCGAGAAAGAAACGGTTGAAGCTTATCATATGAAAGGCAAGAGCCATGACTGCGGTAATAAGCTTGGCTACATGCAGGCGTTTGTCGAATATGGTATTCGTCACAAAACGCTGGGCGACGATTTTAAAGCCTGGCTGGAAACGGCGGTAGCGAAGTAATTCGCCGCGCGGTTGAAAGCACAAACCGGGAGCGCATCTGCGACTCCCGGTTTTTTTATATCGGCCCTGAGGGCAAAAAAAATCCCGCCGCAGCGGGATTTTTTATAGCGATCAACGGAGATTAGATCAGGAAATCGTCCAGTGATTTACCTTGCTCATCCATTGCTTTTTTGATCACAGCCGGGGTACGGCCCTGACCGGTCCAGGTTTTGGTTTCACCATTTTCGTCAACATAGCTATATTTAGCCGGACGTGCAGCACGCTTGGTTTTGGTACCGGCTTTAACGGCAGCCATGGTGCTCAGCAGTTCATTCGGATCAATACCGTCAGCAATCAGCATTTCACGGTATTGCTGCAGCTTACGCGTACGCTCTTCAATTTCTGCCGCGGCAGCGTTTTCTTCTTCACGGCGCTCGTTAACGACGACTTCTAATTTTTCCAGCATTTCTTCGAGCGTTTCCAGGGTGCATTCTCTTGCCTGCGCACGAAGAGTACGGATGTTGTTCAAAATTTTAAGTGCTTCGCTCATTGTAGTAATCTCAAACTTATATTGTGGGGTGGTTTGTTGAACTAATAATAGAGCGATAAAATGCGTTGTGCAATAGGGGGGAATGTAAGGAATTCAAAATTACTGGTTATTTGTCGCGAGAATTAATTAATTTAAGTTAAAATTCCCGTGCCGCTTCACATCTTTCATCGCTTATAGCGATGAGGCGAAGGCAAGCTAAAACATTGAGACGGTATGCTTTTTGAGAGGTTCAGTGAGAGAAATGATCCTTTACATGGGTAAATAACCCTCGTCAGTATTAGCGCATTTTTGGTTACAAGGCTTAATATAAAACAACCGGCAGCCCTGCTTATAGCCCATGGGCAACCGGTCTATAAGCACGAAAAGACAATGGTTACCGCGCCAGTAGCGTAACGGGGCGTACAAATAGTGGCCCTGAAAATTCAATTCATCTTCTTAATCCTTTCGGTTTGCAGGCCCTTCAGCTTCGCGACAATACCCCTGCTGAAAGCGCGGCTGTGCGCATAAAATATGGTACAATCGTCGCCGCGATAAAACACTTTGATTGGGGTCACGCAGCCGATGGCACAACTTTATTTCTACTACTCTGCAATGAATGCAGGTAAGTCGACCGCTCTGTTGCAATCTTCGTACAATTACCAGGAGCGGGGGATGCGTACCGTCGTTTATACCGCTGAGATTGATGACCGCTTTGGCGCCGGAAAAGTCAGTTCGCGTATCGGGCTCTCCTCGCCGGCCCGATTGTATAATCCACAGACCTCGTTATTTGACGATATTGCGGCGGAGCACCAGCTAAAGCCGATTCACTGCGTGCTGGTGGATGAAAGCCAGTTTCTGACGCGTGAACAGGTTCATGAGCTGTCCGAAGTTGTCGATACGCTGGATATTCCGGTGCTTTGCTATGGGTTGCGGACGGACTTTCGCGGTGAGCTCTTTACCGGCAGCCAGTATTTACTGGCCTGGTCAGATAAGCTGGTTGAGCTGAAAACGATCTGCTTCTGCGGCCGCAAGGCCAGCATGGTATTGCGCCTCGATCAGGAGGGGCGTCCTTATAATGAGGGTGAGCAGGTCGTCATCGGCGGTAATGAGCGGTACGTATCGGTCTGCCGTAAGCATTATAAAGAGGCGCTGAGCGTCGGTTCGTTAACCAAGGTACAAAACCAGCACCGTCCCTGCTGATACCCTCAGAAGCTCGTACAGGCGCCTGTGGGCGCCTTTTTAATGTCTGCTATAGGTTGGCGTAGCTGGCGATAAAGAATGGCTGATAGCGGGGATAAAAAAAGCCCCGTCAGGTGACGGGGCTTGTCGCGATGCTATCGCTGTTGGTTAAGCGGATTTTTTCGCTTTTTTCTCAGCCTTTACCGGAGCAACTTCGGCTTTCGCACCGGCTTCGCCTTCGACGAATTCGCGGCCGTAGTAGGTATCCAGCAGGATCTGTTTCAGTTCGGAGATCAGCGGGTAGCGCGGGTTAGCGCCGGTGCACTGGTCATCGAATGCATCTTCAGACAGTTTATCAACGTGGGCCAGGAAGTCAGCTTCCTGAACGCCAGCTTCGCGGATAGATTTCGGAATACCCAGCTCAGCTTTAATGCTTTCCAGCCATGCCAGCAGTTTCTCGATTTTCGCTGCGGTGCGGTCGCCTGGTGCGGAGAGGCCCAGGTGATCGGCGATTTCAGCGTAACGACGACGAGCCTGCGGACGGTCGTACTGGCTGAACGCGGTCTGCTTGGTCGGGTTGTCATTCGCGTTATAGCGGATAACGTTGCAGATCAGCAGGGCGTTGGCCAGACCGTGCGGAATATGGAACTGGGAACCCAGTTTGTGCGCCATCGAGTGACACACGCCGAGGAAGGCGTTAGCGAACGCGATACCGGCGATAGTCGCGGCACTGTGTACGCGCTCACGGGCAACCGGGTTCTTGGAACCTTCGTGATAGGAAGCCGGCAGGTACTCTTTCAGCAGTTTCAGCGCCTGCAGCGCCTGGCCGTCAGAGAACTCAGAAGCCAGTACGGAAACGTAAGCTTCCAGGGCGTGAGTCACCGCATCCAGACCACCGAACGCACACAGCGATTTCGGCATATCCATCACCAGGTTGGCATCGACAATGGCCATATCCGGGGTCAGCGCATAGTCTGCCAGCGGGTATTTCTGACCGGTCGCGTCATCGGTCACCACGGCGAACGGCGTAACTTCAGAACCGGTACCGGAAGTGGTAGTGATCGCCACCATCTTGGCTTTGACGCCCATTTTCGGGAACTTGTAGATACGTTTACGGATATCCATAAAGCGCAGCGCCAGTTCTTCGAAGTGGGTTTCCGGATGTTCGTACATAACCCACATGATTTTCGCCGCATCCATCGGGGAACCGCCGCCCAGGGCGATGATCACGTCTGGTTTAAAGGAGTTCGCCAGGTCGGCACCTTTACGTACGATGGTCAGCGTCGGGTCAGCTTCAACTTCGAAGAAGACTTCCGTTTCAACACCCGCTGCTTTCAGTACGGAAGTGATCTGATCGGCATAGCCGTTGTTGAACAGGAAGCGGTCAGTCACGATCAGCGCGCGTTTGTGACCATCGGTAATCACTTCATCCAGTGCGATTGGCAGGGAGCCACGACGGAAGTAGATAGATTTCGGAAGTTTGTGCCACAACATGTTTTCAGCTCGCTTAGCAACGGTTTTCTTGTTGATCAGGTGTTTCGGACCAACGTTTTCAGAGATGGAGTTACCACCCCAGGAACCACAACCCAGAGTCAGGGAAGGCGCGAGTTTGAAGTTGTACAGGTCACCGATACCACCCTGAGAAGCCGGGGTGTTGATCAGGATACGCGCGGTTTTCATCATTTGGCCGAAGTAAGCCACGCGAGCCGGCTGGTTGTCCTGGTCGGTGTACAGGCAAGAGGTGTGACCGATACCGCCCATGGCGACCAGTTTTTCTGCTTTGGCTACCGCGTCTTCGAAATCTTTTGCACGGTACATAGCCAGCGTCGGAGACAGTTTTTCGTGAGCAAACGGCTCGCTCTCGTCAACGTTGGTCACTTCACCAATCAGAATTTTGGTGGTGGCCGGCACGGTGAAGCCTGCCAGTTCAGCGATTTTGGCCGCTGGCTGACCAACGATAGCCGCGTTCAGCGCGCCATTTTTCAGGATAATGTCCTGAACGGCTTTCAGCTCTTTACCCTGCAGCAGGTAGCCGCCGTGGCTGGCGAAACGTTCGCGAACCGCGTCATAGACTGAATCAACCACCACAACGGACTGCTCAGAAGCACAGATCACGCCGTTATCGAAGGTTTTAGACATTAGTACGGACGCTACGGCACGTTTGATGTCGGCGGTTTCATCAATGACTACCGGGGTGTTACCGGCGCCGACGCCGATAGCAGGTTTACCGGAGCTGTATGCTGCTTTCACCATGCCTGGACCACCGGTCGCCAGGATCAGGTTGATGTCCGGGTGATGCATCAGCGCGTTAGACAGTTCTACAGACGGCTGATCGATCCAGCCAATCAGGTCCTTCGGCGCGCCGGCCGCGATGGCAGCCTGCAGCACGATATCAGCCGCTTTGTTGGTGGCTTCTTTTGCACGCGGGTGCGGAGAGAAAATGATGGCGTTACGCGTTTTCAGACTGATGAGCGATTTGAAAATGGCTGTTGAAGTCGGGTTAGTGGTCGGTACGATACCGCAGATGATGCCGATAGGCTCAGCAATAGTGATGGTGCCAAAGGTGTCGTCTTCTGACAGAACGCCACAGGTTTTTTCGTCTTTATAAGCGTTGTAAATGTATTCGGAAGCAAAGTGGTTTTTGATCACTTTGTCTTCAACGATGCCCATGCCGGATTCGGCTACGGCCATTTTGGCGAGAGGGATTCGAGCATCTGCAGCGGCCAGAGCGGCGGCGCGGAAGATTTTGTCGACTTGTTCTTGAGTGAAACTGGCATATTCACGCTGGGCTTTCTTGACACGCTCAACAAGCGCGTTCAGTTCAGCGATATTAGTAACAGCCATAATGCTCTCCTGATAATGTTAAACTTTTTTAGTAAATCAGTCGCTCGATTCGACATTATAGACAGGCCGTTAACAGCTTGCATGTAAATGTTTATGTAGAAAAATCAGGGCGCTGTTTCACCGATTTACTAAAAAAGCTTTATCTCTTTCGCTTTCAGGTACTGCTGCCTTCCACTCTGTTGGTGTCATCAAGATTACTCACTTCTGAGTACAAATTACGTGATTTAGATCAAGTATTGTCGCTGCTGATACCTTTCAGCTGGCTGCTTTTTGACCGGTTCGATCAAGTGTGATGGGAGGGTTTTGAAATTAAAAAAACGATTAGCATTAAATATACAAATGGCTAACATTCGATACATATCACCGGGTTATGCATATTTATAATGAATATTGCAGGTAAAAAGCGTATGTTTCGCGCAGTTATTTTATGCTGTTAACAGTCAACCGCCAATTTTGATGATGCTGCGGAGCCCAATGTGACTCAATCACTGTTCGATTTTTCTGCATATTTCAAGTTTTTCATCGGCTTATTTGCCCTGGTTAACCCGGTTGGCATTATTCCGGTATTCATCAGTATGACCAGCTATCAGCCGGCTGCGGTGCGTAATAAGACCAACCTCACCGCCAACCTGTCGGTGGCGATCATCCTCCTGACGTCGCTGTTCCTCGGCGATGGCATTCTGCAGATTTTCGGTATCTCCATTGATTCCTTCCGTATCGCCGGCGGCATCCTGGTGGTGACCATCGCGATGTCGATGATCAGCGGTAAGCTCGGCGAAGATAAGCAGAACAAGCAGGAAAAGTCGGAGACGGCGGTCCGGGAGAGCATCGGCGTCGTTCCTCTCGCGCTACCATTAATGGCCGGGCCAGGGGCAATCAGTTCAACTATCGTCTGGGGGACCCGGTACCACTCCTGGGTGCATCTGGTCGGGTTCTCACTGGCGATAGCGGTATTTGCCCTCTGCTGCTGGGGGATTTTCCGTATGGCGCCGTGGCTGGTCCGTTTGCTGGGGCAGACGGGAATCAACGTCATCACCCGTATTATGGGCCTGTTGCTGATGGCTCTCGGCATTGAGTTTATTGTGACCGGGATTAAAGCGCTTTTCCCAGGATTGCTGAGTTAGTTCGTCGCCAGCAGGCGGGGAGTCTCGCTTCACGCCTGCGCGATTATTAGCAAAACCTATTAGCCAGCGCGGAACTGGCGGTAGGGATAATATTTTGCGATATCGCTATTAATTTCATGTTTTTCATTAAGATATGAAATATTTCTCTTAACATTCTCCTCACGCCTCCCCATCCTGTGATGTTATTTTCTTCACATCATTCTCTGGTACTTGCTGTCGGATCATCGAAATGATATTAGTAATTTTAACAAGGCGGCAGATGAATGTGCTAAAAAGTAATCTATTGTTAATTTTTTGTACAAAAAACCATCTTGCGGTCGCTGCTCAATATGTCGGCTGATGAAATTATCGTAATGGACTGATTAATAACGATATTTTTACATCGACGTTTTATGGCAAACGCTTGTCACGCTGGCAAAACCGGCAATAAAAGAGAATTCGGTAACATATTTGCAAATTGCATTGGCGGAGGTGTTTACCTTTTGGTACTTTCCGCCGTTATCGTCTGCTGAATTATGTACGCAAATGAGAATTATTTTTAATTAACTCATTTCGCCAGAACGACCCTCCAGCGAGGGCAACGAATCGACGTTAAGACTGCCGTTCGAGCGGTCGTAATAAATAAGTCGGTGATAGCAATCTGCCAATCGCAAACTCCTGCGTTGGACAGAACCCGAAAACGGGAAAAACAGGCTGGTTAAAAAACCAGTAATTATAATGACTGGAGTTACAACACAATGACCATCATCACTAAAAAGCGTTTAATCGCCGCGGGAGTGCTATCCGCACTGATCGCCGGCAATATGGCAATGGCAGCGGATGTCCCGGCTGGAGTGCAGCTGGCAGAGAAGCAAACCCTGGTACGTAATAGCGGCGCCGAGCCGCAATCGCTGGACCCAAATAAAATCGAAGGGGTGCCAGAGGCCAATATTAGCCGCGACCTGTTCGAAGGTTTGCTGAATACTTCGCCGAAAGATGGCCACCCGATCCCAGGCGTGGCGGAGAGCTGGGATAATAAAGATTTTAAAGTCTGGACCTTCCATCTGCGTAAAGATGCAAAATGGTCTAACGGCGAGCCGGTTACCGCCCAGGACTTCGTATACAGCTGGCAGCGTCTGGTAGATCCGAAAACAGCTTCTCCTTATGCCAGCTATCCGCAATATGGTCATATCGTTAACGTCGACGAAATCATTGACGGCAAGAAAGCGCCGAGCGAGCTGGGCGTAAAAGCCATTGACGACCACACGCTGGAAGTCACCCTCAGCGAACCGGTACCCTATTTTTATAAACTGCTGGTTAACCCGGCGATGTCTCCCGTCTACAAACCGGCCATCGAAAAATTTGGCGAAAAGTGGACGCAGCCTGGCAATATCGTTACCAACGGCGCGTATACTCTGAAAGACTGGGTGGTCAACGAGCGGATCGTGATGGAGCGTAACCCGCACTATTGGGATAATGCTAAAACCGTCATTAACACCGTTACCTGGCTGCCGACCTCTTCCGAAGTGACCTATGTTAACCGCTACCGCAGCGGTGAACTGGACATGACTTATAACCAGCTGCCGATCGAACTCTTCCAGAAGCTGAAAAAAGAGATCCCCAACGAGCTGCACGTTGACCCCTATCTGTGTACCTATTATTACGAAATCAACAACCAGAAGGCCCCGTTCACCGACGTGCGCGTGCGTACCGCGCTGAAGCTGGGTCTGGATCGCGATATTATTGCTAATAAGGTGAAAGGACAGGGCGATCTGCCGGCCTACGGCTACACCCCACCGTATACCGATGGCGCGAAGCTGAGCGAGCCGGAATGGTTTACCTGGTCGCAGGAAAAACGGAATGAAGAAGCGAAGAAACTGCTGGCCGAAGCCGGCTATAGCGCCGATAAACCGTTGACCTTCAACCTGCTGTATAACACCTCTGATTTGCACAAGAAGCTGGCGATTGCCGCCGCCTCGCTGTGGCGTAAAAACCTGGGCATTGACGTGAAGCTGGTCAACCAGGAGTGGAAAACGTTCCTCGATACCCGTCATCAGGGCACCTATGACGTGGCGCGTGCGGGCTGGTGCGCCGACTATAACGAGCCAACCTCTTTCCTGAACACCATGCTCTCTGACAGTTCAATGAACACCGCGCACTATAAGAGCCCGGCGTTCGACAAGATTATGGCTGAATCCGTAAAAGCATCCGATGAAGCGCAGCGCACGGCGGCCTATGCGAAAGCAGAGCAGCAGCTGGACAAAGACAGCGCGATCGTACCGGTCTATTACTACGTTAACGCCCGCCTGGTGAAACCGTGGGTCGGTGGCTATACCGGTAAAGACCCGATGGATAACGTCTATACCAAAGACCTCTACGTTATCAAACATTAATGGCAATACGTGGAGCGGGTCTCGGCTCGCTCCATCGTGTCTTATTTGAGAGCAGTGCAAAGGCACACGCCAGAAGGTACGGGCAATGTTAAAATTTATCTTACGTCGCTGTCTGGAAGCGATTCCGACGCTATTTATTCTTATCACCATCTCATTCTTCATGATGCGTCTGGCGCCGGGAAGTCCTTTTACCGGGGAACGCACGCTACCGCCGGAAGTCATGGCGAATATTGAAGCAAAATACCATTTAAACGACCCTATCATGACGCAGTACTTCAATTATCTGAAGCAGCTGGCGCATGGCGATTTTGGTCCCTCTTTTAAATACAAAGATTATTCCGTCAACGATCTGGTGGCCGCCAGCTTCCCGGTTTCAGCGAAACTGGGCTTCGCCGCCTTTTTACTGGCGGTGGTGATCGGCGTTGCCGCCGGGGTGATAGCCGCCCTGAAGCAAAATACCCGCTGGGACTACGCGGTGATGGGGGTAGCCATGACCGGCGTGGTTATTCCGAGCTTTGTGGTCGCGCCGCTGCTGGTGATGATCTTTGCCATTACCCTGCACTGGCTGCCGGGCGGCGGCTGGAACGGCGGGGCGCTGAAATTTATGATCCTGCCGATGGTGGCGCTTTCCCTGGCCTATATCGCCAGCATCGCGCGTATCACCCGCGGCTCAATGATTGAAGTGCTGCACTCTAACTTTATCCGCACCGCGCGGGCGAAGGGGCTGCCGATGCGTCGCATTATTCTGCGCCATGCGCTGAAGCCGGCGCTGCTGCCGGTGCTCTCCTATATGGGGCCAGCTTTCGTGGGCATCATCACCGGCTCAATGGTCATTGAAACCATTTACGGCCTGCCGGGGATCGGCCAGCTGTTCGTTAACGGGGCGCTTAACCGCGACTACTCGCTGGTGCTCAGCCTGACGATCCTCGTTGGCGCCCTGACTATCCTGTTCAACGCCATCGTTGACGTGCTGTACGCCGTTATCGATCCGAAGATTCGCTACTGAAGCCGGAGTTCGCCATGATGTTAAGTAAGAAAAATAGCGAGGCGCTGGAAAACTTCAGTGAGAAGCTGGAAGTGGAGGGGCGTAGCCTCTGGCAGGACGCGCGTCGCCGCTTTATGCATAACCGCGCCGCGGTGACCAGCCTGATTATGCTGGTGCTTATTGCGCTGTTCGTTACCTTCGCGCCGATGGTGTCGTCGTTCTCCTACTTCGATACCGACTGGGGCATGATGTCCAATGCCCCGGATATGGCCTCCGGCCACTACTTCGGAACCGACTCCTCCGGGCGCGACCTGCTGGTGCGCGTAGCGATCGGCGGGCGCATTTCGCTGATGGTCGGGGTGGCGGCGGCGCTGGTGGCGGTGATCCTCGGCACGCTGTACGGTTCGCTCTCCGGTTATCTCGGCGGCAAAGTGGATTCGGTCATGATGCGTCTGCTGGAGATCCTCAACTCCTTCCCGTTTATGTTCTTCGTCATCCTGCTGGTGACCTTTTTTGGTCAGAATATCCTGCTGATCTTTGTCGCCATCGGAATGGTGTCCTGGCTGGATATGGCGCGTATCGTGCGCGGGCAGACGCTAAGCCTGAAGCGCAAAGAGTTTATCGAAGCCGCGCAGGTCGGCGGGGTCTCGACGGCGAGCATCGTTCTGCGCCATATCGTCCCCAACGTGCTGGGGGTGGTGGTGGTGTATGCCTCGCTGCTGGTCCCCAGCATGATCCTCTTCGAATCCTTCCTCAGTTTCCTGGGACTGGGGACGCAGGAGCCGCTCAGCAGCTGGGGGGCATTGCTCAGCGATGGCGCCAACTCAATGGAAGTTTCGCCCTGGCTACTGTTGTTCCCGGCGGGTTTCCTGGTGGTGACCCTGTTCTGTTTCAACTTTATCGGCGATGGTCTGCGTGATGCCCTCGACCCGAAAGACCGCTAAGGAGCGCTGCCATGACCATGATTGAAACGGCAAAAGCGCCGCAAGCGCAGAGCCACAGCGGGCTACTGCTGGACGTGAAAGATCTTCGCGTCACCTTTAAAACGCCGGATGGCGACGTCACCGCCGTCAATGATCTGAACTTCACCCTGCAGGCGGGCGAGACGCTCGGCATTGTGGGCGAATCGGGCTCCGGTAAATCGCAAACCGCCTTCGCCCTGATGGGACTGCTGGCGGCCAACGGTCGCATCGGGGGTTCCGCCACCTTTAACGGTCGGCAAATCCTCAATTTGCCCGAGCGTGAGCTGAACAAACTGCGCGCTGAACAAATCTCAATGATTTTCCAGGATCCGATGACCTCTCTTAACCCCTATATGCGGGTGGGCGAGCAGTTAATGGAAGTCCTGATGCTGCATAAAGGGCTGAGTAAAGCCGAAGCGTTTGAAGAGTCGGTGAAGATGCTCGACGCGGTAAAAATGCCGGAAGCGCGTAAGCGCATGAAAATGTTCCCGCACGAGTTCTCCGGGGGCATGCGTCAGCGCGTGATGATTGCCATGGCGCTGCTGTGCCGGCCCCGGCTGCTGATTGCGGATGAACCGACCACTGCCCTGGACGTCACCGTGCAGGCGCAGATCATGACGCTGTTGAATGAGCTTAAACGCGAATTCAACACGGCCATTATCATGATCACCCACGACCTTGGGGTGGTGGCAGGGATCTGCGATAAAGTGCTGGTGATGTACGCCGGGCGCACCATGGAGTACGGTCAGGCGCGCGATGTCTTCTATCAACCGTCGCACCCATACTCTATTGGGCTGTTGAATGCGGTTCCACGTCTGGATGCGGAAGGCGATGCGTTGTTGACCATTCCCGGCAACCCACCGAACCTGCTGCGATTGCCGAAAGGCTGTCCATTCCAGCCGCGCTGCCCGCATGCCATGGAGCAGTGCAGCAGCGCGCCGCCGCTGGAATCGTTCGCGCCAGGCCGCCTGCGCGCCTGCTTTAAACCGGTGGGGGATCTGCTATGAACGCCGTAACTGAACAACGAAAAGTCCTGCTCGAAATTGCCGACCTGAAGGTGCACTTCGATATCAAAGATGGCAAGCAGTGGTTCTGGCAGCCGTCGAAAACGCTGAAAGCGGTGGATGGCGTGACGCTGCGCCTTTACGAGGGGGAAACCCTCGGTGTGGTAGGGGAGTCGGGCTGCGGCAAATCGACCTTCGCCCGCGCCATTATTGGTCTGGTGAAAGCGACCGATGGCAAAGTGGCCTGGCTGGGTAAAGATCTGCTGGGCATGAAGCAGGAAGAGTGGCGCGACGTGCGCAGCGATATCCAGATGATCTTCCAGGATCCGCTGGCCTCGCTGAACCCGCGCATGACCATCGGAGAAATTATCGCCGAACCGCTGCGTACCTATCATCCGAAGATGCCCCGTCAGGAAGTGCGCGATCGCGTCAAAGCGATGATGATGAAAGTTGGGTTGCTGCCCAACCTGATCAACCGCTATCCGCACGAGTTCTCCGGCGGTCAGTGTCAGCGTATCGGCATCGCGCGGGCGCTGATCCTTGAGCCAAAGCTGATTATCTGCGATGAGCCGGTCTCCGCGCTTGACGTGTCGATTCAGGCGCAGGTCGTCAACCTGCTGCAGCAACTGCAGCGTGAGATGGGGCTATCGCTGATATTTATCGCTCACGATCTGGCGGTGGTTAAGCATATCTCCGATCGGGTTCTGGTAATGTATCTGGGCCATGCGGTGGAGCTGGGGACTTACGACGAGGTGTACCATAATCCGCTGCATCCCTATACCAAAGCGCTGATGTCGGCGGTGCCGATCCCCGATCCTGATCTCGAGAAAACGAAAACTATCCAACTGCTGGAAGGCGAATTACCCTCGCCGATTAATCCGCCCTCAGGCTGCGTATTCCGCACCCGCTGTCCGCTTGCCGGACCGGAGTGCGCCAAAACCCGCCCGGTGCTGGAAGGCAGTTTCCGCCATGCGGTTTCCTGCCTTAAGGTAGACCCGTTATAATCTCAGGGGCTGACGCAGGTCAGCCCTTTTTTTTTGCGAGGTTAACGAAGTGGGTATGCTTTCTGCCGCTCGTCTGCGGCTTTATCATTTACTTTTCGATCAGAACCGACGTTCCGGCCGCCGCTTTGAAGGGCTGTGCGGACTTTTCGCCCTGCTCAGCGTACTGGTGATATTTATCGAGTCGGGACTGGGCACGCAATATCACCTGACATTAGATGAATGGCATATTTTCGTCTGGCTGGAGCTGCTGGTGACCGCGGTCTTTACCTTGGAATACCTGCTGCGTATCGCTACCTGGCCCAATCCGCTCCACTATATTTTCAGCTTTTGGGGGCTGATTGACCTGGCGACGATTTTACCGCTGTATGTGATGTGGCTATGGCCGGAAATTAGCCTCAATTATGTATTCGCCTGGCGGGCAATGCGGGCGATCCGCGCGCTGCGTATTCTCAAACTACTGCGCTTTATGCCTTCGCTCAACGTGTTCTGGCGAGCGATTGTCAGCGCGCGCCATCAGCTGATCCTGTTTTATTCGTTTATCGCCATTGTGATGGTGATTTTCGGCTCGTTAATGTATCTGATTGAGGGGCCGGAATACGGCTTTACCACGCTTAACGCCTCGGTCTATTGGGCCATCGTGACCATCACCACCGTCGGCTACGGAGACATCACGCCGCACACGCCGTTGGGTCGCATCCTGGCCTCCATTCTTATCCTGATCGGCTACTCCATTATTGCCATACCGACCGGACTTATCACCACGCATATGACCAGCGCCTTGAATCGTCGACGACAGCAGCGCCTGTGTCCGCAGTGTCAGCAGGGCGACCATGACGATAACGCCCGTTTCTGCCATGCCTGCGGTCATGCCTTGCCGAAGTAAGCTGGCGACGTAAAAAAAGCCTGCCGGGAGAACCGCGGCAGGCTTTTTACTGGATGTTAAAGGTTATTCACGCCACAGAATATGGCACAGCTTATGATCTTTCTCGCGGCACAGCAGAACGCGGGCGAAGATATCATTGATTTCCCCGCCGTCGGTATCCGCCAGACCAATCACCACTTCGGCGAAGAAATCCGGGTTGAGATCGTAATCCACATGCTCTTCCCAGTCTGCCGAAGGGTCGAACAGTTCGGCGCCGCCGCGCTCCTCAAACTGCAGGTTAAACAGAATGATGTCCGCCGGGTCGAGATTGTCGGCCGCCAGTTCGAGGAAGATATCGTAAGCCTGCTCGAGCGTTTCGTCTTCGGTCAGGCGGTTGTTTAAATCCATATCCATGATTGCTACTCATTCGGTATCTGATGGGCACGTTTTACAGCAACGGGCTGAAGAAGTAAAACAGTCGCTCGGCGATCCGCTGCCACAGCGGACGTTTTAACCAGAGACGGGCATCCAGCAGGCGCGAGCGCGAGATATAATCATCCTGAACCGCCGCCAGATCGCTGCCGAAACCGGCGTCATCGATGACCAGGGTAATCTCGAAGTTGAGCCACAGGCTGCGCATATCCAGGTTGACGGTCCCCACCAGACTTAGCTCGCCATCGACCAGCACGCTCTTGGTATGCAACAGTCCGCCCTCAAACTGATAGATTTTGACCCCGGCCGCCAGCAGCTCGGTGAAGAAGGCCCGGCTGGCCCAGCCTACCAGCAGCGAATCGTTCTTGCGCGGTAAAATAATGCTCACGTCAACGCCGCGCTGGGCGGCGGTACAGATCGCATGCAGCAGGTCGTCGCTGGGTACGAAGTAGGGGGTGGTCATGATCAGATGCTCTTTCGCCGCATAGGCGGCGGTGAGGAGAGCCTGATGAATCAGATCTTCCGGAAAGCCCGGTCCGGAGGCGATCGTGTGAATAGTATGTCCGCTGGCCTCTTCGAACGGCATGATATTGACGTCCGGGGGCGGCGGCAGAATGCGCTTGCCGGTCTCTATTTCCCAGTCGCAGGAGTAGACGATGCCCATCGAGGTCGCCACCGGGCCTTCCATTCGCGCCATCAGATCAATCCACTGTCCGACTCCTGAGTCCTGTTTAAAGTAGCGCGGATCGACCATATTCATGCTGCCGGTGTAGGCGATATAGTTATCGATCATCACCATTTTACGATGCTGACGCAGGTCCATCCGGCGCAGGAATACGCGCATCAGGTTAACCTTAAGAGCTTCGACGACTTCAATACCGGCGTTACGCATCATCGCCGCCCATGGGCTGCGGAAAAAGGCCACGCTGCCCGCGGAGTCGAGCATTAGCCGACAGTGAACCCCGCGGCGAGCGGCGGCCATCAGGGATTCAGCGACGCTGTCGGCCATGCCGCCGGGCTGCCAGATATAAAAGACCATCTCTATGTTGTGACGGGCCAGCTGAATATCGCGGATCAGGGCCTGCATCACGTCGTCAGATTCCGTCAGCAGCTGTAGCTGGTTGCCTTTTACGCCGCCAATGCCCTGACGCCGTTCGCACAGCTTGAACAGGGATTCGGCCACCGGGCTGTTATCTTCCGCGAAGATATGTTTGCAGGCTTTGAGGTCGTTTAACCACTTGGCCGTCGAGGGCCACATCGCCCTGGCGCGCTCGGCCCGACGCTTGCCGAGATGCAGCTCGCCAAAGGAGAGATAGGCGATGATCCCCACCAGCGGCAGGATATAAATGATCAGCAACCATGCCATGGCGGACGGGACAGCGCGGCGTTTCATTAGAATTCGTAATGTTACACCGGCGATCAACAGCCAGTACCCCAGAATGACCAGCCAGTTCACCACCGTGTAAAAGGTTGTCATAGATGTAAAATCCTTTTGAATGACGATATGTGATGAGTTTACGCATCAGTATTTTTCTGGCAAATAAAAACGCAGCGAAAGCGGTAGTCAGTTGCTGGCAGAGGTTTATAATGGGGGCTGTTTTCACTCGTAGAGTCGTTGCAATGAAGCGTAGTAGAACGGAAGTAGGGCGCTGGCGCATGCTGAGACAGGTGAATCGCCGTAAAGCGCGCTGGCTGGAAGCCCAATCGCGCCGCAATATGCGGATCCTCGCTATCAGGAAGGGACTGGTGAAACGGCAGCGTCATGCCCTGTTGTTTATCTTCCCTGACAGCTAAGCGAGCAGGCAAACGGCACCGTACGCGGTGCCGTTGTCGTTTTCTCTCTGCGCTAAATTCCCGTTGCACATCTCCATAGGGCAATGATGGTTTTTCATGCTGCGATGCGACGACAAAACAGAGCTCCCGCCTCAGTGAAAGAGAGATGCTACGCCTGGCTTGTAATGACGGACGACAAGATCCAGAGCCAAGTCGTTTGCGGCGCGACAGGAATTAACCGTCAGATAGCATTTATTGCTGCTCAGGAAGGGCATGGCGTTGTTAAATGCTTAATGATATGACCGGCCAGCTGCGGTAACCAGGCGGGAACTGAGGGCATGAGAAAACAGACTCAGACAGGCAAGGGGGTTATTAAGCGGTCCAGCGCGTTGAAACTAAATGAACCGACCGATCCTGACCATGAATAATCTGAGCCTGTTATATTATCCAGAGAGGCCATGCAATAAGCATCCTGAATAAAACGCAATCGTTGCGCCAGCTTTTACTTATTTTGCATAGGCTTCCGTGGATAACGTGATGGTGACGTTATCACTTACCGCCGGCACATATTTATCAAGCTTAAAGTCTGAACGTTTTATCACCCCGGTGGCATCAAATCCAATGGCCTCTTTTTTCACCATTGGGTGCATATCCTGCTTATTCAGGACGGCATGCAGGACCACCGGTTTGGTGATGCCTTTAATGGTCAAATTACCTTCCACATCATATTTATTGTCGCCTTTGCTTTCCACTTTGGTACTCTGGAAAGTGGCGTCGGGAAACGTTTTAACATCAAAATACTCTTTGCCTAAAAACTCATCCGTTAACGCCTTGACGTGAGCGTCAATGGTTTTCACTGGCAGCGTGACGTTCACCGAGGATTTCTCCGGATTCTCTTTATCAAAGGCCAGTTTCCCTGAAACATCAGAGATATAGGCGGTAGGGTTTGAGAAGCCGAAATGGTTCCAGGAGATCACAACCGAGGTATGCTGTGGATCAAGACTGTATTCCTTAGCCGCGGCTTGCGACACAGGAATATATAAGGCAAGTACAGAAAGCAATGCGGTTTTTTTCAGGGTATTCACACAATAATCCTCAAAATCGGCAGGTACATAAATGTTAGCCCAAAAAAATACAGGGCTTATTGAAAACATTTGTTATTCCCTTTCAAATTTTTTAATCAAGCAGTGATGCCCCTACTATCACTCTGCGTGAAGTTTACGCAACGAAATTAATAGGCTTTAAAAATGATGCTCAGCAACTTAACGCTGGCAGCGTAGTTAATACCCCTTTATGCCTGCCAGGTAAACCTTTGTCTGCAGGGTGTTATTTCCACGTGCTTTCAAGCGGCTACGGTCCTGAATATAGCAAGATGGGCTACGTTCGGTTCCGCGGCATCCGCAGTGGATGCCCAATAATATTTTTTCGGGTTTTCATATCTGTCGTTAAGCAACTATCTTTCAGTTATTTTTTTCATTCTATTGCACTGTGGATTTATAGGGCTATATCAGGATGTGCTGACATTAAATGCAAGCGCTAAATAACAACGCGATCCTCCCTAACAGCCTTACACAAGGTATTAGTAATTCACTATCACGCGTGGCGTCGATGTTTTGTCAGCATTTTCCATTGCCGAAAAAAGCGAGGCGATGGTCGATGATGGGGTAGCAGGAGAAAGTGCGTGCTCATCTTCCAGGCTTCTCAGGCGGATAACAGTCAACGCTTTCGCGAGGTTAAAAAGGGCGACACTTCAATGTCGTGTACCAAAATGCGCCCTTCATTCTGATGACCTGGGTGTTTTTGTGGTTAGCCAGAAAAAGGAAAGGGTATTTTTCAAAAAACCTTTTTGTATGGCTTAACAGAGACCTGGCGGTAAACCCCGGCGGCGATATACGGATCGTCATTAGCCCAGGCCTGGGCCGCTTCCAGCGATTCAAACTCGGCAATCACCGTTGAGCCGCTGAATCCTGCTGCGCCCGGTTCGTTACTGTCAACGGCCGGCATTGGCCCGGCGGTAAGCAGTCGGCCTTCATCGTGTAAGAGTTGTAAACGCGCGAGATGCGCGGGGCGAACCGACAGCCGCTTTTCCAGAGAATCGGCGATATCTTCAGCGTAGATAACGTAAAGCACGGCAAAGCTCCTTATCAATAATCAGGCGAATTACGTTAAGTTAAACAGCGATGGACTGCAATGCAAAGATGCGCTCTGGAGTGGAAAGCACTGCCGACGCAGCTTTTTTCTGCAAATGGCGGCAAAAATTGACTCAGGTTAAGACGCCTTATTGAATATGATTGCTATTTGCATTTAAAATCGGAGCATCATTTTTCAACAGAAACGACTATGAGCGCAATGACCCTTGATTTACCTCGCCGCTTTCCGTGGCCAACGCTGCTGTCCGTGGCTATCCACGGTGCCGTTGTGGCGGGACTGCTTTATACCTCGGTACATCAGGTTATTGAACAGCCTTCTCCGACGCAGCCGATAGAGATCACAATGGTGGCGCCGGCCGATCTTGAGCCGCCTCCGGCGGCGCAGCCTGTCGTGGAGCCCGTTGTTGAACCCGAACCTGAGCCGGAGCCAGAGGTAGCGCCTGAACCGCCGAAAGAGGTGCCGGTGGTGATCCATAAACCGGAACCTAAGCCGAAGCCCAAACCTAAACCCAAGCCTAAGCCGGAGAAAAAGGTTGAACAGCCGAAGCGGGAAGTGAAGCCGGCAGCAGAGCCGCGTCCGGCCTCGCCGTTTGAAAACAACAATACGGCGCCGGCGCGTACAGCGCCAAGTACCTCGACCGCAGCGGCTAAACCCACCGTTACTGCTCCGAGCGGCCCGCGGGCGATCAGCCGCGTTCAGCCGTCCTATCCGCCGCGCGCTCAGGCGCTGCGCATTGAAGGGACGGTACGGGTGAAGTTTGACGTTTCGCCTGATGGCCGCATTGATAATCTGCAGATCCTCTCTGCTCAGCCGGCGAATATGTTCGAACGCGAGGTGAAAAGCGCGATGCGCAGATGGCGTTATGAGCAGGGAAGACCGGGTACCGGCGTAACGATGACCATCAAATTCCGCCTGAACGGCGTCGAGATTAACTGATAAAACGCTGCGGCGGACCGGCAAGGTCCGCCGTGAAGCTTGTTTAACGCATTTTCTCCATCAATACATCATCCAGCGCCTGCTGGGCCGTTACCAGGTGCTGGCCGCCAAACAAAATCGCTCTGTTCAGCAGAGTATAAAGCTGATAAATCGGCTGACGATCGAGAAAACCCGACGGCAGAGGCGAAACGGACTGATAGCCGTCATAGATTTGCGGGGGCTGTTCCGGATGCATCGGCAGCATGGCTAAATCGCACTCGCGGTCGCCCCAGTAGCAGGCGGGATCGAATATATAGGGGCCATCCGGCCCTAAGGCGCAGTTGCCGGACCACAGATCCCCGTGCAGCAGCGAAGGCTGCGGCTGATGGTTGGCCAGTCGCTGCTGTACCATATCGACTAAGGTATCGATATCGCCAAAGTGCAATCCCTTCTCCGCCGCGAGCTCCAGCTGCCAGCCGATACGCTGCTCGGCAAAAAAAACCGACCAGCGACGCTGCCAGGCGTTGGGCTGCGGCGTGGTGGAAAGATCGTTATCAAAATCCAGACCGAACTGCGGCTGATCGCTCCACTGATGGAGGTGGGCTAGCTGCTGGCCAAGCAGAAACGCATTGTGCGCATCCAGCGGACGGGGAGGGAGGTACTCCATGACCACGAAGCTATAGTCGCGATCGCTGCCGACGGCAAAGACCTGCGGTACGCGAACGGTTTTGCTTCGCGACAGCAGCTCCAGCTGATCGGACTCGGCGGTGAAGATAGGCAGAAGTTCCCGTTCGTCGCATTTCACGAAGTAATCTTTCCCGCCGAAGCGTAAATGCCAGGCGGAATGGATCTCTCCACCGGGCAGCTCGGTTTTCAGTTCGATTTCAGCGTCTTCGGTATGCCAATCGCGTAAAAGAGTACTGATTGCTTGCCACATGCTGTCTCTCCCCATGTTTTCCACCATATCATAAGGTTAGCGCATTACTACCGGGTAAACCTGGAACTGACGCACAACTGACGCTTTCCTTTGCGCTAAACGCACTTATTGAGCTTTTAACCACTCGGCGAATGTGGCCACAGCGATTTCCGCCGGGCGGCCAAGGGCCGCTTCCGCCAGGCCGGCGCTGAGGGCCTTAACTTCCTCGGCCGTCTGGCCGCTCAGCAGGCCGAAGGTGTTGGTACCCAGCTCATGGGGCGAGCCCTCTTCATCATTGAGCGTCAGTACAAACCCGGCACGGGTAAAATGGTTGCTGACCTCATTGATCTCCGTCAGCGCCTGTTCATGGAAGGTCACGCTGACGACCCAGGCGGTAATCTCATTACTCATCTCTACACCCCGTTGTTATGCATGGCCTTTCCAGCATAGACCATCCTGCTTATATTGTGATTCCCCTCCGCCTGCGCGGAGGGGGCAGGGAAGATCAACGCCCGCAGAGATAATCATAGATTTTTTGCGTATTGGCCCGCGAGCAGAGGCGGGTGCCCTGGTTGATGGTCGCGGCGCTACCGGCGGCGACGCCAAAGCGAACCATGTCTTCAAGGCTGGCGTTTTCCGCCAGACGCAAGGTCATGGCGCCCACCATGCTGTCGCCAGCGCCGACGGTGCTCTGGCTTTTCATCGGTGGCGGCACAACCTGAACGCTGCCGCTGGCGTCTACGCCTAACGCCCCCTGCGGACCCAGGGAGACCACCACCCGGCGCACTTTACCGGACTGGATCAACGACTGAGCGGCAAGGCGCACGTCATCGGGTTGGCTGAGATCGCGCTGCACGAGGGCGCTAAGCTCTTTCTGGTTCGGTTTCACCAGCTCAATATTGCCGACGTCCAGCGCGGCGGCCAGCGCATCGCCGGAACTGTCAATGATGCAGCGCAGTCCCTGCTGTTGCGCATTTTTCACCAGCTGCATCAGGTTATCGACGCTAATACCTGGCGGCAGGCTGCCGCTGACCACCAGTAGAGAGCCGGGTTCGATAGTCAGAACCTTCTCTTCCAGACGGCGGAATTCATCGTCCGTCAGTGCCGCGCCGGGCATAACGAAGCGATACTGTTCGCCGCTGGCGGCCACGTGGACGTGCAGGTTTTGCCGCGTCCAGTCGCGGGTTTCGACGGTCTCGACCGGCACCTGCTCATCGGCCAGCAGGGCGGCAAGATGCTCGCCGGTAGCGCCACCGACCGGAAAAATGGCGGTGGCTTTGCCGCCGAGAAAGGTCACGGCGCGGGCCACGTTGATCCCGCCGCCGCCAGGTTCAAATACCGGCGCGCTGCAGCGAAGTTTGCCTTCCGGGTAGATCTGTGGGGTTTGCGTGGCGCTATCCAGCGAGGGGGCCAGCGTGAGCGTGTAAATTTTGGTCATTCCTTCTCCTCCTTAATACGGCGACTGTCGTTAATTTAAGCATGGCACGATGACTCGGGGAGGGAAAGTCCAGTTCCTGACAGTTTTGCAAAGATGCCTCTATTTTCATTATGAAATAAAGATTGTTTCCGGAGCTGTCTTATTCAAAAAACGAAAGAGTAAGTGATTGCTATGTTATTCGTGCTTTTTTATAATTTGCTACCTTTCTTAGGACCTGCACTCCGCGATCCTCGCGAAAGTTTCCGGGACCCTCAGGTCTCTTTTATGTTGTACGGACGCTAAATTCAATGAGCCGGCGAGATTATGCCTGTTCATCATTTGTACTGTCCTAAAAAAATGTATTTTAGAGAGTTATAATGAAGCTTTTAAAGACAGTACCCGCAGCGGTTATGCTGGCGGGGGGGCTTTTTGCGTCTGTTGGCGCAATGGCCGATGATTCTGTATTTACCGTCATGGATGACCCTTCCGCTGCCAAAAAACCGTTCGAAGGGGTGGTTAACGCAGGCTACCTGGCGCAGTCCGGCAACACCAAGAGCTCTTCGATGACGGCGGATTCCACCCTGACCTGGTATGGTAATACCACCGCCTGGTCGCTGTGGGGCAACGCCAGCAACACGTCGTCCAATGATGAGCGATCCTCAGAAAAATATGCTGTCGGCGGACGTAGCCGCTACAACCTGACCGATATGAACTATGTCTTTGGTCAGGGTAGCTGGCTAACAGACCGCTACAACGGCTATCAACAGCGCGATGTTGTGACGGCGGGCTATGGTCGTCAGATCCTCAACGGGCCGGTGCACAGTCTGCGGTTTGAATTCGGTCCTGGCGTTCGCTATGACGAATATACCGACGGGGATACTGATACCCAGCCGCTGGGTTATGCTTCGGGTACCTGGGCCTGGCAGATGACCGATAACGCCAAATTTTCGCAAGGGGTATCGGTGTTCGGCGCCGAGGACACCACGGTCAACTCAGAGAGCGCGTTAAACGTGGCGATTAACGCCCATTTCGCCCTGAAGGTCGCCTACAACGTGACCTGGAACTCTGAGCCGCCTGCGTCCGCGCCGGAGCATACCGATCGCCGGACCTCGCTCTCCCTCGGGTATAAGATGTAATATTTCAGGCCGGGTTTTCCCCGGCCTGTTCGTTTTGGTTTTAGCAATTAGTGATATTATTTTTTCTGGCCGTTCGTTTTACTTTTTGTAAAAAGGAAATAGCCCTCCATTTTTTCTCCATTATTCACGAGCGCCTGACAAATATTCATTCTATTTGACACAAATAGCTAAATATTCGACGGACAAATATGTGATCTGGATCTATACTAACAAGCACTGACCGGAGGGCGACATTGCCCGGTCTGATTTCCGTAATAAGAGAATTAACATCATGAAAAACAATCGTTATACCATCGCAGCCCTGGCGCTGTGCGTGCTTTCTTTTGGCGCATCAGCCGCCACGCCCGTTCCGCCATCGGGTCATCAGGATCATACCCAGGTAGGTATCGCCAAAGCCACTGATGTTGAGGCTGGTTCGAATATTGCGCCCGGCGCTCCTACCACCGGAAAATCCATGAGCGACGCCTTTAATGTGCATACGCTGGTGGCCGGCGAGTGGTCTTAATATTGCAGGCTATCGTTTCGCGGGTGGTCTAATAAGCCGGGTTAAGTGGTACCGGTTTAATGGCCCGCGGTATACATTCAGCAGGTAATATCTCTACCTCTCTTTTATCATGTCCGAATAATATCGTCCGGCGCCATTGGCCAATATTACCGCGCCACATCGCTTATATTCTGCTTTTTATCCGTGGCCCTCTTGTTTTCTCCGCATTCCGCCATCATTTATGCTGTTGCGGCTTTAATCACGTACCAATGATGTGTAAACTACTCCCCGGTGTTATCAGCAGGCGGCTGCAGGGGGGAGCGATCGTTCCGGTCGTGCTCCTATTTTCGCAGAGTGAAGCGGGAACTGCGCCTTAACCTGATGATAATTATGATTATATAGTTTTGTATGTGCTCTTTCGTGCGGGGCACCACTGCAAATAAGGACATAAAATGCCTGTAATTACGCTTCCTGATGGCAGCCAACGCCATTTTGACCACGCAGTTAGTCCGATGGATGTCGCGCTGGATATCGGTCCAGGCCTGGCGAAAGCCACCATTGCCGGGCGGGTAAACGGTGAACTGGTAGACGCCTGTGACCCGATCGAATCCGATTCCACTCTCTCTATCATCACCGCGAAAGATGAAGAAGGGCTGGAGATCATTCGTCACTCCTGCGCGCACCTGTTAGGCCATGCCATCAAACAGCTGTGGCCCAACACCAAAATGGCTATCGGTCCGGTTGTCGATAATGGTTTCTACTATGACGTAGACCTCGACCACACCCTGACCCAGGAAGATATCGACGCGCTCGAAAAACGTATGCATGAGCTCGCCGAGAAAAACTACGACGTCATCAAGAAGAAAGTGAGCTGGCATGAAGCGCGTGAAACCTTCGTGAAACGCGGCGAAAGCTATAAAGTTTCTATTCTTGATGAAAACATTGCCCATGATGACAAGCCTGGCCTGTATCATCATGAAGAATATATCGATATGTGCCGCGGTCCGCACGTACCGAACATGCGCTTCTGCCATCACTTTAAGCTGATGAAAACCGCCGGAGCCTACTGGCGCGGCGACAGCAACAATAAAATGTTGCAGCGTATCTACGGCACCGCGTGGGCAGATAAAAAAGCGCTGAATGCCTACCTGCAGCGTCTGGAAGAAGCCGCCAAGCGTGACCACCGTAAAATCGGTAAGCAGCTCGACCTGTATCACATGCAGGAAGAGGCGCCGGGGATGGTGTTCTGGCACAATGACGGCTGGACCATCTTCCGTGAACTGGAAACGTTTGTTCGTTCTAAACTGAAAGAGTACCAGTATCAGGAAGTAAAAGGTCCGTTCATGATGGACCGTGTGCTGTGGGAAAAAACCGGCCACTGGGACAACTACAAAGATGCGATGTTCACCACCTCTTCTGAGAACCGTGAATACTGTATCAAGCCGATGAACTGCCCGGGTCACGTGCAGATCTTCAACCAGGGGCTGAAATCCTACCGCGACCTGCCGCTGCGTATGGCGGAATTCGGTAGCTGCCACCGTAACGAACCGTCTGGCGCGCTGCATGGTCTGATGCGCGTTCGCGGCTTTACCCAGGATGATGCGCATATCTTCTGTACTGAAGATCAGGTTCGCGATGAAGTGAACGCCTGTATTCGTATGGTCTACGATATGTATAGCACCTTTGGCTTCGAGAAGATCGTCGTCAAACTGTCGACTCGCCCGGAAAAACGTATCGGTAGCGACGAGACCTGGGATCGCGCGGAAGCGGATCTGGCGGTGGCGCTGGAAGAAAATAACATCCCATTTGAATATCAACTGGGTGAAGGGGCGTTCTACGGCCCGAAAATTGAATTTACCCTGTATGACTGCCTCGATCGTGCATGGCAGTGCGGTACCGTACAGCTGGACTTCTCTCTGCCGCAGCGTTTAAGCGCCTCCTATGTGGGCGAAAACAACGAGCGTCAGGTGCCGGTCATGATTCACCGTGCGATTCTCGGTTCTCTGGAGCGCTTCATTGGCATCCTGACCGAAGAGTTCGCAGGCTTCTTCCCAACCTGGATTGCACCAGTGCAGGTAGTGGTCATGAATATTACCGATTCTCAGGCTGAATACGTTAACGAATTGACGCGTAAACTACAAAATGCGGGCATTCGTGTAAAAGCAGACTTGAGAAATGAGAAGATTGGCTTTAAAATCCGCGAGCACACTTTACGTCGTGTCCCGTATATGTTGGTCTGTGGCGACAAAGAAGTCGAAGCCGGCAAAGTGGCCGTGCGCACCCGTCGCGGGAAAGACCTCGGCAGCATGGACGTAAATGAAGTGATCGAGAAGCTGCAACAAGAGATTCGCAGCCGCAGTCTTCAACAACTGGAGGAATAAGGTATTAAAGGCGGAAAACGAGTTCAAACGGCACGTCCGAATCGTATTAATGGCGAGATTCGCGCCCAGGAAGTTCGCTTAACAGGTCTGGAAGGTGAGCAGCTGGGAATTGTGAGTCTGAGAGAAGCTATCGAAAAGGCTGAAGAGGCTGGAGTAGATTTAGTTGAAATCAGCCCTAACGCCGAGCCGCCAGTTTGTCGTATCATGGACTACGGCAAGTTCCTTTATGAAAAGAGTAAGTCTTCTAAGGAACAGAAGAAGAAGCAGAAAGTTATCCAGGTTAAGGAAATTAAATTCCGCCCTGGTACTGATGAAGGTGACTATCAGGTAAAACTCCGCAGCCTGATTCGCTTTCTCGAAGATGGCGATAAGGCCAAGATCACGCTGCGTTTCCGCGGTCGTGAGATGGCCCACCAGCAGATCGGTATGGAAGTGCTTAACCGCGTGAAAGACGATCTGGTTGAACTGGCAGTAGTCGAATCCTTCCCAACGAAGATCGAAGGCCGCCAGATGATCATGGTGCTCGCTCCTAAGAAGAAACAGTAAGGCCATCAAGAAACATTTCCGGTGGGCTTCGGCTCACTGGTTTTGTTCGCCTTTGTTTCGTTTATTAACAATGCGAAGTGGAAGTTATTAAAATGCCAAAAATTAAGACCGTACGCGGTGCTGCTAAGCGCTTCAAAAAAACCGGTAAAGGTGGTTTTAAGCACAAGCACGCTAACCTGCGTCACATTCTGACTAAAAAAGCTACCAAGCGTAAACGTCACCTGCGTCCGAAAGCCATGGTTTCCAAAGGCGATCTGGGCCTGGTTATCGCGTGCCTGCCGTACGCATAAGTCGTTAACGTTTAACTTTTTTAACTTAGAATAGATACAGGAGAGCACACATGGCTCGCGTAAAACGTGGTGTAATTGCACGTGCACGTCACAAGAAAATTTTGAAACAAGCTAAAGGCTACTACGGTGCGCGTTCTCGCGTATACCGCGTTGCCTTCCAGGCTGTTATCAAAGCTGGTCAGTACGCTTACCGTGACCGTCGTCAACGTAAACGTCAGTTCCGTCAACTGTGGATTGCACGTATCAACGCAGCAGCACGTCAGAACGGTATTTCTTACAGCAAATTCATCAATGGCCTGAAAAAAGCCTCTGTTGAAATCGACCGTAAGATCCTGGCTGACATCGCTGTATTCGACAAAGTAGCGTTCACCGCTCTGGTCGAAAAAGCGAAAGCAGCTCTGGCATAAGCCAGTTGAAAGAGGGAGCTTGTCTCCCTCTTTTCGTTTCAACACCATCAATACATTGACTTTTATCGGCGCAGGCTTTTCAATACAGCTCTGACGTTTCTTACCAGACAAGGTAATGCAAGCATGAATGCTGCTATTTTCCGCTTCTTTTTTTACTTTAGCACCTGAACTCAGGGGGCTTGCGCGTGAAAGAAGAAACGGAAAACAGCGCCAGAAAGCCTCCCCTGTGGAGGCTTTTTTCGTATATGGATTCGGAATATTAATTTCACTATAACCGGTGTCTGCACCGACATAATGAGGAAAACCATGTCACATCTCGCAGAGCTGGTTGCCAGTGCCAAGGCAGCCATTAACGAGGCATCAGATGTTGCTGCGCTGGACAACGTCCGCGTGGAATACCTGGGTAAAAAAGGGCATCTGACCCTGCAAATGACCACCCTGCGTGAGCTGCCGCCGGAAGAGCGTCCGGCAGCCGGTGCGGTCATCAACGAGGCGAAAGAGCAGGTGCAGCAGGCGCTGAACGCGCGTAAAGCTGAACTGGAAGGCGCAGCGCTGAATGCGCGTCTGGCCGCAGAGACCATTGACGTCTCGCTGCCGGGTCGCCGCATTGAAAACGGCGGCCTGCATCCGGTTACTCGCACCATCGACCGTATTGAAAGTTTCTTCGGTGAGCTCGGCTTTACCGTGGCGACGGGCCCGGAAATCGAAGACGATTACCACAACTTCGATGCGCTGAATATTCCGGGTCACCATCCGGCGCGCGCTGACCACGACACTTTCTGGTTCGATGCCACTCGCCTGCTGCGTACGCAGACCTCCGGCGTGCAGATCCGCACCATGGAAAACCAGCAGCCGCCTATCCGTATTATCGCGCCGGGCCGCGTCTATCGTAACGACTACGATCAGACCCACACCCCGATGTTCCATCAGATGGAAGGTCTGATCGTTGATAAAAATATCAGCTTCACCAACCTGAAAGGGACGCTGCACGACTTCCTGAACAACTTCTTTGAAGAAGATCTGCAGGTCCGCTTCCGTCCGTCCTACTTCCCGTTCACCGAACCGTCTGCGGAAGTTGACGTGATGGGTAAAAACGGCAAATGGCTGGAAGTGCTGGGCTGCGGGATGGTGCACCCGAACGTGCTGCGTAACGTGGGTATCGATCCGGAAGTCTACTCCGGCTTCGCCTTCGGCATGGGCATGGAGCGTCTGACCATGCTGCGCTATGGCGTCACCGATCTGCGCGCGTTCTTCGAAAACGATCTGCGTTTCCTCAAACAGTTTAAATAAGGGCAGGACAGAACAATGAAATTCAGTGAACTGTGGTTACGCGAATGGGTTAACCCGGCGATCGACAGCGAAGCGCTTTCCGATCAGATCACCATGGCGGGCCTCGAAGTAGATGGCGTTGAGCCGGTCGCCGGCAGCTTCAACGGCGTCGTAGTCGGGGAAGTGGTGGAGTGCGGTCAGCACCCGAACGCCGACAAACTGCGCGTCACCAAAGTCAACGTCGGCGGCGAACGCCTGCTGGACATCGTCTGCGGCGCGCCAAACTGCCGTCAGGGGCTAAAGGTCGCGGTAGCCACCATCGGCGCCGTGCTGCCGGGCGATTTCAAAATCAAGGCCGCGAAGCTGCGCGGCGAGCCGTCTGAGGGGATGCTGTGCTCCTTCTCCGAGCTGGGTATTTCCGACGACCATAGCGGTATCATCGAGCTGCCGGCAGATGCGCCCATCGGCACCGATATTCGCGAATACCTCAAGCTTGACGATAACACCATCGAAATCAGCGTCACGCCAAACCGCGCCGACTGCCTGGGCATCATTGGCGTGGCGCGCGATGTCGCTGTCCTGAACAAAGCGCCGCTGAACGCGCCGGAAATCACGCCGGTTGCCGCGACGATTGACGACGTGCTGCCGATTCAGGTTGACGCGCCGCAGGCTTGCCCGCGCTATCTGGGGCGCGTGGTGAAAGGTATCAACGTCAAAGCGCCGACGCCGCTGTGGATGAAAGAGAAGCTGCGCCGCTGCGGGATCCGCTCCATCGACGCGGTGGTTGACGTGACCAACTATGTACTGCTTGAGCTGGGCCAGCCGATGCACGCCTTTGACCGCGACCGTATTGAAGGCGGGATCGTGGTGCGCATGGCGAAAGAAGGTGAAACCCTGGTCCTGCTCGATGGCTCTGAAGCAAAGCTCGACAGCGACACGCTGGTCATTGCAGACCATAACAAAGCGCTGGCGATGGGGGGGATCTTCGGCGGGGAACACTCCGGCGTTAACGACGAAACCCAAAACGTGCTGCTGGAATGCGCGTTCTTCAGCCCGCTGTCCATTACCGGCCGCGCGCGCCGTCATGGCCTGCACACCGATGCCTCTCACCGCTATGAGCGCGGCGTCGATCCGGCCCTGCAGTATAAAGCGCTGGAGCGTGCAACCCGTCTGCTGATCGACCTCTGCGGCGGTGAAGCCGGCCCGGTCATTGACGTTACCAGCAAAGAGAATCTACCAACACGCGCCACCATTACGCTGCGTCGCAGCAAGCTGGATCGCCTGATTGGCCACCATATCGACGACGCGCAGGTCACCGACATTCTGCAGCGCCTCGGCTGCGAAGTGACGGTTGGCGAGGGCGAATGGCAGGCGGTTGCGCCGAGCTGGCGTTTCGACATGGAGATCGAAGAAGATCTGGTTGAAGAAGTGGCTCGCGTTTACGGCTACAACAACATTCCTGACGAGCCGGTGCAGGCGGGTCTGATCATGGGAACCCACCGCGAAGCGGACCTGTCGCTGAAGCGCGTGAAAACGCTGCTGAACGACAAAGGCTATCAGGAAGTGATCACCTACAGCTTCGTCGACCCGAAAGTCCAGCAGCTGATCCACGCCGGGGAAGAGGCGCTGATCCTGCCAAGCCCGATCTCCAGCGAAATGTCGGCGATGCGCCTGTCGCTGTGGACCGGCCTGCTGGGCACCGTGGTCTACAACCAGAACCGTCAGCAGAGCCGGGTGCGCATCTTTGAGAGCGGCCTGCGCTTTGTGCCGGACACCAATGCGCCGCTGGGCATTCGTCAGGATGTGATGCTGGCTGGGGCGATCTGCGGCAACCGCTACGAAGAGCACTGGACACTGGCGAGAGAGACGGTCGATTTCTATGATCTGAAAGGCGATCTGGAAGCCGTTCTGGATTTAACCGGAAAATTAGCGGATATCGAATTCCGTGCTGAAGCGACCACCGCGCTGCATCCGGGACAATCCGCAGCGATTTATCTTAAAGGTGAACGCATTGGTTTCATTGGGGTTGTTCATCCTGAGCTGGAACGTAAACTGGATCTGAACGGTCGCACTCTGGTGTTCGAACTGGAGTGGAACAAGCTCGCAGACCGCGTGGTGCCTCAGGCGCGCGATATTTCCCGCTTCCCGGCGAACCGTCGCGACATCGCGGTGCTGGTCGCGGAAAACGTGGCTGCCGCCGATGTTTTAGCCGAATGTAAGAAAGTTGGCGTAAATCAGGTAGTTGGCGTAAACTTATTTGACGTGTACCGTGGTAAGGGTGTGGCGGAAGGGTATAAGAGCCTTGCGATTAGCCTGATCCTGCAGGATACCAGCCGTACACTCGAAGAAGAGGAGATTGCCGCTACCGTTGCCAGATGTGTAGAGGCATTAAAAGAGCGATTCCAGGCATCATTGAGGGATTGAACCTATGGCGCTTACAAAAGCTGAAATGTCAGAATATCTGTTTGATAAGCTTGGGCTTAGCAAGCGGGATGCCAAAGAACTGGTCGAGTTGTTTTTCGAAGAGATCCGTCGTGCTCTGGAAAACGGAGAACAGGTCAAACTCTCCGGGTTCGGCAACTTCGATTTGCGGGATAAAAACCAACGCCCGGGACGTAACCCGAAGACGGGGGAGGATATTCCCATTACAGCCCGGCGCGTGGTGACCTTCAGACCCGGTCAGAAGCTGAAAAGCCGTGTCGAAAACGCGTCGCCGAAAGACAAATAATCTGAACTAATTAAAAAGGCCGCATTGCGGCCTTTTTCTTTTCTGTCAATCTTTACGCTTTGACGGCGGTGAGCATGATCTCCACCAGGATTTCTGGTCGCGCCATCTCCGCCTGCACGGCCGCTCGCGCCGGGCTATAGCCTTCCGGCATCCATTGCACCCACACCTCATTGAATGCGGCAAAGTCACGCTCGATATTTTTCAACCAGATCTGCGCGGAGAGAATGTGCTGCTTATCGCTCCCGGCTGCGGCCAGCAGCGCGTCGATCTTCTCCAGTACTTCACGGGTTTGTAAAACGATATCGTCTTCATTGCTTTTTGGCGTCTGCCCGGAGAGGAACAGCAGATCGCCATACGCAACGCTGGCGGCAAGACGAGGTTGTGGATTATTGCGAATAATTGTCATGCGGTTTGTTTCCATGTGAGACCTTCTAAAGAAATGTCTGGCATCTGATTGTCGATTAACGCGCCCAGCACCACCGCGCTGCCGGCGGCGAGAGTAAAGCCGAGGCTACCCTGGCCGAGGTTCATCCACAGGTTGGGGTAGCCGGCGCGCCCCAGCATCGGCGGGCCGGCTGGCGTTGACGGGCGCATGCCGGTCCAGACTTCGGCCTCGTCCAGCCCCTCCAGTTCAGGAAAGCTGCGGGCGACGATGTTTTTCAGCGCCTGAATGCGGCTTTCGCGCAGTTCGTCGCCGTCGTAGCCGATGTCCACCATCGCCGCGATACGCAGCTGTTGGCCAAGGCGGGCATAAACGATTTTGTGCCCGTAGTCGGTGACGCTGATGTCAGGGGCAATACCTGCTTTTTCAGGATAGGGCAGGGTCAGGCTGTACCCCTTCAGGGCGCACAGCGGCACGCGAACTCCCAGATGCCCAAGCAGAGAACCACTGCCGTTACCGGCGGCGACGACATACTCATCGCCGGTGAGGGTCCCCTGACTGGTCTCCAGGCTGCTGATGCGTCCCCCGCGCTTATGGAGTCGCCGCACCTCACACTGGGTCAGCAGGCTAAAGTCGCTGCTGGCATTGAGCTTGTCGAGCAGGGCAAGGCAGAACTGATGACAATCTGCCGTTTCATCGCCTGGCGAATAGATTCCGCCCTGCAGAGAAGGACTAATATGTTTGAGCGCCGGCTCCAGCTGCAGGCAGGCTTCAGCATTCAGCGCCTGCTGATACTGAGGATCAATCCCTTTTGCTGCTTTATTAAAATCATATTCGCGACGATGGATAATTAATTTTCCGCTGCGCCGCCAGTGGAAATCGGCAAGATTATCCTCATCCCGCCACGCCTGCATGACCTGACGGCTGAGCAGCGACAGGCGTAAAATATGGTCGCCATTCATTTTATTGGTCTGGTTATTACAGGCGCGCAGAAACTGCAGCAGCCAGCGCCACTGCTGGAGAGACATCCTGAGACGCATATTCAGCGGCGAATCGGCTTTGCCCATCCATTTCATTCCCTGCAGAGGAACGCCGCTGTCGGCAAGGGGGGCGACGTAGCGGTAACTTAATTGTCCGCCGTTGGCAAAACTGGTGGCGCTGCCCGGTTCGGCATTGCGCTCCAGTAATTGCACCTGATGGCCGCGCTTGATCAGTTCCCAGGCCGTGGCCAGACCGACCACGCCGCCGCCGATAATGACAATGCGTTTGTTCATAACCCGATATATCCACCGCTGATAAATTTATCGGGTTATGTCAAAGCATTTACCCCAGCGGCGCAATTGACTTTTTATGGTCAGGGTATAACCGCAGGTTAATCTCCTTGAGCTGCTGGCGCAGACGCTGGCAGAGAAAATCGACGAACTTTTGCGCCATCGGGCTCAGGGAAACGTCGGCCCGGCGTAACAGACAGAGGTTAATCGCCATCGGCGGCGTAATGGGATGGATCATCTCCGGGGCCAGGTTGTGCTGGGCGGAAAAGATATCAGTGATGCTGCAGCCCATGCCGCGCTTCACGAACTCGGTGGCCATATAGTAGGTCTGGACGTTTAGCCGGGTGGTGGAAAAGTCGCGACGGGTGGCGATGGCGGCAGAGAGCGAGTGCGGTCCCGGCGAGATCCAGCGCTGCTGGTCGATCTGGTCGATCTCCACCGCCCCCTGACGATAATGACGGTCGATGTACACCAGCGGTACTTCGGCAATCAGGGTGGTCAGGATCTCCCCCTGCTGTACCGGCTGTAGCGTCAGCGCCAAATCTATCTCGCGCAAATCCAGTTTTTTGACCAGCGTCTCGGTGTGCTCGGTAGTGAGCGTCATCACCAGGTTGCTGTTTTGCTGATAAAAGTCGGTCACCAGCTCCGGCACCAGGCTTAACCCCAGGCTTGGCAGACAGCCTAAAGTGATCTTGGCGCGCGGATCGCGAGCCAGGTTGTCGGCCAGCAGGCGCAGGTTGTCCAGGTCCTGATAAATGCTCTGCGCTTTTTCGAAAAGTGTGATCGCCTCGCTGGTCGGCAGCAGCTTGCCGCGCACCCGCTGAAACAGGGTAAAACCCAGCTTCATTTCGGCGCTTTTTAACGCTTTGCTGGCCGCGGGCTGGGAGATATTGAGCGCTTCCGCCGCTCGCGATAAAGAGCCGCAGGTCATGACGGCATAGAAGATTTCCAGATGACGCAGTTTCATGAACAGTTAACTCAGGGTTATAGCCTACCGATAAAAAGTCATTTTCTACTAACACTAAGTTAACATAGATTTAATCACCAATCAGCGCATTGGTTACATCTTGTGCTGTAGACCCCGCCCAATGGCGGCATATTACGCTCTCAGAATCGTTTCCTTTGTACCCAAACAAACCCTCAGGCCGCGGCCAATCAATAATGAAAAAGAGGGAGGATATTTTCTGAGCAGGCCCCCATACACCACCTGACCATCATGGTCGGATTGATTGGCATTAAGGAGTGTTATGAGTGACTCAACGCTCACAGGCAATGCGCCTGTCAGACAAAATATCACGCGGAAAAACGTTATTATTGGTCTGTTATTGCTGCTGTTCGTGTTGATCGCGCTGTGGTGCCACGGTCGACCAGGCAGCGAGCTTGGTCTGCTGGGATTTACGCCGCTGGTGGCGCTAGCGATATTATCGCTGATCGGCGTTGATATTGTGCTGGCGGTCATCTCCTCGATTATTATCGCCATGATAATGACCTCGACCGGCCTGCCGGAAATGGGCACGATGCTGGCGAAATCCACCGGGTCATTTATTGCCACCGTTGGGCTTATCATTATGCTCGGCGCCGGCGTGGGGGAAGTGGCCACCCGCACCGGCGCAGCGGTTGAGCTGGTAAAATTTGTCGTCCATCGCATCGGGTTGTCGAGTCAGACGCGGGTGAAATTCGGCATTGTGGCGTCATCGATTTTAATTTGCGGTTCGCTGGGCACTATGGCCGGTGGCAATGCCATTATCGTGGCAGTAATCATTCCGGTGGCGGCAGCGGTACGCTTGACGCCGCCAACGGTCGCCGCGCTGATGATGACCGCCGGTTCCGTTGGGCTGTTTACCGGGCCTTTCACCCCCAGTACCGTGACGATCCTCAGCCTCGGTGGGTTGAGCTATCCGGACTATCTGCTGTACGTTGGTCTGCCGATGAGCGCGGTCACGCTGCTGGCCGGCTGG
This sequence comes from Klebsiella sp. K4, assembly GCF_014596785.2. NCBI lineage: Bacteria > Pseudomonadati > Pseudomonadota > Gammaproteobacteria > Enterobacterales > Enterobacteriaceae > Klebsiella > Klebsiella sp. K4. The sequence goes on from NZ_CP115021.1 coordinate 2,184,406, forward strand.
GTAATGGCGGGACGGATCCAGAAGATGACCGAAGGCAAACTGCGCTATGACGTCGATCTCGCGGAAAAGCCGCAAGAGGATCTCAGCGCCGCGCAGCAGCGTCGGCGTAAATTAAGCGCGCTGGCCTTCGCGGCGACCATCATCGTGATGGCGATCGTTGGCGTGGTGATTAAAGCCGGCTTCAGCTTCGCGATAATCGTGATGCTGCTGGTGGCCCTGATGACCGGCCTGGTAGGCGGCCTGCGACCGACGCAGATCCTTCAGGCACTGTATCACGGCTGCGGCCGTCTGGTGTGGATGTTTATTCTCTACTGGCTGTACAACCCGATCCTTGAGCTGATGGATGGCCTGCACGCCTATCAGGGGCTGCTGGAGTATACCCAACCGCTGCTGGAGGGGATCTCCCCGGCCTGGCTGTGCTTTAGCATCTTCGCGTTCAATATTATCGGCCATGTGCCCGGTGCGGCGGTGGCCCAGATGACCTTTACTCATAAAATCTTTGGCCCGATGCTGATGGCCGCCGGCGTGCCGCCCCAGGGGACCACCGCCGTGCTGCTGGCCTCATCCCAGGTGGACTGGTTCGGGCCGTTTCCCTCATCAGATATGTTCGGCCAGATGGGGCTGGCGCAGTCTACTCATCTGAAATATATGCTCTATAACGGCTGGGCAATCGTGGTGGCGAACATCATTCTCTTTGCGCTGCTGTTTCAGCTTCTGGTGTAAAGCGGGATGGTCGACGCGGGGGAGCCTCCTCCGCGTCGACGTTTGGTCGTGAGGTTTTCCTTTTCTCACCGCGACAGCCACCGTAAAATCAGCCTCTTGTTCCCACTGCGTAATGGAATCTATGCTGACTCTCGCCCATCTTCAACAGCGCCGTAGCCGGCGTTGGCTCTTCGGATTAACGCTGTTGCTGCTGGTCACCCTGCTGATCAGCCTGTGCGCGGGGGAGCAATGGATCCCGCCCGGCGAGTGGCTCAGCGCCAAAGGTCAGCTGTTTATCTGGCAGATCCGCCTGCCGCGAACCCTGGCGGTGCTGCTGGTGGGGGCGGCGCTGGCGCTCTCCGGGGCGATTATGCAGGCGTTGTTTGAAAATCCTCTGGCGGAGCCGGGGCTGCTGGGGGTCTCCAACGGCGCGGGCGTCGGGCTGATTGCCGCCGTCCTGCTGGGCAAAGGAGTCTTGCCCGGCTGGGCGCTCGGCCTGTGTGCCATCTTTGGCGCGCTGCTGATCACTTTTATTCTGCTGCGTTTCGCCCGCCGCCATCTGTCTACCAGCCGTCTGCTGCTGGCGGGGGTGGCGCTGGGGATCATCTGCAGCGCCCTGATGACCTGGGCAGTCTACTTCTCCACCTCTTTTGACCTGCGTCAGCTAATGTACTGGATGATGGGCGGGTTTGGCGGCGTCGACTGGCAACAGCTGTGGCTGATGATAGCCCTCCTGCCGGTGCTCTGCTGGGTCTGTCTGCAGTCGCAACCCCTGAATTTACTGGCGCTGGGCGAAGTCTCCGCTCGTCAGCTTGGGCTGCCGCTGTGGCTGTGGCGCAAATTACTGGTGGTGGCGACCGGCTGGATGGTCGGCGTTAGCGTGGCGCTGGCGGGGGCGATTGGCTTTATCGGTCTGGTGATCCCGCATATTCTGCGGCTATGCGGCTTGAGCGATCACCGGGTGTTGCTCCCGGCCTGTATGCTGGCCGGGGCAAGCGCCTTGCTGGGGGCGGATATCATTGCCCGGCTGGCGCTTTCCGCCGCAGAGCTGCCGATTGGCGTGGTGACGGCGACCCTGGGCGCGCCGGTCTTTATCTGGTTGCTGCTGCGTTCGCGGGGGCGGGGATAGCGCGGCGCCGTCGGCAGGGACGGCGCCGGTTCAGGCTTACCAGCCTTTGATCGCGTCGCCTTTGTAGACTTCCTTCGCTTTTTCCGCGACTTCGCTGGTCTGGAAGGCGGCTTTTAATTCCTGAATTTTCTTGCTGTCCTTATTATCCTCGCGGGCGACTATCGCATTCACGTATGGGGAATCCGGCCCCTCCATAAACAGACCGTCGCGGGCGGCCGACAGGCCCGCCTGGGCGGAGAAGTTGGTGTTAATGATTGACAGGCTGACGTTCGGATCGTCAAGGGTACGGGTCAGCTGCGGGGTATCCACTTCAACAATTTTCAGCTGTTTCGGATTGTCGATGATATCCAGCGTGGTGGGTAAATAGCCGACGCCCGGTTTCAGCTTGAGTAACCCCTGCGCCTGAAGCAGCAGCAGGCTGCGGCCCAGGGTGGTGGTTTCATTAGAGATGGTCACCGTCGCCCCTTCGGGCAGTTCGCTGATATTTTTGATCCGGTGAGAATAGGCGGCGATAGGGAAGACAAAGGTTTTACCGACCACCGCAAATTTATAGCCGCGTTCTTTCGACTGCGCCTCAAGGTACGGCAGGGTCTGGAAGGCGTTGGCATCGACATCTTTGTTGTTCAGCGCTTCGTTGGGCAGCACATAATCATTGAAGGAGACCACTTCGACGTCGAGGTGGTATTTATCCTTCGCCACCTGCTCCACCACTTTCCAGATGGCTTCGTCCGGCCCGGTATTGATAGCGACTTTTACTTTATTATCTTCATCCGGGGAGCAGGCGCTCAGCAGGGCGACAGAGGTGGCGATTAACGCCAGGCTAAACAACTTCTTCATCACTAAAACTCTCTTAAATTAACAAGTAACGAAACCATATTACATTCATGGAACACTGTACACGGAAATGGTCGACGGCCCAATTGAGAGGATTTCATGTTGCCGGCGGCCAGCGAAGCGCTGTTACATCATGCGACAACTCGGGGGGAATGGCAGTAGAATGGCGGGCGCTGAATCCGCTACAGTAGAAAGGGATCACCTTCACCGGAAACCGGTTTATCCATTGAGGACAGGCTATGCAACATGACATTCTGAATACCGAAGTGACGACCATTGATGGCGAGAAAACCACCCTGGCATCCTTTGCCGGCAAGGTGCTACTGATCGTCAATGTAGCCTCGAAATGCGGCCTGACGCCGCAGTATGAGCAACTCGAGGATCTGCAAAAGCAGTTTGCCGCCGAGGGCTTCAGCGTGCTGGGGTTCCCCTGCAACCAGTTCCTCGGCCAGGAGCCGGGCAGTGAAGAGGAGATTAAGACCTTCTGCAGCACTACCTACGGCGTCACCTTCCCGCTGTTTAGCAAAATTGACGTCAACGGTGAACATCGCGCGCCGCTCTATCAAAAACTGATTGCCGCCGCGCCGAAAGCGGTGGCCCCGGAAGGCAGCGGTTTTTATGAGCGGATGGCCAGCAAAGGCCGGGCGCCGCTGTATGTGGACGACATTCTGTGGAACTTCGAAAAATTCCTCATCGATCGCCAGGGCAACGTCATTCAGCGCTTCTCTCCGGATATGACGCCGGACGATCCGCAGCTGGTGGCGGCGATTAAAGGAGCGCTGGCGCAATAATGTCGTTTCTGATGCAGCTACAGGATGTAGAAGCGGCGGGGCGCCTGGCCCCGTTTTCTGCGGCCTTTCGCGCCGGGGAGATTGTCCATCTGGTGGGGCCGAACGGCGCAGGGAAGAGCACGCTGCTGACCCGCATGGCGGGGCTGTCCGACGGCCCCGGCACGGTTCATTTTAACGGCCGGCTGCTTGACGAGTGGCCGGCGAGGGAGCTGGCGCGCCGTCGCGGATATCTGAGTCAACACCAGACCCCGCCGTTCGCCATGCCGGTATGGCACTACCTGGCGCTGCATATGCAGCAGCAGGGTGATAGCGCCCGTCTGAGCGATATCGCGGCCAGGCTTGGTCTGGACAATAAGCTGGGCCGTCCGGTCAATCAGCTGTCGGGCGGCGAGTGGCAGCGCGTGCGGCTGGCGGCAGTGATCCTGCAGATCGATCCCTTGAGTAATTCCGCGGGTCAGCTGCTGCTGCTGGATGAGCCGATGAACAGTCTGGATGTGGCCCAGCAGGCGGCGCTGGATCGGCTGTTACACGAGCTGAGCGCGGCGGGGATTGCGGTGGTGATGAGCAGCCACGATCTCAACCATACCCTGCGCCACGCCGGTCAGAGCTGGCTGCTCTGCCAGGGGGAAGCCATCGCCTGCGGGGAGACCGCCGAGGTGCTGAATGAGGAAAATTTAACCGCCGCCTATGCGATCCCGTTCCAGCGCGTTGAGGTGGCCGGTCATATTATGCTCATCGCGTCACAGTAGCACGCAGTTATCTTGTCACTATATTGATAAACAAGCTAAATTATTGCGATAAAGAGACTAGGGACAGAGGGATCATCTGAAATGCGCTTCTGGTTCATGTTGGCGGCGGCGTTAATTTTAGCCGGCTGCAGCAGCCATCGGGCACCGCCGCCGAATCCTCGGCTGGCAGACTCCATTACGGTGGTGGCGAATCTGAACGAGCAGCTGCGCAGCTGGCGCGGCGCGCCGTATCGCTACGGCGGCATGACGCCGCGCGGCGTTGACTGCTCCGGCTTCGTGGTGCGCACGTTTCGCGATAAATTTGCCCTCCAGCTGCCGCGTGAAACCCGCGAGCAGGCGGAGATCGGCACCCGCATCGATAAGCGCGATCTGCTGCCCGGCGATCTGGTGTTCTTCAAAACCGGCTCAGGGGAGAGCGGTTTGCACGTTGGCATCTACGATACCGACAACCAGTTTATTCACGCCTCCACCAGCCAGGGCGTCACCCGTTCCTCGCTGGATAACGTCTACTGGAACAAAAAGTTCTGGCAGGCGCGGCGAATCTGACGTCATTCAGAAGCAAGAGGGAAGCGAACGCTTCCCTTTTTTATGCCGATAACCCTGCACTCCGCCCGTGTTAATCCGCTGTTCCAGGCACTACACTGGAGAGAGGAGGAACCATGACCCTTTCTTTTACCACCCACTGGCGGGATGAACTGCCGGACTTTTACACTTCCCTGTCACCAACGCCGTTGGATAACGCCCGACTCATCTGGCGCAACGCCCCGCTGGCGCAACAGCTGGGGGTGCCCGACGCCCTGTTTGCGCCTGAAAGCGGGGCCGGTGTGTGGGGCGGCGAAGCGCTGCTTCCGGGCATGTCGCCGCTGGCGCAGGTATACAGCGGCCATCAGTTTGGCGCCTGGGCCGGCCAGCTGGGCGACGGACGCGGGATCCTGCTCGGCGAGCAGCAGCTGGCGGATGGCCGCCGTTACGACTGGCATCTGAAAGGCGCCGGCCTGACTCCTTATTCGCGGATGGGGGACGGCCGCGCCGTGCTGCGCTCGACGATCCGGGAAAGTCTGGCGTCGGAGGCGATGCACGCTCTGGGGATCCCGACGACGCGCGCCCTGGCGATGGTGACCAGCGATACCCCGGTCTACCGCGAGCGCGTGGAGCCCGGCGCGATGCTGATGCGGGTGGCCGAGAGCCATGTGCGCTTCGGCCATTTCGAACATTTTTACTATCGCCGTGAGCCGCAGAAGGTCCAGCAACTGGCCGACTATGTTATTCGCCACCACTGGCCGCAGCTGCAGGATGAGGCGGACAAGTACCTGTTATGGTTCCGTGACATTGTCATGCGTACCGCGCAGACTATCGCCAGCTGGCAAACCGTGGGCTTTGCCCATGGGGTGATGAATACCGACAACATGTCGATTCTTGGTCTGACCATCGACTACGGCCCGTATGGCTTCCTTGACGATTTCCAACCGGACTTCATCTGCAACCACTCCGATTATCAGGGGCGCTACAGTTTTGAAAACCAGCCGGCGGTGGGGCTGTGGAATCTGCAGCGTCTCGCCCAATCGCTGTCGCCGTTTATCAGCGCTGAAGCGTTAAACGCGGCGCTGGATGAGTATCAGCACGCCTTGCTGACCGCTTATGGCCAGCGGATGCGCGATAAACTCGGCCTGTTCAGCCAGCAGAAAGGGGATAACGACCTGCTGGACGGGCTGTTTGCCCTGATGATCCGCGAGAAGAGCGACTATACCCGGACGTTCCGCCTGCTGAGCCACAGCGAACAGCTCAGCGCCGCTTCGCCGCTGCGCGATGAGTTTATCGACCGCGCGGCCTTTGACAGCTGGTTTGCCGGGTATCGTGCGCGGCTGCGTGATGAACAGGTGGACGACGCGCAGCGCCAGCAGAGGATGCAGGGCGTGAATCCGGCGCTGGTGTTACGTAACTGGCTGGCGCAGCGGGCGATCGAGCAGGCTGAGGCGGGCGATATGGGCGAGCTGGAGCGCCTGCATGCCGCGCTGGCAGACCCCTTTACCGATCGCGAGGACGACTACGTCCGCCGCCCGCCGGACTGGGGGAAACGTCTGGAAGTCAGCTGCTCGAGCTAACTTGCCTCGCCCCGCGTTCAGCGGGGCGCTTACTTGGTCAGAATTAACTTCCCGGCGTGGGTCTGGCGCAGCAGATAGCGCTGGCCGCCATGCTCAATCACTACTCGTCCTTCGCTGCCTAACAGAACCCGACTGCTGATCTCTCTGTCCGTCGCCACGGGATAAGGGGCATTGTCTTTTGGTTTTTCAGCTGTGGCAGTGTTATCCATACGCGTCATAGCTCTCAAAATAAAAATCAAGGCAACAATGATAATCATTATCAATAATGTTGTTTTTGACGGCAAGCGTTATTTATCGTGTTACCGGATTTGGTAGGGGAGTCAGCGAAGAGAATTGCCCGCCGCAGGCGCGGCGGGCGGAGCGATTACAGGCGGGTGGCGGTGGCCGCAGCCAGCTCGCTCAATAATCTTTCGCTGTCTTCCCAGCTCAGGCAGGGGTCGGTGATCGACTGGCCCCAGGTCAACGGCTGGCCGGGGACCACTTTCTGAGTGCCTTCCTGCAGGAAGCTTTCGGCCATAATCCCGGCGATGGCGGTGGAGCCCGCGCGAATTTGCTGACAGATATCGGCGCACACCTCCAGCTGACGGCGGTGCTGCTTCTGGCAGTTGCCATGGCTGAAATCAACGACCAGCTGTTCCGGCAGATCGAATTCACGCAGCGCCTCGCCGGCGGCGGCGATATCCTCGGCGTGATAGTTTGGCCGTTTGCCGCCGCGCATAATGATGTGCCCGTACGGGTTGCCGCTGGTCTGGTAAATCGTCATCTGCCCCTGCTTGTCCGGGGAGAGGAACATATGGCTGGCGCGGGAGGCGCGGATGGCGTCCACCGCGATGCGCGTATTGCCGTCGGTGCCGTTTTTAAATCCAACCGGGCAGGAGAGCGCTGAGGCCATTTCACGGTGGATCTGGCTTTCAGTGGTGCGCGCCCCGATGGCCCCCCAGCTGATGAGATCGGCGATAAACTGACCGGTCACCATATCGAGAAACTCGGTGGCCGTCGGTACCCCCAGCTCATTAACCTGCAGCAGCAGGCGCCGCGCCAGCTCAATTCCGTGGTTGACCCGGTAGCTGCCGTTGAGGTCCGGATCGGAGATTAAGCCTTTCCAGCCCACCACGGTACGCGGTTTTTCAAAGTAGGTGCGCATCACGATCTCCAGCTGCGGCTGGTAGCGCTCGCGCATGCCCTGCAGGCGGCGGGCATACTCCAGCGCCGCGTCGGTGTCGTGAATGGAGCAGGGGCCGATAATCACCAGCAGTCGGCGGTCTTCGCCGTTGAGGATTTTTTCAATTCGGCGGCGGGAGGCCGAGACGTGGGCAGCCACGTCGGCCGTCACGGGATGGCGCTGGGCCAGCTCCGCGGGCGTTACCAGGCTCTCAATGCGCGCGGTACGCAATTCGTCTGTTTTATTCATTGGGGTCTCAAAAATCTGTTTCTTCCGCGGCGAAAATGCCGGGAAGTGATGCGCATCACGATAAACCAATCCCTGCTTATTGCAAGAGCAGGGCATGATCCTGTATAGGCCACGGGTGATAGCATAAACAAATTTTTAATAATGTACTAGTGTATTAGTACATTCTGCGATTCAGCCCCATGATGTCCATGATTTTTGTCGCTATTTCCTCAACGGAATAGTTGGTGCTGTTCAGGCAGGGGATTTTATTCTTGCGATACAGGGCCTCCACTTCGGTCACTTCCATCCGACACTGGCGCAGCGAGGCGTAGCGGCTGTTCTCCCGGCGCTCCTCGCGGATCGCCGCCAGACGCTCCGGATTGATGGTCAGGCCGAACATCTTATGCTGCAGGGGTTTCAGCGAGGCCGGCAGCACCAGATTGTCCATATCGTCGGCGATAAACGGATAGTTGGCGGCGCGAATACCGTACTGCATGGCGAGATACAGACTGGTGGGTGTTTTGCCGCAGCGCGAGACGCCGAGGAGGATCACCTGCGCCTGGTCGAGGTTGCGCAGCGAGATGCCATCGTCATGGGCGAGGGTATAATCGATGGCGGCGATACGCGCATCGTATTTAATCAGGTTGCCGGGGTTGAGGCCGTGGGTGCGGTGGGCCACCGGCGTCGGGTCGAGGTTGAGCTCCTGCTGCAGCGGGGCCACCAGCGCCTGTACGATATCCTGACAAAAGCCTTCGCTTTGCAGAATAATGTCGCGTATTTCCGGGATGACGATGGAGTAGAACACCAGCGGGCGAATACCCGTTTGCTGATAAATGGCGTCGATCTGCTCCTTTACCGCCCGCGCGCGGCTGATATTTTCCACAAACGGCAGGGTTACGCTGCTGATGGCGACCGGGAATTGCGACATCACGGCATGCCCCAGCACCTCCGCCGTAATGGCGGTACCGTCAGAAATATAAAATACGTGGCGATCTACAGCACTTTCCATTTTGACCATCCGGTATAATGAGTTTAATTGCCTGAAAGCGGATATTAAATTTAAGCATATCCCTGTTTGATTTGTCTCTTGTTAAAATTGAAACGCTATTTTTGTTTTTTATGAAAAGGGTGGTTCATTTTCTTTTTGTCGCCGTTATTTCCAGCGTTTTTCATCAGAATTCCTAAAAATCATCAAGTTAGCAATATCGGGGGAACAGTCCGAAAAATGAAAAAATAATTTGCTTGAACGATTCACCGTTTTTTTCAGCTTCATAAATATGTCAGGATAATCCTGCAGTCGATCGTGAAATTTTTTTCACTGGTATTAAATCACAAAAGGATTGTCTCGATGTCCAACAATGGCTCGTCACCGCTGGTGCTTTGGTATAACCAACTCGGCATGAATGATGTAGACAGAGTTGGGGGCAAAAATGCCTCCCTTGGTGAAATGATTACGAATCTGTCCGGTATGGGTGTTTCCGTACCTAACGGGTTTGCCACCACCGCTGATGCTTTCAATCAGTTCCTGGACCAAAGCGGTGTTAACCAGCGCATCTATGCGCTGCTGGATGAAACCGACATTGACGACGTTTCCGCATTAGCGAAAGCGGGCGCGCAGATCCGACAGTGGATCATCGATACCCCCTTCCAGAGCGAACTGGAAAACGCGATTCGCGATGCTTATGACCTGCTGTCCGCCGATGACGCCGAGGCCTCATTCGCCGTGCGCTCTTCCGCCACCGCGGAAGATATGCCGGACGCCTCCTTCGCCGGGCAGCAAGAGACATTCCTCAACGTGCAGGGCTTTGACGCCGTGCTCGTTGCCGTGAAGCACGTGTTTGCTTCGCTGTTTAACGATCGCGCAATCTCCTACCGCGTGCATCAGGGTTACGATCACCGCGGCGTGGCGCTCTCCGCCGGGGTGCAGAGGATGGTCCGCTCCGATCTGGCCTCCTCCGGCGTCATGTTCTCCATCGATACCGAATCCGGCTTTGACCAGGTGGTGTTTATCACCTCGGCGTGGGGTTTGGGCGAGATGGTGGTGCAGGGCGCGGTGAACCCGGACGAATTCTACGTCCACAAACCGACGCTGGCCGCTGGCCGTCCGGCGATCGTGCGCCGCACCATGGGGTCGAAAAAGATCCGTATGGTTTACGCGCCGACCCAGGAGCACGGTAAACAGGTGCGTATCGAAGATGTGCCGCAGGCGCAGCGCGATATTTTCTCGTTAAGCAACGAGGAGGTGCAGGAGCTGGCGAAGCAGGCGGTGCAGATCGAGAAGCACTACGGCCGTCCGATGGATATCGAGTGGGCGAAAGATGGCCACACCGGTAAGCTATTTATCGTCCAGGCGCGTCCTGAAACCGTGCGTTCCCGCGGCCAGGTGATGGAGCGTTATACCCTCCACGCTCAGGGGCAGATCATCGCCGAAGGGCGCGCCATCGGCCACCGCATTGGCGCCGGTCCGGTCAAGGTGATCCACGATATCAGCGAGATGAATCGCATTGAGCCAGGCGACGTACTGGTTACCGACATGACCGACCCGGACTGGGAACCGATCATGAAAAAAGCCTCGGCGATTGTCACCAACCGCGGCGGGCGTACCTGTCACGCGGCGATTATCGCCCGTGAGCTGGGGATCCCGGCAGTGGTCGGCTGCGGCGATGCTACCGATCGCATTCAGGAAAATCAGAATGTCACCGTCTCCTGCGCCGAAGGCGACACCGGCTATGTCTACGCCGAGCTGCTCGACTTCAGCGTCAAGAGCTCCAGCGTAGGCGACATGCCGGATCTGCCGCTGAAGGTGATGATGAACGTCGGCAACCCGGATCGCGCGTTCGACTTCGCCTGCCTGCCGAACGAAGGCGTCGGTCTGGCGCGGCTGGAATTTATCATCAACCGTATGATTGGCGTTCATCCGCGCGCGCTGCTGGAGTTTGACGACCAGGAGCCGGGCCTGCAGAACGAAATCCGCGAGCTGATGAAAGGCTACGATTCGCCGAGAGAGTTCTACGTTGGCCGCCTGACCGAAGGGATCGCCACCCTCGGCGCCGCTTTCTATCCGAAACGGGTGATCGTGCGTCTGTCGGACTTCAAATCGAACGAATACGCCAACCTGGTGGGCGGCGAGCGCTATGAGCCGGAAGAAGAGAACCCGATGCTCGGCTTCCGCGGCGCCGGACGCTACGTTTCCGAAAGCTTCCGCGACTGTTTCGCCCTTGAATGCGAAGCGATGAAGCGCGTGCGTAACGACATGGGACTGACCAACGTTGAAGTGATGGTCCCCTTCGTCCGTACCGTCGCCCAGGCGAAAGCGGTGGTCGAAGAGCTGGAGCGTCAGGGGCTTAAGCGCGGCGAGAACGGGCTGAAGATCATTATGATGTGCGAGATCCCGTCGAACGCCTTGCTGGCGGAGCAGTTCCTCGAGTACTTCGACGGCTTCTCCATCGGTTCGAACGACATGACCCAACTGGCGCTCGGTCTGGACCGCGATTCCGGTGTGGTTTCTGAGCTGTTTGATGAACGCAATGACGCGGTGAAAGCCCTGCTGTCGATGGCCATCCGCGCGGCGAAGAAACAGGGTAAATACGTCGGCATCTGCGGCCAGGGGCCGTCTGACCATGAGGATTTCGCCGCCTGGCTGATGGAAGAGGGGATTGATAGCTTGTCCCTGAACCCGGATACCGTGGTACAAACCTGGTTAGGTCTGGCGGAACTGAAAAAATAAGTTCGCCCTGACAGGACCGATCCCCGGCAGCGATGCCGGGGATTTTTTTTACCGGTGTCAGGCTATCTGGTGTCGTGATGCGCAGGGCAAAAAAAAGCCCATCGTGGGAGATGGGCAAAGACTACACACAGCAATTCGTTGTTTCACTCAGGGGATTTCCATGCTTATAAATCAAGGTGTTGATTTATAACCGTGAGCTAATAGTAGGCAGCGGGGCCTTTGCCGTCGATCAGATTCCTCTCAATAGTTAAATTGTTGTGAAGGACCGGGGGAGGAAAGCGAGGTGAAGGGCGCGCGGGGCCAGCGCATTGCCGGCGATCAATAAATTTTGCTTAACAATATGCGGGCAAAGAAACAGGCGGGTCTCCCCGCCTGCCAGGCATTACTTGCGACCGGCCTCCAGCTCACTAAGCTCTTCAAGGACGACGTCAGGGTCTTTCGGCGGCGGCGGCACCTCATGCACCCAGGCGTCATACAGCCGCCAGGAGACGGCGAGCAGCACCGGACCGATAAACAGGCCGATCATGCCGAAGGCGATCAGGCCGCCAATGACGCCGGTGAGGATAAGGATCATTGGCAGGTCGGCGCCCATGCGGATGAGCACCGGACGAATAACGTTGTCCATGGTGCCGACTACGCAGCTCCACACCAGCAGCACGGTGCCCCAGGTGGTGTCCCCGCTCCAGTAAAGCCAGATAATCGACGGCACCAAAACCAGTAAAGGGCCGAGCTGAACCAGACAGGTAAAGATCATCACCACGGTCAGCAGAGCGGCGTAGGGCACGCCGGAGACGGCAAGGCCAATCCCGCCCAGTACCGCCTGAGTGAGGGCCGTGACCACCACGCCCAGCGCCACGGCGCGCACGGCCTGGCCGGCCAGCAGCACCGCGGCGTCGCCGCGTTTGGCCGCGAGGCGCGTGGCGAAGTAGCGGAAACCATAGGCCACCTGCTCGCCGCGCCAGTAGAGCAGCGCGCTGAACAGCAGCATCAAACCGCAGTAGACCAGCAGCTTGCCGATGTGCGCCGCCTGACCGACAAACCAGCTGGTGGTGGTGCCAATATAGGGACGAACCTTGGCCATAATCGCCGAGCCGCCCATATCCAGCAGACCGTGCCAGGCGGAGTACAGTTTATCGCCGACCAGCGGTACGCTGTTGAGCCAGGCGAAATCCGGCAGCGTCACATTTCCACTGCTGATGAGTTTGATCAGCGGAACGCTGTTATCCACCAGGCTGTTGACCAGCAGAGCGATAGGAATAACGAATAGCAGAAACAGCAACAGGGTCATCGCCAGCACCGCCAGCAGTCGTTTGCCGAACAGCACACGCTGCAGACGCAGCAGCACCGGCCAGGTGGCGATCACCACCGTACCGGCCCAGGCGAAGGACAGAATAAACGGCTGCACAACCCACAGGCAGGATATGATAATCAGGGCCAGGAACAGCACCGACAGCAGTATTTGCGGAATGTCCCGAGGCTGATGGGGATTAATCATAGAGAAATTTTACCTTTCCAGTCGCGCCAAACAGCTGGCGCCGCGTAAATCCATATACTGATAATAATATCAATAATTTTGCCGGGCTGATTTTGCACAGAAAACACGTGGGCGCATATGAAAAAAATGTGATAAAAAGTTGAATGCGCTACGCAAACGTTTAGTTAGCACCAACACAATATTTTCAAACACAACATAGTCAGGCAGGGTCAAGCGTGATGATCCCACAAATTTCTCAGGCGCCAGGGGTAGTTCAACTGGTGCTGAATTTTTTGCAGGTACTGGAGCAACAGGGTTTTACCGGCGATACCGCCACCAGCTATGCCGACAGGCTAACGATGGCCACCGACAACAGCGTCTATCAGCTGCTGCCGGATGCGGTCATTTTTCCTCGATCCACGGCGGACGTGGCGCTGCTGGCGCGCGTCGCCGCCGAACCGCGTTTTAAATCGCTGATCTTCACACCGCGTGGCGGCGGCACCGGCACTAACGGCCAGGCGCTGAACGGCGGGATTATCGTCGATATGTCCCGCTATATGAACCGCATTATCGAAATCAACCCCGAAGAGGGCTGGGTGCGCGTTGAAGCCGGGGTCATCAAAGATCAGCTGAACCAGTTTCTTAAACCCTATGGTTACTTCTTTGCGCCTGAGCTATCCACCAGCAACCGCGCCACGCTGGGGGGGATGATTAACACCGACGCGTCCGGCCAGGGATCGCTGGTGTACGGCAAAACGTCGGATCACGTGCTCGGCCTGCGGGCGGTGCTGATGGGCGGGGATATCCTCGATACCCAGGCGGTGCCGGTGGCGCTGGCGGAGACGCTGGGCAATACCCCCTCGACGGTTGGCCGGATCTACAACACGGTCTACCAGCGCTGCAAGGCGCAGCGTGACCTGATCATTGATAAGTTTCCCAAACTCAACCGCTTCCTCACCGGATACGATCTGCGTCACGTCTTTAACGATGAGATGAGCGAGTTCGACCTGACCCGTATTTTAACCGGTTCGGAAGGGACGCTGGCGTTTATTACCGAAGCGCGGCTGGATATCACCCGCCTGCCGAAGGTGCGCCGTCTGGTCAACGTCAAATATGACTCCTTCGACTCTGCGCTGCGCAATGCGCCCTTTATGGTCGAAGCGAAAGCCCTGTCGGTGGAGACCGTCGATTCTAAAGTTCTCAATCTGGCGCGCGAGGATATCGTCTGGCACTCGGTAAGCGAACTGATCACCGACGTACCGGATAAAGAGATGCTCGGGCTCAATATCGTCGAATTCGCCGGCGATGACGCGGCGCTGATTGACCAGCAGGTTACTACCCTGTGCCAGCGGCTGGACGAGCTGATGGCCGCCAGCGAGGCGGGCGTCATTGGCTGGCAGGTCTGTCACGATCTTGAAGGCGTGGAGCGCATCTATGCCATGCGCAAGAAGGCCGTCGGCCTGTTGGGTAATGCCAAAGGCGCCGCCAAGCCTATTCCTTTCGCCGAGGACACCTGCGTACCGCCCGAACATCTGGCGGATTACATCGTCGAGTTCCGCGCGCTGCTCGACAGCCACGGCCTAAGCTACGGCATGTTTGGCCACGTTGATGCCGGGGTGCTGCACGTGCGCCCGGCGCTGGACATGTGCGATCCGCAGCAGGAGGTGCTGATGAAGCAGATCTCCGACGAGGTGGTAGCGCTGACGGCGAAGTATGGCGGCCTGCTGTGGGGCGAACATGGCAAAGGGTTCCGCGCGGAGTACAGCCCGGCCTTCTTTGGCGAGACGCTGTATGCCGAGCTGCGCAAGATCAAAGCGGTCTTCGATCCCGATAACCGCCTGAATCCGGGGAAAATCTGTCCTCCGGAAGGTATCGACGCGCCGATGATGAAAGTCGATGCGGCGAAGCGCGGCACCTGGGATCGGCAGATCCCCATCGCGGTGCGCAGCAGCTGGCGTGGGGCGATGGAGTGTAATGGCAACGGGCTGTGCTTCAACTTTGACGTCAAGAGCCCGATGTGTCCGTCGATGAAAGTCAGCAACCAGCGCATCCACTCGCCGAAAGGGCGGGCGACGCTGGTGCGGGAATGGCTGCGCCTGCTGGCCGACCGCGGCGTCGATCCCAACCAGCTGGAGAAGGCGCTGCCGGAGCAGGGCGTCAGCCTGCGCTCGCTGGTGGCGCGCACGCGCAACAGCTGGCATGCGCGCAAAGGCGAATATGACTTCTCGCATGAGGTCAAAGAGGCGATGTCCGGCTGTCTGGCCTGTAAAGCCTGTTCGACCCAGTGCCCGATCAAAATCGATGTTCCCGAGTTCCGCTCGCGCTTCCTGCAGCTGTACCACAGCCGCTATCTGCGGCCGGTGCGCGATCATCTGGTGGCCTCGGTCGAATCTTATGCGCCGCTGATGGCGCAGGCGCCGAAGACCTTTAACTTTTTTATTAACCAGCCTTGGCTGAAAAAGCTGTCGGAGAAGCATATCGGGATGGTCGATCTGCCGCTGCTCTCGGCGCCGTCGCTGAAGCAGCAGATGGCCGGCCACCGTTCCGCCAATATGACCCTTGAGCAGCTCGAAGCGCTGAGCGCCGAGCAGAAAGCGAAGATGGTGCTGGTGGTGCAGGATCCCTTCACCAGCTACTACGACGCCCAGGTGGTGGCCGACTTTATCCGTCTGGTCGAGGCCTTAGGCTATCAGCCGGTGCTCCTGCCGTTCTCGCCGAACGGCAAGGCGCAGCATATCAAAGGCTTCCTCACCCGCTTCGCGCGCACCGCGCAGAAGACGGCGGACTTCCTCAACCGCGTGGCGCAGCTGGGCATGCCGCTGGTGGGCGTCGATCCGGCGCTGGTGCTCTGCTACCGCGATGAGTACAAGCAGACGCTCGGCGACAAGCGCGGCGATTTCCAGGTGCTGTTAGTCCATGAGTGGTTGCCGAAGGCCCTAACCAGCGACGCCCGTCCCGATCTGGGCGGTGAGCCCTGGTACCTGTTCGGTCACTGTACCGAAGTGACCGCGCTACCGGCGGCGACAAAGCAGTGGGCAGATATTTTTGCCCACTTCGGCGCGAAGCTGGAAAACGTCAGCGTTGGGTGTTGCGGGATGGCTGGCACCTATGGTCATGAAGTGAAAAACCACGCCAACTCGTTGGCCATTTACGCGCTCTCCTGGCAGCAGGCGATGCAGCGGCTGCCGCGAAACCGCTGTCTGGTGACGGGCTACTCCTGCCGCAGTCAGGTGAAGCGTATTGAAGGCAGCGGCGTTCGCCACCCGCTGCAGGCGTTACTGGAGATAATCGGATGATTTGGAAACGTCAGGCCACGCTGGAGCAGCTCAACCGGCTCGGTGAGGGGAACATGGTAGGGCTGCTCGATATTCGCTTTGAGACCGTTACCGCCGATACGCTGGAGGCCACTATGCCGGTCGATAGCCGCACACAGCAGCCGTTTGGCCTGCTGCACGGCGGAGCGTCGGTGGTGCTGGCGGAGACCCTGGGGTCGGTGGCAGGCTATCTGTGCAGCGAAGGCGAACAAAAGGTGGTGGGGTTGGAGGTTAACGCCAACCACATCCGTTCGGCGCGCGGGGGCCGGGTGCGCGGCGTCTGCAAAGCGCTGCACGTCGGGACGCGCCATCAGGTCTGGCAAATTGAAATCTTCGACGAACAGTCGCGGTTATGTTGTTCATCACGACTAACCACCGCGGTAATATAAGCCGCATGGCGGGAGGCGAATAGCCTCCCTTTTTTTAAGGTAATAAGCGAGAGCCGGCCTGCCAGAGCCAGAGAGGTTGTCACAAGATCAGCCGCGCGTCGGCAGGGAATTATCTAATATTTATATTATTACCGATCCACTCTCGTTATTTATGCTACTCTTTTCAATACTAAATGCTTAAAGGTAACAAGAGGACGGTTAACCATGGGTATTCTTTCCTGGATCATTTTTGGACTTATTGCCGGTATTTTAGCCAAGTGGATTATGCCGGGAAAAGATGGCGGCGGATTTATCGTGACCGTTATTTTGGGGATCATCGGCGCCGTGGTCGGCGGCTGGATCAGTACCCTGTTTGGTTTTGGCAAGGTCGATGGGTTTAATTTCGGCAGCTTCGTGGTAGCGGTTATCGGTGCGCTGGTGGTACTGTTTATCTACCGGAAAGTGCGTAGCTAATTTTCAGCTGCTCAGCTGTAAATAAATACATAAAAGCTGCCGCGATATGCGGCAGCTTTTTTATTGCTGACAGATGACAGCGTAGATCTCCTTTGGGCTATTGTCTGTCGGTTCCCTCGCCAACCGGCACCACCTCAACGTGCACTTCGTAGTGTTTCGCCTGGCCGGCGGGGATCAGCGCGGTCAGTTTGTTAATGGTTTCCGCTGGCGTATCGGTTGCTACCGTGGCTGAAAACAGCACCGGTCTGTGCGGCGGAAGCTGCGGCGGGAACGGCGGCAGGGGGCCACGATCCCTCTCCATCGGCGGGCGGACTCCGTTATCGATGACAGGCGCCGGGACGTCGGTTTTATCAGCCGCAAAGGCGCTGGCGGCGGTAACGGTGGCGATAGCGAACAGGGCAAGCAGAGCTTTTTTCATCCGGGATTCCTCAATAAGCAAGTCCCAAAAGAGTAGAGGGTGCCGGCAGGCGGAACAATCCCAGGCGGCGCGAATCCTCTGAATCTTCTTTTTTCCTCGCGAATGTGGAGGTCAGATGAGAGCGAGTGTCATTGCGTTCGGGAGCCTCTTAATTCAGCAGTACGCTCATAATCAGCAGTACGGCCATGCACATCGACATAATACTGATATCAACAATCATTCTGTACGACAAAAGCTCCAGCTAAACGGGTACGGCGGGCAGGTAAAAGCCCATCTTATAGTGGTTAAAGAGTGTACCCTGCCTACTTCCATTGAACAAACGTTTATTGACTAATATTGTCGGCCTGCGTCGGCCATCGGCCACCGCCTGGAGCAACATGAGGATGGCTCATGTTGCATTGAATTTAAGTCGCTTTCCCTCCAGCGCTGACTCTGGCAAAAATAGGTTCATTAACGAATCAACAACATTTACCGGTTGAAGCGCGCCCGGCCTGACTCCGCGTCGCCAGGCTGGTGGAGAGTATTCCGCCGGGTTCGCTTTATGCCCGCCATCAGGATGGACAATCGCCATGAATAATAAATTTACCTATACGATTAAGCGCACCCGGTTTGATGAAAACTATAACCCTGCGGAAAATACGCGTATTACCACCAACTTCGCTAATTTAGCCAGAGGGGTGAACCGTGAGGAAAATCTGCGCAATACGTTAATCATGATGAATAACCGTTTTAATAGCCTGGCCCACTGGGATAATCCCCATAACGATCGCTATGCGGTGGAACTGGATATTATTTCTGTCGAGATGAATATTGCTCAGGATAGCGCCAGCTTCCCGGTGATTGAGATCCTGCAAACGCATATTGTCGATAAAAAGAGCGGGGAGCGTCATGCCGGTATCGTCGGCAATAACTTCTCCTCCTATGTGCGGGATTACGATTTTAGCGTACTGCTTCTGGAACATAATAAGGACCAGAGTCGCTTCAGCGTACCGGAAAACTTTGGCGAGCTGCACGGCAATATCTTTAAGGATTTTGTGCAATCCAGCGCCTGGCGCGCCAACTTCAGCAAGGCGCCGGTGATTTGCCTGAGCGTCTCCAGTAAAGATGTTTACCATCGCACCGGTAACGAACATCCGGTCCTCGGCATTGAATATGCTCAGGAAGGCGTCTCGCTGACCGAGCGTTATTTCAGCAAAATGGGGCTGCAGGTACGCTATTTTATGCCAAAAAACAGCGTCGCGCCGTTGGCCTTTTATTTTACCGGCGATCTGCTCAGCGATTACACCAGCCTGGAACTGATCGCCACCATCAGCACGATGGAGACGTTTCAGAAAATATATCGCCCGGAGATCTACAATGCCAACTCCCCGGCGGGGCAATACTATCAGCCCAATCTCAGCCACCTGGATCATTCATTAACAAAAATCGTCTATGACCGGGAAGAGCGCAGCCTGTTGGCGATTGAGCAGGGGAAATTTACACAACAACATTTTATCAACCCGCACAAGACGTTGCTTGAGCAATGGTCTGCTAATTTCGCGCTTTGCTAAACCCATATAAAAGGCTAATGACTATGAAAACATGGCTTCCGACATCGACCGCCGGCAGTTTACCGAAACCTTCCTGGCTGGCGCAGCCAGAGACCCTGTGGTCGCCCTGGAAACTGTCCAGCGAAGAATTACTGGCCGGCAAGCGCGACGCCTTGCGGTTATCCCTCGACGACCAGCTGCGGGCCGGGATCGATATTGTTAGCGACGGCGAGCAAACGCGGCAGCACTTTGTCACCACCTTCATCGAGCACCTCAGCGGGGTGGATTTTGCCAAACGCGAGATCGTGAAAATTCGTAACCGCTATGAGGCCAGTGTTCCAACGGTGGTGGGCGCCGTGGAGCGCCAGAAACCGGTCTTCGTGGAGGACGCTCGCTATCTGCGGCAGCTCACCAGTCAGCCGATCAAATGGGCGCTTCCGGGCCCGATGACCATGATCGACACGCTGTATGACAACCACTATAAAAGCCGGGAAAAGCTGGCCTGGGAATTTGCTAAAATCCTCAATCAGGAAGCGAAAGAGTTAGAGGCTGCGGGGGTTGATATTATTCAGTTCGATGAGCCGGCCTTTAACGTCTTCTTCGATGAGGTCAACGACTGGGGGATCGCCGCCTTAGAACGAGCCACCGAAGGGCTGAAGTGTGAGACAGCGGTGCATATCTGCTACGGCTATGGCATCAAGGCCAATACCGACTGGAAAAAGACGCTGGGCTCCGAGTGGCGACAGTATGAAGAGGCTTTCCCGCAGCTGCAGAAATCGTCCCTTGATATTATCTCTCTCGAGTGCCACAACTCGCGCGTGCCGATGGATCTGCTGGAGTTGATCCGCGGTAAAAAGGTGATGGTCGGGGCGATCGATGTCGCCAGCCATGCGATCGAAACCCCGGAAGAGGTGGCTGGAACCCTGCGCAAGGCGCTGGCGTTCGTCGATGCCGACAAACTCTACCCGTCCACCAACTGCGGTATGGCGCCGCTGCCGCGCCATGTCGCGACCGGCAAACTGCACGCCCTGAGCGCCGGCGCCGAGATTATTCGTCGCGAGCTGGCGGCAAAGTAAGGCGGGGCGCGCCCGTTATCTTCCCCAGGCGATGTACTTTATCGTCGGTTCACTTCCAGAGCGGGCTGTTGCCCGCTCTGCGTCATGTTGCCGCCAGCGGGCGACAGATTGCCCGCAGGGCGACGGCGCTGCACAGCGGAAACAGCGCCAGCAGAAGCCAGGGATAAACCGCCTGCGGCGAGGGAATGAGCGCCTGGTCAAGCAAATGACCGAGCAGTAAATTCCCGGCTAACACCGCGCACCCTCCTGCGGTGGCGAGCGCTCCGTAGTGGGCGCCCAGCGTCGACTCCTCTGCGAACAGCGGGATCAGATCCTTGGCTGCGGGCACTAACAGCATCTGGCCGAGGGTGAGCAGCGTGACAAAACCAGCCGCCGGCATTAACCGCAGCCAACCTTCGGCGGGTGGGGCGGCGGCGAATAACGCCACGCTGGCAAAGGAAGCCGACAGCAGCAGAAAGCCCACCGGCAGGATGCGCACGGCGCCCATTCGCCGGGCGAAGCGGGCGAGAGGGAGCTGGAGGGTGATAATCAACAGCGAGGCCAGCATAAAGAGCGGCGCCAGATCCTGCTCGCGGCCGCCGGAACGTTGGATCTCCACCGGCAGGGCGAGGTACAGTTGGTTGTAGCTCAACAGCCATGAGCTGTAGGCGAGAATAAACGCGACAAAGCGCGGCTGGCGCAAAGGCGTCCACCATGGGACTCGTCTGCGCGTTGTTGTCGTGTGCCCGTCGGCGGGCAGACAGAAAAAGAGCACCGCCAGCGCCAGAAGAAATATTCCCGCACCGGCGAGGGCGATATGCCGAAAGCCGATCCCGCTCAGCACGCCTCCGGCCACCGGGCCGATCACCGCTCCCAGTTCACCGCATACCGCAAACAGCGCAAACCACTCGGCGCGGCTGCGTTTCCCGTTGGCCTGGCTGTGGGTACCGGCCCGCGCCAGCAGGGCCTCTATCGACGGGGAGAACAGGGCGCCGCCGACGCCGGTCAGGCAGGCGCCGAGGATAATGGGCCACAGCGACGCCCCGCACGCCAGCAAGAGAAAACCGGCGACGCGAACGACGCAGCCGGCGAGAATGATCGCCTTAGCGCCATAGCGGTCGGCCAGCGTCCCGCCGAGGATAAACATGCCCTGCTGAGAGAAGGTACGCAGCCCGAGGATCAGGCCGATAAGTCCGCCTGAGAGCAGCATGTCGTCGCGCAGGAAGAGGGCGAGGAAAGGAACGACCGCGTAAAAGCCAATATTAAAAACGAACTGGCTTCCCAGTAACACCGGAGGCCAGAGGGTTGCCGCAGGGCGCAGGGAGAAAAGAGGCATATCCGCCCAACCTAAACGATGAAATGAATGTGCTTTTTGCCGTGGTAAGGGGAGATCTCGATTTTGGTTTTCACCCGGAAAACGTCCCACAGCAGCCCTTCGGACAAAATCTCCTCCGGCGTCCCGCTGGCGAGGATCTGCCCCTGCTGCATCACGATCAGCGAATCGCAGAACATCGCGGCATGGTTAAGATCGTGAATGGCCACAATGCTGGTTACCGGCAGCTCGCTGATCAACTGCATTAACTGCATCTGATGGTGTATATCCAGATGGTTGGTCGGCTCATCCAGCAGGATTTCGCTCGGGCTCTGCGCCAGCGCGCGGGCGATATGCACCCGCTGCCGCTCGCCGCCGGAGAGGCTTAACCATCCTTGTTCGCTTTTCTCCAGCATCGCTACCCGCTGCAGCGCGGCGGCAATCGCCTCGTCATCCTGAGCGCTCCAGTTTGAGAGCGGAGAGTGGTGGGGAATGCGTCCCAGGCGCACGACGTCGCGCACCCGCATATTGGCCTCGGTCATGCCGTGTTGCTCGACGAAAGCCACGCGGCGGGCGAGCTGCTTTTTCGCCATCCGGGCGATATCCTGGCCGTCGAGGGTGACGCGACCTGCATCCGGGCGGCGCAGGCCCGCCAGAACGCGCAGCAGCGAGGATTTGCCGCAGCCGTTGGGCCCCAGCAGTCCGACCGTTTCGCCTCGCGGCACCCGCAGCGAGACATTATTGACGATGACCTTTTTGCCTGCCTTCCAGGTGATATTTTCAGCGCAAATACTCATCACTTATTCCTTGAGCGGTAGATAATCACGGCAAAGAAAGGCACCCCAACCAGGGCGGTTACTACCCCAACGGGCAGACTTTGCGGGGCAATCAGCAGGCGCGACGCAATGTCCGCCAGTACCATCAATATCGCCCCTGCCAGCGCGCTGGCGATCAGCAACGTTCGGTGCAGCGGGCCAAAGAAGAAACGCATCACGTGCGGCACCACCAGGCCAACAAAGCCGATTGAGCCGGCCATGCTGACGATGGTGGCGGTGATCAGCGCCGCAGTGGTGAAGAGGATCAGGCGCACGCGCGGCACAGCAATCCCCAGCGAGGCGGCGGCATCGTCGCCGAAGGTGAACGCGTCCAGCGCCCGGGCATACCACAGGCAGACCGCCAGACCCGCGAGCACCACCACAATGACCAGCTGGAATTCGGGCCAGCGAACGCCGCTGAAGCTGCCCAGCAGCCAGAACATCACATCGCGCGCCTGCTGCGCGCTGGCGGAGGTGCTGATGGTGTAAGCCGTGATGGCGTTAAATAACTGCGAGGCGGCAACGCCCGCCAGAATCGTACGCTCATTGCCGCCGCGCGCGCCGTTAGTCAGCAAGGCGACAAAGGCGAAGGCAGCGAAGGCCCCGGCAAAGGCGCCTGCCGAGAGGGAAATTGCGCCAGCGCCAAGGCCCAGCACCACGATCGACACCGCGCCGGTGGAGGCCCCGGCGGAGACGCCGAGGACGTAGGGTTCCGCGAGGGCATTCTTCAGCAGGCTTTGCAGCACGACGCCGCAGATAGCGAGGCCTGCGCCGCAGCAGGCGGCGACCAGCGCGCGGCTGAGGCGGAAATCCCAGATTACGCTCTCATAGATACGGTTGAGCGGCTCAGCGGTTAAGCCGGTTCTGTTGCTGATAGCGTAAAAGACATTCTGCAGCGGGATGGCCAGCTCGCCAACGCTGACGCCCACAGCGATCACCAGCGCCAGCACGATCGCTGCCAGTACACACCAGCCGGTGAGCAGTATGCTGCGGCGCGTCTCAATCGCGGCGACGCTCATCAGTTCAGCCCCATTTTTCTCAGCTGCTCGCCCACCTGTTCCGCGCCGTAAAGCGTGCGAATGGTCGGATTCATCGCCTGACCGTCCATGACCACGATATGGCCTTTTTTCACCGCCTCCAGCTGGCTGACGGCGGGATCGCTTTTGAGGAATTTGATCTTCTCCTCGGCCTTATCCAGCGCCCAGCGGTTACGGTCCAGACTGGCGACCACGATCACATCCGGGTTGGCGGCAATGATGCTCTCCCAGCTCACCGTGGGCCACTCGGTTTCGGAGGTAATCGCATTATGTCCGCCCAGCACGCTGGCGATAAAGCCGGAGGCGCTGTTTTTACCGCCGACATAGGCATCGGCCGAAGGCGAGGCGCTGGAGAACCAGAAGACGAAGGAGAGATCTTTTTTGTTTTTACTAAATTCGTGGCGCAGATCGGCTTCACGTTTTTTGAAATCGGCAATTAGCGCCTGACCACGATCTTCGACGTTGAAAATGCGGGAAAAATCGCTAATTTCCTGATACAGCCAGGTCATATCCCACAGCTTTTGCCGGCTGCCGTACATATCGCCGGTGGCCTTTTTAGTGGCGCACATCCCCGGTGAGACGTAGCTGTTCACACCGACGGTGGCGAGATCTTCACGCCTGGCGACTTTGCTTTCCGGCCCCAGCAGCAGCGGCAACTGGGCGGGAACGAAATCAGGATTTTGCGCCAGCACCGATTCCAGGCTCGGAATTTCCACCGTCAAGGTTTTAATCTTCGCGTTTTGCTCAGCCAGCTGCGGTAAAACGCTGGTCGGCCAGAAGGCGCTGGCGACCACCTGCTTTTGCAGCCCGAGCAGCAGCAGAATTTCGACCGTATTTTGCCCCAGCGCGACCACGCGCTCCGGCGGCCGGGTGAAGGTCTCCTGATAGCCGCAGTTTTCAATCGTCAGGGGGTAGGTTGTTGCCAGCGCGGAACTGACGGCGGTGAACATCAAGCCTAACGCGCAAAGGACCTTCTTCATTAAACGCTATCCTTGTAAACAGGCGAGTGGATGACCAGCAAATGGGAGTAATGCAAATGAAACTCATTATTGGGGCGGGGTTTTATACAATGCCATATTTACAGTGTCAATGAGTGACTATTTCCGCAGGCAATGAAATGCCCGCGCGATGGGGCGGGTCAGCTCGCCAGTGGGCCACGAATATACGCCTGCAACCCCTTGGCGAGAAAATCAAATACCCGCTTACAGGCAGGGCTGTGGCGCAGATCCTCATGCATTACCAGCCAGGTATCAAGATACAGAGAAAAGTCGGCCGCCAGCACTCGCTGCAGGGGAATAATGCCATCCGCAAGGGGCACCTGGCAGATGCCGATCCCCGCTCCGGCGCGGATCAGGCTCAACTGGGCGAGGTCGCTATCGGTCCGCATCGCGAAGGCCTCACGCTGAAAACGAGGGTAAGCCTGCAGCGCCCGGCGAACAAGTGGGGTGGCGCTATCGAAACCAATCAGCGCGTGGCTGGCCAGATCGTCGAGGGTCGTGGGCAGGCCCTGGCGCGTCAGGTAGGCGGCGGTGGCATGTAACCCAAGCTCAATCCTGCCGAGACGGCGGGCGATAAGCTGCTCCTGCTGCGGGGCGACCATCCGCACCGCGATATCCGCCTCCCGGTGAAGCAGATCCTGAAATCGATTGGAGAGCATCAGTTCGATGACGATATTCGGGCACGCTTGCCTGAGCCGGGCAACCAGCGGCGGCAGCACCTCGGCGCCGACCACCTCGCTGGCGGCCACCCGCACCACGCCACGCAGATCGGCTCTGTCGCGACTAAAGTTGGCCGCCGTGCGTTCCAGCGCCCGGGCGGTGTTGTCCATCGCCTCGGCATGCACCCGCAGCGCCAGCGCCGCGTCGGTCGCCAGCAGGCCGGTTTGCGAGCGGGTAAATAAGGCCTGGCCGAGGGCGGTTTCCAGCCCGGCAATATGGCGCCCCGCCGTCGGCTGAGTGATGTTCAGGGTGCGCGATGCGCCCGATAAAGAGCCTTCCTGCAGGACGGCGAGAAAGGTTCGGTACCACTCCCAGGGAATAGAGGTATTCATACAAATATGTATAGCCGTTCGACGATGGTATGCAATTTCATTTGATATGAGCCGCAGGTAGGCTGTCAAGCATCCATTAGCGAACGGGGAAAGAGGATGAACAGCAGCGGCAAGGTACTTATTCTGGGAGCAAGCGGGGGCATCGGCGGGGAAGTGGCGCGCCGGCTGGTGGCAGACAACTGGCAGGTTCGGGCGCTGAAGCGCGGCGCCCAGATGCGTGATCCCGAAGATGGCATACAGTGGATAGCCGGCGACGCGCTGGATGGCGGCCAGGTCGCGGCGGCGGCTGCCGGTTGCGACGTCATCGTCCATGCGGTGAATCCGCCGGGCTACCGGCACTGGCGGCAACAGGTACTGCCTATGCTGCGCAACACCCTGCAGGCTGCCGAACGGCAGCGGGCGCTTGTAGTCCTGCCCGGCACGGTCTACAACTATGGACCGGATGCCTTTCCGCTGATTGCTGAAGAGGCCGCACAACAGCCGGTGACCCGCAAAGGCGCCATCCGGGTGGCGATGGAGCTGGCGCTGAAGGATTACGTGCAGCGCGGCGGCCGGGCGTTGATTGTTCGGGCGGGCGATTTTTTTGGCCCGCGCGCCGGAAATAACTGGTTTTCGCAGGGGCTGGTCAAGCCTGGTCAGCTTCCCCGCATCATTAGCTACCCGGGGACGATCGGCGTCGGGCATCAGTGGGCCTGGCTGCCCGACGTCGCCGCCACCATTGCCGCGCTGCTGGCCCGCAGGCATGAGCTTGAGCCGTTCGCCCGCTTTCATATGCAGGGCCACTGGGACCCGGACGGCAGCGAAATGAGTCAGGCGATCCAGCGGGTGGTCGCCCGCTATGGCGGCAGGGCGGTAGTGAAGTCCTTTCCCTGGTGGCTGGTGAAGATGGCGGCGCCCTTCAACGCCACCCTGCGCGAAATGGTCGAGATGCACTATCTCTGGCGTCTGCCGGTACGCCTGCGCAACGATAAACTGGTTGATTTTTTAGGCGCGGAACCGCATACCCCGCTCGACAGCGCGGTGTATCAGACGCTGCAAGGCCTGGGTTGTCTGCCCGCCGGCGCGATAAACCAAGAGGCGGGTGAGGCGTAACGCGGCAAGAGGATCACAGAGCGGGGCGTTATTGTGACCAAATCATAATAACGTCACTCGTTGTCAAACGATAACGATCGCATTAAGCTAAACGGATGACGAAAAATACCCCCACCCCTGCAAGCCGTGGTCCCCATGACCACAGCGTTCGGGACCAGATTCTTGACGCGGCCATGGCGCACTTTAGTCGCTATGGCTATGAGAAAACGACGGTCACCGATCTCGCCAAAGCGATAGGCTTTTCCAAAGCCTATATCTATAAATTCTTTGACTCCAAGCAGGCGATTGGCGAGGCGATTTGCGCCAGCCGGCTGGAGAAGATCATGGTGGCCGTCAGCGCGGCCATCGCCGATGCGCCGTCCGCCAGCGAGAAACTGCGCCGCCTGTTCCGGGCGCTGACCGAGGCCGGCAGTGAACTGTTTTTCGAGGATCGCAAACTGTACGACATCGCCGCCGTCGCGGCGCGCGATAAATGGCCTTCAACGGAACAGTATGCCGGTCATCTGCAGCAGCTGATTGGTCAAATCCTTGTCGAAGGCCGCCAGGCGGGTGAGTTCGAGCGCAAAACCCCGCTGGATGAAGCGACCCTGGCGGTGTATATGGTGATGTGTCCTTTCATCAACCCGGTGCAGTTGCAATACAATCTCGACACCGCGCCCACCGCGGCGGTGCTGCTTGCCTCCCTGATCCTGAGAAGTCTCTCCCCCTGATTGGTGACTATTGACTTTATTGGTCACTAGTCTGAGAATGCGGTCACCATCCGGTCTTTTCATTAAGGTGACCCATGCTCAGGCTCAACGCCGTCCATCTTGCCGTCTGCCTCCTGCCGCTGGCCCTCGCGGGCTGCGGCGAACCTGCCGATCATGACGACCCCCGCATCCGGCCGCCGCTGGTCCGGGTGGCGACCGTCGAGCGCGCGGAGGCCGGCTCGCGGGCCTTTACCGGCGTGGTAGTGGCCCGAACCCAAAGCGACCTCGGCTTCAGGGTGGCGGGAAAAGTGCTTGAACGGCGGGTGGAAACCGGGCAGAGCGTCAAGCGCGGTCAGCTGCTGCTGCGCCTGGATCCGGCTGATCTAGCCTTGCAGGCGCAGTCCCAACAGCGGGCCGTAGATGCCGCGCGGGCGCGAGCCAAAAAGGCGGCCAACGATCTGGCCCGCTATCGCGGCCTGGTGGCGAGCGGCGCCATCTCTGCCGCGGAATTCGACCAGATTAACGCGGCAGCAGAGGCGGCGAGAGCCGACCTCAGCGCGGCCCAGGCGCAGGCCAATGTGGCGCAAAACGCCACCGGCTATGCCGGACTGCTGGCGGATGCTGACGGCGTGGTGGTGGAAACCCTCGCTGAGCCGGGGCAGGTGGTCAGCGCCGGGCAGGTGGTGATCCGCCTGGCGCGGGCGGGGCAGCGCGAAGCGCGGGTGCAACTGCCGGAGACGCTGCGCCCGGCGGTCGGCAGCGAGGCGCTGGCGACACGCTATGGCAGCGAATCTCAGCCGGTCACGGCGTCCCTGCGCCTGCTTTCGGACGCGGCTGACGCCACCACCCGCACCTTTGAAGCGCGCTATGTACTGAACGGCGCGCTGGCGAATGCCCCGCTGGGGTCTACCGTGACCCTGCGCATCGGCAACGACCAGGCGCCAGGCCAGGTGCTGGCGGTGCCCCTGGCGTCGGTCTACGATCCGGGTAACGGCCCTGGCGTCTGGCGCATTGCCTCTCGTCCGGCCACCGTCTCCTGGCAACCGGTAACTGTGCTCGGCCTGGATGATGAAACCGCGCGGGTGACCGGCCCGCTGAAGCCCGGCGAGCCGATCGTCGCCCTGGGCGCCCATCTTCTGCACCAGGGCGAGGCGGTGCGTCTGGCGGAACGACGCGAGCATAATGCCGCCGGGAGCCAGCCATGAGCGCCGGGCGTTTTAATCTCTCCGCGCTGGCCGTCCGCGAGCGGTCGGTGACCCTGTTTTTGATTATCCTTATCGCCGTCGCCGGGCTGGTGGCGTTCTTCGGACTCGGGCGAGCGGAAGATCCGCCCTTTACGGTCAAGCAAATGACGGTCATTACCGTCTGGCCCGGCGCCACCGCGCAGGAGATGCAGGATCAGGTCGCCGAGCCGCTGGAAAAACGGCTCCAGGAGCTAAAGTGGTACGATCGCACGGAGACCTATACCCGCCCTGGCATGGCGTTGATCACCCTGTCGCTGCAGGATCAGACCCCGCCTTCCGAGGTGCCGGAGCAGTTTTATCAGGCGCGCAAAAAGCTCGGGGATGAGGCGAAAAACCTGCCTGCCGGCGTCTCCGGCCCGATGATGAATGACGAATTCGCCGATGTCACCTTTGCCCTCTTTGCTCTGAAGGCGCGGGGAGAGCCGCCGCGGCAGCTGGTGCGTGACGCTGAAGCCCTGCGCCAGCAGCTGCTGCATGTATCCGGGGTGAAAAAAGTGAATATCCTCGGCGAACAGGCGGAGCGCATTTATCTCTCGTTTTCTCATGATCGTCTCGCCACCCTGGGCCTTTCGCCAGAGGAGATTTTTGCCGCGCTGAACAGCCAGAATGTGCTGACCGCCGCCGGGGCCATTGAGACCCGGGGCGGGCAGATCTTTATCCGCCTCGATGGGGCGTTTGACCGCCTGCAGCAGATCCGCGACACGCCGATTATTGCCGGGGGCAGAACGCTGAAACTGGCCGATGTCGCCACGGTTGAGCGAGGGTATGAAGATCCCGCGACCTTCCTGATCCGCCATCAGGGCGAACCGGCGCTGCTGCTGGGCGTGGTGATGCGCGAGGGCTGGAATGGTCTGGCGCTGGGGAAAGCGCTGGACGCCGAAACGACCAGCATCAATCAGAGCCTGCCGCTCGGCATGTCGTTGACCAAGGTGACCGATCAGTCGGTGAATATCAGCGCCGCGGTCGATGAGTTCATGATCAAATTCTTTGTCGCCCTGCTGGTGGTGATGGCGGTGTGCTTTGTCAGCATGGGGTGGCGCGTGGGCGTGGTGGTCGCGGCGGCGGTGCCTTTAACCCTCGCCGTGGTGTTTGTGGTGATGGAGGCGACCGGCAAAAACTTCGACCGCATCACTCTCGGCTCGCTGATCCTCGCCCTGGGGCTGCTGGTGGATGATGCCATCATTGCCATCGAAATGATGGTGGTCAAAATGGAGGAGGGGTATGACCGCCTCAAAGCCTCGGCCTATGCCTGGAGCCATACCGCCGCGCCCATGCTGGCCGGTACCCTGGTGACGGCCGTGGGCTTTATGCCCAATGGATTTGCGCAGTCCACCGCCGGGGAGTACGCCAGCAATGTGTTCTGGATCGTCGGTATCGCGCTGATTGCCTCCTGGATGGTGGCGGTGATTTTTACCCCCTGGCTGGGGGTGCACCTGTTGCCGGACAGAAAGCCCGCGGCGGCCGGCCACGCCGCGCTGTATGACACCCCGCGCTATCAGCGCTTCCGTCGGCTGCTGACCCGGGTTATTGCTCATAAATGGCGCGTGGCCGCCGGAGTGGTGGCGCTGTTTATCGTGGCGATCCTGGGCATGAGCGTGGTGAACAAGCAGTTTTTCCCCACCTCCGATCGTCCGGAAGTGCTGGTTGAAGTGCAGCTGCCTTACGGGTCGTCGATTAGCCAGACCAGCGCCGCGGCGGCGAAAATTGAGCACTGGCTGCAGCGGCAGCCGGAGGCGAAGATTGTCACCAGCTATATCGGCCAGGGCGCGCCGCGCTTTTACCTGGCGATGGCTCCGGAATTGCCCGATCCCTCCTTCGCCAAACTGGTGGTGTTGACCGACGGGCAGGGTGCCCGCGAGGCGCTCAAGCGGCGGCTGCGGGAGGCGGTGGCCAATGGCCTGGCGCCGGAGGCGCGGGTGCGCGTCACTCAGCTGGTGTTTGGCCCTTATTCGCCTTATCCGGTCGCCTGGCGGGTGATGGGGCCCGATCCGCACGCTCTGCTCGACATCGCCGAGCGGGTTAAATCGGTGCTGCAGGCCAGTCCGCTGATGCGCACCGTCAATACCGACTGGGGTTCGCGGGTACCGGTGATGCATTTCAGCCTCAATCAGGACCGGCTGCAGGCGAGCGGACTCAGCTCCCAGTCCGTCGCCCAGCAGCTGCAGTTCCTGCTGTCAGGGATCCCGATCACCACCGTCCGGGAAGATATTCGCGCCGTGCAGGTGATCGGCCGCGCGGCGGGCGACATCCGTCTGGATCCGGCGAAAATCGCCGACTTCACCCTGGTGGGCAGCGGCGGGCAGCGGGTTCCCTTGTCACAGATTGGCGACGTGTCGATCAGGATGGAGGACCCGCTGCTTCGCCGTCGCGACCGCACGCCGACCATCACCGTCCGCGGAGATGTTGCGGAGAACCTGCAGCCGCCGGATGTCTCCACCGCGCTGATGAAGCCGCTGCAGCCCATTATCGACTCGCTGCCGCCTGGCTATCGCATCGAGACGGCGGGGTCGATTGAGGAATCCGGCAAGGCTACCCGGGCGATGGTGCCGTTATTTCCGATAATGATCGCCCTCACGCTGCTGATCATTATCCTGCAGGTGCGTTCGCTGTCGGCGATGGTCATGGTTTTCCTGACCGCGCCGCTGGGGCTGATTGGCGTGGTCCCGACGCTGCTGCTGTTCAATCAGCCGTTTGGCATCAATGCCCTGGTGGGCCTGATCGCCCTGTCGGGGATCCTGATGCGCAATACGCTGATCCTGATTGGCCAAATCCATCATAACCAACAGGCGGGGCTCGATCCGTTCCACGCGGTGGTGGAGGCGACGGTGCAGCGCGCCCGCCCGGTTCTGCTGACCGCGCTGGCGGCGATCCTGGCGTTCATTCCGCTCACTCATTCGGTCTTCTGGGGAACGCTCGCCTATACGCTGATTGGCGGGACGCTGGGGGGAACCATCATGACCCTTATCTTCCTGCCGGCCATGTACGCGATCTGGTTCCGCATCCGTCCGGAGAACACGCTACAACAGACAGAGTTGCACCTTCAGAGGTAATTCCACTTTGCCGGACCTGGGCGAGGCACATGGCCAGGCCAGGTCCCGGGCAGCGTCAGGCGGGTAAGGATACCGGCACCGCATGAGTGCGGTGTTGATCCTGTTCGAGGCGATCAAGGCAATCGAGGCTGATGGCCGATGGCGAGGTCGCGCCGGTGAGGGTCATGGTAACCTTCATATCCTCGGCAAATAAGCGCAGCAGATGCGCCACGCCCGCTTCGCCCGCCGCGGCCAGGGCATAAATATAGGCCCGACCGAGCAGCACGCCTTTCGCGCCGAGGGCCAGCAGACGTATAACGTCCACGCCGGAGCGCACCCCGGAATCGGCAAGCACTGTCAGATCGTCGCCGACCGCATCCACCACCCTGGGCAGCGCCCGGGCGGTGGGGATGGCGCCATCGAGCTGTCTGCCGCCATGATTTGACACCACAATACCATCGGCGCCCAGCCGCACGGCATTGCGCGCATCGTCGGCATCGAGGATCCCTTTGATGATTAATTTTCCTTGCCAGCTGTCGCGGATCCACTCCAGATCGTGCCAGGCGATGGACGGGTCGAAGTTGTTGCTGATGAACCCCATATAGTCGTCCATGGTCATTTTGTGGCCGGTGTAGGCTTCGATATTACCAAACGACAGGGGTCTGCCCGCCAGCCCGACGTTCATCGCCCAGCGCGGATGGGTGCAAGCCTGGAGATATTGTCGCAGGGTGGCGTGCGGCCCGGACATTCCTGAGCGGTTATCGCGATACCGCGAGCCGGGGATTGGCATATCGACGGTAAATACCAGGGTTTTCATGCCAGCGGCCCAGGCGCGCTCCAGCGCGTTACGCATATAGCCGCGATCTTTGAGTACGTACAGCTGGGACCAGAGCGCGCCGCTGGCGTGGCTCGCCACCTCTTCAATCGAGCAGACCGACACGGTGGATAAGGTGTACGGGATCCCGGCGCGGGAGGCGGCGCGGGCCGCCTGGACTTCGCCGCGGCGGGCGTACATCCCGGTGGCGCCGACGGGCCCCAGCGCCACGGGCATCGCCCATGGGGCATCAAGGATCGTGGTCGCCAGCGTCGGTTCGCCGGCCCCGCACAGTACGCGCTGGCGAAGAGCTACCGAGGCAAGCTCGGCGGCGTTGGCGTTCATGGTGTTTTCCGCCACCGCGCCACCGTCAATATAATCGAAAAGGAAGCGGGGCAGACGACGACGAGCGGCTTCGCGATAATCGCTGGGGGCTGAAACAATCATTATTATGTCCTTATGTTTTTTAACCTTAGTGGATGTTCTGCAGGTAAAAAAACTATAGGCCTCTAAAAACCGGCGAGGAAATGAAATATTAGCATTCCCACTATTCCCTCATGGAATAATCTGCGTTGCACTCTGTGGTTGTTATTTTCTTTTAATGCTAACCGGTAAGGACATTATTTTTTGCGCCGGGCGCGGATTGGGCACAATAAATCAGCCTTGCGCCAGGCCACAGCACTGAAAAGGGGAAGGAGAGATCAGCCCGGCGCCAGGGAATACGCGCGCAGAAAGACGTCCAGGGCGCGCTCAACCCGCTGTTTGATTTCGTCGTCGGACAGCGGAGGTCTTGCGCCAAGTTTTATCGCCAGGCTGGTCATTCCCAACCATAAACCGGCCAGTTCGTCGGCAGCCTCCTGCGGATCGCAGGCTCGTAAAGTACCGGCTTCGATCGCCTCGGCGATGATCGCTTCCAGCATCTGCTGCGCGCGCCCCGGCCCGGCGGCGTAAAAGCGGCCGGGGAGATCGGGGTGACGCACGGCAGCCGAGGCGATCAGTCGGTCCCAGCCGGTCAGTTCCCGCTGGTTGATAAAGCGGACAAAGCGATAGCCAAACGCCGTCAGTACCTCGATCAGCGGCAGATGATGGCGCTGGGCGAAATCATGGTCGCTGATGGTGAGATCCGATTCCTGGCGTAAGACCGCCTCTATCAGATGTTCTTTATCGCTGAAATTGGCATACAGGGTGGCTTTCGCCACCCCGGCTACGCGGGCGATTTCGGCCGTTGTCACCTCCAGGCCCTGTTCCAGAAACAGCTTACGGGCGGCCTGAAGTATCGCCTGCGTTTTCAACGGATCTTTTGGCCGACCTTTCTGACGAGGGGTTTCGCTCATCGCCGATAGCCTGCAAACAGCGCGCTCATAATTAATCCTCCGACCACGGTAATGTGTTCAAGCGCAATATGGAATTCCTCAGTGCGCCGGGGTTCACTGAAGGCCCAGAAGGCGTGTCCCAGCGGAATAGTGAGTAATGTAAACACAATCAGCATCCCCGATCCAATCCAGCCGTAGCCGGCAGGATTAAAAACGATCAGCGCCGAACCCGCCAGCTGGCAAAAAATCGTGCCCGCCGCGAACAAGACCGGCCACGGCAGGCCGACGGTCACCATCTCCTGAACGATCTCCGCGAAATGAAAGACGCCGTAGATGCCTGCCATCCAGAAGAAGAAGGTCACCAGGACGCGAGAGAGACAAAGGGTGATGAAAAACAAGGTCGAATTAGGCATAAGATTTTACGCAATTGATAATAAACAGACTACGGAGTCTAAAAAATAATTTCAAGACTCACAAGTCTGTTAATTGTCCATTAGTGTTATGCCATTATAATCAGCCGCTTAGTTTGTTTTTCTCCTGCCAGGTGCCCTGCCGCAGGCTTTGCGTCAGACGTAAAGAAGGTGAATTTGAAATTGAGCAGATGGTATCTTTTGCTAGCCTTTCTGAGGAGGACAGACGGAGCGACACCATGAAAGATAAAGATGAACAAACGGCATTGATTGGCATGGCCATCGGCGCGGCGGTCATTAGCTTAGTGGCGACCCAAAAGCAGATTAATCAGGGGAGTATCGTGGATGAACTGGTGAGGCTGGGCAGACAGAAGGGGGACGGGGTAGAGGATGAGGTCTTTGTCCAGGCCGCCCGGCTGGTGAGTAAAGGCACCTAGCCAGCCGGTATCCCGCCTGGCAGTCCCGTTTGCCCGTTTTATTTTGGTTTTTATTCCCCGAATGCGGCCGGCGAGCGGCGCTTATTCCTTTCCTGAAGCGTTACCGGCGGGCGCTTTCACTACCCGCTTTTTTCTAGCGCATGGCCGGGGCCGCGCCCCGCGCTGGCATGGTCTTTCTGTTACGTTGTCACTTTATGTTCGCCTGCAAAGGATAACCAGCAAGGTGGTCTGCCGCTATTGCATAAATCGGTATTTTCGATACATCTTTGCCATTGCGTGCGGAGATAGAATGATTTCAAAATAACATATTATAAATCAATGCATTAAGTTCTATTTGCACGCCCTGATAATCCCCGGGCGAGGGTCTATGCTTATAAAAAGCACTAAATGAGGCAATACCCCTGCTGCAGAAGGGTTGAAGTGATAATCATTATCACTAACATGGCGGTATGCCTTGATGGCGCCAACCTGGAGGTCTATCGATGGAAGTACAAGCAGGAACTTTTAATCCCGCCGATTTCAGCTGGCAGGGACTGACCATGACGCCGGCCGCTGCCGCGCATATCCGCGATCTGATGCGCAAGCAGCCGGATAAGAAAGGGCTGCGGCTGGGCATTAAAACCAGCGGCTGCGCTGGTTTTGGCTATGTGCTCGAAATGATTGCCGAGCCGGCGCCCGACGATCTGCTCTTTGAATCTGACGGGGCGAAGCTGTTTGCGCCGCTGCAGGCGATGCCGTTCATCGACGGCACCGAGCTGGATTATGTCCGGGAAGGTTTAAATGAAATCTTTAAATTTCATAACCCGAAAGCGCAGCATGAGTGCGGCTGCGGCGAAAGTTTTGGGGTGCAGGCGGAGTAACTATGTCGCGTAATACTGAAGCAACTGACGATGTCAAAACCTGGACCGGCGGCCCGCTCAACTACAAAGAGGGCTTTTTTACTCGCCTGCAAACCGATGAGCTGGCCAAAGGCATTAATGAAGAAGTCGTTCGGGCTATCTCGGCTCGCCGCAATGAGCCGCAGTGGATGTTGGAGTTTCGTCTGAATGCCTACCGGGCGTGGCTGGAAATGGAGGAGCCGCACTGGCTGAAAGCGCATTACGATAAGCTGAATTATCAGGATTACAGCTACTATTCCGCGCCCTCCTGCGGCAACTGCGATGAGACCTGCGCCTCCGAGCCTGGCGCGGTGCAGCAGACCGGGGCCAATACCTTTCTGACCAGCGAGGTGGAAGAAGCCTTTAACCAGCTGGGCGTGCCGGTACGCGAAGGGCGCGAGGTGGCGGTGGA
Organism: Klebsiella sp. K4; assembly: GCF_014596785.2. Classification (NCBI taxonomy): domain Bacteria; kingdom Pseudomonadati; phylum Pseudomonadota; class Gammaproteobacteria; order Enterobacterales; family Enterobacteriaceae; genus Klebsiella; species Klebsiella sp. K4. The sequence goes on from NZ_CP115021.1 coordinate 2,219,994, forward strand.
CGCGATATTTGACTCGGTGTCGGTGGCGACCACATACCGAGAAAAGCTGGCCGAGCAGGGGATCATCTTCTGTTCTTTCGGCGAGGCGATCCACGACCATCCGGAACTGGTGAAAAAGTATCTGGGCACCGTAGTGCCGGGGAATGACAACTTCTTTGCCGCGCTGAACGCCGCGGTGGCTTCGGACGGCACCTTTATCTATGTGCCGAAGGGCGTCCGCTGCCCGATGGAGCTGTCGACCTATTTCCGCATCAACGCCGAAAAGACCGGGCAGTTTGAACGCACCATTCTGGTGGCCGATGAAGGCAGCTACGTCAGCTATATTGAAGGCTGCTCGGCGCCGGTGCGCGACAGCTATCAGCTGCATGCCGCGGTCGTTGAAGTCATCATCCATAAAGACGCGGAAGTGAAATACTCCACGGTGCAGAACTGGTTCCCCGGCGATAACAACACCGGCGGGATCCTCAACTTCGTCACCAAGCGCGCCCTGTGCGAAGGGGAGAACAGCAAAATGTCATGGACCCAGTCGGAAACCGGCTCGGCCATCACCTGGAAATACCCCAGCTGCATCCTGCGCGGCGATAACTCGATCGGCGAATTCTTTTCGGTGGCGCTGACCAGCGGCCATCAGCAGGCGGACACCGGCACCAAAATGATCCATATCGGCAAGAACACCCGCTCGACCATCATCTCGAAAGGGATCTCCGCTGGACACAGCCAGAACAGCTATCGCGGGCTGGTCAAAATCATGCCGACCGCCACCAACGCCCGCAACTATACCCAGTGCGATTCGATGCTGATCGGCCCGGACTGCGGGGCGCATACCTTCCCGTATGTTGAATGCCGCAACAACAGCGCCCAGCTGGAGCACGAGGCGACCACCTCGCGGATTGGCGAAGATCAATTGTTCTACTGCCTGCAGCGCGGGATCAGTGAAGACGACGCCATCTCGATGATCGTCAACGGTTTCTGTAAAGACGTCTTCTCCGAGCTGCCGCTGGAGTTCGCTGTAGAGGCGCAAAAATTGCTGGCCATTAGCCTTGAACATAGCGTCGGCTGATAATTAAGGAAAAAAGATGTTAAGTATTCAAGATTTACACGTCGCCGTCGAAGATAAAGCGATCCTGCGCGGGCTGAACCTTGAGGTGCGCCCGGGAGAGGTCCATGCCATTATGGGGCCGAACGGCTCAGGCAAAAGTACGCTTTCGGCCACCTTGGCCGGGCGTGAAGATTATGAGGTGACTGGCGGTCGCGTTGAATTTAAGGGCAAAAACCTGCTCGAACTCGCTGCGGAAGATCGCGCCGGGGAAGGTATCTTTATGGCCTTCCAGTATCCGGTAGAGATCCCCGGCGTCAGCAACCAGTTTTTCCTGCAGACTGCGCTGAATGCCGTGCGCAACTATCGTGGCCAGGAGGCGCTGGATCGTTTCGATTTCCAGGACTTAATGGAAGAAAAGATCAAGCTGCTGCAGATGCCGGAAGATCTCCTGACCCGCTCGGTGAACGTTGGCTTCTCCGGCGGTGAGAAAAAGCGCAACGATATTCTGCAAATGGCGGTGCTTGAGCCAGAGCTGTGCATTCTCGATGAATCGGATTCGGGGTTGGATATCGATGCCCTGAAAATCGTCTCGCAGGGAGTGAATGCCCTGCGCGACGGCAAACGCGCCTTTATCATTGTCACCCACTATCAGCGCATCCTTGACTATATCAAGCCGGACTATGTCCATGTGCTGTATCAGGGGCGGATTGTGAAGTCGGGCGATTTCTCTCTGGTCAAACAGCTGGAGGAGCAGGGCTATGGCTGGCTTACCGAACAGCAGTAACGCGCTGCAGCAGTGGCACCATCTGTTTGAAGCGCAGGGCGGCCCGCGTACCCCGGAGGCCAGTCAGCATCTGCAGCAGCTGCTGCGCCTTGGGCTGCCGACGCGCAAGCACGAGGACTGGAAATACACTCCGCTGGATGCCCTACTTAACGGTCGCTTTGTCGCCGATGAGGGAGCCTCTCTCAGCGCTGAACAGCGTGATGCGCTGGCGCTGCCGCTGGACGCCTGGCGGCTGGTGTTTATCGATGGCCGCTATCATCCTCAGCTGAGCGACGATCTTGCCGCCAGCGGCGTGGAGGTCAGTGTCGATAATCAGCGCCAGCATCTGCCGGATGCCCTGCAGCCGGAGGTGTTTCTCCATCTGACCGAAAGCCTGGCCCAGACGGTGACCCGCATTCGCGTGCCGCGCAACCGCCGCCTGGATAAACCGCTGCTGCTGATGCATATCACCAGTGGCCTGACCGGCGATGCGCTGAATACCGCCCACTATCGCCATCACCTGGCGCTGGAGAGCGGGGCGGAGGCGACGATTGTCGAGCATTACCTGAGCCTCAATGAGCAGCCGCATTTCACCGGCGGGCGATTGACCATGACGGTGGCCGATAACGCGCACCTCCAGCATATCAAGCTGGCATTTGAGAATGCCCGCAGCTATCACTTCGCCCATAACGACCTGCTGCTGGGCCGCGACGCCTCGGCCTTCAGCAGCAGTTTCCTGCTTGGCGGCCAGGTGCTGCGTCACCAGACCAGCACCCGCCTGGGCGGCGAAAACAGCAACCTGCGCCTCAATTCGCTGGCGATGCCGGTGAAAAATGAGGTCTGCGATAGCCGCACCTGGCTCGACCATCAGGTCGGCTACTGCACCAGCCGCCAGCTGCACAAAACCATCGTCAGCGATAAGGGGCGGGCGGTGTTTAACGGGCTGATCAACGTCGCGCCGCTCGCGCTGAAAACCGACGGTCAGATGACCAACAATAATCTGCTGCTCGGGCGGCTGGCGGAGGTCGACACCAAACCGCAGCTGGAAATTTACGCCGATGACGTGAAATGCAGCCACGGGGCGACGGTGGGGCGCATTGACGAAGAGCAGCTGTTCTATCTGCGCTCGCGCGGTATCGAACAGCAGGCGGCGCAGCAGATGATCCTCTACGCCTTCGCCGCCGAGCTCACCGAGGCTATCCGCAGCGACGCGCTCAGAGAGCAGGTGCTGGCGCGTATTGGACAGCGTTTGCCGGGAGGCACAGTATGACATTTTCAGTAGAACAGGTTCGCGCCGATTTTCCGGTACTGAACCGGGAGGTCAACGGTCAGCCGCTGGTCTATCTCGACAGCGCCGCCAGCGCCCAGAAGCCGGAGGCAGTGATCGGCGCAGAAGCGGAATTCTATCGCCACGGCTACGCGGCGGTGCACCGCGGCATCCATACCCTCAGCGCGGAAGCCACCGCGCGGATGGAAGCCGTGCGTCAGCAGGCGGCCACCTTCCTTAACGCCGGATCGGCGGAGGAAGTGGTGTTCGTCCGCGGCACCACCGAGGGTATCAACCTGGTGGCCAACAGCTGGGGAAACGCCAACGTCGGCGCCGGGGATAACATCATCATCAGCGAAATGGAGCACCACGCCAATATTGTGCCGTGGCAGATGCTCTGCGCCCGCGTCGGGGCTGAGCTGCGGGTGATCCCCCTGAACCCGGACGGTACGCTGCAACTGGATGTTGTCCCGGGACTGTTTGACCCGCGCACCCGCCTGCTGGCGATAACCGAGGTCTCCAACGTGCTGGGGACGGAAAACCCGCTGGCGGCGCTGATTGCTCTTGCGCATCAGCATGGCGCGAAAGTGCTGGTGGATGGCGCCCAGGCGGTGATGCACCACCCGGTGGACGTCCAGGCGCTGGGCTGCGATTTTTATGTTTTCTCCGCCCACAAGCTGTACGGGCCGACCGGGATCGGCGTGCTCTACGCCCGGTCCGAGCTGCTGCAGACGATGGCGCCTTGGGAAGGGGGCGGGTCGATGATCGCCACCGTCAGCCTGACGGAGGGCACCACCTGGAATCAGGCGCCGTGGCGCTTTGAGGCCGGCACGCCGAATACCGGGGGGATCATTGGCCTCGGCGCGGCGCTGACCTACGTCAGCCAGCTGGGACTGTCGCAGATTGCCGAGTATGAGCAGACGCTGATGCGCTACGCGCTCGATGCCCTGCGCGCGGTACCGGATCTGATCCTTTACGGCCCGGCGCAGCGTAAAGGGGTAATTGCTTTCAACCTCGGTCAGCATCACGCCTATGACGTCGGCAGCTTCCTCGATAACTACGGGATCGCCGTGCGGACCGGACACCACTGCGCGATGCCGTTGATGGCCCGGTATCAGGTACCGGCTATGTGTCGGGCATCGCTGGCGATGTACAATACCACGGAAGAGGTGGACCGCCTGGTGGCCGGCCTCCAGCGGATCCGCAAACTGTTAGGGTAAAGGACGGGACAATGGCGGCACTACCGGACAAAGACAAACTGTTGCGTAACTTTAGCCGTTGCGCCAACTGGGAAGAGAAGTATCTCTATATCATCGAGCTTGGCCAGCGTCTGGCGCCGCTAAGCCCGGAAGAACATAGCGTGCAGAACATTATTCAGGGCTGTCAAAGCCAGGTCTGGATCGTGATGGACCAGGATCCCACAGGCGTGATCACCCTGCGCGGCGATAGCGATGCGGCGATCGTCAAGGGTCTGATAGCGGTGGTGTTTATCCTCTATGACCGGATGACCGCTCAGGACATCACCGAGTTCGACGTGCGTCCGTGGTTTGAAAAAATGGCGCTCACCCAGCATCTCACCCCCTCCCGCTCGCAAGGCCTCGAAGCCATGATCCGCGCGATACGCGCGAAAGCGGCAAATATTAGCTAGAATAAACAGGTAGATTTCATTCTGTTACGTCCGGCAGGGCGCTGACCCTGCCGCCGTTCAGTCTCCTGGCGTTTTATCAGCGAAAGAAGGAATCTCAGTATGAAACGCAAAACGATGATCACCTTAGCCCTTCTCAGCGCCCTTGGCGCCTCCACGGCCGCCTGGGCCGTTGATTACCCGCTTCCTCCCGCCAACAGTCGGCTGATTGGTCAGAATCAGTACTGGACGGTCCAGGAGGGAGATCGCAACCTGCAGGCGATTGCGCGCCATTTCGATACCGCGGCGATGCTGATCCTCGAAGCCAACGATACGATTGCACCAGTGCAGCCGAAGCCCGGCACTCAGGTCCTTATCCCTTCTCAGATGCTGCTGCCCGACGTGCCGAGGGAGGGCATTGTCGTCAACCTCGCCGAACTGCGGCTGTATTACTTCCCGCCGGGAGAGAATCAGGTGCAGGTCTATCCGCTGGGCATTGGCCAGTTAGGTCTGGAAACGCCGGAGATGACCACCCGCGTGGGGCAGAAGATCCCTAACCCTACCTGGACGCCTACCGCCGGCATCCGCGCGCGCTCGCTGGAGAAAGGGGTGACGCTGCCGGCAGTGGTCCCGGCCGGACCGAACAATCCCCTGGGCCGCTATGCGCTGCGTCTGGCCTACGGTAACGGTGAATATCTCATCCACGGAACTAACGCCCCAGACAGCGTTGGTCTGCGCGTCAGCTCGGGCTGTATGCGGATGAACGCTGATGACATCAAAGCGCTGTTCAGCCAGGTGAAAACCGGGACGCCGGTACGGATTATCAATCAGCCGGTGAAGTTTGCCGTCGAGCCGGATGGTAAACGCTATGTCGAAGTCCACAGGCCGCTTTCGCAGACCGAAGGGGAAAACACCCGGACCATCGCTTACACGCTGCCAGCGGCGTTTCACGCCTTCGCAGAGGATAAAGCAGTGGATGACCTGCAGTTGAAAAAAGCGATGTCGAGAAGGGCGGGGTATCCGGTGGTGGTGTCGGCGGGGGCAGGTAGCACGGCGACGTCGCTGTCGGCGCAGAATAGTTCGTCTGACAACGGTCTGCTTACCCAATAGCCCTCATGCTGAGGGCAAAAAAAATGGCGCACAGAGTGCGCCATTTTTATTACCAGAACTCTTACTTACGGTAAGAGTGAGCCTGGTTGTCCAGACGCTGGTTAGCGCGAGCTGCGTCGTCTTTAGCAGCCTGAACGTCGGAACGCATTGCGTTCACGTCGTTGCTCAGCTGGTCAACTTTAGCGTTCAGAGTCTGAACGTCAGAAGACAGCTGATCGATTTTAGCATTGCTGGAGCAACCAGCCAGCAGAGTAGAACCCAGGATTACCGCGCCCAGTACCAGTTTAGTACGATTCATTATTAATACCCTCTAGATTGAGTTAATCTCCATGTAGCGTTACAAGTATTACACAAAGTTTTTTGGGATGAGAATATTTTTTTTACCTGAACGCACTTATTTTTGATCGTTCGCTCAAAGAAGCATCGAATTGCTCAGAATCGCTGAAAAAGGCGAGTGAAAACAGCGCGCTTCCATCGGATTCATCTTAGATAATCCCTTATTAAATAGTAAATTCCGATTTGCATTTTTAATAGGAAGAGCTAATCAATGAATAAAAAAAAGCGCCCCGCGAGGCGCTTTATTAAAAAAAACCAATTAACCTGTAAATTATTACAGCACGTGTACGGAAGCGGTATTAGTCGTGCCGCTCGGCACTAATGCGCCGGAAACCATCACCACTACGTCGCCTTTACGCGCGAGGCCGCTCTTCAGCGCCAGGTCTTTGCCCAGATGATAGAAATCATCGGTAGAGGCAATCTCTTCCACCAGCTGCGGTACCACGCCTTTGCTCAGCACCAGCTGACGAGCGGTGGTTTCGTTGGTGGTCAGCGCCAGGATGGTGGCATCCGGGAAGTATTTGCGCACAGCGCGTGCGGATTTACCGCCCTGGGTGGCGACCACGATCAGCGGCGCTTCCAGTTTCTCAGCGGTTTCTACCGCGCCGCGGCACACCGCTTCGGTGATGCGCAGTTTACGGTTGTCGTTGTTGAAGTCCAGACGGCTGGTCATCACGCGGTCGGTACGTTCGCAAATGGTCGCCATGATGGTGACCGCTTCCAGCGGGTATTTACCTTTCGCGGATTCGCCGGACAGCATCACCGCATCGGTGCCGTCGAGGATGGCGTTAGCCACGTCGCCGGCTTCAGCGCGGGTCGGACGCGGGTTCTTGATCATGGAGTCCAGCATCTGGGTGGCGGTGATAACCACTTTACGCGCGCGGATACATTTTTCGATGATCATTTTCTGGGCGAAGATAACTTCTTCAACCGGGATCTCCACGCCCATGTCGCCACGCGCAACCATGATGCCGTCAGACGCTTCGAGGATTTCGTCGAAGTTGTTCAGGCCTTCCTGGTTTTCGATTTTGGAGATGATCTGGATGTTTTCACCGCCGTGGGCTTTCAGGTGCTCACGGATCTCGACGACGTCGGAACGTTTACGGATGAAGGAGGCCGCGACGAAGTCCACGCCCTGTTCGCAACCGAAGATCAGATCCTGTTTGTCTTTCTCAGCCAGCGCCGGCAGGGCGATGGAGACGCCCGGCAGGTTAACGCCTTTGTTCTCGCCGAGGTCGCCATTGTTCAGCACTTTACAGATAACTTTGTTGCCTTCGATAGCCGTGACTTCCATACCGATCAGGCCATCGTCCACCAGGACGGTGTTGCCGACGGCGAGGTCGGAGGTGAAGCCTTCATAGGTTACCGCAACGATTTCGTTGTTGCCGATGACGGATTTATCGGTAGTGAAGGTGAAGGTCTGGCCTGCTTTCAGGGAGACGTCGTTGCCGCCTTCCAGCTTGATGGTACGAATTTCCGGCCCTTTGGTGTCCAGCAGAATAGCGGCTTTCTTACCGGTTTTGCTCATCACATTGCGCAGGTTCTGGATGCGCTGACCGTGTTCCGCATAGTCACCGTGGGAGAAGTTCAGACGCATCACATTCATGCCGGCTTCCAGCATTTTGGTCAGCATCTCTTCAGATTCGGTTTTCGGACCGATGGTGCAAACAATTTTGGTCTTTTTCATGACAGTTTTAGTCTTTAAGTTGTGAAGGATATGGAATTCTCGCTCCGCGGGCGCACTGCCGGGGAGCCAAACCTGTATTACGAAAGTTGCTAAGCCACGCCCTAAGGATAGGTGACAACCCTGAAGCGTGCAGAAGAATGTGTGCTGGCGGTTCAGCCCATGAAATGTGGCAAGGTGTTATGCGTTTTATCATGCAGTCCAATGCGCTGAAACCATTCAAGAAAGAATCGAAGCGCATTATACGCTGCCGAAATCAAAAAGGAAAATAAAAACCTCGTTTCAAATTATGGACAAAACGCGTAACAAAACCGGCACGTTATGCAAAAATCTACGCAACACACTTTTTCGTCACCGGCTATGAAAAAGAGTAAAAGAAATGGATTATTTCGCCATCATGAGCCGGTAAAATGCGTCATTGAACCTTTAAAGTGACGATGGTTTGCGTTGTGCGGGAAATCTATCAATAATGATTTGATTGATAATGATAAAATACGAGCCAAATTCTATGGGAAATAAAGCGAAAGACGACGACCTGTACCAGGAAATGTGCCGCGTGGTGGGTAAAGTCGTGCTGGAAATGCGTGACCTGGGTCAGGAGCCGAAACACATTGTCATTGCCGGTGTGCTGCGCACCTCGCTGGCGAACCGCAAAATCCAGCGTTCGCCGCTCACCGTGGAGGCTATGGAGAAAGTCATTCATGCGCTTTCCGGGCACTGATCCCTTGCGCCGGCGGGTCAGGAAATCACGAAGCGGATCACCGCCCTGACGGCAATGTCACAATGGTGAGCCACCATCGCTTCATCGTCGATGGCGGGTAGCGGATCGTCAAGATACAGGCTGCTGAAGGTGTAGAAGTTCGACACCTGATAAAAGCTGAAGCTGCTGATTAACCGGTGGACATCGCGCGCGTCGAGCCCCGCCTGAAAGACGCCCTGCTGCTGGCCGCGCAGTAAAATGTCTTCCAGAATCGACAGGGCGGTACGATTCAGCGGCTTCAGTTCACCCGAGCTTTTTAACCACTTGCCGCGCTGCATATTCTCCATGCAAATGACGCGCATATAGTCCGCATGGGTGGCGTGATAGCGCACGCTCCAGCGCACCAGCCGCACCAGCGCCTCCACCGGCGGCACATTCTCCAGCCCCAGCTGCTGCTCGGTTTCGCGGATCCGCGCATACACATGCTGCAGCACCTCCTGATAGAGCTGTTCTTTGCTTTTGAAGTAGTAAACCACCATGCGTTTGGTGGTCTGCGCCTCGGTGGCGATCTGCTCCATGCGGGCGCCTGACAGCCCGTGTTCAGCAAAGACAGCGATAGCGGCGCTGAAGATCCGCGCCTTCAGGGATTGTGCTTCATCATGGGCAACGACGGTCATGGCAACTCCTTTTTCTTGGGTGACAAAAAATACACATAATGATCACAATTTAGCAACCTGGTATGGCGCAAATGAACCAAATGATACATATTCAAGGCTTACGTCAGCTGTTGACCCGAGGACCTTATGCTGCGCTCTATCGCCACCGTTTCGATTTCCGGCACCCTGCCTGAGAAGCTGCACGCTATTGCGGCGGCGGGGTATCAGGGGGTGGAAATTTTCGAGAACGATCTGCTCTATTATACGGGGACGCCGGCGGAAATCCGCCAGCTTGCCGCCGATTTAGGGTTAAAAATCACGCTTTTTCAACCCTTTCGCGATTTTGAAGGCGCCAGTCGGGCGCAGTTTGCGGCGAATATGGCCCGCGCTCGGCGCAAGTTTGCTCTGATGCGCGAGCTGGGCTGCGAGACGCTGCTGTTGTGCAGCAATGTACAGCCGGACTGCTCGGCGGATAGCGAATTGCAGGTCGCGGACCTGCGGGCGCTGGCCACGCTGGCGGAAGAGGAGGGGATCGCTATCGGCTATGAGGCCCTGGCCTGGGGAACCCATGTGAACCGCTGGCAGCAGGCCTGGGAGCGAGTGCGGCGGGTGGACAGCCCGGCGTTGGGCCTGGTGCTCGACAGCTTCCATATTCTGGCCCGCGGCGACACGCTGGACGCGCTACCGTCGGTGCCGGTGGAGAAAATCACCTTTGTACAGCTCGCCGATGCGCCGTATATGAAAATGGATTTGCTGGAGTGGAGCCGCCACTTCCGCTGCTTTCCCGGACAGGGGGAGCTGCCGCTGGAGGCGTTTGCCGAGCAGATCACCCGCTGTGGCTACCGCGGCCCCTGGTCGCTGGAGATCTTCAATGACGGTTTTCGCGCCTCGCCGAACGGCGCGACGGCCAAAGATGGTTATCGTTCGCTGCTGTGGCTGGAGGAGCAAACCCGCCGTCGGCTCCCGACGTGCGATGCCGATCTGTTTTCACCGCCGCCGCTGCCGGTCTATCACGGGCTGGAGTTTATCGAGTTTGCCGCCAGCGCCGCCGAGGCGCAGCGCCTGGGGCAACATCTGCAGGCGCTGGGTTTTCAGCACGAGGGAAGCCACCGCTCCAGACAGGTGACGCTGTGGCGCAACGGCGGGGCGCGGATCGTCATCAACCATCAGCCGCACAGCTGGGCCGACCATTTTTATCAACGCCACGGGGTATCGCTCTGCGCGATGGCGCTGCGGGTCGAGCACAGCGCGTCGCTTGTCGCCCGCGCCCGCGCGCTGGGGTATGCCACCTGGCAGGGCGACGCCGGGCCGAACGAAACGCCGATCCCGGCGATCTGCGCCCCCGACGGCAGCCTTATCTATCTCATCGACGCCGGGGAGGCTATCTACGAGCGCGATTTTCATCTGCGTGATGGCGTGACGGTGCGCGAGGACTATCTCGGTATCGATCATCTGGCGCTGGGAATGGAGGCCGACAGCCGCGATAACTGGGTGATGTTCTTCCGTACGGTGTTTGGTTTTTCCCTTGAGCATGAGCAGACGCTGCCGGACCCGTATGGACTGGTGCGCAGCCTGGCGGTGCGCAGCCCGCAGGGCGATATCCGTCTGGCGCTGAATATTTCGCAGAGCCGGGCGACGCAGATCGCCCGCTCCGTTGCCTGCTACCAGGGGGCGGGGCTGCAGCATGCCGCCTTTGCCTGCCGCGATCTGCCGGCCGCCTGCGACCAGCTTGCCGAGGTTGCCCGCCATACGCTGCCGATCCCGGCCAATTATTATGACGATTTGCTGGCGCGCTTTGGCGGAGAGTTGGACGTCGGGCAGCTTCAGCGCCAGCAGCTCCTCTATGACCGCGATCCGCAGGGGGGAGATTTCCTGCATCTTTACACCCGGCCCTTTACCGCCGGCCGCTTTTTCTTTGAGTTAACCGAGCGCCGGGCTGGCTATGCGCTCTATGGCGCAGCGAATGCGGCCGTCCGTCTGGCGGCGATGCAGTATTGTTAGCCTGAATCAAATGGTTCATTATGCGTTAAACACAATAACAACACCCTCTGTACCCGAGACAGGAACCGACTATGAGCTCATATAGCCCTAACCCGACGGCTGCCGCCCAGCCAGCCGTTACCGTGCGCCGCTCCCGGCGGCGTATCGGCATTCTTGCGCTGTTGGCCATTGGCACCATGATCAACTATCTCGATCGCACCGTACTGGGGATCGCCGCCCCAAAGCTCACCGCTGAGCTGGGGATCGACCCGGCGATCATGGGAATCCTCTTCTCCGCCTTCGCCTGGACCTATGCTCTGGCGCAGATCCCCGGCGGACTGTTTCTCGACCGCTTTGGCAACAAAGTGACCTACTTTTTGTCACTGACCCTGTGGTCGCTGTTTACCCTGTTCCACGGCATGGCGGTGGGGCTGAAGACGCTGCTGCTGTGCCGCTTCGGGCTCGGTATTAGCGAAGCGCCGTGCTTTCCGGTCAACAGCCGGGTGGTCAGCGCCTGGTTCCCACAGCAGGAGCGGGCGAAGGCCACGGCGGTGTACACCGTGGGGGAGTATCTCGGGCTGGCCTGCTTTGCGCCGCTGCTGTTCTGGATCATGGACGGTTTCGGCTGGCGGGTGCTGTTCGTCAGCGTTGGCGCCGTCGGCATTCTGTTTGCCCTGGTGTGGTGGCGCTGCTACCGCGAACCGCATGAAGATCCGCGCCTTAGCCAGCAGGAGCGCGAGCATATCGAAAACGGCGGCGGCCTCAGCGCCCCGACCGACCAGCAGGTGGCGTTCAGCTGGCCGCTGGTCCGCCAGCTGCTGAGCAAACGGCAGATCATCGGCGCCAGTATCGGCCAGTTTGCCGGCAATACCGTGCTGGTGTTCTTTCTCACCTGGTTCCCCACCTGGCTGGCCACCGAGCGGCATATGCCCTGGCTGAAGGTCGGCTTTTTCTCCATCCTGCCGTTTGTCGCCGCCGCCGGCGGGGTGATGTTTGGCGGCTGGCTCTCCGACAAACTGCTCAAGGCCACCGGGTCGGCCAACCTTGGCCGTAAGCTGCCGATCGTCGCCGGTCTGCTGATGGCCAGCTGCATCATTACCGCCAACTGGCTGGAGAGCGACCTGGCGGTGATCCTGGTGATGTCGTTTGCCTTTTTTGGCCAGGGGATGGTGGGTCTCGGCTGGACGCTGATCTCCGATATCGCCCCGAAGGGGCTGGGCGGCCTGACCGGCGGCCTGTTTAACTTCTGCGCCAACCTCGCGGGGATCCTCACCCCGCTGGTGATCGGCTTTATCGTTGCCGGGTTCGGCAATTTCTTCTACGCCTTGATCTACATCGGCGGCGCCGCGCTGCTGGGCGTGGTGGCCTATCTGTTTATCCTCGGCGACGTCAAACGTATCGAGTTATCGCAGTAAGCAAAGGAGCAAGGCATGGTGATTAGTGGGAATACGCGGCTGATAGCGCACCTTGGCTATCCGACCGCCAGTTTTAAGGCGCCGATGATCTACAACCCGTGGTTCGTTGACCAGCAGGTGGACGTGAAGGTGGTGCCGATGGGGGTCAGGCCGGAGGACTACGCCGCGTTTATTCCGCCGCTGTTTACGATGACCAACATCATCGGCGCGCTGGTGACGATGCCGCATAAAATCGCCACCTGCGATCTGGTGCAGCGCCTGAGCCCGACGGCGGCCATCGCTGGCGCCTGCAATGCCATCCGCCGCGAGGCTGACGGTAGCCTGAGCGGAGACATGTTCGATGGCGAGGGATTTGTGCTGGGCCTGCGTCGTAAAGGGTTTAACCCGCAGGGGACGCGGGCGCTGGTGGTTGGCAGCGGCGGGGTGGGATCGGCTATCGCCGCCTCCCTCGCGGCGGCGGGGGTCAGCGCCCTGACCCTGTACGATACCCGGCCCGAGGTGGCGCACGCCCTCGCCGGGCGGCTGCATCAGCACTATCCGCAGCTCGATATCACCCTGATGCAGCCCGATCCTGCCGGACACGAGCTGGTGGTCAATGCCACCCCGCTGGGGATGAAGGCCAGCGATCCGCTGCCGCTGGACGTTGACCGTCTGGCGCCAGGCGCCTGGGTGGGGGAAGTCGTCATGACTCAGGAGTACACCCCGCTGCTGAGGGCCGCTCAGGCACGACAGTGCCACATCCAGCGCGGGACCGACATGCTGTTTGAAATGATCCCTGCCTATCTGCGCTTTTTTGACCTACCGGTAGCCACCCCCGAGCAGCTGCGGACCCTGGCAGAAATTCGCTACTGACGCGACGGCAAACCGGGTAATATAGCGCTATATTATCCGGTTTATAGCGATATCCTATGGCAAACACCTCTCTCACGCTGCTGGCGGCGGGAAGCCTGAGAAGCGCCTTCCTGCCGCTGGTGGCGCACTTTCGGCAGCACACTGGCCTGGCGGTCGATGCGCAGTTTGGCCCTGCCGGCCTGCTGCGCGAGCGGATCGAAGCCGGGTCGCCGTGCGCGGTTTTTGCTTCCGCCAACGCGGCGCACCCGCAGGCGCTGCTGCAGGCGGGTCTGGCGCAGGAATGCCAGGGATTTGCCGGCAACCAGCTGATGCTGACCGCCCGGCGGTCGCCGGACAACGATGGCCTGGACTGGCTGGCGCTGCTCAGCACGCCCCGCCTGCGGTTGGCGACCTCCACGCCGGGCTGCGATCCGTCGGGAGATTATACCTGGCAGCTGTTCGCCCGAATTGAGGCACGCTATCCAGGGTTGGGCAACGCGATGGCCGGGCGGGCGCAGCAGCTGGTCGGCGGCAGAGACTCACTGAGCGTGCCGCCGGGAGAGATAGCCGGCGCGTGGCTTATTCGTCAGAATCTGGCGGATCTGTTTATCGGCTATGCTCACTATGGCCCCGCGCTGGCCACCTGCGACGTTCTGCGTACCCTGACCATCCCGGCGCCGTGGAATATTCGCTGCGATTACCAGCTGGCGCGTCTCAGGGCCGATCCCGCCGCGCTGGCCCTGTATCGCTTTATCCTCGGCGACGTTGGTCAGGGGTATCTCCGGCAGGCGGGTTTTATGCCGTTCAGCGACGCAGCGTAAACCCCGGCGCCAGCAGAGGGAACGCGGAGGCGGCATGGCGGATCAGGCGTACCGGCAGGCCGTACGCTTGCCGGAGATGCGTTTCGCTCAGCACGTCGGCGGTCTCACCCGCCAGCCACCGGCCCTCCGGCAGCAGAAGCAGCGTATGGCTGGCCACCTGTAGGGCGTGGTTGGGATCATGGGTGGTGAACAGGACGGTGCGCGCCTGGCGGTGGGCGAGGTCGCCGATCAGCTGCAGCACCACCTGCTGGTTACCGAGGTCCAGCGCCGAGCAGGGCTCATCCAGCAGGATATTCTGGCTGGCGCTGACCAGCGCGCGGGCAATCAACACCAGCTGCTGCTGGCCGCCGGAGAGGGCGCCGAAGTCATCTTCGGCCAGGGCGGCAATCCCCAGCTGCGCCAGCGCCTGCTCAACCCGCCGGGCATCCTCCTCGTCCGGCTGGGCAAAGAGATCCACATGACGGGCCCGGCCCATCAGCACCACATCGCTCACGCGCCAGCGAAAAGCGGGACGAAACGACTGCGGAACCAGGGCCACGCCGCCCTCGCACTGCATCTCGCCGCCCAGCGGCGGCAACACGCCGGTCAGGGTATCCAGCAGGGTACTTTTTCCCCGGCCATTGGCGCCCAGCACCGCCCAGATCTCACCGGGCCGGCAGGCCAGCGTGAGCGGGGCGAAGAGCGGCTGACGGTGGCCGTAGCGTAGCGCTTGCAGCGATAATGAGCTGTTCATCGGGTCGTACTCCGGCGTCGGGATTGCACCAGCAACACGGTAAACAGCGGCGCCCCGAGCAGGGCAGTGATGATCCCGATCGGGATCTCCGCCTGGGTCAGCGTGCGCGCCAGATCGTCCACCACCAGCATCAGCGCGGCGCCGAGCCAGAAGGCGGTGGGCAGCAGGCGACGATGGTCAGCCCCTACCAGCAGACGGGCGAGGTGCGGGACCACCAGACCCATCCAGGCGATGCTGCCGCTGACCGCCACCTGGGCTGCCACCAGCACAGCGCAGCAAACCAGCACGCCGCGACGCAGCGCGGCCACCGGAACGCCAAGACTGCGGGCATCGCGCTCCTCCAGGGCCAGCAGGTTGATCCGCCAGCGCAGCTTCCACAGCGCCCCGGCAGCCACCGCCAGGGGCAGGGACATAAGCAGTACCTTATGCCAGCTGGCGGTCGCGAAGCTGCCGAGCAGCCAGAAAACGATGTTCGGTAACGTCTCTTCGCTGTCGGCGAGGTACTGCATCAGGCTGACCAGCGCGGCGAAGAAGCCGCTGAGAATGATCCCGGACAGAATCAGCCCCAGCGTGCTGTCCCGCCCCTGCAGGGCGGCGAGGGCGTAAATCAGCCCCAGCGCGACGAGGCCGAAGAAAAAGGTCGAGGCCATCATCAGCAGACTGCCGACGCCCAACAGGATCGCCAGCGTGCCGCCAAAGGCGGAGCCGGCGGTCACCCCGATGATGTGCGGGTCCACCAGCGGGTTCTGGAACACGCCCTGCAAGGTGGCGCCGCACAGCCCCAGCGCGCCCCCGGCCAGCAGGGCCATCACCACGCGCGGCAGGCGAACCGACCAGACGATCTGCCCGATCACCCCTTCACCTGGCGGCAGATGGACCAGAGTGTGGCCAACGGCGCTCAGGCTTAACGGGTACTGGCCGAAACAGAGCGAGGCGACCGCGATCGCCAGCGTCGCCAGCGCCAGGCTTCCCTGCACCAGCCAGGGCTGAGAGTTAGCGGGCATCTGGCGTCCACTCCACGCGGTAAAAACGCTGATAATAATCCCTGGCTTTACTGTCCACATCGATGCTCTGGTAGCGCGCAGGATAGAGTTTTTTCGCCATCCACAGCTCACCCAGCGCCAGGGCCTCCGGCATCGGGTAACCCCAGGCTTTGGCATACTCCGGCATCAGCCACACGCGGTGATGTTTCACCGCATCGATCGTCTGCCACTGCGGGTCGTTCTCTATCTGTTTGACCACCTGCGGATAACGGTCCTGGACGAAGATCACCTGGGGGTTCCACTCCAGCACCTGCTCCAGCGACACCTGGCGGGCGCCTTTTACGCTGGCGGCCGCCACGTTCAGCGCCCCGGCGTGCGCCATCATCAGCCCGGTGTATTTGCCAGCGCCATAGGTATTCAGATCGGGGTTGGCCATGTACACCCGCACCCGCTGGTTCGGTGGAATATCGGCCACCGGCGCATTGGCTTGCTTGCGCGCCTCGAAGGTGTAGTGAATCAGCGCCTCGGCCTCGGGCTGGCGCTCGACCACCTCGCCGATAAGGCGGATCCCCTCCATCAGCCCGGCGTTATAGGCCTGCTCTTCGTCAGCCATGGTGGGGTTCATTTTATTTTTTTCCCCGGCGGCATCATGGCGCAGCGAGATGGCCACCACCGGGATCCCGGCCTGTTGGATCTGCGCGATCATCGCCGGCGGCGCATAGTTGGCGACGAAAACCACCTGCGGACGCAGCGCCAGCAGGCTTTCAATATTGACCTGGGTAAGATCGCCCGGGGTCGCCAGTTGCCCGATCTCGGGCATAAAGCGGGCGAACTGCGGCCCGAGCTGTTTCTTCCAGCTGCTTAAGACGCCGACGATATCCTCGGCGGCATGCAGTTGTACCAGCAGGTTGAGCGTCTGATGCTGCAGAACCACAACGCGGGTGACGTGGTCGGGGAGGGTGACCTGGCGACCCAGCTGGTCGGTGACGGTGCGGTCGGCGAAGGCCTGGCCGGTCAACAGGCTGGCGCTGAGCAGCGTCAGGCCCAGCAGTAAGGGGTGTTTTGACATGGTGTGGCCCGAATGGCGTGAAAATTCGTTGTGTATTAAATTATATAACGAAGCCGGGCGCAATGGTTGATCGCGGTTACCCTCATCACGATCAGGGCATTTCGTACCACACTTCTTCCTCTTCCATGCGGGCTTCTATCTGCCTCGCCACCCTCTGCAGCGCAGGGAGATGCTTCTGCGCCGCCTGCTCAATGGTCATTGCGCTGGCGATATAGACCAGGTTCAGGCAGACGATAACCCGCTGCTGACTGCAGACCGGCACGGCGATCGAGGCGATTTTCTCCTCCTGCCGCCAGCCGCGGAAGTTTTCGCCATAGCCGTTCTGGCGGGTGCGGGCGAGGATCGCCGCCAGCCGTTCCGGTTCGCGGGCCAACTGATACTCAGCTTCCGGACGGGCGGCCAGCATGCTGACGATGGCGTCGCGTTCCGCGTCGGGGGCAAAGGCCAGCCACGTCAGTCCGGAGGCGGTGAGCAGCAGCGGCAGCCGCCGTCCGACCATCGCGCGGTGAAACGACAGTCGGCTGAAGCGGTGGGTAGTCTCGCGCACCACCATGGCGTCGACGTCGAGGGTGGTGATGTCCGTTGGCCACTGCACCTCGCGCAGCAGCTCGCCGAGCAGCGGCGTGGCGAGGGCAGAAATCCAATGTTCGTCACGAAATCCATCGCTCAGCTGGCGGACGTTAATGGTCAACCGGAAGCTGTCATCGGAGCGGCTGCGGCGGACAAAACCCTCCTCCTGTAGCGTCTCCAGCAGCCGGCGCACGGTGGTGCGATGCAGGCCGCTAAACTCCGCCAGCAGGCCCGGCGTCGCGCCGCCGTCGAATTTATTTAACAATTTTAATAACAATAAACCCCGGCTTAATCCGCGCACCGTTTTGTACGCTGCGGACCCATCGTCACGCATAAATACCCCCTTAAAATGCTTTAAAAACAGTGTGGTGCACCTGGTGCACATTCGATGATGTTTTGATTGTAGCCGAAAACCCCCGCCCTATACTCAGCCCATTATAAAAAAACGTTTACACATGATTAACAAATTGCCTGTCAGCCGGGCAGTTTCCGAGTCGTGAGGTCGCTGAGAATGACAACATCTACACCCGATATTCAACCCGCCGTGCAGCATACCGCTCAGGTCGCCATCGTTGGCGCCGGTCCGGTTGGTCTGATGATGGCCAACTACCTTGGCCAGATGGGCATCAGCGTGCTGGTGGTGGAAAAGCTCGCCACACTGATCGATTACCCGCGGGCCATCGGCATTGACGATGAATCCCTGCGGGCGATGCAGGCGGTGGGGCTGGTGAATGACGTGCTGCCGCATACCACGCCGTGGCACGCCATGCGTTTTCTCACCCCAAAAGGCCGCTGCTTTGCCGATATCCAGCCGATGACCGATGAGTTTGGCTGGTCGCGGCGCAACGCCTTCATTCAGCCGCAGGTCGATGCGGTGATGTATCACGGTCTGCAGCGTTTCCCGCAGGTCCGCTGCCTCTTCTCCCGCGCAGTGGAAGCCTTTAGCCAGACCGGTGACAGTGTCACGTTAATCTTAAAGGACCGGACGGCGAACGGGAGACGGTGCGCGCGGACTGGCTGGTGGCTTGCGACGGCGGCGCCAGCTTTATTCGTCGTACGCTGAACATCCCCTTCGAAGGTAAGACCGCGCCGAATCAGTGGATCGTCATCGATATCGCTAACGACCCGCTGGCCACCCCGCATGTTTACCTGTGCTGCGACCCGGTGCGACCCTACGTTTCCGCCGCGCTGCCCCACGGCGTGCGCCGCTTTGAATTTATGGTGATGCCCGGAGAAACCGAAGCCCAGCTCAGCGAGCCGCACAATATGCGCCGTCTGCTGAGCAAAGTGCTGCCGGACCCGGACCGCGTCGAGCTGATCCGCCAGCGGGTCTATACGCATAACGCCCGCCTTGCCGAGCGCTTTCGCATCGACCGCGTGCTGCTGGCCGGCGATGCGGCGCACATCATGCCGGTCTGGCAGGGGCAGGGATATAACAGCGGCATGCGCGACGCCTTCAACCTGGCGTGGAAGCTGGCGCTGGTGGTCAATGGCAAAGCGGGAGAGACGCTGCTCGACAGCTACCAGCAGGAGCGCCGCGACCACGCGAAAGCGATGATTGATCTGTCGGTCACCGCCGGCCACGTGCTGGCGCCGCCGAAGCGCTGGCAGGGGGCCGTGCGCGACGGTCTCTCCTGGCTGCTGAACTACCTGCCGCCGGTGAAACGCTACTTCCTCGAGATGCGCTTTAAGCCGATGCCGCAGTACCGCGAGGGGGCGCTGCTGACGGACTGCGTCGGCAAGACCTCGCCGGTGGGCAAAATGTTTATTCAACCGCAGGTGACGCTGGAGAGCGGCGAGAGCGTGCTGCTCGACGACGTCATCGGCGCGAATTTCGCCATTATCGGCTGGGGCTGCAACCCGCAGTGGGGGCTCGACGCCGGGCAGATCGCCCGCTGGCGCGCGATTGACGTGCGCTTTATCCAGGTGGTGCCCGAGGTGCAGATCCATCGCGAGCAGGATAACGCCCCCGGCACGCTGCGGGTGGGCGATACGCAAAACCGCCTCAAAAGCTGGTTTGCACTGCATAACACCGCCATCGCCGTGGTCAGGCCGGACCGCTTTGTCGCCGCTCTCGCTATCCCGCAGACCCTCGGCGCGCAGCTGACCGCCCTGGCGGAAAAAATGACCCTCGCAACCGGGGATACCGCCCACGCTGAAGAGAAGGTGGCCTGATATGCATGCCTATTTGCACTGTCTCTCCCACACTCCGCTGGTAGGATTCGTGGACCCGGAGCAGGCGGTCCTCGATGAAGTGAACGGGGTGATTGCCGACGCCCGGCGGCGGATCGCTGAATTCGATCCAGAGCTGGTGGTGCTCTTCGCCCCCGATCACTACAACGGTTTTTTCTATGACGTGATGCCGCCGTTCTGCCTCGGGGTCGGCGCCACCGCGATTGGCGACTTCGCCAGCGCCGCCGGCGACCTGCCGGTGCCCGCCGAGCTGGCGGAAGCCTGCGCCCACGCCATCCTCAACAGCGGTATCGACCTGGCGGTGTCGTACAACATGCGGGTGGACCATGGCTTCGCCCAGCCGCTGGAGTTTCTGCTGGGTGGCCTGGACCGCGTGCCGGTGCTGCCGGTGTTTATTAACGGCGTCGCCGCGCCGCTGCCGGGTTTTCAACGCACCCGGCTGCTGGGCGAGGCGATGGGCCGCTTTCTCAATACCCTCAATAAGCGGGTGCTGATCCTCGGCTCGGGCGGACTCTCGCACCAGCCGCCGGTGCCGGAGCTGGCGAAGGCCGACGCCCATCTGCGCGATCGCCTGCTCGGCGGCGGAAAACAGCTGCCGCCGGACGAACGCGAACGGCGCCAGCAGCGGGTGATCAATGCCGCCCGACGGTTTACCGAAGACCCCCACTCGCTCCATCCCCTCAACCCGGTCTGGGACAACCGCTTTATGAGCCTGCTGGAGCAGGGCCGGCTGGCGGAGCTGGATGCCATCGGCAATGACGAGCTGTCGGCGATGGCCGGCAAATCGACGCACGAAATTAAGACCTGGGTGGCCGCTTTTGCTGCGCTATCCGCTTTTGGCCGCTGGCGCAGTGAAGGCCGCTATTACCGGCCGATCCCCGAGTGGATCGCCGGATTCGGCTCGCTGAGCGCCACCACCGAGATTTGATTAACCGGGAGACTAACATGAGCTATCAACCGCAAACCGAAGCCGCCACCAGCCGATTCCTCAATGTCGACGAGGGGGGCCGCACGCTGCGCATCCATATCAATGACTGCGGCGACGGGAAAGAGACCGTGGTCATGCTGCACGGCTCCGGGCCGGGGGCCACCGGCTGGGCCAACTTCAGCCGCAATATTGACCCGCTGGTCGAGGCGGGCTATCGCGTGCTACTCCTCGACTGTCCGGGGTGGGGCAAAAGCGATGCTATCGTCAACAGCGGCTCGCGTTCGGATCTCAACGCCCGCATTCTGAAAAGCGTGGTCGATCAGCTGGGGATCGATAAAGTCCATCTGCTGGGCAACTCGATGGGCGGCCATAGCGCGGTGGCCTTCACCCTGAGCTGGCCGGAGCGGGTGGCAAAGCTGGTGCTGATGGGCGGGGGGACCGGCGGTATGAGCCTGTTCACGCCGATGCCGACCGAGGGCATCAAGCTGCTGAACGCCCTGTACCGCGAGCCGACCATTGAAAACCTCAAAAAGATGATGAGCATCTTCGTCTTCGACACCCGCGACCTCACCGAGGCGCTGTTCGAGGCGCGTCTCAACAATATGCTGTCGCGCCGCGACCATCTGGACAACTTCGTCAAGAGCCTCGAAGCCAACCCGAAGCAGTTTCCTGACTTTGGCCCGCGGCTGGGCGAAATCAGCGCGCCAACTCTGATCGTCTGGGGACGCAATGACCGCTTCGTGCCGATGGACGCCGGGTTGCGCCTGCTCGCCGGGATCGCCGGTTCGGAACTGCATATTTACCGCGACTGCGGCCACTGGGCGCAGTGGGAACATGCCGACAGTTTTAATCAGCTGGTGCTCAATTTCCTCGCACGGGCTTAAGGAGTAAATGATGACTTTTTCTCTTGACGCGCTGGCCCGGCAGCTCCGCGACGCGGAACAGAGCGGCCAGGCGATCGCCCCGCTGCGCGATATTCTCGGCGTCGACAATGCCGACGCCGCCTATGCCATCCAGCGCCTGAACGTCCAGCACCATGTGGCCCATGGCCGGCGGGTGGTGGGCCGCAAGGTGGGCCTGACCCATCCCAAAGTGCAGCAGCAGCTGGGCGTCAATCAGCCGGACTTCGGCACCCTGTTTGCCGACATGTGCTACGGCGACAACGCCGAGGTGCCGTTTGGCCGCGTGCTGCAGCCCAAGGTGGAGGCCGAGATCGCCCTGGTGCTGAAGCAGGATCTGCCGCATGCCGATACCACTTTTGATGAACTGTATAACGCCATCGAATGGGTATTGCCGGCGCTGGAGGTGGTGGGCAGCCGCATTCGCGACTGGTCAATCGGCTTTGTCGACACCGTCGCCGATAACGCCTCCTGCGGCCTGTACGTCATTGGCGGCCCGGCGCAGCGTCCGGCGGGACTGGATCTGAAGCAGTGCGCCATGCACATGACCCGCAACCAGGAGCTGGTCTCCAGCGGCCGCGGCAGCGAGTGTCTGGGGCATCCGCTGAACGCCGCAGTCTGGCTGGCGCGCAAGCTGGCGAGTCTCGGCGAACCGCTGCGGGCGGGGGATATCGTGCTGACCGGGGCGTTAGGCCCGATGGTGACGATTAACGAGGGGGACAGCTTTGTCGCCCATATCGAAGGTATTGGCTCAGTCGCGGCACGCTTCGTTGCCGCCGGAGAAGGAGATCGTGATGCGTAAACGTAAAGTCGCCATTATCGGCTCCGGGAATATCGGCACCGATTTAATGATTAAAATCCTGCGCCACGGCCAGCATCTGGAGATGGCGGTGATGGTCGGCATCGACCCGCAGTCGGATGGCCTGGCCCGCGCCAGGCGCCTGGGCGTTGCGACCACTCACGAAGGGGTGGGCGGCCTGATGCAGATGGCGGAATTTGCCGACATCGATTTTGTTTTTGACGCCACCAGCGCCGGGGCGCACATCAAAAACGATGCCGCGCTGCGCGAAGCGAAGCCGGGGATCCGCGTTATCGACCTGACGCCGGCGGCGATTGGCCCATACTGCGTACCGGTGGTCAACCTCGCGGCCAATCTCCATCAGGGCAACGTCAATATGGTGACCTGCGGCGGGCAGGCGACCATCCCAATGGTCGCCGCGGTCTCGCGAGTGGCGAAGGTGCATTACGCGGAGATCGTGGCCTCGATCGCCAGCCAATCCGCCGGGCCGGGCACGCGGGCCAATATTGACGAATTCACCGAAACCACCTCGCAGGCGATTGAAAAAGTCGGCGGCGCGGGCAAGGGCAAAGCGATTATTGTACTGAACCCGGCGGAGCCGCCGCTGATGATGCGCGATACCGTCTACGTCCTGAGCGAGCTGGCGTCGCAGGAGGCGATTGCCGCCTCGATCGCCGAAATGGCGGCGGCAGTGCAGGCTTACGTCCCGGGCTACCGGCTGAAGCAGCAGGTGCAGTTTGAGGTTATCCCCGAGGACAGGCCGGTCAACCTGCCCGGCGTCGGCTGTTTTTCCGGCCTGAAAACCGCGGTTTACCTCGAAGTGGAAGGGGCGGCGCACTATCTGCCAGCGTACGCGGGCAACCTCGATATTATGACCTCGGCGGCGCTGGCGACGGCGGAGCAAATGGCCGGGGCAATGCACAGCGCGGCGGGAGCGACAGCATGAACGGTAAAAAACTTTATATCTCGGACGTGACGCTGCGCGATGGTATGCACGCTATTCGTCACCAGTATTCCCTGGCGCAGGTGCAGCAGATCGCCAGCGCGCTGGATAAGGCTGGGGTCGACTCCATCGAAGTGGCCCATGGCGATGGCCTGCAGGGATCCAGCTTCAACTATGGCTTTGGCGCCCACAGCGACATCGCCTGGATTGAAGCGGCAGCGGATGTCGTGAGCCAGGCGAAAATCGCCACCTTGCTGCTGCCGGGCATCGGCACGCTGCACGATCTGAAAGCAGCCTATCAGGCCGGGGCGCGGGTGGTGCGGGTCGCCACCCACTGCAGCGAAGCGGACGTCGCCGCGCAGCATATTGCCTTTGCCCGCGAGCTGGGGATGGACACCGTCGGTTTTCTGATGATGAGCCATATGATCTCCCCGCAGGCGCTGGCGCAGCAGGCGCTGAAGATGGAATCTTGTGGCGCGACCTGTATCTATGTGGTGGATTCCGGCGGGGCGATGAACATGAACGACATTCGCGACCGCTTCCGCGCCCTGAAGGCGGTGCTGAAGCCGGAGACCGCCACCGGGATGCATGCCCACCATAACCTAAGCCTCGGGGTGGCGAACTCGATCGTCGCGGTGGAAGAGGGGTGCGATCGCATTGACGCCAGCCTGGCCGGGATGGGGGCGGGGGCGGGCAATGCGCCGCTGGAGGTGTTTATTGCCGCCGCCGACAAGCTCGGCTGGCAGCATGGCACCGATCTCTACGCCCTGATGAACGCGGCCGATGAGCTGGTGCGGCCGCTGCAGGATCGCCCGGTGCGTGTCGACCGCGAAACGCTGGCGCTGGGCTACGCCGGAGTCTACTCCAGCTTCCTGCGCCACAGCGAAGCGGCGGCCAAGCGCTATGGCCTCAGCGCGGTGGATATTCTCGTCGAGCTGGGCAAGCGGCGGATGGTCGGCGGCCAGGAGGATATGATCGTCGACGTCGCGCTGGATCTGCTTAACCGCAATAAATAACTAAGAACGTGCGGCTGACAAAGCATCAGCCGCCAGTCACCTGCTCCGTTTGTTCGGCTATCGCCAAGGTACCCTATGACCAAGATAACGACTGCAACCCCCTCGCGCCTGGTGGTCACCATCGGGCTCTGTTTTATGGTGGCCCTGATGGAAGGGCTGGATCTGCAGGCGGCGGGGATCGCCGCCGTCGGCATGGCGCAGGCCTTTGCGCTGGATAAAATGCAGATGGGCTGGATCTTCAGCGCTGGGATCCTCGGCCTGCTGCCCGGCGCGCTGGTGGGCGGCATGCTGGCGGACCGCCACGGGCGTAAGCGCATTCTGTTGGGGTCGGTGCTGCTGTTTGGCCTGTTCTCGCTGGCCACCGCGCTGGCATGGAGCTTCCCGACGCTGCTGCTGGCGCGCCTGCTCACCGGCGTCGGGCTCGGGGCGGCATTGCCGAACCTGATTGCCTTAACCTCGGAAGCCGCTGGCTCACGTTTCCGCGGCCGGGCGGTAAGCCTGATGTACTGCGGCGTACCCATTGGCGCCGCGCTGGCGGCAGCGCTGGGCTTTTCCGGTCTCGCCGCGGCATGGCAGATTATTTTCTGGATTGGCGGCGTGGTCCCGCTGCTGCTGATCCCGTTGCTGATGCGCTGGCTGCCGGAGTCGCAGGCGTTTCAGCGCGCGGAGGCCAGCGTGCCGCTGCGCACCCTGTTTGCCCCGGGCCAGGCCGCCGCTACGCTGCTGCTGTGGCTGGGTTATTTTTTCACCCTGCTGGTGGTCTATATGCTGATCAACTGGCTGCCGATGCTGCTGGTGGGCCAGGGATTCCGCGCCAGCCAGGCGGCGGGGGTGATGTTCTCTCTGCAGATCGGCGCCGCCTGCGGCACGCTGCTGCTGGGGGCGCTAATGGATAAGCTCACCCCGCTGCGGATGTCGCTCCTGATCTACAGCGGCATTCTGGCGTCGCTGCTGGCGCTGGGCAGCGCGTCGTCGTTGACTGGCATGCTGCTGGCGGGGTTTGTCGCCGGGCTGTTCGCCACCGGCGGGCAAAGTGTGCTTTACGCTCTAGCGCCGCTTTTTTATCCCGCGGCCATCCGCGCCACCGGGGTGGGCACCGCCGTGGCGGTGGGGCGTCTTGGGGCGATGAGCGGTCCGTTGCTGGCCGGCAAGATGCTGGCCCTCGGCACCGGCACCGTCGGGGTGATGGCGGCCTCGGCGCCGGGCATTGTGCTGGCCGGCGTGGCGGTGTTCTGGCTGATGCATCGCCAGCAGCGCGCGGCCATGGTCTGATATGCATCCGGCGGTCTGGTAAAAAAATGCCGGGCCGCCGCCTTGCCTGTCCGCGTCCCCTGGCCTAAGGTAAGACATCATTCCCTGACGCTTATCGTCCCTATGGCTTACACCTCCCGTTTGCTCAATGCGATCCCTGGCATCCGCCACGCTTTTCTCGATGTCCATGAAACCGCCGCCTTTCCCTATGCCGAGCTGGCTCCGGTGAAGCTGGTGCATGGTAATGAGGTTCATCATTATCAGCAGCCGCTGCCGACGCGCCCGCACGCCGACGCGGTGTTTACCGCGATAGCCGGGCAAAAGGTGGGGGTGGTGACCGCCGACTGTCTGCCGCTGCTGATCGCCTCGCGCGACGGTCGCTACGTCTGCAGCGTGCATGCCGGCTGGCAGGGGCTGGTCAGCGGTATTGTCGACAACAGTCTGGCCTGTTTTCGCCAGCAGGGGGTGGCATTGGCCGATCTGGTCATCGCCGTGGGGCCGTATATTCACCCCTGCTGTTACGAAGTCTCCGCCGGATTCTATCAGCAACTGCTGGACCAGCCCGGCGGTGACCGGGTGGCCCGCCATCGCCAGCGGCTGTTCCACTCCCGTTCGGGCCCGGTCAGCGATCCGCTCAAAGCCGCCGCACGCGGCAGCGATAATCTGTGGTTTGATCTGCGCGCCTTTGCCGAAGCGATCTTCGCAGAGGCGGGGGTGGCGCCGGCGAGCGTTGAATGGCTGGGGAGTTGTACCTACTGCACCCCGCAGTCGCTGGGCTCCTACCGGCGCCGGACCCATTTTCCGGCGCCGAAGAGCTTTCAGTATTCGTGGATCATGCGCGAAGCCTGAGGCGGGCTCGCGCTAGAGCACCCGAAAACCGTGGGTGCCGTCGCGGGCCAGCTGATCCACCAGGCCATACTCCCACTCCAGATAGGCCTGCATGGCCTCGGCGGAATTATCGGTTCCTTCGTACGGACGACGATAGCGGTCACGGCGCTCGACGGCGAGGCCGCTGTCGCCATGCGCCAGCGGCAGACCGGCGGCGATCCACGCCAGCGTCCCGCCGGTAAGCAACTGCACCGGTTTACCGGTCAAGGCCGCCACCTCCGGCACCGCGTAGCGGGCCAGCAGACTGCTGCCGCAGGTCACCACGTAACGTTGGGCGGGAGGGATCACCTCCAGGGCCTGGCGCAGCTGCGAGCGCGTTAGCCACCACGCGCCGGGGATATGGCGAGCGACAAAGTTGGCGCTGGTGGTAAAATCGAGCACCACCGTATCGGGTTCTTCCAGCTGTTGCGCCAGCTGCGCCGGGCTTATCTCCTCCGCCTGCGGACCGGGCGGCACCTCGGCGGCAGGCACCCCGCGTTCGCTCAACTGGCTGGTCGACAGCGCGCTCAGCCGCGCCGTCTCCCAGCCCATCTGCGCCAGCCACGAGCCGGTTATCGCCGCCCGGATGCCATCGTCATCCAGCAGCACAATGCGCGCCCCTCGTACGCTAGCGAAGTGGTCGGTCTCCTGCACCAGCTGGCCGCCTGGCGCGCTCAGGCTGCCGGGATAGTGACCCGCCGCGTACTCTTCGGGGCTGCGGACATCAAACAGGAAGGTGGTGCGGTCGCTCTGCTGCAGCCAGCGTTGCAGCGTGGCCTCATCGATGACCGCCACCCCGGCCCGTTCGGCAAGATGCGCCACCTCAGCGGCCCGGGCGCCGGAGGCGCGGGCGGAGGGATCGTATTGCCGCTGCTGCTGGTGCGCCAGCGTCTGGCCGGCCAGCGTCCAGCCGATAGTGCCATTGCGTAGGGCATGGACCGGGTTTGGCACGCCGGCGTTGATCAGCGACTGGGTGCCGATGATGCTGCGGGTGCGTCCGGCGCAGTTGACGATAACCGGCGTCTGCGGGGAGGGCGTCAGGCTCTCTACCCGCAGGGCCAGCTCGCCGCCGGGCACGCTGATGCTGCCGGGGATGCTCATGGTCTGGTACTCATCGAAGCGCCGGGCGTCGACGATCACCACCTCCTGCCGGCTGTCGATGAGCGCCTGAACCTCCTGGGCGCTGAGCGACGGTGTGTGACGCACGCTTTCCACCAGCTCGCCAAAGGCTTTACTGGCGGAGTTGACGTCCTGAAACAGCTCGCCGCCGCTGCGGCGCCAGCCGGCGAGACCCTCGGCCAGCAGGGCCACATCCTGATAGCCCCAGGACCGCAGCCGTTCGACGGCGATCTCCGCCAGACCCTCGCCGTTGTCGTAGACGGTGAGCGGGGTGGTGAAGCGCGGTATCCGCCGGCGGACCTCGAGCTCCAGTTTGCTGAGCGGCAGATTGACGGCAAACAGCGGATGAGCGGTGGCGAAATCGGCCTCTTCACGGACGTCGATCAGCGCCAGTTCACGACGGTCGAGCAGCGCCTGGCGGATCCCGGCGGCCTGGCGATAAGCGTAGGTGGACATAGTGGTTATCCTTGATGTTCGCGGGAGGAATCCCAGATATTGGGTAAATGGCGGTTAGAGTAGCCGGAGATAAACGGTTTCTGCTGCCCTTCCGGGGTATACACGGCGCGCTTCACCGCGCCGATATTGCCGCCGTAGACATGAATGCTGATAGAGACGCGATCCGCCAGCGCATTGCTGACGCGATGAATATCGCCATCGTCAGCGGAGACTTTCTCCACCTGGCCTGCTTCCAGAAGCGTGGCGGCGCCGAGCGCGCGCGGTATGCCATCGGCATCCAGCTGGTAGCGCTGGTTTTCCTCCGCGCCGCGCAGCATCCCAATGGCCCCCCACACCCGGTGGTCATGGATCGGCGTCGCTTGCCCCGGTCCCCAGACGAAGCTGACAATCGAGAAGCGCTCCCCGGAGTCGGCATGCAGCAGATACTGCTGGTAATGGTGCGGATGCGGCAGGGTGTACTCTTCCGGCAGCCAGTCGTCGTAACGCACCAGCGCCGCCAGCCGCTGCGCCACGGCGTCAAGCAGCGGGGCGGCCTGGTGGTGTTCGCGGTGCAGGCGGTCTACCTCATGAATGAAATGGCGTAATTTTTCCAGTCGTGGTGCAGTCATGTGCGGTTCCTGTCAGAGGGACTGGTCAAAACGCTAACAGAGGCGTTAATATTATTTAAATGCAATTTACGCATATATTAATATGCAAATTTCACATAAGGTTCCTATGCGCATTGACGATATCGACGCTTTGCTGGCCACGGTGCAGTTTTCCTCCCTCAATCAGGCCGCGGAATATCTGGGGATCACCCAGTCGGCCATCACCCGGCGCCTGCAGCGTCTGGAACAGGAGCTGAACGTCACGCTGTTAGAGCGCCAGACCCGCCCGCTGACCCTGACCGCCGCCGGACATCGGGTGTACGAGCAGTGTCTGAGCATTAAGCGTGAGACGAAAAAACTCTACAGCCTGTTGGATCCGCAAGGCGAGCCGCGCGGCGCCCTGCGTCTCGGCGTGCCGCAGAGTCTCAGCGAGATTGCCCTGCCGGCGGCGCTGTCGGCGCTGAGCCAGCAGTTTCCCGGACTGTCGCCGCAGATCACCTGCGGCTGGAGCGGACAGCTGCAGCGCCGGCTGGAAAACGGCGAGCTGGACGGCATGCTGGCGATGGGGCCCGCCCAGCAAAGCTTCGCCGAGGGCTACAGCGGGCGCCTGCTGTGTCCCCTGGAGGTGGTGCCGATCGTCGGCCGGCGTTTGAATTTGCGCGCGTCATCCCTGCGGGAGTGCGCCGAACGGGGCTGGATCCTTAACCCCGACGGCTGTGGCCTGCGCGCCGGGCTCATTCGCGAGCTGCAGAGCCAGGGATTGCGGTTGACGCTCAACGTCGAGAGCGCGGGCGCGCAGCTGCAGATAGCGCTGGTGGCGCAGGGGCTGGGGCTGGGTCTGGTGCCGAGGGCGGCGCTGGCCAGCAGCCCGTGGCGGGACGAGGTCGCGGTCCTCAGCCTCAGCGATTTTCAGCCTGCGGTCTCACTGTGGCTGATCCACGCCCAGTATCTGGCGAACCTGCAGCCGCCGCTGACCTTTTTTGCCAGCAAAGTGGTTCAGCAGCTGACCGTATCCGACTGAAAGCACTATGCATTTTTGTTTAATGCTAATTAAGCATATTAAGATATGATAAAAATGCATTTTGCTCATTAACACGCTCTGTATAGGGTAATGACCAGCGCCGCTGTCGCGGCCACTCCATTACCCTGACGCAAGGAGTTGTTCATGAGCATTCAGTTTCTCGGCATGATTGGCCACCGCCTCTCTTCCGAAACGATTGCCCCGGTGGGGCCGATCTTTGACCGCGACTATATCGTTCGCTTTGCGCAAACCCATGAAGCCGCCGGGTTTGATCGTCTGCTGGTCGGCCACTGGTCCGATCAACCCGACGGCTTTCTGGTGACGGCCCTGGCCGGACTGTCGACGCAGAAAATTCAGTACCTGCTGGCCCATCGTCCCGGTTTTGTTTCCCCAACCCTTGCCGCGCGCAAATTCGCCACCCTTGAGCACCTGCTGGGGGGCCGCTTGGCGGTGCATATCATCAGCGGCGGCAACGATGCCGAGCAGCGCCGGGATGGCGATTATCTCGACCACGACCAGCGCTACGCCCGCACCGACGCCTTCCTCGACACCGTGCGCCAGGTGTGGACCAGCGAGCAGCCGGTGGATATTCACAACGATTTCTATCAGGCCGAGCAGGCCTGGTCCGCCATTCGCCCGCTGCAAAAGCCGCATCTTCCCATCTACTTCGGCGGCTCGTCGGAAGCGGCCATCGCCGTCGCCGGCAAACATGCCGACGTCTTCGCGCTGTGGGGCGAGTCGCTGGCGCAAACCGGCGAGACCATCCAGCGGGTGCGCGCCGAAGCGGCGAAACACCAGCGTGATATCGGCTTCAGCGTCTCGTTCCGGCCGATTATCGCCGACAGCGAAGCCGAAGCCTGGGAGAAAGCCGAGCATATCCTGCACGTCGCCACCGAGCAGGCGGCGCAGCGCGGAGGCGGGTTCAAAGCCAAACCGGACAGCATCGGCGCCCAGCGGCTGCGGGCCACCGCGGCGCAGGGCAGAGTGGTAGACAAACGTCTGTGGACCGGCATCGCCCAGCTGGTGGGCGGCGGACATAACTCCACCGCGCTGGTGGGCACCCCGGAGCAGGTGGCGGATGCGCTGATCGATTACTACGACCTCGGGGTGCGTAACTTCCTGATCCGCGGCTTCGATCCGCTGAACGACGCGGCCGACTATGGCCGGGCGCTGCTGCCGATCGCCCGGGAAAAAGCCGCGCGGCGTGCGGTGGCGGAGCGCGCATCGTGATCCATCCTGAGCGCGACGACTGGGCCCGGCAGCTGACGGCGCTCCGCCAGCAGATGGCGGAGCAGGCAGCCAGCCTTGACGCCAGCGGCGAGTTTCCCTGGCGTAATATCGACCATCTGCGTGCGGGGGGCTGGTTAAGTCTCGCCGTGCCGCCATCCTGCGGCGGCGCGGGCGCCAGTCTGGCCCAGCTGCAGGAGGTCATCGCCGCCATCGCCTGGGGAGAGCCGGCGACAGCGCTGATCGTCTGCATGCAGTATCTCCACCATTTGCGGCTGGCGGAAAACGACGCCTGGCACGCGCCGCTGCGCCAGCAGGTTTTTCACGATGCTGTCGAACACGGTGGCCTCATCAACAGCCTGCGCGTCGAGCCGGAGCTGGGCTCCCCGGCGCGGGGCGGCCTGCCGGACACCGTGGCGACCCGTCGCGCGGAGGGCTGGGACATCAGCGGCCATAAAATTTATACCACCGGCATTGAAGGGCTGCGCTGGCTGGCAGTGTGGGCCAGAAGCGATGATAACCCGCCGCTGGTGGGTACCTGGCTGGTGCCTGGCGACAGCCCGGGTATCACGGTGGTGAAGAGCTGGGATCACGCCGGGATGCGGGCCACCGGCAGCCATGAAGTTATTTTTAACCACGTTCGGGTGGCGGCAGAGCACGCGGTGGATGTCTGGACGGCCGATGCGCCACCCGCCGCCCAGGCCGAACCGTTTCGCCTGTTCGCCAACCGGCAGACAGCGCTGCTGGCGGCGATCTATGACAGCATTGCCCACGCCGCTCACGACTGGCTGGTGAGGTGGCTGGCGGGGCGGGTGCCCGCCGGTCTCGGCCATCCGCTCTCTCGTCTGCCACGGGTGCAGGAGAAAGTCGGGCAGATCGCCGGGCTGCTGCTGGTCAACCGCAGCCTGCTGGAGCAGGCCGCCGCGCTGCGCTTTTCCGCCATCGAGGCCAATCTGGCGAAAGTCACCATCACCGACAACGCCATTCAGGCGGTGAATATCGCGCTCGAGCTGACCGGCAATCATGGTCTCAGCCGACAAAACCCGCTGGAACGCCACTACCGCAATGTGCTCTGCGGACGGGTACATACCCCACAGAGCGACAGCGCCTGGCTGGCAGCCGGCAACTTCGTCTTTCAATCACAAGGATAATCACGATGCGTCTATCATTTTCAGGCCGGGTGGCGGCCGCGCTGATGCTGCTGGCGCTGGGCGGCTACGCGACAGCGCAGGAGCGGCTTACCCTGCGTATCGCCGATCAAAAAGGCGGCATGCGTTCGCAGCTGGAGGCGGCCAACGCCCTGCAAAATCTCCCTTACGACATTAAGTGGGCCGAGTTCCCGGCCGCCGCGCCGCTGGCGGAAGCCCTCAACGCGGGCGCCGTGGACGCGGGGATCATCGGCGATGCGCCGTTGCTCTTCGCCCTGGCCAACGGTGCGCCGGTCAAAGCTATTGCCGTGGATAAAAGCAACCCGGCGGGGACCGCGGTGCTGGTATCCCCCGGCAGCACGTTAAAAAGTGGCGCTGATTTAAAAGGCAAACGCATCGCCACCGGTAAAGGGTCGATTGGTCATTTCGTGGCGCTGAAAGCGCTGGAGCAGGCGGGGATTTCACCGAAGGAGGTGCAGTGGGTGTTCCTCGGCCCGGTGGACGCCAAAGTGGCGTTGCTAAACGGTTCGGTGGACGCCTGGGCGACCTGGGAGCCCTACACCACCCAAATGGTGAAGACCAACGAGGGGCAGATCCTGGTGAGCGGCAAAGGGCTGCTGCCGGGGAATACCTTCCTCGCGGCAACGGATTCCGCGCTTAACGATCCGCAAAAACGCGCCGCGCTGCAGGATTATCTCCAGCGCCTGGCCGGCGCCGAGCGCTGGGCCTACGCCAATCTCGACAGCTACGGCAAAACGTTGGGGGAGATCATCCGCTTCCCGGCGGAGATCGCCCGCGCGCAGTTTGCCAACCGCCAGTCGCAGTGGCAGCCGCTGGCCGAGGAAACAGTGGCCCAGCAGCAGGCAACGGCGGACTTTTATCTCGCCAACGGCCTGATCCGCACCCGGCTGGACGTGAAGCCGACCTTTGACCGCCGTTTTAGCGTGCCCGCCGCCGAGGTGACGCCATGACCAGAACCCCTTTTTCCCGCCGCCGTTTTTTACAGCTCAGCGGCGGCCTGGCGCTGGCCGGGGTCTCTCTGCCGCTGTGGGCTCATGATATGGCGGACATGGCCGGCGGCGATGCCCATCCGGCGCTGCGCCTGCCAGAGCCCTACAAGATCAAGCTGGCGATCAACAAAAGCGCGGTATGCCTCGCGCCGGTCGCCGTCGCCGAGCAGCAGAAGATATTCAGTAAATACAACCTCGACGTAGAGTTTGTTAACTTCGGCAACTCCACCGATGTGCTGCTGGAGGCGATCGCCACCGGTAAGGCCGACGCCGGGGTGGGGATGGCGCTGCGCTGGCTGAAGGCGCTGGAGCAGGGCTTTGACGTCAAGCTCACCGCCGGGACCCACGGCGGCTGTCTGAACCTGCTGACGGCCAAAGACTCGCCGTTCGGCGGCCTCGAGAGCCTGAAGGGGCAAACCATCGGCGTCACCGACATGGCCGGACCGGATAAAAACTTCTTCGCCATTCTGCTTAAGCGCCACGGTATCGACCCGATCAGCGACGTGCAGTGGAAAGTCTACCCGGCGGATCTGCTCAGCGTGGCGCTGGACAAGCGCGAAATCGCCGCCATCAGCGGCAGCGAGCCGTTCAGCTATCGTCTGCTGGAGACCGGCAAGTATCAGCTGATCGCCAGCAATATGACCGGGGATTATGCCAACCTCAGCTGCTGCGTGCTGGGGGTGAGCGGGAGCCTGGCGCGGGACCATAAACCGGCCGCCGCGGCGCTCACCCAGGCGATCCTTGAGGCGCACAGCTATGCCGCTGAGCATCCGGAAAGCGTGGCGCAATCCTTCCTCGCCCATGCCCTGAATACCAGTGAAGCGGAGGTGAGCGGCATCCTGCACGGGCAGGGCCACGGCCATCACGCGGTGGGCGAAGCGTTCGTGAAAGAGCTGACGCAGTATGCGGTCGACCTGCAGCGGGTGCAGGTGATCAAGCCGGGTACCGATCCCCATCAGTTCGCGGAGAGTATCTATGCCAACGTATTCGCCTGAGCAGGCTCTGGCGCGCCCCACCGGCCGCGCGCCGCTGTGGGGAGAAGGGCTGCTGGCCGCCGCGCTGTGGCTGATGGGCGGTCTGTTTACTCTGACCTGGCCCGACGCCGGGCGGCGCTGGCCGTTTAGCGAAGGCTGGGCGCTGGCGCAATTCACCCTCGGCGGCGGCTTGCTGCTGCTGGCGCTGAGCTATCGCTACTGGCGGGCGCGCGGCGCGCGTGTGCTGCATGCCAGCAAGTGGCTGGCGCTGCTGCCGGTGCTGTTTGCTGTCTGGGAAGGGCTGACCGCCAAAACTGCCGTGCTGCCGGTACCATTCTTCGCGCCGCCGCAGGCGCTGATCGAGGTGCTGCACGACGACTGGCCGCGCCTGCTCGACAGCCTGCTGCACTCCCTGGGGCTGCTGGGGCTCGGTGTGCTGCTGGGTACCAGCAGCGGGTTCATCACTGGTCTGGCCATCGGCTGGTCGCAACGGATTGGCTACTGGGTGCATCCGGTGTTACGTCTGCTGGGGCCGGTGCCGTCCACCGCGCTGCTGCCGCTGTGCCTGTTTATTTTTCCCTCGAGCTTCGGCGCCAGCGTGTTTTTGATCGCGCTGAGCACCTGGTTCCCGGTCACGGTGCTGACCTGGTCCGGAGTGATGGGCATTGATAAGGCGTGGTACGACGTGGCGCGGACCCTCGGCGCCAGCCAGCGTTTCCTGATCCTGCGGGTGGCGATCCCCGCCGCGTTGCCGAACGTCTTTGTCGGCCTGTTTATGGGGCTCGGCGCGTCGTTTTCGGTGCTGATTGTCGCCGAAATGGTCGGGGTGAAGTCGGGGATCGGCTTTTACCTCCAGTGGGCCCAGGGCTGGGCGGCCTATCCGAATATGTATGCCGCGCTGCTGGTGATGGCCTTGTTATGCTCCGGCCTGATAAGCGGATTATTTATGCTGCGTGACCGGCTGCTGAGCTGGCAGCGAGGAGGGATGCAATGGTAACCGAGACGATAGCGCGCGGCGCGGCGGTATCCATCAGCCATCTTCATCATGCGTTTACGCTTGGCAAACAGACGGTACCGGTGCTGGAGAATATTAGCCTGCAGCTGCGCCCGGGGGAAAGCGTGGCGCTGCTGGGCCCTTCCGGCTGCGGTAAATCAACCCTGCTGCGGCTGCTGGCGGGGCTGGAAGCGCCGCAGAGCGGACAGATGCAGATCGACGGCGCGGCGCTCGGCGCCCCGGGGCCGGAGCGAATTCTGGTGTTTCAGGATCCGACGCTCTATCCGTGGCTGACGGTGCGGCAGAACGTGCTGCTGGGCCCGCAGGCGCAGGGGAAAAAGGGGCTGGAGGCGAAGGCAGACGCGTTGATTGACCGCATCGGGCTGCAGGCCTTCAGCGAGGCGTGGCCGCGGCAGCTGTCCGGAGGGATGGCACAGCGTGCGGCGCTGGCGCGCGCCTTGTTGAACGAACCGCGTCTGCTGCTGCTCGACGAGCCGTTGGGCAAACTCGATTCGCTGACCCGCATCAGTATGCAGCGGGAGCTGATCGCCCTCTGGCAGCAGCAGGGGTATACCAGCCTGCTGGTGACCCACGATATCGAAGAGGCGCTGCTGCTGTGCGAGCGGGTGCTGGTGATGTCGCCGCGTCCAGGGCGGATTATCGCCGAGTTTGCGCTGCCGCTGGCTTTTCCCCGTCATCGCGATAACCCGCAGCTGCTGCAGCATCGTCAGGATATATTGCGCATCCTCGGCCAGGAGGCGGACTGGTAAGCTGAACGCATTCCCCGGTGGCGCTGCGACAAATGTCACGGAAAGGTAGGCCGGCGCAAGCGCAGCGCCGCCCGGCAATGAACATCCGGCGCCAGGCGCCTGTTTTTGCCCGGTGGCGGCTGCGCCTTACCGGGCCTACGAACTGCGACAAATGTCACGGAAAGGTAGGCCGGCGCAAGCGCAGCGCCGCCCGGCAATGGGCATCCGGCGCCAGGCGCCTGTTTTTGCCCGGTGGCGGCTGCGCCTTACCGGGCCTACGAACTGCGACAAATGTCACGGAAACGTAGGCCGGCGCAAGCGCAGCGCCGCCCGGCAATGGGCATCCGGTGCCTGGCGCCTGTTTTGCCCGGTGGCGGCTGCGCCTTACCGGGCCTACGAACTGCGACAAATGTCACGGAAAGGTAGGCCGGCGCAAGCGCAGCGCCGCCCGGCAATGAACATCCGGCGCCAGGCGCCTGTTTTTGCCCGGTGGCGGCTGCGCCTTACCGGGCCTACGAACTGCGACAAATGTCACGGAAACGTAGGCCGGTGCAAGCGCAGCGCCGCCCGGCAATGGGCATCCGGCGCCAGGCGCCTGTTTTGCCCGGTGGCGGCTGCGCCTTACCGGGCCTACGAACTGCGACAAATGTCACGGAAACGTAGGCCGGTGCAAGCGCAGCGCCGCCCGGCAATGGGCATCCGGCGCCAGGCGCCTGTTTTTGCCCGGTGGCGGCTGCGCCTTACCGGGCCTACGAACTGCGACAAATGTCACGGAAACGTAGGCCGGCGCAAGCGCAGCGCCGCCCGGCAATGGGCATCCGGCGCCAGGCGCCTGTTTTGCCCGGTGGCGGCTGCGCCTTACCGGGCCTACGAGCTGCGACAAATGTCACGGAAACGTAGGCCGGCGCAAGCGCAGCGCCGCCCGGCAATGAATATCCGGCGCGACGCCATGGTCCGGCTTAAAAATCCATCTTCACCGTGAACTGCACTTCGCGCGGGTCGCCAATCTGGTTACCGAGGTTATTGGTGCCGATCGAGGAAGTGTAATAGGTCTTATCAAACAGGTTCTTCACATTCACCTGCAGCGTCACCGGATACTGCAGCTTCATCTTATAGGCGGCGAACACATCCGCCACCGCATACCCCTGCAGATAATAATCCGCGCCGTTGGTGCCGGAGCGCTTGCTGACCGCGTGGCCGCCGCCGCCGACGGTCAGGGTATTGCTGTTGTAGACGTTATGAATGTCATAGGTCAGGAACAGCGAACCGGTATGTTTCGGTACGTTTGGCAGCGGTTTCCCGGCGTAATCCGGATCTTCCAGCACTTTGGCGTCGGTGTAGCCGTAGCTGGCGATCACGCTGAGGTTATCGGTGATGGACCCGGCCAGATCCACTTCCACGCCCTGGGAACGCACTTTGCCCGCCGTTTTGGCCACCGTCTCATCGCCAATGCTCTCGGTGTACAGCACGTTACGCTTATGAATATCAAACAGCGCGATATTGGCGGTAATGCCGTTTAACAGGTCAAATTTGGCGCCCACTTCGTAAGAGGTGGACTCTTCCGGCGGCAGCTCGCCGATATAGCTGGCGATCGACGACTGCGGCATAAACGACTGGGCGACGTTGGCGAACAGAGAGACGTTCGGCGTGACCTTGTAGACCAGGCCGGCTTTCGGCGTCCATTTCTCATCGCGGCTGTCGGTATTGACGTTAAACGGTCGGCCTTTACCGGCGTACTGGGTGTAGTACTGGTAGCGCACGCCGGCGACGGCGATCCAGTTGTCGGTCAGGTACAGCGCGTCCTGTACGTATGCGGCATAGCTCTCCTGCTGAATGCGCTGGTCGCTGTCGGAGGCGGAGACGGTATTACAGGTGTCGAGAGTGCCGTAGACCGGATGATAGATGTTAAAGCCTTTAACGTTCTTACAGCGCAGCATATCGGTGCGCAGCAGATCGTAATTCTCATAGGCGACGCCGGTCAGCAGCTCGTTATAAAAGCCGCCCACTACCACGTTGCCCTGCAGGTCGGCGCGGGTGGAGTGCATCTTCTGCGTTGAACCGTGGGTACCATCGACCCGGCGGGTGAGGTTGCCGGTCGCCGAATCATAGGCCATCACCCGCGCCTGGTTATCGTTGTAATGATCCTGGCTGTAGCTGTAGTCGAAGCGCGCGGTCCAGGCGTCGTTAAGGCGATACTCGGCGTTGAGCTGAGCGAGATCGGAATAGCCATCGGTAATATTAAACGCTTCATCGAAGCGGGTTTTGCGATCGACGTTAACCGCATGGCCGGTATTCAGATCGAAGATAGTGCCGCGATCAAAGGGGGCGCTGTAGTCGCGGTGCGAATAGGACGCGGTCACCGTTGCCCGCTCGCCAAACCAGGTCAGGGAAGGGGCGATAAAGCTGCTTTTGTTTTTACCGAAATTGCGCCAGTAATCCTCATTCTGATATTCGCCGATCAGTCGGTACGCCAGATTTGTGCCTTCGATGGGGCCGGTGATGTCGACGCTGCCGGTGCCGCCGCCAAAGCTGGTGGAGGTCCCGGAAACCGAACCGGAGAACTGCCGCTCCGGCCGTTTAGTGATGACGTTGATCAGCCCGCCGGGGTCGAGGATACCGTACAGCGTCGAGGCGGGCCCCTTCAGGACTTCCACCCGTTCGGTGGCGGCGTTAAAGCTGCGCGGCAGCACGGTGCGCAGGCCGTTGGTCATGATCGAGCCGTCGCGGTTGGCGCCGAAGCCGCGGCGGGTAAAGGCGTCCTGGGTACCGCCGAGGGTGTTGGTCTGCACCACGTTAGCGACGTTATACAGCGCCTCATCGAGTGAGGTGGCGTGCTGATCTTCGAGAACCCGATCGCTGACGGTATTGACCACCTGGGGAATATCCAGCAGCGGCATCGAGGTTAGCGTCGCGGTGGCGGAGCTGAGCGGCTGATAGCCGCTTGTGGCGCTTTGCTGCGCGCCGTCGGCCACTACGGTGATGGTCTCTTCCGCGTCGTTAGTACTTTTCGCCGCGCGATTGTCGGCGGCCATTAATCCCGGTGAGGCTAAAAAAAGAAGCGAAAAAAGCGCGCGCCCTGGCAACGTCCTGCAGGCGACATGGGGTTGAGTCATTATCTGTTTCTCGTGAACGAATCTGCCTTTGCGGTCAGATTAAGCCAATAAAATCATTGCCCTGAATAATAAAAGCACTCTGTTTAGCGTCTGAATGCGCCTTCAGATGTGTAATTGAGAATCATTCAATCATGAAGGGATGTAGTAGTAAACGTTATGCAAGATAAAAATTCAGCGGCGAGGAATAGGACGTTTTAAACACCTCCAGTAGGGAATGTTCTGTAGTTATCTATCTGATATTATTTTATTTTAATTATATTGCGTTGGCACAGTCTCGCTGTAGTCAGCGTCCCCGTCTGAAGACGATGGCGAGTATTGACTACTACATTCATCCCCGTCATGATCAAAAGAGAATGAGATTTATTTTGATTTGACTGCAGAATGTCCAGCTATCGCCTGGAACGCTGCGGCGCAGGAGCGAGTTATGCCACAGCGGGTGAAACCTGCAGAGCAGGGGATCGTACTGGATGCCCTGTCGGCCGGCTACGGCCAGACCCTGATCGTTGACGATATCAACCTGACCATTCCCACCGGCAAAATGACGGTGCTGGCCGGGGCGAACGGATCCGGCAAATCCACGCTGCTCTCGACCATCGCCAGAATGCTGAAACCGCTCGGCGGCTGCGTGCGTCTGGACGGGCAAGCCATTCACCAGATGCCGACGAAAGCCGTCTCGCGCCAGCTGGGCATCCTCCCGCAATCGCCGTTGACCCCGGAAGGATTGACCGTTTTCGAGCTGGTCTCGCGCGGGCGCTACCCGTGGCAGGGGCTGATGCGCCAGTGGTCCGAGGCCGATGAGCTGGCGGTAGAGGAGGCGCTGCGCTTAACCGGTACCGCCGAATTCGCCCATCTGCCGGTGGACAGCCTCTCCGGCGGCCAGCGTCAGCGCTGCTGGATCGCCATGGCGCTGGCCCAGCAAACGGCCACCATTCTGCTCGATGAGCCGACCACCTGGCTCGATCTGCGCTATCAGGTCGATATCCTTGAGCTGCTCCAGACCCTCACCCGCGAACATGGCCGCACGGTGGTGACGGTGCTCCATGACCTTAACTTTGCGGTGAACTACGCCGATCTGCTGGTATTCCTTAAACAGGGGCGCATCGCCGGCACGATTAGCGACAACGATGTCTGTAGCCCTGAGCTGATTAAACGCGTGTTTGACGTTGACGTGCAGATGTCGATTAACCCGCAAACCGGCAAACCCTTCTTTATGCCGTTTCGCGACCGCCAGGCAGCGGCACAATGAGCGTGGCCATCCTGCTTTCCGCGCGGCGTCGCCCCCGCCCCCGGCTGGCGCTGCTTCTGCTAACGCTGCTGCTTATCGCCGCCTCGCTGGTGCATCTTGGCTTAGGCGCCCGCTGGATCGCCCCGCAGACGGTGCTGCGAGCGCTGCTGGAGTACGATCCGCGTAACTTTGAGCAGCGGATTATCGTCGATCTGCGTCTGGTGCGGCTGGCGGCGGCGCTGCTGACCGGCGCGGCGCTCGGCGTCGCCGGGCTGCTGCTGCAGACGGTGATCCGTAACCCGCTTGGCGAGCCGCATATTCTCGGGCTTAACGCCGGCGCCTCGCTGGCGGTGGTGGCGACCTCGGCGCTGGGCCTGTCCTTCGGCGCTTTCCCCGCCGGGCGCCCGCTGACCGCCGCCTGCGGCGCGGGGCTGCTGTTCGGTGGCGTGATGGCGCTGGCCTCTGCCGGGCGCGGCGGGGCGACGCCGCTGCGCATCACGTTGTGCGGAGTGGCGCTGTCAGGGTTTGCGTCGGCGGTGACGGCGGCGATATTAATTCTCGATGAACAGACGCTGCTGGCGATGCGCACCTGGCTGGCCGGCGACCTGGCCGGACTGAACTGGAGCACGCTGCAGACGGCGCTGGTTCCAGCGCTGATCGGCCTTGGCGTCGCGCTGCTCATTGCCCCACGCCTCAACGTGCTGGCG
This sequence comes from Klebsiella sp. K4, assembly GCF_014596785.2. Taxonomy (NCBI): domain Bacteria; kingdom Pseudomonadati; phylum Pseudomonadota; class Gammaproteobacteria; order Enterobacterales; family Enterobacteriaceae; genus Klebsiella; species Klebsiella sp. K4. The sequence continues at coordinate 2,260,801 of NZ_CP115021.1, forward strand.
CTGGGGGATAAGGTGGCGCTGGGCCTTGGCGTTAATCTCGTCCAGACCCGGCTGCTGGGCCTGCTGGCGATTGCGCTGCTGTGCGGCGCGGCGGTGGCGGTGGCCGGGCCGATCGGCTTCGTCGGGCTGGTGGTGCCGCACATGGTGCGCCGTCTGGTGACGGAAGACATCCGCCTGGCGCTGCCCCTGGCCGCGCCGGTGGGAGCGCTGGCGCTGGTGCTGGCGGATATCGCCGCCCGGACGCTGGTCGCGCCGCAGGAGCTGGCCACCGGAGCGATGACCGCCCTGGTGGGCGCGCCGTTGTTTATCTTTATCGCCGCGAGGTTTTTTAAATGACGCGCGCCGTTCACCGGGCCGGTTTTCGGCCGCTGGCTTTCGCCTCCCGTCATCTGCTGCTGCGTCCTGCGGCGTTAAAAATTGCCGCCAGCATAGTGCTGACGCTGCTGGCGCTGGGGCTGTACAGCCTTAGCCGCGGCAGCTATCCGCTGCCCGCGTCGACGCTGGCGCGAGCCCTGCTGGCGCCCCAGGAGATGGGCGAGCAGCCGCGCTTTATTCTGTTTGATATCCGCCTGCCGCGGATCCTGATGGCGCTGCTGTGCGGGGCTATGCTGGGGCTGGCCGGCGCGGCGATGCAGAGCATCACCCGTAACGGGCTGGCCGACCCGGGGCTGATCGGCGTCAAAGAGGGGGCAAACATCGTGGTTCTGGCGCTGGTGCTGTTTTTCCCGGCGGTAGGCCTGGTCTGGCGGCCGCTGGCGGGGATGGTCGGCGGCATAGCGGTGGCCCTGCTGGTCCTGACGCTGGCCCGCGACTGTTCGCGGCCGCGCTTTATTTTAATTGGCATCGGCGTCTCCTGGAGCCTGGCTGCCGCGGTCGGCATCTTTATGACCACCGCCGACGTACGCGACGTGCAGACGGCGATGATCTGGCTGGCGGGCAGCCTGCAGGCCGCCACCTGGCCGCTGCTGGCGGTGGCTTTTTGCTGGGCGCTGCCCGGGGCCATCATCCTGTTCTGTACCGCCCGGGCGGCGGACGTGGCGCTGCTGGGCGACCGGACCGCCATCGGCCTCGGCGTACGTCTGCAGCAGCTGACGGTGCTGCGCTTTTTTGCGCCGGTGCTGCTGACCTCGGCCAGCGTCTCCTGCGTCGGCAGCCTGGGCTTTGTGGGCCTGATGGCGCCGCATATGGCGCGTTTTGTGCTGCGCGGCGGCCAGGTATCGCTGCTGTGCGGCAGCGCGCTGATTGGCGCCTTGCTGGTGCTGGCGACCGATACCCTTGGCCGGCTGGCGTTTGCCCCGCTGCAGATCCCGGCGGGGATTGTCATTGCCCTCGTGGGCTGCCCGTTCTTTGTTGTCTTGCTCTGGCGTCGCCGTGATGCCCTTTAACCAGGAAGGTAGTATGCGTTGGTTCGTCTCATTGCTGCTGTTGCTGACGGGGGCCGTCAGCGCCGCCGCCCCACAAACTCAAACTTTCGCCGATGATTTAGGCCGCACGGTCACCGTGCCGCTGCATCCGCAGCGTATCGTTTCGATGCACGATCTCGACATTACCATTCCGCTGATTGAGCTCGGGGCGCCGCCGATCGCCAGCCACGGCCGGACGCGCCCGGACGGCAGCCACTATCTGCGATCCAGCGCCCAGCTCACCGGCGTCGATTTCGACAACAGCGATATCCGCTTTATTGGCACTGCCGATATCGATCTGGAAGCGGTAGCCGCCGCCAGGCCGGATCTGATCATCACTGAGCCCAGCCGCCACGTGTCGGTAGAGCAACTGGAGAAGATTGCCCCGACGGTGAGCATCGACCATCTGCAGGGCAGCGCCCCGGAGATTTACCGCAAGCTGGCGCAGCTGACCGGCACCCAGCCGCGGCTGGCGATCCTCGAGCGCCGCTATCAGGAACAAATTAAACAGCTGAAAGCGATGGTCAACCCACCGCAGTACAGCGTCTCAGTGATCCAGGCGAACAACGGCAAGGTCACGGTGCATCATTCGTATCATGCGCTGGGCCGGGTGCTGCGCGACGCCGGGTTCCGCTTTCCGCCGCTGATTGAGCGGATCCCCGATGGTCAGCGCATTGACGTCAGCGCGGAACAGCTGCCGGAGCTGGACGCTGATTTTGTCTTCGCCACCTGGCGGTCGGATACCGGCGGTAAGCCGCAGGATGAGCTGCAGGCGATGGAAGGCGTGATGCCCGGCTGGTGTGACTTTATGCGCGCCTGCCGCACCGGGCACTATATTTTACTGCCGCGGGAAGAGGTGATCTCTAACTCCTACGCCGCGCTGTCCCTGATGGTGGCCCAGGTGCAGTCGCATATTGCCGGCAGGCCGATCCCGGCGGAGGCCAAATGAAAAGCGCGGTAAAAAAAGAGAAGGGCAAAGTCGATCTGTTCGGCGAACGCTATCGCGCCCGGGCGCACCAGCTCTCCCCCCGGCTGCGGGCGGTGGTCAGCTATATCAACGACAACCGCGAGGTGGTGCTGGAGCATACGGCGATGGAGATCGCCACCGCGACCCAGACCTCCGACGCCACGGTGGTGCGTGCCATCCAGGCGCTGGGCTTCGCCGGGCTGCGCGAGCTTAAGCAGACGATGGAGCGCTGGTTCGGCACCTCGGTCACCTCGGCGGAAAAGATGCGCTCGACGGTTACCGCGCTCTCCAGCGACGTCAACTCCAGTATTGATTTTGTGCTTGAAGGCCATCAGCGGGTGTGCGAGGTCCTGTCGCGGGTCGACAACCGCGCGGCGGTGGCTCAGGCGGTGGCATTGCTCAGCGACGCGCGCCAGGTGGGGATCTTCGGTATCGGCGCCTCGGGGATCCTCGCCGAATACACCGCCCGGTTGTTCAGCCGTATTGGCCTGCCGGCGTACGTGATGAACCGCACGGGCTTTAGCCTTGCCGAACAGCTTATCGGCCTGCAGCGCGGCGATGTGCTGATCATGATGGGGCAAAAATCCCCCCATCGCGAAGGGTTGACCACCCTGCGCGAGGCGAAGCGGCTGGGTATTCCGACCATCCTGCTGACCCAGGCGGTGGACTCGCGCTTCAGCCAGGAGGCGCAGGTGGTGATCGACGTCCCGCGCGGCGGGGACAGTAGCCGGATGCCGCTGCACGGTACGGTGCTGGTCTGTCTCGAGATGATTGTCCTGTCGGTGGCCTCTACCACGCCACAAAAAACGGTGAAATCCCTGAAGCGAATCAACGATCTGCATCGGGCTATCGGTAAATCCGGCGGTAAACGGGGCCATTGAGAAGATAATTCACCAGCGGGAAGGTTTCCGGTTGCATATAAAAGTGAGTGTGTGTATTTTTATGCAAAATAAATGCATAAAAAGGAAATCTCATGGTCAAGAATTTGCTCAAAGCGTGTTGCATGATAGCCGCGCTGACGGCTGCCGGACAGGCGGCTGCGGAAACCTATACCGTCGGCTCCGGCGGCACCTACCGGCCGTTTGAATTTGAAAACAGCCAGAAACAGCTGGAAGGTTTCGACATCGACATCATCAAAGCCATCGCCAAAGCCGAAGGCTTTGACGTTAAGCTGGTCAATACCCCATGGGAAGGCATCTTCGCCACGCTGAACACCGGCGACCGCGACATCATCATCTCCGGGATCACCATCACCGATAAACGCAAACAGATGGTCGATTTCTCCGCGCCGTACTTCCCGGCCGAACAGTCTATCGTCGTCGCTCAGGACTCGCAGGTGGATTCGCTGGCGGCCCTGAAAAACGAGAAGGTCGGGGTGGTGAACTCCAGCACCGGCGATATCGTGGTTTCTGAGGTGCTGGGTAAAAACAGCACCGCGATCAAGCGCTTCGACAATACCCCGCTGATGCTCCAGGAGCTGTTTGAGGACGGCGTCAGCGCCGCGGTTGGCGACGTCGGGGTGGTGAAGTACTACATCAAACAGCACCCGGAGAAGCAGTTCAAGCTGGTGCCGGATGCCAAATTTGAGCGTCAGTATTTCGGTATTGCGGTGGCGAAAGGCAACAGCGAACTGCTGGGCAAAATCAACGCCGGGCTGCAAAAGATCGTTGCTGACGGGACTTACGCCAAAATCTATAAAACCTGGTTCGACGACAACGTGCCGACGCTGCCAGCGCAATAATCCACCTTTTTCAGTGACCACGGCTATCGCCCAGGCGATAGCCGTATTTTTTAGGGAAGGACTATGACGGGATTCCGTTGGGAGATCATCGAGGAGTACGGCCCGCTGTTTGTGGACGGCGCCCTGATGACGATTAAATGTACCATTATCTGCGTGATCCTCGGGACGCTGTGGGGGTTAACTCTCGGTCTCGGGCGGATGGCGAAGGCCGAGCACGGGCCGTGGAAATATATTCTCCGCTACCTGGTGCAGTTTCCGGTGCGCTTTTACGTCAGCGCCTTCCGCGGTACGCCGCTGTTCGTGCAGATCATGGTGGTGCACTTTGCGCTGGTGCCGCTGTTTATCAATCCGCGCGACGGCCTGCTGGTGACCAGCGGCCTGATGAGCGCCGACTTTGCCCGCGAGCTGCGCGCCAGCTACGGGGCGTTCCTCTCCTGCATCGTGGCGATCACCCTTAACGCCGGGGCCTATGTGTCGGAGATTTTCCGCGCCGGCATCCAGTCGATCGACAAAGGGCAGATGGAGGCCTCCCGCGCGCTGGGCATGCCGTGGTGGAAAACCATGCGCAAGGTGATCCTGCCGCAGGCGTTTCGCCGTATTCTGCCGCCGCTGGGCAATAACGCCATCGCCATTGTCAAAGATTCGTCGCTGGCCTCGGCGATTGGCCTGGCCGATCTGGCCTATGCCGCGCGCACCGTCTCCGGCGCCTACGCCACCTACTGGGAACCCTACCTGACCATCTCTCTGGTCTACTGGGTGATCACCTTCCTGCTGGCGCAGCTGGTTAACCGTCTGGAAAAGAGGTTTGGCAAAAGTGATTCACATTAATAACTTACATAAGCGCTTCGGCGACAGCCACGTGCTGCGCGGCATCAGCTGCGATATTAAACCGCAGGAAGTGGTGTGCATCATCGGCCCGTCTGGCTCGGGGAAAAGCACCTTCCTGCGCTGCATGAACGCCCTGGAGACGGTCAGCGAAGGCGAGGTGGTGGTTAACGGCTTCGCCGCCCACGACCGGACCACCGACCTCAACAAGATGCGCGAAAGCGTCGGCATGGTGTTCCAGCGCTTTAACCTGTTCCCGCACATGACGGTGCTGGAAAACCTGATCATGGCGCCGATGAATCTGCGCAATATGCCGCGCCAGCAGACGGTCGACCTGGCGGAAGCCTTGCTGGCGAAGGTGGGCTTAAGCGATAAGCGCGACGCCTGGCCCTCGAGCCTGTCCGGCGGCCAGCAGCAGCGGGTAGCCATCGCCCGCGCGCTGGCGATGAAGCCGTCGATAATGCTGTTCGATGAGCCCACTTCGGCGCTGGATCCGGAGCTGGTGGGCGACGTGCTGGAGGTGATGAAAAACCTCGCCAGCGAGGGGATGACCATGGTGATCGTGACCCACGAAATGGGCTTTGCCCGCGAAGTGGCCGACCGGGTGATCTTCATCGACCAGGGCGTGATTCAGGAAGAGGGCAAGCCGGGGCAGATCTTTAGCGCGCCGAGCAACCCACGCACCGCCGCGTTCCTCAGCAAGGTGCTGTAAACCGGGCGGGCTGGCGCGATGCCAGCCCGCTGAGCATTCCGGGTGTATTGACGAAGCTTTTAATCATCCGCGCAAACATTGACTGGGCTCATATATCCCGCGATAACCCCTTTGTTAATCTCAGGGTGTCGATTAGGACTTCTCCAGGAAAATAACGTTGGAAATCTTTTTTTAACCCACTGAAAAATAGCGATTAACTATTTTTCATACGCCAAAAATCATGGTCCGTTAATGACGGACTCGGTTTCGTATGGGTTAAAAAAGGTACGTTATGACAGTTACATGGACGGTCACGCCCGTGGGGTATCAGCACATTGCCAAACGCTGCCCCGCCTGCAATGTAAAACGCGACTTCGCGCCTTCCGGCGCCATCCGGGTGAATTCGCAAAAGAAGCTGCTGGATATCTGGAGCATCTATAAATGCACGCGCTGCGATTACACCTGGAATATCGCCCTGTTTTCCAGGCTGCACGTCAGCAAGATAAACCGTGAACTGCTTCAGCGCCTGATGCAGAACGATGCAGCCATGGTTCACTATTATGCCGCTGACCTCGCGACGCTGAAGCGCAACCGCGCCGAGCCGTCGGGGCAACCCAATTTTCGTATTCAGGAGCAATGGTCGGTGACGCTGATGGCGTGCCCGCGGATAACGGTGCGCGTCAGAGTCAGTCAGCCATTTCGCGTCAGCCTGCTATCAATACTGAAAAAACAGCTCAAGCTGAGTACGGCTGAAATCCGGTGGTTGGTCGCGACAGGGCATATCGAGGGTATTCCACTAAAACAGCTCAAGACGAAAAAGCTGAAGGCGATGGAATATGATTTTCAGCTGGCGGCGGAAACGCTGTATGCGCGACGCCGGATTACGTTATCACTTTGCGGTAGATAACTTGCCGGGAAGATAAGCCGCAGCGCTTGAGCTGCTGGCTTTTTATTCCTCGGTGAATAAGGACGGCGAAGTTGGCCGTCCTGACTCCCTTATCTCCGTCTGCATAAGCCACCTCCGCTGCAGCCATTCAATCTGCAGACGCATAGTAAACAAACGCCAGCTTATTGCCGTCGGGATCGCGGACGTAGGCGCTGTGAAAACCGTCGCCATACTGCGGCCGGTGACCGGGACCGCCTTCGTCACGTCCGCCGAGTTGCAGGGCGAGGGCATGCAGTTCCGCAATATGTGCGACGGAGCGGGCGTTAAGCGCCACCATCGTTCCATTACCCACCCCGGCAGGCTGCTGGTCAAAAGGAACACCCACGCACAGCCCGCAGGTGTGATTGCCGTTGAAGGTGCCCCAGGACGCCCGCTGTTCGTTACGGCCGGCTTTGACGTGTCCCAGCAGCGCCATTAACGGGTCATAGAACTTGATGGCGCGTGGCAGATCGTTCGTTCCCAGCATAATGTATGAAAACATAGTGTTCTCCTGTTGCGGGCAAAAAGGCCTAAACCTTCAGGCTGGCTGAAGAAGATGTTGCTGACGGAGTTTTAACAAGCGCGAGACCAGCATGATGACGACGATTCCCGCTATCAGCGCCAGGCAGTGAAAGGCTATTCTGCCGCCAGCCTGGAAGTAAACCCAGCGCGCTACTTCCACCGAGGCCGCCATAAAACTGAGCGCCACAATGTTGATGGTGGCTGAAACCGTCCCTTTCGGCAGGGAGTGGGAAAAAAGCGCAAAACGGAATAATACGGGGAACAACAGGCCTGTTCCGAGGGCATAGAGACTTGTTCCTGAAACGGACCACCACCAGGTATGGGGCCATGCAATATTTCCCGCCAGTAATACCAACAACCCGGTCAGCTGTATCGGGATAGTGCGCCAGATAAAGCGGGGAGAGGTCGGATCCTTGATAAAACGGGCCACGATGATGCTGGCAATAATAACGCCGCCAAAGACAGGCACCTGGGTCCAGGCATAGGCGCCGCGCGACATCCCGCCGTCATCGATCAGGATCACCGGAGAGAGTGCTACCCAGGTGATTATCGGCAGGTTACTGAATGACAACGCCAGCGCGCCCGTGAGCACCACCGGCTGTTTAAAGGCGCGGACAAACTCGGAAAATACCTCTCCCGGACGAAACCCCCGGCCCTGAGAGGTGACCGTTTCTGGCATGTTAAAAATCAGTAACGCCCAGGCCAGCAAGCTCATGGCGCCGATGATCGCAAACAATAACTTCCAGTGCAGGAAATTCATCAGGCCAGCGCCCGCCAGGGGCCCGATTACCGGCGCCAGCAAAACGATGGATGTCAGCGCCGCCATAATGCGGATAGACTCTTTTTCATCAAAAGCCTCCTGGATGGAGACATAACCGACTGTCGAAATGAAGCAGATACTGGTTCCCTGGATAAAACGGGCGATAAGATATTGATCAATCGACGTGACAAAGATCATGCTGAAGCAGGCCAAAGCAAAGATGATGGCTCCGGTCAGTAGTACGGGGCGGCGACCAATGCGGTCGGAGAGCGGCCCCAGCAGCCACTGTAATGCCAGCCCCCCGGCTAAATAGAGGCTGACAGAGGCCGGGGCTAACGCAACATCAGCCTCAAATTCCCGGATGATGTGGATAATACCCGGCTGAATGAGATCGGTAGTCAGATAAGCAGAAAAATCATAGATAACCATCGCCAGCGGAAATAACAAGATTCTGCTAAAACGGATGTACGGTCCCAACGCTAATTTCATACGCGAAGACTCCCTGGTCGGTGACGGTTTCCCTGGTATCGGGGCCTGGTTGATGTGGATCCCTTGCGGCTGTCGTCACAGGCTGGCCGCGGAATGACAAACCGAAAGATAAAATTCGCCCGGCGACGGTCATTGGGTAAGGCAACGCAACGGCATGCAGAGGGAGTGATCGAGCATGGCAGAGGGATAACGCACCGGGTTAACTGGCTGGGGGTGACGTTTCTTATGCGAGGGAGGGGTCTCGCTGCCATCGCGTGGATGTGGAGCGTTTGTCCGCAGGGGACGAGAATGAATAAAGTCGCTTGCTCCTGAGGGGAAACATTCATACCGGGAAACCTGTGTCATCATCATGGGCAAAATAGGCGAACACTCGCCAGTGTCCGCATTCGATTTCAGCGCAGTGATAATCAGTCCGGCCAGTGATGGTCGGAAGTCTGATTATCAGATGATTAGGTTGTCCAGCATCGACGCCTCAGCTATGGGTATGAATTATTCATCAAAGAAATGATAACACCTACATTTATTATGGGAATTGCGCAGGTAAGGAAATGTGACTTTCGCCCGCTTACTGCGTGAAGCTGATCGCAACAGACCCGGCGCTGCGCTCAGCCTTGCCATGGTACACCGCCTCAATATTATTCCCCTGCGGATCCAGCACAAAAGCGGCATAGTAACCAGGATGATAGTGTCGTTCGCCAGGCGCGCCGTTATCACGTCCGCAATGGGTCAGCGCCGCATGGTAAAAAGCGTCGACCATGTCACGATCTCTGGCCTGGAATGCCAGGTGGTGGCGCCCAGTCAGTTTCCCGGCAGCCTCCGGGCTGTGGCGTGAGGCCACCACCAGTTCGTCGGCCAGCAAGTATTCATTGGCGGTGGTGATAACCGGGATCTCCAGCGCCGACAGTACGGCGGTATAGAAGTTTTTGCTTGCCTCAAAGTCTTCGACAACCAGCAGAATATGATCGATCAATCTGCCACGATGTAAGGTATTACTTTCCATGGGATTTCCTCTCGGCTGGGGGGCCGGCAATGGTTAACAGCAGTGAGCCAGCAAGAACAGGATACCCTCCGGTGAGGGCCATAAAAAAGGGCTGGCGCCAGGCCAGCCCGTGAGGACTACCGTGCGGACTCTGTCGCCTCGTCCATGTCATCTTCCTGCTCACTGGCAAGCAGGGTTTTCTCGTTTTTGCACAGACACTGAATCAACAGGAACAGCACGCCGCTGGCCACCAGGGTGACGATCAGGCCATCGTAACCAGTGATGCCGATCAGCATGCCGCTGACTACCGGCCCGGCAACGCTGCCGGCGGACCAGAAAAAGCCGAACAGGGCGTTAATCATAATCAGCTTCTGCCCATTGAAGGTTTTCCCCGCCCGCACCAGCGACAGGGTATAAAGCGCGCCCGCCGCGGCGCCCAGCAGCAGACAAATGGCCATCAGCTGAATGCGCGAGCCGAGCATCAGCGGCAGGGCCAGCAGCGACAGGCTGAAAACCACCGCGCAGCTCAGATGCACGCGGCGAATCCCGACCCGGTCGGCCAGCCAGCCGAGCGGGGTCTGGAACATCGCATCTCCGGTAAGCACCACGGTGACCAGCAGCACCGCCAGCCCTTCATTCAGCCCTTTGTCCATGCCGTACAGCGGCAGCAGGGCGAGGATGCTGGCGTCAAAGAAGGCGAAGCAGAAGACCCCGGAGGCCAGTACCGGCAGAAAGGCGCCGAGGCTGCGCCAGCTGGCGCGCTCCCCGAGGCTTTCACGAGTGCCGGTGGGCAGATGGCGCAGCATCAGCAGGCAGACGGCGGTGACCGCGACAATCGCGATCAGCGCTGATGTCTGCCAGGCTGGGCCGACGGAGATTAGCAGCGGCCCTGCCAGCTGGCAGCCGGTAAAGGCCGAGGCGTAGAGACCGGTGAGGGTAGCGCGCTGGCTGCCCGCCGCGCCGCCGGTGATCCAGCTTTCGCCGAGTACGATAATGACCCCGGAGGCCAGGCCGGTCAGCAGGCGCGGCAGCAAAAGCAGCGTCATATCGGTAGTCATGCATGAGGCGATGGTCGCCAGCGTCAGCAGGATCAGACTGCCGCTCAGCAGCACGCCCATTTCAATGCGCCGGCACAGCGCAGGAGAGAGGAAAGAGGAGATCATCATGCCGGCGGGCGGCAGGGCGGCCAGTAGGCCGACGTACAGCGGCGCGATCTGCTGCTGCGCCAGCTCAAGACTGATTAACGGCACCGTATAGCCGGTGATAAATCCCACAAGCGACGCGGCCATGATCATCGCCAGCGTGGGGGCAAGACGATTCTGGTCTGGGTTAAACATTTTATTTCCGATGACGGAGAGGTCAGTAGTGGATCCTTCGGCAAATTGCCGTCCTGAGTTGCATAATAATTAATCGACTGGCCGTTGTCACCGTTGAAATCACTACCAAAAAAGGGCCGCAGGGCAGCAGGTGGGCTGTACGCCGCGCCGCCGCCGCATTTCGTGACGTTGTCAGCGTGGTAACGACAGGATATAACGGAGGGAGCGGCAGCGCCCCGACGCCGGTGAGCGACGGGGAAAAACGCGACGCATGACCGATTATTCAGCATTACGCTATGCAGGAAAGGAGTAATACATGGCCGTATCGCCGTCACTGATCGCCGAAGCCGTTGGCTGGCGACGTGAATTTCACGCCGCGCCTGAGCTCGGATATCAGGAACAGGAGACCTCGCGCCGCGTTGCGGAGCTGCTGGCCTCGTTTGGGCTGCAGGTGCACCGCGGGCTGGCCGGCACCGGCGTCGTGGCGACGCTGGAGAACGGCCCCGGGCCGGTTATCGGCCTGCGCGCCGATATGGACGCCCTGCCGATCACCGAGCTGGGGAGCGTCAGCTACCGTTCACGCCGTCCCGGGGTGATGCACGCCTGCGGCCACGATGGCCATACCGCGATGCTGCTGGCGGCCGCCGCCCATCTGGCGCAGACCCGCCATTTCAGCGGCACCGTCCACTTTGTCTTTCAGCCGGCGGAAGAGAACCTCGGCGGCGCGCGCAAAATGGTTGAAGAGGGGTTGTTTGAGCGCTTCCCGATGGACGCCATCTACGCGCTGCATAACTGGCCGGGGATCCCTCTTGGCGAAGTGGCGCTCAGCGATGGCGCGATGATGGCCTCGCTGGACGCCTTCGAGATCACCCTGCGCGGAAAGAGCTGTCATGCGGCGATGCCGGAGAGCGGGGCCGATCCGATCGTCGCGGCGGCGCAGCTGATAATGGCGCTGCAGACCATTCCTTCCCGCCGCTTGTCGCCGCAGGATTCCGCGGTGGTCAGCATCACCCAGATAAACGGCGGCGAGGCGATCAACGTCCTGCCGGACACCGTGGTGCTGCGCGGTACCTTCCGCTGCCTGAGCAATCGCGTTCGCGCCCGCGTGCGGGAGCTTATCGAAAGCTATGTGGCGACCCAGCCGCAGGTGTCCGATGTGCAGGGCGAGATTAGCTGGTTCCCGGGTTATCCGGTGACCAAAAACCATGCGCTGCAGGCGCAGCAGGTGCGCGAGGTGGCTGCCGCCACTCTCGGCGCGCAAGCGGTGCGCTGGAATCAGGCGCCGTCGATGGCCTCCGAAGATTTTGCCTGCATGCTGGAGGCCTGTCCGGGGGCCTATTTCTGGATAGGCACCGACGGCGAAACCCCGTCGAAGCCGCTGCATAACGCCAGCTATGACTTTAACGATGCGCTGATCGGCCCCGGCGTCGCCATGTGGGTGGGGCTGGTGGAGAAACAGCTGCCGGCGGCGTAACCCACCGGCAGCGGCAGAGGGAGCGCGCTGCGCTCCCTGAGGTCAGACGTCGGCAGCGGCTTTCAGTCGCGCTTTCATGTCGCTGTAGGCCGTCCAGGCATAGCGCTCCGCCCATTGCTGGTCGGCAATCGCTTCCACTTTCACCGCACAGTATTTGGTTTCCGGCGTTTTGGAGATCGGATCGAGGTTATCCTGGGTCAGCTCATTGCAGGCGCCCACCCACCACTGATAGGTCATATAGACCGCCCCCGGATTGATGCGATCGCTGAGGTCGGCGCGGGAGATCACCTTCCCGCGCCGGGAGCTGACCCACACCAGCTGTTTGTCGGTGATCCCCAGTCGTTGCGCATCCGCAGGATTCATCTGCACCCGTCCCGGCTCGTCAGCCAGCGACTGCAGCGCGGCGCAGTTGCCGGTCATCGAGCGGCAGGAATAATGCCCGACTTCCCGCACGGTGCAGAGCACCAGCGGCCACTCGTCATCCGGGCGCTCCGCCGGCGCGCGCCAGGCGGTGGCGAACAGCTGCCCTTTACCCGAGGGGGTGTCGAAGCGGTTGTCTTTATACAGCCACGGCGTGCCGGGATGATCGAGGGTCGGGCACGGCCACTGGACATGGCCCATATCGCCCATTTTCTCCCAGGTCACGCCGTAGAACAGCGGGCAGAGCTCGCGCATCTCGTCCCAGATTTGCTGGTTGTTCTCATAGTGCATCGGATAGCCCAATTCGCTGGCCAGCAGGCTAATGATCTCCCAGTCGCGCTTCACATTTCCCGCCGGAGGGATCGCCTGTTCAAACCGCTGGAACCCGCGGTCGGCGCAGGTGAAGACGCCGCCGTGCTCGCCCCAGGAGGTGGCCGGCAGCAGGACATCGGCCATTTCCGCTGTTTTGGTCATGAAGATGTCCTGCACGACCACGAAGTCCAGCGCCTCGATGCCTTTGCGCACCAGGCCGAGGTCGGCTTCGGTCTGCAGCGGATCTTCGCCCATAATATAATAGGCTTTGATCTCGCCGGTCAGCGCTTTATGCGGCACCTCGGTGATGCGGGTGCCGACCTGGTCGTCCATCAGCGCCGGGTCGATGCCCCAGGCGGCGGCGAATTTCGCCCGCACGGCGGGGTCGGTGACCTCCTGATAGCCGGGAAACAGGTTCGGCAGTACGCCCATATCGCAGGCGCCCTGTACGTTGTTTTGCCCGCGGACCGGCCCCACGCCGACGTTGGGCCGTCCCAGGTTGCCGGTGAGCAGCGCCAGGCTTGCCAGGCCGCGCACCACGTCCACCGCCTGGCCAAACTGGGTGACCCCCATGCCCCACATAATGGTGGCGGATGGGGCGGCGGCGAACATGCGCATCGCCTCCCGGATTTCCCGCGCGCTGACCCCGACAATCCCTTCCACCGCTTCCGGGGCGTAATCCTTCACCGCCTCGCGGTAAGCATCCAGCCCTTCGGTATAGCGTTCGACATAGGTTTTGTTGTACAGCTCCTCCTCCAGCAGCACATAGCCGAAGGCATTTACCAGCGCCATGTTGCTGCCGTTGTTGAGCTGCAGATGACGATCGGCAATGCGCGCGGTTTCAATGCGCCGCGGATCGCAGACGATGATTTTGGCGCCGTTGTCCCGGGCCTTGATTACCCGGCGAGCGACGATGGGATGGGAGTCGGCGCAGTTGTAGCCAAAGACCAGCAGGCACTTCGAGTTTTCGATGTCGCTAATCGAGTTGCTCATCGCCCCGTTGCCCAGCGCCTGCTGTAGCCCGGCGACGGAGGGGCCGTGGCAGACGCGGGCGCAGCAGTCGACGTTATTGGTGTTCAGCACCGCGCGGGCGAACTTTTGCATCACATAGTTGGTTTCGTTGCCGGTGCCGCGCGAGGAGCCGGTGGTCATGATGGCGCGCGGGCCATGCTTCTCTTTGATCTCCCTGAGCTTGCTGGCGGTATAGCGAATCGCCTCCTGCCAGCTGACCGGCGTGAAGGCGCCGCCTTTCTGGTAGCGGATCATCGGTTGTTTAAGACGGGGCGTCAGGAGCTGCGTATCGTTAAGAAAATCCCAGCCGTAGTAGCCTTTCAGGCACAGCTGGTTCTGGTTGGTGACGCCGTCGGCGGCCTCCGCGCGAATGATTTTATTGTTGTCGACAACCAGTTTAAGTTTGCAACCCGCCCCGCAGTAGGGGCACACGCTCGTGATTTTTTTCATCAGTAACAGACCTGTTAACAGTGAACTGAGGATCGCTGTCGCGCCGGGCCCGACGGGCAACGATCGCGGTATCGCCTGGTGGTGATGCAGACGCAGGCCTGTTGCGCTATGCAGGTCTTGTGCCAGAATTTAAACTATTGATCTGTATTGAAAAATGAAAAGAGATTGATGACGGGAGCATGACCTCGTCACTAATGACGATGACGCAGAGCGCCGACGTCAGACGCTCTGCGGGGTAACACGTGGCTAGGCGAGAGGGCGGCAGCGGTCGAAGTGCGATTCGCTCAGGCCGACGTCGCGCGCGGCGGCGCAGATTGCCTGCCAGCTGCCGGCATCCAGCGGGATCCCCTGCGCCAGCCGCGCTTCGCGGTTGGCGGCCTCCCATTCGCCGGGCGCCAGCACCGGGGCATCGGCATCGTGCGGCGATTGCTTACACCATGCGATAAAGGCCTCCGTCTGCGCCTGGCTGTCCGGGGCATCGAACGCGTCCGGGCGCAGGATCACCGTGGTCATGCAGTTAAAGATGGCGTCGACGCTGGTCTGCAGGCTCTCCTGATGGGTGGTTTGCCCGCCGGAGAGCGCGCCGCCGAGCACTTCGCACAGCGTCGCCAGGGCATAGCCTTTGTGCTGGGCGAAGGTGAGCAGGGCGCCCAGCGGCGAGGTCTGCATCACCGCCGGGTCGGTAGTGGGTCGACCCTCGGCGTCAATCAGGCAGCCGGGGGCCACGGCTTCGCCTTTATGCCAGGCGACGCGGGTTTTACCAAAGGCGATGGCGCTGGTGGCGTAGTCCAGCAGCAGCGGCGGATGGCCCGCGCGGGGAAACACCACGCACAGCGGGTTGGTGCCGAAGCGGCTGTCCTTCCCGCGGAACGGGGCGACCATCGGGTCGCCGATGACGCTGACGAAGTGAATGGAGATCAGCCCGGCGGCGGCGCACTGTTCGGCCCAGTAGCCGATGCGTCCGACGTGATGCGCATTGCGCAGGGCGATAGCCGCCATACCGTGCTGCTTCGCCTTTTCAATGCCTAACTGCATCGCTTCGTGGGCGACCACCTGGCCGAAGCCGGCGTTGCCGTCGAGGGTGACCACGGCGCCAGCGTCTTTGGTCACCGTGGCGTGGCGGTTGAGCTGCAGAAAACCACCGGCGTGGGATTTGACGTAGCTGGGGATCATCCCGACGCCGTGGGAGTCATGCCCGGCAAGATTGGCGGCGATCAGATGGTCCGCGACGAGGGTGGCTTCCCCTGGGGTACTGCCGAGATGGGTAAACAGTGAGACGACAAACTGATGCAGATCCGTCGCCAGAAAGCGGTGTCCTGTAGGCACTGATTCTCTCCTGTAGTCTGTTGTTATTTTGTTATGTTTGCCGTTTTATGCTGCGCCGCCCGGCGCAGAAGGTCAAGGGCGGCGTCTCCCGGCGACATGCCGCTGCGCCAGCGCCTGCGCATACGACAGACGATAAAAAACCGGGCCGGGATCGCGTTTTAATTAACGCCATAAACACCACATTTTTAAATTCTGCCAGTGTCACAAAAGCCAGAAAAAAGCCATCCCCGTCGTTGCAAGGGGAGCTGATACCACTATATGTTAAATTTGTGTTTATTAATTGATGATTAAAGGTTGGTATCATGTATAAGAAAATAAGTGGTTTAGTGGTTTCACTGACGGCCGTTTTCGCCTGTGCCGCCTGGGCGGAGGTGCCTGCGGGCTATCCCGCGGATTATCAAAAAACGATTGATGCCGCCGTAAAAGAGGGCAAGGTGGTGATCTATTCCACGACCGACACCAAAGCGGCCGGGCCGTTAATTAAGGGATTTGAAGCGCAATACCCGGGCGTCAAAGTCGAATATAACGACATGAACAGTACCGAGCTGTATAACCGCTATATCAGCGAACAGGCCGCCGGGGGCGGCAGCGGGGATGTGGTGTGGAGCTCATCGATGGATACCGCGCTGAAATTAGCCACCGAATACGCCGAACAATATGCCTCGCCGGAGGTGAAGCAATTACCCGACTGGGCGGTCTGGCAGCAAAAAGCCTATGGCACTACCTACGAGCCGGTGGTGTTTATCTATAACAAACGGCTGATCCCGCAGAATGAGGTTCCGGATTCGCATACCGCGCTGGCAAAACTTATCGCCAGCCAGGCCGATAAATTTAAAGGCAAAGTCACCACCTACGATATCGAAAAATCGGGCCTCGGCTTTATGCTGGCGGTACAGGACAGCCAGGCCGACGCGAACTATTTTGCCGACCTGGCGAATATCGCCAAAGGCGGCCTGACGGTGCAGTCCTCCACCGGCACAATGATGGAGCGCGTCTCCTCCGGCGAAAACCTGATCGGCTATAACATTCTTGGCTCTTATGCCGAAGCGCGGGCGAAAAACGATCCCTCTTTAGGTATTGCCTATCCGAAAGATTACGTGCTGGTGCTCTCCCGCGTCTCGTTTATTAGCCAGGAGAGCGAACATCCCAATGCGGCGAAATTGTGGCTGGATTATGTCCTGTCGGAAAAAGGCCAGCAGATCCTCGCCAGCCAGGCGGATATTCCCTCTATTCGTCGCGATATTGCAGGTAAAAATGATATCGACGGCATGACCGCGCTGCTGGGCAAAGCGTTAAAACCGATCCCGGTCAACGAAACGCTGCTCGATTATTTACAGCCGCAAAAACGTCTGCAGTTTATTAAACAATGGCGCAGCGCCGCCGCGAAATAATCCTCCCCTGGGGCATCGCCGATGCCCCTATTCACACCCGGCGGGTTTATTCACCTGACCGAAGGGATGAACCATGAACGTATTACGCAGAAAGTGGCAGGGGCTGCCGCGCGGCGTGGTGGTGTGCATCACGGCGCTGGTGATTTATGTCCCGCTGTTATTTATTGTGGTGCAGAGTTTTCTCTCCGCGCCATTCTTTTCCCGCTCCAAATCGTGGAGTCTGGAAGCGTTCGCCTTTATTTTTACCGACCCGGATTTTTATCTGGCATTAAGGTCAGGTTTTATTCTGGCCTTTGGCCTGGTGATTATCGCCATTCCGCTGGGCGGTATTTTGGCGTTTCTGATGGTGCGCACCGATTTACCCGGCCGGCGGATCATTGAGCCGCTGATCCTGGTGCCGATCTTCGTCTCGCCGATGGTGCTGGGCTTTGGCTACGTGGTGGCCGCCGGGCCGGTAGGCTTCTTTTCCCAGTGGGCGCAGCAGCTGATCGGCTTTGTGCCGTGGAATATCTACTCGATGTTCAGCATTGTGGTCATCGCCGGCTTAACTCACGTTCCGCATGCCTATCTCTATATCTCTTCGGCGCTGCGCAGCGTCGGTTCCGACGTGGAAGAGGCGGCGCGCACCGTCGGCGCCACGCCGCTGCAGGTGATGACCTCGGTGAGTCTGCCGATGGTGCGGCCATCCATCCTTTACGCCTGCGTGCTGCTCTTCTTCCTCGGTCTGGAGGTTTTCGGTCTGATGCTGGTGCTGGGCGACCCTGAGGGCAACATGGTGCTGGCGACCTATCTCTATAAGCTGACCAACAAGCTCGGCACCCCCTCCTACCATCTGATGGCGGCGGTGGCGGTGGTGCTGATCTGCATCACCATCCCGCTGGTGATGCTCCAGCGGCGGCTGATGCGCACCGCCAACCGCTTTGTCACCATGAAGGGCAAGGCGTCCCAGGCGCGGGCGCTGCCGCTGGGCAAATGGCGCTGGGTGGCCGGGGCGGTGGTGGTGGCCTGGCTGACGGTGACCATCGGCGTACCGCTGCTCGGCGTGGCGCTGCGCGCTTTTATCTCCAACTGGGGCGTCGGCGTGTCGCTGTGGGATGAGCTGTCGCTGGCGACGTTCCACAATATCTGGCAGCAGCCCAACCTGCTGCGGGCGATCGTCAACTCGATGGCTATCGGCATCATCGGCGGCGCGCTGGCGGTGATCTGCTATCTGTTTGTCGGCATCGCCATGCACCGCAAAGCGGACAACGTCACCCGCTTTCTCGACTACAGCGTGCTGGTCCCGCGCGCGGTACCGGGGCTGCTGGCCGGCCTGGCCTTCCTGTGGGTATTCCTGTTTGTACCGATGTGGCTCGATCAGTCGCTGAAGCACGGCTGGCTCTCGGCGCTGCCGGTGGCCGACTGGCTGCGGGAGCACTTTATCGTGCAGCTGCGCGCCCTGCGCAACACCATCTTCAGCGTCTGGCTGGCCTACACCGTGGTGTGGATGGCCTACGGCCTGCGGCTCATCTCCTCGACGCTGCTGCAGGTGGGCCCGGAGCTGGAGGAGGCGGCGCGTAGCACCGGCGCCTCGCGGGGGCAGATCACCCGCCACGTGACCGTTCCGCTGTCGCGCTATGGGCTGATTGGCTCCTGGCTGCTGATGTTCCTGATCTTTGAGCGCGAGTATTCCACTGGCGTCTATCTGCTGTCGCCGGGTACCGAAACCATCGGCTCGATGCTGGTGTCGCTGTGGGCGGCGGGGGCCATCGATATCGTCGCGGCGCTCTCCTTTATCAATATTCTGCTGGTGGTGATTGGCCTGGGTATCGCCCTGCGCTTTGGAGTGAAATTACATGATTGAGTTATCGGTAGAAAATCTGCATCTCACCTATGGCGACAACCCGGTGTTGAAGGGGGTGTCCATGACGCTCGGCCGGGGGGAGGTAGTATCGCTGCTGGGGCCTTCGGGAAGCGGGAAAACCACGCTGCTGCGGGCGGTGGCCGGGCTGGAAAAACCGACGAGCGGACGGATCGCCATCGGCAACCGCACGGTGTACGACGGCACGCCGCGCAGCGAGATCCCGGCCGAAGAGCGTAACCTCGGCCTGGTGTTCCAGTCCTATGCCCTGTGGCCGCACAAAACGGTGTTCGACAATGTGGCCTATCCGCTGAAGCTGCGTAAAGTGGCCGCCGGGGAGATAAAAGAGCGGGTGCAGCGTGTGCTGGAACAGCTGGGGCTGGGGCACCTTGGCAACCGCCATCCGCACCAACTCTCCGGTGGCCAGCAGCAGCGGGTGGCCATCGGCCGGGCGCTGGTTTACAACCCGCCGGTGATCCTGCTGGATGAACCGCTCTCCAACCTTGACGCCAAGCTGCGCGAAGAGGCGCGGGTGTTTTTGCGCGAGCTGATCATTAAGTTGGGCCTCTCGGCGCTGATGGTCACCCACGATCAGAATGAAGCAATGGCCATCTCCGATCGTATTCTGCTGCTGAACAATGGCGTCATTGAGCAGCAGGGGACCCCGCAGGAGATGTACGGCAGCCCGGCGACGCTGTTCGCCGCTGAGTTTATGGGCAGCAATAACCGCCTGCACGGCAAAGTGATGGCGCTGGAGAACGGCAGGGCGCGGATCGAAGGCGCCAGCTGGAGCCTGTGGGGGCGAGCGGGCGAGGGGGTTAGCGTTGGCGAGCCGGCGACGGCGGTGATCCGCGTCGAGCGCCTGCGACTTGACGGCGCCGCGCAGGATAATAGCCTCCAGCTACCGCTGCTGACCAGCATGTACCTCGGCGACCGCTGGGAGTACCTGTTCCGTACCGAAGGCGACGACTTTCCGCTGCGCGCCTACGGAACGGCGCTGCGCGATGCCGAACACTGCCATCTGACGCTCCCGGCGGAGGATGTGTGGATTTTTCCGCAGCGGTAGCCGCCCGTTACCCCGCCAGATGGCACACGGCTTCAATATTGTGCCCGTCTGGCGCAATCACAAACGCGGCGTAGTAACTGGCGTGGTAGTTTGGCCGTAGCCCCGGCGCGCCGTTGTCCTTTCCTCCGGCGGCCAGCGCCGCCTGCCAGAAGGCATCGACCTGCTCGCGGCTGTCGGCGCGAAAGGCAATGTGCAGCGGCGCCGGTTTTTCCGCACTTTGATAGAGGCATAGAGAAGCATCGCCGCTGCCGGCCAGCTCTGCGCCGTAGCTCGGTTCGCCTTCGCCAACCAGCGTTACGCCAAGCGGGGCCAGGGCCTGCAAAAAGAACGCTTTGCTGGCGGCATAGTCGCTAACGCCGAATTTCACATGATCGAACATATCTTCTCTTCTCCTGTGGACGGGATATCGCCAGCTGAACGCGCTAGCCGGACAATAGATACAAGATAGTTAACAACGGTTATTAACTTTTTTAACAGCTCAAAATGTTTAATTATTCCTAATACGAGTATTTACAGACGTTTAATCTGCCATGTACCATAAACAAAAAATAACATTTGTGATACAAGTCACTCTTTTTTGGCGCATGGGTAAGCTCAGCGCGGTGTGAATGCCGCTGGTTTACCGCCTCAAGGTTATGGCAGCACTCTTCTCACGATGACAGACCGGTGAATTTCTCTCCGATTTCCCGCGTTGCGTTGAGAATCGTCTACTATCCAAACGATAACCCTATAAATGATATCGCCTCTGGCGATGTTTTATCCGACTTGCCGGGCCGGGCCAGACGCTAAGCGGTTTAAAAGCGCAATGGTATCGGTTCCAGCACGACATTCACTGGTTTTGTCAGCGACAAAAACAGTAATTTTCAATGACAGGAATTTGATGATGTCGAGCGAGAAAACCAACAATTCCAGGCGTGATTTCCTGGTGAAATCGATGGCGCTGATCCCGACGGTGGTGATCGGCGGCGCGGGAGCAGGGGCTATTGGCGTGGCCACCAGCGCGACCGCGCAGGCGGCCCCCACTTCAGAGCCAGCCTCCGGGAACACCGCGGCGGCCAGCGACTGGAAGCCGCAGTTCTTCAACGATCGTGAGTGGGCGTTTATCAACGCCGCCGTCGCTCGCTTAATCCCGGCGGATGAACTCGGTCCCGGCGCCAAAGAGGCCGGCGTGCCGGAGTTTATCGACCGCCAGCTCAATACCCCTTACGCCACCGGCTCCATCTGGTATATGCAGGGGCCCTTCAATCCCGACGTGCCGAAAGAGATGGGTTATCAGCTGCCGCTGGTGCCCAAACAGATCTATAACCTCGGGATCGCCGACGCCGAGGCGTGGTGTCAGGACAAATATCATAAAACCTTCGCTGAACTGAGCAGCGAGCAGCAGGACGAGGCGCTCGGCCTGTGGGAATCGGGTAAAGCCGAGTTCAAACAGCTGCCGGCCTCGCTGTTCTTCACCTATCTGCTGCAAAACACCCGCGAAGGGTTCTTCAGCGACCCGATCCATGGCGGCAATAAAGGCATGGTCGGCTGGACGCTGATTAATTTTCCCGGCGCGCGCGCCGACTTTATGGACTGGGTTGAACGGGGCGAACGCTACCCCTTCCCGCCGGTATCAATTAATGGGGAGAGGGCGTAATCATGGCCACCGTATTGAAAAAAACCGATGTCGCGATCGTCGGCTTCGGCTGGGTTGGGGCGATCATGGCCAAAGAGCTGACCGAAGCGGGGCTCAACGTCGTCGCGCTGGAGCGCGGCCCGATGCGCGACACCTGGCCGGACGGCGCCTATCCGCAGGTGATTGATGAGCTGACCTACAACATCCGCCGCAAGCTGTTCCAGGATCTGTCGAAAAGCACCGTCACCATCCGGCATAACACCAGCCAGCAGGCGGTGCCCTATCGCCAGCTGGCGGCCTTCCTGCCGGGTACCGGCGTGGGCGGCGCCGGGCTGCACTGGTCCGGCGTCCATTTCCGCGTCGATCCCATTGAGCTGCGGATGCGCAGCCACTATGAAGAACGCTACGGCAAAAACTTCATCCCCCAGGATATGATCATCCAGGATTTCGGCGTCACCTACGACGAGCTGGAACCGTTCTTCGATAAAGCGGAAAAAGTATTCGGTACCTCCGGGACCGCCTGGTCGATCAAAGGCAAGGTCGTCGGCAAAGGCCGCGGCGGCAACGCCTTCGCCCCGGACCGCTCGGACGACTTCCCGCTGCCGGCGCAGAAAAACACCTGGTCGGCGCAACTGTTTGAAAAAGCGGCGCTGGAAGTGGGGTATCACCCCTATAACCTGCCGTCGGCCAACACCTCCGACTCCTATACCAACCCCTACGGCGCGCAGATGGGCCCGTGCAACTTCTGCGGTTTCTGCAGCGGCTACGCCTGCTACATGTACTCTAAAGCCTCGCCGAACGTGAACATTCTGCCGGCGCTGCGTCAGGAAAAACGCTTTGAGCTGCGGACCAACGCCAACGTGCTGAAGGTCAACCTGACCGACGACAAATCCCGCGCCACCGGCGTGACCTACGTCGACGGCCAGGGGCGCGAAATGGAACAGCCGGCGGACCTGGTGATTATCGGCGCCTTCCAGTTCCACAACGTGCACCTGATGCTGCTCTCCGGGATCGGCAAACCGTACAATCCGGAGACCGGCGAAGGGGTGGTAGGGCGTAACTTCGCCTACCAGAACATGACCACCATCAAGGCCATTTTCGACAAAGACACCTATACCAACCCGTTTATCGGCGCGGGCGGCAACGGCGTCGGCGTCGACGACTTCAACGCCGACAACTTCGACCACGGTGCGGCGGGCTTTGTCGGCGGTTCGCCGTTCTGGGTCAACCAGGCCGGGACCAAGCCCATCTCCGGTTTCCCGGTACCGCCGGGCACCCCGGCGTGGGGCAGCAAGTGGAAAGCGGCGGTGGCCGATACCTACACCCATCACCTGTCGATGGATGCCCACGGCGCGCACCAGTCCTATCGGCAGAACTACCTCGATCTTGATCCGAACTACAAAAACGTCTTTGGCCAGCCGCTGCTGCGCATGACCTTCGACTGGCAGGAAAACGACATCAAGATGGCGCAGTTTATGTTCGATAAGATGGCGCCGATCGCCAAAGCGATGAAGCCGAAATATATCCTCGGCAGCCCAAAAAACGCCAACAGCCACTTTGATACCACCACCTACCAGACCACCCATATGAACGGTGGGGCGGTGATGGGGGAAGATCCGAAAACCAGCGCCGTTAACCGTTATCTGCAAAGCTGGGACGTGCATAACGTCTTCGTCATCGGCGCCTCCGCGTTCCCGCAGGGGCTGGGCTACAACCCAACCGGCACGGTGGCCGCGCTGGCCTACTGGTCAGCGAAGGCGATCCGTGAGCAGTATCTGAAAAATCCGGGTCCCCTGGTGCAGGCATAAAGGAAGGCAGATGATGAAAATGCAATGGTTATCGGCCCTGGTGCTTGGGGCATTGAGCTGCGCGGCTTTTGCCGAAGAGGCGCCTGCGGACAGCAATCTGATTAAGCAGGGGGAGTATCTGGCGCGGGCGGGGGACTGTGTCGCCTGCCACACCAACGGCAAAGCAGGGAAACCTTTCGCCGGCGGTTTGCCGATGGAGACGCCGATCGGCACCATCTACTCCACCAATATCACGCCGGATAAAGAACACGGCATCGGCGGGTACACCTTCGAAGAGTTCGACGACGCGGTGCGCAAGGGCGTGCGGAAAGACGGTTCCACGCTCTATCCGGCGATGCCGTATCCCTCGTTCGCGCGGATCAGCGAAGCGGACATGCGCGCCATGTACGCCTACTTTATGCACGGCGTTGAGCCGGTGAATGTCGCCAACAAGGACACCGACATCCCATGGCCGCTGTCGATGCGCTGGCCGCTGGCGTTCTGGCGCGGTATCTTCGCCCCGACGCCGAGCGACTTTGTCGCCAACCCGCAGGTTGACCCGGTGCTCGAGCGCGGCCGCTATCTGGTGGAAGGCCTGGGCCACTGCGGCGCCTGTCATACCCCGCGTAGCCTGACGATGCAGGAAAAAGCGCTCAGCGAAAGCGAAGGCGATGATTACCTGGCGGGCAGCAATGCGCCGATTGACGGCTGGGTCGCCTCCAGCCTGCGCGGCGAAAACCGCGACGGTCTGGGGACCTGGAGCGAAGCCGAGCTGGCCGAGTTCCTCAAAACCGGACGCAACGATAAATCCGTGGTCTTCGGCGGCATGAGCGATGTGGTGGAGCATAGTCTGCAGTATCTCTCTGATGACGACATCACCGCCATCGCCCGCTACCTGAAGTCGCTCCCGCCGCGCGGCGGCAAACAGACCCCAGCCCCGGTGGAAGACAGCGTGGCGAAAGATCTGTGGAAGGGTAACGACAGTAAAACCGGCGCCGCACTGTACGTCGATAACTGCGCCGCCTGCCACCGCACCGACGGCGTAGGCTATAAGCGCGCCTTCCCGTCGCTGAAGGGCAACCCGGTGGTACAGACGGAAGATGCCACTTCGCTTATCCACATCGTTCTGACCGGGAGCACCACGCCGGCGGTGAAAGATGCGGTCTCCAACCTGACCATGCCGTCGTTCGGCTGGCGCCTGGACGACCAGCAGGTGGCGGATGTGGTCAATTTCATCCGCACCAGCTGGGGCAACAACGCGCCGGCGGTCAGCGCCAGCGATGTGGCGAAGGTGCGTAAGGAGACTGCGGCGCATGATGAGAAGGCGTTAGGCAACGCCGATATCTCGAAGCTGCCGGGGGCCGGACAGTAAGCGTCAGGGTTGCGTCGCCCGCGCGGCGCAACCCATACTTAGCGACGACGTAAAATACTGTCTGAATCAAGGAGTTTGCCTTCATGCTGCATGCAGAGCGACTGACCTGCATCGTTGACGATCGACCGCTGTTTGCGGCGCTGACGCTGTCCCTCGCTGCCGGCGAGCTGCTGCAGATCGCCGGTGATAACGGCGCGGGGAAAACCTCGCTGCTGCGGATCCTCTGCGGCCTGGCGCGCCCGGAAAGCGGGGTGGTGAGCTGGCAGGGCCAGCCGCTGGCGAAGGTCCGGGAGTCATTTCACCGTCAGCTGCTGTGGCTGGGCCATAAACCCGGCGTTAACGCGGCG
This sequence comes from Klebsiella sp. K4, assembly GCF_014596785.2. Classification (NCBI taxonomy): domain Bacteria; kingdom Pseudomonadati; phylum Pseudomonadota; class Gammaproteobacteria; order Enterobacterales; family Enterobacteriaceae; genus Klebsiella; species Klebsiella sp. K4. The sequence continues at coordinate 2,285,830 of NZ_CP115021.1, forward strand.
CTGACCGCCGATGAAAACCTGCGTTTCTTCTTTCCGGCCAGCCGCCTTCAGCAGCGGGAAAGCGCCCTCGCTGCCGTCGGCCTGGCGGGCTATGAAGATCTCCCCTTGAGCCAGCTCTCCGCCGGGCAGCAGCGTCGGGTGGCGCTCACCCGCCTGTGGTTAACCGACGCGCCGCTGTGGATCCTCGATGAGCCGTTCACCGCCCTCGACGCCACGGCGATGGAAACCCTGACCCGTCGCCTGGAGCAGCACGCCCGGCAGGGGGGATGCGCCATCCTCACCACCCACCAGCCGCTGCGGCCACTGGGCTGTCCGTTGCGCACCCTGCGCCTCGGCGGCGACGCTGGAGGCGGGCAATGATGCGTGCGCTGTTGGCCCGGGAACTGCGCCTGGCGTGGCGCAGCGGGGCGGAGATCCTCAATCCGCTCTGGTTCTTTCTGATCGTCATCACCCTGTTTCCGTTCGGCGTAGGCGCCGCGCCGCAGCTGCTGGCGCAGATTGCGCCGGGCGTGGTGTGGGTCGCCGCGCTGCTGGCGGCGCTGCTGGTGATGGATCGGTTGTTTCGCGACGACTGGCAGGACGGTTCCCTGGAGCAACTGATGCTCCTGCCGACGCCGCTGGTGGCGGTGGTGCTGGTGAAGGTGGTTGCCCACTGGATGATGAGCGGCCTGCCGCTGCTGATCGTCTCGCCGCTGGCGGCGCTGCTGCTGGGGATGAGTCTGCATGACGCCGGTGTGCTGGCGCTGACCTTGCTGCTTGGCACCCCGACGCTCAGTTTTCTCGGCGCGGTGGGGGTTGGCCTGACGGTCGGCCTGAAGCGCGGCGGCGTCCTGCTGAGCCTGCTGGTGCTGCCGCTGGCGGTGCCGCTGCTGATTTTCGCCACCGCGGCCTGCCAGGCGGCGGCCGCCGGGCTCCCGGTCAGCGGCTATCTGGCGATGCTGGCGGCGTTCTTAACCGCCAGCGCCACCCTGTGTCCGTTCGCCACCGCCGCTGCGCTGCGGCTGACCGTGCGATAACTCGCTGCGCCTGCGGGCGCGGCCATCATAACCGTGTGAGTAAGCGTCTATGTGGAAAGCGTTACATCAACTGGCGATCCCCGAGCGGCTGTACCGCCTGTGCGGATGCTGGATCCCCTGGCTGGCGGCGTTGAGCGCGCTGTTGCTGGTCATCGGCCTGGGGTGGGGCTTTGGCTTCGCCCCCGCGGACTATCAGCAGGGGGAAAGCTACCGGATCATGTACCTTCACGTTCCGACGGCGATGTGGTCGATGGGGCTGTACCTGGCGATGGCCGTCGCGGCCTTCGTCGGGGTGGTCTGGCAGATCAAAATGGCCGATCTGGCGATCGCCGCCCTGGCGCCGGTGGGGGCGGTCTGCACCCTGGTGGCGCTGGTCAGCGGCGCGGCATGGGGCAAGCCGATGTGGGGGACCTGGTGGATCTGGGACGCCCGCCTGACCTCAGAGCTGGTGCTGCTGTTTCTGTATGCCGGGGTCATCGCCCTGTGGCACGCCTTTGACGACCGGCGGCTGGCCGGGCGCGCGGCGGGGATCCTCGTGCTGGTCGGGGTGGTCAATCTGCCCATCATTCATTACTCGGTCTACTGGTGGAACACCCTGCACCAGGGCTCGACCAACCTGCAGCAAACCATCGACCCAAGCATGCGTCTGCCGCTGCGGATCTGCATCTTTGCCTTCCTCACGCTGTCGGTCACCCTGACCCTGATGCGCCTGCGTAACCTGATCCTGCAACTGGAGCGCCGTCGACCGTGGGTGGTGGCGCTGGTGAATAAAGGAGCCGCCCGATGAGCCCCGCCTTTTCGTCTTTCGCCGCCTTCCTGAATATGGGCGGCTATGCCCTGTACGTCTGGCTGGCGGTGGCCGTGACCGTCGCCGCTTTTGGCCTGCTGACGGTGCATACCCTGTGGGCGCGGCGGGCGCTGTTCCATGAGGTACGACGCCAGCAGGCGCGCGAGCGGCGGATCGCTGCCGCCCGCGAACATGATAAGGAGGCCGCGGATGCAAGCGCGTCGTAAAACCCGGCTGTATATCGTGCTGGCGGTGCTCGCCGGCCTCGGGCTAACCGTCAGCCTGACGCTGTACGCCCTGAGCAGCAATATCGATCTGTTCTACACCCCGGGGGAAATTATCTACGGCAAAACGGAAACCCGGGCGCTGCCCCATACCGGTCAGCGGCTGCGGGTGGGAGGCTACGTTCAGCCGGGCTCCCTGCAGCGCGACCCGCAAACCCTCGACGTGCGCTTTAAGCTGTATGACGCCCGCGGGGTGGTGGACGTCAGCTATAAGGGCATTCTGCCGGACCTGTTTCGTGAAGGGCAGGGCGTGGTGGCCCAGGGCGTACTGGACGGCGAGCGGCATATTACCGCCCAGCAGGTGCTGGCCAAACATGATGAAAATTACACGCCGCCGGAGGTGAAAAACGCCATGACGCCGGAGAAAACGGGGGCGCAGCCATGATGCCGGAACTGGGCAACTTTTTATTGTGTCTGGCGGCGGGGCTGGCGCTGCTCCTGAGCGTCTATCCCCTGTGGGGCGCGGCGCGGCAGGATCGGCGGCTGATGGCCCTGGCACGGCCGCTGGCCTGGGGGCTATTCGCCTGTATCGGCGGCGCCTTCCTGCTGCTGGTGCACGCCTTTGTGGTCAATGACTTTACCGTCCGCTATGTGGCGGAAAACTCCAACAGCGCGCTGCCGGTGTGGTATCGGGTAGCGGCGGCCTGGGGGGCGCACGAGGGCTCGCTGCTGCTGTGGGTTCTGCTGCTCAGCGTCTGGACCTTCGCCGTCGCCATCTTCAGCCGCCGGATGCCGCTCGACGCCGTCGCCCGGGTGCTGGCGGTGATGGGTATGATCGCCTTTGGTTTCCTGCTGTTTATCCTCTTCACCTCCAATCCGTTCAGCCGCGGCCTGCCGCAGTACCCCATTGATGGTCGCGACCTCAATCCGCTACTGCAGGATATCGGCATGATTTTCCATCCGCCGATCCTCTATATGGGTTACGTCGGCTTCTCGGTGGCTTTCGCCTTCGCCATCGCCTCGCTGCTGGCGGGCCGGCTGGATACTGCCTGGGCGCGCTGGTCGCGTCCCTGGACCCAGGCGGCATGGATGTTCCTCACCCTCGGCATCGTGCTGGGCTCGGCGTGGGCATACTACGAACTGGGCTGGGGCGGCTGGTGGTTCTGGGACCCGGTGGAAAACGCCTCGTTTATGCCGTGGCTGGTGGGAACCGCGCTGCTGCACTCCCTGGCGGTGACCGAAAAGCGGGGCAGCTTCCGCGCCTGGACGGTGCTGCTGGCCATCGCCGCCTTCTCCCTGTGCCTGCTGGGCACCTTCCTGGTGCGCTCCGGGGTGCTGGTTTCGGTGCATGCCTTCGCCTCGGATCCGTCGCGCGGGCTGTTTATTCTGGTACTGCTGATTGTCGCCATCGGCGGATCGCTGCTGCTGTACGCCCTGAAGGGCGGCCGGGTGCGGGCGCGGGTGGAACATACGCTTTGGTCGCGCGAGTCGTTCCTGCTTGGCAACAATATTTTGCTAATGGCCGCGATGCTGGTGGTGCTCCTCGGAACGCTGCTGCCGCTGGTGCATAAAGAGCTGGGCCTCGGCAGCATCTCCATCGGCGAGCCGTTCTTTAACACCATGTTCACCGCCCTGATGGCGCCGTTTGCGCTGCTGCTGGGGCTGGGACCGCTGATCCGCTGGCGGCGCGATGACGTCGCCAGGCAGATTAAGCGCCTGATTATCGCTCTGCTGGTGACGTTGTCACTTTCTCTGGCGCTGCCGTGGCTGCTGCAGGACCGTATCACCGCCATGGCGGTCATAGGCCTGATGATGGCCCTGTGGGTGCTGATCTTCGCCCTGATGGAGGTTCACGAACGGGCCACCCATCGCCACGGCTTCTGGCGCGGCCTGCGCACTCTGACCCGCAGCCAGTGGGGGATGGTGCTCGGCCACGTCGGCGTGGCGGTGACCGTTATCGGCATCACCTTCAGCCAGAACTACAGCGTGGAGCGCGATGTACGGATGCGCCCCGGCGACAGCATCGATATCCACCGCTATCACTTTGTGTTTAACGGTGTGCGCAATATCGTCGGCCCCAACTGGACCGGCGGCGAAGGCATTATTGCCGTGACCCGCAACGGCCGCCCGGAAGCGACGCTGTATGCCGAGAAGCGCTTTTACACCGCCAGCCGGATGATGATGACCGAGGCGGCGATCAGCGGCGGGCTGACCCGCGATCTGTACGCCGCGCTGGGGGAAGAGCTGAGCGACGGCAGCTGGGCGGTGCGTCTGTACTATAAACCGTTCGTTCGCTGGATCTGGTACGGCGGGGTGCTGATGGCCCTCGGCGGTCTGTGCTGCATGCTCGATCCGCGCTACCGGATGCGTAAGAAGCTGCAGGAGGCCTCGTGAACCGGAAGCTACTGTTTATCCCGCTGGTGCTGTTTCTGGCGCTGGCCGCCGCGCTGTTCTGGCAACTGATGCGCAACGCCGAGGGCGATGACCCGACGACCCTCGAGTCGGCGCTGATTGGCAAACCGCTGCCGGAATTTCGCCTTGAAGGGCTGAATACCCCCGGTCAGACGCTGGACCGACGGACGCTGATTGACGGCAAGCCGCTGCTGCTCAACGTCTGGGCCACCTGGTGTCCAACCTGTCGCGCCGAGCATCAGTTTCTCAACGGCCTGGCGCAGCAGGGCGTGCGGGTGGTGGGGATGAACTACAAAGACGATCGCCAGAAGGCGATGAGCTGGCTGCAGCGCCTGGGTAATCCCTACAGGCTGAGCCTCTACGACGGCAACGGCATGCTTGGCCTGGATCTCGGGGTCTATGGCGCGCCGGAGACGTTTCTCATCGACGGTCAGGGCATTATCCGCTGGCGGCACGCCGGCGACCTGAACGAACGGGTGTGGCGCGAGGAGCTCCAGCCGCTGTGGGATCAATACAACCGGAGGGCGGGCTGATGAGACGTGTAATAGTCATCCTGCTGGCCCTGATGCTGACCGGCCAGACGTGGGCCGCCATCGATACCTGGCAGTTTAAGGATGAGGCCCAGGAGCAGGCCTTCCGCGAGATCACCTCCCAACTGCGCTGCCCTAAATGCCAGAACAACAACATCGCCGACTCAAACGCGATGATTGCCGCTGATATGCGGCAGAAGGTGTACGAGCTGATGCAGCAGGGGAAAACGAAAGGGCAGATCGTTGACTATATGGTGGCCCGCTATGGTCATTTTGTCAGCTACGAGCCGCCGCTGACCGCGGGCACGGTGCTGCTGTGGCTGGGGCCGGGGTTGTTCGTGCTGGCGGGCGCGGGAGTGATTATCGCCCGCGCCCGCCGTCGCGACATTCCTGACGCGGCGCTCAGCGCCGAAGAGCGCCAGCGGCTGGCGGCATTATTGCAAGAAGGAAAAGAACGATGAGCCTGTTGGTAGTTATCGCCGGGCTGTTGCTGGCTGGCGCGCTGGGGCTGCTGTACTTCCCGTGGTCGGGCAAAGGGGCGGTAGACCGCGATGCCCTCAACCGCGCCCTGTACCAGTCGCGCCTGCAGGAGCTGGCGCAGGAGCGCGGCGAGGACAACCCGGCGCTGGTCGTCGAACTGCAGCGCACCCTGCTGACGGATATTCCGCCCCAGGCACAGCCTGGCGAACGGCCGCTACGCCGCTGGGCGCTGCTTCCGGGCGCGCTGCTGCTGGTGGTCCTGAGTCTGGGCCTGTATCTGAAAACCAGCGATATTGGTCAGGTGCTGCTCTGGCAGCAGGCTGAACGACATTTTCCTGCGCTGTTGCAGCAGGTTAAGGACCCGACGGCGGCGCCGCTGCGAATGGATGAGCTGGCGGAGCTGCGGCTTGGCCTGCGCAGCCACCTGCAGGATACCCCGAACGACCTCGCCGGCTGGCAGCTGCTTGGGCGGCTGGGCCTGTTGTTAAACGATGGCGAGACGGCGATCGGCGCCTTTGGCCGGGCGCATGCTCTGTCGGGGGATGACCCGGCGGCGGCTTTCGATTACGCCAGCGCGCTGGTGCGGGCGGGGGATAGCGGTCAGGTTCGGATGGGCGAGCTGCTGCTGCGTGACCTGCATCAGCGGCAGCCGAACAGCCTGCCGGTGCTTGAGATGCTGGCCCTGAGCGCGGTGCGCAATGAAGATTACCCCGAGGCCGTGGCGGCCCTGCAGGCGTTGCTGGCCCGGCTACCGGAAGGGGATGCGCGGCGCGAGGCGATCGTCCGCCAGCTGGCGCAGGCGCAGCAGCAGGCGCAATAACTGCCCGGCGGCGCTACGCTTGCGCGGGCCTACGAAGGGCGCGAATAGAGCGCCAAATCGCGGGTAGCCTTTGTAGGCCGGGTAAGCGAAGCGCCACCCGGCAACATGTTGGGCTCGGAGCCTGATTTCTTGCCGGAGACGGTTATCGGTTTTCCTGGTTCTCAGCCCGGGAATGCGTTTCTCACGCGTGACTTCAGCGTACTCTGTGCTCCCGCTTCGTGGTGCTGTACCTGGTTCTCCGTGGCGCAGGGAGCGTCATGGAACGGCAACGAATGCCGTACGGTTCTCTCTCCCTCCGGAAGAAGGCCTGGGTGAGGGAAAGCACTGCCGGGAAGTCTTTTATGTTATCTGTGGCTTCAGCGTATTTTGCGCTCCCGGTTAATCTTCTGCGTTATGCCTGGCATGGCGCAGGGAGCGCACAGGGGGCGGCCAGTCGCCGCCGCCCCCTGTACCCCCGGGCTCCGGCCAGCAAAATCGCCGCTACGCGGTCCCTTCGACTTATCCCTGCAGGCTTCGGGTCGGGCCGAGGCAGCGTCCGTGCAAAACACGGCCCTCAGCCCGCATCCATGCGGGCTGCCCCGGCCTTCCGGGAACGTCTCAGCGATGTTGAGGCCGCAACACCGGCAGTTTCAGCAACAATGGTGAATAAATTAACGACAAGGCGCACGGACCGTAGGCCGGGTAAGTCGCAGCCGCCACCCGGCACAAAACCGGCTCCGCACCCGCTGCCCTTGCCCGGCGGCGCTACGCTTGCGCGGGCCTACGAAGGGCGCGAATTGAGTGCCAAATCACCGGGCCGGGTAAGGCGTAGCTGCCACCCGGCAAAAATACGGCACCAGAGCGTAGCCCGGATAAGGCGCCATGCGCCGCCATCCGGGTTTTTCTCTGCTGGCGCTGTCATGCCGCTGACGCGGCTTTCAAAAGCTTCTCGATGTTGTAAGTGTACGAATGCTATTCCAGAATTTCATGTCTGCTGTGTGTCCAAAGTGGAAGGAGGAGATTATCTGCATATCGAAAAATGGCTGCCTAAGCCATGGCGATTCATACAGCGTTTTTTGTGCCTCCACAAAAATCCATTTCCATGGTTTTAGTTTCGTTGAACATTTATACAGAGGACAAACCTGATCCAATAGGGAAATCTTTGTTAATGAATCCATGTAGACCATCAAGCTTAAGGTTTGGTTTTACATAGAATTCAAACGGCTGTTTATATAACATTTCATTGTTATTTCTATAAAATTTGAAACCCTTTGTTGCGCTCATTCGGAATTCGTTATATTCATATATTGGTAGAAAAACTTCATATATCATCCTCTCATTAACCCCCTCCTTGTAATAAAAACAGATATGTATATCACCTAGTGTATAACCAAAATCCGGAATTGGTATGTGCATAATATCATTGGGTTTAATACCATCTTTCATAGTTATAAAAATTTTCTTCATAATTTGAGTTCCATATTTATTTGTATATGTAACATAGACATTGGAACCGTCAATTATATCGATGTCACCATTGCGCAGATCTCCCACTTTTATTTGTAACTCACCTAAGGTGGCTCGCTTACCAGCTTCCTCCACAGTAAAATCCGTTTTAAAAAAATCACAGCCAGAAAGAGCAATGGATAACAATAGAATAATAATCACTCTCATGTTCATCCTCTTAAGTCCCTTATTTAATTTTATCCGTTTGTATAGCTAAAGTATGTGCTCGTTATGATAACAGAACAACCCTTGACGATAATCTTAGACAGACATGGGTGCCGCTGTCATCAGAATGAGAGCGACTGCAAACGTCCTTTCTTCGCTCATAGCGGACCTACAACTCAGTCGCTCGTCCGATCCGCGTCAGCAGCGGGCGTTACGCATGAACTCTAATGATCAATGGGTGGGGTAGTTCCCCTACTTAGCGCGTTGTTCCACTCATCCAGAGTCACAGTAAAAAGCATGCTTGCGGGCTCATTTTTCACGTCATGAATATTTCGTGAAAACCGGAGACCTGCTTTCGTCAGGATCTTTTGGGATGCCAGATGGTTTGGTCTTACTACCGCAGAAATCTCAGCCAGTTTTAAAACATCAAACCCGTACCCGACCGCATATTTAGCGAACTCTGTCGCCAGACCTTTCCCCCATGATTCTGTAGAGAAACGATACCCCAGGTTCATTATCGGTGTATCGTCATAACTGATAATGCTAAGCCCTCCAAAACCGATAATTCTATCGGGATTCTCTTTCAGTGAGATAGCCCAGTTTCCGAACCTATAATTCTCCCAGTGGTTAAGCCAGCGGGCCATTACATTACGTGCGTGACTAATATCGGGATACGGGCCTGCTGGATTGAACGTATTTGTTGCAGGGTCGCCATAAATCCTGAAGAGATCATCTATATCTGATGCGTTTACGCGGCGAAGATAAAGTCTTGAGCGATCTGGTTGCAAAGTAATCTCCTGATCTACGGTTTATAAAGTGGAGTATATTGCTGATATATAGATGTTAGATCCAGATTTCTCAATAGGGTTGTTATGCTCGTGTGATAAAATATTCAATCGCACACAGTGACAGGTAGCTCTTCGCTCAAAGCATACTTTCATCCCAGCCAGATTGCCACGTTGTGCCGAAGCGTAAGTGACAACGCCAGAGACTTTCAAATATCGTTGCTGTGTTTTGCACGAAGCTCACACCCAAACCAAAAAAAGCCCCTGCGCGAAAGCAGGGGCAAGCCATGTCAGAGCTTATTTTTTATTAGTTAAATACCATCCCGCCGTCGATCAGCAACGACTGACCGGTCATGTAATCAGAATCCGGGCTGGCAAGATAGGAGACGCAGGCGGCGACATCTTCCGGCTCGGACAGACGACCGAGAGTGATGCGTTTGGCGAACTCGGCGGTACCGTAGCCCAGCGGTTTACCGGCGGCTTCGGACACCTGGCGGTCAATTTCGGCCCACATTGGCGTTTTGACAATCCCCGGGCAGTAGCCGTTGACCGTGATGCCCAGCGGCGCGAGGTCGCGAGCGGCGGTCTGGGTTAAGCCGCGTACGGCGAATTTACTCGAGCTATACACCGCCAGCTCCGGGTTACCGACGTGGCCGGCCTGGGAACAGGCGTTGATGATTTTCCCGCCGTGACCCTCTTTCTTAAAGGCCTCGACCGCCGCCTGGATGCCCCAGATCACCCCTTTGACGTTGATGTTGTAGACTTTGTCGACAATCTCCGGGGTAATGGACTCGATCGGCGTGGACGGCGCCACGCCGGCGTTGTTGACGATGACGTCGAAGCCGCCCAGCGTTTTGCGCGCCTGTTCGACGGCGGCAAATACCTGGTCGCGGTCAGAAACATCCACTTTCACCGCCATGGCGCGGCCGCCGGCCTGGTTGATTTCGGAGGCGACCGCTTTGGCGGTGGCGTCGTTATAATCGGCAATGGCCACGGCAAATCCATCCTTCACCAGACGAAGGGCGATAGCTTTACCAATCCCCTGGCCGGCGCCGGTAACAAGTGCGACTTTTTTCATTTTTCTTTCCTTATTGTGATGACTTACAGAATCTGACTCAGATGCAGCTGGCCCATCAGCAGCGGGTTATCGCGATAATCCACCGGGATGGCCACTACCGCCGGGCCGTCGACGTCCATCGCCGCGCGCAGGGTCGGCTCCAGCGCCTCGGCGCTTTCCACGGCAAACCCTTTCGCGCCGAAGGATTCGGCATAGGCTTTAAAATCCATCGGCCCAAACTCGACGCCGGACAGGCGCTGATATTTTTTCTCTTCCTGGATAGCGACCATGTTGTAGCCGTTATCGACCCAGATAAGATGCAGCACGTTGGCTTTCAGGCGGACGGCGGTCTCCAGCTCCATGCTCGACTGCAGGAAGCCGCCGTCGCCGGAGACGGAGACCACTTTGCGCTCAGGATTGACCAGCCAGGCGCCGATAGCCCAGGGCAGGGCGACGCCCATGGTCTGCTGGCCGTTGGAGATCATCACCTGACGGGCGCGGAAGCTGTACAGGTAGCGGGCAATCCAGATATGGAAGCTGCCCATGTCCACGGTCAACGTGACGTCGCTGTTGACGATATCCTGCATGGCGCGAACGATGCGCAGGGGATGCAGGGCAAACTGGTTGAGCTGCGCGCCGCGGCGGTCCAGCAGCTCGCGCTGGTGCTGGCGGTCGCGGAGGATCTCCGCCGCCTGCGGGGAGAGCACCAGCCGATGATCGATATTTTGCGCCAGCTTGTTGAGAGTGCCGGCGATATCGCCCACCAGCTCGACATCCGGGGTGTAGTTGCGCTCTTCATAGGCGGGCAGCACGTCGATGTGCACCAGCGTCGCGTTGCCGCTGTTCCACATCGCCGGTTCGTATTCCACCGGGCTGTAGCCGATGCAGATCACCAGGTCGGCGAGCTGCAGCAGACGGTCCCCGGCCTGGTTGTTAAACAGCCCAACCCGGCCGGCGAAGCGAGAGAAGTTATCCTGATTCACCGCTCCGGCGGCCTGATAGGTGCTGGTGACTGGAATATGGCTGGTCTCCAGCAAACGGCGCAGCGCCTTGCTGTTTTCCGGCTGGCTGGCCATCAGGCCGAGCAGGAAGATCGGGTTCTTCGCCTGGGCGATAAGCTTCGCCACCTGGTCGATGGCATCATCCGGCGCGGCGCCCATCTGCGGGGCCCCGCTGGCCGGCAGCACTTTGCCGCTGACCGGGCCATCGACCACATCCTGCGGCAGGCTAACGAACGCGCTGCCCGGCCGGCCCTGCTCGGCGGCGCGGAAGGCGTTGGAGACCACTTCCGCCAGCGCATCCGGCGCCGTCACCTCGACGGCGTATTTGGTGACCGGGCTGAACATCGCCACCGTATCCATACTCTGGTGGACCTGCTTCGCTTTATCGGCGCGTTTTACCGCGCCGCCCAGGGCCACCACCGGGTCGCCTTCGCTGTTCGCGGTGGCCATGCCGGTGATCAGGTTGGAACAGCCCGGACCGGAGGTGACCAGCGCCACGCCCGCTTTGCCGGTAATGCGTCCGACGGCGGCGGCCATAAATGCGGCGTTGGCTTCGTGGCGTACCGGAATAATGCGAATGGAGGAATCCAGCAGTGAATCAAAGACCTTGTCGATTTTGGCGCCGGGGATGCCGAACACCTGGCGTACTCCCTGAGCTTCCAGCTGACTGACGACGAGATCGGCGCCGTGCGCCCACTGGCGTACCGGATACTGTTTGTCCATGTGACCCCCTTAACTTTCTACGGAACGGATGGCGGCATCGAGATTATCGGGATGCAGATTAGCCTGCAGGAACGCGCTGTCGGCGGGCAGGTCGATCATCAGCTTGTGAATTTCGCCGAAGGTCAGCACCCCGTGGTCGAGCTGGTAATCCAGCAGGTGACCGCCGCCTTTGCGGTCATCGGTAATAAAGTGCTCGTGATACCCGGCGACGTTGATCCCCTGCATATGCTGCGGGGTCCGGAAGCCGACCAGCACCCCTTCGCGCTGGTTAAAGCGGAACACCGGCTGATCGTCGAGGACGTCGGTCATCGCCCGGTACGGCGGCGTCTGGCGCGGCACGGTGCGGGTATGGGCATGGCGGAAATGGCCGTCGATGCGCAGGGCGCAGAACAGGTTGTCAGAGGGGATTTGCTGGTCGATCACCGCGTGCAGCTGCTGGCGGCTCACCGGATGGTCAAAGGTTTTCCGGTACTGCGGCTGGAACCAGGTCATCACCGCGAACGGCGTTTTCTGCTCCGGCTGGGCTTTGCGCGCGCTGCCGTCGGCGCGCAGCTGATAGACCTGACTGCTGAAGGCGATCAGCTCCCCGTCCAGCTCATTAAAGGTGCCGAGGCCGAAATCGCCGTGTTTCAGCAGGTCCGCGATGGTGGTGCTGCCTTCGTAAACCCCGCTCAGCAGGGCGCTCATGAGCGATGTCTGATAGAGCACGCTCTCGGGATGCTGCGCGGAAAACGCCCGTAGGGTTTCGCATAGACTCTCTTCGCAGGTGCATTCAGCAGAATGATTCATATACCACTTCCTCGTTCAACAAATATAAGAAAGGTTAAATAAATGTTGACCCGATTCAGCTCACAGTTCCAATATAGAAACCATGCTGGTTTGAGACGTTTTCGATATGGAACTTCGTTATCTTCGCTATTTTGTCGCCGTCGCCAGGACGCGGCACTTCACCCAGGCCGCCAAGGAGCTGGGTATTTCACAGCCTCCGTTAAGTCAGCAAATTCAGCGGCTTGAGCGCGAAGTGGGGACCCCGCTGTTCCGGCGTTTAACCCGCGGGGTGGAGCTGACGGAAGCGGGAGAGTCTTTCTATGAGGATGCCCGCCAGATCCTCGCCATGAGCGATGCGGCGCTGGAGAAGGCCAAGGGCATTGCGCGCGGGATGAACGGCAGCCTGTCGCTAGGCATTACCAGTTCTGATGCTTTCCATCCGCAAATCTTCACGCTGCTGCACCGTTTTCAGCTCGACCACCCCGGGGTGACCCTGCACCAGATGGAAGACAATATGGCCAATCTGATGACCGCCCTGAGCGAGGCCGAGCTGGATATCGCCTTCGTCCGCCTGCCGTGCGAGAGCAGTAAAGCCTTTAATCTGCGGATTATCGATGAGGAGCCGATGGTTATCGCGCTGCCGCGCGATAACCCGCTGGCGACGCAGCCGACCCTGGCCCTGGAGCAGCTGCGCGACGTGGCGCCGATCCTCTTCCCGCGGGAGGTGGCCCCCGGGCTGTATGAGCTGGTGTATAACAGTTGCCTGCGCGCCGGGATCGATATGGAGCGCGCCTGGCAGTCGTCGCAAATTTCGTCGTCGCTGAGCATGGTCAATGCTGGCTTCGGCTTCGCGCTGGTTCCGCAGTCGATGACCTGCATCCAGCAGCCGAACGTCAGCTATCACCCGCTTAGCGGGGCGCCGCTGAAGACCGATATCGCCATCGCCTGGCGGCGCTTCGAGCGCTCGCGTACGGTGAAACGCTTTCTGGCGATGTTCTGATCTTCGCGGCGCCAGCGTCTTACTGCGCCACCCAGCCGCCATCCATGTTCCATGCGGCGCCGCGCACCTGGGCGGCGGCATCGCTGCACAGAAACAGCGCCATTTCGCCCAGCTGCTGCGGGGTGACAAACTCCCCGGAGGGCTGTTTTTCCGCCAGCAGCTGGGCGCTGGCCTGCTCCGGGTCGACCCCCTCGGCGATGCGCTTATCGATCTGCTGCTGCACCAGCGGGGTTAGCACCCAGCCAGGGCAGATGGCGTTGCAGGTGATGCCGCTACGCGCGGTTTCCAGGGCCACGGTTTTGGTCAGCCCGACCACCGCGTGCTTGGCGGCGACGTAGGCCGATTTCTCTTTCGACGCCACCAGGCCATGCACTGAGGCAATATTGATGATGCGCCCCCAGTTGCGCTGGCGCATACCCGGCAGCGCCAGGCGGGTGGTGTGGAAGACGCTGGAGAGATTGATGGCGAGAATATCGTTCCATTTGTCCACCGGGAACTGCTCCACCGGGGCCACGTGCTGGATGCCGGCGTTATTGATCACGATATCGACGCCGCCGAAGGTGCTTTCGGCATAGTGCATCATCGCCTCGATTTGCCCGACGTCGCGCAGGTCGGCGTCGTGATAGCCGGGGATCTTGCCCAGCGCGGCGACTTCAGCCCGGGCGTGGCTGCTGTCGCCGAAGCCATTGAGCACCAGCTGGGCGCCTGCCTGCGCCAGCACTTTGGCGATCCCTAAACCGATGCCGCTGGTGGAGCCGGTGACCAGCGCCGTTTTACCGTGTAAGTTCATTTTATTACTCCTTCAATCTGGTATCAGACAATGCCGGTCACATAGAACGTGGCAATGACAAACAGTACCGCGAGGCTTTTGATCACCGTGATGGCGAAAATGCCGCCGTAGGCCTGGCGATGGCTCAGGCCGGTGATCGCCAGCAGGGTGATCACCGCCCCGTTGTGCGGCAGGGTGTCCATGCCGCCGCTGGCCATGGCGGCGACACGGTGCAGGACCTCGAGCGGAATATTGGCGGCGTGGGCGGCGGCGACAAAGGTCTCGGACATCGCCGCCAGGGCGATGTTCATCCCCCCGGAGGCCGAGCCGGTGATCCCGGCCAGCACCGTGACGCTGATCGCCTCGTTTAACAGCGGATTGGGAATGGCCGCGAGGGCTTTTGACAGCACCAGGAAACCCGGCAGGGCGGCGATAACCGCGCCGAAGCCATACTCAGAGGCGGTGTTCATCGCCGCGAGAATAGCCCCGCCCACCGCCGTCCGACTTCCCTCCGCCAGCCGGCCGCGGATATTGCGATAGCCGCAAACCAGCACCAGCACAATGCCGGAGAGCAGCGCCGCCTGCACCGCCCAGATGGCGGTGATTTTCCCCACTTCGGTGACGACAGGCTTCGCCAGGCCCGGCAGGTTGAGCTCATGGCTGGCGCCGTACCACTGCGGGATCCAGTGGGTGAACAGCAAATTCAGCACCCCCACCAGCAACAACGGGGCGATAGCGATTAGCGGATGCGGCAGATCGATGTCATCCGGGGTCTCCGGCTCATTTTGCAGGTCGGTCCCATAGCCTTCGCCGCGGGCCTGCGCTTTGCGGCGCTGACGCTCCAGCCACAGCAAACCGAAGATGATAATGAACAGCGAGCCGATAAGCCCCAGCCAGGGGGCCGCCCAGGCGTTGGTGCCGAAGAAGCTGGTGGGAATAATATTCTGGATCTGCGGCGTGCCGGGCAGGGCGTCCATGGTAAACGAGAATGCCCCGAGGGCGACGGTGGCGGGGATCAGCCGTTTGGGGATCCCGCTCTGGCGAAATAGTTCGGCGGCGAAAGGGTAGACGGCAAAGGCCACCACAAACAGCGACACCCCGCCGTAGGTCAGCAGGGCGCACACCAGCACGATCACCGGGATCGCGTGGCGGCGCCCAAGGATGCGGATGGCGGCGGCGACAATCGAACGAGAGAATCCCGACAGCTCAATCAGCTTGCCGAATACCGCGCCCAGCAGAAACACCGGGAAATAGAGCTTCACAAAGCCGACCATTTTTTCCATAAACAGGCCGGTAAAGGCCGGGCCGACCGCGCCCGGGTCGGTGAGCAGCACCGCGCCGAGGGCGGCGATCGGCGCAAAGAGGATCACGCTGTATCCACGGTAGGCTGCCAGCATCAGTAACGCCAGCGCGGCCAGGGCTATTATCACACTCATCACGACGTCTCACTCTCATTGTTATTGTAGGGGTACAGAACGCGATACTAGGGTTTCAGGGCGAAGCGCAGCTGGTGTTCCCGGCGCGACTGGATGCGCTGGTGCCGGGCCTCGTCCCAGCGGTAAAAGCCTTGCCCGCTGCGGGCGCCGGTGTCGCCTCGCGCCACTTTCTCCGCCACCAGCGACATCATCTCCGTGCCGCTGGCCAGCTCCGGCAGCAGGTGCTGGCAGATATCCTGGACCGTCGCCAGGCCGGTCATGTCCGCAGCCTCCAGCGGGCCGACCATCGCATAGCGGCGGCCCAGCGAGGCGCGCATCACCTGGTCCACCACCTCCGGGGAAGCGATGCCGCTGTGGACGATATGCAGTGCTTCGCGCAGCAGGGCGAACTGCAGCCGGTTGCCGACAAAGCCCGGCGCGGCGCGGTTGAGCACCACCGCCTCCAGCGCGCAGGCGGCGCAAAAGCCGCTCACCTCGCGCGCCAGATGAGGCAGCGTGGCGCTCCCGGGCACCACTTCCACCAGCGGGATCAGGTGCGGCGGATGCCAGAAATGAGCGATCAGTAGCCGTTCCGGGAGGCGCATGCCCTGCGCCAGCCGATCCGGCGGCAGGCCGCTGGTGTTGCTGGCGATAATCGCCTCGTCGGCGATCAGCGTTTCCAGCTCGGCGTACAGGGCGTGCTTCAGCGCCAGCCGTTCGGGGATCGCTTCAATCAGTAGCGTGGCATCGGCCAGGGCATTCAGCGTCGGGGTGGGGGTCAGACGGGCCAGCACCGCGTCGCGGTCGGCGGGATCCTGTTGACCGCTGGCCTCCAGCTCGCACAGGATGGCGCTGGCCACCGCCGGAACCTCGGCGAGACGCTGCGGTTCGGTGTCATACAGGCGGACGGCGTGACCGTGACGGGCGAAATGGCAGGCGATACCGACGCCCATCAGTCCCGCGCCGAGTACCGCCAGGCGTGGTGTAAACATAGTGGCTCCTGTTAACGTTGTAGAGTCATGGCGATGCCCTGGCCGCCGCCGACGCACAGGGTTGCCAGCCCTTTGCTGGCGCCCCGGCGCTGCATCTCATGCACCAGGCTGACGAGGATCCGGCAGCCGGAGGCGCCGATGGGATGGCCCAGGGCGATGGCGCCGCCGTTGACGTTGACCTTCTCGCTATCCCACTCAAGCAGCTGACCGACGGCCAGCGCCTGGACGGCAAAAGCCTCGTTGGCTTCGATAAGGTCCACCTCGTCCAGCGTCCAGCCGGCGCGCTGCAGCGCCTGGCGGCAGGCGCTCACCGGGCCGATGCCCATCACCGACGGGTCGACCCCGGCGACCGCTGAGCTGACAATGCGCGCCAGCACCGGCAGCCCAAGCTCGCGCGCTTTATCGACGCGCATCAGCAGGACCGCCGCGGCGCCGTCGTTCAGCGACGAGGCATTCCCGGCGGTGACGCTGCCGTCAGCCGGGCGAAACGCCGGGCGCAGCTGGGCCAGCTGCTGCTCGCTGGTCTCCGGGCGCGGTTGCTCATCGTCAGTCACGAATCGCGGCGGCTTTTTGCCCTGCGGGACGCTGACCGGAACGATCTCCTCACGAAAGCGCCCGGCGGCGATAGCAGCCGCCGCTTTGCGCTGGGAGCTGGCGGCGAAGGCGTCCTGGCGCTCGCGGCTGATGTCGAAGGCGTCGGCGAGGTTCTCGGCGGTAATGCCCATGTGGTAGTCGTTAAAGGCGTCCCACAGGCCGTCCTGGATCATGCTGTCCTGCAGGCTGGCGTGGCCGAAACGCAGGCCGTCGCGGGCGCCATGCATCAGATAGGGAGCATTGCTCATGCTCTCCTGGCCGCCGGCGATAACGATCCCGGCGTCGCCGCAGCGGATCGCCTGCACCGCCTGCTGAACCGCTTTCAGTCCGGAGCCGCACACCAGATTGACGGTGACCGCCGGAGTGTCGACCGGCAGGCCGGCCCGCAGCGCGGTCTGGCGCGCCGGGTTTTGCCCGCAGCCGGCGGTAAGCACCTGGCCGAAAATTAGTTCGTCGACCGCTGCGGCGGGCAGCTGGCAGCGTTCAAGCAGGCCGCGCACCACCGCTGCGCCGAGGTCGATGGCGGAAAGAGGGGCGAAGGCGCCGCGAAAGCTGCCTACCGGGGTGCGTACTGCAGCAACAATGGCAATATCGGTCATGGTCTCTCCTTAACTGAAGCGCATTTCGCGCACGTCGTCAGCGACGATCAGCCGTCCCGCCGTTTTACGTATCACCTCGTCGGGGCTGACCCCCGGGGCCACTTCGCGCAGGACAAACGCGCCGTCGACAATCTCCAGCAGGGCCAGATCGGTGAGTACCCGGCGAATACAGCCCACGCCGGTGAGGGGCAGGGTGCACTGCGGCAGCAGTTTGGATTCGCCGTTTTTTGAGGCGTGGGTCATCACCACGATGATGTTCTGCGCGCCGGCCACCAGGTCCATGGCGCCGCCCATCCCCTTGACCATTTTTCCAGGGATCATCCATGAGGCGATGTTGCCCGCGACGTCGACCTCAAAGGCGCCAAGAACGGTCAGGTCGACGTGGCCGCCGCGGATCATGGCGAACGACTGGGCGGAATCGAAGATCGCCGCCCCGGTTTGCGCGGTGACGGTTTGTTTACCGGCGTTAATCATGTCGGCGTCGATGGTTTCCTCATCGGGAAATTCGCCCATCCCCAGCAGGCCGTTCTCCGACTGGAGCATCACTTCAATGCCGGCGGGAATGTAGTTGGCCACCAGCGTCGGGATACCGATCCCGAGGTTGACGTAGTCGCCGTCGCGCAGCTCCTGGGCGACGCGCATCGCCATTTGTTCACGGGTCAGCATCTCAGTGCCCTCCGGCGCGCAGGGTGCGCTGTTCAATACGTTTTTCGAATTGCCCGACGATCAGCCGGTCGACATAGATCCCCGGAGTATGGATGGCGGAGGGGGGCAGTTCGCCCGGTGGCACAATCTCTTCCACCTCCACCACCGTAATGCGCCCGGCGGTGGCCATCAGCGGGTTGAAATTCTGCGCGGTGTGGCGATAGACCACGTTGCCGTACCAGTCGGCTTTCCAGCCTTTGACCAGCGCGAAATCGCCGCGGATCGCCTCTTCAAGGATGTAGTGTCGGCCGTCGAACTGGCGCACCTCTTTGCCTTCGGCGACCGGGGTGCCATACCCGGTGGCGGTGTAAAAGCCGGGGATGCCGGCGCCGCCGGCGCGGATTTTTTCCGCCAGCGTTCCCTGCGGGGTGAGTTCTACCGCCAGCTCGCCGCTCAGCACCAGCTGTTCAAACAGCGCGTTTTCCCCGACGTAAGAGGCCACCACCTTGCTGACCTGGCGCGACTCCAGCAGCATGCCGAGACCGAAACCGTCGACCCCGCAGTTGTTGGAGACCACCGTCAGCCCCTGCACCTGGCGACGCTGCACCTCGGCGATCAAGTTCTCGGGAATGCCGCACAGGCCGAAGCCGCCGGCGAGCAGCGTCATGCCGTCCGTTAACCCTTCCAGCGCCGCTTCGTAACTGGCGACGCGTTTATCCAGTCCTGCCATCTTATCTCTCCTGCCTTGCGATAGCCTTATCATTGGCGCAGGCGACTGATTTGATAATTTTGAATTTGTGACTCACTCATTTGGAATTTTAATTAATTTCCTGTTAACTAATTTTTTTCAATTAGTTAACAGGATGAAAAATGAGAATGAGTGTCAAACAGTTACGCGCGTTTTTAGCGGTAGCTCACACTCTGAATTTCGCCCACGCCAGCGAAAGGCTGAATCTGTCGCAGCCAGCTCTCAGCCTGACCATCAAAGGGTTGGAGGAGGCGCTGGGCGGCGCGCTGCTGCAGCGCAGCACCCGCAAAGTGACCCTCACCCAGGAGGGGGAACTCTTTCTGCCGATGGCCCGTCAGCTGCTGGCCGACTGGGATAACGTCGAGGAGGCCATGCGTCAGAGCTTTACCCTGCAGCGGGGTAAAATTTCGGTCGCCGCGATGCCGTCGTTTGCCGCCAACGTTCTGCCGGAGGCGCTGAAAGCCTTCCGCGACCGCTATGCCGGGGTGAACGTTACGGTGCATGACGTGATTAATGAGCAGGTGATCGAGATGGTGCGCGAGGGGCGGGTGGAGATGGGCATCGCTTTCGAGCCATCGCCCAACCACAACCTGCTGTTTACCCCGCTGGCGGTGGACCGCTTCGTGGCGATCGTTCCCCAACAATCCCCGCTGGCGAAGAAAAAGCAGCTCTCCTGGCAGGAGCTGTTGACCCTCGACTTTATTACCCTGCAGCGCCCCTCGGCGGTACGCCTGATGCTGGAGGAGGCGCTGGCGCGCAGCGGACGTCAGCTGGACGTGGCGCTGGAGAGTCATCAGCTGGTGACGGTGGGGAGGATGGTGGCCAGCGGCCTGGGGGGCAGCGCGGTGCCGGCGCTGTGTAAAACGCAGATGGCATCGTTGGGCGCCGTCTGCATCCCGCTCAGCGATCCGCCGATTGAGAAGTGCGTCGGCGCGATCCATGCCGGACATCTGCCGCTGTCGAAGGCGGCGCAGGCGCTGCTGGATACGCTGAAAGGGTTTTTACCCACCTGAAGGTGTGGGCGTCAAAAAAAAACCGGCCTGCTGGCCGGTTTGACAATCAGATTTTGCAGGCGTCGCCGCAGTCGTCGTCGGCAACGATCGCCTGGGCTTTTTTGTCCGCTTCTTCCAGACGCTCCGCGTTGCGCTCTTCCGCTTCATCCAGGCCGCTGAAGACCAGGTTGTCGAGATCAATTTCCATAAGTTACCTATCGTTGCTGGTTTTGAATCAGGGTCAAGTATAGGGCATAACCGCCAGCGGATGTAGCCGCGCTTCGCGCCGAAGGCACAGAGCGTTAAGTCGCTGAGCGGAGGGCGTTACCTACCATAATTCATCGTTGACAGAATAAGTTTAACGACAAATAACGTCGCCAGGATAATTTCCTGCCTAAATATTAAATGAAAGGACAACGAAGGAGTAATTAAGCGTTGACGAAACGCTTTTATGTTAATATGGCCGCGATTATGGATGAATCTATGGATCTTAATCAATGGAACATACTGTTGCAGGCGCCATCAAAGAATGGCGTAAACATAATAAAGTGATCGGTCAGGTCAAAATAAGCTATAAAAAAATTTTACGAAAATGCAGAGAGCTCTCGCTCGCAGGAGGTAAATACAGAGAATATCAAGGACTTTGTGCGAAATATCAGTGCGCGCGGTTGACCGCGGTGACCAAAGGACTGGTGCCTTTTGAGGATAAACCGTTTAAAGCGTATCTCAATAAACGGCTGTCAAAACGACGCAAACTGGATATTGCCCATGGTTCACTGAATTTCATCGAGAAAACGTTTCACCCTGATGTCCTGCCGCAGCTCTACAATGTCGCGGATTTTGGCCGCGAGATGTTTTCTATTCCCTTGAAAAATGGCGATAAGCTTGATGTTAAGCTGCTGGCCTCGCCGTTTCAGGAGGAAGGGGAGCTGATGCTGCAGCTGTTTCTTGGCGACCGGCGCGTCTATAGCGTCTGTTTTTCCTGCACCGACGATGGCCGCGCTTATATCGGCGGCATCCAGGGCGGGAAAGATATCACCAATGACGAAGTGAAGGTGCTTACTAAAGAGCTGCATGGCGCGCGGCCGAAAAATATCATCATGAGCGTGCTGTATGGTTTGCTGCGATATTTCAACATCTCCACGGTCTACGCCATCGATTCTGATTACCACGTGAAAAGCGATCTGGTGAAAGCCAGTTATTCATCGCTGTGGCTGGAAATGGGCGGTGAGAAACAGGCTCGCGGCTGGTATAAACTGCCGGCGCAAGAGATCAAAAAGAGTATTGAAGAGGTGAAAAGTAAGCACCGGAGCCAGTTTATTAAGCGCGAAGGTCTTAAAGAGCTGATTCAGATTAATATGGCGAATGCCCTGCAGCAAATTACCTTGCCTGCGCGGGTGAATTAACGCCACTCACACGTCAGGCGGGCAGCAGGGGCTGCTGCCCGTCTGACGATATCCTTTCTTCACTGGCGCGTTTCCAGCCAGATTTCATCCTATCCCAGAGCTTTTGTGGCCGGTCGAAAATGGCGAGGCCGCGCGTCCGGCAAGCAGTGCCAGGA
The DNA here is from genome assembly GCF_014596785.2 of Klebsiella sp. K4. Classification (NCBI taxonomy): domain Bacteria; kingdom Pseudomonadati; phylum Pseudomonadota; class Gammaproteobacteria; order Enterobacterales; family Enterobacteriaceae; genus Klebsiella; species Klebsiella sp. K4. The sequence goes on from NZ_CP115021.1 coordinate 2,307,398, forward strand.
ATACATTCCTCAGGTTTCGGCATGGGTACCGGCTTTGACGATCTGTAGCGCGCTGGGGCTCGCCACGCTGCCGCTGGCGGTGACGAACCCCGGATGGACGGTCTCGCCGCTGGCGCTGTCCACCAATGCAATAGGCGACGCGCTATGCAGCACGTGCTGGTGGCCCCATTCCATCAGGGCGAACAGCACCAGCGCCGGGATACTGCTGTGGCTGGTGCCGATGGCCGCCGCGGTAGGGCTTATCGTCCATATGGCGGGACTGTCCGTGGCAGGATAAGGTCGGGCGGCGTCGCCCCGCTCCGCGTTAGCGCGCACGCGGAGCGGGGGCGATCAGGTCGCGGGGGGTTCGCGGGTGGCCCGCGTCAGCGGGTTGCTGTCGAGTTCCAGCTGGTCGCGCAGCGCCCAGCCGCGCAGCTTGCCGGGGTTAAGTAATCCCGCCGGGTCGAGAGACTGTTTCACCGCCACGACGTCGGGACGAATCACGCCCTGTTTGCCGTCCTCAACCTGCAGCACGTGGGGGTTGTTAATCTTGACGTCGTTGTCGCGAAATATCTGCATGATGGCGTTAAGACGTTCGGGCGTGGTATAGCGCACCAGCTGCAGACCGCTGGCGGTGAGATTGCCCTCGATATCGCGCAGGAATTCAATATGGGACATCACCTCCCCGGCGAAGTGCTGCTCCATCTGTAAAATTTGCTGCGGATAGCGCAGCGGATCAAACGCCGTCTGCAGATAGGTCAGCGTATTGTCCACCTTGAGCGCATGCAGGGTGGTGTGGTTCCAGCAGTATTCCATTAACGAGCCGTTGCGCGTCCGGGCCTCCTCGCTGGCCTGCCGGATGGCGTTGCTCCCGCGATGGCGCGGTAACAGGCTGGCGCAGAGTCCTTCGCTCTCCTCGGCGATCAGGCTGATAACCGCATGCTGCCCGGCGCGGTAACGATCGTTGAGGTGGCTAAAATAGTCAGCGATCGGCGTGGCCAGCAGCGCCACCTGGCGCTTCACCAGCCCCGGCGAGCGGACGCAGGCGTTGGCATAGTTCAGCGCATCGGCGAAATCGTCAAACACGTCCAGACGTTCAATCCACTGGTGCGCAGGCGCCAGCGCCAGCTCAACCTCGAGGATAATGCCGTTGGTGCCGTAGGCGTGATGCAGCAGCAGCGCTTCGGGAGCCGGGACGGTCAGCACGCGGGGGACCGGCTCGACGGTCATCACTTTGACGCTGAGCACATTGCCGGGCGCCGCCAGCGGCCCATAGTTGATGGAGCCGATACCGCCGAACCCGCCGCCGTAGAGACCGCCCAGGCTCGCCAGTCGATAGGTCGATGGCATACAGCGCAGCTCCCAGCACGTCGGGCGGGCGGCGGTTTCGATGTCCGCCAGGCGAATGCCGGCCTGGGCCCTCACTGTGCCGTTGCCGAGGGCGACGATCTGGTTGAGCCCGGTCATATCCACCAGCAGCCCGCCTTCGAGGGGGACCAGCTGTCCGTAGTTGCCGGTGGCGCTGCCGCGCAGGGTCAGCGGCAGCTGGTGCTGCGCGCAGGCGCAGACCAGCTGGCGCAGCTCCTCTTCATCGCGCGGGCGAACCACCGCGTCCGCCTGTTTCCCCGCCAGTTGCTCGGTGAGTAGCGGACTGAACCAGTGAAAATCGCGGGAGAGCCGTTTGATCTTCGCCGGCTGTAAGGTCCACTCCAGCGCCGGGAGTGCCTGCTGGATCGCCGCGACCGCGTGTTGACGCTGTTCATCAGTCATCATTCTTTTTCCTGTTCGTCAGCAGAACATTAATGAGATTGCACGGCTTCGCTTTCATGCCAGGCGCTGAGCGCCCGGCGCGAGACCCAGGACATCACGCCAAACAGCGCGATACCGGCGAGAGAGATAAGCAGCAGCGCGGCAAACATCAGCGGGATATCCAGCTGGTAGCCGGCCTGCAGGATCTGATAGGCCAGTCCGGTATTGGTCCCGCCGGTCCCGGCGACAAACTCCGCCACCACCGCGCCAATCAGCGACAGCCCACTGGAAATACGCAGCGCGCCGAAGAAATAGGGCAGCGCCGAGGGGATACGCAGCCGCACCAGCGTTTGCCAGCGGCTGGCGTGATTGAGGCGAAAATAGCTCAGCAGGCCGGGGGAGACGCTGCGCAGTCCCTGAGTGGTATTGGAGATGATGGGAAACACCGCCATCAGGGTGGCGCACACCACCAGCGAGAGCGTGGCATCCTTCACCCAGATGATGATCAGCGGGGCGATGGCGACGATCGGCGTCACCTGCAAAAACACGATGTAGGGAAACAGGGCGGTTTCCACAAAGCGGTTCTGCACTAGGATAAACGCCACCGCGGCGCCGATGACAATCGACAGTAGAAACGAGATCAGGGTGATCTTGAGGGTGAACAGCAGCGCCAGCAGCAGCGGCGTGAGATGCGTCCACAGGCTTTCCAGCATCACCAGCGGCGACGGCACCAGAAAGGCCGGGATACGGAAATAGCTCACCGCGCCCTGCCACAGGAGCACCATCGCCACCGCGACGAGGGTCGGATAGAGAATTTTGAGAAAACGCGGATGCTGGATCCACGGCGTTGCGGTTGTATTTTTCATATTATGACTCCATACCGGACTGGCTGGCCTGCAACAGACTGTCCTGCAGCTGACGGGCATACAGGGAAAAGGCCGGGCTGACGCGGAACGCCTCGCTGCGCGGGAACGGCTCGCGGATGGGGATATCTTCGACCACCCGTCCGGGACGGGCCGCCATCATGATCACCCGCTGGGAGAGAAACACCGCTTCGTGGATCGAGTGGGTGACGAACACTACCGTCAGGTTTTGCTCCTGCCAGAGACGCAGCAGGTCGCTGTCGAGTTTGTTACGCGTAATTTCATCCAGCGCGCCGAAGGGCTCATCCATCAGCAGCAGCTTTGGTCGGGTGACCAGGCCGCGGGCGATGGAGACGCGCATTTGCATGCCGCCGGAGAGTTCGCGCGGCAGGACGTCGGCGAACTTGCCGAGGCCCACCAGCTCAAGGACTTCACTCACCCGGGTATTTCCCTCCGCCCGCGGCACGCCGGCCAGATCCAGCGGCAGCCTGACGTTATTGCGCACGCTGCTCCACGGCATCAGGGTGGCTTCCTGGAAGACGAACGACAGCGGATGCTGGGCCTTTTCCCGACTGTCGCGCCGCCACAGCATCAGCTTGCCGTCGCTGGGCTCCACCAGGCCGGCGACCATCTTCAGCAGGGTGCTTTTACCGCAGCCGGACGGGCCGAGCAGGGTAATAAACTCCCCCTGATTGATGGTCAGGTTGACGGGCAGCAGCGCCCGGGTGCCGTTGCTGTAGATTTTCTCCGCCGACAGCACCTCGATGGCCGGGGTGGCAGCGGCGGGTATAAAGCGGGTATCGCTCATCACGGTCAGTTTCGGGGCGGTATTCATGGCATCACTCCGGCGTCTTTGACCATCTCCAGGGTGTAAGTCTGCTCAAACGGCACCTTGCTGGCGTCGATCAGTTTGTTTTTCACCAGCATGTCCCAGGTTTTCTTCAGCCGCGGCTCGGTGATGATGCCGATGCCGCCGGTCTTAGCATCGCCGCCGGTCACCAGCTGGTACTGCTTCATCTGGGCAATGCCAAAGGCGATCTGCTCGGCGCCCATTTGCGGATTTGCTTTACCGATCAGGCTGTTGCCGGGGGCGGGATCCTGCAGGTAGCTTTTCCAGCCTTCCATGGAGGCTTTGACGAAGGCCGCCACCGCCGCCGGACGTTTGCGGATGGTGTCGGCCATACAGATAATCGAGTTGCCGTAGGGCGGGTAGCCCCAGTCGCTGAGCGGATAGACATAGAACGGCTGCCCGCCTTTAGCGACGGAGAACGGCTCAGAGGTCACGTAGCCCTGCTGCACCAGGTTTTTATCGGCGAGGAACGGCTGAACGTTAAAGGTATAGGGGCGCACTTTGCTGCCAGCCAGACCCAGCTCGCTTTTCGCCCACGGCCAGAAGGAGGTATAGGCCTCGGTGGCGAGCAGGAAGGTTTTGTCTTTAAGTTCCGCCGGGTTCTCCACCTTGTCATGGGTGATAAACACCGTCGGCGAGTGCTGGAACACGGTGGCGACGGTCACCGCGTGCACCCCGGCCTGCCAGGTCTCCAGCGCCTGGCCGTTGTCGCCGAGGGTGCAGTCCGCCTGACCGGCCGCCATCAGCTGCATGACGTTGATCTGCGGGCCGCCCATTTTAATTTCGACATCGAGACCGGCGTGTTGATACAGCCCGGTGGCCTGGGCCTGGTAAAACCCGCCGTGTTCGGCCTGGGCATACCAGTTGGTGAGAAAGGTAAACTTCTCCGCCGCGAAGCAGGAGGCTGAGGTCGCGAGGGCGGCCACGGTCAGCAGGGTAAAAACGGGCGTCAATCTGGTATTCATCAGGGCTCCCTGGATTCAGCAGCGAAAGAAGGTGGTAGGGACTGCACAAAGCCGTGCCAGTGCTGTTTGCCCCAGGTCGGTTCGCGACGTTCGACCCAGGCCATGCGGTGGATCTCGATGATCGCCTGCGCCCAGCTGGCGGCGAGGGAGTCGAGAAGCCCTTCGCCTTGCTCCCGCGTCGCCGGGGTCGGGTCGCCAATCACCCCGCTGGGGCCAAAGTCATACGACGCCCACGCCGCCGCCGGACGGCCTTTCGACAGGGTTGGGCAGGGGAATTCCGGGGGGAAATTAGCGACGGCCCGTTCCATATGGACGCACTCCGGCGCCAGCGCCAGCATCAGCGCCGTTTCGCTATGCCCGGCGTGCATCGCCATCCGCTGTTCATGCGGGCTGAGAAACTGTTTTTCGCAGTTGGGCACGTTGAACACGTCGTGGGGGATGGCGATGAAATCCCCGTGGCGCAGGCGCATTTCCCGGCAGGCGATCTGCAGGATCTGCGGCTGGCCGCCGTGGCCGTTGATCATCAGCAGCTTGCGAAAACCGGCCCGATAGAGAGATTCGGCGATCTCCAGCAGGGTATGCAGCAGCGTATCGCCGCTAAGGGTCAGGGTGCCGGGAAAATGCAGATGCTCCTCGGACTTACCGTAGACGATCGGCGGAATGGCGTAGGCCGGGATCGTCGCCGGCAGCCTGGCGAGGGCATGGCCCGCCACGCCGGAAGATATCACGCTGTCCACCGAGCAGGGCAGATGCGGGCCGTGCTGTTCGATCGCCCCGGTGGGGAGGACGATAACCGTATTGCTTTTATCCGGCAGGGCGGCCACGTCCGTCCAGCTCAGAAAAGGAAGAAAGCGCGCGGCAGGAATGTAACCGTTAATCATCGCGGTGCCTCGGAGTTAAATGACGGGGGTAACCAGACGGTCGCTTCGACTTCAATCAGTACCGTGGCGTCGGGCAGCATTTCGCTGACCTGCACCACGGTGGAAACGGGCGGCTGGTCGGGGTAAAACAGCTTCCTGACCCGGCTGTAATAGGGAAAATGGTCAAGGTTGCGAAAGTACTGCACCAGTTTGATAACGTCGCTCATTTGCCCTCCCGCGGACGCCACGGTGCGGCGGATGCTCTCCAGGACGTACCAGCTCTGGGCGAGGATCGGGCCCTGTTTCGCATCGGTTGAAAATTCGCCGGTCGCCCCCAGCAGCTCCCGCACCGGCTCAGGTACATCCTGAAAGCCGTTGACGATGGTGCCGGTCAGGGGATTGACCGGAATAATGCCGGAGAGAAAGATAAAATCGCCGGCTCTGCGCCAGGCAGCATACCGCGCCAGCGGCGCCCCGGCGCCTGCTTCAAGACTCATGTGCCATCTCCTCCTGCCACACGCGTCGGTGGGTTAACCTGCCGTGGTTAACCACCAGACGGGCGGCGCTGTTTAAAGGCCAGGTAAAACGGTCGCTACCCGGGAAAATCACCACGCTGGCCGCCGCCCCGACGGCAAAGGGCGCCGCGTCTGCCGGCGAACCGGTTAGCGCCGCGCGATCGCAGATCAGCCGCGACTGCTGGTCGAACAGGTCGCTGAGCTGAGCGCCGAACAGACCGCAGGCCAGGGTGTCCAGCGGGTCGTAGCTCCCCGCCGGGCAGAAGGCATCCTGCACGTTGTCGCAGCCGAGCAGGGTGGCCACGCCGGCGGCCTGCGCCTCGTGCAGCAGAGTGATCCCCCGCTGGCGCGGCGTGCGGCCGAACGTCGCATCCTGCAGTAGCAGGTTGGTCATCGGCAGAGCGATAAGGGTGACGCCGTGCGCCGCCAGCTGGCGCAGGATCGGCGCCGCCTGTTCGTCGCTGCCGGCGGCCAGCGCGCAGCCGTGGCTGCAGCAGATATGCCCGGGAAAAGGGTGGCGGGAGAGATGATCCGCCAGCCAGGTCAGCCCCTGAGACACTTCGCTGAGCTCCTCATCAATATGCAAATCCAGATCCAGATCCCAGCGGGCCGCGCTGCACAGCAGATTTTCCATGGCGGCGGCGTCCCAGTTGGAGGAGTGGATGAAGCCGCCCAGCAGGCAGCGCTCCCCGCTGTTGGCGACCGCGCGGGCAATGGCCTCGGCTTCCACCGGATCCTGAAACAGGGGCAGCGGGACCAGCGCCACCCGCTCCAGGGTGATGCCGCCGGTATCGAGGCGGGCGATCTCCTGCCAGGCGTCCGGCGCGTCGGCGGTAAACCAGTCGATATGGCTGCGCAAATGGGTCACGCCATTCGCTGCCGCCCGGGCCAGCGCGGTGGACGCTCGGCGTTGAATATCCGCCCTGGACCAGTGTCGGCGATCCTCGTGCATGGCGTGGATTGCCGCCAGCAGCCCGGCCTGCGCTGGACGGCAGCGTTCAATGGTGAATGTCTTGTCCAGATGGGCATGGGGTTCCACCAGGCCGGGGAGCGTCAGGGCTCCCGCCAGGTCCCACAGGCCGGGAGTCGGCTGGTCGGTTGGGGTCAGCGCGGCGATCCGGCCGTCGCGAAAGGCCAGGTCCGCCAGCAGCGGTTCACCGTTGGCCTGCGTCGGCCAGCCGTCGGGCAGCGCCCAGGCCGGGAGTCGGGCGCGGCTGATCCCGACGAGCGGCGCGCAAGAGGAGGGGAGCGTCATCGTCAGTCTCCTCACAGATCCAAAACCAGAAGCGGGGATTTCGCCCGCGAACAGCAGAGCGTGATCTGGTCGTTGTCGGCTTTCTCTTCCGCCGTCAGCACGCTGTCCCGGTGCTCGGGGATCCCGTCGAGGACCCCGGTAATACAGGAGCCGCACATTCCCTGTTCGCAGGAGAGCATTACCTCCACCCCGGCGTGCTGTAATACCTGAGCAATGGTTTGATCCGCGGCCACCTGCAGGCGCTGCCCGCTGGAGGCCAGCTCAATATAAAACGCATTTTTCGCCGCAGTATTATTTTCCGCCGCGGGAGTAAAACGCTCGAATACGAACTGCGACGGCGACCAGCGATATTCCTCCATGACCGACCGCAGTCTCTGAATAAAACCCTCCGGGCCGCAGGCTATTACTGCGGTATCAGGGTGGGGCACAGTTAAGCATTCGGGGACCCGCTGGCGAAGCGACGCGCCTTCCTCGCTGCAGTGAATGGCCACCGTGCCGTTCGCAGTCAGCTGGTTCAGGCGCGGGGAGAAGGCGGTCTGGCGCGAACTGGCGACATAATAATGCAGCTCCAGCGCCCCCTTTCTGGCGGCAATCGCTTCAGCCATCGCCAGCAAAGGCGTGATGCCGATACCGCCGGCAAACAGCAGGTAGCGCCCGGCCTGCGGCAGGGGAAAATGGTTGCGCGGCGGCGAAATGGCGAGCCGATCGCCGGCTTTGAGCTGCTGGTGCAAATAGCGTGAGCCGCCGGTGGAAGCATCAGTCAGCCTGACGCAAATTTCATAAGTATTACTGCGGTCAGGCGTGCCGCACAGGGAATACTGCCGCGGACCGACGCCGGGAATAATAATATCGATATGCGCCCCGGCGGAGTAGGCCGGTAATATTTCCCCGGCCGCCGCCTGCAATATTAATGATAGATTTCCCTGTCCATTGGGGCGTATTTCCCCGACCGAGACCGAAATAAGATCGTGGCTGTGCATTACCGTTTACTCTCCCTCACTCCGCTGTCTGCAGGGCGGCCAGGGGCGGCGAAGAGATAACTCCCCTTCGCGGTGAACTGTCCGGCGTGCAAGAAAATGGGTGAAACGATCGTTTCTCCGCTATGAATGCTACGGTATTGTGATAAAACTGTTGCGTCCAGAGCTTTGATTCGCACAACCCGTTGCAAAAAAGAGAGCACCCAAACCATGTTTGCCTTCTCCCGATTTCTGCTCTATTTCACCGAAGTGGCCCGTCAGGGATCGTTTCGTAAAGCGTCAGAGGCGCTGCATGTGTCGGCGTCTTCCATCGACCGTCAGATTTTGCGCGTGGAACAGGAGCTGGCGATGCCGCTCTTCGAGCGCCATCCCACCGGGCTGAGGCTGACCGCCGCCGGGGAGCTGCTCCTGCACGCGGCCAATAACTGGAAAAAGGACTTTACCCGGGTCTGTGAGCAGCTGGACGATCTGCGCGGGTTGCGGCGGGGGCATGTGCGCATCGCCACCATCGATGCCATTAACCGGCATTTCTTTTCGACGATGCTCAAAGAGGTGCATAAACATTATCCCAACATCTCTTTTACATTGACCACCATCAACAATATCCACATCCAGCAGGCGCTGATCTCCGGCGAGGCGGATTTCGGCATCATGCTCAATCCCCAGACCTCTCGTGAACTGCAGGTGCGGGCGTTTGCCGAGATGAATATGGGGATTGTGGTGCCCACCGGCCATCCGCTGGCCAGCCGCAGCGCGGTGCGCTTTAGTCAGTGCCTCGACTACCCCTTTATCCTGCCGTCCGCCCCATTGATGATCAGCGAGCCGGTGGAGGCGCTGGTGAACATCAGCGGCAACGAGGTAAAGGAGGTGGCGGTATCGAATAACATTCACATGATCCGCACCCTGATCAAAGAGCAGATGGGCATCGGCATTCTGTGCCGGCTGGATATTCTCGATGAGATTGAGTCCGGCCAGTTGGCGTTTGTGCCGCTAACCGATCCGCAGCTTAAGCCTTTCACCCTGGCGCTGTGCGTCTCGCCCGCCCGCCAGCTTTCCCTTGCCGCCTCGATGATGCTGAACCAGCTGGAGATGCTCTTCAGCCAGCTGTGAAATGTCGGGCAGGCACTAAAATCATTCATTAGCGCACCATTATGGTGCGTTTCTTGTGGGCATGAATCAAAGGTTGCATGCCCAAGGGCGGCGGCGCAGGCGATTTCTCGCGGCCGCTCGCGGGCGATAAAATCTGGCATTGTTTTTGTATAGCTGAGTGTGAGTAGAAGCGGTCAGTACGGGTTATCCATACGGGACATTGCTCAGTCACCATGTCGCGGTTCAATGTTGACCGGGATGGGAGGCTGAGCCACATTCGCTCGCTCCCCCTCCCGGCGTAAAGAGGAGAGGGATATGAAAACAGGCGCACGCCTTCCCCGGGGCATACGCTGGCTGGGCCTGATGGCTCTCGGCAGTGTCTCGCTGGCCGTTCAGGCCGAGGAGAAAATCGTTCTGCTGACCTCCTGGTACGCCCAGGCGGAACAGGGGGGGTATTATCAGGCCCAGGCCACCGGGCTGTACAAAAAATACGGTCTCGACGTCGAGATCCGCTCCGGCGGACCGCAGGTCAACGGCATGCAGTTGCTGTTGTCGAAGCGGGCCGATGTGATCATCGGTTACGACCTGCAGCTGCTGGAAGGCATTCAGCGCGGCTTCCAGGCAAAAGCCATTGCCGCGCCCTTTCAGTACGATCCCCAGGGGCTGCTGACCCATGCCGATGTCATCTCCCTGCAGGGGCTGAAAGACAAAACCCTGCTGGTCTCCAGCTCCGGTCAGGCGACGTGGTGGCCGTGGCTGAAGGCGCAATACCAGCTGAGCGACGCGCAGGTTCGCCCCTATACCTTCAATATTCAACCCTTTGTCGTCGATGACGCTGTCGCCCAGCAGGCCTATGTCAGCTCCGAGGTGTTCCAGGTGCAGAAGGCCGGAGTGAAGGCGAACTTCTTCCTCTTTTCCGAGCACGGCTATCCCCCCTACGGCGGCATTCTTATCGCCCGCCCGGATACCATTGCCGAGCGTAAAGCGGCGATGGCGAAGTTTGTCCGCGCCTCAATGGAGGGTTGGGTGAGCTATCTCAAGGATCCGGCGCCGGGCAATGCGTTGATTAAGCAGGACAACCCGAAAATGACCGACGATCTGCTCGCCTGGGGCGTGACCCAGATCCGTGAGCATCACCTGATCGACGGCGGGGATGCCGCCAGCCAGGGCTGGGGGACGATGACCGACGCGCGCTGGCAGAAGACCCGCGACTTTATGGTCAGCGCCGGTCTGCTGGCGGCGGCCACCGACTGGAAACAGGCCTACACCACCGAATTTGTTCAGGCCATGCAGGTTAAACCCTGAGGAGCGACGCCATGTCATTAATGATTAAAAATGCCCATGCCATCCTCAGCGGTCTGCCCGGAGAGGCGGCGCGGCTGGCCGGGCCGGATATTCGCATCCGCGACGGCAAGATTGCCGCCATCGGCAGCCTGACGCCGCTGCCGGAAGAGCGACAGATCGATGCCCGCGACTGCGTGATCTATCCGGCGTGGGTGAACACGCACCACCATCTTTTTCAGTCGCTGCTGAAGGGCGAGCCGCAGGGGCTGAACCAGAGCCTGACGGCCTGGCTGAGCGCCACGCCGTACCGCTTTCGCGCGGCTTTCGATGAACATACCTTTCGTCTGGCGGTGCGCATTGGCCTGGTGGAGCTTCTGCGCTCGGGCTGCGCCAGCGTGGCGGATCACAACTACCTGTACTGGCCGGATATGCCTTTCGATACCTCGGAGATTGTCTTCAGCGAAGGGGAAGCGCTGGGGATGCGCATCGTCCTGTGCCGGGGTGGGGCGACCCAGGGCCGGGCGGTGGAACAGGATCTGCCGGTGGCGCTGCGTCCGGAAACCTTCGACGGCTATATGGCGGATGTCGAACGGCTGGTCAGCCGCTATCACGACCCCCGGCCCGAGTCTCTGCGCCGGGTGGTGATGGCGCCCACTACCGTCCTGCACTCCGCGCCGGGCGCCCAGCTGCGGGAGATGGCGAAGCTGGCCCGCCAGCTGGGGATCCGGTTGCACAGCCATTTATCGGAAACCGTCGATTATCTCGACGCCGCGCGGCAGAAATTCGCCATGACGCCGGTGCAGTTCTGCGCGGAACACGACTGGCTGGGAAATGACGTGTGGTTTGCCCATCTGGTGAAGCTGCTGCCGGAGGAGATTGCCCTGCTGGGCCGTACCGGAACCGGCATCGCCCACTGCCCGCAAAGCAACGGCCGGCTGGGCAGCGGCATCGCCGATCTGCTGGCGTTAGAGCAGGCCGGGGTCCCGGTCTCGCTGGGGGTGGACGGCGCCGCCTCGAATGAAGCGGCGGATATGCAAAGCGAAGCCCATGCCGCATGGCTGCTGCAGCGCGCGCGCAAGGGGATGCTGGCGCAGCCGCGCTACGCCGGGGGCACCTTTGAGGGTGGGGCCGATGCGGCCACGGTGGAGGATGTAGTGCGCTGGGGCAGCGCCGGCGGGGCGCAGATCCTCGGCTTAGCGCAGAGCGGCACCCTGCAGGTCGGCATGCAGGCGGACCTTGCCATTTACCGGCTGGACGATCCGCGCTACTTCGGCCTGCACGATATGGCCATTGGGCCGGTGGCCTGCGGTGGGCGCGCCGCGCTGAAGGCGCTACTGCTCAATGGCCGCCCCATCGTGGAAGACGACGCCATTCCCGGTCTCGACCTTGACGCGATGCGTCACGACGCGCTGGCGGCCGTCCGTACCCTCCAACAGCGCGCCGCTGTGTAACTGATAACAGGATAATGACGATGAACGCAACCACCCAGAATCAACGCTACGCCTTACAGGAACTGGAAAAAGAGGCGCTGATGGGCGCCGAGGGCGAAGAGACCTTCGCCCGCGAAGTGCGCTGTATCGACCTGTCGAACTTTGCCGCAAGAAAAAATGACATTGCCGAACAACTGTGGGAGGCGGCGGTAGAGATTGGCTTCTTCCAGGTCAGCCATCACGGTATTCCGCTGGCGGATATCCGCCAGGCGTTCAGCATGACCGAGGCGTTTTTCGACCTGCCCGACGAGGTGAAGCGCCAGTATCCGCTGGCCGGCAACGCCGGCTGGGAAAGCAAAGCGCAGGTTCGGCCGTCGACCCGCACCCCGGATCAAAAAGAGTCGTATCAGATAACCCGGCCTCTGATGGCCGGGCGCTGGCCCAGCGATCGGGAGTTGCCAGCATTCCAGCAGACAATGCTCGGGTTTGAGTCGCAGTGCTGGCAGCTGGGGATGAAGATCCTCTCCTGCTTTGCTTTGAAGCTCGGTTTTCCGGAATCGTTTTTCACCACCGCGCACGATCCGCAGCGTGACACCTATCAGAGCACCTTGCGCATGCTGCATTACTATGCAACCGAGCAGTCGCAGCAGGGGATGTGGCGGGCCGGCGCGCACACCGATTTTGACTGTCTGACGCTGCTGTTCCAGCGCCCCGGCCAGGGCGGCCTGCAGGTTTGTCCCGGTAAAGACCGCGAAAGCCAGCAGTGGACCAGCATTGAGCCGCGGGAGGAGGTGATCACCTGCAATATCGGCGATATGCTGATGCGCTGGAGCGACGACCAGCTGCCGTCTAACTTCCATCGGGTGAGAAATCCGCTGCCCCACGAATATCAGGGGCCGCGCTACAGCCTGGCGTTTTTCTGCCAGGCCAATAAAGATGTCGAGATCCTCGGGCCGCAGAGGAAGTACCCGCCCATCAGCGCCGAGGATTATCTGCAGCAGCGGATCCAGGCCAATTTTGCCAAAGGGTAAGATGCTCCCTTGCGTGGTATACCTGCCGCCGGCTTTCGCTGGCCGGGCGGCAGGATCTCCGCCGCTGAGCTTTTCAGGTGGTAGGGCTTGCCGATGCGGGTGACAAGGGTATCTCTGCCGCAGCCATAAAATCGATAAAACAGCGTATTCGCGGTGACAGATAGCGGCTGGCGGGCCACAGGACCGAGAAATGCCCATCCTTGACGCAACAGCCGGGCAACACCTCCTGCAGTTGTCCCTCATCCATTGCCTCGCGCACGACAAAATCAGGCACATAAGCGATGCCCATCCCCGCCGCGCTTAAGCGAATGGCGGCCTCAATGTTATTGACCGTCATCACGGCAGCGGCCCTGAAATCTCCCGTCAGTCGCATACCGCGCAGTTCCCAGGGCTGGATCAGCCCCGTCGCGGGGAAGCGGAAAAAAATGCACTTGTGCGCCGCCAATTCCGCTGGCGAGTCGGGGGCGCCGTATTCCGCCAGATAGGCCGGGCTGGCACAGAGCACAAAACGAAAGCCTCCCAGCGTTCTGGCGATCAAGCGGGAGTCCGCTAATTCACCGCTGCGGATAGCGACATCAACTCCCTCATCGATCAGATTGACCAGCCGGTCGCTAAAGTCGAGATCCAGTTCAACCTGCGGATAAAGACGGCTAAAGGCGGTGAGGGCGGGGAGCAACAGGCGGTAGCCAATGACGGGCAGTGAAATCCTCAGTTTGCCGGTGGGCTGTGAGAGACTGCTGGTCAGCTCTGACTCGGCCTCCTGGATCTGCTCCAGGATACTCTGACAGCGGGTCAGAAATGCGGCCCCCTCCGCCGTCAGGCTGACGTTTCTGGTGCTGCGGTTGAACAGCCGGACCCCCAGTTTATGCTCCAGCCGGGCGACATTCTTACCTACCGCCGAGGCAGATATGCCCAGCAGCCTGGCGGCCTGAACAAAGCTTAGCCTTTCGGCGGTGCGGACAAAGGACGTCAACGAGGTAAGGCTGTCCATCGATTATAAACCTTATGTCTCTTAAGAAGATATTTTCAGTCTATTTATCGGCAAGAACATCCGCAATAGGATGGCGACAGTTTATTTATTCCTTGCCGACTGATGAGGGCCGCCCGATGTTACTCCCCGACAGAACACCTTCCCGATACGCCAGCGCCCTGGCCGCGCTTTCTGTCTTTATGGCGGCCTTGCTGCTGCCGTTAAGTTTTACCGGCGGCGTCATGACCACCCCCGCGATACAGCAGTCGCTGGGCGGCTCTCCCGCTGCGCTGTCGTGGCTGACCAATGGCTTTATGCTGACTTTCGGCAGCTTTTTGCTGGCCGCAGGGGTGACGGCGGATGCCATCGACAGAAAACGTATTTTTATCGCCGGCGCCGCGCTGTTTTGCCTGAGCAGCCTGCTGTTTTGTCTGACGCACAATCTCTTCCTGTCAGGCGTGTTGAGGGCGCTGCAGGGCCTGGCCGCGGCGATGATTTTAGCCAGCGGCAGTGCGGCGCTGGCCCAGCTGTATGATGGCGCCCAGCGGACTCGGGCATTCAGCATCCTCGGCACGGTGTTCGGCATTGGCCTGGCGTTCGGTCCGCTGCTGATCGGCTTCATGATCGACGCGGTGGGCTGGCGCGGCGTATACGCCCTGTTTGCGCTGCTCTCGGCAGGGGTTCTGCTTATAGGCCTGGTATCTCTGCCTGCGACAGAAAAAAGCGAGCCGCGGCCACCCGACAACCTGGGCTTAACCCTGTTTACGCTGGCCCTGATGCTGTTTACTGCATCGCTTATGGTTATTCCGGCCCGCGGTTTTTTATCCCTGACCACGCTGGCCTTGCTCATCGCGTCGGGGGGGCTGTTCGTGGCCTTTGTCGTACGCTGCCGGAGGGTGAACAACCCGGTGCTGGAACTCTCCCTGCTGCGTCATCCGCGTTTTGTCGGCGTACTGTTGTTGCCTGTCGCCACCTGCTGTTGCTACGTGGTCCTGCTGATTATTGTTCCACTGCATTTTATGGGCGGAGAGGGGATGAGTGAGTCGCAGAGCGCACTGTATCTGATGGCGCTGACCACGCCGATGCTGGTTTTCCCATCCGTTGCGGCCCTGCTCACCCGCTGGTTTTCACCGGGGCAGGTGTCCACGGCGGGACTGATGATGGCCTCCGTCGGGTTGTTGTTGCTGGGCGATGCTTTTCACAGTAACCACCTCCCGCAGCTGGTGCTGGCGCTGATCCTCTGTGGGGCGGGGGCGGCGCTTCCCTGGGGACTGATGGATGGCCTGGCGATATCCGCTAAGCCGGTATGGCGGCAGGCCTGTTCAACACCGTACGCGTTGCCGGCGAGGGGATCGCCCTGGCGGTCGTCTCCGCGGTATTAACGGCAAGCAATACCCTGACCCTGCAGAGTCGCGTTCACGGGTATGCCCCCGAGGTGATTCACCGCGCCGCAGGCTGGCTGGGGGCCGGCAATATGCCGCAGGCGGCTGCGCTTTTGCCTGATTTTTCCCTCCGGGTGCTGCGCGAGAGCTATGACTCTGCTTATACGCTACTGTTTAGCGGGCTGGCGGTCGTCACCCTGCTGTGCGCCCTGATGATCTGGCTGACGCTATGCCGGAAGGGGGGCGCTATCCAAACCCGCGACAGTGGATCCTGAACCCCCTTGATAGCCTTACAGCTGGGCGTATCTATCGCCACGATCGGAACCCACCTTAGCGCCCTGTACCAGAAAATCCATACTCGACATCAGGCAGAGCTCCTGCTGATTCTCCGCGTAATCGACGGCGAATGGTTTCGCTCGGTCAGGAATGATGGTCGCGCAGGAAAACGGTCAGCACCTCTTTCGGCGGCACGCCGCCGCATTCGCCAATCATCCAGCCCACCGCGCCGCGGTGATAGGCGCCGTGAAAGAGCATGTGGTTCAGCATCTCCATCGCGGTCATATTGCCGTCGCCGCCGTCGACAAATTTGAAGGCGATACGTTCGTGGAAATCGGCGGGGGTCATGGCGCTGACGTACTGAATGTATTCGTCCGTACAGGCGGTCATGGCCGTTTCCAGCTCATCAACGGTTGGCGTCTCAGGGGTATTCAGCGCGGTGTAGCCGTGCGGCCTGCCGCGCAGATTCGCCCGGAAAATCATATCAACGACATGGATATGGTTCATCAGCCTGATGGTCAGGTGACGCTTTTCGCCATGTACCGTTCCGTCAATCGCGCGGATCGCCTGTAAGGTGGCAAGGTCAATCCAGCGCTTGTATTTCAACAGCGTTACTACTGTGTCTTTGTCCATAGTCGGTCCCGGGTTGGTTGAACCGTTATCATACTGGTTATGCCGGTGAGCCGTCACTCACCGGCATCAGGCACAAAAAAGCCTCGCCGAGGCGAGGCTTTTCAATAAGCAGGTGATTTAGTCAAACACACCGTTAATCACGGCGGTGACGATCGCGGTGCTCAGGGCCACCAGCACCAGATCATCGCCGACCGCCCGCCATTCATAGCCCGGATAATAGGGCAGGTCGTTAATCATAGAAGCTGGCAGGGTCTTTTTGGCGATCCCCGGAGGGAGCGGTTTGCCGCGGGCGACATTTTTGGCGATACCCGGCGGCAGCGCCTGATAGCCGACCAGACCGTAGTTCACGGCAAGGGAGCGCGCCCGTGAGAAGCTAATATCGCTGTCGACGTGGTCGGGCTTGCCGTAGTTTTTCCGTTTGCCGTGATCTTCAGTGGACTGGCCTTTATTTTGCCCTTTATTGCCATGGTCGCCACTGTTACCGTTGTTACCATGATTGCCGCTATTGCCATGGTTACCACTGTTCCCGTGATTACCACCGCCGTTGCCATTGCCATTACCCGGGTTGGCATACGCTGGCGCGGCCATGACGGCAAGAGAAATAACCGCCGCCAGTGCTGTTTTGAGAGTGCGACGCTTAAGCATGATGTTGATACCTTAACAGGGAGTACACGCTTAAAAAATAAGATAAAGCTATACCCCAGGCAATCTCATGTTGTCTTATTTTTTTGCCCTTATTTAATTAGCGGCGGGAAAAGGGTAGCGGGACGCGGACGAGCAATTCCATTGCTGCGTTTTGACAGACGGGCGACCGCGCCCCGCTAAATATCTTGCCGGGAGGATCGCTCCCGGGCGTGGAGAAAAAATGCCCGAAGCCATTGGGCAAAAGAGTACAAAGATGTTCCGCTTCATTTATCGCGCGTCTCACAAGACGGGGCGGATAGTAAATCCTGGCGCTGCCGCGCACAATCGGTCGGTTGTTTAGAAATAAATAACCCCATCGACCGCGCTCAGGATGCGACCCAATGACAGGCGACCCGATGGCCCGGGGCCACCTCGCGCAGCGCCGGAGGCTCTCTGCGGCAACGTTCGCTGGCCAGCGGGCAGCGGGATGAAAAGCGGCAGCCGGCGGGGGGATTGGCCGGATCCGGGATCTCGCCTTGCACCAGCGCCTGCGGTTCGCTGTGCGGGTCGAGGGTCGGCACCGCAGCCAGCAGGGCGCGGGTGTAGGGATGGAGGGGGCGGCTGAACAGCGCATCGCGGCTGGCGCTTTCCACCAGTTGCCCGAGATACATCACCGCCACATCGTCACATAAATGCTCCACCACCCCGAGGTCGTGGGAGATAAACAGAAACGTGACGCCGCGGTTGTCGCGCAGGTCGGAAAACAAATTGATGATCTGCGCCTGAATCGACACATCAAGGGCCGAGATGGGTTCATCGGCGACGATAAAATCCGGGTTGAGGATCAGCGCCCGGGCAATACCGATCCGCTGACGCTGGCCGCCGGAAAACTGATGCGGGAAGCGGGCATAGTGTTCCGGCGCCAGGCCGCAGATCTTCATCACGTCGATCACCCGGTCATATAGCTCATTGCGGGCGCACAGTTTGTGCTCCAGCATGGCTTCGCCAATCGCGTCGCCAATACGCAGCCGCGGGTTCAGCGAGCTATAGGGGTCCTGAAACACCAGCTGCATCCTAGGCCGGATAGCGCGCAGGGCAGGCGCGGTCAGGTCGGCCAGCTCCTGACCGTGAAATTTCACGCTGCCGGCGCTCTTCTCGTACAGGCCAAGCAGGGTCCGGCCGACGGTGGTTTTACCGCTGCCGGACTCGCCCACCAGGCCAAAAATGGTGCCCGGACGGATATTAAAGCTGATGCCGTCCACCGCGCGAAGCTCGCCGGTCTGCTGACCAAACAGGCCGTCGCGTAGCGGAAAATATTTTTTCAATCCATCCACTTCAATGACATAGCGTTCGCTCATGCTGTCACCTCCGCAAATTCGCTATAAAAGCAGGCAGCACGTTGGCGGTCGCCGAGCAGCGGCGGAATCGCCTCCCGGCAGCGCGCCGTCGCCCGCTCGCAGCGCCCGGCAAAGGCGCAGCCCGCCGGCAGGGCGGCCAGATCCGGCACCTGGCCGGGAATTGAGTACAGCCGCCGACGCCGCTCACCGGGCACCGGTCGGGAGGCGATCAGCCCCCGCGTGTAGGGATGCTGAGGATGCCGTAGCACTTCCGCGGTGGCGCCTTGTTCCACAATTCGTCCGGCATACATCACCACCACCTGCTCGGCCATCTGCGCGATCACCCCCAGGTCGTGGGTAATCAGCATCATCGCCATCTGGCTGGCCCGGGCCCGATCCCGCAGCAAGCGTAGGATCTGCGCCTGCACGGTCACGTCGAGCGCGGTGGTGGGTTCGTCGGCGATCAGCAGTTTGGGCCGACAGCTCAGCGCCATGGCGATCATCACCCGCTGCAGCATGCCGCCGGAAAGCTGGTGAGGATAGCGGGTCATCAGGCTGTCCCCGCGCGCCAGGCCGACCTCGCTTAACAGCTGGATGGCCTGATGCCAGGCGGCTTTCGGCGTGGCGCCGAGGTGGCGGATCGGCGGTTCGCATAGCTGCTCCCCGATGGTCAACACCGGGTTGAGGGCCGACATCGGTTCCTGAAAAATCATTGCCAGCTGGTGACCGCGCAGATCGGCCATCTGTCTGGCTTTCAGCCGCAGCAGATCGCGGTCCGCGAAGCGGATCTCGCCGCCGTCGATGCGCGCCGTCTGCGGCGGCAGGAGGCCCATCAGCGCCATGGCGGTGACGCTTTTGCCGCAGCCGGATTCACCCACCACGCCAACGGTTTGCCCGGCCTGAATGGTGAAAGAAACCTCCTGCACCGCGCGCACGCGAGAGCGTTCGCCGGCGAAAGAGACGGAAAGATGATCAAAGGAGACTAACGGCGTGGTCATTTCAGCCTCGGTTTCATATTGGGATCCATGGCATCGCGCAGGCCATCGCCCAGCACGTTGATGGCGATCACGGTGATAAAGATGGCGATGCCCGGCGGCATCCACAGCCAGGGGCGACGCTGGAAATCGATCAGACTGTTAGCGGCATCCATCATATTGCCCCACGACGGCGTCGGCGGCACCACGCCGAGGCCGAGATAGCTCAGCGCGGATTCACTGAGAATGGCGTTGGCGACGGCCATGGTCGCCATCACCACCAGAATCGGAATGGTATTCGGCAGCAGGTGGCCAAACAGCCGTCGACGCGCCGACAGGCCCAGCACCTTGGTGGCCAGCATAAAATCGCGTTCGCGCAGGGAGAGACATTGCCCGCGCACCAGCCGCGCCAGTCGGGGCCACTCCAGCAGGCTGAGCATCACCACCACCATATAAATGCGCGAGTCCGGCGAAAAATCGAGCTCGGAAAGCATCGCCCCGGCGACGATCAATAGCGGTAACCCAGGGATAGTCATCACCAGGTCGGCCACGCGCATGATCAGTTTGTCGGTTAATCCGCCGACGTAACCCGAGAGGGCGCCGAGCAGGTAGCCGAGGCACACCGACATCACCATGGTCAGCAGGCCGATAACCAGCGAGATGCGCCCGGCCAGCAGCAGGCGGGTGTAGACATCACGACCGAGGAAATCGGTCCCCAGCCAGTGTTCCGCCCCGGGCGGCTGGTTGATGCTCAGGGCGTCGGTGGCATCATCTCTCCACGGCGACCAGACGGGCCCCAGCACGCACCACACCGCCATCACCGCCAGCAGGAGCAGGCAGAACATGGCCAGCCGGTTACGGCGCAGCTGTCGCCACCCCTGGCGCCAGGGAGAGGGGGTAATGTGCGCCAGCGCCGGGATAGCCGCCTGCCGCTGGCGGCGACGGGAAGCTAAGTAAGACAGGATCATCATGACCTCACCCGAATACGCGGATCGGCCCAGGCGTACAGCACGTCGGCGAGCAGATTCCCGACGATCGTCAGCACCGCCAGAAACAGGGTAAACCCCATCAGTACCGGATAGTCGCGGGCGGCCAGCGAGTCGATATGAATGTGGCCCGCCCCCGGCCAGTTGAATACCTTTTCGGTAATGATCGCCCCGGAGAACAGCCCCGGCAGCTCGAAGCCCAGCAGGGTGATAATCGGCAGCAGGGCGTTGCGCAGGGCATGTTTGAGGATCACCGTGCGCTCCTGCAACCCCTTGGCGCGGGCGGTACGGATAAAATCCATTTTCACCACGTCGAGCATACTGGCGCGCACATAGCGCGTCAGGCTGCCCGCCTGCAGCATCACCAGCGCCAGCACCGGCAGCGCCAGGTGGGCAGCCACCTGCAGCACATACTGCCAGCCGCTCTCGTCGCTGCCGGTATTGGTCATCCCGCCTACCGGCAGCCAGTGGAGATCGACGGCGAACCATTTAATCAGCAGCAGGCAGAGGAAAAAGGTGGGGAACGACATGGCGGCAAACACCGCGACGCTCACCAGATGATCAAACCAGGAGCCGGGTCGCAGGGCAGAAACCACGCCGACCGCCAGGCCGATGCCCCAGTAAAAGACCAGCGCGACGCTGGCCAGCAGAAAAGAGTTCCAGATGTACTGGTTGAGCAACTGGCTGACCGGGATCTGATACTGCAGCGAAAAGCCTAAATCACCGCGCAGCAACTGTCCCAGCCAGTGGAGGTAGCGGGTCAACAGCGGCTGGTCGAGGCCGTAGATCGCCTTCAGCTCCGCGGCGCGGGCAGCGGTCAGGGTGATATTGCCATCGATAAAGTCGCCGGGGGTTTTGGCAAACAGCAAAAAAATAATGAAGGAGGCCAGCAGCAGCATCGGCAGCGTTTGCAGCAGGCGCCTCAGGATGAAATTTCTCATGACGGTCTCACATCAGCCGCCGGTTAACCCGGCGGCCAGGGATTTATTTGACGATTTTTACATCCGGCAGGCTGCCGGTCAGGCCGTTGTAGATATCCGGCTTAAAGCCGCTGACGCGGACGCTGCTGGCGGAAAGGATCTCGCGATAGCCGAGCAGGATCACCGGCGGATCGTCGGCCAGCACTTTATACAGCTGGTGGTAGATCGGCTTGCGCTGTTCGATGTCGAGCACCGCGTTGCCGGCGTTAATCAGCTTATCGACTTCCGCGTTATGGTAGCCGGACTCTTTAGCTTCGCTGCTGTAGAAATCCCATACCCCGTCGTGCGGGTCGTTGAGGGTGCTGGTGCTGAACGAGGCCAAATCGTAATTTCCGGCTTTGCGCTGCGCCATCAGGGCGTTGAAATCCACCACCTGCGGCTTCAGCAGCACGCCGATCTGCCGCCAGTTCTCCTTGGCGATGGGGATCAGCGCATCGTTGAGCACCTTCTTGCTCACCAGCAGGGTCAGCTCCAGGCGCTGGCCGTCTTTGGCGCGGATACCGTCGGCGCCTGGTTTCCAGCCGGCCTCATCCAGCAGCTTTTTGGCCTGTGCCGGATCGTAAGGGTAAGGGTTGACGCCTTCAGCGTTAAAGGCCCAGGAGATCGGCGCGATCGGTTCGATGGCGACTTTGCCGTATCCCTGATAGACCACGTCGATCAGCTTCTGCCTATCCAGGCCGTAAATCAGCGCCTGGCGCACCCGCTTATCCTGTAGCGCCGGGCGATGCACGTTGAATTCCACCTGGCTGTAGTCGCTGGAGCCGTAAAGATTAATATTGGCGAAGCCGAGCATCTTCAGTTGCTCAATATCGTCGGGGCGCGAGGTAAAGGCGTCGTAGTCGGTCTCCCCGGTCTGGAACAGCTGGAAGTTGGTGGACGGATTGGTCACGCGATAGATAAAGCGCGGCGTTGGCGGCGTCCCTCGGTAAAAATGGCTATTGGCATGGAAGCGTATTTCCTGACCGGGAATATATTTGTCGTACACGTAAGGGCCGTTGCCCAGCGGCTTGCCGTGCAGTGAGCGCAGATAGTCGAGATTCCCCCGCTGATACCCTTTGCCGTACCAGGCTTTCGACAGTACAGGCCCGCCAATTTTGGCCAGCGTGGTGGCGCCTGGCTGCGTGGTGGTCACCTGCAGGGTGAGCGGGTCGATGACCTTCAGGCCGCTGACGCTGTCAGCCTTGCCGGCTTTGTAGTCCGCCCCGCCGGCGATATTGGCCAGGGTGATGTCGGTATCGCCATCATAGCTGGG
This sequence comes from Klebsiella sp. K4, assembly GCF_014596785.2. Taxonomy (NCBI): domain Bacteria; kingdom Pseudomonadati; phylum Pseudomonadota; class Gammaproteobacteria; order Enterobacterales; family Enterobacteriaceae; genus Klebsiella; species Klebsiella sp. K4. Next base: position 2,329,659 of record NZ_CP115021.1, read on the forward strand.
GTCGAGCAGGACCGTCAGGGTAAAGGCGACATCTTCCGCCGTCAGCGGTGAGCCGTCGCTAAAGGTGAGGCCAGGGCGCAATTTGATGGTATAGACTTTGTTATCCGGGCTGACCGTCCAGCTCTCCGCCAGTCCCGGGACCAGCTTGCCCTGGCTGTCCCAGTCGATCAGGCGTGAAAAAATGACGTTAGTCACGTTCTCATCCCAGCCGTTGACGAAAAAGTAGGGGTTAAAGATCCCTTGCGGCTCGGAGATCCCGGCCACCACCGTGTCTGTGCGCAGTTTGGCGCTGGCCGGGATCTGGCTGGCGTCGCTGGCCGGGGTGATGCCTTCTTTCAGGATCACTTCCGCATGGGCAACAGAAGAAAATGCTACCACGCCGCCGAGCAGGGCCACTTTTAGCGCCAGGGCGAAGCGGGTTTGTCTGGTTTTTAATCCTTGTTGTAATCTGGACAAAAGTGCTACCTCATCAAATGATTGCGTGGTTATTTACAATTCATGACGAAAGATAAGAGGCGCACTTCGCCCTGTCTAACACTGAAACGCTATGATTTATAACTAATTATCCTTAGCAAAGGATCGGCAATATAATCCCATTTTATGGCTATGAAGCAGTGGTTTCCGCTGTCTGATGATGGTTGGTCAGCATGCTGTCTGTGACCCAGCTTTTCAATCGCGAGGTTCTGAACAGGCGTCACACCTGCGCGGTATTCGCCGGCTGAAAGGGAACGATGATAGTGGCCCCGTACCGACCACCGTGCAGGGAGGAAGGCTCCCTGGCGGTCAGTTCCGGGCAGACGTTAACGCTCCTTCGCCGCTGGGGGAAGCAGGGAGGGTGCGGTTTCGGTTAGCGGCAACCAGAGCCGCTCGGGGTCATTAAATCCCTCTTCGACAAGGGCATAAAAGCGGCTGGCGTGGAGACCATCGACGAAGGCATGGTTAAACCGCCCGGCCACCGGGATAACGCCATTCTGCAATTTTCCCCAGGTGAGCGCGGGGACCGCCGCGCCGACGGCATATTCCGCATGGGTCATCGAGGTGAAGTGGAGCCATGGCAGACAGCTGGCGCAGATAAAATGCTCGCCATCGACGATGAGCGGCGCCGGGGATGTCTCTCTTGCCGCGACAATCTTCGGCGTGGCCGCGGCGCTGAAGGCGGTGAACTCGGGGGCGTTGTCGCACCACACCTGACGGAATCCCTCTCCGACGGTCATCACCGGCGTCATTACTGCCAGACTGTCATATTCAATCACCTCATCGTTCCGCACGCGCTGGCGTAGCTGCGGTACCCCGTTGGCCGCGCGCAGCAGGGCATAGAGCGCGAGCTGAAAAAACGAGACCCGACGGTCCTTCGCACATTCGTACAGGCGCTGCGCCGCTATCGGCACGCAGAGATTAAAGCTGGGGTTGGCGAATTGGCGGTAAAAAGTGAAATGGTCCCGGCGGGGCCAGGATGCGGTGTCGATAATCCGGTAATGTGCCATGGATGCCTCCTGAATACTGGCGTTCTGCTGACTATGCGACGATTTCGATCAGGTTGCCATCGGGATCGGCGATCACCGCCTCATAATAGCCGTCGCCGGTGGTGCGCGGCGGCGAAATCAGTATTCCGGCGGCCCCGGCGCGTTGGGCGATGGCATCGACCTGTTCCGCCCCGCCCACCGAGAGGGCCAGATGCGCCCAGCCGGTATGGTTATTAACCGCGCTGGCCTGCTGCAGGCCAGGCTTGGTCATCAGCTCGATCACCACCTCGTCGTCGATAGTAACAAAATAGGAGGCAAAGCCGGGGTTGGTCTGGCTAAGGTATTTTTCATTGATGCTGGCGGCAAAGAAGTCCACCCAGAAGCGGGCCTGGACGTCTAGCTGTTGGGTCCACAGGGCGAAATGGGCAATTTTCATGGTAAACCTCCGGGCAGGAACGTTGACAACCAGAGCAGGGCAGACGATCATGCTTGCTACTGCTCGGTTTTGATCATTTAAGGATTGTGTTATGCTCGATTATGCTGCTTTCCCTCAACAGCGACAAGCGCTGATTTGCCAGATCCTGCAGGAAAACGGCAGAGTGGTGTGCGCGGAGCTGGCGGCGCGTCTTCAGGTGTCGGAGCATACCATCCGCCGCGATCTGCATGAGCTCAGCCGCGAGGGATTCTGTAAAAAGGTGTATGGCGGGGCGGTGCTGAGTCTGCCGGAAGCGGGGGATTACAGTCAGCGGAAAGATAAAAACCGCGCGATAAAGCTCAGGATCGCGCAACAGTGTGCCCGGCTGGTGAAGCCCGGCGGCACTATTTTCATTGATACCGGGACCACCAATCTGGCGATGGCCGAGGCGCTGCCCACCGAGCTGGCGCTGACGGTGGTAACGAACTCGCCGGAGATCGCCGCGGTACTGGTGAAAAAACCGCTGTATGACGTGGTGATCCTTGGCGGCCAGGTACAGCGCGCGAGCGGCGGTTGCGTCGGCGCCGCGGCGGTGGCTCAGGTGCAGGGCATGTTATTCGACCAGGGGTTTATCGGCGGCTGCGCGATGGCGCCAGAGTCGGGCCTGACCGGCTTTGACTATGCCGACTGCGAGTTCAAGAAAGCGGTCATTAAACAGTGCAGCGAAATTATTGTTGGTCTGACTTCGGATAAAATTCCGGCAGCAGCGCGGTTTGTGGTGGCCGCCAGCAGCGATATCGATGTGCTGGTGGTGGAAGAGAATATCAGTCGCGAATATCGCGTTGCCTTTCAGCAGCACGATATTCGCATCTATACCGTGTAACCCGCTAGCGGGTGAGGGAGGTGGCGATAAGCCGCAGGCCCAGCGCCCCCAGCACCGTCGCTGTGGCGATGTCGATCCGCCGCTTCAGCCGCAGGTAGACGCGCCGCGGGTGGTCGGCAGACAGCACCAGCGCCACCAGCGAATACCAGCTGACGTCGATCAGAAAGCTCATCAGCGGCACGATGTAATAGAAGGCGGTGGGGATCTGCGCCGGCAGCAGGGCGGTAAAAATTGAGGCGAACACCAGCGCAGTTTTGGGATTGCTGAGCTGAGTATACAGCCCGTCGCGGAAGGTCTTCAGCAAAGAGCGGTTGCCGGCCATCCCGCTGGCGGAAAAGTCCATCGGCTGCGCCGACCCGCGAAAAATTTTATAGCCCAGCCACAGCAGATAGAGCCCGCCCGCCACCTTCAAACCAATAAACAGCTCCGGCACCGCGGTGAGCACCTTCTGCAGGCCCAGCATCGCCATAATGGAGAAAATGGCCGCACCGGCGCCGGTACCGAGGGCGGTCACCATACCGTGCAGACGCGAGCGAGCGACGGCATTGCGCGCGACAAAAATAAAGCTTGGGCCGGGACTGATCACGCCCATGATCAGCACCGCGGCAATGGCCATCAGGCTGGATAGGAACATAGCGACTCCTGTTATGTCCGCCGCAGGCAGGCGGTCGGTAACGTGTGGACGGTTGGAGCAGACAGAGTAGCAAACTGGTTCAGGAAAGCACGTCAAAAAGGTGTGTGTTAGACGGGGAGAAGCAGGCGTTGGCGGCGCGCGTTTTCTGCGCAACTGTTTGAATAACGATTCCCATTCTTGTCATCGATGGTAAACTGAATAACTGTGATCTTTGTCATACCGTAATAACTACAGAGAAGAGACACTGCTATGCAACATATCATTGAGGGCTTCCTCAACTTCCAGAAAGAGATCTTCCCCCAGCGTAAAGAACTCTTCCGCAGCCTGGCCTCCAGCCAGAATCCCAAAGCGCTTTTCATCTCCTGTTCTGACAGCCGTCTGGTGCCGGAACTGGTTACCCAGCAGGAGCCGGGACAGCTCTTTGTCATTCGTAATGCCGGGAATATCGTGCCGTCTTTCGGGCCGGAGCCGGGCGGCGTTTCCGCGACCATCGAATATGCCGTGGTTGCGCTGGGCGTGACGGATATCGTGATCTGCGGCCATTCCAACTGCGGCGCGATGAAAGCGATCGCCACCTGTCAGTGCCTTGAGCCGATGCCGGCGGTGTCTCACTGGCTACGCTATGCCGATGCCGCGAAAGCGGTGGTGGAAAAGAAAACCTGGGCTAGCGAAACCGATAAGGTCAATGGCATGGTGCAGGAAAACGTCATCGCCCAACTGAATAACATCAAGACCCATCCTTCGGTGGCGGTTGGTCTGCGCGACCATACCCTGCGCCTGCATGGCTGGTTCTACGACATCGAAACCGGCGATATTCAGGCGCTGGATAAAAACACGAAATCCTTTGTTTCGCTGTCGGAAAATCCGGACGTCTTTTTCGAATAAAGTCTTTCCAGGGCACGGAGGCCCTGCAAACCCTCACCACGCCACGCAAATTTTGCCAAAACGGGCGCCGCTTTGCAGACAGCGGAAGGCCTCCGACTGATTCGCGGCGACAGACCTCTCCGCTTTACGCCGACAAGCCGCAGATAATCCAGCCAATCGGGTATTTATTGCTATCAGGCTCTTTTTGTGCTGAGAGTCAGTATTGTCCGGGATCCGGCGAATGCCGCATGGACCTGCCGGGAAATGTCAGGAAGGGGGAAAAACTAAAGCGCCGTCCAGGCGGCGCTTTAGGAAACGTTTAGGGGCAAGGGTTTATTTGCTCAGTTCAGCCGTCATATGAACACGGTTGTTAAACTGGGCGCTGGTAATTTTATAGGATGCACCCTGTTCTGCGGCCTGGGCGGCAATTTTAGCTTCCGCGCGGTCCAGCGTGGAGGCAGTGGCGCTGACGCTCTGAGCAAAGCTGGCAGCAGAGAACAGAGACAGCGCAGCAACAGCAACGAAAGTTTTGATGAATTTCATGGTCGTATTCCTTAATTTGGTGTCTGATAAAGGGCCTGTTGCCCTGATGTGATAAAGAATACGCTTGATTGCTGGAGCCTAAAATCAAAACAATTTGCGAAACTCTTTCAAATAATATGAATGATTTTCCGCCAGCCTCGAGGCTGCGCGCGGCGGCAGGGTTGCATTAGCTGCTGTGGTCAGGCATCGGAGGTCGGCAGACAGGCGACTAAAAGAGAGCCTGTCGGTCATGAAATGATGAAAATGGCTATGACTGACCAGGCGGAAATTCACTTTAATCCTTTCCAGGCCGTTATAAACACGCTTGCGATTAATCCCCAGCGTAGCGGCCATTTGATGAACCGACTGACCCTTCATGGTGGCATCAATCATCCGCATCTCCAGGCGGTTGAGCGGGGCTCGTTGACGGAAAGAAACGCTCTGACGTTGGTGACGCGGCACGAGTGGCCAGCGGCGCTCGGCCAGGCAGCGCAGAAGGCGGCTCACTTCACGTACCGCTTCGCGCTGGCTGACCCACAGTAGGGTATCCGCGAAAAAGGCGCGTCCGCGCCTTACGTTGCCGGCTGACGTAAAGCCAATGACCAGGCCCTGAAAGTGCTGAGCGATTTCAGCGGCAGCCAGGTAATCATGATAGTTTTCCAGTGACAAAATAATCACATCCAGCCCGGACAGTTCTGGAAGATGGCTGAGGGGCAGGGAGTGAATAACCTTTAATTCGGGCGCTGTTTTCTGAATATCCCGAAAACACTGGGCGATACCGATATTAAAATAAATATTATTGCTGTGAATTAAAATATTCAACGAATAAACCCTGTTGCTGGCGATGTAAACGGCGCGGGGAGGGGGTTAGCTGCGTACCAGAAGCTTATTCATATCAGCAGGCGAAGTGTTTATATAATTCATCATCCCCGGCGGTTTGTATGAATAAATTTCGGCTACGTAAACGTTATTAATATAATACCCCGCACACTTAACGCGGATGATTAACGCGCTCTCCACGCCAGCCTGGTGTAAGCGAGACTTTAAGCTCTGAATAACCTGCCATAGGCGCTGCGCGGAAGGGCGGAGATTATTTTTTTCCCAAACGTTAATCATTAACTCTTCATCGCTGACCAGACGTTCTCTGCCGTGCGCCAGCAGGTACTCCAGTAAACAGGCCATGGTGCTGCGTAGCTGGACTTGCGTCCGTGTCCCGCGCAGCGTGATAATTTCCCGATGATGCAGGCAGTAGAAAATATTATCCGCTAACTTATAGCCAAGTAGTTTATAGCCTTTAGTCATCCACCACTCCCTGACAAATCCTCTTCTTGCCGGTGCAGAGTACCTGCCCGCTGCTGACTGACCAAGTGAATTTTATCAGTTAGAATAATCAAAACAAATAACCACATAGCCATACATAACTAGAATAAAAATCTGATAATATCGCTTGATTCTGTTGTATTATGCGGTATAGGAAAAGTCTTAATCAGGCGGCTGGCGAAGGTAAGCGGTTGAAAATATAGGTGGCATCGAAAAATAAATGCACTTAAATTGATTTGGATCAATTTAAGCTATTTCAGAGGGCGATGACCATTTACATTCTAAAACAAAGATTGAAATAACTTCCGTTACGCGGTGATACGCTAATTCTGAACTTGTGGAACTACCCAGGGAATGGTTCATTACTTTTCAGGAGCGTTTTTATGGTCATTGCAACTCGTAAGCCTCTGTGCAACAAACGCTGGTCGGCCAGCCCGGCCTCCCAGGATCTTCAGTTGACTCAGCTACGTCACCCGTGGGTCGCCACCAAAGCTAGCTGCAAAAGTAAAAAAGGCTGGAAGAGCCGCGGTTAACGGCTCGTCCACTTTCCCGGACAAAACGCCCCGGTCGTGCTCATGCCGCGACCGGGGTTTTACTGTGGTCATTGTTCTGCTCAACGATCACACCGAGCGCAGACAATAGCCTGAGGCGGTGTTCTCCACTCTGGCGAATCCCGGCAGGCCAAGATGCATACCGGCAATCAACCACCGTTCGCTGGCGGCCTGGCGCAGCAGGATCTCCCTGGTACGCCGGGCCTGTTCAGGATCGACGTCGAAGGCGACCGAGGCTTCTGGCCGCGCAGACTGAATGGACGGGAAATGGACGATATCCCCCCAGATCAGCAGCGAGGTATCGCCCGCTTCGAGACGATACCCGGTATGCCCGGGCGTATGGCCGGGCAGAGGGCACGGGCGGATCCCGGCGATCACCTCCTCATCATCAACCCCGCTGATTTGCGCCGCGCAGTTCGCCAGTACACGGCGAACAAGCAGCACGTTGCGCCGGCCGCGATCGCTGGCGTTGTCGAACGTGGATGTTGCCAGCCAGTAAGCGCTTTCCCGCGTAGGCAGGAACACCGTGGCGTTGGGATACGCTGGCGTACCAGCGGCGGACAGCAGGCCGCCGATATGGTCCGGATGGGCGTGGGTGAGAAGGATGGCGTCGATCTCCTCGGGACCAACGCCGAGCCGCGCCAGATTGGCGATAAGTTCGCCGCCAACGCCATTGGCTCCGCCGGTGCCGGTATCCACCAGCACCGTGTTCCCGCGACCGCGGATCAGATAGGCGCCAATCGCAATGGTCTCCGGCGAGGCTAATCCTGACTGCCGCTGCAGATGTTCCGCCTCCTCCCGTGAGATACCCGAGAGTAAGGACAGCGGCGCTGACATCAGACCATCACTCACGGCAGTCACCGTCAGGTCGCCAGCGGTCAACGTATAAAAGGGAGCAGGTGACATGGCGACCTCACGCGCGCTGCGCCGGGTTGCGTAACCGGGCGGTGATGGGCTGATAGATAAAGACGGCGGCAGTCGTGGCCAGGTGATGCAGGTTGTCTCGTGGGAGGATGGCGGCATACCGGCTTTGTTCGGTCGCCAGGCCGCCTGGCTGCAGGTGTATCGGCGCAGCGACGGGCAAGTCCTCCGCGGTATCGCCCAGCAGCAGCACTTCATCCGGGGCAACCTCCCGCAGCGTATTATTCGTTAGATAGAGGTGGCGATGCCAGTCGGCGATCGCCGATTGCCAGCGGGCAAAATGGCCGCCGCCGTTGCGGCGGTAGGCGTCGCTGTCGATGACGGTAGCATCGTGGATATCGTGCAGCGCCAGGTAGCAGGGGCAGCCCTCGCTGAGAGCGCGGAAGCGCTGGGAGGCGTAGAAACCGGGCACAGAGACCAGCGCCGGTAGTTTTTCCTGATTGTAAAAGGTATTCCACGCCGCTTCGCTTTGGGGATCGGTGTAGGCGCATTCGACGACATAGAGCATAGTGACCTCGATGAACAGATGATGTGGCGCACAAGGCGCTTTAGTGAGTTTTCATCATCCTATCGGCTAAAAATGGCGCTGAAAAACGATGTTAATTCAAGACTTAGTGATATTCTGTCACTGACTTTCGGTGAGCCTGCACAAGGAGCATTGGCTATGCGTCGTAAAATCCCCAGCAGCGCTGCGCTACTGGCTTTTGAGGCCGCGGCTCGTCACGGCAACTTTGCCCGCGCGGCGGCGGAGCTCGCGTTAACGGAAGGGGCCATCAGCCGGCAGATTGCCCGTCTGGAAGCGCTCCTCGACAGTAAACTCTTCGACAGGACGGGGAGCCGGGTGCGGCTCAATCCGGCAGGCGCCCGCTATGCTCGTCAGGTCCGCGAGATCCTCGCTCGTCTGGAACGGGACACCCATGACGTCAGCGGGATGCCCGTCGATGGCCGCAGCCTGGAGATCGCCGTGCTCCCCACCTTCGCCAGCCGCTGGTTAATTCCCCGGCTCGGGCGCTTTGCGGCGCAGCATCCGCATATCGTGGTCAATATCGCCGCCCGCAGCGATCCCTTCATTCTGCCGGGAAGCGGATTTGATGCTGCCATCCATTTTGAACACCCGGCGTGGACCGGAATGGAGGTGACGTTTTTATTTGCGGAGTATTTGCTGCCGGTCTGCCATGCTGCGCTGCTGACGGATGACGATCTTCCGGGGCTGCTTAACCGGCTAACGCGCATTCACCGGCGGCAAAACCCGGACGCCTGGCTGCACTATGCCCGCGAGTGCGGTCTGGCGCTGGATAACCCCGCCCAGGGGCCGCGCTACGATCTGCATGAGATGGCGATCGCCGCGGTACTTAGCCAGCAGGGTGTGGCCCTGGTGCCGAAGATGTATGTGGAAAGCGAGCTGAGCGCCGGAACGCTGGTTGCCCCGTGGCCGGGCTCCCCGACGCTGGCTAAGCGCTTCTGTTTGATCAAACCCGGCGGCGGGGAGGGGGAGCCAGCGCTGCAGATGTTTGAGCGCTGGCTGCAGACGGAGATTGCGGCAGGTTAAGTCAGAGCTGGTCGGGAGATATTTAGCGCCGCCCATGGTTTCCTCCCTGTTTTACCGCGCGCTCGCTTTTTTAGGCCAGGGAATAGTTTTCAGTATGGAATATTGTTGTTGCGAAGCCACCGCTTCCGCCCTGCGTCCAGACGGCCTCCTTCTCTCGTCTTACAAAATATTATCAGTTTATTTTTTTTATTCTGTTTGTCGTCTTTTTCAGCATTACGCAGTTACTCCCGATCTGAACCGAGATGCCACTGAATTAAAACTGGACGTACTCCGGCAGGATGTGGATACGAACGGGATTTCCTTGTGCATGTATAGCTGAGCGACTGTTATTCCGGGCGTTAAATAAAAGATCACCGTTCTGCCTTACCCAGTGCGCTTTGGGTTCCTGTAGGGAGACAGCGACGGGCGGTAGCGTTCGCGAAAGCAGGCGGGTGCGATAGCGCGACCAGTGGGTGGCGAAGGGTAACGAATGGAGGTCGTAATGATGAATTTTAACGCCAGAAAAGATGGAGTGAAGCGATGAGGAACAGGCTGATAAACGATGCAACCAGTTTGGTAAAGCAACCGCCGAGGCAGTCACGCTACCGGATGGTTGTTCACCGGGGGGGCGCAATATCGACAGCCTGCTGAATCAGCAACTGTTAACCCATATGGCGGCAGGACCGAAGCCGCAGCACCTGACGCGGAGCGGGATGAGGAAGAGGGGAACGCCTCAAGAGGAGTGTCCGCTTTTTTTGCAGGAAGTCTTGCCGGATTATTATTATCCGTTGGAGCTGAAACATCCAGAGCAATATACACGTCCCGATATCTGAAGCGCAGAAATCCGGTACTGCATGATAAACTGCAAAATCTGCGAGATCTGGATCTTCTGTATTTTCATGTTGAGGATATTGTAAAACCTTTCGAAACAGCGTGTATGGCCAGTGATAAGAATCCAGCAGAATTTAACAAAATATGTGAATATTTCTTTGGTGGATTATGAATATAAAACGAACATTACTCATCCTGTTTTCCCGTGTTATCAGAGGGGCTGGGATGGGATTAGGTGCTTCAGGTATCGCGCTGGCTGGTTGGTTCTTTTTTTTCTCAGTAAATGAATATAAATTTCTCTGGGGTTTACTTTCAGTTGTGGAATTCCTGGTGGGGTATCTGATATATCGATTTGCATATGCATATATTTATGATGAATGGAATGATTATCATTAAGAAATTAAACGGCGTGGTCTGTTGATCGATTTTTGATGCTCATTAAAAGGGTTGGCTTCCTTAGCACTCATGTGGACTAGTATGGACTATGCAAGGAAAACGCTTTGCCAAAACACAACATTTTAAGTCAGCAATACCAACGGGGAGCAGGTGATAAAATTCAGGAATTACAGAAGGAAAGATGATTGGTGCGTCTGAATGGACTCGAACCATCGACCCCCACCATGTCAAGGTGGTGCTCTAACCAACTGAGCTACAGACGCATTATGGTGCGTTTAATTGGACTCGAACCAACGACCCCCACCATGTCAAGGTGGTGCTCTAACCAACTGAGCTATAAACGCATTATGGTGCGTTCGATTGGACTCGAACCAACGACCCCCACCATGTCAAGGTGGTGCTCTAACCAACTGAGCTACGAACGCAATGTTGTGGTGACAACGGGGACGCATATTAGCGGCAGGGAGGGGATGTGGCAAGAGGTAAACGTCACTTTTCTTGCACATTGCATGCGATTGCGGAACTTTTACTCATTCCGGATATATTTTACTGAACCACAAGGATATTTCTTCGCCAGCGAGCATCACGGCTCTTATTTTTCAGGCAGTCCAAACCTGCGCGGAAGGGTTGGCGATGTGTTAAATTATCGGCCACCAGAAGAGAAGGAGTCATAACGAAGATGAAATCGATTGGTATTTTCTGCGGTTCTTCAGCTGGCGAACATCCGCTGTACCTCGAAACCGCCCGTCTGGTTGGACGTACGCTGGCGCAGCAGGGGTTGGCGCTTGTCTATGGCGGCGGCAAAGTTGGTCTGATGGGGGCGGTCGCCGATGCGGCGCTGGAGGCCGGTGGCGTGGTGATCGGCGTGATGCCGCGCGGCCTGGTGGAGCGGGAAATTGCCCACCGCGGCTTGACGGAGCTGCATGTGGTCGAGGATATGCACGAGCGGAAAACCAAAATGGCGGCGCTGGCGGATGGCTTTATTGCCCTGCCGGGCGGGGCGGGGACGCTCGAGGAGATTTTCGAACAATGGACCTGGGCGCAGCTGGGGATCCATGAGAAACCGTGCGCGTTCCTGAATATTAAGGGTTATTACGATCCGCTTCAGGCGATGGTCGATAACATGGTACGGGAAGGGTTTATGCACCCGCGCTACGCGGAGATGCTGCCGTTCGCTACCTCGGCAGACGAGATTATCGCCGGTTTTCGCGACTATACGCCGCCGGCCCGTAAATGGGTTCAGCAGCCAGCTATTTAAACATCAAGCGCAGGGTAAACAGCGCGCAGACGATGAGCAGTAACAGCAGCAATTCGAAGCGATAGCGTTGCAGCATGATGTCCTCCTGAAAAAAAACCGGCGCTGTTCAGCGCCGGTTTATCACCTTAACGCCCTGACCATTATGCCGCCGGTTTAGCTGCGTGGTGTGCCGCTTTATGATGTTTCTTTGCAGCCTGCGCTTTCTGCGCGACTGCCGGTTTCGCAGCGGTTTTGTGGTGTTTCTTCGCCGCCTGGGCTTTTTGCTCAGCAGCCGGTTTTGCAGCAGCTTTGTGGTGTTTCTTCGCCGCCTGCGCTTTCTGCTCGGCTGCCGGTTTCGCGGCCGCTTTGTGATGTTTCTTATGGTGAACGGTAGTATGGCTGGCTGCTGCACTCGGGGTGGTGCTTGCCGCATCGGCAGCGAAAGCAACTGATGACAGACCCATAGCAGCGGCAACGACCAGAGCTAATACTTTTTTCATTCTGAAATCCTCGACTTGGTTTCTTGAGTAACCCCACTGCGGGGCTGTTGGCAACACTATAAGCGCCTGCCGGGAGGCTATCAGTGAGTCTTTGGTGTCAGGGAGTAACGGAATGTACAACGCGCCGTTATAGCGAAGAACGAAAAAGCCCGCCGGAGCGGCGGGCTTAGACAAGTTAGCGCGCAGCGCGCTGTAAGATGATGCTGGAAGGCTGGCGCTGCAGAAAACGCATCCGCAGCATCATCATGATGGCGGCGGAGGTCAGACCGATGATAAATCCGCACCAGAAACCGGCAGGTCCCATGCGGGGCACAATCATATCGGTCAGCGCCAGCAGATAGCCGCTTGGCAAACCCAGCACCCAGTACGCGGTAAAGGTAATAAAAAAGATAGACCGCGTATCTTTATAGCCGCGCAGAATGCCGCTGCCGATCACCTGAATAGAGTCGGAGATCTGATAGATAGCCGCCAGCAGCATCAGGTGCGAGGCCAGCGTCACCACCTCGGGATTATCGTTATACAGCAACGCAATCTGCTTACGCATCAGGACGGTAAAGATAGCGGTAAATACCGCCAGGCAGACCCCCACGCCCACGCCGGTGCGGGCCGAAACCTGGGCATCGATCGTTGAGCCCTGGCCAAGGCGGAAGCCGACGCGAATGGTGACCGCCGCCGCCAGCGACAGCGGCAGAACGAACATCAGCGAGCTGAAATTAAGCGCGATCTGGTGACCAGCGACGTCAATGATCCCGAGCGGGGAGACCAGCAGCGCGACGACGGCAAACAGAGTGACTTCAAAGAACAGCGCCAGAGCAATGGGCAGCCCCAGCTGCACCAGCCGTAACAGGACGGCAAAATCAGGGCCGCTGAAGCGCTCGGCGCAGCGGATATCGCGCATCGTACGCGCCCGGCGCACCCACCACAGCATGCTGGCGAACATCACCCAGTAAACGGAGGCCGTCGCCACACCGCAGCCGACGCCGCCCAGCTCGGGCATGCCGAAATGACCATAGATAAAAATATAGTTCACCGGAATGTTGACCAGTAATCCAATAAAGCCCATGACCATCCCGGGCTTGGTTTTTGCCAGCCCTTCACACTGGTTACGGGCGACCTGGAAGAACAGATAGCCCGGCGCGCCCCACAGCAGCGCGCGCAGGTAGCCAACCGCCTTCTCTGCCAACAGCGGATCGATGTTATGCATGGAGCTGATGATGTATCCGGCGTTCCACAGCACGACCATGATCAGCACCGAGACAAAGCCGGCCAGCCAGAAGCCCTGACGCACCTGCGGCGCGATACGCTCTCGCCGCCCGGATCCGTTAAGTTGCGCCACCACCGGGGTCAGCGCCAGCAGAAGGCCGTGGCCGAAGAGGATCGCCGGCAGCCAGATGGAGGTCCCGATGGCCACGGCGGCCATATCCGTGGCGCTGTAGCCACCCGCCATCACGGTATCGACAAAACCCATCGCCGTCTGCGCCACCTGCGCAAGGATGACGGGTATAGCCAGAGCTAATAACTGACGCGCTTCAACGAAATACTTCTGCACGTGAACACCTTCGAATTGTTGTTATTTTGAGACTAAAAAAGCCGCCGTAACTGGCAGCAAGGGGATAAAAATGAGGAATTTCCAGTCTATTGTAGCGAGGATTGGCTATTAAGCCAGTGAAAAAAGAGTCGAGGCACGAAGCGCGCTGGCAACCGCTTTGCCCTCCTGTTATTGTTCCCGATAGCGAAAGCGGTAATGATACCGTCATGATTTTCAACAGGAGCCAAACATGTTTACTGGTATTGTTCAGGGAACCGCGAAAGTGGTCTCCATTGATGATAAACCCAATTTTCGCACTCACGTGGTTGAGTTACCGGCACATATGCTGGAGGGGCTGGAAACCGGCGCCTCGGTAGCCAACAACGGCTGCTGCCTGACGGTGACCGAAATCAACGGCGCGCGCATCAGCTTCGATCTGATGAAAGAGACGCTGCGGATTACCAATCTTGGCGATATTCAGGTCGGCGATGAAGTGAACGTCGAGCGAGCGGCGAAATTTAGTGATGAAATCGGCGGGCATTTAATGTCCGGCCACATTATGACCACCGCGGAAATCGTGAAGATTCTGACTTCCGAAAATAACCGTCAGATCTGGTTTAAAGTGCAGGATCCAACGCTGATGAAATACATCCTCTATAAAGGATTCATCGGTATTGACGGCATTAGTCTGACGGTGGGTGAGGTGACGGCGACCCGTTTCTGCGTGCATCTTATTCCGGAGACGCTGCAGCGGACCACCCTGGGAGCGAAAAAACTGGGCGATCGCGTCAATATTGAGATTGATCCGCAGACCCAGGCGGTTGTCGATACGGTCGAACGCGTGCTGGCCGCGAAAGAGATGGCGGCTAAGGTCAATGAAGCCTGAAAAAAATCCCCCGCCGATAAGCGGGGGAGTGTTATTTAACGGGCGACGCGCAGTCCATGTTCAATACCGCGCGAGAACACCACCTGCCAGAGCTGAATGTCGCGGGCGCGGAAGGCGCCGGCGCAGGCGTTCAGATAATAGGTAAACATGCGTTTGAAACGCTCAGAATAGTTATCGGCAATTTCCGGCCAGCTGGCGAGGAAACGCTCATACCAGGCCATCAGGGTCGTGTCATAATCGGCGCCGAAGTTGTGCCAGTCTTCCATCACAAAGTGCTTCTCGCTGGCTTCGGCAATGTGACGCACGGAAGGCAGGCAGCCGTTCGGGAAGATATATTTATCGATCCACGGGTCAACGTTATGGTCGGTGACCTTGGAACCAATGGTGTGCAGTAAAAAGCGGCCGTTGGGTTTCAAATTACGGTCGGCAACCTCAAAGTAGGTGGCGTAATTTTTCGGCCCCACGTGCTCAAACATGCCAACGGAGACGATGCGGTCAAAGCTGTCGTGCAGATCGCGATAATCCTGGAGACGAATCTCTACATCGAGATCGGCGCAGCGCGCCTGGGCCATTTTTTGTTGCTCGGCGGAGATGGTTACACCCACGACGCTGACCTGATAATTTCGCGCCATATATTCGGCGAGACCGCCCCATCCACAGCCAATATCCAGTACCCGCATGCCTGGCTCCAGCTCCAGTTTGCGGCAGATGAGATCCAGCTTAGCCTGCTGGGCGGCCTCGAGGCTCTGCGCCTCTTTCCAGTAACCGCAGGAATATTGCATATAGGGATCAAGCATCCGGCTGAAGAGATCGTTGCCGAGGTCGTAGTGCTCTTTACCGACAATCCAGGCACGTTTTTTACTTTGTAGATTAAACAGACGAGCGCCTGCGATGCGGAGTGTGTCTTTGAAATGGTGTGGGAGCTGCTTTTCCAACCCGGCGCGTAACACCTTGTGGAAGAATATATCCAGACGCTCGCATTCCCACCAGCCGTCCATATAGCTTTCGCCTAAACCCAGCGAACCTTCCTGCAAAACCCGTTTAAAAAAGAGAGGATTTTTAACCCGCAGGTCGGACGGCGCGGAGCCATTGATTTCAATTCCCGCACGGCCTAATAATTCAGCTGCAATCCGGTACCAGTCATCATTTGGTACACTTACTTCTTCTATACACGATGAACTCATAGCTTCTCCATCACGCCCAAGTGATCAGAACCTTAAAACAGCGTAGACGCTTTTTTGGCTTTGTGAGAAATCTCACGGATAATCCGTGAAGTCGCTATCCGACGTAAACAGAGGAAGGGAGATAACCCTTGCCGAAAGGCCTTCCATGGTGAAACGGAGGCATCCTGCATCCGTTAATCTGTAACTATTTTCTATTTATGTGAACCCGGATCCAGTATAGGACGCTAAGTACTGGCTTTCAATAAAAATTTCTTAGCATGCTAACGACTGGTCCGGGCCCTGGCGACGGGCATTACGCGTGGGAAGAGTGGGGTGTCAGCTCCGGCGTCTGCTGCAGGCGATAGCCTATTCCGGCTAAGCCAATCGAAACCAGCATGACGCTGGTGGTGGTCAGCAGCGGCGTGGCGATCAGCGCGGATACCAGCAGACTGGTCAGGAAGCACAGGCCAAGCTGCAGGGTATTTTGCAGCGCCGCCGCGCGGCCGGTCGCCTGCGGAAAAGGCTTCAGCGCCTGAGCAACCACGATGGGGTAGATCCCGCCGTTGACCACCGCCATCATGCAGAACGGGATCATTAACGCCACCAGCGAGGCATGGGTTTGCAGGCCCACCAGCCAGGTGGCGGCTACGCTGACGGCAAAAATCACCAGCAGCCACGGCAGCATCTGTTGACCGGACCATTTCTGCAGCAGCGCGCGACAGCCATAGCCTCCCACCAGAAAGGCGATGGTCTGCGGAATATAGCTCAGGCCGATAGCGGTTGGGCCATAGCCCATTTCATGCAGGATAAAAGGTGAACCGGTAAGCCAGGCGAAGAAGCTGGCGGAACAGGCGGCGTAGATCAGGACGTTGCCGCTGTATACCCGGGAGCGCAGCAGCGCGAGAAAGGTGATTTTTTGCTGCGTCACTACTACTGACTTCGCGGCTGCCTTCAGGCGCAGGGCAGGCAGCATCAGCAGCAGAGTGATGGCGAACAGGGTGGCGAAGATGGCTTGCCACTCGAAGTGCACCAGCAGCCAGCTGCCCAGCAGCGGGGCCAGCGCCGGCGACAGTCCTACCAGCGGCATAATGGTGGCGAAGATGCGGTTCGTGCGCTGGGCAGGATAGTAATCGGCGACCATCGCCTGCCAGGTAACGGCCGCGGCACAGACGCCAATCGCCTGCAGAAAGCGCAGCGCCAGCATCAGGGTGGCGTTGTGCACCCACAGCATCCCCAGACAGCCGGCCGCGAAAATCGCCAGGCCGCTCAGCAGCACCGGTTTACGTCCATAGCGGTCCGACAGCGGTCCCCAGAACAGCTGGCCCAGCGCGAAGCCGGCGAGGAACAGGCTCAGACTGGCGCTGATGGAGGCGGCGGTGGTGTTGAGATCCTGCTGCATGGCGGCAAACGCCGGCAGGTACATATCGGTGGCCAGAAAGCCCAGCACGCTCAGGCCGGCCAGCCAGACTAAAAATCCTTTCCCGGGTTGTGACATAACGTTCTCATAGTTGGTGTACAGGTACGATGCCGCAGAGTGTAGGGAGTGCATTGTGGCTTGTGAAACGCTAATATTTGTCACATGCATTCAAAAATTTTGCAGGCAGAAAATGTGGTCTGAATACTCTCTGGAAGTGGTTGATGCCGTCGCCCGTAACGGCAGCTTCAGCGCGGCCGCGCAGGAGCTTCACCGGGTGCCTTCCGCGGTCAGCTATACCGTGCGTCAGCTCGAAGAGTGGCTCGCCGTTCCCTTATTTGAGCGTCGCCATCGTGATGTGGAGTTGACCCCCGCCGGGGTCTGGTTTTTACAGGAAGGGCGCTCTGTTATCAAAAAAATGCAGATCACCCGCCAGCAGTGTCAGCAAATTGCGAACGGCTGGCGCGGACAGTTGTCGATCGCAGTGGATGATATTGTGAAACCGGCGCGGATGCGTCAGATGATCGTCGACTTCTATCGCCATTTTCCCGACGTCGAACTGATCGTCTTTCAGGAAGTATTCAATGGTGTATGGGATGCGCTGGCCGACGGCCGCGTTGAGCTGGCGATTGGCGCAACGCGATCTATTCCGGTCGGCGGTCGCTATGCGTTCCGCGATATGGGGATGCTGAGCTGGGACTGCGTGGTGGCGAGCGATCATCCGCTGGCAAAGATGGATGGACCCCTGAGCGACGACGTCCTGCGTAACTGGCCGTCGCTGGTGCGGGAGGATACCTCGCGCTCGTTGCCTAAACGGACAACATGGTTGCTGGATAACCAGAAGAGGGTAGTCGTCCCTGACTGGGAATCATCAGCAACCTGTTTGTCGGCAGGACTCTGCGTCGGCATGGTGCCGAGCCATTTCGCCCGTCCATGGATAGATCGCGGCGAGTGGACTGCGCTGGCGCTGGAAAATCCGTTCCCGGATGCCGCCTGCTGCCTGACGTGGCAGCAGAACGATGCCTCACCGGCGCTGAACTGGATGCTTGACTATCTGGGGGACAGCGACACGCTGAATCGGGAGTGGCTGCGGGCGCCGGAGAGATCCGCGCCCGCCAGATGCCTTAACGACGATAATCGACAAACGGGCCATCCGCTACCGAGCGGCGCTCAACCAGACGAGGGTGCACTTCGATAGACTGCGACTCTTCACGCTTGTTGACGATACGATCCAACAGCATGTTAAATGCGGCCTCGCCCAGGGAATCTTTCGGCTGATGAATGGTGGTTAACGCCGGGCTGAAATAGCGGGCGTTGCGCACATTATCATAACCGATCAGCGAAATGTCCTGCGGCACCCGCAGTCCCATTTCATCCGCCGCGCAGATAGCGCCCATCGCCATGATATCGCCGCCGCAGAAGACCGCCGTCGGGCGGTGCTGCTGGTTTAGGATCTGCTGCATTGCGCGGTAGCCGGACTCCGGCTCGAAGTCGCCCTGCACAATCCAGTTTTCCGGCACGCTGATATGCGCCTCTTTCATCGCCTGCATGAAGCCGGCCAGTCGCCCCGCGCCGGTGTTGCGCTCCAGCGGGCCCGGGATCACGCCGATTTCGCGATGGCCGCGTTCAATTAGGTAGCGTCCGGCGATATAGCCGCCCTGGAAGGCGTTATCGATCACCGCATCGGTGAAGTCGGCTTTCGCCTCGCCCCAGTCCATCACCACCATCGGGATATGGCGGTACTCTTCCAGCATGCTCAATACCGAATCCGGATACTCGGAACACATCACCAGCAGACCGTCTACGCGCTTTTGCGCCATCATCGACAGATAGGCGCGCTGTTTTTCCAGATCGTTCCACGCGTTACCGAGGATCAGAGTATAGCCCTTCTGGAAGCAGCTCTTTTCAACGGACTCAATAATTTCAGCGAAATAGGCGGCTTCGCTACTGGTCGCCAGCAGGCCAATCGATTTGGTGTGATTGACTTTCAGGCTGCGCGCCACGGCGCTCGGCGAGTAGTGCAGCTCTTTGATCGCCGCCCATACCGCATTACGCGTCTCTTCGGCAACGAAACGGGTTTTGTTAATTACATGTGACACAGTTGTAGTGGAAACGTTTGCGCGTTTCGCTACATCTTTAATAGTTGCCATTACATCTCACTCCATGCCTTGACCTGATCGCCTGATCATCGATACGTAAACGTTTGCCTACACACACCCTGAATACAATTTTCAACATTGCATCACGTCGGGAAAACGACACAGAACGACAGGAAGGGGTCAATGGCCGATACGCTTTTAAATTAGCGTGGGATTTTGTCCGATCTTGGGGCAAAGTGGAAGAGCAAAAATGTGCATCGCCCTAAATCCCGGAAGATTTTTGCGATTTTTTGTGCAAAAATGAGCAAGCTCACTTTTGGTGTGGGGATAACAAGAGGGAAAAATGATGGATACCAATTTAAAGTTTTCGCTGATCACCACGATTATTGCTCTCGGCGTGATTGTCGCTTTCAGCCTGACCGCCATACTGCACTAATGTTTCGCTGAGGGAGGAGCGCCGCTTCCTCCCCATATCCCGCTATTATTATCAATTCTGCAAAAATCTTTTGTCATTTCGTTCACTTTTGTTTTTTTGTGATTGATGTCATGCTTTTGACTTCTGATGTTACGCCGTCCTCTCTGACGGTCTGATGGAGTCATTGAATGAAAATCAACTTTCCTTTACTTGCGCTGGCGATCGGCGCCTTTGGCATCGGTACCACCGAGTTCTCCCCGATGGGATTGCTGCCGGTGATTGCGAAAGGTGTGGACGTCTCGATACCGGTAGCGGGAATGCTGATCAGTGCGTATGCCATCGGCGTCATGGTCGGCGCACCGCTGATGACGCTGCTATTGTCGCATCGCGCACGGCGCAATGCGCTGATTTTTCTGATGGGGATCTTCACCGTCGGCAACCTGTTGTCATCCATCGCGCCGGATTACACCACGCTGCTGCTGTCGCGGATTATTACCAGCCTCAACCACGGCGCTTTTTTCGGCCTGGGATCGGTGGTGGCGGCCAGCGTCGTGCCAAAGCATAAGCAGGCCAGCGCGGTAGCCACTATGTTTATGGGCCTGACCATCGCCAACATTGGCGGCGTGCCGGCGGCCACCTGGCTTGGCGAAACCATCGGTTGGCGGATGTCCTTCCTTGCTACTGCGGGATTAGGCCTGCTGGCGATGGTTAGCCTGTGGTTCTCCCTGCCGAAGGGCAGCGCGGGGGAACGTCCTGATGTCAAAAAAGAGCTTTCTGTCCTGCTGCGCCCGCAGGTGCTCTCCGCGTTACTGACCACCGTGCTGGGCGCCGGGGCGATGTTTACGCTGTATACCTACATTTCGCCAGTGCTCAATACGCTGACCCACGCTTCATCGCTGTTTATAACCGCGATGCTGGTGCTGATTGGCGTCGGTTTTTCGCTAGGCAACTATCTGGGCGGCAAATTTGCTGACCGGTCGGTCTCCGGCACGCTGAAGGGCTTTCTGCTGCTGCTGATGGCGATCATGCTGGCGATCCCGCTGCTGGCGCAATCCCAGGCCGGGGCGGCCATCAGCATGATTGTCTGGGGCGCAGCAACCTTTGCGGTGGTTCCGCCGCTGCAGATGCGGGTTATGCGTGTAGCGCATGAGGCGCCGGGGCTCTCTTCTTCGGTGAATATCGGCGCGTTCAACCTCGGCAACGCGCTGGGCGCCGCCGCCGGTGGGGCGGTGATCTCTGGCGGACTGGGATATGCGTTTGTGCCGGTGATGGGCGCGATTATCGCTGGTCTGGCGCTGCTGCTGGTCTGGTTTAGCGGGCGAGCGCAGCCGGAAGAGGCTTTCGCCAGCCAGTAATCATCGGCTGGGCAAGGGCAAAAAAAACCGCAGCCGGGGAGACCCCGCTGCGGTTTGTCGTTTATGCCGCCAGGTTAGCCGCAACAAACTTCCAGTTAACCAGCGCCCAGAAGTGGTCCAGGTAGCTTGGACGGGCGTTGCGATAGTCGATGTAGTAGGCGTGTTCCCAAACGTCAACGGTCAGCAGCGGCTTCGCGTCGGTGGTCAGCGGGGTGCCGGCGTTGCTGGTGGAGACGATAGCCAGGCTGCCGTCGGCATTTTTGACCAGCCAGGTCCAGCCAGCGCCGAAGTTTTTCGCCGCGGCATCGGTAAATTTGGCTTTAAAATCCGCGAAGCTGCCGAAAGATTTGGCGATTGCGGCCGCCAGTTCGCCTTCCGGTTCGCCGCCGGCGTTAGGCGCCAGGCAGTTCCAGTAGAAGGTGTGATTCCAAACCTGCGCTGCGTTGTTGAATACGCCACCTTCAGACGTGCGGACGATCTCTTCGAGGGATTTGCCTTCGAACGCAGTGCCTTTGATCAGGTTGTTGAGGTTAGTGACATACGCCTGGTGGTGTTTACCGTAGTGATATTCCAGGGTTTCTGCGGAAATGTGCGGCGCCAGGGCGTCTTTTGCATATGGTAATGCAGGTAATTCAAACGACATTGCTACTCTCCTTATAACTTTTTGTTTTATCTCACATTGACAGGATGAGGTTTTCACCTGAATCGTGTTCTGACCGCCCGACGCTGTCGCGTCCCGGGCGTGTTATTGTATTGAGAATGTTAACATTTGCCGCAAGCAGTGAAAAGCCTTACAACGATAAAGGCTATTATCTCCGGTGCATGTGGTGAAGGCTTAACCGTTTTCTGCAGGAGTGGGCAATAAGCCGCCAAAATTGTTGCAACCCTGTATAAGGAGATGCCCTCTGCGGATTTGCGAACTCGCATGGCAATTAACTACTCTGCTTCGCCGCTGTCACGCAATGCGCTGAACAAAAAATAAAACTTTAATATCAAACGATTAATAAAAATATGCGCTCAGGCAATCGTCGCTATGCCAATAATTCATTGTCTATTTTTTAATTTGTATGACAAATATAGCCGCCAGCAGTAATTTCCCCAGGATGACGACGATGGCAAAAACAGATGAGGTGGTGAGCGCGAAAATGATCCCGGTGGTGCAGGGGATTGTTGACTGGATCGAAGCACATATTTTCGACACCCTGTCGGTGAGCGCGATTGCGAAAAAGTCCGGCTACTCACACTGGTACTTCCAGCGACAATTCGCCATGGTAACGGGCTGCACGCTGGCGAGCTACGTCAGCCGACGAAAGATGACGATTGCGACAATCTATTTAACGCAGACGCAGGCGTCGATACAGAGTATTTCTCAGTGCCTGGGATACGAGGGACAAGCCGCTTTCTGCCGGACCTTTCACCGTCACTTTGGCATGTCGCCGACCCGCTATCGTCGTGATACGCCGGGCAAAGAGAGCAATCTGCAATATCCCTTGCGGGTGGGGATGGAGATGGAGCAGGAGAGGCGGTCTGCCGCCGCAGCGGCAGACCGGGATCAGCGAATGGTTTTCGGCGTCATGACGCGACGAGCGCCGACATAATGGCGAACCCAGTAATCCTCGCTCAGGGAGGTGATTTGAATATCACGACCTGTGCGCGGCGACTGAATGAATTTTCCGTTGCCGACGTAGACGCCGACATGGTCGGCAGCGCCCCGTCCGCGGGTGCGGAAGAAGACTAAATCGCCGCTCTGCAGTTCATCACGATCCACCGGACGCGCATCGCGCAGGTGGTACATTTCGTTGGCCGTACGCGGGATGTGGATCTTGACCAGGTCCTTATAGGCGTAATAGACCAGCCCGCTGCAGTCAAACCCGGTGCGCGGCGAGGTGCCGCCCCAGCGATAGGGTTTACCCAACTGGCCCATCAGTTTGTTCATCGCGGTACTTTGCGCTTTTTGCACCCGGACCTTGTGGGCGTCGGCGATCGTTAAATTCGCTTCGCTGGCCTCGGGCTTACAGCGTTTTTTATAGCCCTTGCGCACCACGCACTTGCTTTTGACGCTGTTTAGCGCCAGGGTCGGCTCGGCGCTGGCGGCGACCGTTTTCGCGCACTGCTTTTTATAACCTTTACGCAGCACGCATTTTTTCGTCGCGCCGGCGGCCTGACGATGAAGTGCGGTTTGGCTTGCTGCGGTAGTGCGGGTAGGGAGCCGGGTGCGCGAGGACTTTTTACTGGTGGTTTTAGCGGTGGTTTTAGTTTTTTGACTGGTTGCTTTTTTCTTGCGCTCTGAGCCACTTTTCGCGGGCAACGCTTTTGGCGAAGCGGAGGCGTGCGTATGCCCTGATGCCTGAGCCAGTGGCGTGAATGAGATAGACGTGAACAGTAATGCACAGAGCGATATCGCGATTTTGTTTAGCCGCGCCACTGAGCAATCCCCTGATTAATTACAGACATGTACAAATGCCTGACGATGAATGACAAACCGGAATGATTCTAAAGCATAAAAAGCCGGAAAGTTAATATTCTTTTGTATCAAAAATGTCGATTGGTTAACGATTGCAAGAAAACGCGTCAGACATTGACCGCCTCGCACAGAAAATGCGCAATGAGCGCCCGCCTGTGACCGCAAAATGATATTTTTAAGGCAACTTCGCGCAACAGAAGATAAAATATGAATAGTGAAAAAAATGTTATTATCCGTCCTGCCTACAGGACGCTACAATGACAAGTTACTGCCGTAGAAAGAAGTTTAAGGAAGCACGACAATGAGCTCGACTTTAGAAAAGATCCAACGCCAAATCGCTGAAAACCCGATCCTGTTGTACATGAAAGGGTCGCCGAAGCTGCCAAGCTGCGGTTTCTCTGCCCAGGCCGTTCAGGCGCTGTCCGCCTGTGGCGAACGTTTTGCTTACGTTGATATCCTGCAGAACCCGGATATCCGCGCCGAGCTGCCTAAATACGCCAACTGGCCGACTTTCCCGCAGCTGTGGGTAGACGGTGAACTGGTGGGCGGCTGCGATATCGTCATCGAAATGTACCAGCGCGGTGAACTGCAGCAGCTGATCAAAGAGACGGCGGCAAAGTACCATACCGACGAGCCAAAAGCGGAGTAATTCCCGCCATCAGTAAAAAAGCGACTTCCTGGAAGTCGCTTTTTTTATCACTCCGGGGTGGCTACGGGCAGCGGCCAGCCGCCCAGACGCTTCCAGCGGTTCACGATCTCGCAAAACAGCTGCGCCGTCTGCTCGGTATCATACAGGGCGGAGTGAGCCTGCGCGCCGTCGAACGGCATACCCGCGGCAATACAGGCTTTCGACAGCACCGTCTGGCCCAGCGCCAGCCCGCTTAGCGCGGCGGTGTCGAAGGTAACAAACGGATGGAAAGGGTTGCGTTTAAGTCCCGCGCGTTCGGCGGCGGTCATGGTGAAGCTGTGGTCAAAGGTGGCATTGTGCGCCACCATGATTGCCCGGCTGCAGTCGCTCTCTTTCATCCCTTTGCGCACCATTTTGAAGATGGCATGCAGGGCATCGTATTCGCTGACGGCCCCGCGCTGCGGGTCATGCGGGTTAATCCCGTTAAAAGCCAGCGCTTCGGGCTGCAGATTGGCGCCCTCGAAAGGTTCAACATGGAAATGCAGCGTTTCATCGGGCATCAGCCAGCCGTGCTCATCCATCTTCAACGTAATGGCGGCGATCTCCAGCAGGGCGTCGGTTTTGGCGTTAAATCCTGCGGTTTCAACATCGATCACCACCGGATAAAAACCGCGGAAACGGTCGCACAGACCATTCAGTTGAGCGTTCTCGGACATCAGATTCTCTTAGCTGGAAAAAAGTAGCGCGCATTATGGCAAATTTTGCCGCGGCTTGCAGCAGGCAGGGGTGAAAACAACGGGCGCCGTAGCGCCCGGGCGAGCCATGGCATTAAATATGCCAGCGTGGGGAAGCGTTAGTTGCCCAGACCTTTGCCGGCATCTTTCTCTTCAATGAGCTCGATTTTGTAACCGTCCGGATCTTCCACGAAGGCGATGACGGTGGTGCCGCCTTTTACCGGCCCGGCTTCACGGGTGACGTTGCCCCCGTTCTGACGGATCCGTTCGCAGGCTTCGGCGGCGTTATCGACGCTCAGCGCGATATGGCCGTAGGCGGTGCCCAGCTCATAGCTGCCCACGCCCCAGTTGTAGGTCAGTTCGATTACCGCGGTTTCGCTCTCTTCGCCGTAGCCGACAAAGGCGAGGGAGTACTTGTACTCCGGGTTTTCGCTGGTGCGCAGCAGCTTCATGCCCAACACGTTGGTATAGAAGTCGATAGAACGTTGCAGGTCGCCAACGCGCAGCATGGTGTGGAGTAAGCGCATAATGTCCCCTATGCAGTTTATTTGATAGATCAGAACGTTGAGTATAGCGGCGATACGTCGCCGCTATCAATGGAGGGATTACAGAGTCGGGTAATCGGTGTAGCCTTCCGCGCCGCCGCCGTAGAAGGATTCCGGGCGTTGCGGGTTAAGCGGCGCTTTTTTCTGCAGGCGAGCCACCAGATCCGGGTTGGCGATGTAATCGCGGCCAAAGGCCACGGCATCAATCAGCCCTTTATTGATAAGATCGTTGGCTTTTTCTACTGTGTAAGCGCCAGCGCCAATGATCACCCCCGGGAAGCGGTCGCGGACTTTCTGACGGAAAGCTTCACTGTAAGGTTTGCCGCCCGCCCAGTCCGGCTCGGACATGTGCAGATAGGCGATACCGCGTTTCGCCAGCTCGCTAATCAGATACAGCGCGTCTTCTTCTTCGTTCGGGCCATTATCCACATTCTGGAAGCTGCCAATCGGCGACACGCGGATGCCAATGCGCTCGGCGCTCCACTCTTGACTCACGGCGTCAACCACTTCCAGCACCAGACGGGCACGGTTCTCCACGCTGCCGCCGTACTGATCGGTACGCTGGTTCGCCGATGGCGAGAGGAATTGGTGCAGCAGATAGCCGTGGGCTGAGTGCAGCTCAACCAGATCGAAGCCGGCGTCACGGGCATTGCCGACCGCCTGACGGAAATCGTTGACGATCCCTGGGATCTCTGCGGTTTCCAGGGCGCGGGGCATTGAGGTGTCGACGCGAATGGCGTGGCCGTTTTCGTCACGCAGTGAGGTACGGGTGCCCGCGCTCAGCGCGGAAGGCGCTACCGGGGCGGCGCCGCCAGGCTGCAGGCTGCTATGGGAAATACGCCCGGTGTGCCACAGCTGGACGGCGATATGACCGTTTTCGGCATGAACGCCGGCGGTGATTTTCTGCCAGGCGGCAATCTGCTCCGGGCTGTGCAGCCCAGGCGCGCCGGCGTAGCCTTTGGCCTGCGCGGAGATCTGCGTCGCTTCGGTGATGATCAGCCCGGAACTGGCGCGCTGGCGGTAGTATTCGCCCATCAGCGGAGTAGGGATATCGCCCGGCTCAATGCTGCGCAGACGCGTCAACGGCGCCATAAATACGCGATTAGGGACGGTGACCGCACCGACTTTCAGTGGGCTGAATAATTTTGCTTCCGACATAGTGACTCCTGAGTAGACCGGTCGTCTAGTAACTGATGAAATAAAAACGCCTGTTATACCGCAGGCGCTGCAATAATCTGTTTGGCGTGGGCAAGGGCGCTTTCCAGCGGCGTTGCGCTACGCGTAATTTTGGCCTGCAGGTTGGCCCCGAGCCACAGGGAATACAGCACCTGCGACAGGGTCATGGCCTCGCCGTCAAATGCGATACTGCCTTCCTGACGTCCTTTCTCCAGCGCGTCGCCCAGCAGGGCGATAATCTGGCTGGCTCCGCGATCCATGGCGGCGCGCATATCTTCCGACAGATCGCAAACCTCCGCGGATAGCTTGACAGTAAGACACCCGCTAATAATCCCCTGCTGGCAGAACTGATTCAGCGTGTGCTGATAGTAGGCCAGCAAGCGATCGCGATAGTTACCGTCGCCATGATCGAAGTGGTCGACCAGGCGCTGCAGATATCCGGTGTAGTGATGTTCAAGCAGCGCGACGCCGAAGGCTTCCTTAGAGCGAAAGTAGTGATAGAAAGAGCCCTTGGGCACCTCCGCCGTCTTCAGAAGTTCGCTTAAGCCCATTCCGGTAAAACCGCGATGCATGCAAAGCTGCTCGCCGGTGGCCAGGATATGTTCTCGGGTATCGCAATCGCTGTGTCTGTTCATGCTGCACACTGTAGTAGACCGATTGGTCTAATGCAAGCGTCGGCGGAAAAATGTTAGCTGGCGCAGCACGTAGTGAACAAAATTTGCGTCGGCGCGGGGAAACGTCTTCAATGAAAGGAGACGAGGGGACAGGAGGCGTGTGGTGGCAGAGCAGTTAGAATTTTTCCCGGTGCAGAGCCCGTGCCGGGGAATATGTCAGACCGATGAGCGCGGCTACTGTCGCGGCTGTTTCCGCAGCCGTGAGGAACGTTTTAACTGGCAAACGATGAGCGATGCGCAGAAACAGGAGGTTTTGCGTCTTTGCCGCCAGCGGCTGCTGCGCAAAATACGCGCGAACAGGCCGGAGCCGGCGGAAGAACCGCAGCAACCCTCACTGTTTTAAGCCAAAAATTACGTATACTCAGAGCACTTTTTTATTGAGGAAGCGGTTATGGTTCAGCGTATTGCTATGGCTCCCCAGGGGCCGGAATTTTCACGTTTTGTGATGGGCTACTGGCGTCTGATGGACTGGAAAATGTCGCCTGGCGAGCTGGTCAGCTTTATTGAGCAGCATCTCGATTTAGGCGTAACCACCGTCGATCACGCCGATATCTATGGCGATTATCAGTGTGAGGCTGCCTTTGGCGAAGCGCTGAAGCGAGCGCCGCATCTGCGTAGCCGGATGGAAATCGTCAGCAAATGCGGTATCGCCACCCGGGCGCGCGCTGAGAACACCATTGGCCACTACATTACCGACCGCGATCACATCGTGCTCAGCGCCGAGCAATCGCTGCGTAATCTGGCGACGGACCATCTCGACTTGCTGCTGATCCACCGGCCGGACCCACTGATGGACGCCGACGAGGTAGCCGAAGCTTTTCTCGCGCTGCATCATAGCGGTAAAGTGCGCCATTTTGGCGTCTCGAACTTTACCCCCGCCCAGTTCACCTTGCTGCAGTCACGTCTGCCGTTTACCCTGGCCACCAACCAGGTCGAAATTTCACCGGTGCATCAGCCGCTGCTGCTCGACGGTACTCTCGATCAGCTGCAGCAACTGCGTATTCGTCCGATGGCGTGGTCTTGTCTTGGCGGTGGTCGCCTGTTTAACGAAGAGGGCTTCCAGGCGCTGCGCGATGAGCTGGCGCAGGTGGCGCACGAGCTTAACGCCGACAGCATCGAACAGGTAGTTTATGCCTGGGTGCTGCGTCTGCCGTCGCAGCCGCTGCCGATTATTGGCTCGGGCAAAATCGAGCGCGTGCGCTCGGCGATTGTGGCTGAAAAACTCAGCATGACCCGTCAGCAGTGGTTCCGCATCCGTAAAGCCGCGCTCGGGTACGACGTACCGTAACGGGCATTTCCCCTCCGGAAAGGCGTTCCTGGTTTACACTTAACAGGGAGACAGCCATCCGGAGGTGTTATGCAACGATGTATTCTCGCGATCTTATCCCTCGCATTTTGCGCTGGCGCACAGGCCGTTAGTGAAGATGTGCAACTTAATCTCGTGACCAACCAGGGCGTCGGTCAGACCATCGGCAGCGTCAAAATCACCGAAACCGACCGCGGACTCGAGTTCGCCCCCACTCTGCGGGCGCTACCGCCGGGCAAGCACGGGTTTCATATTCATGCCGAAGGCAGCTGCCAGCCGGCGATGAAAGAAGGTAAAGCCGTGGCCGCCGGGGCGGCGGGCGGACATTACGATCCGCAGCATACCGGCAAACACGAAGGGCCGTTGGGGGCCGGGCATCTTGGCGACCTGCCCCTGCTGGTGGTCAACGATGCGGGCGTAGCCGACCAGCCGATTATTGCTCCGCGCCTGAAAACGCTGGCGGAGGTGAAAGGGAAAGCGCTGATGGTCCACGTAGGCGGGGATAACATGGCCGACAGTCCGCAGCCGCTGGGTGGCGGCGGCGAACGGTTTGCCTGCGGGGTGATTAAGTAGTTCCTTCGCCAATTGTGCCGGCCACCGGGGCCTGTTCCAGCTGCGACAAGGCGCAGTACAGTCGCCAAATCGCGGCGGCCAGTTCCCGCGCCGCCGGCTGATGATGGTGGTTCAGGGCGTCGCAGATCCGCTGCAGCTCCTGCAGGGTGGAGGCCAGCGGGCGCTGCTGCACGCCGCGCTCGCTCATCACATCGCGTAACAGGTTGATGCACAGGTCGCGCACCTGGGCGAGAGGATCGGAGCGGGTTTCCCATTCGCGAAGCTGCCAGACGACGTGCGAGCAATTGAGCAGCACGACGCCCCAACGCAACAGCCAGCGGCGCGCCAGGGCATCCTTACTCTGGCTGAGCTGACTGACGTGGTGATAGACCAGCGATTCAAATTCATGCTCACTGTGCTGAGGATGACGGCTGAGCTGATCGACAAAGTGACGCCGTAACGCTCTGATATGGCGTCGCCCTTTGCGGGCGTCAGAGCCCGGACTCAGTACCGCAAAGGCCAGCCAGGCAAAGCCTACCCCGACAATCTTGCTCAAATTATCATTGAAAAAGGCCGCATAATCGTACACCGGCGGGTTGGTGACGGCGATAAACGAGCCCATAAAGACGATAAGCTGTCCCCACAGGCCGGCGTATTTGGGCCACTGCAGTTTGAGTAACTGCATGGTGGTCAGGAGCGGGAACAGGAACAGCAGAAACTGCCACAGGTCGGTTACCTGCACCATCAGGCCGAACTTCACCACGAAACTGAATAGCGACAGCAGGACCAGAGTCTGCATCAGCAATGTCAGCGAGCGAAACGGCGAGGCGGATACGGAGTAGAGCACGCAGCAGATGGAGGCCAGGGTCAGGGCCGCCGCGCAGCTGGTCCACTGGGTACTGATCCCCCATGCGCCAATCGCCACCAGCGCGCAAAAGGTACGGACACCGTTGAGCAACGCCTCCGCCTGATCGGTATGGCGGGCTAACGGCGGGGCGGCGGGCACATTGAACTCGGCGATCGCCGAGGCATTTTCAACGCGGCGGATCCAGCGGCTGCTCTCCAGGTAAATGCGACAGAAATAGCGCAATCGCGCC
The DNA here is from genome assembly GCF_014596785.2 of Klebsiella sp. K4. Classification (NCBI taxonomy): domain Bacteria; kingdom Pseudomonadati; phylum Pseudomonadota; class Gammaproteobacteria; order Enterobacterales; family Enterobacteriaceae; genus Klebsiella; species Klebsiella sp. K4. The sequence goes on from NZ_CP115021.1 coordinate 2,359,760, forward strand.
CAGAAAGCGATGTGCCGGTAATCGGCATCCTGCCGCGGCGCCAGCGGCGCCAGGATCCGCGCAACGTGATAACTGTCGGCATGAGGGGTGGCGAGCTCGGCGAGCAGCGACTCCAGTACCTGGCGAGTGTTCGCCGGCGCGTCAGGCCAGTTCAGCAGCATCCGTCGCAGACTGGAGATGACGCTGGTCATTCTGAGCTGCTGATGCAGGAGGTAGTTCAGCAGAGGATTCTGCCGACGGAAACGGTAGTGGCTCCAGAAGGCCTGGATACGCAGCAGGTTCATGGTCAGGATCTGGCCAATCACGCTCTCATGGGCGGTGCGAATGGCATCCGTCGTCTCCGGCACCCACAGCAGGCTGGCGTGCTCCAGCAGCCGGGCGTGCATGGTTTTCAGGGCCGTCAGCAGGTTGCTGCCGTCGGAGGTGCTTGGCAGGATCATCATCATTAGCCCGCCGCAGAGGATCCCGACGATGACTTCGCAGACGCGCGACTGGGCGATGACCCACAGCTCGTAGCTGTCGCTGATGTTAATCACCGGAAAGGCGATGATGGCGCAGGTATAGCCCGCCAGCTGAAAGGCGTAGGCGACGTTGTTGGTGAACAGGGCGCAGGCCCAGGTGCAGAGCGCCAGCCAGCCGGAGATACTGAACAGAAACAGCCAGGGATCGTTGAGTGTATGACCGGCAAGCAGCAGGGCGGCGCAGGCGCCGAGCAGGCTGCCTGCGATGCGGCCAAAACTTTTACTGATCACGCCGCCGACGGTGGGAAAGCTGACCACCGCCGCGGACGTCATCGCCCAGTAGGGCTCATCAAGATCCAGCGCATAGGCGATACTCAGCGCAAGACACATCGCGATGCCGTTGCGCAATGCGTACCGCCACTGCGGCCGGGTGGCTTTAACCCAGGGGAGTGCGCGCCACGACAGGGTCTGCAGGTTCATTACTGCCCGCCAATTGAGACAGTGCAGGTGGTACCGGAGACCAGGGTGACATCGGCCGGCAGCGTATCAAAGGCAATTCGCACCGGAACGCGTTGGGCGAGACGAACCCAGGGGATATTTGGTTTGATGTTGGCCACCAGCCCGGTTCCCTGTTCCACGCTCTGGTCGACAATCGCGCGGCCGATGCTGGCGACATGGCCCTTTAGCGTCTGCTGATTGCTATAGAGAATAATTTGTGCCGGATCGCCGATGCGAATGTGGCGCAGTTTGGTCTCTTCGAAGTAGCCCAGTACGTAAAACGAATGGCTGTCCACCAGGGCAAAGACCGGATGGCCGGTGGTAGCGTAATCACCGACGCGGGTGGAAAGGTTGGTCACCCAGCCATCCACCGGCGCTTTGACAACCGTCTGGCTGAGCTGCCACTGCGCATGTTTCAGCGCCGCTTCGGTTACGCCGACCCCCGCTCTGGCGGCAGCCAGGGTGGTGGTGGCGGTATTCAGGGCGGTATTGACGTTCTCAAGATCTTCAGCCGAGATGGCATTTTGCGACAGGCTTCGGCGACGGCGAGCCTCGCTGGCGGCCTTGCTTTGCTCCGCCTGCGCTTTCGCCACCTCCGCCTGGGCTTTCGCCAGCTGCGCCTGGGCGTTCAGCACCGCGATGCGATAGGGGGTGTCGTCGATGGTAAACAATACTTCCCCGGCTTTGACCCGTTGGTTATCGGTTACGTTCAACTGCAGAATACTGCCGGAGACCTGAGGGGTGATCCCAACCTGCTCGGCGCGCACTTTGCCGTCGCGGGTCCAGGGTGACTGAGTGTAGAAATTCCATAACAACCATGCGGCAATCAGGGCGACGGCCGCGACCAGCAGCGTTGACAGATATTTTAATCTTTTCATAACAGGGAGATCACCAGGCAATGAGCAATACCAGGGCCAGACAGACCGAGAGCGCGAACAGGGAGAGATCCATTAGTAGCGGGTGCCAGATGTCGCCCGCATACATCCAGTCACGCAGCTGGCGATGTAAAAACAACCAGATAAAGAAACCCAACAAGACGGCTTTGAACAGCGGAGGGAAATAGACGGATGCGCCGAACACCAGGTCCTGCAGCGGCAATCCGGATGTGTTAAGACTCAGTTTCACAAGCAAAAATCCTTTGCCATTACAGGGGTAACCTCAGGACGTGCTACTCTTTAACAGTGTAAATCATTGTTTTGGTTTTTGTTGAATCAAGTAATTCATTTGTTTTGATAATTCAAATGCTGCACACTATTCTAAAATCAGTATAATAACTTAGCAAGCTAATTATAAGGAGATGAAATTGGAATCGCCACTTGGTTCTGATCTGGCACGTTTAGTTCGCGTTTGGCGCGCGCTAATCGACCATCGCCTGAAACCTCTGGAGTTAACGCAGACCCACTGGGTCACGCTGCATAACATCCACCAGCTGCCGCCTGAGCAGTCGCAGATCCAGCTGGCGAAAGCTATCGGTATTGAACAGCCGTCGCTGGTGCGCACGCTCGATCAGCTGGAGGAGAAAGGGCTCATTTCTCGCCAGACCTGCGCAAGCGATCGGCGGGCCAAACGCATCAAGCTGACGGAAAAAGCCGAACCGCTGATCAACGAGATGGAAGAGGTGATAGGTAAGACCCGTGATGAAATCCTCTCAGGGGTCTCGAAGCAGGAAGTGGAAACCTTGCTCCACTTAATCCGTAAACTTGAACAAAATATCCTCGATCTCCAGGCTAAAGATTAATTCTTTGCGGCCCGGGCTAATCCGGGCCTTTTTTCACCCTCCCTGCCGATGCCAGACGATCACCTGGTTACGTCCGTTATTCTTTGCTTCATACATGGCTTCGTCCGCGCGCTGAACGCACGCTTCCGCTGTCACGCTATTGTCGTAGGTGGTATACACCCCCATGCTGATGGTCATTCGCTCCGGTAAATGGCTCTCCCCGGCACTGACCGCCAGGCGGATACGCTCGGCGATCGCTTGCGCTTCTTTTTCACCGGTGTTGACCAGCAGCAGAGCAAATTCCTCACCGCCGATGCGTGCGGCGGCGTCATCTACCCGCGAATGGCTTTCCAGCACCGAGGCGGCGAACTGGATCACTTTGTCGCCGGCGACATGGCCGTAGCTATCGTTGATGCGTTTGAAATGGTCGAGGTCGCTGATGAGCACCGACAGCGGATGCTGGGCATTCACCTTCGCCAGCTGTTGGTTAAGGGTGTCGTAGAAAAAGCTGCGGTTGTAGAGGCGGGTCAACGGGTCGCGGATCGAATTCTGATACGAATGGACATATTTGTGGTTAGACTCGCGATAGAGGATAAAGACGTCAACCAGTAGCACCAGAATCAGGAACAAGGTGCATAGCGTTTCGAAAAAACGCGCCTGGTACCAGGTCTGATCCAGCTCCCCTGCAGTGGAGAGTAGCTGGAAAAGCGTGAACAAATAAGCGCTGCAAAAAAAAGCGCCGCTGAACCAAAAAATATTACGCAGTTTACTCAAGCTAATTAATAAAATCAGCGTGATGAACCAAACTGCCATCAGCAGCCAGCCGATAATACTTTGCCACAACGGGGTAAAGGTATGGCTCAGGTCGTCGATAAAATTGACGCTCAGCCACGGCGAATGGCTGGAGTATAGCCATGATAAAACAATAATGGTCAACGTAAATAGAATACATGCTGTAAATGTAAGAACGTGTGCTTTCCACGAATGCATGATGCGCTGGCGAAAATAGTACAAAATAATAGATGACATGAATAGCACAGCCATCATTATATTGCGGAAGAAATAATAGATAACGGCGTCATTTTGATTAACGACCGGGGCCGGATTGCAGGTAAGCCAGTCCGGATAGCTGCTGAGCGTGCCAAGCATCAGCAGCGCTGAGCAGGCAAACCCGAAAGAGACTGGAGTAAGGTAGAGACGTCGCTTGCTGCTCCAGTATTTCATGCCCATAAAACAGGCAATGGTAATATGAAAAACCATCAGGAAACTGGTCAGCAGCGGAAATAATATTGAGGAAGTACTACTGAAGCTGGTATGAAAAAACGCAGTCATCCCGGAAATGCCAACCCCGGCCAGTAAACAAATGCAAATATAAAGGATTAGACGTTTAACGACATGATGCACATGTTCGGGCATAGGCAATATTCCACATAAAAGGCAACGGCAGCGACGATGAGTCACCAGGGCTAATTTACGTTCTTGAGGGTAATAGGGGCGGGCAGATAAGATATTGCGCAGGCGCAATGATTCATGGAATATTAAAATAAAGATGTCTGATGGTTACTACGAATTTATTACGGCGAAATAAACGTGGCTGAAAAATACGATGCGGCGCAACCGGCCGCATCGTAAGGGAAATTATCGCGGAGAGACGGTGACCTGGCTGCCGCTGCCGGCAATGGCCACGCGCTGACCAACGGAGAACGGAGTGCTGCCCTGTTTCTGCACTACCATAATGGTATTGCCATCGTCCTTACGGATTTCCAGTTCAACGCCCTGCGTTTTATTCATCGCGCCCTGAACGCCCTGACCGGCTACGCCGCCCGCGACCGCACCTGCCGCCGTAGCCAGAGAGCGTCCGGTACCACCGCCGATGGTGTTTCCAAGGAACCCGCCCAGTACCGCACCGCCAATGGCCCCGATGGCATTGCTATCGTCGCCGCTCTGGATCTGTACGGCGCGCGTATGCACGATGGTACCGTAAGTCACGCTCTGCACCTGTTTGGCTTCAGATGCGGAATAAACGTCGCCGGACAGGCCGCTGCTGCTCACGCAGCCTGCGAGCGTAAAACCAATCATCGATACAGCCAAAACACGTAAAATCATTTATGAATCTCCTGTTCACCGAAGGTGTTCAATTGAACGTCCATACGGTTAATTATATGGCATTTAGTCGTCGGCGGGCATAGGTTCTCCCTGGACTATACAAAAAATAATAAACACTGGTGCTTCAACCTCAACTAAACGCCGGTTCTTTACGATGTTCTCTGATTTGTCGCTCTATTGTTAAAAAGTATTAGTACAACATAGCATTAGCCGACACTTTATGATGGAGTGAAGGGCATACAAGGGTCATGGAATGAAGGAAAACGTATGAGATCGGGTCGCTTTATTGGCGTTATGTCTGGTACCAGCCTGGATGGTATCGATGTCGTTTTGGCCACCATTACTGAAAACATGGTGGCGCAGCAGGCTAGTCTCACCTGGCCCATTCCACACGCGATAAAAGAAGAGATTCTGGCGATTTGCCAGGGGCAGTCGCTGACCCTTTCGCAGCTAGGTCGTCTGGACACCCGTCTGGGACGGCTGTTTGCCGATGCCGTACTGGCGCTGATGCGCCAGGAAAGTCTCAAACCCACCGACGTCATCGCCATCGGCTGCCATGGACAGACCGTATGGCATGAACCGCAGGGAGAGGCTCCGCATACCCTGCAAATTGGTGATAACAACCAGATCGCCGCCCACACCGGGATAACCGTAGTGGGGGATTTTCGTCGCCGGGATATGGCGCTAGGCGGGCAGGGGGCGCCGCTGGTGCCGGCTTTTCATCATGCGCTGCTGGCCCACCCCGTTGAGCGACGTATGGTGCTCAATATCGGCGGGATCGCTAATGTGTCGCTGCTGGCGCCAGGTCAGCCGGTGCGCGGCTATGATACCGGGCCGGGAAATATGTTGCTGGACGCCTGGATCTGGCGCCAGAAGGGCAAACCGTACGACAAGGACGCCCAATGGGCTAGCGAAGGTAAAGTGCTGCTGCCGCTGCTGCAGGACATGCTGAGCGATCCGTGGTTTGCCTTGCCGGCGCCGAAAAGCACCGGTCGGGAATATTTCAATTACGGCTGGCTGGAGCAGCATATGGCCCGCTATCCGGGGCTACGCGGGGAGGATGTTCAGGCTACGCTTGCGGAATTGACCGCCGTCACCATCAGTGAGCAGGTATTGTTAAGCGGCGGCTGCGAGCGTTTGTTAGTGTGCGGCGGCGGCGCGCGTAACCCCTTGTTAATGGCGCGCCTGGCGGCGCTGCTGCCGGGAACCGAGGTCTCCACCACCGATGAGGCGGGGATCAGCGGCGATGATATGGAAGCGCTGGCCTTTGCCTGGCTGGCCTGGCGAACGCTGGCTGGTCTGCCGGGCAATCTGCCCTCCGTGACCGGCGCCAGCGAAGCCTCGGTGCTGGGCGCCATTTTTCCGGCTAACCCGCCGCAGAATCGGAGTTAACTGAAATCTTAAATACGACGCGACCGGTAAACTGGACAAGTTAAGCGGAGGGCGGAGTGCCCGCCGTGACCGGGAAAGTCGAAGGCAAACGAATGAAAAAAATTCTTATCGCAGTTGTACCTTTTATGCTGGCGGGCTGTAGCTACTACAACCAGTTTGTCGAGCGGATGCAGACGGACACGCTGGAGTATCAATGCGACCAGAAACCATTGACGGTCCATCGCAATAACGCACGCCAGCAGGTCAGTTTTATCTATGATAATCAGCAACTGAACCTGTCTGAGGGGCTGTCGGCTTCCGGGGCGCGCTACACCGACGGCGTCTATGTGTTCTGGTCAAAAGGCGATACCGCCACCGTCTATAAGCGCGACCGCATCGTCCTTGATAACTGTCAGCTGCAGACGGCCAAACGTTGAGATTTCTGTCCGGGGGGCGCACAATAACGCCACCTTATGACTACATCCTCAATGGCCATGTCTGATAACGACGAACTCCAGCAAATTGCGCATTTGCGCCGTGAATACACCCGTGGCGGTTTGCGTCGCCACGATCTTCCTGCTGAACCCCTGCCGCTGTTTGAACGCTGGCTGCGTCAGGCCTGCGATGCGAAACTTGCCGACCCGACGGCCATGGTGGTCGCCACCGTCGATGAGCGCGGCCAGCCCTACCAGCGCATTGTGCTGCTGAAGCACTACGACGAAAAAGGGTTGGTGTTTTATACCAACCTCGGCAGCCGCAAAGCGCATCAAATTGAAAACAACCCGCAGGTCAGCCTGCTTTTCCCGTGGCATATGCTGGAGCGCCAGGTGATGGTAATCGGCAAAGCGGAGCGTCTGTCGACGCTGGAAGTGGTCAAATATTTCCACAGCCGTCCGCGCGACAGCCAGATTGGCGCCTGGGTCTCGAAGCAGTCGAGCCGGATCTCAGCCCGCGGCATCCTCGAAAGCAAATTCCTCGAGCTGAAGCAGAAGTTCCAGCAGGGTGAAGTGCCGTTGCCGAGCTTCTGGGGCGGATTCCGCGTCAGCATTGAGCAGATGGAGTTCTGGCAGGGGGGAGAACACCGTCTGCACGATCGCTTTTTATACCAGCGCGATAGCGGCGCCTGGAAAATAGACCGTCTGGCGCCGTAAACGCCGAAATTAGTTATCGAAGCGCTGGCGCTGAAAGGGCCGGCGCTTTATTCTATGTACTTTTCGCATCTGGCGAAAAGTCGTGTACCGGCAGAGGTGCAGTCGTTTATACATGGAGAATTTGATGGCAAGCAGTAACTTGATTAAACAATTGCAAGAGCGGGGGCTGGTAGCCCAGGTGACGGACGAGGAAGCGTTAGCAGAGCGACTGGCGCAAGGCCCGATCGCGCTCTATTGCGGCTTCGATCCTACCGCTGACAGCTTGCATTTGGGGCATCTTGTTCCATTGTTATGCCTGAAACGCTTCCAGCAGGCAGGTCATAAACCTGTGGCGCTGGTGGGCGGCGCAACCGGTCTGATTGGCGACCCAAGCTTCAAAGCCGCTGAGCGTAAACTAAACACCGAGGATACCGTGCAGGAGTGGGTGGATAAAATCCGCAAACAGGTGGCTCCGTTCCTTGATTTTGACTGCGGCGACAACTCGGCGATCGCGGCGAATAACTATGACTGGTTTGGCAGCATGAACGTGCTGACCTTCCTGCGCGATATCGGTAAACACTTCTCTGTTAACCAGATGATCAACAAAGAAGCGGTGAAGCAGCGTCTGAATCGTGACGATCAGGGTATCTCCTTTACCGAGTTCTCTTACAATCTGCTGCAGGGTTACGACTTTGCCTGCCTGAACAAGCTGCACGGCGTGGCGCTGCAGATTGGCGGCTCTGACCAGTGGGGCAACATCACCTCCGGCATCGATCTGACCCGTCGTCTGCATCAGAACCAGGTGTTTGGCCTGACCGTACCGCTGATCACCAAAGCGGACGGCACCAAATTCGGTAAAACCGAAGGCGGCGCCGTGTGGCTGGATCCGAAGAAAACCAGTCCGTACAAATTCTACCAGTTCTGGATCAACACCGCGGATGCTGATGTCTATCGCTTCCTCAAATTCTTCACCTTTATGGACATTGCGGAGATCAATGCCCTCGAAGAAGAAGACAAAAACAGCGGTAAAGCGCCGCGCGCCCAGTACGTGCTGGCAGAGCAGGTGACGCGCCTTGTCCACGGCGAAGAAGGCCTGGAAGCGGCGAAGCGCATTACCGAAAGCCTGTTCAACGGTAACCTGAGCGACCTGAGCGAAGCAGACTTCGAACAGCTGGCCCAGGATGGCGTGCCGATGATCGAAATGGAAAAAGGCGCCGATCTGCTGCAGGCGCTGGTTGATTCCGAGCTGCAGCCGTCCCGCGGTCAGGCGCGTAAAACCGTTGCCTCTAACGCGGTGACCATCAACGGCGAAAAACAGGCCGACCCGGAATATGTATTCAGTGACAGCGATCGCCTGTTTGGCCGCTACACCTTGCTGCGTCGCGGTAAGAAAAATTACTGCCTGGTCTGCTGGAAATAAAAAAATACTGCCAGGGCGTGGGAAACCACGCCCTTTTTCTTTTTAGGGTTGTGGTAAGAAAATGAAGAACATCCTCGCCATTCAGTCTCACGTTGTGTTTGGCCATGCCGGCAACAGTGCCGCCGAATTTCCGATGCGCCGTCTGGGCGCCAATGTCTGGCCCCTGAATACCGTACAGTTCTCTAACCATACGCAGTACGGCAAATGGACCGGCTGCGTCATGCCGCCTTCGCATTTGACGGAGATCGTTCAGGGGATTGCCGATATCGACAAACTGCAGACCTGCGATGCGGTACTGAGCGGCTATCTTGGCTCCGCTGAGCAGGGAGAGCATATCCTCGGTATCGTGCGTCAGGTTAAGGCGGCCAATCCGGCGGCGAAATATTTTTGCGATCCGGTGATGGGTCACCCGGAGAAGGGCTGCATCGTCGCGCCGGGCGTGGCGGAGTTCCACGTGCGCTATGCGCTGCCGGCCAGCGATATTATTGCGCCGAATCTGGTTGAGCTGGAGATCCTGTGCGGTCATCCGGTCGCCAGCGTCAGCGAGGCAGTGGCCGCCGCGCGGGAGCTGATTGCCCAGGGGCCGGAAGTGGTATTAGTTAAGCATCTTGCCCGTGCGGGTCTGAGTATGGATCGTTTTGAGATGCTGCTGGTGACGGCCGAAGAAGCCTGGCATATTAGTCGGCCGCTGGTGGATTTCGGCCTGCGTCAGCCGGTGGGCGTCGGCGATGTGACCAGCGGTCTGCTGTTGGTTAAATTGCTGCAGGGGGCAAGTCTGCGCGATGCGCTGGAACACGTCACCGCCGCGGTGTACGAGATTATGCTCGCCACCAAAAATATGCAGGAATACGAACTGCAGGTAGTAGCGGCGCAGGATCGCATCGCCGTACCGGAGCACTGCTTCAGCGCCACCCGGCTTTAACTCCCAGGGCCTGCCCGACGGTCCGCCGGGCAGGTTCAGGCCTTATTTTAAGCCTTCAGCCGCCAGTGCGGCCGCCACCGCCGGACGCGCTGCCACCTGCGTCATCCAGCTGCCGATATGACCATAGGCAGCCATATCCAGTTTTATAGCATAGGCCCAGCGCAGCACCGTAAACAGATAACCATCGGCAATGGTGAAGCGATGGCCGGTCAGCCACTGTTTGTCTGCCAGCGCTGCATCAACGTATTGCAGCTTTTTCTCAAGCAGCCCCCGCGCGACAGGCTTATAGTCCTCCGGGGTATCCGGGCGGAACAGCGGGGTAAAGCTTTTATGCAGCTCGGTGGCCACATAGTTCAGCCATTCGAGAGTCTGATAGCGCGCAATCGAGCCCACCGGCGCCAGCAGATGACGATCCGGCACCTGGTCTGCGATGTACTGCATGATGGCTACGCCCTCAGTGAGCAGGATATCATCATCCAGCAGCAGCGCCGGCACCTGACCTTTCGGGTTGATCAGCAGATAGTCTTCCCCGTTTTCCAGCCGTTTTTGGGCCAGATCCACGCTCTGCAGGGTAAAATCCAGACCGCTTTCGCGCAGGGCAATATGCGAGGCAAGGGAACAGGCGCCGGGTTTGTAGAACAGTTTCATGCGTGACTCCTCGTGGCTGCAGTTTTCTGTATGTTAGTCCTGCCAGGGGTAAAAAAAAAGCCGCTAAACTAACGTTAGCGGCTTAAAAATAATTAGTTTTCCCTGCGGCGTCAGGCAGCCGCGGTTTCGCGTGCTTTAATGTCCGCGCTGTCGTCCTGAGTCATACGATTCAGTTTCGGCGCGGTCAGCAGCATCAGGGCGGCGATAACCGCGGTGACGATACCAATCTGCAGGAATACGTGACCGTACACTTCCAGCGACACCAGCGGATCGGTGACATTCTCCGGGACTGCCATCAGGTTAGCGATTTTCCCGGCGATGATCGCCGCGCCTGCCGTGGTGAGGAACCAGCTGCCCATAATGAAGCCCATCAGACGCTGAGGAACCAGCTGAGCGACCATCGCCAGGCCGAGGCCGGAAATCATCAGTTCACCGATAGACTGCAGCGCGTAGCTCAGAATCAGCCAGTTGACCGAGACGATACCGGCGTCGCTGGCGAACTTCGCCCCTAAAGGCAGGACGAGGAATGCGCCAGAGCACAGTACCATACCGATAGCAAATTTGTGCGGCATCGGCAGGCGGTCGCCCATCTTGTTGTAGATGGCGGCCAGAATCGGGCTACCAATCATGATCCAGAACGGGTTCAGCGCCTGATACTGTTCCGGTTCAAAGGCGAGACCGAGGATCGAGTGCTCCACGTTACGGATGGCGAAGAAGTTCAGCGAGGTCGGCATCTGGCTGTACAACACGAAGAAGACAATCGCTTCTACCATCAGCAGGAAAGCGACGATCATTTTACGACGCGGAGCGCCTTTCAGGCCTATGGTTTCTTTGGCGAAAATCACGACGATACCCAGTGCGACGACGCCCAGCACCATACGTGCGATACCCTGGTTGTGCAGCAGCCAGGTGGCGATAGCGACCAGCACCACCACGCCAGCGATGGTCGCCAGCAGTTTACCCATGTGTACCGGGGCAAAGTCCGGTTTAGAGCCGTACTGTTTAACCCATTTCTGACAGAAGGCGAAGTTAATAATGGTGATCACCATCCCCACCACGCTGAGGGCAAACGCTACGCTCCAGCCAAAACGTGCGGCCAGCCACGGGGTTGCCAGCATAGAGAAGAACGAACCGATGTTGATGGACATGTAGTACATGGTAAATGCACCGTCCAGACGTGGGTCGTTTTTGTCATAGCAGGTAGAAAGCAGGGAGGACGGGTTGGCTTTAAACAGGCCGTTACCGACGGCGATGGTCGCCATACCCATATAGACGATAGCGGCGTCATGGCCGGACCAGGCCACCAGCGCATAGCCAATCGCCAGCACGATAGCGCCCAGCATGATGACACGCTTGGTACCCAGCACTTTATCACCCAGCCAGCCGCCAATGGCGACGAGGCCATAAACCAGCGCGCTAAAGGAGGAGAACAGAGTAATGGAATCCGCTTCCGACATACCCAGCTGTTTTACCAGGTAAACGGCCATGATCCCTTGCAGGCCGTAGTAACCAAAACGCTCCCACAACTCGATCGAGAAAATGAGATAGAACGCGCGTGGTTGTTTGAAAGCGTTCAGACTCACGCTTTCTGCTGGTTTATTGTTTGCAGTAGACACATATACCTCTTTTTTTACATCCCATATTTACTGGGGGGTGTTCGGGGCGCAATCTCGTTGGACCGCCGCCTTTATAGTTATTCTTGGAGGGAAAACGGCAAGTAATGTTCACTATCCTGGCGCATCAGGCAAGGCTTTTGTAATAATCTGTTACACATAATCAGGGTGGTATAATGCTCCGGACATATGAATGTTATACAGCGTTAAATTTTACCGTTTCGATATCGTTGGTATTTTTATCTTTTGGGTTCGCCGGTTTGCCGGGAAAAGGCGATATATTCTACTGATCTGGCGTAAGCATAGTGATATGGTCCATTATCTTAAAAAATCATGGGTCATTATCCTGACAATCTTTACTCATCCGTTGTATTGCCTGACATTTATTTCCATTCCAGTAACATTCAATCAACATAAAGTTGCGAGCATGATCTGGATCACAAATGCATAGAAATTTTGCGCTGATAAAAAATGAATGAACTAGTTGTTTGTTATATAACCGGATAATCATCCATAATCATGATGATTATGTGGTGTTAATGGCCGGTGAAATAGATGAATGCGGGCCATAACCCAGAGTTAAGCTATGACCGCAATAGAGACGAGACAGTCAGGCGTAGACTTTATCTTTGTATTCGCAAAGATCTTCAATCAGGCAGGAGCCGCAGCGCGGCTTGCGGGCAATGCAGGTATAACGTCCATGCAGGATCAGCCAGTGATGACAGTCGACCTTAAACTCGGCGGGGACCACCTTTAGAAGCTTCTCTTCCACCTGCTCAACGTTCTTGCCAGGGGCGAATTGCGTCCGATTGCAGACGCGGAAGATGTGCGTGTCCACGGCGATGGTCGGCCAGCCAAAGGCGGTATTCAGCACCACGTTGGCGGTTTTACGGCCCACGCCGGGCAGCGCCTCCAGCGCCGCTCTGTCTTCCGGCACCTCGCCATTGTGCTGCTCCAACAGGATGCGGCAGGTTTTGATGACGTTTTCCGCTTTGCTGTTAAACAGGCCGATAGTCTTGATATACGATTTCACCCCATCCACCCCCAGGGCCAGCATCGCTGCGGGCGTATTGGCCACCGGATAGAGTTTGGCTGTCGCTTTGTTGACGCTTACGTCGGTGGCCTGTGCAGAAAGCAGGACGGCAATCAGCAGCTCGAATGGCGAACTGAAATGCAGTTCGGTGGTGGGGTGGGGATCGTTTTCCCGCAGCCTGGTAAGGATCGCCAGGCGTTTGGCTTTGTTCATATTATGCTTTCCCTGTCACGTCGGACGGGGCGACAGAGACGGCCCGGGCCGCTTGCGCCTTCCGCTGTTTGCTACGTTCATCGATAAGGTATTTAATCGCCAGCATCATGCCGAGGCCAATAAAGGCGCCTGGCGGCAGCATAGCCAGCAGGAAAGGGGTGTCGGTGTGGAAAACCTCGATGCGCAGAACCTTCGCCCAGCTGCCAAGCAGACTGTCGGCGCCGTCAAACAGGGTGCCGTTGCCAAGGATCTCGCGCAGGGAGCCCAGCACAAACATCGCGCAGGTAGCGCCCATGCCGATCGAGAAACCGTCCAGTGCCGACAGCGCTGGCCCTTTTTTGGCGGCAAAGGCTTCGGCGCGGCCGACCACGATGCAGTTGGTCACGATAAGCGGGATGAAAATCCCCAGCGACTGATAGAGGCCGAAGGCATAGGCGTTGATCAGCATCTGCACGACGCTCACCACCGAGGCGATAATCATTACGTAGATGGGGATCCGGATCTCCGCCGGCGTCCAGCGGCGCAGGCTGGAGATGGTCAGGTTGGTCAGGGTTAACACCAGGGTGGTGGCCAAACCCAGCCCGAGGGCGTTGGTGGCGGTCGAGGTGACCGCCAGCAGAGGACACATACCTAACAGCTGAACCAGGGCGGAGTTATTTTTCCACAGGCCCTGGACGATGACGTCTTTAACTTCGCTCATGGTTATTCTCCACAGGCGGTGAATTCAGGAAGTTGCGCAGGCAGCGTTTGTGCATATAAGCCTGCGCGCTTAACGGCATTGACCACCGCCCGGGGGGTGATGGTGGCGCCGGTGAACTGGTCAAAATCGCCGCCATCCTTTTTGACCGCCCAGTGGCTATCGCCCTGGCCGTGGATGACTTTCCCGGCAAAATGGGTAATCCAGTCCGACAGGCGAAGTTCGATTTTATCACCCAGGCCCGGCGTTTCATGATGCTCAGTTACGCGGGTGCCGAGGACCGTGCCGCTAAAATCGGCGGCAACCAGCAGCTGTATTGCTCCGGAGTAGCCGTCCGGCGCGGTGGCTTCCATCACCGCGCCGATCGGTCGATCGTTATTTTTGGCGATCCACACTTTATGCTGGCCTTTGCCCAGCGCCGGGGCGCTGACCAGATAGCAGCTCTTAAGCAGATCGTTATTATAGCGGTCGGCAGGTAAAACCTGGTCGAATAACGCCTTTTGCTGCAGGGCCGCCTGCTGGTCGATGGTGCTTTTGGTCAGCTCATTGATCGCCGCCGTCAGCCCGGTGGAACCGGCGGCAAACAGCGCCAGCGTGACGCCGTGTTTACGCATCGTTTTTAACATCATTGCTCTCTCAACGGTGGCCATATACGCGCGGGCGCGTGTAGTAATCGATCAGCGGCACGGTAATATTCGCCAGCAGAACGGCAAACGCCACGCCGTCCGGATAACCACCGAAGCTGCGGATGAGCCAGACCAGCAGGCCAGCGAGGGCGCCAAAGATCAGACGGCCGCGGTTGGTTGTTGAGGCCGTCACCGGATCGGTCAGGATAAAGAAGGCGCCAAGCATGGTCGCCCCGGAGAGCAAATGCATCTGCGGTGAGGCCAGGCTCTGCGGCGAAAAAATCCAGCCGAGGGTGGCGCACAGGCCGAGGCTAACAAGGAAGCTGACCGGGATATGCCAGCGGATCGCCTTCTGCCACAGCAGGAAAAGGCCGCCTGCCAGCCAGGCGATATTCACCCACTGCCAGCCCAGACCTGCCAGCACGCCGCCGTAGACCGGCAATTGCAGCACCTGCTGAACGCTATGTCCGGCATGCAGGGAGGTTTTAAAGGTATCCAGCGGGGTGGCCTGGCTGACGCCGTCGATACCCAGCCGCAGACTGGCCATGTCGCCTCCGGCGGCGGTATGGCCGGTGAAGATCATCTGCAGCGCGTCGCTGAATGCCGGGAGATGGGCGGCTATCTCATAGGAAGGCAGCCAGGAGGTCATCTGCACCGGGAACGAAATCAGCAGCACGACATAGCCGATCATTGCCGGGTTGAAGGGGTTATGGCCCAGGCCTCCGTACAACTGCTTGGCGATGACTACGGCAAAGGCAGTGCCGAGCACCACCATCCACCACGGGGCCAGTGGCGGAATACTCACCGCCAGCAGCAGGCCGGTGAGCAGGGCGGAATTATCTTTCAGCGTGGCAGCAACAGGCTGTTTACGCAGTTTGAGAATAGCGGCTTCGGTCGCCCAGGCCGTCAGGGCGGCGAGGACAATCTGCAGTACGGTGCCCCAGCCGAAAAACCAGGTCTGGACCACAATGCCAGGCACAGCGGCGAGCAGCACCAGCAGCATAATACGCGAGGTCTGCCGCTGGTTATGGGTATAGGGGGAGCTTGCGATTCTGAAAACCATTTATTCCTCGTTAACTGCCTGCTGTGTTGCTTTACGCGCCTGAACGCGGGCGATAGCCGCGGCGACGGCCGCTTTGCGCGGGTCGTCATTGGCTGCGGCTGACGCGAGATCCTGTTGTGTGGCCTGCTGTTCGGCTTTACGCGCTTTGGCGCGGGCGATGGCGGCTTCCACCGCCGCCTTGCGCGGGTCGACCGGTTCGACGGCCGGGGCTTCCACCGGCGCGGCCTGCTGTTCGGCTTTACGCGCTTTGGCGCGGGCGATAGCGGCTTCCACCGCCGCCTTGCGCGGGTCGACCGGTTCGACGGCCGGAGCTTCCACCGGCGCGGCCTGCTGTTCGGCTTTACGCGCTTTAGCGCGGGCGATAGCGGCTTCCACCGCCGCCTTGCGCGGATCGACCGGTTCGGCGGCCGGGGCGTCCACCGGCGCGGCCTGCTGTTCGGCTTTACGCGCTTTGGCGCGGGCGATAGCGGCTTCCACCGCCGCCTTGCGCGGGTCGACCGGTTCGGCGGCCGGGGCTTCCATCGGCGCGGCCTGCTGTTCGGCTTTACGCGCTTTGGCGCGGGCGATAGCGGCTTCCACCGCCGCCTTGCGCGGATCGACCGGTTCGGCGGCCGGGGCGTCCACCGGCGCGGCCTGCTGCTGCGCTTTGCGCGCCCGGGCCTCAGCCTTACGCGCTTCGCGGGCGGCAATCGCCTCGCTGTTGTCAGGTTTGGCGCCGGCCTGGATCACGATCGGCTGCGCGGCATCGCGCTGTTTATCCCGTACCCGGGCCAGGGCGGCGCTAATCGCCTCCTGATCTTTGGCGGCAGGCTGAACGGCGGCTTTTTTATGCCGTTCGGCGCGCGCGGCTTTCTCACGCTCCAGGCGCGCCTGTCGGGCCTCGAATCGGGCTTTGGCTTCCGCAGCGCGCTGCTCTTCCTGACGAATCGCCGCGATCTCGGCCTTTTCCTGACGGAAGTACTGCACCAGCGGAATATTACTTGGACATACCCACGCGCAGGCGCCGCACTCGATGCAGTCCGCCAGATTATGGGCAGTGGCTTTATCGTGCTGCTGACCTTTGCTGAACCAGTACAGCTGCTGCGGCAGCAGATCGGCCGGGCAGGCGTCAGCGCAGGCGCTGCAGCGAATGCAGCCTTTCTCTTCCTGCGGTTCGCCCATCTCGCTGGCGGAAGGCGCCAGCAAACAGTTGGTGATCTTCACCACCGGGACGTCGAGCCACGGCAGGGTAAAGCCCATCAGCGGGCCGCCCATGATCACCATTGGCTCGGCGCTGGGGCAGAAGCCGGCATCGTTCAATAGATGGCGCACCGGCGTGCCAAGACGCGCCCAGACATTGCCCGGTCTGGTTACCGCTTCGCCGGTGAGGGTGACCACGCGCTCGGTTAACGGCTCACCGTCAATCACCGCGCGTTTCACCGCATAAGCCGTACCGACGTTCTGCATCAGCACGCCAATGTCCGATGAACGACCGCCGTGCGGTACCTGTTTGCCGGTGAGAATTTGGGTGAGCTGCTTGGCGCCACCGGAGGGATATTTGGTGGGGATCACGCGCAGCGAAATGCCATGGGCGTCGCAGAGCACCGCCCGCAGCATTGAGATGGCCTGCGGCTTATTGTCTTCAATGCCGATCAGCACTTCTTCAGGCTGCAGTATATGAGCGAGGATGCGGATACCCTCGACAATCTGCGCCGCGCAGTCCTGCATCAGGCGGTCATCCGCCGTGATATAGGGCTCGCACTCGGCGGCGTTAATGATCAGCGTTTTAATTTTATCTCCGCCACCGCGCAGTTTACTGCCGGTGGGGAAGCCTGCGCCGCCGAGGCCAGCAACGCCAAACTGGTGGATACGCTCGATCAGCGCTTCACGCGTGCGGGTCTGATAGTCGCTCCAGCCATCGCGCTCGATCCAGCGGTCTTCGCCGTCGGCATCAATGATCACGCTCATCTCCGCCAGCGCCGACGGGTGCGCGGTAGTGTGCGGAGCGATGGCGGCAATGGTGCCGGAAGTCGGGGCGTGAACGGGCAGCATTCTTCCCCAGCCGCGGGTCAGCGGCTGGCCGCGCAGCACCCGGTCGCCCACTTTAACGCACAGTTCGCCCTCGGCGCCAATGTGCTGCTTCAACGGGATAACAAAGCGCTGCGGCAGGGAAACCTGACGCAGCGGGGTGCCGTTAGACTGGGTTTTCATTTCAGGCGGGTGAATACCGCCGTTGAAATCCCAGACCTTGTCTTTTCGGAAAGCGGAAAATAGCTTAAACATGTTGTTCCACAGGAATATTTCGCACCGGGATCGTATGCAGATCCCATTTCCAGGTCTCCGGGGTGGTGGCCACCGGAACGAGTGAAATGCACTGGGTCGGGCAGGGGGCGACGCACAAATTGCAGCCGGTGCACAGGTCGCTCATCACGGTATGCATGGCGCGGGTCGCCCCAACGATGGCATCCACCGGACAGGCCTGGATACACTTGGTACAGCCAATGCAGTTCGGCTCGTCAATTACCGCGAGCATGCGGGCCGGCTCCGCTTCCTGTGCGTCGCCGTCGACAGGCTGCGGGTCGACGTTCAGCAAGGCGGCGATTTTTAACATCACCGCTTCGCCACCCGGCGCGCAGCGGTTTATTTTCTCACCCTGTACGCCGACTGCTTCCGCATAGGGGCGACACCCAGGGTACCCGCACTGCCCACACTGGCTCTGCGGCAATAGCTCATCAATTTTTTCCACCACCGGGTCGTCCTGCACCGCGAAACGACGCGAGGCGTATCCCAGTATTAAGCCGAAAATCAGCCCTAACAGGCTGATGGCGATCACGGCTATCCAGACTGCGCTCATTACAACTTCACCAAACCACTAAAGCCCATGAAGGCCAGAGACATTAAACCGGCGGTAATCAGCGCGATGGCATTACCGCGAAACGGCGCGGGGACATCGGCCACCACCAGGCGTTCACGGATCGCCGCGAACAGCACCATTACCAGCGAGAAGCCGACGGCGGCGGCAAAGCCGTACAGCGCCGACTGCAGGAAATTGTGGCCCAGATTAATATTCAGCAGCGCTACCCCGAGTACGGCACAGTTGGTGGTGATCAGCGGTAGAAAGATCCCCAGCAGGCGATAGAGCGCCGGGCTGGTTTTACGCACCACCATCTCAGTAAACTGAACCACCACGGCGATAACCAGAATAAAGGCCAGGGTACGCAAATAAACCAAATTTAGCGGGATAAGGATCCAGGTATCAATCAGCCAGGCGCAAATAGAGGCCAGGGTCATCACGAAGGTGGTAGCGAGCCCCATCCCCATTGCAGTTTCCAGCTTTTTGGAAACCCCCATAAACGGGCACAGACCAAGAAACTTCACCAGAACGAAGTTATTGACCAGGACTGTACCAATAAAGAGCAGTAAATAATCAGCCATCATGCGACCTGAAACGAAAAAAAGCCGCTTATTATCGAATAAAACGATACCAGCGACAACAGGTTAAGTGTGGGGGTATTACGGATTAACAAAAGTCCGTTTTACCCGCTGCGAACGGCGAAAATAGGGCGCCAGCAGCGCAGCGGCCAGCAGCGGAAACAGCAGCTGACGCAGGGCAAGCACATCCGAGACCGGCGAGAAGGCAAAAGCCTTTATCGCCAGCAGCAGGGTGATGAGCAGCCAGATAATGTAGTGTTTCGGCACCACCGAGCGCCGCTTGAAAAAGGCGATAGTCAGCCAGAGCGTGTAATACCACATGGCGAGGGCAAACAGCAGCGAGGCGACCCACAGCGCCATATGGCCCGCGCTCATGGCGCGCAGTAGGGTATAGGTCTGCGGCGACATCAGCGCATTGGCAAAAAACAGCAGCGATAACGAGGCGCTCAGCAGCGCCACCAGCAACCAGGCCAGCGGAGCCAGCAGCCATCCGCCGATGCGCTCTGCAGATTGAGACGTCATGTTTCTCCCCTATTCAACGCCAGTGAATAAAATCAGGCCGGGAAGTATAAGCAACTGGCGTGAAGGATGACAGCCTTACTGCACGAATCGCCAAACGGATTTAGGAACCTGGCCCACATCGAACAATTTACCACCGGAGACCAGCTCTGCGCGACGATGATCGGCGGCGCGATACATATTCACGATCTCCTGGGTGTCAGTCAGGGAGTAGTTAAGGTGATCAAATAGTTTTTCAAGGCTTTCCAGCGAACTGATTTTGCGAAATTTTAATAAGTAGTCCAGCACGGTCATTTTCGTATCCATTTTATAATCGGAATTATTGCGTTGAATATTATCAGCATTCACTAAACCTACTCTCAACCAACGGCGCCTTCTGCTGGGGCCGCGTGGAATGAATCAGGTTATATAAACCCATGACAAGGGGCAAAGCCAGCCTTGAAGAGCAGGGAGAAGTTTAAGAATATTCTAAAATCAGACCGGGCGCCGAATGGCGCCCGCAAGAGAAGATTAACGCTGTTCGCCGTGACTGGCAATAACAGATTTGTACCAATAAAAACTCTTCTTTCGTTTCCGCGCCAGATTTTGCTGGTGATCGACATAGACAAAACCATATTGCTTTTGATAGCCGTTGAGCCAGCTCAGCAGATCGATAAATGACCAGGGGTAATAGCCGCGCACATCTGCCCCCAGCGCCAGCGCTTTTTCGAGGGCGCCAATATGGCTGCTGAGATAATCAATCCGCGGGTCGTCGACCACTTCCCCGTCAATAATCGGGTCCTTCGCGCCGAGGCCATTCTCGGTGATATATATCGGAATATCGCCATAGCGCGCCTTAATCATCATAATGCCGTCAGTTAGCCCCTGCGGCCAGATTTCCCAGCCCCATTCGGTATATGTACTCTGGGGATTACGCACGAAATAGAATAATCCCTCCACGCCAGGCTCGCCGCCGGTAGCGATCTCAGGCGGCTGGGCAGATACCGTTTCCCGGCGATAGTAATTCAGACCGATAAAGTCGCAGCGGTTGTCACGGAGCAGCGCGTCGTCGCCTGGAGCAAAGCGAGGTACCCCCCACAGCGCCTGGGTCTGCGCCAGCAGGTCGGCAGGATAGGTGCCTTTCAGCACCGGATCGTACAGCCAGTGAGTATGGATGGCGTCAGCCAGTTCGGTGGCCTTAATGTCCGCCTCGCTGTCGGTGAGCGGGGTATGCGGTTGCAGTACGTTGACGAAGCCAATCTCGCCGGCCACAGCCATCTCGCGAAAGGCCTTCACCGCCAGCGCATGGGCGACAAACACGTGGTGGCAGGCCTGAATGGCACGCGCCGGATCGCGGACCGCCGGGGGATGGAGGCCGTTAATGTAGCCGTGCCCAATGAAGACAATGGTTTCGTTGAAGGTAGCCCACAGCTTCACCCGTGAACCAAAGCGCGCATAGCACAGGCGGGCGTACTCGGCGAAGGCCTCGGCGGTAGTGCGCGCTTCCCAGCCGCCCTCATCCTGCAGGGCCTGCGGCAGATCCCAGTGATAGAGGGTGATCATCGGCTCAATATTGTGCGCCAGCAGTTCGTCGATCAGATCGCTGTAAAACTGGACTCCCGCTTCATTCACCTTACCGCGCCCGGCGGGCAGCAGGCGGGGCCAGGAGATGGAGAATCGATAGCTTTGCAGGCCCATCTCGGCCATTAACGCCACGTCTTCGCGAAAACGGTGATAGTGGTCGACGGCAATATCGCCGGTGGTGCCTTCAAAGGTGGTACCCGGCAGATGAGAGTAGATATCCCAGATTGACGGTCCTTTACCGTCGGCGTCGTGTCCTCCCTCAACCTGATACGCTGCGGTAGCGGCACCCCATAAGAAATTGTGCGGAAAAGCGGCCATGAAAAAGCTCCCTGTCTGATGATAAAGGGAGTGTAATAAAAGCGCGAACATATGTGCAACCGGTTTCTGAAACCGGTTGCACAGTTGCGAGGCGGGTCACTGTTTTAACGCGGAGCTACTTCGTGTGCACCACATCCGCTGGCGGTGGGGACTGATAGTTATCTATATGGTGTGCGATAACCAAAAGCAGTGCCGAAATACCAAAAACAATCCAGCCAATAAGTTCTACAATACGGGTAAAAACAGTTGTCATAACACTTCAATATCCTTTGAACACAGCGTGAAATGTTACTCGATGGTCAGCAGATCACAAGGGGTATCTGTCTGATTTCTCTCACTTGCATGTAAGTCGCAAAGTGAGGAATGATAAGTTTTGCTCACGGTTTGTAAAATTATTCTCATTAACCTGGTGTTGATATCAGTTGCATAAGCGAGGCGGTAAGATGAGCGATGCGATCCGGGTGGGGCTGGTGGGGTTCGGTTACGCCAGCAAAACGTTTCATGCGCCGTTGATCGGCGGCACGCCGGGTATGGCGCTGAAGGCGGTCGCCAGCAGCGACGCCGATAAGGTCCATGCCGATTGGCCTGGCGTGAAGGTAATGAGTGCGCCGGGGGATCTGCTGGACGACCCGGATATCGATCTGGTGGTCATCGCCACCCCGAACGACACCCACTTTCCGCTGGCGAAAGCGGCGCTGGAGGCGGGAAAGCATGTTGTGGTGGATAAACCCTTTACCGTGACACTGTCACAAGCTCGCGAGCTGGAAAGCCTGGCGAAGCACTGCGGTCGGATACTTTCGGTGTTTCATAACCGGCGCTGGGACAGCGATTTCTTAACGGTCAGCGCGTTAATCAACGAAGGTCAGCTGGGGGAGGTGTGTTACTTCGAGTCGCATTTCGATCGCTTCCGGCCACAGGTGCGCCGGCGCTGGCGTGAGCAGGCGGGTCCTGGCAGCGGCATATGGTATGACCTCGCGCCGCATCTGCTCGACCAGGTCGTGGTGCTGTTTGGCCTGCCGGTAAGCATCACGGTGGACCTCGCGCAGCTTCGGCCCGGCGCGCAATCCACCGACTATTTTCACGCCGTGCTGGCCTATCCGCAGCGGCGGGTGGTACTGCATGGTACGTTACTCGCCGCCGCGGAGAGCGCGCGCTTTATCGTCCACGGCTCGCGGGCCAGCTATATTAAGTACGGCCTTGACCCGCAGGAGGAGCGGCTAAAAAACGGTGAACGGCTGCCGCAGGAGGACTGGGGATATGATATGCGCGACGGTACCCTGACCCGCGCGGAAGGGGATGAACGTAGTCAGGAGAAATGGCTGACGCTACCGGGTAATTATCCCGCTTACTATGCCGCTATCCGCGACGCGCTTAACGGCGTAGGGGAAAACCCGGTCCCGGCCAGCGAGGCGATTCAGATAATGACCCTGATTGAGTTGGGTATCGAGTCGGCCAGACATCGCGCCACGCTCAGCCTGGTCTGAGGAGGAGCCCGGCAGCACGGCTGCCGGGCCGGTTATCAGCCTTTGGCAACCCGCTGAATGAGGGCGGCTTTTTCCTGTTCGCCGAGGAACGCCAGGGTCAGGCCGTTGATCTGCGCCTGACGGATCTGCTCCCGGCTCAGCCCTGCCGCCGGCGCCGCCACGGTATACTCGTGAATGATGTCCACACCCTGGACCGCCGGATCGTCAGTGTTGAGGCTCGCCAGCACGCCGTGCTCAAGGAACTGCTTCAGCGGATGCTGGGCCAGGGAGGCCACGGTGCTGGTTTGCACGTTCGAGGTCAGGCAGGATTCAATCCCGATGCGGTGCTCGGCCAGGTAGTCCATCAGGGCTGGATCCTCTACCGCTTTAACCCCATGGCCGATGCGCTCCGCGCCCAGCTCACGAATGGCCTGCCAGATACTTTCCGGGCCGGCCGCTTCGCCCGCGTGGACGGTGATATGCCACCCGGCGTCGCGGGCCTGGTTAAAATGGTTGCGGAACAACGTACCCGGGAAGCCGAGCTCATCGCCGGCGAGGTCGAGGGCAGTGATGCCCTCGCGGTGGGCGAGCAGCGCCGCCAGCTCTTCCTGACAGGCGGCTTCGCCGAAGGTGCGGCTCAGAATACCGATCAGCCGGGCGTCGACCTGGAAATCGCGGCATCCCTCTTGAACCCCGGCAATTACCGCCTCTACCACGCCGTCGACCGGCAGCCGGTGGGTCATCGCCATATAGCGGGGAGAGAAGCGCAGCTCAACGTAGTGCAGGCCATTTCGTGCCGCGTCTTCGACGTTCTCATACGCCACGCGGCGACAGGCTTCCAGCGAGGCCAGGACCTTTACCCCCCAGTCGAGCTTGGCGAGGAAACTAACCAGATCGGGCTCAAGGCTGGTGACCTGGACATGAGGACGCAGCGTGTCGAGGGTGGTTGCGGGAAGAGCGATATTAAATTCGCGGCCAAGATCGAGGATGGTTTGGGCCCGGATGTTACCGTCAAGATGACGATGAATGTCGGTTAATGGCAATGAGGAATCAATCATGGTCGCACTCTTTTTTTAGTTAAAGTGCACGTCATTATACAACATGAACATAACTGTTTAAAAGCATTGAAAAAATGTATGCGATACAAATAGCTGGCAGCAATCAGGTCAGTGTTACGGTCTTTTTGACTGGCCCCTTTAAAACGCAGAACGAATATCATGATTGACGCGATCCTGACCAGATCAGAAATGCACACGCGCTGACCGCGGCGCCCGCAAGGCAGACCGCCTGCCATCCCCAGTGGGAATAAAGCTGTGTGGCAACGATAGCCCCTGCCGCGCTGCCCAGCGAATAAAAACACATGTAAGCCCCAACCAGGCGGCTTGCCGCTGCAGGCCTGGCGGCAATGATCAGGCTCTGGCTGGAGACATGAACGGCCTGTACCGCAAAGTCCAGCGCAATGACGCCAGCTATCAGCCAGAGCAGAGAGGTTTCGGCATAGCCGATAGGAAGCCATGAGATGGTCAGCAGCGCCAGCGCCAGGCCGGTAGTGCGCTGAGCCCATCCCTGGTCAGCCCACTTGCCCGCTCTGGCGGCGGCCAGCATGCCAGCGAAGCCGGCTAAGCCAAACATCCCCGTCTGGGTGTGCGAGAGGGAAAGGGCGGTGAGCGGCATGACCATGGTCGTCCATAGCATGCTGAAAGCGGCGAAGATAAATAGCGCCAGGATCCCGCGCTTTCTCAGTTGCGGCTCGGTGAGGTACAGCTGAAACACGGACTTCAATAAGGAAAGGTAAGTCGGCTTTTGCGGCTGCGGCTGCTGCGGGGGCGAAGGCATGATTTTCCAGACGACCCCTGCAATCACCAACATCAGACAGGCAGCCGTGAGATACACGGCTCGCCAGCCGGCGATATCGGCTATCGCGCCTGAGATAAACCGAGATAACAGGATACCTGAAACAATGCCGCTGGTCAGGGTACCCACCGCCTGGCCTCGTTTCTGCGGCGTCGCCAGTACTGCCACCCAGGCCACCAGCACCTGCACCACCACGGCCATCAGGCCGACGATCAGCATGGCGCCAAGCAGAGTTGCTATATTGGGGGATAACCCTGCCGCGACTAACGCCGCTACTGAAAGCAACAGTTGACTCATCACCACGTATTTACGGTTCAACCAGTCCCCGAGCGGAACCAGGAACAGCAGGCCAATGGCATAGCCCGCCTGCGTAGCGGTGATGACGCTGCCAATCATGCCTGGCGACACCTTCAGGCTGACCGCCATCGAGTCGAGTAAAGGCTGTGCTGAATAAACATTGGCTACTGCCAGCGCGCAGGTTAGTGAAAACAACGCCGTTATCCCTGTGGTCAGCATCGTGTCAGGGACTGACGCAGTTTGGATCCTTTGGCCGGTACATCTACTTGCCTTGCATTTCATAAGAGGCCCTCTGGCTGGTTGCTTTTTAAAACTAGTAAGTCTATAGAATTAGCCTTAGTGGTTTTTTTTTGCAACTGGTAAAGGTGAGGATTAAGCTAGATCAGTAGATAAATTGATAAGGAGCGCGCAGATGGCAAAGCAGGAATCACTTAGAACCAGTGAATGTCCGGTGGCGAGAACGTTGGAATCAATTGGTGAACGCTGGTGCCTGATGATTATCCGCGAAGCATTTGACGATGTGCGGAGATTCAGCGAGTTTCAAAAAAATTTGGGGCTGGCCAAAAATATCCTTGCCTCGCGGCTGAAGCATCTGGTTGATATCGGTATTTTCGAGATTTTACCGGCATCGGATGGCAGCGCATACAAGGAATATGTCCTGACTGAAAAGGGGCGCTCCGTGTTTCCCATTGTTGTGGCGCTGCGGCAATGGGGAGAGCGTTATATGTTTGAGCAAGGGGAAACCTATTCGGTCCTGCTGGATAACGCGCACGGCCAGCCCCTTCAGTATCTGGATGTGCGTTCCGCTCAGGGGGATAAACTGCAACCAGGCGACTGTCATCGCCGGCGCATTGTGTCAGATACCCGCGCCGAATAATGGCGTGAAGAATTTGCAGGATACCAGCGAGAATACGAGCGTACCGCTAAAGGGTCATGGAACAATCCTGACGTGTTTTTTTGCGAACTGCTTTTGATGCCAAAGCTCCGGACGCGTGAAAGTGACCCACCGCCAACCGCAGGAGGCGGTGCATAACCATTTACAATTATATTTTATTTGAATGTATTCATGTTACATATTAAATTCTGCTTACTTTATCGACGATGAGGCAAGGATGCGGATGTGGAGAGCGTAATCCATAACAATATTGAGGGTTTTCTGCTGTTGTTATTAAGCATGTGGCCGATTCTGCTGGTGGTATTCATTGGTGTCGCAATTTCATTCTATACCATGCTGTTACGTAAGACGGCGCTGGCCTGCCTGCTTTTCGCCCTCGCCATCGGCGCCGCAGGCTGGAGTCTCGCTTAGCCGCTGGCCTCAGGGTTTATCCAGCAGGCTCATACTGGAGGTGGCGGCGCCATCATTCAGATTGGCGGGCGAATGCCAGTCGCGACCCGCCAGCGCACTGTCGCTCTGTCCGCTGCCGACGCCTTGCTGCGTCGACAGCGATGAACCTTCCAGTGCTTCATCCGCCCCTGACCGATCGGGCAGGGAACTGGTATAGCCGCCATTATTCGAGTACGTATCCATGCCGTTGACTTCGTTAGGCACCGTGTCGGTAGTCGTACCGTCATCGTTAATGCAAAACGAGCCGCCAATGCCGTTTGGCTGACAGTCTGCAGCAAAAGCCGGACTGGCCAGCGCGGTCAGTAGCAATAACGGTAAGCCGATTTCCTTCATTCTTATCTCCCAGGGCCGTGTGGTCTGCCAGACATTCTGTACTATAGCGGCGGCAGTAGCGCGGTAAGTAACAAAACTGTGTAATTTTGTAATGACCGGTGGACGGTTTGTCGTTCGGCCAGGAAAGAGCGTGCGCTAAGCGTGGCATAGCGGCTCGGCAGAAAGCGGTAATCAATTGTTAATTCTACGTAAAGGTTAATGAAAATTTAAGGGAACGCCGCTATGTTGGCAGCATCATACTTTCCATAAAGGATATGCCATGCGCGATAAATATTCCGGCCTGCAGATTGGGATTCACTGGCTGGTTTTTTTGCTGGTAGTAGTAGCCTATGCGGCGATGGAGCTGCGCGGGTTTTTCCCCCGCAGTGAACGGCCATTGATTAATATGGTGCATGTTTCCTGCGGGATCACCATTTTCGTGCTGATGGTGGCACGTCTGCTGGTGCGGCTGAAATCGCCGGCGCCGCCGATCGTACCTAAACCATCGCCGATGATGACCGGTTTCGCCCATCTTGGTCACCTGGCGATCTATTTGCTGTTCATTGCCTTGCCGTTGATCGGCATGGTGATGATGTACTGGCGCGGTAACCCCTGGTATGCCTTTGGTCTGACCATGCCGTATGCCCCGCAGAGCGATTTTGAGCGGGTGGATACCCTGAAGGCGATCCATGAATGGTTGGCCAATGCCGGGTACTTTGTGATTGGCCTGCATGCTCTCGCCGCGCTGCTCCATCATTACTGGTGGAAGGATAATACTCTGCTGCGAATGATGCCTCGTAAGCGCTAAATCATCCTCTTTCACTTCCTGACCCCGTCCCGCGACGGGGTTTTTTTTGCCTTCACCGCTAATAGAATATAGTATACCCCCCTATATGATACGGAGGCGTAATCGTGCCACATTCACCTGAAGATAAAAAACGGGCGCTCAGCCGCGTAAGACGCATCCGCGGCCAGGTCGAAGCCCTTGAGCGCGCGCTGGAGTCCGGCGAGCCCTGTATGACTATTCTGCAGCAGATCGCCTCGATTCGCGGGGCGGCGAACGGCCTGATGGGCGAAATGGTGGAGATCCACCTGCAGGACGAGCTGGTCAGCGGCGACACCACCCCTGAGCAGCGGGCCGCGAGAATGGCAGAGGTCGGTCATCTGCTACGATCCTATTTAAAATAACATCACGACGAGGAAGAGACAGTTATGAAATCACGCGCAGCAGTGGCCTTCGGCCCCGGTCAGCCGTTAAAAATCGTTGAGATTGACGTCGCGCCGCCGAAAAAAGGCGAAGTTCTGGTGAAAATCACCCACACCGGGGTGTGTCATACCGATGCCTTCACCCTCTCCGGTGACGATCCGGAAGGTGTCTTCCCGGCGGTGCTGGGCCATGAGGGCGGCGGGATTGTCGTGGAAGTAGGCGAGGGCGTCACCAGCCTTAAGCCGGGCGATCACGTCATTCCGCTGTATACCGCCGAATGTGGCGAGTGCAAATTCTGTAAGTCGGGTAAAACCAACCTCTGTCAGGCGGTGCGTGCCACCCAGGGTAAAGGGCTGATGCCGGACGGCACCACTCGTTTCTCGTACAATGGCGAACCGATCTATCACTATATGGGCACCAGCACCTTCAGCGAATATACGGTTTGCGCCGAGATTTCGCTGGCGAAAGTCAATCCGCAGGCGCCTTTGGATAAAGTGTGCCTGCTGGGCTGCGGCGTAACCACCGGTATCGGCGCGGTGCATAACACGGCGAAGGTCAAGGCCGGGGATAGCGTCGCGGTCTTTGGTCTGGGCGGCATTGGTCTGGCGGTGATCCAGGGCGCGGTGCAGGCGCAGGCCGGGCGCATTCTGGCGGTTGATACCAACCCGGATAAATTCACTCTCGCTAAAGAGATGGGCGCGACCGATTTTATCAATCCGAACGACTACGATAAGCCGATTCAGGATGTGATTGTTGAGCTGACCGACGGCGGGGTGGATTTCAGCTTCGAGTGCATCGGCAATGTAAATGTGATGCGCGCGGCGCTGGAGTGCTGCCATAAAGGCTGGGGTGAGAGCGTGATCATCGGTGTAGCCGGCGCCGGGCAGGAGATCAAGACCCGTCCGTTCCAGCTGGTGACCGGCCGCGTGTGGCGCGGTTCCGCCTTCGGCGGCGTAAAAGGGCGCAGTCAGCTGCCGGGCATGGTGGAAGACGCCATGGCGGGTAAAATTCGCCTCGATCCGTTTATTACCCATCGCCTGCCGCTGGAGCAGATTAACGAGGCCTTTGATCTGATGCATGAAGGTAAATCGATTCGCACCGTGATCCACTTTGGCGACCAGTAATCCCCGACGCTGAAGGCGAATCGTCACCCATAAAAAAAGGGCCCGGATGGGCCCTTTTGTTTATGTCGATCAGTGATGGTCTGGGAGCGCGTAGGCGATGATGTAATCGCCGCGATCCGGTGACTGACGGGCGCCGCCGGCATTGATAATGATGTACTGCTTACCGGTTTTCGGTGAGACGTAGGTCATCGGGCCGGACTGGCTGCCGACCGGCAGACGCGATTTCCAGATCTCTTTGCCGTTCGCGGTATCAAAGGCGCGCAGGTAGAAATCCTGGGTGCCGGCGAAGAACAGCAGTCCGGACTGCGTTGCCAGCGATGCGCCAAGGGTCGGCATGCCGATTGGAATTGGCATGTGCATACGGATCCCCAGCGGCCCGGTGTCTTCTACGGTGCCAACCGGCACCTGCCACACCAGTTTCCCGGTTTTCAGATCTACCGCGGACATGGTGCCGAACGGCGGCTTCTGGCACGGAATGCCCAGCGGCGACAGGAAACGTTCGCGCATCGCGCCAAACGGCGTGCCTTCCATCGGCACGATGCCCATCTCGATCCCGCTGGCGTCTTTCGCCACCTTCGCGCGCGGCACCATATAGTTGGCCAGGCCCAGACGCATATCGTTGACAAACATCAGGCTGTTGTTTGGATCCAGCGAAACACTGCCCCAGTTCATGCCGCCGAGCGAGCCCGGGAACTGCAGGGAACGGTCTTCACCTGGCGGGGTAAAGACGCCCTGATGGCGCATCTCTTTGAACTGAATGCGGCACAGCAGCAGGTCGATCGGTGTCGCTCCCCACATATCGGACTCGGTCAACGTCTGGTTGCCGATCATCGGCATCCCTACCGAGTAAGGTTGCGTCGGCGAGTAGCGTTCACCTTTGACGTTGCCCGCCGGCACCGGACGCTCTTCCACTTTGGCCACCGGCTCGCCGGTCTCGCGGTTGAGCATAAAGATCATGCCCTGCTTGCTGGTCTGCACCAGCACCGGGGTGGTGCCGCCCTTGCCGTCAGGCAGATCGTACAGCAGCGGCTGAGACGGCAGGTCAAAGTCCCACAGATCGTGGTGTGTGGTCTGGAAGTGCCAGCGCACCTGGCCGGTGGTGGCATCCACAGCCACGATAGAGGAGCTGTATTTATCGTCCAGCGCGGTACGTTCGCCGCCAAAGAAATCTGGCGTGGCGTTGCCGGTGGGCAGATAGATCAGATTCAGCTTCGCGTCGTAGGACATCGCCGACCAGACGTTTGGCGTACCGCGCGTGTAGGTCTGACCTTCCGGCGGAACACCGGTCAGCGCTGGATTGCCCGGATCCCACGCCCATGCCAGTTTGCCGGTGTGGACATCAAACGCGCGGACCACGCCCGGCGGTTCGCCAGTGGAGTAGTTATCCGCGACGCGGCCGCCCACCACCACCACATTGCCCGCCACCAGCGGGGTGGAGGTCTGCTGATAGTAACCCGCTTTCACTTCACCCATGCCGACGCTGAGGTCGACAATACCGCCATCGCCGAAGTTTTCGCACAGTTTGCCGGTATCGGCATCAATGGCGATCAGGCGGGCGTCGATGGTCGGCAGGAACAGACGACGGGAACAGGCGGCCGGCTGCGTGCCTGACGCTGGCGCGGTTTGCGCCTGGCTATCTGCGTAATACCCTAAGCCGCGGCAGCGCTGCCAGTTGGGTGAAGAGGATTTGGAGTCATAGCGCCATTTCTCTTTTCCGCTGTCCACATCCAGCGCCAGCACTTTACTGTAAGGGGTACAAACATAGAGAGTATCGCCAATCTGCAGCGGGGTGTTCTGATCTTCTGCGCCCGAGCCGTTGCTCTGTGGGATATCGCCAGTATGCGCTACCCAGGCAACCTGTAGCTGGTTGACGTTTTGTTTGTTGATTTGGTCGAGGGCGGCGAAACGGTCGCCGTGGGTGGTGTTACCCCAGTGCGCCCAGTTTTTCTGCTGTTCGCCTGGCGCGACGGGCTTGACTGGTACCGCTTCAGTCGCGCTGACCAGCGGTGCGGATTTGAACATCCAGCCAAAGCTCACCGCCAGCGCCACGGCGAGAACGGCGGCGACACCATAGGCCGGGCCTTTTTTCGCCGGTGGGCTGGCGAGGAAAGGCCAGACCAGGGCGGCCAGGAAGGCCAGTACGCCGAGCGCAAACAGGCGCGAGAAGAGCGGCCAGTAGTTCCAGCCAGCGTCACTAATCGCCCAGATCACCGAGGCGATAAACGCCACGGCGTATAACAGAATACCGCCGCGGCGGTTGCGGAAAATCAACACCGCCGCGATGACCATGACCACGCCCATTAGCGCGAAGTACAGTGTTCCGCCGACGAGGGCCAGTTTTGCCCCAAGAATACCCACAGCCAGACCGATGATGAGCATCAGTCCGGCGAGAAGCCACTGCAGGATCCGGGGGAATCCGCGCGGCGCGTTGCCAGTTGCCATGTAATCTCCTTAACCACACCAGCCACCTCACTGTGAACCAAATGAAACATATTGCTTTTGAATCATTTTTGAATGAAGTGGTTTTAACCTTCATAAAACTGTATTTGTTGCTTGATTAGATTTCGAGTGAACCATTTGGTGAAATCGAGACATGATAGATCTGTTAAAGAAGTTTGCGCAAATGTTAATAAATAATTTCGCACTAAATGATTATTTTGCCGAATATGTCTAACGTCATGGGGAGCGGCGTCGGCGCGTTTGCAGGTTCCCCGGCCGTTGCGGGCCGGGGAGAAAGGGGGGTCAGGCAGGCATGGACTTACGGATAGCGCTGAGCAGCGTCTGCGTACCCGGGGTCAGTGTCGCATCGACGCGGGTTAAAATGCCGATGGGCTCTCCGGCGCCCTGGGTGGCGATCGGCAGGGCGGTTAGCACGCCACGGCGAAGATCGTCTTTTACCGCCCCGGAAGGGACAAACCAGACATAGTCAAAATCCACCGTCAGCTGGCGCGACAGGGAGGCGGAAAGGGTCTCGATGCAGCCGGCGGGCATCTTACAGCCCTGGCTCTGGAGCAGCGCTTCGGCGTTTTGCCGCGGCACGGTGCCTTTAGGTGAGACCACCACCGGCCACTCCATCACCCGACTAAGGGTCACTGTCTCCTGAAGCAGGGGATGTCCCGGGCGAACCACCAGCTTCAGGGATTCAAGGAACAACAGTTCGTAATGCAGCCCGCTCATCAGCTCCGGGTCGGACATACGTCCAATGCCGATGTCGATCTCCCCGGATTTTAAGCCGGCGAGCAGCATGGTGTTGTTCATAGTGGCGACCTGCAGCGTGATATCTTTTTGCTGCTTGTGAGACTGGCCGATCACCGTCGGCAGGATCCCCAGCGCGGCGGTGGGCAGCGCGCCGATGCGCACGATGTCGTTATTCAGGCCCTCTTTGCGGTTCAGCGCCTGGCCGGCCGAATTAAGGGCGTCAAGCACCTTAACGGCATGCGTCAGAAACTGTTCGCCGACCAGGGTTAGCTGCGCCCCAAGACGACCCCGCTCGAACAGCCGGGTACCGGTCAGCTGTTCTAGCTCGTTAAGCGTTTTCGAGAGTGCTGGCTGGCTCAGATTTAATGTTTCAGCCGCGCGCCCCAGCGTTCCCTGTTGAGCGACGGCCACGAAGGTGTGTAGATGGCGCAAGCGAATGCGCTGACTGAAGAGACCATTTTTTTCCATAGTAAGATGATGTTAAAAACACAGCGGTGAAAGAGACAAGCGGACTTGTTTAAATTTGATAACCAGATAGCAAAATATTATTAACATTTGAGTTGGTTACATGACAAGATCTTTCCCTGTGGTTGAAAACGCCTTCGCCCCGCAGAAACGGGGCGAAGGTGGTGGTCACCGCGACGGCTAAATATCGAAAAAGACGGTTTCGTTCTCGCCCTGCAGATGAATGTCAAAACGATAGACCACTTCCGTACCGCGAACCTCGCGCTCGGCGATTAAGGTTTTGCGTCTCACCTCCCACTCGATGAGATTCAGCACCGGGTCGCTGGCGTTGGCCGCGTGTTCATCGGCAAAGTACATCCGCGTATTCAGGCCAATATTGATCCCACGCGCCACCACCCACAGGTTGACGTGCGGCGCCATCAGGCGGCCATCGCGACCGACCACCGGGCCCGGCTTGATGGTTTCAAAGCGCCAAATGCCGGAGGTGAAATCAGAGCAGGTACGCCCCCAGCCGCGGAAGGCCGGGTCGACGGCTTTCTGCTGTTGACGATCGTCAGGATGGTTATAGCGACCCGCGGCGTTGGCCTGCCAGATCTCCAGCAGCACATCGCGGACCGGCGTCCCGGAGCCGTCGATAACCCGGCCTTCAATGGTGATGCGCTCCCCGACGGTATCGGCGGTAGTGAGGACCGGGCCAAAATTTTTCTCAAAAATATGAAAGCCTGCGGCGTCCGGCGCCAGGCCGATATGAACATAGGGTCCCGCCGTCTGCGAGGCGGTTTCAGGCAGATACTCTTTCATCGGGCGGCCCCCTGAGTGCGATTTTCAAACAGCGTGGCGCGGTGGCCGCGCAGAACAAGGTCGAAGCGGTAGGCCAGACAATCCAGCGGTACGGCGGCGTGCATGTCCAGCTCGGCGATCAGCGTGCGCACGGCGTCGTCATTATTAATAGTCCTGACGATCGGGCACTGCTTAATCAGCGGGTCGCCTTCAAAATACATCTGGGTGATCAGGCGCTGGGCCCAGGCGTCGCCCGAGAGAGAAAAATGGATATGCGCCGGACGCCAGTCGCTGGCCTGGTTGCGCCAGGGGTAGGGGCCGGGTTTGATGGTGCGAAAACAGTAATAGCCGTTTTCATCGGTAAGCACCCGGCCGCAGCCGCCAAAGTTCGGGTCAATCGGCGCCAGATACTGATCTTTTTTATGCCGGTAGCGACCGCCAGCATTGGCTTGCCAGACTTCCACCAGCGTATTTTTCATCGGTCGGCCGAATCCATCGCGCACGTAACCGTGGACGATGATCCGCTCGCCGATAGGTAGGCCTT
The DNA here is from genome assembly GCF_014596785.2 of Klebsiella sp. K4. Taxonomy (NCBI): domain Bacteria; kingdom Pseudomonadati; phylum Pseudomonadota; class Gammaproteobacteria; order Enterobacterales; family Enterobacteriaceae; genus Klebsiella; species Klebsiella sp. K4. The sequence goes on from NZ_CP115021.1 coordinate 2,393,678, forward strand.
CTTTGGCATAGTTCAGGATTAGGTCATTATCCAGAGGGCCGAGGTCGTCGCGGCTAAATACCGGGCCGGTGATCTCTGACAGCGAGTTCTGCAGAGAGATGAGGGCGTTTTTTGGCGAGCGCAGGACGCTGGTTTTATAGCCCGGCGCGTAAGCGGGCGGGTGGCTACTGTAATCGCGATGGACAACCTCACGTGGGGACCATTTGTCGTTCATAGGGTACTCCGTGTAGACGGTAGAGGGGCATATTGTTGTAATGTCGCCAGAAGTAGTGTGTGTAAATGTATTGTTAATTTAAAGTGAAATTACCGGGTGTTTTTCATAACTATGGGTTATGTTTTGCGCAATGACCTGGGCCGGCGGCAGGTTATCGCCATCACAGTTTGTAAATTCTTCCCCCCGCCGCGAGGCAGCTTTCCTACACTCCAGGAAGTATTCACTGGAGGTAACACATCATGGCGAACACCATCACGGCTGATGAGATTCGGGAGCACTTTTCGCAGGCCATGTCGGCCATGTACCAGCAGGAAGTTCCGCAGTACGGAACGCTGCTGGAGCTGGTGGCTGACGTCAACCTGGCGGTACTGGAAAATAATCCGCAGCTGCATGAACAGCTCGCTAACGCTGACGAGCTGGCGCGCTTAAACGTGGAGCGCCACGGCGCGATTCGCGTGGGCACAGCGGAAGAACTGGCGACGCTCCGTCGCATGTTTGCCATCATGGGAATGTATCCCGTTAGCTATTACGATCTCTCGCAGGCCGGCGTGCCGGTCCACTCCACGGCGTTTCGTCCCATCGACGATGCCGCGCTGGCGCGCAATCCATTTCGGATTTTCACCTCGCTGCTGCGCCTGGAGCTGATTGAAAATCGCGCCCTGCGCGAGCGGGCCGAGGCGATCCTCGCGCGGCGCAAAATCTTCACCCCCCGCTGCCTGGCGCTGATTGCGCAGTATGAAGCAGAGGGCGAATTCACCTCTGCCGACGCGCGCGAGTTTGTCCAGGAGGCGCTGGAGACGTTCCGCTGGTACCGGCAAGCCACCGTCGATGAGGAGACTTACCATGCTCTGCATCGCGAGCACCGCCTGATTGCCGATGTGGTCTGTTTCCCGGGGTGTCATATCAACCATCTCACGCCGCGGACGCTGGATATTGACCGCGTCCAGTCCCTGATGCCGGAGTGCGGTATTGAACCCAAAGCGTTGATTGAAGGGCCACCGCGCCGGGAGGTCCCGATCCTCCTGCGGCAGACCAGCTTTAAGGCGCTTGAGGAGCCGGTGATGTTCGCCGGAGAACACCGAGGCACCCATAGCGCCCGCTTTGGCGAAATTGAGCAGCGGGGCGTGGCGCTGACGCCGAAAGGGCGCGCGCTGTACGATCGGCTGCTGCAGGCGGCAGGAACCGGGAAAGACAATCTCAGCCACCAGCAGCATCTACAGGAGGTGTTTAGCGAATTTCCCGACAGCGAATTTCTGCTCCGTCAGCAGGGGCTGGCCTGGTTTCGCTACCGCCTGACGCCCACGGGTGAGGCACATCGCCAGGCGTTTCGCCCGGGCGACGATCCGCAGCCGCTGATTGAGCGCGGGTGGGTGGTCGCCCAGCCGATTATTTATGAAGATTTTTTACCGGTCAGCGCGGCGGGCATTTTTCAGTCCAATCTGGGCAACGAAACCCAGGCGCGCAGCCACGGGAACGCCAGTCGCGAGGCGTTTGAGGCAGCTCTGGGCTGCCCGGTGCAGGATGAGTTTGAACTATACCGACAGGCGGAGGAGCGCAGCAAACGACGTTGCGGTCTGCTGTAAAATCAGTACCCTGCTGGCATCAGCCTTACAGGGAGCAGGTTATGCAACATCCGTCGAAACCGTTGGCGAAAACCCGTCAGGGAACGCTGGCCGGGAGCGCAGAACAGGGGATTCATATCTGGCGCGGCATTCCGTACGCCGCGCCGCCCGTGGGCCCGCTGCGCTGGCGCGCGCCGCAGCCAGCCGCCCGCTGGCAGGGGGTACGTCCAGCCGAGACCTTTTCCGCGGCCAGCTGGCAGGACATTGACTACTGCCGCGAGCTCGGCGGCGGCGATCCTGGCGCCTTCAGCGAAGACTGCTTATATCTCAACGTCTGGGCCCCGGCCAGCGCAGCGCAGCCGCTGCCGGTGATGGTCTGGCTGCACGGCGGCGGGTTTACCATCGGCGCCGGCAGCCTGCCGCCTTACGATGGCAAAGCGCTTGCCAGCCGCGACGTGGTGGTGGTGACAGTTAACTACCGGCTGGGCCATCTCGGTTTTTTCGCCCATCCGGCGCTGGAAGAAGAGGCGGGCGAACGTCTCTATAATTTCGCGTTGCTCGATCAGATTGCCGCTCTGCAGTGGGTTCAGGAGAATATCCACGCCTTCGGCGGGGATGCCGCCAACGTCACGCTGTTTGGCGAATCCGCCGGGGCGCGCAGCGTGCTGTCGCTAATGGCCTCCCCGAAAGCGAAAGGGCTGTTTCATAAAGCGATTATTCAGAGCGGGTATACGCTACCCGATCTGCCGCGGGAAAAAGCGCTGGAAAAAGGGCGCCTGCTGGCGGAACACTTCGCCTTACCGCAAGCCAGCGCTGAGGAATTGCGGGCGATCCCCGCGGAGGCCTTCTGGTCGCTCACCGCGCCGCTGAATACCGGGCCAGCGCCTATTGCCGGAGACGCGGTGCTGCCGCAGCCGATGCTGGAGACCTTCTTTGCCGGCCGCCAGCATCCGATACCGGTGATGATCGGCTCCAATAGCGATGAAGCCAGCGTGATGGCCGTGTTCGGCGTCGATATTGCCGGGCAGATCCAGAAGCTGCGCCGAGAGCGCCGTCTGGGGCTGGGGCTGATCAAACTCCTCTATCCCGGCGTGAAGGGCGATGAAGCGCTGGGGCGGGAAGTATGCCGCGACATGGCCTTCACCACCCTTGGTTATGTAGTGATGCAGGCGCAACAGCGCGTGGGTCAGCCGTGCTGGCGCTACTGGTTTGATTATGTCGCGGAAGCGGAGCATGACGCCTACCCGCATGGGGCCTGGCATGGCAACGAGGTGCCCTACGTGTTTGATAACCTGCGGTTGACCGACCCGGTGCGGCAGTACGCCAGCGAAGCGGATCTGGCCTTCGCCGCTCAGGTCGCTGACTACTGGACGCAGTTTGCCCGCCTCGCCAGCGGCGAGCAGACGCTTTCCGGCGCAGTGCGCTGGCCGGCGTGCCTGCGCGGGCGGGATCGCCTGTTGCGCATTGGCTTGCATAAGCGCGCCGGGTTTAAAGTGGAGAACCGCTTTATGCGCGCCAGACTGGCGCTGTTTCGCCGGGTGATGAAGCATCACGTGACGCTGGAATAAATCCCATAATGCGCAACTGTCGCCACCGACCGGTGGCGACGTTATCTCACATGACCACCACCGGCTTGATCACCTTGCCGGACGCCGAATCGGCGAAGGCCTGGTTGATATCGGCCAACGGATAGCGGGCGATAAGCTTATCGATAGGGAATTTTCCCTGTTTATAGAGTTGAATCAACAGCGGAATAAACAGCGCCGGCACGGCGTCGCCTTCAATCACCCCGACCAGCGATTTTCCCTCCGCCATCAGGTCGTTCTGCACGTTAAGGGTGATATCTCCGGTAAAGCCCACAATCGCCACCGTTCCCAGCGGTTTCACCGCGTGTACGGCCTGCAGAACGATAGCGGAGACGCCGGTCGTTTCCACCGCGTAGTGGGCGCCTTTACCGGTGATTTGTTTAATCACGGCGACGGCATCCTGTTCCTTGCCGTTGATCTGATGGGTGGCGCCCAGTTCGCCCGCCAGGGCGAGGCGGCTGGCATGGATATCCACCGCGATAATCTGTGAACAGCCGGTTAATTTCGCTGCCATGATGGCGCTGAGCCCCACCGCGCCGCAGCCAAACACCACCAGCGATTCGCCGACCACCGGTTTCAGGCGGTTGAGCACCGTCCCGCTACCGGTCTGGATACCGCAGCCCAGCGGGCCGAGCAGGGTGAGATCAACCTCCGGGTCGACCACGACCGCGTTGCTGGCGCGGGTGACCACATACTGGCTGAAAGACGACTGGCCAAAGAACAGGGACAGATCCTGGTCTCCCAGCCGGTAGGGGGTGGTGCCATCCTCGCGTCGGCCGCCAAAATTAAGCGTATTAAAATCTTCGCAAGCCGAAGGGTGGTTGCTTAAACAATTTTCGCAGTGGTGGCAGGCGGCGTAGCTGAGCACCACGTGGTCTCCTACTCTGATGCCGCTAACCGCCTCGCCGACGCTGGCAACGATCCCGGCGCCTTCATGGCCGAGGATCGCCGGCATAGGCACCACCCCGGGGTTGTCGCGCATCACGGCGTCGGTATGGCAGACGCCGGTGGCGACAATTTTCACTAATATCTCGTCCTTCCCCGGCGGGGCGACCTCGACGTCTTTGATGACAAAAGGCTGCTGGTAGCCCAGCGTGACGGCTGCTTTCACTTGCATGGCATGACTCCTGAATGAATTCCCTGGAGAGCGTGGCGGGACAGCCCGAACGGCTCTCCCCTGTTGGCCGCTAACGTGAAGAAAGATAGCGGTTATCGGGGAAAAGTTAGCACCAGGCGCGATGGAAATTTGCGCGAATCGTGCCTAAAAAACGCGCGCGGCGAGGAGCGATACATGGGGTGAATATTCAGCCCTGGAGAATAGATTTCCCTTGAATAGTCAGGGGTAAAAAGCGGCATGCAGCGTGTATGCCCTGGCTACACGTCAGAGGAAATGAAAAAAACAGGCTGTTCCTCTGGACAGGGCTTTTTTACCTTTTTTCTGCTGGCAACAATTGGATTATTAATCGTTTTTGTCTAGAGTGGGCGGAAATTATCACGCAGCGTGATGACGCGTTGCGAATCAATTCACCCGTGCAGAAGGACGCTTTCTCAGGCATGAACCGCAGACGTTTTCTTAAATCTTCCATGGCTGTTGCCGCCGTATGCGGAACGTCAGGAGTCGCTTCCTTATTCAGTCAGGCCGCTTTTGCCGAAGACGCGGGCATTGCCGACGGGCAAACGCGTCGTTTTGATTATGCTGTTCTGCAGGCGATGGCTCACGATCTGGCGCGCCAGCCGTGGGGCGGCGCCCCGCGCGATCTGCCGCCGACGCTCGCCAATCTCACCCCGCAGGCCTATAACAGCATCCAGTACGATGCCAACCACTCGCTGTGGAACAATATTGAAGAGCGTAAGCTGGACATCCAGTTTTTCCACGTCGGGATGGGGTTCCGTCGCCGCGTGCGGATGTTCTCTTTAGACGCCAGCACCCAGCAGGCGCGCGAGATCCACTTCCGTCCGGAGCTGTTTAAGTACAATGACGCCGGTGTGGATACCCGTCAGCTGGAAGGACAGTCTGACCTCGGCTTCGCCGGGTTCCGGGTGTTTAAAGCGCCGGAGCTGGCGCGCCGCGATATCGTGGCGTTCCTCGGCGCCAGCTACTTCCGCGCGGTAGACAGCACCTATCAGTATGGCCTGTCGGCCCGCGGTCTGGCGGTGGATACCTTTACCGATACCCCGGAAGAGTTTCCCGACTTTACGTCGTTCTGGTTCGAAACGGTCAAAGGGGACGCCACGGTGTTTACCGTTTACGCGCTGCTGGACAGCCCGAGCATCACTGGCGCCTACAAGTTCACCATCCACTGCCAGGATACCCAGGTTATCATGGACGTGGAAAACCACCTTTACGCCCGCAAGGATATCAAACAGCTGGGTATCGCGCCGATGACCAGTATGTTCAGCTGCGGCAATAATGAGCGGCGGATGTGCGACACCATCCATCCGCAAATCCACGACTCCGATCGGCTGTCAATGTGGTTGGGCAACGGGGAATGGGTCTGCCGGCCGCTGAATAACCCGCAGAAGCTGCAGTTCAATGCCTTCCAGGACAAGAACCCGCGCGGCTTTGGTCTGTTGCAGCTGGACCGTGATTTCTCCCACTACCAGGATGTGATGGGCTGGTATAACAAGCGTCCCAGCCTGTGGGTTGAGCCGCGTAACCAGTGGGGCAAAGGGGCGGTCAGCCTGATGGAGATCCCAACTACCGGCGAAACGCTGGATAATATCGTCTGCTTCTGGCAGCCGGAAAAGGCGGTGAAGGCGGGCGACGAACTGGACTTCCGCTACCGTCTTTACTGGAGCGCGCAGCCGCCGGTTAGCACCCCGCTGGCGCGCGTTCTGGCCACCCGCACCGGGATGGGGGGCTTCCCCGAGGGATGGGCGCCGGGTGAACACTACCCGGATAAGTGGGCGCGTCGTTTTGCCATCGACTTTGTCGGCGGTGATTTGAAGGCGGCCGCGCCGCGCGGTATTGAACCGGTGATCACCCTCTCCAGCGGGGAAGCGAAGCAGATTGAGATCCTCTACGTCGAGCCGTTCGATGGCTACCGGATCCTTTTCGACTGGTATCCGACCACCGACTCAACCGACCCGGTGGAGATGCGTCTGTTCCTGCGCTGTCAGGGAGAAGCCATCAGCGAAACCTGGCTCTATCAGTATTTCCCGCCGGCAGCAGATAAACGCAACTACGTTGACGACCGGATCATGAAATAACCCTGAGTCACCCGACGCCCGCAGGCAGTCCCTGCGGGCCAGAAGAGAGCGCTATGACCGCAGATATCCCAGCAGTACCTGAGTCGATCCCGGTAACCGACGCGCTGACGCTAATCGCCATCGATGAGCGCTACGTTAGCGACCTGCACCAGCTGGTGGTCAAAAACCAGCGCTGGCTACAGCAGTCGCTCAGTTGGCCCGCCGAGGTGCGCAGCGAAGACGAGACCCGCCGTCATGTGCAGGGCAACGTGATGCTGCATCAGCGGGATTACGCCAAAATGTTTTTGCTGTTTCTCGATAAGCAGCTAGTCGGCGTCCTGTCGTTCAATCAGATCGAGCCGCAGAATAAAACGGCCTATATTGGCTACTGGATCGATGAAGAGCACCAGGGGCAAGGGCTGCTTTCCCGTTCATTACAGGCCTTTATCCGCCATTATGCCGCCAGCGGGCTGGTGCGCCGGTTTGTGATCAAATGCCGGGTGGCGAACACCCGCAGCAACCAGGTAGCGTTGCGCAACGGTTTTGTTCTGGAAGGCTGTCTCCGACAAGCCGAGTATCTGAACGGTAGCTATGACGATCAGAATATCTACGCCCGCATTATTGACCGCGATGAGGCATTAAAGCGCGCCTAACAGCGGCGTGCGGGTGATGTGCTGCTGGCCGTCAAGCGTTTTCGGGCCGCGCAGATGAATGGCATCTCCCTCCTGTGCGGCAATCTGCACCTCGTCATTGATGGAGACCTGGTGCTCAACGATCACATCGCCGGTGATGACTGTCCGCCCCTGGATCAGCACATCGTCGTCGAGCAGAATCGGACCACCTCGCAGCTGCGCCTCGCCGCCGACCATCGCCCGATGCTTCAGCAGGCAGTTGCCTTCAATCACCGCATTCTCTGCCACCTGCGAACTGTAGCGTACGGTGGGAATGGCATCCTCTCCGCGACCGGCGATCAGGCGCGCGTGCCCGTATACCCGGGCGTTATCGCATACCCAGACGTCGTTTTCTTCGTTCCCTTCAAGTCTTGCCTGGTCAAACACTTCCGCCCGATGTTCGACAAACGCATGCTCAACGAAGGCATCGCCGTAGATTTGCGCCTGGTGGAGAATGCGCGAGGCGCTGACGGTGGCTCGCTGATAGATCTGCAGGACTTTGTCGCGATCGGCGGTTAACCCGCGCGCGGCAATCACCTGGCAGTGGGGGAGAAGACGCGCCTCGTCGGCAAGGCGACAATAACCGCGCACCTGGCTCTGCATAACAGTGACGTTGTCACTGATCTGCGCGTGATGGCTGATCTGCGAGGCGTGAATGCAGGCCCGTCCGCCGATGGTGGCCTCATGACTGACCACGCAGAACCCGGTTAAGCGGGCGTCATCGCGGATGCGCGCCCCGGCGAAGACCACGCTGTTGACATCGTAGATCCAACACTCCCCCTGCTGGCTGAGAGCGCATTCCTCATCCACCCAGCCGCCTTCGCTGCCCGCTTTGACGTCAGCGAAATCAATAAGCGCCACGATCTGGCGCAGGGTGACGCTTTGTTTGCCATGCTCTTCCTCATAACAATACTGCCGGGTCTGTTCGCTGAGACGGTATTTACGCATGGCCGATCCTTATTACTTATGGTTAACATAAACATAGCAAAGATCGCCATAGCGCGCGGGATAAGGTTCCTTTAGAATGCAACTTCAAATTAAATTGATATCATCAATAAAATGAATAAAACGCAAACGCCGCGGCAGGTGCTAAACCTGCCGGCGGGTTATTTTGGCATGGTGCTCGGCACCATCGGAATGGGCTTCGCCTGGCGTTACGCCAGCACCCTCTGGCCGGTCAGCCGCAGCATTGGTGATGGGCTGGTGACGCTGGCGATGGCGATGTGGGTCCTGCTCAGCATGGCGTTTATCAGCCGGGCGATCCGCTTTCCGGCGAGCGTGCTGCGGGAGATGCGTCATCCGGTGAGCAGCAGCTTCGTCAGCCTGTTTCCGGCCACCACGCTGTTGGTGGCGATTGGTTTGGCTCCCTGGTGCCGGCCGCTGGCGATCGGGCTGTTTGTGCCGGGCGTGGCGCTGCAGCTCGCCTATGCCGCCTGGCAAAGCGGTGGGCTATGGCGGGGGAACCATCCTCGCGAGGCCACCACGCCGGGGTTGTATCTGCCGACAGTAGCCAATAATTTTATCAGCGCGATGGCCTGCGGCGCGCTGGGATTTTCCGATGCCGGACTGGTGTTCCTCGGCGCCGGGGTCTTCTCCTGGCTGAGCCTCGAGCCGGCGATCCTCCAGCGTCTGCGCAGCGCAGGCGAGCTGCCGACGCCGCTGCGCACCTCGCTGGGGATCCAGCTGGCGCCTGCGCTGGTGGCCTGCAGCGCCTGGCTCAGCGTCAACGGCGGGGAGGCCGATACCTTCGCTAAGCTGCTGTTTGGTTACGGCCTGCTGCAGCTACTGTTTATGCTCCGTCTGATGCCCTGGTATCTTCGTCAGCCGTTCAATGCTTCTTTCTGGAGCTTCTCGTTCGGCATTTCCGCGCTGGCCACCACCGGTCTGCATCTCGGCCAGGCCAGGGGAGACGGCTTTTTTCATCATCTGGCGATGCCGCTATTTATTTTTAGCAATCTGGTTGTCGGCCTGCTGCTGCTGCGTACAGCGTTGCTGTTGGTCAGCGGAAAACTGTTGCTCCAGGTCGACCGGGAAACACTCCTGAATAAGAAGGAAGGATCATGACAATGCGTGACGCGGATTATTTTAGTCAAAAATACAGCCTGACCCGCACCCATTCCGAGGTGCTGCATGCCGCGACGATTGTGCCGCCGGGGCGGGCGCTGGATCTTGGCTGCGGCAACGGGCGTAACAGCCTTTATCTGGCGGCGAACGGCTTCGCGGTGACGGCGTGGGATAAAAATCCGATGAGCGTCAACAATCTGGAAAGTATTCGCGCCGCCGAGCGACTGGATAATCTGCAAACGGCGGTGAAAGACCTCAACAGCCTGAGCTTTGACGGCGAGTATGACCTGATCCTCTCCACCGTAGTGATGATGTTCCTCGAGCCTGACACCATCCCGGGCCTGATCGCCAATATGCAGCGCTGCACCGCCGCCGGCGGCTATAACCTGATTGTGGCGGCGATGGATACCGAAGACTATCCCTGCACCGTCGGCTTCCCGTTTGCCTTTAAACCTGATGAGCTTCGTGATTATTACCAGGGCTGGGAGCTGCTGAAATACAATGAGGACGTCGGCGAGCTGCATCGCACCGACGCCAACGGCAATCGCATCAAATTGCGCTTCGCCACCCTGTTGGCGCGCAAGCCTGCCTGATTCGCCGCGGCGTGGGAAGCTGAGCATGGCCCGCGCCGCATTCCCCGCCAGAGCCTGGGCAAGACAGAGACCCGTTGCGGCGAAAATGAGCCTGGAAAACCGCGCGATACCCCTTTTAAGTGATTATTTATTAACGTAATGTTCAGGCCATCAATATTTATAAATCTTCCTTGACGAAGCCCTTTTTTTGTCACAAAACTAGTGGGTCCTATTTGCTATAACGTCTGCCGAAAAAAAACTGTATTTACAGGGATCTCTCTATGCGTACTCGCGTTTTACTGAAAGTCGCCGCTCTGGCGGGAATATTGGCGTTGACCGGCTGTGCGGCGAAAGTGGCGCAACCGAATCAGTATTCGGGCTTCTTAAAAGATTATTCCAGTTTGAAAGAAACGACCTCTGCCTCCGGCAAGCCGGAGCTGCGCTGGATCGATCCGAACTTCAATCCGGCCAACTATGACAATATCGTTTATCACCCGGTGACCTACTATCCGGTACCGAAGCCGACCACCCAGGTAGGGGAGAAGGCGCTGCAGGATATTCTTAACTACACCAACAAAGAGCTGAAACAGGCTATTTCCGAGCGTAAACCGCTGGCCACTACCGCCGGCAAGCGCAGCCTCATCTTCCGCGGGGCGATCACCGGGGTGGACTCCAGCAAAGAGGGGCTGCAGTTCTATGAAGTGATCCCGGTCGCTATGATTGTCGCCGGCACCCAGGCCGCCACCGGCCATCGTACCATGGACACCAATCTGTACTTTGAGGCGGAGGTCATTGACGCCAGCACCAATAAGCCGGTCATCAAGGTCGTTCGTAAAGGGGAAGGCAAAACCCTGGCGAATGAGAATACACCGCTGACCGTCGATACCCTGAAGCAGGTTATCGATGATATGGCGGTCGACGCCGTTAAATTCGATCCCTCTCAGCGTTAATCGTGCCAGCGCCGTCTGACGACGGCGCTGGTTTTCTTCAGCCTCCTCAGGCCAGCCTTCGGCGCAGCAATAGCTGTTCCGGTTTGGCAAACATTACCAGGTTACCCAGCAGGATCAGCGCCAGCCCGATCACGGCGCTGCTGTGCCAGACATACCCTTCATAGACGGTGGAAATGGATAAGGCGACCAGCGGAAAAAGCAGCGTACTGTAGGCGGCTTTGCTGGCGCCGATGCGCCCAACGAGAGTGAAATAGGCGCCAAAGGCGATGACCGAGCCGAACAGCGCCAGGTAAAGCAGGGCGCCCAGATAGCTGACGGTCCATTCTGGCATAAAGTTATCGCCGCGCAGCAGAGCGATCGCCCCCATCACCAGCGTGCCGTAGAGCATCGCCCAGCTGTTGGTGGTCAGCGTTTCCAGCCCGCGGCGCTGGTGGCGAATACTGAACATATTGCCGAGCGAAAAACCGTAGGTACCCAGGGCGCTCAGCCCGATCCCCCACAGCAGCGAGGCGTTCAGTCCGTTGGCCAGCAGGTCGTCCCAGAACAGGATGACGATACCGGCGAGACCCAGCGCGGCGGCGGCCCAGAAGCGGCCCGGCGGCTGCTGGCGGAAAAAGAGAAAGCTGTTGATGGCGTTAAACAGTACCGCCATCGAAAAGATCACCGATTCCAGACCGGTATTGATCCAGGCGGCGGCGGTATAAAAACACCAGAAATTAAAGCAGAAGACGCAGCAGCCCTGCAGCAGGCAGCAGAGATGATCTTTCGCGCCCAGCGGCCGCAGGCGTCGTGTGACGAGCAGAATCGCCAGCATCGTGACGCTGGCTACGGCGAAACGCCAGAAAATCGATACCGGCGCGGCCACCGGTCCCTGTTGTAAAAAAATCGCAATCCACGTTGTACCCCAGATCACGACAACGAGTGCATAGAGTAATGCGTTCACCCTGGTTCTCCTCTACCTGTTGATGGGAGGAGTATGCCGGCTGCCGCCTGCTGCGGCTTTCACCGGTTTGTTGTCGGCTTGCAAATTCTTGCGCTTATTTGCCCTCCGCTGGCGGTGAGGACTGGAAACCGCGCCGTAGTCTCCCTAGACTAGGGCTTTTACAGACAATGTGTGAAGACGATGGGTTACGGGACATTTGAAACATTACGGCGACAGAACGCGGTGCTGAAGGGAACCGTGGAGCTGAATTCCGGTATTCAACTGGCCGCCTGGTATAACAATTGCGATACCGTGACGGTGCGCAGCGACCATCATACTTTAAGTCTGTACGTCGCTGATGGCTACGAAAGCTATCAAAAGACGCCGCACGGCTGGAAAAATGGCGGCGGCCCGGATCGTTTTTGTCTGATGCCGAAAGGCGATGAAAGCGTATGGGATATCCGCGGCGATCTGTCGTTTGTGCATCTTTACTGTACCGATGCGCACCTGCGTCGCGTCGGCGAGGAGGTGTGGGACCGCAGCCCGGCGAACTTCACCCTGCAGGAAAAGACCTTCGCCAGCGATGATAAAATCACCGCAGTGTATCGTCAGTTTTTGCTGGCTAACGACTGGCGGCAGCCGGCGAACCAGCTGACCCTCAGCGCTGCCAGCAGCTTACTGCTTACCCATCTGATCCAGCACTATTCCACCGTGCAGTGGCGTTTGCCGACGGTCACCGGCGGGCTGGCGCCAGGCGTAAAGCGTCACGTACTGGCCTGGATCGATGCTCATCTCGATCAGCCCTTGACCCTGGCCGACCTGGCGCAGCAGGCGGGTCTGAGTGAGTTTCATTTTGCTCGTATGTTTCGTCAGTCGCTAAATATGGCTCCGCATCAGTACGTCATGCAGCAGCGAATGGCGAAGGCGCAAAACCTGATCTGCCATAGCGCGCTGCCGTTAACCGAGATAGCGCTGGCCTGTGGTTTTAGCTCCCCCAGCCATTTCAGCCATCGGGTCAAAGCCGCCACCGGCCTGACGCCCTCCCAGCTACGGGCGGCGCAGCGCGGATAGCACGCCGTAACTCACCCCGCCGAGCACCACGCCCCAGAAGGCGGAGCCAATTCCCGCCAGCGTCACCCCGCTGGCGGTGACCAGGAAGGTTAGCACTGCCGCATCGCGCTCACTGGCCTGATGCACTGCCTGAAACAGACTCCCGCCGATGGTGCCGAGCAGCGCCAGACCCGCCAGCATCTGGATCCACGCCGGCGGCAGGGCCGACATCAGGGCGGTGATTGACCCGCCGAACAGACCGGCCAGCAGATAAAAACCGCCCGCGGCTATGGCCGCCAGCCAGCGCTGGTTCGGATCCGGGTGCGCCTCCGGGCTCTGGCATATGGCGGCGGTGATCGCCGCGATGCAGATGGAATAAACCCCAAACGGCGCCAGCAGTAGTGCCAACCCCCCGCAAACGACGATCAGTGCGGAGACCGGTACGGTATAGCCTGATGCCTGCAGGGTGGCGAACCCTGGAGCGTTCTGCGAGGCCATGGTGACGAGGAAGAACGGCAGACCGACGCTGAGCAAAAGCGCCGGAGTAAACTGCGGGGCGACCCATTCCGGCGTCACAAATGCCAGCGGCACGGGGGCGCTAGCCACATCGCCGGACGCCGCCGCAATCAGCGCTCCAATCACCAGCGCAGCCACCACGGCGAAGCGGGGCCACAGCGCTTTACACAGCAGCCAGGCGGCGAGCATCCCGCCGCACAGCGGCAGATGATCCTGTAAGCCGGCGAAGGCCTGCAAACCAAACCGTAGCAGGATCCCAGCCAGCATCGCGGCGGCCAGCGAATGGGGAATGATCTTCATCAGCCGGGCAAACAGGCCGGTGGCGCCGCAGATAACGATCAGCGCGTTGGCGAAAATAAAGATCCCCACGGCCTCGGCGAGGGTCACCCCCTGCAGGCCGCTAACTAACAGCGCAGCGCCCGGCGTTGACCAGGCGGTGAGCACAGGAACTTTCCGCCAGGCGCTCAGCGCGAGAGTACTGATGCCCATGGCGAGGCCAAGAGCCGTCATCCAGCCGGCGATCTGCCCGGGGGTAGCGCCGGCCGCGGCGGCGGCCTGCCAGATGATGGCGGCGGAGCTGGCGTACCCCACCAACACGGCGACGAAGCCAGCGAACAGAGTGGGAAGCGGAAGACTAAACGAGCGCATCGATGATTCTCATGTGCGTTATAACATCCATTCACTGTATCATTGTGCGTTATAACGCACAAGCGGTGGTTCGCGCAGCTACCCTGGGAGAAAAACTCGCCGCCAGTGGCGTACGATGCCGTTAAACGTCCTGAAAAAATCAGACAAATGGCGGTATACTTTGCGCAGTAAAAACGGGAGGAAGGATGAATATTGCGCAACATCTGGCGGCAACGCTTAAAACCCTGCGCCAGCAGCGAGGCTGGAGCCTGTCGCGACTGGCGGAAGAGACCGGGGTGTCGAAAGCCATGCTCGGGCAGATTGAGCGGAATGAATCAAGTCCAACGGTGGCGACGCTGTGGAAGATTGCCACCGGGCTGAACGTACCGTTTTCGGCGTTCATCGTCCCGGACGCCAGCGCCGCGCCCTCCGCGTTTGATCCGCAGCAGCAGGCGATGGTGGTGACGCCAGTATTCCCGTGGGATCCCGAGCTGCGCTTTGACCATTTTTCGATAACCCTTGCCCCCGGCGCGCTGAGCGAATCAACGCCGCATGAGAAAGGGGTGATTGAGCATGTGGTAGTGATAAGTGGTACGCTGGATTTGTGCTTACAAGGGGAGTGGCACTCGCTGCAGGCGGGTGAGGGTAGGCGTTTCGCCGGCGACGCGACGCATGCGTATCGTAACCGCGGCGCCCAGGCGGCCCATTTCCATTCTCTTATCCATTATCCAAAAGAAAAAACCGCGAGCGAACCCGCGGCCAGACAAGATGACTGATGATAACCACTCACAACGTGACGAGGAAAATCCGGAATACGTGATGACAGTACTCTTCGCCGTGATTTGAGGGAAATATCTTTTCCGTCAATACTTTGTTGAAAAGTGAAAATTCGTCGTCGCGCGACGGCGGAAAAGGTTTTCGTCTGCGCCCGGTTCTGACTACAATAGCCGCCATTTCGACCCCCTTATACTGGATAACAACACGCGTATGCGCCTGCACAATCATCGTCTTGAACTTCTTAGTCCTGCCCGCGACGCCGGTATCGCTCGCGAAGCGATCCTTCACGGCGCCGATGCCGTTTACATCGGTGGACCTGGCTTTGGCGCCCGCCACAACGCCAGCAACAGTCTGAGCGATATCGCCGGGCTGGTGCCTTTCGCTCATCGCTTTGGCGCAAAGGTATTTGTGACGCTGAACACCATTCTGCATGACGATGAACTGGAGCCGGCGCAGCGGCTGATTACCGATCTCTACGACGCAGGCGTCGATGCGCTGATCGTGCAGGATATGGGGATCATGGAGCTGGATCTGCCGCCGATTGAGCTGCACGCCAGCACCCAGTGCGATATTCGCAGTGTGGAAAAAGCGAAGTTTCTCTCCGACGCCGGCTTCAGTCAGATCGTGCTGGCGCGCGAACTGAACCTCAGTCAAATCAAAGCCATTTACGACCACACTGACGCCACTATCGAATTCTTTATCCATGGCGCGCTGTGCGTGGCCTATTCCGGGCAGTGTTACATTTCGCACGCCCAGACCGGACGCAGCGCCAACCGCGGCGACTGCTCGCAGGCTTGCCGCTTGCCGTATACCCTGAAGGACGATCAGGGGCGGGTGGTGGCCTATGAGAAACATCTCCTGTCGATGAAGGATAACGATCAGACCGCCAACCTGGCGGCGCTGATCGACGCTGGCGTACGCTCCTTCAAAATTGAAGGCCGTTACAAAGACATGAGTTATGTGAAAAACATCACTGCGCACTACCGTCAAATGCTGGATGCCATTATCGAAGATCGCGGCGACCTGGCGCGCGCCTCGGCTGGACGCACCGAGCATTTCTTTATCCCGTCCACGGATAAAACCTTCCACCGGGGCAGCACTGACTACTTTGTTAATGCCCGCAAGGGCGATATCGGCGCCTTTGATTCGCCGAAATTTATCGGCCTGCCGGTGGGTGAAGTTCTGAAGGTAGGCAAAGACCATCTCGACGTTGAAGTCAGTGAACCGTTAACCAACGGCGATGGTCTCAACGTGATGATTAAGCGCGAAGTGGTGGGCTTCCGTGCTAATACCGTGGAAAAAACCGGCGAAAACCGTTATCGGGTATGGCCGAACGAGATGCCAGCGGATCTGCATAAAGTGCGCCCCCATCAGCCGCTCAACCGCAACCTCGATCATAACTGGCAACAGGCGCTGCTAAAGACCTCCAGCGAACGCCGCATCGCGGTAGATGTGACGTTGAGCGGCTGGCAGGAGCAGCTGGTTCTCACCATGACCTGTGAAGATGGCGTCAGCGTGACCCACACCCTTGACGGGGAGTTCGCCGAAGCTAACCAGGCGGAGAAAGCGTTGGCCAACCTGCGTGACGGTGTCACAAAACTGGGGCAAACCATCTACTATGCGCGCGAGGTGCAGGTTAATCTGCCGCCGCTGTTTGTGCCCAACAGCCTGCTCAACCAGCTGCGTCGGGAAACTGCGGAGATGCTGGATGAAGCGCGCCTCAACGCCTGGCAGCGCGGCACCCGCAAGCCGGTCTCCGTACCGCCGCCGGTCTACCCTGAGACCCATCTCTCCTTCCTCGCCAACGTCTATAACCACAAGGCGCGGGCGTTCTACCAGCGCTATGGCGTACAGCTGATCGACGCCGCCTATGAAGCGCACGAAGAGAAGGGCGATGTGCCGGTGATGATCACTAAGCATTGTTTGCGGTTCGCCTTCAACCTCTGCCCGAAGCAGGCGAAAGGCTCCATCAAGAGCTGGAAAGCCACGCCGATGCAGCTGATCCATGGCGATGAGGTCCTGACCCTGAAGTTTGACTGCCGTCCGTGCGAAATGCACGTGGTCGGCAAGATCAAAAACCATATCCTCAAAATGCCGCACCCGGGCAGCATTGTGGCCTCCGTCAGCCCGGACGATCTGATGAAGACGCTGCCGAAGCGCAAAGGGGCCTGATTCGAGTCGATGCTATTGGCAGGATGCCCGCGGTTTACGGTCGTCCTGCCAGCGGTGATGTTCGCGCAGGTCTGCGGCGGCCTCCTCGTGCTGGCTGCGAAGCTCATCGCTATCCGCTTCGTGCAGCAGCTGCTGTTCGAGACTTTGCACCGGAAAGTACTCGTGTCCCTGACGATGTGCCAACAGATGCCCGGAAAATAATGCGCACAGCAACAGCAGGGCGCTTATGCTTCTCTTTAACATACCTTTTCTCGACGGAACAATGGCGTGGACATACTATGTCAGGCGCAATGCAGGCTTTTTTTCGGGCATCTCAAAGAACGGCAAGAGTTTGTCAACGATGGCTGACGAAGGATGAAAAAAGGCCTGACGCGGAAGCCAGGCCAGAGTGTTACGCTTTCGGCGGCAGCGGTTTCCCGCTGTGCTCGCTCCCTTTTGGCGGCTGCTTGCCGTTGTGCTGCGGCTGTTTACCGTCGTGCTGCGGCTGTTTGCCGTCGTGCTGCGGCTGTTTGCCGTCTCGTTGTGGCTGTTTGCTGTTGTATTGCGCTTGCTTACCTTCGTGTTGGCCGTTTTTCACCGGCGGTTTACCCTGATGCTGCGCGCCTTTTTCCGGCGGCGGCGGCGGGTTGTCGGCAGCAAAAGCCCATGACGACATTCCCAGCGTCATTACGGCGTACAGTAAAGCTAACTTCTTCATAGCAATATCCTTTCTTCAGATGTATCGCCGTATTTCATCAGGCAAAAGTGAAGATAAGATGGAGAAGTCCCTTTTCGGACCTCTCTGCATCCGCCCTCAGACTTTTAGCCCTGCGGCGGTCATCAGCAGGCGAAACAGCAGGCTAATGGCGGCCAGCGTCAGTACGCTGCCTCCCCAGAGCGCGATCAGCCACAGCAGACGTTTAGGCCAGGCAGTACGCATCAGTGATATCCCTCCCCAGGCTGAACTTTGCCGCGGAACACGTAATAGCTCCAGCAGGTGTAGCCAAGAATGACCGGAATAATCAGCAGGGCGCCCACCAGCATAAAGCCCTGGCTTTGCGGGGGAGCGGCAGCCTGCCACAGCGTGATGGCCGGCGGGATAATATGCGGCCAGATGCTGATCCCCAGTCCGCTGAAGCCGAGAAAGACCAGGCCCAGCGTCAGCGTGAAGGGCGAAACATGGCGGTCGCGCTGATGCAGCGTGCGCCACAGCCAGCCGCTAACGAGGATCACCAGCAGCGGTACCGGCAGCAGGAAATAGAGATTCGGCAGGCTGAACCAGCGGGCAGCAATCGCCGGGTGCGCCAGCGGAGTCCACAGGCTGATGACGGCAAACACCGCCAGCAGGGCACCCAGCAACTGCCGCGATGCGCTGCGCATTCTCTGCTGCAGCGCGCCTTCACTTTTCATCACCAGCCAGGTGGCGCCGAGCAGCGCATAGGCCACGCATAGTCCGAGTCCGCAGAACAGGCTGAACGGGGTCAGCCAGTCAAACATGCCGCCGCTGAAGGCGCGACCGCTGACGGTGAAACCGTTGATCACCGACCCGACCACCACGCCCTGGCTGAAGGTTGCCAGCAGGGAGCCGCCAAAAAAGGCGCGATCCCAGAATGGCCGGTGCGACGGCGTAGCCTGGAAGCGAAACTCAAAGGCGACGCCGCGAAAAATCAGGCCGATCAGCATCAGGGTCAGGGGGATCGACAGGGCGTCGATGATCACCGCGTAGGCGAGGGGAAAGGCGCCAAACAGGCCGGCGCCGCCGAGCACCAGCCAGGTTTCATTGCCATCCCATACCGGCGCGACGCTGTTGACCATTACGTCGCGATCCCCGCCGCCCCGCACCGTGCTGAACAGCAGGCCGATGCCCAGATCAAAGCCATCCATGACGATGTACATCAGCGTGGCAAAGACGATAATCACGAACCAGATCACCGATAATTCGATACCCATTAGCGGGACTCCTTCTGCAGATAACCTTCAGTGGCGGCGGACAGCGGGCGGGCTGGCGTACCGGTTGTCGCCGGGAGCATCTCCTGCGGCCCCTTGCGGATCAGGCGCAGCATATAGCTGTAGCCGACGCCGAAGACGGCGCTGTACACTACGATAAAGGTCAATAAACTGACCGACATATGCAGATCGCCATGAGCGGAAACGGCATCGGCGGTGCGCTGAACGCCATACACCACCCAGGGTTGGCGGCCCACCTCGGTGGTCACCCAGCCGGCGAGAATAGCGATCAGGCCGGATGGCCCCATCCACAGGGCAAAACGCAGAAACGGCCGCGAGTGGTATAGCCGGTCGCCGCGACGCAGCCACAGGGCCAGCACGCCCAGCAGCAGCATCAACATGCCCAGCCCGGCCATCAGGCGAAATGACCAGAACACCACAGTAGAATTCGGGCGCTCCTCAGGAGCGAACTCTTTCAACGCCGGCACCTGTTTATCAAGACTGTGGGTGAGGATCAGACTGCCCAGGGCCGGTATCTCAAGCCCGTAGCGGGTGCGCTGCTGGTCCATATCGGGCCAGCCAAACAGCAGCAACGGCGTTGGCTCACCCGGCGGATTTTCCCAGTGCCCCTCAATGGCGGCGATTTTCGCCGGCTGGTGCTTCAGGGTATTCAGGCCATGCATATCGCCGATCAGCGCCTGGACGGGGGCGACCAGCAGCGTCATCCATAGCGCCATCGAGAACATCTTACGGATCGCCGGCGACTGATTGCCGCGTAGCAGATGCCAGGCCGCCGAGGCGCCGACAAACAGCGCGCTACTGAGAAACGCCGCTACTGTCATATGCAATAATCGGTAGGGGAACGACGGATTAAAGATCACCGCCAGCCAGTCGACGGGCACGACCTGGCCATCAACGATCTCAAACCCCTGCGGGGTCTGCATCCAGCTGTTAGAGGCGAGGATCCAGAAGGTGGAGATGATAGTACCCAGCGCCACCATGCAGGTGGCGAAAAAGTGCAGCCCCGGCCCCACGCGGTTCCAGCCGAAAAGCATCACCCCGAGGAAGCCCGCTTCCAGAAAAAATGCCGTCAGGACTTCATAGGTCAGCAGAGGGCCGGTTATGCTGCCTGCAAACTGTGAGAAACCGCTCCAGTTGGTGCCGAACTGGTAGGCCATCACCAGCCCGGAAACGACCCCCATACCGAAGTTGACGGCGAAAATCTTCGACCAGAAATGGTACAGCGAGCGCCAGACGGGATTTTTTGTTTTTAGCCATAAGCCTTCGAGCACCGCCAGATAGCTGGCCAGCCCAATAGTAATGGCGGGGAAGATAATATGAAATGAGACCGTAAAAGCGAATTGAACTCGCGCCAGATGGAATGCATCAAGACCGAACATGCAGGACTCCACAACAAAATTGATTCAGCGCAATTTTAGGTGGGGTGACGACTGAGGGGCAGAGGCAGTCACGCCATTTTTTATCATAACAGTTGGCCGCTGTTATGATTTTTCAGCTGTTGCCAGGGCGAGAAAATATCCTTGCGCAACCTTGATTAATCCCTGCGGAAGGTGATTAGGCGCTATTCCGCTGTCTGTCATATTATTGCTAACGGCTGGCTACGCGGCCCTGCCGCCGGTATGGCGTAGTCACTTGGTCGGCATAATATATCCTTACCACCCGCCGTAGCTCATATTTTGGCTTACGAAATCCGCCACGGATTTTTACTCTGATTTATTATCACTCATTAGTATGAGAATAAGTAAAAACGCTGAGCCGGTTAATCGTAAATTAAATAATAATAAATTGTCGGCTCCGCGGCTAATTTGTACTGTATGAGCTCGGGAATAAATAAAAGGGAATGCCAATGTCTGAAAAAGGATTACAGAGTCTGTGCATTACGCTTGGCGTAATGATTATCTTCTGGTTTGTTTTAATCTCGCTATTCTGGGTGGTGATATTTTAAACCCATCCCGTGCTATCACGGCGACGCGGCCGCCGCTGCAGATATAACAGTTACAGGAAACTATGATTTTTTTATAACTGATATATGATAATGGGACGTTATCGTACGGGGACGGCCGCAATGAAAAAGTATCAACAGTTGGCGCAGCAACTGACCGAGCAGATCGCCCTTGGCGTCTGGTTGCCTGGCGATCGGCTGCCGTCGCTGCGCGAGCAGGTGATCAGCAGCGGCATGAGCTTTATGACCGTCAGCCATGCCTATCAGCTGCTGGAAAGCCAGGGGCGCATCGTCGCCCGTCCGCAGTCGGGTTATTATGTTGCCCCCCAGCCGGTGAAGCTCCGCCAGCCGGCGCCGCCTGCCCAGGTCACTCGCGATGAAGCCGTCGATATCAATACCTATATCTTTGAGGTGCTCCAGGCCAGCCGCCAGGCGTCGATGCTGCCCTTTGCCTCGGCCTTTCCGGACCCGCGTCTCTTCCCGCTGCAGCAGCTCAACCGCTCGCTGGCGCAGGTGAGTAAAACCGCCACCGCCATGAGCGTCATTGAGAATCTGCCGCCGGGCAATGCAGAACTTCGGCATGCCATTGCCCGTCGCTATGCCCTGCAGGGGATGAACGTCTCGCCGGACGAGATCGTCATCACCGCCGGGGCGCTGGAGGCGCTTAACCTCAGCCTGCAGGCGGTGACCGAGCCGGGAGACTGGGTGGTGGTGGAAAACCCCTGCTTCTACGGCGCCCTGCAGGCGCTGGAGAGGCTGCGTTTGAAAGCATTGTCGGTAGCCACTGACGTCAGGGAAGGCATTGATCTGACGGCGCTGGAGGCGGCCCTGCAAAACTATCCGGTGAAGGCCTGCTGGCTGATGACCAACGGCCAGAATCCGCTCGGCTTCACCCTCAGCGCTGAAAAAAAAGCGGCGCTGGTGGCGCTGCTGGCGCGCTATAACGTGATGTTGATCGAAGATGATGTCTACAGCGAGCTCTATTTTGGCCGCGAAAAGCCGTTACCGGCGAAGTTCTGGGATCGCCAGGAGATGACGCTGCACTGCAGCTCGTTCTCAAAATGTCTGGTACCCGGCTTTCGTATCGGCTGGGTGGCGGCCGGCAAACAGGCGCGGCGGATCCAGCAGCTCCAGCTGATGAGTACGCTTTCCACCAGTTCGCCGATGCAGTTAGCCCTGGTGGATTACCTGTCCACCAAGCGCTATGACGCCCACCTGCGCCGTCTACGTCGTCAGCTGGCGGAGCGTAAACAGCAGGCCTGGCAGGCGCTGCTGCGCCATCTGCCGCCGGAGGTCATCGTCCACCACAGCGACAGCGGCTACTTTCTGTGGATCGAACTACCGGAAGGGGCCGACGCTAGCGCACTTAGCGCCCGGGCGCTGGCGTCGCACATCAGTATTGCCCCAGGGAAAATGTTCTCCACCTCCGACAACTGGACCTCGTTTTTCCGTTTTAATACCGCCTGGGGCTGGGGGGAACGCGAAGAGCAGGGGGTGAAGCGCCTGGGGGAGCTTATTCGCGAACAGCTTGCCTGACCCTGTCGTTTATTTTTCTCATCATAAACATTCTGCGAAAATAAGCGAAAGAGGATTTTTATCGAGGCCGGTCATTATTTTACCGGCGCTCACCATAGGAAATATGCATACCCCTCCTCATTCCCTAACTCGTTGTCTATAATCCATAAAGTCCTGCTTGTGTTGGCGATTTTTACGTAATGCGTCCCGGGTCACAACCTGAATAAATTCCCCTGGGGGCGTTAATCCGCTGACTACCCTTATTTCAGGAGATATTTTTACGGCACGGCTGCCGCTAATTCCTTTGTGACAGGAGTAACACCTGATGAGCAAAAAAATTGCCCGTTGCAGCCTTTATGTGCTGGGTATGGCTTGTTTGACCGTTCAGGCGGCAGAGCCGCTCACCTCGCTTGATAAACCGGAAGGGCGGCTCGATATTATTGCCTGGCCGGGATATATCGAACGCGGGCAGACCGACAAACAGTACGACTGGGTGAGTCAGTTCGAAAAGGACACCGGTTGCCAGGTTAATGTCAAAACTGCTGCCACCTCTGACGAGATGGTCAGTCTGATGGCCAAAGGCGGCTACGATCTGGTCACCGCCTCGGGTGATGCTTCGCTGCGCCTGATCATGGGCAAACGCGTGCAGCCGATCAACACGGCGCTGATTGCCGGCTGGGGCTCCCTTGATCCGCGTATTGCGAAGGGGGCGTGGTTTAACGTCGGCGGTAAAGTCTATGGCACGCCGTATCAGTGGGGGCCGAACCTGCTGATGTACAACACCCGCGTATTCCCGACGCCGCCGGACAGCTGGCGCGTGGTGTTCGTCAAGCAGGATCTACCGGATGGTAAAACCAACCAGGGGCGGGTGCAGGCCTATGATGGCCCGATCTATATCGCCGACGCCGCGCTGTTTGTCAAAGCCACCCAGCCGCAGCTGGGGATCGAAGACCCCTATCAACTGACCGAAACCCAGTACAACGCGGTGCTGAAAGTCCTGCGCGACCAGCAACCGCTGATCCATCGCTACTGGCATGACGCCACCGTACAGATGAACGACTTCAAAAACGAAGGGGTAGCCGCCTCCAGTTCGTGGCCCTATCAAGCCAACGGCCTGAAGGCGGAAGGCCAGCCGGTCGCCACCGTGTTCCCGAAGGAGGGGGTAACCGGCTGGGCGGATACCACCATGCTGCACAGCGAGGCGAAGCATCCGGTCTGCGCCTATAAATGGATGAACTGGTCGCTCACGCCGAAGGTGCAGGGCGATGTGGCGGCATGGTTCGGTTCGCTGCCGGTGGTGCCTGAGGGCTGTAAAGCCAGCGCGCTGCTCGGTGATAAAGGCTGTGAGACCAACGGCTATGAGCAGTTTAACCGCATTCACTTCTGGAAAACGCCGGTTGCGGAAGGCGGGAAATACGTGCCCTATAGCCGCTGGACTCAGGACTATATTGCGATAATGGGCGGCCGCTAAGGATCGGAGGCAAACAATGACGTACGCGGTCGAGTTCCAGAATGTATCGCGCCTGTATGGCGATGTGCGGGCGGTGGATGGGGTTAGCATTGGCATACGCGATGGAGAATTTTTCTCGATGCTGGGTCCGTCCGGCTCGGGTAAAACCACCTGCCTGCGGCTGATTGCCGGTTTTGAGCAGCTCTCCGGCGGAACCATCCATATCTTTGGTCAGCCGGCCAGCGAACTGCCGCCCTGGCAGCGGGATGTGAATACCGTGTTCCAGGACTACGCGCTATTTCCCCACATGTCGATCCTTGACAACGTCGCTTACGGCCTGATGGTCAAAGGCATGGCGAAGAAAGCGCGCCATTCCCGCGCCCAGGAGGCGCTGGAGAAGGTGGCCCTTGGCTTTGCTCATCATCGCAAGCCCTCCCAGCTCTCCGGCGGCCAGCGGCAGCGGGTCGCGATTGCCCGGGCGCTGGTGAACCAGCCGCGGGTGCTGCTGCTCGATGAGCCGCTGGGCGCCCTGGATTTGAAACTACGCGAGCAGATGCAGGTGGAACTGAAAAAGCTGCAGCAGTCGCTGGGGATCACCTTCATCTTCGTGACCCACGACCAGAGCGAAGCGCTGTCGATGTCGGATCGCGTGGCGGTGTTTAACAACGGGCGCATTGAGCAGGTGGATGCCCCGCAGGATCTCTATCTGCACCCCAGGACCGCGTTTGTGGCCGGTTTTGTCGGCACCGCCAACGTTTTTGCAGCCGAGGCGGCCCGACGATTGTGCGGGATGGCGGGCAGCTGGTCGCTGCGTCCGGAGCATGTTCGCCTGCAGGGCGGCGGCGAGGTGCAGGTGCAGGGTGTGGTGCAGGCGGTGCAGTATCAGGGGGCGGCGACGCGGATCGAGCTCCGCCTCGCGGATGGCGACAAACTGCTGGTCAGCCAGGCCAACATCGATGGCGCGGCGGCGGCCAGCGTTCCGCGAACCGGGCAAATAGTACAGGCGTCATGGTCGCGCTCGGCGATGACCCCGCTGGAAAGCGGAGGCTGAGATGACCATGGCAATAATTCCTGCGCAGACCGGGCGCATATCGGGGATCTTCTGGCGCCGACCGGCGCTGGCCCTGTTTTTACTGCTGCTCGGGCCGCTGATGTGGTTTGGCATCGTCTATCTGGGATCGCTGCTGACCCTGCTGTGGCAGAGCATTTATACCTTTGACGACTTCACCATGTCGGTGACCAGCGACTTCACGCTGGCTAACCTGCGGGCGCTGTTCAACCCTGCCAACTACGACATTATTGTGCGGACCCTGGTGATGGCGCTGTGCGTCACGCTGGCCAGCGCGCTGCTGGCACTGCCGATGGCCTGGTATATGGCGCGCTATACCAGCGGCAAAATGAAGGCCTTCTTTTATATCGCGGTCATGCTGCCAATGTGGGCCAGCTATATCGTCAAAGCCTATGCGTGGGTGCTGCTGCTGGCGAAAGATGGCGTGGCGCAGTGGTTCCTCGGTCATCTTGGACTGGAGGGGGCGCTGAACGCGCTGTTGAGCGTCCCGGCGGTCGGCGGCAATACCTTGTCCACCTCCGGCCTTGGACGCTTTCTGGTGTTCGTCTACATCTGGCTGCCGTTTATGATCCTGCCGGTGCAGGCGGCGCTGGAGCGTATTCCGGGATCGTTGCTACAGGCCTCGGCCGATCTGGGCGCGGCCCCGCGGCAGACCTTTCGCTACGTGGTGCTGCCGCTGGCCATTCCCGGCATCGCCGCTGGGTCGATCTTCACCTTTTCGCTGACGCTAGGCGACTTTATCGTGCCGCAGCTGGTGGGCCCGCCGGGATACTTTATCGGCAATATGGTTTACTCGCAGCAGGGGGCGATCGGCAATATGCCGATGGCGGCGGCGTTTACCCTGGTGCCTATCGTCTTGATTGCCCTCTATCTGGCGTTCGTGAAACGTCTGGGAGCCTTCGATGCACTCTGAACGCGCGCCCTGGTATCTGCGACTGGCGACCTGGGGCGGGGTGATATTCCTCCACTTTCCGCTGCTGATTATCGCCATCTATGCTTTTAATACGGAAGATGCAGCCTTTAGCTTTCCGCCGCAGGGGCTGACGCTGCGCTGGTTCAGCGAGGCGGCCGGGCGCAGCGACATTTTGCAGGCAGTGACACTGTCACTTAAGATCGCCGCCCTGTCGACCGCCATTGCCTTAGTGCTTGGCACGCTGGCTGCAGGAGCCCTGTGGCGCAGCGCCTTTTTTGGCAAAAACGCGGTGTCGCTACTGCTGCTGCTGCCTATCGCCCTGCCGGGGATCATTACCGGCCTGGCACTCCTGACGGCGTTCAAAGCGGTCGGCCTTGAGCCTGGCCTGCTGACGATCGTGGTGGGGCACGCGACCTTCTGCGTGGTGGTGGTGTTTAACAACGTCATCGCCCGTTTCCGCCGGACTTCGTGGAGTATGGTGGAAGCCTCGATGGATTTAGGCGCTACCGGTTGGCAGACCTTTCGTTACGTAGTGCTGCCCAATCTGGGGTCGGCGCTGCTGGCGGGGGGAATGCTGGCATTCGCTCTGTCGTTTGATGAAATTATTGTTACCACTTTTACCGCGGGGCATGAACGCACCTTGCCGCTGTGGTTGCTGAATCAGCTGGGGCGGCCGCGAGATGTGCCCGTCACCAACGTTGTCGCGCTGTTGGTGATGCTGGTAACGACGATACCAATCTTAGGGGCCTGGTGGCTCACCCGCGACGGCGATAACGACGCCGGAAACGGGAAATAAAACCATGAAACAGGATAATGCTATGCAACACAACCTATTGATAAACGGTAAGTTAGTGGCAGGTGAAGGCGAGAAGGTTCCGGTATATAACCCTGCAACCGGCGAAGTGATCCTGGAGATTGCCGAAGCGACAGCGGCCCAGGTCGATGCCGCCGTTGAGGCGGCGGACCGGGCATTCGATGCCTGGAGTCAGACGACGCCGAAGACGCGTGCGGAATGTCTCCTGAAGCTGGCGGACGCCATCTCGGCGCAGGCTGAAACCCTGGCGCAGCTGGAGTCGCTGAACTGCGGCAAGCCGCTGCACTGCGTGATTAATGATGAAATGCCGGCCATCGCCGACGTCTTCCGCTTCTTCGCCGGCGCCGCTCGCTGCCTGCCGGGGATGGCGGCCGGAGAGTATCTCGAAGGGCATACCTCAATGATCCGCCGCGATCCGGTGGGCGTGGTGGCCTCCATCGCGCCGTGGAACTATCCGCTGATGATGGCGGCCTGGAAGCTGGCCCCGGCGCTGGCGGCGGGCAACTGCGTAGTGATAAAACCCTCGGAGATCACCCCGCTGACGGCGCTGAAGCTGGCGGAGCTGGCAAAAGATATCTTCCCGGAGGGGGTTATCAACGTGCTGTTTGGCCGCGGTAAAACGGTGGGCGACCCCTTGACCGCCCACGTTAAAGTGCGAATGGTCTCCCTGACCGGATCGATTGCCACCGGAGCCCATATCATTGGCCATACCGCCTCGTCGATTAAACGCACCCACATGGAGCTGGGCGGTAAGGCGCCAGTGATCGTTTTTGACGATGCGGACATCGATGCGGTGGTGGATGGGGTGCGGACCTTCGGTTTTTACAACGCCGGCCAGGACTGCACGGCCGCCTGCCGGATCTACGCCCAGCAGGGTATCTATGACCAGCTGGTGGAGAAACTTGGGGCGGCGGTGGCCAGCCTGAAAATGGGGGCGCCGGAGGACGCTGCCACCGAACTGGGTCCGCTGAGCTCGCTGGCCCATCTTGAGCGCGTTAGCGCGGCGGTGGAAGCCGCAAGGGCGCTGCCGCACATTAAGGTGGTCACCGGCGGCAGTCGGGCTGACGGCGCGGGCTATTACTTCCAGCCGACGCTGCTCGCCGGCGCCCGGCAGGAAGACGCTATTGTCCAGCGCGAAGTGTTTGGTCCGGTAGTCAGCGTGACGCCTTTCAGCGATGAAGCGCAGGCCCTGAGCTGGGCGAATGACTCTCAGTATGGCCTGGCCTCCTCGGTATGGACGAAAGATGTCGGTCGCGCCCATCGTCTTAGCGCCAGGCTGCAGTACGGCTGCACCTGGGTCAATACCCACTTTATGCTGGTCAGCGAAATGCCGCACGGTGGCCAGAAGCTGTCAGGCTACGGCAAGGACATGTCGATGTATGGCCTTGAGGATTATACCGTGGTCCGCCATGTGATGGTTAAGCATAGCTAAAGGATTGATCATTTAGCGCCAGGCGACTATTGCGCGATGGGTGTGTTAGGCCGCTAATAGTCACAATGGCAAAAATTGTCAAAACTCAACCCAGGGGATATGAGATTATTCTGATGCCCCTTCAAGAGCTAAGCCATCATGAGTGCCGGAGATAAGCGCCGGATGGGGTCCGCCAGTCACCCTGGGCGCACAGCGCCCGGCGGGTGGGGCGGCAACATCGCGGTTCGCGACCGAATTGCGGCCCCTGTCTGTCGGCAGGGGCTTTTTTGTGCTCGCAGAAGAGCGAAGAGATGAGCCGGCCAGTCGCGCCGGGGTAACGAGAATACCGCTTTAACTACTTTCAGCGCTTGGTTTTTTTGCTGGGCAGGCTGGCGCTGCGCCGGTCACGAATGTAGGAAATAAGATTATACACCGCCGCGACCAGCAGGATTAGCGCGATGACCAGCGTGATGATTCCGGACATATCCACCTCGAAATTCACAGCGCGAACTGCGCTAAAGCATTACCAATGGTTATGAATGTAAGTATTATCTGACGCGAAGGCAAATGATATTTGTTGTCATTTAGCGCTATTTCTGGCTCTTATCCGTGATGACGGAGATGAAGAGGTTATGTTACAACGGCTTGCCATCGCCATTTATCTTCTTACGATGACGGCCCGCGCGATATATTGCGCCTGTGGCGAAGGCGGCGATCCTTTTCCCCTTGCCGACGGCGAAATATTTTCCTTATTAGCGAAATTAACTCCCCTGAACAGAAAGTATTTCACGGCTAGAGATAAGCTTTTAATATTTACGGTTATCGCATGATATTTGTTCTGAATATTTTATAGCCCTGAGGCAGAGGCAAATACCGGATGCCGCCAGGTAGCGCGCCCCGGGTTTGACTTTCCGCCGCCGCTCATGCGATCATTTAGGGCATATTAGGTTTTGACGTTGATGTCGCTGTGAAAATTTTTGCTTTTATTCTGCTGGCTATCGGCGCTGTGGCGCTGAGCTATGGTAATGCCCCGGCGAAACGAATCCAAAGCTGTGAGAAGATGGGCGTAGGGCAGGCCGTCTGCGCCGCCGCCGAATGGGATAGTGAAAAAGTCAACGTACTGCCGCGCTATAACCCCACTCTTAATAAGGTAATGGCTGCCGCGCAGTTAGCCCCCGCCGCCCGACAGCAAGATAACAACTCTGTTGTTCGCGCGTAAAAAAGCAGCCTCCGGGGCTGCTTTTTTAGGTTTCGTTGCTGAATTAAATGATTAAAACCAGCCAAATCTTACGGACAGCAGGCTGATAAGCGCGAACGCGGCGCAGACATTAATCATAACGACGGTTTTACTGGAGACATCCATAGCGCCACCCTAATGAGGAAGTCCTAAAGGTATAGTACGGCGCCAGCGGTTGCGCTATCAGATTAAGACGAATCAGGCTTTATTCTGAATATTCAGCCCGTTTCTGATTTTGTTATACAGGTATCTCTGAATCACGACGTCATGGCAGATAATCATCCCACCATGGAACGCCCTCAGGGAAGGAAAAAGTAAGAATGACGTTATATCAAAAAATGTTGGTGTTTTACGCCATTATGGGCGTGATATGCGCCGTGATTAGCTGGTTTTTAACCAAAGAGAGCCGGATGATCCGCCTGCTGGCGGCCCTGCTGATCGGCGCCACCTGGCCGTTCAGCTTCCCGATGGCGCTGCTCGTCTCGCTGTTTTAACCCTCAGGCGCTAGACGGCAGAAAGGGGTAGCACAAAGGATGAGGTTACTGTATAAAAAACCAGTAACCTTATCATGGAGGCATACAGGTGAACGGTTTTTATTCGTCCGTCGCTGGCGCCACGCTGCGCTGGCACGATTTCCCGGGAGATGGCCTTCCGGTGGTGTTTATCCACGGCCTTGGCTGCGCGTCATCCTACGATTATCCCCGCATTGCCAGCGATCCTGCGCTCCGCGAACGGCGCAAAATACTCATCGATCTGCCGGGCTTCGGCTATAGCGATAAACCGCGCGCGTTTAGTTACAACATACATGAGCAGGCTTTAGTTTTGGAGCAGTTCCTCAGCCACCTGCGCCTGCAGCGCTTCGCGCTGTTCGGGCATAGCATGGGAGGGAGCATCGCCATCGAAGCGGCGGGGCTACTGGGTGAGCGGGTGACCACGCTGCTGGTCTCGGAACCCAACCTGTTCGCCGGCGGCGGCGAGTACAGCAGGCGCATTGCGGCGCAGTCAGAGTCAGCCTTTGTCGCTGACGGCTATGCCAGGCTGCTGGCGGAGGAGCGCTCGCCGTGGGCGGGTTGTTTACAAAACAGCGCCCCCTGGGCCGTCTGGCGGGCTGCCAGCAGCCTGATACGCGGCAGCGACACGCCCTGGTTTACCCAGCTATGCCAGCTGCGCTGCCAGAAAATGCTGATCGTCGGAGAGCGGTCGCTCCCTTATGCGGATAGCGACCTCGTTCAGGCACAAGGGATCCCGGTCGGCATCGTGCCCCATGCCGGACACTCGATGGCGTGGGAAAATCCGCAGGGGCTGGCGCAGCTTATCGCCAGCCATAGTTAAGAGGCGCTGGGCCTCAGAAGGGAAGCTCGCGGGGTTGGGTCTGGATCGTTATCCAGCGCAGCTCGGTGAATTCCGCGATCCCGGCCCGCCCGCCAAAGCGGCCATAGCCGGAGGCTTTGCAGCCGCCAAACGGCATTTGCGCCTCATCATGCACCGTTGGGCCATTGATATGGCAAATCCCGGTTTGCAGACGTTGCGCTACGTTCCACGCTCTGGCGCTGTCGCGGCTGTAGACCGCAGCGGAAAGACCGTACTCGCTGTCGTTGGCCACCGCCAGCGCCTCCTCTTCGCTATGGACGCGAATAATCGCTTTCACCGGACCGAAGGACTCTTCACGCCACAGCCGCATCTCGCGGGTCACGCCGTCCAGCAGGGTCGGGCTCATATGGGTATCGTTGGCTCTACCACCGGTCAGCAGGCGAGCGCCTTTCGCTAACGCATCGTCAATGAGCGCGTTGCAGCGGGCGATGGTGTTCATATCGACAACCGGGCCAGTGAGGGCGGCAGGCAGGGCGGCGGCGCGCCTGGCCAGCAGCGGGATAAACGCCTCCGCTACGGCATTGTCGACAATAATGCGCTCGGTGGACATGCAGATCTGCCCGGCGTTGGCGAAGGCGCCAAAAACAGCGCCCGCCGCCGCTTGCTCAATATCAGCATCGTCCAGCACCAGCAGGGGCGCTTTTCCACCGAGCTCGAGCACCGCTGGTTTCAGATACTGTCCGCAGGTGCGGGCGATAATGCGTCCCACCGGTGTGGAGCCGGTAAAGTTAACGCGCCGCACCGCCGGGTGGGCGATCAGCGATTCCACCAGCGCCGGCGCATCTTCAGGCGCACAGGTAAGATAGTTCACCACGCCCGGCGGGAAGCCCGCCGCGTCAAGGGCGTCGATAATCAGTCCCTGAGTGGCGGGGGAAAGTTCGGCGCCTTTAAGGATCACCGTGTTGCCACAGACCAGCGGCGTCGCCAGGGCCCGGGTGGCCAGAATCAGCGGCGCGTTCCACGGCGCCATGCCCAGCACCACTCCCGCCCCCTGGCGGACGCCCATCGCCAGGTTACCCGGCACGTTGGACGGAATTATTTGCCCTTCAATCTGGGTGGTCAGCGCCGCCGCTTCACGCAGAATATCTGCCGCCAGATGAACGTTAAATCCGGCCCAGTGCGCGGTCGCGCCGGTCTCCGCCGCCATGGCGGCGATAAATTTCGCCTCCCGCAACAGCATCTGTTCCGCCGCCTCGAGCAGTAAGCGACGTCGTTCCGCCGGCGCAGTATCGCGCCACAGCGGAAAGGCGCAGGCCGCGGCTTCGACGCAGCGTTTGCCGTCGGCGAGGCTGGCGGCAGCGGCCACCGAGGCTGCCTCATCGTGGGCCGGGTGGCGTCGGGTAAAGGTGCGGCGGCCTTCGGCATCGTGCCACTGGCCGTTAATGTACAGATTGCAGGTGATTGTCATGGTGGAAACCTCTTGTTCTGCGGTTCCCCCAGTGTACCGGGCGGCACTGACGGGAAGCGTGAGCCGGGCGGTTATCGCACATTTTTTTGCAGGAATTTTGTGTGGCTCACATCATCCCGAAGCCCTCTGGCGTAAAAAGCAGCGCAACGTCGATTAAACCAGCAAATTCCACGCGTTTTGCATAAGGTGATAGCCATTGATTATTTGCCGCCGTCAGGCGGCTGTGCTGTTATTACTGTTCTTATAATCAATAATCAGGACTTATAACCATGTCTACAGGGAAAACCACGCTGGCGCTGCTGCTGAGCGCACTGCTGCCGGCCGGCGCCGCCTGGGCCGCAGGCAATGACACTCTGGTCTACTGCTCAGAAGCCTCTCCGGAGTCCTTCAATCCGCAGATCGCCAGCTCCGGTCCGTCGTTCGTCGCCAGCTCGCAGGTACTGTATAACCGTCTGGTGAGCTTTGACCCGGTGAAAAATACGCCGATCCCGTCGCTGGCCACCGAGTGGCACGTCTCTGAGGATGGCAAAACCTGGACCTTTACTCTGCGTCAGGGGGTGAAGTTCAACAGCAACAAATTCTTCAAACCGACCCGCGATTTTAACGCCGACGACGTTCTGTTCTCCGTGCTGCGCCAGATGGATCCTCAGCATCCTTATCACAAGGTGTCGCAGGGGAACTATGAATACTTCCACGACGTGGGCCTCGATAAGCTGATTAAATCGGTGAAAAAGGTGGATGATTACCATGTCCAGTTCGAGCTCAACGAGCCGAACTCGGCGTTTCTTGCCGACTGGGGCATGGACTTCGCCTCTATTCTGTCGGCAGAGTATGGTGAGGCGATGCTGAAGAAAGGAACGCCGGAAAACGTTGATAACTGGCCTGTCGGTACCGGGCCGTATGCGCTGCAGCAGTATAAAGTGGATTCGCAAATCCGCTATATTGCCAATCCCCACTACTGGGAAGGCGAGGTACCGACCAAGCACTTAATCTTCTCCATTACGCCGAACGTCGAGACTCGTCTGGCGAAACTGCAGACCAACGAGTGCCAGATTATTCCCGCGCCGTCGCCGGTACAGT
This sequence comes from Klebsiella sp. K4, assembly GCF_014596785.2. Taxonomy (NCBI): domain Bacteria; kingdom Pseudomonadati; phylum Pseudomonadota; class Gammaproteobacteria; order Enterobacterales; family Enterobacteriaceae; genus Klebsiella; species Klebsiella sp. K4. Next base: position 2,426,707 of record NZ_CP115021.1, read on the forward strand.
TCCCGGTGATTAAGGGCAATAAAGATCTGGCGCTGCATGCGGTTGAGGCGCTGAACGTCGGCTATCTGGCGTTTAACACCGAGAAAAAACCGTTTGATAACGTGCTGGTGCGCCAGGCGTTAAACTACGCTACCGACAAGCAGGCGATCGTCAAGGCGGTATTCCTCGATTCCGGCAGCGTGGCGAAATCACCGATCCCGTCGACGATGCTCGGGTATAAGAAAGATCTCCCGGACTATGACTACGATCCGCAGAAAGCCAAAGCGCTGCTCAAGCAGGCGGGTCTGGAGCAAGGCGCGGAAGTGACCCTGTGGTCAATGCCGGTCCAGCGCCCCTACAACCCAAACTCAAAACGCATTGCCGAAATGATCCAAAACGACTGGGCGAAAGTGGGGGTCAAAGCCAAAATTGTCAGCTATGAATGGGGCGAATACCTTGCCGGTATGCGTAAAGGGGAGCACGACAGCGCCCTGTATGGCTGGATGTCGGACAACGGCGATCCGGACAACTTTGCTGGCACATTGCTCAGCTGTGATAATATCCAGACCGGCTCCAACGCCGCCCGCTGGTGTGACAAATCCTATGACGCGCTGGTAAAGAAAGCGCTGTTGGTGAGCGATCCGCAGGCGCGGGCCAAACTCTACGAACAGGCGCAGGAGATTTTTTATCAGCAGGCGCCATGGATCACCCTGGCGACCGGTAAAACCTTCTATGCGACGCGCAGCAACGTCAGCGGCTACACCGTCAGCATGATGGGGAGCGATTTTTCCAAAGCGAAGCTGAATTAAGCGAAAGGAGAACAGGATGGCACATCTGGATGAGGTTATCGTCAAAGTCGATGACGCCCTGGCCGAGGGCGTTATCGCGCATATGAATGAGCTGCTAATCGCCCTGAGTGATGATGCGCAACTCAGTCGTGAGGAACGCTATATCCAACAGCAGCGTCTGCGCACCGCCATCGCCCATCATGGGCGACAGCATCAGGAAGAGCAGGACGCGCGCCGCGAGCAGTTGACCAAAGGCGGCGCGATCCTCTGAAGATGCGCTCAGAACTGGCGTCTGGCCACCAGCCAGGCGCCCACCACCAGCATCACCGCCCCGCATAACGGTCCGATCAGCGCCCGCACCGGCACGCCGTGGGCGCGAACTAAATCCATAATCAACCCGCCCACCAGCTGGCTGGCCACCAGTACCGCAATGGTCGTCGCCGCGCCAACGTTTTGATAACCGCTGATGCTGGCGAAGACGAAAAAGGACCCCAGCAGGCCGGGGATCAGCGTCCACCATTTCACGCTCAGGGCCAGCTCCTGAAAGCCGGCGACGCCCTGGCGCAGCAGTAACATCGTCACGAAGATAACGATCCCGACCAGCGAATTGAGCAGCATAGCGATAAGGATCGTCGACGCCGACTGGGTGATGCGCACCATCAGAGTGTTCTGCACTACCAGGCCAACGCCGGCGGCGATCAGGCAGGCGAGAGTGAGCGACGCGTTCATGCTTTGCCGTCCGGGTCCTGACGCGCATCCAGCTGTAGCTGCATAAAGGTCAGATCCAGCCAGCGGCCAAATTTGGTGCCCACCTGCGGCATCTGCCCGGTGGTGATAAAGCCCAGCGTTTCATGCAGATGCAGCGAAGCGTGATTCTGCGACTCGATGCCGGCGACCATCACATGTTTATTCAGCCGTCGCGCTTCGGCGATCAAGGCGACCAGCAGCTTGCGGCCCAGCCCTTTCCCCTGATGTTCGGGATGAACGTACACCGAATGCTCAACGGTATGGCGAAAGCCGTCAAACGCCCGCCAGTCGCCAAACGAGGAATAACCGGTAATGACGCCGTCTTCCTCGCTCACCAGTACCGGAAATCCAGCCAGCTGGCGGGCTTCAAACCAGGCGATGCGGTTGTCGGTATCCACAGTTTTATCATTCCAGATGGCGGCGGTATGGACGACGGCATGGTTATAGATCTCGGCGATCGCCGCGCAGTCGTCTTTAATGGCAGGGCGAATGGACATAGCAAACCTCAATTTTTCGTACACTATAGTAGTACAATATTATTACAATAATGAACGTCACGCTGTCATCCGTTTTCAGCATAATTTTAACGGCTAACCCGGGAATAACGCGTCTCGGTGGATGGTTGTGTAATGGGGGGGCGCACACTATAGTGTTACGTTATGAATACTATAGAAGACAACCTCAATCAGCGCATCAGCGCGCGCATCCGCATCGAGCGCGAGTCCCGCGGCTGGTCGCTGAACGACCTCGCCGAACGGGCCGGCGCCTCGCGGGCGATGATCCATAAAATCGAGCGCGGCGAAAGCAGCCCGACCGCCTCGATGCTGGGCCGCCTTTCCGGCGCCTTCGGCATCAGTATGTCGACCCTGATCGCCCGCGCGGAAATGCAGGAGGGCAAGCTGCTGCGCTTTGCCAGCCAGCCGGTATGGCGCGACCCGCAAAGCCACTATCTCCGCCGCCACGTTTCGCCGCGCAGCGATTTGCCGATCGATCTGGTGCAGATTGAGCTGCCGCCCGGTAGCGATGTGCCGATGCCCGCCGCGTCCTATGCGCTTGCCCGCCAGCTAATCTGGCTGCAACAGGGCGAGCTGGTGTTTGTCGAAGGCAATACCCGCCATGAGATGCAGGCGGGAGATTGTCTGGAGCTTGGCCCGCCCAACGATTGTCGCTTTATTAATGAATCCGCAGAGACCTGCGTCTATCTGGTGGTTCGCCTTAATCAATCGCCATCCGGCTCTTAATGGTAAAGCACGTTGCGCATAAAGCAGCTAGCCTCAGTACAGTCTGCTAACAAGAGGAGTTTGCTATGACAGATCAACCGCAACGCCATCGCCGCTGGGTACTGGCTTCCCGCCCCCATGGTGAACCGACGGCAGAGAATTTCCGCCTGGAAGAGAGCGAAGTGCCGACGCCAGGCCCGGGTCAAGTGCTGCTGCGTACCGTTTATTTATCGCTCGACCCGTATATGCGCGGGCGCATGAGCGACGCGCCGTCCTATTCGCCGCCGGTGGCCATTGGCGCGGTGATGGTGGGAGGGACCGTGAGTCGTGTGGTCAGCTCAAATCATGCCGATTATCAACCCGGCGACTGGGTGCTGGGCTACAGCGGCTGGCAGGATTATGAACTCTCCGACGGCAGCGGACTGGTGAAGCTGGGTGACAATCCGCAACACCCGTCCTGGTCGCTGGGAGTTCTGGGGATGCCCGGCTTCACCGCCTACATGGGTTTGCTGGACATCGGCCAGCCAAAGGCGGGCGAAACGCTGGTGGTCGCCGCGGCGACCGGGCCGGTTGGCGCCACGGTTGGACAGATCGGCAAAATTAAGGGCTGCCGCACCGTCGGCATCGCTGGCGGCGCGGAAAAATGCCGCTATGCGGTTGAGACGTTAGGCTTTGATCTCTGCCTTGACCATCGTGCGGATGATTTTGCCGAACAGCTGGCCCAGGCCTGCCCGCAGGGTATTGACGTTTATTATGAAAACGTCGGCGGCAAGGTTTTTGACGCGGTGCTGCCGCTGTTGAATACCGCAGCGCGGGTACCCGTCTGCGGGCTGGTGAGCGGCTATAACGCCACCGGGCTGCCGGACGGGCCAGATCGTCTGCCGCTGCTGATGGCGACCATCCTCAAAAAGCGCATCCGGATGCAGGGCTTTATTATTGGCCAGGATTACGGGCATCGGATCGCCGAATTCCAGCAGCAGATGGGGCGCTGGGTGCAGGAGGGGAAAATTAAATATCGCGAACAGCTGATCGACGGTCTGGACCAGGCGCCGCAGGCGCTGATCGGCCTGTTAAAAGGTGAGAACTTCGGTAAGGTAGTGATCCGCGTCGCGGCGGACGACTAACCTGGCGGGCTTCGACTTAACAGGCCCCTTTTTCCGCCAGGGAAAAGGGGCCTGGCATAGAGGTCAGGCGTAGAAGGCTAACCGCTGGGCGAGCAGATCGACAAAGGCTTCGCGGTCCACATCCAGCATCAGGGTGGTATTGGGCCGATTGCCGGTCAGATGGTAGTAATCGACCACCGTCATCCCCTGGGTATATTTGCCTTCCGTTTCTACGCCAACCCAGCGTTCGATCGTGGTAAAGATCTCCGGCTTGAGGAGCCAGGCGATGGTGCAGGGATCGTGCAGCGGCGCGCCGTCGAAGCCCCACTTTTCATCTTTGTGGTAGGCCATAAAGAAGTCGAGCAGTTCGGCGACGATGGTCGACACCGGGTTGCCAATCTGGCGGAATCGCTCGATATCGGCGGGAAGGATTTGCGCCTTATGAGTGACGTCAAGGCCCGCCATCACCACCGGGATCCCCGACTGAAAGACCATTTCCGCGGCCTGCGGATCAACGTAAATATTAAACTCCGCCGCCGGCTGCCAGTTGCCCAGCCCCATGGCGCCCCCCATGATCACGATGCGGGCGATCTTCGCGTGCAGCTCCGGATGGCTGGCGAGCAGCAACGCCACGTTAGTCTGCGGTCCGGTGGCCACCAGAGTCACCGGCTCCTGGCTTTCCCGCAGCACGCTAGCCATCAGCTCGACGGCGGTGCAGTTCTGCGGCGCAAAGGCCGGCTCAGGCAGGCTCGGGCCATCCAGTCCGCTCTCGCCGTGCACGTTATCGGCGATGATCAGATCGCGCATCAACGGCTTCCACGCGCCGCCGGCAACCGGAATGTCCGGCCGGTTCAGCAGCGTCAACATACGCAGCACGTTGCGCAGGGTCTTCTCCGGGGTCTGGTTGCCCGCGGAAGCGGTGACGGCTTTCACCTCCAGCTCCGGCGAGGCGAGGGCGAGGACCAGGGCGATCGCGTCATCATGTCCCGGATCGCAATCAATCATAATCGGCAGTGCCATAGCAGCTCCTTGTTGGCGATGTTCTGTGACCAGACTAACGCTGCGAGTCGAGGCAGACGAGATGGTGTGCAGAATAGTGTGATGGAGACCACGATTGCTGCGAGGGCAACGCGTATCGTTACGCGACCGTCCGTAAACATGATGCCTCGTTTTGCGGTGGCGCAAGATGGCGCCCGGCGCGGCGCGATATAATAGAAAAATTGCTAATCCTTACGGATATTAATGGTTTGCTTTTCGGCGGGCGGGTTCTTATCCTTAAGAAAACTCAAGAGGTTATTACGATGAAAGATGTAGTAGATAAATGCAGCACCAAAGGCTGCGCCATTGATGTCGGGACGATCATTGATAACGAGGACTGCGTCTACCGGGCCGAGAAGGTGTTCCCAAGCCGCGAAGAAGCGGAATCCACCGTAGCCGCCGTGCGCGAACGTGCCGCCGCCGCAGCGCCGGCCAGTGAACCGCCGCAGGTCGATTACAACATCGTCGCCGCTGGCGACGCGGTGAAACTCGACCTCTCCATCGCCTTCTCCTGCCAGGCGGAAAAGATTATTTTCGAGTTATCCTTGCGAAATCTGCTTTAATTCGCTCCTGTAGCGGAAGCGCGATGCTCTGGCGGGCAGACGCCTTCCGCTGATGCAGCACGCTGCCCGCCCGGCGACCTGAGCCGGGTGAGCGCGGTTAGTCTTGAAAGACGACGTTTCCGCCAACCATGGTCATCACCACGCGGCTGGCGCCAATCTCCTCATGGGCTACGGCGAAGATATCGCGGTCCAGCACCTGAAAATCAGCGACTTTGCCGACCTCTATCGATCCGCGTACCGCTTCTTTCCCTTCCTGATAGGCCGCATTGATGGTGTACATCCGCACGCCGTCCGCCACGCTAATTGCCAGCTCCGGGCGAATAACCTTGCCGCTGGAAGATGATTTGCGGGTGACCGCTGCCTGAACCATTTTGCGCCAGTTCACCAGCGCCATAATGCCATCTGACCCGCCGGCGACGATGACCCCAAGGTCGATGATATCCCGTAGCCCTTTGCAGATTTCCCCCTTGATGCCACAGTAGCGGGCGCGCTGTTCATAATCATATGCCGGGCCGCCGGGTGAGGGTTGTTCGGAAAGCAGAATGCCGTATTTTGCCGCCGTCACGAAATCTTGCCGATCGCCCATTGAGCCGTGCAGCACATAATGCCGTCGGCTCTCCCCCGGATAGCGCTGAATCGCCTGCACGAAGCTGTTAATCGTGACTTTTACCGCCTTATCGCCGACCGCATGGACTGCCACCTGAAAACCGCGCTGGTGAGCCAGCAGAATCATCTGCTGTAGCGCCTCAACTTGTGCTTCCTCGGTCGCCTCGGGGCCACCAAACACCGAGCGTCCGCGATATCCCGGCCGGTCGGCGTAATCCTGATTCATCCACGCTGTGTGCGATGTGGGAACGCCATCGCAGAACAGTTTTATGGTCCGACAGTCCAGCCAGTCCCGGTCGGTGAACTGGGAGAAATCAAAGCTATCCAGATCGCGCTTCAGGGTGGCGCAGGATTGAACCCCCCGCTCGGCGGAGTAAAAGGCGATGGATACCCGGGCGGTGAGTTTTCCTTCATCCTGCAGTTCACGGTAGGCGGCGATGGCGCGATCCCCCGCGGCGCCCACCTCGCGCGTGTTTTCCCCCGGACCCATGGCGCCTTCCGTGTAGCTGGCATACCCTTCGCTGTTCATCAGGCGCTGGGCTGCCAGAAGGTTCTCTTTGAGGGCCGCTACGGTCAGACGGGGCATCGTGCCGGATGCGAGATGCAGGGCGGGCAGGTCGATGAAATTGCCGTCCAGTTCGCCACTGGCCGTTCGCCCCAGATGTCCGCCGAGGGGATCAGGGGTGCTGGCGTCAAGACCGGAGAGGGCCAGCGCCCGGCTGTTGACGATGCAGGAGTGACCGTCCCACAGGGCGAGCAGGGTGGGATGATCGGCCGTGACGTCGTCAATATCCCAGCGCGTCAGAGAGCGCTGCTCGGCCGCGCACTCCTTGATTGCGTTTGGATCCAGACCGCAGACACGAATCCATGCCCCGGCCGGAGTGCGGGCTGCCTGGTCGCGCAGTCTTTCCCGCAGTACTGCCAGGGAACGCACGTCCTGGCAGTTCAGGCAATGCCAGCTGTCAGCGAGCCAGCCGATATGGATATGTGAGTCATGCGCGGCGGGTAAAATGAGTTTGCCGCCAAGGTCAATGACCTGCGTCTGGGGACCAATATGCTGCTGAATCTCCTGGTCTTCACCAACGTTAATAATCCATCCCTGCTTCACGGCGATGGCGCGCTTAAAACTAAAATGTGCGTCCACCGTGGCGACCTTGCCGTTAATCAATACGCAGTCCGCATAAACGACATTATCCATTTATCCCTCCCTGGCTGATAAAAGTGCCGATCAATATAAATAGTAACCATTGTGATTATGTGGTGACTATATGACTACGAAGGGGGTGGAGTGTCAAGCGCGGGTGGTTGGCGGGTGTCCGCCTGGCGGTGGAATAGACGGTAAGGAAAAGCGCTTCGCCCGCCGATCGCGAGAGGCATCGGCGGGGAAGGGGCGTGTTATTCGAAGCGCCAGGCGAGGTTCAGGCCGATGCCGTAGTTACGTCCCGGGGCAGGCTCGTAGTAACGTCCGTTAGACTCGTTAACGATGACAGACCCGACGTACTCCCGGTCGAACAGGTTGTCTATGCGACCGAACAGATCCATATCCATTCTGCCGTAGCTCCATTTATAGCCGGTCGTCAGGCCAACCACCGTCCAGGAGGGCGCTTTGGCGGTGTTTTCGTCATTGGCCATGATATCGCTCATATAGCGAATATCGCTCCCGGCGTACCAACCTTGCTCCGGCTGATAGCCAAAGGAGGCGTAGCCCATATTGCGCGCGATCCCCGGAATGCGATTGCCATTGCAGCTGGCGTCGTCGCAGACGTTAGTGCGATAGGTCGCGTCCAGCCAGGTCCAGGCCGCCTTCAGACGCCAGCTCTCGCCAAACTGCTGATCCAGCCCCAGCTCCATCCCCTGACGGCGGGTCTTGCCGGCGTTTTTATAACTGGTGCGCCCGCCGCTGCTGCTGTCGACCACAATCTCATTATCGGTATTGGTCTGGAACAGGGCGGCGGTGAACAGCCCATTGCCGATCCGCGTCTTGCTGCCGATCTCCACCGTGTCGTTGGTGGAGGGTTTCAGGCCGAAGTTGAGGCCGCTCTGGTTATCGGAGCGGTAGGAGAGTTCGTTAATGGTTGGCGTCTCGAAGCCGCGGCCGGCGGAAAGATAGACGTTCCACGCGTCGGTCAGGGCATATTTCAGCGAGCCCGCGGGCAGCCATTTGTGATAGCTGGCATCACCGCTGTCATCGCCATTGCCTGGGGTGATGTAGTAGTCGTTCGAGTCGAACCATACCGAGCTGTAGCGAACCCCGGCATCGAGCGAGAGTTTGTCAGTGAGCTGCCACTGGGTCTGCAGGTAGGGGTCGACGTTCCACATCAGGTTGCGTTCGTTACGGCGCAGCGCGCCCTGTTCGCCATACTGCGGCGCGCCGTTGACCATCACAAAGTTTTCATACCCTTTGCGCCGCTCGCTCATGTTCTCGTAGTCGAGACCGGCGGTGAGCGTGACGGGCACCAGCAGCTCTCCGCGATGGGTCAGCCGGGTATCAATCCCCTGGTAGTGACGGGTAAGGTCGATCACCCCGCCGGCATGGCTCGGCTTCAGCTGCGGCGCGCGCGGGATCGACTGGAACTGAGTGGTTTCACGTTCTCCAGCGTACATCATAACGCTGAGATCGTCCTGGGCACTGAGCTGGCGCTCATAGCGCAGGCCGGCCTGGGTCTGTCGGGTATTCTTGCGGGTATTATACTGGTCGCCGCGCGGCGACTGGCGCGGGTTATCGCGCCATTCATCGGCGGTCAGGCCACCGGCGTCATTGGCTTTGATATCCACGCTATTCAGCAGCAGAGTCAGCTTACTGACGTCGTTGATGCGCACCCCCAGCCGGGCGTTCGCCAGATTTTTGCGCGCGCCGCTGTGATCGCGATAGCCATGGGTGGTGAAGCGATTGGTTGAGACCGTGTAATCCACATCGCCTGCGTGGCTGCCGTCGCCAACGGCGCCAGTGGCTTTCATCCCGTAGTGCCAGGTGCCGAAGCTGCCATAGTAGCTGCTGGCTTCCACGGTGGGCGGCTGGGTGCCGGTCTGGCTGGTGACGTTGATCACCCCGCCGGACGAGTTACCGTACAGGGCAGAGAAGGGGCCGCGCAGCACCTCAATGGTGTCAACGCTGCCGATATCAATATTTGAGGTCTGCCCCTGGCCGTCGGGCATGGTGGCCGGAATGCCATCCACATAGATGCGCAGTCCTCGCACGCCATAGGTTGAGCGCGAGCCAAAGCCGCGAATCGACAGCTGCAGATCCTGGGCATAGTTTTGCCGGTTCTGCACCTGCAGGCCCGGCACGGCGCCCAGCGATTCAGAGAGATTGACGCGCGGCGCGGCCTGGCGCATCTCATCCCCATTCACCACGCTGACGGCGGCGGGGGTATCCAGTTCAGAAACCGTGGTTGGCGCGGCGGTCACCACCATGGTTTGTTCATCAGCGGCCTGGGCTGCGGCAATGAGCGGCAAGAGCAGGGCCGGGAGGGCGACGTGACGCACGGACAGGATTTTCATCGATAATACTCAAAGACGAACCAAATGGAACATATGTATATATGTTACCTCGTTTGTAAAATATTTGAAAATTATTAACTGCTGCTGGTTAACGGATAGTGCTCGCCAGGCATGAATTTACCGCACAACAACAATTAACGCTCCACTTTGATATAAATAATGATTACTATTCGCATTCAAAAATAAGGGTAAAGCCAGGACTTTACCGCCGGAAGCGATGTCGGGTCAGCACATACTGGTTTATCAAAGGGAGTCGTCATGTCATTACGTCATTTTGCCGCGCCGCGTCTGCGCCATTCACTGCTCGTCACTTCTCTGCTGCTGGCAGGCAGCTTTAGCGCCCACGCCGCGGAAGAGATGCTGCGCAAGGCCGTCGGAAAAGGGGCCTACGAAATGGCCTACAGCCAGCAGGAGAATGCGCTGTGGGTCGCCACATCACAGAGTCGTTCGCTGGACAAAGGCGGGGTGGTTTACCGTCTTGACCCCGCCACCCTCGACGTGACGCAGATTATTCACAACGATCTGAAGCCGTTCGGCGCCACTATCAACCATGCCACCGGCACGCTGTGGTTTGGCAATACCGTCGACAGCACTGTCACCGCTATTGACGCCAAAACCGGCGCCGTGAAGGGGCGCCTGGTGCTGGACGAGCGTCAGCGCAGCGAAACCGTGCGTCCGCTGCAGCCGCGCGAGCTGGCGGTCAATGAGCAGACCAACACGGTCTACATTACCGGTCTGGGCAAAGAGAGTGTGATTTGGGTGGTAGATGGCGCAACCCTGAAGCTGAAAACGACCATTACCGGCACCGGGGCAATGGCGACGGGTCTGGCGATCGATCCGCAGGCTAAGCGTCTGTATACCACCAACGCCGATGGCGAACTGCTGACCATCGACAGCGAGAGCAACACGATTGCGTCGCGCAAAAAATTGCAGGATGACGGCAAAGCGCATTTCTATCTTAACCTGAGTCTCGATACCGCCGGCCATCGTGCCTTTATTACCGACAGCAAGCAGCCGGAAGTGCTGGTGGTCGATACCCGCGACGGCAAGGTGCTGGAGAAAATCGCCGCGCCGGAGTCGCTGGCGGTGCTGTTTAACCCGGCGCGCAACGAAGCCTATGTGACGCATCGTAAGGCCGGGGAAGTCAGCGTTATCGACGGCAAGAGCTACAAGGTGGTGAAGACCTTTAAAACGCCGACTCACCCCAACAGCCTGGCGCTCTCCGAGGACGGCAAAACGCTGTACGTTAGCGTGAAACAGGCTTCCAGCCGTGAGAAAGAAGCCACCGCGCCGGACGATGTGATCCGCATCGCCCTGTAAGACCTCAGCGCGACGAAACCGGAAAACGGTGGTCGCGCTCCGCATGCCGCCGGGCCAGGCCCGGCGACTCACCCTCTGTTACAAACGCCTATTGGCCTGACAAACCAGATGGTTATACACTTAACCCTTTCCCGCCACGTGCGGGCAGTGGTAATCAGTGGAGATAAAATGAAAAAGCCATTCATGGTGATTTGCGCCGGCGCGATGCTGGCGCTGCTGGCAGGTTGTTCGTCAAACTACGTTATGACCACGAAGAGCGGTCAAACTATCGTTACCCACGGCAAGCCGCAGCTGGATAAAGAAACGGGGATGACCAGCTATATCGATGAGTCAGGTAATAAGCGGGAAATTAACAGCAGCGATGTGTCGCAGCTGGTTGAAGATAATTAAGTTCTGACCTCCCGGTTTGCCCGCGATGGACAAACCGGGAGTCCTGCCAGTTACTTCCTCAGCGTCGGCGCCGTGCTGTGAATCTCATGCACGCGTTTACGCACACCAAACCAGCCAGCCACCAGCAATACCGCCAGCAGCGGAATTGATCCTATGGTGTAGGTACCGTTCGGATAATCGAAGGCCATCAGCACCAGCACGCTGAACAGGAACAGCAGCGTCAGCCAGGAGGTGAACGGCGCCCCCGGCATTCTGAAGCTGACCTTTGCCGCTTTCCCTTCCTTGATCGCTTTGCGCAGACGCATCTGACACACCACGATAAAGCCCCAGGAGGCAATGATCCCCAGCGAGGCGACGTTGAGTACGATCTCAAATACCTGAGATGGCACCAGATAGTTGAGGAAAACCCCGACTACATATACCCCCAGCGTCGCCAGGATCCCGGCGTAAGGGACGTGGTGACGGCTCATCTTCGACATAAACTTCGGCGCGGAGCCTCCCATCGACATCGAGCGCAGAATACGCCCGGTACTGTAGAGACCCGAGTTAAGGCTGGAGAGGGCCGCGGTTAACACCACGATGTTCATCACGCTGCCGATATATGGCACGCCCAGCTTTGAGAAGAAGGTAACGAACGGGCTCTGTCCGGCCTGGTAGGCGTTCCACGGCAGAAGCAGCACCAGCAACACCACCGAACCGACATAGAACAGACCGATACGCCAGATCACGCTGTTGATGGCCTTCGGCACCATTGTCTCCGGATCCTTACACTCTCCGGCCGCGGTCCCCACCAGCTCGATGGAGGCGAAGGCGAAGACCACCCCCTGCACCAGCACCAGCGCCGGCAGGAGGCCGTGCGGGAAGAAGCCGCCGTTATCGGTGATCAGATGGAAGCCGGTGGCATTGCCGTCCAGCGGCTTACCGGAGCCGAGGAAAATGGTGCCGACCACGAGAAAGGCGACGATCGCCAGCACCTTAACCAGCGCGAACCAGAACTCCATTTCGGCGAACCACTTCACGCCGATCATATTCATGGTGCCGACGATAGCCAGCGCGCCGAGGGCGAAGACCCACTGCGGCACATCGCCAAACGCGCCCCAGTAGTGCATATACAGCGCCACGGCGGTGATATCGACAATCCCGGTCATCGCCCAGTTAACGAAGTACATCCAGCCGGCCACGTAAGCGGCTTTTTCACCGAGGAACTCCCTTGCATAAGAGACGAAGCTGCCGCTCGAGGGGCGGTGGAGGACCAGTTCGCCGAGGGCGCGAAGAATAAAGAAGGAGAAGATGCCGCAGACCAGATAGACCAGGGCGAGCGCTGGCCCTGCCATTTGTAAACGTGCCCCGGCGCCGAGGAACAAACCGGTACCGATAGCGCCGCCGATGGCGATCATCTGTACCTGACGGTTGCCCATCGCTTTGTGATAACCCGCTTCATGTGAGTTAAGCCAGTGGCGTTTTGCAGCATGATGCTCCGCTGCATTTTCGTGTTTCGTATTCATTGATGTATCAGTTTCCTGTCAATGCCCATGTTTGCAGCCGGAATGGAGGACGGCTGGCACATTATGCTGGCTTTCTCATCATTCTGACGTAGGAGATAAGCTCAGACATGGCGCTGAATCCTACACGTAACCTAATAGTTACGCACCTAAAACATTTACCGAGAGCATTTGACAGATTTATCAATGAGATCAGCGTCGCAGAGTTTCCAGTAACAGCGTGAAAGCGCTGGTATGCTGGCGCCGGCTGGGGTAATAGAGATGGTAGCCGGGGAAGGCGGGGGTCCACTCCGCCAGCACCCGCACCAGCCGGCCGCTGGCTAAGGCCTCCGCCACGCAGTCATCCGGAACGTAGGCCAGCCCGAGGCCCGCCTCCGCCGCGTCGATGCGCTGCGGCAGGCTGTTGAGGATCAGCTGTCCCTCCACCCGCACCTGAATCTCCCGGCCATCGCGGGCAAATTCCCAGGCGTAAAGTCCCCCTCGTGTCGGCAGGCGCAGATTGATGCAGCGATGTTGGGCAAGATCCCAGGGCGTTTGCGGCGTACCGGCCCGCTGCAGATAGGCCGGCGAACCCACCACCGCCATCCGCATATCCGGGGCGATGCGCACGGCAATCATGTCTTTTGCCACCTGTTCGCCGAGACGCACCCCGGCGTCGAAGCGGTCACCCACGATATCCGTGAGCCCATTATCAACAGTGATTTCGATGTTAATATCAGGATATTGCAGCATAAATGGCTTTAGCGCCGGCCAGAGTACCGCGCTGGCGGCATGCTCCCCGGCGGTAATGCGCAGGTTGCCCGCCGGGCGTTCTCGGGTGTCGCGCAATGCAGCCAGGGCCTGCTCGATCTCTTCCAGATGCGGACCGAGGCGCTGAATCAGTCGCTCGCCCGCTTCGGTCGGCACCACGCTGCGGGTGGTGCGGGTCAACAGCCGGACATCGAGCCGCGTTTCGAGATGGCGCATGGCATGGCTGAGCGCCGACTGCGACACGCCAAGCTGGGCCGCCGCGCGGGTAAAGCTGCGTTCACGCGCCACCACCATAAAGGAGAGCAGATCGTTTACGTTCTCTTTTAGCATAATCTTTCCGGATTGATGAATACTGCTCACAGGTACGCAGAGTGTATGCCCGGCCTGAGGATTGTGCCAGCCTGATAGCCGGACGCAGTGGAGCAGAATGGTTATGGCGGATGATTTATTCCTCTGTGCAGGGCAGGTATTGTAATAGGCCCAAAAAACGCCAGCGCCAGGTGAACCGACATTCGCTGGCGCGGCATGACCGGGGGACGGCAGCCCGAAAGATGATCAAGAGTATCGCCAGGCAGAGTCTGGTAACCGGGGAGAAACAGAGATGAATATCAACGTGGTCGGCACCAGCGGCTCAGGCAAATCCACTTTGGCCCGGCGCCTGGCGCACAGGCTGGAATTACCTTGGATCGAGCTCGATCGCCTGTACTGGCGGCCGAACTGGCAGGTCGCGCCGGATGAGGCATTTTTCGCCGCCATTGCCGCCGCGACGGCCACGCCGGGCTGGGTGCTGGATGGCAATTACAATCGCAGCCGCAGCGTTAAATGGCGTGCGGTGGATTTGGTGATCTGGGTAGATTATGGTTTCTGGCGCACGTTGCGCCAGGCGGTATGGCGGGCGGCGAGCCGGGCGTGGCGACATCAGGAGCTGTGGCCGGGCACGGGCAACTGCGAGAGTTTTCGCCGTTCGTTCTGCAGCAGGGAATCCATCATCCTCTGGACGCTGAAAACCTGGCGGCAGCATCGCCGACGCTATCTGGCCGATATGCAGGATCCGCAATATCGTCATATTCGCTTCGTCCGGGTGCGCAATCCGCAGCAGGCCGAGGCGCTGCTCCGCGAGCTGGAAGCGCAGCGTTCAGCCGGGCATATCTAATTTTCAGCAGTACACATGTGAATTAATTGTTTCTCAATAGTTAGCAGAGATTTTAATAATGCAGGCACGTACTTTCATATGAGCCTGCGAAATGTCTTATCGAATCAGTATTCTGGATAAAAGTCCGCTTGCCGCCGGGGAAACCGCCGCGCAGGCGCTGGCGCGTACATTAACGCTGGCGCAACACGCCGAAGCCTGGGGCTACCACCGCTTCTGGGTCGCCGAACACCACAATACCGATCAGCTGGCGAGCCCCTCGCCGGAGCTGGTTATCGCCTGGCTGCTGGGCCACACCCGGCGGATCCGTCTTGGGTCCGGCGGCGTCATGCTCCAGCACTATAGCCCCTATAAGGTCGCGGAAAACTTTAACCTGCTGGCCGCCCTCGCGCCGGGCCGCATCGATCTCGGGGTCGGCAAGGCGCCTGGCGGCCTGCCGCTCTCCACCCGCGCCCTGCAGCAGGGCCTGCATCAAGAGGAGAAAGGGACCTTTGCCGATCAGCTGGCGCAGCTGGATAACTGGCTGTCGCTGACTGAGCCCGGGGGAGAGGAGAGCCTACGCGCCACGCCGATCCCGCCGCGCCGGGCAGACGGTTTTCTGCTCGGCGCCAGCCTGGAGAGTGCTGAACTGGCCGCCCGCCTTGACTGGAACTTTGTCTTTGCCGCCCATCTCAATGGCGACAGCGCGCTGCGCCGTGCCGTGTTCAACCGCTGGCGCGAGCTCAGCCCGCGTGAGGCGATCGTCGCCGTGCAGGTGGTGGTGGCTGACGATCCGGCCACCGCCGCCGCGCTGGCGCAGCAGGTCGAGGTGTGGGGCGTCGAGCTGGAGAACGGCCAGCGGGTGACCGTCGGCAGTGAGGCTCAGGCCGTCGCCTTTGCCCGCCAGGCCGGCAGCCGACCGACGCGCATTGCCCGCCGTGAATCTTCGCTGATCTCCGGTACTCCCGAACAGGTTAAAGCCCGGCTTGACGCGCTGCAGGCGGAAGAACAGTTGGATGAACTCATCATTGATACCCCCATTAGCGACGGGCCAGCGCGCCTGCACTCCCTGCGCCTGCTGGCGCAGGCTCACTACGGCAAGGAGGTGCTGAATGTCCTTTGAACAACAACTGATTAGCTGGCGGCGCGAGCTGCACCAGAACCCGGAGCTCTCCCTGCAGGAGGTGGCCACCACCGCGCGGATCCGCGACTGGCTGCAGAGCGGCGGGCTGACCCTGCTGCCCTACGATCTGAAAACCGGGCTGGTCGCCGAAGTCGGCAGCGGCGACAAGGTGATTGCCCTGCGGGCGGACATCGACGCGTTGCCCATCGAGGAGGCGACCGGTCTGCCTTACCGCTCGCAGAATCAAGGGGTAATGCATGCCTGCGGCCACGATATTCACACCAGCGTGATGCTGGGGGCGGCGCTGCTGCTGAAGGAGCGGGAAGCGGAACTCCCGGGGCGGGTGCGGATCCTGTTTCAGCCGGCGGAGGAAAATTTTGGCGGGGCGAAAACCCTGATCCGCGCCGGGGCGCTGGAGGAGGTGTCGGCGATCTTCGGCATGCACAATGAGCCCGGCCTGCCGGTGGGCGAATTTGCCACCCGCGGCGGCGCGTTCTACGCCAACGTCGACCGCTTCGTCTTGAAAGTGACCGGGAAGGGGGCGCATGCCGCCCGCCCACATGAAGGAAAGGATGCGATCCTGCTGGCCAGCCAGCTGGTGACGGTGCTGCAGAGCGTGGCCAGCCGGGAAGTGAACACCCTCGACTCGGTGGTGCTCAGCGTGACGCGGATCCAGGGAGGCAATACCTGGAACGTGCTGCCGGAGAGCGTCGAGCTGGAGGGGACGCTGCGCACCCACAGCAGTGAAGTGCAGCAGCGGGTCAAGGCCCGGGTCAGCGAGATTGCCGCCGGTTTCGCCAGCGCCTTTGGCGCGCAGATTGACGTCTTCTGGTACGCCGGCCCGACGGCGCTGGTCAACGACGCCCGCTGGGCCGATTTCGCCAGCGAGGTGGCAGCCCAGGCCGGGTATCGCACCCACCATGCCGATCTGCATCTCGGTGGCGAAGATTTTGCGGTCTATCTTCAGCATATTCCCGGGGCGTTCGTCAGCATCGGCAGCGCCAGCGAATATGGTTTGCACCATCCGGCATTTAATCCGGATGAACGGCTGATTGCGCCCGCGGCGCACTATTTCGCCCGTCTCGCGGAAGAAGCGTTACAACACATTTAACGAATGACAGGGGAAGGGGTAGCTATGTCTGAAAATCGACAATTGCGTCTGGGAACCATATTGCATGGCGCATCGGGAAATATGTCCGCCTGGCGTCATCCGGCGGCCCAGGCGGACGCCAGTATTAATTTTGATTTCGTCACCCAGACGGCGCTAAAAGCAGAAGCGGGGAAGCTGGACTTTATTTTTGTCGCCGACGGTTTATATATTAACGAAAAATCGATTCCCCATTTTTTAAATCGCTTCGAACCCTTAACGGTACTTTCCGCGCTGGCCGCGATCACCCGGCGA
The DNA here is from genome assembly GCF_014596785.2 of Klebsiella sp. K4. Classification (NCBI taxonomy): domain Bacteria; kingdom Pseudomonadati; phylum Pseudomonadota; class Gammaproteobacteria; order Enterobacterales; family Enterobacteriaceae; genus Klebsiella; species Klebsiella sp. K4. The sequence goes on from NZ_CP115021.1 coordinate 2,443,868, forward strand.
CTGGGGCTGGTGGGGACCTTATCGACTTCGTACAGCGAGCCGTTTACCACCGCCCGCCAGTTCGCCAGCCTTGACCATTTAAGCCAGGGACGGGCGGGGTGGAACGTGGTCACTTCCCCGCTGGAGGGGTCGGCGAAAAACTTCTCCCGGGCCCAACATCCGGATCATGCGCTGCGCTATCGCATTGCCGATGAATACCTGCAGGTGGTGAAAGGCTTATGGGATTCATGGGAAGAAGATGCCTTTGTGCGCAATAAGGAGACTGGTCAGTTCTTTGATAAAAATAAACTGCATACGCTCGACCACCACGGCGATTTCTTTAAAGTCGCCGGGCCACTAAATATTGCCCGCACGCCGCAGGGCCGACCGATTATTTTCCAGGCCGGCGCGTCGGATGACGGCAAAAAATTAGCCGCGCGCCACGCCGATGCCATTTTTACTCATCAGGACTCGCTGGCCGAGGCGCAGGCATTTTATCGGGATGTCAAAAGCCAACTCGCCGCATATCAGCGCAGTCCGGACCAACTGCATATTTTCCAGGGTGTCAGCGTCATCGTCGGGGATGACGCCGAGGATGCGGAGCGGCAGTACCAGACCACCGCGGCGTTGGTCTCCATCGAGGATGCCCTGAATTATCTCGAGCGCTATTTCGAACACCACGATTTCTCGCAGTACCCGCTCGACGAACCTTTCCCGGATATTGGCGACCTCGGACAAAACAGCTTCCGCAGCACCACCGACGAGATTAAACGTCACGCCCGCGAGCGGGGCTTAACCCTGCGCCAGGTGGCTCTGGAGGCAGCCAGCCCGCGTCCGCGCTTTACCGGCACCGCCAGCGATGTCGCTGATGGCCTGCAACTGTGGTTCGAGCAGCACGCGGCGGACGGCTTCATTATTCAGGGCGGCACGCCGGAAACCTTCCCGCGCTTTGTGGATGAGGTGGTTCCGCTGTTACAGGCGCGCGGACTGTTCCGTCGCGACTATCCGGGCACCACCCTGCGGGAAAGTCTGGGTCTGGCGCTACCCGCTAATCAATTCCAAAAATAATAAAAGAGAATCACGCTATGCAGAAAACAACACTCTTGCTGGCCGTCGCGTTGGCATTTAGCGCCTCATCGTGGGGTCAGGACGTCAAGATCAATGGCACCGGAGTGAGCCTGGAGGCCAACAAAACGCCGATTCATACAGCGAAAAATCCGCAGGCCATTGCCCTGTTGCCGCAAGATCTGCATCTGGCGGTGCCGGGGAAATTCACCGTCGCGGTGGCGGCCCTGAACTCTCCGCCGCTGACGGTCTTTGCCGATGACAACAAAACCCTGCTCGGCAGCGAGGCGGATATCGCCCGGCTGGTGGCGGAGAGCCTCGGGCTGGAAGTAAACGTGGTTCCCACTTCATGGGAAGACTGGCCGCTGGGGGTCACCTCCGGCAAATATGATGCCGCGATCAGCAATATTACCGTCACCAAAGAGCGGAAAGAGAAGTTCGATTTCGCCACCTACCGCAAAGACTCGCTGGGCTTCTACGTCAAAAGCACCAGTCCGCTTAGCAAGATTGACAAAGCGGAAGATATCGCCGGGCTAAAGATTATTGTCGGCTCCGGCACCAACCAGGAGGCGATCCTGCTGGCGTGGAACGCGGAGAACGTCAAGAAGGGGCTGAAGCCGTTTATCCCGGTCTACACCAAGGATGATGCCGCCCAGACGCTGGCCCTGCAGACCGGACGAGCCGACGCCTTCTTCGGCCCCAACGTGATTGGCGCGTGGAAGGCGGCGCTGACCGGCAAAACCAAACTGGTGGGCAGCGTCGATGGCGGCTGGCCAAAAGCGGCGCACATCGCGGTAACGCTGAAAAAAGACAGCGGGCTGGTGAATGCCGTCCAGGCGGCGCTGAACGGGGCTATCGCCAGCGGGGACTACGCCAAAGTGCTTAACCGCTGGGGCGAAGGGGTGGAAAGCATTCCGCAATCGGAAATCAATCCGCCCGGACTGGGCGACTGACAGGAGGCGCGATGAGCGAAGCATTCCGCGATATTTCTCCGGAGGCTCCGGAGCTGCAGCCGATTATTAGCGGGCTGTTTGCCGAATATGCCGCCCGCTACGGCGACTATTTTTCCCGCGATGCGGAAGTGGAGTTAAGTGAGTGGTATGTGCCGCCGCAGGGGCTGTTTATTGTCCTTGAGCGTGAGGGCGAAATTATCGCCACCGGCGCGTATAAGCCGAAGGATCGCCACACCGCGGAGATCAAACGTATCTGGACGCACCGCCGTCTGCGCCAGCAGGGGCTGGCGGCGAAGGTGGTCCAGGAGCTGGAGCGACGGGCGGTGCTGGCCGGGTACAGCCATATCTACCTGACCACCGGTTTCCGTCAGCCGGAGGCGGTAAAGCTCTATCTCAGCCAGGGGTATGAGGCGCAGTTTGACCTCACGAGAGACCCGGAAGAGTACAGTCAGCCGCCGTACGATGGCCGGCTGCGGTTCACTAAAGCGCTGGCGGTGAGCGCCTACAGCCACAGCGCCTGAGGAGGCATTATGCATTCATCTGAAACGATCAAAGTGGTGCCGGCGCGCTATCCGCTGCGGGTGGTCGGGGCTCTGGTCGCCCTGCTGGTGCTGGCGGTGGTGATCCAGTCGGTGGCCTTTAACCCGCGCTGGGAGTGGGGCGTCTTCGCCCGCTGGTTCTTCGACCCGGTGATCCTCGAGGGGCTGGGGCAAACCCTGCTCCTGACCCTGCTCGGCACGGTGCTAAGCGTGATCTTCGGCGGCCTGCTGGCGCTGGCCCGTTTGTCCTCATCGTGGCTGCTCAGCAGTCTCGCCTGGGGCTATATCTGGCTGTTTCGCTCGCTGCCGCTGATTGTGGTGCTGATCATTCTCTATAACTTTTCCTATCTCTACGACACCCTGTCGCTGGGGATCCCGTTTACCGGCGTCACCTGGGTCAGCTATCAGACCATTAACGTGCTGGGGCAATTCTCCACGGCGGTGGTGGGCCTGACCCTGGTGCAGAGCGCCTATACCGCGGAGATTATTCGCGGCGGCTTTCTCGGCGTCGACCACGGGCAGTATGAAGCCGCCGCCGCGCTGGGGCTACCCGCCTGGCGGCGCACGCTGCGCATTATTCTGCCGCAGGCGCTGCGCACCATCCTGCCATCCGGCTTCAACGAGATCATCAGTCTGGCCAAGGGAACGGCGATGGTGTACGTCCTGGCGATGCCGGAACTGTTCTACACCATCCAGATGATCTACAACCGTACCCAGGAGGTGATCCCGCTGTTGATGGTCGGCGCCGCCTGGTATCTGGCGATCACCAGCGTCCTCTCCGCCATTCAGTATCTGGTGGAACGGGGCCTGGCGCGCAGCGAGCGCCGCTCGGCGGTAAACAGCGCCCGCAGCAGCCGAACCACTCAACCCGCACGTCAACCACAGCCCCAGGAGGCCGTTCATGCCCAGCTCTCATAATGGCCATATCTCTATCACCGGGGTCAGCAAATACTATGGCCGCCACAAGGCGCTGGACGATGTGTCGCTGGAGATCCCCCCGGGCACGGTGACGGTGATCCTCGGCCCTTCCGGCTCGGGCAAGTCCACGCTGCTGCGCACCATAAATCACCTCGAACGGGTCGATGAGGGATTTATTCAGATTGACGGCGACTATATCGGCTATCGCCGCAAAGGCGACAAGCTGTATGAGATGAAAGAAAAGGAAATTCTTCGCCAGCGGATCAACGTCGGCTACGTGTTCCAGAACTTTAACCTGTTTCCGCACCTGACGGTGCTGGAGAACCTGATTGAGGCGCCGATCGCCCACCAGCAGGTCACGCGCAAAGAGGCCATTGCCCGCGCCTATGAGCTACTGGACGTCGTCGGACTGCGCAATAAAGCCGACGCCTGGTCGCGGCATCTCTCCGGCGGCCAGCAGCAGCGTATCGCCATTGCCCGGGCGCTGGCGCTGAACCCGCGGGTGATCCTGTTTGATGAGCCCACCTCGGCGCTGGATCCGGAGCTGGTGGGCGAGGTGCTGGATGTGATCAAAAAGCTGGCGCGATCGGGCACCACCCTGGTGGTGGTCACCCATGAGATTGGCTTTGCCCGCGAGGTGGCCGACCAGGTGGTGTTTATGGTCGACGGCAGGATCGTCGAGCAGGGCAGCAGCGACGAGGTTCTCAACCATCCGCAGCATCCGCGTACCCGGCAGTTTTTATCCAGGGTGCTGCCGTCATGAACAGAGCGCTAATGACCCTTGTTCTCAGCGCTTTTGCCGTGAGCGCTCACGCGGCGCTGGATCTGCGCGCCAATGAGCAGCCATTGCCGGTCACCCGCGACCCGCAGGCGATAGCGAAAATTCCGCCGGGCTATCGCTTCGTCGAGCCAGGGACGCTAACGGTGGCGATCTCGGCGCTCAATTCGCCGCCGCTGGCCCTGCTGGCCAGCGACAACCGCACGCGGATCGGTAGCGACCCGGATATAGCCCGCCTGCTGGCCGGAAGCCTTGGCCTGAAGCTCAGGCTGGTGCCCACCGCGTGGGAGGACTGGCCGCTGGGCATCGCCTCCGGCCGCTACGATGTGGCGCTGATCAATATCGCGGTAACCGAGAAGCGCAAAGAGAAGTTCGATTTTGCGACTTACCGGGTGGACTCCCTGGCCTTCTCGGTGAAATCCACCAGCGATATCGCCGCGGTAAACGGACCCGCCGACCTTGCCGGGCGCAAAGTGATCGTCGGGTCCGGCACCAATCAGGAGCGGATCCTGCTGGGCTGGAACGAGGACAACCGCGCCGCCGGACGGCCGCAGGCCCAGCCGGTCTACCTGACCGATGATGCCTCCGGCAATCTCTATATCCAGTCCGGGCGGGCGGATATCTTTTTCGGCCCGCAGTCGGTGGCAGCCTATAAAGCGGCGCTTAACGGCCAGACCCGGGTGGTGGGCCTGGGGCCGAAAAAAGCGTGGGTGGCGACAACCACCAAAAAAGGCAACGGCCTGGTCTATGCCCTGCAGGCAGCCCTCGACGGGGCGATTGCCCGCGGTGAATATCAGCAGGTGCTGGCGCGTTGGGGGGAGCAGGGCGAAGCGGTGGCGCAGTCGGTGGTCAACCCGCCGGGGATAACCTACTAACCCCCAGTGGCATGGTGTGCCGGGTGGGTGAGCGGCAAATTTCTGCCTACACTTAGGCTTTACCCTGGAGGCAGACCATGATAACCGTTTATGGCGTGCCGGGATGGGGCTCGACGATTAGCGAGCTGATGCTCTCCCTGGCCGATATTCCCTACGAGGTGGTTGACGTGGAGGGCTTTGACCAGCCCGGTCCGGCGCGCGAGCGTCTGCGGCAGATTAATCCGCTGTGCCAGGTGCCCACCCTGAGGCTGGCCGACGGGAGCATCATGACCGAAACCGCCGCCATCGCACTGATGATCCTCGACCAGCGTCCCGATCTGGCCCCCGCGCCTGGGACGCCACAGCGTCCGCAGTTTCAGCGCCTGCTGGTCTGGCTGGTGGCCAATGTCTATCCTACCTTTACCTATGCCGATTACCCGGAACGCTGGGCGCCCGCCGCCGCGGAGCAGCTTGTGGAGAATTGTCGCCAGCACCGGAAAAATCTCTATCTCTGGTTCGAACAGCAACTGGCCGCCGGGCCGTGGGCGCTGGGCGCGTCGGTAACGTTGCTGGATTGCTATATCGCGGCGATGTACCGCTGGGGACCCCGCCAGGCGTGGTTTGACGACCACGCGCCAAAATTCGCCGCCATCGCCCGGGCGGTCTGTCAGCGACCGGAGCTGGCCGCGGCGCTACGCCGTAACAAGCTGATTTAACGCACGCGATGCCAACCATAACGGCCATTCTGTGGTAGCGTTATGGCTCTGATCACAAGGAGTCTTTGCTATGCCGCATGTTGATATTAAATGCTTTCCCCGTGAACTGACTGATGAACAAAAAACCGCGCTGGCCGCCGACATTACCGAGGTGCTGATCCGCCATCTGAACAGTAAAGAGGGCGCGGTCAGCGTCGCACTCACTCAGGTTGAGCCGGACGCGTGGCAGGCGGTGTGGGACAGTGAGATCGTCCCGCAGATGGCGCAGTTGATTAAGAAGCCGGGTTATAGCATGTAACCTGACACCCGGAGGCGATGCTGCGCATTTGTCCGGGCTACGCGTTCTCAGCGGTCTGCAGTTCCGTAGCCCGGGCAAGGCGCTTTGCGCCGCCCCCGGGGAGGGGCTTCTCCGGCGACGCACTGAGAGAAACAGCATGTTCATCTATCCTAAGCGCCAGAGAGCCAACCGAGGTGGGTATGAAAGACGAATTGTTTGCCGATCTGCTGGCGAGTGCAGAAGAAATGGTCAGGATCGAGAAAGGTGAACAAATGCCGATGGAGCAGCACGTTCATACCTTCAGCGAAATTGACGTGAAAGCGATACGTTAAGCCACAGGTTTAAAACAGCAGGACTTTGCAGCGGCCGTTGGCGTTAGCTACGAGTTGGTTAAAAGCTGGGAAACGAAACGACGTCACCCAACCGGTGCAGCCAGAAAACTGCTTTTATTGCTTCAGGGTAATCCATTGATTATCAACTTGTTGAAGGTTGTTTGAAAGGTTATTCTTCGCAAGGAAAATGGCAGAGTTTGCCCTCTTTCGTAACCGGGGCCTTTAAAAAGGAGTGCATTCCGTATGGAAACCAACGATTCTATTTTGTAAGAAATCAAGAAATACAGCGCTCATATTGATAGGTTTAGAGCGCGAGCAAACACTCATGGTATCTGGTTGTTTATTGCTACCCTTGGATGCTGGGGGGTAACTGAGCCCAGTATTCGGATATTAGCATTCGTTATGCTTTTCTTTATTTTTTTTGTTTCTTCTACACGGTAGCTTTCCAGGTGAAAAGCGAACGTTTAAAAAGATTCACGATGATATAAAAAATAAAATAGTTGATAATTTAACACCAGAACAACAGCAAGAAAGGTTTCACGATCTTCTCATCGTTGAGAAAAAACGAAAGTCACTTGTTGGAATTATAAAAACAACCCTTATCTTTTTAGCCTGTTATGGTTTTTATTTTATGAGTTTATATTACTTCATACAGCACTGGCATAGTGACAAAGTAACAGCGTGTATTTAAATCAACCCGTCCTGGCATTTGAGCCGGACGGGCCGTTTGATTAAAACCAAATCTCCGTCTGCACGCCGAAGTTCCATGTCCCGCCGGCGGTAAAGCCTTTGCTGCCGAAATCGTCATTTATCGCGTAGCGATCCAGCGCTTTATCCCAGTTCATCCAAGTGGCAAAGAAGCGGATTTCCGGCCGCGCCTTGATATCCAGCACATCACCCACTTTAAAGGTGGGGGCGAAGGTCAGCTTGTAGAAATCACCGCGCACCGCCTGATACTGATAAACGTTGTCATTATAGCGATAGCTGCGCCCGTTCGGATTGAGATCCATATACTGCCACGAGGCCTCATACAGCAGGGCGAAGTGAGCGGAGATCCCCTGTGATACCCGCAGGTTAAACGTCGCCCAGTCGTAGCGGTCGCCGTCGCGATAGCGGTCTTCGCTATGCTGGGCTATCACCGACGGCGCCAGCTGCCAGTTTTTCCCCAACGGCAGGATGCCATACGACGCAAAGCGCAGGGAGGCCGCGTTCTCGGTCAGATCGCCATCGCTCCCCGGCTGACGCGCTTCGGCGCCCAGCCCGACGCCGTATTGCAGGGCGCTTTCCGACACCCCCGGCGCCAGGCCGTAGAACTGCTGTTTGTCGTGCAGGGCCAGCATCGCGTAGTAGCCGTTTTTGGCGGTATTATCGCTGCGCAGGGCATAGCTCCCGGTGGTCGAGGTATTATCTTTCAGGTCATCGTTGCCCTGGGCGGTCATCACCGTGGTCATCAGTTGCCAGTTGCCGTAAAAATGGTTGGCGGTGAACAGCAGATTCTGGATGTCATTATCCGCGTAATTATCGCTGCCAAGGTCGCCGAAGTTACGTGCATACACCGAATAGTCGCCGCGCAGGCCGCTTCCCCAGTCGACATCATTGATCCCGCCGCCGGTACCGCCGAGGAACATGATGTCGCTATCGGTAAAGTGGATATCGAAGTTATCCCGATCGAAGCGCTTGCCGGCCCAAATTGAGGCGCGTTTTAACGGACCGGTGAATTCGGCAAAGTTACCCATCTCGACGTACAGCTGACGAATGTTCAGATGGTGGCTGTCGTTATCCTGAACCCACGGATCCGGGTTGGTGGCCCCGTCGGCGAGCATGGTCTTGAAGCGCGCCCATGAGCCATCGTTGAAGGTGAGCTTTTTGCCAAAGCTCAGCTCAGCGTAATTATCTTTTTCGTTACCGAGACGACCGACATGGGCATCGCCGTTGAGCGAACTGGCCGGGGAGACGCCCGGCCCGCCGCGGGCGCCTTTACCATGGCTGTTGACTAACATCCCGGAACGGGCGTAGGCGTTAAAGGTAAACCCATCGTCCGGGGCGCGCTTCGCCAGCTGCTCGCTCAGTTGCTGATTAGTGGCCTGCTGTTTTTGTTCGCGAGCCGTGGTCTGCTGGCTGAGCGCCTGCACCTGCTGCTCCGCCGCCGCGGCGCGCTGCTCGGCGGCGGCAGTTTGCTGTTCTGCCCGCTGCGCGCGGCGGCTGGCCTCGCTGGCCTGCTGTTCAGCGAGATTGAGGCGCGCTTCCAGCTGCGCCAGCCGTTGCTCCACGCTCAAGCCGGCGGCGCTGACACTGATGAGCGGAAAAAGGGCGCAGCAAACCGCTGCGCTAATCACAGAGATACGCATAAAAATCCTTAATTTATCCAGAGGTTAAATCAGCGGGGGCGCCTTACATGGCGGGGGATTCTCCGGCGGTCGGGGCCGGGGCTGGCGAGGCGCCGCGTCCGGCATCAAGGTCGGCACGAATCTGCTCATACTGATCGTCGAGGCGGTAGAAGCGGCCCATCCACAGCATCGAGGCGAGGATCAATAGCGCCGGAATGTATAGATAGCAGGCCTTGATGGCCAACAGGGCGCTGTCGCTCTGCGTGTGGTTGGCGATATAGCCGCTGGAGGAGAGCAGCACGCCGGTGATAGCCCCGGCACCAGCCATCGCCACCTTGCCGAGAAAACCGTTTATCGAGGTCAGGATCCCTGCGGTATTAATCCCGGTTTTCCACACGCCGTAATCCACCGGGTCGGCCTGCATCGAGAAATAGATAGCCGTGCGTTGGCCGGCGCCGAGGGAGAGGATCACGGCCCCGACGATCAGTCCCAGAACGTGGGCGCCAGACACCATCATAATCCCCATCCCGAGCAAATTGACCGCGCTGGCCACCAGATAGACATGACGTTTTTTCATGCGTCGGGCCAGCAGCGGGACGGTGAGGGTGCCGAGCAGGGGAACGAAGGTGGAGATCCCGGCGATAACCGCCGTCAGCTCGGTATTCCCGACGTAATAATGGAAGAAGTACACCAGGGCCCCGGTCTGAAAGAAAAAGGCACCCCACATCAGAAAGATATTGCTGGCGAAGACCCACCACGGACGATTGGCGCGCAGACTAATCCAGGCGCGTTTCAGGGTCATGCGCTCCCCGGTAAGGGTGATCTTTTCTTCGACGTTGCGAAAGCTCACCAGCAGGAAAAAGGCCGCCAGTACGCCAAAAATCACCGCGGTATAGAGGAATCCCTGCTGCTGGTTGCCTTTGCCTAGCATGCCGACCAGCGGCAGCGTAGCCACGGCGACGATGGTGGCGCCAAGGGAGCCCAGCAAAATGCGCACCGCCGACAGCGTGGTGCGTTCTGCGGAATCACTGGTTAAAAACGGCAGCATGGCGCAGAACGGAATATTCACCAGGGTGTAGAGGAACGACAGACACAGATAGGTGACAAAGGCGTACAGCAGTTTGCCGGTGGTGCCGAAATCCGGCACATAAAAGGCCAGAATACACAGCAGGCCAAAAGGCAGGGCGCCGATCAGCAGCCAGGGGCGGCAGCGCCCCCAGCGGGTGGTGGTATTGTCGATCACCAGCCCCATCAGCACGTCGGCCACGCCGTCTACCAGCCGGGTGACCAGGAACATCAGGCCGACATAATAGGCCGGGAGACCCATGACGTCGGTGTAAAAGAACATCAGATACAGAGAGATCATCTGCCACACAAGGTTGCAGGAGAGATCGGCAATGCCATAGCCAAGGCGCTGCCGCCACAGGGTAAACGTTGTTTCTGCCATAAATCACTCGCTTATCGTTGTTGTTAAAGTCCGTACTGGCGAATAAACCAGGCCGGGGTACAGCTCCACGCATGGCAGTAACTGTTGATAAGCTTACTGCCATACGGGGAAAAGTCAGGATGTTGGGGGTCGAAAATTTCCCAGAAGGTGTCGGCGCCGTAGGCGACCATCGCCCCCCAGTAGGCTTTGATCTCCGCCACCGCCTCCTCGCGCAGGCCGGACTGTAGCAGGGCAACAATGTGATGATGACGCAGGTACGGGGTGTTCATGGCAATGGCGGGCGGCTGCTGCTGCAGGCGGCGCATCAGCGCCTGACGCTGCCCGGCGGTGCCAACTTCCGCCAGCACCAGCCAGATCTGCGACGCCCATGAGACCTGACGCACGGCGCCGCTGATAAACACCTGCCGATCGTTGTCCCACAGGTGGTGGAGGGCGGCCTCCTTCAGCTGCCAGAGCGTGGCAGTGTAGTCGGGTACCCGCTGCGGTTCAAAACGCTGCGCCAGCCAGAGGGCGCGCTGCAGACAGTAGATGAGCACCCCCTGCGCCGAGGCCTGTTTATTCAGCTCCGCCTGCCAGTCGATAAATACCCACCAGTCATCGCTGTCGCGCACCAGCCCCTGCGAATCGCAGCGGGTCAGCGCCAGCTCGATTTGCCGCCGCGCCGTGGGCCACAGCTCACCGACGGTTTCCGTGTCGCCGGTGCTTTGCAGGTAGTTATAAAGCACGTCGACAAAAAACAATGAGTAATCAAACAGAAAGGTGTCATCGGCGCGTACCTCTGGCTGAACAAAGACATTGGCGGAAACCATGCCATCTTCCCGGGTATGGCCGGCAAAGAGATACAGGCAGCGGCGGACCAGATCGTGGTGGCCGAAGGTCACGTCATTCACCTGCGCCTGCAGGCGCAGGTCGCCCAGCCACAGCCGACGGTCGCGTTTCGGCCCATCTTCAAACACCTCCTGCATGCAGTTTTTCAGGGTACGAACGGCAACGTCATCAATGGCTTTCAACTGCGGATCGGCGATGACCGCCGGGTGCGGGCTGCCGGCAGAGGTGACGGTTTCCAGAGCGATCTCATCGAACTGCAGACGAAACTTGCGCGACAGCGCTTTGACCTCCACCTTCAGGTAGCGCAGGCAATAGCGACGTGGCAGAGCGACCCGGGCGGGCAGGACGTCAAGCCACAGATCCTGCTGCTGCAACCAGCTGCTGCTCAGCCATCCCTGGTATTCGCTGAACGGCTCACAGACTTCGCTCAGCGTCTCGCCGAAGGTGAAGTGCAGATGGGCCGGGGCATCGGGCGGGCTGCCGACGCTGCGGCAGCTGAACTGCAGGTAGCCAACAAAATGGCTGCCAAAATCAATAATGATGCTGTCGCCGACGTTGAGCGGTTGCTGATAAAACTGCTCCGGCGTGCAGACGGTATTCCCCCGCCAGCCGTTCAGCGCTCCTGGTTCAGCGACGGCCTCGACGATGGCCTGCGGCGTCTGGCGCAGGCGTTGCAGCGCGGGCGTCAGGTCGGCCGCACGCTGTAAAAAGCGTGGATGACGGATCATCGCCACGCTGGAATTGTATTGAATTGCTTGTGACATACTGCGTCCTCTCCGTTAGGTTAGGCGCAGCATAGGCCGTCGTCCGGCGCGGCTACCACTCTGGCAATGCCAAACCGTCAGTGAAAATGGCAGGAATAATGAGGTGGGGGCGCTGGCGATCACAAATCCGCACATCGGGCGCGTGCCGAGGGCCGGAATAGATTATCGTGCTCCTGCGCCATAGGTTGTTCAGGATTTGCTGTAATGATGACACTGACCGTTGAGTATTATTTCACCCATCCCCAGGATAAGCTCGGCATGTACGCCAGTGACCCGGAGGATAATAGCCAGGAGCATGGCCATGAATTTGCCGAACTGGTGATCGTCGAGGAGGGGCATGGGTTACACGTTATTAATGGTCGCCCGCTGTATATCCAACAGGGAGACGTATTTTACGTCCAGCCTGGCGATGTGCATTATTATGATGAGCTGGGGACGCTGAAGCTGATTAATGTCTTAATTAATCCGGCGGTGGCCTTTGGCTATTTACAGCAGATGGAGGGATTGCTGCAGCAATTATCCGCGCAGCGCGCCGCCTGCTATGGCTGGCTGGCGCCGGAGACTCGCAGCTATTGCCGGGAACTGGTGGAAAAGATATTTTCCCCGGCGCTGAGGGCGGCGGATAATACCCCGCTACGGGAGTCTCTCTTTTTCCAGCTGGTGACCACCATTCTCACAGCCGAGTCGGAAGCCGAATATAGCAGCACTCGCTATAAACTGCATAAATTACTCACCTGGCTTCAGGAGCACTGTTTCGAAGAACATAACTGGCAGCAGCTGGCGGAGCAATTTCATCTCACCACCCGCACCGCGTTTCGCCATATTAAAGAGGCCACCGGATTAACCCCGGATAATTATCTGAAACGTCTGCGGCTGGTCTCCGCGCGGGTCAAATTACGCGAAACGGAGATGACCATTACCGAAGTGGCTTATCTGTGCGGCTTCGCCAACAGCAACCACTTTACCACCCTGTATAAAAAAGTGTTTGGCCTGACCCCCAGCGCCGATCGCCGCCGCCCACCGGGTTAAAAGGGGGCCGCAGGCCGGGCAGGGGAAAAACCGGCCGCCCGCGGCAAGTCACGCTTATTCGTCGAGGGAGTTTGCCCGCACATGACGGCCGCTGGCGACAAAATTGCCGGTGCCCAGATGATGCAGGGTATTGAGCTTATCGTCGTCGAATTGCCAGCGTCCGGTGACGAACGCGCGCTCATCGGCGGCGGCAGAGACCACCTCCCCGAACAGGGTGTCGTACTGGGTCTGGGCCGCCGTCGCCGGCAGCAACCGGCACTCCATCCATGCCAGACATTTCTCCTCGATCAGCGGCAGCCCCAGCTCCGGACCGGTTACTACCGGGATCCCCCAGGCATTGAATTTGTCCTCATCGCGGCCGCTGACGCTGCCGACGGCGTAGGTCCAGCTGGCGGCTGCGACGCCGGGAACCACAATGCCGAAGGTGCCATTGCGCTCGATGATCTCCCGCGTCCAGGTGCTTTTATCCACCACGATAGCCACCCGCGGCGGGGCGAATTCCACCGGCATTGACCAGGCGGCGGCCATAACGTTGCGCCGGTCGGACGGGGCATCGTAGCTGGTGATCAAAATGGTTGGGCCGTGGTTGAGCAGGCGGCTGGCGTACTGCAGTTCAACGTGGCGAAAGCGGCTCATAGGCGTTCCTTGAATAATGGGTCGGTTGGCAGGTAACACGTTAAGCCGCAATGAAAATGTAATCAATACGTCATCTCGTCTGACTATAGTCGCCAGCACTAAGTCCCAAAGAGGATCACAATATGTTGGCTCCCCTGATGCTATCCCAGGTGAGCGTGCCCCGTCGGATGTCGGCCGCCGGGCTGGTCTCGCTGTCCCGAAAGGGAGGGCGATGATGCGCACGCTGACCCCTATCACCCTGCAGGAGGTCTCTTTCGCCTTCGCAGAGACCCCTATTCTTGACCGCTTCACGTTGCATATCGAACCCGGCCGCATCGTGGCGCTACTGGGCCCTTCCGGCTGCGGCAAAAGCACGCTGCTGCGTCTGCTGGCCGGGCTGAGCGTGCCGGCCAGCGGCGAAATCCGCTTTGGCGACAGGCTGGTCGCCCGCGCAGGATGGGGATTGCCCCCGGAGCAGCGCGATATCGGCATGGTTTTTCAGGATTATGCCCTCTGGCCGCATATGAGCGTGGCGCAGAACGTCGCCTTTCCGCTGCGCATGCGCGGCGTCTCCCGCAGCGAACGTGAGCGCCGGGTCAGCGAGGCGCTGGCGCGGGTAGGCCTCAATGGCTTTGCCGAACGTAAGCCTTCAGGCCTCTCCGGCGGTCAGCAGCAGCGGGTGGCGCTGGCGCGGGCGATCGTCGCCGCGCCGCGGGTGCTGCTGTTTGATGAACCGCTCTCCAACCTGGACAGCGAACTGCGCGAATCGCTGTGCGGCGAAATGAGCCGCCTGTTGCGACAGCTCGGCATCACCGCCCTGTATGTCACCCATGACCGACGTGAAGCCGAGCTGTTAGCCGACCAGATTGTCTATTTATCCGCGGGCCGCGTGGCCGCTGTCCGCGCCGTTACGCCAACCTCAGGGGAAGTTGCATGAACACCGTTATGACCGTTAAGAAAGGAGTGGTACTCGCGATGGCTCTCTCCGCCATGATGCTCTCCAGCGCCCATGCGCTGACCGTTTACACCGCCGGACCCGGCTCGCTGGCGAAAAGCCTGGCCAGCGGTTTTGAACAACAGACCGGGGTGAAGGTGACCGTTTTTCAGGCCACCACCGGCAAAGTGATGGCCCGACTGGAGGCCGAGCAGGCCAACCCGCAGGCGGATGTGCTGATCTCCGCCTCGTGGGATACCGCCGAAGATCTGCACCAGCGGGGCTGGTTGTTGCCTTTTGCGAGCGCCAACGCCGACCAGGTACCGGCGAACCTGAAATCGGCGGACTATATCGCCCAGGGCGTCTCCGCCCTGGGTATTGTCTGGAACAGTAAAAGCGGCACCCCGGAACCGAAAGAGTGGCGGGATCTCACCCAGCCGGCGTTTAAAGACAAGGTGACAACCCCCGACCCGGCGCTCTCCGGCGCGTCGCTGGATTTGCTGATCGGGCTGCAAAACAGCATGGGCGACCAGGCCTGGCAACTGTTTGACGATCTGAAAAAGAACGGCATGGTAGTCAGCGGACCCAACGCCCAGGCGGTGACGCCGGTGATGCAAGGGGCGAAAGCGGCGGTGTTTGGCGCGGTGGATTATGTCTCCTACGGCAATATTCAGCAGGGCGAGTCGCTGAAGGTGATCTTCCCGGCCAGCGGAACGGTGATTGCCCCGCGCCCGATGATGATCCTCAAAACCAGCCAGCATCCCGGCGAGGCCAAAGCCTTTATCGATTACGTGCTGTCGCCGGAAGGTCAGGCGAAGGTCGCCGACGCCTGGCTGATGCCCGCCCGCCGCGACGTGGCGGCTAAACGTCCGCTACTGGACGCGCTGAAGGTGCTACCCACCACCAGCGAGGGCAGCAGCGAGCGGGGCGCCGTGCTCGCCCGCTTCAGTCAGCTGTACGCGCAGTAATTGATCCCGTTTCTCCGGCGCTGGCCGCCGGAGGACCCTCAGCTTCAGGAACCGGTTGTGAAACAAACATTCCTTTCCGGCGCGACCCTTGCCGCCCTGGTGATGCTGGTCGCGTTACCGTTAGTGTTTATTCTGCTGCAGGCGATTTTTCCCCATTTTAGCGCCGGTTCGCTCGGGGACGCCTTTGGCGGCATCCCGGCGCTGCTGGCCGATCCTCAGCTGCCGGCGATGCTCGGCGGTACGCTGTGGATCGCCGCCGGCGTGGCGCTGGTCAGCGTAATGATTGGCCTGCCGCTCGGCATCCTGCGCGGTATGTTTTCGCTGCCGCTGCCCCGGCTGTGGGATCTCCTGTTTTTGATCCCCTTTCTTACGCCGCCCTATATCTCGGCGCTCTCCTGGATGCTGGCCCTGCAAAGCCAGGGCTATCTGCAGCAGCTGACCGGCTGGCAGCTGAACGATCTGCTGTTCAGCCGCAGCGGGATCGTGCTGGTGATGACCTTTAACATATTTCCGGTGGTCTACTTTGCCGTCTCCCGCAGCCTGCTGGCGAGCGGGACCCGGCTGGCGGTGGTCGCCCGCGTCCATGGCGCCAGCGCCTGGCGCGCCTTCTGGCACGTGACGCTACCGATGCTCTCTCCGGCGCTGGCGGCGGGGATGCTGCTGGCGTTTACCCTCGCCATCGAGGAGTTTGGCGTACCGGCGGCGCTGGGCAGCCGGGCGGGAGTGGTGATGCTGACGGTCGGTATTGAGAAAAAGCTGGCCGACTGGCCGGTGGATCTCCCTGGCGCCGCGCTATTGTCGCTGCTGCTGATGGCGGTGGCGTTGTTCGCCTGGTGGCTGCAAAGGCGGCTGGTGGGGGAGAAAGAGGTCACCAGCGTCACCGGTAAGCCGGGGGAGAACCACGGGGCATCGCTGGGCTGGATGACGCTGCCCGCCGTGCTGGCGATGGCGGCCGTCGGCGGCCTGGCGGTCGGCGTCCCCGCCGTCTCGATGATGCTCACCAGCGTGATGGGCACGCTCTCCGGTGGTGTGAGTGTTGAGAATGTCACGCTGCGTCATTTCGCGGCGCTGTTTGACCAGCAGGGAGATGCCCTTTCGGCCCTCGGCACCAGCCTGTCGCTGGCCCTGGGTTCGGCGCTAATCGTCGGCGCGCTGGGCCTGCTGGCCGCCTGGCTGGTGATGGTGCAGAAGATTAAAGGGCGCGGGATGGTGGACGCGCTGTCGCTGATGCCGGCGGCGCTGCCGGGCGTGGTGGTGGGGGTCGGTTTGATCCTGCTGTGGAATCAGCCCTTCTGGCCGCGCTCGCCCTATAACACGCTGTGGATGCTGCTGCTCTCCTATTGCTGCCTGCTGTTGCCCTGGCCGGTGCGCTATGTCGGCAGCGCGCTGCGCCAGCTGGGCCCGAACCTTGAGCCCGCCGCCAGGGTGCACGGGGCGTCGCCACTGCAGGCGCTGCGGTTGATTGTCCTGCCGCTGGTCTTTCCGGCGCTGCTGGCGGCGATGCTGATGGTGTTCGCGGTGGCCTCCCGGGAGCTGGTGACCTCGCTGCTGCTCTCTCCGGCCGGTACGCAAACCGTGGCGGTGTTTATCTGGCGCCAGTTCGAACAGGGTTCCGTCGGTCAGGGCATGGCGATGGCCAGCCTGACGTTGTTGACCGGTCTGGTCCTGATGCTGACGGCGCTGGCGCTGATGCAGCGCCGCACGCGCGGTTAACGCTAAGCGCACAAAAAAGACGGTCGGCGCGGAAAAATAGGCTATAAATGTCGGACACCTACAGCTGGAGGCCCTGATGAGTCCCTTTTTACGCGCCTATTTTTCCCGTCTGAGCTGGACGGGTGAGCCTGATGTTTCCATTGATACCCTGCGGGAACTGCATCTGCAGCATAACAGCGCCATCCCCTTTGAAAACCTCGACGTCCTGCTGCCGCGTGAAATCCACCTTGACGATGGGGCGCTGGAAGAGAAGCTGATCGCCGCCCGCCGCGGGGGGTATTGTTTTGAACAGAATGGCCTGCTGGAGCGCGCGCTGCGCGAGATAGGCTTTAACGTCCGCAGCCTGCTGGGCCGCGTGGTGCTGGCCAACCCGCCGCAGATGCCGCCGCGTACTCACCGTCTGTTGCTGGTGGAGGTGGCGGGGGAGCGCTGGATCGCCGACGTCGGCTTCGGCGGCCAGACGCTGACCGCGCCGATCAAACTGCTGGCCGATATCCCACAGCAAACGCCGCACGGCAGCTATCGTCTGGTGCATGAAGGGGATGAGTGGACGCTGCAGTTCAACCATCACGAACACTGGCAGTCGATGTACCATTTCGATTTAGGCCGCCAGTATGCGTCTGATTATGTGATGGGCAACTTCTGGTCGGCGCACTGGCCGCAGTCCCACTTCCGTCACCATCTGCTGATGTGTCGTCATCTCCCGGACGGCGGCAAAATGACCCTCACCAACTTCCACTTTACCCACTGGGAGAATAACCATGTGGTGGAGAAGGTCGATTTTGCCGATGTCTCCGCGCTGTATGAAGGGCTGCAGACCCGTTTCGGCCTGGGGGTGGACGATCCTAAACATGGCTTCAGCGAAGCGGCGCTGGCGGCGGTGATGGCGGCGTTCGATACCCATCCGGAAGCCGGGAAGTAAATCTCCTCATGCCCGGCGGCGCTGCGCTTGCGCGGGCCTACGGGGTATGAGCCTGTGAGAGGGCCCTGTAGGCCGGGTAAGGCGACAGCCGCCACCCGGCGAAATTACAGGTACCGTGCCTGATATCTTGCCCGGCGGCGCTGCGCTTGCGCGGGCCTACGGGGTATGAGCCTGTGAGAGGACCCTGTAGGCCGGATAAGGCGTAGCCGCCACCCGGCGAAATTACAGGTACCGTGCCTGATATCTTGCCCGGCGGCGCTGCGCCTGCGCGGGCCTGAGAGGTTTGAGCCTGTAAGAGGCCCCTGTAGGCCGGGCAAGGCGTAGCCGCCACCCGGCGAAATTACAGGTACCGTGCCTGATATCTTACCCGGCGGCGCTGCGCCTGCGCGGGCCTGCGAGGTTTGAGCCTGTAAGAGGACCCTGTAGGCCGGGCAAGGCGACAGCCGCCACCCGGCGAAATTACAGGTACCGTGTTTGATACCTTGCCCGGCGGCGCTGCGCCTGCGCGGGCCTACGGGGTATGAGCCTGTGAGAGGACCCTGTAGACCGGGTAAGGCGACAGCCGCCACCCGGCGAAATTACAGGTACCGTGCCTGATATCTTACCCGGCGGCGCTGCGCCTGCGCGGGCCTGCGAGGTTTGAGCCTGTGAGAGGCCCCTGTAGGCCGGGTAAGGCGACAGCCGCCACCCGGCATAAAGCCTGGAGCCAGGTACGATAAATACCCGAACTTGGCGCGAAGGCCTCGTCCGGGCTACCGGTAAGGATGAATGGTAAACGCCGCCAGCGCTCAGCGCCGGGAGCGTACCACCTGGTAACGCCGGGTGAAATACTCCACCGGCGCGCTCCAGACGTGAACCAGGCGGGTGAAGGGGAAGATCAGAAAGATGGTCATTCCGAGCACCAGGTGGACGCGGTAAATCCATGTGACACCGTCCAGATGCGCCGAGGCGCCGCCGTGGAAGGTGACCACCGCCTGCGCCCAGTCCACCAGCTTGAGCATTTCGCTGCCGTCCGGATGCTGGGCGGAGAAGGGGATGGTTGTCAGCCCCAGCGCGCACTGAATCAGCAGAATGCACAGGATCAAAATATCCGCGGTCGTGGAGGTGGCGCGAATTCGCGGGTTGGTCAGGCGGCGCATCAGCAGGCCGACACCGCCTACCAGGGTCAGCACGCCGCAGATGCCGCCAAGGATCATGGCCATCAGCTGCTTCTGGGACATCGGCAGGAACCACGAGTAGACCCAGTGTGGGGTCAGCATGCCAAAGAGATGGCCAAAGAAGATGCCGAGAATGCCGATATGAAATAAGTTCGACCATAGCACCATCCCGCGCTTATCCAGCATCTGGCTGGATGAGGCGCGCCAGGTATACTGCCCGTAATCGTAGCGCAGCCAGCTGCCCACCAGAAAGACGGTGCCGCACAGGTAAGGGTAGATATCGTAAAAGAAGACGTTCAGATACTGGATCATTTCGGGCCTCCGGCGCGGATGTCAACGTACTGCGGCGCCACATCCTGACTAAAGCGTCGTTGATAAGCTTGCATCGACGAGCTATCGCAAGCGGTCGCATTATCTTCGATAAACTTCACCTGCTCTTCTTCCCACACGGCGTCCAGCGCCTGACGGGTATCGTCGCGCTTTTCTCCCGCCACCTGTTTTGTGACACTGTCACTGGTGAGCGGGCTTTTAGCCAGCGCCAGCAGGGCGTCAAACAGCTGGTAGTACGGGCAGGCTCGCTGCTTAAGACGGCCGCCGATCAGTGCCAGAATCGGCGCGATATTCTGCAGCCCCTCCCGAGCCTCCGCGGGAGGTAGAATACTGAGATACTCCAGATACAGCGGCAGATGGTCGGGCAACTCGCGACAATCGATCTGCAGACCCGCCTGCTGATACTGATTCATCAGGTCGACCATCGCCTGGCCGCGGTCGCGGGATTCGGCATGCACATGTTCAAACAGCAGCAGCGAGGTGGCGCGCCCGCGCTCGAACACCTCGCACCATTCGGCCTGGCGATCCAACAGCGGAGCCGTCAACAGCTCACCGACAAACGGCGTCAGGGAAGGGACATCGGCCCTGATCAGCGCCAGGGCGTCGTCGCGGTTCTCCCACAGTAACTCGTCGGGGTACTCCAGCAGCAGACCGATCACTTTCAGGATCCGCATCACTCGCCCTCCCCATGCTTACGCACGCCGCTGACGTCGATGGCGTCGATCCGCCGGCTGTTAAACAGGTTGAATTTCGTATCTGACCCGTGGCAGCCATCGCCGAAGGTAAAGCCGCAGCCGTTACGTTCCGGAAAGGCATCCTCCGCCAGTTCGCGATGGCTGGTGGGGATCACGAAGCGGTCTTCGTAGTTGGCGATCGCCAGATAGCGATACATCTCTTCGACCTGCTCAACGCTGAGGCCCACCTCTTCAATGGCCCGGGTATCGGTGACGCCCTCGACGGTTTGCGAGCGCTTGTAGTGGCGCATCGCCATCATCCGTTTCAGCGCGCGCAAGACCGGTCCGGTATCGCCGGCGCTCAGCAGATTCGCCAGGTATTGCACCGGGATGCGCAGACTCTCAACCGCCGGCAGGATGTTGCCGTTGCTCGGTAAGCCGCCGGCGTCGGCAACCGACTGGATCGGCGACAGGGGCGGCACGTACCAGACCATCGGCAGGGTGCGATACTCCGGATGCAGCGGCAGGGCCAGGTTCCAGTCCATCGCCAGCTTATAGACCGGCGACTTCTGCGCCGCCTCAATGACGTTGTGCGGGATCCCTTGCTTTAGCGCTTCCTCGATGACCGCCGGATCGTTTGGATTAAGGAACACCTCGCACTGGCGCTCATAGAGGTCGGTTTCATGTTCGGTACTAGCCGCCTCTTCAATACGGTCGGCGTCATACAGCAGTACGCCAAGATAGCGGATGCGCCCGACGCAGGTTTCTGAGCAGACCGTTGGCTGCCCGGACTCAATGCGCGGATAGCAGAAGATACATTTTTCCGACTTACCGCTCTTCCAGTTAAAGTAGATTTTTTTGTACGGGCAGCCGCTGATGCACATCCGCCAGCCGCGGCATTTATCCTGATCGATCAGTACGATGCCATCTTCCTCACGCTTGTAGATGGCGCCGCTCGGGCAGGTGGCCACGCAGCTCGGGTTGAGGCAGTGCTCGCACAGGCGCGGGAGATACATCATGAAGGTATTTTCGAACTGGCCGTACATCTCTTTTTGCATGGCTTCGAAGTTACGGTCGCGGGCGCGTTTCTCGAATTCGCCGCCGAGCAGCTCCTCCCAGTTCGGGCCCCAGTTAATCTTATCCATACGCTCGCCGCTGATCAGCGAGCGCGGGCGGGCGGTCGGCAGATATTTGCCCTCCGGCGCGTTGTGCAGGTGCTGGTAGTCGTAGGTAAAGGGTTCGTAGTAATCGTCGATCGCCGGCAGCACCGGGTTGGCGAAAATCTTCGATAACACGCTGACCCGATTGCCGAGGCGGGGCGTCAGCTTACCGCTAATGCCGCGGATCCAGCCGCCTTGCCACTGATCCTGGTCCTCCCAGTTTTTGGGGTAGCCAATGCCCGGTTTGGTCTCCACGTTATTGAACCACGCGTACTCCATGCCTTCGCGGCTGCTCCAGACGTTTTTACAGGTGACCGAGCAGGTGTGACAGCCGATGCATTTGTCCAGATTCAGCACCATTCCAACCTGAGAACGGATTTTCATTTTTTCGCCTCCTGTACCTGATCGCGACCTTCGTCATCCAGCCAGGCAATCTTCTTCATTTTGCGGATCATGATGAACTCGTCGCGGTTCGATCCGACGGTGCCGTAATAGTTAAAGCCATAGGCCAGCTGGGCGTAGCCGCCAATCATGTGCGTTGGCTTCGGACAGACGCGGGTTACCGAGTTATGAATGCCGCCGCGACGACCGGTCACTTCCGAACCCGGGATATTCATAATCCGTTCCTGAGCGTGGTACATCATGGTCATCCCCGGCGGCACCCGCTGGCTCACCACCGCCCGCGCGGTGAGAGCCCCGTTGGCGTTGAACGCTTCAATCCAGTCGTTATCTTCAATGCCCAGCTCTTTCGCGTCGGTTTCGCTAAGCCAGACGATCGGCCCGCCGCGCGACAGCGTCAGCATCAGCAGGTTTTCGCTATAGGTTGAGTGGATCCCCCACTTCTGGTGCGGCGTCAGGAAATTCAGCGCTTTTTCCGGAAAGCCGTTTGGCGGCACGGCCTTCATCTGGCTGACGCTGCGGGTATCAATGGGCGGGCGATAGGCTACCAGGCTTTCGCCGAAGGCGCGCATCCACGGATGGTCCTGATACAACTGCTGGCGGCCGGAGAGGGTGCGCCATGGGATCAGCTCATGCACGTTGGTATAACCGGCATTGTAGGAGACGTGCTCGCTTTCCAGTCCGGACCACGTCGGGCTGGAGATAATTTTGCGCGGCTGCGCCTGAATATCGCGAAAGCGGATCTTCTCATCCTCTTTATTGAGCGCCAGATGGGTATGATCGCGGCCGGTAAACTCTCCCAGCGCCTGCCAGGCTTTCACCGCCACCTGGCCGTTGGTTTCCGGGGCGAGGCTAAGAATAACTTCGGAGGCGTCAATGGCGCTGTCGATCCGCGGCCGGCCTTTGGCCGGACCGTCGGGCTTGACGTAGTTAAGCTTGCCGAGGAAATCGACTTCGCTTTGCGTATTCCACGCAATGCCTTTCCCGCCGTTGCCAAGCTTATCGAGCAGCGGGCCGAGAGAGGTGAAGCGGTCCCAGGTGGCCGGGTAGTCGCGTTCCACCAGGGCAATGGACGGTGCGGTTTTGCCTGGAATGAGATCGCATTCGCCTTTGCGCCAGTCAAGCACCTCGAACGGCTGCGACAGTTCGCCGGGGGAATCATGCTGCAGTGGGACCAGCACCACATCGGTCTCTTTGCCAAGATGGCCGACGCAGACCTGCGAGAAGGATTTAGCGATATCCTTGTAGATCTCCCAGTCGCTTTTCGCCTCCCAGGCCGGGTCGACGGCGGCGGAGAGCGGGTGGATAAACGGGTGCATGTCCGAGGTGTTCATATCGTCTTTTTCATACCAGGTGGCGGTCGGCAGGACAATATCGGAGAAGAGACAGGTACTGGACATGCGGAAATCCAGCGTCACCAGCAGGTCGAGTTTTCCCTCAATCGCCGCGGTCTGCCACTCGACTTCCTCAGGTTTTACCTCATCGCTGGCGCCCAGTTCATCACCCTGAATACCGCTGTCGGTCCCGAGCAGGTATTTCAACATGTACTCATGCCCCTTACCGGACGATCCCAGCAGGTTTGAGCGCCAGATAAACAGGTTGCGCGGATGGTTTTTGCCGCTATCCGGCTGCTCGGCGGCAAAGCGAATATCGCCTGATTTTAACGACTGGACGGTGAACTCAGCGGGGGAGAGCCCGGCGGCCTCGGCCTGCTGCTTAATGGTCAGCGGGTTGACGTTGAGCTGGGGCGCAGAAGGTAACCAGCCCATCCGTTCCGCACGGACGTTGAAGTCGATAAGGCTGCCGCTAAATTTGCTGGCGTCGGCCAGCGGCGACAGCAGCTCCTGCGCGGTCAGTTTTTCGTAGCGCCACTGGCTGGCGTGGTTGTAGAAATAAGAGGTACTGTTCATCTGCCGCGGCGGACGACTCCAGTCCAGGGCGAACGCCAGCGGCAGCCAGCCGGTCTGCGGGCGCAGTTTCTCCTGACCGACATAGTGCGACCAGCCGCCGCCGCTCTGGCCGACGCAGCCGCAGAATACCAGCAGATTAATCATCCCGCGGTAGTTCATATCCATGTGGTACCAGTGGTTCACCCCGGCGCCGAGGATAATCATTGAGCGGCCGTGGGTCTTATGCGCCGTATCGGCAAACTCGCGGGCGATTTGTTCGATATGTTGACGCGGTACGCCGGTGATCTGCTCCGCCCATGCCGGGGTATAGGCTTTGACCTCGGCGAAATCCTTCGCCGCATTGACATCGTCAAGCCCTCGATCCAGACCGTAGTTGGCCAGAATCAGGTCATAGACGCTGACCACCAGGCCGTTTTCGCCACTGGCCAGCGTCAGCTGTTTAGCCGGTAGCGGGTGAAGGGTCACCGGTGACTGCGCTACGCTGCGAAAATGCGGGTTTTCGTTGCCGCCAAAGTAGGGGAAGCCCACCGACACCACGCTGTCGCGAATATCCAGCAGCGACAGCTTAAGCTCGACATCTTTGCCGTCTGCCCGTTGTTCGAGATTCCATTTGCCTTTTTCGCCCCAGCGAAAGCCGATGGAGCCGTTCGGCGCCACCAGTTCCCCGTCGCTGTTATAGGCCACGGTTTTCCATTCCGGGTTATTACTTTCTCCGAGACCGTCAAGCAGGTCGGAAGCACGCAGCATACGGCCCGGCGTATAGCTGCCGTCGTCGCGCGGCTCGAGTATCACCAGCATCGGCATGTCGGTGTAGGTCCGGCAGTAGTTGAGAAAGTAATCGCTCGGTTTATCGAGGTGGAAGGCTTTGAGGATCACATGGCCCATGGCCATCGCCAGCGCGCTGTCGGTGCCTTGCTTCGGCGCCAGCCACTGGTCGCAGAGCTTAGCGACTTCCGAATAGTCCGGCGTGATGGCGATAGTTTTGGTGCCCTTGTAGCGCACTTCGGTAAAGAAGTGGGCGTCCGGGGTTCGGGTCTGCGGCACGTTGGAGCCCCAGGCAATAATGTAGCTGGAGTTGTACCAGTCGGCGGATTCCGGCACGTCGGTCTGTTCGCCCCAGGTCATCGGCGAGGCGGGGGGCAGATCGCAGTACCAGTCATAAAAGCTCAGGCAGGTGCCGCCAATCAACGATAAATAGCGAGTGCCCGCGGCGTAGGAGACCATCGACATCGCCGGGATCGGCGAGAAGCCGGCGACGCGGTCCGGGCCATAGTGTTTGATGGTCCAGACGTTGGCGGCGGCGATGAGCTGGTTCAGCTCTTTCCAGCTGGAGCGGACAAAACCGCCTTTGCCGCGCGCCGCTTTATAGCTGCGGGTTTTTGCCGGATCCTGCATGATGCTATCCCATGCCAGCACCGGGTCGGGATGCTGCGCCAGGGCTTCGCGCCACAGCTCAATCAGTCGTTTACGCGCCAGGGGGTACTTCAGGCGGTTGGCGCTGTAGAGATACCAGGAGTAGCTGGCGCCGCGCGGGCAGCCGCGCGGTTCGTGATTTGGCAGATCCGGCCGGGTGCGCGGATAATCGGTCTGCTGGGTTTCCCAGGTAACGAGGCCGTTTTTGACGTAAATTTTCCAGCTGCAGGAGCCGGTGCAGTTCACACCGTGCGTGGAGCGGACAATTTTGTCGAACTGCCAGCGTTGACGGTAGCTATCTTCCCAGTCACGGTTGTTGTTGTAGACCTGGCCGTGGCCGTTGGCAAAAGTCTCGCCCTTCTGCTTAAAGTAGCGAAAGCGATCCAGAAGTTTACTCATGACATTTCTCCTGCTCCGATGATGTCCGGCATCGTGCCACCCGGCCGGATGAGCGAACGAACTCGTAAGGCCGGATAAGGCGTAAGCCGCTATCCGGCAGATAAATCGTTATGGTTAAGCGGGTTTACGGCGGCCGTAGACCAGCCAGGTCACCAGCACGCAAACCACATAGAAGACAAAAAAGACTTTCATCGCGCCAACCGGTGAGCCGGTCATCGCCAGCGAGGTGCCGAAGGCTTTCGGAATAAAGAAGCCGCCGATGGCGCCGATCGCCGAGATAAAGCCCAGCGCGGCAGCGGTATCGGTCACCGCCTCGTGCTGCGCTTCTTCATCGCTGCCGCCGCGCTGTTTTACGCTGTCGATGGTGAGCTGGCGGAAGATGACGGCGATCATCTGGAAGGTGGAGCCGCTTCCCAGACCGGCGGTTAAAAAGAGCCCCATAAACACCACGTAGAAAGCGAGAAAGCTGCCGGAGCCGCTGCCTGGCAGGGTCAGAAACAGCAGGCCGGTAAACAGCGCCATCAGGACGAAGTTAACCAGCGTCACCCGCACGCCGCCGAGACGGTCGGAGATGATCCCGCCGAACGAGCGCGCCAGCGCGCCGATGAACGGTCCAAAGAAGGCGAGCTTGAGGATATCGACCGCGGGAAACTGGGTTTTCGCCAGCATGGCAAAGCCGGCGGAAAAGCCGATGAACGAGCCAAACGTCGCCAGATAGAGCAGGCTTAACAGCCACATATGCGGTCGCTTGAGCACGGGAAGCTGATCGCGAATCGAGGCCTTTGAACCGGCGATATCGTTCATGCCGAACCATGCCGCGACGGTGGCGAGCAGCAGCAGCGGTACCCAGACGAGCGCCGCATTACTCAGGGTGATTGTCGAACCATCGGGCTGGGTGACGCCATGGACGCCGAGAAAGGTGAAGAGCGGCAGGAAGATGACCGCCGGGGCGACCATCTGCATCACGCTTACGCCCAGATTGCCAAGGCCGCCGTTGACTCCCAGCGCGCTGCCCTGTTTCGCTTTGGGGAAAAAGAAACTGATATTTCCCATGCTGGAAGCAAAATTCGCTCCGGCAAAACCGCACAGCAGCGCAATAATAATAAATACCCAGAACGGAGTAGTAATATTCTGGATTGCCACCCCTAACCAAATACAAGGCACGATCAGGATAACGGTACTTAATACGGTCCAGTAGCGCCCGCCAAAAAGGGGTACCATAAAGGAGTAGGGGACCCGTAATATCGCGCCGGAAAGTGAAGGCAGGGCGGTTAATAAAAAAAGCTGGTCGGTGGTGAAATGAAAACCGACCTTATTGAGATTGACCGCTACGGCGCTGAATAACATCCATACGCAGAAAGCAAGTAGCAGACAGGCCACTGATATCCATAGATTTCTTCGCGCAATGGCTTGGCCTTTATTTTCCCAGAACGCCTTGTTTTCAGGCCGCCAGTTGTTCAAAAGGTAATGATTATCTTTATCATTCTGCACCGACATATTGCCCTCTACTTGCCCGGAAAGGAGTAAATAAATAAGGTCAACAGCTGAATACAAGGGGATAGTGAATAACGCTTAATTTGCGTTATCTATGAAGCGTAGATAAAAAAAACGTGCTGACAGAGAGCACGTGGTAAGCGTAGTGGAATTAATTGTTACTAAATGTAAATATGCCTAAAACAACTCCAGCGTAATCATCTTATTTACATAGCGGCTAAACGCCGCCTCATCCAGGGCCTGCGCGTCCAGCGCATAAATCCCGTCGAGGCCGCACACCAGGGCGATAAAGCGCCAGGCGATATCCGCCGCAGGCTCAGCCGACCGAAATTCGCCGCTGGCGAGGCCCTGCTCGATGATGGCGACGGTCTCGGCATGCCACATATTCATGGTCAGCAGGTAGGCCGCTTTGATGTCCGGATCGCTGTCGGCCAGCACCTGGCCTTCGCGCCACAGGCGGATATAGGGTTCCAGTCGGCCATCCTCGCTGCCGATCATCGAGAACAAGCGCTCGCGCCAGCTGGCGTCCTCAGCCACCAGCGGCATGTCGAGCATCTCGCGGATCAGGCGGATGAAAACCTGCGCTTTCAGCTCGCCGATGGAGGTGAAGTGGTGGTGCAGCTGCCCGGCGGCCACCTGGGCTTCGCGGGCGATCTGCCGCACGGTCATGGCGGCAAAGCCGCCGCGCAGGGCCAGGCGCATGGCGGCCTGCATAATCCCTTCCCGTCGCGCATCACGTTGTAAATAGTGCATAGAACCCCGCTGTCATCTGGCTTTGGCCGAGTGTAACAAAAAGTTGGACATGTGTTCAACAATCCGGCAGGATCGCCATCCTGGACGTGTGTCCAATATTCAATATTGATTGAGGTACAAGCTATGTCACGGCAATGGATGACGCTGATGGCGATTTTGCTGGTTTATATTCCGGTGGCGATTGACGCTACGGTGTTGCATGTGGCCGCGCCGACCCTCAGCGTGGCGCTGGGTAGCAGCGGCAATGAGCTGTTGTGGATCATTGATATCTACTCATTAGTGATGGCCGGGATGGTGCTGCCGATGGGCGCCCTTGGCGATAAGATCGGCTTTAAGCGCCTGCTGCTGCTCGGCAGCGCCATTTTTGGCATCGCCTCGCTGTGCGCCGCGCTGTCGCCGACGGCCATGACGCTGATTGCCTCACGCGCTTTGCTGGCGGTGGGGGCGGCGATGATCGTCCCGGCGACGCTGGCCGGGATCCGCAGCACCTTTGCCGAGGCCAGCCAGCGCAATATGGCGCTGGGGCTGTGGGCAGCGGTCGGCTCCGGCGGCGCGGCCTTCGGCCCGCTGGTGGGCGGTATCCTGCTGGAGCATTTCTACTGGGGGTCGGTGTTCCTGATCAATGTGCCGATCGTGCTGGTGGTTATCGCGATTAACGCGAAAGTGGTGCCGCGCCAGCCCGCGCGCCGCGAACAGCCGCTCAATCTACTGCAGGCGCTCGTTTTGATTGCCGCGATCCTGATGCTGGTGTTTAGCGCGAAATCGGCGCTGAAGGGCCAGCTGGCGCTGTGGCTCACCGCGCTGGTGGCGCTCGGCGGGGCGGCGATGTTAACCTGGTTTATCCGCAAGCAGCTGTCGGCGGCCCGCCCGATGGTGGATATGCGCCTGTTCACCCATCGCATAATCTTAAGCGGGGTGATGATGGCGATGACGGCCCTGATTACCCTGGTCGGTTTTGAGCTGCTGATGGCCCAGGAGCTGCAGTTTGTGCACCAGAAAACGCCGTTCGAGGCGGGGATATTTATGCTGCCGGTAATGGTGGCCAGCGGCTTCAGCGGCCCGATTGCCGGCCTGCTGGTGTCGCGGCTTGGGCTGCGCGAGGTGGCGACCGGCGGGATGCTGCTCAGCGCCTTCAGCTTTCTCGGCCTGGCGTTGACCGATTTCAGTACCCAGCAGTGGCTGGCCTGGGGGCTGATGACGCTGCTGGGCTTTAGCGTGGCCAGCGCGCTGCTGGCCTCCAGTTCCGCGATTATGGCGGCAGCGCCGAAGGAGAAAGCGGCGGCCGCCGGGGCGATTGAAACCATGGCCTATGAGCTGGGCGCCGGTCTCGGCATAGCGCTGTTCGGCCTGATCCTGACCCGCAGCTACAGCGCCTCTATTGCGCTGCCGTCTGGCCTGAGTGGCACCATGGCGCAGCAGGCGGCG
This sequence comes from Klebsiella sp. K4, assembly GCF_014596785.2. NCBI lineage: Bacteria > Pseudomonadati > Pseudomonadota > Gammaproteobacteria > Enterobacterales > Enterobacteriaceae > Klebsiella > Klebsiella sp. K4. The sequence goes on from NZ_CP115021.1 coordinate 2,472,940, forward strand.
TCATCGATTGGCGAGGCGGTGAGTCTGTCCCAGGCGCTGCCCGCCGGGGTGGCGCAGGCGCTGATGGCGGCGGCGAAGACGGCTTTTATTCAGGCTCATAGCCTGGTGCTGGCGACGGCGGGTGTATTGCTTCTGCTGCTGGCCGCCGGGATCTGGCGCAGCCTCGCCACCGTGGCGAAACCGCAGTCGGCGCTATAGCTGCAGCGACAGATCCATCGCCGCGCGCCGTAGCGGAGCGAGGGCCTTCTCTTTTAACGCCGCGGCGCAGACCGTCGCGGCAGGTACCCCGACATTCAGGGCGGCCACCACCTGACCGTGACGCGACAGCACGGGTACCGCCAGCGAGCACAAGCCTACCTCGATCTGCCGGTCGGCGAGGGCATAGCCCTGCATGCGCACCCGAGCGATCTCTGCACGTAAACCGGACAAATCGCACAGGGTATGCGGAGTGTAGCGAATAAGCGTAGCCCGTGACAACGTCACTTCCAGCTGTTCCTCCGGCAGCGCGCTCAGCAACACCCGCCCCATCGACGTGGCCCACGCCGGCAGGCGGCTGCCGCGCCCCAGATCGATGCTCAGTAAATTATTGACCGCCGCGCGGGCAATATAGAGCACGTTATCCCCGTCGAGCGTGGCCGCCGAACAGGATTCGCCGAGCGCTTTGCCAAGATTATCCAGCGCCGTCTGCGCCACCTTGGCCAGCGGCGTGCCTGCCAGATAGGCGTGGCCGACGGCCAGCACCCGGGGGAGCAGTTCATAGCTACGGCCATCCGGACTGTGCACCATGCCCAGCGCGGCGAGGGTATACAAACAGCGGCGTACCGCCGCGCGCGAGATTTGCGTTTTCTGGCTGAGCTGGGAAATGGTCAGCCGCTGGCGCTGGGGGGTGAAGGCGTTAAGGACCTCCAGCCCGCGGGCCAGAGATAGCATAAAGTTAGGGTCGTGCTCGGCCTGCCTGGCGCTCAGCGTATTGGGAATATTGTCGCTCATCGCATCCTTCTCCGTTGCAGCGTAAAGCTTACGGCAGATCACTATACCTTGCGCAAAATGGGGCGCGCTGAATTGTGCCGGTTTTACCACCACGATCACATTAATAACCGTCTTTTAACAAACGCGTCGATAATCGCACAACATTTCGATTATCGCCGTTGACCATCCGCCAGGCTGAACCCTATTGTCAATGGCACAGACCCCCGTTATGGATGTGGGTACAAAAAGTTATATATCTCATCAGGAACAGAAAATGACTGCCACCGTAGAGCAAATCGAGAGCTGGATTGTGGATGTCCCGACCATCCGGCCGCATAAATTGTCGATGACCACCATGGGCTGCCAGTCGCTGGTGATCGTGCGCCTTACCCGTTCCGACGGCATCTGCGGCATCGGCGAAGCCACCACCATCGGCGGCTTGAGCTATGGCGTTGAGAGCCCCGAGGCCATCTCGTCGGCGATCACCCATTATCTGACGCCGCTGTTGAAAGGGCAGCCGGCCGATAACCTGAATGCGCTGACCGCCCGCATGAACGGCGCCATTAAAGGCAACACCTTTGCGAAGTCCGCCATCGAAACCGCGCTGCTCGACGCTCAGGGCAAAGCCTTAGGTCTGCCGATATCAGCCCTGCTCGGCGGCGCGTTGCAAACGGCGTTGCCGGTGCTGTGGACCTTAGCCAGCGGCGATACCGCGAAAGATATCGCTGAAGGAGAAAAACTGTTGGCCGAAGGCCGCCACCGGGCGTTCAAACTGAAGATCGGCGCGCGTGAACTCGCCACCGACCTGCGTCATACCCGCGCCATCGTTGAAGCGTTAGGCGACCGCGCCAGCATCCGTGTCGACGTCAATCAGGCCTGGGACGCTGCCACCGGCGCGAAAGGCTGCCGCGAACTGGCGGCGATGGGCGTCGATCTTATCGAACAGCCGGTCAGCGCCCAAGATAATGCCGCCCTGGTGCGGCTAAGCCAGCAAATTGAAACCGCGATCCTCGCGGATGAAGCGGTCGCGACCGCTTACGATGGTTATCAGCTGGCGCAGCAGGGCTTTACCGGCGCTTACGCGCTGAAAATCGCCAAAGCCGGGGGGCCGAACAGCGTGCTGGCGCTGGCCCGCGTCGCGCAGGCGGCAGGGATTGGCCTGTACGGCGGCACCATGCTGGAAGGCACCGTAGGGACCGTGGCTTCTCTGCACGCCTGGTCGACGCTGCCGCTGCAGTGGGGTACCGAGATGTTCGGCCCGCTGTTGCTGAAAGACGATATTGTCAGCGTGCCGCTCACCTTTGCCGACGGTCAGGTGGCGCTGCCGCAAACGCCGGGCCTTGGCGTCGAGCTGGATGAAGACAAACTGCATTTTTATACCCGCCAGCCGTAGCGGGGAACAGGAGAAAAAAATGTTATTTAAAGTGGAGATGACCGTCAATATTCCGCCTGGCTTTCCCGCCAACGAGGCGGAGGAAATAAAACAACGCGAAAAAGCCTATTCGCAACAATTACAGCGGGAAGGCAAATGGCGACATATCTGGCGCGTTGCCGGCCTTTATGCCAACGTCAGTATTTTCGATGTTCAAGATGCCGAAGAATTGCATCAAATATTAATGGGATTGCCGCTATATCCCTTTATGGCGATAAAAGTGGAAGCCCTCTGTCGTCATCCGTCATCAATTCGCGATGACGATCGCTAATAATAATATCTGACCTCACGCCGGTATTACCGGCGTATACCCTGCAAAATATAAGAGAGAACCAGTATGAGTAATGTATTCGTACAACAACCAGCTATTCAAAAATTATTACGCGACAGTGCCGGATTAGATGTTGCCGGCGGCGATGAACGTTTTAAGGCGATTATTCATCGTCTGCTGGAAAATATCTGCACGCTCATCGACGACTATAACGTTACGGAAGAAGAGTTCTGGCACGCGGTAAACTATTTGCACGAGCTGGGCGGGCGTCAGGAGGCGGCGCTGCTGGCGGCGGGTCTGGGACTGGAGCATTTCCTCGATCTGCGCCAGGACGCCATCGACGCGGCAGCGCATCGGGAAACCGGCACCCCGCGCACCATCGAAGGGCCGCTGTACGTGGCTAATGCGCCGCTGGCCGAGGGTCACGCCCGCATGGATGACGGCGCCGACGCCGGAGAAGTGATGTGGCTGCACGGTGAAGTCAAAGACACCGAGGGCCGGCCAGTGGCCAACGCTATTGTTGATATCTGGCACGCCAACACCCTCGGAAATTATTCCTTCTTCGACCCAGGCCAGAGTGAGTACAACCTGCGCCGGCGGATCCGCACCGGCGCCGATGGCCGCTACAGCGTGCGCAGCATCATGCCCTCCGGCTACGGCTGCCCGCCGGATGGCCCAACCCAGAAACTGCTGGACAGACTGGGTCGCCACGGCAACCGTCCGGCGCACATTCACTTTTTCGTCTCCGCGCCGGGTCATAAACATCTGACCAGCCAGATTAACCTCAATGGCGATAAATACCTGTGGGACGATTTTGCCTTTGCCACCCGCGACGGCCTGATTGCCGATCCGGTAAAAGTGACCGACCGCGAGATCATCGCGCAGCGCAATCTTGAGGGAGAGCACACCGAGGTTTGTTTTGATTTCACCCTGTGTAAAGCGCTGAGCGCCGACGAAGAGCAGCGTGGGATCCGCGTGCGCGCCAAAGAGTAAGCGGCATTATCGGCCCCGGGCACGCTACTGCCCGGGCCAGATATTGCACTCGAAAACGAAGAATTCACCCTGTTTCTTTCATCCTGAATCCTGCAGGAGGGACCGACTCATGCAAAAAACGCTCTCGACGCTCAAAGACAAAATCAATAATGCCTTAGTTGTCGACCGTGAAAATCATATTTACCGTTGCCACCGCTCTATATTTACCGACCAGCAGTTATTTGATTTTGAAATGAAACATATCTTCGAAGGAAATTGGGTTTTTCTTGCCCATGAAAGCCAGATTGCCGAGCCGGGAGATTATTATACCCTGACGCTGGGACGGCAGCCGGTTATTATTACCCGCGATAAAAAGAATGAGCTGCACGCGCTAATTAACAGCTGCGCTCACCGCGGCGCCATGTTATGTCGACGCAAAACCGGGAATAAAAATTCTTTCACCTGTCCGTTCCACGGCTGGACCTTCAGCAATAATGGCAAATTATTAAAGGCCAAAGATGAGAGCACTGGCGGCTATCCGCCGAGCTTTAAACAAGACGGCTCCCACGACCTGCAAAAGTTGCCGCGTTTTCAGTCCTATCGCGGTTTCTTATTCGGTAGCCTCAATGCCGACGTGCAGCCGCTGGAGGCCTATCTCGGGGAAACCTGCAAGATTATCGACCTGATCGTCGACCAGGCGCCGGAGGGGCTCGAGGTACTTAAGGGTTCGTCGAGCTATGTATATGAGGGCAACTGGAAACTGGGCGCGGAAAACGGCGCCGATGGCTATCACGTCAGCGTGGTCCACTGGAACTACGCCTCAACCATGTCACGCCGCAACTATGAAGCGGAAGGGACGCACGCGGTGGATGCCAACGGTTGGTCAAAAAGCCTCGGCGGCGGCTATGGATTTGATAACGGCCATATGCTGTTGTGGACCCGGGCGCTCAACCCGGAAGTGCGCCCGGTCTATGCCCACCGCGAACGGCTGCAGGCGGAATTTGGCGAACGCCGTGCCGACCAGATGGTCAACGAAACCCGCAACCTGTGCCTGTACCCCAATGTCTACCTGATGGATCAGTTCTCGACGCAAATCCGCGTAATCCGCCCCATTGCGGTGGATAAAACCGAAGTCACCATCTGGTGCTTTGCGCCGAAAGGGGAATCCGACCAGGCCAGAGCGCTGCGTATCCGCCAGTACGAGGATTTCTTTAACGTCAGTGGAATGGGGACGCCGGACGACCTCGAAGAGTTCAGCGCCTGCCAGCGCGGCTTTCTCGGCGAAAATCTGCCATGGAGCGATCTCAGCCGCGGCGCGCTGCGCTGGGTCGATGGCGCGGATGAGCATGCGCAACATGCCGGCTTTTCGCCGCGGTTAAGCGGGGTGAAATCGGAGGACGAAGCGCTGTACATCGCCCATCACCACCACTGGCAGACGCTGATGCTGGCGGCCATTGAACAGGAACAACAGTTTTACGACCAGTCCATTACCCAGCGCGTGGAGGTGGCCTGATGCTTAACCTCGAACAGGTTCGCCAGTTTCTTTACTACGAAGCCCGTCTGCTGGACGATCGTCAGTGGGACGAATGGCTCAGCTGCTACAGCCCGCAGGTGGTCTACTGGATGCCGGCATGGGGCGACGATGACCAACTGACGCGCGACCCGCAAAAAGAGATTTCGCTTATCTACTACCCCAACCGCGAAGGGCTGGAGGATCGCGTCTACCGCATTAAAACCGAACGTTCCGGCGCCAGTACGCCAGAGCCGCGCACCACCCACATCATCAGCAACGTTGAGCTGCTGGGCGAAAGCGACGAGGGTCTGGAGGTGCGCTACAGCTGGGTCACCTGGAGCCATCGCTATCAGCACACGGATGCCTATTTTGGCTCTACCTGCTGCACGCTAATCGAACAGGACGGCAGACCGCAAATCATCCGTAAAACTGTGCGCCTGAATAACGACTATATCCGTCAGGTGATTGACGTTTACCACATTTAAGAGGCGCTTATGACCTTCAATATTGCTCTTAATTTTGAGGACGGCATTACCCGCTTTATTCAATGCCATGCCGGAGAGAAGGTGCTGGATGCCGCCTATCGCCAGAAGGTGAATCTGCCGATGGACTGCTCGGACGGCGTTTGCGGTACCTGCAAATGCCACTGCGCCAGCGGTGAGTACGACCTGGGTGAAGATTATCTCGACGAGGCGTTAAGCGACGACGAAGCGCAGGCCCGCCAGGTGCTGACCTGTCAGATGGTCCCGACCAGCGACTGCGTGATCGATGTGCCGGTGGCCGCTGCCCAGTGCAAAACGGCCCTGGCGACGCTCGGGGCGCAGGTGCGGCAGGTGAATTTACTGTCCGATACCGCCATCGAACTGGTGGTCGCCCTCGATGAGCCGCTGGCCTTCCTGCCGGGGCAGTACGTCAACATTCAGGTGCCGGGCACGCTTCATGTCCGCGCCTACTCATTTAGCTCGCAACCGGGTTCCCTCGAAGGGCGTTTCCTTATTCGTAACGTGCCTGGCGGCATGATGAGTCAGTGGTTAACCCAGCGGGCGCGGCCCGGCGATCGTCTTACCCTCAGCGGCCCGATGGGCAGCTTCTATCTGCGCCACGGCGAACGTCCGCTGCTGATGCTGGCGGGCGGTACCGGCCTGGCGCCGCTGCTCTCCATGCTCCATACCCTGCAGACACAGGGCAGCCAGCGTCCGGTGATGCTGCTGTACGGTGTTACTCGTGACTGCGATCTGGTGAAAACCGACGCGCTGGATACCTTTATTCAACAGCTGACGGGGTATCGTTGGCTACCGGTGGTGGCCGATGAAAACAGCACTTGCCTGCAGCGCGGCTTTGTCACCGACCATCTCGACGACGCGATGCTGAACAACGGCGACGTGGACATCTATCTCTGCGGCCCGCCGCCGATGGTTAACGCGGTTGCCACGGCGTTGCGCGACCGCGGGATCACCCCGGCGGGGTTCTGGTATGAGAAATTTATCGCCAGCCAGAGCGCGGCGGCATAAGGAGACAAAATGCGTTTTACCGATAAAGTCGTCGTCATCACCGGCGCGGCGCAGGGCATTGGCCGCCAGACGGCGGAGCAGGCGGCTGCAGAAGGCGCGGCTCTGCTGCTCATCGATCGCTCGTCATACGTCCATGAGCTGGCGGCGACGCTGGCGCAATCCGGCTGTCTGGTGCTGGCGCTGGAGGCGGATCTGGAAGCGTGGGAAAGTACCGAGCAGGCGTTTGCCGCCGGGGTCGCTCATTTTGGCCGTATCGACGTGCTGATCAACAACGTTGGGGGCACCATCTGGGCGCGCCCCTTTGCCGAATATCAGCCGGAGCAGATTGAGAAAGAGATCCGCCGCTCGCTGTTCCCCACGCTGTGGGGCTGCCGCGCGGCGCTGCCATGGATGCTGAAGCAGGGCAAAGGCAGCATCGTCAACATTTCGTCGGTGGCGACGGCGGGAGTGAATCGGGTGCCGTACTCGGCGGCGAAAGGCGGCGTTAACGCACTGACCCGCTCGATTGCCATGGAGTACAGCGGCAGCGGTATTCGGATTAACGCCGTGGCCCCGGGCGGGACCGAGGCGCCGCCGCGCCTGACGCCGCGTAACGAAGAGCAGCCGAGCGAGCAGGAAAAGGCGTGGTATCAGCAGGTCGTCGATCAGACGGTGGCGAGCAGTCTGCTGCACCGGTACGGCACGCTGGCGGAACAGGCGAATGCGATCCTGTTTCTCGCCAGCGATGAGGCCAGCTATATCACCGGCGTGACGCTGCCGGTAGCCGGAGGCGATCTCGGCTAACGGCGGGTGGCGTACCAGCAGAGCAGGGAGCCGAGACATACCATCCCGGCCCCCTGCCAGAAGGACCACGACAGGGTCGCACTCAGCAGGATCGCCGCCAGCGCAGAGGAGAGCACCGGCGTGAAGTAGGAGGCCGCCGCCAGCAGGCTGACGTTGCCGTGCAGGATGCCAACGTTCCACGCCGCGTAGGCCAGCCCCAGCGCCACGGAGACCGTCATCAGCTTAATGACCACCGGCCAGCTAAACAGCATCGGCGGCTGGTCGCTGGCGAGAAATTTCAGCCATAGCGTCAGGGCGGTTAACAGGACGAACAGCGTAATGGCGTTTTTACCGCGGGCATATTTGGCCGTCACCGTGCAGTAGGCGGCCCAGATAAACGCCCCGACAAAGGCCAGCAGATAGCTAAGCGGGCTGGAAATGACGTTACTGATAATCTCATCGGGCTGTAGCCCATGCTCACCGCCCAACACCCAGCCAACGCCCAGCAGGGCGAGAATCAGTCCGGGGATCACCAGCCAGCTGCTTTTCTGGCCGTTAAAGAGAATGGCGAATAAAATCGTCAGGCTGGGCCACAGGTAATTGACCATTCCCACCTCAATGGCCTGCTGGCGGCTGGCGGCATAGCCCAGCGACAGCGCGAGGCAGATTTCATAGCTGACAAACAGCACGCTGCCGGCCAGCAGATAGCGACGCGGGATCTGGCGCAGGTTGGGAAAGCCGATGGTAAAGATCAGCAGCAGGCCGCTAAGGCTGTAAATCATCGCCGCGCCGCCGACCGCTCCCAGTCCTTCGCTGACGCCGCGAATCAATCCGACCATCGTGCTCCATAAGATAATGGCGGCGAAGCCGATCGTCGTGGCTCTCTTTTTCTCCATGCTTTTCCTGATGGTTACGCAAATGCAGCCGGCATATATATCATCTTTTTATCGGTGAGGGGCGAAATTTTCCGCCGTTGCTAACCCTTAGGGATTAGCGAAAATGGCCAGGGCTGGCGATTAAGGGGGCGAAGGTTTTCCTCCTTGATTTGACGCAAATTTTCCCGGGATTTTGCTGTTAGTTTCCTCCGCGCGATGAATCAACATCCTGCATGGAGGAATGCAATGGACGTCAGCCGCAGAAAGTTCTTTAAGATCTGCGTAGGCGGTATGGCCGGAACTACCGCCGCCGCCCTGGGCTTTGCCCCTAAAATGGCGCTGGCTCAGGCACGCAATTTCAAATTGCTGCGTGCGAAAGAGATCCGCAACACCTGCACTTACTGCTCCGTGGGCTGCGGGCTATTAATGTATAGCCTCGGCGACGGTGCGAAAAACGCCAAAGAAGCGATCTACCATATCGAAGGGGACCCGGACCATCCGGTGAGCCGCGGCGCGCTGTGCCCGAAAGGGGCAGGCCTGCTGGACTATGTCCACAGCGAAAACCGTCTGCGTTATCCGCAATACCGCGCCCCGGGCTCGGATAAATGGCAGCGCATCTCGTGGGATGAAGCCTTTAACCGCATCGCCCGACTGATGAAAGCCGACCGCGACGCCAACTTTATTGAAAAGAATGAACAGGGCGTGACGGTTAACCGCTGGCTTTCCACCGGCATGCTGTGCGCCTCGGCGGCAAGCAATGAGACCGGCATGCTAACGCAAAAATTTGTGCGATCGCTGGGTATACTGGCGGTAGACAACCAGGCGCGCGTCTGACACGGACCAACGGTAGCAAGTCTTGCTCCAACATTTGGTCGCGGTGCGATGACCAACCACTGGGTGGATATCAAAAACGCCAACGTCGTGGTGGTGATGGGCGGTAACGCCGCCGAAGCCCATCCGGTGGGTTTCCGCTGGGCGATGGAGGCGAAAAACAATAACGACGCCACGCTGATCGTCGTCGACCCGCGCTTTACGCGCACCGCGTCGGTGGCCGATATCTATGCGCCGATTCGTTCCGGTACCGACATTACCTTCCTGTCGGGCGTGCTGCTGTACCTGATCGAAAATAACAAGATCAATGCCGAGTACGTTAAGCATTACACCAATGCCAGCCTGCTGGTGCGGGATGATTTTGCCTTCGAAGAGGGGCTGTTCAGCGGCTACGATGCGGAAAAACGCCAGTACGATAAATCGTCCTGGAACTACCAGTTCGATGAAAACGGCTACGCCAAACGCGATGAAACGCTCAGCCATCCGCGCTGCGTGTGGAACCTGCTGAAGCAGCACGTTTCCCGTTACACGCCCGAGGTGGTCGAAAACATCTGCGGTACGCCGAAAGCGGACTTCCTTAAAGTGTGCGACGTGCTGGCCTCAACCAGCGCCGCGGACCGCACCACCACCTTCCTGTATGCCCTGGGCTGGACGCAGCACACCGTCGGCGCGCAGAACATCCGCACCATGGCGATGATCCAGCTGCTGCTCGGCAATATGGGCATGGCCGGCGGCGGCGTCAACGCCCTGCGCGGCCACTCTAATATTCAGGGGCTGACCGATTTGGGCCTGCTGTCGACCAGTCTGCCGGGCTATTTGACGCTGCCATCGGACAAACAGACCGATCTGCAAAGCTACCTCAGCGCCAACACGCCGAAGGCGACCCTGCCCGAGCAGGTGAACTACTGGAGCAACTACCCGAAATTCTTCGTTAGCCTGATGAAATCCTTCTACGGCGAGGCGGCGCAAAAAGAGAACGACTGGGGCTTTGAGTGGTTACCGAAGTGGGACCAGGCTTACGACGTTATCAAATACTTCAATATGATGGATAACGGCAACGTCACCGGCTATATCTGCCAGGGCTTTAACCCGGTTGCCTCCTTCCCGGACAAAAACAAAGTGGTTCGCAGCCTCAGCAAGCTGAAATATATGGTGGTTATCGACCCGCTGGTGACCGAAACCTCGACCTTCTGGCAGAACCACGGCGAGTCTAATGATGTCGACCCGTCGGCGATTCAGACCGAAGTCTTCCGTCTGCCGTCGACCTGCTTTGCTGAAGAGGACGGTTCGATCGCCAACTCCGGCCGCTGGCTGCAGTGGCACTGGAAAGGTCAGGATGCCCCAGGTGAAGCGCGCAATGATGGCGAAATCCTTGCCGGGATTTACCATCGCCTGCGCGAACTGTACCGCACCGAAGGCGGGAAGGGCGCGGAACCCCTGCTGAAGATGAGCTGGCGCTACAAGCAGCCGGACCATCCGGAATCGGAAGAGGTGGCAAAAGAGAACAACGGCTACGCGCTGGCGGATCTCTACGATCAAAATGGCACTTTGCTGGCGAAAAAAGGCCAACTGCTCAATAGCTTCGCGCTGCTGCGCGATGACGGCAGCACCGCGTCGTCTTGCTGGATCTATACCGGCAGCTGGACCGAGCAGGGTAACCAGATGGCGAATCGTGATAACGCCGATCCTTCGGGCCTGGGCAATACGCTGGGATGGGCCTGGGCGTGGCCGCTCAATCGTCGGGTGCTGTACAACCGCGCTTCGGCCGATATCAACGGCAAGCCCTGGGATGCGAAGCGGATGCTGATCCAGTGGAACGGCAGCAAGTGGGTCGGGAATGATATTCCGGACTTCAATACCGCGCCGCCAGGGAGCAACACCGGGCCGTTTATCATGCAGCAGGAGGGGCTGGGTCGCCTGTTTGCGCTCGATAAACTGGCGGAAGGGCCGTTCCCGGAGCACTACGAGCCGATGGAAACCCCGCTTGGCACTAACCCGCTGCACCCGAAGGTGGTCTCCAGCCCGGTGGTGCGGTTGTATGAAGAGGACGCCATTCGCTTAGGTAAGAAGGATAAATTCCCGTATGTCGGGACCACCTATCGTCTGACCGAGCATTTCCACACCTGGACCAAGCATGCGTTGCTCAATTCCATCGCGCAGCCGGAACAGTTTGTCGAAATCAGCGAAGGGCTGGCGAAAAGCAAAGGTATCGCTAACGGCGATTGGGTGAAAGTCAGCAGCAAGCGCGGCTTCATTCGCGCGGTTGCCGTGGTGACCCGCCGACTGCGCACGCTGAACGTCAACGGCCAGCAGGTGGAGACCGTCGGGATCCCGCTGCACTGGGGTTTTGAAGGCGTGGCCCGCAAAGGCTACATCGCCAACACCCTGACGCCTAACGTTGGCGATTCCAACTCGCAAACGCCGGAGTACAAGGCGTTCCTGGTCAACATCGAGAAAGCGTAAGGAGCGATTCAATGGCGATGGAAACCCAAGACATTATTAAACGCTCCGCGACCAACCCGATCACCCCCGCGCCGCGCGCGCGGGACTATAAAGCGGAAGTCGCCAAGCTTATCGATGTCTCCTCCTGCGTGGGCTGTAAAGCCTGCCAGGTGGCCTGTTCCGAGTGGAATGACATCCGCGATGACGTGGGGCACTGCGTCGGAGTGTACGACAACCCGGCGGATCTCAGCGCCAAATCCTGGACGGTAATGCGTTTTAGCGAGACCGAACAGAACGGCAAACTGGAGTGGCTTATCCGCAAGGATGGCTGTATGCACTGCGCAGAGCCGGGCTGCCTGAAAGCCTGCCCATCCGCCGGGGCGATTATTCAGTACGCCAACGGCATCGTCGATTTCCAGCAGGAAAACTGCATCGGCTGCGGCTACTGCATTGCGGGGTGTCCGTTTAACGTCCCGCGCCTCAATAAAGAGGATAACCGGGTCTATAAATGCACCCTGTGCGTGGATCGGGTCAGCGTCGGCCAGGAGCCGGCCTGCGTGAAAACCTGTCCTACCGGCGCGATCCACTTCGGTACGAAGAAAGAGATGCTGGAGGTGGCCGAGGAGCGGGTGGCTAAGCTTAAAAAACGCGGTTATGCCAACGCCGGGATTTACAACCCGCCGGGCGTCGGCGGAACCCACGTGATGTACGTCCTGCATCATGCCGACCAGCCGGAGCTGTATCACAAGCTGCCGAAGGAACCGCAGATCGATACCAGTATCAGTCTGTGGAAGGGGGCGCTGAAACCGCTGGCGGCGGCGGGCTTTATCGCCACCTTCGCCGGGCTGATTTACCACTACATCGGTATCGGGCCGAACAAGGAAGTTGACGACGACGAGGAGAAGCATGATGAGTAAATCGAAGATGATTGTGCGCACAACGTTTATCGATCGCGCCTGTCACTGGACGGTGGTTATCTGTTTCTTCCTCGTGGCGCTGTCGGGAATATCGTTCTTCTTTCCGACGCTACAGTGGCTAACGGAAACCTTCGGCACGCCGCAGATGGGGCGTATTCTGCACCCGTTCTTTGGGGTGCTGATTTTTGTCGCGCTGATGTTTATGTTCGTGCGCTTTGTCCACCACAACATCCCTGATAAACAGGATATTCCGTGGCTGAAAGGCATCGTCGAGGTGCTGAAAGGCAACGAGCATAAGGTGGCGCGCGTCGGTAAGTATAACGCCGGGCAGAAGATGATGTTCTGGACCATCATGAGCATGATTTTCGTGCTGCTGGTGACCGGGGTGATTATCTGGCGCCCATATTTTGCGGAATATTTCCCGATGCAGGTGATTCGCTATAGCCTGCTGATTCACGCAACATCGGCCATCATTCTGATCCACGCCATCCTTATCCATATGTATATGGCGTTCTGGGTGAAGGGGTCGATTAAGGGAATGATTGAAGGCAAGGTGAGCCGCCGCTGGGCGAAGAAACACCACCCGCGCTGGTATCGCGATGTCGAACGCCTGGAGGCGATGAAAGAGAGTCGTGAAGGGATGAAGTAAGCCTTCACGGCGCGAAACCCGCTCCGGAGATGTCGGAGCGGGTTCCCGGCAGTCAACAGTTCGTGATAAGTGTATCGATTGAATCGATAACGCCCTGGCGCGCATGACTCAGATTGCAGACGAAATCCTGTGGCGGGATCCGTTTATTATTTAAGTTACTGATCATTGGCGTACAAAGTAAAAAGCTGTCAAATTCTATATTTATCCTTGGTACGACATGCTGATGCCAGCGTGGTAACTGGTGTGGTCGCATTAAAGGAATAATGACTCTCGTGGCCAGGTCTGCATAATAATCATTCTGCACGATCATATAATATGGCAGGGTTTTATTTGTCTGAGCAGAACAATTTCGATAAACATTGAATTGTTCAAGCATCATAGCACCCTGAAAAATTCATCATCAGTAAGAGTGCCTCCTTTTGCAATAAATTCATTCATTGCGGCAATGAATTCCTTGTGCTGTCGCTGTTTATCTGCTTCTCGTAAATCCTTACCTGGCTGTTCTGACGCCTTCTGGACGGGTACGTCAGTGGGTCTTTTACGTAGCGTATTACTTTTCATCATAGGCTCCTTGCGGTTGGTTCTGTGATTATTTACTTTACCCACTAAAAAATAAATACCAGCAGTAAGTTTAATATTTATTTTGCGAGACAGCTTCCAGAGGGAAGTAACAGCCTGAAATATTCATGGTTATAGTAATAAACCTGGCGCTGGCATTAACCAGCGCGACGGGAAATAATCAAAACTTCTCTGGAATGAAGCGGAAAGGAAAATTAGTCTGTTTCATTTTGCCAATTTTGCGCTTCGGCAGCGTCACAGGCTCCACCGGTAAAGCTTCATAGGGGATCTGCGACAGCAGATGGGTGATGATATTCAGACGCACGCGCTTTTTATCCTCCGAGCGGGCGACGAACCACGGCGCCCAGGCGGTATCGGTGGCGGCGAACATGGCGTCGCGGGCAGCGGTATATTCATCCCAGCGGTTGAAAGACTTAATGTCCATCGGCGAGAGCTTCCAGATTTTACGCCCGTCGTCGATGCGATCCCGCAGACGGCGCTCCTGCTCCTGCGGAGAGACCTCCAGCCAGTACTTGAGCAGAATAATGCCCGATTCGACCATGCCGCGCTCCACCATCGGCGCGCCGTCGAGGAACTTCTGCACCTCCTCCGGCGTACAAAAGCCCATCACCCGTTCGACGCCGGCGCGGTTATACCAGCTGCGATCGAAAATCACGATTTCGCCGGCCGCCGGGAGATGCTTGATATAGCGCTGAAAGTAGAGCTGGCTTTTTTCGCGCTCGGTGGGCGAGGGTAAGGCGACGACCCGGAAGATACGCGGGCTGACGCGCTCGGTGATGGCCTTAATGGTGCCGCCTTTCCCGGCGCCGTCCCGGCCTTCAAAGACAATGCACACTTTCAGTCCTTTGTGTACCACCCAGCGCTGCAGTTTCACCAGCTCAACGTGGAGTTTGCGCAGCGCTTTCTCGTACGCTTTGTTGTCGAGCGGCGCGATTTTTGCCGCCGTGTCGACCGGATTACCGCTTTTCTTGTTGCCCATCGCCATGCTCCGTGTTGCCGAGGTATCCCTTTGAAGTGTAATCCTCCCCCGGCGAGGCGGTGGAAAATTATTCACCGGGTTTTCCCGCCAGGATGACTTCCAGTCCCACCCGCTGCCCCCACGACAGCTCCAGGGTGTTACCGTCCGGGTCGGCAAAGAAAGCGAAATAGCCCACCGGATCGCCCAGCTGCTCCGGCTCCCGGCGTAAAACACCTTCCCGCCGTGCGAGGGCCACTTTCTCATCGATCTCGGCCTGGGTGGCGCAGGCGACGCCGAGATGGCCGAACGGTCCCAGCGGCGTATCGGCCGGATCGTCACTTTGCACCAGCACCAGGGCGAAAGGCCGGGTGCGGTCGCTGAGCCATGCCACTTTTCGCGCCGAGGGGAGGTCGGGCTCGCGCTGGTGAATGACGGTCATCGCGGTATAGCGGGTATAAAAATCGATGCTGCTGGCCAGACAGCGGACGGTAAAGGCGACATGAGTAAAACCGATATCAACACTTTGCATGGATAATTCTCCCAAGGTGAACGATGTTTTGACTTTACAACCTCAAGTTAACTTGAGATCAATGAGGTGTTTATCTCTTTGAGCTCACTGATTTTGATAGGGGATTGTTTCTACGAAACCACGCCGCCGGTATGCCACGCGGCTGGGGAACATGAACGAATCAGGCTGTTGTATGGAGGAAACTGCCGTCGGGCGTTTTTAGCTGGTGTGTCGGGGCGGGATGGTAAATAATGCCGGCCGGCTCTCAATACCCCTATAAGATGTATGAAAAAAACGATTTTTTCACTGGCGCTGGGCACCTTTGGACTTGGCATGGCGGAGTTTGGCATTATGGGCGTGCTGCCGGATATGGCGCACGATGTCGGAATATCCATTCCCGCCGCCGGCAATATGATTGCCTGGTATGCCTTCGGCGTGGTGATCGGCGCGCCGATCATGGCGCTGCTCTCCAGCCGGTTTTCCCTGAAATCGGTGATGCTGTTCCTGGCTGGCCTATGTATTCTCGGCAATACCCTGTTTACCTTCTCCAGTAGCTACGCCATGCTGGCGCTTGGCCGGCTGGTTTCCGGGTTTCCCCACGGGGCGTTCTTTGGCGTCGGCGCGATTATCCTGTCGAAAATCGCGCCGCCGGGGAAGGTGACCGCCGCGGTGGCGGGGATGATTGGCGGCATGACGATCGCTAACCTGGTGGGCGTCCCGGGCGGCACCTGGCTTGGGCATCACTTCAGCTGGCGCTATACCTTTGCGCTTATCGCGGTATTTAACGTGGCGGTATTTCTGGCGATCTTCTGCTGGGTGCCCACGCTTTATGACCGGGCCAGCACGCGGCTGCGCGAGCAGTTCCGTTTTCTTGCCTCCCCGGCGCCGTGGCTGATTTTCGCCGCCACCATGTTCGGTAACGCCGGCGTGTTTGCCTGGTTCAGCTATATCAAGCCCTTTATGCTCAATGTATCCGGCTTTGCTGAAAGCAAGATGATGCTGATTATGATGCTGGCGGGGCTGGGAATGGTGGTCGGCAATCTGTTCAGCGGCAAAATTTCCGGGCGCTACAGCCCGCTGCGCATTGCGGCCATGACCGACGGGGTCATAGCCGTGACGCTGCTGCTGATCTTTGCCTTCGGTGAACAGAAAGTCGCTTCGCTGGCGCTGGCGTTTCTCTGCTGTGCGGGACTATTCGCCCTGTCAGCGCCGCTGCAGATCCTGCTGCTGCAGAACGCCAAAGGCGGCGAGATGCTGGGGGCGGCCGGGGGACAGATCGCCTTTAACCTCGGCAGCGCCATCGGCGCCTTCTGCGGCGGAATGATGATCGCTCAGGGCTTTGGCTGGAACAGCGTGGCGCTCCCCGCCGCCGCGCTGTCGTTTCTGGCGATGAGCGCCTTGCTCATCTATGGCTGTCATCAGCGGCGACAAGCTTACTAACGACGCCTACTCACGCCAGGGTTCGCCCAGGGTCAGCATCAGGCGGTTGGCCCAGGCGAAAAAGGCCGCGGACTGCAGCAGATCCAGCTGGGCCAGAGTATCTAAGCCCTGCTCATCAAGCGCCGCCAGATGATTGGCGTTTAACGCGGGTGGCGTCACCGATAGCGCGGCGGCGGCGTCGATTTCCGCCTGCCAGCGCGGCGATTGCCCGTCGCGCAGATCCTCTCCGGGCGTCACCGCCAGCAGCGTGTCGACGGCGGTCTCGTCCTTCGCCAGCTGCGCCGCTTTGCGGGCATGCACCGAGGCGCAGTAAATACAGCCGTTGATTTTACTGGCGACCGTGGCGGCCAGCTCGCGTTCGGCGCGCGGCAATCCTCCCGCGGTATAGAAAATGCCCTTATCGGTCAGGGTCCGCTGCTCCAGCACCGGCTGGTTGCGCGCCAGCAGGCGAAAGTAGGGGGAGTCGCTATGGCCATATTTGGCCAGAATCGCCTGTTCTTCAGCGTTGAATTCCGCCAGCGGTTTATCGGCCAGCCAGGGTTCCCAGTGCAGCTCGTCGCGGGTGAAGCGAACCGGGGCCGCTTTGCCGCTCTGCGCGTACGGGGTGGTATGCCAGTATCCGGCGACCAGCGGCGTATCTGCGCTGACGATGGGCTTATGGTTGAGCGCCCGCAGGCCCAGCAGTAGTCGGCTCTGGAAGCTGACAAAGGCTACCAGCTGCGCCAGGGTGACGATGCCCCGCAGGCTCCAGCCCGCGCTGGTTAAGGTGTGCAGCGCGCCGGGAGTGGCTTCAACGGGGGTGAAGGTGAGCAGGCGGGCAAAGGCCAGCGCCGGGACCAGACGATCGGTGGTCGGATCGGCGAGGCCGAAACCGGCATAGTGCGCCGCCAGCGCGTCCGCCTGGTGCAGTTTCGCCACCTTCGCGGCCACCGCGAAGCGTTCATCAAGAGGAAAGTCAGCGTCCTGCTGGCGGAACAGCACTTCATAACTTCCCTGGGCGTGACGGGTGGCGGCATCGCGGACGGCGCGCGCCTGATCGAGCGGGGAACCGGGGGCGATCTCCGCCAGTTCGGCCAGAATATCCTGACTCAGCGTCATGGGGACTCCTTATCTGATGTGGGGGGCAATATGCTGAGCGATCAGCTCAATGGAACGCAGCGTATCCCGGTGCGAAGGCTCGACCGAGTGCACCTGAAACGAAATATCGGTGGCGCGGGCCAGCACGCTGTCCTGCGCCAGGGAGGCAATAACATGCTCAGGATCGCCAACGTGGGCATCCAGCTGTTGCAGATAGTCGGTGACACTGTCACCTTCTATCGTATGACCCGCCGCCCGGTGCTGAGTCGCCTGCTTGCGCAGACCGGGCTCGGCGACCTGCAGGGCGTGGGCGTGACTGTCGGCGACGAAGGCGGTGCGCGAGGCGAGGATCCTCGGTGCAACGCCGTCCGGCAGCGCCGCCAGGTAGGCGTCGATGATCGGGTTCTGAATGGCGTCCAGCGGCAGGCGTGGCTCGCCGGACGGCCGTGGCTGAGTGCGGGACAGCATCAACCCGTGTCCCGCCTGACCGGCGCGGATGGCGCCCTCCGCCGAGAAGGTGGCGATCCAGATACGCTCCGCCAGCTGCGGCGCCGGCGGATAGAGACGGTTGTCCGGGTGGCTCAGCGTGTCGCCGCGCCAGGCGCTATGGATCAGGTGCAGATGGTCGGCAAACGCCGCCCCGCGCTGCTCGCTGGTCAGGCCGAAGGGCAGAAACGAGGTTGGCGTGCCGCCGGAGCCAAACCCCACCTCCAGACGTCCGTCGGTGAGTAAATCCAGTACCGCTGCGTCTTCGGCGACGCGCAGCGGATTTTCCATCGGCAGAGTGATAATCGCCGTGCCGAGACGGATCCGGTCGGTCTGTGCCGCGACGTGGGCGAGAAACACCAGCGGTGAAGGCAGGCCGCCTTCCTGTTCATGAAAATGGTGCTGGGCAATCCATGCGCTGTCGAAGCCCAAACGCTCCGCGTGGCGGATCTGTTCGGCCGCCAGCCGGTAGCGCGTTTGCGCGGAGCCCTGATCGAGCAGACGGGTAAAAAAACCGAGGCGTTTTGGCATTATGCGTTCTCCGTGTGGGCCTGTGCTAAGCGGGAGGAAACCTGGGGAATGGCGGCGATCAGTTCGCGGGTGTAGGCCTGCTGCGGGGCGGCGAACAGGCGGTTTACGTCGCCATGTTCCACCACCTGGCCGGCGCGCAGCACCGTGACGCTGTCGGCGATCCGCCTGACCGTCGCCAGATCGTGGGTAATGAACAGGTAGCTCAGACCCAGCTGCTGCTGTAGCTGCTGCAGCAGGGCGAGGATCTGCGCCTGAACGGTGACGTCGAGCGCCGAAGTCGCTTCGTCAAGGACCAGTATCGCCGGCTCGAGGATCAGCGCCCGGGCAATCGCCACCCGCTGGCGCTGGCCGCCGGAAAGCTCCCGCGGCGTACGCGACAGCAGCTCGGGGGCCAGGGCCACCCGGGCGGCAACGCTCTCCACACGCTGGCGACGCGTCGCCGCGCTGAGGCGCTCAAAGTTTTTTAACGGCTCTTCGATAATCGCAAACAGCGTCTGGCGCGGGTCGAGCGAAGCGAAGGGGTTCTGGTAGACAAACTGGATCTTGCGCCGCAGCTGACGCTGTGCCTCGCGGCTGAGATGCCCGGCGTCGATACCGTCGATGATGACCTGTCCGGCGTCGGCGCGCTCAAAGCCCAGCAGGATCCGCGCCAGGGTGGTTTTCCCGGAGCCGGATTCGCCCACCAGCGCATGGGTGCTGCCGCGTCTGACCTCAAAGCTGACGCTGTCGAGCGCCTGCAGCGCCTGTTTGCCCAGCGAGAAGCGTTTGCTGATCCCCTCCACGCGAATGGCCGGCGTGGCCAGCGGCCGGTGACGAGCCGCCGCCAGCCCCAACGGCGCATCCAGCAGGTCGTGGAGCAGCTGGCGGGTGTAAGGATGCTGTGGACGCTGGACAATCGTCTCGGTGGCGCCTTGTTCCTGAATCTCTCCCTGGCGAAACACCATGATCCGGTCGGCGCGTTCGGCGGCCAGCGCCAGATCGTGGGTGACAAACAGCACGGCGGTACCCGACTCGCGACGCAGGATATCGAGCAGGTCGAGAATGCGCTTCTGCACCGTGACGTCGAGGGCGCTGGTGGGCTCGTCAGCAATAATCAGATCCGGCTGCAGGGCAATGGCGATGGCTATCAGCACCCGCTGTTTCATCCCGCCAGACAGCTGATGCGGATACTGGTCAAAACGCTGTTCCGGGTGGCTGAGACCGACTTTAGCGAGCAGGTTAAGGGCCTGCTGTCGGCGCTCAGCGGCGGAGAGGGACTGATGCAGCCGCAGGATCTCTTCCACCTGCTGACCAATGGTTTTTACCGGGTTGAGCGAATTACCGGGATCCTGCGGGACCAGGCTGATGCTCACTCCGCGCAGGCGGTTCAGGCGTTTATCCGACCAGTCGCTAATCACTTCGCCATTGAGGACAATCCGCCCGGCATCCCGGCGGGCATTATCCGCCAGCAGGCCGATAATGGCCTGCGCGGTGGTGGTTTTCCCCGAGCCGGATTCTCCGACGAAGGCCAGCATTTCGCCGCGCTGGATGGAAAAGCTGATGTTGTGCACCACCTCGCGCCATTCGCCCCGCGAGCGGTAGCTGATGCGTAGATCTTCAACGGACAGAACGGTCATGGGCGTACTCCACTCCACTGGCGGCTAAGACGATTGGCGGCAAGGACCACGGCGACCACGGCGAGGCCGGGGAAGGTGGTCAGCCACCAGGCGGTTGACAGGTAATTGCGACCTTCGGCGATCAGTAGTCCCCACTCCGGGACCGGCGGCGGAGTGCCGTAGCCGAGGAAACTGAGGGTGGCCAGGGCCAACATCGCCTGACCGAACTGCAGCGTCGCGAAAGCAAGCACCGCAGTGAGCGAGTTGGGCAGAATATGGCGCCAGAAGACGGCGAAAAAAGTGCCGCCGCTGCCCCGGGCCGCCTCGACGTAATCGCTGTGGCGCACGCGCACCACTTCTGCTCGCGCCAGGCGCGCGAAGCTGGCGATAGCCGCGACGCCAACCGCCACCGCCGCATTCACCGTGCCGAAACCCAGCAGAATAATCACCGTGAGCTGCAGCAGCAGGGAGGGGATGGCCAGCAGGACATCGACCAGGCGCATGATGGTGGATTCCACGCGTCCGGCCAGCGCCCCGGCGAGGGTGCCAAGGGTGGTACCCACCACCAGGCCGATGGCGACGGCGATCAGCGCCGCCGACAGGGAATGCACCGCGCCGTAAACCACCCGCGTCCACAGGTCGCGCCCCAGCTGGTCGGTACCCAGCCAGTAGTGCGCCTGCGGCGCCAGGCGCTGAGCGCCGGGGATCCCCTCCAGCGGGTTAGCGGAGGTAAACCACTGTGGGGCAATGGCCATTAACAGGGCGGCGATCATCACCGCCCACGCCAGCCACAGGCCAGGCTGCAGGCGCACTCTACGCCACTCCGGGCGGCGGCGAACCGCGATGGTATAGTCGACCAGGCTCATTTCGCACCTCCGGTCTGTAAATGGAGTCGGGGATCCAGTCGCGGCATGACCAGGTCGACCAGCAGGTTGATCAGGACGAAACCGAGGGCGGAGATCATCACCACCGCCTGTAGTACGGCGATATCCTGGTTATTGACCGCCTGCTGGGTCAGCTGGCCGAGGCCGCTGCGGCCGAAGACGGTCTCGGTGATTAGCGCCCCGGCAATCAGTTCGCCGAGCAGCAGCCCGGCAATATTCAGCGCCGGCAGCAGGGCATTCCCCATCACATGGCGCCAGAGGACGCCCGTTTCGCTCATGCCCTTGGCGCGGGCGACCGCGACGAAGGGCTGAACCGCCACCTGATCCATGCTGCGCATCAGGATCTGCGCCAGCGGGGCGGAGATGGGCAGCGCGACGGCGATAACCGGTAAAATCAGTCCTTCCAGTGGGCCGGGATTGATCACCGGGATCCAGCGCAACTGAAACGAGAAGAGCTGGATCAGGGCGATACCCAACCAAAAGGTAGGTAGAGAGATAAACAGCACCGGTAGCGACTGCAGAAAATTGCTCAGCCAGCGCAGCCCCGGCAGCCGCGAGGCGAAAGCGAGGGCGAACGCCAGCGCCACGGCCAGCAGGAAGGCCGGCAGCGCGAGGCTTAAGGTATCCGGCAGGTTGCTGGCAATCAGACTGCTGACCGCCAGACCCGCCTGCAGGGAATAGCCGAAGTCGCCGTGCAGCATCGCCAGCAGCGTGTGCAGGTACTGGCGCCACAGCGGGCTATCGGCGCCGTAGGCCAGCCGCATCTCCGCAATTTGCGCCGGGCTCAGGCCGAGGTCCGGGTTCTGAAACTTGATCAGCACCGCATCCCCCGGCAGGACCTGCAGCAGGAAAAAGGTGAGGGTAAAGGCCGCCCACAGGACCAGCAGCCCCTGGCCGAATCGTCGCAGAAGATAAGCGCTCATAACCGGCCTCTTAGTGCTTGTCCAGCCACGCGCCGTAGAACGACGGACGACCGACGGCCTCGAAGCTGACGCCTTTGACCCACGGCGCGCCGGCGAACACCTGCGGCTCTTCGAAAATAGGGATCACATAGGCGTTATCGATCAGATAGCGCTGGGCGTCGCCGGTTAACTGCAAGCGCTGCTGCGGCTCAACCGCCGCGGAGATGCCGGTCAGCAGGTCATTGAGCTTATCATCGCGGAAGCGCTGCACTTTATCGCTGGAGCCGCCTTTCTGCAGCAGCGCATCGCGGTTGTTGGGGAAGAACATACTTTTCACCACATCCGGGTCGGCGCGGCCCACTTCTGAGACGGTGAGCGGGGTTTTCTGCGGGTCGAGGTTATCCAGCGTACGGCTACCGGCATCCCCGGCTTTGACCGTCAACGCCACACCCACCTGGCGCCACTGCTGGGCGATCAGCTGCAGCACTTCCTTATTTTGCGGCTGCGGCAGCGACTCATAGACGGTCAGCGCCAGCCGCTGACCGTCTTTGCTGCGAATACCGTCGGCGGCGGGCTTCCAGCCGGCGTCATCCAGCAACTGCCGGGCTTTGGCCTGGTCGAAGGTGAGTTTATCGCTGAGATTGACATAGCCGGCGGCAGAGCTGGCCAGCACGGAGGTGGCTTGCGGGTAGTTAGCGGAGAACAGCGTCTCCACCACCTGCCTGGCGTTGGTGGCATGGAGCAGGGCCTGACGCACCCGCAGGTCGGCGACCAGTGGGTTATCCGGGCGGAAGCTCAGGCTGTCGTTGACCCCGCGGGTAGGGGCAGCGTAGATCTTAAATCCCTGATCGGTCGCCTGCTTTTCATCGTAGGCCTGCACCTGGCGAATAAAGCCCGCCTGACCTGCCAGCAGCGCGCCGATACGCACGCTGTCTTCCGGCGTCACAATATAGGTGATGCCGTCGAGGTTAGCGGGCCCCTGCTGGGCAATGTTTTTCGGCCCCCACTGGTAATCCTTGCGCGCCACCAGCGTCAGCTCGCGGCCTGGTTTTTCATCCTGCACGACGAAGGGGCCGGAGCCGATAATATGTCGGGCATCGCCCAGCTCTTCAAAATTACGCTGCAGGGTGCTGAGAGATACCAGACCGGAGCCGATGGTGGCGGTTCCCTGCAGGAAGCCCGGCGACGGCTTGTTGAAGTAGAATTTTACCGTCAGCGGGTCGATCACTTCGCTGCGCTGGTAGTTATTGATGACCTCCGAGACGGGCAGACGATGGGCTTTATCTCCCAGACCATAGGTATCGAAGTTTTTGGCGACGGCGGCGGCGTCCAGCGGTGTGCCATCTGAGAAAGTGACCCCTTTGCGCAGGTGGAAGGTGTACTCGGTTTTATCGGCATTGCTGGTCCAGCTCTCGGCGATCCACGGCTCAATCTCCAGCGTTTTCGGGTTCTGCCAGGTGAGCTTGTCGGTTATCTGATTGAGAATCCCGCCATTTGGGTAAAAGCCGCCGGCGGGCGGATAGAGATTGGTGTGCGGTTGCTGCTCCAGATAAATTAAGGTGCCGCCTTTAACCGGCGTGTCGGCGGCCCAGACGGAAAAGGCGCCGGTGAGAAACAGCGCGGCCAGCGCGGGCAGGCGAAAATGACGATGCATGGTGAATTCCTTTGTTATCTATTGTGTTGCCATCATCGGGCGCGGCTAAAAACAAAGGAACCAAGGAATTGCGCTAAGCATTTGCGGAAATTGCATTTACTTCCCGGGTTGGGAAGCGAGAGGACGTGCCAGGGGGATCGCCTCTCCCGGACGGGAGAGGCGCGGGTGATTAGCTACGCAGATCGATAACCATACGGCCACGGATCTGACCTTGCTCCATCTCTTTGAAGATAGCGTTGATATCTTCCAGCGGACGCAGGGTGACTTTCGGCACCACTTTGCCTTCGGCGGCAAACTGGAAGGCTTCCACCAGATCCTGACGGGTGCCGACCAGCGAACCGACCACTTCGATGCCGTCCAGCACCAGACGCGGAATATCGAGGCTCATCGCCTCCGGCGGCAGGCCCACCGCGACCACGCGGCCACCGGCGCGAACGGCATCCACCGCCGAGTTAAAGGCCGCTTTGGCCACCGCGGTTACTACCGCAGCGTGGGCGCCGCCGGTTTTTTCCTGAATCACTTTCGCCGCATCTTCATTGCGGGAGTTGATGGTCAGGTCGGCGCCCATCGAGGCCGCCAGCTCCAGCTGTCCGTCGTTGACGTCGATAGCGATCACTTTGGCGTTAAACACATTCTTCGCATACTGCAGCGCGAGGTTACCCAGCCCGCCGAGGCCGTAGATGGCGATCCACTGGCCCGGTTTGATGTGGGAGACCTTGACCGCTTTGTAGGTGGTGACGCCCGCACAGGTGATGCTGCTGGCGGCGGCGGAGTCGAGGCCGTCCGGAACTTTTACCGCGTAGTTGGCGGTGACGATGCACTCTTCCGCCATGCCGCCATCGACGGTATAGCCGGCGTTTTTCACCGAGCGGCAGAGCGTCTCGTTGCCGCTGTTACAGTAATCGCAGTGGCCGCAGCCTTCGAAGAACCACGCCACGCTGGCGCGGTCGCCAGGCTTCAGGGAGGTGACGCCCGGGCCGACTTTTTGTACCACCCCGATCCCTTCATGGCCGAGAATGACGCCGGTTTTATCGCCAAAATCGCCGTTTTTCACGTGCAGGTCAGTATGACACACGCCGCAGCATTCCATTTTCAACAGCGCTTCGCCGTATTCCAGCGGGCGCAGCGTTTTTTCCGTGACGTTAACCTGATGGTCGTGGGTAACAACAGCTGCCTTCATGCCTGTCTCCTTGTGGGGGAATTGATTAACTTAATTAATGCAATAGTACCCAATAAGGATTAGACGCTGAGCGGTAAAATACAAGGCGCTTAGTACAGAATGTGGCTTTTTGCTACAGAGATAGCACAAAATTCAGACAACATCGCTATATTTGGTAGGTAATAATATTGACGCTGAATGGTCATGTTTTTGTCATCACTCGAATCTATTGTTTTGCGCATCAATTTCTTATAACAACAGAGTGATACAACAATGCATCTGGTAAAAACCATCCTCACCGCCGGTCTGCTTTTGTCCGCCGCCGCCCAGGCCCACAATGTGCTGGAATTTCCCCAGCCGGAAAACAACCCGGAAGAATTTTACGCCGTCACTGAGATCCCGACGGGCGGGATCATTAAGTACGAAACCGATGCTAAAACGGGGTTTATCGTCGCCGACCGCTTTCAGTCGATGCCGGTGGCCTACCCGGCGAACTACGGCTCGCTGACCCAGTCGCTGGCCGGGGATGGCGACCCGCTGGACGTGGTGTTTTATACCCGCGCGCCGATGGCCCCGGGCACGCTGATGAAGCTGCGGGCAATTGGTGTGCTGAAGATGATAGACGGCGGTGAGAAAGACGACAAAATCATCGCCGTACCGGCCAGTAAAATTGACCCGACCTACGACGACATCAAGACCATCTCCGATCTGCCGAAAATAGAACAGCAGCGGCTGGAGGCCTTCTTCCGGGTCTATAAAGAACTGCCGGAGGGGCGTAAAAAGGTCGAGCTGGCCGGCTTTAATGACGCCGCGGCCGCGAAGCAGGAGATCAAATCGGCCTGGGAGGCCTGGAAGGCGAAGAACCCGCAATAATATTCATCGCGGGCGCTGTCCGGCGCCCGCGGCATTCGCTTTCACGATCCCTATGGCGGCAAAATCACACGTCACACGACAACGCTTATCCCACCATATTGCATCTTGACGCAGGATGAAGGCGATGGTTGTATTGTACAACCATTTCATTTTCTGGACCCGCCGCCATGCCTGATACCCCCTTAATCCAACAGATTCGTACCGCCTCGCGGTTAATGGTGCGCGAGCTGGGCTTTATGAGCACCACGCTGGCCGCCACCCATTATTCACCTTCGGCGGTGCACACCCTGCTTGAGGTATCGATGAGGGGGGAGATGACGGCCGCGCAGCTGGTCACGTTGCTGGGACTGGAAAAATCAAGCGTCAGCCGGATGGTCTCTCGTCTGCTGGCGGCTGGTGAGCTGGAGGAGCGTCCTTGCGCGGAGGATGCGCGCGCGAAATCACTCGCCCTGACGGCAAAGGGGCACGATACGGTGGCGAAAATTAACGCCTGGGGGACCCGTCAGGTGGTGGAGGCGTTAGACCATCTGGATGAGACGCAGCAGCAAACTGTCGCCACTGGACTGGCGGCCTATGCCCGGGCGCTGGCGCAGTGTCGGGATAGCGCGCTTGCGGATACGGCTCCGCAAATTTCGCTGATGACCGGCTACCAGCCGGGGATGATCGGCCGGATAGCCCAGATGCACGGGGAGTATTACGCCCGTCATCATGACTTTGGCGCTTTTTTTGAAGGCAAGGTCGCCAGCGGCGTAGCGGAATTTGCCACCCGGCTCTCCTCCCCGGCCAACCAGATCTGGCTGGCGATCCGCGAAGGGAAAATCGTCGGCTCGCTGGCTATCGATGGCGAGGACCTCGGCCAGCAGGAGGCGCATTTGCGCTGGTTCATTCTCGATGACAGCTGCCGGGGAACCGGCATTGGCAGGCGGCTCCTCAGCGAGGCGATGGCTTTCTGCGATAGTCGCCAGTTTAGCGCGGTGCAGCTGTGGACCTTTAAAGGGCTGGACGCGGCCCGCAAACTGTATGAATCCTTTGGCTTCACGTTAATCCGCGAATGGCAGGGGGAGCAGTGGGGAAAGGTAATGACCGAGCAGCAGTTTACCCGGTCCGGAAACATCGGCTAAGGGTGTTGCGCCTTAGCCGGTGGGGGGACATGGAGATTACGTCAGTTGGTTAAGCAGGCGGGCAATCTCCTCTTGCCACTGTGCCTGCAGTGACGGCTTTTGATGTTTTGGCTTGCGGGCCATGTCGTCAGCCAGCCACTGCTCCAGGTCAATCAGCCGCGCCAGCAGCGCCTCCTCATCATCGTCAGCCCCGGCGGGTGTACTCTGCAAAGCGAGCCGACTGTCCGGGGCGGGCGCCACGGCCTGCAGACGGGCATAAACCTCCTCCAGGCTGTGCCACTCCGTTAGCCCGGCGCTGTCAATCAGCCAGAAGCGGTTACAGCTTTCGCTAATCAGCTGGCGGTCATGACTGACCAGCAGCACGCCGCCGGGGTAATCGCGCAGCGTCTGCGCCAGCGCCGCTTTACCCTCCATATCAAGATGGTTGGTGGGTTCATCCAGCAGCAGCAGACTGTAGCGCGCCAGCGACAGGCCAACGAACAGCAGCCGCGATCGCTCGCCGCCGCTGAGGGTGCTGACCTTCTGGCTATGTCTCGCCCAGCCAAACCCGGCGGCGATCAGCGCCCGTTTACGGGTGTCCGCCGACGGGGCAAACGGCGTCAGGGCCTCGAGCAGGCTGGCCTCGTCCGGCAACTGCGCCAGCGTCTGGTCATAGTAGCCGGGGTGCAGCCGGGGATGCAGGCGCAGCCCCGGGAGAGGCGATGCGTTGTTCATCTGCTGCTACAGCAGGCGCAGCAGGGACGATTTGCCGCCGCCATTACGTCCCATGATGGCCACGCGATCGCCGCTGCGCAGGCGCGCCACGCCGGTGGTGAAGAGGGATGGCTGACCCGGCGCGGGCGAGACGGGAAGGGTGTCCATCTCCAAAAGGCGGTCGGCCGGCAGGGCGTCCCCCTGTAACACCAGGCGCCACGGCGGGCCGACGCTGAGCTCGGTCTGCTCGTCTTTCAGGCGGGCGACCTGCTTCTCCATCTGTTTGGCTTTGCGGGCGAGATCTTCATTGTCATAGACCCGACCCCAGGTGGCCAGCCGCCGGGCGCTGGCGCTGACCCGGTCGATCTCTTTTTGCTCCGCCTTATGACGTAACGCGGCGCTTTCATCCTGCTCCTGCAGTGCCTGACGGGCAGCGCTGCAGGGCAAGGCGAAGCAATGTAGCGTCTGGTCACGGAGGATCCAACTCGCATTAGTTACAGCATCCAGTAAGGTGTTGTCGTGTGACACCAGCACGAAGCTCCCCTGCCAGGTTTGCAGGAAGCTTTCCAGCCACAGCAGGGTGGGCAGATCGAGATGGTTGCCCGGCTCATCCAACAAGAGCAGATCAGGCTGGCGGATCAGCGCCCGGGCCAGCAGCAGACGCGTGTGCTGGCCGCCGCTCAGGGTGGCGGTCTGCTGCTCCATCACCGCCGGGGTAAAGCCCATTTGCGCCAGCAGGCGCTCGGCCAGCCAGCGCTGTGCTTCCCGCGCGTCGGCGGGTAATGGGGCCAGCACCGCCTGCAGCAGCGACTGCGTATGCAGCGCCTCCGGCAGATGCTGTTCAACGCGGGCCATCAGACACTGACCGGCGAGCGAGACGCTGCCCGAGGTGGGCGCGAGGGTGCCGTCCAGCACCTGCAGCAGGGTGCTTTTGCCGCAACCGTTATGGCCGATGAGACCGATCCGGTCGCCTTTCTTCAGGGTGAAGGAGAGGGAGTTAAACAGCGGCCCAAAAGCCGTCTCCACGTGGAGCGCATGGGCAGTTAGTAATGTACTCATAGTCAACTTACTCAAGAGTTACAGGCATGCAAATGCCTCGTCAAAACTCGCTGACGATAACCCGGTAAGCCGGAGAGAAGGGGTTGCGTGAAGAGTCTTCGCTCAAGCCATAGTTATCGCAGCACGATACCGATAACGCTTGAGCTGGCGCAATTGCCTAAGGCATGTGAAACAATAAACATTTCACAATACAGCATGGGGGGCCTCCTTTTTTATTCAGTAAGTGGATGGGTGATGGCAGTGTAGTGGGGAAAGGGAAAGCGCGCCAGTGACAAAACTGGCAGGGGGGACCCGCCAGCTGTCACCTGCGCCGCCTTTGTCTACGATGCCGGGTTGGCGCAGAGGGCTTATGTGTTTGCCAGAACATGGTTGCAGAACCATTTTTTTGCTGGCTCATTTACGGTGCCTCCACAGGGACGGTGGCGATCGGGCGGGCAATCATGATTGCCGTTTCACTGAGCGCATTCAGATCGCTTACCTGAGTACACTGGCGGGCCATGACCTGCGAATCGCCGTCCGGAAACCAGCCCTCATTGAATGACAGGGTGTAAAACTGGGTATGCCGCTTGACTTCACAGCGCCAGGCGCGGCCAAGATTGTTTCTGTCGATAAGCCAGCGGGGATCTTTCGCTTCAACAAAAATTTCATATTTAGAGGGTTGAGTGACATGTCGATCTGAATTCGTTTTGCTCCAGAAAATGGCAGTGTAAGAAATGTTGTGTTTACCGTACTGAATACTGGCATCCCGACCCGGGGTGACCTCCGGGTGGAGGAAAATAAATATCCCGGCGGCAATCAGTACCATCAGCGGTAATATAGGATGCTGTATCGGCCGCCAGGGGATTTTACGTACCGCCAACAGCCAGACCAGGGTAATAATAAACACGTAGAGCAGAGCGAAGAAAAATTTACTCGGTTCATAGATGACGACATCCACCAGATCGCCGGTGGCGGGCTGATACTGTTCCGCCCGCGGGGTGAGCATCCACATATCACCGCTGAAGAGGCACATTCCGGTGATGATGGCGATACCGCCGATAAGAAACAAGACAATACGGATCAGAATCGCATTCGCTTTATTCGCGCCAGGGGTTAATTTTAGCATTTCACATTCCGTTGTGAGGGGGTGAGAAACAACTATTTTGCACAGCGGAGGGCGCGCGGCAAATGCTATCCGTTTTATATTTTTACGATGAATGTATATAGGCGGAAAAAACGTTTCTGTGGCTGGAGGTATTATTCTGACGTTATTAATAACCGGGCCGATATGTCGACCCGGTGACAGCGATTAAATCGAGGTGCGGCGATAATTGCGATATTCCGGTAGCCAGAAATTATCGCTGATCGCTTGCAGCAGCGCTTCGGCGGAGGTTTTCACCGCCACGCCTTGCTCCTGGGCCACCTTGCCGACCGCGAAGGCAATTGCCCGTGAGACGGTCTGGATATCCTTCAGCTCCGGCAGCACCGGACCTTCGCCGTTGTTGACCAGCGGCGAGTGCTGCGCCAGGGTTTCGCTGGCAGCCATCAGCATCTCGTCTGTGACCCGCGACGCGCCGGAGGCGATCACCCCCAGTCCAATACCCGGGAAGATATAGGAGTTATTGCACTGGGCGATGGGATACTGCTTGCCTTTCACGGTAACCGGGGAGAATGGACTGCCGGTGGCGACCAGCGCCTCGCCGTCGGTCCAGCTCAGGATATTCTGCGGCGTCGCTTCCACCCGTGAGGTTGGGTTGGAGAGCGGCATCACGATCGGCCGCGGGCAGTGCTTGTGCATCTCGCGGATAATCTCTTCCGTGAACAGTCCCGGCTGACCCGAGACGCCGATCAGGATGTTCGGCTTCACGTTGCGCACTACGTCCAGCAGGGACAGCGCCTCGCTGGTGGTATCCCAGCTCTGCAGCTGCTCACGCTTTTGCACCAGCTTGTTCTGGAACGGTAGCAGATTAGGCATGCCGTCGGTTAACAGGCCGAAGCGGTCAACCATAAACACGCGCTGGCGGGCCTCTTCTTCACTGAGTCCTTCGCGGACGATCTGGGCGATAATCTGTTCAGCGATACCGCAGCCGGCCGAACCCGCGCCGAGAAAGACGATTTTTTGCTCGCTCAGCTGGCTACCGGCGCCGCGGCTGGCGGCGATCAGCGTCCCGACGGTCACCGCCGCGGTGCCCTGAATATCGTCGTTAAACGAGCAGATTTCATTGCGGTAGCGGTTGAGCAGCGGCATGGCGTTCTTTTGCGCAAAATCTTCAAACTGCAGCAGCACGTCCGGCCAGCGGGCCTTAATCGCCTGGATCACGTCGTCAACGAACTGATAGTACTCGTCGTCGGTAATGCGTGGATGGCGCCAGCCCATATACAGCGGATCGTCGAGCAGCTGCTGGTTGTTTGTTCCGACGTCCAGCACGATAGGCAGGGTGTAAGCCGGGCTGATGCCGCCGCAGGTGGTGTACAGCGACAGTTTACCGATCGGGATCCCCATTCCGCCGATCCCCTGGTCGCCGAGGCCGAGAATGCGCTCGCCATCGGTGACCACAATCACTTTCACGTTGTGGTTCGGGACGTTCTGCAGGATGTCGTCAAGGTTATGGCGATTCTGGTAGGAGATAAAGACGCCGCGGGCGCGACGATAGATCTCGGAGAACCGTTCGCAGGCCGCGCCTACCGTCGGGGTATAGATAACCGGCATCATCTCTTCAAGGTGGTTGCCGATCAGGCGATAAAACAGGGTTTCGTTGGTGTCCTGGATGTTACGCAGATAAATATGTTTGTCGATTTCAGTTTTGAATCCCTGATACTGGATCCAGGCGCGTTCCGCTTGCTCTTCGATAGTTTCAACCACTTCCGGCAGCAGGCCGAGCAGATTGAAATTGCTGCGCTCTTCCATACTGAAGGCGCTTCCCTTGTTGAGCAGGGGGAATTCAAGCAGAACGGGACCCGCGTAGGGGATGTACAGGGAACGGTTTTTCTTATGGGTAAATTGCATCGCACTAACTCCTTGATCATGACCACAGTCCCGGCGCGGCGATAAGCGAAGGGCGGGTGGAAAGCAGCGGGCAGAGTATAGAGCAGAAGGTCTTCAAGCGGGTAAACAAGCAGTCAATTGCCATAAAAAAACACCATCCTGGCAACAGGACGGTGTTGTTTATCATCACTCAGGCTGAAAATTAACCACCGCGGCGTTTGCGGCCGGTAGCATGGATGTGGTTGATGGTGGTTTCTTCATCGCCTTCCAGCACCACTTTTTTCTGCCGGGAAAGCTTATAGTTCAGACCGAGAAGATGACGTGCCTGATGGTTCGATTTCATTCTGACTCCTTTATCCTGTTCTGGTTTCAAGGGCAAACCCGGTAATGACCGGATGAAATGTAACCCAAAGTCGGCCGCGCGTTTTTTGTGCGGCCACAGGTAGGGTGGTCCATTTTCTCGGTAATAGCAACCCTGGGTAGCCAGATTAAGAACAGTCCTCCTTGCGCGCCGCAGGGGTCACCACTTCATCTCACCGGTATTAACTTTGGCGCTTAACTCCAGCGAGCTGGTCTCCGCCAGGCCCGGCCACTGTGCCTCCATCGCCTTGATCACCCCGGCCGAATCCGAATGCGTCTTCAGCGCCTGCTCGAACTGCTGGAGATAAGTTTTTGTAAAGCGCACTGCGCTGTCTCCCTCCGGCGGGGTGCCGAGATAATGGCCCGGGATCACCCGCTGCGGGTGCAGGGCGATCATCTGGTCCAGCGTATTACGCCATTGCTGACGACTGGCCGGCGTCTGGGTGTCGGCGGTCCAGAGATGCATACCCCACGCCACGCCGGTGCCGCCGAGGATCGTTTTGTTCGCCCGGATCCAGACGAACGCCGCGTAGTCATGCGGCTGCATGATGGTCACTTTCTCGCCATCGATGGTAAAGCTGTTGGCCTCCAGCGCCTGCGGGACATACACCTGCGTCGGCGCGCCGTCTTTCATTTGCGGGCCCCAGTACGCCAGTTTGGCCGCTTTGGTGGCTGCAATATGTTTGACGACCTCCGGCGTGGCGACCACCTCCGCCTGCGGGAAGGCTTTTACCAGCGGCTCAAGACCAAAATAGAAATCCGGATCGCCAGAGGTGATCACAATCCGCGATAGCGGTTTGCCGTTTTTCTTGATCATCTCCACCAGCTTTTCCCCATCTTTGACGCTGAACTGCGCGTCGAAAAGTACCGCTTCATGCGGACCGGAAACGAGGGTCGAGTTGACGGCAAAAAGTCCTTTTTCCTGCGGGTTGTAAGTTTGCAGCGTCAGAGGCGCCGCGAAGACCGCGCCGCTGAACAGGGCGGTAGCAACAGCAAGGGCAGATAATTTCATGATTTATTCTCAGTAACAGGTGAATGCGTTCCATTGTACGGATTTCGCTATTTGATAAAATTCCTGAAACAAGAGATGCTGAGTTTCATAAAACGTGCAGATCAGGGGGAGTGATGGACAGGGTGATTGCTGCGCAGGTGTATCTGCGCATCTGCGAGCTGGGAAGTCTTAGCGCCGCGGCGCGGGCGCTGGGTATGTCGCGCCCGATGGTGAGCCGCTATCTGGAACAGATGGAGAGCTGGGCCGGCGCCCGGCTGATCCATCGCTCAACCCGGCGGCTGACGCTGACCCCGGCCGGGGAGAAGGTATTGCTCAAGACCCGCGGTTTGACGCGGATCGCCGATGAAATCGCCGGCGAGCGTCAGCGGGCCGATCCCAGCGGCACACTGCGCGTCGCCTGCGCGCACTTTACCGCCATGCAGCTGATCTCTCCGCTGCTGCCGGACTTTCTCGCCCGCTATCCACTACTGCGCCTGGAGCTGGATATCAATAACCATCCGGTCAGCCTGATCGGCGAGCGTATCGACGTGGCCATTCGCATTACCGACAACCCGGAGGCGGGGGCCATCGCTCGTCGCCTCGGAGTGTGCCGTTCGCTGCTCTGCGCCGCGCCGGGCTGGATGCGCCAGCATGGCCCATTGACGACGCCCGACGATCTGCAACGACATAACTGCCTGCTATACAGCCATTTCGCCAGCCAGCACTGGCAGTTCAGCGATGCGCAGGGGCGGGAAGCGTCGGTGGCGGTGAACGGTAATCTGAGCGCAGGGATATCTTCATTGCTGCTGGAGGCGGCGGTTGCCGGGTGCGGCATTGCGATGCTTCCCGAACTGGAGGCCCGGGGCGCGATTGCCAGCGGCACGCTGGAGGTGGTGCTTCCGGAGTGGACGCCGAAGGCGTTGAGCGTTTACGGCATCTATCTTTCCCGCGACTACCAACCTGACGGATTACCGCTATTTCTTGATGAGCTGCAGAGGCGTCTGGGAGAGGAGACTGGCCACGGCTGAGTCTTGGCGCTTCGCGCCCCGACAGCACCGGCGGAAGGCAATTCCGCCGGTAGGCTGACGTTGAGCTTTATTCGTTGCCCCACTGATTAAGGAAATTAGCGATATCGTCAATGCGGTCTTCGTTAATGGCCGCCTCGCGGGCCATTTCTCGCTGCGCCTCTTCGTCAATCTCTTCGTTATTAGTTAACCGCGCAATCAGCAGTTGGAAATAGCGCGCCAGCGCATCGCGTTCTTCATCCTTTACCGGCGCAGCCGCTTCGGTCTCGTATTCGTCCACGATGTCATAAAATTTCAGGGGGATGTCATTACTCATCTGTCGTCCTCAGGGGTGGCGTCGGGGCCAGGGTTAGCGCACAGCGGCGGGCGGACATCATAGCATGCGGCCAGAGTAACGGAGTGGAGGAAAGAAAAAATTGCCGCAACCGGGAGGCGAGGGGCCAGTATATAGCCGCAAGGGTTGGCCGGGAAAATACCGGCGCGCGCTGGCGCGCGTCGGTATGCCGGGAGGCTTAGACCACACCATCCCCGCCGTCAGAACACCACACCTGTCCGGAGGTATATGAGCAGGCATCGGATGCCAGGGTGACATACAGCGGGGCGATCTCTACCGGTTGTCCCGGGCGCCCCATCGGCGTGTCTTTGCCAAACTGTTTCACCTTCTCGTCCGGCTGGCCGCCGCTGGATTGCAGCACCGTCCAGTAAGGGCCAGGCGCTACGGCGTTCACGCGAATACCTCGTTTCGCCACCTGTTTAGCCAGCGATTTAGTGAAGATCGCGAGACAGGCTTTGGTCTGCGCATAATCGAGCAGGATCGGGCTGGGTTTATACGCCTGCACCGAGGTGGTATTGATAATCGCGCTTCCGGCCTGGAGGTGAGGCAGTGCGGCGCGGGTGATCCAGAACGGCGCGTAGACGTTGGTTTTGAAGGTAGCGTCGAAATCTTCGGTGGTGAGTTCCTCAAGGGTTTCGCAGTATTGCTGACGTCCGGCGTTATTAACCAGGATGCTCAGACCTCCCAGCTGTTCCACCGCGTCGGCCACCAGCGACTGGCAGAAGGATTCTGAGCGAATATCACCCGGGAGGGCGACCGCGGTGCGCCCTTCGGCTTTGATCAGGGCGATAACTTCATCCGCATCCTTTTGCTCTTCGGGCAGATAGTTTATCGCGACGTCGGCCCCTTCGCGGGCAAAGG
Source organism: Klebsiella sp. K4 (assembly GCF_014596785.2). NCBI lineage: Bacteria > Pseudomonadati > Pseudomonadota > Gammaproteobacteria > Enterobacterales > Enterobacteriaceae > Klebsiella > Klebsiella sp. K4. Next base: position 2,508,139 of record NZ_CP115021.1, read on the forward strand.
CGATCGCCACCGCACGGCCAATACCGGAGTCGCCGCCGGTAATTAACGCTTTCTTACCGGCCAGTCGCCCGGAGCCGGTGTAGCTGGTTTCACCGTGGTCCGGGGATGGCTCCATTTCCGCATCCAGACCCGGCGGGGTTTGTTCTTGCTCCGGGAACTCCGGACGTGGAGCCGTCTCTTCTGGCAACATGGAGGTGGGTAACTTCTTCATTGGCGGTTTTTCATCTTGCATAGTCATCTCCTTCAGACAGAACGGGCCAGCTCTAAGAATAGGTCAGCTTCTCCTGGCGAAAGCCCCTGAATGACTCGCAACATCGCAGTCAATGGCCAACCGTAGGCGTAACGGTATGCCTTAACCGACTGATCCTTGGCGTATTTCGGGGGATAGCGTTGCGTTATTATTGCTGACGTTAAATTAGGATTATTCCATCCTTAATCAAGGACCGAGGGCTATTTTCGTAACGCGCATGATCTTTTTCTCAAGTTACGATGAAGGTGCTGCCTGAATAAACGATGAAGATGTTCATTAGCAAACCATGGTCTATAAGGTAATACCTCTTTAGGGGTAATATTTCTGGATATTGTGTTCCGCGAGATAAAGAAATATTTATTCATTAAATTGTTTGCATTTTTTTACAAACGGCCGTTGGACGTTTCTGTTTTACCCGCCGGTGAACATAACCTACGTCAAATAAAGGAGTTGTGTGAGGTATATTTTATCTTACCGCTTCGTTAGTAAAGCTTTATTTTGTCAGTGCGCGGATGGGTATCTGAAATTAATTTGACTCCTGCAGGCATTCCTCTAGTGTTAGATATCGAGGGCGATGATTTGTAACAGGGTCATTTTCCATTTACCAACCGATATTGATCAAACCAAAGGTGAAAATTATGGCAGAGCATAGAGGCGGTTCAGGTAATTTTGCAGAAGATCGTGAGAAAGCATCCGAAGCCGGGCGTAAAGGCGGACAGCACAGCGGCGGGAACTTTAAAAATGATCCTGAACGTGCATCCGAAGCCGGTAAGAAGGGTGGTAAGAACAGTCATGGCGGCGGCCGTAAATCCGGTGACAGCTAGCGACTGATGAGCTGTGACGTCGACAAATCGGCGTTGAGACAAAACCTGTGGGCCAGATGGTCCGCAGGTTTCTGCATATTCAGGGTTTATTTCTCTATAACGACATTCATTATCCGCGATGCGGGGGAACTAAAAGGTGAGGAGGAAATCGCCGCATCACTAGCAATAAAAGAAGGCCGCAGCGGCAATAAATTAGCCGGACGGTAAAGACAGAAAATAACGGAACGGGACAATACGCAACGCTGTTTTCTTTTTTATGCTTAGGCAAAAGAAAGACATTTTCAGCGTAAGGTTTAGCGCCTGACGCTGCGGTCAGAGCGTCGATAAAATGGTCGCTCAATATTGTTCGGTCCTAAGGTAATAAAATGAAGTTGACGCCAGTGTTTATTAAGCGCTGTCATCTTGTCGCCGCCGTTATGTGGGTGGGTCTGGCGATACCCTCGTTGATCTGGTGGAAAGACAGCGTACTGTGGGTCATTCTCATCAGTATTTATGCCAATATTGTTGGCCATTTATCCGGATATAGCGCAGCGCGAGCTGACCAGGCGGCGGAAGAGAGTGAAGATTCCACGTCAAAATAAAAGGTTAATGATCAGAGGTGTATATGACTGATATTGAAAATTATCACAACTGGCTTCGCGATGCGCATGCCATGGAAAAACAGGCTGAGTCGCTGCTGGTGGCCACCATCAGACGCCTCGATAATGAACCGCAGTTACGCACCCGCCTTGAACAACATCTCTATGAAACCCGACGGCAATTGTCCGCCCTGCAGGATATCATCGCCCGCAACCATATTTCCCGCTCTGCGCTGAAGGATGCGATGAGCCGGGTGGCGGCGTTAGGACAGACCATTGGCATCATGCTGCCCGGTGATGAGGTTATTAAAGTGATTATCACTGCCTACGTTTTTGCCCATTTTGAGGTCGCCTGCTATACCGCTTTATTAACGGCGGCGAAAAGAGTAGGCGACCACAGCGCGATGCACACACTGGAGGGTATCCTGGCTGAAGAGAGAGGAATGGCTGATTGGCTGCTCCATTATCTGCCAGCGCTGACCGGGCAATATCTTATGGATACCGATATGCCTGGCGTTGAGGCCGGGCATTAAGCCGCCGGAGAACGCTATGGTCAAACGGCAAACCATCGCGCTCCTCGCCGCCGAGGAACAGATTCCGCTGGTATTAACCGCCAGGCAGCAGGCGCTGGTGGACGCGGTAGCGAACAGGATGCTACCAGCGGAACGCAATCCCGTATCGCCTGTCGGCAAACCGCGCGCGAAGGCCAGGGCGGGGTCCGGATCGCGCTGAGGCGGCTGACAGGGACGGGCAGAACGCGAGGTGAGAGTGATGCAACGGGAAGAGTGGTTTCACAGAGCGGTCATCTATCAGGTTGACAGTTCGCTCTTTTATGATGCCAATGGCGATGGTTTTGGCGATCTCGCGGGCATTCGCCAAAAGCTACACTACATTCGCAGCCTGGGAGCGACGGTGCTTTGGCTAACTCCGTTCTATCTCACTCCTCTGCAGGATGATGGCTATGATATCAGCGATCATCTGCAGCCCGATCCGCGGTTCGGCACTATCGCTGACGTGATTGAGCTGATTGCCCGCGCCCGCGAGCTGGGACTGCGGGTGATCGTTGAGCTGGTGATCCAGCACACCTCCGCGCAGCACCCGTGGTTCCAGGCGGCGCGACGCGATCCCCGGTCGCCGTGGCGGCCGTATTATCTGTGGGCGGATCGGCCGCCGGAAAACGACGATCCTCCCATGTTTCCCGGCGTTGAGGAGAACGTCTGGCGCTGGGACGAACAGGCTGGGCAATATTATCGCCACATGTTTTATCACCACGAGCCCGACCTGAATCTCGCCCATCCGCCGGTGATCGCTGAAATCGAAAACATTATCACCTTCTGGCTGCAGGCTGGGGTGTCTGGCTTTCGTCTCGATGCCGCGTCACATCTGGTCAAGCAGGCCGGAAAGGGCGACGAGACGCGCGGCTACCCGCTGCTGACCCATCTCCGGCAGGTTGTACAGCGCCTCAATCCCGATGCGATACTCCTGGGTGAAGTGGACGTCGCGGTAGAAGATTACCGTCATTATTTCGGCCAGGGCGATCGGCTGCAGATGGTGCTTAATTTCTGGCTTAACAAATACCTCTACCTCAGCCTGGCGCAGCAGCGCGCCGCGCCGGTGGTGAAGGCCCTGCAGGCGATGGTGACCCCGCCGGACGGGTGCTGCTTCGTCAACTGGCTGCGCAACCATGATGAACTGGATCTTGAGGGGATTGGCGAGCGCAACAAGCGCCAGGTTATCCGCACCTTTGCCCCTGATAAATCGATGTCCGTTTACCAGCGCGGGGTACGCCGAAGACTGGCGCCGATGCTGGACGGCGATACCCGACGCATAGCGTTAGCCCATGCTATCCTGCTGGCGCTGCCCGGCGTGCCGGTGATGCGCTATGGCGACGAGATTGGCATGGGTGATGATCTCTCCTTACCGGAGCGCTACGCGGTTAGAACGCCGATGCAGTGGTCGGCCGCGGCCAACGCCGGCTTTTCCCGGGCGGCGCGGGATGATTTGCCGGTAAAACCGGTGGCCAGCGGGCGGTTCCGCTACCAACGGATCAATGTTGAAACGGCGCTGCGCCATCCCAGGTCGCTGCTGCATCGGGTACGCAATATGGTATTGGCGCGCACGGAATATACTGAACCGGGATCCCTCCCTTTTACTCTCCTTACCCTAAAGCCCGACGCGGTGCTGGGCTTGCTCTATCGCAGCGAATCGCGGGAGGTACTGATGCTGGCCAACTGCAGCCAGCAGGCGGTAGAGGTCCTGCTCCCGCCGCTGGCCGAGGGCTACTGGAGCCCAATTCTGGAAGATAAGCTCTATCAGGATGGGCTGCACGGCGGGAAAGATGCGCGGCTGGCACTCTCCGGGTATGGTTACCGTTGGTTCAGCCGCAGCCTGAGTTAGCGCCGTTTTCCGGAACGACGGAACAACGCCCGCAGCGCCATCGTCGCCACCGCTACCCCGACGCCGGCGGCGACTTTACCCGGGAGATCGGCGCTGATGGTGACTGCTTTACGCCGTGCGCCATCGTTAAAGGGGCCGTGGCCCGGATGATTGCCGCGCACCGGCGTGAACAGGTCGTCCTGTTGGTCTGACGACTTTGGCTGACCGGTAAACTGTCCCTCCCACGCTTTTTTCACCATCAGCCGATCGAGCAGGCGAGGGAAGAAGACCTGGCCGAGGATCGACTGGATGGTGCTTTTTCCGACCCACAGCTCGTTGACCGGGCGCTGGATGACGCTGTAAATAGCCTCGGCGGCGACTTCCGGCTGATAGACCGGGGGCACCGGCTGCATGGCCTGATCCATTTTGTTTCGCGCCCAGCCAAACTGGGCGGTGTTCATCCCCGGCAGTTGCACCATGGTCAACTGGATGTGGCTTTTCTCATGCATCAGTTCGGTTCGCACGGCATCGGTAAAGCCGCGGATCGCCGCTTTCGCTCCGCAGTAAGCCGACTGCAGTGGGATTGAACGCCAGGCCAGCGCCGAGCCGGCCTGAATAATCACCCCCCGATCCCGGGGGATCATGACCTCCAGCGCCGCGCGGGTGCCGTTCACGTACCCGAGATAGGTCACCTCCGTCACCCGGCGAAACTCCTCCTCGCTCATCTGACGAAAGGGCGCCAGCACGGTGGTCATGGCGTTGTTGATCCAGACGTCGATTGCCCCGAGGGTGGTTTCCACCTCGGCGGCGGCGCGCTGCAGCGCCCCGGCATCGACGACATCGGCGCTAATAGCCAGCGTTTTAATGCCAAACCGTTCACAGGCCTGTCGCGTCTCCTGCAAACCCGTTTCGTCTCGGGCGATCAGCGCCACGTGATATCCAGCGCGGGCGAAACGCAGCGCGGTAGCTTTGCCCGCTCCCGCGGTTCCACCGGTAATAACCATCACAGACATAGTGACCTCATTATGTTTTGGCTTTCACAATATTGACTGTACGGATCGGTTAATTATTTCTCACCAATGGCAATGACGAGGTGGGAAATATCCTGGAATAAGCGCAATGTGAATCAGGCGGCATCTCCTGGTTAGTTTCGGCAGATCCTACATACTTCGGCGAAGGCGTTCTATAATTTATAGGATCCCTGACAACCAGCGAGGAGGAAAAATGTTAATGTTGAACGTTGTTAACGGTGAAAAAGAAGAGGATGACGCCACTCGCGCTCCGGAATCAGGTGATAAACAACCGGAGCGTGATAAATAGCGAAGCCGATACTATTCCTGCTCAGGAATAATGGATATCTGGCCGTTACGCTCGAGAATAGCGAATTTGATCGCTTTCAATTCATAAATGCCATGGTGCTGCCTGGCCGCCAGCAGGATATCATCGACAGAGATATTGACGAGCTTAATCTTCTCGTCGATGACAGCACCATTTTCCACCACGATAACCGGCGTACCATCGAGAAAATTTTCTGCCTGAGCAAATTTTTTCTTAATATAGCCGAACAAAATATCAATACTAACCAGGGTGACGATAGTCAGCATCGACCCGGTAACCGAATAGTCTGTGCTGAGCATCGCCTGCTGGGTGGCTTCGCTGATAATCAGCAACAGTATCAGGTCAAAGTTGGTTAATTGCATCAGGGTTCTTCTGCCGGCAATCTTAAAAATAATCAACAAGATCAGATAGATTGCTGCGGCTCTAAGGACCATTTCCATAGCGACTCCTACGGATAGACAAACTGCTGCCAGGTTACAGAATAGCGATCGTTAACTACCGCCTGCAGAGAGATATTACCGGCCGTTTTTGGGGTAACGGCTAACCACACAGATATCGGTGAAGGCGGGTTCGACCGCTGATAGACGAGATGTAATTTCCCGTCGGCGCTATACATTTTATCCGGCTGCGGACGGATATCACCGATCTGGTAGCGGGTTAATAACGGGGCGGCGAAGCTGATAATGGTGTCGCTGGCCGTATCCGGTTTAATATGAATATTAAGCTCGGTTTCACTCATCAGCCTGGCATAGCGCTGATAATCGACGCTTAATTCGCCTCCGCCGGTTTCCCGGTGTGCTTCACTGAAATAACCGGAGGACCACAGGCCGCTTAACGCGGTAAGAATGATGAGACTCAAAACAATTATCCCATAGCGGCGGAAGCGATATTCAAAGCGTAAGGAGCGTTCATTCTCATCGACGATAGGACAAGGCTGTTGATTCTTAATCATTAATATTTTCCCCGCGTTTCGTTTCGCCAGGAGCGTAACGATAAGGACATTCTTATATTAGACGATATCAGAACAATTGACTTTGTAAAAATGGCCAGCCTCAGCCAGGCTTTATTCTCATCGTCAGCAAAAAACGGAGGCATGATGAAAAAACTAGCATTGGCCATGGCATGTCTGTTTGCCGTAGGTGTCGCGCAGGCGGACGATAAGGGAGGGTTTAGCCAGGATGCCGCGCCGCCGCCGCCGCACAAACTCGATGACGGCTATCGCGGCGTCGAGGATGGCCGGATCATGACCGTTGAGCAGGCGAAAACCATGCACGATGGCGCGACCGTTTCGCTGCGCGGCAACCTGCTCAAGCGGCAGGGAGATGACCGTTATCAGTTTCGTGATAAAAGCGGCACCATCACCGTTATTATCCCGGTCGCCGCGTTTAACGAACAACACGTAGAGCCAGACGATCTGGTCAATATCAACGGCAGTCTGGATCGCAAAATGACGCCGCCGGTCGTGCGAATCGATCGTCTGCTCAAGCAGTCGCCTAAGTAAGCGGAGCACGTCGATATGAGCACCTTTTCTCATTCGCAAGACGAAGAGCGCGGTAAGCAACCTTCCCGTGAGGCGCCCGGGCAGCAGGGCGAAGTTCCGCGTAAACGGGACGACAGCAAGGATGACAAATCCGATCCCTGGCATCCGCAGGATGGCCGATAGCGTCACCCTGCGTCACCAACGACACGAAAACCAGGGGAACGTGGGAGCCAGAGGCTGCAAAAAGACGCAGCTTCGGCATCACGCACTATACTTTTTGTTCGACATCACTACAGGAGGAATCAAATGGCGATTCATAAGAAAGGGCTAGCGCACTGGGAAGGCGACCTGAAGCATGGCAAAGGCACCGTGTCGACAGAAAGCGGGGCGCTGAGCCAGCAGCCCTACGGATTTAACACCCGTTTTGAGGGGGTGAAGGGTACCAACCCTGAGGAGCTGATCGGCGCTGCACATGCCGCCTGCTTTTCGATGGCCCTGTCGCTGATGCTCAGCGAAGAGGGATATACCGCAACGTCTATTGACACTACCGCAGTGGTCACCCTCAATAAAACCGACGGCGGCTTTGCGATTACCGATATCGCGCTGCAAAGCCAGATCGTCCTGCCGGACGTGTCTCCGGCGGCGTTCGATGAGATCATCCAGAAAGCGAAAGCAGGCTGCCCGGTATCGCAGGTGCTGAAGGCCAACATTACCCTCGATTACCAGCTGAATCCGTAAGCCGTCGTGCCCGCGTGCTGCGGGCACTCTTTCCGCAATATCTCTCCCAATGCTGTCCAACAGTGGTATCTTTTGTCCTTTAGTTGCACGTAAGGGATACCATCATGATCGGCATTCGCCGGATGATCGAGGCGCAGGTGCTCGGCCTGACCGGCATGGCGCTAAAAGAGATCGACTTTGAACGACCCAAAGGAGAGCCGGGGCTGTTTGGTCCCCAGTCGGCCATCTGGCAGGTGCACGGCGATTTTACCTCGATGCTCTGCGGCGGCATTAGCGCGCTGTTGCTGCAGATGCTGCATCCTCTGGCGCTGGCCGGCGTCTGGGATCACTCTCGTTTTCGCGAGGATATTTTGGGCCGCCTGCGCCGCACCAGCCAGTTTATTTCTGCCACCACTTTTGCCACTACCCCCGACGCCGAACGGCTAATCGCCAAAGTACAGGGGATCCATCAGCGGATCGCCGGGGTGGATAAGGACGGAACCCCGTATCAGGCGAGCGACCCGGCGCTGTTAACCTGGGTGCACGTCGCCGAGTGCAGTTGCTTTATGGCCTCCCACCTGCGCTACAAGCGGACGGTGGTCAGTCCCGAGCGCCAGGAGGACTATTTTCGTGAGTCGGCGGAAATCGCCCGGCGGCTGGGGGCTCGGGATATCCCTCAGACACCGCAGGAGGTGGCGGACTATCTCGAGGCGATGCGCCCGCGACTGCGCTGCGACGAACGTACCCGGGAGGTAGCCGAGGTGCTGCTCTCCACCCGTCTGCCGGGGCGGATGAGCCAGCCGGTCGGCCGGGTGATGATGAACGCAGGAATTGACCTTTTGCCGGAATGGGCGCAGGAGATGCTGGGATTGTCGCTCACGCCGCTGCAGCGGCGCACGACGCGCCTGATGGTGCATGGCGTGGCCCGCGTACTGCGCGCCTCGGTACGCAACGGCGCCTGGCATTGCGCCATGCGCCGGATGACGGAGGCGTGATTCAGTTCGCTTGGCCCAGGTGACCGGCAATCAGCGCCTGCAGACTGCCATCCGCCCGCCACTCGCTAAGCGCGTCGTTTACCGCGTGAAAACGGTCCACGTCCGCCCGGGCGACGCAGATGGCCTGCTGGATCTCGGTAAAATTATCCGCCAGTACCCGCACCCCGGCGTGCTGACGGGCTGTCGCCTCCAGCGGCTGGCGGATGCCGGCGACCATATCCCCTTCACCGGCGAGGAAGGCGTCGATTGCCTCCTGCGAAGAGGGAAGGCGATGCAGGCTGGCGTGCTGCAGATGGCGGGTTAGCCATAGATCGTATGCGGCGTTTTGTCCGACGTTAATGGTGGTTGCCGGGCGATCCATGTCGGCCACGCTCTGGCAGGGCGAATCAACGCTGACCAGCGCGGTGCCCTGGATGGTGATATAGGGCGAGGTAAAGCGCAGGGTGGCTTCCCGCGCCGGATCGATGGCCAGAAAGGCAATATCCCAGTGCTCGCCACCGGCGTCAGCCACCACTTTACCCGCGGCAGGATAGGGAACGAATTCGGCGCTGACGCCCCAGCGCGTCGCCAGCCGATGGCTGAGCTCGACGGTGATGCCCGCGGGCTTTCCTGTCTCCCCGAGATGGGCCAGGACCGCATTGCCCAGATTAATGGCGAAACGCAGCCGGGATGGTTTGTTATGTGACATCGCTGACTCCTGTGGTGGCTAAGCTAAAGTGGCCCGACCTGTGGCCACCCTTCAAAAGATAGTTCATAGGCGCAAGGTTGCAGCGTTCCAACGGCACATACAGTAAATAGTCATTACCGACCGCCGCGATATCGTTAAACGGCAAGGCAATGGCTTTTATATTGTTAAGCATAAACTCAGTTTGTCAGTTTATTCTTCCCGCTCACAAAGGGAGAGAAATAATGACACAACATAATTTTGAAAATGATAATAAATATCATGAGCGTTCGGTGCAGGCGCGAAAGAGTACCCTTGTTAGCGTGGTGGTTAATATTTTCCTTTCTGCCTTACAGGTAGTCGTGGGAATATTTTCCGGCTCTCAGGGATTAATTGCCGACGGAATGCACTCTTTTTCCGATCTGGTCGCCGATGGCGTGGTATTGATGGCGAATAAAAAGAGCCGTCGACCGTCTGACCACGATCACCACTATGGCCACTGGCGCTATGAGAACGGCGCCTCCCTAATCATCGGCGCGATGCTGCTGCTCGTCGGGGGTGGCATGCTATGGTCCGCGGCGGGCCATCTCGCGCAACCGCAAACTATTCCGCCGGTGCACAGCGCGGCGCTGTGGATGGCGCTGGTGGCGCTGGCCGTCAAGGAGGGGCTGTTTCGCTATATGCTGGCGGCCGCCAGGCGGCTGAATTCGTCGCTGCTTATCGCCAATGCCTGGCATGCCCGCTCTGACGCCGCATCCTCCCTGGTGGTGGCCCTGGGGATTATCGGTAATCTGGCCGGGTTCGCCTGGTTCGACCCGCTCGCCGCGCTGGCGGTGGGGCTGCTGATTGCGCGCATGGGCTATCGTTTCGCCGTCAGCGCGCTGCATGATTTAATGGACCGTGCGGTTGATGAAGAGATGCAGCAGGCGATCGCCGATACGCTGCGAACCACGCCGGGCGTGGCGGGCCTCCACGATCTGAAAACCCGTAAGGCGGGGGATCTGGTGCTGGTGGATGTCCATCTCGAGGTGGCTGGCGAGATGTCGGTAGCCGAAGGGCATCAGATTGCCCGTCACGCGCGGGAGCGGGTGCTGGCGCAGCATCCGGTGCTTAATGTGATGGTGCATCTCGATCCCTGCGAAGCGCAGGGGTTGACGAAAGCGGTCTGATACACCCGGTAGCCTAAGCGGAAAAATGAATTGGCTCAGCGGTTATTTTTTCTTCTGAGCCATTATTGCTGGCGCATTGATTGCCTGAAATATAAAAAAGGCCCATACTGAAAACGCCATTACCATCGCTAAATAATGGCGCAGATCTGCCCATCGCAGTTAACGATAAAATAAACCAATCGGCTCATAGATAATCTCTATTCTGTATTCAGAGATAATGACCAGAGCGGTAATTCAGGAAGTCAGACAATGATCATTCGGCCAGAACAACACTGGTTTCTTCGCCTATTTGACTGGCACGGCTCCGTGCTGTCGAAAATCATCTTTCGCCTGCTGCTAAATGTGCTGATGTCGATCATCGCCATTATCAGCTATCAATGGTACGAACAGCTGGGGATCCACTTAACCGTGGCGCCGTTCAGCCTGCTGGGGATTGCGATTGCGATTTTCCTCGGCTTTCGCAACAGCGCCAGCTACAGCCGCTTCGTCGAGGCGCGCAATCTGTGGGGGACGGTGCTTATCGCCGAACGCACGCTGGTGCGTCAGCTGCGCAATATCCTGCCGGCGGAACACGATGCCCATCGCCGCATCGTCAGCTATCTGGTGGCCTTTAGCTGGAGCCTGAAGCACCAGCTGCGCAAAACCGATCCGACGGCTGACCTGCGGCGGTTGCTGCCGGAGGAGAGGGTGACGGAGATCCTCGCCAGCTCAATGCCCACCAACCGGATCCTGCTGCTGGCCGGCAACGAAATTGGCCAGCTGCGGGAGGCGGGCAAGCTCAGCGACATCACTTACGGGCTGATGGACAACAAACTCGACGAGCTGGCGCACGTGCTGGGCGGTTGTGAAAGGCTGGCCACCACCCCGGTGCCTTTCGCCTATACCCTGATCCTGCAGCGTACCGTCTACCTGTTCTGTACGCTGCTGCCGTTCGCCCTGGTCGGCGATCTGCACTACATGACGCCGTTTGTCTCGGTCTTTATCTCTTACACCTTTTTATCGTGGGATTCGCTGGCGGAAGAGCTGGAAGATCCGTTCGGCACCGCAGCCAATGACCTGCCGTTGAACGCGATGTGCAATACCATCGAGCGCAATCTGCTCGACATGACCGGTCAGCATCCGCTGCCGGAGACGCTGCGTCCGGACCGTTACTTCAATCTGACCTGAGCCTGGCCCACCGGGCGGTTTCGCTGCCCGGTCATCACTTTCCGTAGCAATTTATCCGTCACAGCACCGCGGTGAAAACCGCAAAATTTGCAAATAAGTTAAATTTAACACCTGATAGATAACATCAATTATACAGAATTGTGGTGTATGTTATTATTCAGTTAACAAACGCAGTACCTACGCTTTCCCATCGTACTATCCTTGAGAAACAGCATTCTTTTCAGGTGACGCCATGCGATTCACGCTTCGTCGCCGGGGTTGTCGTACGCCTTTTTCGGCTAGAGACAGCCAGAACAGAGCAGCAGGAGTAAAGAGATGACCAATAAAAGACGCGCGGTTCCCGGTGTTCACCCCTATGACGGTCCGGCAGGCGGGTGGGGCGCGTTGAAGGCCACGGCCATCGCCGTGCGCACCCAGATGGATGCCTTTGAGGCGCCCGCCACGCTGCTGCGTACCAACCAGCCGGACGGTTTTGACTGCCCGGGCTGCGCCTGGCCGGATAAAGAACATAAATCGACCTTCCAGTTTTGCGAAAACGGCGCCAAAGCCGTGACCTGGGAGGCGACCACCAAACGGGTGACGCCCGCATTCCTCGCGGCAAATACCGTATCTTCCCTGCTGGCAAAAAGCGATTTTGAACTGGAGGGCTACGGCCGCTTAACCCATCCTTTGGTTTACGACCGGGACAGCGATACCCTGCGTCCGGTGGCGTGGGAGCAAGCCTTCGCCCGTATCGGCGAGATCCTCCGCGGCCTGCAGCCGGATGAGGTTGAATTCTACACCTCTGGCCGAGCCTCCAACGAAGCGGCGTGGCTGTTCCAGCTGTTTGCCCGCGAGTATGGCACTAACAACTTCCCCGATTGCTCCAACATGTGTCATGAATCCACCAGCGTGGGCCTGCCACAGTCGATCGGCATTGGTAAAGGCACCGTCTCCCTCGACGATTTTGACCAGACCGAGCTGGTGATCTCCATCGGCCATAATCCGGGCACCAACCACCCGCGGATGATGGGCACCCTGCATGAGCTATCCCGCCGCGGCGTGCCGATTATCGTTTTCAATCCGCTGCGTGAACGGGCGCTGGAGCGTTTTGCCGATCCGCAGAACGTAATGGAGATGGCGACCCGGCGCTCGACGCCGATCGCCTCGACCTACTACCAGGTACGGGCCGGCGGCGACGCGGCGGCGTTGAAAGGGATCGCCAAAGCGCTGCTGCAGCTGGAGGAGGAGCAGGGCAATGTGCTCGACCACGCGTTTATTGCCCAACATACCCAGGGATTCACCGCCTTCGCCGATGACCTCCACGCCACCCGCTGGCAGGACATCGAACAGGAGTCTGGCCTGACGCGCGAATCCCTGACCCAGGTTGCGGCGGCTTACGCCAAATCCAGGGCCACCATCGTCACCTACGGTATGGGCATCACCCAGCATAACAAAGGCACCTCCAACGTGCGTCTGATTGCCGACCTGCTGCTGATGCGCGGCAATATCGGCAAGCCGGGGGCCGGGATCTGTCCTTTGCGCGGTCACTCGAACGTCCAGGGTAACCGCACTGTCGGGATCAGCGAAAAACCCTCCGCGGCTTTCCTCGACAGCCTGCAGCGGGTGATGGGGATTACGCCGCCGCGGCATCATGGCCACGATGCGGTAAAGGCCCTGGAGGCCATGATCGCCGGCGATGCCAAAGCGCTGATCTGCCTTGGGGGCAACTTCGCCGTGGCGATGCCGGACCACGAACGCGCCTTCCCGGCGATGCGCGGCCTTGAGCTCAGCGTTCACGTCGGCACCAAGCTCAACCGCTCACATCTCCTGACGGCGAAAGAGACCTTTATTCTGCCGTGTCTGGGCCGCACCGAGCTTGACCTGCAGGCCAGCGGCCGGCAGTCGATCACCGTCGAGGATTCGATGTCGATGGTGCATGCTTCGTCGGGCAAGCTTAAGCCCGCCTCGCCGATGCTGCGCTCGGAGCCGGCGATTGTCGCCGGTCTGGCGAAGGCCACCTTGCCCGCCAGCAAAGTGGACTGGCAGTACCTCGTGGAAGACTACGATCGCATTCGCGATCTGATCGAACAGACCATTCCAGGGTTCGAGAATTATAACCAGCGCATTCGCCATCCTGGAGGCTTCCGCATGCCGCTGCCGCCGACCGAGCGCATCTGGCCTACCGCCACCGGTAAAGCCATGTTCTCGGTATTTAAAGGGGTGCATGAGAACGTGGTGGTGGAGGGTGAGGACGTGATGCGCCTGGTGACGCTGCGCAGTCATGACCAGTACAACACCACCATCTACGCGATGGATGACCGCTACCGTGGCGTCTTTGGCCGCCGCGACGTGCTGTTTATGAACGAGCAGGATATGGCCGCCCAGGGTCTGGAGCATGGCGATCGGGTGGATATTCATACCGCGCTGCCGGGAAGCGCGCTGACGCTGGAAGATATCACGGTGGTGGCCTACGGCATTGCGCCGGGCACCGTCGGGGCCTATTATCCGGAAGCCAACGTGCTGGTGCCGCTGAACTATCTGGATGAAGAGAGCGGCACCCCTTCGTATAAGTCGGTTCCCGTTCGTCTGACGCTGCGCTCGAAAGAGATCCGTCCGCTGGCCGGCGGGCGCTAAAAAGGTATAGCGCAGAGCGGCGTCGCGCCGTCCTGCGCCCCGCAGCACCTCGTGGTGTCCTCGCTTGAATTTATCGCTAGCGAAACTAACATTCTGGTAACCTGTGCGCGGCCCCGGGGGTGAACGGCGGGGTTCAAACGGGAAAGAGAATGGATATTAAGCAACTCAAGTATTTGATCGCGCTCGATCAGACGCGCCATTTTGGCCAGGCGGCGGCGGCCTGTCATATTACCCAGCCGACGCTCTCCATGCGCATTCGTAACCTGGAAGAGGAGCTGAACCTGACGCTGATCCAGCGCGGCCAACGCTTTGAAGGTTTTACCCCAGAGGGAGAGCGGATCCTGGCCTGGGCGCGGGCGGTGCTGGCCGCTCATGACGGCCTGGCGGCAGAGGCGGCCATCTGTCGCGGGCAGATGGTCGGCCAGCTGCGGGTCGGTATGGTGCCGCTGGCGAGCCTCAATCCGATGCAGTTGATTAAACCCCTGGCGGAGAAATATCCGGCGCTGCAGTTCAGCCTGTTGTCGATGACCTCGGAGCAGATTATCGATGGCGTCAGCCGTAATCAGCTGGATCTGGGGATCTGTTATCTGCAGCATCTGGATGAAGGTCAGTTCAAGATTGCTCGCTTGCCGCAAACCCGGATGGGACTGCTGCACGATAAACGCCATTTCGACTTCAGCGCCGGGACGCCGGGATGGGAGACGCTGGCGACGCTGCCCCTCGGCTTTCTGACCAAGGGGATGTATTACCGGGAATCGATTGAAATCAGCTTTAAGGCCAAAGGGCTAACGCCAAGGTATGTCTTTGAAAGTGATTCGACGTTTCAGATTATCCAGGCGGTGCAGGCGGGGATCTGCTGCGCCATTATGCCGCTTAACAACGGCCTCGAAGCGCTAAGCGATAATCTTGAAATTCTGCCGATCGCCGAAACCCATGTTGATTCACAGCTGGCGCTGATTATGCGCCAGCAGGAACCAGTCTCGACCCTGGCGGAAAAATGCTTCGCCGAGGCGCAGGGGATATTTGGCTGAGGCCGGGCCGCCGACCTGGCGGCTTGTCACTAAAATGCCTAAACGCCCCTCTGATGGGAGAGTGTCAATATAGCCCCGGTGATGCTGGACCGTTGGTAAAAGTGGTATTGCGGCGCCGCTTAATGCTGTCCAGAAGTTACAAGCCTTAATGGCAATTTTTTATCCCTCCTGCAGTACACATCACAAATATTAACTATGGCAACAGCCGTCATTTAAGTTAACAACAACCGATATGTATTACTCCATAATGATATATTAGGCTGACTTCCTGGTTAGATTATGATGCATTAATGTCATGCCGGCATATGAATTCTTAAATGAATATGTCTGAAAACTAATAATATCACGGACTGTTTACATGTCATCTCATACCAACATTGTACAAGAAAAGGCTTTGCAACTGATGCAAAGCATTGGTCAAAATACCTACCTTAAGTCAATCATGAGCGGTATGATGCTCATATTGCCAGTAACGATCATGAGTTCTGTGGCGACTTTGGTTAAAGTGTTTCCGTTTGCTCCATATCAGGATTTTTTGTTACGACACAACTTAACTCGCTTCTTTGATATCCCGATTACCTTCACGAATAATTTTTTAGCCGTGATTGTCGCTTTCTCCGTTGCCTATACGCTAGCGAAAAATTTCGATGTTGATGGCTTCATGTCAGGCCTGATTTCAATGATCTCTTTCTTTATTTTAACGCCGTATGATCTCGGTGAAATAGGGCCGTTAGGGCAATCATTTTCAATCCCTGGCCAATGGCTGGGGCCCATGGGGCTGTTTACCGCCATTCTGGTGGCGATAATTCCAACACGAATATTCGTGGCGATAACTCGCAAGGGGTTGATTATCAAAATGCCAGAAAATGTCCCTGAATTTATCTCCAAATCGTTCTCTTCATTGATTCCAGGAATCGCCATTCTGACGCTGTTTACAATTATCTCCGCAGTCATTACCAGCGTTGGTTATGGGAGCATTCACGAAATTATTTATAAATTAATCCAGGTTCCGCTAACATCACTTGGATCCGGAATCTGGTCACTCATCTTTGTTGCTGTTGTTGCGCAATTGCTTTGGTTTTTTGGGCTGCATGGCCACGCTATCACCCTCGGTATCGTAGCGCCGATCTGGTTTGCCATGGATGCCCAGCAGCTTGCTGCGTATGCTGCAGGCGTCGACTTACCCAACATCACCGGCTTTGCGTTCTTTATGACTTATGGCGCTGCTGGAGATTTATTGCCGCTGGCTATAATGCTCGCTTTTTTCGCGAAGAGCGCACGCTATAAAACGCTCGGTAAGATCGCCTTGCCGCCAGCTATCTTCACCATTGGCGAACCGATGGCTTATGGTGTGCCGCTGGTAATGAATTTTACTCTGGCGATTCCTTATATTTTTATCAATGGCATCATGCTCGGCATTGCATGGTATCTAACGGTCATTGGCGTATTGCCTCGCGTCGCTGGGGTGAGTACCCCGGCCGGCATGCCGATCATTATTTCTGGTTTTATGCAGGGGAGCTGGAAAATTGCCGCTTTCCAATTTATAGGACTTTTTGCGCGATTTGCAGGTTGGTATTTCTTCTTCAAGACTGCCGATCTTGTCGCTTGCCGGGAAGAAAATCAGACGGATACCATTTGAATGCTCCTTAAAAAAATGCCAGCAACGCCAATTTAGCCATGGTGGGAAAGATGTTAAGTATCAATTACCAAACGGAAAACATTATTGTCGATCATCTGCCAATTATGGTGTGCTGGTCTACCAATTATCCTCAAAAGTCATTTACGATAAAAGTGTATAAAGGTGCCGAACTGGTATCTCTTATCGCAAGAGAGGGTAATAAAACAATTGTCACTCTCGATGCAATATCGTTACAAAGCTTTACTTCTTATACCATAGAAGTCCTTACCCACGGTGACAATGGTGAGAACAACGTTTTTAAAAACAGTTTTACGACCAGTAACCTTGGCCATTTTTCTGGCCGCTGGGTGAGCGGTGGGCATCACTTCACTAATGATATTCATTACTATCGCGGTAAACGTAATGTGGTGATGAGAAAAACAATTTATCTCGACGAAGAACTCCTCGATGCCTATATCAGCATTGTTGGTCTTGGTTTTTATAAATTGTATATCAACGGTAAAGAGGTCACACGCGGTGAGCTCAATACTGACTGGACAAATTATGCTAAAAT
The DNA here is from genome assembly GCF_014596785.2 of Klebsiella sp. K4. Lineage (NCBI taxonomy): Bacteria > Pseudomonadati > Pseudomonadota > Gammaproteobacteria > Enterobacterales > Enterobacteriaceae > Klebsiella > Klebsiella sp. K4. The sequence continues at coordinate 2,525,536 of NZ_CP115021.1, forward strand.
TATTTATTATGATACTTACAATATAAAGCCGTTTATTAATCAGCCGAAAAATGAAGTCATTGTTGAGCTAGCCGATGGCTGGTTTAATCCAGCGCCGCTTAAATTATTTGGTAAATATAACCTGAGAGAGACCTTAACCATCGGTGAACCACAGGTCATCGCTGACATTTATATGAAGTTTGCAGACCGCGAAATGATCATCGGTAGTGATGCCGACTGGCAATATTGCGAAGGCGCTTATACCTTCAATAATATCTATTTGGGCGAGCGCCTGGATATGAAACTGTTTCGCGGAGACAACACCACCGATTTGCTGATGCCTGACTGGAAAAATGTGGTGCTGAGCAACGGGCCTGAAGGCCGTCTGGTCTCGAGTTTTATTCCGAAAATTAACCATACGTTGTCCCTCGGGGCAGAGCATATCCACGTCGTAGACGAAGAGACATTCATTATTGATTTCGGTGCCATCGTCACCGGATTTATCGATTTATCCATTACCGCGTCTGAGAATCAACGTGTGGAACTGCTCTATAGCGAAGACGTTGATGAAAACTACGAACTAAACACTGACTCCACCCTTGCGGGATTTGTCGGCAAACAGGTTACTGAAGGTGTGATTATTGACGGCGGAATTGGAGCACCGGCGAGGGCGGAGCAGAAGGATGCCTTTGAATGCCGCAGTGGGAAGAATCATTTTATCAATGCCTTTACCTGTCATTCGTTTCGCTATGTGCAGTTAAGCGGTATTAATATTGAACAATTAAACAACGTTCAGGCGCTTTCAGTACATACTGTACTAAGGGAAAACGGGGGCTTTTACTGCTCAGATCCTTACATAAATAAGCTCTTTGAGGTTGCTAAAAGAACCAAACTGAATAACATTCATTCGGTCTTCGGGGATTGTGCCCGCGAACGTTTCGCCTATGGCGGAGACATTGTCGCGTTGGCCCGGTCGCAAGTGTATCAGTTTGACTCTGCCGCTATTTATAAGAAAACTATCTTTGATTTTATCAATGATATTCGTCCCTGTGGTGGTGTGACGGAAACTGCGCCATTTATGGGAATTAAGACTAATGGAGTCGGCGGGGAAACGGGCCCCCTGGGCTGGCAACTAGTATTACCTTATTTGATAGCCATTCACTATCGACATTATGGCAATGTCAATCTGCTGGCCGAAAGCTTGCCATTTCTTGAGAAGCAGATCCTCTCCCTGGAAATGCGCGACTTTGATGACCTGGTGACCTGCTGCCTGGGTGACTGGGGAAGCCGCGTTCATGATATGCGTAATTACAAAAATGGCTCGCCAGCTCTCCATTTCACCAGTGCTTGTTTCTATTATTATCATTTGTTAATTATCGCAAAAATATGTGATGATCTTGGCTTTAAAGAAAAATGGCTAAAATATATTGGCAAGGCCAATAAAATTAGAGAGAAAATTTTATCACTCTATAAGAATACGGATGGCAGCTTTGCCGATCGCAGTCAGACCAGCTTTGTTTTTGCAATCTACTTCGATTTGTGTGATGATATCGAGAGTTCATTGAATGCATTGATCGATCTCATCAAAAAAGAGAAAAATGTTATCACTTGTGGGATTTTTGGCCAAAGTTTTGCCTATGAAATATTTCATCGCTATGGTCATAATGAATTAATCCTTGAATGGTTAAGAGTCGAAGCCGGATTCAAGAAAATGCTTAAAAATGATGCCAGCACATTGAAGGAATTTTTCGGTGATAACCTGAATGGTTCGAATAATCATGCGATGTTCAGTTCTTATTCCAGTTGGCTGTTTCAGGCTTTGGGCGGCATTACCGTCGCTGAGGAGGCGGTTGGTGCTGATGTTATTTTAATCAGTCCATCCTTTACTGACACGATTAACTTTGTGGATTGCTGGCATCAAACCATCAGAGGGCGTATTGAGTGTCGCTGGCGGCGCTATAAAAAAGGCATAGAATTAGTCATCAAAGTGCCATTTAACCTCAAAAAATGCACTCTTAAATTACCAAAAGTGTATCAACTTAATAAACAATTACCTGCGCCGATAGACTGTGATACCTATCATCACTTTTATGACATTACCGATGCAGGTGAGATAAAAGTACTATTGTAATGATAGTGCATACCCAAACGTTCGCTCCAGTTAGGTACTTTTATGTTACACCATGATATTCATGAAAAGCTACTGGCTTATACCGATAGAGAACTCGAACTGCTTCGCGCTAACTATCAACTGTGTCATAAATTCAAAAGCCATATGGAACGAAGGTTTTTCAAAGACAACTACATTCATATTGAAAAGCAGACCCGATTTACTAAAATTCCGTTGCATTCTCATGGCTTTATCGAGCTTATTTATATATATCAGGGTAAAATGCATCAGAAGATTAATGAAGAAAGTCTCACTTTAGGTAAGGGGGAGATCCTGCTTATCAACCAGTTTGCCAGACACGAAATTGAAGCCGCAGGGCAGAATGATATTATCATCAATTTTATTATTAAGACCGAATTTTTCGGTCGACTCATGTCACTTTTTGACGAAAATAACATCATTTCCCGTTTTATCCTTTCAGCAATTAATGGCAGAAAAAAACATGGAGAACATATTCACTTTAAAGTGGGGGAAATCGACGCAATTCAAAACATTATGCATGTCATCATTAGCGAGATCTACAGTAATAACCACTTAAAAGAGATACGCGTCAATTTCCTGGTGGGACTGTTGATGACCGAACTGCTCTCGAATGTGCAAGCCAGCGATTACCATATCAACGGCAGTTACAATGAATCACTTGCTATGGCCGTGTTGAGATATATTGATACCGATTATAAAACTGCCAGCCTGAAAGAGATCTCCTGTCGTTTAAATCAGCCTAATTATAAGGTGAGTAAACTGATAAAAGACTTCACTGGTAAGAACTTTAGCGATTTGTTGGTTGAAAAACGCCTGGATGTGTTGATCCATCTCCTTAAGCATACTAATCACTCTATTATTGATGTTATTAATATGACGGGTTATGAAAACGCCTCGCATTGTTATAAGGTATTTAAAGAGAAATATAATATGAGTATTAAGGAGTATCGTGATCTGAACTCCTGAATAGTAAATTGGCTGACAGCGTTCATGCTATTGCATGTTTTTGTAATAAGTAAAATCGGCAACAACCGATATATAAAAAGGCAAGCTGGGTTATAACACGGGTGGCATTCTTTAAATAAAATCAGATAAGCAATAAAAATAATAATTTTATTTATTTTATATCTCTTACCCGATGGAGTCTGAAGAATGAACCCCAGAATTATTATTTCAGGTGTTATCTCATGTTTTCTGCCTGCGACCTTATGCCATGCGGCCAATCTAAGCGACGACGGCAGCTTCCAGTTAAATGGATATGGCATGGTGGCTGGAGATTTTCAGAGCGAACTAAACCGTCCCAAAAACATGTCGTTGCATACCGATCCCACCGGACCTAATCAGGATCCTCGTGGCAAAATGGGCGATTTGGGAAACAGTTTCTGGCACGATTACTGGACATCGCTGGCTATCACTAAAAAATGGCAGGGGCTGGCTTCTCCCGAGCAATGGGCTGATTACACCTATGAAATGGTGGGTTACGGCGATAAAACGGTAGAAACGGCACAGAATTATGGGCGCTTTGGTGGGCTCTCTTTTCTTCCCGAGGGCGCAAACATTTGGGCTGGGCGTCGTTACCTCGATCAACGTATTAATATCTTCGCTTACAATACCAAAGAAGTACATATTGATTCCGGCCTCGGTTATAACAGTAAGAATTTTGATTTGAACGTTGGTACCGACCAGATCGACTGGTCCAGCGATACCGCGCCGCAGGCGATAGAAGGCTCGCGGCGCATCGTTGATATGGCTTATCGTATCGATCAGACAGAGCTGGGTATGACCTATGTTAAAGAAATTGATGACCCATTGGGCACTGGCAAGCAGAAAGCAATTAGTTTTTCCGCGAAATACAGCATGCCGTCTTTTTGGGGAGTGGCAAAGGGACAATCGACAGTCAAATTACAGTATGGTAAAGGGGTTATTGCTCCTTATCTGAACACCAGTCGTATTACCGTCCTTAGCGAAGAGGGCGATTCTTCAATGCGTTTTTCCACCGACGGAAACTTGACGTTATTTGATGATTTTGCCGTCTCGCCGGCTTTCATCTATGAATATACCAAGCGTGAAAAAACTGCTGACCGAACCACCTTTATACCTGATACAGGTTATTCAGGGGGGGACATGACCTATGGTTCCGCAAATGAAACCGGGATCTTTACCGGCGTAAACGTTAAACAAAATATTCATCACCAAAATCTCTCCATGTTGTATGAAGTCATGGTGAATAACACTATCAATAAAAATGGCGTCGAAGGTGCCAGCGGCGTCGGCTACAAAATTGCCGCCGGCCCGGCCCTGCAACTGGATGTTTTACCGTATGTCGCGCCGATTCTCAGTTTGACGGTTACCTACGCAGGCGGGGACAAAGAGGTCACGTTATTGCCGGAAGACTCGGAGTGGCGAGTCGGGTATCGAATGGAAGTCTGGTTCTGAATCATTACTACATCACTACAGGATATTACCCTATGAACAAACACGTCGCTGCTATGCTGACGATGCTTATTATTCCGTCTGCTTTTGCGCAAACACCTTTAACAGACAGCAAAACTATCGTTATTAAACCTAGCGCTCTGGCCGTCGAGATGGTGCCTGATATTGCCTATTCATTTACGCAAAATATCATGGGACGACCGCTCCAGTTAACGATGGATTTGCTCAAGCCTTATGCTGATAAACCGTTACCCGCAGTAGTATTTATTACCGGCGGCGGCTTTCTCGATGCGCCCAAATCAAAATTTATCGGTCAGCGGGTCGATATTGCCCGGGCCGGTTACGTCGTCGCCAGCATTACCTATCGGGTCGTACCCAATGTGACTTTCCCGGGCATGGTTGAAGATGCGAAAACGGCGGTCAGATTTTTACGCGCCAATGCTGAAAAATTAGGCATCGATCCCAACCATATCGCTGTGATGGGCGAGTCGGCGGGTGGGTATTTAGCCGCCATGGTGGGTACCACCAGCGGCCATAAGGAATTCGACCAGGGAGAGTATTCAAATCAAAGCAGCGATGTGCAGGCGGTGGTTGATCTCTATGGCCTGTCCGATCTGACGAAAGTCGGGGCTGACTTTTCTGCGGACATTCAAAAAGCGCATCAGTCACCGGCCATACCAGAGGCGATGCTGGTTAATGGTATTCCCTGGCAAGGCGGTGGCGCGATCTCCGCCTATCCCGAAAAGGCGAAACGGGCTAATCCCATCACCTGGATTTCGAATAAAACGCCGCCTTTTCTGCTAATGAACGGCGATGCCGACAATGTGGTTTCACCCAGCCAGTCAACGCTTTTACACGAGGCGCTGGTAGCGAAAAAAATACCGTCCACCCATTACGTGGTGAAAGGGGCGGATCACGCAGGTTTGATGTGGTATCAGCCTGAAGTATCAAAAATTATTATTAATTTTTTAGACCAAAATCTCAAAGATAAGCATCAATAATACGTTACAGGAACAGGTAAATAAGATGAAAAAAATATTTTTGTGCTGCGCTGCCGGCATGTCAACGAGCATGGTAATGAATAAAATGAAACAAGCGGCCGCGGCGCAAGGCATTGCTGTCGATATTATTGCTGTTTCAATGGATGATTTTGATCGCACGTTACCAAATTACGATTGCTGTCTTTTAGGGCCGCAGATTAAATATAAATTCGAAGAATTTAACAAAAAGGCCGCTGCGGTGGGCAAGAGAGTCGCCGTTATCGATAGCATGGATTACGGCATGATGCGTGGCGATAAAATTCTTGCTGCGGCGCTGGCGCTGCTGGATGAACCTTCACTTAACAAGTAGGGAAACCGTATGGATATGGAAGCAACCGTCATGGAACTCATCATTAACGCCGGTGAGTCCCGCAGTCTGGCGATGCAGGCGCTGCAAGCCGCCAGAAAAGGAGTGTGGCAGGACGTTGATAGGCTGATGCAGGACGCCGCAGATGCCGCAAAACGCGCGCATGATGTACAAACCATGCTTATCGGTATGGATGAGGGCTGTGGCAAAGTACCGGTTAATCTTATTCTGGTACATGCCCAGGATCATATAATGACCTCTATGCTTGCGCGGGAGTTGATCGCGGAGCTTATTGAGGTTCAGCGCCAGCTGCAACATCGCAACTGATAAAATATGTCGCCGCCGGCACCTTCGGCGGCGACCGCCATCAGATATTCTCCAGACGAATGCCCCGCGTTCTCGGGCCGAAGATCCCCACCGACAGCATCACCATCAGCATACTGACGACGATAAAGCTAATTACTCCCGGCGTGCCGGCGTATTGCAGAATAATGCCGATCAGAATGCTGGTCACCGCGGTCGAGAGCCGGCTGAACGAGTAGCAGAAGCCGACGGCGCAGGCGCGAATATGGGTCGGGAAGACCTCGGCCTGGTAGGCGTGGTAGCTGATGGTCAGCCAGGCGTTGGACCAGGTGATCATAAACCCGCAGATCACCAGCAGAATCGGACTGTTTTGCAGAGCGAACAGGGTGCCGAAGATAACGGTCATCAGCGCGGAGAGGACAATCTGCCACTTGTTTTCAAAGCGATGCACGAAGCGGGTGCAGAACAGACAGCCCAGCGGATAGGCGAGGGTGATAAAGAAGGCGTACAGCAGGCTATGGGTGATGCTGGCGCCCTGACCTGAGAGCAGCGCCGGCAGCCAGTTGCCAAAGCCGAAGAAACCGATCGCCTGGAAGAAGTTCATCACCATCAGCATCAGGGTGCGCTGCCGATACTGCGGCGCCCAGATTTCGCGGAAGGTGCCGCGTTTGACGACGCTCTGTGCCGCATGCGCATGCGCATGCTTCGGCGACGGCGTCAGGCCGCAGCGGGCTTCCATCTCACACATCACCGTATGCGCGTCATCATGCCGCCCTTTGCTTTCCAGCCAGCGGGCTGACTCCGGTAGCTTTTTGCGGATAAACCAGATCGCCAGCGAGAACAGTGCGCCAAAGATGATCACCCAGCGCCAGCCGCTGAGGCCGAACAGGGTGGTCGGCACCAGCATCCAGGACATCAGCGCCACCGCCGGAACCGAGAGGAACTGGATGAAGAAGGCAAAGGCAAAGGCTTTATTGCGCAGATGGGTTGGCACCCATTCGCTGAGGTAAGTATCAATGGTCACCAGCTCAATGCCGAGGCCGATCCCCACCAGAAAGCGGAAGAAGATCACCCCTTCCGCGCTACTCTGCGTCGCCATCAGCAGCGAAAAAAGACCGTACCAGGCGAGCGCCACCATAAAGGTCAGGCGGCGGCCCAGTTTGTCCGCCAGCGGCGCCAGCAGACTGGCGCCGATAAACAGCCCCATAAAGGTGGCGGAGGCGAAGGCCGCCTGGTCGGCGATGCCGAAGATGCCCGCCTGTCCGGTGTGGAAAATGCCCTCCGCCAGCAGGCCCGCGCTGATATACCCGGTCTGGAAGAGATCGTAGAGCTCAAAGAAGCCGCCAAGTGAGAGCAGGGTAATAAACGACCATAACCCAAATGAGGCGGGCAGCGCATCAATGCGTCCGGTTAAGCTGGCGTGCGGTTGTCCTGGCGAAGCATAGGGCGTTTCGCCGAGAACCTGGGTGGTAGACATGGTGTTGTGTTCCTCAGGAAGAATGGTTTGCCTGCTAATGTTAATTGATTGTTAATAGTTTTAAATTTTTAATCCTTAGCCTTAGCGACATTCTTTAGCGTAAGATCGCGCTGGGGAGACATAAAGTTGATATTCATGCTGGTTTTCGCCGCATCCCAGCGACGGAATTGAAGTAAATCACCGCTGACGGCATTTTAGTCGCCTGGCGATGTCACGCTACGCAGGACCCGCGAAAGACAAACTAAACGAATCGTCACCGGCGGCGTTTTCGTGCTTTACCCATCATTACCCCGGGCTATAATGTGCCCACTTTTATTCAGGAGTCATACGTTGGACAGTCACCCTTATTGCGATTTTCCGGCAAGCTAACGCGATCATTTCGCTGCTTGCCGTCCCGGCGGGCAGCAATCTCTCAGTTCCGGATTGCCTCCCTCAATAATTTATGCGCCATTGAGCGCGAGAGGCAGCGTTATGTTTATGTTTTCCAGACCCTTATTTCCTCCACCATCATCCACCGGCTAATCGCCCGGCGCGGCTGAGCGCTACATCTGTAATTTTTGGCTTTCTGTTTTCTGGAGGAAGGCGCGATGGTATTTCCTTATATGACACATTTACTCGCGGCAATGTTGTTGGGGGCGCTGATCGGCGCGGAAAGACAGTGGCGACAACGTATGGCCGGTTTACGCACCAATGCCCTGGTGGCCACCGGCGCGGCGGTGTTTATTCTCAGCGCGATGTCGGCCTCGCCGGACAGCCCGGGGCGTATTGCGGCGCAGATCGTCTCCGGTATCGGCTTCCTTGGGGCAGGGGTGATTATGCGCGATGGCATGAACGTCCGCGGCCTCAATACCGCCGCCACGCTGTGGTGTTCGGCCGGGATCGGCGTACTCTGCGGCCTGGGACAGTTCTGGAACGCGACGGCGGCTACGCTGATTATTCTGTGCGCCAATATCCTGCTGCGCGAGGCGGCGCAGCGCATTCATGCCTTGCCGGGGGCCGGTGACGAAGAGAAACGCTATGTCTTACGCGTCACCTGTTTGCGCGAACATGAAAATGCCGTGCGTCAGCTGTTGCTGAATATTGCGCAGCAGCAGCGGTTTACCCTGCAGGGATTGCAGTCGGCGGCGGCGGACACCGCGGACCATCTGGAGATTTGCGCGCAGCTGATTAGCCATAAGCAGCACCAAAAAACGCTGGCGCAAATTATGGCGCAGATGGGCGTTCAGCAGAACGTCACATCGGTGCACTGGCGTGTCGGAGAGGCGTAGGGGCTGGCGGCGGAGCAGCGGAAATGGCCGCTCGTCGCGCGATTCGCCATCCCGCGGGAAAGCGGCTAGAATGGCCTCCTCGCAGGAGGTTATAAGAATGTTAAATAATGGATGTGTACCCTCGGAATCTGGTCCCACAGAGGTGACGGCTGATTTTCGTTTTACCCGCGTGATGGCCGAGCAGGCGGCGCGGGCGCGTCTGACGCTGGACGACGATCAGCTGTCACTCATCGCCCGCCTTGACGCCCTCGGTCAGCAGTTGGTGTCCACGACAGGCAGGCCGCAGGGGGTGTACGTCTGGGGACGTACCGGGCGAGGGAAAAGCTTTATCCTCGACCACTTTTTCGCCAGCCTGCCGCTCGCCGCCAGGCGGCGGGTCCATTTTCATCACTTCTTCCGCGAACTGCACCAGCGGCTGAATGCCCCCGGAGCGCCCGACCTGCAGACGGTGATGAGGCAGATGACATCCGGTTGCCGCCTGCTATGCTTCGACGAATTTCATCTACACGACCCAGGCGACGCCATGCTGATTAAAGCCTTGCTGGAACACCTCTTTCAACACGGTATCGTGCTGCTGGCCACCTCAAACTACCCACCGGAGATGCTGCTGCCCAATCCGCTATATCACGATCGCTTTTTACCGTCGATCGCGCTGATCCGCGCCCATCTAACGGTGGTGGCGCTGAACGGCGAGGAGGATTATCGCGTACGGCATCTTAGCCAGGATAACGCCTTCTGCAGCGGGCGGATGTGGGTTAATCCGAATGCACAACAGCGTCAGCTGTATGACCTGCCGTCGCTGCCTGGCGAACCGGTTTCGCTGACGGTAGGCTATCGCACGCTGCTGGCGGCCGCGGCGTCGCCCGCGTTGCTGCACTTCACCTTTACCCAGCTTTGTCAGGCCGCCACGGCGGTGATGGACTATCTGACGCTCTGCGAAAGCTATGCCGTCTGGCTACTGGACGAGGTGCCGCCATTGGCTACGGTGGGGCCGGCGGCCCAGCAGCGCTTTATCAATGTGATTGATGTGCTGTATGAAAAGCAGATCCGCCTGCTGCTGGTGACCCGCTGCGACCTGGAGACGCTGGTGGCAGGGGTGGAACTGGAGGATATTCAACGAACGCGGAGTCGACTGCAACAGCTGCCGCGGGCGGTATAAGGAAAACGCCCCGGCGGGAGCCGGGGCGAGAGGATTACAGATCGAAGCGGTCGAGGTTCATCACCTTGGTCCAGGCGGCAACGAAGTCATGCACCAGCTTCTGCTGCCCGTCGGCGCAGGCGTACACTTCCGCCAGGGCGCGCAGTACCGAGTTGGAGCCAAACACCAGATCCACGCGGGTGGCGCTGTACTTCGCTTCGCCGGTTTTACGGTCGCTGCCGGTAAACAGCTCCGCGTTATCATCGGCCGCTTTCCAGACGGTAGCCATATCAAGCAGATTAACGAAGAAGTCATTGCTGAGCACGCCGACGCGGTCGGTAAACACCCCGTGTTTGCTGCCGTCGTAGTTCGCGCCCAGTACGCGCAAGCCACCGACCAGCACGGTCATTTCCGGGGCGGTTAGCGTCAGCTGCTGCGCTTTATCGATCAGCAGGGTTTCCGTCGAGACACCGCCTTCGATACGGCGATAGTTGCGGAAGCCATCCGCCAGCGGCTGCAGCAGATCAAACGACTCGACGTCGGTCTGCTCAGGCAGAGCGTCGACGCGGCCTGGGGTAAACGGCACATTGACGCTGACGCCGGCGGCAGCGGCCGCCTGCTCAACGCCGACCACGCCGGCCAGCACGATAATATCGGCCAGCGACGCTTTGCCGGAGGCGCGCTGGATCGCCTGCAGGGTCGGCAGCACCCGGCTGGCGATGGCGTTAACCGGCCAGTCTTTCTGCGGGGCCAGCGCCAGACGCGCGCCGTTAGCGCCGCCGCGTTTATCGCCGCCGCGGAAGGTGGAGGCGGACGCCCAGGCGACCGAGACCAGCTCACTGACCGACAGGCCGGCGCCGGCGATGGCGCTTTTCAGGCTGGCGATATCTTCCGCGCTCGGCTGATGGGTCGCTGCCGGCAGCGGATCCTGCCAAATCAGATCTTCTTTCGGCACTTCCGGCCCGAGGTAACGGGATTTTGGCCCCATATCACGGTGGGTCAGCTTGAACCACGCCCGGGCGAACGCCTCGTTAAAGGCCTGCGGATCGTTGAGGAAGCGACGGGAGATTTTTTCAAACTCCGGGTCGAAGCGCAGGGTCAGGTCGGTGACCAGCATGGTCGGTTTGCGCTTTTTCTCCGGGTTAAACGGATCCGGGATAATCTCCGGCGCGTCTTTGGCTTCGAACTGGATCGCGCCAGCCGGGCTGCGGGTCTGCACCCATTCGTATTTGAACAGGTTTTCGAAAAAGTAGTTGCTCCACTGGGTGGGCGTCTGCGTCCAGACCACTTCCAGACCGGAGGTGATGGCGTCCGCGCCTGCGCCGCTGCCGTAGCTGGAGTGCCAGCCCAGACCCTGCGCTTCCAGCGGCGCGGCTTCCGGCTCGGCGCCGAAGTGGCTGGTTTCTGCGGCGCCGTGGGTTTTGCCCAGCGTATGGCCGCCGGCGATCAGCGCGACGATCTCTTCATCGTCCATCGCCATATTGCCGAAGGTGGCGCGAATGGCCGCCGCGGCGGACAGCGGCTCGCCGCTGGCGTTCGGACCTTCCGGGTTGACATAGATCAGACCCATTTCGGTGGCGCCGATGGCCTGTTTCGCCAGGCTTTCCGGATGACGGTGGGCCAGCCACTCTTTCTCATCGCCCCAGTCGACGTCGAGATCCGGTTCCCAGACGTCTTCGCGACCGGCGCCAAAGCCAAAGGTGCGGAAGCCAGCGTTTTCCAGAGCGACGTTACCCGCCAGCATGTAAAGGTCGGCCCAGGAGATTTTCTGGCCATATTTCTGTTTCACCGGCCACAGCAGACGGCGGGCCTTATCGAGGCTGACGTTGTCAGGCCAGGAGTTCAGGGGGGCAAAGCGCTGCTGCCCACGACCTGCGCCGCCGCGACCGTCAACGGTGCGGTAGGTGCCGGCGCCGTGCCAGGCCATACGAATAAACAAGCCAATATAGCTACCCCAGTCTGCCGGCCACCACTCTTGCGAATCGGTCAGCAGCGCTCTGAGATCAGCCTTCAGCGCGGAGTAATCGAGCTTTTTAAACTCTTCCCTGTAGTTAAAATTCTCACCCAACGGGTTGGAGCGATTGGAGTGCTGGTTTAACAGATCGACACGCAACTGGTTCGGCCACCAGTCGCGGTTGGCGGTGCCGCTGCCGGCGCTCTGTTTTGGCGTCTCGGCGTGGAAAGGGCACTTCCCGGCGGATGCATTGTTGGATGGGTCGTTAGACGTGCTCATATCAGGCTCCGTTTGCTTTTGTGAATGCCGTTACGATATACACTGCTACCAATAAGCGATATTTGAATGAATCTACGGATTTAATAGCTATTTCCGTTCAATGAAGGGTTAGGCAACCCCCTGGTGGGACCGTGTCGGCCTGGAGATTGAGATTAACCTCATTAGTAACCATAGCCGTAACGAGGCGGCAAAGGAAACGATCCGCGTCAAGCTGGGCGAAGGAATGCTAATTGTTTGAGATATGACAATTTTCCTGCGAGAAAAGGATGAGGGCTGTCCGTTGCGCGAGCGTAACGAATGTTCGGTACGGGGGTTGTTGGCGGACACAGAATAAGCTAATACTTAGGCACCATGTGACTGGCGCTGAAGACAGAATACTGTCGGGGAGCATGGTCGACGTCGCCGCGCGCCTGGGCATTACCGATAGCTGGAGATAAGTTATGCCTGAATTCGCTTCATTAATGGCCTTTGCCGCGGTGGCGCTGGGGTTGGTGTTAACCCCAGGCCCCAACATGATGTATCTCACTTCGCGTTCGATTTGCCAGGGAAAACGCGCTGGCTTTATCTCCCTTGCCGGCGTGGCCGAGGGTTTTTTCTTCTATATGTTGTGTGCCGCTTTCGGCATCACCGCGTTGGTTTTCGCGGTCCCATACGCCTACGATGCCTTGCGTTTATGCGGGGTCGCTTATTTGCTCTATCTGGCGTGGCAGGCGATCAAACCGGGAGGGCGGCCGATATTTGCGGTGCGCGACTTACCCGCGGACAGTGGGCGTAAGCTGTTTCTGATGGGATTCCTCACCAGCCTGGCGAACCCCAAAGTTGCCATCCTGTATCTGTCCCTGCTGCCGCAGTTTATCACCCCTGGACTCGGCAGCGTGCTCAGTCAGTCGTTAATATTAGGCTGTACCCAGGTGATGATCAGCGTGGCGGTGAACGGCATGATTATCTTGCTGGCCGGGCAGGTGGCGTTATTTCTTGGTCGGCGGCCGGGCTGGCAACAATTTCAACGCTGGCTGATGGCGACGGTACTGGCGGGAATGGCGGTTAAGATCGCTTTTGAGGCCAGAAAATAAGCGGGTTGATCGTGTAAACAGATGCCAGCCGTCCCCGTTGCTGGCTAACCTCGCACTCTGATGCCTTTCTCCTGCACAGAAAGGCTTCCCACGTTCTAACATGCTGAAACATTTCTGCCAGATCATTAGCAACCTTTCAGTAGGGCTGACGCTGCGATAAGGCTATGCTTCCCGGCCGTTACGCCGTTGGCTTTTCCAGTGATTCAGGTGATGTACCGCTAATGCCCCTTTTGAGAGATGAAATTCGCGACCACTCCGCGGAAGAGATGCTGTTTATCCGCCGGGCCGCAATTGCTTTTCTGCTGGTGGTGGTCTGCTTTGGCGTGCTGATCGTTAACCTCTACCATCTGCAGGTGGAGCAGCACGATTTTTACCAGACCCGGTCAAACCAGAACGACATCAAAATGCTGCCCATCGCCCCCAGCCGCGGGCTGATATTCGATCGCAACGGCATTCCGCTGGTGCAGAATATCACCCTGTATCGCCTGCAGGTGATCCCGAGCAAAATTCCCGATATGGCCGCGCTGTTGCAGCAGCTGACGCCTATCGTCGACCTGACGCCGGACGACATCGCCAGCTTTCGCGACGATATGCACCACACCAGCCGCTACAAAGCGGTCACCCTCAAGCCAGACCTCAGCGATGTGGAGGTGGCCCGCTTCGCGGTCAACGAATTCCGTTTCCCCGGCGTGACGGTGGAGAGCTACCAACAACGGGAATACCCCTACGGCGCAGAGCTGGCGCACGTGGTGGGCTATGTGTCGAAAATCAACGACAGCGATCTGCAGCGGCTGGCGAAAAACGGCGAAGAGGAGAACTACGCCGCCGACTGCAATATCGGTAAGCAGGGCATCGAGGGCTATTATGAAAAAGCGCTCCACGGCACCACCGGCTATCAGGAAGTGGAGGTGGATAACCACGGCCGGGTGGTGCGTCTACTGAAAGAGGTGCCGCCGGTGGCCGGAAAAAACCTCTATCTGACTCTCGACCTTCATCTCCAGCAGTATATTGAGTCGGTGCTGAAGGGACAGCGGGCGGCGGTGGTGGTGGTCGACCCGCGGGATGGCGGCGTGCTGGCGATGGTCTCCAGTCCCAGCTACGATCCTAATCCGTTCGTCAAAGGTATCGGCTATCAGGCCTATAAATCGCTGCTGGAGAATCCGGACCGGCCGCTGATCAACCGCGTCACCCAGGGGCTATATCCTCCGGCTTCGACGGTCAAACCCTATATGGCGCTGTCGGCGCTCTCCGCTGGGGTCATCACCCCGAACACCACCTTCTTCGGGGCGCCGACGTGGACGCTGCCGGGCACGCAACGCCGCTACCGCGACTGGCTGAAAACCGGCCACGGCATGCTCAACGTGACTAAAGCCATCGAAGAGTCAGCGGACACCTTTTTCTATCAGGTCGCCTTCGAGATGGGCATTGACCGGATCCATGAATGGCTGAGCAAGTTCGGCTACGGCCAGTCCACCGGCATCGACCTTAATGAGGAGTACGCCGGGGTGCTGCCCAGCCGGGAGTGGAAACAGCGGGTGCATAAAAAGCCCTGGTATCAGGGGGACACCATCTCGGTCGGCATCGGCCAGGGGTACTGGATCGCCACCCCGATCCAGATGGTGAAGGCGCTTACCACTCTGCTGAACAATGGTAAGGTACAGGATCCGCATCTGCTCTATTCGATGAAGCAGGGCAACCATGTGGAACGTTATCAGCAGCCGGCGAACCTGCCGCAGGTGGGTGACCCGAAATCCCCGTACTGGGGCATTGTGCGCAACGGCATGTATGGGATGGCGAATCAGCCCAACGGCACCGGCTATAAGCTGTTTCATACTGCGCCGTATCAGATCGCGGCGAAGTCCGGGACCTCGCAGGTCTTTAGCCTGAAGCAAAACCAGACCTATAACGCCAAAATGATCCCGGTGCGTCTGCGCGACCATATCTTCTACACCCTGTTTGCCCCTTATCAGCATCCGAAGGTGGCGATGGCGCTGATTCTGGAGAACGGCGGCGGGGATGGGGTGGTGGCCGGACCGACGGCGCGCGCCATCCTGGACCATATTTTTGTCCCGCAGCAGGCGTCTTCGGCGGCAGCCGATGTGCCGCAGCGTGACAGCGCCGATGCCCAGTAAGCGACAGGACTTATTCCGCAGGCGCATCGTTCATAGATATTGGTTATTTGTCCCATCGTCTTCCCGGCGGCATAGTGTTTTACGGGAACATGACCCGGAGCGAGGAGGAAAGGTGACACGTAACCGATTACTGCTGGTCCAGACCGGCACGCCGCCGACGGCCATTCGCCAGGCGCATGGCGATCTGCCGCGCTGGTTTCGCACGCTGCTGGCGCCGTGGCAGACGCAGCTCACCACGGTGCGGGTGTTTGAAGATGAACCGCTGCCGACGCCGGATAACCAGACCATAGCGGTGCTGACCGGCTCGTGGGCGATGGTAACCGATCGTCTGGCGTGGAGCGAACGGACCGCCGACTGGATCCGGCAGGCGGTGGCTATCGACATGCCGCTGTTCGGCGTTTGTTATGGTCATCAACTGATGGCCCATGCCCTGGGGGGCGAGGTGGCGTATCATCCTGGCGGGCGGGAAAGCGGCAGCCAAACCATTACGCTGTCGCCATGGGGTATCGATGATCCGCTGCTGAGCGGCCTGCCGGCTACATTTCCTGCGCATCTGAGCCATTTGCAAACCGTGACTCGTCTGCCGGAAGGGGCCACGGTGCTGGCCGCGTCCGTCCACGATCCCCACCAGATTGTGCGCTATGGGCCGCACGCGGTCTCTACGCAATTTCACCCGGAATTTACCGCGCCGATAGCCCGTTCGCTGATCCGCCACCGGGAGGCGGTGCTGCAGGCGGAAGGTATTGACGCGCAGCGGTTACACGACGAGGTGCAGGAAAGCCCGCAGGGCGCGGCGATCCTTACGCGCTTCGTCAGCGCCTTTCTGACCCCGGATGCCCCCGGCCATTAATCCCCCGTCGTGAACAGCACCTGCCAGCGGCGACGCCGGCGGGTCATTTCGCATGCCAGATCGGCCACCTCTGCAACGCGCAGCGCGTCAACCGCCTGCGGCGTTAGCTCTGGTAAACCATACTCCTGACGCAGGGCGGACAGCGCCCGCGCCTCTGGCGGTCTGCTGGCGCGGATCTGAGCGGCCAGGCGCTGCTGTAGCGGTCTGAAGGTCGCCTCATCCATGGGGGCCAGCTGGCGCAGAAAGTCTTTACCACAGCGCAGCAATTCCCCGGCGCGGCGATCCGGGGACTGGAGCGCCATCAGCAGCCCGTCGCGATCGGCGACCCGCTGATAGCGGCAGCTCACCACATAGCCAATCTGCTGCTCCACCCGCAGGCGCTGGAAAAATAGCGGCTCACAATGCTGCGCCAGCAGCCGCAGGGCCGCCAGCGAGGCGCCATCCGGCAGCGGAATGAAGACCAGCAGCGCCGTATCGCCTCCCGGATAAACCAGACGTTCGACGCCGCGGCGGCAGGGCGCCGGAGCGGGCATCGGCGGATTAACCGGGGCGGTAATCAGGCTCAGCTGACGCGCTATCCACTGCGCATCTTCTGCGCTGCCGCCGGCCAGGGCCGCCAGCCAACCTTTCTGATGCCCGGATGTACCCAGCCGTTCGGGGAGTTGAGCCATGAGATGACGGATAGCGACACTTTCCGGCGGTGGGGTCAGCGAGGCGACCGGGAGCGCGAGCTGCCGCAGAATGGCCTGCAGGATCGCCTCCGGCCGTCGGCCTGACTCCGGCAGCTGGAGGGTCAACTGCCAGCTGCCGTCGAACAGATGCCACTCGCCGTGTCCCCCGGCATGGCGCAGGGCGGCAAGCAGTGGGCGCAGCTGTTCCCCACGCGCCAGTCCTTCGGCCTGATCGGGCGAGCAGTAGAAGGGCGGTCGCAGCAGGAGCCTCGGCGGATCTCCCGGTGACGGGAGGTGGAGCAGCGGCGCGGCTTTCTCCGGGCATTTGGCAACGAGATCGCCAGCGGCCTGCGGATAAAAAGCGAACGCCAGCGCCGGGTCAGACTCAGGGCGGCGGCGCCAGCGGCTAAGCGGCAAGCTAAAGCCCTGGGTGGCAACAGGCTCCCCTGGGGAAACGGTCTGACAGGCCAGGCTGACCGACGGGGCGGCCTGCAGGGCGGCGCAAAAATCGGCGAACCCGGCGGGCGGCGCGCCGGGGGCAAAGCCGAATGCCCGCTGGCGCAGCTGATCGAGAGGCGACAGCGCCTGAAAGCGGCGGCGGGATAGCTGATAGTAGTGTAGCTGCTGCTCAGGCGTCGTTTGCTGTAGCGCCTGCAGCCAGTGGGTTATCTGCCGGTCGACCTCTTCCGGCCGGTCGCTGGCGAAGACCAGCGCCAGCCAGCCGAGGTGCCGATCCTGATACAGCCAGTTCAGCGCCACATCCCCGGCCAGCCGGCGCTGGCGCAGGCCGGCCATCAGGCTGCCGGGGGCTTCATCCAGCAAAAACTCGCGCAGTAACGTGACGTTGTCACTTAAAGCGATCAGCGGGCAGCGCCACAGCGCGGGCTGGCTGGAGACCGCCAGCTGCAGTGCAGTGAACTCGCCCAGGCGCAGCGGCGGCGCCGGCGGCGGAGCCTCGCCTGCGGCAAGCCCGGCGGCGAAACGGGCCGCCAGCTCGCCGAGCGCCTCCAGCGACTGCGGCCCCTGCAGCCAGAGCTGCATTCGCCGGGCGACGTAATGGGTGCGGTGAAAATCGCCTAAGGCGGCCTGCAGCGCAGCGAGATCGCCCGCCAGCGCGTCGGCGCTGCCTACCTGAAAGCGGCGAAACGCCGCGGGCGCGCTGGCGGCGTGGCGCACCGCGGCTTCCCGGCGCGATGGCTCATGCTGCTGGATCAGGCGGTACTCGGCGTCAATCACCGCCACTTCGCGCTGAATATCTTCCCTGAGCAGCAGCGGGGCCTGCAGCATCTCCTGTAGACGCGCGACACCATCAGCCAGAGCATCGGCGGCAACCTCGAAAAAGAACGCGCTATGGCGAGCCAGGGTGGTGGCATTCACGCTTCCGCCCTGGCGCTGCACCCAGCCCATCAGTCGGTCATCATCCTGGTAGCGCTCTCCGCCGTAAAACAGCAGGTGTTCCAGCAGGTGCGCCAGCCCAGGGAAGCGCGACGGTTCGTGGTGGCTGCCGGCGGCGACCCGCGCCAGGGCAGCCGCACGATCCGCCTGCGGCTGATGGACCAGGGTGGCCTGCAGGCCGCCCGGCAAAGTGACGGTGCGGGTCGCCAGCGTCATTACAGGTCCCGGGTTTGGTAAATCAGCTGCGAGCGGGTACGGTTGCGGAACTGCAGCTGGCTGACTTTTATGTCGCTGCAGGCCGCTTCGCGCCGGGCCTCGAGGATTTTGTGATGATGCGGGGATTTGCTGCACACCGGGTCGGCGTTATCGGCGCTGCCGGTCAGCATAAAGGCCTGGCAGCGGCAGCCGCCGAAGTCCTTCTCTTTTTCATCACAGGAGCGGCACGGCTCCGGCATCCAGTCATACCCGCGGTAGCGATTGAAGCCGAATGAGTCATACCAGATCGATTCCAGACTCTGCTCCAGCACCGACGGAAACGCCACCGGCAGCTGGCGCGCGCTGTGGCAAGGCAGGGCGGTGCCTTCCGGGGTGACGCTGAGAAAAATCGATCCCCAGCCGCCCATGCAGCCTTTCGGCCGCTCTTCGTAATAGTCCGGGGTGACGAACAGCAGGTTGGTGAGGTTGCCGCTGGCGGCCATTTTCTGCCGGTAGTCAGCGACCACCTGCTCGGCGCGGGCGATCTGTTCCCGGGTCGGCAGCAGCCCTTCGCGATTAAGAAACGCCCACCCGTAGAACTGGCAGGTGGCCAGCTCAACGTCATCGGCTTCCAGCTCAATGCACAGCTCGATAATTTTTTCGAGCTGGTCGATGTTGTGCCGGTGGAGAACGAAGTTGAGCACCATCGGGTAGTCGCGCGCTTTCACGGCTTTGGCCATGGCCAGCTTCTGCTGGAAGGCTTTTTTGTTGCCGGCCAGCGCGGCGTTGAGCACTTCATCGCTGGCCTGGAAGCTAATCTGGATATGGTCCAGCCCGGCCTCGCTGAAGGCGTCCAGTTTGCTCTCCGTCAGCCCTATCCCGGAGGTGATCAGGTTGGTATAGAACCCGAGGTCGCGCGCGGCGCGGATCAGCTCCGGCAGATCTTTACGGGTCAGCGGCTCGCCGCCGGAAAAGCCCAGCTGAACGCTGCCCATCGCCCGCGCCTGGCGAAAGACCTCGATCCATTGTTCGGTGGTCAGCTCCTTATCCTGCCGGGCGAAGTCCAGCGGATTGGAACAGTAGGGACACTGCAGCGGGCAGCGGTAGGTCAGCTCCGCCAGCAGCCACAGCGGCGGATTGACGGTGGGTTTACTCTGGCTCACGGCAGGTGATCCACTTCTGTTGACAGGCGATCTGCAGGAACTCGATGACGTCGTCATCGACGCCGCCGGCTTCCGGGAAACGTTCATTAAGCATGGCGATAATCGCCGCGACGTCGCGCCGGCCATCGACCAGCTCGAGGATCGCCGCGGCGGTCTCATTGAGTTTGGCCATACCCTCCGGATAGAGGATCACATGGCTCTCCTGGGCGGCTTCCCACTGCAGTCGGTAGCCGCGACGAAAGGCAACGATGGACGTTTTCTGCATGATTACACCAGTCGGGTCGTGTGCCAGGCCGCCTTGTCGGTGACCGTGTGATAGGGCGGGCGCTGCAGGGCATAGGCCATGGTCATGGCATCGAGCATCGACCACAGAATGTCGAGCTTAAACTGCAGGATCTCCAGCATCCGGTTCTGTTTTTCAGCGCTGTCGCAGTAGGCCTTCGCCAGCGCCAGGCCATGCTCAACGTCGCGATTGGCCTGGCTCAGACGACTGCGGAAGTAAAAGTAGCCTTCCTCTTTGATCCATGGATAATGCTGCGGCCAGCTGTCGAGGCGCGACTGATGGATCTGCGGGGCGAACAGCTCGGTCAGGGAGCTGCAGGCCGCCTCCTGCCAGCAGGCGCGACGAGCGAAATTAAGATAGGCATCCACCGCGAAGCGCACGCCGGGCAGCACGTGACGCTCGCTGAGCAGATCGTCGCGGCTCAAACCGACCGCTTCCCCCAGCCGCAGCCAGGCTTCAATCCCGCCGTCCTCGCCGTGGCTGCCGTCGTGGTCGAGGATCCGCTGCACCCATTTGCGCCGGGTCTGCGCATCCGGGCAGTTGGCCATAATTGCCGCGTCTTTCAGCGGAATAGTGGTCTGGTAATAAAACCGGTTCGCCACCCAGCCCTGAATTTGCTCGCGGGTCGCGTCGCCGTTATGCATGGCGATGTGGTAAGGGTGGTGAATATGGTAGAAGGCGCCTTTAGCCCGCAGAGCCTCTTCAAAGGCCTGCGGCGACAGCGTGTCAGTGATCAGCATGCGGTATCCTGAAGGGTGATTGCCATCCCGTCCCAGCTCACTTCGATCCCCTGTTGCGTTAGCGCCTGGCGCTGGGGAGACTGCTCGTTAAGGATCGGGTTGGTGTTATTAATATGAATGAGAATTTTGCGTTTTGCCGGCAGAGAGGCCAGCAGGGCCATCATCCCGTGCTCGTCGCCGAGCGCCAGGTGGCCCATATCGCGCCCGGTATTGCGCCCGACGCCGGCGGCCTGCAGCTCGTCATCCTGCCAGACGGTGCCATCGATCAGCAGACAGTCCGCTTTTTGCAGCCACGGCAGAAGGGTTTCATCAGGCTCACCCAGCCCCGGGGCATAGAACAGCGTCTGCCCGTTGCGGCGGTTTTCGATAAACAGCGCCACGTTATGACCCGGCAGCGGCCGGTCGCGATACGGCGAATAGGGCGGCGCGTTGCTGGCGATAGGCACCGCGGTAAACTGCAAATCAGAACAGGCGTCAACGGTAAAAGGCTGCTGCGGAGCGATGGGATGATGCACCAGGCCGCCGTTCCAGTGCTGCAGCATGGTAAACACCGGGAAGCCGGTGGAGAGATCCTCATGAACCTCCGGGGTGCACCAGACCTGATGTGGGCAGCCTTCCCGCAGGCTCAGCAACCCGGTGGTGTGGTCGATCTGGCTGTCGGTGAGAATAATGCCGCCGATATGCGTTCCGCGCAGTACGCCGGCTTTATTTAACTCGGGGGTATGGGCAATCTGCTGGCTGATATCCGGCGAGGCGTTGCACAGCACCCACTCTTTACCGTTGTCGCTGACGATAATTGACGACTGGGTGCGGGGGACAGCCTGAATGGTGCCATCGCGCAGACCCTGACAGTTGGCGCAGTTGCAGTTCCATTGCGGGAAACCGCCGCCGGCGGCGGAACCGAGGACTTTAATGAACATGAAGACGGACCGGGTAATGAATGAAGGTGCCCGCGCGAACGGCGGGCGGGGCGATTAACGGTTAGAAATGTACAGCGTCACTTCCAGACCGAGACGTAAATCGATAAAAGCAGGTTTCTTCCACATGTTTTGTTCCTCTTAAAAATGACTACAGGCCTCACGGATAATGGTGGATCTGTGACGGCTGCCGCATATTGCGCTTCACCGGGAGAGAGATCAACCCGGAATCTGTAAGGAATTAACTTTATGTTTACAATATAACCTATTGTTGCCAAACATTTTTTAATACCCGTAGCCAGTTCCCCCACAGCAGCTTATCCAGCACCAATTGATCATAGCCGCTAGCGCGCAACGTATTGATAAGCCGCGGTAAGCCGGCCACATCGCCCAGCTCGTCCGGCAGGGTGATGCCGTCAAAATCCGAGCCAAGGGCCACATGATCCTCACCCATTATGTTAATAAGATAGTCGATATGCCGGACAATGGTGGTTAAGGGCGTGTCGCTATCGCGCCGGCCGTCGGCGCGCAGGAAAGCATTGCCGAAATTGACGCCCACCACGCCGCCGCTGTCGCGGATCGCCCGCAGTTGCTGGTCGGTCAGATTGCGCGGCTGCGGGCACAGGGCGTGGGCATTGGAGTGGGTGGCCACCAGCGGTGACGTTGCGTGATGGGCGGTATCCCAGAACGCTTTTTCATTCATATGAGACACGTCAATCTGCATCTTCAAGGCATTGACCTGCTTAATCAGATCGATACCTGCCGCTGTCAGTCCAGGCCCAGTGTCCGGGCTACCGGGAAACGAACCGTTAACGCCGCTGCCGAAGCGGTTCGCAATATTCCAGAACGGACCAATGCTGCGGACTCCGGCGGCATAAAAGGCCTGCAGGTCGCGGCCCTCGCCATCAAAACCTCCGGCACCCTCAATATGCGCCACCATCGCCAGTACCTTATCCTCGCGGCAGCGCTCGATATCCGCCGCGCTCAGACACAATCTCAAGCGTCCAGCGGAGTGGGCGATAAGTTGCTTCAGGATGGCCAGTTGCTGCCAGAGGATATCGATCGGATCCCATCGTTGGCTGGCGTATTGCGGCGTCATACGGGCAATATATTCCTGCGGTGGCACGAATAGCGCGAATAGCCCGCCGGCAAATCCGCCTTGCAGCATGCGCGGATAGTCGAGATGGCCGTTCTCTATCCCGGCAAAGAAGGCGCTCACCGGATCCTCGCGATGGTGAAGCCAGAGATTCAGCAGCAGGTCATTGTGACCATCAAAAATCGCCATAGCGGGTTCCTGCGTTCTTAAGTGGTGAAAAATGCCTGCCACGGTAACGGATTTATCTCCCGGGGCAAGCATAAATTCACATGCCCGCAACAATTGCCAACCTCGACTTTGTATCACACTGTATCTCGCGGCGCAGCGCTGACATTAAGAGATAAAAATGGCCCCGGTCGGGCACATGGCGGATACAAATTTCCGCTTTACTGGTCACGTACTCTCTTGATGACGATAAAAGGTGAGAAAACGATGAACAGATTATCCCTGATCCGCTATACCAGCGCCGTGGCGCTGGGGTTATCCACCCTGTGGTCCGCCGCCGTTTGCGCCGCTGAAGACGCGGGGGCGTTCGACAAGATCCAGCAGATCCGCGCCGGCGACCTGAATATTGGCTACGTGGATATCGGCCCGCGCGACGGCCAGCCGGTGATCCTGCTGCACGGCTGGCCCTACGATATTCAGAGCTATGCCCAGGTGGCGCCGGCTCTAGCGCAGAAGGGTTACCGGGTGGTCGTGCCGTATCTGCGTGGCTACGGCACGACCCGTTTCCTCTCCGCCAGCACGCCGCGTAACGGTCAGCCGTCGGCGATGGCGGCCGATATTGTCCATCTGATGGACGCCCTTAACATCAGGCAGGCGGATCTGGCCGGTTTTGACTGGGGCGCGCGCACGGCGGATATCGTCGCCGCGCTGTGGCCGCAGCGGGTGAAATCCCTGGTCTCGGTGAGCGGGTATCTGATCAGCAGTCAGCAGATTGGCGAAAAACCGCTGCCGCCGCAGGCTGAGCTATCGTGGTGGTATCAATTCTATTTTGCCACCCCGCGTGGGGAGGCCGGTTACCGGCAAAACACCCACGACTTTGCAAAATTTATCTGGCATCAGGCGTCGCCGCAGTGGCAATTCAGCGACGCGACCTTTGCCAAAACCGCCCGGGCGTTGGATAACCCGGACCATGTGGCGATCACCATCAGCAACTACCGCTGGCGCCTGGGGCTGGAGAAAGGGGAAGCGAAGTATGCCGGCTATGAACAACGGCTGGCGGCGCTACCGTCGATAACCGTGCCCACCATCACCCTGGAAGGGGCTAATAACGGCGCGCCGCATCCGGCTCCCGCCAGCTACCGTGCCAAATTTACCGGTAAATATGAGCACCGGGATCTGCCGGGAGCGGTGGGCCATAACCCGCCGCAGGAGGATCCGACGGCGTTTGTGCAGGCGGTGGTGGACGCCGATCGTTTGTAACCCGCGCCTTGCCGGAGGCGCGACGTTGCGCTTCCGGCAACACGGCTTATGCTTGTGAAGAGTTTATTTTGCCGCAGGAGCAGCCTTTGGAGCGTATTGACCACATCCTGGTCGTCGACGACGACCGCGACATCCGGGAACTGATTGTCGACTATCTGGAAAAATCGGGATATCGCGCCAGCGGCGCGGCGAACGGCAAAGCCATGTGGTCGGTACTCAAAAACCATCAAATTGACCTGATTGTGCTGGATATTATGATGCCGGGCGAGGATGGCTTAACGCTCTGTCGCCAGCTGCGCGCTAACCCGCAGCAGGATATCCCGGTGCTGATGCTCACCGCCCGCACCGATGACAGCGACCGGATCCTCGGCCTGGAAATGGGGGCTGACGATTATCTGATTAAGCCCTTTGTGGCCCGCGAACTGCTGGCGCGCATCAAAGCCATTTTACGCCGCACCCGGGCGCTGCCGCCCAACCTGCAGATCACCGAGGCGGGCAGGCTGATCGCCTTTGGCGACTGGCTGCTCGACACTGCCGCTCGCCATTTGCTGGACGACAGCGGGGCGATTGTCGCCCTCAGCGGGGCGGAGTATCGGCTGCTGCGGGTGTTTCTCGACCACCCACAGCGGGTGCTGAACCGCGATCAGCTACTCAATCTGACCCAGGGACGCGACGCGGAACTGTTTGAGCGGTCAATTGACCTGCTGGTGAGCCGACTGCGCCAGCGGCTACGGGAGGATGCCCGCGAGCCGGCCTACATTAAAACGGTGCGCAGCGAAGGCTATGTGCTGTCGGTGCCGGTCTCCATTCGCGAGAGGCATGAATGAGGTTCTGGCCCGCCTCGCTGCAGTCGAGGCTGATGGCGCTGCTGTTTCTGGCGCTGCTGCTGGCGAATACCTTAACCCTGTCGCTGCTGTTTTATGAGCGTATGAGCAGCGCTCGCAGCGTGATGCTCGGGAATCTGGCTTCCGATGTCGCCACCAGCGTGGCGATCCTTGACCGCCTGCCGGCCGCTGAGCGCCCACAATGGCTGCCGAAGCTGGCGCGCGGCAATTATCGCTATCTGCTGGACGCCGGGGAGCGCGGCGATTACCCGGCCAGCTGGCGCGCCCGGGACGCGGCCCGCTCCCTGCAGGAGGCGCTGAGCGCGCAGTATCCGGTAAGTATTGTGGCGATCCCCGGCCCGCGGCAGCATATTCAGGCCCATATTACCCTTCACGACGGCGCGCCGTTGACCCTCGACCTGTGGCCGAAACTACCGGCCATCGCCCGCTGGCTGCCGGTGGTGCTGATCGCTCAGTTTGTCCTCCTGCTGGCCTGCGCCTGGTACGCGGTTCGCCAGGTATTGCTGCCCATCTCCCGCTTTACCCACGCGGTAAATGCCCTGGAGCCGGCCAGCGACACGGCGGGAACTATGGCCGAGCAGGGGCCGGAGGAGGTGCGTCGCGCCGCCCGCGCGTTTAACGCGATGCAGGCGCGCATCCACGATCATCTGCAGGAGCGAGCGCGGATCCTTGCCGCCATCTCCCACGATCTGCAAACCCCGATAACCCGAATGAAGCTGCGGGTGGAGATGGCCGACCAGCCGGAACTGCGCGATAAGCTACTGCAGGATCTCGACAATATGACCCGTCTGGTGCGGGAGGGCATCGCCTTCGCCCGCACCTCGCAGCCGCTGGAGGAGGCGCGACAGCGGCTGAATCTCGATGCGTTTCTCGACACTATCGTCTGCGATTATGCCGATGTCGGCCGGCCGGTCCAGTTTTGTCCCGAAGAGACCGCCGGGGTGGTGTGGGTCCCGCCGCAGGCTCTGCGCCGGGTGATGACCAATCTTATCGATAACGCCTTGAAATTCGGTACGACGGCCACGGTAACCCTGACCCGTGACGCCGTGGGGGATATCACCCTTCATGTGCTGGATGAGGGGCCGGGGATCCCGGAGGCGTCGCTGCAGGAGGTGCTACAGCCGTTTTATCGCCTGGAGGACTCGCGCAATCGCGATACCGGCGGCACCGGCCTGGGGCTGGCGATCGCCGCGCAACTGGTCAGCCAGATGGACGGCGCGCTGCGCCTGGCCAACCGCCCGCAGGGCGGCCTGGACGCCAGCGTTCGCCTTGCCGCGGCGGGATTGTATCCTGATGTATCTTCGGGGAAAACGGATAACTAAGCCGACAATTCTCCCCCTTTCCCGACACATTCGCCTTACATGGCCTTGCTGTAATGTCGTGGCTGCCACTCTCGGCAGCGACGGCATAATGAGGAGAAGGCGATGTCGATATTAATTGCATTTTTGGGCGGGATGTTAACTCTGCTGAGCCCCTGTACGCTGCCGGTGATCCCGCTGCTGTTCGCCAGCGTCCGGGGCCGCCGGGGGCAGCTGGCGATCATGCTGGCAGGAATGGCGCTGATGTTCGGCGCTGTCTCCTGGCTGGTGACGGTCGCCAGCGGCTGGGTGGTGAATCTGACCCTCGCAGGCCGCGGTCTGGCGCTGGCGTTCTTCGCCCTGGTCGGGTTGAGTCTGCTTTCGCAACGCGTCGCGCAACGGCTGACCTCACCCCTGGTAGCGTTGGGGAATCAGCTTAACGATGCCAGTTCACGCCAGCGCGGTTGGATCGGTTCTCTGCTGGCCGGGCTGGCGGTGGGCCTGCTGTGGGCGCCGTGCGCCGGGCCGGTATTGGGGGCGATACTTAGCCTGGGCTTTGTGCATCCGGGGCAGGCGACTACCGGCGGCTTGCTGCTGGCCTACGGCAGCGGCGGGGCGCTGATGTTATTCCTGCTGGGGTGGTGCGGGGCGGCGTTGATCGCCAGATTGCGTCGCGGACAGGCGTTCGGCGAACGGCTGCGCCGGTTGGCAGGGGGGGCAATGCTGGCCTCGGTGGCGCTGATCGCCAGCGGCGGCGATCGCTATCTGCAGAGCGCTGGTGGACTGAGCCAGGCGCTGGAGCAGCGGCTGGCCGCCCGTCTGCCGCAGCCGGAGCAAAAGACCAGCCTCCAGCCGATCGCCGCGCCGCAGCCCAGCAGCGCGATGCCCTCTCTGGCGGGGGGCAGCGCATGGATCAACAGCCCGGCGTTAACTCCGGAGCGTCTGAAGGGCAAAGTGGTGCTGGTGGATTTCTGGACCCGGGAGTGTATCAACTGTCAGCATACCCTGCCTTACGTGCGCGACTGGGCGAACAAATACCGCGCGGCAGGCCTTGTGGTTATTGGCGTTCATACCCCGGAATATCCCTGGGAGCGTTCGTTGCCCCTGCTGCGCCAGGCGGTGAAGGACTGGCGGATAACCTACCCGGTGGTGGCGGATAATGAGTACGCCATCTGGAACGCCTTCGGCAATCAGTACTGGCCGGCGCATTACATTTTCGACGCTCGCGGGCAGCTGCGTTATACCGCCTTCGGCGAAGGGGATTATGCCCGCCAGGAGCAGGTGATCCAGCAGCTGCTGCAGGAGAGCAAAGCCTGACCCGCGGCGCAGGCGTCTGGCGGACGGATCCCTCCAGCCCTTATACCTGATGCCGGGCGGCGCTGCGCTTGCCCGGACTACATGAGCGCGCAGGGAGAATGTAGGCCCGGTAAGGCGCAGCCGCCACCGGGCATTGACGCGGGAGAGGCGCAGAATGCCCATTGTAGGTGACTGCCGGACGGTTCCGTTCATCTCTTGTGCCTGTTGCCGGGCGGCGCTGCGCTTGCCCGGCCTACATGAGCGCGCAGGGAGAATGTAGGCCCGGTAAGGCGTAGCCGCCACCGGGCATTGAAGCGGGAACGGCGCTGGATGTCCATTGCCGGTGGCTGCCGGACGGAACCCTCCAGCCCTTATAGCTGATGCCGGGCGGTGCTGCGCTTGCCCGGCCTACATCAGCGCGCAGGTAGAATGTAGGCCCGGTAAGGCGCAGCCGCCACCGGGCATTGAAGCGGGAACGGCGCTGGATGCCCATTGTCGGTGGCTGCCGAACGGTTCCCTTCATCCCTTATACCTGATGCCGGGCGGCGCTGCGCTTGCCCGGCCTACATGAGCGCGCAGGGAGAATGTAGGCCCGGTAAGGCGCAGCCGCCACCGGGCATTGAAGCGGGAGAGGCGCAGAATGCCCATTGTCGGTGGCTGCCGGGCGGTTCCCTTCATCCCTTGTGCCTGTTGCCGGGCGGCGCTGCGCTTGCCCGGCCTACATCGTTACGGAACCGCGTGTAGGCCCGGTAAGGCGCAGCCGCCACCGGGCATTGAAGCGGGAATGGCGCTGGGCTGCGCTACGCTTGCACGGGAGACAGAATGTGGAGTGGGGTAACAGATGCTGCCGAACGGTTCCCTCTCCCTTCAGGGAGAGGGATAGGGTGAGGATGAATGGAAATGGCGTGACACTGTCACCTGTCGAGCCATCCCTGCAGGGCCTCGGTCATCAGTTCGCCGAGCAGCGCCACGGCGGCGGAATGGTGTTCCTCACGCGGGGTTTGTCGCAGGCTGACGGCCAGACTTCCTGGCGCTGGCAGCAGTCCTCCTGCAGGGAGCAGGTTGCCTGGCATGCCGATGCGGGTGCGTATCGTCAGGCCCAGCCCGGCCTGCACCGCCGCCCAAATGCCGCTCAGGCTGTGGCTGACGAACACCACCTGCCAGGGGATCCCCGCGGCATCGAGACAGGCAATGGCGCGGGAGCGCATCAGGCACGGGCTGTCGAACATCACCAGCGGCAGCGGCTCGCCGGAGACCAGCAGAGCGCGAATGTCCAGGTCAGGATGCGCAATCCACGCCAGCGGGCAGAGGCCCAGCCCGGGACCCTGATCTTCGGTTTGCCACAGCAGCGCCAGATCCAGCGCCTCTTCCGCCAGCGCCTGGCGCAGCGGACCATTGCGATCCACCCTGGCGACTATCCGCACCTGCGGATGATGCCGTTTAAATTGCCCGAGGATCTCCGGCATCAGCGATTCGCCAAAATCTTCCTGCATACCAAGGTGGATCTCGCCGGTGAGCCGCTCACCCTGCAGCGCGCGCAGGGTTTCATCATTGAGCGCCAGCAGGCGTCTGGCGTAGCTCATCAGCTTTTCGCCTTCCGCGGTGAGCACCAGATGGCGCCCCTGTTTGGTCACCAGCGCCGCACCGCACTGACTCTCCAGCTTTTTAAGCTGGGCGCTGACCGCGGAGGTGGAACGCGACAGGCGCAGCGCTGCCTGGGCGAAACTGCCGCACTCCATGCCGGTCACAAAGCTGCGCAGGGCGTCGAGATCCAGCCCTGGTAAGCGTTTCTCCATCATCATCCCCATTTTCAGGACGTTTATCCTGAACGTTGTTATTTTCGAGATAGTACTGTGGCATCGCGAGAGGCAGGGGTCAACGGGCCCTGCGAAGAGAGCATTAGCGGTGCGGAAAGAAATAAAAAAAGCCGATAAGGACATTATCGGCTTATTGCAGGCAAGGCTGACAGCGGGGCGGCAGGCGCCGCCTCGCTAAGGCAGGTTATTGCGCCAGCAGTTCCTGAGCGGTGCGCTCCACCAGGTTCAGCAGAACCTTCACGTCATCCAGCGTCACCACCGGGTTCAGCAGGGTCAGCTTCAGGCAGGTAACGCCGTTGTGCTCGGTTACGCCGACGTTAGCGCGGCCGGAGGCCAGCAGGGCGTCGCCGACGCGCTGGTTGAGCAGCGCGATAACCGCCGCGTCGCTTCCAGCCATCTGCGCCGGACGGGAACGGAACAGCACGCTCGCCAGCTGCGGCTGCATCACCAGCTCCAGCGTCGGCTGCGACTTCACGTACTCCGCCACGTTTTTCGCCATCGTGACGCCGTGATCGATGATCGCCGCATACTGTTTCTGGCCCAGCGCTTCCAGACCCATCCACAGCTTCAGCGCATCAAAGCGACGGGTGGTCTGCAGCGACTTAGACACCAGGTTCGGTACGCCGTGTTCTTCATCGAACTCGGAGTTCAGATAGGCCGCCTGATAACGCATCAGCTCGTAATGGCGCGCGTCCTTCAGCAGGAATGCGCCGCAGCTGATGGTCTGGAAGAACTGCTTATGGAAGTCCAGGGTAACGGAATCCACCAGCTCCAGACCGTCAAGGTAGTCGCGATACTGCTCAGACAGCAGCAGGGCGCCGCCCCAGGCTGCGTCAACGTGCAGCCAGATCTGATGTTCCGCAGCGATACCGGCGATGTCGCGCAGCGGGTCGATAGCGCCTGCGTCGGTGGTGCCGGCGGTGGCGACGATCGCCATGATCTGCTCGCCGTTAGCCTGCGCTTGCGCAATCTTCGCCTGCAGGTCGGACACGTCCATCCGCGCGAATTCGTCGGTTTTCACCAGCGTTACCGAGCGGTAGCCGAGGCCCATCAGCGCCATGTTCTTCTGCACCGAGAAGTGGGCGTTTTCCGAGCACAAGACTTTGTACTTGCGGATATCCCCCGGCAGCCCATCCTGCTGGATGGAGTGGCCCTGACGGGCGAAGAAGGCGTCGCGCGCCAGCATCAGGCCCATCAGGTTGCTCTGGGTGCCGCCGCTGGTGAAGACGCCGGCGTCGCCCGCCGGAAAACCGACCCGGGCGCGCAGCCATTCGATCAGCTTCATCTCGATAATGGTTGCCGACGGGCTCTGATCCCAGGAGTCCATGCTCTGGTTGGTGGCGTTAATCAGCACTTCCGCCGCCTGGCTAATCACCAGGCTCGGGCAGTGCAGGTGCGCCACGCACTGCGGGTGATGCACCGACAGGCTGTCTTTCAGGAAGTACTCGATCGCACGATCAATCGCCGCCTGGTTACCCAAACCCTGTTCGTTAAATTCAAGGGAGATACGCTCACGCAGCTCGTCAACGCTTTTCCCCTGATACATCTCAGGTTGCTTCAGCCACTGCACAACGGCCTGGCTGGTCTGCTCGATAACCTGCTGATAGGCTTCAACGCTCTGCGCTGAACCAGCAAGAATCGGATTCAATGTGGACATGGCGGTCACTTACTCCACTCAGACCGGTTTTACGCCGGCGGCCAGCAGGGCCTGTTCAAATTTGTCGAGGAACACGTCCAGCTCCGCGTCGCTGATCAGCAGGGACGGCAGCAGGCGCAGCACGCAGCCGTGACGACCGCCACGCTCGAGGATCAGGCCCGCTTCGAAGCATTTCTTCTGCAGCAGGGCAGAGAGTTCGCCGTCAGCCGGGTAGCAGCCCATGTGATCCTGCGCTTCGTTCGGCTTGACGATTTCGATACCGATCATCAGACCGAGACCGCGAACGTGGCCAATCACCGGGTAGCGTTTCTGCAGCTCGGCCAGTTTACCTTTCAGCCACTCGCCCTGGGCGGCGACTTTGTCGGCGATCTTGTTGTCGCGCAGATGACGCAGGGTGGTCAGGCCGGTGGCCATCGCCAGCTGGTTGCCGCGGAAGGTGCCGGTGTGGTGACCCGGTTCCCAGGCGTCGAACTGCTTTTTAATGCCCAGCACCGCCAGTGGCAGCCCGCCGCCAACCGCTTTCGACATCACGATGATGTCCGGCTGAATACCGGCGTGCTCGAAGGCGAAGAATTTACCGGTACGGGCAAAGCCGGCCTGCACTTCATCGACGATCAGCAGAATGCCGTGCTCTTCGGTCACTTTGCGGATGCGCTGCAGCCACTCGACCGGCGCCGGGTTGACACCGCCTTCGCCCTGAACGGCTTCAAGGATCACCGCCGCCGGTTTACGGACGCCGCTCTCCACGTCGTTGATCAGGTTTTCGAAGTAGTAGGTCAGGGCTTTCACGCCGGCTTCGCCGCCGATGCCTAGCGGGCAACGATACAGGTGCGGGTAAGGCATGAACTGGACTTCCGGCATCATGCCGTTAACCGCCGCTTTCGGCGACAGGTTGCCGGTGACGGACAGCGCGCCGTGGGTCATCCCGTGATAGCCGCCGGAGAAGCTGATCACCGCGGTACGACCGGTGTATTTTTTCGCCAGCTTCAGCGCGGCTTCCACGGCGTCAGCGCCGGACGGGCCGGTGAACTGCAGGCAATATTCTCTCCCTTCGCCCGGCAGGCAAGAGAGCAGGTATTCGGAGAAGCGATCTTTTAACGGGGTGGTAAGATCGAGAGTATGTAACGGCAAGCCGCTGGTAATGACACTTTGGATGCTCTGCAATACATCAGGGTGGTTGTGGCCCAGAGCGAGAGTACCGGCGCCCGCGAGGCAGTCCAGGTACTGTTTGTTATCCGCATCCGTCAGCCACACGCCTTCGGCTTTAGTGATAGCCAGCGGCAGCTTACGCGGGTAACTCCTGACATTCGATTCGAATTCGGCCTGACGGGCCAAAAAGGTTTCGTTGTTTGCGTCTAATAAATCGGCACGTAAAGTATCAATACGGACTTTATCCGTCATCATATCACTCCCACAACCAGCATTGCGGTTGAACGCTGGTTGAATAATTGGTGTAAGAAATTGAATTGGCATTCATAAAGCGCGCACAATATATGGCTTTTTAAATCCGCATTCAACGTTTTATTGATTGCGCTATTTTGACGTTATTCTTACCAGGGGCAAAATTAACGTAACTCACTGAATTATAATAGAACAACGCTCTGTCACTATAACCCTTTAAAGTGTAATTATTAGTGAGAAAGTCTCTATATTTTTATTGCCGCTACGTTAAAGCGCTGACGGAATGCCTTCCGTCAGCGATAGCAAGACTCAATGCAGTTGCACCGCATAATTTGTTAAAGGTGTAACTTTTTTCACCAACTTATTGTTATATAAAAACTGTTCGTAAGTCTCGTAGCGCGCTTTATCCAGCGCTGCCGGATCGGTGGCGAACAGGGGCACGGTTTGCAACCACGCCTGGTGGTTGAGTTCGGTCCTAAGCTCCGGGTGGGCGGCGGCGAACGCCTCCCAGCTCTTCTGCGGATGGGCGCGCAGATAGCCCACTCCCGCCTGCAGGGCGGTGAGGAATTTACGGATCTTCGCCTCATGAATTGCGTCGCGATGGGCGACAATCACCAGCTCGTCATAGGCCGGCACGCCGTAATCTTCGACGTTCATCACCACCGGCGTTTTGCCCTGCAGCTTCAGCTCCTGCGCTTCTATATTACGATAGCCGCCGATAACCGCGTCCACCTGGCCGGCCAGCAGGGCGCTGGTCAGCTGGAAATTGACGTTCACCAGTTTGATGCTGGCCGGATCGATCCCCGCATGTTGCGCCATGGTCGCCAGGGTGGCCTGCTCAATGCCGCTGACCGAGTAGCCCACCTTCTTGCCTTGCAGATCTGCCGGGGTTTTGATCTGCTTATCCAGGGCGATAACCGTATTCAGCGGCGAATTAATCAGAGTCCCGACGCGCACCAGCGGTAACCCTTCGTCAGCAAAGAAGTGCACCTGCGGCTGGTAGGTGATGGCCAGATCCGCTTGACGGGCGGCCACCATGCGCGGAGGCAGCGCGGGATCGGAAGGGGGGATAATCCTGACGTCCAGCCCCTGGGCCTTAAAGGCGCCGATCTGCTCGGCCACCATAATTGGCGCATGGTCGGGATTAATGTACCAGTCCAGCACCAGCGTCAGCGGTTCATTGGCCAGCGCGTGGCCGCTGAACAGGGCGGTCAAGGTTGCCCCGGCGAATAGCGACTTTTTCATCTGTTTTCCTTTATTACGTCATTCTTATTCCGGCGACCAGTCGATCAGCCGGTGTAGCAGGGTATCTACCGCCAGCCACAGCAGGAGGGTCAGTAGTACTAAAATAAACAGCGCGGCGAAGCAGATATCGGTTTGCAGTCGCGCGTTGGCGTTGAGCATGACGTAGCCCAGCCCCTCGGCGGAGCCGACCCATTCGCCGATGATCGCGCCAATGGGCGCCACCGCCGCCGCCATGCGCAGGCCAGAGCCCAGCGCCGGCAGGGCGGCCATCAGGCGGACATGTCGCAGTTGAGCGCCGAAGGAGGCATTCATGCTGCGCGCCAGATCGAGATACTCCTGGTTGACCCGCCGCAAGCCATCAAAGAAGGCGGAAGTCACCGGAAAGAAAATCACCAGCACCGCCATCGCCACTTTGGCGCTCATGCCAAAGCCCAGCCACAGCACCAGCAGCGGGGCGAGGGCAAAGACCGGGATCGCCTGACTGGTGAGCACCAGCGGCATCAGCCAGCGCTGCAGACGGGGGGAGAGGATCATGCCCAGCGCCAGGGTGACGCCGAGCGTCACGCCCAGCGCCAGGCCGCTCAGGATCTCACTGAGCGTGATAAGCGTATGCCAGCCGAGATAGGCGCGATTAACCCATAGCGCCTCGGCGACCGCCAGCGGGGACGGTAAAAGAAAATGGGGAATGCCGCTGCGGCTGGCCAGACCCCAGAGGAGCATCAGCCCGCCGAATACCATGCCGCCGCGCCAGAGACGTCCGGTCATGGTTGGGCCCTCATCAGCTGCTGCAGCAGGGCGGCCTGGCCGATCAGGAGATCGGGCGCGTCCGGCGCGCGCGGAGGTGTGCCGGCGAGGTGATGGCTATCATCAATGTCGCCGTCGGCCGCCGAGAGGACCAGCAGGCGGTGGCTCAACCGGCAGGCCTCCTGCGGATCGTGGGTGATAAGCACCACCGTGCGACCGGCCAGCAGGGTGGCCGCCAGGGTCTGAATGCGCGTACGGGTGAGGGTATCCAGCGCCGAGAAAGGCTCATCCATCAGCACGATGGGGCGATCCTCATACAGCGTGCGCGCCAGCGCGGCGCGCTGACGCATGCCGCCGGAGAGAGTCGCCGGGCAGGCGTCGGCGCAGGATGAAAGCTCAACCTGTTCAAGCAGAGCGGCGACCCGGGCACGATCGACTTTTTCACCGCGCAGCCGCGCGCCGAGGGCGACGTTGTCCCGAACGCTCAGCCAGGGGTAGAGCAGATCTTTCTGCCCCATCCACGCCAAACGGCCCTGAATCGGTTGCCCATCGCTGGCGACCACTTCTCCGCGGGTGGCGGGCGCCAGACCGGCCATCACCCGCAGCAGGCTGGTTTTGCCGGCGCCGCTGGCGCCGAGCAGCGACACCCACTGCCCGCCGGGGACCGTAAACGACAGGTTGTCGAACAGCCGACGGTCGCCGACATGCAGGCTCAGGCCACGGACCTCGATACCCGGCGCCGTCACGCCCGGGTCTCCGCCGCGGCGTTGAGGCCCATCTGCCAGAACTGCGCCTCAAGGCGGGTGGCGGTGGTGAAAATCTCGCTCAGCTCAGTGATTCGCGCCTCGCTCCCGCGCTGCTGCCACACCGTTTCCAACAGCGCCAGCGCGGCGCTGACGCCCTGCAGATAGCCTTCATCGCCATAGTTGCGGATCCATGAGGCGTAGGGGTTATCGTCCAGTCGGGTGGCGGGATGCTGCAGCAGGCCGAGACCGATTTCGGCGTAGCCCGCGACGCAGGGCATCAGGGCGACCAGCAGATCCAGCGCGTCACCCGAGTGGCCAATATCCAGCACATAGCGGGTATAGTTGAGGGTTTCGGGGGCTTCAGGTTGGGCGGCCATCTCCGGTTCGCTAATCCCCCACTGGGCACAGTAGCCGACGTGCAGCGGCAGTTCGTTGAGGATGGCATTCATCGAGGCGGCCGCGGCCCGCATCTCCGGCAGCGTGCGCAGTTTACTCACCAGCAGCGCGTAGCTGCGGGCAAAGTGAATCAGAAACAGATAATCCTGGGTCAGATAGCGACGAAAGGCGTTTTCCGCCAGCGTCCCAGAGGCAAGTTGCTGGACGAAAGGATGCGCCACATAGCGCTGCCAGTCAGCGGCGGCCAGCTGGCGTAAACGGCCGTAAAGACCTTGGCTAAAAGCGGGAACGATCACAGGACCTCCATTTATTCAGGGGAGATCCGGGCGTGCAGGGGTGTGAACAGGCAATGGCGGTAATGCTGGCAAAATTGCCGACCCGTCCCTTCGCTGGCATGACCCAGATCAGGTTCAAAGGGTTCGGCTTGCGCCATCTCAGCCCTCACGGGACACCCCTCGGTAGCGCTATGTTATACGACATTCACCTTTTGAATACAATCACCGCGCCACCTTGCCGCAGGATGATGGTAATGGGGGATAGCCAGCGCTTTTCCGCGCAAGAACTACTAACCACCGGGCCGCGACGAACGGAAGAGCGGCTTTTACGCGCGCAATAGTTTCGTTGTCGGCGCTGAATACCGTTTTTAACTAAAACCGCAGGCGCTATCTGCCGGTAAGATGCGCGCACTTTTATTGCTGTGGAGAGGCTGTTGATGCGTAAAGCCTTCTGGCTATTATTCGCGCTGGCGCTGCCGGCGCTGGCGCAGGATCCGGTGTTACCCGCCGTGACGGCGATCCATACGGCGCCCACCCTCGGTGAGCTGCCGCCGCCGGAGTCGCTGCGACCGTGCTGCGCTTTTGGTTACGACCTGCACGTGCGCGCGGCGGGCATTCCGATCCCGATGTACCAGATCGGTAATGTGTTGACTCTGGGTACGCTGGGTAAGCACCATTACAACGACAGCGCGTTCGGTGCGGTGAAAAATCTGCTGGGGCTCAGCGAGGAGCAGAACGGGCTTATCTATACCCGCCGCGGCGGGTTTATTGATATCGCCCATGTGCGCGATACGGCGGACAACACCTTTTATCTGTTCAATCGTATTGCGCCGACGCTGGGTCAGGCGGGGCGGATCTTCTACAGTGAAGAACTGGGCGTGCGCCGCGTGCAGCTGAATGCCTTTACGCCGCCGGCGGGCGTCAGGCAGCGCTATCAGCTGGCGGCCTGGCTCGCCGGGCATCTGGCCTTCGAAATCGCCCTGTGGCATGAGATCGCCCAGTGGTATGGCTTCCAGTCGGTCCCCGGGTTTTCCGAAGAGATTTCCGCTTTTTCGCCCGAGGATCTCTACTCCAATTTACTGGGCGCCAGGCTGGCGATTAATGTCATCCTCAGCGGCCACGGCGGTTCGCTGGAGGATTATAACCAGGCCATGGATGCGGCGCTGAAACAAGTGCTGACCCGGCTGCTGGTGGCGACGCGCGGAGAGACGGAAGCGATGTTTCAGCAGATCGACGGCGACTGGTGGAACAGTCACCGGCGGGTGCCGGATAAGTTTCTGGTACTGAAGCGTAACTACGATCTACAGGAAAACCGGCTGCCGACGCCGGTCCCATTCGAAACCATGCCGCCGTATCGCCTGACCATGCCGGAGCAGGTCGGGGGATTCCGCTTACGCGACCTCGGGGAACTGCAGATCTATCCAGGGCACGATATGCAGGCATTGCCGGTTCCCGCGCAATACTATGGCGCCGGAGCGTTCCAGGGGCTGGCGGACCGCGCCCATGAGGCGGATAAAACCCAGCTGGCGCGGACAGAAAAATAGCCGTAAAGGCTCAGGACGAACGCCCTGAGCCGGCGAGTTAGCGGAAGTCGACCCAGCAGGCGCCGTTGTCGGCAGAACGCACGCAGTTTTCCACCCAGCGGATGCCGAACGCCCCGGCGCGGGCGTCCGGGTACCAGAAGTCGGCCAGCAGCGCCTCGTCGCGACGGTCGGCGGCATCCATGGCGATGGCGAAGCGGCGATAGAGATTTGACCATGCCTCAAACAGTCCCTCGGGATGGCCGCCGCCGATGCGATCATCCTGACGCGCCAGCGGATCGAGATAGTCCATACCGCGCTCGAGGATGCGCACGGGTTCGCCCTGGATTTCGTAGCGTAGCTGGTTGGGCTGTTCATCCCACCATTCGAGACTGGCTTTTTCACCGATGATTCGCACCTTTTGCCCGTGCATCGAACCGCAGTTGACGGCGGAGCTCCAAAGTGAGCCGATGGCCCCGTTGTCATACTCCATCAGTACATGGGCGTTATCTTCCAGCGGCGCGCGGCTTTTGACGAAGCTTTGCCTGGCGCACATCAGCCGGGTGATCTTCAGCTGCGGGGCCATGGTTTCGACCAGAAACAGCGGATGGGTGGCCAGGTCGCCCAGCACATAGCTGGGGCCGACGAAGCGGGGATCGACCCGCCAGCGGGTACTGGCATTTTCCTGTTCCACCGGCTGGGCGTGAAAACCGTGGGCAAACTGCATATTAACGATACGGATATCGCCCAGCAGCCCGTCGGCGATCATCTGCCGGGCCTGCAGGATCAGCTGGTGGCCGGCATAGCCGTAGGTCACCCCGATAATCTTGCGCCGCCGCTGGCTGAGCGCCACCAGCTCGTCAGCTTCCTCGCTGCTGAAGCACAGCGGCTTTTCGCACACCACGTGCAGCCCGGCCTCCAGCGCGGCCCGGCAGATGGCATAGTGGGTGTTATTTGGCGTGGCAACTGACACCGCCTGAATGCCGTCAGGCCGGGCAGCCTCGCTGCGGAACAGGCTTTGATAGTCGGCGTAACAGCGGTCGGGATCCACCCCCAGCCGTTGGCCGAACTGGCGTCCGCGCTCGGCATCAATATCAAAGGCGCCGGCCAGCAGCGTGAAGGTGTTATCGCGCAGCGCTGCAGAGCGGTGAATATAGCCGATCTGGCTGCTGCCGCCGCCGCCGACCATGCCCCAGCGCAGGGTGCGGTCGAGAGGTTTTAAACCGTTAATCATGTCGTGCCTCCTGTCAGAATCCGACGTCGCGCAGATAGCGCAGACTTTCCGTGACCGCCTGCAGGCTGCCTGCGGCATGGCGCGGGTCGCGCTCTTGTTCAATGGTTATCCAGCCCTGATACCCCCGGCGGGCAAGAAAGTCTTTGATAGCCGGATAGTCAATGGCGCCGCTGCCGAGCGGGCACATCACCCCTTCGGCGCAGGCAGTGAAGAAGTCAATACCCTCATGGATAGCGCGCTGATAAACCTGCGGGTCGACATCCTTGAAGTGCAGATAGTCCAGGCGGTGGTAATAGCGATCCAGCCAGTCGAGCGGATCCATCCCGGCGTAATAGAGATGTCCGGTGTCCAGACACAACCCGGCGACGTCGTGCGGGATATCGTTGGCCAGCCGCTCGATCTCATCCGCGAATTCAATGCTGCCCCCGGCGTGCGGATGGATAACCGCCCGCACACCGTACTCCTGCCAGGCGAGGGTGCTAAGGGCGATAATGTGCTCCATCATGCGCTGCCAGTCTTTGTCATTGAGGCGCGGAGCCAGCGCGCCGCGCCCGGCAAAGCGCGCCCGTTCGGGGTTGCCGAAGTCGATAATCACCAGATAGGGCGGCTGGAAAGGGCGGCCCGGGATCGGTTCGGCAGCGGCTACCTGCGACAGATTGCGGCAGATTTGATGGGTCAGCGCCACCAGGGTGGGGAAATGGGCCTCGCTCACCAGATCGTCAAAGATCGTGCCGGCGACCAGCGACAGCTGATGCTGCTCCAGCGCCGCGCGCAGGCTGGCCGGATCGCTGGGGAGATAACCCCAGGGGCCGAGCTCAATGCTGCGATAGCCAGCCTGCGCCGCCTCCTTCAGCACGGTAGCCCAGGCAGGGAGGTTAGGGTTTTTCGGGTCATCGACGCCCCAGCTGCAGGGGGCGTTAGCGATAGGATGTATCATGTCGGCTTCCTTTTTCATACAAGGGATGCCGCTGAGTATTGAATAAAGATTTCATTATCAACAATGATGGAATTTTGATTTTATGATAATCATCATGATTTTAATTGATGGATTTTTTGATAATTTTTTATCAAATCGAGATGTGGCGCGGTCCGCCCGATACCCGTCTCCGCTGGAGACGGAGCCGGAAATTTACATATTTTCTTTGGTGATGATATCGAAAGGCTGAGGGAGTGAAATAACCTCGCTATGGGGGCGTGAAGCGGCGTCCGCCATGGCGCGCAGCGTAACGGCGGCAAACTCATCCAGCCGGTGGTTAAGCATGATGTCGATGGTGCCATCGATCAGGGCCAGTTCACTGTCGCTGAGCGGACCGTGGCAGACCAGAGCGATCTCCTGCTGACGGCCGCTGTCGCGCAGCGCGTCGACGATCCCTTCGACGCCGCCGCAGGGGGCGTAGATCGCCTGCAGGGCCGGGTACTGAGTCAGCATCTGTTCCGTCACGGTCCTGGCGATATCCGCCCGTTCATGACTGCGAACCGGCTCAAGGATCTGTTGCCCCTTGCCCTGTTCTCGCAGGCAGGAGCGAAAGCTGATCTCACAGCTTTCCTGGCAGGTAAAACGATTATCGCCAATGATAATGCCAATTTCGCCATTCCCCCGGCATAAGCGCTCGATAAACCAGGCGGCGGTGCGCCCGGCTTTATGATTATCGAGGCCGATATACCCGCTGCGCTGGGGGACCGATAGATCGGAAAGCAGGGTGAACACGCGCACGCCGCGGGCGGCGGCCCGGGCCACCGCGTGGCGAATCAGCGGGTGATCCAGCGCCACCAGGCCGAGCACCTCCACTTCATCGCTGAGTCGGTGAATGGCCTGAGCCATCGCTTCCACCGCATCGATGGCAAAATGCAGTATCACCGGCGCCTGGCCCGCCGGTAGCCATGGGGCAGCCTCGCGCGTCAGCGCCCGGGCCAACGGCAGGTAGAAGGAGTGGCTCTCCTGCAGCAGGATAAAGCCCATTCTGATCGTGACCGGCGCTTTGCCGGCAGCCAGGCGATAGTGGGGCTGCTCGAGGGTAAAACCCAGCCGGCGGGCGGCCTCCAGCACGCGCCGCGCCGTGGACTCTTTCACCGCCGCGCGCTTATTGAGCACCCGGTCGACGGTGGCTACGCCGACGCGCGCTTCACGCGCAATGTCGGCAAGGGTGATTTTAGTGGCGATTTTTTTCAAGGTAATTGTCGCTATGAATGAGCGTAATGATAGAAACTATCACGGTTAGCCTGGGCAGAAAAGCGACTCTCTGCCCGCCCTGGCCTATGCCGCTGCGCCTGCCGGGTAACCCCTGTTGGCGATGCACACTCTGTGATCAAAAGCGACTACCCGTTCTGGCATTGCTGCTATGCTGTTGAAATAAAATTATTATTAAAGGCAGCATCGCTTCTGTTGGTTAAACTGCGCGCAAAGTCACCCTCAGAGGGCTTTACTGGGCGCATAACCGACTATACTTGGCGCGCTCGCGCGTAATTGCGGTTTCTCGGTGTCTATTTTGCTTTCACTTTAAACCAGCGTTGGGGCTGCACAGCGTTAAGTGCCGTTCCGCGCCGGCAGTGGGTCGGTTTGGGGCCTGTATGTTATTAAAAGAGCTGGCTGTTTTTGAGGTCTTAAGCACCCCGATATGGGTAGTTCATCCTTTTAACGAAAGGGTGGTCTATGCCAATCAGGCTTCCCGGACATTGAGCGGCGAGATGTCGCTCTATGAGATGCGTAACGGTATTTATTCCACCTGTCCGGAAACGCAACTGCAGCACTACCTTCGCTATCTCGACACCATGAGCGAGATATTCGAAGTCTGGACGTTACCCACCGCCAATGGGTTGCAGTCGGTGTATTGTAAAACCACCCTGATTGATACCGAAGACTGTGGTTGCTTGCTGCTGTTTGAAGCCGTGAAGCTGCTGGCGCAAAATCAGTCGATTCATACCGGCTCCCGCCGCTACCAGCGGCGTAACAATGGCTTTTTCGCTCGCTTTTTTATGACCAATACCGCGCCGATGCTGTTGATCGACCCTCATAAAGATGGCCGGATTGTCGATGCCAATATTGCCGCGCTACGTTTTTATCATTATTCCGATGAGGAAATGCGCACCAAACATACCTGGCAAATAAATACCCTGGGCCGGGACGTCATCCCCATTATGAATAATATTGCCAATCTGCCTGGCGGTCATAAACCGCTTAATTTTACGCATATTCTGGCTGACGGCTCGCTACGTCATGTCCAAACTTATGCCGGGCCGGTGGTGCTGTATAATATTCGACTGATGCTATGCATCATTCACGATATCACCGAAGAAGTGCATCTGAAAAAAGAGCTGGAATTTTCCGCCGCCCACGATCCGTTAACCGGCTTGCTTAATCGCCGGGAGTTTCACCGTCTGGTTGAGGCGCCAACTTTTATCCCCCGGGGTTATTGTCTGCTGTTAATCGATATCGATCATTTCAAGAGCATTAATGATATTCACGGCCATCAAAAAGGCGATGAGGTCCTGCTGGTGCTCTCTCGTATTCTGGAAACGTCGGTCGACCGCGAAGATAAAATTTATCGCTGGGGTGGAGAAGAGTTTCTGCTTTTTTTGCCCCATTCGCCGATCGGCCGCGCGCTGATACTGGCGGAGGGGATCCGCCAGGCGGTTAGCGAATACCAGACGCTGTCGGTGACCGTCAGCATCGGCGTGGCTGAACATCATGACGGCGAAACGGTTGATCAACTGTTTTCCCGCGTCGATAAAGCGCTGTATGCGGCAAAAAATGACGGGCGTAATCGGGTCTCGCGCCTGCCGTTTGAAAATGTGGAACTGCTGCATAGCCGCGGAGGCGCGGCCTGACCAGCCCGATGCTTTTTCTCCCCGCCGGACGCGCAGGCTGACTCACCGACTATACTGAGTGAACGCCAGCCTGCTGATTTAGGTGGCAATATTGTTAGCCTGTCGCTGAGGTGGCAAACGACATATGGTGCGTCTTTTCGTTCTCCTGTCGGTACTTTCGCTTTCCGCGCCAGCGACGCTGGCGGCGAACGGCCACGCCATCAAACAGCGTGCCGATGCCGTATTGACTCTGATGAGCTATACCGTCGTCCCTGACGTGACCGCCAGCGATCTCAACATTGGTTCCGGCAGCAACGACAAACATAATCTGGCCATCACCCAGTTTGGCGGCGGGGCAACCCTCAGCGAGTCGTTTCCTCTGTACCTTGAAGGTACGATGGGTTACAGCCGTTACGACCCGCGCTTTGTGGTCAGCAATGGCGAACAGACGCGGAATGTGCCGACCAAATGGAACAGTCTGACCACCACCGGCGGCGTCGGTTGGGATTTTTCGCTGCACCGGGACAGCCTCGGAGGCAACCTGGTGCTGCGGCCGATCGTCAATGTGATGCTCGGTACCCTGGCCAGCGATGCGCGTATTGGTAGCTGAGCAATTGAGCGAAAAACCAACGCCGATCTGCAATTTCTCGACGGCGGTCGGTTCAACGCCTGGGGGCTGGGCGGGGCACTGATGCTGGATTACGAACGCTTCTCTGCCACCCAGGATATTGATGCCGAACTGCGTTACTCCTATATGCATCTGCAAAGTTTCGGCAGTAGCGCCGAGGTGGTGCAGGGCGAGGCCAGCGCGGAGAATCTCGGCCTGTATCTGCGCCGCCGCGCGCCGATAGCCGACTGGTCGCTGCTGGGCAACCCACTGCGTTATGTGCTGGAGGGGGCGCATACTGAATTTCTCGGCGAGCAGCGAGGGGCGCTGGGCTTTACCGGTTTGACCTCCTTGGGGGTTGGCCTCGAGCTGGACAGCAGTAAATACCCGGTCTTTATCACCCGCACCCGGCTGGTGGCGCGCTATATGTTCGGCAATAACACCACAGGCTATGGTGTAGGCCTGGCAAAGAGTTTTTGATAGTCCTGCAAATGGGCCAATTCAGGCGCGGTAACAATAATCAGAAACAGGTAATTTCGACTTAGCCATGCTTCAGGGTATGATGCGTTGATTTTATAACCATTATATTCGTGAGGGATTATGGCGAAGGGATTCTTTCTGTATCACCTGGATAAAACCACCTGTGGGGGACGCATACTTTCGGGTGCGCCTGATGACACTTACCACATTGGCGGCATTGAGCGGCAACAGGTCAGGGTGGGCGATCCGGTGACCTGCGGTAAGCACGAGGGGCGATTTCGCGTCTGTGGGGGAATGGGTGACACCTACGATGTCGGTGGATCCCTGAAAGAATGGGCTGGCTCACTGGACAGCTACAGCTCTTGCCCGTGTCGTGCTCGGTTCGTCCCGACCGTCTTTTCTCACTCCTACGATAGGGACTGCAATGCCGGGCGGGTAGCTGAACGGGCGGAAACGGCGAAGAAAAAAAACCAACAGCCTGAGCCTGAACAGCGTGCGCAGGACGCAAAGAAAAAACGGGAAATCACACTAACCATCGGTGTGTTTTTTGATGGAACCGGAAACAATGCGAATAATAGCGGTGACCGTCAGGCCGCCTGTTCCGGCGAACATTTCGGGATGAATGACGCCGATGCGGTAACGGCGTACTCTCAGTGCGTGCGACTAAAGCATGGCTATAGTGGTACTGCCGCAGGGAGCTATATTGGCTATTATAGCAATGTGCACTGGTTGTATATATTGTACAGGCAGGATATCCGACCCGATAGCGGAGCAGGCCAGCACGCCATTTATGTTGAAG
The DNA here is from genome assembly GCF_014596785.2 of Klebsiella sp. K4. Taxonomy (NCBI): domain Bacteria; kingdom Pseudomonadati; phylum Pseudomonadota; class Gammaproteobacteria; order Enterobacterales; family Enterobacteriaceae; genus Klebsiella; species Klebsiella sp. K4. The sequence goes on from NZ_CP115021.1 coordinate 2,569,970, forward strand.
GTATTGGCACGGAAGACGGAGCTGGCGACAATACTTACGGAATGGGTACTGGTCGAGGCGATACCGGTGTGGTGAGAAAAACCGATAAGGCAGTTGCAGCTCTGACTGTCGGTATTCAGGAATATTTACTTCAGCATGCAAGCGATGGTTCCTGCACCATCAAAGAGATACAATTTGATATATTCGGTTTCAGTCGCGGGGCTGGTGCGGCACGGCACTTTGCCAATCGGGTATTCAGTCAGGACCGTGCCATTATCACGGCGATTAGAGCCGGTTTGAATGGTATTGAATTCTCCGGTGCACCAGGTGGTAAAACCCGCTTTCTGGGCATATTTGATACCGTGGCGGCGATCGGCACCCCGGTTAACGGCTTTAACCCGCACAGCGCAGACACAGGAGATGTCAATCTGGCGCTACGTCCAGGTGTAGCGGAGAAGGTTTTTCACATCACCGCGCAGCATGAATGTCGTTTTAACTTTGCATTGAACAGCGTAAAGCCAGCGTGGCCGGAGCTGGCGCTACCCGGTGCGCACTCCGACATTGGTGGCGGCTATAATCCCAACGAGAATGAAGCTTATTTCCTTACCCGACCAGAGTTTGAAACCGTCCCCTTTTCCATCCCGGATACGGAAACGCGTATTTACCGGCAGACCTGTGCAAAACTTAAAACCATGGACGGCTATCCGGCAATAGCTCTACTGCTAAATGCGGTAGAGGTGAGCGTCGATACCTGGCATGACGACAGAATGCCAGCTGACCGTTACGGCACGCTACAGAAACGCAGTGGAGCAGCTCTGGTTATCAACCGTCCGACTTTCAACGACTGGTCAAAAGTGGTATTGCGGGTGATGCTCGATGCGGCCCAGGATGCCGGGGCGGTGTTTGAACCTATTCGAGATACAAATGCACACTTAAAGCTTAGGCAAGAACTGAACGGTTTGTGTGAAAAAGCGATTGCGATGGGCCGAGCCATAAGGAGTGGTAAGTCTGCCCCAGGCTTTACCACACCGGAATTGCGGATGTTGGCCGAAAAATATATCCACTGCTCGGCCAACTGGAACAGCGTTATACGAGACAGTCGGGGTATTATCAGCGGTGCGGTCAAACCGGCGAAGCTGGTGACATTCACCAACCGGCCTGATGACCGCTGGCAGCGTACCGTTTACGATATGGACGGAAATAAAATATGGAAATAATACGTGCGGCCTGTCTGCTTCCATTATTGGCGCTGGCTGCCTGTCAGGGAAAACCTTTGCCCAACACCGCCATGCATAGTGATGCGCCAACAGAGTGGAGTTTTAACTTTTTCACACCCAAAGCGTTACCCGCCGTGGTGACGTTTGCCGCTATTCTTGACGTTGATGGAAATGACTATCGCTTTAACACGCTGAATAGCACACCCGATCTGCCTGGCGTGATCGGCGAGTGGAACGACAAAGACCGTGCGCCGGTAGGGTACTGGAATCACGTAAAGCGCCCTCCACGACATATTATTTTTTGCTGGGACTCGATTATTGATAAAAAAGTGTATGAAACCCATTTGACGATCCCTAAATCGATACTGGAACAGATGCTTATGCCGAGTAAATATAAGGATTATCGGGGACGTATTGCCTGGTACGACAGAATGCAAATTGGTCTGGCTCCAGAAGGAAAAGTGGCCGTCTGGTTACAGGGAAGTGGATCTGAATCTAATTACCGCGTCACTCCGTCAGTCCTGAAAACCGTATCAGGTAATAAATTAGATATTTGTAAAGATATAACAAGGAGCGATTTTTCTTATGGATATGACAAAGATATTATAGATTTTATCAAAGGGAAGCACTACCCTTACGGTAACTGGTAACCAGCCTAATCCCCCTGAAGGATCTTTTAAGATCCTTTAGGGCTTGGTGCTGATTTATTGTCTTACCGAAGGTTGTTTCCGCTTCTCAAACGGGTCAATCCTGACACCACACCCGCTCGCCATTCACCCACGTCTCGCTGATATTGCGTTCATCACCCAGGGTCATCAGCACGAACAGCTGCTCATAAATGTCATGGCAGCGGCCTATGCGCAGGCGCTGCAGCGGGGTGACCGCCGGGTCAATCACCACAAAATCCGCCTCTTTGCCCGGCTGGAAATTGCCAATTTTCTCCTCCAGCCGCAGGGCGCGCGCCCCGCCGAGGGTGGCGTGATAGAAGGCCTCGCTGGCGCGCAGGCGATAGCTCTGCAGTTGTCCTACCTTGTAGGCCTCGCCCAGCGTCCGCAGCATGCTGAAGGTGGTCCCGGCTCCGACGTCGCTGCCGATGCCCATCCGCACCTGGTGCTGCCAGCAGGCGGGCAGGCGGAACAGCCCGCTGCCGAGAAACAGATTCGACGTCGGGCAGAAGGCGACTGCGGACCCGGTGTCATGCAGGCACTGCCACTCGGCATCATCGAGATGGATCCCGTGAGCGAAGACGCTGCGTTCGCCAGTGAGCTGATAGTGATGATAGACATCCAGATAGCGCGCATGCTCAGGCCACAGCTGTTTAACCCAGGCGATCTCCTCCCGGTTTTCACTGAGATGCGTCTGCAGCCAGGTGTCGGGAAACTCGGCCCGCAGGCGCTGCACCGCCTCCAGCAACCCCGGGGTCGAGGTGGGGGCAAAGCGCGGGGTGATGGCATAGCCCAGCCTGCCGCGCTGATGCCAGCGGCGGATCAACGCCCGGGTCTGCTCGTAGCTCTCCCCGGCGGTTTCGCACAGGTAGTCGGGCACATGGCGATCCATCATCACTTTCCCGGCGATCAGGCGCATATTGAGGCGCAGCGCTTCGCTGAATAACGCCTCCACCGATGCCGGATGCAGGGTACAAAACACCAGCGCGGTGGTGGTGCCATGGCTTATCAGCTGATTTACAAAAAACTGCGCTATCTCCTGGGCATACTCCGCATCGGCAAACTGGCTCTCCACCGGGAAGGTGTAGGTGGTGAGCCACTCCAGCAGCTGTTCGCCAAAGGCGCCGATCATCTCGGTCTGCGGATAGTGAACGTGGGCATCAACGAACCCCGGCAGCAGCAGCTTACCCCTCAGATCGACATAGCCCTTCATGGGATGCAGAAAGGCTTCCCCCTCCTGCCATGGCAGCAGGGCGATAATTTTCCCCTCCTGCAGGAACAACAGGCCATCATCGAGATAGCGGGCCTGGGCGGCCACCTCATCCGGGGTCTCCGCCACGCCGGCGATATCAAAAAATGCACCGCGCACCGCGGTCTGGTAATCCATCATCGAACCTGCCTTCTCTTAACGCGCTGGGAATAGTGATAAACAGCAAGATTGGTGCCAGTTTGCAGCCTGCCGCGGCCAGACGCCGCGGCAGAAGGGGAAGGTTACTCTTTTTGCGCCACCGCGCCGGAGCGGAAGGCGGCTTTCGCCTGCACTTCGCGCTCGTCGCGAGCCAGCCAGCGGTAGGTGGTGGCGCCGAGGAAGACGCCGATAAACCAGCTGAAGTTCGCCACTTCATGCAGGGCCGGAATAAAGCTGATAATCAGCCCCAGGCCCACCGACGGCAGCAGGGCGGCAATCGCTTTCGGGTTAAAGCCGTTGCGGTACCAGTATTTACCCTGCGGCGTATCGTCAAACAGATCGTCCACTGACACCCGGCCGCGTTTGATCAGGTAGAAGTCGGCGATCAGGATGCCAAACAACGGGCCAATAAAGGCGCCCAGTACGTCGAGGGTATAGTGGATCAGCTCCGGCGAGTTAAACAGGTTCCACGGCGTCAGGAGTATCGAGCCCACTGCGGCGATCATCCCGCCGGTACGGAAGCTGATTTTCTGCGGGGCGCAGTTGGAAAAATCGAAGGCCGGCGAGACGAAGTTAGCCACGATATTGATGCCGATGGTGGCGGTGATCATGGTCAGCAGGCCTATGGCCACCGCCAGATCGTTACCCACGCGGCTGACGGTTTCGATCGGGTCGGTGATCATTTTGCCAAACAGCGACTGGGTGCCGGAGACAATCACCACGGTAACCACCGAGAATAGCAGAAAGTTAAACGGCAGTCCCCAGCGGTTACCGCGGCGGATCTCGCCCATGCTTTTGCCGTAGCGGGAAAAGTCACCGAAGTTAAGCAGCGGCCCGGAGAAGTAGGAGACCACCAGCGCCGTGGCGGTGATCATCTGCCAGGTCTGCTCGCCGGCGCTCAGGGATTTGCTGGCGAGGGTAAAGGAGATCCCATCCAGACCGGTCTTGTATACAATCCAGCCGGCCAGCGCCAGCATCACCACATAAACCGCCGGACCAGCGATATCGATAAAGCGTTTGATGGCGTTCATGCCATGCCAGAACACCATCGCCTGCAGCAGCCACATAGTGGCGAAGCTCAGCCAGCCTAGGGGCGACAGCCCGAGAAAGCTGCTGCTGGTCAGCGAGGCAAGGGAGGGCCAGAACTTGAGCAGGACCAGCATCAGGGCATTCGCCGCCAGATAGGTCTGAATACCGTACCAGGCAAAGGCGATCAGCCCGCGGATCACCGCCGGGATATTGGCGCCGAAAACGCCAAACGCCTGACGACAAATCACCGCGTAAGGCACCCCGGCCATCTGGCTCGGCTTCGCCACCAGGTTGGCGCACAGCTGCACAATACAGATGCCCACCAGCAGGCAGAGCAGAACCTGCCAGCTGGCCAGCCCAAGCGTAAAGAAGCTCGCCGCCACTACGTAGCCGCCCATGCTGTGCACGTCCGACATCCAGAATGAAAAGATATTGTACCAGCTCCAGTTCTGGTCGCGGGTCGGCGCCAGATCGTCATTACATAGCCGCGGACTGTAGCCGGCGGCCGCCTCGTGAGTCTTCGTCTGCTGCGTGTGGGATGAATGTGGCATGAAACCTGCTCCTCTGAATGAAAACCTTTGATATGGATTGCTGAGGCTATTGCAGGATCCAGGCCAGAATGATGAATCTTGTATACAAAAAATAAATTTTATGTATACGATCTGCTATCGATAAGTGAAACCGGAGTGGGTTAATGAATAATGAACATCGTCTCCAGGCCGCGCCAGCGCTGCAGGACAAGGACGAAAGCATTTACCAGGCGCTGATGACGGCTATCGTCGAACATCAGCTGCCGCCGGGCAGCAAACTGCCGGAAGAGGCGCTGGCGGAGGTGTTCGCCGTGAGCCGCACCGGCATCAGAAAGGTGCTGCAACGACTCGCCGCTGTGCAACTGGTCACGTTGACGCCCAAACGTGGTGCACACGTCACCAGCCCGAGCGTGGAAGAGTCCCAGGCGATCTTTCGCACCCGGGCGCTGCTCGAGGTCGCCAATCTCCCCGATGTGATCGCGCGCTGTCAGCCGCCGCATCTGGCGGCGCTGGAGAACATTATTCAGCGTGAACAGCAGGCCCATGCGGCGCACGACGGCCCGGCGGCGATCCGCCACTCCGCTGACTTTCATATTCAGCTGCAGGCTATCTCCGGCAACCCGGTGCTCACCGAGATGGTGACCCGCCTCAGCCAGCGCTCCTCTTTAGTGATTGCCGCCTGGGGCGCCCCTTGGCGACAGGGCTGCCGTTGCGACGATCACCAGCAGTTGGTCGGTTTGCTGCGGGATAAAGCCCTGCAGCCGCTCAGCGAGGCGCTGATGCACCATTTTGATCATATTGTCGCCAGCCTGTGCTTCGAGCGCGATGGCGTCAGCCTGCCCGATTTTTCCCGGCTGTTCGCCGGCCACAAGGAGTCGTGATGTCTTCCGTTCGTATACAAGTGATTAACCCCAACACCAGCCTGGCGATGACCGAAACGATAGGCGCTGCCGCGCGTGCGGTCGCTGCGCCGGGCACCGAGATCCTTGCGGTCTGTCCCCGCGCCGGGGTGCCGTCAATTGAGGGCCACTTTGACGAAGCCATCGCGGCGGTCGGCGTGCTGGAGCAGATCAGGGCCGGACGCGAGCAGGGGGTGGATGGGCATGTGATCGCCTGCTTCGGCGACCCGGGGCTGCTGGCGGCGCGGGAGCTGGCCCAGGGGCCGGTGATCGGTATCGCGGAGGCGGCAATGCATATGGCGACGATGGTCGCCACCCGTTTCTCCATTGTGACCACGCTGCCGCGCACGCTGATCATCGCCCGTCATTTGCTGCACCAGTACGGATTTCATCAACACTGCGCGGCGCTGCACGCCATTGACTTGCCGGTGCTGGCGCTGGAAGACGGCAGCGGCCTGGCGCAGGAGAAAGTGCGTGAGCGCTGCATTCGTGCGCTGAAAGAGGATGGTAGCGGGGCGATTGTCCTTGGCTGCGGCGGGATGGCGACCCTGGCGCAGGAGCTGACCCGCGAGCTGCGGGTGCCGGTGATCGATGGCGTCAGCGCGGCGGTGAAGATGGTGGAGTCTCTGGTCGCGCTGGGCCTGGCGACCAGCAAGCATGGGGACTTAGCGTTCCCGGAGAAAAAAGCGTTAAGCGGACAGTTTCAGTCGTTAAATCCATTTTAAAAGGGGCAGGAGATGGGAGAGAACCAGGAACACTATCCTCGCGATCTGCGAGGTTACGCAGGGGAGCCGCCGCACGCGCGCTGGCCGGGTGGGGCGCGGATCGCGGTGCAGTTCGTCCTCAACTATGAGGAAGGCGCGGAGAATCACGTCCTGCATGGCGATGCGGGTTCGGAACAGTTCCTGTCCGATATTATCGGCGCCGCCAGCTACCCGGCGCGCCATATGTCGATGGATTCACTCTATGAGTACGGCAGCCGGGCAGGGTTCTGGCGCATCCATCGCGAGTTCAGCCAGCGCGGGCTGCCGTTGACGGTCTTCGGCGTGGCGATGGCGCTGGCGCGGCATCCGGAGATTGTGGCGGCGATCAAGGCCGCGGATTACGATGTGGTCAGCCACGGCTGGCGCTGGATCCACTATCAGCACATGGATATCGCCGAGGAGCGCGCGCATCTGCAAAAAGCGGTGCAGGTGCTGACCGACCTGTTCGGCAAACCGCCCACCGGCTGGTATACCGGCCGCGACAGCCCTAACACCCGCCAGCTGGTGGTGGAGCACGGCGGCTTTGACTACGACAGCGATTATTACGGCGATGATTTACCTTTCTGGAGCGAAGTGGCCTGCAGCGACGGCAGCCAGCGGCCGCACCTGATCGTGCCTTATACCCTCGACGCCAACGACATGCGCTTCGCCACCGCCCAGGGATTCAACACCGCGGAGCAGTTTTATACCTATCTGAAAGACAGCTTTGACGTGCTATACGCCGAGGGTGAAACCGCACCGAAGATGATGTCCGTGGGGATGCACTGCCGACTGCTTGGGCGTCCAGGCCGTTTCCGCGCGCTGCAGCGTTTCCTTGATTATATCCAGCAGCACGACAAGGTGTGGGTCTGCACCCGGCAGCAGATTGCCGACCACTGGCGCGAAACCCATCCTTATCGCGGGTAGCTTGTTGCCCCTGATCCTGGCCCTCTCTTCAGGGAGAGGGCTCCGCCCGGTCGCGTCTGTTACACCGGTTTACCAGAATGTAATTTGATTATTGAATAAGCATGGCGAGGAGTACCAGGCACAGCAGCAGCACATAGATGCGCGCATACCATACATCAGGTACCGCAGGGATTGCCCGGCGGCTAAACACTATCCCGGCCCAGCCGGTCAGGACGAGCAGGCCTAAAATTTTCAGGCTGATAAACCCCAGAAATCCGCTCAGCGGAATGCTGTGCCAGCCAATGACGGCATAGGTCACAGCCCCGCATAGCGCCACGGGCAAAGAAAGCGGGTTGGATGCGCTAACGCACTCCTGCATTGCATACCCGTGTCGCCGTAGCAGGGGCACAGTCATGACGCTGCCGCCCACGCCCAGCAATGCGGCGATCGTACCGATAATCACACCGCCGCCGGTGACCACTGGCAGGGACAGGCGACGCCGAGCGCTGCCCGTGAAAAAACCCTTGCGCAACAAACAATCGCTGATGGTTGCCAGCATATAGAGAATAAACAGCACGCGAACGATCTTCTCGCTCAATATCCCCGCCAGACAGGAGCCTACCACCGCCCCAATGGCAATAAACCATAACAACGGAAACAGCGTCTGCGCGGCAAGCCTGCCCGCCCGCCAGTTTCGATAGCTGACCCAGCCGGCGTTAAATATCATCACCGCCGTTGAGGTAGCCACCGCGACATGCATGGCGTTGCCTGCGATCGCCGGCTGCCGGAGCATCAGTTGATAGACAAAGGGCACCACCACAAAGCCGCCGCCGAAGCCGAAAAGCACCGTGGTAATGCCGGTAGTAAAGCCTGCCAGCGCAATAATAACGATCTCATTCAAGAGAGTATCCCCGACCTGAAAATGAGCGAGCAGCTTATACCGGTCGCGTACTGCTTCCCATTTGCGTAGCGCTCAATTACCTTTGTAAATCGGTCAGAGGGAGGCAGGTGTGCGCAACGTAAAAATTGACGAGGTCGATCGACTCGATCGTGATGTGGTGGCGTTAGGTAATGACTATGCGCAGGGATTTATCCTGCCCCCGCACCAACATCGTCGCGCACAGCTGCTGTATGGCGCGACCGGACTGATGTATGTCACTACGCAGGACGGAGAATGGGTGGTTCCTCCGCAACACGCTGTCTGGATCCCCCCTGAAACCGTGCATGCCGTCAGATTTGCAGGGGTGACCACGCGTAGCTTGTATATTGAGCCAGATTGTGTGGCCGCTTTCATTAAACACCGTCGTTGCGAAGTGATCAGCGTCTCGCCGCTGTTGCGCCAGCTACTGCTTGAGGCTGTGGATTTACCACCGTTGTACGACAGCCCACGCGATCGCACGCTGATACAGTTGATGTTACTGGAACTGGCCGCCATGCCGGTCCGCGAATTTGACATTCCGTTGCCGCAGCATCCGGCGCTGCTGGCGCTTTGTCAGGCTTTTTTGCTTAACCCCTCTATCCATGATCCTGCGGCGCGCTGGGCCAGGGCGCTGTTTATGAGTCCTAGTACCTTTCGCCGCCATTTCCTGAAGCAGCTGGGCCTGTCGTTTTCCGCCTGGCGACAGCGAGCCTGCGTGGTGAGCGCCCTGGCATGGTTGATAGCAGGCAAACCGGTGAACGAAGTGGCATTATCCCTTGGATACGACAATGCGTCCTCTTTCGCCACCATGTTCCGCCGTGTGACCGGGCAGCCGCCGTCGTTTTATCACCCAGCCTGAGGCGTCGGAGAAGGGGGCTCCGGCAGCATGTGTCGGAAATGAATGTCGCTTTTATGGCGTTGCTATGCGTTTACGCGGTCATAAGACAGATAATCCAGGAAGGCCTGGCTTCGTCTTCAGGTACCCCTACATTTAGTGGTGGCTACATCCAGGCGGTTTATCTATTCTGCCTGTAACCGTGAGAAGACCGGAGTCTCTCTTTGTGAACCATCTTATCATTGAAAAAATCATCATCATCATTCTTCTCGTCCTGTGGGGATTCGATACCTTCAGAACCAGGAAAAGAAAACGTTATGATCCCGCCATTGAAGCCGCTGATGCCAGCGAACGCCATCAATGGCGCTATCTGAGATGGGGGTTTCGGATCATACAGGTGGTAGCGGGAGTGTATATCGTCGTGCAGCTGATACAGGTATTACTGAGATAGAGGCCGCCGGCAGGGCGGCGGGACAGAACATCTGGCTGACCAGAATGAGGTCAGACAATAGCACTTTTCACGTCGGCAAAGGGGAATGTCAGCTCTGAGCCAGGAACGGAACTTACCCCGATGAAGTAAATCCGGATTTTTGCCGGATAAACCCCCAATAATTTACGTAGCAGGGATCCATTCAACAATAATTCTTGCCAACTCCCTGGGCCGTTCGAGCGGAATCATATGGCCGCAATCCAGAATGATTCTTAACGACGCATAAGGTATGGCTTCGACCAATTCTTCTGCCTCCTTCATCGAACGGATGGCATCATCTTCACTGGCGATAACCAGCGTTGGACAACGTATCGTTGCAGAAGGTATACCTTGCCTGGATAAGGATGATTGCGTGATGAAGGCTTCAAATCCCAGAGAGCATCCCATTTTCTGGATAGCTGAAATCATATCCTGATTTGATGTGTTTAGAGGGTGGAGTGACCGGGCAATAGCATGTCTGCTCAGCCCCTTAAAGGTTGTGGGGGACAATGACTGCACGCTTTTCCGCTTTGCTTCAGCTTCTAACGGCGTATCTTCCCGTAAGGAACTGGCAATAAGCACTAAGGACTCTACACGTTCAGGGAATTCTGCTGCCAGTTGTCGGGCAATATATCCTCCCATCGAAAAACCTATCAAAGAAAACTTCTCAGGCAGAAGAGTAATCAAATGCTGCACTACATCATGAATGGTTCGTCCTTCAGTTACAGCTGCATGATGAACAATACAGTTTGACGGGAGATATGTTTCAAATTCATGCCAAAGCATTTCATTCAGCATAAACCCAGGAATTAAAACGATTCTACGCGGCTTTAAACTCATAATTCTCGCTTAAATGCATCAGTGTATTTATTGGATAAGACAGGTTAAAAATATCTTACTAACAGCGACAATATCAAATTGCAGCCCTGGATAGGCGTTTGTCTATTTCCACAGAGTTTCTGAACGTTTCTAACGTTCTCCCAGGCTTCCTCCACCATCAACAGGCTGATCCCGAATTGAGCAAGCTCTAATGCCCAAGTCCGTGTACAACCTACCAGAGCACTTTTCCGCTTCTCGCTCATAGCGGACCTTCAAATCAGGTAGCTTGTCCGCTCTGTGCCAGGAGCGGACATTAAAATCAAAACCGATGGCAAGCTTACCGAGCATAACATTATGCTTGCGCTGCTGTGTAACGTGCTTCCAGCTTATCCAAAAAGCCAAAAAGTACTTGATTCATTTCACTGTAATCGTGCGCCCGGAGCGCTTCAGGCGTGTCAACGAAACGATATTCTGCTGCACGGCTCAGGTCTTTCTCAGAATGAGCGATCAGCCGTTCTACAACATCCAATGTGAGCTCCATGTGGCACTGGAAACCAAAGACGCGGTCTGAATAGGCAACGATCTGCCGCGGACAGCCTTCGCTGTAAGCAATAATTTTGGCCTCTGGCGTCAAACCTGGCATATCGTTATGCCAGTGACCCACTTCAAGTGTTTTCCCAAAGTGAGAGAACATCTCATCCTTCCTGCCGTCTTCTCTCAATGTGATCGGGAATTTACCAATCTCTTTTTCCGGGCTATGAGAGAACGGCGCGCCCAGCGCTTCACCAATGAGCTGTGAACCCAGGCAGATACCGATCACCGCCTTACCGGTTTTAACCGCGGAAGCAATCAGCGCCTGTTCCGCTTTAGCATTAAAGTGTGGGCACTCTTCAAGCGTGGTGTCAGGATCTTGCGGACCGCCCATAACGATAAGAAAATCGATGCCTACGGCGTCATCAGGTAGCCGATCGCCTGCATAGACGCGTGAGTAAGTTACATCATGACCCTGGTTTATTGCCCAGGTTTCATATGCGCCCGGGGCTTCAAAACTTTCATGTACGATAAAGTGTACACGCATGAGGTTAAGCTCCTGTAATATCTTTGATGATCAGGATGATAAGTCACGCACCCATTGCCTAAGGCTCTACTCCGGGTGGTTCCAGTTTCGATATGATAATGGCAGGGGCTAAATCTGAAATGCCAGGTAGTATAGATAAAACGCCAAGACATGATGAGGCCACAGGCTGGTCCAGTACTGCGATAAGCTATCAACGTGGTGAGGTAGATCCTCCCCATCATCATGTTGAGGGGCAGCTACTCTTCGCCACCAGAGGGGTTATGCTGGTGCAAACAGAGAGCGACCGTTGGGTGATCCCTCCTCAGCGGGCATTATGGCTACCGCCTCTACATATCCATAGTTATCATCTGCTTTCACAAACCGATCTCAGGGCGATCTATTTCAGCAGTAGCCTTATCGCAGAATGTACGAGCTTTACCAAGAGTCAGCAGGTACACGTGATCACGGCTACGCCGTTAGTCAAAGAGCTTATCGCTGGGCTGTTCAGTGAGGACTACGCCAGACCGAGTCAACGGAAGATAGCGTTGTTGCTTCTGGAAATTCTCAGCGAGGCTCCACCTTTAACGATGGCGCTTCCCATGCCGAATGATGAGCGATTATTCAGCGCTGCCAGATCGCTACTGGTCAATCAGCGCTGGGAAGCATCGCTGAGCGAGCTGGCTTTTATGTCGGCCATGTCGGAACGGACCTTTTCCCGATTGTTTATGAAGGATACAGGCTTTAGTTTTAGAACATGGAAGCAGAGAGCCAGAATTTGCGCTTCGTTGGATCTTCTCGCGAACGGTGTTCCAATCAAACAGGTCGCTTACCAGCTTGGTTTCTCATGCCCGGCGGCCTTTACCGCTGCTTTTCGCTGCATTTTGGGGGCAACGCCACGCGATTTTGTGCCTTAAACCGGGAAACCCTCAAAGCGGTCTTTGAGACTGTCATGGGCATATTACCAGACGCAGAAACCCTGCGAGGGTAGGTGTATCCCGCCTTTGCTGTTGAGAAAGGTAGTTTAATTTGCACCCGACACACTCTCATTGATTAAAGCACGGAGTGGAGATTACTGCGGTCCACAGTTCTGACAAACCGTGAAAGAGAAGGCCTGCATGAAGAAAAAAGGTGTCGCGATGCGTGATGAAATTACCTTATGACAGACCTTACGGTGATTTACGGCACCGGGTGGATTCCGAACGCTGTGAGCCCCTCATTGCTACGAAGCCTGATTCTGCTGTACCTCACGCCATATGATAGCCTGCGCAACAATCACATCCTGCCCATTAATGCGTCCAGGGGAGTACTCCCGGGCCCTGGACGTCCCCTGTGTAGGCTGAAGATAAATTAGCATTGCTGTTAATCGTGGGTTCTGCAGATGGGTAGAAATTGATAACTTAGGATGCAAGTTCGTCCCGCTCTTTCTGCAGTTTTCATCGAGGGGATATTCTGCGGAATAATTGTGCCCATATACAAAGATAGTTCCGAATCGTAATGAGTTAATAATCGGTACAGCAGGCGTTGCGCTCGGGCCGACAATGATCGACCACGAAAAGCAGGAAGTATTACTTTGTCAGTAATACGATATCCTCTCAGAAAAGCGATGTTTCCTTTCTGGCATATTAGCAACCCGGCGCGAACATCGTTTTCATAGATAATATATACTTCTCTCTCTGAAATATGGTCACACAACTCTTCGTCATCAACTGCTACCAAATTGCTTGCAGACAGTTCGCGAACTGTCTGCCATGTATGCTTATAGGCATCACCCAGGGCCTGACAACACCAGTCAAAATCTTCGTATGTCGCCACTTGCAAAGTAAGAGATTTATCATTGAATTCAGGGGGTTCAGAAAAATACGCGGCATATATATACTGGTCGGGAATACCCTGCAGGAAGGACTGGCCGGGTACAAGAATGCGGACATACTGAGCTCTGAGTTGTGACCATTCCTTACTAATGAGTTCTAATGCAGTATGATTTAGGTCAGAATCCATACCTACAATATCAATAAAAGGTTTGTTAATATTTCCGCCCTGATAACGGGGGCCAGTAAGAAATTGCTTTCCATCAATTTTGAGTTTTCGTTGTAAAAAATATTCCTGACATAATCCAGTTTCTCTCCAGGGAAATCGCGCCGAGAAACTTCTGTCTGTACACCTCGATTCCTGCTCTGACAACCATTGTTTTAACCATGAACGTAGAGTAACTTCAGGCACAGGTAGCCTGGCATATTGAGATAGCATGTAAGATAGCATAAAAAATATTTTGCCCTTGGATGTAAAAATGTTTTTTTAAACAAATCAGAATAGTTCTACTCTCATTTTATTACCAATTATAGCTGGCACGTCAGCTCCTTGCTCAATGCGGACCTTTAGCTCGACAGCTTGTCCGCTCCGCGCCAGAAGCGAACAGTGTTATGAGTGGCCAGTGATAAAACGTCAGCCCGTTGACCTTGCCTTACAGCACCTCAACCACTTCAAATTCTTCTGCGATCAACTCCATATCTTCAGAAAAATGACCTTCAGAGCTGAAAAATCTCTGATGCTCTTTCTTCCAGTATTCAAGGCTTAAATCGCCTTCACCTTCTTTGCGGGCGAACGCTTCAGTGACATCACAAAAACGAACCAGCTGCATCGAAATCAGTCTGATCACGCAAACTGGAACATTCTGACCATCAAGAATAATGTTATAACTCCCGATTCTCGGGGCGGATTCTTCCTGCTGGTAAGAGGCAAAAGATCCGCAAGAGGCCGTTTTGATCCCTTTTTTGATCAGGTCAGCCAGCTCGTTAGCCAGTTGCGGACTGTCACCCATTTGCCAGGCATCTGCGCCGGGATATTTCTTTTTTATTTCCTCAACCTCAACCATGAAAATTCCTTCGTTATCGTCAATGAAAAGAAAAGCTATCCCTTTTTTAACATGAGCGGTCCCAACATAATAGGCGATATCATTCTTTAGATAGTGTGGTCCGTTCTTCGCTCAAAACTGACCTTGATCGATAACTTCGGCTGGCTGGACAATGCGTCGATTCCATTCTCGATGAGCCGAATAGGCGCCATTGTCTCCCTGGGTATCGCGCTGTACTTGATTTACTCCAGCAGCAGGGCAAAAGCCGCAACGGTGGAAATCCCCCGTCGGCCAGTACCGCAGGGGAGCTGACGATTATTGCCAGCGTTTCAGCAGCAGGCTGGCGTTAACGCCGCCAAAGCCAAAACCGTTCGACAGCGCATAACGCATCTTCTGCGGGCGGGCCTGCAGCGCCACCAGGTTCATGCCTGCCGCGTCTTCATCGGGGTGATGCAGGTTCAGCGTCGGCGGCACCACCTGGTCACGCAGGGCCTGAATGGTGAAGATGGCCTCGATCCCGCCGGCCGCGCCTAACAGATGGCCGGTGGCGGATTTCGTCGAGGTAATGGCGACCGGATGCGCGCCAAACAGCGTTTTAATCGCCGCCAGCTCACCTTTATCACCGACCTGCGTCGAGGTGGCGTGGGCATTGATATGGTCAATCTCGTCGACGGTCACCCCGGCCTGGCGAATAGCGATCTCCATGGCCCGACGTGCGCCGTTCCCGTCTTCCGGGCCTGCGGTCAGGTGATAAGCATCTGCGCTGGTGCCGTAGCCCACCAGCTCGGCCAGCGGCGTGGCCCCGCGCGCCAGCGCGTGCTCCAGAGATTCGATCACAATAAGCCCGGCGCCTTCTCCCATCACAAAACCATCGCGGTCACGGTCAAAGGGGCGGGAAGCGCTTTCCGGCTGGTCGCTGTAGGCGCTGGACAGCGCCCTTGCCGCGGCAAACCCGGCCAGGCTAACGCGATGAATTGCCGCTTCCGCGCCGCCGCAGAGGGCAATATCCGCCTCGCCGCTGCGGATCATCCGCGCTGCATCGCCGATGGCCTGGGCACCCGCTGCGCAGGCGGTGACCGGCGCGCCGATGGGGCCCCGGAAGCCGTGGGCGATAGACACATGCCCGGCGGCCAGGTTGGCCAGAAAAGAGGGGATAGTGAACGGCGAGAGGCGACGCGGCCCGCGTTCATCGGTGGTATGTACCGCATTGGCGATCTCGCTGAACCCGCCGATCCCGGTGGCGATCACCGTGGCGGTGCGTTCCTGTTCGGCCTCGGATACTGGCGACCAACCGGCCTGGGCCAGCGCTTCGCGCGCGGCGACCAGCGCAAACTCGATAAAGCGATCCATCTTTTTGCGCTCTTTCGCCGGGATGGTCGCCAGCGGGTCGAAGCCGTGCAGCGGATCGCTGTCAATGGACGGCACCTGGCCGGCCACTTTGCAGGGAATATCCGCGACCAGCTGCTCGCTGAGTCGGGTGATCCCGGATTTACCTGCCAGCAGCGACTGCCAGACGTGCTGTACGCCGCAGCCCAGCGGGCTGACAATCCCCATCCCGGTGACGACAATGCGTTTAACGGAAACGCCCATAGTTAACTCTCCTGTAGTATCAGTGTGCCGGCGGCTTTATCATCAAGGGAACCAGCAGCGCGGCAAGTAAAAAACCCATCATGATGAGGTAGAACGCATCGGAAAAGGCCTGGGTTCGCGCCTCCCGCAGCGCCAGCGCGGCATCCGGTGAGATCCCCGCGTGGCGAAGTTTGCCGCGCTGCGCTGAACAAAATCCTGGCGTTATTCAGATGGCCGCCAGAACGAGGACGCTTTTCTTACTGGCCGGATTCATTGCTGGCATCTCTGTAAGGTTCCGGTTGGAATTTTTGTCCGCTATCGCCTTCGCGTTTGCGCAGCAGATATTCATGACGATATTTCATCAGCGGCGAGGCGGCGGGGCCCGGCACCATGGCGTATTTACCCGGAATAATCTCTTCCCCGGTCGCTTTATCCACCATGACTGGCTCCACGTGGCGCTGGGTTGTCATTTCCACCAGCTGCATCTGACGCCCTTCGGGGGCGAAGTGGCGATTACCCCATTCCGCCAGCGCCAGCAGCACCATGCGGAAATCGCGGCCGCGCGGCGTGAGGTGGTATTCGTAGCGCGGCGGGGTGCTGCTGTAGCACACCTTCTCCAGCAGTCCGTCATCGACCAGTTTCTTCAGGCGGCGCGACAGAATATTGGGCGCGACGTTGCTGCTTTTCTGGAACTCGTCAAAGCGGGTAAAGCCCGCGAAGGCATCGCGCAGGATCATGATGCTCCAGCTGTCGCCGATGCGGCCAAGGCTGCGGGCGATGGGGCAGGGAGCGTGGCAAAGCGGTTCATTTTTCATGGGCTGTCCAGTAACCAGGTGGCTTTTGCCAGCAAATTGACATAGTCACTATCAAAATGCAAGTTACTCTTCATGGTACCCAGAGAAGAAGCTGCTGCCGTTTCGCTACGCCGTTTCACCTTTGAATGCCGAATATTGGACAGTCGCCGCCGCCTTATATCTGCTTGACCGTAATAAGAGATAAATATCGCTGATGGCAGATGAAACATTTTAATAATGATAAAAATCGAGGTGCTGGGTAATGACCTTTATTGGGGGATACGATATAAGGTATGGCGACACTCAAATTAACATTCTCATAACTTATAAAGGTTAAATAAATGAAGCAGGTGGGTATTGTTGGTTGGCGAGGGATGGTGGGCTCAGTATTGTTGCAACGCATGATCGAAGAAAATGATTTCGACGATATTACAGCGCATTTTTTTAGCACCTCCAGTGCGGGTGCCCCGGGCCCGGTTATTAATGGTAAAAGCGACAGGCTGAAAGATGCGAATTCCCTTAGCGCACTCGCCGAAATGGATATCATCATCACCTGTCAGGGCGGGGATTATACCAAAGCCATCTATCCGGCGTTAATTAACCATGGCTGGCAAGGTTACTGGATTGATGCGGCTTCGGCGCTGCGGATGGATGAAAAAGCCTGCATTATTCTCGACCCGGTCAACCGCGAAAATATCGATCGTGCGGTAAAAGCGGGAATTAAACTGTTTGTCGGCGGCAACTGCTCCATTACGCTGAGCCTGATGGGGTTGGCCGGGCTGATAAAAGCGGATCTTATCGAATGGATGAGCGTGATGACCTATCAGTCTGCCTCCGGGGCGGGCGCCAAACAGGTGCGGGAATTAATCGCACAAAGCGCTTATATCAGTCAGCATTTATCTGCGGATGAACTGACATCATCAGGTTCCGTGCTGCCATTGGTAAATAAAGTGAGTGAGCTGATTAACAGCGCGGGCATGCCGGTGGAGAATTTTGGCGTCCCCCTCATGGGCAGCATCATTCCGTGGATCGACAGCGATCTGGGCGATGGAAACAGCCGCGAAGAATGGAAGGGCGAGGCGGAAACTAATAAAATTCTTGGCCTTGCGCCGGGTACCATCCCGGTCAATGGTTTATGCATTCGGGTCGGGGTGATCCGCTGTCACAGCGCGGCGATTACGCTGAAACTTAAACGTGAGGTCAGCGAAGCAGAATTTGCTGAGTTAGTCACCCATTCCCATCCGTGGGTAAACTATGTCCGTAATAATAAGCAAGAGAGTGTCAGTAAATTGACCCCGGCTGCTATTAGTGGTTCGCTGCAGGTAGGTATTGGCCGCTACAAGAAAATGTCGCTAAATAATGACCCAGTCTACTCGGTGTTAACGGTTGGCGATCAGCTATTGTGGGGGGCGGCGGAACCCCTGCGCCGCATGTTAAATATCCTGCTGGGCAAAATATAGTTACGGTCATCCGGGGAAAGCCCTCGCGCGCAGGCGGTTAAGACAAATGTTTAACGAAGCGTTTGCGAACGTCCTTGTAGCCGTTATTTTCATAAAATTGATGCGCTCTGATTCTTTTTTCACTACTTGAAAGCTCGATCTGAGCGCATTGTTTATCGCGGGCGAGGCGCTCTGCGGCCTGGAGAAGCTGCTGGCCTATCCCTGATCCACGTGACGATTCCTCGATGACCAGCGCGGAAATTAATGCCCATAAACGGTTCTCATGTACCGGTAAAATAAAATTGATAACGATTACGCCACACACGGCGTTTTCTGTTTCCGCCACCAGCGCACTCATCATGCTCTGCGGGGCAGTGATGCGTTGCGCTAAGATCGCCGTCTCCGTCTGATAGCCCAGCTGCAGAAATAGCGTTTGCAGCGAGGGGATATCTTCTGCTTCAGCCGCTCTGATGAACACCATGATCTTCGACTCCAAATAACATGTTACCGGACCGGAAGCGGGCCGGCGGATACCTTATTCCCCGGTCCGCTCCAGTCTATGCCACTCAGTCCATCAGACTGACCTGGGCGGCGACAATCCGCCAGCCGTAGGGGAAGCGTACCCAGGTCTGCTGCTGGCGGCCCAGGCGCGCGCTGCCTTCGCGGGTAAACTCGGTGCTGCACACCGCCATGTCCGCACCAAAGGTGGTGATGGTGGTATGGCGCAGGTCGCGGGCGAGACCGGCGGCGGGGCGGGCGGCGCGAAAGGCGCGGATCGCCTCGATGCCATACAGATTTTCGCCGGCTCCCAGCCGTACGGTGCGCGGGTCGTGCCAGAACAGCGCATCAAGCGCCTCGATGTTATTGCTGACCAGCGCCTCTTCATACTGATAAAACGCTGCCGTCACCTCGGCGAGGATCGCCGGGCGGTCTACATTATCCAGATTGATCATGCTGCACTCTCCGCCACTCGGGCATCGGTAATGCCCATCGTTTCCAGCGCCCGCGCGGCGCGAAGACAGGCTTGTTCGTTAAACGGCGCTGCTATCAGCTGCAGGCCAATCGGCTTGCCGCTGGCGGTACGCAGGGGCACGGTCACCACCGGCAGCCCGAGGAAGGAGATCGGCTGGGTCAGCATTCCCATGCTGGCGCGCACCGGCAGCGGCTGGCCGTTAATCACCATCTCCTCCGCGCCTATTGGCGTGGCGCTGCATGGGGTGGCCGGGGCGAGCAGCACGTCGGCCTGGCTGAACAGGGATTTCATTGCCTGGCGAGCATGACGGCGAAAACGCTGAGCCTGCAGATACCACGCGGAGGGGATCATCGCGCCGGCCAGCAGCCGCTCGCGGGAGTGAGGTTCAAAGCGCTCGGGCGAGTGGTGAAGATCCGCCAGGTACTGATTGCCGCCTTCGCTGGCGCTGATGATAAAGGCCGCCGAGCGGGCCAGCGCGGCATCCGCGAACTGCAGCTCGCTGTCGGCGCCCAGCGCGTGGGCGACCCGATCCACGGCCGCCCGGGCGTCGTCATCGCACCAGGTGGTGAAATAGCCGCCCAGCCGCGCGCAGCGCAGCCCCTCCAGTCCGCGTTCCAGCAGATTGCCGGTGCGCTCGCTGGCTTTATCAGCCTGAAAGTCATCGGCCGGGTCGCGCCCCTGCAGGGCGTCATACACCGCGGCGAGGTCGGTTACCCGGCGGGCAAAAGGACCAATATGATCCAGACTGGCGACAAACGGATGGCTGCCAGAGCGCGACAGGCGCCCGAAAGTGGGTTTCAGGCCAAAGATCCCGCACAGCGACGCGGGGACACGGATCGAGCCGTTGGTGTCGCTGCCGAGGCTGAAATGAACCAGCCCGGCCGCCACCGCCGCGGCCGAACCGCCGGAAGAACCGCCGGCGATCCGCGACAGATCGTGCGGGTTGCGCGTCGCGCCATAGTAGCTGTTTTCGGTGGTAAAGCCGTAGGCGTAGGCGTCCATATTGAGCATCCCGCTGAGCAGGGCGCCAGCGCTGTGCAGCTGGCGCACCGCCCAGCTGTCGCTGGCTGCCGGCGGCCGATCGCTCAGCAGTTCGGCGCCGGCGAGGGTGGTGTGCCCGGCGACATCAAACAGATTTTTCACTGCGTAAGGAATCCCTGCCAGCGGCGGCAGGGGGCGCTTTTCCCGGCGCAGGGCGTCGATGCTGTCGGCCTCCGCCAGCATGCGCTGGGCGGTGACCTCGGTCCAGGCGTTGATCTGCGGATTCACGCGGGCGATATCGTCCAGCGTCTGGCGGGCGATCTCCCGGGCGCTCAGTTCGCCTTCGTGCAGCGCACGCTGGAGATCGGCAATGGTGAAGTGTTGAAGAGTCATGCTTTATACACCCCCGCAATCTCCTCGCGCGGCCCGAGGGGATAGTCCATCAGCGGCTGCGCCATGGCGGCGATGCGGGCAAACTGGCGCTCCAGCTCCTCACGGCGCGGCGCATCCAGCTCCAGGTGCATCAGGTGAGTCATCTGTGTCAGATACTCGCTCCAGTCTGGCTGTGTGGTCATAGTCTGCTCCTTAGTATCCGGCGGCGGCGCCGTTGCTGCGTGGATCGGTCGCCCCTTCAAGCAGACCGTTGGGATGGCGGACAATGGCCCCGGCGTGGCCCATCGCTTCGCTGAAATCGGCCAGCACTTCTACGTCGTGCCCCAGCTCGCGCAGGCGCGCGATACAGGCGGGGGCAAAGCGTCCCTCCAGCTTCAGTGAATCGGAGGACTGGCCCCAGGTGCGGCCCAGCAGCCAGCGCGGACGGGAGATGCTCTCCTGCAGCGGCACCCCCTGCAGGATATAGCGGGTAAACAGCGCCGCCTGCGTTTGCGGCTGACCGTCGCCGCCCATCGAGCCATAGACCATCACCCGGCCATCGTTCAGGCGCGCGGCGGCAGGGTTGAGGGTGTGGAATGGCTGTTTGCCAGGGGCCAGCGCCAGGAGATGCTGCGGGTCGAGGCTGAAGGCCGCCCCGCGGTTTTGCCAGACGATCCCGGTGTCCGGGAGTACCACGCCGCTGCCGAACTCGTGATAGATACTCTGAATAAACGACACTGCCAGTCCGCTGTTATCCACGACGCCCATCCAGACGGTATCGCCCGGGCCTTTGCCGCCGCCCCAGGGGGAAGCGCTGGCGTCGTCGATGCTGTCGGCCAGCGGCTGCAGGGCTTCCGGGGTGAGCAACTGCTGTGCATCCACATCCAGATGGCGCGGATCGGTGATATGCGCATCGCGCAGGGCAAACGCCCGCTTGGTGGCTTCGACGATACGGTGCACCGTTTGCGCGTCGTCGGCATCGGCCATGTTCAGGCGGTCGGTGATGCCAAGGATCGCCAGCGACACCAGTCCCTGCGTGGGAGGGGCAAGATTCCACAGCGTTCCCTGCTGGTGCTGGAGCGTCAGCGGCCCCGGACGCCTGGCGCGGTGGGCCTGCAGGTCGCCGAGGGTGACAGGCATCCCCAGCGTGGCCATACCCTGCGCCAGACGCTCGGCCAGCGGCCCGCGATAAAAGCTGTCGAGACCGTCGCTGGCCAGCATGCGCAGGGTACCGGCGAGGGCGGGCTGGCGGAAGCGGCTGCCGGGCCGCGGGGCCTCGCCCGCGACCAGCCAGGTTTCGCTGAAGCCCGGCTGATGGCGCAGCTCTTCCAGTTTGCTGGCGGTGGCGTGGGCCTGCGAGGCAGTGACCGGAATGCCGTCTTCGGCATAGCCGATCGCATCGGCCAACAGGCGGGCCACCGGCAGCGCGCGGCCGGTTAAGTCCCGTGAAATACGCAGCGCCTCGTCCCAGCCGCTGACGGTGCCGGCGACGGTCAGCGCGGCCTGCGGTCCCCGGTGGGGAATATGCTGCTGTCCGGCGTAGGCCTCGAGGGTCGCAAGCGATCCGGCGGCCCCGCTGGCGTCAATGGCGATGGGGTCTCCCTCAGGCGGCACGATCAGCCAGAAGCCATCGCCGCCGAGGCCATTCATATGGGGATAGACGACGGCGATGGCCGCCGCGGCAGCCACCATCGCTTCAATGGCGCTGCCGCCCTCGCGCAGGATCGCCAGCGCGCTCTGACTGGCGAGGTGGTGGGGGGCCACCGCCATGCCGTGGGTCGAAACGTTGCTACTGTGCATAAATTATCCTTTCTGAACGAATCACCCGCAGAACACTGCAAAAGCTGTTCCATCTCTGAACGTTTCGTTTCATTGATAAAAACGATGACCAGAATTTTCCCACTGGCACGCTATGTGTAAGGCATAGCAGATACAGTATGATGAGGAATGGATGATGAAACGAAAGTTACAGGGGCGCTATGCAACAACTCGATGAACGACTGAAAGGGCAATACGCCTCGCTGTCGCCGCAGGAGCAGCGGGTGGCGGATTTCATCTTTGACCACTTTGACGACCTGATAAGCTACAACAGCGCCGAGCTGGCGCAGCTGAGCGGCGTGTCGAAAGCCACCGTCAGCCGGCTGTTTAAGCGCCTCGGTTACGACAAATATAAAGATATGCGCGATGAACTGCGCACTCTGCGTCAGAGCGGGATGCCGCTCACCGACCAGCGCGACGCGGTGCAGGGTAACACGCTGCTGGCGCGCCATTATAAGCAGGAGATGGCAAACCTCACCCAGTGGGTCAACGCCCTCGACGCCCGCCAGTTCGCTGAGGCGCTGACGGCGATGGTGGCCGCCCGCCGCATTGTGGTGATTGGCATGCGCAACGCCTATCCGGCGGCGCTGCATCTGCGCCAGCAGCTGCTGCAGGCCCGCGGCCAGGTGCTGGTGCTGCCCCAGCCGGGTCAGAGTCTCAGCGAAGAGCTGGTCGATCTGACCGCCGATGATCTGGTGGTAATGATGGCGTTTCGCCGCCGGCCGCGAATAGTACGCCCGCTGCTGCAGCAGCTCCAGCGCGACGGGGTGCCGGTCCTGTTAATGTGCGAGCCGCAGGCCCACAGCCTGTTTCCGCTCTCCCGCTGGCAGCTCTGCGCGCCGCTGGACAGCGTCTCCGCCTACGATAGCTATGCCTCGGTCAACAGCCTGATCAATCTGCTGGCCAATGCCTTTCTCCATGAAACGCTCGACAGCGGTCGTCCGCGCATCCACGATATCGCCACGCTTTACCAGCAGCTGGACGAGCTGGAACAACGCTGATGGGGCGCCAGCGTGGTGCTGTGCATTATTATGGTGCAATAAAAACCACGTCATGGCGCCGCCGCTCTCTGAGGACTTTTCCGTTAGCGCTTGTCCTTTCTCACTTTTTGTTTTAATTCCTCGCCAACCCTCGCCTCGTCCGTATCTGGCACATTAGTTGCAAAAACAGATTCAAAGAATCTTTTGTTTCATGCTAACGTAACGGGTAAACATCATGAAGAAACTGTTGATCGCGCTGGCCGGGGCCGCTTGTCTCCTATCGTCTGTTTCTGCCGCGCAGGCTGACCAGCTCCAGGATATTGAAAAACGCGGCGTCATCCGCATTGCCGTACCCCAGGACTTTCCACCGTTCGGCTCGGTGGGTACCGACCTGCAGCCGCAGGGGTATGACATCGATATGGCGCGCTATCTGGCGAAATCGATGAAGCTCAAGCTGCAGCTGGTCCCGGTGACCAGCGCCAACCGCGTGCCGTATCTGCAGACCGATAAGGTGGACCTGGTGATCTCCAGCCTCGGCAAGAACGCCGAGCGCGAGAAGGTGATCGACTTCAGCCGCGCCTACGCCCCGTTCTTCCTCGGGGTGTTTGGCCCGAAAGGGGCGGAGCTGAAGGACGCGGCCGCGCTGAGCGGCAAAAGCATCGGCGTGACCCGTGGGGCGGTGGAAGATATGGTGCTGACCAGCGTGGCGCCGCAGGCGGCGCAGATTAAGCGCTACGAGGACAATAACACTACGCTGTCGGCTTACCTGTCCGGTCAGGTGCAGTATGTCGCCACCGGAAACCTTGTGGTGGCGGCTATCTCCCGGCAGAACGCCGACAAAGCGCCGGTCCCGAGCTTTATGCTGAAGGACTCGCCGTGCTTTATCGGTCTGAAAAAGAACGAACCGGCGCTGAAGGCGAAAGTGGATACCCTCATCGAGCAGGGCATTAAGGACGGCACCCTCAACGGTCTGTCTGAGAAGTGGCTGAAAGCGCCACTGCCTGCCAGCCTCGGCGCGTAAGGTCTGGGGATGACGGAGCAACTTCATTTCTCTGAGCTCTGGCCGCACTGGCCGGAGCTGCTGGCCGGCCTGTGGGTGACGGTGCAGTTGACGGTGCTGGCGACGATCGGCGGACTGGCGATCGGCATCCTTGGGGCGGCGATCCGCAGCGGTCGCCCGGGAATGCTCAGCCGGGTATGGGGCGGATATGTGGAAATCATCCGTAATACGCCGTTTGTGGTGCAGCTCTTTTTTATCGTCTTTGGTTTACCGAACCTCGGACTGAAGATGACCGCCGGTGAAGCGGCGCTGCTGGCGATGGTGGTCAACCTCGGCGCATATAGCACCGAGATCGTCCGCGCCGGCATCCAGGTGACGCCGAAGGGCCAGTGGGAAGCCGGTCGCGTGCTCGGGCTTAGCCGGACGCAAACCTTCGTTCGCGTCGTACTGCCCCCGGCGCTGCAGCGGATTTATCCGGCGCTGGTCAGCCAGTGCATCATTGTGATGCTCGGCTCGTCAGTGGTGTCGCAGGTCTCCTATGAGGAGCTGACCTTCGCCGCCAACCTGATCCAGTCGCGGACATTTTTGAGCTTTGAGGTCTATCTGGTAACCACCGGGATCTACTTAGCGTTATCGATAGCGATGCGCCAGCTGCTGATGGCGGCGGGGCGTAAATGGCTGGGGGTACAGGCCTGATGACCATTTTTACTGACTGGGACATTATCCGCAACCTGCTGCTGGCCGGTCGCTGGACGGTGCTGCTGTCGCTGGTCGCGTTCACCGGCGGGGCGCTGGTGACCTTACCGTTACTGCTGCTGCGCCTCACCGGCGGACGCCAGGTGAAACGGCTGATCCGCGGGTATATTGAGCTGTTCCAGGGCACGCCGCTGCTGATGCAGCTGTTTCTGGCATTCTTTGGCGTGGCGCTGTTCGGCGTTGACGTCTCGGCGTGGACCGCCGCCTCGGTCGCCCTGACGCTCTACACCAGCGCCTTTCTGCTGGATATCTGGTTCGGCAGCATTCGCGCGCTGCCGAAAGGCCAGTGGGAGGCCTCGCGGTGTCTCGGGCTGAGCTTCGGCCAGACCCTGTACCGGGTGGTGGCGCCGCAAGCGCTGCGCATTGCCATCGCGCCGACCGTCGGGTTCGCCGTACAGGTGATCAAAGGCACGGCGCTGGCATCGATTATCGGCTTTGTGGAGCTGACCAAGGCAGGGACGATGCTGACCAACGTCACTTATCAGCCGTTTAAAGTGTTTGCCCTTGTGGCGCTGGGCTATTTCATTCTGTGCTATCCGCTGTCCCGCTACAGCCGCTATCTGGAGAACAAATTCAATGCCTCTCATCACCATTAATCAGATGCAGAAGTACTACGGCGACAACCATGTGCTGAAGGGCGTCGATCTGGATATCGACATGGGGGAAGTGATCTCGATCATCGGCCGCAGCGGCTCGGGTAAAAGCACCCTGCTGCGCTGTATCAATGGTCTGGAGGGCTACCAGGAGGGAAGCATCAAGCTCGGGGGCATGACCATCACCAACCGCGATTCCCAGGCCCGGGAGATCAGCCGCTCCATCGGCATGGTGTTCCAGAACTTTAATCTCTTTCCGCACATGACGGCGCTGGAGAACGTCATGCTGGCCCCGCGGCGGGTGCTGAAGAAGTCCCAGGCAGAATGCCGGGAGCTGGCGCAGCGGATGCTGGAGAAGGTCGGGCTCGGCGACCGTCTGGATTACTACCCGGCCAACCTCTCCGGCGGCCAACAGCAGCGCGTGGCCATTGCCCGGGCGCTGGCCATGTCGCCGAAAGTTTTACTCTGTGACGAAATCACCTCGGCGCTCGACCCGGAACTGGTGGGTGAAGTGCTGAAGGTGCTGGAGCAACTGGCGGCGGAAGGTATGACGCTGATCCTCGTCACCCATGAAATGAATTTTGCCCGCGAAGTGGGCGACCGCGTGGTGTTTATGCATCAGGGACGCGTCTGGGAGCAGGGCGACAGCAAAACGCTGTTCGCCAGCCCGCAGACCAGCGAACTGAAACAGTTTATCTCCTCGGTGCGCGGTCTTAACTAACGTAAGGAATGGCAGATGGATATCACTCAGTTTTCGCAAATTAACCCGCCGCAGCGCCTGCTGATGGGGCCGGGGCCGATCAATGCCGACCCGCGCGTGCTGCGCGCCATGTCGAGCCAGCTGGTTGGCCAGTACGATCCGGCGATGACCCACTACATGAATGAAGTCATGGCGCTCTACCGCGGCGTGTTTCGCACCGAAAATCGCTGGACGATGTTGGTCGACGGCACCTCGCGCGCCGGGATCGAAGCGATTCTGGTGTCGGCGATCCGTCCCGGTGACAAGGTGCTGGTGCCGGTGTTCGGCCGGTTTGGTCATCTGCTGTGCGAGATCGCGCGTCGCTGTCGGGCAGAAGTGCACACCATCGAGGTGCCGTGGGGCGAGGTCTTTAAACCGGATCAGGTTGAGGATGCGATCAAGCGCGTGCGGCCGCGCCTGCTGCTCACCGTGCAGGGCGATACCTCCACCACCATGCTGCAGCCGCTGGCGGAGCTGGGAGAGATTTGCCGTCGTCACGATGTGCTGTTCTATACCGACGCCACCGCGTCGCTCGGCGGTAACCCGCTGGAAACCGACGCCTGGCAGCTGGACGCCGTGTCCGCCGGGATGCAGAAGTGCCTGGGCGGTCCTTCCGGCACCTCGCCCATCACCCTCAGCCCGCGGATGGAAGAGGTCATCCGCCGCCGCCGCTGCATTGAGCAGGGGATCCGCACCGATGCCCATCACGACGGTGTCGACGAGATGATCTACTCCAACTATTTCGATCTCGGCATGGTGATGGATTACTGGGGGCCGGAGCGCCTTAACCACCATACCGAAGCGACCTCGGCGCTGTTCGCCGCCCGGGAGTGCGCGCGCCTGATCCTCCAGGAGGGACTCGACAACGGCATCGCCCGCCATAAACTGCACGGCGATGCGCTGCTGAAGGGCATCCAGGCGATGGGGCTCGAGACCTTTGGCGACCTGCGGCACAAAATGAATAACGTGCTGGGGGTGGTGATCCCCAACGGGGTCAACGGCGATCAGGTACGCAAACTGATGCTGGAAGATTTCGGCATTGAAATTGGCACCTCGTTTGGTCCGCTGCACGGTAAAGTCTGGCGCATTGGCACCATGGGCTATAACGCGCGTAAAGACTGCGTGATGCAGACGCTCAGCGCGCTGGAAGCGGTCCTGAACTACCTCAGGTTCACCACCACTCAGGGCGCGGCGATGCAGGCGGCCTGGGATCACTACCGCACCGAGGCCACCCTATGAGTGACACCGTCCGCCAGCTGGCGGAGAGAGAGGCGGCGGCCAGCCGGGTGATGGCGCGCGCCGATCGGCTGGCCGCCCTCAGCGAAACCGCCGACGCCCTGACCCGGGTCTATCTGTCGCCGGAACATCTGCAGGCCAACCAGCTGGTGGGCCAGTGGATGCAGGCCGCCGGCATGATGGTATGGCAGGACAGCGTCGGTAATATCTGCGGTCGCTATGAAGGCGTGCAGGAGGGCGCGCCGGCGGTGCTGCTGGGCTCTCATCTCGACACCGTGCGCAACGCCGGGCGCTACGACGGCATGCTCGGCGTGCTGGCGGCGATTGAGGTGGTCCAGCGTCTGCACCAGCAGGGGCGACGGCTGGCGAAGGCAATCGAGATCGTCGGCTTTGGCGATGAAGAGGGCACCCGCTTTGGCATCACCCTGCTCGGCAGTCGCGGCGTCACCGGCACCTGGCCTGAAAGCTGGCTGTCACAGTGCGATACCGACGGGGTGAGCGTCGCCCAGGCGCTGGTGAATGCCGGACTCGATCCGGCGCGGATCGCCCACGCGGCCCGTCACCCGCGGGATATCGCCGCCTATCTGGAACTGCATATCGAGCAGGGGCCGTGCCTGGAGCAGGCGGGGCTGGCGCTCGGCGTGGTGGAGGCGATTAACGGCGCCAGACGGCTGAACTGCCGTTTTACCGGCGAAGCTGGCCATGCCGGCACGGTGCCGATGCTCCATCGCAAGGACGCCCTCGCCGCGGCGGCGGAATGGATGATGCAGGTGGAAAACCTGACCCGGCAGCACGGCGGTAACCTGGTGGCGACGGTCGGCACCCTGCGCTGTGCGCCGGGCGCGGTAAACGTGATACCGGGCGAGGTGCAGCTGACGCTGGATATTCGCGGCCCGCAGGATGCGCCGCTGACGGCGCTGCTGGAGGAACTGCTGGGGCAGGCGCAGGCCATTGCCGGGCGCCGCCAGCTGAGTTTCGCCGCCGAGGAGTATTATCGCATCGCCGCCACCGCCTGCGACAGTCACCTGCAGGCGGTGCTGAGCGAGGCGGTGGTGGCGGTGCAGGGGCGTTCCCTGACGCTGCCGAGCGGCGCAGGGCATGATGCTATCGCCATCGCCGAGCGCTGGCCATCGGCGATGCTGTTTGTGCGTTGCCTGGGGGGCGTCAGCCATCACCCGGCGGAGTCGGTCACCGCCGCCGACGTCGGGCTGGCTATCGACGCTTTCTCCCGGGCGGTAGAGAAGGTGGCCGACGCCTGATCGCGCCGGTCACCGTGCCCCGGCTGGCGGCTTTACACCGCCAGCTGGTTGACCACCTCGGCGACGGAGGTGATGGCATGGATGTTGCCGATCCCCGCGCCCACCGAGATATATCCCTCATCGGTATTCCCCTCCAGCATGCCCAGCCGCATCCCGCGCAGACCACCCATCGCCTGGGCCAGCTCGGTCCTGGAGGCGCCGGCCCGGTCCATGGCCACCAGTGTGTCGCTCAGTTTGCCGGGCAGCGCGCGGTAGTAGTCCGGCAGAGTACGGAACAGGCGCAGATCCAGACCGTTGGCGGCCACAATTTTCGCTTTCACCGAGTCGGGAACCCGGCTTTCGATGGTGCTGATAAATACCGAACCGGCGAAGACGCCCTCCGCCCCCAGGGCATGAACGGCGCGCGCGCCCCGGGCGTCGGTGATCCCTCCGGCGGCCATCACCGGAACCCGCTGTACCGCGTCAACGATCAGCGGGACGATGGTGAAGGTCCCGAGGGCGGTACCCGGCAGCGTGCCGCCTTCGTCAAAGCCGGTGGCGACAATAATATCCGCTCCGGCCTGCTCCGCGCGGCGGCTGTTCTCCGGCGTCGGGTTGATGTCACGATAGATAATGGTGATCCCGGCGGCTTTCAGTTCGTCGAACAGCGCCGGTTTTAACGAACCGTCGCCGTAGCCGGTGTAGACCACCACCTTAACCCCTTCCTCTTTGATCACCGGGAGGATCGCCGGCGTCCAGATGTCATTTTCCGCCGTCGGGATCAGGTTGACGCCAAAGGGTTTCTCCGTCAGCTGTTTGGTTTTGCGGATCTCTTCGCGCATTTTCTCGGCGGTGGCCTCCGGGGTGGAGACGGCGGTTGCCGCCGTCAGTCCGGCGTTCGGGCCCAGCACGCCAAGCCCACCGGCGTTGCCGACGGCCGCCACCAGACGAGCATCGGTTAGCCAGGAGAGGGGCCCCTGGACCACCGGTTTTTCAATACCCAGAATGCGGGCGACGCGGTTAGGTTGCATGCTATTTTTCCTTGTATGTTAATAAGTTATAAATTTGTTCGCCCCAGCGATGCGGCAATGAGGGCAGTGTAGGCGTCTTTATTGTTTTAAAAAATGAGCAAAAACTTTCATCACTATTATTAAATTAGTAATAATGTGAACTGATGAAGAGGTGGTAGGCGGGCCATCATGCAAATGAATCTGTTTGAAAATATTAAAATTTTTATTGAAATCGTCGATGCCGGCAGCTTTGCCCAGGCGGCGGAAAATTTGCAGATCCACCGACCGGCGGTGACCAAAGCACTGCAGCAGCTGGAGCAGGAGAGCGGGGTCCGGCTGCTGCAGCGCACCACCCGGCGTCTGTATCTTACGCCGGAGGGGGAAGAGTTTTATCGTCGCAGCAAACCGTTGCTCTCCCAGGCCGACGATCTGCTGGAGTCGTTCGCGCCGGACCGGCCGATCCGCGGTCAGCTGCGCGTTGATATGCCGATCGCCTTTGCCCGGCTGCTGGTGATCCCGCATCTGCCGGATTTTTATCAGGCCCATCCGGAGGTGGAGATTGTCCTCAGCAGCTCCGACGTACGCCGGGATATGCTGCGCGATGGTCTGGATTGCCTGCTGCGGGTGGGGGATCTTGAGGATGGCGACTATGTGGCGCGTTCACTGGGGGAGGTGGCGTTAACCACCTGCGCCAGTCCGGGCTATCTGGCGCGCTATGGGGCGCCCGCGACGCTGGAGGACCTGCAGTCGCATCTGGCGGTGAACTGGGTGAACAGCAGCAGCCGGCAGATTATGCCCTGGCGATTCCAGACCCCGGAGGGCATCAGGCAGATCGCCATTCCCGGTAAACTGGTGCTGGACAACTCTGAAGTCTTTACTGCTGCCGGGCTGGCGGGGCTGGGGATGCTGCAGGGGATGCGTTTCTTTTTGCAACCTTATATCGACAGCGGGCAACTGGTGGAAGTTTTGCCGGACTTTCCGGCGCCGCGTCGACCGTTGTCGCTGCTCTATCCGCACCGGCATCTCTCGCATAAGGTTCGGGTCTTTGCCGACTGGCTGCAGGGGCTGGTGGCGACCCTGGACTGACAATCGGCGCTGTCGCCTTGACTCTATCGGCTGAGCGTTTATATATAAAATGTGAATGCTATTAATGCAACGAATCACAAAGCTGGATAACGACTTAACCTGTAAGGGAATGCTGATGAAACTCTGGAATAAAACACTACTCGCTTCCGCCCTGTGCCTGACCCTGTTTGGCTGCGACGATGCGTCGAAAGTTGATAACAAACTGGATAAGGCTAAAGATAATGCGGAGCAGATGAAGGATGCCGCGGCGGATAAAGCGCAGGCAATTAAACAGGATGCGGATAAGCAAATCGATACGCTGAAAAGCCAGGCTGACGCCGAGGCCGATCGCCTGAAGGATCAGGCCAGCGCCATCAAGGCCGAGGCGGACAAGAAGGCGGACGCCATCGCCCAGCAGGCGAAAGCCCAGGCCGATGCGGTGAAGCAGAACGCAAAGCAGGAAAGTGACCGCATAGTCAAAGAGGCGGGTCAGATCAAAGACAACGCCATCGGTGACGCCAATCAGCTCTCGGCTGAAGCGGCGAGCAAAACCAAAGCCATCCAGGACAGTATCGCGAAGGATAAACAGAACGCCGCGCCGCCTGCCGCACAGCAGTAACTCGCGGTGTTTGTCTGACCCGCCGCCCGGAAATATAGGGAGCGGAGCCTGATAGATTACCCGGCGGCGCTGCGCTTGCGCGGGCCTACGCAGGGAGCGGGTTGGCTGCGCAATGACCGGGTATCACCCTTTTGTAGGCCGGGCAAGGCGTCGCCGTCGCCCGGCACATGGACCGCAATAACATCCTGCTCAGGGGTATCTTACGATACCCCTTTTTTATGCCCGCCGTGGGTTCAACGGTTTGGCAGCAGGGTGCCTTTCAGGCCGTGCGGCTCCGAGCGCAAATACTGCGACGGCACACGGACCTGGGCGCCAAGTCTGGCCGCAGCGTGCCACGGCCAGTGCGGATCGTAAAGTACCGCGCGGGCGAGGGCGATCAGGTCGGCATCGCCATTCTCCAGCGCCGCTTCCGCCTGCTGCGGGTCGGTGATCAGCCCCACGCCAATCACCGGGATGGCTACCTGCTGGCGAATATCGCGGGCGAAAGGCAACTGGTATCCCGGCCCAACGGTGATCGCCTGCTGCGGCGACAAACCGCCGCTGGAGACGTGAATATAGTCACTGCCCAGCGTTTCCAGCTGCTGGCTAAACTTAATGGACTGCTCGCAGTCCCAGCCGCCTTCGACCCAGTCGGTAGCCGACAGCCTGACGCCCACCGCCATGGTGCTGCCCACTGCCTCGCGGATCGCCTTAAAGACTTCCAGCGGATAGCGCATTCGGTTCTCCAGCGAACCGCCGTACTCGTCGCGGCGCTGGTTGCTGAGCGGCGAGAGAAACTGGTGCAGCAGATAGCCGTGGGCGGCGTGCAGTTCAATCAGCTCAAAGCCCAGCCGCTGGGCGCGCAGCGCGCTGGCGACGAAGGCCGCTTTGATGCGCGCCAGATCGGCATGGCTCAGTTCAGCGGGAGCGCGATCGCCATCGTGAAACGCCACGGCGGAAGGGGCGACGGTCTGCCAGCCACCATCGTTGAGCGCCAGCTGATGGCCTCCCTGCCACGGGGCGGCGCAGGATGCCTTGCGTCCGGCATGACCCAGCTGGATCCCCAGACGGATCGGCGACCAGGCCCGAATATCTTCGACTACGCCGCGCAGGGCGTTTTCGGTTTCATCATCCCACAGCCCCAGATCCCCCGGGGAGATACGCCCCGCAGGCTCTACCGCCGTGGCTTCCAGAATTAACAGGCCGGCGCCGGAGAAAGCCAGTTGGCCAAGATGGATCCGGTGCCAGGAGGTCGCCTTACCCTCGTCGGCGGAGTACTGACACATCGGGGCGATAACGATACGGTTATCAAGGGTGAGTTGACCAATTCGCGTCGCGCTAAAAAGATGACTCATGAATACCTCGTAAATGTTAAACGTGGTCGTGCAGGGGACGGACAGTTGCTGTTTATAGCACGCCTGTTCACCCCCCCAGTATTCGGATATTGCGCTTAAGCGCTCCGCTATTCGATATACCAGAGACGGCGCCGTCGGCCGGCGGCCTGCTGCGACACGGCGCGGGCCATTGCGCTGCCAATCTCGGCGCTGGCCGTCAGCCCCTGCACAAAGGGGCGATCGTGCATCAGCCAGGGAAGGGCGCCGAAGGCGACCCGACCGCGCACTGTCTCCGGCGCCTGCAGCGTGTAGTCATCACCAACGTCCGGAATGTCGTCGCCGCAGGCCAGCAGCTGCTGGCGCAGTGAAGGGAAGGGCAGATCCCGGGTTTTCAGCGCTTTTTGTCCGCGGGCATCGATAAAGACATCGAATTCGCAGCGCTGACGATGATGAACAATCAGCGTCCGGTCAGGCTCCCGCTGCAGCTCATAATCTTCGCCCAGCGTCAGGATCCGCAGAATGCCAGCCCGGTGCAAGGCCAGCAGCCGACGTATGGACTCCGGCGGAATGGCGGCGTAGTTATCGATAAATACCCGAGCGAGGCCCTGGCGGAAGCGACGGCTGTCCGCGTCGTTGAACTGCGGCACCACGGTTTCAATCGCCTCATGCAGGCGCAGAATGGCATAGCGCCAGGGCACCGTGTGGTGTTCGCGCTTATTGCGCTCCACCTCCTGCAGATTGCGCTGCGCCCACTGAAAGGGGTCATGGGTGAGGCGGTCGGCAAACCAGGCGTCGGCGATACTGTCAGGCGTCAGCTGACGAAGCCCGATCGCCTCGCTCCAGTCGGGGGCAGCATATTCCAGCTCTTTAACGATCAGCTCAAAAATCCGATCTAACAGAGCGTCGCTACCCTCTGCAATGGCCGCTTCGAGGGCGGCGGGAGTGGCAATCTCCAGCGGCTCCCACGGGATCGGGCAGTAAAAATCGGCCTCCGGCAGCACGCCGTGGCGTGACATCAGGGTGATCTCCAGCGCTTCGCTGCCTGGATGGAGGGAAAAATGGGTCGTTTTGTCGTCCTCGGTATGGAAAACGCCGTGGCGGGCCACTACCGCCACGGCGGCATCAATCGCGCTTAATGAAGTCCCAAGGATCCCCACCCGGCAGGGGGCAATGCGGGCCTCCATCAGGCCGGTCCACGGGCTGGGGAAGTACTGTCGGCTGGCGCGCTCTTCTTCAGGCCACAGATGGCCGGTGGCAATCGCCACCAGGTCGACGATTACCGGGTCTGCTGCACTATCGGTGTGGATGGCGATCCCGGTGGACTGAACCGCAATATCCGTGACTTCACAGGATTCACAAACGCTAATCACAAAGCCGACGTCCCGGGCCCGCTCAACGAGGTAAAGAAAACGGTCGCGATAGTATTCGCCGAGGATCACCCGCGGCAGAAACTGGCGCTCATGCAGGGCGTGCCGTTCAAGCCCGCGCGCCGCCAGCCAGTCATCGCTTTGCTGCTGCAGCCATTGCAGGTAGGTCAGGTCGATGGGGGGGATCTCAATGCTGGCAATATTGGCCAGCATTTGCGCCGCGGTATTATCGTCACTGTAGGGCATACCCACCCCGGCCTGCGCCTCTTTTTCAAACAGGGTGATGGCCAGCGGCTCACCGCGCTTCACCAGTTCATAAAAGGTGTAAATCCCCGTCGGCCCCACGCCGACGATGGCAATTCTCTTCATGATTCTCTCCCTTCCTGTGGGCAGATGCGGCATTGATGACGCTTCGCTTAAGCGAACCTGGTTTTAATTCTGGTCGAAAATTACCGAACCGGTGAGGGGAACACGCAATTTGAAACAAATTAGCATGCTAATAAACTTGCCGATTGTCGTAAAAGGGGTGTAATTAACAAAAGAGCAACTTTCTATACAAACAATTTACACAAGCGGTAACCCCAGCTCGCTCTGCTGGACGCCGCGCACACTCCCGGCAATGCCGTCGGGATAGGGATGACAAGATGCACGGCTGGACCTCACGACAGCGTAATGCGGCGATAGCCAGTTTTTTAAGCTGGACGCTCGATGCTTTCGACTTTTTCCTGTTAGTTTTTTTACTGAGCGATATCGCCCACTCGTTTCATGTCGACCTTGAGGAGGTCACCCTGGCGATTCTGCTGACTCTGGCCGTGCGGCCCGTCGGCGCGCTAATTTTCGGCAGGGCGGCGGAGAAGTTTGGTCGCAAACCAATCCTGATGCTCAACATTGTGTTCTTCTCGGCTTTTGAGCTGCTCTCCGCCGCCGCGCCGTCGTTGATGCTGTTTTTCCTGCTGCGGGTGCTGTACGGCGTGGCGATGGGCGGGATCTGGGGCGTGGCCTCTTCGCTGGCGATGGAGACGATCCCCGACCGCTCGCGCGGCCTGATGTCCGGCCTGTTCCAGGCGGGATACCCCTTCGGCTATTTGCTGGCGGCCGTCGCCTATGGGCTGCTGTTTGAACAACTCGGCTGGCGCGGGATGTTTGTCATTGGCGCCGCGCCGGTGCTGCTGCTGCCGTTTATCTATTTCTGCGTCGAGGAGTCTCCGGTTTGGCAGGCGGCCAGGCAGAATAAAGAGAGTACGGCCCTGCTGCCGGTACTGCGTAGCCACTGGAAGCTGTGCCTGTACCTGGTGGTGCTGATGGCGGCTTTCAACTTCTTCTCTCACGGGACGCAGGATCTTTACCCGGTCTTTTTGAAAGTTCAGCACGGCTTCGAGCCTAAAACGGTCAGCATCATCGCGGTCTGCTATAACATCGCTTCGATCATTGGTGGAGTGTTCTTCGGTTCGCTGTCGGAGAAGATTGGCCGACGCAAAGCGATTATGATCGCCGCCCTGCTGGCGCTGCCGGTCATTCCACTGTGGGCTTTCGCCAGCGGCTCGCTGGCGCTGGGGGCGGGGGCGTTCCTGATGCAGTTTATGGTCCAGGGGGCCTGGGGGGTGATCCCCACCTGGCTCAATGAACTGGTCCCGGCCAACACCCGGGCGGTGCTGCCCGGCTTCGTCTACCAGCTGGGTAATTTGCTGGCTTCGGTGAATGCCACTCTCCAGGCATCAATCGCCCAGCATCATGGGCATAACTACGGCCTGGCAATGGCCCTGGTGGCCGGGACGGTGGCGATTGTCATTACCGTCCTGACCTTTTTTGGTCGCGAAGGCCGGGTGATCCAATCCGCAGGAGCGGGACATCACCAGCCGCTCTCCACCAGCCGTTAACTTTTGTGACCGGGCGTGGCCAGGCGCCCGGTCGCATACATTAGTCACGCAGACGAATAGACGCCGCCTGGCGTTTCTCCAGCGAGCAGATCCCAATCCCCACCATGATGAACAGCGCGCTAAACAGATGCCAGGCATGCGGCTGGGTATGCAGGAACAGGATGCTCAACACCCCGCCGGAGAGGGGGATGATGTGGGTGTAAATTTCGCCCCGCGTGGCGCCAATGGTGGCGATACCTTTGTTCCAGAACAGGTATGCCAGCCACGATGGGAAAATTACCAGATACGCCAGGCCGCTGAGGAAAAACGGCTCGCGCCAGGCTGCCCAGTCCTGCGCCGGGTGGCGCATCAGCCAGAAGATGACGATTGGCACCAGGATCAGGGCGCCGAGCAGCGAGCTGACGGCGACAAAGCCATTCGCCGGGATTCGGCGGTCCTTCAGACGTAACAGCGAACAGTAGAGCGCCCAGCTCAGCGCCGACCCCATCGCCCACAGGTCGCCGATGGCAAAGGTGTGCAGAGAGGCGGCGTGCAGCGGATTTCCCTGAAATAAGAGGATCATCACGCCGAGGGTGCTAAAAGCCACTCCAAGCCAGTTACGCCCTGATACCGGATCGCGGAAAAATAGTCGGTTAATCAACAGTACCATGCTCGGCGTGGCGGACATATAGATGGCGGCGTTGAGCGCGGAGGTGGTTTGCAGGCCAATATAGAGCGTGAGCGGGAAACTGACCTGGCCGCAGAGGGTTAGCACCACCACCGCTGGCGCGTTTGCCCGCAGCAGGTGGCGACTGCCGGCGATTTGCCGTCGGTAGAGCAGGCCCAGCAGCAGCGCCGTCAGCGCCCAGCGCGCTTCGGTCATCAGGATCGGATCCACGCCCTGCACCAGCACGTGCCCGACAACATAATTCCCGCCCCAGAACAGAGCCGCCAGCGTCAGTAACAGATAAGGCATGATGATTCCTTGTGTCGTTTGTCACTGTACTGAATGGTAATGTTATTGTTTTTATAATATCAATAATATTTTAGTGGTTTTTATTGTATTCATTTAAATTCTTTAATAAACAGTAAATTGACAACGCGTGTGAAATTTACGTTGCCGCATTATGGACGGTACTATACCGTATAGTAGCCATGTATTTCACAGGGATAAATCATGCGTAACACAGATAATGGGGTGATTGGAAGCGACCAGACCGCGGTGATGGCCAGGCTGGCGCTGGATGAGTTAATTGACCAGCTTCTGCACAGCAACGCGCTGTCGCTGAAGCTGACGGCCAACCCGCTGGTGGCCGACAGAGCCTGGCATCTCACTGAGAATACCTGCATCCGCGCCTTCTCCGCTGACGATCCACAGGCCAAAAAGCGTGCGCACCACGCGCTGTTCATTCTTTATCAGTCCTGGCTTGCCGACCCGCTCTCGCCAGCGGCTGCCAATCAGTTTCATCCGCTGCTTTCCGGGATCAGAAATTACATCGAG
This sequence comes from Klebsiella sp. K4, assembly GCF_014596785.2. Classification (NCBI taxonomy): domain Bacteria; kingdom Pseudomonadati; phylum Pseudomonadota; class Gammaproteobacteria; order Enterobacterales; family Enterobacteriaceae; genus Klebsiella; species Klebsiella sp. K4. The sequence continues at coordinate 2,607,515 of NZ_CP115021.1, forward strand.
TCTGAGTGGCTGCGGGCGGAAAGCAAACGCTTCCACCACCAGAGACCAATGCTTAACGCCGGCAATATCGTCGACGAACTGCGCGCCTTATGCCAGCAGCACCCGGCGTCTCATCATCCGCTGTTCGATTTCCTTGCCAGCGAGGCCTCTGCGGCGCAAATCGACTATTTCTTCAAAAGCGACAGCGCCCTCAATCTGCTTTTCTTCGATCTGGTGGCGATGGGGCTGGTGGGCTCGCTGCCGGAAACCCGCGCTGAGATTGCGCAAAATCTGTGGGATGAGATAGGCCAGGGCAGCACCGAGATCACCCACGTTAATCTGTATAAGGATTTACTGAAGCGGCGAAATATCGCCTTACCGGACAATCATTTTGCCCATTTGTACGAGTGGCAGGGGCTGGCCGGGTATAACGCCTTTATGCTGGGCGGCGTAAACCGTCAGCATTACTACAAATCACTGGGCGTGATGGCCATGACCGAGCTGCTCGACCCGCCGCAGTATGAAAAACTGGTGGCGGGCTGTCGGCGGATTGGGCTTTCCGATCGCGACGTGCATTACTATGCCGAACATATCACGGTCGACATCGGTCATGCGGATGGCTGGCTGAACAATGTGATTGTGCCGATTGGCAAAAAACATCCGGCGGCGATGGAGGAGGTCTTCTTTGGCGCCGCGCTGCGTCTGCAAACCTGCAACGATTACTATGATTGTCTGCTGGCGGCCCTGCAGTCGCTGGGCGGCAGCTTATCATCTCACAGCGTACCGCCTTCTGAGTAAATAAGCGCTTTGGCCGCGCTCCAGGCGGTCATCCCCGGCGGGATCTCCCGACATTCGGCGGACTCGGCCTGCTGGGCGGCGATGGCGCCATCGATGAGCATCACCATCATCATGGCGACCCGCTCGGCAGGCTCTGGTTTTAACACCAGCAGGAGAATATCGCGGAAGAACTGCCAGAGGAGCGACTTAAATCGGGAGCATTGCTCCCGGATCGCCGGCGATGACGCGCCATATTCAAACAGCGCGCGGGTAAACATGCAGCCGTGGAACGTTTCGCAGGTAAACCAGCGATGGTAGTAGTCGAACACGGCGAACAGCTTTTCCCGCGCGCTGGCTTTATCCGCGGTGATCTGCGCCAAATCCTGCATAAATTCGCTCTCTTTCTGCTTGAGGATAGCCAGAATGAGCGCCTCTTTATCGGCGTAATAGCGGTAGAAGGTCATTTTGGAGATGCCAGCATGTTCAGCAATCCGCTCGATGCTGGGCGACTGATATCCTTCGCGATTAAACAGCGTGCTGGCGTGGCGGAGAATGTCCGCTTGTTTTGGCTTCATGCGTTTTCCTGTCGAATGGTTCGCTGTCACGACTGCCGGTGACACGGCCGTCCTGCGACAGCGGTGCATTATGCCGGATCTTGCCGCCAGACGGGCAAAAAGTAAATTAGCCGCGGTTTATGCGGCGTCGGTTCCCTCAATAAAAACAAGATTGCGTAGACATACACAAGTCATGTCCTTATGTTTCTGAACCGGCGTATTATTCGGACCTTTATACTCATAAGCTGTGAATGATGTACTTTCTGATAGGCATTATTTCTGAAGTCTGAGACGGTTACAGCAGGACAGGCATCGAATGAGGGTATTACAGACATCATTACCAGGATGATCCGATAACTATGATGAATCTTATTAAAAGATTGCTGCGAAGAATATTCAGGTCGTTAATTTCCTATTATGGCCCAGCTGTACTGACCATCCTCTTCGCCGTGGCGCAAGGGCTCTTTTTTCCAGAGACGCCTCTCTGGCTTGTTCCCCTGTTTTTCGTATTTGTTATTGTAATGTTTTATCGGTTTGTGAAATTTTAATATCGAAATTTAACTTTATATTAAATTGACAAGGAAGTGCGATGGCTGGGTTGAGGCTGCGCAGGTTAAGATGGCCCCGCCATTGCCCGTCTCATTGAGAAGAAGAGAAGAGATGAAATTACCCCTGACCACGCCCCGGCTGCTGCTGCGCCGGTTCAGAACGGAAGATCTGCCGTCTTTCAGCCATTATCGCAATCTGCCGGAGGTGGCCCGCTTTCAGAGCTGGACCCACTACGGCATGACAGAGGCGACAGCCTTCTATGAACAACAGCGTTCGCAGGCCTTTGCTGAGGATGAGAGCTGGTTCCAGCTTGCCGTAGAGATTCAGGCCAACGGTGCGCTGGCGGGAGATGTGGGGATCCACTTCTTAGATCACGGCAGACAAGCCGAGCTGGGGATGACCTTTTCCCCTGCGTATCAGCATCAGGGGTATGCCCGGGAAGCCATGCGGGCGGTGATGGCCTTACTCTTTGAACAGTTAGCCCACCACCGGCTGACAGCGGTGGTAGACACCCGCAATACCGGCGCGATCAAACTCCTGGAAGGGCTGGGCTTTCGTCGCGAGGCGCATTACCGGCAGAATATCTTTTTTAAAGGCGAGTGGGGCGATGAGTACCTGTACGCGCTGTTGCGTAGCGAATATCAGTGAAGTGACGGGCGAGCCGTCACTTCTGGCTATGCTCTGCAACACCCAATTCGACTGTCTCAAGGGAAATGAGCATATAGGGGGTAAAGTCGACTTCTTTTCCATCGATAAGATTGATCATCGACCCTGAACCACAGAATGCAGCTTCGTCACGTATAAGACAGAATGACAATTTTTTCTTCACTCCTTTCTTTTGTTCTTGTAAGGAAACGTTGTTATCAATGACTGCATATCCATGCGCATTAATTGTCTGAATATTATACAGATGTACAGGCTGCAACTCGCTAAGGTTAACAATGCCATAGACATCCTTAGAGCGCTGGATACTTTCTTTACTCAAAGTGTATTTTTTCTTTTTCCATATTCCTGTTTTTTCATCAAAGTAGACTTTTTCAGGAAGCAACCTGTTTGGGCCGTATCCATCATGGATGACATCGACAGAAAACCAACAAAACCAAGTGTTAAACGGTGGGTTTTTTATTTTTAATGATGTGTATTCACTCGGATAATAGTTTTTAAATGCAACTTTATCACATGTGTTATTCCCGCTACCATTAGATATGTCGTTATTATAATTAACAAACCTGTTTTTATTGAAGTCAGAGGGTACATGTATTGCCGGTGTGATGGAGCTTACGGCTTTTTGTGATAAAAATATCAATATTAGTAAAATTATAACCCCCCTCATCATCCTCTCCTTAACTGTTCTAATTCGGGTTCTTCATTAACCAAAAAGTTATTGCTGTCCGGGAATTTTTGCTCAGTAAGTACGGCTATCGCACTACCGTATGCGCAGCAGCGTTCATTAAAACCATTTAATCCTTGATATTGTTCATTATCAATTTGTGCGGGTAAATTAACGGCGGCACTGGCTTGCCAGAAGGCCTGACTACGATAGTAAATTTTCACCCCGTTTCTTCTGGTATTGACGCTACATCGCTCGAGTATATGTTCGTTATCAGCGTAATATGCCATATTTCTTGACGCCCAGTAAAATCCTGCACTGCTAGTCGCCTCATGGTTATCGCTGCTGACATTATCCCTCCAGCTAATAATGTTCTCAGGAATGTGGTTTTCTGTATCAGATAGGTGATTGTCGGTGTAGCGAATGCCCCGGTGTGAATAAAGACGATTATATTCATTTATCAGAGTATCTTTGATGTTTACAGGATATACTCGTCCTCTGAAGCTAAAATATTCGAAATAATTTAGTGGGCTGGTTAGCTGTAACAGGCCTCGTCCATACCACGGGTAGTACCAAATATTATAGCGACGAACGATCTGATGCGTGCGTGGATCCCTTTCCGTATAGCGATAACCTTCCTCCATTGTTCCCAGCCACCCCGTCTCCTGAATCCCGTTTCCCAGAAAGCAAGCGAGTCGGAGTGGGGTGGTTATCAGGTGTTTCTGCATTGCTCTGTTAATGTGCGTGCGGATATTATCCGCAAGGCTTCCGACGCCATCCCGGTAGATGATGGCTTCCCATCGATAATCATTCTGTCCCGCCATTCTTAACAGATTGCGCGGAACAATTTGCTTCAATTCTGATTTGCTAAGCCAGCAGCACCTGCGAAAATGGGTAATGAAGGCCACTGGATGAAAATGCCATAGTCGACCTGTGCCAAGCGTGCCCGTATCAAAGCACAGTGCTAAAACATGACTTTTCAACCGCTCATAGTCCTCATCAGACATAGCTTGAGTATCGTCGTTATTGTTTTTTAGCCAGGAATAACGCTGTTCAAAAGTGTCGGCGTTCCATTCGAGTGGAAAATGACAAACCAGACGGCTGCTCAGATCGCTAAGGTTCCCACTCTCCTGTAATCCCGTGATAAAGGCGGAATTACACTGGCTGTTATTGTCCATGTCATCGTCCACCATTCGCCAGCCCGTCCAGTGCGGGAAGTCGGCATCACTGAATTTTTTGATGTCAGAAGAGGCCAGATTTACAAGCCCTGAGCCTCCGGGGAAGTTGACAGTACGCCACAACGGGGCGATGGCAGGGATGAGAGTTTCATATTCAGTACTAATAATCCGACCAAAGCGGAGTAGTTCAAAGCCCGCAGAGGGATTCTGCGGGTACAGACGTTTGGCTGTCCAGTATAGATTGTATTCATATTTCAGACCTAATCTTCTTATGTCGTCAATTTGGTTAGCATCTATGTTTACTAGAGGCTCTCCCACCGTATCGAAGTGTGCCCCGATGATGATATTCTGCCTACGAGTAATCATCGAACAGTCACCTTTTTCGAAGGTCATACTGACAAACAGTGCTTCGGCACTGGTATGAACGAGATTTAGGCGGTCGGTATCTGCTGAGGCTGCGTCAGCTACAGATTCGTAAAACCGTGTCCCAGCGGGCAGATAAAAATGAATATCACCATAAACGGTATCGGTTCTGCCATCGCGGGTGACATCGAGTTCGGGTAGCATGCGTCCGGTTAGTTTCAACATGTTTTCATTGTCACAGAAAATCTGAAAGTGAAAGGCATTATTTTCATCCACCATCCCATTCTGTCCTATGCGATCCTTGCGCCAGACTTTGCCTCCCTCCCTTATTGCGGGACTCAGTCGGTCTCTGAGGTGCATATACAGGGAGTAATAGACGACGCTACAACTTTCCCCGATCTCGGTTTTATGCTTTAGCAGAATATATCCATCATCAGTTCTGCCATTAATATTCAGCGGGAATGCATCCCGTCTTTCTGTGTTTGACGGCGCCCTGAAAGAGACAACTTCTCCATCTGCAATCGCACGTACAAATTCGATGCGATTATAACCTTCATCAGGATTGTCGGTGTGGAGAACATGTACACCGCCATGCCATGATCCGGATCTGTTTACAGGAAATTCCCGGTTTAAATCAGTGGGTATCATTCTTTCCACCCATGATGCATCACATTCTCCTTCATTCCGGGGACTTATAAATGGCGGGCTTATTATCATGCTGACTCCCTGTCTGCTTTGTTGAGGCTATAAAAGTACAGAATAGCGTAATTTTAATTAATTAAGTACTGTGCGTTGTTAAATAAAAAAATAACTTGAATGAATTTATTAGCTGACGTTATCAACGCTATGATTTTCATTACCTGAGAACGAAAGTAATATTACCGGCAGAATATCTTTTTTAAAGGTGAGTGGGGCGATGAGTACCTGTACGCGCTGCTGCGCAGCGAATATCAGTGAAGTGACGGGCGAGCCGTCACTTCTGTCAGCGCTGCAGTTAGCTGTGCTGGCGGATAAAGCGCGCGCGCCACGGTTTTAGCACCCACAGCGCGAGGACGGCGGTGACAAAATCAAGGCCAATCGCGCAGCTGAAGACCACATGCCAGCCGTGAGTGTGCTGATAGAGCAGTGCCGCCAGCGGACCGCCAAAGATTGACCCGATGCCCTGCGAAATATACAGCCAGCCATAGTTGCTGGCGGCATGCTCGCTGCCGAACGTATCGGTGAGCGTCGACGGGAAGAGCGAGAAGATCTCCCCCCAGCCAAAGAACACCACCCCGGAGAGCAGGACAAACAGCAGCGGATCTTCCCGGCACGCCAGCCAGAGCATCATCGCTACCCCCTCCAGCGCAAAGGCGATAAACATGGTTTGCTCGCGGCCGAAGCGGTCGGAAATAAACCCAAACAGCGGCCGGGTCAATCCGTTGGTGAAGCGGTCTATCGTTAACGCCAGCGGCAGCGCCGCCATGCCAAACACCACCGCCTGGCTAATGCCGAAATCCTCGGCGAACACCGCCATCTGCGAAGTGACCATCAGCCCGGAAGTCGACATCATCGCCATCATGGCGAACATCAGCCAGAACAGCGGCTGGCGCAGCATTTCCCGGGAAGTAAACGATCTGCTGCTCTGCGCCACCGTCTGACTGACGGGCTGGGAGACAGCTGGGGGCGGCAGCTTCAGCCCCTGACTGGCGAGGAAGCCGACGAGGGCGAAAAGGATCCCGAAAGTCGTCAGCGTGTGTTCAAGGCCGTTAGTGGTCAGCGACAGGGAGATGGGGAAGGTGGTTATGATGGCCCCCATCCCGTAGCCCGCCGCCACCGCGCCGGCGGCAAATCCCCGCTGCTGTGGGAACCATTTGACCATCAGGCCGACAACGCCGATGTAGACGATCCCGGTCCCGAGGCCGCCCATGCAGCCATAAACCAGCCAGAGCGTTGCCAGGCCATTCACCTGCGCGGAAAGCACCCAGCTCATTCCCGCCATCACCGTGCCAATAGCGATCAGCCGCCGTGGGCCAAATTTTTCCACTAACCACCCCTGAAAAGGGGAAAAGAAGGTCTGCAGGATGATCAGCAGCGAGAAGGTGACCTGCAATTCTGGCAGACCGACGCCAAGTTTGGCGGCCAGGGGTTTTGTCAACAGCGTCCAGACATATTGCGGACTGGAGATGGCGGCCATACAGATCAGGCCCAGCACCAGCTGGCGCCACTTGCCATATTTCGGGGTAACCAACGGTTCGCTGAGTGTCGTCATGTTGTTCTCCGTTTTCAGTAAGCAGGCTTCCGTGAAACGCATCCACCCTGGATGCCTCACAGAAAGGGGAAGGTTGCGACCGCAGACTGGCGACCTGTTGTGGCCATATGGCATACGTTCTTGTCCACATTGCGGTATACAAGCGAAGAGCATTAAACGTGCCATATAAAATAATTTTTTATATTCAACTGGTTAATGTAATGAGAGCATGTCTGACGGGGGGCGGCATGGTGAATGTGCGGCACCAGGGCGGTGCAAATGAATTATCGCGGTGCGCTTTACCTGCTAACTGGCGTAGGAGACATCGTATATCCTGGACTGGCGCTAGACGGACTTCAGTGCAAAGCCGCCCAGGCGGGTCGAGGCTACGAAATCACCGCCTGGGGCGGCTGGCAAGATAAACGGGAAATGAGGCTGGCGGTTTACCCGCTTAGTAGCGAAAAAACGCTACTGTCCCGACTATTTTTTGCTTTATGAGCTGGGCATTTATTGTATGGACTCTCGCAGAGAGACATTCTTCCTTCAGGCCGTTATTGACTGAAGGAAAACAGAATGAAAAAAGTGCTTATCGTGTGCGGTAATGGTTTAGGCAGCAGCTTCATCGTTGAAATGAATGTCAAAAAGATCCTTGCCGAAATGAATAAAGAAGCTGAAGTCGCACATACCGACCTGACGTCGGCAAAAAGCGAAACTGCCGATCTTATTCTCAGCGCTAAAGACATTGCAGAACATCTTAGCAGTCACTCTGCAAAGGTCGTTGGATTAAGTAATTTACTTGATAACAATAAAATTAAAGAAATTTTAGCAGAAAATATTTAAGCAACGGCTATCTGATTCGTGGAGTTTAACATGCTTCATTTTCTTATTTATGATGTGCTAGGAACACCGGCGATACTGGTTGGTTTATTTTCACTGATCGGTCTGCTGTTGCAAAAAAAAGGAATTTCAGACGTTATTTCAGGCACGCTGAAAACCATCATGGGTTTTGTCATATTGACCGCCGGCGCCGGTATTATAGCCTATACGTTAACCATCTTTAGCCAGTTATTTGAACATTCTTTCCATATTCAGGGCGTGGTGCCCAACACTGATGCCATGGCCGCTCTGGCGCAGAAGAATTACGGCACGGAAACCGCCACCATTATGGTATTGGGCATGCTGATCAATATCGCCCTGGCGCGTCTAACGCCATTAAAGTACATCTTTCTGACCGGACATCATACGCTTTATATGGCTGCGATGCTGGCGGTTATCCTGTCTGTAGGGGGCTTGTCAGGGGGATGGGTGGTGGCCATCGGGGCGGTTATTCTCGGTGCGATGATGGTCATCTCCCCGGCTATCTTGCAGCCGTTTACCCGTAAAATAACCAACACCGACGATCTGGCGCTCGGGCATTTTGGATCTATTGGCTACCTGCTGTCCGCGCTGGTGGGCAAAATTATTGGTAAAGGTAGTCCCTCGATTGAAGAGATCAAAGTACCTAAGTCGCTCAATTTCCTTCGCGACTCATCAGTGGCCATCTCTCTCACCATGATGATTCTGTTTCTGGTGCTGGTGCTCGTTGCGGGAAAATCCTTTGTCGAGGAGACCCTGAGCGCTGGTCAGAACTTTATTATCTTCGCCATTATTCAGTCCCTCACGTTTGCTGCAGGAGTTTATATCATCCTCGCCGGGGTTCGGATGGTGATTGCCGAGATCGTCCCGGCGTTTAAAGGGATTGCAGACAAACTGGTTAAAGACGCGAAGCCGGCGCTGGACTGTCCGACGGTGTTTCCCTTCGCTCCGAATGCCGTCATCGTCGGCTTCCTCGCAAGCTTTGTCGCAGGGCTGGTCAGTATGTTCCTCTGCCCGCTGTTCGGCTTGAGCGTCATCGTCCCGGGCCTGGTTCCCCACTTTTTCTGCGGGGCCACGGCGGGGGTTTACGGCAACATTACCGGCGGACGTCGCGGGGCGGTGGTAGGGGCTTTTGCTCACGGTCTGCTCATTTCGTTCCTGCCTGCCATTCTCTTGCCCATGATGGGGGATATGGGACTGGGCTCCACAACCTTTGGAGACGCAGACTTTGGCGTTGTCGGCATCGTGCTGGGTCATATCATCGCAATGTTTAACTAACTATTTATCGGAGGTGGTTTATGAGCGCTAAATTTTCACCGTCACTGATGTGCATGGATTTAACGCAGTTCAAAGAGCAGATCACGGCAATGAATAAAAAAGCGGATTTTTACCATGTTGATATAATGGATGGCAATTACGTCCGCAATATCACACTGTCTCCCTTTTTTATTGAGAATCTGAAAAAAATTACTACTGTGCCCATTGATGTTCATCTGATGGTGAATCATCCGGAAGATATCATTCCCATGTGTCTCGAGGCCGGCGCCGATATCATCAGCTTTCATCCCGAGACGGCGAATAACAAAATATTCCGCCTGCTGAATCAGATCAAGGATGCGGGCAAAAAGTGCGGGGTGGTGCTGAACCCGGCGACACCGGCAGAAAGCATTGCCGAATATGCGCATCTGCTGGATAAAGTGACGATCATGTCGGTTGACCCTGGCTATGCCGGACAAAAGTTTATTCCTGAGTCGCTGAACAAGATTAGAAAGCTCATCAACATGCGCAAAAATAATGGCTATCACTATCTGACGGAAATTGATGGCTCTTGCAATGAGAAAACCTTCGGTCAGATTGCTGAATCCGGGGTAGATGTCTTTATCGTCGGCACATCGGGTCTGTTTTCGCTCCATGAGGATGTCAGCCAGGCGTGGGACAGAATGATCGAGATCTTCCAGCGGGAAACTGTCGCTGCATAACGGGTTATCTCTCTTCGAACCACAGTGTGTATTTGAATAAGTCTTAAAAGATCTGCATCACGCCAGCGATGCTGGTTTGTTATTTAACGACCACTCTATATGAATGCGGGTGAATCATGGATATTTCGACAGTGCTTAATGTTAAAAACATCAAGTTAAATATGACCGCCAGAACCAAAGAAGAGGTGATAGAAGAACTCACCGATTTACTTATCCAGGATGGCGCCGTCACCAATAAGGAAGACTTTATTCGTGATGTCTGGTTACGCGAGGAGCTAGGCTCTACCGGTTTTGAAAACCATATCGCTATTCCACATGGTAAATCTTCCGGTGTTTCCCGTACCGCATTAGCCATCGGACGCACGCAACATGCCATTCCCTGGGAGACCATGGATGGCAGCGATGTCCGCTGTGTTATTTTATTTGCGGTTTGCCTGGTGGATCAAAATGCCACCCATATTCGCCTGTTGGCACAAGTGTCTGGGTCACTGGCGGATGAAGACATTATCGCTAAATTACTTGTTGAATCTGATCCACATAAAATCATTGCGCTTTTCAATTCAGAAACAGAAAACGCCGATGCTTAATACCAACTTGCTAATATCGATTGGTAATTTATTAAATTAATTAACGGAGAAACATTATGAATATTGTCGGCGTTACCGCCTGCACGGTGGGGATTGCACATACCTATATTGCGCAAAAGAAAATTGAAACTGCGGCTAAAAAAGCCGGACATAACGTTAAAATCGAGACGCAAGGAACCATCGGCATTGAGAACCCGTTAACCGCTGATGAGATTGCCGCAGCAGATATTGTCCTGCTTGCTGCCGATGTCAAAGTAACGGGCGAGGAGAGATTTGCCGGCAAGAAAGTCGTTAAAGTCGCGACGGAAACGGCAGTCAAATCCCCCAATAAGTTGATTGAAAAACTCAGTGAAATAGTCAATTCATAATTTTATTTCGGCCTGGCGACTCTACATTAAAGGGCGTGACTTATGTCTCTAAAACAAATATGGCAAGCAGCAAACCCTAAAGGACATCTGCTGACCGCTATCTCGTTTCTGATCCCCATTGTCTGTGGTTCTGGGTTTATTATCGCCATCGGTATGGGGCTTGGCGGAACGGTGCAGGACACGTTAACTCCGGGACAATTTGATGTATGGCAGGCGATGGCCACCCTGGGCGCCAAGGCGCTTGGGCTGTTGCCGGTGGTGATTGCCGTGGGAATATCTGGCTCGATTGCCGGCAAACCAGGCATCGCGCCAGGATTTGTCGTCGGGCTGGCGGCGAATACTATAAGCGCAGGCTTTATCGGTGGGATGATTGGTGGCTATATTGCGGGGTATATTGCGCTGGCGATCATTAAAAACGTCAAGGTGCCTGACTGGGCCCGCGGGTTGATGCCGACGCTGATCGTTCCCTTTTTTGCCTCCATTATCAGCTGCCTGATTATGGTCTATATCATCGGTACGCCTATCGGTATCTTTACGGAAGCGCTTACGTCTTTCCTGAGAAGCATGGGCACGTCTTCGAATTTGGTGTTAGGCGCAGCCATAGGCGCATTGTGTATCATTGACTTTGGCGGCCCGCTGAATAAGACATGCTTTGCTTTCGTGCTGACCCTGCAGGCGCAGGGGATAAATGAACCCATTACCGCACTTCAGTTAGTTAACACCGCTACGCCTATCGGATTTGGCCTGGCTTTCTTTATTGCCAAACTGCTGCGTAAAAATATCTATAACCGTGAAGAAGTGGAAACCTTAAAATCAGCGGTTCCGATGGGGATTGTGAATATCGTTGAGGGTTCTATCCCGATCGTCATGAATGATATTGTGCGCGGTATCGCGGCGGCGGCTATCGGCGGCGCGTGCGGCGGGGCGGTCACCATGGTCTATGGTGCGGATGCGACGGTTCCTTTTGGCGGAGTACTGATGATCCCCACGATGTCACATCCGATGGCAGGCATCATGGCCCTGCTGGTGAATATCGTTGTTACCGCCACGGTCTATGCCGTCATCAAAAAAGATATCCCTCGCGACGTGATTGTTGATAATGATTACGAAGAAGAGGATATCGACCTGGATGATATTAAAGTGAGCTAACGTATCCCAGGGTTATTTTAAATCAACATTAAGCTCTTCCTGTAAGAACATCAGCCCATGACTAAGCATTACTTAGTCATGGGCTACTCTTTGCATCTGTCATCCCCGAAGAAAAATGGAGCAGGGTAAGCAGAAGATCAGGGGAAATAATCTTGTTGCAAAAATGTGAACCCTTCAGTAGCCTTGTCTCTTTCGGAGACAGGAAATGCTCGTCACTGATTCACTTCTTGCTTACACCCTCGCTGCTACACTGCTTACCCTGACGCCAGGTCTTGATACTGCTCTTATTCTCCGCACGGCGACTGCTGAAGGGGGACGCAAAGCCTTGCATGCCGCGTTAGGCATCGATCTCGGGTGCTTTATCTGGGGCGCGCTGGTGGCCTTTGGTTTAGGTGCGCTACTGGCGGTTTCTGAGTTGGCTTATACCTTATTGAAATGGTGCGGAGCAGGATACCTTTGCTGGCTGGGCATCCAGTTGCTCCTGCGACCACGCCAGCAATTTAACACCCACCCTGCCGAATCAGATTCCACGAGTAACTGGTTTCTGCGTGGGATGCTGGGGAATGTGCTTAACCCCAAAATGGGCGTCTTCTACGTTTCGTTTTTGCCCCAGTTTATCCCTGCCGGGCATTCACCGATCAGCTGGACCTTTCTCCTGGTCACCATCCATGTATTGATAGGGACGCTGTGGTCGTTAACGCTGATTACCGCCACTCGCTATGCCGCCGGCATCCTGAAAAAACCGGCCGTAGTGAAATGGATGGACCGAACGACCGGCTGCCTGTTTCTGTTGTTTGCCGCGAAGCTGGCCATGAGTCGGCGGTAATCTCCGGTTTCATCTTCCCGGGGGGCAATGCCCGCTTTCATCCGGTGTCGCCTTGCCGGAATACAGACTTTCCTGCCATACCATGGCAAATTTCCTGCACTTTGATGCTCATTGATTATACTTTGATGGCAGCTTGTGCTGCCTCAAGCAGTTGTCGCGATGGTGGATATCAAAACCAATATCCCGAACATTGGGTCAACGGGGCCGAGGAACATGTGTTCATGTAACAGTCGTGGAGGTATGGAAAGATGGGATTATTAAATTTTGTGAAAGAAGCGGGCGAGAAAATATGGGATGCCGTCTCCGGCGACAGTAAAGAAGATCGGGCTGAAAAGCTGAAAAAACATATCGATGGACTTAATCTGCCTGGCGCCGAAAAGGTCAATATTGATGTTGCGGAAGATGGCACAGCAACGGTCACTGGTGATGTCGCTTCGCAGGAGGATAAGGAAAAAATTCTGGTTGCGGTCGGGAATGTCACTGGGGTAGGCCAGGTCAGTGACGGCGTTAAGGTGACGCAAAGCGGGGCGGAAAGTCGTTTTTACACGGTCAAATCCGGTGACACTCTGAGCGCAATCTCAAAAGCGATGTATGGCTCGGCCAATGAGTATCAACGCATTTTTGAAGCCAATAAACCGATGCTGACCCATCCCGACAAAATCTATCCGGGTCAGGTGCTGATTATCCCGGCGAAGTAGGCCACTCAGCAGCAACATCAGTGATGGCAGGAATACTTGCTTTATACCGCTGTCGGAAGCCGCCGCGGACATCTATTCCTCTATCAACGGCAAAAGAGCCAGCAAGCTGGCTCTTTCAGGCGCTTACTGTGCGTCAGCCAGTGCCAGCCGGGCCTCTTCCTGCTCGGTGATTTTACGCTGTTGCTCAAGTTCCAGCGCGCCGCGATGAGAGAGGTAGCAGAAGAGTATGCAGCAGACGATCCCGCCCATCAGCAGATAGAACCCGCCGTGCCAGCCCATTTTATCGACCATTACGCCGAACAGGCTGGTGCCTAACGATGCGCCAAAGATATAGCTCATAAATCCGCGCAGACCCACGGCTGAACCGACGGCAAAGCTGGGGACGATTTCCATGGTCTGGACCGAGGCCAGAAACTGCGGGACATAAATAAGGCAGCCCACAATCGCCGCGAATACCGTGACCATCAGTAGCGATTCGCTTTTCCAGTAGCCGATCAGACAGATGAAGATTAGCGTCATACAGATTATGGCTAACGGCATCCGGCGCCCTTTAAACAGCTTGTCGGAGAGCCAGCCGGCCAGCAGAGTAGACGGAATCGCCGCCCACTCAAAAAACAGGAATGCGACGCTCATTTGTTCTTTGGAAAAATGTTTCACCGTCAGCAGGTAAATTGGCAGCCAGCTGATCATGCCGAAACGCACCATATAGACAAACACATCCACAAAGGAGACATACCAGGCGTTTTTGTTACGCAGTACGTAGGTACAGAAGATCTGAAATGCGCTCATGTTCTCCGGCGCTTTCTGGCCGTGTTTGGTCTTCAGCACCACTTTCTCTTCCGGCATCATCTCTGCCAGCGAAGGCAGACCTTCCTCGCGCGGCGAACCCTTACCCAGCACCAGTACGCTAATGGCGAATACCACCGCCACGCAGGCCGGTACAATGTAGCTGGCGCTCTGCCAGTGCTCGGTGCCGAGAATGGCGAATGCGGCGCCGACGATCGGGGCGACAATTCCGCCGCCGACGTTATGGGAAATGTTCCAGAACGCCCCTACGCGGCCACGCTCACGGCGCGGGAACCAGTTCGCAATAGTAATAAAAGAGGGGCCGACCCCCATACCCTGAAACAGGCCGTTCAGGACAACCAGCGCAGCGAAGACCCAGAATGCGGTACTGAATCCTAACCCGACGTTGACGATAGCGCACAGCACCAGGCCACAGGCCATAAAGACTTTCGGGCTGGCTTTATCCGCGAGGCTGCTCATTACGCCTTTACTGATCCCGTAGGCGATGAGCATACAGCTGCTGAGCAAACCGATCTGCGTGGCGCTGAGGTCTAACTGTTCTTTCAGATAGGGCGTGGATAAGGTGAAGTTATTGCGCACGATATAGTACGCCAGGTATCCCAGAAATACGCTTAGCAGCGCCTGCATACGGTATCGACCATAGGTTGCCTGAATTTTCTCAGCAGGAACTTTATTCGCCGACGGGCCTTTTTTTAATAATGATAACATGTCGTCACCTGTATTTATATTGATATGAACATCAGGAGTAATTACCCCGAAGGGTGAAATAAGCGGCTAAAAAATTCAAATCGTCGAAATGAGTCAAAATTGACTCAAAATAATGCAGGGACGGGTTGTTTTTGACCCATCTGGCATGAGCGAGATTTTGCGTAATTAATTTTGCGCTGATTTTATGTCCGGCTTGTGCGGACACTAACAAATTGCCTAATCATTATCTGGTAATCTTTCCCGATATTCCCGGACGCCCGTTTGACTATTTTTTCGCTCGCGGCGATTAATTCACCAGATGTCATAAACGGGTAAGTTTTGTCTCAACGCGGTTTTTACGGTATTTCAATATTTATGAACGGGATCACAAACATATTTCTTCGTGGGGGCAGGATAGTGAGCAAAATGTTCGCGCTGCTGCTGCTGACCGCATGGCTGAGACCCTGTGCGGCGCAAGGCAATGAGCTGGTGATGGCGACGACATTTTCTCCCAGCGCCACCGTGTGGATTATCGACCGCTGGCAGAAAGAGCCGGGGTCGGTGATGATAAGGACGCTCAACCGCACCAGCGCCTCGCTGGAACAGTTGCTTGATACAGCAAATGCCGAAAATGTCGATCTGATCCTGACTTCGTCGCCGATGCTGCTGCAGCATCTTCAGGAGCATCAAAAACTGGCGCCGTTCAGCGGTGCGCCGGCAGTCAGCCAACATCTGGTGCCGGAATCCATTCGCTCCACCTCCGTGGCCGTGGCGATCTCCGGGTTCGGTTTGCTGATGAATCGCTTGGCACTGATGACCCGGCATCTGCCTGCGCCAGCGGACTGGGATGACCTGACCGATCCCCGTTATCAGGGGGCGCTGCTGATGAGCAGTCCGTCGCGTTCGGATACTAACCATCTGATGGTGGAGTCGCTGCTGCAACAAAAAGGCTGGATTAAAGGATGGGAAACGCTGTTGACGACGGCGGGAAATCTCGTGACCATTTCATCCCGCAGCTTTGGGGTGGCAGATAAGATTAAAAGCGGCCTGGGCGTGGCTGGTCCGGTGATTGATAATTACGCCAATCTGCTGCTGAACGATCCGCACCTGGCTTTTATCTATTTCCCGCAGTCGGCGGTTTCGCCGACCTATGTCGCAGTGCTTAAAAACAGCCAGCACGCCAGCGAAGCGCGGCGGTTTATTCGCTATCTGTTAAGTCCGGAGGGCCAGACGATCCTCGCCGACGCTAATACCGGGAAGTATCCGGTAACACCGCTGGCGCCAGGCAATCCACGGGCGGCGCAGCAGGCGATGCTGATGAATCAACCGCCATTAAACTATCGATTGATCCTCAAACGTCAGCGTTTGGTTCAGCGGATGTTTGATACGGCGATTAGCTTTCGTCTTGCCCAGCTCAAAGACGCCTGGCGAGCGCTGCATAGCGCGGAGGTCCGTCTTAAGCGTCCGCTGCCCGAGATACGGGCGCTGCTCACCCGTGTCCCGGTGGATCCGGCCAGCAGCGAGGATGAAGCCTGGCTGGCTCAGTTCGACAACAAAAGTTTTGCGGAACAGCAGATGATGGAGTGGCAGCTCTGGTTTCTCAACAACCAGCGGCAGGCGATTACTAAACTGGAAGAACTGAAATGACGGACAGGTCCATGCTGCAACGCCTGCGGCAAATCAGTATCAGTAGCAGTCTGCGCGGGGCATTTCTGACGGGGGCGCTGCTTACGCTGATTGTCAGCAGCGTAAGCCTCTATTCCTGGCATGAACAAAGTTCGCAGATCCGCTATTCGCTGGATGAGTATTTTCCGCGCATCCATGCGGCTTTTCTGATTGAAGGGAATCTCAACCTGGTGGTCGATCAGCTCAATGAATTTCTGCTGGCGCCAAATACCACGGTACGACTGCAGCTGCGCAACCAGATTATCCAGCATCTGGACAAAATAGAACGGCTAAGTCAGGGGTTGTCGCCGGCAGAACGCCAGCAGTTGGGGGTGATATTGCAGGACAGCCGCGCGCTGCTGGCGGAACTGGATCGCGTGCTCTACAACATGTTTCTGGTTCGTGAAAAGGTGGGAGAGCTTGCGGCGCGGATCGACTGGCTGCACGATGATTTCACCACCGAGCTGAATTCGCTGGTGCAGGATTTTACCTGGCAACAGGGAACGCTGCTCGATCAGATTGAAGCCCGACAGGGGGATGCGAGGCAGTATCTGAAACGCGCCCGGGAAGTGCAGAATGAACAGCAGCAGGTCTATACCCTGGCTCGTATTGAAAATCAGATCGTTGACGACCTGCGCGACAGGCTCAATGAACTGAAATCCGGGAATGATGACGGCATGCTGGTGGAGACGCATATCCGCTATCTTGAAAACCTGAAAAAAACGGCGGATGAAAATATCCGTGCGCTGGATGACTGGCCGAGCACCATTACCCTGCGACAAACGATAGATGAGCTGCTGGAAATTGGCATGGTGAAAAATAATATGCCGGATACCATGCGCGACTATGTTAGCGCGCAACAAGCGCTCGTGGAAGCCAGCCGGTCCAGAGAAGCGACGCTGGGGCGCTTCAGAACGCTGCTGGAAGCCCAGCTTGGCAGCAGTCACCAGCAGATGCAGATGTTTAATCAGCGTATGGCGCAGATTGTCCGGGTCAGCGGCGGGTTAATCCTGGTGGCGACCTTGCTGGCGCTGCTGCTGGCATGGGGGCTAAACCATTATTTTATTCGCTCGCGGCTGGTGAAACGCTTTACCGCGCTGAATCAGGCGGTGGTGCAGATTGGTCTGGGCCGGACCGAGGCGACCATTCCGGTTTACGGGCGCGACGAGCTGGGACGTATTGCCGGTTTGCTTCGTCATACCCTGGGTCAGCTTAATGCGCAAAAACAGCAGCTGGAACAGGAGATTGGCGAGCGAAAAGCGATTGAGGCCGATCTGCGCGCCACGCAGGACGAGCTGATCCAGACCGCTAAACTGGCGGTGGTGGGACAGACGATGACCACCCTGGCGCATGAGATTAATCAGCCGCTGAACGCGCTGTCGATGTATCTTTTTACGGCGGGAAGGGCGATCGAACAGGGACAGGCGGAGCAGGCGCGGACGACGTTAAGCAAAGCAGAAGGGCTGATCAACCGCATTGACGCGATTATCCGCTCCCTGCGCCAGTTTACCCGCCGCGCAGAACTGGAAACGCCGCTGCATCCGGTCGATTTGCGTCAGACGTTTACCGTGGCGTGGGAACTGCTGGCGATGCGTCATAAGCCTCAGCAGGGGACGCTGGTGATACCGGATGACACTGTCTGGATCCAGGGGGACGAAGTGCGCGTCCATCAGGTGCTGGTGAACGTGCTGTCCAATGCCCTCGACGCCTGCCCGCACGCCGCGCAAATCACCGTGAGCTGGCAAATCCAGGGCGGAAGGCTGTGCGTGTTGATTGCCGATAACGGCCCTGGCTGGCCTGCGGCCTTACTCCCTTCGCTGTTAAAGCCGTTCACTACCAGTAAAACCGTGGGGCTCGGAATAGGGCTTTCGATATGTGTTTCGCTGATGACGCAAATGGAAGGGGCGTTGCGCCTGGCGTCGACCTTTACACGCAGTGCCTGCGTGGTGCTGGAATTCAATTTGACGGATGTAAAAGATGTTGAGTAATAACTGTTCGATTCTGCTGATTGACGATGATGCCGATGTGCTGGATGCCTATACGCAGCTGCTTGAGCAAGCGGGGTATCATGTCAGTGCCTGTAATAATCCGTTTGATGCGCGGGAGCAGGTGCCGAAGGACTGGCCCGGCATCGTTTTAAGCGATGTCTGCATGCCCGGCTGCTCCGGTATCGATTTAATGACGTTGTTTCATCAGGATGACGATCTGCTGCCGATTCTGCTTATCACCGGTCACGGCGATGTGCCGATGGCGGTGGAGGCGGTGAAAAAAGGGGCTTGGGATTTCCTGCAAAAGCCGATCGATCCGGGCAAGCTGCTCACGCTGGTGGACGCCGCGCTGCGTCAGAGGCAATCGGTTATCGCCCGTCGCCAGTATTGTCAGCAAAAATTACAGGTTGAGCTTATTGGCCGCAGCCAATGGACGGTTCGGTATCGCCAGCGCCTTCAGCAGCTGGCAGAAACGGATATTGCGGTATGGCTTTACGGCGAGCCGGGAACCGGCCGCATGACCGGCGCGCGTTACCTGCACCAGTTAGGACGGCACGCTGAAGGTCCGTTTATCGCCTGCGAGCTGACTCCGGCTAACGCCCATACGCTTAATGAACTGATCGCCCAGGCCCAGGGCGGGACGCTAGTCTTAAGTCACCCCGAGCATCTGACTCACGAGCAACAGCATCAGCTGGTACAGCTGCAGAGTCATGAGAAGCGGCCTTTTCGCCTGATTGGTATCGGTAGCGCTTCGCTGGTGGAGTTGGCCGCCAGCAGCCAGATAGTGGCGGAACTCTATTACTGCTTTGCGATGACGCAAATTGGCTGCCAGCCTCTGTCAAAGCGACCTGATGATATCGAGCCGCTGTTTCATCACTATTTGCAAAAAACCTGTCAACGGCTGAATCATCCCGTCCCGGAGGTGGATGCTGGTCTGTTGAAGGGGATGATGCGCCGGGTGTGGCCAAATAACGTTCGCGAACTGGCGAACGCCGCCGAGCTGTTTGCAGTGGGGGTATTACCACTTGCAGAAACGGTTAATCCGCTGATGCACATCGGCGAGCCGACGCCGCTGGATCAGCGGGTTGAGGACGTCGAACGGCAGATCATCACCGAAGCGCTGAATATCCACCAGGGACGTATTAATGAGGTGGCGGAGTATCTGCTGATACCGCGTAAAAAACTTTATCTCAGAATGAAGAAGTATGGTCTGAATAAAGAGCACTACAAAGGGGTTTAGGGCATCTTGTCAGACGATGGTTGAAAATTATGAGGACAGATACAGATTATAAATGCCTTCAAGTCAGCAGAGGCGATTTATGTTATTGTGACTGCTTAAATTTCCTTAAAAGGTGTGACTGTTGAACATGCGAATATTGACTGTAGTTGATTATGATGAGATGTGGCCGGCTTTATTTGAGAACGAACGTACTCTGTTGCAGATGACGCTTGGTAAAGTGATATCCCGGATTCATCATATTGGTAGCACCTCGGTGCCTGGATTATCAGCTAAGCCAGTAATAGATATATTAATCGAAGTTGCTAATCTTGAAGAACTGGACAGTTTGAATCAGGCAATGGAGGGTATAGGATATACTGTGCGTGGTGAAAACGGCATTTTAAATCGTAGGTACTTTACAAAAGGTGGAAATCAGCGTAGTCATCATATCCATGCGTTTGCCACCGGGGATGCTCAAATCATAAAACACCTGGCATTCCGTGATTACCTTATTAAACACAATGACGTAGCCATTCAGTACGCTTTAATGAAAAAAAGCGCGATGTTATTATGTGAAAATGACAGCCACCGATACAGCATTTATAAAGCGGATTTCATTCAGAAACATCTTCGTATGGCGCTTATTGATGCGGGTCACCTGGGCTAGCCTTCAAATAAACTACAAACCATGTTTTTTTGTAATTTTTCACAGCGTTACCTCTTGTTTATCCATTATTAGCAAACAGCACGCCTTGCAGACTCCCTGCGGCTTCCTGCAACTGAGCATTCTGAATAAGCGACGGGGCGATAAAGCCGATAACGCATCGTTCAGTATGGAGGCACTATTTCACAACCCCAGCGGCCTGGCCTCCTGTATGAACTCAATCAGAAGGCGAAGCCCGGTCGGCAATTGCCGGCGGCTTGAATAATAGATATGAAAACCTTCCTCCAGTGGGGACCATTCCGTAAGCACCAGACGGAGCCGTCCATCCTTGACATAGGGTGCAACAAGAGGCTCCGGAAAATACATCAGGCCAGCCCCGCCCAATACGGCCACCAGACCCGTTTCGGCATGATTGACCGTCACTGAGCCTGGCACCGTCATTTGGTATGTTTCGCCGTCTCGCGCAAGTTCCCAGCGATAAACCCGATCGTCACCGAGACGATTGCTGATGCAGCGATGGTGTAATAAATCATCCGGATGTTCAGGCGTTCCGTAGCGTTCCAGGTAATCAGGGGAGGCCGCGATAACCCAGCGAATATCGGCAGATAAACGCCGGGCAACCATGTCCTCCGGGACGGTGCCACCGTAGCGGATGCCGGCATCGAAGCCCGCATCAGTCACGTCAACCATACGGTTGCTGGCCACAATATCGATTTCAATATCGGGATAGCGATCCATAAAAGCGGGCATGACCGGCGCAAGCAAAAGATTTGCCGCTTCAACGGCTGCATTGATGCGGATACGTCCGGTAGGGGTATTGCGATACCGGTTAAGCGATTCAAGCGCGCCTTCTATGGTGTCGAAAGGCTGAAGAACAGACTGAACCAGTTCCTCGCCGGCTGCCGTAGGGGTGACGCTCTTGGTCGTGCGATTAAGCAGGCGAACCCCAAGCCGGGTTTCCAGCCCCTTCAGGGCATGACTCAGCGCTGATGCACTGACGCCTAGTTCAATTGCCGCACGGCTGAAGCTGCGATGACGTGCAATCGCCATGAAATAAATAAGATCGGCAACATCAGCTCTGCTTATTTGCATACAGAATAGTTTTCCTTATGCGGCGTTAAAACCCGAATGCGTTGATGAAGAAATGATATACACCTTAGACCGATTAGGGCTAATCCGTTGCTGAATTTTTTTCACAAGTCCATTCATGCACGTCCACTCACTGTACACGTTGTGCTTCGTTATTCTTGAAAATCATGCGCTCTGGCTGGTAGGCCAGGGCGGAACACTCATCTAACGGAGCCGTTTATGAACTATACGCATCTTGGCCGCACCGGCCTGAAAGTCAGCCGCCTTTGTCTCGGAACCATGAATTTTGGTGACGTCACCGACGAGAAGACCAGCGCCCGCATTCTGGATGAGGCGCTTGAGGCGGGTATCAATTTCATTGATACAGCAGACGTGTATGGCACTGAACAATCTCCCGATATCCAGCAAGGCTCGGGGCTGTCCGAGGAAATTATTGGTCGCTGGCTTCAGCAGGGTGGCCGCCGTGAACGCATCGTTCTGGCGACAAAAGTCTATCAGCCTATGGGACCGGGCCCGAACGATCGCCGGCTTTCTGCTTACCATATTCGCAAAGCCTGCGAGGACAGTTTGCGACGGCTTAAGACCGACCATATTGACGTCTATCTGATGCATCACATCGATCGTCATACGCCGTGGGAAGAGATCTGGCAGGCCATGGAACTGCTTGTTCAGCAGGGAAAGGTTCTTTATATCGGTAGCAGCAATTTCGCGGGCTGGGACATTGCGACTGCGCAGTCAGTCGCCACGGCCCGTCATTTCCTGGGCCTGGTCGCCGAGCAAAGTCTTTACAATCTGACTGCCCGAACTGTTGAGCTGGAGGTCATTCCCGCATGCCGCCATTTTGGCCTGGGGTTGATCCCCTGGAGCCCGCTTGCCGGAGGGCTGCTTGGCGGCGTACTGAAAAAGATGGCAAGCGGGCGCCGTGCCAGGCCCGCGTTTGCCCGTCTAATCGAACAGTATCGTCCGCAGCTGGAAGCCTACGAGGGATTATGTGAGGACCTCGGCGAAACCCCCTCCGATGTGGCCCTGGCGTGGCTCCTGCAGAATCCTGTCGTTACCGCTCCACTGATTGGGCCTCGTACGGTCGAACAACTCCAGCAGGCGCTTCACGCAACGACAGTCACGCTATCAGACGACACCATGAGCTGTCTCGACGAAATCTGGCCCGGCCCCGGGGGAGAAGCGCCCCAGGCTTATGCCTGGTAATGACCAATTAATGAATCCTTTCTTCGTTATAGGGAGTTCCAGTTTATGAGCAAGATGATGCATGACCAGCCTTCTGCTGCCGTACCCGCTTCCCGGGACCGGCGCAATTTTCTGATCGCCGGCGCCGGTCTGGCGTTGGCCGCAACCACCCTTGGCAGGAGCGGCGCCGTGATGGCGAAACCGGCTGGTCAGGACACGCCGAACGCCCCTTCGGATGCTGCTCCCGTCCGGAAGGAAACCTTAACCACGCGTAAACTCGGCTCGCTGGAGGTGTCCAGCATGGGACTCGGGTGCCTGCCGATGGTGGGTTATTACGGCGGAGGTCCGCGCGATCGTAAAGCCATGGTTTCGCTTATCCGGGCAGCCTTCGAACAAGGTATCACGTTCTTTGATACTGCCGAGGTCTACGGCCCCCATCTCAGTGAAGAATTTGTCGGGGAAGCACTGGCCCCTGTTCGCGATCGTGTGGTGATTGCCACCAAGTTCGGTTTCGGCGTGGAGGAGGGGAAGCCCACTTCCCTTAACAGCCATCCTGACCATATCCGCCGTGCCGTAGAAGGCTCGCTAAAGCGTCTGAAAACGGACCACATCGATCTTCTCTATCAGCATCGCCCCGATCCGAATGTGCCGATCGAGGATGTGGCGGAAACCGTGAAGGCGTTGATCCAGGAGGGTAAAGTGAAACACTGGGGACTGTCGGAAGCGAGTGCCAGGACAATTCGCCGCGCACATGCGGTACTCCCTGTGACTGCGGTGCAGAGTGAGTATGCCATGTGGTGGCGGGAACCAGAGACGCGGATATTTCCAACGCTCGAAGAGCTGGGTATCGGTTTCGTACCTTACTGCCCGACTGCCCGCAGCTTCCTTGCCGGAGCAGTCAATCCAAGCCAGCGGTTCGACAGCACCGATCGGCGGCATAACCTGCCACGCTTCCAGCCCGATGCCCTGGCCAAAAACATGGTGCTGCTTGAATTTGCGCAGTCGTGGGCCCGTCGCAAAAACACCACTCCGGTTCAGTTCGCGCTGGCCTGGGTAATGGCCCAGCGGCCCTGGATTGTCCCAATCCCGGGTACGACGCAATATCCGCACCTGATAGAAAACAGCGGCGCACCGCAAGTCCGGTTGACGGACAGCGAGCTACGCGAAATCGATGCGGCGCTTGCCAAAATCCCATTGCAGGGCGGTCGCGCCGATCCGTTTACCGAAAGTCAGTTTGATAAAAGTTAATACCTGCTGTCACAGGGAGACTGCAGGTGAAGTCTCCCTCTGTATTATTGCCGGGGATAAACCACATGAATGGACTAAATCATAACGCGCTTACATGTAGTGCCGTCCCCATACCGCCCTGGGAGCGTTCTCTTCAGACCGTGGAGGCCCAGCCGTACTTCAACGTTTCACAGGCGTCGCTCGTGCTCGAAGGGATCGTGTTCGATCGGAACAATAACCTGCTGTTTGTTGATGTGGCGACGGGGCGCGTGTTTAAGCTCACCCCGGAGCGGCAGCTTTCCATTGTCCTTAAGGAGAATTCATTCGGTGCTTCCGGCCTGGCGGTACACAAGGATGGACGGATCTTTATCGCCTCGGTGGGCGATATGCAGCGAGGTTCTGTCCGGGCTATCGAACCCAACGGCACCCGTGAGCAGATGATTGTTGCCCCTGATACTGGATTTCTTGTCAACGATCTGGTCTTTGATAATCAGGGCGGATTTTATTTCACTGACAGCCGGGGAAATTCAGCCGATCCACAGGGTGGGGTGTTCTACGTTAGTCCCAATGTCGGGTCAATTCATGCCATCCTGCCTGGACTAGCGGTCGGGAACGGCATAGCGATTGACCCCGCCGGCTCTCAGATATGGGCCACAGAACACGCTAAAAACAGGCTTCATCGCGTAAGACTGTCAGACGCCACCACGGTCGCCCCGTTTGGTTCAGTTGTTACCTATCAGTTCACCGGGCCGGCGCCAGACGGGGCCCGTGTCGACAGCGAAGGCAATGTATATGTGGTCATCTCAGGCCAGGGCCGCGTCATGGTCTTCAACCGCAACGGACTGCCTATTGGGCAAATTGTGCTGCCTGACCGCGACAAAGGCCGTAACCTTAAATCGACAAGCCTGGCGATCCGCCCCGGGCATCGCTAGTTGTTTATTGTCGCTAACAGCGGGACCGAACCTGGTGGAGCGATGATTTTTCGATCGGGCGCATTCGCGCCGGCACCGTTTCCCTTTTCACATCAGTGACCGGGAATGAGTGGTCTGGGAGACCCGGCAACGCCGGGCCAGGGCAGGGTGTTAACAGTTCTGGATCGCTGAAGGCGGCGTGAGGGAAGGCGGCGTATCCGGAAGCGGGGGAATGATCCCGTCAACTTTCAACCCGCTACGACCCAGATTCACATACTTCATTCGGTGTTCCTTCTTTTATTGCCAGCAATTATGTTTGTGACAGGGTATTGCACTGGTATGAAGGGAACCAGCATGCGCCATTGAATGGTGTTATGAGTTTTTTTCACAAGTAGACAACATTCTCATATGCCAGCCTAGGCCCAAAGTCGGTATAGCGTTCGCGGATAATATTGAGTGCGTACCGGGCAAGACCATCAGGCAGCTGGTTATTGCTGGGTTATCCACGACGGCGGTTAGGCATACTCAGTGGGCCTGATTGATTGTAACGCGAGAGAAGGCGTCGGCACTGGCGATCGGGAATACCCAGGCGCTGCGCGGCCATCTGAGTGGTCAGACGCCGGTCGACAACGTCATGAATGATTTAGAGTCGGTTAACTTCATCCAAAGTAAAAATGCCGGTGCATGATCCGTCATCAGAATCCTTTGATTGGGAAACTATCTTTGAAAGCAGTGATCGCTGTGGTGAGACTGTAGCGCGGACATGTCTATTTGGTCAGAGGCGGATATCTCAATTTAGCTACTACAACATGTGTCAAAGCTCAATTGAAATGTCCTTTATCCGGCTCAATTAAAATGTCCACTTTGATCTCAGATTCTCTTTGCTGATAGACTTTCCTTCGACTGAAACAACAGGATGATTGATCTCATGCTTCGATACGAGTTAACGCCGAACAATGCAGGTTTTATACTGTGGGGAGATTCAGAAGCCCTGAATGAATTGCACGAACTCGTTCATTACATCGTGGATGAAAGCCCACTGATTAAAGTTAAAGACGGATTTATGTTATCCCTTGCCTATGATATTCGTAAAGCGCGGGAAGGTAATCGTCGTGTTGAGCAACATCAGTATGATCAACATGATACATATAAGCTTTATGGTGTTGAGATTTTATGGCCTCTGGTCCTGGTTCAGTCCTCAATACTCAGAAACTCAATGGGTTATATTCAGACAGACAAAAACCAGCTGTCTGTCATGTATGCCTTTGAATACCTGATAGAATCAGCATTAACAGAGTCTGACCGAACAACGTCGAATGATATTATGCAAACAGCAAAATATGCATCAGACTCTGATTTTAATTTCATTGAGGATAATATTGACAGCAGGTGCTGCTATTTTATCAGCTTATCTCCGGAGCAAAGAAAAAAGCAGTTAATCAGTATTGTTCGCTCTTTTGATTCATTATGGGGTAAGTATGCCCGTGAAAAGCAGGACATAAAGATGCTGAACGAAATGAATAATACATCATGGGTCTGGCCGGACAATATCAACTGGTGAGCAACAACCGTCCGGTCAGTGAGTACCATCAGCGGGCTCTTTTACCAAAAATATCCTCTGAACGTGACTGAAGCTGTTTGAGTGCTTCGAGCATGTCATCATTATCCAGTGAGCGCTGGGATTTCTTCCCTTCCTGCTTTGGCCGTCGTCGGGAAGGGCCATCACCAGCGGGAATTGACTGAGAGCGCGTGTTATCCCGCTTGCTCTGCACCAGACTGATAAACTCCAGGGTTCGGCCAAGACGCTTGTTATCGACAATCGCGCCCTGGTCGATTTCTGACAGTCGGTCGTAAGTAGAGTAGGGAAGTAACGTACCGTTCAGGCGCAGCTCTTTTCTGCCATCAGGATAGTGATACACATCGATATATTTACCTATTGCACGGCGACTCAGCTCGCTGTCTTCAATCAGGTACAACATTTTATCATATTGTATCGTCAACGATTTTGAGACTTTACGTTTTTCACGAACAGTGAAAATAAGCTCCAAGTCTTCATCATGTTCTACAGCACGGTGTACGTCAAAATCATGTCGCGGTACTTTGCCAAAACGGCGGTTATAGTCAGCCATATAGGCCTCAGCGAAGTCATTTGCAGCCTCCATTGAGCAAATGCCCTGTAACCGCAGTTCTTTTACCAGACGATCCTGTAAAGTCAGGTGAGCACGTTCTACACGCCCTTTGGCGGGGCTGGTTTCTGCACAGATAGTCTGGATGTTCAGTTCATGCATGGCTCGCCCAAACTGAGTATGTCCGTCTCCGCCTGTGGCGTGTTTATTGTTAACACGAAAAACACCAGCTTTATCGCTGTACAGTGCCAGCGGTTTACCATGCTTATCAATATAGCGCCGCGTGGCTTCAAAGTAAGAAAACGTGGACTCCGATTTAACAAACAACAGTTCCATCAGTTTGCTGGTTGCATCATCAACGTAGACCAGCGCTGTGCAGGCCGGGCCACGGCCTTCAAACCAGTCATGATCACAGCCGTCAATCTGTATCAGTTCACCAGTGCAAGGACGCCGGTACCGTGGTTGAGGGATCCTTGCGGCGCGTTGTTTACGGGGGATCCATAAACCAGCCCGGACCATGATGCGCCGGACTGTTTCTTTGCCAAGAAACAGTCCGTGGAGCTCTTCGAGCTTTTCACGCGCGAGAGTTGGACCGAAATCAGCATAACGCGTCTTGATCAGTTCCAGAGCCTCGTCTGCGAGCCCGGGAGGCAACTGACGGTTACCACGCATGCCACATCGTCTGCTGGCCATACCAAGCGGACCGCCTTCACGGTAACGAGCAAGAAGACGGCGGCATTGTCTGTCGCTGATACCAAGGTGCTCGGCCGCACGACGCGTTGTGATGCGGCGTTCGATGACGTCCTGTATAATCTTAACCCGGTTGATCTCTTTCAAAGTAAACACTCCTGAGCTTTCTGCGCTCATGATATGCCTCCCGGTAGTTTAAACGGACCAGTGAAGCTTACCATAACGCGGACATCTGAATTGAGCCACAGGCGGACATTACTATTGAGCCCCTACAATACAGGTGCGCATAATAAAGATTATGTTAAATGCAATGTCGTACTCAATAACGTCATCTTTGATAGCTGCCTCTTCCCACATCAACACTATGACCGTCATTCCTTTCATGCACGTGAATGCTGCGCTATAAGGCAAAATGTTCGAGGTGATAAATCAAGCATGGCTTTTAACAATCACTTCGCCCACTACAGCCTGTTCTCCTTCAGTAAAAGCCAGGGAAATTCATTCAGCCACACCTGCTGCTTGTACTGTCCGGCATATCTTACTGCTGTTGCATTTTCTGACCGAACGCGTCACGGGATGCCAGATGAAATGCTCATTTGATAGCGCGCCGCCTGCAGTGTGTATCAACCGGGCTTGATCAGCCACAGACGTGATTATCAAAAAGATGCCAGCTTCGTTTTCCGCACTCAAATGGCGAGTGCCATCGCGACCATAAACAGAACCGCCAGCTGAAGTTGAATGGTGTACTGAAGCCCAACGCAGCCGGCTTCCATGTTGACAGGCTCTGCCTCACCTCCCCCTTCCCTTGTATCTGGTGATTAGCTACCACCAGGGAGCACCTGACTACAACATATCGCAATTCCGTTCATCGCCGAAAAAGCATAAATGCTCTCCCGGGCATTTATGCTTTTATATCGCGGTCAGAAAGATTTGTTATGTTTCATCTATGAATGATACTCGAGCCACTATTCATCCAGCTGAACTGCTTATACTTTTACAGATGAATACAACACACAGTGGATTAGCTTTCACGCTTTGCCATCATCAATGCCAGATCAACGAGACGATTAGAGAATCCCCATTCATTGTCGTACCACGCCAGAATTTTGACCATATTACCGCCAATCACCAGCGTTGATAGACCGTCGATAATCGACGAGCGTGGGTCTCCCTGGTAATCGCTGGAGACGAGCGGTTCATCGCTATAACCCAGGATCCCTTTCAGAGGTCCCGCTGCGGCGGCTTCGCGAAAAGCATTGTTCACCTCTTCGACCGTCACATCTCGCTCAAGCGTGACGGTGAGGTCAACAGTGGACACCACTGGCACAGGGACGCGTAGCGAGTATCCCGTTAAACGCCCATCCAGCTCAGGAATAACTTTACCCAGAGCCTTCGCTGCGCCGCTGGAGTAAGGCACAATCGACAATGCGGCGGCGCGAGCCCCGCGCAGATCTTTTTCCGGCTGATCGTGCAGCGCCTGGCTGTTGGTGTAGGCATGGGTGGTGTTCATCAGACCATGCTTAATACCGAAATGCTGGTGCAGGACCTGTGCAGCAGGTGCAAGACCATTGGTGGTGCAGCTTCCGTTGCTGATCACGTAGTGTTTATCCGGGGAGTAAAGGCTCTCATTAACGCCCATCACAATGGTTAAATCATCGTTTTTACCCGGGGCAGAGATAATCACGCGCTTGGCGCCACCGCTGTGGATATGTACAGCAGCCTTTTCACGGTCCGTGAATAATCCTGTAGCCTCAATAACGATGTCGACTTCACACTGACGCCACGGAATACTGGCCGGGTTGCGTTCACTGAATACGGTAATGGGTTTACCATCAACAACAAGCCCCCCTTCACCCGCGGTGACCTCTGCATCCAGCTTACCGAGAAGCGAGTCGTATTTCAGCAGATGCGCCAGCGTTTTGCTGTCCGTCAAATCGTTGATTGCCACAATTTGAATATCCGGATTATTCAGTGCTGCGCGCAGTACATTGCGTCCGATCCGGCCAAAACCGTTAATACCGACCTTTACCATAATTAACTCCTTATCGATTATCGCTGGAGTCAGAGTAGGACGGACGGGTTATGGCGTAAATGACAAAAAAGGATCACTTTACGCCATTTTGCGACAGTGAAATCGTTGACGATATTCACCTGGAGTGAGGTTAAGCTGTTTCTCAAACAAGCGTCGCAGGTTAATACTGCTGCCAAATCCCGTTTGCTCGGCGATACGATCCAGCGTCTCGTGAGTCTGCTCCAAACGCTGCCGCGCGGCGGCCAGGCGGGCTTCCGCGACGTACCGCGCTGGCGAAGCGCCGGTTTCCCGGGTAAAGACGCGGGTGAAATTTCGCGGACTCATGGCGACTTTTTCCGCCAGCTTATCTACGCTGAGGTCGGCGGTGAGGTTTTCGAGCAACCACGCCAGCAGATCGTTAATCGGGCCTTGGGTGGCGGTCTGCTGAAGGTTATAGCGGCTAAACTGCAGCTGGCCTCCCGGGCGACGCAGATACATGACGAAGTCCTGGGCGATATCGCGCGCCAGGCTGAAGCCATAGTCTTCTTCAACCAGCGCCAGCGTAAGATCAAAGCCGGAACTGACCCCGCCAGAGGTCCAGATATGTTCGTCCTGAATATAGAGCGGCCCGCCCTCGACGCGGATCTGCGGGAATTCCGCCTGCATGGTTTCCAGCAGCTTCCAGTGGGTAGTGGCCCGTCTGCCGTCCAGCAGTCCGGTTTGCGCCAGCAGCATCGCACCGCCGCAAATGGAGACTATGCGGCGGGCATGGGGAGCGGCAAGGCGCAACCAGTCAACCACCGCCATCCCCTCCTGCGGGTTTTGACCTCTGCCGGTAATCATGATGGTATCGAGGGGCTCGCGAGGGTCAATCTCATGCAGACGATGGTCGGCCAGCAGATTTAAACCTGACTGACCATGGATAACCTGATGCGGTTGAGTTGTCGCTAGCTTGACCTGGTAGCAGATTTCCCGGGCACCTTCCGGGTGCAGGCGGTTGGCCTGCATCAGAATGTCAGCAATACCGGCGGATTCAAACAGCATGCCGCCATCGGGTACAATAATAAGTATCTTTTTCATGTCCTGAAAAGTAATCTTTTTACAGAATAAGTCAACAAAAGGATGTAAAAACCTGAAGGCTCGGAAAGAGTGGTTTCATACGTGCCTTCAGTTTCAGGGAGATGAACGTTAAACAGGTAGATTTTGCCTCACAGTACAGGCAGCATCACTTTGACAGGACATCACGAAGGTAGAATCTCAATCGTGGCTGCCCTGGCGCGTATCCCTGTCATTGCGGAAACATAGCTGCTGCCGGACTACTTTTTCAGGTAAGCCTGATCAATTTTACTTTCAAGCTCAGGGTCCGAGGGTTTTGCGAACAGTACGTCGAATTCCTGTCCGATAGCCAGTATCTTACCTGCCTGCTGGGACAATGCAGCCTGATACCATTTTGAACGGATACCACTATAGGCTCGGACGAAAAGTCGGTTGTCCACCTTCACTTCCCATATCCATGTCGGCGTACCGGTCGTATTCATATCGGGATGATACGGTGCGATTTTCAGGTCGTCGGCCGCATCTATTCTTGTTAATACTTCAGGGTTCCAGTACATATACCTCTCCTCTTTCATATGCGGTTGCTTTTTTCTGTCGCAGGATTAACTCGATAATATTCGGAAATTAATATCGCATCAGGAATTAGTGCCAGCTTTATCAGTAACAATAGAATACCCAACACCCCATGCTAAGAGAGCAGTATCTGTCGTTTGTCCCACAGACACTGCATCTGAAAACACCGGACGGTGCTATGGCTTATTTATTAAGATTTTTGTTGAAAAATGCAGTGATGTTATCGAACGGGATCTTGTCCATACGATCATATAAATCAACATGGGTAGCATTTTTTACAATCAGCAGCTCTTTTGGCTGATTTGCCGCTTCATAAGCCGTTTTGGAGAAGTAAAGCGAATGCGCCTTTTCACCATGGATGAACAGGATCGGGCGCGGAGAAATTTCCTTAATATAGGTCATGAGCGGGAAATTCATAAAGGCCATCGGCGTTGTCACGGACCATGAATTGCCAGAGTTGACGGCTCGGGGATGATAGCCGCGTTTAGTCATGTAGTAGTCCGCATAGTCCACGAGGAACTGTGCTTCACCGCCCTTCAGTTTATTATAGGCTGGCTGGTATGCCGGTTTGCCGTTTGCTGCATCTTCCCAGCGTTGAAGACTCATCTTCTCCAGCGCCTGCTCGCGTTGCTCCGGTATTACGCTGTCATTGTAGCCTTTTGACATTACGCGGCTCATATCATACATGGTGCTGGCAACGACCGCTTTTACGCGCTTATCCACGGCAACAGCGTTCAGGGCAATCCCCCCCATGCCGCAGATACCGATGACACCGATACGTTCACGATCCACATAAGGTTGTAGTCCCATAAAATCGACTGCAGCCATAAAGTCTTCGGTATTGATATCGGGTGAAGCAATATTGCGGGGTTCACCACTGCTTTCACCGGTATAAGACGGATCAAATGCCAGCGTCACGAATCCGCGCTCTGCTAAAGTCTGAGCATAGAGACCCGAGGCCTGCTCTTTTACCGCGCCAAAAGGCCCGGAAATAACAAGCGCAGCAAGCTTCTTGTTCCCGCGATCTTTTGGAAGATACACATCTGCGGCCAGCGTAATGCCGTAACGGTTTTTAAAAGTAACTTTTTGATGATCCACTTTTTCGCTCCTTGGGAAAGTTTTATCCCACGTCTGAACCAGACGGCCTGAAGAATCTGCTGTGCCTGGTGCAGGCTGGGCCACCGCAACTTCTGTTGAAATCAGAGCCATCGCCCCGGCAAGGAGTGCGCCATTAAAAAAGCGCGTCGAAGATATTAGCGTCATGATATTAAAACCTTTCATTGGATATTGAGGGACCTATTTCAGACAACATGCATGAGTATTTCAGTTACAACTTTCGGCCGGTAATCACTGGCGATACCAAACGCTTTGACATTGATCTGGACGTTCTCAACGATAGCGGGCAGATCTGCTTCCTTGATGTTCAGCTGTTCAAGACGTGTTGGCGTACCAATTTCTTCAAACCACTTCTCAAGCGCAGCGATGCCGTCGTGGCAGTTAAAAAATGGCTTAAACCTGAACGGGTTAAATTTGCTCGCGGTGAACCCTGATTTCAGGACACTGCCTCATTTCAGAGTTATTATTTTGAATGTCTTTAATAAAAGGTGTTATTAAAATACTCTGCATTATTTGCCTGATCCTCTGAACCTAATCTCAAAGCGTGTATTTCAGTTTTCATAGCTGCTAAGTTGATAACCTCAAAAGAGGTCAAAAGTGTGGGGCATTACAGAATGATTCCTGACAAATCGGTTGAAATACTGCTGGGTGAGCTATCGAGGGATATTGCACAGCGCACACCCGGCACCGGCGATTTCCCTACCGCCGTAGAAGGGCTCGAATTGTTTCGCCGAAACGAACCCGCTCCCCCGGTAAGCTGCCTGGTCCCTCCCAGTATCGTTCTGGTGGCCGATGGCGCGAAGATCATGTGGGTTGGGGGTGAACCTTATGAATATAATGCGGAAAAATTCCTGATTACCTCTCTTGACCTGCCGGCCAGTTCGGAAATATTGCAGGCTTCGACATCCCAGCCCTGCGTCGGCGTAGCCTATAAGCTTGACCAGCGCGTGCTAATGGAATTAATTGCCCAGGGAAGCCTGCCGCCGGTCAAAAAACGAGACGCGGGAACGAGTGTCGGGATAGGTACTATTACCGATGCTTTGCTGGAGCCTTTCTGCCGTCTGCTTTCTTTGCTTGACGAACCTGAAGCCATTCCTGTTCTCGGGCCGCTGATCCAAAGAGAGATACACTACCGGCTTTTGATGAGCGATCAGTCCGATCATCTCAGACAGATTGCAGCAGTCGACGGCCATGGCTACCGTATCGGTAAAGCTATCGACTGGTTAAAGACCAATATTGCATCACCTTTACGCGTCGAGGAACTGGCAAGTCGGGTGCAAATGAGCACGCCCTCTTTCCACCACCATTTCAGGCAGCTTGCGGGGATGAGCCCGCTACGGTATCAGAAATGGCTGCGCCTCAATGAAGCCAGGCGACTGATGCTGAATGAACATTACGATGTCACCACAGCAGCCTATGCGGTCGGTTACGAAAGCCTGTCCCATTTCAGCCGGGAATATACGCGGATGTTCGGGGAATCGCCCAAGAGGGATATTACTGAACTGAGAAAGTCAGCGGGTAAGCTTTAATCAATTCTGGACCGCCTGTACCATGCCTGGTCTTCGATATCCCCCCGGCACGTGAGTCTAATACCCAAAACTTTACCCCGCCCTGATGGACGGGATTTTACGACGCGCTGGTTAGTGACAACGTCACAGCAGCGCGCTAAAGATACTCCTCTTCATCCAGCGAGATCACCTGAATGCCGGCATTACGATACGCCTGAACATCATCAGGCAGACGATCCACCACCACCGTGTCAATTCGATCTGCGGCGGTAAATTGGGCAAGCGAGGTGTTATTCAGCTTGCTGTAGTCGCAGACAATAATCACCTGACTGGCGTGTTCCACCATGCCTCGTTTCGTTTCTGCCAGCATGATATCGGCCACGCAGGCGCCGTGTTTCAGCGACAGCGAATTGGTGCCCATAAATGCTTTATCGACGTTTAGCGTGTCGAGAATGGAACGTCCGTTGATCGCCACCACGCAGTGGTATCCCTTCTTAACGATCCCCCCGAGCAGAATCGTTTGAATCGAGGGACTGGCCTCAAGCTCCCGGGCGATTTGGTAATCATTGGTAACCACCGTGACGTTCTGTCTGTCACGAATATTGCGCGCGATATGCAGCGTCGTGGTACCGGTATCCAGCACGATTATATCGCCATCCTCAACCAGCGCCGCCGCGCGCTGGCCGATCCGTTCTTTCGCGCTGAGATTGACAATTTCGCGGGCGTCCGATGCTTGTTCGAAGCTCGCTCGGGTACGAAGAACGGCTCCGCCATGCGTTCGGGTCAGCAACCCTTCCTCTTCCAGCTGGCGGAGATCGGCACGAATGGTAGCGCCAGATACATTAAAGACGTCACACATCTCAGAAACAGCAACTTTGCGTTTTTCCCTGAGAATACCGAGTAACTTCTCCTGTCTTTCTTCTGCAAACATTCTGCCTCTCTCTTTTTTACAGCTCGTTACGCGCGTAGCGGCGCTGGCTTACCTTTGCGTATCAGTCGGGTCCTACGCTGAGCGCATCCAGCCTGTCGTATAAGGCAGCGGATTGCCGGTACAGCGTATCAAAAAGCTCGCAGCAGGCGTGGTAATAATCCCGCAGACGGGGATCCGGTGAGATCAGTTTGTCGAACTGCACCGTTTGCCGCACGCCGCTGGCAAAATCGGCGTACAACCCTACGCCAACCCCGGCGATAATACCGCATCCGGTGACGCCATTCTCCTGATTACGCGTAGATAATATCGGCAGATTGTACGCTGCGGCTTTGATTTCAAGCCACAGCGAGCTGCGCGCGCCGCCGCCGGAAGCGATCATTTGTTGCGGATACTGCCCGCACTTCTGCAGCTGCCGAAGATTGCGCCAGGATGCAAAGGCCACCCCTTCCAGAACTGCGCGGAATAAATGACCGCGGCGATGCTTGCGCTGCAGGCCAAAAAACTGTGCCCGCGAGTTCGTGTGTTCGGCCAGACGTTCTCCCGTCAGATAGGGAAGAAACAGCAGCCCTTCTGCCCCCGCCGGCACCGCCGCCGCTTCCTGTAAAAGCTGTGGATGCGTAATCTGGTTATCGGCAAGTGCCAGCCGCGCCCAGCGAACGGCATCGCCGCCGGCGTCGAGGATCGTAAATCCGCCCCAGGCCGCGTTGGCAAGATGTAGATTATTAACCAGCGGATGGTGTAACGGACGCGGCGACACCACCGTCATCAGCGTCGACGTGCCGGTTGAATCAGACGCCATCCCCGGTTCATACACACCCGAGCCCAGCAGAGAGGCCGCCATATCCGACGTCCCGGCAACCACCGGGATACCCGCCGGCAGGCCCGTCAGGTCGGCTGCGCGCTGCGTCACCTGGCCGATTATGTCGCTGGAAAGTTTAAGCTCCGGGAGCTGATCGACCCGCAGACCAAACGTTTCGCAGGCTTGCGAAGACCAGCTACGGGTTTCGCTGTCCATCAGGAAATAGCACGACGCTTCGCTATAATCGGTCGCCATGGCACCGGTCAGCATGAAATTAATATAGTCCTTCGGCATTAATACTTTGGCGAGCTGCGACCAGCGATCCGGATGATTTTCGCGCCACCAGGCTAACTTGAAAGCGGGCCATGCTGCCGCAGGCGGATTATTCAAATGCGCCAGCCACTTTTCCCAACCTTCGCGCGCGTTAAAGGCGTCCACCTGCGGCTGGCTGCGCTTATCATTCCACAGCAACGCCCTATCCTCCACCAGCTCGCCACGGTCGTCCAGAAGGACGGTGCCATGCATCTGTCCGCAAGCACCAATAACCGCAATTTGCGCTGCCGTTTCAGGATAGCGGTAAAGCACCTCGCGTATACAGTCGCAGGCGGCCTGCCACCATAAAGACGGGGCCTGTTCTGACCAACCTGCACGCGGCGTGGTTTGCTCATACTCTCTTTGCGCAAAGCCGATCATCGCGCCGTCAATGCGCACAATAGCGGCGCGGGTACTGCCAGTGCCAACATCAATCGTGAGTATTTTATCTTTCATCACTAACTCCGGTGACGTCTTAAGGCGGGCCACCAGGCCCGCGGTCTCTCAGTTTAATCGGCGTTCAGCTCGGGAAAACGTTCCGGGTGCTGCTCCAGTTCAGCCAGCACCTTGGTTACCGCGCCATGGCTCATGCCAAAGCGGCGCACGCCAAGCTGGTACAGCGCACGCACCGTGGCCAGATCGCGAATGCCCCCGGCGCCTTTGATATCGATTCGGCCTTTAAGCTGGTCGGCGATGATCCTGACTTTTTCCACCGTGGCGCCGGTGGGCGCCCAGCCGGTAGAGGTTTTGACCCACTTCATCCCCACCTCTACGGCAATTTCGCACACGTGACGAATCTGCTCCTCATTAAGATAGTGCGTTTCAAGGATCACTTTGGCCGGTACCGGGGCGGCGGCTTCCACCACGCGGCGCAAATCTTCGCGCACATAGTCATAATCGCCGGAGAGCACTTTGCCGATATTCACGACCATATCCACTTCCCGAGCGCCGTCGGCAATCAGCTGCCGCACTTCCTGAACCTTGGTATCGGTGGTATGCCCACCGCCGGGAAAGCCGACCGGACCGCCAATCATCACCTCTCCCGTACCCTGCTGCGGCAGCAACGTACTGAGAAAGCGCGTCCAGCAAGGCAGTACGTGGACGGAAATAATGTTGTATCTGGCAGCCAGCTCGGCGCAGGCGCGAACATCCGCTTCGGTACTGGTGGCCTGAACTGCGCTCAGATCAACTAAACGTGCAAAACGACGGGTTGTTTCATTCATGGTCTTATCCTGTCCTTTGTTTTTAATTACTTTCATTTAATGCTGATATTTGGCTTAAATCCATTTAAAAACGCATCAAATGAAAATAACGTGATCAAATTAGCATTTTTTTATTTTCATTTGTTTTTAATTAGCAGCAGGAAATAAGCGTTAACCTTGCAGAGCAGGCGTAATCGGGCATAAATGGGCGCAAAAGCAATCTTGCATTTATTTTTGTTTGTTTTTGTTTATGCCTGAATCACGGGCGAAATAGCGCAAACCGCTGACGGAAGTGAAGCGAAATGCGTGCGCTATCACAGTGTTCGGCTGCGGATAGCTTGCCTTCGTGGGACATTCCCGAGGTCTCAACGCTCTGCGCAAGGGAAAGGTAATCTGATTATGTACTTCAGGAGAGAGCTATGTTGCCGCTGGAACGTCATCGTTTGATTGTTGAACTGCTGGGCCAACACGGCGTCATGCGGGTGAATGAGATTGCGCAAGCGACTCGGGTCTCCAGGGAAACGATTCGCCGCGATCTGAGCGAGCTGGAACGCAAAGGGATCTTAACCCGAAGCCACGGTGGAGCGCTGGCGGCGGAAAATCCGCTGCCGGCGACCCGGGCGGCGGCATCCGCCCTGCCAGTTGAAGATAGCCAGGGAAGCTTTCAGCACAGAACGCTGCTGCACAGCGAAGGCAAAATGCGCGTGGCCCGTAAAGCACTGCAGTTTCTCCAACCGGGACAGACCATTGTCCTGGACGGGAGTAGCACCAGCTGGTTTTTGGCCCGGCAGATGCCGGAGATGGCGTTGACGGTGATTACGCCCTCCATTCGCATCTTACAAACTCTGATGAGCCGACGCTCGTTGCATCTCGTCGGGCTGGGGGGCGATTTCTCCCCGACCGAAGAGTCGTTCTTCGGGGAAACCGCCTCACGAACGCTACGCGAATATGCCATTGATACGCTCTTTTTCTCCTGCCAGGGGCTGGAGCGCGATAGCGGCTTGTATGCGGGTACGCAAGCCCACGCCGCCCTGCTGAAACAGATGCTGCTGGCCGCCCGTCAGACTGTGGCTTTGGTCGACGGCAGCAAGCTGGGGCGAACAGGCGTCGCGCGTATCGGCGGACTGGGCGAGCTGGACTGTCTGGTGACTGAAAGGTTTGTCGATCCGCTGCTGGAAAAAGAGATGACCTGGCATAACGTCAGCCTGCAAATAGCCTGAGTACGCCGTCATGACGTGACGGTTAATACGCGCAATGTCGAAACGCTGCTTACCGCGGCAGGGCCAGACTTTGCCTGAATTCAGCCACCACCGGAATAAATGAGGCCTTATGCGTTATTACCTTTCTCCCTCGCTGATGTGTATGGACATGATGAAGCTGACGGAACAGCTGCGCTTTCTAAACAGCAAAGCCGACAGGCTGCATGTCGACATCATGGACGGCCACTATGTCAAAAATCTGGCGTTGTCGGCCAGCTTTGTGGCGCAGATCCGTCCCTACACCTCGCTTCCTATCGATGTCCATCTGATGGTCGAAGCGCCCGCTTCGTTTATACCGGCGCTGTTAGACGCCGGCGCAGACGCCTTCTCACTGCATCCGGAGACCATCTGCCGCGAAGCGTTCCGGGTTATCAATATGCTTCGTCAGGCGGGGAAAGAGGTGGGAATGGTGCTCAATCCCGCCACACCGGTTGAGAGCATCCAGCACTATCTGCATCTGCTCGATAAGGTGACGGTGATGACCGTCGACCCAGGCTATGCCGGTCAGCCGTTTATTCCTGAAATGCTCGCCAAAATTACGCAGCTTCATCAGCTCAAAGAGACCGGCAGCCTCCGCTTCTTGCTGGAAGTCGATGGCTCCTGTAACCGCAACACCTACCGCGCGCTGCTGGGCGCCGGCGCACAGATATTAGTGATGGGCAGCAGCGGTTTATTCCGCGCTGATATGCCGCTCGAGCTGGCCTGGGAAACCATGTCCCGCGAACTGTCCGCCGCGCTGCACTCCCCCGAGCTGGTATAGAGGAGCGAATGATGTCAGGAAAAGTCTGTGTTTTTGGTTCATTCAATTTCGACATGGTCGCCAGGGTGGATCGCTTTCCGGTACCAGGTGAGTCTTTAGTGGCCTGCGGAAGTATGACCAGCGCCGGAGGTAAAGGGGCGAACCAGGCCACCGCCGCGCTAAAAGCGGGAGCAAATGTCCACTATATCGGCAAGATTGGCAATGACACCTTCGGCCATTTTGCCCGCCGTCATCTGAAAGGCGTGGGCTTCAATGCTGTGACGCTGCTGGTCGCCGAAGAGATCCCCACCGGCAATGCTCTGATTTATGTCGCCGGTAACGATGCCGAAAACATGATTGCCGTCGATCCCGGCGCGAATATGACGGTGACCGATGATGAAATCGCCGGCTGCATTCCCGCTATCGGCTGCGCGGATGTGGTTCTGGTTCAGCTGGAGAACAATCTTTCTGCTATTGAACAGGTCATAGACGCCGGCAAACAAGCCGGGGCCTTGGTAATACTCAATCCCGCGCCCTGGCAGCCCGTTGAGCACGCCGTTCTAAGCAAAGTGGATTTACTTACACCGAACGCCACGGAGGCCGGGTTAATGACCGGACGCCGGGTTGACAGTCTGACGGCCGCGGCTGAGGCCGCCGACGTGTTACATGCTCAGGGCGCGCGCAACGTCATTATCACTCTCGGCGCCAGCGGCGCCCTGCTGAGCGAGCATGGGGTGAAATCCCCTATTCCCTGCTTTCCTTCTCACCCCCGCGACACCACCGGTGCGGGCGATGCCTTCAACGGCGCGCTGGCGGCGCGGCTGGCCTGCGGGGAACCGCTACAGGCCGCAGCCCGATTCGCGGCGGCCTATGCCGCCGTCAGTGTCGAAAAGCAAGGCGCCTCATCTTTACCTGAGTACCTGGAGGCACAGGAACGGCTTCTCCGTGCCGCCGCTGATTATGAAATGGCATAAACCCTACTGTATAAAAAACATTAAGAGGATAGCTCAATGAGTACGCTAATCACGGATAAGGTCGATAACGCAGCGGTCCAAAAAGAAAAACTGGACACCAGTGCGTATTTACCCCATACCCCCTGGCTGCAATTTTTACTGGTCTGTTGCCTGTTTGCGCTATGGGGGATGGCGGGCAACCTGAATGATATTTTGATCGCCCAGTTTAAAAAGGGCTTCGATTTAACGGATACCCAGACAGCGCTGGTGCAGTCGATTTTTTTCCTCGGCTACTTTTTTGTCGCCCTGCCCGCGGCGGCGCTGATTAAGCGTTTCTCCTATAAAGCGGCGATTATTATTGGGCTGTGCCTGTACGCCCTCGGCTGCTTCCTGTTCGTTCCGGCCGCACAGATCATGACCTACGGCGCGTTCCTCGCCTGCCTCGGAGTGATCGCCTGCGGACTCTCTTTTCTGGAAACGTCGGCAAACACCTACTCCAGCCTGCTGGGTCCGATTCAATCCTCCACCCAGCGTATTAACTTTTCGCAGATCTTCAACTCGCTGGGCGTGATCTCCGGCGTATTAATTGGCCAGCTGATGGTCTTTGGCGAAAACGATCCGAGTCATGAACAACTGCTGGCGATGCCCGCCGCCGCTGCAGACGTTGCACGCCATCAGATGGTTGGTCAGGTGGTCGGGCCCTATCTGATTATCGGCTCCGTACTGGTGGTGCTGGCGCTGGTGTTCGTGTTTATTAAATTCCCGTCGTGCAAGGGCGCGCCCGCTCAACAGCAACAACTCCCGACGGAAAGCATGGGGCCAACGCTGAAACGCCTGTTTGCTATCCCGCGCTTTCGCCTCGGGATCCTGTCGCAGTTTTTGTACGTCGGCGCCCAGGTTGGCGTATGGAGCTTCACGATTCGCTTTGTGCAGCTCGTGCAGCAAGGCACCAGCGAGCACTCCGCGACTTACTGGCTGCTGGCTTCTCTGGTGATTTACGCCGTGGGAAAAACCGTGGCCACCTGGTTGATGAACCGTCTGAATCCGGCGATGCTGCTCGGAACGTTTGCCCTGGCCGCCACCGCCCTGTTACTGATTGCCGTTTTCAGCGGTTCAATGCTGGCGGTCTATGCGCTCATTCTGGTCAGCTTCTGTATGGCGCCATGCTGGCCGACGAACTTTGGTCTGGTGATCAAAGGGATGGGGAAAGATACCCAGACCGCAGGCTCGATCGTGGTGATGTCGATTATCGGCGGGGCCGTAATTCCGCTGGTGATGGGCATTATCTCGGATATGAACGGCGGCAATATGCAAATCGCCTTTATCGCTCCGCTCCTGTGCTTTGTGTATGTCGCTTTCTACGGCTTCTGGTGCGTGCGTAAGGGGGTATAACATGCGCGAACTTATCAACACGATTGCTCATATTGGCTATCAGGTCAGTGACTTAACGCGTTCGCTTGCCTTCTATGAACCGCTGGGCTTTCAGCGCCAGCAGCGGTTTAGCAAGCCATCGCCACAGGGCACTATTGAAGTTGCGTTCCTGGAAATAGCGGGCGCCGTCCTCGAGCTGTATCAGCTTCCCGCTGGAACGCCCTTTGACGCCCCTCGCTGCGGTATCGATCATCTGGCGCTGGAAGTCAGCGACCTGGATGCGGTGCAGCAGCGGCTGGCGGCGCTCGGTTATCCGCTCGATGAAGGGCCGATAGAAGAAGACAACGTGCGCTTCCTGCTTATTCGCGGCCCCGATGGCGAACGGCTCGAGTTCGATGCCTGTAAACGCTAAGCGGCAGGGCTGACCCCTTCACTCTTTTAGGCCCGGTTAATACGGGTCTAAAAGATAGCGTCCTCTGGCATTATTCACGTCGGTTTGATTCGCAGATATCTCTCCCCCACCCGGTCTCTCCTGCCCATTGTGCAATGTTACAAAATTGCTTCTGTTTTGTTGATTTTCTATTGTGAGCCATTCGGCAATTTCCTCTCCTGAATTTCCCCAGACTACTCCTACTCAATACGCGATATCAGGAGAGACACATGAACAGCACCTCCGCCGACTTCCAGAATCTGTACCAGGCCCTGAGCCACAGCGCCGCCCGCAGCCCGGATGCCCTGGCGCTGGCGTTTGAGGATCGGCGCTATCTGTACCGCGATTTTCATCTGCGGGTACAGCGGGCGATGGCGCAGCTTGATCGCGGCTGGTCGCTGCGCAAAGGCGACCGTATTCTGCTGGCCTGGGGCAATCACTCCGCTTTTTGCGAAGTCCTTTTTGCCGCGCTGGGTTTGGGCATCGAAGTGGTGCCGTTCAGCACCAAGCTTAAGCAGGCCGAAAGCGAGGCGCTGGTAGGCCATATCGCTCCCCGGGTTGTCCTGTTCGATGCGACCGTACAGGACTGGCTGAAAAACACCCCTGACGCGCGTGCGGTTTCACTCAGCGAATGGCAGGCGCTCTGCCTTCCCGAACCGCTGACCCGCCCGCCGGTCCCGGTTAACCGCGACGATACGGCGGTGATGATGTTCACCTCCGGCACCACCGGAGAGCCTAAAGGGGCGATTATCACCCACAATAACCTGCTCTGCGCGATTGACGCCTATACGCAAAAACTGAATCTCACCGCCGCGGATAGCACCATCCTGGCGGTGCCTATCTATCACATCACCGGCCTGTCGGCGCTGCTGGCGCTGTTTATTAGCCTCGGCGCGAGCATCTGGCTGCAGCATCGGTTCAATGCCCCGCAGGTGATCACCACCCTGCGCGAGCAGAACATTACCTTTCTGCACGGCTCGCCCACCATTTTTATCCTTCTTTGCCAGGCTGCGCGTGAGCAGAGCGTCAACCATCCCAGCGATTTTCCGGCATTGCGCACGATTGCCTGCGGCGCTGGCCACCTGAGCGATGGACTGATCAAGGAGTTAAAAACCCTGTTCCCGCATACCGCGATTCAGCCAATCTACGGCCTCACCGAAACGACCTCGCCTGCGACGATTTTTCCGGGCGACGTCTGGGGCAGCGATAAATGCGGCAGTTCAGGTCAGGCGATCCCGGGTCTCGCCATTACCATCCGCAACGATCGCCAGCAGCCCCTCCCCGCCGGACAAATCGGCCATATCTGGCTAAAAGGCGATGTGGTGATCCGCGAATACTGGCAGCACAGCGAGCGACGCCCGAGCTGCGATGCGCAGGGCTGGTTTTGTACCGGCGATCTGGGCTATCTCGACGACGAAGGCTGGCTGTACATCAAAGACCGCAGCAAGGACATGATCAATCGCGGCGGCGAGAAAATTTACTCACTGGAGCTGGAAAACATTCTCTCTACCTATCGGGGAGTACGGGAAGTTGCCGTCATCCCGACCCCCAGCCCGGTCTACGGCGAAGAGCCCGTGGCGTTTATCGTGCCGGATGGCCAGCATCACCTGACCAGCGAAGAGATCCTCGACTGGCTGAAGGTCAAAATCGCCCGTTTTAAGCTACCGGCGCGCATTATTTTCACCCGTGCTTTACCGCGTACCCACAACGGCAAAGTGAGCAAACAGCAGCTCAAAACGCGTCTCGCAGAATCCATCATCACGCTATCAACGGAGGATAAAAAGTGAGCAGCAAATTTATCGACGCCCATGAGGCGGCGCGGTGGGTCG
Source organism: Klebsiella sp. K4 (assembly GCF_014596785.2). Taxonomy (NCBI): domain Bacteria; kingdom Pseudomonadati; phylum Pseudomonadota; class Gammaproteobacteria; order Enterobacterales; family Enterobacteriaceae; genus Klebsiella; species Klebsiella sp. K4. The sequence goes on from NZ_CP115021.1 coordinate 2,651,284, forward strand.
CCAGCGGCGACACCGTCTGCACCGTCGGGATGACGCTTATCGGCGCGGCGGAGTCCATTTTAAGCGCCATCGAAGCGCGCTTTCTGACCGCGGGCGAACCGCGTGACCTGACGCTACTGCATGCCGCGGGGCAAAGCGATCGCCAGCGCGGTATCCAGCACTTTGCCCATCCGGGTATGGTGACCCGCCTTATCGGTTCGCACTGGGGCCTGGCGCCGCGCTGGATGGCGATGATCAACAACAACGAAGTGGAAGCCTGGTGCCTGCCGCAGGGGCAGATCGTTCATCTCTATAGCGCGATGGCCGCCGGACTGCCGGGGCGGCTTTCTCCCGTCGGTCTCGGTACCTTTGTCGATCCGCGCATAGAGGGCGGAAGGATGAACGCCCGCACCCGCGAACGACCCAATCTGATCGAGCACGTCACGTTTCGCGGCGACGAATATCTGTTTTATCCGGCTCTTCCTCTGGACGTGGTCATTGTGCGCGGCACCCATGCTGATGAAGACGGCAACCTCACGACCGATGAAGAGGTGATGAAGCTGGAAGTCCTGCACGCCGTTCTCGCCGCCAGACGCTACGGGGCGAAGGTGCTGGCGCAGGTGAAATATCGCGTAGCGAAAGGCTCGCTGCATCCGAAAAGCATCACCGTTCCCGGCAACCTGATCGACGCCATTGTGGTATGCGAAGAGCCGCAGACGGATCACCGCCAGACTTCAAGCTGGGCCTTCGACCCAGCGCTGTGCGGCGATATCCAGCTGCCCGCCGCGCAAAATGCGCCGCTGCCGCTGGACCTGCGCAAGCTTATCGGGCGGATTGCCTGCCGCTATCTGACCCCCGGCTGCGTCATCAATCTCGGCACCGGTATTCCCAATGACGTGATTGGCGCCATCATTCACGAGGAACAGCTCGGCGAGCAGGTCACCATCACCGTCGAGTCAGGGATCTACGGTGGGCAGCAGGCGGGTGGCGTGGATTTTGGTATCGGCCGTAATCTGAGCGCGATGATTAGCCACCAGGATCAAATGCTCTACTACAACGGCGCAGGGGTCGACATCACCTTTATGGGCGCCGGCGAGATGGACCCGCACGGGCACGTCAATGCCACACGGCTCGGCGCATCCTGCCCCGGCGCGGGCGGTTTTATCGATATCACCCAGAATGCCCGCCACGTCGTGTTCTGCTCCTCTTTTACCGCCAAGGGGCTGGAGATCGCCTGTGAACACGGGGCGCTGCATATCCGCCGCGAAGGCGAAGTGCGTAAATTCGTCGCCGGGGTAAACCAGATTTCTTACAACGGCGAACTGGCCCGCGCCAAAGGACAAACCATGCATTACGTCACCGAACGGGCGGTTTTCGAACTGCGCCCGGAAGGACCGGTGCTGACGGAAATCGCCCCCGGCATCGATCTTGAGCGCGACATCCTGGCGCATATGGATTTTCATCCGGCGATCGCCGCGGATCTTCAGGTTATGGACAGCCGATTGTTCGCCCCGCCGCCCTGCGGTCTCGCGGAACATCTGTCCCGGAATTCATCCTCTGACTCATAAGGAACGTTGCTATGAAACTTGCCAGTAAAACCGCCATTGTCACCGGCGCCGCACGCGGTATCGGCTTTGGCATTGCCCAGGTGCTTGCGCGGGAAGGCGCGCGAGTGATTATCGCCGATCGTGATGCACACGGCGAAGCCGCCGCCGCTTCCCTGCGCGAATCGGGCGCACAGGCGCTGTTTATCAGCTGCAATATCGCTGAAAAAACGCAGGTCGAAGCCCTGTTTTCCCAGGCCGAAGAGGCGTTTGGCCCGGTAGACATTCTGGTGAATAACGCCGGAATCAACCGCGACGCCATGCTGCACAAATTAACGGAAGCGGACTGGGACACGGTTATCGACGTTAATCTGAAAGGCACTTTCCTCTGTATGCAGCAGGCCGCTATCCGCATGCGCGAGCGCGGTGCGGGCCGCATTATCAATATCGCTTCCGCCAGCTGGCTTGGCAACGTCGGGCAAACCAACTATTCGGCGTCAAAAGCCGGCGTGGTGGGAATGACCAAAACCGCCTGCCGCGAACTGGCGAAAAAAGGTGTCACGGTGAATGCCATCTGCCCGGGCTTTATCGATACCGACATGACGCGCGGCGTACCGGAAAACGTCTGGCAAATCATGATCAGCAAAATTCCCGCGGGTTACGCCGGCGAGGCGAAAGACGTCGGCGAGTGTGTGGCGTTTCTGGCGTCCGATGGCGCGCGCTATATCAATGGTGAAGTGATTAACGTCGGCGGCGGCATGGTGCTGTAAGGAGAAAAACAATGACCCAGGCTAATGATATTGTGATTGTCAGCGGCGTCCGTACCGCTATTGGCACGTTTAACGGCAGTCTTAAACATACCCATCAGCATGACCTTGGGGCCGCCGTCATTCGCGAAGCGATCGCCCGCGCCGGGATTGCGCCGCAGGATATCGACGAAACGATCGTCGGCAACGTCGGGCAAATCGCCGAAAGCGGTTTTATCGCCCGCATCTGTCAGCTGCGCGCGGGGATCCCGCAGGAGAGCACCGCCTATTCCGTTAACCGCCAGTGCGGCTCCGGACTTCAGGCCCTGGCGGACGGCATGATGCAGCTGCAAAGCGGCCAGGCCGAGGTGGTCGTCGTCTGCGGCACTGAAAATATGACCCAGCTGCCCTACTACCTGCGTAAAGCGCGCGATGGCTATCGCATGGGCCACGGCGAGCTGGAAGATGGCCTGATCTCCATTCTCACCTGGCCGGAAGGCCCTTATCACAACGGCATCACCGCGGAAAACGTCGCGCAACGCTTCGGTATTACCCGCGAAGCGATGGACGATTTCGCCTGGTCGAGCCAGCAGAAGGCGCTGAAGGCGATCGCGGAGGGTCGCTTTCGCGAGCAGATCCTGGCCCTTGAGGTGCCGGACGGCAAAAAAGCGACCCGCCTGTTTGCGACCGATGAACACCCGCGCGACACCCCGCGTGAAAAGCTCGCCACGCTGCGTCCGGCGTTTAAAGCCGACGGCGTGGTGACGGCGGCCAACTCATCGGGCATTAACGACGGCGCGGCGGCGCTGGTGATGATGACCCGCCAGCAGGCGGAAAAACGCGGCTTAACCCCGCGCATGCGCATTCGCGGCTGGGCGGTCGCCGGCTGCGGGGCGGAGATTATGGGGTTTGGTCCCTCTCCCGCTACCCGACGCCTGATGGACCGTCTCAATATAGATGTGCAGTCCATTGATTTAATTGAACTCAACGAGGCCTTCGCCGCTCAGGCGCTGGCGGTGATGAACGATCTGCGTCTCGACCCGGCCCGCGTTAACGTCAACGGCGGCGCGATCGCCCTCGGCCACCCGGTAGGCGCCAGCGGTGCGATTCTGCCGGTCAAACTGATGTATGAAATGGCGCGCAGCGGCGCACGCACTGGTCTGGTCACCATGTGCATCGGCGGCGGCCAGGGGATTTCTATGCTGTTCGAGCGCGAAGGCGCTTAGCAAAAGACGGCCCGAAGTGGGGCTTCGGGCCGGGCGTCGTTCGGGTCAGCACCCGGCGACAACCTGTGAGCTGACGAACGGGATCGTCTCGATCCCGGCAAGGCTTCTGACCACGAATACGGGGAAATAATAACCATGTCCGCAATAAATGAAAAGGCGGTAAACGGGACGCAGCTGCAACGCACCCATAAAAAAATCTACCGCCATTTGATGCCGCTGCTTATCGTGGCGTACATCATCAGCTTTATTGATCGTACAAATATTGGCATGGCGAAAGCGACCATGTCGGTGGATATCGGCCTTTCCGCAACCGCATTCGGCCTCGGGGCCGGGTTGTTTTTTCTCACCTACGCAGTGCTGGAGATCCCCAGTAACCTGTTTCTCACCCGGATTGGCGCACGGCGCTGGATAGCTCGCATCATGATTACCTGGGGCATCCTCTCCTGCGGTATGGCGTTTGTCACCGGGCCTACGTCCTTTTACGTGATGCGCCTTCTGCTCGGCGCCGCCGAAGCGGGACTCTATCCGGGCATTATTTACTACCTCACCCTCTGGTTTGGCCGCGAAGAGCGCGCAAAAGCCACCGGCCTGTTCCTGCTGGGGGTCTGTCTGGCCAATATTATCGGCGCGCCGCTGGGCGGATTGTTATTAAGCCTTGATGGCATGTCCGGCTGGCACGGCTGGCAGTGGATGTTCTTTATCGAAGGGCTGCCTGCGATAGCGCTGGCGTTCGTCGTCTGGCGCAGACTGCCGGATAAACCAGCCGACGCCCGCTGGCTGGACAGCGACGATGTGCAAGCCATTAACGCGGTACTGGCGAAAGAAGCCGAGGAAACGCGCCATACGCCGAGCCGTTTCTCCCTGAAAACCGCGCTGTCCACCCGAGTGTTTTTGTTGCTGGTGCTGATTTACTTTACCCACCAGTTTTCGGTTTACGGCCTGAGTTATTTCCTGCCGGGGATCATCGGTAGCTGGGGCCAGCTTACTCCGCTGCAGATTGGTCTGCTGACCGCCATCCCGTGGATTGCCGCCGCCGCGGGTGGGATCCTGCTGCCGCGATTCGCCCGCACGGAACAGCGTTCCCGCAGCATGCTGATGGCCGGATATCTGGTCATGGCAACCGGCATGGCGATTGGCGCCATTGCCGGCCACGGTATGGCGCTGCTTGGCTTCTCGCTGGCCGCTTTCATGTTCTTCGCTATGCAATCCATCATCTTTAACTGGCTCCCGTCCATCATGAGCGGGCATATGCTGGCGGGCAGCTTCGGCCTGCTCAACTGCCTCGGGCTGTGCGGGGGCTTTCTCGGGCCGTTTATTCTCGGCGCGTTTGAGGACCGCACCGGTGCGGCAACGTCCGGCTTATGGTTCGCTGTCGCGCTACTGATTATCGGCGCGCTGGTGTCCCTGTTTCTCAAAAGTTCCTCATCCCCAGGCTCCGTCGTATCGGCGAAACAGGCCCACGGCGAAAAAGTGTAATCAGGAGGCCATTATGCGCATTGAAGTGTTACTGGATTTAAAAACCCGACTCGGCGAAAGCCCGGTCTGGGATGTCGAACAGCAGCGTCTTTGGTGGGTGGACAGCCTCGACGGGCGCCTGTTCGCCTGCAACGCGCAGGGCGGCGCGATCAAGAGCTGGGACGTGCGACAGAAAATTGGCTCTTTCGCCCTGCGCCAGAACGGCGCAGGCGCGGTGGTGGCGCTGCAGAATGGAGTTCATCTGCTCGACTTCGCCAGCGGCGAGCTGACGCTGTTGCACCATCCGGAAGCGGACCGACCCTTTAACCGGCTCAACGACGGCAAAGTCGATCGTCAGGGACGCTTTCTGTTCGGGTCAATGGATATGCGCGAAGAGGAACCGAGCGGCGCGCTATATCGCCTGGACCCCGATCTGTCACTGCACGTGCTGAAGAAAGACATTATCGTCTCTAACGCCCCCTGCTGGAGCCCCTCCGGCGAGACGTTCTATTTTGCCGATACCTGGACGGGCGAAATCTGCGCCTGGGACTACAACACCGCGACCGGCGATCTTTCCGGCGAACGGGTCTTTTGCCATGTCGATCGCAGCGAAGGCGGCGCGGCGGACGGCGCCACCGTGGACAGCGAAGGCTATCTGTGGAACGCGCTGGTCTACGCGGGCAAGCTGGTGCGCTATACCCCGGAGGGCAAGGTCGATCGCATCATTGAGATGCCGGTGAAAAAAGTGACCAGCGTGATGTTCGGAGGCGAAAACCTTGATGTGCTGTACGTCACCTCCATGGCGCAGCCGCCCCTGCCGCGCTTCCCGGAAGATAATCAGCTGCGCGGCAGCCTGTTCGCCATTTACGACCTGGGCGTGACCGGCGTAGCGGAACGGCGCTTCGCCGGCTAAACGAACCACCGGCTCGCCGCGATAACAATAATACCCGGCGAACTGACTCTGACCCTGACACCAGGCGGCGCGCATCATGCTGTCGCGACGCCGCGGAGTAAACACGACTATGACAACAATCAATCACACACCTGCCGGCGAACAACGTGGCAAAAAGCGGCTGATACATCGCTTCTCCTGGGTTTCGCTACTGGTTTGCTGGCTAATCTGGGTGCTTAACGCCTACGATCGCGAGATGATCCTGCGCCTTGGCCCGGTCATCTCTAAGGAGTTCTCGCTCTCGCCGGAACAGTGGGGCAATATCGTCGCCCTGATCATGGTAGCCCTTGCGGTGCTGGATATTCCCGGCTCCATCTGGAGCGATCGCTACGGGTCTGGCTGGAAACGAGCGCGCTTTCAGGTACCGCTGGTGCTGGGCTATACCGCGCTGTCTTTTATTTCCGGGATTAAAGCGATCAGCCACGGGCTGACGGCCTTTGTGCTGCTGCGCGTGGGCGTCAACCTTGGGGCCGGCTGGGGCGAACCCGTCGGCGTCAGCAACACCGCGGAGTGGTGGCCGAAAGAGAAGCGTGGTTTTGCGCTGGGGGTGCATCATACCGGCTATCCGATTGGCGCGCTGCTGAGCGGCGTGGTGGCAAGCCTGGTGCTTGCCACGTTTGGCGAAGGCAGCTGGCGCTACTGCTTCCTGCTGGCGCTGCTCGTCGCCATCCCGCTAATGATCTTCTGGGCAAAATATTCTACCGCCGACCGCATCAACACGCTTTATCAGCATATCGACAGCCAGGGGTTGACGCGCCCGGCGACGCAGGAAAGCAGCCATGTCGCCAAAGGCGAAGGGATGAAGACCTTTTTACGCACCCTGCGCAACCGCAATATTTCGCTGACGGCGGGCAATACCCTGCTGACGCAAATCGTCTATATGGGCATTAACGTTGTACTGCCCCCGTATCTTTATCACGTCTCCGGCCTGTCGCTGGCGGCGTCCGCCGGGCTGAGTATTATCTTCACGCTTACCGGTACCCTGGGTCAGGTAATCTGGCCCTGGCTGTCGGATAGCTTTGGCCGTAAACGAACCCTGATCGTCTGCGGTCTGTGGATGAGTATCGGCATTGCGCTGTTCTATTTCGCCACCAATATGCCGCGCCTTATCGCCATTCAGCTATTTTTTGGCCTGGTGGCCAACGCCGTGTGGCCTATCTACTACGCCATGGCGTCGGACTCCGCCGAAGAACGCGCCACCTCGACCGCTAACGGAATCATCACCACGGCGATGTTTATCGGCGGCGGCATTTCGCCATTGCTTATGGGCTGGCTCATTCAGTTTGGCGGCGGCTGGGAAAATCCAGCGGGTTATATCTACGCCTTCTTTACCATGGCGGGATGTGCGCTGCTGGGGATGTTATTACAGCTCATGACCACCGATAAAACGCCGCGCAAAGCGCATTAACGCAGGAGAACGTATGAAGATTGTTATCGCGCTGGATTCGTTTAAAGGTAGCTGTAGCGCGCAGGCCGCTTGCGCAGCGGTAGCCCAGGGATTGCGCCGGGTTGACCAGACGCTGGAGCTGGTCGAAATGCCCGTGTCCGACGGCGGAGAGGGACTGCTGTCGACTCTGGCGGATAGTCCGTTGCTTAAGGGGGCGGTGTGGCAACAGCAGCGCTGTACCTCGCCTTACGGTCTCTCCGTGCAGACGGATTTCCTGATCCTGCCCGGCGAGCGGGCCATTATCGAGATGGCGCAAAGCTGTGGGCTCGAACTCACGCCGCCAGCGCAGCGGGATGTGCGTCAGGCCAGCAGCTACGGGCTGGGCGAACAGGTAAAGGCGGCGCTGGACGCCGGGTGTCGGCACTTGATTATCGGCCTGGGCGGCAGCGCGACCAACGATGGCGGCATCGGTTTTGCCCAGGCGCTCGGCGCACGATTCTGGCGTAAGGACGGCACCCTGCTGCCGGCTCCCGCGGCAGGTCAGGACCTGGCGCATATTCAGCGCATCGATTTGAGCGGTCTGGACCCGCGTCTACAGCAAAGCGAAATACAGGCCTCCTGCGATGTCACTAACCCTCTGCTTGGCGAGCATGGCGCCACCTGGGTGTATGGGGCGCAGAAAGGCGCGGACGAGGCGGCGCTCTGCGAACTGGAGGCGGGAATGGCGCATTATAGCCAGCTGCTTACGCAAACCCTCGGATTCGACGTCAGCGGACGGCCCGGCGCCGGGGCCGCGGGCGGTATGGGGGCTGCGCTTATCGCCTATACCGGCGCCACGCTGCGTCCGGGCATTGACCTGGTGCTGGAGCTGCTTAACGCCGACGACCATCTTCGCGATGCCGCGCTGACGATCGTGGGTGAAGGCTGGCTCGATCGGCAGAGCGCCTTTGGTAAGGCCCCGGTGGGCGTGGCAGGCAAAGCCGCACGCCATGGCGTGCCGGTTGTGGCCCTTTGCGGCGGGCGTGATGAGAGCAGCCGGCAATTATATCAACACCATATTGACGCAATGTGGTCTATTTGCCAGCGCCCTATGGCGCTGGCAGAGTCGATGAACACATGCGAACCGCTCCTCGCCGACGCCGCGGAGAATGTTCTACGAACCTTTCTGAGCGGGTGGCGCGGAGAGGCACATAAGCGGATAACTGTATGATTATTACAACAGCGCTGGCTAATGAAATTGTCGCCCGGGCAATGGCGATAATTCATCATAACGTGAATGTGATTGACCATCATGGACAGATCATTGCCTCAGGTGAACGGCATCGTATCGGCGAACAGCATGAAGTCGCCCGGGAGGTAATACGCACCGGGAAACGCATTTGTATTAACAACGCCGCGGAAGCCGCGCGTTTTCACAACGTGCATCCTGGTATTAATCATCCCATTATCTATGACGATCGCGTGGTGATGGTGGTAGGCATCAGCGGCGATCCCGCGGCGATAAGCCGCTATGCTGAACTGGCGGTGCTCACCGCCGAACTGCTGGTCCGCCAGGCCATAGAGATGCGGGAAACCAACTGGCGGCAACGTCTGCGTGACACCTTGTTTTGTCAGTATCTGGAACAAGGGGCTACGCCCGCCGGGCAAGAAGCGCTTCATCGCCTGCTGGAACTTGGTTTCGATTTTGATACACCGCGGGTTCCGATCGTAGTGACCGTGCAGGTCGAACAGCATCAGTTAAGCGACATACTGAGTACGCTGTTGCGGGAATTCTCGCAGCTCTCCGGCGTAAGTGACGTTATTTTGCTGGGCAGCCATGAAATATTGATCCTCAACGCGCTAAGCGAAGCCCAGGAAACCCTGCTGCGGGGCATTGAGTTTGTACTGAGTAATCAGATAAGCCATTACTATATCGGAATTGGCGTGCAGGCGGACAGCGCCCCGGACATTCGCGAGGCCATTCGGTTCGCCCGCTCGGTGATCGAAGTGGGTAGCAAAGTGCAGCCGCAGCGGCAGATCTACTACTTTCGCGAAATGGCAATGCTCTGCCTTTTCAGGGTGCTGGAAGACAGCTATATGGTCAATTTTTTTATCAATAACGTACGCCAGCTGCTTGAGCATGATTCCGGAGAAGTGCTGCTGGATACCCTGAGCAGCTTTATTGCCAATAATGCCGAACCGGGCAAAACGTCGCTGCTGTTGGGGATTCATCGTAATACGCTCACCTATCGGCTGCAGCAAATTAAAAAGCATATACAGCTCGATCCGATGGTCTTCACCGACCTGACGCAGCTGGCGGTGTCGGTACACTGTTATCGCCGGCTGAATCCGCGCCAGAGCGAATGGATTGATAGCTTAAGCTAACGTACGATAGATTCGAATTGATGCCCCATCCGCCAGGATAAGTGGCCACCATGGCCACTTCTTTCCTGGCGTGGGTAGGAAACTACGCTTTTGACGACGGCGACAGCCACTGATATACCGCAGACAAATCCTCTCCGGCATATCCCGCGTCCGCCGCCTGCTGCCACAGTTCGGCGATGTTTTCCAGCCCCGGCATGGTGTGCGGCTCGGCCAGGGAAAGCGCCAGCCGGGCATCTTTCAGGGCATGCGCCAGCTGCATCTGCGGGGTAAACTGCTCGCTGGCGATGGCGTCCAGTTTCACTTTGACATAGGGCGCCGCCAGCGGGCCGCCTTCCAGGGCGCTCCACAGCTGGTCGGGGGTGAAGCCCAGCGTCTTCGCCAGCTGGGCGCTTTCCGCGATGCCCTGCATCATCGAAATCAGCCAGGCATTGAGGACCAGCTTCATTTTCTGGCTGTTGCCCGCCTCGCCAAACCACTGCGTCCCGCGGGAGATAGCCGCAAACACCGGTTCGGCAGCGGCGCCCTTTTCCCGATCTCCGCTGGCGAGCACCAGGATCTGTGCCTTCTCCGCGGGGGCTTTGGTCCCCGACACCGGGGCATCAATATAGGTCATCGCTGGCTGAAGTTCCCGCAACAACGCGATGGCCTGCCGGGTCTCCGGCAGGCCAATGGTGCCCATCTGGCAATAGATCGCCTGCGGCTGACAGGCGGGCGCGATTTGCGCCAGTACCTCGAGGGTGGCCTCGCCGTCGGCGAGCATACTGATGATCACCTCGGCATCGGCCACCGCCTGCTGCGGCGTGGCGTGCAGAGATAACCCATGCGCCTGTAAATCTTCGCCGCGGGCTGGCGAACGGTTCCAGCCGGCAACGGTAAAGCCGTTTTTCAGCAGGTTACTGGCAAAAGCGTGTCCCATGGCGCCGAGTCCCAGCACCGCGACCTTTGGTAATGTACTCATCTTGTCTGTCCTGATTCGCGTCTTAATAAAAGCGGACCTCTACTATCGCATCTCTGGCACGGATGTCAGTAGCAATAACGGGCATGAAAAGTGACACTGTCACTGATATTCTCAAGGCTGACGAAGCCATTCCAGTAAGCGGCGCATCGCTGGCGACAGGCTGGCGTCATCCTGGTAGCACAGGCACAAACGGCGCTGCGCCCAGCGGTCCTGTAACCCGATGACGGCAAACGAATAGCGCTGCCGGTAACGCTCGGCAATAACGCGCGGCAGGATCGCCCCGCCGGCGCCGTGCGCCACCATCTCGCAAAGCCCTGCAAAATGGCTCATCCTGACCCGAACGTTTAGCGCCTGGCCGAGTTCAGCTGCGTGCTGTTCGATATGCTGCTGTAGCGCACTGGTCTGATAGAGGGCGACCAACGGCTCGTTGAGCACCGCCGCAAACGCCACTTCCTGTTTTTCGGCCAGAGGGCGAGCTGGCGGCACGATCAGCACCAGCGGGTCGTCAGCGACGGGATCGAGGCGCAGCGGCCCGGGGTCGACCGCATCGGACACCACTCCGGCCTGCGCCACGCCCGCCAGGATACAGCTGACGATATCCGCGCTGGTGCGTTCTTCGGTTTCGATCTGCACCGCCGGGTGCGCTGCCATCCAGGCGGCGAGCTTCCCCGGCAGAAAGGCCGACATCGCCGAGGTGTTGGCGAACAGGCGCAGCGTCCCCCGCTGACCGCAGGCGAAGGCGTGCATCGCCTGGCGCAGACGCTGCTGCTGCGCAAGAAGCGGGCGGGCATGGCGCGCCAGTATCTCCCCGGCCTCTGTCATCGTCACCCCGCGGGCATGACGGTGCAACAGCGGCACGCCGATCTCGGCCTCCATCTTGCGCAGCCTCTCACTGGCGGACGCCAGGGCCAGATGGGCATTCGCCGCTCCGCCGGTGATACTGCCGGTATCCACGATGGCGATAAATAGCCGCAGATCGGCCAGATCCAGTCGCATCAGGCCCTCCTTTCCCTTCGGTTTTTCCGTAGTCTATGGCCAACATACCGCATTGTGGCCCTCACGACCAGCTGTTTCAATGCCCCTTTCTACCCTGAAAAGTGAGCCATAATGTTCGATTTACACACGATCTCTTTCCTGTTGATCTTTATTGCCGCCGGGCTGGTCAAAGGGGTGACCGGCATGGGATTGCCCACCGTGGCGATGGGCCTGCTTGGCCTGCTGATGCCGCCGCAGGCCGCAGCGGCGCTGCTGGTGCTTCCCTCGCTGCTCACCAATCTCTGGCAGTTACTGGCAGGCCCGGCGCTGGCGCAGATTGTACGCCGTCTCTGGCTTATGATGACCGGGATTATTATTGGCACGTTGGCCGGGTCCTCACTGCTGATCGGCCTCAATCCTCGGTGGTCGGCGCTGGCGCTTGGCGCCGCATTGATAGTCTATGCCGGGTATGCGCTCTGCAGTCCGGTGTTTCAGGTTTCCGGCCGCGTGGAGAAGTGGCTGTCGCCGCTCATGGGCGGGCTGACCGGCGTTATCACCGGGGCGACCGGGGTATTTGTTATTCCGGCCGTTCCCTGGCTACAGGCGCTGGGCTTTCGTCGCGACGAGCTGGTGCAGGCCCTGGGGTTGTCGTTCACCCTTTCCACTCTGGCGTTGGCGGCTGGCCTCGCCCTGCACGATGGCTGGCATGATGATGCATGGCTATTGTCGGCGCTGGCGCTGTTGCCGGCGCTGCTCGGCATGTGGCTGGGACAGCGGATCCGCTCGCGTCTCAGCCCGCAGCGCTTTCGTCAGGGCTTTCTGTTGTTCCTGCTGGCGCTGGGGATAGAGCTGATCGCCCGGGGATGGCTGGTCTGAATCCTCTAGCGGCGGGTAATGTGCTTCACATTGTACTTACTGGTGTTCTGGTAGATCTCTGAGAAATCGACGATCGCCCGGTTCTGGGCGTAGCTGATCGACTGCACCCGCAGCAGGAGGCTGTTTGGCGCCACCTGCAGCAGCTCCGCCTGCTCACGGGTCGCCAGCACCGGGGTATAGCTGCGGTGGCTCTCGATAATGGTGATATGGCACTCTTTTTTGAAATAGTTGAACTTAGACTGCTCGAGGTTACCCACGCTGAGCCAGGGGAAGGTGGCGAAGGGGATATAGCTGTTTTCCACCAGGATTGGGACCTCATCGATCAGCCGCAGCCGTCTGACGTAATACACTTTCTCCCCCGGCTGGATCTTTAACTGCTGGGCAATGGCTGGCGGGGCATCAAGCAGCGTAAATTCAATAACTTTGTTACGGTAGTTGGTGACGCCCACCACCTGCATCTGGTAGTTAAAGCCCTCCAGTTCCCCGCCATGATAGTTACTTTTACGCACAATGCAGGTTCCGCTGCCGTGCCGCCGCGCGATCAGCTTTTCTTCCTCCAGTAGCGCCAGCGCTTTGCGCAGCGTCATCACCGAGACCTTCAGCTCCGCGGCGAGCGCTTTTTCGCTGGGCAGCATATCGCCGACGGCATAGTCGTCGCTGTTGATGCGGGCCTTCAGTTCAGTGGCAATCTTTTTATAAATCACTTTTAGATGTCTCGATGGAGTGGCGCCAGTCAACGGTAACCATGAATAACCTAATGTAATTAAATGATTATTTTTATCTCGCAGCGAAAAAATCAACAACGACACATCTATAAATCACGTCATATTTATATATCTATCCAGCAACAATATATATGACTTTCGTCACAGATGGCCCTTTTCCTGCTCGGGTTCCCGGTGGTCTGCTCCTAGTCTGATAAGCCTATTCATCAGGTGATGACAGCGGTCTGCAAAGACGAGAGGACAACCATGATTGGAGTGAAAAAGCTTCAGGACTTTTCCAAGGCGATGATCGGGCCGGTGCTGTATCTGCCAGCTATCGGCCTGTTGATCGCCCTGTTCAGCATGACGACCAACCGGCTGTGGGTGGATGAAAGCAGCGGGCTCTACCTGGTGGGGAAATTTGTCTCCAGTATGCTCTGGGCGCTGATGAACCATCTTGGGTTTCTGTTCTGCCTTGGGCTGGCCAGCGGTCTGGCGAAAACCCGCAAGGCCGAAGCGGCCTTCGTGGCGGCCATGACCTGGCTGATGTACCTGGCGGCGAATAATAGCTGGCTAACCCTCACCCATCGCCTGGCGACCGGAGCCACCAACGCGCAACTGTACGGCAGCGGACAAACCTTTATCTTCGGTTTTCAGGTTATCGATATGGGCGTATTCTTTGGGATTATCCTTGGCTGCGCTGTCGCCTTTGTCCATAATCGCGTGATTGGGATTGAGTTTCGCGGCGCGCTGTCGATCTACGGCAACAGTAAGCTGGTGCTGATCGTGATGCTGCCGCTGGTTGGCATGTTCGCCATCGCCACCGTCTATCTCTGGCCGGTAGTGGAGCTGGGCATCTCGGCGCTGACCGGCTTTATGAAATCCTTTGGCGCCATCGGGGTCTTCCTGTACGGCTTTCTCAACCGGTTCCTGATCCCCACCGGGCTGCATCATCTGATCTGGTCGCCGTTCGTTTTTACCTCTATCGGCGGTCAGCTGCTGATCGATGGTCAGACCGTCATTGGCGCTAAGCCTATTTTCCTGGCCGAAATCGCCCGCCACCCCGTTGACGCGCTCAGTGATTCCGCCCGTTTCCTCACCTATGGGATGGTGAAGATTTTTGGCACCGCCGGCATGGCGCTCGCCTTCTACCGTACGGCGAAACCGGAGAATAAGCAGCGGCTGAAAGTCACGCTGATCCCCTTGATTGTTACCTCCGTCCTGGTGGGGATCACCGAACCTTTTGAGTTTCTCTTTATCTTCACCGCCCCATTGCTGTGGCTTATCTACTCCCTGCTGGACGGTTTTTTCCAGATGCTGGCCTGGCTGCTTCACGTCAGGGTCTGCGCCACTAACGGTCTCATCGATTTCGTCGTCTATAACCTCCCGGCGGGAGTCAGCGCGACGCGCTGGCCGGTGTTTGTCGCCCTCGGTCTGCTGGAAACCGCGACCATGTACCTGGTCGGCACCTTCTGTATTACCCGTCTGCGGCTGCTCACCCCGGGCCGCGAAACCGCAGCCGAAGATGAGCATTCGCAACAGGCTAATAGCGAGCATCCGGATAAAGGCGCGCTGGTGATTGCCGGGCTGGGAGGGAAAGAGAATGTCTGTGCGGTGGGCAACTGTTTTACCCGTCTGCGGGTTGATGTGCGGGACCCCGCCCTTATCCAGCAGACGCTGTTGAAAGAGAGCGGCGGGAGCAGCGTGCTGATTAAAGGAAACCATGTCCAGGTTATCTATGGCCTGGGAGTTAACAAAATTCGAACGGCGGTCAACGCCAGTCTGGGTGTTACTGAATAACGAGGTGGTAAATGAAAGATAATTTTGTGGTCACCATTGCCGGCGGCGGCAGTACTTATACCCCTGGGATTGTGATGATGTTACTGGAAAATATGTCCCGCTTTCCCCTGCGGGAGATCCGTCTGTACGACAACCATCACCAGCGTCAGAAGACTATCGGCGACGCCTGCGCCATCCTGGTGGCTGAACGCTTCCCACAGGTGAAGTTCAGCTATACCACCGATCCGCAGGCGGCCTTTACCGACGTCGATTTCGTGATGGCGCATATTCGCGTTGGCCTGTATGAGATGCGGGAAAAGGATGAAAAGATCCCGCTGAAATATGGCGTGCCGGGCCAGGAGACCTGCGGTCCGGGTGGGATTGCCTACGGTATGCGCTCGATTGCCGGGGTGCTGGAGCTGGTCGATTATATGCAGCAGTACGCACCAGGGGCCTGGATGCTCAACTACTCCAACCCGGCGGCTATCGTCGCGGAAGCGACCCGTCGCCTGCGGCCCGACGCGCGCATCATCAACATTTGCGATATGCCGGTGGCTATCGAGGGTCTGTTCGCCGACATCCTCGGCCTGCCGTCGCGCAAAGCGCTGAACGTTCGTTACTATGGCCTGAACCACTTCGGCTGGTGGACCAGCATCACCGATAAAGCCGGTAACGATTTGATGCCCGCGCTGAAGCGTCACGTGGCGGAGCAGGGATACAGCAGCCCAAAAGAAGACTTTCAGCATAAGGCGCCGAGTTGGATCGAGACCTTTAAAAAGGTGAAGGATGTGTTTGCCCTCGATCCGTCGACGCTGCCTAACACCTATCTGAAATACTATCTCTACCCGGACTATGAAGTGGCGCATTCCGACCCGGAGTTTACGCGGGCCAACGAGGTGATGGCCGGACGCGAAAAAGAGGTCTTTGATATGGCCCGGGAGATCACCCGTCGCGGCACGGCGGAAGGCGCGCATTTCCATGCCGGGGCCCATGCCACCTTTATCGTCGACCTCGCCTGCGCCATCGCCTTTAACACCCAGGAGCGGATGCTGTTGATCGTCGAGAACAACGGAGCCATCGCCAACTTCGATGAGACGGCAATGGTGGAAGTCCCCTGCCTGGTGGGCGTTAATGGTCCGGAACCGCTGGCGATGGGGAAAATCCCGTCATTCCAGAAAGGGTTGATGGAGCAGCAGGTGGCAGTTGAGAAACTGGTGGTTGACGCCTGGATTGAGGGCAGTTACCAGAAACTGTGGCAGGCCATCGCCCTGTCGAAAACGGTGCCCAGCGCTTCGGTGGCGAAAGCTATCCTCGATGAACTGATCGTCGCCAACGAAGGCTACTGGCCCGCACTGCACTGATCTTTTTCGTGATGGGTAAGATGCAGAGAATCCCCCTTCTCTGCATTTTTACCCGGTGTTTCCCCCGGTGATGCATTCATCCTTAACCTCCGCCCCCGTGGGCAAAGCGAACCGCTCATTTCCCCTTCAGACCGGAGGTAAAAGGCCTCTATCTTCATTTTGCCCCGATCGTGACAATGAAATATAAATTCTATTCTTCAATATTATGGCGTAAAAATGTGATCTGCGTAGTATTCTTCGATTTACATTAACCCACTGAAAACAACATCGTTATTACCTCACTGTAAATTTAACCTGCTTTTCATGGGGATATACTCCCTTTAGCCTTTGTGATTGGCTTCATGCATTTACCATTCTGCAACACTGATTTGAAATTAAATTTTCATAATGTGATCTTGTTGCATGTTCATTCCATTTCTTTGTGCCATATTCTTACCACGGTAAATCGCCGGAGCGACAGCAACGTGCCACACCAGAGCGCTGTTCATCGGCAAATGTCGTCGCGACTGACGCACTAAAGACCGCTAACCCGCAAAGGAGAACGGATATCGACTACATCCATGTCAACACCAAGCCGTAAACCTCTTTGACCGCCATTGCTTAGCGTACCCTGCCTTGTGCTGAGCAATTACACAAAGAAGAAAATCATTTAATTCAGTTAGATACGACAACACAGGCGTGATAAATCCTGACTGGGGAGATGTATTTTTATCTTGTGTCGTTCAACAAAATAAAGGGACTACCATGTCATTTATAACAAACCTGAACCAGCAACAGAGAAAACGACTTCATCAGATCACCTTAGTGGCCACCTTCGGCGGCCTGCTTTTCGGTTACGACACCGGCGTTATCAACGGCGCCTTTTCCTCACTGAAGCAGTACATGGCGCTGACCCCAACCACCGAAGGGCTGGTAATGAGCGTTCTGCTGGTCGGCGCCGCGCTGGGCAGCGTGTTTGGCGGCAAATTTGCCGATTACTTCGGCCGGCGTAAATATTTACTCTTTCTCTCCTTTGTTTTTCTCATCGGCGCGTTGCTTTCCGCCGCGGCCCCCGATATCACTACCCTGCTGATTGCCCGCGCCCTGCTGGGCTATGCCGTCGGCGGCGCTTCGGTCACCGCCCCCACTTTTATTTCAGAAGTGGCGCCTACCGAGATGCGCGGCAAGCTGACCGGCCTGAATGAAGTCGCCATCGTCATTGGCCAGCTGGCGGCGTTTGCCATCAACGCGATCATTGGCATCATCTGGGGCCATCTGCCGGACGTCTGGCGCTATATGCTGCTGGTACAAGCGATTCCGGCCATCTGCCTGTTCGTTGGCATGTGGCGCGCGCCGGAAAGCCCGCGCTGGCTGATCAGCAAAAATCGTCATGATGAAGCGCTGCATATCCTCAAACAAATCCGCCCGGCGGAACGCGCGCAGAAGGAGTACGATGACATCTCTACCCTGATCAAAATTGAAGCTTGTAATAAGTACAGCGCCCAGAGCACCTTTGCGACGATCGTCAAAACACCCTGGATCCTCAAAATTTTGCTGGTCGGCATTACCTGGGCCGCACTGCAGCAAACCACCGGCGTTAACGTCATTATGTATTACGGTACGGAAATCCTGAGTGCCGCCGGTTTCTCAGAGCGTACTTCGCTGATCTGCAACGTGCTGAACGGTGTTTTCTCCGTGGGCGGTATGCTGATCGGGGTGCTGTTCCTTGTCGACCGCTTCAAACGTAAGACAATCATCATCTACGGTTTCGCCATTATGGCAACCCTGCATCTGATTATCGCCGCTGTCGATTACACCCTGGTGGGTGACCTGAAAGCTACCGCCATCTGGCTGCTGGGCGCGCTGTTCGTCGGCGTGATGCAGGGCTCCATGGGCTTTATTACCTGGGTGGTATTAGCCGAACTGTTCCCGCTGAAATTCCGCGGACTGTCGATGGGGATCTCGGTATTTTTCATGTGGATCATGAACGCGGTGGTCAGCTATCTGTTCCCGCTGCTGCAGGCAAAACTGGGCCTTGGGCCGGTCTTCTTTATCTTCGCCGCCATTAACTATTTAGCCATTCTTTTCGTGGTCTTTGCCCTGCCCGAGACCTCCAATAAATCGCTTGAGCAGTTAGAAGCAGAGCTGTCAGCAAACCATGAAGATAAAAAATCCACTCGTCTCACCAGGGAGGTTGGTTATGATCGATAACATCACGCTGGATAATCTGCATATTGGCTGCAAAGCCAGTAATAAAGCGGAAGTCATCGCCATGATCGGCGCGGAGTTTAAAGCCAAAGGCTATGTCAATCAGGAATGTGTCCACTTTCTGCTGGAGCGTGAACATCAGGTCTCGACCTTTTTAGGCAATGGCATCACCCTGCCGCATTTGCCGAAATCCGCGACGGATATCATTCTTAAAACCGGGATTGAGATCTATCAGTTTCCTGATGGCGTAATCTGGGATCGGAGCAATGTAATGTTTATTGCCATCGGCGTGATCGCGAAAGAGAAAGAGCATATTGACGTACTCAAGGAAATTGCCTCGATATTTAGCGATGAGCTGATCGCTAACGCACTGTCATTAATCTCCGACAAACATGATTTCCTGAAAATTCTGCAGCATAACGCCTTGCCCCATTAAGTATGACACCGACCGGAGCTCTGGCCCCGGTCGGATTTTCACCCCTCGCCCAGCAAACATGGCGAATAATCTGATTCTCCCCGTTATAACCTCAATGGCAATAATAACCAGAGAAACCAACGTATTGCTACTTGCTTGAAGTACGCACATTAGCGCAGGTATCTCACAACTAAAATCCCATTAAAACAATGAGTTAAATATTCTCCAGGGCTACTGTTTCTCAGGTTTATTGCTCGCGCTGTTAGCACCGTACGCCAGTGATTCCTGCGGTATTCCATTAGTTTTGATTTATATCAATACCTGTTCGATCGTTAAAATGCATTTTACAGTGCGATTATTTTAGCAGGGTGAATACGACATTGGTTTTACGATTGGGATATTTATTTAGCCGACCCGCAAGTCTGTGGGGATGGCTGATGTGTAATGCGTTTAACGGTATTGCGATTGTCCTCTGCTTTCGTGGCATAAGCATCGTCACCGGTTTCAGCGAGGCGATCTGGCAGGTCATCATCACGCTGGCTATTATCATATCGACCTGGTACAGCGCTAACTATTTTGCTGCGCTGGAAGCTCGACGCGATAAACGACGCTATCTGCTACTGGCCTGGGTGGTCATAACCATTCTGTTGAATTTTATTCACCTTGGCGGTGGTTAACGCCATTTATTAAAGGTTCATACCATGACGCTGGCGATGCTGTTGGTGCTTATCAGCCACCATAAAGGGCTGACGCTCTTGCTGATCGTAATTATTGCGCTGCTGTTTATTGCGCTCACTCCGCTGGTCAAAAAACTGTTGAGTCACCTTCACGATCGTTCCTGAATTTTCTTTTATGACCGCCTACAGGGGGCCTTCTCTTCGTCATCTCCGTTTATCCCGTCACCCGCTCCCCCAGCATACAGTTTGTGGCAACGCCAGAAAAAGAAATGAGAACCATTATCATAAAAGCTGTGCTAACGTGTCAGCCCAACAATAACGCCAGAAGCAACAAAACAGGGGGACAGACGAGGTGAAGTTGAGTTCAGGGAGCATCACAACAGGTCGTACGAGCGGGCTGCTGACGCTGGCGATTGGCGCACTCTTCTACAGCAGCGGCAGTATTGCCCGGCCGGATCTTCAGCCGCTGGGGCCGAACATTGCGGATAAAGGGTCGGCGTTTTACCACTTTACACAACGCCAGTATGACTCTGCCGATGGCGAACGTCACTACCGGGTATGGACCGCAGTGCCGGACAAAGCCCCGCCCGCCGCCGGCTATCCGGTACTGTATATGTTGGATGGCAACGCGGTGATGGATAAACTCGACGACGCGTTTCTGCAGCAGCTCTTCGCCGGCTCCCCGCCGGTAATCGTCGCTATCGGCTACCAGACCGCGCTGCCCTTTGATACCGCAGCCCGCGCCTGGGATTACACCCCACCGCTAAAGACGCATGAGCCTCGCGCCGGGAAACCCGCGCTACCGCCGCGTAAAACCGGGGGCAATGATGTTTTTCGCCAGCTGCTGACCGAAACGATGGTTCCCCAGACGGAAGCTAACCTGAAAATAGATCCCCACCAGCGCGCTATCTGGGGCCACTCCTACGGCGGATTGTTTGTGCTCGACGCGTGGAGGAAGGCTTCGCCGTTCGGGATCTACTATTCCGCCAGCCCGTCGCTAGGTCAGGCCCTGCAATCGCCTTTGCAGGCAAGCCAAAGTCTTGATGCCGTCCGCTTTCGCGGGAAATCGCTGTACCTACTCGAGGGTGACGGTAAAGCCCGTGGAGAGCCGTCCGGGCACGAGGCCTCGCTTGAGGTGTTGCGTCAAACCCAACAGCAGCTTGCCAGTAAAGGGTTGACCGTAGCCTTCTGGCGCTACCCCGGCCTGACGCACGGTCAGATGTTCGAGGTCTCGCTGCGCTCGGCGCTGCTGCATCTTTCCGGGCAGGCAGCGCTTGCGCATCAGTAACGCCCTTACGCCCACCAGCGGAGGGTGGGCGCATCAGCGCCGGTCGGGCAGGTGTTTGATATCGACCGGCTCGCCGAACAGAAATCCCTGCATTTCGTCACATCCCTCCTCTTCGAGGATCTGCAGTTGTCCAGCCGTTTCCACCCCCTCGGCGATAAGCGGCGTATTGATCGAATTGCCCAGCGAAATAATGGCTCGCACGAATGAGCGTACCTGAGGGTTGCTCTCCACATCTGTCATAAAGCTGCGGTCGAGTTTGATGACGTCGAAATGAAAATCGCGCAGCATGCTCAGGGAGGAGTAACCGGTGCCAAAGTCATCCAGCGCAATACTGATCCCCATTTTTTGCAGATGATGCAGAACGCTGAACGCCAGCTGTTTATTGATCACAAACGCCGTTTCGGTGACCTCAAACTCCAGCAGACTGACCGGGTAGGCGGTACGCATCAGGATCTCGCGGACTTTTTCGATAAAGCTACGATGACGCAACTGCACCGGAGAGATATTGACCGAAACTTTTCTGTTCAAACCATTTTCCAGCGATTCGTTACACACCTGCTCGAGCACCCAGTAACCTAAGGGCACGATGGCGCCGCTCTCTTCGGCGATGGGAATAAACACGTCCGGCGGGATCGTCCCCAGCTGCGGATGCTGCCAGCGCAGCAGCGCCTCGTAACCGGTGATGCTACGATCTTTGATGTTGCGGATAGCCTGATAGTGGAGCGAAAACTCCCCGGCGTGAATACCGCGCCGGATATCGGCGGCCATCATATTGCGCTGCCGCGTCTTGTCATCCATTTCACGTTCATACCAGCAAATCTTATGGTCGAGGCTGCTTTTTGCCCGATACATAGCCAGATCGGAATTGCTCAGTATCGTATTAATATCCGTGCCGTCCTCCGGGTAGACTGAGATGCCAATGCTGGCGGAGAGAACCACTTCCGTCGCGGCAAACGTCTGCTTACCGCTGAAGCAGTGCCACAGGCGCGCAGCAAAGGCATCCACTTCACCCTCATCGGAAAAAGGTTTAACGGCCACAAACTCATCGCCGCCGAAGCGGGCGACCATCTCCTCCTTCTGCAGCGTTTTGAGCACGGCGCCCGCCACGCGCTGCAGCAGCTGGTCACCAATCAGATGGCCCTGCAGATCGTTAATCTCTTTAAATTTGTCTAAATCGATCGTGAAAATGGCAAAGCGGCGGGCATCATTTCCAGTGATCAGCTTCTCCACCCGTTCAAAAAACTCCACCCGATTGGGTAAACCGGTTAACGCATCGTAGCGCGCCATCCAGGCGATGCGGTCGTTAATCGCCTTCTGTTCACTAATGTCGCGGGTAATTTTGGCAAAACCCAGCAGGGTGTTCTGCTCATCGCGGATGGTATCGATCATGACATGCGCCCAGAATCGGGACCCGTCTTTGCGATACCGCCAGCCTTCCCCTTCAAACTGCCCGCTACGCAGGGCGATTTCCAGGTTTTTTGCGGGTACACCGGAGAGTTGCTCAGCTTCGCTATAGAAGAGACCGAAGTAGCGACCGATGATCTCATCGCTCAGGTACCCTTTTGCCCGGCGGGCGCCCTCATTCCAGCTAATGACCGTGCCGTCGGCGCTCAGCATATAGATGGCATAATCTTTAACGCTTTCAATAAAGTGGCGATAGGCAATATCCGTCAGGTGATCGTTACTCATGGTACAGCGCTCTCTGTGGCTTGATCGTGGCAAAACGCATTAGATATAGCAGAATTACGCCTATTAAGAATACAAGGAGATAGCCTTTTGTTGGCCTCTTTCTGACCCGGACACCGCAGTAGGCGCGGCGGACGCTCTCGTTAAGCGTAGTGGACCAGGCCGTCCGAAGGAGTGATATTCCCCGCGATTTTTGCACTTAGGTCGCCCACTAATAGTTACTTTTATTGATTAAAAAGTTTGATTGAAAGAATAAATAAAAGGAGTAATGTTAATAATACTTTCTATGGAGGTTAAATATGTTGCGTGATTATTTAAAAGTGGAAAAAGAAGACCAGCTTGTTGAACAACAGAGTCGGCATGACAATAGCCAGCATTATTCTTCGGTGACCGAATGGGTTATTTTAAGTAAAGATGGCCAGCGCAAAGGCCGGGTATCCCTGTTCGACCGCTTCACCACCCGCCGCTCCTGGAGCGACAGTTTCCGCATTACGCAGTTCGATAATGCGGGTAAAGTGGTGGTGGATAAACTCACTGACGCGCTGTAAATCCTTCCGATTCCCGGCCTGACGGGAGAATATTAATACGCAAAATTAACACCTGCATAAAATATATTGATGCGTCGCCATCATGTTATTTTCTTTCTGCATACCGATAATCTAATGGGTAATTTTCGCCATGGTGCACAGCGCGAATTTTTAACCCGAAAAAATGCTGAATATAAGCCCGCTGGTCGGGCTTTTTTGCATGGTGCTCGCCATCCACGCCACAAAATGCCAAGGACATCCCGCGCTGGATTGCATACGATGTATATACGAATCATTACGGTATATATCTATGGGAATCGTCAAAATCTCCGATCTGCTGCACGATGATATTCGTGATGCCAGCAAAGCCATGTCCCGCTCCGTCAATGCCCAGGCGGAATACTGGATCCGTCTGGGCATGATGAGCGAACTCTACCCTGAGCTTAACCACCAGCAGATCAAACTGCTGATGCTGAAATCCGGCTCTGACCGTCTGCTGGAGGTGATCAATGCCATCAATAATCATTAAAACCGCCGACGAACTCGCCCGGCAGCGCCATGCCGGCCAGCTGCTGGCGTCAGTGTTTGATATGCTGGATACTTTTATCGTTCCCGGCGTAACGACGATGGCGATTAACGATCGAGTGGAAGATTTTATCGTCAACCAGCTGCACGCCCGCCCGGCCAGCAAGGGGCAATACGATTTTCCCTATGTGTTGAACACTTCCATTAACGATGTGGTGTGCCACGGGATCCCCAAAGCGACCGAACATCTGCGCTCCGGGATGATTGTTAACGTCGATATCACCCTCGAGAAAGCGGGCATGATTGCCGACTCCAGTAAGATGTACCTGATAGGCGATGTCTCCCCGCTGGCCCGCCGGCTGGTAAAGACTACCTATGAAGCGATGTGGAAAGGCATTGAGGTGGTGAAGCCTGGCGCGACGCTGGGCGATATTGGCCACGCTATTCAGCGCTGGGTGGAGGAACATGGCTATAGCGTGGTCAGAGAATATTGCGGTCACGGCGTCGGTCAGGAAATGCATGAGGAACCGCAGGTGCTGCATTACGGCCGCCCCGGAGAAGGCGCCGTGCTGCAGGAAGGCATGGTGTTCACCATTGAGCCGATGGTCAACCAGGGCGACAGCCGTATCAAAACCAAAAAAGATGGCTGGACGGTGGTTACCCGCGATAAAAAACTCTCCGCGCAATGGGAGCACACCGTGGCCGTCACCGCCAACGGTTTTGAGGTGCTGACGTTACGCGACGATGAACAGTCGCGGATCCGCTGAGTTGCTTCCCTTTCTCTATGACGGTGGGCCGCTTTCCGATCCCGGAGCTCGCTTGGGCGCCAGACGACACCTGATTCTGCCGCCGGGCGGCGGCAATAATTGTTTTCATGAATGATTTTCTGCGCGCGCGTCTGCCCGCTGGTTATGGCTGATGCGCGCATAAACCGCACAACGGTTTATCCTTTACCTCCTTGCATCAGCTTACTCTTCATTGCCTTTATCCCGCCTTAGCGATAGCGAATAATGACATCCGCTTCACTATGCTGCGCATTTCGCCAGTGAATACTGACCTCACCACGATTGTCCGGCATGGCGTAGCGAGGACGGTTGTTTGTCAAGGCGACCTGTTCCGGTGAATGGTGCTGGCACGAGACATCGATACGATCGTGCCGGGGGGCGATAACACAGGCCGGATTGATGACCCGTCCTGAAAAATGAACCTGGCCGGAAAGCGCAGCAGACGACGCCAGCGGCGCCAGGCACAGACATAGCAGAGCGAGACGGAATGGAGACATAGCAATCTTCCTTGATAACGGGTGACACTGCGCGGCACAGCATCGTTTCTGTGCCCTACAACCTGCGGCTTCCTGCCGTCACTCCACGCTACTGCAAAATAGCGGCAGCGTAAATGATTATTCCGGGTCACCCGGTCAACTGCCGGGAATAACAGCAACTTTTTCGTAAAATTTGCTCAGAACAGTTATCTCCCGGAAATAATGCATTATACGTATGGGACTCTTTTTAATATTTAATGAGATTATACTTACACCAAAAAATAAATAATGTTACAGCTTAACACATCTTATCAATGGGCCTTTACGATGTTCTCCGTATAATCCCGCCCCCGACGGTAACATACATTAGCGATGCTTACCGTTTTTTTGTGAACAGAAATAAAAAACATGCTTTAAAAATGTTAAACGCTTTTGTTAACTTGTGATTATTTAATAAGGTTTGAGTATGAAAGAAAAAGGCACCCTGCTGGTTGTTGGTTCACTGCTGGCCTTAAGTCTGGCTACTGTGACCACCGCCCGCGCGGCGGGTACACTGAATTTCACCGGTAAAATTATTAACGAGTCCTGCCAGATCGCCAATAACGGTGGCGATGTTAATGTCGATTTTGGCAACGTCGATATGTCGGCGCTGAAATCCCATGAAGCGAAAACCGCAGAAACGCCGTTCACTATCAACCTCACCGGTTGCCCACTGGCGCAGAACATCAGTATCAGCCTGGAAGGTACTCCGGATACCAACGCTAACGGCACCAGCGCCGCCGTGCTGGCGCTCTCTGACGCCGCGGATACCGCCAAAGGGGTGGGCATTGAAGTCTTCTCTTCCCCTGACGGCTCAACGGAAGGCACTCAGCTGACCTTTGACAAGCAGAGCAAAACGGCGGTTTCGCAAGCCGACGAAAACGGTGATATTGCATTTAACTTTATTGCCGATCTGAAGAGCGATTCCTCACAGGATGTCACCGCCGGCAATATTAATGCCACGGCCAATATTGATATTGTGTACGAATAGAATGTCCTGATTGCCACTTTTCCAAGGGCAGCGTCCCCCTGCCCTTATTCTCATTCCTCGTGACCGGATCCTCAATTATGCAGTGTTATAAAGCGGCTTTTATCCTGAGCCTTCTCTTTTGCCCGTTCCTGGCGTCTGCCGCCGGGGTTGCCATTGCCGGCACACGTGTCATCTATAATGAACAAAGCCATGAGGCAGACATCACGGTAAAAAACACCAATCCTCACGATCCGGTGCTTATTCAGAGCTGGGTAGACGATCTGGCTGATAATAATAAATCACCGTTTATCGTCACCCCGCCATTGTTCCGTCTGGATGCCGGAGACAGCAACGATCTGCGCGTGTTATTAACCTCGGCGCAACTGCCAAACGATCGGGAAAGTTTGTTCACCCTGAATATCAAAGTGATTCCCGCCAATACCGCGCCGGCTGGCGAGAACATTCTGCAATTTGCTATAAAGAATCAACTGAAGCTCATTTATCGCCCGGCAGGGCTCCCTGGCTCGGCGCTCGACGCGGCGCAGCACCTGCGCTGGCGGGTCAGCGGCAACCACCTGCAGGCGGAGAATGCCTCCCCCTATTATGTGACTATCACCACGCTCAGCTGCGCGGGCCAGAACCAGAAAACGCCGCTTGAGCGCAGCGTGATTGCTCCTCACAGCCGTGAAGAGTATTCCCTCCCCGGCGAGGCCTGCGCCCGCGAGGTGAGCTGGCGCATTCTGGATGACTTTGGCGCTGTGCAGACGTTTAGCGCTCCCGTTTCGGCGCACTAAGCGTCTGATGTCGCGATGCGCCATGGCCCGGCTCATACCGTTACCGTCGTCAGCCTCTCCATCCTGCTGGGCGGACAGAGCGCGCTCTTGCACGCCCAGGCGACCTTTAATATGGATCTGCTGGAGAAAAACGACCATTTGCCGGCAGTGGATCTGCAACGCTTCAATCAGCAGGCGGGCCAGCCGCCAGGCGCCTATCCGGTGAGCTGGCAGGTCAACGGCGTCACGCTGGACGCCCGTAAGACCGTCACGTTTCGCCAGAACGATCGCGGACAGCTCACGCCCTGCCTTAAGCCGGAAGATCTGCTGCAGGCCGGAGTTAACCCGGCCGTGCTGTCCCAGGCGACCGGCGCAACGTCCCGCTCATGTCCCGAACTCAACGCGCTGCTGCCGGGCAGCACGGTCAATTTCGATTTTGCTCATCAGCGGCTGGTAATGACCATTCCTCAGGCGCTGATGACGCACCGGGCGAGGGATAATGTTCCCTCTGCGCTGTGGGACGAAGGTATTAGCGCCTTCCAGAGTAACTATCGTTATTCAGGCGCCAGCCAGCGTACCCGCGAGGGCAGCACCGAGCGCGATAACTATCTGATGTTGAAAAGCGGCGTGAACGTCGGCGCCTGGCGCCTGCGCGCCAGCAATAACCTGACCGCCAACAGCGATGATAAGCCCCAGTGGACGACCAGCGGCGCCTGGCTTGAGCGCGACCTGACGCGCTGGCAGAGTGAACTGACCCTCGGGGATACCTTCACGTCGGGCGATGTGTTTGACGCGGTACAGTTTCAGGGAATATCCCTCGCCTCCAGCGATGCAATGCTCCCGGACTCGCAGAAAGGTTTTGCCCCGACCATCCGCGGGATTGCCAGAACCAACGCCCAGGTCACGGTTCGGCAAAATGGCTACGTGCTGTATCAAACCTACGTCACCCCCGGCGCGTTCGTGATTGACGATCTTTATCCCACCGCCAGCAGCGGCAATCTTGAGGTTGCCGTCAAAGAGTCGGATGGCGAAATCCGCCGCTTCACCCAGCCGTATGCTTCGGTGACCAGCATGCAGCGCGAAGGCAGCCTGAAATACAACCTGGTCGCCGGGCGCTACCATAGCGACGATGCCAGCCAGCGGCCGTTGATGATGCAGCTGTCGCTGATGCGCGGGTTCGCCCACAACCTGACGCTGTTTGGCGGACTGCAGAGCGCGGCGCAATACCATAACCTCTCGCTCGGCGCAGGACAGGGTTTGGGAGAAGCCGGGGCGCTCTCGCTGCAGCTGTTAAACGCCCGCGACCGGCACCAGCAGGATCCGATCGATGGCCGGGCCTGGCAGCTCCAGTACAGCAAAGGTTTTGATCGTCTCGGCACGCAGTTGACTTTCACCGGCTGGCGTTATTCGCATCAGCGCTATGCCACGCTGAGCGAGGCGTATTCCAGCCCGGATCCCGACGCCGACTCGCGGGATAACGACAACAAAAAAACGACCCTGCAAATCACCGCCAGCCAGAGCCTGCCGTACGATATCACCCTCTATCTGAGTCTCGACCAGGACAGCTACTGGTCAGGGGGCGCCACACAGCGTACCGCCAATATGGGGATCAGCAGCCAGGTTCACGGTATCGCGTGGTCGCTCAGCTACAGCGACTCCCGCAGCAGCCACGGTGACGAGGAGGATGACGAGCCGCATTCCGACAAAGTAGTGACGTTATCACTTTCCGTGCCGTTGAGCCACCTGCTGCCGGGGAGCTATGCCGGCTATACCCTGACCTCCTCCCGCCACAGCGTTGGCAGTCAGATGGTCAGCCTCAACGGCACATTGCTGGACAATCACGCGCTTAGCTACGCCGTCAGCCAAACCCGCGATCGGCAAAACGGGTCCAGCGGCAGCCTGACGGCCGGGTACAGCAGTGGAAGAGGCGATCTGAATCTCGGCTACAGCCACGATTCGCAGGCCGCTCGTCTGAACTACGGCGCCAGCGGGGGCATTCTGATTCACCGCCACGGGGTAGTCTTTACGCCGGAAATGAATGGCGCTGTCGTCCTGATTGACGCCGGTGGCGCCGGGGGTGTGACCCTCGCCAACCAGAAAACCATCGCCACCAATGGTGACGGGTACGCCGTGCTGCCCTTCGCCACCGCCTATCACCGCAACGACGTCTCTCTCGACAGCCATTCGCTGCCGGAGAATGTGGATCTGGCCAACAGCACCGTGACGCTGGTCCCTACCAAAGACGCGGTGGTTCTGGCGCGCTTTCACACCCACGTTGGCTATAAGGCGCTGTTTACGCTGCAGTCGCGGGGACAACCGCTGCCCTTTGGCAGCGAAGTACGCGCCAAAGACACCAACAGCATCGTTGCCAGCGAGGGTCAGGTGTACCTGGCCGGCCTGGCGCCAAAAGGCACCCTTTATGCGCAATGGGGGCCGGGCCCTCAGCAGCGCTGTAGCGCCCGCTACGATCTCACCCCGACGCTGGCGCAGACCCCCCATCCACTCATTTTACAGCAGACGTTATCATGTCCTTTTTAACTCTCCTGCGTCGGGTCGCCATGACGCTGTTATTTATTCTGTTACCGGCCGCCAGCGGATGGGCCTGTACGCCAGTGTTTGTCCGCGGCCAGGCCTCCACCCTTCGGCTGAACGTGGGGCAGCTCACGGTTCCGGCTGACGCCAGACCCGGCACCCCGCTGTATCATAAAAGTTTCGCCTGGAACCGCCTTAGCGACGGCGGCGAACAGTGGATCCGCTGCGCGGACGATCCGCACGGGTTGTCGCCGCTGCTGCTGGACAGTCTGCTGTCCGGGGGAGTGACGCGACCGACGGTTTATCAAACTAACCTCGCCGGCATTGGCGTTCGCGTATCGCTGCGCGCTATCGGCGGCTATGGCGGCTTTCCTGACCGGCCGACGCCCTCGCCGTTTAGCCAACGGGTGGACAATCCCGCCGCCTTGCCCGATGCGGTGTGGAAACTGGGCTATTTCCGCCTGACGATTGAGCTCATTAAAACCGGTCCCGCGGCGACGCCGGGCGAGCTTGAGTATCACAGCGAGCGCTTTTTAATGGCGGAGCATACCCCGCTGGCCGCGTTAGACTTAACCGGCAGGATCAGCACCGCGGGATGTTCAGTGAATGACGCCACGCCAGCCCTGATTAAGCTCCCTGCGGCGATGCTTGACCACTTCGGCGGCGTCGGCAAAACCACCGGCGACACCCCTTTTGCGCTGCAGCTGGATTGCAACAGCGCGGTCACGATTTCCCTGCGAGTTGACGGCGCGGAGCCCCTCTCCGCCCGGGGGCATGGCGTTCTGCGCAATGACGCCACCGACGATCGGGCGCAGGGTATTGGCGTGCAGTTGCTTTACCATCGTCAGCCGGTCGTACTGAATCATGAGATGACGCTGGGCAGCGCGAGCGCGGGCCGGTTTACCCTGCCGCTCACTGCCCGCTACTACCAGACACGTTCCCGGATCACCGCCGGTCAGGTGTCGGCCGTCGCGACCTATACCTTGCATTATGACTAGGCGATGGCGAACCGACGGATGAAGCGGATGAAGGAATTGCTCTGACCGGCGAATCGTAAGAGAATAGCGCCTACACGCGACGATCTGAGTACACGGGAGTTCATCATCAGCCATTCTCGTCGATTCCCCTTAGCCAGCAAAGTGGCGCTGGCAGGCGCGGCGCTCATCGCCGCTGGCATGCTGTTCAGCTGCACCAGTAAAGCCCCTAAATCCCTTGTCACGCCGCCGAACGCTGCCGCCGTCAAAGCCGGGCAGGCGCACCGGGAGCCGGTGCGCGGCGTGTGGCTCACCACCGTTTCGCGCCTTGACTGGCCGCCGGTCGGGTCGATTATCGCCAGCACGCCGGAGAGCCGCATCACGCAGCAGAAGCTGGCGCTGATCGCTAAACTCGATAACCTGCAGCGCCTGGGGATCAACACCGTCTTTTTCCAGGTGAAACCGGACGGTACGGCGCTCTGGCGGTCGGATATTCTGCCGTGGTCCGATATGCTGACCGGCAAAATCGGCGAATACCCTGGCTACGATCCGCTGCAGTTTATGCTGGATGAAGCGCACAAGCGCGGCATGAAGGTTCACGCGTGGTTTAACCCCTACCGCGTCTCGGTCAACACCAAACCGTCGACGATTGCCGAGCTGAACAACACCCTCACCCAGGTACCGGCCAGCGTGTTCGTCCTGCACCGTAACTGGATCCGCACCGCCAGCGATCGCTTTGTCCTCGACCCGGGCATTCCCGAAGCGCGTGATTGGATCACCAGCATCGTCGCTGAAGTGGTGCAGAACTACCCGATTGACGGCGTGCAGTTCGACGACTATTTCTACACCGAAACCGCCTCTTCACCGCTTAACGACAACGAGACTTTCCGCCGTTACGGGCAGGGCTATGCCTCGAAGGGCGACTGGCGGCGGCATAACACCCAGCAGCTCATAGCCCAGGTTTCCACCACCATCAAAAAGCTCAATCCGAACGTCGAGTTTGGCGTGAGCCCGGCCGGGGTGTGGCGCAACCGCTCCCACGATCCGGCGGGGTCCGATACCCGGGGCGCGGCCGCCTATGATGAATCCTATGCCGATACCCGCAGCTGGGTGCAGCAGGGACTGCTCGACTACATCGCGCCGCAGATCTACTGGCCGTTTGCTCGCGATGCCGCGCGCTATGATGTGCTGGCCAACTGGTGGGCCGAGGTGGTTAAACCGACGCATACCCGGCTGTATATCGGCGTGGCGCTGTACAAGGTGGGTGAACCGTCCAAAAATGAGCCTGACTGGACGGTGGATGGCGGCGTGCCGGAGCTGAAAAAGCAGCTCGATCTCAATGAGACTCTGCCGCAGATCCAGGGCACCATCCTGTTCCGCGAAAACAACCTCAATCAGCCGCAAACCCGGCAGGCGGTTAACTATTTGCGCAGCCGCTGGGGGCAGCCGCAGAGCTAGCCGCCAGCCGGCTCTGCTATAGCGCCTGCAGCCCTTGCTGCAGGCGGGCGTGCAGCTTCAGCATGTTCTCTGTAATGGCCTGCCAGACGTGGCTGGAAAAGTCCGCCGGCAGCGTCCGGCGAGCGCTTTCGATTGCCTGCGGCACATGCCCGGCAAACTCCTGGAGGATCGCCAGCATCTGCTCCCGGGGAAAGTTCACCGCTTTGGCCGTCGCCAGAAAATGACGCGGATAGATGGCGTTAATCTCTGTTTTACGCCCTTTTGTAGCATTGAGCCCCATCGACAGCTTCAGATCGCGCAGATGCAGTCCCGTGCCGCCCAGCACCGGAAACGCCGAAATAATGTCGTAGAACGGTGTTAAGCGGTAGCTGCCGCCGGGCAACAGGTAAATTGAGAAGTTTTTTGCGTGACCGTCCGTCGCCCCCGTCAGCCACTGGAAGACCATGAACTTCATAAAGTCATAGCGATCTTTCAGCGCTTCACTCGAGCCCAGCAGAAAGGTCATGATCGCGGCGATACCCGGCCCGCCGTCAGACTCATATTTCATCGCTGAAGGAAGACCAAAAGCCTGACACAGATCCTCCTGCGGCAGACGCAGCAGCACCCGTCCCTCCTGCGCCCAGCGCCGGTCGAAGCGGGTTACCGCCAGGGCGCGGATCCGCGGGGTGGCGATGATCTCCGCTTCCGGCACCGCCAGGCCCAGTTCTCTGGCCAGCGCCAGGCACAGATACTCATTATCCACGCTTTCACGCAGATCCAGCGTCGCATTGGGCTGCTTGATCTCGCCGATGGGCAGCTTAATGATATGCGTGGTCGGCGTGGCGCCCTGCGGAATACACCACTGCTCGCCCATCCGCAGCAGCGCCGTTTTCTCCTGGGCGCCGGCCACCGAGATACGGAAATCGTCCTGGCCGGTAATCATCCCGAGGGGGATATCCGACTGGTAAGCGGTCAGCAAAGCGGTGAGCTGCGCCTCGTCCAGTGTCTGCCAGCGTAATCCTTCCAGGTGCGCCTCTTCCCCCGGCGGCAGGAGGGTCACCGCCCCTACGCTATCCCGCCCGACTTCGGCCAGCAGATCGAACGGCTGCTTCGAGCGCGCCTGATAGCGCCTGACGATCCGGTCGCGGACCTGCGGGCTGTCGGGCAGCAGGTTATCAAAATAGTGATACACCGCGTCGGCAGTGATATTGCCATACTGCAGCGGCAGTGAGAGGGAGAGCGGTCTGGCGCGCGGGCTGCGCAGCCACTCTTCGTCATAGCGAAAACTGTGCGCCCCGTTAGCCTGGCGGGTTAAGGTTCCCACGCGCACATTGTTCATCCAGGTGGTAAGCGTCGCCATTACCAGTCAAGGTCCGTGTTGTTATCGGGAGCCGGCGCCGTCTCAGCAGCTTTGGCGTTCAGCGTCATCACCACCCCCAGCGACTGGAGGATCTTAAACAGCGTGGTTAAGGTGGTTTTGTCGGGGTGATTTTCAAAATTGGACAGCGTGGCCTGCTTAATGCCGATCCGCCTGGCCAGCGCATCCTGGGTCCAGTGGTTCTGCTGGCGCAGCAGCTTCAGGTAATTGGCCAGCTGCACGGGACTGTATATCTGCGGGGAATTCATCGCCTTGTTCCTCACCATCATTTATCCCCCTGTCGGGATAAACTTGGTTTTATACCCTGTAGGGGATAATGTCAAGGTTATCCCCTGGTGGGGATAGGAGAATAATTATCCTTGTGTGGGGATAAAACAGGAAGGATGATCGCCGGAGCCACCTGTACATGCCCGGTGGCGGCTGCGCCTTACCGGGCCTACGGGCTGTCTCTGCCCGCTCCGTAACGATCCAGGCCGGGCAAGCGCAGCGCCGCCCGGCAGCGGACAGCCGGCTTAGCTGCCGCGGTAGGTCGACCACCCGCCCGGGGCGATGAGAAACGGCAGATGGAAATGGTCCTCTGCCGCCTCGCCGATAACAAAATCAATCTGCGCCCGGGTAAAGACGCTCTCGCGCCCGGCGCGGGCAAACCACGCCCCGGTTTCCGCTGTTAAGCAATAGCGCCCCGCCGGCAGCGGCGCGGCGCTAAAGGTGGCGATACGCCCCTGGGCGTTGGTCACCAGGTTCGCCAGCGTCTCGCCCTCCCGGCTCAGGCTGACCGTTACGCCTTCTGCCGGCGTACCGGTGGAAATATCCAGAATATGGGTGCTCAGGGTGCTCATTCGCCAATCACTCCTTCCAGTCTTAACATCGTAATCTCTCGCAGCTGGGCAAGCGCCTCGGCCACTTCTTCGTCGGCGGTATGCTGCAGCCGGCGCGTCAGCGCCTGCAACATCTCATCGCCGCTGCGCCCTTTGGCGCGGATTAAAAACACCCGGCCAAAGCGGGCTTCGTAGCGGGCATTCCCCTCCCGCAGGGCCTGCGCGAGCCGCTCATTCTCGCTGTCCACCGCCGACTGCTCCTGGCGCGACAGCGCCGCATGCGCCTGGCCGCCGGTCGGCTTTTCACCGATCCGCGGATGGGCGCTGAGCGCCGCGTTCAGCTCATCCTCTCCCCAGTTAGCCATCGCCTTACGGGCGGCCTGCAGCAGCGCATGGCGGCTGGCGAAAGGTCGTAAGCTCACCAGCATCTCGCCCCAGGCCGGGATCGCCACGCAAGGGGCCAGCAGCCCCGCCGCCTCATCTTTGCTCAGGCTGTTAAACTGACTCAGCGCGATCATCCTGACTCCTTAACGATTTCGTCGCCGCCTGCTCCTGCGGCAGAATAAGGTTCAGCGCTATCGCTACCAGCCCACCGCTGGTGGCCGCCGAACCGAACAGATCGCCGACCATCGGCGGAAAATGGCTGAGAAACGCCGGCACCGACTCCACGCCAAGACCCGCGCCAAACGCCAGCCCCACGATCAGCACATCGCGACGGCTCAGCGGGGTCTGGGTAATAATCCGGATCCCGGCCGCCACCACGCAGCCAAACATCACCATCGTGGCGCCCCCCAGCACCGGCGCCGGGATCTGCCGCAGCAGTTCGCCCACCGGGGGAAACAGCCCGAGCAGGATCAGAATCACGCCAATGTAGCGTCCGACATAGCGGCTGGCCACCCCGGTCATCTGGATCACGCCGTTGTTCTGCGCGAAGGTGGTGTTCGGAAAAGCACAGAGCATGGCCGCCACCATACAGCTGACGCCATCCGCCAGGATACCGCCCTTCAGCCGGTTACGGAAAGCGCGATCGTCAACAGACTGTTGCGAAATCAGCGAGTTGGCCGTCAGATCGCCCACCGCCTCCAGAATACAGACCAGCGACACCAGGGCGACCGGCAGAAATATCGCGCTGTTAAACTGAAAGCCAAACGGAAACAGCGTCGGCAGGCGAAACAGGGTGTCGCCCAGGCTGTGAAGATGGAACTGACCGCTCAGCCCCGCTGCGATGCAGCCCACGGCAATGCCCACCACCACCGAGGAGAGCCGCAGCCAGCGGTTTTTGGCGCAGCTCAGCAGGACGATAACCCCGAGGGTGCCCGCCCCGAGCGCGATATTGCTCATGCTGGCGAAATCCTCGGCCTTTTCCCCACCGCACCAGTTGATGACGCTGACCTTGATCAGGCTGATGCCGATCAGCGCAATCACGCTGCCGGTAATGATGGGAGTAAAGATTTTCTTCAGCGGTTCGATAAAGCGGCTGACAATCACCGGCACCAGAGCGGCGACAAAGTTAACGCCAAACAGCATCGCCATCATATCCTGCGGCCCGCCGCCCTGGGCTTTTACCCACATCCCTCCGGCCACCGTCACGCCGAGGAAGGCAAAACTGGTGCCCTGCATGCAGATCATCCCGGCGCCGATGCCCCATACCCGATTGGACTGCAGAAAAGTGCCAATGCCCGAGGCCAGCAGCGACATACTGATGAGATACGGCAGCCAGTCGCCAAGCCCGAGGGTAGCGCCGATAATCAGCGGCGGCGTGATGATCCCCACCAGGCCCGCCAGCACATGCTGGAGAGCGCTGAAAAAGGCCGGAAGCGGTGGGATCCGCTGTTCAAGGCCGTAAAGCAGGCCACTGTGATGTTCGTCAGACATAGTGATATCCCGTAGCAAAGAGAAGTGCATGGGCTTGTGCACAAAGCAGGCCAGAGACGACAAAAGGGCACCAATAAATTTATTATCACTCCAAAATCATCAACTTAGATTACGCTCGTGATGCATCACTCCTCTTCACTGCTGAACCAGGCGCCTGAAACGATAGATTCTTAATGCAACATACAGAAACTTTTGATTCATAAAAAGGCAACCAATACCTCACATTGCACCGATGCGGTGCGTCATGAGCCATCGCTGTGCCTCAGGCAGGCGGTTTTCCTCCCTCCAGCGAACTGGTACGCAAATTGCTGTAGTCAGTCACAACATCGGGAGAAGGAGAAAAAAATGAAAGCAATCGTGATTGGCGCCGGCATCGGCGGTTTAAGCGCGGCAGTGGCGCTCAAACAGTCGGGGATCGACTGCGACGTCTATGAAGCGGTGAAAGAGATCAAACCGGTCGGCGCAGCGATTTCCGTGTGGCCCAACGGCGTGAAGTGCATGGCCCACCTCGGCATGGGCGACATCATGGAGACCTTCGGCGGGCCGCTG
The DNA here is from genome assembly GCF_014596785.2 of Klebsiella sp. K4. Lineage (NCBI taxonomy): Bacteria > Pseudomonadati > Pseudomonadota > Gammaproteobacteria > Enterobacterales > Enterobacteriaceae > Klebsiella > Klebsiella sp. K4. The sequence continues at coordinate 2,687,501 of NZ_CP115021.1, forward strand.
CGCCGGATGGCGTATCGTGATTTCCGCAGCGGCGAGAACATGACCCAGTTCAGTCTCGCCCCGCTGATCGAACGCACCGGCAGCCGCCCCTGCCCGGTCTCCCGGGCAGAACTGCAGCGGGAAATGCTGGATTACTGGGGACGGGACAGCGTGCAGTTCGGCAAGCGCGTCACCCGCTGTGAAGAAGACGCCGACGGCGTGACGGTATGGTTTACCGACGGCAGCAGCGCCAGCGGCGATCTGCTGATTGCCGCCGACGGCAGCCATTCCGCACTGCGTCCGTGGGTGCTGGGCTTTACCCCGCAGCGCCGCTACGCCGGCTACGTCAACTGGAACGGTCTGGTGGAGATAGATGAAGCGCTGGCCCCCGGCGATCAGTGGACCACCTTTGTCGGCGAAGGCAAGCGCGTCTCGCTGATGCCGGTCTCCGCCGGCCGGTTCTACTTTTTCTTTGATGTGCCGCTGCCGGCGGGTCTGGCGGAGGATCGTGACACCCTGCGCGCTGACCTCAGCCGCTACTTTGCCGGCTGGGCGCCGCCGGTGCAGAAGCTGATCGCCGCCCTCGACCCGCAGACCACCAACCGCATTGAAATCCATGATATCGAACCTTTCAGCCGCCTGGTGCGCGGCCGCGTCGCGCTGCTCGGCGATGCCGGACACAGCACCACCCCGGATATTGGCCAGGGAGGCTGCGCGGCGATGGAAGATGCAGTGGTGCTGGGCGCCGTTTTCCGCCAGACCCGCGATATTGCGGCCGCCCTGCGCGAGTACGAAGCCCAGCGCTGCGACCGGGTTCGTGACCTGGTGCTGAAGGCGCGCAAACGGTGCGATATTACCCACGGGAAGGATATGCAGCTCACCGAAGCCTGGTACCAGGAGCTGCGCGAGGAGACCGGGGAGCGCATTATCAACGGCATGTGCGACACCATCCTCAGCGGGCCGCTGGGCTGACCGTCGCCATGGATTCGATCACCGCACTCAGCGTCTGAATGGCCATTTGCGCGGGCCGCGAAAGCTGACGCGAGGGTGCAGTACACAGCGCCAGGGTCAGCGGTCGCAGCAGCGTACTGCGCAGCGGGACAAAGGCCAGCTGTCCACGCTGGACCTCGTCCAGCACGTCGAGCAGGCTAAGGAGCGTCACGCCGCTGCCGCGCAGCACCAACGACTTGATAAGCCGGATATCATTGCAGCTGATGGTATTCTCCGGCGCAAAGTCATGGTGGCGATAGAGGAGCGCCACCCGCTCATGGACGATCAGCGGCGCGCCGGGCACGATATGCCGCTCCAGGCTGAGCTCGCCCAAAGACAGCGCCTTCGCCCCCGCCAGGGGATGGTCCGGACGCATCACAATCCCCACCTCCAGTTCGGCAAAGGCCAGCACGCTGAGTCCAGCCTGCCCCTGCGGATCGAGGATCAGGCCGACGTCCAGGTCCGCCTGACGCACTTTCTGGCTGACGGTGTGGCTGTCAGCCACCTGCAGATCCAGTTCCAGCCACGTCCAGCTGGCGATGATCTCCGCCAGCGCGGCGGCGAAGCCCCCTTCCGCCAGCGCCTGCACCATGCCAACGCTAACGCTCCCGCGCTTCATCCCCTGCAGCTCATCAAATTTCTGTCGGGTCTGACGAAATTCCTTCTGCCAGCGCAGCAGATTGTCATACAGCAGTTCACCGGCGGTGGTCATCCGCAGTCCCTCCGGCAGGCGCTCGAACAGCGGGGTACCGAAGGCCTCCTCGGCCTGCAGGATCTGGCGGTTAATTGCCGAGGCGGAGATATGCAGCTGCTCGGCGGCCCGGCGCAGACTGCCGCAGCGGGCCACGGCGATGAAATAGTGCGCGAAACGGGAAAATGGACTCATGGCGCCCCTGTACTCTTTTTTGCAACAGCAGAGTGAATTAATGGTGATGGATGTGAACACCCTAATATGACAACAATAATCTCACAACAATAAAACAATCACCGATGTGAGCAGGAAGAGAAATCATGAAGACAACCACCCCCACGCCCCCCGCCCATTGCACCTTTGATCCAGAGGACTGGCTGCGGCTGGCCCGCTGCTGGCACCCGGTGGCCCGCGCCTGCGATATTGCCGGCGCCCCGGTGAAAGCCACCTTGCTGGACGAACAGCTGGTTATCTATCGTATTAAAGGCCAGGTGGTGGTCGCCCGCGACGTCTGCCCGCACCGCGGGGTGCCGCTGACCCTGGGGTTTCATGAAGAGGAAGGCATCGTCTGCCCCTATCATGGCCTGCGCTTTGGCGAGGATGGCCGCTGCAACCGCATCCCCTCCAGTCCGGGGCAACCCATTCCGGCCAAACTGCATCTCACCAGCTTCGCCGTGGAGGAGCGCTACGGGCTGATCTGGACCTGCCTGGCCTGCGATCCGGACAATCCGCCGCCGTTACCGACCATGCCGCACTGGGACGACGCCGGCTTTCAGCAAATCAACTGCCCGGCCTTCGAGGTAAAGGGATTTGCCGGCCGCCAGGTCGAAGGCTTTCTCGATGTCGCCCACTTCGCGTGGATCCACACCGACACCTTCGCCGATCCGGACAACCAGCGGGTGCCGGACTATACCCCGCAGGAGACGCCGTTCGGCTTTGTTGCCGACTACTGGAGCTCGGTGGGCAATTACCCGGCCAGCTCTGATTTCCGCGCGCCGGAAGGGTTCCAGTGGCTGCGTCACTTTGAAATGCATCTGCCGTTCACCGCTACGCTGACCATCCATTTTCCCGCCGACGCCAGGCTGGTGATCATGAACGCCGCCTCGCCGGTGTCGTCCCGGGTGACGCGGATGTTTGCCCCTATTGCCCGCAACTTCGATCTGCACGTGCCGGTGGAAGACGTACATGCGTTCAACCTGCGGGTATTTGAAGAGGACCGCCTGATGGTCGAGACCCAGCGTCCGGAACGGTTGCCGCTGGATCTGACCCTGGAGGCGCATATTCCGGCGGACCGCAGCTCTATCGCCTACCGGCGCGGGCTGAAGAAGATGGGCTTTGGCGATTTCTTTCTGGTATGAGTGGAGGTCATATGCGCGACATACTCCCGGTGGTGGTCGATGGCCTGTGGCGCCAGGGCGCGAAAAATCTGGCCGTTCGTCTGGTGAGCGCCGAGGGGCAACCGCTGCCGGCGTGGACGCCCGGCGCCCATATCGATCTCCATCTTCCCTGCGGGCTGATCCGTCAGTACTCCCTGACCGGCAACCCGGCCGAACGGGATCGCTATCTGCTCTGCATCGCCCGCGAGTCGCAGTCTCGCGGTGGCTCCCGTTATATTCATGACACCCTGCGCCCGGGACAGCCATTGATGATCTCTGCCCCGCGCAACCACTTTCCGCTGCACGAGGGCGGCCATGTGGTGCTTCTCGCCGCCGGGATCGGCATTACGCCGCTGCTGGCGATGGCCCACGCCCGGGCGGCGTCCGGCGCCAGCTTTACGCTGCACTATTACGTTAGCCGTGCGCAGGAGGCCGCCTTCGCCACCGAGATCGCCCGCCAGCTAGCGGGTGGAATCTGCCAGATCCACTGCTCAGACGAGGGGCAGAGTCCGCGCCAGCGGCTGGCGCAGGATCTGGGGGCTCCGGACGCCGACACCCGGGTCTACTTTTGCGGTCCGCCCGGATTTATGGCCCGGGTTCGCGATACCGCACGGGCGGCCGGATGGGAGGAGGCGCAATTGCACAGCGAAGCGTTCCAGCCGCCCGCCCCGACGGCGGCGTCGGCGGCGGACGGAACCTTCACCATCACCCTCGCCTCCACCGGGGAGCGCTGGCCGGTACCGGGGGACAAAACCATCGCCCGGGTGCTGCAGGAGCATGGCGTTGAGGTGCCGCTCTCCTGCGAGATGGGGATCTGCGGCGCCTGCCTGACGCCGGTGCGGGAGGGAACGGTCGACCACCGGGATACCGTGCAGTCGGAGGCGGAAAAACAGGCCGCGGAGCAGCATATCGCGCTGTGCTGCTCCCGCAGCCTGTCGGCCAATTTAGTTATCGATCTCGCGGGATAAGCGGCCGGTCTCCGGCTGATCGGCGCTGGCGACCGGTTTCACCCGCACGGCGGTGAAGACCACGACCATCGCGGTCAACAGCAGCAAACCGCTGCCGGTGAAGACGCCGCTGGCGCCATGCAGATCGAACACCGCCCCGCCGCCGGCGGCGCCGGCGCTGATGGCCAGCTGAATAGAGGCCACCAGCAGACCGCCTGCGCTTTCCGCCTCATCCGGCACGGTGGTGGCCAGCCAGGTGGACCAGGCCACCGGCACCAGACCGAAGGCAAATCCCCACAGGGCGACCAGCACCCCGTCGAGCACGGACAGATGGCCAAACGTCACCATCAGCAGCGCCAGGACGCTCATCATCAGCGGCACCAGCGCCAGGGTCAGACGCAGGCTGCGGTTCAGCAGATAGCTCGCGACCGAGGTGCCGATAAAGTTAGCGACACCGAAGCCGAGCAAAATCAGCGAAACGCCTTCAACGCTGGCCTGCGCGACGGTCTCAAGGAACGGTCGCAGGTAGGTGAAGAAGGCGAAATGGCCGCTGAAAATCAGGATCGACGCCAGCATGCCCCCCAGCATACCGGAACGGCGCAGCACCCTGAACAGCGTGGAGAAGGTGCCAACGCTCTCCGGGCGCATGGAGGGCAGCACCCACAGCTGCCAGAGCAGCGCCAGCAGGCTGGGTATCGCACAGAGAATAAACACGTTGCGCCAGCCGATCAGCTCCCCGAGGTAGCTGCCGAGCGGCGCGGCCACCACCGTGGCGACAGACACCGCGGAAAAGATGATCGCCAGCGCCTTTGGCACATGGGCCGCCGGCACCAGACGCATCGCCGTGGCGGTGGACATCGCCCAGAAGCCGCCGATGGCGATCCCCAACAGCAGACGGCCCAGCAGGAGAAACGCCAGCGAATCGGCAAACGCGACCATCAGGCTGGAGACTATCTGCAGTATGGAAAAGAACATCAGCACCCAGCGGCGATCGATATTGCGGGTGGCGGTGGCGATCAGCAGGCCGGTAACTAACGCCACCAGCGCCGTCGCGGTGACCGCCTGTCCGGCCATCCCTTCACTGACGCCGAGGCTGCTGGCCATCGGCGTTAACAGGCTGGCGGGCAGAAACTCGGCCACGATCAGGCCGAACACCCCGAGGGCGAGGGCATAGACGGCGCGCCAGGCAGGTTTGGCGGATGACAGGCTCGCGTCAGCAGCTATGCAGGAACTCATATACAACTCTCCAGGTTTATTAACATCCTGGTCATCTTAGGGCCTTACTTTCGGACGATATATGATACATACTCTTCAGTTATTGATTATTCGTCCGGAATTACCATGAGCCAGCCTGCCATCGATCTGACCAGCGAACTGTTGCGCGGTATGCGCCTCTCCGGCGTTAACTACCGGCGCATCGAAACCGCACGCCCGTTCGGCGTCGGCTTTAGCGCCGTGGCGGGTAAAGCCCAGTTCCATTTCATCAGCCGCGGGCCGGTGCTGCTGCGCATGGCCAGCGGGGAACAGTTCACCCTCGAGAGCGGCGATGCGCTGTTTATTCCCAACGGCGACGGGCACGCCCTGCTCTCGGATCCGCAGGCCACGGTGGTCAATGTGGCGCAGCTGCCCAGCGAAACGGTGTGCAGCACGGTAAGTTGTATCAACGCTGGCGACCAGCCTGACTGCCCGGAGCGCGCCGTCATTTTCAGCGGTTGTATGGACTTTGAGCTCGGCGGCATGCAGCCGCTGGTCAAGGCCATGCCGGAGGTGATGCGGGTCAGCAGCCTGCTTAATACCTGGCCGGAGATCCAGCCGCTGCTGGCGGCGATGGAGCGGGAATCCCTCACCCGCCAGGCAGGCTATGCCGGGATCCTCTCCCGGCTGGCGGACGTGGTGGCTGCGCTGATTGTCCGCGGCTGGGTAGCGTGCGGGTGCGGCAACGCCACCGGCTGGGTACAGGTCCTGCGCGATCCCCGGCTGGCGAAAGCGATCTACGCCATGCATCAGCGCCCGGGGGTCAACTGGAAAGTGGAAGATCTGGCGCGGGAGGCGGGTCTTTCACGCTCGCTGTTCGCGGAACGTTTTCTCGCCGCCACCGGCACCACCCCCGCCCGCTATCTCACCGAGCTGCGTATGCGGCTGGCGGTGCAGTACATCACCTATGAAGGCCAGGCGCTGGAAAAAGTCGCCTTCAGCCTCGGGTATCAGTCGCTGGCGGCCTTCAGTCGGGCTTTCAAACGCATCACCGGCCAGCCGCCGGGGGCCCTGCGCGCCACGGCACGCTAGAGTCAGCCTTTATGTAAAGCGATACACGCCGTTGCCGACACGAAAGCGCAGCCCCTTAAGCGCCGGGTTGGCGACGCGGAACACCAGTTCGGTCAGCTGGTTGGCAGCCCCTTCACGGAAGATAAATTGCTGGCCGCCCACATCCAGTCCCTGCTCCCCCAGGGGCGGAAAGCCCAGCAGCGCCTGCCAGCGATCGCGCACCGCCTGCGGATTGACCACCTCGAACACCGCCTGCTCAAGCGTAATGTCGCCCAGCGGATGCGGCGCGTCCAGCCTCTGGGCGCGCAGCCGCGTCAGCCGGGTGGCGTCGTCTTCTCCCCACTGCAGCACAAAGGGATAGACCAGCCCGGCAGTGTCGCCATCGATGGTGAAGATCCGCCAGCGGATGATATTGCCCTGCGGATCGTTGCGCTGGCCATCGACAATCGGTGACACTGTCACCCCTGTACGACGCAACTGGTCATAGGTGGCGTCGATGTCGTCGCTGCGCAGCGCCACCCGAAACAGCGCCTCATTCTCCGGCAGCAGCCGTGCGGCGTCGCGCGAAAGGAGGAATTTGTCCGTCGCGGCGCGCAGTTCGTCCGGGTCGGCAATGGCGAGGAATTCGATATAGGTCAGGCCAAAATAGCTCAGCGCATTACGGGTTCCCCACCCCGGATGCCGCCCTCCGGCCACCGCCCGCAGCTGCTGCCCGGCAAAGATTTCAATCGCCGCTTCCGGCTGATTCACAAACTGTACTGCGTGGTCCCACTGCAAGGTTGCCATGATCTCTCCCGCGATTGTGCCTGGTCAGGCGCCTGCGGCAAAAGATAGTGCTGGGGTGAAGGGAATGGCAAACAAGAATTAAATATATCGAAAGCTGGATAAGTGATTTATATCAACGCGGTATGTCGCATCTGACAGGCGATGAAACGGCGGGCAAAGAACCGCCCGCCGCGGGGTCAGACCGACCCTTCTTTCTCAATCACCAGAATACGCGCCGCCCCCTGCGGGTGGGCGACATGCTCGCATCCCACCCCGGCGTAGAAGATATCGCCGGCGTTTAGCATGATAACCTGCTCCTCGCCGTCGACTTTCACATGCATCGCCACCTGACCATCCATCACGGCAAACACCTCCTGACCATCATTGATGTGCCAGATATAGGGTTGGTCGGTCCAGTGCAGACGCACGGTGGTGCCGGAAAAATTGGCAATATCCAGCGCGCCCCACGCGCGGTCGGCGGTGAAATCTTTACTGCTCCAGCTCTGCATGATGGTGCCCTGTGGTAAGGGTTATTTTTTCTGCCAGTTTGCCCAGGGATCCGCTTTCTCCACCGGCGCGTCATCATCAAGGGAGGCGAGATACATAGCCTCCACCTCTTTGCGCGCCCACGGCGTCCGGCGGAGAAATTTGAGGCTGGACTTAATGCTGGGATCGCTTTTAAAGCAGTTAATGTTGACCTGGCGGGCCATTTCCGCCCAACCATAGCGCGCCACCAGGGCATTGAGCAGCGCTTCCAGCGTCACGCCGTGCAGGGGATCTTTCGAGCTGTGCATTACGATACGTCCGTTCCGCATTAAAAAGTGCGCCTACCTTACTGGCTCTCACCGACGGGCGCAACAGGCTTCATTACGCGCTTCGCGCCTATATCTATTTAACGCAAAAGCACTGAACCCCGCGCGGTCATAAATTAGAAAATAACGTTATTGGTTGCTTATTTGGCCTTGAGGCAAGCTGTGTTCAGCCCCGGACAGAGGAAATCACCATGCGCTGCTGTTGTGCCCGAACCCAGAACCTGAATCTACCCATAACTTATTACCCCGTTTTCGGAGAACACAATGAACGCGACCACCCTGCCGATTCTCGACCTGGCCCGCTACGCGGACCCCGCGGATAAAGCGGCCTTCCTGGCCGACCTGCGTCATGCCGCCCGCGACATCGGCTTCTTCTATTTGATCAACCACGGTGTCGACGACGCGCTTCAATATGAAGTTCAGCGCCAGTCCCAGCGCTTTTTTGCTCTCGATGAGGCGCAAAAACAGCAGGTGGCGATGATCCACTCCCCCCATTTTCGCGGCTATAACCGCGCGGCCTCTGAGCTGACGCGCGGCCAGCCTGACTGGCGAGAACAGTTTGATATCGGCGCCGAACGTCCGGCGCTAACCCTCAGCGACGACGCCCCGCGCTGGCAGCGCCTGCAGGGTCCGAATCTGTGGCCTGCCGCCCTGCCGTCGCTTAAACCGGTATTACTTCACTGGCAACAGCAAATGACCCAGGTGGGCATCCGCCTGCTGCGCGCCTTTGCCGAAGCCCTGCAGCTCCCGGAGAATGCTTTCGATCAGCTCTACGGCGACAAACCCAACGAGCATATCAAACTGATCCGCTACCCCGGCCAGCAGGAGACCCAAAGCAGCCAGGGCGTCGGCGCCCATAAAGATTCGGGGTTTCTCAGCTTCCTGCTGCAGGACGAGCAGAAAGGACTGCAGGTAGAGGTCGCGCCTGGGGAATGGATCGACGCCGTGCCGCTGGCCGGCAGCTTTGTGGTCAATATTGGCGAACTGCTGGAGCTGGCGACCAACGGGTATTTGCGCGCTACCGTCCATCGCGTGGTGTCGCCGCCGGCGCAGCAGCAGCGCCTCTCCATCGCCTTCTTCCTCGGCGCCCAGCTTGACGCGGTGGTGCCGGTTTACACCCTGCCGCCCGAGCTGGCGCGTGAAGCGCGAGGGCCGGACAGCGACCCGCACAATCCGCTGCTGCGCGATGTCGGCTGGAATTATCTCAAGGGCCGTCTGCGTTCCCATCCGGACGTGGCGGAACGCTACTATCAGGACGTGTTTCGCGAACGCGCCGAGCAATTGATCGTTTAACCATAACTAAAAAGGAACACATCATGAAATATGCCGCTTTTAAACTGGCAGGAGTCGCACTGTCTCTTTCTCTGGCATGGACGTCTGCCCAGGCTGCCGCGCTGCGCGTCGCCGCGGACCCGGTTCCCCACGCGGAGATCCTCAACTACATCAAAAAAATTGATCCCAGCCTCGATCTGAAGGTGGTGGAGCTGACCAGCGGGGTCAACGCCAATGAACTGCTGGCCAGTGGCGATGTGGATGCCAACTACTTCCAGCATGTTCCCTATCTGAAGGATCAGGAAAAAGCGCTGGGTAAAACCTTTGCCGTCGCGGCCACCGTGCATATTGAGCCGCTGGGAATTTACTCGCATAAGCATAAAGATTTCTCATCACTGCCGGAAAACGCCACCGTGGCGGTGCCGAATAACACCACCAACCTGAGCCGGGCGCTGTTCCTGCTGCAGGCGCAGAAGCTTATTAAGCTGGACCCTAAATTTACCGACCCGGCCACCACCCTGGCGACGCCGAAGGATATTGTCGAGAACCCGAAACACCTGAAGATTCTGGAGATTGAATCGCCGCAGATCCCGCGCTCCCTCGACGATGTCGACCTGGCGGTGATTAACGGTAACTACGCGCTGGAAGCCGGCCTGGTGCCAGCGAAGGATGCCCTGGGGCTGGAAAGCGCCGAGCATAACCCGTACGCCAATATTCTGGTGACCACCCCAGCCCTGGCGAATGACCCGCGCATTAAGGCGCTGGCGAAAGACCTGACCTCGCCGCATGTGGCGGAGTTTATCCGTAAAACCTACAACGGCTCGGTGATCCCGGTGGCCCCTCAGTCATGATAACCATCGAAGGGCTGAGCAAAACCTACGCCGGAACCGGCCGACCGGCGCTGAACGATATCGCGTTGCAGATACCGAAAGGGGCAATATACGGCATTCTCGGGCGCAGTGGCGCCGGCAAAAGTACGCTCATCCGCTGTCTCAATTTACTGGAGCGGCCCACCTCGGGCCGCATTCTGGTGAACGGACAGGATATTACCCAGTTGAACAAGGCGGCGCTGCGGGATTATCGCCTGCGCACCGGGATGATTTTCCAGCACTTCAATCTGCTGCATGCCCGCACCGTCGCTGACAACGTCGCGGTGCCGCTGGAGATTGCCGGAGTGCCGAGGGCCGCTCGCGAGGCCCGGGTGCGCGAACTGCTGGCGCTGGTGGATCTCAGCGAAAAGGCCGCCGCCTTCCCGTCGCAGCTTTCCGGTGGGCAAAAACAGCGCGTCGGCATCGCCCGGGCGCTGGCCGCCCGGCCGGAAGTGCTGCTGTGCGATGAGGCGACCAGTGCGCTGGATCCCGAGACCACCGCCTCGGTGCTGGCCCTGCTGGCGGATATTAACCAGCGCCTCAATCTGACCATTGTGCTGATTACGCACCAGCTGGAGGTAGTGAAAACCATCTGTGACCACGCGGCGCTGCTGGAACAGGGCGAGATTGTCGAAAGCGGTAAACTCGCCGACCTGCTGGTGACCCCATGGTCGCGGCTGCGCCAGTCGCTGCTGCACGACCCGCAGGCTGAACAGGAATTTCTTACCCGCCACGGCGTTCAGGGGAGGCCATTATGCGGAGTAGCATGAGCTGGGAAGATTTGTGGCCGTTATTACTCGACGGCACGCTGGATACGCTCTATATGGTGGGCCTGGCGGCCCTGTTTACCGTGCTGATCGGGCTGCCCACCGGCGTGCTGTTGTTTATTTCCCGCGCCAACGGGCTGGCGCCGATGCCGAAACTGAACGCGCTGTTAGGCGCGGTGATCAACATCGGCAGGTCGCTGCCGTTTATCGTACTGCTGATCGCCCTGATCCCCTTTACCCGGCTGATCGTCGGCACCACGCTGGGCAGCACCGCCGCCATCGTGCCGGTGACCATCGGCGCCTTTCCGTTCTTTGCCCGTCTGACGGAAAACGCGCTCGACGAGGTGGACTACGGGAGAATTGAAGCCATTCTGTCGATGGGCGGCAACGTCTGGCACGTGATTTTTAAATCCCTGTTGCCGGAAGCCCTGCCAACGCTGCTGGCCGGGATCACGCTGACCATCGTGATGCTGATTGGTTTCTCCTCCATGGCCGGTGTGATCGGCGGCGGTGGACTCGGCGACCTCGCCATCCGCTACGGCTATCAGCGGTTTAATAATGAAGTCATGTTTGGCACAGTGCTGATCCTGGTGGCGATGGTCCAGGGGGTGCAAATGGCCGGCGATCGGCTGGTGCGCCGCCTGGCCCACCGCCGCTAGCCGTCAGTCATTAGTTCCAGCCGCTCTCTGCCGCCAGCTGGCGGACCAGACTGGCGGCGTCACACTCGCGGATCAACCCCACCCCCTGCCCGGCCCAGTGGGCGCCATACTCATGGACGCCCTGGGCTTTCGCGGCGGCGGCCAGCGCTTTGCCGATATCATACGCCAGCGGATAATCCGGCACGGCGCTCGCCGGACAGGCTTCCCCCAGCGCACAGAAGGCATTCGCCAGACAGCGTGCCGGACGCCCGGATATCGCGGAGGTCAGCACCGTACGCCCGTCAAGGCTGTTGTGGATCGCCGCGCGGTAGCCGGCGTCGGCGGCCGATTCCGGACACAGTAAAAACGCCGTACCGAGCTGTACGCCCTGCGCCCCCAACTGCATCACGCTGGCGATCCCCGCTCCGTCCATGATGCCCCCGGCGGCCACCACCGGGATGGTTAGTCGACGCCGCAGAAGTTGCACCAGGGTGAAGGTGCTCAGCTGCGCGTCAGGCGCCTGCGGAGCAAAGATCCCCCGGTGCCCGCCCGCCTCATAGCCCTGAGCGACCACCACGTCGATCCCCTGCTGTTCAATCAGCAGCGCCTCCTGCAGCGAAGTCGCTGTCGCCAGGGTAACGATCCCCTGCCGCCGCAGACGCTGGATCGTCTCACCTTCAGGAAGACCAAAATGAAAGCTCACCACCGCCGGCGACAGGTCGAGAAGCAGCTCCAGCATCGGCGCATGACCGATAAATGTCTGGTAGATCTCGCTTAACGAATCCGGTGGCGTACTGCCATAGCGGGCAAAATGGGGACGTAATGTTGTTGCCCAGTCGGCTTCCCGCCGGGCGTCGCGCCGGGGCGGCGCATGGCAGAACAGATTGACATTGAACGGGCGGTCCGTCAGCTGGCGGGTGGCGACTATCATCGCTTCCGCCTGGGCAACGGTTGAAGCGCCCAGCCCCAGCGAGCCCAGCGCACCGGCATTACTTACCGCGGCAGCCAGCGCGGGGGTGGAGACGCCCGCCATCGGGGCCTGAATCAGGGGATAATCAATATCAAGAAGCGAAAGCAGCGGGTTGCTCATGGTTTCCTCATGCATTAACGATGCTGGAGGCTTACCATCTCCTTTAAAGATGGTAAGATCAACATTATTATCGTATTGAGAAGAAAAATATGAACCACAGCACACTCGAGATCTTCATTCAGGTGGCAGACACGCAGAGCGTCACCCAGGCAGCAAAACGGCTGGGCCGCGCACAGTCCAATATCACGACCCGCATTCAGCAGCTGGAAGAGGAGCTTGCCGTTGAGCTCTTCGTTCGCGGCAACAAAAAAATGGTGTTGTCCCCGGCAGGCGTGCAGTTTCTCAGCTATGCCCGGCGGATCCTGAGCCTGGCGGAAGAGGCAAAGCAGGCTCTGCATCCGACAACCCCAGGCGGCAGTCTGCGTCTGGGCGCGATGGAGGCGACCGCCGCCAGCCGGCTGCCGCCGCTGCTTACCCGCTTCCAACAGCAGTGCCCACAGGTGGATATCACCCTCATCACCCAACCGACCCGCCAGTTAACCGAGGGGGTGTTAACCGCCGCCCTTGATGCCGCGCTGGTCTGCTTGCCGCCAGGGGCCGATGGGCAACCGGCCTGTCCCGCTGAGCTGGCATTCACCCCGGTGTTTTATGAAACCCTGATGCTGGTCCGTCCGCAGACCCCGGGTCCGCTGCGGTTCGCGGCATTTGCCAGCGGCTGCAGCTACCGCGCGCTGGGAGAACGCTGGCTGGCGGAACAGCAGGCGGCCGTCGAGGTGCATGAGGTCAATTCCTATCACAGCATGCTTGCCTGCGTGGCGTCCGGGCGCTACGCCTGCCTGCTGCCGGAGAGCGTGCTGTCGCTGATGACGCTTCCCGAAAACTGCCTTAGCGAACCGCTGTGCGAGGCGACCACCCAGCTTATCTGGCGCAGCGGCTTGAGCGCCCCCGCCCTGAGCGAGTGGCGTAAGCTGCTGCAAAGCGTGGCGATTGGCTAAGCCTGGCGTTCGGTAAAGACCAGCCCTGCGGCAATCAGCAGCGCCAGCGCCGCGGCATAGAGCGCCGGGTTAAATGAAGCCGCGATCTGATACAGCGCGCCGGCGATAAGCGGCCCGGCAATCTGTCCCACACCGTACAGTGCAGTCATCGCGGCAATCATATTGAAGCTCACCTGATGGCTGAGACTTTTCGCCTTCGGTAGCGCAATGGTTACGGTGCCCATAAAGGTAAAGCCCACCAAAAGCGCGCTTAGCACGCAAAACAGCAATGAAGCGCTGCAGGCTGGAAGGATCACGCCAAGCGCCTGGACGAGCAGGTTGCGGGTCAGCGCTTGCCGGTATCCCCACTTTAGCACCAGCTTATGCCAGATGAGGCAGGACGGCGCGGCCGCCAGACCAAACAGCGCCCACAGATGGACCGGGTCAACGCTCTGCAGCGAACCGGACAGAAACAACGGCAGATAAGTGGCGGTGATGATATAGCCGAAGCCCGCCAGGCCGTAAACCATCAAGAGTCGCCACGCCGCGCGACGGGTATCGCTCCCGGACGCAGGCAGGGAGGTCTCAACATGGGAAGCCCGCACCAGTGCAGCCGGCGGAGTCAGCAGCCAACGGATCGCCAGCGCCAGCAGCAGACCGGCGCATAATGCGCAGAGCAGCCAGATCTGCTGGCTGGTGAGGCTCAGGGCATGTCCAAGGGCGATCCCCTCCGCGGAGATAAATATCCCCAGCCCCACCCCGGCATACAGCAACGGCGCCCCGTGATGATGCCCCATATGTTCCAGCAGCCACAGCGAACCTGCAATCAGCGTTATCGCGCTCAGCGCGCCGGCGACGGCGCGCAGCGTAATAATGGTCCACGGCGAGCTCACCCAGGCCAGCAGCGCCAGGCTGGCGATGGTCAACCCGGCGGAGATAATGCTCAGTCGGGTGGCGGCCCCAGGCTGCACCCGCGCCAGCAGCAACGCACCGACCAGATAGCCAGCGTAATTGGCCGACGCGGCGAGATTGCCCTCGTGCAGGGTTAACAGACCTTCATTAAGCATAAGCGGCAGCACGCCGGTGAAGGCAAAGCGCCCGTAGCCCATGCCGATCATCAGTACTATCGATCCAGCCAGTGCCAGCCATAAGGCCTGGCGCGATTGGTTATTCATCCACCACCCCACAATGATTCTCAATTTAAGAATAATAATATTGAATGATTCTTTTTTTATTATGATTAAGAGGTAATGTTGGCGCAAGGCGGATGTTAGTCCGCTATGGTATTTACAGAGAGAAGGTGGCGCCTGGGCACGGCTTAACACACGCCGGGCCGATTTACCGGTACAGTATCAACTCAACTTATGCTCACGGGAGTCATTATGTCGTTCTGTCATATGCGCATTGCCAGGCCGGTCAGCGAACTGGACACCACCGCCAGCATGTATTGCGCCGGGCTGGGACTCGAGCTGCTCGGCAGCTTTACCGATCATGAAGGATTCAGCGGGATAATGCTCGGCGCGCCCGAAGCGGGCTGGCATCTGGAATTCACCCACTGCCGCCACCATCCCGTCACCCCCTCGCCAGGCGATGAAGATCTGCTGGTGCTGTACTATCCGCAGCAGGCGGCATGGGAGGCACAGTGCGCAGCCATGGACGCCGCCGGATTTCTGCGCGTTACGGCGTTTAACCCTTACTGGGAGGTCAATGGCGTCACTTTCGTCGACCGGGACGGTTACCGCACGGTATTGCAAAACCGCGCCTGGGGCATGGTGTGTGATTCGTCGGGTATGGCGGCGAGCTGACGCTGAGCGAGGCGGGCGTTAAGCGCTGTAAAAGCAGTTATTTACATTCGTACAAATATCGTTCCCGTCGGTTACCGATAAAACGCTGTCGCGCCTCGCCAGCGTCCTCACGGCGCGCTATGCTACACATCCCGTTGTATTAACCTCTTATCCCTATGAGCACTTCCGTCAGCACTACACAACTCAATTTGCGCATTATTTCGATCGTTGTTTTTACCTGTATCTGCTATCTCTCCATTGGTCTGCCGCTGGCCGTACTGCCGGGCTATATTCACTATCAGCTGGGCTACAGCACCTTTGTGGCCGGAATTGTGATCAGTCTGCAGTACATATCGACGCTGGTAAGCCGGCCGCACGCCGGGCGCTATACCGATATCTGGGGGCCGAAAAAAGTGGTCAGCCTTGGGATCGTCTGCTGCCTGCTCAGTGGCGCCTTCACGCTACTGGCGGTAGTCCTGCAGGCAACGCCGATGCTGGCCATTGCCGCGCTGCTGGCGGGCCGGGTGTTTCTCGGCGTCGGCGAGAGCTTTACCGCCACCGGCGCCACCCTGTGGGGGATCAAAACCGTCGGCGCGATCCACACGTCACGGGTTATCTCCTGGAACGGCGTGGCGACCTATGTGGCGATGGCGGTCGGGGCGCCGCTGGGAGTTACCCTCAATCACTATTTTGGCATCAGCGGCTTTGCTACGGTGGTAGTGCTGGTCGCGGCCATCGGTCTGCTGTTCGCTCGTACCCGCCAGGACGTCAAGGTGACCGCCGGCGCCAGAGCGCCCTTTCACGCGGTGGTGCGAAAAATCTGGCCTTACGGCCTGGGGCTGGCCTTTGGCACCGTCGGTTTCGGCGTTATCGCCACCTTTATCACCCTCTACTTCGCCGCGCACAGCTGGCAGGGCGCCGCGTTTACCCTTTCGCTGTTCAGCGTCGGCTTTATCTGCGTTCGCCTGGTGCTAGGAAATACCATTACCCGCTTTGGCGGAGTCCCGGTCTCCCTGGCCTGCTTCATCATCGAAAGTCTCGGCCTGCTGCTTATCTGGCTGGCGCCATCAGCATGGATGGCCGGCGTCGGCGCCTTTCTCACCGGTTCGGGTTTCTCGCTGGTCTTTCCGGCTTTAGGAGTTGAGGCGGTAAAACAGGTGGAAGAGCAAAATCAGGGAACCGCCCTCGGCACCTACTCGGCGTTTCTTGATCTGGCGCTGGGCCTGACCGGGCCGCTGGCCGGCTGGGTCGCCGGGTTCTACGATCTCGCCACGCTGTATCTGCTGGCGGCGATCGTGGTGGCGCTCGCATTCCTGCTGATTTTCCGCGTACATCGGCAACAGCGGCTTGTCGCCAGAGAGTAGTGTGGCCCGGCTCGCGGGCCGCCGCTGTCCGATGACGCCGGCAAAAAATGAATCGGCAATTGACGACGATTCGGCTTCCGTGCCAACATCCCGTCAGCGTCTGGCAACAGATGCATGGACGGTACTGGTAGACAACAGAGTTCGCGCAACGATCCAGCCCGGTACCGTAGTCCAATCCGAATCACTGACCCACACGGTGAATTCCTGATTCTGGCGGGAAACACAGACATGCACCAAAGTTTTAATCAGCGCGTTCATTTCTATTACTGCGTCCTGGTCGCGCTGAAGATGCACGGAAAATCGAAAAAAGCGGGTGGTATCAGGGGAAAGAATAACTTTCTGCTGAAATGGCTGCGCCGGGCGCAGGATAACAACATTTTTCCTCCCGATATCACCAGTGAAATCGAATGGCTGCGAGGAAAAATTATTCAGGCTGGCTATGACACCGATCTCGAGCCGATGCTAGATTTTGTCTACGCCACCGCCAGCCGCGCCGAGGCGCTCAAAAACGCCGAATAGGCTCCTGCGCCCGCCACGGGCGCAGAGACGTTCCCTGCCATGTCTCAATCCCAGGTTCGGCCAACAGCGCAGGCGCAATCCAGCCACGTTCTATTTTGTGACACTGTCACGCATAAAGGTGACCGCTGAGGTTCATTAACCGCTGACATGCCGCCTGACGCGTTCTATGCTTTACCCTGTCTCCCTCCTCACACAGGAACTGCACCCGATGGCCGACTGGAATCCTTCGTTGTATCTGCAATTTGACGCTGAACGTACCCGCCCCGCGGCCGACCTGCTCTCGCGTATTGCCCATCTGCAGGTCGAGCACGCCGTCGACCTCGGCTGCGGGCCGGGAAACAGCACCCGCCTGCTACGCGCCGCCTGGCCGTTGGCGACGATCGTCGGTATCGATAACTCCCCGGCCATGCTGGTCCAGGCGGCGCAGGCCTTACCCGACTGCGAATTCCTTGATGCCGATATTGCCCGCTGGCGGCCTGCGCAACCGCCAGATGTGATCTATGCCAACGCCTCTCTGCAGTGGCTGACGGATCATGAGACGCTTTTCCCCCATCTGGTAAACCAGCTGGCGGACAACGGAACGCTGGCAGTGCAGATGCCGGATAACTGGCAGGAACCTTCCCATACCCTGATGCGTCAGGTTGCCAGCGAGATGGGGTTGCCGGACCGTGGACGCCAGCCGTTACTCCCGCCCGCCGCCTGGTACGATCTGCTCAGCCGCCAGGGTTGCGAAGTTGATATCTGGCGCACCACCTATTTTCATCCCCTTGCTTCTCATCAGGCGATTGTCGACTGGCTGCAGGGCACCGGGTTACGCCCCTATCTGGCAGGCCTGGACGAGCAGGCCGGAAGCGCGTTTCTCACACGCTATCTCGCATTGCTGGCCGCACACTATCCGTTACAGTGTAACGGGAAGGTGCTCCTGCGTTTCCCACGGCTGTTTATCGTGGCGCGAAAGATCGCCGCCTGACCGTTGGGATAGGTGGGCAGAAAAGCGGAGTGATGAAAGGTGTAAAGGATCGGCTATACCATCCTGATTTTCAGGATTGATAATCCTGAACGTTGCGATATTCAATATCTTAGTCAGCGTGCGACAGTGATGACTCCTTTAACCTGCAAAGAGAATCACTATGAGTACTCCTCCTGTCGATCGCCGAACGCTGGCTGCTATCGCGCCAAAGCTAGCCGAGCTGACCGAAACGGTGCTGTTTGGCGATATCTGGGCGCGTAGCGAGCTGTCGCCCCGCGAACGCAGCCTGATCACCCTTTCCGCCCTGACGGCGCAGGGCAAAACTGAACAGCTGCCGTGGCACATCGCGCTCGGCTATCAGAATGGCCTGAGCCGGGAAGAAATTGTCGAATTATTTACCCATCTGGCGTTCTATGCCGGTTGGCCGGCGGCGGCCAGCGCCCTGACCTGCCTGAACGCGCAGGAGGCGTCATGCCCCTGACCCGAATTTCGCTTGGCACAGCCTGGCGTCCCGCGGAGTTTGCTCAATTGTCGGCGCTCTTTCATGAGTGTCTGGTGGCGGAGTTCGACGTTCCGTCAGCAGATAGATTTCAGTTTATCGAACGGGCCGCTGATGAGCAGCGCATTTACGACCCGCACTACCTCAGCGAAGGACGCAGCGCCCGCTTCGTGCTGTTTCATATTTTCGCTGGAAAACCGCGCAGCCGGGCGCAGAAACAGGGACTCTATCGTCGGCTCTGCGCGCGGTTAGACGATGAGATGGCGGTCAGCCCGCAGGACGTGATGGTGGTTATCCAGTTTAACCAACTGGAGGACTGGAGTTTTAGCGCAGGGAAGATGGCGGGTGAATGAGACAGGCGGCGCCGCAAGAGGCGCCGCGTTTCAGCACTATATCATTTGCTACCATGCACAACAGCGATCGTTCCATGAATCACGATACATGATGTTCCCTTCTGTGTATATCCAGGTGATCGTCTCATAACGGAAATCAATGTCTTCAAGGTGAGTACTTGTCATTCCGGCCGGATGTAAATTTGGTGTGATTGCCGTAATCTTAATATTCGCCATCGCTATGTTAAAATATTCAACTTCCAGTCCCGCCTCATTTATTCTGTACATTTTTAGCGTTGCCGATCTTAATGTTCGACCTTCACAAAGAGCCCTAAATAGCAAAGGTGTTGTTCTGTCAAACTCTTTTTGAATTTTAACCGGTGTATGAAGACGGGTTCCCGTCAGCTTTCCTGTATTATTATCGGTAGGTAACCAAACATGATGATTCACTGCGCGCAATTCGATGGAACCCGTGCGTGTGGGCATCAGGCAAGAACCTATAATAGGCGAATCATTCTCATCAGTTAACCATAAACATGCTGGATTTGACATTACCCCTCCTCTTTCATATCAGTTTTTAACTTTAAACCAAACGACAACGTGAAACCCAATGATTAATAAAACAAAAAGTCCTATTAAGTTAATGGCAATATCAGGAAAAAGAGAGACTGCAATCATGCTAAATATATGATTAATAATACAATACCCCATCCCCATAAAAAAAGAATGAATTCTTCTTTTAACCATCTTTTCAAGAAATCCATCCATTCACCTCATTAATTTAATAAGTAATTCAGCAAGTTCATCATCAGAAATAATCATCGGATTTAAATAAGGAACGCCTGTGATGACAGATTAGATCATTCATTGTTCCGGCACATATTTCTTATGATCATCTGGCCTTTCAATATACTTATAAAACGATGGCCTTGATAGTAATATTGACGCTACTCTTTTGTTTATATTCCCTCGCCCCCTGCCCGGTTTAAAATATCTCGGTTAGCTATTACTTCGTATTGTTTCATATTTTCGCCGGAAAACCGCGCAGCCGGGCGCAGAAACAGGGACTCTATCGTCGGCTCTGCGCGCGGTTAGACGATGAGATGGCGGTCAGCCCGCAGGACGTGATGGTGGTTATCCAGTTTAACCAACTGGAGGACTGGAGTTTTAGCGCAGGGAAGATGGCGGATGAATGAGACAGGCGGCGCCGCAAGAGGCGCCGCGTTTCAGATGATATAATTTACTACCACGCGAGATGATGCACCATCGAGAGATCCCAGGCCGTTGCCAATAGCGAAAGAAACATTATCACATTGACCACTGTTTCAAGACGTTTTTCCATCGTTGCTTCTCCTGAGCCTGTTTCCCCTGTTATAGCGGGAAAAGCTTAACAACCTCTTACCGCTTCAGGACTCAAGCGTGATCCTGTAGCGTACGTAATCGTCAGCCGGGGTAAACTCATCATACAGATGACGGGCGGGATTATCACGGCGCGTATGCCAGTACAGCCGCGACCAGCCTTTGTCCGCCCCTTCGCTTTGCAGCGACTTAATCATGGTTCTGGCAATACCCTGTCCACGGAAGGCGGGATCGACAAACAGATCCTCCAGATAGCAGATCGGCGTGGTAACCCAGGTTCCCTCATGAAGAACACAGATAGCGAAGCCGACCACCGCATCATCCACCACCGCGACTCTACCCAATACAGACGAGTTTACATCCAGCATCCGCTGCCAGGTGCATTCGGTCACCTCTTCCGGCTGCGGGCTACCGTAAAAACGAGTGTAGCCTTGCCAAAGCTGAAGCCATTCGGCTTTGTCGTGGGGCCGTACTTCCCGGATATCGATGACCATGAGAGTTTCCTTACAGATGAATGCATTAGCCTGCGAATATTGGCAGGAGATATGAGTTGAGGTCATTATTTTCCTGCGCAGATATTTGTTCAAGCGCTTCGGCCATAATTCTCCTGCTGTTCGGAACGATTTGGCACTAAAAAGCCGTATGCAGAGGAGCCACTGACCGGCTGTTACAGGTTAGTATAATAGTATGTTGTAACTAATAAAAATCCTGCACAACCCGGCCGCAGCCGGGTGTATAGATGGACTATCAGCAAAGAGGTTTGACGGCGTCGCGCATACCGCAGGTCAGGATAGCGTCAAGGTCGGCAGTCACTAGCTCCACCAGCCCCGGGATCTGGCTCA
This sequence comes from Klebsiella sp. K4, assembly GCF_014596785.2. NCBI lineage: Bacteria > Pseudomonadati > Pseudomonadota > Gammaproteobacteria > Enterobacterales > Enterobacteriaceae > Klebsiella > Klebsiella sp. K4. Next base: position 2,708,545 of record NZ_CP115021.1, read on the forward strand.
GATCCTGCTGCCAGTGATCCGCCACGCTGAGCACGGCGGTGACCAGCTCGCGAGTGCTCATCTGGCCATCGCGATGGCGGGCCCACAGCGTTTGATAGCGCGATATCCAGTCGGCGTCATCCTGTACTGGATAGCTCTCACCATCCCGCTCTCCCCGGTAAAAGGCGATCAGCGCTGCCAGGGCAAAGGTCAGACGCGGCGGCAGCGCGCCATGCGCTTTCTGCCCCGCCAGCAGCTGCGGCAGAATACGGGTGCGGTACTTGGTCATGCCGTTGAGCGCAATCGAGAGCAGCTGATGTTTAATATAGGGATTACGGAAGCGCCCTGTCACGGCGCTGGCGAATGACACCAGCTCATCGCGCGGCAGATCCAGCACCGGAATAATCTCGTCATAAATCGCTTTTTCGACAAACGCGCAAATCTCCGCATCGTTCATCGCCTCACCCACGGTGTCGATCCCGGCCTGGAAGGCCACTGGCACCAGCGCGGTGTGCGCCCCGTTAAGGATCGCCACTTTGCGTTCTTTATACGGCTTGATATCGTCCACAATGCGCACATTCAGCGGCAGTTTATCGAGACGCAGCTCGGCCTCCAGCGAGGCAGGCCCCTGGATCACAAACAGGTAGAAATGCTCGGCGGTATCAAGGAAAGCATCTTTATAGCCGGTCTGCGCCTCGAGAGCCGCCACTTCATCACGCGGATAGCCGGTCACAATGCGATCCACCAGCGTCGAACAGAAGGTATTCGCTGAGGTCAGCCAGGTGATAAATGCCTGCGGCAGTTCCCATTCGCTAGCATAGCGCAGCACCAGCGCCTGCAGCGCCTCGCCGTTATAATCGATCAGCTCGCAGGGAATAATCACCCATCCCTTGTCGGCCGCACCGGCGAAATGCTGGTAACGCTCAAACAACAGACGGGTCAGTTTCGCCGGATAACTGACCGGCGGCGCGTCGTCAAACCGATCCCCGGCATGGTAGCTGATGCCCGCCTCGGTGGTGTTGGAGAAGACAAACCGCATCTCCGGGTTATGCGCCAGGCGTAAAAAAGCGTCGAAGTCTGCGTAAGCGCTGATCTCCCGGTTGACCGAGCGGATAAGACGCGCATCGCTGACCGCTTCGCCCTGCTCGTTCAGGCCGCGAATAATAGTCGTGTACAGGCCATCCTGGGTGTTCAGCGAAGGCGGAAAATCTGTGGCGATAGGCCGCACGACCACGATGCCCGCATTCAGGTCGGTATGCTCGTTGAGCAGGTCGATCTGCCAGTCAACGAATGCGCGCAGGAAGTTACCTTCCCCAAACTGGATGATACGGTCAGGGTACTGCGCGCCGGGGAAATCACGACGGTTTAAAGTTTTCACAATGGGTTCCCTCTAATAGTAGTCATACAACCTGAGTAATTGGTCCAATAAGTTATCAGATTTTGCTACCAGTGAAACCCTGTTTTGATCAAAGCAATCTGCAATAGCGGCCGTCAGGGCAGAAACTTATAGAATAGTGAGGTGGCAGTCATTTCGCCGTCGGGCATCAGCGCATAGCGCGGAATTTCCCCCACTTTTTCCCAGCCGCAGCGGGCATAGAACTGTTCCGCCCCGCTGCCGGTCGCCGTGTCCAGCACCAGCACCGTCTTCCTTTCCCGCCGGGCAATGCGCTCCAGCTCGCTCATCAACGCCTGGGCGATCCCCTTGCGGCGGACATTTTGGTGAACCAATAATTTGGCGACATCCGCTCGATGGGGCTGGTTTTCCGGTTGACTGGTGATAAGTTGCACGGTGCCAACGGGACGTTCCTCCGCGTCGAAGGCGGCCAGCACAATGCGCTCCCCGGCCGCCACGCTGTCGGCAGTGCGTTGCCAGAACGTTATCGCCGTTTGCGGCGCGAAAGGCAGCATAAAGCTCACCGAGGCGCCGCCGTTGACGCAGCTTGCCAGGATCTCGCTTAATGCCGGGAGGTGATGGAGAATATCGTCACGCGAGAGCGTGCGCAGTGAAAAGGATGTGGTCATAAAAGCTCCCTGTTATCGACCACATCACTATGTTTTTAACCAAAAATTAGCACAAGTAGGATCCCGATAGGATTTTCTTATGGCGCGCTTTCGGTCAGCGTCGGCATACAAATTTGGTTACGACCGCTCTGTTTGGCTTTCACCATCTCATCGTCCGCCGCCAACAGCAGCTGGTTAAACAGCTCGGTGATGCGGGCGTGGCCTACCTCGCGCGTCTCCAGTCCCAGACTGATGGTCAGGTGGATCGGGTTCTGGCCCAGGCCGAAAGGCTGCGACTCCACCCCGTGACGGATCTTTTCCGCCAGCAAATAGCCCTGCTGGGCGCTGTCGACGACGGCGGCCACCGCAAACTCTTCGCCGCCGATACGGGCCACCATCCCCTGCTCACCCACCAGCTGTCGAACCTGCTGGGCAAACTGGGTCAGCACGCAATCGCCGCCTTCATGGCCCAGAGCATCATTCACCCGTTTGAAGCCATCGATATCCAGCACCATCACCGTCAGCAGCTTATCCGCCGGCAGCGTCTGACGCTTCAACGCTTCGCTCAGTCCGGAACGGGAATAGACGCGGGTCTGAAAGTCAAAATCGGCGCGCAGGGCCAGCTGCTTCACCAGCGTGTTAATCGCTTCGACACTGGATGCGACAATCACCGGGCTAATCAGCATGGCGGCAATTCCGAGGCGGGTGGAGAACAGCTGCCACGGCTGCATTCGCGCATCTGGCGAAAAGTGAATTAACGAATTAGCGACCAGCAGTATTTCGCCGATGCCAGTGAGAAAAGTCAGCAGACAGGTCAGCGGCAGCGGATAGCGTACAGCGCACCAGATCAAAGCCGGTAACGGGAAGGTAATGCTGCCCGCGCCGCCTACCGCCACGCCAAGCGCAATTGACAGGACCAGCGCCAGCACCGGCAACAGCTGGCGAAAGCGAAAACCGCTTAATGCCGAAGGCAGCGTCAGGGTCAGAATAAAGGGCAGGATTAATACCGCCGTCGAGAACTGTTCGCTAAACCAGTCCGCCAGCTGGGGAACGAAGGTGGCGCGTTCAACATCCACCGACCCCAGCGCGCCGACCGCTGCGCACAGTAAGGCGGCTAACAGGCAGAAACAGAATAAATTAAGCGCGTTTATCGGGCCCGGCATGGAGTCGGCGCGACGTTTATCCCACAGCACCAGCTGCGCCAGCGTCACAATAAAGACAATATTGGAAAAGTTAATCAGCAATGAGGCAAAGCCCATTCCCCAGCGCGAGGTTAATCCGTCATAGACCAGCATTGCCGCAAAACAGACGGCATAAAAATAGCTGCGGTTAAGCCATACATAGCGTGCAAAAATGCCGGCCATCACTGCATTGAGCGGCCAGAAGAAAGAGAGCTCCTGCACCAGACGCAGCATAGCGCCAAGAAAATGCAGCAGTAGCGTTAACGTAAATAAGACCAATGCATCGCGCACGGGTTGTTCTTCACGAAACAGCGTAAATGACCGAATCGACAGTGAAGACATTCAGTAATTATCCGTCTAATTGTTTCAGGAAATTATTATGTTAATAGTTAGTTAGCGGATTATCATAACATGAGAATATTTATCAGGCATACTCCGGCGCCGATCAAATGCAAATTAGCGCACAGACGGCGCATTCATTTGTAGCACCAGCCAGCGGTGGATGACCTGCACGATATAGTCCTGCTCCGGCTCGCTCAGCGCGCGGCCGTGGGGAATGGCATGCCATTTTTCCAGGCAACCGCGACAGCAGGTAGCGGTCGCGTGCTGGGCGATAAACACCGGGTGACCGCGCATCGGCGTCTGCTTGCCATCATTGATCGGCGCAGCGGGCGCCAGCCGCTGGCGAATAAAGTCTGCGGCATGCCGATCAATGACCTCCGGTCCCTTATCGAGACAATATTGCCGCTCTTTCCCCCCCAGACGGAAGCGTGAGCGAAACGTCGAGCGCGCCAGGCGCGCAAACAAGCGATCCTGATCGACCATCAGAACACCGACCTCCCCATCCGCTGAGTTAGTTTTTCCAGCATCGCCACGCCGGCCAGCGAGTTCCCGGCGTCGTCAAGCTCCGGGCTCCACACGGCGATCGCCATCTCCTGCGGGACAATCGCCACGATCCCGCCGCCGACGCCCGATTTCGCCGGCAGGCCAACGCGCCAGGCGAATTCACCGGCGTTCTGGTACATGCCGCTGGTCATCATCAGGGCATTCACCTGGCGGGACTGGATGGGCGCAATAACCGGCGCGTCGAGATGCGAGGCAATGCCGCGGTCGGCGAGAAACAGAAAGGTTCGCGCCAGCTCAACGCAGCTCATCTCCAGCGAACAGTAGTGGAAATAGTTCTGCAGCACGGTGGCGACGTCGTTATGGAAGTTACCAAAGGATTTCATCAGCCAGGCGATGGCGGCGTTGCGCGCCGAATGCTCAAACTCTGAGCGAGCCACCACCGGATCGTAGGCGATATCGGCCACGCCGCTCAGACGGCGGACAATCTCCAGCATCCGCTGACGCGGGGCGCTGAGCCGGCTCTGCAGCATGTCGCAGACCACCAGTGCCCCGGCGTTGATAAACGGGTTGCGCGGTTTGCCCTGCTCGATCTCCAGCTGCAGAAGCGAGTTAAAGGGCTGGCCGGAAGGATCTTTCCCCACCCGCTGCCAGATCTCCTCCTCCTGATAGTGGTTCATGGCCACCACCAGGCTCAATACCTTGGAGATTGACTGGATGGAAAAACGTTCATGGGCATCGCCAGCGGCAAAGTGCTGACCGTCCACCGTACTGATCGCGATACCAAGCTTGTCGCCGCTGACGCTGGCCAGCGCCGGAATATAATCCGCCACTTTTCCGCGGCCAATCAGCGGCCTGATTTCTGCCAGAATGGCTTCCAGCATTGCATTATTGATAACCGTCGCCACACGCGGCTCCTTGCCCACCATCAAAATTCGGTGGGCGAGTATAGCAGACGTGGACGACGGTCGTCAGGGGCTAACGTTGATTAGCGACGGTCTTTCCAGACGGTCTGCGCATTACAGAACTCGTGCAGGCCAAAATGCGACAGCTCGCGGCCAAAACCGCTCTTCTTCACACCGCCGAAGGCCACGCGGGCGTCGCTGGCGCAGTAGCCATTGAGGAAGACGCCGCCGCACTCCAGCTCGCGGGCAAAGCGCTGGGCCTGCGCCTCGTCGGTGGTATAGACCGTGGCGGACAGGCCAAACTCGCTGTCGTTGGCGAGGGCCAGTGCATGGTCAGCGTCGCGAGCGGTGGTCAGGGTTGCTACCGGACCAAACAGCTCCTGACGAAAGCCGGTCATCCCGGCGGTGACGTTGCCCAGCACCGTTGGCGCATAGTAGTTGCCTGCCCCTTCGATTTTTTCCGCGCCCAGCAGCAGAGTCGCTCCTTCATCAAGGGTCGCCGTTACCTGCTGGTGCAGTTCATCGCGTAAATCGAACCGCGCCATCGGTCCGACGTAGTTTTGCTCATCGCGCGGGTCGCCCATCTTCAGCGCTGCCACGGCGTCGACAAATTTGCGGGTGAAGGCCTCGGCAATGCCGGCTTCGAGAATAAAGCGTTTCGACGCCGCACACACCTGGCCGCTGTTCTGATAGCGGCCGGTGACGGCGGCTTTCACCGCTTCATCGAGATCGGCATCGTTGAGCACGATAAAGGGATCGGATCCCCCCAGCTCAAGCACGCATTTCTTCAGCGCCGCGCCCGCCTGGGCGCCAATCGCCTTCCCGGCGCGGACGCTGCCGGTGACGGTCACCGCCGCGATGCGGTCGTCATTGATAATCTGCGAAACGCCGTCATTGGTGGCGTTCACCCAACCAAATACACCATCCGGCAGGCCGGCGGCGGCAAAAATTTCGCCCAGCAGACCGGCGCTGCCCATCACGTTCGGGGCATGCTTCAGCAGATAGCTGTTGCCGGCCAGCAGGATCGGCACCGCGCCGCGCATCACCTGCCAGACCGGGAAGTTCCACGGCATCACCGCCAGTATGGCGCCCAGTGGACGATACTCAATTACCGCCTGGTTATTTTCCACCAGGGTAGCTTCCGTCGCCAGCATCGCCGGGCCGTGTTCAGCGTACCAGTCGCAGAGGTTGGCCGATTTCGCCACCTCGCCGCGCGCCTGAGCGATCGGCTTGCCCATCTCAAGGGTGATCATCTGGGCCACCTCTTCGCCACGGGCGCGCAGCGCGGCCCCGATGCGGCGCAGGGCGTCGGCGCGGTCGGCAAGCGGCGTCTGACGCCACTGGCGATAGCCCGCCGCGGCGAGCGCGATCGCCGCGTCGACCTCGCGTTCGCTGGCCCACGGCAGCGAGGAGACCACCTCACCGGTAGTCGGATTGACGGAGACGGCGTGCGTTGCAGATAAATTCATCATTATTCTCTCTCGTTGCTTGCGAAGTGTCCGTATTCTGGCTTACCTTTCCATTCATTGAAAATGAATAATATTAAGCAACGCATTCACAAAAGAAGAATATCATGGACCTGACTCAGCTAGAGATGTTTAACGCTGTCGCCAGCACCGGCAGCATTACCCAGGCGGCGCAGAAAGTGCATCGCGTGCCGTCCAACCTCACCACCCGCATCCGCCAGCTGGAGGCCGACCTCGGCGTTGAGCTGTTTATCCGCGAGAACCAGCGCCTGCGCCTGTCGCCTGCGGGACACAGCTTTTTGCGCTATAGCCAGCAGATCCTCGCCCTGGTGGACGAGGCGCGAATGGTGGTGGCGGGCGACGAACCCCAGGGGCTGTTTTCACTTGGTTCGCTGGAGAGCACCGCGGCGGTACGGATCCCCAGCACTCTGGCCCACTTTAATCAGCGCTACCCGAAAATTCATCTGGCGCTCTCAACCGGCCCTTCCGGGACGATGATCGACGGCGTACTGGAGGGCGCCCTGAGCGCCGCGTTTGTCGACGGCCCGCTGGTGCATCCGGGCCTGGAGGGGCTGCCGGTGTTCCCTGAAGAGATGATGATCGTCGCCCCCTACGGCCACGCACCCATCACCCGCGCCAGCGAAGTGAACGGGGCCAACGTCTACGCCTTTCGCGCCAACTGTTCCTATCGCCGGCATTTTGAGAGCTGGTTTCATGCCGACAGAGCGACCCCGGGCAGGATCCACGAGATGGAGTCTTACCACGGGATGCTGGCCTGCGTCATCGCCGGCGCCGGCCTGGCGTTGATCCCGCGCAGCATGCTGGAGAGTATGCCCGGCCATCAGCAGGTTTCCGCCTGGCCGCTGGCCGAAGAGTGGCGCTGGCTCACCACCTGGCTGGTGTGGCGCCGGGGCGCCAAAACCCGCCAGCTGGAGGCGTTTATAGCGCTGCTGAACGAAGATCGGCAAACAGTGGTTTCTCCATAAACACGCTGAGCGGATCGGGTTGATACGGCGCAAACGCGCAGCGGGTCTGGTAGCCGTTGCGCGTGTAGAGGGCGATGGCCGCATGCTGATGGATACCGGTCTCCAGGCGCAGGGTATGGCAGTCGCGCTGACGCGCTTTCGCTTCCAGCGCCGCCAGCAGCTTTTCTCCCAGCTGCTGGCCGCGGTGCTGGGGATCGATATAGACCCGCTTCATCTCGCCAAAGCCTTCCTCACTGAGGACAATAGCCCCGCAGCCAACGGCCTCGCCCTGCGGGCTGCGGATCGCCAGGGCGATGACCGTCTGCGGCGGCAGCTGGCTAAGGTCCAGCAGGTGGTTGCTCTCCGCCGGGTAGAGGGTCTCCTGCCAGGCGTCGAGGGCGGCAATCAGGGCGATAAATTCGGCGTCGGTAGGGGCGATGTCGGTGATGGTGTACATAGGTGAGCTCCTTTTTTACCCCACTGTAGCGCGGCCGGCGGCTTTTCCCGACATAGCATTAACTTATATTGCCGCCCGCCTATTGCGCTAACCAACTGAAACACAGTAATTTTATCCCCTGCCGTTCGTACTTGAGATCTGAATATGCACACCAAAGCCCGTAAAGTGATGATTATTGGCGCCGGCAATGTCGGCGCGTCGGCGGCCTACGCCCTGCTCAACCAGAGCATTTGCGAGGAGCTGATCCTCGTCGACCTTAACCAACAGCGCGCTGAGGCCCACGCTCAGGACCTGAGCGACGCCGCGGCCTACCTGCCGGGGATGATGACCATCTCCACCCGCGAGGCCAGCGACTGCGCCGATGTCGATATCGCGGTGATCACCGTCTCCGGCGGCGCGCTGCGCCCCGGCCAGAGCCGGCTGGATGAACTGACCTCCACCGCGAAGATTGTGAAGAGCATTGTGCCGACGATGATGGCCAACGGATTTAACGGCATCTTTCTGGTGGCCACCAACCCCTGCGACATCATCACCTGGCAGGTATGGCAGCTTTCCGGCCTGCCGCGCAGCCAGGTGCTGGGCACCGGCGTCTGGCTGGATACCACCCGCCTGCGTCGCCTGCTGGCGCAGGAACTGGAGATTGGCGCCCAGAGCATCGACGCCTTTATCCTCGGCGAGCATGGCGATACCCAGTTTCCGGTGTGGTCGCACTCCTCGGTATATGGCACGCCAATCGCCGACCTCTACCAGCAGCGCACCGGCCTGCCACTCGATCGCGAGGCGATGGCTGACAAAGTGCGCAAGCTGGGATTTGAGATCTACGCGGGTAAAGGCTGCACCGAATATGGCGTGGCAGGGACCATCGCCGAGATCTGCCGCAATATCTTCACCGGCAGCCACCGCGCGCTGGCGGTCTCCTGCATTCTTGACGGCGAGTACGGGGTCAGCGGCGCGGCGGCTGGGGTGCCGGCGGTGCTGGCCCAGGGTGGCGTGAAGCAGATCATTGAACTGCAGCTGGCCGGCGAAGAGCAGGCGAAGTTCAGCCAGTCGATCGCGGTGATCAAGGCCAATATCGCCCGTCTGCCCTGACGGCAGCCTGCGAGTCAGTCGGCAATGATCAGCTGCGGGGAAAGGGTCTCCAGCGCCTCGCGGGTTTTATCCGGCAGGTGGGCGTCGGTCACGATATCGGTCAACGACGCCAGCGGAGCGATGTTGAACAGTGACCAGGCGCCGTATTTGGAGCTGTCCGCCAGCAGGATACGCCGCCGGGCATTGGCCATCAGATCGCGCTTCAGGGCGGCCTTTTCCTCCGTCGGGGCGGTGATCCCCTTCTCAAGGTCCCAGCCGTTGCAGCTGACGAAGGCGAGATCGGGCCAGATGGTCTGCAGCAGGCGGCGGCCGTGATCGCCGATGCACGACTGGCTGCTGTCATCGATGCGCCCGCCGATAATCGTCACTTCGATCTGCTTAAATTCTGATAGGAACAGCGCGATATGTAAATCGCTGGTGATCACCCGCAGCGGCAGATGGGTGATCTGCCGCGCCAGCTCAATCATGGTGGTGCCGGCGTCAAGCACAATGGCGTCGCCGGCTTTCACCAGCGCTGCCGCCGCACTGGCGATAGCCTGCTTCTCAAGCGGACTACGCTGGGCTTTCTCCAGCGTCGTCGGCTGGGAAGGAATAAACCGGTTCAGCGTCACCCCGCCGTGCGTTCGGCTGATCACCCCTTCCTGATCGAGTTTGATCAGGTCGCGGCGAATGGTGGCCGGCGAGGCGTTGGTCGCCGCCACCAGCTGGTCGACTGTCACCAGATTATGGCTTTTCAGGAAGTCCATAATCTGCTCTAACCGGTTATATCCCTTCATGTTATTCCTGCGCGATGTGCATGGCGAGCTCAATGGAGGTTGCCATGCTCTCAGACTTCGCTTTACCTGTCCAGGCAATATCAAACGCAGTGCCATGATCCGCGGAGGTACGGATAAACGGCAGCCCGGCGGTAATATTCACCCCGTCATAGAATCCCAGCAGCTTCAGCGGAATATGCCCCTGGTCGTGATACATCGCCACCACCATGTCGTACATGCCTTCGTGACACTGCATAAACACCGTGTCCGGCGGACAGGGGCCGGTCACCTCCACTCCCTTCGCCCGCATGGCGGCGACCGCCGGGGCGACGATACGGATCTCTTCATCGCCAAACAGGCCGTTCTCCCCGGCGTGCGGGTTAACGCCGGCGACCGCGATGCGCGGACGCGGATAGCCGACGCGGCGCAGAAAGCGATCCGCCACGCCAATCACCGTCTCAATCCGCGGCTGGTTGAGGGTATCGAGGAACTGGCGCAAGGAAATATGGGTAGTGATATGGATAACCTTAAGCTTCTCGGTATAGAGCACCATGGCGTAATCGGTAGTCTGCGTCAGGTGGGCCAGCAGTTCGGTATGGCCGGGATAAGCGTGCCCGGCGAGATGCAGCGCCTCTTTATTCAGCGGCGCGGTAGCGATGGCCGCGACCGCGCCCTCCAGCGCCAGCGCGGTCGCCCGCCTGATGCAGCGAAACGCGAGATCCCCTGCCTGGGCCTGGACTTCGCCAGGGCGCAGCCCCTGCGGGTCACTGAGTGGTTCATCAATGACGTTGATGGTCGCTGGGGAGAAACTCGCCTCGGCGGGATGGTCAATAATGCGCAGCTCCGCACGCGGTGTGATATTTAGCGCCAGGATCCGCCGCAGCGTCTGCGCGCAGCCCACCACCACCACCGGCGCGCCGCTCAGCGCCCCCTCGGCGAGGGATTTGATAATAATCTCCGGACCAATCCCTGCCGGGTCGCCCATTGTCACTGCAATCATCTTAGACACTCAGTTTCTCCTCAATAAAATTCACAACATGTAATAGCGTGGTGTCGGTGCCGAATCCTCCGGCTTTGGTCATCACCGGCCGCGACCAGCGGCCGCCGAGAAAATGCCCGTATGGAACGCACTCCGCCACCCGGCCGCGGATCTGAAACCCTGTGGCGCCGAGCGCGTGCGCGACGGCGATGGCTACATCGCCGCCAGAGAGGTACAGGGCACCCGGTGGGCACAGCGCCACCACCAGTGCCGTGACGTCGGCAAGCCAGGCGCAGATGTGCTCCCCGTAGGCGGCGCGGCTGAGACCGCGTTCACGGCACCGGGCTTCAATCCCGTGCCGGGCGGCGTGATTCGGGCGGGTGGTCACCACGCAGTGCTGGCCCTCGCGCAGCGCCCCGGCGATCCGTGAAGCTTCCTCCTTCGGCGATCCGCTAAAGGTCTGTTCGACATCAATTTCAATCACCCGTACTCGGGAATGGACCTGCAGCGCAGCAACCTGACGCTGCGCCATCTCGCTCATCGAACCGACCACCGCCAGCAGCGGGCCCTGCTCGCTGCGGCGCAGGCGGCGAGCCAGCGCCTCGCAGAGACCCGCCGAGCCGACCAGCAGGGTCTCCCGCGCATGGGGCGCAACGGCGTCGATCACCTGGTCCAGATGGCTGTCTTCCCAGGCGTCGACAATCAACACTCGCTTCTCCTCGCCCGCCGTCGCTAATGCCGCCGGAAGCTGGCCAGCGTTCAGGGTCAGACAGGGAAGACGGCTCTGCATGGCGATAATTTCGCTAATCTCCGCCCGGCTCACCGGCGTTTTCGGATCGCTGGCAAATTCGGTCTGATCGAGGGGCACACCATGCACATAGCAGCGCCCGTCCCGGGTATGCCGCCCGGCTGCCGGATAAGCCGGGGCCACCACCGCCATCCGGCAGCCTTGCGCCGCCATCATTGCCTCCAGTTCGCCGCCGGGATTACCGCGCAGCGTGGAGTCAATCTTCTTTACCTGCCAGTGCGGGACGAATGTCGCCGCGCCGCGCAGCAGAGCGGCGACCTTGTCCGCCGCCGCCGCGGCGCTCATCGCCCGGCTGTCGCTGTTGAGAATTAATGCCCGGGCGGTTGATGGCTGTCCGGCGGTGAAGGCCACTTCCACCGACATACCCGCCTCCGCCAGGCTGACCCCGGCGTCATTGGCCCCGGTAAAGTCATCCGCCAGCACCAGCACTCTGTTATTGCCGTCGTTCATTGTCCTGCCTTGTAGTCGATAAAATCTTAAATTGATTATATTCAATCATATTTGATTAAATGTGAGCAAGCTCAAGTTATTAAGCTGCCGTATAAATTATAACTTTTCCCCATCAGACGAGTGGCAAGATTTATGAATGATTGAATTCAATCAATTACTACCAAGGAGAAACGCGTGGCGACGATACACAGCACAATCATCAGCGGGGCTGGCGCCTCATCGGCCCTGCTCCCGCTGCTGGCCGGTAAAACCTCAATCCTGCTGGTGACCGACAAGAACGTCGGGGCGCTGGAGGCAACCCAGGCGATTCATCGCCTGCTGGCGGCTGAAGGGCGTGAAGTTGAGGTCATTGACAGCGTGCCAGCTGAGCCCAACCATCACGATGTTACGCAGATCGTCAGCCAGCTGGGCGCCAGCCAGCCGCAGATGGTCGTTGGTATCGGCGGGGGGAGCGTACTGGATGTAGCAAAACTGCTGTCAGTACTTCTGCACCCTGAGGCGCCCTCGCTGACGTCCCTGCTGGCAGGCGAGCAGCCGCAACGACGAATTTGCTCATTGTTAATCCCGGCCACCGCGGGCACCGGATCCGAAGCGACGCCGAACGCCATTCTGGCGATCCCCGAGCAGCAGACGAAGGTGGGGATCATCTCCCCGGTGCTGCTTCCGGACTATGTCGCCCTGCTGCCGGAGCTGACCACCAGCATGCCGCCCAGCATCGCGGCGTCGACCGGAATCGATGCTCTGTGTCATCTGCTGGAGTGCTTTACCTCCACCGTCGCCAACCCGGTGAGCGATAACGCCGCGTTAATCGGTTTACACAAGCTGGTACGCCATATCGAGCGTTCGGTAAATCAGCCGCAGGATCTGACGGCGAAGCTGGAGATGCTCTGGGCCTCGTGGTACGGCGGCGCAGCGATCAACTATGCCGGCACTCACCTGGTGCATGCGCTCTCCTATCCGCTTGGCGGTACCTGGCACCTGCCGCACGGGGTGGCCAACGCCATTCTGCTGGCGCCCTGCATGCGGGTGGTCCGCCCTCACGCGGTGGCGAAGTTCGCTCAAGTCTGGGACCTGATCCCCGATGCAGATCGCACGCTCAGCGCGGAAGAGAAATCCCATGCGCTGGTCGCATGGCTGGCGGCGCTGGTCAAACGACTGCCGCTGCCGGACAACCTGGCCGCGCTAGGCGTGCCTCAGGAGAGTATTTCCGCCCTCAGCGCAGCGGCGCAAAACGTCAAACGCCTGATGAACAATGCCCCATGCAGCGTCAGCCGCGAAGAGATCGCGGCCATCTACCAAACGCTGTATCCAGAACATGCCTAACAGGAGAAAGTTAAATGAGGAAAGCTATTAGCGGCGTACTCACCGCCATTGTCACTCCCTTTACCGCCGAGGGAGCGCTTAACCTGCCGGCTCTACGCCAGCAGGTGCAGCGCCAGCTCGCCGCAGGCAACGGTATTTTCTGCGGCGGCACCAACGGCGAGTTTTTTGTCCTCAATGAGGAAGAGAAGATCGCCGTCGCCAGAACCTGCGTGGAAGAGGCGGCCGGTCGCGCGCCGGTGGTGGCCCATATTGGGGAGGTTTCCACCCGGGAGACGCGCCGGCTGGGCCAGCAGATCGCCCGCCTCGGAGTTGACGCGGTATCGGCCATTACCCCGTGGTTCGTGCCCTTGAAGCAGGAAGAGCTGATTAACCACTATACGGCGATCGCCGACGCGCTGAGCGTCCCGCTCTTTCTTTACAACATTCCCGCCCGCACCGGCAACACTATTGCCCCGGAGACCGCGCGCCAGCTGGCCCGCCACGAGAATATCGTCGGCATTAAGGATAGCGCCGGCAGCTACGACAGCCTGAAAGGCTTTCTCGACGCGGTGCGCGATATCGACGGTTTCGACGTTCTGAACGGGCCGGACTCGCTTATCCATCAGGGATTTGTCGACGGCTGCTCGGCCTGCATCTCGGGGCTTGCCAACGTCGCCCCCGCTGAAATTAACGCCATCTGGTCGCGCTTTCACGCCGGGGATATCGCCGGATCGCGCCAGGCCCAGGAGCAGGTAACGGGCCTGCGCACCGATCTGTATAAAGTGGCGTTCTCGCCTGCGGCGGTGAAGAAAGCCCTGCAGCTAATGGGTCACGAGGTGGGCGACAGCCGCTACGCGGTGCAGTTTAGTGACCACCAGCTGCAGCAGATTAAAAATATCATTAACACCTACCTTCACTAATTTACGTATCCCCCCCGGCCATCACTGGCTGGGGCAAGGTCTTGTATTTGCGACGCTCATTGTCGCCAGTAAACAGGAAACGGTTATGAAAGTAATTTGCACCTCGCCCTCATTCGCCAAATACGACGATGCGCCCATTTCGGCACTGAAAGAGGCCGATCTTGAACTGGTCATGTTGCCTGCCGATGCCTCTATAGAGATGCTGGCTCAGCATCTGCCTGATGCCATAGCGATGATTGTCGCCTTCACCGACATCAATGAATCGCTGCTGGCAAAGGCCCCGAGGTTAAAAATTGTCTGCAAACACGGCGTTGGTGTGGATAACATCGATCTTAACGCTACACGTCAGCGCAAAATTTTTGTCACTAACGTTCCTGATGCCAACAAGCATGCGGTGGCCGATTTTGCTTTTGGCTTAATTCTCAATACTGCCCGCCAGATTTCTCAGGCAATCAGTGAAACGAAAGCAGGCAACTGGCCTCGTATTTTTGCCACTGATGTGTATGGCAAAACCCTGGGGATCGTCGGTTTAGGCCATATCGGTAAGGAAGTGACGCGACGTGCGCGCGGATTCAATATGCGAGTGCTCGCCACCGACGCCTGGCCAGACAGAGAATTTGCACAACAACACCAGATTGAATATGTCTCACTGGATACCCTGACGGCGCAAAGTGATTTTATTAGCCTGCATACCCCTTTAACCCCGGAAACTGAAAATATGTTTAATGCCGCCCGGCTACAGCAGATGAAATCAGGGGCATTCCTGATCAATGTTTCCAGAGGCGGTATTGTTGATGAACAAGCGTTGTATGAAGCACTAAAATCAGGACACCTCGCCGGAGCCGCAGCTGACGTTTTTCTCGAGGAACCTTGCGCTACGCACCCTTTATTTACCCTGGCGAATTTTGCGCCAACATCTCATATTGCTGGATATACGGATGGCGCAATTAGCAATATTAGCGCGCGCTGCGTCAACAATATTATTACCTGCGTCTGTCGTGGTGAACGACCTGAAAACATTATGAATTCGCTGTAAATAACGAGGTGGGAAGCATGCCATTCCCACCAATATAACGAACATCTACTTAGAGCCGAATATATGAACACGACAGCTAACACTACTCGTATTCGCTGGTGGATAGCCGGGTTAATGTGGTTGGCTATTGCCATCAACTATATCGACCGGACAGTATTATCTGCCGCAGCCCCACATTTAATCGATGAACTGAAACTCGACCCCGAAATGATGGGGTTTATCATGGCTGCTTTTTTTTGGTCATACTCGTTATTACAGATCCCCGCTGGGTGGTTCGCCGATCGTTTTGGTCAGAAAAAAGGTCTTGGTTTAGCCGTCGCCTGGTGGTCAATTGCCACCTCGATGATGGGTGTTGCCACGGGTTTTAAATCACTTCTGGCACTGCGTCTGGCTTTAGGTGTTGGCGAGGCCGCCGCCTACCCCAGCAACGCAGGGATCGCCGCACGCTGGTTTCCGGATAAAGAACGTGCCACCGTATCCGGACTCTTCGATAGTGCGTCAAAATTTGGCGGGGCGATTGCCATGCCGCTTATCGTCTGGATGATCTACACCTTTGACTGGCGACTGACCTTTTTGATTATCGGCAGTGTGGGCATTTTATGGGTTATCGCCTGGTATTTTATCTATGCTGAAAACCCGGAAGAACACAAACGCATCAGTCCTTCAGAAGTGCGTATTATTCGCGATGGCCAAAAACAACATCACGGCGACAAAACTGTATTGCCCATGAAATGGTATAAGCTCTTGCGTTATCGTAACATTTGGGCAATGTGCATCGGCTTTTTTACCATCAATTATACCTCCTATTTTTTTATTACCTGGCTCCCTACTTACCTGGTAAAAGAAAAAGGTATGGATTTTATTAAAATGGGAATGGTAGCCGCTCTGCCTTTATTATGCGGGATGGTGATTGAAGTTTTTGCTGGCTGGGCCTCGGATCGTCTGGTACATAAGAAAGTACTGTCTCTAACAGCGACCCGTAAACTGTTTTTGACTATCGGCTTGCTTATGGCACTTTGTATCGGCTTTGCACCATTTACCGACTCTGTGTTTATGACCGTCTTTCTCTTGTGTGTCGCGAAATCAGGCACGACGGTCGCCGCATCGCAGGTTTGGGCCTTACCGGGTGATGTTGCACCCAAAAATAGCGTCTCAATTGTCGCTGGGCTGCAAAATACGGTTTCGAATATGGGAGGCGCAGTCGGTCCGATCATTACGGGTGCGATCGTTGCTGCGACAGGCTCATTCAACTGGGCACTGATTTTCTCGGCCATTCTTGTCGTTATCGGGATAATCAACTACCTGTTCCTGATGGGTAAAATTGAACCTATCAATGACAAAGGTGGAAAGTCACCCGTCCTTAATGCCGCAGAACAACATTAAGTCCAATCCGCCCGGTAGAGGACGCCACCGGGCGTAAACACATTGTTAACCTCGCAGGTAAACCGTTCCGCGCATATAGGTGGTGGCCTGGCCGCTAATCAGCACACGGTCGCCCTGCCACTGGCAGCGCAGGTCGCCGCCGCGAGCGGAGACCTGGCGCGCCATCATGGTGGTTTTCCCCAGCTTTTCGCCCCACCAGGGGATCAGCATGCTATGGGCGGAGCCGGTGACCGGATCTTCCGGCACCCCTTCTCCCGGGCAGAAGAAGCGGCTGACAAAGTCATACTCTTCATCCGGCGCGCTGACGCAGATCATTTTGCCAAGCGTTCGCAGCCGCGCCATATCCGGTCGCACCGCTTCAACCTGCTGGCGATCCGCCAGTACCACCAGATAATCGCGTCCTTCCCGAACTTCAACGGCGGCCTCGAGTCCCAACCCGGTCAGCAGATCCGCCGGCGGGTTTTCCACCGGGGAGGTCGACCACGCCGGGAAATCGAGCGTCAGCCAGTCGCCATTACGGGTGACCCGCAGCTCACCAACAAAACGGGTGCTAAAGAGAATCGTCGCCGAAGGATGGTCGAGATATTCGAAAATAACGTGCGCAGCGGCGAGGGTCGCGTGGCCGCAGAGATTGATCTCAGCGAGTGTGGTAAACCAGCGCAGCTCATAGCCCTCGTCGGTACGGACAAAGAAAGCCGTTTCGGATTGATTATGCTGCTGGGCCATTTTCAGGAGCACATCGTCGGCTAACCACTCGCTGAGCGGGCAGATGGCCGCGGCATTGCCGCCAAAGTTTTTATCGCTGAAAGCATCGACCAGATAAAATTGAATTTCCTGCATACCCTGTCCTTACTTTTTTTACTTTCCTTCAACATGACATAAAAGCGCCCCCTTGACACTATCCATAGCAAAATTAATCGCTTAACCGCGGCCAGCCCCTTGCGATGAAATGAGACGCAGATCACAAAATGATTGTCTTTTCGCCAACAATCGTTTTAAGATCAGCGTCACATCTTTCCCTGAATCACCAGTCCAGAGCTTATGACTACGAATACGGTCTCACGCAAGGTAGCGTGGCTACGTGTCGTGACGTTGGCCATCGCCGCGTTTATTTTTAACACCACAGAGTTTGCCCCGGTCGGTCTGTTGTCGGATATTGCCGACAGCTTCGGCATGGAAACCGCCCAGGTGGGCATGATGCTGACCATCTACGCATGGGTGGTGGCGTTAATGTCGCTGCCGTTTATGCTGCTGACCAGCAAAGTGGAGCGCCGGCGCCTGCTTATCGGCCTGTTTATTCTGTTTATCGCCAGCCACGTCCTGTCGTTTTTTGCCTGGAATTTTGACGTGCTGGTGATCAGCCGCATTGGTATCGCCTTTGCGCATGCAGTGTTCTGGTCGATAACGTCGGCACTGGCCATCCGCATGGCCCCGCCGGGCAAACGGGCGCAGGCGCTGAGCCTGATCGCCACCGGTACCGCGCTGGCGATGGTGTTTGGTATTCCGATCGGGCGCATTATCGGCCAGTACTTTGGCTGGCGGATGACCTTCCTGGCGATCGGCCTCGGCGCGTTAGCCACCCTGGCCTGCCTCGTAAAACTGCTGCCGACCCTGCCGAGCGAACATTCTGGCTCGCTGAAAAGCCTGCCGGTGCTGTTCCGCCGTCCGGCGCTGGTCAGCGTGTACATTCTGACCGTGGTGGTGGTGACCGCTCATTATACCGCCTACAGCTATATCGAGCCCTTTGTCCAGACGGTAGCGGGCCTGAGCGGCAACTTTGCCACCGTACTGCTGCTGATCCTTGGCGGGGCCGGTATTATCGGCAGCATTCTGTTCGGTAAACTCGGTAACCAGCACGCGTCGGGGCTGATAAGCCTGGCGATTGCCCTGCTGCTCGCCTGCCTGCTGCTGCTGCTGCCGGCCTCGCATAACCCGCAGCACCTGATGCTGCTCAGCATCTTCTGGGGGGTGGCGATCATGATTATCGGTCTCGGCATGCAGGTGAAAGTGCTGGCCTCCGCTCCGGATGCCACCGACGTCGCCATGTCTCTGTTCTCGGGCATCTTTAATATCGGCATAGGCGCCGGGGCGCTGGTCGGCAGCCAGGTGAGTCTGCATCTTTCCATGGCCTCCGTCGGCTACGTCGGCGCCATTCCGGCGCTGGTCGCGCTGGTCTGGTCGCTGATGATATTCCGTCGCTGGCCGGTATCGCTGGAAGACCATCAGCCGCACCACTCCTGAATCCGTCGCACAAAAAAGCCCGCCGGTATCGCGCCGGCGGGCTTTTTTTCTCTGCGCATCGCGGGCGGTCAGGGATGCCAGGTCGAAATGATCTCCAGCACGCCATTAATAATAAACTGCACGCCCATGCAGACCAGCAGAAAGCCCATCAGTCGCGAGATGGCCTCGATGCCGCCTTTGCCAACCAGACGCATAATCGCGCCGGAACTGCGCAGACAAGCCCACAGAATCACCCCTAACAGCAAAAAGATGATCGGCGGCGCCGCCAGCACCACCCACTCCGGGAAGTCCACGCCGTGCTTAACGGTCGAGGCGGAGCTAATAATCATCGCGATGGTGCCCGGACCGGCGGTGCTTGGCATCGCCAGCGGCACAAAGGCGATATTGGCGGTCGGTTCATCCTGCAGTTCTTCCGATTTGATCTTCGCTTCCATCGAATCGTGGGCTTTTTGCTGGGGAAACAGCATGCGGAAACCGATAAAGGCCACAATCAATCCGCCGGCGATACGCAGCCCAGGTATTGATATGCCGAATGTATTCATCACCACCTGACCGGCATACCACGACACCATCAGGATGGCGAAGACATACACCGATGCCATTAACGCCTGTTTATTACGCTCGGCGTTGTTCATATTACCGGCCAGGCCAAGGAACAGCGCCACGGTTGTGAGTGGATTCGCCAGCGGTAAAAGCACCGCCAGGCCGAGCCCTATTGCTTTAAACAAATCGAACATAGTTAATTAAAGTCCCGTTAATATTCATTTTTTAAGAATGGTTTCATTCCGTGAGTATATCGGCTTCAACAAATTTGACGCCAACCTGCTGATAAATCACTTATGCAAAAAAATAACAAGCGTTAGAAAAATCATAAAGAGTGACCCACATCGTACTTTTCCATTTTAGCAAATCGTGGCATCGGCCAATTCATAATGTTGACTTATGATTGCCTGGGCAATAGTATCACTTGCAACTAATTACTTGCCTGGGCAACCATTATGAAAAGTACCAGCGACCTGTTTAATGAAATGATCCCGCTGGGTCGCTTGATCCAGATGGTTAACCAGAAAAAAGATCGCCTGCTCAATGACTACCTCTCACCTATGGATATTACCGCGACCCAGTTTCGCGTGCTCTGCTCCATTCGTTGCGAAGTATGTATTACCCCCGTTGAGCTGAAAACCGTGCTTTCCGTCGACCCGGGCGCGATGACGCGCATGCTCGACCGCCTGGCGTGCAAAGGCTGGATTGAACGGTTACCCAACCCCGCTGACAAGCGCGGCGTGCTGGTGCAGTTGACGCCGGACGGCGCAGCCCTTTGCGAGCAGTGTCATCAGGTTGTGGGTCAGAAGTTACACCAGGAGTTAACGAAAAATCTGTCGGCGGACGAAGTCGCCATGCTTGAGCAACTGCTCAAGAAGGTCCTGCCGTAAAAATAAGAAGAGGTAAGATGATGTCCAGACGTAATAATGACGCCATCACTATCCATAGTATTTTGTCGTGGATCGAGGATAACCTGGAATCGCCCCTGTCGCTGGAAAAAGTGTCTGAGCGCTCCGGTTACTCTAAGTGGCACCTGCAACGTATGTTTAAGAAAGAGACCGGCCATTCCCTCGGCCAGTACATCCGCAGCCGCAAGCTGACGGAGATTGCGCAGAAGCTCAAGCAGAGCAATGAGCCAATCCTGTACCTGGCGGAACGCTATGGTTTCGAGTCGCAGCAGACCCTGACGCGAACGTTCAAGAACTATTTCGATGTTCCGCCCCACAAGTATCGCATAACGAATGTACCTGGCGAATCCCGCTATCTACATCCGCTAAATAACTGATGTTAATCGCCTGCACTATAAAAGACGTATTGAGGAAATCATGAAACTATTCGCTGCCGCAGCTATCGTAGTCTTGTCGTTGGCCTCCAGCCTCAGCTATGCGGAGCAAAACACCACGCCGGTGCGTCAAAACCAGCGTGATACAATGATTATCCCTTCAGAACATAATGATTCGCCGTTTGATTTCAATCATATGGCGGCTGGTAATGATAAATCTGACGAACTTGGCGTGCCGTACTACCAGCAGCACGACCTGTGATGCCATTACACGCATAATTGTGTATAGCCCCGTCTCCGGGGCTTTTTTTTAACCGCGCGCCATGCCAGGCCGCACCAAACGTAAGCCAAAGACATTAATGTAGAGCCCGGCCATAATCAGCACCGCCCCGGTGAGCTGCAGTCCGCTCAGCGTCTCCCCGAGCAGCAGCGCAGCGCTGGCCATTCCCACCACCGGCACCAGCAGCGACAGCGGCGCCACCCGCCAGGTTTCATACCGCCCCAGCAGCGATCCCCAGATGCCATAGCCGACGATAGTGGCGATAAACGCCAGATAAAGCAGCGACAGTATCGTTAGCAGATCGATGTGTTGCAGACTCGCCAGCATGGTCTGCGGGCCATCGATCAACAATGAGGCCAGCATAAACGGCAGCACCGGGATCAGCGCGCTCCAGACCACCAGCGACATGATTGGTGGCCGGCTCGCCTGGGACATGATTTTCTTGTTGAAAATATTGCCGCAGGCCCAGCTGAGCGCCGCCGCGAGGGTCAGCATAAAGCCCACCAGCGGCACATGCTCCCCGCCAAGGCTGCCCTCCACCAGCACCAGCACGCCAAAGATCGCCAGGGCGATCCCCGCCAGCTGCTTGCCCTGCAGACGTTCGCCAAAGACGAAGGCGCCAAGGATGATGGTGAAGAAGGCTTGCGCCTGCAGCACAAGGGAGGCCAGCCCGGCCGGCATACCCAGACCGATAGCGCAGAACAGAAAGGCGAACTGACCGAAACTTATGGTCAGGCCATAGCCCAGCAGCAGGCGCAGCGGAATAGCTGGCCGGGCGACAAACAGCAGCGCCGGGAAGGCGACCAGCATAAAGCGCAGCCCCGCCAGCATCAGCGGCGGCATATTGTGCAACCCCAGCTTAATCACCACAAAGTTAAGCCCCCACACCACCACTACCAGCAGCGCCAGTAGTCCATCTTTCCTCGTCATACCCCTGCCTCTGTCGTTATTGGAATTTTTGTGAACAAAATCAAAGTAGCGAAAAAGCGGCCGCCGGGATAGATCATTATTTTTGGCAGGCCCGGAAGTGCGCCCGTCGACCGCGATGACCTGTACAAGGCGTAATGGCCGTGTTATTTGTGATCGAAGACATAAAATTATAACAACATGACAGGCAAGGAAATCATGATCACCACTCTCCGGCGCTCCACCATCGCGCTGCTGGCATCGTCGTTACTGTTGACTATCGGCCGCGGGGCCACACTGCCGTTTATGACCATCTATCTCACCCGACGCTTTCAGCTGGAGGTGGATGTGATTGGCTATGCCCTGTCGCTGGCGCTGGTGGTTGGGGTGTTGTTCAGCATGGGTTTTGGCATCCTCGCTGACAGGTTCGATAAAAAGCGCTATATGGTGTGGTCAGTGCTGGTGTTTATTCTCGGCTTCAGCGCAATACCGCTGGTCAATAACGCCCTCCTGGTGGTGATCTTCTTTGCGCTGATCAACTGCGCCTACTCGGTCTTTTCCACCGTCCTGAAAGCCTGGTTCGCCGACCGGCTGACGGCAGAGAAAAAAGCGCGCATCTTCTCGCTGAACTACACCATCCTCAACATCGGCTGGACCGTTGGGCCGCCCATCGGCACCCTGCTGGTAATGCACAGTATCAATTTGCCGTTCTGGCTGGCGGCCGCCTGCGCCGCCTTTCCGCTGGTGTTTATTCAGCTGTTTCTTCAGCGGGATGGCGCCGCCGCGGCCCAGCCGGGCGCCGCGCCCTGGACGCCTTCGGTGTTGCTGCGCGACCGGGCGCTGCTGTGGTTTACCTGCTCCGGGCTGCTGGCCTCCTTCGTCGGCGGCGCCTTCGCCTCCTGTCTCTCGCAGTATGTGCTGGTGGTCGCCAGCAGCGATTTCGCCGAGAAAGTGGTGGCCGTGGTGCTGCCGGTCAACGCCGCGGTGGTGGTTGCTCTGCAGTACGCGGTTGGCCGGCGGCTGAGCGCGAGAAATATCCGCCCGCTAATGACCTTCGGCACCGTCTGCTTTGTGATCGGCCTTGTGGGCTTTATGTTCTCTGGCGCCAGCCTGTGGGCGTGGGGGATCTCGGCGGCGATCTTCACCCTCGGGGAAGTGATTTATGCCCCCGGGGAGTATATGCTGATTGACCATATTGCCCCGCCGGGGATGAAGGCCAGCTACTTCTCCGCCCAGTCGCTGGGGTGGCTGGGGGCGGCATTCAACCCGATGCTGACGGGGTTGATCCTCACCCATCTGCCGCACTGGTCGCTTTTTGTCATTCTTATCGTGGCGATTGTCGCCGCCTGGCTGATGATTTTCCGCGGGATCAATGCCCGCCCCTGGCAACCGGATTCTCCGCTGGCCAACGCCTGACGCCAGCTGGCGTGCGGCTGTCAGGTTGCTGTCGGGCCGTTGTCGGGTCGCTGTCGGGTCGCTGTCGTGGTGGCTGGCGGCCCGGTTCACCATACTCCATCACAGGTTTACATCCGCAGAACGTTATGGAGCATACGAATATGAACAGCAACAATCAGGTCAAACAATTACGGCTGCAGCGCGCCTGGTCCCAGGAGCAGCTGGCCGAAATGGCGGGTCTCAGCGTCCGCACGATCCAGCGCATTGAGAATGGCGAACGCCCGGGGCTGGAGACCCTCAGCGCCCTCGCCGCGGTCTTTGAGGTGACGGTGGCCGAGATCGGCGGCGAAGCCCGGCGGGAAGACGCGCCGGGCCAGGAAGCCTCACTGGATTTGCGCATAGAGGAAGCCAAAGCGCGGGTGCATCAGGAGAGCCGCTTTTTCCGTTCGCTGTCGGTGGCGCTGGTGGTTTGCGTGCTGCTGGCGGTGCTTAACCGCTTCACTAATCCACAGTACTACTGGTCCGGCTGGGTCGCCCTGATCTGGGGCGCCCTGCTGGTGGTGAGAGGATTACGCCTGTTCGTGTTCGGCGAATGGATTAAAAACTGGCGCCAGGCGCGCCTGCAGCGGCTGCTGCGCAAATAGGCCGCAAACCGGCGGCGCGACCGCCGCCGGCCTGGTCAGATGGTCACCATGGCGCGCACGCCGTCGCTCTCCATATCACCCCCCTTGCCTTGCTGGACGATGGCGCCGCGCGACATCACCAGGTAGTGGTCCGCCAGCCCGGCGGCAAAGTCATAGAACTGCTCCACCAGCAGGATCGCCATGTCTCCGCGGCTCGCCAGCTGGCGGATCACCTCGCCAATCTCTTTGATGACCGAGGGCTGGATCCCCTCGGTGGGTTCATCAAGGATCAGCAGCTGCGGGCGGCTGGCCAGCGCGCGGCCAATCGCCAGCTGCTGCTGCTGGCCGCCGGATAAGTCACCGCCTCGCCGCTGCTTCATGGTCCTGAGCACCGGGAAAAGCTGGTAGATCTCCTCCGGCACCTGCTGCGCTTCGCGGGCGGGAAAGCGCGACAGCCCCATCAGCAGGTTTTCTTCCACCGTCAGGCGCGGAAATATCTCGCGCCCCTGGGGGACGTAGGCGACCCCGGCCTGCACCCGCTGGTGCGGTTTGCGATGGGTGATGTTCTGATCCTGCCAGCGTACCTCACCGCTGCGCGCCGGGATCAGCCCCATCAGGCATTTCAGCAGCGTGGTCTTACCGACGCCATTGCGCCCCAGCAGGCAGGTGACTTCGCCCTGGCGGGCGGAAAAATCCACCCCACGCAAAATATGGCTGCCGCCGTAGTATTGATGTAGCTGACTCACCTGTAACATTGGCGCTCCTTAACGTCCCAGATAAACTTCAATGACCTGCTCATTGGCCTGTACCTCCCGCAGCGATCCCTCCGCCAGCACCTGGCCCTGATGCAGGACCGTCACCCGGTCGGCGATGGTCTCGACAAATCCCATGTCGTGCTCCACCACCATCAGGGAGTGCTGTCCGGCCAGGGTACGAAACAGCTCCGCCGTATACTCCGTTTCCGCATCGGTCATGCCGGCCGCCGGCTCATCAAGCAGCAGCAGATGCGGCTCCTGCACCAGCAGCATGCCGATCTCAAGAAACTGTTTCTGACCATGGGACAGCAGACCGGCCTGGCGGTAACGCTCGCCGTCAAGACGCAGCAAGCGCAGCACCTCATTCAGCCGATCGTCCTGTTCGCTGCTCATCCGGGCGCGCAGGCTGGCCCACACCGATTTATCCCCCTTCATCGCCAGGGCGAGATTTTCCGCCACCGTCAGCGCTTCGAAGACCGTCGGCTTCTGAAACTTGCGCCCGATGCCCTGGCGGGCGATGGCCACCGGGTCAAGAGTGGTCAGATCCACCGACTGGTCATAGAGCGCTTTGCCGCTTTGCGGCCGGGTCTTGCCGGTGATCACGTTCATCAGGGTGGTCTTGCCCGCCCCGTTGGGGCCGATCACACAGCGCAGTTCGCCGACGCCTATCGCCAGCGACAGATCCGTCAGCGCCCGGAAACCGTCAAAGCTGACGTTGATGTTCTCCAGCTGCAGCACCGGATCGGTTTGTTCGCGAAAGCGATCGCCGGGCAGCTGGCGGGTAAATAGTCCTTCATCCGGTTGCATTAGCGGTCTCCTCGACGCAGCAGGCCCATCACCCCGCGGGGTAAAAACAGGGTCACAATGATGAAGATGAGGCCGAGAAACAGCTGCCAGTACTCTGGCATCGCCACGGTGAAAATGCTTTTCGCACCGTTGACCAATCCGGCGCCAAGCACCGGGCCAATCAGGGTGCCGCGCCCGCCGAGCGCCACCCAGATGGCGGCCTCGATGGAGTTGGTCGGCGACATTTCGCTGGGGTTGATGATCCCGACCTGCGGGACATATAACGCCCCCGCCAGACCGCAGAGCACCGCCGACAGCGTCCACACCAGCAGCTTGAAGCCGCGCGGGTCGTACCCGCAGAACATCAGCCGGTTTTCGGCGTCACGTACCGCGGTGAGGATCCGGCCAAACTTACTCTGCGCCAGCGCCGCGCCCAGCCACAGCGTCAGCAACAGCAGCAAAACCGTGGCCATAAACAGGCTGGCGCGGGTGCCGGTGGCGGTGACCGGAAAACCCAGCAGCGTGGTAAAACCGGTGAAGCCGTTATTCCCGCCAAACCCGGTCTCGTTGCGAAAGAACAGCAGCATACCGGCATAGGTCAGGGCCTGGGTCATGATCGAGAAATAGACCCCTTTGATCTTCGAGCGGAATGCAAACCAGCCGAAAACCAGGGCCAGCAGACCGGGAACCAGCACCACCAGCGCCATCGCCCAGGCGAAATGCTGCGTGCCCCACCAGAACCAGGGCAGCTCGCTCCAGGAGAGAAAAGACATAAACGCCGGCAGACCGTCGCCCGCCGCCTGGCGCATCAGGTACATCCCCATGGCGTACCCGCCGAGGGCAAAGAAGATCCCGTGCCCCAGCGACAGCATACCCGCGTAGCCCCAGACCAGATCCAGCGCCACCGCCACAATGGCGTAGCAGAGGATTTTGCCGCTCAGCGTCAGCAGCCAGCTCGGCACCGCCAGCGGATGGGAGGCCGGCAGCAGCGCCAGGAATGGCATACTCAGCAGCCCCAACACCAGCAGGATCCCCAGCCAGCGCAGAGGCCGCGGCGCGCGCTGCGCCAGCGTTAAGGTGATTGGTTGGCTCATTAGTCAATAACCCTCCCTTTCAGCGCGAACAGACCCTGCGGGCGTTTCTGAATAAACAGAATAATCATCACCAGGATCAGGATCTTGCCCAGCACCGCGCCCATTTGCGGTTCGAGAATTTTGTTGAAAATGCCCAGCCCAAAGGCCGCCGCCACGCTGCCGGCCAGCTGGCCGACGCCGCCGAGCACCACCACCAGAAACGAGTCGATGATGTATCCCTGACCCAGTTCAGGCCCGACGTTGCCAAGCTGCGACAGCGCCACGCCGCCCAGCCCGGCAATACCGGAGCCGAGGCCAAAGGCCAGCATATCCACCCGCCCGGTAGGTACGCCGCAGCAGGCGGCCATCGCCCGGTTCTGCGTCACGGCGCGGACGTTCATACCCAGACGGGTACGGTTCAGGATGAGCCAGGTAAAACACAGCACCAGCAGGACGAACGCCAGCACCGCCAGCCGGTTCCACGGCAGGATCAGGTTCGGCAGGACCTGCACGCCGCCGGAGAGCCAGGCCGGGTTTGCCACCTCCACGTTCTGCGCGCCAAACAGCATCCTCACCAGCTGGATAAGCATCAGGCTGATCCCCCAGGTGGCGAGCAGCGTTTCCAGCGGCCGACCATACAGATGACGAATAATGGTGCGCTCCAGCGCCATGCCGATCCCGGCGGTCACCAGAAACGCCACCGGCAGCGCGACCAGCGGATAAAAGGCCAGCCATTGCGGCGCGAGCTGCGCCAGCGCCTGCTGTACCAGCCAGCAGCTGTAGGCGCCGATCATTAACATCTCGCCGTGGGCCATGTTAATCACCCCCAGCAGGCCATAGGTGATCGCCAGCCCCAGCGCGGCCAGCAACAGCACCGATCCCAGCGACAGCCCCATAAAGGCCTGGCCCAGCAGATCGCCGAGCAGCAGACGATGTTTGATCTTTTGCAGGCTGTCGCTGGCCGCCTCGCGCACCGCCGCATCCGGCTCATGTTGGGCATCGGTAAAGGGGATAAGCAGCGCCTGGGTTTCCGGGTCCGCGGAATGGCCGAGCAGCGTCACGGCGGCCAGCCGCGCGCTGGCCTCAGGCTGAGTCAACTGCAGGCGCGCCAGCGCCACCTCCAGCAGACCCCGCACATTATCATCGGTTTCCGCCTGCAGCCGCTGTTGCAGCAGCGCGGCCATAGCCGGGGTCGCTTCCCGCTGTAGCGTTCGTGCGGCGGAAGCTCTCTCCGTGACGTTGTCACTTAAAATAAGGTGGCTGGCCAGCGCGCCGGCAGCCAGATTGCGCAGCCTGTTGGTCAGACGGACCGGTCGGGTTTCGCCCTGCGGCGCGGCGACAGCGCCCAATGGCTGTAATCCGCCCTGTCGGGTGCGGAAAGCATGTTTTCCGTCGTCCATCACCAGGCTCTCGGTGGTCAACGCCCGCAGCAGCGGCAGACGATCCGCCTGCGGCGCTGCCGCCCACTGGGTCAACAGCTGCGCCTGCTGGCTGCGACTGGCGGCAACGAAGTCGTCCGCCTCCGCGGCCTGCGCCCGCCATGGCAGCAGGATCAGCAGTAGCGCCAACACATTCATGAGACGCAATGCGTTCATGTCGTTCTCCTCTGGTCAGCGGCCGACGAGCGCGACGCTCCCGCCCCGTCGGCCGTGGCGCTTACTGGCTGACGGTTTTCACCGGATGGTCAGGTTTCTTATCATTACCGGGGATCCACGGGCTCCACGGCTGCGCGCGGACGGGCTCATCGGTCTGCCAGACCACGTTGAACTGGCCGTTGCCTTCAATTTCACCGATCATCACCGGCTTATGCAGATGGTGGTTGGTGGCATCCATGGTCAGGGTAAATCCGGACGGCGCGTTGAAGGTCTGCCCGGCCATCGCCTCGCGTACTTTGTCAACATCGGTGGTGCCCGCTTTGGTCACCGCCTGCGCCCACATATGCAGGCCCACCCAGGTCGCTTCCATCGGATCGTTGGTCACCACCGTATCGGCATTCGGCAGCTTGTGCGCTTTGGCATACGCGCGATAATCGGCGACAAAGGCTTTGTTGGTCGGATTATCGACGGACTCAAAGTAGTTCCATGCCGCGAGGTTGCCGACCAGCGGTTTGGTATCGATGCCGCGCAGCTCCTCTTCCCCCACCGAGAAGGCCACCACCGGTACATCGGTCGCTTTCAAACCCTGGTTAGCCAGCTCTTTGTAGAACGGTACGTTGGAATCGCCATTGATGGTGGAGACCACTGCCGTTTTGCCACCGGCGGCGAATTTTTTGATATTGGCGACGATGGTCTGGTAATCGCTGTAGCCGAACGGGGTGTAGACCTCCTCGATATCTTTGTCCTGGATCCCTTTGGCATGCAGGAAGGCGCGGAGGATCTTGTTGGTAGTGCGTGGATAGACGTAGTCCGTCCCCAGCAGGAAGAAACGTTTAGCGCCGCCGCCGTCCTCGCTCAGCAGGTATTCCACCGCCGGGATAGCCTGCTGGTTAGGCGCCGCGCCGGTATAGAAGACGTTGGGGGACATCTCTTCCCCTTCGTACTGCACCGGGTAGAACAGCAGGCCGTTCAGCTCCTCAAACACCGGCAGGACCGATTTACGCGAGACCGACGTCCAGCAGCCAAACACCACCGCCACTTTATCCTGGGCCAGCAGCTGGCGCGCCTTCTCGGCAAACAGCGGCCAGTTGGAGGCCGGGTCGACCACCACCGGCTCCAGTTTCTTGCCCAGCACCCCGCCTTTGGCGTTGATGTCGTCGATGGCCATCAGCGCGACGTCTTTCAGCGGCGTTTCGGAAATCGCCATCGTCCCGGAGAGCGAATGCATGATCCCGACTTTGATGGTGTCGGCGGCATAGGCCTGAAAGGAGAGACCCATAGCCATAACAGAGGCGGAGAGTGCAAAAGCTTTTAATAACGTTCTACGTTGCATGATTCACTCCTGAGTAGCGCAAAAAATAAAGAATTAACAGCTAACCAGAGGTGATAAGGCAAAAAAGGTGCCAGGTTGTGAAAACAGCAGGATGCGGCGCAGGTGGGCGATAGTGGCGAAGAGGATGGCAGCGTTGCCTCATCACGGTGCAACGCTGCGCTAAGAAAGCAATTACCAGACGTCGGCGGCGATGGAGGTCACCAGACGGACCTTTTGCCATTGCTGGTCTTCGCTGAGGGCATTCCCCTCTTCAGTGGAGGCGAAACCGCACTGCGGGCTGAGGCAGATCTGCTCGAGCGGCACGTACTGCGCGGCCTCGGCGAGACGCGCTTTTACCCCTTGCGGATTCTCCAGCTCGCCGTTTTTGGTGGTGATCAGCCCGAGGACCACCTGCTGGTGGCCGGGACGAATAAAGCGCAGCGGCGCGAAATCCCCGGAGCGGTCGTTGTCGTACTCCAGGAAGAAGGCATCGACATTAACGCCGCCAAACAGCACCTCGGCAACCGGCTCGTAACCACCTTCCGAGATCCAGGTTGAACGGAAGTTACCCCGGCAGACGTGCAGGCCCACCGTCAGATCGGCCGGCTTACCCTCCAGCGCCTGGTTCAGCACCCGGGCATAAATACGCGCCAGCGCATCCGGATCCTCGCCGCGCTCGCGTACCTGCTGGCGCTGGGCATCGGAGCACAGATAGGCCCACACGGTATCGTCCAGCTGCAGATAGCGGCAGCCGGCGTCATAAAACGCGCGGATGGCGTCGCGCCAGGTGGTGGCCAGATCGTCGAAGTAGTCGCTAAGATCCGGGTAGGCCGTGGCATCGATATCTTTCCGCCCGCCGCGGAAGTGCAGCACGCTCGGGCTGGGAATGGTCATCTTCGGCTGCGCGTCGCCGCTGATGCTTTTCAGATATCGGAAATCCTCCAGCATCGGGTGGTCGCCAAACGCCAGCTTGCCGGTGACGCGAACGCCGTGCGCTTTGGTCTGCACGCCGTTGAACTGGATCCCCTGCTCGGCATCGTAACGTTCAACGCCCTGCAGGCCATCGAAGAAATCGAAATGCCACCATGCGCGACGAAACTCACCGTCGGTAACCACATGCAGGCCGCAGTCGCATTGCTGCTGAACCAGATGACGGATCGCGTTATTCTCAATCTCGCGTAGCTGAGCGGCGTCGATAATCCCCTCAGCCAGCTGCTGACGCGCCTGTTTAATGCTGTCCGGGCGCAAAAAACTGCCGACGATGTCTGCGCGGAACGGGGCCTGTTGACGTTGCATGCTGTCTCCTTAGCGGTGGGCGCGTTAGTTGCCCACCGTGATAGTTCATTATTTGAATTTTTAGACTTCTGGATGGCTATATGTCCAGATACTGGCATGCAGAGTGGTGGGTCGCAAACGAGAATATTTCATGGTACATGAAAAATTTTCATTTACCGGAAACAAACGCATAGCCCTCATCTTCCCAACCGGTGAGTCCGCCGAGCATCATTTTCACCGGCCGCCCCAGCTCAGCCAGCTTCAGCGCGGCAACGTCAGCGCCGTTGCAGTGCGGCCCGGCGCAGTAGACCACAAAGAGGGTATCCGCCGGCCAGGCCGCCATTCGCTCGGCGGTGATCTGGCTGTGCGGGAGATGCTGCGCGCCTGGCAGGTGACGTCTGGCGAAAGCTTCCTCGCTGCCGACCACGTGCAGCAGGACAAAGTCGACCTCGCCGGCACGCTGGGCGCTGTGCACATCGGCGCAGTCGGTCTCAAGATGCAGCTTATGGCTGAACCAGCGGATAGCCTCAGCGGAGGTGGCGGGGGGAAATTGGGTTACTACACTCATGGCGTCTTCTCCTTGTCTGTGATAACACTACTTTACTGACGCCCATCACCCTGATCTGCCGACAACCATGACAGAAAACGCTAACATCCTGACAACCCCTTCTGTGACACCGTCACGTCATCAGGTGGTCGTCCTCGCCTACGATGGCCTGTGCACCTTTGAGTTTGGCGTAGCCGTGGAGATCTTCGGCCTGCCGCGCCCGGAAATGGGCGACAACTGGTACCAGTTCGCCGTCGCCGCCGTCGATGAAGGGCCGCTGTGCGCCACCGGCGGCATCCGCCTGATGACCGACGGCGGTCCTGAACTTCTCGCCCAGGCGGATACGATTGTGGTCCCCGGCTGGCGCGGCGTCGACGCCCCGGTCCCCGAGGCGCTGTGCGCCGCGCTGGCTTCCGCCCACGCCCGCGGATGTCGGATTATTTCTATCTGTTCCGGGGTGTTCGTTCTCGCCGCCGCCGGGCTGCTCAATGGCCGCCAGGCGACAACCCACTGGCGCTACACCGCGGCGCTGCAGTCCCGTTTTCCGCAGATCCAGGTGGTGGAGGATGTCCTTTACGTGGGCGATGCTTTGCTGATGACTTCCGCCGGCAGCGCGGCGGGGATCGACCTTTGTCTGCATCTGGTGCGTGAAGATTTCGGCAGCGAAGCCGCCAACGTCGTCGCCCGCCGCCTGGTCGTCTCTCCCCATCGCGACGGCGGTCAGGCGCAGCAGGTCCTGCGCCCGGTAGCCCGCAGCCGGGAGAGCCTGCGCCTCGGTCAGCTGTTTGACTATCTGCACCAGCATCTTGCCGCCAGCCATACCGTCGCTTCCCTCGCCCAGCGCGCCGGCATGGGGACGCGAACCTTTTTGCGCCGCTTTGAGGAGGCCACCGGTAAAACGCCCGCCCGCTGGCTGCTGGAGGAACGACTGCTGCGCGCCCGCCAGCACCTGACGGAGAGCACGATGGGCATCGATCAGATCGCTGAGCGCTGCGGGTTTGCCAGCGCCGGCACCCTGCGCCACCATTTTCGCCAGCACTTCGCGCTCAGCCCGCTGCAGTACCGTAAACAGTTTACGCCTTCTCCGATTGCAAAATCGTCGCAGCCACGGACAATAGACGGCCACAGTAAACCGGTCGCCAGGAGGGTCGATGATGAAGAAAGAGTGTCGGGTAGTGATCTATAAAGAGGGGCTGCTGGGCAGTCTGTTTTTTGGCGAAGCCAAGGCCGACCCTGACAAAATGAGCCAGTTTCTCAGCAGCTATACCCGTGAGGGATGGGAAGTGAAAACCATGTCGGTGGAGCGCCGCCGTACCGCCCTGTTCTGGTCGCGGGAAGCGTATCTTTTCGTGCTCGAACGCCCCCTCTGACAGCCTGCGCCTGGTTTACCCGTTTAAGCCAGGCGTTTCTAAGCGTCAGCTTTCAGGGCTGACGGATATAGCCCTGCTCCTGCATTTTCTGCATGCCTTCCTCGCTGGCGCAGACCATGCCGGTAGTCAACATGGCAAAGCCAAAGCGCTGATAAAACGTAATTTTATCGGCCACCGCATAGATAAATATTTTGCCAAAGGGCAGGAGTTGCTCCCGGATGGCCAGCATCAGCTGTTGCCCGTAGCCCTGTCCCTGACGAGCGGGGACGATCGCCACATCCGCCAGATAGCTGCTCCAGGTGCAGTCGCTGATGGCTCGCGCCACGGCAATCAGCTGACCGTTCTCATAGCCAAACCAGCAGAAGGTGCTCTGGCGGAACGCCTGCTCCAGTTGCTGAACATCACGCTCATTCAGCCCGGCCTCGGCGATGATCGTTCGCACTCGTTGCCAGTCCACCCGCGCGATCGCCTCTTTACCCTCAATCACCATCATGACCTTGTCTCCCGTCGTCTCCCGGAAGCAAGATCTAGCATGCCGCGGCAGGATATGCCAGATGGAAAGCCGGACTGAAGCAGTCGGTACAGGGTGGAAGGGGCAAAAAAAAACCGCCATATGACTGGCGGTAAATCAATGCTTGCATGGATAGATTGTGTTTTGCATTTTTCGCAGACAGATAAGCTTTACCTCTCTACGTTTGCTGCCGAAGTTAGCATGCTCAACCTCAATAAAGCCTCAACGACCAGCAGCTAAAGCTTCTCCACCAGCGCTTTCAGCTGCGCCAGGGTCTGCTGCCGGTCCTCCGCGGCGGCGACAGGCCAGGCCGACTGGCGCACGATGAGCCGGGTCGGCAGCAGCTCGCGGATCCGCAGCTGCGGGGCCGCCATCAGGGCAATCAACCGCTCCACCGCCCTTTTGCCCAACAGATCGAAGTCCTGCGCCACCGTGGTGAGCGGCGGCTGGAAGTAAAGGCTGTCGGCGGTGTCATCGTAGCCGGTCACCGATACCGCCTGGCTGCCGCTGCGATTGAGCTGGGCCAGCGCGCTGAGCACGCCGAGCGCCATCTGATCGTTTGCCACCACTATGGCGCTGATCCGCGGCTGCAGGTGGAGGAGCTCGAAAGTTTTCTGCCAGCCGCTGGCGGCGCTCCAGTCGCCAAACACCGTAGTAGAGCGGGCAATATTCAGACTGTGCAACGCCTCGCGCCAGCTGGCGAGACGCAGACGGGCGGAAACCGAACTTTCCGGTCCCGCCAGCAGACCAAATTCGCGATGCCCCAGCTCCCACAGGTGGCGCACGCAGGCCCCGCAGCCGTCGCGATGGTCGAAGCGCACGCAGCAGACATCGGCCTCCGGGGAGACATCGAGAAACAGGCAGGCCATATCCGGATTGTCTTGCACCAGCCGCTCGGCAGTGGCGCTCTCCAGCGGCAGACTGACGATCACCCCGCGAATATGCTGGGCGCGCAGCTCGTCCAGCCGGGCCTGCAGCGCGACAAAATCAGCCTGCGCCGGCATCGCTATCGCCACTTCCAGCTGATGCAGGCTGGCATGGCTCTTTATCGCGGCGGCGATCTGCGAGGGGGCGTGCAGCGTCAGCGAGGCGGTAATCAGCCCGATGGAGGGCGCCGCTTTGCCGGCAAGCAGCTGCGCCGAGCGGTTAGGCACATAGTGCAGCGCCTGCATCGCGCGGATCACCTGCTCGCGGGTGCGGGCTGACACCACCTCAGGACGGTTCAGCACCCGGGAGACCGTCTGCTGGGACACGCCCGCGGCGCGGGCGACATCCTCCAGGGTTGCGGTACGACGCGGCATCTTTTCTCCTCAGCAATAACAATGTCGTGCGCTAACATTTTATGTTTAACGCGCGACAAAAAACAGCGCTTCGCCCCCGCTTTCGTGATCGTCTGTTAATTTCGATTCCCCCGAGATTGCTGGACAAAACAAATTACCCGATAACGTTAATCATCCTGTTTAGCGAACGACAATTTCTGACTTACCGGGGTTTAATATGCAAATTAGCGATACCGGCCGCAGCCACACTCCTGACTTTCACGCCGTCCTCGCCCGTGAAGACTGGCAGAACCAGACTATTACCCACCTTAACCGCCTGCCAGCGCATCCCGTTTTCGCCAGCTGGCGCGATGAGCTTGCCGCCCGCGATAACCTACCTTCATCCCGCCGCCGTCAACTGGACGGCGAGTGGCAGTTCTCTTACGCCCGTAGCCCGTTTGCCGTCGATGCGCAGTGGTTGACGCAGGATCTACCGGACTGCCGCGGCACGCCTGTGCCTTCCAACTGGCAGATGGAGGGCTATGACGCGCCGATCTACACCAACGTCCGCTATCCCATCGACACCACCCCACCGCGGGTGCCGGAGGATAACCCGACCGGCTGCTACTCCCTGCACTTTACGGTTGAGGACACATGGCGCGAGAACGGGCAAACGCAGATTATTTTCGATGGCGTCAACTCGGCGTTTCATCTGTGGTGCAATGGCGTGTGGGTCGGCTATTCGCAGGACAGTCGCCTGCCGGCGGCGTTCGATCTCAGCCCCTTTCTGCGTCCGGGCGACAACCGCCTGTGCGTGATGGTCATGCGCTGGAGCGCCGGCAGCTGGCTGGAAGACCAGGATATGTGGCGGATGAGCGGTATTTTCCGCTCGGTATGGCTGCTGAATAAGCCGCAGCAACGGCTATGCGACGTGCAGTTGACGCCAGCCCTTGACGCCCTCTATCGCGACGGCACTCTGCAGGTCCAGGCGACCGTCGAAGCGACTGAGGCGGCGCTTGCCGGGCTCAGCGTCGGGGTTAGCCTGTGGCGCGGCGAGGAGCAGATCGCCGCCGGGCGGCAGCCGTTAGGTACCCCGACGGTGGATGAGCGCGGCCACTACGCGGAACGGGTCGATTTCTCCCTGGCGGTGGCGACGCCGGCGCACTGGAGCGCGGAAACCCCGAACTGTTATCGCGCCGTGGTCACCCTGTGGCGCGGCGACGAACTGCTGGAGGCCGAAGCGTGGGACATCGGTTTTCGCCGCATCGAGATTGCCGATGGCCTGCTGCGTCTCAACGGTAAACCGCTGCTGATCCGCGGCGTTAACCGCCATGAGCATCATCATTTGCGCGGGCAGGTGGTCACCGAGGCGGATATGGTGCAGGACATTCTGTTAATGAAGCAGAACAACTTTAACGCCGTGCGCTGCTCGCACTATCCCAACGCGCCGCGCTGGTATGAACTCTGCAACCGCTACGGTCTGTACGTGGTCGATGAAGCCAATATTGAAACCCACGGGATGGTGCCGATGAATCGGCTGTCCGACGATCCGGCGTGGCTGCCAGCCTTCAGCGCCCGCGTCACCCGGATGGTACAGAGCAACCGCAACCATCCGTGCATTATCATCTGGTCGCTGGGCAACGAGTCCGGCGGCGGCGGCAACCACGAAGCGCTGTACCACTGGCTGAAACGCAACGATCCGAGCCGTCCGGTGCAGTACGAGGGCGGCGGCGCGGATACCACCGCCACCGATATTATCTGTCCGATGTACGCCCGCGTCGAACGCGACCAGCCGATCCCGGCGGTACCCAAATGGGGGATCAAAAAATGGATCAGCCTGCCCGGTGAGCAGCGGCCGCTGATCCTTTGCGAGTACGCCCACGCGATGGGCAACAGCCTCGGCAACTTCGCCGATTACTGGCAGGCCTTTCGCGAGTATCCGCGGCTGCAGGGCGGGTTTATCTGGGACTGGGCCGACCAGGCGATCCGCAAAACCTTTGCCGACGGCAGCGTCGGCTGGGCCTATGGCGGCGACTTTGGTGATAAGCCTAACGATCGCCAGTTCTGTATGAACGGTCTGGTGTTTCCCGATCGCACGCCGCATCCGTCGCTGGTGGAGGCGAAGCACGCCCAGCAGTATTTTCAGTTCACGCTGCTGTCGACCTCGCCGCTGCGGGTGCGCATCATCAGCGAATACCTGTTCCGCCCAACCGATAACGAAGTGCTGCGCTGGCAGGTGCAGGCGGCCGGTGAACCCCTGTATCACGGCGACCTGACCCTGGCGCTGCCCCCTGAGGGCAGCGACGAGATAACGCTGCTCGATAGCCTGATCCTGCCTGAAGGCGCCCGCGCGGTGTGGCTGACGCTGGAGGTGACCCAGCCCCAGGCGACCGCCTGGTCAGAAGCGGAGCACCGCGTCGCCTGGCAACAGTTTCCCCTGCCCGCCCCGCTGGCGCTGCCGGCGCCCACCGTGTCTGCCGGCGCTCCGGATCTTATCGTCAGCGATGAGGTCTGGCAGATCCGCGCCGGTTCGCAATGCTGGACCATCGATCGCCGGACGGGTCTGCTGAGCCGCTGGTCGGTTGGCGGTCAGGAGCAGCTGTTGACCCCCCTGCGTGACCAGTTTATTCGCGCGCCGCTCGACAACGACATCGGGGTCAGCGAAGTAGAGCGTATCGACCCCAACGCCTGGGTGGAGCGCTGGAAAAGCGCCGGCCTGTACGATCTTGAGGCGCACTGCGTCCAGTGCGATGCGCAGCGCCTGGCAAATGAAACCCTCGTCGACTGCCGCTGGCACTACCTGCGCGGCGAAGAGGTAGTGATTGTCAGCCACTGGCGCATGCACTTCACTGCTGACGGAACCCTGCGGTTGGCGGTGGACGGCGAACGGGCGGAAACCCTGCCGCCGCTGCCGCGGGTCGGGCTGCACTTCCAGGTGGCGGATCAGCAGGCGCCGGTGAGCTGGCTGGGTCTGGGGCCGCATGAGAACTACCCCGACCGGCGGAGCAGCGCCTGCTTCGCCCGCTGGGAGCAGCCGCTGGCGGCGATGACCACCCCCTATATCTTCCCGACGGAAAACGGCCTGCGCTGTAATACCCAGGCGCTGGACTGGGGGCGCTGGCACATCAGCGGTCATTTCCACTTCTCCGTTCAGCCATGGAGCACCCGTCAGCTGATGGAGACCGACCACTGGCACAAGATGCAGGCCGAAGACGGCGTGTGGATCACCCTCGACGGCCTGCATATGGGGGTGGGAGGCGATGACTCCTGGACCCCCAGCGTGCTGCCGCAGTGGCTCCTGAGCCAAACGCGCTGGCAGTACGAGGTCTCATTGCGTTGCTTTTAATCCGTGGGGGCGACAGCCCCCACCCCACAAACAGAATAACAAGGGATCATGGTGATGAAATTCTCAGAACTAGCGCCACGAGAACGGCATAATTTCGTCTATTTCCTGCTGTTCTTTTTCTTTTACTATTTCATTATGTCGGCCTACTTCCCGTTTTTTCCGGTGTGGCTGGCGGACGTTAACCATTTAACTAAAACGGAAACCGGGATCGTTTTCTCGTCTATCTCGTTATTCGCCATTATTTTTCAGCCGGTGTTCGGCCTGATGTCGGATAAGCTCGGCCTGCGCAAACATCTGCTGTGGACCATTACGGTACTGTTAATTCTGTTCGCGCCATTCTTTATTTTCGTTTTCTCCCCGCTGCTGCAGATGAATATTATCGCTGGTTCGCTGGTAGGCGGGATCTACCTGGGGATTGTTTTCTCCAGCGGCTCCGGGGCGGTGGAAGCTTATATCGAACGCGTCAGCCGGGCCAACCGCTTTGAATATGGTAAAGTGCGGGTCGCAGGCTGCGTCGGCTGGGCGCTATGCGCCTCGATAACCGGCGTGCTGTTCGGCATCGATCCCAATATCACCTTCTGGATCGCCTCCGGCTTTGCGCTGGTGCTCGGTCTGCTGCTCTGGCTGTCGCGGCCGGAAAGCAGCAACAGCGCTCAGGTTATCGAGGCGCTGGGCGCCAATCGTCAGGCCTTTTCGCTGCGTACGGCGGCAGAACTGCTGCGTATGCCGCGCTTCTGGGGCTTTATCGTCTATGTGGTGGGTGTCGCCAGCGTCTACGACGTGTTTGACCAGCAGTTCGCCAACTTTTTCAAAAGCTTTTTCGCCAGTCCGCAGCGCGGTACCGAAGTGTTTGGCTTCGTCACCACCGGCGGCGAGTTGCTCAACG
Source organism: Klebsiella sp. K4 (assembly GCF_014596785.2). Classification (NCBI taxonomy): domain Bacteria; kingdom Pseudomonadati; phylum Pseudomonadota; class Gammaproteobacteria; order Enterobacterales; family Enterobacteriaceae; genus Klebsiella; species Klebsiella sp. K4. The sequence continues at coordinate 2,747,049 of NZ_CP115021.1, forward strand.
CGCTGATCATGTTCTGCGCGCCGGCCATCGTTAACCGCATCGGCGCCAAAAACGCCCTGCTGACCGCGGGCATGATCATGTCGGTGCGTATTCTCGGGTCGTCCTTCGCCTCATCGGCAGTCGAGGTGGTGATCCTCAAGATGCTGCATATGTTTGAGATCCCCTTCCTGCTGGTGGGAACTTTTAAATATATCTCTTCCGCCTTTAACCCGCGCCTCTCGGCCACCCTGTTCCTGATCGGTTTTAATCTGTCAAAACAGCTGTCCGGGGTGGTGCTTTCCGCCTGGGTGGGCCGGATGTACGACACCGTCGGCTTCCATCAGGCCTATCTGATCCTCGGCTGCATAACCCTGAGCTTCACCCTGCTCTCGTTCGTCACCCTACGCGGCGGCAACCGTCTGCTGCCGACCGCAGAGACGCAGAGCCCCGCCTGACTCCAGCGCCCCCGTCAGGGATGACGGGCTTCACTCGACAATCCGCGTCTCCCCGCCACGATTCTCCAGCGCATAGCGCTGACAAGGCGCCCCGGCGGCGATAAGCTCCGCCAGCTCCGCCGAGTGGCTGGTCAGCCAGATCTGGCTGTAGCGCGAGGCCTCGATAATCAGCCGGGCCAGCGCGGGCAACATGTCGCGATGCAGGCTGTTCTCCGGTTCATTGATCGCCAGAAACGCCGGCGGGCGCGGACTGAGCAGCGCGACGGCGAGGCACAAAAAGCGCAGCGTACCGTCGGACATCTCCGCCGCCAGCAGCGGGCGGCGGATCCCTTCGCGACGCATTTTCAGAGCGAAACGCGAGTGCTCGTTTTCACAATAAAACTGGCAGCCGGGAAAGGCGTCGGCAAGGATTTCATGCAAAATCTCCTCCGCGCCGATCTCGACAATGGTCTGAAAGGCGGCGGCGAGATTCTGGCCATCGCTGTCGAGGACTGGCGAACGGTAACCCACGGCCGGCTGACGCAGCGGCGAATGACGGCCAATCGCGAATTCATGATAAAACCGCCAACGGCGCAAGGTCTCCCGCACTCGCGATACTTCGGGGAAACGGTGCGGCTCGCCAAGCTGACCGAACACCGACTCATTTTCATAAATACTCTCGGTGAAAGTACTTTTCTCCCCGGTGACATCGACGAGAAACGCCGCCTGATTCTTGCGCTGCAGTACGCGGGAGGAAGGCCGGCGGGAGTAGCCGGCCAGCCAGATATTCTCTTCTTTAACGATAGGATCGAGCATGAATTGCGTCGGATAGGGCAATTTTTCAGGGAAGCCTATCTGCAGCTCATAATCGAAGCTGTCGGTCCGGCAGGCAATTTGCAGCCGGCGGGGGTGACGATCGAGGGGCGAACGCTCCCCGGACCACATCATATTCTCCAGACCGCCCTCTTCGCTGATAAACCCCGAAAGCCTGCCCTCAGCGGCAGCGGTCAGCAGGTGGATGGCGTTATAAATATTGGATTTACCGCAGCCGTTAGGGCCGAAGACAATGTTCAGCGGCCCGAGCTCCAGCGCAATATCCTTCACTGAGCGAAAATTTTGAATACGAATGTACTGAATCATTATGCGTCCGGCCCTGGAAATAGAAGGCTGCCACAGTAGCACAGCGGCGCCCGGCACACCCTCTTACGCCCCCTTTCGGGCAGGGTTTAACAGAACATTTTTTTCATTCCACGGGTCAGGGCGACCCGCGTCAGCTTATCGCTATCCTGATGGGCGTCGCTGAAAACGCCAAAAAAATAGCGTTCATCGTCAATGGTTTGGCTAACAATTCGGTAGCTCAACGGTTGCCCGGATAGCGCACCGTACTGCGCAGGCGTCACCGAGACCTCGGTCGCGTCATCGGCGACGCTGACCAACAGCCCGTCCGCCTTACCGCCCACCAGCATGACCTTAATTATCGGGTGCACCAGTTCCTCCCGGGGTGGCATATAGCGTTGGCGAACCGCAGGGACCGGCGGGCGTGGTGATCGGCAAACAGCGACGCCCGACAGAGTGCGGTATTTAGTACTTTCTTATAGTTCATCACGGCCTTGAGTCAAAAAATAGCGTGCTTAGGCAGGGCTAGATATTGATTATTCGAAATAAAAGATGACAAATGATGAAGGAAAAAAGAGGAATTGTGAATCAGCAAAACGCCGGGTTATTCTTATTTGTCGCTTCTTTACTCGCCTTTATCGGCCCTCACTCAAGGATGTATGTGGTTATGCGTTATATTCGCCTGTGTATTATCTCCCTGTTAGCCACCCTGCCGCTGGCGGTACACGCCAGCCCGCAGCCGCTTGAGCAAATTAAACTAAGCGAAAGCCAGCTGTCGGGCCGCGTAGGCATGATAGAAATGGATCTGGCCAGCGGCCGCACGCTGACCGCCTGGCGCGCCGATGAACGCTTTCCCATGATGAGCACCTTTAAAGTAGTGCTCTGCGGCGCAGTGCTGGCGCGGGTGGATGCCGGTGACGAACAGCTGGAGCGAAAGATCCACTATCGCCAGCAGGATCTGGTGGACTACTCGCCGGTCAGCGAAAAACACCTTGCCGACGGCATGACGGTCGGCGAACTCTGCGCCGCCGCCATTACCATGAGCGATAACAGCGCCGCCAATCTGCTGCTGGCCACCGTCGGCGGCCCCGCAGGATTGACTGCCTTTTTGCGCCAGATCGGCGACAACGTCACCCGCCTTGACCGCTGGGAAACGGAACTGAATGAGGCGCTTCCCGGCGACGCCCGCGACACCACTACCCCGGCCAGCATGGCCGCGACCCTGCGCAAGCTGCTGACCAGCCAGCGTCTGAGCGCCCGTTCGCAACGGCAGCTGCTGCAGTGGATGGTGGACGATCGGGTCGCCGGACCGTTGATCCGCTCCGTGCTGCCGGCGGGCTGGTTTATCGCCGATAAGACCGGAGCTGGCGAGCGGGGTGCGCGCGGCATTGTCGCCCTGCTTGGCCCGAATAACAAAGCAGAGCGCATTGTGGTGATTTATCTGCGGGATACGCCGGCGAGCATGGCCGAGCGAAATCAGCAAATCGCCGGGATCGGCGCGGCGCTGATCGAGCACTGGCAACGCTAACCCGGCGGTGGCCGCGCGCGTTATCCGGCTCGTAGCACCTCGCAGGCGTGCCGGGCGATATGACTGGCGGCGGCATCGGAGAGATGCCGGTCGGTAATGATGGTGGTGAACCGGGTCAAAGGTAACGCCATAAACGTGGCCACCTGATTGTATTTCGAACTGTCGCACAGCAGGATGCTTCTCGCGCTGACCTGGCTGACGGTCTCCTTGACGGTAACCTTGTTCTCATCAGGGGTGAATATCCCGCGACTGTCCCAGCCGCTGGCGGAGATAAAGGCCGTATCGATAGCCAGGTGGCGTAACGTACGCGCCGCCGATTCGCCCACGCAGGAGCGGTTCTCCCGGCACAGAGTGCCGCCGGTGTGGATCACGCCGCACTGACTGGCATCGATCAGCAGCTGGGTTATCTCAAAATCATTGGTGACCACCTGGAGATCGTTCCGGTCGAGGATCGCCCGCGCCAGCGCCAGGGTGGTAGTCCCGGCATCCAGATAGATGCAACTGTTTTTGGCAATATGACTCGCCGCCAGCGCGCCGATCGCCTGTTTCTCCTCACTCTGCAGCGTGCTTTTCACCAGATGACTGGGTTCCGCAGCCAGCCGGCTGACGGCGCGTACGCCGCCCGAGACGCTGACCAGCAGCCCCTGCTCCTCCAGTTTACTGACGTCCCGACGGATGGTCATATGGGACACGCCGAGGATCTCCGTCAGCTCGTTAATGCTTACCGCCCCACGCTGCTCCACCAGGGCTAAAATACGCTGATGTCGTTCTATTGGAATCACCGCTCTCCCCTTACCATTTTTTCACACCAGGCGTCACCACCCAGGCTACGGCCCTGGCGACACCCGGTGTTGTTATCGCGCTTTGCCACTGTTTTTACGCTATTTTAGGGCAAGAATCGCCGTTGTGCAGCCTCTTTCCGCCTGTGAATTTTTTATATTCATGTGGGTTATTCGTGATAACTCTCACATAAATTCACATGATAACGCTTTATTCTATCATTAAATCACATTAATTAACTAATGTTCACAAGGAGACCAGCATGGCTGCACACACTAACGTCTGCGTGATTGGACTGGGTTCAATGGGCATGGGCGCCGCCCGCGCCTGCCTGCAGGCGGGCCTGAACACCTGGGGCGTTGACATCAATCCCGACAACTGTCGCGCACTGCTGGCGGCGGGCGCCAAAGGCGCGGGCCCCAGCGCGGTGCCGTTCGCCGCGGAACTGGATGCAGTTGTGCTGCTGGTGGTCAATGCCGCCCAGGTGCGGGGGATCCTGTTCGGCGAGAGCGGCCTCGCCGCCCATCTGAAGCCGGGCACCGTCGTGATGGTGTCGTCCACCATCGCCTCCGCCGATGCTCAGGCCATTGCCGAGGCGCTGGCGGAGTACCAGCTATTGATGCTCGACGCGCCGGTATCGGGCGGCGCCGTGAAAGCGGCCGCCGGCGACATGACGGTGATGGCCTCCGGGAGCGATGCCGCCTTTGCCCGCCTCGCGCCGGTGCTGGACGCCGTGGCCGGCAAAGTCTACCGCATCGGGAGCGACATTGGTCTTGGCTCGACGGTAAAAATTATCCATCAGCTGCTGGCCGGGGTGCACATCGCCGTTGCCGCCGAAGCGATGGCGCTTGCCGCCCGCGCCGGGATCCCACTGGAGACGATGTATGACGTGGTCACCCACGCGGCGGGTAATTCCTGGATGTTTGAGAATCGCATGCAGCACGTCCTGGATGGCGATTACTCGCCAAAATCCGCTGTCGATATTTTTGTCAAAGATCTCGGGCTGGTGAATGACACTGCCCGGGCGCTGACCTTCCCGCTGCCGCTCGCTACCACCGCGCTGAATATGTTCACCTCCGCCAGTAATGCCGGATTCGGTCGGGAAGATGACAGCGCGGTGATCAAGATTTTCAACGGCATCACCCTGCCGGGCCATAAACAGTGAGGAGAGACAACATGCAGCTTGGTGTCATTGCCGATGACTTCACCGGCGCCACGGATATTGCCAGCTTCCTCGTGCGCAACGGCATGCCGACGGTGCAACTGAATGGCGTGCCGACCCGCGATCTTCCGCTGACCAGCGAGGCGGTGGTCATCAGCCTGAAAACCCGCTCCTGCCCGGCGGAAATGGCCGTCAGCCAGTCGCTGGCGGCCCTGCGCTGGCTGCAGGCCCAGGGCTGTCAGCAGTTTTATTTCAAGTACTGCTCCACTTTCGACAGCACCGCGCAGGGCAACATTGGCCCGGTGCTGGATGCCCTGCTGGCCGAGCTGGGTGAGACGCGGACGGTGATTTCCCCGGCGCTGCCGGTTAACGGCCGCACGGTCTATCAGGGATATCTGTTCGTCGGCGAGCAACTGCTGAATGAGTCCGGGATGCGCCACCATCCGGTGACGCCGATGGAGGATGCGCACCTGGGCCGCTTAATTGAGCGCCAGGGGCGCGGAAAAGCCGCGCTGATTGCCTGGCCGATTGTCGCCCGGGGGCCGGAGGCGGTCGCCGCCGCGCTGGCGGCAGTCAACGATCCGGCGGTGCGCTATGTGGTGCTCGACGCCCTCAGCGAACAGGATCTGCTCACCCAGGGCGTGGCGCTGCGGGAGATGAAGCTGGTCTCCGGCGGTTCCGGCCTCGCCATCGGCCTCGCCCGCGACTGGGCGCAGCGCCATGGCGCCCGGGGTGAAAGCGCTCAGGCCGGCATGCCGCTGGCCGGCCCGGCGGTGGTGCTCTCGGGCTCCTGCTCGGTGATGACCAACAGCCAGGTGGCGGCCTATCGTCAACAGGCCCCCGCCCGCGCCGTCGACTTAAGCGCCTGCTTTAACGATCTGGAGAGCTACGTCAGGACGCTGACTGACTGGGTGGACGCGCAGCGCGATGCGCCGCTGGCGCCGATGATCTATGCCACCACCGAGCCGCAAACGCTGCAGCGGATCCAGGCGCAGTATGGCGACAAGGCCAGCAGCGAACGGGTGGAACAGCTGTTTGCCGCTCTTGCCGCCGCCCTGAAGGCGAAAGGATTTACCCGCTTTATTGTGGCCGGAGGGGAAACGTCGAGCATTGTGGCGCAGAACCTGGGGGTTGAGGCGTTCCATATTGGGCCGACCATCTCCCCTGGCGTGCCCTGGGTGCGTGACACCCGCCAGCCGCTCTCCCTGGCGCTGAAGTCAGGTAACTTCGGCGATATCCAGTTCTTTGCCCGTGCCCAGCAGGAGTTTCGTCATGACTGAGCAACAACTGCGAGAGGAAATGGTGCAGATTGGCGCCTCGTTGTTTAGCCGCGGCTATGCCACCGGCTCCGCTGGCAATCTGTCGTTGCTGCTGCCGGACGGCAACCTGCTGGCGACGCCGACCGGCGCCTGCCTCGGCGAACTGCAGGCTCAGCGGTTGTCGGTGGTGACGCTGCAAGGGGAATGGATCTCCGGCGATAAACCATCGAAAGAGGTCACTTTTCACCGGGCGGTCTATTTGCACAACCCGGCCTGCAAGGCGATCGTCCACTTGCACAGCCATTATCTGACCGCGCTCTCCTGCCTGCAGGGGCTCGACCCGCACAACTGTATCCGCCCCTTTACCCCCTATGTGGTGATGCGCGTCGGCGACGTCCCGGTGGTTCCCTACTACCGGCCGGGCGATGACCGCATTGCCCAGGCGCTGGCCGGGCTGGCGCCGCGCTATAACGCCTTTTTACTGGCCAACCACGGACCGGTGGTCACTGGCTCATCGCTGCGCGAAGCCACCAACAATACCGAGGAACTGGAAGAGACCGCACGGCTGATATTTACCCTCGGCAACCGCGAGATCCGCTACCTGACCGCTGACGAAGTAAAAGAACTGAGATAAAACCATGCCAAAATTCGCTGCAAATTTATCCATGCTGTTTACCGAACTGCCGTTCCTGGAACGCTTTGCCGCCGCTGCCCGGGCGGGATTTGAAGCCGTTGAGTTTCTGTTTCCCTATGAGTATGCCGCCGGGGAAATCAGACAGCGCCTGCAGGAGAACCAGCTGCAGCTGGTGCTGTTCAATACCCCACCCGGCGACGTCAACGCCGGAGAATGGGGGCTCGCCGCCATCCCCGGGAGAAGCGCGGAGGCCCGACGCGATATTGAGCTGGCGCTGGAGTATGCCTGCCAGCTCGGTTGCCCGCAGGTGCATATCATGGCCGGCGTGGTGCCGCCGGGAGCGGATCGCGCAGCCTGCGAGGCCGTGCTTATCGATAATCTGCGCTACGCGGCGGAGTGCTTTGCCCGCCACGACAAGCGGATACTCATCGAAGCGCTGAATCCGCAGACCAAACCGGGCTATCTCTACCACAGTCAATATCAGACGCTGGCGATGGTGAAACGGGTCGACAGGCCGAACCTGGCGGTGCAGTTAGATCTGTTTCACGCGCAGAAGGTGGACGGCAATTTAAGCCATCTTATTACCGAATATGCCGGCCAGTATCGCCATATTCAGATTGCCTCCCTGCCCGACCGTCATGAACCGGATGAGGGCGAAATAAACTATCCGTGGCTCTATGCGCTACTGGATAAAACCGGTTATGACGGCTGGATCGGCTGCGAATATATCCCCCGGACAGACACGCTTTCCGGGCTGGGGTGGTTCTCGCCCTACCGGAAAAAATAAACGCCGTTTTCTAAAAAAATAACTCTCTGTACACCTGTTAATACCCGAGGCAAACCTATGTCGACATCGGCGCTGTTACTTATTGCGTTAGCCAGCGTAGTGCTGTTGCTCCTGTTAGTGATCAAAGCGAAAGCACATCCTTTTGTGGCGCTCCTGATCGTCAGCCTGCTGGTGGCATTCGCCACCGGCATTCCGGCAGATAAAATTATAACCACCATTGAAAAAGGCATGGGCGGCCTGCTTGGCCACATCGCCAGCATTATTATTCTGGGCTCAATGCTGGGGGTGCTGATTGAAATGTCCGGCGGCGCCGAATCGCTGGCGAAAACGTTGACCGGCGTACTGGGTGCAAAACGAACCATTGCCGCCTTAACCATCGTGGCTTTTATTCTCGGCACCCCGGTCTTTTTTGAAGTCGGCTTTATCATCATCATTCCGTTAATCTACGGCTTCAGCAAAGTCGCCCACGTGTCGCCGCTGAAGTTTGGCCTGCCGATGGCCGGCGTGATGTTAACCGTCCACGTGGCGCTGCCCACCCATCCTGGCGCAGCGGCTGCGGCAGGCATTCTGCATAGCGATGTCGGTTGGCTGATGCTGGCGGGGATTGGGGTGTCGGTGGTCGTCGGTATCGTGGGCTATTTTGTCGCCCGGTTTATCAATCGCCGCCATTATCATCTGTCGATTAACGTGCTGGAGCAGCAACAAACGGCGGAAGTACCGGATCTCTCGGTTAACGCGCAGCAGACCCGTCTGCCGCCGCCGAATGCGCTGGTTATCGGTGGGCTGATCGTGGTGCCCATCATGCTGATTGTTTCCGGGACGCTGTGTCAGGCGCTTCTGCTGCCGGAAAACGCGGTTCGCCAGCTGATGACCGTCATTGGTACCCCGCCGGTCGCCCTGCTGATCTCCCTGGGCCTGGCCAGCTGGACGCTGGGCATCCGTCGGCGGATGAGCCTGAAAAAGCTGGGCGAAGTCACCGGCAGCGCGATCCCCTCGTCGGCGGACGTGATCCTCGTCGCCGGCGCCGGCGGCGCCTTTGGCGGCGTACTGGTCGCTTCCGGCATCGGTAATGCCTTAGCCGAGGCGCTGGAGACAATACATCTGCCGCTGATGCCCGCCGCTTTTCTGCTATCGCTGGTGCTCAGAGCCTCGCAGGGTTCGGCCACCGTGGCGATCCTCACCACCTCCGGTCTGCTGTCGCAGGCGGTTGTCGGTCTGGAGCCGCTGCAGCTGGTGCTGGTGACGCTGGCGACCTGCTTCGGCTCGCTCGGGCTGTCGCACGTCAACGACGCCGGATTCTGGGTCGTCACGCGCTATCTCGGACTCTCGGTGCCAGATGGACTCAAAACCTGGACCGTCTTGACAACCATCATGGGGGTGACGGGCTTTCTCATCACCTGGCTGCTGTGGTTTGCGCTTTGATGTTAACCTGGGTGGCTCCGGCCACCTTAACTTCGCCCCGGCACAGGCCCTGACCCACTACCGCTGTCAGACCGCAGACCCGCTGCCGACAGCGTCACCGGGATAAAATAGCGTACGCGATAGCGCCTGTCCCCTGCCTCTTCGCCTTCCGCATGGCGGGTTATAAAACATTCAATGTCATAGCCGTCCCGACGACTTACCCCCAGGGATGGCAGCAGCTCCATATACAGATCGCTGGATAAACGAGCATAACGTGACCAACTGCCGTAGAATTCAACCCCGACATAAAGCCCTGACCGGGTGGTCAGCGAGCTGTTCATGGCCAGCGCGGGGGGCAGCTTTCCCGCCTCATGACAGCCGACAAAAGCGTTAACCTCGACGTTAAGCTCATTTTTGCTCGCCGCGGCGTAGTCGGAAAGTACGGAAAGCGAGCCTCCGCCAGCGGTGAAAAAACGGTCAACCTTTTGTCTGATGCTCGTCTTAGCGGTGCTTTGCAACACCAAATCCGACAGGCGCAGTTCATACTTCATCGGATAGCCGTAATAGACCTGTTCCGGCAGAGAAAAAAAACGAGCCAGAGGTAGGCTCTCTCCGTCCGGGTGAAACTTTTTCAACAGCTTTGCCGTGTCCCAGTGCGCCGCGCAACGGTATTCACGTGGCGAGAGCGAAAAGCGCTTCTTAAACTCCCGGGAAAAGGTCTGCGGCGAGTCATAGCTTAACTGCCAGGCAATAGCGGCGATCGGTTGCCGTGTTAAGCGCAGACTGACCGCTGCGATGGTCAACCGCCGCAGACGAATATACTGCCCGATGGGTAACTGGCCATACTGGTAAAACACGTCGTACACAAACCGACGCGAATAGCCCATATACTGCGCCAGGTCATCGATCGCCGGGTTACAATAGATATTATCCTCCAGCCACGCCAGCATTTTCAAATAGAGCATCTGCTTCATAAGTACGGCATACATCCTGTATTCTTGTCCTCCGCTAATTTTAACAACAGAGCGCGGCTATCACTAAGCTTTTTATGCATCGCAAAAATAAAAAAACAGGAAACGGCTTTAAATAGTGAAAAACATATGCTTAAGGTTTTGTTTATTAGGAACTTTCGCATATCAATATACCGTTATCTCACTTTCCCCACCAGATATTGCATTAATGGAAAACATCCCTTAGATTACCACGGCTAAAAATAGTACCTGCATCATCATTATATTCTTTAATTTATCCAGATATGTTTTTTAATGCCCACAGGGAAGTTATATGACTAATTTTTTGTTCAATATAAAAAATCACTATTTGCGAGTCGCTATTGCTGAACTGGTTGATGAAGCGATGAAGGCCGCCGGGCGGCCACACTATCAGTTTTCTCAACAATGGGATGCAGGATCGATGGCGCAAGCTGATGTGATATTCACGGAAATGGTCGCGGGGGAGTGGTACTTGTGCCAGGATCTTTTTCAGCATGCCCCGGAACAATATACGCTTTTTATTTTCCCGGACAATGAACACGCTACCGTAGATGAGGGTTTACCGAATTGTCTGCAGCATGTGGTGTTTATGCCGCCTCACGCTCGCGTTCAGCGGCTGAAAGATGAGATAGCTAACGCCATTGAGCGTCCGCTGCTACCGCGGCAAGACCCGCCGTTCAATCGTCTGCGGCGTTGCATTAATTGCGCCTGCAGGTCGGTCAGCGACGCGCAAACCAAAGTCATTTACGCGTTCAGTATTGGCCTGAGCCCTCATGAAGTCGCCGCTGCGCTAAATATTAGTCCCAAAACGATTCATTCACATAAAAAGAATATTATGAGTAAATTTAATTTGAATAGCCGTCAGCAGTTTAACAACCTTGTGCAACTGCTCGCCAAACGCTGATACAACTCGTCATTTTATTCTGTCAAACAATCATCTTCTGGAACGGAAAACATACCGTCTCTTGCGCCTTTCCTGAATATAGGAAAAGCCACTCCATAAAGAAATGATGGGACATAAAATCAGACACAAAATAATAAAGAAGTCGCTCATATCAAACCTGACAAAAGAATTTAATTTAGAGTAATAATATTCACTCGATTATATTCAGGCAAGACCAGCGCCTCATTTTTGAGAGTGGGAAATAGAATGGTAGGATAATTCCTGGTAGCGAATATTAACAGGTAAAATAAGACGCAGCGCCAGTGTCTGAGGAGGGAATGAGAGGCCTGTTAGCGTCATTTTGCATTGAGGATGAGAAAAAGATAGCCAAATGTGTAATTCCCTGTACAGTGGAGGGAATCACAAAGTGAAGCTCGCGTTCCGCGTAGCGGACATCACGGTTGGTTGAATGTTTGTACATATCAGCCTCGCCCTCCTTTAGGGTCAGGCCATACTCATCTTGCATGCTGAGCGCGGATGTTCTTACGCCGCGGGAGCGATCGTAACAACTATGCTAACCACCCTGATTTACCGCAGCCAGGTTCATCCTGACCGCCCGCCCGTCGATCTCGACGCTTTAGTCCATCGCGCCAGCAGTAAAAATTTGCCCCTTGGCATCACCGGCATTCTGCTGTTTAACGGCCTGCAGTTTTTCCAGGTCCTGGAAGGGACTGAGGAGGCACTTGAGTCGCTGTTCAGCGAAATCCAAAGCGACCCGCGTCATCGCGACGTAGTGGAGCTGATGCGCGATTACTCAGCCTACCGACGTTTTCACGGCACCGGAATGCGCATACTGGATCTCCGGCTGTTTGAAACCGATGGCGCGCTGGAGGAAATTCTGCGCTTTAGCACGTTTGGGGTCACCGAACCGGTCAACGACCGGATGTTCCGGCTGCTTAGCGCCTTCATTGCCGACGGCGGCCGCTATTGCCTGCCCGAGCCGCTGCAGCCCTCTCGCTGGATGATGATGCCCGCGTCAGGTACGGCCGCGCCGCAGCACCTGCCCGGTCAACCTTGCCAGTTTGCTCTGCAGGCTATTGTCGAGCCGGCTAAAAAGCGAGTTTCTTCCTTTGAGGCTCTGATCCGCAGCCCAACCGGCGGCTCTCCCGTGGAAATGTTTGCCGCCATTGCGGCGGAGGATCGCTACCGTTTTGATCTTGAAAGCAAAGCGTATGCATTCGCTCTCGCCGGCCTGCTGCCGCTCGGGAAACATCAGCTGGCGATTAACCTGTTGCCCGGATCGCTGTATCACCACCCTGACGCCGTAGGCTGGCTGATGGACAGCCTGCTGGCGGCCGGCCTCAGACCGGATCAGGTACTGATCGAGGTCACCGAGACAGAGGTGATCACCTGCTTTGACCAGTTCCGCAAGGTGCTCAAAGCCCTGCGCGTCGCGGGCATGAAGCTGGCCATCGACGACTTTGGCGCAGGTTATTCCGGCCTGTCGTTACTGACCCGTTTTCAGCCTGATAAAATCAAAGTGGATGCGGAACTGGTGCGCGATATCCATATTAGCGGCACCAAACAGGCGATTGTCGCCTCGGTCGTTCGCTGCTGCGAGGATCTTGGCATTACGGTGGTGGCTGAAGGTGTCGAAACCCTGGAGGAGTGGTGCTGGCTGCAGTCGGTGGGCATTCGCCTGTTTCAGGGCTTTCTCTTTTCCCGACCCTGCCTTAACGGCATCGGGGAGATCTGCTGGCCGGTAGCGCGCCAGGCAATGGACCTGTAAGGCCGCGCACCCGGGCATCGTCACTGCCAGTGGGGAAGCTTTTCGCTCAGCGCCGCCAGGGCATATCGTACCGCTTTCGCCACCACGGTCTCACAGTCGCCGGCAAAGCACATCCGTTTGGTTTCAGTCTGGCCGCGAAAATTCCAGGCAAACCATACCGTGCCGGCGGGGGTACCATCTTCCCCGCCCTCCGGTCCGGCGTAGCCGCTGACGGCGATGGCGATATCGGCCCCGGCGAGCGCCAGAATACCAGAGGACATCTCCTGAACGCAGGCTTCGCTGACGGCGCTGTGTACCGCCAGGGTTTCCGCGCGAACCTGCAGCACGTTGCGCTTGGCTTCATCGCTGAAGGTCACTACGCCGGTATCATAAAATGCCGCGGTATCCGCCTGGGCACAGAGCGCTGCCGCCAGATTCCCTCCGGTGCAGGACTCCGCCGTGGTCAGTCGCCAACCGCGCGCGATCAGCGCCCGAGCCACTTCAGCGGTTAGTTCATGCGTACTGTTTGCGTCGCTATCGATCTCGTCAGTCATTCTTCCTCCTCGCCGAAATTGAAAGAAATAGCAGACTCACTGCGTCTGTTAACAGAATAGCATATCGATTTCTTTGTCGTCGGGAGGCCATTTATATTTTCAGGGGGAAAGGATAAAGGCCCGCAGGGCGGGCCTTTAAGGTAACATCGTCGGAACAACGGTGAATCAAACTTTATGTTCTATCACGCGCCCCTGATTCTCGATCGCAATTTTACGCGGTTTTTCGCTCTCCGGGATCTCCTGGTGGATGGCTATTTTTAAGATGCCGCTATCCAGCTGCGCCTGATTAATTTGGGCGTGTTCAGGAAGAGAGAAACTGAGCTGGAAATTAGCGCGGCGGATACCTTTATAAATCCAGCGTTCACCGCTGTCTGTCGAGGAATCGGTTTCCTGGCGTTTCCCGGAAATATGCAGATTCCCCCCTACGGTTTCTATTTCCAGCTCATCATCTTTCCAGCCAGGCACGCTGACGCTGAGCAGGAAATTGCTGTCGTCGACTTTCTGTAAATCATAAGCCGGTAAAGTGCCCACCGGCGTATCGCCCGTTAACTGGCTGAAAAGACGGTCAATACGATTAAAGCGATCGGCAAAAAGAGAATCAGCAAATACCGGGAGTGCTGACAAGGTTTTGAGTGCCATAATTAACCTCCTGAATATTCATTCAAAAGCTCAACATAAAGGCAAGCATTGCTTGTCCGCTATATAAAATAATATCTAAGGCGCGTTTTTCAAGACCCGAAATAAAAAATTTTTCTTCGCCAGCCTCAGTGAAAAATAAGCATGCCGGTGGCGAAGTTACCCCCGCCCGACGGCGGGGGCTGTGGCGCTTCTGAGTCCCATAACTGATGCTGTTTAACATTCAATAAACAGAAGCGACATGTATATATAACTTGTTTAAGGGGATGTCAACGTCCGAATCGCTCCCCCTTTGCCGTCGTGTATTCTCCCCATGAACAGCGCGTTTAGCAACACGGCTGCCTGTCAGGATCCCCTTGCCAACAGCGGCGCTTCGACGTGGCATTCGCCTTGTTGCCGTCAACCGGACGCCGCTGGTGAAAATATACCCGGCCGGGTAAGGAACCTTTCATCCGACACCGTGCCTAATGATCTGCATACGCACTTTCTGAGGCACCGCCATGACCAGCATTTTTATCTCAACCACCCTGTTCGCCCTCTTCGCGTCGATGTTGATCGGCCTGGGAATGGTGTGGAAAAGCATTTCCAACAATCCTGATAACTGATTCTGTTGTACGCCGTTGCTGTTCACCCTCCGCAGCGGCGGGTCTACCCCGCCCCTTTTTATCAATGACCACCCCAGGTTTCGCTCAGGCGCAATCTCCTCAAGGACCCGCGCCTGCAAAAGGTATTTTTGAAAAAGCAATTCATACAGTGAATAAGTAACTCTGATTAATATATTTGAGACCAGAATTAACGCATGCAATATAAGCAATTTAAGCAGTTTGTGCCAAATTAGCGGTCATGCCCGCGCAACGCTAAAAAAATAAGTCATTGATTAATATGCCATTAATTTCACTCGCCAGCTCAAAGTCCAAAATTAGACTTATTGCATTTGTTGATTATTAGAAATATCCTAAAGGCATACGCATTTAATGTTCTCCACTTTAAATGCATGACAACTTTCACGATCGCCATGACTATGCCTGATATTTTAATTAACACTGAAAACATATTTCTTAATCGCGGAATTTGCGAACTGCTTAGCGAGATCGCGAAAGAAGAACACATCCGTGAACCGTATTCCGTTGTGGACTGTTCCACAGATATATTAGGTCCGATTGATATGCTGTTCACAGAAATGGCCGCTGGTGAACATTATCTATGCCACCCGTTTTTCAAAAAACTTCCTCCGCACACGTCTATTTTTATTTTCGTCGCCACCGACAGCGCTTTGCAGGTTGAACAGTTACCACTTTGTCTACGCGATGCCACTTTTATCAGCATGAACAGCGGCTTGCGCCGCGTAAAAAATCAGATTGCAAAACGTCTGACGGAGTCGACAACATCTAGTTGCGGTGGGCTGGAAAAAGACAGCAGACGCTGTGTCAAATGCCCTCGGTTAACCTTGACCAAATCACAACTTTATATTATCGATGCGATCAGAACGGGAATGAACAATCAGCAGATAGCGCAAAAACTGGGCATCAGTCATAAGACGATCTTCTCTCACAAAATCAATATTATGAAAAAATTCCAAATAGCTACCAAACAAGAGTTAACGAGATTCTCATCTGTTGCTCTTGCGCTTTCCGCAGGAAGGATCGGTTAACGTCGGAATTTATTAAAGCGCATCTTCATTTTTCTTCTTTCTCTAACATAGGACAGGCCAAAAAACAAAGATGTAAACAATAACACCACCGCCAGGACTAATAATAGTAAGTTACTCATAACAACCTTTTAAAAGATAAAGATGACTTTTTAAATAATAAGGGGTGGATATTTTCAAATACAACCCAGCGACAACCATTTCAAACAAAGGTAAAACTCTGTGCGATAATTCTGAAAGATAATAAAAAGAGTAAAAACGATTTCCTTTATCAGACAGGCGTTAGGGTAATAACGATGAAGCATAAACGGACAATGCCAGGCCTAACGCCCAGCGTGTACTGTCGCGACGTCAGGCAAGATGACGGCCTGAAATAATGGTCTACTAACGTGGAAGGAGCGTGGTGATTGGGCAGGTGAAAACACCGTTTTGCAGCTGATCTATACTGTTAGTCAGACATGACGCTGGAGGTGGCTATGTGCGGACGTTTTGCGCAAGCGCAAAGCCGGGAGGAATACCTGGCGCATCTCGTGGAAGCGGCCGAACGAGATATTGCCTGGGACCCGGCGCCTATCGGGCGCTATAACGTCGCGCCCGGGACAAAAGTTTTACTCCTCAATGAACGCGATGAGCAACTCCATCTCGATGCCGTTTACTGGGGCTATGCGCCAGGATGGTGGGATAAACCGCCGCTGATTAATGCCCGGGTTGAGACTGCAGCCTCCAGCAGGATGTTCAAGCCGCTGTGGGAGCACGGACGGGCGATCTGCTTCGCCGACGGCTGGTTTGAGTGGAAAAAGGAAGGAAATACAAAGCAGCCATACTTTATCCAGCGTAAGGATGGCCAGCCAATTTTTATGGCCGCGATTGGTCGGACTCCGTTCGAACGTGGGGACCATGCCGAAGGATTCTTGATCGTGACGGCCGCCGCCGATCGCGGTCTTGTCGATATTCATGACCGTCGGCCGTTGGTCCTGGCGCCTGAAGCCGCCCGGGAATGGATGAGGCAGGATGTCACCGGCGCGGAAGCGGCGGAGATAGCCAGCGACGGAGCCGTTTCCGCCGACGATTTTACCTGGCACCCGGTAACGCGGGCGGTCGGCAATGTGAAAAATCAGGGGCCCGAATTACTTGCCCCTCTCATCCCATGACAAACGTAATCAAAGCGGCGGATAACGCATCATGTTCAGCGAAGAGATAATTAAATTTTATACCGCCCTGGAGTAGTGCCGAACATCCGACGGAACAAGGCTATGAAGGCACTCACATTGTCATATCCCAGATCCAGCGCTATCGCCGTCACTGGCTTGCCGGCAGCCAGTAGCTCAAGAGCCCTGAGTAAGCGTATCCGCTGTCGCCATTCATTGAAGCTAAAACCCGTTTCGGCTCGGAATCGTCGCGTGAGCGTGCGTGATGACATGCCGGCCCAGGCTGCCCATTCTTCCAACCTGCGCCCGTCGTCCGGGTTTGCTGACAGCGCCTGCGCGATTCTGAGCAATCGGCTATCTTGCGGCATTGGAAGCCCAAGATTAACCCTGGGAAGGGAACCAATTTCATCAAGAATAACGCCAGCTAAACGTTTTTGGGACGCATTAAGCTCTACACCTTGCCATGCAGCCGCTCGCGTTATCGCTTCACGCAGCAGATTTGTCATTGAGAGAACAGATGGCTTATCAGGTAGCTCGCCACAGGCTTTGGCAGAAACATAAACACTCCATCCTGAATATGTACCGTGCGAGCACAGGCCGTGCGGAACACCTGGCGGTATCCAGACGGCATGTGTTGCCGGTACCACCCAGCGACAATCACCGCTATCGACCGTAAGTAGCCCACGTATGGCACCGATTAACTGCCCACAGCTGTGATGGTGGCGTGGAGTCTCCCGTATTACCTCAGACTGACGTACCGCGACGAGTAAAGTGGGTCCCTGGGGTGAAAACACCGGTTCGAATGGAATCAATGGATCGTGCATATTGGCGTGTTTGAGGTGTTTAATGTCTTTTATACCGTACTGAAGCCAGTTAGTCGATTGTAAAGTATTCATCACTTTCACAGAGGACTAACCATCAAAATGATTACTATTACTAGGGTATTGGATGAAATTATCAACCACCAACAGATACCACTGGATCGGATACTCAGTCGCTATTTTAGTCCCGGTTATCGGCAGCGTACTGATAACAAGTGGGAAGGATTAGATGGCTTTGCTCAGCATGCGCGTAGACTCCGGGAAATTATCGCCTTCGCTAAAATTGAGTTACATGACGAACTTCGTAACGGGAATCTTTATGCCACAAGGCATCGCGTTCTGTGCACCAGGCGCAGCGGAGAAGAGGTGGACATGGAAGTTTATATGTTCGCTGAAATAGATGATTCCGGGCGCTTCATTCGTATCGAAGAAGCCACGCTAATGCTTAAAGGGAGAGAGAGCGATAGAGATTTAGGCAGCGTGAGGTAAAAGAAATATAAGGTTACGACTAGATCAGACAAAAAACCGGGCAGCGCGCCCGGTTATCTTGTCAGACTAAAATTGCCCTACGCACTCAACCCGCGATTTTTCAGCATCGGCTCAATCTGCGGATCGTGTCCGCGCCACTGGCGATACAGTTCAGCTAAATCAGTGCTGTTCCCGCGTGATAAAATCGCCTCACGGAAACGCTGACCGTTCTCACGGGTCAAACCGCCCTGCTCCACGAACCATTGATAGCCGTCGTCGGCCAGCATCTGGGTCCACAGATAGGCGTAATAGCCTGCCGCATAGCCGCCGCCGAAGATATGGGAGAAATAGCTGCTGCGATAGCGCGGGGGGACCGCCGCCAGATCCAGGTTCTCTTCCCGAAGCACCAGCTGCTCAAACGCGTCCACCTCCTCCGGTAATGCCGAGGTCGACAGGCTATGCCACCGCATATCGAGTAACGCAGCAGCCAACAGCTCGCTCATGTCGTACCCTTTATTGAAGGTTGCCGCACGCAACATATTGTCGCGTAGCGCTTGCGGCATCGGCTCCCCGGACTGGTAGTGCTTCGCGTAGTGGGCAAACACCTGCGGCTGGCTGGCCCAGTGTTCGAAGATCTGCGAAGGAAATTCGACAAAATCGCGCGGCGTATTGGTCCCCGAGAGACTGGCGTAGCGCTGGCTGGCGAACAGCCCATGCAGGGTATGGCCGAACTCATGAAACAGGGTGATCACCTCATCCCACGACAGCAGCGCGCTCTGCCCTGCCTGCGGGCGGACGTAGTTGCAGACATTGTAGATAACCGGGCGCTGCGCGCGCAGAGTCGACTGTTCGACAAACACATCCATCCATGCGCCGCCGCTCTTTGAGTCACGAGCGTAGTAGTCACCGTAAAACAGCGCCATCCCTTCGCCGTTGTGATCGAAGATCTCCCAGACCCGCACATCCGGGTGATAGACCGGTATATCGAAGCGCTCAACAAAGCGCAGCCCAAAGAGCTGCGTTGCCGTCCAGAAGACGCCGTCGTGCAGCACCCGCTCGAGGGCAAAATAGGGTTTGAGCTGCGCGTCGTCAATGGCGTAGGCAGCCCGCCGCACCTGCTCGCTGTAGTAAAGCCAGTCCCATGCCGTCGCGCGAAAACCCCCGCCTTCGTTGTCGATCACCTGCTGGATGTCCGCCAACTCACGTTCCGCCCTCGCCCGCGCCGCCGGCGCGATCTGACGCATAAAGCCCAATGCCTCCGCCGGGGAAGCCGCCATTTGATCGGTCAGCGCCCAGCTGGCGTAATCAGCGGCTCCCAACAGCTCAGCCTGCTGCGCGCGGATCGCCGCCAGCCGCAGTACCAGGTCACGCGTATCATGCTCATCGCCCTGCTGATTGCGGGTCCAGCCGGCGGCGAAGAGATTCTCCCGCGTTTGCCGGTCGCGCAGCGCAAGCAGCTGCGGCTGCTGGGTGGTATTGGTCAGCGTCAGCAACCAGCGGTCGCTAAGCCCTCTTTCACGCGCTGCGTCAGCCGCCGCCGCTATCTCCTCATCGCTCAGGCCAGCCAGTTGATGCCGGTAATCAACCACCAGGCCGCCGCTTTTTGCCGCTCCCAGCAGTCGCTGCTGGAACTGACTTTGCAGCGTAGCCGCTTCGGTGTTCAGTGTGCGCAGCGCCGCCTGCTGCTCGGGAGCCAGCGTCGCCCCGGCGTGAACAAAACGTTGCCACGTCAGGGTCAGGAGACGATAGGACTCGCTGTCCAGCGCCAGCGCGTCGCGCTGCTCGTAGACGCTGTTCACGCGCTGAAACAAGGCCGCATTAAGCCAGATGTCATTCCCCAGCTCGGCGAGTTCGGCGGAAAATTGTTCATCCAGTGATTGAATATAAGGATTGGTATGGGCGCCAGCCATGGCGAAAAAGACCCGCGTCACCCGCGCCAGCAGCTGACCACTCTGCTCCAGCGCCTCGAGCGTGTTGGCGAAACTGGCCGGCTGCGGATTGTCGATAATAGCGCGAATTTCGGCCCGCTGCTGCCGGACGCCCTCATCAAACGCCGGGCGATAGTGGCTGTCGTCAATCACATCGAACGGCGGCGCCTGGTAAGGCAACGTACTGACGCTAAAAAAGGGGTTTCGTTCGGACATCTTTCTCTCCTGTACAGGCTAATGCTGTAAGATTAGGCCTCTCCTTAAGGGGTCGCAATGATTTCCGTTACCGGTCGCCGCCTGTGCGTGCTATGGTATGAAAACACAAAAAGCGTTGAGGAACAGTAAGATGATTATCATGGTCACCGGCGCCACCGCCGGTTTTGGTGAAAGTATTACTCGCCGTTTTATCGCTAACGGTCATAAAGTGATTGCCACCGGTCGTCGTGAAGAGCGCCTGAAGACGCTGAAAGACGAGCTGGGCGATAATCTTTATATCGCGCAACTTGACGTCCGCAACCGCGCCGCCATTGAGACGCTGATTGCTGACCTGCCGGCCGAGTGGCAGGCTATCGATGTGCTGGTGAACAACGCCGGCCTGGCGCTTGGTCTGGAGCCGGCGCACCGCGCCAGTGTGGAAGACTGGGAAGATATGATCGACACCAATAATAAAGGGCTGGTGTACATGACCCGCGCCGTGCTGCCGGGGATGGTGGAGCGCAATCGCGGCCATATCATCAATATCGGCTCTACGGCAGGCAGCTGGCCTTACGCCGGCGGAAACGTCTATGGGGCGACCAAAGCCTTTGTCCGTCAGTTTAGCCTCAATCTTCGTACCGACCTGCACGGCACCGCGGTGCGCGTGACCGACATCGAGCCGGGTCTGGTGGGCGGCACCGAGTTTTCTAACGTCCGCTTTAAGGGCGATGACGCTAAAGCCGAAAAAGCTTACGAAAATACCCAAGCGCTAACGCCGGAAGATGTGACCGAGGCGGTCTGGTGGGTCGCCACCCTGCCGAAACATGTCAACATCAACACCCTGGAGATGATGCCGGTGAGTCAGAGCTTTGCCGGACTCAGCGTTCACCGTCAGGGCTAACCGTCAGCCACCCGGCCTGCGGGCCGGGTATGGGCGGAAACGCAAAAAACGCGTAAAATAGTGCGCATAACCCCCTAAAAAGTAACCATCAATGGCCGCAGAATCGCAACTGAATCCGACGCAACCCGTCAATCAGCAAATTTATCGCATCCTCCGCCGGGATATCGTTCACTGCCTGATCCCGCCTGGTACACCGCTGTCGGAGAAAGAAGTCTCCGTGCGTTTTGCGGTGTCTCGTCAGCCGGTGCGCGAAGCCTTCATTAAGCTGGCGGAAAACGGACTTATCCAGATTCGTCCCCAGCGCGGTAGCTACGTCAATAAAATCTCATTGTCGCAGGTGCGTAATGGTTGCTTCGTCCGCCAGGCGATTGAGTGCGCGGTGGTTCGCCGTGCCGCCGGCATGATTAACGAAGAGCAACTTTATCAGCTGGAACAGAATCTTCACCAGCAGCGTATTGCCGTTGATCGGCAGCAGTTAAACGACTTTTTCCTGCTCGATGATGAATTTCACCAGAAGCTGTCGATTATCGCCGACTGTCAGCTGGCCTGGGATACGGTGGAAAATATTAAAGCCGCCATCGATCGCGTCCGCTATATGAGTCTGGACCATGTCACCTCTCCGGAGATGCTTCTGCGCCAGCATCATGAGATTTTTACCGCGCTGGAAAAACGCGATGCCGAGGCGGTAGAAAAAGCCATGAGTATCCATTTGCATGAAATCAGCGAATCCGTACTGCTGATTCGCCAGGAGAACCGCGACTGGTTTAGTGAAGAATAAGAGTCAGACGGCTGCCGGCATGGCCGACGCAGCCGTCGTCATTGAAGGGATTATCTAACGACCAATACCGGCGTTTTGGCGTAGCGCAGAATTGACTCGGCGTTGGAGCCCAGCAGATGGGTCGAGATCCCCGGTTTGCGGGAACCAATCACAATGACATCGAACTCTTCGTTGTTACTGATAGCCAGAATTTCGTCACGCACGTTGCCAAAGACTACGCGGGTATGGATCCGCGTCATGGGGATGGCGAACAGTCGCGCCACCTCGCGCATTTTTTTCTCCGACTCTTCTTTCATATAGGCTTCAAACTTACGAATATCCGCCGTAAAACCGCGCAATAGCGAACGGCTGCTGTTCGGCAGAACGTTGAGCAAGGTGATCTCGCCATTTTCGGCCGAAGCGAGAAATTCCGCGTGACGCACCGCTTTATCGCTTAAATCCATTTCAAAGACATCAACAGGCAATAAAATTTTTTTATACATGGCCCGTACTCCTTTTGCAGAGAAAGTTCTTTTTCAATAACTTAACTATGCCATTATTGCGGTGAAATACCAGCCATTGTTCGGAAAAATAACAGCTAATTATCTTTAGTAAATCAGGGAAATATAGAGTTATGTATAGACATTGCGTTCGATCATATTCTGCGTCTGCTAAAACCGATCGTCAGCAAAAAATAGACATCAGCGGAGTATCGTAAAAATAACTGAAGAGCCGGTGTCGACCCCGGGACCGACACCGGAAAAAGATTATTGCGCGGCGGCCCACGCGGCGACGGTAGCTTTAGCCCCCTGCCGCTGCAGCGCTAAGTAGGCGCGGGTCACCGCCGTGACAAAGCGTAACTCCTGCGGCAATTCGACGCCGAAAATCGCCTCAATACCCAGCAGCGCTTTGACTCGCGCTTCGCCATCGGCGCTGGCAGCCACCGCTTGCTGGATAACCGGCAACAACGGGTCGCATATCTCGATTGCCTGGCCCGCATCGTCAACGCCGCCAACGTAGCGCATCCACCCTGCCACGCCCAGCGCCAGCAGTGTAAAATCACGCTGATGCACCAGATGCCAGCGTATTGAGTCCAGCATGCGCTGGGGCAACTTCTGGCTGCCGTCCATGGCTATCTGCCAGGTGCGGTGCTTCAGCGCCGGATTGCAGTAACGGTCAATCAGCAAACTGGCATAGCGTGACAGATCCACCCCCTGCACCTTCAGCGTTGGTGCTTGTTCGTCCAGCATCAACGACAGCGCCGCGCGACGGTAGTTATCGTCCTGCATACAGTCGTTGATATGCTGATAACCGGCCAGATAGCCGAGATAAGCGAGGAACGAATGGCTACCATTGAGCATTCTCAGCTTCATCTCTTCGAAAGGCACCACGTCGGCGACCAGTTCCGCTCCCGCTTTCTCCCACTGCGGACGTCCGGCAACAAAGTTATCCTCAATCACCCACTGACGGAAAGGTTCGCAGGCCACCCCGGCCGGGTCGCGCACCCCGGTCAGCTGGGTAATTTTATCGAGGGTTTCGGCAGTCACCGCCGGGACAATCCGGTCCACCATGGTCGACGGAAAGGTGACATTCTGCTCTATCCATGCGGCAAGATCCTCGTCTAAAGCCCGGGCGTAGGCGCAGACGACGTTGCGCATAACGTGACCATTTTCCGGCATGTTATCGCAGGACATCACGGTAAAAGCAGGCAGGCCGGCCGCCCGGCGGCGAGATAAGGCCTCCACCACTACCCCCGCCGCCGATTTTGGCTGGTGCGGGTTATGCAGATCGGCGGCGATCAGCGGGTGATCGAGCTGCAGTTCGCCGCTGGCTGGCGAATGGCAATAGCCTTTCTCAGTAATCGTCAGGGAGACAATGGCCACCTGTGGCTGGCACATCGCCGCCAGCACCGCTTCGAGACCATCAACCCCGGCGTGCAGCGCTTGCTTCACCACACCAACCACGCGCGCGGTCCAGGCGTCGGCGGACATTTCGGCGACGGTATACAGCAGATCCTGCTGCTGGAGATCGGCGATCTGCTGCTCGCCGCCAATCAGATTAACTTCGGTGTAGCCCCAGTCGCTGCCGTGCTCGCTGGCCAGTATATCGGCATACACAGCCTGATGAGCGCGATGAAACGCGCCAAAACCAAGATGAACGATACGGGGGATCAGTGCGCTGCGATCGTAGGTCGGCAGCGTGGCGTTAGCGGTTAAGAGGGTGTTTTCCATGATGACTCTCGTTGTTATGTAGCCCATCAACCATTCTCGGGGAGAACTCTCGAGGAGAATGCCTTTGTGCCTCAACCATCTCACGCAATTGGTATAACATCTTTGATTTCTGTCAACTACCATACAAGAAGATCTTGCGTGATAAAGCACGGGGCACGAGGCTGCAATCGCCGCAGTGACAGGATAGCGCAGGTAACGGGAGGAGAAGAACATGGCGGCCGCGCGTCCCTGCGGGCCTGCTGTTGACGAATCGCCGAGCGTTGCTAATCGATGCGAGTTTTGACGATAAAGAAGTAGCACAGCGCCCCGGCAAAGGTCACCCCGGCGGCGATCACCAGCGCCAGATTGAAAGAGTGAGTCGTATCCACTACCCAGCCGGTCACGATCGGCGCGAAGGAGGCAAACACAAAGCTGCCGAAGTTCTGGATCGCCGCCACCGAAGCCACTTTATGCTCCGCCACCATTACCTGCACCAGCCCCCAGGCGGACGTCCCGGCAAAATGAACGCAAAACAGCGCCATGGAGATAAAAGCCACCGCCTGGGCTGGCGTGGACGATTGCACCACCAGCAAGGTGCCCAGCGCCGACAGCACCAGACCGATAACAATCGCCGTTTTGCGGGTTTTCGCCTGATCGTAGCCTCTGCGCGCCAGGGCATCGACCACCAGGCCGTTGACCCACATCCCCACCGCCGCGGCAAGAAACGGGATCGCCGCCACCCAGCCGGTACGGGCCAGGCTTAACCCCTGCTGCGCCTGCAAATAGCCGGGTAACCAGGCGATATACAGCCAGCCGGTGTAGTTCACACCGGAAAAGCCGAGGATCATCCCCCAGGTAGTCCGCCGTTTAAACAGAGCCAGCCATTCGCTAAACTTCAGCGCCGGGCGGGCCGCCTCCTCACTGGCCAGATACTGCTGCTCCTCCTCCTGCAGGGTAAACTGCCGACGGTTACGGTAGCCCACATACCAGCACAGGCCGACCACGATCCCGGCTAAACCAATCACCACAAACATCGTTCGCCAACCCCAGGCCAACTGCATGATGACCAGGGCCGGCGGGGCGATAGCCTGGCCCAGCACCGTCGAGGAGTTGAATATTCCCACCGCCGTGCCGCGCTCTCTTTGCGCATACCAGTCGTTGATCGATTTCACGCCGGCTGGCATAAACGGCGCTTCGCCGATCCCGAGGCCAATGCGCAGCAGAATAAAATGCGAGAACGAATTGACCATCCCGGTCAGGGCCTGCATCGCGGACCAGAAAATCAGCCCGGCGCCCAGCACAATCCGTGGTCCCAGGCGATCCAACAAAATACCGGAGGGCAGTTGCGCGAAGCCGTAGGAGAGCGAAAAGGCGGAGAGCAGCACCCCAAACTCGGTGGCGCTAAGGCCCAGGTCGGCGCGTATCGCCTCCCCGGCGACGCTCAGCGAAGAGCGGTCAAGAAAGTTGACGATACCGGCGATAAACAGCAGCGTCAGGGTGATCTTCTGCACCCGACGGATGCGTAACGGCGTCGCCCCGGTCCGGGCGGCAAGAGTCTCGATAGCCATCGTTGTTCCTTACAGAGTCATATGAAATAGGATGTCTGATAAGTAAGGCAACAGGTCGACTACCATACAAGAATTAGGGTTGAAAAAAGCGGCAGGGATCACACATGACGGGCTTAGGCCCGTCCCCACCCCGCCACGATGATTAGCATGCCGCACAGGGCGATGGCCGCGCCCGCCCAGTCATAATGGGTTAATTTGACCCCATCAACGACCCGCAGCCAGAGCAATGCGGTACAAACGTACACCCCACCGTAGGCGGCATATACCCGCCCGCTGGCGGCCGGATGGAGCGTCAGGAGCCAGACGAATAGCGCCAGCGCCAGGGCGGTGGGGATCAGCAGCAGCGGCGTTGCCCCGCGCTTGAGCCATAGCCACGGTAGATAACAGCCGACGATTTCACACAGAGCGGTAGCAAAGAACAGCAGCGTTGTTTTGAGCATTAAAAGATTCGTAAAAGAGACAAAGCGTTGAACCATTCTACGTGATAATAGCTTCTGCCCCACGCTGTTTTGCCGGCTATGCCCGACAAAAGAGCTGTAGTAAGCTGTAGTAAACTGAATCTGAGGGTTAACCCATCACTTAAAGGAAATCGTGATGAACATGACACTGAACAAACGCTGGTGCCTGACCGCCATTCTGGCGTTAAGCGCTGTGGTCTACACCTCCAGCTCCTATGCCGCCACCGACCGGCTGGTGATTGAATCTGGCGACAGCGCGCAGAGCCGTCAGCAGGCGTCGATGGAAAAAGAGCAATGGAACGACACCCGCAGCCTGCGCCAGAAGGTGAACAAACGGGCGGAAAAAGAGTGGGATAAAGCCGATGTCGCTTTCGACGCGCAGGATAACTGCCAGAAGAGCGCCAACGTCAATGCCTACTGGGAGCCAAACACCCTGCGCTGTCTTGACCGTCGCACCGGCCGTGCGATAAATCCCTGAGCCGCTCCCAGACCACGCTGGCGCCTGCGGGCGCCGCCTTTCTGTAATCCCTTTTCCGTTTTGACCACAGGAATCTCCATGACCGACGCGCTACACGTCAAACTCCGCCCGCTTGAGCGCGAAGATTTGCGCTTCGTCCACCAGCTCGATAACAACGCCAGCGTCATGCGCTACTGGTTTGAAGAGCCGTACGAGGCCTTCGTTGAGCTCTCCGATCTGTACGACAAACATATTCACGATCAAAGCGAGCGCCGCTTTGTCATCGAATGCAATGGCGATAAAGCCGGACTGGTGGAGCTGGTTGAAATCAACCATGTGCACCGCCGGGCCGAGTTCCAGATCATCATCTCCCCCGACTTCCAGGGAAAAGGTCTCGCCACCCGCGCCGCACGCCTGGCGATGGACTATGGCTTTACCGTGCTCAATCTGTATAAGCTGTATTTAATCGTTGATAAAGAGAATGAAAAAGCGATCCATATTTACCGCAAGCTCGGCTTTATGGTCGAGGGTGAACTGATCCATGAGTTTTTCATTAACGGCGAGTACCGCAACACCATCCGCATGTGCCTGTTCCAGCACCAGTATCTGGCCGAGCACAAAACGCCCGGGCCGTCCCTGCTGAAGCCGACGGCTCAGTAATAATCGATACGGTTTTTAATGGTGTAGTGGCGGGTCAGCGGCGGCTGGACGCTTTCATCGACCACCTGCAGCTCACAGCTCAGCGGATTGTCGTGATCGTCGTAGTCGCAGGTCTGACGCACCGTGCCCAGCGTGCGATCGTTGAAGGTGCTGATGGCGGTATAGTCCAATTTCTTACGCGGATCCTTTGACGGCGTTGAGGCGACGGTAAATCGCTCCTCTTTGGCGGTGGTGGTTTTTCCCAGCGGATAGCCATCGCTGTCATAGCGGTAGGTGGCGGTGGTCTCTTTGCCGCGTGCGCTGATAATAAAACCGTTATCATCCGTCTCCCAACTCACCCCGGCGGCAGGCATCTCCGCCAGCTGACACTTGCCCTGCAGGCGCAGCCGCTTCTCGTGGGTGCGCCCGTCGACGTAATAGTTGGCGTCCAGCAGCAGCGTGGCGCCGGTTTTGTTCTCCACATCTTCCAGGGTCAGCAGATCGAAACACCCTTCCCTGGAGAGCTGAGCGCTCACCTTCTTGACCACCACATCGTGTTCATCCAGCAGCGTCTGGCTAAAATCTTTCACCGGCCCGCGCAGGGGATCAAACTCAAACTCATTGGAAAAACTCGCCATCTCCGGGGTGAAGGCGTCCGGGGCGCTTTTACGGTCGCATGCCGTCAGCAGCAGCGCTGCCGGGATCAGCCAATACAATCTTTTCACAGACGATTCCTTTTGTGTACATCCGATCATATTAGCAAATACAATTGTTTACACCAGTTCTGCTATGCTTAAATCTGGATAACATCGATAAGGAGCGTAAGATGAAACTATCCCTCTGCACCGGCGCTGCGCTACTGCTGTGCTCCACGGCCGTACTGGCGGCTCCCGACTCCTGTGAACGGGTCAAAAGCGACATCCAGCAGAAGATCATCAACAATGGCGTACCGGAAACCGCCTTCAGCCTGGCCATTGTGCCAAACGATCAGGCAGACCAGCCCGGGGTTCAGGTGGTCGGTCATTGCGCCAACGACACCTTCAAAATCACCTATACGCGTAACAGCGACAGTCCCGCCGAAAACGACGCTCAGTAAGCCCTCTTCGGTTTCAAATGAAAGATCTTATCCCTGCATTGACCAGGGATAAGGTCTACTGGCTACCCATAACGTATTATCGCTCACCCCTGCGTCTGTTAATGGCACAGCGGCCCTTCTCCGTACAACATAACGATCATGGAGTGAGCAATGTCGAATCAGGAATCTCCCGGCGGCGTCAGCCGACGCGCGCTACTCAAATCCACAGCCCTCGGTTCCCTGGCGCTGGCCGCCGGCGGGCTGACCCTGCCCTTTACGCTGCGCCGCGCCGCGGCGGCGGTACAACAGGCTACCGGCGACAACACCCGCATTGTCTGGGGCGCCTGCTCGGTTAACTGCGGCAGCCGCTGCGCCCTGCGGCTGCACGTGCGTAATGATGAAGTGGTTTACGTCGAAACGGATAATACCGGCGACGACCGCTACGGCGACCATCAGGTCCGCGCCTGCCTGCGCGGGCGTTCGATTCGCCGGCGCATTAATCATCCGGATCGCCTTAACTATCCCATGAAGCGCGTCGGCAAGCGCGGAGAAGGCAAATTTGTCCGCATCAGCTGGCAGGAGGCGCTGGATACCCTCGCCGACCGCCTGAAGAGCGTGGTAGCACAGTATGGCAACGAAGCCGTATACATTAACTACTCTTCAGGGATCGTCGGCGGCAACATCACCCGTTCGTCGCCTTCCGCGTCGCCGGTGGCGCGTTTAATGAACTGCTACGGCGGCTCGCTTAACCAGTACGGTACCTACAGTACTGCGCAGATTGCCTGCGCCATGCCCTACACCTACGGCAGTAACGACGGCAACAGCACCTCGGATATTGAAAACAGCAAGCTGGTGGTGATGTTCGGCAACAATCCGGCGGAGACCCGGATGAGCGGCGGCGGCATTACCTGGTATCTGGAGCAGGCCCGCGAGCGCTCTAACGCGCGAATGATCGTCATCGATCCGCGCTACACCGATACCGCCGCCGGTCGGGAAGATGAGTGGATCCCCATTCGCCCCGGCACCGACGCCGCGCTGGTGGCCGGTATCGCCTGGGTGTTGATTAACGAAGATCTGGTGGACCAGCCTTTCCTTGATAAATACTGCGTTGGCTACGACGAGAAAACGCTCCCGGCCGGGGCGCCGGCGAATGGTCATTACAAAGCCTATATCCTCGGCGAGGGCGACGACGGGATCGCTAAAACGCCGCAGTGGGCCTCGCGTATTACCGGTATCCCCACCGATCGCATCATTAAGCTGGCGCGCGAAATCGGCATGAGCAAGCCGGCCTACATTTGCCAGGGCTGGGGGCCCCAGCGCCAGGCCAACGGCGAACTCACCGCCCGGGCGATCGCCATGTTGCCGATCTTAACCGGCAACGTCGGCATCAACGGCGGCAATAGCGGCGCCCGCGAATCAACCTACACCATCACCATTGAGCGCCTGCCGGTACTGGAAAACCCGGTGAAGACCGCCATCTCCTGCTTTACCTGGACCGACGCCATCGCGCGCGGTCCAGAGATGACCGCCAGCCGCGATGGCGTACGCGGAAAAGAGAAGCTGGATGTGCCGATCAAGTTCCTGTGGAACTACGCGGGCAACACCATCATCAACCAGCACTCCGACATCAATAAGACCCACGAAATTCTGCAGGATGAAAGCAAGTGCGAAACCATTGTGGTTATCGACAACTTTATGACCTCGTCGGCGAAATACGCCGACCTGCTGCTGCCCGACCTGATGACCGTTGAGCAGGAGGATATCATTCCTAACGATTACGCCGGCAATATGGGCTATCTGATTTTTATTCAGCCCGCCACCTCAGCGAAGTTCGAACGCAAACCGATTTACTGGATCCTAAGCGAAGTGGCGAAACGGCTCGGCGACGACGTGCATCAACGTTTTACCGAGGGGCGTACCCAGGAACAGTGGCTGCAGTATCTGTACGCCAAAATGGTGGCGAAAGATCCGGCGCTGCCGGCCTACGAGGATCTGAAGCGAATGGGCATCTACAAGCGCAAAGACCCGAACGGCCACTTCGTCGCCTATCGCGACTTCCGGCGCGATCCTGAAGCGCATCCGCTCAAAACCCCGTCCGGCAAAATTGAAATCTACTCCAGCCGACTCGCAGAGATTGCCGCCCGCTGGCAGCTTGAGAAAGACGAAGTTATCAGCCCGCTGCCGGTCTACGCCTCCACATTTGAAGGCTGGGACGATCCGCTGCGCAGCCAGTATCCGCTGCAGCTGTTTGGTTTCCACTATAAAGCGCGCACCCATTCCAGCTACGGCAACGTTGATGTATTACAAGCGGCCTGTCGCCAGGAAGTATGGATCAATCCGCTTGACGCGGAAAAACGCGGGATTAAAAACGGCGATATGGTGCGCGTTTTTAATCAGCGCGGCGAAGTCCGTCTTCCGGCGAAAGTGACGCCACGCATCATGCCGGGGGTCTCGGCGATGGGCCAGGGCGCCTGGCACGACGCCAATATGACCGGAGATCGGATCGACCATGGCGCCTGCATGAATACCCTGACCACCCACCGCCCGTCGCCGCTGGCGAAGGGGAATCCACAGCATACCAACCTGGTCGATATCGAGAAGGTTTAAGGAGTAAACCATGAGCACGCAATATGGATTCTTTATCGACTCCGCTCGCTGTACCGGATGCAAAACCTGCGAGCTGGCCTGTAAGGACTACAAGAACCTGACTCCGGAGGTCAGCTTCCGCCGGATCTATGAGTATGCCGGCGGCGACTGGCAGGAGGACAACGGCGTCTGGCAGCAGAACGTGTTTGCCTATTACCTCTCCATCGCCTGTAACCACTGTGAAGATCCGGCCTGCACCAAGGTCTGTCCGAGCGGCGCGATGCATAAGCGCGAAGACGGTTTTGTGGTGGTCAACGAAGAGGTATGCATTGGCTGCCGCTACTGCCATATGGCCTGCCCGTACGGCGCCCCGCAGTATAACGCCGACAAAGGCCATATGACCAAATGCGATGGCTGTCACGAGCGCGTCGCCGAGGGGAAAAAGCCGATCTGCGTCGAGTCCTGCCCGCTGCGGGCGTTGGATTTCGGGCCAATTGCCGAACTGCGCGCTAAGCACGGCCAGCTGGCCGCGGTAGCGCCGCTGCCGTCGGCGCACTTTACCCGGCCGAGTATCGTTATCAAACCTAACGCCAATGCCCGGCCGTGTGGCGATACCACCGGTTACCTGGCGAACCCGAAGGAGGTGTGAGATGGGAAACGGATGGCATGAATGGCCGCTGGTGCTGTTTACGGTGCTGGGTCAGTGCGTGGTCGGCGCGACCATCGTCAGCGGTCTTGGCTGGCTGGCGCTGGGGGACCAACGGGAAGCCCGGCGGCGGCTGGTGCGCAATATGTTTTTTATCTGGCTGTTGATGGGCATTGGTTTTCTTGCTTCGGTGATGCATCTCGGTTCACCGCTGCGCGCGTTTAACTCGCTGAACCGCATCGGCGCCTCGGCGCTGAGCAACGAAATCGCCAGCGGCGCTCTGTTCTTCGCCGTGGGCGGATTCTGGTGGCTGCTGGCGGTGCTGGAAAAAATGCCGGCGACGCTGGGTAAAGTCTGGCTGGCGATCGCCATGCTGTTAGGGCTGCTGTTTGTCCTCGCAATGACCCGGGTTTACCAAATCAATACCGTGCCAACATGGTACAATGGCTACACCACCAGCGCGTTCTTTCTGACGGTGCTCCTCAGCGGGCCGCTGTTTGCCGCCCTGCTGCTGCGGCTGGCGAAAGTCGACTTTAACGGCTGGTTTTTTGCCGGACTGAGCGTGGCCGCGCTGGTCATCAGCGCCGCAGTTATCATTATGCAAAGCGCCGGGCTCAGTACCCTTCACAGCTCGGTTCAGCAGGCGGCCACCCTGCTGCCAGATTATGGCAAACTCCAGGCGCTACGCCTGGTACTGCTGGCGCTGGGCCTCGGCTGCTGGCTATGTCCGCTGATCCGCCGCCAGCCGCCGCGCGCTACGGGGCTGCTGATCGGCCTGCTGCTGGTCTTGATCGCCGAATGTATTGGCCGCGGCCTGTTTTATGGTCTGCATATGACCGTCGGTATGGCGGTTGCCGGTTAATGAGACGGCGCGCAGGCGCGCGCCGCAGAAAGGAATAAGTGATGATGCCGATCCCAAATCGCGACGCCGTCGCGTTAAGCGCCCGCACCCTGGGCGCGCTGTTCTCTTATGCGCCGAATAGCGCGGAAATTGCGCCGCTGGTCGCCGCCTTCCAGGACGGGAGCTGGCAGCAGCAGTGGCCCTTCCCGGTCGCAGCCCCGCTGGCGTCAGGGTTTGCCGCATCGGCTGAAGAAACGTTGCCGGAAGCCTGGCAGCGCCTGTTTATCGGGCCATGGGCCCTGCCGGCGCCGCCCTGGGGCTCTGTCTGGCTGGATAAAGAGTCTGTGCTGTTTGGCGATTCCACGCTGGCTCTGCGCCAGTGGATGCGCGAGAACGGTATCGCGTTGGAGGCCGATGGCAACGAACCGGAAGATCATTTCGGCACCGTGCTACTCCTGGCGGCATGGTTGTGCGAAACGGAGCAGGATGCGTTGTTCGCTCAACTGCTGGCCTGGCACCTGCTGCCGTGGTCCGGGCGTTTCCTGAGCGTCTTTGTCGACCATGCCGCCCACCCCTTCTATCAGGCGCTGGGTCAGCTGGCGCAGGCGACTCTGGCGCAGTGGCAGGAGAATCTGCCGATCGCCGTGGCGCAAAAACCGCTCTATCGTTAACCCTTCGCCGCGCCGGTATCCGGCGCGGTTTTATTTTGCCGCTTTCCAGCCTTTCACCCGCACTTATCGCTTTTGCATCTAAGGTTATTCCCTATCACAATAAGCCAATGTTTTCCGAACCTCGCCGTGACTAATGCATCGTCTTCATCCCTATCCTGATGTGCAGGTGATGTTTCGCCGCCTGCTGATCGCCACCCTGATTGGCCTTCTCGCCGCCCTGGCGGTGGCGCTGTTTCGCCACGCTATGGTGGTTCTGGAAACGCTGTTGCTCAGTAATGACAGCGGGAGCCTGGTCAACGCCGCACAGTCGCTGCCGGCGTGGCGTCGGCTGGTTACCCCCGCGCTGGGCGGCCTGACGGCGGGAACCTTACTCTGGCTCTGGCAACGACGCAGCGTCGCGCGTCCGCATGCCGCCACCGATTATATGGAAGCCCTGGAGACCGGCGACGGCTGTTTCGATACGCCGGCAAGCCTGGTGAAATCGCTGGCGTCATTGCTGGTCGTGGTGACCGGCAGCGCGATTGGCCGGGAAGGCGCCATGATCCTGCTGGCCGCGCTGGCGGCCTCGCTGTTTGCCCGTCGCTTCACGCCGCAGAGTGAATGGAAGCTATGGGTCGCCTGCGGCGCGGCTGCCGGGATGGCCAGCGCCTATCATGCCCCGCTGGCCGGCAGCCTGTTTATTGCTGAAATTCTCTTTGGTACGCTGATGCTGGCCTCGCTTGGGCCGGTGGTGATCTCGGCGGTGATCGCCCTGCTGTTGACGCAGTTTCTTAATGGCGGCGCCGCGCCGCTGTATCACGTCGTGTTACAGCAAAACCTCAGCGCCCTGCACTATGGCTTAATGCTGGCGACTGGCCTGCTGGCCGGGCTGTGCGGGCCGCTGTTTATCTGGCTGATGGACTACAGCCACCGCGGGTTCGTTAAACTAAAGCTGGCGCCGCCGTGGCAGCTGGCGCTGGGCGGGCTAATTGTCGGCGGCTTATCGCTCATCACCCCGGCAGTATGGGGCAACGGCTACAGCGTAGTGCAAAGCTATTTGCTGCTGCCGCCGTCCGGTGCGCTGCTGGTGGGCGTATTTATCTGCAAACTGCTGGCGGTGCTGGCCAGCAGCGGCTCCGGCGCGCCTGGCGGGGTCTTCACCCCGACGCTGTTTGTCGGCCTGGCGATGGGCATGCTGTTTGCCTGCTTCAGCAGGCTGTGGCTACCGGGAAGTGAAGAAATGGCCATCATGATGGGTCTGACCGGCATGGCGGCGTTTCTGGCCGCCACGACCCATGCGCCGATCATGTCAACCCTGATGATTTGCGAGATGACCGGGCAGTATACGCTGCTGCCCGGTCTGCTGATAACCTGCGTCGTGTCGTCTGTGCTGTCGCGGACGTTACGCCGGGATTCGATCTATCGCCATCACGTTGCCGAGCATGTCTAAGTCGACGTAGCGGCTCAGCTCACGCTGTTCGGCGCGCGGTAGATAAGGCAGCTCGCCGATCAGCGGCGCCGGCAGCTTTTTGCTGAGGACATCGATGATTTCGGCGTAGTGCGCCAGACCGGGGTTGATCCGATTGGCCACCCAGCCAATCAGCGGTAAACCGTCATTGGCGATCGCCTGGGCTGTCAGTAGCGCATGGTTGATGCACCCCTCCTGGATCCCCACCACCATCAGCACTGGGAGCTGCTCCTGAACCACCCACTCGGAGAGCGGCCGCAGGTCGTTCATCAGGCTGCGCCAGCCGCCGGTGCCTTCAACCACCACGTGTTCGGCCTGCGCGGCCAGACGCTGCAAACCATCGGACAGCAGACCGTAGTTGATCGGGCAGCTATGCGCCACGCTGCTCTCGTCTTCGCTTAAGGCGATGGGGTTGACAGCCTCATAGGGTAACGCCAGCGTGGAGACGCTCTGCAACACCAGCGCATCTTTGTTACGTAAACCGTCCGGCGTCCCTTTGCTGCCCTTCGCCACAGGCTTATACCCGGCCACGCTTTTGCCTCTGGCAGCAAGTGCCTGCAACAGCGCACGGGAAACCACTGTCTTCCCGACAGAGGTGTCTGTACCTGTAATAAAGAAACGCTTAAACATCACTAACCCCACAGTTTTGTCGATGAAATATACGGGAGAGAAATAATCAACGGTGGGCAAAGTCTACGTGAAGCCGTCTGAGGTCAGCTTGAGATAGCGCAATTTTTGGTGTGACTATGAAAAAATGTTAACCCTGTAACAGTCGTATGAGTAAGGATCCGTTATAGAGCGCATCTTTGACCAGCGCCGCGCCAGCCATCGTTCCGCGGTTGGAGAACTGAGTACTTTCAACGGTAATATGCCGGCTATAGGCTGGGAGAGATTGTTGCCGAATACAGCTGGAAATTGCCGGAAAAAGAATTTCTGCCGCCAGATTGAACGGCGAGCCAATCAGAATTTTCTGCGGATTAAACAGATTGACCATGATCGCCAGAATCCGCCCAACGTGATTACCCACGCCGCTGATGATGTCCCGGGCTAACAAATCGCCCTGCAGCGCCGCCTGACAAAGCCACTCCACGCTCAGCGGACGCTGGTGCAGCAGCGAGCTCATCGACTGCGCCATGCGCATCTGCGCCAGCTCCAGCACGCTTTCTACGCTGGCAATTGTCTCCAGGCAACCATGGTTGCCGCAGTAACAGCGTTTGCCGTAGGGATCGACCTGGGTATGGCCAATCTCCACCAGGCTGCTGCTGCCGGCGTGCAGCAGGCGCCCATCGGTGATCACCCCGGCGCCGACGTTATGATCGATGACCACCTGAATGACGTCCCGGGCGCCGCGCGAGGCGCCAAACAAAGATTCCGCCATAGTCCAGGCGCTGATGTCATGCTGAATATAGACTGGCACCCCGGTATGATTGGCCAGCGCTTCGCCGAGCGGGACATCTTTAACATCCTTATAAAACGGCATGCGATGAATAATGCCATTTTCGGTATCGATAATACCGGGCATCGTCATGGCGATGGAGGTAAGGCGTTCCAGCTTCTTTTGATGGCGAATAAAGAAGCGATCAATATGGTCGATAACGCGCGTCAGAAACGGCGTGCTGTCGGTGAGCACCAGCTCCAGCTGATCCTCCACCACCAGCTGACTGCTTAAATCACGCAGCGAAAGATGGATCTCACCGCGGCTGATGCGCACCGCCAGATAGTGCCATGCCTCGGTCTCCACCATCAGCCCCACCGCCGGGCGGCCGCGGCTGCCGGGCTCCTGGATCTCGGTCTCCTGAACCAGATGCGCTTCCAGCATTTCGCGGACGATTTTGGTGATGCTGGCCGGCGCCAGTTGCGCAAATCGGGAAAGGTCGATACGCGATACCGGGCCGAGCTGATCAATCAGGCGATACACGGCGCCCGCATTGGTCTGCTTTATTTGATCGATATGGCCTGGTTGACTATCCGCTACCACCATTGACTCCCTTATTTTCGCGCTTCGAAATAAACTTTCGGCTATGGTGAAGCACTTCGACGGTGAACGTCAAATTTTTACTTAGCCTTGTGATTTACCGCACATTTCCAGCCCCTTTTCGCCTCAATTATGCTCGCTTTTCCAGGAGAGCAGCGCCTCACGAAAGCGTTTTGCCAGTGCCCCTTGCTCATGGTGTTTAGACCACACCAGCCACATCTCCGATACCGCATCCTGTTCGTCGATCGGCAGCCAGCGCATTTCACTGAGCTGGACGCGCTGAAAGGAGGCCGGGAGGATCGATACCCCCAGGCCCGCGGCCACCAGACCAATAATCGTCATTGCCTCCCCCACCTCCTGGGCAATCTTCGGCGTGTGGCCGTAGCGGCGCAGCAAGCCGAGGATGTCGTCATACAGGCCAGTGCCGACGTGCGGGTCGAAAAAGACGAAGGGCTCGCGCGCCAGCGCCGCCAGGCTGACCGAGGGCTGGCGGGCCAGCGGGTGATTCGCCGGGACCATCGCCAACAGCGGCTCGCGCAGAACCCGCTCCCACGCCAGGGTGTCCGGCAGTTGAGTATTGCGCAGCAGCCCCAAATCCAGAGCCCCTTCGCTCAGGGGCACTATCTGTTCGCGGGTGTTAGTCTCGCGGGTGAGAATATGCACATCCGGAAGGCGTTGGCGAAACATCGATAGCGTATCGGAGACGGCCTTAATAAAAGGGGCCGAGGAGGTAAAGCCGATGCGCAGCTCACCCGTTTCGCCATGGTGTAGACGGGCGGCGCGAGCAGCCGCCTCATCTACCTGGGCGAGGATTTGTCGGCTATCGGCGAGAAACTGCTTTCCGGCCGCAGTCAGGCTGACGCTGCGGTTGGTACGGGCAAACAGGCGAGCGCCGGTCTGCTGCTCAAGGATCTGAATCTGCTGGCTTAGCGGTGGTTGAGAGATGTTCAGTCGCGCCGCGGCGCGGCCAAAATGTAGCTCCTCAGCGACGGCGACAAAGTAGCGCAAATGACGCAACTCGATATTCATATTTAAAACGTCTTATTTGAGATTATTAATATATTAGACAGAATATTTACATTTTCATACCCTAAAAATGTGAGCTGAATGGTCACAACACTCTGTTGGTAAGCAGCAACTTCTACGCAAGGAATTCTCTGTGAGTCGTACAACAACCGTTGACACCGTGCCGGCGGGCGAGGTCAGCGTCGCTGGTGCATCCCGCCCGGATCCGTTTATTAAGCGTGGCACCCCGCAGTTTATGCGCGTCACTCTCGCGCTGTTCTCCGCCGGTCTGGCCACCTTTGCCCTGCTCTACTGTGTGCAGCCGATCCTGCCGGTGCTGTCGAACGAGTTTGGCGTGTCGCCGGCCAGCAGCAGTATTTCGCTTTCAATTTCCACGGCGATGTTGGCGGTGGGCTTGCTGTTTACCGGCCCGCTGTCGGACGCTATAGGCCGCAAGCCGGTGATGGTCACCGCCCTGCTGCTGGCCGCCTGCTGTTCACTGTTGTCGACTATGATGACCAGCTGGCACGGCATCCTGATTATGCGCGCGCTCATCGGCCTGTCGCTGAGCGGCGTAGCGGCGGTCGGCATGACCTATCTGAGCGAGGAGATCCACCCCAGTTTCGTCGCCTTTTCGATGGGACTCTATATCAGCGGCAACTCCATCGGCGGCATGAGCGGCCGCTTGCTGACCGGGGTCTTTACCGATTTCTTCGGCTGGCGCGTGGCGCTGGCGGCGATCAGCGGCTTTGCGCTGGCCGCGGCGATTATGTTCTGGCGTATCCTGCCCGAGTCGCGCCATTTCCGCCCGACCTCGCTGCGACCGAAAACGCTGCTGATTAACTTCCGTCTGCACTGGCGCGACCGTGGCCTGCCGCTGCTGTTCATCGAAGGTTTTCTGCTGATGGGCGCTTTTGTCACCCTGTTTAACTATATTGGCTACCGGCTGATGATGTCGCCGTGGTCGTTAAGCCAGGCGGTGGTAGGCCTGCTGTCGGTAGCTTATCTCACCGGGACCTGGAGTTCACCGAAGGCAGGGGCCATGACCGTACGCTTTGGCCGCGGGCCGGTGATGCTTGGCTTTACAGCGGTGATGCTCTGCGGCCTGCTGCTGACGCTCTTTTCTTCCCTGTGGCTTATTTTCATCGGCATGCTGCTGTTTTCCGCTGGCTTCTTCGCCGCGCATTCCGTCGCCAGCAGCTGGATTGGCCCACGCGCCCGCCGCGCCCGCGGTCAGGCGTCATCGCTGTATTTGTTCAGCTATTATTTGGGTTCAAGTCTTGCCGGGACGTTAGGCGGGGTATTCTGGCATCACTACGGCTGGAACGGCGTCGGTGGGTTTATCGCGCTGCTGCTCCTTGCCGCGCTGTTGACCGGCACCTGCTTACATCAGCGACTGAAATAGTCGCGTGTGACGTGGCCTGCGGGCCACGTTTCACCACATGCCCATTATGGAAGACAAGCCCATCAGCTCTCTGACGGCATCAACGGACAGCAGTGCAATAAACAGCCAGGTGAACGGATTCATAAACCACCCCCGAACCTCCAGACCTGTGTAATCGATCACAGTTTAGTACCGATATGTTACCGTTTTCTGTCACACCGATCACAGAGGTGAGCTTATTCTCCCGCCATGTGTCTTTCCCTTCCCCTGTGCGCAACGCTCGACCCGCCGGGCGTATCAGGATAGTGTAGAGGCAAAGCGATAATCTCTTTATTCACCTGTCACGGACCGAACGCCACTATGACTGAAAATACGCCTTATCAGCAGCTTACCCGTACCTTTCAGCGCCTGTCGCGCTTTTCGCATCTCGCCGCCATCGCCGGCTGGGATATGTTCGCGATGATGCCCCCGGGCGGGAGCGTCGCCCGCGGCGAAGCGCTGGCCGAGCTCGGCGTGCTGCAGCATCAAATCCTGACCGATAAAAAAGTGGGACAATGGTTACAGGAGGCCCGCCAGCAGGATCTTAATGATGTTGAACAGGCCAACCTGCGGGAAATGCAGCGTCAGTACGATCAGGCGGCGCTGCTGCCGGAGAGCCTGGTGGAAGCAAAATCGCTGGCCGGCAGCCGCTGCGAACATGCCTGGCGCAGCCAGCGTCCCGCCAATGACTGGACGGGCTTTGCCGACAACCTACGCGAGGTGGTCAGACTGAGCCGCCAGGAAGCGCAGATCCGCGCCGATGCCAGGGGCGGCTCACGCTACGACGCGCTGCTGGATATTTTCGAACCGGATATGACCAGCGCGCGGCTGGACAGCCTGTTCGCCGATCTCAAATCGTGGCTACCTTCCCTGCTTAGCCAGGCGGTGGAGAAGCAGGCGAAGCAGACGCTAATCGCCCCGCAGGGGCCTTTCCCCATTGCTGAACAACGGGAGCTGGGCCTGCAGGCGATGCGCATTCTTGGCTTTGACTTCGACGGCGGGCGCCTCGACATCAGCGCCCACCCGTTCTGCGGCGGCGTACCCCAGGATGTGCGCATCACCACCCGCTACAACGAAAACGACCTGCTCAGCGCTCTGTTCGGCGTGATCCACGAAACCGGCCACGCCCGCTACGAGCAGAATCTACCTCGCCCGTGGGTCGACCAGCCCGTAGGACTCGCCCGCTCCACCGCTATCCACGAGTCGCAGAGCCTGTTTTTTGAAATGCAGCTGGGACGCAGCGAGCGGTTTCTTAACCGCCTGTTACCGGCGGTGCGCGAGCGGTTTGGCGATCGGCCGGCCTTTAGCCAGGACAACTTTGTCGCCTGGAATCAGCAGGTGAAACCCGGCTTTATTCGCGTCGATGCCGATGAGGTGAGCTACCCGGCGCATGTCATCCTGCGTTATGAAATTGAACGTGCGCTGATCGACGGCGAGATTGAGGTAGATGATATCCCGTCGCTGTGGGACGAGAAAATGCAGCACTGGCTGGGGCTGTCGACCACCGGCAACTATCGGGATGGTTGCATGCAGGATATTCACTGGACCGACGGCGGATTCGGCTATTTCCCTTCCTATACCCTGGGCGCGATGTATGCCGCGCAGCTGATGGCCGCGGCCCGCCGCGCGCTGCCGACGTTAGATCGCGATATTGAGGAAGGCGATTTCAGCGCCCTGTTCGACTGGCTGCGGCAGAATATCTGGCAGCATGGCAGCCGCTTCACCACCTCGCAGTTGATTCAGCAGGCCACCGGTGAGGATCTTAATAGCCGCTACTTCCGCGAGCACCTGACCACTCGCTACCTGTAATCATACGCGCCGGGCTACCCGGCGCGTCCTGTCGTTCCTGCCTTGTACATTCGGTTACACGCCGATACCAAACACTCACGGAAAGCTCGAAAAGACAAGCATATAGTGATTTCACCGGCCCCGCAGTGGGGTTGAAATTAAGAAAACTTTTCGAGGATATCAGAATGAAAAAAGTATTAGCTCTGGTCGTTGCCGCTGCTATGGGTCTCTCTTCCGCCGCTTTCGCTGCTGACGCAGTAAGCACCACTCAGGCACCGGCTGCCACCCACAGCACGGCTGCCAAGACCACCCATCACAAAAAACACCACAAAGCCGCGGCAAAACCGGCTGCAGAGCAGAAAGCTCAGGCTGCCAAAAAACACAAAAAAGCAGAAGCTAAACCAGCCGCTGCTCAGAAAGCCCAGGCCGCTAAAAAACACAAAAAAGTAGCAGCTAAACCAGCTGCTCCGCAGAAAGCTCAGGCGGCGAAAAAGCATCACAAAGCTGCGGCTAAACCGGCAGCCCAGAAAGCGCAGGCAGCGAAAAAACACCACAAAACCACTAAACACCAGGCCGCTAAACCGACTGCACAGCCGGCAGCATAATTCCTCCCGGTGAACCAACCTTCTTAATAATCGGCGCTGTTTCAGCGCCGTTTTTTCTGGAGAGCACTATGCTGCGGCGCTATCGTTTTGAGCTCATCCTGATCCTGCTAATTATATGCGCAGTGGTTGCAACCCGTTTTTTCCTCTCTTAATTATTTATCCCGCGCTCGCATTTTGCTGCTTCTACCAGCTTTTCATTAAAATGAATACCGTGCGGCTATCGCTGACCCGCTCCCCGCTTCCCATTATCCTGTGACTCTCTGCGGCGCAAAAAAATGTCCGGCGCCAGAAGACGCCAGACATGTTAGTCGTAATATGTCGCACGCCTGGCCCTTGCCGGGTGGCGCGCCCATCACAATGCACGCACTGCTTCCATCACCAGATAGCCGGTCGCGCCCCAGATAGCGACTGAGACCAGGGAAACATAAACCAGTGCGCGAATACCTTTTTTAGACATAAGCCCTCCGAACGCAGGGGAAATAGAGTTCAGGCTATCATCGCCGGTACTACCTCTCTATTTACTCAACGGCAGGGCGACGGTAACAACGTTTTCGGTGAGAAAATGTTTCGCATTGAAAATAATTACGAGAGGCGTAAAGAAGTGCGAATTCCGGTGAAGATCTGGTGGGTAAAAGTATTATTTTTGGGCATTATGCTGACAAACCAGGAATAATCCCACGGATGAATTGCTGCATTATTAACCGAATTCAGTACGTTCTGATACATGAATTTTGTTGCGCAAGACGCCACTTTCTGCGGAAATAGCACAAGCAGAACACTGGTATTAACCGCTTGAAATCAGGAGGTTTTACCAGCGCCAGACCCCACCGCGCGCTGATGTGGTATACGGTTTGGCCTGTTTAGAATTATTGTTTACTTTCAAAAACTTAAATCTCCTGCTACTGTCAATAGACATCATAGCCTCCCCAGAGAGTGATATGCGTAGAGACGTTCTGTTATTACTGTGTTCATTTTATCTGTTACCTCTGGGCGCACATGCCGATGATAGCGGACTGAGCGCCAAAGATATTAAGACGTTGTTTTTCGGTCACGATGACCGCAAAGCGGTGAACCGCCCCGAGGAGAGTCCGTGGGACGCGATTGGCCAGCTGGAAACCGCCAGCGGCAATCTGTGTACGGCGACGCTCATCTCTCCGCATCTGGCGCTGACCGCGGGCCACTGTCTGTTAACGCCCCCGCGCGGCAAGCCGGACAAAGCGGTCGCCCTGCGCTTTATTTCCCGCAAGGGCAACTGGGTCTATGAGATCCACGGCATTGACGGGCGAGTCGATCCCAGCTTAGGCAGACGCCTGAAAGCCGATGGCGACGGCTGGATTGTCCCTTCCGCTGCAGCGCCGTCCGATTTTGGTCTGATCGTGCTGCGCTATGCTCCGTCTGGCATTACGCCGATCCCGCTCTTTCCGGGCAGCAAGGCCGATCTCACCGCCGCGCTGAAGGCGGCGGACCGTAAAGTTACCCAGTCTGGCTATCCTGAAGATCATCTCGATAATCTTTACAGCCACCAGGATTGCATCGTGACAGGGTGGGCGCAAACCAGCGTACTGTCGCATCAGTGTGACACCCTGCCTGGCGACAGCGGCTCGCCGCTGCTGCTGAAAACGGAGGACGGCTGGCAGGTGATCGCCGTGCAGAGTTCGGCCCCCGGCCCGCAGGATCGCTGGCGGGCGGACAATCGCGCCATTGCGGTGACTGGCTTTCGCGATAAGCTGGAGGCGCTTGCCGGTGAGTAATGGACCGAGGCCGGTGAAGAATATCATTATTGACATCGTCCTGGCGGAAATGATTTTCCGCCAGCCGAAAGCAGTGAACCTGCGCAGCCCTCAGCGTCACCTGACACAATTACAGCGGGGCCAGGCGTGAAGGAAGCTTCCGTTTGCCGCCTGGCTTTGCAGGCGGCGAGACGTCAGGCGAGTTTAATTAACACCATGCCGGCTACCAGCAGGATAACCCCCGCCCAGCCTTTGTTATTCAGACGCTGACCAAACAGCACCCAGCCGGCGGCGATGGTCGCCGCGATACCGAAGCCGCCCCACAGCGCATAGGCAACCGAGAGATCGATCCCTTTAACCGCCTGCGACAGGGCGCTGAACGCGCCCAATACTGCCGCCAGGGACAGAATGCCGTAGATCTTGCGGCGGAAGCCGTCGGAAAACTTCAAAAAGACGTTGGCAATAATTTCCAGCACAATGGCGATTGCCAGCCAGGCGGCGTGGATCCACTCAAACTGCTGCATGGGCCACCTCCTGCTTGGAAGACGCTTTTTTCTGGGTGCCGGACTTAATTAAGACGATCCCTATCACCAGGGTGGTCAAACCGGCTATTTTCAGCAGGGACAGACTCTCATCAAACAGCAGCACGCTGAACAGGGTAATCAGTAAAATACCGATCCCTTCCCACAACGCATAGGCCACACCGAGGGCAATCTTTTTAACCGCAAAGGCAAGAAAAATATATGACAGGACAATCATGGCCAGCATTAAAATAAAGCCGGTGTGCCCGCCGCTCACGCTTGCCCATTTCATAGACAAGGTGCCGGTAATTTCAGCAATAATTGCTAAAGCTAATAAAATCCAATAAAACATGATCCCTTCTCCTGCTTGAGAATATAATCCATTACCGTTTACGCGAGACGTAAACAGGAAAATTTCTGACGTAGATATCGCTGTGCGCTTGGCGCCAGCTCAGGCAGAAAGAAGGTGACTATAGCGCCGAATGCCAGTGCTGTTCGCCGGCAAAACGGGAAAAAGTGAGGGATACTGCGGGGTGATTTAAAATATACATCCTGAACTGATTGTCCATAAAATTACAATTATCCGCGGTGTTGCTTCTCGTCCGGTGCGGATGAAAATTGTCCTCAGTAGTTAAACACAGATAGATTTGTAGCATAGTGCTACATTTAATTCAAAGACTTTGCAATTCTTTACGCCGCGGTTTTTCTTCAATGCGTTTGTTCTGCAAAAAAGCGTCATTATGCTAATGTAACGCAACCTGTTAATAGGCAAGGAAGTTTGAGGTCGGGATCCTATGGCTAAACCCATTATTACACTTAACGGATTAAAGATGGTCATCATGTTGGGCATGCTGGTGATCATCCTTACCGGCATTCGCTTTGCGGCGGACATAATCGTCCCGTTTATCCTGGCGCTTTTTCTGGCGGTGATCATCAATCCTCTGGTCCAGCTCCTGGTCCGCTGCCGGGTACCGCGCGTGCTGGCGATCTCGCTACTGATTGGCCTGATTGTTATGTTAGCCATTGTGCTGCTGGCCTCGCTGGGGACCTCGCTCAACGAGCTGGCGCGCACCCTGCCGCAGTATCGCAATTATCTCTATGAGCCGATGCAAACCATCGCGC
This sequence comes from Klebsiella sp. K4, assembly GCF_014596785.2. Taxonomy (NCBI): domain Bacteria; kingdom Pseudomonadati; phylum Pseudomonadota; class Gammaproteobacteria; order Enterobacterales; family Enterobacteriaceae; genus Klebsiella; species Klebsiella sp. K4. The sequence goes on from NZ_CP115021.1 coordinate 2,791,595, forward strand.
CCTGGCTGCAGCGTATGGGATTCACCGTTTCGGTGGTCGAGCTCAATAAGTACATCGACCCTAACGCCGTAATGACCCTGGTCACCAGCCTGCTCACTCAGCTGTCGAATGCCATGTCTTCTATTTTTCTGCTGCTGCTGACGGTGGTGTTTATGCTGCTGGAGGTGCCGCAGCTTCCCGCTAAGCTGCAGCAGTTAATGTCCAGACCAGTAGAAGGCATGGGCGCCATCCAGCGGGCCATCGACAGCGTATCGCATTATCTGGTGCTGAAAACTGCGATAAGCCTGATCACCGGCCTGGTGGTCTGGGGCATGCTGGTGCTGCTGGATGTGCGCTTCGCCTTTATGTGGGGGCTACTGGCCTTCGCGCTGAACTATATTCCCAATATCGGTTCCGTGCTGGCGGCCATTCCGCCGATCCTGCAGGTGCTGGTATTCGGTGGTCTGTACGAGGCGCTGGTAGTGCTGGCCGGCTACCTGATCGTCAACCTGGTATTCGGCAATATTCTCGAACCTCGTATCATGGGGCGCGGGCTGGGCCTCTCGACGCTGGTGGTATTCCTGTCCTTAATCTTCTGGGGATGGTTGCTGGGTCCGGTTGGCATGCTGCTCTCGGTGCCGTTGACGATTATCGTCAAAATTGCCCTCGAGCAGACCAGCGGCGGGCAGAGTATCGCTTTCTTATTAAGCGATGTCAGTAAACAGTAGTCCTTCCGCAGGCCGGCGCTTCGCCGGCCTGCTCCCTGCCCTACACTCTCTCCGTAGACCACTACGCCTTATGTATTATTGATCCGCATCACAAACGTTGCGGCGGAATCGTTACTCTGATGCTAACGATCGGCCACCGCGCTTAATTGATGCTCATAGCCTCGCGTCGCACACTAATCTCCACCAGGACAAACAAAACGATTTGTCGAATCAGGAGGTTATTAATGAATGCCGAACAAACGACGGGGCGGGTCTGGAACCGTCGCCGAACGGAAAAACAGCGGCGGCTGGCCGAGGCGAACATGCCAGGTAAGGTCATCCCGACTGACCAGTTGGTCAGCGTACTGGAAAACCTGCTCGCCCCCGGCGACCGGGTTGTGCTGGAAGGCAACAACCAGAAACAGGCCGATTTCCTCTCGCGCATGCTGGCGGAAGTTAATCCGCAGAAAATCCACGACCTGCATATGATTATGCCAAGCGTCGGGCGCAGTGAGCATCTGGACCTGTTTGAAAAAGGCATTGCCCGTAAACTGGATTTCTCTTTCTCCGGCACGCAAAGCCTGCGCATCTCGCAGCTGCTGGAAGATGGCCTGCTCGAAATCGGCGCCATCCATACCTATATTGAACTCTACTCCCGCCTGTACGTCGATCTGTCGCCAAACGTCGCGCTGATCGCCGGCTATAAAGCGGACCGTAAAGGCAACCTGTATACCGGACCGAGTACTGAAGATACGCCAGCGCTGGTGGAAGCCGCCGCCTTCCACGACGGCATTGTGATAGCCCAGGTCAACGAACTGGTGGACGACGAATGCGACCTGCCGCGCGTCGATATTCCCGGCTCGTGGATTGATTACGTGGTGGTCGCCGACAAACCGTTCTTCATTGAACCGCTCTTCACCCGCGACCCTCGTCTGATTAAGCAAGAACACATTCTGATGGCGATGATGGCGATCAAAGGCATCTACGCGGAACATCAGGTGCAGTCGCTTAACCACGGCATCGGCTTTAATACCGCCGCCATCGAGCTGTTGCTGCCCACCTACGGCGAACAGCTCGGACTGAAAGGCAAAATCTGTAAACACTGGACGCTGAACCCGCATCCGACCTTAATCCCGGCCATCGAAAGCGGCTGGGTGGAGAGCGTGCACTGCTTCGGCGGCGAACTGGGGATGGAAGAGTATATCCGCGCCCGCCCGGATATCTTCTTTACCGGCCCGGATGGCTCAATGCGTTCCAACCGCGCCTTCTGCCAGCTGGCAGGTCAGTACGCGGTAGATATGTTTATCGGTTCGACCCTGCAGGTCGATGGTCTGGCTAACTCCTCAACCGTCACCCGCGGTCGTCTTTCCGGTTTCGGCGGCGCGCCGAACATGGGCCATGACCCGCACGGTCGCCGCCACGCCACCCCGGCCTGGCTCAATATGATCACCGAACCAGACCCGATGCAGCGCGGTAAAAAACTGGTGGTGCAGATGGTCGAAACCTTCCAGGCCGGCGTAAAACCGACCTTCGTTGAAACGCTCGACGCGGTCGACGTCGCCAAAACCTCCGGCATGCCGCTGGCGCCGGTGATGATTTATGGCGATGACGTGACCCACGTGCTGACCGAAGAGGGTATTGCCTACCTGTACCGGGCGGAGAGCCTTGAAGAGCGCCGGGCGATGGTCGCCGCGGTGGCCGGGATCACCGATATTGGCCTCGGGGTGGACGCCAAACGCGTCGCCGCGCTGCGCCAGAGCGGCAAAGTGGTGTACCCGGAAGATATCGGCATTCGCCGTAGCGATGCCACCCGCTCGCTACTGGCCGCCGGCAGTGTCGCCGAGCTGGTGGAGTGGTCCGACGGACTGTACAACCCACCGGCAAAATTCCGGAGCTGGTAATGAAAAATCTCTCCCCCCTACACGCAGAAAGCCGCGTCAGCTGGCTGGCGCATACCGCCAGCGCGTGTCTGATTGACGAAGCCCGTCTGAGTCCGAAACCGGGTCTGGTCGATAGTCGCGGCAACGGCGCGCATCAGGATCTCAATCTGGACCTGATGGAACGCTCCGCCCGCAGCCTGCAGCCAACCTTTCACGCACTGGCGCAGCAAAGCTGGCAGCGTCCGGCGGATATCGCCCTGCGCGAAACCGTCGGCCGCCTCGGTCGCGAAGGTGAAGCGCAGATGATGATGGCGACAGGTGGCGTTAACACCCACCGCGGCGCCATTTGGGCGCTGGGACTGCTGGTCAGCGCGGTGGCGATGTTGGGTGGAGAGGGTCAATCACAGGCGATCGCCGGGACCGCCGCCGCCCTTGCCCGCCTGCCTGACGGTTTCGCGCCGAAAAGCTTTAGTAAGGGGCTGCGCGCCAGCCGCCGTTGGCAGGTGCCGGGCGCACGCGAGGAAGCGCAGCGCGGATTTCCGCATGTTACCACCCTGGCGCTGCCGCAACTGCAGCAGAGCCGGGCGAAAGGCGCCAGCGAGCAGCAGGCGCGCCTTGATGCGCTGATGGCCATCATGACCTCGCTGAGCGATACCTGCGTGCTGTCGCGCGCCGGCATGAACGGGCTGCATGCCATGCAGCAAGGCGCCCGCGAGGTTCTGGCGGCGGGCGGTTGCGCCAGCGTCGCCGGTCGCGCCGCGCTGGCGCGCCTTGATGCGCAGATGCTGGCGCAAAACGCCTCGCCGGGTGGCGCGGCCGATCTCCTTGCCGCCACCCTGTTTCTCGACCGGGTTTCCGGCTAACGCATTCAGAGGATGTTATGGAACAGATTACATTGTCATTTCCTGCCAACCGCGCCCTCAGCGGCAAAGCATTGGCAGGAGTCGTAGGTTCAGGCGATATGGAAGTGCTTTATACCGCCGCACAGGGCGCCACGCTCAACGTACAGATCACCACCTCAGTGGATAACAGCCAGGCGCGCTGGCAGGCGCTGTTCGACAGGTTGAACCTGATCAACGGCCTGCCCGCCGGGCAGTTGATTATCCACGACTTCGGCGCCACGCCGGGCGTCGCCCGTATTCGTATTGAACAGGTTTTTGAGGAGGCCGCTCATGCGTAACGATCGCAGCTTTATCGAACTGCGCGCTCGCGAACGCGCCCACGCCCTGCTGGACGACGGCAGCTACCGCGAACTGCTGGATCCGTTTGACGGTATTATGTCGCCGTGGCTCGGCGCCCAGGGCATCGTCCCGCAATCCGATGACGGTATGGTGGTCGCCAAAGGCACGATCAACGGCCAGCCTGCGGTGGTGATTGCCATCGAGGGCACCTTCCAGGGAGGCAGTATGGGCGAAGTGTCCGGCGCCAAAATGGCCGCCGCGCTGGAGCTGGCGGCGGAAGATAACCGCAACGGTATCCCGACGCAGGCGGTGCTGTGCCTCGAAACCGGCGGCGTACGTCTGCAGGAGGCCAACCTCGGTCTGGCCGCCATCGCTGATATTCACGCGGCGATTGTCGATCTGCGCCGCTACACGCCGGTAGTCGGCATCATCGCCGGCACCGTCGGCTGCTTTGGCGGTATGTCTATCGCCGCCGCGCTGTGCAGTTACCTTATCGTCACTCGTGAAGCCCGTCTCGGCCTCAACGGCCCGCAGGTTATCGAGCAGGAAGCCGGCATTGAAGAGTACGACTCCCGCAACCGGCCGTTTATCTGGAGCATGACCGGCGGCGAAATTCGCGCCGCCAGCGGACTGGTCGACGCGCTGGTTAACGATGGCGTTAACGCCGTTAAAACCGCAATGAATGAGGCGATCGCCAAAGGCGTACCGGTACAGCACCGCAGCGACAACTATGACGATTATCTGCGTCGCTTGAGCCAGTTCGACACCCGCCAGCAGGCGGATACCGCGCAGATTAAACAGCTTTTTGCCCGGGAGGATAAATAATGAGTCAGTTCCCAAACCGCGCCGCGCTGTGGCTGAACAAACTGGCGCCCGACGTGCCGCTGATGAGCGGCCTGTGCCCTTCCGTCCAGGTGGCAGACGGCCAGATTAATGGCGAAAACGTGCGTTTTATCGCCGTGGTCCCGGATGCTAACAACCACTACCCGCGCGCCGCCGGCGGCGAAGTCGGCCTGCTGGAAGGCTGGACGCTGGCGAAAGTGGTCAACGAAACCATCGCCACCGACGCCGATCGGCCTGTCAAACGGCCGATCGTCGCCGTGATCGATGTGCCAAGCCAGGCCTATGGCCGCCGCGAAGAAGCTTTCGGCATTCACCAGGCGCTGGCCGGGGCGGCTGGCGCTTATGCCAAAGCCCGTTTGGCCGGCCACCCGGTAATTGGCCTGATCGTCGGCAAAGCGATGTCCGGGGCGTTTCTGGCCCACGGCTACCAGGCCAACCGCCTGATCGCCTTTAACGATAGCGGCGTGCTGGTCCACGCGATGGGTAAAGCGTCGGCGGCGCGCATTACGCTGCGTACCGTAGAGGCGCTGGAGAAACTGGCGGCTACCATTCCGCCAATGGCCTACGACGTCAGCAACTATGCGACGCTCGGCCTGCTCTCCGCCCTGCTGGATATTAATAATCCGGATGCCCCTGACGACCACGATCTGTCGTTGGTCAGCAACACGCTGCGCGACGCCATCGCTGACGCGCGCACCGATGCCTCACTGAAGTGCCGCCTGGGCGCGGAAAACCGCCGCAGCTCGCAGCTGGTCCGCGATCGCATGCGCGCCAGCTGGTAAGACGTTCGTACGTAAGTAGTAGAAGAAAACCTGCCGGAAGCCGTCCCCCGGAGCGCGTAATAACCGCGCCGGGAAGGGACGGCTTTTAGAAAAAATAACAATCGCGCCAGTACTCTATCTTATTTACAGGTGATTTATGACTTATGTGATTATTCATGCTCTTGCCCCGATTTTCGTCATTATGCTGCTGGGCTTCTGGGCCGGTAAGGCCGGGATGGTAGATAACAAAAACGTCTCGCTGCTTAATATTTTTGTAATGGATTTTGCCTTACCCGCCACGCTGTTTAGCGCGACGGTACAAACGCCGTGGGCCGGGATCGTCGCCCAGTCGCCGCTGGTGCTGGTGTTGACCGGCGCGATGTGGATCACCTATGCCGCGATCTACTTCCTCGCCACCAGCGTGTTCAAACGCACGCCGCAGGATGCCGCGGTGCTGACCCTCACCGTCGCCCTGCCAAACTATGCCGCGCTGGGTCTGCCGATCCTCGGCAGCGTGCTGGGTGAAGGCGCGTCAACCTCACTGTCGGTAGCGGTCTCTATCGCCTGCGGCTCGGTGCTGATGACCCCGTTCTGCCTGCTGATTCTGGAACGTGAAAAAGCCCGCGCCGCGGGAGAAAACAGCGGTTCTACGCTGGCGATGCTGCCGGTGCTGATGTGGCGTTCGGTGAAAAAACCGATCGTCTGGGGCCCGCTGCTTGGGGTGGTGCTTTCCGCGATCGGCATTAAAATGCCGGACCTGCTGCTGGCGTCGATCAAACCGCTGGGCCTGGCCGCCACCGCCGCCGCGCTGTTCCTCACCGGGGTGATCCTGTCGGCGCGTAAACTGCAGCTCAATGCGCTGATCGCTACATCAACCATCGTGAAACTGCTGGTGCAGCCGTTTATTGCCTGGGGTCTGGTGATGTTACTTGGGCTGCACGGTTCCATTGCCATTACCGCGATCCTGATGATTGCCCTGGCCGCCGGCTTCTTCGGCGTGGTCTTCGGCAACCGCTTCGGCGTCCAGTCTCCGGATGCTGAAGCCGTGCTGCTGTTGAGCTCGGTTCTGTGTATCCTGTCGCTACCGCTGTTTATCTCTTTGACTTCAGGACTGTAAACCATGTCAGCCACGCCGCGTCCCCATGATCTAGTTTGGTTAAACCACGCCAGCGCCCTGGAAGATATTGCCGAGCCGTGGGTGGCTCAGCAGTGGCGAGCCGCGCTGCCGGTGGTGGTGAGGCGCGACGTTGACGACCAGGCCCGCGTCCCGGTTGGGGTGCGGGGCATGAAGCGCGAGCAGCGCGCCGCCGGCTGGGTACAGGCGCGCAATATCGTGCGCAGCGTCACCCCGGAGATGCTTGTTGATCGTGAGGTCTTACTCCATTCGCCTTTTGTCTCGCAGCCGCCGGTCCAGGGGGCTATCGCCCTCACCTTACACCGCTGGCCCTGGGGCTGGGGCGTCACCGGCAGTACCGGCTACGCGCTGGCAACCGAGATCCCGGTGCTGCATGCGGCCAGCGATCTGGATCTGCTGATCCGCGCGCCACAGCCGCTGGACCGCGAGGCGCTGCTGGAATGGCAGACCCGGGTGGCCCAACTTCCATGCCGCGCTGATACCCAGGTCGAAACGCCGTACGGCGCCTTCGCCCTTAATGAATGGCTGCGCGACGGGCGCGCGCTGCTGAAAACGTCCCGCGGCGCGCGCTTAACCGCGACGCCGTGGCACAGGGAGGAATAATGAAGATTTTATTTACCTTTCCCGGTCAGGGCGGCCAGCGTCCCGGCATGCTGGCGATGATCCCCGATCGCGAGGCGATCCTCACCCAGGCGCGCGCCGTGCTGGGGGATGAAGTCGATACCCTCGATAGCGCCGATGCGCTACAACACACCCGTGCGGTCCAGCTCTGTCTGCTGATCGCCGGGGTAGCCTGGGCGCGCGAGCTACAGCGTCAGGGCGTGGATCCGCAGATGGTCAGCGGCCTGTCCATCGGCGCGTTTCCGGCCGCGGTGATTGCCGGCGCGCTCGATTTCGCCAGCGCGTTGCGGCTGGTGGCCCTGCGCGGGGACTTAATGGAACAGGCGTATCCTGAAGGTTACGGACTGACGGCGATTATGGGCCTGACCCGCCCGCGGGTTGAGGCGCTGATGCAGGGCCACGAGGTTTATCTCGCCAACCTGAACGCCGAAACGCAGTTCGTGATTGCGGGCCGTGATGAGGCAATGGCCGAGGTGGCGCAGCTGGCGCTGCGGGCTGGCGCCAGTAAAGTCCAGCGGCTGGCGGTCAGTGTCCCGTCGCACTGCGCGCTGTTGGATAAACCTGCCGCAGCCCTGGCAAAAGCCTTTGCCGACGTCACCTTAACGCGCCCTCAGCGCGCCTATTTAAGCGGCTCGACGGCGCGCGTGCTGTGGGATCCGCAGCGGATCGCCGACGATCTGGCGATGAACATGGCGCGCCCGGTCCACTGGCAGGAGGCGATGGTCGCCGCCGATGAGCGCGATGCGCGCTTAGCCATTGAGATGCCCCCCGGCGGGGTACTCACCTGCCTGACCCGCCAGGCGGGCTGGCGCGGGGAGACCATTGCGCTGGAGCGCAGCGGCATGGACGTCGCCCGCCATCTGGCGCAGCGGCTTAGCGATTAAGACTGCGGGCGTACATGCGCCCTTCCGCCGCCAGCGCCAGCAGGTCGGCATCGCGCTCGCGGTGGTGCGAATAGACGATAGAGATCAGCTGGCGCATCTGGTAGGGTTCCGCCAGCTTTAGCAGCTGTACATCCTTCTCATACACTTTCTTCATCCGCCCCGGCAGCAGGGCAAAACCGACGCCAGCCTGCACCAGGCTAATCATCGAGAAAATATCATTCACCCGGGTGACGATCTCCGGCTCGAAGCCGGCGATGTGGAATGCTTCCCGGAATCCGGCATAGGTGGCGAACCCCTCCGCCAGCGAAACAAACTTGCGGTCGGCGTAATCGCGCAGATCGGCGAGCCGTGAGGCATCCAGCCGTTCGGTCGCCGGGGCGGCGAGAAAAATATCGTCCTCAAACAGCGGCACCACGTCGAAAGCGGTATTATTGAACTCCCCTTCGTTGGTGGCGATCAGGATGGCATCGAGGGCATCGTCTTCCAGCATATCCAGCAGCATCTGATTTGAACCCATCGTCAGGTCCAGCTCCAGCTCCGGGCGACGCAGCTTCATCCCCATAATGATGCGCGGAACGGTTTCCAGGGTCAGAGAATAGAGGGTACCGATGCGCAACCGCCCCTGACCGACGCCTGCAACCTTGCGCGTCGCCTCGAGCCCGCGGTTCATCAGACTTATCACATCCTGGCAGTATTCAAGCAGCGTCCACGCCGCCTGCAGCGGCAGCAGGTTGCGCCCTTTGTGGACAAACAGCGGGCAGCCCACCCCCTCTTCCAGGGTATGCAGCGCGCGGTGAACGCTGACGCTGCTGAGTTTCATCACTTCGGCGGTTCTGGCGATATTACCTTTCGCCATAAACATCATAAAGACCGACAGCTTGCGGAAGGTGATCTCCTGGTTAATATCGTCTTTCATAGCCCTTCCACACTCCTGGTTTAATTTTCTTTTACAAATTCAAGCCAGTATAACAATAACCACGAAAACTATTTTGATTGCGACCACTATTGTCGACCGCTGCCACCAGCAACCAAAAAAATCACGTATCATCTTGTGAATTTTATCAGTTGTCCGCCGATCATCGGACCGCAATCGGCGTAATCACTTTCACGATACGCAGATATAGGCAAAAAAACGCGCGCTCTCGCCCGCACCAGCCTTAACACGGAGCAGGTGCCCAGTGCCTGTAAAACACGACAGCCGGTCGCTTATCGGGCCCATACCAGCTGTACGTACGCAAAACCATCAGAAATCCGGTGATAATGAGATCGGCTTCGCCGACAATTGCGTGGCCAACATCGGCATTACTGGCAAGGAGATATCAATAGAGACTAAGGTGAAGACTATCAGGCCGCTCAAAATCAAGTTAAAGATAATCTTTTAATAAGGTTGACCTTAATTTTCGTCCCGGACAGGCGGTTATGTAAATAACGAAAATAATGAGGTTGAGCCTTTCCCGGAAACGACTGCTTCAGACATTGTACAGTACCATCAAAAACGGGGATGTGGGTTGGGTATGAATGTTGTATGATGCCGGCAAGGATAGCCGCTTAAACATTGAGGGATTAATGATGGCAGTTTACAAGCTTAGTACACGAATAAGATCTAATGTTCCAACAGATTCTTTGCTTTATGACCTGTGTATTTATCGTATGGACTCTCGCAGGAATAAATATTCCCTGATAGATGTGAAGCAACAGCCATTTTCTGGAACTTATGAAACACAAACTCACATGACAGGAAATGTAGATGAGTCACTCTCGACAATTTATATTATGGAAATGAATCTTTACCGCAAAACCATGTTGCATACGGTCTGTGTGACCCCCGTTCCATTCACTAAAATGTACACACTTGAAGCCTTTGCATCAGGCAACGCCTGGTCTTCGGTAAAGCGAGAGAACCTCTGTTATTTTGAGACAAAAGGCACAATGAAGCCTGCAAGCGAGGGTGGGGAAACAAAGGAGATAAGAATTACTATTCCTGAACGTCCATTTATTGCGCGAGAGTATCCCATAGGTTCACCGCAAGATCCGTTTAAAAAAAAGAAGATAGAATCAGAAATTCAGGACAGATTCTATAATCTCTCATATCCTTCTCAGTCCGGAGCGAGCGTGTGCGGCCCTGCTGCATTCTTTTACTGTCTGCAACAAGACCGTCCTGATGTATATGCCCAGGCCGCCAGGGAACTGTGGCGATATGGAAAAACTAAAATAGGCACACTGACAATCTCACCAGGAGAGGGATGTAGACATCCAACGGGTATGTTTTTTACCAGTGATGGGCAGCCAAGAATATTAGGACTAGACTGGATAACGCTTGCTGGCCTGAGGGATTCAGAGAATGCAGCGCTGAGCTTCGATGCTCTCGATTCTCCAGTGGCAGGTATCACCATGTGGCCCACACTAGCGGAATGGTTTGAAAAAGCAGGTTATGAAATGGTCTTTAGTAATGTAGGAATCACTCAAGCTGGTGTCCAAGGAATCCGAGATTTAAATAGGTATGTAGCGCAAGGCTTTAAAGTCGTCACATTAATAAATGACGGACTGCTCGAAGGCAGTACAAATAACACAACGTTACCTACACACTGGGTTGTATGGGATAGTTCTGTAACACAAGACGATAATGGATATGTTAATTTAAAATTATTTTCTTGGGGCCGTTCAACTTACTGGATAAAAAAGGGAAAAGATGTGCGTTTTTTTCTCAACAGATTCTTTGGGGGAATGGTTTTCAAGCCATTGAAGTGATTATGAAAAAATTGAGCGTTGTATGTATTACCTCTTTATTGACAGCTTGTGTTTTACATGCTGACGTTACTCCATATGGTAGCTCACTTGCTGATGCAGCAGTTGGAAAAGCTTATTCCAGCGAAATAATAATAAAGGGAGGCGCCGTATCAGCTTTAGATGAAAACGGGAAGGAAAGATTTGTAGGTGAAATAACCCCATCCGACACCGGATTAACTTTGAGTTATTGTAATGATTCTCCTGCGCATAATTGTGTCAGGGTGCAGGGAGTACCCGTAAAACATGGGATCGTCACCATACGAATATCTGGCGGACTGTTTGGTACAAATGTCGCGACAGGCGGAGAATTTGATAAAACCTATACGATTAGGATTAAGAATTCAGAAGATTCTTCTTAAGATATTTTATGAGGTGCTGTTGCCATCATGCATCAAAATACCTTGCCCCCAGGTAATTAACAAAATAACCAGGAAGTTCAATAATTATCGAAATCCAAACTGATGCCAGTCGCAAAGGGAAGACCATGGTCTTCCCTTTTGTTCACTGTCGAGTTTGCTTTTACAGCGCCATATCGTGCTGCGGCGAGGCCTCGCGCGGCGTCTCTGCCGGCTTGGCGGTCGCGGTAGGCGCAGCCGCTGGCATCTGGATCACCGGCGGTTTCGTCAGCTGCAGGGTCGCAGCGGTGTCATCCCAAACCTGCTGGGTCAGCGCCACGTTACCGTTCAGCTTCTGGCCGTAGCTCGGCACAATAGCGTGAATGCGGCTCTGCCACTCCGGCGAGTTAAACTGCTGCGGGAACATCTGCTTGAGCACGTTCAGGGTGATTGGCGCGGCGGTGGAAGCCCCCGGCGAAGCGCCGAGCAGCGCGGAAATGGTTTTCTGCTGATCGACCACCACTTCGGTACCGAGCTTCAGCACGCCGCCCTTCTCTGCGTCTTTCTTGATGATCTGTACGCGCTGGCCGGCCTGGATCAGTTTCCAGTCTTCTTTACGCGCGTCCGGGTAGTACTCTTTCAGCGCAGCGAAACGGTCATCATCGCTGAGCATCACCTGGCTAACCAGGTATTTCACCAGATCGAAGTTGTCGAGACCGACGTGGGTCATCGGCAGCACGTTATTGGTGGTGGTAGTGCTGAGCAGATCGAAGAACGAACCATTTTTCAGGAACTTGGTCGAGAAGGTGGCGAATGGCCCGAACAGCACCACGCGCTTACCGTCGAGGTAACGTGCATCAAGGTGCGGCACCGACATCGGCGGCGCGCCGACTGAAGCCTGGCCATACACTTTCTCCAGGTGCTGCGCAGTGACCGCCGGGTTCTCGGTCATCAGGAACGAGCCGCCCACCGGGAAGCCGGCATAGTTGTCCGCTTCCGGAATACCGGTTTTTTGCAGCAGCTTCAACGCGCCGCCGCCGGCGCCGATAAAGACGTATTTGGCGTCAATAGTCTGCGCTTCTCCGCTCTGCACATTCTTAATCGTTACGTGCCAGGAGTTGTCGGCATTACGTTTGAAATCCGTTACCTCAGAGGAGGTCTGCAGGGTGAAGTGGTTATTTTTCTTCAGGCTGCCGATCAGCTGGCGAGTGATTTCGCCGTAGTTGACATCGGTACCCACCGGCGTCCAGGTGGCGGCCACTTTCTGCTGCGGATCGCGGCCTTCCATCACCAGCGGCGCCCACTGTTTAATTTGCGCGTGATCGGTGGAGAATTTCATCCCCTGGAATAAGGTGGTCTGCTGCAGCGCGTTATAACGCTTCTGCAGATAATCCACATTATCACCCCAGACGAAGCTCATATGCGGCGTGGAATTAATAAACGAGTGCGGATCGTGCAAAATACCGCGTTTCACCTGTGCCGACCAGAACTGACGGGAAATCATAAACTGCTCGTTAATATCGAGCGCTTTGCTGATGTCAATCGACCCGTCCGCCCGCTCCGGCGTATAGTTCAGCTCCATATTCGCCGAGTGGCCAGTACCGGCATTATTCCAGCCGTTGGAAGACTCCAGCGCCACGCCGTCCAGTTTCTCCACCATGGTCAGATCCCAGTCCGGCTGCAGCGCCTGCAGCCAGGTGCCGAGCGAGGCGCTCATGATCCCGCCGCCAATCAGCAGGAAGTCGGTTTTTTTCGAGGTATCCGCTTCAGCATGCGTCGCCGCGCTGACGAACATCGCTAATGCGGTTAAGGAAATAATCGTTTTTTTCATTGCAGGCATAATAGAATTATCACGTAGCACACGGTCATAAGAGGCAGCATATTAACGCACTTTTACTTTATTTTAAAATATCATTTACACTCTCACATTTTAAACCAAACAGTTATTTAACTTAAAAAATCAATTTTAAAAACAGAGCGAAGACGGATAAAAAAATAAGGTCGAAAATTCAATATCTATTGCCGGGTAAAATAAAAGATAAGAATTTCTTTAATTACAAAAGTCCAGGCGCGCATGCTCATCGCGCACCTGGCAGAGAAGGGATTACTGGGCGGGAGTGACAGCGCTACGCTGGGCTTCACGCAGGGCGAGGCGCAGATGATCGTGATGTTTGGTTAGCAGCTCCCGCGCGTGCCAGGCGTCAAGCCCGCTGAGCAGCATCAGGATCGCGGTGCGGCAGTGCTGATGACAGCTGGCCAGGGCGGCCTTTGCTTCACTGCGCGTGCAATCGGTGGCCGCCATCACAATCGCTATCTGCCGCTCCGCCCAGTGCGAATTGTCAGCCTGCACGTCCACCCGCAAATTGCTGTACACCCGACCGTCACGGATGGCGAGTCCGGTTGTCAGCATATTGACGATCTGCCTCTGGGCCAACTGAGCCTTCGGATTGGCTAACCCCGCCACCGCCTCCGGCCCGGTCTGCGGAGCAATAATGATATCCGCCAGCTGCGCCGCCTCGCTGGTCGGCTGCTGGGTGATGACCGCTATCGGGGCACCCAGCGACCAGGCGTGGCGCATCGCCCCCCACACCCATGGCGTCTTGCCGCTGACGGTCAGCGCCAGCAGCATATCGCGATTGCTGAAGTCCAGCGACTGCAGCTCAAAGGCGCCCAGGTCATAATTATTCGCCGCAGTCTCCCGCTCGGCCATCGCCGTCGTCTGCCCACCGGCAATCAGCCCCACCAGCGCGTGTTTACCTTCCGGCGAATAGTCGCTGACCGCCTCAATGGCCGTCCGGCCCGAAGCGCCGGCGCCAATAATGACCAGGCGCCCTCCCCGGCTTATCGTCGCGGTGGCGATATCAATCAGCCGGGCGATATCCGGCAGACAGGCGCCGACCGCCTCCGATATCTGCTTATCATCCTGATGCAGCATCGCCAGCATATCGGCGGTGGCGAGGCGATCGATGTGGGTGGTCTCCGGGTGACGACGAGCCTGCATTGACGCGGTTAGCGAACTGCTCATAACAACCTCCATTTACGACAGAAAAAGCGCATCTCGGCAAAATCAGCGGCCTGATGCATATCCTTATATTCATCAGGACTATTTAACCTCTGCCGCCACTATAAGTGGAATGTTCTGCGCTTTACCGCCGTCGGGGTCACAGTTTACCGTCCCCAACGCGCGTTTACGGGTGATTGTCGGTTATCTGAGCAATTCTGTCTGAGGTCTCATCTTCACCACCCGCCTGCATAGCCAGCCAGAAGGATTGCTGGCAAAGGTTATAAAACTGTTTGCGCATCGGGTTGATCTCCTGGCCGGCGGCGTCGATAACCTGCCAGTCAATCCAGCACTCCGGGCAGGATGCGCTATCCTGCTGCGCGATCTCGAGCTCATAGCGGCGCTGGATCACCACCCCGCTGCGATGCCGCCAGCGGGCGATCTCCCACTCTGCTTCCGCTTCATTATCCTGTTCACGATGCTGCGCCAGACGTTCAACGTGCCGCTGCCGGAGGATATCCCGGACCAGAGAAGCCAGTTCCATAGTGTCTCCCTTAAGCCTGTGGCGAAAAGCCGCAGTGTACCGCGCGCAGGAGGAGTCTGCCGTAGCAAAAGCGGCCTTTTGCTTTGATTACACGGCTTTATGTATGCCGCGCTATCGGCGATAATAATCTTTCACTGAATCTACCCGGGGTCGTCATGAAGGCTTCAGAGCACCCGCCTCGCGTTCGCCAACGCGCCTTACCGTTAAAGCTGAGCACCGCCGTGTCCTTGATGATCGGCAGCGTCATCGGCGCCGTGCTGCTGCTGGTGTATGCCTTGTGGTATATGCAGATCAGCAACGCCACCCGCGACGGTCTGAAAGAGACCGCGCTGGCGGTGGCGCGCACCATGGCCGATATGCCGCAGGTGAAGCGCGGACTGGAGGCGCCCCCGCAGCAGCAGATCATTCAGCCGCTGGCGCAGGCCATTACCCGCCGCAACGACCTGTTGTACGCTATCGTCACCGATATGCAGGGTATTCGCTATTCGCATCCGGACAGCTCAATCATCGGCAAACCGTTCATCGGCCACGATATTCAGCCGACGCTGCAGGGAAAAGAGAATGTCGCCATCAACCACGGGGTGCTGGCCCCGGCGCTACGGGTGTTTACGCCGGTGTTCAACGAACGGCATCAGCAAATCGGCGTGGTGGTGGTCGGCATTTCACTGAGTAAAGTGGACGAACAGATCGCCAACAGCCGTTGGGACGTGCTGCTGACCATCCTGTTCAGCGCGCTGGTCTGCGCGCTGGGCACCTGGAGCCTGGTTCGCGGCCTGAAGCGCGTGCTGCTGGGGCTGGAGCCGCACGAAATATCCACCCAGTTTCAGCAGCGTCAGGCCATGCTTCACGCCCTCAAGGAGGGGGTGGTAGCGGTCGATGCCCATGGCGAGGTAAATCTCATCAACCCCGCGGCGGAAGAGATCCTCTTTTCCGGCCCGGATAAGACTCTCGTTCACAGCCCCCTGCTCGACGATCTGCAGACCGTACTGCAGAGCGGCGAGCCAATGTACGACCGCGAACTGGGGTGCAATGGTCTGCTGCTGATCGGCAATACAGTGCCCATTCGCAGCCAGGGTGCGGTGGTCGGCGCCATCTGTACCTTCCGCGATAAAACGGAGGTCAGCCAATTGCTGCAGCGACTGGACGGCATGATGAGCTATGTGGATGCCCTGCGCACCACCTCCCATGAGTTTATGAATAAACTGCACGTGATCCTCGGTCTGCTGAATATGAAAAGCTACGGCAAACTCGAGGAATACGTGCTGCAGACCGCCCACCGCTACCAGTCGGACATCGGCGACATTCAACATCGCATTAAATCCCCGGTGGTGGCCGGCTTCCTGATAAGTAAAATTCAGCGCGCCACGGAGTGCGGCTTTACCCTGACGCTGGCGGAGGAGAGCCTGGTGCCGGATTGTCCGAACGAGAAACAGGTCACGGTGCTGGTGACGGTGCTGGGCAACCTTATTGAGAACGCGCTGGACGCCATGAGCGGTCAGGCGGAGGGTGAGATCGGCCTGCTGTTGCACTACCAGGACGGCTGGCTAAGCGGTGAAGTGAGCGACGATGGGCCGGGGATCCCGGAGAACAACATCGACGCTATCTTTAACAAAGGCTTCTCCACCAAAGGCGAGAATCGCGGCGTCGGGCTGTTTCTTGCTAACCAGCAGTTGCGCGAGCTCGGCGGCACCCTCGCCGTCGAATCGGAACCCGGCGTATTTACCCAATTTTTTGTTCATCTCCCCTGGGATAGTAAAAGGAAACCTGCGTGATAAATGTTTTAATTGTTGACGATGATGCCATGGTGGCCGAACTGAATCGCCTGTACGTGGCAAGGGTTCCCGGCTTTCGTTGCAGCGGGAGCGCTTCGACGCTCAGTCAGGCCCAGGAGATGATTATCGATCCGCAGCAGGAGATCGATCTGGTGCTGCTGGATGTCTACATGCAGCAGGACAGCGGGCTCGATCTCCTGCCGACCATCCGCGAGTCGGGGCGCGCCATCGACGTTATCATGATTACCTCGGCGGCGGATGCCGCCACGGTACAGACCGCGATGCATTACGGGGTGGTCGATTACCTGATTAAACCCTTCCAGTTTCCGCGCTTTGAAGAGGCGCTCACCACCTGGCGGGAGAAGCGCAAGCTAATAACCGGCCAGCCCTATTACGAACAGGCCGATGTCGACCGCCTGCTGCACGGCGGCGCGCCGGAGGCCAGCGACGCGCGCAAGCTGCCTAAAGGGTTAACCGCGCAAACGCTGCGCACACTCTGCCAGTGGATTGACGCCCATCCGGATGTCGAATTCTCTACCGATGAGCTGGCGGCGGCGGTGAATATCTCCCGCGTTTCCTGCCGCAAATATCTGATTTGGCTGGCGCAGATCAATATTCTCTATACCACTATCCACTACGGCGCTACCGGGCGGCCGGTCTATCGCTACCGCCTGGTCGCCGAACAGTACAGTTTGCTTAAGCAGTACAGTCAATAACCCGATAGCCGCTGTCCAGCGGCGCAAAACGCAGCCGCTGCGGCGATGAGAGAATAATGTCGCGATTTTTGGTAACGAAAATCGCGTCGATATCCTGCCGCTGACGCAGCGCTGCGCAGCCCTTCTCCACGCCGAGGCCGAACAGCAGCGTGGTCCAGATGTCGCCGTCTAAAGAATCCGCGGAAATGACCGTCACGCTGTCGAGTTCGTTGTCCAGCGGATAACCGCTGCGCGGGTCGAGAATATGGTGCCAGCGTTTGCCATCCTGTTCGAAATAGCGCTCGTAGGTCCCGGAGGTGACTACCGATTGCCCGTTGACCGTCAGGGAACCGATCAGCGCCTGCGCGTCGGCAAATGGTTTTTTCAGGCCAATGGCCCATTCGCCGAGGGTATGCACATTGCCGCCGAGGTTGATCAGCGCCTTCTCCACCTGCTGCTGACGGAGATAATCGCGCACGCGGTCAGCGATATAACCTTTGGCGATCGCCCCGAGATCCAGCTCCATCCCCGGCTGTTGGAGAAACACGCTGCAGGTTGCCTCATCGAGGATCACCTCCTGTGGGCGGGTCAGCGCCAGTCGGGCTCTGATATCAGCCGCGTCAGGCACGCTGTGCCCGTGAAAACCAATTCGCCACAGCTTCACCAGCGGGCCGATGGCGAGGTTAAAGGCGCTGTCGCGCACCATGCTGGCGGCTTTGGCGCACTGGATCAGCTGAAAGACCGGTCGGCTGACGGTGACCGGATGACGCCCGGCGGCATGGTTGATATCCATCACCTGCGACTCGGCGCGGTTAACGGTAAGCAGGTCTTCGTAGCGCTTGATAAGCTGGAAAACGCGGGAGGCCATCGCCTCATCGTGGGAACAGAGTTTGAGCAGGATGGGCGAGCCCATCAACACGGCGGAGTAGCTATAGACGCGGTTATCGGACATCGGGCTCTCCTTAGAAGGGGCAAGCCGGGCGGCGAAAGCGCCAACCCGGCAGGATCAAGGTTACAGGTTATCCTCTGGCACGTTTCGCCGCCTGATGGCCCGCGAGGGTACCGAAGATGATGGTATCCGCCACCGCGTTACCGCCGATACGGTTGCCGCCGTGGATCCCGCCCACCACTTCACCGGCGGCGTAGGCGCCGCGAATCGGCTGCTGCGCCACATTCAGCACTTCGCCATCGGTATTAATGGTCACGCCGCCCATGGTGTGGTGCACGCCGGGGGCGATGCGAATGGCGTGGAACGGGCCTTCGTTAATCGGCGCGCGTAGCGCGGTGGTCCGGCCAAACTGTTCATCATGCTGTTTTTCCACCGCCCCGTTATAGCACTCGAGGGTGGCGAGGAAGGCATGGTAATCCATCCCCAGTTTCTCCGCCAGTTCCCGCGGTGAGCTGGCGCTGGTGACGAAGCCTTTGGCGATGTACTCGTCGGCAGCTTTGTTTTTCGCCCGCACATGCTCGTCGAAGACGATGTAAGCATAGTGTTCCGGCAGAGCGATAATCGCCGCCGAGACTTTATCGCGGGTCTCCATCTCGTTGAAGAAGCGGTTCCCCTGCTGGTTTACGAGAATAGCGCCGCCGCCGCGAATCGATTCGGAAATCAGATACGAGGTCTGCTGCTCGACGGTCGGGTGAATCTGAATTTCGCCCATGTCCACGGTGCCGGCGCCGATGCGTTCCAGCAACGCGATACCGCTCCCGGTAGCCCCTTTGTGGTTAGTGGTGACGAAGCCTTCAAGGTCAGGACGATACTTCACGACCATCGCGCTGTTAGCGCTGAAGCCGCCGGTGGCCACTACGATGCTTTTGGTCTGTACTTCAATGACCTCTTTTTCGTCGTTGATCAGACGTACACCGCTAACCTCATCCCCGCGCATCAGGATCTCTTCCACCGAGGTATCCAGCAGGACGTCAATACCGCGTTTGGTGATGTTGCGCACCAGGCCGCTAATCAGATAGCCGCCAACCGCTGACCCGTCGCGCGGACGGTGGGTACGGTCAATGCTCATCCCACCGGTGGTGGTAATGTCGTTGAGCATAATGCCCCGGTCCGCCAGCCACTCAATGGCTTGCGGCGCGTTTTCAACGAAACGGCGCAGCAGCTGCGGGTTGTTTTTGTTGTGGCCGCCCTTCAGGGTTTCCTGATAGAACAACTCCTTACTGTCTTCGATACCTTTCACGCGCTGGAAGCGGGTTTCCGCGGCGTTCATCCCGGCGGAAGCCTTGATGGTGTTCCCGCCGATGGTTGGCATTTTTTCAACGATCAGCACGCTGGCCCCTTCGTCGTGGGCCTGAATGGCTGCCGCCAGACCGGCGCCGCCGCTGCCGACTACCACCACATCATAGCTTTTCGGCGCGACGTCATTGCCGCCCTCTTCCGCCGCCAGCGCTTTACTCGATTTCAGCATCGCTTTGGCGACCGCTTTTTTCACCGCCTCGCTCTGGCTGGTGGCCCCGGAAATGGCATCGACGTGCGGGGTATTGGCGGTGAGAATACGTTCGCGGATCTCTTCGAAGCTGGTGGTGAATTCCACGGTCTGGACCGGGCTCGCCGCCAGTTCGATATCGGCAATATGGTCATTTTCGAGGCTGACGTTGATCACCAGCTCATTGGCGTCATCGTGGACGGTCTCAACAAACGTCCCCGGTTTAAATTTGGCGTCGCCCATGCTCATGTCGCGGATCATCGCTTCCACCAGCGAGAAACGCCATAGCGGTTCCGGAATGTGCAGCGCTTCACGCTGGGTGCTGTCGATAAACAGCTCCAGCTCTTCGCCGGCGGCGATACGTGACGCCCAGTCCGGATAGGCGATGCAGGCGCGGCCCACGGCGATCAGGTCATAACCATGATCGAGGCCCTGCTCGGCATCAGCGGCGTTCACCACCCCGCCGACGCCCATCACCGGCACCTGGGCGAGGGTGTCAGAGCGCATCGCGCAGTATTTCTCGATCAGCGGCGTCGCATCGCTGGTATCGACGATAGACGGACGCAGGGTGGCACCCACCGAGAAGTGCAGATAGTCGACACCGCGGGCGGCCAGCTTTTCCAGCAGATACATGGTGTCGTCAAAGCGGATCCCCGGGACCTCCATCTCCTCCGGCGAGAAGCGATAGCCGATGATAAAGGCATCGTCAGCATACTGGCGGGCCATTTTGTGGGTAATATCCAGCACCGCCAGTGGGAAACGGGCGCGGTTGTCGCGGCTACCGCCCCACTCGTCATCGCGCTGGTTGGAGTTCGGCGAATAGAACTGCTGAATGAGATAGGTGTTGGCGCCGTGAATTTCGACCCCGTCGAAACCGGCGAGAATGGCGCGACGAACGCCGTCGCCAAACTTGGCGATCATCCCTTCCACTTCTTCTCCGCTCAGCGCCCGCGGCATGGCGGCGCCCTCACGCGGCGCGGCAATAGCGCTCGGCGCCACCGGCTGGCGCCCCCCGATCAGCTGCGGGTCGACCATACGGCCGCCGTGGTAGATCTGCAGAATCGCTTTTGAACCTTCGGCTTTGATCGCCTCAGCGATTTTCGCCAGGCCGGCAATTTTTTCATCATTATCGATGCCGATCGCTCCCGGGAAGGCCAGACCGTAGTCATCAATAAAGCAGCACTCGACAATAATGGTACCGATGCTTCCGGCGCGCGCGCGGTAGTACTCCACCAGCTCGCTGGTGACGGTACCATCGAAATAACCGGTGCAGGTGGTCATTGGCGCCATGAGCAAACGGTTTTTCAGCTCGGTACCATTTGGTAAAGTAAATGGCTGCAAAATACGTTCGTTACTGGTCATAAGTTACGCTCCAGATTTTAAAATATTAAAAGCTCAGAATGGGGTGACGGAATCATTAATGGTTTTGGTTTTTTAATTCCTGTTGTCATGCCAATAATATAGCGCCTTTTTTAATTACTAAACCAATTACGTTAGTTATAAAACTATTTAACCCCAGCAATAACATCGCTACCTCTATTGTATTATTAAAATAATAAATAGCATTTACATAATACAAATGCGTGATAACAATTAGGATACTTTTGTTAACATAAACAATGACAAGGAAACAACAAAAAATACAATAAAATCATAAAGATACTAAAACAGAAAATAATTCCAGCATTTATTGTTCATTTTTCTTTTAACATCTATCGATATTTTCGCCAAAATAACACCTCATCATATAGGGTTATACTGATAATAAAAAAATAGTGAAATCACCGGCTTTTCTTGATCTTGATCAATTGCAATGGCCATTGAAAGCGCAATATATAAATAACCAACAAATTTAATTTAACGCCTCATAAAACGCGTTAAATAAGCGCCCTGTCGATACTCAGAAACGCAAAATAAAAACTAAAGTAACTTTTGCAATTAAAGAAACCACTGAGCAAGACGCTGGCGTAAACGTTATTTTCAACAACTTGCAGATACTCATTATGAAAGAGAAAAAGACAACCATACCGCCTGCCGGTGCAGTCAAGCCAACGACTGCGAATAAAAAACCTCTCCTGATGATGGCGCTGCCGATTATCGTTGCCGTGCTGTTATTGTTCGTCCCGGTCCCCGAAGGCCTGCCGCCGTACGCCTGGCACTACTTCGCTATTTTTGTCGGGGTGATCGTCGGGTTGATTTTTGAACCGCTGCCCGGCGCCGTTATCGGTATCACCGGCGTGGTAGTTATTGCCTTGTGCAGCCAGTGGCTGCTGTTCAGCCCGGATCAGATGGCCGCGCCAGGCTTCAAAATGGCTGGCGCCTCCTTTAAGTGGGCGGTGAGCGGCTTCGGCAACTCCACCGTGTGGCTTATCTTCGGCGCGTTCATGTTCGCCGCCGGCTACGATAAAACGCAGTTCGGCCGCCGCCTGGCGCTGATTCTGGTGAAATATCTTGGCCGTCGCAGCCTGACGCTCGGCTACGCCATCACCTTCGCGGATCTGCTGCTGGCGCCGTTTACGCCGTCTAACACCGCACGCAGCGGGGGGACTATCTACCCGATTATCGCTAACCTGCCGCCGCTGTACGGTTCAAAGCCAAACGATCCGAGCGCACGTAAAATCGGTTCCTATCTGATGTGGGTAGCGATCACCGCCGCCTGTATTACCAGCTCGATGTTCCTGTCGGCTCTGGCCCCGAACCTGCTGGCCCTGGCGCTGGTCAAAAGCATTGTTGGCATCAATATCTCCTGGGGCACCTGGTTCATCGCCTTCCTGCCGCTGGGTATCCTGCTGATTCTGGCCATGCCGCTGCTGGCCTACTGGTTCTACCCGCCGGAAGTGAAAGTCAATAACGAAGTGCCGCTGTGGGCCGCGCGTGAACTGGAAAAACTGGGCAAACTGTCGCGCAATGAAATTCTGCTGCTGGTATTCGTCTGCTTCGCGCTGATGATGTGGATCTTCGCCGCCGACTGGATCGAACCGGCGCTGGCTGCCCTGCTGGTTATCGTGCTGATGCTGTGGACCGGCGTGCTCTCCTGGAGCGATATCACCAACAACAAAGCGGCATGGAACACCTTTGTCTGGTTCGCCACCCTGGTGGCACTGGCCGACGGCCTCTCCTCCACCGGCTTTATCGCCTGGCTGGGTAAAGAGGGCGGCGCGCTGATGAGCGGCATCTCCCCGGGGATGGCGACCATCGTCCTGCTGCTGGCGTTCTACCTGCTGCACTATCTGTTTGCCAGCACCACCGCGCACACCACCGCGCTGCTGCCGGCCATGCTGACCATTGCCTCGACTATCCCTGGAATGAATATGGAAGTGTTTGTCCTGCTGATGGTCACCTCGCTAGGCGTGATGGGGATCATCACCCCGTACGGTACTGGCCCAAGCCCAATCTACTACGGCAGCGGCTACCTGCCGACCAAAGATTACTGGCGCCTCGGCACCATCTTTGGCGCCATCTTCCTGGCCGCCCTGCTGCTGATTGGCTATCCGTGGATGTCCATGATGTTCTGATTCATAACCGCCGGGACTACCCCGGCGGTTTTTATCTTTATGGAGTAAGTGACTATGTCGACTAAACCGTTTGTTTATCAGGATCCGTTTCCGCTGGCGCACGACGATACGGAATACTATCTGCTCAGCAAAGAGCACGTCTCCGTCGCCGAATTTGACGGCCAGCAGGTCCTGAAAGTAGAGCCGCAGGCGCTGACCCTGCTCGCTCAGCAGGCCTTCCACGACGCCGCCTTTATGCTGCGCGTCTCCCATCAGCAACAGGTCGCCTCGATTTTGCTCGACCCGGAAGCCAGCGATAACGATAAATATGTCGCCCTGCAGTTCCTGCGCAACTCGGAAATTGCCGCCAAGGGCGTGCTGCCGACCTGCCAGGATACCGGCACCGCGATTATCATGGGGAAAAAAGGCCAGCGCGTCTGGACCGGCGGCGGCGATGAAGCCGCTCTGGCGCAGGGCGTTTACAACACCTATACCGAAGATAACCTGCGCTACTCACAGAACGCGCCGCTGGATATGTATAAAGAGGTTAACACCGGCACCAACCTGCCGGCGCAGATCGATCTCTATAGCGTCGACGGTGAAGAATATAAGTTCCTGTGCATGGCGAAAGGCGGCGGTTCCGCCAACAAAACCTATCTGTACCAGGAAACCAAGGCCCTGATCACCCCGGCGAAGCTGAAAAACTACCTCGTTGAGAAGATGCGCACTCTAGGCACCGCCGCCTGCCCGCCGTACCACATCGCGTTTGTGATCGGCGGCACCTCAGCGGAAGCGACGCTGAAGACCGTCAAACTGGCCTCGACCCGCTATTACGACGGTCTGCCGACCGAAGGTAACGAACACGGTCAGGCGTTCCGCGACGTGCAGCTGGAGCAGGAGTTGCTGCAGGAAGCGCAGAACCTCGGCCTCGGCGCGCAGTTCGGCGGGAAATACTTCGCCCACGATATCCGGGTGATCCGTCTGCCGCGCCACGGCGCCTCCTGCCCGATCGGCATGGGCGTCTCCTGCTCCGCCGACCGCAACATCAAGGCGAAAATCAACCGCGACGGTATCTGGATCGAGAAGCTGGAGAGCAATCCGGGAAAATATATTCCTGAACATCTGCGTCAGGCCGGCGAAGGCGAAGTGGTAAGCATCAACCTGAATCAGCCGATGAGCGAGATCCTGGCGCAGCTGTCGGCACATCCGGTCTCCACCCGCCTGAGCCTTAACGGCACCATTATCGTGGCCCGCGACATCGCCCACGCCAAGCTGAAGGAACTTATCGACAACGGCGAGGCGCTGCCGCAGTACGTCAAAGATCACCCGATCTACTACGCGGGCCCGGCAAAAACGCCAGCCGGTTACGCTTCCGGCTCCCTCGGCCCAACCACTGCCGGCCGCATGGACTCTTACGTTGATCTGCTGCAGTCCCACGGCGCGAGCATGGTGATGCTGGCGAAAGGCAACCGCAGCCAGCAGGTGACCGATGCCTGCCATAAACACGGCGGCTTCTACCTTGGAAGCATCGGCGGCCCGGCGGCAGTGCTCGCTCAGCAGAGTATCAAGAGCCTCGAGTGCGTGGCCTATCCGGAACTGGGGATGGAAGCTATCTGGAAAATCGAAGTGGAAGATTTTCCGGCGTTTATCCTCGTCGATGATAAAGGCAACGACTTCTTCCAGCAGATCCAGAATAAGCAGTGCGCGGGCTGTAAACAGCACGGCTAACGCTATCCTCTGACGCTGATATCAGGCCGTCGCCGTTTGGGCGACGGCTTTTTTTATGTCCGCATTTCCCCAGCTTGAATTCACTTCGCACCAGGCTATGCTCAACTACAAGCCCTCCGTTTTTTGCTGAAAAATAACAATAATTGTTATCTCAGGTGCCTCAATGAACAGGATGAGCATCGTTATCCTCTGGGCGCTGGCGCTGCTGGTGCTCCAGCCGGCGCTGGCCGCCGAACCGCGACAGCAGCCAACCGCGCGCGAGCAGGCACGCACGGTCACGATTTTTCACCAACCTGTCGTCATGTTGCAGGCCACCTTTGGCCAGACCACGCCCGAAGAGCGCGTTTTGCGTACCCGCAGCGCCCTGCGCGCCTTCACCGAAGATGATATTCGCCAGCCGCTGCGGGTCGTGCCGGTTATCCGCTATGGTCAGCCAGGCAGACTGTTTCTGATGAACGGCAAACCGGTGCTGCTGCTGAGCCAGGCGGATCTCGACGAGGGCGATGATTTAACCCTCGACCAGGCAGCCCAGCGGGTGCTGGCGCGTATGGAAGCCCAGCGCACCAGCCTCCAGGAACAGTTCAACAACCGCTATCTGTTCATCTCCGCCGGTAAAGCCCTGGCCGGGGCGCTGCTGCTGGCGCTGTTTTACTACGGCGCCTTCCGCGCCTGGCGGCGGGTGCGACGCTTTTTCCTGCTGCGGATCCTCGAAAAACGTAGCGCCATACCGCAGCACTGGCGGCGCTATCTCGGCAATATTGAAGTTCGACTCTATGCTGTGCTGGTCATCCTTCTCGGCATGCTGGCCTGTTATCTCTGGCTGAGCTGGGCCTTCAGCCTGTTTCCCTGGACGCGGGTGTGGAGCGAATCGCTGGGCGACTGGTCGCTGGGGGTGATCCGCGACCTCTCTCTGTCGATTGTCGCCTCCCTGCCGGGGCTGATGATCGTGGTGCTTATTTTCCTTCTCACCTGGCTTATCATTCGCCTGGTGAAGGTGGTTCTCGACCAGGTCGCCGCCGGCCGCATTCAGGTTCCCGGCATTCATCCGGAGACCGTTAGCGCCACCCGTCGGCTTATCTCGGTGGTCATCTGGTTGTTTGCCCTCTCCGCCGCCTACCCGTTCCTTCCCGGCGCCAACTCTCTCGCCTTCAAAGGCATTAGCGTGTTCTTCGGCCTGATGCTCACCCTCGGGTCAACCGGAGTGATGACCCATGCGATGAGCGGCCTGGTGCTGATCTACTCTCGGGCGCTGCGCAAAGGCGACTGGATCCGCCTCGCCGATAATGAGGGTCAGGTCAGCGAGATTGGCGTGCTGGCGACCAAAATTCTCACCCGCGAAAATTACATCGTTACCGTCCCGAACGCGGTGGTGGTGAGCGGGAAAATTATTAATCTCAGCGCCGAAAGCGCCGACGGTGGAGTCAACCTCACCACCAGCGTCACCATCGGCTACGATACGCCGTGGCGTCAGGTCCATGCGCTGCTGGAGCTGGCGGCGAGACGCACCCCGGGGATCGATCAGCAAATTGCGCCGGTGGTGCGTAAGCTGGGATTGCTTGACTGGTACACCTCGTATGAGCTGCAGGTGCGCTTACTCCCCACAACCAAGCTGCCGGATGGCCGCAACGCATTGCATAGCAGCATTATTGATGTGTTTAACGAATTCGGCGTGCAGATTATGTCGCCGAACTTCGTGATGCAGCCAAAGGCGGCGGTAGTGGTGCCGCAGGAAGCCTGGTACGCCGCCCCGGCCGTCGCGCCGCAGGAGCCTGAGAAATAAGGGTTAACGTAGCGGCATTTCCGCTGGGTGGCGGCTGCGCCTTACCCGGCCAGGGGTTCGTGAGGCCTGTCACTCATTTACCCATTTGCGCGACTGAAACTGCCGGTGCTGGCGGCCTCAAAATCGCTGAGACGTTCCCGGAAGGCCGGGGCAGCCCGCATGGATGCGGGCTGAGGGCCGTGTTTTGCAGGGACGCAGCCTCGGCCCGACCCGCAGCCTGCAGGGATAAGTCGAAGGTACCGCGCAGTGGCGATTTTGCTGGCCGGAGCCCGGGGGTACAGGGGGAGGCGGCGACTGGCCGCCCCCTGTGCGCTCCCTGCGCCATACGAGACATAACGCAGAAGATCAACCGGGAGCGCAATCTGCCCGGAATTAACATAGAAGTTGTAGCCCTGCCAAACGTTGTGGTCCTGCCAAACATAGTGCGAACAGGGACATTTCCGGTTGTGCCGCCATTTCGCCGGGTGGCGGCTGCGCCTTACCCGGCCAGGGGTTCGTGAGGCCTGTCACTCATTTACCCACTTGCGCGACTGAAACTGCCGGTGCTGGCGGCCTCAAAATCGCTGAGACGTTCCCGGAAGGCCGGGGCAGCCCGCATGGATGCGGGCTGAGGGCCGTGTTTTGCAGGGACGCTGCCTCGGCCCGGCCCGCAGCCTGCAGGGATAAGTCGAAGGTACCACGCAGTGGCGATTTTGCTGGCCGGAGCCCGGGGGTACAGGGGGCGGCGGCGACTGGCCGCCCCCTGTGCGCTCCCTGCGCCATACGAGACATAACGCAGAAGATCAACCGGGAGCGCAATCTGCCCGGAATTAACATAGAAGTTGTAGCCCTGCCAAACGTTGTGGTCCTGCCAAACATAGTGCGAACAGGGACATTTCGGGTTGTGCCGCCATTTCGCCGGGTGGCGGCTGCGCCTTACCCGGCCTACAACGACTGCCGGGCAATCCTACTCGGACGCCGACTCACCCCTGCGCGGCGTCGATGTCGTCAAACACCTGCTGCGCCAGATGCATCGTGGCATTGGCCGCCGGCAGCCCGCAGTACAGCGCAGAGTGCATGATCAGCTCTTTTAGTTCATCGCGGGTCACCCCGTTGTTAAACGACGCGCGCAGATGCATCTTCAGCTCCGCCTCGCGATTGAGAGCGATCAGCATGGCAATAGTGATCATGCTGCGGGTATGGTGATCGAGCCCCGGACGCGTCCAGGTCTCGCCCCAGGCATAGCGGGTAATAAAGTCCTGAAACTCATCATTCAACGGCGTCAGATGCTGCAGCGTACGGTCGACGTGGGCGTCGCCCAATACTTTGCGCCGTACCGCCATCCCGTCCTGATAGCGCTGTTTATCATCCATGGCGTTCCCCCTGGAAAAAGCTCAGCAGCGCCGAAGTAAAGCTTTTCGGCGCCTCAATGTTAGACAGATGCGATGCTGCCAGAACCACCACCTCGGAGGCGGGGATCTGCTGCTGCAGGAAATGAGCGTCACCGACCGTGGTGACAGGGTCACTTTCCCCGGCGATGATTAGCGTCGGCAGCGGGATCTGCCCCACTTCGCCCCGCAGGTCGGCGGCGGCCAGCGCCTCACAGCAGGCGGCATAGCCTTCAGCATCGGTATGGGTCAGCTGGTGACAAAGCGCCTCGACCACCTCCGGCGCCTTCTGGCGAAACGCGTGGGTGAACCAGCGGTCTGCCGCTCCGGCGGCCACCACCGCCATCCCCTCCTGACGTACGGCCCGCGCCCGCGACAGCCAGCTAGCCTGATCGCCAATGCGCGCCGCGGTGTTGGCGACCGCCAGACCATGAAAACGCTCCGGCGCAAAGCGTCCCAGCCACAGGCCGGTCAAACCGCCCATCGAGATCCCGCAGAACCAGGCGCGGTCGATATTCAAGTGATCGAGCAGCGCAATCACATCCTCACCCAACTGGGCGAGGGTCACTTTGCCATTTTTCGTCGTTTTACCGTGGCCGTGCGTGTCGTAGCGCAGCACCCGGAAATGGGCGGTTAACGCCTCGATCTGCGGCTGCCACATCGCCCGGGTGGTGCCCAGTGAGTTGGAGAGGACGATAACCGGCGCGCCATCCGGCCCGTCGAGTTGATAATCAAGATTCATCACGTTGCTCCTGATAACGCGCCAGCACCTGGCGCACAAAGCGTTCGGCGCTGCCGGTCGCCGTTGCCGGGTCCAGCAGCGTGGTTAAGCGTTCACGAGAGAGATACTGACTGACCTGTGGGTCAGCCGCGAGCAGATCGACCAGCGGGCAGTGACGGTCCAGCGCCTGGCGGCACAGCGCCTCGATATGATGATGCGCCTCGGCTTTGCCGATGAATTCCGCCAGCGCCAGAGTCACCGCCTCAGCCATAATCAGCCCATGGGTGATATCGAGATCGGCGCGCATTTTCTGCGGGAAAACCTGCATGTCGCGCACCAGCGCCTCGCTTTGCGCCAACGCCCCGCCCACCAGGGTAATTAGCTCCGGCAGGGTCTCCCACTCCGCCTGCCAGCCGCCCAGCGCCCGCTCATGCTGCTGGAGTTGGCTGGCGTAGAGCGTCGCCATCAGCCCCGGCGTACGCTGGGCGGCGGTCAGGATCGCCGCGCAGGCCACCGGATTGCGCTTATGCGGCATCGTCGACGAACCGCCGCGACCTTCCGCCACCGGCTCGCCCACCTCAGCCACTTCGGTCTGCATCAGCAGGGAAAAGTCGTTAGCGAATTTACCCAGCGTGCCGCAGACGCCGGCGAACCAGGCGCCCGCCTCCAGCAGCCGATCGCGCTGGCTGTGCCACGGAGTATCCGGCAGCGACAGCCCGAGGATCTGCGCCAGCGCCAGGCCAACCGCCGGCCCTTTCTCTTTTAGCGCGTCCAGAGTGCCCGCGGCGCCGCCAAACTGCAGCGCCAGCAGCCGCGGACGCATCTCGCGCAGCCGCTGCTGCCAGCGCAGGAGCGCGTCGAGGGTGCCCGCCAGCTTCAGGCCAAAGGTCACCGGCAGCGCGTGCTGCATCCAGGTCCGGCCCGGCATCACGGTATCGCGATAACGATCCGCCTGGAGAGCCAGGGCCGCCAACAGCTGCTCAAGCAGAGTCTCAGCGGCATCCAGCGCCCCGCGCAGCTGGAGCACCAGTCCGGTGTCGATGGCGTCCTGGCTGGTAGCGCCCCAGTGAACGTAGCGCGCAGCCTCAGGATCTTGCGCTTTTACCTTCGCCGTCAGCTGTTTCACCAGCGGGATGGCCAGATTACCGGCTCCCACCGCCGCCTCGCCCAGCGCGGCAAAATCGATGGCCTCGTGGCGGCAGGCCGCGACAATTGGCCCGACCGCTTCCGGCGGCACCATCCCGCAGGCGGCCTGCGCTTGCGCCAGCGCCGCTTCAAAATCCAGCATGCCCTGCACCCGCTGCGCGTCGCTGAACCAGTCGGTTAGCGGACTGCTGCGCAGCATCGGGGTCAACAAACTCATTCTGGCTCCTTAAACACGTTCAATAATCAGGGCGATCCCCTGTCCGACGCCGATGCACATGGTGCACAGGGCGTAGCGGCTGCCGGTCCGTTTCAGCTGATAAGCTGCGGTCATCGCCAGCCGGCCGCCGGAGGCGCCGAGCGGGTGGCCCAGCGCAATCGCCCCGCCGTTAGGGTTCACGTGGGCGGCATCGTCCGGTAAGCCCAAATCACGGGTCACCGCCAGCGCCTGCGCGGCGAAGGCTTCATTCAGCTCAATGACATCCATCTGGCCTAATGTCAGGCCGGTCTGCGCCAGCACCTTGCGCACCGCCGGCGCCGGGCCAAAACCCATGATCCGCGGCGCCACGCCCGCCGTCGCCACGCCGACCACCCGGGCCAGCGGCTGAAGATCGTTGGCCGACAGCGCCGTCTCGCTGGCCAGCAGCAGCGCGCAGGCGCCGTCGTTAACCCCGGAGGCGTTACCGGCGGTAACGCTGCCGTCGGCGCGCACCACGCCGCGCAGTTTAGCCAGCGCCTCCAGCGAGGTGCTGCGCGGGTGCTCATCGCGGCTAAACAGCAGCGGCTCGCCTTTGCGCTGCGGCACCTGGACGGCGATCAGCTCATCGGCGAAACGCCCCGCCTCTTGCGCCGCGGCGGTACGCAACTGACTGCGTAAGGCGAACGCGTCCTGATCGGCACGGGAGATAGCAAACTCATCGGCGACGTTTTCCGCCGTCTCCGGCATGGAATGCACGCCGTACAGGGCTTTCATCTGCGGGTTAATAAAGCGCCAGCCGATGGTGGTATCCTCCATCTGCATACTGCGGCTAAAGGCGCTCTCCGCTTTCCCCATCACAAACGGCGCGCGGGACATGCTCTCCACCCCGCCGGCGATCATCAGCTGCGTCTCCCCGCTTTTAATCGCCCGCGCCGCGACGCCGATCGCGTCAAGGCTGGAACCGCACAGGCGGTTGATGGTGCTCCCGGGCACGCTCTCCGGCAGGCCGGCCAGCAGCAGCGCCATTCGCGCCACGTTGCGGTTATCTTCCCCGGCCTGGTTGGCGCAGCCAAAGATCACATCGTCAATGCGCGAGGGATCCAGTCCCGGGTTCCGCGCCAGCAGCGCTTTCAGCGGCAGCGCCGCCAGGTCGTCAGCGCGCATCGTCGCCAGGGCACCGCCGAAACGGCCAAAGGGTGTACGCACCGCATCACAGATAAATGCCTGATTCATCATAGGTTCCTTACGCGCTTTCCGCCAGTTGTTGAAAGGTCAGTGGCACCGGAGTGATGCGCTGCAGCTCTTCAAAAGAGAGGCCGTTAAAGATTTCCCGCACCACCGGGCCGCGGTCGGTGATGTCGATCACCGCCAGGTCGGTATAGATCCGGCTGACGCAGCCGACGCCGGTCAGCGGGTAGCTGCACTGCGCCACCAGCTTGCACTCGCCGTCACGGGTCAGGTGGTCCATCATCACAAACACCTGGCGGGCGCCGATGGCCAGATCCATCGCCCCGCCAACGGCCGGGATCGCATCCGGCGCACCGGTGCTCCAGTTGGCGAGGTCGCCGCTGGCGGAAACCTGATAGGCCCCCAGCACGCAGATATCGAGATGGCCGCCGCGCATCATGGCGAAGGAGTCGCCGTGGTGGAAATAGCAGCCCCCCTGCAGGAGGGTGACATACTCTTTACCGGCATTGATCAGCTCGGGATCTTCTTCCCCGGGCTGCGGTTTCGGCCCCATCCCCAGCAGGCCGTTTTCGCTGTGCAGGAACACCTCTTTGTCAGCGGGCAGGTAATTGGCGATGCGGGTCGGCAGGCCGATACCGAGGTTGACGTAAGCGCCTTCGGGAATATCGCGGGCCACGCGCTGGGCCATTTCGTCACGGGTCAGTTTTTGCATGTCGGGCTCCTCAGGCGCGTTGTGCGGCAGTCAGGTTTTCCAGCGAGAAGACGCGCTGGACGAAAATGCCGGGGGTGATGATGTTTTCCGGGTCGAGGTCGCCCAGCGCCACCAGCTGCGAGACCTCTACGATGGTGGTTTTCGCCGCTGTCGCCATGATCGGGCCAAAGTTGCGCGCCGCCTTGCGATAGACCAGGTTGCCCCAGCGGTCGCCCTGGTGGGCTTTAATCAGCGCGAAATCGGCTTTGATCGGGTACTCCAGCACGTAGTGGCGACCGTCGATTTCCCGTGTCTCCTTGCCTTCCGCCAGCGGCGTGCCGTAGCCGGTGGGGGTAAACACTGCCCCCAGCCCGGCGCCGGCCGCCTGGATCCGCGCCGCGAGGTTGCCCTGCGGCACCAGCTCCAGCTCCACTTTGCCGCGACGGTAGAGATCATCGAAAATCTGCGAATCCACCTGGCGCGGAAAGGAGCAGATCATTTTGCGCACCCGGCCCGCCTTGAGCAGCGCGGCGAGACCCACTTCCCCGTTGCCGGCGTTGTTATTTATGATGGTCAGGTCGCGAGCGCCCTGGTCAATCAGGGCGTCAATCAGAAAGGTCGGCTGGCCGGCGGGGCCAAAGCCGCCGATCATAATAGTCGCCCCATCGTGGATCCCGGCGATGGCCTCGCTCAGCGTCGATACGCTTTTATCAATCATCAGGTCGCTCCAGTGATGTGCGGTAATCGCACTTTTATTCGTTGTTCGCACAAAATGTGACCCGCTTAACGATGTCGGTCAAGGGCGATAATCGAAATATGGTGCGATAATCGAACATCGGTTATCTTTAGCGAAAGAATGTGATCGATGGCAAATATGGGGAACAGAAATGGACAAGCATCCAGACGATTTACTGACCGGCGACGGCGATCCGTTTAAAGGCGATCCTAACTTTATGGCCTCCCTGGCGCGGGGTCTGGAGGTGATTCAGGCGTTCACGCCGCAGCGGCCCCTGCTGTCTATCTCACAGATCAGTCAGAAGACCGGCATCCCGCGCGCCGCGGTGCGCCGCTGCCTGTATACCCTGAGCAAGCTGGGGTTCGTGTATGCCGAAGACGGTAAGAATTTCCAGCTGCGGCCGCGGATCCTGGCGCTGGGCCACGCCTGGCTGGCCTCGACGCCGCTGGCGCGTTCGGCGCAGCCGGTGCTGCGGCATCTGAGCGAAATGCTCAATGAGTCCTGCTCCATCGCCACCCTCGACGGCGACGATATCCTGTATATCGCCCGCGCCTCCAGCTCGCGGATTATGACCATCGACCTGGATATCGGCAGTCGCCTTCCGGCGTGGGCGACCTCGATGGGCCGGGTGCTGCTGAGCCATCAGCCGGAGGAGAAGCTCAACGATATGCTGGCCCGGGTGACCATGATCCGCTATACCCCACAGACGGTGGATTCGGTGGCGAAGCTGCGCGCCGAACTGAAACGGGTGCATCAGCAGGGGTATGCCCTCAACGATCAGGAGCTGGAGATGGGGCTGCGCTCCCTCGCGGTCCCGCTGTTTAACGCTCAGGGGCAGGTCCAGGCGGCGCTCAACGTCGGGGTGCATGCGGGCCAGATGACGGCCCGCGAGATGATCGAGCGCGTGCTGCCGGAGCTGCAAAAAGCCGCCCGCGAGCTGACGCTGCTTCTGCGCTAACGACTGCGCTTGGCGTGCTGCTCCCAGGTCTCCTGCTTCGCCTGCGCCGATTTACGCAGCGCAACATAGCAGGCGCCGCTGCCGCCATGATGCGGAAGCGCGGCGCAGAAGGCCTGCACCTCCGGCAGCTCTTCCAGCCAGCGCGCCAGATAGCTGCGGATAATATTGGCGTGGGACTGGTCGTCGCGGCCTTTGCCGTGAACGATCAGCACATTGCGTAACCCCTCTTTCTGCGCCTGTACCATAAAGGCGAAGAGCATCTGCCGGCACTGTTCCACCGGCTGGCGCAGCAGGGAGAGGCTCGCCTGCTGGCTGTATTTCCCCCGCCGCAGCTTATCCAGCACGCCGCTCTGCAGCCCTTCTCGCTTAAACTCCAGCGGCGTGGCGAGCGGCACGATATCGAGATAGCCGGTGGTGAGAAAATTATCCAGCTGCAGGGTATCGACGCGTTGCGGGGCCCGGCTGTTACGCCCGGGATGCCAGTGCACGTCATTATTACGTTTCAGAGGCTGGACATCTTCCATGGCGTCAAGAAACAGGGATTTGTCATCAAGGTTCATGGGCTCTCCTCCAGCGGCTGTCGCCAGCTACTATAGCCGCCTCGCGCTCCCCTCTCAACGCGTTTAGCCGCGTTCGCTGGCAAAGTGAGCGCGACGGACGATTAAGGAAACAATTGTCGGCTCTGGCGGCGGAACAGGGTGATTAACGACGCCGTGAGCGGCGTTTGCCGGGTATCGCGCCGCTGGATCAGATAATAGGTGGCGGTGGGTAACACTTCACGGATGGGGATCATCACCAGTTTGTCGGCCATCAGCGGGTCGTTGCCCAGCTCCACCGGCAGGATGCTGAGAAAATCACTTTTCACCACCAGGCTGATGCAGGATGAGAACGTTTCGCAGACGATCCCCACCTTTGGCTCCCGTCCCAGCTGTTCGAAGCATTCCTGCAGCTGCTTGAAGTAGCTGCCGCGCGGCGTCGGCATGGTCCAGTGGTGATCCATCAATTCCCCCAGCGAGGTGGCCTGCGCCGCCGGATGGCCCGCGCGGGCGAACACCGCGAACGGTTTCTCAAACAGTTTCTCAAAGCTGAACTCATGGTCGTACGGCCCGGGGTAATAGGTATTAATGGTGAAATCCAGCTCCCCCTGGCGCAGCTCATTAATCATCGCCAGCAGCTGACCCTCCATGATCCGCACCTTCACCTGCGGATGCTGCTGGTGAAAGCGGCAGATCACCGACGGCATCAGCGACCGGGCGACGCTGGCGCCAAGGCCAATATTAATTTGCCCGGCCTGTTCCCCCTGGCGCTGCAGCAGTTCATCCTGCGCCGCCCGCAGCTCCTCAAGGATCAGGCTCGCATGTTGATAAAAACTTTCGCCATTGTCGGTTAACGCCACCCCCTGGCTGCGGCGGACGAACAGCTGGGCGGAAAGCCCCTCCTCCAGCTCTTTAATCGCTTTGGTCAGCGCCGGCTGCGAGACCGCCAGCGCCCGGCTGGCGCCACGGATACTGCCTTCCCGGGCTACTTCGACGAAGGCGCGAATTTGATGAAATTTAATCTGAAATGCCATGCTTTTAGTGATAACCGTTGCTTATCAGACAGAAGAAAATGACATCTACTGTAATCCATCAGGCTGTGGCAGGTTAAGGGTGTTAAGGCCTGTAGCGCGTCAGTGATAAACAAAAGCTATCACATCGTGAACGCCGTCACATTTTTTACTTATGACAGGATAAGCTATGCCGCAACTTGATGAATACCTCCGCCAACTGGCGCCCTCCATGACCCAATGGCGCCGTGATTTTCACCTGCACGCTGAATCCGGCTGGCTGGAGTTTCGCACCGCCAGTATGGTCGCGGATATTCTTGACGGGCTAGGCTATCAGCTGGCGCTAGGCCGCGACGTCATCGATGCCGACAGCCGGATGGGGCTGCCGGACGAGGAGACCCTGGCCCAGGCTTTCGAACGCGCCCGCGAACAGGGCGCGCCGGAGCGCTGGCTGCCAGCGTTTGAAGGCGGTTTCGCCGGCGTGGTGGCCACGCTCGACACCGGGCGGCCCGGACCAACCCTGGCCTTTCGCGTCGATATGGATGCCCTCGATCTCAACGAACAGCATGACGACAGCCACCGCCCCCATCGCGATCATTTCGCCTCCTGCAACGCCGGCATGATGCACGCCTGCGGCCATGACGGCCATACCGCCATCGGGCTGGGGCTGGCGCATGTGCTCAAGCAGTATGCCGCCCAGCTCAATGGCGTCATTAAACTGATTTTCCAGCCTGCTGAAGAGGGTACCCGCGGCGCCCGCGCGATGGTGGCCGCCGGCGTGGTTGATGACGTGGATTATTTCACGGCGATCCATATCGGGACCGGCGTGCCGGCAGGTACCGTCGTCTGCGGTGGAGACAACTTTATGGCCACCACCAAATTCGACGTGCAGTTCAGCGGCGTGGCCGCCCACGCCGGCGGCAAGCCCGAGGACGGGCGCAACGCGCTGCTGGCCGCCGCCCAGGCCGCCCTTGGCCTGCACGCCATCCCGCCGCACAGCGCCGGCGCCTCGCGGGTCAACGTCGGGATGATGCAGGCCGGTACCGGGCGCAACGTGGTGCCCTCTTCCGCGCTGTTAAAAGTGGAAACCCGCGGCGAAAGCGAAGCCATTAATCAGTACGTGTTCGAGCGGGCGCAGCACGTCGTCGTCGGGGCTGCGGCGATGTACGAAGCCCGCTACGAACTGCGCATGATGGGCGCGGCGACCGCCAGCGCACCGTCGCCGGCGTGGGTGGACTATCTGCGCGAACAGGCCGCCCGGGTGCCCGGCGTGCAACAGGCGGTGGATCGCATCGCCGCCCCGGCGGGCTCGGAAGACGCCACCCTGATGATGGCCCGGGTCCAGGCGCGCGGCGGCCTCGCCTCGTACATGATTTTCGGCACTGAACTCAGCGCCGGTCACCACAACGAAAAGTTTGACTTCGACGAGAGCGTGATGGCGGTAGCGGTCGAAACCCTGGCGCGCGTCGCGCTTAACTTTCCCTGGCAGCGGGGGGTGTAATGGAAGCCATTTTTCAGTTTGTGGACGAGGTGGTTGAGGCACAACGCGACACTTACTGCGCCATCGCCGACGACATCTGGGACCACCCGGAGACCCGCTTTGAGGAGTTCTGGTCAGCCCAACGGCTGGCCGACGCCCTGGAGGCGGAAGGTTTTCAGCTCACCCGCGATGCTGGCGGGATCCCGAATGCCTTTATCGCCAGCGTCGGTGAGGGCCAACCGGTCATTGCCCTGCTCGGCGAATTTGACGCCCTGGCGGGACTCAGCCAGCAGGCCCACAGCGCGGAACCGACGCCCTTGACACCGGGAGCCAACGGCCACGGCTGTGGGCACAATCTGCTCGGCACCGCGGCATTCGCCGCGGCGGTCGCCGCCAAAGGCTGGCTGCAGCAGCACGGCGACAGCGGCACTCTGCGCTTCTACGGTTGTCCCGGCGAGGAAGGCGGTTCGGGAAAAACCTTTATGGTGCGCGAAGGGTTGTTTGATGATGTCGATGCGGCGCTGACCTGGCATCCGGAAGCCTGGGCCGGGATGTTCAGCACCCGCACCCTCGCCAACATTCAGGCGGCATGGCGATTTACCGGCACCGCGGCCCACGCCGCTAATTCGCCGCACCTGGGCCGGAGCGCGCTGGATGCCGTCACCCTGATGACCACCGGCAGCAATTTCCTCAATGAACATATCATCGAGAAGGCGCGCGTCCATTACGCCATTACCGATACCGGCGGCGTCTCGCCCAACGTGGTGCAGGCGCAGGCGGAAGTGCTGTATTTGATCCGCGCGCCGGAGATGGCCGACGCTGAGCAAATCTTCGCCCGCATAGAGAAGATTGCCCAGGGGGCCGCGCTGATGACCGAGACCCAGGTCAGCTGCCGCTTTGAAAAAGCCTGCTCCAGCTATCTGCCCAACCGCACGCTTGAGGCGGCGATGTATCAGGCGGTCTGTCATTACGGTACCCCCGCCTGGAGCGACGAGGAACGCGCTTTTGCCGCGGCGATCCGCGCCACCCTCAGCGCCAACGATATTAACAACAGCCTGAACAATATTGCCGGCACCAGTGGCGAGGAAGGCAAAACGTTCGCTCGTCGCCACCGCGACACCTTGCTGATTGATGAGGTGGCGCCCTGGGCGGCCACGGATAACGTCCTCGCCGGATCCACCGACGTCGGCGATGTTAGCTGGAAAGCGCCGGTGGCCCAGTGCTTCAGCCCGTGCTTCGCGGTGGGTACCCCGCTGCACAGCTGGCAGCTGGTGAGCCAGGGCAGAACCTCCATTGCCCATAAAGGGATGTTGCTGGCGGGGAAAGTGCTCGCGGCGACCGCCATCCGTTTATTCAGCGACAGCGCCCTGCTGGAGGCCAGCCAGCAAGAGCTCAGGCAGGTACTGGCCGAACGCCCCTATCGTTGCCCGATCCCGGCGGAGGTGAGTCCGTCCGTTTTACGATAACCACTTAGAGGCTACTCCTGGCCAACGCTGACCGGATCGCGGCACGCACCGCCCATAATAACCGCCGGCAGTACGGGAGCAGGCCTGCCCAACACAACAACGACAACAGAGGAATGCCCATGAGTATGTCATCCATACCGTCATCTTCCCCCGGCGGAAAGCGCTATGGCTGGGTAGAGAAGATCGGTAACAAGGTCCCGCACCCGTTTTTGCTGTTTATCTATCTCATCGCCGTGCTGATCGCTGCCACGGCAATCCTCTCCGCCCTCAACGTTGGGGTACAAAACCCAACTGACGGTTCGCGGGTGGTGGTCAAAAACCTGCTCAGCGTGGAAGGATTGCACTGGTTTTTGCCGAACGTGATTAAAAACTTCAGCGGTTTCGCGCCGCTGGGGGCGATCCTCGCCCTGGTGCTGGGCGCCGGCTTTGCCGAGCGGGTGGGCCTGTTACCGGCGTTGATGGTCAAGATGGCCTCGCACGTCAGCGCCCGCTATGCCAGCTATATGGTGCTGTTTATCGCCTTTTTCAGCCATATCTCTTCCGATGCGGCGCTGGTGATTATGCCGCCGCTGGGAGCGCTGATGTTTCTTGCCGTCGGTCGGCATCCTGTCGCTGGTCTGCTGGCGGCGATAGCCGGCGTGGGCTGCGGCTTTACCGCCAATCTACTGATTGTCACCACCGACGTGCTGCTCTCCGGGATCAGCACCGAGGCGGCAAAGTCCATCGATGCCTCTTTGCACGTCAGCGTGATCGACAACTGGTACTTTATGGCGACCTCGGTGATCGTTCTGACGCTCGTCGGCGGACTGATCACCGATAAGCTGGTCGAGCCGCGGCTGGGCCAGTGGCAAGGCAGTCGTGATGAAAAGCTGCAGACGCTGACGCCCGGGGAGCGGTTCGGCCTGCGCATCGCCGGCGTGGCGACGCTGGTATTCGTGGCGGTCATCGCCCTGATGGTGGTCCCCGAAAACGGTATTCTTCGCGATCCGGTTCAGCATACGGTCATGCCCTCGCCGTTTATCAAAGGCATCGTGCCGCTAATTATCTTTTTCTTCTTTGTCGTGTCGCTGGCATACGGCATCGCCACCGGCAAAATTCGCCGCCAGGCCGACCTGCCGCAGTTGATGATTGAGCCGATGAAAGAGATGGCCGGGTTTATCGTGATGGTCTTCCCGCTGGCGCAGTTCGTGGCGATGTTCAACTGGAGCAACATGGGCAAGTTTATGGCCGTCGGTCTGACGGACCTGCTGGAGAGTTCAGGCATGAACGGTGTTCCGGCGTTTGTCGGCCTTGCGCTGCTGTCGGCTTTTCTGTGTATGTTTATCGCCAGCGGCTCGGCCATCTGGTCGATTCTGGCGCCGATCTTCGTGCCAATGTTTATGCTGTTGGGCTTTCACCCGGCGTTTGCGCAGATCCTGTTTCGTATCGCTGATTCATCGGTGCTGCCGCTGGCGCCGGTGTCACCGTTTGTGCCGTTGTTTCTCGGCTTTCTACAGCGCTACCGGCCGGATGCCCGCCTCGGCACCTACTATTCGCTGGTGCTCCCTTACCCGCTGATTTTTCTCGCCGTCTGGCTGCTGTT
This sequence comes from Klebsiella sp. K4, assembly GCF_014596785.2. Classification (NCBI taxonomy): domain Bacteria; kingdom Pseudomonadati; phylum Pseudomonadota; class Gammaproteobacteria; order Enterobacterales; family Enterobacteriaceae; genus Klebsiella; species Klebsiella sp. K4. The sequence goes on from NZ_CP115021.1 coordinate 2,831,234, forward strand.
GCTGGTGGGCTGGTATCTGGTGGGACTGCCGATCGGCCCTGGCATCTATCCGCGGCTGTCTTAACCCACCGATGCGCCAGGGACGGCCGCCTTAGCTTAACGCGATATCTTCACTTTGAACTTACGGGTCGCTTCCCCGGCTCCGGCGAATATGCCGAAAAGCGCGCGATACCCTCGCTCAAGCAACAGCGACATACCATGAATAACCAGACCGCTGAAGATCAGTACGATTACGCCAGTCAGTATATATTGCATAGCTCCACCTCTGAGTTATTAACCGCGCCGCGCCGACGCGGTAGCACTTTCCCGAGCGCGCACAGCGGCGCGGAGGACCGACGTCGTCAGCTTAAAAGTAGCAAAAACCCTGTCCGGTAACCCGCCAGGATCGATCCAAAAATAAATCATCGTGGCGATCGCAGAATACCTCCACGGCGGATAGCCCGCCGTGCTATCTGGCGATGCGGTTTTACCTTTTGGGAGTATAGTTGACTGCCGTCAGCGCGTGGTATCGTGTGCCTCTCATGTACGATGGTGGATGACAGAAACGATGTTGACCTTGCTGCAGGATAAAATGGATACCCCGCTGGGGCCGTTGTGGGTGCTTTGCGACGAACAGTTTAATTTGCGCGCCGTCGAGTGGGACGAGCACCGCGATCGGATGGAAACGCTGCTCGACGTACACTATCGCCGGGAAGGCTATCAGCGCGTCAACTGCCGCAATCCCGGCGGTCTCAGCAGTAAGCTGAGCGACTATTTTGCCGGCGATTTAGCCATTATCGAGACTCTGCCTACCGCCACCGCCGGCACCCCTTTTCAGCGCCAGGTCTGGCAGGCGTTACGCGAAATCCCCTGTGGCCAGGTGATGCACTACGGCCAACTGGCCGAGGCGCTCGGTCGTCCCGGCGCCGCGCGCGCGGTGGGCGCCGCCAATGGCGCCAATCCGGTGAGTATCGTGGTGCCCTGCCATCGGGTCATCGGGCGCAACGGCACCATGACCGGCTATGCCGGCGGCGTACAGCGTAAAGAGTGGCTTTTGCGTCACGAGGGCTATCTGTTGCTTTGACTGAAAATGCCTTTTCTGGAATTTTCAGGTAATTTTACAATCAAAAGTGGCGTAATAATCTGTTTTTAATCAAATAGATACACAAGCGATTTGATTTACCCTGCTGATATTACGTGTTTCCGGGCCTGAAGACTTACCTGCTGATCAAAAAGATGTTAAAATTGACCAATATCAATTAAGGCCTGAGCAGACATATGATCCCTGAGAAGCGAATTATTCGACGCATTCAGTCTGGCGGTTGTGCAATCCATTGTCAGGATTGCAGCATTAGCCAGCTCTGCATCCCCTTTACTCTGAACGAGCATGAGCTTGATCAGCTGGATAATATTATCGAGCGGAAAAAGCCTATCCAGAAAGGTCAAACCTTGTTCAAAGCCGGTGATGAGCTGAAGTCGTTGTACGCTATTCGCTCCGGGACCATCAAAAGCTATACCATCACCGAGCAAGGTGATGAGCAGATCACTGGCTTCCATCTGGCGGGCGACCTGGTGGGCTTTGACGCCATCGGCACCGGTCTGCACCCGAGCTTTGCGCAGGCGCTGGAAACCTCAATGGTCTGCGAGATCCCCTTCGAAACTCTTGACGATCTTTCCGGAAAAATGCCCAATCTGCGTCAGCAGATGATGCGCCTGATGAGCGGTGAGATTAAAGGCGACCAGGATATGATCCTGTTGCTTTCCAAAAAGAATGCCGAAGAGCGCCTGGCCGCGTTTATCTATAACCTTTCTCGTCGTTTCGCCCAGCGCGGCTTCTCACCACGTGAGTTCCGGCTGACCATGACCCGCGGCGATATTGGCAACTATCTCGGCCTCACCGTCGAAACCATCAGCCGTCTGCTGGGCCGTTTTCAGAAAAGCGGCATGCTGGCGGTGAAAGGCAAATATATCACTATTGAAAACAGCGATCTGCTGGCCCAGCTGGCCGGGCAGGCGCGCAACGTCGCTTAATCTCTGCGCAATACCTGGTCACGATCGGCAATTTTTTCAGATTTGTTGATCTGACCAGGCTCCTCCCCTGTTTCAATTCATCCATATAGGTTATCTTTTTAATAACTGACGGTAGCTGCAGTTGTAAGGAGACCCTGTATGGCGAAGTATCAGAGCATGCTGGTAGTAATCGATCCTAACCAGGACGACCAGCCGGCGCTAAGGCGAGCGGTGTACCTGCACCAACGGATTGGTGGACGCATCAAAGCCTTTTTGCCGATCTATGATTTTTCCTATGAAATGACCACCCTGCTGTCGCCGGATGAGCGGACGGCAATGCGCCAGGGCGTCATTGCCCAACGAACGGCCTGGATCCGCGAGCAGGCGAAATTCTACCTGGAATCGGGCGTGCCGATTGACGTGAAAGTGGTGTGGCACAATCGCCCCTTCGAAGCGATTATTCAGGAGGTGGTCAGTGAGAAACACGATCTGCTGCTGAAGATGGCCCACCAGCACGACAAACTGGAGGCGGTGATCTTTACCCCGACGGACTGGCATCTGCTGCGTAAATGCCCTTGCCCGGTGTGGATGGTCAAAGACCAGCCGTGGCCGGAAGGCGGCAAAGCGCTGGTCGCCGTCAATCTCGCCAGTGAAGAGAATTATCACAACACCCTTAACGAGAAGCTGGTTCGCGAGACGCTGTCGCTGGCGGAAGAAGTCAACCACACTGAAGTGCACCTGATCGGTGCCTACCCGGTGACGCCGATCAATATCGCGATAGAACTGCCGGATTTTGATCCCAGCGTCTACAACGACGCGATCCGCGGCCAGCATCTGCTGGCGATGAAAGCGCTGCGGCAGAAGTTTGGCATCGATGAAAAATTCACCCACGTCGAAAAAGGACTGCCTGAAGAGGTGATCCCGGACCTCGCCGAGCATCTGCAGGCGGGGATCGTGGTGCTGGGAACGGTCGGACGTACCGGCCTGTCGGCGGCGTTCCTCGGCAATACCGCGGAACAGGTTGTCGACCACCTGCGCTGTGACCTGCTGGTGCTGAAACCGGAGGCCTACCAGACGCCGGTGGAACTGGACGACGACGACGACGATTAACCGCTACCACTCATCTTCCCCCGCCTCGCGGGGGATTTTTTTGCTTGCTGCCAGCCAGGCACAAAAAAAGGGCCGTTGGCGGCCCCTGTCACTGTCCAGCGAGAATGGCTTAGTGGATACCCAGACGCAAGGCCAGATCGATCTCTTCTTTCAGCTCCAGCGAGGAGAGCGCCATCAGGTCAGCAAACTCCAGCTCCAGCAGTTTAAGTTTTTTCAGATACTGCGCTGGGGTCATGACGGTAGTGTCGCGGCGTAAGAATTCGATGGCCATCTGCGTTGGGGTTAACTCGGTATCCATAATATCCTCTGTCTGATGTAAGAACCGGAACATTATATCACCTCTTGCCGCTTATTTTGTGAACAATTCCAGGCATCCCCCTGCATATAAAAAAGCCGTCTCACAGGAGACGGCTTATAAACAAACGTTGTAAAACAATTATGTTACATTACAGCGCTTTCAGGATCGCATCGACGCTGGCTTTAGCATCGCCAAACAGCATATGAGTGTTCTCTTTAAAGAACAGCGGGTTCTGTACGCCGGCGTAACCGGTGTTCATTGAACGCTTAAAGACCACCACATTCTGCGCTTTCCACACCTCGAGCACCGGCATGCCGGCGATCGGGCTCTTCGGATCGTCCTGCGCCGCCGGGTTGACGGTATCGTTGGCGCCGATCACCAGCACGGTGTCGGTGTCGCTGAAATCGTCGTTGATCTCATCCATCTCCAGCACGATGTCGTAAGGCACTTTGGCTTCCGCCAGAAGGACGTTCATATGCCCCGGGAGGCGCCCGGCCACCGGATGAATACCAAAGCGTACTTTGATACCCCGCGCCCGCAGCTTCTCGGTAATTTCTGCTACCGGATACTGCGCCTGAGCCACCGCCATACCGTAGCCCGGGGTGATGATCACCGAGTGCGAGTTTTTCAGCATCTCCGCCGTCTCTTCGGCACTAATCTCGCGATGCTCGCCCACTTCTTCATCGCCGCCGCTTGAGGAACCATCGGTGCCGAAGCCCCCGGCGATCACGCTGATAAAGGAGCGGTTCATCGCCTTACACATAATGTAAGAGAGGATGGCGCCGGAAGAGCCCACCAGCGCGCCGGTGACGATCAGCAGGTCATTACTCAGCATAAAGCCCGCCGCCGCTGCCGCCCAGCCCGAGTAGGAGTTGAGCATCGAGACCACCACCGGCATGTCCGCACCGCCGATAGAGGCCACCAGGTGCCAGCCAAAGGCCAGCGCGATCGCGGTCATCACCAGCAGGCACAGGACCTGGGTGCCGGTGCTGTCAGAGCGAACAAAAATCACCATCAGGATGAAGGAAACCACCAGCGCCGCCAGGTTCAGCTTATGGCGATTGGGCAGCATCAGCGGCCTGGAGGAAATTTTGCCGCGCAGTTTACCAAACGCCACCACCGAACCGGTGAAGGTCACCGCGCCGATGAAGATCCCGAGGAACACTTCGGTCAAATGAATATTGACCAGAATTTGCTCCATACCGGTTTCATGCTGCAGGTAGCTGTTGAAACCCACCAGCACCGCTGCCAGACCCACGAAGCTGTGCAGGATAGCCACCAGCTCCGGCATTTCGGTCATCTCGACCTTCTTCGCCAGACGAATACCGATCGCCCCGCCGATCACCATCGCAAGAATAATCCAGCCGACGTTGCCGGCGTCCGGCCCCAGGATGGTAGCGATCAGGGCAATGGCCATCCCGGCGATGCCGAAATAGTTGCCCTGCTGCGACGTTTCGTGTTTCGACAGGCCCGCCAGGCTGAAAATAAACAGGATTGCAGCAACAATGTATGCAGCCGTTACTAATCCACCAGACATGTGCTACCCCTTATCCTTTGCGAAACATTTTCAGCATGCGCTGAGTCACGGTAAAACCACCGAAAATATTAATGCTGGCGATCAGCACCGCGATAAAGCTCAGGAAGCTGACCCAGCCGCCGTGGCCTATCTGCAACAACGCGCCAACCACGATAATGCCCGAAATGGCATTGGTCACCGACATCAGCGGCGTATGCAGCGCATGGGAGACGTTCCACACCACGTAGTAACCCACCACGCAGGCCAGCGCGAAGACGGTGAAATGGCCGAGGAACTCTTTTGGCGCCACGTTGGCCAGCCAGCCGAAGAGAATAATCGCCAGCGCCATCAGCGCATATTTGCGCCACGGCGACGCCGGTTTCACCGCTTCTTTCGGCGCTTCCACTTTTTTCGCCGCGGCCTGCGGCTGAGCGGAGACCTGAATCGGCGGCGCCGGCCAGGTGATTTCACCTTCGCGAACAACGGTCACACCGCGCACTACCACGTCATCGAAATCGATAACGATATTGCCGTCTTTCTCTTTGCACAGCAGCTTCAGCAGGTTCACCAGGTTGGTGCCGTAGAGCTGGGAGGACTGGGTCGGCAGACGGCCAGGAAGATCGGTGTAACCGATGATTTTCACGCCGTTGGCGGTGGTCACCACTTCGCCCGGTACGGTGTACTCACAGTTGCCGCCGTTTTGCGAGGCCAGATCGACCACCACGCTGCCCGATTTCATGGAGTCGACCATTTCGCGGGTGATCAGCTTCGGCGCCGGTTTGCCCGGGATTAACGCCGTGGTGACAATGATATCGACCTCTTTCGCCTGCGCGGCGAACAGCGCCATTTCAGCCTTAATAAAGGCCTCAGACATCACTTTGGCGTAGCCATCGCCGCTGCCCGCTTCCTCTTTAAAGTCCAGCTCGAGGAACTCGGCGCCCATACTCTGCACCTGCTCCTTCACTTCCGGACGGGTATCGAAGGCGCGAACAATAGCGCCCAGGCTGTTGGCGGCGCCAATCGCCGCCAGACCGGCTACCCCGGCGCCAATGACCATCACCTTGGCGGGCGGAACCTTGCCTGCCGCCGTAATCTGCCCGGTAAAGAATCGACCAAATTCATGCGCCGCTTCAACGATAGCGCGGTACCCGGCGATGTTGGCCATTGAGCTGAGCGCATCCAGCGACTGGGCGCGGGAAATACGCGGCACGGAATCCATCGCCATTACGTTGATATTACGGGCCGCCAGTTTTTCCATCAGCTGCGGGTTTTGCGCCGGCCAGATAAAACTAATCAGCGTGGTCCCCGGATTCAGCAGGGCAATTTCATCGTCATTCGGAGCATTGACCTTAAGGATGACATCAGACTGCCATACCTCGTCGCCGGTCACGATTTCAGCTCCTGCCTCGGCAAAGGCCTCATCGTCAAAGCTGGCCAGCTTCCCGGCGCCGCTTTCTACCGCGACGCTAAAGCCGAGTTTGAGCAATTGCTCAACGGTCTTCGGCGTGGCGGCGGCCCGGGTCTCCTGGGCTAGCCTTTCTTGTGGTACACCAATACGCATAGTTTTCCCTTCCATCGGTTTTTGATGATGGTTTACTTTTCTGCCCAACAACGCCAGGACGGCAAAATCTTCCTCGCCATCTTTCGCTGTCTACAAAATGAAACAGTAACAAACTTTTTATAACCTACTGAAAATACCGATTGTGATCTACTGCGATAAAACACAAATTTTGATTTTATTGCTTATTGTCAGCTCAGATGGGTCCGGGCAGCAATATTTACCTGAATTTGCCGCCCAGGCCTGATAATCCGCTTATCCTGCGGTATAAAACGCCATTTATCGCCATTGAGATCATTGTGTTAACATTACATTAACTAATAAAAGTGGTATTGATTATCGTTTTTGCTGGTCAAGCGCCTGTTTTTTCAACATATCGAAAAATGTTATCTTTCCGTAGTATACGATTCGGGCGGCAAGCAAAAATTGACGCAGACAGTCACGGCGATTAAATGCAATAATCAAACGTTTTCAGTCAACAACAACACCAGTATATGGTTTGCGCAAGGCAAAGGATTATTTTTATGAAGCTTAAAAACACCCTCCTGGCGTCTGCTCTCCTGACAACCGCCACGTTGTCTGCCCATGCAGCGACCGAGTTGACCCCGGAGCAGGCGGCTGCGCTGAAGCCCTACGATCGCGTTGTCGTCACCGGCCGGTTTAATGCCATTGGCGATGCGGTACAGGCAGTATCGCGCAAAGCCGACAAAGACGGCGCGGCCTCATTCTATGTTGTCGACACGTCGGACTACGGCAATGGCGGCAACTGGCGCGTCACGGCTGACCTTTATAAAGAAGACGCGCCGAAAGCGGATGCGCCGAAGAATCGCATTATCAACGGCGTGATGGAGTTGCCGAAAGATCAGGCCGTTGAGCTGATGCCTTACGACACCGTCACCGTTCAGGGCTTCTATCGCAGCCAGCCGGAAGTCAACGACGCCATCACCAAAGCGGCGAAAGCAAAAGGCGCCTATGCGTTCTTTATCGTCCGCCAGGTTGACGCCAACCAGGGCGGCAACCAGCGCATTACCGCTTATATCTACAAAAAAGATGCTGAAAAACGCGTGCTGCAGAGCCCGGACGCTATCCCGGCTGACTCTGAAGCTGGCCGCGCAGCGCTGGCCAAAGGCGGCGAAGCGGCGAAGAACGTGGAAATTCCGGGCGTTGCCACCACCGCCGCGGTGGGTTCGGGTACCGGCGTCGGGCGTTTCTTTGAGACTCAGTCTTCGAAAGGTGGACGTTACACTGTCACCCTGCCGAACGGCACTAAGGTCGAAGAAGTGAACAAAGTGACTGCGGCGCAAATGGTGCCGTTCGATAACATCCAGTTCACCGGCAACTACGGCAACATGACCGAAATCTCCTATCAGACGGCGAAACGCGCGGCGAAGAAAGGGGCGAAGTACTACCACATCACCCGCCAGTGGCAGGAACGCGGCGGAAACATCACCATCAGCGCCGATTTGTACAAATAATCGCTGCTGGCTGGCTAAAAAGGCGGCGCATTGCCGCCTTTTCATTTTTTTTCATCCCCCGCCATTGCATGGCCCCCGGACACTCCGTAAAATCCCGCGCCTTAGCGCAATCCTCCATTTTTATGCGATTTCGCAAAATAAATATTCTGGAACAGCCATTTTCACCTCGGGAATGCAATGGAAAAGAAACTGGGCCTGAGCGCCCTGACCGCCCTGGTCCTTAGCTCAATGCTCGGCGCTGGCGTATTCAGTTTGCCGCAAAATATGGCTGCCGTGGCCAGCCCCTCCGCTCTGCTCATTGGCTGGGCCATCACCGGCGTCGGGATCCTGTTTCTCGCTTTCGCCATGCTGCTGTTGACCCGTATTCGTCCCGACCTCGACGGCGGGATCTTCACCTACGCTCGCGAAGGATTCGGCGAACTGATCGGCTTCTGCTCCGCCTGGGGATACTGGCTGTGCGCGGTGATCGCCAATGTCTCCTATCTGGTTATCGTCTTTTCGGCGCTCAGTTTTTTCACCGATACCCCTGAGCTGCGCCTGTTTGGCGATGGTAATACCTGGCAGTCTATCGTTGGCGCGTCGGTTCTGCTGTGGGTCGTCCACTTTCTGGTCCTGCGCGGTGTCCAGACGGCAGCGGGGATTAACCTGGTGGCCACCCTCGCCAAGCTTCTGCCGCTGGGCGCCTTCGTCGCGCTCGCCGCCCTGGCCTTTCAGCTGGATACGTTCCGCCTCGATTTTAGCGGCCTGGCGCTGGGCGTGCCGGTATGGGAACAGGTCAAAAACACCATGCTGATCACCCTGTGGGTGTTTATCGGCGTGGAGGGGGCGGTAGTCGTGTCCGCGCGGGCGCGACACAAGCGCGACGTTGGCCGCGCGACGCTGCTGGCGGTGCTGTCGGCCCTCGCGGTGTATCTGCTGGTCACCCTGCTGTCGCTGGGCGTCGTGCCGCGCAGCGAACTGGCCGAAATGCGCAACCCGTCGATGGCGGGACTGATGGTCAGGCTGATGGGGTCGTGGGGGGAGATCGTCATTGCCGCCGGGCTGATCGTGTCGGTGTGCGGCGCTTATCTCAGCTGGACCATCATGGCCGCGGAGGTGCCTTTCCTCGCCGCCACTCATAAAGCCTTCCCGCGCCTGTTTGCCCGTCAGAATAGCAACAACGCCCCCTCCGCCTCACTGTGGTTGACCAATATCAGCGTTCAGGTATCGCTGGTGCTGATCTGGCTGACCGGGTCGGACTACGGCACGCTGCTGACTATTGCGTCAGAAATGATCCTCGTGCCTTATCTGCTGGTCGGCGCCTTTCTGCTGAAAATCGCCACTCGCCCGCTGCATAAAGCGGTGGCTATCGGCGCCTGTATTTATGGCATATGGTTATTATACGCGTCGGGGCCTGTGCATTTGCTGTTGTCGGTGGTACTTTACGCTCCGGGTCTTCTGGTCTTTTTGTACGCCCGACGTACGCACCAGCACGATCGTTCGCTCAAACGCCGCGAAGTGGCGCTAATTGGTTTATTGCTGGTTGCCGCTGTGCCGGCAACGTGGATGCTGGTGGGGTAAGCGGTCGCCCTGCCGCAGAACGCATAGGAGATACCCATGGCTGAACAACAGCCCCGCCCGATTCTGATCACAGGAGCAGGCCGCCGCATCGGCCTCGCTCTGGCACACCATTTTCTGCAGCAGCGCCAGCCGGTCATCATCAGCTATCGTACGCCCTATCCGGCGATTGACGGCCTGCGCGAAGCGGGCGCGCTCTGCCTGCAGGCCGATTTTAGCAGCGATGACGGCATTCTGACCTTCGCTGAAGCGGTCAAATCACACACCGACGGTCTGCGCGCCATCATCCATAACGCCAGCGACTGGATGGCGGAAAAGCCGGGCGTCCCGCTGAGCGCAGTCATCAACCGCATGATGCAGATCCACGTCAACGCCCCCTATCTGCTCAACCATGCGCTGGAGGCGTTGCTGCGCGGCCACGGCCATGCCGCCAGCGACATTATCCATATCACCGATTACGTGGTGGAGCGCGGGAGCGACAAACATATCGCCTACGCCGCCAGCAAAGCCGCCCTGGATAACATGACCCGCTCCTTCGCTCGCAAGCTGGCTCCAGAGGTTAAGGTCAACGCCATCGCGCCGTCGCTAATCATGTTTAATGAGGGTGACGACGAGGCCTATCGTCAGCAGGCGCTGGATAAATCGCTGATGAAAATCGCCCCTGGCGAAAAAGAGATTAGCGATCTCATCGATTACCTGTTTACCAGCCGCTACGTTACCGGCCGCTCATTCGCTGTCGACGGCGGCCGCCCGCTGCGCTAGTGGAAACGGCTCCAGCCGAGGATTAACAGCCAGGCGCACAGCCCCCAGCATCCCACTGCGCCTGCCAGCGCCAACGGCAGGCGCATAATCCCGGTGAAATACCACAGTGACAGCAGATAGATAAAATAGGGAAGAATCGACCACATGCCGAATACGATGGTCGCGCGCAGGGCTTCGATCCCCCGCTCGCTGGCGACAATATAATGGGCGATGAGCGCAAAGGTGGGAAACAGCGGGACCAGGCCAGCGATAGCGTAGTTTTTGGTTTTCGCCAGCACGCCAATCAGCACCACCACCAGCGCTCCCAACAGCCCTTTGATTAACAGCCCCATGCCCGTATGCCTTAACAGTGAATCAATAAGTTAGGGCAGCATAGCGGATTTAACGCTGTTTATAAAAGAGTAATGGCGGGTAAAATAAGTGCGGTGTATGTTACTTCTTTTACTGATGTGCAATAGACATGAATAAAATCGTTTTTGTTGAGGATGACCCTGAGGTAGGCACGCTGATCGCCGCCTATCTCGGCAAGCATGATATGGATGTGGTGGTCGAGCCTCGCGGCGACCGCGCTGAGGAGGTGATCGCGCGGGAGAAACCGGATCTGGTGCTGCTGGACATTATGCTGCCCGGCAAGGACGGAATGACGCTCTGTCGCGATCTGCGCGGGCAATGGCAAGGGCCGATTGTCCTGCTGACTTCGCTCGACAGCGATATGAACCATATCCTCTCCCTGGAGATGGGCGCCAGCGATTATATTCTGAAAACCACCCCGCCAGCGGTACTTCTCGCGCGACTGCGTCTGCATTTGCGCCAGCATATTGCTCCGGCAGGCGCCGGATCCGCCTCCTCAACGCTCACGCCACATAAAACCATCTCCTTCGGCTCGCTGACCATTGACCCGGTCAACCGCCAGGTGCTGCTTGGCGGAGAAAACGTCGCCCTGTCGACCGCCGATTTCGATCTGCTGTGGGAGTTGGCCACCCACGCCGGGCAGATTATGGACCGCGACGCACTGCTGAAAAATTTACGCGGCGTTACCTATGACGGGATGGATCGCAGCGTCGACGTGGCTATCTCCCGCCTGCGCAAAAAACTGCTCGACAACGCCACGGAGCCCTATCGTATTAAGACCGTTCGCAACAAAGGCTACCTGTTCGCCCCTCACGCCTGGGATAACTAAGCAGCCCTTCTGCGGCCCTGCGAGGGGCCCGCTCATCGCGCGCTCGCCGGCGGCAAAGTTATCACGTTTGCTGCCTGCTGCGTTCGTCCCTGGCGCGCACATTCATCACCGGAACTTGTCATATTGATTAAATCAATAGAATTAGCCGTACAGAACCCCATCACATAACTCCTCAATATGATTGTGCTCAAGGACTTACCGCTGTCAGAGTGGCATAAAGCCTGAAAACACAGGACTTTTGCATGATGAAATACGTTGTACTTTTGGCACTCTCACTGTTCACTTCTCTCTCTGGCTGGGCTTTTTCCCTCGACAACGCCGATATTCGACTCCTTTGTCCGCAGCGCGGGCAAATCGAGGTGATCCTTCATCGCTATGAACATACCCAGCAATCCTGGGGGCAGCATCACTTTGAAACCGGCGGCGGCCACGTTCGCCAGGGGCCGCTGCTGGTGATCCCGTTTGCCAACCTCGATCAGATGATTTACCACCAGACCACCGGCGAGTTTGCTTACTGGTATGCCGAAACGGAAAAGCTGGTGCGCTGTCGGCTGCTGAGTCTGACGACCACCTATCCGGTAGACATTCCTTATTATCGTGAGTAGCGTATCCATCGACGCACAAAATACGATTGCCCTGCTCCCCCCGAGGGTGAAGAAATCACCGCATCGAGTGACACTGTCACCTTTTCACCGTTCTGTCTCCAGGCTGGCTATTGTCAGGGGGCATAAACCCTGCTTTGATAGCGTATCTATGATTTCCCCGCGCCTCGCCCGGGGATATCGATAACATTGACTCCCCGACGCGCAGAAGATGCCCCTGGGGCGCCAGACAGGTTTCTCTTGAATACGCGGTAATGTAATGAAAAAGCTGTTCGTGCAGTTCTATCTTCTGCTCTTCGTCTGCTTTCTGGTGATGACCATGCTGGTCGGTCTGGTCTATAAATTTACCGCGGAGCGCGCCGGACGGCAGTCGCTTGACGATTTGATGAAAAGCTCGCTGTATCTGATGCGCAGCGAGCTGCGGGAGATACCGCCGCGCGACTGGAGCAAGACCCTTAAAGAGCTGGACCTGAATTTATCGTTTGATCTGCACATCGAGCCGATCAGCAAATTTAAGCTGTCGGAAAGCTCGATGCAGCACCTGCGCGCCGGCGATATCGTCGCCCTCGACGATCAGTACACCTTTATTCAGCGCATTCCCCGCAGCCACTATGTGCTGTCGGTGGGCCCGGTGCCCTATCTCTATTTTCTGCATGAGATGCGCCTGCTGGACGTGGCGCTGATGGCGTTTATTGCTATCTCGCTGGCCTTTCCGGTGTTTATCTGGATGCGCCCGCACTGGCAGGACATGCTGCGCATTGAGACGGCCGCCCAGCGCTTTGGCGAAGGTCACCTCAGCGAGCGCATTCACTTCGACAGTATGTCCAGCTTCGAGCGGCTCGGGGTGGCCTTTAACCAAATGGCCGATAACATTAATGCGCTTATTGCCAGCAAAAAGCAGCTGATTGACGGCATCGCCCATGAACTCAGGACACCGCTGGTACGCCTGCGCTACCGTCTGGAGATGAGCGAGAATCTCAGCGAGGCGGAATCGCAGGCGCTGAACCGCGATATCGGTCAGCTGGAGGCGCTGATTGAAGAGCTCCTGACCTACGCCCGCCTCGACCGCCCGCAGACGGAGCTCAGCCTGACGACTCCCGATTTTCCCGCCTGGATCAGCGATCACGTCGAGGATATCCAGATGGTTAACCCACAGCGCGAGGTCGCCCTGGCGACGCTGACCCACGGTAACTACGGCGCGCTCGATATGCGACTGATGGAGCGGGTGCTGGATAATTTGGTCAATAACGCCCTGCGCTACAGCAGCCAGCGGGTGGCGGTCAGCCTGACGCTGCAGGGTTCGCGCGCATCGTTGCTGGTTGAGGATGACGGCCCGGGAATCGCCCCCGAGGAGCGCGAGCGGGTGTTTGAGCCCTTTGTCCGCCTTGACCCCAGCCGGGACCGGGCGACAGGAGGCTGCGGCCTCGGCCTGGCGATTGTCCACAGTATCGCCCAGGCGATGGGCGGCGAGGTGCGCTGCGAGGCCAGCCCTCTCGGCGGCGCCCGCTTCTGCTTTAGCTGGCCGGTCTATCATCAGCTGCCTGATTTCACCTCTGCCTGAATAAAACTTGCGCAGAAGCCGCGGGCTGGGTATGCTGCAAAAATCTAATAGTATGTTGTAACTAAGGTGGTAATAATGGCCAGCTACGACCTCGTTGAACGTCTGAATAATACCTTTCGCCAGATCGAGCTGGAGCTGCAGGCGCTCCAGCAGGCGTTAAGTGACTGCCGTCTGCTGGCGGGCCGGGTATTTGAACTGCCGGCGATCGGTAAGGATGCCGAGCACGATCCGCTGGCCACTATTCCGGTGGTGCAGCACATCGGCAAGACGGCCCTGGCGCGCGCCCTGCGCCACTACAGCCATCTGTTTATCCAGCAGCAATCGGAAAACCGCAGCAGCAAGGCCGCCGTACGCCTGCCGGGGGCTATCTGCCTGCAGGTTACCGCCGCGGAGCAGCAGGATCTGCTGGCGCGTATTCAGCATATCAATGCCCTGAAGGCCACCTTCGAGAAGATCGTCACCGTCGACTCCGGCCTGCCCCCCACCGCCCGTTTTGAGTGGGTACACCGTCATTTGCCGGGGTTGATCACCCTTAGCGCCTACCGCACGCTGACGCCCCTCGTCGACCCGAGCACCATCCGCTTCGGCTGGGCCAATAAGCACGTCATCAAGAATCTGACCCGCGACCAGGTGTTGATGATGCTGGAGAAAAGCCTGCAAGCGCCGCGGGCGGTGCCGCCGTGGACCCGGGAGCAGTGGCAGAGCAAACTGGAAAGGGAGTATCAGGATATCGCCGCCCTGCCGCAGCGGGCGCGGCTGAAAATAAAACGACCGGTGAAAGTCCAGCCGATCGCCCGCGTCTGGTACGCCGGCGAGCAGAAACAGGTACAGTACGCCTGCCCCAGCCCGCTGATCGCCCTGATGTCCGGCAGCCGGGGGGTCAGCGTACCGGATATTGGCGAGCTGCTGAACTATGATGCCGACAATGTGCAGTATCGCTACAAACCGGAGGCGCAGTCGCTGAGATTGCTTATCCCGCGCCTGCACCTCTGGCTGGCTAGCGAATAGCCAGGCTGCCGACCATCTCTTCCGGGCGCACCCAGCTGTCGAATTCGGCTTCCGTCAGGTAGCCCAGCGCCAGCGCCGAGGCTTTGAGAGTCAGCCCCTCATGGTGCGCTTTTTTAGCGATTTCCGCCGCCTTGTCGTAGCCGATATGGGTATTCAGCGCAGTAACCAGCATCAGCGACTCATTGAGCAACTGACTGATCCGCTCGCGATTCGGTTCAATACCCACCGCACAGTGCTCGTTAAAGCTCGCCATACCGTCCGCCAGCAGACGCACCGACTGCAGGAAGTTGTGGATGACCATCGGGCGATAGACGTTAAGCTCAAAGTTGCCGGAAGCACCGCCGATATTCACCGCCACGTCGTTGCCCATCACCTGGCAGCAGACCATGGTCAGAGCTTCGCACTGGGTTGGGTTAACCTTGCCCGGCATAATCGATGACCCTGGCTCGTTTTCCGGGATGGCGATTTCACCAATGCCGCAGCGGGGGCCGGAGGCCAGCCAGCGGACATCGTTAGCGATTTTCATCAGCGAGGCCGCCAGGCCTTTCAGCGCGCCGTGGGCATGGACCAGGGCATCCACAGTGGCCAGCGCTTCGAATTTGTTCGGCGCGGTGACAAATGGCTGTCCGCTGAGCGACGCCAGCTCGGCCGCCACGCGTACGGCATATTCCGGATGGGTATTCAGCCCGGTTCCTACCGCCGTCCCGCCCAGCGCCAGCTCGGCAAGATGCGGCTGACTGGCTTCAATGTGCTTCAGGCTATGGTCCAGCATCGCCACCCAGCCGGAGATCTCCTGGCCTAAGGTGAGCGGCGTGGCGTCCTGCAGATGGGTGCGGCCGATCTTGACGATATCCCTGAAGGCCACCGCTTTTTCATTGAGCGTCGCCCGCAGCGCCTGCAGCGACGGGATCACTTTTTCCCGCAGGGCAATCAGCGCCGCGACGTGCATGGCGGTGGGGAATACATCATTTGAGCTCTGGCTCTTATTCACATCGTCATTGGGATGAATTTTTCGCGCCATCCCCCGTTCTCCGCCGAGCAGTTCACTGGCGCGGTTGGCCAGCACCTCGTTCATATTCATATTGCTTTGGGTGCCGGAGCCGGTCTGCCAGATAGCCAGGGGGAACTCCTGCGCGTGCTTTCCGGCCAGCACTTCGTCAGCGGCGGCGACGATCGCCCCGGCTTTTTCCGCCGTCAACAGTCCGAGATCCTGGTTAACCTTCGCCGCCGCCCGCTTGGTCAGCGCCAGGGCGTATATCAGCTCCCCGGGCATTTTTTCGGTCGAGATGCGGAAATGCTCCAGCGAGCGCTGGGTCTGGGCGCCCCAGAGTTTATCGGCCGGGACCTCGATGGCGCCCATCGAGTCTTTTTCACTGCGATGCGTTGTCATTACTTTCTCCTTGGATGAAAAGTGCGTCATAGCGACAAAGCTCACCTGCTTAAAAGACTAAGTATTGGCCAGATTGATAAGTTGTTTTGGTGGTTCGTGCCGCGAAGCGACATAAAAAAAGCCGCCCCGAGGGGCAGCCCAGACCGCTGACAAAATGCAATCGTCGGGATTGCCCGGCGGCGCTGCGCTTGCGCGGGCCTACAGAGAACTGCATAACTTATTGATATTGCTGTCTTTCGTAGGCCGGGTAAGGCGAAAGCCGCCGCCCGGCAGAAAGGCGCTCACCCTAACGAAATCAGGTTTGTCATCGACCAGCGCCGCCCCGAAGGGCGGCCTGGGTTACTTCACGCAGCGGGCGCACTGCGAGGTCTGGATCTGCTGGAAGAAGTCATTGCCTTTATCATCAACGAGGATAAAGGCCGGGAAATCCTCCACTTCAATTTTCCAGATAGCCTCCATACCCAGCTCCGGATAGGCCACGCACTCGAGGCTCTTGATGCTCTGCTGGGCCAGCACTGCCGCCGGGCCGCCGATGCTGCCGAGGTAGAAGCCGCCGTGTTTGTGGCAGGCGTCGGTGACCTGCTGGCTGCGGTTGCCTTTCGCCAGCATGATCTTGCTCGCCCCATGGGACTGCAGCAGATCAACGTAAGAGTCCATGCGGCCTGCGGTGGTCGGCCCCAAAGAGCCGGAGGCGTAACCGTCCGGCGTCTTGGCCGGACCTGCGTAGTAGATCGGGTGATCTTTGACGTACTGCGGCAGCGCCTCGCCGTTGTCGATAAGCTCCTTCAGCTTAGCGTGGGCGATATCGCGGGCGACGATGATAGTCCCGCTCAGCGACAGGCGGGTGGACACCGGATACTGCGACAGCTGCGCCAGGATCTCGCTCATCGGCTGGTTAAGATTTACCTTCACCGCTTCGCCTTCCCCGGCCTGGCGCAGATGCTCAGGGATATATTTCCCCGGGTTGCTCTCCAGCTTCTCGATCCAGATGCCGTCGCGGTTAATTTTGGCTTTGATGTTGCGGTCGGCGGAACAGGAAACCCCCATCCCGACCGGGCAGGAAGCGCCGTGACGCGGCAGACGGATCACGCGGATATCGTGGGCAAAGTATTTGCCGCCGAACTGCGCGCCGAGACCAAGGTTCTGCGCCTCCAGCAGCAGCTCCTGCTCCATCTGCACGTCGCGGAACGCCTGGCCGTGCTCGTTACCTTCGGTCGGCAGGCCATCGTAGTATTTGGTGGACGCCAGCTTCACGGTCTTCAGCGTCGCTTCCGCCGAGGTACCGCCGATCACGAAGGCGATATGGTACGGTGGACAGGCGGCAGTACCGAGGGTGCGCATCTTCTCGACGAGGTAATTTTTCAGCTTCGCCGGGGTGATCAGCGCTTTGGTTTCCTGGTACAGATAGGTTTTGTTCGCCGAGCCGCCGCCCTTGGCGATGCAGAGGAATTTGTACTCATCGCCATCGGTAGCATAGAGATCGATCTGCGCCGGCAGGTTGGTGCCAGTGTTAACCTCTTTATACATATCCAGCGGCGCGTTCTGCGAGTAGCGCAGGTTGTCCTGGATATAGGTGTTGTACACCCCCTGCGCCAGGGCGGCTTCATCGCCGCCGCCGGTCCACACGCGCTGGCCTTTTTTACCCATGATGATCGCGGTGCCGGTGTCCTGGCAGGTGGGCAGAATACCTTTGGCGGCGATATCCGAGTTGCGCAGGAACTGCAGCGCGACGTATTTATCGTTTTCGCTGGCTTCCGGATCGTTAAGGATATCCGCCACCTGCTGCTGATGCGCAGGGCGAAGCATAAAGGAGGCGTCGTGGAAAGCATGCTGCGCCAGAAGGGTCAGCGCCTGAGGGTCAACTTTTAGCACTTCCTGGCCGGCGAATTCGGCGACGGAGACGTAATCACTGCTGAGGAGATAATACTCGGTGTCATCCTTTTTGAGCGGAAAAGAATCCTGGTAAACAAACGGTTTATTCGACATTGTACTCTCACTTACTGCTTTGGCTGATTATGTTTCAGGCAGGGACTCCATGTGCCTGTAGAAAAGCGAGTCGAACAATCTTACACAATTTTTTAACAAAAACTGAGACAAGGACGACTTTTTCTTTCAGCAGTTGCTTCTCCACCGTTTGCTGGTTTAATAGGGCGATAAAATTTACTTTGTTTGAAACAGGGATTGAGAATGCAAAAGCTGATTAACGCCGTGCAGAACTATGCATGGGGAAGCCACACCGCCTTAACCGAACTCTATGGCATCGCCAACCCGGACAATCTGCCGATGGCAGAGCTGTGGATGGGGGCGCATCCGAAGAGCAGTTCGCAGATCCTGGCGGCCGACGGCCAGCCGCGTTCGCTGCGCGAGGTGATTGACGCGGATAAAGCCGCTCTGCTCGGCGACAAGGTTGCCGCCCGCTTTGGTGAACTGCCGTTCCTGTTTAAGGTACTGTGCGCCGCTCAGCCGCTCTCAATTCAGGTGCATCCCAACAAGCAGGCCTCGGAAGAAGGTTTCGCCCGCGAGAAC
The DNA here is from genome assembly GCF_014596785.2 of Klebsiella sp. K4. NCBI lineage: Bacteria > Pseudomonadati > Pseudomonadota > Gammaproteobacteria > Enterobacterales > Enterobacteriaceae > Klebsiella > Klebsiella sp. K4. The sequence continues at coordinate 2,849,766 of NZ_CP115021.1, forward strand.
GCCGCCGGTATCCCGCTCTCCGCCGCCGAGCGTAACTACAAAGATCCGAACCACAAACCGGAGCTGGTTTTTGCCCTGACGCCGTTCCTGGCGATGAATGCATTTCGCGAGTTCAGCGAGATTGTCACCCTGCTGCAGCCGGTGGCTAGCGCGCATCCGGCAATCGGCGCCTTCCTGCAGCAGCCGGACGCGACTCACCTGAGCCAGCTGTTTGCCAGCCTGCTAAATATGCAGGGTGAGGAAAAGGCCAAGGCGCTGCAGGTGCTGCGCGACGTACTGGCCCGTGAACAAGGCGAACCGTGGCAGACTATCCGCCTGATCGCGGAATTCTATCCGGACGACAGCGGCCTCTTCTCCCCGCTGCTGCTGAACGTGGTGAAGCTGAACCCAGGCGAAGCGATGTTCCTGTTTGCTGAAACGCCGCACGCCTATCTGCAGGGGGTGGCGCTGGAGGTGATGGCCAACTCGGATAACGTACTGCGCGCCGGCCTGACGCCGAAATACATTGATATTCCTGAGCTGGTTGCTAACGTCAAGTTCGAGGCTAAACCGGCGGGTGAGCTGTTGACCCAGCCGCAGCGTCACGGCGCGGAACTCGACTTCCCGATCCCGGTGGAAGATTTTGCCTTCTCCCTGCATGACCTCTCCGCCGAGGCCAGCGATCTGGCCCAGGCAAGCGCGGCGATCGTGTTCTGCGTCGACGGTGAAGCCGTACTGCGCAAAGGCGACCAGAGCCTGACCCTCAAGCCGGGCGAGTCGGCCTTCGTGGCCGCCAGTGAATCGCCGGTGCAGATCAGCGGCCGCGGCCGCGTGGCGCGCGTTTTCAATAAGCTCCAGTAAGCGACTGACCCTTAAGGTCGCGCTTACTGTTGGTGATAACTCAGCCAGGCGGTCTCTCCGCCTGGCTTCATTTATGGATAAATGCTATGAAAAAATCGCTGGTCGCAGCAGGAGTCATCGTGGCGCTGGGCGTGGTATGGACAGGCGGCGCCTGGTTCACTGGTAAACAGCTGGAAGGCCGGATCGCCGATATGGTGCAGCAGGCAAACGCCCAGCTGCGCAGCAGCGCGCCGGAGTCAGGTCTGGAGCTGAGCTATCAGGACTACCAGCGCGGGCTGTTCAGCAGCCATCTGCAGCTGGTAGTGAAGCCGATCGCCGGTCAGGCTAACGGCTGGCTGGCCGCCGGGCAGAGCGTGGTGCTTGACGAAGTGGTCGATCATGGCCCCTTCCCGCTGGCCTCGTTAAAAGCCTTTAATCTGGCGCCGGCAATGGCTTCCGTCCACACCACGCTGGTGAAAAACGACGCCAGCCAGGCGCTGTTCGAGATAGCCAAAGGCGACACCCCCTTTACCGTCGATACGCGCATTGCCTACAGCGGCGACAGCCAGTCGGCTATCGTCCTTAACGCCCTCGACTACGCTAAAGGCGATGAGAAAGTCACCTTCAGCGGCGGTCAGTTCCAGCTCGACGCCGACCGCGACGGCAAAAACATCAGCCTGAAGGGCCAGGCCGGCAGCGGGCAGATCGATGCGCTCAACGAATATAATCAGAAGGTACAGCTGCGCTTCGTCAACCTGACCACCGACGGCGCCACCGAGCTGGCCAGCTTCAACGAACGTATCGGCCAGCAAAAAATGACCCTCGATAAACTGGCCATCAGCGTCGAAGGCAAAGAGCTGGCGCTGATCGACGGCATGGCGCTGGACGGCGGCTCGACGCTGACCCAGGACGGCAAAGGCGTGAACAGCCAGGTGAACTACACCGTCAACAGCCTCAAGCTGCAGGGGCAGGATATGGGCAGCGGCAAACTCACGCTGAAAGTGGATAACGTCGACGGTCAGGCGTGGCACCAGTTCAGTCAGCAGTACAGCGCGCAGTCTCAGGCGCTGCTGGCGAAACCGGAGCTGGCGCAGAATCCGGAGCTGTATCAGCAGGCCCTCACCGAAACGCTGTTCAATGCGCTGCCGATCCTGCTCAAAGGCAACCCGTCGGTGACCATCTCTCCGCTGAGCTGGCGCAATGCCAAAGGCGAAAGCACCCTCAACCTCTCGGTTCTGCTGAAAGATCCGGCCCAGGTGACCGCTCCGCCGCAGACCCTGGCGGACAGCCTGGATCGCGTGGTGCAGTCCCTGGACGGCAAAGTGGTGATCCCGGTGGATATGGCGACGGAGTTTATGACTAAGATCGCCGGTCTGGAAGGCTATCAGCCGGCCGATGCCGCCAAGCTTGCCGATCAGCAGGTCAAAGGCCTGGCGGCGATGGGCCAGATGTTCCGCATTACCACCATGGAAGATAACGCCATCAGCAGCAGTCTGCAGTACGCGAACGGCCAGGTGACGCTGAACGGACAGAAAATGCCGCTGCAAGATTTTGCCGCGATGTTTGGTCTGGAAGCGCCTTCGCTGCCGGACAGCGCGCCGCAGGAAGGCCAGCCGCAGCAGGATGACGCCGCTCCTCAGCAGGATGACGCCGCCCCGCAGCCGTAACTTATCGGTACAGGAGACGGCCAGCGCGCGCCGTCTCCCTCATTTTCGCGTCACCAGCCGCGGGGGCATAATCTGGTTTCGCGTCTCGCCAGTCCCCTCTTCCAGCCGCCGCAGCATCGAATCCGCCAGGCTTTTCCCCATCTCCCGCGCCGGGGTGGTCACCCAGGTGAGGGGCAGGTCGTCGAGGGCGGCCTCCGGCACGTCGGCAAACGCCGCCAGCGCCACCCGCTGCTCAAAGTAGCTCTCGACGCCATCTTCCCCGCTCTGTCTTCCAGCCCGTAACAGACCGAACCACGCGCCGGTGGCTACCACGTTGTTGTAGCACAGCACCGCGGTAATGGTCGGATTCTGGCGCAGCAGGCCGGTCATCGCCTCCGCCGCCTGCTTCTGGCTGGACTCGCACTCCAGCACCCATTCGCTGTGAAACGGCAGGCCGTATTTCAGCAAGGTGGCGCAATAGCCGCCGACCCGCTCGGCGCGCGTCAGCGAAGCACTCTGCCCGCCGAGCCAGGCGATCCGCTGATGGCCGCGGCGGATAAGATGCTCCGTCACCAGCTGCGCCGCCTGCATGTTGTCCGGGCGGATTAGGTCGACATCGTCAAGATAGCTGGCGCGGGAAGCAAACACCAGCGGCACCCCCGCCTCCGCCGCACGCTCGCGCAGCTCGCTCCCGCGGTCGATCGCCCCGGCGATAATCACCCCGTCCACCCCCTGCGCCGCCAGCGTATCAAACCGCTGGGCCATCTTCTCGCCGCTGCGGCCTCCCTGGGTGAGAAATACCATTTTCCCCTGCCTCTCCAGGGCATCGGTGAGGCCGGCGGTTAATTCAGCATAAAACGGTTTTGACAGGTCGCTGACGATAAGGCCAATCACCCCGCTCTGCCCACCGCGCAGCGAGGCCGCCTGACGGTTGCGCACAAATCCCAGCTGTTCGATAGCCTGATTAACCCGCTCGCCGGTGGCGCTGGAGATGCGCCCTTTGCCGCTCAGTACCAGTGAAACGGTACTCACGGAGACGCCGGCAGCCAGCGCCACATCATTGATGGTGATCTTTTTTGCGATTGCCATAACCTGCTGGCTGACTCCCTTGCCTGTCGATAAATCGTTTTATCATTGTGCGATCTTTATAAACCTTATTATCGCTTGAATATGTGATTTTTATCGCACTAAAAAGTGGTAAAACGTTTTATCTTGCCGTGGCGTTAGTTCTCCCGACCACTTATGAATCAGGAACCGTGCTATGACGGCGAAAACAGCACCAAAAATCACCTTATGGGAATTTTTCCAGCAGCTGGGAAAAACCTTCATGCTGCCCGTAGCGTTGCTCTCGTTTTGCGGGATCATGCTGGGGATCGGCAGCTCGCTAAGCAGTCACGATGTTTTGACTCTGCTGCCGTGGCTGGATATGCCGCTGCTGCAGGCCATCTTTATCTGGATGAGCAAGGTCGGCTCCTTTGCCTTCAGCTTCCTGCCGGTCATGTTTTGTATCGCCATCCCGCTGGGTCTGGCGCGAGAGAACAAAGGCGTCGCCGCCTTCGCCGGCTTCGTTGGCTACGCGGTCATGAACCTGGCGGTCAACTTCTGGCTGACCGCGAAGGGTATTCTGCCCACCACCGACGCCGCGATCCTGAAGGCCAACAATATCCAGAACATTATCGGCATTCCGTCAATCGATACCGGGATCCTCGGGGCGGTGATCGCCGGAATTATCGTCTGGCTGCTGCATGAACGCTTCCATAACATTCGCCTGCCGGACGCCCTGGCCTTCTTCGGCGGCACCCGCTTCGTGCCGATCGTCACCACCGTGGTGCTGGGGCTGGTTGGGCTGGCGATCCCGCTGGTATGGCCAGTCTTCGCTATGGGGATCAACGCCCTCGGGAAGATGATCAACAGCGCCGGGGATTTTGGGCCGATGATCTTTGGCACCGGCGAGCGACTGCTGCTGCCGTTTGGCCTGCACCATATTCTGGTGGCGCTGATCCGCTTTACCGAAGCCGGCGGCACCCTCGACGTCTGCGGCCACAGCGTCAGCGGCGCGCTGACCATCTTCCAGGCGCAGCTGAGCTGTCCGACGACCCACGGCTTCGCCGAAAGCGCCACCCGTTTCCTGTCGCAGGGTAAAATGCCGGCATTCCTCGGCGGCCTGCCGGGAGCCGCGCTGGCGATGTACCACTGCGCCCGTCCGGAAAACCGACATAAAATTAAAGGCCTGCTGATCTCCGGGGTCATCGCCTGCGTGGTCGGCGGCACCACCGAGCCGCTGGAGTTCTTGTTCTTGTTTGTCGCGCCGGTCCTGTATGTCATCCACGCGCTGCTGACCGGTCTCGGCTTTACCATCATGGCGGTGCTCGGGGTAACCATCGGCAACACCGACGGCAATATCATCGACTTCGTGGTGTTTGGCATTCTGCATGGCCTGGCGACCAAGTGGTATCTGGTGCCGGTGGTGGCGGCTATTTGGTTCGCGGTCTACTATGCCATCTTCCGCTTCGCCATCACCCGCTTCAATCTGAAAACGCCGGGCCGCGACATCGACACTGCCGCCAGCGTGGAGAAAGCCGTCGCCGGTACCATCGGCAAATCCGGGTATAACGTACCGGCGATTCTGGCGGCGCTCGGCGGCGCAGAGAACATTGTTTCGCTGGATAACTGCATTACCCGTCTGCGCCTGTCGGTGCACGATATGAGCAAAGTGGACGCCGCCGCGCTGAAAGCCCATCGCGCCATCGGGGTGGTACAGCTCAACCAGCATAATCTGCAGGTGGTTATTGGCCCGCAGGTACAGTCGGTAAAAGATGAGATGGCCACGCTGATGAATACCGTGCAGGCCTGATCCCACTAGTCCCCCTCCGCTACGGAGGGGGCGCTCGCTAAGGAAGCTCCAATGTTTGATTTTGCCACCCCTATCGATCGCCACGGCACCTGGTGCACGCAATGGGACTATGTCGCCGACCGGTTTGGCGCCGCCGATCTGCTGCCGTTCACTATTTCCGATATGGATTTCGCCACCGCGCCCTGTATTCTCGACGCCGTCAGCCAGCGGCTGGCCCACGGGGTGTTCGGCTACAGCCGCTGGCGCAACGAGGCGTTTCTCGGGGCGATTGCCCACTGGTACGCCAGCCGCTTTAACAGCGACATCGATCCGCAATCTGTGGTCTACGGACCGTCGGTTATCTATATGGTGGCGGAAACCATCCGCCAGTGGTCGAAAGAAGGCGACGGCGTCGTGGTCCACACCCCTGCCTACGATGCGTTCTATAACACCATCACCGCTAACCGGCGGCGGATTGCCCCGGTGCCATTGATCCTGAAGGATAATCGGTGGCGCTGTGATATGGACCGCCTGGAGGCGGCGCTGGCGGAGCCAAAGAATACCCTGCTGCTGCTGTGCAGCCCGCACAACCCAACGGGGAAAGTCTGGCGTCGCGAGGAGCTGGAGACTATGGCGGCCCTGTGTCAAAAACATGGCGTCAGGGTGATTAGCGATGAAATTCATATGGACATGACCTGGGGCGAACACCGCCATATCCCGTGGAGCGAGGTCGCTCAGGGACCATGGGCGCTGTTCACCTCCGGTTCGAAGAGCTTCAATATTCCGGCCTTTACCGGGGCCTACGGCTTTATCCCCGAAGAGAACGAGCGCGACAGCTACCTGCAGGCGCTAAAGGGTCGCGACGGGCTCTCTTCCCCTTCCGTGCCGGCGCTGGTCGCCCATATCGCCGCCTACCGCGACGGGGCTCCCTGGCTCGATGCCCTGCGCGACTACCTGCAGGCGAATATGCGCTATGTCGCCGACACGCTCAACAACGCCTTCCCCGCGCTCTGCTGGCAGCCGCCGGAGGCCACCTACCTGGCATGGATCGACCTGCGCCCGCTCAACGTTGACGATCGCGCGCTACAGCAGGCGCTGATCGCCGAACAGAAGGTGGCGATTATGCCGGGTTATACCTATGGTCCTGAGGGCAACGGCTTTCTGCGACTCAACGTCGGCTGCCCGCGCGAGAAGCTGGAACGCGGTGTCGAAGGACTGATTGCCGCTCTGCGCAGCCTCAGCTGATTCGACGCGCAATCTACAGGTCATCGCGCCGGCGAAACGCCAGGTAACCGGCGCCGAGGGTAAAGACAGCGACAATCACCACCAGCAGGATAAACCCGTGGTGGTTGCTTGCCAGCGGGATCCCACCGACGTTCATGCCGAAAAAACCGGCGACGATGTTAATCGGCAGCGCGAGGACGGTGATCACCGTCAGGGTATAGAGGGTGCGATTGCTCTGCTCCAGCTGGCGGGCGCCAATCTCCTCCTGCAGCAGACTGATGCGCTCGATCAGGCCCGACAGATCGTTAAGCACCACGCTAAACTCTTCGGTGAACTGACGAAACGCCTGCACCACCGCGCGATCCATCCACGCCGGCGGCCGGTTAAGCAGCCGGAACATCGCCGCCGGCTCCGGCGCCAGCAGCCGCTGGAAGCGTAAAAGCATCCGCCGTAGCCGCGCCAGATCGGCCCGGTTGCGCTGCACGTGATTGCTCAGAAGACGCTCTTCAATAAGGTCAACATGGCGGCTGGCCTGGCGGACGACCTGCTCCAGCACCTCCTCCTGCTCCTCCAGCAGAAAGGCCAGCAGCTCAGTAGACGTGTTCACCCTGAGCGTCTGCAAGCGCGGCAGCATCCATTCGATAAACCGCAACGGTTTGAAGCGCGCCGTCACCACCAGCCTGGGGCTACAGTAGAGCCACAGCGTGGCGGTTTCCGCGCTGGTATCCTGCGGACGAAACAGCACATCGTTAAGCACAGCGAACAGATTTTCCCCCTGTCGCTCAATGCGGGTGGTGTGCGAGCCGCTGCGGATCTCCTCGAAGAAAAAATCGGCCACCGGAAAGTGGCTGGTTAACCATTTCTCGGCGGTGGCGTGATTAAGATTCAGGTGTAACCAGATAAACGCCTTGTCATCGGCGAGCGCCTGATAGCGGGCGCATACCTCGCCAGAGGCGATCGGCTGCGGGGGGCGCTGTTCATGAAACAAATAGCCATGCACCAGGCCGGAAACTTCACTATCAAAATCGGGCTTTAACATCTTCGCGGTGACGTCTTGACTCATGGCTCCCTCAGGACAGGCACTGGCACCGTTGATGCCCGAATATTGCCATCTTTCGCTATTTTCCGCGGGCTGGCAAGGTTAATAATCTGGTCATAAAACAGTAACCTGGCTGACATATGACGGCCAGTATCACGCTTCATCCCCTCGCCGCGCAGGCGATGCGATGGAGGCGAACAGAAGGTCTTCTTGCCTTTATGCTCAGGTGGTTATTAAAATAAATTTGATTATCCTCAAAACTTTTTTAGGCAGAAAGCGGTATTAATTTGCGCGCTTAATCATTGCTTTCACCCAGGTTTATTGAGGAGGAGACCATGAAAACCTATGACCGTAATCGTAACGCTATTGCTACCGGCAGCATGGTAATGATCGCCGGTAACGGGACGACGGGCGTGATTAAAGCTATCCATGGCGAGGGGAAAACCGCTGAGCAGTTGCGCCGGGCGGACTGCGTTGAAATCGACGGCTGCGAGGGCCGCTTCTGCCCGTTGGATCTGATCCGTCTCGGCTTCCATTAATTCCTGCCGCCAGGTCGTTAGTATCAGGCCACCTGTGGTGGCCTGCTCTTTTCCCGGGTAATAAAGCGTCTAGCGAAAGCTCCACTGAACACTCATCACAAAGATCGCCGGCACAATAATGCCGCCTTCCACACCGAAATAATCGGTGAAATTATATTGCAGGCCATGATAGAGGTAGGGCGAAAAACCGATGCCGGTGATTTTTTTGGCGGTGCGGTAGGTGCCGGAATCCCCACAGTGGCTGAAGGCATCAAAGAAAAATTCCCCGGTATAGGCATACACCCCTTTCAGTACCCAGCCGGTATCGTTTTTCAGCCAGTCGCGGCGCACGCCGAGGGTCAGGCAACGATCGTCAAAGCTGTTTTTCATCGTTCCGACCAGCACGCTGTATTTTGAATCCTGAGAAAACTTGCGCTCCACCGAGAAAAAGTTGTTATTGAAATGTTCGTTATATTGTCCGTGGTTACCCGTCATATGATAGACATAGGAGCCGGTATTCATCGAATAGAGGCTTAATTCCCCGGCCTGCGCCGACGGCATGGCAACCATTAGTAGGCCTGATAACAAAATCCATAATTTATTTACCATTCAGTAACCTATGCCATACCCGTAAAAAGAACCCGGCATGCTAGCACCGCTTAGCTAAACCAAAGGGCAATCAGATAAACCAACGCTCTTCGCGGCGGGAAAATATGACGCTATCTGCACTATAGCAGTCGTCCTCTCGCCTGGTGAGCGCCTGCGGTTATACTGGAGAAACATTCCCCTAATCGTTAAGGACCGCTGTGTTAGCCACTCTCCTCGTTGCGCTGGTCGCTATTATTCATCTCGCCATCCTGGTGCTGGAGATGTTTCTCTGGGAAGGCTCCGCCGGGCGCCGGGCCTTTAACCTCAGCGCCGATTTCGCCCGGCAGACCCGGGTGCTGGCGGCCAACCAGGGCTTGTATAACGGCTTTCTGGCCGCCGGCCTGGCATGGGGGCTGTGGCTGGGGGCGCCGGGGGTGCAGGTGGTTATCTTTTTCCTGGCCTGCGTGCTGGCCGCCGGGATTTTCGGCGCGCTGACCGCCAGCCGCAAAATTCTCTATATTCAGGCGCTGCCCGCGCTGCTGGCGCTGGTTGCCGTGCTGACGCAAGCGTAGGGCCTTGATCCAAAACAGAGAAAGCAGGCGCTAAGGCGGGTACTATTTGCCCCCTTTGGTCGGTCATCGACCGTTAATACCTTCTGAGTTCAGAGGCATTTTTATGACATGGCAATCCTTCAAACAGGCCTGGCTTATCCGGTTCTGGTCTCCTGTCCCGGCGGTCATTGCCGCGGGCATTCTCTCTACCTACTATTTTGGCATCACTGGCACCTTCTGGGCGGTGACCGGCGAATTCACCCGCTGGGGTGGTCAGCTGCTGCAGCTGCTGGGCGTCCACAGCGAACAGTGGGGCTATTACCAGCTGATACATCTCGAAGGGTCGCCGCTGACCCGCATCGATGGCAGGATGATCATCGGCATGTTCGGCGGCTGCCTGGCCGCCGCGCTGTGGGCGAATAACGTCAAACTGCGCCTGCCACGCAGCCGGATCCGCATTGCGCAGGCCGTGGCGGGCGGCATCATCGCCGGGTTCGGCGCACGGCTGGCGATGGGCTGCAACCTGGCGGCCTTCTTCACCGGCATTCCGCAGTTCTCCCTGCACGCCTGGCTGTTTGCCATCGCCACCGCCATCGGCTCCTGGTTTGGCGCCCGCTTCACGCTGCTGCCCCTTTTTCGCATCCCGGTAAAAATACAAAAGGTGTCCACCGCCTCGCCGTTAACCCAAAAACCGCAGCAGGCGCGCCGCCGTTTCCGCCAGGGGATGGTGGTCTTTTTCGCCATGATCGGCTGGGGCCTGCTCACCGCCGCAGACCACCCGGCGCTCGGCCTGGCGATGCTGTTTGGCATTGCCTTTGGCCTGCTTATTGAGCGCGCGCAGATCTGCTTTACCTCCGCCTTTCGCGATATGTGGATCACCGGCCGGACGGTGATGGCGAAGGCGATTATCTTCGGCATGGCGGCGAGCGCCATCGGTATCTTCAGCTATGTGCAATTGGGGATGGCGCCGAAAATTATGTGGGCCGGTCCTAATGCGGCGATTGGCGGGCTACTATTTGGCTTTGGCATCGTGCTGGCCGGCGGCTGTGAGACCGGCTGGATGTACCGGGCGGTGGAGGGCCAGGTTCACTACTGGTGGGTTGGGCTGGGCAACGTCATCGGCTCAACGCTGCTCGCCTGGTGCTGGGACGATATCGCCGCCCCGCTCGCCACCCACTGGCAGAAAGTCAACCTGCTGAACGCCTTCGGTCCCTTTGGCGGACTACTGGCCACCTATCTACTGCTGCTGATCGCCCTGCTGCTGGTGATCGCCTGGGAGAGACATTTTTTCCGCCGCCAGGCGGCGGTCCGGACCGTGAAGGAGAGCGCATGAAAAACATCATCCCTGATTATCGCCTGGATATGGTCGGCGAACCCTGCCCGTATCCGGCGGTCGCTACCCTGGAGGCAATGCCTTCCCTGCAAAAAGGCGAGATCCTCGAAGTGGTCAGCGACTGTCCGCAGTCGATCAATAACATTCCGCTTGATGCAAGGAACCACGGCTACACGGTGCTGGATATTCAACAGGATGGCCCAACCATTCGCTATTTGATCCAGAAGTAGCGCCGTTTTCCCGCCGGCGGCCTTCCCCGCCGGCGCTTGTCTTCTCGTTCCCGCCTCGCCGTTCGCTTACGCATCGCTGACCAGGTAGCCAAACGATTGCAATAGATTGTAACACTTGAAACCGTGTTCCAGTTACGCAATAACCATTAATATAACGCGCCTATATTATTAAAATGCGAATAAGTTATTTAGTGAATGGTTTCTGCCGCTATCGGCCAAAGCCGCACACAGCGACACGATAAGGATCGAAATGGAACTGCTGGTCAGGCTGGGTCATTTTTTTGAGCAAGCGCGTTCTGACGCCGACTATGCCACCTTCGCCAATGAACTGCGTCGGCATCAGGTCTCCTACTACATCTATTTTGTTTCCACCGGCAATATGAATTTCGTAATGGCAAACGACGAGGTGGTCTCGGTAAAAAGCGCCCGCGGGCTGCTGCGCGTTCGCGCTGAGGCCAGCCATTGTCTGACCAGGGCCGCCGTTATCCGCCACTTTGCCCGGGCCATTAACTTTGAACAGTACTGCCGGGATCTCGCCAGCGCCGGGGTGTTTAAGTGGATCGTCGATCTTGAAGAGGAGACCCGGCACTACTGGTCGAAGGATAATACGCTGTTATATAAAGAGTGCCTGATGCCCCCCTGAGCCGGTCTCAGGGGGAGGCGGCGAGGGTCAGCCTTTAATCGCGGGTCTGCACCCAAAAGGCGTGGATCAGGCCAGGAATATAGCCCAGCAGGGTCAAAATGATATTGAGAATAAACGCCCAGCCGAAGCCTTTTCCCAGCAGCACACCCAGCGGCGGCAGAATGATAGTGAAAACGATTCTCCAGAATCCCATAACCTCTCCCTTCGTCTAACGTCAATTTTTTACTAAGCTATTCAATAGTTAAGCATAGACGCTTTTCGTCGTTTCGCCAGCAGGCAGCCCCCTCATCTCTGGTAACAAAAATCATTCCCTGCCGTCACGGGCAAAAAAGACCGGGAAAACATTCACTTTTCCCCTCTCCGGCCCGCAGGCCCTGGCAAAGCGCACAGATTGTCAGTTGACCAATCAGGGGGACAGGGCTAAGCCTGGAGGAGTTTCATCACATCGAGTCGTTTTACCAACCGGAGAATATCCATGAGTAAACTTGGGATTAATGGATTTGGTCGTATCGGACGTCTGGTGTTACGTCGTTTATTAGAAGTCGACAGCAGCCTGGAAGTGGTGGCTATCAACGACCTCACTTCGCCAAAGGTGCTGGCCTACCTGTTGAAGCATGATTCAAACTACGGCCCCTTCCCGTGGAGCGTCGACTTTACCGAAGATGCGCTGATCGTCAACGGCAAAACCATTACGGTGTATGCCGAAAAAGAGGCGCAGCATATTCCATGGCAGGCGGCAGGCGCCGAGGTGATTGTGGAGTGTACCGGGTTCTACACCTCGGCCGAGAAATCGCAAGCCCATCTCCAGGCCGGCGCGCGCAAAGTGCTGATTTCCGCCCCCGCCGGCGAGATGAAAACCATCGTCTACAACGTCAACGATGACACCCTGACCCCGGATGACACCATCATCTCCGTGGCCTCCTGCACCACCAACTGCCTGGCGCCGATGGCCAAAGTTCTGCAGGATGCCTTCGGCATCACCGTAGGCACCATGACCACCATCCACGCCTATACCGGCACCCAGTCGCTGGTGGACGGGCCGCGCGGAAAAGATCTGCGCGCCTCCAGGGCGGCGGCGGAAAACGTTATCCCGCACACTACCGGCGCGGCAAAAGCCATTGGCCTGGTGATCCCTGCCCTGAGCGGTAAGCTGAAAGGCCATGCCCAGCGCGTACCGACCAAAACCGGCTCAGTGACGGAGCTGGTATCGGTGCTGGAGAAAAAGGTGACTGCGGATGAGGTCAATCAGGCGATGAGGCAGGCGGCCGAGGGTAACGAATCCTTTGGTTACACCGAAGAGGAGATCGTCTCTTCCGATATCATCGGCAGCCATTTCGGTTCGATCTACGATGCTACCCAGCTGGAGATTGTGGAGGCCGGCGGCGTACAGCTGGTGAAAACCGTCGCCTGGTACGATAACGAATACGGCTTTGTCACCCAACTGATCCGCGTGCTGGAGAAATTTGCCCGCTAAGTGAACGGCGGACAGCCTGCGCTGTCCGCCGGTTCTGTGTGGAGTGCCTCAGGCCTGCAGATAGACCACCTGGGTCTGCAGGTACTCATTCAGGCCGTGGCGGCCATCTGCGCCGCCGATCCCCGACTTACGCCAGCCGGCGTGGAACCCCTGCATCGCCTCAAAGTTCTCACGGTTGATATAGGTTTCGCCAAACTTCAGTCCCTTAATCGCTTTCATCGCCACGTTCAGATCGCGGGTATAGATTGAGGAGGTCAGGCCATAATCGCTGTCATTGGCCATCGCCAGCGCCTCATCGAGGGTCGAAAAGGCCACCACCGGCAGCACCGGACCGAAGGTTTCCTCATGGATAATGTCCATCTCCTGACGTACATCCAGCAGCAGGGTCGGCGGATAAAAATAGCCTTTGCCCTCCAGCGGCTGACCGCCCAGCGCCACCCGCGCCCCCTGCGCCACCGCCTTCGCCACTTTGCCCGCCACCTGGTCCCGCGCCGCCGCGTTGATCAGCGGCCCCATCGCGATGTCATCTCGCGTCGCCGGGTCGCCAAACTGGACGGCCTTCATCGCCTCACCGAGGCGGTTGACGAAGCGGTCGTATATTCCCTGCTGAACATAGACCCGCTCGACGCAGTTACACACCTGCCCGGTGTTAATCACCCGCGAGTCCACTACCGCTTTCACCGCCAGCTCCAGCTCCGCATCATCCATTACAATGGCAGGCGCTTTGCCGCCGAGCTCGAGGCACACTTTGGTGATATTTTTCGCCGCAGCGGCCATAATTTTTTCTCCCGCCGCCACGCTGCCGGTCATGCTGACCATCGCCACCTTCGGATTGCCGGCCAGCTCCTGGCCAACGGTTTCTCCGCGGCCAAGCACAAGGTTAAAGACCCCTTTCGGCAACCCAACCTGATGGACAATCTCGGCAAAGGCGATGGCATTATTGGGCGTAAATTCGCTGGGCTTAATGACAATGGTATTTCCAGTGATCAGAGCCGGCGCCAGCTTGCGGGCGATAAGAAAGAACGGGAAGTTCCACGGCAGGATCCCGGTGGTCACCCCCAGCGCGCGTTTAAAGACAAGGATATTCTCCCCCGGGCGATCGCTCTGCACGATCTCACCTTCGTAACGGCGCGCCCATTCTGCCATATAGTCGAGATAGTCCGCGGTGAACTCAACCTCCACCGCCGCCAGCTGCTGGATCTTGCCGCCTTCAGCGACAATCAGCCCGGCGATCTCGTCGGCACGCTGGCGGATACTGGCGGCAATTTTGCGCAGCCAGCCCGCACGCTCAATGGCCGGCAGCGCTTCCCAGCCGGGCTGGGCGCGCTCGGCGGCGTCAATCGCCAGCCGTGCCTCTTCGGCAGTCCCGTCCGGGATCCGCGACAGCAGCGCTTCGGTCGCCGGGTTAAGCACGTCGATCCAGCCGTCGCCGCGACCGGAAACGAACTGGCCATCAATATACATCGGGTGTTGAACGGGTGCTGTCATGGCTGCTCCTGTGGTGCATTTGTATTTAACAGGTGATTTTTTTGTTAAATATCGGGCGGATAAGCCGCTGTTCGGCAGCACATTGACGCAGTTCTGTGAGCTGATTCATAAAAACGGGCCAAAAATGCCCGCTTGAGGTTACATTTTAATAACACAAATTGCCCGTTTGCGACGAATCTGCCGTAAACGGGCATTTTTCAGCCGAGGGTGCGGGCCTGCAGCGCCCCGGCAAGCTGGGCGTCCTCCCGCAGCTGTCGCCAGGCGTCGAGGATCTCCGGCGGGAAGGTGACATGGCTGATGAAGTCTTTTCCCCGCGGACCGTACCCTTCAGGGGTATCCTGCAGGCGCGGCAGCTCGCCCAGCAGCAGCGCCAGGTAGCGGGTGACCGGCCAGAGCCCCGCTCCGCCGCCCGCGAACCCCAGTTGGCCATCGGTCTGCTCCAGCACCGGCGAGCAGCCTGGAAAGCTCAACCACTGCGGCGGCGTCGTCGCCCCCTGCCAGACGCGGGCGAAGGTAGCCATGGTTCGCCGCTGCATAGTCGGGTCCTGAATGACGATCCCGCGACGATGGGCGAGCCCCCGGCTCTCCAGCGTGGTCCGGGTAAAACGGGCGTTCTCACCGCAGTTGGTTGACTGGTCCTCCACCACCAGCCGCGAATGGGGGATGTGCCAGTAGTCATGAGCAATGTCGGCCAGAATATGCGCTTCCGGGCGGCCATCCACCGGCAACGTACGGTAACGGGGATCCTGGCGCACCGCCTCGTAGAGATAGCCCGTAGAATGTCCCACGCCGCCGCTGATCAGCAGCGGGACCGCCTGCGCCGCCGCCAGACGGCAGGCGGCGTCGATGGTTGGGATCACGGCGTTGCCGGCCAGCACTACCACGTCCACCTGCGGCAGCGCGGGCAGCGTCGCCAGATCGTCCTGCGCCAGCCAGGCGCCGACCTGGTTAGCCGCCGCCAGCGTCGCTGCCGACAGCGGAGGAAATTGTTCTGCCATTCTGTCTCCTTAATCCTCTCTCAGCCGAGCGGAGAGGATGCTTTCGCTATCATAAACGCCGCCTGCCGGGAGGCATAGCGGCGTCGATTTGTAACCATTTTGAAATAACAAGAAACATCTAAAAACAGGCGGGTTGCACCTGAACAACTCACTATGAAAATAACAAAAAACAGCAAAATCAGGTGGAAAATAAAAAATAGCGTCGCGGTTATACCAGTTCAAAGCGCGCCATAATGCCCAGTTTGCCAGCGATAAACTTGCCAATTGTAACCTTCAACCCTAAGTTGCTTAACAATTACACAACCTTTTCACATCAGGTTGCACCCTGCTCGTACAGAGTGACACCTGACCTATCTACCGTGGCGGGAGAACGTTTCGTAATGAGCAATCCACAAGACAACACTGCATCCATTCTGCAGAAAAACAAGAAGGTACTGATCGCGAGCCTGACAGGCAGCGCCATCGAATGGTTCGATTATTTTCTCTATGGCACCGCCGCCGCGCTGGTGTTCAACAAAATCTTCTTTCCGATGGTCGACCCGGTTATCGGCCTGATCCTCTCCTGGCTCTCCTTCTCGCTGACGTTTTTTATCCGCCCCATCGGCGGCGTGATTTTCGCCCATATCGGCGATCGCATCGGCCGCAAGAAGACGCTGGTGCTGACCCTGTCGCTGATGGGCAGCGCCACGGTGGCGATCGGCCTGCTGCCCACCTACGAGATGGTGGGCCTCTGGGCGCCGGCCCTGCTGATTACTCTGCGCATTATTCAGGGCATGGGTATCGGCGGCGAATGGGGCGGCGCGCTGCTGCTGGCCTATGAATACGCGCCGGAAAAGCGGAAAGGCTTTTTCGGCAGCATTCCCCAGGCCGGGGTGACCATCGGCATGTTGATGGCGACATTTATCGTCTCGCTGATGACGCTGTTCGATGAGGCGCAGTTTCTCGCCTGGGGCTGGCGCATACCGTTCCTGCTCAGCTCCGTCCTCGTTTTTCTCGGCCTGTGGATCCGCAAAGATATCGACGAAACGCCCGCCTTTAAGCAGGTGAAAAAATCCGGCCAGGTGGCGAAGGCCCCGCTGCGCGATACGCTCAAGCACCACTGGCGGGAAGTGCTGATCGCCGCCGGCCTGAAAGTGGTGGAGACCGCCCCCTTCTATATCTTCTCCACCTTTGTGGTCAGCTACGCCACCACCACCCTGAGCTATCAGAAGTCGCAGGCGCTGGAATCCGTGACCCTGGGCGCGCTGGTGGCCACCGTGATGATCCCGCTGATGGGGCTGCTGTCAGACAAGGTGGGTCGGCAAAAGATGTACACCCTGAGCGTGGTGCTGCTGGGGCTGTTTATCGTCCCGTGGTTCCTGCTGCTCGACACCGGCACCGGCTGGGGCATCATGCTGGCGACGATCGTTGCCTTCGGCATCCTGTGGGCGCCGGTAACCGCGGTGCTCGGCACCCTGTGCTCTGAGATTTTCAGCGCCAATGTGCGCTATACCGGGATCACCCTCGGCTACCAGCTGGGCGCCGCGCTGGCCGGGGGCACCGCGCCGCTTATCGCCACCGGTCTGCTGGCGAAATATGACGGTGACTGGCGGCCGGTGGCCATTTATCTGGGCGTTACGGTGGCGATTTCGCTGCTGGCGATATTCTGCGCCAGCCGGATGAAGTCCGCGCTGGGCACGGCCCCCTCCCGGGCGGAAAGCGCCTGACCGCAGCCCGCCAGGGCTACTACGGAGCCGACTATCCCGCCCGGCGGCGCTGCGCGTGCGCGGGCCTGGGGGGATCGCGCCGCGGGGGATACCGCTTATCCCAGGTCCGTAAGCATGTAGGCCTGGTAAGGCGCCAGCCGCCACCGGGCAGAAACAGGCGTCAAGTCTTCCCCCCTGCTTAGCCGGCCGCCAGGACCGGCGGGTGTCAGGCGCTCTGGTTGTCCAGCTGAAGCTGCCCCTCGCGCCGCTGCTTCAGCTTCCAGAAGCCCCACAGCGCGATAAACCACAGCGGAGAAGCCAACAGCGCCAGCAGCGTGTCCGGGTCAAAGATCATGATGAAGATAGAGAACGCGAAGAACAGCAGGCTCCCCCAGCTCATCACCACCCCGGCGGGCATCTTAAAGATCGACCCGGCGTGCAGGTCCGGACGCTGACGGCGGTAAACCAGATAGGCCACGAGGATCATCCCCCAGCTGAACACCACCATAATCGCCGCCAGGGTCGAGACGATGGTGAACAGGGTCATCACGTTCGGCACCAGAAACAGCAACAGCGTGCCGATCAGCATGCAGAAGCAGGAGAACAGCAGGCTGCGTACCGGAATGCGGGTACTGCGCGACAGGATACGAAACTGCCAGTGCGCATGCTTCTCCACCGACAGGCCGTACAGCATGCGGGTGCTGGAGAAGACCCCGCTGTTGGCCGAGGACATCGCCGAGGTCAGCGCCACAAAGTTAATCACCGCCGCGGCTGCAGGCAGCCCGGCCTTGGCGAACAGCGTCACGAAGGGGCTGGTCTCCGCCGACACCCCCGGCCACGAGGCGACAGCGATGATCACCACCATCGACAGCAGATAGAAGATGATAATCCGCAGCGGCAGAGCATTGATCGCCTTGGGCAAAATGCGCTGCGGATCGCGGGTCTCCGCCGTCATGGTGCCCAGCAGCTCAATGCCGGTAAAGGAGAAGATCGCTATCTGGAAGCCGGCGAAAAAGCCGGTGATGCCGTGGGGCATAAAGGCCGTCGGGTCGGTGAGATGGCTGAGGGAGGCCGTCACGCCGTCCGGGGAGGTCCAGCCGGTGGCAATCATCCAGCCGCCGGTGCCGATCAGGGCGATAATGGTGATCACCTTGATCAGGGCGAACCAGAACTCCGCCTCGCCGAACATTTTCACCGACAGCAGGTTAAGCAGGAACAGAATCGCCAGCATGCTGAGGGCCGGCATCCACGCCGACAGTTCCGGGAACCAGTACTGCATATAGCTCCCGCAGACCACCACGTCGGCGATACAGGTCACCACCCAGCTTAGCCAGTAGGTCCAGCCGAGGTAAAAGCTGGCCTGCGGCCCGAGATACTCGCCGACAAAGTCGGCAAACGAGCGGTAGTCATGGCGGGTGAGCAGCAGCTCGCCCATCGCCCGCATCACCATATAGGTAAAGAACCCGACCAGCACATAGATAACCAGGATCGAGGTGCCGGCGACGGCGATGTTGCGCCCCGCCCCCATAAACAGCCCGGTGCCGATGGCGCCGCCGAGGGCAATCATCTGGATATGGCGGGCGCTGAGCCCGCGCTTAAGCTGTGACGCGCCTTCACCTCCGGCGGCAGGTGACGCCTGATGTTGATGTTCAGTCATGGTGTTTCCTCAGGCTGGTTGCGGGAGACGAAGGTCAGCGGCGCGGAGCAACAGCCCGGCGCGCTGGCCGGTGGCGACCCCGGCGTTGGGAAAGAGGATATAGGGGGCCCGGGCCTGCACCACCCAACGTTTCTCTGCCTGGCGGGCGATCTCATACCCTGCCGGGAGCGCGGTGAAGTTTTCAACGTCTGCCGCGAGATTAAGCGTAAATTCCCCCTCGCGCTTGATAATGCTCTCCTCGACCAGGAAGTAGTCCACCGGCGCTTTGTCGCGCGGCGGCAGCGGCGCATCAGCGATCCAGGCCCGGATCGCCGCGTCGGCGGCGGCGAACAGGCTGAGATCGTTGGCGCCGAACGGCATCACTTTCCCCAGCTCCAGGGTGGCGCTTTGCGCGGCGAACTTTTCGCAGGTGAAATGGGTGAAGGTGCCGCCCGCTTCGGTATGGCGCACGACGGCGTCCATCCCGCTGGCCTGCAGCAGCTGATAGAAATCGGGCGAAAAATCCCCGGCGTGGGCCGGGAGCAGCGCAAACTGGCGATACAGCGATCCGCGAATGGCGGTGTGCATATCGAGATGACCACGGTTGACCGGCCCCGCCGCATCGGCGGCGCGATAAAAAGCCTGCACCGCCTGCTCCAGCGCAAAAGCCCGCCGCGACTCATTTCCCGGGGTGACCGCCAGATGGCGGCCGCCGAACAGGCGATTCAGGTCGTTATGCAGATAGCGGCGCGCGGCGCGGATCGCCGGCAGATTACCAAAGACGATCAGCAGCGCCTGCGTGAGCGGCTGCCGCCCCTGGCTCAGATCGTGGGTTAGCTGCAGCAGCAGTTCAATCGGCGCGGTCTCATTGCCATGCACGCCGGCGGAGAGGATCGTCGCCCGGCGCCACGGCGCCGTCGGCAGCAGCTGTAAAATGCCCTCGCCCAGCCAGCGGGCCTCGATGCCCGCCGGAAAGGTCCACGCCTGCAGGCGGCAGTGCAGTAAATCGTTAACCAGGTGCTCCATCTGCCGCTCCTTAACGCTGAAAATCATAGACCGCGCCGAGGCGCAGGATCTGCGTCAGCTCATCCAGCGCCTGATAAACCTCGCGCAGCAGCTGCGGGTCCGCCAGATCGCGGGCATGCAGCCGGTCGCGATAGTGTTTTTCCACCCATGCCGTCAGCTGCTGATAACGTTCGTCGTTCATCAGGCTATGGGCGTTGACCGCCTGGCGCTCCGCCTCGTTGAGCACCACCCGCAGCCGCAGACAGGCCGGGCCGCCGCCGTTGCGCATGCTTTCCCGCAGGTCAAAGACCGCCACTTCATCGATCGGCGATGCGCTATCGGCGGCGAGATCGCTGAGATAGCGCCAGACGTTTTCCCGCTGGCGGCACTCCTCCGGCACCACGATCAGCATCTTGCCGTCTGGTTTGCTCAGCAGCTGGCTGTTGAACAGGTAAGAGGCCACGGCGTCGTCGAGCGAAACCCGCTCGTCCGGCACTTCCACGCTGGTGAACGGGATATCCAGACTGTCGCTTTTAGCCCGCAGCGTGGTCAGCACCGCCGCCTGATCGACAAACGCCTGCTGATGGTGGAACAGCACATGGCGATTGCTGACCGCGATGACGTCGTTATGAAACACGCCGCGATCGATAGCCTGCGGCGCCTGCTGGGCAAACACCGTGTAGCGCGGATCCAGCTGATGCAGGCGGGCCACCGCTTCGCTGGCCTCGAGGGTCTGCCGCGCCGGATACTTCACCGGGGCGATACCGCCGCTGGCGCGTCGACCATAGACGAAAAACTGCACCCCCTGCCGGTCATATTCCCGGCAGAAGCGGTTATGGTTGGCCGCCCCTTCATCGCCGAGGTCGCCATGCTGCGGCAGCGCCGCATGGTGGGCAAAGTAGCGCGGATCGGCGAACGTGGCGCCCAGGATCGCCGAGGTGGTGGGTGCCTCCTGCATACGGTGCAGCTTATTGTTCAGGTTGGCGACGGTGAAATGGACTTTGCCATCGGCGCTGTCCGCCGACGGTGAGACGGTCGCCGCGTTGGCGGTCCACATCGACGAGGCGGAGCTGAAGGCGGAGAGCAGCTGCGGCGCCGCGTGGGCCGCCTGCCGGATAACCTGCTCATCGCTGCCCTGGAAACCCACTTCGCGCAGCAGACGCAGATTCGGCCGCGGCTGCGGCGGCAGAATGCCCTGCACGAAGCCGCGGTCGGCCAGGGCTTTCATTTTATACAGCCCCTGCAGCGCCGCCTTTTTAGGGTTAGAGAGACCATCGCGGTTATTTTGCGAGGCTTCATTGCCGACGGAGAGTCCGGCGTAGTGGTGCGTCGGGCCGACCAGGCCATCAAAGTTTGCTTCAAAACCAGACATATGTCCTCACAGGATCCGTTATCAGAATGGCAGGCCCGGCGATACCGTCGCCGGAAGCGTCAGCGTATCGCTGACCAGAGAGGCCATCGGCCAGGCACAGTAGTCGGCGGCGTACCACGCTGCCGCGCGATGGTTGCCGGAGGCGCCCACCCCGCCAAACGGCGCTTTACTCGATGCGCCGGTCAGCGGCTTGTTCCAGTTGACGATCCCGGCTCGCGCCTCGTCCGCCAGCTGATCAAACTGCGCCGCATCGCTGGAGATCAGCCCGACGGCCAGGCCATAGCGGGTCTGATTGGCGAGGCGAATCGCCTCCGGGAAGCCGTCGTAACGGATAATCGTCAGCAGCGGGCCAAAGTACTCTTCATCCGGCACCTCAATACCGGTGACGTCGACGATCCCCGGGGTCAGCACCGTGGAGCGCGGGTCAGGCTGGCGCATGCGCAGCAGCACCTTGCCGCCGAGCCCCTCCAGTTTTTGCTGCGCCGCCAGCATGTTCTGCGCAGCGTCGAGAGAGATCACCCCGCCCATAAACGGCGCCGGCTGATCATCCCACTTGCCGGCGCGGATCTGCGCGCTGGCCTCTACCAGCCGCTGCAGCAGCGCATCCCCCTGCTCGCCGCGCGGCACGAGCAGCCGGCGCGCGCAGGTGCAGCGCTGCCCGGCAGAGATAAACGCCGACTGGATAATCACATGCAGCGCCGCATCGATATCGGCCGCGTCGGCGACGATCAGTGCGTTGTTGCCGCCCATCTCGAGGGCCAGCATCTTCTCCGGCTGGCCGCCGAAGTAGCGATGGAAGTGGAAACCGGCCGCCGCGCTGCCGGTGAACAGCACGCCGTCGATATCACGATTTTCCAGCAGCGCCTGGCCGGTGGCTTTTCCGCCCTGCAGCAGGTTGATCGCCCCGTCGGGGATGCCCGCCTGCTGCCACAGCTGGACGGTCATTTCAGCGGTAGCCGGCGTCAGCTCGCTGGGTTTAAACACAATGGTGTTCCCGGCGATCAGCGCCGGAATGATATGTCCGTTGGGCAGGTGGCCCGGGAAGTTGTAGGGGCCAAAGACCGCCATCACGCCGTGCGGTTTGTGGCGCAGCAGCGCTTTACCGTCCGGCAGCGTCGACTCATGAAAGCCCGTCCGCTGGTGATAGGCCTCGATGGAGATCGCGGCCTTGCCGATCATCGCCTGCACTTCGGTGCGGGTCTCCCACAGCGGCTTGCTGGTCTCGCGGGAAATCAGGGTCGCCAGCGCCTCTTTATGCGTCTCCAGCAGCGCGGCAAAACGCTGTACGACGTCAATACGCTCGGCCAGCGGCCGGTGCGACCAGGGATAAAACGCCGCGCGCGCCGCGGCGCAGGCCGCCTGGACGTCGTCAGCCCCCGCGCTGGCCGCCTGCCACAGCAGCGACTGATCCTCCGGGGCCAGTTTGCTCATCGTTGCGCCGCTGCCTGGCAGCCACTGCCCGGCTATAAACTGTGCTTTTACCGCCATGATCTGTTGTCCTCTGGATTCAGGGTTACCGTATAAACGCGGTCGGTTTCACTGACCTGCAGCGCGTCCAGCGCGGCGCTGTCAAGCGAGACCTGCTCTTCGTGGGCCACCAGCAGCGCCCGAAAGTTGTCGAATTGACCGTTGGCGACGAGGGTCGGCGCCGGCAGGTCGCCCATCAGCTGCCGGACAGGCAGACGCTGGCTGTCGCGCACGGCGCGGATCTGATCGGTGTCCGCCTCCAGCACCGGACCGGCATCGAAAATATCCACCGAGCCGCGCCAGCTGAAACCCTCTTTCTCGAGGATCGCCCGCGCCGGGGCGGTATTGGGATGCACCTGACCGATGACCCCGCGGGCCGCTTCCGGCAGCAGTGAGATATAGATCGGGTACGCCGGCATCAGTTCGGCAATAAAGGTTTTCATGCCGGTGCCGGTCAGCCGGTCGGCATCGGCGAACGGGATGTCGAAGAAATGATGGCCCAGCGCATCCCAGAACGGCGACTGTCCCTGCTCATCGCTGCAGCCGCGCAGTTCGGCAAACAGATGCGGGGAGAACCACTCGCGAAAGGCGGCGATAAATAAAAAGCGCGCCTTGGAGAGCAGCAGACCATTGCGGTTGCGCTGATACGCCGGGTCGAGAAACAGCGTACACAGCTCACTATGCCCGGTGTGGTCATAGCTGAGATTAAGCAGCTCCTGGGGCTTATAGACTCCCAGCGCTTTCGAGGCGCGCACCGTTTTCTGAATGCGAAAATTGTAAAACGGCTCGTCCAGGCCCACTGCGACCTCAATGGCGCTCACCCCCACCACCCGCGCCAGCGCGGTGTCCTCCAGCACAAACAGGAAACCCTGCTGGCTGCGCGGCAGTTCGCCGGCGAAGGTCTCGATACTGCGCCGGATCCGAGCCGCCAGACGCCCGACGTCATGCGGTAAGGAGGTCATGCCGACCCCCGCCCGCGCGGCGAGGCGGACGATGTCGTCGAGATCGTTTTCCCGTACGGGACGAAATAGCATCACAGGCCGTCCTCCCGGTTAGCGGGTTAAGCGGGCAACGGCGCGATCAAGGCGCACGAAGGCTTCCGCAATATCCGCCAGCGGGATATTGAGCGCCGGCGCGAAGCGCAGCACGTCCGGGCCGGCAATCAGGGCGATCAGCCCCTCTTCCGCCGCCAGGTTGGTCAACGTTTTGGCCTTGCCGCGCAGCGGCCCCGCCAGCTCAGCGCCGATCAGCAGACCGGTGCCGCGCACGGCGCTGAACGCATCGTAACGGGCAGAGATCGCATTCAACTGGTCAACGATCAGCGCATGGCGCTCGCCAACGCCCGCCAGCAGCGGCGCATCGAGATGGGCCAGCACGGCGTTAGCGACGGTTGCCGCCAGCGGGTTGCCGCCGAAGGTGGTGCCATGGGTGCCTGGCTGGAAGACCTGCGCCCAGGCCTCTTTCGCCAGCATCGCGCCGATCGGGAAGCCGCCCCCCAGCCCTTTGGCGCTGGTGAGAATGTCCGGGACGACGTTGTAATGCTGGTAGGCGTAGAGATGGCCGGTACGCCCGGCGCCGGTCTGCACCTCATCGAATATCAGAGTGGCATGATGGCGATCGCAGAGGGTACGCAGCGCCTGCAGGAACGCCGGGTCCGCCGGGATCACACCGCCTTCGCCGATAATCGGCTCGACGATCACCGCGCAGGTGCGCGAGGAGATCGCCGCGGTGACCGCCTCGATATCGTTATAGGGCAGATGGGTAATGCCCTGCGGCAGCGGAGCATAATCGCTGGAATATTTCGGCTGGCCGCCAACGGAGACGGTGAACAGCGTGCGGCCATGGAAGGCGTGGTTGAAGGCGATGATTTCGCTTTTTTCACCGCCAAACTTATCGTGGGCATATTTCCGCGCCAGCTTAAGGGCCGCCTCGTTGGCTTCGGCGCCGGAGTTGCAGAAAAACACCTTGTCGGCAAAGGTCGACTGCACGAGGGTTTTTGCCAGCTGCAGCACCGGCTCGTTGGTATAGCCATTGCCGATATGCCACAGTTTCGCCAGTTGATCCTGCAGGGCCTGAGCCAGCGCCGGGTGAGCATGGCCCAGGGCGTTCACTGCGATGCCGCCCGCCATATCGATATACTCTTTCCCCTGCTGGTCCCAGACGCGGGAGCCCGCCGCTCTGACCGGAATAAACGGCGCGGGGGCAAAACAGGGAACCAGGTAAGCGTCAAAATCTTCGCGAGTCATACTGCCTGACATAATTTATCTCCGGAACGTAAGACGACGGAAAACGCTCCCGTCGCGTTGGACAATCGACATTAACCCTGCCTCTCGGCTTATTTTGGGCACGAGCGCACCCGCTGCGATGGTAAAAATATTCACCACAGAAAAATAAAGCCCTATTCTTTTTGCGGGTAATTGTTAATTCATGGTTAATGCCATGTTGTTGTGTGGGCTAATGCTGGCCTGTGAACAACAAGATTGTCAATACGGGCAAAAGCAATTTATTCACTTTTTGAAGATCATCAAGATAATGAAAAACATAGAAAAAATATTTTCTTATGCACTTAAGTGAATAAAAAGTGAATTAAAATGCACAGCTTGCGGGTGGTTGACGTGCGTAGTTATTCACTTAAAAAATAAAAAATCTAACAAAAATTTAAAAATCGGAATTGCCGTCAAATACCGCTTTATAAAATTGGTGATACCATTCATTGCACAGAGTTTACTGCTGTAGCTATTCCACGGTTTTACACGACATAAATAACACTGAGAAACAGGACTCTTATGGAAAAGTTATCTTACGCATCTGAAAGTAGTACATCTCCATGGACCACCTACCTGCGCCAGATCGACCGCGTCGCGCCTTATCTCGGCGATCTTGCCTACTGGGTGGAAACCCTGCGCCATCCGAAACGCGCGCTGATCGTCGACATTCCTGTGCAAATGGACGACGGCACCATCCGCCACTTCGAGGGCTATCGCGTTCAGCACAATCTGTCGCGCGGACCGGGTAAAGGTGGTGTTCGCTACCATCCGGATGTCGATCTTAACGAAGTCATGGCACTTTCTGCCTGGATGACCATTAAGTGCGCCGCGGTCAATATTCCTTACGGCGGGGCCAAAAGCGGCATCCGCGTCGACCCCTTCTCCTTGGCGGAAGGGGAACTGGAGCGTCTGACCCGCCGCTACACCAGCGAAATCGGCATTATTATCGGGCCGCAGAAAGATATTCCGGCGCCGGACGTCGGCACCAATGGCAAAGTGATGGCATGGATGATGGACACCTACTCCATGAACCATGGCACCACCATCACCGGCGTGGTCACCGGCAAACCGATCCACCTCGGCGGCTCCCTCGGTCGTGAAAAAGCCACCGGACGCGGCGTGTTTGTCACCGGCCGGGAAGTTGCCCGTCGCGCCGGTATCGAAATTGAAGGCGCCAAAGTGGCGCTGCAGGGCTTTGGTAACGTCGGTAGCGAAGCGGCCCGCCTGTTCGCCGGCGTCGGCGCTCGTATCGTGGTTATTCAGGATCATACCGCGACCCTGTATAACGAAGGCGGAATCGATATGGCCGCCCTCACCGCCTGGCAGGCGGAGAAAAAGCAGATTGCCGGTTTCCCGGGCGCCCAGGAGATCGATAAAGACGCCTTCTGGACCACTCCGATGGACATCCTGATCCCGGCGGCGCTGGAAGGGCAAATCACCCGCGAGCGCGCTGAGAAGCTGACCTGCAAACTGGTGCTGGAAGGGGCCAACGGCCCAACCTATCCGGAAGCGGACGACGTGCTGGCCGAGCGCGGCGTGATCGTGGTGCCGGACGTTATCTGCAACGCCGGCGGGGTGACCGTCAGCTACTTTGAGTGGGTACAGGACATGGCCAGCTTCTTCTGGAGCGAAGAGGAGATCAACGCCAAGATGGACCGCATTATGACCGACGCTATCGTGCACGTCTGGGATAAAGCCGCCGAGAAAGAGTGTACGCTGCGCACCGCCGCCTATATCGTGGCCTGCGAGCGCATCCTGATGGCGCGTAAAGACCGCGGCATCTACCCGGGCTGATCCCCATCAGCAACCGCATCAGGGGTGGCCTTGCGCCGCCCCTTTTTTTCTTTGCCGCGCCGTTAACCGCCGAGGATGTGCGCTATCTGACGAGGAGTTGTTCGGCAAAGGTGACAACGTCACGCAAGTAATAACCATCCGCTGCCCGTAGGGGATTATTTTTCGATTAAATCAAAGTCGCCCTGGGTATAGCGTAAGCCAGTGATGTTGTCGGCAGTGAAAATATGTTCGATGGTGAGGATGTCCTCCGCCGCGAGGGTAATATTCGCGGCGCCGGCATTGTCGCGCAGGTGAGCAATTTTCCTCGCCCCCGGGATAGGCACGATATCCTCGCCTTTGCTCATCACCCAGGCAAGGGCAATCTGCGCAAGGGTCGCGTCATAGCGGGTGGCCACCTGCTGCAGGCGCTCAAGCAGCAGCTGGTTTTTGCGCATGGTTTCGGCCTGGAAGCGCGGCAGATGGCGGCGGAAATCATCCGCTGACAAAACGCCGGGATCGGTAATTGTCCCCGTCAGGAAGCCGCGGCCAAGCGGGCTGTATGGCACAAAGCCGACCCCCAGCTCGCGGCAGGTGTGGAGAATACCGGCCTCCGGCTCGCGGCTCCATAGCGAATATTCCGTCTGCACGGCAGCGATCGGATGTACCTTGCAGGCCCGGCGCAGCGTCTGAGCAGATACTTCCGACAGACCGATATGGCGAATTTTACCCTCTTTAACCAGATCGGCCATAGTGCCCACCACCTCTTCCACCGGTACCGCGGGATCGACGCGGTGCTGATAGAGCAGATCGATGGTCTCGACATTCAGTCGCTTCAGCGACCCTTCCACTGATTCGCGAATATGTGCCGGACGGCTGTCAACGCCGGCCATCCGCTCCAGACCCTGGCCGGTCGGCAAAATACGAAATCCAAATTTGGTGGCAATCTGCACCTTATCGCGAAAACCTTTAATCGCTTTTCCGACCAGAACTTCATTATCGAAAGGACCATATACTTCGGCGGTATCCAGGAAGGTCACGCCCATGTCCATGGCGGCATGGATCGTATTTATCGCCTGCGACGTTTCAGCGCCGCCATAGGCAAAACTCATCCCCATACATCCGAGACCTAATGCGGAAACCTGAAATTTCTCTTTTCCAAGATAACGTGTTTTCATCTTATTTTCCTTAATTGCTGAATGGCATTAAATATATACTTCCCTTTCATATTGATAACAATTAATCTATTCCGAACGCGGTGTTAGCTGGAAATTAACAATGAAAACCTTGCCCGATCTGCAACAAATAGAAATATTAATACTCATAGTGAAACATGGCAGTTTTCGTCAGGCCGCTAAAGCGTTAAACCTTTCCCCACCGGCCCTTACCGTCGCTATTAATCATCTGGAAGAAAAGTTAGGCGTGCGCCTGCTAAATCGCTCAACACGCAGTTTGTCATTAACCGCAGTGGGTGAGGAATTTCTTAATAATATAACGCCGGTGGTCAATGATTATCGCCGGGTGGTGGACAGTCTGAATTATCACCGTCTGACTCCGGAAGGCGTGGTGAAAGTTAATTTACCGCGCATTGTTATTGACCTGTTTTTTCAAGACTATTTTATCGTCTTTAAAAACGCCTGTCCCAATGTGACGCTCGAACTGTATGCCACCGATCGGAAAGTCAATATTATCGAGTCCGGTTTTGACGCCGGCATTCGCTATTCGCAGGATGTGCCCAAAGAGATGATTGCCATCCCCTTTGGCGAGAAACTATCGCTGATCCCGGTGGCCAGCCCGGACTATATACGCGAAGCCGGAGAGCCCGACACCCCGCAGTCATTAGTTAATTTCCGCTGCATTAACCGCTGTTTTCCTGGTGGTGAGAAGTACCGCTGGGAGTTTATTGGCCCCAGCGGCGAGCTTAGCGAGGTCGCGGTTAAAGGCGATCTGGTCGTCGATGCCGATAGCGCAATGATCCAGGCCGCGGAGAGCGGATTAGGCATCGCCTTTGTCTATCAGTCGCTGGTGACGCAGCAGCTGAGCGCGGGCAGCCTGGTCCATTTGTTACCCGACTACCGCTATCCTGCCGACCATTTTTGCGTCTACTACCCAAGCCGGAAACATATTCCCGCCCCCCTGCGGGCCTTTATCGCCTGGGTGATGGCGCAGAATAAAAATATCCTTGGTCAGCAGACCGCACGACACGGATCGCGGCCGGAAGATTAACTACAATTAACGTACATACCGTTAACCAATTTCTATCTTTCATCTTGAACTCCGGCGGTTATCCGGCATAAAATCGTTAGAGCTCTAACGATATTGACAGACGACCTATGGACAATCGACAGCTTACCTTCTCCCATCTTTTATACCTCACCGCGCACCACTGGCGGCTGGCGGTCAATCGTCGGCTGAAAAATCTCGGTCTCAGCCAGGCCAGCTGGGTGGCGGTAGCGTCCATCGCCCGCCACCAGCAGCCGCTGTCGCAAAGCGAACTGGCGCAGGAGCTGGGGGTGGAGAGCCCGACCATTGTGCCGTTAATCCATCGTCTGGTCGCCCTCGGACTGGTGGAGCGCATCACCACCGCCAGCGACAAACGTAAGCGACTGCTGGTGGTCACCGACAAAGGGAAGGCCCTCTATGAACAGGTCAAAACGGTGGCTGACGATCTGCGCGAAGAGATCCTGACGGCGATTACCCCACAGGAGCTGGAGCAAACCCAGCGGGTGCTGGAAAAGCTGTTGCGCGAAGTGGAGAAGAAATAATGCCCCGTCGCCAGGATAACCCCTACGCCCCGCATGACTGGGCGCCGCATGAAAAACCGGCTCTGCTCGGTTCGCCGTCGACGCCGCTGCACAGTCCGGCGAAACGCCTCGCCTACGGCGTGGTCGGTCTGCTGGTATGTCTCACCGGCGCGCTGGGCAACGCAGTGGTCACCGCCAACCTGCAGCTGCTGCAGGGTACCTTCGCCGCCTGGTCGACAGAAATCGCCTGGCTGCCGGCGGTATACGTGATGACCAACGTCTCCATCAACCTGCTGCTGGTGAAATTCCGCCAGCAGTTTGGCCTGCGCGCTTTCACCGAAGGCTTTCTGGTGCTCTATGTGCTGGTCACCTTTTTCCACCTCTTCGTCAACGATCTCAGCTCAGCGATGATGGTTCGCGCCGCCCACGGCATGGTGGCCGCGGCGCTCAGCTCGCTGGGGATTTACTACCAGGTACAGGCCTGGCCTGCGCGCCATCGCCTGAAAGGGCTAACTATCGGCATCACCGGCTCGTCGCTGGCCATTCCCCTGGCGCGCCTCTTTTCCACCGAACTGCTGCAGACCGATGAATGGCGCGGTCTCTACTTCTTTGAACTGGGCCTGGCGCTGGTGTCGCTGGCCTGCGTCATCGCGCTAAAACTGCCGCCAAGCGATCGTAAAAAAGTGTTCGAAAAAAAGGATTTCATTACCTTCTTTCTGCTGGCGCCCGGCATGGCGCTGGTGTGCGCCGTGCTGTCGCTGGGGCGGCTCGAGTGGTGGTTTGAAGCGCCGTGGATCGGCTGGGCGCTGGCGGCGGCGGTAATACTGATCGTCGCTGCGATTACCTTCGAGCATAACCGCAGCAACCCCCTGCTCAATACCAAATGGCTCTCCAGCGGCAGCATCGTGCGTCTGGGCCTGATTATGCTGTTGATCCGCATCGTGTTGGCGGAGCAGAACACCGGGGTCATCGGCTGGCTGCAGTACGTTGGCCTGCAAAACGAACAGATGACTAACCTCGCGTGGTCGATTTTCGCCGGTATTCTGTGCGGGATCATTGCCAGCTGTCTGACGCTCAACCCGCAGAAGCTCTACTGGCCGACCGCCACCGCGCTGGCGCTGATCATGATAGCCTCGCTGCTCGACAGCCAGTCCAACGCCCTCACCCGTCCGGAACAATTAATGTTCAGCCAGTTTTTACTCGGCTTCGGCAGCGCCTTCTTTCTGGCCCCGGCGATGCTCGCCGGGATTGGCGGCGTGTTTGCCGACCCGCGCAACCTGGTCAGCTTCTCGGTGCTGTTCGGCATGAGCCAGAACATTGGCGGGCTGCTCGGCTCGGCGATCCTCGGCACCTTCCAGACCTGGCGTGAGAAATTCCACTCCAGCCAGCTGGCGGACCAGATAACCACCCTGAACCCGCTGATCGTCGAGCGGCTGCAGCAGTACAGCCAGATGTATCAGAGCCAGATTGGCGACAGTACGCTACTCAACGTTCAGGCCACCACCCTGCTGCAAAACGCCGCGACGCTGCAGGCCAATATTCTCGCCTGGAATGATACCTATCTGCTGACGGCGGCGATCTCCGCCGGGACACTAGTGTGGGTTTTCTGGCGCTTAATTCGCTTACGACTGACTGCCCGTATCGCGTTGCAACGCGCTACCGGCAGCAAATAATTATCATCATTTCATCTCTGGAGTCGTTATGAGTCAGCAGGATGCGGCCAAACAACAGGCCAACACCCGGAATAATATTCGCGTGGTTTCCATTTTTACCGCCGCGGCGATAGGCCTCGTCGGCGTGCTGGTGATCCTCTACGCCTGGCAACTGCCGCCGTTCACTCGTCATAGCCAGTTTACCGACAACGCCTATGTGCGCGGGCAGACCACCTTTATTAGCCCGCAGGTCAACGGCTATATCACCGCCGTCAACGTCAAAGATTTCGCGATTGTCCAGCCGGGCGAGGTGCTGTTCCAGATAGACGATCGCATCTATAAACAGCGGGTTCATCAGGCCCAGGCTACCCTGGCGATGAAAGAGGCCGCGCTGCGCAATAACCTGCAACAGCGCAAAAGCGCCGAGGCGACGATCGCCAAGAATGAAGCCGCGCTGCAAAACGCCCGCGCGCAGAATCTGAAAATCCAGGCCGATTTAAAACGCATCCAGCAGTTAACCGCCGACGGTTCGCTGTCGATCCGCGAACGTGATTCGGCGCGGGCCAGCGCGGCGCAAGGGGCGGCGGATATTGAGCAGGCGAAAGCGGCGCTGGAGATGTCGCGCCAGGACCGTGAATCGACCATCGTCAATCGCGATTCGCTGGAGGCCGACGTGGCCAGCGCCAAAGCGGCGCTTGAGCTGGCGCAGATCGACCTGCAGAATACCCAGATTATCGCCCCCACCGGCGGCCAGCTGGGGCAGATCTCGGTGCGTCTTGGCGCCTATGTCAGCGCCGGAACCCATCTGACCTCGCTGGTTCCGCCGCAGCACTGGGTGATTGCCAACCTCAAAGAGACCCAGTTGGCCGAAGTACGCGTTGGCCAGCCGGTCACCTTCACCGTAGACGCGCTCAACGGCGAGACCTTCCACGGCAAGGTGCAGAGTATCTCCCCGGCGACCGGGGTGGAGTTCAGCGCCATCTCTCCGGACAACGCCACCGGCAATTTCGTCAAGATCGCCCAGCGCATCCCGGTGCGTATTACGGTCAACGACGGGCAAAACAACAGCGAACGCCTGCGGCCGGGGATGTCGGTGCAGGTGACTATTGATACCCGTGCGGAGAAACAACCATGATCCGCCCGGTCGCCCTTGCTATCGTTCTGGCGCTGGTCGGCTGTCAATCCGCCGATGTGCAGCGCGCGCAGCCGACCCTGACCATTCCTGCCGCCTGGCGGGCCGACGTTGGCCCGGCCAGCCCGGTGGAGGGCGTATGGTGGCGCAATTTTCATGACAATACCCTCAATCAGTATGTCGACCAGGCGCTGCGCTATAACAGCGATGTGCTGATCGCCCGCGAGCGGGTGAATGAGTATCAGGCGCGCGCTTACGCCGCCGACAGCAGTCTGTTTCCGTCACTGGACGCCAGCCTCACCGGCACCCGCGCCCGGACGCAGTCCGCCGCCACCGGCCTGCCGATCCACAGCACACTGTATAAGGGCGGCCTGACCGCCAGCTATGATGTCGATATCTGGGGAGCGAACCGCAGCGCGGCCAACGCCGCCGGCGCCAGCCTTGAGGCGCAGAAAGCCGCCGCCGCCGCCGCCAATTTGAGCGTCGCCAGCTCGGTGGCCGTTGGCTACGTCACGCTGCTGTCGCTGGATGAGCAGCTGCGGGTCACCCAGCAGACGCTAACATCAAGGGAAGACGCGTGGCGCCTGGCCAAACGTCAGTTTGAAACCGGGTATACTTCACGCCTTGAGCTGATGCAGGCGGATTCGGAGCTGCGGTCAACGCGGGCGCAGATCCCGCCGCTACAGCACCAGATTGCGCAGCAGGAAAATGCGCTCAGCGTGCTGCTCGGCGATAACCCTGGCGCGGTAAAACGCGGCGAGTTCGCCCAGCTTACCCCGCTGCGTCTGCCGTCGCAGCTGCCGTCCACCTTGCTCAACCGCCGTCCGGACATCGCTCAGGCCGAGCGCCAGCTGGTGGCCGCCGACGCCACGCTGGCCTCGTCGCAGGCGCAGCTGCTGCCCTCTATTAACCTGACCGCTACCGGCAGCCTGCAGGACCGGACGCTGCCGGATCTGCTGGACAACCCGCTGCGGCTGTGGAGTCTTGGCGGCAGTATTCTGGCGCCGCTGCTAAACCGCCAGGCGTTAAATGCCCAGGTGGACGTCTCCATGGCCCAGCGCAACCAGGCGCTCTATAGCTATGAGAAAACGGTGCGCAGCGCGTTCAAAGAGGTCAATGACAGCCTGGACGCCATCAGTCGCTATGGCGAACAGTTATCCGAGCTTCAGGAACAAGAGACCGTTGCCCAGGAAACCTTACGTATTGCACAAAACCGCTACCGTAACGGCTACTCTTCTTATCTGGATGTGCTTGATGCCCAGCGAACGCTGTTCTCCACCCAGCTTAGCGTGGTGCAGGTGAAGAACAACCTGCTGCTGGCGCAGATCGATCTGTACCGGGCGCTGGGAGGCGGCTGGTCTGACTCATCAGGGAGCTAAATGGGGAAGCGTCATATGCAACAACAGTGGTCGGCAGTAGACAATTATTTGATTAAGGCCTTAATTCCCGGCGATCCAGTGCTCGATCGGGTACTGGAAAACAACCATCGTGCCGGGCTCCCGGCACACGATGTCGCCGCCAATCAGGGTCAGTTTCTCGCCCTGCTGGTACGGCTAACCCAGGCTAAGCGGATACTGGAGATCGGCACCCTCGGCGGCTATAGCACCATCTGGATGGCGCGCGAGCTTCCTGCAGACGGCCAACTCCTCACCCTGGAGGCCGACGCGCATCATGCCCAGGTGGCGCGGGAGAATCTGCAGCTGGCGGGCGTTGACCAGCGGGTCACGCTACGGGAGGGACCCGCGCTACAGTCCCTGGAGTCGCTTGGCGAATGTCCCGCTTTCGACGTGATCTTCATCGATGCCGATAAGCCGAATAATCCCCATTATCTGCGCTGGGCGCTACGTTATTCCCGCCCAGGAACCTTAATTATTGGCGATAACGTGGTACGCGACGGCGAAGTGGTCAACCCACAGAGCGCCGACGAGCGCGTTCAGGGCGTGCGTCAGTTCATTGAGATGATGGGCGCCGAGCCGCGGTTGACGGCAACGGCGCTGCAAACCGTGGGCACTAAAGGCTGGGACGGCTTTACTCTGGCGTGGGTAAACGCTTAAGCGTGGACGCCTGACCAGTAGCCCCGGTAAGCGCAGCGCCACCGGGGACAACCAGCCAGGCTATGGGGTAATTTGCTCCATCGCCTGCAACACTCGCTTGTCCGAGATAGGATACGGGGTGCCCAGCTGCTGGGCGAAGAAGCTGACCCGCAGCTCCTCGATCATCCAGCGGATCTCGCGGACATCGTCGTCCTCACGGCGGTTCGGCGGTAGCTTATTCAGCCACTGCTGCCACGCCTGCTGCACGCTCTCCACCTTAAGCATCTGCGCCCGATCGCGGTGCGGATCGATAGCCATCTTCTCCAGACGCTTTTCAATCGCCTGCAGATAGCGCAGCGTATCGCCAAGACGGCGGAAACCGTTGCCGGTGACAAAGCCGCGATACACCAGACCCGTCATCTGCGCTTTGATATCCGACAGCCCCAGCGCCATGGTCATATCCACCCGGCCTTTCAGCCGTTTGTTGATATTGAACACCGCGGTGAGGATCTGCTCGACCTGTTTAGCGATCTCCACCACCGTGTCGTTGAGCTCGGCTCGCACTTTATCGTGCAGCTGACTAAAGCCCTCTTCCGTCCACACCGGACCGCCCGCCTCGTCGATAAGCTTATCAACGCCGCAGGAGATGCAATCGTCAATCAGATCCAGCACTTTGCCGTACGGGTTAAAGTAGAGCCCAAGCTTGGCTTTATTCGGTAGTTTCTCGTGCAGATACTTAATCGGCGACGGGATGTTGAGCAGCAGCAGGCGACGCAGACCGCGCCACATGGCCTGCTGCTGTTCCTGTGGATTATCAAACAGCTTGATGGCCACGCTGTCGCGCTCGTCCACCAGCGCCGGCCAGGCTTTCACCTTATAGTTACCGCGCTTCTGTTCGTAACTTTCCGCCAGGGTGCCAAAGCTCCAGATATGCAGCCCGCTCTGCTCAATACCGTCATCAGCGACCGCCGACAGCGTCTCCTGCACTTTGCCCTTCAGGGCGTCTTTCAACGCCTGCAGCGAGCGCCCTTCCTGCAGCTTCTTGTTTTTATCATCCACCACCCGGAAAGTGATTTTCAGGTGATCGGGCACCTGATCCCACTGCCAGGCTTCGCGGTCGATGGTCACGCCGGTCATCTTACGCAGCTCGCGCTCCAGCGAATCGAGCAGCGGCAGCTCGAGCGGCGCCGCCCGGCCAAGAAACGCTTCCGCATAGTTGGGAGCCGGGACGAAATTGCGCCGTACCGGCTTCGGCAGCGATTTTATCAGCGCGATAATCAGCTCGCGACGCAGACCAGGGATCTGCCATTCAAACCCGGCTTCCTCTACCTGGTTGAGCAGCGGCAGCGGAATATGCACCGTCACGCCATCGGCGTCGGCGCCAGGTTCAAACTGGTAGCTAAGCCGCAGCTTGAGGTTGCCCTGATGCCAGAAGTTCGGGTAGTCCAGTTTACTGACCTGCTCCGCCCCCTCTTTAATCAGCATGCTCTTTTCAAAATTGAGCAAGTCTGGCGTTTCGCGGCTGGCCTGCTTCCACCACTTATCAAAGTGGCGAGCGGAGATGACGTCGTGGCTAATGCGCTGGTCGTAAAACTCGAACATCGTCTCGTCATCCACCAGGATGTCGCGACGGCGCGACTTATGCTCCAGCTCTTCGATTTCCGCCCGCAGCTTCAGGTTTTCGCGGAAGAAGGCGTGCCGCGTCTGCCAGTCGCCCTCCACCAGCGCATGGCGGATAAACAGTTCGCGGCACAGCGCCGGGTCGATCTGGCTGTAGTTGACCTTGCGCGCGCCAACGATCGGCAGGCCGTAGACGGTGACCTTCTCCGTCGCCATCACCGCGCCCTGCGACCGCTCCCAGTGCGGCTCACTGTATGAGCGCTTGATCAGGTGCTGCGCTACCGGCTCCACCCACTCCGGCTCAATGCGCGCGGCAATACGCCCCCACAGCCGGCTGGTCTCGACCAGCTCCGCCACCATCGTCCACTTCGGCGGCTTCTTGAATAGACCGGAGCCGGGGAAGATAGAGAACCGCGCATTACGGGCGCCGGTAAACTCCTGCTTATCGGCATCTTTCATGCCGATGTGCGACAGCAGACCGGTCAGCAACGCAGTATGGATCTCGCGATATTCCGCCGGCTCACTGTTGATCGGCAGGCCAAGCTCTTTCACCACCTGGCGCAGCTGGGTGTAGATGTCCTGCCACTCGCGCACGCGCAGATAGTTAAGAAAATCGACCCGGCACTGGCGGCGGAACTGATTCGACGACAGCGCCTTCTGCTGCTCGCCGAGGTAGTTCCACAGATTGACGAAGGCGAGGAAATCAGACTCTTTATCGTGGAAGCGGCGATGTTTTTCGTCAGAGGCCTGCTGTTTGTCCATCGGCCGCTCGCGCGGGTCCTGGATCGACAGCGCGGAGGTGATGATCATCGCTTCCCGCACGCAGCCGTGCTTCTGCGCCTCCAGCACCATGCGCGCCAGACGCGGATCCACCGGTAGCTGGCTGAGCTGGCGGCCCAGCGGGGTTAGCTTATAAGCCGTTGCCTGCGCATCGGTGGTGATGGCGCCCAGCTCTTCCAGCAGGCGTACGCCGTCCTGGATATTGCGCTTATCCGGCGCTTCGACAAACGGGAAGGCGGCGATATCGCCTAAGCCCAGGGCGGTCATCTGCAGGATGACCGACGCCAGGTTGGTGCGCAGAATCTCCGGGTCGGTAAATTCCGGGCGCGACAGGAAATCGTCTTCTGAATAAAGACGAATACAGATCCCTTCCGAAACGCGGCCGCAGCGGCCCTTACGCTGGTTGGCGGACGCCTGGGAAACCGGCTCGATCGGCAGGCGCTGCACCTTGGTGCGATAGCTGTAGCGACTAATACGCGCAGTACCGGGATCGATAACGTACTTAATGCCCGGCACGGTGAGCGAGGTTTCCGCCACGTTGGTCGCCAGCACGATGCGCCGCCCGCTGTGCGGCTGGAAGACGCGGTTCTGCTCGCTGTTGGACAGGCGGGCGTACAGCGGCAGCACTTCGGTATGGCGCAGATCCAGCTTATTCAGCGCATCGGCGGTATCGCGAATTTCCCGCTCACCGCTCATAAAGATCAGAATATCGCCGGGCCCTTCGCGCCCCAGTTCGTCAACCGCATCAAAGATCGCCTGTAACTGATCGCGCTCGGTATCGTCCGCCTCTTCCACAATCGGCCGATAGCGCACTTCCACCGGGTAAGTCCGCCCGGAGACTTCGATAATCGGCGCATTATTGAAATGCTTTGAGAAACGTTCCGGGTCGATGGTCGCCGAGGTAATGATGATTTTCAGGTCCGGGCGGCGCGGCAGGAGCTCTTTCAGATAGCCGAGCAGAAAGTCAATATTCAGGCTGCGCTCGTGCGCCTCATCGATAATGATGGTGTCGTACTGCATCAACAGACGATCCTGCTGGATCTCCGCCAGCAGGATACCGTCGGTCATCAGCTTAACCATGGTGTTTTCGCTGACGTGGTCGCTGAAGCGGACTTTATAGCCGATGCAGCCGCCCGGCTCGCTCTGCAGCTCTTCGGCAATACGGTTGGCGACGGTTCGCGCGGCCAGACGACGCGGCTGAGTATGGCCGATGAGTCCTTTCAGCCCGCGGCCCAGCTCCATGCAGATTTTGGGCAGCTGGGTGGTTTTACCCGAACCGGTCTCCCCGGCGACGATCACCACCTGGTGATCGCGTACCGCCTCGAGAATCTCTTGTTTTTTCTGGCTAACCGGCAGGTTTTCCGGATAGGTGATGGCCGGGCGCGCCGCTTCGCGCAGCAGGACTTTACCGGCTGCCTGGCTTATCTCCAGCGCCATCTCCTGCAGAATGGCCTGTTGCGATTCAGGATTTTTAACCTTCTTCACGCCGTGCAGACGGCGGGCAAAGCGCGTTTTGTCGCGCAGCATCAGGCCGTCGAGCTGTTGATAAAGCTGGGGGAAGGTGATTTTTTGTTGTTCTGTCATAGCGTTATCGGGCAGAGCTCTGCCGGGAAAATCTCTTTTGAAGTATTGCCTTAGAGTACCACATCTGTGTCATTCGTGCCTTGTTCAAAAAATCTGAACATAGGATTCGATATATTGCGCTATCTCTGTGGCGCGATTGTGAATACAGTGTCAACAAGCACCAGGGCATTGACCCGTCAATCACATTAAAAAAAGGAAACACCCATGAGCAAAGTATTAGTTCTGAAATCCAGTATTCTGGCAGGGTACTCACAATCTGGTCAGCTTTCCGACTATTTTGTTGAACAATGGCAGGAAAAACACCCTGGCGATGAGATCACCGTGCGTGACCTGGCCGCCAATCCGATCCCGGTTCTGGATGGCGAACTGGTTGGCGCCCTGCGTCCGAGCGACGCGCCGCTGACTCCGCGTCAGCAGGAAGCGCTGGCCCTTTCCGACGAGCTGATCGCCGAACTGAAAGGCAACGATGTGATTGTTATCGCTGCGCCGATGTACAACTTCAACATCCCGACGCAGCTGAAAAACTATTTCGACCTGGTGGCTCGCGCCGGCGTCACCTTCCGCTACACCGAGAAAGGGCCGGAAGGTCTGGTAACCGGTAAACGCGCGGTCGTCGTTACCAGCCGCGGCGGTATCCATAAAGATACTCCGACCGACCTGGTCACCCCATACCTGTCCACCTTCCTCGGCTTCATCGGCATCACCGACGTGAACTTTGTGTTCGCCGAAGGTATCGCTTACGGCCCGGAAGTCGCGGCCAAAGCGCAGTCTGACGCGAAAGCGGCCATCGACAGCGTGGTTGCAGCCTAATATTTCACTCCTCTCGCTTCCTGCGGGAGGAGAGTTTTACTTTTTCTCGTAGCGTAAATACCCCACCACGCCTCCGCCGCCATCTTTTGGATGATTCACGCCGTCGTTGACCTCCACGCAAGGGAAATCGAAAGGCGAAACGCCGTCAATGCAGGCCACATTCACCCCATACTGCTGTGGGTTTGATCGCCGTTGATGAAAGGTGTAGATCCCGCATACCGAGCAGAAAAAGTGCACGGCTTCCCCTGTATTAAAGCGATACTCTGTGAGCTTATCCCCTCCGCGTACCACCTCTATTCCTGAACGCGGCGAAGAGACCGCGACCGCCCCACGCATGCGACAATATGAGCAGTTACAGCGCCGAACGGTGTTGAAGCCGTCGCTGAGTTCCACGGTAAACGCCACCGCACCGCAGTGACAATGAGCGGATAATTTCTCTGCCATAATTTTACCCCTCAGGTGGCGGCTTTTGGCCGCAGGTTTTCATCAAACGCCAGCCGCTTACGCCCTGCTTCGACTTCCCGTAATGGCTCCACCTGGTGCAGCGTCTGCTTACAGCGTTCCACCAGCGCCTGGTATTCACGGGTACCTTGTTTTTTCCACGCCAGCTCCTGTTCGCTCAGGGTGCGAATCGCTTTTGCCGGGCTGCCGATAATCAGATGGTTGGCGGGCATCTCGGCGTTGGCTTTGACAAAGGCCGAAGCGCCGACAATGCTGTTTTCGCCAATGACCGCCCCGTCGATAATCACCGCACTCATGCCCACCAGCGCGTTGCGGCCAATCACGCAGCCGTGCAGAATAGCGCCGTGGCCGATATGGCCCTCCTCTTCCACCACCGTATCCTGGCCGGGGAAGCCATGCATCACGCAGTTATCCTGAATATTGGCGCCGTCTTTGACCACGATGCGCCCGAAGTCGCCGCGCAGGCTGGCGTTGGGCCCAACATAGACCCCTTTGCCGAGGATCACGTCGCCAATCAACACCGCGGTCGGGTGAACGTAACTCTCCTCCGGCACCACCGGCGTCAGTCCATCAATCTGATATATCGGCATGCAACCTCCTTATGCGCCCGGCAAACCGCCAAAGCGCTGATAATAGAGCGGACCCGGCACCGGGAGCTCGCCCACCGAGCTCTCACCTTTCTCGCTGACGAACGCCAGCGCGCCGGGACTCACGCGTTGATAAATATTGATACACAGCTGGCGGGCGGTTTGCCCTGCCCAATGCGCCGGCAGGAGCTCTTCCGGCAGCAGCGGGTCTTTGAGCACCACCCGGCGATAGAAATGGATAAGGAGCAGTTGGATCTGGAAACAGCGATCCGGCGTCAACTCTGACGGGTCGCAGTCGCGCAGCAGCGGCAGTAGAGGTCGGAACAAGGCGATAAACGCCTCGTACATCTCATTTTGTTCGGTGAGATGCCAGCACTCCTCCACCCGGCTGCGCAGGGCCGCTCTGGAGAGCGCCAGCGGCGAATGGGCTTCAAAACAGATGACGTTTTCGGCGACGCCCGCTTCGTGGAGCAGAGACTGGACATCGGCCAGCTTTTGCGACGGCGAGGCCAGCAGGCTCGGCGCCAGCGCGCCAAACCCCTGCCACAGCAGCTGCTTTTTAACGTCGGCGAGCACATTTTTCTCCAGGCCTTCCGAAAGCAGCAGCAGCCAGGTACCGTCCCATTCCGGGGCACTGGCGCGATAAATTTTATGCTCCGCGCGCCGGGTCAGGCGCAGCCCTTTATCACTCAGGCGATAGAAGCTGCGCCGGCCGATGCGGACAACATCAAGCCACTCTTCTTTATTGAGGCGAAACAGCGCGGTGCGTACGAAGCGCTCGCCGAAGCCTAATCCTTCCAGCAGCGCCGCGACGCTGCCCAGCCACACTTCCCCACCGCGTTGTAATAAAGCGTCGCCATACAGCGAGGCAATTAATGACGTGCCGCTGATGGGCATCGCCGTCACCGCTTGTTGAATAAAGGCGTCGAGTTTACTCATCTGATTCATTCTGTTGTTATATTTTTCCTTTATGAATCATAGCACAGGAAATTCCCGGCTTACGGCGTAAAGGCCTCAGCCGGGTTATCGGGGAGAGGATTAACC
Source organism: Klebsiella sp. K4 (assembly GCF_014596785.2). NCBI lineage: Bacteria > Pseudomonadati > Pseudomonadota > Gammaproteobacteria > Enterobacterales > Enterobacteriaceae > Klebsiella > Klebsiella sp. K4. The sequence goes on from NZ_CP115021.1 coordinate 2,890,800, forward strand.
GCTAACCACCGCTTTTCGCAGGTCGAATACCCGACAGGCTTTCCCTTCCGAGCGCGGAATGCTGCCGCAGTTGACGATAGTAATATCGGTGGAGATCCCGACCATCGACTTAATGCGGTGACGCAACTGATGGCAAATCTGGCAGCGTTGTTCATGACTCAGCGCCAGCCCGCTCTCTTTCAGCTCAACGCGCACCGCCAGCGAATCCAGATGACCGCGGCGATTGACCTCTAACTGATAGTGCGGCGCCAGGTGTTCAAACTTGAGGATCTCCTCTTCCAGCTGCGAGGGGAAGACGTTAACCCCGCGGATAATCAGCATATCGTCGCTGCGTCCGCTGATGCGATCCATGCGGCGCATGGTCCGCGCGGTTCCCGGCAGCAGGCGCGTCAGATCGCGGGTACGATAGCGGATCACCGGCAGCGCTTCTTTGGTCAGGGTGGTAAACAGCAGCTCACCATGCTCGCCATCTTCCAGCGGCGTACCGTCGTCCGGGTTGACGATTTCCGGGAAGAAGTGGTCTTCCCAGATAGTCGGGCCGTCAACGGTTTCCAGACACTCCATCGCTACGCCCGGTCCCATGACTTCCGACAAGCCGTAAATATCCAGGGCGGTGATCCCCAGCCGGCGCTCGATTTCCGCGCGCATCGCCAGCGTCCACGGCTCAGCGCCAAAGACGCCGACCCGCAATGAACAGCCGCGGGCATCGCCGCCCATCTGGCGCTCCAGCTCTTCAATCAGATTCAGACAGTAGGACGGCGTCACCATGATCATATCCGGCTGGAAATCGCGGATCAGCTGCGCCTGTTTTTCGGTCTGTCCGCCGGACATCGGGATCACCGTCGCGCCCAAACGTTCCGCGCCGTAGTGCGCGCCAAGGCCGCCGGTAAACAGGCCGTAGCCGTAGGCGACGTGAATTTTATCTTTTGCTGAACCACCGGCCGCGCGCAGCGAACGGGCGACAATATTGGCCCAGTTATCAATATCGTTTTGCGTATATCCCACCACCGTCGGTTTGCCGGTGGTGCCGGAAGAGGCGTGAATGCGCACCACCTGCTCCATCGGCACCGCGAAGGTATCGAAGGGATAGTTGTCGCGCAGATCCTGTTTGGTGGTGCAGGGGAATTTTTGCAGATCGTTTAATTCCCGAAAGTCGTCAGGGTGCACGCCAGCGGCGTCGAATTTGCGGCGATACATCGGCACATTTTCGTACGCATGCTTCAGCGTCCATTTCAGGCGCTGGGTTTGCAGGGCCTGCAGTGCGTCACGCGATGCGGTTTCAATCGGATCTAATTTTGTAGTAGTTATCATTGTAGGGTACTCGCAGGTAAATTAGCTCACACTCGCTCGAGGATCATGGCAATGCCCTGACCCACGCCAATACACATCGTACACAGCGCATAGCGCCCGCCCCGGCGTTGCAGCTCAAGGCTGGCGCTCAGCGCTAACCGCGCGCCGCTCATGCCCAGCGGATGGCCTAACGCGATGGCGCCGCCGTTGGGATTCACGTGCGCCGCATCGTCCGGCACGCCGAGCTGTCTGAGCACCCCCAGCGCCTGGGCGGCGAAGGCCTCATTCAGCTCAATCAGATCCATATCGTTAATATTGAGTCCCGCCCGCTCCAGCACTTTACGCACCGCCGGTACCGGCCCCAGTCCCATCAGGCGCGGTTCGACACCCGCCGTCGCCATCGCCACGATACGCGCCCGCGGCGTGAGCCCCTGGATAGCGGCCTGCTGTTCGCTGGCGATGATCAGCGCCGCGGCGCCATCGTTGACGCCTGAAGCATTGCCCGCAGTAATGACGCCGCCCTGGCGGAACGGCGCTTTCAGTTTCGCCAGCTGCTCAAGCGTGGTTTCCGGGCGCGGATGCTCGTCCTCGCGCACGTCGCTAACCGTCCCTTTCCGGCCGACAATCTGCACCGGCACAATCTCCTGCGCCAGAATGCCGTCGCGCTGGGCCTGCGCCGTGCGCTGCTGGCTGCGCCAGGCGAAAGCGTCCTGATCGGCCCGGCTGATATTTAACAATTCAGCTACATTCTCGGCCGTTTCCGGCATGCTGTCAGTTCCGAAGTGTTGCGCCATGAGCGGGTTCACAAAACGCCAGCCAATCGTGGTATCAAAGAGTTCCGCCTGACGCTGGTACGGCGTGCTGGCTTTTCCCATCACGAAAGGCGCACGCGACATCGATTCCACGCCGCCGGCAATCAGCAGATCGGCATCGCCGGCTTTGATCGCCCTGGCGGCAAAGCCGATGGCATCCAGACCCGATCCGCACAGGCGGTTAATCGTGGTGCCCGGCACGGTATGCGGGTAACCGGCCAACAACGTCGCCATGTGCGCCACGTTGCGGTTATCTTCCCCGGCCTGATTCGCACAGCCGAAAATCACATCATCAATTGCTGCCGGGTCGAGCCCGGGATTACGACTCAGGAGCTCACGCAGCGGGATTGCCGCCAGGTCGTCGGCGCGCACACTGGCCAGCGCGCCGCCGTAGCGGCCAATCGGCGTACGGATCCCGTCACAAATAAAGGCGTCGCGCATTACACGTCTCCCGTGATTGTGCCGCCGATGCGGTGCGATTTGCCGCGGAACAGGGCCACAATCTTTTGCTGTTGATTAACAATTTCGATGTCGTAGACGCCGGTCAGCTTGCCCTGCTGTTTGACTCTGGCGGTGGCGACCAGCCGGTCGCCGGCAAACGCCGGACGAAGAAAATCAATGCTTGCCGCCGAGGCCACCGCCGCCAGCCCCTGGCTGTTACAGGCGTAGGCGAAAGCGGTATCGGCAAGCGTAAATAGCTGACCACCGTGACAGGTTTGATGGCCGTTAAGCATGTCCGCCGAGACGGTCATACTCATCTGCGCAAAACCGTCGTCCATTTCGATAAGTTCGATCCCCATCTTTCTGGCGCAGGTATCTTTTTCGTACATCACGCGCGCGTTGCGCCACGGATCATTGCTCATGGTGCTTCTCCATCAGCGCCTTCTGGCGCAGCAGGGAACTGGGGCGATAGCGCTCCTCGCCATAATGGTGTTGCAGGTTCTCCAGCAGTTGCAGCACCCGCCGCCAGCCAAGGCGTTCTCCCCATGCCAGCGGGCCATGCGGATAGTTGACGCCAAGGCGCATCGCGGTATCGACATCCTGCGGGCTGGCGACGCCTTTTTGCACCGCATCCAGCGCTTCGTTAATCAGCATCGCCACCGTGCGCCACACCAGCAGGCCGGGATAATCGGCAATACGCAGCACTTTCTTGCCCTGCTGCTGGAAGTAATGCACGGCCTTATCAGTGGCCGCAGGCGCGTTGGTTGCCGCTGCGGCCAGCACCACCTTATCGCTGGCGCACAGGTCATACACCACCACCGGGCGGTGATGCTTAATACTCAGCGCCAGGGCGGTCTCGCCTTCGGTCTCCAGCAGCAAGACATCGTCTAATTCAGTGACATTGTCACTTCTGACGGTAACGGATTCAGCACCCATCATTACCGGCGGCAGCGCCGCGTCCGGCAGTGTCTCAGCGGGCCAGCGATAGACGCCGTGGCCGCTCTTTTTACCTAGCCGCCCGGCCAGCGCCAGCTCTTGCTGGAGGAGCGATGGCAGGTAGCGGCGGTCCTGCCAGAAGGCGTTAAACACCGAACAGGTCACGGCGAAGTTGACGTCCTGGCCAATCAGGTCCGTCAGCGCCAGCGGTCCCATAGGAAAACCGCCGCCGTCACGCAAAGCGGCATCGATAACCTCCGGGGCGGCGACCTGCTCTTCCAGCGCGCGCCAGGCCTCAGCGTAGAACGGACGCGCTACGCGGTTAACGATAAAACCGGGCGTTGAGCGGCAGCGTACCGGCTGTTTCCCCCAGCCGCTTACGCACTGGCACAGCTGCTCCACCACTTCGGTGGAGGTCGCAAGACCACTCACCACCTCGACCAGCTTCATCACCGGCGCCGGATTAAAAAAGTGCAGTCCGGCCACCCGCTCCGGGTTTTTGACCCCGGCGGCGATGGCGGTAATCGAAATAGACGAGGTATTACTGGTCAACAGCGTTGACGGCGCGCAGATCTCCGCCAGCTGCGTGAACAGCGCCGTTTTGACCTCCAACCGTTCAGAGGCCGCTTCGATCACTAAATCTGCATCGGCAAGCGCGGCTAAATCGTGGGCCGGATGCAGGCGCGCCAGCAGCGCATCGGCCTGCTCTGACGCCAGTTTGCCCCGCGCAACGCGTGACGCCAGACGCCCGGCGATACCCTCTATCGCCAGGTCTACAGCCTTAGGGTTAATATCAAAAATACGCACCGGATGCCCGGCGGCGGCAGCCACTTCGGCGATGCCGGCCCCCATGGTGCCGCTGCCGATCACCGCCACGTTGACTAAGGATGTCGTCATCATCTATTTCCCGCTGAACTGTGGTGGCCGTTTGGCCAGAAACGCGCTGACCCCTTCGCGGTAATCATCGCTGCGCCCGGCCAGACGCTGATAATCGCGCTCCAGGTCCAGCTGCGCGTCGAGACTGTTGGTTTCAGAGGCCAGCAGCGCCTTTTTAATCAGCCCAAGACCAAACGTCGGTTGCGCCGCCAGATGGCGCGCCAGTTGCAGACTGGTATCCGCCAGTTCTGAATCGTCCACCAGTTGCCAGATAATCCCCCACTGCGCGGCCTGTTCCGCGCTGAGGCTGTCGCCCAGCAGCGCCAGCCCCATCGCGCGCGCACGGCCGGCCACCCGCGGCAGGAACCAGCTGCCGCCGCAGTCCGGCACCAGGCCGAGCTTGCTGAACGCCATCACAAATTTGGCCGAACGCGCGGCCAGCACGATATCGCAGCCCAGCGCCAGGGTAGCGCCCGCGCCGGCGGCCACGCCGTTAACCGCGCAGATGACCGGTTTCGGCAGCGCCGCCAGACGGCGCACTAACGGGTTGTAAAAGCGTTCTACCGACATGCCAAGATCCGGCGGCGGGCCGCTGGGGTCGACATTGCGGTCGTTCAAATCCTGGCCGGCGCAAAAACCGCGGCCGGCGCCGGTGATCAGCAGGCAGCGCACGCCATCATCGCGCTCGGCCTGCTTCAGACATTCCGCCAGCTGGTGATGCATCAGGTCGTTAAAACTGTTGAGGCGGTCCGGGCGATTGAGGGTAATGGTCATGACGCCCTGTTCCACTGCGCTGAGAATGAAAGCTTCCACGATTAGCGTCCTTTAAATTCCGGGGTACGTTTTTGTAAGAAGGCGTCGATGCCTTCGCGGCGGTCCTCGGTGGCGCTCAGCAGGCTAAACAGCTGGCGCTCCTGTTGTAGACCGGCCTGCAGGCTGACTTCCTGCGCCAGGCGCAGCGACTGTTTTGCCGCCCGTAGCGCCAGCGGCGAATGGCGGGCAATGGTGGTTGCCAGTTTCAGGGCATACTCATCGGTTAACGCCGCCGGATGGATATCACTGACCAGCCCGGCCTGCTGCGCCTGGCGGGCGTCAATACTCTCGCCGCTCAGCACCATCCGGCTGGCCAGCGCCTTGCCAACGCTGCGGATCAGCCGCTGGGTGCCGCCCGCGCCCGGCATTATGCCGAGGGTAATTTCCGGCAGGCCAAAGCGGGCGTTGTCCCCGGCGACAATCAGATCGCACAGCAGAGCCAGCTCGCAGCCGGCGCCGAGGGCGTAGCCGTTGACCGAGGCGATGAGCGGCTTAGTAAAAGCATCGATTCGCCCCCATAACCGTGGGCGAATATCATCCAGGGTGGCAGGCAGATCTTTTTCCGCCATTTCATTGAGGTCAGCCCCGGCGGCGAAAAAACGCGCGTTACCGCTGATAACGCAGACGCCGACGCTGTCATCAACTGCCGCGGCCTCCAGCGCCTCGGCAATCTGGGTTAATAAGGCATTGTTCAGCGCGTTGCGGGCCTGCGGGCGGTTCAGCGTCAACTGAAGCACCCGGCCATGACGGTGGATCAGCAGGTCACTCATGCCATCCCCCGCGCGTCAAAGTCGACCACTACATCGCCGCTGGTCGGCAGCGACTGGCAGCTCAGCACGTAGCCCGCCGCCAGCTCATCCGCTTCCAGGCTGTAATTGGCGGCCATCGCCACTTCACCGCGTAGCACTTTGCATTTACAGGTGGCGCATACCCCGCCCTTACAGGCGAACGGCAGATCGGCGCCCTGACGCAATGCGGCATCCAGGATGCTGTCGTCTTCGGCGCTGAGGGCGATAAGCCGATCGCGCCCGTCCTGGCGGATGGTCACCGTACGCCCTTCCGCCTGCACTCCAGCGACCCGCTTCACATTGCCGCCTGGGGTATTAAAGCGTTCGAGATGAATCGATTTCTCCGCTACGCCAAGTTCACGTAACGTCGCTTCCGCCTCGTCCATCATCGCCGCCGGACCGCAGATAAAGGCCTCGTCGAAACGGCTGAAATCCAGCAGATGGTCAGCGAGCTGGCGCAGTTTGTCGCCGTCAATGCGCCCCTGTAGCAGATCGCTGTCCATCGACTCCTGGCTAAACAGGTGGATCACCTGCAGGCGCTGCGGATAGCGGTCTTTTAAATCGGCCAGCGCCTGGCGGAACATCATGCTATGGCTGCTGCGGTTGCCGTAGATCAGCGTGAAGCGGCTTTGCGGCTCGGTCGCTAGCGTCGCGCTAATGATCGCCATCATCGGCGTGATCCCGGAGCCGGCGGCAATCGCCAGATATTCTCCCTGCCGTTCGGCCTGCGGTTGATAACCGAAATGCCCCTGCGGCACCATCACCTCCAGCTCCATACCCTGCTGGATATCGTGCTGGGCGTAGCGCGAGAAGCGTCCGCCGTCGATGGCTTTGACCGCGACGCTAATTTCGCCTGGCGTGCGGCTGTGACAAATGGAGTAACAGCGGCGCAGTTCTTCGCCGCCCAGACGGGCTTTTAGCGTCAGATGCTGGCCCGGGCGAAAACAGTATTCCGCCTGCAGGGCTTGCGGGATCGCAAAAGTGATGGTCACCGCATCGCGGGTTTCCGGCTCGACTCTCGCCACCTTAAGCGAATAGAACGTCGTCATGGCAACCTCAAATACATTTAAAGTAATCAAAAGGTTCCCGGCAGCTGTCGCAGCGATAGAGCGCTTTGCAGGCCGTGGAACCGAATTCGCTAATCAGTGAGGTATGGGTGCTGCCGCAGCGCGGACAGCTCACCTCAGCGGGCATATCCGCATGGCAGGCGTGCCCCTGGGGCGGGCTGATGCCGTACTGGTGCAGGCGCTCGCGGGCATCCTGACTCATCCAGTCGGTGGTCCACGGCGGATCCAGCTGCAGGACGATATGTACCGGCTGAAAGCCATGCTCGCTCATGACCGTGCGGATCTCCCCCAGCAGATGCTCCGTCGCCGGACAGCCCGAATAGGTCGGGGTAAAGCCAATCACCCAGCCGTCGCCATGGCGCGCGACGCTGCGCACCATACCGAGGTCGGTGATGGTGAGTACTGGCACTTCCGGATCCGGGATCGCGCTTAATAATCCCCAGATGGTGCGAACCTCTGCAGGAGCGATATCGGCAAGACGTTGCATAGTCACCTCACTTACCACTCCAGTCCGGGATGCGAACGCTGCAGATACTGCATCTCCGCCAGCAGCGGGCCGAGATGTTCACTGTGCAGCCCCTGTTTGCCGCCGCTGCGGAAGGCCGCTTCCTGCGGGATCTGTAAGCCGGAGTCGAGAAGCGCCGTGTGTACCGCGCTTTGCCATTCGGCCTGCAGTTCACGCGGATCAACCGCAATGCCCTGCTCAACCAGGCTGAGCTCCACTTCATCAGCGAGGAACAGTTCGCCGGTGAAGCGCCACAGATTGTCGACTGCCTGCTGCATTTTGCGATTTGATAATTCGGTGCCGTTACCCAGACGCTCCAGCCAGCCGCGGCTAAAGCGCTGGTGGTAACGCACCTCTTTTAGCCCTTTAGCGGCAATGGCCGCCAGCTGCGCGTCGCGGCTGTTCACCAGCCGGCTGAACAGGGCGACATGCCAGACGTCGATAAAGAACTGGCGGGCGATAGTGTCGGCAAAATTACCGTTTGGCTGCTCCACCAGCAGCAGGTTGCTGAACTGGCGCTCATCGCGGCCAAAAGCCAGCGTATCTTCGTCGCCGCAGCCGTTAAGCTCGGCGGCATAGCTTAAAAAATTGCGCGCCTGGCCGAGCAGGTCGAGGCCGATATTGGCCAGCGCAAGATCGATCTCGAGCTCGGGAGCATGTCCGCACCAGGCGCCTAAACGCTGGGCCAGAACCAGACCATTGTCGCCAAGCCGCAGGGCGTAGGTGGCTACGGGGTTAGGGTTATTCATCGCCGCCTCACATATGTTCCATGCCGTCCGGCACGGTATAGAAAGTCGGATGACGGTAGACTTTGCTTTCCGCCGGGTCGAAGAATTCGCCGCGATCTTCCGGCTGCGAAGCAACGATTTCGCTGGCCTTCACCACCCAAATTGAGCAGCCTTCGCTGCGGCGGGTGTAGGCATCGCGGGCATTCTCCAGCGCCATTTGATCATCGGCAGCGTGCAGACTGCCGACGTGACGATGGGATAACCCCTGTTTGCTGCGAACGAACACTTCATATAACGGCCAGTAAACTTTGCTCATGTTGTCTCTCCTCATGCCGCGCTGCGGGCCTGCTGTTTTTGCGCATGGGCCAGCGCGGCTTCGCGCACCCATTCGCCCTCTTCCCAGGCCTTACGCTTGGCGGCCAACCGCTCGTGATTGCAAATGCCACGGCCGCTAATCACCTCGTTAAATTCCTGCCAGTCGATTTCGCCGAAGCGGTAGTGGCCGCTGGCTTCATCAAACTGCAAATCCGGGTCCGGAACGGTCATACCGAGGATCTCTACCTGCGGCACGGTATTGTCGACGAAGCGCTGACGTAGCTCGTCGTTGGAGTGCAGTTTGATTTTCCACGCCATGCTGCGGGCGCTGTTCGGCGAGTTGTCATCGTTGGGGCCAAACATCATCAGCGCCGGCCACCAGAAGCGGTTAATGGCGTCCTGCAGCATCTGCCGCTGCGCGTCATTGCCCTGCGCCAGCGCCATGCAGGCTTCAAAACCCTGACGCTGGTGAAAGCTCTCTTCTTTGCAGATTTTGACCATCGCCCGGGCATAGGGGCCGTAGGAGGTCCGGCACAGCGCCACCTGGTTGACGATGGCCGCGCCATCGACCAGCCAGCCGATCACGCCGATATCCGCCCAGCTGAGGGTCGGGTAGTTAAAAATGGAGGAGTATTTCATCTGCCCGTCGAGCATCTTCTGATACAGGTCTTCCCGGGCGCAGCCAAGGGTTTCCGCGGCGCTATAGAGATACAGCCCGTGTCCAGCCTCATCCTGAACCTTAGCCAACAGGATCGCTTTGCGGCGCAGCGTCGGCGCGCGGGTGATCCAGTTGCCTTCCGGCAGCATGCCGACGATCTCCGAGTGCGCGTGCTGGCCTATCTGCCGAATCAAGGTCTTACGGTAGGCATCCGGCATCCAGTCCTGCGGTTCGATGGCCGTTTCCTGCGCGATGCGCTGGTCAAAGCGTTGTTCTTCTGTCACGTCATCACCTTTATGATTCCAATATTCACAACAAAAACATTTATGTGAATCACTTTGTTTATTGAAGGTTACATATTGGTTAAATAAAACCACAAATTTTGTTTGCTCTTTTTGTGATAATCTCCGCAAAACCTTTTGTAAACCACAATAAATACAGTAATTTAAGCATAAGGCGTAACGCCATCGCGATCACAATGTTAATAATTTATTAAATACGGGCTTGCATTTTATGATTCATAAAAGAACTATTTATAGATATCACACGTAACACATTTGGAGATTTGCGATGCAGCAGTTAGCCAGCTACTTATCCGGCGCCTGGCAGACCGGCCGGGGCCGCGCCCGTACTATCCATCACGCCATCACCGGCGCGGCGCTTTGGGAGGTGACCAGTGAAGGCCTGGATATGGCGCAGGCGCGCCGCTTCGCGATTGAGCGCGGTGGTAAAGCCCTGCAGGCGATGACCTTTATTGAACGCAGCGCGATGCTGAAAGCGGTGGCGAAACACCTGCTGGAGCAGAAAGACCAGTTCTACGCCATCTCCGCGCAAACCGGCGCCACTCGCGCCGACAGTTGGGTGGATATTGAAGGCGGTATCGGTACCCTTTTCACCTATGCCGGGCTCGGTAGTCGAGAATTACCGGACGATATCCTGTGGCCGGAAGACGAGCTCATCCCGCTCTCCAAACAGGGCGGTTTTGCCGCGCGTCATGTGCTAACCTCGAAATCAGGCGTCGCCGTCCATATCAACGCCTTCAACTTCCCCTGCTGGGGAATGCTGGAAAAACTGGCGCCCACGTGGCTTGCCGGTATGCCGGCGATCATTAAACCGGCCACCGCTACCGCCCAGCTCACCCAGGCAATGGTGAAAGCGATTGTCGACAGCGGCCTGGTGCCGGAGGGCGCCATCAGCCTGATTTGCGGCGGCGCGGGCGATCTGCTCGACCACCTCGATAGCCAGGACGTGGTGACCTTTACCGGGTCAGCCGCCACCGGCCAGCAGCTACGGGCGCACCCTAACCTGGTAGCCAAATCCATTCCCTTTACCATGGAAGCAGATTCACTCAACTGCTGCGTGTTAGGCGAAGACGTCACTCCGGAGCAACCGGAATTCGCGCTGTTTATTCGGGAAGTGGTCCGCGAGATGACGGCGAAAGCCGGGCAAAAATGTACCGCTATCCGCAGAATCATTGTGCCACTGGCTCAGATTAATGCGGTTAGCGATGCACTGATCTCCCGCCTGCATAAAGTAACCGTCGGTGACCCTGCGCAGGAGGGCGTTAAGATGGGGGCCCTGGTTAATAGCGAACAGCGTCAGGACGTACAGGAGAGCGTCAATAAGCTGATAGCCGCTGGCTGCGAAGTACTGCTCGGTGGAGAGGCGGATCTCAGCGCGGCCGGCGCATTTTTCCCGCCGACCCTGTTGTACTGCTCACAGCCGGATGAAACGCCGGCGGTTCACGCCATTGAAGCTTTTGGTCCGGTGGCGACGCTGATGCCGTATCGTGACCGCCAGCATGCGCTGACGCTGGCGCGCGCCGGCGGCGGCAGTCTGGCGGGGACGCTGGTCACCGCCAGCGGCGAGCTGGCGCGCGAGTTTATCCTCGGCGCCGCCCGCGCCCATGGCCGTATTCAGATACTGAACGAGGCGTCCTCGGTCGAGTCAACCGGCCACGGTTCGCCGCTGCCGCAGCTGGTGCACGGCGGCCCCGGCCGCGCTGGCGGCGGAGAAGAGCTTGGCGGGCTGCGTTCGGTGAAACACTATATGCAGCGTACCGCGGTCCAGGGCAGCCCAACGATGCTGGCGACCATCGGTCAACAGTGGGTGCGCGGCGCCCAGGTGAACGAAGACCGTATTCACCCGTTCCGCAAATATTTCGAAGAGATTCAGCCTGGCGACAGCTTATTAACCCCGCGCCGAACCCTGACCGAAGCGGATATCGTTAACTTCGCCTGCCTGAGCGGCGATCATTTCTACGCGCACATGGACAAAATCGCCGCCGCCGAGTCGATTTTTGGCGAGCGGGTGGTCCACGGCTATTTCCTGATCTCCGCCGCGGCCGGGCTGTTCGTCGATGCCGGCGTCGGGCCGGTTATCGCCAACTACGGGATGGAAAACCTGCGCTTTATTGAGCCGGTCAAACCGGGCGACACCATTCAGGTTCGCCTCACCTGTAAGCGGAAAACGGTCAAACGTCAGCGCAGCGCCGATGAGAAAGCCACCGGCGTGGTGGAATGGGCGGTGGAGATTTTCAACCAGCACCAGCAGGCGGTGGCGCTATATTCCATTCTGACCCTGGTGGCGCGTCAACAGGGAGATTTCCCGGCGTGATAGCGAAAAATAGATCGCTGGCGCTCTGTTGGCCGACCCTTTAGCCATTGATACAGCAATCGGTTTGCAACGGTTTCGCCCCGGGAAGTCCTTTATGTTATCTGTGGCTTCAGCGCACAGGGGGCGGCCAGTCGCCGCCGCCCCCTGTACCCCCGGGCTCGGGCCAGCAAGAATGGTGAATAAATTAACGGCAGGCCGCACGGACCGTAGGCCGGGTAAGGCGTCAGCCGCCACCCGGCAAAAAAATCAGCGCACATTCTCAATGCCTCTGCGGAGGCATTTTTTACGCCCGTCTGGCAAAACTGACAAACAAGCTGGCAAAAGCAAACAAACGCCCCGGCACCGCTGGCTGGTAGCTTAAGGATGACAAAGCCGACATTCGCAGCGGCAAGAGACAACACAACAATAAGATGAGGTCACAATGGCAAACGGCTTGAAATTTTCTCCTCGTAAAACCGCGCTGGCGCTGGCCGTGGCGGTGGTTTGCGCCTGGCAATCACCGGTCTTCGCTCACGGTAGCGAAGCCCACATGGTACCGCTGGATAAAACGCTGCAGGAATTCGGCGCCGATGTGCAGTGGGATGACTACGCGCAAATGTTCACCCTGATAAAAGACGGCGCTTACGTCAAAGTAAAGCCCGGCGCCAAAACGGCGATCGTCAACGGTAAATCCCTTGACCTACCGGTGCCTGTGGTAATGAAGGAAGGTAAAGCCTGGGTTTCCGATACCTTTATCAACGATGTCTTCCAGTCCGGTCTCGATCAGACCTTCCAGGTGGAAAAGCGCCCGCACCCGTTAAACTCGCTCTCGGCGGCGGAAATCAGTGAAGCGGTGACCATTGTCAAAGCCGCGCCGGAGTTTCAGCCGAATACCCGCTTTACTGAGATTTCCTTACACGAGCCGGACAAGGCGGCGGTATGGGCCTTTGCCCTGCAGGGAACGCCGGTCGATGCTCCCCGCACTGCCGATGTGGTGATGCTCGATGGCAAACACGTCATTGAAGCCGTGGTCGATCTGCAAAACAAAAAAATCCTCTCCTGGACGCCGATCAAAGGCGCCCACGGGATGGTGCTGCTCGATGATTTTGTCAGCGTGCAGAACATCATCAATGCCAGCAGCGAATTCGCTGAGGTGCTGAAAAAGCACGGTATTACCGATCCTGGCAAAGTGGTCACCACCCCGCTCACCGTTGGCTTTTTTGATGGCAAAGATGGCCTGCAGCAGGATGCGCGTCTGCTGAAGGTGGTCAGTTATCTGGATACCGGCGACGGCAACTACTGGGCGCACCCGATTGAAAACCTGGTGGCGGTGATCGACCTTGAAGCGAAGAAAATCATCAAAATCGAAGAAGGTCCGGTGATCCCGGTCCCAATGGAGCCCCGTCCGTATGATGGTCGCGACCGCAACGCCCCGGCGGTGAAACCGCTGGATATTACTGAACCGGAAGGCAAAAACTACACCATTACCGGCGATACCATTCACTGGCAGAACTGGGATTTCCACCTGCGTCTTAACTCGCGCGTCGGACCAATTCTGTCAACGGTGACCTACAACGATAACGGCACAAAACGCCAGGTGATGTATGAAGGTTCCCTCGGCGGGATGATCGTTCCCTACGGCGACCCGGACGTCGGCTGGTATTTCAAAGCCTACCTCGACTCCGGCGATTACGGCATGGGCACCCTGACCTCGCCGATTGTTCGCGGTAAAGATGCGCCGTCAAATGCGGTACTGCTGGACGAAACTATCGCCGATTACACCGGCAAACCGACCACTATTCCAGGTGCGGTGGCCATATTCGAACGTTATGCCGGGCCTGAGTATAAGCACCTGGAAATGGGCAAGCCCAACGTCAGCACCGAACGCCGGGAGCTGGTGGTGCGCTGGATCAGCACCGTCGGCAACTACGACTATATCTTTGACTGGGTGTTCCACGACAACGGCACCATCGGTATCGATGCCGGCGCCACCGGCATTGAAGCGGTGAAAGGCGTGCTGGCGAAGACCATGCATGACCCCAGCGCCAAAGAGGATACCCGCTACGGAACGCTGATCGACCATAATATTGTCGGCACCACTCACCAGCACATCTATAACTTCCGCCTCGACCTCGATGTGGACGGCGAGAACAACACCCTGGTGGCGATGGACCCGGAAGTGAAGCCCAACACCGCCGGCGGCCCGCGCACCAGTACTATGCAGGTGAATCAGTACACGATTGACAGCGAGCAAAAAGCGGCGCAGAAATTCGACCCGGGCACTATCCGCCTGCTGAGCAACACCAGCAAAGAGAACCGCATGGGCAATCCGGTCTCATACCAGATTATCCCTTACGCCGGCGGCACGCACCCGGCGGCGACCGGCGCCAAATTCGCCCCGGACGAGTGGATATATCATCGCCTGAGCTTTATGGATAAACAGCTGTGGGTGACGCGCTACCACCCGACAGAGCGATATCCGGAAGGGAAATACCCGAACCGTTCCGCCCACGATACCGGCCTGGGCCAGTACGCGAAGGATGATGAGTCGCTGACTAACCACGATGACGTCGTGTGGATCACCACCGGCACCACCCACGTGGCGCGCGCCGAAGAGTGGCCGATCATGCCGACCGAGTGGGCGCACGCGCTGCTCAAGCCGTGGAACTTCTTTGACGAAACCCCTACTCTGGGCGAAAAGAAAAAGTAATCTTAACCAGCGGTGAAATCCAGCAGGATCTTACCGCCTCTTCCCGGCTGGCCGGCGGCGGCAATCGCCGCCCGCCAGTCGTTCAACGCTATACGCTGGGCCGGCGGCTGGGAGGTCGTCGGCAGGCGCTGCCAGATTTCGTCGAACGCTGCCCGCCACGCCGCCACGCTGAGTGTCGGCAGCGCCTCCCGCAGATGAAACTTGCGCACCGTCGCGCTACCGCGCGTCTGGGTCAGCGGCCGCCCGGATAACAGCCCATAGGAGATGAGGGTCGACGACCCGGGCAGCACCGACAGCAGCGTATTCGCCAGTTCGCCGCCCACCGCGTCAAACACCAGATCGCTGTGCTGGCTGACCTTCTCCATCAGCGCCCGGTCGGTATCGAGGATCGGATAGATCCCGGCCTGTTCCAGGCGCGCCCGATGCTGCGGCGAGCGAATAATCCCGCTCACCGAGCGGGCGCCCATCGCCAGCGCCCACTGCCCCAGCAGACTGGCGCAGGAGGACGATGCCGCGGTCAGCACGAGGTGTTTTCCGGCAACCGGCCAGCGCTTGAGCATCAGCATCGCCGTCAGCGGATTGATATACCCGCGGGCGGCCAGCAGATCGTCAACTGCCGGCGGCACCGGCACCAGCCAGGTCTCATCCAGATCGATAAACCGCTGCCAGGTGCCGCCCCCGCGCAGGGGCAGCACCCGCTGGCCCGCGGCTAACCGGCTGCCGTATGGCGCGGCGACCACCTCGCCAAGGCCTTCATAGCCGGCGACGGCCGGCAGTCGGGTGCGGTGGCGATAGGCGCCGGTCACGGGGATCAGATCCGAAGGATTCACCGGGGCAAAGCGCATCCTGACCCGCACCCGTCCGCCCGCCAGCGGCGCCAGCGGCAGGCGTTTCAGCGTTAGCACCGCGGACGGCGGCCCGTAGCGGTCATAAACAATGGCGTCGTTGAACATCGACTGGCTCCAGACAACGAAAGTCGGGATCATAGCAGATCCCGCTTCCAGTGGCTCGCACCCGCGCCTGCCCGGGTCAGCCCGGGCCATCGCTGGCCGCCGCCAGCAGCGGCACGATGATATCGCTGAGCGGCGTCGGAATGCCGTGCTGACGCCCGCGACGCTGCACCACGCCGTTACGAATATCCCACTCCAGCGGTCGGCCATTGAGGCGATCGATCAGAATAGAGGTGCTTAAGTCGGAAGGCGCCCGATGAAAGCCGGCGATAATCTCCTCCGGCACGTTTTCGCTCAGGGCGGCCCCTTCCGCCCGCGCCACCTGCAGGCATTCGCGCAGATAAGCCAGCCCGAGGGCAGTGATGTCCTCCCGGGCGAACATCCCGGCGCGTCGTCCGGTCAGCACCATCAGACCGGCAACCGCGTTCTGCAACAGTTTGCGCCAGGCAACGGTGGTAAAATCAGCCGCCAGGTCCACCGCGCAGCGGGTTCCCGCCAGCGCCTGCTGCACCCGCTCTGCCCCCGGCAGATCCGGCAGCGTCAGGCGCGGCGTGGCGCGCAACCAGACAGAGGCATCGGCATCGCGCTGCGCCGGGAACCAGACCACCGACGGCAGCACCGTCGCGCCGCCGGTCAAGGGGGCAAACTGCTGGCGCTGCTCAACGCCGTTTTGCAGCACGCACACCACGGTGTCAGGGGAACATAGGGCCGTCAGCCAGGGGGCGATGGCCTCCGTCTGGGTGGTTTTCACCGCGACAAAGACCAGGTCGAAGGGGGCGGCTATCGCCATCGGGTCGGTGTGCACCGGGCCGGGCACCACGATCTCACCCTCGTCAGTGCGCAGCACCAGCGCCGAATGGGCGGTACGCCCGCAGACCATCGGCGCCCTCCCCCTCTCAAACAGGGCGGCGGCAATCGTGGTGCCGATGGCGCCGGGACCAATTAGCGCAACCTTAGGAAATGCTGTCATGCCGAAGACCTCCTGATGATTCACCGCCCAGATTAGGCAAAGATTGCCCTCCACAGTAGCGAGAAAGACCGGAGGTCGGCAAGCTGCGCGTCGGGAAAAGCCTTTCGCCTTCCCCGACGGAGGGCTAGTAGCGCACGCAGACGGATTTGGTTTCGCACCAGCCGTCGAGCCAGTCAGGGCCGAAATCGCGGCCGGTACCAGACTGCTTCATGCCGCCGAAAGGCAGGTTGGCGTCAATCAGGGTATGGCTGTTGACCCATACCGTTCCCGCCTGCAGACGGTCGGTGTAGTTCAGGGCCTGGGTCAGATCGCGGGTCCAGACGCTGGCGGTCAGACCAAAATCGCTGTCGTTGGCCAGGCGCAGCGCCTCCTCGCCATCGGCCACTCGCACCAGGTTCACCACCGGGCCAAAAACCTCCTCACGGCTGAGACGCAGTCCGGCGTCGGGGTTTACCACCAGCGTTGGCGGAATATAGTATCCTCCCGCATCTG
This sequence comes from Klebsiella sp. K4, assembly GCF_014596785.2. Classification (NCBI taxonomy): domain Bacteria; kingdom Pseudomonadati; phylum Pseudomonadota; class Gammaproteobacteria; order Enterobacterales; family Enterobacteriaceae; genus Klebsiella; species Klebsiella sp. K4. The sequence continues at coordinate 2,907,746 of NZ_CP115021.1, forward strand.
GTCCGGCGCTGCCGCTGATGAGCTCTGCCTTCTGCTGGCGAGCCTCTTCGAGGTAGGCCGCCACCTTGTCGCAGTGGGCCCGGGAGACCACCGGGTTGATCTGCGCCGTCTCCTGCATCCCCGGACCCACCTGCAGCGATTTCACCGCCTGCTCGAAGCCGCTGACCAGGGTGTCAAACAGCGGCGCTTCGATGTAGATCCGCGAGCTGGCGGCGCAGACCTGCCCCTGATTGAGGAAGCTTCCGGTCATCAGCCCCTCAATAACCCACTGGGGGTCGGCGTCTTTGAGCACAATCGCCGGATTCTTGCCACCCAGCTCCAGCGTCACGCGGGTCAGGCGGTCGGCAGCCACGCGGGCAATCTGTTTCCCGGTCGCCGTCGAGCCGGTAAAGCTAACCTTCGCCACCTGCGGATGGGCGGTCAGCGCCGCGCCGCAGCCGGCGCCGCTGCCGGTGACCACGTTGAACACCCCGTCAGGAATGCCCGCCTGGGTCGCCAGCTCCGCCACCCGCAGCAGGGTCAGCGGGGTGGTTTCCGAGGGTTTAATGACGATCGAACAGCCCGCCGCCAGGGCCGGCATGACCTTCCACATGCCGATCATCAGCGGGAAATTCCACGGAACGATGCCCGCCACCACCCCGACCGGCTCTTTTTTGGTCCACGCCTGGTAACGCGCCCCTTGCGGGAACGGGATCGAAACGTCCAGCGTCCGGCCGCTGATCTTGGTGGTCAGCCCCGCGGTGTAGCGCATCCAGTTCAGGGTGCAGCCGACCTCAAAGGCGCGGGAGATGGCAATGGATTTCCCCTGCTCGAGGGTTTCCAGTTGCGCCAGCTCCTCGCCGTGCTGCTCCACCAGATCGGCAAAACGCAGCAGGATGCGTTCACGGTCAGCCGGGGTGCGCCCGGCCCAGCGGCGATCGACAAAAGCGCGCCAGGCGGACACCACCGCCCGGTCGACATCCGCCGGGCTGGCGTCGGCGGTGGTGGCAATCGCCTGCCCGGTGGCCGGATCCCAGACGGTTAACCGGTTTTCGCTCTGCGCGGCGCAGGGGGCGCCGTCGATATACAGGCCATGCTGACGGTCTAAAAACTGCTGGACGCTGGCAAGCAGCGCTATCTGTGAGGTGGACATACCCTTTCCTTATTCATCGCGGATAGTGCTTTCAGTCTATGTCTGGTTGGCGGTTGGCGCTTTTTTTCTCTGTGACATTCGTTTGCGCCGCTGTGACAGTCGCCGCAATTCCGTCGTCTGCCCTCGCAGAAATGTGCCGCGGGTAATAGTTCTTTCATATACCCGCCATCGCGCCCTTGCCTGAGGCGACACAAATGCAACAATGCGGAAACATTGTTATTACAGGAGAAGGGCGAATGATGACCACGGCAGAGGGGGGGCTGGCATATCAGCGCTGGCTGGCGACGATCAATCAGGTCTGCGGCCATTTCGCCGCCCGGCCGTTGGAGGAGAGTTTCCACGGCGAGATTGACGCCCGCTACGCCGGCAGCCTCAAGGTCAGTACCGTCACCGCCGCCGGCGTCAATCTCTACCGCACGCGCAATGAGATAAAACGCGATAACGACGCCTGGTTCTATACCGTGTTTCAGCTCGCCGGCGAAGCCATCATCGAACAGGACGATCGCCAGGTGACGCTGGCGGCAGGCGATATCACGTTAATCGACGCCGCCCGCCCATGCTCCATCGTCTGGCAGCAGACCTCGCGTCAGGCCTCGCTGCTGCTGCCGCGCCAGCGGGTGGCGCCCACAGGGGACATCACTACCGCCTGCCGGCTGGACAAATCTCTGCCAATGGTCCAGCTCAGCCAGCGACTGCTGCTGGAAAGCATGGGCGGCACGACGCTCTCCGCCAGCGAGAGCGAAGCCGCGCTGGAGGCGATCGCCTGCCTGTTGCGCCCGGTGCTGCATCAGCGCGATCCTGCCCCTTCCCGGCGGGTAAAGCAGTTTCAGAAGATTATTGCGTTAATCGATGCGTCCATTCAGTCGGAGCATCTGCGTCCGGAGTGGCTGGCCAGCGAGACGGGCATGTCGGTACGCAGCCTGTACCGGCTGTTTGCCGACCAGGGGCTGGTGGTGGCGCAGTATATTAAGAACCGGCGGTTGGATCTGTGTGCCCAGGCGTTACAGAACGTCCATGACGATGAAAAGCTGGCGGGGATCGGCTACCGCTGGGGCTTCAGCGACCACAGCCATTTCTCCACCGCCTTTAAGCAGCGCTTTGGCGTCACCCCGGGGCAATACCGCAAGCGCTGTCGCTAATTATTTGCGCAGCCACTGGCCGTTCAATCCCTGGACGTACTCCCCGGGCTGCGCGCGGGCCACCAGCTTCTGCCCGGCCATTTTCGCCACTTCATCCACCGGCAGATTGTTGTCATCCGCCAGCTGCTGGTAGCTTTCGCTGCGCGCGGCGTTAATCTGCTTTACCAGCGCCAGCGTCTCTTTATCCTGACGCAGCGGCGCGAGATAGCCGTTCAGCGTCTCCCCCACTCGTCCCTGCTGGCGCGCTTCGCTCAGGGTCAACGCCAGCGCGGGCGCGCTGAGTAAAGCCAGCGTCAGCGCCGCGGTTAACAGTCGTTTTCTCATCGTCGCCTCAGAACAAATCGCTGCGGGATTTGAGCAGGTTTTCCACATCCTTATCGACCTTGATATGGATCTCATGCTCAATTTTGACATTCATATTGATGGTGATGGGCTCTTTCGACGCCGCGATTTCGATGCGCGGCGTACAGCCGGCGAGCAGCATCGACGCCGCCATGGCCAGTAACAGCTTCTTCATTTAGGTTCCTTACATGTCTTACCGTCCGTACAGCGCCGTACGGGCAGCGTAGCATTCTGCTCGAGCCACGCCTGTAAATTGTCGCCGAAGCGCAAACTGCGCCACAGGTTGAAAATATTCTCTTCATGAGCGTAGTTTAAATGCACGGTACTGCTTTTCCCGTCCACCCGGCTGGTGCCGTTGATGCTGGCCTTAAGCGTCAACACGCCCAGATTATCGAGGTTAATCTGCGTCCACGAGCGGGAGATTTCCATATAGCGCAGCCAGTTAATCGCCGCCCCGGCGGAGACGTTATCCGCCACCAGCGCATCGGCGGTGTCTTTATCCAGCCGCAGGGTCATCGGTCCGTCATTGCGCAGCCAGCCGTCGTGGATGATCCATTGATTATTCTCCAGCCACAGCGGCAGCGCGCCGCTCACCGCGCCGGACATGGCGAACTGTTTCACCTTGACGGCGCTGGTCAGTTCGCTGCTGGAGATATGCTGCAGGCGGATCAACGCCGGTTCGCGCTGCGGCATACGCAGCTGCAGCAACGTCAGTTTCCCGCCTAACAGATCGACGCTGACGTCGCTGAGCTGCAGCGGATTGGCCTCGCTCCACGGCCAGGTGCCCTGCAGGTCCGCCGTCAGATTACGCGCGGTGATCTGGTTGACGATTTCGCCAATGCGCAGGGAGACCGGGCGGCGGATGCCCAGCTGCCAGTGACCGTCGCTGAAGCGGAACGGCAGGACGAAATCGACGCCGTTGATCTGGTTATCCGGCATCCAGGCGCTGCCGCCCTTCAGGACGCCATGGCCGCCCGCCTCAAATCCCTGCCCGGCTGCCGCCGAGAAGGCCACCTGCGCGTAGAGACTGCCTTCGCGCAGGTTCATCTTCCAGTCCGGCGGCACCAGCGGCTGGAACACCGTTAGCGACTGTTTTGGCCACCACGCCTGGCCGCGCAGCCGTTCGCCATCCCAGCGCCCGGACAGACGCACCGGACCGATAGCCTCGGCATGCAGGGCGCCGGTGAACTGGAACCACGTCGGGTCCCGACCGTCGAGAGCGAATTTCAGCGTTGAGGCCGGGAGATAGCTGCCGCCGGAGAAGGTGGTTTTGGCGGCGTCCAGCGACAGCGCGCCGGTCAACCGCGGATGCTCAGCATCGCGCAGCCAGCGGATCGGCTGCTCGAGGGTCAGACGCGGGGTGCTGACCCGCATTGTGCCGTACTCAAGCTTATCGAAGCCGGTGGAAAGGCTGCTCAGGGTAATAGCATTGTCGCGCCACTCCCCGCTGCCCTTCACATCCCAGCGCGCCTGCATCGGGGTAAAATGTCCCTCGCCCCAGTAGCGCCACTGCCAGCGGCCGCTGTCGGGCAGAAAATCGCTCGCCTGACCGTCCAGATGCAGCGTAAAGTCGCCCATCTGCTGCTCATGGGCGCGAAGGATCGCCTGCAGGCGGCCATCGACGCCCTGCTGAGTGACCTTAACCCCGGCCAGCGGCCAGCGGATTTCGTCAATATTCAGCGCGTCGATCACCCGCCCGCGCGAGCGCAGCAACGCACCGGGGTGAAAAGCCAGCTGCGGGCTGATCAGCGGCCCGCTGAGCTGAGCCGGCAGCGCCGCGTATAGTATCATCTCCCCCAGCTTGGCCTCGCCGGTGAGCCGCAGCGGCAGATCGCTGTTATCCATACTCAGCTTGCCCGGACCAATATTCAGTACCGCATTGCCCTTCCCGGCATGCCCCTCGGTGAGAACATTCAGGCGACCGCTGACGATCATCTGTTCGGTGCCCTGCTGCCAGTTACCCACCGACAGCGCCACCCGCCCGCGCAGCGGATACGCCTCGTAACGGGTGCGCCAGCGGCCGTCGCTGATGGTGATCCGCTCCGGAGTGATCTCCCACGGCAGGTCCAGAATAGGCTCTACCTCACCCCGCGGGGTGACCAGCAGCTGGCCGCGATTGTGCTGCCACTCGAGCTCAGCATCGATCCATTCCGCAGTCTGCGGGAATTCGAAGGTGCCCAGCATCTGGCCGTCGACCGGCAGACCATCCGGCACCAGCGGCAGATGGAAGGTCCCCACCAGCTTCACCGGCGGCTGATCGTCAGTCAGCCGGGCGCTGAACTGGCTGACGGTGAGCGCCTGGCCGCGCAGGCGCGCCTGCAAACTCAGTTCCTTCCCGGCAAAGCCGATATCCTGCTGCGCAGGCGTTAATGACATTACCAGCCGCCCCTGCCATTTCTCCCACGGCGACAGCCGCAGATTGTCAATGGTTAACCAGCTATAGGGCAACATCGATTGCCATTCGGCAAGCGTGCGCGGTGAACCGGGAGCGGGATCGCTGGCCGGCAATTTGCTCAGGCAGGCGCTGTTGATCTCCAGCTGGCCAATATGCAGCCGCCAGCGGCTGGGACGCGAGAGACGGGCATCGGTCACCCGGGCGATTTCACAGTCGCCCACCAGATAACGCAGATCGGGGATCAGCAGGACCGACCGCGTCAGGCGCGGGCTCTCCTGCAAAGAGATACGCGTGCCCACGGGCAGCCAGATGCCCGCCAGCGTCGGCACCCAGTGGGTTAGCGTCAACAGCAGGGTTAGCGGCAATAACACCAGAACTAACACCAGCGCGATGGCGGCTTTATATTTACCCTTCATGGGCAGTTAATATCCTGATTCAACATAAGTAAAAGCCGAAAGGCGTCCATTGTGACACGTTCGACCAGTGAGTGAAAGTTTACGGCCTGTTAAAGCATAGTTGCCAGCCGGACTCGCGGCGCGACGTTCGGCCATTATCATTTAACTGTTGTTTAAGTCGCCCCTGCCACACTCCAGCCAGACGGGAATAGCTTGCGGGAGAGGCGGTGTCGTTAATTATCTCGCTCATAGAGAGCGCACAGGACCACTATCCATGGGTATTGCTGATTGTTTTTCTGCTTACCTTCACTAAATCCTGCGCATTGGTCTCGCTGGCAATCCCCGGCACCTCCGGCCTGCTGCTGCTGGGGACATTCGCTTCCGCCAGCCTCGGACATTTCCTGTTAATGTGGTCCAGCGCCAGCCTCGGCGCCATCGGCGGATTCTGGCTATCGTGGCGGCTGGGCATTCGCTACCGTCATCGCCTCCCCCATCTACGCTGGCTGACCGCCGAGCGTCTGGCCCGCAGCCGCCTCTTCTTTCAGCGCTATGGCCCGTGGGCTATCTTTTTCAGCCGCTTTCTCTCTCCCCTGAGGGCTACGCTGCCCTTCGTTAGCGGCGCCAGCAGTCTGCCGCAGTGGTCGTTTCAGCTGGCTAACGTTAGCTCCGGTCTGCTGTGGCCGCTTCTGCTGCTCGCCCCCGGCGCTTTCAGCCTCAGTTTGTGGTGAAAAAACTTTGTCTTTCAAAGAGATTCCGCAAGTCCGCGATATGCTCTAGAATTAGGATTAGCACCCTCTCATTAAACTATTTTTTAATAATTGTACGATTATTTTAAATATGCTACCGTGACGGTATAATCACTGGAGAAAAGTCTTATGAAAATCGCGGTTTATAGTACGAAGCAGTACGATAAAAAGTACCTGCAGCACGTTAATGATGCATACGGCTTTGAACTGGAATTCTTCGATTTCCTGCTGACAGCGAAGACTGCCAAAACCGCCAACGGTTGCGAAGCGGTATGTATCTTCGTCAATGACGACGGCAGCCGCCCGGTGCTGGAAGAGCTGAAGGCCCACGGGGTGAAATATATCGCCCTGCGCTGCGCCGGGTTTAACAACGTCGACCTTGAGGCGGCAAAGGAGCTTGGCCTGCGCGTCGTGCGCGTTCCAGCTTACTCTCCGGAAGCGGTCGCTGAGCATGCGATCGGTATGATGATGTCGCTCAACCGCCGCATCCACCGCGCTTACCAGCGTACCCGCGATGCCAATTTCTCCCTCGAAGGCCTCACCGGCTTCACCATGTACGGCAAAACCGCCGGGGTGATCGGCACCGGGAAAATTGGCGTAGCGATGTTGCGGATCCTCAAAGGCTTCGGCATGCGCCTGCTGGCGTTCGACCCGTACCCAAGCGCCGCCGCGCTGGAGCTGGGGGTGGAATATGTTGACCTCGCCACGCTGTACAAGGAATCGGACGTGATCTCCCTGCACTGTCCGCTGACCGACGAAAACTACCACCTGCTCAATCGCGAAGCCTTCGATCAGATGAAAGACGGGGTGATGGTGATCAACACCAGCCGCGGCGCCCTGATCGACTCTCAGGCGGCCATCGACGCCCTGAAGCACCAGAAAATTGGCGCGCTGGGGCTGGACGTTTATGAGAACGAACGCGATCTGTTCTTTGAAGACAAATCCAACGACGTGATCCAGGACGATGTCTTCCGCCGCCTCTCCGCCTGCCATAACGTGCTGTTTACCGGCCATCAGGCGTTCCTCACCGCCGAGGCGCTGATCAGCATTTCGGAGACCACTCTGGGTAACCTGCAGCAGGTCGCCAACGGCGAAACCTGTCCAAACGCCATCGTCTGACGCCTTTCCCTTTTGTGCTCCTCTCCCGGGGGGAGCACATTCAGATAATCCCCACAGATCCCTGCTGCGATACCGTTACACTGGCTTGGTTTTATTAGTTATGTGAATGTTTTGGAGTGAAAATGAACAAATTTGTGGCGCTTCTGGCGGCAGGTATGCTGCTGTCCGGCTGTGTCTATAACAGTAAGGTGTCCACCGGTGCGGAACAGCTGCAGCATCATCGCTTCGTGCTGACCAGCGTCAACGGCCAGGCGGTCAACGCCAGCGACCGGCCGCTGGAGCTAAGCTTCGGTGAGAAGATGGCTATTACGGGCAAGATGTATGTATCCGGCAATATGTGCAACGGCTTTAGCGGGGAAGGTAAAGTGTCGGACGGCGAGCTGAAGGTCAAATCGCTGGCGATGACCCGGATGCTGTGCCACGACGCCCAGCTCAATACCCTGGATGCGACGATCGACAAGATGCTGCGCGAGGGTGCGCAGGTCGATCTGACGGAAAACCAGTTGACGCTGGCGACCGCCGACCAGACGCTGGTCTATAAGCTCGCCGACCTGATGCACTAGCCGGCGTTGAGGTGCCGCTGACGCTGCCCCGCGACGGGGCCGCTGTTAGTAGCCGCAGCTGCCGCCCGCCAGCGCCTGCTCGCTGCAGCGTTTGCCGTTCGGCAGCGCGCACATGCCAATCGCCGAACCATCGAGCTGACGAGCCACCGATAACGAGCCGCCTATCATGGCGCAGTTGGCCTGACCGGCGTCGCTCATCGCCGCCCGCATTCCCGGCGTGACGTGCGCCGCCGTGGCCTGCTGAACGGGTTCACTACTGCACGCGGACAGCAACAGCGCCGCACATCCTACTAACATCGCAGCTCGCATTCTCTCTCCCCTCGGAAACGTCTTAAAAAAGCAAACCCCAGAATAATAGGCAGCGTGGCGGGCGGCGTCGAGAGGGGAAGTACGTATTTATGCGCCTCATTAACATTTTCTAGCAAATTTTCGCCTAAAGCTTGATCTGCCTCGGCCATGTCGCCCGGCGCAGGTGGTTCATCTCCCGGCAGGCAGCCATTTTCTCCGCGAACCACGCAAAATATTGATCTGGTCACGGGTACCCGGCGCATTGAGGACACAAATGCAAAAATGGCGGGGTCAGCGGTTTGCTAAACTACCCCTTATATAATTACAGGGCGCGTCGCGGTTTCACGCGTCCATTCTTTTGCGCAATGTAAGGGTGTCTTCATATGATTACGATTGATGGTAATGGCGCGGTCGCTTCCGTCGCGTTTCGCACCAGTGAAGTTATCGCCATCTACCCGATCACGCCCAGTTCAACGATGGCGGAACAGGCTGACGCCTGGGCCGGCAATGGGCTGAAAAACGTCTGGGGCGATGTTCCCCGCGTGGTCGAAATGCAGTCGGAGGCGGGCGCCATTGGCGCCGTACATGGCGCGCTGCAGACCGGCGCCCTCTCCACCTCCTTTACCTCATCGCAGGGCCTGCTGCTGATGATCCCCACCCTGTACAAACTGGCCGGCCAGCTGATGCCGTTTGTGCTGCACGTCGCCGCCCGTACTGTCGCTACCCATGCGTTGTCGATCTTCGGCGACCATTCCGATGTCATGGCCGTCCGCCAGACCGGGTGCGCCATGCTGTGCGCCAGCAGCGTCCAGGAAGCGCAGGATTTCGCGCTGATCTCGCATATCGCCACCCTGCAAAGCCGGGTGCCGTTTATTCATTTCTTTGATGGTTTCCGTACTTCGCACGAAATCAACAAAATCGCCCCGCTGGCGGATGACACCATTCGCGCCCTGCTGCCGCAGGATAAGATCGCTGAGCATCGCCAGCGCGCGCTCAACCCGGAACACCCGGTGATCCGCGGAACCTCGGCCAACCCCGACACTTATTTCCAGTCCCGGGAGGCCACCAATCCGTGGTACGACGCGGTGTATGACCATGTCGAGAAAGCGATGGACGATTTCGCTGCCGCCACCGGCCGTCAGTACAAACCGTTTGAGTTTTACGGCCACCCGCAGGCAGAGCGCGTGATCGTCATTATGGGCTCGGCCATCGGCACCTGCGAAGAGGTGGTCGATGAGTTGCTGAGTCGCGGCGAGAAAGTCGGCGTGCTAAAAGTCCGCCTCTATCGCCCGTTCTCCGCCGCCCACCTGCTGGCGGCGCTGCCGGAAAGCGCCCGCGCGGTTGCCGTACTGGATCGCACCAAAGAACCCGGCGCGCTTGCCGAACCGCTTTACCTCGACGTGATGACCGCCCTGGCGGAAGCCTTTAACCGCGGCGAGCGCGAGACGCTACCGCGCACTATCGGCGGCCGCTACGGTCTCTCCTCCAAGGAGTTTGGTCCGGAATGCGTGCTGGCGATATTCAGTGAACTGCAGGCCGCCCAGCCGAAGCCGCGCTTTACCGTCGGGATCTATGATGACGTGACCAACCTGTCGCTGCCGTTGGGCGAAAATACCCTGCCGGCAGAGGCCAAGCTCGAGGCCCTGTTCTACGGCCTCGGCAGCGACGGCAGCGTGTCAGCCACCAAAAACAACATCAAAATCATCGGCAACTCGACCCCATGGTTCTCCCAGGGCTATTTTGTCTATGACTCGAAGAAAGCGGGCGGCCTCACCGTCTCGCATCTGCGGGTCAGCGAAAAACCGATTCGTTCATCGTATCTGATTTCGCAGGCTGATTTCGTCGGCTGCCACCAGCTGCAGTTTATCGATAAATACCAGATGGCCGAGCGGCTGAAGCCCGGCGGCATTTTCCTGCTCAACACGCCGTACAGCGCCGATGAGGTCTGGTCCCGCCTGCCCCAGGAAGTCCAGGCCACCCTGAATCAGAAAAAAGCGCGTTTTTACGTGGTCAACGCGGCAAAGATCGCCCGCGAATGCAGCCTCGGGGCGCGCATTAATACCGTGATGCAGATGGCCTTTTTCCATTTAACCCAGATCCTGCCGGGTGATAGCGCGCTGGCGGAACTGCAGGCAGCCATCGCCAAAAGCTACAGCAGTAAAGGTCAGGAGCTGGTGGAGCGCAACTGGCAGGCGCTGGCCCTGGCCCGTGAATCACTGGCGGAAGTACCGCTCCAGCCGGTGAACGCCAGCAGTCCGAACCGCCCGCCGGTGGTCTCCGACGCCGCGCCGGATTTCGTCAAAACGGTCACCGCCGCGATGCTGGCCGGGCTCGGCGATGCGCTGCCGGTCTCTGCCCTGCCGCCGGACGGCACCTGGCCCATGGGCACCACCCGCTGGGAGAAACGCAACATCGCCGAAGAGATCCCCATCTGGAAGGAAGCGCTGTGTACTCAGTGCAACCACTGCGTCGCCGCCTGCCCGCACTCGGCGATCCGCGCCAAAGTGGTCGCCCCGGAAGAGATGGAGAACGCCCCTGCCAGCCTGCATTCGCTGGATGTGAAATCCCGCGATATGCGCGGGCAGAAATACGTTCTGCAGGTCGCCCCGGAAGACTGCACCGGCTGCAACCTGTGCGTCGAAGTGTGCCCGGCAAAAGACCGCCAGAACCCGGAGATCAAGGCCATCAATATGATGTCCCGCCTGGAGCATGTGGAAGAGGAGAAGGTCAATTACGAGTACTTCCTCAACCTGCCGGAAATCGACCGCAGCAAACTTGAGCGCATTGATATTCGCACCTCGCAGCTGATCAGCCCGCTGTTTGAATACTCCGGCGCCTGCTCGGGCTGTGGCGAAACGCCGTATATCAAACTGCTGACCCAGCTGTACGGCGACCGAATGCTGATTGCCAACGCCACCGGCTGCTCCTCCATTTACGGCGGCAACCTGCCCTCGACACCGTACACTACCGACGCCAACGGCCGCGGCCCGGCGTGGGCCAACTCGCTGTTTGAGGATAACGCCGAATTCGGGCTCGGCTTCCGCTTGACCGTCGACCAGCATCGCCAGCGCGTGATGCGCCTGCTGAGCGAATTCGCCGACAAGCTGCCGGCAAAGCTGAACGCGGCGCTGCACGCCGAGGCGACGCCGGAAGTTCGCCGCGAACAGGTGGCGGCCCTGCGTCAGGCGTTGGCCGGCGTGGCGGGTGCTGAAGAGCTGCTGACCGATGCCGACGCGCTGGTGGAGAAATCCGTCTGGCTGATCGGCGGCGACGGCTGGGCTTACGATATCGGCTTCGGCGGCCTGGACCATGTACTGAGCCTGACGGAAAACGTCAATATTCTGGTGCTGGACACTCAGTGTTACTCCAACACCGGCGGGCAGGCGTCAAAAGCCACCCCGCTGGGAGCAGTGACTAAGTTTGGCGAGCATGGCAAACGCAAGGCGCGTAAAGATCTGGGCGTCAGCATGATGATGTACGGTCATGTTTATGTGGCGCAAATTTCGCTGGGCGCGCAGCTGAACCAGACGGTAAAAGCGATTCAGGAAGCGGAAGCCTATCCGGGGCCATCGCTGATCATCGCCTATAGCCCTTGCGAAGAGCATGGCTACGATCTGGCGCTCAGCCACGACCAGATGCGTCAGCTGACCGCCACCGGCTTCTGGCCGCTCTACCGCTTCGACCCGCGTCGGGCAGATGAAGGCAAGATCCCGCTGGCGCTAGATTCCCGTCCGCCATCAGACGCGCTGGCCGAGACGCTGCTTAATGAGCAACGTTTCCGCCGCCTGAACGCCCAGCAGCCTGAAGTGGCGGAGCAGCTATGGAAAGACGCCGCCGCCGATCTGCAGAAGCGCTATGACTTCCTCGCCCAGCTGGCTGGCAAAGCGGAGAAATCGCCAAGCGAAGGTTAACCGCCCCGTCACCTTTGTCCATAAAAAAAGCCCGAACACAACGTTCGGGCTTGTCGTTTTACCGATAAACAACATCATTCCGCAGAATGAGACGGCAACAATAAATTATTGGCATGACAATAAAGGCATATAACGCGCAAATAATACGTGATTAGCCCGGGCATGTATAATTTTTATTTTGTATATTATCTATAAATGCATTCAGCATAATTATCACCATTTCATTGGTATTATTTATTTTAGATTTTACTTATATCGTGACAATTGAGTCTTACCGGATCTCAGACCGCTCCTTTAGCATGAGTTCACTTCCCACCCGGAAGTTAAAACATAAAAACAGTTAAAGGAATTTCTTCATGAAAAGAAAAGTACTGGCCCTCGTTATTCCGGCTTTATTAGCCGCCGGTGCCGCGCATGCGGCGGAAATTTATAATAAAGACGGGAATAAATTAGATCTCTATGGCAAGGTAGATGGTCTGCATTATTTCTCCAGCGACTCGAAAAAAGACGGCGATCAAACTTATTTACGTTTTGGCTTTAAAGGCGAAACCCAGATCAACGATATGCTTACCGGCTATGGCCAGTGGGAATATAACGTTCAAGCCAACAACACCGAGACCTCCAGCGATCAGGCGTGGACCCGTCTGGCATTCGCCGGTATCAAAGTGGGCGATTACGGCTCCTTCGACTACGGTCGTAACTACGGCGTGCTGTACGACGTTGAAGGCTGGACCGATATGCTGCCGGAGTTCGGCGGCGACTCCTACACCTATGCGGATAACTTTATGGCAGGCCGCGCCAACGGCGTTGCAACCTACCGTAACAGCGATTTCTTCGGTCTGGTGGAGGGTCTGAACTTCGCCCTGCAGTATCAGGGTAAAAACGAAGGCCAGAACGCGCAGGATATCAACGTCGGCACCAATAACCGCAGCAGCGACAGCGATGTTCGCTTCGACAATGGCGATGGTTTCGGCCTCTCTACTTCCTACGACTTCGGCATGGGCATCAGCGCGGCGGCAGCTTACACCTCGTCTGACCGTACAGCCGACCAGCAACATTTCACTTCTGATAATAACTTTGCCACAGGCGACAAAGCGGAAGCCTGGACCGCCGGCCTGAAGTACGACGCCAACGATATTTACCTGGCGACCATGTACTCTGAAACCCGCAATATGACGCCATACGGCTCTACCAGCAGTACCAACGGTGGCGGTATCGCCAATAAAACGCAAAACTTCGAAGTCACCGCGCAGTATCAGTTCGACTTCGGCCTGCGTCCGGCCATCTCCTACCTGCAGTCCAAAGGCAAAGATCTGTACAATAACGGCCGCTATGCCGATAAAGATCTGGTCAAATATATGGACGTTGGCGCAACCTATTACTTCAACCGTAATATGTCCACCTATGTTGATTACAAAATCAATCTGCTGGATGGTAACGACAAATTCTACGAAGACAACGGTATCTCTACCGATAACATCGTCGCCCTGGGCCTGGTTTACCAGTTCTGATGCGCCTGCCCGCCGGTTCCGGCGGGCTTTCCCCCTCCCGCCTCGCTGCAGATAAAACAAAACGCTATATCTCGCGGACTAAAATAGCCGTCCGTTTAATGATATAGTCATGGCCAGTCAGTGCTTGCCCGAGGACGTCCATCATGCACCACCATCCGGTTAAATCTTCCCGAATTATCTCCGTCGCCTACGATGACGCCTCCGCCACACTGGAAATCTATTTCTATCACCAGCCGCCATTACAATATACCGGGGTCCCACCGCGTATTTTTCATGATTTTTTACAGGTGGTGTCAAAAGGCCGGTATTATGACGGAGTGATCAAAGGAAAATTTCCCGAACGCAAGCTACGTTAATGTCAAAGTGTGACTGCGGTCATGATACAAAACGTGCCCTAATACCGTACAATATGAAGGGATACTTAAACAGGAGGTTTTATGAGCAGAATGATTCTTGTCCCTATCGATATCTCTGATAAAGAATTTACTGAACGCATTATCAGTCACGTTGAATCGGAAGCGCGGATTGACGACGCCGAGGTGCATTTCCTCACCGTGATCCCTTCTCTGCCCTATTATGCCTCACTGGGAATGGCCTATACCGCTGAGCTTCCCGGCATGGACGAGCTGCGTGAGGGTTCTGAAACGCAATTGAAAGAGATCGCGAAGCAGTTCTCCATCCCGGAAGACCGGATGCATTTTCACGTCGCGGAAGGATCGCCAAAAGATAAAATCCTTGCGCTGGCCAAGTCGCTGCCAGCCGACCTGGTGATCATCGCTTCGCACCGGCCGGATATCACAACTTATCTGCTGGGCTCCAACGCCGCCGCGGTGGTTCGTCACGCCGAGTGCTCGGTACTGGTGGTCCGCTAACGCCGCAGCCCGCCGCCCGGCGGGCTTTTTATTTCCGCATCAGCCGCCCCCGCCTGGCTGCTCGCTGCCGAAAGTGCCGGAAAGATGCTGACATTCCGCCCCTGAATCCGTACCATACACGCCACGGTTGCCTGTCAAACCTCAATAATTGCTACGCGCCAGCGCCACGTTGTTCAGCGGCTGGCAGAATGCGTGCTCTTCTGATGCCACACTATGAATTGAGCCACTATTACATGCTGCAAAACCAAGAAATCAGTAAAAAAGAAAAGTACAACATCGATAAGCTGCAGAAACGTCTGCGCCGCAACGTCGGTGAGGCGATTGCCGACTTCAATATGATTGAAGAGGGCGACCGCATTATGGTTTGTCTTTCAGGCGGCAAGGACAGCTATACCATGCTGGAGATCCTGCGCAATCTGCAGAAAAGCGCGCCCATCTCCTTCTCGCTGGTGGCGGTGAACCTCGATCAGAAGCAGCCAGGGTTCCCGGAGCATATTCTGCCGGCGTATCTGGAGCAGCTGGGGGTTGAATACAAGATTGTCGAAGAGAACACCTACGGCATCGTCAAAGAGAAGATCCCGGAAGGAAAAACCACCTGCTCGCTGTGCTCTCGCCTGCGTCGCGGCATCCTCTATCGTACCGCCACCGAGCTCGGGGCGACCAAGATCGCCCTCGGCCATCATCGCGACGATATCCTGCAGACGCTGTTTTTGAATATGTTCTACGGCGGCAAAATGAAAGGGATGCCGCCGAAGCTGATGAGCGACGACGGCAAACACATCGTCATCCGCCCGCTGGCCTACTGCCGCGAAAAGGACATCGAGCGCTTCTCCCAGGCCAAAGGCTTCCCGATTATTCCGTGCAACCTGTGCGGTTCGCAGCCAAACCTGCAGCGCCAGGTGATCGCCGATATGCTCCGCGACTGGGATAAGCGTTATCCTGGGCGCATTGAAACCATGTTCAGCGCGATGCAGAACGTGGTGCCTTCGCACCTGAGCGACGTCAATCTGTTTGATTTTAAAGGTATCACCCACGGCTCAGAGGTGGTGGATGGTGGCGATCTGGCGTTTGACAGGGAAGATATTCCCCTGCAGCCCGCCGGCTGGCAGCCGGAAGAAGAAGACGCCCGTCTCGATGAGCTGCGTCTGAACGTGGTGGAAGTGAAATAACCCTCACGCGTCTCAGGCAGCCGCCTGAGACGCACTCTCCTGCCCTTACTTCAGCAGTCGTACGCGGCAGGATTTACCTTTGATCTTGCCATTTTGTAACTGCTTATACGCCTTCTGCGCCATATTCTGGCGGATCGCCACATAGACGTGGGCAGGGTGGACGGTAATTTTGCCGATATCGGCACCATCAAAGCCCATATCCCCGGTCAGGGCTCCCAGCACATCTCCCGGGCGCATTTTCGCCTTTTTCCCGCCGTCGATACACAGCGTCGCCATCTCCGCCGTCAGCGGCGCGATGGTGTTGCCCGTCGGCGCAGGCAGCCAGTTCAGGGAAAGCTGCAGCATGTCGGCCAGAATAGTGGCGCGCTGCGCCTCTTCCGGCGCACAGAAGCTGATGGCCAACCCTTGTTCACCGGCGCGGGCGGTACGGCCGATGCGGTGAACATGCACCTCCGGATCCCAGGCCAGCTCGAAATTCACCACCAGCGCCAGGGATTTGATGTCCAGACCGCGGGCAGCGACGTCGGTCGCCACCAGAACCCGGACGCTGCCGTTAGCGAAGCGCACCAGCGTCTGATCGCGATCGCGCTGCTCAAGGTCACCATGCAGCGACAAGGCGCTCTGCCCGGCGGCGTTGAGCGCATCGCAGACCGCCTGGCAATCGCGTTTGGTATTGCAGAACACCACGCAGGATGCCGGCTGATGCTGGCTGAGCAGGCGCTGCAGCAGGGCAATCTTACCGTGGCGGGAAACTTCAAAGAACTGCTGTTCAATCGCCGGGAGCGCGTCGACAGTGTCGATCTCAATGGTCTGCGGATTGCGCTGCACCCGGCCGCTGATCGCCGCGATTGCCGCCGGCCAGGTAGCAGAAAACAGCAACGTCTGCCGGTCAGCCGGTGCGAAGCGGATCACCTCATCAATGGCATCGCTGAAGCCCATATCGAGCATGCGGTCCGCTTCGTCCATCACCAGGGTCTGCAGCGCGTCAAGGGAGACCGTTCCCTTCTGCAGATGATCGAGCAGACGGCCCGGGGTGGCGACGATAATATGCGGGGCATGCTGCAGGGAATCTCGCTGGGCGCCAAAGGGCTGCCCGCCGCAGAGCATCAGAATCTTGATGTTCGGCAGGCAGCGCGCCAGGCGGCGCAGCTCGCCGGCGACCTGATCGGCCAGCTCGCGGGTCGGGCACAACACCAGCGACTGGGTCTCGAAGCGCGCCGGATCGATATGCTGCAGCAGACCCAGCCCAAATGCGGCCGTTTTTCCGCTGCCGGTTTTTGCCTGCACGCGCACATCTTTCCCCGCGAGGATCGCCGGCAGGGCGGCGGCCTGAACCGGGGTCATCGACAGATAACCCAGCTCGTTAAGGTTGGCTAATTGGGCGGCAGGTAAAACAGTCAGGGTAGAAAAAGCGGTCACAATGTATTCTCGTATTAAAAGGCAGACAATCTGCAGGCGCGTATCCTCGCAGATCTCCGCGCCTGATGCGACAATTTAATCGGCTCTTCGTCAGGCGGCGGATCGGGCTGGGGCTGCGGACGCGGTCGTGGATCGGGTAAAGGAGCCGGATCGTTCGGCTCGGGCGAGATAGGGATAGACTGGGCTGTCAGCTCTGAAGCGTAATACATAGAGGCCTCCCGGAGAGTGATACGGGCGTACCCGCAGGCGTCAACGGCCAGAAACCGTCGGGTGTCTTAGTAAGGGTAGAAGCTGGTCCGGAGAGCGCAAAAAAAAAGCCGACTCAACAAAGCCGGCGTCGTACGAATCAATTGTGCTATGCAGTAATTCAAAAAAGGAAGTAAGACAATATGGAGCGCAACGCCCATCGCTTGACGTTGCATTCACCTGCGAGAGAGATATTGCCCTGAATGGGTAGATGGTTTATTGATTTCGCTCAAACATTGCCGGGTTTTCCCGGCGCTACAGCCGCTAAAAGGCGATTCTTTACAGCCATTTACTGCGATGTAACCACCACGCAACACCACCGATGACAACGACTAACATCAAGCAGAAAAGGCTAAACCCCAGATGCCAGCTGTTGCCAGGGATCCCGCCGAGGTTGACGCCGAACAGGCCGGTTAAAAAGGTGCTGGGTAGAAACACCATCGCCATCAATGACATGGTATAGGTCCGCCGCGCCAGCGACTCCTGCATAATCTGGGCGATCTCGTCGCTCATGATCGCCGTCCGCGCGATACAGCTGTCGATCTCATCCAGACCGCGCCCCAGCCGCTCGGCGATATCCTGCATTCGCCGCCGCTGATCGTCACTCATCCACGGCAGCCGCTCGCTGGCCAGCCGGGCATAAACGTCGCGCTGCGGCGCCATATAGCGGCGCATCACAATCAGCTGCTTACGCAGCAGCGCGAGAAATCCGCGCGGCGGCACCTGCTGATCGAGCAGGTCGTCTTCCAGGTCGATAATGCGATCGTGCAGTTGTTCGATAAACTCGCTGGCATGATCGGTCAACGCATCGCAGACCTCCACCAGCCAGCTGCCGCCGTCCGTCGGGCCATTACCTTCCTTCAGGTCGCCCAGCACATCGTCCAGCGCCAGCACTTTGCGCTGACGAGTGGAGACGATCAGCCGCTCATCCATATACAGGCGCATCGCCACCAGCTGGTCGGGCCGCTCATCGGTACTGCCGTTGATACAGCGCAGGGTGATCAGCGCCCCGTCACCGATCCGCGTCACCCGCGGCCGGGTGCTCTCCCCCGCCAGGGCATCGCGTACGTTATTGGGCAGCAACGGGGTGGCCGCCAGCCAGTCGGCGCTGTCGCTATGGGTATAGTTGAGATGCAGCCAGCAAGGCTTGTCTTTGTCGATAATATCGTCATCGGCGAGCGGCTTAACGCCCCCCTGCCCGTCGAGCACCCACGCGAAGATCGCGTCCGGTATCTGCAACTCCGAGCCTTTAATCGCGTCCACTCAACCTCCGTTAATCCATATCTGCTAAATTACGCGCCTTCTCTATAAGGTACGCGAAAGCACGCATTCTTGCTTTTAATGACCCGGAAATACAGGCCTAGTCGCTTCATTGAAAAGCGCTTTCGCCCCCGGTCGCGGCGCTCCCCTCATTTAACGTTAAAACTTAGTGAAATCAAGTTCTTCACGATTCAACACATACAGAGCGACGTTTTGCCGTTTATTTTGCAACTTCTTGCTGTATTATGCTGTTTATTGCGTTAATTTGCGGAGTCAATGGCCATGCATAAGCTCGCCAGGCAAAAACTTATTCTCGACAGGCTTAGCGAAACCGGTCAGCTGAGCATCAGCGAACTGGTTGCAGAGCTGCAGGTGTCGGCCGATACCATTCGCCGCGATCTGAGCGACCTGGAACAACAGGGCGTGCTGCAGAAAAGCCACGGCGGGGCCATCGCCCTTAACGTCCCGGCCATGACGCGCCAGGGCAGAAACGCTCTTCTCACCCAGACCAAGCAGCGCCTGGGTCAGCAGGTCGCCGCGCGCATTCCCTCTGGCTCGACGCTGTTTCTCGACGCCGGAAGCACGCTGCTGGCGGTGGCAGCCCAGCTGAAAGGGCCGTTGACCGTGATCACGGCTTCTCTGGATATCGCTCAGCTGTTCAGCGACCGTGCCGATATCCAGCTGATCCTGCTTGGCGGCCAGTGGGATAGTAAACAACGGCTGTTCGCCGGCAGCGCCACCCTGTCGCTGGTTACCCGCTACCGGGCCGATATCGCCATTCTCGGCGCCTGCGCGCTCCATGCCGGGCTGGGGCTGAGCGCCAGCCAGGAAGCTGATGCCGACGTTAAACGCGCCATGCTGGCCGCCAGCGCCGAGCACTGGCTGGTGGCGGACCATACCAAACTCAACCGCTGCGAACCGTGGCGGGTGGCCGGACTCAGCGACATTCACCATCTTTTTCTTGATCGTCCCTGGGCTGAGCTGGGGGATGACCCCGCCCTCTCTGTACATATTGCTGACGCTTAACAACGTGGAGAACCTGATGAGTAACAACACGATAAATATCGCCCTGATTGGCTACGGATTCGTCGGTAAGACCTTCCACGCGCCGCTTATCCGTTCGGTGCCGGGGCTGAACCTGGCGTTCGTCGCCTCGCGCGATGAAGAGAAGGTCAAACGCGACCTGCCGGACGTCACGGTGATCGCCTCCCCGGAAGCTGCGGTCCAGCATTCGGACGTTGACCTGGTGGTCATCGCCTCCCCTAACGCCACGCACGCCCCGCTGGCCCGCCTGGCGCTGAACGCCGGCAAACATGTGGTGGTGGATAAGCCCTTTACCCTCGATATGCAGGAGGCCCGGGAGCTGATCGCCCTGGCGGAGGAGAAACAGCGTCTGCTTTCCGTCTTCCATAACCGCCGCTGGGACAGCGACTATCTCGGGATCCGTCAGGTGATTGAGCAAGGCACCCTCGGCGCGGTGAAACACTTCGAGTCGCATTTCGACCGCTTCCGCCCGGAAGTCCGCGTCCGCTGGCGCGAGCAGAACGTCCCGGGCAGCGGCTTGTGGTTCGACCTGGGGCCGCACCTGATCGACCAAGCGCTGCAGCTATTTGGTTTGCCGCAGTCGGTGCAAGGTAACATAGCCACCCTGCGCGACGGGGCGGAGATCAACGACTGGGCGCATGTGGTATTAAACTACCCGGCGCATAAAGTGATCCTGCACTGCAGCATGCTGGTCGCGGGCGGCTCGTCGCGCTTCACCGTGCACGGCGATAAAGGTAGCGTTATCAAAGCGCGGGCCGACCAACAGGAGAGCCAGCTGCTGGCGGGCGTGGTACCGGGCAGCGCCGGCTGGGGCCAGGATGACGACCCGCTGGTTATCTATGATGCCTCGCTGCAGGCCCACGCGCAGGCTACCCCGCAGGGCGATCAGCGCCAGTACTATATGCTGATCCGCGATGCGCTGAAGGGCCAGATCGCCAATCCGGTGCCACCGGTGGAAGCGCTGGCGGTGATGGCCGTTCTGGAAGCGGCGGTGCGCTCTGCTGAAAGTGGTATGGTGCAAACTCTGGACCTGTCCGACGACGAGCGCAACACGCTGCGCTAATCCGCCCTCTTCTCCGGTTACCTGCACGGCCCGCAGGTAACCGCAACTTTTGCTCCACCTTAGAAAAAATCACTATCTATCCGCAGATTAACATTGCTTTATCCTGCTCCATGGCGCAAAGCACCGCTGGAAATTTCAGCCAATTGGGAGGAGGATAGAATGCAGATCGATCGTAATGAGAAAGAGGTTGCTGACGCTGTGGACGCGGCAACCGTACTACCGGACAGGAGAAGCGCATGTATTACACGTTAGGAGATACCACTCTCCATTTTTATCGCTATCAGTGCAAATTTTACGTCGCCCACTGGGAAGGGGGTAACGTGATGAGCGAAAAATTTAAATCGTTTATCGAACAGATCACTGAGAAGACCGGGCTGGATGCGAAACGCGTCGAGACCGCCGCGCGCGATTATTTTACTAACGTGGATTAACAGGCAGTGCTGTTCGTAAGAGACAAGCTGGTGCGGTAGCCGCGCAGGCTAACCCCACCTTTCTCCGCCAGGACGCCTCGCGCCGCCTGGCGGCTTCTCTATTCTGCCAGCATTAAACGGTAGTCAGTTTTGCCAGAATGGCGGCGAAGGCGTCATTAACCTTATCGCCGGCGAGCAGTTTTTTACGCAACGTGAAGCTTCTGCCGCTGGAACGGATCAGCAGCCGGACTTTCGCATCATTATTGCTGCGTTCAACTACGGCAACATCCCGCAAGGGAATAACGTAGGTATCGGCATAGAGCCCCGGCGTAAATATCATCGACTCGCCGCTCACGCCAATCACCACCCGATTTTGCAGACGATAGCCATTGCACAGCGCAACAATACCGGCGGCAATAAATACTCCGCCTATACCCATGCCAATCATTAAAATAATGATCCCGGCGATGAGCGCCAGCGCCCCTTGGGGATAAAAGCCTGAGGCATTAAAGGTTAATAGCTGCTGGTTATCAGCCTCGCCCACTGCCGTGGTTGATCGCCAGGGCGTAAATCCGGCGTTAATCCGCGTTTGCAAGCTGAACAGACTACCCACCAGAAAGATCACGCTGGCGGGCACCATCACGATGCCGCCAACAAACGCCAGGACGATGGCCAGATAAGGGTAGCGGCCTGACAGCATTATGCTGATCGCCTGAACCACCACGGCAATAAACAGGGCCAGCACCAGCCAGGACCATACGCCGTCCGCCCGACTATGGAAGTTCAGCTGTCCTTCATCAAGTAATAAATTTCGCGCGACAAAACAGATAATAATATTGACGAACAGGCCTATCCAGGCCAGCTTGTGAACATGCTTCATTTCATACTCCATTATGTATTTTGCTATTCCATTATCAGACATTATTAAATACAGTCTCAATGCCGGCTGGATAGTAGCAAAGCGGTACGCAAGATCAATAAAAAGCGCGCGGTCTCCTCACATTCTAATTTATATTCAGCGTGATATTGTTAGTTATCATTTATCGTAATT
The DNA here is from genome assembly GCF_014596785.2 of Klebsiella sp. K4. NCBI lineage: Bacteria > Pseudomonadati > Pseudomonadota > Gammaproteobacteria > Enterobacterales > Enterobacteriaceae > Klebsiella > Klebsiella sp. K4. The sequence goes on from NZ_CP115021.1 coordinate 2,929,821, forward strand.
ATATAAACCATCCTATATATTGGCGCTATATATTTTCAGCGCAATAATATCGCCCTGCCGCCAGGCAGGGCGTCGCAGATTAACGCTCCTCAAGCGCCGCCACCGGCGCCGGCGCGCTTTTCCTGCGCAGCAGATAGCCTGCAGCAAGGATCAGCAGCCATACCGGGATCAGGCAGACGGAGATGCGGATGTCCGGGGTCAGATACATCACCCCGAGGATCGCGGCGAGAAACAGCAGACACAGCCAGTTTGTCAGGGGATAGGCGAAACTCTGGAAAGCCGTTACCTTCCCCGCCCGCTGCATGGCGCGGCGGAACTTAAGATGAGTGATGCAGATCATCGCCCAGTTGATGACCAGGGCGGCCACCACCAGGGCCATCAGCAGGGCAAAGGCTTTCCCGGGCATCACATAGTTAATCACCACGCAAAGCGCCGTGGCGACGGCGGATACCGCCAGGGCGGTCAATGGGATCCCGCGGTGGTTCACCCGCAGCAGCGCACGCGGGGCGTTGCCCTGCTGAGCCAGGCCGAACAGCATCCGGCTGTTGCAGTAGACGCAGCTGTTGTAGACCGACAGCGCGGCGGTGAGCACCACCAGATTGAGGGCGTTGGCCACAATATTGCTGTCAATGGCGTGAAAGATCAGCACAAAGGGGCTTCCCCCTTCCACGACGTTCCGCCACGGGTAGAGTGACAGCAGGACCGCCAGCGACCCCACGTAAAACAGCAGAATACGGTAGATCACCTGGTTGGTGGCTTTGGGAATGGTTTTATGCGGTTCGTCGGCTTCCGCCGCGGTGATCCCCACCAGCTCAAGCCCGCCGAAGGAGAACATGATCACCGCCATGGCCATCACCAAGCCCGTGATGCCGTTAGGGAAAAATCCCCCGTCCTGCCACAGGTTGGCCACCGTCGCCGCCGGGCCGCCGTGACCGCTAAATAACAGATAGCAGCCAAAGGCGATCATGCTGATGATGGCGGCCACTTTGACAATCGAGAACCAGAACTCCAGCTCGCCATACACTTTGACGTGCGTCAGGTTGATGGCGTTGATCGCCACGAAGAAGATCGCCGCCGACAGCCAGGTGGGTACCTCCGGCCACCAGTACTGAATATAGATCCCCACCGCCGTCAGCTCCGCCATGCTTACCAGCACGTACAACACCCAGTAATTCCAGCCGGACATAAACCCGGCGAAGGGCCCCCAGTAGCGGTTGGCGAAATGGCTGAACGACCCCGCCACCGGATCCTCTACCACCATTTCGCCAAGCTGACGCATGATAAAGAAAGCGATAACCCCGGCGATGGCGTACCCCAGCAGGACCGACGGGCCTGCCATACGGATCGTTTGCGCGATACCTAAAAACAGTCCGGTGCCGACCGCCCCCCCGAGGGCGATCAACTGGATGTGGCGGTTTTTTAACCCGCGTTTTAACTGATGCTCTTGCTGCGTTGTCATCTCTGACCTGCCCCTGTCTGTAAAAAGTCACGTTCGCCGGTAGCAACTTTCAGGCCAGCGGAGCACCTTGCAGCGTCAGACAAAAATTAATTAATTGAAATATATTCAAATATTCTTTTCAAATCAGTTCCGGTAGCTGGTCATGTCGGCGCCGACCTGGCGCATCACACGCGAAAACTGGCCAGATAACGCACAGATCATGAGAAAAAGAGCGGATTAATGCATGAACCTGACCCGTTTTGGTGCATCCGGTTTGCCGCCGTCCGCTCAGGCTTCACGCCAGGCAAAAAACTGTTAGGCTGGTAGCCACTTTTACGTTCCGCTAGTGGCCACTATGTACAACATCGACGACTATGATCTGAAAATACTTACCCTGCTGCAGGCCAATGGCCGTTTAACCAATCAGGAGCTGAGCGAGCTTATCGGCCTGTCCGCTTCCCAGTGTTCGCGCCGCCGTATCGCCCTTGAACAGGCACAGCTTATCCTCGGCTACCATGCGCGTCTGGCGCCGGATGCCGCCGGGCAGGAGATGCTTGGCCTGATTGAGGTGCGTCTGCTGAATCACACCCCGCAATGCGTGGAGAGCTTTCATCAGATGCTCAGTGAAGTGGACGCCATTCTGGACGCCTGGAAAACCACCGGCGACGCCGATTATCTGCTGCGGGTAACGGTCCCGGACCTGCCCGGTCTGAGCCATTTGATCAGCCATATTCTGGCGCAAAACAAAGGGGTGGCCCATCTGAAAACCGCCGTCGTGCTTAACCGCCTTAAAGAGAACGGCCAGCTGATGCCGGGCACGACCCCGCTGCGCTGAACCGGGGCACAGTGCCCTGCGCTGGTGCAGACGCGGGGCCAGACAATGCGCGAAAAGCGGCAAATTCGCACAATTCACGCATTCGGAAACCATAAAACGCACGACCCGTGCAATTTTCTCTTCCTGTCAGAACAACAGGTTAGGCTAAACCACGGCTATTTTTTCCGCAAACGCTCGCCAGGGCACGCTCCTCTGGTGCGATTTTTGCAAACAAGAGCTTATCCTTGTTAACGAAAAGATAGTGCTTATTTATGGATAACGTCCTTTCCCCTGAAAAACTGACCCACACCTGGCTGGAGGATGCCCTGGCGCTGCTGTTCGGCACGCTGATGATCTCCTTTGGCATTATCCTCTTTCGACAGGCTGGCGCCCTGACCGGCGGGACGGCGGGTATGGCCTTTCTGATCCACTACGCCACCCACTTGCCGTTCGGCGTGGTTTTCTTCGCCATTAATCTGCCCTTCTACTGGCTCTCCGTCCGGCGGATGGGCGCCGCCTTCACGCTGAAAACCTTCTGCGCGGTCGGACTGGTGTCGCTGTTCTCCGACCTGCACGGCTACTTTATCCATGTCGATCGCCTGAACCCCTATTACGCCACCCTCTTCGGCAACATCATGGTCGGCATCGGCTTTGTGGTGCTGTTCCGCCATAAAGCGAGTCTCGGCGGCGTCAATATTCTGGCCCTCTATCTGCAGGATAAAAGCGGCATCCGCGCCGGTAAATTCCAGATGGTAGTGGACGCCTGCATCGTCACCGCCTCGCTGTGGGTGGTTAGCCTGCCGATGCTGCTGGTCTCTGTCCTCGGCGCCGTGATTTTGAATTCGATTATCGCCATGAACCACCGTCCCGGACGCTACGCGGTGTAATGGCTTCACCTTTGACGGTCATTTCAGGAGTAACCACTGTGTTTCAGAACGTTGACGCCTATGCGGGCGATCCTATCCTGTCGCTGATGGAAGCCTTTCAACAGGATCCCCGGGCAGACAAAGTTAACCTCAGCATCGGGCTGTACTATAACGAGCAGGCCATTATTCCCCAGCTGGAGGCGGTCCGTCAGGCCGCTGACCGGCTGCAGAGTCAGCAGCAAAAGGCCAGCCTTTATCTGCCGATGGAGGGGCTGGCGCCCTATCGCCGCGCGGTCCAGACCCTGCTGTTTGGCGACAATCATCCGGCGTTGCGTGCCGGACGCATCGCCACCATCCAGACACTGGGGGGCTCCGGCGCGCTAAAGGTGGGCGCTGATTTCCTCAAGCGCTACTTCCCCGACTCCGCGGTCTGGGTCAGCGATCCAACCTGGGAGAACCACGTTGCCATCTTTGCCGGCGCCGGCTTTGAGGTACATACCTATCCCTGGTTCGACAGCGCCACCCGCGGGGTGAATTTCCCCGCTATGCTCGCCGCCCTCCAGCAGCTGCCGCCGCGCAGCATTGTGCTGCTTCACCCTTGCTGCCATAACCCGACGGGGGCCGATCTCACCCGCGAGCAGTGGGATCGGGTGATTGAGGTGTTGATCGGCAGGGAGCTGATCCCATTCCTTGATATCGCCTACCAGGGCTTCGGCCGCGGACTGGACGAGGATGCCTATGCCATTCGCGCCATCGCCAGCGCCGGGCTGACGGCGCTGGTCAGCAACTCGTTCTCGAAGATTTTTTCGCTGTACGGCGAGCGCGTCGGCGGCCTGTCGGTGGTCTGTGACAACGCCGATGCCGCTGGGCGCGTGCTGGGCCAGTTGAAAGCCACCGTGCGCCGCAACTACTCCAGCCCGCCGGGGTTTGGCGCCCAGGTGGTGTCGCAGGTGCTCAACGATCCCGAGCTGAATGCCCTGTGGCAGGAAGAAGTGGAGGCCATGCGCACCCGCATCAGCGCCATGCGCGTCGCGCTGGTGAAGGCCCTGCAGGCAGCCCTGCCGGCGGGGGATTTTTCCTATCTGCTGACCCAGCGCGGCATGTTCAGTTACACCGGCTTTAGCGCCGATCAGGTAGACGTTCTGCGTCAAGAGCATGGCATCTATCTGATCGCCAGCGGTCGGGTCTGCGTGGCCGGGCTCAACCACGGCAATATTGCGCGGGTAGCCAGCGCCTTCGCCGCGGTCTGCGCACGCTAGCCGGGTCAACCCCGGCGCGGTAGAGCGATTAATCGCGACGCAGCCGGCGAGCCAGGCGGGTCCCCAGCGTCTGAATAAGCTGGACAATCACAATCAGTACCAGGGCGGTAGTGAGGGTGGCGAAAGCGTCGAAGCGCTGATAGCCATAGGTAATAGCCAGATCCCCGATTCCCCCGCCGCCCACTGTACCCGCCATGGCTGTGGCGCCGAGCAGACCGATGGTCGCCGTGGTGAGGGCCAGAATCAGCGATGCCGCCGCCTCCGGCAGCATAAAGTGCCAGACAGTCTGCAGCGGGGTTGCGCCCATGGCGTCCGCGGCCTCGAGGATCCCCTCATCCACCTCCAGCAACGAGCTCTCCACTAGTCGGGCAATATAGGGGGCGACAAAGACGATCAGCGGCACGATGGCTCCCGCGGTGCCGATAGTGGTGCCCACCAGCAGTCTGGTAAAGGGCAGGATCACAATCAGCAAAATGATAAACGGCAGTGAACGCAGCACGTTAATCAGCGGATTCAGCGCCTGATGCACCACCGGGTTGGCCACGATGCCGCCGGGACGGCAAACCACCAGCACAATCCCCAGCGGGACGCCGATCAGCGCGCCAAAGCCCAGCGAGACGGCGACCATAATCAGGGTGTCACGCAGCGCCAGCAGAAACTGATCGCCGGTAATGGCGGTATCAATAAGATCAAACATGGGTGATTTTCACTCCTGCATCGACCAGATGGGTGATGGCGCGTTCGGTTTCGTCAGGCTCGCCGAGAAGCTGCACAATCATAAATCCCAGAATCCGGCCCTGAACTTCAGACATGCTGGCAAACAGGATATTCACCTCGACAGCATACTCGCGGATCAGGTGGTTAATAATCGGCTGCTGCGCCGTCGCGCCGACAAATTCGAGGCGTAAAGCCCGGGCGCCGTTATCGCGCTGCAGGAACGACGCCACCCGCTGCGGCAGGCGGTCGTGCACCACCGACTGCACGAAACTGGCAGTGACCGGATGCTGCGGCTGAGCAAAGAGGTCGAAAACCGCCCCCTGTTCAACGATACGGCCCGCCTGCATCACCGCCACCTTGTGACAGATTTTCTGGATCACCGACATCTCATGGGTGATCAGTACGATGGTGATGCCATACCGACGATTAATCTCCTGCAAAAGCAGTAAGATCTGCACCGTAGTGTGGGGGTCGAGCGCCGAGGTGGCTTCATCGCACAGAAGGACCGACGGGTTGGTGGCCAGCGCCCGGGCAATACCGACCCGCTGCTTTTGTCCGCCCGACAGCTCATTAGGGTAGCTGTGGATTTTGTCGCTCAGATCGACGAACGCCAGCAGTTCCGCCACCCGCGCCTGGATAAAGGCCTTGTCGCGCCCCTGTAAAATAAGCGGGATGGCGATGTTATGAAAAACGGTTTTCGAATTCAGCAGATTAAAATTCTGAAAGATCATGCCGATATCTTTTTTGATCGCCTGCAGGCGCTGGCCGCTGCAGGCCTGTAGCGGCTCGCCGTTTAACAGTACCTCGCCCTCGCCAGGCGTTTCCAGACGATTAATCAGCCGTAATAAGGTGCTTTTTCCTGCCCCGCTGTAGCCAATAATGCCAAAAATATCGCCTCGCTCAATGCTGAGATTAATATCCTGCAAGGCCAGAACCGGATGTCCTTTCCTGGAAAAGCTTTTACTGACGTGGCGAAATTCTATCATCGCGTTATTCATTTTAAATAGTCAGGCAGCAGGTAACCATCATACTGCGGATGGCTGAGAATATATTTTTTGAACTCGGCCGAGTGGTAGCCATCGATAATATCTTTGGCAAACTGCGCCTTCTGATTTTTACCGGCGACGGTCACGACATTAATAAAATGGCTGGTGGCTGCTTCCAGCTTTAAGGCCGAGGTCAGGGACATACCGCTGGAGACGGCAAAATTGCCCTGAATCAGGCCATAGTCGACGTCCGGCAGAGCGCGAACCTGCTGGGCATTATCCATCTCTTTTAGGACAATTTTGTAAGGATTATCTACGATGTTACGCTGCGAAAAAGTGGCCGGATCGCTGTCTGGTTTAATTTTCACCCAGCCAAGGCTCTCCAGCACCAGTACCGCACGATATTCATTTGACGGCTGGTTTGGTACCGACACGACGGTGCCCGCCGCCGGGGTCCCCAGGGTGGTCAGTTTCCCACCATACAGCCCCATCGGCGGCGTGGGGACCTGCACAATGCCCACGTTATCGATCCCCAGCCGCTCATTAATTGCTTTCAGATATACCGGATGCTGCATAATATTCGCTTCGATATCGCCGCGGGCTACCGCGTCATTCACCTGAATACCGTCGCTGAAATCCTTATATTCGATTTTATACCCTTTACTCAATAAATAGGGCGCGACGCCTTTCTCAAATTGTTCTTTATACGGCCCGGGGTTAAAGCCGACGCGGATAAGATGAGCGTCGGCGGCGGCATAAAAAGAGGTGGCCGACAACAGGGCGAGAGCGATCCCGCGCGCAACTGACTTGTTCATAAGGTATTTTCCTGGAGGGTTGGCGATATTGAACGATTAAATCACAGCCGACTGTGGGTTGTAAGCCAGAACGCCGAATTTCCTTTTGCTAATTCCTCATTAACTTTTGCTATACCGACATATCTTAAAAACAAGAATCTTTTGCGTATATTGTTATTTAGCCAGCCGCTATAAATCCCTTAAAGATGGTTAATTATTCGTGATTTAAACCGGGAATGTTATGCCTGATTTTACTGCTTCGCCGCTGGTGGACGCCCTGGAAGAGAATCTGTTCAGCCTGCTGGAAAAACTGGCCGCGGAGGTCAACACCGAAGCGCTGCCGCTGATCGATCTTTCCAGCGGCAGTCCGGATCAACCCACCCCGCCGGAAGTAATCGACTCGCTGCAGAGCGCTATTCATCGTCGTGAAAACCATGGCTACCCGTCGTTCTGGGGCAAACCACAGGTCCGCGAGGCGATCGCCCGGTTCTATCGCCGGCAGTATGATGTGGAACTCGATCCGCACAGCGAAGTCGCCGTGTTTCAGGGGTCGCATATCGGTATAGGCGGCATCCCGCGGGCGCTGCTCAGCCCCGGGCAATACCTCATCTCCACCGATCCCTGCTATCCGATTTACCGCTCGGCGGCGCTGCAGTCCCAGGCGGCGTTTTATGGCCTGCCGCTCAGGGCGGAGAACCATTTCCTGCCGGATTTTAACGATCTTCCCCGGGAAGTCGCTGACAAGGCCGGGCTGGTGGTGCTTAACTATCCGCATAATCCAACCGGCGCCCTCGCCACGCCGGCGCTGTTCGCCAGCGCGCTGCAGTTTGCTCGTCGTCACCAGGTGCCGATCCTCCATGATTTTGCCTATGCGGCCATCGGCAGCGCGGCCAGCGATGCGCCGCTGAGCCTCTTCTCCCAGCCCGACGCGAAAGCATGGGGAGTGGAAACCTATACTTTTTCCAAGACCTTTAATATGGCCGGCTGGCGCTTCGGCTTCGCGGTCGGCAACGCCTCGATTATCCGGGCGTTTAAAAAGCTGCACACCCATAGCTACAGTACGGTGTTTGGCGCGATTCAGGATGCGGCGATCGCCGCGCTCAACCTGCCGGCCGAACGGATTGCGCAGCTGACGGCGGTCTATCATCAACGTCGGGAGTGGGTTCTGCGTCGACTGGCTGCGCTGCGCTGGCCGGCGCGTGACGCACAAGGCACTTTCTTCCTCTGGCTCGGCGTGCCGCCCGGCTACCGTTCGCAGGAGTTTGCCCGTCTGCTGCTGCAGGAAGCGCATATTCTGGTGGCGCCGGGCACTGGTTTTGGCGCAGGGGGGGAAGGATTTATTCGCATCAGCCTGACCGCAGGGGACGAGGCGCTGAGCAACGCGCTGGACCGTCTTGCCCGGCTGGCGCTGTTTTAGTCCGCCGCCGGGAGAAGCAAAAACGCAACCCTGGCCGTCGGGGATTACCCGGCTGACGAGTCCATCACCAACAGCACGATTTTGCCCTCAAGATGCCCCTGCGCTGCTCGCTCATGCGCCATCTGCGCCTGCGCAAGGGGGAAAACGCTGTCAATTGCAACCCGGATGACCCCGGCGTCCAGCAGGTCGGCAAGCCGGGCGAGCTGCGCGCCGCTGGAGCGTACCTGGGTGGTGGAGACCGTCACTCCGCGCTGTCGCGCCTCTTCCGCCCCGGCAAAGCCGAGCGGAAAGATCGGGTACAGCGCGCCGCCGGGTCGCAGGGTACGCAAAAAACGGCCGCTGGCCGGCCCGCCCGGCGCATCAATGACCAGGTCCAGGTCACGCACCGTCTCTTCCACTGCGGTGGTTGTATAGTCGATAACGCTATCCGCGCCGAGCTGACGTAAAAAGGCTTCATGGCGGCCCGCGGCGGCGGCAATCACCTCGGCGCCTTGCCACTTTGCCAACTGCACGGCGAAATGACCGACTCCCCCTGCCGCGCCGTTGACCAGGACGCGTTTACCCGCCAGCGGCACCGGCCGATGCGGCCCCGGCTGCAGCGGATTCGCCACCTCATGCCCGGGATCGATCATGAACTGCCAGGCGGTGAGGAGCGACATCGGCACCGCGGCAGCCTGCTGATGGCTCAGGGTTAGGGGTTTGCGAGCGAGGTCGCTGACCGGCACGCTAACGTACTCGGCGTAAGCGCGGCTGCCCCCTGCCGCCCCTTCGGGAAAACGCGCCATAGCATACACTTCGTCGCCGACCGCCACCTCCCGGACGTCATCCGCCCGCGCCACCACCACCCCGGAGAGATCGGTCCCGAGGATCAAGGGAAAGCGGACCTCGGGCCGCCACTCCGGCGGCAGCTGTTGATAGCCATCGCGCAGATAGCTGTCCGGCGGGTTCACGCCCACCGCGTGCACCTGTACCAGTACTTCACCGGCCTGCAGGACCGGCATGGGCGCATCCTCATAGCTCAGGACTTCCGGCCCGCCAAAGGCGTGCTGTTGAACAGCCTTCATCATCTGCGTCGACATCGCTTTCTCCTCATATGGAAATGCGTTATATTTAACGGAGCACTGTTCCGAATATATGGAGCAGTGCTCCGATTGTCAAGGAACGCCAATGAGAGCTGATGCCAGAAAAAATTATGACCTGTTGATCGAGGTGGCCCGGGACGTCTTCGTGGAGCAAGGCGCTGAGGCCTCGCTGCGCGATATCGCCCGCCGGGCGGGCGTCGGAATGGGAACCCTCTATCGCCACTTTCCCAACCGCGACAGCCTGCTGGAAGCCCTGCTCCGCAGCCGCTTTGCGGCGCTAACCGCCCGGGCTGAGTCGCTTCTGCTCGCCGCCGATCCTGCCGCGGCGCTGCTGGAGTGGCTGGCCGAGAGCGTGGCGTTTACCCATCAGCATCGCGGGATCATCGCCCCGCTGATGAGCGCCATCGACGATCCTGAGTCCGCCCTGCACAGCGCCTGCGTTGCCCTGCGCGCCGCCGGTACGTCGCTGCTTACCCGCGCGCAGCAGGCCGGGCTGGCACGGCCAGATCTCAGCGGAGAGGAGCTGTTCGATCTGATCGCCGCGCTTGCCTGGCTGCGGGAGCAACCGTCCCATGCCCCGCGCGCAGAGCGGATTTTAGCGGTGCTGGCCGACGCGATCCTGACTGCCGGCTAGCGGCGGCCGGTCACCGACGAGACAGTGCGCCTGGCGGGTAACCAGAACACCAGCCTTTAACTATCAAACGCCCAGCGAGCCCCGCTGGTCAGCGCCCGCTCGAAGGCGGGACGGCCGGGGCCTGCCAGCCAGCCGGCGAAGGTGTGCAGCTGCGGGTGCAGCTGGCGCAGGGCGTCGAGGTCGGCGTGCCCGGCCAGCCGCCCGTCGTCCACCAGCCCGGTCAGCTTGTGCAGAAAAGGACTGGCGGCCAGCACCTCGTCGGAAAATCGCGAATAGGGGATCGGCCGTCCCGCCGCCGCGGAGAATAACAACTCCAGCTGACGACCGGTCACGCTGTCGCTGGCGATCTCGAACGTCTTGCCGGCAAACCGCGCCGGCGCGGCAAAAACCGCCGCGACAAGATGGCCGATATCCTCCACCGCCAGCACCTGCATTCTCCCCTCCGGCAACATAAAAAATTGAAAACGACCTTCATCAAGGCCAAAACCGGGCATCACCAGCAGCTCCATAAAGGTGGCGGGCCGCACGATGGTCGCCGCCAGCGGCAGGCGGCGAATATGCCGTTCAATTTCCGCTTTGGTGTCATAATGCGCTACGCCGGTCGGCGTCTCCCCCGTCGCGCTGCCGGAGCTGTACACCAGATGCTTCACCCCGCACTCGACGGCGAGATCGGCGATGGTTATCCCGTAGCGTACCTCCTGCTCATCGGTCACCGTCCCTCCCGGCGAACTGGGCTGGACGCTGAAGACGCCGTCGACCCCGGCCATCGCCGACCGCATTGCCGCCCGGTCTTCAAAGGTACCCACGACCAGCTCGGCTCCCCGCGCCGCCAGCGCAGCGGCCCCGGCGGAGAAAGGATCCCTGACCAGCGCCCGAACCCGCCAGCCGCGGTGCAGCAGCGCCCGCGCCACCGAGCCGCCCTGCTGACCGGTGGCGCCAAAAACCAACACGGTTTGCGCATTATTCATCACTGTTCCCCTTATCTGCAGCCTGTTTCCCGGCCTCTCGCCAGCGATAGTCACCTTGCTTATCCTTCTCCAGCCAGCCGCAGGAAGGCCCGGCAAAATGCCCGGTGAACCATTGAGCATGATGGCTTGCCCCCCACGCCATCATCTCCCGTCGCGAGACTTCCGCCTGCCGGGGATCGCCGCAGAACGCTGAATTCCACTGCGGATGGGCAAACTGGATCGGGGAATGCAGAAGATCGCCGGAGAAACAGGCGTAGTCATCTCCAGCGGCGAGGACCAGCGCGGCATGGTCCGGACTGTGGCCGGGGGTGGGAATAAAGTCGATCCGTCCGCCGACCCGCGGCCGGGTCGCCACATCGACGGTCTCCAGCTGGCCGGCCTCAATCACCGGCAGCAGGCTGTCAAGCCACAGCGCCCGGTAGCGTTCGCTGTTTTTCACCCGCGACAGCTCTTTTGCCGAGCACAGATAGCGGGCGTTGGGAAACAGCGGCACCCAGCGATCGTCCTGCCAGACGGTATTCCATCCGACATGGTCGGTATGCAGGTGAGTCAGTAGCACCAGGGTCACGTCCTCCGGGTTCACTCCTGCGGCGCGGAGATTCTCCAGATACGGCGTGTTAAGTTGATGATAGAGCGGATTGCCGCCGCGCTCCCGACCATTGCCGGTGGCGGTATCGATAACAATCAGATCGTAGGGGGTCTGCACCACCCAGCTGTGGATTGACAGCGCAATCGGCTGAATAACGGCCTCCGCCTCCGCTACCGGGAACGCCTCTGGATAGAGCGCTGCCGGCTGCAGGGAAATCTCGCGCTCCGGCACTTTGAAAATCAGGCTATCGCCTGTCTGGTAAGTTTGCATCACTCCCTCCGCGCGCATTGCGCTGGTTGATTTATCGGGGTGATATTCACTATGCTGCCGGGATAACCCACATTCAAATTGATTATCATAATGAACAAAATCATTGAAAATGATTTTAGTCGTATCGATCTGAATCTGTTGACAGTCTTGATGGTGCTGTACCGCGAAGGGAGCGTCACCCGCACCGCAGAGGTACTGCATCTTGGCCAGCCGGCTATCAGCGGGGCGCTGAAACGGCTGCGCGAGATGTTTGACGACCCGCTATTCGTCCGCAGCGCCAGAGGCATGCTGCCGACGCCGCGGGCGCAAGCGCTGATGACCGACCTGCAGCCGCTGATGGAAAACCTGCATTCGGCGATGTTTGGCGCCGGAGAGTTCGTCCCGGCGCGCGCGCAGCAGCTTTTTCGCATCGGCCTCAGCGACTGGAGCGAACACTGGCTGATGCCCCCGCTGTTACCCGGGCTGATGCAGGAGGCGCCCGGAGTGTCACTGCAGTCGATAGCCGCCGACCCCTTCCAGGTTCGCCAGTTGCTGGAGGAGGAGCGCATTGATGTCGCGGTGTCTGTCAACAAACAGAGCCGTGGGGAGATCGTCAGCGAGCCGGTGATGTCCATGGGAGTCACCACCCTGTGGTCGCCGCAGCAGATCCCCTGCCGCGGTCCGCTGTCGGTGAGCGACTTTGTCGCCTGGGAACATGTGATGGTGGCCTATCGCGAAACCGGCCACGGTGAAATTGACCGCCATCTCGCCAGCCAGGGGCTCGCGCGGCGCGTGCGCTTTGCCACGCAGAATTTCTCCACCTTTCCCCTGCTGCTGACCACCCTGCCGCTGTTCGCCACCGTCCCGCAGGGGCTGGCGCAGCGCTGGCAGGCGCAGTATGCGCTGCGCGCGGACGCTCCGCCGGTAGCGTATCCGGAATTTACGCTGTGCATTTTGCGGCACAAACGGCGGGCGCAGGATCCGGCGCTGAACTGGCTGGTGACGAAGTTAAAACAGGCCATGCGCGGCCAATAACCGGGCCGATGCCCCGGCATCAGGCCTCGCTGTGCGGGGGTTGCAGCACGCGCCTGCTCCAGTCATAAAACGCGCGCACCGCCGGCGGCAGATAGCGGTTTTGCGGATAGACCAGCGACAAGGGAAGATCAGAAGCGGCCTGCTCCAGACAGGCGACCAGCGCCCCGCTCTGCAGATAAGGTTGCGCCAGATAGCTGGCGACGCGGATCAGGCCCAGCCCCTGAATGCCGGCCTGAATGTAGGCATCGGTATCGTCGACCACCAGCGTCTCCCGCATGCGGATCGCGCAGTCGCCTTCATCGAGGGAGAAAAGCCAGTCGATGGTCCGCCCGGTACGGTGATTCAGGTAGCCCACCGCCCGATGCTGGTGCAGTTCGTCGATGCTCTGCGGCCGGCCGTGGGCCGCGAGCCAGGCCGGCGAGGCGAGGACCATCCAGCGGTAGCGAGCCAGAGGACGCGCCACCAGGGTGGTGGAATCTTCGATCCGTCCGGTACGGATCACGCAGTCGAATCCCTCCTGAATAATATCTTCCACGTTGTCGCTTGAGCAGAGGATCAGCTCCAGATCGGGATACTGCTGCAAAAACTCGCCGATCCTCGGCAGAATGCAGTGGCGGGCAAGGGATTGCGGCATCCCTACCTTGAACCGCCCGGCGGGCTGAGCCGAGCGCCCGGGAAAGGAGGCTTCCATCGCCGCCATCTCGGCCAGCAGCCTTTTACACTCCTCATAATACCGGCGACCCTCCGCCGTCACGCTGAGCTTGCGGGTGGTGCGCTGGAGAAGCTGCGCCCCGAGCCAGGCTTCCAGCTCCTTCACCACCCGCGATACCGTGGAGCGCGGCTGCCCGAGCACCTCCGCCGCGCGGGCGAAGCTGTGGGCATCCACGACCGCAACATAGACCTGCATGGCATCCAGTTTGTCCATTTCGTTACCTCCCCCCCCCGGCGCTCATTATCCCAATATTACGAACAGTCTAACCCGAAACGCTGTACTTATCGAATGTCGACCGTCCCCCTACACTGAGCCTGTAGCCCGTCAACACAAGGCTTAACTGAGCAAGGAGTTAAAATGAAAACTGATAATTTTAATCATGCGGAAAAGGTATTGGTGCTGGGAGCGGGACAACTGGGCGCCGCCGTTCTTGATGCGCTGGTGCCTGCGGTAATCGAGCGCCAGGGCACGGTCTCGGTCATCGTCTCGCCGGCGGCCTGGGATGAAGCCGGCCAGCTGCGGTCGGCAAACCATCAGGCGCTGGCCGACGCCGGAGCCACCTTCCTCGCCGTAGACATCGCCGGTAGCGCCATGGAGACGCTGGCCGATCAGTTTCGCGGATTCACCACCGTGATTAACTGCATGGGGTTTGTCGCCGGTCCGGGGACACAGCTGAAAATTACCCGCGCGGTGCTGGCGGCCGGGGTACCCCGCTATTTTCCCTGGCAGTTTGGCGTCAATTACGATGTGGTAGGCAAAGGCAGCGGTCAGCCGGTCTGGGACGAGCAGTACGATGTCCGGACCCTGCTGCGCGCGCAGCGGGCCACGGAGTGGGTCATTGTCTCCACCGGGATGTTTACCAGCTTTCTCTTCGAACCAGACTTCGATGTAGTGAATTTATCCAACCGAACCCTTCACGCCCTTGGCAGCTGGGATACCCAGGTGACCGTCACCTCACCGGCGGATATTGGCCGCCTGACCACGGCGATTTATCTGCATCAGCCGCGGATCGTCAACGAGGTGGTGTTTGTTGCCGGCGAAACGACCTCTTACCGGCAGTTGGCGGATACCGTGGAGCGCGTAACGCAGCAGACGTTCAGCAAAGCCGTCCACACCCTGCCCGCCCTGCTGGAGCAGCTGCGGACAAACCCGGATGACGCCATGCTGCGCTATCGCGCCGCCTTCGCCCGGGGGGATGGCGTGTGGTGGCCGATGGGCGACACCTGGAATGCCCGCCACCAACTGCCGACCCAGGACATTGCCGGCTGGCTGCAGACCGCGCGCTGATTTTCTCTCACAGGACAGAATGACGATGAACAAGTTAATTCCACTGATCGTATTGAGTTGTCTGCTGCCCCTGGCGGCAAATGCCAGAACCATCACCGCCACCGGCGATACCCTGGACCATGCGGAGAGCAAAATCCGCCAGCAAGCCGCCCGCGAGGGCGCGACTACCTATCGCATCACTGAAGCGCGAATGGGCAACAAAGTGCATATCACGGCGAAAATCGCGGACTAAAGCACCGGCGTCAGGCTCAGGGATGAGCTGCCGGCAGCCCGCGCGCCAGGTCAGGCGCTCATTTTTTCCCGTCGACGATCGCGGCCCGGCGGCGCGCCATACAGGCGAGCGTATTCCCGGGTGAACTGCGACACGCTGATATAGCCCACCTCCCCGGCAGCCTGCGCAATACTCATCCCTTCCGCCAGCATCAGGCGGCGGGCGTGGATCAGGCGTAACTGCTTCTGAAACTGCAGCGGCGACAGCGTGGTCATGGCGCGGAAATGACGGTGAAAGACAGAGACGCTCATCCCGGCGGCGTCGGCCAGCGCGTCGACGCTGACTGGCTGCATAAAATCCCGGCGCAGCATCGCCACCGCCCGACGGATCCGCGCCGAATGGCTGTCTACGGCGCCCAGCGCCCGGATGGCCGGCCCATGGACACTCTGCAACAGCCAGTAATGCAGCTCCCGCCGCAGACCTTCCCCCAGCACCGCCAGCGCCCCCGGTTGATCAAACAGCCTTGCCAGCCGGTAAGCGGCATCCGTCACATCGGCGTTCATCGGTTCGATACCAACGCGGGGCGCCTCATCCGGCCCTGACGGCCCGGCCTCCTGCAGCTCGCGCAGGATAGCCAGGTCCAGCTCCAGCACCAGCGC
The DNA here is from genome assembly GCF_014596785.2 of Klebsiella sp. K4. Taxonomy (NCBI): domain Bacteria; kingdom Pseudomonadati; phylum Pseudomonadota; class Gammaproteobacteria; order Enterobacterales; family Enterobacteriaceae; genus Klebsiella; species Klebsiella sp. K4. Next base: position 2,945,538 of record NZ_CP115021.1, read on the forward strand.
GTAATAGGGAAAACGCTGACTGGCCTCGGTGATCTGGCTGGTAGTGGGAACATCCGCGGCAATCACCATCGCCTCGCCCGGACCATAGTCAAAGCTTGCCAGGCCGGTGGTCACGCTCTTACGTCCCTGGAGCAGCATGGCCACCAGCGGCCTGGCGATAGCCGCCTGCAGGTCACCAGGATGCAGGGCCCGCACCAGAGTAATACCGGGAACCGGGGTAACTGCCACCCCGCTGCTATCGACATGAGCATCGGCAAACCGGCGGCAGAGATCGAACAGAGCGTCGCGCATAAGATCCTTTCAGGCAAGTTTTAAAGCCTGAGTATGCGCTATTTCCCGGCAAAAGGGAGTGAACGGAGAGAAATGGGCAAAAAATAACAAGGATTGGGCAACCCGGCCCGGTGAGCCTCTCCTATTGTAAGGACTCCACATACCAGAGAGGACCGAACATGACTAAGATTGCACTTATTACCGGCGCCAACCGCGGCCTTGGCCGTCAGACTGCACTGGATATCGCCCGCCAGGGTGGGGATGTCATCGTCACCTACCGCGGCAGTCTCGAACAGGCGGAAGCGGTGGTCGCCGACATCCGCGCCCTGGGCCGCAAGGCCATCGCCCTACCGCTGGATATGGCGCAAACCGCCAGCTTCCCGGCCTTCGCCGACAGCCTCGGCAGCGCGCTGGCCAGCGTCTGGGGGCGGGCCACTTTCGACCACCTGATCAATAACGCAGGGCACGGCGAATTCGCCCCGCTGGCCGAAACGCGCGAAGCGCAGTTCGACGGGCTGTTTAACGTCCACGTTAAGGGGGTATTTTTTCTCGTACAAACCCTGCTGCCGCTGCTGGCAGACGGCGGGCGGATCGTTAACTTTTCCTCCGGGCTGACCCGCGTCTCCTATCCTGGCTTCTCCGCCTACGCCGCCGCCAAAGCGGCTGTGGAGATGCTGAGCGTGTACATGGCCCGCGAGCTGGGCGGGCGCGGCATCACCGTCAATACCATCGCCCCCGGCGCTATCGCCACCGATTTTGGCGGTGGGCTGGTGCGGGACGACGCAGAGGTAAACGCGCAGTTTGCCGCCATGACGGCGCTGGGACGGGTGGGCGTTCCCGAGGATATTGGGCCGATGATCGCCAGCCTGCTACGCGACGATAACCGCTGGGTGACCGCCCAGCGGATCGAGGTGTCGGGCGGACAAACCATCTGACGACTCAGGCTGGCAGGATGCGCTCCAGCGCCAGGCCTGCCAGCCGCACGGTCTCCAGAAGACGCGGCAGACTATCCCCTTCCCGCGCTTTCGCCGACAGGCCAAGCATCAGCGTATCCATATAGTCAGTCACCCGCAGCGCGTCCTGCGGGCGATGGCGGGCGATATACTGCTGGATTTTGGCTCTTGCCGCAGCATGCCATTCGCCTGCCGCCACCCGGGCATCAGCATCCTGACAATGTACCCCCTCCAGCACCAGGCAGCCGGCGGCGGCCGGATCGGCCACATAGCGGCGAGCCGCCTCCTGCAGTACGGCGATGAGCGACGCCGCCACCGGCTGGTCGTCTCGCAGCAGGGCATCGATGGGAATGGCCCCGGTCTGGCTGTAGCGCTGCAGGACGCGGGTATACAGCCCGAGCTTGCTGCCGAAAGCAGCATAAAAGCTCGGGGGGTTGATGCCGAAAGCGTGGGTCAGATCGGCCACGCTCACCGCGTCGTAGCCTCGCGCGTGGAAGAGGCGTTGCGCCGTTTCAATGGCCTGTTCCGCATCAAACTGGCGGGGACGTCCCGGAGTACGCCCTTGTTTTGTAGTGGTCACTATATTAATCCTTGACAGCCTGTTTAGCCGCAGCATATTGTAATCATCACTACAATATCATGAGGTGTGGGATATGACAGCGTTTCACAACAAATCAGTGCTGGTTTTAGGCGGGAGTCGGGGAATTGGCGCGGCGATCGTCAGGCGTTTTGTCGCCGATGGCGCGTCGGTGGTGTTTAGCTATTCCGGTTCGCCGGAAGCGGCCGAGCGGCTGGCGGCAGAGACCGGCAGCACGGCGGTGCAGGCGGACAGCGCCGATCGCGATGCGGTGATAAGCCTGGTCCGCGACAGCGGCCCGCTGGACGTGTTAGTGGTCAATGCCGGGATCGCGCTTTTCGGTGACGCTCTCGAGCAGGACAGCGATGCCATCGATCGCCTGTTCCGCATCAATATTCACGCCCCCTACCATGCCTCCGTCGAAGCGGCGCGCCGCATGCCGGAAGGCGGGCGCATTATTGTCATCGGCTCGGTCAATGGCGATCGCATGCCAGTGCCGGGAATGGCGGCCTATGCGGTCAGCAAATCGGCCCTGCAGGGGCTGGCGCGCGGCCTGGCGCGGGATTTTGGCCCGCGCGGCATCACGGTCAACGTCGTCCAGCCCGGCCCAATTGATACCGACGCCAACCCGGAGAACGGCCCGATGAAAGAGCTGATGCACAGCTTTATGGCCATTAAGCGCCATGGCCGTCCGGAAGAGGTGGCGGGAATGGTGGCGTGGCTGGCCGGTCCGGAGGCGTCGTTTGTCACTGGCGCCATGCACACCATCGACGGAGCGTTTGGCGCCTGATACCCCAGGGCGGCGATGCGCGCTTTGCACCGCCGCCGCGGGGACGTCATCGCCTGTCAGGGATCTTCAGGCCAGGCTGTCGACCGCCATAAAAAAGCGATCTTCGGTAAGCATACGCCGCGCTTCCGGGGACTGGTGCGCCTTGCGGATCATCCAGCCCTCCTCCGGGGCCAGGCTCAGATAAAACACCTCCCGGGAGCCCGCGCCGTCGGGCGCCTCAAGACTCAGGGTCACGATCCCCTTTTCCACGCCATCCAACAGCTGCTGCGGCACGATATTGACGCTGCGCTCGCCGTTTTGCAGACGAATGGCCGGGATATCGTAGCGGCAGATGCCGCTGTTGAGGCTGTAGCCAAGGGTACTCAGGTCGTGGAGATGGCGGGTCGAAATCACCACCTCAATACCGGTTCCATCAAACCACTGACTTATCTGCTGAGCCAGCTCCGCCATCTGCTGACGAAACCTGGCGATATCCGCGGCGGCCGACCCGTCGAGGGCCGCTGTCCGCCGCGGATTTTGCTGTTGCTGCAGTTTCTTAAAAAAACGTTCCCTCGCTGTCACGTTATCTCCCTGTGCTGTGATGAAACCGGTTGGGCTGGATGAAGATGGTTATCGCCCGTTCGCTGGTTACGAAGATTGAGGGCGAACTGGCGCGATGGCCCCGCCGCAAATGTTTGTTTTTTTATGTTACTTCGCCGCTTCAGGCCTGAGCCGTAGCTGGTTGTGTTCGGCGGTGAAAATGCGCGGCTTGTCCGGATCCAATTCCTCACGCGCCAGCACCTGCTTCCAGGTATTTCTTTGTGTGTCCGGATGGCGGAACAGGCCGACAACCGCCACGAACGTCGCCTCCGCTTCCAGCGGCATATTCAGACTGGCGTCCCCTCCGGGACCGATCACCACATCGCGACTGGCGAGGAGATCGGCGGCGAGCAGAATATCCCCCTCCTCCAGCAGCTGCTGGTAAACCAGCCGGTCAAAGGTCTGGCGATCTTTAAGCTGATAGATGCGCACCACCACCGGTTCAGAGAGCGAGTGATTCTCTCTGGCATCGGTGTTGAGCGCTTCGCGCGCGGTAAAGTCCAGATGCAGCGTATTAATTTTCTTATAAAAAACGGCGTTGAAGGCAGACTTTGTTCCCTCCGAGACGCGCTGGGTGAGTCCGCATCCGCTCAGGCAAAGCGCAAGCAGGGGCAGCAGACAGGCGGTTTTAGTCAAACTTATACGTAACACGTCGGTTTCCTTGTAGAAAGGTGGCAGGCTGCAGGCCCGTATAGGTACCCAGCTCGGTGGTAAAGGTCTGAGGAATATCGCCCTCACTCTCGCCCTCACCCACGCCCAGCACGCCGTTCATACCGAGCCAGAACGGCTCGTCCCCCAGCGGCGGGACAGCCAGCAGTCGGGTCGGCGCGGTCAGGGTGATGTTGGCCCGGAATCGCCAGCCGAGGTATACCCGCAGCAGGATGAGAAAGTCCCGAAACAGCGGGCCGTCAGGCTTCCAGCCCTGCGCCTCCGCGGGATTGTCGGTGGTAAGGGCGACGAGGAGCTGGCTGCTGGCATCCATCGCTTCGTCACCCAGCGGCGTATTGCCGTCCAGGAAGAAGTCGTCATCGCCGTAAAACCCCAGCGGCTGGCTGATCGCCACCGGACGCAGGCTGTACGGGCTCACCCTGACGGTGGTCGCCGGGGCCAGCAGGGTGACCAGGGCCTGGATCCCCTGCTGGGTTTTGCCCGGCTGACGCAGCACGCCGGTTAGCGCCAGAAAGCGCGACGCCGGCGAGGCGATATGCTGCGTCGTGCCGGGGATGCCTAGCCCCGCCAGGCCCAGTAGCGACTGCGAGAGACGATCGGTGCCGCCGGGCTCAAAGGTGGCGGGCCAGGAGTATTTCCGCCAGATGCGGTAAAACTGCGTCATGATCCGGTGGCTGAAGATATCCAGTAAGCCCTGCAGCGCTTCATGCCCTTCCCTGTGCTGGGCGATATCATCGAGATATGCCGTCGGGAGCGGCGAATCGACACCGTACAACCCCATAAAGGTGGTGCGAATGACCGGCGGCCTGCTGTCATCGGCCTCATCGTATTCCACGGCTTTCAGTTCGCTGGCGGGAAATCCCATTCCCGGATGCGGGTAAAAACGCACCGGATCGTCAGCCGGATGGCTGGTTCCCCCCATCAGCGGTTGGCCGGGACGCCGTTTTTCCAGAAGCTGGCAGAAGCGGTAAAAATTGATCCGCGGCAGGTCGGCCTCCAGTCGCGGGGTCAGCCGGGAATGCGGCGGCTGTGCTTCTCTTCCCATTCCAGTCGTTCTCCGGTTGGTTGCAGAATGATAATCAGGCGGTTGAACAAGTAGATGTCGGTGTAGAGCGCGAAGAAGCGGCTAAGCATCTCGCCAAACAGGCATATATCGCCTCGTCCGGCAAAGCCGTGACTGTCGAGGGTGACTTCAATCTGCACGCCGCGCACCAGATGGCCCTGTGCAAAGCGCTCTGTCGCGCGGTGCTTCACGTCGAGGATGGCTTCCAGACGCCGACGATTCATCTCGCTGTCGGTCCATTCATACAGCGCCAGGGTGCCGCGCAGGACCTCCGCGTTATCCATCAGGGAAAGAAAACTGCTGCCCAGATGGCTCAGCACCCGCCAGTGAAAACGGTCCTGGGCGGGGGGATAGCACGGCAGCGTCGGCGCGCAGAGGTTACGCACTGCAATACAGGCGGAAGTGGTTTTCATCACCGTATCGAGCACGGTGCTCTGCAGCGCGCGACGCGGCAGCTGGCCGTTGGTTCCGGTGAGGGTCAGCGACAGGCTTTCATCTTCCGGTACGGTATGATTATCAAAGGCTTCTCCGCCGACGATAAGCCAGGTGTTGTACAGCCCGGAGGGGCCACGGCGCACCCGGGTATGATAGTAATAGTCCGCCGCGTCATGACGCATCATGCCGCCTTTGTGGCGAAAACTTGAGAACGGCGCGTAAACCTGCTGGTGCGAGGAGATCACGGAATCGACGGTGTAAATTTCGGTGTGGCCGTCCTGCACGCGCATCGGGCGCAGCGGGTATTCGGTCTGCAGGGAATTGATGGTCAGCGGATCCGACTCCAGCGGAAACAGGTTGATCACTGGCACGCAGTGCAGGCGCAGCTGCTTTTCGCTGAAGCGGAAGTCATGTTCCCAGCGTTCCGCCAGCACGACGTCGATTTCAAACCACGCCAGTCCGGCCGGAAAAACCACCGTCTCCAGCCCGCGCAGATCGATGAACATGAACTTTTCGCGGAAGGTAAAATACTCCAGCAGCAGCTGGTAACCGCGAAAACTGCGGCCATCTTCAGGCCAGAGGCCGTCATCCTCGCCAAATCCCAGCGCGCTGAAATACCCGTCCAGCGGCCTTCTGTCCACCTCATCGGGGATGCGCAGCCACATCCGGGCCACATTGAGGGTAAAGGCCTCGTGCATGGCGCAGGCCAGCGGCGCATCGGCGTTGCAGTACAGCGGGATATGACTGAGATCGACCCGGCGCCAGTCCGTCAGCTGGCTGCAGGTAAAGCGCAGCGTGATCACCGACCGGCCATCCGTATCGGTGGCCAGCTGGACGCGCTCCAGGGATAACGGCTGCAGAGCGATCGCTTTGGTGGTGGTGTACCGGCAGCGCGTGCCCTTTTCACCGATCGGCCGGGAAAGCACTTCAAAGCCTTTGGCCATCGTCATCGGCTCTTTCATTTCCGGCCAGTCGGGGGTGAACTCCACGACCGACATCGAGGGAATGGTACGTAAATAATGTGGCCACAGCAGACTGACCACGCCTTCGGTCAGCTCAGGCAGATCGTCATCGAGTTTCTCGCGCATGCGGCCCATCAGGAAGGCAAAACCTTCAAACAGGCGCTCGACAAAGGGGTCGCGGGCGCCCGCTTTGTCGAGATTGAGCATTGCCGCCTGCTCAGGATGAGCGCGGGCAAACTCTTCACCCGCTTCCAGCAGGTAGCGCATTTCAGCGTCGTAATAACGCAAGGTTAAATCGTCCATAAATTAATATTGATTTCCTTTCAATCATCAGATTTTGAAACTGGCAACTAAAAAAATAACCTTTATAACACCTGAATTAATACTTATAATTAAATGCCTTTATTTTTTTAAAACATTTATTGCTTGAACCATTTTTAATCGCGCCCTTAAAAAAATCATCTTTTATATAAATCGATGCGTAGCACACGCCCTCTTTTGAAGAAAGAATAAAATTTTGACCACCGCTACCTGCAGCGTTATATTCGTATTGACCACCAACCCTCCAACCAATGTCGAGCGCTGCATCTTTCCTAATCAGAGATGTAAACGAAGCTTTAATCTTAACTCTTTTTCCAGGTGCTATAATTTCAGGCTTTGATCGTACTATACGCGCGACTTCGTCAGGCTCAGGTTCGACATTATATATGCTCTCACCTGCATATACGAATATAGTTTCGTTAGTGTTATTTATAATAACAACGACTGGCCTTATCGGAATAAAATGAGCGACAAGGACTAACACCGCTATAAATAATGCAATACCCGTTAACGTTTTTGTTTTTTTCAAAATGATTCGTCACTTTTTTCTGGATTATCTGTATTCCAGCACCAATGATTTTCTCTTGAGTGAGGAAGGTGCGCGCCAGGTGTTGTTTCTAAAACGCAAAGAATATTATCTGCCGTCAACGTCTCAGCAAATTTCCCATGTTCATAAAATAGATTAAACCCTATTTTCATGCTAGTAATGTCATCCATGGTATCATCCCCCATGGCACCTGGCGTCATGTTTTGTTCCCAAGTGGACCCTTTCAAGAGAATTGCTTCAGAAAAACCGACACTACGTCCAACATAACCATAATGTATGTTTGACCAAACATCATAAAAATAATCATGCTGTTTAAACTTATGATAATAAGACTTTGATGATTTTCCTTTCCTGGGAAGTGGTCGTGCTACTGCAACGGATGAAAAAAGATCGCGGATCTTCGGTTTATGATCCCAGATTGAACCTGTTTTCACGGTCTGATACCAAATAGCCATTGCAGCAAGTAAATCTGCTTTTGGGGGGCGGCCCCAGCCTTGCATAAAAGGGAAGTTTATTCCATTCAGTAAGTCTTTTTATTATAAAATCTACGTCGATTAAATATCGTATTGTTTCTGCCGTATCGCTTCTGACATTCGCCTTTATTTCACTTATTATATATTCTGCAACTTTAATCGCCCCATCTGTGTGAGTACACTGTCGTTCAGTCTTATTTTCTGGATGAAGATTCTTATAGGGTTCCTGTAAAGATGCCATAAGCCCATTGAGTGAAAATAAAGTAGTTATGCATTCACCTCCTTTCTCATAAGTATCATTCATCATTGATGGAATAAACCTCGCCTTACAGGGGCAAGTACTAAAGCTGTCGAGGGTTCCGGCCATTCGCCGGCCATGAATGGTATCGTTGTCGATGCCACCGGCAATCTTGTATAGCCCTGCGTGCTTTCCGCAAGTGACGCTGTCCTGCTCCCGGGCAACAGGTTTATCAAACAGAGTGTGATCTTCTGCGCCTGTAGTGATTCTTCCGCCGCAGGTCGTTCTGTCTCCCTGTACCAGATAAAAACCTTTTGCTGCCATATGTTCTCCTTAGTGTCAGTTTCCGTTCTGTTAGCCGCAAAGCACCGCGCTACTGGCTGGATCGAGCGCAATCAGACCTGCCAGCAATTGATCCATCTCCGGTTGCAACCGTAACTTTTCACTCTCGCTGCGCGTGGCTTTCATGCGCAGTAGCCTGAGCCGTCGCGATTTAATCTCGAACAACAGGGCTGGGATCCACTGCGTGAGGGTGATTGATCCCGCCGCATCGTCGAGTTCTCGCAGAAGATAGAGCGCGAGGTCATTCTTCCCCTTTTGTTCGGCCACGCGGGCCATCAGCAGGCGCAACAGCCATTTTTCTTTAGTGGATTCAGTGCCCGGGCGCGTCTGAATCCAGTGGAGTGCAGCATCGAGACCGTCAGTGTCAGCCTTCTCGAGCGCTTCAGGTTCAAGGGCCAGAATGTCGTTATCAGCGCCGCTGGCAGCCGATACTGGCTCATCCTGCCAGACGGACATATCGTCGAGTACACTCTGATTTATCCAGTTCAGCGTGACCTCATCGGCAAATGGTGTGCCGTCGTTAAAAGCTAATGTTTCAAGCCCGGTGAGACGGCGCAGCAATCCTTTCAGATCGGCAATTATAATATCGGCCAGCACATCCTGACCCGACCTCACCAGCGCCTGATGGATATACCATTGCAGGTCAAGCCAGAGGTGGTTAGCGCCACGTGAGAAGGTACTGTCCGCCTGTTCCAGTATCTCCGACCAGCTCTGTTGCAGGTACAGCCGCTTGAGCATGGCACGCTGATCTGCTCTGGGAGGCTCGATACGTGTTTTTCCTTCAGCATCAGGCGCAGGGATGATTGTCAAGGTGTCATGACGAAGGCTTTTCATTAGCCGATGTGCGGCAAGCCAGCCATCGGGTTGAACACGCAGATATGCTGTCAGGGTTCGCGCCTGGGCCAGCAGATCCTGACCGGAGGTGATGTTACTGAGAACCGGCGCTTCGTATTCAGCCATGCGTGAAGCGGTTTGAGCCAGCCCCCGGTTTCCGACGTTCTGCGGCACCACCGCATCGACTCCCCCGCCCTTTATCAAACGAGACTCCAGTGCACCCCAGAGTGCTTGCAGATCTGGCCGTGATGTTTCTGGTTCTGTCGTCAGACAATCATCAATGAGAAGCAGCGCGCCGACGGTACGCCTTGCGTCCTCCCGCACAACTTCTGGAAAAAGTGAAAGACTGTCTAAGATACGAGTACCCGCCAGCCACTCGAGGGCTGCTTTGCGGCTACGGTCGCGCTGCGGATAAAGCTGCATACCATATCGTTGCAGCAAGCCTGCCAGCAGCTCCAGCCCATCGGCCAAGCCAGCTTCCCCGTCCTGGTGCAAACGGGCCCAGCAGTAATAGGTAACAATCCGGATATCTTTTGTTGTTGCCAGTAACTGTCCAGCCAACTGGCAAATCAGTACGGTATCGACACCGGAGATCTTATTGACCTCCTCGCGGATACGCTGAAAATCATCGTCATAGCCCGGATCGCTCCCGGTGGGCTGGCTATCACTGATTGGCGCAAGCCAGGACTGCCACTTCGCCTGACGTGACCGGGCCTGCTGGCGCAGTACGCTTTCATCCAACTGACTGGCGGCAACCAAATTTTGTAGAATACTCATAATTCCATCTCATCCATGTCACTATTCCCTACCCCCGTCGTCAGGGCCTGTGCGCTCTCAGCCGCATCGACAGTGAAAATCTTATCCGGCAGGGTCAATCCGCGCAGCGCCAGAAGCGCCAGCGGGCCGCTCCCAAGCTGGGAGCGCAATACCCACTGCAGGGTGCGGCCATCCGGGGCGGAGAAGCTCATCATCCACTGGCTGCGATCCAGCGGATGGCGTTTACCCTGCTCCAGCCAGCGAATAAAGCCCCAGGTACCGCTGTAGTCACCGAACAGACGCGTGCCCGCATTGACGGTGGTCCAGGTCAGCAGAGTGCCGGGTTTATACGTCTCCCCCGGCCAGCGGAAAGTCTGCCAGTCGGCCATCTGATTGAAATAGCGCAGCTTTTGGCCGTCTATCGTCAGCTGTGTCTCGACAACCTCCGGGGCAGGCCTGGCCTGTAACTCAAAGCTGATCCCCTGGCTGCCGTCGGTGAAAAGAATGTCGGACAGCTGGCTTAGCTGGTTGATCGCGCGCAGAAAGGCCGGATTAAAGACCAGGCCGTGACTGTTGACCTTATCCGGCACCCATTGGCTGCCTTCTTTATGCAGGACACCGTTCAGCTCCGTCGTGAGAAAACGTTCGATTCGCCCGCTGTCTTTGCGCACAAACTCAGCCAGCATCGGCAGGGAGGCATCGCTTTTGCTGGCGGCAAACGGAAAGCGTCCGTCAAAGGCGGTGTGCCAGTTGGTGACCACCGAGCGGCGCCATTTATCATTCAGACTGGCCGCCGACGGCAGAAGCACGGTTTCCCAGGCCTGAGTCAGCGGCTGCACAAACAGAGTATTACCGAAGCCACTCCACTCTTCGCCAAGGCTTGCCGAAATCAGGCTACCGTACTGTTGCGTGTCGGTCAGGTCGACGCTTTTCCCCTGGAAGACGGTCTGCGCCAGAGTCTGCATCATCTCCAGCGGATCGGAGGCATTCGCAACCTGCTGCAGGCGCAGGCGCACGCGGGTGATACGGGTCAGATAGGTTTGCAGGCTCAGGGAGCTATCGGCCGACATGACGTTGCTGCCCGTGTTTTTCCCCATCAGCTGGAGCAGTGGGCCGAACGTGTCATCCAGAGGCCCCTGCGGGCCGGCTGCCGACTGGTCGATGACCGGCTTGTCTTTCCCGCCCACCAGATCTTTGGCCGATTTAATAAGGCTGTCCGACAGCCCCTTCCTTTGTTGCCCCGCCTGCCCCTGCCAGGCAAGGGTATTCATCAGGGCAATCAGCGGCGACTGGCGGACATCGCTAATCAGCGTGAGCTGGTCGGTAACATCGGCGATATTGGTCGCCGGATTAAGTCGCAGACTGTTGAGAAAATTCAGCCAGCTGCCGGCGAAATCGGTGAAGTAGCGTCGGGTCAGACGCGCTTTCAGCGCCTCCGGCGACAGGTCTGTCGACACCGTTTTGCGCGAATCGCTCAGCACCCAGTCGATTTCCTCCCGGCGCGAGCTGGCTGCCTTATCAATGGCCTGCTGAATGCCGCCTTCCCATGCCTGGCGGGTAAACATCCCCGGGACCACTTCATCGGTGGTAAACAGGCGGCGCGCATCGGTGCCACTGGTCATGTCTTCCAGCGATACATCGGCAAAATTACGACGCACGGATTTGAGCATGTTCTCATATAAGGTGCTTTCGGCATTGCGGCGACCTAGCTGCTGCAACAGAACCTGACGGCTCTGACTCACCCGTTGCGCATCCGGGATGATCTTCCACTCTGGCCGCTCGGGCAGCAGGGAGAGATAAAAGGCCCACAAATCCGGCGCCAGACTTTGCCACAGACCGGTCGAGATCCCCATTCGCGTCGGCTGGACCGTTTTCATGGTCTGCGCAAAAAATGCGTCATCGGCTTTATCCGGACGAGCCATCATCAGCCAGGCTTTCAGCTGGTCATAGCCCGGTTTCGCCAGCTTGGCTCGTTGGTCGCTATTGGGGGCGGAGTTGACCAGCGCGTTGAGCGCCTGCTGCAACGCGGCATTGGCCGGGTCACGTATCAGGCGATGATTTGCCACACCGTACCAGGGTAGGACGGCGTTTAATAGTTGCTGATGATGGTCCAGACCAAAGCGCCGATACCAGGGCGCCCCCTTCTGCCCATCGTGCACGAGACGGCCGGCCTCATTGCGCAGGGCATGGAGGGCCGTCAGTTGATAGTCAGAAACGGAGGGGTGGGCCACCAGGTCGCGGGCTTTTCCCGCTACCGAAGCAATCTGACTGTAATTGAGGGCAAAGGAGAGCAGCAGTCCCGCCGCCCACAGGCCGAGGATGGCCAGCAGACCGCACGCCAGGCCCCGCTCCCACGCCATTCCCACGTGATGCCCGCGTAAACGGCGGCAGTCATCGACGATCCCCAGCCAGGTGGCGGGCAGCGTCAGGAGATGAGGCTGGCCCACAGGCGAGGTATCCGCCTCCTGATACGGATCTACGGTACGAGGCTCTGGCAGGCTAAACATCAGGCCTCGCAGCGCAAGCCGCTGCCGCGAGGCGGTCAGCCACGGCGCCAGCTGCCAGCGCCATTGCGCGATCCCCCCGTCGATAAGCTGCTGTCCCAGACGCAGCAGAAAGTCGTGGCGGGTCTCCTCCGCGATCTGGCGCATCCCCTGCTCCCGCAGCGTGGGCAGCATCTGCGCAAGCTGACGGGCGACATCGTCCTCGGTAGCGCGCAACGGGAAGCTAACCCCTACCGCCTGCACCGCGCGGTCAGCCTGCGGCCACTCACTATCGCATAGTTTCCACAACCAGACCGGGGCGGCATAGCCCAGCAGTTCGCTGATTTTTTCCAGCCCGTGCAGGTCGCTCTCGCTTATCTGCGGCGTCAGGGTGAGAGACGACGGCATCACCCGCACAATTCCGTCCAGAGGACGGCCACGGCGCAGCTTGCGCAGCGCGATGTATTTTTCTCGGTCAGGCTCCGATGCAAGGCTGCCGCCGTAAATCAGCACGGTGCGGTTGCCTTCAAGCCAGTGCTGCTGACGCAGGCCAGGCACCAGTTGTTCGATTGCCGCCTCGTCGCCGGTGACTAAAAGCAGGCGGACTTTGCGCCGCCAGTGAATTCCAATTCGGGTTCGCAGATGGTCACGAATCCTGGCACACATCACCACTGCTGGAGAAACAGAGATGTTTTCACTCTCATCTTTTCTCTTATTGTCATCACCACGAGTGACATCCAGGAGCGCCTCAAACTCCTTTTTACCGGCACTGCGAGCTGTCCACAGGAGCATAACTAACATGATAAAGATACATCCGGTAATGCAGCACCCACCAATAAGCCAGTAATTCTGCTGCTGACTATCGCCCTCAAGTCCGGCCATGTCAGGATGTTTCCAGACGATAAATGTCATTGCAGCCAAGATTAAAAAGAGAATGAATACGACTGAAAGATAGCGACCTTCCGTAGTTTTCGGTGCTAAAAGTAACTTCACAGATCCATCTCCTGTCTTGAAGCTATCGGGGTAATAAGCGTGCTCCATAGCACTTTCTGAGTGGTATCCCCGCAGATAATCATCTGCGGGGATTGTGTTTGTCGGGCGATTTCAGTGGCGGCAGCAATAGCCAGCCAGGGTGCAGCGGCTCCAGCATTCCCCATGGATATATCGAGTGAAATGACAGCCTCATCTTTTACGCACTGCGCAGGATGTGCATTCTGACATCCAATCGCTTCTGCACGTTGCTCACCTGTCATTCCAGCGAGCCATAAATTTTTCACCATACTTTCTTTTAGCGGGACGTTCCAGGCGGCCATCCTCATCCCTTCGCTAAGTTCACCTGAGGGAGCAGCATCTGGCCGGTGTAGTAATGCGAGGGGGTCAAGCGCCTCTTGCGTTAGGCGGTTGCCAAGAAGTAGAGCAACAGCCGCTTCAGCAGTATTGTTTGTAACAACCGGATCAATCTGGAGGCCAACGATCAATAACATTGCTTTATCTTTAATACGTTCATTTAACCAGCGGTCAATTACACTAAGACCACGCCCTTCAACGTGTTCAACAGGAAAAGTGATATTGTTCTTTTGCCATGCCTCATCCCAGTAATGGCGAATGTTCTCCAAAGGCAGCGATGTTGTTACATCAAAAACTACTACTAGTGGGCATTTATCAGGGATTTGTGTAAAAGGAATATCTGCAATCATCTGCGAAAAAATATTCATTATCACGAATTCCATAGAATCCTGCGGGCTGGAAGAAATTTGGCTCATTCTGGCGCTTTCATTACCATCCCGGCCGACCTGTGAAACAATAATGCTGTCGTTGTTTTGCATAGCAATAGCGGTATCTTTCTGAGCAACTGATGAGTGGCCGGTAATAAATGTTGCACTCAGCACTTGTAATGCACGCCGTGCCTTACGGGTTTCTCGAAGAATCCACTGTTCTCGCTGTTTGTCAAAAGCGTTTGCTTTGCTATCCTGTAAAGACCAAACAAGCAGACGAGAAGAAAGCAAGACACTCCACAAAGCAACAGGAAAACCTAAAGCTAATCTCCAGAAGTACAGATTTTCAACATAATGCCCAAATATACGCATTATGGTAATACTGACTGAAAGCATGACAACCAGAGCAACAAGCCAACGAGAAAATTTCAGAGGCTTAGGTCTGGGGTAGCGTTCTGGCAAATGTTTAAGTGTATATGGCATTAATTTCCTCATATTACAGGATGGCTAAATTAGCTCGATATGTAGGCGAAACAAAAACTCACCACATTATATTTCTTTCATTAGCAAACTCACACTTAAACATACGACCATCCTTTTTGGTAAAAAACAGAAATCAACGTGCTAGTTTACTTTTGTCGTTGAAGTGGCCTTCCATTTTTTTCAGCATGTAATTTAACAGAGACTTGTCTTTTTTAATTATAATCAGGAATCGGAGGGTTTTCTCCACCACACCTACCGTTTTCAACTATGATATTCTCTTCCCCTCGTAGGGCATATTTCAATCCATTTTATACGCGAAATAGTTGACAGTAACTGGGTCTATCCCACCAATACATCCAATTAATAAGCAAATAAAACAGTGCCTTCGTCATTGGTAAAGCTACTGTTTATTTCAACTGATTCTTTTACCCCCCATTCAGATTAATATCCATTTCACAGTCAATAATATAATCATTTGAAATGCAATCATCCTTACCCTTTGTCACCTGTTTTACAGATAAATACTCTGCAGTATTATTCTGGTTGATTTCCTTTTTCATCACCAGTAAATGCTTACCAGAATTACCTTCCCACTTTGTAGAAAAGATTGGATTTTTAGTAAAAATAGAGTTTATTGGTTACAAAATAATATGCAACACAACCTAAAAAGCAGCAAGAGCGCTGAATAATGATTAATCAACAACACCCTTAATTTAGGGCGAGATGCTTACATCAATACTCACAAGCTATTTTTGCAGCATAAATTTATTGGCAGCTTTGCAAGCTAAAGTTCCGTCGGGAAGAGAATCAAACAAAGAGGTAAAGTTATATAGAACTGTTTTCCCATTAACTTTCTTAAATTCAATAAAATACCCATAAGCACCATCATCATCACATTTTTTTCTAATAGACTCTGGTAGTGCAAAAGATACATTCCATACACACACTTTTTCATTTGGGAAAACTGCCGATGTGTTAACAGGATACTTTGATTTTTTGTCCACTCCCCAGCCATAGTAAACCTCAGATACATTGACAAGTGTACTGTATTTATTTTTGATAAGTAAATCACTTTCAACATAACGCCTCATTTCTTTTGAAGACATTTCAATCAACAACTTCTTATTATTTTTTTTGAAAACCTCTCTTAGAGAATCTATATTTGAGTTATCCATACACTCTTCTGCCAGTACACATGAGCTGTAACCAAGTAACAATGCTAAAACATAATAATACTTCACATCATCTCCAGTATTAAATTTTTTTTATCACCTTGTTCTTCCATCCTCTTTCGAGAGTAGATTGGCTCCAAGGATTTCACGCAATTCTGCAATATTAGAAATCGCTGCTTCTCTCGAGCCCGAATTTATTATTTTTTGTGCATAAGAATAATATGAATTAGGTACATAGAACCTGACCCTGGCCCAAAATCAGTGCAGTGCTAAATCAGAGATCTTCGTCTTTCCGGAGATTTCGGATGAATTCAGCCGGAGTCATGTCATTTAATGATGAATGCGTTCTCTCATGATTATATTCCCTGCGCCAGTTGTCGAGTTTGTCCTGCGCATCTTCCAGCGAGAGAAACCAGTGAATGTTCAGGCATTCATCCCGCAGACTGCCGTTCAATGATTCAATAAACGGGTTATCCGTTGGTTTTCCGGGGCGGGAGAAGTCCATTGTAACACCGTGCTGATACGCCCATTTATCCAGACTTTTCGAGATAAACTCGCTGCCGTTATCTGTCTGAATACGTACCGGCAGGCGCTTGCCCAGCACCCGCAACCTTTCCATCACACCGACCACATCCTCACCTTTCAGCGACTTTCCGGCATGGATCGCCACACACTCCCGACTAAAATTATCCACTACAGTCAGCGCCCGGAAACGTCGTCCGTTAAACAGGTTATCCGACACGAAATCCATACTCCAGCACTGATCGACTCCGCTCAGGACCGGACGTTGCTGACGATGTGCTGCACTGACATGCCTGCGGGGGCGCTTTTTGCGCAGGTTGAGGCCTTCCAGACAGTAAATCCGGTGTGTTTTCTTGTGGTTAACAGGCCAGCCTTCCCGCCGCAGCTGAATATGAATACGCGGGCAACCGTAGCGGATCCGGGTTTCCGCTATTTCCCGGATACGCAGGGTTATCGCCCGATCATCCCGCCGGCTCTGCCAGTGGTAAACGGTTCTGCTCTGCATCAGCAGTCCGCATCCCCGTCGGACACTGATACGGTAAGCCTCCCGCAGAAAATGCACCGCCTGACGCTTCTGAGCCGGCCTCAGAACTTTTTTTGATAACTTCCTGCAGCATCACCTTGTCCAGACTTAAATCAGCCACCAGACGTTTCAGACGCTGATTCTCTTCCTCAAGCTGGCGCAGGCGGCGCAGTTTTGTCACGCCCATGCCGCCAAACTTTTTCTTCCAGTTGTAAAATGTGGCTTCAGAAATGCCCATCTTTCTGCAGACTTCCTCCACCCGAGTGCCGGTTTCGGCCTGTTTCAGCGCAAATGCTATCTGTTCTTCGGTATAGCGGGTCTTTTTCATGGCGATGTGCCTCTCTGTGAGATGGAAGAAAGACCGGAGACTTCAGTTTAGCCTGACACTGTTTTCAGGGAGGAGATCAAAGGTTAAGCGGGATACTTACAGAGAACATTTCCCCAGCAATGGCACTTGAAAAACACAGCATACATATGATTAATGAAAAGTATCTAAACAAAGCTACTGACCTCAATATCATTAAGGACTGGAAGGGAGTATCTTTTATCTTATAGACTGGCAAATGGACCTTCCTAAAAGCTTATAGCTAATAATTCCATCAACATTCAACTCATTCGTAAAGATATGCCCAGGGGCTTTTGAGTCGAACGTATAAATAAATAACTTATTATCTTTCATTGCATAAAAAAGAACTCCATCGAAACCAGAAACTTGATCATCAGAGTAAGATGATAATATTTTGGCAATCAGAGTTCTGGATGATAAATCTGTTATGGATTTTATTAGTATATTGTCATCAATACCTTTTGGGAGCGTATTCAAATATACGTTATCAATATAAGGGGTATAATCATTTTGATCGCACGAAGGAGTGTGAGGATTGTCCACACCGTAATAATTTCTAAAAAAGCCATCAAGGACATATTTATAATCATTTGCAGAAGGCAATGCCTTTACAAGTAAGGATATTCCTCCGGGATCACCTGCTATCACTCTCAATGACAACAACAGTAACATACTTATAGCTATAAAATTTTTCATCGACCGCCACCTTCATCTTTCACAGATTTAGTTTTGCTATCAAATCCGAAAAAATTATTGATTTTACTGAGGGTTGATAATCCATGCTTATCCTCATGAGAAAGTATGATTGGGATCAATTGCTAATGATTCACGAGAAAATTTTTTGCGCTGATAGTAAATAGCCATTTGAAAAAGCATCATTTCATATTGATAAGCTCTCCCCCCAATTCATCAAGTGTTTTCTCTCCCGAGAAAAGCTGTCGGCATTTACTGTCAATTACAGCATCATCTTTATCTCTTGGGAATATAATTTTCATTTTTCTTGCTATATCCCACACACCTGGGAATGAATCAACCGCACAATCCAAATCGTTTGGCGCAATATATTCTCCATTGACAGATATTTTCCCTAGATATATTGAACCACCAGGGTAAAACAAGCTATTCTGATCTGGCTCAGATGAGGAATTACTCCAAAAACCTTTGCCTGACAAAAGGTTTTTATTCCCATTAAACTTAGATACTATCGCCTGATATGACCTAAAGTGAGCATCAATCACAACTAATGCCAGAACTAATTTTTTTTCAAAATTAACATCTATAATAGAAGAAATTGAATTATTAAAGTAATGAATAGAATGAATTCGAATTGACTGTCCTTTGCAATCTATAAGCTCCTTAACATCAAGATATTTATTTCCTGATGCTAAAAGCACGCCTAAATGATCACTAGTTAGAGAAATACCTCCAGCACCAGAGATTAATGAATCATTCCAATTTTCTATTTTGCATGAGTAATCCGTATTTAATTGATCATCGTGAACATTTACATATCCAGCTTTATCCTTATCTAAATGGATGCTTACACCATCGATATCAATTGTGTTGTAATATCCAGCCCAAGAATTAAGAGCAGTAGCACAAAGCATCATAAACAAAAATGAATTAGTTTTAAACTTCATCATCAATCATCTCTTTTGCTTTTTTAGTAGCTATTTTCCTTTCTGCAATTCCTTTATCTGCACCATTTATATTTTTAGTTACTTTCAAAATAATGCTGTCATCATCAGATTTCCCAATTTTGTCCTCATCCATAATTTTGAGAACTTTAGACTTAAAACAAACTATAAAAAAACCACCTGTATCAATACAGTTATATGCATTTTCTGTCACTTTCTGAGGGTTTCCTATTTTTGGTGGTTTTTTCTTCATACCGGCTGAATTTTTTTCTTGTACTCCGGGTCATCCCACCAATATTTATCAAAGTCATTTTTTGACAACCAACCTCGATATACCCAGTAGCTTGAATATGTGTTAAGTCCAGTTAGCATTTTAAACCCTCTACCTCTGAATTTTTGTGCATCTACATCTCCACAGTTACCGTTAATCCAGCTATAGGATCCTGTGATATACCCTCCACGGGAATTGTATTTTTTCCCGGAGAAATAGTTATCCTTCTCGGCTTTAAGAGCTCCGTACCAATGACCTAGCTTAGTAGTTTCATTAAATGTTGATGCTTCAACAATCACACCACCTTGCTGAACACCATCAACAATAATTTGTTGCTGGCTAGTTTCTTGCATGGACAATAAATAACCTGATTCAACTGCACCCTGCCCTAAAAAATGACAAATTCTATTTGCATCAGATAAGTTATACTTTCGCATGATTGTATTTATGTCCGCATAGTACTCTAATGTAATTTTTTTAATACCTTCAAGTGCATTTTTATTTTTTTTACTAGCATTCGCCGTCATTACTTTTTCAATTACTTCAGAGTCGAGCCAACTACATTTCCTGAAATGTCGAATAAATGATTTTGGCTCAAAATGCCACAACCGGTCAGAACTCAACGCTCCAGAATCAAAGCATAGTGCTTCCGCATGGGATTTAAACTTTGCATAATCGGCTTCCGTCATCGGTTCATGCTCTTCATTTCCCGTTTTCAGCCACGAAAAACGGATGTCGATCGTACTTTTTTCCCATTCAAATGGGAAATGACAGATTAGCTTCCCGCACTGGTTATCGAAGTCACCAACTTCGTGAAGTTTCTTGATAATAGCTGAATTACACTGGCTGTTGCTATCACTATCGTCATCTACCATCTGCCAGCCCGTCCAGTGAGGGAAATCAGCGTCACTAAACTTTTTAATACTGGAATCAGCAAGGTTGATCACCCCTTTACCACCCGGGTAATTGACTGTCATCCATAATGGTGCGTCTGCCGGTACCAGTGTTTCATGGTCCGTGTTGATCACTCGCCCAAAGCGAAGTAATTCAAACCCGGCACTTGGGCTCTCCTTATAATTCCGCATCGCGGTTTTATAGAGATTGTATTCGTAGTCATCACCATCTGCATTAACCAGTGGTTCACCCAGCAGATCATATTTTCCGTCAGTCTGCGTATTTTTCTGACGAGTAACCATCGTGCACTTGCCTTGGGCCAGAGTCATGCTGGCATACAGAGGCACATTGCTGGTATATAGTTCAGAAAGTCCGGTGGTAGAAATGCTGTTATCTGCTGGAGCCTTGTCATAAAACTTTGTCTGCGGTGGCAGATAAAAGTGAATATCACCATAAACCGCATCGGTGCGGCCATTCTTCGAAATATCCAGCTCTCCTGTTTTCCTGCCCGTTAGCTTGCTGATGTTGTCATCATCGCAGAAAATCTGGAAATGGAAAGCATTCACTCCATCAACCATGCCTGGAAGGCCTATAGGATCCTTACGGTAAACTTTATCACCGGCTTTAACAGTTTCAGCCAGCGACTTCAGATGCATGTATAAGGAATAGAAAGCCACTTTTCCTTCATCACCGCTACCGATCTCGGTTTCATGCTTTATGAGCACATAACCATCATTACTCCCCTTTGTATTGGGTTTATCGGCGTTGATGTTGAATGGTGCTAGGTCGCGCTTGTCTGAGCTTTTGCGGAGTGAAATGACGGTACCGTCAGCTATCGCCCGCACGCTCTCAGCAGGCCTTCCAAGATGTTATTACCTGTTTATTTCTGAATATTAATCTCATATTGTTTTTCAAAATATTGCCCCGCACTAGCAACAACCCCGCCCCTAATATTAATTGTTACAATCCCTTGCAACTGAGGCTTACATTCTATAGTAAAGTTATTATATACATATTTTGTGTAATATTTTTTTCAGAAAATACTAATTTCAATCCAGAATTTGATGGGTGAATTTCATAACTCAGATCAACAACTGGTCCTGTACCTCCAGAGATGGTGATTGGAACATAATATTCCTGATCTATATATCCATCTGGTAACTTATTAGGCTCAAATACAAGGTGATTGCCACAGCCAGTTAGAAAGAAAGAAATTACAAAAGCTCTTAGATAGTGATTCATTTTTAATCATGATATTTTTGTAAATACCATCCCCCCAAAAGTATGGTTTAGAAATTCTCCTAATTTTAATGATACTCGAAGCGAGTTATCTTTAACTTCACCCCATGAAAAAAGTCTCAGCGAGACAAGCTCTTCTAAACTCGTTTCGTTAGTGATTATCCAGATTAAATTCCTTCCTCAATTTTCAAAAAACTCCATCTCTAAATTACCAGGGATAAGATCTTTCGATTATTTCGTCAGGCTTTTAGGATTACGGTAAAAAAACCTGGTGTTACTTGTGCCCACCTTGACATACCCACTCTTTTAAAACCACTCGATATCACCCCTCCAAATTGTAATACCGGCGACCACATTGTCTACTTTAATATCATTAAAGACATGATCTAAAATAAATTCAATCAACATTTATTTGATATTTTTTAGTAAACACCTGTGATTTTGAATACATAGATGCATATGTTTTTGCAACTATTTCAACGGTTATCACACCTTTTATTCTGGGCACTCCACTTATTACAAGTTCGTTAGGGCTGCTACCTTTTTTAAAGTCATTTTTTTCATTCCCCATAAAGCTTGGTTCTATATCCAGACCGGAATTATCAGGAGTTAATTTTGCTCTAAAATTACTTGAAACAAAAGAAATAACCTCTCCACTCCCCTGAAATCTCATAACCAAACCTTGCTGATAAAACGTCCCTATCTTGGCATTTTTCAACCGCCCCCCACTTGGATAAAACTCTATTTTACCTGAAGAGCAGGATGCTAAAAAAACAAACAAACAGATTAGATATTTTTTCATAAAACTATTCTAGTGATTTAAACACCACCCCTCCAAAAATGCTTCCCATTACATCTGAAAGAGCAAGATGCCTCTTAATCTGATTTTTTACCTTACCCCAAGAGAATAATTTCAATTGAACTAACTCATTTTCCTTAGTCGTTAATGAAATGACCTCACCATACTGTGTGGTTATAGGTCCATCCCAAACAATCCAATGATTCTTAGCCGTGACAGTGGAGTCAAATCCATCAAGTATACCAGCTGATATCAAAGTAACAACTCGACAACCTTTTCTAATATACTCATTGAGGGTACTTAGTTCTTTCAGATTTACGTGCGATAGCCCGACATTACTAAACTCTTTTTGATAACCAGCACTTACAAACCATTCAGTAAGCGCTCTGATCCTCTCCTCGTAATATGGACACGCGCCTAAGCGAGATTCTGATTTTCAAATTGTTCCGGGCTGAGGCCGCCACAGGCACTGTGACGACGCCAGCGATTGTAATCGCACTCAATGTAATTAAATACCATCGTACGCATATCATCGCGACTGATTAGACGCTCACCGTGGATGCACTCTACCTTCAGCGTGTGGAAAAAGCTTTCCGCGCAGGCATTGTCATAGCAGCAGCCTTTTGCACTCATGCTGCCCCGAAGGTCGTGCTGCTTCAACAGGGCCTGATAATCTGCTGAGCAGTACTGACCACCCCGGTCGCTGTGGGCTATAACCCCTTTTGGCCGCTTACGCCGCCACAGCGCCATTTGCAGGGCATCGCATACCAGCCGGGCCGTCATTCGGGATGACATCGACCAGCCAATAACCGCGCGGGACCACAGGTCAATCACCACGGCAAGATACAGCCAGCCCTCATCGGTGCGAATGTAGGTGATGTCCTGCACCCACTTCTGATTCGGTGCGCTGGCGGTGAAATCCTGATTCAGCAGATTATCGAATACCGGCAGATTATGGGGCTTATAACTCACCGGACTGAACTTACGCGCGGCTTTGGCCCTTAGCCCCTGCCGCTTCAGGCTGGCCGCTACCGTTTTGATGTTGTATTTCACCCCCTGTTCGCGCAGCTCATCAGTAATGCGCGGTGCGCCGTAGCGCTGTTTCGCCTGATGAAAGGCCTGACTGACCGCTTTGTCACATTGCCGGCGAAATTGTTGACGCGGGCTTAGCTGCAGGCGACGGATACGCCAGGCATACCAGCCGCTGCGGGCCACGCGCAGCACCCGACACATGGCTTTAATGCTGAACTCAGCCTGATGTTTTTCGATGAAGACATACTTCATTTCAGGCGCTTTGCGAAGTATGTCGCGGCCTTTTGGAGGATAGCCAGCTCCTCGTCACGCTCTGCCAGCTGGCGCTTCAGGCGGGCATTTTCAGCGGCCAGCTCATTTTCCCGTTCGGAAGACGTTTTCTGCTGCTGTAATTTGCTGCGCCAGGTATATAGCTGAGACTCGTAAAGGCTGAGTTCCCGGGCGGCAGCGGCAACGCCGATGCGCTCCGCAAGCTTCAGGGCTTCGCTGCGGAATTCAGGCGAATGCTGTTTACGTGGTTTCTTACTTACGGTTGCTGATTTAGTCATGTGAGATACCTCTGTCTGGGAGTTTACTCACTTAGTCGCGTGTCCACTATTCGCGGGTAGGATCACTCCCCATAATGTTATCCCTGAAGCCTGGTCATCAATTTCGTCATAACTCATAATGGAATTTTCGGAGTCCCTTAAAGAAGCGAGGGTTATCCAATCGATCCCCTTCACTCGTTCTCCATAAGCATCATAGAAAGCCCCCATAGGATGCCGACTGATCCTCTCCTCGTAATATGGACACGCGCCTAAGCGAGATTCTGATTTTCAAATTGTTCCGGGCTGAGGCCGCCACAGGCACTGTGACGACGCCAGCGATTGTAATCGCACTCAATGTAATTAAATACCATCGTACGCATATCATCGCGACTGATTAGACGCTCACCGTGGATGCACTCTACCTTCAGCGTGTGGAAAAAGCTTTCCGCGCAGGCATTGTCATAGCAGCAGCCTTTTGCACTCATGCTGCCCCGAAGGTCGTGCTGCTTCAACAGGGCCTGATAATCTGCTGAGCAGTACTGACCACCCCGGTCGCTGTGGGCTATAACCCCTTTTGGCCGCTTACGCCGCCACAGCGCCATTTGCAGGGCATCGCATACCAGCCGGGCCGTCATTCGGGATGACATCGACCAGCCAATAACCGCGCGGGACCACAGGTCAATCACCACGGCAAGATACAGCCAGCCCTCATCGGTGCGAATGTAGGTGATGTCCTGCACCCACTTCTGATTCGGTGCGCTGGCGGTGAAATCCTGATTCAGCAGATTATCGAATACCGGCAGATTATGGGGCTTATAACTCACCGGACTGAACTTACGCGCGGCTTTGGCCCTTAGCCCCTGCCGCTTCAGGCTGGCCGCTACCGTTTTGATGTTGTATTTCACCCCCTGTTCGCGCAGCTCATCAGTAATGCGCGGTGCGCCGTAGCGCTGTTTCGCCTGATGAAAGGCCTGACTGACCGCTTTGTCACATTGCCGGCGAAATTGTTGACGCGGGCTTAGCTGCAGGCGACGGATACGCCAGGCATACCAGCCGCTGCGGGCCACGCGCAGCACCCGACACATGGCTTTAATGCTGAACTCAGCCTGATGTTTTTCGATGAAGACATACTTCATTTCAGGCGCTTTGCGAAGTATGTCGCGGCCTTTTGGAGGATAGCCAGCTCCTCGTCACGCTCTGCCAGCTGGCGCTTCAGGCGGGCATTTTCAGCGGCCAGCTCATTTTCCCGTTCGGAAGACGTTTTCTGCTGCTGTAATTTGCTGCGCCAGGTATATAGCTGAGACTCGTAAAGGCTGAGTTCCCGGGCGGCAGCGGCAACGCCGATGCGCTCCGCAAGCTTCAGGGCTTCGCTGCGGAATTCAGGCGAATGCTGTTTACGTGGTTTCTTACTTACGGTTGCTGATTTAGTCATGTGAGATACCTCTGTCTGGGAGTTTACTCACTTAGTCGCGTGTCCACTATTCGCGGGTAGGATCAGACAACTATTGCTTGGAACTATATTTAACGCACCTATTTTAGTTTTCCCATACAACCAAAGCTCATTAACTGCTTGTTTATAAATATCAGGTCTATCCATCAACAGGCAATAAAAAAATGATGCTGGCCCACACAAACTAGTATCCCCTTGATTTGGATAACTACTGCGATTCATCCTCGAAAGGAACTGATGTTCTATCTTATTTTTATCGAAGGGATCATCAGGACTACCTACAGGATACTCTTTTGCAATAAACGCTCTTTTCTGACAGGTAATCTGCACAGTATGTATATTATCCTCACCCTTATCATTAACCGGTTTTGTCTGCGCCTTTGTCTCAAAATAACAAACATTTTCACGCTTATTTTTAGAATATGCTTGCCCTGATGCCATTTCACCAAGTGTGTACATCTTTTTCGCAGGCGAGGAAAGCACAGAAAACAACTTACCTCCGTGCTTGCGATATAAGTTCATTTCCATTATGTAGATTACAGACAACCCATCCTCTGTGTCATTCGTTTCATGGGACTGAGTTTGATAATTTGATGTTACTGGTTGTTGCGCCACTGACAGTAGTATATGTTTTTTATTACTGGCATCAGTTCTGTAAACATTCAGATCGTAAAAAAGGTCGACTGCTGAAACATTCGATTCAATCTTTGTATAAATATTATATTTAGGCATTGATGGCCTCCGGTATCATATGCAGCAGAACATCCTGTATCTGTGCAGAAGTAAACAACTTCGTATACCCCTCGCCATCACTGACACCCTCTAATACCGAGCCATCAGCCAGAAAGGCCCTGTAAGGTGTATTCAGCATCGGCATCCCATTATCATCTGTACACAGGTAGCGAATATTATGGCTGCCGTCATTTATCGCATTAGCTAAAGGTGCAATGTCAGGCTTATGCTGCGCTTTTTCCCGCCTGACGTAATACCCGGCCCTTGTTCTGTACTCACCTGCCGTCGCTGATTCAATGCCACTGGCATTGAGCGTGATATAGCTTCCCCCGCCGTTTATTGTGACCCGTTTTTTCGCAATAATTTCGATACTGTCTTCCGTGCTGACAATGCTGATTTCCTTCCGGGCAAGCAACGCCATCAGGTCATTCTGCGCCTGCATCTGTACCGGTCCCTGGTTCGCTATCAGCCTGATCCCAAGCTTTCGCACAAACACGCTCAGCGCACTGCCCACCCCGATGAACAGATTTTTCACCACGCTGACGTCTGCATTCTTTCCGGCCGTGGCAATCAGGTTATGCCCGGCTGAGACCTGCAGATGCTCCCCGCTGGTCAGCGCTATCCCCTCCGGCGCGCTGACCAGCAGTACCGATTTTTTGAGGTCTGTCAGCTGCTGCTCCAGCAGGGTAATTTGCGCCTGGAGATCGGCCGGGTTCGCGGTCGCCTTCTGCGCGTCACCGGAGATGGACATCATCTGCTCCCGGGCTTCGGCCAGATTGCTGACCGCCGGCTCCATATCCAGCACCTGTCCCCGGGCCTGCACCTGTCCGTCCGCGCTGATAAATATCCCTTTCTGTGCCCGGATAGCTCCCCGGCTGTCGGTTCTCAGCTCAAAGCCTTCGCCGCGCGGCTGCCTGTCACTGTCCACCAGGTGCCCCAGGTTCAGCTGGCTCTTACCGCCGTACTCCGTCGAGACCTTGATATGCTCTTTTCCGCGCTCGTCGTCGAGGCGGATTTTGTTGTTGGCCGGGGTGCGCAGGACGTTACGTTTGTCATTGCGAATGGTGACGTGGTCGCCGTGCGCCGAGTCGTGCAGCACGCCCGCGATATACGGCCGGTCGGGGTTACCATCCTCAAAGCCAATCGCCACCTCCGTCTCCGCCAGCAGCGGCAGGTGCAGGCCGTAAGTGTCTCCGGCATACGGCCGCGACTGACGGACCCACAGGCTCTCGAACCCGGTTTCCCAGCGCGCCCGATCAAACAACATATTCACCCGGTAGCGTCCGTGTTTGTCGATATGCCCGTAGGTGTCGTTTTCCCGGGTGCTGGTCACGCGGGCCGGCAGCGTCCCGGCCATCACCGGACGCGCGCCGGGCTCAGGCCGGTAGCCGACGTCCGGGCTGTCCGGTATGCCGGCAAACTCCACCGCAAAGTCGGCATCGCGCCGGGCGCGGCTGAAGCGTCAGCGCGTAGTGCGTTTCATCCCTGGAGGTACTGAGCCGTTCAAACCCCGTCACCACGCCCTGGATCACCCGCACGGGTTGCTGAACATTGATGCCGAAGCCCTGAGCCACCGGCGCCTGCAGCGTCAGGGAGGCTGCCTTCATCAGCATCATCTCTTTGCTGATGGCATGGTCTGCGCTGGTGAATTCAATACGGTAGCGGAACGGCTGGCTCAGGGCTTCATCGCCCTCGAAGGCCAGCACATCAAGCCCGGCTTCACATCCCTTCACCGAAAGCAGGTGGTGGTTATGGCTGAACAACAACGATTTCACGCTACTCATCGGATATTGTCCCCTCGTCAAACGCCATCACGACGCCTTCCTCTTCGTGATACCCCAGCGTCACCTGGCGCGGTTTCTGCCCCGCCGCCATATGGCTCAATAGCTGCTGACTCAGCGCCGGCAGGATCTGCTGATTGAGCAGACTGTCGACGTTACGGGCGCCGGTATCCGGCAGCAGGCAGGCCTCGGTCAGCGCGTCGAACAGGCTCTCGCTGAGGGTGGTGTTGATTCCGTAATGGCAAGCCAGACGCTGACTTACCTGCCCGAGCTTCATGCCGACAATGGTGCGCAGCGCTCCCGCCGGCAGCGGACGGTAAATCACCGTCTGGAAGCGGGCCAGCAGCGCCGGCTGGAAGTGGCCGCGCAGCACCGGGCGCAGCAGCTCGTGCAGGTCTGATTCGCTGGCCTCCGGCTGTTCATCCAGCAACTGCATCAGGAGGTCGCTTCCGAGGTTGGCGGTCATCAGGATCACGGTGTTGCGAAAGTCGATTTCACGCCCCTCGCCGTCGCGCATTACCCCCCGGTCGAAGACCTGGTAGAACAGGTTCATCACATCGCGATGGGCCTTTTCCACCTCATCGAGCAGCACCACGCTGTAGGGGCGTTTGCGCACCGCCTCGGTCAGGATCCCGCCCTGGCCGTAGCCGACGTAGCCGGGCGGAGAACCCTTCAGCTGGCTGACGGTGTGCGGCTCCTGGTACTCGGAGAGATTGATGGTGATCAGCGCTTTCTCGCCGCCGAACAGCGCATCGGCCAGGGCGAGCGCCGTTTCCGTTTTGCCGGTGCCGCTCGGCCCGACCAGCAGGAACACCCCTTGCGGACCGTTCTCCGGCGTCAGGCCGGTTTTCGCGGCGCGCAGGCGCCGGGCAATAGCGCTCAGGGCCGCCTGCTGGCCAACCACCCGTTTGCCGAGACTCTCTTCCAGACTCAGCAGCTCCGTCTGCTCATCTTTCATTAGCGAGGAGAGCGGCACGCCGGTCCAGTCGGCAATCACCGTCGCCACGGTGCGGACGTCGACGTCCAGCCCGAGCAGCGGATTGCCCTGCTGGACGGCGATAAGCGCGGTTTGTAGATCGCTAATTTCCGCCTGGCGGGAGATATCGCGGCGACAGGCGAGCAGCGCTTCCGTCAGCTGCAGCTCCTGACCATACTGAGTTTCAAGGGTATCCAGCGCCAGAATAAGGCGGATCTCCTCCTGCTCAATGGCCGCCAGCCGATCGCCGCGGGCGCTGTTGCCCAGCGCAATATCTTCCAGCAGCGCCTGCTTCTCCATTGCCAGCGCGGTGAGCTGCGCCTTCATGCGGGTCAGCGGCTGAGGCACGGTATCCAAACTCATACGCAGGCGGGCGGAAGCGGTGTCGAGTAAATCCACTGCCTTGTCCGGCAGCTGGCGGCCGGTGAGATAGCGTCGTGACAGCGTCACGGCGGCGCGCACCGCATCATCCGTGATATGCACGCCGTGGTGGTCGGCATAGCGGGACTTCAGGCCGCGCAGCATCAGGCAGGCGGTGTCGTCGTCCGGCTCATCCACCTTGACCATCTGAAAGCGGCGCTCCAGCGCGGCGTCGCGCTCGAAGTACTGCTTGTATTCAGACCAGGTGGTGGCGGCGATGGTCCGCAGCTCGCCCCGGGCCAGCGCCGGCTTCAACAGGTTGGCGGCATCCGCGCCGCCCGCCTGATTACCCGCGCCGATGATCGTGTGCGCCTCGTCGATAAACAGCAGCACCGGCGAAGGCGACTGCTGTACCGCCTCAATGATATTTTTCAGCCGCTGCTCGAACTCGCCTTTGACCCCGGCGCCGGCCTGCAGCAGACCGAGGTCAAGGGTGCGCACCGACACCGGCTTCAGCGCGTCGGGGACGTTGCCTTCGGCAATGCGCAGCGCCAGGCCTTCCACCAGAGCGGTCTTGCCCACGCCCGGCTCACCGACGAGGATCGGGTTGTTTTTTCGCCGACGGGAGAGAATATCCACCATCTGGCGGATTTCCGTGTCGCGTCCGAACACCGGGTCAATCTGGCCGTCTCTGGCTTTGGCGGTGACGTCGAGAGTGAATTTGTCCAGCGCGTTCTGCAGCGCCGGGTTGAGCCCATCCGCATTCAGTTCGCTGCCCGCAGGACGCCCCACAAATTCCACGTCCCCGCCATGGGGCTGCGCCAGCGCCGCTTCCTGCTGCGCTGGCGGACGTTCGTCGGACTGGGCATCCAGCAAGGAGCGCAGGCGTTCCAGCTGACGCTGGCCCAGCGTTAACAGCGGCCACAGGCCATCCCACTGGATCAGATTCTGTTTTTCAACCAGCGCCATCAGCAGGTGAACACTGCGGATCTGCGCTTCGCCGCTGAGAGAGGCAATCAGCCAGGCCTCCTGCATCAGCCTCAGGGTATGGTCAGAGAGCTGGGGACGATGACGTACCGAGCGCGGCTGTTTATCCAGCCAGCTCAGCAGATCCTGCCACAGCGCATCCATATCCCATTCATAGCGCCGCGCCAGCACCGTCAGATCGCCTTCCCCCTGTTCCAGCAGCTTAAGCAGCCAGTGCTCGGGCAGGATCTCGGCATGCGCCCGGGTCTGGCACAGGGAGGCCGCCCCCTCCATTGCGCGGGCACAGCAGGGATTAAGACGGCGTAACAGGCTGGCTGGATTTTCCATGAGATCCTCTCTTATTGTTTCCGGACACGCTACCGCCCGTCGCTGTTCCTGAACAGGAACCCCAAGCGCACAAGGTCAGGCAGACAGATTGTGTTTTTCTTTGCTGAGACCCCGTATCTCAGGCGCTCAGCAAAAAACGGCGGGCAGAGAAACGCTGCCCGCATCAGGCGATCGCCCGCAATAATCCCCGGCCGCAGAGATAACGATGCGGCCGGGATGAGCGAACGTCGCCTGCGCGCCAGCGGCGCGAAATATGACGGGCAATTACGCGGTGGCGCGTTCGTTCCAGCTATCGGAGTGAATGATGTTGCCGTCTTTATAGGTCCAGGTGATCTTCTCGTAGCGCAGCTCAATCTGTTCCAGATGGTTGTGCTTCTCGTAGGCGGGGTTTTTGATGTCGTGCATCAGGGGATTCACTTTCACCACCTTGACGTTCTCAAGTTTGGTATTGAAATACTCCACTTCCTGGCCGGCATCGTTGATTCGGTACCACTTAAACTCGGCGGACTTCAGGGTCTGACCGGTGGTCACCGCCTTGTACAGGTAGGGGCTGGAGGAGTCGATCTCCTTGGTGAACAGGAACGGCGTATGAATACGCGTGCCGGTCAGTTTGCCGGTGTTGTTATCGGTCGGGATGTACAGGTTATGCTCCTGAGCCACCACTTCGATACTGCCTTCACGATCCTGAACGTCGACAGACCCTTTAATGTCCGCGCCGCCGTCGTCTTTCAGCCAAAGATAAACAGGAATTGCCATGGAATTACTCTCCATTGTGTAGTGAAGCGCCATCATCCTGGGATGACGCAGAGGGTTGGTCCGGTAACCGGCAGGCGTCTACCTGCGGCACCAGACTGATTTCGACACGACGGTTCAGCGCACGGCCTTCCGGCGTATCGTTTGTTGCAATTGGTCGGCTTTCGCCATAGCCCTGAACGGCAAAGCAGCTGTCCGGCACGTCGCCGGTATCGCGCATCCAGTCGCGGACCGATTCCGCACGTTTCAGCGACAATAGCTGGTTGGCTTTTTCCTCACCCACGCTGTCGGTGTGGCCCGCCACCACAATCAGCCACCCGGGCCTGGCCTTAATGTCCATCAGCGAGCTGACCAGCCGCTTTGTCGAACCAGGCTTCAGTACCCATTTCCCGGTATCGAATAGCGACATGCTGTCAAGGCGGATGACGTTCGGCGCGACGCGCTGCACCGGCCTGGGCGGCGGTGGAGGCGGCACGTAACCGCGAATCGCCTCCAGCAACGGCAGGCGAATCTGCTCCCCGTGATACAAGCCCAGACTCTGGCGCAGCGGGACGCCGTTACGCGCCCAGCTATCAAGCAGCGCGGCATCTTCACGCAGCACCCTGACAGCGCTGGCTTTTGGTCGATAATCATCCATCGCAATCCGCTCATAACGGGCAATATCGACGCCCACGCGCTGCAGCAGTTGTCGATTGTTCCAGCCACTGCTGAGCAGCGCGGCGACAGCCGCGAGGGTGAAAATCGCGAGCGCCGCGCGCCAGGCCCAGCCTCGTGGCGTGAGTCCCCGTCCCGCCGGTAACTGCGGCAGGATGAATTCCGGCAAAGCTGAAGCGTCCCCGGTGTCGCTCTCGCCAGGCTGCCAGCCAGCTACCCGCGACAGGCCGCTATGTCGGGATAACCACGTCGTCCAGGCCGACGATGCCAGACTTCCAGGCAGCGAGGGCCCGAGGCCCCACAGCACGGCCGCAGGGGGCAGAGGTGGCAGGTCGGTATTCTCTTCCGTCAACACGGCATGGACGTGCTGTTCAAACCAGCCCATCAGGCTGTTCATCAGCACCTGCTGCTCCAGCGCGGCCGCCCCACCGGCGCTTACCCAGGCCGGTACGGAACAGGGGGCGCAGGAGGGCTGCCAGACTTTGACCGCTTCACCCGGTATCGCCGCCTGCCACAACAGGTCGCGACTCATCGCGCTGCCCACCTGCCCCTGCAGCGCCAGCGGTACGGCATACCCCGTCTGCTGACGCAGCTGGCTGAGTTGCCAGCGCAGGGCCAGCAGAGCGCTGGTCAGCGCATCGCTTTGCGCATGCCGCTGCGGGCAGACGCAGAGCAGCACCGACAGCTGAGGCCCCCATTCCGGCCGCTGGCTCAATACCTGGCGCGCGACCTGCTGCAGCTCCTCCGTCTTTTCCACGCGGATCCAGCAGCCCTGTTTGACGACTCGCACCGGTGACGCTGGCGGCCAGACACACGGCAGGTCGCCGCAAACGAGGACCACCGGCTGGCGATAAGCGCCCTCCGGGAGAGGGTCCAGGGTTGATGCGACGTTACGTCCGGTACGACGACTGGCGATGCGCCAGATCCCGATGATCAGGGCCAGCGTGACCAGCAGAATGAGCCACGCCCCCCAGCGGGGAACCGGCAAAAATAGCAGGCACACCAGCGCACTCAGCAGACTGGCCCACAGCGCCAGCCCACGCTGCTGCGCGGGGCTCATTTCACCTCCCCCGGTAACAAGGTCAGCAGCAGGTGATCGAGCCAGTGGTTGAGTCCCCACCACAGGGCGAGTACCACCACCACGCTCAGGCCAATACGTACCGGCCATGGGGCCAGCCAGCCGCTTATCCCCAGACCGGCGCGACTCTCTACCAGTACGGGAGCGGTAGCCGGGCGCTGAAAAGGAGGAACACGCTCACCGAGCGCGTTGACCAGCTTCAGGCGCTCGGGGTCGTGGAGGGAGCGAAAGCTGCCAATAAAACCCAGCAGCATCACCCGCTGAAAACAGGTGACCACGGCCAGGTTGGGCGCCGGCTCACGCAACACATCACGCATCCGCTCGCACAGGGTGTCGCCGGCGTCCATGGTGCCGAGGAAGTGCCCCTGCAGCGGAATGTCATACCACTGCAGGCAGGCCTCATCCTCCACGCCGCGACCTTTCACGGCTTCATCGAGCAGCGCGCACTGGGCGGTGAGAATATGCTGACAGCTGGCGTCATCAAGCCCGCTCGCCTTCAGCTCATGTTGCACGCGCTCGACATCAGCAATACAGCGCTGCCATAGCGTGTACCCTTCCTCATCGCGGAACTGCGGGCCGTGGCGCAGGCTGATAACCTGCAGCCAGGTGTTCTGCAGCAGCGCATCAATATCAATGGACGCGGCGTTGCCGCGTTTAGGCTCATTCACGTTCGTAGTACCGCAAAAAGTTCAAGTTCAGGCTCACCGAGCATCCCCGGGACGTAAAACATACAGGTGCCGCTCTGCAGCATTTCCGTCGCCAGAGGGTGGGACACATCGAGGCTGAAATACTGATTTTCCAGACGTAGCGGGATCGCCGCCGGCACATGACGCAATGGCGTGAGGGGCACCCCTGTCCGCGAGGAGTTGACGATGGCTTTGACATGATCCGGACTGCCCACTTTGCACTGGCGCGGAAACTGCTCCTGCAGTTGGGCGACCGGTACCGACGAACGAACCGACAGGTAGTAATCAGCCCCTTCCCGCAGCCGGGCATCGTGCAGACGCGCCTGCCAGAAGTGCAGCCGGACATCATGCTCCAGCGCAATCGCCACCACCCGCGATGGCAGGCTCGCCTCCAGCAGGTCGCTCAGTAAATCAAACAGCGGCGGAAAAACCGCGTTCAGCTGGTCATGCTGATAGAACGGGACGGCATTCGCCTGATGGGTGAGCGAAAAGGTCAGCAGGCTACCAGCCAGGCGCGCCAGCTCCGGGTAGAGGCGTTCCGGCGGGCTTTGCCGGTAACGCAGAAAGTACCCCAGCACCGGCTCGGCGCTGTTCAGCGCATTCAGCAACCAGAACAGAGAGACATCGGCTACGGCAAAATCAGCCATCCGTTCATTGCTTTCGCGACGCATGGCCATCAGGCGCGTCAGACGAGCCCGGAGCTGGATGAGCAGCTGTTCAAGCTGCGTCGCCAGCCAGCGGCTGCCCTGGATCTGCAGCAGCGGCGGGAGAAACGTCTCGTCGATAAGCCAGGCCCCCTGCGAGTCCCGCTGCAGGCGAACAAGCGGACAGGTCAGGTAATCGCTGTTGTCCTGGTGGGCGAAGCGGAGGGTCAGCTCCGGCTGTATGACGGCAATCTGCCGGGTATCATCCCCAAACTGGTTACGGACATCGCGCCAGCGCTGGCGGAAGCGCGCCGGCCTTTCGGCCACCTCCTCCGGCTTCAGACAGTTGCCGCCATTCGCCTGCATCAGGGGCAGCGCCAGCACGATCACCGCCTCGCCGGATGCGCCGTCCAGCGACAGCGCGGACGGCAGCGCATCGGCATTGTCCGTATCAATCATCGTGCCATCCTGGAACCGGACCTGCAGCCTGTGAGCCTGCAGGCGGCCCAGTTTGAGCATCTCTGGTTCGAAGGTCGCCTCAACCACTCCCCAGGGGTGGTTAAGACCCATCCGGGCAATCACTTCCGCAGTCCAGGCTGCATACGCAGCCTGCTGTTGAAAATGCTGAGGCGACACCATAATGCCCCGGCCCCACAACGGACGTTCCGTTTTCATCATCGTCCGAACCTACGCCTTCGCCTTTGGCATCTGGCTAACCAGCGACAGATTGACGTCCATCCCCTCGACCTGGAAGTGCGGCACCGCGTACAGCTTCACGCGGAAGAATCCCGGGTTATCCTCGATATCTTCCACCACCACGCTGGCATCGCGCAGCGGATGGGAGGCCTGCAGCTCGTCGCCGGGGTCGGTCATTTCGGTCACCAGGCTCCGCACCCAGGTGTTCAGCTCCAGCTCCAGCAGACGCCGGTCCTTGGTGGTGCCGATATTCTCGCGCTGGATCATCTTCAGGTAGTGCGCGATGCGCGACAGCAGGAAGATGTAAGGCAGACGCGCGTTGATACGGCTGTTGGCGGTGGCGTCGGCGGTATCGTACAGCGCCGGTTTCTGCGCGGAGTTGGCCGAGAAGAAGCAGGCGTAATCGCGATTTTTGTAGTACGACAGCGGGATAAAGCCCAGGCTGGCGAACTCAAACTCCCGCGTTTCCGGGATCATCACCTCGGAAGGAATTTTCACCTGGTTGCCGGTGCCCAGATCGTACAGATGGATGGGCAGATCTTTCACCGCGCCGCCGGCCTGCGGACCGCGAATTTGCACGCACCAGCCGTTATTGACAAAGCTCTTCACCATATTGGAAGCGAAGGAGAACGCCGCGCTGGTCCAGAGATACTTTTCGTGGTCCGGGCCCTTCACCTGCTCGACATAGTTGAAGCTGCGCACCGGCACGGTATCCGGGCCGTACGGCAGACGCCCCAGCACGCGCGGCATCACCAGGCCGATGTAGCGGGCATCGTCAGTTTCGCGAAACGCCTTCCAGCGGATATATTCCGCACGATCGAAGTAGTTGCCGATATCCTTAATGGCAGCCACCTCTTCCATGGTCTCTTTCAGGAAGAAGGCCGGGCCGACGGCGCCGATAAACGGCATATGGGCGGCGGCAGAGACGCGGGAGATATTGCGCAGCAGCGCCACATCCTGCGGGCTGGCGTCGAACTCATAGGCCGAGATCACCGAGCCGATCGGCTCGCCGCCGGGAGTGTCATACTCCGCGGTATAGGTGTGCCAGTAGAGGCCGCTCTGGATAAGCTCCGGCGCGTCCTCAAAGTCCTGGCGCAGATCGTCTTTGGCGACGTCGAGGATCTCCGTTTTGACGTTCTGCCGATAGTCGGTGTTGTCCACCAGCTGTTTGAGGCCGCGCCACAGGGATTCGACCTGCTGAAACTCCTGATGGTGCATCACCGCGTCCAGCTGACGGCTTATCTGGAAATCCAGCTCGGCGATATGGTGGTCGATCAGCGTTTTGTCGAGCTTTTCCACCCGCTGGCCGGACTGGCGGATGCGTTCCATAAACACCTGCATCGCCGCGGTGAGACGTTCCGCCGCCGGCGCCTCGGAGAGCGCGGCATCGTCCAGAAAGTCGTTGATATCCCCGAGGCGAGACGCCGGGGTGAGATTAATTTTTTCAAACAGCGAGGCGTAAACGCCCTCGCCCGCCCTGTTTTCCTGCAGCGTGGTTTGCCCCTGAACAGGGGCGTTTTCTGTGGTAACAGACATTAGCATTTTCCCGGTTAATCCATTAACAGACTTGCCCCGCACTTATTTCGGGGCAAGCGCACTCATTTCGTCGCGTAATTCCTGGGACAGCGCCGGATCTTTCAGGATTGCCTCAAGCTCTTTTCTGAAAGTGGCGTTATCGAGCAGATTGGATTTGAGATCGCGTAATAAATTACGCATCGCCAGCATGGCGCGGAGTTGCGGAATTTGCCGGGCAACCTGCTCCGGTTCAAAATCTTTGATGTCGGTAAAACGCAGTCTGACGTTCTCCTCTTCGCCATTGCCGGCCAGCGTATTCGGCACCGAGAGGTTAACTTCCGGGCTAAATTCCGAAAGTACGCTGTTAAAATTATTTTTATTGACGTTGATTTTTTCTCTTTCCGATAAAGGCCGGTTTTCCTTACCATGACTAAAATCGCCAATGGTAAGCAGTTTGAGCGGCAGTTCGACCTTCTTTTGCGCGCCGCCGGTATGAAGAGATAATTTGAGATTAATGCGCGCCCTGGGGACTTCATTCTGGAACGTATCAGCCATAGCAGTTCCTTTCCTTAAGGAATAATTATTGAAGATATATTGATATGAAACGTGACGATGATAAAGCAAAAATGGATTACCGATCAACTTAACCACCTAATAATTATATTTATTCATAAACACCCCCCTTTCACCACGAAAATAAAAGCACCATGAATATCAATATTTGAAATGTGTAACAACAGCCAATGATAAATTCAATAAATAATGCACCAAAGGAATGTTTGCAATGGATACTATAAGGCGTGCTAAAACATTAAGCGGATGAATAAAGGAAACCATAGAGACGACCGGGGCAATATAATTCGCTCATTATGCAAATTTAGCGTAACAACGCAATAAATTACTCAGAGGGATAATATCTGGCTTCCATCCGATTGCCCCTTCGCGGCGGACGCTTAATAGTGCAGGCGCGAAATCTAAACGGTAACAATATTCTTCTGCTCCCCTTACTCCCCACAAACCGATTTTTTGCGGATAACGAGCCACAGCGCGATGTCGGACAAAGTTGTCGTTAGCAAAAAAACATGAGCCCGGTTACAAGACGCACACGACACCGTCGTCGGCATCCTGAACGGTTCGCATTCTGCAAGTCGCCAGGCTATATCTAAGACACCTTTCGCCCACAACGAGACACAAAGATGAGCAAGAAAATCCTAATGCTGGTCGGCGATTATGCCGAAGATTACGAAACAATGGTTCCTTTTCAGGCGCTGCAGATGATTGGCCACCAGGTCGATGCCGTCTGCCCGGATAAAGCCGCTGGCGACTATGTCATGACCGCAATCCATGACTTTGACGGCGCCCAGACTTATAGCGAAAAGCCGGGCCATCGCTTCACG
Source organism: Klebsiella sp. K4 (assembly GCF_014596785.2). Classification (NCBI taxonomy): domain Bacteria; kingdom Pseudomonadati; phylum Pseudomonadota; class Gammaproteobacteria; order Enterobacterales; family Enterobacteriaceae; genus Klebsiella; species Klebsiella sp. K4. The sequence continues at coordinate 2,983,026 of NZ_CP115021.1, forward strand.
CTGAACGCTGACTTCGCCGCAGTAAAGGCCGAGAACTACGATGCGCTAGTGATCCCCGGCGGCCGGGCGCCGGAGTATCTGCGCCTGAACGAGGAGGTTATTAAACTGGTACAGGCATTCGACGCCGCGCGTAAACCTATCGCCGCCGTCTGCCACGGCCCGCAGCTGCTGGCCGCCGCCGGTATTCTGCAGGGCCGCACCTGCAGCGCCTATCCCGCCTGCGCCCCGGAAGTGCGTTTGAGCGGCGGGCACTATGCGGATATTGGTATCGACCAGGCGCATGTGGACGGTAACCTGGTTACCGCCCCCGCCTGGCCGGCTCATCCACAGTGGCTGGCGAAATTCGCCGCCCTGCTGGCGGAATAACCATACTGAGCCGGCGTTTTTGTTGAGCCACCCGCTCCCCTGCGGGAATCTATGCCTCAGCGCGGTGTTTAGTCTCGGGTAAACGCGCTGTTGTAAGTTATACCGATGGCGGGGATGCGCCACGATTTACCGCTTATCTTCAGGGGCCGGTTAAAAAACCAGCCCCTGAAAGATTTATCGCTGCCCTGACGGGCATCATCAATTCAGCAACGCGATCTGCTTGACCACTATTTCATTGATTTTATAGATTATTTCAGGAGTTACGCGTTCTTTGATATCGCGGTCAACAAATACCCGAATGCAATATTTGATGATTTGATACTGATTTAACTTATCACCACATTCAATTAACGGTTTTATTTCGTAGCGGTTCTTAAGATCTTTCACCAAAAGCTTAACTTCGGTTTTATCCAGGTCTTTAAAGGCGCAGTCGGAGACAATATCAACGGCAAATTCATGTGGTTTGAAATGAGGCTGTAATACAGAAGTCAATAACCCGGTGAGTTGACTCTTCCACGCCTTATTTTCCTTGTCAGCGATGTTAGCTTTATACACAGAGTGTTTGGCCTCATAGACCTTCGACCATGGGTGTCGGTTAATAATGTCATCAAGTATTTTTTTATTAACCGCCTCGGTATCGCTGATATCTATCCATTCACCCACCTTGTCATTCAAAAAATAATCATCACTGCACGCCAAATAAAACTCCTTCAGCGCGTCGATGAAGCTTTCATCGCTATGGTCAACGATACGGTCGGTAACGTCAGCGATAATGACATTTTGTGGATCCTTGCTTTGCATAATCTCACATAATGTGCTCAACATCGTCGCAAAGGCGCGGTTTGTTTTATGGTAATACACCTGCGAGAAAAGGCTGGAGCGCGCCCCAATAAACTCAGCGATCGAATCAATCCCACTCTCTTTGTAAGCAAGGTACAATTTTCCCTGTTCCTCGACCGGGACAATTGACATAAACAAGCGATTGTAATCGTAGATACCACACTTGACGCCGGAGAAATAGCCATCTCTGAGCAAGTAATCCATCCGGTCGGCATCGATCGGACAGGAAGAGATGATCGAGGTCATTAACGGCAGGATATCTGTTGCCTTTCCATTAATTTCCTCAATGATCTGTTGGTCACCGTATCTTTTTTCGATGATTTTTAACACATTTTCGATATTTATTTCGTCATCGACCTTACCTTGTTTTCTCAGATCATGATAAATCATCAGGCTGAACAACAGCGAAAGCTGTTCATGTTCAACTTTCTGTTCTGGCTTGCTTAATACATCAATGATCGAATGGTAGGCTGTGGGGAGAACATCGGAGAATTCGTGCTTACCAGGCATAAAACTCTCAAACTGGTGGGATACAGGCCCATGCCCGATGTCATGCATCAGGGCAGCGAGTCTCAACTCCTGAATGTTGTGTTTTGGTATCTGATCGATATGACCAAACACATGGCCATCATCATATTTCTTTTGATACCGTATCGCATTCAGGCGTAAATTATTGAGTATTTCACTTGATAAATGCAGCACCCCGAGAGAGTGTTCGAAGCGGCTGTGCACCGCAGAGGGAAACACCTTATATAAAAAAGAGTTCTGTTTAATGTTGCGTAAGCGCTGGAACAGGGGGTGATTGATAAAGGCAATCTCGAGTGTCGTCAAACGAATAGTGCCGTGAATGGGATCAAGGATCTTACTGGTCAGTTCATTTTCAAAATCCATATCTTAAATCCTTTCATACGTGCATTAAATATATTTAGCATATTGACTGTTTATTCAACAATAATCTTGCGCATTCAGGCAATAAGGTCAATCACTAATATTTAACGAGCAACGCGGCAGATCATTATTTCCTTATCTCTCCACAGCGTCGCGCTATATCGGCATCCACTGACATATCGATTGACTACGGATGAAAACAGCCCCGGTTTTCTTCGCTCAGATGCGCATTCCCCCGGAAACCTCAATGCGCTGGGCATTCACCCAGCGATGATCATCGGATAACAGCGAGGCGATCATCGGCCCGATATCCTCTGGCAGGCCAGGTCGGCCCAGCGCCGTCATGTTCGCTACCGCCTGAGCGACCTGCGGGTTATCCCGCACCACCCCGCCGCTGAAATCGGTGGCGATGGCGCCGGGCGCCACGCAGTTCACCGTGATCCCGCGACTGCCCAGCTCAAACGCCATATAGCGAGTCAGGGTTTCCACCGCGGATTTCATGATCGCATAGGGCGCCCGGTTCGCCATCACGATGCGGGTGAGGCCGGACGAGACATTCACTATTCGCCCGCCATCGGCCAGCAGCGGCAATAGTTTTTGACTGAGGAAAAAAACGCTCTTCACGTGGATGCGATACAGCGCATCGAATTCCGCTTCCGTGGCGTTAAGAAATCCCATGCCGCTGGCGTTGCCGGCATTATTGACCAGATAATCAAATTTATCGGCGTCCAGCTCCGTCAGCGCGCCCTGAAAAGCGCTAACAAATGCGTCAAAGGTGTCGATTTCGCCAGCGCTGAAAGGCAACGCGATCGCCCGGGCGCCCAGTGCTTCAACCCGTGTAACCACCTCGTTCGCCTCGGCAAGACGCGTTTTGTAGGTCAGTACTACATTTACGCCGCGCTGTGCCAGCGCTTCGACGGTCGCGCGTCCCAGGCCGCGGCTGCCGCCTGTCACCAGGGCGATTTTTGCGCTATTGTTCATGTTTTCTCCTTTTCTCTCTGCTGAAAACATGAGCGATTATAAGCCCCTGAATGCCGACGATAAGACCGCGTTGGGCGACAGGATAGTTTTGCCAGCTGGAACAATGTCATGGATAAACTGGATACTCTGACCTTGTTTGTGCGCATCGTCGAACGGGGCTCATTCAGTGCCGCCGCCGCGGATCTGGGGGTTTCCCGGCCAGTAGCGACCGCGGCTATTAAAGCGTTGGAGGTCAGTCTCGGGGCGCGGCTGCTACATCGTACCACCCGGCACGTACGGCCGACGGCAGAAGGCTCGCTGTATTATCAGCGCTGCGTGTCCATTCTGGCGGCCCTTGAGGAGGCCAACCGCAGCGCCGGGGGGAGCATCTCCGGCACCATTCGGGTAGACGTGGCGGGCAACCTGGCGCGGACCCTGCTGCTGCCCGCGCTGCCGCAGTTTCTCGCCCGCTACCCGGACATTACGCTGCAGATCGGCGAAAGCGAGCGTGACGTCGATCTGGTTCGCGAGGGAGTCGACTGCGTCATTCGCGGCGGCCATCTCCCCGACAGCGAGATGATCTGCCGGCCGCTCGCCGGGTTGCAGGAGATCACCTGCGCCAGCCCGACCTATCTCGCCCGGTACGGCACCCCGCATACGATTGAAGGACTGACGGGCCACGTGATGATCGGGTTTGTTTCATCGCGCACGCAACGTACCTTGCCGCTGAGCTTTACCCAGGATGGCCGTCAGAGCGAGGTCAGTTTGCCCTGTCGGTTGCTGACTTCCGATGCCGACGTTGGCGCCGAAGCGGCAAGGCTTGGCTTTGGCCTGTATCAGGCCCCCTTGCCCCGCCTTGAGGCCGATCTGGCGTCGGGCGCGTTAACGGAAGTGCTGGCCGATTTTCGCCCTGCGCCGCTCCCGCTCTCCCTGCTCTATCCCAGTAATCGGCAGCTCTCTGCCCGGGTACAGGTATTTATCGACTGGGTGACGGCGCTGATGAAGCCTCCCCTGGCGCAGCAGGCATCCGGAAGGCTAAAATAACGTTTGCTATTATTCACGGCACGTGCGTTAATCGTTGAGTCGATTTACCAGACAAAAAGTTATTATCTGAGTACGTGTTCTCATCTCCAGGCGTTATCCCTGATACCACCTTCCTTTGAGCAGTCCCGTTAGTAGTTTGCTTTTTCTGTAAACAGGCCCTGTCAGATCCTTGTCGACTCCTTAAAAAGTCCGCCATCTGACACAAAACCCGGCTTACCACTAACTAAAATCAGCCGCGTTAATTTTCCTGAAAACGACCATTGTCTTTTCAACAGAACATCACCCATACAAGGTTTACATTATGATCGAACATATCCATTTTAGATGCCCATGCTGCCATGGCTCCCAGTACAGAACGTCCCAGTTTGACGTCACTGAAAAAAACCCTTTTGGTGCGAAATGCATTTTCTGCAAATCAGCCATGATGACGTTAGATACTCTTCGCCCTTATCACCTGGGCGCGCTGTCCACCGCTCAGGCCCAGCCATAAGACGGATGAAGAGGGTGAACGCGGGCGGGAAAATTCCCCCGGGGATTCACCTGGGGGCAAGCTCTGTTCCTTCACCTGACGCGATCGTCGGTGGAATGGCGAAGAACGGCATCCGGCAACGCTTTTATCAGGGTCGTCACATTCTCCCCGGCGCGGGTTTCCACATTAAAATAGTCCACCGCGCGCAGAATAAGCCGCAAACCTCTGCCGCTTTCCGCTAACGGATCGACATCGAAGCGCTCATCGCCACGCGCCAGCGCCAGGCGCTCGGCCGGAAAGACCTCTCCCGCATCAATAAAGCGCAGCGTCACCCGGTCTTCCGTTGCGATAAATTCGACACGAAAAACACGTTGCCGATCCTCATGCAACGCATAGCGAATGATATTGGTGGCCGTCTCACAGACGGCAAGATCGAGCGCGAAGCGCCACTCCTCCCCGACGGACAGCGGCGCCATTTGTTGAGCCAGCCACGCCGCCAGCGTTGATAGCGAGCTGAGTTGGGCAGGAAAATTCATGACGTTATTCACGGGCGCGTCACGGATTGAACTGCGCAAGGGCTGAAGTGCGATCCTCGCAAATACGAAAAATACGATCCATCCTGGTCAGGGTAAACATATTGCGAATGCCGGGGTTCAGCGCGCACAGTGTCATTTCTCCTTTACCGTTCATCATTTTCATCAGGGAAACCAGCGTTCCCAAACCGCTGCTGTCGATAAAATCGATTTTACTGAAATCAACAATCAGATCGGTGCTATCTTCGCCTATCTCCTGGGCGATTGCCGCCTTAAAGGCTACCGCGACGGAAGCATCCAGCCGACGCACCGCCGGCGTCAGGATCGTCACCGAGGCCTGCCGTTCAGTTTCAATTTTCATCACTGTCCCCTGTACGTTCAATAATCAAGAGTGAAACATCATCGGCCATCGCCTGGGTCTCCTGCGCGTCGCCACTGCGCCAGCGGATCAGGTGCCGGGCAAAACGCGGCAGCAGCGCGGGCAGCGGCTGCGTCACGCTGTCCTGCAGCCACGCTTGCAAGCGCGCCTCGCCAAACTGTTCACCGCTCCGGTTTTCACATTCGGTGATACCGTCGCTGAACAGGCACAGCCGCTCTCCCGGCGCCAGCGAAAAACTGACATCTGCCCACGAGAGATGGTCTATCAACCCCACCGGCGCCCCGCCGCTGCCGACCGGGCGGACGGTAGCGTCCGGGCTAACGATAAAAGGCGTGGGATGCCCGGCCTGACAGAGTTTGCCCGCACCGGTCTGCAGGTCGATCACGCCATAGATCAACGTGAAATAGCTGACGATCTCTGTTTCGTCACTGCAAAAACGACCATTGAGGATCGCCACCACCTCGGCCGGCGACGCCGGCTGGTTGTCTGCCGTAAAAAGAAAGCGCTCAACGGCCCTGCCATGCAAAAACTGGCGGGCGACGGCGAGCGACATCATCGCCGCCCCCACGCCGTGTCCGGAGACATCCACGCAGTAAAATCCGAGACGATCGCCCAGCGGGAAAACGTTAAAAATATCCCCCGACACCCAGGCCGAGGGCAGGAAAATCCAGTCGGAGAAAAATCCCTGATGGCGCAGCTGATGAGCCGGGAGAACCGACTGTTGAATGCGCGCCGCCAGCTCCAGATCCTGTTCAATCTGTCGCAGCGCTTCGCTCAGCCGCGCATTGCGCGCGGCGAGGTCAGCCTCGAGGGAGAGGATCCGCGCCCCGGCGTGCAGCCGCGCCCGCAGCTCGCTCTGCTCTACCGGTTTGCTGAGAAAATCATCGGCCCCTGCCTCAAACCCCTGCGTTAAATCGCCAGGGTCTTCGCGGGCGGTGAGCAATATCAGATAAACATAGCGACCAAACTGGCGACGGCGAATTTCCCGGCATAGCGTCAGGCCATTCATCTCCGGCATCTCCCAGTCGCTTATCACCAGGCTGACAGGCTGGTTTTCGAGGATCGCCAGCGCGTCGACACCGTTTTCCGCCTCACTAACGATATAACCCCACTGCGTCAACATTCGGCTTAGCAGCCGACGATAAACCAGCGAATCTTCAACAATCAGGACGTGCTGTGCCGACATCGCGCCTCCTAAATCGGCAAGAACCAGGTAAGGCTGATCGTGCCTTCACGAAACTTGCCGCTGCCGCTGTCATGCCCCGGGTAGCGGGTACCGGCATAGTTGGCATACTGCACAGAGAACGATCCCGGCGTATAGCCCGCGTAGCCAAAACTGTAACTATAATCGCCATTCCACGGCTGCTGCTGACTACTGTCCGGATACCAGAACGCGGTGGCGCGCACAAAAAAATGTTGTTTAAAGGTATATCCACACCCCCCAAGCAGCACATTTTTGTTTTTGCGGATATCGTTACTCTCCAGATCGTAATAACGCGGCACCCAGCTGTAGCCTGCCTGGCAGATAATGGCGTCGCCTTTGTTAATCAACAGCGCATGCTCCATGGGCTTCGGCAGCGAAAATTTATACGCCAGGGTAATCGCCCCCTGCTCAAAATAGGTGTGACGCTTGCTGCCCGAGGTCCAGAAGTGGTTATCGCCATAGTTACTGTAAACCAGGCTGAAGGTGTTGGCATGCCAGTCGTCGTAGCCAAAACTATAGCGAAAATCGGCGGTATAGCGGCTGGTGTCAGTCACCGGTAAACGGGATGTCACGTTGGCGAACCAGAAGCTGTAGGGCGAGTATTGCAGGCTAAGATTCAGAGTCTGATTATATTTTTTCTTCTGTTCTGCGCTGTCTGAGCTGTTGGGGACGGTCATCCACTGCTCTTTTAAACCCGAACTAAAGCTCAGCGCTCCCGAAAACACCTTGTCATTCCCGGAAAAAAGCCGTCCCCAGCGGCTGGTAAACACGCCGGCCTGCACCGGTTCACCATTTTTATCACGCAGCGGTTGTGCGTCGTTCTTCTCTGCGCCTTCCGCACCTGCGATGGCGCACCATAGCGCGCAGGCCAGCATATATTTCTCCCGCATTTGCCCTTCCTTAGTTAGGTATCCAGCGTGCGGCGACGCGGTATTTGGCCATCAGCCACAGTACGCCCAGCGCGGCGGCATGAATCAAGGTGTTCTCTATCCACGCCTGGCGCCACAGATCGAAGGTAACCAGCTGGCTTACGGCGAGCACGATGTAAACATGCAAAATAAAGGTGTAGAGCGAACGCTGCCCGAGCGGGATCAGGAACCAGCCTGCCAGCCGGTTAAGGGGGCGCCAGCACCAGGTCAATAGCAGATAAATGGTGACCATCAGACTGATATCATTGAGGATCCGTACCGGACCGAGGCCGTTTTTCGCCGCCCAGGTATGGTAAAAGGCGTTAAAATCCGCCGGCGGGATTACGTGCATCAGCAGCGCGGGCGGCATAAAAGGATTGGTATGGTTCTGGGCGACAAACGCAAGGATAAGCGCGATGAACACCAGCGCCGCCACGGCGACTTTGCCGGGCGGCGTGCGGGCGAAAGAGATCAGTTCCGCTTTGTACCAGCCGCAGCACATGCCCAGCACAAAGATAAATTGCCAGGCCAGCAGGGGAAAGGCGAATTCAAATTCGCAGGGCGTGACCCGTATCGGCCAGCGTTGCCAGCAGCCGTATATCAGCAGCGAGGCGCCCAGTAAGGGGTAGACGTGACCCTTTTGCAGCATTCCCAGAAACAGCGGGCTGAGCAATAACAAAAAAATATAGAGTCCGAGGATCTGCGTCTGATGCGGGCCAATCTGCAGATAGAGGATAATGTTAAACCACGTCTCTTTTATTTGCGGGGTTAGCGGATAGAGCGACCAACTGGTCCCGGAAAAGCGGTCGGTAAAATGAGTGACTTCATAGACATTAAGATAAGGCAAATATCTCAGCAAAAGAAAAGAGACAATAATAATAATATTAACCTGATATATTTTCCATGCGCGAAGATAAAGCCCCCAGCTCACCGTCAGTAATACTGCCTTTTGTAATCTGACACGATTTAGCATCCCTAACATGAAGCCGGACAGGATCACAAAGCCCTCGGCACCGGTGGTCAAACCAAATCGTTCCCAGCTGAAAATATTAAATATCGACATCACTTCGGTATGCGCCACCACCATCATCACAAGAGCAATACCGCGCATAAAGTCGATACGCAGGTCGCGATCCCCGGTCAGAGAGTATCGCCAGGGCATTGATTTATGAGTTTCTTTTTGCGAAATCGCTGAAGCAACCTGGCTCATTAGGGATCCTGCCGTCTACCCTGCAACATTTATTACAAATTATTTAGATAGTGTAGAATGGGCTATCTTGCAATGTTCGTTTTATAAATTCCGCCGGCGTGTATCACACTATGTTAAGTCATCCCGGTGACTATCATTTCGCGCTGTTGAAATTTTTGCGCCACCATCTACACTCACTTTACTGTTATTTATAAGCCCCTGTGCGTTCTGCAGAACGCCCCCAATCGATAACAGACCTGTCATTCAAACCCAGCGCGGAATCAGGATATCCTTGCTATGGATTTTTATTTTTCCCGTTTTGAACATCGCCGACCGCCTGAACCGCTCAGCACCCCGCGCTGGGTGAGAATGATTTGGCAGGTATTAGCTGTGGCCGCCCTGGTGCTTGGTGCCAATTATATTTACTGGCGCTGGACCGCGTCCTTAAACACTGACGCCCTGTGGTATGCGATCCCTCTGGTGCTGGCGGAAACCCTGGCGTGGATTGGCACAGTTCTGTTCACCATTAATTTATGGCAGGAAAAAGATCCTCCGCCAGGGGTCCCCCCGACGGAGATCAACGACTGTCTGCGCGCGGATGAAGCGGTGGAGTCGAGGCCGATTAAAGTCGATCTGTTTATCGCCACCTATTCCGAAGACGTGGAGCTGGTCAGGCTGTCGATCCGTGACGCCATGCAGATGACCTATCCTGGTCCGCTCGATTATAAAGTGCATGTCCTTGACGACGGGCGTCGCCCGGAGATGAAGGCGGTCTGCGAGCAGGAGGGGGCGAACTATATCACCCGTCAGAGCAATATCGGCTACAAGGCCGGTAACCTGCGCAACGGGCTGGAACATACCGATGGCGACTTTCTGATCATCTGTGATGCCGATACCCGCGTTTTCCCGACCCTGCTGAGCCACACGCTCGGCTATTTTCGCGATCCGGACGTCGCCTGGGTGCAGACCCCACAATGGTTTTTCGATCTCCCGGAAGGAGAGGATCTGGCGAGCTGGCTGCGGCGTAAAGCAGGCGGTGCAGGCTATGGCGTGGGCTGGCTGGCGCAGAAAATCGTCGGTCCGGTGACCATTGGTCGCGATCCTTTTTTCAACGATCCGCGCATGTTTTACGACGTGATTTTACGGCGCCGCAACTGGGCTAACGCCGCGTTCTGCTGTGGCGCCGCCTCCGTTCACCGACGGGAAGCGGTGATGCAGGCGGCGCTGCGCAGCTACGTCTGGAGCGTTGACGCCGAAATCGCGCGTCATACGCGGGATATTCGTGACCCGGCAACGCGGGAAGCGCTGCAGGACGCCATGCGCCCCCACGTTGCCTTCGATACTGAACTGACGCCCTATAAGTTCCACGTCTCGGAAGATATTTATACCTCCATCCTGCTGCACGGCGACGCTGCCCGCCGCTGGCGCTCGGTAATGCACCCGCGGATTGAGTCGAAAATGCTCTCTCCGCAGGATATGCTGACGTGGATGATCCAGCGCTTTAAGTACGCCGCCGGATCGCTGGATATCCTGTTCCATGACAACATCTTCAACCGACGCCGCTTTAAACTCTCGCTGCCGCAAACGCTGATGTACGCGACCACCTTCTGGTCGTATCTGGCCTGCGTGTGGAACACCGTATTCCTGATCTCGCCTGTTATCTATCTCTTCACCGGCATTCCGCCGGTGTCGGCGTGGTCTACCCCTTTCTATCTGCACTTTTTACCCTTTTTTATTGTCTCCGAACTGGCCTTTATGTTCGGCACCTGGGGCATTTCTGCCTGGGACGGCCGGGCCTCTTACCTCTCCTTTTTCTCGATGAATCTGCGGGCGCTGGACACCGTTTTGCGCGGGGAGCAGATCAAATTTCACGTTACGCCGAAAGAGCGACAGACGGGCCGTTTTCTCTATCTCGTCAAGCCGCAAATTGCCATCGTTTTGCTCACCCTGACGGGGCTGATATGGGGCGGTATTCAGGTGGCGCGCGGTCAGGTTGACGACCCCTCCGGGTACGTCATCAACATTTTCTGGGGCGCGGTGAATATTGCCGCCATGCTGCCACTGATCTTCGCCGCCATGTGGACGCCCCCCGAAGAGCAGGAGGCGAGCCGATGAGGATCCGCGACGCCCTGCTATCCGCGCGCAGCTATCTCACTATCCTCATTGGCTTCCTGCTGGGTTTTGCGATTGTCGTGTGGGTGGAAAAACAAATGCCCGCGCGCGTCGAGAGCAGCGGCGGGATGACGTTGAGCCAGGATTTTCCGCCGCTCCCTCCCCCGCGCGAGCTGACCTTTGACGAGGCGATCTGGGCTCGGGTGGCCTGGCAGTATTATGTCAACAATACCCAGCCAAACGGCCTGGCCAACGCGCACGATGGCGAACCCTGGCTCAGCCTGTGGAGCGTCGGCAGCTATCTTTTCGCCGTGGTCGCCGCAGAGCAGCTGCATATTGTGACCGCCGCCGAAGGTGATGAGCGCATTGCCGCCGCCCTGTTTACCCTCGGTCAACTGCCCCTCAACGCCCAGGGATTGCCCGCCGCTCAGTACCATGCCGACACGCTGCAGATCCTCGGCAACCCGGACTCCTCCGCCATCGGTATGGGACGCCTGCTCACCGCCCTGCAAACCCTGCTCTGGCGCTATCCTCAGCACGCCGCCGCGGTGCGGGATCTGTTTAATCAGTGGCGGGTCGGCGCGCTCATCAGCAACAGCCCCGCCAGCCAGGCCGCGGCGCCGCTGCACCACTGGGCGCTGGCGGCGGATGAACCGCGGGACAGCTTTGGCTACCGGCTGTACGCCAGCCATACGCTGCGGTTGATCGACAGCGCGGCGGGGCTGGCGGTGACCAACCCGCCGCAGGGGCAGCAGATGATCGATATCGACGGCATCATGGTGCCCGACGAGGGGCTGCGCACGCCCTGGGGGCGGCAACCTTCGCTGATCAGCCTGCCGTACCTGCTCACCGGGCTTGAGCTGGGCTTTGACGCGCAGAGTGCGGAGATCGCCTGGCGCATCATGCAAATCCAGCAGCGCCGTCATAGCCTGAGGGTCAGCAAGCCGCCGATCAGCACCGACTACGCCGAGCCCGCGCCGGATTATGCCAGCGCGCTGGCGGACCGGCAGCCGCAGAGCGCCTTCGCCCCGCGCAGTGCCACCCCGGAGCAAACGGCGATCACCTCTACCCGCACCGCCTTTGCCTGGTACGCCCTGTTCCGCAATAGCTGGAGCGAAGCGCTTCGCCAGCAGGTCCAGACGCTGCAGGTCCCGGGCAAGGGCTGGCAGCGTGGGTTAAATCTCAACCGCAGCGTCAACGACGTTGTTGACGGCGATACCAACGCGATCGTGCTGGAAAGCCTGGCCTACATTTCCCGGGGGCAGATGCTGTGTCTGGCCTGCCTGAGCCCTACCCCTCTACCCTCGTCCTCAGCAGGAGCAACGCCATGAAGCTGACCTATTTTTCCCGTTTTCCTCTGCTGGCCGGACTCATGGCGCTGTGGCTCTCACTCTCCGGCGCGCAGGCCGCGACCGGTCTGCCGGCTGCGGAATACGCCCCGCGTAGCGGGGAGCTGACGCCGAGGGAGATGACTATCGCCAAAAATGCCTGGCAATATTTCGTCGCCAACTTTCAGCCCACCACCGGGCTGGTCAATGCGGTAAACAAATACCCCTCGACCACCATGTGGGACAGCGCCTCCTATCTGGCCGCCATGACCGCGGCCCGTGAGTTGGGGATTATTGATAAGGCGGAGTTCGACCGTCGGATGCTGAAGTTTCTCGCCACGTTGAATAAGCTCGATTTATTCCGTAACGAACTACCCAACAAAGCCTATAACACGATAAGCGGACAAAAGGTTAACTACCAGAACAAGCCGGGTGAAATCGGCTATTCGGCGCTGGATATCGGCAGAATGCTGATCTGGCTGAAGGTGATCAAGGAGCGCTATCCGGAATACAGCAACAGCATCGATAATGTGGTGCTGGGGTGGGATTTTAGCCATGTGGTCGATCCCTGCGGCACGCTGTACGGGGCGTATCTGGAAAACGGCCAGCCCAAATACGTTCAGGAAGGCCGTCTGGGATACGAGGAGTACGGCGCGGCGGGCTTTCAGCTGTGGGGATTTAACACCTGTCAGGCCAGCCGGCCGCAGCCCTACGAGCTGGCGGAGATTTACTGCGTGCTGGTCCCCTATGATTCGCGCGACCCACGGCAAACCAGCCAGCATAACTATGTGGTCAGTGAATCCTACGTGCTGTATGGCATGGAGTTTGGCTTTGATAACCCTGGTGACCGGAACAACAGCCCGCGCGAGTACTCCCATCCCTGGATGAAAAACTTCGCTGACCGGGTCTACCAGGCCCAGGAGAATCGCTACGCCATCACCGGGATCCTCACCGCCCGCTCCGAGCATCAGCTCGATAAATCCCCGTACTTTGTCTATGACACCGTGTTCAGCGACGGGTTTAACTGGAACACCATAACCGACAAAGGCCAGTTCGTACCGAATAGCGCCGCCGTGTCGCTCAAAGCGGCGATGGGGATGTGGGTGCTGTGGAACTCGCCCTATACCGATCGTCTGCTGGACGCCATTGAAAACGCGAACGAAGCGGGAAAAGGCTATTACGAGGGGTTGTATGAGAACGGCGACGGGCCAATCAATGAGTTTACCGCCAACAACAACGGCATCATGCTGGAAGCACTGCTATTTAAAAAGGAGGGAAAACTGCTGCAGTTTTCCAGCGACAACCCGAAAAACCGCGATTTCGCCCCGTCGCTGTGGGACAAGAAGCTGGTGGATCTCTTTGAACCCAATAACGGCCCGCGCAATCGCCCGTTCCTGAGCAACACCCCCGCCGTCAAAACATGGTGCGAGCAGACCGGGACCACGCAGCGCACCAAACCCGCCTGCCAGGCCTGCCAGTGTGCCGCCTGCAAGGCTGACGAGCCCGTTAAACTTCCGCCGGTGACCGCGCAATGCTTAAAACCATAGCCCGCTGGCTGGCCATCGCCGTCGTCCTTTTTCTTATCGCCCTGGCGCTGTTTTATCGCGAAGGCGCGGGGTGGCGCTGGCTGACCAAAGGCGGCTGGCACACCACTGCCCGCATCAGCAGCCTGACGCCGCAGGAGCGCTCGTGGGCGCAGATCGCCTGGCGGTACGTCGAGAACAATACCCAGCCGCAAACCGGCCTGGTCAACGGCAGCGACAAACAGCCCCGCGCAACGCTATGGCAGATGGGCGACACCCTTATCGCCCTGCTCGCCGCCAGAGAGCTGGGGTTGGTAAAGGAAGCGGAATTCGACGCCCGCCTGACGCCCCTGCTCGGCACCCTCAATCGCCTGACGCTGACCGACGGCGGTTCGCCGGGCAGGCTATACTCCACTCAGACGGCGACCCCTGTCGACTTCAGCGGCAAACCGGCGGCCAGCGGCTGGTCAGCAAAAGATATGGCCCGACTGATGCTCGCCCTGCGGCTCACCGCCGAACGCGCGCCGCAGTATGGTGAATACATTGATAAAATTATCCTGCGCTGGAACTTCTGTCCGGTTATCGATAAAGACGGAGAGCTGTGGTCCGCCTCACTGCAGAACGGCCAGCGGACGATCCGCGAGGAGCTTCGGCTGGGAGACAGTGAATACGCCGCCAGCGCGTTTCGCCTGTGGGGGTTCCCGGCCGGCAAGGCCTTCTCTCCCCCGACGCGCCATGTGATTATGTATCAGCGTCGCCTCGCCGTTGACGACCGCGACCCGCGAACCACCTGGCAACCCGTGGCGCTCTCCACTCTGCCCGCCATGCTACCGGGACTGGAGTTCGGCTGGCAGCCGCCCGGCGTGCCGGAAGAGGTACAAAAAGCCATGCGCGAACGGGCGGAAGGGATATGGCTCAGCCAGAAAACGCGCTGGACACAGGATAAAGTGCTAACCGCCCGGGCCGATTTTTCGCTTACCCAGGCGCCCTGGCACGTGGAAGATACCGTCTGGGGGAATGGCTACGCCTGGAATACGCTCGGGGACGACGGGAAGTACTACCCCCGGCTGGCGCAGGTGACCACCAAGGCGGTCTTTGTCCTGTGGACGCTGTGGGAAACCGAGTATACCGATGCGCTGATGGCGGTCACTACCCATCTTAACGACCCGCAGCGCGGCTGGTTTGAAGGGCGGGTCGAGGCCACCGGCGACGTCAACGCCACCCTCACCCTCTCCACTAACGCCATGGTGCTGGAGGCGCTGTTTTACAAACACAACGCCGGGCCGTTGTTCAAAAACGGCCTCGCGGATGACAACAGCTACTTTGCCCGCCGCGCGACGGACGAATTTAACCCGCCCCGCCGCTGCCTGCCGGGCGAACGGGTCATGAGGAGCGCACCATGAAGTTTTATCGCGATCTCTTTGAAGCCAGCCTGAATCGCGTCGTACCGGAGCGCGACAAACAGCGCTTCTTCCAGGCCTTCTACAGCACCTTTATCCATATGTCACCGGAAACCGAGCAGCACTTCTCCCAACGCTCCGGCGAGGCAGGCCAGCAGATGATCTTTAAAAGCTTTTTCGCCATGCTGGCGGTCAACGGCGACCTCTTCGTACCCGATTTTCTGGAACGGCTGGCGCGGGCGCAGAGCGAGGAAGGCCTGCGCCTGCCGCCGCGTTTTTTTGCGCTGTGGCGAGAAGCCATGCTCAAAACCGTCCGCGCCAGCGATCCGCTGTGCGATGAAGAGATCCTCACTGCATGGGCAATGGCGATCGCCCCCGGGCTTGAGTATCTGCGCCGCCAGGCGGAGCTCCACTATCAGACCGCAGGTCACTGATCATGCATGCCGCTAACCGTGCCGACCTCAACGTCCTGCCTTCGGCGGTGATGATCTACGATGAGCGCGAACGACTGCAGGCCTGGAATGATAAGGTGGCGCTGTTTTATCCAACGATCGCGCCCTGGCTCGCCGTCGGCGCTTCTCTTGAGAGCCTGGCGGAGAAGTTTATCGATGCCGGTTATAACATTGACCCTGGCCGGCAACAGACGCTACGCGAGACGATTATCCGCAACTGCCGCCAGGCGAACCATTGCGAAGTCCGCCAGTCGGGCAACCGCCGGATTTACGTTCAGCATCAGCGGCTGGCGGATGGTGGAATTGTCAGTCTGCATACCGACATCACCGAGCTTGACGAGGCCCGACGCGCACGTCACCAGCTTCACGACGATTTTTTATTCACTGCGGAGTCGATCCAGATCGGCATCTGGGACTGGCAGGTCTCCCACGACAACCTGCAGGTGAATGACACCCTGCTGGCGATGGTCGGCCAGTCGCGGGCACAGTGGCGCTATCCGCTGCGTTTTATGCTCAATCTGGTCCACGAGGACGATCGCGCTACCCTGCAGCAGGCGATGATCGCCTCGCAAAACGAGCATATGCCGGTTTTTGAATGTGAACTTCGCGTCCAGCACCCGACGCAGGGCTGGCGCTGGATGCTGCTCTCCGGGCAGATTGTCACCCTCAATATGCAGCAGCAGGCAGAGCGGGTGATCGGCACGTTGCAGGATATTACCCGGCGCAAAGCCGCAGAGCTGCTGGCCATTGAGGCGGCGAAGGAGGCCCGCGAGGCGAACGAAGCGAAAAGCGCCTTCCTCGCCAATATGAGCCACGAAATCCGCACCCCGATGAACGGCATTCTCGGCATGACGCAGCTGTGCCTCGACACGCCGCTGACCGCGGAGCAGCGGGAGTACCTTTCGCTGGTGATGAGTTCAGCCCAGTCGCTGCTGCACATTATTAACGACATTCTTGATTTCTCACGCATTGAGTCGGGCAAGATGCAGGTGGACGAAGAGCCGCTGGAGATCCGCCCCTTTATCCAGTCGCTGATCCGCCCGCATATGCCCGCCGCCAGCGAAAAGGGTATTGAGCTGCTGGTGGATATCTACCCTGCGGTACCGGAGGTGCTGATCGTCGATGGCCCCCGGCTGCGGCAAATCCTGACTAACCTGTTGGGTAATGCGCTGAAGTTCACTCATCAGGGGGAAGTTCTGCTGGCAATAGCGCCGGCCGACGACGAAAGCCGCTGGCGCTTTCGCATTCGCGATACCGGGATTGGCATCGCCCCGGAAAAGCAAAAGGCAATCTTCGAAGCCTTCAGCCAGGCCGATAGCTCCACCACCCGCCGCTACGGCGGCACCGGGCTGGGATTAACCATTTCGGCCCGCCTGGTCAGCCTGATGGGCGGTGAGCTGACGGTGGAGAGCCAGCCCGGGACGGGCAGTGAATTTGCCTTCACCCTGCCGCTGGCAGGTCTGCACGCCGCCGTCTCCGCTAACGCCCCGCCGGGCCGCTTCAACAATGAGCGGGTGCTGGTGGTTGACGACAACAGCACCAACCTGCGCCTGCTCGACACCATGCTTCGCCAGATGGGACTGATACCGATCTGCGTGGACAACGCCAGCGAGGCGTTACGTCGGGCCGCCGAAGGGCCGCCCTGGCCGCTGATCCTGCTGGATGCACAGATGCCGGATATGGACGGCGTATCCCTGGCGCTGGAGCTTTCCGCCCTGCCTGAAGCCCGGCAAAGCCAGATTATTATGCTCAGCTCCATGAGCCGCCATTTTGACGCCAATATGCTTAAGCGCATCGGTATCGCCCACTATCTGCATAAACCGGTGGCGCAGCGCGAACTGCATCAGGTTATCGCCGGTATTCTCCTTCCCACGCCGGTGGTGGCGACAGCGCCAGCCCCCGTTGCGGAACCGGTCAGGGACCAGACCGGGCTGCATATCCTGCTGGCTGAGGACAACCTGGTTAATCAAAAGGTCGCCAGACGGCTGCTGGAGCAGTTGGGTCACCGCTGCGAGGTGGTGAGCAACGGCCGGGAGGCGCTGGAGCGCTGGCGCGCAGCCTGCTGGGATCTCCTGCTGATCGATCTGCAAATGCCGGAGATGGACGGTGAAACCGCCATCCGTCTGCTGCGCGAAGAGACGCCGGCGCTGGGCAGGCAACATCAGCCCGCGATGGCCATGACCGCCCATGCCATGCAGGGCGATAGAGAGCGCTGTCTGGCGATGGGCTTCGACGGCTATATCGCCAAACCAGTGAGTCTTGAGGCGCTACGGGAAGCCATCGCCCGCGTCGGCGCAGCGGAAGATAGCGGTTTGGAGGAAGAGAAAGGCCTGCCGGACGAGGCCCACCTGCTAAAACAGTGCGCCGACGATCCTGAGCTGGTCGAGGAGCTGCTGGGACTCTTCGCTGAAGGGCTTGACGCCGCAACGTCGGCCCTTACCCACGCCATTGACGCCAATGACCGGGAGACGCTGCGCCGTACCGCCCACAAGCTGCGCGGCGAGGCGGTCACCCTCGGCTTTCAACGCCTTGCCGGGGTGCTCCAGCAGCTGGAGAGCCAGGCGACGTCGCCCGACCGGACCGTCCCAGATGACCTGCGCGACGCGCTGGCCGAGGCAACCACAGGCTGCCACCGGTGGCTACATCGCAGATCGCAGGAGGTTCCCCGTGCTCCATAGACGCCTTCTGCTGCTGGTGGTTTGTCTGCCGCTGGCGCACGCCGGTTCTGCGCCGGTGACCTGGTCACTGGCCGGACAATGGCGGGTGCATGACGCCAACGACAGCGCCTTCGCCGGCGCGCAGGCTTCGGACGGCGACTGGCGCACGCTGCGGGTACCGGCAAACTGGTACAGCGCCGGATACGATCATCAGGGCGCCCTGTGGTATCGCCATCAATTTACCCTGCATGGCCTGACGCCGGACGCCATGGCTACGCTGGTGTTTGACGGCGTCGATTACTTTGCCGAGGTGGCGCTCAACGGCAAGACGCTGACCCGGCACGAAGGCTATTTTCAGCGCTTCCCGGTGGACATCACCGGGGCCGTTCGCCGCCATAATCAGCTCGCCGTGCGGGTCGACAGCCCCTATGAAGACCCGCAAAAGATCTGGCCACTGCACAAGACGCTGATGAAAGGGATCCTCAATCAGCACGATACCCGTCCGGGCGGCGCCTGGTCGGTTCAGGGGCAGGATGCCAACTCCGGGGGGATCTGGGCGCCGGTGAGGCTCCATCTGAGCCGCGGCGTCACCATCGACGAGGTGATCCTGCGCCCGGACTGGCAACAGGGGCTGGAGCAGCCCATGCTGCGTGCCGAAATCCGCTATCGGGCTGTGACGCCCGGCCCCGTCACGCTACGCCTGACGGCTACCCCGGACAATTTTTCCGGCCCACGTTTTCACCAGGCCTTCGCGGTCACTCTGGAGAAAACCGCAGGCGTCCTGCACGTCTCGCTGCCCATGCCGTCCGCGAAGCTCTGGTGGCCCATGGGCGCAGGCAAGCCGAACCTCTACCGGGTGCGCGCCACCCTAACGGATGACCGGGGGATGATGGATACCGCCGTCACCCGCACCGGATTACGTAAGGTGGAAGCGCTGGCGGACAATCAGGGCTGGCGCATCAACGACAGACGGCTGTTCATTAAGGGCAGCAACTATATTGGCTCCCCATGGCTAAGCACCATGACGCGGAAAAAGTACCGTCGGGATTTCAGGCTTGTCACGGCGATGAACGCCAACGCCATCCGCGTTCACGGCCACGTGGCGGGCCGCGCGCTGTATGAGGTGGCTGATGAGATGGGACTGATGATCTGGCAGGATGTCCCCCTGCAATGGGGTTACGATGACAGCGCCGCCTTCGCCGAGAACGCTGTGCGCCAGACCCAGACGATGATGGACCAGTTCGGCAATTCGCCGGCGATTATTGTCTGGGGCGGCCACAACGAGCCGCCGTGGAACTCGCCGTGGATGGAAAAACGCTTCCCCGACTGGCGTAAAACCTTAAATCAGACCCTGACGCAGCGGGTGGGCGATGCGCTTGCGGAAGATACCTCCCGCATCGTGCATCGCTTTTCCGCTGTCGAAGAGCACTACTGGGCAGGCTGGTATTTCGGCACCCTGCGCGACCTGCTCGCCCCGGCGAAAACCGGGATTATTACCGAGTTTGGCGCCCAGGCGCTGCCCCGGCTCTCCACCCTGAAGACCATTATCCCGGCCCGTCTGCTGTGGCCGAAAACCACCGCTGCCGACGACCCCGGCTGGGTGCGATGGAAGTACCATAATTTTCAGCCTTTCCAGACCTTTAAATTTGCCGGTATTCCACGAGGCAACAATATTCAGGAGATGATTGAAAACACCCAAGCATATCAGGCCCGGCTGGTGGCGCTGGCGGCGGAGAGCTATCGCCGCCAGCGTTATCAGCCGGTGACCGCCCTGTTCCACTTTATGTTTGTCGAGACATGGCCCTCCATCAACTGGGGGGTGGTAGATTATCTGCGCCAGCCGAAGGCCGGTTACTATGCCCTGCAGCGCGCCTATCAGCCGATCCTGCCGTCCATCGAGCCGGTGACCGCCAGATGGCGTCAGGGAAGCCCGGCGACGGTGCGCCTGTGGGCGATTAACGATACCTGGGCAGCCTGCGAGGATTGCCGCCTGACCTGGCAGGTCAGGCAAAATGGCCAGATGCTCGCTCAGGGAGAAACCTCGCTGACCCTGCCGCCCGACGCTGGCCAAATGGTCAGGGAGTTGACCGTCACCCCCGCCGGCCCGCAGCCCGTGACGATCGTCTACCGCATTGACAACCGTCGCGGCAAACACGTGGGTGCTAACCAGCATACCGAGCCCGTCGCCGCGGCGCAGGCGGGGAGATGAAGATGGAGCCAATCGGTGCCGCGGTCAGTCGTGGATTTTCACCCCCAGACATCCGCGAACGAACTCAGGGTTGAAGTGTTTTACCGCTTCGCCAACATAGCCTAAATCCAGGGCGCTGATTTGCGCCATTTCGTTATCTGTTAATACGAAATCCCAGATAGCAAAATTTTCTTCAATGCGCTCCTGGCGAGTGGATTTAGGGATCACCGTGACGCCACGCTGCACGTTCCAGCGCAGAACAACCTGCGCAATGGTTTTCTGGTGCGCATCGGCGATCCCCCGAAGCAATGCATCTTGATACGGATTATGTCTGCCACCGCCTAACGGCGCCCACGCTTCAGGCTGAACGTGATAATGCTTCATGGCTTCCAGCGCCGCGGGCTGCGCGAAATAAGGATGCAGTTCAACCTGGTTCACCATTGGTTTAATTCTGACAGTTTCGCAGAAGTTAGCTAACACATGGGGGTAAAAATTGGAGACGCCGATCGCTTTCAGGGTACCGGCCTCATAGGCCTCTTCCAGCGCACGCCAGGCGCTGAAATAATCGCCCATCGCCTGATGTAGCAAATAAAGATCAAAGTATTCCAGGCCCGATTTTTTTAATGACGCGGCAATCCCGGCTTTCGCCATCCCGGTGTTGGCCATGTCCTGGACCCACAGTTTGGAGGTAATAAACAGCGCCTCGCGGGTACACAGACCTTCGGCGATGGCTTCGCGCACGGCCTCACCCACCGCATCTTCATTATCGTAGACGGCAGCGGTATCGATGAGGCGATAACCGGTGCGAATGGCGTTCAACACCGCCTGCTTACACTCCGCTTTATCGGTCACCTTGAAAACGCCGAAACCCAGCATCGGCATTTTGCGAGCGTTACTTAATACTGAATATTCCACGGTGAAGCTCCCCTCTTGTTAAAACACCATGGTAAGACAGGAACGCGGTCACGATTAGCCTGTCATTCCTGATTTGACTTATGCATTCAATTCATTAATCGCAGTGCGCTGAGATGATCTGATTTTGACAGAGAGCAGAAAAGTCACCCCTGCCGCGCCCAGCAGTAACAGACCGCTCAGTGCAAAAGTGCTGTGCCATCCCAGACTATCAAACACCAGGCCGCCTACCGTTGACCCGAGGGCTATCGATAGCTGGATCACGGCGACCATCAGCCCGCCGCCCGTCTCCGCATCCTCGGGCAGCGTCCGCGCAATCCATGTCCACCAGCCGGTGGGCGCCGCCGTCGCCAGCAGCCCCCACAGGCTTAACAGTACGGCGACCGATCCCGTGTGGTGTCCGGCCAGCAGAAGCGTTCCGGCAATTGCGGCCATTAACAACGGGATAGCCACCAGCGTCGGATAAAATCGGGCATTCAGAACGGTCGTAATAAGCAGCGTGCCGATAAAACCGGCGATACCCATTGTCAGCAATATCAGGGACAGACCAGAAGGACTGACCTGGGTCACCGTCTCCAGAAACGGTCGCACATAGGTAAATAAGGTAAACTGTCCCATAAAGAACAGTCCGCAGGCCAGCAATCCCAGGGATAGCGTAGAAAGACGGAACAGACGCAGCACCGATCCCTGCCGCTGTGGTGCGCGCGGACTTTTCATCGACGGCAGGCTAATGCATTGCCAGACGAAGGCCAGCACCGCAAGCGGGACAAGACATAAAAAGGCGCCGCGCCAGCCGACGGTGGCCCCCAGGTAGCTGCCCAGCGGCGCTGCCACAACGGTGGCCAGCGCGTTGCCGCCGTTAAAGATGGCCAGTGCGCGGGGGACCTGGCGTTGCGGCACCAGCCGAATGGCCGTTGCCGCCGACATCGACCAGAAGCCGCCGATGACGATCCCAATGAGCGCTCTGCCCAGCATATAAACCGGGAAACTGGACGCCAGGGCAATAATCACCCCAGAGGCTGCCATCAACGCCGTGAGCCCCAGCAGCAGCCATTTACGGTCCAGCGATCCGGTAAGACGGGATATCGTCAGGCTGGTCAGTACCGCCAGCGCGCCAGAAAGCGCAATGCCCTGACCGGCTAATCCCTCGGTAATGTGTAAATCACCCGCGATGGGTGTCAACAGACTGACCGGCATAAATTCTGAGGCAATGAGCACAAATACGCAGAGCGTCATCGCCAGGACGCCGCTCCAGTGTGCCCGGGTGTGACCTAATGCAGACATTATTTCTCTCCGACAAGACAAAGCCGCCCGCAGGCGCGTGGCGGCTTTGGGGATGTCTCCGGCACAGGAGATCTATTTCAGGTTGGTTTTAAAAAATTGCGCGAACGTCGCAAAGGGAATTTTGCCCGCGACGTTGTCATAGAGATCGACGTGGTTTGCGCCTGGGACAATCACCAGCGCTTTCTCTTTACTGCCGATGGCCTTAAAGGCATCTTCGGCAAAATAGCGTGAATGGGCTTTTTCGCCGGTCACGATAAGCGTCGGAATAGTCACTTCGCTGGCGTAACTCAGCAGCGGCATATTCATAAACGACAGCGGCATCGTCGCATTCCAGGCCCCGGTTGAATTAACCGAACGCGGATGGAAACCACGCGGCATACGGTAATAATCGAAGAACTCTTTCAGGACCGGGTTGGGGTTGGCGGGCAAGGTTTCCGGCAAAATACGATCGGCAGCGCTGACGTTGCCCTTATCATCAACATAAATGTCATGCCCACCGGGGACGAAGGTGCCGTTTGCCGCATCTTTCCAGCGCTGCACGTTCAGATAGCGCAGTACGGCGCGACGATCGGCAGTGGTATAGCGGTCTTTGCCATCGCCCACTCCATGCCCCATCGCGCGGCTCATGTCATACATGACGCTGGTCGCCACCGCTTTGACGCGGGTGTCCATCGCCGCGTCGTTCAGGGCCATACCGCCCCAGCCGCAAATGCCGAGCAAACCGATACGGTTGCGATCCACCTCTTTTTGCAGGCCCAGAAAGTCCACCGCGGCACTGAAATCCTCGGTATTGATATCCGGTGAGGCTACGTTGCGTGGGTAGCCACCGCTTTCGCCCGTATACGATGGGTCAAACGCCAGGGTGACAAACCCCTGTTCGGCCAGCGTCTGGGCATACAGGCCGCTGGACTGCTCTTTTACCGCGCCGAAGGGACCGCTCACGGCAATAGCTGCCAGTTTGCGTTCACCGCGATCCTTCGGCAGGTAGAGATCGCCAACTAAGGTTATCCCGTAGCGGTTCAGGAAGGTCACCTTACGGTGATCCACTTTCGAACTCTCAGCAAAAGTTTTGTCCCATTTTTCAATCATTGAAACAGGCGCATTCGGGTTAGTTGTCTCAGCAGAGCTCATCGTTGTGACTCCAGTTAATGAGGCGCAAAGCAGCATGGCGGGTATCGCGGCTGTCAGTTTTTTGGTGAAAACCGTCATCAAAATTCCCCTAAATAAACGTGATCAATGCAAGTCTTCAGTAGACAACGCTGCTGTGCTTTGTTGTCGTGCGCTTAGTGTAGCCAGCAGTAATGGTTCTGATTAGAGGCTGAAAAATGCTAAAATTAATACCATATAGTTCTAAATGGCATCTGGGTGACGAGGCAGGATAATGGCGAAACGGGAAAACTATAATGACCTTTATCTGTTTATGCAGGTGGTACGGGAAGGCAGTTTTACCGCCGCAGCGCAACGACTTGGCCTGGCGCAGTCCGGGGTAAGCCGTGCGGTTCGTGAACTTGAAGAACGCCTGGGCGTTCAGCTTCTGGTGCGTACCACCCGCCGGTTGTCGCTCACTCAGGCAGGTGAGCAGCTCTATCACAACGTCGAATCCGGTTTCGACGCCTTAGATATGGGGCTCGCCACGCTGGCCCACTATCGTCAGACGCCCTCCGGTACGGTACGCATCAATGCCAGCCAGCATGCCATTGATAAAGTCCTGCTGCCGAAGCTGGCAGTATTTAAACAACGCTATCCCGATATCAGACTGGAACTGATCAGCGAAAGCCGGTTTGTCGATATTATTGCGCAGCGATTTGATGCGGGCGTACGTCTGGGCCCGGAAGTCGGAAGCGGCATGATTGCGGTACGCATTTCGCCCGATATGGAGATGGCGGTGGTGGGTACACCGGAACATTTTCGCCGCTACGGCTTTCCACAAACGCCCGCCGATTTAGTCGCCCACCCCTGCATCGCTTATCAGTTCGGCGACGGCAGCCTTTACGCCTGGGAACTTAATGTGGATGGCAAAAAAATCACCCACCCGCCTCAGGGACAGTGGGCTTTCGCCGATAGCTATATGGAGGCCAAAGCGGCGAGGCTCGGTCTGGGGCTGGCCTATGTCCCGGAAGAGCTGATTACCGACGATCTAGCCCAGGGCACACTTATCCGGGTGCTCCAGCGTTATAGCCAGCGTCTGGAAGGATCATTTCTCTATTACCCGCACCGCAATGTGTCGCCCGCGCTGAGAGCAGTCATTGATACATTGCGAATGTAGCTGAGGTTGCCTGCAGGCAGCAGGCAACCGGTAGTGGCCGTTGACAGCTTCTGTACTCGGACCTGTCATTTAATTCCGATCGATGCAAACAGTAATGCCAGACGGAAATGAATTTATATAAATATTAATTTTGTGAGTTATGTACTTCATTATAAAGTTTAGAAGCAGCACCTCTGCGTAACAAGCTAAAAAAGCAAATAATCGTAAAGATGAAGGGGTAAATAGCCAAAACCCATGCCAGTTTTTGATTTTTAATGATATTATTTATAGTATCACTCAACGAACCACTTGAAAAGTTCTCACAAATCCTGTCAACCGAGCGCACACTTATCCCCGCTTTTTCTGAGAAAACCGTTTTATCGAAATCTTCACTTTCACACTGTTTTTTATCGAGCTTCCACTCAGTCCAGTTCAGGGGAAGGTAATTATTGGTCCAGATCGAACTCTCAGCAATATGATCATTAATCCAAACCCATGACTTGTCGTCGCCTAATCGTACTAGTGCGGATGGCTTCAATGCCAGCAACATAAAATTTGATAATAGCAGCATAGTTAACACACAAGAGAAAAATACACCAACATTAGCGATAAATAATGGTTTTATTGCCTTGAGCGTTGATATTTCAAACCATCCTTTCGCGGCTGTGACATGACGAATATCTATATTTTTCTTTTTCGTCCAGTTAATCAGTGACTTGATCTCTTCTTTATTTCTTGCGCCGACATTAAATAAAACATTAAAACGTTCAACATCATTTCTCTCATTGAAATATGCATTTATTTTACCGTCGTGAAACGTTTTCCCTCCCAGGCAGAACTCCCATAGCCGGTTCAATAAAGAATATGCGGATCCTGCCCGTTTCCAGATAAACACTCCTAATAAACCAAAAGTAACAAAAATTAACGCGCTATTTATCAGTCCATCAAAATTCCATATCGAAGAAATTAAACTTTCCATCTAGCCCCTCTTAATCATCCCGCTAATCGTATGCTCAGCAATCACACCACAGCATCATTACAAAATAAATATTTTTTAACTGCAACTTTTCTTATCCAGCGCACAAGGTTATTGCCGATATCTTCTTATACGCAGGCCACAACTATACGTCACGCTCTTCTGCTACTTGAGCCTTACATTCCACCTCAGTGCTGCTACGCTATCTCTGAGAAAATGGCGAAGGAGATATAATGAAAGTCCTCAATATCCTGATCCGTCGATGCGTGCTGATTGCCCGCTTTGAAGAGACCGTTTCGTTCTACGAAAATCTCATCGCGCAGAAGGCAAGGTTGCGTTTCGACTATCCCGAATACGATCTCAAACTGGCGCAGGTGGGTTCCGTGCTTTTAATTGGCGGAACCGAGCAAAGCCTGGCTCCTTTTCGCGCCACCGAGGCCACTTTCCTGGTCAACGACATTACCGCCTGGGAGAAACATCTGCCTTCCACCGGGGCAACGATTATCAACCCGGTGAAGGCCGTACCCACCGGCTGGAACATGCTGGTTCGGCATCCGGATGGCATGATTGCCGAATACGTTGAGCATCATGATAAAAACCCGGCGGATGAGATCTTCTGATGCTTCGCGACCAGATGGTAGAACCTGGCATCAGTCGGCCATACTGCCAGAAAAGTGAGACTTTCTACTGTGGCGCGAGAAGGAGAGCAGGAGAAACTGGCGCTGCAAGCCGCGCCAGCTCGGGGATCAGCGATGGTTGCCTGACATTATCAGGCAACCAGTACCGGTTAGTGCTTCACGATATACATGGTACGGCTGTAGGCCACATCTTCCGGGTTGGTGATCGGGTAGCCTTTCAGCCACGGCTTAATCAATCGGCCGTTAGTGTACTGGTAGATCGGCGCGATCGGCGCTTTGACCATAATGATCTTCTCCGCCGCGTTGTAATCGTCGTTACGCGCTTTGGCCGAATTCTCCACCGCCGCCTGGGCGAGGATTTTATCGTACGCCGGATCGTTAAAGCGCGAGATATTTCCGCTGTGGGTGGAGGTCAGTAGCGACAGGAAGGTGGACGGCTCGTTGTAATCCCCCACCCACGAGGCGCGGATCACGTCGAAATTGCCGGTGTTACGGCTGTCGATATAGGTTTTCCACTCCTGGTTCTGCAGCTTCACTTCCACGCCGAGGTTTTTCTTCCACATCGACGCCACCGCGATGGCAATTTTCTGGTGGTTCTCAGAGGTGTTATACAGCAGCGTCAGCTTCAGCGGACGATTCGGGCCATAGCCAGCGGCAGCCAGCAGGGCTTTCGCCTGGGCATTAAGCTCAGCCTGACTCATGCTCTCAAACTGTGACGGCTGGGGGGTGAAGCCCGCCGTCACGTCCGGCGTGAAGCGCCAGGCCGGTTTTTCCCCGGTCCCCAATACTTTCTCCGCCATCACCCGGCGATCGATGGTCATGCTCAGCGCCAGGCGTACCCGCTCATCCGCCGTCGGCCCCTTTTGGGTATTGAAAGCGTAATAGTAGGTACCCAGCTGCGGCGGGGTATACACCTGCCCCGGAATATCCTTCAGCAGTTTCTGGTACATATTTTTCGGGAAAGACTCGGTGATATCGATATCCCCTGCAAGATAGCGCTTGGTGGCGGCGGACTCCTGGTTAATCGGCACAAAGGTGACCTGCTGGATCACCGTTTTGGCGTTATCCCAGTAGTGCGTGTTCGGCACCACCACCAGCTTCTCATTGACCACACGGTCTTTCAGAACATAGGCGCCGTTGCCCACCAGGCTGCCGGGCCGCGTCCAGTTCGCCCCGCTGTCGACATTCGCCTTTTGCACCGGATAGAAGGCAAAGCTGGCGGTCAGGTTGCTAAACCACGGCAGTGGTTTATCCAGCTGCACCCGCAGGGTGTGGGCGTCGACGGCGGTGACTCCCAGGGTCTCCGGCGCGGCTTTGCCGTCAATAATGTTCTGCGCGTTAGCGATCCCCGCCAGCGCCGCGAACCAGGCGAACGGCGAAGTGGTTTTCGGATCCACCAGACGCTGCCAGCTATAGACGAAATCTTCGGCGGTAACCGGCGTGCCGTCGGACCAGCGGGCATTATCACGCAGGGTAAAGGTCCAGACGCGGTTATCGTTGCTCTGCCAGCGGGTCGCTACGCCTGGAACCAGGTTGCCTTTCGCATCCTGATTGACTAAACCTTCAAACAGATCGCGGATCACCTGGATTTCCGGCAGGCCCACCGCTTTGGCGGGATCTAACGAGGCGGGTTCATCTTTGATATGGCGCACTAACAGCTGTTTTTCCGCCAGTACCGTGCCCGGCGGTACGTCAGCCGCCCAGGCCAGAGAAGATACGCTGGCTAACCACAGCGCGCCGCATGTCAAAGCGACAGGATACTTCATAAGATCCCCTTTAAAATGAAAAAAATACCGCCAACAGAGCGATAATTATTTGTTTCATCACCTGAAATTGCAAACGACATATGATAGAAAATTGATGTGCCGTCGGATTTCACGCCTCAGGGAATGGGTTTGATCCCGATACGCTTTTCGCCAACACTAAATAATAACGACACACAGGAAGCCCTATGTCTATTTCACGTCCTCGCCCGCAGCGCGGCGACTTTCCGCCGGGAACCCGGCAGTATGGCAGCTCGGAACTGGGCGCGCCGCTGCTGTGGTTTCCTGCGCCGCAGGCCGACAGCCGTAGCGGGCTGATTATTGCCGGTACCCACGGTGATGAGAATTCGTCGATTGTGACCCTCTCCTGCGCCCTGCGCACCCTGAAACCCGAGCTGCGCCGCCACCACGTGGTGCTGACGGTCAATCCTGACGGCTGTCAGCTCGGGCTGCGCGCCAATGCCCGCGGCGTTGACCTCAACCGTAACTTTCCGGCAGCCAACTGGAAGCAAGGGGAAACGGTTTACCGCTGGAATAGCGCGGCGGCGGAGCGCGACGTGGTGCTGTTGACCGGCGAGCAGCCGGGTTCGGAACGGGAGACCGAGGCCCTGTGTCAGTTGATCCATCAGATTCATCCGGCGTGGGTGGTCTCCTTTCACGATCCGCTGGCCTGCATCGAAGATCCGGGCCACAGCCCGCTGGGTCGCTGGCTGGCCGACGCCTTCTCCCTGCCGCTGGTGGGCAGCGTGGGCTACGACACGCCGGGCTCCTTTGGCAGCTGGTGCGCCGATATCGGACTCCCCTGCATCACCGCCGAGTTCCCGCCGGTCTCCGCCGACGAGGCAACGGAGCGTTACCTGCCGGCGATGACCGATCTGCTGCGCTGGCAGGCTTAAAGATGAAGCACGCCGGTGCTGAACAGCAGCGCCGGCTCAACGTCCACCGCCAGCCATGTCGGGCCGTCGAGGTCAGCGAAGCGCGCCAGCGGCGCCAGAGGGAGCGCGGCGGCGATCCCGCGCGAGGTGCAGAGCATACAGCCCAGCATCCGTTCAAATCCCTGCCGTTCCGCCTCCCCGGCCAGAGCCAGCGCTTCGGTCAGGCCGCCCGTTTTATCCAGTTTGATATTGACCATCTCATAGCGCCCGCGCAGCCGCGGCAGGCTCTCCCGGGTGTGGCAGCTCTCGTCGGCGCAAATCGGCAGCGGATGAACGAAGTTTTCCAGCGCCGAGTCGTCGTCGGCGGGGAGCGGCTGCTCAAGCATCGCCACACCGAGGTCCGCCAGCAGCTGACAGCGCGCCGCCAGCCCCTCGCTGTGCCAGGACTCATTGGCGTCAACAATCAGCGTAGCCTCCGGCGCCGCCTGGCGGATAGCGATTAGCCGCTCGCTGATCAGTCGATCGTCGAGCTTCACCTTCAACAGCTGGGCCCCTGCCTGCCACAGCGCCGCGGCGCTGGCCGCCATCTGATCCGGCGTGCCAATGACCACCGTCTGGGCGGTAATCACCCGGTCAGGCAACACCACGCCCAACAGCTGGGCCAAGGTTTTGCCTTCGCGCCGGGCCTGCAGATCCCATAGCGCGCAGTCAATGGCATTGCGGGCGGCGCCTGCCGGCAGCAGCCGCTGCAGCTGTTCGCGGGTAAGCCCCGCCTCCAGTTGCTCGCCGATCGCTATCACCTGGGCCATGACCGAGGCGATGCTCTCGCCATAGCGGGGATAGGGTGTGCATTCGCCTACCCCTTTCACGCCGTCCTCTTCCAGTTCCACTACCACCACTTTTGCCTCGCTGCGGCTACCGCGGGCGATCACAAAAGGGGTATGGAGCGGCCAGGCTTCCTCATACACTCGCACGTTACGCATTCCCTTGTCCTCTCTGGTAAATGTTAAATAGGGTTTGCCGTGTAGCTGGCGGATGTCATACACTACTCGCGACGTTAACTATATGTAAACAGGAAGATAACCATGTCACAAACCGTGCATTTCCAGGGCAACCCCGTTTCTGTTCAGGGCACCATTCCGCAGGCAGGCGCTAAAGCGCAGCCGTTTACGCTGGTCGCCAAAGATCTCTCTGACGTCGCGCTGAGCCAGTACGCCGGCAAACGTAAAGTACTGAATATTTTCCCGAGCATTGATACCGGCGTGTGTGCCGCATCAGTGCGTAAATTCAACCAGCTGGCCGCTGAACTGGACAACACCGTAGTGCTGTGCATTTCCGCTGACCTGCCGTTCGCCCAGTCCCGCTTCTGCGGCGCGGAAGGCCTGAGCAATGTGGTCACCCTGTCCACGCTGCGCGGCGCGTCCTTCCTCGCTGACTACGGCGTCGCCATCGCCACCGGTCCGCTGGCTGGCCTGGCTGCGCGTGCGGTGGTCGTAATCGATGAAAACGATCAGGTCGTCTACAGCCAGCTGGTGAACGAAATCACCGAAGAGCCGGACTACGACGCCGCGCTGGCCGCCCTGAAAGCCTGATAACAGATTGCCCGGGCGCATCGCGCTCGCGGACATTCGAGCTGCCCAGCCCCCGCTCTGCGGGGGCTTTTTATTGCCGCGGCGCATAGCGGGAGATAGCCCGCGCCATCGCCGGGCCGGTCAGCAAAATGGTAAACAGCCGCAGCGTCTGTAGCGCCATAATAAACGACATGTCCGCCCGGGTGCCGGCGGCGATAATCGCCACCGTGTCCAGCCCGCCGGGGCTGGTGGCCAGATAGGCGGTCATAAAGTCCATCTGCAGAATGTGGGTCAGGGCAAGGGCCATCAGGGCGCACATCAGGATCAGTCCGATGATGGAGGCGATAATCTGCGGCAGCGTCTTGAGGGCCAGCAGAAAAATGGCTTTATTAAACTGGAGCCCCACCGTCCAGCCCAGCACCGCATAGGCCATCGCCAGCAGCCACTCCGGCAGCTCCAGCATCAGCCAGCCGCCGCCCTGGGCCAGCGCGCCAAGCAGCATCGGCAGCAGCATGGCCCCGGAGGGGATGCGCAGCCGCATGCCCAGCCAACAGGCCACCGCCGTCAGCAGCAGCGTGAAAGGGAAATTCAGGGTCAACGATGGAAACCAGACAATATCCTGAGTCATCTCCTGTGCTTCATTGCCCAGGGCATAGCGCACCACCAGCGCCGCCGCGCCGACGACAAACAGCACCCGCAGATACTGCATCAGCGCCACCAGCCGCACATCGGCCCCGTACTCCTGGGCCATCACCACCATTGCCGACGCGCCGCCGGGAGAGCTTCCCCAGGCGCCAGTGGCGCCCGGCAGCGCGCTGTAGCGGACCAGCAGCCAGCCGGTAAGGCCGCTTATCGCCAGGGTGGTCAACAGGATCGCCAGCACCAGCGCCCAGTTGTTGAACAGCACGCCAAAAACAGAGGGATTAATCGCCCGGGCGATCATGCAGCCGACAATGGCCTGCGCCGCCAGATAACAGGGGCGAGGGATGCTCAACTTCACCCCGCGCAGGCTCAAAATGAGACCGGCGATCAGCGGCCCCAGCAGCAGCGCTGCCGGCAGGTGTATTCGTAACAGCAGCGAGGAAAAGAGAACAGAGAGCAGCAGCAATATCAGCCAGTGCCCGATCGCGCGACGCGACGCCAAGATGCACCACCCCGGAAAAAGGATTAAAAAACCAGTATATACAGGTTTGGCCCGCTTTGCAGGCCGGGATGCCGGCGACGTGAGTCGCCGGCCTGGCGGGATTATTCGTCGCCCTTTTTCTGACTCAGACCATATTCACGCAGTTTATTGGCGATGGCGGTATGCGACACCCCCAGCCGCTTCGCCAGCTTACGGGTGCTGGGGTAGCTGCGATAGAGCTGGGTCAGCACCGAGCGCTCAAAGCGGCGGGTGATGTCGTCCAGCGACCCTTCCATGGCCTCCTCGCCCACCGGCAGCGAGGCGACGTCATGGTCCGGCAGCAGAATGTCCTGTGGACGCAGCTCAAATCCTTCCAGCTGGGTCAGTGCGCGATAGACGGCATTCTTCAGCTGGCGGACGTTGCCGGGCCAGCTGTAGCGGGTAAGCACCGTACTGAGATCGGCAGAGAGCTTCGGCCGCGGGATCCCCTGCTCGTCGGCAAAGCGGGCCACGAACAGCTCCGTCAGCGGCATGATGTCCTGCGGGCAATCGCGCAGCGGCGGCAGATACAGCGTCAGGACGTTGAGGCGATAGTAGAGATCTTCGCGGAAAAGCCCTTTCTGCACCAGCTCGATCAGGTTTTTCTGCGTCGCGCAGATCACCCGCACATCGACGTGCACTTCATGATCCTCGCCAACGCGGCGGAAGGTGCCGTCGTTGAGAAAGCGCAGCAGCTTAGTCTGCATCCGCGGCGACATCTCACCAATTTCATCCAGCAGCACCGAGCCGCCGTTGGCCTGCTCGAAGAAGCCCTTCTTGCCCTGCAGCGCGTCGCCAAACAGCTCGCTCTCGACCGCGTCCTCGGGAATGGAGCCGCAGTTGAGCGCCAGATAGGGTTTGCCCGCCCGCGGACTGGCCAGATGGCAGGCATGGGCCAGCAGATCTTTACCGGTGCCGGTGTCGCCGACAATCAGCAGCGGCGCGCTGAGCATCGCCAGCTTGCGCGCTTGCTCCACCACGTGGCGCATTTTCGGCCCCACCGCGAGGATCTGACTGAAGGCGCTGGTATCCTGGCTGGTCATGGTCTGCAGCTGGCGTCCCATGCGCACGGTTGAGCGCAACATCGCCACGGCGCCGGTCAGCACTCGCTCGTTATGCTCGCCTTCCAGATAGACCGGAGTCACTTCCAGCAGGTAGTTCTGCCCATTCACCACCACATGCTCCGCATGCGTCTCCTGCGGGCTGCTCTCCAGCCAGCGCTGAACGTTAAAATCGGCGATCAGCTGGGCCACCGGGTGGTTACGCAGCTTCGCCTGGCTTTGGCCAAACAGCAGGCAGCTGGCGGGGTTCGCCAGTTCCACCCGACCTTTGGTATCCAGCGACAGCACCGGCTCCGGCATCGCTACCAGCAGCGCGCTGAGCGCCAGGTGTTCACGTTCAGACGGCATCCACGGCACGGTGCGCACGTCCGTCACGCCGGCGATACGGCGGATCTCAGCCATCAGGCTGCTGAACGTGGCGAATTCCAGTTCGGCGAAATTGAGGTAAATTCGGCCAATAGGGTCAATATCGATACCGCGCAGGTCAATACCACGCAGCACCAGCAAATCGAGCAATTCACGAGTCAGACCGAGACGGTCTTCACAAAAGACTTCAAGACGCATGGGAGTGTTCACCCTAAAAGTGCCAATGACGGGAGAATAATAGGCCAGGAATGGGTTTTCGGGAAGCTAACTGTCAACAATTATTGACAGTGTGGCGGAAAAATGGGCGCTGTGGCGTAAAGTCAGACGGTCAGTGGTTAAATCACCGGCCAGGCGGCCGGTGAGTCTTGGGTCAGGCGTGGAAAGCAGGCAGCCACTGACGGTTCTCAGCGATCACCTCATCCAACGCCAGTTCGAGCTTCTCGCCGCTGACGATCAGCGGATTCAGCATCAGAGCACGCCATGCGGTGTGGCGGTTGCCGGTGAGCGCGGCCTCGATAGTCAGCCGTTCAAATGATTTCATCAGCTGCAGCAAACGCAGGGTATCTTCCGGGAACGGCGCCACATTGAGAGGTAGCGGACCAGAAGCGGTAATCAGCGAGCTGACCTCTACCGCGCAGTCATCCGGCAGGCCATTGATGGCGCCGTTATTACGCGTATTGACGTGCATGATAATCCGCTTGTCGTTGTAGATGGCATTCATCAGCTCGCAGGCCGCCTCGGAATAGTACTGGCCGCCGCGCCCTTCCAGCGCCTTCGGTTTGACTGCCAGGTGCGGGTCGCGGTACTGGTCAAACAAGATTTTTTCCAGCTGCTTAACCACTTCCCCGCGGGTTCCTTCGCCGCCCGCCTCCGCCAGCTCCTGGCGCAGCAGATCGTCTTTCATGTAGTAATAACGCAGATAGGCGCAGGGGATCATGCCTAATCCCTGCAGCAGATGCGACGGCCAACGGAACGGCGGAATGTTGCGCGGCACCAGCGGATCCCGACCGGCGTTGATCTCGGCTATCACCTCCGGCAGCCATTCTTTACCTTTGTGCAGGATCTGGCGCACGAAGATAAAGTGGTTCAGGCCGGCGACCTGCATCACCACCTCTTTTTCGTCAGCGCATTGCAGCAGAGTGGTTATCCCTTTTTGCATAATCACCGGCACGTTACACAGGCCGACGGCTTTGATGCGGCTGTGGCGCAGGATCGCTTCGGTCACCATCCCCGACGGGTTGGTAAAGTTCAGCAGCCAGGCGTCGGGACACAGTCGCTCCATATCGGCAGCGATCTCCAGGGCGATGGGAATGGTGCGGCAGGCGTTGGCGAAGCCGCCGAGGCCATTGGTCTCCTGGCCGATCAAGCCATACTTGAGGGAGATACGTTCATCGCTGATCCGGGCGTCAAGGCAGCCGGCGCGAAACTGCGAGCAGACGAAATCGGCATCGCGCAGCGCGCTTTCCCGGTCAAGGGTGGCCACCACTTCAATAGTCAGCCCGGCTTTGGCGATCATTCGCCGCGCCAGTCCGGCGATAATCTCGACTTTCTCTTTGCCCTCTTCAATGTCCACCAGCCATAGCGAAGCGACCGGCATTTCGTGATAGCGGTTGAGCAAACCTTCAATCAGTTCCGGGGTGTAGCTGGAGCCACCGCCGATCACCACAATTTTGAGTCCTGACATGGTATACCTCGGTTTAGTTACGATATAACTATTTAAAACCGGCAAAACTGGCCTAACAAACGAATTAAATCGGCCTATGCATGAACTCAATTAATGCATAAGGGAGACAATCTGTGCTTGAGCAACAAAGCATCCTTGCGCTGCTGCAGACCTTTGAGGTGACCGCCCGCCACCTGAGCTTTACCCTTGCCGCGCATGAAATGAACCTTACCCAGGGAGCGGTCAGCCATCGGATCCGCAGGCTGGAGATGCACATCGGGTTTCGCCTGTTTATCCGCATGACGCGTAAACTGGCGCTGACAGAGGAAGGTAAGCGGCTGCTGGCGACGTTAAGCCATTCGCTGCGGGCGATTAACGATGAAATTGAGGATATTCGCGATCAGGATCTGCGCGGCACGCTGCATATTGGTATTGCGCCGACGCTGGCCCATCTGTGGCTGATGCCGCGTCTGCCGCGCTTTCAGGCGCAATGGCCGGGACTGAATCTGCGGTTTCGCGTGCGCGCCGGGGTGATGGATTTTAACGAGGAGCGGGTGGATCTGGCAATTTACTACGGCGCCACGCGCTACCCCGATCTTTATCAACAGCGGCTGATGGCGGAAAGTTTGCTCCCGGTCTGCTCCCCGCGTTATCGCCAGCAGTATCGTCCGCTAAGCGGCGGCGACCCGGCGGCGCTCGTCTGGATCCATGCGTGCGAATCCACCGACGTACAGGATCAATTTGCGGAATGGCGCCTGTGGTGCCAGCACAGCGGACAGGCGTTACCTTTTGAAGGCCGGTATTACGCGGTGAATAACCACTCGCTGGCCATCGAGATGGCGCTCAATGGACTCGGCGTGGTGATGGGGCGTAAAACGCTGATCCAGCCGCTGCTCGACGCCGGCAGGCTGGTGGCCTTGTCTGAAAATGAAGCGCCCTCACCCTTTGGCTATGACCTGATTTGTCCGCAGGAGAACCGTTCCCGCCCGCGCTTTCGCGCCTTCAGCGAGTGGCTGGCGGCGGAATGCGCCTAATCGAATATTGCCAGGGTGCGCGTGCCAGAGCTTGACTTCGAAGGCCGGGCAAGGCGAAGCCGCCGCCCGGCGATGTCTCTGAGCGGAGGTTACTTCTCCGGGCGGGTTTTGCTTTTCTGCAGGGTGTCTTTCAACTGCCCAATCAGCTCGCGACGAAAATCGCCGAGTCGCGGTTTATCATCGGCGATCCACGGCAGCGGGCGGCACAGCTCCATCGCCTTGATCCCGAGACGGGCGGTCAGCAGACCGGCGCCAATGCCCTGCGCGGCGCGCGCCGACAGCCGGGCCGCCAGATCCTGCGACATCCAGTCCATCCCCACCTCGCGCACCAGTTCGCTGGCGCCAGCGAAAGCGATATTGAGCAACACCAGGCGAAACAGTCGCAGACGGCTGTAATACCCGAGCTCAATGCCGTACAACGTGGCAATTCGGTTGATCAGCCGCAGGTTCCGCCAGGCGATAAACGCCATATCCACCAGCGCCAGCGGGCTGACGGCAATCATCAGCGTCGACTCCGCCGCCGAACGGCTGATTTCCCGCCGCGCCTGGGCATCGAGCACCGGCTGCACCAGCTGCGCATAAAGGCTCACCACTTCGCGATCGCTTTGCGTTTCGTGGATCGCGGCATACCAGCGCTGCAGCGCCGGATGCGACTGATCCAGCCCGGCCTGCTGCGCCAGCTTCTCACAAAACGCTTTCGCTTTACCGACCGCGTGACTGTGCAGCATATCGCGCGCTTCATCGCGTTCGTGGGCGCGCTGGCGCAGTCGCCACAGACGGCGCCACTCGGTGGCTACAGATCCGACGCCGGCTCCGACGATCAGCGCCCCGGCGACGCAGCCGCCCAGCGCAATCCAGTCCTGGGTCTGCCAGGCGTTAGCCGTCCATTGCACGCCTTGCGCCACGACGCTGACGCCGAAGATCGCCAGTCCGGCGCTGACCATCCGCCGCCACAGGCTGCGTTTGGGTCGCAGGACCGACTCCACCACCGCTTCCGCCGCCCCCTCTTCCTCTTCGCCGGTCACCAGCCGCGCTGGCGCGAAGTTGTCCGCCTCCAGGGTGTCGAAGGCGCGAGCGCCTTTCAGCGGCGGAATTTTCTCCGCTTGCAGCGGCCCATCAAAATCAATCCGCGGTTTTAACGGTTCGCTCATCGCAGTTTATCTCCAATCAAAAATTCCAGCGCCGCGTCGAGACGAATGTGCGGCAAAGGCCGATCGACATCCATGACCTGCGGACGAAAGTTTTCAAACTGAAATCCCTGCTGCTGCCAGAAGGCCTGGCCCGGCAGGCGCGCCGGCACCTCTCCGGGATAGATGGTCAACGGCTGGCCGTCGCTCAGGCGATTGCCGCGCAGGGCGGGAATTTTCTCGCCATTCACCTCAATCAGCCCGCTCTGGGTCGCCTGAATAGACGCCAGCCCCAGGCAATCCATACTGATCCCTTCAAAGGCGGCGTTCTGCCACGCGTCCTGAATCAGTTGCTGCAGGAGCGACACCATATTGCTGTGCTGATCGATCGTGACGTGATCGGCTTTGGTAGCGGCAAACAGCAGCTTGTCGATAACCGGCGAAAACAACCGGCGGAACAAGGTGCGCTGCCCGTAATGGAAACTTTGCATCAGCTGGGTCAGCGCCAGGCGCATATCGTTAAACGCCTGCGGCCCGCTGTTGAGCGGCTGCAGACAGTCCACCAGCACAATCTGCCGGTCGAAGCGCAGGAAGTGCTCTTTGTAGAACCCCTTCACCACCCTTTCGCAATAGTATTTGTAGCGTTCGCGCAGCATGCCGGCGTTGCTGTGTTTATCGGCCTGCGCCAGCTTGGCTTCGCCGACGGCGTCGACGTCGGGCCACGGGAAAAACTGCAGCGCCGGCGCGCCCGCCATTTCTCCGGGCAGGACAAAGCGCCCGGGTTGGATAAAGTGCAGCCCTTCACGCTTACAGGCGTGGAGATAGTCCGTCCAGGCGGCAGCGATATCCGCCAGCCGAGCCTCGTCGGCAGGGGCTAGCGGATCCAGCCCGGCGCACAGCTGCCGCCAGCGGGCCGACCACTCCGCACGCTGTCCCTGCAGGAGCCCGGTCATCTGTCGCGACCAGCTCAGATAATCCTGCGCCAGCATCGGCAGGTCGAGCAGCCACTCGCCCGGATAGTCGACAATCTCCAGATACAGCGTGGAGGTATCTTTAAAATGGCGCAGCAGGGAGTCATTCGAACGGTAGCGCAGCGCGAGACGGATCTCGCTCACCCCGCGCGTCGGGGTTGGCCACATGGGGGGCTGGCCGTACAGCTGGGCCAGCCCTTCGTCGTAGGTGAATCGGGGAATGCCAAAGTCCCGCTGCGGCACGCGCTTGACGCCGAGCAGCCGCTCTTCGCGTGCGGCGCTCAGCAGCGGCAGGCGGGCGCCGGTGTGGATATTCAACAGCTGGTTGACCAGCGCGGTGATAAACGCCGTTTTACCGCTCCGGCTCAGGCCGGTCACCGCCAGACGTAAATGCCGGTCAACCCCGCGGTTGACCAGCGCATTCAATTCAGTTTTCAGTCGCTTCATCGCCAGTCCGTTATGCCCTGAAGGTATGTCTCGTCATCATAAGCGATCTGCCGGGGATAAGCAGGACAACGTTAATCCTTTTGCGCCTTCCCCACGGCGGCATTATTTCATCCCGCGCGTGACGCGGTTGGCCAGCCGGCTGAGCAGCGGCTCCAGCGCCACCGCCAGCAGCATTTTCAGCGGCCGACGCGCGACCGATTTAACCGCCCAGCCGGCAACGCCCGCCGGGCCATAACGCAGCGCGGTCAGCAGCGCCAGCTTACCGACGATTTTCAGACCGGGCTTCACCTGCTGCCCGGCGCGTTGCCATTTGCTATTCATGCGTTGCCTCATTCGTTAGAAACAGGATTTACAGCTGGCGAAAGCGGCTGCGCAGCGTAAAGGTGTCGGAGGTCACGTACCGCTCCATTTCACGCAGACGCTGTTCACCGGAGGCCAGTTCGGCATCCACGGCGGCCAGCAGATCGCCATTGCTCGGCGCTTTATGACCGTACAGCTCGCTGTCCGGTATCGGATCCAGAGCAAAAGTCAAAATGATGTAGGCCACCAGGACAAAGAAAAAGAGGCCGAAAATCATCGCCAGCACGGTAATCAGACGCACCAGCTTCACCGGGACATCAAGATGCTGAGCAATACCCGCGCAGACGCCCTTCACCATCCCGCGCTGCGGGATACGCCACAGTTTTTTATTCAGATCCAGTCCGGCCATTATTTGTCCCTCCAGTTCGGATGTTCGGCATCCAGGATCGCTTCCAGCGCCTGAATGCGTTCGCGCATCCGCTTCGCGTCATCGGTCAACTGCAGCAGCCGTTGCTGCTCATTTTGCGTCAGACTGCCGTTGGCGCCGCGATTGTTGTAGTGCAGCCACAGCCAGACCGGCAGAACAAACAGCACAAACAGCGTCAGCGGAATGGCGAGAAAAAGCATGCTCATGTGTACTCCTTACAGGGGGTGAGCCGCGGCGCAACGCCGCGCCGCGCAATCAT
Source organism: Klebsiella sp. K4 (assembly GCF_014596785.2). Taxonomy (NCBI): domain Bacteria; kingdom Pseudomonadati; phylum Pseudomonadota; class Gammaproteobacteria; order Enterobacterales; family Enterobacteriaceae; genus Klebsiella; species Klebsiella sp. K4. The sequence goes on from NZ_CP115021.1 coordinate 3,022,547, forward strand.
ACTTACTGGTTGGACTGATTCATTTTGGCTTTCAACGCCGCCAGCTGCTCGCTGATTTCATCGTCCGCTTTCAGTTCGGCAAACTGCTGATCCAGCGTCTGCTGCTTGCCAAAGCGGTGGCTCTCCGCTTCCGCTTCCATCTGATCGATGCGACGCTCAAAGGATTCAAAGCGCGCCATCGCCTCATCCAGTTTACCGCTGTCCAGCTGGCGACGCACATCGCGGGACGAACTCGCCGCCTGATGGCGCAGCGCCAGCGCCTGCTGACGGGCGCGGGTTTCGCTGAGTTTGTTCTCCAGCTCGCCAATCTCTTTCTTCATGCGCGCCAGCGTTTCATCGACCAGCTGCACTTCATGATCCAGCTGAGCGATAAGGTCGGTCAGCTTTTGTTTTTCGATCAGCGCCGCCCGGGCCAGATCTTCTTTCTCTTTGCGCAGGGCCAGCTCGGCTTTTTCCTGCCATTCCGCCTGCTGGGCGACCGCCTGCTCAATACGACGGGACAGCTGTTTCTTTTCCGCCAGCGCGCGGGCCGATGTCGAACGCACCTCAACCAGCGTGTCTTCCATCTCCTGGATCATCAGACGCACCAGCTTTTGCGGGTCCTCCGCTTTCTCCAGCAGGGAGTTGATGTTGGCGTTCACGATGTCGGCAAAACGAGAAAAAATACCCATAATTTCAATCCTCATAGTTCTGGTTTCAGGCATTCACCTGTGGCTTAGCTAATACAAATGGCGTGCCAACTTTTTATCTTATTGATTTTAAACAGGGTGGTTGCGAAACGTGCTGGGCATTGCTACAGTCACCTGGTTAATTACACTACTTAATGGCGAAATTCATCATGGCGCAGTACAAGGATAATCTGCTGGGCGAGGCCAATAGCTTTCTCGAGGTGCTGGAACAGGTTTCCCGGCTGGCCCCGCTGGATAAACCGGTGCTGGTCATCGGCGAGCGCGGTACCGGGAAAGAGCTTATTGCTAACCGTCTGCACTACCTCTCCAGCCGCTGGCAGGGGCCGTTTATCTCATTGAACTGCGCGGCGCTGAACGATAATCTGCTCGACTCGGAGCTGTTCGGCCACGAAGCCGGGGCTTTCACCGGGGCCAGCAAGCGCCATCCCGGGCGCTTCGAGCGCGCCGACGGCGGGACGCTGTTTCTCGATGAGCTGGCGACAGCCCCAATGCTGGTGCAGGAGAAGCTGTTAAGAGTGATTGAATATGGCGAGCTGGAGCGCGTGGGCGGCAGCCAGCCGCTGCAGGTTAACGTCCGGCTGGTGTGCGCCACCAACGCTGACCTGCCGCAGATGGTCGAGGAAGGTCATTTTCGCGCCGACCTGCTCGACCGCCTGGCCTTCGACGTGGTACAGCTCCCCCCGCTACGCGACCGGCAGAGCGACATCATGCTGCTCGCCAACCAGTTTGCCATCCAGATGTGCCGCGAACTCGGTCTGCCGCTGTTTCCCGGCTTTAGCGAACGAGCGACCGCGACGCTGCTCGGCTACCGCTGGCCGGGGAATATTCGCGAACTGAAGAACGTGGTTGAGCGCTCGGTGTATCGCCACGGCGACAGCGAGCATGAGCTGGACGCGATTATTATTAACCCTTTTCGTCAGTCCCCCGGCTCTCCGCCGGAAGCCGCGCCCGGCGATGAGCTGCCCGCGCTACCGCTGGATCTGCGCGATTTCCAGCTCCAGCAGGAAAAACGCCTGCTGCAGCGGAGTCTGGAGCAGGCGAAGTATCATCAGAAGCAGGCGGCGGAGCTGCTGGGATTAACCTATCACCAGCTCCGCGCGCTGCTGAAAAAGCATCAGCTGTGAGAGGCGCGCGGCAGCAGCAGCGCGCTCACCGCCATCGCCCCCAGACATAAGACGGCGTTAAACCACAGGGCATACTGGGCGGCATGGGCCATGCCCAGCGGTAAAAACAGCGTGAAAAGTGACGCTGTCACGGCGATACCCATCGCCCCGCCCAGCGAGCTGCCCATCTTATAGATCCCCGAGGCGACACCGATTTTGTTCTCCGGGGCATTGGCCACCGCGGTATCCGTCGACGGTGTGGCGTAGCAGCCCAGTCCGAGGCCAAACAGCACGTTGCTGGCGAACACCACCCCGATATACAGCGCCTTTTCGAGAAAGGTGCAGGATATCAGCGCGATGGCGATAGCGGTCAACACCGGACCGGCCATCATCGGCAGCCGGGCGCCATAGCGCTGCAGCAGCTTCTCGCCGACCCGGATCATCGCCAGGACGGTCACCAGATAGCCGAGGGTCATCATCCCGCTCTCCAGCGGCGTCAGGTGGTGCCCCTGCTGCAGCCAGATGCTGGCGATCATCATGGTGCCAATCGCTCCATTGAGCAGAAAGTTCGACAGCACTGCCGCACCGTAGGCCCGGTTGCGAAACAGCGCAAAATCAATCAGCGCCGCCTCGCCTTTGCGCATGCCGTTGCGGATAAATACCGTTCCCGCCGCCAGCGCCCCGGCCAGCATGGTCAACGACAGCGGGCTGCTCCAGCCCCAGCCGTGGCCCTTGCTGATAAACAGATTCACCAGCACCAGCGCAACAATCAGGCTCAGCAGACCGCCGACGTCCAGCTTATGCTGGCTGGCGCTGGCGCTGCGGCTCTCCGGCGTGCCGCGCAGCAAAAACAGCGCCAGCAGGGCAACGGCGATCGAGAAGACGAAGATCCAGCGCCAGCCGAGCCCTGTGGCGATAGCCCCGCCAACGAAGGAACAGAGACCGCTGCCGCCCCACGAGCCGATGACCCAGAAGCTGACCGCCCGCTGCCGCGCGCGCCCTTCATACCAGGTTTTAATCAGCGCCAGCGTCGCCGGCATAATGCAGGCTGCCGACAGCCCCTGCAGCACCCGGCCGGCGAGGAACAGCCCCGGTCCCTGAGCGACCACCAGCATGGCGCTGCCGACGATACTCAGCCCCAGCCCGAGGGTGGTCATCCGCATCCGGCCAAACTTGTCCGCCAGGCCGCCGCTGGCGACCACGAAGCAGCCGCTGAACAGCGCGCTGAGACTGACGGCCAGAGTTAAGGTTTCAAGAGAGATATCAAGGCTGCTTTTCATCGCCGGCACCACGTTAATCACCGACTGGGCGAACAGCCAGAAGGTTAAAACGCTTAACACAATCCCCACCAGCAGGCGATCGTTGCCGACAAACGGGGTGTCGCTTATTGTGACAGTGCTCATCGCATGGCCCTCCCGTTTCTCGTGATTAGCGCAGATAGCGTTCCGTCAGGCCACACCACAGCGCCGCGCCGGTCAGCAACAGCGCGTCGTTGAAGTCATACCCCGGGTTATGCACCATGCAGCGATCCGGCTCATCGCCAGCGCCGATGGTGAAATAGCTGCCATGCGGGTGCTGCTCCAGCATGAAGGCAAAATCTTCACTGCCCATAAACGGCTTCACCTCGCCCACCTGCTCTGCGCCAAACAGCGCTGTCGCCACCTCCCGCACCATGGCGTTCGTCGCCGGATCGTTACGCAACACCGGGCTGCCGTTGACGTGGGTCAGCGTGGCGGTGGCATTGAAGCTCTCCGCCTGGGCCACGGCGATATCATGGATCCGCTGCAGCACGGTCTCGCGCACCTGCTCATTGAGGGTGCGCACCGTGAGCTTCATCAGCACGTGATCGTTAATGATATTGGGCGCATGACCGGCCTGGATGCTGCCGACGGTCACCACCGCCGGTTCAAACGGGGTGATATTGCGCGAGACAATGGACTGTAGCGCGAGGGTAATATGGCAGGCCACCAGCGTGGCATCCACCGTATGCTCCGGCACCGCGCCGTGGCCGCCAACGCCCTTCACTTCAATATGCAGCGTATCGGAGGAGGCCATCATCGCCCCGTCGCGCAGGCCGATCTTGCCCAACGGCTGACCCGGCATATTGTGCAGGCCGAAGATGGCGTCGCAGGGAAACTGGTCAAATAGACCGTCCTCGACCATTACCCGCCCGCCGTACAGCAACTCTTCCGCGGGCTGGAAAATCAGCTGCAGCGTGCCGGTAAACTGGCGGGTGCGCGCCAGATATTCAGCGGCGTAGAGCAGCGTGGTGGTGTGCCCGTCATGGCCGCAGCCGTGAAAGCGCCCTTCAACCTGGCTTGCCCACGGCTTACCGCTCCGCTCCTGCATCGGCAGGGCATCCATATCCGCCCGCAGGCCAAGGCGTTTTTTCCCCTCGCCGACGCGCAGCGTGCCCACCACTCCGGTGCCCGCCAGGCCGCGGTGAACCTCGTATCCCCACTCGCCAAGCAGTCGGGCGACCTCGCTGCTGGTCTGGTGCTCTTCAAAGCCGATCTCCGGCTGCTGGTGGAACCGACGACGCAGAGCAATAAATTGCGCCTCGTTAACCTGCAATGCTTCTAGCAACGGATGTGTCATTTTTGTTATTCCTGTGTTGTGTTTGCACGACACTTTCGAGTTTATGCGGGTGCCTCAGCTTGCAGGCGCGCTTTTTTGTTTTATATTGACGAAAAATCAATGAGTGTTTTTCATACATATCGGTTATGACAAAAAACAACCGGTTGTTTTTTGTCTACAGAGGAGAGTCATGTGGAGCAGCATTCAGGCGACTTTAGCGTCACCGTACGCGATGTGCGTCAGCTGACCCAGCCGGAAAGCGATCTGCTGACGCTGCTGTGGGTACTGGAGGGAAGCGTAAATCTGGCGGTGGCGGAAGGTGCGTCGCAGCCGCTCGCCGCCGACGGGCTGGCGATCGTTAACCGCAACCGTCGCTGGAGCCTGCGCAGCGCCGGGGCCAACGCCGTGATGATCCTCACCCTCTCCGCCAGCTGGCTGGCCCGCCTCGATAATGCCTTTTTTGCCGTCGATTACCAGATAACGCCGCGCACCCGGGATGCCGATGACGGCCTGCGCCGCCTGATGCGCCAGCTGCTGGTGAGCGGCCTGGTCAATCATCCTGGCCATTACCGACTGGAGGCCAACCGCTGGCTGAGTGAGATAGCGCTGCTGCTGGCCACGCGCTTTAGCCAGCCCATCGCCTCCACGCCCCGGCGCGATACCGAAAAATGGAGCCGGAGAATAGCCAGCGTGGTGGCGCGGATCGACGCTAACTATCAGCGTCGCCTCTCGTTGCAGGAGGTGGCGGCCGCGGAATTTGTCTCCGAGGCCTGGCTGTCACGCTTATTTCGCAAAGAGGTCGGGGTAAGTTTTGTCCAGTACCTCACCGCGCTGCGCCTGCGCCACGCCGCCGACCAGCTATTAACCACCCGCAAAACCGTCCAGCAAATCGCCCGCGAACAGGGATTCGCCAGTACGCGAATGATGAGCGATTTGTTTAAGCGCCAGCACGGCGTGACGCCGCGCCAGTATCGTGAACAGCATCCTCTGGAGCTTGCCCGACCGCGCCCGCCGCAGGCCGATCGCTGGCAGCCGGTGGCGGCCGACCGGCTGTATGCGCGACTCAATGAGCCGGAACCACGCGACCGGGAAAGTCCCCCCCTGCCGATCAACCCACCGCAGACCCGGGAGATCAATCTGCGCGATCGTCCAGCGCGCCCCGCAGCGCTGCGCCATACCCGGATGGTGGTGACCGTGCGCGAACTGGACGATCTGCTGCGCGCAGATGTGCGCCGGGAACTCGAACAGCTGCACCACGCCCTGCCGGTGTATGCCATCGATATCAACGATCCCTTTCTCAGCAGTCGGCTGTTCGGCACCGGCTGGGACGATCCGCAGATGGCCGGCTACGCCTGCTGGTACAACCTGCAGCAGATTTTTAGCTGGCTGGCGGCGATGGGCTGGCAGGTGATCCTGCACACCGGCGTCACCACCCGCAGCGACCTGCTGCAGCGCTTCCTGCAGCTCGCCGCCAACCATTTTCCGCCAGCCACGCTCAACAGCTGGCGCTTTGTCTGGCACTGGTCGCCGCAGGCCAGCGAAGCTGCGCGCCAGGCCGCCTGGCGGCAGCAGCGCGGGGTTCTTCATCGCCTGCTGCCACAGCCGCAGCTGGGGATCTGGCACCGCTTTGCTCCCAGCGATCCCGGGAACGATCCGCTGTTCCACTCGCCGCTGCTGGCAGAGGCGGATTTTCTCGCCTGCCAGGCAGATGCCAACGAACAGCTGGATCTGGCCCAGGCAGACAGCAGCCGCCTGGCCTCCAGCGAACATTACCCGCTGCACAAGCTGCGGCAGATCCACAGCGCCCTGCGCCAGCGTCAGCTCAACCTGCCGCTGTGGCTGCTCTCCTGGAATACGCTGACCGGCGATACGCGGGATACCAACGGCCGCTTTTTTCGCGGCGCGCTGCTGATGGATAATCTGCTGGGGGTGGCGGACCAGGTCTGGCTGGCGGGCTTCTGGTTAAATTCAGGCCTCCAGGGCGAAGCTCGCGCCAACGGCAAGCTCGATACCTCCAGCCTGGCGCTGCACTATCTGCACGGCCTGCCGCGCCCGGTTTACTGGGTACTCTGGCTCTGGCGGCGGCTGCGCGGCGAGATCCTGGTTCACGATAAAAACCTGCTGCTGCTCCACCACCAGGGTCACTACCAGCTGCTGCTGCGCAATACGGTGGTCTACAATCCCTGGCTCTCCAGCGAAGCGGCCTTTATCCAGCGCTTCAGCCAGCCCTACAGCGTGCGGCTGCAGGGCCTGGATGGCAGCTGGCGCATCAAACAGCACCTGTTCGATCAGCACCACGGCGCGTTGTTCCCGCTGGTGGACGCCTTTCGCAGCCGCAGCGGCCCTGACGCCGAGGATTATCAGTGGCTGATGCATCAGGCCCGTCCGGCGCTCAGCGTGGATGAAGCCAGGCTCGATGGCTATTGGCTGCGGATCGACTCGCTGCAGAGCAATGCGCTGGCGCTGTACGAGTTTACGCCTCAGTCGCCCACAGGCCCCTGAAGTAAACCGTGAATTTTCCGCTGGCTCTCCGTCGTTGCCGGATTAAAGACCAGCAGGGAAAGATCGGGACGGCCTTCCACGGCAAAGGAGGTAAATTCCAGTTCGAGCGGCCCCATCTGCGGGTGGTTAATGCGCTTATAGCCCTCGCCGTGGCCGGCGACGTCATGGCTTTGCCAGAAACGGGCGAACTCGACGCTCTGCTGGCTGAGCTCCGCGATCAACTGGTCAGTTTCTTTCGTGGCGCCCATCCGCGTGACGTCGGCGCGGAAGGCGTTGACGATAAGCTGCCCCACCCTCTGCCAGTCCTCCAGAATGCAGCGGGCCTCCGGCCGGGTAAACAGGCGGCGCAGCACGTTGCGCTCAGCCAGCGGCAGTTGGCTGTAGTCGGTCAGCACCCTGGCCGCCGGCGCGTTCCAGGCGATGACGTCCCAGCTGGCGGTGCGGATAATCGCCGGAATGGTGAAAGCGTCAAGCACCCGCTGCAGCCGCGGCGTCATATCATCCGTCACCGTCAGACGCGTCTGCGGCGGATGGCCAAAGGCGAGAATAAACAGATGCTCGCGCTCCGGGGTGGTCAGCCGCAGACCGCGGGCGATCCGCTCCAGCACCTCGCGGGAAGGCGCCCCACCGCGCCCCTGTTCAAGCCAGGTATACCAGGTCGGGCTGATGCTGGCGAGCTGCGCGACCTCTTCGCGGCGCAGCCCCGGGGTGCGCCGGCGTCCCGCCGGGAAGCCAAACGTTGCCGGATCGAGACGCTGGCGGCGGGCGCGGAGAAAATCGCCTAAAGCATGGTTGTCAGAAGTGTTCATCATCTGCCTGTGGGTTCTGCCTGTTAGAATTTATACCCCGATAATGTCTCTACTTTTATAGTATGACATCGCAGGTAGGATACGCCTGAAACCCATTCAGGAGATCCATGATGCGTATATTTCTTACCGGCGCGAGCGGATTTATCGGCTCACGTATTCTTCCGGCGCTGCAGGCGTCGGGCCATCAGGTTATCGGCCTCGCGCGCAGCGAAAGCACCGCACAGGCCCTGAAGGCGGCCGGTGCCGAGGTGCATCGCGGCACGCTGGATGCCCCGGAGTCGCTGCTGGCTGGCGTCGGGAACGCCGACGCGGTGATCCATACCGCCTTCGACCACGACTTCAGCCGCTTTGCCGCTAACTGCGAGAAAGACCGCCAGGCGATCCTGGCCCTGGGCCAGGCGCTGCGAGGCAGCACGCGGCCGCTGGTGATCACCTCCGGCACGCTGATGGGCGACGACGGGAGCGGCGCCCCGGCCCGGGAGTCGTTCTTCAACTCAGCGCACCCCAGCCCGCGCACCGCCTCAGAGCTCGCCGGCCAGCAGTTGCTGGAGGCGGGAGTGGATGTCAGGGTGGTCCGCTTACCGCAGGTGCATGACACCGTGCGTCAGGGACTGCTGACCTGCTATATCGAACGCGCGGTCGCCAACGGGGCGGTAGCCCTGCGCGGCGAGGGAAGCAACCGCTGGTCAGCCGCCCATGTCGATGACGTCGCACGTCTGTATGTCAGCGCGCTGCTTCAGGGCGCGGCCGGCGAGCGCTATCATGCGGTGGCCGAAGAGGGGATCGCGTTACGCGATATTGCAGCGGTAATTGCCCACGGATTAAACCTGCCGCTGACCCACCTGGATGACTCGCAGGTCGACGCCTGGTTCGGCTGGTTTGCGCCGTTTACCGCCCTTGACCTGCGCGCCAGCTCGGCATGGACCCGCGAGCGCTTGCAGTGGCAGCCGGTTGGCCCCGGGCTGCTGGAGGACCTGCAGAACATGGACTATCACAAAGTGACACTGTCACAATAATCGAAACACGCTCCCCCTGTATCACACCCGACGGGTACGGCTAGTCGCCCGTCGGGTCATCGGCTTTCTCCCCGCTATACTGAATCTATTCTCTAGCGTCCGCACGTCGTCGCCGTTTGGTCAACCGCGGCCAAACAGAGCTGACTGGCGATATCGGCGATAAAAAGTTACCATGTTTCACTATACAGACTCGGTTCCGCGACTATTTTAATCAATTGACTGAATACTATACGCACCCGGTAACCGCATTATCCCTCAGGCTTGTTGAAGGCGGTGGTGAATGTCTATTAATCTTAATAAGATAGAGTTCAGCTCTATAATCAAACAGAAAATATGCGCCTGAAATTGTCATCTCTCCTGGCAGCCGTTTCCCTGCTGTGTGGGCCAGCTTTTGCCGCCCCTGCGCTCCCCGACCGCGCCGATATCCGCGATAGCGGTTTCGTCTATTGCGTCAGCGGCCAGGTTAATACCTTTAACCCGCAGAAAGTCAGCAGCGGCCTGATTGTCGATACGCTGGCCGCTCAGATCTACGATCGTCTGCTTGACGTCGATCCCTATACCTACCGGCTGGTCCCCGAGCTGGCGGAGAGCTGGGAAGTTCTCGATAACGGCGCCACCTACCGCTTTCACCTGCGCCGCCACGTCCCGTTTCAACGCACGGCGTGGTTTACCCCGACGCGGGACTTTAATGCCGATGACGTCATTTTTACCTTTGGCCGTATTTTTAACCGCGACCATCCGTGGCACAACGTCAACGGCAGCAGCTTCCCCTACTTCGACAGTCTGCAGTTTGCTGACAGCGTGGAGAGCGTCCGCAAGCTGGATAATCAGACCGTGGAGTTTCGCCTCAAGCGGCCGGACGCCTCGTTCCTCTGGCATCTGGCCACCCACTATGCGTCAATTACCTCTGCCGAATATGCCGCCCGCTTAACGCAGGACGACCGCCAGGAGCAACTGGATCGCCAGCCGGTTGGCACCGGCCCGTTCCAGCTATCCGATTACCGCTCCGGACAATATGTTCGCCTGCAGCGCCACCCCGGCTACTGGCGCGGCAAACCTTTGATGCCCCAGGTGGTGGTCGACCTTGGCTCCGGCGGCACCGGCCGCCTGTCGAAACTGCTGACCGGAGAATGCGACGTGCTGGCCTGGCCAGCCGCCAGCCAGTTGACGATCCTGCGTGACGACCCGCGCCTGCGCCTGACGCTGCGCCCGGGAATGAACATCGCCTGGCTGGCCTTCAACACCGCCAAGCCGCCGCTGGATAACCCTGAGGTGCGCCATGCCCTGGCGCTGGCGATCAACAACCAGCGCCTGATGCAGTCTATCTACTATGGCACCGCGGAGACGGCGGCGTCCATGCTGCCGCGGGCCTCGTGGGCCTACGATAATGACGCTAAAATTACCGAATATAATCCGCAGGAGGCCCGCGCCCGCCTGAAAGCCCTGGGGCTGGAAAACCTGACCCTCAAGCTGTGGGTGCCCACCAGCTCGCAGGCGTGGAATCCCAGCCCGCTGAAAACGGCGGAGCTTATCCAGGCGGATATGGCGCAGATTGGCGTTAAGGTGATTATTGTGCCGGTAGAGGGACGTTTCCAGGAGGCGCGCCTGATGGACATGAGCCACGACCTGACGCTCTCCGGCTGGGCGACGGACAGTAACGATCCGGACAGTTTCTTCCGACCGCTGCTGAGCTGCGCGGCCATCGCCTCGCAAACCAACTTTGCCCACTGGTGTAACCGGGAGTTTGACGACGTGCTGCAAAAAGCGCTGCTCTCGCAGCAGCTCTCCTCGCGGATGGACGCTTACAAAGAGGCGCAGCGGATCCTCGCCCGCGAACTGCCGGTCCTGCCGCTGGCCTCGTCGCTGCGGCTGCAGGCCTACCGCTATGATATGAAAGGCCTGGTGCTCAGCCCTTTCGGTAACGCTTCGTTCGCTGGCGTATCGCGGGAAAATACCGAAGAGGTGAAAAAGCCATGATTATTTTTACCCTGCGCCGCCTGCTGCTGCTGCTGATCACCCTCTTTTTTCTGACCTTTGTCGGTTTCAGCCTGAGCTATTTCACCCCTCATGCCCCACTGCAGGGCGCTTCCCTGTGGAATGCGTGGCTGTTCTGGTTTGAAGGGGTGCTGCACTGGGATTTCGGCGTCTCCAGCATTAACGGCCAGCTGATTTCTGAGCAGTTGCGCGAGGTTTTCCCGGCGACCATGGAGCTGTGCATCCTCGCCTTCGGCTTTGCCCTGCTGATAGGAATTCCGGTGGGGATGATCGCCGGCGTAATGCGCAATAAATGGCCCGATACCCTGATCAGCGCCGTTGCGCTGGTCGGTTTCTCGATCCCGGTCTTCTGGCTGGCGCTGCTCCTGACCCTCTTCTTTTCCCTGACCCTCGGCTGGCTTCCGGTCTCCGGTCGCTTCGATCTGCTGTATGAGGTGAAAAATGTCACCGGTTTCGCGCTGATCGACGCCTGGCTTTCGGACTCGCCGTGGCGCCATGAGATGATCGTCAGCGCCGCCCGGCATATGGTGCTGCCGGTATTGACCCTGGCGGTCGCCCCCACCACTGAAGTGATCCGCCTGATGCGCATTAGCACCAGCGAGGTGTATGACACTAACTATGTAAAAGCGGCCGCCACCCGCGGCGTGTCGCGACGCAAAATTCTACTACGCCATGTGCTGCACAACGCCCTGCCGCCGGTGATCCCGCGTCTCGGCCTGCAGTTTTCCACCATGCTCACCCTGGCGATGATCACTGAGATGGTGTTCAGCTGGCCTGGACTAGGCCGCTGGCTGATCAACGCTATTCGCCAGCAGGACTACGCGGCGATCTCCGCCGGAGTGATGGTGATTGGCGCGCTGGTGATTATTGTCAACGTAATTTCCGATATTCTCGGTGCCATGGCTAACCCACTGAAACATAAGGAATGGTATGCCCTACGATAGCACCTACAAAATAAATATTTTTGTCAATTAAAAACAATGAGTTAAATTTTTAAATTGCGCAATTTTCCTGATTTTAATACACAATTTTGTACACATTGTTTTTGACGTCATCTCCGACAGTCATCAGTTAGATGGCTGTCGGAGTTCCCTTCCTACGTTTCCTCCACACCTTCTATACTTTCAGTCTGAAGACTGGAGGTAACCATGTACGGACGCTTTTCTCAATCACATACCCGTTAAGAGTACCCGGCTTATTTGGCTGAAGAGGCCGAGCGGGATATCGCTTATGACCCCGAACCACTCGGTCCGTACAACGTGGTTGATCCGCCTTACAGCACCTCAACTACTTCGAGTTCTTGGGTGATCCACTGCTTATCATGAGAGAAATTACCTTCCCTGGTAAAATTGTTGATGTTCCCTGCGCCAACGTTTAAGGCTTAAATCCCCTCTCCCCCTCTCCCCCTCTCCCCCTCTTTTCGAGCAAATAAGGTAGTCACATCGCAGAAACGTACCATCCTCATTATGCGCACCGGTTTATGCTCACCATCCCGTATGATGGTGCAGCCTGCTACCTTCAGGGCTGACACATCCTGTTGATCAGAAGCAAAAGAGCCACATGTGGAGGTTTTAATCCCCTCTTCGATAAGAGTAACCAGTTTGGTAGCAAAGGTCGGGCTCTCCCCATTTTCCAGTTGCCGACTCCAAGATGTTTTTCTTTTAAATATCTGTCATATTCATTTGATTAATTTTCCCAGAAAAATACTAAATCAATTTGAGATTAAACAAGCCCCCCTTCGAGGGGAAACAGTTTCTTTACATTCCTTGTCGGTCTCTAACAATAAAACACAACACATAAAATACATTAAAAACAAGAAAACATTTCTTTCAAATAAAAAATACCACCTATTAAAAAACCTTACGAACATAATGATAAAACTCTTCTTTTTCAATAGGATATAATAAAAGTAAAAAAAAGTTGCAGATATGCATGTATTTTATAATAATCGAAATGCATCATTGCAAATATAAGTTTAATGGATTTAACTCACCTTATATTTATGGAAATGAAATATAAATTAAACCCGGTTGTGTCGTTAGTCATAGTAATTAGTCTGTTTCTTATCGCCTCCAACACTATTATATATATGGAGGTGAATGAAATGAACATTCCGCTATCCTCTTATTTAATTGTTGTTATAGCCCTCTTTTTTATAAACATCACTGCTTTTATGTTTTTACAGATGGACTATATGTCTAACCGCATTGAGTTTTCAAAATTCGTGCTAAGCCTGACATTTTTTGGCTGTTTAGTCTACTTTGCCGAAACCATTATCATCATTCAAAAGCCGGTGAATGATGCACTAGAATTACAAATCAAAGCCAATGACACGGCAATATTTTATCTTTTCCGACAAATGAGTTTCATTATTTTACTCATACTGGCCATTTACAGTTATAAACTAGAACAATCCCAAATCCTGAATGGTTGTAGAAAAATCAAAATCATGGTTTATTGTCTTTTCCCAACATTTATCATGCCGATTATTGCTCATAACCTGAGTAGCCATAATGCGACATACACTTTCATGCTAACAAACTATTTGAGCGGTGATAAAAAAGCCATATGGAACATACAGTATATCAATGCATTGATCATTTTATGGTCTCTAACGTCATACTTTATAGTAAAGGTGACGAAGTTATCTTCTGATATCTGGAATGGTATGTTAGTTATTTGTCTGTCGGCAATTATGTATAATACATTCTTACTTTTATTAGATAAATATAACCTATCGATCTGGTATTTAAGCCGAGCGATTGAAGTGTTAAGTAAACTATTTGTAATTGGCACCCTAATGAACTGTGTCTTTGTCAAATTAAAGATTGCCAATCACCTCGCCATCCGTGACCCGATGACAAACATTCATAACCGACGATTCTTCTTTACCAGATTGGAAGAGATATTGAAATCTACTTGCCAGAATATCTGTGTAATGGTGATCGATCTAGATGATTTTAAAAGCATTAATGACACATGGGGTCATCCTACCGGGGATAGCACACTACTCGCCGTGGTGGATATTATTGGTCAATACATCGGCCCGAATGATATCTTTGCAAGAATCGGTGGTGAAGAGTTTGGTATTATTGTAAAAAAAAGCAGTTTAAAAGATGCAATTGAATTTTCGAATATGTTACGCAATAACGTAAAAATTGAAACCGCCAAAGGCAATAAATATAACATACCGAGGACGATCACCTTGAGTGTTGGTGGTACGCTCCTTACGTCTGGGACATATTCCGTGGGGGATGTAATAAAAGCAGTGGATAACGCATTATATTCAGTGAAGAACAACGGGAAGGATGGCATCATGTTCGCCGAAGTGAATTGAATTTCGCGCGATGATTTTAAAAGAGAGGACAGAGAGTCTGACTTATACCGGCTCTCTGTCTGTTAAAGTATCGGCTACATGTCCGGATCGCATCTAAGCCATGGGTGATGCTTTATGTATATCTGCGTTCCATTTTTTTGGTTTAAGCGAAAATGTATTATTTGGTATCTGATTCTTATAAACAACGATTTTCCCCGTTTTACCTAAACCAAGCTGTAGATGTCTTAGGCACGAGCAGTGACTCGCCTTGAAACCACCACGACAAGCAGGATTTTTATACCAGTGAGCTCATAAGAAATATTCACAGGGATGGCGCGAAACAAGCCGTAGTTCAAAGCATAATCAATTGCTGTGATACTCTCGAGATAAGAATATGTGCTACAGGAATCGAAAAAGCTGAAGAATGGATGTGGCTGGAGTCCGCAGGTATCGCTTACTTCCAGGGCCCCCTTTTTTCTGGCTACTCAGATGACGGCTTACCATTTGTAAGCTGGCCGGATCCTGTGGAGATTTAGTAACAGCAGAAAGTGGTGATGAATTTTAAGGCGTTTTACAGACGTTGAATTTGAGATCAATAAACGTCTGATTGACTTTTACTACCTATGCCCGCTAGCCGTGGAACCGTAGCAGCGCGAGAATAGATGAGGCAGGATGTCCCCGGGTTGCCGGCAGTTGAGACTACCGGAGGCGGAGTAGTGCCCGCTGAGCATTTCTTCTTGCACCCGGTCTCGCGTGCTATGGGAGACGTGAAAAACCAAGGGCCAGAACTAATTATTGAGCGGCTATAAATTCATAACGTCCGCAATGTGCCAAATGCTGACGCTCAGGAATTGAGTTTCAGGTACTTTAAAAGCGAGGCTAGCGACTTGACAGGTCCAGCGTGACAACTAGGTGAGCGGGTTTCATCCCAGGGCATTGCATCATCAGTGCAGAAGTCTCCTGCACATTCCATTTCAAGACGTTCGTCAATTAAACCGACAGGAACCCAGACATATGGTACGTCTCGCAGACTGTTAGGCACAGTTGAGCCACATACATTGCAAAAATCTGTACGGTACCCCGTTGGCTTAGACCATGAAGCAATGCAGTTTTCCCCTTTAATCCAGCGAAACTCACTGTCTTTGACTAGTGTGGCGAGATTGTAACCCACGCCGCTCTGCTTTCTGCATAGCGAGCAATGACAACGATAAAACACTGCTGGTTTATGAGTAAGTTCAAATTCAATTGTTCCACACAAACAAGATCCATTCATTTCAAAACCATTCCTGCAAGGCCTAAGAGATTTTATGAAACATTACCATCTTTTTTGTACTGAATAGGAGCGCTCTTTTTGGCAACTCAAAATCAGCTATCAGTCGGTCTGAATATCCGCTCTTCGCTCTAAGCGGACTGTAGTAGCACAATCACTAATGTTAATGGCTGAATCACCTGACTTTGAGCAGATCACAGAACCTCGTAGTATAGCGAGGCGAAAGCATTTCCCGCTTCATCTGCCAGGCAGTTTGGATCCCCTGCCCTGCAAAATACAGAGTTCCCCTTCCGTCTTTCGCATTGAGATGATCGAGTACTTCCATGAGCTTTTCACTGTTCTTTCGTGGTGCGTTGTCATCAAACAGGTTGAGTTGCGCTACGCCCTGACTATAGAAATCCCCAAGCATCACCCCTGCTTTTTGGTAGCGATGTCCGTCTCGCCAGATTACATCGAGGCATTTCGTCGCCGCGGTGATTATGTCCCTGCAGTCCTGGGTTGGAGTTAGCAGCTTTACTGATGCGCTGTTTCCGTAGTATGGCTCGTTAAGCGCAAAGGGGCTGGTTTTGACGAACGCTGAGATGAACCGACAATATTGATGCTCGCCACGTAGTTTCTCCGCTGCACGGGATGCGTATAAGCATATCGCCTGGCGCATCTCTTCGTAGGTGGAAATCCGCTGCCCAAAGCTGCGACTACAGACAATCTCCTGCTTTACCGGTGCGAACTCCTCCAGCCCGAGGCATGTTTCGCCTCGCAGCTCCCGCACAGTTCGCTCCAGAACCACATTAAAATGCTTCCGGATAAAACGGATATCGGTATCAGCCAGTTGAAGCACTGTTTTAATGCCCATTGCCTCCAGTTTTTTACTGATGCGGCGCCCGACTCCCCAGACCTCATCCACCGGAAGCAAAGCCATCAACTTCCTCTGTCTTTCCAGATTAGACAGATCCACCACTCCTCCGGTCTGCCGCTGCCACTGTTTCGCCGCGTGATTGGCCAGCTTTGCCAGGGTTTTAGTCTGGGCTATGCCGACACCGACCGTGAGGTGCGTCCTGCGCAGAACCGTCTCGCGAATTTCCCTGCCAAAGTCGGTAAGATCGCGACAATTCCGAACTCCTGTCAGGTCGCAAAATGCCTCATCAATACTGTAAATTTCGCAGCGTGGAGAGAGTTCCTCCAGCGTTGTCATCACTCGGTTGGACATATCGGCATAAAGCTCATAGTTGCTGCTAAACGCGATAATACCGTGCCGGCGAAACATGTCCTTTTGTTTGAAGTACGGCTCACCCATTTTGACGAAGGGCTTCGCCTCTGGTGAACGGGCGATCACACAGCCGTCGTTGTTTGACAGTACGACCACCGGACGCCCTTTCAGGTCAGGACGAAATACGGTCTCGCACGATGCGTAAAATGAGTTCACATCGCAAAGAGCAAACATCTCAGCCAGCCGATTTGATGATGTAAGTTACGACCCCGAACACATCGAGAGTATCCTCGCTACCAACGACTATCGGCGAATATGCAGGGTTCATTGGGTTAAGCTGAACCCGCGGATGCAGTTGCAGCTTCTTAACGGTGAATTCCCCATCCACTGCAGCGATAACGATATCGCCATGAACTGCTGTCCTTGAGCTATCCACAACAAGAAGATCACCTTCCCCTATGCCGGCATCCTTCATGCTGTCGCCGGCGGCTTTGACAAAATACGTCGCACTGGGGTGGTTAACGAGCAACTCGTTCAGATCGATACGTTGCTCAACGTAATCCTGTGCAGGGCTTGGAAAACCACATTGCACAAGGTCACTGTACAACGGGATCAGCATGATCTCACGTAACTCAACGGGCGTATAAAACTGCATAATTGACTCGCTCAGATTAACACTGTTTTTATATACAGTAGTTTTAGCAGAGCGACAGATCAATATAGGTTCTGGCTATCAATTTATGTCATTGCCGTAACACATTGATGTAACGAGTGAGGTAAGTCTTAAAGTGTTTTCAGGCCTTAGCTCTTTGATGGTTTTGCGAACAATGCGAGGTTAAAATTTTTCAGCTATGGCAATGCATTCATAGCAAATTGCTCACCTGCGATCTCTTGCATACGGTTCGCAGGTGAGCAAACTTAACCGGCTGGAAAATATTTATAAATCGTCTTCACCCCCTCCTATTACATCGGCTACCGACCCAATGTTTTAACTGCTCAGACCAGAAATATCTGGAAGCTTTGGGCGCCTTCTTAGAAGATAGGGGTGTGCGAAGACGCACACAGCAATGATGTTATGTAGTATTTTCCCCTTGAGTGTGCCTGCTCAAGGGGATTTTTTATCGCCGTATTGTACTGGCAAATATTTGTAAATAGTCTTCACCCCCACGCCTGTCACATCGGCCACACGCGACTGGACAGGCGGTTAGTCCGGTATGTTTCTCGCGCTACTACTGCTTACGTTAACGTCTGGTAATGATCTAGCGGCGCGACGTAAAGCGGCGTTGAAAGCAATTATAGTGACCGGCCGGCGTTGGTACTTCACACGGTTAGAATGGCTCTGAAATAAAAAAACATCTTCTGGATAGCGTTCTCTTCTACGAGCAATGATCCCCTCCACTGGAGGGGTTGATTCAACACGTAGCGCCTTCAGATGTCCCGGTTCCCGTATCATTATCGAACAACCATCAATGTCATCGTAACGGAGTGACAGCAGCCTTCCCGCACTTAAACGTGTGTAAAAAATCAACGCCCACAAATCAGCCCATGTATCGGACATGTGCATAAGGTTATGGTTAATAGTTAGAAAATCTCTAAAACTTATTATTTTCTTACTCATCACAAACAAACCAAACTGTTTTCAAAGCTGAATGAATTGATCAAGCCAAACGTAACATATCAGGAAAAGTAGTGAAATCTTTGTCTTCAAGTCGCCGGGAGGTACTTGTAGATTGTTTTCACGTCCACGCCTGTCACATCAGCCACCTGCTGCCGGGTAGCGCCGTTCTCCAGCATTCTGCAACTTCGCTCAATACCCCCTTCCCACATCAGCCGGGATTACCAAAACCTAATTTTCCCCATAATTATCAATGCATTAAATGATTAAATCATGAATCCATTTACTCGACCATTGATCTATTTGCCTTATAGAACTATTGTATAAATGTGTTTATTTGTAACATATTGAATCATTATATAATTGCACGGGGGATTCATGAAAAGCAAAAGGATTTTCGATTTGTGTGCATCACTACTTCTGATACTAATGGTTTCACCTGTCTTAATTGGTGTTGCAATAATTATTTCATTAAGTGGACACCCTCCTATTTATAGGAGTAAAAGAATCGGGCTAAATGGATGCATGTTTAATTGTTATAAATTTACATCAATGAAAGACATATCAACCTTGCCAATAGAGATACAAAATAATATATTGAAAGAATTACATGCTAAGGGCCACATGAAGAATGACCCACGTGTAACTAAATTTGGAAAATGGATAAGAAAAACGAGCATAGATGAATTACCTCAACTATTTAATGTTTTATTTGGAAACATGTCACTTGTTGGCCCAAGGCCTATATCTCAATATGAAGCAGATAAGTACGGAAAAAAAATTGAGTATTATAAAAAGTCCACGCCGGGTATAACTGGGATATGGCAAGTTTCTGGCAGGGATGAGGTAAAATACAAGCGAAGAGTTGCAATGGATATTCTTTATTATAAAAAAGGATGTTTATATTTCGATCTATTTATTTTATTAAAAACACCGGCAGTGGTATTTAAAATGAGCGGGGTTAATTAAATGATTGATTTCTTCACATCAAAAAAATGGTTAATTATAAGCCCGCACGCAGATGATGCTGAGCTAGGCTGCGGAGGAGCAATGTCAAGAGCGGTAGAAAATGATATAGAAGTTCACATTGCTGTAGTAACAATTAAAGGTGAGTGGCATGTGAGAAATGGTATCTATGTTAGCAGTGAAACGAGAAAAAAAGAACTTACAAACGCCATGCTCGAAGCCGGGGCGACTCTTCATATCATAAATAAAATTAATGATAATGAGGACTTTGATTTGTGTTCATCCAGTAAAAGTAGATGTGTAAATGCGATTGACTTACTTATTGAAAATATAAAACCAGATATTATTTTCATCCCTGTACCTTCATTCCATCAGGAGCATAAATGGGTTTATGAATGCTCAATCGCAGCCACCAGGACCACAAAAAATGCTGATTCACCCAAGTCTGTAATAGCATATGAGTATCCACCTGCTGGCTGGGGGGATTCAGGATCATGGAGTCAATCATCTGGATCTATTTATGTAGATATAAGTAAACATCTTGAGAGAAAGATATCAATACTTGGTAAGCATGAGTCTCAAATGTCAAATGTAGAGAACTCACTGATATCATTGGATGCAGTAAGGAGATTAGCATCCTTTAGGGGGCTTGAATCTGGTGTGAACTACGCAGAATTATTTTATCTATTAAGAAGCAAAATAACATATTAATCTAAATTATATTTCATTGCTAGTTAGATAATCAGAAAATAAATACACTGATAATAATTATGCGTAAGCAAAACTTACGCATAACTCACCAAAATAAACGATTATAAGATAAAAATTTATGTCATATGCTACTTCAACACCAAATTAAAAATCACTCCCTTGCACGTGCACGATGTATTGGCTCAGGATGGTATTTCTTTTCGTAATAATCTCATCAATTTGAATAAAGGAGCATGGTAGCCCCCTAGTCAATACTGGTTGCACACACAGTAGTTTCATCTCGAATACAGATCAATACAGGTATCGTCTATCGATCAACCACACCGACACAACACAATGATTTTTACTGGTGACCGGGAAATATTTATAAATAGTCCTCACACATCCGTCGATCACCTTGGAGACCTATTATCGGTTAACACTGCTCTCCAGCATTCGGCTTGCCCAATCGACAACATCAGGGGTCATTACCCGGCTACATCCGCCGATACGCCCCTGCTCTCTTGCTACCGCCAGTCCAGCGCGTGTCCTCTCCACTATCAGATCTCGCTCCATTTCCGCCAGGGCGCTCATGACGTGGAAGAAGAATCGCCCTGCTAGCGTACTGTATCCTGAGCACGATGAGGCCATTCTGATCCTGACCTGCGGGCGTAACAACACAACCAGCGTCAGCGAAGTGGAGAATAACGTCAAAAGTATCGTCAGTTACCTGAAGCCGCTTGGTGCGCTGCCGTGTATCTGCCCTCAGTTTACCCGCGGTGATGAAACTCGCGGTTCTGCTGGCTATCAGCGTATCCATGCCATAAACGCAGGGCTGAAAGCGGCCTTTCCGGAGTACTACTGTGAAATTGATGGCGTTGATCTGCTGCAGAACTTCAAAAACCACTACAACCCGGCGAATGCAACCGATGTGCAGAATATCGCCGACGACACCACACCTGCTTCCCTGAAATACGACACGCTGCATCCGTCACAGACGCTGATGAGTGGCGCGCTGTACGTCGGGGCAGAAGTCAACGCAAATTTCGTTTGCCAGTTTCTCAAACATAAAGGATGGGTTAAATAATGGGTAAGGTCGAACAGAGCACCGACTGGGTGAACGACACCGGGTCAAAATTATATTATTTCCCGTCCATCAATGCCGGTACGCTGGGAATGATCGATGTGAAACATAACTGGGCAGGAGGGGCGAATAACCTGGCTCCCGGTGCCCAGCTCAAAAATCTGTGCTTTCTGGATGACCCGGCCAGCGTGGGTTCGGTAGCTCTGAACTTTGACAGCACTTCCGGTGGGCTGGTTTTCGATAAAACGTCGCGCCAGTACCTGCGCCTGCCTGCGGGGTTTATTCCGACAGCGGCCATGAAAGACTACATGCATACGTTCTGGCTGAAAATCGATCCGGCGAATGCTGGCGCTGATGGTTTCAGTAATGTCTGGGTGGGGATTGGGGCAACCAGTTACGCCACTACCGCTAACCGGCTGATTCAGGTCTATCCTACCATCACGGCTGGGGTGATCACGGCGCTGACGGTGTGCGTGCGTGGCATTAACTACAGCATTAAGGATTACATCGGCAGTCTGGCCGACGGCAATCTGCACTGCCTGAGCGTCCGCTATCAGGAGTCGGCTGATGGCACGCAGCAAAAGGGGCTGGTTTATCTGGATGGGGTCCTTGCTTATGAGGGCGTCTGGACGGGGAAAATTGCCTATCCGACGGCGACTATCAACCTGAATGGCATTGGTTCAAACCTGGCGGATACCACACCCTTTGCAGGTCGCTTTTACCGTGCGCGAATTGACGATCTGACTCTGGTCAGCAAAACAGCGCTGCAGGTCATTGCGGAGGAGATGGCGGCTGTGTCGGGAAGGTTTAGTTAACCATACCCCCGGAGACTGCCGGGGGATGATTTTAATTACACCAGAGTCGACAGCAGTACATCAAAACTCGTGAATTGCTGAGCCGGGGAATAATCTTCCGGCACAAAATAGCGATACACCTTAGCCTCAAACGGTGCCGAGACGTAAAGCACGTCACCGCCGTTTCCTGGTGCAGCACCCAGGCGCAGAAGTGTGGGAGCGCTGTTGCCGAGTACCGAGTAGACCCATCCAGAACCTGCATTTTCCGCCAGGACAATGACAGCGACAGTATTCCCGGAAGACGTGTATTCCACCGAAAAATACACCCTCCGCTTGCCCCCCTGAACGGTTGCCGCCAGTGCTGCGGAAGTGTTTCCCCTCTCCGGCGGGACATACGCGATCTGCTGTTCGCTCCACGCAGACCCAGCCCATGTCGCAACGTATACCCCGAACTTACTGAACCAGGTCCCGGAAGGATCATCCACGGTTCTGAAACGGTAAGTGATATGCGACAACCCCTCGCCATCAAACGCAAATTTCGCAGACTGAATCCCCATTTTCAGCCCGTCACTTATCGCCGGGTTTTCACCCGGCTGCAATGGCTTATACGCCAGCTGTCCCTGCGTTACCGGCATTGGCAGGGGCGTGTTATTTATCGTTCTCATCAGTCCATCGGTACCAATGACGCCATATTCCCCGACATGGCGGACGGCAGAAGACGGGTAGGCCGACCACTGAAACAGAAGATGGACGCCGTCCTCGTTAATGGCTATATCATCCGGGTAAATAGCGCGGTTGGCTGTTTCAGCCACATGCGCATAACGGGTCCATCGCAGCGTGCCGACGTCAAAGCGGTAAAGGATACCCCCGCGTTTATTTTCCCCGGTGGTGCTCCGGCTGGCGACCCGCATCAGACAATACACATCACCATCTGGACCTCTGCCGGTGATCGGGTACGTCCAGACCCAGTCCACATCCGGAAAGTCCAGGGTCGCATCCACCATTTGCGACACGTCGCCAGGGCGCGCGCTGCGAAAGTACCGCAGCAGGTTAACGTGCATCGACGTAAACACGTGGATATATCCCGCACCGTCCACAACCACAGATGGCTGATTATGGCCCACGTCATTGTTAAATTCCGCGACCGTCCCGTCGACGTTCTTACACATTCCCCGCGTGAGGGTACCATCGGCATCACGGCGAACGATTTCGACCTGATGATAACCGGCGGTACCGTACTCTTTACACAGCCCGTAACATTCCACTCCCTGAAAGCTGTCAAGGGGATGCCACCACCCCGCCTGATTGCTCTCAGATGCCTGGTCTGAAATAACCGAAATCGACAAATCAGCCATTCACCGTTACTCCCAGATAACGCGCCCGTTTAATAAGGCGTTCTGCCACCCGTTCCATTTCACTGTCACTGAGCTTTCGGTCATAGAAAGCCGAACCATAGCCTGCCCATGCTGCTGCCAGGCCTGCCTGATTGGTCCCTCCCATCCAGGTGGCAGTCGTCCCGCTGTTCACCGCCGTGGAGGTGGATTTCTGAATACCTGAAGCCGTCACAATACCAAACGCATGCCCGGTGCTGTCACCACACAGGAATACGGCGAACGCGCCCGTTGCAGGCGCAGTGATATCCGAAACGCTTGTACCGGCATCCATGACGCGCTGAAGCTTTTTGCTGGCATTCGTGCTGATACGAATATTGCGGTGACGCAGTATCCCTGCATCCGGGCCCACGTCGACCAGCACGATGAAGGTGTAAGCATCCGGCGTAAAGGTACCCAGAGTCAGACGGCTTTCCGTACCCGCTGCCGCTGCAACACCTTTTGCTACCAGCTGAGCAATACCGGACAGCGCAAAGGTACCTCCGAGGCTACCGAAGTTTTTAAGGCGCCGACCTGCCGGCAGCAGATCGCTTTCCAGATTGGCCCAGGCTAGCGGGCCAGTGACCGGCGGAAGATAATTATTTGCGTACGCTGATGCATCAGTGCCAGCGGCCATAATTGCTGTGCCCATAGGGAGACTCCTTTACTGTAAGTTAAGTGCGCGCTCAGCCATACGCTGGCGGGAATTGTGATAAACGGCCTGGACCTGTTGCGCAGAAAGTGAATGGTCGAAGTAGATGAATTCAGCGATGTCGAGATTTTTGGTTTTGAACATGGCGTTATCACACCACCCGTTGCCAATGGCGATGTTGCGGCCGGAAAGAATCAGGCGATCTGCATCGGCCTCGCGCAGCATCTGATATTCTTCGCCACCCACGCTGATTGCCTGGTAACGCAGTCCGCTGCCCTCAAGTTTCACCACATGTGAAATGAACAGCCACTGGCCGACAGGCGGCTGTAGTGTCGGATAATGCCGGGACGTTCCCCGGTAACCGGAATTTTTCACACGCAGCCATCGCCGATCATCCCTGTCGGAAAACATCGACAGCTGATTGCCGGTGTAGGTGTCGTCGTCATCCCGAAGTGAATACCCGTTCTGTGTGCCGTAAATCACCACGCAGTCGGTTAACGGGGCCTGTTCAGGTACCCTGACCACCGCGCAGACAGTGTATTCCCCGGCATCGGGGATATCGGTCATCAGCGCGCCGCCCCAGGCGGAGATCGAAATGTAATTGTTATTGAATTCCGGCGCGGCCTGCGGTGTCAGCGTTTTATACCCCACACGGCTTGTATACGACGTGGACTCATAGCCAAACAGCCAGTGCGCTGCTGCGCTGCTCTCCAGTACAGAGGGCACAGGTTCGACGCTACCGCCGCCTCCATTCTTGCTGACCACATCACCATTTAATTTCACGCCTTCGATAACATACCCGAAGGGGTCAACGGTACAGCGTGCCCAGTCCGGCGCGTCAAATATGATGTTATCCCCGGCATACAGCCGCCCCTGCTTATCAACCAGAATCAGCTCGTTCCCGAATTCATCAGGGAAGGAAATAAGCGACTCTGAATCTGACAACTCATTATTTCCGGCAACCAGCGCGCCTCTTTCGGAAAACAGATTCACCGCATAACCGAAATCATCAACCAGCGTCAGTAGCGGACCTGTCTCTGACTGGATCAGTCTGAGTTTTCTCGTTTCGAAACTATTCTCAGTGATCCGCCCGGCTTCATATCCCCATTCATCGCATAAAGAGAGCATGGTCTGGTCATCGCTGCTGAATATCAGACCTGTTCGGGCCATGACCTCCGCCGTTACCGCCTGGCTGATGGCCGCCACCAGGTCATACGAAGGCATTTTTCGCCCGGTTGCGGTCAGAGTCCCGCCAACGTTCATCACCTCGATTGCGAGCGCGCTGTCATCCGGGCTGCGGTAATACGTGGTCGATCCTACCGGAATATTCGCGATATCCGCCTGGGCCGCTGCCAGCGTCTGGTATTGCTTGCTGAGCGGGATGATGTTTTGCCGAACTTCGTCATTCTTAGCCATCATCTGGCGCCAGGTATCGAGCGGTTCGCCTGCGCGGTCGTTAACCGTTCCGGCCGGACCGTTCACCAGTTCGTCAGCGCGCTTAACGTTGTCCATGAATATTTCAGGCGTCGTCGTTCCCAAAGGCGGGTTAAGTTCGGCCATGTTTTTTGCTCCAAAAAGGCGTTCGCCCAAACGAGGGTTTGAGCGAAAGAAAAGTTGAAAGGGATTTTTTTGGTATTAAGCAGCGTCGCCGGGGTATGTGGCGTCGTCGTACTGGTAGAACGATTCGAGATATTCTTTAGCGGTGACCTGGCATGTTCCGTCAGACTGCGGGGCGATCTCCTCTACAATGGCGTCGTAGACGTGGCGCGTTGAGCCGCAGAACACCAGGCGGATCGGCTCGATGGTTGCCGACGACAGGTCAACCTTCATCGGGTCATCAAACGCGCTCAGGTGCGGGACTGACAGCTGAAAATCGCCTACCCTGCTCGCCACCATCAGCCCGGATGCAGAACCATCCTGATAGCGGATCAGCGCGCGGGGATTTTCGAAAGACCAGTCCAGCGGCTCCGTAACGGTGAACGTTGTCACGCCACCAGCCGTTGTCATCGCCTCCACCAGACAGGAAATCGTGTTGTTACCCGGAATATCATCCGTGAGCACTATGCGATCGCCCGTGTTGTAGCACAGCGCGTCCAGCTCGGTAGTGGTCTGGAACGTCACCCGCTGCTGCAGGTATTTCATCAGGCGGCGCATCCCGATTTGGTAGGCGTGATCCTGATTCAGTACCCCATCGAGTTTGTAGTTCTCGATTTTCACCGGCGTGGGATTATCAGGCGTCCGGCATTTAACGGTCTCCTCTGCCCAGGTAGTCCCGTTGATGTATGTCACGTCGACGCCATCAAAATCATCGTCGGACGGTACGGTAAATCCGCTCTGCAGCTCCTCCACCATCTCATGCGGAGTGATCACGCCAGTCCAGGGCTTAATCCCCTCACGGTTGACCGTCGCCAGGCCATCACTCAGCAGAAAACGTGACTTCCCGGCATTGGCTATCTTCTGCAGCATTTCCAGCGCTGAGATACTGTCGCCCGTGGCGAAATCGAAATACTCGCCCCGTGGCGTCCAGTACGCGTACTCCAGCGCGTTGATGGTGTCGACATCCATCTCCAGGCCCAATGAGTTCCCTACATGCAGCAGCGCTCCCGAAATGGTTCTGGCCGTTCCTGAGTCGTAGGCCCGCGTGGCCACAACGTTTACGCGGCGGTCCGACTGCGCCGCCAGCTTCCCGCCCGTCTCAACGGTCACCGCCATCAGCGACACGCCGGGATAGGATGAAGGGCGCGTCAGCAGTCGCCCGCGCAGTGCCTGCCAGTACATACTGTCTCGCGCGTTGTTTGAGCCCTGCTCATTGCGCCGACGGCAGCGAACCTCTACCAGCCCCGGAGAGCTGAGGGTGATCCGCTCAGTGAAACCTAACCCGTTGACGTTTTTCAGCGCATACTCGCCCTGGTGACTCACCCACCCCGATCCGGAACCGTAGACGCGATACTGTATCTCCCACTCCACGTGGCGGATCCGTTTTTTGCCCTTACTGTCAAAGCCACAGATGCCGTTCGGGAAGGAGAAATTCACCTCGAACATATCGACGGTCTCATTTTCAGGGCAAACCAGGAACGGCCCAAGCCAGCTCAGCGTGTCGTTAAGACCAGTGGCCTCATAGTCAATCATCGTCCGGGCGGTGAATCCCGGCCATGACTCATCAACGGCACCATTAACCAGGCGCGCCACCGCCGCCGTCGTGCCGTCGGTAGAGACAATGCGGTACTCATTCCCGCGGTGAGCAAGTGAAAGCCGTTGCACCCCCTCCGGCATGCCGGAAAAGCCCGTTCCCGTGGCGCTGTTATAGGCAAGCGTCACATTCGCCGTTACCGCCGGGCTGCCGCCGGTTGATGCCGTGCCGGAGATGTAAACCGGGGCATCACCGAAAACAGCTGCAGGCAGCGAAGAGGACGTGATCTCCCCACCCGCGAACGGACTGGCCGACTCGGTTATCAGTACGGTGCCGCCGTTGTCCTGCGCAACCAGGCCGGAGCCGGTGAGTCCCTCGGTGATGGCCGCCAGCAGTCCCGACATCGAGACGTAGTTAGCCACCAGCGACACCGGGTAGGTAACCCCCTGCCAGGTGATCGTGAACGTGCTGGAGCTGGTCGAAAAATCGTAGGTGGTCGGGGCCGCACTGGCCTGGACTTTTGCCGCACTCCCCCCGGTGCCGGGCACTGCAGCCTGACCGGGGGTATATGACGCGATAAACAGATCGTAATCGACAGAGTTAAACCCCAGCGTCACCGGCATACCTACTACCGGCGCGATCTCCGTCAGCAGCGGGCTTGCGATAACGCTGTATCCAGCCGCCGTGGTGATCTGGTAGTTCGCCGGGGCTTTAAGTTCGACCACGGCGCCAGCGACCCAGCTGGGCGGCAGTGCGTTATCGTTCTCGTCATTATCGTCATCATCATCCGTATCCAGCCCGGTAAACGTCACGCTCGATCCGGAGACGGTCATGCTGTCTGCGATAATGTCGTCTGCGTCCGGCGACGTCTGGGCCATATCCAGCCCGGTGCCGGATGACGTCCCGCCAACTTCGGTGGAGTTGACCCAGTTTTCGCTGCGCTCATCACCGGAAACGTCCGCGCCTGGCGGGTAATGGGTGCTGCTGAATCCCGGTAGCGTTGAAGCTGGCGTACTGCCAACCCTGATATCGCCATTGGTATAAATCAGATCACCGACACCGAGACACAGCAGCATCTGGACGCGCATTTTCGTAGGATCGGCGGCATCAAACCGGGTAACCGGCTGCACCACATAATCAGGGTAGATACGCACCCGGCCAAATACCTCACGAATGGCATCACCGAGTTTTGCGGTATTCGCCTTTGCCGGGTTCAGGTCGAGACTCCGCCCTGTGGATGAGGTATAGCCGCCCGTATCGATGTTGCTCATCATAAAGTACGAATAGGCTGCAGCGGCAACGGAGATACCGACGCCGATCCACGCGATTGTGGCGGCCTCCAGCCCGAAAGGCACCGGATAAAGCCGGACATCACTATCAGGGTGGATCACGAAAATAGCCCATTCGCCTGGCGGAATTGACTGCCCCTCAACCTCAACGGTCAGCGGTGGGACATCCCGATCCTCGTAGCCTTCAACATTTGCCACCAGCCAGCTGCGAATACTGGTTACACCATGCTCATGCGTTTCGAGTGGTTCACCGGGAAGCCGGGACGGGTAAAAACGAATGGTCATTGCCAGAACTCCACTTTGACAAATCGCCGCTTAAACCGTGACAGCGGCAAGAAAGTGACGTTGGTACCGGGATTACATTCCGCCACATGCAGCAGACCATCGATACTGACCACGATCCCTACGTGGGAAACTGTTGAGCCCGAATAGCAAGCCACTCCGGCACCTTCACAGGGTTCACAACGTTTCAGCGAAAGCATCAGCTTTCTCGCTTCCCGGTCGAGGCCCCCGCCGTCTTTGGTCACACCTGCAAAATCCGGCCATTCAGGTAGCCCCAGGTCGCGACGTATCTCATTTACAATGCCGAAACAGTCGAGCTGCGGATATACGCGCCCGCCCTTCTGCCATTTAACAGAACGGTATTTATCAGGGTTGAACATTGGGATTCCTTAGCTGATATAACGCAGTCCTGGGAAGACAGGGAGCGTGTAGCGGTAACGCGGCCAGGCGGTATCAAGGATATTCATATAACCCGCGGTAATCTGCGCCTCTGTCGCCGTCCAGTAACCAGACTTGATTTTCAGCGTATACGGCACTTCCGCAGGGGCCGCTAAATCCGTGGAAATATAACGCCGGTACGTCAGCAATGCAGACAGACGGTTAGCCAGCGCATTGCGGATCGCCGTGGACACAACACCATCGATATTGCACAAGGCAAATTTGAGGTCCTGCGTGCCGTCCGCATTGCGCGCCGGCAGCGCAATGTCTATCGCACAGGCTGAAAACGTTACGGTATCGCCGTTCTCCGTCGTTGCCGTGATGTTCTCGTAACCATGGCACAGATAATGGACGTCAGAACCAATGGTGATCTGCAGCGTTTCAATGATCACCTCCGGTCCGCTGCTGGCGTAGAGGCGTTTAATCTGCGTCATGCTTCGGCCACTCCTTATTCAGCGCAATATCCAGCAGTGAGCTGCCGACGATCCATTCCGGGTAATTACCCCATGGGGCAGGAGCAAGGGGGCGTTCCCATAATTCAAGCGTCGCTGTGTACTTCCAGTAAATCGGGGCCACCAGTACCGGTCCCTGATAAATATCTGTAAAGCGGCATTTGTAAAACTTAATGCCTGCCGGCGTCTGCAGCTTCATCATGAACCATGCAGCCCCGTCAGATAACGCATCACGGAACCAGGACTCAAACGCCAGTCCCTGCGCATCGGTTTCCATAAACCAGGTGATGCTGGCCTGCGTCGGCGTGGACGTAAAAGCTCGCCTTTGCCTCGCGCGACCGGTGGTTAACTGGGTTCGTTTTAACGGGCTTACAGGTTGGAATCCGTATCCTTCCTGTAATGGCATCGGAAGACTGTCATGCGGGTAGTAGATATCAGTCATCACTCTACCCCTCTGCCTGAATATTTACTGCGCATTGCCTTACCAACTTTCCCGTCCCCTCTCAACAATTGCGCAGCAACCTGATCCAGGGCTTCCGTTGTCGCCCGCTTCTGCGTTTGAGCCATGGAGAGAGCCATCTGATCAGGTGTCACACCGGGCGGCGTATGGAAATGTTGCTCAATGGGAGCATGGATGGTGGTCTTGCTGCTGTTATCGCTGTTAACGTTCTGAACACCAGTACCAAACCCTGTACGCCCCAGAGTTGCATCAAGCGGTTGGCCATTTCGAAGTGCCTCAAGCTGAGACACGCCGATCCGGTTCGTTGACGCTTGGTCAAAGACGTACTCTCCTTTGTGAACAATACCTGCGGGCTGATACTTACTACCGGGGCCAGTGTAACCGCCGGAGGCGAAGCCAACTCCTGAAACAGCCTGGATATTTGAGACGATACTGGCAGTCTGCGCAGCGATTGAGGCCATAGCGATGATGTTGGCCGGATAAGGCGCGCTTACTGCCCCACTTGCTATAGCCTGCTGGATTTTCACCATAGAGTCAGCGATAGCGAATGCCTTGCTCGCAGCAAAAGCAACCTTGTAGATTGCCGATTGCTCACCAAACCCAGTTCGCATGATGTCGGCGGTACTGTCAAACAAGGATTGCGTGGCCGCAGATATGATGGTGTTTTTCTGAGCCTCTATGACCTGATTTGCATCCGCTGCACGCTGACGAATCGAGGTCATTCTGGCCTCACCCTCGGCAGTTATTTCGCCGGCCTTCGCATAAGCTTCCTCCTGAGCTGCCAGCCAGCGCTGGAGCTCTTGCTGAGCCTGGTCATATTCGTTGATTTGCCCCTGCATCCCCTCAAAAGTTCCAGAGAGTCGCCCTCCTGTGGGTGTCAGGTTTCCTACAACATTACGAACCGTCGAGGGCAGTTGCATATCGGTGTTTTGATAAATATCTGCCCGCGTTTTTTCATATTCACCGGGTTTAAGTTGCCCCGTTGCTTTGGCCTTCTCCAGCAGTTCAAGACGGGTTTTAAGCAGATCGTTGGTCCGCTCATCCTTCGTCTTTACCTGTTCCTGCATCTTCCGGTAATCGTCCAGGGTTTTTACGGAATTTTGCAGTGCCTCCTGCTGCTTATACGCCTGGAGGATTTCATCTGAACGGGAAAGAATCGACTTCTGGTCGGCTGTGAGCTGCGTTTTAGACTTGAGGTCAGCAATTTGCTGTTCGAACTTTACCCGCGCCTGGGTTGCGCTGTTAAGCTTGTCACTGGCATCCAGCTGGGACTGCAAGGCAGTTGTCTGCTGGTTTATTTGATCAAGCAGCCGGGTTGCCGCGTCCTCTGTATAGGCCTTTTGCTTAGGTGCCATTGGGTCCTTATACATCTCGTTAATACGTGAGACGTTTTTTGCGTATTGCTCTGCAGTAATTGCACCAGCCTTCAGGAACTCGCTTTGCTGCTTAATAGCTTTATTGCGCTTATCCGCATTGCTCAAATATTGCTGGTTAACGCGATCTGCTTCTTGCTGCGTTTTAATTCTTTGCTGTTCGGCTTCCTTAGCCTTCGCCTGTCCTTTGGTTACATCCCCCTGAAGATTGGCAACTGATTCGAGCAAATCTCTCTGTTTTATCATCTCCGGGAGGTTGGTAAACCTCGCGCTAAAACTGTTCCAGAACCCACCATCTTTTTGCCCTTTTTGGGCTTCAGCAATATTTTCGTTTAAGGTGGCAAGTTTATCCGTTAGTGTTTGTTCACGCCCAATATTGAGCATCGCATCCCAGGCGCCTTTGGCCGTTTTACCCAGCGAGTCCCATGCACTTTCAAGAAGACCAAGGTTTTGATGAATATCATTCGCACGCTGCTGCATGGCATTGGCGTAAGCATCAGTAGCCACCCGTGCAGCATCCTGCTGATTACCTTCATCCTGTAGCGCTTTAATCTGGTTGTAGGTTGCCAGTGTCAGAAAGTGGTATTGGTCGTTAAGTTTGGTTATAGCCGCTACTGGATCAGCAGCTAGATCGTTAAAGTCGCTCGCCAACTTTTCTGTAGCAATACCCGTCGCATCACTGATCTTAACAATAGCGATTGTCACGCGTTCCAGAGAATCTCCAGCAACTTTGCCGGATGATACCAATTGGTTAAGGGTTGATGCGGCTTTGCCAGTGGTTGAATCCGCAGCAATGCCTGCGCTGGCAGCTATATCGGCAAGTTGACCGGAGGTTTTGCCTACCAGATTACCAGTGAGAACGAGAGACTTATAAAATTCGTCCTGCTCCTGAGTGCCTTTGTAATAGGCCAGACCAAGAAAACCGACCGCCGCAGCTGCAAGAGTGAAAGGGTTAACCAACCCCATAACATAGGTGCCCACACCCTTAATTGCCGGACCAATACCACCAAACATATCTTTTAACTGCCCGCCCTGCTGCATAAGCACCATAAACGGTGACTGACCTGTAGATAAGCCGACAATAATGTCGGTCATCTGCGCTGGGATCATGCGCATGGCAAAGGCAGTCTGTGCGGCTGATTGGCCGGTTTTTCCAAGGTCGTCACGAAATCCAGTTAGCCTGTTTCGTGTTTCCTCGATTTTCTTTGAATAAAGATCGAATGTATCGGCATCTACCATCCCCTTTGATTTGAATTTCGCAAGATCTTGCTGCTGTTTATCCAGTTTGTTCAGGGCGGCGTTTACCGGGTCGATGCGATCTAAGAGTTCAGAAAGAGACTTTTTTTCTTCATCAGTGGCCTTTGTCACCTTCACTGCGCTGATGGCAGCACGTTCACCTGCCTGTGTCATTTTTACCAGTGCAGTTGCGAGATTATCGGCCTGTTTCTCTGCTCCGGAGCTATCAATAACAATGGCAAGGCGGGAGGTTTGTTCTGTCATTTAACGATCTCCGGACAATAAAAAACCCCGCCGGGGCGAGGTTAGATTTTTAATAAACAATTACTGTCGATATACGATAATTGTTGCGATTATTGCAACAGAGACAATCGCTGCCAGAATTAACCTGAGACTTTGCTATCTGAACACTTAATAGTTTTAAGAGATTCAAGCTGCTGAAGACGTGCCTGCGCCTTTTTACGCGCTTCACTTTTGGCCATACCATTACCGATACCGAAATCTCCCAAAGCCCCCAATACGGTACGCCCATCAAACTGACCTGTAGTTTCGATTTCGTTCTGAATGCTGTGCGTTTTTGCGATTTCCTGCTTAATTGCGGCACAATCTAACGCAGCAGACTCTTCGCTAGTTACGGACGGAGCTTGCGGATACTGCTTAGTAGCGCATCCAGAAATAACAAACATCCCAGCTATTACCATCATTAGTTTCTTCATTTTATGTTTCCCGTGATTACAATCAGAAACATCCTAACATATAGAGGCAGCTAAACAATGATTAGGTTATTTTACTATCGCCCGCCTTTTTTGCTCTTCGGCCCACTCAGCCCTCCAGGCATCATCGAGAGCCAGTATCGCTGCGTCAAACTCAATGCGCTCGATCAGGATGGTGCGCGATGCCAGGTAAAGCTCAATATCATTCAGGGATAGAGGGAGCGGCACCCCGGCCATGCCGGCATACTTCCTGCCGCGCGATATCATGGCGTAAGCGCTGAGGATCTCCCCAGTAACTGCATCGATTTCAGGCTCCGGAATGGGCGGGAGATTTAGTTTCTCCCTGCGCCACTTTGCTTTCTCGCCCTGCTCGCCGGCGAATTCCTTTAGCCATTTTTGGGCCTCTATGGCTTTTTTACGGTTTCCTGAGTCTGCTGCTCTTTACCCTGAGCAATGGACGCCGCCTCAGCCAGAATAAGCCAGTACAGAGAGGGGTTTTGTTTCAGTAACGCAACACCACGCTCCGGAGTATACGTTACGGCCGTCTCAGTACCATCCACCAGCTCCCCCACGCCTTCCCAGTCTTTCAGAAGAAAGCGCGCGCAATTGTCGATGAGAAGATCATCAACCGAGTCAATCTCGCCCACACTGGCAAGATCGAAAGCATCCGTACCGACCTGGTAGCTCGCGTCCATTTTGTCGATATGGCGCCGCACCAGCGCATTGCGTGAGCGGTATTGTGGATTCTCGCTACTGGCCACCAGCAGACGGAGTTTAAATAGCGCCTCGTCTTCAGGCGTGAATTTCTTTTTACTTCCTGCTGGCTTTTTGTAAGGGAAAAACCAGCGTTCTCCGTTCAAATCAATTTGAGAAGAAATAATCAGCATAAAGACTCCCAAAAAAGCCCGAGCCGCGATGACTGCAGAACGGGCCAGGTAAATTAAGGCGCGGTAACGATGATTTCAGACGTTGCCGTAAAGGTGCGGGCCTTACCGGTGATGGTTGCAGTACCGGCTGCGTTACGTGTGACTTTCGCTGTTTTCTGCCCGGTAGAAACCACGCTGGCGATAGTCGGATCCGATGACGTCCACTGGACGGTATCAGTTGAATCAGCTGGCGTAAGCGTGGCGGTTAACGTCACAGTAGATCCCACGGCCCCAGTTGAAGTGGCTGGCGCAACACTGATTGCCGTCGCCGGCACTTTGGGAACGCGGGTGATAGTTGGCGGAGTATTGGCCGCGGTGATATCCAGCTGAACCTGAACAATGTCAGTGCTCCCCGCATCCGGCCAGTCGCCAGAGATCTGCACTTCCGGGAAATCGAAGGTATAGGCGCCTTCAGCATTCTCCAGGGTGAAGCTAAACGGCACCGTTTCGCCGGTGAACGTTTTTTTGTAAACCTCCCAGGCTGCCTTTGACCATGACAGCGTGATTTGACCTGACGGGGTAAAGGTTGTCGGAATGTTGGCGCCGGCGAACGCCGAACCGGTACCGATGCAGCGCTGAGTCTGCATATTGTTGTTGAACTGAATGTTAAAGGTGTCGACGCAGAAGCCTGTCCCGCCATCAACACCATTCAGCCGGATGTTCGTGACCTCCTTGAAGGAGTAACGCAGCGCCCCCGCTAAATCCACTGGCGTGGTGAAATAGCTGGTATCGTCCCCCTTCGTCTCCCAGTCCAGCCCTGCAAACGTAATGGTTGCAGTGATATCACCATCGGCCGGGATTTCCATCTGGAAGGTGCCAACCTGGCAACCGCGGGCAATCTGGGCGATCCCCACATCACTGGCAAAAGTCGCCACGGAGAACGTAATGCGACCATTACCCATCGTCAGCACGTTATTTACCCATTCGGAACCGAAGCAGCTGGCAAGAAAATCATCATGCTGGTTCCAGCGAAACCGCGTGCCGACATCGCCGCCGACATCCACTGTGCCGCGTGAAACACCCTGCGCCATGCGGTCACCAGCGATTTCGTCATTGTCGTTGGTGTTCTGCGTTGGTTTCAGACCAAATGAAGAACGACGCAGCAGGTTCCACGCCCCTGCTGTAGGCGTGATTCCTGGTGTTGTCTCGCGAATAAACGCGGCTACTACTTTTGCACCTGAGCTCACAGGAGCCTCCTGTTTTTTGTGCGCTACAGAGCGCGATAAGGAATTTGAAGATTGAGCTGTAACCAGCCATCGGTCTCACCCGCCGGCACAGCAGAAACAGCGAAATAACTCAGCTTTCCGTCGTCCTTAAACTCGAATAGCTCCGTTAGCTGGTCGGCCGTTCGGGAGATAAGCAACGTCCCGGATCCGACCGGAACAAACAGCTGAATGATGAGTAAGCCCGTCCTGTGGACGACCGGCCCATTCCCGATCTCGGTTGCGCCAGCCTGTCCTGCAATGTTGGTGAGGCGGGCCCAGATATCGCGGTTGCTGGGGTCAAATACAGGACCATTGGGATAATCCACCGCATCAGAGGCAATAGCGGTCTGTGCCGCCATTCGGGAAATGACAGCGTTTCTGATTTCTGTAAGGGTCATTTGTAGGCCTGAATTACACCATTAAACGAGACGGCATAGACGCCTGTCGGCGCCTGTGTTGAGTGGCCATTCTCCAGAGGCACGGAGTAAGGCAGGTTCGACTGGATGTAAATCACCGAGTAGGCTGGCGCCTGGTCAATGATATTTTTGCCATTAAGAAATGTCATTGTCCCGCGCGGATCCGGTTCGGTCGGGACGGAATGATTAGGTTCGCCGATGCTGACGAAATGCGATGCCCTGAAGGTTCCTGCGCGATACTCAGCCGGCCGCCTGATATCCATGCTGTCATTAACACGGACTTTCTTTCTGAGACGGCCTGTCTTTGTCAGGTTGGCAGGATCGGCATAAAGAGATTCGTTCCATTCCCCAACAGCTTTGTTGTACTGAACCGCGGTCGCGTTAATGGCCCACAGCTCCGGGTTTCCTACCGGCGACCGCTGAACGATTTCATTCAGCAGCTGAATGGCGATTGTCCGCTGGCGTAGTTTGACATCTTCTTCCACCAGCCCGGCGAATGCCGCCGGGTCAATGTTCCAGCCCTTAGCCATATCACGCCCTCCGCAGTTGAATGGAGTACGCAGCGCCAGCAGAGTCGGCAGAAGCGGTGATGACCTCGTAGCACTGAAGCTCACCCGTAACCGGATCCGGTGCGGTGATGATATGCCCGACGGCCGGCTTATCAGTCACCTCGTTAACCAGTGCGGTTAGCTTCACATCACCATGCAGAATGTTAACTCCATCGATACGGCGCAGCTTATAGCGCGCCAGCACTCCACGCCCCGAGTAAGTCACCTGCGTTTCAGTGCCGGTTTCCGTCACCGGGTCCCAGGCACCCCGAACGGTATATGACCCAGTGAAATCCTTAACGGCATCCTGCAGGTCGGTATCGAATGCCGCGGCAACTTCGGTTTGCAGCTCGTCACGAATGCCCATTGCACCCACCAATACGCTGCTGAGGTTTAACGATCACTGTACCGTGGAGTTTGCGGGTATAAATTTCGCCATTGCGCTTAACCCGCAGCGGGAGCGGAGCAAACTCTACAACACCCTTTGCCTCGTTTGCGTAAACGACATGTCTGATCGGGTTTCCATTCACAAACACATCGCGGGGACCGAGCCCGTCGCCGGCATAATGCACATATGGATTTTGCATGTTACCCCCTTACCGCCGCTCAATATGAGCATGGATAAAGTCGGTTTTAAGCGACTCCATAGCGCCAACCATCACATAGGGGCGTCCACCGTTATGCCAGCAATCAATCGCGTTACCCTCATCATCAAGCAGTATCACTGCGACACTGTGGCAGCCGCCGTTTTCGGCTCTCTCCAGAGCCTGTTTCAGCAGGCGAATAACCTGGTCGTTATCGAGGTTGTGATGGCTGGGCTTTTGAAATGGGACCACCTTCAAATCGGACATATCACGCCCTCACAAAGAACGTCTGGAAAGGGTTAATCATCCACGGTTTGAGCATATCCAGCGCCAGCTGCAAATCAGGATCGAGTAATTCAGTGCTGGTGGTTGAAAGCTCGGCAAAAGTACGGGAAACCTTCACATCGTCGGCCTCAACGCTTTTGCTCGTCACCACGCCGGAATCTGTTTTTTGCTGATACAGATTGCCTGCAGCGGCTACGGAAGCGATAAACGCTCCGGCTTGCTTAACTTCTTCAGGAATATGCTCCGGGTCGATATCCTGAAGGTTAAGCGCCGTCATCCAGGTGTTTGCCTGGAGCACGGCTTTACCCTTTTTGTCGGCGGCAGCCCAGGTATCCCCCAGCAACTCGTCAACGTCCTGGATTGTTATATAAACGGTCATCGGATCCTCACCAAAAGAAACGGGGCTTTCGCCCCGTCGGTTAACCACCCGCAGGAGCAGTGAACGCAATCGCTTCAGTTGTTTTCACCACACCGTCAACGGTAGCCGTCACCGTGAAGGAGCCGGCCGTAGGAGAGGTGAGTTTCACCGTCGAGCCACCAGCAGACCCTGTCTGTGACGTCGAAGCACTTAGCGTGCCGCCTGTAGACGTCCACGCCACAGATGCGCCGGAGACTCCTGCACCATTTCTGGTGTACTTGAGCGAAACGGTCACCGCGTCGGTACTGTCAGCAGTTGCGGAAGTTTTATCCACTGACAGGGTTACTCCCCCGCAGGGGCTTCCAGCTTAATCAGTACGCCTGCAGTGGATTTGTTACTGGTGAAATGTTTCTTCCAGTTCGCGCCGGTGCCGATTTTGGTCAGGTCAGGGTTAGCGCCCTTCGTCTCATCCCAGCTGTAACCCAGCAGTTCAACGTTAACCGTACCCTCTGCGCGATAGCCAATGGCAAGGTTTTCCTGGTCGTTGATATCGTAGGAACGGAAGCCCGGAGCCTGTGATTCCGTTACGGATACCGCGCCGGCCACCAGCCCCAAAATCGCATCAACTGGCATGGTGTCAGTTACCAGCACCGGTTTACCCAACGTGCCTGGCTGTCCGCCATAAACCACCACGCCAGCTTCTTCGTAAATTTTGTTGTCGATAGCCTGATCAACAATGTCGAAATAGGTCGTGGAATGCATAACGAACAGCGCAACACGGTTAAATTTATCGCCGTATTTACGCAGGCCGCGGGTCAGCGTTTTCTTACCATCAGTGGCAATATCCGCGGATACCGTCATGTCAGCATTTGCGCCAATGGCTGCAACAAGACCCTGTAGGGCATACTTGATATAACCTTCAAGCGTTGCATCAGCGACGTCGACGCCGATCACCTCGGAGAATTCGCTAACGTCGCGACCCCGACGTTTAAACGCCTCCTCCGTGGTTTCATACGGGCCGTATTTCCACGGCGCCTTAACGCTGACAGATTCACCGGCACCGATTTTTTTACCCGTTACCGGGTCGGTGGAGTTAACGTTGCGCGATTCGATAGAACCACCAACTTTATAGAAGGTGCGCTTGCGAAAATCACCCTCGATCAGTTCGTTGTCGAGAATGATTGCGCCGTTTGAAGCGGCGTTGAAGACTTCCAGATTATCCTGGCGACGCTCAAGAAACGCAGTCTGCGCGAGGTCGTCATAGATAATCAGGTCGTTGTTTACGGTCGTAGGCATTGATTAGTCCTTACTTAGGCAATTTGAGATAGGCCTGCTGGCCATGTTTGCGGATGTAGTCCGCTTTGTCGCTTGAGCTCATTTCTGAACGTTTCAGACTACCGCCACCGCCACCGCCACCGGGTTTATGACCACCAGCCCCGGAGCCTTCGGCGCGCGGGAACAGGTGCGGGGCCGTCTCTTTCAGAGATTCAGCCCACTCAACCGGGGTGAGCGGAGTTTTGCCGTCTTTACCGAACAGAACATCGCCATTTGCATCAACTGCTACGGCCTCGCCTTCGTCGTTGAGCTGGAATGTGCCTTTAGCACGAAGAATCAGATCGTCGGATGCTTCTGGCAGCGCGCCAGCCTTAAGCGCTGCGCTGCGGATAGCATCACCCAGGACACGATCACGGAATTTGTTGGAGAACGCTTCCGCCTTTTCAGCGCGTTCATTAGCGGCTTTGATTTGCTTATCAACATCAGCACGTAGCCGCTCAGTGCGTTTATCCAGTACCTCGTCAATTTTCCCGGCGGCGATCAGTTGCGCCTCTTCATCATCAGAGAAACGCTGGAGAATAGTTTTCACCGCGTCAGGATCGATACCTTCAAAACGCTTAAGCGACTCAGTGGACTCTTTGAGCTTACCGAGTAACTCACTATTTTTATTTTTCAGGCCTGAAACCTGAGCACTGACCTGCTCATCGATCAGCTTTTGGATTTCCGGCGTAATCTCGGGCGCACCATTACCGGATCCACCGCCATCACCACCTTCACCACCAGTTGCCGAATAATATTTAATGAGCATGTTACGAATAAGCATGTTGTCCCCTTGGGATAGTTACTGTGGGCCTGGCCCAATAAAAAAGGCCGCCCGAAGGCAGCCTGATTGAATAAGATATGTTGGTTAAAGCCTGGCGTTTCTGAATGCCTGATCATCCTTTGAGCGCAACTGGTCCAGCGTCAGCCACTCGCCTCGGTCGTTGTAGAACTCATCGGGAGACATGCCGCCATCACGAATCAGCCTGGCGCGCGTTTCTCCGACAATCTCAGCTTGTCGCGTGAACGACTGCCGGGAGAACCAGTCCTGGTAAGTCGTATCAGCCGGAATCTGTCCATCCATACTGGCGCGCGAGCTGTCCTTGATTTCGCCGACTTTGATACCCAATTCCTCGGACGATTTCAGTATGTATGTTTCGGTGCTACGACAGCAAAAGTGAATTTTCCCCGGTCCCTGCAAATAAGGCACCTTGTGCCCTATCGGTTTGTTATCCAGCGTGTACTTGAGGCGGTCGCGGATCCGACAATCCTTTGATGTCCGGTTATCCAAAGTGGATAACCACTGCTTACCCTTCAGAATGTCGTCGTTCGCCGACGCAAAGCTTTGTCTTGCTGTTGATGCAAGATGCCCTACTGCCGTTTTCGCTATGCTGGCCGCATTGGCCCGGCTCATCTGAAGCGCACCATCCTGGTAGCCGCGGTTAGCATGTCCACGAACCTTTTTTGCGATCTGCTCATGCGTATCGCCCAGCAGGAATCCCTGCCGCACAGTATTGGATATCCGCGCCATCCGATCAGCTTCGAGGTTGCTGGCCCATTCACTCAGCAAACGTCCCTGAAATGGACGCCCCATCGCCGAGGCATAAACTGCATCCGGGGAGATGCCAACCAGTGGATGAAGAGCCAGAACATCGTCGGGAATGGCAAACTGGAAGAGGCTCATCTGAAAACTGGCCTCATGCTTCGCCAGCTCCTGCAGCTCGGTAGAGAGAGCTGCATACATGGACTGTATGGCATCCTTGTTTATGGCCCTGACACTGACCAGTAACGCTTCCAGACGCGAAACGGTAAAGCTCTCGGGATCCAGCGTATCGATAGCAACCAGCAGCCTGGCGGTAAGTTCGGCGTCGCTGTCATTCAGAACTTTTATCATCCTGTTGGCAACGCCGGTGCTGTAGCGACTCACCCATATAGCGTGGGCTATGGATTCATCCTGCAGTTTGTCATTCGCCGTTGCCATTATTGCCACCAATCAGGTTAGGCGCGCCGTTACGAATAGCGTCAATGACAGTTTCAGGGTCGTCAGCAGGATCTATCAAGTCAAGCCTCTGCAGAGCTCTGACCATATCCGTGTCGCGAATCGCACCGGACTGCCAGGCATTGACGATTGCCGTTACCATGCCGGATTCTGCGACTTTGGCGATAAACTCCTGATTGATGCTGTAACGATATTCCTCGCCTTTTATGCCGAGATATCTGGCGCACCAGCCGAGCGCCAGCGTATAGGCCTCCGAGACATTGGAAACGCAAATGCCGAGCACCGATGTGGATGCGGTTTGCTCGCCGCTGGATTGCGTGGCGGTTTTAACCGCGCCGTTCTGCTCGATAAGCCGGGCGCCAAGCTGAACAGAATAATCACGCTTACTGTCCATCGCCTCTTTAGCCAGGGTGTTTGGTTGCGCCTGAGCATAGGTAAAACTCCCCTCCTTCGGCAGCAGGAATGGAGAACGAGAACCGACACGAATTCCCTTATCCTGCAGCCAGTCACGCCAGGCGGTATCAAGCCCGGAAATCACCGGCTGAACCTGACCGCAGAAAAATACGCTGTCTTCGTAATCCGCCGAATTTCGATAATGACCAAGGTTAATTTCAACGAGGGCGGCTAAAGGCGACTCGTCGATGCTGGGATCGTTATTTTGTGCACCAACGAAGGTAAAGGGGATTTCATCCCAAAAATCCTCACCTTTAGGCTTAGGGTGATACTCAGAATCGACGGAAAAAGAGCCTGCGTCAGCTGACTTTCGCCATACCCGGCAGACAAACTTTCCGTTCTCCAGAGCCAGTTCGCGATACTGGATTTCATCCTCGTACGCAAAACCATCTTCCTTTTCCATGCATTCACGTAAAACCACCAGCACCAGTTGATCACGTCCATTGATGCGTTTGGTGCGCCAGTTAATGATGCTTTCCGCCTGATAACGAAGGATGATCGCCTCGTCGGTCTCAGCTGCATAATCCGTATAAAGCCCCTCGCGCGCGGCCTCCAGAATATTTTCTGTAACCTGCTGGGACTGCTGATAAATGCTGGCACCAGCACCATCGGCGTTGTCACGAAGATAATTCAGTTTATCCGGCGCGGTCATGGTCGGGTCTTTTCTGAATGCCAGCCCCAGTAGACCCACTTTTGTATTGCCCGTTATCGCGTAGAAAACGGCGCGCTGAATGTAATCAGCATTGCGCTTTTTATTGCGTACAGACTTATCGGACGGATCCAGAAAAGGGAGGTATTCATTCCCGGCGGCCTTTACAGCATCAGCCCCTTTGCACACGTCACGAATTTTTTTCCACACGGGCATCGCCGCCCTGACCTCAGGGCGAACATAAGTAATATCGTTATTGGCCATCAGAATGTCGTGTCCAGTGAAATAGAGAATGCAGGTCGAACGATTGGGAATTGCTTCACAATGAAGTAACCAGCGCCATCGTTGGGGTGATCGTTATCGCTCTTTTTATCCGGCTCGCCGTTTTTATCCCACACCTGTTGTTCCAGGCAGTCGGCATAGACCGGGCAACGGGCCACATTCACCTTGTACCGGCGATCACCATTACCATTACAGAACATGGCGTTCATGGAGTTGATGCGGTCCTTTACCGGCGGGTTAGCATCATCAACGATGACGTTAAATCCGGCCTGTCGGAGCTGCTCAATATCTGTTTTGCTGGCGTTGTTTGATTTCCTGGAGTCACCAGAGGCATCCGGGTAAATATAAATCTCGCGGACCTTGCGGTAGTCACCGTCGGCATACAGCCAGAAACGTTCCTTGATGATGCGTATCATGTCTGGCGTATCGTAAGCGTTGATAATCTCTGTTACCGCGTGTGGTAAGCCGAGCCGCAATACATGGACGATCCCTGCCATCTTCCCGACGTTGAAATCCATCCCGATATACAGCGCTTCACCTGGCTGCTCTTCCTCACTGGAATTATTCAGC
This sequence comes from Klebsiella sp. K4, assembly GCF_014596785.2. NCBI lineage: Bacteria > Pseudomonadati > Pseudomonadota > Gammaproteobacteria > Enterobacterales > Enterobacteriaceae > Klebsiella > Klebsiella sp. K4. Next base: position 3,065,164 of record NZ_CP115021.1, read on the forward strand.
ACCCTGTCGAACTGATGATAAATGGTGCCGCTGGTCAGGTTAGTAAACTGGCCATTCAGATATGCCTTGATCAATTCCGGCGGGTAACTCGCCAGGAGCGAAGGAATATAGTCATCCGGCAGGTTCTTTTCGTTGTCGAATGTCGAAGCCTGTACCAGACCATACATCGACCTCAGTTCAGGCTTTTCCCTCACAGCCTTAACAAACTGGTTATAGACGAACTTAAATCCTTCAGGTGTGGTGGTCACGTCAATGCCATTACGCAGACCATCAACCTTATAACGCATACGCGCGATTATTTTTCGCCACGCCTGACGCGCCTTATCCGCTTTCAGAACGTCGAGTTCATCCACCAGCGCATTGCCGATTTTAAAGCCTACTATCGTGTCGGGCTTTTCCATCGACCGACAAATTGTCGTGCCGCGGTACTGGCGCCCACTGTAGAAATGGACCTCTTTGTTGCTTTCAACGATTTTGACTTTCAGTCCCCAGTCGTGAGCAACTTCTTCCACCGTGGGGTAGAAGATATCGCGGATCTGAGGATAGGTCGGGGCAAAGTAGCCCTGGTTTATTTTGGGGAACTCCCAAAACCCTTTGCATATTCCACCGCAGCCAACCCATGTCTTTCCGGATCCAAAACCAGCTACATAGGCTTTGAACTTCTGCTGCATAGCCAGAAAACGAGCCTGGGGAACGTTAAGCGTCGGAGCTATCGCCATCCTCTTCCCTCACTCGCGCATCGACTACGTTGATATTGATCGCAACTGGCGTTGGTTCGTCATCTTCCGGGTCAGCGGCCAGCTCTTTACGGAGCTTGTCGATCTCCAGCTGCCGGCGCTCGATTTCAATCTGCTGTAGACGCTGGGTGAACTCACTGTCAGCCAGGCCGAGACGTTTCATCACCGCCTCGTACATTCGCTCGCGGCTGATAGCGGTTATCTCCACGCCATTCTTCCCGAGCTTAACGCCGGAATAGGCAAGCGCAGCATCAGGCGCCAGCTTGCGCGTATCGGCGAAGAATGGCTGGCCGACGCCATCACCATTGCAGCGAGGACATTCCGGGTTAGGTGCGCTGGTGTGGTTGTAACCGTAGCCGCCATCATCCAAAGGCTCTCGACGTTTACGCTCAAGCGCTTCAAGCCGCTTCTCTTCGTACTCCACCGCATCGCGCCATTGATACTGGTGACCGAAGCCCCAGCAGTAGCGGCAGCTCCCGCGGCGATACTGAGAAAGTTGGTTGGCGTCGAATGTTGCCAGCCGCCACATCTGCTCAAGCACTTCATCAGCGCTGCCAAGCGTGCGCACAATGGATGCTTTCTGCTGCTGCGCAATGGCCTGCGCAACTGAAGTTTTCTGAAGCAGCTGATAGCCAATTTGTTCAGCAGTCTTCTTGCTGTACCCGGCACGGATAGCGGCCTGCGTGGCGTTGTGGTCCTTCAGGTATTCTGCGACAAATAAACGTTGCTGATCGGTGAGGCCATCATCATCCACCAGCTCTTCTGCGCACTTTTCCTTTTGCGCAGTGCGCAGTTTCTTCTGCGCAGGTTTTTGCGCAGTTTGCGCAGTGGGTTTCTTGATGTATCGGCGGGCAGTAGCGTAATTCAGTCCCTGCGCTTCACACCAATCCTTCGGTGATACGCCGGTTGCGGCATGATCGGACAGGAACCGTCGCTGAAGCTCGCCCCAGTCCGGTTTTGCCATGGATTATTCCTATTTAACGTGAGGGAGAAAAAGGAATTACTGATTCTCCATAAAATATTCACTTTTTTGTTTTGGAATTAAGGCTCTTTAGTTCAGGAGTTATTATGAAAAGAATTATGCTTGCTGTTTTTGTGATCTGTGGTGCGCTGTCTCTTTCAGGATGTATCCTTCCCCCTGGGCCTCATAGCGGCGGACATGGTGGAGATCACTTCCATGGTCCAGAGCATCGTTAACCGCCTGAGGACTTTCATTTTACAGAAATGAAAAAGGCCGCAAAATTATGCGGCCTTTGGTCACTACCAACCAGCGTATAAAGAATCTCTCAGGAGCCAACAGAGAGAGGTGCATCTATCCGGCTAACTAACCTCTGGCGTTCTGATGTTGGCAGGCAGAGACGTTATGAGAGTATTGAGTATTTCAAAATACACCGGGAGAAACAGACAATGATATCAGTCCATTGTCTGACGGGCATTATCACAGGCACTCAATGAATACCTGCTGTAATGCGGTCAGATACCAGTTTATAACCTGACCAAATGTTACTTAGATCACAATCCATAGAACCACCCACCAATGCCAAAGGCTGCAGCGATCACCAGACAAGCAATTGCCGTTTTAGGCATTAACACACCGTAAAATGCAGGAGACAATCCCAGGAATAAAACCATTAGCACTGGCCACATACTAAGCAACAGGAATAAGTAGCCATTTATACCACCGCTGCTAAACATCACATTCACTCCAAACCATTACCCGGACTTTCCATAGCTTGGTTGTTTCGTTGCATGATATCATACAACTGCCCCTTATACAGGAGCTTTAACATTATCACAGGCACTCGATGAATGCCTGCTGTAATGCCTTAGCTGACCTTCTCAGCGGCAGTATCAAACAGCGCCAGCGCTTCGGTCGCTTCCTGGATTGCCTTACGGGTCTTCGAGACAATCTCACTTTCCGTGAAAACACGATCGAAAGAGTCAGCGAATAGCTCAGACTTCAGATAGCTGTCTCCTACCCAGTCAATGGCCAGCTTGGCCGCTGCGGTGTCATAATTAACTTTCTTGATTATATCCAGGCGGATTTGCTCGGATGCAGTGATCTCTGACATGTCTTACCTCTGTGCGATGTGGGGAGTATTATCGAAGCCATTCGACAAAATAGCCTCTGTGATGCTTTTGCATTTATCTTTGCCGTGTGTACAAGCTGAACGGTTTCCTTACGGATGCCTGTTACGCACAATAAAAAAGGTCGCATAAAAAATGCGACCTTTGGTTGGTACCAGTTAGAAAACTAAAATCTCTCAGGAGCCACCCGGGAGAGGCTTTTCTGCTTTTTAACTGACCACTGCCGTTTTGGTGTTGGCTGGCAGTGATCACGTGATGATAGCTTCATTTAAGTTATCGAAAGCATTTAAATATCGAAAGAGCTCATTGAACCAATCATTTTCAACTTGCCGGAACATTCAACCAGAGCACCAGGCATCTCTGCTGGTCTTTTGATGGCAATTCTCAGCTCTCCCGAACGAGGCCGGTAACTAACAATTTATTCGACAGTTCCTTCGGCATTAACCCAAAGATCTAGATGCTTGATGTAGCGTTGGATGGGCACATAAATAACCGCCCCATCTACAAGGTTAACGGACTTGATAACACATCCCTGCGGAGCTAAATAATCCCCATCACAATGAGGGTGAATAGAGTGCTCGTCACCGTATCGATAACCATGCGGAAGTTGAGGGAGTGAATTTCTTGTCATGGGCAGCTTCTTAGATAGAAGGAATTGAAAATCCATAGTGCCTTAATGCACCTGACTTAGATACCAACTTTTCATTTTTCAGCGCTCTGTTGTCTCGTATTCTGATTTTTTGTTCATGTGGCCATGTAAATTTCAATACCTAAAGTGTTCTGCGTTTGTAGCTGAATTACCTGGAACCCTTCTCTGTGAGCTGCGAGCAATTGGCCTGCACTGCTTTGTTGTGCGCCAGGATGTCACGCTTGGTCTGCTTATCCAACACATCGATATCGTGGTCAGTCAGGTAGATGATCCGCACCCAGCTGCAGGCCGTGTCAACGACTACCGGGGCGGGTAAACTTTTCGCGCAACTCCCGATCAACATCGTCATCGCCCATACGCTTAACGTCTTCCTGTACATCGCTGGCCCCTTTCGTGACTTCAGCACGGCGTTCTGCCGCGGCGACAGTAGCAGCGGCGTTCTCTTCGGTACGTTGCTGATCAGCTTTGGCTTTCGCCTTACTGGCCCCGCGAGCATGCCCAATGCCGAACGCGCCAGCAATAGCACCCAGGATGACGACCACCAGTCCCGCGATAATTTCAAAGCTCATTGCTGCTCCTTCAGTTCGTCGGCCTTTTCTTTCAATGCTGGCTGGCGTACGTATTGCGATAGTACGGCCAGCACCACCAGCGCAGGGCTAATCAACGCAACGATGTTTGGCGGCAGGATGTTTTTGATATCCGGCGGCAGCACCGCCCAGGCGTGCAGCGCAGCATCCGGGAACGACTGCGCCCATACACCAACCAGCGCGCCGATAGCTCCCAGCTTTACAGACCACGTTTTCAGCAGCAAGCTGGCATGCCCTACGAACTCCAGCCGGGTATATTTGCGCAGAAGTAACAGAACGAGCACAGCCACCAGCACAAGCAAAGCGAAAATGATCATCTTCACAGGACACGCTCCTTAACCCAGCCGTAGAGAAAATCCTCGTTGGCTTCGCGGCCCTCCGCCAGTTCGAGGTATCTGGCACCCTGGCTGCAGTTCAGCGCACGCAACAGAACCTGTTCACCCTCTTTCCCGCGGGCGGAAAGGTATCCCTTAAGCGCGGTGATGGTTCGGGGACCAATGGCGCCATCCGGAATCAGATCGGGATACAGCTTTCCGCGCATATTCATTGCGGTCAGCCAGCGCTGGAAAAACTTACTGGCTACAGATGGCCCCATGTTCACGCCAGTGTCGCAAAGCTCATCTGCCAGTAACGTAGATAGAGCTGCCACCTGGTCAAACCGGGGGCCGGTCCAGTAATCGCTCAGCAGGATTTGCTTTGCTGTTTCCCTGGGCAGGTTCCGCATATCACCGGTGTAGCCATGTGCACGGGCGGTGGTCTGCGTGATGCCCCAGCGGGTCGGCCCGCCTTTATCCGACGGATGATCGACATAACCACCCTCCTTGCCGAGGATCCCCTCGATAATCTGATCTGCTGTCATGGCGCCTTAACTCCGGTAATGCGTTCCCAGAAATAGGTCAAAGCAACAGAACCCATTGCCCCGCTAATTCCGGAAGTGGCCAGTATCATGTAAATGCTCAGTCCGCTTTCAATGCTCACCAGGCCAGCAATAACGCCGGTAAACCCTGAAACCACCATTTGGGCAAGAGCATTGATCAAGCTCCATGTTGCCTTGCTCTGCTTCACATCTATCAGGTAGCGGACAAGTCCACCCCAGCAAGCAATGATCAGCAGAACCAGCCAGGACATCCCGGCAATGCTCTCTTTGTCTTGCATACGCTTAGCCATAGTTACCGCCTCCGATGAAAGATCGGGAAGCTGTGTGTGAGAAGGTCAGGCCCGTCAGGCTGGATTTAACAACGAAGCATGTCGGTGATGATTTCCGCGGGACCTGATAATAAAAAAGCCATGCAAATGCATGGCCTTGTGATTTGAATCCGTTATTTACAAAATGTATTCGAGACAGTATCTTTCGACTTCCGGACAAAAAAACATATACCGGGACAAAATCTAAATGTAACTGCCTTGCCTGCATGAAACCATGCGGGCTTTTTTTTGCCCAAAGAAAAAGCCCACCGAAGTGGGCCTTACAGCTATCATCATTTTTTATTAGGTGTGGTGCCGGGTGCCTCCCGGTAAGTCGCCGCCAGTCCACAGACGACTCGCAATGCGCAAAAAAACATATCAGACTGGCAATGCCCCTCCGCATAGGGGGATTCACCACACCAAAAATTTAACATCTGATGAAACTCGTTTCAATGCTCTACGACGATGTGTGATCCTACCCGCGAATAGTGGACACGCGACTAAGTGAGTAAACTCCCAGACAGAGGTATCTCACATGACTAAATCAGCAACCGTAAGTAAGAAACCACGTAAACAGCATTCGCCTGAATTCCGCAGCGAAGCCCTGAAGCTTGCGGAGCGCATCGGCGTTGCCGCTGCCGCCCGGGAACTCAGCCTTTACGAGTCTCAGCTATATACCTGGCGCAGCAAATTACAGCAGCAGAAAACGTCTTCCGAACGGGAAAATGAGCTGGCCGCTGAAAATGCCCGCCTGAAGCGCCAGCTGGCAGAGCGTGACGAGGAGCTGGCTATCCTCCAAAAGGCCGCGACATACTTCGCAAAGCGCCTGAAATGAAGTATGTCTTCATCGAAAAACATCAGGCTGAGTTCAGCATTAAAGCCATGTGTCGGGTGCTGCGCGTGGCCCGCAGCGGCTGGTATGCCTGGCGTATCCGTCGCCTGCAGCTAAGCCCGCGTCAACAATTTCGCCGGCAATGTGACAAAGCGGTCAGTCAGGCCTTTCATCAGGCGAAACAGCGCTACGGCGCACCGCGCATTACTGATGAGCTGCGCGAACAGGGGGTGAAATACAACATCAAAACGGTAGCGGCCAGCCTGAAGCGGCAGGGGCTAAGGGCCAAAGCCGCGCGTAAGTTCAGTCCGGTGAGTTATAAGCCCCATAATCTGCCGGTATTCGATAATCTGCTGAATCAGGATTTCACCGCCAGCGCACCGAATCAGAAGTGGGTGCAGGACATCACCTACATTCGCACCGATGAGGGCTGGCTGTATCTTGCCGTGGTGATTGACCTGTGGTCCCGCGCGGTTATTGGCTGGTCGATGTCATCCCGAATGACGGCCCGGCTGGTATGCGATGCCCTGCAAATGGCGCTGTGGCGGCGTAAGCGGCCAAAAGGGGTTATAGCCCACAGCGACCGGGGTGGTCAGTACTGCTCAGCAGATTATCAGGCCCTGTTGAAGCAGCACGACCTTCGGGGCAGCATGAGTGCAAAAGGCTGCTGCTATGACAATGCCTGCGCGGAAAGCTTTTTCCACACGCTGAAGGTAGAGTGCATCCACGGTGAGCGTCTAATCAGTCGCGATGATATGCGTACGATGGTATTTAATTACATTGAGTGCGATTACAATCGCTGGCGTCGTCACAGTGCCTGTGGCGGCCTCAGCCCGGAACAATTTGAAAATCAGAATCTCGCTTAGGCGCGTGTCCATATTACGAGGAGAGGATCAGTGACAGGGGTACTGATGCAATGCATCTCGCGAATACCCCTGTCGTGTCGCCGGAAAGCAAAAAGCCCAAGGCGTTAACCTCGGGCTTGAATTCTTTGTGTGTCGACAATCGAAGCTATGGCGACGATATCAGATTTACATGAAATATATGCCTTTCAGTTCGGTTTTGCAAGTCTGAAGTGATTAGCAAGTCTAAATGCTATATCGGCTCTTTTTAAATCATCATAGAGACCTAAATACTCCCGTTTTCCATCGATGAGAATCTGTGCCTGCCACTTTTTTGCTCTTTTGTTGTAATAAATACCCTTGCTACCTGATGTGTTATTTTTATAGATACCAGTGTTAAGAGAGTTAAGTTGGCTGGTTGCTTCTCTAAGATTGGCAATCCTGTTGTCGTCTCTTATTCTGTTTATGTGATCGATCTCTTTTTCTGGCATATATCCGTACACGTAGAGCCATGCAAGGCGATGAGCATGATAAAGTTTCCCAGAAATTTTTATTTGCACATAGCCAAGAGAATTTTTGCTTCCAGCAACGCTTCCTACAACCACCTTCTGCCTTTTCACTGCCCATAAAAACAAACCAGAAAAGGCGTCGTACTTAAGAATAGATTTAAGAGTTTCTTGGTCCATTACTTATATCCTCTCAAATCTAAATTTGTCGCCTTTTGTTGTGAACGTGATCGCGTTACCGATATGAGAGCGTCGCTATCAAGCTTCACAAAACTGCTGCGCAGCGCCAGCCAATGAGGGAGGTAGGTTTCTGTCCATGTGGACTTTGCTACACCAACCAGCTCCGCCAGCGCCTGATATTCATACGCCTCCCGCCCTGCCAGCTCGGCTTTGACATCCTGCGCGGCCAGCCAGATAAGTTGGCGCAGGCGATCGACTGTTTTCTTTGCAATGCGCACGCCGGCCAGCTTTTCGTTGAATTGCCCCCATGCCCACCGGGTGATCGTCTCCTGGTGTTCCCAGCGGATATTATCGCTGTAGTTCCACAGCAGCCACGCTTTCTGGTGGTCTTCCAGCGACAGCAGAGCCCGTCGCCAACTTGCCGTCGAATATTCAACGGGCAGAACGAGAGCGATTGATGAACCCTTAGCGCGGGACTGGCTGCCGCTCATCGGCGGCCCATCCGGGTTAACCATTTTTTGCTTTACTTCGCTATAAACCTTCTTCCTTCCCCGGCTGCGCGCCGTAGCGGTGAATTGCGCATTTTCTGCGAAAGCCACCAGTTGCCCTTTCGTCGCGCCGCTCAGATCGGCGGTGGCCACTATCAGCTGCTGGCGAACAAATTCCAAGTATTGAGCTGTCATGTTGCTTCTCCCAGGCGCTTATAGATACGTACGAAATTGCGTAATATTTTGTAGTCAACCAGTACGGTGCCGCGGTGCCGGCAGAGGCGGAGCTTTTGCCAACGGTCGCGGATGCGTTCGATAACGTCACGGCTCATTTGCCAGTCCTCGCCATGGCCTTAGCCATCGCCTTATATGCCCTGAGCACATACGCGCTCTTTCCGTACAGGGTGATCTGGAAGGTAATGCCGCGAGACTCCCAGGTATTGACCGGAGAAGCGTCCAGACCAGCATCCGCAATGCGTCTGGCCATAGCCAGCTGCCAGAACGGGCCAGTCAGCCAGATGCGGGAATAAGCCCCTTCGTCGCTATAGGTGATCTTCATGCAGCCTCCCGTTGTTTTATGAGAGCACGGCGTAGCGCGCTGTAATGGCGCCTGATGCCTTCCAGTTCTTCGATGGTGTATCGGTGAGGGGTGTTGTTGTTTTCGAGCGCCTCGACGCGCTCAGCGCCGATTTTCTCTACCAGAGCAATGCGGTACTGCTGCTGGTTACCTGACATTTGCACGTTGCAGTGATGACACTGCTTGTGAATGTTGTCCTCGTTGTAGCGCAGGTGCGATGCTTTACCGCGGGATCGGTAATGCCCGGCCTCCCACTGAACCGTTTCGAACGTGCCGCAGCTGATACACGGCAGATCGTGGTCACGCTCGCGGATATAGTCGTTAACGACACGCTGAGTCATATCCTCCCAGTGTCGGAGAGGTTTCACCGCTGCTTTGCGCTTGCGCCAGGCTGCGCGCTCTTTCTTCTCTTTCGCCTGAGCCTGCTTTTCGCGCTTCTTCTCAAGCTCCTGCATGGCAAATTCAGCGCCATGCTCAGGACAGCACCAGCGATGATTTTCGAATGCAGGAGTGAATTTCTCCCGGCAGATTTTGCAGCGACGCAATGTTTTCTTTTTCAGAATGGCAGGCATTGCTGTCCACCTCCCTGAATGATATTTAGTTCCCGGCGGTGCTTGTTCAGATAGCTATTCCAGTGGGCCTTACGGATAATATTTGCTTGCTCCTCAAGCAGCGCCGGTTCACGAATAGCCTTCCCTTTGCGGTGCGGGTCTTCACGGATAACATCACCGTTTACGTGCAGCGCCTGACAAAGCGGGCAGTAATCGCGAGTTTCCATTCCACCCGCTTTGCCTGAGAAAAATATGTTGCCGTGCCATGTTGCGCATTCACGACACATCGGAGCGTCGCATGTAAAAATTCCACGGGCATTACTGAGATGGTGATTTTCATCTTCATCAGCGTCCCAACCAATAATTCCATCGCAAAGCAAAGTTGCGGGCTTACCGCAAAATAGGCATGTCTCCTTCTTAGCCATACTTACCCCCACATCCTGTTGCGCCAGCGAGAGTCTGGCCGAGGCGGATTTTTGTCCTCCACCAGCTGCGCGCTGACGGTCCATGTCATAAAGTCAGGGTTTAAGCTTCGTTCGACCTTTACGCCCCGCTGACGATATCTCGCTACCAGTTCGTCGGCCTGCTGCGTTGTGCATTCGAGATGGTGAAACCATGAGTGTTTCATCGGCATCACCCCGCGAAGCTTAAAAGCTGGTTGGCGGCGTTCTCAGCTTCCTGCAGGCTGTTGAATGAACGAGAGAGGATCCACCGCCAGAGAACATCCAGCGATGCTTTGTACAGTTCCTGGAACTCGCATTCGTCCATGCTTGCGAAAGAAATGCTGCGAGGGTGTTTTTTCAGCGTGCCGTCCGGCAGCTGTATGGCGTCATAGTGGCCGGCTTCAACGATGACCCACGCCCGGTAAGCATCGAAGGATTTGCAAATACTGATATAGCCGGATCGCTTCTCAGCTATCCGGTCGAGATATTGCCCGGCGGCATCAAGCAACGCCGATTCACTCCCGCCATATGCAGCAAGGTATTTGGCGTAACCTGTGATAAGCCTGCGCTCGTTAGACGAAATCGCCCCGCCGGTAGGTTCCCAATATTCAAAGCCGAGATTGAGTAAAGCAAAGTAACGGCGGTGAAACGCCGGATTGCGGACAAGCTTATAATCGGCTTCCAGAACGGATCCGAGCTTGCATTTTGATTGCAGAAAATCACTGGTCTCCGGCGTCGCGGGGATCAGGATACCTTGAGATTGTTTTATTAAGTGCAATTGCGCCATGGCTTCTCTCCGTGGCGCAGTAGGTAACGGTTGTTCAGGCCGTTGATTTCATATTATCAGAAGGTGGGAGAACTCGGTAGCCAAGTCGTTCCGCAAATTTCATAAATCCGTTTAGAGTAAAAATTTCTTCTTCAGGCAATAAAGGTCGCATTGAAATTATGCCATTAACCCTGTAAATCAGATGCCTTCCTTCGGCCGGGAAGCTACAAATAATGGCGCCATCTGATCTCCTGACAACATCGTACCAGGAATGATTAGTAGGAACCTCAATACCATCACTCACACTACCCCCTGAGCGACATACAGACGCAAAAAAAAGTCCGGTGACAGCATCAAAGGGACACGCTTATTGCGATGCTTTGGGAAATGCCAGCCACCAAAAGGTGAATCAGTAGAACCAGTCGTCCGCGCTTTCCCACGTCTCTTGCAGAATTTGCTCAACGCGTTTTTTATCGCCATCAGCGCCGCCCAAAACGCTAAGGCCATCGTTGCTTGTGCGTCGAATGGTTAATTTGCAGTCATCATAAGACTGGGACAAGCGGCGCAGCAATTCTTGCTCAAGCGCAGGTATGGCGCCATCAGGGAGTTTTTTATGTTTATCAATTGTGACTTCAACTTTCATGGTTAGCATCTCACATGAATACTGTACAAATAAACAGTATACCGGTTGCATGAAATGTTCAACCCCTCTGCAGCACTTTTTGCCAACACCATGCTTATGTTTAGATTGATGTTTTTCCATAATAAAAAACCCGCCGAAGCGGGTTTTATCATGTTGCAATACCTTTTTTCAGGCACATCCACCAGCAACAGGCTTTCCAGTTCCTGCAGGCGTTTGCAGGCGTATTCCAGTGAAGAGTCCACTATTTCACCTCCGCATCAATGCAGGCGATAATACAGCCACGTTCGATCGCTTCTTTAACCCAACGGCGGTAAGTCTCCGGATGGAATACTTCGGTTTTACCGGAACCACTCCAGAACGCCTTTGAGCTGATATCGGGTAGTATGATGGTCAACGGTTTACCAGCAGTGACATCGTTAACCGGAGAGTTGCCAGCCTGCAACATGGCGGCGCGGCAGGCGTTCCAGCCCTTCACCTCAGCGATGGCTGCTACTGCATCCACGGCGTACATGCCCAGTGTATTTGGAATTGGTTTTTCCTCCGGCACTACCGGCACCGGCTGCGCGTGGCGATAGAGCGTGAGGAACTCTGCATTTTCCCCGGCATTCTCTTTGATGAATGAGAACTCGTTTTCGGTAAGCTCTTGCCAGCCTGTGGTTAAGCCGTTGTAGGGATTGCACTCCCGGTACAATATCACCGGCTCGCTGGCCTTTTCGGCCAGCGCCATGCGGGCCAACTCTTTGCTTTCGCCATGCTTCAGGAATCCATCTTCAGCGATTTCCAGGAGGCGTTCTTTGGTTAATTTACTGGTCATTGGTTAAGCCCTCACCCAGCCCTTGGATGTACTGCGGATTTTTCCCGCTTTACGTAGCGCCTGAAGCCGGCGATCGAGAATGCGGAAAGGTTCTGGCTTATTCTCATCCTTTGCAATTCGGACGCATTCTTCTGCTACATCCCTGACGTACAGACTGGAAAATGGCGTAGGGTGCGCATCAATTTTGCTCATTATTTTTGAGTCGAGTAATTCATACTTAGTCATTGGTTGGCTCCTTCTAACGCCGCTGCTATCTCTTCGAAAAAGCCATCTCGGGTATGGCTGGTCATTGCTGGTAAAAATACGGACATCAGCCTGTTTGTGTTGCAGTTCTCATCGTCTGCGAACAGAGCGATTTTTTTATCCAAGCGCACCTTCGCTTCCTGTAACTGCTCGTTTTTCTTGTTAGTGCGCTGGATATAGTCGGCAATGATTTCTATAGCCTTGTTTGTGTATTTTTCGACGTGTTCAGTCATGTGAACCACCTATCGCCTCAATCGTTTCCAACAACAACCGGCGGCGCGTATTTTCTGCAAAGTGACGGCGCCCGGTTTCTTTATGGTAAAACTCGTTTTTGCCGACGACCCACATCCGCTCTGTCTGGTGCAGTTTTTTTACCTTCGGACCGTCTTTGGTGATCACGGTGCCGGTATGGGTTTTTACGATTGTCATACAGCCTCCCCAAGCACCCAGCGCAGAGCCGCCGCGTATTCACCGCTGGCACCTTCGAGGGCTTTTGCGATTTCTTTGCGTGATTTGAGACGCGGCTTTGCTTCACCGAGAATCTGGCGTTGTCGACGAGCTTTTTCGTGGCCATTAGTACCAGCTGTTGCCCGCTCGATTTCTGCTACTTTTGCCCGCTGCTCTTCAGGTGTGAGCGCACCTAGCTGACGTGCCTGGGTAACGGTGACAGTTCCAGCCTCCACCGCTTCCCGGACGGCCTGAGTGGCATCGAGAAGGGAGAGCGTTGCACGAACGGTCTGAACGCTGCAGCCAAACAACACCGCAATGTCGTCCTCATCGAGCCCGCGGTCGAGCGCGTCTGACATTTTTTTAGCCCGGCCAAGCGGTGTATCAGGTCGGCGAATTTCGTTTTCACTGACCATGTATTTAGCCATCTGATTTGCTGATCCGCGCTTAACGACTCCAGGTACAAGCAGTGGGTCTTTGCCTTCTTTCAGACGGAGTTTATTTGCCTCCAGGGTATGTTTAACGCGCTGACGGCCAACAACTACGCAGGTGAGCCCCGTTTCAGGGTCTTTCCAGACGATGATCGGCTCAAGTACACCCAGCTCCGCAATGTTCAGTACCATCCCTTCCTCAATAGGCAGGTGTACCCGCTCATCATAAAGTGGGTGGGTCTTATCGGTGACCAGGTGCAGGTTTTCAGGCTCGAAATTGAGCACGTTTGTTTTGCCGCTGGCACCGTATACATCGATTGAATTCTTAGCCATGAATAGCCTCCTGAACATCTAAAACTCGCTGAAAAACAGGACTGCCAAGCAGGCTGTAATTCATCCCAACAGCAACTTTCGGCACCAGGCCAAAACGCTTCATGTCAAAGTCGATGACGGCCCGCTGATCGCGGAACAGCCCCAAACGACCATGCCGGACAACCTCGCCAGTCGCTTCTGCTTCGGAAAAAAACCGCTGGACAGTAGCGCGGCTCAGCCCCAGTTTTTTCATTGCCTCGGTGGTCGTAAGGCGCCCCTGATGCCTGGTGATCCGAATCACTGCGCGGACGTACTCTCTGCGCTCAACTGCTGATAATGCTCTAGCCATGATTCCGCCCTCTGCCTAAACCGAATTTCGCGCGGATTTCAGCGATTTTGTTTAAGCCCTGCTCGTTACTCAGCGGACGTCCGCCAAGCTTTGGGATCTGTTTAACCGGCTCGGGAATCACTTCCCCGGCATTCAAGCGACGAACCATACGCAGAAGCTCATCCTGCGCCTTACGTCGCAGCTCAGTGTCGCTGAGGCCGTTTGCGCGCATGTCTGCGTACAAGCCAGTAACCATCCAGTAGCAAGCTTTGTGTTTCAGCGTTAACGGTTCGATTTTGTGCTCAGGCCATGGGTACGACTCAGCGTCTGGATACTGGCCGCGAGTCCGGCAATACTGGTAAACCATTTCAACCAGCTCACTCGCATCTGGCAGGCCTACAGTTACCGCCTCCTCAGAACGACACCAGGCGACGAACTGTCCCGGTGATGGCATAAATGGTTTTTCCTGTTTGCGCGCAACCCGCATCCCTGCGTTAATCTGCTCAACTGTGGTGATCCCGTTTTCTTTGAACGCCAACAACCACTGGCGACGCATCTCGTTGAGGTCTTCCACAGATTTGTTGGCCAACACCGGGAATACGGCAAGCAGCTGGCGGAACAGCTCGTTGAAGATCTCCGCAGTCTTGGCCGCCTGGCGCTTTACTGCATGCTCGTCCTGCATTTCCGGAAGCCCGGCAGCCACTCGCTGGAAGTTTTCACGGTCGAAGTTGTGCATGCTTTCTGCGATAGATTTCATTCGAGTACCCCGTCGATCCAATCGGTATTGTCCAGCGCACTGGCGCCTGATTTGTTTTTTGATGGGCTATGGCTACGAAGTCTTTTTGTCGTGAGTTGATCCCACTGTTTGCGTAGTTTTGATGGGCAGAGAATGTTTTCTTGCCAGAAATCATTTTCATTCGCCCACTTGAACAGTTCGCAGATTTCATAGTGAGTGCGCTTGTCCTGCAGACGCATCAGGCGGATGGTGTTCGCCCATTCAACCCAGTTGGGCTCTGAGAGGGAGGCGTTCACGGTGAGGGCTTTATCGAAAATCCATCGCGCGGCTTTGAGGTCGTCAGCTGTTCCCCAGGATTTACCCGCAGGGGTATAAATCCCATCGGCCGCTTCTGGATGACGAGAGAGAAACTTCAAAGTTTCCTCGTTTCGGGATTCTTTAGAATTCCGAGACGAAGAAGATCTTTTACTATTGTTCTTGTTCTTGTATTGGGTGTCTCCCGTTTCCGGGAAAGGTTTTCCCGTTTTCGGTAACACTTTTCCCGATTCCGGGAAGAGTTTTCCCGTTTTCGGTTTGTCTAAAATCCACTCAGATAGCTCAGTATTTATACCGACAATTTTCATCACTCCCTGCTTATGAGCGAAGATAATTTTCCGCTCCGCGAGAGATTTGATTGTGTCGGAAATATGCGACTCTCCGAGGTCTGTAAGCTCAGCAATCACCGTGTTTGTTACTCGGTCCTGCTTCTTGTTCCATCCATAGGTAAGCCAGATAACAGCCTCAAGACACTGCCACTCACGACCAGACATCCGCAGACGTGGCTTGAGCTTCTGTATCTCGTTTGCGATCTTGGTATACCCGTTAGCCAGGTCGGCCATTTGACCTCCCGAACGCTCGGTTTTAATCGGAAAATTGATAACTTCAGCGGTATTTGACATACTCACTCCGTGAACTAAGAGCCCTTTTTTCACACCCCGAAGACTGGCTGTGTTGGCGCACAACAGTCTTCACCCTTTCAGAACAACCCAGCCTGGTCGCCGCCCTTTCGCACTTTGCGCTTTGCTTCCCGGCGTTCAGCTGCGCTGGTCTGCTTCTCAGCCCATAACTTTGCGTATCGCATAACATCGTCAAACATTCCCCCTTTGCGGCTTGCCTGTGACATCCGCTTGTACATATCGACCGCCTGGCATGCCCCCCCTGAGCCACTGCTTGCGTGAAGCCCTGGCGAAGAAGTTCCTCGCGGACGTTCTTCTCAATAAAATCGATGTGATTCATGGATACCCCGCTTACATCACGCCAAGCATTGAGCTCACGATCGTCATCAGCGTTCCTGTCTGCTCAGGCATTAGCCTGAAAAGCGACGCTATTCCCTCGCTCACCTCCTTCAGTTTCTGGTGTTCTGGCGCATTCAGCATCACCGCCTGCTTTGCTTCAGCGCATTCCTTGATAGCCTCGGCGATCATCTCTTCCTTGGTCTTCCCCTTCAGCAGGCCAAATTCCCGGGCCACTTTCTCGTTGTCGCGAGACATCACGTCGATAATCACTGGGAGCAGAGCTGTCAGATTTGCGTCGTTCTTCGGGCCCGGCGTGTTAATCATTCTGAAAAAGTTCTGCTTAACGTTGTGCTTCGATCCCACCAGAAGCAGCCCACGTCCACCGCGCGCAATCCACTCCCGCGCGACCAACTGCGATATGTGATCCTGGGCAGCTCCGGGGGTGGCTTTGTTCCATGCGCGGACGGCTTCCCTGATATGAGTCAGCATATTGTTGTTGCGCGGGACATTTTGATAATTCGGAATCAGCAATCCCTGCTGAAATCCGGTAGTCTGTTGCAATGAAATGGAATGCATGGCTATTACCCCCGGTTCTGCGGCAAGCCGTCAGTTGGATTCGGGTAGAGATCCGGTCGCAGCTCATGCGGGGTAACGCCGGTGATGTTGAATATCGGCAATACCCGATCGTGAGGAACAACGCCTTTGTAGCGATTTTTCCAGCGACTTACCGACATGGGTTTAATACCCAGTAGGGTTGCCAGATTGCTAGCTGTACCTGCTTTTTTGATGGCCTTTTCTAATCCGTTCATAGTCGTCTCCGGTGAGTACATACACCAATTAAGCCTAAGACTTAATTTACAG
The DNA here is from genome assembly GCF_014596785.2 of Klebsiella sp. K4. NCBI lineage: Bacteria > Pseudomonadati > Pseudomonadota > Gammaproteobacteria > Enterobacterales > Enterobacteriaceae > Klebsiella > Klebsiella sp. K4. The sequence continues at coordinate 3,081,684 of NZ_CP115021.1, forward strand.
TCAAGCCCTAGGCTAATTTAAATTTATAAGCAAAAGGCTTACTCTTCTGATATGACTGAGAAAAAATTACTTAACCCGATTCTCGTAGAGCGCCTAACAGAACTAACTCGCCGCGGGATGACAAAATCTGATATGGCTAGGGTTGCGGGAATTACGCCGCAGTCCGTGAACGGCTGGTTCAAGAAAGGCGCCATGAGTAAGGAATCTGCGCTCGCGGTCGCAGATGCCGCCGGGGTGTCAGTGCCATGGTTACTGGGAGAAGAGGTTAATGAAGGGAGTGGGCTGAAGCCCGACGAGCAACGTTTGCTCGAACTCTATCGACAATTGCCCGAAGATGAGCAGCAGAACATGTTGCGGATCGTATCTCTACGGCTAAAGGAGCTCGACGAACTGTATGCCAAGTACATGGGGCGGCGGATTAAGGGTGATGGCGAGTGACCGTTAAGGGTGGTCTTATGAGAATTGGTATAGCATTTCCGGTGATCGTGTTCATCGTTGCAGTCGTTTTCTGGCTTGGTTCATTCTTGGCGACTATGCGAACCCTGGCGCTTAATGCAGAGCTATCATGATTTTCTGGTTGGCAGCAGGACAGGCAATCCCCTTATAAGGCGTCTGGATAAACCTTCAACAATGCTGAGGAAGTATGTCTGATCTGGTTATCCCCATACTCATTACTTTGCTAATTGTCGGACTGGTTGGGATAGTGCTCAGGTTGGAGAAGATTTTCTTCAAGCGAAGGGGGGAGCGGGATGATTTTGACTAAGATAGCTAGCGATTACGGATTCTTACAAAACAAAGAAAATACAAAAATAAACAATAAAATCAACATGTTAGCCAATAGCAACTGCCTATTTAAAATATTCTAAGGGATAGCGATGACAGATATGGACAACAAAGGTGCAGTCATTCCCAATGTCATTGAAATAATCCGCCGCATCAAGGAAGGTTCTACTCAACCATTTCTATGCAAATGTGATGATGGGCAAATGTATGTTTTAAAAGCAAAACCGTCCATGCCCCCAAAAAACCTTCTTGCTGAATTTATTGCTGGGTGTTTGGCCTATGACATAGGGCTATCACTACCCGACTTTAAGATTGTTTTCGTCCCAGAGGAGTTGATTGAGTATGCTCCAGAACTTCAAAATGAAATCCTGCCTGGTCTTGCCTTCGCCTCAAGATACATAGAAGGTGCACTCGCACTTACTTTTACCCAGTCTAGAAATGATGCCATCATACCGACAAATGAACAAAAACTAATATATGCCTTTGATAAATGGGTACTAAATGCTGACCGCACTCTTACAGACAAAGGAGGAAACGTCAACATCCTTTATGACGTTGGCAATGATAAGTATTATCTAATTGACCATAACCTATCATTTGATAAAAATGCTGTTTCGGAAGATTTTACGGTGCATGTTTATGGCCCGGGGAACCGGAAGTGGGAGTACGATTTAGTTGATCGCCTCGAGTACAGACAGAAGGTAGCGGACTGTCACTGTAAGCTCCCAGCAATCATTCAGAAGATCCCGGAGGAATGGATTGTTGACGATGAATTTTTACCTTTTGTACAAAAAACGTTAGAGAAAGGCGATAGCGATGAATTTTGGAGCGACATAGCATGAGTACACCATGCCTTTACAGCATTGTTCGGTACGCACCTTATGCGGAAACTGAAGAGTTCGCAAACATAGGTGTGGTCATGTGCGCGCCAAAAGAAAACTTTTTTGATTTCCAGATCACAAAGCGCAACGATTCTCGCGTAAGAAGTTTTTTTCATGATGACTGTATCTTCCCGATAGCAAAAGACACCATTCAAAGAGAGTTACAGTTTGCTAAAGCCCAGGCAACTCAGATTAGTGGACACCATCAACTTGCTCAATTTTTTAGGTATTTTACAGCGAAAAAGGAGTCAATATTCCAGTTTAGTTCTATTCGTGTGATTCTTAGTGAGAACCCTAAATCTGAGATGGATCGAATTTACAATAAATATGTAAACCACTCAGATTATACAAAAGAACGCCGTGAAGATGTACTGGCTAGGGAACTGAAACGCAGCATTGACAGAATAGATGGTCTAAAAAATACGTTTAAGAATGAATCCATTGAAGGTTCGTATGCTAAGTTCACCATGCCTTTGGTTGCCAAAAAAGGCAATGAAATTCAATGTGCTATAAAACCACTCGCATTTACTCAAACCGAGCCGGGTAAAATGATGGAACATAGTGATACTTGGGTAATGAGGGTTACCCGTGCGGCTGAAGAGAACTTATTAGATATTGATGATGTGCTATTCACTCTTGAAGTACCTGAAACCCCAACATCAGGGCAACGAAAAGTGATAGATACGATTAAAAAAACAATGGACTCTAAGAAAATAAATCATACAGCAGCATCAAATCATATAGACACTATTGAATTTGCGAAAAAAATATTGTTCCAAAAATAAATACGAGTAATCGTATTTTCCACCCGGCCCCCGCGCCGGGTTTTTTATTGCATCAACTCTTTCCACAGCATCAGCACATCCATTGCCAACTCCACAGCCAGATCGACCTGGTCTTCCTGCCACAACACCTGAATCATCTCTATCAGCGCCTCTCTTGACGGCTCTTGCTTTTCAACCAGTAACTGCATAACCGCGATCCCGATAACCGGCGCTATTTGCGGGTGCATCTCCGCGAAAAACTCATCACCGTACCCCATACCCACAGCCTTCCTTGGTGATTTTGTGGGCGTAGCACACTGCTACTCCCCATAAAAATTAAGTCACAAACTTAACGCCAACTTAGCCCAGGACTTGACAAAGTTTAAGTCCAAGGCTTAACATCAACTCACACAAGAACACACCCAGGCAGGACGCCCACGAAGTAGCTGCCGGCGGCATACGAAACACCGGATGAGGTGGAGAGAGCAACGCGCAGTAGGTTTAAACGTTCCGCTGGCCGGCGACAAGGCAATGAGGGTGAGATGAGTAAGGTAAAGGTGGCGCCTATTGAACTCGAAATAGACGCCACGGAAGTAATCAATCAGGTCGAGGAACTACTGGGGTTACTTGAGCTTCCAGCCCGTTCCCTTGAAGGCATCCCTGAGGATGTCGTCAACCTGCTTTTTGACAACATCCGTCCCTTGCTTAACAACATCGTCCTTAGTGATTTCTCGACCACAGTTGGCACAACTGACGCCAACAAAATTTGTATCAAAGTCGAAACCATCGGGACGCTTGAGCATCTCGCTTCCGCAATCAGGGCAAGCAACTTTCATAGTTGTCAGTTTTGACATTTTTTATTTCCTTGCTGGCTGTGTGAGAACTACCAGCATACCACCGAGCCTGAAGTGGTTAAAAGACAGGCAAACATGAGGAGTTGGAATGAGCAAGCAAGGCATCAGAGCCCTGATCATTTCAGCAGTTATTGGGCTCTTCATCTGGATCGCGCTCTTCAGCGCACTGAGGGGATTGTTTCTATGAATGATTTCGCACGCAAACCCGCTCGTCAGCAGGCTGTTCGTTTAAATCCGCTGTCGGCTTTCATCCGCCGGGTGTGCTACATGCTCGCGCAAAAAGGAGGCCCTTCATGAGCACGATGTTTGCCCTGGTTCTCACCGTCAGCATGCTGACGGGCGGTAATCAGGATGTCCTGCTCGGCGTTTACGACACTGAGAATGACTGCAAGGCAGCTGCAGAAGAGCAACACGTGAAAGCTGAATGTTATCCACTGAAAGGTTTACTGGACGAGCATCCGGCCGGGTTCACGGTGCAAATGTAGGGGGAAGAATGCAGAAGAAATGCGGTTACTGCAGTAAAGCAATCGAGGGAAAGCCAGTGGTAAGCACCCTGTTGTACCTCCAGGGGAACCAGCTAGCACGGAAAGAAAAAGAGTATTGCTCTGAACGCTGCGCCTCTTACGACCAGATGGCGCACGAGAGCTAACGTAAACCCGCCGAAGCGGGCTGTACGTCCGGTGCCACCGACCAAAGTTACACCGGAAATTACCAAAACCAATGACCACCCTAAATGGGCGCTACCAATGGCCCGGGGGATTCTACATCCAAAATAGAGGCTATCACATGGAATATTTTTATCTGATAAAAGCGACTCAAAAATCGGGTAAAGCTGATGCCGTAATCTGGCGCACTAATAAATCAGAAGCCCGCGCTCTACTGCAGCTCGACGTCGATCTGGAAGACGCTGGGATCGAAACAGGCCGCGGCAAAGACTATCAAAAACCTATTCGCACCGATTTCCCGGTATTCAACGACCTGCCAGCGGAGGGTGTTCTCGATTACTCATGGTGCGAACGCTACCAGCTCGGCGACGATGGCCGCACCTGGACTCTTAAGCCAGGACTGGCGCCTGCTGATGTTCATCACGGCGATAATGCCGGAGTATCCTCTGAGGCCGTTACTGGAGAGCTGGTTGATGCCAATACTACTGGCGACGCGGCACAAGATGAGACCGTGGAAACTTTCGGCAGCGATGAATACCAGGACGATTCAAGCGCGCTTTTTAACGTGGCAGAACTCCCCTTTCGCGCTCAGCTGCTGGCGCAGTATATGGCCGAAGAGAGTCACGTTTATCATATCAGCATGCCTCACCGGCAGGAGCTGTCAGTTCTGGAAATGGACACTGATAACGCAGCCGTCCAGGATCTGATTCTGGCCGCCGAGAATATCCCTGAAATCAAAAAATACGATATGCCGACGCTCTGGAAATTCACCAGCGCCAATAAAAAAGTCTTCCCGGAAGGGAAACGGCATGAGCTCGGCAAACGTATTCAGTTTGCAAAGCTGTGGTTCGCCACGAACGCGATCGACCGCGGCATTCTCACCAGGGAATGGGCTGCCGGTAACTGCATTTCTTCGGTTTTGAAAACTGATGCAGGAACTAATGCTGGCGGCGGTAATAAAACCGATCGCAACCCTGACTACACCCATACCCTTGATACGCTCGATGTAGAAATAGCCCTGGCCACAATGCCAATGGATTTCGATATCTACAATTTCCCGGCATCAATTCACCGCCGGGCCAAAGAGATCGTTCAGAAGAAAGAAAGTCCGTTCAAGGAATGGTCGGCAGCGCTGCGCAAGGTTGCAGGCATCCTGGATTATTCCCGCGCCGCGATTTTTGCCCTTATTCGTGGCGCCACCAGCGACATTCATCATTTCCCGGTAAGTTTGCAGACCTATATCAATGCGAACCTGACCGAGCATAAGCATGACGCCCCTTCTGCTGAGACTCTTGAAAAAGCTGGTCATGTTTCATCTGCCGCCGTCACTCTGGACGCTGTGAAAAAGGCTATCGATGGAGATGAAGGTGTGCCTGACCTGGAAACTCTCCCAACTGACTTTCAGGTAATTGGCACCGAACTGGTGAAAGAAGCTCAAAAGAAACGCCCTGACGCTAATCAGGTTCTGGCCGCCGAACGTGGCGAATATGTCGAAGGCATCAGTGACCCCACGGATCCGAAGTGGATAACCGAAGACCTGACCAAACCCAAACAGCCTGAAGTTTCAAACATGGGCAATGGTGTTTTTTCGATTGATGGTCTGATGGATAGCCAGCCATCACCAGCACCAGCACCAGCACTTTCTATCGTGGACCAGGCGCGCCAGCGCGCTGCAGAGGAAAAATTACATCCAGCTAATTCCGGGGAAACCACCAGCGATGTGCAGATGGAAACGGCTCAGCCGGTCGAAGACGAAAATGATAATGCGGTATCAGCAGGCGAAGGCGCTGATGAGCCTCCTGCGCAAACAATTGCCGTGAACATGAGCAAAATACTGGCTGAACGCTGCCCGGATCTTACCGCCGAAGTGCTGAAAAGCCAGGTTTCCGAGAGTGCTCATAGAGATGAAGAGAAAGAGGCTGAACAAGCAGCACCAGCATGGCCGGAGTATTTCGAGCCTGGTCGATATGAAAGCGTGCCAAATGAGGTCTACCACGCCGCTAACGGCATCAGCTCCACGATGGTTAAAGATGCCCGGGTATCGCTGATGTATTTCGAGGCGCGCCACGTATCCAAAACCATCCAGAAGGTGCGCTCTCCTGTTCTGGATATGGGCAATCTGGTGCATGCACTGGCGCTGCAGCCTGATCAGCTGGAAAAAGAATTCAGTATCGAGCCGGAAATCCCGGAAGGTGCCTTCACCACGACGGCGACGATCCGCGCATTTATCGACGAATACAACAACGGGCTTCCGGTTTTGCTCAGCGCAGAGGACATCAAGAGATTCCTGGAGGAATACAACGCGAACCTGCCCGCCCAGGTTCCCTTGGGTACATCATTTGAAGAAACCGGCCAGGGTTATATGTCTTTACCTGCTGAGTTCCAGCGCATTGAAGACGGTCAGAAGCAAACCGCCAGCGCAATGAAGGCCTGCATCAAAGAATACAACGCCACCCTACCCGCCCAGGTGAAAACCAGCGGTGGCCGCGATGTCTTACTGGAACAGCTGGCGCTTATTAATCCTGACATGGTTGCTCAGGAAGCACAGAAGGCGCAGCCCCTGAAAGTCTCTGGTACAAAGGCCGAACTGATTCAAGCCGTGAAATCGGTAAAACCGGATGCCGTGTTTGCCGACGAGCTGCTGGATGCATGGCGCGAGAACCCGGAAGGAAAAGTGCTGGTTACCCGCCAGCAGCTGGCTACGGCACTGGCCATTCAGAAAGCACTGTTGAATCACCCGACCGCTGGCAAGTTGTTGACGCACCCGAGCCGTGCCGTCGAGGTGAGCTATTTCGGCATTGATGAGGAAACCGGGCTGGAAGTTCGCGTGCGCCCTGACCTTGAGATAGACATGGGCGGCCTGCGCATTGGTGCGGACCTGAAAACCATCAGTATGTGGAACATTAAGCAGGAAGGCCTGCGCGCGAAGCTGCACCGGGAAATCATCGAGCGCGATTACCACCTGAGCGCGGCTATGTACTGCGAAACCGCAGCCCTTGACCAGTTCTTCTGGATATTCGTCAACAAAGACGAGAACTACCACTGGATCGCCATCATCGAGGCATCCGAAGAACTGCTGGAACTCGGCATGCTGGAATATCGCAAAGCAATGCGTGCCATCGCGAACGGTTTCGACACTGGCGAATGGCCGGCGCCGATTACCGAAGACTACACCGAAGAACTTAACGATTTTGATATGCGCCGTCTCGAAGCGCTGCGCGTACAGGCATAAGGGGGAACAGTCATGGAAAACACTAACATTGTTACAGCCGAACAGCAGGCACCAAACACCATTTCAGCTAGCAACGCGATCTTTAACGTTCAGGCTCTCGGTCAGTTAACTGCTTTCGCAAACCTTATGGCTGATTCACAAGTGACAGTGCCAGCTCACCTTGCAGGTAAGCCAGCCGATTGCATGGCCATCGTTATGCAGGCTATGCAGTGGGGCATGAATCCCTATGCAGTCGCGCAAAAAACGCATCTGGTAAACGGCGTGCTCGGATATGAAGCCCAGCTCGTCAACGCGGTAATCGCCAGTTCCAGCGCTATTAACGGTCGATTTCATTATCGCTACGGCGGCGACTGGGAACGTTGCACAAGGACGCAGGAAATTACCAGGGAAAAACACGGTAAAAATGGGAAATACAGCGTTACAGAACGGGTGCGGGGCTGGACTGATGAAGACGAAATCGGGTTATTCGTCCAGGTCGGCGCGATTCTGCGCGGTGAATCAGAAATCACCTGGGGGGAGCCACTTTATCTCTCTGGAGTCGTCACACGTAATTCTCCTTTGTGGGTTTCTAACCCGAAACAGCAGATCGCTTATCTGGGCGTCAAATACTGGGCACGGCTGTATTGCCCGGAAGTCATCCTGGGTGTTTACAGCCCGGATGAAGTTGAACAAAGGACCGAGCGAGAAATAAACCCGGCGCCGGCGCAAAGAATGTCTGTCGCAGAGATCACCAGCGGAACAGACATCACCACCAGCGCGCAGGATTCAGCTCTCAATATTGATTCCCTGGCAGATGATTTCCGTGACCGCATTGAGCGCGCCGAATCGGTCGATGCAGCAAAAGCCATCAGGGCGGATCTGGATAAAGAGAAAGCTGTGTTGGGCACTGTTCTTTTCACCGAACTGAAAGGTAAAGCCGTGCAGCGTTATTTCATGGTAGACGCCCGAAACAAAGTTGAGGCCGCGATCAACTCTCTACCTAATCCCGGAGAACCGGAAGCCGTCGAACTGTTCGCTAAAGCTGAAGGCATTCTCAACGGCGCGAAACGCCACCTCGGTGATGAACTGTATGACCAGTTCCGCATCGCCCTGGACGACATGAAACCGGAATACGTGGGTTAACCAGATTGGGAGGGGAAACTCTCCCGATAAAGGAATGTATATGCGATTGATTAACCGAAGCAGACACTCCCCTCTGGGCCGCCAGGCGTGCGATGCGGCACTGGCAAAACACGTTGAGCTTTATGGAGCCTACGGGCGACAGAAAACAAAGAGAACTTATACGGTGGTGGTTCAAGGCTCAAAGATCACTGTAGAAGTTGTTAACAGAAAAAGTAGCTATGTGGCCACAGCCATGAGCTGCGCGCGCCGGCTACACCATCTGCCTGGACAATGTAACTAAGGGGTTTTTATGACTAATACATCTCATATATCAGATGAAATTTTGATAACCGATGACGTTCTGTCCAGATACAAAATATCGCGCAGCACACTTTATTTCTGGAGCACCCCATCCCGGATGCCCTCTTACTTTGCTCAGCCATTCCCGCAGCCTAAAATAAATGGCAGCCCTAAAAGGTGGAGACTTTCAGACTTGTTGGCCTGGGAAGATAACGTGGGGATCAAACCAGAGGCTGACCAACCAGCTTCTCAAGGTGACCCTGCCAAACAGCAAGCCAGTGACGCTGATCATCCAGATAATCATGCAGGTTATAACGTGCCATGACACCTGCCATATGATGGCCAAGCAGTTTTTCCACAACATGTGGCGGCGCACCTAATTCAGAAAGGCGTGTCGCCACTGTTCGCCTGAGGTCATGGAGAGACCAGGGCTTCATGCCTGTTTTAGCTATAATCTGAGCAGAAAACAGAGCGACGTTTGGTTGTAGTGGCGGTCTGTCATCTTCTGGCCCTCTGTAGCGTGACAGTGTCACAACGTGTTTTGAAACTGACGTTTCCTTCTCTGCTAACATCATTCTTACTACTGCCTCGGGAAGTGCCCTTCTGACCGATTTCCCGGTTTTATAATCGCTTGCCGGAATGGTCCACGTTTGCTCATGGAAATCGAACCACTCCCATCTTGCTGTCCTGATCTCCGTACTCCGGCAGCCAGTCATGATGAGAAACTTCATTATCAGCTGTTGTCTGTATTTCAATTCAGGAAGGATGTTCCAAACTGTTTTGATTTCCTCATCACTCAATCTGCGATCTTTTACGGATGCTGTGAGACCTACGTCAGAGCGCCTAAGGCTCTCAATTGGGTTCACATTAATTACCCCTCGATTGGAGCAAAAACGGAACGTACGCTGCATCAGCCCAAGCATCTGACCAGTGACAACTCTTCGCCCCATGCCATCAAAAAGGTTAAGCCAGTGCGCTTTAGTGGTCTGATCAACAATCATGTTCCCCAGCACAGGCGCTATATGGTTATTGAAGTCCCGCCGGTTAACCTTGATTTTCACAAGACCTTCAGGGATGCAGTAATACTTTTCCCAGTAATCGAAAGCCTCTTTAACGGTGAGCGCTTCGACTTTTTTCTGTTTCTCCAGAACTGTTTGCCGTCTCGGATCGAGTCCTTCTGTCAACCAAGCCCTGAACTGCTGTCTACGTTCGCGAGCTTGAGATAAGGAGTTGGTGGGATAATCGCCAATCGTTAGCTGAGCGGCTTTCCCGTTCCATCTGTAGCGGTAAAAGAATGTTATACTGCCGGAAGTAGACAACCGGACATTCAGACCATGAGCGTCCGATATGACCTCGATCTGGTCTCTCTTTTTGCCAAGAGCTTTTCTTAATTTTGTGTCGGTAAGCAATGAGTACACTCCGGAAGATGATATACACATCAGTGTACACATTTTGGTTAAATTGATAACCTTCAAATCAATGCAGAACACACAAAATTAAAGCACTCAATGCTGGCAAGGTGTTGGTATTAGCGGGATTTTTGAAAAGACTTAAAGTATGACTAACAAACTTAAAACGGATTCATATGCCCTACGATAGCGTTTATCTGGAAAAGCGTCCGCCCGGCGCGCTGCGCACCGTATGGCGTAAGTTCTATGGCGACACCACGGCGATGATCGGTCTGTACGGCTGCGCGGGCCTGCTGCTGCTCTGCGTCTTCGGCGGCTGGTTCGCCCCCTACGGCATCGACCAGCAGTTCCTCGGCTACCAGCTGTTGCCGCCGTCGTGGTCGCGCTATGGCGAAGTCTCCTTCTTTCTGGGAACCGATGACCTCGGCCGCGATGTGCTGAGCCGACTGCTGAGCGGCGCGGCGCCCACCGTCGGCGGCGCTTTTGTCGTCACCCTCGGTGCCACGCTGTTTGGTCTGGTGCTGGGCGTGATTGCCGGATCGACCCACGGCCTGCGCTCGGCGGTGATGAACCATATCCTCGACACCCTGCTCTCCATCCCCTCGCTGCTGCTGGCGATTATCGTCGTCGCCTTTGCCGGGCCGCATCTGAGCCATGCGATGTTCGCCGTCTGGCTGGCGCTGCTGCCGCGCATGGTGCGCTCCGTCTACAGCATGGTCCACGATGAGCTGGAGAAAGAGTACATCATCGCCGCCCGCCTCGACGGCGCCTCGACGCTGAATATTCTGCTGTTCGCCATCCTGCCCAATATCGCCTCCGGCCTGGTGACCGAGATCACTCGCGCCCTGTCGATGGCCATTCTGGATATTGCCGCGCTGGGCTTTCTTGATCTCGGCGCCCAGCTGCCTTCGCCGGAATGGGGAGCCATGCTGGGCGATGCGCTGGAGCTTATCTATGTGGCGCCGTGGACCGTGATGCTCCCCGGGGCGGCGATTATGCTCAGCGTACTGCTGGTCAACCTGCTGGGCGACGGTATTCGCCGGGCGATCATTGCCGGGGTAGAATAATGCCGTTACTCGATATTCGTCACTTAACCATTGAATTTAAAACCAGCGAAGGCTGGGTAAAAGCCGTCGATCGCGTCAGCCTGACGCTGACCGAAGGCGAAATCCGCGGCCTGGTGGGGGAATCCGGCTCCGGGAAAAGCCTTATTGCCAAAGCTATCTGCGGCGTGACCAAAGACAACTGGCGGGTCACGGCCGACCGCATGCGCTTCGATGACATCGACCTGCTGCGACTGTCGAACCGCGAGCGCCGGAAGCTGATCGGCCATAACGTGTCGATGATTTTTCAGGAGCCCCAGTCGTGCCTCGATCCCTCTGAGCGCATCGGCCAGCAGCTGATTCAGAGTATCCCCGGCTGGACCTACAAGGGCCGCTGGTGGCAACGGCTGGGCTGGCGCAAGCGCCGGGCCATCGAGCTGTTGCACCGCGTCGGCATTAAAGATCACAAAGATGCCATGCGCAGCTTCCCCTATCAGCTGACCGAGGGCGAGTGCCAGAAGGTGATGATCGCCATCGCCCTGGCCAACCAGCCGCGTCTGCTGATTGCCGACGAGCCGACCAACGCCATGGAGCCGACCACCCAGGCGCAGATTATTCGCCTGCTGACGCGGCTCAACCAGAACAACAACACCACCATCTTGCTGATCAGCCATGACCTGCAAATGCTCAGCAAATGGGCGGATAAAATCAACGTCATGTACTGCGGGCAGACGGTGGAGAGCGGGCCCAGCGAAGAGCTGATCACTCTCCCACATCACCCCTACACCCAGGCGTTAATCCGCGCGATCCCGGATTTCGGTAGCGCCATGCCGCATAAAAGTCGCCTCAACACCCTGCCTGGAGCGATCCCGCTGCTGGAGCAGTTGCCTATCGGCTGTCGGCTGGGGCCGCGCTGCCCGTACGCCCAGCGCGAGTGTATCGAAACGCCGCGTCTTACCGGGGCGCGCAACCATCTGTACGCCTGTCATTTCCCGTTGAACATGGAGAAAGAGTGAAATGGTCGAAACATTGCTGGAAGTTCGCCAACTCAGTAAGACCTTTCGCTACCGCACCGGCTGGTTTCACCGTCAGACGGTTGAGGCGGTTAAACCGCTGAGTTTTACCCTGCGCGAACGGCAGACGCTGGCGATTATCGGCGAGAACGGCTCCGGGAAATCGACCCTCGCGAAGATGCTGGCGGGCATGGTGGAACCCACCAGCGGCGAACTGCTGATTGACGATCATCCGCTGACTTTTGGGGATTACTCCTACCGCAGCCAGAAGATTCGCATGATCTTTCAGGATCCGTCGACCTCGCTGAACCCGCGTCAGCGCATCTCGCAGATCCTCGATTTTCCGCTGCGACTGAATACCGATCTCGACGCCGAGGCGCGGCAGAAGCAGATAATCGACACCCTGCGCATGGTCGGTCTGCTGCCGGACCACGTCAGCTACTACCCCCATATGCTGGCGCCCGGTCAGAAGCAGCGTCTCGGCCTCGCCAGGGCGCTGATCCTGCGCCCGAAGGTTATCGTCTGCGATGAGGCGCTGGCCTCGCTGGATATGTCGATGCGCTCCCAGCTTATCAACCTGATGCTGGAGCTGCAGGAGAAACAGGGCATCTCCTATATCTATGTCACTCAGCACCTGGGAATGATGAAACACATCAGCGATCAGGTGCTGGTGATGCATAACGGCGAAGTGGTCGAGCGCGGCAGCACTGCCGATGTGCTGGCCTCGCCGCTGCACGACCTGACCCGGCGCCTGATCGCCGGCCACTTCGGGGAAGCCCTCACCGCCGACGCCTGGCGCAAAGACGGGAAATAGCTGGCAGGCGACGGCAGGGGCGGCCCTCACGCCGCCCTTGTCATTCAGGTAGAAGGGAAAAGACTCTGCGCCGGCAGCGACCGGCGGTCAAAGCGGCGCAGCGCGTAGTAAAGAACCCCGGTGCCAAACCAACCTATTATCCATGAGACATCGTTACCGGCGAAGATCCACGTGAGCGAACCATGGAACAACGGGTTCTCAATGAACGGCAACTGGATAAGCACACCGACGATATACAGGGTGATCGCGTACAGGTTCCAGAACCCGTAGCGTTGCTGCGGGTCGCTTAGCGCCGGAATATCGATGGCGCCCTTCGAGATAAGATAATAATCCGTCAGACAGATGGCGCTCCACGGCACGAAGAACGCCAGCAGAAACAGAAGAAAATGCGTGAAATGCTTTAAGAAAGCGGGTTCGCTAAGCAACGCGATAATGCAGGAAGCCGTCACCATCAGCACCACGAATGCAATGCGACACTTTTGCGACAGCACGGTTTGCCGGCGGAAGGCGGAAACAATGGTGGTCAGCGACATAAAGCTGCCGTACGCATTGAGGGTAGTGAAGGTAATTTTACCAAAACAGATGGCGAAATAGATAACCATGGCCATCGCCTGACTCTTACCTAATCCCACCAGATAGCTCACCTCATGACCAGGGAACGCGCTGCCGGCAATGGCCGCTGTCAGAACCCCGAGCGTCATCGACGTTTGGGTACCAAATACGGTGCCGAAAAACACTGAGCACCACGTTTTCGTGGCGGAAACATCGCATGGCAGGTAGCGCGAATAGTCGGATACATAGGGGCAAAAAGCGATCTGCCACGATGAGGATAGCGATACGGCTAATAAAAACGTCGGCAGCGAAAAATGGTTATTGTGCGCGAGCGCACTGAGATCGGCTGAAAGTAGCAGCGTGATGAACATATAAACGAAGGCGAGAATTCCGACGATACTCGCCAGTTTGCCCAGCTTGTGGATCACCTTATAACCGAGGACGGCGATAACGATAATAATCGCACTGAATATCAGCATCCCGGCTACGTGGCTGATATTCAGTAGTTTGGCCATTGCCTGCCCGGCCAATACGGTGCCGCTGGCAGAAAAACCGATATACATGACGCAAACCAGCACCAGCGGCACCACCGCGCCAAAAACCCCAAACTGGGCGCGGCTAAGGATCATTTGCGGAAGTCCCAGTCGCGGTCCCTGCAGCGCATGCAGAGACATCACCGCCGCCCCCAGCATCTGACCGACCAGAAGCCCGACCAGAGACCACACTACATCGCCGCCCAGCACAACGGCTAAAGCGCCAGTGACAATCGCCGTAATTTGCAGATTGCCGCCAAACCAAAGGGTGAACTGGCTAAAAGGGTGTCCATGCCGTTCGCTTTCCGGGATGTAATCAATCGACCGCCTTTCACTCATTCCAGCATAATTGCTCTTTGACTGCCCGTCTGTAGACGAAAACGAAGACATAGGTTCCTCACTCAAGTTATTAATATCACCTCACTCAATCGTTCTTGTATATACAAGCATTGACAACTCACCGCCTTGCATGCACTCTCATTTTGTGACGAATATGTAAAATATTTGTATTGCAGAAAGTTACTGAACTAGCTCAAGGCGGTGCTTATTGTTGACGCCGGAAGCGATTAACTAAGGTATGCTGCCCATGATGGTCCCTTTTCAACTTTCGACGCTCCCCGTCACGCCGTGGAAAAACGGTGGCGGAGAGACGCGCGAAATCATCTGCGTACCCGCTCCAGATGCCCCTTTTCTCTGGCGAGCGAGTATTGCCACCCTGCAGGCGGATGGCCCTTTCTCCCCCTTTCCTGGCGTCGACCGGGTCATTACTCTGCTGGCGGGGCAGCCGCTACGGCTGTGTGGCGAGAATATCGACCAACCGCTGGCGCTCTGGCAGCCGTGGGCTTTCCCCGGCGAATGGGCGCTGTCCAGCGTCGGGATCGTTGCGCCAGGGCTGGACTTCAATATCATGACTCAGCGCGGGCGCGCGTCGGCGACAGTTCAGGTCGTTAGCGACCTGCAATGCCCTGCCAGCGAGGGGGTCGCTTATGTTCTACAAGGCGAGTGGGATCTGGCCGGGCGACGCTGCGCGGCCGGCAGCGGCCTCTGCTGGCGCGGTGGATCCCCGCGGAATCTGCGTCCCGTGGGCAGCAATGGACGCCTGCTGCTGGCGGAGATCGCGCTCAAATAATCGTCAGGAGAGATGATATACTGCAGCTATCGCGATGTACTTTTGCCCCGCGCGGCGCGGACCGGCTGAAAAATATCGTGACACAAGGGGTCGTCAGTGGGATATAATTCCCGGCTAAATTTGAGTTATTTTGAAATAACAATGTTAACGTTATGATTGTTAAAGTAAAAATAAGCAATAACGATAAGGATTAAAGCTATGGGTTTTCTTTCCGGTAAGCGCATTTTGATCACTGGCGTCGCCAGCAAACTGTCCATCGCCTACGGCATCGCGCAGGCAATGCACCGCGAAGGCGCGGAACTGGCATTCACCTATCAGAATGAGAAACTGAAAGGTCGCGTAGAAGAGTTTGCTGCCGCGCTGGGTTCTGACATTGTGCTGCCGTGCGACGTTGCTGAAGATGAGAGCATCACCGCGCTGTTCACCGAGCTGGAAAAAGTCTGGCCAAAATTCGATGGTTTCGTCCACTCAATCGGTTTTGCCCCGGCTGACCAGTTAGACGGCGACTACGTTGACGTTGTCACTCGCGACGGCTTTAAAATCGCGCACGACATCAGCGCTTACAGCTTCGTGGCAATGGCCAAAGCCTGCCGCGGCATGCTGAACCCGGGTTCGGCTCTGCTGACGCTCTCCTACCTGGGCGCAGAGCGCGCGATCCCGAACTATAACGTGATGGGTCTGGCCAAAGCCTCTCTGGAAGCTAACGTCCGCTATATGGCTAACGCCATGGGTCCGGAAGGCGTTCGCGTCAATGCCATCTCTGCCGGTCCTATCCGTACGCTGGCCGCGTCCGGTATTAAAGATTTCCGTAAAATGCTGGCGCACTGCGAAGCGGTCACCCCGATCCGTCGCACCGTCACCATTGAAGATGTGGGTAACAGCGCAGCCTTCCTGTGCTCCAACCTGTCTGCGGGGATCTCCGGTGAAGTCGTTCACGTTGACGGCGGGTTCAATATCGCCGCCATGAACGAGCTGGAACTGAAATAAGTTCCTTCCCCTCCTCGCCCCGGTGAGGAGGGTTCTTCCATCCCCCACGCCTTACGCCCCACCTGTTATTCCAATCGGCTATTTGTTAGCACGTATCAATATTTTCTCCTGCTTCCGGGTTACGCCAGGATAGTTCTGCATAAACGATCCGCGGAACGGCGGTTCGCCACATACCGAACAAGGAAAGCCCATGGAGCCACGCCGCGTGAATGGCAAAAATCACTGGTATCACGAAACCCAGTCAACAATCTGCCCGGTGGATGTCCTGCCGCTCGTCCCTGAAGCCGCCCATGTTGAAGACCGCTTTTTGCTGGACCTGACGCTGCCGGCCGCCTGGCTACGTGCCCACGCTGACTGGCTACACCCCGCACGCCAGCTGGCCGAACTGCTGTTTCCCGACCAGGTGGCGGTGAGTCGCCTGCAGACCTTTACCGCTTACGATCGACTCAGCACCGCGCTCACCGTCGCCCAGGTCTACGGCGTCCAGCGGCTGTGTAACCACTACGCCGCCCGCCTTGCTCCCCTGCCAGGCCCCGACTCCTCGCGCGAGAGCAACCGTCGTCTGGCGCAAATCACGCAATATGCTCGTCAGCTTGCCGGTTCGCCCTCGGTTATTAACGCTCTCTCCCGTAGCCAGCTGGACGAAGTGGGCTTAACCAGTCGGGACATTATTCTGTTCAACCAGATTATCGGATTCGTCGGCTTCCAGGCGCGGGCGATTGCCGTCCTGCAGGCGGCCCAGGGCTTTCCGGTGCGCTGGATCCCCGGTATGCCCCAGCAAGAGGAGGCACCCGCGGAGCTGTTCGCCCCGCCGCCGGGAGCATGGCAGGCAGACATTGCGGATCCCGACCTGCAGTATGCTGATGATGAGCGTCAGCGGCGCATCGCCGGCTGGCAGTCGCTGCCCGGTCTGGGCGAGCTGGCGCCGCTGCTGGCCTGCGACCCACAGTTATTCGCGCCTCTGGAGACCTTGATCCGCCAGCTCAGCACGGATGATACCTTTGGCCCGCAGGTCGCCTTACTCACGGCGCGCACCAATGGCAGCCCCACCTGTTTTGACGCCTGGCTCCCCCACTGGCAGGGTGAAGAGGAGTTCGCCAGCCATCTGCGGGAGGGCGACCAGGCCCTCCATCACTGGCTCCAGCAGCATCCTCAGGCCCGGTCTCTCGTGACCGCGGTGCAGCTGTTAACCCGCTCGCCTGACCGGTTTAGCGCCGCCCAGTTAACGCCCCTCGCGGAATATCGACTCTCTGAGCAACAAGCAATCGATCTGTTGATCTGGAGCGGGCTGTGCGGATGGATGAATCGTCTGAAAATCGCCCTCGGCAATGTGCGTCAGCAGACGTAAATTGCTGAAACAGCGCTTGCTGCGGCAGGCATATTCGCGTAAAAATGTCAGCCGCTCTTTTAGCCACGAAAATACCTAATTATGTTTCAGGATAACCCGCTGCTAGCGCAGCTTAAACAGCAACTGCATTCCCAGACGCCGCGCGCGGAAGGGGTCGTTAAGGGCACGGAAAAGGGCTTTGGCTTCCTCGAAGTGGACGCTCAGAAGAGCTACTTCATTCCGCCGCCGCAGATGAAAAAAGTGATGCATGGCGACCGTATCGTCGCGGTGATCCATTCTGAAAAAGAACGCGAAAGCGCCGAGCCGGAATCGCTGGTTGAGCCCTTCCTGACTCGTTTTGTCGGTAAAGTCCAGAAGAAAGACGATCGCCTCGCTATCGTTCCTGACCATCCGCTGCTGAAAGACGCCATTCCCTGCCGCGCCGCCCGCGGCGTTGAGCACGATTTTAAACAGGGTGACTGGGCCGTCGCCGAGATGCGCCGTCATCCATTAAAAGGCGACCGCGGATTTTACGCGGAGTTGACCCAGTTCATCACTTTTAGCGACGACCACTTCGTTCCATGGTGGGTAACCCTGGCGCGCCATAATCTTGAGAAAGAGGCACCGGACGGCGTCGCCACCGAGATGCTCGACGAGGGGCTGACGCGCCGCGACCTAACCGCCCTCGACTTCGTCACCATTGACAGCGCCAGCACCGAAGATATGGACGATGCGTTGTATGCCGAGTCCACTGCTGATGGCAAACTGCTGCTGACGGTCGCCATTGCCGACCCGACCGCCTGGATTGCCGAAGGCAGCAAGCTGGATAACGCCGCAAAAGTGCGCGCCTTTACCAACTATCTGCCGGGCTTCAACATTCCAATGCTGCCGCGCGAGCTGTCGGACGACCTCTGCTCCCTGCGCGCTAACGAAGTGCGCCCGGTGCTGGCCTGCCGGATGACCCTGGCGGCCGATGGCACCATCGAAGACAATATCGAGTTCTTTGCCGCCACCATCGAATCGAAAGCCAAGCTGGCCTATGACGACGTCTCTGACTGGCTGGAAGGCCGCGGCAGCTGGCAGCCGGACAGCGAGGCGATCGCGCAGCAAATTACGCTGCTGAAGGACGTGTGCCAGCGTCGTAGCGAATGGCGTCAGACCCATGCGCTGGTGTTCAAAGACCGTCCGGACTACCGTTTTGTTCTCGGCGAAAAAGGCGAAGTGCTGGATATCGTCGCGGAACCGCGTCGCATTGCCAACCGCATTGTCGAAGAGTCGATGATCGCCGCCAACATCTGTGCCGCCCGCATTCTGCGCGACAAGCTCGGCTTCGGCGTTTATAACGTTCATACCGGTTTCGATCCGGCGAACACCGAGCAGTTGGCCGCCCTGCTGAAAACCCATGATGTGCACGTCGACCCGACGGAAGTGCTCACCCTGGAAGGGTTCTGCAAGCTGCGCCGGGAACTGGACGCTCAGCCGACCGGTTTCCTCGACAGCCGCATTCGCCGCTTCCAGTCGTTTGCGGAAATCAGCACCGAGCCGGGCCCACACTTTGGTCTTGGGCTTGAAGCCTATGCCACCTGGACCTCGCCGATCCGTAAGTATGGCGACATGATCAACCACCGTCTGCTGAAAGCCATCATTAAAGGCGAGACCATTGCGCGTCCCCAGGATGAAGCCACCGTGCAGATGGCGGAGCGCCGTCGTCTCAACCGGATGGCCGAGCGCGACGTCGCCGACTGGCTGTACGCCCGTTTCCTCAACGATAAAGCCGGGACCGATACCCGCTTCGCGGCGGAGATCATCGACGTCAGCCGCGGCGGGATGCGCGTGCGTCTGGTGGACAATGGCGCGGTCGCCTTTATTCCGGCCCCGTTCCTCCACGCCGTGCGCGACGAACTGGTGTGCAGCCAGGAGAACGGTACCGTGCAGATCAAAGGTGAAGTAGTCTATAAAGTGACTGACGTTATCGATGTCACTATCGCTGAAGTTCGCATGGAAACCCGCAGCATTATTGCGCGTCCGGCGGTCTGACGCCCCTTCACAGCGGTTCCTGCGGGAACCGCTGCTTCTTTCCTCTCTATCCAGCCATTTCCGTCGCACCGATTAAGGTTGTGCGTTTTTTTCGCTTCTCTTTTTCATTCATTTTTAGCATCATTGATTTCATTCGTTTTTGTTACCAGGATAATGCCATGTCAGATGTGAATGCCCACCTGCTCGCTCAACGTATCGATACCGTGCTGGATATTCTGGTTGCCGGTGATTACCATTCTGCGATCCATAATCTGGAGATCCTCAAAGCGGAGCTGCTGGCGCTGGCGGCGGACGATGCTGAACAACAAAACCAACCCAAGGCGCCCTGGGAAATCTGAATATCAGCCATGCCGCAGCCGGCCATATGGACCGGTTGCTCGCCATATAGCCCCCTAACAGTGATGTTGCTATGAACGCCCGACAACAAAGTATTTTGCAAGTGGTCATCGATAAAGGCCGCATGAGCGTCGCCGATCTGGCGAAGATGACCGGTGTCTCTGAGGTTACTATTCGTCAGGATTTGAATTTGCTGGAAAAGCAGAGCTATTTGCGCCGTACTCATGGCTATGCCGTACCGCTGGACAGCGAAGATGTCGAAACCCGCATGATGACCCATTTCGCCATTAAGCGTGAGCTGGCCAGCCGGGCTGCGGCGCTAGTGAATACCGGTGAAACGGTATTTATCGAAAACGGCAGCAGCAATGCCCTGCTGGCGCGTACGCTGGCCGAGCGCGGCGATATCACCATCATTACCGTCAGCAGCTATATCGCCCATCTGCTGAAAGAGACCCCAGGAGAGGTGATCCTGCTGGGCGGAATTTATCAGAAACGCAGTGAGAGTATGGTCGGTCCGCTAACCCGTCAGTTCATCCAGCAGGTGCATTTCAGCAAAGCCTTCATCGGGATCGACGGTTGGCAGGCGGAAACCGGCTTTACCGGCCGCGATATGATGCGTGCGGACGTGGTGAACGCCGTGCTGGAGAAGCATTGTGAGGCAATTATTCTTAGCGACAGTTCAAAATTCAGCGCGGTACATCCCTATCCGCTCGGTCCCGCCGGCCGCTTTAATCGCGTTATTACCGACGATCGCTTACCGGACGCCTGTCGCGAACAATTGCTCCGCAGCGGCCTGACCGTCGATATCGTGCCCTACATCTGATCCTCCGCCGCCCCATCTCCTGCCAAAGCGCCGGAAGGGGCGCTTTATCGCTCTGAGAGTATTCCGAGCCGCTAATTAAGACTTTTTACCTGACGATAAATTTTAAAAAAAGTAAAATTATTATTAGCGATATAACAGGAAGTGACTATCACCTGCGTGATTTTCGTGACACCTGCGCACCTTAACTTCATGGAATTGCCCTAAAGCTGCTTTATCAGGCTATGCTTAGAGGAGCGCTGTAATCCATGAATAGATTATTCAGGAGAAAAAAATGATGACTTCAACGAGCAAAAAAATGGCTGCTGTCGTTCTGGCTGTCACTGTAGCAATGTCTCTGAGCGCTTGCTCTAACATGTCTAAACGCGATCGTAACACGGCTATCGGCGCTGGCGCCGGCGCTATCGGTGGTGCGGTGTTAACTGACGGTAGCGCGCTCGGTACCCTGGGTGGCGCAGCAGTCGGTGGTATTATTGGTCACCAGGTCGGAAAATAATTTAATTATCTGACGAAATAAAAGAATAATTCACACGAATTGACTTACGCACGTTAAATCATTCAAGGCCGCGGCATTTACCGCGGCCTTGTTATTTCAACCAGACCATTGGAGCAGAGGGAAAATAGCGATCAGCCACCGGCTAACTTGACCTTCATCCCTTTCGCCTCAAGCAGCGACTTGAGTAAATCCCGCTTATCGCCCTGGATCTCGATCACGCCATCTTTCACCGCGCCGCCGCAGCCGCATTTCTTTTTCAACTCTGCCGCCAGAGCGGTTAGCGCAGCATCGTCGGTATCAATCCCGCTAATCAGACAGACGCCTTTGCCCTTGCGGCCGCTGGTCTGGCGCTGGATCCGCACAATGCCGTCGCCTTTCGGGCGCACCGGCGCCGGTTTCGCCTCATCGATACGCCCGGTTTCGGTGGAGTAGACCAGACGGCTGTTGGAATCGCTCATTATGCCCCCTTGCGCAGAGAATCGTTGATCGCCCGCAGCGTCGCGGCTGGATCCGCCGACTGAGTAACCGGGCGACCAATCACCATATAGTCTACCCCAGCTTCCTGAGCCTGCTCAGGAGTCATAATTCGCCGCTGATCGCCAGCGTCGCTGCCCTGCGGACGAATCCCCGGGGTCACCAGCTTAAACGCCTGCCCCAGCTCATGCTTAAAGCGCACCGCCTCCTGGGCTGAACACACCACCCCATCAAGGCCGCAGCGTTGGGTCAGTGCCGCCAGCTTCGCCGCGTAGTCAGCCGGAGATAAGGTAATGCCCAGATCCTGTAGATCGCTGGACTCCATGCTGGTGAGCACCGTGACAGCGATCAGCAGCGGCGCATCTTTGCCAAACGGCAGCAGCGCTTCGCGCGCGGCGGTCATCATTCGCGCGCCGCCGGAAGCATGGACATTCACCATCCATACGCCCAGCTCAGCCGCTGCGGCCACCGCGCGGGCGGTGGTGTTGGGAATATCGTGAAACTTAAGGTCCAGGAACACCTCAAACCCACGCTGATGCAGATCGCGGACAAACTGCGGGCCCAGCAGGGTGAACATCTCTTTGCCCACCTTCAGGCGGCAGTCGCGCGGGTCGATGCGGTCGACAAATGCCAGCGCTTTATCGCGATTATCATAGTCGAGCGCAACCACAACGGGAGAGGATGTGACAGCGCGGGAAGATGGGATAGCTGTAGACGTCATGACCAGACCTTAGTGTTGATGGGCGCCGGGGTGGCGCAAAAAAGGTAAACGGGCAGCATTCTACCTGTGAAGCGAACAAAATAACAGACTGCCGTACCTGCCCTGACCGGACGATGGCGCTGCCGGGGCCGCGCCTGGAGAGGAGTGAAGCGATAAGTATGTTGTAACTAACGGAGGGCTTTTTTTTGGCTTTACTGGCCGTCGAGACCGCGAATGGGTTTAATGGTCGCCCACGAGCGGCAGGACGGACAATGCCAGTAGAGTGTATGAGCGGTAAACCCGCATTTCTGGCAGCGATAGCGTGGTTTGCTGCGCACCTGCTCACCAACCATGTTTCGCAGCACCCCAAGGCTTTCTTTCGCCCGCCCTTCTTCCGCTTCGTTGAGATGGTAGTCCATCAGCTTATGGAAGACGCGCATGGTCGGGTGGCGTTCCAGCTGCCGGGTGACGTAGTTTTGCGCCGCTTCGACGCCTTCCCGTTGCTCAAGGATCTGCGCCAGCATCAGTTCGGCGGTCGCCCCGGCGTTCTCCTCCACGCAGCGGCGCAGAAAAACTTCCCATTCATCGGTTTTGCCGAGCTGCTGGTAGCAGGTCTGCAGCATCTCCAGCGTTTCACCCACCAGCTCTTTATCCTGATCGATAACCCGCTCGAGGCTCTCCACCGCTTTGGCGTAGTCGCCCTTTTCCATCCACACCCGGCCCATCATGATCGATACCCGGGCGCTGTTGCGGTCCGCGGCGGCGCCTTTTCTCAACAACGCCATCGCTTTATCCAGATCGTTGGCTGCCATCTGCTGCAGGGCCAGTTCGCACCAGAAGTTGGCGATTTCGCCACGATGTTTCTCTTTCCCTAGCTTCACCAGCCGTTCAGCCACTTCAATAGCCGACTGCCAGTCGCTGGTCGCCTGGTAAATCTGCAGCAGTTGCTGCAGCGCGCCGAGGCGGAAATCGGTCTCATCCACCAGCTGTTTGAACATGTCTTCCGCGCGGTCATACAGTCCGGCGGCCATATAATCTCGTCCCAGCTGCTGCACCGCCAACAGGCGCTGATCGTAGGTTAACGACGCGCTTTCCATCAGGCTCTGGTGAATTCGGATCGCGCGGTCGACTTCGCCGCGCGAACGGAACAAATTACCGAGCGTCAGGTGCGCCTCAACGGTACCGGTATCCTCTTTCAGCATATCAAGGAACAGGTCGACGGCTTTATCCTGCTGGTTGCTGAGCAGGAAGTTAACCCCCGCCACGTAATCTCGCGACAGGCGGCTCGCATCGTCCTGTTTGGACTGTTGTGCACTTCTGCGCCCCATGTACCAGCCGTAAGCGGCGGCAACGGGTAAAAGCAGAAACAACAACTCCAGCATAAGAGGTTATTCCTTCACCGCAGGCACGCCTGCGTCGACAGCCGCCGGGCTGACGGGGGCAATCTGATGCTCAAGACGCTTAATTTTCCGCTCCGCGCGCGCCAGTGAGACACGCACCCGCAGCCAGAACAGGCCGCAGATCAGCCAGCCAATGGCAAAGCCCGCGGCAAACAGCACCGCCAGCAGCGTCGATATGCGGAATTCACCCTGAGCGAGTAAATAGTTGAAAGTGACCTGTTGGTCATTCTGCGCCCCCAGCGTCACTGAAATGACGAAGATTGCTAACACCAGTAAGAAAATGAGTAAATATTTCACATGACTTCCCGTTATGTGGGTTGCGCGAAAAAAGCCCGCTTTCAGCCCTATAAAGTATCATTTTCGCCGCAGCGGTGGAATGAAAAAGCATGGCAACTCTTCAGGATATGCGGTCGGATGCCGCTAAAATCAACATTATTCCGCTTCAGGCATCCGTTTTTTAATATCCTGCGCCTCTTCTCCGGGCGGCGAGAGCGGCCCACAAAGGCGCTGCGTCAGCCAGCAGGCCACCGTGACCAGCAGCCAGGAGATCAGCGTGGCGACGATGAGATCCAGCGGCCAGTGCATGCCCAGCGCCAGGCGACTGCCCATCACCGCCGTCGCCCACACCAGCAGCACCGCGATTGTGCCCCAGCGGCGACGCGGCCACAGCAGCCCCGCAGCGAGTAACGCCCAGCTGGCGGCAAACATGGTGTGACCTGACGGGAAAGCAAACCCCGTCTCCTTCTGCCAGTGTTTGCGTAAAAATGACGGAATGTCCTGCGCCTGCGCCAGCTGTTCATGCACCAGTTTAGCGCGTTCTTTACGCTTTAACGCGTAGAATTGCGTCACCGGCACCTGCCTTGTGTTTTCCAGCCAGATGACGAACGGTCTCGGCTCCTGGACCCGCGCCTTGACCCAGGATTTCGCCCCCTGTCCCGCCAGGATAGCGGCGGCAAGGATAAGGAACAGGATCAACGCCGCGCGCAGGCGAAAGCGCAGACACCAGAGGAACCAGCCGCAAAGCACGACATGAGTGATAATTCCCCACGGCTGGGTCACCGTTTCCGTCACCCACCACAGGCTTTTCAACATGGCAACCGGCAGTCCAGGCTGCCACAGCCACCCGGAAAGCCAGACCGTGAGGGGCATAACCAGCAGCAGCGCCGCCGCGAGAGCAGTTCGTCGGGCTATCAACAGCATTTTCTCTCCTTCTCCTTGTAGATGAACATCATAGCGGAAAGTAGATCGTTTGTGCGCTTTCCACACGGCTAACCGTTCGCGATTAGGAGAACGTCCAGGCGTTGTGGCAAAATAGCGGGAAACAGAAAGCACAGTCAGGTGCTGACAAAATCTGGAGAATCACATGCAGCTTAAACGTGTGGCAGAAGCCAAACTGCCAACCCCCTGGGGCGATTTCCTGATGGTGGGTTTTGAAGAACTGGCAACCGGACAGGATCATGTCGCGCTGGTATATGGCGATATATCAGGGCAGTCGCCGGTCCTCGCCCGCGTACATTCAGAGTGTTTGACGGGCGATGCCCTGTTTAGCCTGCGCTGTGATTGCGGCTTTCAACTGGAAGCGGCTCTGTCGCATATCGCTGAAGAAGGTCGGGGGATCCTGCTCTATCACCGCCAGGAAGGACGCAACATTGGTTTATTGAATAAGATCCGCGCCTACGCGCTGCAGGATCAGGGCTACGACACTGTCGAAGCGAACCATCAGCTTGGCTTCGCCGCCGATGAGCGCGATTTCACCTTGTGCGCCGACATGTTCAAATTGCTCAACGTTGAGCAGGTGCGGTTATTAACCAATAACCCGAAAAAAGTGGAAATTCTTACCGAAGCCGGGATCAACATTGTGGAGCGGGTGCCGCTGATCGTCGGGCGTAACCCGAAAAACGCTCACTATCTGGACACCAAAGCCGCCAAGATGGGCCATCTGCTGAACAGCAAGCCGACGGAATAAACCGGTGGAATAACCGAAAAAGGGCCAGCGATGCTGGCCCTTTGTTTCACAGCATATTACGAATAACGTAGTGCAGGATGCCGTCGTTGCGGTAGTAGGTGAGTTCGGTCGCCGTGTCGATACGGCACCGACAAGGGATCGCTTCCTGCGAGCCGTCAGCGCGAGTCAGGGTCACCGGCACCGTAGCGCCAGGCTGAAGCGACTGCAGATTACTGATATCAATCCGCTCTTCTCCGGTCAACCGCAGCGTTTTGCGGGTGACGCCCTGCGGGAACTCCAGCGGCAAAATGCCCATTCCGATCAGGTTGGAACGGTGGATACGCTCGAAGGACTCGGCGATCACTACCCGAATCCCCAGCAGGCGCGGCCCCTTCGCCGCCCAGTCACGGCTGGAACCTGAGCCATACTCCTTACCGGCAATCACCGCCAGCGGTGTGCCCTCAGCCTTGTACAGCATCGCCGCATCGTAGATCGCCATCGGTTCAGGATCCGGCAGATGGCGGGTCATGCCCCCTTCCACCCCTGGGACCATTTCGTTACGAATGCGGATATTGGCGAAGGTGCCACGCATCATCACCTCATGGTTACCGCGACGGGAACCATAGGAGTTAAAGTCGCGCCGGGCAACCCCATGCTCCTGCAGATAGCGGCCTGCCGGACTATCGGCTTTGATGCTCCCCGCCGGCGAAATGTGGTCCGTGGTGACTGAGTCGCCCAGCATGGCGAGGATCCGCGCGCCGCGAATATCCTCTACCGGCAGCGGCTCGGCGCCCATCTCGTCAAAGAACGGCGACAAGCGAATATAGGTCGAGTCCTCCTGCCAGTCGTAGGTATCTGACGCCTCCACCTTGATCGCCTTCCACTCCTCAGTGCCGGAAAACACTTCCGCGTACTCTTTGCGGAACATCTCGGTGGAGACCTGTTCCACCGCGCGGGCAATCTCCTCCCCGCTCGGCCAGATATCTTTCAGATAGACCGGCTCGCCATTCTTGCCCTGTCCCAACGGCTCGCGGGTGAGGTCGATATTCATGTTCCCCGCCAGCGCATAGGCGACCACCAACGGCGGCGAGGCCAGCCAGTTGGTTTTCACCAGCGGATGAATACGCCCTTCGAAGTTACGGTTACCGGAGAGCACTGCCCCGACGGTCAGATCGCCTTTTTTGATCGCTTCTTCGATAGGTTCAGGCAATGGACCGGAGTTACCGATACAGGTGGTGCAACCATATCCCACCAGATTGAAGCCGAGCTGGTCGAGGTAAGGCGTCAGGCCGGCATGGGCCAGATAATCCGACACCACTTTCGAGCCTGGGGCCAGGGAAGCTTTCACCCACGGCTGCGGCTGCAGGCCGCGTTCGACGGCTTTTTTCGCCAGCAGGCCGGCGGCCATCAACACGCTGGGGTTAGAGGTATTGGTGCAGGAGGTAATCGCTGCAATAGCCACCGCGCCATCCGGTAGCGAATAGTGATGCCCGTTCAGCGTATAGTCAACCGGCTGACGCTGACGCTGAAGGTGGTTAACCTCCAGCTCGCCGCTGGCGGCGAAGGCTTTCGGAACATCGCCCAGCGCCACGCGATCCTGCGGTCGCTTCGGCCCGGCGAGGCTCGCTTCGACGCTGCTCATATCCAGCGCCAGGGTACTGGTAAAGACCGGCTCATCGCCAGGCTGGCGCCACATGCCCTGGGCTTTAGCGTAGGCTTCCACCAGCGCGACCTGTTCTTCGCTACGGCCGCTGAGACGCATATAGCTGAGCGTTACGTCATCGATAGGGAAAAAGCCACAGGTGGCGCCATACTCCGGCGCCATATTGGCGATGGTCGCCCTGTCGGCAAGGGGTAAGGTATCCAGGCCGTCACCGTAGAATTCAACAAACTTGCCGACGACGCCATGCTGACGCAGCATTTGGGTAACCGTCAGTACCAGGTCAGTGGCGGTGATGCCTTCGCGCAGTTTGCCGCTGAGCTTAAAGCCCACAACATCGGGGATCAGCATTGACACCGGCTGGCCCAGCATAGCGGCTTCCGCTTCAATCCCGCCCACGCCCCAGCCCAGCACGCCAAGACCATTAATCATGGTGGTATGGGAGTCGGTGCCCACCAGCGTATCCGGCCACGCCATCCACTGGCCGTTCACCTCCTCGCTCCAGACCGCCCGGCCGAGGTATTCCAGGTTCACCTGGTGGCAAATACCGGTGCCCGGCGGCACCACGCTGAAGCGGCTGAAGGCCTGCTGCCCCCAGCGCAGAAAAGCGTAGCGTTCGTGGTTCCGCTCCATTTCCAGGCGGACGTTGTCTTCGAAGGCCTCGTCGTCGCCGAAGCGGTCAACGGTCACCGAGTGGTCGATCACCAGGTCAACCGGCGATAGCGGATTAACCTTCGCCGTATCGCCGCCAAGGCGTTTCACCGCCTCGCGCATGGCGGCCAGATCCACTACCGCCGGCACGCCGGTAAAGTCCTGCATCAGGACGCGTGCCGGACGGTAGGCGATTTCCCGGTCGGCATGGGCCTGTTGCAGCCAGCCGGCCAGGGCGCGAATATCTTCTTCAGTTACCGAGTCACCGTCCTGCCAGCGCAGCAGGTTCTCCATCAGCACCTTCAGCGACTTGGGCAGTCGACTGATCTCGCCCAGCTGCTTCTCCGCCAACGGCAGACTGTAGTAATGCCAGGTTTTATCGTTGACCTGCAGCGTGTCCTTACTGGCTTCTCGTAGGGTTGACGACATAGCTCCTCCTTTATCTCAGGGATGGCATACCCTGATTCTCCTCAGGGTCTCCATTAAAGATAACACATACTGAGCATAACACTTTGATAACAACCCAAATTGCTAAATACGATGAGACAGAGAGAGAGGAAACGGGAATTATCCGAGAGCAGGCGAAATAGCACCAAAATAGTGCAAAGAGGGCGTATGCCGATATTGTATTAGTACACGAGGACAAAAAAAGAGCTAATCGGCCAGCTGGCAGTGATTAGCTCTGGTGAGTGATTTCAGGTTGGATGAATCCAGCGGCAAAATATATTCTCCCTGTATTGCCGGTCACTGATTTTATATTACAGTTTCCTTTCACTGTCATAAAAATGACATGTATCTACAACGATGACCTACAGCTTTAGCTGACAATCCAGATGTTGCAGATGGTGAGCGCGATGATGCTCCAGAACATCGCCAACCCTACCAACACTACGCCCCATACGCGACTACGCAGAACGGGATCGATTTCGGTTTTGTCATTCTCGTATGACATCGCCAGTTTCATGTAATCGATATTACTTATCATATTGTCACCACCAATTGCTCAAATCATCAGGTACAGATAAATCTTAATTATGGATAAAAGATTAATCCAGCGAATTTAGGCCTGATGGAATATATTTAACCGGTTATTTGATCGCGGCGGGCATAATGAAAAACGTGTTGCCAAAAATTATTAATTTTGTGATTGGTTCGAGGTTTAAGTTGTTAAATACAGTCCATCATAGTTAATGGCACTCCTCGCAGGGAGTGCCATTATTATTTTCAGGGTTATTTTTCCGGAAGTTTTATATCTTTGAACATCGCTTCAATATCTTCATTCGAGCGTAAAGCCACCGCGGTATCTACCACGTCCCTGGTCAAATGGGGAGCAAAACGTTGAATAAAATCATACATGTAGCTTCGTAAGAAGGTGCTACGGCGGAAACCTATCTTAGTGGTGCTGTGGCTGAAAATACCGTTCGCATCCAGCTTCACCAGATCCGGGTCAGAGACCGGATCCACCGCCATGCTGGCGATTACCCCTACCCCCAGCCCCAGGCGAACATAGGTTTTGATGACGTCGGCATCGGTGGCGGTAAAAACAATGCGCGGCGTCAGGCCCGCACGGTTAAACGCGGTATCCAGTTCGGAGCGGCCGGTAAAACCAAAGGTATAGGTTACCAGTGGATACTGGGCCAGTTCCTCTATGGACACCGAGCCCTTGGTGGCCAGAGGATGCTCGGGGGTCACTACAATCGACCGGTTCCAGTGATAGCATGGCAGCATCACCAGATCGTCATACAGATGCAGCGCCTCGGTGGCGATGGCGAAATCGGCATTGCCTTTCGACACAGCCTCCGCAATCTGAGTCGGCGAGCCCTGATGCATATGCAGCGACACCCGCGGGTAGCGTTCAATAAACCCCTTGATCACTCCCGGTAACGCATAGCGCGCCTGGGTATGGGTGGTGGCGACGTAAAGAGACCCTTTGTCAGGCCAGGTATGCTCTCCGGCGACAGATTTGATGGCATCGACTTTCGACAGCACTTCGCGGGCGATGCGGATGATCTCCTGCCCGGCCGGCGTCACCTGGGTTAAGTGTTTACCGCTGCGGGCAAAGATCTGAATGCCCAGCTCATCCTCCAGCATGCGGACCTGCTTACTGATACCCGGCTGGGAGGTATAGAGCCCTTCGGCGGTGGATGAAACATTCAGGTTATGGTTAACCACCTCAACGATGTAGCGAAGCTGTTGTAGTTTCATGGCTGATATCCGTTTGCGCGTAAAATGAAGCCGCTTAATACACTTTACGTTCAGGCAACTTGTCGCCGATGAAGGCCCTGGGCTCCCGGCAGTTGGCCATAGTGGCGCCGCAATGCATCCTGAAAGCGATGATGTATAAGACGTTTTAATAATAAAAAAGGCATTAACTATAACCACTATATCATTTATATCAACACTGTATAGACGCTAACGAAAAATAATATAGGTGGTTATAAGGGGAGGAAATTAACGCAAAGAGGGGAAGACGACACGGCAGAGAAATGCACTCTCTCTGCCGGTCGCCTGAGCAGGAAAAGCGCGCTTTTCCTGCCCGAACGAACGCCATTACTTTTTGGCTTCCGTCCACTTACCGTCGATAAAGAAAGCTGACCAGCCGGTCGCTTTGCCCTCTTTTTCGGACGCCACGTACTGCTGCTTGGTTTTACGGCTAAAGCGTACCAGCGTTTTATTGCCTTCCGGATCCTGCTGCGGCGCATCGGCGAGATAACGCAGTTTTTCCGGCAGACGATCGCGGAAGCGGTACAGCTCCTCCACCAGCGGCGCACGCGTTTCCCGTGATTTCGGGAAGGTGTTGGCCGCCAGGAAGACGCCCGCCGCCCCGTCGCGCAGCACAAAGTAGGCGTCAGACTTCTCACACGGCAGCTCCGGCAGCGGCACCGGATCTTCCTTCGGCGGAGCCACTTCGCCATTGCGCAGGATCTTACGCGTGTTCTTACACTCGTCGTTGGTACAGGCCATGTACTTACCGAAACGCCCCATTTTCAGGTGCATTTCAGACCCGCACTTCTCGCACTCCACCACCGGGCCGTCATAGCCCTTGATGCGGAATTCGCCCTCTTCAATCTCGTAGCCGTCGCAGGTCGGGTTATTACCACAGACATGCAGCTTACGCTTAGGATCGATAAGGTAGCTGTCCATCGCCGTCCCACACTTCTGGCAGCGACGTTTGGCGCGCAGCGCGTTGGTTTCCGCGTCATCGCCTTCCAGCACGTTGAGGACTTCGTTCTCCGGCACCAGGTTGATGGTGGTTTTGCACCGCTCTTT
The DNA here is from genome assembly GCF_014596785.2 of Klebsiella sp. K4. Taxonomy (NCBI): domain Bacteria; kingdom Pseudomonadati; phylum Pseudomonadota; class Gammaproteobacteria; order Enterobacterales; family Enterobacteriaceae; genus Klebsiella; species Klebsiella sp. K4. Next base: position 3,112,860 of record NZ_CP115021.1, read on the forward strand.
CGGCGGCAAGGCATAGCCCGAACAGCCGAGGAAAACGCCGGTGCTGGCGGTACGGATCCCCATTTTACGGCCGCAGGTCGGGCAGTCGATGCTGGTGAGCACCATCGGGTTCGGCTGCATGCCGCCCTCTTCCGGATCTTTCTCTGCCGTCGCCAGCTGGGTGGTAAAATCGCCGAAGAAGTGGTTCAGCACCTCTTTCCACTCGGCCTGGTGGTTCGCAACCTGGTCGAGGCGATCCTCCATCTGCGCGGTAAAATCGTAGTTCATCAGATCGCGGAAGTTTTCTTCCAGCCGGTCGGTAACGATCTCGCCCATTTTTTCGGCGTAAAAACGACGATTTTCCACCCGCACGTAGCCGCGATCCTGAATGGTCGAAATGATCGACGCGTAGGTCGACGGACGGCCAATCCCGCGTTTTTCCAGCTCTTTCACCAGCGAGGCCTCGCTGAAACGCGCCGGCGGCTTGGTAAAGTGCTGCGCAGGCGTCAGCTCCACCAGGCTCAGGCGGTCGCCCTGTTTGACCAGCGGCAGCGTTCGGTCTTCATCGCCCTTGCGCAGCGCCGGCATGACTTTTGTCCAGCCGTCGAAACGTAAAGTGCGACCGCGCGCTTTCAGTTTGAAATCACCCGCAGCCACGGTCAGCGTGGTGGAGTCGTACTGCGCCGGCGTCATCTGACAGGCGACAAACTGGCGCCAGATCAGCTGATAAAGCTTCTGCGCATCCGCTTCCATATCTTTCAGCGTTTCCGCCAGCACGTTCACATCAGACGGACGAATCGCTTCGTGCGCTTCCTGCGAGTTTTCTTTGCTGGCGTACTGGTTCGCGCTATCCGGCAGATATTTTTTGCCAAATTTGTCGCTGATGTAGCCGCGAACCATGTTCAGCGCGTCCTGACTCAGGTTGGTGGAGTCGGTACGCATATAGGTGATGTGCCCTGCCTCATAGAGTCGCTGAGCCATCATCATGGTCTTTTTCACGCCGAAGCCCAGACGGGTGCTGGCCGCCTGCTGCAGGGTGGAGGTGATGAACGGCGCGCCCGGCTTGCTGCTGGTCGGCTTATCTTCACGCTCCAGTACGCTGTAGCTGGCTTTTTCCAGCAGCGATACCGCCGCCATGGTCTCATCACGGCTGACCGGACGGAACGGCTTATCATCCTTATGGGTCACCTGCAGCGGCAGGGCGTCACCGCCCGGCGTGGTGGTGCTGGCGTCGACTTCCCAGTACTCTTCCGGGACGAACGCTTTAATTTCACGTTCACGCTCCACCACCAGGCGGACCGCGACGGACTGCACGCGCCCGGCAGAAAGACCACGGGCGATTTTTTTCCACAGCAGCGGCGAAACCATATAGCCCACCACGCGGTCCATAAAACGACGCGCCTGCTGGGCGTTAACCCGATCGATATTCAGTTCGCCCGGCTTTTCAAAGGCCTGACGAATAGCGTTTTTGGTGATCTCATTGAACACCACGCGGCTGTAACGCTGTTCATCGCCGCCGATGACTTCCCGCAGGTGCCAGGCAATGGCTTCCCCTTCGCGGTCAAGGTCGGTTGCGAGATAGATGTGGTCAGCTTTTTCCGCCAACTGTTTGAGTTCTGAAACTACCTTTTCTTTACCCGGAAGTACTTCATAGTGCGCATTCCAGTCATGCCATGGGTCCACGCCCATACGGTTAACCAGAGCACTACGTTCGTCCTTTTTAGGCTTTTTAGCCCCTTTGGTGGCGGTAGAGTCGGCGCTCTTTTTGGAAGCTGATCCACTGGTCGGCAAATCGCGGATATGACCGACGCTGGATTTCACCACGTAGTCATTACCCAGATACTTATTGATCGTTTTGGCTTTTGCCGGGGACTCAACGATAACGAGAGCTTTACCCATATTCACCTTTACCTAATTTGATTCATCCAGGAATACATCGCACATTCATACACCCTCCACTGGCGACTGCCTCATATGTTGCGGCACCGTCGGTGAATATCAACCCTGAACACCCGTTTCATCTCCGTAAAACCAGGCGCTTGAGTTTGCTGACTTTTTCTCGTCAGGTGACATAGCACGAAGAATTTTTGGCCGAATGTCAAGCAAATCTGTTGCCAGATCGCCGAAAGCGTCACACTGTACCTGATAAAATTCGTTACGCAACTTTATTAGCATGCAAAAGCAAATCCCGCCAGTAAACGGCTGTTTCTCCACTGGTTACCATTACCCCTGATTTATGCATGGAAAATTTGCCCCACGCCGCCGCGCGGCGTAAACTACGCGCGGAGAAAAAGAGGAGTCCGTTATGCAAGGTACAACCCAACCAATCGATCGCCAGACGCTGCTCGAAAAAGCCAACAAACTTATTCGCGAACATGAGAATACGTTAGCCGGTATCGAAGCCACCGACGTCGTTCAGCGCAACAATGTCCTGGTGTTTAGCGGTGAGTTTTACCTTGATGAGCAGGGACTACCGACGCCGAAGAGTACAGCGGTATTTAACATGTTTAAGTATCTTGCTCACGAGCTGTCGGACAAGTACCACCTGGTCGATTAAGACCAGTGAAAACAATAACGCGAGGCCCAGGCCTCGCGTTATGTTATTTACATCAGCGGTTTCTGACCGCGCTGCCACCAGCGCAGCAGAAGCCGATCGGCGCTCTCCGCCGCGCTACCGGTAAAGCGGTCGAGCATCTTCTTACGCTGTTGATAACGTACCCCGATCACCTCGTGGCTCTCCATCAGCCCCAGCAGCAGCTCATCGCTGGTTTCAACCGCATCCACCAGACCTTTTTCCAGCGCCTGCACTCCGTACCAGTGTTCGCCGGTGGCCACCTGCTCAATATCAAGTCCCGGACGCATCCGGTGGACGAAATCCTTGAACAAATGATGTGTCTCATTGAGATCCTCGCGGAACTTGCGCCGCCCTTCCTCGGTATTTTCGCCCAGCATGGTGAGCGTTCGTTTGTACTGCCCGGCGGTGTGCAGTTCAATATCGATATCTTTATTCTTCAGGAAGCGGTGCAGGTTCGGGATCTGCGCCACCACGCCAATAGAGCCGAGGATCGCAAACGGCGCCGAGACAATTTTGTTCGCCACGCAGGCCATCATATAGCCGCCGCTGGCCGCCACTTTGTCGACCGCCACCGTCAGCGGGATCTGCTTGTCGCGCAAACGCTGCAGCTGAGAGGCGGCCAGACCGTAGCCGTGCACCACCCCGCCGGGGCTTTCCAGGCGAATCACCACCTGATCGCGCGCTTTCGCCGCCGCCAGTACCGCGGTGATCTCTTCCCGCAGGCTATTGACCTCATGAGCATCCATACTGCCTTTGAAATCCAGCACCCAGGCGCGCGGCTTGCCTTCCGGCTCGGCATTACCCAGCTTCGCCCGCGCTTTGGCCGCCTTCGCCTCTTGTTTTTGCTTTTTCTTCTGCGCCTTATGCCACTGCTTCTGCTGCGGGCCGTCCAGCAGCGCCACCGCCAGCGATTCCTTCATCTCTTTATAATGCTCGCTAAGATTGGTCACCCGCAGCTCGCCGCGCTGCTTCTTGCGCTGAGCGAGGTTGACGATAATAGCGGCAATCACCGCGATGGCGACGACAACCGTCGCGATCTTGGCTAAAAATAAGCCGTACTGAGCAAGTAATTCCACGTTTTCACCTTGTGTAAAGCACTGACGTTGCTGCACAGTGTACCTCAGCCGCTGGCGAGAAGTCTTTGTGCTTTGTGTTCTCTGCGCAGCGGATTCCGTTTTTTTTCGCGCGGCTGAAATCGTTGCAAGATATTAATTTTGTGAATACTTTCCGCTTCGCCGATTGCAATGGCGGGCGCTTTCAGGCATAACAGCGCAAAAGTGAGATACCAAAGATGAAGCGCGATCGGGAACCGATCGCCCAAGGAGTTGCCGTGCATTATCAACCACAACGTCACTTGCTGAAAGATCGCATCATCCTGGTCACCGGGGCCAGCGACGGGATTGGTCGTGAAGCGGCCCTGACCTACGCGCGCTATAGCGCCAGCGTTATCCTGCTGGGTCGCAACGACGACAAACTGCGCACCGTCGCCCAGGAGATTGAGCGTGAGGGTGGAATTCCCCCTCGCTGGTTTACCCTCGACCTGCTCACCTGTACGCCCCAGGCGTGCCAGCAGCTGGCGCAGCAGATCAGCATGCACTATCCCCGCCTTGACGGCGTGCTGCATAACGCCGGCCTGCTCGGCGACATCTGCCCAATGGAAGAGCAGAAGCCGGAGGTCTGGCAGCAGGTGATGCAGGTGAACGTTAATGGCACCTTTATGCTGACCCAGGCGCTTCTTCCTTTATTACTCCGTTCGGAATCGGGCTCGCTGGTCTTCACCTCATCCAGCGTCGGTCGTCAGGGCCGCGCCAACTGGGGCGCCTATGCCGTTTCCAAATTCGCCACCGAAGGGATGATGCAGGTGCTGGCCGACGAGTATCAAAGCCGCCACCTGCGGGTAAACTGTATCAACCCCGGCGGCACTCGCACCGGAATGCGCGCCAGCGCGTTCCCGACGGAAGATCCGCTGAAACTGAAAACCCCCGCTGACATTATGCCCGTCTATCTGTGGCTGATGGGTGACGACAGTCGTCGCAAGACGGGAATGACCTTCGACGCCCAACCGGGACGTAAACCAGGAATTGCCCAATGAGTGATGAACGCTACCGCGAACGCCAGCAGCGGCTGAAAGATAAAGTTGACGCCCGGGTGGCGGCGGCCCAGGACGAGCGCGGCATTGTGATGGTCTTTACCGGCAACGGCAAAGGCAAAACCACCGCCGCCTTTGGCACCGCGACCCGCGCAGTCGGCCATGGCAAAAAAGTCGGCGTGATCCAGTTTATCAAGGGGACCTGGCCTAACGGCGAGCGTAATCTGCTGGAGCCTCACGGCGTCGAATTTCAGGTGATGGCCACCGGCTTCACCTGGAACACCCAGGATCGCGACAGCGACACCGCCGCCTGCCTGGCGGTCTGGGAGCATGCCCGCCGTATGCTCGCTGACGACCAGCTCGATCTGGTGCTGCTGGACGAGCTGACCTACATGGTGGCGTATGATTACCTGCCGCTGGAGTCGGTGCTGAGCGCCCTGCGTGAGCGCCCTGCCCATCAGTCGGTAATCATCACCGGCCGCGGCTGTCATCGCGATATTATTGAACTGGCCGATACCGTCAGCGAACTGCGTCCGGTCAAGCATGCATTTGATGCCGGGATTAAAGCGCAGATGGGGATAGACTACTGAGGGCCTGATAGCGCGGAAGGAAGTACGCGTTCCGGCGGCAAGTCACCGGAACGCATAACATTAACCGTTAGTCTTATTGCGAGTACTGGAACGACGGTTGCTGTTGTTACCCTGGCGCGGATTAGCGCTGGTCTGGCTGTGACGCTTCACCGCCCGACGGATCTGATTGGCTTTCAACCGCCGACGGTCTTTCTCGACGGCAACCTTAGAGCTGGTTTCCGGCGTGAGCTCCACCAGCTCGCGCAGGTAGTTGGTCTGCGCCAGGTCCAGCTCGGTATAGCCGCCGCGCGGCAGGCCTTTCGGCAGCAGAATATCGCCGTAGCGCACGCGGATCAGACGGCTGACCTGCACGCCGACCGCTTCCCACAGGCGACGCACTTCGCGGTTACGCCCTTCGGTCAGGGTAACGTTATACCACTGGTTAATCCCTTCGCCGCCGGTGAATTTGATAGTTTTAAACGCTGCCGGACCATCTTCTAACTGTACGCCGCGCGACAGCTGGCGCAGCTTATCATCATCCACCTGGCCGAAAACGCGAACGGCGTACTCACGCTCGACTTCACGGCTCGGGTGCATCAGGCGGTTGGCCAGTTCGCCATCGGTGGTGAACAGCAGCAGGCCGCAGGTATTCACGTCCAGACGACCAACGGCAATCCAGCGCGCGCCGCGCAGTTTAGGCAGACGATCAAACACCGTCGGGCGTCCTTCCGGATCGTTACGGGTGCACAGCTCGCCTTCCGGCTTATAGTAAGCCAGCACGCGGCAGATCTGCTCGGCAGACTCTTTCACCGAGATCAGATGACCATCGATACGAATTTTTAAACCAGGGACAATTTCCACACGATCGCCGAGGGTGGCGATTTTGCCGTCGACGCTGACGCGGCCAGCTTCGATTTTCGCTTCAATTTCACGGCGGGAGCCGTGGCCGGCGCGGGCCAGCACTTTTTGCAGTTTCTCGCTCATTGAGCTTCCTTAAGGTGTCGCCTTCCCAGGCGTCTGGTATGCTTTCAAAAACAACGAGTTAGCCTAAAACTCAACTTAACTCACTGATCTGTAAATATTTCATGGCACACAGCATGGCAAACAACGTATCACACAAGCTGTCACACAATGATTCGTGGGCGCACATACTACACGAATTTTAGACTAAATGATTCAACAAGTTTTGTGCGCCTGAGTCTTTCTGAACTTGGACGTATAACGATGAGCAATCCGGAACAGTCAAGCACAGCGAACGGGAAAACGCTGTGTGTCTACTCCAACAGTATCTACACATTTACCTTCGTCACGGAGTCGCAGCATTGCCCGTACAGCAAAAACTTCGACATAGTCGATAGTAAATGAATCGCGCCATAACATTCACAAAATAAATATTTTAAAACGCAGTTTCATTTTTATGAAAAACAACTTCCGGCACATGGGTGTTATTTGTACAATGAATTACGTATGAAGATTAATTCACAACAAGCAGAGGGACTTATGCAGCAATATACCAACGAAATCACACCCGAAATTAATGAGGCCCAATCACAACCGCCTTACGACGAAGAGCTTTTGTCACTCTGCGATGACAAAACCCGGAAAGAACTTGAGGAAATTAAAAAACAGCATCTAAGCCGCCCGTTAGCTCACATTTTCCGGTTTGCAGTCGTTGGAAGTCTGACCCGTCGCGGTGGAGTCATTCGCCATGCTTCAGGCGGTGCGACTACCGGAGGATTACAAGTTGCTCGGGTAGGTGACAAGGTTGTATATGCTGATGGCAGCGAGTCCACTATTATTTCCGGTGCTGGCAAGGCCCGAATCATGCAGGGCGCATCCGCTGCACTCGTTGGCAGTATGCTTGATAATGGTGATGAAATAATCTCTACCCCACAATCGTGCAGCAAACTGGTTTTTCGTGAAGGCCGCGAACTCCCGGAAGGATTCTTGACCGTGTCAGGGAGTAAGCACTGATGGGCGTTAAGGGATACTATTTATTCAGAGGTGATAAGACACGATGTGGTGGCGTTATCACTGAAGGATGGAGCGACCACCAGCATTTTGACAGAGATATGTCCTGTGAAGGGCATAAAGTAACTTGTGGTAAACATCCAGGGCTTTACCGTATTTGTGGTGGGCTTGATGATGACATACACGGCAAAAGGATTGCCGGAACACTACACAGTTATAGCTCCTGCCCCTGTAAATCCAAATTCATCAATTCAAACTGGGATGATGATTACGAACTTGGTGGAGAAGCAACGGTAACGCACACTGATCTACCTCACCTCGTCAAGATGCCTGAACTTCCAGGGCCGATTGAGTCAGAACCGGAACAGAACGCCCAAACAGCAAAAAAGAAAACAGGTATAGATGCAGGTTTTGCCGTTATCACTTATGGCGGTACTACGGAAGCGTGGCAACGCCTGTTATTCACTGAAAACCCACCAGCAGGGGCAAAAGAGCTATTCTCTATTCTGAACGGCCCGGATGAAAGATACAAAGCTGGTTCGATTATGCTTCTGGTTGATCCAGAGAAACAGGACGACGAGCAGATTGCCCACATGAAAGCCGCGAAAGCGCGAGTTGATGCGGCGTTAGAACCGCTGACAATCCAGGAAGCTAACTTGCTGCACAAACACTACGCAACCATAGCTAATTTCACCAGCTACGCTGATACAGGAATTGGCCTTGCTGCTGATCCTGTTGGAAAATACTTTGAGAGTATCGAAAAAATACTCAGAGAGATTCAAGAAACGTATAAGAATACCTACATAACGAGAGGCTCGTTGATAGGAGAACAATTTTACGTTCAACGTAGCCAGTTGTTTAAAGAGCTTGAATCAATACTTAAAGTCAGATTCCTGAATAAGGCTATGAAATTCGGAGAGTATACAAAAATAAAAAAGCACTTGGCCTATCCAGCAGTTCTATTACCCACAAATGGAATGAAACGGGGATCAGTGACATTGAAGGCTATGCTACCCACATCGAACGGGCAGCTAAATACGTAAAAGCAATGCGTTACACTGGTTATTTAGGCATTGGTTTTAGCGGACTGCATTCACTAAATGAAATAAATGAGGCTTGTTCTGTTGGTCGCGAAGCTGAATGTACCAAGAAAAAGTATACTGAGATTGGTAGCTTTGCTGTAGGTACGGGGGTTGGTGTTGCTGGTGGCTATTTAGCAATACCTCTTTGTATCGCTATCGGTGTTGGTACTGCTGGTGTCGGAGGGCTTGCTTGCTCTGTGATTGCTGGGGCTGGTTTAGGCTATGTCGGTAGTAGTGCAGGTGGCGCATTCGGTGAATGGGGTGGAGAGCAGCTGTATGAAACTTTCGGTAATTAATTTTATAATTATGCATCGTAACTCGATTGGATTGGTATTGTGTCTATGCCTAATACTTACGGGGGTTATTTCAATTATTTACGATCGCATTTCGAAAAATAAATTCATTACTCTCTGTTCGCTATTTGTTGAAAAATTTGGCGCAAGACCAGCAGAGGCTTTAATTTATCAGGATGGGGGGTTCTTTTTCTCGTTTATGCGTGATGCATTTTTTATTAAAGCATTATACTTTAAAGAAAACTCATTTCATACGCGAGGAATGGATAATGAACAAATTCGATTCATTAAAGAACTTCCTAATCAGTATACCGATTGGTTACGTGTAAAAGTACGATTTTCCGCGGTCGGTATTATTTTTTTATTCATGATGTTATCAGTTTTCTATTTGCCATCATTCATTTAATTGAAATAAATAGCCAAGAGCAAAACTTGGCTATTTTATTCACTCCCAATCAGTATCATCAATTACATAAGAAACTGAGGATAAGGGAAACGTATGCAATTAGCGCATAGCGATCCCTCATATTGATCTTTGGCAAAAAGTCTATTCAGAGAAAAAATGATGATGTCGATTATATACGGGAGCTACCTGCAAACATCAAATACTGGTTTATCGCCGAATTGTTGTGTTCATTGGTAGGTTTTATTGCTCTACTAATTGGTGGTATCTGTCTTTGGGTCGATAAATGATTAATTCAGCAGAACTGATCATCTGCGGGTTAGGAAGATTAAGCCTCATCTGCGGTATAGCTGTTACGGTGCTCTCATTTATCAACAAAAAGCGCTTCTCCGCGACCTGTACGCTGTAAAAAGAAAAACTTCGTCGGGAAAGCTTCTGTTCGCCGCGCCCCGTCTTTAGTATGGAACAGATTTTCCTCATTCTCCTGTGCCCATTCACGCATACAGATCTTTATCGGACAGCGCCCCCCCTCACTACGCGCGCTCCTCAGCAACGGCCGGGCGCTGGCCAAGCAGCCAGTCGCGAAAACAGCGGTTGGCAGGCGCCAGCAGCGCGGTCTCGTGGTAAACCAGATGATAGGCCAGCGGACAGGCGATGGGCTGCGCCAGAGGATTAACCAGCCGCCCCTGCGTCAGCGCAGGCGCTATGAATGAGCGTCGCAGCAACGCCATCCCCATACCGGCGAACGCCGCCTCCGTCACGCCGTTGGAATCAGTGAACACCGGCCCACGCCGCGCGAAGTGCGGCGCCAGCCCCACGGCCTCACACCACAGCGCCCAGTCTTCACGATGTTCATCGTGCAGCAGCGGATACTGTAGTAGATCGCTCTCATCGGTGAGCGTCCGGCGCGGAGCAATCAGTTGCGGGCTACAGACCGGCATCAGATCGTCATCCAGCAGGCGGTAAGCCTGCAGTTCCGGCCAGCCGCCGACACCATGACGCACGGCAAAATCGATCCCTTCACTCAGCAAATCCACTCGCCGGTTGGTGGTGCCGATCTGGATCTCTATCTGCGGATAGCGTCGTTCAAAATCAGCCAGCCGCGGCAGCAGCCACTGAATGGCGAAGCCGCTGGTACAGCTGATAGCTACCTTTTCTGGTCCCGGGGGCACCTGCAGGCGCTGGGTGGCGGCGGCTATCTGATGAAACGCCGGCTGAACGGCCCGCAGGTAGATCTCTCCCACCGCCGTTAACTGTAACCGTCGCGGAGTACGGATAAATAGCGGGACATTCAGCGTCTCCTCAAGGCGGGCAATCTGCTGGCTGACAGCGCTGGGCGTGACGCAAAGCTCACTGGCGGCCAGCTTCAGGCTGAGCAGCCGCGCCGCCGCCTCAAAGCAGCGCAACGCATTCAGCGGCGGGAGTTTCATGGGTATGGAACCTCAGTTAAGAAAAACTTAATCATGTAAGCATAACGCGTTTGTCGCACGCTGCACGTGGGTTCTACAGTTGACTTCCTTCGTGACTACAAGGAGTCAATCATGCGTGTTATCGACTATGGCCGCCTGCTGCTGCTCGCCGCCCTCTGGGGCGCCAGCTTTTTGTTTATGCGCATCACCACCCCGGCCTTCGGGGCGTTGAACAGCGCTTTTCTTCGCGTACTGTTCGCCGCTATCGCGCTCGGTCTGTTACTCGGCGTGCAGGGTAAATGGAGCGGGTATCAGGGAAAATTCACATCCACTCTGCATCTGGGGGTCATTAATTCAGGCCTTCCTTTTCTCATGTACTGCCTTGCCGCGCAATGGCTGCCGGCAGGGTACTCCGCCACGCTTAACGCCACGGCGCCGATGATGGGGGTGCTGATCGGCGCGTTATGCTTTGCAGAACCGTTAACCCTGCGCAAAGGCGGCGGCGCGATACTGGGCGCCATTGGTGTGGCGGTGATCGCGCGCCCGACATCTGGCCTTAGCGCCGCCCTGCTGCTGCCGGGGATTGGCGCCTGCCTGACCGCGACCGCCTGTTACGGTCTGGCCGGCTTTCTGACCCGCCGCTGGATCCAGCAGCGAGGCGGCCTCGAGGCTGAACGCGTCGCGCTGGGTAGCCAGGTCGGCGCCACGCTGTTTCTGTTTCCTTTCTTTCTCTGGTCCTGCTGGTATGGGCCAGCCGTAGACTGGCGGCAGAGTCTGCCGTGGATAGCGATAGTCATGCTGGGCGTGGTCTGCACGGCGGCAGGGTATATTCTCTACTTCCGCTTGATTGCAGATATAGGGCCGCTGCGTTCGCTGTCGGTGACCTTTTTGATCCCACCTTTTGCGGCGCTGTGGGGCTATCTCTGCCTCGGAGAGACAGTGGAGGAAGGATTGATTCTCGGCGCGCTGCTGGTTTGTGTAGCGCTATGGATGATTATCGTGCCGTCGGGGCGAAAACGCGGGGTACCGGACGGCGCATGATGCACCGCCCGGCAGATAGCCTTAGAGAAACGGCCTCACGTCGCCGACGCCTTCGCGCAGCACCACCGGGGTGTCTTCAGTGAGATCGATAACCGTGGTCGGCTGCTGCCCAAGGAAACCGCCGTGAATGATGAGGTCCACCACTTTCTCCAGACGATCTTTGATCTCTTCCGGGTCGGATTCGGTAAAGTCGCTGCCGGGCAGCATCAGCGACGTGGAGAGCATCGGCTCGCCTAAGGTCTCGAGCAACGCCTGAGCGATGGGGTTAGACGGGACGCGCATGCCGATGGTTTTACGCTTCTCCTGCAGCAGCCGACGCGGCACCTCTTTGGTCCCCTTAAGGATAAAGGTATAGTTGCCCGGCGTGTTGTTTTTCATCAGGCGAAACGCCACATTATCCACAAAAGCGTAGGTTGACAGCTCGGACAGATCGCGGCACATCAGGGTAAAGTTGTGGCCGTCCGGCAGCTGACGAATGCGGCAGATCCGCTCCATCGCCCCCTTGTCTTCAATTTTGCAGCCCAGCGCGTAGCCGGAGTCGGTAGGATAAACGATTACCCCGCCCTTACGCACAATCTCCACCGCCTGGTTAATCAACCGCGCCTGCGGGTTATCCGGATGGATATAAAAAAACTGGCTCATACTTCCCTCTCAATTTTTATTCGGCGGCCGCTTCCCAACTGTGCCAGACGCCTTCCACGCCGGCAGGAAGCCAGAGCTTACGGCCAAGTTCGATCCACGCGCAGGGCTGATGAAAATCGGATCCCTGCGACGCCAGAAGACCAAACTGCACGGCCAGGGTGGCCAGCTGGGCGCGTTCATGGGGCGCCTGCTGACACTGGGCCACTTCCATGGCATCACCGCCCTGCTCGCTAAAGTGGGCCAACAGCCGCTTCAACCACTTGGCGGAGAGATCGTAGCGCCCGGGATGGGCAATCACCGCCTTGCCGCCAGAATGATGAATCACATCAATCGCTTGTTTTATTGTACACCACTGCGGCGGCACGTAACCGGTTTTCCCGCGGGCAAGGTATTTTTTGAAGACTTCCGCCATGTTTTTCGCATGGCCGGCCTCCACCAGAAAACGGGCAAAATGGCCGCGGGTGACGGCGCCACCGTCCGCCAGTCGCAGCGCCCCTTCCCAGGCGCCGGGGATCCGCGCCTTCTCCAGGCGCTCGGCAATCATCTGACCGCGCTGCTGGCGCCGCGCTTTCTGCTCCTCCAGCAGGGCGGTCATCGTTGGGTGCGCAATATCAATATTCAGACCCACAATATGAATCTCGTGATTCTCCCAGAGGGTGGAAATCTCGACGCCGTTCACCAGGGTCAAGGGTAATCCGGCGCGGGCGATCTCCTCCCGGGCCGCCGGGATCGCCGCCACGCTGTCATGGTCGGTGATCGCCAGGGTGCCGACGCGCATCTCATGGGCGCGATGGACCAGTTCCTGCGGAGTCAGCCGCCCGTCAGAGGCGGTGGTATGGCTGTGCAGATCGTAAATCACTGCGTATTGGCTGTCGCTCAAAAGGACTCCTGCTGGACATCAACGTAAATAAGCGCATTATCATACCGACAGGCAGAGAAAATCTGCAAACAAGGGTTGACTTTATTCCATTGAACTAGTTAACTAGTACGCAAGTTCACATGAAGGGGTATCACGATGAAAATGCACTTTATCACTCTGCACAGCTGGTGGCGCACCTCCTGACGACGGGCGGCGTGATCGCGTTTTGCATTCAGCATACAGATACCCGGCCCGCCAATGAGCGGGCTTTTTATTGGACAAAAATAATACGAACAGGCGAGAACAATAATGCAAACATCCAAACCGGCACTCGAGCTTCTCACCAGCGACGCCATCTACCGGGAGAACCCGACGGCGTTATTCCACCAACTGTGCGGCGCCCGTCCGGCGACGCTGCTGCTGGAATCCGCTGACATCGACAGCAAAGATGACTTAAAAAGCCTGCTGCTGGTCGATAGCGCGCTGCGCATTACGGCCCTTGGTGACACTGTCACTATTCAGGCCCTCTCCGCCAACGGCGCGGCGCTGCTGGAACTACTGGACGGCGCGCTGCCCTCCGGGATCAACAATCAGCGCCAGCCCAACGGCCGCACCCTGACCTTCCCGGCCGTCAGCGCCCTGCTCGATGAAGACGCCCGTCTCTGCTCACTGTCGGTGTTTGACGCCTTCCGTCTCCTGCAGGAGCTGGTGAGCGTTCCGGACAACGAGCGCGAAGCGATGTTCTTCGGCGGCCTGTTCGCCTATGACCTGGTGGCCGGTTTTGAAGATCTTCCCCAGTTGCAAAGCGACACCGCCTGCCCGGACTACTGCTTCTATCTGGCGGAAACCCTGCTGGTCATCGACCATCAGACCAAGCATACCCGCATTCAGGCCAGCCTGTTCACCCCGCTGGAGAGTGAAAAACAGCGCCTGGAGCAGCGCCTGAGCCAGCTGCGTCAGCAGCTGAACGAGCCGCCGGCGCCGCTACCGGTTACCACCGTGGCCGAAATGCGCTGCGACGTTGACCAGAGCGATGAAGAGTACGGCGCGGTGGTGCGCAAAATGCAGCGCGCGATCCGCGCCGGGGAAATCTTCCAGGTGGTTCCTTCCCGCCGCTTCTCGCTGCCCTGCCCATCGCCGCTGGCCGCTTATGATGTGCTGAAGAAGAGCAACCCCAGCCCGTACATGTTCTTTATGCAGGACAATGATTTCACCCTGTTCGGCGCCTCGCCGGAAAGCTCGCTGAAGTATGATGCCGTCAGCCGTCAGATTGAGATCTACCCCATCGCCGGCACCCGGCCACGCGGCCGCCGCGCCGACGGCTCGCTGGATCGCGACCTCGACAGCCGCATCGAGCTGGAAATGCGCACCGATCATAAAGAGCTTTCCGAACACCTGATGCTGGTGGACCTGGCGCGTAATGACCTGGCGCGCATCTGCACCCCGGGCAGCCGCTATGTCGCTGATTTAACCAAGGTTGACCGCTACTCCTTCGTGATGCATCTGGTCTCCCGTGTAGTAGGCGAATTGCGTCAGGATCTCGACGTCCTCCACGCCTATCGCGCCTGCATGAATATGGGCACCCTCAGCGGCGCGCCGAAGGTCCGCGCCATGCAGCTGATTGCCGCCGCCGAAGGTAAACGCCGCGGCAGCTACGGCGGCGCGGTGGGCTATTTCACCGCCCACGGCGACCTCGACACCTGCATCGTCATCCGTTCCGCCTACGTGCAGGAGGGTATCGCTACCGTCCAGGCCGGAGCCGGCATTGTGCTCGACTCGGTTCCCCAGTCGGAAGCGGATGAGACCCGAAATAAAGCCCGCGCGGTGCTGCGCGCCATTGCCCAGGCCCATCACGCGAAGGAGATTTTCTGATGGCTGACATTCTGCTGCTCGATAATATCGATTCCTTTACCTATAACCTGGCAGACCAGCTGCGCGCCAACGGCCATAACGTAGTGATTTATCGCAACTCCGTTCCGGCGCAGGCGCTGATTGAGCGTCTGGGCACCATGGACAACCCGGTGCTGATGCTCTCCCCGGGCCCGGGTACGCCAAGCGAAGCCGGCTGCATGCCGGAGCTACTGACCCGTATGCGCGGCAAGCTGCCGATCATCGGCATCTGCCTCGGCCACCAGGCCATTGTCGAAGCCTACGGCGGCTATGTCGGCCAGGCGGGGGAGATCCTTCATGGCAAAGCCTCCAGCATTGAGCACGACGGCCAGGCGATGTTTGCCGGTCTGGCTAACCCGCTGCCGGTGGCGCGCTACCACTCGCTGGTCGGCAGCAATATTCCCGCCGGGCTGACGATTAACGCCAATTTCAACGGTATGGTGATGGCGGTGCGTCACGATGCGGATCGGGTGTGCGGCTTCCAGTTCCACCCGGAATCGATCCTCACCACCCAGGGCGCGCGACTGCTGGAGCAGACCCTGGCCTGGGCGCTGCAGAAGCTGGAGCATACCAACACCCTCCAGCCGATCCTTGAGAAACTGTACCAGGCGGAAACCCTGAGCCAGCAGGAGAGCCACCAGCTGTTCTCCGCCGTCGTGCGCGGCGAAGTGAAGCCTGAGCAACTGGCCGCCGCGCTGGTCAGCATGAAAGTGCGCGGCGAGCAGCCGCAGGAAATTGCCGGCGCCGCTACCGCGCTGCTGGAAAACGCCGCGCCGTTCCCGCGCCCGGACTACCTGTTTGCCGACATCGTTGGCACCGGTGGCGACGGCAGCAACAGCATCAATATCTCCACCGCCAGCGCCTTTGTCGCTGCGGCCTGCGGGTTAAAAGTGGCGAAACACGGCAACCGCAGCGTCTCCAGTAAATCAGGCTCTTCTGACCTGCTGGCGGCCTTCGGCATTAATCTCGATATGAACGCCGATAAATCCCGCGCCGCGCTTGATGAGCTGGGCGTCTGCTTCCTGTTCGCGCCGAAGTACCACACCGGTTTCCGCCACGCGATGCCGGTCCGTCAGCAGCTGAAGACCCGCACCCTGTTCAACGTGCTGGGGCCGCTGATCAACCCGGCGCATCCGCCGCTGGCGCTGATTGGCGTCTACAGCCCGGAACTGGTGCTGCCGATCGCCGAGACCCTGCGCGTGCTGGGTTATCAGCGCGCGGCGGTGGTGCACAGCGGTGGGATGGATGAAGTTTCACTGCATGCGCCTACGGTGGTGGCCGAACTGCATAACGGGGAAATTAAAAGCTATCAGCTGACCGCCGACGACTTCGGCCTGACGCCTTACCATCAGGCGCAGCTGGCGGGCGGCACCCCGGAAGAAAACCGTGACATTCTGACGCGCTTGCTACAAGGTAAAGGTGAAGCCGCTCACGAAGCCGCCGTCGCCGCCAACGTCGCCATGTTGATGCGTTTACACGGGCATGAAGATCTGAAAGCTAACGCTCAGCAGGTACTGGATGTGCTGCACAGCGGCGCGGCCTATGACAGAGTGACCGCCTTAGCGGCAAGAGGGTAAAGAATGCAAACCGTTTTAGCAAGAATCGTTGCCGACAAAGCGATTTGGGTGGAAGCCCGCAAACAACAACAACCGTTAGCCAGTTTTCAAAATGAGATCGTTCCGACGCAGCGCAATTTCTATGACGCGCTGGCCGGCACCCGCACCGCGTTTATTCTCGAGTGCAAGAAGGCCTCACCGTCGAAGGGGTTGATTCGCGAGGATTTCGATCCGGCAGCGATCGCCAGCATCTACAAGCACTACGCCTCGGCGATCTCGGTGCTGTGTGATGAGAAATATTTCCAGGGCAGCTTCGATTTCCTGCCGATCGTCAGCCAGGTCGCGCCGCAGCCGATCCTGTGTAAGGACTTCACCATCGACCCTTACCAGATCTACCTGGCGCGCTACTATCAGGCCGACGCCTGCCTGCTGATGCTCTCGGTGCTCGACGATGAACAGTATCGTCAGCTCTCGGCGGTGGCTCACAGCCTGAATATGGGCGTGCTCACCGAAGTCAGCAATGAAGAGGAACTGGAGCGCGCCATCGCCCTGAAGGCGAAGGTGGTGGGCATTAACAACCGCGACCTGCGCGATATGTCGATTGACCTTAACCGCACCCGTCAGCTGGCGTCGCGTCTCGGCCCGGATGTCACGGTGATCAGCGAATCCGGCATCCATACCTATGCCGAAGTGCGCGAGCTGAGCCACTTCGCCAACGGCTTCCTGATCGGCTCCGCGCTGATGGAGCAGGCGGATCTGGAAGCGGCGGTTAAACGCGTGCTGCTCGGCGAGAACAAAGTGTGCGGCCTGACGCGCCCGCAGGATGCCCAGGTGGCCTGGGAGTCCGGCGCCATTTACGGTGGGCTGATCTTCGTCCCGACCTCGCCGCGAGCGGTGAATGACGCCCAGGCCAAAGCGGTGATCGCCGCTGCGCCGCTGCAGTACGTCGGCGTCTTCCGCAATGCGCCGCTGGAGGAGGTGGTCGCCCGCGCGCAGGCTCTGGGGCTGGCCGCCGTGCAGCTGCACGGTGATGAAGACCAGGCCTATATCGACGCGCTGCGCGACGCTCTCGCGGACAACGTCCGCATCTGGAAAGCGCTGAGCGTCGGCGAAACCTTCCCGGCCCGTACGCTCCGCCATGTCGACAAGTACCTGCTCGACAACGGCCAGGGCGGCAGCGGCCAGCGCTTTGACTGGAGCCTGCTGCAGGGCCAGGATCTGCGCAACGTCATGCTGGCGGGCGGCCTCGGCGCCGATAACTGTGTGGAAGCGGCCAAAAGCGGCTGTGCCGGACTCGATTTCAATTCAGGCGTAGAGTCGCAACCCGGGATTAAAGACGCCAGCAAGCTGGCCTCCGTATTCCAGACGCTGCGCGCATATTAAGGAGCAATAATGAGCACTTTACTGAACCCCTACTTCGGCGAATTCGGCGGCATGTATGTGCCGCAGATCCTGATGCCCGCCCTGCGCCAGCTGGAAGAAGCCTTTGTCAGCGCGCAGAAGGACCCGGCCTTTCAGGCGGAATTCACCGACCTGCTGAAAAACTACGCCGGTCGTCCGACGGCCCTGACCAAATGCCGGAATCTGACCGAAGGCACCCGCACCACCCTGTACCTGAAACGCGAAGATCTGCTGCACGGCGGCGCGCACAAAACCAACCAAGTGCTGGGCCAGGCTCTGCTGGCCAAACGGATGGGCAAAACCGAAATTATCGCCGAGACCGGCGCCGGCCAGCACGGCGTCGCCTCAGCGCTGGCCAGCGCCCTGCTCGGCCTGAAATGCCGTATCTACATGGGCGCCAAGGACGTCGAGCGCCAGTCGCCGAACGTCTTCCGTATGCGCCTGATGGGCGCCGAGGTGATCCCGGTGCACAGCGGCTCCGCCACGCTGAAAGATGCCTGTAACGAGGCGCTGCGCGACTGGTCCGGCAGCTACGAAAAGGCGCACTATATGCTGGGCACCGCCGCCGGTCCGCACCCGTTCCCGACGATTGTGCGTGAATTCCAGCGCATGATTGGCGAAGAGACCAAAGCGCAGATCCTTGAAAAAGAGGGCCGCCTGCCGGACGCGGTGATCGCCTGCGTCGGCGGCGGATCAAACGCCATCGGCATGTTCGCTGATTTTATCGAGGAAACCAACGTCGGCCTGATCGGCGTGGAGCCCGCCGGACACGGTATCGAGAGCGGCGAGCACGGCGCGCCGCTGAAGCATGGCCGCGTTGGGATCTACTTCGGTATGAAGTCGCCGATGATGCAGACCGCCGACGGCCAGATCGAAGAGTCTTACTCCATTTCCGCCGGGCTGGACTTCCCGTCCGTTGGGCCGCAGCACGCGTTTCTGAACAGCACCGGTCGCGCTGACTATGTGTCGATCACTGACGACGAAGCGCTGGACGCGTTTAAAGCGCTTTCCCGCCACGAAGGGATTATCCCGGCGCTGGAGTCCTCTCACGCTCTGGCCCACGCGCTGAAGATGATGCGCGAGAACCCGGAAAAAGAGCAGCTGCTGGTGGTTAATCTCTCCGGCCGCGGCGACAAAGACATTTTCACCGTACATGACATCCTGAAAGCGCGAGGGGAAATCTGATGGAACGCTATGAGACGCTGTTTGCCCAACTGAAAAATCGCCAGGAAGGCGCCTTCGTCCCCTTTGTCACCCTTGGCGATCCGGGACCGGAGCAGTCGCTGAAAATTATCGATGCGCTGATCGAAGGCGGCGCCGATGCCCTTGAACTGGGGATCCCTTTCTCCGACCCGCTGGCGGACGGCCCGACCATCCAGGGCGCGGCCCTGCGCGCCTTCGCCGCGGGAGTGACCCCGGCGCAGTGCTTTGAGATGCTGGCGGCGATCCGCCAGAAGCATCCGACCATCCCAATCGGCCTGCTGATGTATGCCAACCTCGTCTTCAGCCCGGGCATCGATGCGTTCTATGCCCAGTGCGCCCGCGTCGGCGTCGACTCGGTGCTGGTGGCCGACGTGCCGGTGGAAGAGTCCGCCCCGTTCCGCCAGGCGGCGATGCGCCATAACATCGCGCCGATTTTCATCTGCCCGCCCAATGCGGATGACGATTTACTGCGCCAGATTGCCTCTTATGGCCGCGGCTACACCTATCTGCTGTCGCGCGCCGGAGTGACGGGTGCGGAAAATCGCGCCGCGCTGCCGCTGCACCACCTGGTGGAGAAGCTGGCGGAATATCACGCCGCGCCGCCGCTGCAGGGCTTTGGTATCTCCGCGCCGGAGCAGGTGAGCGCCGCCATTGACGCCGGAGCCGCCGGGGCTATCTCCGGTTCCGCCATCGTCAAAATCATCGAACGCCACCTCGATGAGCCGCAGACCATGCTCGACGAGCTGAAAGCCTTCGTCCAGAGCCTGAAGGCAGCGACCAAAACCGCCTGACCATCAGCCGCCTGGCATCGCGCCAGGCGGCGATGATTTCTGCAAACTGTCGGCGTATTTGCGCGTTAAGCGAAACAGCGCCTGCACCTCCTCTTCCGACCACTGCGCCAGCACCTGATTCATTAACTGCCGCCGCGCGACCGCAATACTGTCGATCATCTGTTGTCCGCTGGCGCTAAGCGTCACTTCGCTGATCCGTCGATCATGACGGTTCGGTTGCTTACAGGCGAGTCCCTGGGCTTCCAGTTTTTTCACCTGGCGGCTGACGGTGGTGTAATCGCGCCCTAAATGATCCGCCAGCTCAACCACCCCCACCGGGCCATGGCGCCCTACCGCCACAAGCAGCGGAAACAGCATCTGTTCCAGCTGGACGCCGGCCGCCTGGAGGATCTGCTCGTCGCGCAGCGGCTGGTTCATCACGCTGATGATATCCAGTAGCGCGCCGTGAAAGTCGGTAATGTCGTAGTCATTATGTGCATCTTGCATATATTGATTTTCCGCGTATAGTGCTGCAAAACAATATGTGTATTTTACACATAATTCCCGACAGGAGATAATTTATGAAAGCAGCCGTGGTTTTTGACCTCGCAGAAGGCCCGGTTTGGGCCGATTTTATCGACCCGCAGCCCGCGCCCGGCCAGACGCTCATTGACGTCCGCGCCGCCGCGATAAGCCATGTGGTTAAGGCCCGGGCATCCGGACGCCATTACAGCTTCGACGGCAATCTGCCCTTTGTGCCCGGTATCGATGGCGTCGGCACCACACCTCAGGGCCAGCGCGTCTACTTCGCCTTCCCCACCGCCCCCTTCGGCAGTATGGCGCAGCGGGCGCCGGTCGCCCTGCAGAATTGTCTGCCGCTGCCGGATGCGCTCGATGATATCCAGGCGGCGGCAATGGCCAACCCCGGTATGTCCGCGTGGGCATCGCTGGTGACACGCGCCCAGCTTCAGGCCGGCGAAACGGTGCTGATTAATGGCGCCACCGGCAGCGCCGGTCAGTTGGCGGTACAGATTGCCCGCTATCTGGGAGCGAAAAAAATCATTGCAACCGGACGGAATGCGCAGACGCTGGCGGCGCTGGACGCCGATGAGTGTATTCAGTTAACCGCTGATGATAAAACCTTGAGCGGGCAATTTTCAGCGGTCAGCGCCGCGCAGATCGATGTGGTCATCGATTACCTGTGGGGACACAGCGCGGAATTATTATTGCCGGCACTGGCGAAATATACCCCTGCCGGCAGTCCGGTGCGCTATGTGCAGGTGGGTTCCCTGGCTGGCGCCGATATCGCGTTAAATGGCGCAGTGCTGCGTTCCGCCCCGCTCCTGCTGATGGGCAGCGGGATCGGTAGCCTGTCGGTATCGCAACTGCTGGCGGCGACCGGTGAAATGCTGCAGGCGGCGGTGCCGGGGAAATTGACCATCGCCACCACCCCGCGGCCGCTGCAGGAGATCGCGGCGGCCTGGCCGCAGGACGACAGCCAGAAGCGCACGGTTTTCACCCTCGGATAAAAAATCGCTTCCGCACAAAAGATGGGGTTGATATCTTAAATGAGAAATATTATCTTTCTCATCACTGAATAGTTGAGTAAATCACTCGGGTATTCAGTACGACATTGCTCACATTGCTTCCAGTATTTTTGCCCGCACTTGTGCGGGCTTTTTTTACTCGCGACACACCTCACGTACCCGCTGCCGCAGCCAGCGGTGGCCGGGGCCTGCTCCAGACGCGGATGCCACGCCTGCGAAACCGTAATCACCTCGGTACTGACCGGCAGCGGATCGAGGGCCGCCAGCAAATTAAAATCGGGATCGTTCATTATCGCTCCAGTCGCCAGACAGGGCGTTTGCTGCAAGATATGAGTGCACTGGCGGCGTCTTCCGCCCGCTCTCGGGCCTGATTATAGTGAAGACCTCCTTTCTGCAGCGAGAGACATCATGAAATCCGATCAGCACAACACTATCCTCATCGTCGGCGCCTCGCGCGGCCTTGGCCATGCTATGGCGGCGACGTTCCTCCAGCACGGCTGGGAGGTCATCGGCACCGTGCGTGATTTATCATCCCACACGCCGCTCCACGACCTGGCCAAAACGCATCCCCTGCGGCTACGCCTGGCGACGCTCGACATTCGCGATGAAGCCCAGCTGGCCGCGCTGCAGGCGACGCTTCCCCCGGCAAGCCTCGATATGCTGTTTGTCAACGCCGGTACCACCAATCGTGACCCATCGCAGACCATTGGCGACGTCTCCACCGAGGAGTTTTACCAGGTGATGCTCACCAATGCCCTGGCGCCGATGCGGGTTATCGAGCGCCTGCAGCAGGCCGTTAAACCGCAGGGGCTGCTCGGCGTGATGTCCTCCGGCCAGGGGAGTCTGACCAATAACCTTACCGGCCAGCGGGAACTCTATCGCGGGAGTAAAGCTGCGCTGAATATGTTCATGCGCAGCTTCGCCGCTCGCCCCTCCTCGGCCTCCCATCCGTTGGTGGTGATGGCCCCGGGATGGATCCGCACCGAGCTCGGCGGGGCAGATGCCCCGCTGACCATCGAAGAGACGATCCCACGCCTGGTGAACGTCCTGCTCGACAAACGGCAACGTCCGGGACTGGAGTATCTGGATTACCAGGGCCGTACCGTGCCCTGGTGATCCGAGCCGGAACAACCATCATATGGCCGCCCGGAAGTTAACCCCGCCCGGCGCGGCTTGCGACCGACCTTATTCTGCAGCACTTTTCCTATATTCCCGCATTATCGTTCAAAAAATGTGAATTATGTAAATCGGAGTGAAGAAAGTTGTTTTAAGGTCAACTTTTCTATGTAAATATTAAGGCAAATGATAACTATTCTTTTTATCATTTATAGAATCACACCGGGTCAGCGCAAGCCAGACGACGAATAACGTCGCTTTTGCGCGGTGTGATATGTGCTCATAACAAAAAATAAGCCTGCATTTATCATGGAAAAAAACGCTTCTCTGCCTTTCGGCAGTTTCAACTCATTGGCATTGTTTACAGGTCTGTGTCTGGGAGCCTCGCCGGCAGCAGGCATCGCAGCGGAAAATTCGGTCAAAAATAGTGAAGAGACGCTGGTAGTGGAAGCCGCTCCGCCTTCACTCTACTCCCCCGGCGCTTCCGCCGATCCCAAGTTCAATAAACCGCTGGTCGATACCACCCGCACCATCACCGTGATCCCGGAACAGGTGATTAAAGATCAGGGCGTCACCAACCTGACTGACGCCCTCAAAAACGTTCCCGGCGTCGGGGCGTTTTATGCCGGGGAGAATGGCAGCTCAACCACCGGGGATGCCATCTTTATGCGCGGCGTGGATACCTCTAACAGCATCTATGTGGACGGCATTCGCGACATCGGCAGCGTGACGCGCGATACCTTCAATACCCAGCAGGTGGAAGTCATCAAAGGGCCCGCCGGCACGGACTATGGCCGCAGCGCGCCCTCCGGCTCGATCAATATGATCAGCAAGCAGCCGCG
This sequence comes from Klebsiella sp. K4, assembly GCF_014596785.2. NCBI lineage: Bacteria > Pseudomonadati > Pseudomonadota > Gammaproteobacteria > Enterobacterales > Enterobacteriaceae > Klebsiella > Klebsiella sp. K4. The sequence goes on from NZ_CP115021.1 coordinate 3,136,097, forward strand.
CCTTGACTCCGGGATCGACGGCTCGGCCAGCATCGGCAGCGCCTGGTCGCGCCGGGGCACTCTCGACCTGAACCAGGCATTTAGCGATAACGCTGCGTTCCGTCTGAACCTGATGGGGGAAAAAACCCATGACGCTGGTCGGGACCGCATTGAAAACGAACGCTATGGAATAGCACCGTCGCTGGCCTTCGGCCTTGATACCCCAACTCGTCTGTATCTGAACTATCTGCACGTCCGGCAGAACAACACCCCGGATGGCGGGATCCCTACCGTCGGCCTGCCGGGCTATTCGGCGCCTTCGCCGAAGTATGCCGCACTCAACTCCGCCGGGAAGGTCGATACCAGCAATTTCTATGGCACCGACTCCGATTACGATAAATCTACTACCGACAGCGGTACCCTGCGCTTCGAACACGATCTGACGGAGAATACCACCGTGCGCAATACCACCCGCTGGTCGCGAGTGAAACAGGAGTATCTTTTGACCGCGGTGATGGGCGGCGCGAACAATATCACCGCCCCCGATATCAATGACGTCAACACCTGGAGCTGGTCGCGTCTGGTTAATACCAAAGATGTCAGCAACCGCATTCTGACCAACCAGACCAATATCACCTCGACTTTCAATACTGGCTCGATAGGCCATGACGTCAGCGCCGGCGTGGAGTTTACCCGGGAAAACCAGACCAACTATGGCGTTAACGCCAGGACCGCGCCGGCGGTGAATCTCTACCATCCGGTGAGCAACCTGTCGATTGGCGGGCTGGACAGAAACGGGGCGAACGCCAACGGCCAGACCGATACCTTCGGGATTTATGCCTTTGATACGCTGACGCTGACCGAGCGGATTGAGATCAACGGCGGGCTGCGTCTCGACAATTACCATACCAAATATGACAGCGCCACCGCCTGCGGCGGCAGCGGACGCGGGGCTATCGCCTGCCCGCCCGGACAGTCGACCGGCAGCCCGGTCACCACTGTCGATACCGCTAAATCCGGCAATCTGGTTAACTGGAAAGCCGGGGCGCTGTACCGCTTAACCGAGCAGGGCAATGTCTACGTCAACTACGCCATCTCACAGCAGCCGCCGGGAGGCAGCAGCTTCGCCCTGGCCGCCAGCGGCAGCGGCAACAGCGCTAACCGGACCGACTTTAAGCCGCAGAAGGCGAAATCCAGCGAGCTGGGCACCAAGTGGCAAATCTTCGACAACCGTCTGCTGCTCAGCGCGGCGTTATTCCGCACCGATATTGAAAACGAAGTGGCCGCCAACGATGACGGAACCTGGTCGCAGTACGGCAAAAAGCGCGTGGAGGGGTATGAACTCTCCGCGACCGGAAACCTGACCCCGGACTGGACGATTATCGCCGGCTACACTCAGCAGCATGCGACAGTGACGGAGGGACAGAACGTTGCACAGGATGGATCTTCCGCCCTGGCCTACACCCCGAAACATGCCTTTACGCTGTGGACGCAGTATCAGGCCACCAGCGATCTGTCCGTCGGCGGCGGTGTGCGCTATGTCGGAAGCCTGCGCCGGGGCAGCGATGGTGCGGTCGGTACCCCGGATCACACCGAGGGCTACTGGGTTGCCGACGCCAAACTGGGCTATCGGGTCAACAGCAACCTCGATCTGCAGCTCAATATGTATAACCTGTTTGATACCGATTACGTGGCCTCCATCAACAAGAGCGGCTATCGCTATCATCCGGGCGAACCCCGGACCTTTATGCTGACGGCGAACGTCCATTTCTGAGTCTGCGCGTGGGGCCGTTGCGCCCCACCTTTTAGAGAGAACACCGCGATGATGTATCACATTCCTGACGTGCTATCGACAGACCAGGTGGCGGAATTTACCCGGCAGCTGGCGCAGGCCGAGTGGGTCGACGGGCGGGTTACGGTGGGTAGCCAGGGGGCGGCCGTCAAACAGAACCAGCAGATCGATACCCGAACGCCGCTGTATGCCCGCCTGCAGGCCGCTGTGCTCGATATGCTGCGCGGCCATCCGCAGTTTTTTTCCGCCGCGCTGCCGCGGACGATTTCCGCGCCGTTGTTTAACCGCTATGGGCCAGGGGAGACCTATGGTTTTCACGTCGATGGCGCCGTTCGCCAGAACGGCGAGGCGGGCTGGATGCGCACTGATCTGTCAGCGACGCTGTTCCTTTGCGATCCGGAGAGCTATGAGGGTGGCGAACTGGTGATTGAAGACACCTATGGCCAACATCGGGTGAAGCTCCCGGCCGGGCATCTGGTGCTCTATCCCGCCAGCAGCCTGCACTGCGTCACCCCGGTCACCCGCGGCGTACGCCAGGCCTCTTTCCTGTGGATCCAGTCGATGGTCCGCGACGATAAGCAGCGTGCGATGCTTTACGACCTGGACCGCACCATCCAGTCTCTGAAGGCCCGCTTTGGCGACGGAGAAGAGGTCCTCTCCCTGCTCAACATGTATCACAACCTGCTGCGCCAGTGGACGGAAGTGTGATCCGCTGTTGATGGCAGAGGCTTGCGGCAGACAGGTGTGACGAGACAATGAACTGGCCATCCGTTGGCCAGTTTACAGAAGAATTTAGAACCGATAGCCTGCGGAGAACATAAATACCCACGGATCCAGGCGGGTACTGACTTTCTGGTCCACGCCGCCGGCTTTGAATTTCACATCGGTATCGATATCCATGTACCACACTGACATATTCAGCAGCCAGTCGCGGTTAATCAGATAATCGAGGCCGACCTGCCCCGCCGCGCCCCAGGAGTCCTTCAGGCTCAGATCGGAAAGCCCGGCCGCCTTGCCGGTGTCGTTAAAGTCTTCATTAAAGAAGGTGGTGTAGTTGATACCGGCCCCCACGTACGGGCGCACCTTGCTTTGCGCATCGCCAAAGTACCACTGCGCCATCAGGGTGGGCGGCAGCTGATGGACGGTGGCGATAGTCCCGGTTGGCCCGGTGCCGACCTTATGGCGGAACGGCGTCGCGGCAAGCAACTCCACGCCAATGTTATCGGTCGCCATATAGGTAAAGGTTAAACCCAGCTGGGTATTGTTACTGACGTTGAAACTGCCAAGGCTGCCTAACACATTGTCAGAGCCCTCCGTCGGTCGGACGGTGGCGGTCCCGGCACGAATGAAAAACTCCCCCGCCTCATGCGCCCAGACGCTGCCGGTAGAAAGCGTGCCAAGAATCAATGCCGCCGCTGCTAACTTCTTCATATCCACTTCCTCATTATGGTTTTTCAGCGCGGCCAAATATACCTATAACGAGTTACGTTTGATCTGTTTTAGATCACACTAAGTCCTCAGATTTAACATTTATTGATCCAGATTAATTTTCGCTACCGATCGCAATGCCTTGAATTGTTCGCACATCAATTTTCACTTTTCGCCCAAAAATTTATTTCTGCCCCTCTTGCCGACGCTGAGGCGGCTGGATAAGTTAACTGCCGACAATCTGTGTTGATGCGTTTTTTTCAGGTGTAATTATGAGTGAAATCAACCCGTGCATGACGTGCGGTGCCTGTTGTGCGTATTTTCGAGTCTCTTTCTACTGGGCGGAAGCCGACGACGCGGGCGGCCTGGTGCCCTCCGCGCTGACCGAACCGCTGACCCCTTTCCTGCGCTGCATGAGCGGCACCAATCAGCGCCAGAGCCGCTGCGCGGCCCTGTCTGGCGATATCGGCGACGCCGTTCACTGCACTATTTATGAAAACCGGCCTTCGCCGTGTCGCGAATTCGCCATGTCCGGGGAAAATGGCGAGGAAAACGATGCCTGCAACCGGGCGCGGGCGCGCTACGGCCTGCCACCATTGCGGCCTCTTTACAAAGATATACCTGCCCTGACCGGCGCAGAGAGTGCTACGACGGAACGATTTGCGGTACAATCGCCGGCTAGTTAACACCTGCGACACTCAAGGAGAATGCATGTCTATCACGGCGAAGTCCGTCTACCGTGACACCGGGAATTTTTTTCGTAATCAGTTCATTACTATTTTACTGATTGCGCTGTTGTGCGCGTTTATTACGGTAGTACTTGGCCATGCCTTTTCACCCAGCGACGAGCAGCTGTCGATACTCAGCGAAGGCGATAACCTCGCCGGTAGCGCCGGGCTGTTCGAGCTGGTGCAGAACATGACGCCGGAGCAGCAGCAGGTTCTGCTGCGCGCCTCGGCGGCATCAACCTTCTCGGGTCTGGTAGGTAATGCGATCCTCGTCGGCGGCGTCCTGCTGCTGATCCAGCTGGTCTCCGCCGGTCATCGCGTTAGCGCCCTGCGCGCCATCGGCGCCTCGGCGCCGGTGCTGCCCAAGCTGCTGCTTCTGATCCTGTTCACCACCTTCCTGGTGCAGATGGGGATGATGCTGGTGCTGGTGCCCGGCGTGCTGCTGGCCATCGTGCTGGCCTTTGCGCCGATCATGCTGGTACAGGACAAAATGGGCATCCTCGGCGCCATGCGCAGCAGCATGCGCCTGGCGTGGGCCAATCTGCGGCTGGTGGCGCCGGCTATTATCGGTTGGCTGGTGGCGAAAACCCTGCTGTTACTGTTTGCTTCCAGCTTTGCCGCCCTGACGCCAAACGTCGGCGCGGTGGTGATTAATACCATCAGCAACCTGATTTCCGCCCTGTTGCTGATCTATTTATTCCGCGTGTATATGCTTATCCGCAGCTAATTTTAACCAGGACCGGGGCCTTCCCCGGTCCGTCCTGAAAGACGGGATCGATGTATGAAGCAGTTTCTGGATTTTTTACCGCTGGTGGTCTTCTTTGCCTTTTATAAGCTTTACGATATCTACGCCGCCACCACGGCGCTGATTGTGGCGACCGCCGTCGTGCTGATCTACAGCTGGGTGCGCTACCGGAAAGTGGAAAAAATGGCGCTGATCACCTTCGTGCTGGTGGCCGTCTTCGGCGGGTTAACCATCTTCTTCCATAATGATGAGTTTATTAAATGGAAGGTGACGGTGATCTATGCCCTGTTCGCCGGCGCGCTGCTGTTCAGCCAGTGGGTGATGAAAAAGCCGCTGATCCAGCGCATGCTGGGTAAAGAGCTGAGCCTGCCGCAGCAGGTCTGGTCGCGACTTAACCTGGCCTGGGCGGTGTTCTTTATTCTCTGCGGGCTGGCCAATATCTATATCGCCTTCTGGCTGCCGCAGAATATCTGGGTTAACTTTAAGGTCTTTGGTTTAACCGCCCTCACGCTGGTCTTTACCTTGCTGAGCGGGATCTACATCTACCGTCATATGCCGCAGGACGACCACCACTAACCCCTCCGCCGGCGCGCCATCGCGCGCCGCGCTCGCCCCCTATAAGCTTACTGCACTGGCAAACATTCCCTGCAACCACACAACCTCAGCGCATACGCTGACAGCTTCCCGGCCACACTGTGTAGGCTCTCTTCACGATTTCTCTCAACTGCATAAAAAGTTGCGGTAATTGTGAGGATTTTATGGAGATTCATCTCGTTACATTGTAATGATAATTGTTATCATTAATATTCTCGATCTCATTTTGCATTGCTTTGAAAAGGATATTTACATGAGATCGCCGCAATATTCTGTGCCCACGACCCTGGCGCTGGTCATATCCAGTCTCCTCGCCCCTAACGCCTTTGCTGAAGAATCAGAACAAGATACCGAAACGATGATTGTGCGCAGTACGGCGGAAGAGGCGCTTAAGCAACAGCCCGGGGTGTCGATTATCACGGCTGAGGATATTGCTAAGCAGCCGCCGGTCAACGATCTCTCAGACATCATCCGTAAAATGCCCGGGGTGAACTTGACCGGCAACAGCGCCAGCGGCAGTCGGGGCAACAACCGCCAGATTGATATCCGCGGCATGGGGCCGGAGAACACCCTGATCCTGATAGATGGGGTACCGGTCACGTCACGTAACGCGGTTCGCTATAGCTGGCGCGGCGAACGCGATACCCGGGGCGACAGCAACTGGGTACCTGCCGAAATGGTCGAACGGATTGAAGTTCTCCGCGGTCCGGCAGCCGCGCGCTATGGTTCCGGCGCGGCGGGCGGAGTGGTCAATATCATTACCAAACGTCCGACCAACACCTGGCACGGTTCGCTGTCTTTCTTCACCAACCAGCCGGAAAACAACAAAGAAGGCACGACCAATCGCGCTAACTTCAATCTCAGCGGCCCACTGGCCGGCGAGGCGCTGACGATGCGCCTGTATGGCAATATCAATAAAACGGAACCCGACGCCTGGGATATTAACCATGCGCAAAACGGCTCTTACGCTGCGGGGCGCGAAGGGGTCCGCAATAAAGACATTAACGCGCTACTGTCATGGAAAATGACCCCGCAACAAATTCTCGATTTCAGCTACGCCTATAGCCGTCAGGGGAATATCTATGCTGGCGATACCCAGTACAGCAACGGCAATCTTAGCCCGAACGGGCTGGTGGACTCCCTGTACGGCCACGAAACTAATCGCCTCTATCGCCAGTCCTGGGGACTGACCTACAACGGTCTATGGGATTGGGGCCAGTCCAAAGCCGGTGTTTACTACGAGAAAACCAACAATACCCGCCTGCAGGAAGGCTCTACCGGCCGCGTCGAAGGCATGATCAACAGTGAAGATTATGCCACCAGCCGTCTGGAATCCTGGCGTACTACCTCGGAATTCAATGTGCCTTTCTTCTGGCTGGCGGACCAGACGCTGACGCTGGGAATGGAATGGAACCATGATCAGCTTGACGACCCGGCATCAATGCAGGCCACTAACAGCAACGGCGAGACTATCCCTGGGACCTCGGGCGACCCTACGCAACGCAGTACCAAAAACAGCGCCACCCTCACCGGTATCTATCTGGAAGATAATATCGAAGCCGTGCCCGGCACCAACCTGATCCCCGGCATTCGCTTCGATTATCATAATCAGTTTGGCAGTAACTGGAGCCCCAGCCTCAATCTGTCCCAGGAGCTCGGCGATATGTTCACGCTGAAGGCCGGTATCGCGCGCGTGTTTAAAGCGCCAAACCTCTATCAATCCAGTAAAGGCTATTTGCTCTCCACCCGCGGCAACGGTTGTCCAAACACGATCGCTGAAGGCAGCTGCTACCTGCTGGGTAACCCTGACCTCGACCCGGAGATCAGTATCAACAAAGAGATCGGTATCGAATTTAACCTTAATGGTTACGCTGCCGGAGTAACCTGGTTTCGCAACGATTACAAAAACAAAATCGTCTCCGGAACAGAGGTACTGGGCTATACCTCCAGCGGCAATAATATTTTGCAATGGCAGAACGGCGGCAAAGCCGTGGTCGAGGGGCTGGAAGGAAATCTGCTGATCCCGGTGCTGAGAGATGTCCTCAGCTGGCGGACCAATGCCACCTGGATGCTCAAATCTGAAAGTAAAGAGACTGGCAACCCGCTGTCGGTTATCCCGAAATATACCGTTAACACGATGCTCGACTGGCAGGTAAACGACGCCCTGTCTGCGAATGTGAACTGGACGCTTTATGGCCGTCAGAAGCCGCGTCAGTATGCGGAGATCCGCAACGAAACCGGGACCCTTGCCACCACCGAGGTTGGCGCCTATTCCATCGTGGGTATTGGTACTCAGTATCAGCTAAACCGGGATATTCGCCTGAATGCCGGAATAAGTAATCTATTTGATAAACAACTGTATCGCGAAAATGCCGGCGCCTCGACCTACAATGAGCCTGGCCGCGCGTATTACGCCGGCGTTACCCTCTCCTTCTGAACCACCGCGCCCGCGCCAGCGGGCGTATTCCCCTATTCTCACTGCGCTATTTTCATAGTAGCATCCCGCTGATCGTCTTTGACCACAACAGAGTAGAGCATGACAACAACAGATCTCGCCCCAAAGGGCGAAATGGTTTTACGCACCCTGGCAATGCCGGCGGATACCAATGCCAACGGGGATATTTTTGGCGGCTGGCTGATGTCGCAGATGGATATTGGCGGCGCCATTATGGCCAAAGAGATCGCCCAGGGTCGCGTGGTGACCGTGCGGGTGGATGGGATGACCTTTTTACGCCCGGTCGCCGTTGGCGACGTGGTGTGCTGCTACGCCCGCTGCGTGAAGCGCGGCAACACCTCGGTGACAATTAACATCGAAGTGTGGGTGAAAAAAGTCTCTTCAGAACCGATTGGCCAGCGCTACAAGGCGACGGAAGCGCTGTTTATCTACGTTGCCGTTGATAATCAGGGAAAACCACGTCCTCTGCCAGCGGAATAAGAAGGTGCCCGGCTTGCCGGGCACCTGACTTACAGAAAGCCCAGCAGCGAAAAGAAGAAGTAACCGATGACAATCACGATCACCGGCAGCACGTACAGTGGGAAATACTGCACCAGGATCGTATGGCGCGGTACCACAATGCGTTCAGCGAGCTGCTCGCGGGTTAACCCATCTGCGCCTTTGGCCTGCTCGAGGATCAGCTGATCCTCAATCCCCTCGCGGAGAAATTTCGCCTGCCGCGCCATTCGCGCGCCGGAAGCCTGCAGGGCCATGCCGACGAACACCAGAATGTAGATGATCCAGAAACCGATGTTCAGGCTATGGTGAAAATCCGGCAGCGGCGAGTTGTACCAGAAAAAGTTCAGGAACGGCGTGTTAAAGCGCATCATTTCAATCATCACGTGCGCAAAATCCATCATTACCGCATCAATGCCGGGTTTCTTTTCACTGTGCTCATACATAAATTTGAGCACAGAAATCAGCGTCGACAGCACGGCGGGAATAAAGATAACCCATCCTAAAATGCGTTTGATAACCGCTATGCGTCCAGCTTGTTGGTACGTCATGAGTTCCCCTTGTTAAAGACGCGTTGGTGGTTCGCCTGCTGCCTGTTGCGTGGCGCTGGCTTCCCTCGCTCCCCCGAGTATGTCGGGTATAAGTCTATCTGCCACGGCGAATTTCGCCCAATAATGCGCGGTATGATATACCATGATTGCCGATTCGTTTATCTGATTACGCAACAGGAGAAGGACATATGTCAGCGAAGCGCCGCATTGAGGCCGCGATATTTGATATGGACGGGTTGCTGATTGACTCGGAGCCGCTCTGGGATCAGGCGGAGGTCGAGGTCATGGAGAGCCTGGGGGTGGATACCCGTCGCCGCGATGAACTGCCCGACCTGCTCGGTCTGCGAATCGACCTGGTGGTGGATCTGTGGTACGCGCAGCAGCCGTGGCACGGCGTAGACCGGGCGGAAGCTACCGCGCGCATTATTCGTCGCGCCATTGAGCTGGTGGAAGCCTCACGCCCGCTGCTGCCGGGCGTACGCGAGGCAGTGGCCCTGTGTAAAGCTCAGGGCTTAAAGGTGGGCCTGGCCTCGGCCTCGCCGCTGATGATGCTGGAGAAAGTGCTCGATATGTTTGAACTGCGCGACCAGTTTGATGCTCTCGCCTCCGCGGAGCATTTACCCTGGAGCAAACCGCACCCGCAGGTCTACCTCAACTGCGCCGCTGCCCTGGGAGTCGACCCGCAGCGCTGCGTCGCGCTGGAGGATTCGGTCAACGGCATGATCGCCAGCAAAGCCGCGCGCATGCGGTCTATCGTGGTGCCGGAAGCGGAGAACAGCCGCGACCCGCGCTTTGCGCTGGCGGACGTCAAGCTTCCGTCACTGCTGGCACTCACTGCTGAGAACTTGCTCGGCTAAGACCGCTGGCGGGTGCAACAATCGCTGTCACGCCGCCAGCAACAAAATCAAAACATTGTTTCATTTTAATTGTAATTTTGTTTTCCTCCCTCTATGCTGGTCACAGGTGGCGTCATCGTACGCCAGTAGATCAGCTGACAGAGGTGAATATGGTACTGAACGCCTTCGACCTGACGGGTAAGGTCGCCATCGTGACCGGTTGCGATACCGGCCTGGGACAGGGAATGACGCTGGGCCTGGCGCAGGCCGGGTGCGATATCGTCGGCATCAACCGTAAAATTCCCCATGATACGGCCGCCCAGGTGCTGGCGCTGGGCCGCCGCTTTCACGCCATTCAGGCGGATCTCAGCCAAGAGAATGATATGAGCGGTCTGGTCGACCAGGCGGTGGCGGCGATGGGCCGGGTCGATATTCTGGTCAACAACGCCGGAATTATCCGCCGCCATGATGCCCTGACCTTCACGGAAAGCGACTGGGACGCGGTGATCGACCTGAATCTCAAAGCGGTTTTCTTTCTCAGCCAGGCGGTCGCCAGACAGTTCATTCGCCAGGGGGAAAGCGGGAAAATCATTAACATCGCCTCGATGCTCTCGTTTCAGGGCGGGATCCGCGTCCCCTCCTATACCGCTTCGAAAAGCGGCGTGCTGGGTTTGACCCGTCTGCTGGCCAACGAATGGGCTGGCCAGGGTATCAACGTCAACGCCATAGCGCCCGGGTATATGGCCACCAACAACACCCAGGCGCTGCGCGAAGATGAAGAGCGTAACCAGGCGATCCTCGAGCGCATTCCCGCTGGTCGCTGGGGAGCGCCGAAAGACCTGCAGGGGCCGGTGGTGTTTCTCGCCTCATCAGCGGCCGACTATATTAACGGCTATACGCTGGCCGTCGATGGCGGATGGCTGGCGCGCTGAGAGTTTGTGACAAAGAGTTACACCGTCACCTCTTCCGTACACTGTATAAAAACCCTATACTGTATGAATCGACAGTTTAGGGTGTGTTATCATGACGGCGGAAGGCCATCTCTTCTTTTCAATCGCCTGCGCAGTATTTGCCAAAAACGCAGAGTTAACGCCGGTGCTGGCGCAGGGCGACTGGTGGCATATTGTGCCCTCGGCGGTATTGACCTGCCTGCTGCCGGACATCGATCACCCAAAGTCGTTTCTTGGCCAACGGCTGAGCTGGATCTCAAAGCCCGTGGCGCGGGCCTTTGGCCACCGCGGCTTCACCCACAGCCTGCTGGCCGTCTTTGGCGCGCTGACGCTGTTCTATCTGAAAGTGCCTGACAGCTGGATTGTCCCGGCAGACGCTCTCCAGGGCCTGGTGCTGGGCTATCTCAGCCACATTCTCGCCGATATGCTCACCCCCGCCGGTGTGCCGCTGCTGTGGCCCTGTCGCTGGCGCTTCCGGCTGCCGATCCTTGCGCCGCGCAAGGGCAATCAGCTCGAACGCGCCTTGTGTATGGCGCTGTTCGTCTATGCCGTCTGGATGCCGCAGACGCTGGCGGACAACAGCGCGATACGCTGGACATCCGGGGTGATCAATTCCCTGCAGATCACCTTCAATCGCTTTATAAGTCACCAGAGTGGGCGATAAAGCGGCGGAAAACGCCATTTGGTTATAACCCATTCCATTTGAATATAAGTCCTTGATAACGCCTTCTGCTAACCTTGCCGTCATAAGAGCTGGTTATCCACCAGCCCAGGTTATAAAAATATCAGGAGAACGGGGATGAACTTTCCATTAATAGCGAACGTAGTCGTGTTCGCCGTATTACTGTTTGCGCTGGGGCAAACACGCCATAAAGAGTGGAGCCTGGCCAGAAAAGTGCTGGTCGGTCTGGCGACTGGCGTGGTCTTTGGTCTGGCGCTGCAGCTGATCTACGGGTCTGACAGCCAGGTGCTGAAGGACTCCATCCAGTGGTTCAATATCGTCGGCAACGGTTACGTCCAGCTGCTGCAAATGATTGTTATGCCGCTGGTCTTCGCCTCCATCCTTAGCGCGGTGGCCCGCCTGCACAATGCCTCGCAGCTGGGGAAAATTAGCTTCCTGAGCATCGGTACTCTGTTGTTCACCACCCTGATCGCCGCCCTGGTTGGCGTGCTGGTGACCAATATGTTCGGCCTCACCGCCGAGGGTCTGGTCCAGGGCAGCGCGGAGACCGCCCGTCTGAACGCCATCCAGAGCAACTATGTGGGGAAAGTAGCGGATCTCAGCGTCCCGCAGCTGCTCCTTTCCTTCGTGCCGAAGAACCCGTTTGCTGACCTGACCGGGGCTAACCCAACCTCCATCATCAGCATCGTCATTTTCTCGGCGTTCCTCGGCGTCGCAGCGCTTAAGTTGCTGAAAGAGGATGTGGAAAAAGGCCAGCGCGTGCTGACCGCGATCGATACCCTGCAGGGCTGGGTAATGAAGCTGGTTCGTCTGGTCATGCAGCTGACCCCTTACGGTGTGCTGGCCCTGATGACCAAAGTGGTTGCCGGGTCGAATTTGCAGGACATCATCAAGCTTGGCGGCTTCGTGGTAGCCTCGTACATTGCGCTGGGTATTATGTTTGTCGTCCACGGCCTGCTGCTGGCGATTAACGGCGTCAGCCCGCTGAAGTACTTCCGTAAAGTCTGGCCGGTGATCACCTTCGCCTTTACCAGCCGTTCCAGCGCCGCCTCCATTCCGCTGAACGTTGAGGCGCAAACCCGTCGTCTCGGCGTACCGGAGTCGATTGCCAGCTTCTCCGCCTCCTTTGGCGCCACCATCGGCCAAAACGGCTGCGCTGGTATCTATCCGGCAATGTTGGCGGTGATGGTCGCGCCGACCGTGGGCATCAACCCGCTGGATCCGATGTGGATTGCCACCCTCGTGGGCATCGTCACCGTCAGCTCGGCGGGCGTCGCCGGGGTGGGCGGCGGCGCGACCTTCGCCGCGCTGATCGTCCTGCCGGCGATGGGGCTGCCGGTGACCCTGGTAGCCCTGCTCATCTCCGTCGAACCGCTGATCGATATGGGGCGTACCGCGCTGAACGTTAACGGCTCAATGACCGCCGGGACGCTGACCAGCCAGTGGCTGCGCCAGACCGACAAGTCGATCTTCGATAGCGAGGAAGAAGCCGAACTGGCGCATCGCTAAACGGCAAGCACAAAAAAAACCGCTGATCATTCAGCGGTTTTTTTATTTCTGCAGCCGACTCAGGCTTCAATCTCACCTTCCTGACGCACCTGGTTAGCCCAGCGCTGCGCCGACTCCGGCACGCTGAATGCCGGTGAGCGACGGAAATGCTCCCCCATCAGCAGAAAAGCGACATACTTCCCGCGCAAAATCCAGACATCGCGAAAATGGTCCATTTTCACGGCATGTTCCGGGGGCGCAGGCTCCACGCGCGGCACGTAGCTAATGACAGGGCGATTTTGTTGGCGCAATGGTTTCATAACAAATGGATTCACTAAACATAGCGGGAAATAGAAACCTCTATCATAGCCGATTGTGGCCCCGTTCGTCGCCCCTTCGCCGCCGATGCGCATTTTAGGATAACTCCCTGCCCCCTCGCCGGGCGCAGACAGCGTAATGTTCTATAGTTAGAAGGGTTTTGGTCTATCAACGACCACTTTTAGCAATGAAAGCAGGAGACGAGTAATGTCTGATAAGCACCCGAACCCTCACCAACAGCAGGCACCGGTCCACGACAGCGAGGAAGCGCAGCCGGGTCTCGATTCGCTGGCGCCGGACGATCGGGAGTGGCGCCCCACGCCGAAACCTACCGCTCCGGGCGTCGAACCCACCGCCCCAGGCAGCCTGAAAGCGCCCGATACTCATAACAGCAAACTGGATTCCCTGGAGGCGCAACGCAAAGGGGGGGAAGATTTTCCGCTGACCACCAACCAGGGCGTGCGCATTGCTGACGATCAGAATTCGCTGCGCGCCGGTAGCCGCGGCCCAACGCTGCTGGAAGATTTTATCCTGCGGGAGAAGATCACCCACTTTGACCACGAGCGTATTCCGGAGCGTATCGTTCATGCCCGCGGCTCTGCCGCCCACGGCTACTTCCAGCCCTACAAAAGCCTGGCTGCGTTGACTAAAGCCGATTTTCTTTCGTCAGCCGATAAAATCACCCCGGTGTTTGTACGCTTTTCCACCGTGCAGGGCGGCGCGGGGTCGGCGGACACCGTCCGCGATATTCGCGGCTTCGCTACCAAGTTTTACACTGACGAAGGGATTTTTGACCTGGTGGGCAACAACACACCAGTCTTCTTCATCCAGGACGCGATGAAGTTCCCCGACTTTGTCCACGCCGTGAAGCCTGAACCCCACTGGGCCATCCCACAGGGGCAGAGCGCCCACGATACTTTCTGGGACTATGTTTCCCTGCAGCCGGAAACGCTGCACAACGTGATGTGGGCGATGTCGGATCGCGGCATCCCGCGCAGCTATCGCACCATGGAAGGCTTCGGGATCCACACCTTCCGTCTGATTAATGCCGAGGGCAAAGCCACCTTCGTCCGCTTTCACTGGAAACCGGTCGCCGGCAAGGCGTCGCTGGTGTGGGATGAAGCGCAGAAGCTGACCGGCCGCGACCCCGATTTTCATCGCCGCGATCTATGGGAGGCCATCGAAGCCGGGGACTACCCGGAATTTGAGCTTGGCCTGCAATTGATCCCCGAAGAGAATGAATTTGCTTTTGACTTCGACCTGCTCGATCCCACCAAGCTGATCCCCGAGGCGCTGGTGCCGGTGCAGCGGGTTGGCAGAATGGTCCTCAACCGCAACCCGGATAACTTCTTTGCCGAAAATGAACAGGCAGCCTTCCATCCCGGACATATCGTCCCGGGCATTGATTTCAGCAACGATCCGCTGCTGCAGGGGCGTCTCTTCTCTTACACCGATACGCAAATTAGCCGCCTGGGTGGGCCGAACTTCCATGAAATCCCCATCAACCGTCCGACCTGCCCGTATCATAATTTCCAGCGTGACGGGATGCACCGGATGGACATTGACACCAATCCGGCCAACTACGAGCCCAACTCGATTAACGACAACTGGCCGCGCGAGACGCCGCCTGCCGCCAAACGCGGTGGCTTTGAGTCCCTCGCCGAGCGCGTCGACGGCGAAAAAATCCGCCAGCGCAGCCCTTCGTTCGGCGAATATTACGCCCAGCCGCGTCTGTTCTGGCTGAGCCAGACGCCGATTGAACAGCAGCATATTATCGATGGTTTCAGCTTCGAACTCAGCAAAGTGGTCCGCACCTGGATCCGCGAGCGGGTGGTCGATCATCTGGCCCACATTGATACTAAGCTTGCGGAAGCGGTTGGGGCGAACTTAGGGATCGAACTGAGCGACGATCAGCGCAACATTACCCTGCCCGCCCCGGTCAATGGTGTGGAGAAAGACCCTAGCCTCAGCCTCTACGCCGATGCCGAAGGAGATGTGAAAGGTCGCGTGGTGGCAGTCCTGCTCAACGAACGCACCTCAGCGCAGGATCTGGTTCAGCTCCTGCAGGCGCTGCAGGCCCAGGGCGTGCACAGCAAGCTGCTCTACTCGCGAATGGGCGAAGTCATTGCCGACGATGGTTCTCCGCTGCCGATCGCCGGCACCTTCGCCGGTTCCCCGTCGCTGACGGTGGATGCGGTGGTGGTGCCCGGCGGCGACCTCAGCGCCCTGAGTCAGAGCGGTGACGCGCGCTATTACCTGCTGGAAGCCTATAAACATCTGAAGCCGATCCTGCTGGCAGGGGATGCGCGGCAGCTGACGTCCGTTCTGCATGTTCCGACCCAGGGTGAAGAGGGGGTCATCGTCACCGATGCGCTCGACACGCCAGCGGCGGACAAACTGCTCGCCCTGATGACGGCCCACCGCGTGTGGTCGAGAAGCCCGAAAATCGCCGCTATTCCGGCGTAGTAAAAAGCCCGGCACGCTGTGCCGGGCTTGATTCACTTTCCCTTTCCCCCGTCGGGCTTACACGTCGCGGTAGGTTCCCAGACGATAACCCCGGTCGGCCACCGCCGCTTTCAGCGAGGCAGATGTCAGCACATCAAGCTCATCCAGTCGCGGATAGCAGTAGGCGCTGCCCATAATGATCCGATCGACATAAGCCGGATGACACATCACCTCCAGGGAGCGCTCCCCGCGGGCGATGGAGGCATCCAGCGTCTGCAGAAACAGTTCCTCAGAGACCGCTTCGCCGTAAAACTCGCTGCTGAAGCCGGCGCTGCTGCGCGCCGCCTGCTGGTCGAGCCCACTCTGCGCCGCCACCTGGCGGTCAATGCGTAACGCAATGCCCTTCTCGCGGGCAAAGGCCGCGACGATGGGATAAATCTGGGCGAACATATGTACATGGTGATGGCTGTCGATATGCGTCGGCTCATGGCCGAAGAGTTCGACAAAACGACGGTACTGACACGCCAGCTCGTGGGCGATCTCTTCCAGCGGCAGGCTATCTTCTTCCGCCTGCTGCCAGATCCATTTGCCCAGCCGGCCATCGCGGGTTAATCCCGGCATGGCCGACAGCGGCTCGCCCAGCGTCAGTACAAAGTGCATACCGACCGCCAGCTCCGGAGTACTGCGGCTCAGCTGGGCGGCGTGGTCAATGGCCGCGCCGTTGACCAGCGCGGTGGTCGATGTCACCACGCCGTTGCGACAGGCCTCGATAATGCCGTAGTTCTGCCCTTTACTGAGGCCGAAGTCGTCGGCATTGACGATCAATACGCGTTCCATTTGCTACTCCCGTTACGATTTTAATTTTTCGATCGTCGCCGCAAAGTTCGGCAGCCATTTTTCATGCGCCAGAATCATCTCCCGCGCCAGCTGTTCGGCGTCACGATCGGAATGGATCAGCGGGCTTAAGTTCAGCGCCAACAGGACATCGTTCAGCTCACCGCTGATCGCCGCCTGGCTGGCCGCCACTTCGAACCCCTTGATGGTGTAGATAAGCCCTAACACCTTCTCATCGAAATGAGTAATGCGCGGCGTCGGCTTCGCGCCGTCGCGACCTAAGGTGCAGCTCATCTCTACCGCCCAGTCCGCCGGGATATTATCGACATGACCATGATGCGGGATATTCACATAGTGCTCAGTCTGTTTGTCGTTATAGATGGCATTGATTACTTCGCAAGCGGCATCAGAGTAATAGGCCCCGCCGCGCTGCTCCAGCTCCTTCGGCTTAACGTTAAGATCCGGGTTTTTATACAGCTCGAACAGCTGTTTCTCCACCTTCTGCACCACCTGGGCGCGCGCACCGCCTTTGTAGTACTCGCCCATCTCAATCGCCAGCATCTCTTTTGGCTTAAAGTAGTAGAGCAGGTAAGAGCATGGGATCAGCCGCAGGGAGCGGATCAGCCCTTCGCTAAACGGCAGGTCGAAGATGTTTTTCACCGAGTTCGCGGTCAGACGGCCGGAGGCCACGCCGTCCAGCAGTTCATCGAAGCGCGAGACGCCGTTAACCAGCACGTCGCGGACGAACACCAGGTGGTTCAGACCAAACAGGTCGATATTCAGCTCATCGCTCGGGCTCAGCTGCAGCACGTCGGTGATGAACATCTTCATGCCGATAGGAATGTTGCACACGCCAATAAAGCGTTTGAAATTGGTGTGGCGATAGACCGCCTCGGTGACCATGCCCGCCGGGTTGGTGAAGTTGATGATCCATGCGTCGGGGCAAATTTCCTGCACATCTTTCACGATGTCGAAAATCACCGGGATGGTGCGCAGTCCTTTAAACAACCCGCCCGCCCCGTTGGTCTCCTGACCCAGGTAGCCGTGACTCAGCGGGATGCGCTCATCTTTTTCACGCGCCTTCAGCTGGCCCACGCGCAGCTGGGTGGTGACGAAATCTGCGCCCTGCAGTGCTGCGCGGCGATCCAGCGTTTTATAGACTTTCATCGGCACGCCGGCTTTTTCCACCATCCGCTGGCACAGCGCGTGGATAATATCGAGCTTCTCCTGTCCCTCTTCGACGTCTACCAACCACAGTTCGCTTACCGGCAGTTCATGATAACGTTTCAGAAATCCTTCCAGTAATTCCGGGGTATAGCTGCTGCCGCCGCCAATAGTGACTACTTTTAATTTCTGGCTCATCTTTTTCTCCCTTAGGCGCTGCGCCTGGACGCAGGCCGCTCTCCGCAACAATGCGGACAGTTAACTTGAATGATTTTCGGTATAAACCTGGCGGCGAACGCCGCGCGGGTTTAATTAATACTGGTCAAATGCTTGCGATAACTGCTCGGCGTAAACGACGTCAGTTTTTTAAAGGTTTTAATAAACAAGCTCGGGCTGCTGTAACCTGATTCATACGCAATATCCGTCACCGAATAATTGGTAATTTCCAGCTGTTTTTTGGCAAAGTTGATACGGATATCATTAATTATCTGCATCGGCGTTTTACCATAATAGCGCTGGGTCGCCCGGGTTAAATATTCCTGCGTTTTTCCGGATAAGCGAACCATATTTTCGAGAGCGCCTTCACCGAATTTCAGCTTATCATGCATGGCTTCCACGGTATTTTTTAACCATTGCGGCGTCACGTCGGCAACCGGCTCTTCACGATAGTGGCGTAAACGGTTAATGACATAAAAAGAGACCAGCTCGATAAATTCGTCAAATTCCGTTTCGCGAAAATTGAGTGAGGCGATGACCGACTCAACGTAGCCGAGAAAAGCGCTCTGCACGGCGTAGACTTGCGAAGCCACCAGGCCAAACGGCAGCAGCGGCAGGTAGTGTTTCTCAAAGAAGCGTCTGCTGATGCCGACGTTAAGGATGCGCGTCGCCCCGAACTCGTAAAAGCTCTGGTGGTGCGAGCCCATCGGGATAAAGACGAAATCCCCGCGCTCCAGCAGCACCCGTTTGCCATTGATCTCCTGGTAATAGCGCCCGGTTAACACCACGGTAAATTCGTAGTAATCATGCTGGTGAAGCCCGCTCACGCTTTCCGTTTTGTTATAGATGACCACATGAAAGTTCTTCCCGTTGAACAGCTGTTGTTCTCTGGCGGTACTGATCTCGGTGGTCATCATTCTGGGCTGCCTCATCGTCGCGATGGCCTATTGTACCTTCTCGTGCAGCTCAATCAATTCGGCCACCAGCTCACGAGCCAGCATGGAGGTCATCAGATGGTCCTGGGCATGCACCAGCACCAGGCTGACCTTCATTTTCCCTTCGCCCTCGTCGCTTTCGATAAGCTGGGTCTGCACGCGATGCGCCTCGCTCAGCGCCTGGCGCGACTGCTCCATCATCGCTTTCGCTGCGGCAAAGTCGCCCTGCTTCGCCTGCTTCAGCGCGCCATAGGCCAGGCTACGGGCTTGTCCGGAGTTGATAATCAGCCCCATCACTACCTCTTCGAGGTCATTTTCCGGGGTCTCTACCGCGTCGATGTTGTCCAGATCAAACATAATATTTCCCTCATTTATCAGGCGGTACGGGACGCTGCCCGTACCGCGCGGTATCAGAATTTCAGTGCGTTAGCGATGTCTTCTTCGCTCTCTTCCTGCTCGATAACGGTCTGCGCTTTATTCGACAGCACCACAAACGGCAGGTAGACCAGGGTAGCGACGCCAAGGTTGAACAGGGCCACCAGCAGGGCGGCAACGCTGCCGTTACTGTTAAAGAACGCTCCCAAACCGGTCGGCATAGTCCACGGCGCCAGGTTGGTCACCGGTGGGATAATCCCCAGGCTGTAGGCCGCCAGCGTAATGGCCGCCAGAATCGGCTGAACCAGCACGAACGGGATGAACATCACCGGGTTCATGATGATCGGCAGACCAAACAGAATCGGTTCGTTAATCTGGAAGATGCCTGACGGCAGCGCCAGCTTGGCAACCTGACGATGGTCAGCGCGGCGAGAAGCGATAAAGATGGCGATAATCAGACCCAGCGTCGCCCCGGAGCCACCCAGCAGGATGTAGGAGTCGAGCATCGGTTTAGCCCAGAAGTGGAACTGTTTGCCCGCTTCGATGGCCGCATCAACAGAGCCGTACTGGTTGTACAGCGCGATGTTTTCCAGCGCCCACGGCGTCATGATGCCGTTATCCAGGGCGGTAAGCGCCAGAGAACCGTGCACACCGAAGAACCACAGCAGAGAGTTAAAGATAACGTATGCCCAGCCAACCACGCTGCCCATCGCCGCCAGCGGCGTCGAGATAGAGTCCATGATGATCTGGTGGAAGTTGCTGCCATAGCTCGCCAGGGCCCACGAGATAATGCCGAAGATGGAGAGGATCAAGAAGCCCGGGATCAGCGCAGAGAAAGAGCGTGATACCGACCCCGGCACGCTGTCCGGCAGTCTAATCACCCAGTTGCGACGGATCACGAAGGTGAACAGTTCCGCAACGACCAGACCGATAATCATCCCGGAGATGATGTTCTGCCCGCCCAGCCAGTTGGCGCCCACCGCATAGGCTTCGCCCACGCTATACGGGGTCACGGTCATGAAGGCCGCCACCGCCAGCAGGCCAGCTGCCATCGGGTCAACTTTGCGCTCTTCCGCCAACGCGGAGCCGATAAAGAACGGCGCCATTAGCGACATAATCCCGAGGGTGCCGTTATAGACGTTTCCGCCGATAGCCTTAAAGTCGTTTAAGGTTTCAATGGTGGAGGCATCCAGGCGAATGCCCATGGAATAAAAGAAAGAGCCTTCGCCGAAGCTCAGAAAAACGTTGTTAATTAACACAAACATGGCCCCGGCGAGGGTCAACGGCATTAATTTAATAAATCCATTTTTTATTGCATTAATATGCGGCTGCTTTCCTATTTTCACTGCAAAAGGAAGGAGTACCTTTTCAAGCGAATCGATCACTTTACTCATAGTCAATACCCTTAAAAGCCGCAATAAACTATTACGGCGATGATGTATGAAATTACTCTTTGACGGGAAAATAAACTCATTATTTTTTGACGTCCGGCAACAGGCAGCCGCCAGGCGTCAAAATACATCGAGTTTTAAAAGTTAAAATTATTGTGCTGCAGCTTTCTTAATAGCCGCGACGGCGGCTTTCAATACCCCTAAACCATCAACTTTGCCATAGAGAAGGGAGTCGATAACTTCAACCGGTTTATTCGGCAGCAGGCGCTGAATTTCCGGTAACATATACGCAATTTGTGGCCCTAATAATACTACGTCGGCTTCCGGCCCTTTTTCGCCCGCGAGGGTTTCGGGATAGGCTTCAATAATGACCGGGACTTCATATTTTTCCGCCTGCGCCCGCATTTTGGAGACCAGCAGTGACGTGGACATGCCTGCCGAGCAGAAGAGATAAATGTGTTTCTTTTCCATGAACGCTTCCTCAATGTGTGAGACCAGGGCCTTCAGTAACCGCTGAGAGCCGGTAAGACTGGTAACATCCGGTTAATTCTGTTTATGAGTTGAGTATACGGCAAGCTGAGCCGCCAGGATAATTCGCTGTTGAACAGAATTGTCTCTCATTGACCTCCGGTTTTGACTACCCTCACATTTTCATCCAAATAATTCGCGCAATTAAATAAGCATCATGACTCACAAAAAAGCCCGACCAGTGGTCGGGCTTACGTAGAAGTAAGTAAACAGTAGGAAGCTTACCTGGCGTTGCGCGGGTCGGTATCATACTCGGCGCAGGTCTGGTAGCCGGAGTTCATGACGTGACCCGTTTCGTCGAGGGCCACAAAGTAGGTTTCAACTTTACCATCTCGTTGACCGAGGATATAGGTCTGGCAGGTGCCGCGGGCATGGACCATGGTGACTTCCGTTGAAGGTTTGCCGGCGATCTGCATCACCTGCTGACGCGACATCCCTTTCTTCACATCTTTCACCACCGGCTGGGTAAACTGGTCTTTGGTACGATCGTAAGCGGTACAGCCCGCCAGTAAGGTTAACGCGACGGTGACGCCCAGTATTCCTGCTAAGCTTTTGTTCATTTTGGTTCCTCTTTTCTACTGTGTAACGATAAGCCTGGAATAAATAGTGTTATTTTTCAAGCCGAACAGCGAAATCATGTCAGGTTATGTTATTGCGTAAACAGGATTGTTCTGCCGACGTCGGACGGCGGCGCAATGCGCGGTACAGCATCTATAATGAAAACCTATGTCATTGATTGCCTTCTTTTCCGGCAGTCAAAACTCCGGTCCTTGTCGTTTCAGCGGCAAAGAGGTAGCTTTAAGCCAACAGCTTGCCAAACAGATTCACTTTCGGAGGGCGCGATGACGCTACAACAAGAGATTATTCAGGCGCTGGGCGCAAAGCCGCAGATTGATGTCGCAGGCGAGATCCGCCGCAGCGTCGATTTCCTGAAGTCATACCTGCAGACCTACCCGTTTATTAAATCGCTGGTGCTGGGTATCAGCGGCGGTCAGGACTCCACCCTGACGGGAAAACTGTGCCAGATAGCGATTAACGAACTGCGTGCCGAAACCGGCGACAGTAGCCTGCAGTTTATCGCCGTCCGTTTACCCTATGGCGTGCAGGCTGATGAGCAGGACTGCCAGGACGCCATCGCATTTATCCAGCCTGACCGGGTGTTGACAGTCAATATTAAAGCTGCGGTGCTGGCCAGCGAACAGGCGCTGCGCGAAGCAGGCATCGAACTGAGCGACTTCGTTCGCGGAAATGAAAAAGCCCGTGAGCGAATGAAGACCCAGTACAGCATCGCCGGAATGACCAAAGGAGTTGTGGTCGGTACCGACCATGCGGCGGAAGCGATTACCGGCTTTTTCACCAAATATGGCGACGGCGGCACCGACATCAACCCAATTTTCCGCCTGAACAAACGTCAGGGCAAACAGCTGCTGGCCCATCTCGGCTGCCCGGAACATCTGTATAAGAAGCTGCCCACCGCCGACCTGGAAGACGATCGCCCCTCCCTGCCGGATGAAGTGGCCCTGGGTGTCACCTACGAGAACATCGACGATTATCTGGAAGGCAAAACGCTGGACCCGAGCATCGCCAAAACGATCGAGGGCTGGTATCTGAAAACCGAACACAAGCGTCGGCCGCCGATCACCGTCTTTGACGATTTCTGGAAAAAATAGTCTCTCCCCCCGCCCCGGCCTGCGCCGGGGTTATTTTTTGTCCTTTTCGCCGCAAAAATGGCCTGCTATACTGGATAGATAGACAGTACCAGGAGTTATTGTGGCCAGAAAGCAATCAGCCCCGCGTCTCGAGTTTGAGGCGGCGGCGATCTATGAATATCCCGAACATCTTCGCCCGTGGCTGGAGGCGCTGCCGAAGCTGCCGGGCGTCTATCAGTTTCACGGCGACAGCGACACGATGCCGCTCTATATCGGTAAGAGCGTCAACCTCCGCAGCCGGGTGTTATCCCACCTGCGCACCCCTGAAGAGGCCGCGATGCTGCGTCAGTCGCGGCGTATCACCTGGCAGCGCACCGCTGGCGAGCTGGGAGCGCTGCTGCTGGAGGCGCGGTTGATTAAAGAGCAGCAGCCGCTGTTTAACAAGCGGCTACGGCGTAACAAGCAGCTCTGCGCCTGGCTACTTGCGGACGACCGGCCGCAGATTGTCTATGCCCGTGAGGTTGATTTCTCGCACCAGCAGCATCTCTATGGCCTGTTCGCCAACCGGCGGGCGGCGCTGCAGATGCTGCAGAGCCTCGCTGACGAACAGCGCCTCTGTTATAGCCTGCTTGGTCTGGAACCGCTCAGCCGCGGCCGCGCCTGCTTTCGCTCCGCGCTGGGCCGCTGCGCCGGGGCCTGCTGTGGAAAGGAGAGCGTGGAGGCGCACAGAGAACGCCTGCTGGCGCAGATGAGCAGACTGCAGCTGGTGTGCTGGCCGTGGGCGGGGCCCGTGGCGCTGGAGGAGCGCGGCCCGGACATGACGCAGTATCACGTCATTCATAACTGGCTGTGGCTGGGCGCCGTTGAATCGCTCGACCAGGCGGCGGAGTTGACCCGTCTGCCCGCCGGATTTGACCAGGATGGTTACAAGATCCTCTGTAAGCCTTTGCTCAGCGGAGACTATCCGCTGCATCCGCTTGGCTGAGAAGCCACCAATAAAAAACCGCCGGCCCTGCCCAACGCCTGATGGCATTATTGGGCAAGACCGGCGGTCTTGATTCAGTGCGCTACATTATTCAGCAGGTGCAGGCATTTTACCTGCCGGCGCGTTGCGTTCTGTCAGATGCTTCTCAAAATTAGCATTGAACTGTTTTTTCTGCTCTGGGGTCAGAATGTTGTAGATCTTGTTCTGCGTTTCCAGGCGGGACAGCGCCATCGCTTTATGCTGCGCTTCCATCTTATCGATCTGCGCTTCCGCCTTCGCCTTATCGAAGGTGTCGCTGGCGATCAGATCGTGCATCGCGCGGCGTTCTTCAAGGGACGGACGTTTCATATTTTCGCGCTGGCTCTTCATGATGTCGCGGATCTGCTGCTTCTGCGCATCGGTCAGGTTCAGGCCTTTAAACATCATGTCATGCTGACCCGGGCCGCCTTTATGATGCATCATCATCGGCTTGCTGTCGCTCGGCGCGGTGGTGGTATCGGCGGCGTGTGCCAGGTTAGCCGCGCCCAGAGCCAAAGTAGAGGCAACAAACAGTGCAGTGAGTTTCTTCATCATTCAATCCTTACTTTACGTTATTCTTACGGCGCGTTGCCGTGTTGACGAGATTAACTTTACGACGTTAATCGTCAATTAGTCAGAGCAAGAGTAAAACAATGAAAGTGTAAAAAACAGTTTCTCGCCAATTATGGAGAAAATAAGGAATTTAGCCGAAGAATTGCAATAAAAAATAAATAACTTACTGTTTTGCAGAGAAATTATGGAGAGTATAAAGGAGGGGGGATTAAAAACAAAGCATTTTACCAGGAATAATCTGCAAATTTACAGTGGAGCACGAAAAAATAAGATGGCGAAAAAAGACGCGCGCAATAAAGCAGGCCGCCCGGCGGACGGCTTGCCCTCAGGATAATTTCTCCAGCATCAGGCCGGCGCGCAGTCCTTTCGCCACCGTCGGGTTAGGAAACAGAACATACTCCGTCTCAGGCCCCACCACATACCGCGTCTCGCCCTCCTCCGCCAGCAGCGTGCCGGGTTCGAAGGGGGTGAAGTTCAGCGTCTGATCCGCCATATGCAAGCGGAAATCATCACTATGGCGGGTTAGCTGCTGTACCACCCGGTAGCGCAGCGGCGCCGGGGCGTCGGCAATGGCCAGATCCCCCACCAGCAGCCGGGAGAGCGCCCGCTGGACGGCGGCAAACTGCGTCAGATCGTTTTCCCCCAACGGCAGCGCTTTGCCCAGCTCAAGGGTGCAGGCCAGCGCCGCGAACCGTTCGCAGCTGAAATGGGTAAAGGTCCCGCCGGGCTGGCGATGAAACACCAGCGCCTCCAGCCCGGCGCCGCCCAGCCAGTGAAGAAAATCCTCCTCCCACGGCGTATCACGGGCCGGGAGCACGCCGAAGCGCGGATGTAGCGACCCGCGGATCGCGGTATGCAGATCGAGGTGCCAGCGCGGGCCATCGTGGTCGCGATAAAAGCGGGCCACCGCCTGCTCCAGCCGCTGCGCCCGCTGCGTCTCCTCACTGAGCGGAAACTGCCGCCAGCGCTCGCCAAACATGCGGTTCATATCGCTGTGCAGATAGCGCTTATTCGCCCGCAGCGCTGGTGGGTTGCCGACGATCACCAGCAGCCGCCAGCGCAGCGGGAGCGCCTCCCGGACCAGTCGCTGCACCAGCTGGTCGACTATCTCCACCGGCGCCGTTTCGTTGCCATGAATGGCGCAGGAAAGTACCAGCCCGCGTTCGCAGCGCGCATGCGGCGTCAGCTCAAGGATCCCCTCCCCCTGCCAGTGCCAGCGGAAATGGGCCGTCTCGCCGTGAAAGTGATGGGGCAATCGCCCCGCCAGGGTTAATGCCAGAAAATGTTCCACCGCGCCCCCTTATTGCTGAAATGGATAAACCGAACCGAGCTGCAGGATCTGGGTCAACCGATCCAGCGCGTCGCGCCCTTCCCGCAGCAGCTGCGGGTCGGCGAGGTCGGCCTGGGTGAGACGATCGCGATAGTAGCGATCCACCCAGTCATTGAGGGTGGCAAACAGCGTATCGTTCATCAGGACGTGCGGATTGACCGCCTGATACTCCTCGGCCGTCAACACCACCCGCAGGCGCAGGCACGCCGGACCGCCGCCGTTGGCCATGCTCTCGCGCAGATCGAACACCCGCAGGTCGGCGATAGGGTTATCCCCGGCCAGCAGCTCATTGAGGTATTCCCAGACGCCGGCATGCTCCTGCGCTTCCTGAGGCAGGATAAGCGCCATGCTGCCATCCGCCCGGCTCACCAGCTGGCTGTTGAACAGATAGGTGACAACCGCCTCTGCCACCGAGACCCGGCTGGCGGGAACCACCAGCGGCGTAAAACCCGGCACCCGCTGCGCCAGCTGCTGGAGAAGCGCGGTCTGGTCGGCAAAGGCCTGCTCATGGCAGAACAGGACCTGACGGTTGCTCACCGCGATGACGTCGTTATGAAAAACCCCCGTGTCGATCGCCGCCGGATGCTGGCGGGCGAAGATCAGCTGGCGGGGATTGACCTGATTGAGGCGCGCTACCGCCTGGCTGGCCTCAAGGGTTTGCCGCGCCGGATAGCGACGCGGCGCCTCCTCGCTCCCCCGGCGGCGGCCATAGACAAAGAGCTGGACGCCGGGAGCGCCATACTCGCCGCCGAGACGATTATGGTTCGCCGCCCCTTCGTCGCCAAACCAGGCCGAGGCGGGCAGCGCCGGGTGGATAGCAAATCGCGTGCGGTCGGGGAAAATCGCCTGCAGCAGCGCCTCTGTAGTCGGTGCTTCGCTGGCGCGGTGGAATTTATCCTGCAGATTCGCCACCGTCAGATGCACCAGGCCATCCAGCGAATCGGCGGAGGGACACACCGTCGCCGCGTTCGCCACCCACATCGCCGAGGCCGAACTCACCGCCGACAGCAGATCCGGCTCCTGCTGCGCCACCCGGGCCACCACCTGCTCATCGCTGCCGCTAAAGCCCAGCTGGCGCAGAAGCGGCACGTTGGGACGCTCCTGCGGCGGGATCACCGCCTGCGGGTAGCCAGCGTCGGCGAGGGCTTTCATTTTTTTCAGCCCCTGCTTTGCCGCCAGCTGCGGGTTAGACACCCGATAGCGATGCCGGGTGGAAGCCTCATTGCCAAAGGAGAGCCCGGCGTAGTGATGGGTCAGCCCGGGCAGACCGTCAAAGTTGACTTCGCGGGCGGTCATGACGCCTCCCCGGCCAGAAAGTCGAGCCCCGGGCTCAGGCTGGCGGGCAGCGTCAGGGTCGGTGATTCAAGGCTGGCCATCGGCCAGGCGCAATAATCGGCGGCATACCAGGCCCCCGGACGATGGTTACCGGACGCCCCGGTGCCGCCGAACGGCGCGGTACTCGCCGCCCCGGTCAGCGGTTTGTTCCAGTTAACTATCCCTGCCCGCGCCTCGAGCAGCAGTCGATCGAACTTCTCCCGTTCCGGGGAGATTAACCCACAGGAGAGGCCGAAGCGGGTAGCGTTGGCTAAGGCAATCGCCTCCTCGAACGTGTCGTAGCGCCAGACCCCAAGCAGCGGGCCAAACACCTCTTCATCCTCGACATTGGCCACGTCGCTCATGTCGACAATCCCCGGCGTTAGCAGCGACGTCCCGGCCTGCAATAACCGCGGCTCCAGCAGGGTGACCGCGCCAGCGGCGACCCGCTGCAGCCAGGCCTGATGCACTTTCTGCGCGGCTTGTTCAGAGATAAGCCCGCCGAGAAACGGCTGCGGCTCGGCGTCCCACGCCGCCGGGATCAGCCGTTGGCTCACCGTCACCAGCCGGGAGAGGAAGGCATCGCCCGCCTCTCCGCGTCGGACCAGCAGACGCCGGGCGCAGGTGCAGCGCTGGCCAGCGGTAATAAAGGCGGACTGGATGGTCAGATGCACCGCGGCATCCACGTCCCGCGGATCGTCGACGATCAGCGGGTTATTGCCGCCCATCTCCAGCGCGAGGATCTTCTGCGGCTGCCCGGCCAGCTGGCGATGCAGATGAAAACCGGTGGTTGAGCTGCCGGTAAACAGCAGTCCGTCGATATCCGCCTGGCCGCTGAGCGCCTCGCCGGTTTCCCGACCGCCCTGCACCAGGTTGAGCACCCCGGCGGGCAGGCCGGCCTGCTGCCATAGTTTCACCACTGCTTCGCCGCTGCGCGGGGTGAGTTCGCTGGGTTTAAAGACCACGGTATTGCCCGCCAGCAGCGCCGGCACGATGTGCCCGTTCGGCAGATGGCCGGGAAAGTTATAGGGGCCAAACACCGCCAGTACGCCGTGCGGCCGGTGACGCAGCGTGGCGGCGCCGTCGGGCAGGTCGCTGTGCTGTTCGCCGGTGCGGACGTGGTAGGCCTTCACCGAGATCGCCACCTTGTTGATCATCGCCGTCACTTCCCCGGCCGCCTCCCAGCGCGGCTTTCCGGTCTCGGCGCCGATAACCGCCGTCAGCTCCGCCTTACTGGCTTCCAGCAGAGCGGCAAACTTTTCAACGATCGCCTGACGGGCGGCAAACGGCAGCCGCGCCCAGGACGGGAACGCCTGGCGGGCAGCCGCCACCGCCTCGGCAACCTGCCCGGCATCCGCCGCCTCGCCCTGCCAGACAACCTTCAGGTTAACCGGATCCTGTTTACTGAAACCTGGCCCACGGCCGGGCCGCCACTCGCCGTTAATCCACAGACTCATGCAGTTTTCTCCTCAGGGATCAGGCGCACCATGCGCACCTGGTCGCCGGCATGACACTTCAGCATATCCAGTTCGCGGGCGCTGAGGGTCAGGGTGTCGCCATCCGGATCGGCATGCACCAGCAGAGCGCGGAACTGGTGATACTGTTCATTCGCCACCAGGCACAGCGGCCAGTCACCGGGCGGGGTTTCGCCGGCCTCGGTGGTCACCAGACGGCTTTTGCGGATCGCCCGCACCCGGTCGATGTCGCACTCCAGAGTCGGGCCGCCGTCGAAAATATCGATGTAGTTCAGGTAGCGGAACCCCTCTTTCTCCAGCACCGTCCGGGCCGGGGCGGTCTGCGGATGAACCTTGCCGATCACCGCCTGTGCCTCAGGGGAAAGGAAATCGATATACAGCGGATGCTTGGGCATCAGGGCGGCAATGAAAGCCTTCTGTCCGGTGCCGCACAGGTAGTCGGCACGGGAAAACTCCATGGCGAAAAAGCGTTTGCCCAGGCTCTCCCAGAACGGCGAGTAGCCCTGCTCGTCAATCACCCCGCGCATCTCGGCGACCACCTTCTCATTGAAGCGCTCGCGAAAGGCGGCCATAAATAAGAAGCGTGATTTCGACAGCAGATAGCCATTGCCCTCTTTGCGCCACTGCGGGTCGAGGAACAGGGTACACAGCTCGCTGCTGCCGGTATGATCGTTGCTGAGAAACAGCGTCGGCAGCGCCTGATAGACGTTGAGCTCCTTCGAGGCATGGACCTGGGTGCCGACCCGGTAGTTATACCAGGGATCGTTGAGCCCCACCGCCACCTCGATCGCGCAGATGCCCACCACCGCGCCGCTTTCGCTCTCCTCCAGCACAAAGACATAGCCCTGCTCGCTTTTCGGTAGCTCGCCGCGCCAGGTCTGCTGCGAGCGGGCGATCCGCGCCGCGAGGGTCGCTTCATCCACCGGCAGCGAGGTCAACCCGCCGCCGGTCTCCGCTGCCAGCTTCAGCAGCCCGGGCAAATCGCCCGGCTCCACCGGTCGAATAACCATCATGATGAGACTCCTGCCACGAAACGCGCGCAGGCCCGCTCGACGCGATCCAGCCCGCTGTTCACCTCTTCTTCACTAACGTTCAGCGCCGGCGCGAAACGCACCACGTTGGCGCCGGCGATCAGAATCATCACCCCCTCTTCCGCCGCCAGGTTACTGAGGGTTTTCGCCTTCCCGGCCCAGGCGTCGTTTAGCACGCAGCCGAGCAGCAGTCCCAGGCCGCGGATCTCCTTGAACAGGCCATAGCGGGCGTTAATTGCCTGCAGGCGTTCACAAAACCACTGATGGCGCTGTCTGACGCCGGAGAGCACTTCCGGGGTGTTGACGATCGACAGCAGTTCGCCGGCCACCGCCCCGGCCAGCGGGTTACCGCCGTAGGTGGTGCCGTGGGTGCCGACGGTCATCACGCTGGCGCAGGCCTCTGTCGCCAGCAGCGCGCCAATAGGGAAACCACCGCCCAGCGCTTTGGCGGTGGTCAGCACATCGGGCGTCACGCCGTAGTGCATATAGGCATACAGCTCGCCGGTGCGCCCGACCCCGGTCTGCACTTCATCGAAAATCAGCAGGGCGTTGTGCTGGTCGCAAAGCTGACGCAGGCCGCGTAAAAACTCGACGCTGGCCGGCACCACGCCCCCTTCGCCCTGCACCGGCTCGACGATCACCGCGCAGGTCTGGTCATTGATTAAGGCCTTTGCCGACTCGAGATCGTTAAATACGGCATGCTGGATCTGCGGCGGCAGCGGGGCGAAATCCCGGGAATAGGCCGGCTGACCGCCCGCCGAGACGGTGAACAGCGTCCGCCCGTGGAAAGCGTTCTGAAAGGCGACGATGCCACTTTTCTCGCTGCCAAAGCGATCGTGGGCATATTTACGCGCCAGCTTGAGCGCTGCCTCATTGGCCTCGGCGCCGGAGTTACAGAAGAAGACCCGGTCGGCGAAGGTAGCATCGATAAGCATTTTGGCCAGACGCAGGATCGGCTCATTGGTGTAGCCGTTGCCGGTATGCCAGAACTTGCCGGCCTGGTCGGTCAGGGCTTGCACCAGACGCGGATGGGCATGCCCCAGCGCGTTCACGGCGATGCCGCCGGCAAAATCGATATACTCTTTGCCCTGCTGATCCCACAGCCGTGACCCGGCGCCCCGCACCGGAATAAACGCCGCTGGCGCGTAGACCGGCATCATCCATTCATCAAAGTGGTTACGCGTAATTGACTGAGACATATCGACCTCTTCCGGTAAATTAAAAGTAGCAATAATGTTAATAAATATGAGTTATTACGCTGTAAATGTAGATTGCACGGTTCGTGCCAGCCAGCGATAAAAATGCATAAATCGGATGAGATAACGCAGAATCAATGAGTTACAGCTGAACGCTATTCACATAAAATGCATATTTAGTGAATAAGTATCCGACAAAGGGGGATAAACAGTGATTAAAGAAGATAAATTATGCAACGGTAAGATATAATTCTGTAATTGTGATCCTCTGCGAAATTTATCGTATCTATTTGCCCTTTTTTGGCGCGGCATGCCCGCAAAAGGGGCACCCACGGCACGCTCATGCGCAGCGATTGGCAGAATGACGCATCCGGTGGCAGCCAGCCTGGCGAATTTCTGCTACCATCCCTGCACTATTCACCTTGCACAGTGGCAGCGACTATGAAATTCGTCTCTTTTAATATCAACGGCCTGCGTGCCCGCCCACACCAACTGGCCGCCATCGTCGAAAAACACCAGCCGGACGTGATTGGCCTGCAGGAAACCAAAGTTCACGACGACATGTTCCCTCTCGAAGAGGTCGCCAGGCTCGGCTATAACGTCTTTTATCACGGGCAGAAAGGCCATTATGGCGTCGCGCTGCTGACCAAAGAGACGCCGATTGCCGTCCGCCGCGGTTTCCCGGACGATGGCGAAGAGGCTCAGCGCCGCATCATTATGGCGGAGATCCCGTCGCCCTTCGGCAACGTCACAGTGATTAACGGCTATTTCCCGCAGGGTGAAAGCCGCGATCATGAAACCAAATTCCCGGCCAAAGCGGCGTTCTATCAGAATCTGCAGAACTATCTGGAGACCGAGCTCAACAAAGAGAATCCGGTGCTGATCATGGGCGATATGAACATCAGTCCTACCGATCTGGACATCGGTATCGGTGAAGAGAACCGCAAACGCTGGCTGCGCACCGGCAAATGTTCCTTCCTGCCGGAAGAACGGGAATGGATGGACCGCCTGCTGGGCTGGGGCCTGGTGGATACCTGGCGTCAGGCTAACCCCGACAATCATGAGCATTTCTCGTGGTTTGATTACCGCTCCAAAGGCTTCGACGATAACCGTGGGCTGCGCATCGATCTGCTGCTGGCCAGCCAGCCTCTGGCGCAGCGCTGCGTGGAAACCGGGATCGATTACGAGATCCGCGGGATGGAAAAACCGTCCGACCACGCGCCGGTGTGGGCCACCTTCCGGCCATAATTCACGCCCTTCTCTCGCCTCCCGCTGTGCGGGGGGCAGAATTTCCTGAGCAAAATCAACAAAGCGACGGTAAACCATTGTGACGGTCGTCGGAACAGGATACTGTCGCGCGCACTTTTTGATGTCCACTGCGTCCAGACTGTACAGGAGCACCTCTCATGCAAAAGAAGCCGTCATCCGGCCATTGGTAAAGGGCTGGGACTTCTCGCGCTGGTGGCCACGCTGGCCGTTATCAGCCACCGCGTCGGTCTCCACGATCTGCTGACTCATCTGCATCTGCTTCAGGACACCCTCCGCCATCAGGGCGCCTGGGGATATCTGGTCTATGCTGCGCTGTTTATCATTGCCACCCTGTGTCTGATCCCCGGCAGCCTGCTGGTGATCGCCGGCGGGATGCTCTTCGGCCCGCTAACAGGCTCCCTGCTCTCGTTTGCCGCCGCCACCCTCGCCTCTTCGCTGTCGTTTTTAATCGCCCGCTGGCTTGGGCGCGATCTGCTGCAGCGCTATGTGGGCCATACCACCGTCTTTCAGGCGATTGAGCGCGGTATCGCCCGCAGTGGCTGCGATTTCCTGATCCTCACCCGCCTGGTGCCGCTCTTTCCCTACAATATTCAGAATTACGCCTACGGCCTGACGGCGATCCGCTTCTGGCCCTTTACCCTGATCTCGGCCGTGACCACCCTGCCGGGGCTGGTCATCTATTCGGTGATGGCCAGCGAACTGGCCCGCGAGGGGGTGACCCTCGCCTTCGCGCTAAAACTGAGCCTCGCCGGCGGGCTGCTGTTTGCCCTGGTGCAGATAGGCAAACGGTTTGCCCGCGCCCGTCGCGTGGCGGCGTGCAGTGAGGAGGTGCGCCATGACCCAACCTGATCGCCGTCACCTGCGCCGCGCCCGGCTGGCCCTTGCCGTCGTGGTCGCCGCCGCTCTGGCCGCCTGGCTGTGGTTCCCTGGCGGGCGTACCTTTCTGCAGCAGAGTCTGACGGCGTTAGCCTCCCTGGATCCGCAGCAGGTCAGAGGGTTTATCGCCGCCTGGGGGCCGCAGGCCGCGCTGGTCTCATTTGCGCTGATGATCCTCCAGGCGATCGTCGCTCCGCTGCCGGCTTTCCTGATTACCCTGGCGAACGCCGCCCTGTTCGGCGCCTTCTGGGGCGGGGCGCTGTCGTGGTTCAGCGCTATGGTCGGGGCCGGGCTCTGCTTCTGCATCGCCAGAGCGCTGGGGCGCGAAGTGGTGGAGAAACTCACCGGCCGCGCGGTGCTGCGCAGTGCCGACGGCTATTTCACCCGCTTTGGCCCGCAGACGATCCTGGTCTGCCGCCTGCTGCCGTTTGTCCCGTTTGACCCGGTCAGCTATGCCGCCGGACTAACCTCGCTGCGCTTCTGGCCCTTTATGCTGGCCACCGGCGTGGGCCAGCTCCCGGCGACTATCGTTTATTCCTGGGCCGGGAGTCTGCTCACCGGGGGCACCTTCTGGCTGGCCACCGGGCTTTCGCTGCTTTTTGCCCTGGCGGTGGTCATCTCTATCGCCAAAAATATTTACCGTGAACGTCATAAGAGATCGTCGCCATGAGCTTACCCCCGCTGGATTCTGTCCCCCTGATCCTTCGTCCGCAGGCCTGGCTGCACCGCCGGCATTACGGCCAGGTGCTGAGCCCCATTCGCTGGTGGGGACGGATCCCATGGCTGTTTTACCTGGTTTCGCTGTTCGTGGGCTATATTGAACGCCGCCGCTCGCCGCTGGATCCGGTGCTGCGCTCGCTGGTCAGCGCCCGCATCGCCCAGCTGTGCCACTGCGAATTCTGTATCGATATCACCAGCATGACCCTCGCGGCGCGGAGCGGGAGCCAGGACAAGCTGCTGGCGGTCGCCGACTGGCGCAGCAGTACGCTGTTCAGCGAAAAAGAGCGCCTGGCGCTGGCCTATGCCGAAGCCGCCACCCAGACGCCGCCGGCGGTGGATGATGCCCTGCGTAGGGCGATGGCCGCGCATTTTGACGCCCGGGCGCTCACCGAGCTGACCGCCCTGATCGGCCTGCAAAATTTATCAGCGCGGTTCAATGCCGCGATGGCGATCCCGGCTCAGGGGTTGTGCCAGATACCCACCTCTTCCTCGCAGAATAAGGAGTAACGATGCGCCGTTTGCGTGATTACAGCCTCTGTCTGTGCCTGCTGCTGCTCTGGCCGCTGGCGGTTAATGCCGACGACAGCTGGCGGCAGATTCAGACGGAAGCCCACGGACAGACCGTCTGGTTTAACGCCTGGGGCGGCGACCCGGCCGTCAATCGCTATCTGGCGTGGGTCAGCGAAGAGGTCAAACGCTATTACGCAATCGACCTGCGTATTGTGCCTGTCGCCGACGCCGCCGACGCAGTGAAACGCATCCAGACCGAGGCGCAGGCCGGTCGTCGCCAGGGCGGGTCAGTGGATCTGCTGTGGATCAACGGCGAAAACTTTCGCACGCTTAAGCAGGCCAACCTGCTGCTCACCGGCTGGGCCGAATCGCTGCCCAACTGGCGCTATGTCGATCTGCAAAAGCCGGTACGGGAAGATTTTTCAGTCGCCACCGAGGGCGCGGAGTCGCCGTGGGGCAGCGCCCAGCTGACGTTTATCGCCCGCCGCGGACAAACGCCGCAGCCGCCCAGCAGCCCGCAGGCCCTGCTGGCCTTCGCCAGAGCCCATCCGGGCAGCGTAACCTACCCGCGGCCGCCGGACTTCACCGGTACCGCCCTGCTGGAGCAACTGCTGATCGCGCTCACCGACCAGCCAGCCGCCCTGCGCCAGCCGCCGCAGCCGGCGACCTTCGCGGCGGTCACCGCCCCGCTGTGGCGCTATCTCGATGCGCTGCACCCGGCCCTGTGGCGGGCGGGCAAGGATTTCCCGGCGTCGCCGGCGCGGATGGACGCCATGCTCAACCAGGGCACCCTCCGCCTGTCGCTGACGTTTAACCCGCTGCACGCCCGGCAGAAAGCCGCCAGCGGCGAATTACCGACGGACAGCTACAGCTTCGGCTTTACCGCGGGGACCCTCGGCAACGTCCATTTCGTTACCATCCCGGCTAACGCCCGCGCTGTCGCTGGCGCCAAAGTAGTGGCCAATTTCCTGCTCTCCCCTGAGGCGCAATTGCGCAAGGCCGATGCCGCCGTCTGGGGCGATCCGAGCGTACTGGATCCGCAGCGTCTGCCTGACGGCCAGCGCCAGGCGCTGGCGGCAGCCCTGCCGCAGGATCTGCCGCCGCTGCTTGCCGAGCCTCACGCGGCATGGGTTGACGCGCTGGAGCAGGAATGGCTGCGCCGCTACGGTACCCACTGATCCTGCTGGCCTGGGGGGCGATGGCGGCGATCTATCTGCCGCTGCTCCCCGCCGCCGGGGAACTGGTGGGCGCTGCGCGCTCCCCGGCCCACTGGCGGGCGCTGTTCGCCGACCCGCAGCTGAGCCAGGCGCTGGCCGCCACGCTCGTCTCCACGCTGTTGTCCGTCGGCGGCGCGCTGCTGATCGCCCTGACCATCGTCGCCGCCCTCTGGCCTTCGGCCCGCTGGCGGCGGCTGGCTTCCCGTCTGCCGCTGCTGCTGGCGGTGCCCCATCTCGCCCTGGCGACGGCGGCGCTGCTGCTGTTCGCCGAAGGGGGCTGGCTCTGGCAGCAGTTGCCGTTTCTGACGCCGCCGGTCGACCGGTACGGCATTGGGCTTGGCCTGACGATGGCCCTGAAAGAGAGCGCCTTTGTGCTGTGGGTGATCTATGGCCTGCTGGGAGAGAAACGCCTCGCCGACCAGGCGACCGCCCTGAAGAGCCTCGGCTACGGCCGCTGGCAGTGCCTGCGTTGGCTGGTGCTGCCCGCCCTGCTGCCCGCCCTCGGCATGGTGCTGCTGGCCACCACCGCCTGGAGCCTGTCGGCGGTAGACGTCGCCCTGGTGCTGGGGCCCGGCAATCCGCCCACCCTCGCCGTGCTGGCGTGGCAATGGTTAAGCCAGGGCGATGAGCTGCAGCAGACCAAAGGGGCGCTGGCCAGCCTGCTGCTGATGGCGATCCTCGGCGGGCTGGCGCTGGTCGCCTGGGGCGGATGGCGGCTACAGCGCCAGTACCAGCCCGATCTGCGCGGTGTTCGTCACCCGCATCCTCATGCCCTGCCCGGCCGCCTGCTGGCGGCGCTGCTGCCGCTGAGCGGTCTGCTGGGCGCGCTATTGCTGGCGGGGCTGGCGCGCTCGGCGCCGCCGCAGATGGATGCCCTCGGCAACAGCCTTGGGCTGGCACTGACGGCCTGCGCCCTCGGCGCGGCTGTCTGCCTGCTGTGGTTGGCCTGCGGCCCGGCGCGAGGCGATGGCTGGGTCTGGCTACCGCTGGTCCTGCCGGCCCTGCCGCTGGCCGACGGCCAGTACCGGTTGGCGCTGTACGCCTGGCTTGACGGTGACTGGTGGACCGTCCTGTGGGGCCATCTGCTGTGGGTGGTGCCATGGATGCTGTTTATTTTGCGCCCGGCCTGGCGCCAGCGCGATCCGCGGCTGACGGTTGTCGCCCGCACGCTCGGCTGGGGATCCACGCGTATTTTCTGGTTGCTGACCCTGCCTTCGCTAACTCGCCCGCTGCTGACCGCCCTGGCGGTGGGCTTCTCAGTGAGCATCGCGCAGTATCTGCCAACGCTATGGCTGGGGGCTGGCCGAATTCCGACGCTCACCAGCCAGGCGGTGGCGCTCAGCAGCGGCGGCGAGGCGCAGACGCTCGCCGCTCAGGCGCTGTGGCAATTACTGCTGCCGGCGGTATGCTTTACCCTGACCGCTCTGCTGGCCTGGCTGGCAGGCCGCTATCGACGAGGACTTCGCTAGTGCTAACCGTAAACCATCTGACCCTGAGCGTGAGACGCCAGCCGCTGCTGCGGGAGGTCGCCTTTTCGGTAGCCCCGGGGGAGGTGCTGACGCTGATGGGCCCCTCCGGTAGCGGGAAATCAACGCTGTTTGCCTGGATGATTGGCGCCCTGTCCGGCGATTTTCGCGCCCGAGGCGAGCTGTGGCTCAACGAACGGCGTTGCGATACGCTGCCGACAGAGCATCGGCGCATCGGCATTCTGTTTCAGGACCCGTTACTGTTCGACCATTTCAGCGTCGGGCAAAATTTACAGCTGGCGCTGCCGGAGAACGTGCGCGGCGAGGCGCGAAAAGCCGCGGTGGAGGAAGCGCTTAGCCGCGCCGGGCTGGCGGGCTTCGCCCCGCGCGATCCGGCCACGCTCTCCGGCGGGCAGCGGGCGCGGGTGAGCCTGCTGCGCGCCCTGCTGGCGCGCCCCGAGGCATTACTGCTTGATGAGCCCTTCAGCCGCCTGGATGCCAGCCTGCGCGCCGGGTTCCGCCGCTGGGTCTTTGAAGAACTGGACCGCCAGGCCATTCCGGCGATCCTGGTGACCCACGATCGCGAGGACTGCCCGCCGACGGGGCGCTGCCTGGCGATGGAGCGCTGGCAATGAAGGACAATAGCGTGCAAACCTGCGTTACCGCAAAGAAATCGGCGCCTGGCGAGCGGAGAATACGCCCTCCACTTTTTACCGTCGGGCATTTCGATGAAACGTGTTTCTCAATTGACCGCACTCGCCCTGCTCATGGGGCTTGCTGCTTCCACTACCTGCGCCGCTGAAACCATGCCAGCGCTCACTCTCTCCCACCTGCAACAGCAGCACGGCGTGGCCATCGACACCCGGCTGAGCGCTTATTACAACGGCTGGCCGCAGCGCGCCAACGGCCCGGAAGGCCATGAGCCGCAGGCCCTCAATCTTTCCGCCCGCTGGCTCGGCGCCATGAGCGACGATCAGCTGCGCGCCTGGGCTAAGCAGCACCAGCTCCAGTCCGATACCCCCATCGCGCTGTACGGCAGCCCGGAGGATAACGCCAGCGTCGCGGCGCGGCTGAAACAAACGGGTTTCACCCGGCTCAGCACCCTGAGCGATGCGCTGAGCCAGACCGACCGTCTGCAAAAGCTGCCGCACTTTGAACAGCTGGTCTACCCCCAGTGGCTGCACGACCTACAGCAAGGGAAAGCGGTCGCCGCCGCCCCGGCAGGCGATTGGAAAGTGTTTGAAGCCGCCTGGGGAGCGCCGAAGCTCTATCTGCTGAGCCATATCCCTGGCGCGGGCTATATCGATACCAATGAGGTGGAGAGCGAACCGCTGTGGAATAAAGTGTCCGACGCGCAGCTGAAGGCGATGCTGGCGAAGCACGGCATCCGGCATGACACCACGGTGATCCTCTATGGTCGCGACGTCTACGCCGCAGCGCGGGTGGCGCAGATCATGCTGTACGCCGGGGTCAAAGACGTGCGCCTGCTTGACGGCGGCTGGCAGACCTGGTCCGACGCCGGGCTGCCGGTAGAGCGCGGCATGCCGCCGGCGCAGCAGCCGGCGCCTGATTTCGGCGCGCCGATCCCCGGCCAGCCGCAGCTGATGCTGGATACCGAACAAGCCCGCGGGCTGCTGCATCGTCAGGACGCCTCGCTGGTCAGCGTCCGCTCATGGCCGGAGTTTATCGGCACCACCAGCGGCTACAGCTATATCAAGCCGAAGGGCGACATCGCTGGCGCCCGCTGGGGCCACGCCGGGAGCGACTCCACGCACATGGAGGATTTCCATAACCCGGACGGCACCATGCGCAGCGCTGACGATATCGCTACCCTGTGGCGCCAGTGGAACATTCTGCCAAGCCAGCAAGTGGCGTTCTATTGCGGGACCGGCTGGCGGGCCTCGGAAACCTTTATGTATGCCCGCGCCATGGGCTGGCCGCACGTCGCGGTGTACGACGGCGGCTGGTACGAATGGAGCAGCAACCCGCACAATCCGGTGGCCCGCGGAGAGCGCGGCCCGGAAAGCAGTCAGTAACTCGCCCCGCCTCAGCGCGTCGCCCTTTGTCGGCGACGCGCGATACCCCGTTTACGCTGTGGTCGTTACCCGCTTTAAGGTCTGGTAGCCACTGCAGATGCGCGTCGCCGTCGTCAGCCAGCACAGCGCGCCAAACAGCCACGCCAGCCAGGCGAAATGCGCCGGAAACAGGCAGCCGAGGATAAACAACAGGATGGTCTCCGTCCCCTCCGTCAGTCCCCCGAGATAGTACAGCGATTTATGGGCGTAGCCGGGATTGGCGATCTGGTGCCTGGCCGCCAGGGCGGCAAAAGCGAGAAAGCTGCTGCCGGTGCCGATAAAGGCAAACAGCAGCCAGCCGCCCGCCAGGGCATTGTTCAGCGGATCCGCCAGAATAAAGCCGAACGGCACCAGGGCGTAAAAGAGAAAATCCAGCGCAATATCGAGAAAGCCGCCCGCGTCCGTGAGCCCGCGCCGCCGCGCCAGAGCGCCGTCCAGGCCATCCAGCAGGCGGTTAAGGAGAATGGCCGCCAGCGCCGCGCCATACCACCCCAGCGCCAGAAAGGGCAGAGCCAGCACGCCGATGGCAAAACCGACCAGCGTCAGCCCGTCCGGTGAGATGCCGGGGCGGTCAAGGGCGCCGGCGACAGCGTTTAGCAGGGGTTTAAGGCGCGGATGCAGGTGGCTATCAAGCACGAAGGTCTCCAGCAGGGTTGGCGGTTGTCAGTTACGGTCTATGGCGGTGATAATAGGCCATATTCGTCTTATTAACCTTGATGCTTATGCTAAAAATGATTGATGTTGTCGCCGCCATTATTGAACAGGATGGCCAGATTCTGCTGGCGCAGCGTCCGCCCCACGCCGACCAGCCGGGGATGTGGGAGTTCGCCGGCGGCAAAGTGGAGCCGGGTGAAAGCCAGCCGCAGGCGCTGGCCCGCGAACTGCAGGAGGAGATGGGCATCATCGCCCGCCCGGCTTGCTATATCGCTAGCCATCAGCGGGAGGTCTCCGGCCGCCGGATCCATCTGCACGCCTGGTGGGTGCCGCACTTTCAGGGCACGCCGCTGGCCCACTATCACACTCAGCTGCGCTGGTGCCTTCCCACAGAAGCGCTGGCCCTCGATCTCGCCCCGGCCGATATTCCTCTGCTGCACGCCTTTATCGCCCAGCGCCCCACCCTTTCCGTCCGCTGATCCGCCCGCCGCCTCGTCATCGCTTTTAGTTATGACGAGCGGGCAATTATAAATTTTGTTGTCGGCTCAATTTTTCCTTGCTTGCCTAAGGATTAGCGGTGTTATAGTCGGAAAATCGGTTTTTTCAAGGACCGAATCATAATAAATACATGCAACCACAACCATAAGGGGAACTGATATCTATGGATCAGACGTGCACTCTGGAAGGCTTTCTCACCCGCGTTCAACAGCGCGATCCTCATCAAACCGAATTTGCTCAAGCCGTCCGGGAGGTGATGACCACCCTGTGGCCTTTCCTTGAGGAAAATCCGCGCTATCGTCAGCTTGCTTTGCTGGAACGTCTGGTGGAACCGGAGCGCGTGATCCAGTTCCGCGTGGTGTGGGTGGACGACCGCAATCAGGTCCAGGTCAACCGCGCGTGGCGCGTGCAGTTCAACTCGGCCATCGGCCCGTATAAAGGCGGGATGCGTTTTCACCCGTCGGTTAACCTGTCGATTCTCAAATTCCTTGGCTTCGAGCAGACCTTCAAAAACGCCCTGACCACTCTGCCGATGGGCGGCGGGAAAGGCGGCAGCGATTTCGATCCTAAAGGCAAGAGCGATGGCGAAGTGATGCGTTTCTGCCAGGCGCTGATGACCGAACTCTATCGCCACCTTGGCCCGGATACCGACGTACCGGCGGGCGATATCGGCGTCGGCGGTCGCGAAGTCGGCTTTATGGCCGGAATGATGCGCAAGCTCTCCAACAACAGCGCCTGCGTCTTCACCGGTAAAGGACTCTCCTTTGGCGGCAGCTTGATCCGTCCGGAAGCCACTGGTTACGGCCTGATCTACTTCACCGAAGCGATGCTCAAACGTCATGGCCTCGGCTTCGAAGGCGCTCGCGTGGCGGTTTCCGGCTCCGGCAACGTCGCGCAATACGCCATTGAGAAAGCGATGGAGCTTGGCGCGCGGGTGGTGACGGCCTCCGACTCCAACGGCACCGTCGTTGACGAAGCGGGCTTCACCAAAGAAAAACTGGCCCGCCTGATCGACATTAAAGAGCGTGCCCACGGCCGCGTGGCCGATTACGCCCGCGAATTTGGCCTCACCTATCTTGAAGGCCAGCAGCCGTGGTCAGTGCCGGTGGATATTGCCCTGCCTTGCGCGACCCAGAACGAACTGGACGTCGATGCCGCCCGCCAGCTGATTGCCAATGGCGTCAAGGCCGTGGCGGAAGGCGCCAACATGCCGACCACCATCGCCGCAACCGACCTGTTCCTGGAAGCTGGCGTGCTGTTTGCCCCGGGCAAAGCGGCCAACGCCGGCGGCGTGGCGACTTCCGGTCTGGAGATGGCGCAGAACGCCGCGCGCATGGGCTGGAAAGCGGAAAAAGTGGATGCCCGTCTGCATCACATCATGCTGGATATCCACCACGCTTGCGTGCAGTACGGCGGCGAAGCGAAGCAGACCAACTACGTGCGCGGCGCGAATATCGCCGGTTTCGTGAAGGTTGCAGATGCCATGCTGGCCCAGGGCGTGATTTAACCTCCCCTAACTCCATCCCGGCGGCAGCCCGCCGGGATGCGTCTCACGACGTCATCGTGATCACTACTTTCCCCAGATGCTGACCACTGTCCAGACAGGCATGGGCCTCGGCAATCTCCGCCATCGGGTAGCTGGCGTAGATCAGCGGCTTGCATTTCCCTGCCTCTAGCAGCGGCCAGACGTGGCGGCGCAGCGCCTCGGCAATCTGCTGTTTCTCTGCCGCCGACCGGCCGCGCATGGTCGAGCCGGTGACGGTGGCTCGCTTGAGCATCAGAGTCTGAATATCAACCTCATGAGCGATTCGCCCGCCCATAAAGCCGATGATGACCAGTCGTCCATCCTTTTTCAGTAGCCCAAGGTTGCGGTTAAAGTAAGGGCCGCCAACAATATCCAGAATGACGTCCACCCCTTCATCGTTGGTCAGCTGGCCGATTTTCTCGGCAAAATCATCGGTTTTGTAGTTAATCGCCGTAGCATAGGGACGTAGCGCAGCAATTTTTTCGTCCTGGCCGACGGTGGCATAGACGGTCATCCCCAGCGCGTGGCACAGCAGGACCGCGGTGGTGCCAATCCCGCTGGCGCCGCCGTGGACCAGAATGCTTTCGCCAGGCTGCAGCTTACCCAGCTGGAAGACGTTCGCCCAGACGGTGAAGAAGGTTTCCGGAATGGCGGCCGCTTCGCTAAAGCTGAGGCCCGCCGGGATCGGCAACGTCTGGCCTGCCGGCACGGCGCAGTATTCGGCATAGCCGCCGCCGTTGGTCAGCGCGCAAACGCGATCGCCGGGCGTAAACGCTGTGACCTGCGCGCCGACCTTAACAACCACGCCCGCCACCTCGAGGCCGGGCACGGGGGTGACGCCCTCAGGCATGGGATACAGACCCTGGCGCTGCAGAATATCCGGCCGGTTGACGCCCGCCGCCTTCACCTCAATGAGCACCTCATGCTCCCCGATGGTGGGGATCTCCCCTTCGCGGATCTGCAATACCTCCGGGCCGCCCGGTTGGCTGATAGCAATATATTTCACGGGTCCTCCTTATCGCCTGTGAGAGAAATGGGGCATCGGCATCAGGAAAAGCGCAGCGGGCATCCCCTGCTCAGGGGCCCCGCGTCCAGGCTCTTCCCGGCTGTTTAGTGTAGACCATTGGCCTGACTGGCGGAGAAGCGGTGGCCGCGGGGTAACGCATCCTCGCGACCACCGGCGGGTTACTGCGGCGGCGGCGCGGTATCGTCTGCCGCTTTTTTGCCTTTCGGCTTCCCTTTACCTTTGCTGAACGACTTCTTCGCCCCGCCCGGCGCCACCAGGCCGCGGAACTGACGCACCGGCGTGCTGCGCGCCTGATCGATCAGTTGATACAGCGTCCCCACCAGCGGCTGCATAAAGTCCTGATAGCGGCACTGTTTCTCGCTGATCTGCGTCAACACCGACTCCCAGTGGGCGGTCATGTCCGGTCGCCCGGCCATCTCCGGCAGGGAATGAATGAGCGCCCTGCCGGCCTCCGAAGAGTGGATATAGCGCCCCTTTTTGCTCAGGAAACCACGCTTGAACAGCAGCTCGATAATCCCTGCGCGGGTCGCTTCCGTGCCGAGGCCGTCGGTGGCGCGGAGGATCTTCTTCAGATCTTTATCCTGCACGAAGCGGGCAATCCCGGTCATCGCCGACAGCAGCGTGGCGTCGGTAAAGTGGCGCGGCGGCTGGGTCTGACGCTCCACCACCTCGCCCCTCTCGCACAGCAGTTCATCGCCTTTGGCCACCACCGGCAGCGGCGTGCCGTCGTTCTCTTCATCGCGCTCTTTGCTGCCAAGCAGCGTCCGCCAGCCCGCCTCGGCCAGAAAACGCGCCTTGGCGACAAACTTGCCGTTGGCGATCTCAAGATCAATCTGGCATTTGCGGAACACTGCGTCAGGGCAGAACTGCATCAGATACTGGCGGGCGATCAGGGTGTACACCTTCGCTTCGTTATCGGTGAGCTTCACCTGGCTGCTGCGGGCGGTTGGGATAATCGCATGGTGCGCGTCGACCTTTTTATCATCCCAGCAGCGGTTGCGGATCTCCGGATCCACTACCGGCTGCGGCAGCAGGTCCGCCGCATGGACGGCAATCGCATTCAACACCGCATGGCGGCCAGCGAAGTGCTCTTCCGGCAGATAGCGGCTGTCCGAACGCGGATAGGTGATGAGTTTGTGGGTTTCGTACAGCTTCTGGCAGATATCCAGCACGTTCTGCGCGCTGAAGCCGAAACGTTTGGCCGCCTCAATCTGCAGCGCCGACAGCGAGAACGGCAGCGGCGCGGGTTCGGAATCGCGCTTATCGTTATAGCCGGTCACGATTGCCGGCTGGCCTTCGATGCGCTTAACCACATGCTCGGCCAGCGGACGATGCAGCAGGCGCCCTTCTTCATCCTGGTAAGGTTCGCAGGCTTCGCTCGGCACCCAGGTGGCGACAAAACGCTCCTCCTGCGGCGTGACGATATGCGCCTTCACGTCGAAGAAATCTTTGGCGACGAAATTTTCAATCTCTTCATCGCGACGGACCACCAGGCCAAGTACCGGGGTCTGCACCCGCCCCACCGAGAGCACCCCCTGATAGCCGGCGTTGCGCCCCAGCAGGGTGTAGGCGCGGGTCATATTGATGCCGTACAGCCAGTCGGCGCGGGCCCGCGCCAGCGCCGACACGCAGAGCGGCACGAACTCGCTGTTGGCGCGCAGACGGTTGATCGCCCGCTCCACCGCCTGCGGGTTGAGATCGTTAATCAGACAGCGCTGCACCTGCTGACGCTTCTCCGGCGCCAGCTGCAGGTAGTCGAGTACTTCGTCCACCAGCAGCTGCCCTTCTCTGTCCGGGTCGCCGGCGTGGATAACCTCCTCGGCGTCGCCGAGCAGGCGCTTGATGACATTCAGCTGTTTGGTGACCGAGGGCTTTGGCTGCAGCTGCCATTTCTCCGGCACAATCGGCAGATCGTTGAGATTCCACCGGGCATAGCGGCTGTCGTAGATGTCCGGCTGCGCCTGCTCCAGCAGGTGGCCGATACACCAGGTGACCACCTGCCCGTTGCCGCACTCAATATAGCCATCGCCTTTGCGGTGCGGTTTAGGCAACACATCGGCGATAGCCCGACCGAGACTCGGTTTTTCTGCAATAAACAACCGCATCGAATCAACGGATCTCGATCATGGGTCGCCCGCCGCGGGCGGTCACCAGCTCGCCGATGGCGGCCAGCTTAATGCCGAACTCCGCCGCGGCGGCCTGAACTTCCGCCTCCGCCTCCGGGG
The DNA here is from genome assembly GCF_014596785.2 of Klebsiella sp. K4. NCBI lineage: Bacteria > Pseudomonadati > Pseudomonadota > Gammaproteobacteria > Enterobacterales > Enterobacteriaceae > Klebsiella > Klebsiella sp. K4. The sequence goes on from NZ_CP115021.1 coordinate 3,180,659, forward strand.
TCACCGCCAGCAGCAGACCGCCGGAGGTCTGCGGATCGCACAGCAGATCCCGCCACTCCGTCGGCATCTCGCCCATGAGATGGCCGTAGCTGGCAAAGTTGCGCCCGGTGCCGCCCGGCACCGCGCCGGCGGCGATATAGCCCTCCACCCCCGGCAGTTTTGGGATATCGGCATAGCGCAGCTGCGCCTGCACGCCGGCCCCGCGGCACACCTCGCTGAGGTGGCCGAGCAGGCCAAAGCCGGTGACGTCGGTCATCGCCTTCACCCCGTCGATGGCGGCAAACGCGGCGCCGGCGAGGTTCATCTGGCACATGGTCTCCGTCGCTAACCCTTGATGCTCTGGCTTGAGCAGCGATTTTTTCTCTGCGGTGGTCAGTACGCCGATCCCCAGCGGTTTAGTAAGATACAGTTTGCAACCCGCCTGGGCGGTGCTGTTTTTCTTGATGCGCTCGGTGGGCACCACGCCGGTGACCGCCAGACCGAAGATCGGCTCCGGGGCGTCAATGGAGTGGCCGCCCGCCAGCGCGATCCCCGCCTGCTGGCAGGCAAAGCGCCCGCCCTCCACCACTTCGCGAGCGATTTCCGGCGCCAGGGTGTTGATTGGCCAGCCGAGGATGGCAATCGCCATAATCGGTTTCCCGCCCATAGCGAAAATATCGCTGATGGCGTTGGTGGCGGCGATGCGGCCAAAGTCGAACGGGTTATCGACAATCGGCATAAAGAAATCGGTGGTGCTGACGATCGAGGTGCCATTACCGAGATCGTAAACGGCGGCATCATCGCTGGTTTCGTTGCCGACAAGCAGGTTTGGGTCGACAAACTTCGCCTGCTCGCTATGCAGGATAGTTTCCAGCACTTTCGGGGAAATTTTACAACCACAACCGGCTCCGTGGCTGTATTGCGTTAAACGAATGGCTTGCTCGCTCATGGACATCTCCTGTCATTGCAATCCCGCTATGTTAGCGCCCAAACGCCAGGGTGGTAAGTACGACAGTCTGAAATCGCGTATGGTTGCTCATTAAGCAGACAAAAAGCCGTTTTTGCGAGATACGGCAATTTTTTCCCGACCATTTTCACTTTTACTTAAAGATGACAGAAATGTGACAGCACAGGACTGTCTTCTCTGGAATGATTATGACGTAAGGAAATTCTAATGAAAAAGCGTGTTCTTGCCCTTTGCCTGGCCAGTTTCTTCTCCGTTAACGCCTTTGCTCTGGTTCCCCCCGGGAACGATGTCACCACCAAGCCCGATCTCTACTATCTGACCAATGCCCAGGCCATCGACAGCCTGGCGCTGTTGCCACCACCGCCGGCGGTGGGCAGTATCGCATTTTTAAACGATCAGGCGATGTATGAGCAAGGACGTCTGTTGCGCAATACCGAGCGCGGGAAGCTGGCGGCAGAGGATGCCAACCTCAGCGCGGGCGGCGTAGCCAACGCCTTCTCCAGCGCCTTTGGTTCGCCGATCACCGAGAAAGACGCGCCGCAGCTTCACAAACTGCTGACCAATATGATTGAAGACGCCGGCGACCTGGCGACCCGCAGCGCGAAAGAGAAATACATGCGCATTCGCCCGTTTGCGTTCTATGGCGTCTCCACCTGCAACACCACCGAACAGGACAAGCTGGCGAAAAACGGCTCTTACCCGTCCGGGCATACTTCTATCGGCTGGGCCACCGCCCTGGTGCTGGCGGAGATCAACCCGCAGCGGCAAAACGAAATTTTGAAGCGCGGCTATGAGCTCGGCGAGAGCCGGGTGATCTGCGGCTATCACTGGCAGAGCGATGTCGATGCGGCGCGCATCGTCGGCTCCGCGGTGGTCGCTACGCTGCACACCAACCCGGCCTTCCAGCAGCAGTTGCAGAAAGCCAAAGATGAATTCGCGAAAAGGCAGAAGTAACGTCATCGCCGTTGCATTCCCGGATGCGGCGCCTGGCGCGTCTTGTCCGGGCTACAAAAACCGCGATTGATTCGAATGGTAGGGGTTGTAGGCCGGGTCAGGCGCGAGCCGCCACCCGGCACAAAATCGGCTCCGTGCCCGCTGTCCTTGCCCGGCGGCGCTGCGCTTGCGCGGCCAGCCGGACGGTTCCCTCTCCCTCCGGGAGAGGACCAGGGTGAGGGGAAGCACTGCAGTGTGGTTGTTTATGTTATCTGTGGCTTCAGCGTAGTTTGCGCTCCCGGGTAATCGTCTGCGTTATGTCACTCATGGCGCCGGGAGCGCACAGGGGGCGGCCAGTCGCCGCCGCCCCCTGTACCCCCGGGCTCCGGCCAGCAACATCGCCGCTGCGCGGTCCCTTCGACTTATCCCTGCAGGCTTCGGGTCGGGCCGAGGCAGCGTCCCTGCAAAACACGGCCCTCAGCCCGCATCCATGCGGGCTGCCCCGGCCTGCCGGGAACGTCTCAGCGATTTTGAGGCCGTCAGCACCGGCAGTTTCAGCAAGAAAAGTGAATAAATTAACGACAGGTCGTACGAACGTAGGCCGGGTAAGGCGACAGCCGCCACCCGGCACAAAATCGGCTCCGTGCCCGCTGTCCTTGCCCGGCGGCGCTGCGCTTGCGCGGGCCTACAGACAATCAGAGCCGGATGCGTTGGCCGGGTAAGGCGCCAGCCGCCACCCGGCATAATAAGCACCGACTCAGAATCGCGTCACAAACGGCGCGGTATCCGGCAGGGCAATGGTGGTTGAGGCTTTTAGCTGCGGCGTCCCCAGATAGAGGAAGCCGACAATTTTATCCTGTTCGCGGCACTCGAAGCCGGCCCGCACCACCGGACTCTCGGTCAATGCTCCGCTGCGCCAGATACCGTTGAATCCCTGAGCCAGGGCCGCCATCTGCATCGCCATCACCGCGCAGCCAGCGGACATCTCCTGCTCCCAGCGCGGCACCTTAGGGTGGTCTTCACAGCGCGCGACCACGGTAATAATCAGCGGCGCGCGGAACGGCGCATTGCGGGCTTTCTCTATTCCCTTCTCATCCTGGCCGGCCTCTCTGGCCCCTTTTTCCAGCAACTGGCTGAAGCGCTCGCGGCCGTCATCGGCGATAATAAAGAAGCGCCACGGCTGCAGGGTGCCATGATCCGGGGCGCGCAGCCCGGCGCGCAGAATGTTTTCCAGCTGTTCGCCCGCCGGGGCAGGTTCCGCCAGGCGGGAAGCGCTGCGGCGATTAAGCAGTAGATCGAGAGCATCCATCTGTATAACTCCTGTGATGTCATTTTTCATAAAATTAACATGCACAAGGATTTTGTTACAGCGCGGTCGGTGATTCCTGCTGACAACCGACGGCTCACTCTTTAGGATAGCCAGACGCGGCGGCCCCTGCGGCCTGCCCTTTTTAGATAACGTTAGGGAGAAGACATGCGAACCCTTTGGCGACTGATTGCCAGCTTTTTTAAATGGACGTGGCGGATACTCAACTTTATTCGCAAACTGGCCCTCAATGCGATCTTCCTGGTGCTGGTGCTGGTGTGTATCGGCATCTGGAGCCAGTTCAGCAGCACCACCAGCGAACATGCCGCGCGCGGCGCGCTGTTGCTGGATATTACCGGCGTGGTGGTGGATAAACCATCCGCCAGCAGCAAGCTCGGCGTGATTGGCCGCCAGCTGTTTGGCGCCAGCTCGGACCGTCTGCAGGAGAACTCCCTGTTCGATATCGTGCAGACCATTCGCCAGGCGAAGGATGACCGCAATATCACCGGTATTGTGCTGGATTTGAAAAACTTCGTCGGCGGCGACCAGCCATCCATGCAGTACATCGGCAAAGCGCTGCGCGAATTCCGCGATAGCGGCAAACCGGTGTATGCCGTCGGCAGCAGCTACAGCCAGGGCCAGTACTACCTGGCGAGCTTCGCCAACAAAATCTGGCTCTCGCCGCAGGGCGAGGTAGACCTGCACGGCTTCGCTACCAACGGGCTATATTACAAATCGCTGCTGGATAAGCTGAAGGTCTCCACCCATGTCTTCCGCGTCGGCACCTATAAATCCGCCGTCGAACCATTCATCCGCGATGATATGTCCCCTGCCGCCCGCGAAGCGGATAGCCGCTGGATTGGCGAACTGTGGCAGAACTACCTCAACACCATTGCCGCCAACCGCCAGATCACCGCCCAGCAGCTCTTCCCGGGCGCCCAGGGCATTATCGATGGCCTGCGTAAGGTGGGCGGCGATACGGCGAAATATGCGCTGGACAATAAGCTGGTGGATGAGCTGGCGACCTCCACGGAAGTGGAAAAGGCGCTGACCAAACAGTTTGGCTGGAGCAAAGCGGATAACAATTACCGGGCGATCAGCTATTACGACTACAACGTGAAGACGCCGTCTGACCAGGGTTCCGCCATCGCGGTAATCTTCGCCAACGGCGCCATCATGGACGGTGAAGAGACCCCGGGCAACGTCGGCGGCGACACCACCGCAGCGCAAATTCGCGATGCGCGCCTCGATCCGAAAATTAAGGCCATCGTTCTGCGCGTAAACAGCCCGGGCGGCAGCGTAACCGCTTCGGAAATCATTCGTGAAGAGCTGGCGGCAGCCAAAGCCGCCGGTAAACCGGTAGTGGTCTCGATGGGCGGCATGGCGGCGTCCGGCGGCTACTGGATCTCCACCCCAGCGGATTACATCGTGGCGAACCCAAGCACCCTCACCGGCTCCATTGGCATCTTTGGGGTGATCAACACCGTGGAAAATACCCTCGGGTCGATTGGCGTCCACACCGACGGCGTCGCCACGTCGCCGCTGGCGGATGTCTCCAGCACCAAAGCGCTGCCGCCGGAAGTGCAGCAGCTGATGCAGTTGAGCATTGAGAATGGCTATCAGCGCTTTATCACCCTGGTGGCTAACGCCCGTAAGAGCACGCCGGAGAAAATCGACCAGATCGCCCAGGGCCACGTCTGGACCGGGGAAGATGCCAAAGCCAACGGCCTGGTCGACAGCCTCGGCGACTTCGACGACGCGGTGGCCAAAGCCGCCGAGCTGGCGAAGCTGAAAACCTGGCACCTCAACTACTATCAGGAAGAGCCGACCTTCTTCTCGATGGTGCTGGACAGCCTGACCGGCTCGGTACGCGCCTCGCTGCCGGCGGCCATTCAGGCCTGGCTGCCTGCGCCGGTCGCCGCGGCGGCCGAGACGGTGAAAGCGGAGAGCGACAAGCTGGCGGCGTTTAACGACCCGCAGAATCGCTATGCCTTCTGCCTGACCTGCGCTAACATCCGTTAATACGCAGCGGCTGCCCCGTCTCCCGGGGCAGCCTTTTTCCCTCTCCTGCCAACACTGCCACAAAGCCCGCGACCGACGCTGTATTTTTTCTTGCGTCTCTTTATACTGCGCCTGTCTACGACCAACCTAAGCGATGCTATGCAAAAAAAATCGATTTACGTTGCCTACACCGGTGGGACCATCGGTATGCAGCGCTCTGAACACGGCTATGTACCCGTTTCCGGCCATCTGCAGCGTCAGCTGGCGCTGATGCCGGAGTTCCATCGTCCGGAGATGCCGGACTTCACGATCCATGAATACCATCCGCTGATGGATTCATCCGATATGACCCCCGAGGACTGGCAGCACATCGCCGACGATATCCGCAGCCATTATGAGGAGTATGATGGCTTTGTGATCCTCCACGGAACCGACACCATGGCGTTTACCGCCTCGGCGCTGTCGTTCATGCTGGAAAACCTTGGCAAGCCGGTTATTGTGACAGGGTCACAAATTCCGCTGGCCGAGCTGCGTTCCGATGGTCAGATTAACCTGCTCAACGCCCTGTACGTCGCCGCCAACTATCCGATTAACGAAGTGGCGCTGTTCTTCAACAATCGACTGTTCCGCGGCAACCGCACCACCAAAGCCCATGCCGACGGCTTCGACGCTTTCGCCTCGCCAAACCTTGCCCCGCTGCTGGAGGCCGGGATCCATATTCGCCGTCTCGGTACTCCGCCGGCGCCGCAGGGTAGCGGAGAGCTTATCGTGCACCCCATCACTCCGCAGCCGATTGGCGTGGTGACGATTTATCCCGGCATCTCCGCCGACGTGGTGCGTAATTTTCTGCGCCAACCGGTGAAAGCGCTGATCCTCCGCTCCTATGGCGTCGGCAATGCCCCACAGAATGGCGAGTTTATTCAGGTGCTGGCGGAAGCCAGCCAGCGCGGTATTGTAGTGGTCAATCTGACGCAGTGCATGTCCGGAAAGGTGAACATGGGCGGCTATGCCACCGGCAACGCCCTCGCCCAGGCGGGGGTCATCAGTGGTTTCGATATGACAGTGGAAGCGACGCTGACCAAGCTACACTATCTGCTTAGCCAGCAGCTGGACGTTGACGCCATTCGCGCGGCGATGCAGCAAAATCTGCGTGGCGAACTCACCCCCGACGAGGCTTAAGGAGGACGTATGGCACATCGAGCGCTGTTACTGGTTGATTTGCAGAACGACTTTTGCGCCGGCGGCGCGCTGGCGGTTCCTGAAGGCGACAGTACCGTCGACGTAGCCAATGCGCTTATCGACTGGAGCCTGGCGCGCGGCGAGCCCATCGTCGCCAGCCAGGACTGGCATCCGGCGGATCACGGCAGTTTCGCCAGCCAGCACCAGGTGGAACCCTACACCGAGGGCGAGCTGGACGGCCTGGCGCAAACTTTCTGGCCGGATCACTGCGTGCAGCACAGCGAAGGCGCGGCGCTGCATCCGCTGCTCAAGCAGCAGGCGATCGCCGCTGTGTTCCACAAAGGGCAAAACCGGATCATCGACAGCTATAGCGCTTTCTTTGACAACGGTCACCGGCAGAAAACCGAACTGGACGGCTGGCTGCGTGGTCAGGGGATCGTGGAGCTGACCGTTCTCGGCCTCGCCACCGATTACTGCGTTAAGTTCACCGTGCTGGATGCCCTGGCGCTGGGCTACGCGGTCAACGTCATCACCGACGGCTGTCGCGGCGTAAATCTGCAGCCACAGGACAGCAGCCAGGCGTTTATGGAGATGGCCGCCGCGGGCGCCACGCTCTATACCCTCGACGACTGGCGGGAAACTCAGGCCTGATCCCTCCCCCCCCGGCGCCCTCGCGCCGGGTCTTCTTCTGCCGCCTCGCTATTGTCCATAAATTGAACTCTCTCGCAGTTTCAACAGGTTATTGCTGCTAGTCTGGCAAGGCTGTTTTTTCGCCACGCCATTTCCGTGGCGTGGTTATTTTTATGTCAAAGAGGAACCACTATGAAACGTTTGCCCTTGCTGGCAGCTTTGCCCTTGCTTTGCGCTTCCGCGCTCTCTGCCCAACCGCTGATGTCCGTCGGCTATTTTAACGGCGGCGGCGACGTCACCGCCGGGCCGGGCGGTGATATCGATAAGCTGGACGTCCGGCAGATCACCCATCTCAACTACTCGTTTGGCCTTATCTATAACGATGAAAAAGACGAGACCAATGCGGCCCTGAAGGATCCTGCTCATCTGCACGAGATCTGGCTGTCGCCGAAGGTGCAGGCGGATCTGCAAAAGCTCCCCGCCCTGCGTAAACAGAATCCGGACCTCAAAGTCCTGCTGTCGGTCGGCGGCTGGGGCGCGCGTGGTTTCTCCGGCGCGGCGGCGACCGCAGAAAGTCGCGCCGTCTTTATTCGTTCCGCGCAGAAAATCATCCAGCAATATGGTCTGGACGGCATTGACCTCGACTGGGAGTTTCCGGTCAACGGCGCCTGGGGACTGGTGGCCAGCCAGCCGGCTGACCGCGACAACTTCACTGCCCTGCTGAAATCGCTGCGTGAGGCAGTCGGTGAGCAAAAGCTGGTGACTATCGCCGTGGGCGCCAATGCCGAGAGCCCGAAAAGCTGGGTGGACGTCAAAGCGGTGGCCCCGGTGCTGAACTACATCAACCTGATGACCTACGACATGGCCTACGGCACGCAGTACTTCAACTCGAATCTGTATGACTCCAGCCACTGGCCGACGGTCGCCGCAGCGGATAAATACAGCGCCGATTTTGTGGTCAACAATTACCTGGCCGCCGGGCTTAAACCCAGCCAGATGAACCTCGGGATTGGTTTTTATGGCCGGGTACCGAAACGGGCGGTCGAGCCGGGGATTGACTGGACGAAAGCGGATGCGCAAAACAATCCGGTCACCCAGCCCTATTTTGGGCCACAACAGATCGCACTGTTTGCCTCGCTGGGCTATGACCTGAGCAAAGACACCTACGTGAAATACAATGATATCGTGGGCAAACTGCTCAACGATCCGCAAAAGCGTTTTACCGAGCACTGGGACGATGAGGCGAAGGTTCCGTGGCTGTCGGTGCAGTCCGTGGAGGGCAAGCCGCTGTTCGCCCTCTCTTATGAGAACCCGCGCTCGGTAGCCATTAAGGCGGACTATATCAAGGCGAAGGGCCTCGCCGGGGCCATGTTCTGGGAATATGGCGCCGATGACCAGAATCAGCTGGCCCGTCAGCTGGCGGAATCGCTGGGGATCAAACACTAATCATGGCTGTTCCGCCGCATCGTCGGCACCGGGAGGCGTGACGCAGGCAGCATCGCCTGCAATGCAGGTATATCGCGCCGCCCGGGATAGGTTATGATGCCTGTTATCCGCTGCGCCAGGGGCTGGCGCAGCTTAACCGTTTGACAGGAGGCAGGGGGCCATGGCCTATATCCCCAAAAATTACGCACGTCTGGAAGTGGGTTACCGCGAAAAGGCGCTCAAGCTTTTTCCCTGGGTGTGCGGACGCTGCTCACGGGAGTTTGTCTACTCCAATCTGCGCGAGCTGACGGTGCACCACATCGATCACGACCACTCCAATAACCCGGAAGATGGCAGCAACTGGGAGATGTTGTGCCTGTACTGTCACGATCACGAACATTCCAAGTACACCGAAGCCGATCAGTATGGCTCCACGGTGGTGGCAGGAGAAGATGCGCAAAAGAGCGTCGGCGAGGCCACCTACAACCCGTTTGCCGATCTGAAAGCGATGATGAACAAAAAGTAAGCGAAGCGGCTGACCGCCGGACGCGGTCATTCGACATGACGCCATCCGGCGCGCGGTTACCCGACGCCGGAACGTCTCACCGCCGGCCGGCGGTTTATTGCAGTTTAACGGTGGCGATCGGCTTCGGCACGATGCCAAAATCCTCTTTCAGCTGCTGTTTGCTCTTCATTACCATCTGCCCGCTGGTGTCAATGGTCATGTGCTGGGCGTCGGTGTTATACCGGGCCTGCCAGAGCATCACCAGCTGCAGGCTATTTTCCTTCTGCTCCGGCGTCAGCGCGACGCCATCCGGCCATTTTCCCAGCTCTACCGCCGTCGCCAGACGCTGATACACTTCCGGCGTCATACTGTCGATAATTTGCTCAATATCCATCTTCCGCTCACCTCCGCCTGGAATAATTTGCTGAATCGTTTCTTCAACCCTTGATTTGCTCGCCATTTTGCTCATCGGTGAAGCTCAGCGATGCCGAGTTGACACAATAGCGCTCGCCGGTCGGCTGCGGACCATCCGGAAACACGTGGCCGAGATGGGCATCACAGTTTCCGCAACGGATCTCAATGCGCTGCATGCCGTGAGAATTGTCGGTCAGATAGCGAATGGCCTCCGCGCTTACCGGCTCGTAGAAGCTCGGCCAGCCGCAGCCGGAGTCGTATTTAGTCTGGGAGTTAAACAGCGGCGCATCGCACACCAGGCAGTGGTACACGCCATTTTTCTTGTTGTGCAACAGCCGTCCGGTGAAAGGCGGTTCGGTGCCATGATGCTGCGTCACGTAAAACTGCATTTCGCTCAAGCCATTTTTCAGCTCTTCCGGGGTGGGTTTATTCGCCATGGGCTTACATCTCGCTTTGCAATGGACTACTTTCGCTCCAATTCTAACAAAACATTAACAATGAAGCGTACACTTTTGTTCTAAACTTATCCGGTGCCCACAGGCAGCCAGATAATTGTGACTTAAATCACGTTTTTATCTTAAATGCCCTTTAAAATTCCGCGCGCAGCCCCCATATGGAATTGGGCTCAAAGGGAAAGTGAGGCAAATCAATCGCGCAAAGGTCTGCTCAGGATTGATTTGTCGCAATGATTGACACGATTCCGCTTGACGCTGCGTAAGGTTTTTGTAATTTTACAGGCAACCTTTTATTCACTAACAAATAGCTGGTGGAATATATGACTATCAAAGTAGGTATCAACGGTTTTGGCCGTATCGGTCGCATTGTTTTCCGTGCTGCTCAGAAACGTTCTGACATCGAGATCGTTGCAATCAACGACCTGTTAGACGCAGAGTACATGGCTTACATGCTGAAGTATGACTCCACTCACGGTCGTTTCGACGGTACCGTTGAAGTGAAAGACGGTCATCTGGTCGTTAACGGTAAAAAAATCCGTGTTACCGCTGAACGTGACCCGGCTAACCTGAAGTGGGACGAAGTTGGTGTTGACGTTGTTGCTGAAGCAACCGGTATCTTCCTGACCGACGAAACCGCTCGTAAACACATCACCGCTGGCGCGAAAAAAGTCGTTCTGACTGGCCCGTCCAAAGACAACACTCCGATGTTCGTTCGCGGCGCTAACTTCGACGCTTACGCTGGCCAGGACATCGTTTCCAACGCTTCCTGCACCACCAACTGCCTGGCGCCGCTGGCTAAAGTTATCAACGACAACTTCGGTATCGTTGAAGGCCTGATGACCACCGTCCACGCTACCACCGCTACTCAGAAAACCGTTGATGGCCCGTCTCACAAAGACTGGCGCGGCGGCCGCGGCGCAGCTCAGAACATCATCCCGTCCTCTACCGGCGCTGCTAAAGCAGTAGGTAAAGTACTGCCAGAACTGAACGGCAAACTGACCGGTATGGCGTTCCGCGTTCCGACTCCGAACGTATCTGTTGTTGACCTGACCGTTCGTCTGGAAAAAGCAGCGTCCTACGAAGAAATCAAGAAAGCCATCAAAGCCGCTTCTGAAGGCGCTATGAAAGGCGTTCTGGGTTACACCGAAGACGACGTTGTTTCTACCGACTTCAACGGCGAAGTTTGCACTTCCGTGTTCGATGCTAAAGCGGGTATCGCACTGAACGACAACTTCGTGAAACTGGTTTCCTGGTACGACAACGAAACCGGCTACTCCAACAAAGTTCTGGATCTGATTGCCCACATCTCCAAATAAGTTGAGATGAAAAAGTAATCTGTAAGAGCGACTTCGGTCGCTCTTTTTTTTGTCTGCAGAGATAGGATTGCACAATGATAAATAAAATTTTTGCTCTCCCGGTGAATGAAACCATTTCTCCCGTGATCTCCCGTCGCCAGCTGGACGACCTGGAGCTGATTGTCATCGACCATCCGCAGGTGAAAGCCTCTGTGGCGCTGCAGGGGGCGCACCTGCTCTCCTGGAAACCCGCCGGTGAAGAAGAAGTTCTGTGGCTGAGCAACAACACCCCGTTTAAACAGGGCGTCGCCCTGCGCGGCGGCGTGCCGATTTGCTGGCCCTGGTTTGGTCCTTCTGCGCAGCAAGGTCTGCCGTCGCACGGCTTTGCCCGCAATCTGCCATGGACCCTGGAAGGTCATGACGAAGACGACAGCGGCGTAATGTTGACCTTTGCGCTCCAGCACAGCGCTGAAACCATGAAGCTCTGGCCGCACGAGTTCACCCTCTATGCCCGCTTTAAGCTGGGTAAGACCTGTGAAATCGAGCTGGAAGCCCACGGTGAATTCGAGACCACCTCTGCCCTGCACAGCTATTTCAACGTCGGCGATATCGCGGCGGTGAAGGTGAGCGGTCTTGGCGAGCGCTATATCGATAAAGTGAACAATGCCGAAGAAGGCGTTCTGAGCAACGGCGTGCAGACCTTCCCTGACCGCACCGATCGCGTCTATCTCAACGCCGACAGCTGCAGCGTGATCCATGACGACGCGCTAAACCGCACTATCGACGTGGTGCATCATCATCAGCACAATGTGGTGGCCTGGAACCCGGGCCCGGCGCTGTCCGTCAGCATGGGCGATATGCCGGACGATGGCTACAAAACCTTCGTTTGCGTCGAAACCTGCTGCGTAACCCAGCCGCAGAAAGCCAGCGAAGAGACGCCCTCTCGCCTGGCGCAAACCATCAGCGTGAAAAAACGCTAATAGCAAAAGCCCCGTTGGTAACGGGGCTTTTGTTTTTCTTTGCCGTGAACGATGGGTTAAACCATATCCAGCCGGGTTTTTCGCTGCGGCGGCGGATAGAGGCGGTCCAGCTGCGCGAGCTCTTCCCCACTAAGGACGATGTCGAGCGCTGCGGCATTCTGCACCACATGCTCAATACTGGCCGCTTTCGGGATCGCCAGCACTCCCGGATGACGAATCACCCAGGCGAGCAGCAGTTGCGCTACCGTAATCCCCCGCGCGTTAGCCATATTAATGATATCGCTATGCTGAAAAAGTCCATCGCGTAAGCGCCCCGCCTGCGCCAGCGGGCAGTAGGCCATCACCGGCAGACTGTGCTGCTGGCACCAGGGCAGGAGATCGTATTCAATGCCCCGCGATGCGAGATGGTAGAGCACCTGGTTGGTTGCACAGTGCTCGCCATCCGCCGTCCGCCACAGCGCCTGCATATCCTCGGTGTCCAGATTAGAGACGCCCCAGCGGCGGATCTTGCCCTCGGCCACCAGCTTCTCCATCGCCTCAACCGTCTCCTGCAGCGGGATATCCCCGCGCCAGTGCAGGAGATACATGTCCAGATAGTCGGTCTGCAGCCGGCGCAGGCTGTTTTCACAGGCGCGGTGCATCGCCGCTTTGCCGGCATGCCAGGGATAGACTTTGGAGACCAGCACTACCCGGTCGCGCAGACCGCGGATCGCCTGGCCCACCACTTCCTCCGCCCCGCCGTCGGCGTACATTTCCGCCGTATCGATCACCGTCAGTCCATGGTCGATGCCCGCCCGCAGTGCAGCCACTTCCTGCTGACGCTGCGCCGCATGTTCGCCCATATACCAGGTGCCCAGCCCGATGGCCGGCACTGCCGCCTGCTCGCCGAAGCGTACTGTTTTTTTCACCATCTTCTCCTCCTTAACCGTATGCACCACCATAAAGCAAAACAGGGCGCAAGGCCCTGTTTTGATGCATGAAGCGCACTGTAAGAATGCACAATCAGAAGGTGTAGGTGATCCCGGTGGAGATCAGACCGCTCCAGGATTTATCCACCATCGGACTGTCGGTAATTTCATCCGACAGACGCGTGTAGCGCGCCACGCCGTAAACGCTCCAGTCACCGAGGAAGCGATAGTTAGCCGACAGTTCCAGATATGGGTTCCAGCTACTGTCCGGGTCATAGCTGCGCATGCCGCTGCGGCGCGACTCGTGCCGGGAGACACCATAGTAGTATTCGTTCTGATTGTCGCTGTTCCACTCCACGCCAATACCCGGCGTCAGCGTCAGGTTACCGTTGGTGTAACGGTACAGCCAGGCGAGATCCCAGTTAATACCGTTGCTGTTATCCAGCGTATCGCCGGCAATCGTCGTGCGCAGGAAGCCATAGGGCGTGTTGTGGACATAAGAAAGACCGGCCATCACGGTCGATTTACGTTTATCCAGTCGACGCATCTGCTCGCTGTCGCTGTCGCCCGGCTTGAAGTACATTGGCGACCAGTAGGCCGTAATCGACAGTTTATCGTTGGTGTCATTCCACAGGTAGTAACCCCCGCCCAGACCGTGGAACCAGAAGTTTTCGCTCTCATAACTAATGACCGGCACCGGATAGACATCCGCATCATATTGCTTATACGGATGCTCAACGACCCCTACGCCAGCCCCAAGAGTGAACTTCCCGTCGGCATGCGCCGCGCTGGCGGACGTCGCTATCAGCACGCCGAGTGCCAGAAGTTTGATTTTAGTCACAATCCATATTCCCGTTGTCAAATAATCAGCCCGTGCAGTGTACCGTCGTAGGTCTCATGCCTCAAATTCTTTACCCGATATGACACAAATCGTTCACTTTGCCACCCTTCTCTTACCATCCGGTGACAGCCCGATGACAACTTTGCGTCCCAACGAATCAAAAAGCGCCATGTTCAGGATGAGTTATTGATATGTCATTGAAATTGATTTTCTGCGCCATGCAAGATTTCTAAATGCATCTACGCTTAAATTTAGAAGGTGTAATTGCCGGGCACATTCACGCTACCCCACCCGCAACCTGGCATAAGGGTTGCTGGATACCAGGAGAGCGATGTTCAGCTTATGTCTTCCGGGGGCCCCCACTATTCATATGAACGGCTCTCAACCTGTGCTAAAAAACGAAAGGACGCATACCATAATCAATGGGAACATTTGAATTTTCGTAAAAAAAAGAGGCCATGCGGCCTCTTCTGTGTATCAACCCTTTGGCGGGAAAGGATCATTCCCGTAAGAATCTCTCTCACGTATCTGTCCATCACGCCCATGAATTAACAATTCACTTTGTTGATGGCGAGCTATCTCACGAGCCGCTTCTATGGCTTCAGCTTGCGTTGAATGTACAGAAGTTGCTCGTTCATTACCTTCACCTTTTACAGCCCATCCATCAGGATGTGTTACTACATGTTGGTTTTTACCCATCTAAGTTACCTGCTGTGTGAAATACACCATATGGTGTCGTTAGTAATTATAGATACTATATATAGCGTTGCGTTTGTGCGGAATCACATTTTTAATACTCAACAGTAACCACCTCACACACAACGCTCGTTCCGTGCCATTCGTCCTTATAGATTGAAGTATCGATACCGCATCCCGGCTCAAGTGACCATCCCGTATCGTTAACAAACTTCTTGTACTTCGCAGAATCCCTACGCTCGCAGCAATGTACTCCACTGTACTGAAATCCTGCTGAACCTTGCGGTACGATCCATACGCCATAAGGGGCTAATGTCGCTCCATGTGTGATCACCTTGTACTCAAACTCAGTACCCGTATAACGGCCTGTAATCGCCTCTGAGGTTTTGATCTTACCGAATGGTGGATTGCCATAGACCACATCGTAGCGTTCACTGGTAGAGTACTGGAGAGCGTCACCAACGATCCATTCAGCCTCTGGAAGTACCCTTTGCCCAATCATGACGTATTCGGGATTCAGTTCTACACAGGTGATATGTTCTGGTCGGTTGCGTTGATACTGATCGAATGACAACCGCCCTATCCCGGCACATAGTTCAATGCAGCGTCCTGTACACCCGGCATCAATGATGAAATCCCATGAGAGCATTTCGGGAGTGAAAAAAGCACCAGTAGCCCCAACGGCATCCCCGGCGTAGTTCTGAAGGATGAATTCTTTTTCGTCGTATGTGAGTGGCTTATCGGAATAGACAAGATCCAGTACTTGTTGATGTAGTTTTGTTTCTTTTTTAGTGAGTTTTGCCATAATAATACCTTGTTTAAAAAGGTATTTATCACGGAGAAAATATGAGACTAACTGTACCTGAAATCGATTGTAGCGAAGGATTTACCCCCGAAAATGATATTTTCAATAGGAAACAGTTCAGCATCCAGTTAGAAAATATAATTGAAAATAGTGACGATGATAACCTTGTCATCGCTTTAAATGATAAGTGGGGTAATGGAAAGACCACATTTCTAAAAATGTGGGAGGCCGAAATAGCTAAGAGTAATAATTTAAGCGTTGTATACTTTGATGCTTTTCAAAATGACTTTCAAACAGATCCTTTTATAGCAATAGCATCGCATATATATGCTAAAATCGATGATGAAGACGCAAAGAAAAAGTATCTCGCCGCAACCAAAAAAGTAGCATCTGTACTATTAAAAACGACACTAAAAGTAGGTGTAAGTGCATTGACACTTGGAGTTGTAAAAGGTTCTGATCTCGAAGGTGTAGGTAGTGAGATCAGCTCTGCCATTAATGATCCTTTAGAAAGTTACATCGAAGAAAAAATAACACAACTTGATAAAGAAAATAATACACTTGAGCACTTCCGCTGTACACTTAGTGAGATCGCCGCAGAAAAAAAACTGGTCTTCATAATTGACGAATTAGACCGTGCAAGACCTAACTACTCACTTGAACTACTTGAAAGAATTAAACATGTATTTAATACAAAGAATATATTCTTCGTTCTTTCCACAGACAAAGAACAATTCATGAAAGTCATACAAAAAACTTATGGCTCAATAGATGCAAACATGTATTTAAATAAATTTGTTCATTTATGGATGAGTCTGCCCAAAAATGACAGTCCTGAAAGAAAATCGTATGTTCTTTCAAAATATATAAATTACATTAACAAGAGAATCTTAAGCAGAGATTTAAATCTTCAGTCATCACTGGACGTTTTGTCATACTTACTGAGGGTTAATAAATTTAGTTTACGAGATGCAGAGCGATGTTATTCTCTTTTACTACTGTGCAATGCAAATGTTGCTAATGGTTTCAAATGGGAATATCAGGTTGGTATTGCAATCGCCGTGTTTCTTAAACTCAAAGATGAAACTATTCTTACAAAAATAAAAGAAAGATTAATTACTAAAGAACAACTCATGGAAGAGTTAGGCGTTACGCAACTACCTGAAGAGGAAAGCTATCATATTCTTTTAGCATTGAACACTGAGTATCTAACACGCGAAGGTTATGCCAAAGCATTGAGAGATGGTGATCAAATGATCTTTCGCGATGGTTTTGGTCAGCAACCATTGACCATAACTCATGCGATTGAGCTTATTTATAACTTTCAATAAGATTTAATCATTTAACTACCCCCAATCAATATTATCAGTACTTTCCATATCTCATCAAGTGGAACTATGGGAAGTACTACACCACATAAGGCCAGTACTGGCACAATGACGTAGTTCCATAGAATGATGAACGTCAGTACCCAGCCTAAACCCTGTCGCCACGTGAAGCCCTTACGTGTTTCTTCAAGTGTGATCTCGTTCTGCTCGTGACTGTTCTGTGCGTCCAGTTCCTGTTTGCTTTGTTCTTTTTTCTGGAAGAAACCCAATCCAGTTTTGATTAAATCAATTATCATTCCAATCATTCAATAATCCCCACACAATATCCCCAAAAGTGCTTTCCTTTTACAAATAATTTCTTACTTTCGATTAAGTACACATTCATTTCATCACCCTGTAGTGACCATGTGAGTACTTCACCATCTTTAAAACGTTGCTTTGTCTCGTAGCAGACATTCATAAAGCACTCAATCTGTATATCTGCTTTCTTCAATTGCTTTTGGAACTTCTTCCCGAGAAAGCACTTATTGATTGGCATACTATTACCATCTGGCGTAGTACCATTTAGTGTTATCTCACCCGTAAGTTCACCATAGTGTTCTTCAAAATTCATATTATCCCTTTTTTATAACAAACGATCCCTGTATACCTGCAATAACAAGTCTTGCCCCCTTTTCTGCTTCTGCATAGAAGTCATAAATGATTTTACGTTTCTTACTTTCACGTAATCCAATTACTCGCTTTTCTTTTTTCTTCTGGCTGGTATCAATTAATCGCTCCTTACCATTCTTCCCTGTAATGACCTTATAACGCCCATTTGATAGATTACGTTTCAGTCCTGCAATGTTACCAAACCGATCAAGACGTGCTTTACTCGTTGGTACAAACTTATCAATGGCCTTTTCCTCAACGAGTACGTCATATAAGTACTTCGCTTGTAGATCCTTCACGAGAATGGTACTGCGAACACCATTACAAACTTTCTTGTACATAAAGAGAATGGAACGCTGAGTGAAAGGTACTGCTCCTTTATCGACGGCATTGTTTAAGTCCATTTGCATTTTGGCTGATAACGCTCTTGACCTTTTGATTATTTCGTTCTGAAAGTCACGTCCAAGACGTTGACCCGTTGTATTAAGATAGGTTGTTGCGTTATTCAGTCCTGTTATTCTGCCTCTAATCATATTTACCTCACGCCCAACATTTCAATCAAACTCTGTAGCACCCGGAACAATTCAATTCGATTTTTTGGTAATCGGGATTTACACAGAATGGCTTTATTAAGATTATCGGGATGTAAACCGTAATAGCTAATCAATGCAGTTTCAATCAAAGTAGCTTCTGCATCTGTCTTAAAACAGTACAGAATCTTTTTTGAGTACTCCATACCTGAATCAATCATGGCATTTACACTTTTACTGCTGCCCGTATAATCCAGCCAGTTACTTTCCGTTGAAGTACTTTTAAGGTTTGAAATGTCTTTGATACCTTTATATATCTGCTTCTTCCCGAAGTAGTACTCTCCCGTTTCGGGAAATTCAATTAAGTACACAAATGAACAGTACAGACCTTCATTTACTTCCTTGATATCCCATTGTTCTGGATCGAACATCGTCCAGTTGTTATTAATTCTCATCACTAAATACCCATATGTAATTTATATAGGTATTTAGTGAATGGATTTAAAATGCAGACTTAAGGAATATGAAGGTACGATTGCCTATCAGACAAAATTGGGTTACTTCCGTAATGGAAAATTCTTCCCATACTCTGATTCATTGGGATTCAGAACTGTCGGGTATGGTCATTTAATCAAACCGGGAGAAAATTTCAGTACTGGATTATCCCCCAATGATGCAGAGGCTTTACTTGATAAGGATATTGCAGTTGCCCGAACTGGATTGAGTACATTACGTTTAGGTACTCTCCCTGCCGACATTGAGGACTATCTGGTCATCATGATTTTTCAGTTAGGGGTAAATGGCGTAAGTAAATTCAGAAAACTACTGGCAGCAGCAAAGGCGGGAGATCGTAATGGAATGCGGCGTGAGTCCGTTGATTCATTATGGTACAGGCAAACGCCAAACCGGGTAAGAGATATGAATAATCAATTAACATAACAAAGGGGCATTATGCCCCTTTTGTCTTTTCGAGAATTGTAAGAATACGCTCAATCTTCAAATCCAGTTGATGAATTTGATCTTCAAGATTACGTAATGTCTTCTTCATTTCATCCTGCTCTGTTTCGAGGCGGTTTATACTACTACTGTGTAGTTGTATCTTCGCTTCAATCTGCGAAACTCGCGTGAGCAAATCTTCAGTATCAGAAGAACTGTCACGGAATATCGTATAAAGAAAACCAAGGCCAGCGATAACAAGAGCAACAATAGTACCGAAATCCATACATTATGCCTTATTATTGTTATTATGAGTATTTATATCAATAGCCAGTGAAACTTGCTAAAGCAATTTGAAATCCGCTGTTCCCCATTGCCTGGCGATATGTCTTCTGGTTTTTATTCACATACTGTAAAGAGAATGAAGTACTGCTATTCCTTTTAATCAAAATGCCAGAATAGCCAACTGTACCACCATCATCGGATATGTTGCCCGGACACTGACTAATGCATATCCACGGATCGGCAAAACTCGTTGTAAGCGTCAAGGCAGTACCGAGATCATGAGAGGATGGCACGGTAAGAAAACCCTGAATACGTGGCATTGTACCCGCACTGGCAGCAGACCAGATCAATGTTCCGGCACTGTTATACACATCGAGATAGCCTGATGTAAGAGCCGTAGTATTACTGGAGAGCATGAACCGCCCTGAACCTGCCTCGAACATTGCCGAGCCGGGAAAGCAGTACTTTCCATTCGTCTGTAGCTGAAACCAGCGTAGCCCCGTATTGGGGAAGAAATTTAGGGGCAAATACCCCAGCGTACTCCCGTTACCAAAGGCACTGTTAATGAGATAGTAACCTGTGTCTGAGAGTGTACCCATTGCTTTAACTGAACTCATTACGACCGATTTATTATCGGAATCTATCGTAAGAGCACCTGCTGAATTGTAAACCTGAAAACCTGACATAGTGATCCTTACACGTCATATTTGTATATATCGAATGTTAATGTTTGGGCATAAACGCCACTCACTGGAAGATATTGAACGGTAAAAGTGTTAGTACCCGGAATACAGTAAAACTCATTCCAGTACTGACTCACTCGCATTACTGCTAACCAACCCGTAGGACGCATACCCGACCAGGCTACGCTCCATGATGTAGTACTACCAGCCGATACATTAAGGTTGACTGATCCCATATATCGCATGTTGTAATCACCAATATCGACAATTAATCGTCCAGACGCATCCCAGCATTGTAAACCCTGTGCCATTACCACAACCCCATTCTTACACGTAATTTATTATTGTTATCGTAGATCTGAATGAGGTTATTACTGATAATCATCTTACCTGTGCCACCAGATCCATTTATATAGAAAGTACCTGATTTATTTATCTGCCACCCCGTAGAGTTAGCAACATAGTTAGTACTTTGTATCGTGGCACCAATTTTCGCATTGGTAATTTCACCATCGATAATTTTTGCTGCATTAATACTGGCATTGGCAATTTTCGCATTTGTGATCGCTGCATCTGCGATGTAACCAGTACCGATACTTGCCGCCTGAATCATGGATGTTTTGATGTAAGTAGTACCATTCACGATTGAGAATGGAGCCGTACCGCCAACTGTCGCCGCACTACTGCCGCTGACAATAAATTTATCTGCTGCGAAATAGATAGCACTGTTATTACTCGTTCCCTGAGAAGCAACAAGACGGATACCCGCTACAGTACCGTTAGCATTGACGGACAATGAGTACTGGCTGTCTACAGTGCTTGCAGTTGCCTTTGTACTCATCTGCTGGTTAACCGTGGCAATCTGCCCGTTCACATCACTACGTAGCTGTATAACTGCCTGTGATTGTGCTGTGTCATTATCCGCTACCGTCTGATTCAGATTGGTTATGCTTGCCGTATTTCCGTCTACCGTGTTTTTCAATGTAGAGATTTGCGTATTGGTGTATTCATTCGATTCATTAACGGCGTTTTCAATTGTCTCATTCAGGCGGTCATCGAGATCAAGTATTCCATTGATCTGTTCTGCATCATCTTCCGTAAACTGGTATTTGCTATTAATACTGACAGTCTGCTCTGCTGAGTACTGAATATTGTCCTGTCCAAATACATCAAAAAATCCGACCTTAACTTTATATTCACCATCTGGAATATTAGGTATACTGTCAAATTCAGGTTTATTACTGGTGTATAGTTTAGTACTCGTACCATTAACAATACTCACTACTGCCCCGGCGTAATCTCTTTCAGTTGATGGAGTCCATGAGGCGAATAAGTTGCCAAAACCACCTGTGAACTGAACACCCTGCACTAATCCACATTGTTTATTCTCAACGGTGATTCGTACTTCCTGTGAATAAGTACCATTATTGAATCCCTGAGCAATAATGCCAATAGTAGGTTTACGTACTCTGAGTCGATTCATTTCAAGCATAAAGTTGAATGTATTGCTCTGCGTATAGAATGTATCGATTAAATCACTACCGTTATAGATATTAATGATGTAGTACTTGAAGTAATCAGAAAATGAACGACCATTAACGATTAAGTTCTTCTGATTATCCCAACGAATATTGAAATCAGCAGAATCAGTTTCATATTGTCCCACGGTGCGATTTGCCAGTAAGACACCAGTTACGGAAGGTAATGCAAAGTTATATGTCGGTACTAATCCCGTTAACGTTAGTCTGTTACTGGTAAGGCCGAGATTGTTATATGCCTCAACCCCAAAGTCATAAGCCGCCGTGTCTGAGAGGCCGAATAGTTCAAAGTCGGTTTTCTGCGTGTTAGTACTTCCCGCATATGTCCATGTACTGGAGCTGCTCAACTTATAGTAGATGTAATAGCCCCGTAGCCACGGATCTTGTGACGCATCCCATGTGAGATCGACAATAGAGCCGTTTGTGGTGTTACCTTTGCGTACTGCCTGTAGATTCGTGGGAGCCTTTACGCTCAGTTCGGGAAACTGGATTGAACCACCAGGCGACCAGATACCGGGATCTACGCCATCATACATCGCATCAGGGGCTTCAACTGCCGTGATCGTAACGTACCCAACGTTCTCCTGATCGGTTGCCACATCTTTTGACAGTACCTTAAACTTCCCTGAAATGTTCAGTTCGGTATTACTGACGGTGATAGCATCCCATACCTTCAGATCCCAGCCTTCACTTGTGGTGAAGGATACAGTTCGTAAGGCGTACTTAGCCTTGAGTACATCAACATTGACCATCTTCGCCAGTACATCAGCGTCATAGCACCATGAGTAATCACGGCTTAGGGTAATAACCTGCCCGTCACGCTGGATTGCCTCATCAATTGTAATATCGGAAGGAATGCGTAACACGTCAGTCGTGTACATACTGGCTGGATTGGTGTACTTCGCATCAACAGTATTGAAGTAGTCTGTGCCACCGCTGGTACTGATCTGTACTGCACCGAACATGTTATTTTCATTGAATGATGCAACTGAAAGCGTTTTACGATCCGTCGTAATACAGATTTGCCCTGCATGAACATACATAATACCGCCAAATACCTGACAGATATTTTCAATGTTTTCCTTATACGAGCGTTGATAACTAATTGAACCATTTGCGTAATACTCCATCTGGTCACAATACGCTGCGGTTTCAAGGAAGGTATCGAGATTAATTAATCCCGGTTCAATTCCCATCCCGTATGTTGTATTGGTCAGATAGTCGTAGATAATTGATGGTGGATTTGACGTCGCCAGTACTGACCCTGTTGCGAGGTCTAATATCCTCTGCCCTTTCATTTCAACAGTCATCGTGAACTGATCATTCACGAGTAGATTCTGTTCTAATGATTGTTGTGTTTTTTTGATAACCGCACTGACAGAAACAATGCCTTTGCCAAGAAATTTATTTGTCCACTTCGGCCCTGCGTATTGGCTGGCAAGGGATTTAGTACTGGTATAATCACCACCAAAGCGTACTTCCAGTTGTAGATATTCCTGATACTTACTGGCAATATTCGCCTTTGGTACAATACCATCCTGAGTTACCGGAACGGCTAATACTGGTTCATTATCAATATAAATCTGGTTTATATTCTTTTCAGTTCCCGCGTAACATATTGCCTGTTCGCTGAATAAGTACTGTGAATCACTGTTTGGGATGTTATACCATGAGACAATACTACCCGTGAGAATGAACGAACCGCCCGATACCCCATTTTTATGGGGGAGTTGCCCACCGTACAGTACTGGTAATCCAGTGGTAGGACTCGTTGACCTGCTGAGAGAATCCGTTACATCCCCATAACTCTGTACGCCAATCTGTCCCAGCATACTTGTTGCAACAAGGCTTGCAGCCCCTGCCGCTGCTCCCCAGCCAATCGCGGCTAATGCCGTACCGCCAGTGAAGTAAACCGCCAAAGCGACAATGACTGCCGTAATTATTGCTCCAAAGAAGCCCCCTAAACTTTTCCCCATTCCTTTTCTTTCCTTACTCTAAAATATCTTCCCTGTACCGGTTTTGGATGAAGTTCAAAGCCATCATGGCTTTCATTCACCCCAAGTACTCGACCTGATACAACCACTGCCATAATTAAGGGGTTATCGGGATCTAACCAGATATCTCCGTCTATAACGTGCTGTACCTCATCACAGTACTGTTCAACTATTTGACCCGTATGATCCCATCCTTCTTTTTTAAGTCCTGCTATGCCCTCTTTAACGCTCGTATAATTTCGATTTGCAAGGGTACTGCCAGTGAATAGATCAATAATGCGGAGTACTATCAAATTACAATCGTTATCACCATACTTATAAGGATTGTCGATTGAGTACTGAATTATTTTCATTAATTCATTATGCATCATTTGTATCTCCACGTTTGATCCTGATTCACCTGTCCTAATAAACTAAAGTATTCATCCCCTTTATAGAGAGATTGATATACTGAATTGGCGGCAATCAATGGCGGCTGTCTGTCCAGCTTTTTATAAATGCTGTTCACGTAAACTGTCATTTCATTCGTTTTTTCATTTGGATCGGCTACTGCCTGAATGTAATCAATAAACCCTGAGAACATCAGCATGGAGTACAATACAGTACTGTCATAGGGATTCAGGATAACGAGTGTAATATTCATTTGTGCATCTTTAAGGAAGCCCCCTAAAGCAAGTGCTCTTACACTCGTGTTCACATTACTAATTTTGAAGTTAATCGCATCGTTGTTGATCCCCTTCTGTTCGCTGAAAGAAGGCAATGAACCACTAATGATATCGGGAAAACTAATGTACTGGTTACCATTCAGATCAATATCAATAAGAGAATCAGTCCAGTGAAAACCGTTTGTACCTTTCGGGAGTACATCAAAACAGGTAACATGAACACCTAAACTCATTACGTCCATTACGCTGAGGCGTGTTTTAGTCGTGCCCCGAACTAACTTCCAGTACTTCAATAATGTTGCGTTAGTTAAAATACTTTCGTCCATTAGATAATATTCTCCGTTGCCTTTAATGTGATATTCATGATGTTGCCAACGGGCATTGTATAATCATTATCGGGATCTAATACTGCTTCAATTTGAATGTTGTTATAGATAATTGGTTCACTTGCCTGTACGGTATTTTGCAGTACAGGGAATACGGTTAATGAAGTACTGGTACGGTCAATAATTCTGTATATTTTTTTATGATTCGTGAATTGTATTAATTCACCAACTGCCATTGAATTATTATTAGTCGCGATTACCCTTGTACCCTTAGATGCGATTGACTGGCTTGTTAATGCCCCGCTCTGTACTCCCCTGTAAGTACCCATCAATCCGAGCGAGAATGTGAAGGATTTACCTTGAGAGTACTGAGCCAAAAAGTTTTGAACCTCTCCAATACTGGAAGGATTGAAACTTAACTGAAACTGAATCTCATAGTATTGAATGCCTGTACTTCTCATGATACGTTGACCTGTCCACGTTTGATTTGAGTAAACAGGTTCAGTACTTTTAATCTGGAAGTTTGTTATTTTTATTTGATTTGAAAAGGATGCCATTTTGATACCTCTAAGATCCTGTTATCGTATTTATATTAAATCGCCCGCAGTTAGATTTTTTTCTAATTTAAACTGGCAGGCCGCATCTGTAATAATGGCAATGCTATTGTTCATTGCCCAATTAGGTTACAACGGTTATGACAAAATACGAGATAGCTCTGATCAGGCTTACAAACTGAGAGTTTTACTTCTGAGTGAGATCAGTAATAATCTCTTAACTCTGTCAACAGGTGGTGATGAGTCTCATGCATTTGGCACAGTAGATATTTGCATTCCTCTTCCTGAAGATGACAAAGAAGCAGTTGATAAAATGGCACTCGTCGCCACTAATCTTCACGATGAAGTTTATTACTCACAATTAGATAAGTTATCGATCTTATCAAAAGATGAATTAAACACTGTAGTAAAAAGTTATCATTCCCTCACTCGATTAAGAACACTTTCTTTGGAACTGGCATTTGTCAAACCATTACCTAATAATAAAGTAAAAATTCTACGAAGTGAGTACAGCAATCTTTATAACTCTCTTTTTGCTCTTTCATCTACGTTTGATAATGAGACTAAAAACCCCTGAGAAGATAGATTTTAGGTATTTCGTCTCTGACTGCTTCTCACGGCCTGAGTAACGCTATTAGCGTGTTTCTTCAACATTTCATTGAATTTCTTATCATCACCTGCAACGTCTCCCTGAATGATCAAGGGGGCGTTGACGGTGATATCTCCAGCAGTACTACCGCCTTTCTCCTGAGTATCGAGGAACTTAGTCAGCTTCTTGTTAGCTTCTGGCTGTACTACACGCTCACCGGCTTTCAGTACAAAACTTTTGTTATCCATACCTGCTGGCAATTCATCTACACCGCCGTGGAACTGCCCACTTGCAGCCCCCTTCGCAGTACTGATAATGCTCATACCTAACGATAGTACCTGAGCGTAGTTTGCGAGGCTTGCGGGCCAGGGCGTAGCAAGAGCCTGTGCTAATGCTGATTGTATTGAGAGTACTGTCTGAGCAATAGTAATGCCCTTACTCAATGCGAATGCCGCCTGTGCTGCCCCTGAAGATTCACCAAACGCTGCCACCATGCCATCACTTAAGGATTGGGCTGTATCGCTGAAAATAGTCAATTGTTGCTGTGCATTCTGGTTACTGATATCGATAGCCTGAGCATTATACTTTGCCGTAATCTCTGCCTTTCGCTTTTCATAATCTTCATGACCCTTCAGTAATAAATCATTCTGCTGAAGTTCTGCATTCATGGCATCCTGATTATCTTTCAGTAATTGATCGGTATTATCATAACTTAAGGGATTACCACCATTGATACGCTGATTCTGCTGATCTGTCAGGAATGATTTTTGAGTACTGTTCAGTACACCAGAAGAAATTAAGCTATTTGTATCTTTCAAACCCTGATTGGGATCTTGATAACCAACCATTGAATTGATTAAATCATTACGTTGTTTAGTACCAGAAGCATTTGCAGCATCGACATATTCTTTAAGTTGTTTTGGTGATATTCCAAGAACCTGAGCACTGTCCGTAATCGTCTTAAGAAGGGCTTTCTGTTGCCTGTCAAACTGCTGTAGGCGTACTTTGAAGCCCTCTTCCCCGACCTGAGCAAGTGCCGTTTCAAGATTACGCTGTGCCTGTAGCCTTTTTGCATCAGCCTGCTTTTGGGCTTGTTCTGCCTGTTTCCGTAGCTGATCGGCTTTCTTCTGAGCATCCTCACGTTCTTTAGCTTCGTCTTTCCAGCCTCCTTGCGGAGCCGTAACAGTAGCTATGTCACTACGAAAGTTGTTCACGAGTCCTTCAAGATTGGCCTGAGCACTGGCGTACACACTCTGCTTGCCATTATCCATACTGCCAGTTTGCAAGGCTGCACCCTGATAGTTTAAAGCCCCGGCGGTGCGTAGCTTTTCCCATATGTCTAAAAAGTCCTGTAATGACCCCTTCGACGTTTTAATCTTTTCGTTCAGATCTTCAAATAGCCCTGCTTCATGGGGCTTCTGATTGGCTGCATCCAGTACTGCATTCATTGCCCCCACGAGTGGATTCAGACCATCAGCGATAGTACCTTTGATACGGGTAGTCAGCTTATCCAGATTCTTATCGAACTCTGCATAGTTAGCTGCTGCTTCGTTACTCACGGCGGCGTTCTGGCCCTGTATGTACGTCATTGCATCGGCTTCAGTATTGAACTGCTGTAGAGTACTGATCATGTGGCTTGAATCACTTGCCAGTGTCTCCATGACGTTGACGATTTCGGCCAGTGATTTACCTGCATCCCGCATGGCATAAAACGTGTGGATCACGGCCTGCATACCGCCATCTGCTTGTTTAAGGTACTTGTTATACTGCTGTAGGTTTAGCCCGTACTCTTTAAGATCGTCACTAACACCGCCCCCGGCACGGAACGCATCACCAAGTTTATCGAGCGTATCCTTGTTGAAATCCCCAAACTTATCCATTTCAAGGCCAAGACCGCTAAACGCCGCCGATAGCTGCTGAAGCTGCATCACGGACAATCCAGTACTACGACTGATTTCATTCATTTCGCGGACATATTCGCGGCTTGAATTGACCAGTGCAGTAAGACCGCCAATACCAATTGCAGCAGCCCCCGCTAATCCCGTCATTGCCGTACCGAAACCGCCAGCAAGCCCACTAAAACTGCCAGTGAGATCTTCAATTACACCGCCAGCATTTGAACCGAATTCTTCAAGTGATGAGGTGCCTTGTCGCAAGGCACGCTGTAAACCTGACGTATCCCCGTCAATATCAAAACGAATTCTATTATTATTTGCCATTCTTCTTTCCTAATACCTGATTCCTGATAGCGTCACCGATTGATTTAATATCATTGGCCTGAGCTTCTTTTTTCTTCTGTTCTTTCACTTCTGCTTTTTCTTGTGTAGTGAGATCGCTATTGAGAACATCCAGAAAATCAAAATCAGCAACTTTGATACTACGCCGTGCCTCTGGCGTGAGATTCCCATTACTTATCGTGGTGTAATAGCACTGATAAGCATGTTTCAACATCTCAATTTGCGTACCTGTCGGTTCTATATAGACATCGTAAACCATAAGCATATCGAGTACTTCAGGATCTAAATTAAAGTACTCATCTGGTGATAAACCACGTTTATTGACCATTTTACAGAAGTACCGCAGATGGCTATCACTTCTTACTTTTTTTCGACTTCATCCACTGGATTACTGTCACTGACGAGTTGAATGATTGCCTGATAGATTTTGCCCTGCATAACATAATCAATACTGTTAACATTAATACGCCCATCAATATCTTCACCAGAGAAAATAGGATCACCATTTTCATCTTTAACACAAAGAATGAGAGTATTTGCCACATCAGTACAGCTTGCGAAATCGCGACCACTTGGACGGTGGATGTAGAGCGTGAAGCCTTCGATCTCAAATGGTTTTAGCTCAGGTTGTAGTTTCTTTTTTAGTTCCATTAAATTCATCTGTTATCTCCTTATACGAAAAAGGGAAAGTTAATAACCTTCCCTTTATTTATTAAATTATGGAGTTTCAGTAATCAGTCCTGAATCAATAGCAGCACCATCTACAGCAAGCGTGAAGGTCTTAGTTACGACTTCATCCTTGTCACCTCCGATAGTCGTACTCGACACGAAACAGGTGTAGATAACGTAGAATCCTGTTGTTTTAGTGGCATCTTCAAAATAGCTGAGTTTGATCTGACAACGTTTCTGATCATCGGCCAGCTGTTCTAACTTTTGGTGTACTTCATTATCTGGCAAGTAGTTAACTGCAAGACTAATATCAGGGATTGATTTAGTACCTAATAGTTTCCGGTCATACGCGTTATTAAATGTTTTTACAGTAATTACTGTACTTTCAAAGCCTGAAGTCGTGAAGGTATTCACTTCGGGGATTACTTCAAAATCCGTTGCAATAGTACTGCCAGCACTTGTACCTACTTCGACCTGTAGGTTAGCACCAGCAAAAATATCCATAGCCATATTTATATCCTTATAAGAATTGAATTGACGGGATAAATCCATTTATCCCTTTTATATTTATTTATTATCAAGTAGTGATTGTACAAGTACTTTCAATGTTTCAATTTCGGCTGCAAGTTCATCATTCTTTATTTTTAGTGCCTTGATAGCAGCAAGGCCATCTAACATCATGGGTGTTTCATCGAGATGATAGAGATCACCGACTTCTTTAACGTATTGTGGATCAATATTCATAATCTGCTGTGAAACCACACCACGTCTTGGTGTTTGATCCTCATCAGATTTAAAAGTGAAGTTCACAAAATCCATTTGCGATATATTATTGAGTGCAATATTAAGATCTAATTGTTCACCAATATTCTTTGCTCTTTCATCGGAAACTGAAGATGTTGTTATTTGTGCCCACGCTCCCCATGCGGCAACATTCGTTTGTATCCGAGAATAGATACGATTCGACGTATCATAAAAACGTTGTTGATACCATTGATTGGTTGTTCCCATTGCTGAAGTGCCACCGACATTTAAACCCTGAGTTGCCTGTGTAAATAATGAGCCATAGATATTTCCGCTTAATGGACCATTTGACCACGTACCGCCGACAGCTTGCCACCCCTGATTAACAACATTCATATCAGTACCAGTAGCTGCTTGTGATGAGCCAGTAGGTGCAAGCCCGCCATTATATGAGACTTTAACCAGTCCCTGGCTTGGTCGGTCAAACTCGATTGCAACCTGCCCTGTATTACTATTTTGTTGTCTCCAGAATATAGTCGGAGTTAGTGCGTCGTTAACTTCAAATCGAACTTTATAGCCAATAGTTGATGGTGTAAAACTTGTGGATAGAAAGTCAATCGCGGGCCAGGTTTCACGCGTAATAACCAATGAATTGTATATTGATTGAACTGTCGAAAAATTATTTGAACGATCTAATGTTGGCACTTCATGAAACTGCCATAAATCAGTTGGTGTAGCTTGTCCTGCGGCAAAGACTCTGTTTCCGTCCGGTTGTACAAATAATCCTGCATAAGACGGAGAACCATCGAACTGTGCAATGAAACCAGCACCACCGAATGTACCTGGACTACCAACAGTTGAACCAGTGATTCTTGCGAAACCTTTGTATTGTTCAGCATTAGCCATATCGCTGATATGTCTTGGATCTTGCCCTATACCGATTGCTGAAAGCGTTCCTGCTTTCGAATACACATCAAGTGCTGTTTGAGCTTCCAGTTTCGTAGCTGAACCAGTACCACCATTACTGATCGGCACAATGCCAGTAACATTACTCGCTGTACCTGAGACATTACCCTGAATAGTACTTGTGAATGTTTGTACACCGTTCCACGTGTTAGAAGTCGAGAGCAACGGAACAGTACTACCTGATGTACCAATGTTTGTTGTCGCTGCCGTACCAAGCCCTAAAGCTGTACGTGCTGCCGCTACCGTCGTAGCCCCTGTACCGCCACTCGTTAAGGGTAATGCCGTAGATAGGGATAGCGACGATAAAGCTGCCGTACCGCCAGTGATAGCGACTGCGTTAGCATTCTGCGTCGCGAGGCTACCTAACCCGAGATTAGTACGTGATATTGCTATGTTCGCAAGATCCGAAAGGTTCGATGTGATTTTAAGCTGTGCATCATTCGTTACGCTGGATAAGCCAAGATCCCCTTTATCAAGGATGATATTACTGCTTAATGGCTTGCCGTTAACCGTTGTGGTTTTTTGTACATAATTCTCACTAAAAGTATCGACTTCGCCCTTTGAATAAACATCCAGATTGTTACGGGCTTCTTCAATATCAGTTAGATCAGAAAGGTTATTACCGATCGCCAATTGTGCATCGTCAGTAACGGAGCCAAGACCAACATCATCTTTCGAAAGTACTACATCATCACTGAGTACATGCCCGTTGATCGTTCTGCTATCCGGTACACTGCCTGTGTCTGAACTCGTCAGTACCACATCATCAGAAAGTACATGGCCATTAACGGTACGTTCTACAGGAACAGCACCAACATCACCCGGAGTCAGAACAATGTCAGTACTCAGTTGCTTGCCGTTTACCGTTCGAGTGAGAGAAACATAGCGTGCGTCCATCTGTGTAGCGGTATAGATACGAGTCCACGCTGTAGTGGCATTCTTCGCATAGATACTTAGCGTTCCCGATTTCGTCATTGCAAGGGAACTGACAGACGAGCCATCAACAAGACCCATGCCCATCATGTCGGCCCCGGCAGGATTGCCCGCCTGTGTAGACGGTACTTTGATAAAACTGTTCCCTGTAGGGATAGCCGGTGCGTACTGAGGAACATCTGTTGTGTTTGAACCTACACCATAATCTCCCTGATAGACCGGAAGTAACGCCGTAATCGCCTGACTACGGGCAACAACATCAGTTGGGGTAAATTCATAGGTTTTGGTTACTACGCTATCCTTATCCCCGGAGAGTTGTGTACTGGTAATCGCCCCGTTCACCATTGCATAAGTTAACTGGCTGCCCTCTTCCTGATAGGCAATGGTTAGCTGGAACACATCCTGATTTTCTGCTGCTTCATCCAGAAATTGATGTGTAGAATCATCGGGGAGGTAATTAACAACAATATCAAGTGGATTAGCGGATTTCTCTGCAAGTAATTTACTGTTATATGTGCTGTTGTAGGTGTCGTACTGATTCACCTCTGATTCAATCTCCAGTACTGGAAATTCTGCCACTTCATTAATCTGGACGTTGCCAATTCCCTGTGGTGATCTGTTCCCCGTATCGGTGTTATATGATAATGAAAGTCCATTACCTGTAAAAATATCTGCCATTTTAAATCCTTTTAGTTATCTTGTTTTCTCCGTAACTTGAATATTTATCGTGAATGACAGACTTACAGAGCCAGATACGGGATCTGTTACTATGTCGCTTTGTTCATATGAATAAGAAAGAATAATCAATCCAGCATCTTTAAATGACTGTGACTTTTGCTCATCAAAGGTACTGATAATCTGGTCATAAGTAATTGAAGGAGCCGTATTAGTACTCACTGGCTTTGGACTAACAAGGTACTGAATAGCAAATGATGCCGATTGTCTTTGATTGCCAAAATTAATACTACTCAATGAATAATCGAATGCAATTTGTGTAAACACATCCTTATCACGAGAAGCCGTCAGGTTCTTTGAAGCATTAATCAGTTGATTCATTGTTTGCCGTACTTTACTGACTAATTCCATTAGTAATCCTCCGCAAATGATTGCCCTGATTGCGTTCGGTAAAACACATTCACCATCCCGGAGTGATCATCTTCAATGTTATAGACAACCTGATTAATGCCATCAATTATCAGTACTGAATTAAGTGCCACGTTAGCAGTAACTAAATCCTCTTTTTTCATACTTACATATGTTTCTGTGCTTTCGATAAATCCACCACCACTATCAATAGAAACGGGAAGTACTTCTACAATGCCAGTAAAAGTACTTCCCGTAGAAGTCTGGATTATTTGACCAAAAGCATTCAGAAACGCATTACATTGCGATTCTTTAAACGCTCTCATAATTAATCCTTATTATGCCTTGATAGTTAGCTGTACGAATGCATCAGCATGGGCAATTGCTACATCTGTAAAATCCCAAACGCGGTATACAATTGTTGCAGAAGAACGATAAGTAGTATCGTCAAAATCAACTTCCTGACCTTCCCAATTAGCGATAATGACATTATCAAACTGACCAATCAAAATAGTATCGTCTTCAATAAATTCAGAAACGACTACCTGTACTTCGTCATTTAGCCACATTGCATCTGCACGGAATCCCTCAACCATTGCTACAGCAGCAGTATTATCGAGTACCTTAGTCTGACGCATTTTGGATAGCATTTTACTGTTCATCACAGCCTTGCAACGACGAACGTCAACATTAGCAGAACCCAATTGAGCTACAGCACCCTGTACATCAGCCTGGGTTAATACACCAGCATCAGCAGATTCAACAACTGGAGCAGCCGCAGCAATCTTATCGAATACGGATTGTTCAAGACCCTGAGCGGCATAGCGGAGTAACTCTGCCTGTACGAATGTCTCAATGTTTGGAGCCGTTAGGATCGCCGTCTTACTGACAGGGATAGCACCAGCAAATGTTTTTGGTGTAAGTACGACTTTTGAGAAGGAAGCGATAGAATCGACAACGGTTTCACCTTCTGCATAGAATTTGAATACTGGTGCGACACCATCAGCTTTAGGGATCGCAAGATTGCCACGACCAGCAAGGCCACTGTACACAGTCGGGTTAAGTTCACCGAGTGAGGATAGTTTTAGTAGTTCTGGAATGTACTGATCCTGTAGATCTTCGACGACCAGACCCGTAGCAGTACTGGTATTGGTTGAAGGTACTACGGCACGTACAAAACCATTTAGGCCACGTTCATATGCTTCAAGTGCTGATTTATCACCAGTTTTGATAGCACGCACCATATCCTTAATTAGATTTTTTTCCATTGTTTTGATTTCCTTATCATGAACAGGATTTTTGTTATCATTTAAATGACGTTTAAATTCGGAGACGGTAATTCCTTTACCAATGGCTTCCGACACATCAATATTTAGTACTTTACCGATGGAAGTTAATTCGCGTTGGCGTTCTAATTCTGCTTCGGTTAATTCATTACTATTTACTGTTTCTTCTACAGTTGTGAGTTTATTTAGTAGTTCTGGACGATTAGCGATAATGGCTAACAGTTCTTCATCACTGTGTTCTTTTGGTGTTTCAACTTCAATTTCCTGAGTAATTTCCGTCTCAACAGATTTGTTCTGTTCTTCCATGAGTTCTTCCTTTTGAATTGTTTCACTGGTTGTATTTAGTGATTCAGGTTCAATAGGCTTTTCATTTGTTTCGAGAGAACGACCAATTCCCGCATTGGTATCAGCAGGTACAGTAACTAAACTGATTTCATAGATTTCAAATTGCGTAACATAGATGTTATTAGCCTCAATTCGATAATCATTAATGTTGTAGCCAATACTGATATGCTGGAGGATTCCTTCCTGGATCATTTCCCACATATCACTCGCTGTAGTACTAATCTTTAAAGTCGCTCTGCCTACCCGGTCTGTATCCATTTGAGCCGAAACAACAGCACCAATAAGATCATCACGATTATGGTTATAAAGTACTGCACCATTGTTATTCAGGCGGCGTAGGTCTGCGTTTTCTGAGCCACACAAAAGAATTTCGTTATAGACTTCGCCATTGATTTCACGTTCTACTGGCATTTCTGAGCAAAAGGCGACATCGATAGTTCGCGATTCTGTATTAATCGCCTGTAGGGGTATCGTTAGCTCCCTCTTCTTGTTCCTTATTTCCATTCTGGTTAACTTCCTTGTTAATATTCTCTTCTTTTTCTTTAGCTATCTCCGCTAATACCTTCACTGGATCACCGCCCAGTTCTGCGATAACTTGTGTTTTGGATTTAAGACCTGCATCGAGTTGCATGACTTCAGCCTGAATATCCTTCACTGGATCAAGACTGATTGGTTTCTGAGAAATAAAACGAGCACAAATAAGATCATCAAAATCTGAGAAACTAAGATTTAATGTATTATTGTGTAGCATTTCATTTTTCAGCCATGCGGCATAAATTGGCTTCAGTACTTTACTGATGAGTACATTTGTTCTGGTACGGAATGTCGTAACCTGGAGTTTTTCTGTAAGTCGTGCTGCACTGAATGATGCATTAGAGGTATCAGATAATAGTGCTTGTTTAGTAACGTTAAGACCCATACTGATTTGGTTCATCAATTCGTTCGTAAAAACATCAATTCCATCGACACCATTTGTTGGCGTAATCGTTTTAATATCCTGACCTTCACCAAGTTCACCGATAAATCCCGCTTCAAAGTACTCTGTATATACAGGAGTGACTTCCTCACGATTGTCATCAATGAGATCTACTTGAGTGGTATCACTGTTGTTCGTGATAAATGCCATACTCGAAGCACTCACACGTTTTGCCGTTAATGCCGCTTCAGTGAAGTTCTGTAAGTCGGTCATTAATTTACTGGTAGCAACCATATCGGGAATGCCCCGTTCCTGCCCCTGTATATCGGCAATGAAGTAATGACAAATTTCATTTGCGGGAATAACTTCGTAATCAGTTGTATTGAACTGATAGTTAACAGGATTGAAAGTACAGAAATAGTAATTCACCGGACGATGGTACTTATCGAACTCAATACCGTTACTAATATAGTTACCATTAGACATGAACTGATTATTAAGCTGTGTTAATCGTGCAGCATCGATAATTTCAATTTGAATCTGTCCATTATTTGTATGGATTCGAATAAAACATTCCCCATCCTGTACCCGAATCTTCTCGACCGTCTGCTGGAATAAGTCGAAACTCAATGCTCCATCAATGCTAAAGCGGTCTGGATTGTATGCCCATCGGTCAAACAGTTTTTCTAACTGCTGGTTAATCTCGTTAAGTACTGCATCATCTTGTTCAAGTTCTACGGCGGGTTTTACATATACCCCATCACTGCCCACTACCCCATCTACCGAAAGGTTCATATACTTACGACCTATCGGATTTTTCAAAATTGCATCACGACTAAAAGCACGGAATGTAGGCAACGCTTTCATCAACAGAAAGTTAATATTACCTCCCGTATTTGCATTGAACCCAAAATTCATTACTGACGTATTACGTGCTGCCTGAATATCTTTCTTCAATGTACTTGATTGTGCATTACGCTGACGTAGTTTCTTTGGTACTGGCTGTGGTTGTTTCTCTTCTTTCTTCTTCCAGAACATTATCGAGTACTCCATGTATTAGGTTTAAACACGGTAATACTCTTGATTGGTTTTCCGTTTCCTGAGACGTTAATTCCATTCATCTTCGCCCATAAAGCGTTTGCACGTTTCACATAACGTTCACGCATAGATTCAAGAGAGCTAAGAGATTCACTTACTAATGTTTTATTATTAATTGTTATGCTGTAATTCGCACCACCAGAAATCTTTACTGCAATAACCTGATCAATTTCATCAATCATCCCTTTCAGTTTTGCGTATTCATTAGTATGCATAACAGGGTTGATTACTTCGGAGGTAAAGGTACTCACACTGTTATTAGTAATTTGAGTACAGAATAGTGTTTCACTTGCTGTATCAATTTCTAACGTTAGAGTAAATTCCCTTGAAGTATCAGACTGTAGATTATCGAATGAAATACTTTGACCGGATGAAGTAAAACTTACTACAAGTATTGTTCTGGCGGGTAATGTTACAGCCAGATCATATGGGTTGCTGACCATATAGATCTTTTCTGATAATAGTGCCATTTAATATCCTTATCATTTGCCGAACCAATTACTCCCCATGCCACTACGCCTGCGTTTTGCTGGTTTTGTCGTTGTGGGTGTTGGTTCTTCATTTTTATTTATAGCTTCCTTGCTATATTTAGTATTTTCGTTCGCCTTAGCTTTATGTTCGCGTAATTTTCTGAAAGGTTGAGTACCTAATTTACTTTGTGCATAAACTACTGCGATCATTCCATAGACCAGACAATCAAGGGCTTCATTACGTTTCTGCCCTTTCTTTAATCGCCATACTAATTTGCCACCAGTGGGTTTTAATTCTTCGGCAGATAGTTGTTCAAAGTAATCAGAAGGGAGAGTACTGCTAAAGCGTAACTGCACAGGGGCTTGATCCCCCTGTTCTGTTAGCATGAGATTGAGTAGCTTACGTATCGCATTCTTCTGCTCATGTACGTTTAGGATCTGTAGCTTGTACCCGGCCTGTGTGGATTGCTTGAACAAATCGCCAGTAGTGGAACTACTACCCTTAATGGGATGGTATTTAGCCCAACGAGCTGTGAACTTCTTAACCGTATCAGTAGCGTTACCGTTCGAACTATCCACGAATACCGCCAGTGTCGGAACTATGCGGCATGATACAGTACTGAAATCCTGCCTACAGAATTGATCTAACTCTTTCCATGCCGGGCTTTCAATCTTCGTACAATCGTGGCCGTAGAAGAACTCATGACCAAGTACATAAATGTTCTTCTCATCGAAGCCGAGTACCGTAGCCTCGAGACGATCTAATTGCTGGTCTACGGCTATCGTAACGCCTAAAGTACTTTCAGGAATGGTATGAAGGTTAAATTCATCTTCACGCAACGATTCAAGTTGAAGAATGTCTAATTCTTTCTTATATTCATCCTCATAAGGTAATCCCAATTCGTTATTATAGAACGTCTGTAAATTGAAGTTATAAAGAGCATCGGCATATTTACTGACCATTTCAGTAATTGTATTTAATGGTGAATACATACGGCTGATTTGATAACCCACTACCCCCGGCTCACCATCTGAACTGGTGGCAATCCATCGACCTTTATCGATCATCTGATGGCGTGTATGCTCATCTACCTCTCCCTGACAATGTGGGCAAATTAAACGAGTTGTAGTACTGTCAGGTATTGCCCTACCGTTCTCTAATGTTTTAAACGTGAAAGCAACCTGCTCCCATTCAAATGTATATTCATGACCGCAAAAATGAGTAACAAAGTACCGACGTTTATCACTGAGATTATATTCAGCATTAATCAGATCATCTTTATATAGTGGAGTACTTGATACCACTACAAGAGAATCATCACCAAAGGTACTGGTACGTGCTTCGGCTAATTTTATTGGATTACCTTCATCCGTAATCTCACAATTACTAACTTCGTCAAAGTAACACCATACGGCAAGTAATCCCGCGTAGATTACCCGGCGTGTTTAAATTCAGCCAATATATAAAAGTACCGTTAACTAATTGCGTCTGTTTCGCATTGTTTGCTGCATTCTTATCATTTTTATCTGTGACTAAAGGCTTGAGTACCTCACTGGTTTCAATTGCAGGAAGAAATTTACCATCTTTAAACTTTTTCACTTCGGATTCAGAACTGCTACCAAATGCGAAGTTACAGGGATCATTCGCCATCGCACCAAATGCAATTGATTGCAGGACGGTAGTTTTCAAAAGTTGGCTGCATGACTGAAGTACAATCTTCTTAGTACTTCTCAGTTGGGCAATATCCATTGGTTCTTTTTGAAAACTAAATGGAATCCAGTCAAGCCCCATATTCGGGCCATCAACAAATTTCACTACGCCTTTACTAATCCATTCACTCGTATTCTGGATTTTCGGCGGTTGTATTGTCGGTAGTACTTTCTGTAATATCCTCGTAAGTTTTATTTTGTTCGTTTCCATATTCTAATATTTCTTCATCCGTGGGTAGTTCAAATTCCATTGAACCTAATTGATATAATGTTTTATCTATCTCCGTTTTCAATAAATCACGCAGATCTTTTGCATCTGTTTGTGCAAATAGTTCAAGGTATGCTTTAGAAGGGATTGCCCTCATTGCCGTTTTTACCTGAAAGAGATACTCAGTCAGTACTTGTTCAATATATGCAGTACTGATTACTTCACCATTCTTTTCGTCAAGTTCAAGTTCGGCTAATGCCGCTTCTGCTTTTAACTTCTTTAATCTTTCTTGTTCTATCTGTTCTTTCGTATCAGTATTACGTAATGGAGCAAGGACATTCTCACGTATCCATTCGTAAATTTCAGGTTCTGTTTTAGTACAGTCTAATCCCCTGTTCACCCAATCGCGGCTAATAACGGAAACGTCATAACCATAGCGGCGTGATAACTCGCTATACGAAATTGACAGGTTGATTTTATTTGTTCTTGTCTTAGGCATAAAAAAGTCCTCCTGACTTATTTATCAGGAGGACTATGTTTTGTGTACATCTAAAATGTCACATACGATTCAAAGCATCCGATGCCGAAAACTCGCATTGACAATCAGGCTGACGGAGTACCTTAATTATTAGCTTCACTTAATTAACTTGATTAAAATCACTTACTTTTCATTTTACATTATCATTATTGCAATGTAATATCGAAAGCACATACACATTGCCGTCACAAAGGAATATCCAAATTGGTAAAAAATGTCTACTTCGACGAATCAGGGTTTACAGGTAATAACTTACTTTCTAAAGACCAGCCTTTTTTTAGTTATGCAGCAGTCATAACTGATGAAGAAGAAAGTAAACAGTTTGTAGATTACATAATACAAAAGTACTCGATTGCAGCCGGAGAGCTAAAAGGTAGCACTCTCGTTAATAGCAAGAGACTTCAACCAGCCGTAGATGAGATACTTAATCATTTCCGTGGTCGTATGCGTGTGGTTGTTAACGAAAAGAAATATGCCCTTTCAGGGAAATTCTTTGAATATATTTTCGAGCCAGTATTAGCTGCTAAAAGCTCAATATTTTACAACCTTAAATTTCACCTATTTATCTCTAATATAATGTATTTTTCTTTAATAGCTAAGGATGAGTATTCTGAACTATTGCATTCTCGATTTGAAGATTTTTCACGAGGTAAAATATTGGTTAATAGTTTTATCGAACCAGTTATTGGTACTAAAAACTCTGAAATTATGATGGACATTCATGATTTCGCCAAACATAACATTTCAATAATTGAAGAGGAATATGAAGGTCTTGAGGGAACTGGGTTTGATAAGTGGTTGTTAGATTTGACAACTACTTCTCTTTATAATCTCTTATGCGATATGAGTAGTAGGTTTGGTACATTGAGGGCTATATGTGACAGTTCAAAACCATTAATCACCCATCAGGAATCATTCAATGAGATGATAGGTAATGATGAAATTGTGTTCGAGACCTACAATAATAAAAAAGTCCCGATCACATTCAAACTCTCTGAGCCGATAATCCTTTCTGATTCTAAAGTCACGCATGGTATTCAAATTGCTGATGTGATAGCTGCGGCCAGCATTTATGTGCTTAATAAGAAAAAATCCAAAGAAAGATATCACGCAAAATGGCTAACTCATTTCGAAGATGAGATTTTTTATTGGCAATGTTGTGTTGTTCCCACACCAGAAAACCTTGACCCTAAAAATGTCAACAGCTATTTGAATAGATATATATTGCAAGAAATTGCTGAACGAAGCAGAAAATCAATACCTGTTTTAGATGATATTGAAAAGGATATCATACGAATTTCCAGAACATTAGCAATGGTGCGTTGAAGTATATATCCTCATGCTGTGTTATTATCACCAGCGGCATGAGTATATCATATGCAATTATTTTATCATGCCACATACACTCAATCACTTAATAATTTAACTTTGATGATTTTTATTATCTATATTATTATATTTTTGAATTCTTTCCTCGCGTATTAGACATGTCGTACTGCCATTGTCCATCTGGTAGATTGGATTGTAGATGCGACCGCAATCACTCTGAAACTGAGGCCGATAATACTTCACCCCGTTACGTGTGCCAGCGTCAAACAGTACGACTACAGCCTTGTTATCAACATTGCCGACAAAGGCGTTATCCATGAATGAGTGATGTACACTACTACAACCTGTGAGCAGTGCTACCAACATGACGATGAGTATTTTCATTGTTATTTCCTTATAGTAATTTTTCGCAGTGCTCGAAGCGGATCGGCTTGTACATGCCCTGTACTGCCCAAACTCCACATCCCTTAAGCAACTGGTGATGGTTGGTATCCTGTACCTGTACGATCACCTTGTCACAGCATCTATGGATGTTCTGTAGCAGTACGGGGAACATGACGCTGCCGATCAACTCATCACTGAACCTTCTATTTAGCCGTACTACCTCATAATCACCGTGTAACAATTCGACAGCCGTAGTACCACGCCTCCCTACGTCATCGAGCCAGTGCAAGCCAAAGTGCTTTATGTAGTCTGCCGTCTCAGTGGGAAGTATTGGAGTACTGACAGCACAGAGCAGACCATTTGACCTGAACCACTCTTCTTTCCTGCGTATGACGCTCATCTGTTCATGGTGTAGCTGCCGCTTCAGTACATCCCCAGCAATAACCCGGCAGCCATGTATTTCTATCTGTGGCTGGATTTCCACTCCGAGCAGTTGCCCATTGAGAGAAGTGATCGGCACAGACCAGTACTGGATGTTCATTTAATGACCTCATTTGACGGTAAGTCATTAATATTGATCATTTTTATAGATCATTCAATGCATAATTTAACAGTTTTATCGATTGATTGTGTTCTACTGGATTTTTAAAACCACATAGTCGATACTGTACATCCATACAGCACATCTATGGAGAGCATCAAATGAGTAAGAATGGCTACGATCCAGCAATCATTCGAGGGGTACAGACCTTCACCCACGGCGAGCGTGAATTCAGGGTTTGTTACTACGGTTCAGTACTGGACAAGTTTGCATGGGGTGATCGTGTGTTCTTCCAGAATGGACAAGGGAAGTACTGGTTCGGTACAGTTCAACGTGATTGCTTCTGCCTGATCATGGAGTACCCGATCACTTCAGTACTGGAAGGGTTAACTTATCTGGTGAGGGAAGATGAAATTGCCAGGCTTCATGAAGATGGTTGGTTTTGTGGACAAGAAGAACTGCCGTTTTGAGTACTACCCCCTCGCACCCAACAAACCTACCCATTAGCAAGGGGGAGTACTTTCTCGTAGTATACAGAACGAATAAATTCTTTGTATACTTCCGTTTTATCCTAAAGCGATTAGATTATGGACGAGAATGAAAAAGAAGTAATTGAAATAAGACCAGAGGATAAGGATTTCTTCGCCGAATTTATCGACTGCGAAGGTCCAATTATCAAAGATTCAATTAATCATAAAAAAATCACCATGGCACTTGATAAAGCCCATGACATAAGAAAGTTTGAAATAGATCTCTATTGGAAGCGTGCTACATACTTCTTCGCATTCTTCACTGTAATAACAGGTGCATTTGGTTATTTGTTCACCCATAACAGTTATGCTTTCTTAGCCCCTACGCTTGCGATCATTGGTTCTGTTTTTGCTTTATGTTTTTGTTATGTGAATATCGGCAGTAAGTATTGGCAAGAAAACTGGGAGTTTATAATCGATAAAATTGAATATTATGTCACAGGAAACCTTTATAAACTTTTTTTCTTCGAAAACCATAGAACCAAACGTCCATCAGTCACTAAGATTAATATATTTCTAAGCAAGTTAATTATAGTTATATGGTACGCTTGCTTTATACTTTCCATGCACCAGATATGGAATCAAAGCATGGCATTAAATATCTCTTACATTATCGCTATCATATATAGCACTGGAACGACAATATATTACTGCGATAAAACTGTTGCAGACATATCGAACAATGATAAACAATCACCACGATTCTTTAGCTTCAGAAAACCAAATTACATAAAATCGTAAGCTTGGGGGCATTTGATGCCCCCTTGTTAATTAAGCAGTAGCTCGTTCATTCCACGCATCTGTGTACTGGATATTACCGTCACAGTACTTCCATGTAATTCTTTCGTAGCGTAATTCTACACGCTCCATATGATTACATTTTTCAACGGTCTTTGTATTGTACATTATCGGAGTTACAGCAACGACTTTGACGCCTTCAAGAAGCATATTAAAGTACTCTACTTCCTGACCAGCATCATTAATCTTGTACCATTTAATTTCAGCACTTTTAAGTGATTGGCCTGTTGCAACTGCTTTATAGAGATACGGTGTAGAGCTATCAAATTCCTTTTCTAATACCATCGGTGCATGGATTCGAGTTCCAGTAATTTTACCAGTATTATTATCGGTAGGAATATGTAGACCATGACCGAAACCAATAATTTCTACACTTCCCTCGCGATCCATTACATCGCATGATCCCTTAATTAATGCTCCACCATCATCTTTAAGCCATAAGTGTGCTGGGATTGCCATTGAAAACTCCTTTTAATCGTAAAGCCAGCGACCAGCCTTAGCTGATTCAACAAGCATTTTCAGTGTTAATGGTTCTGGTTCAATCCATTCCCATTTATTATCTTTTGATCGTAAAAAATTCAATGGAAGTACTACTTCTTCATTGGGCCAGTACTTACCAAATGTGAAGTTTTTCCGATCAACATTGAACTTCGTAAAGTAATCATCAAGTATCTCTATCGCATCTTCATCTGCCCAAGGATACTTTCCTGTTGATAGGCTCGTTTCCAGCGTCAATGATGGCTTCCTGAAAAATGGAAAAACACGCCCATTCCAGTTCTCGTTATACCAATTCATGACCTGCTGCTCTATGTTATCTGAATCGTTCATTCAGTACCTACCATAGACGATCTGAAGGATGGGCGATTGTATTGTACTTATTGACTGCTTTGAAACTGATTATAGAAACGTCTGCTGCGAGTACAACCCTGATCCTCTCCTCGTAATATGGACACGCGCCTAAGCGAGATTCTGATTTTCAAATTGTTCCGGGCTGAGGCCGCCACAGGCACTGTGACGACGCCAGCGATTGTAATCGCACTCAATGTAATTAAATACCATCGTACGCATATCATCGCGACTGATTAGACGCTCACCGTGGATGCACTCTACCTTCAGCGTGTGGAAAAAGCTTTCCGCGCAGGCATTGTCATAGCAGCAGCCTTTTGCACTCATGCTGCCCCGAAGGTCGTGCTGCTTCAACAGGGCCTGATAATCTGCTGAGCAGTACTGACCACCCCGGTCGCTGTGGGCTATAACCCCTTTTGGCCGCTTACGCCGCCACAGCGCCATTTGCAGGGCATCGCATACCAGCCGGGCCGTCATTCGGGATGACATCGACCAGCCAATAACCGCGCGGGACCACAGGTCAATCACCACGGCAAGATACAGCCAGCCCTCATCGGTGCGAATGTAGGTGATGTCCTGCACCCACTTCTGATTCGGTGCGCTGGCGGTGAAATCCTGATTCAGCAGATTATCGAATACCGGCAGATTATGGGGCTTATAACTCACCGGACTGAACTTACGCGCGGCTTTGGCCCTTAGCCCCTGCCGCTTCAGGCTGGCCGCTACCGTTTTGATGTTGTATTTCACCCCCTGTTCGCGCAGCTCATCAGTAATGCGCGGTGCGCCGTAGCGCTGTTTCGCCTGATGAAAGGCCTGACTGACCGCTTTGTCACATTGCCGGCGAAATTGTTGACGCGGGCTTAGCTGCAGGCGACGGATACGCCAGGCATACCAGCCGCTGCGGGCCACGCGCAGCACCCGACACATGGCTTTAATGCTGAACTCAGCCTGATGTTTTTCGATGAAGACATACTTCATTTCAGGCGCTTTGCGAAGTATGTCGCGGCCTTTTGGAGGATAGCCAGCTCCTCGTCACGCTCTGCCAGCTGGCGCTTCAGGCGGGCATTTTCAGCGGCCAGCTCATTTTCCCGTTCGGAAGACGTTTTCTGCTGCTGTAATTTGCTGCGCCAGGTATATAGCTGAGACTCGTA
Source organism: Klebsiella sp. K4 (assembly GCF_014596785.2). NCBI lineage: Bacteria > Pseudomonadati > Pseudomonadota > Gammaproteobacteria > Enterobacterales > Enterobacteriaceae > Klebsiella > Klebsiella sp. K4. The sequence goes on from NZ_CP115021.1 coordinate 3,224,839, forward strand.
AAGGCTGAGTTCCCGGGCGGCAGCGGCAACGCCGATGCGCTCCGCAAGCTTCAGGGCTTCGCTGCGGAATTCAGGCGAATGCTGTTTACGTGGTTTCTTACTTACGGTTGCTGATTTAGTCATGTGAGATACCTCTGTCTGGGAGTTTACTCACTTAGTCGCGTGTCCACTATTCGCGGGTAGGATCACCCAACCAACAAGAGGAATAGTCCTACCAACAAATGTACCCAACCTCTGTGTCATAATTCGTTTAGCATTAGGGGGGAATCCGATCCATGTAGGCATCCTAACTGGCATCATCTTTCCTCTGAATAATTTTCTGGAATAGATTGATGCTACGGATGTTCCGGGCGTTGCTCCTGCTAACTTACCTGCTACCGTGACACTATTCGAACCAAGGTAGATCCCTGCAACTGCGGCTATGTCTGATATACCAAAGTGATCTAATGTTTCATCAACCATAATCCAGAAGAATAGCTCCCCTGCACTCAGATTGGACGAACCATCATAGAAGTATGTTCCGTTAAGTTCTTCTACTGTATCCATCAGTAATCCCTACTTTTTGTGTAGAATTCCCTATAGTACTATCAATTTGGACACAGATGGGAGATAAAACCCCATGAAATTTCTTATTTAAGTTCAGCAGTACTTAATTTTAAATTAAGTTGTGATAATGATCACACTCAACCAACAGTTACTAATCCATCCATAAAATGGTAGAATGCCCTTAGAAATCCTTAATTGAAAGTTTAAACAAATGAAATTTAAAAAATATAACAATGCTTTGATTTGCACTGTTCTTGTACTCTTATGGGTAACAATATTGGTGTTGGTTAAAGTTTTATTTTCTGGAAATAACGATTTTGAATGGGGTAGTGTCTCTGATTGGGCATCCACATTATGCAATGCTATAATGGCTGGAGCTGCATTATATGCGGCTATTAATGCAAAAAATTGGTTATCAGAGAAAACACGAACATTAGGTATGGAAAAAGCCGAAGCTATACTTAATGAAATCGATACTTTTTCTTCCACCCATAGCTCTTATATAGATAGTTTAGCGGAAGCTGAAATCTACTATCGTTCTAACATCTTTGACAATCAAGCAGACAGAAATAAAGTAATAAGTTCACTTGATGAGTTACGAGTATTAATTGAAAATAACAGATTGAGATTACAGGATACGCATTCTAAATTTTCATCATTAAAACGCTGGGATGTGACAATATTAAAGGAAAAGGAAATTTATCAACTGCTTGATGTTTATCAAATGACAATTATGTCTTTATCGAATGCGACTTTTAACCTAAGAAATGCATTATCTGAATTTATAAATGATGAAAGATATTTTGCACTCTTTGGGCATCATTTTAAGGTAAATTATGCTGAGGCTCTCTCTTCTTATTATCAAGGAACAAGTATCCATGAAAAAATTAGAACATATAAATTCCGAGAACTATTTGATGTATAGTTTATCGTAGTGCATTGGAATTATGTCGATACCGCATATGCTAACAGTTTCTGATAAAATCGGGCTTCTCATCTGAGTCTTTCATTAAGCACCGTTACATTAGTTATACTGTCATGACTCACTTAAGCAATAGGCCCGGTTGGCCGGAGGGTGTGCTTGTGGCAGCGGGGCTGGCGGGTTACTCACTAATACCTTGGTGACAGTACTGATTTAGTAGTTTACACAGTAAGGGCTTCAACAGCCCGATAACCCCGACAAGGGAGTTTACGACCGCGTAGGTACTCACGAAGACTTGCCAAATCACTTTGAGTACTTCATTTGTCAGTACTATTATCTGTCTGAGCGAGAGCGAGTAAGGGCTTTGGCGTTCTTTCGAGTACAGCGAGAAAAACGCAAAGTTACTAACCAATACTACGAGGAGTTCACGACGAGTAGTATTCGTGACGCAAGTCACAGTTTCATTGAATACTGATAGAGAAAGAAATACATGGAATGAAATGGAATGGATTTCGTATCTCTATACTTAGTTGCCGTATTGATGGTAAAACGCGGGTTTCAGGAGCTTTTTTTGCCGTATTACGGCATGGATATATGCCGTTATATGCCGCAATAAGGCATAATTAACGCAAGCTCTTTAAGTACTCGATCATGTCATCAATAAAGTTACCTTGTTTTTGTAGGTCCAATAGCTTACCTACCTCTTTATATGTTAGTGTTCTTTGTCCATATGCCGGTGCTGGTAGTGCGTCTGGGTGCTCCATCATATACTGCTCGATTCGTTTTGCTGCATCCGTGATCGCTGCCCCGTAGTACCTGATCATACGTTCTTTTACTTGTTTCTTATTCTGATTTACTTTAATAGCATTGATAGTGCTGAATAGTAAATCATTTCGTATTTCATCTTCATTGCTCAATACTGTAAACACATCGTATACACTAATCTTATCCCTCACATTCAGTTTAGCCACTGAATCCTTCATTATATTTTTGATATCTTCACATGGGATATCTTTATATAGCTTGTACTGACTAATTAGTGCTTTTATGTTTCTGTTATCAAAACTTGAATAAGTTTTTGCCATAATAAATACTCCTAAGTTAGATGTTAATTTTGGCCTGTAGTATTTCCAGTACTCAGGCCATTTTATTATTTTGATTTTTGTAATAGTACCGCACTAAGTTTCGGATATGCTTTATACTTCTGCGATAGCTCATAGATGTATGACTTACGTCCAGCAACATAAGGGCTTTGTTGAATAAATCAGATTTCGGGTAAGTCTCCCCCGTAGCGGGTTGTGTTTTCAGGGGCTTTGTTGAATAAATAAGATTTCGTGCGAACGACCCTGTAGCTGGCTGGATTTTCAGGCAATACGCACGCTTTCTGGCATCCCGGCCTTTGTCATCCTGTTCAACGCTCGCACCATGGCCATAGCTTCCGCTACCTGACCATCGTAGTCACGCAGCGTCAGTGAATCTCCCAACAACTGCTTCATTCTGTACATTGCCGTTTCCGCTATCGAGCGACGGTTATATTCCGTTGTCCATTTCCACCGTGCATTGCTTCCGCTCAGCCGCTGATTAGCAACGGCACGGTTGCGGTCTGCGTACTCACCGGGCCAGTAACCTGCTCCTTTTCGGGGAGGAATAAGCGCGCTGATTTTTTTGCGGCGCAGTTCATCGTGACAGAGCCGGGTATCGTAAGCCCCGTCTGCCGCGGCTGCCCTGATTTTTCTGTGAGTCTGCCGGATAAGGCCCGGGAAGGCTTCTGAGTCCGTGACGTTATTCAGCGACAGGTCTGCACAGACAACTTCATGTGTGTTGCTGTCAACAGCAAGATGCAACTTTCGCCAGATACGACGGCGCTCTTTGCCGTGCTTTCTGACTTTCCATTCGCCTTCACCAAAGACCTTCAGCCCGGTGGAATCAATCACCAGGTGTGCGATTTCACCCCGGGTGGACGTTTTGAAACTGACATTAACCGACTTTGCCCGCTTACTGACACTGGTGTAATCCGGGCAGCGCAACGGAACGTTCATCAGGGCAAAAATGGAATCAATAAAACCCTGCGCAGCCCGCAGGGTCAGCCGGAATACGCGTTTAATCACCAGAACGGTGGTGATGGCGAGATCAGAATAGCGCTGGGGCCTTCCTCGTGATGAAGGCGTTGCCGACTCATACCAGGCCTGAATCGCCTCATCATCCAGCCAGAAAGTGAGGGAGCCACGGTTGATGAGAGCTTTGTTGTAGGTGGACCAGTTGGTGATTCTGAACTTTTGCTTTGCCACGGAATGGTCTGTGTTGTCGGGAGGATGCGTGATCTGATCCTTCAACTCAGCAAAAGTTCGATTTATTCAACAAAGCCCAACATAAGCTGTATGAGCTTCTTCTACTGTTGGGTATGTTCCAAATTTATGTACTTTCTTATCAAATGTAGCTTGTGCTTGATAGCCCTTGTGATTAACGACTACGCCAGTTGATAAAGATGTTGGTACTTCCCGAAACAATTGATTGATTTCTCTCGGTACAAAGATACAGTTACTTGGGCTGTACTCATTCCTTCCTAATATATCTTTATCCAAGTGCCAATCATCAACGACATTATCAATATACCAGTAATAAAAGTTACTAAAGAGATACCAGTCATCGCAGATGTTAACAGTACTGTAATTGACGTTATTACGTATTCTTGAGTGAAAATTATTCCATACTCGTAATGCTTCTTTCATACGTGGCAATCTCTGACCTTTTAGGTCATTTCTTTTTCCCTTCTTCATAATTCTTCCTTGAACATAAGTACTTCATCCTGAAGTACAGTTAGTACTTTTCTAAAGTGAAAGTACCAAACCCTTACTTGCTACCTAAAACCGCATACTGATGTATCAGATACTGAATGGCTGAACTAATCGTAGTAGCCTTACCACATTCTATAAGTGATTTTAGTATTTCTTCTTGTGAAGGATTTAACCTCACTCCAACACTAATCGTTTTCTTTTCTTTCATAACAATGTCCTTTTGTTAAACTTTTATGATTTTCTTCCACACAAAAAGTACCCCAAGGAATTGGGGTAAATTATTGGAGGAGTTATAATGATATTATACCATGCTTATTTTTGGTGTTTCATTTTTGTCATTACATATCTATTTATAGCTGGAATCTTAAATGGTAGCAGTAATACTACCAAAACCATAAAACAAAGATGCAGTACTATCCAACATGGAATTATGATCCTACCCGCGAATAGTGGACACGCGACTAAGTGAGTAAACTCCCAGACAGAGGTATCTCACATGACTAAATCAGCAACCGTAAGTAAGAAACCACGTAAACAGCATTCGCCTGAATTCCGCAGCGAAGCCCTGAAGCTTGCGGAGCGCATCGGCGTTGCCGCTGCCGCCCGGGAACTCAGCCTTTACGAGTCTCAGCTATATACCTGGCGCAGCAAATTACAGCAGCAGAAAACGTCTTCCGAACGGGAAAATGAGCTGGCCGCTGAAAATGCCCGCCTGAAGCGCCAGCTGGCAGAGCGTGACGAGGAGCTGGCTATCCTCCAAAAGGCCGCGACATACTTCGCAAAGCGCCTGAAATGAAGTATGTCTTCATCGAAAAACATCAGGCTGAGTTCAGCATTAAAGCCATGTGTCGGGTGCTGCGCGTGGCCCGCAGCGGCTGGTATGCCTGGCGTATCCGTCGCCTGCAGCTAAGCCCGCGTCAACAATTTCGCCGGCAATGTGACAAAGCGGTCAGTCAGGCCTTTCATCAGGCGAAACAGCGCTACGGCGCACCGCGCATTACTGATGAGCTGCGCGAACAGGGGGTGAAATACAACATCAAAACGGTAGCGGCCAGCCTGAAGCGGCAGGGGCTAAGGGCCAAAGCCGCGCGTAAGTTCAGTCCGGTGAGTTATAAGCCCCATAATCTGCCGGTATTCGATAATCTGCTGAATCAGGATTTCACCGCCAGCGCACCGAATCAGAAGTGGGTGCAGGACATCACCTACATTCGCACCGATGAGGGCTGGCTGTATCTTGCCGTGGTGATTGACCTGTGGTCCCGCGCGGTTATTGGCTGGTCGATGTCATCCCGAATGACGGCCCGGCTGGTATGCGATGCCCTGCAAATGGCGCTGTGGCGGCGTAAGCGGCCAAAAGGGGTTATAGCCCACAGCGACCGGGGTGGTCAGTACTGCTCAGCAGATTATCAGGCCCTGTTGAAGCAGCACGACCTTCGGGGCAGCATGAGTGCAAAAGGCTGCTGCTATGACAATGCCTGCGCGGAAAGCTTTTTCCACACGCTGAAGGTAGAGTGCATCCACGGTGAGCGTCTAATCAGTCGCGATGATATGCGTACGATGGTATTTAATTACATTGAGTGCGATTACAATCGCTGGCGTCGTCACAGTGCCTGTGGCGGCCTCAGCCCGGAACAATTTGAAAATCAGAATCTCGCTTAGGCGCGTGTCCATATTACGAGGAGAGGATCATTAGTACAAATATATAAATTATTGTTGCGAGTACTTCAATGAGTACATTACTGAGCCAAGTCATAATCAACCCTCCTATTCTTACAGTCTTATTTATCACGACTAACAAAAATAGGAGTTGATATAATGTCTTATTTATAAAAGGCAGTGACATCTAATCCATGCGATGAGATCAAACGCATAATTTCGGTAAATGCATCGAAGTCTAACGGTAGATCACACCTGAACATGAATTGAAAGAACGCATCCTCTGAGCAAGCTAACGATAGCTGAGTTGCTTCAAAGGTGTTCACGTCAAAATATGTATAATGTATCGCTTTATCAATTACTGCGAAGGTGTAAAAAATCGGTTCTGGCTGATCCGTTTCCCGAATGACCTTGAAGTAATGGGCATTAACTGATTTCCCCCACTTGATGTTTGCAGAGTAGCTTTCCCCCATGCGACTGAACTGCTCTTGTATGGCTTCTTTGATTGTTTGCGGCACACGGCCACGTTTTGATACGGTCATAGTGAGACCTCCTTTTGGCTAAATTAAAAGTCATCTCATGTTGTCTGCCCTCACTGTTGATTCACATTTGATGCAACTATTGTACGGTTTTAGCATAAAAAGTCGAGAAATTTAAATTTTGTCTTGACGCTATCATAAGTTGGTGATAAAAAGTATTTGCTTTATCTTATACGGAAAATTCAAACCCACCGGGTGCGTAGCTTTATCTAAAATCCCTCCTTGTTCTTAAGTTAAACTTCACAACTCCCCTGTAACGCTCAGTACGCATCTGACCTCTTCAGGCAGGGAAATGTATACCTTTATACAAAAAGACCTCACACAGAGCGTCTGGTGAGGTCGAAATTCACTTTTTAACAAGTAAATCAGCAATGCTTCCCATAATAAAGGCTCTATAATATTTCAAGAGTTACATGGCACTTGTCGCTAATTTAGGGATGTACTTTTATCAGCTGCAAACGAAAGAAACGGCAAACTACCCTCTTTTTAATTTATCTGAACGATAAATTCCCCGGTAAGCCGCAACACTAAAACCAATCAATTTGATCTTCGTTTACGAAGATCTCAAAACCTTCACGAGCAAGGAGGCTTAGGTAATTGCCAACGCTATCAATTGTACGTGTGCGGCTTAAAGCTAACGACCATAATTCTGTGCCGATAGTTACTGATGCAATGAAAACTGCATAACCATTTTCATGAACTGTATAGATACGCTCACCTTTTTTTTCTTCAATGGACATTTCATACATTACTTCTCCACCGCCACGTTTATTATCAATTACAAGCATGTGTGAAAGTACATCATTGAAGTATTCCAATTGAATAAAAATACGTTTATCGAACATCCAGTACTTCACTGCTTTAAGTACTAACCTAAGCTGTTTTCGCACTTTCGCCCGAAGCTCTATGTTCATTGGATCAAGTACTTCATCCATATCAAAATCAAATTTAGGTATCTCTCTTACAGTCTGAGCACTGATAATTTCTTTTTCTATTTCCTCAATCCTGTCCTGCACCTCCGTTAACCCATCATTGAGATGTATACCTACTCTTTTACCTGCTAATTTTCTTTCGTTTATTTTATCGTTATAACTACTTTCTTCTCTGCGTAATGATGATAGCTCTTCACGCAGACCATCCAGCACTGAAGTTTCACTGCCAGTACTTTCTATCATTAATTTTTGAAAATCGACATTCTTCACACATTTGAGTATATTTTTTTCAATTCTAATATACTGTATAGATTTTGCATCACAAATCTTCCTTTCTTCTCGATTTCGACAAATCACATATTTCGTTCTGACATGATTGTAGTGAATCGCAATATTACCACCACAACAACCGCACTTAAGGATCTTCGGGAATAAGTTAGTTATGTAATCATCTTGTGCAATAGTTATATCCTTCCGAATACGATTAGCTACACCATTCATTGACAATTTTTGATTCACACGCTCAAACGTTAAGTTATCAATAATCTTCTGCGTTACTACATTTTTGTCACGTAAAACCCTTAGTACATTTACAGTACTCCACCCTTTCGGCAAACGCTTAACAATAGCACCCGATCCAAGCCCACTTTCATATAGCTGAAAGATCTCTTGCACTACATCAGATTCAAGTAGCAGGTCTTCTGCTGGTTTATTCTTCTCCAACATCACACGATCCATCATGCGATTAGCTGTGAGAAACAAATCATCATCTATGACTTTTGGATAGACATTATGAATAATCTCGTCATTGTAACGTTTATGTTCACCCAACAACCGACGATCCCTTACTAGCCTTGAAACTGTAACCATCTGCCATTTTGGATCGGCAATACGTTTGACTATCTCTCCAGTACTGAATCCATCCCTATACCACTCGAAGCATCTGATGATCAGATCTGCCTTTTCTTGAATCACTTGATACCTGTTATCAACGTTCTTCAACCACATAGGCATTTTGTTTGATATCACTGTACCGTTCTGTACTGCTTCAATGATTTTCCTATCCCATGCAGCCTTTGCTCGTACTGACTTCATTAGCGACTCGTTGTGAGAACGCATCTGTATCAGTTCCATGATAAGTTTCGAGTGAGGATCATCTTTCCGTAACACAGTGCTGGCAGAAATATCGTGAACCTCGATCCCACTGTTCACTATGAACCTGATGGTGTCCTCTGCCCAACTTGACCTTCGACTAATGCGGTCAAGCGACATCACAATGAGTGCGTCACCTTCGCCGTACTTGCGGTTTTGTACATCTTGCAAAAATATCCCAAGTTGTGACTCCGATGATATATTGGAGTTTTTGAACGCACTCACCCCTCTGTCTTGAATGAATATTCTATCATTACTGAATTTGTCAGAATTTCTATCTAAGTAACCTTCCAGTGCTGAACGTTGGTCATCCAGACCTCCGCCCCCTTCGATTTGCTGAATGCTTGATACTCGCTCATAACATATAGGACGGAGCATAATTTTTATCCCGTTGAAGAACTACGCTAAAAGTATTAAATCAAAATGTTCCCATAGTATACGAAAGGACGGCATGCCATGAATATATTCGATCACTATCGCCAGCGCTACGAAGCTGCCAAGGACGAAGAGTTCACACTGCAGGAGTTTCTTACCATCTGCCGGCAAGATCGCAGTGCCTATGCCAATGCGGCAGAACGTCTGTTGATGGCCATTGGTGAACCCGTCATGGTTGATACGGCTCTCGAGCCGCGGCTATCCCGTCTCTTTTCAAACCGGGTTATCGCACGCTATCCGGCATTTGAAGAGTTTTACGGTATGGAAGACGCCATTGAGCAGATCGTTTCCTACCTCAAGCATGCCGCCCAGGGGCTGGAAGAGAAGAAACAGATCCTCTATCTGCTGGGGCCGGTGGGCGGTGGTAAATCGTCGCTGGCTGAACGGCTGAAAGCGCTGATGCAGCGCGTGCCCATCTATGTGCTGAGCGCCAACGGCGAACGCAGTCCGGTCAACGATCACCCGCTGTGCCTGTTCAATCCGCAGGAAGATGCGCAGATCCTCCAGAAAGAGTATGGCATCCCGACCCGCTATCTCGGCACCATTATGTCGCCGTGGGCGGCCAAGCGCCTGCACGAGTTTGGCGGCGATATCACTAAATTCCGCGTGGTTAAAGTCTGGCCATCGATTCTCGAGCAGGTTGCCATCGCCAAAACCGAACCGGGTGATGAAAACAACCAGGATATTTCAGCGCTGGTCGGTAAGGTGGATATCCGTAAGCTGGAACACTATGCGCAGAACGACCCGGACGCCTACGGCTACTCCGGTGCGCTGTGCCGCGCCAACCAGGGGATTATGGAGTTCGTCGAGATGTTTAAAGCGCCGATTAAGGTGCTGCATCCGCTGCTGACCGCCACCCAGGAAGGTAACTATAACGGCACCGAAGGGATCTCCGCCCTGCCGTTTAACGGGATCATCCTTGCTCACTCCAACGAATCGGAATGGGTGACCTTCCGTAATAACAAGAACAATGAGGCCTTCCTCGACCGCGTCTATATCGTCAAGGTGCCTTATTGCCTGCGTATCTCCGAAGAGATCCGCATCTATGAAAAACTGCTCAACAACAGTGAGCTGACCCATGCGCCCTGCGCCCCGGGCACCCTGGAAACGCTGGCGCGCTTTTCGATTTTGTCGCGCCTGAAAGAGCCGGAAAACTCGAGCATCTACTCGAAGATGCGGGTCTATGACGGCGAAAGTCTGAAAGATACCGACCCGAAAGCGAAGTCCTATCAGGAGTATCGCGATTACGCCGGGGTTGATGAAGGGATGAACGGGCTCTCCACCCGCTTTGCCTTTAAGATCCTGTCTCGGGTATTTAACTTCGACCACGTCGAGGTGGCCGCTAACCCGGTGCATCTGTTCTATGTGCTGGAGCAGCAGATTGAGCGCGAACAGTTCCCACAGGAGCAGGCCGAGCGCTATCTGGAATTCCTCAAAGGCTATCTGATCCCGAAATACGCCGAGTTTATCGGCAAAGAGATCCAGACCGCTTATCTGGAATCCTACTCCGAGTATGGGCAGAACATTTTCGATCGCTATGTCACCTACGCTGACTTCTGGATCCAGGATCAGGAATACCGCGATCCGGACACCGGGCAGCTGTTTGACCGTGAATCGTTGAATGCCGAGCTGGAGAAAATTGAGAAGCCAGCCGGGATTAGCAACCCGAAAGACTTCCGTAACGAAATCGTCAACTTTGTGCTGCGCGCCAGAGCCAACAACAGCGGACGTAATCCGAACTGGACCAGCTATGAGAAACTGCGCACGGTTATTGAGAAGAAAATGTTCTCCAATACCGAAGAGCTGTTGCCGGTCATTTCGTTTAATGCCAAAACCTCAACCGATGAGCAGAAAAAACATGACGACTTTGTCGACCGCATGATGGAGAAAGGCTACACCCGCAAACAGGTTCGCCTGCTGTGCGAGTGGTACCTGCGGGTTCGTAAATCGTCCTGATGCGTCCAACCCGGCGGCACGCCGCCGGGTCAACTGCAGCTGAATGATGATAAGTAAAGTTGGCTAATGCAGTACAGGAGGGCATATGACCTGGTTCATAGACCGACGCCTGAACGGGAAAAACAAAAGCGCCGTCAACCGCCAGCGCTTTTTGCGCCGTTATAAGGCGCAAATTAAACAGTCGATCTCCGAGGCCATCAACAAGCGCTCGGTGACCGATATTGAGAGCGGAGAATCCGTCTCGATCCCGACGGACGATATCAACGAGCCGATGTTTCATCAGGGTCGCGGCGGCCTGCGCAACCGCGTCCACCCGGGCAACGACCATTTTGTGCAAAACGACCGCATTGAGCGCCCGCAGGGCGGTGGCGGCGGTGGCGGTAGCGGTCAGGGGCAAGCCAGCGCCGATGGTGAAGGAAAGGATGAGTTTGTCTTCCAGATCTCGAAAGATGAATACCTGGATCTGTTATTTGAAGATCTGGCCCTGCCGAACCTGAAGAAAAACCAGCACCGGCAGCTGAACGAGTTTAAAACCCATCGCGCGGGTTTTACCTCCAATGGGGTGCCAGCCAACATCAGCGTGGTACGTTCACTGCAGAACTCGCTGGCCCGCCGTACGGCGATGACCGCCGGCAAGCGTCGTGAACTGCGCGCCCTGGAGGAGGATCTGGAAGCCATCAGCCGCAGCGAACCGGTGCAGCTGCTGGAGGAGGAGCGCCTGCGCAAAGAGATTGCCGAACTGCGGGCTAAAATAGAGCGGGTGCCGTTTATCGACACCTTTGATTTACGCTACAAAAATTACGAAAAACGGCCGGAGCCTTCCAGCCAGGCGGTGATGTTCTGTCTGATGGACGTCTCAGGCTCGATGGACCAGGCCACCAAAGACATGGCCAAGCGCTTTTATATCCTGCTGTATCTGTTCCTCAGCCGGACTTATAAAAACGTCGACGTGGTCTATATCCGCCACCATACCCAGGCAAAAGAGGTGGATGAGCACGAATTCTTCTATTCTCAGGAAACCGGCGGCACCATTGTCTCCAGCGCCCTGAAGCTGATGGATGAAGTAGTGCAGGCCCGCTATGACCCGGCGCAGTGGAACATCTACGCCGCCCAGGCGTCGGATGGCGACAACTGGGCCGATGACTCCCCGCTGTGCCACGAACTGCTGGCGAAGAAAATTCTGCCGGTGGTGCGTTATTACAGCTATATCGAAATTACCCGCCGGGCGCATCAGACCCTGTGGCGCGAGTATGAACACCTGCAGGCGACCTTTGATAATTTCGCCATGCAGCATATTCGCGACCAGGAGGATATCTACCCGGTATTCCGCGAACTGTTTCACAAGCAGTCATCTAAAAGTGAAGCTTAATTAAATACTCAGCCAGTGAGTCGAGTGACTTGCTGGCTGTTTTCCTCAGACACAAGGCCCGGTGGCACATCCATACATCATGTAAAACGGAAACAACGGGGCCAGGGCAACGGCGCCAAGCGAGCTAATCGTTTTGGTCTTATCATTGATTGATACCACAACGGGGTGCGCTAACTGGTAGGCGGCGGCCAGATCTGACGCGTCCGATGCAGTCCAAAATCCTGTCGCTTTAAACAACACCCCGAGGCGATCGTTATCAATTTGCACCGCATGATACTGATTCACCAGCTCGCTATGCTGCCCGGCATCCAGTTTGCGCTGATCCATCACCACCAGATATTCCGCCGTCACCTCATGTTGTACCACGACAAAGTTAACCCGCACGCCGGAAGCCTGTTGGTGAAAGCGTTCATAAAAGGTCTTATAACGCTGATATTCCTGAGGCACACCGTCACGGACAAAGCGGTAACTGTATTTCGCTGAGCTGGCGACAATACCGGACTCTGTGGGTTTCATCGCCACAATGGTATCCCGAGGCGGCAAGTTTGGCGTGCTGGTACATCCTGCGAGTATCGCCACCACCACCAGCGATAAGACATATTTCATCATTTTCAGCCGTTCCTGTTCGCGATTTTCTCTATGACATCTGGCGTTTTTTTAACACTCCAGGTACAAATCCCTAACCCTGTGTATCATAACTGCCTAATCTGCTTCAAACATTCGCGCGATCGTCAGCGTTGAACTGTTTCTACTCTCAGGAGCCTGCTATGACCCCTTTTTATCAATTGACGGCTACCCGCCTGCGCGGCCAGCCCCTCTCCATGGCTGACTATGCTGGCAAGGTGGTTCTGGTGGTGAATACGGCCAGCCATTGTGGCTTCACACCGCAATACGCTGGCCTGGAAGCGCTCTACAAAAAGTACGCGGCTCAGGGGCTGGTAGTGCTTGGTTTCCCGTGCAACCAGTTTGGTAAGCAGGAACCCGGCGGTGCGGATGAAATCGAGCAGACTTGTCACGTTAACTACGGCGTGAGCTTCCCGATGTTTGAGAAAGTGGACGTCAACGGCCCCGCCGCACACCCGCTGTTTCGTTATCTGAAACAAGCGTTGCCCGGCGTGCTCGGCGGACGGATCAAGTGGAATTTCACCAAGTTCCTCATCGGTCGCGACGGCACACCCCTCACGCGTTTTGCGCCGTTCACGACGCCGGAGAAAATGGAAGCCTCCATTGTCGCGGCCCTCACGCGCTGAGTGTTCCCATCATGCCACGTTCACCCAGCGGCGGCTGGCTGCCCATACAAGGTAGACGTCGCTCTCGCGCAGCCAGCAACCGCCTGCTGCTGGCCAATCTTCCACCTGCCCGGTCATCAGCCTACAGCGGCGACACGGCCTCGACTTCATGCTGAAACACATAGGGGTCGGAGAGGAGTTCGAATGCTTCGTCGTCCGGATAGGTGACCGCGACGTGATAGTCTTCGCCAGCGAAGGCTTTGACCGCCGCGAGATCCTGCCAGTAGGTGACAAGAAAGAAATGCGCCCATTCGCCCTGGTTTTCCTGGCGCACCAGCGCGCCTCTGTTGCCGGGGATACCCCGGGCGTGTTCCACGCCGGTCAGCTCAAGGTGGCGGGCAAACCCCTCAGCATGTTGCAATGGCACACAGCCGTGCCAGGTCCTGACAATCATTTGCGTTCTCCTGTGGTGATAAACGTCTCACCCTAACATCGACAGGCATTTCTGGGGGAGCGCAACAATGCCGCGCTGGCAACAACACAAAATTATTTTGCCGGACGGGGATATCCTCTCACTCTGCAGTATTTTCGACTGCGGGGCAGCATTGGGCCGAATATTGCGCGGCGAGTATCACTGTTAGCTGGCGCGGAAAAAATCGTGGCTCGTCAGCCTCGGGCAGTCTTATCGATACACGCCCAAGCCGCGCCCCTTCAGGGCATCGCCAGCCGATCTTGATGGTCCGCAAAGAGAGCGATGAGATGGTCGGCGAGAACCCGCACGCGTCTGGATCCGGCCAGGTCAGAATGCATCACCAGCCAGAGGGTCTGATCCGCGCCGATCTCCGGCTGCAGGCACTGCAGGCCGCTGGCCCGCGCCATAAAGTGCGGCAGGACGCCCAATCCGAGGCCCGCGGATACTGCGGAAACCTGGGCCACGAGCGTATTGGCTTCGACTTTACACGGCCGGCCGCGCAGGGTGCGCGTGATCCATTGGGCGGCCGGCAGGTGCTGGTGAGTTTCCGGCCACCCCACAAAGTCCGCCTCGCTCAGCGACAGGCCGTCCGCGCCGACCAGACAGTCGGCGGCGCCATAGACGCCAAACCCCACCGTCCCCAGCCGCTTTAACGTCAGATGCCCGGCCTCAGGCTTGACCATGCGGATCGCCAGATCGGCATCCCGACGGTGCAGGTTCACCGGCTGCACGCCGCTCAGCACCTCCACCCGCAGCTCGGGATAATGGTCCAGGAGCCCTTTCAGGGAGGGCAGAATAAAATGCGTGGCCAGGTTATCCGAGGTGGCCAGGCGAACAACCCCGGCGACATGCCCCTGCAGTTGCGCCGCTTCGCCGAACGCCAGGCCAGCGTATTCCAGCGCCTCCGCCCGCGCGAGCAGGGCTTCGCCATCGTCGGTCAGGCGGTAGCCGCTCTGATGGCGGCTGAAGAGCGGAACGTTCAACGCCTGCTCCAGCCGATCCAGCCGGCGGGAGACCGTGGCAATCCCCATGTTCATCTTGTCGGCGGCGCCGCTCAGCGTTCCCGCCCGGGCGATGGCGAGGAATATGCGAGCATCATCCCAGTGAAATTCTGCGGTCATCTCTTTTCCATTTATGGAAAACGGCTCTCCGTTTTCTGCTCTTTTTTATCAATTTTGCAGGGATGATACTGCACGCCATTCGCGGAGACAACCAGGCCATCCGATCGCCTGCTCTCTCCTCACCTGAACGTTCGTGCACCGCGCGGAACGCTCCTTTCCTAAGGATACGCCTGATATGAAAGAGATTGCTTTACCCCTCCACCCGGCGCCGGCGCGCGTCTGGACTGCCGTCGTTGCGCTCGGGATCTGCGCCTTTTCGATCGTCACCAGCGAACTGGCGCCGGTGGGCATGCTCAGCGCCCTGGCGGCGGATTTTCACCAGACGGAATCCGGCGTGGGCCTCGCCGTCACCGCCTATGGCTGGGTAGGCGCCCTGGCGGCTCTGCTTTCCGGCGCAATGCCGGCGCGTATTTCCCGCAAGGCGCTGCTGGTCGGGCTGATGCTGATCCTCGCGTTTTCCTGCCTCGCCGCAACCCGGTCTTATTCGATGTTCGCCCTGATGAGCGCCCGCATGATTGGCGCCCTGGCGCATGGCGCCTTCTGGGCCTTAATTGGCATTGTCGCCGCGCAGCTGGCGCCGCCGCACCGGCTGGGGCTGGCCACGGCGATCATTTTTGGCGGCGTGTCAGCGGCAAGCGTAGTGGGGGTGCCGCTGGCGAGCTTTATCGCCACCCTGGCGGGCTGGCGACTCGCGTTTATGTCGATGGCCTTGCTGTCACTAGCCGCCGCTGCTGTGCTGTGCTCGACGCTGCCCCCGCTGGCCGCCCCTGCCCCCGTCAGGCTGCGTGTTTATCGCGATATCTTCCGCAATCCGCTGCTCGGTGGCCTGTATGGCGCCACGGCCTGCATCATTACCGCTCACTTTGCCGCCTTCACCTACATTGAACCGCTGCTGATAAATCTGCAGGGAGTCCCGGCGACCGCCCTCTCCGGCCTGCTGCTGCTGTCAGGGGTTTCCGGGCTGCTGGGTAACGTTATCGCGGGTAAGCTTATCGATCGTCATCTGAAGGGGCTGATTTTCGCTGCGCTGCTGCTGAGCGGGGGCGCGCTGGCGCTCCTTGGCGCCGCCCGTCTTGCGCCACTGCCGTTCTGTTTTAGCGGGCTACTGTTAGCCCTGTGGGGCGCCGGCATCGCGATTGTGTTCGTCGGCTTACAGACCTGGCTGCTGCGCAGCGCGGGCGCGGTCGCCCAGCCGGCGTCAGCCATTTATGTGGCCATTTTTAATGCCGCCATCGGCACCGGGGCGTTTGTCGGCGGCCAGTTGATCGCCTCAGCTGGCCTGTCGGGAATGGTGTGGCTGGCGGCGGGGATCATGGTGGGCAGTACGCTGCTGATCGCCCTGCTGAAAGCGCCTCTGCCCGGTCAGATCGGTGCGGCGACGGCAGGCGCTTAGATTTGCGCCAGCCCGCCGTCGACATAGATCTCCGCGGCGTTAATAAAGCTCGACTCATCCGACGCTAAAAATACCACCGTCCGGCCAATCTCCTCCGGCTCGCCCAGCCGCCCGAGCGGTACGCCGGCCGCCAGAGCATCGAACAAGCCCTGGCGGTCCGCCTCCGCCACCAGCCCTCCCAGACCCGGGGTACGTACCGGCCCCGGGCTGACCACATTGATGCGGATCCCGCGGTCGCTAACCTCCAGCGCCCAGGAGCGCGCCAGGCTGCGTACCGCGGCCTTACTGGCGCTATAGATGCTGAAGTTAGCCGTCCCTTTTACCGCCGCCGTAGAGCCGGTCAAAATCACCGAGGCGCCATCGGCGAGCAGCGGCAGCGCTTTTTGCACGGTGAACACCACCCCGCGCACGTTGGTGGCGAAAATCCGGTCGACGTGCGCTTCGGTGATGGCGCTCAGCGGCAGCATGTCTCCGCCGCCGGCATTGGCGAACAGCACATCCAGCCGGCCGGACTCTTCGGCAATGGTCGCAAATACCGCGTCAAGGTCGCTTAACACGGCGGCGTCGGCGCGGATCGCGCGGGCGGCGGGCCCGATGAATCTTACCGCCGCATCCAGCTCCTCCTGACGGCGGCCGGTGATGTACACCTTCGCGCCCTGCTCCGCCAGCGCTTTCGCCGACGCCAGGCCAATCCCGGCGCTGCCGCCGGTGACTAACGCCACTTTATCCGCAAGTTTTTTGCTCATGGTGCATCTCCTTGGTTAGAGTATAAACAGGCCAGGCTCGCGAACGCGCCCCGCCGGGTATGGAAAGCACTGTAATCGTCCCGGCGAGGCGGAAAAATGGCCTAATCTGAAAAACACTCTTCCCCTCGGTGGATAATGACCTTCAGTAACCAGGATAAAGCGAATAATGGACCGGTTTTCAGCTCTCAAAGCCTTCACCCGCGTTGTCGAAGCCGGCAGCTTTACCCGCGCCGCGGACTCGCTGAATATGCCCAACGCCACCCTCAGCAAAACCATTCAGCAACTGGAGGCGCATCTTGGGGTTTCCCTCCTGCAGCGCACTACGCGGCGTATCACCGTGACGCCGGAAGGACGGGAGTACTATGAAAAAGCCCGCTGTCTGCTGGAAGACCTGGAAGAGATCGACGCGTCGTTCAATACCGCCCGCAATAAGCCGAAGGGCCATCTACGGATCGCCATCGGCGGGTCGACCGCGTGCGATGTGCTGATCCCGCTGCTGGCGGACTTTATGACCTCCTGGCCGGATATCCGTATCGATTTGCAGGTGGCCGATAAACCCGCGGACCTCATCAGCGGCAATATTGACTGCGCCATCCGCGGCGGTCCGATGGAAGACTCGACGCTGATCGCCCGTAAAATCGGCGAGGCGACGCTGGTCACCTGCGCCACCCCGGGCTATCTTCAGCGCTACGGCACCCCCGCCTCGCCGGATGAACTACATCATGGCCACCGGCTCATCAGCTATCTGTCGCCGGCCAGCGGCAGAGCGTTTCCGTTTCGCTTTACGCGTCACGGCGTCAGCACCGAGCTGAAGACAGAGCCCCATCTCGGCATCAATGAGAGCAACGCGCATATTGCCGCCGGCGAGGCGGGCTTAGGCATTGTGCAGACCTTTACCTATTCGCTGAAACCGGCGCTGGCGAGCGGCGAACTGGTGGAGATCCTCAGCGCCTGGCGCCCGGCCCCCTATCCTTTTCACGTTGTCTATGCCCGGCACCGGCACGTCCCGCCCCGGCTCCGCGTCTTTATTGACTGGCTGGCGGCGGTTTTTCCGGCCGCGGTGCAGGGATAGCGCGCGTTATCTGACGCGGAGCAGGTCGCCGTATCGCGTGGTGTAGCGCGGCGAGAGCATCTCTCGCTTCATCTGCCACTGCTGCTGGATCCCCTGGCCGGCAAAATAGAGCGCCCCCCTGCCGTTTTTCGCATTCAGCTGATCGAGAACCTGCATCAGTCTGGCGCTGTTGTGCCGCGGAGCAAGCTCGTCGAACAGATTCAGCTGGGCGACGCCCTGGCTGTAGAAATCGCCGAGCATCACGCCGGCCTTCTGATAGCGATGCCCCGCTTTCCAGATGGCATCCAGACAGCTCGTCGCCGCGGCGATAATATCCCGGGAGTCCTGGGTCGGCGTCAGCAGCTTTAGCGAGGCGCTGTTGCCGTAATAGGGTTCATTCAGCGCGAAGGGGCTGGTTTTGACAAAGGCGGAGACGAACCGGCAGTACTGATGCTCACCGCGCAGCTTTTCTGCTGCCCGCGCGGCATAGCTGCAGATCGCCTGGCGCATATCCTCATAGGCCGTAATCCGATCCCCGAACGAGCGGCTGCAGATAATTTCCTGCTTAGCGGGGGCAAACTCCTCCAGCGCCAGGCAAGGCTCGCCGCGCAGCTCCCGTACCGTTCGTTCGAGCACCACCGTGAAGTGCTTGCGGATAAAGCGGATATCGCTCTCCGCCAGCTGGAGTACCGTGCCGATCCCCATCGCTTCAAGCTTTTTGCCGATCCGCCGCCCGATGCCCCAGACCTCGCTCACCGGCAGCAGCGCCATCAGCTTTCGCTGCCGCTGCGGGCAGGACAAGTCCACTACCCCGCCCGTCTGCCGCGGCCACTGCTTCGCCGCGTGGTTGGCCAGCTTCGCCAGGGTTTTGGTCGGGGCGATGCCAACGCCCAGCGTCAGATGGGTACGCTGCAGCACCGTGGCACGGATTTCGCGGCCAAAATCGGTCAGATCTCTGCAATGACGCACACCGCTGACATCGCAAAAGGCCTCATCGATACTGTAAATTTCGCAGCGCGGGGTGAGCTCTTCCAGGGTGGCCATGACCCGGCTGGACATGTCGGCATACAGCTCATAATTACTGCTAAACGCCACGACGCCGTGGCGAAGAAACGCAGCCTTCTGCTTAAAGTAGGGTTCGCCCATTTTCACAAACGGCTTCGCCTCCGCCGAGCGGGCGATCACGCAGCCGTCGTTGTTCGACAGCACCACCACCGGCCGCCCCTTCAGGTCTGGCCGGAAGGCGGTCTGACAGCTGGCATAGAAGGCGTTCACATCACAATGCGCGAACATGATCAGCCCGCCGCCTTGATGATGTAGGTTACGACGCCGAAAATATCGAGCGTCTCCTCGCGGCCGACCACGATGGGTGAATAGGCCGGGTTCATCGGGTTAAGCTGCACCCGCGGCAGAAGCTGCAGCTTCTTTACCGTAAACTCGCCGCCGACGGCGGCAATCACGATATCGCCATGCTCCGCTTTACGCGCGCTGTCCACCACCAGCAAATCGCCTTCGTCAATGCCGGCATCGATCATGCTGTCGCCAGCGGCTTTGACAAAATAGGTCGCGCTGGGATGCTGCACCAGCAGCTCGTTGAGGTCGATTCGCTTCTCAACATAGTCCTGAGCCGGGCTGGGAAAGCCGCACTGCACCAGGTCGGCAAAAAAGGGAAAGGAGACAATCTGACGTAGCTCAACCGGCGTGTAAACGTTCATTTTTCAACCCACCACACAATACTGAATATATATACAGTAGTTTTGCCAATTTTACCGGTCAATATCGGCTCCAGCTATCAATCGCCAGCACTGAAATAACTCCTTGATGTCAATAGGGGTCTTCTTCAGCACCAGCGAACCGTTTGCTGCTTTTGCGCGCAGCCCGCCCGCCGCGCGAGGTGGTAGATGCGCAGCGCCGCGGCATTCGCTTGACACTGTACATTAATACAGTAAAACTATCGCCCGCGATCAGCATACAGAGGACAGAAGATGTTTGTGGAACTGATTTATGACAAGCGCAATTTTGCCGGGCTGCCGGGCGCCAGAGAGGCCATTCTTAACGAGCTGACCAAACGCATGCAGCGCATTTTCCCGGAGGCGGAAGTGCGGGTGAAGCCGATGATGACGCTGCCGGCGATCAACACCGACGCCAGCAAGCATGAAAAAGAGCTGATCAGCCGCACGGTGCAGGAGATGTTTGAAGAGGCGGATATGTGGCTCACTGAAGAGTGATCCCGCCCGTCAGTCGCGGCGACCACCTCTTTAAGAGCTTTCCCGGATGTGGCAGAGCCGCGGGCAGCAGTACAATAGCGGCGGTTGCAGACTGGCAATGCAACCTTCGCTCACCTGCTGGCTCTTGCATACGGCCAGCAGGTGAGCCCTACCTGTCTCCCCTCATCGCCTCACAGCGTCTCCGGTAGCGCCGCTATAATTCTATCCACTAGCCCGCGATGCTGATGGACCTTCCCGCATTTAACAATGATCTGCCTGGCGTTGTCATAGCCCGGGGCCCACAGCCGGTTATTAAGCAGAACGTCCTTATAGACCGCGATCAGCGGTTTGTTCCACGCCGCCGCCATGTGCACCACCGAGGTGTCCGGGGAGATAATCAGCTCCGCCTGGGCGATCAGCGCCATCGCATGGTGTAACGTGTTAAATGGGTTAATCACCACCTCCGGCGGTAGCGGGATGCGGATCTCGCGCCGGTGATCGAGCAGAATAACCGCGTTCCCCGGATGGCGGGCCAGCAGTTTGTCGAGCAGTTCCGCCAGCTGCGTCTGCGAGAGACTGCGGTCGGCATGGCCGGCAAAAATATTAATCACCACCGCTTTTCCGCTTAGCGACGCCAGATACTGCGCCACCTCCTGCATAATCGGCCCGGGCACCGCCAGGTCGTAAGCGTCCAGCCCGCGGGTGTCCAGTTGGAGATAATCGGCGATCAGCTCGAACGTTTTCGTCACGTGCCAGCGCTGGCAGTCAAAATCAAAAGAGTGGGAGTAGTGCTTAATCGATGGCCATTTATTAAACCCGAGCACTGATTTGGCTTTTATTTGTCGAAAAAGCCGCAGGCGATGCACGGGAATATCGAACAGCGAAGGGTCAATAATAATATCGTACTTATTATTAGCCAGTTCATTAATAACGTCGCGAGGAACGTTATGATTAAATTTACGCAAAAAATCGGCGGACGTGACCGGGTCAGCTTCATAAATATGGCGGATCCGCGGGTTATAACGCATCACCTGGCTGTTAGAGGTCGTCAGCAAAAAATCAACGATATAGCCTGACTGATGCAGGCATTTCACCAGCGCGGAATCCACCACTACATCGCCGACCGCCCCCTCATTGCGCATCAACAGGACGGTTTTCGCAGACGACAAATCTACCGGCTGACGGCGTCGGCGATCCCAGAGCGCTTTCGCCACCCCCACCCGCAGGGCATTACGTACTTTCTTAGTAAAGTAATTCCGCCGTCTGTTGAGCTCCCTTATTTTATTAAATTTCTTGCGTGGGGAACCCTGCATGGTTGCATCGTGCATCATCCTAACCTCATTACGGCAATTATTAATATTCTGTGTCGTCCGATAGAGACTGAGCGAAATAAAAAAAGTTCGATTGAAAATGAAAATCATTCTTTTTTTTATTTACAAAACTCATCTGCGCCTGCGGGATTGCACCACAGCACTGTGAAGTAATAATGAGCGAATGGTGAATTTCCCGGCCCACCGTTGGCAGGCCGGCGCAACAGCGCTAAGCTGGCTGCTTTATGATGTCAGGAGGACGCTATGCTTGAAGCAGTAGAAGGTAATATCCACCAGCGGCTGTGCGCGCTGCTCGACGAGCACCGGGCCCGCTACCGGGTGATGGCGCACGAGGCGGTCGGTCAGTGCGAAGCCGTCTCGGCAATCCGCGGCACCGCGCTTGGCCAGGGCGCGAAAGCGTTAGTCTGTAAAGTGAAAGGAAACGGCGTCAACCAGCATGTGCTGGCGATCCTCGCCGCCGATCGCCAGGCCGATCTCGCCAGCCTGGCCCGGCATATCGGCGGCAGCAAAGCCTCGCTGGCCAGCCCGGCGGAGGTGGATGCCCTCACCGCCTGCGTGTTCGGCGCCATTCCCCCCTTCAGTTTCCATCCGGCGCTGCGGCTGGTGGCGGACCCGCTGCTGTTTGAACGCTTTCCACAAATCGCCTTTAACGCCGGGCGCCTGGACCGGTCGATCATTCTCGACACCGAAGACTATTTACATATCGCCCGACCAGAGATCGCGACCTTTCGCCGTCTTAGCTAACCGGGCATCCGCCCAGATTTCCGCCGCATGGCGTAAAAATCCTGTTTATTCACGCCACGATGCGTAGAGTAAGCGGGATATTTTTGGCATTCTTATTTTGGCAAGGACCTCTGTACATGTTTGATACCACCCTGTTGATCCTGCTGGGTCTGGCGGCGCTCGGCTTTATCAGTCATAACACCACCGTGGCGATCTCCATCCTCGTGCTGATTATCGTGCGCGTCACGCCGCTGAACGCCTTCTTTCCCTGGGTTGAGAAACAGGGACTGACCGTCGGGATCATTATTCTGACCATCGGCGTGATGGCGCCTATCGCCAGCGGCACGCTGCCGCCCTCGACGCTGATCCACTCCTTTATGAACTGGAAATCGCTGCTGGCGATTGCGGTCGGGGTGTTTGTTTCGTGGCTCGGCGGGCGCGGCGTCTCCCTGATGGGCTCCCAGCCGCATCTGGTGGCCGGGCTGCTGGTCGGTACAGTACTCGGCGTCGCCCTGTTTCGCGGCGTCCCGGTCGGGCCGCTGATTGCCGCCGGGATCATCTCATTGTTTATTGGGAAGTCGTAGCCAGGCTACCGTGATAGCGGCCCGGTGTCTGCCCGAGCCCTTTTTTAAACATGGTGATGAAGGCGGTGGTGGAATCGTAGCCCAGCGCCTGAGCCGTCTGCTGCACCGTCTGCCCGCGGATCAGCAGCTGCAGCGCGAGGATCAGCTGCAGCTGATGGCGCCAGCGGCGAAAGCTCAGCCCCGTTTCGCGCACTACCAGGCGGGCCAGATTCCGCTCGCTCATCGCAAACACCGCCGCCCACTGGCTCAGGGTCTGCCAGCGCGCCGGATCCTCAGCCATCATCGTCACCATTTGACGAATTTTCGGGTGGTTTGATACCGGCAGCTGCAGGTGCTCCTGCGGCTGGCGGGGCAGCTCATCAAACAGAACCTGCACCAGCCGGGCCGTGGCGGGGGCAGCCAGGGACTCTCCGCCGCGCTCCGCCAGAGTAAGGATCAGCTCTCGCACCAGCGGGGAAATCTTTAGCGTACAGCAGCGATCCGGCATCGGCGCGGCGCCCGGCTCGATGAACAGGAAGCATACCTGGGCGCCGGGGGTAGCGCGGTTACTGTGGGACAGCTGCCCCGGAACCCACACCGCATACTGCGGCGGCACCATCCACATTGCGTTCTCCACCTCGCAGGTCAAGGCGCCGTGCAGGGCAAGGATCAGCTGCCCCTTACGGTGGGAATGCGCCGGAATATACTGCTCCGCCTCCACCACCCGGATACGAAAGGCAATGGCCGATTCGTGGCCACTGTCCGGTTCATAGCCATCCAGCCCCAGTCCAATCATCATATTGTCCGATATTAGCGATAATCTGTCATTTTAGCTTGATTTAAACGAGGGACAAAGCCGCTATCGTAACCCCCCTCGTTAGTTACTTTGAGAATGATATGTCTTCTGTGATCTCCTCTACCGGCCGCCGCCCCGCGCTGCTGATTGCCGGTATCCTGCTCATCGCCACCACCCTGCGCGTGGTCTTTACCGGCGCGGCGCCGCTGCTGGACGCGATTCGTAGCGACTATGGCCTGACCACCGCGCAGACCGGGCTGCTCACTACCCTGCCGCTGCTGGCCTTTGGCCTTGTCTCGCCGCTGGCGGCAGGGGTTGCCCGCCGGTTCGGCATGGAACGCAGTCTGCTGCTGGCGATGCTGCTGATCTGCGCCGGCATTGCCCTGCGCTCCCTGCCCTCCGCTGCGCTGCTGTTTATCGGCACGGCGGTGATCGGCTGCGGCATTGCGCTGGGTAACGTGCTGCTGCCCGGGCTGATTAAACGGGATTTCTCGCAGCATGTCGCGCGGATGACCGGCGCCTATTCCCTGACGATGGGCGGCGCGGCGGCGCTTGGTTCGGCGCTGGTGGTCCCCGTGGCGATGGCCGGATTCGGCTGGCGCGGGGCGCTGCTGCTGCTGATGGTCTTCCCGCTACTGGCGCTCCTCAGCTGGCTGCCGCAGTCCCGGCGCCGGGCGGAGACGCCATTGACCGGCTCAGGCGCTATGCATAACCGGGGGATCTGGCGGTCGGCGCTGGCCTGGCAGGTGACGCTGTTCCTCGGCATCAACTCGCTGGTCTATTACGTGATTATCGGCTGGCTGCCGTCGATTCTGCAGAGTATGGGCTATAGCGAAGCGCAGGCCGGCTCGCTGCATGGCCTGCTGCAGCTGGCGACCGCCGCGCCCGGCCTGGCGATACCGCTGATCCTGCATCGGCTGCGCGACCAGCGCGGGATCGCGGTGCTGGTCGCCCTGATGTGCGCCATCAGCGCCGCCGGGCTGTGGCTGTTGCCTGAGCTGGCGATCGGCTGGACGCTGCTGTTCGGCTTTGGCTCCGGAGCCACCATGATCCTCGGCCTGACGTTTATCGGCCTGCGCGCCAGCTCGGCGCATCAGGCCGCGGCGCTGTCAGGGATGGCGCAGAGCGTCGGCTATCTGCTGGCCGCCTGCGGGCCGCCGCTGATGGGCAGGATCCATGATGCCAATGGCGACTGGCATATTCCGCTGCTGGCGGTGGCGCTGATTTCGCTGGTGATGGCGGTCTGCGGCGCGCTCGCCGGACGTGACCGGGAAATTCACCCCTGAAGATGACCGGCAGCGCCCGCTGCCGGTGGAATTATTGTGCCGCGGCGCGGAGAAACGCCTGCACCAGCGGCGCGGGACGCCCGTCCAGCGCGTGACGCTCATGCTGGAACAAGGTGGCGACAAAAAACGGGTGCGTCACCAGCTCGACGGCGCGGATCTCACCCTCTTCATCCCAGCCGGTGACGCGCAGATCGCCCTGCTCCAGCTCCGCCGCAAACGCGCTGCTCACGCCGTACCGGCAGTGGTAGCCCTCTTCAATGCTCTCCCGGCCATAGGCGCGGGCAATCAGCGTATTCGCCCGCAGCTCGACGACGGCAGAGGTCTCCACCAGCGAGCAGCTGAGGGGAGCGATCACCATCCGCCCTTCGCTGTCGGTTTCCGCATGTCCGGCGTCCTGCCAGCCGAGCACGTTACGGGCGTATTCAATCACCGCGTGCTGAAAGCCGCCGCAGGTGCCGAGGAAAGGAATGCTGTTTTCCCGGGCATAGCGGATCGCGGTAAACGCGCCTTCCGGGTGACGATACGGGCTGCCGGGAACGACCCAGACGGCATCGTACTCGGCCAGCGCCTCGCCGGAGGCGATCGACGGGGTGGCGAGCCAGTCATATTTCACCGGCTGCTCCAGCACGGCGGCGGCATCGTCTATCGCCAGGGGAATGGCCTGATGGGCAACAATATCGGGGTGATAATCGCCGACAAGGGCGAGGCGTAAAGGAGTTTTCATAGCAGGTTCCTTATGTCTGGACGAGACGGACAGCACAAGGCACGTCAGAATAGCGATCCCGCCTGTGGAACACAATCCTTATTTTCACCCCACCGCCGTGGCCGACGGGTGAGGTATACTGGAAAAAGCGCGTAAGGGAGAGAGAATGAAAAATAAGCTTTTGGTCAGCGCCTGCCTGATGGGATTCCAGGTGCGGTATAACGGTAGCGAGAAGGCACAGCTGGCGGCGACGCTGTCCCGCTGGCAGCAGGCGGGGCGGCTGGTGATCCACTGCCCGGAGCTGGCGGCCGGTCTGCCTACGCCCCGACTGCCGGCGGAGATCCTCGGCGGCACCGGCGGCGATGTGCTTGCCGGACGGGCGCGGATCGTGGAAAGCGACGGCCGCGACGTCACCGGACATTATCAGCTGGCCGCCTGGCTGGCGCTCAGCGCCGCCCGGGAAGCGGGCTGTCAGGCAGCGTTACTCACCGACGGCAGCCCTACCTGCGGCAGCCAGTTTGTCTATGACGGTTCCTTTCGCGGACGGCGCAAAGCGGGCGCCGGCGTGGCCGCCGACCTACTCCGCGCCCACGGCATCACGGTATTTTCCGACGGGCAAATCCCGCAGTTGCTCGCCTGGATGGCACAGAAGGAGCAGGATGATGATTCAGTGTAAACGGGTGTATGACCCGCAGGAAAGCAGCGACGGCTATCGGGTGCTGGTCGACCGTCTCTGGCCGCGGGGGATTAAAAAAGAGGCGCTGGCCTGTGATGAGTGGTGTAAGGAGTTAACGCCTTCCGCTGAGCTGCGCAAAGCCTTTCACGGCGAGGCGATCGATTTCGCCCACTTCAGCCAGCGCTATCGTCAGGAGCTCGACGCCCATCGCGAAACGGGCCTGCGGCTGGCGGCGCTGGCGCAACGCCAGCCGCTGACGCTGCTGTACGCTGCGAAGAACACCGAGCAGAATCATGCCCGGGTGCTGGCCGCCTGGCTGGCGGCCCTGCCGGTTACGATTTAGCCGGATGATCCCGGCGCCACAGCGCCCACTCGTCGAGGGTTTCGCCGCTGGGTAGTTTGCACTGGGTGCTGACGCCCTGCGGCGTTTGCACCGGCACCCGGGTGCCGCCGGATTGCTGACAGTATACCGCCGCGGGGTTGGGCATGCCGATGGTTTTCGTCGGCGCAGTGGGCTGCGGCTGGGCACAGCCGGCTAATACCAGTGGCAGAATAGCCAGTAGCTTTTTCATTGTTCCTCCCTTTCCTGAATGCCCGGGGATTTTAGCCTGAATCTCCACGTTTTCTCCATCTTGCCTGCACTTTTCCCCCGTAGAGTAGCCCTGTTCTCGAACTGACCAGAGAACAGATCATTCCATAATCAATGAGTTTTTCCCCGTCGCCCCCGACGGGGCTTTTTTTCCCACCGCGTGGACAAGTATTCCCCAGACAGATGTGATAAATTTAAAAATATCACTGTTTATTCGACGCTGATGTCCGTTTGCAGCCCATTATGCTGGGGTGACGTTTGGCGTGCTGGAGCTGTATTATTCATGTCAGATTTTATTCTTGCCCGGGTGTCGCAAACCCTCGCTGCGGAACAGTCCCTGGAAACCCTGGTGCGTCAGCTACTGGAGATGCTGGAGGCGGTGACGCGAATGGAGTCCACCTACCTCACCCGCATTGATACCAACGCCCAGCGGCAGCAGATCATGTTCGCCCACAACAGCAGCGAAATGCAGATCCCGGAAGGATTTTCCGTCCCCTGGGATGAATCCCTGTGCAAACGCGCCCTTGAGGATCAGTGTACGTTTAGCAATGACGTTGCCAACCGCTGGCACTCCTGCATCGCCGCCCAGGAGCTGGGAATCGCTACTTTTTTAAGCATTCCCGTCCGCCTGGCCGACGGCTCTCTGTTCGGCACCCTCTGCGCCACCAGCCGGCAACAACAGCCTTATAACCTCGAAGGCGAACAGGTCATGGGCCTGTTCGCGAAGCTCATTTCCCACTACGTGGAAAAAGACACCCTGGTGCAACAGCTGCAGGCGGCAAACGTCGCGCTGGAGCTGCACTCGTCTACCGATGAGCTCACCCAGCTTCCCAATCGCCGCGCGCTGTTTAAGCAGCTGGCGTTACGCTTTGCCTCCGCCCGCGCCCAGCAGCAGCAGGTCTCGCTTATTTTTATCGATCTCGATGGTTTCAAAGCCATTAACGATCGGTTCGGCCATCCGTGCGGCGACAGCTTTCTGGTGCAGGTCGGCAAACGACTCACCGCTGTCGCGCGCCGGGAAGATATCGTTGGCCGCCTTGGCGGCGATGAGTTTTTGATCGTCGGTAGCGCCCAGCAGCCTGCCGCACAGCAGGCGTATGTCACGTCCCTGCGTCAGGCTCTGTGCGGCGTCTACTTCCTCGGCGAACAGCGTATCGACTATGAGGGCGCCAGCTTCGGGGTGGTCACCTGCGATCCGCAGAGTATCGATGTTGAAGCGGCCTTACGCGCTGCCGATGAGGCGATGTACCAGGATAAGAAGTCCCGCCGCCAGGAGAATTTCATTCATATTGACTAAAGTACCGCGATATCCAGTATCATGCAGGGCATCATTCGTGGGCACAGGGACACAATCATGAAATTGGGTATTCTTTTCCCGGTGGCGATCTTTATCATCGCCGTCGTCTTTCTCGGCTGGTTTTTTGTCGGCGGCTATGCGGCGCCGGGTGGGGCATAATGAAAAAAAGCACCATTATCATGCTGGTCGTCGCCATCGTGGCGGTGGCCGGCACCCAGTTTGGCTGGTGGTGATCGCCGCGGCGATATTGCGGAGTTATCCTATCCCATCAATAAGTTAACCCTTTACACTCACGTTATCCGCCGCGGCATTCTCGGCCCCGGGGAATAAGAATAGCGGGAGAAGTAAGGATGAAAAAACCGATCGTGTTACCGTTGATTATTGCGCTGTGCACGCTGTTATCGGGATGCATTATTGACGATGGATATCATCCCCATCGCCACCACCACCATCATCACTATCATGACGACGACTAATGCTTCACGCTGTTGATAAGCCGATAAGACAGGGCGAACCGCGGTTCGCCCGTTGACGCTTAATCCTGACGATCGGCGCCGAGGAAAATAAAGCCGAGGGGGATAGCGAAGAGCGCGGTAAAGACAATGCTGTAAACCGTCACCATCGCCCCCTGCAGGAAGAACATGGACGTCGTCCACTCTGAGTACGGCATATTGTACTCGCTCACCACGCCCCCGAAGGTCGCCCGCCCCACTACCGCCAGCGCGATAGCAAACACCACCGCGAGCGACAGACAGTATTTTTTGCAGTTTTTATTGCTGAGGAGTTTTTGCAGAATCATCGGGGCTTCCTTTTTGCTGAGCGATAAACGGCTGTATATGTAACACCAATGCAATAAAAAATGAAGGGTTTTTGTTACAGGGCAGAATAAGAGACGGCGGGCCGGTCAGCGGGTAACCGGCCCGTGGGGATCAGGACTGCAGGGTAGCCAGGCGCGCGGCGAACCCGACGAAAACCAGACCAATCAGGCTGTTGCCAAGTTTAGCCAGCTTCTTGCGGGTTTTGACGTAGCGGGTGACAAACGAGCCGGAGAGGATCAAAAAGCTCATATAGCAGAAGCTAATCACCTCGAGGGTCAGCGCCAGGATAAAGAACGCCACGCCGGGGGTTTTGGCGTTGACATCGATAAACTGCACGAAAAACGACACATAGAACAGAATCGCTTTCGGATTGGTCAGGCTCAGGGTCAGGGAGCGCTTGAGGATCGCGCTCGCCGGCTCCGCGCTGGCGTCGGACTGGCCGTCGCGCTGGGTCAGCACCGCATAGAGCATTTTGCCCCCGAGCCACAGCAGGTAAATTGCCCCGAGGTAGCGCACGACGTTAAACAACACCGGCGTGGTTTTAATCAGCGTCGCCACCCCGGCGAAGGCCAGAAACATCAGCACTGCGTCGCCAATAAAGACGCCCGCCGCCGCCAGATAGCCTTTCTTCACCCCGTGGGCAATGCCCGTTTTCAGCACGAAAAACGTATTAGGGCCAGGAACGAGGATGATAAACACCGCCCCGACCAGATAGGTTAAATAATTCAGAACACCAAACTCAGCGAACACTCTGCACTCCTTCGCGCACGACTAAAACATGATCCGGCTCACGTTACCCCAACTGTCGGGATTTTGAAAGCGCAGCCTGTGCGGGAAGGTTAATAGACGGAAGGTTCACCCAGCGGGCGGGTTTTAAAACGACGGTGCACCCACAGATACTGCTCGGGGGCACGCAAAATCTCGCGCTCGATCACCTTGTTGATATAGCCGGCAGCGATCTGCTTATCTTCACCCGGATAATCATTCATTACTTCGCTAATATGCAGGCTGTAGCCCTGGCGATCCAGCTTGCGCACCATACTGATACTCAGCATTTTCGCACCCGATAAACGAGACAGAACATAGGTGCCGTTGGTGGTCGCCGCCTGTGGGACGGAGAAAAACGGCGCAAACACGCTGCCCTTAGGACCGTAATCCTGATCGGGCGCGAACCACACCGCTTCACCGGATTTCAAGGCATGCACCAGACCGGTCAGATTGTTGCGATCGATCATCGCTTTGTTCGAACGCAGGCGACCGCGGGTTTGCACCCACTCCATCAGCGGGCTGTTGTGCGGCCGGTAGGTGGCCATCATTGGCCGACACAGCCCCATCGCGCGCCCGCCCAGCTCCAGCGACATAAAGTGCACGCCGACGACCATTACCCCTTTCCCACCGCTAAGCGCGTGATTAAGGTTGGCGAACCCCTCGACATCAAACCATTTTTTGACCCGCTCGTCGCTCCAGAACCAGGCCATGCCGGTTTCGATAAGCCCCATTCCCAGCGACATAAAGTTTTGATCGATCAGCGTCTCGCGCGCCGCTGGCGACATGTCCGGGAAGCAGAGTTCGATATTACGCCGGGCGATATGTTCGCGGCGTTTAAGAAAGCGACGGGAAAGGCGACCAGCGCTGGTGCCGATAAAATGCAGCAGCGGATAAGGCAGTTGCACGATTAACCAGAGGATGCCGAGCCCGAACCAGGTCAGCCAGTTACGCGGGTGTAAAAGTTGTTTATTAAATACGCAGGCCATGATTTTTCCTGTAAACATTAATTATGTGGTAACGCTTAAGGAAAACAGAATCCATTTATCATCATTAGGCGGTACGTACAGCAAGTTCGACAATACTAATCCGCTGAAATTCCCTCCGGCAAGTAAAAAACAGCAAGCTGACAAAAAAACATAATTGCGGCACATATGTTACTAAATGTAAACTTAAATCTTGAACCACGCTTAATATATTCATCATGCATATCATTTTCACGCTAATCATCAGCGTTACTAACGAAAACAACCGAAAGCTGCCGCAGTGCGGCCCTGGCCGCCGGTGGCAGGCGTCCGCTGAGCCGCGCGATCGGCGGTCTGACCGCGTTGGGATGCATCGTAGTCTGTCAAAGCGAGTATTAAACGCGTCCCACTGCGAAATGCATCTTTTTTAATCCGTCAGCATAAAAAAGATTAAAACGACTTTAAGACAACAATTAAGAATAGACTTATTTAAACCTGCTTTTAAAATAAGCGCGGTGCATTGAAATACTGTGCCCGCCGGACAATAAAAAATATTTTTTTACGCCTCGTGGGAAACACAGGTGGAGTGAATGATGGGCAATCATCCGCCATCGATTTGCATGGAAGCCAGGTCATTGAGAAGAAAGCACGGCGAGGGTGTGAAAAACGCCCTCGCCGCAGAGGATCAGTAGGTATGGAAATATTGCTGAATCAGCTGCGGATCTTTAGTCTGCGTCAGCGCGGTCATCAGCAGTATACGCGCTTTTGCCGGGTTGAGGGAGTCGGCCACCAGCCCGGGCTGGCTGTCATCCGGCGGTACGACGCCGCTGCCGGTACGGGAGGCTCGCACCACCACGATGCCCGCCTGCTGCGCTTTTTTGATACCGGCGGCGCTACGTACCGACACCGACCCCGCCCCGGTTCCGGCGTAGATAATACCGTCGGCATGATGGGCGATCGCCGCATCGTACATATACTCCGGATCGTCCTGGTAACCATAAATAATCACCACCTTCGGCAGAACCTTCAGCTGACGCACATCGAACACCGAGCGCAGCGTGTGAATTTTATCCACCCGCGTCTCGAACTGGGGTTTTCCGCCCACCACGACACCAAGATAGCCCTCCTCGGGCGCCCGGAAGGTATCCAGCGAAGTGGCATTAGTTTTGGTGACAAAGCGCGCCGCGCCGATGCGGTCGTTAAGCACCACCATAACCCCGCGTCCCCGGGCATCAGGATCGGCGGCGACCGTGACCGCTTCCAGCAGGTTCATCGGCCCGTCGGCGCTGATCGCCGTCGCCGGGCGCATCGCCGCGGTAAAGACCACCGGCTTGTTGCTTTTCACCGTCAGATTGAGGAAATACGGGGTTTCATCCAGCGTGTCCGTGCCATGGGTGATCACCACGCCATCGACATCGTCCCGGGCCAATAGCGCATTTACCCGCTTCGAGAGCTGGAGAATAATATCGCTGGTCATATTCTCACTGCCAATATTCGCCACCTGCTCGCCCTCGACGTGAGCGATTTTACTCATTTCCGGCACGGCGTTAATCAGCGTCTGCACCCCAAGCGCCCCGGCTTTATAGCCGGTTGTTTGGGTATTGCTGGCCGCCGAACCAGCAATCGTTCCGCCGGTGGCTAAAATAACAATATGCGGAAGACGCGTCTCGCTAAACGCCAGGCTGCTCATCGTCAATAACGCAATGGCAAGTAATGCTCTAAAATTCATACAGGTCACTCCCTTCATAGACATTAATCAAACTTACGCTTGCTTAATGCAAAGGGCTTGCCAGAATTCATTTCTTTTCTGGGGGGGAAATGGTTAACTATCAGACAATAATAAGGTTCTTAGGACGATATCGCCCAACTCTGGTGCACCACTGGATCTGAAACGGGCAGAGCTATGAACCAAAACATTCTGCGGATTTACCTGTTCAGCAACACACAACACGCATTGCGATCAGATTATCGACACTTCCGTCACCGGCGAGAGCATTTTTGCCCGCCAGGTCACGCGAACGGAGAACAGAGATGCGTATTGCCCTGAAGTCGGCCCTGATGCTGACCACCAGAGTCATCCAGATCATTAACCCTGAACTGCACCGGCATATGCAACGAACGGCCTTAATCGCCCTGACGCTGGCGCAAAGGCTGAGACTGCCTGACGAACGGCAGCAGACCATTTTTTGCGCCGCGCTGCTGCACGATATCGGCGTGCTGGGGGATAAACGCACCATTCATTCGCTGGATGCTATCGATAATATCCACGACCCGCATCAGCGCCAGGGTGTGGCGATGCTGGAGGGATTAGCGACCTTCCAGCCCATCGTTCCCTTTATTCGCGATCACCATTTTAGCCCGAACCACCGGGGCTCCCGCGAACAGCACATTGTCTATTTCGCTGATGCCTTTGAACGGCTGCTGCCGGCCGATAGCCACGTTGCCGCCTGGCCCACGCGGGCGGTGGTGGAACAGTTCGTCGCTTTGCATCGGGAGATCGATCCGCCGCTCTGCGATATCCTGTGCGAGGTCGCTGAAAATGCGAACTTCTGGCAGCACCTTCACCCCGGCCATATTCAGCGGCTGCTGGAGATTATTGGCCCCATCAACACGCGCTATCTGGATATTCACGGTCTGAAGGATGTCTGCCTGCTGATTGCCAAAATCGTCGACACCTACAGCAGCTTTACCGCCACCCATAGCATCATGGTGGGGGAAATCGCCCGCCAGCTTGCCCGCTGGATGCAGCTGCCGGAGCCCACCTGCCAGCAAATACAGATAGCCGGCTATCTACACGATATTGGCAAGGTCTATATCCCACTCTCCATTCTCGAAAAAGAGGGCGAGCTGGATGATGAGGAGCTGAGTCAGGTGCGGGAGCACAGCTACATGACCGGCGAACTTCTCAGCGACTATAGCGAGCTCGGCGACATCATTAACTGGGCCTCGAATCATCATGAAAAAATGGACGGCAGCGGCTACCCTCTGCATCTCGAAAAGGAGCACCTGACCCTCGCCGACCGGATTATCTCCATCGCCGATATTTTCACCGCGCTGACCGAAGATCGCCCTTATCGTAAAGGGATGGCCTGGCAGGAAGCCTTACAGATTATGGAAGCGGATGTTATAAATGGCGCTCTGGATAGCGATGTCTTCCTCGTTTTGCGCCACCATGCGGAAACGCTACACGCCATCATTCTTCAGACCCTTGCCCCTCTGCATAGCGAGCGCCGCCTCTGAAGCGGGCCGCCGTCGTGGCGGGGGCGGAGTTCTATAATCAAAACAGCTTCATCTGCATGCAAGGAAATTCACGGTGAGAATCGCCACCATCACTAACTGGGCTTACGGGATCACCGTTGGCCTGACGCTGGCTTCCGGGAGCGCTATGCTCATGGCCTCCAGCGCCGACCGCGTCGAACGCCAGGCGGTACAGCAGCGCCAGGTCTTTGATACCCTCTCCGACGAGGTGGAAAACGACGCCTGGGCGCTGTCTGACCTCGCCCGGCTGTACGTGATAAAGCCTTCGCCGGAGACGCTTACGCAATATCAGCAGCTGCAGCAGACCGACAAGAGCATAGAGCAGCGGCTGGGCGGCCTGAAAGATAACGGCGCCAGCCGCGAGGAGCTGGCGCTGCTCCAGGATGGCCTGCGGATCGCCAATGAGCTACAGGATGAACAGCAGGCGGCCCTGGCGCATGTCGCTCGCGGCGATGCGCCAGCGGCCATCGCGGTGCTGTACGGCACCGCGTACGAGACTGAACTGGAGCGCATGCAGACGCAGATCGATCGCTTCCGCCAGATGCTTGAGCATCGCGCCGCCGTCGCTATCGACCAGGCCACCGAGCGCTCGCGGATCTGGCGTACGCTGTCGGAAATCATGGTCGGCCTGACCGCCCTGATGTTTTTGTTCGTCCTCGGCTTCATTCTCAAACGCCGGGTGCTCTACCCGGTGGTTCGCCTGAGCGACGTGGTCCAGCGTCTCGCCTCCCAGGATTATGCGGTGGAGACGCCGCACTTTACCCAGGTGGATGAGATTGGTGACATGGCCCAGGCGATCCGCATTTTTCGCGAGAACGGCCTGGCCCGTCAGCGGCTGGAGCAGCAGCGCGACGCCGACTGGGCGATCCGCGAGCTGCTGGCGCGTATGACTCAGCGGCTGCAGGGCTGTGAAACCATTGAGGATGTGATTAAGGTGGCGGAGCGGTTTGCGCCGAATATCGCCCCGACGATCCCCGGTAAACTGTATGTTCTGGATACCGACCCCTGGCAGATGCGCTGCGTAGCGCAGTGGCTGTCACCCGCCGGTGAGACGACGCCCTTTTCTCCCGACGACTGCTGGGCGATACGGCGGGGACTCAGCCATCCGCCGGTGCAGGGCGAGCCCGATATCACCTGCTATCATCTGCCGGAGACGCACGCCGGCCAGTCGCTCTGCGTACCGCTCATCGCCCAGGGCGAAGCCATTGGCCTGCTGACCTTCCAGAACGTTACCGCCGGTGACGCTCCTTCCCGGGCCTATCTCGAGCTGATGGCGGAAGCGTTGGGCCTGGCGCTGGCCAATCAGCGTTTGCGCAGCGCCCTGCTGGAAAAAGCGCTGTTCGATTCCCTGACCGGCCTGCGTAACCGCCATCATCTTGACGAAGCGCTGCATTCGCAGATGGCGCTGGCGGTCCATACCCATACTCCGCTGAGCTGTCTGATGATCGACATCGATCATTTTAAAACCATCAATGATCGCTATGGCCATGAGGCTGGGGATCTGGTGATTAAGAGCGTTGCGACCATTGTGCAGCGCGCGGTGCGCGATATCGGCATGGCTTTCCGCTACGGGGGCGAGGAGTTTTTAGTGCTGCTCCCCGGGATTGACGAAGCTGGGGCGCACCAGTGCGCCAGCGAGATCTACACCCAGGTGCGCAATATGACGCTGCGCGATGGTCTGACCGAGATAGGCCAGGTGGATGTGTCGATTGGCATCGCCAGCTACCCGCAGCACACCCAAAGCGATAGTCTGCTGCGCGCGGCGGATGCCGCGCTGTACCGGGCGAAAGAGCTGGGCCGCTCAAGGATTGTCAGCTTTGGCCGCCTGAAGACCAGCTAACCAGGACTATCGCTCAGCGGTATTAAGCAGCGAGATAACTTTCCTTACCACCGCCGAACGAATATGGCGGTGGTAAACCATGCTCAGCTCACTCTCCGCCAGCCGATCCTGGAGATCGATATACACCACGTTATCAAGGCGTAAGGCCCGCGCCGAGAGCGGAACCAACGCCACTCCCACCCCGGCGGAGACCAGGCTAATCATCGAGGTAACGTCGTTAATCCGCTGCGCCACCTGCGGCGTAAAGCCCGCGATGCGACAGGCATCCATAAAAACCTGCTCCAGTCCGGTGCCCTGCGGATCGTCAAGCGAGATCCAGTTGTCAGTGCGCAATGAGGCCAGATTAAGCGCGCCCACGCCGGCCAGCGGATGCTGTTGATAGAGGGCCAGGCAGAGCTTTTCACGTACAAACGGCCTGACCACCAGCGCGTCCGGCGGCGAGGCCAGCGGCGCGCGGATGATGGCGATATCCAGACGCAGATCCAACAGCGCTTCGTAGAGCATTTGCACATCCCCCTGCACCAGCGACAGCTCAATCCCCGGCCAGTCGGCGCGCAGCCGGCGCAGGAGCCCCGGCAGTTTACTGTCGTACATCGCGCTGGAGACATACCCCAAATGCAGCCTCCCCTGCTCGCCCCGCGCGGTGCGCTGGGCGTCCAGCACCGCCTGATCGGCCATTTCCAGCGCCAGCCGCGTCTTGTGTAAAAAGGCCTCGCCCGCGGCGGTCAGAGTCAGACGGCGGTTGGCGCGGGAAAAGAGCACCACGCCCAGGCGCTGCTCAAGCTGCTTAATCTGCTGACTGAGGGCGGGCTGGGCGATATGTAACCGCTCCGCCGCCCGGTGCATATGCAACTCTTCGGCAACGACCACAAAATGGCGTAACGCTCGCAAGGACATGGTCGGACTCCTCCCTACAAATTGATAAGAAAAAGCTTATCAATAAAGCATAAATGATGCAATTGATAACCATTAGCCTGCGAAGCATACTGTGCGCATCGATACGCTAAGGAGAACATCATGACCGCACCGATTCAGGATCTGCGCGACGCCATCGCGCTGCTGCAACAGCATGACAATCAGTATCTCGAAACCGATCATCCGGTTGACCCTAACGCCGAGCTGGCCGGTGTTTATCGCCATATCGGCGCGGGCGGCACCGTGAAGCGCCCCACTCGCATCGGGCCGGCAATGATGTTTAACAATATTAAGGGTTATCCACACTCGCGCATTCTGGTGGGTATGCACGCCAGCCGCCAGCGGGCCGCGCTGCTGCTGGGCTGCGAAGCCTCGCAGCTGGCCCTTGAAGTGGGTAAGGCGGTGAAAAAACCGGTCGCGCCGGTGGTCGTCCCGGCCAGCAGCGCCCCCTGCCAGGAACAGATCTTTCTGGCCGACGATCCGGATTTTGATTTGCGCACCCTGCTTCCGGCGCCCACCAACACCCCTATCGACGCCGGCCCCTTCTTCTGCCTGGGCCTGGCGCTGGCCAGCGATCCCGACGACGCCTCGCTGACCGACGTCACCATCCACCGCTTGTGCGTCCAGGGCCGGGATGAGCTGTCGATGTTTCTTGCCGCCGGCCGCCATATCGAAGTGTTTCGCCAGAAGGCCGAGGCCGCCGGCAAACCGCTGCCGATAACCATCAATATGGGTCTCGATCCGGCCATCTATATTGGCGCCTGCTTCGAAGCCCCTACCACGCCGTTCGGCTATAACGAGTTGGGCGTCGCCGGCGCGCTGCGTCAACGTCCGGTGGAGCTGGTTCAGGGCGTCAGCGTCCCGGAGAAAGCCATCGCCCGCGCCGAGATCGTTATCGAAGGTGAGCTGTTGCCTGGCGTGCGCGTCAGAGAGGATCAGCACACCAATAGCGGCCACGCGATGCCGGAATTTCCTGGCTACTGCGGCGGCGCTAATCCGTCGCTGCCGGTAATCAAAGTCAAAGCAGTGACCATGCGAAACAATGCGATTCTGCAGACCCTGGTGGGACCGGGGGAAGAGCATACCACCCTCGCCGGCCTGCCAACGGAAGCCAGTATCTGGAATGCCGTCGAGGCCGCCATTCCGGGCTTTTTACAAAATGTCTACGCCCACACCGCGGGTGGCGGTAAGTTCCTCGGGATCCTGCAGGTGAAAAAACGTCAACCCGCCGATGAAGGCCGGCAGGGGCAGGCCGCGCTGCTGGCGCTGGCGACCTATTCCGAGCTAAAAAATATTATTCTGGTTGATGAAGATGTCGACATCTTTGACAGCGACGATATCCTGTGGGCGATGACCACCCGCATGCAGGGGGACGTCAGCATTACGACAATCCCCGGCATTCGCGGTCACCAGCTGGATCCGTCCCAGACGCCGGAATACAGCCCGTCGATCCGTGGAAATGGCATCAGCTGCAAGACCATTTTTGACTGCACGGTTCCCTGGGCGCTGAAATCGCACTTTGAGCGCGCGCCGTTTGCCGACGTCGATCCGCGCCCGTTTGCACCGGAGTATTTCGCCCGGCTGGAAAAAAACCAGGGTAGCGCAAAATAAGCAATAGCCGCCGGTAAACGACGGCATTTTTCCCTGCCGCGCGATCCTGAGCGGATGGCGCAGGCAGGATTAATTGATCGCAGCGGCGAGATCTTTTTTCACCAGCTCGCGCAGCTCAGAAATCAGCACCTGGCTTACGTCGAAATGGCGATCGGGGCGTTACGCATGGGGGTATTTACAGGGAATGATCCTTCATAAAAAAGAGAGGCGCTTATCACTGCGCTAATAAAGACTATCTGTAGCAAAGGGGGTATTTAAAACTGGATAATAAAAGAATAGCAGGTAACCGAAACCAGCCCCCGGTCGCCCCTCAACCGCAAAGAAAAATATATTCTTCCTTCCAGTAGCGGCCCTGACCTATGATGTCCCCGGCAGAAGTGATTAACCGTTTTTGCTTTTCGGTTTCGATACCCTCAACGATCACATGGCCGGTCAGGGTATGAATAGACTGCAACAGACCGGGCAAAGCGGGGTCGTTTTCTTTATCCCAGAAGTAATCCTTATCCACTTTGACGCAATCGAAGCGGAATCTCTCCAGCAGCGGGAAGGAGGTTCGCCCGCGACCAAAATCATCCAGCCAGACCGGACAAAGCGCCGCCAGCGTGCTTAGCGCCGTCAGCTCGCGGCCGGCGATAAACTCATGAAAATTCTCATTTATCTCCAAAGCAATATGCTTACACGAGCGCAGAAAATCGCAGAGATAGCGGTCCGTCAGAATAAAATGGCTTAATAAATCATCGATATTGAGCGAGATCGGCTTATTATCGACCAGGGAAAAATCAAATACGGAAAGCAACTCGATTTGTCGGGTAAATAGTGCAAGCTTATCGCTTTCGGTAAGCGTGGAGAAAGAAAACGCGGGCGCTGAGGCGTTATTTCGTGCGGGTGCTATAATATCTTTAGTGAGCAATTCCCACGAGTGGCAGCTGCCATCATCGCTAATAGCAGGCTCCAGTACGAAGCGATAGGAGGTATTTTTCGCGTTTTCTTCAACCATTTAAAAAATACCAAAAATAAGAAAGGGTTAAAGCATGTCATATATTTCCCGCCAACAAAAATAGTTTAAAATGATCGATAAGAAACATTCGATAGCTAAAAACTATCAACATATAATTTATTGATCGGTAAAGTGAATTAATATAAATTAGCCACCGCTGTCGCATGCGTTTAGACAACAATTAAAATATTGTTTCAAACCAGCCAGTTACATGACGAGCCGCATCCAGTCGTAGCCACATTACGCTTTTCCCCGGCGGCAAAGAAAAAGCGTGGTGTAATAAAAATCAAAAATACAAGCCGCCAGTTTTCGTCCTTTCGTATGCCAAAAGATGAATAATCTCTGACCCAACGCAACCGCTTGCCGATAATAAAAACGCTGCCCCGGTCAACGAAACGTCATACTTTACCGCTACCTTGCTGGCAGAACAGGCGCAGCGGATAAAGGGCAGTGAAAAGAAAATACATGGTTCCACTGGCGCTAATGCTCCTCATGCTCATCGCCAGCGCATGGCTGGAACCGGCCCCGCGGCCTGTCGCCAGAGGGCTGTGCGTCTGGTTCGACGGGGCAATGGTCAACTGTCTGCAGAGGCAACGGCTGGGCGAAAGGTTGCCGACTCACTCGCTGGCCAGGCGGTAAACGGGCACTCGTCGGGTGGTATTGAACAAATTGTCGCTGACCTCCACCTCCGTCGTGACAATCGCCATGCCGGACCGGCGCAACTGCGCGATGTCCGCCGCCACTCGCTGACTGCCGAACCAGAACAGGGCGTCGAGAGCGGTGACCGGCAGGCCGGCGTTCAGCGCCTGGCGGAGCCGCTCCCGGGCCGGCTTTATCTCCCGGGCAATCTGCTGGTACGGGGCCGCCGTCAGCCCGGTTGCATCGACGCGACGAATGCGGTTTGCCAGGCGGTAATGAAAGGCGTCCGGTACAGCCTGTAAATCCTGTTTCAAACTATAGACGCAGCCGTAACGTTTGCCGTTGAAAACGGCGGCTTTACGGCTAAGCTGCAACGTCTCGCGAACATCGGCGATTAGCTGCGGCGCGCGCACCAGCAGCAGGCGAAAAGGCAGCTCGAAGCTGGTGACATAGTCGACGTTCAGTAACGCAATGCGCAGGCGCTCCTCTGCCCCGGCCCGCAGCTGACGACACTCCAGGTATACTTCGCGCCACTGCTCCCGGAGCCGTGGCGTCTCACCGGCTTCGGTAAACTGGTATTTTTCAATATCGTAATCAATTCTCCCGGCCACCGCGCATTCCTTTCTGAATCAGTCCGCGGGTTATATTATCATCCTCCGACGCCGTCCCCTATGCCCAACGCCGCTGTCGTTGTCGATTATTTACGATAAAGATAACGGGTGATGATCACATCAAGAACAAACAGCAGGAAGATAACGCTGCTTAACCATAATAAGCCTGCGAATAAATCAAGTAATTGCATCGTTGTTCCCTCGCCGTTGGCCCTAAAAAAGACGCTCCATCACCATAAAGTAGTTAACAACCACCTTACCAGCCACAGAATAAAATTATTTAGCACGATGCCATCCCGAGCCCGGACAGATTCATTTTATTGTCATTAATTTGTCATCAAAAAATGTCTATCATCAACCGGCGCCGCAGGGTCGTCTCTGCCGTCATGGTATGGCGGACAACGCGTCGCCACGCGGTTTAACAACACGGAATAACCTCGCCCTGCCTCATTCTTACTGTCATTGCATAATTTTATATCAGGCACGTTTGTCATCCTGCTGAATAATCCGTAAAAGCGCCGTAAGCAATAAAACCCCTGCAGATCGGTTTACCATGGAGAAATAAGATGCCTAGCGAAAAAGCCCGCAGCCTTGACCATTTCTATGAATTACTGGCGACAGGACAACACCCGAAGATTGAACTCGATTTTGATGTCGCCGCGGACGATTTTTTTAAAATCGCCACCGAGTTTGGCGATATTGGCGCGAGGATCACCCGGGTTAACGAACGATTTATTATTAAGATCAAGCCGCCGAAGGCATAAACACCCGGCCCGAGTCGTTGCAGCAGATCACCGGTTTGTGCGCATCCCTCTCGGTCATCCCTGACCGGACGGCGCGACGCGCCGGCAAATCCTCACCTACCGGCGCGAATCAGGCTCAGTGATAGCCCTCGCTGCCGGAGACTTTGCCGCGAAAGACGTAGTAGCTCCAGGCGGTATACATCAGGATCACCGGGATAATGAGCAGCGCCCCCGGCAGCATAAATACCTGGCTGGAGGGCGGCGCAGCGGCATCCCAGAGAGAGATATGCGGTGGGATAATGTTCGGCCAGACGCTGATCCCCAACCCGCTGAAGCCGAGGAAAATCAGGCCCAGCGTCAGGATAAAGGGACGGGCGTGGCTGGCGGGGCGCGCGCTCAGGCGCCAGATCCACAGGCTCAGAGCCAACACCAGAATCGGCACCGGCACGAACCAGAAGAAATTGGGCAGCGTAAACCAGCGTTCCGCCACGTAGCGCCAGCCCAACGGCGTCCAGACGCTGACCGCCGCGATCACCGCCATCAGCGCCAGCAGTACCTTGCGGGTCAGCTCGCGCATCCGCTGCTGCAGCGCGCCTTCGCTTTTCATAATCAACCACGTGGTGCCCAGCAGCAGATAGGCCACCACCAGCCCCAGACCGCAGAACAGATTGAAAGGGGTAAGCCAGTCCAGCGTCGAACCGGCGAAGCGGCGGTCAGCCACCGCAAAGCCGTTGATAAACGCGCCGACGACAATCCCCTGGCTGAAGGTCGCCAACAGCGAGCCGCCGGCAAAGGCATAGTCCCAGAAGATGCGATGCGAGGGAACCGCTTTAAAACGAAATTCAAAGGCCACGCCGCGAAAAATCAGGCCGATGAGCATCGCCGTCAGCGGGATAACCAGCGCATCGGTGATCACCGCATAGGCCAGCGGAAAGGCGCCGAACAGCCCTGCCCCGCCGAGCACCAGCCAGGTTTCGTTACCATCCCAGACGGGGGCGACGCTGTTGACCATCACATCGCGCTCTTCGCCATCATGCACCACGCTGAACAGCATCCCAATACCTAAATCGAAACCATCCATCACGATATACATCAGCGTGGCGAAGACAATGATGACAAACCAAATCACCGAGATATCGATGCTCATGATGCGTTCTCCTCATCACGCACCGGCTCAGCCGCTGAGAGCGGACGCGCCGGGGTGCCTGCGGTTTGCGAGGTCAGCTCCGTCAC
Organism: Klebsiella sp. K4; assembly: GCF_014596785.2. Classification (NCBI taxonomy): domain Bacteria; kingdom Pseudomonadati; phylum Pseudomonadota; class Gammaproteobacteria; order Enterobacterales; family Enterobacteriaceae; genus Klebsiella; species Klebsiella sp. K4. Next base: position 3,267,719 of record NZ_CP115021.1, read on the forward strand.
CGGCTGCGGCCCTTTTTTGATAAGCCGGAAAATGTAGTAATACCCCACGCCAAACACGGCGCAGTAAACCACGATAAATACCAGCAGGCTGATGGCCATCTGCAGGGTGCTGTGCAACGACACCGCATCCCGCGTGCGCAGCAACCCGTATATCACCCACGGCTGGCGGCCCATCTCGGTGGTCACCCACCCGGCGACCAGGGCAATCAGACCGACGGGCCCCATACAGAGCGCAAACCACTGGAAGGGACGCGAGTGGTACAGCCGCCGCCGATAGCGCAGCCAGGCGCTGCAGATCCCTAAGGCGATCATCAACACGCCCATCCCGACCATGATGCGAAACGACCAGAAGACGGCGGGCGAATAGGGTCGGTCCTCTTTCGGGAAGTCTTTCAGGGCCGGCACCTGCTTATGCAGGCTGTGGGTAAGGATCAGGCTACCGAGAGCGGGGATCTCCAGACCATAGCGGGTCCGCTCCTGCTCCATGTCCGGCAGGCCAAACAGCAGCAGCGGCGTGGCCTCGCCGGGGCGATTTTCCCAGTGCCCTTCGATGGCCGCGATCTTCGCCGGCTGATGCTCAAGGGTGTTAAGACCATGCATATCCCCCACCACCGCCTGGATCGGCGCCACCAGCAGCGCCATCCACATCGCCATCGACAGCATTTTGCGGATGGCCGGCGAGTCGTTGCCGCGCAGAAGATGCCACGCGGCAGACGCCCCGACGAACATGGCGCTACTGAGAAACGCGGCTATCGCCATATGGAACAAGCGATACGGAAAAGAGGGGTTAAAGATAATCGCCAGCCAGTCCTGCGGGATGAGATGGCCATTTTCGATGATAAAACCCTGCGGCGTCTGCATCCAGCTATTGGAGGCAAGGATCCAGAAGGTAGAAACCAACGTGCCAAGCGCCACCATGCAGGTGGTAAAAAAATGCAGCGCTGGCGGCACTTTATTCCAGCCGAACAGCATCACACCGAGGAATCCCGCTTCAAGGAAGAAGGCGGTCAGCACTTCGTACAGCAGCAGCGGGCCGGTAATACTGCCAGCGAACTGGGAAAATCCGCTCCAGTTGGTGCCGAACTGATAGGACATGACTAATCCGGAGACTACGCCCATGCCAAAATTGACGGCAAAGATTTTCAGCCAGAAATTGTAGAGTGAACGCCAGACATTATCCCGGGTTCGCAGCCACATCCCCTCAAGCACCACAAGGTAGCTGGCAAGGCCGATGGTGATGGCCGGAAAGAGGATATGGAAGGATACGGTAAAGGCGAATTGCAATCGGGCCAGATGAAACGCGTCGAATTCAAACATATTCCACACCCATCATTGTGAATCGCCCCGGCCGCAGCCGGGGCTCATGCGAACATCACTTAGCCGATGATGAAGTGTTTTGCTTCCCGGCGCCGAGTTCGGCGCCGGTCAAAGGATCGCCCTGCGGGTCAGACTGCGTTCGCTTCAGCATCGCTTTGCACAGCGCTTCCTGCTCTGGCGTCAGGCCGACAGAAGCACTGCCATCTCCGCCATCTACGGCCGGCTGTGGATCCTTGACATAATCGAAGTGTTTGTCACTGTTCCAGCTGCCGCGTACTTCTCCACCTTCAGACATATTGTAGTAGGTGTTAGCGTACTCGCTAATGGGCGGCAGTTTGCCCGGTGGATAGTTGTTGCGAATCGACTGCAGGGCCTTCTCAAAAGAGAGCTGATGCGCCGCTTCGCGGGTCATCAGGAAGGCCAGCGCGTCTTTCACGCCAGGATCGTCGGTCACGTTGATCAGGCGTTCATAGACGATCTTCGCCCTCGCCTCCGCCGCGACATTCGACCGCAGGTCGGCGGTGGGTTCGCCGATAGTATCAATGTAGGCCGCCGTCCACGGCACGCCCGCCGAGTTGGTCAGCGGGGTACCGCCGCCGTACAGCAGGGATGTAATATGGCTGTCATTGCCGTTGGCGGTGAGCGAACGATAGAGTTCCGCCTCGCTCTCGGTGCCCTCCGCCAGGGCTCCTTTGGCGCCTTTATTCAGCATGCCGACCAAAGTGCCAATGATCTCCAGATGGCTCAACTCCTCTGTCGCGATATCCATCAGCATATCTTTGCGGCCGGGATCGTCATCGCTTAATCCCTGGGTGAAATAACGACACGCGGCGGCCAGCTCGCCCTGAGGGCCGCCAAACTGTTCGAGCAGTAAATTCGCGAGCCCCGGATTCGGTTCAGCAACGCGTACGGTATACTGCAGTTGTTTCACATGACGAAACATAGGCCTGCCTCCTGGGTTATTTTTTCGCTTCTACGCCGTCAGCATCTGAACGCAGGAGAAACTGCTCCGTGGTCTGAGGAATATGTTTAATCAGCCAGTCGGCCATTTCCCGCTCTTCCGCCAGGATGGCTTCAATGGCTGGGATGGAGGCGGTATCGCCCGCTTTTTCAGCGGCCGCCAGCAGAGAGGTATAGCAGGCGATTTCAAACTGCTCGAAAACGTACCCGCTGATCGAGCCTTTGACGATTTCATCGGAAGGAAACATCCCGCCGATGGACTGGCCGAGAGCCGCCATTTTACTCATCGAATCTTTAATCACCGAGCGCGAAATCTCATTGCGGTCGAGGATCTCTTCCAGCACGGTAATTTGCCGTTTGGTCTCGTTAACATGCTGTTCGATTCTGGCACGGAGATCCGGATAATTATCGATACGGCCAGCCATTGATTCCAGCATGGACTCTGCCTGTTTTTCCATGGCATGCGCATCTCGTAGCCAGTCATGGTAATGTTCAACGTGATTCATCGTGATTTCCTCGTGTCAGGGAGAGTTTATTTTTCCGCTTTCTTATTAATATTACCTACCGCCAGATCGGTTAATTTCACATCGGTTTGTTTTTCTTCTTCCAGGGTTTCGGCAAGCAGTTTGGCTGCTTTTTTATAGCCCAACTGCTCTGCCAGGGTGACCAGAGTACCGTAACTGGCAATTTCGTAATGCTCGACCTTTTGCGCAGCGGCAATTAATGCAGCATCACGTACCTCATTTTTTTCCGTGCTCTCAACGACTTCATTAGCTTCTTCGATTAATCCTTCCATGGCCACGCATTTCATGCGTTTGATTTTCAGGTTGGATTCCTGTTCAATAATCTGGTCGATACGTTCGATCTGGCCCTGGGTTTCTTCAAGATGAGCATTGAACGCCGCGCTGAGTTTTTCACTGGACGCCGCTCTGGCTAGTTTAGCCAGCCCGCGGGTTAATTGTTTCTCTGCGCTGTAGGTATCTGAGAGCAGGTGAATAAATACATCTTCAATGCTTTTCATATTCATAGAAATACCTTCTGGAGTCAGAAAATAACTGCGAGTCTGTGACAGACTCGCAGGAGATACTTTCACTTCAGGGTGCAAGGAAAAGGATAATCAGGAATTATCGGACTTGCGGCCACCGCCGTGGCTATTCTGTCCGCCTTTTTTACCCGCTTCGGACGCACGCTGCGGATCATTTTTAAAGTTCCCGCCGCTGTGCTGACCACCTTTACGACCTGCTTCAGAAGCTTTTTCACGGTCTTCAGCAAAATTACCGGAACCACCACGATGCTCTGCCATATTTCACCTCATGTATATCGGTTATGTCAGTACGATACGAAAATATTCCGTATCACTCGTCGTTCGATATTTAAATCTAGCGGGTAATGCTGGTTAGTCAAATTATTATTCCGTTTTTTCGACACCTTTTAGCAGTAATTCGGAATAATTCTACAAGACACCTGAAAAATAACCAGACGGCACCTTGCCGCTAACTTACTGTGTTCAGGGAAATAATGTATGCAGATCACCTCTGCGGCAAAGAATTATCTATACCGGAGGATTACTACCGTTGGGTTATATAACGAAGCGGCAGCATTGCCCTTTGCCAGACGGAAATTAAGAATTTTCCCTGATGTTACGGATAAAAAAAGCCGCTGGGGAAGCGGCTAGCAAAGAAAATGGAGCGAATATCATGCCCGATTAATACTGGCACACATACGGGCAATAGGCAAATAACTCGAACAGACCAGCCGGGAAATAAGCGAAGCGTGGAATATATTCAGCTCCTGGAATATCACGCAGTTCCATTATTAGTACTCTACGCTTTATTTTTTACGATGATTTATCGGTGACGATAGCAGCCGTTCACCAGGCCGAAGAACCGCATGCTGTCAACCTTTCTCTCGAGGAGAATATTCTATGAAAGCACTCACTTATCACGGCCCGCATCATGTCAGCGTCGACACCATGCCTGACCCGGCTCTTGAGGCAGCGGACGATATTATTCTGCGCGTCACCGCGACAGCGATTTGCGGTTCCGATCTGCATCTGTACCGCGGAAAGATCCCCGGCACGCACCATGGTGATATTTTCGGCCATGAATTTATGGGGGAAGTGGTGGAAGCCGGTTCCGAGGTCACCGCGGTCCGCAAAGGCGACCGGGTGGTTATCCCGTTTGTCATCGCCTGCGGAGACTGCTTCTTTTGTCGCTTGCAGCAGTATGCCGCCTGCGAAAGCACCAATAGCGGCCAGGGAGCGACGCTCAATCGAAAAGGCATTTCGCCACCGGCGGCGCTGTTTGGCTATAGCGATTTGTACGGCGGGATCCCGGGCGGCCAGGCGGAATATGTACGGGTCCCCAAAGCCAATACCGGACCGTTTAAAGTGCCAGACACCTTACCCGATGAAAAGGTGCTGTTTCTGTCAGATATTCTGCCCACCGCCTGGCAGGCGGTTAAAAACGCCGAGGTCAAACCCGGCAGTAGCGTGGCTATTTTTGGCGCCGGCCCGGTAGGCCTGCTCTGCGCCTCCTGCGCCAGGCTCAATGGCGCAGAACAGATATTTATCATCGATCATAACGATTACCGACTCGATTTCGCGCAACAACGCTATGGCGCGATCCCGATAAACTTTGACCACCATGACGATCCTGCGCAGTGGATTATCGATAACACGCCGGGCCATCGCGGCGTCGACGCGGTGATCGACGCCGTGGGCTTCGAGGCGAAAGGTAGCCTTACGGAAACCGTCCTCAGCACCCTGAAAATCGAGGGGAGCAGCGGAAAAGCCCTGCGCCAGTGCATCGCCGCCGTGCGCCGCGGCGGCATCGTCAGCGTACCCGGGGTTTACGCCGGTTTCATCCACGGCTTTATGTTTGGCGATGCCTTTGATAAAGGACTGACCTTCAGGATGGGACAAACCCACGTCCACGCCTGGCTGCCGGATCTGCTGGCGCTTATTGAGCAAGGGCTGCTTACCCCGGAGGAGATTGTCACTCACCATATGCCGCTGGAGGAGGCCGCGCGCGGCTACCAGATCTTTGAGAAACGTGAAGAGGCGTGCCGCAAAGTGATCCTCGTACCGGGAATGCAGCCCGGGAAGGCGACCCTCTGAGAAGGCGATTACCGCGCAAGGAAATTCTCGGCGGACCGATCGCGGCATGATATAAACATAGCGTGCTTTGGCCCGCCGTCGCTGATATAGCCGTTCACCAGAGGAGAAGTTGATGCTCGAGTTACGTCCGAATTGCGAATGCTGTGATAAAGATCTGCCGCCAGACTCACCCGAGGCGTTTATCTGTTCATTCGAGTGCACCTTTTGCCGGGACTGCATGACGACGCGACTGAACGGACATTGCCCGAACTGCGGCGGCGAACTGGTGCGGCGCCCTGTGCGTCCCGAAGAGGCGCTGCGGCGCCACCCCGCCTCCACCCTGCGCCGCCATGCACAGTAGGCGAGACGCAGGTCTCCCGGCTAAGATAAAAATCCACGCCCGAGGAGAGCGCGGAGCCTGAAGGCGTGACCGGTGGCAGACAACGTGCTCTTTCGATTATCGCCCGGCGGCGCTTCGCTAGTCCGGGCGAGCGTTTCCGGGTTCATATTCTGCATGTCAGTAAAACGGCTTTCCCGCCCGTACTGCCCGTCGGCGATCGCTTTCATCGATAGCCGCAGCCGTCAGGGTTTATCCCCCCACATCGCGATTTCACTAAAACTCAGCCAGCCCTGTGCGCTCAGGCTGCCGTATCGCATGGCTGGCGTTCTTTTTTATTCACCATCGCAATAACGCCTGGGAGCATTTCCGTTGCAATCGTTGATCTCCTGCCAGGCATATTTCGCTGCACACCGAAGCTTCCTGCTCTGACCGTCAGTAGACTGCCGGGAAATTCACCACGGAGCAGACTTATGATTGCGGTACTTTTTGAGGCCGACGCCTTACCACAAGCACAGGAAAGATATCTTCAGCTGGCGGCCGGGCTGACGCCTTTGCTTTCAGACACGCCGGGGTTTATTGCCATTGAGCGCTTTCAGAGCCTGAGTACGCCCGGCAAAATCCTCTCGCTATCCTGGTGGGAAGATGAAGCCTCGGTGGCCAACTGGCAGCAAAATGAGCGGCATCTGGCTGCCCAGCGCGAAGGCAAAGCATCGATTTTTTCATATTACAGAATACGCGTAGCCCGCGTGTTCCGGGATTACGCATCGGATCGGGGAGCACAGTCAGATGTATGACATTCACGTGATTCTCAGCAACTCGCCGGGCTCGCTTGGCGCAATGGGTAAGGCGCTGGGTAACAACGGCGTGGGGCTCGAAGGCGGTGGCGTATTCACCACGCCTGATGCCGGACATGCGCATTTTCTGGTGGAAGACGGTGAGAAAGCCCGCAGGGTGCTGACCGAGGCCGGCTTTACGGTCAGCAATGTATGCCGTCCTCTGATACGAAAGTTACCTCAGGAACGACCAGGGGAACTGGGAGACATCGCAGACACCCTGGCCCATAATGGTATTAATATTCTGGTACAGTACAGCGACCACCGTAACCGGCTCATTCTCCTTACCGATGATGACGCCCGGGCAGCGAAAGTGACCAAAAAATGGGCCATACTTTCTGAATGAATCTCCTGAAACCGCAGCAAGACAGTGAGCCAGAGGAGGCGCTGGGAACCGCTATGGCGATGGTGGCCTCCGCCCTCTCTGACTCGTCAAGGGTCAGTATTCTCTGCGCGCTGATGGACGGGCGCGCATGGACGGCAACCGAACTCAGTACGGTCGCCGAGGTGTCCGCCTCCACCACCAGCGGCCATCTTGCCAGGCTGCTCAGCAACGGGCTGGTGGTGTGTCTCGCGCAGGGGCGCCACCGCTATTACCGCCTGGCGGGCTCGCATATTGCCGGGCTGCTGGAAAACCTGATGGGCGTCTCTATGCAAGCGCATAAGACGCTTCTCCCCAGCACGCCGGTTAATCTTCGCTACGCCCGGACCTGCTACGATCATCTGGCGGGCGAGCTGGCGGTCAATATTTATGAATTTATGCTGAGGGAAAAATGGCTGGCGGCAGATGGCCTGGCCCTGACGTCAGCCGGTAAAACCCAGCTTGAACGCCTTGGCGCAGTACTGAACGCCCGCCCACGGCGTAAGCCCTGCTGCCCCTGTCTCGACTGGAGCGAAAGACGTTTTCATCTGGGAGGCGACGCCGGCTCGGCGCTAATGACGCTGTTCCTGCAAAAAGGATGGATAACGCGCGCGCCGGGATATCGGGAAGTACAAGTGACGGATAGCGGCAAAGCGGCGCTGTCCCGGCTGTTTAATCTGAAAGTGAGCGGATAGCCTGAGTTTAGGCTAAAGCACATTTTCGCCGAACGGCCCCGGTTTAAGCCGGTCGGGCCATCAGTATGACGCCTGGCGTGCAATCCGTTTTCATGCGAGCTCTTACGGCAAATGGATCTCTCCCTGTCATGAGGTATATAGCTTTGTTGAACGTTGCGCTGCGGGACATTCGCCATCGCCTAATGCTTCAAGCGTCCGGCAGATTAATTGTCTGAAGGCGAAAAAAAACGGGAGCCCATCGGCTCCCGCTTTTACTTAATCCACCAACGGGATTACATATTCGCGATAATCGCGTCGCCAAACTCTGAACATTTCAGCAGTTTAGCGCCTTCCATCAGACGTTCGAAGTCATAGGTCACGGTCTTGGCGGCGATAGCGCCTTCCATGCCTTTAACGATCAGGTCTGCGGCTTCGAACCACTGCATGTGGCGCAGCATCATCTCTGCGGACAGGATGATGGAGCCCGGGTTCACTTTGTCCTGGCCGGCATACTTCGGCGCAGTACCGTGAGTCGCTTCGAACAGCGCGCACTCGTCACCGATGTTGGCGCCCGGGGCGATACCGATACCGCCAACCTGCGCCGCCAGGGCGTCAGAGATATAGTCGCCGTTCAGGTTCATACAGGCGATAACGTCGTATTCCGCCGGACGCAGCAGGATCTGCTGCAGGAACGCATCGGCGATCACGTCTTTCACCACGATCTCTTTGCCGGTGTTCGGGTTCTTGATTTTCACCCACGGACCGCCGTCGATCAGCTCGCCGCCGAACTCTTCGCGAGCCAGCTGGTAGCCCCAGTCTTTGAACGCGCCTTCGGTGAACTTCATGATGTTGCCTTTGTGCACCAGAGTGACGGAATCACGATCGTTGGTGATCGCGTATTCAATCGCGGCGCGCACCAGGCGTTTGGTGCCTTCTTCAGAGCACGGCTTGATGCCGATGCCGCAATGTTCCGGGAAGCGAATTTTCTTCACACCCATCTCATCGCGCAGGAATTTGATCACTTTGTCTGCTTCCGCAGAGTCGGCTTTCCACTCGATACCCGCATAGATATCTTCTGAGTTTTCACGGAAGATAACCATGTCGGTCAGTTCCGGGTGTTTAACCGGGCTCGGGGTGCCCTGGTAGTAACGTACCGGACGCAGGCAGACGTAGAGGTCCAGCTCCTGGCGCAGCGCCACGTTCAGAGAACGAATGCCGCCGCCGACTGGGGTGGTCAGAGGACCTTTGATAGCAACGCGGTAGTCACGAATCAGATCGAGGGTTTCAGCTGGCAGCCAGACGTCCTGGCCATAGACGTGGGTTGATTTCTCACCGGTGTAAACTTCCATCCAGGAAATTTTACGCTCGCCCTTATAGGCTTTCTCAACGGCGGCATCAACCACTTTCAGCATCGCTGGGGTAACGTCAACGCCGATACCGTCACCTTCAATAAACGGGATAATCGGATTGTGAGGGACGTTCAGTTTGCCGTTTTGCAGGGTGATTTTTTGACCTTCCGCCGGAACTACTACTTTGCTTTCCATTAACCTCTCCTTCGAGCGCTTCTGGTTCTGCTCTTCCCTCTTCACGCGAGCCTGGTGTTGGCTGAGTCGGCCAGCTTCGGCGTACCGGGTCTTCCCGCTAACCGGAGCTATCGCGTCCGTGTCGCCTTCCTGCCTGTAGTGCGAATCGGTTTGAGCAATTTTTTGTTAATAATTTGTAATGAGCATGTCAATACTACCTGAATGTTTGCGTCCATGAAAGGCATTCGTAATTAGGCTATAATGCGGCAATTGATAAAGCCTGAAAATACCATGCAGAAAACTTCATTTAGAAAACATCGCGTTGAGCGATTCAGCACACAACAAGTCACCAGACAACGTAAAGAACGCCAGCCAAAAACTGTGATCTTGTTCAATAAACCCTATGATGTGTTGCCGCAATTTACCGATGAAGCCGGGCGCAGCACGCTGAAAGATTTTATTCCGGTGGCGGGCGTTTACGCCGCAGGTCGGCTCGATCGCGACAGCGAAGGCCTGCTGGTGCTGACCAACGACGGCGCGCTGCAGGCGAAGCTGACCCAGCCGGGTAAGCGCACCGGCAAGATCTACTATGTTCAGGTGGAAGGCGAACCCACGCCCGAGGCGCTGACCGCCTTGCGCGACGGCGTCACCCTTAACGACGGCCCCACCCTGCCTGCCGGCGTAGAACTTGTCGAGGAGCCCGTCTGGCTGTGGCCGCGCAACCCGCCGATTCGTGAGCGCAAATCGATTCCCACCCGCTGGTTGAAAATCACGCTCTACGAGGGACGCAACCGCCAGGTGCGCCGGATGACCGCCCACGTCGGCTTCCCCACCCTGCGGCTGATCCGCTACGCCATGGGCGGCTATACCCTCGACGGACTGGCCAACGGCGACTGGCGCAAAGCCGAATAACTGAAAAGGAAAAGCGATGTTTAAACCTCATGTCACCGTTGCCTGCGTGGTTCACGCCCAGGATAAATTTCTCATCGTCGAAGAAACCATTAACGGCAAAGCGCTGTGGAACCAGCCGGCGGGCCATCTCGAGGCCAATGAAACGCTGCTGCAGGCCGCCGAACGTGAACTGTGGGAAGAGACCGGCATTCGCGCCACGCCGCAGCACTTCATCCGCATGCATCAGTGGCTGGCTCCCGATAACACCCCGTTTCTGCGCTTCCTGTTCGCCATCGAACTTAGCGATCTGTGCGCCACTGAACCGCACGACAGCGATATCGATCGCTGCCTGTGGCTCAGTGCTGAGGAAATTCTTAACGCGCCGAACCTGCGCTCGCCGCTGGTTGCCGAAAGCATTCGCTGCTACCTGCAGGACCCGCGGCAGCCGCTGTCGCTGATTGGCGCATTTAACTGGCCGTTCACAGGGGGTGAATGAACGGTGAGCGCGTGCTAGAATACGCCGCCTCGAAGTTCAATGTAGCGAGTATTTCCATGTCAGAAAGCCAGAAAAAAGTGATCGTCGGCATGTCCGGCGGCGTCGACTCCTCGGTCTCCGCGTACCTGCTGCTGCAGCAAGGGTATAAGGTGGAAGGCCTGTTCATGAAGAACTGGGAGGAAGACGACGGCGAGGAATACTGCACCGCCGCCGCCGACCTTGCCGATGCGCAAGCGGTCTGCGATAAGCTGGGCATTGAACTGCACACCGTTAACTTTGCCGCCGAATATTGGGATAACGTCTTTGAGCTCTTCCTGGAAGAGTACAAAGCCGGCCGCACGCCGAACCCGGATATTCTGTGCAATAAAGAGATCAAATTTAAAGCCTTCCTCGAGTTTGCTGCCGAAGACCTCGGCGCCGACTACATCGCCACCGGGCACTATGTGCGCCGCGCCGATGTCGACGGTAAAAGCCAGCTGCTGCGCGGCCTCGACGGCAACAAAGATCAGAGCTACTTCCTCTACACCCTTAGCCACGAGCAGATTGCCCAGAGCCTGTTCCCGGTGGGTGAGCTGGAAAAACCGCAGGTGCGTAAGATCGCCGAAGAGCTGGATCTGATCACCGCGAAGAAAAAAGATTCCACCGGCATCTGCTTTATCGGCGAGCGTAAATTCCGCGATTTCCTTGGCCGCTATCTGCCGGCGCAGCCGGGCAAAATCCTCACCGTCGACGGCGAGGAGATCGGTACCCATCAGGGGCTGATGTACCACACCCTGGGCCAGCGTAAAGGGCTGGGTATCGGCGGCACCAAAGAGGGTAGCGAAGATCCATGGTACGTGGTCGATAAAGACGTTGAGAATAATATTCTTATCGTCGCCCAGGGCCATGACCACCCGCGCCTGATGTCCGTCGGTCTGATTGCCCAACAGCTGCACTGGGTAAACCGTGAACCGCTGCAGGGCACCCTGCGCTGCACGGTGAAAACCCGCTATCGCCAGACCGATATCCCCTGCACCGTTACCGCGCTGGATGAAGACCGTATCGAAGTCCGCTTCGATGAGCCGGTCGCGGCGGTGACCCCGGGCCAGTCCGCAGTGTTCTATTTAGGGGAAGTGTGCCTCGGCGGCGGAATTATTGAACAACGACTGCCTCTGCAGTCCTGAACGCGCGTTATTTCCGCCGGGACGAACCGCCCTGGCGGCTGACAAGGAGTATGTGTGGCGAAGAATTACTATGACATCACCCTGGCGCTGGCTGGCGTTTGCCAGGCGGCGCGACTGGTTCAGCAACTGGCGCATCAGGGACATTGCGACAGCGATGCCCTGCATGTGTCGCTGAACAGCATCATCGACCTCGATCCTGAGTCGACGCTGGCGGTGTTCGGTGGCAGTGAAGCCAATCTTCGCCTCGGCCTTGAAACGCTGCTCGGGGTGCTCAATACCAGCAGCCGTCAGGGCCTCAATGCGGAACTCACCCGCTATACCCTGAGCCTGATGGTGCTGGAGCGCAAGCTCGCCGCCAGTAAAGGGGCGATGGACACGCTCGGCAACCGCATCGCCGGCCTGCACCGTCAGCTGGAACACTTTGACCTGCAGTCCGAAACGCTGCTCAGCGCCATGGCGGGCATCTATGTCGATGTGATAAGCCCGCTGGGGCCGCGTATTCAGGTGACCGGCTCCCCTGCCGTGCTGCAAAGCCCGCAGGTGCAGGCGAAAGTTCGCTCAGCGCTGCTGGCGGGTATTCGCGCCGCGGTGCTCTGGCATCAGGTGGGCGGCGGACGTCTGCAGCTTATGTTTTCCCGTAATCGTCTGGTTAACCAGGCAAAGCAAATTCTTGCTCATTTAACCCCGGAGTTGTGATCTATGGAATTATCCTCACTGACCGCCGTTTCCCCTGTAGACGGCCGCTACGGCGATAAAGTCAGCGCGCTGCGCGGTATCTTCAGCGAATTCGGTTTGCTGAAATTCCGCGTTCAGGTGGAAGTACGTTGGCTGCAAAAACTGGCCGCCCACGCAGCGATCAAGGAAGTTCCTGCTTTTGCTGCCGACGCAAACGGTTTCCTTGATAAAATCGTCGCCGATTTCAGCGTTGAAGACGCGGAGCGCATCAAAACCATCGAGCGCACCACTAACCACGACGTGAAAGCGGTAGAGTATTTCCTGAAAGAGAAAGTCGCTGACGTCGCCGAGCTGCACGCGGTATCAGAGTTTATTCACTTCGCCTGTACGTCTGAAGACATCAATAACCTCTCCCACGCGCTGATGCTGAAAACCGCCCGCGACGAAGTGGTTCTGCCTTACTGGCGCAAACTGATTGACGCGGTAAAAGATCTGGCGACCCAGTACCGCGATGTGCCGCTGCTCTCCCGTACCCACGGCCAGCCGGCAACGCCGTCCACCATGGGTAAAGAGATGGCGAACGTCGCCTACCGTATGGAGCGGCAGTATCGTCAGCTGAACCAGGTGGAAATCCTCGGTAAAATCAACGGCGCGGTGGGTAACTACAACGCCCACATCGCCGCCTACCCGGAAGTCGACTGGCATCAGTTCAGCGAAGAGTTCGTTACCTCGCTGGGTATTCAGTGGAACCCGTACACCACGCAGATCGAGCCGCATGACTATATCGCTGAGCTGTTTGACTGCATCGCGCGCTTCAACACCATTCTGATCGACTTCGATCGCGACGTGTGGGGCTATATCGCGCTCAACCACTTCAAACAGAAGACCATCGCCGGGGAAATCGGCTCCTCCACCATGCCGCACAAGGTGAACCCAATTGACTTCGAAAACTCCGAAGGCAATCTCGGCCTGGCCAATGCGGTCATGCAGCACCTGGCCAGCAAACTGCCGGTTTCCCGCTGGCAGCGCGACCTGACCGACTCCACCGTTCTGCGTAACCTCGGCGTGGGCATCGGCTATGCGCTGATCGCCTATCAGTCCACCCTCAAAGGGATCAGCAAGCTGGAGCTGAACCAGGATCGCCTGCTGGACGAACTGGATCACAACTGGGAAGTACTGGCTGAGCCGATCCAGACCGTGATGCGTCGTTACGGTATCGAAAAACCGTACGAGAAGCTGAAAGAGCTGACCCGCGGCAAACGCGTGGACGCGGAAGGGATGAAGCAGTTTATTGACAGCCTCGCCCTGCCGGAAGAGGAAAAAGTGCGTCTCAAAGCGATGACCCCGGCCAACTATATCGGTCGGGCAACCACCATGGTTGACGAGCTGAAGTAATCGCCCTGCCCCTCTTTCCGCCGGAAAGAGGGGCGTTTTATCGCCGGAAAGCGATCAGATCCAAACGTCGTTCACCGCCGTCCGCTCGCCGCCTTCGTGGCCGGTATTCAACACCCCGCGCGGCTCAATCAGCATCAGCTTCGCTTCCGTCTCCGCCGAGGTCTTATGTTCCACCCCGCGCGGCACGACGATCATCTCCCCGGCCTTCACCAGCACATGCCCGTCGCGGAAGTCCACGCGCAATACCCCCTCCACCACCATCAATGTCTCATCGGTTTCCGGGTGGCTGTGCCAGATAAAGTCGCCGGCGATGCGCACGACCTTGAACTGATAGTCGTTCATTTCAGCCACCACTTTGGGCTGCCATTGTTCGCTGAACAGGGAAAATTTATGAGCAAGATTAACGAGTTGATACATGGGCTGTCTCCTTGTGGTAAGGCAGTCAGCATAGTTCGCCTCGCCGCGGTCACGCTTGAACGATTGTGCAACCTGAACCGCGCTAGCCGCGGATCGCCCGCAGCCAGCGGCCCGGAGAGAGACCAAAGCGGCTGATAAACTGGCGCGTCATGTGGCTCTGGTCGGCAAAGCCCGCGTCGGCGGCAATATCCACCAGACGTTCCCCGGCGCGCATCCGCTGGCGGCAAAAATCGAGCCGACGCATCATGACGTAACGCCACGGGCTGGTGCCGTACAGCGTTCTGAAATCCCGGCTCAGGCTCCAGCGGTCCCGGCCGCTGACCTGCGACAGGGTGTCGAGGGTCATATCCTGCATAAAACAGGCATGAATATACTCCCGGGCCCTCTCCGCCGCCTGATAATCAAACGCCTGGCGACGGGAACGTTGGCCGCCGACAACGGCCAGGGTCTGCGCCAGGTCGTACAGAGCATCCTCTTCCTCCAGCGGCTCGAAGGTATCCGTGACCGCTTTCAACAGCGGCTGCGCGGCGCGACGTAGCCGTGGATCCGCCGACAAGCCGTCGGGGATAAACGGTAGTGGCCTGCCGCCGAGTATCTTCTGGAACAGCGCCGGTTCGATATAAACCATGCGGTAGTGAAACCCCGCCTCGGTGCCCGCCTCGCCATCGTGTATTTCGTCCGGATGAAGCACCATCGTTCCGCCGGGCAGGCTGTGCTGGAGTCCGCCGCGATAGTGAAAGCTCTGCACGCCGGCGATCGTCTGGCCGATGGCGTAGGTATCATGCCGGTGCGGCTCATAGCCGTGGCCGCCGAAGAAGGCTTCGATGCGTTCCGTCCGGCTGGGCGATTGCGCCAGCCTGACCCAGTCCGTGCTCTGCTGCTGAGACATAATGGATAACCTGCGACGTTCTTGAGGGGTGATTCCAGCACTATTACACAAAAAATTAACATCACCAACCCGCTCGCCGTTCGCATCCTGCCGCTGGGCGTTTACTGAAATTACGCATAGAATGAAGGAGTTCCATGCAGTATGCGCAAAGGGCGCCGCCGAATGCTGGCCAGCCCGGGGCACCAGGGGCCCTTTTTATAAAAAGCTTTATTTAACAGCCGTTTATATTTTGCGTATATAATGAGCGTCAGACTACTATCGAAAATGCTAGGGAGAACAGCCATGCGCGTACTCGTGGTTGAGGATAATGCCCTGCTGCGTCACCACCTCAAAGTTCAGCTGCAGGAGCTGGGCCATCAGGTCGATGCGGCGGAAGATGCCAGGGAAGCGGACTACTATCTGGGCGAACATCTCCCGGATATCGCCATCGTCGATCTCGGCCTGCCGGATGAAGACGGTTTATCACTGATCCGCCGCTGGCGCAGCCACGACGTGTCGCTGCCGGTGCTGGTGCTGACCGCCCGCGAAGGATGGCAGGATAAAGTGGAAGTGCTGAGCGCCGGGGCGGATGATTACGTCACCAAGCCTTTCCATATTGAAGAGGTTGCCGCCCGCATGCAGGCGCTGCTGCGCCGTAACAGCGGCCTGGCCTCGCAGGTGATCTCCCTGCCGCCGTTCCAGGTCGACCTCTCCCGGCGCGAGCTGTCGGTGAATGACCAGCCGATCAAGCTGACCGCCTTTGAATACACCATTATGGAAACCCTGATCCGTAACCGCGGCAAAGTGGTCAGCAAAGATTCGCTGATGCTCCAGCTTTACCCGGATGCCGAACTGCGAGAAAGCCACACCATCGACGTGCTGATGGGTCGGCTGCGCAAGAAAATTCAGGCTGAATACCCACAGGACGTCATCACCACGGTGCGCGGCCAGGGCTATCTGTTCGAACTGCGCTGATGAAGGGACTGTTGCGGCATATCTTCCCGCTGTCATTACGGGTTCGCTTCCTGCTGGCGACCGCCGGGGTGGTGCTGGTGCTCTCCCTGGCCTACGGCATGGTGGCCCTGGTGGGCTATAGCGTTAGCTTCGATAAAACCACCTTTCGCCTGCTGCGCGGCGAGAGCAATCTCTTTTATATGCTGGCGAGATGGGAAAACGGCGCTATTGACGTCGACATCCCGGAAAACCTGAATATGGAAAGCCCGACGGTGACCCTTATCTACGATGAGCAGGGCAAACTGCTGTGGGCGCAGCGTGATGTTCCCTGGCTGGCGAAACGCATTCAACCGGAATGGCTGAAACGCAATGGCTTCCATGAGATTGAAGCCGATGTCGACAGCAGCAGTATGCTGTTGCGCAATAACCATGAGATTCAGGAACAGCTGGACGCTATCCGCGAACAGGGCGACGACTCTGAGATGACCCACTCGGTGGCGATCAACCTCTACCCGGCCACCAGCAAAATGCCTCAGCTCAGCATTGTGGTGGTCGACACCATTCCGGTGGAGCTCAAGCGCAGCTATATGGTGTGGAGCTGGTTTGTCTATGTGCTGGCCGCCAACCTGCTGCTGGTGATCCCCCTGCTGTGGGTCGCCGCCTGGTGGAGTCTGCGGCCCATTGAGTCGCTGGCCAAAGAGGTGCGCGAACTGGAGGAACATCACCGCGAAAAGCTCAATCCCAACACCACTCGCGAGCTGACCCGGCTGGTCAGCAACCTCAACCGCCTGGTTCGCAGCGAGCGCGAACGCTATGACAAATACCGCACTACCCTCACCGATCTCACTCACAGTCTGAAAACGCCGCTGGCGGTGATGCAGAGTACACTGCGCTCGCTGCGCGGCGAGAAGATCAGCGTCGACGAGGCGGAGCCGGTGATGCTGGAGCAGATAAGCCGCATCTCGCAGCAGATTGGTTATTACCTGCATCGCGCCAGCATGCGCAGCGGCGGCACCCTCTTGAGCCGGGAATTACACCCGATCGCCCCCCTGCTTGACAGCCTGACTTCCGCTCTCAACAAGGTCTATCAGCGCAAAGGGGTCAATATCTCGCTCGACATCTCGCCGGAGATCACTTTTGTCGGCGAGCAGAACGATTTTATGGAAGTGATGGGTAACGTTCTTGATAACGCCTGTAAGTATTGTCTGGAGTTTGTGGAAGTTTCCGTGCGCCAGACCACCGACAGCCATCTGCACATCCTGGTGGAAGACGATGGGCCGGGGATCCCGCAGAGCCAGCGCCGGGCCGTTTTCGACCGCGGCCAGCGGGCTGATACCCTGCGTCCCGGCCAGGGGGTAGGACTCTCCGTTGCGCGTGAAATTGTCGAACAATATGATGGAGAGATCATCGCCGGGGAAAGCCTGCTCGGCGGCGCCTGCATGGAGGTGGTGTTTGGCCGCCAGCAGATGGAAGATAAACAGAGTTAATCGTTGAGATTTTTCACGGCGCCTGCATCGCCAGGGCGCCGCATCCGTTATAATCCCTGTCAGACACCTGCAGTGGAATATCAATATGGATTATCAATTAACGCTTAACTGGCCCGACTTTATCGAACGCTACTGGCAAAAACGGCCGGTGGTATTGAAGCGCGGCTTCGCCAATTTTATCGACCCCCTAAGCCCGGACGAACTGGCAGGACTGGCCATGGAGAGCGAGGTCGATAGCCGCCTTGTCAGCCATCAGGATGGAAAATGGCAGGTCAGTCACGGTCCTTTCGAAAGCTACGATCACCTGAGCGAAAACAACTGGTCCCTGCTGGTGCAGGCGGTTAACCACTGGCATGAACCGTCCGCAGCGCTGATGCATCCGTTCCGTGCCCTGCCGGACTGGCGTATCGACGACCTGATGATCTCCTTCTCGGTGCCGGGAGGCGGCGTCGGCCCGCATCTGGATCAGTATGATGTGTTTATCATTCAGGGCACCGGCCGTCGGCGCTGGCGCGTTGGGGAAAAGGTGCCGATGAAACAGCACTGCCCGCATCCGGACCTGCTGCAGGTTGACCCCTTCGAGGCGATCATCGATGAAGAGATGGAGCCGGGCGATATTCTCTATATTCCGCCGGGATTCCCGCATGAGGGTTATTCGCTGGAAAACTCGCTTAACTATTCGGTCGGCTATCGCGCGCCGAATGCCCGCGAGCTGTTTAGCGGCTTTGCCGACTATGTCCTCCAGCGCGAACTGGGCAGCCAGCGCTACGCCGATCCGGACGTGCCGTCCCGCGACCATCCGGCGGATATTTTACCGACCGAACTCGACCGCCTGCGCGAGATGATGCTGGGTCTGATTAACCAACCGGAGCACTTTAAGCAGTGGTTCGGCGAGTTTATCACCCAGTCGCGTCATGAGCTCGACGTCGCGCCGCCGGAGCCGCCGTATCAGCCAGATGAGATTTACGATGCCCTGCAGCAGGGCGATACCCTGGAACGCCTGGGCGGCCTGCGGGTGCTGCGCATTGACGGCGAGGTATTCGTTAACGGCGAGAAGATCAACTCCCCGCACCGTCCGGCGCTGGACGCCTTAGCCACCCATCTGACGCTGCGCGCCGACCATTTTGGCGATGCGCTGGAAGATCCTTCTTTCCTCGCCATGCTGGCAGCGCTGGTCAACAGCGGCTATTGGTTCTTTGGCGACTGAGCCATCATCCTGCCCGGCGGCGCTGCGCTTGCCGGGCCTACGGGTTCCGCGCTCATCGGCTGGACCGTAGGCCGGATAAGGCGAAGCCGCCATCCGGCATCTTGTCCGACACGCGGCCTACCGGGCCACCTGAGAAGATTAATGCCCTTTGCGTGCCGCCGTCAGCTCGGCGATACGCACGATCACCTGCACCGCTTTCTCCATTCCTTCCAGGGTGACAAACTCATGTTTGCCGTGATAGTTGTAGCCACCGGTAAACAGGTTTGGGCACGGCAGTCCCATAAATGAGAGCTGCGCGCCGTCGGTGCCGCCGCGGATCGGCTTCATCTGCGGTTCAATATCGCAGTCCACCATCGCCTGGCGGGCAATATCGACCACGTGCGGATGGGCGATCACCTGCTCATGCATGTTGTAATAACTGTCCTCGATCACCAGCTCAATATAACAGTCCGGGTGCAGTCCCTTGCCGACCTTTTTGGCGATCTCCATCATCTTGCGCTTGCGCGCCTCGAAGTGCTTACGGTCAAAATCGCGGATGATGTAATGCATCTCGGCCCGATCGACGCTGCCTTTCATGCTGGTGAGGTGATAAAAACCTTCATAGCCTTCAGTGGTCTCCGGCGCTTCATCGGCCGGTACTTCGGCATGAATGCGCGCGGCCAGCGACAGCGCGTTGACCATCACCCCTTTCGCGGTGCCGGGGTGCACGTTATTACCGACAATTTTTATCGTCACCGAGGCGGCGTTGAAGTTTTCAAACTCCAGTTCGCCGACCCCGCCGCCGTCGACGGTATAGGCCCAGCGGGCGTCAAAGGCCTCGACGTCGAAATGCTTCGCCCCTTTACCCACCTCTTCATCAGGGGTGAAGGCCACGCGGATATCGCCATGAGGAATATTTTTCGCCTGCAGAGTCGCCAGCGCGGTCATAATTTCGGCAATGCCGGCTTTGTCGTCCGCCCCGAGCAGCGTTTTCCCGTCGGTGGTGATCAGCGTCTGTCCCAAAAGCTGATGCAGAACCGGGAACATCACCGGGGAGAGCACCTCATCGCCGATACCCAGCGCGATATCGCCGCCGCGATAGTTTTCAACAATCTGCGGATTAACGTTTTTACCACTGAAATCCGGGGAGGTGTCGACGTGGGAGATAAAACCGATGGCCGGGATATCGCCCTCAACGTTAGCGGGCAAAGTTCCCATTACCGTCCCTTTTTCACTCAGCGTTACCTTGACCAGTCCCATTTCTTCCAGCTGCGCCTGCAACAGGCGTAACAGCTTCCACTGCCCTTCCGTGCTGGGGACCTGACGAACGCCAGGCTTTGACTGCGTGTCCAAAGAAACGTACTGCAAAAAACGCTCAAGCAATTTATCCATGTAGCCACCCTCTTCTTTTGTGACAACATTATTCATAAGCCAGAAAAGACAAATATTGCGTCAGGTCATTTTTAGCCCGTAAAGCGAAATTTAATAACGGAACCGACGTTATGGTGTAAAGGTAGACTATGCGGGCGTATCAAGGATTGGCGATTACCCTCGTTTGCCGTAGAATGCTGGCCCTTATTAAAAACGTGCAACCCCAAAGGTGGTTAATCACAAACCCCGCAGCGGCCGGAAATTTGCCGTTGCGTCTACATGGGACAGAGTCAAAAATTGAATATACAACCGCGTTCGCGTTCGCCGCTGGTGCATCTGGCGGGAATTCGCAAGAGCTTTGATGGTAAAACGGTCATCGACAACCTTAACCTGACCATCAACAATGGTGAGTTTCTCACTCTGCTTGGCCCCTCTGGCTGCGGTAAAACCACCGTTCTGCGCCTTATTGCCGGCCTGGAAAACGTCGACAGCGGACGGATCCATCTCGAAGATCACGATATCACTCATGTTCCGGCGGAAAACCGCCACGTCAATACCGTATTCCAAAGCTACGCCCTGTTTCCGCATATGACGGTGTTCGAGAACGTCGCCTTTGGCCTGCGGATGCAGAAAACCCCGGCGGCGGAAATCACCCCACGGGTGATGGATGCCTTAAAGATGGTGCAGCTGGAGGCGTTTGCCCAGCGCAAACCACACCAGCTCTCCGGCGGCCAGCAGCAGCGCGTGGCCATCGCCCGCGCGGTGGTCAACAAACCGCGTCTGCTGCTGCTCGATGAGTCTCTTTCGGCACTGGATTACAAGCTGCGCAAGCAGATGCAGAACGAACTGAAAGCGCTGCAGCGTAAGCTCGGGATCACCTTCGTCTTCGTCACCCACGATCAGGAAGAGGCTCTAACCATGTCCGATCGCATCGTGGTGATGCGTGATGGCAAAATCGAACAGGACGGCACCCCGCGAGAGATCTACGAAGAGCCGAAGAACCTGTTTGTCGCCAGCTTTATCGGCGAGATCAATATCTTTGACGCCACGGTAATTGAACGTCTCGACGAACAGCGCGTGCGTGCCAGCGTTGAAGGACGAGAATGCAACATCACCGTCAATTTTGCCGTGGAGGCCGGCCAGCGTCTGCATGTCCTGCTGCGCCCGGAAGATCTGCGCGTCGACGAGATCCACCATAACAGCGACGCCGACGGCCTGATCGGCTATGTCCGCGAGCGCAACTATAAAGGCATGACTCTGGAGTCGGTGGTGGAACTGGAGAACGGCAAAATGGTGATGGTCAGCGAGTTCTTTAACGAAGACGACCCGGATTTCGACCACTCTCTTGACCAGAAAATGTCTATCAATTGGGTGGAAAGCTGGGAGGTGGTGCTGGCCGATGAAGAACACCAGTAAATTCCAGAATGTGGTGATCGCCACTATCGTCGGTTGGCTGGTGCTGTTTGTCTTCCTGCCCAACCTGATGATCATCGCCACCAGCTTTTTGACCCGCGACGATGCCAACTTCGTCAAACTGGTCTTCACGCTGGATAACTATTCGCGGCTACTGGATCCGCTCTATTATGACGTTCTGCTGCATTCGCTAAACATGGCGCTGCTGGCGACCCTCGCCTGCCTGGCGCTTGGCTATCCGTTTGCGTGGTTCCTCGCCCGGCTGCCGCAGAAGGTACGGCCCCTGCTGCTGTTCCTGCTGATCGTCCCTTTTTGGACCAACTCGTTGATCCGCATCTACGGGCTGAAGATTTTCCTCAGCACTAAAGGTTACCTGAACGAGTTTCTGCTGTGGCTGGGGGTGATCGACACCCCGATACGCATTATGTTCACCCCCTCGGCGGTGATCATCGGCCTGGTGTACATCCTGCTGCCGTTTATGGTGATGCCGCTCTACTCCAGCATTGAGAAACTGGATCGCCCGCTGCTGGAAGCGGCGAAAGATCTCGGCGCCAGCAAGCTGCAGACCTTTATCCGCATTATCATCCCGCTGACCATGCCGGGGATCATCGCCGGCTGTCTGCTGGTGATGCTGCCGGCGATGGGGTTGTTCTACGTTTCCGACCTGATGGGCGGCGCCAAGAACCTGCTGATCGGCAACGTGATCAAAAGCCAGTTCCTCAATATCCGCGACTGGCCGTTCGGCGCGGCAACCAGCATTACCTTAACCCTGGTGATGGGCCTGATGCTGTTGATTTACTGGCGCGCGGCGCGCCTGCTGAATAAAAAGGTGGAGCTGGAATGATCGGTCGACTGCTGCGCGGCGGCTTTATGACCGCCATCTACGCGTATCTCTACATCCCTATTATTATTCTGATCGTTAACTCGTTTAACCGGTCGCGCTTCGGCATCAACTGGCAGGGGTTCACCACCGACTGGTATAGCCTGCTGATGAACAACGATAGCCTGCTGCAGGCCGCCCAGCACTCGCTGACCATGGCGGTGCTGTCGGCGACCTTCGCCACCCTTATCGGCTCGCTGACCGCCGTGGCGCTGTACCGTTACCGCTTTCGCGGCAAACCGTTTGTCAGCGGCATGCTGTTTGTGGTGATGATGTCGCCAGATATTGTGATGGCCATCTCTCTGCTGGTGCTGTTTATGCTGATCGGCGTCCAGCTTGGTTTCTGGTCGCTGCTGTTTTCGCATATCACCTTCTGCCTGCCGTTTGTGGTGGTCACCGTTTACTCCCGCCTGAAAGGCTTTGACGTGCGGATGCTGGAGGCGGCGAAAGATCTGGGCGCCAGCGAGATGACCATCCTGCGCAAAATTATCCTGCCGCTGGCCCTGCCGGCGGTAGCCGCTGGGTGGTTGCTGAGCTTCACCCTGTCGATGGATGACGTGGTAGTCTCCTCGTTCGTGACCGGTCCGGGGTATGAAATCCTGCCACTGAAGATCTATTCGATGGTCAAGGTTGGCGTTTCGCCAGAGGTGAACGCCCTGGCCACGATTTTGTTGGTTCTGTCGCTGGTGATGGTCATCGCCAGTCAGTTAATTGCACGTGATAAAACTCAGGGGACGTTAAAATGAAAAAATGGTCACGCCACCTGCTCGCGGCGAGCGCTCTGGCAATCGGCATGGGCGCTGCGCACGCGGACGATAGCAAAACGCTCTATTTCTATAACTGGACCGAGTATGTGCCGCCGGGCCTGCTGGAGCAGTTCACCAAAGAGACCGGCATCAAGGTTATCTATTCGACCTACGAGTCGAACGAAACCATGTACGCCAAGCTCAAAACCTATAAAGACGGCGCGTACGACCTGGTCGTCCCGTCGACCTACTTTGTCGACAAGATGCGCAAAGAAGGTATGCTGCAGAAGATCGATAAGAGCAAGCTGACTAACTTCAGCAACCTCGATCCGCAGATGCTGAATAAACCGTTCGATCCGAATAACGACTACTCCATCCCCTATATCTGGGGGGCGACGGCCATCGGCGTCAACAGCGAGGCGATTGACCCGAAAACTATCACCAGCTGGGCCGACCTGTGGAAGCCGGAATACAAAAGCAGCCTGCTGCTGACCGACGACGCGCGCGAAGTGTTCCAGATGGCGCTGCGTAAGCTGGGCTATTCCGGCAACACCACCGACCCGAAAGAGATTGAAGCCGCCTATAACGAGCTGAAAAAGCTGATGCCCAACGTCGCAGCGTTTAACTCTGATAACCCGGCGAACCCGTATATGGAAGGCGAAGTGAACCTCGGGATGGTATGGAACGGCTCGGCTTACGTCGCCCGCCAGGCAGGTACTCCGCTGGAAGTGATCTGGCCGAAAGAGGGCGGCATCTTCTGGATGGACAGCCTGTCGATCCCGGCGAACGCCAAAAACGTCGACGGCGCGCTGAAGCTGATTAACTTCCTGCTGCGCCCGGATGTCGCCAAACAGGTCGCTGAAACCATCGGTTATCCGACGCCGAACCTTGCGGCGCGCAAGATGCTCAGCCCGGCAGTGGCCAACGATAAATCGCTCTATCCGGACGCCGCAACCATTGAGAAAGGCGAATGGCAGAATGACGTCGGCAGCGCCAGCGCCATTTATGAAGAGTATTACCAGAAGCTGAAAGCGGGCCGTTAATCCCACAGGGCGGAACCGCGGTTCCGCCCTTTTTTTTGCTCTCACCTTAGCCCCGCAGCGCGCGCCAGAGGAGCGCCGGCAATTTGCGCCAGCGCGGCCGATGGTAAAAATCCACCAGCCGCTGCGCCACCGCTTCCTGCCCCCGGTGGGTGATGAACCAGGGCGGCAGGGGCATCAGCGTCAGTTCGCCATGCCAAAGACTACGCGGAAACGGCCGAAACGGCGCCTCAATCACCGTGCGCTCGGTTTTCTCCAGCATAAAGCTGTTATGCACCTTGCCCCGCCCGCTCTGAATATCGTCGAGCGTGTGGCCGGGAAACGCCCCCCACGGGCAAGGGGCTAACAGGAAGGCCACCCCGCTCCAGCAGTTGATCGCCACCGTGCCGTAGCGCAGCTCGGCGATCAGCGCATTAAAACGCTTACGTCCAATCGCTTTGCGGGTGCGCGGGTGGATCACAATATTGGCCCCCAGCGTGCCCTGCAGCCGCTGATTCGCATAGCCGATCGCCTGGCGCAGAAAGCTTTCCGCACTATCGGCCTCAAGACGGGTGACCGACAGCCCCGGGCCAAAGACCTCCTGCTGGCAGAACCCGGGATCATCGTCGGTATTCGCCACAATCAACGGTAGCGCGTCACCGCGGGCTATCTCCAGCGGCTGACGGGCGCGCAGGCGAAAGTCGGTCAGCCGGTTTTCAGCGCCGGGGTAGTAGTCCGGGCGGGTATTCGCGGCGATCAGTCGGTACAGCTGATTCAGCAAGGCCGTCGCAGGCTCCCAGCCTTGCTGCAGGATCAGCACCTGGCTGGCCACGCAGTTAAACCCGCCGTTGTTCATCTTCTGCGTCGCCAGCTGCTGCGCCTGAAAAGCGATGTCCGCCTCGCTCCACGGCCCGGGTACGATAATGGTGGGGCTGACGCCGCCCAGCTCCGAGGTCACCCGACGCGGGTTCAGCGGCGTCCCGGCGGCCCGACGCTGGCGAGCCGCCTCACCCTCGCCCCAGACGATGACGTCATGGGTGTCGCGGGAGCCAGTGATATGGATCTCATCGACAGCGGGATGGGTGGTCAGCCACGCTCCCGCCCGGGCGTCGCCGGTGACGATGCGGAGCGCATCCATGGCAATCACCGGCGCCAGGGCCTGGACCAGCAGATCGTGCAGATAATCATTCACCGGGTTGAGCTTCAGCAGGCAGACCTGATTCTCAATAAACAGCTTGTGTAGCACATCCAGTGGCGCAATCGAGGCCACATTGCCGGCGCCAAGCACCAGCGCCAGCTTGCCCTGCCGCGCGGCAGGCGGGATGTCGTATGCCCGCGCCGCATAGCGGTCGAGATGGGCCCGGGTGACGCCTGGCTGCATCCATATCTCAGCGCGAACACCAGACAGAAGCAGCCGATCCCAGAGCGTGCCGGGCACCACCCGCAGCGCCAGGCGGCCGTCCGCCAGCGTCCGCAGCGGGATCCGCCGCAGAAAGGTCTTCTCCTCCAGTTGCTCCAGGGTGGCGATAAGCCCGTTGCAGCCGACCATTAGCGCGCAGGGGCCCGCCAGCCACTCTTCCCCCGCCAGCGGATCGCCCGCCGGCAACCCTTTGGCCGCCGCTGCCGCGGCCACCCACGCCGGGGCAATGCCGGCCAGGGCATCCTTGATCTGGCGCAGGAGCGCCAGACGACGGTTCACTGAGGTTTCCGCCCAGCGCTGGCGCGCCGCCGACAAGGCGTGCAGGGCCGCATCATACTGAGAACAGGTCGTCAGACCGGGTCGCGCATGGCTCATTTTCCCTCACTCATTAAAATCTCTCCGTAGGCCTGGCGCAGCTGATTTTTGAGCACCTTACCCGTGGCGCTGACCGGCAGCGCATCGACAAATATCACCCGGTCCGGGATCTGCCATTTAGGCACCCGCTTCTCAAACCAGCTCAGCAGATCGGTCTCCTCCACTTCGCCCCCTTCCGCACGGACGCACAGCAGCACCGGCCGCTCGTCCCAGCGCGGATGGCGGGCGGCGATGGCCGCCGCGCTGCGCACCCCCGGATGCGCGATGGCGATATTCTCCAGCTCAACGGTGGAGATCCACTCGCCACCGGACTTGATAATATCCTTTGCCCGATCGCTGATCACCAGATAACCATTGGCGTCGAGCGTACCGATATCACCGGTATCAAACCAGCCTGCCGCGGTCAGGGCGCTCGCGTCCTGACCATAGTATTGCTCTACCACCCAGTGCCCTCTGACCTGCAGATACCCCTGGCTTTGACCATCCCGGGGCAACGGTTCGCCATCCACGTCCACCACCTGCAGTTCGATGCCGAAAATGGGCCGCCCCTGACCGGCGCGCTGCTTTTGCTGCTCCTGTGCCGGGAGCGCGTCATGTTTGCTCAACGGTGTGTTGATGGTGCCGATGGGCGATGTTTCGGTCATTCCCCAGGCGTGGGTCAGCGCAATGCCGTAATCACGCTGAAAGGCCTCGGCCATCGACGGCGGCAGCGCGGAGCCGCCGACCAGCGCACGTTTAAATTCAGGCAGCCGGACCTCTGTCCGGCGCATCGCCGCCAGCAAGCCGGCCCAGATCACCGGTACGCCAAACCCCACCGTCACCTTCTCGGCGGCCAGCAGCTGCAGCAGGCTGTCGCCATCGAGGTGCGGCCCCGGCAGCACCAGCCGCGCGCCGACCATGGCGGCGATAAACGGCGTCCCCCACGCGTTGACATGGAACATCGGCACCACCGGCAACAGGCTGTCCTTCGCCGATATGCCGGCGGCGTCCGGCTGGTTGCCGCTCAGGGCGTGCAGGACCAGCGAACGATGGGTGTTCAATACCCCTTTCGGCCGGCCGGTGGTTCCCGAGGTGTAACAGAGCGAAGCCGGAGTCAGTTCATTGAGCTGCGGCCAGCGATAGTCTGCCATCCCCTGCTGCAACAGATCGTCATAAAACAGCAATGAGGGCAGCTGGCTGAGCGCCGCTTCGCTGCGGGACTCCATCAGCACGACGTGTTTCACCGTCGGCAGCTGCGGCAGCAGCTGCGCTACCAGCGGCAAAAAGGTCTGGTCAAAAAACAGCACTTCATCGGCAGCGTCGTTGAGGATATACCGCAGATGGTCAACCGACAGCCGCGGATTGACGGTGTGCGTCACCCAGCCGCCGGAGGCGACGGCAAAATAGATCTCCAGATGGCGGCGGTTGTTCCATGCCAGCGTGGCGCAGCGGGCGCCCGGCGGCAGCCCCAGCGACGCCAGCGCCGATGCCAGCCGCTGAGCACGGCTGGCCACCTCTCCCCAGCAGCTGCGCTCCTTCTCACCGCCAGTACTCACCGAGACAATCTCGGTCTCGCTGTGATACTGCGCCGCATGGCCGAGCAGCGCGGCAGTGGTGAGATCCTGATAAATCATCGGTGACGGCATGGCGGGGTCTCCTTTACAGACGTCCGGCGGAATCGAGGGGCGCGGCGCGATCGTGCGGGCGCCTATTGAATCTGGTCTACATTTGCCGGTCTGCACAAAAAAACGTACAGAAATCAGCGGTCACGCACAAAATAGAGTGGGAAATGGTTCAGAAAGGAAAAGACAAACTCATGATCGGAAGATCATTACTCAGAGAGCGTATCGCCCGACTTCGGGCCGGGCGATAGCGGTGGGGATTTACAGCAGCGCTTTCGCTTTAGCAACCACGTTATCGACGGTGAAGCCGTACTCCTCGAACAGCTGCTCAGCCGGCGCAGACTCACCGAAGGTGGTCATGCCAACGATAGCGCCGTTCAGGCCAACGTATTTGAACCAGTAGTCAGCGATACCCGCTTCCACGGCAACGCGCGCGGTCACGGCTTTCGGCAGTACGGATTCGCGATAAGCCGCATCCTGCTTGTCGAACGCGTCGGTGGACGGCATGGAAACCACGCGCGCCTTCACGCCTTCGGCAGTCAGTTTGTCCCATGCGGCAACCGCCAGCTCCACTTCTGAACCGGTGGCGATGAAGATCAGCTCCGGCTGGCCGGCGCACTCTTTCAGCACATAACCGCCGCGGGCCACGTTCGCCAGCTGCTCTGCGGTACGCTCCTGCTGCGCCAGGTTCTGACGGGAGAGGATCAGCGCGGTCGGGCCGTCCTGACGCTCCACGCCATATTTCCACGCAATCGCGGATTCCACCTGGTCACACGGACGCCAGGTGGACATGTTCGGGGTCACGCGCAGGGAAGCCACCTGCTCTACCGGCTGGTGAGTCGGGCCGTCTTCGCCCAGACCGATCGAGTCGTGGGTGTAGACCATCACCTGACGCTGTTTCATCAGCGCGGCCATACGTACCGCGTTACGCGCGTATTCCACGAACATCAGGAAGGTGGAGGTGTACGGCAGGAAGCCGCCGTGCAGCGCGATACCGTTGGCGATAGCGGTCATACCGAACTCGCGCACGCCGTAGTGGATGTAGTTCCCGGCAGCGTCTTCGTTGATCGGCTTAGAGCCGGACCACAGGGTCAGGTTGGACGGCGCGAGATCTGCGGAGCCGCCGAGGAATTCCGGCAGCAGCGGGCCGAAGGCTTCGATGGCGTTCTGCGAGGCTTTACGGCTGGCGATTTTCGCCGGGTTGGCCTGCAGCTTCGCGATGAACTCGTTAGCTTTCGCGTCGAAGTCAGACGGCATTTCGCCTTTCATACGGCGGGTGAATTCGGCTGCTTCCTGCGGGAAGGCTTTGGCGTAGGCAGCGAACTTCTCGTTCCATGCGGCTTCTTTCGCCTGGCCGGCTTCTTTGGCATCCCACTGGGCATAGATGTCAGACGGGATGTCAAACGGCGCGTGTTTCCAGCCCAGCGCTTCGCGGGTCAGGGCGATTTCGGCGTCGCCCAGCGGCGCGCCGTGGGAGTCGTGGGTGCCGGCTTTGTTCGGCGAACCGAAGCCGATGATGGTTTTGCACATCAGCAGGGACGGTTTGTCGGTGACCGCCCGCGCTTCTTCTACCGCGCGTTTGATGGCGTCAGCGTCGTGACCGTCCACGCCGCGCACCACGTGCCAGCCGTAGGCTTCAAAGCGTTTCGCGGTGTCGTCGGTGAACCAGCCTTCAACGTGGCCGTCGATGGAGATGCCGTTGTCATCATAGAACGCCACCAGTTTACCCAGTTTCAGGGTACCGGCCAGGGAGCACACTTCGTGAGAAATGCCTTCCATCATGCAGCCGTCGCCCATGAAGGCGTAGGTGTAGTGGTCGACGATATCGTGTCCCGGACGGTTGAACTGCGCCGCCAGGGTTTTCTCGGCGATAGCCATCCCGACCGCGTTAGCGATACCCTGGCCCAGCGGACCGGTGGTGGTTTCCACGCCTGCGGTGTAGCCGACTTCCGGGTGACCCGGGGTTTTGGAGTGCAGCTGGCGGAAGTTTTTCAGCTCTTCAATCGGCAGATCGTAGCCAGTGAGGTGCAGCAGGCTGTAAATCAGCATCGAACCATGGCCATTTGACAACACAAAACGGTCACGGTCAGCCCAGGCCGGATTGTTCGGGTTATGGTTCAGGAAATCACGCCACAGCACTTCGGCAATGTCAGCCATACCCATCGGGGCCCCCGGGTGGCCGGATTTGGCTTTCTGTACAGCGTCCATGCTCAGGGCGCGCAGCGCGTTGGCGCATTGGCGGCGAGTGGTATTTGTCGTTTTCATCAGTCTTTATCCCCGCGGATTACAACATCTGCTGAATCTGTTGTTCCAGTTTCACCTGATCGACAGCAAACAGTCGGATCCCTTCCGCTAGTTTTTCCACTGCCATGGGATCCTGATGATGCTGCCAGAGGAACTCCGCCTGCGTCATCGGGCTGGGACGGGTTTCCGTCACGCAGCCGGGAGTCAACTGGCGGGTCAGCACTCCTTCGCTGGCCGCCAGCTCGTCCAGCAGTGCCGGAGAGATGGTCAGGCGATCGCAGCCCGCCAGCGCCTGGATCTGCTCAATTCGACGGAAGCTGGCACCCATTACCACCGTGTCATAGCCATGAGATTTGTAATACTGATAAATCTGGCGCACAGAGACCACGCCCGGATCGCTGTCCACCTGATAGGCTGACTGCGGCTGGTGCTTCTGATACCAGTCGTAGATGCGGCCCACAAAGGGCGAGATGAGAAAGACGCCCGCTTCGGCGCACGCCCGGGCCTGAGCGAAAGAGAACAGCAGCGTCAGGTTGCAGTTTATACCGCTCTGCTCCAACTCTTCGGCAGCGCGAATGCCCTCCCAGGTGGCGGCGAGCTTAATTAGAATCCGCTCGGGACCAATGCCATTTTTTTCATATAACTGGATGAGCTTGCGCGCCTTCGCGACGCACATCCCGCGATCCCAGGCAAAGCGAGCATCCACTTCGGTGGAGATACGCCCGGGCACATGGCGCAGCACCTCGCTGCCGATATCCACTGCCACCTGATCGCAGGCGTTAATCAATTGCGTTTCTGCGCTGCCTCCCTGGCGGCGTGCCTTGCCAATCGCATCGGCAATCAGCGGCTGATACTGCGGCAGCTGCGCGGCCTTCAGCACCAGCGAGGGGTTGGTGGTCGCATCCTGGGGTGCAAACTTTTTAATCGATTCAATATCGCCGGTATCAGCAACAACCGTGGTGTATTTTTTCAGTTCGTCTAACTGGCTCATCATCTGTTCCTTATCTTACGACTGCGGAGATTAATCTCTGGCATGCTGGTGTTCGTAATAATCAATACGTTCCACTTTGGGCGCGGATCCGCCGCCTTCATATTCGGACTCAAGCCACGCCTGAATAATTTTTTTGCCCAGCTCAGCGCCAATCACCCGCGCGCCGAGGGTAATAATCTGCGCGTTGTTACTTTTACGCGCTCGCTCGGCGGAGAAGGTATCGTGACACTGTGCGGCGCGGACCCCGGGGACTTTATTGGCCACAATACTCATCCCAATGCCGGTACCGCAGATCAGGATCCCACGCTCGTGTTCGCCCTGTTTAATCGACATCGCCACCGCATGGGCAACATCCGGATAAACGGTACTCCCCTGGCGTTTATCGCTGCTGTAATCCGCGACGTTAATTCCCAACCCATTCAAATAAGCGACGATGGCATCGCGAAAAGCATAGGCGGCATCATCCGCACCAATAGCGATTGTTTTCATGGTTATTTCCTTAATTTAACAGTACGTCTTAATGACAATTCGGGTAAAACGAAATTTGGTCGCCAGGCTGAATAATTTGTGGTGGTTCGCCGTAAAGGTGTACCGTCCCGGGTAATTCAGCGATATCTGCGCCATCAAAATTTAGCGTGATATGGCCAAGCTGTCGTAAATTTGCCGTTGCCACACGGCCTACCGCGGTCACCCGATAATTTTTATCATTTAATTTCATTTGCTGACCAGGCGATAACTCGGCGGTCAGTTCGCTGGCCTGGTGTACAGCGCAATAACTCGCAATATCGTCGGGAACGGCATCGGAGAATAAAATAAGCCGCAGCTCCCGCAGAGAGTACTCAACATATTCCCCGACGGCGGTAATCCGTAATGAATACAACGGCACGCTCATACTATTTGTGTCCTTTGGCGGCAGGGGAAGATAATGTCACGCTCTCTTCACTTTTCACCTCTTTCAGCGGTTCAGCGGCTGGCGCACGCTTTTTCAGCCGTTTATCAAACCAGGCGACCAGTATCGGCGCGGTGATCATGGTGATAATGCTCGCCGTCGCCAGCTGCGCGGTGGCGGCATCCACGTACATCGCCAGCGAAGGATCCGCCTGGGCAACCATCGCCGGCGTCAGCGCCGAGCTGGCGGCGGTGGTTCCCAGCGCGGCGCCCAGCGCGCTTTTCTTCTTCAAAAACAGGTTGTAGATAAAGTAGAACACAATCCCGGTTAGCGCGGAGATAATCCCCAACAGGATCCCGGACAGCCCGGCGGTGAACACCGTATTGATACTGGAGTTGGCGCCGATGGCGAACGACATAATAATGATCACCAGCGGCTGCGCCGCAGCGCATAACTGTTTAAAGCGTTCGTCCAGATTGCCCCACAGCATGCCAATCAGCAGTGGGATCAGCATCGACAGCAGCGCGGCGAAGGGAATATTGGCCAGGCCGCTGACGCCCAGCACCATCATGGTAACAAACGGACCATCCTTGATGCAGAATACGGAGATCGCCCCGGCATCACTGGCATCGCCATAGTTGCTGCACAATGCGATATAGAGGGAGCTGTTCGAGCTGGTCAGGCAGGCAATCAGCGCCAGGGTCGATATTCCGAGAAAACCGCTCGGGCCAAACAACGTTCCCGCAACCCACACCGCCAGTGCCCCGGCCAGACATTTGAGAAACAGCAGCACGGCGCCTTTATAGAGCGGCAACCCGGCCTGACGGATATTGATCGAGGTTCCGCAAATGAGCAAAAATATGCCCATCATGGCGCTGGAACCGACTTTAAATAAGGCGGTGGTCGGGCCGCCAATGCTGAGCACCTGGGGCGCGAAAGTATTAATTAATATAGCCACCAGCAGTGGAATAATAATTAACCCACCGGGCACCTTATTCATTTTTTCAAGTATATTAATATTCATAGGGTAACTCTTAAATTAAGATTTAACAGAGATAACGACGCAATACTACCCTGACGACCATTACGTCGTTTATTAGTTATTAGATTACTGGGTTATTGCTGTGCTTCCTGATAAATTCGGTCAACAATGATGCTAATAATATCTTCCGGTCCGGTTAGCCCTCCTTTCCCGACGCAAATTAAGCCGGCATAATCGCCGCCAATGATCCGCACCATATCGGTTTGCGGGATGACATAGTCAATCATTTCTATTCCGGTGGCGCCCAGCTCTTTTAGTACATTGACCATGGTGTCACCACCGGTCATATACAATCCTTTAATTTCACCCGACGCACAGTTAAGCACCTCGCGCACAATACTGCCCAATCCGTGGTTAATATTTTGCGCAGCCTCACCGTGGGCCAGACCAAATCGCTGCTCCTCTTCCTGAAGGTTTAGCAACCGCCCGGTCAAGGCGGACTCAAAAACAAAGAGCGCGTTGTGCTGCGCCGGAACGCACTGTCGGGCATGCTGCACCACGCGATTGACTTCAATCTCAGCGGCGTTTTTCCGGTCAACCAACAGCTCGGCATCCACCGGGATATGGCAGACCCGGGCATCATTAGCGATCAAATACTGGAGCTGTTTTTTGGTTACTGGCGTTGCGCTGCCGGCAACGATCAAAATCGAGCCGCGCTGGCCGTCCGCTGTCAGGCTCGCGGGCGCGCTGCTCCGCGCTTCGCGCATCAGGCCGCGACGAACCGCCAGCCGTTCGGTAAAGGGCCCCGGATCGACGGCCAGCACGTTCCAGTTCAGGGCCACTACCGCCCCGGCGATGGCATCGACATCGTCGACGGTTATCGCATCGACCACTATCACCCGCACGCCGCGCTGTTGTTGTTCCTGTAAATCCTGCTGGATTTGCCCTTCGCCTTTCATCACCGATGTCAGCGCGATATGCCCGACCTGATGATGGGTCTGCGCCGCCAACAGTCCCGGCACCCACGACTCGGTGACCGGGGTACGTACATCGCGAGCCACATCGGTCCGCGACAGGGCTACCGAATCAATCACCGAGTAACCGCCGACGAGAATACGCCGTGACTGCGGCATCGCCGGCACCACAACCGCCACCGTCTCCTGCGGCAGTTGTTCCAGCATGGCGTCGATTTCAAATCCGATGCCGCCGCGCAGCGTGGTATCAATCCGCTTGGTGAAGTAATGCGCGCCGCGAGCCTGCAGCTGTTTCACCGCAGCGCTCACTTTGTGCTGGGCCTCCGCTTTCGGCAATGGGCGGCTGTCGCTGCTGACCACCATCGCCGGATACTCTACCTCATTGCGGGCGAAGGATTCGGTATCGAAAAACGCGGCGGTTTTTAAACCACTGCGCGCCAGCAGCACCCCGACGGTAGTTGCCCCGGTCAGATCGTCAGCCACGATCCCAAGCTTTCCGCCTTCCCCTTGCGGCCAGACCATCTCAATGCAGGCTGGCGTCACGCCGGAGACGTAGA
The DNA here is from genome assembly GCF_014596785.2 of Klebsiella sp. K4. NCBI lineage: Bacteria > Pseudomonadati > Pseudomonadota > Gammaproteobacteria > Enterobacterales > Enterobacteriaceae > Klebsiella > Klebsiella sp. K4. The sequence continues at coordinate 3,301,818 of NZ_CP115021.1, forward strand.
TCCCTTCGTGTATAAATTCCGCCAGCGGGCCGCTTTTACCGGTGGGATGCAGGTTAATGGTGGGAATTCCCCGCTTCGGATAGAGTCCGCAGCGCAACGTGCCGCCGCAGTCGATGACCATTAAACCAATCTCTTCCGCCGGCGGTTCGCCATTCTTGAATACATCAATGGAAGGCCAGCCGGTCAGTTCGCTCAGGCGGTCGACGACCGGGGGACGGATCCCCCCGGTGATGTACGCAATCTTTTTCCCCTGACCTGGCGTGATAGTCAGCGGCCCGCCCCAGCCCTTACAGCCCTTGCTAATCAACAGATGTTTTTCCATTTCTCTGTCCTCGTGATTCGCATGAACCTCAGCGATTATTGATGCTTCATTTTCCAGTAACGGGCCGCCACCAGCGTCGACTCCAGCATACTGACGGTACCCGCCTTACCGGTACCGGCGATATCAAACGCCGTCCCATGGTCGACGGAGCTGCGCATAAACGGCAGGCCGAAGGTAATGGTGATCGAACGTTCAAAGTCGAGGGTTTTGCAGGCAATATGCCCCTGATCGTGATACAGCGAGAGAATGGCGTCGTAGCGCCCCTGTTTGCCGAGATGGAACACGGAATCGGCCGGAACCGGCCCGATAGCGTTGATCCCCATCTCCTGGGCCGCTTTCACCGCCGGGATCAGATTGTCAGCCTCTTCGTGACCAAACAGACCATTGTCGGAACCATGCGGGTTCAGGGCGGCCACGGCAATGCGCGGATTTTTGATGTTCAGGGCGGTAAATTCATGGTGGATCTGCTGAACGCAGGCCAGCACTCGCGCTTTGTTGGCATAGTCACAGGCTGCTTTTAGCGCCATATGACGGCTCACGAAGAAGACGCGCAGGTTGTGGACGTGGAACATGGTCAGACCGTAATCAGATTGGGTTTCCACCTGATAGATTTCGGTATGGCCCGGGAGCTTACATCCTGCCAGCTTGATGGCTTCCTTATGAATTGGTGCAGTAGAGACCACGTCGATCAGCCCCGCTTTGCCCAGCTCGATCGACTTCATCACATAGTCCAGCGACATTTGCCCCGCCAGTTTCTGCACCTTGCCCCATTCGATACTGTCGCAATCGTAGTCGCCAGTTTCCAGAACATCCAACGTCCCCCAGCTAAAACGGGCCTCCTGCGGATGGGCAATTTTATGGATAGCAAAATCGCAGCCCATGATTTTCATCGCCCGGCTGATAATCGGTACCGAGCCGATCAGGAACGGTTTGCACTCGTCATACACGCTTTTGTCCATCATGGTGGCCACGGTGATCTCTGGGCCGATCCCTGCCGGATCGCCAATGGTAATCGCCACAACGGGTTTTTTCTCTGCTGACATCATGCGCCTCTCATTTTTTCAGTTGACTGTTCATATGTTCACTATCAAATCATATGCTCAAAACATTACCTGATGAATGAGCCGCCATGAGTGATGAAGATCACATAAAAAAATTCATAGATTTTTTTCATCGAAAAATGTGATCTAACATATGTTCATGCAGTGATAAAAAGTTCAACCTCAATACAGGGTATGGCCCCGTTCCTGGCAAGTATTTGATTTTATTAAGAGGAGAAGCAATGATGACCCCGATATGGTTAGGAACCAGCTGGAAAATGAACAAGCCGCTGTCGCAGGCCATGGCCTGGTGCGAAACGCTGGCAGCGCGGATGCCGGAGGGCTGTCACCCTGCTATTCAGCCCTTCGTCATTCCCCCCTTCACCGCGATCCAACCCGTCAGCCATTTTCTGCAAACGCATCAGTTACCGCTTCTGACCGGCGCGCAGAATATGCATGAAGCGGATCAGGGCGCCTGGACCGGGGAAATCTCGGCGGCCATGTTGGCAGAAACCGGCGCCACGCTTGTTGAGCTGGGACATTCAGAACGACGTGCCGCCTTTAATGAAAGCGATGCCGCGATTAATCGAAAAGTGCATAGCGCCTTAGGTCATGGCCTGCGCCCGCTGATCTGTATTGGCGATAGCGCCGAGGAGAAACGCTGGCAGGTGTCGCGTGAAAGCGTGGTGCGGCAGATGAAGATCGCCCTGTATGGCCTGAGCCACCAGCAGGCGCTGCGGACCCTGATTGCGTATGAACCGGTGTGGGCCATTGGCGAACATGGTACGCCCGCCTCACCGCAGGAGGCGGGCGTCATTCATCAGGCGCTACGTCAGGCGCTTTGCGAGCGGTTTGGTCACGAGACGGGAACCCGTATCCCGCTGCTCTATGGCGGCAGCGTAACGCTGCAAAACGCGGTGGAATTGCTGCGCCAGCAGGAGATCAATGGCTTGTTTATCGGCCGCGCGGCCTGGGACGCGCAAGGCTATTGCGACATTGTTCAACGCGTTACACAGGAATTTATTTTGCAGGCGCAGTAATATAAAAGGGACACCAGAGATGGAAATTCCAGGCCATGATTGAACAAGACTCAGATTACGCCCTGCTCACTGAAATTGCGGTGGCTTATTACGATCAGGAACAAACGCAGGAAGAGATCGCCAAACGATTCGGCATTTCGCGTATCAAAGTCGGGCGCCTGCTGAAAAAAGCGCGCCAGGAAGGGATTGTTGAGATCAGCGTCAAATACCATCCGGTCTTCAGCTCCCAGATTGAGCAGCAGTTTATTTCGCACTTTGGCATTAAGCGCGCGCTAATTGCCCTGGATCACCATGATGAAGATGAACAGCGCCAGCAGGTGGCGGCCCTGGTCAGTAACTACCTTGCCGGGGTGTTAAAAAACGATATGACCGTCACCGTTGGTCAGGGGCGCAATGTGGCCGCGGTGGCGAATCACGTTGGCGTGTTTCCTGAGCGCCACTGCCGCTTTATCTGCGGCATCGGCGGAACCAAGCGTGACAATCAGCTGATTGACGCCGACCACATCAGCCGGAATCTGGCGCGCAAATTTAACGGCTTCAGCGAAACGCTTTATGCCCCGGCATATGTGGAAACCCCGGAGCTGCGCGCGGCCTTTATGCAAAACCGCCTGATTAAGGCCACGCTCGAACAGGCCAGCAAAGCTGACGTGGCGATCATCGGCCTCGGCGATATGAATGAAAACAGCTTTATGGTGCAGCTCGGCTGGTTTACGCCGCAGGAAATTGCCACCGCGCGTCAGGAACAGGGGGTGGTGGGCGATCTGGCGGGGTACAGCTTTTTCAATATTCAGGGCAAACCCGTCGATACGGTGATGAATGACCGGGTCATTGGCTTAAGTCTCGAACAGCTGCGGGCCATTCCCTGCGTCATCGCTATCGCCTCCGAAAGTACGAAAGCGACGGCGATCCTGGGGGCATTACGCACCGGGGTTATCGATGTGCTGGCTACCAGCGCCTCGAACGCCCGTTCGGTCATTAATATGCAAAAGGCGCTATAAATAAGCCACGGCGCAGGCGGCGGATCAGCGTTGACCGCCGTCGTGCTGGCCTTTGCCCTTCCCTTTTTCGGCTCGCCGCTGCACAAAATCTTCAATGATGCCGACAACCCAGTTGAGAGGTTTCCACAGCACCACCAGCAGCAGCAACGGGCCGTATATTCGCACACCGCCCGTCGCGACCTGACCGGTCAACAGCAGGGCTAAGATATCCAGCAGCAGGCACAATGCGCTGCCAGTGCCGAGGAACAGACATAGCAGGAAGAGGATCGGTCGGCTATCGGCGTGTAGCGGTAAAGCGCGCTGGCTCCAGACGCCAACGATAATGGCCGCGATCAACATGATCGCTTCGATAACCAGCGGATTATGCATGGTCTGACTCCTGTCATGACGTGACATCCTTGTCAGCAGCGCTGCCGGCGGCCGTGGGCTGCGCCCTGGCTACCGGCAGGCGGCTTCAGTTTACAGCGCGTTTTCCTGCAGCAGCTTATCGATAAAGGCGGGTACCACTTCGCTTGCCAGCCCGTAGTGCTTCTCGGCAAACTCGCTGCCCACCTGGCTGGGCTCCAGGTTCAGTTCAACGGTATGGGCGCCGTGCAGTCGCGCCTCGTGCACAAAGCCAGCCGCCGGATAGACATGGCCGGAGGTGCCGATGGCGATAAAAATATCTGCGTCGGCCAGCGCGCTGTAGATCTCATCCATCCCCAGCGGCATTTCGCCAAACCAGACCACGTGCGGACGCAGCGCCGCCGGGAACTGGCAGCAGTGGCACTTGTCCTCGGCGGTGACGTCGCCGGTCCACTCCAGCACCTGGCCGCTCCACGAACAGCGCACCTTTAGCAGCTCGCCGTGCATATGGATCACCCGGCGGTTGCCGGCGCGCTCGTGCAGATTATCAATATTCTGGGTGACCAGCAGAAAATGGTCGCCCAGCAGATCCTCCAGACGCGCCAGCGCCAGATGCGCCGCGTTCGGCGCGATTTCCGGACTCTGCAGCTGACGACGACGGGCGTTGTAGAACGCCTGCACCAGCGCCGGATCGCGGGCGAAGCCTTCCGGCGTCGCCACATCTTCCACCCGATGCTCTTCCCACAGGCCATCGGCCGCGCGGAAGGTTTTGATCCCCGACTCTGCCGAGATGCCCGCGCCGGTTAACACCACCACTCTCGGTTTTGCCATCGCTTCAGGCTTCATCCTGTCCTCCCTAAAGAAAATCCGCTGACGCAGACGGTCACGCAACCGACGTTTATTGCGACGAAAACGGCTCAATCGATGTAAACGGCGCGACTGCATAGCTACCTCTGTGATTAATGGGTCAGGTGAAGGAAGGCCGCACCGCGCATTCCCCCGGCATCGCCGTGGCGCGCGCGCTCAATGCGCGGAACCCTGGCGACCGGCAGAAGATGGCGCGGCAATCGTTGCGCCAGCCCTTCGCTAATGGCCGTAAAGTTAGATAATCCACCGCCGAGCACCAGCAAATCCGGGTCGACAATGGTCAGTATATTCCCCAGACACACCGCCAGCAGATCGAGATAGCGCTCAACGTGCGCCTGCGCGCGCGGATCGTGCTGCTGCCACTGCGCCACAATCTCCGGCGAGGAGAGCGGTTGCTGATAAAAATGTTCGTACAGCCAGGCGAAACCGCGACCGGAGAGATAATTTTCAATACAGCCCAGCTGGCCGCAGCCGCAGCGCAGCAGCGGAAAATCGCGCCCAACCACCTCCAGGGCATCCACCGGCAGGCGAATATGACCGAACTCGCCGGTGATATAGCTATGTCCGGTAATCGATTTACCGTTCAACACCAGGCCGCCGCCCACGCCGGTGCCGAGGATCAATCCCATCACCAGCGGGTATTGCGTAAACTCATCGTCCCACGCTTCCGACAGCGCGAAACAGTTGGCGTCATTATCGAGACGCACATCGCGCCCCAACCGCGCGCTGAGGTCAGCGCGCAGCTGCCGGCCGCTGGCGGCTGGCACGTTAGCGGCATACAGCGTGCCGTCCGCCGTTTCCGGCATTCCCGGAATACCGATCCCGACCGAACCCTGCTGGTCGAAGCGCTCATCGGCCTCGCGGACCAGCGCCTCTACCGCCTGGAGAAAATCCTCATAACTACTTTTCGGCGTGGCGACGCGTTTTTCCCACTGCAGTCGCCGCTCCTGATTAAATACGCCCAGCGCTATCTTGCTGCCGCCAATGTCAAATCCATAATACATTTCAGCAATTCCTCTTTTGTCGTCAGCCAGGCCGACGATGACGATAAATTACTGGCCACTCAGCACCCTCGCCGGGTCGATGCGGCTGGCGCGGCGGGCGGGATACCAGCTGGCCAGCAAACTCAGCAACAGTGCTGTCACCAGCACATAAAAGACGTCCAGCCAGTGCAATTCTGACGGCAGGAAGTCAATAAAATAGATGTCGCCGGAGAGGAATTTATGCCCAATCAGGTATTCGATGCCGTTGATGATCGACGTCAGGTTCAACGCGCAGATCACGCCGATCACCACCCCAAACAGGCTGCCTACCGATCCGGCTAATAAACCATACCACACGAAAATCGCGCGAATTAAGCCGTCTTTTGCGCCAAGCGTGCGCAGCACCGCAATATCGCCGCTTTTGTCTTTGACCGCCATCACCAGCGTCGAGACGATGTTAAAGCAAGCCACGCCGATCACCAGCACCATCGCCAGGTACATAATGGCGCGGATCATCTGGATGTCGCGATACATATAGCCATAGGTGCCGATCCAGCTCTTGATGTAGACGTAGCTGTTGGTCACCTCGCCGGCGTCGCGTACCAGCTTGTTAGCATGGAAAACGTCGGTGACCTTGATGGCGATGCCGGTCACGCTGCTGCCCATCTCCAGGTACTGCTGCGCATCCTGCATCGGGATCATGGCAAAACTATGATCGAGCTGGCCGCTCAGCTGTAAAATTCCGGTCACATGCAGCCTGACGCGTTTTGGCTGCAGCAGCTGATGGTCGGCGTCGGCATTAGGGATCATGATCGACACCCAGTCCCCCTGCTTCACGTGCAGGGCATCGGCGACCCCTTTGCCCAGGATCACCTGCTGTTCGCCAGCCTTGAATCCGGCCCACGCGTTATTCTGCACAAAGGTAGGCAGCGCGCTGAGCTGGCTCTCCTGCTGCGGGTCGACGCCTTTCACCTGGATGGCGCGCATATTGCTGCCGCTCTCCACCAGGCCGGTGAAGTTAATATAGGGTGCTGCCGCGACAATCCCCTTCACCTTCTGCACCTTCGCCAGCGCTTCCTGCCAGTTATTCCACGGCTGATTCACGGGTTCGATTTCGCCGTGCGGTACCACCGCCAGCACGCGGTTATTCAGCTCGCGCTCAAAGCCGTTCATCGCGCTGAGGCCGACGATCAGCACCGCCACCCCCAGCGCAATGCCGATGGTGGAGATCACCGAGATCAGCGACACCATGCCGCCGCGCCGCCGGCCGCGGCTGAAACGCAATGCAATCAGTAACGATAACGGAGACGCCATTACTCGGCCCCCATCAGGGTCAGGTCGGCGGTCAGACGGCCATCGCGCATCTCCAGCTGGCGGCTCATGCGCTTCGCCAGCTGCAGGTCGTGGGTCACCACCAGAAACGCGGTGCGCTGCGCGACGTTCAGTTCGCCCAGCAGCTGGAAGATGCTGTCGGCGTTGCGAGCGTCGAGGTTACCGGTTGGCTCGTCCGCCAGCACCAGCCGCGGTTTATTCACCAGCGCGCGGGCAATCGCCACCCGCTGGCGCTCGCCGCCGGAGAGCTCCGACGGACGGTGATGGCTGCGGTGTTCAAGCCCGACCGCCTGCAGCATCGCTTTCGCCTGGCGTTCAATATCCGCCGGCTTCTTTTTGCCAATCAGCAGCGGCATCGCCACGTTTTCCAGTGCGCTAAAGTCCGGCAGCAGATGGTGGAACTGATAGATAAAGCCCAGCTCGCGGTTACGCAGGTCGGCGCGCGCGGCGGTGGATAGCTTGCTCATCGGCTGACCGGAGAAAATCACGTCGCCAGAGGTGGGCGTATCCAGGCCGCCGAGCAGATGCAGCAGCGTACTTTTGCCAGAGCCGGAGGTGCCGACGATAGCCATCATCTCGCCTTCACCAATGCTGAAGCTGACATTGTGCAGGACATCGGTTTGCACATTGCCTTCCTGATAGCGTTTGCACAGGTTGTCGCATTGCAGCAGGATCTTATTCATAACGTAAAGCCTCAGCGGGTTGGGTGGCGGCAGCGCGCCAGGAAGGGTACAACGTAGACAACAGGGCCAGCACCATCGCCACCAGGGCGATAACAATGACCTGCAGCGGCTCAATCGCCACCGGCAGCGCCGCGCCGTCAAGGAAGGCGCCGATGATCGGCATTAAATTATTCAGCTGGCTGGCCAACAGGGCGCCAAGCACCGCTCCCAGCAGCGCGCCGACGATCCCGGCGCTGGCCCCCTGCACCATAAAGACGGCCATAATCTGCCGCGGCGTCAGCCCTTGGGTCTGGAGGATCGCCACTTCGCCCTGCTTCTCCATCACCATCATCCCCAGCGAGGTAATAATGTTGAAGGCCGCGACGGCGACGATCAGGCTCAGCAGCAGGCCCATCATATTTTTCTCCATGCGCACCGCCTGGAACAGTTCGCCCTTGCGCTCGCGCCAGTCCTGCCACTGAGTTCCCGGCGGCAGCGTCTGTTGACTCAGGGTGTCGACCTGCAGCGGTTTATCCAGCCACAGGCGCCAGCCGGTGATATTCCCCAGCGGATAGCGCATCAGACGGGAGGCGTCGTCGATGTTGGTCAGCATCTGATAGCCATCGACTTCGCTGTTGGCGGCGAAGGTGCCGATGACCGTGAACAGACGCTGGCTCGGCACGCGGCCCATCGGCGTAAACTGACTCGCGGAAGGAACCATCACGCGAATTTTATCGCCGCGATTAACCCCCAGCTGGCCCGCCAGCTGCTCGCCGAGAATAACGTTATATTTGCCCGCCTGCAGATCGCTCTGTTTGACGTTCACCAGGTATGGAGTCAGGGGATCGTTCTGCGCCGGATCAATGCCCAGCATAACCCCCACCGCCACGCTGCGCGCGCTCTGCAGCACCACGTCGCCGGTGGTGATCGGCGCTACGCGGGTTACCCCATTAAGTTTCGCTTCGCGCTCCGGCAGTTGCTGAGGGTTCACCGAACCCTGTTTGGCGCTAAGAATGGCCTGTGGCATCAGCCCCAGGATGTTGTTTTGCAGCTCGCGTTCAAAGCCGTTCATCACCGACAGGACTGTCACCAGCGCCATTACGCCAAGCGTAATACCGATAGTTGAGAGCCAGGAGACGAAACGACCGAAGCGGTCGGCTGCGCGCCCGCGCATATAGCGTAGGCCGATAAAGAGTGCGGCAGGTTGGTACATGTCATCCATCTGGTTGCTGATAGCCGATGCCCGAGTATATAAGCGATTAGAGGCAGCGTAAACGACTGATACATGACGACTTTATTAGCAATAATCCTAAAAACCAAGTAAATACAAACGGATAGATAAGTACTTACTTATTTATCTTTACGCTTATCGACAGCGCTGACCTTTCTTCACCCAATACGCGATGGCAATTCGGGTTGGCGAATCCAGACCAATCGCGGATAATCTCACTATTGAATATCAGCGAGTTGCCCTCCATATCGGCAGAGCGAATCCCTAAGAGATCATGAAACCGTCTATGCCTGAACAATATCGATACTCATTGCCGGTCAAAGCCGGTGACCAGCGCCAGCTTGGCGAGTTGACCGGCGCAGCCTGCGCCACCCTGGTGGCGGAGATGGCCGAACGCCACAAGGGCCCGGTGGTGCTGGTGGCGCCTGACATGCAAAACGCGCTGCGTCTGAACGACGAGATCAGGCAGTTCACCGACAGCATGGTGATGGGGCTGGCGGACTGGGAAACGCTCCCTTACGACAGCTTCTCGCCGCATCAGGACATCATCTCCTCCCGTCTTGCCACCCTTTACCAGTTACCCACCATGCAGCGCGGCGTACTGATCGTCCCGGTCAGCACCCTGATGCAGCGCGTCTGTCCGCACAGCTTCCTTCACGGCCACGCGCTGGTGATGAAAAAGGGCCAGCGCCTGTCGCGTGATGCGCTGCGCGATCAGCTGGAGGGGGCCGGCTACCGCCATGTCGATCAGGTGATGGAGCACGGCGAATATGCTACCCGCGGCGCGCTGCTCGACCTGTTCCCGATGGGTAGCGATCAGCCCTACCGCCTTGATTTCTTTGACGATGAAATCGACAGCCTGCGCCTGTTCGACGTTGACAGCCAGCGCACGCTGGAGGAAGTGGCGGCCATTAACCTGCTGCCGGCGCACGAGTTCCCCACCGACCAGACCGCTATTGAGCTGTTCCGCAGCCAGTGGCGCGACCGCTTTGAGGTGAAGCGCGATGCCGAGCACATCTATCAGCAGGTCAGTAAAGGGACGCTACCTGCCGGTATCGAATACTGGCAACCGCTGTTCTTCAGCGAGCCGCTGCCGCCGTTATTCAGCTATTTCCCGGCCAGCACGCTGATCGTCAACACCGGCGATCTCGAGGCCAGCGCGGAGCGATTCCAGAATGAAGCCCGCGCCCGCTTTGAAAACCGCGGCGTCGACCCGATGCGCCCGCTCCTGCCGCCTGAGCTGCTGTGGCTGCGCAGCGATGAGCTATTCAGCGAACTGAAAAAATGGCCGCGCGTGCAGCTGAAAACCGAACGTCTGGCGGACAAAGCGGCGAATACTAATCTGGGCTACCAGACGCTGCCGGACCTCGCCGTCCAGGCGCAGAACAAAGCGCCGCTGGATAATCTGCGCCGCTTCCTCGAGTCCTTTACCGGTCCGGTGATCTTCTCGGTGGAAAGCGAAGGCCGCCGTGAAGCGCTGAGCGAAATGCTGGCGCGGATTAAAGTTGCGCCAAAACATGTGCTGCGTCTGGAGGAAGCCACCGGCAACGGCCGCTATCTGATGATTGGCGCTGCTGAGCACGGGTTTATCGACAGCCAGCGCGGCCTGGCGCTGATTTGCGAGAGCGACCTGCTCGGCGAGCGGGTGGCGCGCCGTCGTCAGGATTCGCGACGCACCATTAACCCTGACACTCTGATTCGCAACCTCGCCGAACTGCATATCGGCCAGCCGGTCGTTCACCTGGAACACGGCGTGGGCCGCTACGCGGGCATGACTACCCTGGAAGCCGGCGGCATCACCGGCGAATATCTGATGCTGACCTACGCCAACGATGCCAAGCTATACGTTCCGGTATCGTCCCTGCATCTTATCAGCCGCTACGCCGGCGGGGCGGAAGAAAACGCCCCCCTGCACAAGCTGGGCGGCGATGCCTGGACCCGGGCGCGACAAAAAGCGGCTGAGAAAGTACGCGACGTGGCGGCCGAGCTGCTGGATATCTACGCCCAGCGCGCGGCGAAGGCGGGTTTTGCCTTTAAACACGACCGCGAACAGTATCAGCTGTTCTGCGACGGTTTCCCATTTGAAACCACGCCGGATCAGGCGCAGGCGATCAACGCCGTCCTCAGCGATATGTGCCAGCCGCTGGCCATGGACCGCCTGGTATGCGGCGATGTGGGCTTCGGCAAGACCGAAGTGGCCATGCGCGCCGCCTTCCTCGCCGTGGAGAACCACAAGCAGGTGGCGGTGCTGGTGCCGACCACCCTGCTGGCTCAACAGCACTATGACAATTTCCGCGATCGTTTCGCCAACTGGCCGGTACGCATCGAAATGCTCTCCCGCTTCCGCAGCGCTAAAGAGCAGGCGCAGATCCTCGAGCAGGCCGCAGAAGGCAAAATCGATATCTTGATCGGCACCCACAAGCTGCTGCAGAGCGAGGTGAAGCTGCGCGATCTCGGGCTGCTGATCGTCGACGAAGAGCACCGGTTTGGCGTGCGGCATAAAGAGCGCATCAAAGCGATGCGCGCCGATGTCGATATTCTGACCCTCACCGCCACGCCGATCCCGCGGACGCTGAACATGGCGATGAGCGGGATGCGCGATCTGTCGATCATCGCCACGCCGCCGGCGCGACGCCTGGCGGTGAAGACCTTCGTTCGCGAATATGACGCCCTGGTGGTGCGCGAGGCGATCCTGCGCGAAACGCTGCGCGGCGGCCAGGTCTACTATCTGTTTAATGACGTTGAGAACATCCAGAAAGCCGCCGACAAGCTGGCGGAGCTGGTGCCGGAGGCGCGGATCGCCATCGGTCACGGTCAGATGAGGGAGCGCGAACTGGAGCGGGTGATGAATGACTTCCATCACCAACGCTTCAATGTGCTGGTGTGCACCACCATCATCGAGACCGGGATCGACATTCCCACCGCCAACACCATCATCATCGAACGCGCCGACCATTTTGGCCTCGCCCAGCTGCACCAGCTGCGCGGCCGCGTTGGCCGTTCGCATCACCAGGCCTATGCCTGGCTGCTGACGCCGCATCCGAAAGCGATGACCACCGATGCGCAAAAGCGCCTCGAGGCCATTGCGTCGCTGGAAGATCTCGGCGCCGGCTTTGCGCTGGCAACCCACGATCTGGAGATTCGCGGGGCCGGGGAACTGCTTGGGGAAGATCAGAGCGGTCAGATGGAAACCATCGGTTTCTCCCTGTATATGGAGTTGCTGGAGAACGCAGTCGATGCGTTGAAAGCCGGGCGTGAACCCTCGCTGGAAGATCTCACCAGTCAGCAGACGGAGGTTGAACTGCGCATGCCTTCCCTGCTGCCTGATGATTTCATCCCTGACGTCAATACGCGCCTGTCATTCTATAAGCGCATTGCCAGCGCCAAAAACGAACAGGATCTGGAGGAGATCAAAGTCGAGCTGATCGATCGTTTTGGCCGCCTGCCCGATGCCGCCCGCAACCTGCTGGATATCGCCCGTCTGCGTCAGCAGGCGCAGAAACTGGGGATCCGCAAACTGGAAAGCAACGAAAAAGGCGGCGTGATCGAATTTAACGAGAAAAACAACGTCAATCCGGTGTGGCTGATCGGCCTGCTGCAGAAGCAGCCCCAGCACTTCCGCCTGGACGGGCCGACGCGCCTGAAGTTCATGCAGGACCTGGAGGAGCGTAAAACGCGGATGGACTGGGTTCGCCAGTTTATGCGCCAGCTGGAAGAGAACGCCGTCGCCTGACTGGCAGGAGATACGGCCCCGCTGCCGTATCTCCCTTCCCACATATCTGGCAATCTTTACAAACATTTTGCAATCCGCCTGGATTTCCCCACACAGACTCACGCCATAATCTCATCTGCTTTTCGTATAAAAATAACCACTTACATATTTTGGAGTTATGGTAATGAGAAACCGTTTCCCCGTGACGCTTTGGCTGACGCTAGTCGCGTTAGTCGCCGCGCTGGCCCTCCCCGCGCGCGCTAACACCTGGCCCCTTCCCCCGCCGGGCAGCCGGCTGGTGGGTCAGAATCAGTTTCATGTGGTACAGGATGACGGCGGTTCGCTGGAAGCGATTGCCAAGAAGTACAATGTCGGCTTCCTGGCCCTGCTGCAGGCCAATCCCGGGGTTGACCCCTATGTTCCGCGCGCCGGCAGCGTGCTGACCATCCCCCTGCAGACGCTGCTGCCCGATGCGCCGCGCGAAGGGCTGGTGATAAACCTCGCCGAACTGCGCCTCTACTATTACCCGCCGGGCAAAAATGAAGTGACCGTCTACCCAATCGGCATCGGCCAGCTGGGCGGAACCACCATCACACCGACGATGGTCACAACCGTGTCCGACAAACGGGCCAATCCGACCTGGACACCTACCGCCAACATTCGCGCGCGCTACAAGGCTATGGGGATTGAGCTGCCGGCGGTAGTGCCTGCTGGTCCTGACAATCCGATGGGCCATCACGCCATCCGCCTCGCCGCCTATGGCGGAGTCTATCTCCTGCACGGCACCAATGCCGATTTCGGCATCGGTATGCGCGTCAGTTCCGGCTGCATTCGTCTGCGCGATAACGATATCAAGGCGCTGTACAACACTATCTCGCCGGGCACGAAGGTGAACATTATCAACACGCCGATCAAGGCGTCGGTTGAGCCGGATGGCCGCCGTCTGGTTGAGGTCCATCAGCCGCTGTCTGAGCATATCGATGACGACCCGCAGACCCTGCCCATTACGCTTAATGCGGCCATGACTGCGTTCAAACAGGCGCCGCAGACCGACGGGACGGTAATGGAGCGCGCGATGAATTACCGCTCGGGCATGCCGATTGACGTCACCCGTCATGCTGAACCTGGACCGCAGTCGCTGTAGTCTTACGCTGCATAAAACAAAAAACCCGCCTGATGGCGGGTTTTTTGTTGGCAAGGGTCAAACAGGGGTACAACAGGGTCTTACTCATCGCCGTCCGGTGAAGGGGGCCGGGCAGCGACGCATCGGGCTTACTTGTAGATAACGGCGGTACCGTGAAGGGTATTCGGACCGGTTACCGAAGTAATACGGTATGAGGTGGCGCCCATCTCATCCGCTTTCTGCGCCAGCTGGTCTTCCAGCGAGCCCAGGTTAGTCCCGGCAGAAGCAGAGATGGTGCCTACTTTATGCTGTCCTGCAGGGGTGGACTGCACCTCTACAGCGGCAAAGCTGGCGAAAGAAAGGGAACTTAAAACGGCGGCAATAGCCAGAGTATTAACGGTTTTCATGATTATTATACCTGTGCAGATGAATTTTATAGTAGGGTCGCAAGCATTAACTTAACGATCGATAGGTAAATAATAATGTGATCTATGTCACACGTCAATGCATTTTTATAACGATCGTTTAACTATTTATAAAATGCTTAAATTTCATACATATATGAATTATTTATTTTTAAACCGACAGCGCTGGCCCCGGCGATCGTTTATTTTTATAATGGCCTTTCACCAAACCAACATAGGTACAACGGCACCATGACAACTGACGTTCAAAGTTGCGCCAAAAAAAGCCGTGGCCGACCGAAGGTGTTCGACAGGGATGCGGCGCTGGACAAAGCCATGACACTCTTCTGGCAGCACGGCTATGAGGCGACCTCGCTCGCCGATCTGGTCGAGGCGACAGGAGCAAAAGCCCCCACCCTGTATGCGGAATTTGTGAATAAAGAAGGCCTATTCCGCGCAGTGTTGGATCGTTACATTTCGCGCTTTGCCGCGAAGCACGAAGCCGTGCTGTTTGCCGAGGGAAAATCCGTCGATCGCGCGTTGCGTGACTACTTCACGGCGGTCGCCACCTGCTTTACCAGCAAAGAGACGCCGGCCGGCTGCTTTATCATCAATACCTCCGCCGCGCTGGCCGCCTCCTCGACGGATATCGCCAATACCATCAAATCCCGCCATGCGATGCAGGAGCAGGCGCTAACCCAGTTTCTGCAGCAGCGGCAGGCGCAGGGCGAACTGCCCGCGGGCCGCGATGTCGCGCAGCTGGCGCAATTTCTTAACTGCGTTCTGCAGGGGATGTCGATTAGCGCCCGGGAAGGCGCGGATTTCGACAAGCTGATGCAAATCACCGACACCACTCTCCGTCTCTGGCCGCAGGTCCTCGAGTCCTGATGCGCCCTGCTTCCGGCGGTATTCTGCCGCCGGATCCGCTCTCCTGTTGGCTTTATCCCCACAAAATAGATTGATTTTTATTACCTTTTCTCGCGCAAGATAAACGCAAATGATATTGATTGAGATATTCATTATGTGCAAAATCCTTTTTTGAGTTTTTCCAGATGTTTCGCATTGTAACGAATACCGGCCGACGCCGGCCCATAACAACGACAAAGCAACTTGCTCATAAAAGGAATGGATATGAAAAAGCGCCTCTGGGTGCTCCACCCTCTGCTGCTGGCCAGCACGCTGCCTGCGCTGGCGGCTCAGTCTGATGAAGACAGCATCATCGTTAGCGCAAACCGCACCCATCGCACCGTGGCCGAAATGGCCCAAACCACCTGGGTCATTGAGGGCCAGGAGATTGAGCAGCAGGTCCAGGGCGGGAAAGAGTTCAAAGACGTGCTGGCGCAGCTGATCCCCGGCATCGACGTCAGCAGCCAGGGGCGGACCAACTACGGGATGAACATGCGCGGGCGCGCGATCGTCGTGCTGATTGACGGCGTCCGACTCAACTCCTCACGCACCGACAGCCGCCAGCTCGACGCCATCGATCCATTCAACATCGAACATATCGAAGTGATCTCCGGAGCGACCTCGCTGTACGGCGGGGGCAGTACCGGCGGGCTTATCAACATCGTTACCAAAAAGGGGCAGCAGGATCGTCAGGTCGATCTCGAGGTGGGCAGCAAGAGCGGTTTTGCGAACAGCAACGATCATGATGAGCGCGTCGCGGCGGCCGTCAGCGGCGGAACAGACCACGCATCCGGCCGCTTGTCGGTAGCCTATCAGCGTTTCGGCGGCTGGTACGACGGCAATAACGATGCGCTGATCCTCGATAATACCCAAACGGGGCTCCAGCACTCTGACCGCCTCGACGTGATGGGGACGGGGACGATTGAGATCGATGATAACCGCCAGCTGCAGTTGGTCACCCAGTATTATAAAAGCCAGGGCGATGATGACTACGGTCTGTGGCTCGGGAAGAACATGTCCGCGGTCACCAGCGGCGGCAAAGCGTATACCACCGATGGGCTCAATTCCGACCGTATCCCCGGCACCGAACGCCATCTGATCAGCCTCCAGTACTCCGATGCCGACTTTTTCGGCCAAAATCTGGTGAGCCAGGTGTACTATCGCGATGAGTCCCTCACCTTCTATCCGTTCCCGACGCTCACGAAAGGTCAGGTCAGTAGCTTCTCCTCGTCGCAGCAGGATACCGATCAGTATGGGGCCAAGCTGACCCTCAACAGTCAACCGCTGGCGGGGTGGGATCTCACCTGGGGTCTCGACGCCGATCATGAGACCTTTAATGCCAACCAGATGTTCTTCGATCTGCCACAATCGATGGCCTCCGGCGGGTTGCACAACGAATCGATCTACACTACCGGCCGCTACCCGGGATACAGTATTTCCAATGTCGCGCCATTCCTGCAGTCCAGCTACGATCTGAACGATATCTTTACCGTCAGCGGCGGGGTACGCTACCAGTGGACCGAAAACCGGGTCGACGACTTTGTCGGCTACGCCCAGCAGCAGGATATCGCCAACGGCAAAGCGCGCTCCGCCGACGCCATCAAAGGCGGCAAAACCGATTACGATAACTTCCTGTTTAACGCCGGGATCGTGGCCCACCTGACCGAGCGTCAACAAACCTGGTTTAACTTCTCGCAGGGCGTCGAGCTACCGGACCCTGGTAAATACTATGGCATCGGTAAATATGGCGCTGCGGTGAATGGTCATCTGCCGCTGATCTCCAGCGTCAACGTCGATGACTCGCCGCTGCAGGGGATCAAAGTTAACTCGTACGAGCTGGGCTGGCGCTACACCGGCGATAACCTGCGCACCCAGCTGGCGGCCTACTACTCGACCTCGGATAAGACCATTGTCGTCAACCGCACCGACATGACCATCGACGTTCAGTCCGACAAACGGCGTATTTACGGCGTTGAGGGGGCGGTCGACTACTTTATTCCGGATAGCGACTGGAGCGTCGGCGGTAACTTCAACGTGCTGAAATCCCAGGTGCAGACCGACGGCCGCTGGCAAAAATGGGACGTCACCCTCGCCTCGCCGTCTAAAGCCACCGCCTGGGTGGGCTGGGCGCCGGATCCGTGGAGCCTGCGCGTGCAGAGTCAGCAGGTATTTGACCTCAGCGATGCCGCCGGTAACAAGCTGGAAGGCTATAACACCGTCGATTTTATCGGTAGTTACGCGCTGCCGGTGGGGAAACTGACCTTCAGTATCGAAAACCTGCTTAACGAAGACTATGTCACTATCTGGGGCCAGCGCGCGCCGCTGCTCTACAGCCCAACCTACGGCAGTTCATCGCTGTATGAGTACAAAGGTCGTGGCCGCACCTTTGGTCTGAACTACGCCTTAACCTTCTGATAAAAAAAGCCCCTCAGCCTGAGCGATTGAGGGGCTAATCACTACACAAATCTGTTTTTAGATTTTGTTGTTCAGGACCAGCTGGCCGTTGTTGTCCAGCGGGATCTGGCTGCCGGGATCGTGATCCATGCGGATTTTCCCCTGCTGATCGCCTATCTTATAGGTCACATCGTAGCCGAGCATTTTATCGGATTTGTCATACACCGTTTTGCAGCGCTGCTGGGTGGTGGTGTAGGTATCGTTGTCCTGCATCGCGCCCTGGATCTGGTTGCCTGCATAGCCGCCGCCCAGCGCACCTACGACCGTCGCCACGCTGCGTCCGTGACCGCCGCCAAACTGGTGGCCAATCACCCCGCCCGCCACCGCGCCCAGCACCGAACCGGCGATGCGGTTTTCATCCTGTACCGGACGACGATGAGTCACCGTGACATTGCGGCATTCCTGACGCGGCGTTTTCACGGTTTCTTTAATCGGTGTACTGGAGACCACTTGCGCATACTGCGGGCCGCGATCCAACACGTTGAGACCAGCGACAGCTGCAACGCCCAGCGCGGCAGCCACGCCTATCCCTATACCCGCCAACATAGATTTATTCACGGGAGTTCCTCCTTTGTTGCTGTTGATACAATTTTGCAACCGGAGCCGGGAGGGCGCAAATCAGATAGCGGATGAAAAGTGCGAGAATTCGCTGCAAATCAAAGGGATTCAGAGGATTCCGAGCGGGATCTCTGCGGTTCCAGCAGAAGAGCCCGGAGGCGCCCTCAGAGCGCGCCTCCGGGTCGCGACAGCGATTAGTGCAGTTTCAGGCGCGGGCGAATGATGCGGTTGATGCGCCCGACCAGCATCATCAGGCCGGTCTTGAAGTAACCATGCAGGGCAATCTGGTGCATACGGTACAGGGAGATGTACACGAAGCGCGCAATGCGCCCTTCCACCATCATCGAACCGCGCATCAGGTTACCCATCAGGCTGCCGACGGTGGAGTAATTTGACAGCGACACCAGCGAGCCATGGTCTTTATAGGTGTATGCCTTCAGCGGTTTGCCTTTCATCTGCGCCAGGATGTTGTTCAGCGCGCAGGTAGCCATCTGGTGCGCCGCCTGGGCCCGCGGAGGCACAAAGCCGCCTTCCGGACGGGCGCAGGAGGCGCAGTCGCCGATGGCGAAAATATCCGCATCGCGGGTAGTCTGCAGCGTCGGCTCGACCACCAGCTGATTGATACGGTTGGTTTCGAGGCCGCCGATCTCTTTCATGAAATCTGGCGCTTTGATCCCCGCCGCCCAGACCATTAGATCCGCCTCAATATATTCGCCATCTTTAGTGTGCAGGCCGCCCGCATCCGCGCTGGTGACCATGGTCTGCGTCAGAACCCGTACGCCCAGCTTAGTCAGCTCATTATGCGCTGCCCCGGAAATGCGCGGCGGCAGCGCAGGCAGAATGCGCTCGCCCGCCTCGACCAGCGTGACGTTCAGCGCTTCGTTGGTCAGCCCTTTGTAGCCGTAGCTGTGCAGCTGTTTCACCGCATTGTGCAACTCAGCGGAGAGCTCCACGCCGGTGGCGCCGCCGCCGACGATGGCGATATTTACTTTACCGTTAGCGCCGAGGTTAGCAGAGTATTTAAGGAACAGGTTGAGCATTTCCTGATGGAAGCGACGCGCCTGGTGCGGGTTGTCGAGGAAAATGCAGTTCTCTTTTACGCCAGGGGTATTAAAGTCATTCGAGGTACTGCCCAACGCCATGACCAGCGTGTCGTACGGCAGTTTACGCTCAGCCACCAGCAGCTCGCCTTTTTCATTGCGCAGCTCGCCGAGGGTGATGGTTTTCCCTTCGCGGTTGATATCAACCACCGAGCCCAGCTGGAACTGGAAACCGTGGTTGCGGGCATGGGCCAGATAGCTCAGCGCATCAACGCCTTCATCCAGAGAACCGGTGGCCACTTCGTGCAGCAGCGGCTTCCACAGATGGCTGTGGTTACGGTCCACCAGGGTGATTTTCGCTTTCTTATGGCGCCCTAACTTTCTCCCCAGCTGAGTTGCCAGTTCCAGTCCGCCAGCGCCGCCACCCACAATTACGATTTTTTTCAATGGCGTAGTCATGTGTACCCCTAAAATTATTAACCAATTGTTAAATAAAAGTTATTGAAATAGCCTTTATTTAACAACAAGTTACGTTAATGAAACCATTCAGCACTGTCGAGAATACCATGAACGGTGCATTGGTCATACCAAAATTGATGTGCATCAAGTTTTGTCGCGTATTTTTTCAGCGAAACCAATAAGTGTAGACATGAAAAAACCCGCGTGGTGAACCCGACGCGGGTTTGGGAACAAGGGAAAAGCAGTTAGCCGAGGGTTTTAAACGCTTTCAGCCGCTGCAGATGCGGCGAGATATTTTTAAACTTATGGGTCTGCTCTTCATCCCAGATAATTTCATAATAGTGGTGCAGGAGATCGGCGGAACGCTGGCTGTCCAACGCCTCGTCCTGGCGGGAAAGCACCACCAGGCAGCGATCGCGGTTCTTCTCGCGGAAGTTGGTCACGCACTTGGTGGCGATGTCAGCATACTCTTCCGGTCGGTCGATTTTGCCTTCCATGTTCTCATGCGGAAACAGGTTTGGATTGAACACCGCCTGGCGGATATCGCACAGAAAACCAATCCGCTCCGCCCAGTAGCCGCCAAGGCCGACGCCGCAGATCAGCGGCCGGTCATCGGCAGTGAGCTGCAGCATTTTATCGACCTCTTTCAGCAAATGCTGCATATCGTGCTTGGGATGCCGCGTGCTGTAGCTAATCAACCGCACGTCCGGGTCGATAAACTGCAGCTGCATCACCTTCTCATGGTTACCGGGGCTGTTCGAGTCAAAACCGTGTAAATAGATAATCATCGCATCCTCACCAGACAACAACGCCCCGTAGAGCGTTACGCGGACTTCGCCTCTTGCCAGCGCGCATGAAGCTGCTCCAGCTGGGCACTCACCGTTTTCCAACGGGCTGAATCCCTTAACTCCTGACGGGAAAAGGAACCTTTATGATACAATTTCGTAACACGCTCTGCTTTGATCGGCGACAGGTTATCCAGCACACTGACCGCGCCTTTACGATTATTGCAGACGAGGATCATATCGCAACCGGCGTCGAGCGATGCCTGACCGCGTTCGGCATAGCTGCCCATGATCGCCGCCCCTTCCATCGACAGATCGTCGGAAAAAATCACCCCGTCAAAGCCCAGTTCGCCGCGCAGCACCGTTTTCAGCCAGTACGCCGAGCCGCTGGCCGGACGCGGATCGAGCTCCGGGTAAATCACATGCGCCGGCATAATGGCATCCAGACGCTGCTCGGCGATAAGGCTTTTGAACACCGCCATATCATGGTCGCGGATAACCGATGCCGCCCGCGGATCGAACGGCGTCTCTTTGTGCGAATCGGCAGTCACCGCCCCGTGTCCCGGGAAGTGTTTGCCGGTGGTTTTCATGCCCGCGGCGTGCATCCCGTCAATGAAGTGACGCGCCATCGTCAGCGCTTTCTGCGGATCTTCATGATAAGAACGTTCGCCGATTGCGGCGCTGATATGGCCGACGTCCAGCACTGGCGCAAAACTAATATCGATATCCATGGCGATCATTTCGCTGGCCATCAGCCAGCCGGCTTCGGCGGCCAGTTTGCCCCCCTCTTCCATCCCCAGCAGCGCGGCGAAAGACTGGGCCGCCGGTAAACGGGTAAACCCTTCGCGGAAACGCTGAACCCGCCCCCCTTCCTGATCGACCGCCACCACCAGGTGGTTCCGGGAGGCGTCGCGGATCTGGCGCACCAGCTCGCGCAGCTGCGCCGGATCGTGATAATTTCGGGTAAAGAGGATCAACCCTCCCACCAGCGGATGCGCCAGAATTTCTCGCTCTTCCGCATCCAGCTCATACCCTTCGACATCCAACATCACTGGGCCCACACTGACCTCTCTTATCCTTTACGTTCGTTGTCTAACTGACACCATGTTTCATCTGCCA
This sequence comes from Klebsiella sp. K4, assembly GCF_014596785.2. Taxonomy (NCBI): domain Bacteria; kingdom Pseudomonadati; phylum Pseudomonadota; class Gammaproteobacteria; order Enterobacterales; family Enterobacteriaceae; genus Klebsiella; species Klebsiella sp. K4. Next base: position 3,323,198 of record NZ_CP115021.1, read on the forward strand.
GCGTGATAAATTGCCGGTCCCCGCTCTGCCGCCAGCGCATTTCATACCAGCCCGCCATCAACAGCAGTACCCACGGGCGCCAGAGTGCAACCTGCCACCAAAGCAGCTGCGCGTCGATGGCCGCCCGCCGGGCATACGCTTCTACCAGCCGACGGCGCTCGCCAGGCGTGATCCACACCGCGGCCAGCTCCAGCGCGATATCGCCATCACCGGCATATTCCCAGTCGATCAGCCTCAGGCCGGACTCATTATGAATAATATTGCCGGCATGGACGTCCATGTGCAGCGGCGCCAGCCGCAGGGGACGGGGCTCGCCCTGGCGGCGCAGCCGCTGATGCCAGCGCAGCCAACGCGGCTTGCGCCGCGCCGGATCGCACCTCTGCCAGTACTGGGCCAGCAGTGGTGTGAGGCTAACCCGCCAGCCAAACCGCGGTTGCTGATGCAAATCATACAATAAGCCTGACAGCTGCGGGGAGGCCGGTAACTCGCTTTTCACCTCCCCTGCGCAATACTCCACCACCATCCAGCAGGGTGAGTAAAACAGCGGGGTTGGCGCCAGCCTGGCAGGCAGTCGGCGGAGCGCGCGATACTGACGGCGAAAATAGTAAGTGCCGGCAGACGGATCGTGCGGCTGACGCAGCACGTGCCGCCGGTCGCCGTCGCTGATAATCACACTGCCGCCGCTGAGGCCACTCTGGCTCAGCGAGGCGACAGGATGATAATGGGGAAAGAAGCGCGACAAGAGCTCGTCGCGCGTTAGCTTATTGTTGCTGAACAGCACCTTTACCTGACCAGATAATCTCACCGGTTTGCACCAGCATGAGCTGCATTTTCAGCTCAGGCGCGTTGACGTTGCCGGTGGCATTGGAGTAAAGCACATACTGCGCGCCCACGTTGCGGGCGATGCCCATGGCTTTGCTGCGGCTGCCGAGGCTGTCCTGCGGCGACAGGCCCAGCTGCTGCTTGGCGACCGCCAGCTGCTGCGCCGATACCAGGGTAAATTTGCCGTTACCGGCCAGCGCACTACGTAGCGCAGTGGTGGCTTCTCCAGCATTCAGCGAACCGTTGGTGCGGTTGTTCACGCTGTCAACCAGCAGAATACTGCCGGCATTGACCCCACTCGCCTGCAGCATCTGCCCCACCAGCGGCTGAACCGCGCCGTTCCAGTCATAATGACGCACGCGCGGCGCCGGCTGACCCGACTGCTGATCCTGATGCTCAATCGGCCCAGGCTGCGCCGGGACAGAGGGCACCGCCGGTACGGTCGGCACCGTGGGCTGCGGCTGCGCAGGCTGCTGCGGCTGCGGTTTGGCCTCTTCTACCGGCGCGGGCTGCTCCCGCAACCCCGCACAGCCTGCGAGGAATATCGCCAGTGCTGTGATTAACGCATAGCGACACATTTTCATCATTATAATTACCCCTTACAGATAAAGATAAAGGCGGGCCTTATGCGCCCCCAGGATATTGGCGCTGCCATATAACGTGACCGAGGAGCGGGCCGGTACCACGATGGTGCGCGGCGCGTCCAGCGGATGCATCTCCAGCCCTCGGGCGTCATACCAGAAAAAACGATAGTGCACGGTAACCGGCTGCTGGCGCTCGTTATATAGCGTTGAGGAGGCGGTAGCCTGAATCTCTGTCGCCACGACGGCAGGCTCGCTGGCGCTGATCCCCGCCGCCAGCACGCTCGACTCCATCACCAGCGCCTGCTGGTCAGAAACCGGGATCTCCGGGTGTGAACTACACCCGGCGAGTAGCCCCGCCGCCAGACACGCGCCCAAAAGGGTCCTGAGCATGACGTTAGCCTTTGTGCGCCAGCATCGGGCCAAGCGGACGACCGCCCAGCAGATGCATATGGATATGGTACACTTCCTGGCCGCCGTGGCGGTTGCAGTTGACGATCAACCGATAGCCATCGTCGGCAAGACCTTCATCGCGGGCGATCTTCGCCGCGACGGTCATCATCCGGCCCAGCGCCAGCTCATGTTCAGCGGTGACGTCATTTACGGTAGGAATCAGAACATTCGGGACAATCAGAATATGGGTGGGCGCCTGCGGGGAGATGTCGCGAAAAGCGGTCACAAGCTCATCCTGATAGACAATATCCGACGGGATCTCCCGGCGAATGATTTTGCTGAAAATCGTTTCTTCTGCCATGACTGATTCCTTATAAGTTTTATCCCGTGCGCTGGCCTGCTTCTGCAGATAAACGCGGACGCACAGGTTCCGCTAAGAGTATGAGCGACATTCTCCCTCTCTTTCAACCTGAAAGCTCTTTTTCTTATTCAACTATAGACTTAGCTGCTGAGGGAATAAGCATATGGCGGACTGTTTTCAGGGTTATCGCTTGTGGGGCACCGACTTTAGCGCATAAAAAAGGCAGCCAGTTGGCTGCCTTAGTCTCCCCGATACTACGTCTTAACTGTTACGGATGTACTCATCCATTTCAGTTTTCAGGTTATCGGACTTGGTACCGAAGATGGCCTGTACGCCAGAACCTGCCACTACCACGCCAGCGGCGCCCAGTTTTTTCAGGCCAGCCTGGTCAACTTTCGCTACATCCGCCACGCTAACACGCAGACGAGTAATACATGCGTCGAGGTTGGTGATGTTCTCTTTACCGCCGAAAGCGGCGACCAGAGCCGGAGCCATCTCGCTGGTGGCGCCAGCTTTGCTCTCTTCGGTGGTGTCTTCACGACCCGGAGTTTTCAGATCCAGGGCTTTAATCAGCACACGGAAAATGACGTAGTACACGATCGCATAGCAGATACCAACAATCGGGAACAGCCACAGCTTGCTGCTGTTACCGGACAGCACGATAAAGTCGATCAGGCCGTGAGAGAACGAGGTACCGTCACGCATACCCAGCAGGATACAGATCGGGAACGCCAGGCCCGCCAGAATGGCATGGATAACGTACAGGATCGGCGCCACGAACATGAACGAGAACTCGATCGGCTCGGTGATACCGGTCAGGAACGAGGTCAGCGCGGCGGAGATCATGATACCGCCCACTTTGGCGCGGTTTTCCGGTTTAGCAGAGTGCCAAATCGCGATAGCCGCTGCCGGCAGACCATACATTTTGAACAGGAAGCCGCCAGACAGTTTGCCCGCCGTCGGGTCGCCTGCCATGTAGCGCGGGATATCGCCGTGGAACACCTGACCAGCCGCGTTGGTGTATTCGCCGATCTGCATCTGGAAAGGAACGTTCCAGATGTGATGCAGACCAAACGGCACCAGGCAACGTTCGATGAAACCGTAGATACCAAACGCCACCACTGGGTTCTGATAAGCAGCCCACTGGGAGAAGGTTTGGATCGCGGAGCCGATCGGCGGCCAAATGAAGGAGAGGATCACGCCGGTGAAGATAGCGGCCAGACCAGAGATAATCGGCACAAAACGCTTGCCCGCAAAGAAGCCGAGATATTCTGGCAGCTTGATGCGATAGAAGCGGTTGAACATGTAGGCGGCGATAGCACCTGAGATAATACCGCCAAGCACGCCGGTATCAGCAAGGTGTTTTGCCGCAATCTCGTCAGCAGGTAAATGCAGCACCAGCGGCGCAACAACCGCCATGGTTTTCACCATGATGCCGTAAGCCACGACTGCAGCCAGTGCGGATACACCGTCGTTATTGGTGAAGCCGAGGGCCACACCGATAGCGAAGATCAGCGGCATATTGGCGAAAACTGAACCGCCTGCTTCTGCCATAACGTGGGAGACCACGGCTGGCAGCCAGCTGAAGTTAGCGGAACCGACGCCCAGCAGGATACCTGCGATAGGCAGTACGGATACCGGCAGCATCAGCGATTTACCGACCTTCTGCAGGTTAGCAAATGCATTCTTAAACATAATTGAGAGTGCTCCTGAGTATTTGGTACTTTTTTACGCTTTCACGCATTGGCCCGGGGGGAGAACCGTGCCGTGGACAGGACATCTAAGCGCCCTTTATTTATTACACAGAGTAAAATAATTAACGGGATGATTGTTTGACGGCTATCACGTTTCAATCAGCCTTCCGGTAAAAATTTACATCAACTTACATAAATTGTATCCAGATGTTGCTAAAAAACCTTCACCGCCACTTTTGTGGCGGTGAACTTTACTCGCTTTGGCTATTAATTACGAGCCTTAAAATAATAAGCAGATCAAGCAGGTTGCAAACGGGCGGGGTCGATGTGGAACAGGGTGGCAAAATTGTCGGTGGTCTGCTGAGCCAGCTGCTCAAGCGACACCCCCTTCAGTACCGCCATATACTCGGCAACGTCACGGACCAGCGCCGGCTGGTTCTCTTTGCCACGGTGGGGGACCGGCGCCAGGTACGGCGAGTCGGTTTCAACCAGCAGACGATCCAGCGGCACGTAGCGCGCCGCATCACGCAGCTGCTCGGCGTTACGAAAAGTGACGATACCGGAAAACGAGATATAGAACCCCATATCGAGCAGCTTGCCCGCTGTCTCCCTGTCCTCAGTGAAACAGTGTAGTACGCCACCGCAATCCGTCACCTTTTCTTCGCGCAAAATAGCCAGAGTATCGGCACGCGCGTCACGGGTATGGACGATCACCGGCTTATTGAACTCACGGCCGATACGAATGTGGTCGCGGAACGAGCTTTGCTGTTGGGCTTTAGTTTCCGGGGTATAAAAATAATCCAGACCGGTCTCCCCCATCGCCACGACGCCCTCTTCCGCTGCCAGCGCGCGCAGAGTCTCTACCTCCCAGGGCTCGTCCTGGTTTAATGGGTGTACGCCGCAGGAGAAGACGACGTTGTCACGCGTCCCCACCAGTTCGCGCATACTGCGGTAGCCAGGCAGCGTCGTGGCGACGGCGAGGCAAAATTTCACATCGCGTGCGGCCGCTTTTGCCAGCACGTCGTCGACGTTTTTGTGTAGAGTTTGATAATCCAGACCATCAAGATGGCAGTGGGAGTCGACTAAAAACATAATGTCTCACTCAGAGGTGGGAGACGGGTAAACCCGTCCCGGGTTGCAGGTAATGTTCCCAGCGCAGCAGGCGCTCGGTAAGCAGCAGTTCGCGGTTGACACCGACAACGTTGAGCAATTGCTCGCGGCAGGTACAGACGTCATGGGCAATCGCCTGCAGCCGGGCAGCGGGCAGGCTGTGCGCCAGCTGCTCCAGCAGCGGCCAGACGTCAGGGTTACTCACCAGGGTAATCCCCTGCTGTCGTTTTTGCGCATCGACCAGCAGCGACGCCAGCCAGTGCAGGCGAACCGCCGCCTGTTCATGATTGAGTATCGGCAGCAGCGCCAGCCAGTCACCGCTCGCCAGGGTAGCCGCCAGCGCCTGACACAACTGCTGCCGCGCCGTCCACAGCGGTTCCTGTAACAGTTCGAGCGCCGCAGCCGGCGCGCTGGCGCACAGGCGTAACGCGGTCAACAATGACTCCTGCGGCAGGCTCACCTCACGCTCCAGCCAGGCCAGAGCATAAGGCTCAGACGGCGGCGCCAGATGATGCAGGCGACAGCGGCTGCGCAGAGTGGTCAGCAGACGCGCCGGCTCCTCGCAGGCGAGGAAGAACCAGGTATTCTCCGGGGGCTCCTCCAGCGTTTTCAGCAACGCGTTGGCGGCGGCATCGGTCAGCAAGGCAGCATCGCTAATCCAGACCACTTTTGCCCCACCAAGGCGCGCATGTTCATAGAGCTTTTCATTGACATCGCGCACCGCGTCAATACCCAGCGCGCTCTTGCCCTTCTCGGGGCTGAGCGCATAGTAATCGGGGTGCGTGCCGGCCTGCATCAGCTGACAGCTATGGCAATGGCCGCAGCTTTTATGTCCTTCGGGCTGGCGGCACATCAGGAAGCGGCACAGCGCGTAAATCAACGCCTCGCCGCCCATCCCGTTCAGGGACTGTAACAGTAAGGCGTGGTGGCCTCGTCCGGCCTGATAGCTACCGACCAGTTGCTCGAACGAGGGGCGCAGCCACGGATACCATTTCATGCCGCTTGCTCCGCCATCCACTGGGCGATCGTGGCGCGAATGTCGCGCGCCACGGCATCCAGCGGCTGAGTTGCGTCAACCGTGCGGATAGAAGGATCGGCGGCGGCCAGCTCAAGATAGCGCGCGCGGGTACGGTTGAAAAAGTTCATGGACTCCTGCTCAATGCGATCCAGCTCGCCGCGGGCCCGGGCGCGCTGCAGCCCCACTTCCGGCGTGACGTCGAGATACAGCGTCAGATTGGGGCGAAAATCACCGAGTACCGCGTCGCGCAGCGTCGCCAGCATCGTGCGGTCAATTCCCCGGCCGCCGCCCTGATAGGCCTGCGTCGACAGATCGTGACGATCGCCGATCACCCACTGGCCGCGGGCCAGCGCGGGCTTAATCACGGTCTCCACCAACTGGACGCGCGCCGCGTAAAACATCAGCACTTCCGCTTTATCGTTAATCACTTCATCGCCCGTGGACTGGATATCCAGCACCAGGCTACGCAGTTTTTCGGCAAGGATTGTGCCCCCCGGCTCGCGGGTAAACACCATATCGTGAATACCCGCCGACTGCAGCGTCTCCACCACCAGTTGACGTGCGGTGGTCTTCCCGGCGCCCTCCAGCCCCTCGATGACGATATAGTTACTGCGCATTTTTTTCCTTAAGTACTTTCAGATAATCCTGCACCGCACGGTTATGACTGACCAGGTTTGTGGTAAACGTATGGCCCCCTTTCCCGTCGGCGACGAAATAAAGATATGGCGTTTTCGCCGGATGGGCGGCCGCCTTCAGCGAGGCCTCGCCCGGCACCGCGATAGGGCCTGGCGGCAAACCGCTGATGGTATAAGTATTGTATGCGGTCGGCGTCTCGAGATCCTTACGCGTTAACTTACCAGTATATCCTGCGCCCATCCCGTAGATTACGGTCGGATCGGTCTGCAAGCGCATACCGATGCGCAGGCGGTTGATAAATACCGACGCGACGCGGTCGCGCTCTTCAGCTACCGCGGTCTCTTTTTCAATAATCGAGGCCATGGTCAACAGCTGGTTCTGATCGGCATAGGGCAGATTCTCCATCCGTCCTTCCCAGACCTTCGCCACTTCGGCGACCATTTTCTGATGCGCGCGCTTGAGGATGGCGATATCGCTGGTGTTGGCGGTGTACATCCAGGTATCCGGCCAGAACCAGCCCTCTACCCAGTCGGCATGCTCAAGACCTAATGCCTTAGCCACCGTCGCGTAGCTATCGTCTTCAAGCGTGTGCTTCACGTACGGGGCATCGCGCAGCTGGCGCAGGTAGTCGCTGACGCGCATGCCTTCGACAAAGCGCAGCGGAAACTGCGCCTCTTTGCCGCTGGCCAGCAGCTGCAACATCTCGCGCACCGTCATTTGCGGCGTGAAGCGATAGGTCCCGGCCTTGAAGTGAGACAGCTCAGGTTCCACCCGCAGCAGCCACTGGAAAACGCGCGGGCGATTGATCACCTTCTCGCGATAGAGATCCTGGCCCAGCGCCAGCCGGCCGGTGCCAGCTTCGAGGGTAAAGATGGTCTCTTCCTTAATCAGCAGCTTGCTGTCCGCCAGCTGGCGTACCTTCCACATGCCTGCCGCCGCGGCGATGCCCAACAGCACGACCAGCAACAGGATAAAACGTAACATTTTCTTCATACTAACCAGACAGCTCACACAAAGGGGCTAAAAAATGGTAAAGCTCACGCGAGGACCAGGTGGTCTCCTCCCAGCGGCGAACCGGCACCAGCGGCATCAGCGCATTGCAGATCAGCACTTCATCGGCCTCCCGCAACGTCTCGGGACGCGCTGTCACTTCGACAACGCGAAACGTCGATGGTGCCAGCTGCGCGATACAGCGCTGCCGCATAATGCCGTTGACCCCGGCATAATCGAGTCGCGGAGTAAATACATCACGTCCCTGACGCCAGAATAAATTCGCGGCACAGCATTCCGTAAGCCACCCGTCACTGTCAAGGACCAGCGCCTCATCGGCGTCCGTCTGCTCAAGATGAGAGCGGATCAGTACCTGCTCAAGGCGATTAAGGTGCTTCAGGCCGGCAAGCCAGGAGTTGCGCCCCAGGGGCACCGGACTCTGGGTCAGAGTAATGCCCTCCTCCCGCCAGCGCGCATAATGCGCCGGGTATGGAGAGAAGCTGAGAATGCGAGTGGGCGACACGCAGCCTGCCGTACTGTATCCCCTTCCCCCAACGCCGCGGGTGAGAGTCACCTTGAGCACGCCCTGCGCGTGCGGCCGAGCCAGACGCTGCATCTCTTCGCTCAGCGTCAGCCAGTCGTTAAATGGGATATGTAATTTTTCACAGGTTGTCTGTAAACGCTGCAGATGGGCGTCCAGTAGCGCAACCTGCCCTTGCTGGATGCGGGCGGTGGTAAAACAGCCGTCGCCAAACTGGATGGCGCGATCGTTCGCTGCCAACGTGTCCTGTACAACGCCGTTTATCAAGAACATAAAGGACTCCTTTTCACTGGTCGGTCAGTGTGTCAGGACCCAGAGCAGAGAACAAGGGGAGAAAGCTGAATAAAAAAGGCCCGACGAACGGGCCTTTTGTTAAAGCAGTGCCGGGGCAAGCCCTGTCACACTTTTTTGAAGATCAGCGAACCGTTAGTGCCGCCAAAGCCGAAGGAGTTGCACAGGGTGTACTCCATACCGGAAACCTGACGCGCTTCGTGTGGAACGAAGTCGAGGTCGCAGCCTTCATCCGGGTTGTCGAGGTTGATCGTCGGCGGAACCGCCTGATCGCGCAACGCCAGGATAGAGTAAATCGACTCTACCGCCCCTGCCGCACCCAGCAGATGGCCGGTCATGGATTTGGTAGAGCTCACCAGTACGCGGCTCGCCGCATCACCGAAGACAGACTTAACCGCCTGCGCTTCCGCTTTATCGCCGGCCGGCGTCGAGGTGCCGTGGGCGTTGACGTAGCCGATCTGGCCTGGTTCGATGCCCGCATCGCGAATAGCATTCACCATTGCCAGCGCGGCGCCCGCGCCATCTTCCGGCGGTGACGTCATGTGGTAAGCATCGCTGCTCATGCCGAAGCCAACGATCTCGGCGTAGATTTTGGCGCCGCGTTTTTTGGCATGCTCGTACTCTTCCAGCACCACCATACCCGCGCCGTCTCCCAGCACGAAGCCGTCACGATCTTTATCCCACGGACGGCTCGCCGCCTGCGGGTTGTCATTGCGCGTGGAGAGCGCACGCGCCGCGCCGAAGCCGCCCACGCCAAGCGGGGTGCTGGCTTTTTCCGCGCCGCCTGCCACCATCGCATCGGCATCGCCATAGGCGATGATGCGCGCGGCCTGGCCGATGTTGTGCACGCCTGAAGTACACGCGGTCGCGATAGAGATACTTGGCCCACGCAGACCAAACATGATGGTCAGATGTCCGGCCACCATGTTAACAATTGTGGAAGGAACGAAGAATGGGCTGATCTTGCGCGGTCCGCCGTTAACCAGCGAACTGTGGTTTTCTTCGATCAAGCCGAGACCGCCAATACCGGAGCCGATAGCGGCGCCAATACGGGTTGCATTCTCTTCCGTCACTTCAAGGCCAGAATCCTGCATGGCCTGAACGCCAGCGACAATTCCATATTGAATGAAGGCATCCATCTTGCGCTGTTCTTTGCGCGAGATAATGTCATCACAGTTAAAATCCTTTACTAAGCCAGCAAATTTCGTTGCATAGGCGCTAGTATCGAAATGGTCGATCAGGCTGATGCCACTCTGACCGGCAAGGAGAGCTTTCCAGGTAGACTCTACGGTATTGCCGACAGGAGACAACATGCCCAGTCCGGTCACAACTACACGACGCTTAGACACGTTTGTCCTCCAGGGAGGGAAAATAGATTCTTGTGGGACAAAAAAAAGATAAAACTCAGGCGGTCGAATGACCGCCTGGAGATGTTCACTTACGCCTGGTGGCCGTTGATGTAATCAATGGCAGCCTGAACGGTGGTGATTTTCTCAGCTTCTTCGTCCGGAATCTCAGTATCAAACTCTTCTTCCAGAGCCATTACCAGCTCAACGGTGTCAAGAGAATCAGCGCCCAGGTCTTCAACGAAGGAAGCATTGTTGGTAACTTCTTCCTGCTTAACGCCCAGCTGCTCGCCGATAATTTTCTTAACGCGTTCTTCGATAGTGCTCATACTCTTAAATTTCCTATCAAAACTCGCTTTCGCGATGGTTTTCGTAGTGTATAAAATGTTGAAAAATTTGCAACTAAATCCCGGCAGGTCTTACCACGATTTTGCGCTATTTTGAGGCCGTTTGCCCTAAGAACGCAAATCTTTTCGCACAAAACCGCACAGAGAACCGTGCGAAGTGCGCGGTTCCTGAACGTTTTGCACAAATCTCGGTCAGACCATGTACATTCCGCCGTTGACGTGCAGCGTTTCACCAGTGATGTAACTTGCTTCGTCAGAGGCTAAAAATGCAACCGCGCTGGCGATTTCATTTGGGGTGCCAAGGCGCCCCGCAGGAACTGCCGCCAGCGTACCCGCACGCTGCTCATCGGTCAGCGCACGCGTCATGTCCGTTTCAATAAAGCCCGGAGCAACAACGTTTACAGTAATACCGCGGGACGCAACTTCACGCGCCAGTGATTTACTGAAGCCGATCAGACCCGCTTTCGCCGCGGCGTAGTTGGCCTGACCCGCATTTCCCATGGTACCAACCACAGAACCGATAGTGATAATACGTCCATGACGCTTTTTCATCATAGCGCGCATTACCGCTTTTGACAGACGGAAAACCGATGACAGGTTGGTTTCGATAATATCGTTCCACTCGTCATCTTTCATGCGCATTAACAGATTGTCGCGAGTGATCCCGGCATTATTCACCAGGATATCCACTTCGCCAAACTCTGCGCGCACATTTTCCAGAACAGATTCAATAGATGCCGGGTCGGTCACATTCAACATCAGACCTTTACCATTGGCGCCTAAATAGTCGCTGATCGCCTGCGCGCCGCTTTCGCTGGTCGCAGTACCGATAACTTTCGCGCCACGGGCGACGAGCGTTTCAGCGATGGCACGGCCAATACCGCGGCTTGCACCGGTAACCAGCGCGATTTTTCCTTCAAAACTCATGGTTTTCCTCTTTTATTGCTCAAGCGCCGCAGACATCGCCGCCGGCTCGTTAAGCGCGGAAGCGGTCAGGGTGTCAACAATACGTTTGGTCAGGCCGGTGAGGACTTTACCCGGGCCAACCTCATACAGGTGCGATACGCCCTCGGTAGCCATAAACTCAACGGTTTTGGTCCACTGCACCGGGCTGTACAGCTGGCGCACCAGCGCGTCGCGAATGGCGTCCGGCGCGGTTTCGCACTTCACGTCGACGTTATTCACCACCGGAATCGTCGGCGCGTTGAAGGTGATCTTCTGCAGCTCTACCGCCAGTTTTTCTGCGGCTGGCTTCATCAGCGCGCAGTGGGACGGCACGCTCACCGGCAGCGGCAGCGCGCGTTTGGCACCGGCGGCTTTACAGGCGGCGCCCGCACGTTCAACGGCCTCTTTGTGCCCGGCGATAACCACCTGGCCCGGAGAATTGTAGTTCACCGGAGAGACCACCTGCCCTTCGGCCGATTCTTCACAGGCTTTGGCGATAGCGGCGTCGTCCAGACCGATAATCGCGGACATGGCGCCGGTACCTTCCGGTACGGCTTCCTGCATGAATTTACCACGCAGCTCAACCAGGCGAACGGCATCAGCGAAACCGATAACGCCCGCGCATACCAGCGCGGAGTATTCGCCGAGGCTGTGACCCGCCAGCAGCGCTGGCGCTTTGCCGCCCTGCTGTTGCCAGACGCGGTACAGCGCCACGGAGGCGGCGAGCAGCGCCGGTTGAGTCTGCCAGGTCTTATTCAGTTCTTCTGCCGGCCCCTGTTGCGTCAGCGCCCACAGATCGTAACCCAACGCTGCGGAAGCTTCACCGAAGGTCTCTTCAATGACCGGCCAGGCGGCAGCCATTTCGGCCAGCATGCCTACGGCCTGAGAGCCCTGCCCCGGGAACACAAATGCGAATTGCGTCATGTTTAAATCCTTATACTAAAAACGAACCAGCGCGGAACCCCAGGTGAAACCGCCACCAAAGGCTTCCAGCAAAATCAGCTGACCGCGTTGAATACGGCCATCGCGGACGGCCTCATCCAGCGCGCAAGGGACTGACGCCGCGGAGGTGTTGCCATGGCGGTCGAGGGTCACAACGACGTTATCCATCGACATACCCAGTTTCTTCGCCGTCGCGCTGATAATACGCAGGTTAGCCTGATGCGGCACCAGCCAGTCCAGCGCTGAACGTTCAAGATTATTCGCTGCCAGCGTTTCATCAACGATGTGCGCCAGCTCGGTGACCGCCACTTTGAAGACTTCGTTGCCGGCCATCGTCAGATAGATCGGGTTTTCCGGATCGACGCGATCGGCGTTCGGCAGGGTCAGCAGTTCGCCATAGCTGCCGTCGGCATGCAGATGCGTCGAGATAATGCCCGGCTCTTCGGAGGCGCCCAGTACAACCGCGCCGGCGCCGTCTCCGAAAATAATAATCGTTCCGCGATCCGCCGGATCGCAGGTGCGCGCCAGCACATCGGCGCCAACAACCAGCGCATAATCTACCGCGCCGTTCTTCACATACTGATCGGCGACGCTTAGCGCATAGGTGAAACCGGCGCAGGCGGCGGCGACATCAAACGCCGGGCAACCCTTAACGCCCAGCATTGACTGGATCTGGCATGCAGAACTCGGAAACGCGTGCGTGCCGGAAGTGGTCGCAACGATAATCAGACCAATTTGCTCCGCGGACACGCCCGCCATCGCCAGCGCCTGCTTTGCGGCTTCAAAGCCCATCGTAGCAACTGTTTCATGCGCTGCGGCAATACGACGCTCACGGATACCTGTGCGGGTGACAATCCACTCGTCAGAGGTTTCTACCATTTTTTCCAGGTCGGCGTTTGTACGCACTTGCTCGGGCAGATAGCTGCCGGTACCAATAATCTTCGTATACATGTACGCTCAGTCACTCTTGGGTGATATACCCGCCTCGTTCAACCGCCGCGGCGTCAATCGTGGCCATTCGTCCCGCTTTGCTGTCGGGCGTTCACGTCACTGTCGCTTTCCGGCAGCTCGAAACCAGCTGGGTATAAAGATTCCAGGCGCGCGGCGATCCGCTGAGGGATCTGCCGCTGCACCGCCTGCACTGCCTGCTCTATCGCGACGCTAAAGGCGCGTTGATTGGCAGCACCATGACTCTTGATCACGGAACCGCGCAATCCTAACAGACAGGCGCCATTATACTGGTCGGGGTTGAGGTGACTGAATCGCCTCGCCAGGCTTTTTTGTAACCAACGTTTTAGTAACAGCAGCCACCACGACCGTTTTTTGCCCTCTCCCTGAGATTTCAGCAGTGAAAGGAACATTCTGACAACACCTTCCATGGTTTTTAATGTGACGTTGCCCGTGAATCCATCACAAACCAGCACATCGGTTTTTCCGGTCAACAGTTCATTGGCTTCAAGATAGCCGATGTAGTTGAGGGAAGGCAGCGTTTTGAGCACTGCGGCAGCATCGCGGATGCTGCCGAGGCCTTTCATCTCTTCTTCGCCGATGTTCAACAAAGCGACGCGGGGGTTGGAAATGCCGACCACTTCTTCCGCCAGCACCGCGCCCATTACCGCGAACTGCACCAGCATCGTGCTGTCGCAATCGACGTTGGCGCCGAGATCCAGCACCACGGTTTTGCCCTTCTGCTGGTGCGGTAAAACCGTCACCAGCGCCGGCCGCTCAATACCTTCGATCGGTTTGAGCAGCAGTTTCGCCAGACCCATCAGCGCGCCGGTGTTGCCAGCGCTGACGCAGGCTTGCGCCCGCCCTTCTTTCACAAGCTCCAGCGCCACGCGCATTGAGCTTCCACGACTGCTGCGGATAGCCTGTGCGGGTCGCGCATCACTGGCAATAACTGACTGCGCAGGAATAATCTGCAGACGCGAACGTTGTTCGAAGTCAGCTTTGGCGAGTAATGGCGTGATGGCGTCGGGATCGCCGACTAAAAGAAGTGTGAGTTGCGAATTAGAGTTCAGTGCCTGCAGTGCTGCAGGCACCGTCACGGATGGGCCGAAATCGCCCCCCATGACATCTAACGCCAGGGTTAGACGTGTCAAGGTATCGTCGCTGCCCGGTTCGGTGATTCCCCAGTTGCCCGGGGAGTCCTCACTAAGCTTCATCACGCTGGCACCCGCGAATATTCACGCTGCAGACGCAACAATCCGGGCATAAATGCCCCCAGCGACCGGGTTAACCGAGTTTCCAGGGACGCACACGCCCGCCATGGCCTGCAACGGGAAATCCTGCGAGTATCGCGTGATTACTTAGCGATAACCTTGCGACCGCGGTAGAAACCGTCGGCAGTGATGTGGTGACGCAGGTGTTTCTCACCAGAAGTTTTGTCTACAGACAGGCTGGTGACTGCGGTCAGCGCGTCATGGGAACGACGCATGCCACGTTTGGAACGGGTTGGTTTATTCTGTTGTACGGCCATGGACCTTACTCCTCAATTACTTACGCTTTAAGCTGGCTAATACGGCAAATGGGTTTGGTTTTTGTGCCTCTTCAGGCAGTTCGCCAAAGACCATGTCCGCGTCGGACACTTCACAGTGTTCAGAATCATGCACCGGAACTACGGGCAGGGAGAGGATAATTTCATCCTCGACCATTGCCTGCAGGTCGATTTCACCGAATTCGTTAACCTCAATCGGCTCATACGCTTCCGGTAGTGCTTCGGCCTGTTCGTCATTTCTGACGGGGCTAAAACAATACGTGGTGTGGACGTGATGGGAGAACGGTTTCCCGCAACGCTGGCATTCGAGAGTTACCGTTACCTTTGCATCGCCAGTAATAACGGCGAGACGCTGGTTATCGATAGCGAACGACATGCTGCATTCCACATCGCTGTCCACGCTGACTACAGAATCGGTTACACGTTCAACCTGATCGCGGGCATAGATGCCTTCGTAATCAAGGCGTTTTTGAGCCGTGCGTACCGGATCAAGAGTCAGGGGTAATTTTACCTTTTGCATAGGGCGCGCATATTAACTTTGTAATGTCATAGAGTCAAAGAAAAAGGCAGCCTCAGGTTGCCTTTTGCCATTTATTCGCACACATTGCGGCGCATAGTTTAAGATGATGCTCTGCGAAGCGCTATATGTGGATGAAAAAATATGTCTGATCTTATCCTCGCGTCAACCTCTCCCTGGCGGCGCATGCTGCTGGAAAAACTGGGTTTACCGTTTGAATGTGCCGCGCCTGACGTCGACGAAACGCCCCGGCCTGATGAATCCGCACGTCAGCTTGTCACCCGACTGGCGCAGGCCAAAGCGCAAAGTCTGGCCACACGCTTCCCTAATCACCTTATTATAGGCTCCGATCAGGTTTGCGTACTGGACGGTGAAATCACCGGCAAACCGCACACCGAGGAAAATGCCCGCAGGCAGTTAAGAAAGGCCAGCGGGTCAATCATTACCTTTTATACCGGACTGGCGCTGTACAACTCTGCCAGCGGCCATCTGCAAACCGAATGCGAACCCTTTGACGTTCACTTTCGCCATCTCAGTGATAAAGAGA
The DNA here is from genome assembly GCF_014596785.2 of Klebsiella sp. K4. Classification (NCBI taxonomy): domain Bacteria; kingdom Pseudomonadati; phylum Pseudomonadota; class Gammaproteobacteria; order Enterobacterales; family Enterobacteriaceae; genus Klebsiella; species Klebsiella sp. K4. The sequence continues at coordinate 3,338,776 of NZ_CP115021.1, forward strand.
TAGAAGGCTATGTGCGCAAAGAGAACCCGCTGCAGTGCGCCGGGAGTTTCAAGAGCGAAGGATTGGGCATTACGCTGTTCGAACGGCTGGAAGGCCGCGACCCGAACACCCTGGTCGGTTTACCCTTAATCGCGCTCTGTCAGATGTTGCGCCGTGAAAACTACAACCCGCTGTTAGGCTGAGGCAAAAAAACGGCGGAACTGATTCCGCCGTTGCGCTTATTTGCTCTTCCGTAGCACCTGTAAACAGTGCTTCAGCTGGTTGTCCAGCGGCGCCTCAACGCGCATCACCTCCCCGCTCCCCGGGTGGGTAAACTTCAGCGCCGCCGCGTGCAGGAACAGGCGGTTTAAGCCGGTAGCGGACAGCTGCTTGTCGAACTCGCGGTCGCCATAGCGGTCGTCAAAAGCGATAGGATGGCCGGCATACTGGGTATGAACGCGGATCTGATGCGTGCGGCCGGTGACCGGGCTGCAGCGCACCAGCGTGGCGAATTCGTAACGCTCTTCCACTTTAAAACGCGTCTCCGACGGCTTGCCTTCCTGACTCACGCGAACGATGCGCTCCCCGCTCTGCAGAATATTCTTCAACAGCGGGGCCTGGACCACTTTGGTATGCGACTGCCACTGGCCGCGCACCAGCGCCAGATAATCTTTCTGCATGCCTTTATCGCGCAGTTGCTCGTGCAGCGAACGCAGCGCTGAGCGCTTTTTCGCCACCAGCAGCACGCCGGAGGTATCCCGGTCGAGACGATGCACCAGCTCAAGGAAGCGCGCCTCCGGGCGCAGGGCGCGCAGCCCTTCAATCACGCCGAAGCTCAGGCCGCTGCCGCCGTGTACCGCGGTACCAGAAGGCTTATTGAGCACCAGAATATGATCGTCTTCATAGAGGATCACCTCAGAGAGCGCGGCCACTTTCTGCAGGTGCGGCGATACCGCCTCTTCTTCACGCTCCGCCACGCGCACCGGCGGGATACGGACTTCATCGCCCGCTTCCAGCTTATACTCCGGCTTCACGCGCTTTTTGTTTACCCGCACCTCGCCTTTACGCAGGATGCGATAAATCATGCTCTTCGGTACGCCTTTCAATTGCGTACGCAAAAAGTTGTCGATACGTTGCCCCGCTTCATCAGCAGCAATGGCAACCATTTTTACGGTTGGGGTCTCAGTTTTCATGGTGCGCGATTCTAAATAGCCGGACGCATTAGCGCCACTCATTTTTATATGCTTATATTTATCATTATCCTGTTTTCACGGTTTACCTGACCGCCATTTTGTTTGTTATTAGAACAATCTGTATGGGCAGGTGATAAAACTGTGAGTAACCGGGTGATAAAAGGTGAAAGTCAACTTGCTATAACAAGGTTAGCAATGGAATAATGAGACCGTTTTCCGTATTGCATCTTGTTAGAACAAGACATTAGCGGAATGACCAATTTTGTCTGACCGATCGCCCACGCAGCAATGGCGTAAGACGTTGTGATCTTTCAGACAGTTAGCGGGCTGCGGGTTGCAGTCCTTACCGGTACAGGCTCTATGGATTTCAAGTCGCAGGAAGGCGTCAACTCCGGGACTCCCGGGAGCTCATCTGGATCGCCAGATCGAGGTGAGCAGGTTAAGCCACCATGCCTGCAACGCGAAAGACGACGAGTATAAATGGAATATTCTCTGGTGATACATCCCAGGCTGTTCCCCTGAATAATTGCGCTGTGTTTCCGTTTGAAACACAGGCGACCGACACTCTGCGCCTCTTAAGCGCGCGACAACCGTGAGGTTGGCGACGTGAACCAGACACGAGGCCATCGGTTTTCCCCCGGAAAGGCATTACTCTGCCCGCAGCTTAGTCGTCAATGTAAGAATAATGAGTAAGTTACGATGAAAAGAATGTTAATCAACGCAACTCAGCAGGAAGAGTTGCGCGTCGCCCTTGTTGATGGGCAGCGCCTGTACGACCTGGATATCGAAAGCCCCGGGCACGAACAGAAAAAAGCGAACATCTACAAAGGCAAAATCACCCGCATTGAACCCAGCCTTGAAGCCGCGTTTGTTGATTACGGCGCCGAGCGTCATGGTTTCCTCCCCCTCAAAGAAATCGCCCGCGAATACTTCCCCGCCAACTACAATGCGCATGGTCGTCCTAATATCAAAGACGTACTGCGGGAAGGTCAGGAAGTTATCGTGCAGATTGATAAAGAAGAACGCGGCAACAAAGGCGCTGCGCTCACCACCTTTATCAGCCTGGCGGGCAGCTATCTGGTACTGATGCCGAACAACCCGCGCGCCGGGGGAATTTCCCGCCGTATCGAGGGCGACGACCGTACCGAACTGAAAGAAGCGCTGGCGAGCCTGGAGCTTCCGGACGGCATGGGCCTGATCGTTCGCACCGCTGGCGTCGGCAAATCCGCCGAAGCCCTGCAGTGGGACCTGAGCTTCCGCCTGAAGCACTGGGAAGCGATTCAGAAAGCCGCGGAAAGCCGTCCGGCGCCGTTCCTGATCCACCAGGAAAGCAACGTCATTGTCCGCGCCTTCCGTGACTACCTGCGCCAGGACATCGGCGAAATCCTGATCGATAACCCGAAAGTGCTTGAGCTGGCGCGCCAGCATATCGCCGCGCTGGGTCGTCCGGATTTCAGCAGCAAAATCAAACTGTACACCGGTGAAATCCCGCTGTTCAGCCATTATCAGATCGAATCGCAAATTGAGTCCGCCTTCCAGCGCGAAGTGCGCCTGCCTTCCGGCGGGTCTATCGTTATCGATAGCACCGAAGCGCTGACCGCGATCGATATCAACTCCGCCCGCGCCACCCGCGGCGGCGATATCGAAGAGACAGCCTTCAATACCAACCTCGAAGCGGCTGACGAAATTGCCCGCCAGCTGCGTCTGCGCGACCTCGGCGGCCTGATCGTTATCGACTTCATCGATATGACCCCAGTTCGCCACCAGCGCGCCGTGGAGAATCGTCTGCGCGAAGCCGTCCGTCAGGACCGGGCGCGCATTCAGATCAGCCATATTTCGCGCTTCGGCCTGCTGGAGATGTCCCGTCAGCGCCTGAGCCCGTCGCTGGGCGAGTCCAGCCACCACGTCTGCCCGCGCTGCTCCGGCACCGGCACCGTGCGTGATAACGAATCGCTGTCGCTCTCTATTCTGCGTCTGATCGAAGAAGAAGCGCTGAAAGAGAATACCAAAGAAGTCCACGCCATTGTTCCGGTACCGATCGCCTCCTATCTGCTGAACGAAAAACGTGCCGCAGTGAGCGCTATCGAATCCCGTCAGGGCGATGTGCGCGTTATTATCGTGCCAAACGACGAGATGCAAACGCCGCACTACTCCGTCCTGCGCGTGCGCAAAGGTGAAGAAACCTCAACGCTGAGCTATCTGCTGCCGAAGCTGCATGAAGAAGAGATGGCGCTGCCAGGCGACGATGAGCCGGCGGAGCGGAAACGTCCGGAACAGCCGGCCCTGGCCGCTTTTGTCATGCCAGATGCGCCGCCAGCCCCGATGCTCGAAGAGCCTGCCGCCGCGCCTGTCGCCGCAGCGGCACCGGTCGCGGCCGCCGCACCGGCGCAGCCTGGCCTGCTCTCACGCTTCTTCAGCGCGCTGAAGAATATCTTCTCTGGCGCCGAAGAGGCCAAACCGGCTGAAGTTCAGGTCGAGAAGAAAGCGGAAGAAAAACCGGAGCGTCAGCAGGAGCGTCGTAAACCGCGCGCCAACAACCGCCGCGACCGCAACGACCGCCGTGATAACCGCGACAATCGTGACAACCGCGATAACCGTGACAATCGCGACACCCGTGCGGACAATGCCGAGGGCCGTGAACCGCGCGAATCGCGTGAAGAGAACCGTCGCAACCGTCGCGAGAAGCCGTCGCAGAACGTGGAAGCCCGTGATGTTCGCCAAACCTCAGGCGACGACGCGGAGAAAGCGAAATCCCGTGACGAGCAGCAGCCGCGCCGCGAACGCACCCGCCGCCGCAATGACGACAAACGTCAGGCGCAGCAGGAAGCCAAAGCGCAGACTCGCGAAGAGCCGGTTGTGCAGGAGACGGAGCAGGAAGAGCGTGTACAAACTCTGCCGCGTCGTAAACCGCGCCAGCTGGCACAGAAAGTGCGCGTTGAGTCCGCTGTCGTCGAGCCAGTTGCCGAGATCGTGCCAGAAGCCGTAGTGGCTGAAGTTATCGCTCCGCACAGCGAGCCGGTGAAAGCCGAGCTGCCGGCAGGGGTAGAGAGCGTTGCGGACCAGGACGAAAATGGCGAATCCCGTGAAGCGAACGGTATGCCGCGTCGCTCACGTCGCTCCCCGCGTCACCTGCGCGTCAGCGGTCAGCGTCGTCGTCGCTATCGTGACGAACGCTATCCGACCCAGTCGCCTATGCCGCTGACCGTAGCCTGCGCATCGCCGGAGATGGCTTCCGGTAAAGTTTGGATCCGCTACCCGGTGGTTCGTCCGCAGGATCAGCAGCCGGAAGAGGTTCAGGTTCAGGACGCCAGCGTCGCGAAAACTGTCGAGGCCGTAGCGGCCCCGGTTGCCGTCGTTGAAACCGTTACCGCTGCGCCGGTCACCGTCGAGCCGGCTACCATGGAACCAGTAACCGCTGAGCCGGTAGTCGTCGAGCCGGTAGCGGCCGCCGAGCCGCTGGTCGTTGATGCTGCGGAAGTTGTCGCGCCAGCAGCCGTCGAGCCAGCGCCTCAGGAGCCGGTCACCGAAGCACCGGCTGTCGAAGCGCCTCAGGCTATCGCGCCAGTGACGCTCGACCCCGAGCCGGTGGTGGTAGAACCTGAAGCGGTGGAAACGACGCCTGTCGTTGCAGCGCCAGTGGAAACCATCGCCCCGGCCGCAGAAACCGTGGAGCAAGCGCCAGTGACCGAAGCGGCCCCTGCCGAACCGGTCAAAGCCGAGCCCCCGGTGAGCAAGCCGGTCGTAGTGGCGGGTCATCGCCATGCCACCGCGCCAATGACCCGTGCGCCAGCTCCGGACTATGTCCCGGAAGCACCGCGTCACAGCACCTGGGTGCGCCCGCCGTTCGCCTTTGAAGGTAAAGGCGCCGCCGGTGGTCATAGCGCGACCCATAAAGCCACCGCTGAACCGACTCGCCCACAGCCCGTCGAGTAAGCGTGCTTAATAAAAAAACCGGCCTTTGGCCGGTTTTTTTATGCGCTTTGCGGACGCTGCATCCCGGCGAGATCCGGCATGATCTCCCGCATCAGGTCGAGGAACTTACGCAGGCGTGTCGGGTAATAGCGCGCCCAGGGATAAACCAGATGAACCGGCAGCGAGGCGGGTCGCCACTGCGGGAACAGCTCAATCAGCCGTCCGGCGGCAATATCCTCCACGACCGTCCAGCTGGACACCATCGCCACCCCCAGCCCCGCCAGCGCGGTGTTGCGCGCGACGTAAAGACTGTCAGTGCTCAGACAGGGAGTAATCGCTGTAGAGACAATCTGCCCGCTTGCCTGATGCCTGAGCCGTACCTCATGCTGATAAAAGGTATTAATGGCGATCCATGGCAGGCCCGATAACGCCTCCAGCGAGGTTAACGGCGGATACTTCGCCAGCAGCTCAGGAGAAGCCACTACGCAGCGCGGCACTTCCGCCAGCAGTACGGATACCGTTGCTGGATCCACCTCCGCCCCCACGCGAATAGCGCAGTCGATATTATCGCTGAGGAAGTCGACGGTATTATCGTTTAGCATCCACTCCACCGACAGCTGCGGATGGCGCTGTAGAAATGCCACCAGCGGCGCCAGCAGCTGCTGCTGGCCAAACGCGTGGGGCGCCCGCACTCGCAGAACGCCCACCGGCCGATCGTCGGCAATACGCAGGTCATCCTCCAGCGCCAGCCAGGCGTCCACCACCTGACGGGCGTGACGATAACAGCGTTCGCCATCGTCAGTGAGCTTCATCGCATGGGTGGTGCGCAGGATCAGCTTAACCCCCAGCAGCCCTTCAAGGGACTGCAGGCGGCGGCTGACGGTCGCCTGGGTAGTGTCCATCTGCCCTGCGGCGGCGGAGAGCGATCCGGCCTCTACGATGCGGATATAGGTGCGCATCAGCTCAATGCGGTCTATACGCTCTTGTCTTTTCATTTTCCTTTTGCCTATACGTGCTACGTATAACCGTTTTACCACCAGCCCAGCTACCGCGCCAGCCGCGTTCAGGGAAAAATAGCCCCATCGCATCTATGAGGCATTGAACATGACACCGACTTCCCTTTCCACCCGCGACGCAGGCTGGATTATCTTCATTCTCGCACTCGGCGCCGGCTTTAGCGTCGCCTCTATTTACTACGCGCAGCCGCTGCTGCCGTTGATTGGCGCCAATCTCCACCTGACTGTAGAAGGTATGGGTCTGGTCCCTACCCTGACGCAGGCGGGTTATGCGCTCGGCATTCTGTTCCTGCTCCCGCTCGGCGACCGCCACGATCGCCGCCGGCTGATCCTGGTGAAAAGCGCGCTGCTGGCGCTCCTGCTGCTCCTGTGCAGCCTCACCGGCCAGCTCAGCTCACTGCTGGTGGTCAGTCTGCTGATCGGTATGGCGGCGACCATGGCGCAGGATATCGTCCCGGCGGCGGCGATCCTCGCCCCGGCGGGCAAGCAGGGAAAAATGGTGGGCACGGTGATGACCGGGCTGCTGCTGGGGATCCTGCTCTCCCGGACGGTCAGCGGCGTGGTGGGCGCCGTATTCGGCTGGCGGGTGATGTATCAGGCGGCGGCGGTCAGCGTCGCGCTGATTGGCCTGGTAATGTGGCGCGTCCTGCCGCGCTTCGCTGTGCACTCGACGCTGAGCTATCCGCAGCTGATGGCCTCGATGGCGCATCTGTGGCAGCGTTACCCGGCATTACGCCGCGCCGCGCTAGCTCAGGGCGCGCTCTCCATCGCCTTTAGCGCCTTCTGGTCGACGCTGGCGGTGATGCTCTCCGAACACTATCACATGGGCAGCGCAGTAGCGGGCGGTTTCGGTATCGCCGGGGCCGCCGGGGCGCTGGCCGCGCCGCTTGCCGGCGGTCTGGCCGATAAATTTGGCGCCGGTAAGGTGACACAGATGGGTGCGGCGCTGGTCACCCTCTCCTTTGCCCTGATGTTTATGCTGCCGCTGCTGCCAGTGCACGCTCAGTTGGCGCTGATTGCCCTGTCGGCGATTGGCTTTGACCTTGGCCTGCAGTCAAGCCTGGTGGCGCATCAGAACCTGGTATATGGCCTTGAGCCACAGGCCCGCGGCCGCCTCAACGCCCTGCTGTTCACCGTGGTGTTTATCGGGATGTCGCTGGGGTCGGTGCTGGGCAGTAAGCTGTACGTGCTGGCCGGCTGGAACGGAGTGGTCACGCTGGCAGTGATCACTGGCGCGCTAGCCCTGGCGATCCGCCTGCTGGAGAATGCCCGCATCCTCGCTGCCGAACGCAGCGCATCATAAAAAAAACCCCGCTTCGCCTGAGGCGAAGCGGGGTTTTTCTACCCACACAACCGCTTACGCCGTGCGACGGACAAACTCTTTCACGCGGAAGCCCAGCACCAGCAGCGTGGCGAAATAGGCTACCACCCCGGCGATAACCACCGCCAGCAAACGCATCAGACGGAACGGCATCGTCCCCAGCGACCACTCAGGCATGAGATGCATGACGCCCAGCAGCGCCGCGGCCATAACCAGCACTGCAATAATCAGACGCAGCAGGAAGGCCAACCAGCCCGGCTGCGGGGTGAAAATTTTCTGTTTACGCAGCTGCCAGTAGAGCAGCGCGGCGTTCAGGCAGGCCGCCAGGCCGATGGACAGCGACAGACCCGCATGCTTCAGCGGGCCGATAAACGCCAGGTTCATTACCTGAGTCATAATCAGGGTGATAATAGCAATCTTGACCGGGGTCTTGATGTCCTGACGGGAATAAAAGCCCGGCGCCAGCACTTTCACCACGATAAGGCCCATCAGCCCCACGGAATAGGCCACCAGCGCGCGCTGGGTCATCGCCGCGTCAAAGGCGCTGAATTTGCCGTACTGGAACAGAGCCACGGTCAGCGGTTTGGCGAGGATCCCCAGCGCCACCGCGCTCGGCAGCGCCAGCAGAAAACAGAGACGCAGTCCCCAGTCCATCAGCCGGCAATACTCGTCATGGTTACCGCTGGCGAAGCTTTTTGACAGCGATGGCAGCAGGATAGTGCCGAGCGCCACGCCCAGCACGCCGGAGGGAAACTCCATCAGGCGGTCGGCATAATACATCCACGACACCGAGCCCGACACGAGGAATGAGGCGAAAATGGTATTGATGATAAGGGAGATCTGGCTTACCGACACGCCAAGGATCGCCGGCCCCATCTGCTTCACCACCCGCATCGCGCCGGCATCTTTCAGATTAATTCGCGGCAGGACCAGCATGCCAATCTTCTTCAGATGCGGCAGCTGGTAAGCCAGCTGCAGCACGCCGCCGACCGTCACCGCCCAGGCCAGCGCCAGCACCGGCGGATGGAAATATGGCGCGGCAAACAGCGCAAAGCCAATCATACTGACGTTGAGGAACGTCGGCGCAAAGGCCGGCACCGAGAAGCGGTTCCAGGTATTGAGGATCGCCCCCACCAGCGAAGCCAGGGAGATCAGCAAAATATAGGGAAAGGTAATACGCAGCAGCTGGGTGGTTAGCGCAAACTTATCGGCGGTATCGGCAAAGCCGGGCGCAGTAATGGTGATTACCCACGGCGCCGCCAGCATCCCGATAACGGTAACGATAGCCAGGGCCAGGGTCAGCAGCCCGGAGACGTATGAGACAAACACGCGGGTGGCATCTTCGCCCTGCTTGCTTTTATATTCGGCAAGGATCGGCACAAACGCCTGTGAGAAGGCGCCTTCGGCAAAAATACGCCGCAGCAGGTTAGGCAGTTTTAAGGCGACAAAAAAGGCATCGGTCGCCATCCCGGCGCCAAAAATACGCGCCACAATCGCATCGCGGGCAAAGCCCAGCACGCGCGAAAACATGGTCATCGAACTGACTGCCGCCAGTGATTTTAAAAGGTTCATTACGCTGTTATTCCAAACCCTGGAGTAAAACGCCCGCAAATGCGGGCGCTGGAAAGTGGCGATAGTCTACCGGGTTCAACATGAATTACTACTGTCAGTTGTTACAATGGATTATTCGCTAATGGCGTCGCGCCACAGTTTCTCAACGATCCGCTGAGCCAGCAGCGCCTGTTCGCCTGCAGTTTCAGGAACTGTCTGATTTTGCACGCATTCGATAAAATGGCGCGCGCAGCCGACAAAGCCGCGCTGCTCAAGGGTGGTTTGCCAGCCGGCAACCGGGCGCTGGACCACGCCATGACCGCACTCCTCCTGCCATTCGCGCATCTCGCTGACGGCATATAGCCCGCCATCCGTGACCGCCTGCACCCACTCGCGCTGGCTGCCTGCGCGACGATGCATGCTGGTGGTGACCTGCAGCCGGGGCGAACTGAACTGATGTTCGGCATAGAGCATTTCGCCCTGCGGGGTGATCTTCAGCGCGCCGCCGCGCAGACGTGCCTGACCGTCGGCCAGCCATAGCGCGGTATCCACCACATGCAGATAGTCATCAAGCAGCGTAAAGCGCAGATCGTTGCCGACGCTATCGCTACGATGCTTATCCATCCGCAGCGAGGCCGCCTCGCCCAGCCGCCCCTTCAGCTCCCGATAGAGCGGCGCGAAGCGGCGATTAAAACCGACCATCAACGTCAGTCGACGTCGCGCCGCCAGCTCGACCAGCGTCTCCGCCTCACTCAGCTTGTCCGCCAATGGTTTATCCACACAAACATGAACCCCGGCATTCAGTAAGTGATTCACTACTTCATAATGTGAAGCCGTCGAGGTATGGACAAAGACCGCATCGCACTGTGCCGCCAGGGCATCGAGGGAATCAGCGTATGGCATCCGCCAGGTTTCGCAGATCCGCAGCGCCTTCTCTTTACCCGGCGACCAGGCCGCTTGCAGCGTCCAGCTTTCCGCCGCCCCCAGCACCGGCAGCCACGCTTTCTGCGCAATGCTGCCTAAGCCGACCACCCCAATGCGCAATCTTGTCCCCACGTTTTAGTCTCCCAGATGGTGTAACAGCGAATCGAGGCGCGCTTTCAGCTCCGCCACCTCGCCCTCCAGCGCTTCAACCCTGGCGCGCAGATCGCCGTCATCGTCCAGCGGCGCGAGAGCTTCCACTGTGGTGATCAGCGTGTCCATATCGTCGCAAAACAGATGCATATAGCGGCTTTCCCGTTTTCCCGGCTCCCGGGGCAGCCGGGCGACGAAGGGGCCATCTTCGCGCGTCGTCAGCCCTTCCAGCACGCTTTCCACTTCCGCCATATCGCTGAACTCATACATCCGCTGCGCCCGGCTGCGTAGTTCGCCCGGCGTCTGAGCACCGCGCAGCAGCAGCGTCGTGACCACCGCGACCTCGCCGGCGCTAAGCTTCAGATCGCCAAATTCAGAGTTGCAAAAGCGCTGTTCATACTTGGTGACGCGATTACCGAATCCGCTGACCGTGCGCAGATAGTGCCGTTTCACCAGCGTATCCAGCAGGGCCTGGACCTCGCTTTCGCTCAGCGACATCACTGGCTCGCGGTTGGTTTTCTGATTGCAGGCGGTCACCACAGCATTTACCGACAGCGGATACTGCTCGGGGGTGGTGACCTGCTTTTCCAGCAGGCAGCCAATGACGCGCGCTTCATGCGCAGTTAACTGATATTTCATCCTCTCTCCTTAACGTCCCGCAGACCAGTCCGGCGTCGTTAGCGCCGTCAGTACATGGTCACGCCACTGCCCGTCAATCAGCAGATAATCTTTGGCGTAACCCTCTTTTTCAAACCCCAACCGCGCCAGCAGCGCGCCGCTGCGCTGATTATGCGGCATGTAGTTGGCCATAATGCGATGAATATGCTGCGTGCGCTGCATATAGCGAATCGCCGACGTCAGCGCTTCAAACATCAGCCCCTGCCCCTGCCACTTCTCGCCAATGGAATAGCCAAGATAACAGGCATGGAAAGATCCGCGCACCACGTTGGAGAAATTCGCCACACCGATGATCTCTTTTTCCTCAGGATCGAGCAGCGCGAAATAAAAAGCTGACCCCTGCTTATGAAACTCAGCGATCATCGACAGACGCGCCTGCCATCCGGAGGGATAGCAGTGGCTGTCGTCACGAACCGGCTCCCAGGGTTTTAAGAACGCTTTATTTTCGGCGTAATAATCGGCCAGACGCCAGGCGTCACGATCGTGAACCAGGCGCACCACCAGCCGGTCCGTCGTCAAACGCACCTTCGGCACGTTACTGCGATAGCCAAACATTTCCTTTTTCAGTCCCCCTGACTTCACTCTTGCTTTCATCACTATACCTTTCCTGCACGATAGTGTGAAAACAGCAACATACCATTTTCTGCGCCATCTCCTCTTTTCGATGAATAGGCTCAATCGATCTTGCTTTTTGATAAAAAAATATTGTCGCAAGGGTGCTGGGAAAAGCAGCAGATTGCCCGCAGAATATCCTCGCTTATCTCTATTTTTCCCTGGAGGGGAAATGTCCCGCGTCTCGCAGGCAAGGAGCCTGGGTAAATATTTCCTGTTAGTCGATAACATGCTGGTCGTGCTGGGCTTTTTTGTCGTTTTTCCGCTGATTTCCATCCGCTTTGTCGATCAGATGGGCTGGGCAGCGCTGATGGTCGGCATTGCGCTCGGCCTGCGCCAGCTGGTACAGCAGGGATTAGGCATCTTTGGCGGCGCCATCGCCGACCGCTTCGGCGCGAAACCGATGATCGTCACCGGTATGCTGATGCGTGCCGGCGGTTTCGCGGCGATGGCCGTCGCCCATGAGCCGTGGGTGCTGTGGTTCTCGTGCATACTCTCCGGACTCGGCGGTACACTGTTCGATCCGCCGCGGGCGGCGCTGGTGGTTAAGCTGGTGCGTCCGCATCAGCGCGGCCGCTTTTTCTCCATCCTGATGATGCAGGATAGCGCCGGCGCGGTGATTGGCGCGCTGCTGGGCAGCTGGCTGCTGCAGTATGATTTTCGCCTGGTGTGCAGCGCCGGCGCCGCGCTGTTTATCGCCTGCGCCGCGTTTAACGCCTGGTATCTGCCGGCATGGAAGCTCTCGACGGTGAAAACGCCGATTCGTGAGGGGCTGGGCCGGGTGCTGCGGGACAAACGCTTCGTCACCTATGTCCTGACGCTGACCGGCTATTATATGCTGGCGGTACAGGTGATGCTGATGCTGCCGATCATGGTGAATGATATCGCCGGCTCGCCGGCCGCAGTGAAATGGATGTACGCCATCGAAGCCACCATTTCGCTCACCCTGCTCTATCCTATTGCCCGTTGGAGCGAAAAACGCTTCCGCCTTGAGCACCGGCTGATGGCCGGTCTGCTGGTGATGACCCTGGCCATGCTCCCCATCGGGATGACCAGCAGTTTACAGCAGCTGTTTACCCTGATTTGCCTGTTTTACATCGGCTCTATCATTGCCGAACCCGCCCGCGAGACGCTGGGCGCTTCGCTGGCGGACGCCCGGGCGCGTGGCAGCTATATGGGTTTCAGCCGTCTGGGGCTCGCCTTCGGCGGCGCGCTGGGTTACGCGGGCGGCGGCTGGCTGTTTGATGCCGGGAAAGCCGTCGGCCAGCCCGAACTGCCGTGGCTGATGCTCGGCGCCATCGGAGTTATCACCTTCCTGGCGCTATGGTGGCAATTCAGTCCGAAACGCTCTGCCTCCGGTATGCTGGAGCCGCGCACCTGATGCGCGCGGCGGCGGATTCTCCTGCTTTCAGCCTATTCTGCTGGCGCGATGGGTGCTGACAGGTCATGATGCTTTGTGTCAGGATGAAGGAAGGTATGAGCTTGAGGAACCCCATGAAAAAGATATTGATCGCCGCCGCGCTAATTGTCAGCGGCCTGCTGAGCGGCTGTAATCAGCTGACCCAATACACGGTAAGCGAGCAGGAGATTAACCAGGCCCTGCAGAAGCGAAACCATTTCGCCAAAGATATTGGTCTGAAAGGCGTTGCCGACGCCCATATCGAACTGCAGAACCTGACCAGCGCTATCGGGCGCGAGGAGCCGGGCAAAGTCACCCTGAGCGGGATCGCCAACGTCGATCTTAACTCCCTGTTCGGCACGCAGAAAGCGACGATCGATCTGAAGCTCAAAGCGCTGCCAACCTTTGACCGAGAGAAAGGCGCCATCTTCCTGCAGGAAATGGAAGTGGTCGATGCCAAAGTGGCGCCGGAGAAGCTGCAGTCGGTTATTCAGGCCCTGCTCCCCTACCTGAATCAGTCTCTGCGCAGCTACTTCAGCCAGCAGCCGGCTTATGTCCTGCGTGAGGACGCCAGCACCGGCGAAGCGCTGGCGAAGAAATACGCCAAAGGTATAGAGGTGAAGCCAGGCGAGATTGTCATCCCCTTTACCAATTAATCTCCAGGGCGCTACGGCGCCCTGAATTTTTTACGGAAATGAGTGCAAAGGAAAACGTTTACGCTTATCCTTAGTGCCCGGCAAAAAACAGCCCTGATGACTGAACCTATTAGCCGGAGCCTTCCATGACAGCACAATCCCAGGTATTGAAAATCCGCCGCCCAGACGACTGGCATATCCATCTGCGCGATGACGATATGCTGAAAACCGTCGTGCCTTATACCAGTGAGTTTTATGGCCGGGCGATCGTGATGCCGAATCTGGTGCCGCCTGTCACCACCGTCGCGGCGGCTATCGCTTACCGCCAGCGCATTATGGACGCCGTGCCGGCCGGGCATGATTTTACCCCGCTGATGACCTGCTATCTGACAGACTCCCTCGACCCAGCGGAGCTGGAACGCGGCTTTAACGAAGGGGTGTTCACCGCCGCCAAGCTCTACCCGGCCAATGCCACCACTAACTCCAGCCACGGCGTCACCAGCACCGACGCCATTATGCCAGTGCTGGAGCGGATGGAAAAACTGGGGATGCCGTTGCTCGTTCACGGCGAAGTCACTCACGCCGAGATTGATATTTTCGATCGTGAAGCGCGCTTTATTGAGACGGTGATGGAGCCCCTGCGCCAGCGCCTGCCCGGCCTGAAAGTGGTTTTTGAACATATCACCACCAAAGACGCCGCCGAGTACGTGCGTGACGGTAACGAACTGCTGGCTGCTACCATCACCCCGCAGCATCTGATGTTCAACCGCAACCATATGCTGGTGGGCGGCATTCGCCCTCACCTGTACTGTCTGCCGGTACTTAAACGCAATATTCATCAGCAGGCTCTGCGGGAGCTGGTCGCCAGCGGCTTCAGCCGCGCCTTCCTCGGCACCGACTCCGCACCGCACGCCCGCCACCGTAAGGAAGCCAGCTGTGGCTGCGCCGGCTGCTTTAACGCCCCGACCGCCCTCGGCAGCTACGCCACGGTGTTTGAAGAAATGAACGCTCTGCAGCACTTTGAGGCTTTCTGCTCGCTAAACGGCCCGCGCTTCTACGGTCTGCCGGTCAATGAGAGCTACGTTGAACTGGTGCGTGAAGAGACGACCGTTGTGGACAGCATTGCCCTGCCTAATGACACCCTGGTGCCCTTCCTGGCGGGTGAAACCGTTCGCTGGACCGTGAAGAAATAAAAACGCAGCCCCCTGTTGTCAACGCTAACCGGATACTGTATAAATAACCAGTATCGAACGCAGGGGGCAATTATGCGCATTGAAGTGTCTATCGCCAAAACGACCGCCTTACCTAACGGCGCGCTGGAAGCGCTGAATAACGAACTCTCTCGCCGTATCGCCGAGCAATTCCCGGCCATCGATAGCCAGGTGAGCGTCCGCTACGCCAGCGGTAATCAGCTCTCGGTGTTTGGCGCCCTGAAAGAAGACAAAGACCGGATAAGCGAAATCCTGCAGGAAACATGGGAAAGCGCGGACGACTGGTTTGTCCACGATCTCTCCTGAAGCATGGCGGGATCCAGTTACTCTGGTTTGCTCCCTCATTGTGCTTTTTTTGCCGGGTCGCCCCGGCTTTTTTTATCCCCTCTTCTGTTCAGAATAGTCCTGATTATTCTGCTCAATATCGACTAAAGTGGCCATTTTACGCGCTTATCTTGAGTAAAAAAACGGCAAAAGAAGAAAATCATGCTGCCTTTCATTTAATTTCTCGAGTTTATTCTTGATCCCTGATATAATTAACTTGCTTCAAAAAATATGCATTAAACCTCGAGAATTGTTGTCTTTTAACATATGAATAAGGGGTTATGATGGAAAAAAATAATGAAGTCATTCAGACCCATCCCCTCGTTGGATGGGACATCAGCACCGTTGATAGCTACGATGCGCTGATGTTGCGCCTGCACTACCAGAACCCCACTCAAGAAAACAGTAATGATGCTGAGATCGGCCAGACGCTATGGCTAACGACGGACGTCGCACGTCAGTTTATTTCAATCCTGGAAGCAGGCATTGCGAAGATTGAATCTGGCGAATACCAGGAAAACGAGTACCGCCGACATTAACGCGGCTTGCGAATGACTTAACATTAAACTTAACAGGCACCTGCGGGTGCCTGAATTATTTTCGGGCTTGTATAAGCACAGGGAGTTAATTACCCTGCTAACAAGGCAATTACCCGGAACTCACCATGCAATACGATCTTATCATTATTGGCAGCGGCTCCGTCGGCGCCGCCGCTGGCTATTATGCGCGCCGTGCCGGACTCAATGTTCTGATGACCGATGCCCATCAACCTCCCCACCAGGAAGGCAGCCATCACGGCAGCAGCCGTCTTATCCGTCACGCCTATGGCGAAGGTGAGAAATATGTTCCGCTGGTGCTGCGTGCCCAGCAGCTATGGGATGAACTGGCAGAGATCAGTGGCGAAGCCGTGTTTGAACGCACCGGCGTCATTAACCTCGGCCCCGCCAGCTCCGCTTTTCTCGCCAACGTCGCCGCCAGCGCCCGTGCGTTCCAGCTTGAGGTGGAAGAGCTTGATGCCCAGGCCGTGATGCAGCGCTGGCCGGAGATACGCCTCCCCGATGACTATCGGGCGATTTTCGAACCCGCTTCCGGCGTACTGCGCAGCGAACTGGCCGTCGAAACCTGGATCCGACTGGCGCGGGAAGCAGGCTGCGCGCAGCTATTCAACTGTCCGGTCTCGGCTATTCATCACCATGCTGACGGGATCACCATCGATACCCTCGACGGTGAATATCATGGTAAAAAGCTGCTGGTCAGCGCCGGCACCTGGGTTACCCGCCTGCTGCCGGATCTCCCCATCCAGCCGGTACGCAAGGTCTTCGCCTGGTACCAGGCCGATGGCCGTTACAGCAGCAAAAATCATTTCCCGGCATTCACCGGCGAGTTGCCCAACGGCGATCAATATTACGGCTTCCCGGCGGAAGATAATGAACTGAAGATTGGCAAGCATAACGGCGGCCAGCCGATCTCCACCCCGCAGGAACGGGTAGCGTTTGGCGCTGTCGCCAGCGATGGTTCCGAATCCTTCCCGTTTTTGCGTAACGTCCTGCCTGGCATCGGCGGCTGCCTGCACGGCGCCTCCTGTACCTACGACAATACCGTCGATGAGGACTTTATTATCGATACGTTGCCAGGCAGGCCAGACACGCTGCTGATCACCGGGCTGAGCGGCCACGGCTTTAAGTTTGCGCCGGTGCTGGGCGAAATTGCCAGTCAGTTTGCTCAGGGCGAAGCATCGAGCTTCAATCTGGCCCCCTTTTCTCTGGCGCGCTTTAACGCGTAATGGAATGCGGCACTTTTGCCGTTGGGTAAAGAAACGGCCTCTGCTGAGGCCGTTAGTGATTGAGAGCGGTTATGCGTCGCCTGTTTAATATGCTGGTCAACAACGTGCGCGAGCATTTTATGATCTACCTGGCGCTCTGGCTGCTGCTGGCGATCATCGATCTCGTCTGGTTATGGTTTTTCTGACGGCTCCGGGTCGAGGATCCCGAGTTTGGTATTCAGCCGGCCACGGGATTTATTAAAGATTTTGTTGCCGTTTTCACGCCCGGCGCGCAGCTTACGCTGCTCCTCTTCCGGTAGCTTATGCTCTTCCATGCAGGCTTCGCTACAGCAGCCGGCAAACTTCTCGGCGCAGCTCGGGCACTGGATAAACAGCAGATGGCAGCCATCGTTCAGGCAGTTAGTATGGGTGTCGCACGGCGCGCCGCACTGATGACAGTGCGCGATAACGTCATTGGAGATCCGCTCGCCCATCCGCTCATCAAAGACAAAGTTTTTGCCAATGAAGCGCACCGGTAGCCCCTGCTCGCGGGCGCGACGGGCGTACTCGATGATGCCACCCTCGATGTGCCAGACCTTATTGAAGCCGTTATGCTTCATCCAGGCGCTGGCTTTTTCACAGCGAATGCCGCCGGTGCAATACATGACAATTTTCTTGTCTTTATGGTCCTGCATCATTTCCACGGCTTTCGGCAGCTGGTCGCGGAAGGTATCCGCCGGGATCTCCAGCGCGTTTTCGAAATGGCCCACCTCATATTCATAGTGGTTGCGCATATCGATAAACACGGCATCCGGATCGTCAAGCATCGCGTTGACTTCCGCCGCCTTGAGATACTCCCCCACATTGGAGGCGTCAAACGAGGGATCGTCGATGCCGTCGGCGACGATACGATCGCGAACTTTCAGGCGCAGCACCCAGAAAGACTTACCATCGTCCTCCACGGCGATATTGAAACGCAGCCCCGCCAGCGCCGGATCGAAGCCATAGAGAAACTCACGCAGAGCCTCAACGTTGCTTTGCGGCACGCTGATTTGCGCGTTGATCCCTTCCCGGGCCAGATAGATGCGGCCAAAGACCTTCAGCTGGGTTAAGGCAACCCACAGCGCATCACGGGTCGCCTGCGGGTCGACAATGGTGAAATATTTATAGAATGAGATCGTCGTGCGCGGCTCGGTCTCAGCCAGCATTTGCGCCTTTAACGTCTCATTTGAAATGCGGTTGTGTAACACTGGCATGGTGTACCTGCTCGACATAGAAATGAGGAAATAAACGGCGGGCATGATATAGCAAAGCTAATTAATTTACATCCCTACATTTTACGCTACATTTCTCTCACCCGGTCGCGCCCCGCTTAACAAAACGAGCTGACTGTCGCCGCCTTTGGCTGGCCGGTAAAAAAATGCGATAATATAAGACGTTGCTCACTGATACGGGTATGAAATGACTCATTTGCCTAAATTTTCTCCGGCGCTGTTGCATCCGCGCTATTGGCTGCTGTGGCTGGGTATCGGCCTGCTGTGGCTGGTTGTCCAACTGCCCTACCCGCTGATCTACCGCCTCGGGAACGCCATCGGCCGTCTGGCCATGCGCTTTATGAAGCGCCGGGCGAAAATCGCCTATCGCAACCTTGAGCTCTGCTTCCCCGAGAAAAGCGAGCAGGAACGCCACCGAATGGTGGTGATGAACTTTGAATCGGTGGGCATGGGGCTGATGGAGACCGGTATGGCCTGGTTCTGGCCGGTTCGCCGTATCGCCCGCTGGACCGACACCATCGGCTTTGAGCATATTCGCGATGTGCAGGCGCAGCAGCGCGGCATTCTGCTGATCGGTATTCATTTCCTCACTCTCGAGATGGGAGCGCGGATGTTCGGTATGAACGAGCCGGGGATTGGCGTCTATCGCCCCAACGACAACCCGGTGATCGACTGGCTGCAGACCTGGGGCCGCTTGCGCTCCAACAAGGATATGATTGACCGTAAGGATCTGAAAGGCATGATCCGGGCACTGAAAAAAGGCGAAGTGGTGTGGTACGCACCGGATCACGATTACGGCCCGACCGCCAGCGTCTTTGCCCCACTGTTTGCGGTCGACCAGGCGGCGACCACCTCCGGCACCTGGATGCTGGCGAAAATGTCCAAAGCCTGCATCGTGCCCTTCGTCCCGCGCCGCAAACCGAACGGTAAAGGTTATGAACTGATTATCCTGCCGCCAGAGTGTTCCCCGCCGCTGGACGACGCGGAAACCACCGCCGCGTGGATGAACAAGATCGTTGAGCAGTGCATCATGATGGCCCCGGAACAGTATATGTGGCTCCATCGTCGCTTCAAAACCCGCCCCGAAGGCATGCCCTCCCGCTACTGATCCCTTTTCCCGGCCGCGCTCATCCCGGCCGGGAAGCTTCGCCGCTCAGGCTTTAGGCACTCCTTTAGCTTTAAAAGCTCTCCTCCATTGCGGCATCTATTTCTCAGGCGCATAATTAGCAGGCTCATATTTTCTCTTAATTTGACCTGCCGCGCAGGCCAGTGGAACCCTATGTCGTCTGCTGAAACCCCTATTAACTGGAAACGAAACCTGACCGTGACCTGGCTTGGCTGCTTTTTAACCGGCGCCGCCTTCAGCCTGGTCATGCCCTTTCTGCCACTCTACGTCGAACAGCTCGGCGTCACCGGGCATAGCGCCCTGAACATGTGGTCCGGGCTGGTCTTTAGTATTACCTTTCTTTTCTCCGCCATCGCCTCGCCGTTCTGGGGGGGGCTTGCTGATCGCAAGGGGAGAAAAATCATGCTGCTGCGTTCCGCCCTCGGGATGGCCATCGTGATGATGCTGATGGGAATGGCGCAGAATATCTGGCAGTTTCTGCTGCTGCGCGCATTGCTCGGCCTGCTGGGCGGTTTTATTCCTAACGCCAACGCCCTGATCGCCACCCAGATCCCGCGCCATAAAAGCGGCTGGGCGCTGGGGACACTGTCTACCGGCGCGGTAAGCGGCGCCCTGCTCGGCCCGCTGGCAGGTGGCTTCCTGGCCGACCACTGGGGATTGCGCACCGTCTTCTTTATGACCGCGGCGGTACTATTTATCTGTTTCTTGTTTACCCTGTTTTTAATCCGCGAAAATTTTGTGCCGATCGCCAGGAAAGAGATGCTCAGTGCCAGAGAGGTGTTCTCCTCGCTGCAGAATCCCAAACTGGTGCTCAGCCTGTTTGTGACCTCGCTGATAATCCAGGTGGCCACCGGTTCCATTGCGCCGATCCTGACGCTTTATGTACGCGATCTCGCGGGCAACGTCAGTAACATCGCCTTTATCAGCGGAATGATCGCCTCGGTGCCGGGCATTGCCGCGCTGATGAGCGCCCCGCGGCTGGGCAAACTGGGAGATCGCATCGGGCCGGAAAAAATCCTCATCGTGGCGCTGATTATCTCGGTGCTACTCCTGATCCCGATGTCGTTCGTTCAGACCCCGCTGCAGTTAGGTATCCTGCGATTCCTGCTCGGCGCCGCGGACGGCGCGCTGCTGCCGGCGGTGCAAACCCTGCTGGTGTACAACTCCACCAGCCAGATCTCCGGGCGAATCTTCAGCTATAACCAGTCGTTCCGCGATATTGGCAACGTTACCGGCCCCCTGATTGGCGCGTCGGTTTCCGCTAACTATGGCTTCCGCGCTGTATTTCTGGTCACCGCAGGGGTGGTATTGTTTAATGCGATCTACTCCACCCTCAGCCTGCGTCGGCCAGCCGCGGATACTTCGCATTCAGTAAATTAACGTCGAGAGTGGCTCTGTCCCTTGACGCCGTGCGTACCGCCTTCTATAGATTGAATCGTGTTCAATTCATATTCTTCTCAGGAGATTCGCTATGCCAAAGGATTCGATGTTCTACGCCACGCTTGAAGAAGCTATTGATGCAGCACGTGAAGAATTTCTCGCCAACAACCCTGACAGCGATGAAGAGAGCGCCAACGTTGAGCAGCTCAACATTCAAAAGTATGTGCTGCAGGATGGCGATATCGCCTGGCAGGCCGAATTTTTTGCTGACGAAGAGGAACAAGGCGAATGCCTCCCGATGCTCAGCGGCGAAGCCGCGCAGAGCGTCTTCGACGGGGATTATGATGAGATAGAGCTGCGTCAGGAGTGGCTGGAGGAAAATACGCTCCACGAATGGGATGAAGGCGAATTTCAGCTCGAGCCCTCGCTGGACACCGAAGAGGGGCAGACGGCAGCCGACGAGTGGGACGAGCGTTAATCAGTTATAGGGTCCGTGGCTGGCGTCCAGAGGCAGCAGAAGCGTATCAAATACCAGCGAGAACGGCAGGTCGAGAATGGTGAGATAGCGCCATGCCGAATCGCGAACATCCCACTGTACGCCCGGGTAATATTGATTGCCATGCCCCTGCCCGGGCACCGTACGGCTGATAATGCTGCCGCAGCCGCTGAGCAGCAGCGCCATGGCAATGATCGGTAGTATTCGCATCCACATCCTCGTATTTCAGATAAAAAAATACCGGCATCGCTGCCGGTATTTTCCTTAACGTACGGCTTATTTCGTTTTCAGCGCCAGCGGGTTAAGCGCCAACTGCTGATAGGCGTTCACCCATGAAGAGTATTTCTCCGGCGCGGCCCATACGCGATAGTGCAGACGCGACATGGTTACCGGGTCGCTCAACAGCACCAGTCGACGATCGCGGTTCAGCTTATCCGGCGTTTCATTCAGCGCCTGCTCGACATGGCGCTCGCGGGCGATCTCCAGGATATGCCCCTGACGGTGGCGCGCAGTGGCCATTGCGGTGGCGAGGGCGTTAAACGACGGGTTAAACACCGCGTGCATAAAGCCATCGTCCAGCGAACGCTGACGGTTCATCGTCAGGTACGCATCGGTATCCTTGAGCACCTGCGGCGGCGAATACTCTTCCGGGATCAGGAACAGCTTCCAGCGCTTGGTGCGCAGGCCCACTGTCGCCCGGCTGGAAATTGCCGATACGAACGGCGAGAGGATCAGCGAGACGACGATCGGCGCCAGCCAGAACAGGAAGCGCAGATCCAGCCATGCCATCCCGACCGCCCACACCAGCCCCAGCAGCAGCTGCGAGCCGTGGCGCATAAAGGCTTCCCCCCACGGCGTGGAGTCATCATCACGCTGCGGCGAATTCCATACCACCTCCCAGCCGAGGAAGGCGCTGACCACGAAGACCGTGTGGAACAGCATACGGACCGGCGCCAGCAGGACCGAGAACAGGACCTCCAGCAGCAGTGAAAGCGTGACGCGGATAAATCCGCCGTACTCTTTCGGCCCTTTACACCACACCAGAATAATACTCAGCAGCTTCGGCAGGAACAGCAGCACCATGGTCGAGGCGAACAGCGCGATGGCCAGCTCAGGCCGCCACTGCGGCCACACCGGGAACAGCTGACGCGGCTGCAGGAAGTACTGCGGTTCGGTCAGGGCATGCACCACCTGCAACGCCGTCGACAGGGCAAGGAACATAAACCACAGCGGCGCCGACAGGTAGGACATCACGCCGGTAAGGAACACCGCCCGGTGAACCGGGTGCATCCCTCTGACAAGGAACAGGCGGAAGTTCATCAGGTTGCCCTGACACCAGCGACGGTCGCGTTTCAGCTCGTCCAGCAGGTTCGGCGGCAGCTCCTCATAGGAGCCCGGCAGATCGTAGGCAATCCACACCCCCCAGCCGGCACGGCGCATCAGCGCGGCTTCGACGAAGTCGTGCGACAGGATCGACCCGGCAAAGTTGCCCTCGCCCGGCAGCGGCGCCAGCGCGCAGTGCTCAATGAACGGCTTCACGCGGATAATGGCGTTGTGGCCCCAGTAGTGGGACTCCCCCAACTGCCAGAAGTGCAGACCCGCCGTAAACAGCGGACCGTACACCCGGGTGGCAAACTGCTGGCAACGCGCATACAGCGTGTCCATGCCCGAGGCGCGCGGGGAAGACTGAATGATCCCGGCATTCGGGTTCGCTTCCATCAGGCGCACCAGGCTGCTCAGACACTCACCGGTCATCACCGAGTCAGCGTCCAGCACCACCATATAGCTATACTGGCTGCCCCAGCGGCGGCAGAAGTCATCGATGTTGCCGCTCTTACGCTTCACTCGACGACGACGGCGGCGGTAGAAGATCTGCCCTTCGCCCTGCACTTCGGCAATCAGCTCCATCCACGCCTTTTGCTCAGCCACACAGATATCGGGGTTATAGCTATCGCTGAGGATATAGACGTCGAAATGAGCGGCGTTACCGGTCGCTTTCACCGACTCCCAGGTCGCCCGCAGGCCGGCGAAAACGCGGTCAACGTCTTCGTTACAGATCGGCATTATCAGCGCCGTACGGTGCGCCGGGTTCAACGGTTCGTCACCGACCGTAGAGGCGGAAATACTGTACTTATCGCGGCCGATCAATAGCTGCAGGAAGCCCATTAACGCGGTCCAGAAGCCGGCGGAAACCCAGCAGAACAGCACCGCGAAGAGGATCAGAATGCCGCTCTGCAACACGTACGGCAGCAGCTGCATGAACGAGATCCACAGGTTCTGCCCCACCATGTCGGCCGGGTTGATCAGCGCCCAGCCCTGATAAGGCAGAATGGTTTTCATATACCAGGTGGCTACCACGGTCTGCGACAGCGTCAGCAGCAGCAGGATATAGCGACGAATGGTGCCGACGGTACGCCATTTTTGCTCACTCTCGCGCTCTTCTTGCGTCAGACGGGAGAGATAGCGCGGCGTGACATCGCGTCCGCGCAGACGGTCCCAGAAGCGGCCGACCGGGTTGGTACGCCACGGGTCCGGGATCATTGAGGAGCGCTTGGCTTTAGGCATCGCATGCAGCTGAGTACGGCCTTCATCATCCTTCACCAGCTGATCGCCAGACAGCGAATCCGGCCAGCTGTGCGCCAGCCGTGCCTTGACCGACCCCAGCGGGGAGTCGTCTTCGCGGGCGAAGGTCTGATGGTCGTCATCCAGGGCCTGATGAACGGCCTGCAGGCTGGTGTCCGGCAGCGCCGATTTCTCGGCGTCCGACAGCGGCAATGCGTCAATGTACTTTGTTATCTTATTCATTGGCAGGCAGCTGATAGCTCCAGGTTTCGCTCAACGTGTCATCACCGTTAACCAGCGCGGCGCGCATTTCCGTCGTTTTCTTCGGATCTTTCACCTTCAAACGCAGGATCATTCGCCAGCCTTTGGTCACCGGATTGTAACGCACGGTATTTTCAACGATTTCAGCGTTATCGCCGGTACTCGCCTGGGCGGCGACCGGGGTATCCGCCGGCAGTTTTTTCATATCGGCGCCGGTGAAGTCGACAATGAAAGCAATGGTGCCGTCCGGCTGGCGGATCAGGTTCGACTGCTTCACGTCGCCGGTAGAGCGGCGGGTCTGCATAACGTAAGCGTTATCCGGCGCATGCAGCTTGTCTTCATCGCGGCTGAAGGTGATGGTGTACTTGAAGTTCATCTCCTTGCCCGGCTCCGGCAGCTGATCCGGCGTCCAGTAAGTCACGATGTTATCGTTGGTTTCATCGTTGGTCGGGATTTCAACCAGTTCGATTTTCCCTTTGCCCCACTCCCCTTTCGGGGTGATCCAGGCGCTCGGACGCAGGTCATAACGATCGTCGAGATCCTCGAAGCGCGAGAACTGACGGCCGCGCTGCAGCAGGCCGAACCCTTGCGGGTTTTCCATCGCATAGCTGCTAACGGCAAGGTGTTTCGGGTTGTTCAGCGGACGCCAGATCCACTCGCCGTTACCGGCCAGGATCGACAGACCATTGGAGTCGTGTAGCGCCGGACGATAGTTAAGCGCCGGAGAAGGCTGGTTGGAACCGAACAGGAACATGCTGGTCAGCGGCGCCACGCCCAGTTTGCCCACTTTGTCACGCAGGTAAACTTTGGACTGGACATCTACCACGGTGTCGCGTCCCGGCATGATGACAAAGCGATAAGCGCCGGTTGCCCGCGGGGAGTCCAGCAGCGCATAGATAGTCAGACGTTTGTCGGTGGCTTTAGGACGCTCGATCCAGAACTCGCGAAAACGCGGGAACTCTTCGCCGGACGGCAGCGCGGTATCGATAGCCAGGCCGCGCGCGGACAGGCCGTAAACCTGACCCTGACCCAGCACGCGGAAGTAGCTGGCACCGAGCATGCTGACGATCTCATCGTTCTTATCTTTGCTATTGATCGGATACAGTACTTTGAAGCCGGCGAAACCGAGGTCTTTCACCGTGTCTTTATCGTGCTGAACGTTACCAAAGTTAAAATAGTCCGGGCTATATTTAATTTTGCGCACGCTGGTGGCCGTCACTTCATTGATGGTGACCGGCGTGTCGAAGTACATACCCTGATGGTAAAATTCAAGCTTGAATGGGGTTTTCTGGTTATTCCAGTAAGCTTTATCGTGATTAAACTGAATTTGCTGGTAATCCGCGTATTTCATGTCGCGGAAAGCGGAGGGCAGGTTACTCTTCGGCGCTTCATAGCCTTTCCCGGCTAACGTTTTGGCCTCTTTTGCAACGTCATCAATGCTAAATGCCCATGCAGATGAAGTACACAGGGACAACATTACGGCTGCGCTTAACCAACGCATTTTCATCATCTGTGGTTTATGTTTCATATAAGTAAGCACTTCCCCCTTTGTGTGCTTAAATCGATCCGATCTATTTTAATGGAAACTCAGGCAATCCGACAACATAATCCCTGCTTTGTTCAGCGTAGCGGCGCAGGGAATAAACAGTTCGCTATCCCGTTTGCACTTTGCGTGCTTATCCTGGAGACAGGTACCCCGAGTTCATGTAGGGTTGCTGATAATGTAAGCGTTATCATCTTGAGTGATAAGACGAATTATCTGAGATTGTCGTGAATCGTATGAATAATACTCCGGTACAGCGTGAATATTTCTTCGACAGCATCCGCGCCTGGCTGATGCTGCTGGGGATCCCTTTCCACATTTCGCTGATCTATTCCAGCCACAGCTGGCATGTCAACAGCGCTGAGCCCTCGTGGTGGTTGACGCTGTTTAATGACTTCATCCATGCCTTCCGGATGCAGGTCTTTTTCGTCATCTCCGGCTATTTCTCCTACATGCTGTTCCTGCGCTACCCGTTGAAAAAGTGGTGGAAAGTGCGCGTCGAACGGGTCGGTATTCCGATGCTGACCGCTATCCCACTGCTGACGCTGCCGCAGTTTATTATGCTGCAGTACGTCAACGGCAAGGCGGAAAACTGGCACACCCTTTCCGGGTACGATAAATTTAACACCCTGGCGTGGGAGCTTATTTCCCACCTGTGGTTTTTACTGGTGCTGGTGGTGCTGACCTCGCTGGGCGTGGTGCTGTTTAAATGGCTGACGCGCCGCCCGGCAGGGGGCGCCTCAGCCTTTGGTGACACTGTCACTATGGGCCAGCTAACGATGATTTTCCTTGCGCTGGGGGTGCTTTACGCGCTGATCCGCCGATCGCTGTTCCTGATTTACCCGCCGCTGCTTAGCAATGGTCTGTTTAACTTTGTGGTGATGCAGACGCTGTTCTATCTTCCCTTCTTTGTGCTGGGGGCGCAGACCTTTATTAATCCGCGTCTGAAGGCGATGTTTACCACCCCGTCACCATGGTGCTGCGCAGCGGCGCTGCTGGGATTTATCGCCTACCGGCTGAACCAGCAGTACGGCTCCGGCGACGGCTGGATGTATGAAACGGAATCGGTGATCACCATGGTGCTTGGGCTGTGGATGGTCAATGTGGTCTTTTCGCTCGGCCATCGCCTGCTGAACTTCCAGTCGGCGCGCGTAACCTATTTCGTCAATGCTTCGCTGTTTATTTACCTGGTGCACCATCCGCTGACGCTGCTGTACGGGGCGTGGATCACCCCGGTCATTAAGTCCAATACCTTAGGCTTTATTGGCGGGTTGGTTTTTGTGGTGGGTATTGCCCTGATCCTGTATGAAATTCACCTGCGCATTCCGCTGCTGCGTTTCCTGTTCTCCGGTAAACCGATGAACAAACCGGCCAAAACCCCAGCCTCGGCCAGCTAACCACTAGCCTGTGCGGCACGCCAGGCGTGCCGTATTATGCCTGCTCGTCAAAAAGCCGGTCGAAAATCATATTGTACAGGGCTTCTAAATCTGCCTTATCGACCGGGGTGGAGGCGCTCAGCTCACAGCGGTAAGCTGCCCCCTCTGTCAGAACGGCGATGAGCTCTGATGCGGCATTGCGTCGCGCATCGCTGAGCCCGGGATGGTAGCGCTGCGACAGGCGACCGCCCTCCTCTTTCAACCGCCGATCGGCCTGCATCAGGATCTCACGCAAGCGTGGGTTACGCGAGGCCTCGGCATTGATCTCCATCAGCAGATAATTATCGCTTTTGGTGGCTGCCGACGTCGGGATCCTGCCAGCCAAAACCGCCGCTTTACGCGCCAGATTGTGGTTCTCATCGATCATCTCCCCGACTCTGGCGTTGACGATTTCGCTAACAATCGCTTCGATGATCGCTTCCTTGCTGGCAAAAATGCGATATAGCTGACCGACGCTCAGGCCCGCTTCCCGGGCGATATCGGCGACGGAAGCGCCGTGCAGCCCCTTTTCAGCGAAACATTTTTGCGCAGCGACAACGATCTCCGCGCGGCGCGCCTGCTGTTTCTGCTGGACTTTTCCTTCTGACACCCTGCTCCCTCCTGCTACCCATCATTCCCGTCAAGACTGGCGGTTATCATAGCCTATTCTGTTGAATCAGGGGTATGACGCCAGCAGGCGGCGATAGATAGCCGCAGTTTCCTCGTCAAAACAGACGAACAGGACGCGCTCAAGAGGGTTATAGCGAGTGAGAAACGCGGTGACGGTGCGCACGGCGATCGCCGCCGCTTCCTCTTTCGGATAGCCATACACGCCGGTGCTTATCGCCGGAAACGCAATGGAGCGATAGTTGTTTGCCGAGGCCAGCTGCAGACTGTTTTTGTAAGCATCGGCCAGGGTTTGCGCCTCCATGCGGTCGCCGCCGTGCCAGACCGGGCCCACGGTGTGGATCACCGCGCTGGCCGGCAGATTGCCGGCAATAGTAATTACCGCATGCCCGGGAGGGCATTCGCCCTGCTGCTGCAGCACCTGCTTACAAGCCGCCAGCAGCGCGGGACCGGCCGCCCGGTGGATGGCCCCGTCTACTCCGCCACCACCCAGCAGCGAGGGATTTGCCGCATTAACAATCACATCGACATCAAGTGTCGTAATATCGCCGAGAATTACCTCAGGTTTAACAGCCATTTCTCCTCCTGTCGGCATAGCGTGTGGATACGGCTTTCTGCCGATACTAGGGCATTCTCGCCTGCGGGAGCAAGATTATCGCTTTGTCCGGTGACGAGAAGATAAAAAAACAGGACCCGTAAGGTCCTGTTTTTTAGTCGTCCCGCCGATCAGGCGTTGTCGTTGACGAACAATTTATGCTTATCCGCACGGGCCGCCAGCCACAGGCCACTATTTTTCATGGCATAGCCAAAGACCAGACCCAGCGCCAGGGAAGGGATCACCAGACGCCAGTCGCCGTCTGCCGCGAAGGTCGCGCAGGCGCCGATAAAGGTGCCCGGGACAAACGACAGTAGCGTCCGTCGCGCCTGAATGCACATCAGGAAGGCGACCACACCGGTCATCATATAGCTGAGGATCTGCACCTGTGGCGCCAGCGCGCTACCGTGGATAATCACTAACGCCCAGGCCACGCCGCTCATCACCGTGCAGGACGAGATGGCCAGCCCTTTCAAGCCGCCCTGCGGGCAGGCGAAATAGGCCGTACAGCCGAGGAATCCGGCCCAGCTCAGCAGGCCGAGAGCGACCGCCACCCACCCCCAAATCCCGGAGAGGATGCCTGTCGTTAATGCGATTGCGAAGAGTATGTTCATGGCGCGTATCCTAGCAGATACGCGCCGGAAGAATGCGATCTAAAACACAGTATATGAATGAACTTTCTTTCAGTTTCATTCAAACAGTGATTTACATCACATATTATTGCTCATCTTCTTCCTGAAGCTCGTCCCACATCGCGGCGATGGCGTCGCGGGTCAACGGCGCCATGGTGCGCCAGAACGGCGTGTGCGCATGGGCTTCGACTTTCCCCAGCATCGTCCCGCACCACGGCAGGATATAGTCGGCGAACAGGAGCTCCAGCGTCTCGCTCTGGTCTTCTGCGGCATGATCCTCCAGCCAGGAGGCGGCCAGCAGCAGCGAGCCGAGATGATCCGCCGGACCTTCCCCTGTCGGGATGCCGTGTTCGCTCAGAAAAGCCCGAACTTCCGCTTCCGAGGAACCCTCCACCCACGCGCTACGGTACGGCGGGACGCTGCAGGCTTCACCGACGAACAGCGCATTATAGTCCGTCGCCAGGGATTGCATTTCACAGCTTTTCTGCAGACGCGCCAGCAGCTCGTCCTGCTCAAGCGGCCAGCTGGCGGCCAGTTTGCCCTCGCGGATCAGGGTAAACAACGGCACCAGCAGCGGGTCCTGCGGTTGACGGTAATACAGCGAACCCAGCACGCGGCAGAGGATTGAAAACTCGTTCATTCAGTTATTCCAGTTATACAAATTAAAGGTCAGCAAATTCCGGGATCGCCGGCATGCCCCGCGACTCGAGGAAGTTAAGCAGGCGACGCGGAGAAACGTTGAGGATCCTGTCCTCCGGGAAATCGACCGCATCAAGGATCTTGCGGCATTCGGTAAACTCCCCGAGGGTAAAGGCGGTGTGAGAGTCCGAGCCCAGCGCCACCCATCCCCCGGCATCACGCACTGCGGCGGCGATGGCCCGGCAGTTGTCTTCACTGCCCACGCGCGATGATACGAACGAGGAGTTATTAATCTCCAGCGCCACCTGGTAGCGAGCCGCCGCTTCGGCAATCGCCGGGATATCCACCGGGAATTTCGGATTACCCGGATGGCTAATCATATGCACTTTACCGCTGGCCATCGCGGCTATCATCGCCTGTGTATGGGTGTCACGATCCTGCGGCGGAAACACCGGCTCATGAAATCCGGCGATGATCAGATCGAGGGAAGTCAACATCGGTCCGGAACAGTCGATCTCGCCTTCAATATTTTTAATATTCGACTCAATACCGCGCAGGATCCCCACCCCGTCTACCAGGCGGGGCCAGATGCGCATATTAACGAAGTGCCAGTAGTGCGGAGCATCCGCCATGTCCGGGCCGTGGTCGGTGATGGCGAAGAGTTTGATCCCTTTACGCTTTGCTTCCGCAATATAATCGTGCAGGGTGCTGTAGGCATGGGTGCTGGCGACGGTATGCATGTGCAGGTCAACGGGATACATCACATTCTCCTCTTCTGTTTGCCGCAAGAATAGCAGGAAACCGGGCTATTGATTAGCAAAAACCCCGCCGTGGCGGGGTTCTCTCGTCTTAATAACCGCGCTGGCGGTCGACCTGACCGCTTACCGGCTCCCCTCGCTCAAGCCGGCTAATGGTCTCCGCAATGTAGGTGATAGCTTCCATTGGACGGGTCACTGCCGCCACATGGGGGGTCATGGCCACCCGCGGATGCGCCCATAGCGGGCTCTCCTGCGGCAGCGGTTCGCGACTGAAGACATCGAGCATCGCCCCTTTGAGCTTACCGCTGTTCAGCGCCGCCAGCAGATCCTCTTCAACGACATGCACGCCGCGAGCAAGGTTGAGGACATAGCTCTCATCAGGCAACTGCGCCAGCAGCGTCTGGTTAATAATGCCGGCGGTTTCGGCGGTATTCGGCAGCAGGTTGATCAGCACGCGAGTGCCCTGCAGGAATTCGCCCAGCTCGGCCTGGCCGGCGAAGCTCTGCACCTGCGGCCAGGATTTGCGGCTACGGCTCCAGACGCGAAGCGGGAACCCCCAGGGTTGCAGACTTTCCGCAACCTTCGCCCCCAGCACGCCGGCGCCCATAATCCCGACGGTGAATCCGTCGGCGCGGTACTCGGGCAGCGGCTGCCAGCGGGACGCCAGCTTCAGCGCCTGATAGTCATCAAAGCGGCGGAACCAGTGGAGCACCTGGCTAACGGCATACTCCTGCATCTGCCGTCCCATACCGGTATCTTCGAGACGAAACAGCGGAATCGACAGCGGCAGCATATCCGGATGGTCGCGCAGCTTGCTGAGAATAGAGTCCACCCCTGCCCCGAGGGCGAACACGGCCTTCAGCGCCCGGCCCTGCAGCATCTCTACCGGCGGATGCCAGACCAGGGCATAGTCCGCCGGCCGGTTATCGCCCGCTTTCCACTCGCGCACCCGCGCGCCGGGTAACTGCTTTTCCAGCTCACAGATCCAGTATTGGGTATCAAAGGTCGGATGGTAAAAAATAATCTCCATAGGGGCTCCTGATAGCAGACGCCTTTGGCCGATTGACGCTGGCGTCTTATTTTACTCATTGTTTTCTATTGGTTTGCCAGCATAACAAATTTCCCCTTGTCGCAAAGTGAAAAGGGAGTGGCGACAAAAAAAACGGATTTCGCACGTTTAAGGAGCAAGTTGCTCGAAGTTTGTCTAAACGCGCTTTTTTTGCAAAAAGTTGATTGACGGGCGATACGTATTTCCCTACATTAGCGCCCGTTCCCGACAACAACGGGAAAGACAATATGGTGAGGTGTCCGAGTGGCTGAAGGAGCACGCCTGGAAAGTGTGTATACGGCAACGTATCGGGGGTTCGAATCCCCCCCTCACCGCCATATTTTAAGAAGAGCTCGTACGCAAGTACGGGCTTTTTTTTCGCATGTGGCACTCACCGGGGGGATGAGAACCCCCGACCGGGGTTCGACAACTGGCGCAGCCAGTTGGACAGACCGCGCACGCAGTAAGCGGGCTGCCCCGCAGGGGCGAGCGAAGCGAGTCAATCCCCCCCTCACCGCCATATTTTAAGAAGAGCTCGTACGCAAGTACGGGCTTTTTTCTTTTATATTCTCTGCCGGGGGGGGGAGCCCCTCGAGAAAAGCCAATCCCGAAACTAATCCTCCTCCATCCGCTGATACTCTTCACTGAGGTAGTCCACCAGCGCCCTGACGGAGGGCAGCAGCCCGCGCCGTGAGGCAAATACCGCATGGATCACTTCCCGCCGCGGCTGCCACTCGTCCAGAACCACCTCTAATTCACCTGACGCCAGCTGATCGCGCACCATTAATAAAGGAAGCTGCACCACGCCTACGCCGGCCATCGCCGCCTCGCGCAGCGCCAGCATATCGGTGGTCACCATTCGCGGCGTGAAATACACTTCCGCTCTCGCTCCCCCGGGCCCGGTGAGCTGCCATTTATGCTGATGCTTGTTCGCACCCAGGCTGAGCCCCGGCCAGGCGCTCAGCTCGGACGGTGCCTGCGGACGTCCGAGCCGGGAAATGAGATCCGGGCTGGCCACCAGTCGGTGCCCGCGGTCCGCCAGCACGCGCATCACCAGGTCGCTATCCTCGATGGGCCGGGGACGGACGCGGATCGCCACATCAATGCCCTCCCCGACCACATCCACCCGGCGGTTGGTCGCCTCAAGATGCAGCGTTACCCCAGGATAGCGCGCCATAAATCGCGCCAGCATCGGTCCGATATGGACATGCAGCAAGGTGACCGGACAGGTGATCCTGACGCTACCGCGCGGCTCGGCGCGCAGCGTCTCGACCGCCTGCTGCGCCGCCTCGGCCTCAATCAGCATCGCTTTGCAATGCTGATAAAAGGTCTGCCCGACCTCGGTGACCGCGAACTGACGGGTGGTTCGCTGAATCAAACGCACGCCCAACCGCTCCTCGAGTTGCGCAATGCGGCGGCTGAGTTTGGATTTCGGCTGGTCAAGCGCTCGCCCCGCCGCGGCGAAACCGCCATGGTCTACCACCTGGACAAACCAGGCGAAGTCATTGAGATCCTGCATCCTTCCTCCATTGTTCCATTTTTGGAACAGTATAGGTCATTTTTGCTCACTACCGCATACGTCGTCCCGGATATAAGCTTATTTACATCAGATACCGATACACAGGAGAAAGCCATGAAACAGATCACAGGAGTCTACACCGCGCCTGCGCAGCATTGGGTAGGCGACGGCTTCCCGGTTCGCTCGATGTTTTCCTATCAGACGCACGGCCAGCAGCTGAGCCCCTTCTTACTGCTCGACTATGCCGGGCCGTACACCTTCCCGGCGGGCAGCGAAAAACGCGGCGTCGGTGAGCATCCGCATCGCGGATTTGAAACCGTCACCATCGTCTACGCCGGTGAAGTAGAGCATCGTGACTCCACCGGACGCGGCGGGGTGATTGGTCCAGGCGACGTGCAGTGGATGACGGCGGGCGCCGGGATCCTGCACGAAGAGTTCCACTCGGAGGCCTTCACCCGCAGCGGCGGCGAGCTGAAGATGATCCAGCTGTGGGTCAACCTGCCCGCGAAAGACAAAATGGCGACCCCCGGCTACCAGAGCATTACCGCCGGGACGATCCCCACCGTGGCGCTGGCGAACGGCGCCGGACAGGTTCGGGTTATTGCCGGCCAGTATGACGACGTCAGCGGCCCGGCCCATACCTTCTCACCGCTTAACGTGTGGGATCTGCAGCTGAATCAGGGGCACGACCTCACGCTGCGCCAACCGGAGGGCTGGAGTACCGCGCTGGTGGTGCTGGAAGGGGAAGTGATCATTAACGGTTCCGAATCTGCTCGCGAAGGCCAGCTGGCCGTCCTGAGCCAGGCAGGTGACGCAGTGCATCTGGAGGCGACCGCCCCGGCAAAAGTTCTGCTGATGGCCGGAGAACCGCTACAGGAGCCGATTGTGGGCTATGGCCCGTTTGTCATGAATAACAAAACGCAGATCGCAGAAGCTGTACGCGATTTTAACAGCGGCCGCTTTGGCCAAATCTAACTGATTGAGGTGAATACTATGTCTACTCCCGCTAACTTTAACGGTGCTCGTCCGGTGATTGATGTTAACGATACCGCAATGCTGTTGATTGACCATCAGAGCGGTCTGTTCCAGACCGTCGGCGATATGCCGATGCCAGAGCTGCGCGCTCGCGCCGCCGCGCTGGCCAAGATGGCGTCGCTTGCCGGGATCCCGGTGATCACGACCGCCTCCGTGCCGCAGGGGCCGAACGGTCCGCTGATCCCGGAGATTCATGAAAACGCGCCACATGCGAAATACATCGCCCGTAAAGGTGAGATTAACGCCTGGGATAACCCGGAATTCGTCGCCGCGGTGAAAGCGACCGGTCGTAAAACGCTGATTATCGCCGGGACCATCACCAGCGTCTGCATGGCCTTCCCGGCTATCGCCGCTGTCGCCGACGGTTATAAAGTGTTTGCCGTGATTGACGCTTCCGGCACCTACAGCAAAATGGCGCAGGAGATCACCCTGGCTCGCGTGGTACAGGCCGGCGTAGTGCCAATGGATACCGCCGCCGTCGCCTCTGAGCTGCAGCGCACCTGGAATCGCCCGGACGCCGCAGAATGGGCGGAGGTGTACACCAAAGTCTTCCCGGCCTACCAGCTGCTGATCGAAAGCTACAGCAAAGCGCAGGACGTCGTGAAGAATAACGAACAGCTGGATTCCCAGCGCTAAAACGCCCGCCCCGCTGAGCCGCAGCGGGGCATTGTTCATTGCGTGAGCGAACGGCAAAGAAAGAAGAAAATATGCTTGACCGTTTTAACGCAACTCCCTATAGTAGCGCCCCGTTGCCCACCCAAGGTGAGCAGCAAGACAATATGGTGAGGTGTCCGAGTGGCTGAAGGAGCACGCCTGGAAAGTGTGTATACGGCAACGTATCGGGGGTTCGAATCCCCCCCTCACCGCCATATTTTAAGAAGAGCTCGTACGCAAGTACGGGCTTTTTTTTTCGCATGTGGCACCCACCGGGGGGGATGAGAACCCCCGACCGGGGTTCGACAACTGGCAACGCCAGTTGGACAGACCGCGAGCCTGCGAGCGGGCTGCCCCGCAGGGGCGAGCGAAGCGAGTCAATCCCCCCCTCACCGCCATATTTTAAGAAGAGCTCGTACGCAAGTACGGGCTTTTTTTTCGCATGTGGCACCCGCCGGGGGGATGAGAACCCCCGACCGGGGTTCGACAACTGGCGCAGCCAGTTGGACAGACCGCGCACGCAGTAAGCGGGCTGCCCCGACAAAAACGCCCGGAGCGTTTTTGAACAACGCCTGCGTTGGCCCCGCAGGGGCGAGGCCCAGGGATGGGCCGAGTAACGGCGAGCGAAGCGAGTCAATCCCCCCCTCACCGCCATATTCGAGATGAGAGCCTGTGCGCAAGTACGGGCTTTTTTTTCGCATGTGGCACCCGCCGGGGGGGATGAGCCCCCCCGACCGGAGTTCGACGAGTGGCAACGCCACCCGGACAGAACGAAAAAGACAAGCCTAATGATACTTTCTCACTTTGTGTTACAGGGGCTTGTTAAGCAAAAATAAAACCAGATTAGCCATATCCTCTGCATAGGTATCATAGTCATCTTGCGCGAGTGATGCATTGTTAATATGATATTTTCCTGAAACATAAAAAGAAGGCGTACCATGCACTTTCATTTTTTCGACCAGATTATCCTGTCTGGCAATTAAAGCTTTTACCATAAAGTTACTTTGCATTTCGGCATATTTCTCTGACGTAATGCCAAGTTGATTAAACACCTTAACAATATCAGCTGCCGTTTTAATATCACGCTTAACCTGTAAACCTTCAAACAATAACTTTTCCACCTTGCCATCTACCCCAGCATATTGTGCTACGGCCCATGCTTCTGTTAATGCTGGTCCTAAAGGCCCCATCTGGCTGACATGGTATTTTTCCAGTTTCATATCGTCGGGCAGGCGCTTTCTGATAGCTGTATCAACATTGATGCGCTCTGCAAACGCATAACAAGGTCCGCAGTAGAAGGAAAAAAACTCAACCAGTGGCGGTGGTTGCTTAACAGTAGAATGAATAACAGTGAAGTTTTTCCCTGCCTGATAATCTTTACTATAAGCAGCGGATGACAACCCCACCATCAAAATAGTAATTAATAACTTGATAACTTTCCCATGTACGACCATTGTGCTTCCCTTACAAGTATCCATACAATTAAATGAGTAAAACGGCGTAAGACGAAAGAAATTATTAGAAAGGCGCTTATGTATAGCAAAGCAGATATTCTTGTATTACAGAGAAGATATTCTATCACATACAGCGATGGATCCCTCAAAACAGAAATTTTATCCGCACTTCAGACTGTCGCAAGGATCAAAACAACAAAGCCCGGGCTAGCCCGGGCCTTGCTCACAGTATGACGATTAATAATAGGCTTTCAGCGTCCGCTGGCAGAGGGCCGAGCGCACGCAGTCATCGGTGGTGAAACGCACGATGCCGATCATCTCGTCTTCCTCAAAACGCGCCAGCGCATCGCTCAGGCCAGATCTCACGCCAGAGGGCAAGTCGCACTGGGTGATATCGCCATTGACGATGACCGTCACGTTCTCCCCGAGGCGGGTTAAAAACATCTTCATTTGCGCTGCGGTCACGTTCTGGGCCTCGTCCAGAATCACCACCGCATTTTCAAAGGTACGTCCGCGCATATAGGCGAACGGCGCGATTTCCACCTTGCCGATTTCCGGACGCAGGCAGTACTGCATAAAGGAAGCCCCCAGCCTTTTCACCAGCACATCGTAAACCGGTCGGAAATAGGGAGCGAACTTCTCGGCGATATCTCCCGGTAAGAAGCCGAGATCTTCGTCGGCCTGCAGAACGGGACGGGTAACAATAATTCTGTCCACATCCTTATGGATCAGGGCTTCAGCTGCCTTCGCCGCACTGATCCAGGTCTTGCCGCATCCAGCTTCGCCGGTAGCGAAAATCAGCTGCTTATTGTCGATGGCATTCAAATAATGCGCCTGAGCCTCATTGCGCGCCTCAATTGGGGAAGTATCACGGCTGTCCCGCGCCATGCCAATTGCTTCTACGCCACTCATTTGCACAAGCGATGTGACCGATTCTTCTTCACGCTGCTTATGACTGCGTGAATCCCGTCTCAGCACACGTTTTGCTTCACGACGAGCTTTGATCACTGCTTTTTGTCTTCCCATGGATAGCACCTTGCGTTGTTGGTTTACATCACACGCGTCAACATCGACGCGACTATGCGCACGAACGATTGAGGTTTGGCTTCCTTGTAAGCCATTGCTTGCCGGTAGAACTGACAACGAGTCGCGGCTACGCGCACCGCGTACCCTGCCAAGGTTGTAATAATGCGAAGCGGAGAGAGAAAGAGTAAGAAAATCGCTGCCGGAAGCGGGGCTTCCGTGCTGAAGAGTACGGTCTGAGGTTTTACGTTGTCCGGTACGGGACCTTACCATTCGCGATCTCCATAGTGAAACGTCACACTGCCGGGAACTACCGCGTATGTAATAAGTACATCAAAAAAGATTCTTAATGCAACTTATTTTTCACAATGACGCAACAAATAGTTCTTAAGCAAGTGTAGGAGACTATCGGTCATTTGTATTACAGAAATATAACACATGGCAGGAAATATAAGAAAAATGAGAAAAACAGCAGAAAACGCCCTACCCTTACGGGCAGGGTTGGTATCAGGTCTGCAGCAGCGACTCTCCCAGATAGTGTTTATCATCCACTACGCCGGGTAAAACAAAGAAGTAGCCTCCGCCGATCGGTTTGACATACTCCTCCAGCGCCTCGCCGTTAAGCCGTTTCTGCACCGTCAGAAAACCCTTTTCCAGATCGTGCTGATAGCAAACGAATAACAGCCCCATATCCAGTTGTCCGGCGTTAGTAACCCCCAGCGAATAGCTGTAGCCGCGGCGCATCATCAGGCTGGACTGGGTTTCCGGCGTGCGGGGATTGGCCAGACGAATATGGCTATCCAGCGCAATGACTTCGCCGTTAGGATCTTTACTGTAATCCGGGGTATCGTGTTCGTTTTTCATCCCCAGCGGCGCACCGCTGTGTTTGTCGCGGCCAAAGATGGTCTGCTGCTCTTTGAGCGGCGTCCGGTCCCAGAACTCGACGTGAAACTGGATGATGCGCGCCGCCTGATAGCTGCCGCCCACGGTCCAGGCCGGCTCGTCCTGATCGGCTGTCACCCACACGACGTTATCCATCAACGCGCTGTCGTCGCTCGGCGGGTTAGCGGTGCCATCCTTGAATCCCAGCAGGTTGATGGGGGTCTCTTTGCCTTTGCTGCGCGCCGCGCTGTCGGAGATAAACCCTTCCCGCTTCCAGCGCACGCTCAGCAGATCCGGCGTATGTTTGATGACATCACGCAGGGCGTGGATCACCGTATCCTGAGTATTGGCACAGATCTGCAGCAGCAGGTCGCCATGGCACAGCGCGGCATCCAGCGAATCGTTGGGGAAGCGGGTCATCGGCTGCAGCTTTTTCGGTGCTTTATCCGCCAGGCCAAAGCGCTCATCAAATAGCGAATGGCCGACCGAGACGGTGATGGTCAGGTTATCTGGCGCAATCCACGGCCCCAGGATGCCGGAATCCATCGGCGGCAGCCGCGGATTCGGCGTGTCCGGCGCCGGGCCGCCCTGGGTTAAAAAGGCGATACGCTGGGTCAGCAGTCGAAACAGCCGCTCGAGGTCGGCTTTATCAGCCGCCAGCACATCGAAGGCCACCAGCATCATCGA
Source organism: Klebsiella sp. K4 (assembly GCF_014596785.2). Taxonomy (NCBI): domain Bacteria; kingdom Pseudomonadati; phylum Pseudomonadota; class Gammaproteobacteria; order Enterobacterales; family Enterobacteriaceae; genus Klebsiella; species Klebsiella sp. K4. The sequence goes on from NZ_CP115021.1 coordinate 3,377,053, forward strand.
AGCCTGCTGCGGCGTCAGAATGCCCGCCTGATGCCGGCCATAGAATGGCTGCTTTTCCTGGCGCGCGTCGGGTGTGAGCGTCCCCGGGGAACTTTCCGCTTTTGCCGCATGCGCTACCGGGCAGCCGCCGGTGATGGCCAGCGCGCCGCCAAGCGCGCCGATCCCTTTCAGTAAGCGACGACGTGACGGCTCGTTCACGTCGTGGGGTTTCTGCTGTGCCATCGACTTAGTCCAGCCCCAGGATCCCGCGCAGCTGAGCGAGATCTTCCGCCAGGGTGGTGATCGGCCCTTTCAGCGCATTACGGTCGGCGGTGGTCAGCTTATCGTAGGTCTCGAAGCCGTCTTTGGTGCGATATTTGCTGAGGATGCTGTCCACTTTCTTAAAGTTGGCGTCCACTTTCGCCAGCAGCGCGCTGTTCTCTTTTTGCAGCTGCGGGCGCAGCAGGTCGACAATTTTCTGCGCGCCGTCAATGTTGGCCTGGAAGTCCCACAGATCGGTATGGCTGTAGCGATCTTCTTCACCGCTGATCTTGCTGGCCGCGACTTCCTCAATTAATCCTGCCGCGCCGCCCACGACTTTTGACGGCGGGAACGCCAGCTCGCTGATACGCTTTTGCAGCTCCAGCACATCGCTGTTCAGCTGATCGGCATATTTTTCCATCCCTTTGACGCTGTTATCGCCAAACAGCGCTTTTTCCAGACGGTGGAAACCGGTAAATTTCGGATCTTCCGCTTTTTTCTCGAAGTCGTCTTCGCGGGCGTCGATGCTGCCGTCAAGGTCAGAGAACAGCTCGGCAATGGGCTCGATGCGCTCGTAATGCTGACGCGTCGGGGCGTACAGCGCTTTCGCTTTTTCGATATCGCCGGCTTTCACCGCGTCGGTAAAGGCTTTGGTGCCGCTAACCAGCTGCGCGGTTTCCGCCGTCACATAGGCTTTATAGGCGGTGATCGCGTCGCCGAGGCTCAGCACCGCATCCGCTTTCGCCGCGTCTTTGGTGGCGGCGCCGGTGACGATCAGTTTGCCTTTCGGGTTGGTGAGCAGGCCACAGGTCATGTCATATTCGCCCGGCTGCAGGTTCGCGGTGAGCTTCTGAGTAAAGCCCGGCGCGATGTTTTCGCGCTCTTCCACTACCATCACCCCTTTCAGAATCTCCCACTCCAGCGCTTTCTGGCTGTGGTTCTGAATAATAAACTGGGTTTTACCCGCGTTAACGGTCACCTGCATCGGCTCGCACTGCTTGTCGTTGACGGTGACTTTGACCTGCGGGATATCCGCAGCCTGAGCACCGAATGCAGAGCTGAGCAGCGCGGCCACGGTCACCCGCAGCGCATTACGGCGAAAATGAATCATCATGATCATCCCTTTCGGTAAGTAGAGTGTCGCTTATAAGCTCGCAGCGCCCGGTCAGGCAGCCCGCGAGGCAGTGGTATTATTCCGCGGCGGCAGGGCAAACAGCACCAGCGCCGGGATCAGATAAAGCAGATAGACAGCCACTTCGCTGACGCTCGGCGTCTCCTGATAGCCGAAGATCCCTTCCAGCAGCGTGCCGAACAGCGTATGCGTCGACAGCACGTTGCTCAGATCGAAGGCGGTATCCTGGAACAGGTTCCACAGGCCCGCCTCGTGGAAGGCGCGGATCGCCCCCGCGGCCAGGCCAGCAGCCACCAGCAGAATAAACAGGCTGGTCCATTTGAAGAACACGCCAAGGTTAAGGCGGATACCGCCCCAGTAGATCAGGAAGCCCAGCACGATAGCGGTGGCCAGACCCAGCAGCGCCCCCAGCGGCGGCCAGATACCGACATCCTGCTGGAAGGCCGCCAGCAGAAAGAAGACCGACTCCAGCCCCTCACGGGCGACCGCGAAAAAGACCATCATCACCAGCGCCCAGCCGTGGTGATTACCGCGGTGCAGCGCCTTGTCCACGGCCTGCTCCAGCTGCTGCTTGACGTTGCGTGAGACATTGCGCATCCAGAAGACCATCCACGTCAGGATCACCACCGCAATGACCGCGACGATCCCTTCGAACAGTTCCTGTTCACGCTGAGGAAATTCGCCGGTGGTTTCGTTGATAAAGATGCCTAAGCCAAGACATAGCGCCGCCGCGAGGATCACGCCAATCCACATCACGCCAATCCAGTTGCCGCGCTGGGTGCGTTTCAGATAGCTGGCGATCAGGCTGACAATCAGCGCCGCCTCCAGGCCTTCGCGTAACATAATGAGAAATGGGACAAACATGCCAATACCCTTAAATGTAAAGCACCGTCAACGAATGCAAAAACAGGTAATATTTATGATAGTGATTATCATTACAATGCTCAGAAACACAAGCGAAATGTGCAGAGAATGATGATCAGTTGTAAATAAATCGCTGACAAATAATGACTTATGAAAATATTCGCCTGTTATGAAGGGAAAGAATAAGCAAAGGATTTTTTACGCCAGATATTTACCCGCCGTAGCGGCTATGGCTAAATGGCGGCCTTATTGACTTGCGAAAAGAACAACATGACTGCATTTTTTCATTTCCTGCTGGCGCTGGCGGTGATCCTCGCCCTGGCCTGGCTTGTCAGCTACGACAGACAAAAAATTCGTATTCGTTATATTCTCCAGTTGATTATTATCGAAATAGCGCTCGCTTTCTTTTTCCTGCACGCCGAAAGCGGCCTGTGGCTGGTAAAAAATATTTCCGGCTTTTTTGCTTCGCTGTTAGGCTTTGCCGCCGAAGGGACCAATTTCGTCTTTGGCGGCATGAGCGAAAAAGGCTTAGCCTTTATTTTCCTGGGCGTCCTGTGTCCGATTGTGTTTATTTCCGCGCTGATTGGTATTCTCCAGCACTGGCGGATCCTGCCGATTTTTATTCGCGTGATTGGCACCCTGCTGTCGAAAGTAAACGGCATGGGTAAGCTGGAATCTTTCAACGCCGTCAGCTCGCTGATCCTCGGCCAGTCGGAGAACTTCATTGCCTACAAGGGCGTACTGGGCGACCTCTCCTCACGGCGACTGTTCACTATGGCGGCGACGGCCATGTCGACCGTATCGCTGTCGATTGTCGGCGCCTATATGACCATGCTGGACGCCAAATATGTCGTCGCAGCGCTGATCCTCAATATGTTCAGCACCTTTATCGTGCTGTCGGTAATTAACCCGACGCGGCCGGGCAGCGAGCAGGAAATAAAACTCGAGAAGCTGCATGAATCGCAGAGTTTCTTTGAAATGCTCGGGGAATATATTCTGGCCGGCTTTAAAGTGGCGATGATTATTCTGGCGATGCTGATCGGTTTTATCGCCCTGATCAGCGCCATTAACGCGCTGTTCGCCACCCTGTTTGGTCTCAGCTTCCAGCAGATCCTCGGCTACGTCTTTTATCCGCTGGCGTGGCTTATCGGCATCCCGCTGAGCGATGCGCTAAACGCCGGCAGCATCATGGCCACCAAACTGGTCGCTAACGAATTTGTGGCGATGATTGAGCTGCAAAAGATTGCCGCCAGCATGACCCCTCGCGGGCTCGGCATTCTCTCGGTATTCCTGGTGTCGTTTGCCAACTTTGCCTCGATCGGCATTATCGCCGGGGCGATCAAAGGCCTGAATGAACCGCAGGGCAATATCGTCTCCCGCTTCGGCCTGCGGCTGGTGTATAGCGCCACGCTGGTAAGCCTGCTTTCCGCCAGCTTCGCCGGGCTCGTGCTGTAAAACAAACGGCGGGGCTGCCCCCGCCGTTTACTCAGAACTGCACGCAGACCGGCTGGTCGACACGCATCACCGACTCCTGCGCGAAGCGTGATTTATAGCCCTGGCGCAGAGCCTCAATACCCGCCTCGCTCTGCGCGTCATGCCCATGGATCACCATCAGCGCCTTGCTCTGCTCCCGCACCACCTGACCATTCTGGCCAAGCCACTGGCCGTGGGCATCAAACACCGTCAGCCCGTCGCGAAAGCGCGGCGTGACGTCACGGTCGACAAACTGTTGCCACTCTTCAGCGGTGATGTCTTTCCCCGCCGGGCGGCTCAGACCGAAGTAAAGCGTGGTTTGCACCATGGACTTATCCGCCGGGCAGACGCCGGGCTTCGGCGCGCTGGTCGATGAACTTCCACCCGCCACGCAGCCGCTGAGTAACCCTGCCAGCACCAGCGCCATTGCACCCTGTCTGAACGTCATCTTTGCTATCCTCATTGTTATTAGTCAGGAAATATCAGCGGATTTTCAGATAATTAGCAAGGGTTATAATATTCCGGCACGGCACCAGGCAATAAAAAGCCCGCCAGCGGCGGGCTCGTGAGCATTAGATGATCTTACTCAGCCGTGGCGCGTACCGGCGGCGGCGTATGGTAGTGGGCATCCGCTTCGGCAAAGCGCTGCTGCATGCTGGCCGACGGCGCTTTATCCAGCAGGCTAAAGACCACAATCCCGATGCTGCCGAAGACAAAGCCCGGAATGATTTCATACAGGCCCAGCCAGCCAAACTGCTTCCAGACGATCACGGTCAGGGCGCCAATCACCATCCCGGCCAGCGCGCCGTTACGGGTCATGCGCGACCACATTACCGAGAACAGGACCACCGGGCCAAAGGCGGCGCCGAAGCCAGCCCAGGCGTAGCTCACCAGACCCAGCACGCGGTTTTCCGGATTGGCCGCCAGGGCAATGGCCACCAGGGCAACCACCAGCACCATCATACGGCCCACCCACACCAGCTCTTTCTGACCGGCGTTTTTACGCAGGAAGGCTTTATACAGGTCTTCGGTAATTGCGCTCGAGCAGACCAGCAGCTGACAGCTCAGGGTGGACATCACCGCCGCCAGAATCGCCGACAGCAGGATCCCGGCAATCCACGGGTTAAACAGGATTTGCGCCAGTTCGATAAACACGCGCTCGGCGTTCTGGTTAACCGCGCCCGCCAGGCTCGGGTTGTTATTGAAGTAGGCGATGCCAAAGAAGCCGACGGCCACCGCCCCGCCGAGGCAGAGGATCATCCAGGTCATACTAATGCGACGTGCGTGAACGATGCTGTGGTGCGAATCCGCCGCCATAAAGCGCGCCAGAATATGCGGCTGACCGAAATAACCCAGCCCCCAGCCCATCAGCGAGATAATCGCCACGAAGTTCAGCCCTTTCAGCATGTCGATATTTTCGATGCTCTTCTGCTTAATCACTTCCAGCGAATCGCCAAAGCCGCCGACGGAAATAATCACGATCACCGGGGTGAGGATCAGCGCGAAAATCATCAGGCTGGCCTGCACGGTATCGGTCCAGCTAACCGCGAGGAAGCCGCCGACGAAGGTATAGATAATCGTCGCCGCCGCCCCGGCCCACAGTGCGGTTTCATAACTCATGCCGAAGGTGCTTTCAAACAGACGCGCCCCCGCGACAATTCCTGAAGCGCAATAGATGGTAAAGAACAGCAGAATAACCAGCGCCGAAATAATTCTCAGCACCCGGCTTTTATCTTCAAAACGGCCGGTAAAATAATCGGGCAGCGTCAGGGCGTTATTATTCACCTCGGTATGCACGCGCAGGCGACCGGCCACCAGCTTCCAGTTAATCCACGCCCCCAGCGTTAAGCCAATGGCGATCCAGCTTTCGGAAATCCCGGAGAGAAAAATCGCCCCTGGCAGGCCCATCAGCAGCCAGCCGCTCATATCCGACGCCCCTGCGGAAAGCGCGGTCACAAATGGCCCCAGACTCCTTCCCCCGAGAATATAATCATCGAAGTTTTTGGTCGAACGCCAGGCAATAAACCCTATCAATACCATACCAAAAATATAAACAATAAATGTCACCAGCATCGGTGTGCTAATAGCCATGCAAAGTCTCCAGAATTTTTATCGACAGCGTCCAACTTCGTCGTTTTTTTCCACTACCGGAACGGGGTAATGGCGCATTGTTTAATTGGGCGACCGTATCCTGACGGAAGCTTCGGTTTTTCACAAACGATTTAACACAGCATTTACACGAAAAACCGACGGCGCAAAACGTCAATTTGTTAGAGGTTGCACTCTCTCACGTTTTTAAAGGTTGCACCAAACAAAAGTGTTAACTCACGCATACAAATACCCTATGAGCCCGGGGTTAAATTTCTGCTATTTTAGGGGTTATTTTTAACAAATTAGCCATTTCACGGCTTCCGTCACAAGCCACAATTAACAAGGTTGCACAAAGTTGCAACATAGTGGATATTTCCATGCAACCGCATAAGCCTAACGATAAATGACAGGAGTTTTGAGCATGGGCACCACCACCATGGGTGTTAAGCTTGACGACGCAACCCGCGAGCGCATTAAATCCGCCGCGAGCCGTATTGACCGCACGCCGCACTGGCTGATTAAGCAGGCCATCTTTAATTATCTGGAAAAACTGGAGAACGACGAGACGCTGACTGAGCTGCCGGCCCTGCTCTCCGGGGCCGCCAACGAAAGCGATGACGCCAGCGAACCAACGGAAGAGCCCTATCAGCCGTTCCTCGAATTCGCCGAGCAGATCCTGCCGCAGTCGGTGAGCCGCGCGGCGATCACCGCCGCCTGGCGACGTCCGGAAACCGACGCGGTACCGATGCTGCTGGAGCAGGCCCGTCTGCCGCAGCCGCTGGGCGAACAGGCGCACAAGCTGGCGTATCAGCTGGCGGAAAAACTGCGCAACCAGAAAACCGCCAGCGGCCGCGCCGGCATGGTGCAGAGCCTGCTGCAGGAGTTCTCCCTCTCTTCACAGGAAGGGGTGGCGCTGATGTGCCTGGCGGAAGCCCTGCTGCGTATTCCGGATAAAGCCACCCGCGATGCGCTGATCCGCGACAAAATCAGCAACGGCAACTGGCAGTCGCACATCGGCCGCAGCCCGTCGCTGTTCGTCAACGCCGCCACCTGGGGGCTGCTGTTCACCGGAAAACTGGTGTCGACCCATAACGAGACCAGCCTCTCCCGCTCCCTGAACCGCATCATCGGCAAGAGCGGCGAACCGCTGATCCGCAAAGGCGTGGATATGGCGATGCGCCTGATGGGCGAGCAGTTCGTCACCGGGGAAACCATCGCCGAAGCGCTGGCCAACGCCCGCAAGCTGGAAGAAAAAGGGTTCCGCTACTCCTACGATATGCTCGGCGAAGCCGCCCTGACCGCCGCTGACGCCCAGGCCTATATGGTTTCTTATCAGCAGGCGATTCATGCCATCGGCAAAGCCTCCAACGGCCGCGGCATTTATGAAGGTCCGGGTATCTCCATTAAGCTCTCCGCGCTGCACCCGCGCTACAGCCGCGCGCAGTATGACCGGGTGATGGAAGAGCTTTACCCGCGGCTGAAATCGCTGACCCTGCTGGCGCGCCAGTATGACATCGGCATCAATATTGACGCCGAAGAGGCAGACCGTCTGGAGATCTCCCTCGACCTGCTGGAAAAACTGTGCTTCGAGCCGGAACTGGCCGGCTGGAACGGGATTGGCTTCGTGATTCAGGCCTACCAGAAGCGCTGTCCGTTTGTCATTGATTACCTGATTGACCTCGCCACCCGCAGCCGCCGTCGCCTGATGATCCGTCTGGTGAAAGGCGCCTACTGGGATAGCGAAATTAAACGCGCGCAGATAGAAGGTCTCGAAGGCTATCCGGTATACACCCGCAAGGTTTACACCGACGTCTCCTACCTCGCCTGCGCGAAGAAGCTGCTGGCGGTGCCGAACCTGATTTACCCGCAGTTCGCCACCCATAACGCCCATACTCTGGCGGCTATCTACCAGCTGGCGGGCCAGAACTACTACCCGGGCCAGTATGAGTTCCAGTGCCTGCACGGCATGGGCGAACCGCTGTACGAGCAGGTGGTGGGCAAGGTCGCCGACGGCAAACTGAATCGGCCGTGCCGGATCTACGCCCCGGTGGGCACCCACGAGACGCTGCTGGCGTATCTGGTGCGTCGTCTGCTGGAGAACGGCGCCAATACCTCTTTCGTCAACCGTATCGCGGACAATACCCTGCCGCTGGACGAGCTGGTGGCCGACCCGGTCAGCGCGGTAGAAAAACTGGCGCAGCAGGAAGGCCAGGCCGGCCTGCCGCATCCGAAAATCCCGCTGCCGCGCGATCTCTACGGCAGCGGCCGGAGCAACTCCGCCGGTCTCGATCTGGCGAACGAGCACCGTCTGGCCTCCCTCTCCTCTTCCCTGCTCAACAGCGCGCTGCATAAATGGCAGGCATTGCCGATGCTGGAGCAGCCGGTGGCCGAAGGCGAGATGCAGCCGGTGGTTAACCCGGCAGAGCCGAAAGATATCGTCGGCTACGTCCGCGAAGCCAGCGACGCTGAAGTGCAGCAGGCGCTGACCAGCGCTATCAACAATGCGCCGATCTGGTTCGCCACTCCGCCGCAGGAGCGCGCCGCCATTCTTGAGCGCGCCGCGGTGCTGATGGAAAGCCAGATGCCGACCCTGATGGGGATCCTGGTGCGCGAGGCGGGTAAAACCTTCAGCAACGCCATCGCTGAAGTGCGCGAAGCCGTTGACTTCCTGCACTATTACGCCGGCCAGGTGCGCGACGATTTCGATAATGAAACTCACCGCCCACTGGGTCCGGTGGTCTGTATCAGCCCGTGGAACTTCCCGCTGGCGATCTTCACCGGCCAGATTGCCGCCGCGCTGGCGGCCGGCAACAGCGTGCTGGCGAAACCTGCCGAGCAGACGCCGCTTATCGCCGCCCAGGGCGTGGCGATTCTGCTGGAAGCCGGCGTGCCGCCGGGCGTTATTCAACTGCTGCCGGGCCGCGGGGAGACCGTGGGCGCCGCGCTAACCTCCGATGAGCGCGTACGCGGCGTGATGTTCACCGGCTCCACCGAAGTGGCCACCCTGCTGCAGCGCAATATCGCCAGCCGCCTCGATCCCCAGGGCCGCCCGACGCCGCTGATCGCCGAAACCGGCGGGATGAACGCGATGATCGTCGATTCGTCGGCGCTCACCGAGCAGGTAGTGATCGACGTGCTGGCTTCCGCGTTCGACAGCGCTGGCCAGCGCTGCTCCGCCCTGCGCGTGCTTTGCCTGCAGGAAGAGGTCGCCGATCACACCTTAACCATGCTGCGCGGCGCCATGAGCGAGTGCCGGATGGGCAATCCGGGGCGCCTGACCACCGATATCGGTCCGGTTATCGATGCGGAAGCGAAAGAGAATATCGAACGCCATATTCAGGCGATGCGCGCCAAAGGCCGCACCGTCTACCAGGCGGTGCGTGAGAATAGCGAAGACGCCCGCGAATGGCGTCACGGGACCTTCGTGCCGCCGACGCTTATCGAGCTCGACAGCTTCGACGAGCTGAAAAAAGAGGTCTTCGGCCCGGTACTGCACGTGGTGCGCTATAACCGTAACGAGCTGGACAAACTGGTCGAGCAGATTAACGCCTCTGGCTACGGCCTGACCCTCGGCGTGCATACCCGTATCGACGAAACCATCGCCCAGGTCACCGGCAGCGCCAAGGTGGGCAACCTGTACGTCAACCGCAATATGGTTGGCGCGGTGGTCGGCGTTCAGCCGTTCGGCGGCGAAGGGTTGTCCGGTACCGGTCCGAAAGCCGGCGGTCCGCTGTATCTGTACCGTCTACTCTCCAGCCGTCCGCAGGACGCGGTTGGCGTGACCTTCGCCCGCCAGGATGCGGAGCGTCCGCTGGACGCCCAGCTGAAAACGCTGCTGGAAAAACCGCTGCAGGCGCTGCAGCAGTGGGCCGCGGGCCGTCCTGAGCTGCAGGCGCTGTGCCAGCAGTACAGCGAGCAGGCGCAAAGCGGCACTCAACGCCTGCTGCCGGGGCCAACCGGCGAGCGCAACACCCTGACGCTGATGCCGCGCGAGCGCGTGCTGTGCGTAGCGGATAACGAACAGGATGCGCTGATCCAGCTGGCGGCTGTGCTGGCGGTGGGTTGTGAAGTACTGTGGCCGGACAGCGCCCTGCAGCGCGATCTGGCGAAGAAACTGCCGCGGGAGGTCAGCGAGCGCATTCGCTTTGCCAAAGCGGAGCAGTTGCCTGGCCAGGCCTTCGACGCGGTTATCTACCACGGCGATTCCGACCAGCTGCGCGAGCTGTGCGAGCAGGTGGCGGCGCGCGACGGGGCGATTGTCTCCGTGCAGGGCTTCGCCCGCGGCGAAACCAATCTGCTGCTGGAGCGGCTGTATATCGAGCGTTCGCTGAGCGTTAACACCGCGGCGGCAGGCGGTAACGCCAGCCTGATGACCATCGGCTAAAACGGGCTCCCCGGTGGCGCTGCGCTTACCGGGGCTACCTACCACCGCCAAAGGGTAGCCCGGATAAGGCGCGGTGCGCCGCCATCCGGGCAATCAGTCTGCGCTGCGATCAGCTAATGACAGCCGACGTCAGCTGTGTTTAATTAAGGCTCCCGGACGGGAGCCTTTTTTATGGGAGCAGAACAATGAAACGCACGTTATTTGCCGTGATGGCCCTGCTGGCCAGCGGCGCGGCGCTGGCGGACGAGTGCAGCAGCGCCAACACCCAAACCGAAATGAATCAGTGCGCGGCTGCGCAGTATCAGGCGGCCGATAAAAAACTGAACGACACATGGCAGCAGGCCCTGCAGCGGGCGGTGGGTAAACAACAAACATTACTGAAGCAGGCGCAGCAGGCATGGATCGCCTTACGCGACGCCGACTGCGCCTTTCTCGCGTCCGGCGCCGAAGGCGGCAGCATGCAGCCAATGCTGGTCAGCCAGTGCATGACCGATAAGAGCGTGGAGCGGGAGTCTTTCCTCGCCTCGCTGCTACAGTGCGAGGATGGCGATCAAAGCTGCCCGCTGCCGCCCGCCAATTAACGGACGCGAATGCCTTCGATAATCATCCGCTGGACATTATCGACCGTTTGTTCAAAAAAGGCCGCATCCTGCAGCGTGGCGCCGGTGACCGCCTCCACCTGGGTGGCGAAGTCGGCGTAATGCTGGGTGGTAGCCCAGATCATAAAGATTAAATGCTGTGGATCGACCGGCGCCAGCTTGCCGCGGTCGATCCAGCCGGAGACTATCGCCGATTTTTCGTCGACCAGCGCTTTCAGATCCCCGGTCAGTTCGCCCATCAGCAGCGGCGCCCCCTGCAGCATCTCGAGGCAGAAGAGCTTCGAGGCCTGGGGGTGATCGCGGGACACCTCCAGCTTCAGGCGAATATATTCGCGGATCGCCACCAGCGGGCTGATATCCTCACGAAAGGCCTTCAGCGGCGCCAGCCAGATGGCGAGGATCTGCTGCAGGACAGCCACATACAGCGCCTCTTTCGAAGGGTAGTAATAGAGCAGATTGGTTTTCGATACCCCGGCGCGCTCAGCCACCTGCTCCAGCCGCGTACCGTGAATACCAAATTGCGAAAATGCCTCCAGCGCGGCGGCCAGGATGGCCTCCTTTTTGGCGCTGACCGCTTGTGAACGTTTGCCGCTTTTCTTCACCGCGCCCTGTGCCATACATCCTCTCCTTCAGTTGACGCCACCAGCATAGCAAAAGCCCTGCGCCGACACGACCCCATGCACCCTGATTGCGCATGACTGCCGTTTTTTCGTGCACTGATTTTGACCATCCAGTCCACTTTTTTATCGTCCTTTTTAGCAACTCAAAAGTAACACATTAATAACATTAGCATTTATAAAACTGGCATCGCCTTTGCTTTACCTTTTCTGCGAGGTGGTCCAGGGAGAGGCAGGATGCCGCACCATCGCAACCCATCTTCCATGACTGCAGAGAGGTAGGTATGAAAATTGGTGTTTTCGTTCCCATTGGCAACAACGGCTGGCTGATCTCCACCCATGCCCCGCAGTATATGCCGACCTTTGAACTGAATAAGGCCATCGTGCAGAAGGCCGAGCACTACCATTTCGACTTCGCGCTCTCCATGATCAAACTGCGCGGCTTCGGCGGGAAAACTGAATTCTGGGATCACAACCTGGAGTCCTTCACCCTGATGGCCGGCCTGGCCGCGGTGACCTCGAAGATCCAGATCTACGCCACCGCCGCCACCCTGACGCTGCCGCCGGCGATTGTCGCCCGGATGGCCTCCACTATCGACTCCATCTCCGGCGGCCGGTTTGGCGTCAATCTGGTGACCGGCTGGCAAAAACCGGAATATGACCAGATGGGCATGTGGCCGGGAGATGACTATTTCGCCAGCCGCTATGACTATCTCACCGAATACGTCCAGGTGCTCCGTGACCTGTGGGGCACCGGGCGCAGCGATTTCAAAGGTGACTACTTCACCATGAACGACTGCCGGGTCAGCCCGCGCCCGTCGCAGCCGATGAAGGTGATCTGCGCCGGGCAGAGCGATGCCGGGATGGCCTTCTCCGCCCAGCATGCGGACTACAACTTTTGCTTTGGCAAAGGGGTCAACACGCCAACGGCCTTTGCCCCGACCGCCGCACGCATGATGCAGGCGGCGGAAAAAACCGGCCGCGACGTGGGGTCCTATGTGCTGTTCATGGTGATTGCCGACGAAACCGACGAGGCGGCGCGCGCCAAATGGGAACATTACAAAGCGGGCGCCGATGAAGAAGCGCTGGCGTGGCTCACCGAGCAGAGTCAGAAAGATACCCGCTCCGGCAGCGATACCAACGTGCGCCAGATGGCCGACCCCACCTCGGCGGTCAACATTAACATGGGCACCCTGGTCGGATCGTATGCCAGCGTCGCCCGTATGCTTGATGAAGTAGCGAGCGTGCCCGGCACCGACGGCGTGCTGCTGACCTTTGATGATTTTCTTGCCGGCATTGACGCCTTTGGCGAACGCATTCAGCCGCTGATGCGCTGCCGGAACCACATTGCTTCTGTTACCCGTGAGGTGGCCTGATGATTACCCTTCCCGCTCGCCCGGAATCCCTGACCTTCGCGCCGCAGCAGAGCGCGCTGATTGTGGTCGATATGCAGAACGCCTACGCCAGCCAGGGCGGTTATCTGGATCTCGCCGGCTTTGACGTCTCCGCTACCCGGCCGGTTATCGACAATATTAATACCGCCGTCGCCGCCGCTCGCGCCGCGGGTATGTTGATTATCTGGTTCCAGAATGGCTGGGATGATCAGTATGTTGAAGCTGGCGGCCCGGGCTCGCCGAACTATCACAAATCCAACGCGCTGAAAACGATGCGTCAGCGTCCGGAGCTGCAGGGCAAGCTGCTGGCGAAAGGCGGCTGGGATTATCAGCTGGTGGACGAGCTGACGCCGCAGGAAGGCGATATCGTGTTGCCGAAACCGCGCTACAGCGGCTTCTTTAACACCCCGCTCGACAGCATTTTGCGCAGCCGCGGCATACGCCACCTGGTGTTCACCGGGATCGCCACCAACGTCTGCGTCGAATCGACGCTGCGCGATGGCTTCTTTCTCGAATACTTCGGCATCGTGCTGGAGGATGCCACCCATCAGGCCGGCCCGGCCTTCGCCCAGCAGGCGGCGCTGTTCAATATTGAAACCTTTTTCGGCTGGGTCAGCGACGTCGAGAGCTTCTGCCACGCGCTGTCCCCCGCCACCCCGCTGGCTTTAGCCAAGGAGAAACGTTATGCCTAAACAGGTGATTATTCCGCCAGGCACCACCGCGCCGATTGCCCCCTTTGTTCCGGGGACGCTCGCCGACGGGGTGGTCTACGTCTCGGGCACCCTGCCGTTTGATAAGCAAAACAATGTGGTGCACATCGGCGACCCAAAGGCGCAAACCCGCCACGTGCTGGAGACCATCAGGAGCGTTATCGAAACGGCGGGCGGGAGTATGGCGGATGTGACTTTCAACAGCATCTTTATCACCGACTGGACAAATTACGCCGCGATTAACGAGGTCTATGCCGAGTTCTTCCCCGGCGATAAACCGGCGCGCTTCTGCATTCAGTGCGGACTGGTGAAGCCCGATGCGCTGGTGGAAATCGCCAGCGTCGCCCATATCGGTACCCCGACATGATGAGGCTCAATATTGCTCCTGCTCCGTGGCCCGGCGCGCCGGTGGTGGTCCTCAGCGCCGGTCTGGGCGGGGGCGGCGGCTACTGGCTGGCGCAGCGCGCGGCGCTGGAGGAACAGTATCAGCTGGTGAGTTATGACCATAACGGGACCGGGGAGAACGCTGGTCCGCTGCCCGCCGGCTACAGCCTGGCGACGATGGCCGGGGAGCTGTTCAGCGCTCTGCAGGCGGCGGGGATCGCCCGCTTCGCGCTGGTGGGCCACGCCCTGGGGGCGCTGATTGGCCTGCAGCTGGCGCTCGATCGCCCCGAGGCGGTGAGCGCCCTGGCGCTGGTCAACGGCTGGCTGTCGCTGTCGCCGCATACCCGCCGCTGCTTCCAGGTGCGCGAGCGTCTGCTGCATGCCGGCGGCGCGCAGGCGTGGGTCGAAGCGCAGCCGCTATTTCTCTACCCGGCGGAATGGATGGCCGCGCGCCTGCCGCGCCTCGAAGCGGAAGATGCGCTTGCCATCAGCCATTTTCAGGGCAAAGAGAATCTGCTGAAGCGGCTGCAGGCCCTGAAGCAGGCTGATTTTTCACGCCGTGCGTCGGCCATCGCCTGCCCGACGCTGATTATCAGCGCCGCTGACGACCTGCTGGTCCCCGCCTCCTGCTCCCGCGTGCTGCAGACGGCGATCCCCGGCAGCCAGCTCGTGGAAATGCCGCGGGGCGGCCATGCCTGTAACGTCACCGACGCCGATACCTTTAATACCATTTTACGCGACGGGCTGTCCGCTATGCTGCCGGTCGCCAGGGAGACCCGATGAACGACGCAATAAACCACACGGCCTGCGAGACGCTGTTTACCCAGGCCCGGACCCACAACGGCTGGCTGGATAAGCCGGTGAGCGATGCGCAGCTGCAGGCCGTCTGGGACCTGATGAAAATGGGGCCGACTTCCGCCAACTGTTCGCCAGCGCGCATCGTGTTCGTGCGCAGCGCGGAAGGCAAAGAGAAACTTCGCCCGACGCTCTCCAGCGGCAATCTGCAGAAAACCATGCAGGCGCCGGTGACCGCCATCGTGGCGTGGGATAGCGCCTTCTACGACCGGCTGCCGACCCTGTTTCCCCACGGTGACGCCCGCAGCTGGTTTACCTCCAGCCCGCAGCTGGCGGAAGAGACCGCGTTTCGCAACAGCTCCCTGCAGGCGGCGTATCTGATTTTTGCCTGCCGGGCGCTGGGCCTCGACACCGGGCCAATGTCCGGTTTTGACCGGGAAAAAGTCGACGCGGCATTTTTTGCCGACAACGGCTGGAAAAGCAACCTGCTGGTGAACATCGGCTATGGCGACCCCGGCAAGCTGTACGGCCGCCTGCCGCGCCTGTCCTTTGATGAAGCCTGCCTGCTGGCATAAGGAGTTTACGATGGAGTTAACGGACAAAACGAGTTTCCGTGACGCCATGGCCCACGTCGGCGCCGCGGTTAACATTATTACCACCGATGGCCCGGCGGGCCGGGCGGGGTTCACCGCCAGCGCGGTCTGCAGCGTTACCGACACGCCGCCGACCCTGCTGGTCTGCCTGAACCGCTCGGCCTCGGTGTGGCCGGTGTTCAGCGAACACCACACGCTGTGCGTCAATACCCTGGCGGCCGGACAGGAGGCCCTGTCGACGCTGTTTGGCGGTAAAACGGCAATGGACGAGCGTTTTGCCGCCGCCGACTGGCAGACCGGCGCCACCGGCTGTCCGCGGCTGGAGGCGGCCCTGGTCAGCTTTGACTGCCGCATCGACCAGCGCGTCAGCGTCGGGACGCACGACATTCTGTTTTGTCACGTCGTGGCCATTACCCGTCACCCGGAGCCCCGGGGACTGATGTGGTTTGACCGCGGCTATCACACGCTTATGCGACCCGCTTGTTAACCTTTAACCCGGGATATCATCATGGCACTCTTCGATTTTCCTCGCTGGAAGCTGACCTCTCCTGCCGCCGAATCCGGCGTTGTCGCCCCCGATGAACGCTTGTCGGCCGGGCAAACGCTGGTGATGGGCGTGCAGCACGCCGTTGCGATGTTCGGCGCGACGGTGCTGATGCCGTTGTTGATGGGGCTCGACCCGAACCTGTCTATTCTGATGTCGGGCGTCGGCACCCTGCTGTTCTTTGTCGTCACCGGCGGACGGGTGCCGAGCTATCTCGGCTCCAGCGCCGCTTTTGTCGGGGTGGTGATCGCCATTACCGGCTTTAACGGCCAGGGGCTGAACCCTCATCTGAGCGTCGCCCTTGGCGGGATCATCGCCTGCGGGCTGGTCTACACCCTGATTGGTCTGGTGGTGATGAAGATCGGCACCCGCTGGATCGAGCGCCTGATGCCGCCGGTGGTGACCGGCGCGGTGGTGATGGCTATCGGCCTGAACCTGGCGCCGATTGCCGTGCGCAGCGTCTCCGCCAGCGCCTTCGACAGCTGGATGGCGGTGTTAACTGTGCTCTGCATCGGCATAGTGGCGGTATTTACCCGCGGGATGCTGCAGCGACTGCTGATCCTGGTCGGCCTGATCGTCGCCTGCGCGCTGTACGCCCTGCTGGCTAACGGCCTGGGCCTTGGCAAACCGCTGGACTTCTCCCCCCTCGCCCAGGCGGCGTGGTTCGGGCTGCCGCACTTTACCACCCCATCCTTTAACGGCCAGGCGATGATGTTGATTGCGCCGGTCGCGGTGATCCTGGTGGCCGAGAACCTCGGGCACCTGAAGGCCGTCGCCGGGATGACCGGGCGCAATATGGACCCGTACATGGGGCGCGCCTTCGTCGGCGACGGGCTGGCGACCATGCTCTCCGGTTCGGTGGGCGGCAGCGGGGTCACCACCTATGCGGAGAACATCGGCGTCATGGCGGTGACCAAGGTCTACTCAACCCTGGTGTTTGTCGCCGCGGCGCTGATTGCCATGCTGTTGGGTTTCTCGCCGAAGTTCGGCGCATTAATCCACACCATTCCCGGGCCGGTGATCGGCGGCGCCTCGATCGTGGTCTTTGGCTTAATTGCCGTCGCCGGGGCGCGGATCTGGGTGCAAAACCGGGTGGATCTGAGTCAAAACAGCAATTTGATCATGGTGTCGGTGACCCTGGTGCTGGGCGCCGGCGATTTCGCGCTGTCGCTGGGCGGCTTTACGCTGGGCGGGATTGGCACGGCCACCTTCGGGGCGATCCTGCTGCACGCGCTGCTTCATCGCGGGACGCGCGAGGCGAAGGAGGCCAGGGTAACGCCGGTGTAAGCCACATTAGCGCGGCGTTGGCGCAGGGTGCGGTGTGGGCCTGGGTGGTGTGATCCTGTAGGCCGGATAAGGCATTTATGCCGCCATCCGGCACCACCACGGGCACGGAACCTGACCGCCCGGCGGCGCTGCGCTTGCCGGGCCTGGAGACTGCCACGGCCTTCCGGGAATGTCTCAGCGATTTTGAGGCCGTCAGCACCGGCAGTTTCAGCAAGAAAGGTGAATAAATTAACGGCAGGTCCTACGAACGCAGGCCGGGTAAGGCGCAGCCGCCACCCGGCATAAAAGCGGCTCCGTTCCCGCAGTCATCGCCCGGCGGCGCTGCGCTTGCGCGGGCCTGGAGACAATCAGAGCCGGACGAGTACCAGCCAGGATAAGCGCCGCTGTCGGGTCAGAAGGAAAATATTATGGCTCGCGGCGATCGGCCAGGTCCGTGAGCGGCTGCGCATCGTCGTTTGTGGAAACCTGCGGCGGCGACTTGCGCTTCCACTTCAGCTCGCTCACCAGCACCCCCGCGAGGATCAAAACGCAGCCGAGCAGGGCCAGCAGCGGCAGACGCTCACCGGCCAGCCGGCCAAAAATACCGGCCCATACCGGTTCACCGGTATAAATAAGGGTGGCCCGCGTCGGCGAGACGCTGCGCTGCGCCCAGTTCATGGTCACCTGAATGATCGCGCTGAAAATCCCCAGCCCCAGCGCGACGCCGAGCAGGGCCGGCGTCAACGACGGCACCGATTCACCTGCCGGCTTCATGGCGGCGAAAGCCACCAGCGACGCGGTCGCCAGCTGCACCACCGTCACCCGGCGGACATCGACTTTTCCGGCCCAGGCGCTGATAAGGATAATCTCCGCCGCGATCGCCACCGCGCTTGCCAGAGTGATCATCTCCCCCACGCCAAGCGCCAGCAGATTATTTTCCGGCCCGGCCAGCAGAATTAAACCAATAAAGGCCAGCACAATCCCCACGCAGGACATCACCCCCGGCATACGTCCCAGGCACAGCCACTGCAGCAGCGGCACCAGCGGCACATACATCGCGGTGATAAAGGCAGATTTACTGCTGGAGATGGTCTGTAGTCCCCAGGTCTGCAGGCCATACCCCAGCGCAATCGCCACGCCAATCGCTACCCCGGCCTTCACCTCCAGCCACGTCAGACCGCGCAGAGTGCGCAGCGAAAGCAGGCCCACCGCCAGCGCGGCGGTCGCAAAACGCAAACCGACAAAAAACAGCGGCCCGCTGAGGCTCACCGCGTACTGTACGGCAAGGAACGTCCCTCCCCAGAACATGGTGATCATGATAAGGAGCGCTTCCTGGCGGCTAACGGAGAATTTTAACGAAGACATAAGACAGCCATGACGATTAACGGGCGACCAGTGTGCAATCCGCCCGGCGGGAGCGCAACCACCGACAGATAAAAAAACCGCCGGCAGATGCCGGCGGCGAGGGCGATGCGGTTGGGTCGGGGAGATTAACACCGCATCAAAGAGAACAGTGCGAGTCGCGCGTTAACTTTCACGACTACCATGACTGTTTTTACCCCCTTTTTTGCCAGCCTCTGAGGCGCGCTGAGGGTCATTTTTAAAATTCCCCCCGCTATGCTGGCCACCTTTACGTCCTGCTTCTGATGCTCTTTCACGGTCTTCGGCAAAGTTGCCGGAACCGCCACGATGGTTTGCCATTACTGACCTCCATTAGGTTAGACATCATAGTGCATTACGCGGGAGCGGCGACGCCGCTGTCCTGCCGCGTATCTATAAGGTTAGTGAATGACTACGGCTGACGGCGGCGAATGTAATATCCAGAAACAAAGCCGGGCGAAAAAAGCTTCCTCGCGCCGCCAACAGCTCCTAACCGACTCTGCTGGCGAAGAAAAAATAGTCAGCAAAAATGTATCCTGATGCTACATCCTCGCCGCAGCGGCCAAAATAGCAGGCGCAACGCTTCCTCCTTCACTTCCTTTCAGGCCGCGCGGTGCAAGGAAAAGTAAATAACGCTTTGTCATTTTGTTATAAATCAAACAAATGCCCGTTGGATTTGCACTCTCCGGCGGAGGCTTTATCTTTAAAGGTACCAGCTATTTTGCTGGCTTATAATGCAACCGAGGAGTGATGGAAATGGCTAAAATTCTGGTGCTTTATTATTCCATGTATGGACACATTGAAACCATGGCTCACGCCGTCGCCGATGGGGCGAACCGGGTGGACGGCGTTGAGGTGGTTGTGAAGCGCGTGCCGGAAACCATGCAGGCTGAAGCATTCGCCAAAGCAGGCGGGAAAACGCAAAACGCGCCCGTCGCCACGCCGCAGGAGCTGGCAGAGTATGACGCCATCATCTTTGGTACCCCGACGCGCTTCGGCAACATGTCCGGTCAGATGCGTACTTTCCTCGATCAAACCGGCGGTCTGTGGGCGTCCGGCGCTCTGTATGGCAAAATCGCCAGCGTATTTAGCTCAACCGGTACCGGCGGCGGCCAGGAACAAACCATTACCTCGACCTGGACGACGCTGGCCCACCACGGCATGATCATCGTCCCGATCGGCTATGGCGCCCAGGAGCTATTCGATATCTCCCAGGTACGCGGCGGTACCCCTTATGGCGCAACCACCATCGCCGGCGGCGACGGCTCGCGGCAGCCGAGCGAGGAAGAGTTAGCCATCGCCCGCTATCAGGGTGAACATGTCGCCAAACTGGCCGTTAAACTGCACGGCTAATCTTCTGCAGGAGGAGCACTATGCCAACTCAAGAAGCAAAAGCACATCGCGTCGGCGAATGGGCAAGTTTACGTAACACCTCACCGGAAATTGCCGAGGCGATTTTCGAAGTCGCCCACTACGATGAGAAACTGGCGGAGCAAATCTGGGAGGAAGGCAGCGACGAAGTGCTGGCGCTGGCCTTTGCCAAAACCGATAAAGACAGCCTGTTCTGGGGCGAACAGACGATTGAGCGTAAAAACGTCTAGGAGGTTTATCCCCACCTGGGCTCACCCTAACCTGCTAAAAAAACCCGGAGTGCTCCGGGTTTTTTTCGTTATTTCGCCGCCTCGTTGATCACCTTTTTAAAGGTCTCCAGCGGGCAGAATCCCTGGTCATCAACCGGACAGCCGTTAAGCGCCAGAGTGACCCGCTGCGGCGGGGCCTGCAGGGTTAACGCGTCGGCGTTACGCAGTTGCTCGGTACTTTGATAGACATACTCAATCTTCATCAGATCGCGATTGCCGGCGCTGTCATGCCAGCGCTGAAACAGCAGTTTGCCGCCGATAGGAGTGCGCTCATACTGGCCGGGCAGTTGATAGGGCTTAAAGTCCAGGGCGGTGAGCAGCGAGGCGATATTCGAGTCGTGTCCGACCAGCAGCGTGACTTTCGCCTTGCTGGCTCCCTCGCCCACCAGCGCGTTATCGATATATTTAACCAGCGGTTTGGCGACGTTTTGCGCCACCGCCACCGAGGTAAACAGACTATCCTGATAGCCATTTTTCAGCTTCGACAGCACTTGCCACTGCTTATCGCTGGCGATCTCCCCCCACGCCACCTGATCTTTCGGGAAGCCTTCATAATATTGCAGGGTGAAGGCGTCTACCAGCGAGTTGCCCACCTTCAACGGTCCGGACACTCCCGGCTCCTGCTGATAACCGGCGCTAAAGGTATCTTTACCCTCGCTCAGGGAACAGACCTTCTTCTCTTTGCAGGAGGGCGAGTTGCGGTAATCGATCATCGTCTCCAGCAGCTTGTAGCTCTCGGTCAACTGCATTCCCTGGCGCTCTTTTTCCATCGCCTGCAGCGCTTTCTCGCGAAACGCCGGGGAGTCGTCGGTAATAACCGGGTTGAAGGTCGGGTCCATGGTGCCCATCTGAGGCTGGTGATGCACCGGGATGCCGCAGCCCGGGAACGCGCCGGTGATAAAGAACTGCGCGGTGGCGACGGTGCGCTGCAGGCTGTTAGCGTAGGCATAAACTGCGTTTTCCGGCGGGCACTCGCCGCTGGTCACCAGCTTCTGCTGCGCCAGCCATTCGCGCATATAGTGGCCCATATACACCTCCAGCACACCGCCTTTGGTGGTCAGCTGGCCGCCCGGCACATCCCACTGCGGCCAGGCCTTGGCGGTGGACTGCTCCAGCACGCTGCCGTTATTGGCCAACGGCGCACGCAGGTTGTGACGACTCATGATCAGCACCTGCTGCAGCTGATACCCCTCCGGAGCGGCCGTGTCCTGCGCCTGAGCGCCAGCGGATAACATCACCGCGCCGGCAACGGCGGCGGCAAGTAGACGTTTTTTCATCCCTTCATCCTTAGTCATTTATTATCATCGCGTTAATTGTGCCGGATTTATGACATTTTTCCTGGTAATCGCTCGCAAACTTAGACCGTAGCCGAAAATTTCCCCTGCAGGGCAAAGAGTTTTATAATGAAACAATTAACCTGGAGGCTTTCGTGAAACGTACCCGTCTGGAAAACAGCTGTTGCCCTATCGCCCGCTCCCTCGACGTTATCGGCGACTGGTGGTCGCTGCTGATCGTCCGCGATGCTCTGCGCGGGGTGCGCCGTTTTAGCGAATTCCAGAAAAACCTCGGTATCGCCAAAAACATGCTCGCCGGGCGGCTGAAAATGCTGTTGGATGAAGGCATCCTGCGCCTGCAGCCGGCCTCCGACGGCAGCGCCTGGCAGGAGTATGTCCTGACCGATAAGGGCCGTGCCCTGCAAACGGTGCTGGTCGCCCTCTCCCAGTGGGCAGACGACTATCTGTTCGATCCTGACGAACCGGCGACCCGGCTCATTGACCGCCAGCAGCGCCAGCCCCTGCGTAAGCTGGTCCTGCAGGCGGCGGATGGCCGTGAGCTGGCCCCGGCGGACATCACCATCGCTATCCCGCTGAACGACTAAACGCTGCCCGCGACAGGCAAAAATGAAAAAGTCCTGGCAAAATGGTTGCATTATTAAACCTAATATCTCATGCTGAATTTGGTTTAATAATGCAACCTTTTACGAGGCGTTTCTCATGACCCAACCATCGCACACAGCTTTTATCACCGGCGCGTCCTCAGGTATCGGCGCGATCTATGCCGAACGACTCGCCGCCCGCGGCTACAACCTGATCCTCGCCGCCCGTCGTGAAGACCGTCTGCAGGCGCTCGCCGACCAGCTGCAGGCGCGCTACGCCATCCAGGCAAGCATCCTCAAAGCCGATCTTAGCGAAGAGCACGGGATTGCCGCCGTAGAGCAGCGTCTGCAGCAGGATCCCGCCATCGACCTGTTCATTAACAACGCCGGCACCGCGAAATTGGCGGGTTTTCTCGCCAGTACGCCACGCGAGCACCAGGCGATTCATACGCTCAACACCACCGCGCTGCTGCGTCTGAGCTATGCCGCGCTGGCCGCTTTCACCCCACGACGCCGGGGGACGCTGATCAATATTGCCTCTATCCTCGCGCTGCATACGCTGCCGGGCAGCGCAGTCTACAGCGCCAGCAAAGCCTGGGTGTTGAGCTTCACCCGCGGCCTGCAGGAGGAGTTTGCCGACAGCAGCGTGCGTATTCAGGCGGTATTGCCGGCGGCGACCGCTACCGATCTGTGGCCGACCTCCGGCGTGGCGCTGGACGCTCTGCCCAGCGGCACGGTAATGACCACCGAGGATCTGGTTGACGCCGCTCTCAGGGGGCTGGAGATGGGGGAACAGGTCACCTTACCACCGGTTCATGACCTGGGACTGTGGGAGACTTTTGAGCAGTCCAGAGTGGCGCTGTTTACCAGCGCGCGAACCGGACAGCCTGCGCCGCGGTATCGATAAGCGGCACCGTGCGGCGGGCGCTACTCCGGTAGCGGAACCGCCGTCAGGGTACAGATCGCCTCGTGCTCGCCGCCGCGGCGATCGGTAATCACCACCTTATCGCCCGCCTTTTTGCCTTCACACGGCTTGAGGACCTGCTCCACGATCCGCTCGCGGCTCGCCTGACGTTCACTTTCAGCCTGACTGGCGAAGGCAGACAGCGCCAACGCTACGCCCAGCAGGCTGAGGGTTTTCTTATACATGACTGACTCTCAGATCGTTCTTATTCGCGGTCAGCGTAACTCGCTGTAGGCCGCACTTCTGTAAAATCACTTAACGGAGTGTTACGCCATTTCAGGTGAAACCCAGGCGGTCACATCCCTGCGGGAAATATTTTATCACAACCCCGCCGCCGGATATTCTCGCGATGAGGCGTCATCTTTCAGACATATCCCGATGTTATCTTCACACAGAGCCCTGTATCTTTTTCCCTTTCCAAACAGAATATTAGGTTGGTCTATGTCGGGTCTTATTCTCTTTATCGTCGCGGTGGCGCTGCTGGGCGTCGCCATCTACAGCCTGGTGTCGTACCTCAAAGAGCGGCGCGCCAGTCAGTTACCTGTCCATAAAAAGAAGAAATAATACCTTCCGTTCCCCACCGTTTTCTGCTGATTTCTTTACCGTCCTGTACTGTCCCTTACCGA
Organism: Klebsiella sp. K4; assembly: GCF_014596785.2. Lineage (NCBI taxonomy): Bacteria > Pseudomonadati > Pseudomonadota > Gammaproteobacteria > Enterobacterales > Enterobacteriaceae > Klebsiella > Klebsiella sp. K4. Next base: position 3,400,625 of record NZ_CP115021.1, read on the forward strand.
AGCCAACACGAAGGCAGGCCTGCGGGCCTGCCTTCGTTCAGTTTATGCCTCAGAACCTATGACTCCCAGGCCTGCTCCGCTTTAGCGGCATCAAACTGCGGCGGCGGTTTGCGGAAGCGTCGGGTCAGATAAGTCAGGTACAGCAGACCAAGCACCGCCCACACCAGGCCGAGCGTCAGGGAGGTGGCCTCGAGATTGATCCACAATACCCCGACCGTCAACGCCCCGACCATCGGCAGCAGCAGATAATGCAGTCGATCCTTCCAGGTTTTGTTGTACCCCTTGCGCCGCCAGAAGTGGTTGAACACCGACAGGTTAACGAAGGTGAAGGCCACCAGCGCACCGAAATTAATCAACGCGGTGGCGGTCACCAGGTCGAAGAACAGCGCCGACAGCGCAACGATGCCCACCATAATCACGTTCAGCGCCGGGGTACGCCATTTCGGATGCACATAGCCAAAAATGCGCTCCGGGAAGACGTTGTCGCGGCCCATCACGTACAGCAGACGGGAGACGCTGGCATGGGAGGCCAGGCCGGACGCCAGGGTGTTAACAAAGGTGGTGCACAGGAAAATCGACTGGAACAGCTTGCCGCCCACGTACAGCGCAATCTCCGGCAGCGCGGCATCGGGGTCTTTAAAGCGATGAATATCCGGGAAGAACAGCTGCATAAAGAACGACGCGACGATAAAGATAATGCCGCCGTACATCGCGGTGAGAAAAATTGCCTTCGGGATCACTCGCGCGGCGTCAGGGGTCTCTTCCGACAGGGTGGTCACCGCGTCGAAGCCGAGAAACGAGAAGCAGACAATGGTCGCGCCGGTAATAATCGGGATCAGATGCGCATTCTGGCTGATAAACGGCTGCAGCGACCAGACGGTACCCACCCCCTCGCCTTTATGCAGCCCCTGCACCACCAGAATGACAAACACCACCATGATCGAAATCTGCACCAGCACGAACAGGGTATTGAAGTTGGCCACCAGGTTAACGCTTTTCAGGTTCGCGGCGGTCAGAATAGCGACAAAGGTCACTACCCACACCCACGGCGGCACTTCGGGGAACAAGGCCGAGAGATAGATCTTCGCCAGCAGGACGTTGATCATCGGCAGAAACAGATAATCCAGCAGCGACGACCAACCGACCATAAAGCCGACGTGCGGACTGATGGATTTTTGCGCGTAGGTATAGGCGGAACCGGCTTCCGGAAACTGACGCACCAGTTTGCCGTAGCTGATGGCGGTGAACAGCACGCCAGCCAGCGCCAGCAGATAAGACGCCGGAACGTGGCCATTGCTGATGCCGGAGACGATGCCGAAGGTATCAAACACCGTCATTGGCGTCAGATAGGCCAGCCCCATCATCACCACTTGCCAGAGTTTGAGGGATTTACGCAGACGCGGTCTGCCCGCCTGAGCGGCGTTATGCGCCGGAGGATTAATAGCCATCGCCCATCCCCCCCTTGCTGTTAACAGTTTGCGGGCCCAACGTCCGCGTGACAAACCTGCTTAGCAAAGGGGTAAGGCATAGATAAAAGGGTAAGACGGACCGGTAAGCGGTAGCTGGCTGGCATCCAATGCGGCCTGAGCGGCCTCCCTCTCCCTGCGGATATTTGAACATCTGCATCATCTCATTTCCTCGTCACACACTGTGTCGTTAACTGAAGCCCCGTTGCCGCCTGCGCTCCTTAACGCGACATCCGGGAAATGGCTGGGCTCCCAGCAAAAACGTCGGCCAGGCTCCGCTCAGGCCGTATGATGCTACTGATTACCAAACTTATGGGCCCCTCGCGGGGCGACCATCAGGCGTTTTTCAACATCCACTCAATTTCGGTTTCTGTGATAAGACGCTCAAACTGCAGTAATTCATCATGCTTACAGGCATGGAAAACATGGCAGAAACGCTCGCCGAGGCGCTCACGCAAGTGATCGTTCTGCATAAACTCCCACAGCGCATCGCTCTGGCGGATCGGGAACGGCAGGCCCTCTTGTTCCAGACCGTTACCTTCCACCTCTTCCTGTAAAGGCAGCTGGGGGTTATCCAGCCCGTGCAGAATGCCGGCGAAAATCGCCGCCATCACCAGATACGGGTTGGCATCCGCCCCCGCCACGCGATACTCCACGCGGTGGTTCTGCCGCTCGCCGCACGGAATACGCAGCGCGACGGTGCGGTTGTTATGCCCCCACGAAGCCTGCGTCGGGACGTACATCCCCGGCTGGAAGCGGCGATACGAGTTCACGTTCGGCGCCAGCAGCGCCATCGAGGCCGGCATCAGATCGATCATCCCGGCCAGCGCGCGTTTGAGCAGCGCAGAGTCTTCCCCATCGCCGTCCACCAGCACGTTTTCCCCTTTATTGTTCAGCATGCTGATGTGGATATGCATCCCACTGCCGGCATGCTCTTCATAAGGCTTCGCCATAAAAGTGGCGTGCATCTTATGCTTCTCCGCCATCAAACGCACGAGACGTTTTAACGCCAGCGCATCATCGCAGGCGTCCAGCACGTTATCGGTATGGTGAAGGTTGATTTCAAACTGGCCCGGCGAGGCTTCCGCCACCGCGCCATCGGCGGGGATCAGCTGCAGTTTCGCCAGCTCGTCGATGTCGTTGAGCACGTCGGCGAAGTGGTTAAGGTTATCGACCGAGTAGACCTGGCTTTGGGTGTTGCGATCGTCAGTGCCCGGCGCACACGGCGGCTGCAGGTAGCCTTCGGCATCGCGTTTGCGGTCCAGTAAATAGAACTCCAGCTCTACCGCTACCACGGGGAACAGCCCGCGCTGGCGCAACTGCTGCCAGAGGCGGTTGAGTACGTTCCGCGGCTCAACGTCAAAGGGAGCGCCATCTTCATCAACCATGGTTAGCTGTACCTGGGCTATCGATTGTGGGTCAGCCGCCGAAGGGGTTAAGGTGCCGGGAACCGGGATGCAGCTGCGATCCGGCTCGCCCATCTCCTGGCCCAGACCGGCCTCTTCCACCACATTGCCGAGAATATCCATCGCAAACACCGAGGCCGGGAAATAACAACCTTTCTCCAGTTTGCTCAGGCCGGCAACCGGGATGCGCTTGCCGCGGAAGCAGCCGTTCAGGTCAGTGAGGAGGACATCGACATACTGGGTATCAGGGTAGGTTTCGAGGTAGCGCTTCACTTCTTTCGCGAACGCGCTAACCCGTCTCTCTTCCGTTTGCTGAACAAAATTCTCAACTTCTACGATATTGGTTTCCATGATTCACCGCCGTTGGTTGGGTTTCGGTCCTGCACTCAGACCGTTAAATATAATGTCCACCCCATCGACTGTGTATGCAAATAAATTGTTTGTCAAATGTTAAATTAAGTTTGCAAAGGGCTATTTCCACTGCTAGATTGAGAAAATATTGAACGATATGGCCGTTAAACCCGCTATAGCGGTCATAATTTAGTCCACTTTGTGAGGGCGATCATGGAAAATATAATGTACAAGCCAGTTATTGGCGTCGTGATGTGTAGAAACAGGCTTAAGGGTCACCAGACCCAGACCTTGCAAGAAAAGTACCTGAATGCAATTGTTAACGCCGGCGGACTGCCGATTGCCCTGCCTCATGCGCTGGCGGAGCCGGAGCTACTGAACGCGGTCGTTGATAAACTGGACGGGATCTACCTGCCAGGCAGCCCCAGCAATGTGCAGCCGCACCTTTATGGTGAAAACGGCGATGAGCCTGACGCCGACCCCGGGCGTGATCTTCTGAGCATGGCGCTGATTAACGCCGCGCTCGAAAGGCGCATCCCCATTTTCGCCATCTGTCGTGGACTGCAGGAACTGGTTGTCGCCACCGGCGGGACTCTGTATCGTCGTCTGTTCGAGCAGCCTGAGCTCCTTGAACATCGCGAAGATCCTGAACTGCCCGTCGAGCAGCAGTATGCGCCGTCCCATCAGGTTGAGGTTCAGGAAGGAGGATTGCTGTCGCAATTGATACCGGGCTGCAACACGTTTTGGGTAAACTCGCTACATGGGCAAGGGGCAAAAACCCTCAGTCCGCAGCTGCGCGTGGAGGCGCGAGCGCCGGATGGACTGGTGGAAGCGGTCAGCGTGAACGATCATCCTTTCGCGCTGGGCGTACAGTGGCATCCAGAATGGAACAGTAGCGAATACGCCCTGTCGCGTATGTTGTTTGATGGTTTTATCACCGCCTGTCAGGGCCATCATGCTGAAAAGCGGCGGCGCTGACCACTACCGTTAAGGAAATGCAAATATGAGCGATGACGGACTGGCGCCAGGGAAACGTCTGTCAGAGATCCGCCAACAGCTGGGTCTCTCACAGCGTCGTGCCGCCGAACTGTCTGGGTTAACACATAGTGCCATCAGCACCATAGAGCAGGATAAAGTCAGTCCTGCCATCAGTACGCTGCAAAAGCTGCTGAAAGTCTATGGGCTGTCGCTCTCGGAATTCTTTTCTGAACCCGAAAAGCCGGATGAACCCCAGGTGGTCATTAATCAGGATGACCTGATTGAGATGGGAAGTCAGGGCGTTTCCATGAAGCTGGTTCATAACGGAAATCCGAACCGTACGCTGGCGATGATTTTTGAAACTTACCAGCCTGGAACCACGACCGGGGAGAGGATTAAGCATCAGGGTGAGGAGATAGGCACCATACTGGAAGGTGAGATCGTGCTGACCATTAACGGTCAGTCGTACCACCTGGTGGCTGGACAGAGCTATGCCATTAATACCGGCATTCCGCACAGCTTCAGCAACACCTCGGCAGGCATCTGCCGCATCATCAGTGCCCACACCCCCACCACATTCTGATTATTTCGCCTGAACGAGGTTCAGGCTTACTTCAGGCCTGTCGCGACGGAAAATCTATTTTCGTCGCGGCGAAGAACTCGTAGTAATAACGTCTGCGCCGTACGGAATATTATTTCCTGTTGGCCCTGAAATAATTAACGCCAGTGAATGGCGACTCGCTCCTGAATAATTCGGGTTGCAAACAACCCGTCAAAACTCAGGAGAATAAAACGGTATTCAACTCCGGGGATACGCTATGCCCTGCGCCCGACGCAGTGCCCCCGTGCAGCCTGAAAACGCCGCACTGATTAATTTGCCGATAATGTTTTTAAGGAGTCATGATGAATTTTCAGCACCTGGCTTACTGGCAGGAAAAAGCGAAAAACCTGGCCATTGAAACGCGCTTATTTATTAACGGCGAATATTGCGCCGCGGCCGATAATACCACCTTTGAGACTATCGACCCTGCCGCGCAGCAGACATTAGCCCAGGTCGCCCGCGGTAAAAAAGCCGACGTCGAACGGGCGGTGAAAGCCGCGCGCCAGGCTTTTGATAACGGCGACTGGTCGCAAGCCTCTCCGGCCCGGCGTAAAGTGGTTCTCACTCACTTTGCTGATCTGATGGAGGCCCATCGTGAAGAGCTGGCGCTGCTGGAAACGCTGGATACCGGCAAACCGATTCGCCACAGCCTGCGCGACGATATTCCCGGCGCCGCCCGCGCCATTCGCTGGTATGCCGAAGCGCTGGATAAAGTCTATGGCGAAGTGGCCCCCACCGGCAGCAACGAGCTGGCGATGATCGTTCGCGAACCAATTGGCGTGATCGCCGCGGTGGTGCCGTGGAACTTCCCGCTACTGCTGGCCTGCTGGAAACTCGGCCCGGCGCTGGCGGCGGGCAATAGCGTAATCCTCAAACCCTCGGAAAAATCGCCGCTTACCGCCCTGCGGCTGGCCGGGCTGGCGAAAGAGGCCGGCCTGCCGGACGGCGTGTTGAACGTGGTCAGCGGCTTTGGCCACGAGGCCGGGCAGGCGCTGGCCCTGCATCCTGATGTTGAAGTCATCACCTTCACCGGCTCCACCCGCACCGGCAAGCAGCTGCTGAAAGACGCCGGCGACAGTAATATGAAGCGCGTGTGGCTGGAAGCGGGCGGCAAGAGCGCCAACATTGTCTTTGCCGACTGCCCGGATCTGCAACAAGCGGTTAGCGCCACCGCCGGCGGCATCTTCTACAACCAGGGACAGGTGTGCATCGCCGGGACCCGTCTGCTGCTCGAGGAGAGCATCGCTGACGAGTTCCTGGCGCGGCTGAAAGCTGAGGCGCAACACTGGCAGCCGGGCAACCCGCTCGATCCGGACACCACCATGGGCATGCTGATTGACAATACCCATGCCGACAACGTGCATAGCTTTATTCGCGGCGGCGAAAGCCAAAGCACCCTGTTCCTCGACGGACGGAAAAACCCGTGGCCTGCCGCCGTTGGCCCGACCATTTTCGTTGACGTCGACCCGGCATCAACCCTCAGCCGGGAAGAGATCTTCGGCCCGGTGCTGGTGGTGACCCGCTTCAAAAGCGAAGAAGAGGCGCTAAAGCTCGCCAATGACAGCGACTACGGCTTGGGCGCCGCGGTGTGGACCCGCGATCTCTCCCGCGCCCACCGCATGAGCCGCCGCCTGAAGGCCGGCTCGGTCTTCGTCAACAACTATAACGATGGTGATATGACCGTTCCGTTCGGCGGCTACAAGCAGAGCGGCAACGGGCGCGATAAATCGCTGCACGCACTGGAAAAATTCACCGAACTGAAAACCATCTGGATTGCCCTGGAGTCTTGATCATGACTGAACATACCACTAGCTACTATGCCGCCAGCGCCAACAAGTATGAACCGTTCCCGACGCTGGAGGGATCCATCAACTGTGACGTCTGCGTCGTCGGCGGCGGCTACACCGGCCTCTCGTCTGCCCTGCATCTGGCCGAAATGGGCTACGACGTGGTGGTGCTGGAAGGGGCGCGCATCGGCTTCGGCGCCAGCGGCCGCAACGGCGGGCAGCTGGTCAACTCCTATAGCCGCGATATCGACGTCATTGAAAAGAACTACGGCCCGGATGCGGCAAAAATGCTCGGCAGCATGATGTTCGAAGGCGGCGATATCATCCGCGAACGCATCCAGCGGTATCAGATCCAGTGCGATTACCGCCCGGGCGGCCTGTTCGTGGCGATGAACCATAAACAGCTGGAAACCCTGGAAGAGCAGAAAGCCAACTGGGAGCGCTACGGCAACACCCAGCTGGAGCTGCTGGACAGAGAGGCCATTCGTCGCGAAGTGGACAGCGACCGCTACGTCGGCGCCCTGCTCGACCACAGCGGCGGCCATATTCACCCGCTGAACCTCGCCATCGGCGAAGCGGATGCCATTCGCCTGAACGGCGGCCGGGTGTATGAGCAGTCGCCGGTCACCCGCATCCAGCACACCAGCCCGGCGGTGGTCAGCACCGCGCGCGGCCAGGTCACCGCGCGCTACGTGATCGTCGCCGGCAACGCCTATCTCGGCGATAAACTGGAGCCGGAGCTGGCGAAACGCAGCATGCCGTGCGGCACCCAGGTGGTCACTACCGCTCCGCTGTCGGAAGAGGTCGCCCGCTCGCTGATCCCGAAAAACTACTGTGTGGAAGACTGTAACTACCTGCTGGACTACTACCGTCTGACCGGCGACAACCGTCTGCTGTACGGCGGCGGTGTAGTCTACGGCGCGCGCGATCCGGACGACGTGGAGCGGCTGATTATGCCGAAACTGCTGAAAACCTTCCCGCAGCTGCAGGGGGTGAAAATTGACTACCGCTGGACGGGAAACTTCCTGCTAACCCTGTCGCGGATGCCGCAGTTCGGGCGTCTCGATAACAATATTTACTACATGCAGGGCTACAGCGGCCACGGCGTGACCTGTACCCACCTTGCCGGACGCTTGATTTCAGAGCTGCTGCGCGGCGACGCCGAGCGTTTCGACGCCTTCGCCAAACTGCCGCACTACCCGTTCCCGGGCGGCCGCAGCCTGCGCATTCCTTTTACCGCCATGGGCGCCGCCTACTACAGCCTGCGCGACCGCCTTGGGGTTTAATCGCCTCTGCCGACGGCGCTGGCCGTCGGCTCATGCTGCGGATAGTGCTGCTGAAAGTAGTGGCGCAGAAACTCCACGGTGGTGCGAATTTTAGCCGACGTCGCCAGCCGGGAGACGTAAACCGCCCAGACGTTGGCCGGCTGCCAGTAGTCCGGCAGCACCTGCACCAGATGTCCGCTGGCGATATTCTCCCGGACGTCCCACCACGAACGGAGCGCAATCCCCTGCCCGTCCAGACACCACTGATGCACAATTTCACCATGGTTGGAGGAGAGCGGCCCGGTTACCTTGATGGCGTGCTGGCCCTCTTTGCTATGCAATTGCCAGACGCCGAACGGGTGATCGCGCTCTTTAATCACCAGGCAGGGTAACGCGGCCAGATCGCTCAGCTGTTTCGGCGGCGCATAGCGGGCAAGGAACTGCGGCGAGGCGCAGAGTACGCGGTGATTGGCCGCCAGCTGGCGGGCAATCAGATTCGGTGCGATATCGTCGCCGACGCGAATATCGAGATCCACCCCTTCATTGACTAAATCCACCAGCCGGTCCTGGACATCGAAACGCAGCTCCAGCTGCGGGTACTGGAGAGCCAGCGCCGACAGCGCCGGGGCGACAACCCGACGGCCAAAGCCGAAGCTACTGATAATACGCAGCGTTCCCTGCGGCACCTGGCGCACGTCGGAAAGCTCATCCATCATCTCATCGACATCCTGCAAAATGCGCTGCGCCCATTCATAGATCCGCTCCCCCTCTTCGGTAATGGTGACCCGGCGGGTGGTCCGGTGCAGCAACATCACATTCAGGGTTTGCTCCAGCAGCGAAACCCGCTTGCTGACGAACGCCTGCGATACGCCAAGCTCCTCGGCGGCGGCGGCGAACCCGGCCCGGCGAGCGACCAGCATAAAGACGCGTAAATCATTTAGCAGCGGCAGATTATTCATGATCTGTGTTTTATGTTTCACCAGTTAGCGTGATTAATTATGAACTAGTCAATTATAGGATAGGTAGGTGGTCAAACATCATCGTTAAAAAGTGAGAACCGGAATGAAAAAAACCTGTCGTATTGCCGCCATCCCGGGTGACGGAATTGGCAAAGAAGTGCTGCCTGAAGGGATTCGCGTGCTGCAAGCCGCCGCGCAGCGTTGGGATCTGTCATTGAGCTTCGAGCAGATGGAGTGGGCAAGCTGCGAATATTATGCCCATCACGGCAAGATGATGCCGGACGACTGGCGCGAGCAGCTGCAGGGCTTCGATGCTATCTACTTCGGCGCCGTCGGCTGGCCGGATACCGTTCCCGACCACATTTCGCTGTGGGGGTCGCTGCTGAAGTTCCGCCGCGAGTTTGACCAATACGTCAACCTGCGCCCGGTGCGCCTGTTCCCCGGCGTCCCCTGCCCGCTGGCGGGTAAAAAGGCCGGCGATATCGATTTTTACGTGGTGCGCGAAAATACCGAAGGCGAATATTCCGCCCTCGGCGGCCGCGCCAATGGAGGCACCGAGCATGAATTGGTGATTCAGGAGTCGGTCTTCACCCGCCGCGGCGTTGACCGGATCCTGCGCTACGCCTTTGAGCTGGCGCAAAGCCGCCCACGCAAAACGCTGACCTCCGCAACCAAATCCAATGGCCTGGCCATCAGCATGCCCTATTGGGATGAGCGGGTGGAAGAGATGGCCAAAAACTATCCCGAAATTCGCTGGGACAAGCAGCATATCGATATCCTGTGCGCCCGTTTCGTGCTGCAGCCGGAGCGTTTCGACGTGGTAGTGGGTTCTAACCTGTTCGGCGATATTCTCTCCGATCTCGGCCCGGCCTGTACCGGCACTATCGGTATTGCGCCATCGGCCAATCTCAATCCGGAGCGCAATTTCCCGTCGCTGTTCGAACCGGTTCACGGGTCGGCGCCGGATATTTACGGTAAAAATATCGCCAACCCGATCGCCACCGTTTGGGCCGGGGCGATGATGCTCGATTTCCTCGGCAACGGCGATGAGCGCTACCACGCCGCTCACGATGGCATTCTGGCGGCGATTGAGCAGACGATCGCCTGCGGACCGAAAACTCCGGACATGAAAGGCAGTGCCTCAACGCAGCAGGTTAGCGAGGCTATCTGCAAGGCCATTTTGGCGTAATTACTCCGCCGCTCCCCGGTGGCGCTGCGCTTACCGGGGCTACAATGGCACGATAATGTAGTGAGTAGGCCGGGTAAGGCACAGCCGCCACCCGGCAAAAAAACGGCACAGCAAGTAGCCCGGGTAAGGCGCAGCCGCTACCCGGGAAAACCCGCGCGCCTGGTCCGCCAACTCCCCTCTCTTTTCGCTATGCAGAATCCCCCACGATTGACAAGTGAACCGCATCACAGCGGTGAACTTTATTAATTCCTGAAAGGACAGAACCTGCGCCAATTCACCTTTTATTATTTCCGTTTCGTGTTTTATTGCTTCACGAAACGGCCAATTGTTTAATTCATGTAACGAAGAAATAATCCAATTGTTAATAGCATTTTGCTACGAACCCTGACCCTACAGCGTGATAACAACGACAGGCTAAAGCCACCGACGGGCAATCATGCCCAGGAGATCACTCATGTTGAGCAACGTAAAGAAAAAAGATGTGCCGCTGATTGCCATCAGCCTGGCGGCCATTGTTTTCATCGCCGCTACATTAAGTCTCTTCCCCCAGCAAACCGCGCAGGCGGCTGATTCGATTTTTAACGGCGTGACCCGCCTGCTGGGTTCCACGGTACAGGTACTGGTGCTACTGGCGCTGGGACTGGTGTTGTATCTGGCCACCAGCAAATACGGCAATATCCGTCTCGGCGAAGGTAAAGTCGAATACAGTACCCTCTCATGGCTGTTTATGTTTATCTGCGCCGGTCTCGGCTCCTCCACGCTGTACTGGGGCGTTGCCGAATGGGCTTATTACTACCAGACCCCGGGCCTTAACATTGCCCCGCAATCGCCGAAAGCGCTGGAATACAGCATCCCATACTCTTTCTTCCACTGGGGGGTAAGCGCCTGGGCAACCTATACCCTCGCCTCGCTGATCATGGCCTATCACTTCCACGTGCGGAAAAATAAAGGCCTCAGCCTCTCCGGGATCGTTTCGGCGATCACCGGCGTTAATCCGCAAGGTTTCTGGGGCCGTCTGGTCGATCTGATGTTCCTGATCGCTACCGTCGGCGCGTTAACCATTTCGCTGGTAGTCACCGCCGCCACCTTCACCCGCGGCCTGTCAGCGCTGACCGGACTGCCGGATAACTTCACCGTGCAGGCATTTGTGATCCTGCTCTCCGGCGGTATTTTCTGCATGAGTTCGTGGATTGGCATCAACAACGGCCTGCAGCGCCTGAGCAAAATGGTCGGCTGGGGGGCGTTTCTGCTGCCGTTGGTGGTATTACTGGTTGGCCCGACCGAATTCATCACCAATAACGTCATTAACGCCGTCGGCCTGACGACCCAAAACTTCCTGCAGATGAGCCTGTTTACCGACCCGCTCGGCGACGGCGCCTTTACCCGCAACTGGACCGTCTTCTACTGGCTGTGGTGGATCTCCTATACCCCAGGCGTGGCGATGTTCGTCACCCGCGTCTCCCGCGGGCGCAAAATCAAAGAGGTGATCTGGGGACTGCTCCTCGGTAGCACCGCCGGCTGCTGGTTTTTCTTCGGGGTGATGGAAAGCTACGCCATGCACCAGTTCGTTAACGGCGTGATTAACGTACCACAGGTGATGCAGACTCTCGGCGGCGAAACCGCCGTCCAGCAGGTCCTGATGTCGCTGCCGGCAGGTAAGCTGTTCCTCGCCGCCTATCTGTTCGTGATGATTGTATTCCTCGCCTCGCACATGGATGCGGTGGCCTACACCATGGCGGCGACCAGTACCCGCAACCTGCGCGAAGGCGAGGATCCGGATCGCGGCATGCGCCTGTTCTGGTGCGTGGTGATCACCCTCATCCCGCTGTCGATTCTGTTTACCGGCGCTTCGCTTGAGACCATGAAAACCACCGTGGTGCTGACCGCCCTACCGTTCCTGGCCATTTTACTGATTAAAACCGGCGGCTTCGTGCGCTGGTTAAAACAGGACTACGCCCACGTTCCGGTCCATCAGATAGAAACCCATACCCCCGAGCCCATTATTAAAGCCGAGACGCTGCCGGTTGGCGCGGTACTCAAAGGCGACGGCCAGTCGCTGTAAAACCTCTTACTGACAATAATCACAAGGAGACCCTACATGAGCAATTTGAGCCCTGACTTCACCCTGCCGATTAACTTTTGCGCTAATCCGCAGGATGCCTGGACCATTCCGGCCCGTTTTTATACCGACAGCCAGGCGTTTGAGCACGAGAAAGAGCGCATCTTCGCCAATAGCTGGATTTGCGTTGCCCACGGCAGCGAGGTCGCCCGGCCGAACGATTACATTACCCGGGAGATCATCGGCGAAAATATCGTTATCGTCCGCGGCCGCGACAACATTCTGCGCGCCTTCTATAACGTCTGCCCACACCGCGGCCACCAGCTACTGAGCGGCGAAGGCAAAGCCAAAAACGTGATTACCTGCCCCTATCACGCCTGGGCCTTCAAGCTGGACGGCAATCTCGCCCACGCCCGCAACTGCGAAAACGTGGCGAATTTCGATAGCGAAAAGGCAACGCTGGTGCCGGTTCGCCTGGAAGAGTATGCCGGCTTTGTGTTTATCAATATGAATCCGGAAGCGGAGAGTGTGGAAACGCAGCTACCGGGGCTGCAGGACAAAGTGCTGGAAGCCTGTCCGGACGTGCATGATCTGAAACTGGCGGCGCGCTTTACCACCCTCACCCCGGCGAACTGGAAAAATATCGTCGATAACTATCTGGAATGTTACCACTGCGGTCCGGCGCACCCGGGCTTCTCGGATTCCGTCCAGGTTGACCGCTACTGGCACACCATGCACGGCAAATGGACGCTGCAGTATGGCTTCGCCAAACCGTCCGAGCAGTCGTTTAAATTCGAAGAGGGTACCGACGCCGCGTTTCACGGTTTCTGGCTGTGGCCGTGCACCATGTTCAACGTCACGCCGATCAAGGGCATGATGACCGTTATCTATGAATTCCCGGTGGATGAAGAGACCACTCTGCAGAATTACGACATCTATTTCACCAACGAAGAGCTGACTGACGATCAGAAAGCGCTGATTGAGTGGTATCGCGACGTGTTCCGCCCGGAAGATTTACGCCTGGTGGAAAGCGTGCAGAAGGGGTTGAAGTCCCGCGGCTATCGCGGCCAGGGGCGCATTATGGCGGATAACAGCGGCAGCGGTATCTCCGAGCACGGGATCGCGCATTTCCACAATCTGGTCGCCCAGGTGTTCCAGCCGTAATCGTTGAAGGAGCTTACTATGTCTGTGTTTCACTCAGATCTGTTTCGCCAGCAGGCGCTGATTGCCGGAAGCTGGCGCGACGCCGCCGACGGCACGACGCTTGCCGTCAGCAATCCTTCCACCGGCGCGACGCTCGGCCAGATCCCCAATATGGGGCGTGCGGAAGCGCAACAGGCAGTGGATGCCGCCGCGGCCGCGCTGCCGGACTGGCGCGCGTTCACCGCCGCTCAGCGCGCCGCGCTATTGAAAAACTGGCACCGCCTGATCCTCGAAAACAAAACCGCGCTGGCGCAGATAATGACCGCCGAGCAGGGCAAGCCGCTGGCGGAAGCGGAAGGCGAAATCGCCTATGCCGCCTCGTTTATCGAGTGGTTTGCCGAACAAGGGAAACGCGCCAACGGCGAGATAATCCCCTCCCCCGGCGCCGATAAACGCCTGATGGTGATCCGCCAGGGGGTAGGCGTCTGCGCGGCGATCACCCCGTGGAACTTCCCGGCGGCGATGATCACCCGGAAGGCCGGCCCGGCGCTGGCCGCGGGTTGTACGATGGTGATTAAGCCGGCTAACGAAACGCCGTTTACCGCGCTGGCGATGGCGGATCTGGCGAATCAGGCCGGGATCCCGCAGGGCGTCATTAACGTCGTTACCGGCCAGTCGCGAGAGATTGGCGCGGTGTTCACCGGCGATGAGCGGGTGCGTAAGCTCTCCTTTACCGGTTCGACCGAAGTTGGCCGCGTGCTGATGCGCCAGTGCGCGGAATCCATCAAAAAGCTCTCTTTAGAGCTCGGCGGTAACGCGCCGTTTATCGTCTTTGACGACGCCGATATCGATAAAGCGGTCGAGGGCGCGCTGATCGCCAAGTTCCGCAACGCCGGACAAACCTGCGTCTGCGTCAACCGCTTCTATATTCATCGCGCCATCTACGACCAATTCTGCGATAAGTTCGTCGCCCGTGTCGCCGCCCTGAAAGTGGGCGATGGCAGCGAGTCCGATGTACAGATTGGCCCGCTGATCAACGCCGAGGCCGGGCGCAAAGTGCAGTCCCTGCTCGACGACGCCCTGAGCCGCGGCGCCACGCTGTTAACTGGCGGTAAAGCGCATCCGCTGGGCGGTAATTTCTTCACCCCTACGGTGATCGGCGACGTACAGCCGGGGTCACTGCTGCTGCAGGAAGAGATTTTCGGCCCGGTGGCGGCGCTGGTGAAATTTGACGATGAGCAGCAGGTCATCGAGCAGGCGAATAACACCATCTACGGTCTCGCCTCCTATTTTTACAGCAACGATGCCGCCCGTATCTGGCGCGTCTCCGAGCAGCTGGAATACGGCATGGTCGGTATCAATACCGGGCTAATTTCCAACGAGGTCGCGCCGTTTGGCGGGGTAAAGCAGTCCGGTCTTGGCCGCGAAGGGTCGGAACACGGAATCGAAGATTACCTGGAGATGAAGTATCTCTGCCAGGGGTTGTAAATGTGCTCTCCCGGCGATGGCGCTAGCCACGCCGGGATTTTTTGATGGAGTTCAGCGATGTCTGATTATCAAATGTTTGAGGCGGTCGTTCGCGATGTTGAACAGATCACCCCTCTTGTGAAGCGTTTTACGCTGGTGTCGCCGACCGGCGCCCCGCTGCCGGCATTCAGCGGCGGCAGCCATATTATCGTCCAGATGCAGGATGGCGAGCAGCGCTACAGTAACGCCTATTCGCTGATGAGCTCGCCGCTGGATACCACCAGCTGGCAGATTGCGGTGCGTCTTGAGTCGGCTTCCAAAGGCGGCTCGCGTTTTATGCACCAGCGGGTGCGCCCGGGCGATACCCTGACGGTGTCCACGCCCAACAATCTGTTCGCCATCGAACCACAGGCGCGAAAACATCTGCTGATCGCCGGCGGCATCGGCATTACGCCATTCTTATCGCATATTCCGGAACTGGAACAGCGGCAGGCCGACTGGCAGCTGCATTACTGTTTTCACGACGCCGACAGTAATGCTTTCGTCGATGCGCTCAGCGCTGCGCCATGGCGCGATCGGGTCAATGTTCATGTATCAGCGCTCGGCAGCCGTCTCGACCTACCGCGCCTGTTCGCCGACCTCGAGCCAGGAACCCACGTGTATACCTGCGGCCCAGCGGCGCTTAACGAGGCGGTGAAAGCCGCCGCCGAACGCCATCAGGTGCCCGCCAGCCAGCTGCACTTTGAGCAGTTTATCCTTGAGGATAAAAGCGGAGAGGCATTTACCCTGGTGCTGGCGCGTTCCGGACGCGAATTTACCGTGCCGCAGGATATGACCATTTTGCAGGTGATCGAGAATAACAAAGCGGCAAAGGTCGAATGCCTGTGCCGAGAAGGGGTGTGCGGCACCTGCGAAACGATGATTCTGGAGGGGGAAGCCGACCACCGCGATCAGTATTACAGCGAGGAAGAGAAAGCCAGCCAGCAGAGTATGCTGATCTGCTGCTCACGCGCTAAAGGCGGCCGGTTAGTGCTGGATTTGTAAAGCGCACACCGGCAAAACGGCGGTGAGATGGACTGACCCCGCGGAATTGTTCCAACGTACTACCACTCCATGGCGACGAGGTCAGTGGCGCGGATACTATCGGCTTCATCCTCCGCCTGATTAGCTTTCTGTGCGGCACCGGCGATAGCCGGCGCCGCCTGCTCAGGGTTTAGCCGCTAAATACCCGCGCCTTGCCGCTGACCGTCAGTCGCACCATCGCGCCGGGCTGCCACGCGGCCTGGCTGACGGTGCGATCGCCAAGAAACAACGCCGTCTCTTCATCCACCGGCTGCGAGTGATTGCCTTTTCCCTGGCGCTGATGGTATTTCTTGCTGGCGTGTTCGTCATTAACTGGCAACCGGGTTCTGACACTTAGCCCTGAGTCTTTGCCTGATGACCCTCTGTTACTGCTCCCGGCCAGAATGATGGTCAATAAACGGCCGGTACTGATCTATCAGGCGCGCGTAGCGGCGATCCGGGTGATTGTCACTATCAGCGACATCCATCTGCGTGATGCACTATATAGCGATACCGATAACAACGGGCTGGCACTCTGGGTGCAGAACCAAATGATTGCCAGATATGGCGATGTTAAGCCGCTGGCTGCTGACCCACACCAGGGCGTCTTTACCTCACCTGCCTATCCATTTCGCATTACCTACCCTGATTCACTTTTCTTTAGCCCCGGCCGCTTAGTCCATAATGGCTCCGGTCTGTTGATCTTTATTTTCTCAGTTTCGCTGCTGTTTTATTTCCTGATGCGTAAATATCTCAATGTTTATACCTCTGAAGAGGAAAGACTGCGCTACGCCATCAATCAGGGCTATATCGTTCCCTACTATCAGCCGCTGGTGAATGGGAAAACCGGAGAGATATACGGCGTGGAAATTCTCGCCCGCTGGCAAAACAGCACGACGCCATCGCGCTCGCCAGCGGAATTTATTCCGCTGGCCGAACGTACCGGCTTAATTATTCCCCTAACCCGCAGCCTGATGGCGCAGGTCAACGCGCAGATGAGACCACTCTTTAGTAAACTACCGGATGGGTTTCATATTGGCCTCAATATCAGCGCGTCACACATTAACGCCCCAACGTTTATCGATGATTGCCTGCACTTTCAGCACGGTTTTGAGGGTAAAGCGGTGAAGCTGATGCTGGAGATCACTGAACAGGAACCGCTGTTGCTCAACGGGGTGGTTGTCGACAAACTCAATACATTGCACAATCGCGGTTTTTCCATCGCCCTGGACGACTTTGGCACCGGCTATTCCGGGCTTTCCTGTCTCCACGAGCTGGTTTTCGACTATATCAAAATCGATCAGAGCTTTGTCGCCCGCGTGACCGGTGAGGCGCCGTCAAGCAAGCTGCTGGACTGCGTGATAGAGATGGCCCGGACGTTGTCACTGCGCATTATTGCCGAGGGCGTCGAAACCCAGGCCCAACTGGAATATCTTAATCGCCAGAATATTCATCTGCTGCAGGGCTACTATTTCTGGAAGCCGATGCCCTACGTCGCGCTGGTGATGCTCCTGCTGAGCAAACCGAAGGCGCGGATTGTCGAAGAATAAGCGAGCGACCCATCACCCGCGGGTCTGCACCGACGTCATCACTGAGTGAACGTGTTCAGCGCATCCTGTCGAGTCTCCTTAATAGAAAAGATGCGATCCATGCGGGTGAGCTTAAACAGATTTTTAATCGTGTCATTGAGTGAACACAGCGCCAGCTCGCCCTGACCGTTGACGCTTTTCAGAATGGAAACCAGCGCGCCAAGGCAGCTACTGTCGATGAAATCGACGTGGTTCAGATCCAGCAGCACGTTTTTGGTATCCGGGTCGATAGCCTCCAGAACCTGCTGCTTAAACGCCTGCACGACGGAAGCATCCAGTCGGCGCACAAGAGGTACAATAATTTTTACGCCCTGCTCGGTATGTAATTCAACGTTCATGCTCATCCTCAATAGTGACTGATATCCGTCGACGAGTCCCTTTTTAGCCCGGCGTGTTCGCTCTTTAGCTGGTGATACCCCAAATATCCCGGGCGTAGCCACGTATGGTTCTGTCGCTGGAAAATTCGCCCATCCGGCAAATATTGAGTAAGGCCCGACGGTGCCATTGTTCCGGCTGTTCAAAATCGATCATCGCCTGCTGCTGCGCCTGGCAATAGCTGTCGAAATCCAGTAAATGACAGTAATGATCGCCCTCAGTCAACATGTGGTGAAGGGGTGCAAACAGCTCACGATCGCTGGTGAACAACCCAGACACGAGGGTATCGACAACACGCGCCATAGCCGGGTTCTGATGATAGAAATTATGGTGATGCCCAAGGCGCCGGCTCTCTTCAATCTCTTCCGCCACGGCGCCAAACAGATAAAAATTATCGATCCCCACGGCCTCGCGAATTTCGATATTCGCCCCATCATAGGTGCCGATGGTTAACGCGCCGTTCATGGCAAACTTCATATTGCTGGTGCCGGACGCCTCGGTCCCGGCGGTGGAAATTTGCTCGGAGAGGTCTGTGGCCGGAATGATTTTTTCCGCCAGCGAGACTTTGTAATCTTCGAGAAAAACCACTTTAAGCTGTCCGGCGACCTGCGGGTCGCGGTTAATTTTCCGGGCGACGGTATTAATCAACTGAATAATCAGCTTCGCCATCCGATAGCCCGGCGCCGCTTTACCCGCAAACAAATGCGCCTTAGGCGCGATAGTTTTCCCTGTCTCTTTGATATCCAGGTAAAGCGCGATCACATGAAGAATATTGAGCAACTGACGCTTATATTCATGAATACGTTTGACCTGACAATCAAACATCGCCAGCGGATCGAGGACGATGCCATAGCGTTGAGCGACCAGCTGGCTGAGCGCGGTTTTGTTGGCAAATTTAATGGCCCGGATATTATCAATAACAGCAGTATCATCGGCCAGGCTTTCCAGACTGGACAGCAAGGGTAAATCGGTTGGCCACCCTTCCCCCAGCTGTTGGTGCAAAAAAGCGGCCAGGCCGGGGTTAGCCTGCTGCACCCAGCGTCGCGGCGTGACGCCGTTGGTCTGATTAATGAATTTCTCCGGGGTCATAAAATAGAAGTCGGGCACCAGTTGTTTCTTGACCAGTTCCGAATGCAGCCATGCTACCCCGTTCACGCGATGGCTACCGACAATCGCCAGATTGGCCATACGGATTTGCTTATCGTGATGTTCGTCGATTAAAGACAGCGAAGATAACAGATGATTTTTATCCGGCCAGCGCCGGGCCACCTCTTCAAGGAAACGATGGTTGATCTCAAATATAATTTGCAAATGACGCGGCAGCAGTTTTTCAAACAGCGTCACCGGCCAGGTCTCCAGCGCTTCCGGCATCAACGTATGATTCGTGTAGGCACAGGTGTTTTGCGTTATCTCCCACGCCTGCTCCCAGGGCAGCCGGTATTCATCGACGAGGATACGCATCAGCTCCACCACCGCTAATGCCGGATGGGTGTCATTCAGCTGAATCGCCACATGCTGCGGCAGGAAAGTAATATCGTCATTAACCTCGGCATAGTCGCGAAATATATCCCGCAGCGTACAGGCCACCAGAAAATACTCTTGCGTCAGCCGCAGCTCTTTTCCGGTCAGCACCTCATCGGATGGATAGAGTATTTTTGAAATATTCTCCGACGCGATTTTATCACTCACCGCCTTGATATAATCACCGCGATTGAAAATATGGATATTAAAGGAGTCAGAGGCCACCGCGCTATAAAGCCGCAGCTTGTTGGTCGTCGTATCCCGGTAACCGGAAACGAAATAGTCATGGGGTATACCGATAATCGTTTTCCAGCCCAGCCACATTGGATTGTAATTGCCATCAACATCTTCGCTGTGTTCAATATAGCCTCCCAGCGGGATCAGGATTTGCTGAGCATGATGTTCGACCAGCCACGGGGAGTGCATGGAATGCCAGTCATCCGGATGCTCGATCTGCTGGTCATTTTGAAAGGATTGGCGAAAAAGACCATATTCGTATTTGATGCCATGCCCGGATGCGGCAATATCAAGGGTGGCCATCGAATCGATAAAACAGGCGGCTAAGCGCCCTAACCCTCCGTTACCCAGCGCGGCGTCGGGCTCTTCGTCAAGAAGGTGGTCAAGATCAAACCCCAGGTCATTCACCACCTGGTGCATCTCCGCCAGTAAATTCATATTCAAAAGGTTATTACGCAGCGACTGTCCCAGTAAAAACTCCATCGACAGATAGTAAACGCGCTTTTTACGTTCTTCACGTTGCCGCTTCTGGCTCAACAAAAAATGGTCCTGTTGAAAATGACGAATGGCCAGCGCCACCGCGTTAAAAATATCGCCATTCGTAGCTTTATTTAAGCTAACACACAATGTGTACTGTAATTGCTGTTCAACCAACGCCCGTAATTCTTTGATATTTTGCGGGTTAATGTCAGGCATGCTGACCTCTCTGGTCTCTGTATCTGCGTAAAAACCATGGCAGGTAAATCATCATTTTTCCAAGTATAGACGAAGATATTTTACCGCATGGTTTTTATTCCTCAGCACCATTGCCGTTTATAACAAGAGGCTGAATAATTAAAATAACAACCATTTGCAATGGATTGATCGTCACCTTTTCGCCAGCGATAGCACTACAGACATGGCGGGTTTGCGGAGTCGGGAGGTGAAGGTGAAGTGCAGTCAGGACGGCTACAGGTAAAAGCAAAAAGGGGTTACCTTTCGGTAACCCCTTCTTTTATATGGCGGAAGCGCAGAGATTCGAACTCTGGAACCCTTTCGGGTCGCCGGTTTTCAAGACCGGTGCCTTCAACCGCTCGGCCACACTTCCGGTGTGAGGCGCACTATAAACACCTCGACGGATGCTGTAAAGCATCATTTTGATCAACTGCCTTAAAAACAAACAATTTTGTGTTATTCGTCTGAATTTCAGGCAGTTTGCACAGAAAATCAACGCCCATCGCCGCTGGCGGATGGGTGTTTTTTAATGTACATGTCTTTGGTGTAGTAATACCCCAGCTTATCCGGCGTGAAGCCCCCTACCCAAGGTTTCACCAGATGGGTACGTACATAGTGATAGACCGGAATGGCGGGAACATCCTGCGCCAGCAGATCTTCCGCCTGCTGATAGTATTTGCCCCGGGTCGCCACGTCGGAGGCTTTCGCCGCATTGCGCAGGGCCTCATCGTAAGCAGGGTTGCTGTACTGACTGGTGTTCTCGCTATCCCCGGTACGGAAAGTATTGAGGAAGGTGGCGGCATCGTCGTAGTCGGCAATCCACGCGTAGCGGACGGCGTCGAAGTTATGCGTATGCATGGTATCCAGCATCGTCTTCCACTCCTGGTTCTGTAGCTTCGCCTCGACGCCGAGGTTTTTCTTCCACATAGAGCTGGCGGCAATGGCGATACGCTGGTGCGACTCAGAGGTGTTATAGAGCAGGGTAAAGACCAGCGGATGGCTTTCATCATACCCCGCCTGCGCCAGCAGTTTTTTCGCCTCGGCAATCCGTTTCTCACGCGGCCAGCTGGCGTAGTCCGGGTTATGCAGCGTCACGCCGCCGATATCCGGCTGACCGATCAGCCAGGCCGGGCGCTGGCCCTGGCCAAGCACTTTTCCGGCAATGATATCTTTATCAAGCGCCATATTCAGCGCGCGACGCACACGGGCGTCGTTAAACGGCGGCCGGGTAGTATTGAATTCGTAGTAATAGGTCGCCAGCTGCGGCGAAACGTCCAGCTGGTCGCCCATGGTTTTCTGCAACTGCGCAAACTGATTGATCGGCACCGTATAGACAATATCAATCTCCCCTGCTTTGTAGCGGTTGACATCAGCGGCCTCCGAAGAGATTGGCAGATAAGTCACTTTATTAATAACGGTATGCGCATTATCCCAGTACTTTGCATTACGTTCAGCCACCAGCCGCTCATTCACCACCCATTGGGACAGCTTATACGGGCCGCTGGTGACGATATGCTCTGGTCGGGTCCATTTATCGGCATACCGCTCCACCAGCACTTTGTCGATCGGTACCAGCGAAGGGTGCGCCAGCATCGCCAGGAAGGCGGCATTCGGCTGGGTCAGAGTGACCTGCAGCGTGGTGTCGTTCAGCGCTTTCACCCCCAACGTCTCGGGTCCCTTTTGCCCGAGGGCAATCTCGCGGGCGTTGGCGATATGCATATTGCCAGGGTAGCTCGCGTAGGGGGAGGCTGTTGCCGGCGAGACCAGCCGTTGCCAGCTCCAGACGATATCCTGCGCTGTAATGGCCGTGCCGTCAGACCAGGTCAGACCGGGGCGTAAATGAAAGGTCCATAACAGGTTGTCTTTGTTTTCCCAGCGTTCCGCCAGTCGCGGCTGGATCGCCCCCGCTGGCGACACGTTAACCAGCCCTTCAAAGAGATCGCTAATGATATTGAATTCAACATCGCTCTCGACTTTATGCGGATCGAGTGACGCCGGTTCACTGCCGTTATTTCTGACCAGCTCCTGCTTTTCCGCCAGCTGGGTGCCCGGCGGCACCTGCGCCGCCAGCGCCCCGCAGCTCATAGCCAGCATACTGACAGCCAGGAGTGTTCGGGTGATGTGATTTTTTTTGTGTAATGTCATTTCCCTTTGCCTTTGACGTACGGGGTAATCCCCCTCTTCCACACTTAGTCGCAGAACTGCAATAAGGCAATATTTTTCAGTGACCTATAAGATTTCGATCGGCTCAGCGACGCGAAAAGCGAAAATATATCGCTTTTCCCTATCTATATAGAATTTTATGCCAGGCAAAAGCGGTAAAAACTAAGTAAAGATGGGTAAAAGCATTAGGGCTTCACGCTTGTTTTTCTTATTCTTTATCCCTAATTACATCTGTCATAAGAGAGTGACTCATGGATCGCATAATTACATCATCGCGTGACCGTTCCTCGCTGCTCAGCACGCACAAGGTTCTGCGTAACACCTACTTCCTGCTCAGCCTGACGCTGGCGTTTTCCGCTATCACCGCCACCGCCAGCACAGTGCTGATGCTCCCTTCGCCGGGTCTCATTTTGACCCTCGTGGGGATGTACGGTCTGATGTTCCTGACCTACAAAACGGCGAATAAACCCACCGGGATTATTTCCGCCTTCGCCTTCACCGGGTTCCTCGGCTATATCCTTGGGCCGATGCTGAACGCGTATCTTTCTGCCGGCATGGGCGATTTAATCGGCCTGGCGCTGGGCGGCACGGCGCTGGTCTTCTTCTGCTGCTCGGCCTATGTGCTGACGACGCGTAAAGACATGTCATTCCTTGGCGGGATGCTGATGGCCGGCGTGGTGGTCGTCCTGATTGGTATGGTCGCTAACCTGTTCCTGCAGCTGCCGGCGCTGCACCTGGCGATTAGCGCGGTGTTCATCCTGATCTCTTCGGGCGCCATCCTGTTCGAGACCAGCAACATTATCCGCGGCGGTGAAACCAACTATATCCGCGCGACGGTCAGTCTGTATGTCTCGCTGTACAACATCTTTGTCAGCCTGCTGAGCATCCTGGGCTTCGCCAGCCGGGACTAACCGCTCCCCTGCTTAACAGAGGCCTCGCTTATGCGGGGCCTTTTTTTTTGCTACACTGCGGCCAGTTTCAGGCGGTATGTGAAAAATCATGTTTATTTTTGAAGGCAACGAAATTGAAACGGATAGCGAAGGCTATCTGAAAGATACCACCCAGTGGAGCGAGGCGATGGCGGAAGTCATTGCCGCGCAGGAAGGGATAACGCTCGCCGTTGAACACTGGGAAGTAGTACGCTTTGTGCGCGAGTTTTACCTTGAATTTAACACCTCCCCGGCGATCCGTATGCTGGTCAAGGCGATGGCCAACAAGTTTGGCGAAGAGAAAGGCAACAGCCGCTATCTCTATCGCCTGTTCCCGAAAGGACCCGCCAAACAGGCGACTAAAATCGCCGGCTTGCCGAAGCCGGTGAAGTGCATCTAATAGAGGATCGCGAATTTGTCCCAGCTGCGGGTGGGTTGATGGGGTTCGGTTAACACTCGGTCAACCCGCGCGCTGCGCGGCCCCCCGGCTTTCAGCCAGGCGATGAGTTTTTCCACCTGCTCCGCCTCGCCGCAGGCAAGCACTTCCACCCCGCCGTCATCCAGATTACGGGCATAACCGGTCACCCCCAGCTGCAGCGCTTCCCGCTGCGTGGAATAGCGAAATCCCACGCCCTGAACCGAACCGTAAATCCATGCCATTGTGCAGATACTGGCCATAATCATCTCCTTTTCGCTCACGCTATACGCTGAGGATAGCAAATTCGCTCAGCGTACATGCTTCGGCAGTAAACCATAATGCTGACGGAAGCGCGCGGTAAAGCGCGATCCCGACTGATATCCGCTGTTCTGCGCAATTTCGCCTATTGGCCGCGAGGTGGTCTGCAGCTGCCCCAGGGCGTGGGCCATCCGCACCTCCTCGACGATCTGGCGAAAACTCTGCGATTCCTGCTGCAGCCGACGGCGCAGCGTGGACTCGCCGAGAAAGAGCATTTTCGCCACCCGCGACACGCTCCATGCCTGCGCCGGCGACAGCATAATCAGCTGCCGCACCTGCGCCGACAGATCCTGCTGCCGCTCGACGAGCAGCGGGCCCGCATAGCCAGCCTCATACAGGGCCAGCAGCAGCCCCATGGTCTGGTGCTGCTGCAGCGCGACGGACAATCCCTCCCGCACCGCCTGCAGAACGCTTTGCCACATAAACGCCAGCTCTGTCGTCACCGGTGCGCAGAGCGAGGTCAGGCGCCCTGGCGGTGGTTCGCTGAGATAACGGGTCTTAAACCTCGTCAGCAGCTCGGGCGTCAGCGATAGCAGATCGGAGCAAAAGAGGCCATTCTCCGGCTGGTTAATCACCTCCAGTTCCACGTCAGCTGGCAAAACAATCAGCTGTTGCGGAGTCGCCAGCACCCGGCTCTCCCCTTGCACAATCACTTTGCTGCCGCGTTTCACCCGACAGAGCGCCGGGGAGAACAGCCGCACGCGATGCAGTCTGCATAGCCGTCGGGTGGTGATCTCCGCCGCGGTTAAGGCGCTATGCTGAAAGTGGATACTCTCCATCAGACCGACCTTTTATTTTAACGCCCGGCCATCGCCGTCAACTGTGCGCTGGCGAGAGCATGGCTATGTAACAGATAGCCGACCAGCGCCCCGCTGGCCCCGGCATCCACCGGCAGCGTGGGGACATCCAGCGCCCATACCGTAAAGCGATAGCGGTGCGGTTTATCTCCCGCCGGCGGACAGGCGCCGCCGAAGCCGGCATAGCCAAAATCGTTGCGGCCCTGGACCGCTCCGCCCGGCAGTGTAGCGCTGTTTTTATCTCCCGCGCCAGCGGGCAGCGAAAAGACGCTGCTGGCGATATTGACCACCGTCCAGTGCCACCAGCCGCTGCCGGTAGGCGCATCGGGATCCCGGACGGTGACCGCGAAGCTGCGCGTGCCCGCCGGGGCGTTTTTCCATGCCAGCTGCGGAGAGACATTGCCTCCGGTACAGCCGAAACCGGCAAACCAGTGCTGCTGGGCCAGCGGCTGCCCGTCACGCATATCATTGCTGCTTACGCTAAACGGCGCGGCCATCGCGCCGCTGCTCACAGCCGCTACCATCGCCACAGCCATGCGGATACCTGTTTTCATCGTCTGCTCCTCGTTGGGGTGAGAAAACAGGGTATGAGAGTCCGCACCAACTGAATGTGCCGAAGCGCCTGCATTTTGTGCCGAAACGCTCACCTGTGCCTGCCGGGCGAAAGATGCTTGCGTGCGCCAGGTGTGCTAATCTACGCGCCATTTTTCGGTGCCGACATTCCCGTTGCTTAAAGGTAGCCCCATGACAGATTCCCTATTCCCCCGCTTAGTGTTAGCCAAAGGACGCGAGAAATCCCTGCTGCGTCGCCATCCGTGGATATTCTCCGGCGGCGTCGCCCGCATGGAAGGTAAAGCCCGCAGCGGTGAAACCATCGATATCGTTGACCATCAGGGAAAATGGCTGGCCCGCGGCGCTTACTCGCCGTCGTCGCAGATCCGCGCCCGCGTGTGGACCTTCGACCGCAATGAAGCCATCGATAGCGCCTTCTTTGAACGCCGTCTGAAGCAGGCGCAAACCTGGCGTGCCTGGCTGGCCGAGCGTGATGGCCTCGACAGCTACCGCCTGATCGCCGGCGAGTCCGATGGCCTGCCGGGCGTCACTATCGACCGCTTTGGCAACTTTTTCGTGCTGCAGCTGCTCAGCGCAGGCGCCGAATACCAGCGCGCCGCCATCATCAGCGCCCTGCAGAACCTGTTCCCGGACTGCGCCATTTACGATCGCAGCGATGTCGCCGTGCGTAAAAAAGAGGGACTGGAGCTGGCCCAGGGGCCGGTGGTGGGCGAATTGCCCCCGGCGCTGCTGCCGATCACCGAGCACGGCATGAAGCTGTTAGTCGATATCCAGGGCGGGCACAAGACCGGCTACTACCTCGACCAGCGCGACAGCCGCCTGGCCACCCGCCGCTATGTCGCGGATAAACGGGTGCTGAACTGCTTCTCCTACACCGGCGGCTTTGCGGTGTCGGCGCTGATGGGCGGCTGCCGCCAGGTCACCAGCGTGGATACCTCGCAGGAGGCGCTCGACGTTGCCCGCCAGAACGTGGAGATCAACGGACTGGATCTGTCCAAAGCGGAGTTTGTGCGCGACGACGTGTTCAAACTGCTGCGTAAATACCGCGATCAGGGAGAGAAATTCGACGTGATCGTGATGGATCCGCCGAAGTTCGTGGAAAATAAAAGCCAGCTGATGGGCGCCTGCCGCGGCTATAAAGATATCAATATGCTGGCGATCCAGCTGCTGAACCCCGGCGGCGTGCTGCTGACATTCTCCTGCTCCGGGCTGATGACCACCGATTTATTTCAGAAAATCATCGCCGATGCCGCAATTGATGCCGGGCGTGATGTACAATTTATAGAACAGTTCCGTCAGGCTGCCGACCACCCGGTGATCGCAACCTACCCGGAAGGGCTGTATCTGAAGGGGTTTGCCTGTCGCGTCATGTAACTTGAAAAACGAAACATGAGCCTCATATAGGGAGTATTCATGTTTCCCAGGAGGTGCCTATGATAGCCAGCAAATTCGGTATCGGCCAACAGGTCCGCCATACGCTCTTGGGCTACCTGGGCGTCATCGTCGATGTCGATCCCGAGTATTCGCTCGCGGAGCCGGAAGAGGATGAAATTGCCGCCAATGACGAACTGCGCGCGGCGCCCTGGTACCATGTGGTGATGGAAGATGATGATGGCCAGCCGATTCACACCTATCTGGCAGAAGCGCAGCTGAGCAGCGAAACCCGCGACGAACACCCGGAACAGCCGTCCCTTGACGAACTGGCCAAAACGATTCGTCAGCAGCTGCAGGCTCCGCGCCTTCGCAACTAAAATAAAACCCCGCTAACGCGGGGTTTTATTTTATTTCGCCAACCCTAGTCGCGGTAGTTCAATGGCCGGGCAGCGATCCATCACTACGCTCAATCCGGCTTCCCTGGCCAGCACCGCAGCCTGCTCATTGATCACCCCCAGCTGCAGCCATAGCGTTTTCGCGCCGATGGCTATCGCTTCCTGCGCTACGCCCCACGCCGCTTCTGAATTACGGAAGACATCAACCATGTCGACCTTTTCCGGAACGTCGGCGAGCGTCGCATACCCCTGTTGTCCCAGCAGCGTCTTGCCCGCCACCTTCGGCGAAACCGGGATAACGTGATACCCCTGATCCAGCAGATACTTCATGACCCGGTAGCTCGGACGATCAGGCTTGTCGCTGGCTCCGACCAGCGCAATCGTCCGTGTCGAGGTCAGGATGCCAGCAATATCATTCTCTTTCATGGTTTCCTCCTGCTATTTCACCTAAGTGTATGCTAATCCGCAGCAGGGGGCCATCCAGCCTAACCCACAGATTCAGCAAAATTTTCATCCCCGATGCTTGCAGCGACAGCCACATTCAGTAATCTGTTTGCAGGTCAAAATGTGGAATGAAAATATGGAACTGACAACACGTACCCTGCCTGCGCAAAAACATATCGCGCTGGTGGCTCACGATCACTGCAAAGATATGCTGATGAAATGGGTTGCTCGCCATCAGGCGCTGCTGGCGCAACATATTTTGTATGCTACCGGCACTACCGGTAATCTCGTCTCCCGGGCTACCGGCCTGGAGGTTAATGCCATGCTGAGCGGTCCGATGGGCGGCGACCAGCAGGTGGGTGCCCTGATTTCAGAAGGCAAAATCGACGTGCTGATCTTCTTCTGGGATCCGCTGAACGCCGTTCCCCACGACCCGGATGTCAAAGCGTTGCTGCGCCTGGCCACCGTCTGGAACATTCCGGTCGCCACTAACGTCTCCACCGCTGACTTTATTATCCAGTCGCCGCACTTCGGTCAACCGCTCGATATTCTGATCCCGGATTATCCACGCTATCTTGCCGAGCGCCTGAAATAATCGAGCCGCGATTACGGCTTCCTGGCCACGGGCACATCCAGCGCCTGCAGGATCTCGACAAACGGCGAAGGTTGCGCCTTGTTAAATAACAGCCATACCCGGTGACGAGCGCGGGTGAGCGCCACGTACAACAGTCTACGCTCCTCCGCATCCGGAAAATCTTCCGGCTGCGGCAGGAGCGCCTGCTCCATAATCGACTCGCGCGCCGGGGCCGGAAACGCATCCTCCCCCTCCTGCAGTCCCAACACAATGACAAAGTCAGCCTGCTGACCTTTGCTGGCATGAATCGTCATAAAATCAAGCTGCAGGTGCGGCCAGCGCGTCGCCGCTTTGTTGAGCGCCTCAGGCTTCAGATGGTGATAACGGGCAAGCAGCAGGATGCGCTGCTCGGGCTTAACGTAACCACTCAGCTTATCCAGAAGATCGTCCAGCTTGTCGTCGGCTAACAGCGTGACGGCCTTTTTATCACCTGCCATAAGGCTGTTCAGCGGTTTGCTTAACTGATGCGGATTTTGCTGGATAAAGCCATTGGCTATTTCGCCGATACGCCCGTTAAAGCGATAGGTGGTATCCAGCGCACAGCAATCCCCTTCGCCAAAGTAGTGGTTGAATGCGGTGGTCAGAGAAAGCTGCGCCCCGCTGAACCGATAGATCGCCTGCCAGTCATCCCCGACGGCAAAGAGCGTGGTTTGGCTATTCTGCCGGCGTAACGCGGCCAACAGCGAGGCTCGCTGCGGCGAAATATCTTGAAATTCATCCACCAGAATGTGTTTCCATGGGCTGACGAAGCGGCCTTTATCGAGAATATTGACCGCCTGATGGATCAGGCCGGAAAAATCGACCGCATTCTCGGCCTTGAGCGCCGCTTTCCAGTCTTTCATCAGAGGCGACATCAGCTTCACCCGTTTACTGAACAGGTCGCGTACCGCTTCCGGCGCCCCGGCAATCATCTCCGCCTGGGAGCCGCCGTGCATGCGCATCAGGCTCACCCAGCGGTCAAGCCGGCTGGCCATCCGCCGCTGCACCTTTTTGTCCTGCCAGAAGTCCCCCTCCGGCAGTTGCCAGCCCATCTCTTCTTCCAGCCACAGGCGCCAACCTTTCGCCTGCGCTTTTTTCTCCTGGCACTGCTTTTGCCAGCTTTTCAGCAGCAATGCGTGGCGGGCCGCAGTATCGCTTTCCAGCTTACTGATAGTGGGCACTTTTTTGCTGCCCTGCTGAATAATATGCAACGCCAGCGAATGGAAAGTACGCGCGGTAATATCATCTGATGCCAGACGCTCGCGGATCCGCTCATCCATTTCCTGCGCCGCCTGGCGGCCGAATGCCAGCAGCAAAATTTGATCTGCCGCGGCTTCTCCCCGCGCCAGCAGCCAGCCCGCTCGCGCCACCAGCACCGAGGTTTTACCGCTGCCCGCTCCCGCCAGCACCAGCAGGGAGCGCTCGCCGTTCACTACCGCACGCGCTTGTGACGCATTGAGCGGGGACGACTCAACGCTATCAAAAAATTCGCGATATTGCTCCAGCATCGCCTCGGTAAAGGCCTGGTTATGGGCCAGACGCGTCGCTTCAATATCGCCTAACCAGCGCTGACACTCCCGCCACAGCTCCCGGCAGTTATCAAAGGCATCAAGCCGACTGGTGGGCATCGGCAAACCAGTCAACGCATGGCGTATATTATCCTGAACATCCGCCACCTGCTGACGGGTTAGCCACTTGCCTTCTGCGCGAGTGTGCTCGATCGTCGCCAGCTGCTGCTTCAGCACGCCGGCGGCGATATCGCTCATCTCCGTGCTCCACTGCTGCCAGAGCGTATGTAAATGATGATAAAAGCGCTGCGTTTCGCTCCACTCGGTACCGTGCAAACGCACGACTTTCCCGTCCGGTAGCACAAACTCCAGTTCGCCCCAGACCAGACCGCGCTTACAATGCACTGACAATAACTGATTGAAAGGGATAAGATACTCATGACGATCGCCGGAAACTTTTACCCCGGCGTTCAGTAGCTGCACCCGATCATAAGGGTGCTGAGCCATGCGTTTGCCCAATGTTGTCGCTTTAAGTTCCATATAATGTCGATTTTCAATCAGGGTGGATTGTTTTTCAGTTTAACCGCCCCGGACCAGGTGCTCCAGCGCAAAAAAACGTTACAATCATCAGGTCTTATTATCCACCGGGCAAAACCGAGGCTTTATGCGTACCATTCTGAATATTTTGAACTTTATCCTTGGCGGTTTCGCCACCACTCTAGGCTGGCTACTCGCCACCCTGGTCAGCATCATTCTGATTGTCACGCTGCCGCTGACTCGTTCCTGCTGGGAAATCACTCGCCTTTCGTTATTTCCCTACGGTAACGAGGCGATTCATGTTGACGAGCTCGAGCCGGGGCGCAAAAACGGTCTACTGAACGCCGGCGGTACCGTTCTGAACATTCTGTGGTTCATTTTTTTCGGCTGGTGGCTCTGCCTGATGCACATTTTCAGCGGTATAGCTCAGTGCCTGACTATCATAGGCATCCCGGTGGGGATCGCGAATTTCAAAATCGCCGCCATCGCCCTCTGGCCGGTGGGTCGCCGGGTCGTTTCTGTGGAAACCGCGCGTGCTGCGCGTGAAGCCAATGCGCGTCGTCGCTTTCAGTAACCGAACGGAACACGGACATGATTAGCCCCCTGCTACGCCGCTACACCTGGAACAGCGCCTGGCTTTATAACGTACGAATTTTTATCGCGCTCTGCGGCACAACGCTGTTTCCCTGGTGGATCGGCGAAGTCAAACTGACCATCCCCCTCACCCTCGGCGTCGTGGCTGCGGCTCTGACCGACCTTGACGACCGTCTGGCTGGCCGTCTGCGTAATCTTGCCATTACTCTGGTTTGCTTTTTTATCGCCTCCGCCTCCGTGGAGCTGCTGTTTCCGTGGCCGCCGCTGTTTGCCCTTGGTTTAACCGTGTCTACCATCGGCTTTATTTTGCTTGGCGGCCTCGGTCAGCGCTATGCGACCATTGCCTTCGGCGCCCTGCTTATCGCCATCTACACCATGCTCGGCGTCACGCTGTACGATCATTGGTATCTGCAGCCGTTGTTCCTGCTGGCGGGGGCCGTGTGGTACAACCTGCTGACGCTGTCCGGGCACCTGATCTTTCCGATTCGTCCATTGCAGGACAACCTGGCGCGTAGCTATGAGCAACTGGCCCGCTATCTTGAGCTCAAATCCCGGCTGTTTGATCCTGACCTTGAGGATGAGAGCCAGGCGCCGCTGTACGATCTGGCGCTCGCTAATGGCCAGCTGGTAGCTACGCTTAACCAAACCAAGGTCTCGCTGCTAACCCGACTGCGAGGCGATCGGGGCCAGCGCGGCACCCGCCGCACCCTGCAGTACTACTTTGTGGCCCAGGATATTCATGAACGCGCCAGCTCATCGCATATTCAGTATCAAACCCTACGCGATCAATTTCGCTATAGCGATGTGATGTTCCGTTTCCAGCGAATGCTTTCGATGCAGGCGCAGGCCTGCCAGAAACTGTCGCGGGCGATTCTGTTACGCGAACCCTATCAGCATGATGCCCATTTTGAACGGGCGTTCATGCATCTCGATGCGGCACTTGAGCGCGTGCGCGCCGGCGGCGCATCCGACGAGCAGCTCAACGCCCTAGGGTATTTACTGAATAACCTGCGCGCTATCGATGCTCAGCTGGCCACCATTGAATCGGTGCAAACCACCGCGCCTGCCGGGAGTAATACCGAGACGCTGCTGGCCGACGACAGACTTGGCGGTCTGAGCGATATCTGGCTGCGCCTGCAGCGCAATATGTCGCCAGAGTCGGCCCTTTTCCGCCACGCAGTACGTATGTCGTTGGTGCTCTGCGCCGGCTATGCCTTTATCCAGTTTACCGGGCTCCAGCATGGCTACTGGATCCTGCTAACCAGCCTGTTCGTCTGTCAGCCGAACTATAACGCCACCCGCCATCGCCTGGCGCTAAGGATTATCGGCACGCTGGTTGGGGTGGCGATCGGCCTGCCGGTCCTGCTGCTGGTTCCCTCTGTTGAAGGGCAACTGCTGTTGATCGTCCTGACCGGCGTGCTGTTTTTTGCCTTCCGTAACGTGCAGTACGCCCATGCCACGATGTTTATTACGCTGCTGGTGCTGCTGTGCTTTAACCTGCTTGGCGAGGGCTTTGAAGTCGCGCTGCCGCGTATCATTGATACGCTGATCGGCTGCGCCATCGCCTGGGCAGCGGTCAGCTTCATCTGGCCGGACTGGAAATTCCGCAACCTGCCGCGGGTGCTGGACCGGGCAATGAACGCGAACTGCCGCTATCTGGACGCGATTCTGGAGCAGTATCATCAGGGCCGCGACAACCGGCTGGCCTACCGTGTCGCGCGTCGTGACGCCTACAACCGTGATGCTGAGCTGGCCTCCGTCGTCTCGAACTTATCGACTGAACCACGCGCGGATGCCACCCAGCGAGAAACCGCCTTTCGTCTGCTATGCCTTAACCACACGTTCACCAGCTACATCTCCGCTCTTGGCGCGCATCGGGAAAAACTGTCCACGCCGGAAATCCTCGCCCTGCTGGATGATGCAGTCTGTTATGTGGATGACGCCTTGCACCATACCCCCGCGGATGAACAGCGGGTGCAACAGGCTTTGAACAGCCTGCAAAGCCGGATCCATCATCTGGAACCGCGCGCGGACAGTAAGGAACCCTTGGTCTTACAGCAGATTGGCCTGCTGCTGGCGCTGCTGCCTGAAATCTGCCGCCTGCAGCAACGGGTCCACGCCCAAACCGAATAACAAGGCTTTTCCGCTACCGGGTAGCCGCCCATTCGAGAAGCTCCTGACGCCGTGGCGTCGGGAGCGCGGCGGCATGTACCCCGGCAATCGCCCCCTCCAGCGCCAGCAATACGCTCAGCGATAAAGAAGCATTATTTACGCGTAGCCTCAACTATGCCTCCTGCGCACCAACTTCCCGCAACGTCCTAACGTCCGGTATGCCCGCGTGAATCAGCTGCAATTCCATATGAAAGCTGATATTGGGTAAATCCTTCAGGCGGCCCGACGCCCGTCGGCAGTTCTTTTCGCGCTGCGCACTCTGCCACGACAGTAGCGATAGCCGAAAAAGCTGCTGCTCATCGCGCCATAAAGTGTCGTCAATTTGATAATACTTCAGCGGCACTATGCGGCCGTGTCGGCGCAGCGTTAACAGAGGATTACGATGTTCCACCCGATAAGCAGCGCTCTGCTCGCAGGCCTTCAGATAAATGTTCCCCTCGGCCACCATCGCAAACACCGTATCATCAATAGCCAGGCTGTAGCCGCCAAAGAGCGGACGAGTATGCAGTTGACCCAGCGGTGAGACGCAGGCCTGAAATTGCGGGAGCCGCGGACAAACTAGTTTTCTCATGATCATTCCTTTGTTAATCATGTAATTAAACTTAAGTTGTTAACGGATCCGCTAAGAGAAAACATAAGGGACTTCCCGGGCAGCAGCAAGATGATTTTCGCCGACTTTTTCACCAGAATGCGGTTTTGCGAGACGCTTTCAGAAAATCGCAAGCGTTGCAGCAATCGACAGGGAGAAATGAAACCATTAGCGCGCGTTAAGGATTGGATAATGCAGGGGCTTCTTTTGACAGATAAGGAACCACGAGAAGCGATTAAATTCCCGGCAGCAAAATGGCAAATTGCGGTTGATCTTTTCCCCTGGCGAAGATACTGTATATGCATACAGTAACTAAAGGCGGGATAGACTATGTTTACTTCAGCTCACGCAAACCGTTCAGCACAGGCTTCTGCTCCGGCAGGCCACTACGCTCATCGTTCTGGCGAACAGAACACCAATGGGCTGATCAGTGAAATTGTCTATCGTGAAGATCAACCCATGATGACGCAGTTATTGCTGCTACCTTTATTACAGCAGCTGGGTCAACAGTCGCGCTGGCAGCTGTGGCTCACGCCGCAACAAAAGCTCAGCCGCGAATGGGTTCAGTCCGCCGGTCTGCCGCTGTCCAAGGTCATGCAAATTAGCCAGCTCTCTCCCAGCCATACCATAGACTCAATGATCCGTGCCCTGCGCACGGGTAATTATAGTGTGGTTATCTGCTGGCTGGCGGAGGAGTTAACCGCTGACGAACACGAACGTCTCGTTAACGCTGCCCAGGTAGGGTCCGCGATGGGATTCATCATGCGCCCGGTGCGAAATCAGGGCACGCTCGGCAGACAACTCAGCGGGCTAAAAATTCACTCAAATTTGTATCATTGAGTGAAATTAGGATTATTCCTGGAATTTTTTTTACCGCTGGGAAAGGTACAGCGTTTTTTATGGTCTTTTTCGCGGAATGCCTGCCACACGGGGATTTCTGTCTTTTTTTCGTGTACGAAAATCAACCATATTTGTTAAATATTGTGTACACAACCCTTTTTTTTCATATGCCTGACAGAGTTCACACTTGTAAGTTTCGAACTAAGTTGTAGACTTTACATCGCCAGGGGTGATCGGCTTACGCTGCATGTATCAGCATAGTTAACAACAAGTCACGCCCCCGGTGAAGGATTTAACCGTGAGGTCTTTTGTAACTTCATGGCGAATTTTGGATGATAATGAGGCGCAAAAAATGAAAAAGACAGCTATCGCGATTGCAGTGGCACTGGCTGGCTTCGCTACCGTAGCGCAGGCCGCTCCGAAAGATAACACCTGGTATGCAGGTGGTAAACTGGGTTGGTCCCAGTATCACGACACCGGTTTCTACGGTAACGGTTTCCAGAACAACAACGGTCCGACCCGTAACGATCAGCTTGGTGCTGGTGCGTTCGGTGGTTACCAGGTTAACCCGTACCTCGGTTTCGAAATGGGTTATGACTGGCTGGGCCGTATGGCATATAAAGGCAGCGTTGACAACGGTGCTTTCAAAGCTCAGGGCGTTCAGCTGACCGCTAAACTGGGTTACCCGATCACTGACGATCTGGACATCTACACCCGTCTGGGCGGCATGGTTTGGCGCGCTGACTCCAAAGGCAACTACGCTTCTACCGGCGTTTCCCGTAGCGAACACGACACTGGCGTTTCCCCAGTATTTGCTGGCGGCGTAGAGTGGGCTGTTACTCGTGACATCGCTACCCGTCTGGAATACCAGTGGGTTAACAACATCGGCGACGCGGGCACTGTGGGTACCCGTCCTGATAACGGCATGCTGAGCCTGGGCGTTTCCTACCGCTTCGGTCAGGAAGATGCTGCACCGGTTGTTGCTCCGGCTCCGGCTCCGGCTCCGGAAGTGGCTACCAAGCACTTCACCCTGAAGTCTGACGTTCTGTTCAACTTCAACAAAGCTACCCTGAAACCGGAAGGTCAGCAGGCTCTGGATCAGCTGTACACTCAGCTGAGCAACATGGATCCGAAAGACGGTTCCGCTGTTGTTCTGGGCTACACCGACCGCATCGGTTCCGAAGCTTACAACCAGCAGCTGTCTGAGAAACGTGCTCAGTCCGTTGTTGACTACCTGGTTGCTAAAGGCATCCCGGCTGGCAAAATCTCCGCTCGCGGCATGGGTGAATCCAACCCGGTTACTGGCAACACCTGCGACAACGTGAAAGCTCGCGCTGCCCTGATCGATTGCCTGGCTCCGGATCGTCGTGTAGAGATCGAAGTTAAAGGCTACAAAGAAGTTGTAACTCAGCCGGCGGCTTAAGTTATAACCGATAAAAAAAACCCGCTTCGGCGGGTTTTTTTTATGCCCTCTCGCCCACTTTAGCGGCTGAGAGCTGTGAAGCAGCCCCCGGCCAGGGCAACCACCAGCAGGCGGGTCGACGATCCTACCTGGCTATTCTTTCCCTAACAGTACCTGCAGATCGTGCTTCAGGCTCGACATTTTGCTGGCATATTTCTCTTTGTGCTCGGCATCTTCAATCAGCTGGACGATGGTTTCAGACAAGGTTTTGCCCCGCCGCTGCGCCAGGCCAGCAAGTCGCTGCCAAACGACAAACTCAAGGTCGATAGACTTCTTACGCGTATGCTGATGCTCAGCGTTAAAATGGCGTTTCCGTCGCGCGCGGATAGTCTGCTTCATGCGGTTCATCAGCGCCGGATTCATATGCTGCTCAATCCAGGCATGCACCAGCACAGGTTCATTCTCGAGCGTCAGCAAGTCATCTACCGCAGCTTGCGCAGCGCTGGCCTCAATGTAGCGGGTAATCAGCTCACCTTCCCGGTGCTTCTTTACCAGATATTTCCATTTCCAGCCGCTTTCAAGATTTTCCAGTTGTTGATATTTCATTGCGATCTCAATGTGACCGTGTAACTCATTTCAGGATATCAGTTTTTTTCTGATGTGCTGAATATAAATCATTATTCGTGAAGTCTGCGACCGGGTAATCATCAGGGTAACCATAATCCTCCGTGTGCTCGGTCGCGGCATCAGGTATAATTGCGCGCTTTACATCTAACTAAAAAACAGCGACTTTGACCATTACGAAACTGACCCGAACCGACCTTGCGCCTGATCTGGAAGCTTACCAGGCGCTGTTTGCTCAAGCTGAACTTTCCCATCCGGCCCCCTCCCTCTCGGGCGATCTGCAGCCGCGTTTGTTCTATGGGCTTGAGCAGCTGCTGTACACGCCGGCAGTCTCCTCCTTCATGCTGGTGAAAGCCCCTGAAGAGCCGGAATATCTGCAATGGCTGGCGGCTGAAACCCGGACTCTGCACGAGCCTGCCGCACCGCTTTACGGCGTCCGCTATGAGGTAACCGACGCTCAGGTGACGCTCGCACCGGCGCAGGGCGCTGAGGATAATTTCGCCAGTACTGCCCCGGTCGTGATGGCCGATTGGGTAGAAGCGGAACAGCTGTTTGGCTGCGTACGCCAGTTTAACGGTGCAATCACCCTCCAGCCTGGGCTGGTCCATCAGGCCAACGGCGGCGTGCTTGTGCTTTCGCTACGTACACTGCTGGCGCAACCGCTGCTGTGGGTGCGTCTGAAAAATATGGTGACTCGTCAGCGCTTTGACTGGCTTTCTATGGATGAATCGCGTCCGCTGCCGGTCAGCATTCCCTCCATGCCGCTGAGTCTGAAAATCATCCTGGTGGGCGAACGCGAATCGCTGGCCGATTTCCAGGAAATGGAGCCGGAGCTGGCTGCGCAGGCGATCTATAGCGAGTATGAAGACACTCTGCAGTTTGCTGACGCCGACACGCTAAAGGCCTGGTGCCAGTGGGTATGGCAGAATGCGCAGCAGCTGGAGCTCCCGGGCCCGGCAGCCGATGCCTGGCCTCTGCTGATCGATGAGGGAACGCGCTATACCGGCGACCAGGAGACCCTGCCGCTCAGTCCGCTATGGATAACCCGCCAGCTGCGGGAGGCTGCCGCCTTCTGCGAAGGAGAGGAGATTACCGGCGAAGCGATGCAGACCATGCTGGCGCGCCGGGTATGGCGTGAAGGCTACCTGGCGGAGCGTATGCAGGATGAAATCCTGCAGGAACAGATCCTGATTGAAACCGAAGGCGAATGCGTCGGGCAGATCAACGCCCTGTCGGTGATCGAATTCCCCGGTCATCCACGCGCGTTCGGTGAACCTTCACGCATCAGCTGCGTCGTGCACATTGGCGATGGCGAATTTATCGACGTCGAACGTAAAGCCGAGCTGGGCGGTAACATTCATGCGAAAGGCATGATGATCATGCAGGCTTTTCTGATGTCCGAGCTGGAGCTGGAGCAGCAGCTTCCCTTCACTGCTTCGCTGACCTTTGAGCAGTCCTACAGTGAAGTGGATGGCGACAGTGCCTCCATGGCGGAACTCTGCGCCTTAATCAGCGCCCTGGCCAATGTACCGATAAATCAGAGCATCGCGATCACCGGCTCCGTCGACCAGTTTGGTCGCGTGCAGCCGGTCGGCGGCCTGAACGAGAAAATTGAAGGCTTCTTCACTATCTGTCAGCAGCGCGGTTTAACCGGCAAACAGGGAGTGATTATCCCTGCCGCCAACGTTCGTCATCTCAGCCTGAGCCACGAGCTACGTCAGGCCGTTGCCGACAACCAGTTTGCTATCTGGGCCATTGACGATATTACCGAAGCGCTGCCGATGTTGACCCAGCTGATGTGGGACGGTGAAGGACAGACGCTGCGACAAACCATTCAGGAGCGGATAGCGCAGGCGACCCAGCAAGAGACTCGCCATCGTTTTCCGTGGCCGCTACGCTGGTTAGGTGGGACAAGTTCTAACTGATCGGACTTGTTCAGCTTACACGTGTTAGCTATCCTGCGTCCCGAACTTAAAATAAGGCTTACTGAAAACATGGTAGATAAACGCGAATCCTATACAAAAGAAGATCTTCTTGCCTCTGGTCGTGGTGAACTGTTCGGCGCGAAAGGCCCGCAGTTACCGGCACCAAACATGCTGATGATGGACCGCGTCATCAAAATGACCGAAACCGGTGGTAACTACGATAAAGGTTATGTTGAGGCAGAACTCGACATCAATCCTGACCTGTGGTTCTTCGGTTGCCACTTTATCGGCGATCCGGTGATGCCGGGCTGCCTGGGCCTGGATGCTATGTGGCAGCTGGTCGGGTTCTATCTTGGCTGGCTGGGCGGCGAAGGCAAAGGCCGCGCGCTGGGCGTTGGCGAAGTGAAATTCACCGGTCAGGTTCTGCCGACCGCGAAAAAAGTCACCTACCGCATCCACTTCAAGCGCATTGTTAACCGTCGTCTGATTATGGGACTTGCGGATGGTGAAGTGCTGGTTGACGATCGTCTGATCTACACCGCGAACGATCTGAAAGTGGGTCTGTTCCAGGATACTTCCGCTTTCTGATAACATTCAGTAGCGATTAAAAGGCGAAGCCCCCGCTATGCGGAGGCTTCTTTTTTAAAGAGACAGTGTCAGGCCGTTAGTACCCTGTCCTCCATGGCTTCTCGCCAGCCTCCCAGCCACCATGAGCGTTGATTCAGGCTCTGGTATGGACACATTTCTTTCGATCTTCCCGCGATACCCGCCTGATATCCGCGTTGGTGTGCCCGTTCCAGGCGATCTCGTTTTTGTCTCTTCATGCCTCGTTTCCCTCATTCTTTGATCTGGTGGAAAAGAAAACAGTGGTCGCAAATTGTGCAGCCACGGGTTACGAATACCGCGAAAAGAAGGCAACGTCAATGCGCAAAATTCACGCCAGTGTCATATTTGTGACCTATATAAGAGTTCATTTTTTGTTCGCTCGGCGCAGCCGCCGGTAACAAACTGACCTGGCAAAAAAAATGCCGCGCGGCCCAGGTGAACCGCGCGGCAGATCATTATGATGAATTTTACTTATGGCAGACGATTAAGCTCGCTGGCAATGGCAGCCGCCTCCTGGCTCCACGCCTGCGCCAGGGTCTTGACCATCGCGTCATAACCATCCTGTTCCTGCCTGAGGACGATGTTAAACGGGCGTTTAATCAGCTGTCCCTGATGCTTCAGCAGCCACTCGCCGCTAACGATAACCCGCCCGTCATAGCGACCATGAAAGCCATTGACCGCAACGTTGAGGGTATCCTGCTCGCTCCCCAGCGGCTGGGACGACACTACCCAGCCCGGCAACTGCTGGCTGAGATTCGCCACCAGCGTAGTGCGCAGCTGCTGATCCAGCGGACTGGCCCACAGATTATTATTGGCGATCACATACTGCACGTCGGTGGTCTGATAGACCACCCCGTTACCCGCCAGATAATCCGGGATGCTGACCTGCTCTACCCACAGCAGACGTGCCCCCTGACTGGCGGCGCTCTGCGCGCCGCCCTGCACAACCGGTAGCTGATAGTATGTCTTGCTTTCCCCGCCGCTACTGCACGCCGTCAGTACGCATACGGCTGCCGCCAGTAACCATTTTTTCATTATTTCGCTCCCTTCGGCTGTGGATCTTTTTTATCCTTCGCCTCAAATACCAGCGCATTGCTCTTATCATTTAGCGTTTTCAGAACCGGCTGCAGCTCACGCAGCACCTGATCCAGACGCTGCATATCGGCCACCATCTTATTGTAGGCCGCAGAGCCCGGCTGGAAGCCCTGCATGCTACGGTTCAGTTCACGCAGCGTCGTCTGCATATCGGCGGGCAGCTGCTGCATTGACTGGCTGGAGGTGATCTTATTCAGATTATCCAGCGTGGTCTGCACGTGCTGCATCGTCTTCTCGCTCTGCGCCAGGGTGCTGGTCGCCTGCTCCAGCAGCGGATTAATCGGCAGGTTATTAATCTTATCCAGCGCATCCATCAGACGCTGCTGGATCTGTGCCAGTCCACCGCTGATGGTCGGGATAATCGGATAGCCGTTAAACTCCTGTATTTTCCCGCGCGGGGGCGCCTTCGGATAGAAGTCGAGATCGATATACAGCGCGCCGGTCACCAGGTTACCGGTTTTCAGCGAGCCGCGCAGTCCGCGGTTAATCAGATCGTCAATGTGGGCGCGGATATTCGGATCGCCGCCAAGCTGATTAATCAGCCGTTGCGGTTCAACCCGCACTTCCACTGGAATACGATAGTCATCGTTCAAACGCTGCTTCAGCCCCGGAATAAAGAACGGCACTTTGCCGACGGTGCCCAGACGGATACCGCGGAACTCCACCGGCGCGCCCGGCTGCAGGCCGCGAACCGAGTCTTTGAAGAACATGACGTAATCGATATGCTCGGTAAAGACTGAATCCTGGATGCTCTTCTGATCGTCAAACAGATGGTATTCCGTTTTATTCGCCACCGGCTCGCCGAGGTCCAGTCCTTCAGGAATATCGAAGCTCACCCCGCCGCCAAACAGCGTCGACAGCGAGCCCATCTCGACGCGCATCCCCGCCGAGGTCAAATCTACAGCGATCCCGCTGTCCTTCCAGAAACGAACGTTGGTGGTCACCAGGCGATCGTTCGGCGCATTGATGAACAGCTGGTAAGTAATACGACGTTTCTGCGTGTCGAAGGTGCTGGTTTCCACTGACCCCACGCGATAGCCGCGGAACAACACCGGATCGCCCGGCGACAGCTGGCCCGCCTTGCTGCTTTCCAGCAGAATACGGATCCCCTTGGCATCCGGCGAGGCCAGCGGCGGAGAATCCAGTAGCGGATACTGCGCTGGCACCGAACCTTTCGTTCCCGGCTGCAGTTCAATATAGGCCCCGGACAACAACGTCCCAAGACCGCTGATCCCCTCGCGCCCAACCTGCGGTTTTACCACCCAGAAGACGGAATCGTTGTGCAGCAGCTTCTGCATCCCGGAATTGAGGCGGGCTTTGATTTCCACG
Source organism: Klebsiella sp. K4 (assembly GCF_014596785.2). Classification (NCBI taxonomy): domain Bacteria; kingdom Pseudomonadati; phylum Pseudomonadota; class Gammaproteobacteria; order Enterobacterales; family Enterobacteriaceae; genus Klebsiella; species Klebsiella sp. K4. Next base: position 3,442,039 of record NZ_CP115021.1, read on the forward strand.
TGGGTGAGATCGTCGGTCAGCGTCGCGCTCTCCACCACCCCAACGTCTACGCTGCGGCTCTTGATCCGGGTTTTTCCCCCTTCAATCCCTTCCGCATTGGTGGTGATCAGCGTGACCTCAGGCCCCTGATGGCTGTAATGATAAAACAGGATCCATGCCCCGATTAGCGCAGTGACGATAGGGAAGATCCACACCGGTGACCAGTTCTTCACCTTCTGCACTTTCGCTTCTCCGCTCTTATTTTCCATGTTGTTGTATTTCCTCATGGCTTGAATCTGGCTCACGATCCCACAGTAAACGGGGATCAAATGTCATGGCTGAAAACATGGTCATCACCACCACCAGCGCAAACATGACCGCGCCGATGGCTGGATAGATATTCATTAATCCTCCCATGCGGACCAGCGCAGAGAGCACGGCGATGACAAAAACGTCAATCATTGACCAGCGGCCAACAAATTCCACCACCTCATAGATCAGATGCATGCGCTCCGAATCTCGCGCGCCGTTGCCGTTGGCGTTCCAGCATAACCAGGCGATAGCGATCATCTTCAGCGTCGGCACCATAATACTGGCGATAAAGATCACCAGCGCCACCGGATAAGAACCTTCGCTCCACAGTAAAATCACCCCGGCCATAATGGTCGATGGCATTTTATCGCCCAGCAGATCGGTGATCATGATCGGCATAATGTTGGCAGGGAGATAAAGGATAAATGACGTCACCAGCAGCGCCAGCGTCCACTGCAGGCTATTTTTGCGCCGCGCCGTTCCTTTACTGTTACAGCGCGGGCAGACGGTCTGATCGACCGGCAACACCGCCGTACAGCAGGCACAGGAGCGCAGCCCCTGACGGATACCGGTCACCCCGACCTTCAGCGGCTGGGTAATGGCCGGCATGGGGGCAATATCATCCCATAGCCAGCGGCGGTCGACGCACTGAAAAGTACGTAACTGCAGCAGGCAAAACATACACCAGGGAACAAAGCTCAGACCGATGCCGATATCACCGTAGGCCATCAGCTTGACGAAGCTCACCAGCACGCCGGCAAGAAAGATCTCCGCCATCCCCCAGGTTTTCAGTTGAAAGAGAATTCGCGCAAGGAACGTCTTCAGGCCGGCAGGCATTCTGACCCGATTAACCAGCAGCAAAATGGTGACCAGGCAAAACGCCGGCACTAATTGAACAAAGAGTAAAAAGAAAGTCCCGAGACTGGCGTAATCCTCGGTAAACAGTACGTTGGGAATTTCCAGCAGCTCTATTTCGCTACTGATGCCGCCCACTTTCATATAGATAAAAGGGAACAGGTTGGCCAGCAGCAGCATAAACAGCGCGACCAGCGCATACGCCGTGGGACGCTGGCGAGGCGCGTCCCACGTGGTGGTTAACGTTGTACCGCAGCGCGGGCAGGCGGCTTTCTGGCGATGCTCAAGCTGCGGCAAAGCCACCAGCAAATCACATTGGGGACATAGAATATGTCGCGCAGCATGATGATGATCGCACATGACAACTCCTCGGCTCAGGCGCCGTTCTTTAATCCTTCGAGATATTCCCAGCGTTCAAAGGCCGCTTCCAGCGCCTGCTCCGCTTCGGCCAGCTGCGCCAGCACCTGCTGCGTGCGATCGTGCGGTTGACCGAAGAAATCGGGATCGGCAACCTGATCCTGCAGCGTCTGCAGTTCGGCCTCGAGAGCCTCCAGCTTCTGCGGCAGTTGTTCCAGCTCGCGCTGCAGGTTATAGCTTAGTTTGTTCCCGCCGCGTTTGACAGTTTCTGCTTTTGGCTGAGCGACTTCCGTCGTTTTTTTAACGACCGTCTGCTTTTGCGCCAAAGACTGGGCCTGCTGACCGCGGGCGTCGTGATAGCCGCCGACGTACTGGCCAATACGACCGCCGCCTTCGAAGATCCAGCACTCGGTCACGGTATTGTCGACAAACTGACGATCGTGGCTCACCAGCATCACGGTCCCCTGATAGCCATCGATCAGCTCTTCCAGCAGCTCCAGCGTTTCAACATCGAGGTCGTTAGTCGGTTCATCAAGGATCAGCAGATTGCTGGGTTTCAGGAACAGCCGGGCCAGCAGCAGGCGGTTACGTTCCCCTCCGGAAAGCGCACGTACCGGGGTCATCGCTCGTTTCGGATGGAACAGGAAGTCCTGTAGATAACCCAGCACATGGCGTGGCTTACCGTTAACCATTACCTCCTGTTTGCCTTCCGCCAGGTTGTCCATCACCGTTTTATCCGGATCCAACTCCGCGCGGTGCTGGTCGAAGTAGGCGACCTCCAGCTTGGTGCCAACATGGATCCGCCCGCTGTCGGCCTGCAGCTGGCCGAGCATCAGCTTCAGCAACGTGGTTTTCCCGCAGCCGTTGGGGCCGATCAGGGCGATCTTGTCGCCGCGCTGGATCTGTGCGGAGAAATCCTTCACCAGCACTTTGCCGTCAACCTGATAGTTGACGTTTTCCATCTCAAAGACGATTTTGCCGGAACGGGAAGCCTCCTCAACCTGCATCTTCGCGCTGCCCATCACTTCCCGACGCTCACCGCGCTCGCGGCGCATCGCCTTCAGCGCGCGGACTCGGCCTTCGTTACGGGTCCGGCGCGCTTTGATTCCCTGACGGATCCACACCTCTTCCTGGGCCAGCTTGCGGTCAAATTCTGCATTCTGCAGTTCTTCGACCCGCAGGGCTTCTTCTTTATCGAGGAGATACTGATCGTAATTTCCCGGATAGGTCACCAGCTTGCCACGATCGAGGTCGACAATGCGCGTCGCCATATTGCGGATAAAGGAACGGTCATGCGAAATAAAGATAATCGTGCCTTTAAAGGTTTTCAGGAAACCTTCCAGCCAGTCGATGGTTTCGATATCGAGGTGGTTAGTGGGCTCATCCAGCAGCAGCACGCGCGGCCCACTGACCAGGGCGCGGCCCAGCGCCGCTTTACGTAGCCAGCCGCCGGACAGCGACGCCAGCTGCGCATTGGCGTCAAGGCCCAGCTGCTCAATCACTTCGTTAATGCGGCTGTCCAGCTGCCATAGTCCCAGGTTATCGAGCTGCTCCTGCAGGCGCGCCAGTTCATTTAAATTTTTGTCGCTCGGATCGGTCATCACCTGATGCGACACGTCATGGTAGGCTTTCAGATAAGCCGCCTGCTCGGCGATCCCTTCGGCGACAAAATCGTATACCGTACCAGCAACGTTACGCGGCGGATCCTGCTGCAGACGCGCCACGATCAGGTCCTGTTCATAAATGATGCGTCCGTCATCCAGCCCCTGTTCGCGGTTGAGGATCTTCATCAGGGTAGATTTACCGGCGCCGTTGCGTCCGACGAGGCAGACGCGTTCGTTATCTTCAATATGCAGCTCGGCATTATCCAGCAGCGGCGCATCGCTGAAGGAAAGCCAGGCGCCGTGCATACTAATCAGTGACATTATTTATTCCTTTCAGGCTGCGGTAATCAGCCAGCAGTTGTGGATCTGACGGTTGCGGGCAAAATCCTGCGACAGCGTTTTTTGCGAAATCTCTTGCGCCTTCAGGCCAAGCGCCGCCAGCCCGTCATGATCCATACGGAAACCGCGTTTGTTATTCGAGAACATAATGGTGCCGCCTTTACGCAGCAGACGTTTTAGATCGGTCATCAGGCGAATGTGATCGCGCTGGACGTCAAACGCATCTTCCATTCGTTTGGAGTTGGAAAAGGTCGGCGGATCGATAAAGATCAGATCGAACTGCTCGGTGCTCTCCCGCAGCCAACCCAGCACGTCCGCCTGCATCAGGCGATGCGCGCGGCCGGTCAGGCCATTGAGACGCAGGTTGCGTTCCGCCCACTCCAGGTAGGTGCGTGACATATCCACCGTGGTGGTGGATCGTGCACCGCCGAGGCCTGCGTGGACGCTGGCGCTGCCGGTATAGGAAAACAGGTTCAGGAAGTCCTTACCTTTACTCATCTGGCCGAGCATGCGACGGGCGATACGGTGGTCGAGGAACAGACCGGTATCCAGGTAGTCGGTGAGGTTGACCCACAGGCGCGCGTTATACTCCTGTACCTCAATAAAGTCGCCCTTCTCCGCCATCTTCTGATACTGGTTTTTCCCCTTCTGCCGTTCACGGGTTTTCAGCACCAGCTTGTTAGGCGCCATGTCCAGTACGGCGATAGTCGCAGCGATGATGTCGAACAGACGCTGGCGCGCCTTATGCGCGTCGACGGTTTTCGGCGGGGCATACTCCTGGACCACCACCCAGTCGGCATAGCGGTCAATGGCCACGTTGTATTCCGGTAGATCAGCATCGTACAGGCGATAGCATTCAATTCCTTCCTGGCGGGCCCATTTTTCAAACTTCTTCAGGTTCTTACGCAGACGGTTAGCAAAATCCTCCGCCAACATCGCCGGCTTGCCGCCTTCGCTCTCCGCCAGGTGATAATTCTTCTGCACGCAGTCCAGCGGGCCGTTCTTGGCTTTAAACTGCTTGTCGGCACGCAGCTGCAGGCAACTCAGCAGCTCCGGCGAAGCGCTGAATACCGACAGGTTCCAGCCGCCGAACTGACTTTTCATTATCCGGCCAAGCAGGCTGTGCAGAGCGATCAGCGCTGGCTCGCTTTCCAGACGTTCGCCGTACGGCGGGTTACTGATCACCGTCCCGTACGGGCCTTTCGGCAGCGGGTTGTTCAGTTGGGCGACGTCTTTCACGTCAAAATCGATCAGCTCGCCAATGCCGGCGCGGCGGGCGTTGCGGCGCGCGCGCTCGATTACGCGCGCGTCGACGTCTGAGCCGTAGAAGCGTGACTCATACGCTGCCAATCCCTGACGAGCGCGGGTTTGCGCTTCCGCCTTCACCTCTTTCCAGATGGCGTCATCGTGCTGCGCCCAGCCGCCAAAGCCCCAGTGGCCACGGTGCAGGCCCGGCGCGCGGTCGGTCGCCAGCATCGCCGCTTCAATCAGCAGGGTACCGGAGCCGCACATCGGATCGAGCAGCGGCGTACCCGGTACCCAGCCAGAGCGCATGACGATCGCCGCCGCGAGATTTTCTTTGATCGGCGCCATTCCGGTACCATCGCGATAGCCGCGCAGGTGCAGGCCTTCGCCGCTCAGATCCAGCGAGATGTGCGCCGTCTCTTTGTTCAGCCAGACGTTGATCCGCAGATCGGGCGACTCACGATCGACGTTCGGGCGCGGCAGATTCTTACGGGTGAAGCTGTCGACAATGGCGTCTTTAACCTTCAGCGCGCCGTACTGGCTGTTACGGATCTCGTCATTGAGGCCGCTAAAATGCACCGCGAAGGTGGCGCCAGGGTTGAACATCTCCGTCCACGGAATGGCCTGTACGCCGAGGTACAGATCCAGATCGCTGTATACGCGACATTCGCCCAGCGGCAGCATGATGCGCGAAGCCAGCCGGCTCCACATCAGGCTTTGATACAGCAGGCGCGTATCCCCCTGAAAATGGACCCCGCCCTGGACTACCTGGCAGTCCGTCGCGCCAAGCCCTTCCAGTTCAGTTTTTAACAGCTCTTCCAGCCCACGAGCCGTACTGGCAAACAGAGAATTCATATCGTCACTTTTACTTAAAGAAAATTGGTGCGCATTATAGCCAATATGTGCCCTATGTCATAAAGTTATAGGCTTATTTTTGGAACCCGGAGGCAGCGTATGGTAACGCTATCGCGACTTTTTATTCATCCTGTTAAATCCATGCGCGGCATGGGCCTGACCCACGCCTTTGCTGATATCAGCGGCCTGGCCTTCGATCGCCTGTTTATGGTCACCGAAACCGACGGGACCTTTATTACCGCTCGCCAGTTTCCGCAAATGGTGAAATTTATTCCGGCGCCGCTGCATGATGGCCTTCACCTGACCGCACCGGACGGCAGCAGCGCCGTGGTGCGTTTTAGCGATTTCGCCACGCAGGCCGAGCCGACCGAAGTCTGGGGCAACCATTTTACCGCCCTCATCGCGCCCGCCGCCGTTAACCAGTGGCTCAGCGGCTTTTTCAAGCGCGATGTCCAGCTGCGCTGGCTGGGGCCGCAGCTAACCCGCCGGGTAAAGCGCCATGATGCGGTGCCGCTCTCCTTCGCCGACGGCTACCCTTACCTGCTGGCTAACGAGGCCTCCCTGCGCGATCTGCAACAGCGCTGCCCGGCCAGCGTAAGCATAGAACAGTTTCGCCCTAACCTTGTGGTCACCGGCGCGGCGGCCTGGGATGAAGATAGCTGGAAAGTGATCCGCATCGGCGAGGTGGTGTTTGACGTCGCTAAGCCGTGCAGCCGCTGCATTTTTACCACCGTCAGCCCGGAGCGCGGTCAGAAGCATCCCGCCGGGGAGCCGCTGGAAACCTTAAAGCGTTTTCGTACCGCGCTGGACAATGGCGATGTCGATTTTGGCCAGAACCTGATTGCCCGCAACAGCGGGGTGATCCGGGTGGGAGATGAAGTGGAAATCCTTACCCGCGGCCCGGCGAAAGCCTACGGGGCAGGTGAAAGCGACGATACCCCGGCTCCCGAGGCGCAGCAGCAGGCTACGGTTGCCATCGAATGGCAGGGTCAACAGTTTACCGGCAATAACCAGCAGGTGCTGCTGGAGCAACTGGAACAACAGGGCATTCGCGTACCCTATTCGTGTCGGGCGGGGATCTGCGGCAGCTGCCGCATCCGGCTGGAAGAGGGAGAAGTGAGTCCGTTAAAGAAAAACGCGGTTGCCGGGGATGGCACTATTCTCGCCTGCAGCTGTGTACCGAAAACAGCGCTACGCCTGGCGCCTTAAACCGCCTGCCCCAGACTGTAGCTGACCGCGCTCTGCGCCGGCTGCAGTCTGTCATTCATGATTTTAATGACATCGCCCAGCTGCATGACGCGGCCGGCAAGGGTGAGACCCGGCTGAGCCAACAGACAGAGCGCGGCGTTATCGCCCGGCTCCACCACCAGTAAATTCACCTGCTCGCCGGTATCGCTCAGCCAAACGCAGGCGGCGTCGCCGCCGCTCGGCTGCCAGTGATGGGTATGGGCGATAAAGTGCCAGCTTTTCGGCATCTGCGGTTTGAGAAAACGGATGGCGGTGAGCGCGTTAAGGACTAATTCCGCCCGCTGCTCTTTCGATAGCTCGAGATCGCGACATTTTTCTTCAAAAGAGAAATAGAGCGCGGCGTCATCAACGCAAAATCCCGAAGGGGCAAAGGCATCCGGAGTCAGCATGCGCCGGGCGAAGCGCGAGCGAAATAACATGCCATTGGCCAGATCGAGCATCATGCGGTCGTGCTCTTCATCGTAATACCAACGCCAGTTATCGTCAGGTTTAATCCGCATTTTTCCCCCTGTCCCCTTTCATACGCCTCTGCAAAGTTGTTGCGACTTACCGCAGAATATTTTCTAAAATTAAGAAAAGTCTAAAATGTTTAAATAAGCAACAGTGAGGGAATATAAAACAACCAGGGCCGGAAATAAAGCCCTGGGTGGGATTCAGAGGAGGAAAAGATTAGATGTGGGTAACAATTTCTTTAATCAGCGGCGGACCTTTAAAAATAAATCCAGAATAGATCTGCACCAGCGATGCCCCGGCGGCAATCTTTTCCCGCGCGGCAATCACCGAATCAATGCCGCCCACGCCGATGATAGGCAAACGGCCATTCAGCTCAGCGGAGAGCATACGGATAATTTCAGTGCTTTTTAATTGTAATGGACGACCGCTAAGCCCGCCGGTCTCATCGCAATGTTTCATTCCCTGAACCAGGGAACGATCGAGGGTGGTATTGGTTGCAATCACGCCATCAATATTATGACGCACGAGGCTATCGGCAACCTGGATCAATTCCTCAGGCAAAAGATCCGGCGCGATCTTTACGGCGACCGGGACATATTTTTGATGCTTCTGCTGCAGCTCGAGCTGCTTATTTTTAATACCGGAGAGTAAATCATCCAGCGCTTCGCCGTATTGCAGCGTGCGCAGCCCTGGGGTATTCGGCGAGGAGATATTAATGGCGATATACCCGGCGTACGGATAGACTTTTTCCATACAAATCAGGTAATCATCTTTCCCGTGCTCAACCGGCGTATCTTTATTTTTGCCGATATTGATACCCAGCACGCCGTCAAAATGCGCCTTTTTCACATTCTCAACCAGGTTATCGACGCCATGGTTATTAAAGCCCATGCGGTTGATCAATCCCTCGGCATCAACCAGACGGAAGATCCTTGGCTTATCGTTGCCCGGCTGCGGACGCGGCGTCACGGTGCCGATCTCAATCGAACCAAACCCCATCGCGCCCAGCGCGTCAATGCATTCCCCATTTTTATCCAGCCCGGCCGCCAGACCCAGCGGGTTTTTAAAGGTTAGCCCCATGCAGGTGACAGGCCTGGCCGGTACCTTCTGGCGAACCAGCATTTCCAGCGGCGTCCCGGTGACACGGCGTAATTGTTGAAAGGTAACTTCATGAGCGCGCTCAGGATCGAGCTGAAAAAGGGCTTTACGAACGAAGGGGTAGTACATGAACTCTCCTGGATTCCCGGTGTGCAAACCGGGGGCGTATTATGTGCGATCTGTTGCGGAAAGGGAATTGACCTGCGACAAAAAATCCCCCATCAGCGCAAACGATTACCTACCCCGCGCGCCATTATGCGCTTTTCGGCTATCTAACCGCGGATAAATCATTTAGGGAAATAATGGCCCTCTGTCACACTCACTATAAATGTTATCAATTATAGATAAATGCAAACATTTAGTTATAAGGAGAGAGAGATGCGCGTCATTACGCTTGCGGGCAGCCCGCGTTACCCTTCCCGTTCCAGCGCCTTGCTGGAATACGCCAGAGAGACGCTCACCGCCGCCGATATCGAAGTCTGCCACTGGCATCTGCAGAACTTTGCCCCGGAAGACCTCCTGTACGCTCGTTTTGACAACCCGGCGCTGCAGACGCTCAATGAACAGCTGGCCGGGGCTGATGGCCTGATCATCGCCACGCCGGTGTATAAAGCCTCGTTCTCCGGCGCGCTGAAAACGCTGCTCGACCTGCTGCCTGAGCGAGCGCTGGAGGGCAAAATTGTGCTGCCGCTGGCCACCGGCGGCACCATCGCTCACATGCTGGCGGTGGACTACGCGCTGAAGCCAGTGCTGAATGCCCTCAAGGCCCAGGAGATCCTCCATGGCGTCTTCGCTGATGACAGCCAGGTGACCGATTACCAGCATAAGCCGCAGTTTACCGCGAATCTGCAGCGGCGCCTTGATGACGCCCTGGAGACCTTCTGGCAGGCGCTGCATCGCCCCAGCAGCCGTGCGCCGTCGTTAACATCTCTGCGTGGGGTGGAGCATGCTTAATCCTCTCCGCGCCCTGACTCTGGGCGGACTGCTGCTATTCTCTACGCTGGGTCACGCCGCCCCGGCGGCGCCTGACGCTCTGCGCATCGGCTACCAGAAAGGCAGCGTCAGCATGGTGCTGGCGAAGAGCCATCAGCTGCTGGAGCAGCGCTATCCGCAAACCCATATCTCGTGGATTGAGTTCCCGGCCGGTCCGCAGATGCTGGAGGCGCTGAACGTCGGCAGCATTGATATCGGCAGTACCGGCGATATTCCGCCTATATTTGCCCAGGCGGCAGGCGCCGATTTGGTCTATATCGGCGCGGAGCCGCCCAAGCCCAAGGCGGAGGTGATCCTGGTGGCGCAGGGCAGCCCGATTCATAACGTTGCTGAGTTAAAAGGGAAAAAGGTCGCTTTCCAGAAAGGCTCCAGCTCCCACAATCTGCTGCTGCGCGCCCTGCAGCTCGCTGGTCTGAAATTTAGCGATATTCAGCCGGTTTACCTTGCCCCCGCCGATGCGCGCGCCGCCTTCCAGCAGGGCAATGTCGACGCATGGGCCATCTGGGATCCGTACTACTCCGCCGCGCTGCTGCAGGGCGGCGCCCGGGTACTCACTGACGGAACCGATCTGAAACAGACGGGATCCTTCTATCTTGCTTCCCGGCCCTACGCTGAACGCAATGGCGCTTTCATTGAAGGCGTACTCGACACCTTTACTCAGGCCGATGCCCTGACCCACAGCCAACGCGCGCAAAGCATTACGCTGCTGGCGAAAACGATGGGCTTACCGGAGGCGGTGATCGCCAGCTATCTGGACCATCGTCCCCCCACCGCGGTTACCCCGGTGAGCGCCGAAACCGCCGCTCGCCAGCAGCAGACGGCAGACCTGTTCTACGAGAACAAGCTGGTGCCAAAAAAAGTTGATATCCGGGCCCGCATCTGGCAGCCCACCGCCACACAAGGAGCGAAATCATGAGTCTGAATATTTTCTGGTTTTTACCGACCCATGGTGATGGTCGTTATCTGGGTACCGAAGAGGGTGCCCGTCCGGTCGATTATGGCTATCTGCAGCAAATCGCGCAGACGGCGGATCGGCTGGGCTTCACCGGCGTGCTGATCCCGACCGGACGCTCTTGTGAGGATGCGTGGCTGGTCGCGGCCTCAATGATCCCGGTGACGCAGCGGCTGAAGTTCCTTGTCGCCCTCAGGCCAAGCGTGGTATCGCCGACGGTGGCCGCGCGTCAGGCGGCGACCCTGGACCGGCTGTCAAACGGCCGGGCGCTGTTCAATCTGGTCACCGGCAGCGATCCTGCCGAACTGGCAGGCGACGGCGTCTTCCTCGACCACACCGAGCGCTATGAGGCCTCGGCTGAATTTACCCACATCTGGCGTAAGCTGATGGAGGGAGAAACCGTCACCTTTAACGGCAAGCATCAGCGCGTTCGCGACGCCAAACTGCTGTTTCCGCCACTGCAGCAGCCGCGTCCACCGCTCTATTTCGGCGGCTCGTCTGAGGTGGCGCAGGAGCTGGCCGCTGAGCAGGTCGATCTTTATCTTACCTGGGGAGAACCGCCGGCCCAGGTGGCAGAGAAAATAGCTCAGGTGCGAGAGAAAGCCGCCCGGCATGGTCGCCAGGTGCGTTTTGGCATCCGTCTGCACGTGATCGTCAGGGAAACCAACGAGGAAGCGTGGCAGGCGGCGGACAGCCTTATCTCCCATCTTGACGACGAGACGATCGCCCGCGCCCAGGCGGCTTTCGCCAGAACCGACTCCGTCGGCCAGCAAAGGATGGCGGCCCTGCACAACGGGCGACGCGATAAGCTGGAAATCAGCCCCAACCTGTGGGCTGGCGTGGGTTTAGCGCGCGGCGGCGCCGGGACCGCGCTGGTGGGCGATGCCGCCACCGTTGCCGAACGGATCAATGAATACGCCGCGCTGGGTATCGATAGCTTTATCTTTTCCGGCTATCCGCATCTGGAAGAGGCGTACCGGGTCGGAGAGCTTCTGTTCCCCCTGCTTGACGTCGCGGTGCCGTCCATCCCGCAGCCGCAAAGCCTGCGCCTGCAGGGGGAAGCGGTCGCCAACGAGTTTATTCCGCGTAAAGTAGCGCAAAGCTGAGGAGACCGTGATGGCAAAATCAACCCATCCCCTGTTGTTACGCCTCGCCCCCTGGCTGCTGCCGGTAGGGACGGTCATTGTCTGGCAGCTGGCCTCGTCCGTCGGCTGGCTGTCGACGCGGGTGCTGCCCTCGCCGGAGGGGGTATTGAAAGCGTTCTGGACCCTCTCGGCCAGCGGTGAGCTGTGGCAGCATCTGGCCATCAGCTCATGGCGGGCGCTGGTCGGCTTCGCCATCGGCGGCTCGATCGGGCTAATACTCGGCCTGATCAGCGGCCTGTCTCGCTGGGGCGAGCGTCTGCTGGATACCTCGATCCAGATGCTGCGCAATGTCCCGCATCTGGCGCTGATCCCGCTGGTGATCTTGTGGTTCGGCATCGATGAGACCGCCAAGATCTTCCTTGTCTCGCTGGGCACCCTGTTCCCGATCTATATCAACACCTGGCACGGGATCCGCAATATTGACCGTGGGCTGGTTGAGATGGCGCGCAGCTATGGCTTATCCGGCTTCGCCCTGTTCCGTCACGTGATATTACCCGGCGCCCTGCCCTCAGTTATGGTCGGCGTGCGTTTTGCCCTTGGTCTGATGTGGCTGACGCTTATTGTCGCCGAAACTATCTCGGCGAATGCCGGCATCGGTTATCTGGCGATGAACGCGCGTGAATTTCTGCAAACCGACGTGGTGGTAGTGGCGATCATCCTTTACGCCATCCTTGGCAAACTGGCCGACGTCTGCGCCCAGCTGCTGGAACGGCTCTGGCTGCGCTGGAATCCGGCGTATCATCTTCAGGAGGCTAACGCATGAACACTGCCCGTCTCAACCCAGGTATCCCGCTGCTGCTGAACGGGGTGACGAAACGCTATGGCGACAACACCATTCTTAACGAGCTGGATCTGCATATTCCCAGCGGCCAGTTTGTGGCGGTGGTAGGCCGCAGCGGCGGCGGCAAAAGTACCCTGCTGCGCCTGCTGGCAGGTCTGGAAAAACCAAACGCCGGCGAACTGCTGGCTGGCGCGACGCCCCTGGCGGCGATCCAGGACGACACCCGGATGATGTTTCAGGATGCGCGCCTGCTGCCGTGGAAAACAGTGATTGATAACGTGGGGCTGGGGTTAAAAGGCGCCTGGCGCGACGCCGCCCTGCAGGCGTTGGCCAGCGTCGGACTTGAAAGCCGCGCACAGGAGTGGCCGGCCGCGCTGTCGGGTGGGCAGAAGCAGCGCGTTGCGCTGGCCCGCGCGCTGATCCATCGCCCGCGCCTGCTGCTGCTGGACGAACCGCTGGGGGCGCTGGATGCCCTCACCCGTCTGGAGATGCAGGAGCTGATCGTCTCCCTGTGGCAGGAGCATGGCTTTACGGTCCTGCTGGTCACGCACGACGTCAGTGAAGCGGTGGCCATGGCCGATCGGGTGCTGTTAATTGAAGAGAAGAAGATTGGCCTCGATTTAAGCGTGGATATCCCGCGACCGCGGCGCACCGGTTCGGCGAAGCTGGCCGAGCTGGAGGCTGAAGTACTGGATCGGGTGATGAAACGCGGCGACAGCGAGCGTGCGCCGCGTTTGTTTAGTCATGGCTAACTAACGTCCCCGGCCCGCGCTTCGCTCGGCCGGGCTACCAAATCGCACAGCGCTGTAGCCCCGGTAAGCGAGAGCGCAACCGGGGATTTTGCCACCGTTACGCCAGCGCCTTACTGATTTTCTCGAACAGGTCGCCAGAGAGATTCTCCAGCCCCTTCAGCTGCTCCAGCGCGGCGCGCATCAGCGCCTGTCGCTTCTCATCATAACGCTTCAGACGAATCAACGGCTCAATCAGGCGCGACGCCACCTGCGGGTTACGCTGGTTAAGCTCGGTCAGCATCTCCACCAGGAACTGATAGCCGCTGCCATCTTCAGCATGGAACGCCGCCGGGTTGCTGCTGGCGAAAGCGCCGATTAACGAGCGCACACGGTTCGGGTTGCTCATGCTGAACGAACGGTGGTTCAGCAGACCGCGCACGGTTTCCACCACGTTGGCTGCCGGGCTGGTGGACTGCAGGATAAACCACTTATCCATCACCAGACCGTCCTGATGCCATTTGTCATCGTACTCCTGCATCAGCGCATCGCGGCACGGCAACTCAGCGGCAACCGCCGCCGACAGGGCGGCCAGCGCGTCGGTCATGTTATCTGCCTGGTGATACTGCGTCGCCACCAGCTTATCGCCCAGCGTCGGTTCCGCAAACGCCAGATAGCGCAGGCAGGTATTGCGCAGAGCACGTTTACCAATATCGGCGTGCTCCACCCGATAGCTGTCGAGCTTATTGGCGTTATAAACCGCGAGGAATTCGTCCGCCAGTTCGTTCGCCAGGGTGCGGGTGAGCGCTTCGCGCACGGCGGCGATGGCGATCGGATCGATAATCGCGAACATCTCGGCGATTTCGTTGGCTGACGGCAGGGTTAAGATCTCAGCGGCCAGCGCCGGATCAATCTTCTCATCCAGCAGGATGGCGCGGAAGGCATCCGCTACGTGCACCGGCAGCGACAGCGGCTGCCCCTGCTGATGGCGGTTGACGTTCAGCTTGATGTAAGTCGCCAGCAGGCTCTGCGCCGCATCCCAGCGCGAGAAATCATTCCGCGCGTGACGCATCAGGAAGGTCAGCTGCTGATCGCTCCACTTGTATTCCAGTTTCACAGGCGCTGAAAATTCGCACAGCAGCGCCGGCACCGGCTGGAAATAAACGTTATCGAAGACGAAAGTCTGCTCGGCCTGGGTCACATTAAGCACCGGGTGTACCGGGTGACCGCCCTTCTGCAGGGGGATCACCTTGCCCTCGTTATCGTACAGCTCAATGGCAAACGGGATATGCAGCGGCTGCTTCTCGGCCTGCTCGGCGGTCGGCGGCGTACGCTGGCTGATGGTCAACGTATACTGCTCGGTCTCCGGATTATAGTCGTCATGCACGGTGACGATTGGCGTACCGGACTGGCTGTACCAGAGGCGGAAGTGCGACAGGTCGACGTTAGAGGCATCTTCCATCGCCTGCACGAAATCGTCGCAGGTGGCGGCGCTGCCGTCATGGCGTTCAAAGTACAGCTGCATCCCTTTCTGGAAGTTTTCTTCACCCAGCAGGGTGTGCAACATGCGGATCACTTCGGCACCCTTTTCATAGACCGTCAGGGTGTAGAAGTTGTTCATCTCGATAACCATATCCGGACGGATCGGGTGCGCCATCGGGCTGGCGTCTTCGGCAAACTGCAGCCCGCGCATGGTGCGCACGTTGTTGATGCGGTTCACCGCCCGTGAGCCGAGGTCGGAACTGAACTCCTGATCGCGGAACACGGTCAGCCCCTCTTTCAGGCTGAGCTGGAACCAGTCACGACAGGTGACGCGGTTGCCGGTCCAGTTATGGAAATATTCATGACCAATCACGCGCTCAATATCGAGGTAGTCTTTATCGGTGGCGGTATCGGTACGGGCCAGAACATATTTGGAGTTAAAGACGTTGAGTCCTTTGTTCTCCATGGCACCCATATTAAAGAAGTCGACGGCGACAATCATATAGATATCGAGGTCGTACTCGAGGCCAAAGCGCTCCTCATCCCACTTCATAGAGTTTTTCAGCGAGGTCATCGCCCAGGGAGCGCGATCGAGGTTGCCGCGATCGACGTACAGCTCCAGCGCCACTTCGCGGCCAGAGCGGGTGCGGAATGAATCGCGCAGGACGTCAAAATCACCGGCCACCAGCGCAAACAGATAGCACGGCTTCGGGAACGGATCCTGCCACTGTACCCAGTGACGACCGTTCTCCAGCTCCCCTTCCGCCATACGGTTGCCGTTGGAAAGCAGGAACGGGTATTTCGCTTTATCGGCGATAATTTTGGTGGTAAAGCGCGCCAGCACATCCGGACGGTCCAGATACCAGGTGATATGGCGGAAACCTTCCGCTTCGCACTGGGTGCACAGCGCTTCGCCTGACTGATACAGGCCTTCCAGCGCGGTGTTCGCCGCCGGGCTGATCTCATTGACGATGGTCAGGGTGAAATGCTCCGGCAGGCCGCCGATCACCAGCTGATTGTTTTCTTCTTTATAGTCACTCCACGGCTGGCCGTTCACCTGCAGAGCGATCAGGGTCAGATCTTCGCCGTCCAGGCGCAATGGCACATCAGACGCAGCCGCGTGGCGGGAGACCTTGCTCTCGGCCGTAACAACGGTTTTTGCGGCATCCAGGTCAAAGGTCAAATCGATATCACTAATCAGATACTCCGGCGCACGATAGTCGTGGCGGTATTTGGCTTGGGGCTGTTGTGTCATAAAAAACCTTTAGCATCTTCGGTAAAGTGTCGTCCCAGTCTATTCCTGTTGTGTCAATCGCGCTATGCAGAATCTTCATCTTTTCAACGTGAAACACGGAAATCGCTACATTTTGTTAACACTCGCGGCACGAAATGCCCTCGACCCGACGCAAAGCTTGTGGTGTGATCCATGTTCAATATATTAAACTAGGCCTCGCAAATGACCGTTAGCGTCACCATTGCTCGCCATCGCGGGACAGAGTCGGGTAATAAAGGTATACTCCGCCTCCATTTTCCGCGTTGGTTTCGATGGAACGCTCCAGTGAGAGGATGCTACTGCGCACCATGACACAATTCACTTCTCCTGTACTGCACTCGCTGCTTGATACGGATGCCTATAAGCTGCACATGCAGCAGGCTGTCTTCCACCGCTACGGCGATGTGCATGTGGCGGCGGAGTTTCGCTGCCGCGGAGACGACCTGCTCGGCATCTATGCCGACGCGATCCGCGAGCAGGTGGAGTCCATGCGCGACCTGAGGCTGCGGGATGATGAATATCGCTGGCTGTCCACCCTTCCCTTTTTTCGCCAGGATTACCTCAACTGGCTGCGCGATTTTCGCTATGACCCGAGCCAGGTCACGGTCAGCAATGACAATGGTAAGCTGAACATTCGCCTTACCGGCCCATGGCGGGAAGCCATCATGTGGGAAGTCCCGCTGCTGGCGGTGATAAGCGAGTTGGTCCATCGCTATCGTTCACCAGAGATGGGCGTCGATCAGGCGCTCAACACGCTGGAACATAAGCTAGGCGACTTCGCCACCATGACCGCTGACCTCGACATGAGCGCCTTCCGTCTGATGGACTTCGGCACCCGCCGTCGTTTCTCACGCGAGGTGCAGGAAGGTATTGTGCGGCGTCTGCAGCAGGAACCATGGTTTGTCGGCACCAGCAATTACGATCTGGCGCGCCGTCTGAATTTAACCCCGATGGGTACCCAGGCCCATGAGTGGTTCCAGGCCCACCAGCAGATCAGCCCCAGCCTTGCCAGCAGCCAGCGGGCGGCCCTTGCCGCCTGGCTGGAAGAGTATCCCGACCAGCTGGGCATCGCGCTGACCGACTGCATCACTATGGATGCGTTCCTGCGCGATTTCGGTCCGGAATTCGCCACCCGCTATCAGGGGTTGCGCCACGATTCCGGCGACCCGGTGGAATGGGGAGAAAAAGCTATCGCCCATTATCAGAAGCTGGGTATCGATCCGCTGAGCAAAGTGCTGGTCTTCTCCGATAATCTCGACCTGGCCAAAGCCGTCGATCTGTACCGCCACTTCGCCTCGCGGGTGAAGCTCAGCTTTGGGATTGGCACCCGTTTAACCTGCGATCTGCCGCAGGTTAAACCGCTCAATATCGTGATTAAGCTGGTGGAATGTAATGGCAAGCCGGTGGCGAAACTCTCCGACAGCCCGGGGAAAACCATCTGCCACGATAAGGCCTTCGTCCGCGCCCTGCGCGAGGCTTTCGACCTGCCGCCGATTAAAAAGGCAAGCTAAAAAACATGGCCCGACGGCATTCTGCTATCGGGCCAATCAATATCACTCCTGCGGCAGACGGGCTCTGACGACCTCGGCAAAATACTCCGCGCCAGTTAGCAATATCTCATCATTAAAGTCGTAGCAGGCATTATGCAACGGTGTATTGCCCTGAGCATCTGAACTATCGCCGTTGCCTAAAAAGATGAAACAGCCGGGGATTTTTTGCAGAAAAGCGCCAAAATCTTCCGAAATCATCATCTGTGCGACGTTGCCGTCCACCTTCTCAGCCCCTACCACGTTAATCGCAGCGGTGACCGCTACATCAACGCATTGCTGCCAGTTCACCGTTGGCGCAAATTCATGGGTATAGCTGAACTGGCACGTCGCACCGTGCATCGCGCAAATCGCTTCGCTAATGGTACGCATTCGTTCTTCGAGCAGCATCTGCACCTCCGGTGCAAAGCTGCGCGTATCCCCTTTGATTTCGACGTGCGTCGGAATCGCATTGCGGATGCCATCGGTGTGCAGTTCAGTACAGGAAATGACCGCTGGCACGTTCGGATCAACATTTCGCGAAACAATTGTCTGCAAAGCCAGGATGATTTCCGCCGCAATGACCAGCGGATCTTTCGCCATATGCGGCCGCGCCGCATGCGCTCCCTGCCCTTTAATACGAATAATAAAGTTATCTTCACTGGCCATAATGCCACCGACTCGCGTGGCGATAGTCCCGGCTTTCATACCCGGCATATTATGCAGACCGTAGATTTCCTCTATGCCAAAGCGTTCAATAACGCCATCGTCCATCATCGCTCTGGCGCCATAGCCAGGTTCCTCAGCAGGCTGAAAAACAAAGCAGACCGTGCCGTTAAAATTCTGCCGCTGCAATAGCAACTGCGCCGCGCCCAGCGCAATGCAGGTATGACCATCATGTCCGCAGCCGTGCATCCGCTCGGCGGTCATGGAGCGGTAAGACCAGTCTCCCTGTTCGGTCAATTGAATGGCATCGATATCGGCACGAATAGCGATAACGCCCTTCCCGTCGCCGCATTTCAATCTCCCCACCACCCCGGTTTTGCCAATATCGCGGTGCACCTCAATGCCCATAGCTTCGAGCTTTTCGGCAATAAACCGTGAAGTATTCTGCTCCTCGAAGGCGCTTTCCGGATGGGCATGCAAATAGTGACGCCAGGCGATAAGCTGCTGCTTTAGCTGTTGCTGATTCATTCTCTGCTCCTGTAAACATTAGTCCATACGCTGGGCGCGCTGTAAAACCACCTGCAGCAGCACATTGGCGCCAGCAATCAGATCTTTGGCTGCGCTATGTTCTTTGACGTTATGGCTAATGCCATCGACGCAGGGGACAAAAATCATCCCGGCGGGACATACCGACGCCATAAATTGTGCATCGTGTCCGGCGCCGCTTGGCAAACGTCGGTAACTGAGCGCCTGACGCTCCGCCTCGGCTTCCACCGCATTGACGATCTCATCGGCAAAAATGACCGGATTAAAGCGCACCAGTGAGCGGCTGGTTATCTCCACGCCCTCTTCCTGCGACGTTTTCGCGACAAATTCGGCCAATTGCTGCTCCGCCAGACATAAGATCGCATTATCGGTATTGCGGAGATCCACTGACATGACGACATGGTTGGGAATGACGTTGATCAGATTAGGCTTCACGCTGAAATGTCCAACGGTAGCTACCTGATTACCACCAAGGCTTAGCGCCAGCTCACGGGCAAAAACAGCGATTTTCGCAGCCGCCAGCCCGGCATCACGTCTCATGGACATTGGGGTAGTACCCGCATGATTCGATACGCCTCTCAGGGTAAATTCCTGCCACGAAATACCCTGTACGCCGGTAACCACGCCAATATCAATCTGCTCTTTATCAAGAATTGGTCCCTGTTCGATATGCAGCTCAACGTAGCTATCTACCGCCATATCTCCCGGCTGACGTTCGCCTTTATAACCAATGTTACGCAGCGCTTCATCGAGCGTGATACCGTCGAGATCTTTTGCCGCGAGCGCCTGCGCCAACGGATACTCGCCGGCAAACACCACGCTGCCCATCATATCGGGCTGAAATCGCACCCCCTCCTCGTTAGTAAAGAAGGTTACCGCCAACGGTCGTCGGGTGCGGATCCCGGCATCCTGGAGGGTGGCAATCACCTCAAGGCCGGCCATAACGCCGTAGTTGCCATCGTATAACCCACCTGTGGCGACGGTATCGATATGTGACCCCATCATCACCATCGGCAACGTCTCCTCGCCGTGATAAACGCCGGTGACATTGCCGATAGCATCAATTGACACGCTCAGGCCCAGCGCCTTCATGCGGGCTACAACAAAGTCCCTGCCGGCTTTATCTTCGGCAGTCGCTGCCAGGCGGCATACACCGCCGCCTGGCAGCGCACCATGTTCGCCAAGTGCATACAGGGAATCGATAAGCCGTTGGCCGTTAATCTGCAGATAATGACTCATATAACATCTCGCTAATAATGGTGGTTATTGGAACATGCCGTAAAAAATGGCAGATACGGTGATAAGACCGATCAGGGTGACGAAAACGTTGCTCGCTTTACCGCGCCAGGGGGCAAGCACCGGTAATTTATGAATGGCGTACATAGGCAACAGCAGCAGAATTGCCGCCCCGGTGGGACCGCTGATGCATTCGATAATACCGAGGATACTGGGGTTCTTGTACGCGGCGAACCAGCAGGTAAGCACCATAAACACCAGGATGACCGCGTCGACGAGGCGAATACCAGGTTTTTTACCGCGTGCGGCGGCGGCCTCCAGAATCAGGTCGCGCAGCGATTCATAGGCGCCGATGTAGTGGCCAAGAAATGATTTAGTAATAGCGACAAAGGCGATAATCGGCGATAGCCAGGCAATAATCGGTGTATCGTACTGATTGGCCAGATAGGACAAAATCGACAGATTCTGGGCTTTGGCTTCCGCCAGTTGCTGCGGCGACAGGCTTAACACGCAGCTGAGAACAAAAAACAGCACCACCACCGTCATGAGCAGGATACCGTAGCGCTGGATCTGCGCACATTTACCCTCAGCGAGCGCCAGACCGTAACGCTGCTTCTGGCGCACCACCATCGGCGAAATGATGGGATAGTGGTTAAACGACATCACCAGTACCGGGAAGGTCATCCACAGGGATAATATGATCCCCTGCGTATCGCCCGTGGCGCTGAAGCTTACGGTTTGCAAAATTGCGCCGTTCCAGTGCGGAATCAGAAAAAGTGCCATAAAAATAAGCGAGATGATGAAGGGATAAACCAGGGTGCTCATCACCCGCATTATCAAACGCTGTCCGAAACGGACGATAAACATCAGCCCGAGGATCAGAACGATGGCCACCAGCGACCGGGGAGGCTCGGCCATTGCCAACTGGTGGGTGATAAAGCTCTGCGCGGTGTTGGTGATAGCCACCGCATACATAATCAGAATGGTATAGACGGCGAAGAAATAGATGACGGTAAATACTTTTCCCGCCAGCGCGCCAAAATGCTCGCCAATAACATCGGTAATACTGCTTTCCGGCGTATTGGAAGAGTAAATGAATCTCGCCAGACCGCGGTGAGCCAGATAAGTAATAGGAAAAGCGAGGACAAAAACAATCAGCAGCGGCCAGAAGCCGCCAATTCCGGCATTAATCGGCAGAAACAGCACCCCGGCGCCAATGGCGGTACCGAACAGGCCAAGGACCCAAACGGTATCTTCGCTATGCCACTTTGCGGGATCGGAATATCCTTTATTGATAATTATATTTTCAGTATTCATCGGTCAGGTTCTCTCTATGCATGACGCGAAAGCGCGTATGTTTTCGTTATGAGTCAGAACGCTTGTCATACCGAGGGCTTGTAGGGTAGGTAAGATGGCCCCCTTGTTATTGTCGATAGCGCTCAACCATTACGGCCAAACCAGACGATGTCTTCATAGACATCGGGTGATGTATCTCCTTCCGTGCTGATTAACAGAACCTGTGCATCGGCATTCAGGCGCAGCGATTCGGCAAGCTCGCGATACGCCGGTTGAGTCATCAGCGCATAAAGCACTCCTGTGCCAATAGCGCCGGATTCCCCGGAGACAAAAGGTTCGTCAGTACCTGGTCGCGGAGCGGCCAACAGGCGCATGCCGTTGGCCGCCAGACAATCGTCGGCGGAAATAAAACAGGTGGCATGGTCGCGGAGCATTGGCCAGCTGGTGATATTAGGTTCACCACAGGCAAGCCCGGCCATCAGGGTTGACATATCCCCGCCGACGCTGTGCGGCAGTCCGTCATTAATGGTTGCCGAGCGAAACAGGCAGTTCGCCTTGTGCGGCTCAACGATGATGATGGTGGGAGCCTGCTGCTGCATCTTTTCGATGAAATATCCCATGATGCTACCGGCAAACGACCCGACCCCGGCTTGTAAAAACAGATGCGTCGGCATCGACGCTCCGCTTTCTGCCAGCTGCTGCCAGATTTCAACAGCGAGGGTCATATAGCCTTGCATGATCCATGTGGGGATCTGCTCGTAGCCCTGCCAGGCGGTATCCTGGAGTAGAACCCATCCCTGCTCGCGCGCGGTTTTGGCCGCCAGCCGAACTGTGTCGTCGTAGTTCAGTTCAGTAATCGTGCATTCGGCGCCATGCCGGCGAATATTCTGCGCGCGTACCGGCGACGAGCCCTTTGGCATATACACCACCGCACGCAGCCCAAGCTGCTCAGCCGCCCACGCCACGCCACGTCCGTGGTTACCGTCGGTAGCAGTCACAAATACGATGTCCTTGATACGCGCCTTAATCACTGGTGAATTAAGCTCGGCAAAGCTCAACGTATTAATATCTCGCTCAAGCAGAGCGGCGAGATATTTCCCCATCGCATAAGATCCGCCTAATCCTTTAAACGCATTCAAACCGAATCGCTGCGCTTCATCTTTTATATGGATCGATCCCAGCCCCAGCCGCTGGCTTAAAAATTCCAGCTTACGCAGCGGCGTGACCCGGTAATCAGGAAATTTTTGATGGAATGCCAGCACTTCGTTCCCCACGCTTTCATTCAGCAGACTCAAGTCTGCTCCCTGGCCATAGGGCTGCCGCCGGGCGTTAAGTTGAAATTTAATTGTGTCCACTATTCAGGCACCTCTATTTTCATATCGTCCTGCGACGATAACGTTATTTGCGACCATTCCGCCTAAACAACGGGTGCACGGATCCGTGCGGCCTGAGACAGGACGGTCGCTTTAAATTGGTTAAGTCAGAATGTGAGAGGCTTTTTGTCGCGATATACCGCTTTCCCACTGCCTGTGATGGTACACTGCGCCCGGCGGTTAATTGGCGCAAAGTTGCCCATCGCGCCGCAATTTTCACTCTGTTTTATCATTCTCACGCAACAACGTTGCATTAGTGAGGTTGATCACAGGCTTGCAGGACGAGATATATGATGAAACTTGACGCATGGGATAAAAAAATTCTTACGCTCTTGCAGCGTAATAATCGCTTGTCGCAACGGGAGATCGCCGATCGGATCAGCCTGTCTCCTTCGGCAGTCAATCGGCGTATCGCTGCACTGGAGGATGCAGGAGTGATTAAAGGCAGTGTTAGCTTAGTGGACGCCAGTAAAGTGGGAAGACCAATCACCATTATGGTGCAGGTGACCATTGAGAATGAACGTCTCGATCTGCTTGAGGAGGATAAACAGCGTTTCGTAACCTGTCCGCAAGTGCAGCAGGTCTACTATGTCACTGGCGACTTCGATTTCCTGCTCGTGATCAACGTCCGTGATATGGCGGAATACGAAGCGCTAACCCGTGAACTCTTTTTTGCCTCGGGAAATATCAAGTCTTTCCGGACCATCGTGTCGATGCAAAATGCGAAGCAGGAAATGACGGTCATTATCGAGTAAGTCGTGTAAAAGTCGACATGGGGAGCCAAAGAACGCCCCGGAGGTGTATTTATTTCCGAAATCCACCCTTCCCTGTGCGAAATCTACTTGTCTGATGGAAGATGACAGGTAACATAGATATCCCCCCGCTGTTGGGGGAAGAGACTTTTTTATTGGACTACATAGAGAGATTATTATGAGCGTTGTGCCTGTAGCCGACGTACTCCAGGGCCGCGTTGCCGTTGACAGCGAAGTCACGGTCCGCGGATGGGTGCGTACCCGCCGAGATTCTAAAGCTGGCTTTTCTTTCCTCGCCGTCTATGACGGTTCCTGCTTTGATCCTGTACAGGCCGTTATTAATAATTCTCTGCCCAATTACAATCAGGAAGTGCTGCGTCTGACCACCGGCTGCTCGGTGATTGTCACCGGTAAAGTCGTAGCTTCTCAGGGTCAAGGTCAAAGCTTTGAGATCCAGGCGACCAGCGTGGAAGTGACCGGCTGGGTAGAAGACCCGGACACCTACCCGATGGCGGCCAAGCGCCACAGCATCGAGTATCTGCGTGAAGTAGCGCACCTGCGTCCGCGCACCAACCTGATTGGCGCGGTAGCCCGCGTGCGTCACACCCTGGCGCAGGCGCTGCACCGCTTCTTCAACGAACAGGGCTTCTTCTGGGTTTCCACCCCGCTGATCACCGCCTCCGATACCGAAGGCGCCGGCGAAATGTTCCGCGTGTCGACGCTGGATCTGGAAAACCTGCCGCGTAACGATCAGGGCAAAGTCGATTTCGACAAAGACTTCTTCGGTAAAGAGTCGTTCCTGACCGTTTCCGGCCAGCTGAACGGCGAGACCTACGCCTGTGCGCTGTCGAAGATTTATACCTTCGGCCCGACCTTCCGCGCCGAGAACTCCAACACCAGCCGCCACCTGGCGGAATTCTGGATGCTGGAGCCGGAAGTGGCCTTCGCCAACCTGAACGACGTTGCCGGCCTGGCGGAAGCGATGCTCAAGTACGTCTTCAAAGCGGTACTGGAAGAGCGTGCGGACGACATGCAGTTCTTCGCCGAGCGCGTGGATAAAGACGCTATCGACCGTCTGCAGCGCTTTATCACCGCTGATTTTGCCCAGGTGGATTACACCGACGCCGTCACCATTCTGGAAAACTGCGGCAAACAGTTCGAGAACCCGGTGTACTGGGGCGTGGATCTCTCCTCTGAGCACGAACGTTACCTGGCCGAAGAGCACTTCAAAGCGCCGGTGGTGGTGAAAAACTACCCGAAAGACATTAAAGCGTTCTATATGCGCCTTAACGAAGACGGTAAAACCGTCGCGGCAATGGACGTTCTGGCGCCGGGCATCGGCGAGATTATCGGGGGTTCCCAGCGTGAAGAGCGTCTCGACGTGCTTGACGCGCGTATGGCAGAGATGGGGCTTAACAAAGAAGACTACTGGTGGTATCGCGACCTGCGTCGCTACGGCACCGTGCCGCATTCCGGCTTCGGTCTGGGCTTCGAACGCCTCATCGCTTACGTCACCGGCGTGCAGAACGTCCGCGATGTTATTCCGTTCCCGCGGACGCCGCGCAACGCGACATTCTAAATTTTTCTGACATCAATCTGAAAGGCCAGCGCAAGCTGGCCTTTTTTTATGTCAATTACTGTTAGTAAAATTCAACAACCTTAAACATCAAGACCTGGAAATCACAATTATGTTACGCACTGTTTCGGTGCATCCTGGTGATGCAGATCGCACTTTATGTTCATAACTGAGCAAAACCGCTGATAAATTTGCTCATTTTTTGACCTTTACCCGCACATCTTGCAAAGACAGAGACTGAATAAAAAGAATACGAATTCAATACACAAAATGAACGAATTGCCGCTTAGCCAAATTAATCATAAATAATTCATATAGATAGATAAGCAATCGCGTTTTCCCTTATCCGGTGGAACGGAATTTTGATTAAGTTCACAAAGTTCCGTTAAATACACATTTAGTTACATGATTTTTCGTTTTGTTACTCATATGAGATATTCGTAGCATTTTCCGGCTAGCGAAACGTTGTCGCGGATGGAAAGATGCCTTCAGACACCAAACTCTCATCAATGGTTCTGTAAGTTTTTATTGACAGAACTTATTGACGGCAGTGGCACGTGTTCATATAAAAAATATTAATGAGGGTAATAAATAATGATGAAGCGCAATATTCTGGCAGTGGTGATCCCTGCCCTGCTGGTAGCCGGTGCAGCCAACGCTGCAGAAATCTATAACAAAAACGGCAACAAACTGGACTTCTATGGAAAAATGGTCGGCGAGCACGTCTGGACCACCAATGGCGACACCAGTAGCGACGATACCACCTATGCCCGTATCGGCCTGAAAGGCGAAACTCAGATCAACGATCAGCTGATCGGCTACGGCCAGTGGGAATACAACATGGACGCGTCCAATGTTGAAGGTTCCCAGACCACAAAAACCCGTCTGGCGTTCGCGGGCCTGAAAGCGGGCGAATACGGTTCATTCGACTATGGCCGTAACTACGGCGCGATCTACGACGTCGAAGCGGCAACCGATATGCTGGTTGAATGGGGCGGTGACGGCTGGAACTATACCGACAACTACATGACCGGTCGTACCAACGGCGTCGCAACCTACCGTAACTCCGACTTCTTCGGTCTGGTTGACGGTCTGAGCTTCGCGCTGCAGTACCAGGGTAAAAACGACCATGACCGTGCGATTCGCAAGCAGAATGGCGACGGCTTCAGCACCGCAGCCACCTACGCGTTCGACAACGGTATCGCACTGTCTGCAGGCTACTCCAGCTCTAACCGTAGCGTCGATCAGAAAGCTGACGGCAATGGCGACAAAGCCGAAGCCTGGGCGACCTCTGCAAAATATGACGCTAACAACATCTATGCGGCCGTCATGTACTCCCAGACTTACAACATGACTCCGGAAGAAGATAACCACTTCGCCGGTAAAACTCAGAACTTTGAAGCAGTTGTACAGTATCAGTTTGACTTCGGCCTGCGTCCGTCCATCGGCTACGTACAGACCAAAGGCAAGGACCTGCAGTCGCGTGCTGGCTTCTCCGGCGGCGATGCGGATCTGGTTAAATACATCGAAGTGGGTACCTGGTACTACTTTAACAAGAACATGAACGTCTACGCTGCGTATAAATTCAACCAGCTGGACGACAACGATTACACCAAAGCGGCTGGTGTCGCCACTGACGACCAGGCGGCCGTGGGTATCGTTTACCAGTTCTAATCTGCAGTACACCCCTTCGTGATATGCCTTCAAAGCAGGACTTCGGTCCTGCTTTTCTGTATTCGTGAGACAAAGATCGTCTCTTTCGAAAACCTTCGCGCTTTTTGTCGCAAACGGTTGGCAATTCGTTATTCTCCCGTTAACCTGATAGCGGATTTCCCTTCAGTAATCACAATGGAACCTCGTCATGTTTGAGAACATTACCGCCGCCCCAGCCGACCCGATTTTAGGTCTGGCCGATCTGTTTCGTGCCGATGACCGCCCTGAAAAAATTAACCTCGGAATTGGTGTTTACAAGGATGAAACCGGTAAAACGCCCGTTCTGACCAGCGTCAAAAAAGCAGAGCAGTATCTGCTGGAAAATGAAACGACTAAAAACTATCTGGGCATCGATGGTATTCCTGAATTTGGTCGCTGCACCCAGGAGCTGCTGTTCGGTAAAGGCAATGCGATTATCGCTGATAAACGCGCCCGCACCGCGCAGACACCGGGCGGTACCGGTGCGCTGCGTGTCGCCGCAGACTTCCTCGCCAAAAACACCGACGTGAAACGTGTGTGGGTAAGTAATCCGAGCTGGCCGAACCATAAAAGCGTATTCACCTCTGCCGGGCTGGAAGTGCGCGAATACGCATACTACGACGCGGCTAACCACGCGCTGGACTTTGATGGTCTGCTGGCCAGCCTGAACGAAGCCCAGGCGGGCGACGTGGTACTGTTCCACGGCTGCTGCCACAACCCGACCGGTATCGATCCGACGCTCGATCAGTGGCAGCAACTGGCGCAGCTGTCGGTGGAAAAAGGCTGGCTACCGCTGTTCGATTTCGCCTACCAGGGCTTCGCCCGCGGTCTGGAAGAAGATGCTGAAGGGCTACGCGCTTTTGCTGCTCTACATAAAGAGCTGCTGGTCGCCAGCTCCTACTCGAAAAACTTTGGCCTGTACAACGAGCGCGTCGGCGCCTGCACTCTGGTCGCCGCGGATCAGGAGACTGTAGACCGCGCCTTCAGTCAGATGAAGTCGGTGATCCGCGCCAACTACTCCAACCCGCCTGCGCATGGCGCCTCCGTGGTCGCCACCATTCTGAGCAACGATGCGCTACGGGCAATCTGGGAGCAGGAACTGACCGATATGCGCCAGCGCATCCAGCGTATGCGTCTGCTGTTCGTCAATACCCTGCAGGAGAAAGGCGCGAGCCGCGACTTCAGCTTTATCAGCCAGCAGAACGGCATGTTCTCATTCAGCGGCCTGACTAAAGAGCAGGTGCTGCGCCTGCGTGAAGAGTTCGCCATCTATGCGGTCGCTTCCGGACGTATCAACGTGGCCGGGATGACGCCTGACAATATGGCGCCGCTGTGCGAAGCCATCGTCGCCGTACTGTAAGCGATAGTATTCGGTATAAAGAAAAAGGCCGCGAATGCGGCCTTTTTTATGTGTTCGCGTCATGTCTGTTACCAGACCGGCATCTCATCCTGCAGAAACGGGTTATTACGGCGTTCCTCACCCAGCGTCGACAGCGGACCATGGCCGGGAATAAAGGTCACATCATCGCCCAGCGGCAACAGCTTTTCCTTGATAGCCGCAATCAGCTGCCCATGGTCGCCGCGCGGAAAATCGCTGCGTCCCACCCCGCCTTTGAAAATCACGTCTCCGGAGATCAGCAGTCGGGAGGCGTCATCAAAAAAGACCACATGGCCCGGCGTATGGCCCGGGCAGTGCAGCACCTGCAGCGCCACATTCCCCACATTGACCACATCGCCTTCATTGAGCCAGCGATCCGGACGCAGCGGTTGGCAATCCTCCAGGCCGAACATCCGGCTTTGCGCCGGTAATCCTTCCAGCCAGAACTCATCCTCTTTTTCCGGACCAATAACCGGTACGCCATAATGCTGCGCCAGTTCAGCCGCGGCGCCAACGTGATCGAGGTGGCCATGCGTCAGCAGGATCTGCATCAGCGTGACGCCAGCCTCCGCCACCACCGCTTTGATACGTTCAGCATCGCCGCCAGGATCGACCAGCGCCGCCAGCCGGGTTTGCCCGCACCAGATAAGAGAACAGTTCTGCGCGAACGCGGTAACCGGAATAATACGATAGTTCATGACGCTCCTTTCGTTACCAGTGCCTTACGGGACCGGTATCAATATGCACAAAGTTACTACGTGGGTAATATCCTACACCACCTGCGCGCATAGATAACGCCGCTTTGCGAATATTGCTTAACGAAATACCTTCAATATGGAAATCCATCGCCTGCCCCTTGGTGTGATAGCTGTGTTTCGCTACACCACGGCTTCGTGCGCGAAGCTCATCGTTGGTATCGAGGGAACGATAGCCAGAGATAAGCTGGACAGGTTTGTTGGTGCCAAGTAGTCCCTGCAACCGATAAAGATGATCGAACAGATTTGGATCGATGGACTTAATTTTATTCGCGCGATAGTCACGGAAAAAATGGTTAAGTCTTGCTAATTCATCCTGAATATAGCCTCTGCCATCGAAAAACTCCGCCCTGAGCGATTCACCGGTATGCAGGTTATTCAGCGTCAAAATACGCGGACGGGGGGTCGAGAGGGTGGCAAATGCCGGCGCAGGGAGAATGGCGGCAGCACCCAGCGCAGCGCCACCCAACGCCAGCAATCTGCGGCGATTAGCGTCAAATTTGTCCATGATAATCAGGTCTACAGTCAATGAATCGTTATATACTTTTTCCGCTTTGCGCGATGCCAGGATCAGCTCGCTATCGCTCGCCACGACCGAGATGTTGCCCGGCAAAGGAGAACGTTCGCGCTAACCGCGCTACGCATTGAGCGGAATGATATGTATATGCACTTCTGGCGCACGAAAGGCACCTTACCGGGCATTATTGCCAACGTCAAGGCAGCCTCACCCCAGGAAAATCGGGCGCTGCAGAGGTGCTGCGCCCTTTTTTACCCAGTGCTAGGACAACAAAATCCATTGAACTACTTCATTTACCTGATTAATTGTTCCGCTTTCGTCAGAATTTGTGCGCTGGATCGCGCGGTGATATCGTAATTGTAAATATCTGTTCGATATTGTGTACGTCCATCAGCGTCCACAAACGCCGTTAAGTAATATAAATTCACCGGTATATTTTGCCGAATATTGACATAGCGCGTATCCCCCTGCTTCAGGGCGTCGGAAATGCGCGTGTCATTCCAGCCCGCGTCCTGCAGCAGCATATTGGCCAGCTCCGAGGCTTTATTCACCCTGACGCAGCCGGAACTGAGCGCACGGACATCCTTCTGAAACAGATTATGGTTCGGCGTATCGTGCAGATAGATAGCATCCGAACTCGGCATATTAAACTTGTAACGCCCCAGTGAATTACGTGCCCCAGGCGCCTGCTGAAAACGGAACGGTAAATTGTTCTCGGTGATGGTTGACCAGTCAACCCGGTAAGGATCGATGGTCTCTTTACTGTTCCAGCCGCGCATCACGGTGTAGCCATGCTGCTCCAGATAGCCAGGATTATTACGCACCTTCGGCAGAATATCTTTGCGCGCCAGGGTGGGCGGTACGTTCCACGGCGGATTGACCACTACGTTGTTCAGCGCGCTGCTCATCATCGGCGTCTTGCGGTCCGGACGTCCGACGATCACCCGCGAGGCCAGCACCTGACTGCCGTCCTGGTAATAGACCAGCGAAAACGCGGGAATATTCACCATGATACCGGTCGATAGTTTGCCTGGCAGCAGACGTAGACGCTGAATGTTCAGCGCCAGCACGCCAGCGCGCTGCGCCGATGAGACATTGAGCCAGTCACGGGTGGATTGGCCGATGACCCCATCCGCCCCCAGCCCCTGCATGGCCTGAAAGCGCTTAACGCCCTCCACCAGCTGGCGATCGTACACACCGCGCGCCGCGGGCTTGCTCTTTTTCTTCGCCGAAGGACTCACCACGTCGCCGGGCAGAACGATATTGGCGGAATTTTCCAGCATCCCAGTACGCTGGAGGATCTCGCGCAGCGCGCCGATATCATTGCTCCATTCTCCCGGGCGCAGCGAGCCGCTGCCGGTCATCTGCGGCCATGGACGTGAATCAGCCACCAGCGCCAGCAGCGACTGGTGCATGGCCTCATACTGCGGATGACGCGGCGCCAGGCCGGCGATAAACGCCGGCAGGGAGCCATTATCCAGCGCCAGCTGCCACTGGTTAATCACCGACAGCGGCGGGGTCGCCATCTTGTACGGTGTCGAGCTATATAACCAGCGGGTCCCCTGGGTGGGGATGCCGCTGATAAAGTGCAGATAGCCCATCATGGCATCAGACAACACCACATCGCGCGCCATGCCGCTGACGGCAGGATCGGTCAGCAGACTGACCCAGGTGGTAAACTGCGGCTGAAAACCGGCGATGGCGATCTCCGCCAGCTGCTGCTGGAACGCCTGCACCGCCTCGCGGTTTTCCCACATCGGTTTCATATCCCTGGCGGCGTATAGCGAGACCAGCGGATTCATAAAGACGGGTTTGTAGCCAGCCGGCAATAGCGCTTCGATCTGGGCGCGACTGTTCGCCGCGGCTTCCATCGACAGCGGCTGCTCACCGGCCAGCTTTGCGACCGCCGGCGATTGCCCGTCGCTTTGCGACAGCGCGACGGAAAGCTCTCCAGGCGTAGCGGAGCTATCACCTGGTACGACTTCAGGCTCTGCGGCCTGGACATTGAACAGCGGAGCAAATGCCATTGCCAGGCTCAGACTGAGCGCTGACAATGGACGACCATACCGTTTCTTAAGCAACATCCCTTGCCCCCTGTTGTCACACATTGCCGCCCACAAATTCGTGGGCTTTAACACAGTATATAAAGACGAAAAGGCTTTTGCCTTACCTAATGTAAAGAAGCTTAAAGATTATACCACCCTGGCATAGCAAGCTGGATAGCAAAAAGGGCAACTTAACGTTGCCCTTTTCAGCGCTTACCCGCCAGTAGTGAGCTGCATCGTCACGAGGCGTCGGCCGTTCCCGGCAGCGCTTCCGGCAGCGGCGCAGCAAACCCGCGCAGCCCCACGACGTGCACATGTTCGTGATTATTGAACACCTTACGCACCAGTTTATAGGTAGTGCCTTTTTCCGGACTGATGTTCTCCGGCGCTGCGATAATCAGCTGCATCTCCAGACGTTCGCACAGCTCGAACAGGGTGGCGATGGAGCGGGCGTCGAGACGCGCCGCTTCATCGAGGAACAGCAGACGGCAAGGCGAGATATCCTTGCCGCGCAGGCGACGGGATTCATCTTCCCAACTCTGCACCACCATCACCAGAATCGACATCCCGGTACCGATAGCTTCCCCGGTAGACAGCGCGCCGGACTCCGCGCGCAGCCAGCCGTCGGAGCCGCGGTTAACTTCCACTTCCATCTCCAGATAGTTGCGGTAGTCGAGCAGCTCTTCACCGATGGTTTGCGGCGTACGCTGCCCCATGTCGATCTGTGGGTTGAGACGCTGATAGAGCTTGGCCAGCGCCTCAGAGAAGGTCAGACGATTGCTGTTAAACAGATCCTGGTGCTGCTCATGCTGCTCGGAGAGCACGTCGAGCAGCATCGAGTGGGTCTCACGCACATTGACGTTCAGACGCACGCTGTTGACCTGGCCGAAGGAGACACTCTGCAGACCCTGGTTGAGCATCCGGATACGGTTCTGCTCGCGCTGAATGGTTTTGCGAATAATGTTGGCCACGCTGCGGGAACTGATCGCCAGCTTCTGTTCACGGTTGGTCAGCTCTTCGGTCAGGCGGCTGAGCTCGATCTCCATCTGCTCGATCGCTTCCACCGGATCATCGGTGCGAATAATATCCTGACGAATACGCTCCCGCAGATGCTGGTACACGGCAACGAAGAACTGAATTTTGCGCTCCGGACGTTTCGGATCTTCCGAGATACGCAGCACGTCACGCAGGTGTTCGTTATCGGCGACCGCCAGACGCAGCGCCCCCAGCGCCTTATCCGACATTGAGCGCAGCTCATCGGCGGAGAGATAGGCCAGCTCGCGGCGATGCAGACGACGTTCGACGCCGTTATCTTTCACCAGACGCATCACCGCGCACCAGCCCGCCTTGGCGGTCACCACCTGCTCGCGCATTTCGCAGTAATCGCGCTCCAGCTTGCGCAGTTTACGGGTCAGGTTGTCCATTTCCGCTTCGCAGAAGGTCAACGCTTTCTCCAGCTGATTGCGTCGGGAGCGGTTATTGCTCAGCTGCATGTGCAGCTCATCGCGACGCGCGCGAGCACGCTCTTCCGCGCCGGCGTCGGCGCGCACGCCAATGTCCTGCAACTCTTTATACAGATCGTTGAGCAGCTCTTTCTTGGTGTCATACGAGCTCTTCAGCGAGGCCAGCACCTGATTGTACTGACTAAGCTGCGCCGCATGGGCACGCATCGCGTCGCGCGCGCGGCTGCGTTCGGACTCCGCCTGCTCCAGACGCTGGCGCAGCTTCTCGTTGAGATCGCTGTTGCCGCTGAGCATTTCCGCCGAATCGGAGTAGCTGAAGTGGGCCCTGCGCTGCACAACTTCCGCCAGGGCAAAAGCCTGCTGACGCGCATCGCGCTGGGTTTGCTGGGCATAGGCGTAATCTTCTTTCAGCTGCTCAAACTGCTCCGGATCGCTCTGCAGCACCGAAACAATAGGCTCCAGCTTCGCCAGCTGGTTACCGTGCTGCTGAATAAAGCGCGCGGCCTCCTGCGCTTCGTCCAGACGTTCCTGGATCTCGTCCACGCGGTCGGCCAGCGTATCATCCGCCAGCAGGTTCAGGCGCGGCAGCAGGCGGTTGAGCGCCGACACGCCCTCTTTCGCCTGCTCGTACTGCACACGGTTCTGTTGGTTATCGCTTTCATGGGCGCTCAGCGCACGCTCCAGCTCGCCGCGGCGGCTGTTGAGTTTGCGGATCTCTTCTTCCGGATCGTCCTCGAAAGCCACCGCCAGATGGCTGCCGATAAAGCGGCTGAAGGCCTGGTGCAGGCGCTGGGTTTTCTGCACATCGAACGACAGGGTCGCAAAACGTTCTGACAGCGATTCACGCTCGGCATGCAGGGTTTCAATGCGGTTTTCACGTGCCGCGCGGCCAAACAGCGGCAGCGACGGGAAGCGCGAATAACGCCACTGGCGATCGGCAATCTTCACCACCACCGCTTTTTCCAGCTCGTCGACGCTGAATACGCTGTCGTCAAAGGATTGCGGATCGCCTTCGATCAGATACAGGTCTTCCGGGCAATCTTCCAGTCCCTCAAGCTGCTCGGCTACCCGCGACAGATCCGGTACCACGATCGCATGGCGCGACGGACCGTACAGCGCGGAGAAGTACGGCGCATCGTCCAGGCTAACATCATCGTAGATCTCGGACAGCAGAACGCCGCCGAACCGTTCCGCCAGGGCGTTGAGGCGCGGATCTTCCGAACCGCCCGGCTGGCTGAGACGCTCGATTTCTTCGTCGATGGCGCGCTTGCGGGCGCCGACCTCGTCACGTTCAACGATAGCCTCTCGTTCACGCTCCAGCAGCTGCTGCAGGTATTCGGTGACCTCCTGGCCGGACGCAAACTGCTCGCCGCTTTGCTCGCACAGCTGGTTAAGGCTGTTCTGCGCCGCCAGCCAGACCGGCGCCCGGCGCATCAGCGTCTGGGTACGCGACTGCAGTTGCTCCAGCTCCTGACGCAGCGCCATGCGCTGCTCCTGAGCATTGGAGACGCTGTCGGCCAGCGACGCGATGCGCGCTTCCAGCTCCTGATGCAGCGTTTCCAGATCGTCGATATCGTAGCGTTTACCCTGGCGTTTGCAGAACTCGGCCAGCTGACGCTCAGCGTCCTGCTGCTCTCGCAGGCGCTGTTCAAGCTCGTTGAGGCGGCTGCGCAGCCCCTGCGCCTGCTCGGCCTGGTGGCGCTGGTTCACGCCGTCGCGCAGCAATTCGCGCGCCACGTCCCAGGCTTCATTGCGCGCCAGCGGGCCGTTAATCGCCGCCACCAACTGGTAAGCCTGTTCAAACTGGCTGTGCGCGGTTTGCGCCACGCTCATTTTCTGTTCCAGCGACAGCATTTTCTCCGTCGCTTCCTGCTCTTTCGCCTGGAAGGTTTCCAGCCACTCGTCGGCGCTCTCCGGGGTCAGATCCGGCAGATGGCACAGCGCCTTCGCGCGCTCCAGCGCCTGCAGCGCCTGGTTATACTGAATGGCGCGGGTCTGCTGCACATCGAGCGCCTGCTGATAGTCGGCGAGCTGGCTTTTCAGCTCATCCACTTCCAGCTCGGCGGCCTCAGCGCGGGCTTCGTTCTCTTCCTGACGATCGACGGCTTCCGCCACCACTTCATTCTGCTCTTCCAGACGGATCTGCAGCTCGTCGAGATCCGCTTCGTAGCGCTCGATTTTTTCCTGCTGACGCAGCGCAGTCTGCACCAGGTTCAGGTGATCGCTGGCGGCCTGGTAATCGGCTTCCAGATCGCCCTCCGCGCCGTTATGCTCCTGCAGTTCGCGCGCCATGTCGACGTGCTTATACTGCTCAGCCGCCAGCTGCGAACGCGAGGTGAAGAGATCGCGGCGATACTCCAGCGCCTTATCCAGGTGAATGCGCCTCTCGTTGGCGTGACGCATATAGTCCGCCGCCACGTAGTTGGTGGCTTCGCTGATCAGGTGTTTAAACAGATCGCGGTCGGACTGGGTAACGCGAATGGCTTCCAGCGTCATGCGGTTTTCCCGCAGCGCCGCTTCCATATCCTGGAACGCTTTACGCACGCCGCTGTTTTCCGGCAGCAGGTAGTCGCGCAGCGAGCGGGTAATGGTGCTGGAGATCCCGCCGTACAGCGAGGCCTCAATCAGGCGGTAGTACTTGCTACGATCGGAGGCGGAACGCAGGCGACGCGCCACCACGCCCAGATCGAACATTAGCGAGTGATATTCGGTGATCGAGTTGAACTGTTTAAACTGGACCCCTTCCATCGCCTCGAGTTTATCTTTCAGCTCGTTGAGGCTCACGACGCGCGCCTGGCGATCGTTCAGCGTTTCGGTCAACAGCTGGGTCGGCAGGATAGAGGTCGGCAGTCCCTGAATGGCGAAAGGTTTAATATCGACTTTACGATCGCGCCCGGCGACCTGCTGCAGGCGCACGCCGACCACCACGCGCTGGTGGCGGGAGTTGATCACATCGAGTACCGAGTAACACACCCCGGCGCGCAGCTTACCGTGCAGGCCTTTATCGCGTGAGCCGCTGGTGGCCCCCGCTTCGGTGGTGTTACGGAAGTGCAGCAGGGTTAAATCCGGGATCAGCGCCGTGACGAAGGCCGCCATGGTCGTGGACTTACCCGCGCCGTTCCCCCCGGAGAGGGTGGTCACCAGTTCATCAAGATCAAAGGTCCGGGCAAAGAAGCCGTTCCAGTTAACCAGCGTTAGCGAGCGAAACTTACCGCGTTCAATCATTACTCTTCCTCCCCGCTATCCGGCTGGTGTTCTTCATTCTCATCATTGAGCTGCAGGTGATTTTCCAGGGCCATCGCTTCCCCGTCGCGGATCAGACGGCGCTGCGCTTCGCGCGGGTCGTCGCCGGCGCGCACATCGGCGCCAAAGCGGAATACCGATTCGGTAATGCGAAACTTGCTGCTATCGTGGCCCATAAACCACACCATCCCCAGACGGCGTAAGCGGTTAAGCGAGGCCCGCATTTTTTCCTGCAGCTTCTGGCGGTCCAGATCCGAACCGGTGGAACGGTTGTTCACCAGCTTCAGCAGCCTGGATTCATCGGCCAGGGTCAGCAGCTCGTCATAGAGCTCCTGCTGGGTAAAAATCCCTTCGTTCGCCAGGCGCTCCGGGCTGAGATAGAGATAGCAAAGAATTTTGCCCACCATCATATCCAGCTCGGACAGTACCGAGCGCGAAATCAGCGTGGTGGACCGCGGGCGCAGGTAGAAGAATCCCTCCGGCGCGCGGATCAGCTCGACGTTATAGCGAGCGTAAAACTCTTCCAGGTAATCCTGAAAATCCATCAAAAATGCGTGATTATCCAGCTCGTCGAGACCGATATGACGGCCCGCGCGCAGGGCGCTGTCCAGCGCCGGAAATAACGGATTGGCCAACGCCTGCGCCAGCTTAACCGGCATCACTTGTTCAATATTTGTCAATGACATGCGCCTGTACCTTGGCTCCGTAATCATTAATCGGCTGCCATTTTGCCGGCAGTCCGGTGAAATCTGCCTGGGCGACGCCCAGCTGTACCGCCTGATCCACGACGATCCGCGCCACGTCGAAGTGACGCCCGCGCGGATACTGCGCCAGGAACTCCCGCGCCACCAGGCCGAGATCCAGCGGTATTCCTTTCTCTTTATAGACCGCCAGCTGCGCTTCGATCAGCGCCGCCAGCTGCTCGCGAATTTCGTTAAACTCTTCAAATTCGAGGTCCGCCGGCAGCTCGCCGGTGACCTCTTCATCGCGCAGGGCCATCTCTTCATCGCGCATATCCAGCAGGCGGTCGGCGTTGGCGTAAGTTAGCGCCCACGGTTCATCAAAATAGGTCTGTACCGACTGGCGCAGACGCTGGGCGAAGACGCGGTTCTTATCCATATCGATAGCGGTACGGATAAACTTGTGCACATGGCGGTCGTAGCCGATCCACAGGTCAATCGCCTGCTGACCCCAGCTGACGATGCGGTCGAGCTTGCTTTGCAGATCGAACACCAGCCGATCGACAAAATGGAGATCGTCGCGCGCCATGGTCGAGTCCTGAATGCGCAGCAGGTTCGCCTGCAGCTTATCCCCTGCCGCATCCAGCGTATCCTGCAGTTCGCGCAGGGTGCCGGAGGTTTCCGACAGCAGCAGTTCACAGCTGGAAATCGCCGCGCGCCAGTCTTTATTCAACAACTGCGCGATATCGTCTTTCACCAGCTGCTGCTGCTCATCCATAATGCGCTGCGTCAGGTCGATGCTGTCGAAAATTTCCGCTACGGAATACTTCAGCGGCGCAAAAACGTTGCGATGCCAGTGGAATTCATCACCGCCCTCTTCCGCGGCGTCCGCCGCGCGCTTCAGCTCGCCGGCGACGATCGACAGCTGCATCGAGAGACGCAGCGTCGAGAATTCGCGCTGACGGATATAATAATCGGTGATCCCAATCCCCAACGGCGTCAGGCGATAGATCGCATTGCCTTCGGTAATTTCGCTGGTAAAGCGGTTCAGCAGACGCTGGCGCACCAAATCGTTGATCGCGTTATTGG
Organism: Klebsiella sp. K4; assembly: GCF_014596785.2. Taxonomy (NCBI): domain Bacteria; kingdom Pseudomonadati; phylum Pseudomonadota; class Gammaproteobacteria; order Enterobacterales; family Enterobacteriaceae; genus Klebsiella; species Klebsiella sp. K4. Next base: position 3,479,571 of record NZ_CP115021.1, read on the forward strand.
CGCGCTGGCTGATGGTTTCGCTGGTCTGCTCAAACGCATCACTGACGTGGCGGAACGCATCCACCAGTTCACCCTCGCTCATTTCCCCTTCCAGTCGTTCACCATTCAGAGTGGCGATCGCCAGCAGGAAAGAGAGTCTGTCGACCGGTAGCGAGATTGAAAAATCATTTTTTCTGGCCCAGGCAACCAGTTCGGGGACTGTCTGGGAAAATTCACTCATACTTTATCCTTGCATCTGCGGCTATGAGCCTGGCTCTTAAGCGCGGTGACATGAATATAACGGCCCAGGCTGAGATACGGCTCCTGACGACAGTAGCGCGTCTCCAGCGCCAGCAGCGCCGCATAGCTGTCATGCTGTTGGCGTTTTTCACGCAGATAATCATGAAACACCCGCACGCCGGTTTTGCTGACGATCTGCCAGCCAATCTCTTCCAGCCAGTGATAAACCTGCTGTGGTTCACGCGGATAATCCGGCGACAGCGTGCGTTTTTTCTTTTTTGGCATGCCCAGTTGAACGTAATCAAAATTACCGGCAACCATATTGTGCATCAACAGGCCGTTAGCATTGTAGAACATCAATGACAGTCCACCGCCAGCACGCAGCGTCGACCACAGGGTATGCAGTATTTCCTGGGGCTCCGCCACCCACTCCAGCACCGCATGAAACAGTACCAGATCGACCGGGCTTTCCAAATGCTGCGCAATATCCTGAGCCGCGCATTGTACAAAATGCATGTTGTCGATCACACCTTTATCGGCGGCCGCCTGGCGGGCGCGAGCCACCATCTCAGCGGAGAGATCGCAGAGCGTCACGTGATGGCCCAGTTGCGCGACTTTGATGGCCGTTTGCCCTTCGCCGCCGCCGGCATCCAGCACCCTCAGCGGTCCCGGCCCCAGCTGCGCCAACAGCGGTTCCAGATCCTGCCAGAGGATCGCCTGACGCAACTGGCCTTTTGTGGTGCCGTAAATATTGCGCGAAAACTTTTCAGCAATGTCATCGAAATTGCGATCCTGCACGAGTGACTCCACAAGCCAACACAAAACCGCTATTTTGTCATACCCGCGCCGAGAATGAAGCGATCTGTTATAAGATCCGAACATAACTTTGGTTATATGGTTAAAAAAGGAACCATCTGGCATGCTTTTCACGCTAAAAAAGATCGTCGGCGGCCTGCTGTTGCCGCTACCCGCCTTACTGTTGCTGATCGGTATCGGGATCGCGCTGTTATGGTTCAGCCGCTTTCAGCGTACCGGGAAGCTATGCGTGAGCCTCGGCTGGCTGCTGCTGACGCTGCTGAGCCTGCAGCCCGTGGCCGACAGCCTGCTGAAACCGATTGAAGATACCTACCCCACCTGGCGCGGCGAGCAGCCGGTGAACTACGTGGTGGTGCTGGGCGGCGGCTATACCTGGAATCCGGAGTGGGCGCCAAGCTCTAATCTTATCAATAACAGCCTGCCGCGCCTGACGGAGGGCATCCGCCTGTGGCAGGCGAATCCCGGTTCGAAAATGATCTTTACCGGCGCGGCGGCGAAAACGAACCCCGTCAGCACGGCGGAAGCCGGGGCGAGAGTGGCGGAGAGCCTTGGCGTACCTCGCAGCGATATCATTGTGCTCGATCGGCCGAAAGATACAGAAGAGGAAGCGCTGGCGGTGAAGCGCGCCATCGGCGACGCGCCCTTCCTGCTGGTCACCTCGGCGTCACACCTTCCGCGGGCGATGATATTCTTTCGCCATGCCGGCCTGGATCCGCTTCCCGCGCCGGCCAATCAGCTGGCGGTGACCTCGCCGCTCAATCCGTGGGAGCGGGCCATTCCTTCTCCAGTATGGCTGATGCACAGCGACCGGGTCGGCTATGAAACCCTTGGTCGCGTCTGGCAATGGCTGAAAGGCAGCTCAGGCGAGCCAGGGCAGGAGTGATTTTGCAGCGAGGTCAAAACGGGCGCGATCAAAGCGCCCGGTGTTGACCAGACTATCCACCTCATCCCACAGCAGATAAAGCCAGCGCCGCCAGACAAAGGCCTCGGAAACTGGCGCCTGCTGCAGGTAGCGCCACAGCAGCTGTTCCGCCTGGCCGCCTTCAGCAAGGCGGAACAGTTCATACTCGCGTGGCGCCCACAGCATCATCCCCGGCCCCACCATCGCCAGCAGCTGATCGCTGCGCGGATCTTTTAGCATGCTGCGCAGAGTGAAGTTGCCATGCACCAGCACAGCATTATCATTGAAATCGCGGAATAGCTCCGGAAGGCACTCGCGGGAGCGGAACAAAAGGCGCTTATCCTGCATGGTGAGACCGGTGTCCTGATACAGGTTCAGGGTGCTCCACAATATCTCTACCCGCTGGCGGTACCAGTTCGGCCACAGGTTTTCCTGGGTATTGTCGACCATTCCCACGCAGCCGCCACTGTCCTGCCGATGCCACGCCAGCAGCGCCTCGACGATTTGCTCCTGCAGTTGCTCCCAGCGCGCCGGGGTGCGCGTCGGCGCCTCCACCGGTACGCCGCGCAGGCGCTCAAGCAGCAGCACATCTGGTCCGGGATGTTCTTCGTGCGTCATGACGCCATAAACCACCGGCATACGCACCGTACCATTACGCGCCAGGGTCGAGATCTTCCATGCCAGCTGCCGCGCCACGCCGGGCGTGGTGAAACTTCGCGCCAGCAGCGGCATCGGGTTTCCCTGCGCATCGTACAGGAACCACAGCGCCGTAGCGGCTTGTTCACTGACACACTCCACCCGGCTTAGCTTTTCGCCAAGAAGATGACTGAGTTCGGTTCGCAACTGTTCCATTGTCGATTACCCCTATGAACACTACTGGTTTCATAATGAGCGCCCGCACCTGGCTTGTCATCGGATAAGATCAAAAAGGGGTAAAAAAAGCGAAAAACCGACGGGATATCCCCTCCAGCAAGGAGGGGACAGAGGACTAACGCAGCTCAGCGCGGACGCGCTCCAGATCTTCCGGGGTATCCACGCCGGTGCCGGGCACTTCCGCCGCCACGGCGACATGGATTTTCTCGCCATACCACAGCACTCGCAGCTGCTCGAGCATTTCAATCTGCTCCAGCGGGCTCGGCGCCCAGCTGACATAGCGGCGGATAAAGCCGGCGCGATAGCCATAGATGCCGATGTGACGCAGCAGGGAGTCACCGATGGTCTCGCGGGATTGGGCAAAGCGATCGCGATCCCAGGGAATAGTCGCGCGGGAGAAATAGAGCGCGTAACCCTCGGCATCCATCACCACTTTGACCGCATTCGGGTTAAACGCCTCTTCCGCATCATGGATCGGTACCGCCAGGGTCGCCATTCCGCTGCTGCTGGCAGCCAGATTCTCCGCCACCTGGCGGACAATCGCCGGGGGGATCATCGGCTCATCGCCCTGAATATTGACGATAATGGTGTCATCGCTGAACGCACACTTTTCCACCACTTCCGCCAGCCGTTCGGTGCCGGACTGATGGTCGGCGCGGGTCATACAGACCTCGCCGCCGGCGGCTTCAACCGCCCGGGCGACATCTTCGTGATCGGTGGCGACAATAATGCGATCCGCGCCGGATTCGCGAGCGCGCTCCAGCACATGGACAATCATCGGCTTACCATTAATGTCCTGCAGTGGTTTTCCCGGCAGGCGCGTGGAGGCGAAACGCGCAGGAATAATGACCACGAAACTCATGAGTGACTCTCTTCTAGCGCCAGCGGACGCGCCTCTGTCTCCAGCAGCACCGGGATACCGTCGCGCAGCGGAAACGCCAGGCTATCAAGTTTGCAAATAAGTTCTTGCTTATCCTGACTGTAATACAGCTTGCCGTTACAGACCGGGCAGGCGATGATTTCAAGTAAACGGTGATCCATGTTTCCTCCTGATGGACCGGATAGATTTCTCAGCAGCATATCACAGGAAGGCAGGCGCCGGGATCAATCGGCGTCGATTTCCCACCCCTGCTCCTGGCCGACAAACAGCCCTTCCGGCAGGCGTCGGCAAAGGATCCGCTCTGCCGATTGCCAGCGTGCGAAGTCGTTAATCGCCCGGCGCAGCCCCTGCTCCAGACCACGGGTGATCTTCACCCCCTCCTCCAGCCACAGAGCGAAGATCTCCAGCTCCCGGCTTTTGCGATGTATTTTACTGTCCATCCGCCCGACCAGTTTTCCCTGGTGCAGCAGAGGCAGTACGAAGTAGCCATACTGACGCTTCGGCGCCGGGGTATAACACTCCAGGCGATAGCTGAAGTTGAACAGCTGCTCAGCGCGTTTCCGATCCCAGACCACCGGGTCGAAGGGCGAGAGCACGGCGCTATGGCTGGCGGTCAGCTTACCGCCGGGCGCGGTCTCCAGCTGCGCCAGCGCCTCGTGATGCAGCCACATCTCGCCGAGTGCTTCCACGTTAACTGGCACCACCAGCCCCTCTTCCTGCCAGGCCGCCAGCAGACCCGGTAGCGCCGGCTGGCGCAAGCGATAGTAATCGGCCAGCCACTGGGCGCGGAAGATGCCGAGACTACGGGCGCTATTGCGCAACATAATGGCCTCTGCGTCTTCGCGGGAGAGCGCGTCGCGCTCGTCGTCCCAGTCCGGCATCACCCGCCGGGTTAGATCATACACGCGGTGAAAATTGCGCCGCTCCACCACCATCACTTCGCCGGCGGTAAACAGCCCTTCCAGGTGGCGCTTATGCGGTTTCCACTCCCACCAGCCGCTGGCGCCTTTGCGCGGGTGGGTAAAATCCGCCGAGCGAACCGGGCCGTTTTGCCCGATATGCGCCACCAGCTCGGCAATACTCCCGGCATGCTCCTCCATCCATGCGCGATGGTATTTCCAGCCCATATTGTCGGGATTCAACATGCGATGGCGCACCAGGGCGAAATCGCTGCGCGGCAGAAAGCAGGCTTCATGCGCCCAGTATTCCATTAGCTCGCCGTTGCGCAGCGACTCATCCAGCCAGTGCTGCGGATAGCTGCCAAGACGGCTGAACAGCACCAGGTAGGGGCTGCGGGCCACCACGTTGATGGTATCGATTTGCAGCAGCGACATCTGCTGGATGGTGGAAAGAATGTCTTTCGGGCGAGCGCGACGTCGGGGCTTCTTTAACAACCCCTGCGCCGCGAGATGGAGGTGGCGCGCCTCGTTAAGCGATAGTTGCAATACCGACATGCAGGTTCTCCGTCAGGAATTCCAGCACAGCGGCGAGCAAAGCCGGCGCGTCAGTTAACGTTGCGCCAACGTCGCTAAGTCCGCAAGCAACCGCTGTGCGCGTTCATCGGCCATTATGGCGTCGACCGGTAAATACCACCAGTTTGCAGCGGCGAAATCGCGACATTTCACGGCATCTTTCTCGGTCATCAGCAGCGTCTGATCGGCGGTCACCAGGGCGGCGACATCATCCTGGCTCAGCGCCTGATGGTCCGCCAGCGCCACGGTTTTGACCGGCTGGACGCCGCAGCTTTCGAGGGTGGCGAAGAAGCGCGGCGGATGGCCGATGCCGGCCATCGCCACTACGTTCGTGAAGGTGGAGACATCGCGACGTTCGCCGGTAAGCAGGTTAACCGCCATCCCTGGGCGCAATCGCATCGGGATCTCACCCGGACGCGCCACGCCGCCGTTAACGATAACCGCATCAACGCTTTGCAAGCGCGACGCCCGCTCGCGCATCGGCCCGGCAGGCAGCCACCAGCCGTTGCCAAAGCGGCGCACGCCGTCAATAACGACAATTTCTCTGTCCCGCGCGAGCTTATAGTGCTGCAACCCGTCGTCGGTCACAATCATCTGCAGATCGTGCGCGCTGAGCAATGCTTTTACCGCGTCGCTGCGTAGCGGAGCGACAGCGACCGGGGCACCGGTACGCTGATGGATCAACACCGGTTCATCACCCGCCAGCGCCGTACTGGTTCTGTCGTCCAACACCAGCGGATAGCGGTCGGCTTTACCGCCGTAGCCGCGAGACACGACGCCAACGCGAATACCGCGCTGCTGCAGCTGCTCCACCAGCCAGATCACCACCGGCGTTTTGCCATTGCCGCCGGCGGTCAGGTTACCAACCACCACCACCGGCACCGGCGCGCGCCAGGCTTTTTGCCACCCCAGCTGATAGCTGAGGCGAATCACCCCGCTCACCAGGCCATACAGCCAGGAGAGCGGCAGCAGCAGGCGCCACAGCGGCGATTCCCCGGACCAGATGCGCGCGATCATTCGCCGAATTGCATCTTATGCAGCTGGGCGTACACGCCCTTATGCTCCAGCAGGTCATGGTGCGTTCCGCGCTCCACGATCCGCCCGTCTTCAACCACCACGATTTCATCAGCCTGCTCAATGGTCGACAGACGGTGAGCGATAACCAGCGAGGTACGGTTTTTCTGCAGCTCATCCAGCGCCGCCTGAATGGCACGCTCAGACTCGGTATCCAGCGCCGAGGTGGCTTCATCAAGGATCAGGATCGGGCTGTTACGCAGCAGCGCGCGGGCAATAGCAATACGCTGGCGCTGGCCGCCGGACAGCATCACGCCATTCTCGCCGATGATGGTATCCAGACCATTATCCATCTTGTTAATGAAATCCATGGCGTAGGCCATGCGCGCGGCCTCTTCAATCTGCTCGCGGCTGTACTCTTCGGTACGGGCATAGGCGATATTGTTGGCGACGGTATCGTTGAACAGATGCACGTTTTGTGAAACCAGCGCCACCTGGTCGCGCAGCGAGCTCAGCTTGTACTCGCGCAGGTCGTGGCCATCCAGCAGGATCTGCCCCTCGTCGACATCGTAGAAGCGGGTGATCAGGCTGGCAATGGTCGATTTACCCGACCCTGAGCGCCCCACCAGCGCCACTGTTTTCCCTTCCGGGATATCGAGATTGATATTGCGCAGCGCGGCCACTTCGCGACCCGGGTAGGTAAAGGTGACGTTCTCGAACTTGAGATTGCCTTTCGCCCGCTCAATGACCCGCGTACCTTCGTCTTTTTCCTGCTCGGAATCGAGGATCGCAAACAGCGTCTGGCACGCCGCCATCCCGCGCTGGAACTGGGCATTGACGTTGGTCAGCGACTTCAGCGGACGCATCAGCGCAATCATCGAGGAGAAGACCACGGTAATGGTCCCGGCGGTCAGGGTGTCCATCACGCTCGGGAAGCTGGCGGCATACAGGACAAAGGCCAGCGCCAGGGAGGCGATAAGCTGAATGATCGGGTCGGAGATAGACGAGGCGGAAACCATCTTCATCCCCTGCAGACGCATTTTATTGCTGACTTTATCAAAACGTTTGGTTTCCACTTCCTGGCCGCCAAACATCAGCACCTCTTTGTGCCCTTTCAGCATCTGCTCGGCGCTGGTGGTGACCTGCCCCATCGTGTTCTGCATATTCTTACTGATATTGCGAAAACGCTTGGAGACCACGCGGATCGCCACCGACACAATCGGCGCCAGTACGATCAGGATCAGCGACAGCTGCCAGCTGTAATAGAACATCATCACGAACAGACCGATAATCGATGCCCCTTCGCGGACCACGGTGATCAGCGCGCTGGAAGAGGAGGAGGCGACCTGCTCAGAATCATAGGTGATGCGTGACAGCAGCGTTCCGGTAGACTGCTTGTCAAAGAAGGCCACCGGCATACCCATCATGTGGCCGAACAGGCGACGACGCATGGTCATCACCACTTTGCCGGAAACCCAGGAAATACAATAGCTCGAGATGTAGCTGGTGATCCCACGCAGCACCATCAGGCCGATAACCACCAGCGGCATCCATAGCAGCACTGAGCGATCCGTTTTACCAAAACCATCATCCAATAACGGTTTAAGAAGCGATAACATGAAGGTGTCACTGCCCGCGTTAAGCACCAACGCCACCGCCGCTACGATTAGCCCGGCTTTAAACGGCGCGATAATCGGCCAAAGTCGGCGGAAGGTCTGCCACGTGGAGAGATCTTTATCGTTCTGCATTCAATAAACCAGCTTGTGTTGAAATAGCCGCATATTCTACCCGTTATCGGCGGGCGCGCCAAACCACTGATGATACCAACGCGGTAAAACTTGATCCCGTAAGCTATGGATTTGCCACCCTTCTGCGGAAAAAACCACCGTTATCTGCCCCTGCTGCGGCGTGGCGAACCAGCGATAACCCCGCTGGCGGTAGCGCTGAACCACCTTGTACGAGGGCATCCGCCACGCATTGTAGCGCGAAGCGGAGGCCAGCGCGGCCGCGCCATCCACCCGGCGGATCAGCAGCGCGCTGGAGGAGGTATTGCTGCCGTGGTGGGGAACCTGAATAAGTGTAGACGTCAGATGCCGCCAGTAACGGCTGATCATCGCCTGCTCCGCCTGACGCTCTATATCGCCGGTGAGCAGGATGCTGGAGCGACCATCATCGATCCGCACCACACAGGAATGATTGTTACCCTTTGCCGTGCTGCCCTGTAGCGGCCACAGGGCCTGGAAGTTGAGTCCCTGCCATTGCCAGCGCTCACCGCGATGACACGGCAGATGATGCGCCCAGCCTAACGGGCTGCGCACCCAGGCCTGCGGCCATCCCTGCAGCACTGAATCAAGGCCGCCGCGATGATCCAGATGTTCATGGCTCAGCATAATCCCTTGCAGCTGCAGATGGTGCCAGCGCAGCCACGGGATAATCACCTGTTGACCGCTATCACCCTGCGGCCAAGCCGGCCCGGTATCGTAAAGCAATGCCTTACCGTGACGCTCGATCACCATCGCCAGCCCCTGTCCGACATCCAGCATCGTCACCCGCCATTCGTCCGCAGGCGGTTGTCGGCTGAATGGCCGCGTCAGTAAAAACAGCACGCTGAGACACAGCGCCGGTGAATGCCGCCAGCTCTGAAAACGCCAGCCCATCACCAACAGCCACGGCAGGATACTGATCCACAGCCAGCGAGCATCCAGCGTCAACCAGCCGTCCGGTAAACGTCGTAATCCCCAAAACAGTAGCGCCAGCACGCGATCGGCCGCCAGCCAGAGTAGCGACTCCACTATATCCGGCCCCGAGAGATGCACCAGCATCGCGGTCAGAATAAGCGGCACCGCCAACAGGGTGACTAACGGTACCGCCAGCAAATTAGCCGCCATCGACGTCAGGCTGACTCCATGGAATAGCAACAACTGCAGCGGCAGCAGCAGCAGCGTCACGCCAGCCTGCAAATGAACAAGAGCAATTATGGTCTTCCACGGCCAGCGCCAGCGGCCGGCAGGCAACGGGAGCCACTGGAACCAGAAGATCAGCCCCGCCACGGCGAAGGCAGATAGCCACAGGCTTTGCGACAGCACCGCCAGCGGGTCGGCAACCAGTATCGCTCCCAGACAGCAGAGCCACACCTGCCACGCCGTCCAGCGTTGACCCGACAAACGTAAGGCACAACAGACCGCAAGCCCTAAGCAAGTGCGCAGGGCCGGCGGCTGCATACCGGTCAGCCAGGCATAGCCGACGGCGCCCGCCAGCCCGGCGACAAGGGGCAACCGCCAGCCAATCCAGCGGCCCGGGAGAATATACTGCACGCCGCGCAGCAACAGCATGATAAGAGAAGCCGCGAGAGCGATATGCAGACCCGAGATAGCCATCAGATGGGAAGTGCCCGTGTTCTGCATCAGGACCTTTATCTCCGTCGGCAGAGACAGCCGCTCCCCCATTCCTAATCCCAACATCACCGCGCGCCAGGGATAAGTCTGCAGTCGCCGGGTCAGCGACGTCAGATAGCGGGCGCGCAGACTGCAGCGGGCATCCAGCGCGGAAGCGGCGACGATCCCTCCGCTCAGCGGTCGGTGCTGCGCCAGCGCATAGCGCTGGCTGTCGAAGCCCCCGTCATTGAGCTGCCCGTGCACCGGGCGCAGGCGCAGCGTCATCAGCCAGTGTTGACCCGCACAGGCTGGCGCAGGTGCAAGTTCCCCGTACAGCGTTACGCCTACCGGGGGAAACAGATAGCGGCCCCGCAGGCGCACCATTTGTCCACGGTGCAAGGTCTGGCCATCCGTCTCGCTAAGGATCACTTCCGCTTGCCGGATGGCGCCGGTAAGGTGCCGGGTCGGCCACAGCGCCTGATGCGCGCTCAATACTCCCCAGACCACCAGCAGAAGCGTCATCGCCACTCCGGCGACGGCCCTTCCATGCAGACGAATCAGCGCCAGCGCCAGTGCGCTCGCGCCCGCCAGACTGTACGGGCCCGGCAAGACGGGTAGCCAGAGAAGCGGCAGCATTGCAATGAAAGCGTCATCGCCACTCCGGCGACGGCCCTTCCATGCAGACGAATCAGCGCCAGCGCCAGTGCGCTCGCGCCCGCCAGACTGTACGGGCCCGGCAAGACGGGTAGCCAGAGAAGCGGCAGCATTGCAATGATGGCGCATCCGGCAAGCCATGGTAGACGCATAAACACCTCCCTGTGAGTGGACAGTGTTACGCAAAGCGGTGCTGGCGTCCTGGAGGCGAATTCAGGCTTGCGCGGCGCATTCCAGACAATCGCCTCGCTTGCAGCCGGGCACGCTTTTTTTGTGAGGATGGCCGTAAATGGCGGGCACAAAAAAAGCACCCGAAGGTGCTTTCTTTATCGTCAGGCAGGCTGCACGTCGTGCAACTCACCCTTCATAAATATTGGCGCGGTCACGTAATTCTTTCCCGGGCTTAAAGTGCGGAACGTACTTACCTTCCAGTTCGACTTTATCACCAGTTTTCGGGTTACGTCCGGTGCGAGGTGCTCGATAGTGCAGAGAAAAGCTGCCGAAACCGCGGATTTCAATGCGCTCACCTTGAGCAAGCGTTGAGGCCATATGTTCCAGCATTTCTTTAACAGCATCTTCCACCGCTTTCGCCGGAATGTGAGATTGCTGGCTGGCAAGTCTTTCAATCAATTCTGACTTGGTCATTATTCCTCCGGTTTCCTTCAAGGCAAAAATTAGCTAACAGCTTAAACAAGGGCGGCCGTAGCCGCCCTTTGTGCTTGATTACAGGACGAATCCTGCAATCTGTCAAGTAAACTCGTCGCTATTCAGGTTGTTATTACCTGAATGACAAAGATTACTCGCCTTTCGCTGCTTTGAACGCTTCAGCCATAGCGTTGTTGGAGAAGTTCGCGTCTTCCTGCTTGTTCACGGTAGCGATAGCGTCTTTTTCTTCCGCTTCGTCTTTCGCACGTACAGACAGGCTCACTACGCGGTTCTTACGATCCACGCCGGTGAATTTCGCTTCAACTTCGTCGCCAACGCTCAGAACCAGAGTTGCGTCTTCAACGCGGTCACGGGATGCTTCAGAAGCACGCAGGTAACCTTCTACGCCGTCAGCCAGTTCTACGGTTGCGCCTTTAGCGTCAACTGCAGTCACTTTACCAACAACGATAGCGCCTTTCTTGTTCAGAGCAACGTAGTTGTTGAACGGATCTTCCGCGAGCTGTTTAACGCCCAGGGAGATACGCTCACGCTCTGCGTCAACCTGCAGAACAACTGCTGCGATTTCGTCGCCTTTTTTGTATTCACGAACTGCTTCTTCGCCTGCAACGTTCCAGGAGATGTCAGACAGGTGAACCAGGCCGTCGATGCCGCCGTCCAGGCCGATGAAGATACCGAAGTCAGTGATAGACTTGATTTTACCTTCAACACGGTCGCCCTTGTTGTGGGTTTCCGCGAACTGCTGCCATGGGTTAGATTTGCACTGCTTCAGACCCAGGGAGATACGACGACGCTCTTCGTCGATATCCAGAACCATTACTTCCACAACGTCGCCAACGTTAACAACTTTGGACGGGTGGATGTTTTTGTTGGTCCAATCCATTTCGGAAACGTGAACCAGGCCTTCAACGCCCTCTTCGATTTCAACGAAGCAGCCGTAGTCGGTCAGGTTGGTCACGCGACCGGTCAGTTTGGTACCTTCCGGATAACGTTTAGCGATAGCTACCCACGGATCTTCGCCCAGCTGTTTCAGGCCCAGGGATACACGGGTACGCTCGCGGTCGAACTTCAGCACTTTAACAGTGATTTCGTCGCCAACGTTTACGATTTCGCTCGGATGCTTAACGCGTTTCCAGGCCATATCGGTGATGTGCAGCAGGCCGTCAACGCCGCCCAGATCAACGAATGCACCGTAGTCAGTGAGGTTCTTAACGATACCTTTGACTTCCATGCCTTCCTGCAGGTTTTCCAGCAGCTGATCGCGCTCTGCGCTGTTTTCGGATTCGATAACGGCACGACGAGAAACAACAACGTTGTTACGCTTCTGGTCCAGCTTGATGACTTTGAACTCAAGCTCTTTGCCTTCCAGGTGCAGCGTGTCGCGCACCGGACGAACGTCTACCAGGGAACCCGGCAGGAACGCACGAATACCGTTCAGCTCAACAGTGAAGCCACCTTTAACTTTGCCGTTGATAACACCGGTAACAGTTTCAGCGTCTTCGTAAGCTTTTTCCAGCGTGATCCAAGCTTCGTGACGTTTAGCTTTCTCACGGGACAGCAGAGTTTCACCGAAGCCGTCTTCTACTGCATCCAGAGCAACGTCAACTTCGTCACCAACCTGGATTTCCAGCTCGCCCTGGGCGTTTTTGAACTGCTCAGCCGGGATGGCGGACTCAGATTTCAGACCGGCGTCAACCAGTACTACGTCTTTGTCGATAGCAACAACAACACCACGAACGATGGAACCCGGGCGGGTTTCGATTTCTTTTAAGGATTCTTCAAACAGTTGAGCAAAAGATTCAGTCATGTTTAATCTTCAGGTTAATATTAACGTCCACCTGGCTCCGTGCCGGATGGGGTTGTTTCACATACCCGCTGACCATCCATTGCCGCGGGGTACTGCTATAATTCGGAGGCTTCGGCGCGTTACCGGTTAAGGCCTACGCAACGGCCAATTTTTCGCGCGCATATTGTAGCGCTTTTTCAATCACTTGCTCAATGTTTAGTTCGGTTGAATCGAGAACTAATGCATCGGCAGCCGGGACAAGCGGCGCCACGGCGCGATTTCGGTCGCGATCGTCACGCTCTTTTATCTCGGACAAAAGACGTTCAAAGTTAACATCAAAGCCCTTTTCCTGCAACTGCCGCATGCGGCGATGCGCCCGCTCATCGGCCGAGGCATCGAGGAAAATTTTCACCGGCGCGTCCGGGAAAACTACCGTTCCCATATCGCGACCGTCGGCGATAAGCCCCGGCAGTTCGCGGAAGGCGCGCTGGCGGCGCAGCAGCGCTTCGCGAACGCGCGGAAAAGCCGCCACTTTCGAGGCCGCGTTCGCAACCTCCTGAGTGCGAATTTCGCTACTGACATCTTCCCCTTCCAGCACCACTTCCAGGTTGCCGTCAGTAGAAATAAAACGCACGTCAAGATGGGCAGCCAGGGGCACCAGCGCCTCTTCGGACTCCACGTCGACATGATGATGCAGCGCCGCCAGCGCCAGAACGCGGTAGATCGCGCCTGAATCTAACAGATGCCAGCCCAGCGCTTCCGCCATTGCCTTGCACAACGTACCTTTACCCGCACCGCCAGGCCCATCAATGGTGATTACCGGAATATTCGCCGTCATCTTTTTCTCCTTCAGCAAGGCGCATGGAATATAAACGCCGCGCATTATACGCATCAATACGCCGGAAAGTGAGCATTGCTTGTAAATTACGGACTACAGGAAATGAAAAGCAGAAGTTTTGCGCAATTATAGCGGGCTGACAGGACATCAGCCCGCGGGATGACAAAGTTTTACTCAGGCGAGGGTACTGATCCGCGCCAGCTGCTCAAAGTAGTCAGGGAACGTTTTGGCCGTACATTTGGGATCAAGGATGGTCACCGGCGTATCAGACAGCGCTACCAGCGAGAAGCACATCGCCATCCGGTGGTCGTTATAGGTGCCGATTTCTGCGTACTTCAACTTTGCCGGCGGGGTGATGCGGATATAATCTTCCCCCTCTTCCACCTCGGCGCCCACTTTACGCAGCTCGGTCGCCATGGCGAACAGACGGTCCGTCTCCTTGACCCGCCAGTTGTAGATATTGCGCAGGGTAGTGGTCCCTTGCGCGAACAGCGCGGCGGTGGCGATGGTCATCGCGGCGTCCGGGATATGGTTCATATCCATATCGACCGCCTTGAGCTCGCCGTGGGTGCAGGCGATGAAATCGTCGCCCCAGGTGACGGTGGCGCCCATTTTCTCCAGTACGTCGGCGAAACGAATGTCGCCCTGTACGCTGTTGCGGCCGATACCGGTGACTTTTACCGTGCCGCCCTTAATGGCGCCAGCGGCGAGGAAATACGAGGCCGAGGAAGCATCGCCTTCCACCAGGTAATCTCCCGGCGACTGATACTGCTGCTTGCCGCGCACCACAAATCGCTGATAAGACTGATTGTCCACCTCAACGCCGAAGGTTTTCATCAGGTGCAGCGTAATGTCGATATAGGGTTTCGACACCAGATCGCCCTTAATGACGATGACGGTATCCTGCGGCGCCAGCGGCGCGGTCATCAGCAGCGCGGTCAGGAACTGGCTGGAGACGCTGCCGTCAACCTCGACGTTGCCGCCCTGAAAACCGCCGCGCAGGCGCAGCGGTGGATAATTTTCCTGCTCCAGATAGTCGATCTGAGCGCCGCCCTGACGCAGGGCATCCACCAGATGGCCGATCGGACGCTCTTTCATCCGCGGTTCGCCGGTCAGCACGATATCGTTGCTGCCAAGGCACAGAGCCGCCGCCAGCGGACGCATCGCGGTACCGGCGTTGCCAAGGAACAGCTCCAGCGCCGCGGCAGAGCGCAACGGGCCGCCGTTGCCGGTCACTTCGCAGCGGGTGCGGTCGGCAGACAGGGTATATTGAACCCCCAGCGCACTCAGGGCATTCAGCATATGGCGCACATCGTCGCTGTCCAGCAGGTTGGTCAGCACCGTCGTGCCGCGGGCCAGGGCAGCCAGCAGCAGCGCGCGGTTGGAGACGCTTTTCGAACCTGGCAGGTTCACGGTGCCCTCTACGCGTGCGATGGGTTGTAACGTCAGGGATTCCATCAAACTTCACTCTCAAACAAACAGAATAAAAACCCCGCAGACAGGCCGCGGGGAGGAAGAAAGAAACAGGCGATTAACCGTGGCGGCGTTCGAAGTCCAGCATAAAGTCGGTTAACGTCTTCACGCCGTCCAGCGGCATGGCGTTGTAGATGGAAGCACGCATGCCGCCCACCACCCGGTGGCCCTTCAGCGCGTGCAGCCCGGCAGCAAACGACTCTTCGAGGAACAGTTTGTCCAGGGCGCTGTCCGCCAGCTGGAACGGTACGTTCATACGCGAACGGTTGGCCTGCGCCACATCGTTACGATAGAAGCCGCTGTTATCGATCACGCCGTAGAGCAGTTCGGCTTTCTGCTGGTTGATTTTATCCATCGCGGCAACCCCGCCCTGCTGCTTCAGCCACTTAAACACCAGTCCAGCCAGATACCATGCGAACGTCGGCGGTGTGTTAAACATCGAGTCATTCTCGCTTAACACGGTGTAGTCAAGAATTGACGGGCAGGCCACGCTGGCTTTGCCCAGCAGATCTTCACGCACGATGACCAGCGTCAGCCCAGCCGGACCGATATTCTTCTGCGCGCCGGCGTAGATTACGCCGAAGCGGTTGACGTCAATTTCGCGGGAAAGAATGGTGGAGGAGAAATCGGCGGTCACGATGACGTCGTCGCCGAAGTTCGGCGTCTCATCAATCGCGATACCATCAATGGTTTCGTTCGGGCAGTAGTGCAGATAGGCCGCCCCCGGGGTCAGCTGCCACTCGCTCATCGGCTTCACAGCGCGCTTGCCGTCGACGGTGATTTTCGCGTCGATAACGTTCGGCGTGCAGTATTTCTTCGCCTCTTTGACCGCGCTGGCCGCCCAGTAGCCGGCGTCCACATAGTCAGCGACCTTTTTATCGCCGAGGATGTTCAGCGGGATCCCGGCGAACTGGCCGCGGCCGCCGCCGTGGCAGAATAAAACTTTATAGTTGGAAGGGATGTTCAGCAGAGCGCGGAAGTCCTGTTCTGCCTCTTCTGCCACCTGGATAAACTCCTTACCACGGTGACTGATCTCCATGACCGACGTCCCCAGACCGTGCCAGTCGCACAGTTCCTGCTGCGCCAGTTTGAGTACTTCCGCCGGCAGCATTGCCGGGCCCGAACTGAAGTTATAGACCTGAGCCATTTCCCCTCACCACGTTGCTATGTTGTTTTGCCCGCGAACCGCCGCGGGCATAAGTTATTCCTGTGGCTATCGGTTTTATCATTCAGTGACACGGTCCGCAATGGCTAAAACTCGCCGACGGTAAAACGCGGCCGCCGTCACACAACAGAATCTATCGGCTTGACGTAATAAAACCGACATATTTGCTGTCAGGTAAGCCGTTTCGCCCGGCTGGCCTTCGACCATTCTGCATTTGCGCAGCGCGGACATATTCGTTTTTCTCCCGCCTGCATCGCCATTACGATGCTGCAGCGCACGCAGGCATAGATCCCCTCTTGCGGAATGGTGGTATAGCGTGTGGTACAATGCGCTGGAAGGATCGATAATCCGGCCCTCACCTCTTCATCGGGATAATAAAACACGCTGATCTGCCCGTTGGTTTCGAGGATTGCCAGCCGGACCTGGCCAAGCTGCTCGACGCTGTTGACCCGCAGCTCCATAAAAAATTCGAATTCGGTCATGTTTTCCGCATGCAGCTTCTCCCAGGCCAACTGTCCCTCTTCCACCACTACGATAGGTTTCCCCTCCAGTAGATCCTCCAGCTTTTCGCTATGCCCCATCAGCCACATAATGCCGCGATACAGTAGCGCCAGCGTAACGAAGACCACCAGCACCGGCAGCAGCGGCACATCGTCATAAAACGCCACGTCACCCGCCGCCGAGCCGAGGGTCAAAATAATCAGCACCTCGAACAGCGACATCTGCCGCACGCCGCGCCGTCCGGTAATCTTGAGGAAAATAAAGACCAGAACGAAGGTATAGAGGCTGCGCAACGCCACCTCCGCCAGGAATTCCACCGGTACTTTATCGAGCGCCATCCGCTGCCAGTCAAAGGCTTTCATTTTCCATCTCCCTGTGTATTAAAGATGCCTCTAAGCATAGCCAGATGATGGAGATAGCACCTGTCAGATAAAAGCCGTATCATTGCGCGCTTTCCGTACGACAAAAGTGATCGCCATGACCCAAACGTTTATTCCCGGCAAAGATGCCGCCCTGGAAGATTCCATCGCTCGCTTCCAGCAGAAATTGCTCGACCTCGGATTTGATATCGAAGAGGCCTCGTGGCTGAACCCGGTGCCGCACGTGTGGTCCGTTCACATTCGCGATAAAGCGTGCGCGCTGTGCTTTACCAATGGTAAAGGCGCCACCAAAAAGGCAGCCCTGGCCTCCGCGCTGGGCGAATATTTCGAACGTCTGTCCACTAACTATTTCTTCGCCGACTTCTGGTTAGGCGACACTATCGCTAACGGCCCGTTTGTTCACTACCCGAACGAAAAGTGGTTCCCGCTGACTGAGGATGATGAAGTCCCGGAAGGTCTGCTGGATGCCCGCCTGCGCGCGTTCTACGATCCTGACGATCAGTTAACGGCCAGTATGCTGGTGGATCTGCAGTCGGGTAACGATGAGCGCGGCGTGTGCGGTCTGCCTTTTACCCGCCAGTCCGACGGCGAAACCGTCTATATTCCGATGAATATTGTCGGCAACCTGTACGTCTCCAACGGCATGTCCGCCGGTAACACCCGCAACGAAGCGCGGGTACAGGGTCTGTCAGAGGTCTTTGAACGTCACATTAAAAACCGCATCATCGCTGAAAGCATCAGCCTGCCGGAGATCCCGGCGGAAGTCATGGCGCGCTATCCGGGCGTCGTGGAATCGATCGCCAAACTGGAAGCTGAAGGTTTCCCGATCTTTGCCTATGATGGCTCGCTCGGCGGCAAATATCCGGTTATCTGCGTCGTGCTGTTTAACCCGGCTAACGGCACCTGCTTCGCCTCCTTCGGCGCCCACCCGGACTTTGGCGTGGCGCTGGAGCGAACCGTCACCGAACTGCTGCAGGGCCGCAGCCTGAAAGACCTCGATGTCTTCACGCCGCCAACCTTCGATGACGAAGAGGTCGCCGAGCACGCGAACCTCGAAACCCACTTTATCGACTCCAGCGGCCTGATCTCCTGGGATATGTTCAAGCAGGACGCCGACTATCCATTCGTTGACTGGAGCTTCTCTGGTACTACCGAAGAAGAGTTCGCCACCCTGATGGCCATCTTCAAGGCCGAAGATAAAGAAGTGTACATCGCCGACTACGAGCACCTGGGCGTTTACGCCTGCCGTATCATCGTCCCGGGGATGTCGGACATATACCCGGCGGAAGACCTGTGGCTGGCGAACAACAGCATGGGCGCTCATCTGCGGGACACCATTCTGTCCCTGCCGGGCAGCGAGTGGGATAAAGAAGATTACCTGGCGCTGATCGAGCAGATGGACGATGAGGGTCTGGATGATTTCACCCGCGTTCGCGAACTGCTGGGGCTCGCCACCGGAAAAGACAACGGCTGGTATACCCTGCGCGTCGGCGAGCTGAAAGCGATGCTGGCCCTGGCCGGCGGCGATCTGGAACAGGCGCTGATCTGGACCGAGTGGACCATGGAATTCAATGCTTCGGTCTTCAGCGCGGAGCGCGCGAACTACTATCGCTGTCTGCAAACCCTGCTGCTGCTGAGCCAGGAAGAAGAGCGTCAGCCGCTGCAGTACCTGAACGCCTTCATCCGTATGTACGGCGCCGACGCGGTCGAAGCCGCCAGCGCGGCGCTGAGCGGGGAAGCGCCGTTCTATGGTCTCCAGGCGGTCGATAGCGATCTGCAGGCCTTCCCGGCCCATCAGTCGCTGCTGAAAGCCTATGAAAAACTGCAGCGGGCGAAAGCGGCGTTTTGGGCAAAATAAGCCCAGCTTGCGCCATCGTTCATGCTTACAACGGAGCCCTCAGCGGCTCCGTTATTTAACCCTGAGAAAGCGCCTCCTATAATTTGTAGTTGTAAAGTTAATTAATGTTAAATAACGCCATTTCATCATTTATCAATTGTTAAATTTAATAAAAATACTCCATTTTAATTAACTCAAAAATGGGGGTAAAAAAGAAATAATTCAACATTATCTATAAAATTTAAAAATTATTTTCTATATATATTTCATGCAGTTAGATGTAATTTCAATAAAAACCACACACTAAAAAGGCATATAGTTCCGGTGAGATATGATCTATATCAATTTCCATTCTATAATGCTTTGTTAGTATCTCACCGCCAACTTATATAAAGAGAGAGTTAGTGTGAAAGCTGACAACCCTTTTGATCTTTTGCTCCCTGCCGCGATGGCGAAAGTCGCCGAAGAAGCAGGTGTCTATAAAGCAACGAAGCATCCGATGAAGACGTTTTATCTGGCGATCACCGCTGGCGTTTTCATCTCCATCGCTTTCGTATTCTATATCACCGCGACCACCGGCACTGCCGCGATGCCTTATGGGATTGCCAAACTTATCGGTGGGATCTGTTTTTCTCTGGGTCTGATTCTGTGCGTTATCTGCGGCGCTGACCTCTTTACCTCTACGGTACTGATCGTGGTGGCCAAAGCCAGCGGTCGAATTACCTGGGGGCAACTGGCAAAAAACTGGCTCAACGTCTATTTTGGTAACCTGGTGGGCGCGCTGCTGTTTGTGCTGCTGATGTGGTTATCAGGCGAATATATGACTGCCAACGGCGGCTGGGGGCTAAACGTTCTGCAGACCGCCGACCACAAAATGCACCATACTTTTGTGGAGGCCGTGAGCCTGGGTATCCTCGCTAACCTGATGGTTTGTCTCGCCGTATGGATGAGCTATTCCGGTCGTAGCCTGATGGATAAAGCGATGATCATGGTCCTGCCGGTAGCGATGTTCGTTGCCAGCGGCTTTGAGCACAGCATCGCCAACATGTTTATGATCCCGATGGGTATCGTAATCCGCAACTTTGCAAGCCCGGAATTCTGGACCGCCATCGGTTCGACTCCGGAAAGTTTCTCTCACTTGACCGTTATGAACTTCATCACTGATAACCTGATTCCGGTAACTATCGGGAACATTATCGGCGGGGGTCTGCTGGTCGGGTTGACATACTGGGTCATTTACCTGCGTGGCAACGACCATCACTAAGGGTTGTTTCAGGCAGTAAATAAAAAATCCACTTAAGAAGGTAGGTGTTACATGTCCGAGCTTAATGAAAAGTTAGCCACAGCCTGGGAAGGTTTTGCGAAAGGTGACTGGCAGAATGAAGTCAACGTCCGTGACTTTATTCAGAAAAACTACACCCCATATGAAGGCGACGAATCCTTCCTGGCTGGCGCGACTGAAGCGACCACCAAGCTGTGGGACACCGTAATGGAAGGTGTAAAACAGGAAAACCGCACTCACGCGCCTGTTGATTTTGACACTGCCCTGGCTTCCACCATCACCTCTCACGACGCGGGCTATATCGAGAAAGGTCTGGAAAAAATCGTTGGTCTGCAGACCGAAGCGCCGCTGAAACGTGCGATCATCCCGTTCGGTGGTATCAAAATGGTTGAAGGTTCCTGCAAAGCGTATAATCGCGAGCTGGACCCGATGCTGAAAAAAATCTTCACAGAGTACCGTAAAACTCACAACCAGGGCGTTTTCGACGTCTATACCCCGGACATCCTGCGCTGCCGTAAATCCGGCGTGCTGACGGGTCTGCCGGATGCTTACGGTCGTGGTCGTATCATCGGTGACTACCGTCGCGTTGCGCTGTACGGTATCGACTTCCTGATGAAAGACAAATTCGCCCAGTTCAACTCTCTGCAAGCGAAACTGGAAAGCGGCGAAGACCTGGAAGCGACCATCCGTCTGCGTGAAGAAATCGCTGAACAACACCGCGCACTGGGCCAGATCAAAGAGATGGCCGCTAAATATGGCTATGACATCTCCGGTCCGGCGACCACCGCTCAGGAAGCGATTCAGTGGACCTACTTCGGTTACCTGGCTGCCGTGAAATCTCAGAACGGCGCGGCAATGTCCTTCGGTCGTACCTCCAGCTTCCTGGATATCTACATCGAGCGTGACCTGCAGGCGGGTAAAATCACCGAGCAAGACGCGCAGGAAATGGTTGACCACCTGGTCATGAAACTGCGTATGGTTCGCTTCCTGCGTACCCCGGAATATGATGAACTGTTCTCCGGCGACCCGATTTGGGCAACGGAATCCATCGGCGGTATGGGCGTTGACGGCCGTACTCTGGTGACCAAAAACAGCTTCCGCTTCCTGAACACCCTGTACACCATGGGGCCGTCTCCGGAGCCGAACATTACTATCCTGTGGTCTGAAAAACTGCCGCTGAGCTTCAAGAAATTCGCCGCTAAAGTGTCCATCGATACCTCTTCTCTGCAGTATGAGAACGATGACCTGATGCGTCCGGACTTCAACAACGACGACTACGCTATCGCATGCTGCGTAAGCCCGATGGTTGTTGGTAAGCAAATGCAGTTCTTCGGCGCTCGCGCTAACCTCGCGAAAACCATGCTGTACGCTATCAACGGCGGCGTGGATGAAAAACTGAAAATGCAGGTTGGTCCGAAATCTGAACCGATCAAAGGCGACGTCCTGAACTTCGACGAAGTAATGGATCGCATGGATCACTTCATGGACTGGCTGGCTAAACAGTACGTCACCGCGCTGAACATCATCCACTACATGCACGACAAGTACAGCTACGAAGCCTCTCTGATGGCGCTGCACGACCGTGACGTTATCCGCACCATGGCGTGTGGTATCGCTGGTCTGTCCGTTGCTGCTGACTCCCTGTCTGCTATCAAATATGCGAAAGTTAAACCGATTCGTGACGAAGACGGTCTGGCTGTTGACTTCGAAATCGAAGGCGAATACCCGCAGTTTGGTAACAACGACCCTCGCGTCGATGACATGGCCGTTGACCTGGTTGAACGTTTCATGAAGAAAATTCAGAAACTGCACACCTACCGCAACGCTATCCCGACTCAGTCTGTTCTGACCATCACCTCTAACGTGGTGTACGGTAAGAAAACCGGTAACACCCCAGACGGTCGTCGCGCTGGCGCGCCGTTCGGTCCAGGTGCTAACCCGATGCACGGCCGTGACCAGAAAGGCGCAGTAGCCTCTCTGACCTCCGTCGCTAAACTGCCGTTTGCTTACGCGAAAGATGGTATCTCTTATACCTTCTCTATCGTGCCGAACGCGCTGGGTAAAGACGACGAAGTTCGTAAGACCAACCTGGCAGGTCTGATGGATGGTTACTTCCATCACGAAGCGTCCATCGAAGGTGGTCAGCACCTGAACGTGAACGTCATGAACCGCGAAATGCTGCTCGACGCGATGGAAAACCCGGAAAAATATCCGCAGCTGACCATCCGTGTATCTGGCTACGCCGTACGTTTTAACTCCCTGACCAAAGAACAGCAGCAGGATGTTATTACCCGTACCTTCACTCAGACCATGTAATTCCCTGTCTGACTGAAAAGGCGTACAATAAAGGCCCCACATCAGTGGGGCCTTTTTAACAAGCATTCCCCGCCCCAGCCTGCTTTGCCAGTTATCTATACTTTGGGTACCTGTCAAAACAGACTCGACGCAGCCGCTGAGCTGCGCACCAACACGGCCCCGGATGGGCCACATCTGGAGAAAACACCGCAATGTCAGTTATTGGTCGCATTCACTCCTTTGAATCCTGTGGTACCGTTGATGGCCCGGGCATCCGCTTTATTACCTTTTTCCAGGGCTGCCTGATGCGCTGCCTGTACTGCCATAACCGTGACACCTGGGATACCCACGGCGGCAAAGAAATCACCGTTGAAGAATTAATGAAAGAGGTGGTGACCTATCGTCACTTTATGAATGCTTCCGGCGGCGGCGTCACCGCCTCGGGCGGTGAGGCGATCCTGCAGGCGGAGTTTGTTCGCGACTGGTTCCGCGCGTGTAAGAAAGAAGGCATCCACACCTGCCTGGATACCAACGGCTTCGTACGTCGCTACGATCCGGTTATCGACGAGCTGCTGGAGGTAACAGACCTGGTGATGCTGGATCTCAAGCAGATGAACGATGAGATTCACCAGAACCTGGTCGGCGTCTCTAACCATCGTACGCTGGAATTCGCCCAGTATCTGGCGAAGAAGAATATCAATGTCTGGATCCGCTACGTGGTGGTTCCCGGCTGGTCAGACGATGATGATTCCGCGCACCGCCTGGGCGAATTTACCCGCGATATGGGCAATGTCGAAAAAATCGAGCTGCTGCCCTACCATGAGCTGGGTAAACACAAATGGGTAGCGATGGGCGAAGAGTACAAGCTGGACGGCGTCCATCCGCCGAAGAAAGAGACCATGGAGCGGGTAAAAGGCATCCTTGAGCAGTATGGTCACAAAGTAATGTACTAATCCCGCCCGGGCCGGTGATGCGCTTATGCCGGCCTGCAACGGCGTGGGAAGCTGTGTCCGCCCCGCCGTTTCATTCTCATGAAAAACGACTTGTCCTCTCTGCGGCAGAAAGCCTATGCGATTGCAGCAGATGACGCGCAGCATGCGCTGCGCGTTGCAGGGTCAGGCGTGCGCCACTGGCGTCGGATGATGCCCGGCTTTGCGCAGCAGGGTCAGCAGATAGATAAACGACACGCTGGCGATCATGATAAACAGCAGGTTGTCTGAGAAGTTCTGCATCAGCATCGCCGTCAGGGTCGGGCCCAGCAGGCTGCCGATGGTATAGCTCATCAGCAGCGCCTGATTCATCGCCACCAGCTGATGGTGCTCCACTTTTTCACAGGCCCAGGCCATCGCCACCGGATACAGCGTGAAACCAGATGCCCCAAGCACAAACAGCGCCGGAGCCATTGCCGCCTGACTAAGCATCGCCAGACATCCCAGAATGACCACAAAGACCTGTACCCGCAGCACCAGCAGGCGACCGTAGCGGTCTGCCAGGCGCCCTACCGGCCACTGGCCGAGGATCCCCGCACTCACCATCACCGCCATCCAGAAGCCGATGCCGGAGTCGCTGACGCCCTGATGGTTCAGCCACAGCGGCATCAGGCCATACAGCGAGCCGAGGACAATCCCCGAAATAATACAGCCATTGACCCCGTGGCGCGCCTGGCGCAGCTTCAGCATCGGCCAGATACGTACCGTTTCATGCGGTTCTTCTGCCTGCCCCATAATGCGGGTAAACAGCAACGGCAGGATCGCCGCCAGCGCCAGGCCGGTCACCCACGGCAGGACGCTCATTAAATCGGTGGGTAATTTACTGACCATCAGCTGGCCCAGTACGGTACCGACGTAATAGACCATCATGTACGCCGCCAGCAGACGACCGCGACTGCGGGAAGTGCCGCTGCAAACCAGCGCGCTTTCCACCACCACCCAGATCATCGCGCAACCTACGCCGGCGATAAAACGCCAGCTCAGCCATGTCCAGAAGCCAACGGTGATCCCCAGCCCTACGCAGCCGACGGCGAAAATTAACGATGCGAGATAATAGCTACGGTTAAACCCCAGGCGCTTGATCACCCAGCCGGCCAGCAACGTACCGGCCAGGTTGCCGGTAAAATAGGATGACCCCACCATGCCGACCTGCCAGGTTGGCATGTTTTCATGGGCGAGCCAGAGCGGGACGAGCGTATTCAGCACCGCTATCGCCAGGGTCAATAAAAGCAGGCCACAGAGCAGCATTTGCACTGGCCGGGTGTAGATGGTCATGGGTAAAAACCGTGAGGAATGTTCAGATCGCGAGCGCATCATGCCACTGCTAAAAACATTGTCAATCCACCTGAAATCAGGCGTGACGCGGTTTTGTCGGCTACGATAGAAGTTTTTTATCCAGAGGATGGAAAAAGGTGAGACAACAGATAATACGCTATTGTTTTTGCTGGTTTATTAATAAATGCCGAAGTTAATTTCAGTTGAAAAATTTCATCTATCGACAGCACGTTTTCATCATGCCGGTGGTTAGGCACCGGCATGATGGAGGTAGTTAACTGGCGACAGCCATCCCAACGGTCATATGCAGGCCATAGAATACGCCGCGGCCGATCATCTCTCCCGCCAGTATCAGAACAAAGGCCAGGCCGAGCAGCGAGACCGCCGGTTTGCGGCCGCGAATCTGTGGCACGCACCAGCAGGCCAGGGCCAGGGCCAGCAGCACCACGCGCCAGGCCATAAACAACCCGTAATCCGGCACCAGGGCGGAGGCCTGCTGAACTGAGCTGCGGATAGTGGCAAGTTCACTTCCCTGCATCACGACCACCATAATACTGACCAGCAGCGCCAGCAAACTAACCACCGGCAGCAGGCGCAGCGCCCAACCATCGACGCCTGCGACGCGCAGCAGCAGGTAGCCCAGCAGCGGACCGCCGATAAACAGCGTCAGGAAGAAGCTCAGCGGCGTCCAAACGGTGTACCAGGTCGGCACCGTGTCGATGGTGTTGTATACCCGCACCATCATCCACACGAAAATCACGCCCAGCACCATGGTCACCACCAGCCACAGGCTCCGCAGGCCGGCAGGCAGCTTTTTGCACACGGCCAGCAGCCAGCCAATTCCGCCGACGGCGAAGAAGATCGCCCCGCTGGCGATTTCATTACTCAGCGACGAGGCTCCCACGCGATTCAGCGAATTAAAGGCCCGCAGCGGCGAGCCAAGGTGCATCGTCGAGGCAATAAACCCGATCCCCATCAATACCCACAGGCCGAACATGCTGCCCACCACGCGCTGCTCCTGCTCACGGGAAAGCTTGCCTGTCATCAGCGCCAGCGCCAGAACAATAAAGCCGCCTACGACGCACTGGCCGAAGACCGTAAAGACCATCAGCGGCCATTCATGCCATCCGTTTCCCATCTCACACCTCCTTCGGGTTCGCCAGGTAACCGGTGGTATCGCCACACGGCCGGGCATTGGCGTTAGGTTTGATAACGATACTCGGCCGGGTAAAGTGCGCCGACGGCAGCGGCGCTACCGCGGCCAGCTGGCCGTGCTTAGCGCGCAGTTCGGCAATCGGCCCGAAATCCAACGCCCGCAGCGGGCAGGACTCGACGCAGATCGGCTTTTTCCCCTCGGCGACGCGCTCGTGACAGCCATCGCACTTGGTCATATGGCCTTTGTCGGCATTGTACTGCGGGGCGCCGTACGGGCAGGCCATATGGCAGTAGCGGCAGCCAATGCATACCTCTTCGTTGACCACCACAAAACCGTCTTCGCGCTTATGCATCGCGCCGCTCGGACAGACCTTGGTGCAGGCCGGATCTTCACAGTGGTTACAGGCGATGGAGAGGTAATAGGCAAACACGTTCTGCTGCCAGACGCCGTTGTCCTCCTGCCAGTCGCCGCCGGCATATTCATAGATGCGGCGGAAGCTGACCTCCGGGGTCAGGTTCTTGTAGTCCTTACAGGCCAGTTCGCAGGTTTTGCAACCGGTGCAACGGGCGGAATCAATAAAAAATCCATACTGAGTTGTCATCGGTTACTCCTTACAGCTTCTCAACCTGAACGAGGTTGGTATGCGACGGGTTTCCCTTCGCCAGCGGCGACGGACGCTGGGTGGTCAGCACGTTGATGCTGCCCGCCTGATCCACACGCGAGGCGTCCGGGTTGTACCAGGCCCCTTCCCCCAGCGCGACGACGCCCGGCATCATGCGCGGCGTCACCTTCGCTTCGATATGCACTTCACCCCGATCGTTGAAGATGCGAATACGATCGCCGTTGGCAATGCCGCGCTTGCGGGCATCGATCGGGTTAATCCACATCTCCTGCCGACAGGCGGCCTTCAGCACATCGACGTTGCCGTAGGTCGAGTGGACGCGAGATTTATAGTGGAAGCCGGTGAGCTGTAGCGGGTATTTCGCTGTCAGCGGATCGTTGTAGTTTTCGAAACCCGGGGTGTAGATCGGCAGCGGATCGATAACATCCCCTTCCGGCAGCTCCCAGGTGGCCGCGATTTTCGCCAGATCCTGCGAGTAAATTTCGATCTTGCCCGAAGGCGTTGTCAGCGGATTAGCCTGCGGATCCTCACGGAAGGCTTTGTAGGCCACATGATGACCTTGCGGATCGCGCTGCTTATAGATGCCCTGCTGACGGAAGGTGTCGAAATCCGGCAGGTCGGGAATCGCTTTGCGCGACTGCTCATACAGATAGCGCATCCAGCCTTCCTGGGTACGGCCTTCGGTAAACTGCTCTTCGACGCCCAGACGCTTTGCCAGTTCGCTGGTCATTTCATAGATGGTTTTGCATTCAAAGCGCGGCTTGATGGCCTGATCGGCAAAGATAACGTAGGACATGTTGCCGCAGGAGGCATCCAGCGCGAAATCCATCTGCTCGGAGGCGGTACAGTCAGGCAGCAGAATATCGGCGTATTTCGCCGAGGAGGTCATATGGCAGTCAATGACCACAATCATCTCGCATTTCTTGTCGTCCTGCAGGATTTCGTGGGTCCGGTTGATCTCAGAATGCTGGTTAATCAGACAGTTGCCCGCATAGTTCCAGATCATTTTGATCGGCACGTCGAGCTTATCTTTACCGCGTACGCCGTCGCGCAGAGCGGTCATTTCCGGGCCGCGCTCAATCGCATCGGTCCACATAAACATCGAGATACTGGTCTCAACAGGATTCTCCAGCGTCGGCATACGCTCAAAAGGCAGACTATACGAGCCCTCGCGCGCCCCGCTATTGCCGCCGTTGATCCCGACGTTACCCGTCAGAATGGCGAGCATTGAGATGGCGCGGGTGGCGATCTCTCCGTTGGCGTGACGCTGCGGACCCCAGCCCTGGCTAATATAGGCCGGTTTGGCGGTGGCAATTTCGCGCGCCAGTTTAACAATGCGTTCGCGCGGAATACCGGTAATTGTCGAGGCCCACTCCGGCGTTTTGGCGATACCGTCAGTGCCCTGGCCAAGAATGTAAGCTTTGTAATGACCATTGGCTGGCGCACCGGCGGGCAGCGTTTTCTCGTCGTATCCCACGCAGTATTTATCGAGGAACGGCTGATCGACCAGATTCTCGGTGATCATCACCCACGCGAGGCCCGAAACCAGTGCCGCATCGGTCCCAGGACGAATCGGGATCCATTCATCTTCACGCCCGGCGCCGGTGTCGGTATAGCGCGGATCGATGATTATCATCCGGGCATTGGATTTCTGCCGCGCCTGTTCAAGGTAGTACGTCACCCCGCCGCCGCTCATCCGCGTTTCGCCGGGGTTATTGCCGAACAGCACCACCAGCTGACTGTTTTCAATATCCGATGGGCTGTTGCCGTCCGCCCAGCCGCCGTAGGTGTAATTCAGACCGGCAGCAATCTGCGCTGATGAATAGTCGCCATAATGGTTGAGATAGCCACCGCAGCAGTTCATCAGACGGGCAATCAGCGTTTTCCCCGGCGGCCAGGAGCGGGTCAGCGTCCCGCCGAGCGTGCCGGTGCCGTAGTTCAGATAGATGGATTCATTGCCGTACTCTTTAATCAGCCGCTGCATATTGCTGGCGATGGTATCCAACGCCTCTTCCCAGCTGATTTGCTCGAACTTGCCCTCACCGCGTTTACCAACGCGCTTCATCGGGTACTTCAGACGGTCCGGATTATAGACCCGGCGGCGCATTGAACGCCCACGCAGGCAGGCGCGGACCTGGTGCAAACCGTCATAGTTATCATCACCGGTATTATCGGTTTCGACGTATTTAATCGCGCCATCCACCACGTGCATGCGCAGCGGGCAACGGCTACCGCAGTTGACGGTGCAGGCGCTCCAGACCACCTTCTCACTGGCGGGCGCCGGCGTATCGGCAGCATGCGACAGTCGGGTAAAGGGTAACGTTAGTGCGTTGCTGGCCAGCGCCAGGCCGCCTATTGCCGTGGTTTTCATCAGACCACGGCGGCTTACCTCAGCAGCCAGTAAAGCATCAGGGGCTTTAATTTTCATGGATACTCGCTTTGGTTGCTCACAATAAACTGACAAGCGTTATATAGACATATATATAATGCTTTGCGATATTATTGGTTTTTTATGCTGGTTTAACCCAAAGGGAGTATCACTGCATTCGCGGCAAGGATTATTGCCCGGTATCAATAAGGGCGTAAAAAAAGCGCCCGCAGGCGCTTTTAAAAGAAGGAGTGAGAAGTTTAGCCGATATATTCGAGGCCGCGCATATACGGGCGCAGCACTTCCGGGATCTCGATACGGCCATCAGCCTGCTGATAGTTTTCCATCAGCGCCACCAGCGTACGACCTACTGCCAGGCCAGAACCATTCAGGGTATGAACGAGACGGGTCTTCTTATCGGACTTGCTGCGGCAGCGAGCCTGCATACGACGCGCCTGGAAATCCCAGACGTTGGAGCAGGAGGAGATCTCACGATAAGTGTTTTGCGCCGGAACCCATACTTCGAGGTCATAGGTTTTGCAGGCGCTGAAGCCCATATCGCCGGTGCACAGCGCGACCTTACGGTACGGCAGGCCCAGCAGCTGCAGCACTTTCTCGGCGTGACCGGTCATCTCTTCCAGCGCGGCCATAGAGTCTTCCGGGCGGACGATCTGCACCATTTCAACTTTATCGAACTGGTGCATACGGATCAGACCGCGGGTGTCGCGGCCATAGGAACCGGCTTCAGAGCGGAAGCACGGCGTATGGGCGGTCATTTTGATCGGTAGGTCGTCTTCATCGATGATTTCATCGCGCACCAGGTTGGTCAGCGGCACTTCCGCCGTCGGGATCAGCGCGTAGTTGCTGCTGTCAGCCTCTTCTTCCAGCGGACGGGTATGGAACAGGTCGCCGGCGAATTTCGGCAGCTGGCCAGTGCCATACAGGGTGTCCTGGTTTACCAGGTACGGGACATAGTTTTCGCTGTAGCCATGCTGTTCGGTGTGCAGATCCAGCATGAACTGCGCCAGGGCGCGGTGCAGACGGGCCAGCTGCCCTTTCATCACCACGAAGCGCGAGCCGGTGAGCTTAACGGCGGCGGCAAAATCCAGCCCCCCGTGCATTTCACCCAGCGTCACATGATCGCGCACCTCGAAATCGAACTGACGCGGCGTACCCCAGCGGCTAACTTCAACGTTGTCGTTTTCGTCGCGACCAACCGGCACATCATCATGAGGAATATTCGGGATCGCCAGCGCGATATCGCGAATTTCCGCCAGCAGCGTTTCCAGCTCGGATTTTGCAGCATCCAGTTGTTCGCCAAGCTTGTTAACTTCCAGGCGTAATGGCTCGATGTCTTCCCCGCGCGCTTTCGCCTGGCCAATGGATTTCGATCGGGAGTTACGCTCCGCCTGCAGGTTTTCCGTTTGCACCTGCAGAACTTTACGACGCTCTTCAAGCGCGCGAAGTTTATCTACATCCAGCTTAAAGCCCCGGCGTGCCAGTTTTTCTGCGACTGCGTCTGGCTCGGTACGCAGCAGATTGGGATCGAGCATGCTTATCCTGTGCTTATCGAATTAAAAAAGAAAAGTGGCCGCAGACTACGACCACGGAAATAGTGTAATAACCTTACCGCAACGCCTCAATTAGCGGTAGCGTTTTATCGGGCTATTTTGATCCTGTTCAGCGAGCCAGGCGAGCTTTTCGCCAATTTTACCCTCAAGCCCCCGGTTTGTCGGGTGATAATAGCGCGTTTGCGCCATTTCCTGCGGGAAATACTGCTCGCCGGCGGCATAGGCGTTGGGTTCGTCATGAGCGTAACGATACTCCTGGCCGTAGCCCATCTCTTTCATCAGCTTCGTCGGCGCATTGCGCAGATGCACCGGAACGTCGTAGTCAGGACGATCCCGCGCGTCGGCCAGCGCCGCTTTGAAGGCGGTGTACACCGCGTTGCTTTTCGGCGCGCAGGCCAGATAGACGATGGCCTGGGCAATCGCCCGTTCGCCTTCCGCCGGCCCGACGCGGGTAAAGCAGTCCCACGCCGAAATGGCGACCTGCATCGCCCGCGGGTCGGCGTTGCCGACATCTTCCGAGGCAATCGCCAGACAGCGGCGGGCAACATACAGCGGATCGCCGCCGGCGGTGATGATC
The DNA here is from genome assembly GCF_014596785.2 of Klebsiella sp. K4. Classification (NCBI taxonomy): domain Bacteria; kingdom Pseudomonadati; phylum Pseudomonadota; class Gammaproteobacteria; order Enterobacterales; family Enterobacteriaceae; genus Klebsiella; species Klebsiella sp. K4. The sequence continues at coordinate 3,510,552 of NZ_CP115021.1, forward strand.
CGCGCGTACCAGTAAAGTGCCGCATCCGGCGCGCTACCGCGCACCGACTTATGCAAGGCGGAAATCAAATCGTAGAACCGGTCGCCTTTGTTATCAAAGCGCGCGCTGCGCTCGCCAGCGATCTCGGTCAGCAGTTCCGCCTTCAGCACCCGCTTGCCCGAGTCATCGCTTTCGGCCATATCGGCCATCATTTCCAGGGTATTCAGCGCTCGCCGCGCGTCGCCATTCACTAGCTCGGCAATGGCCCTGCGGGTCTCATCCGGCAAAACGATATCCTGGCCGCCGTAGCCGCGGGTTTTGTCGTTCATCGCCTGGTCAAGCACCCGCTCGATATCGTCGGTGGTGAGCGATTTCAGTAAGTAGACGCGAGCGCGGGAGAGCAGCGCCGAGTTAAGCTCAAAGGAGGGGTTTTCGGTGGTCGCGCCAATAAAAGTAATGGTGCCGTCTTCAATATGCGGCAGAAAGGCATCCTGCTGGCTTTTATTAAAGCGATGCACTTCGTCAACAAACAGGATGGTTCGCCGGCCGGCGTTGCGATTTTGCCGCGCGCGCTCAATAGCCTCGCGAATCTCTTTCACCCCGGAGGTTACCGCTGAGATCCGTTCGACATCGGCGCTGGCGTAGCGGGCAATCACTTCCGCCAGAGTGGTCTTGCCGGTACCCGGCGGCCCCCAGAGGATCATCGAATGCAGGTGCCCGGCCTCAATGGCCCGCGGCAGGGGTTTACCCGGCGCCAGCAGGTGCTGCTGGCCAATATACTGCGCTAAATTTTCTGGCCGCATGCGAGCGGCCAGAGGTTGAAACGAGTTGTCGGAAAAATCGAGCGACAGATTGCTCACTTTCGCCTCTACTTACGTTGATCGTCCACCGTCACCCCTTTCGGCGGCGTAAAGGTGAACTTAGCTGCGTCGACGGCGCCGTTCTGCTGCGATTTCAGCTGATAGCTGCTGCGCTGATCATCCTGCTCGACGGCGCTGAACTGATGGATAGTGCCGTCCCGACCGACGTTGATCGTGAACTGCTTGAGGTTGCCGCTGCCGCTTTTTGGCGTCAGCACAAAATCATCGCCATTTTGCTTGATATTATATTGCTGCCAGTCGCTGGACTGGTTGCGGGCAATCAGCATAAACGGCGTGTTGCTGGTGGCGTCTTTCAGCCAGGTCGCCGTGGCCTGCTCGACGAACGGGTTATAGAACCACAGCGTTTTACCATCCGAAACGAGGACGCTCTCATCCGGCTGGGTCATATGCCAGTTAAACAGGTTCGGGCGTTTCACCCACAGGTCTCCCTGCCCGTCCTGCACGGCGTTACCGCTACCGTCGGTGACTTTTTGCGTGAAGCTGGCATGGAAGCTGCTCACTTTATCAAGACGGCTTTTTAAGTCGCTGGCCGCATCTGCCCAGACCTGGCTGACGACCATACCAGACAGTAATGCACAGGTGATTGCGAGTTTTTTCATTGTTCTTCCTTAATGTGCGTCACTCCCGACGCGGGAGCCTCTTCTGCCCCTACTGTAGGACCGCCGGCGGCGGCGGGACAGAAGAATTGGCTGATTTTGCGCTTATTTACCCAACTTTGCACTCATTCAAAGGGCGGCGGCGCCAGCACTTCGCGGTTACCGTTATGGCCCTGCTCGCTGACGATACCCTGCGCTTCCATCTGTTCGATAATACGCGCGGCACGGTTATAGCCGATGCGGAACTGACGCTGAACCCCGGAAATCGACGCTTTGCGCTTCTCGGTCACAAAGTTGACTGCCTGATCGAACAACGGATCCAGCTCTTCCCCGCCGTCGAAGCCGCCACCGCCGCCTTCGCTTTCGCTGTCGGAGGTAATGCCATCCACATATTGCGGGCGACCGCGGGCTTTCCAGTCCTGAACCACGGCGTGGACTTCCTGGTCGCGCACAAACGCCCCGTGGACGCGCACCGGCGTGGTAGAGTTCGGCCCGGAGTAAAGCATATCCCCCATACCCAGCAGCGATTCCGCGCCGCCCTGATCGAGAATGGTACGTGAGTCAATTTTACTCGACACGGTAAAGGCGATGCGCGTCGGGATGTTGGCCTTAATCAGGCCGGTAATAACATCTACCGACGGACGCTGTGTCGCCAGCACCAGGTGGATCCCCGCCGCGCGCGCTTTCTGCGCCAGGCGAGCGATCAGCTCTTCCACCTTTTTGCCGACAGTCATCATCAGATCGGCGAATTCATCCACCAGCACCACGATGTACGGCAGTTTTTCCAGCACCGGATGTACGGCGTCCATGCTGTCGCCAGGCTTCCAGTACGGATCCGGGATCGGACGTCCCATGCGCGCGGCTTCGGCGATCTTCTCGTTGTAGCCCGCCAGGTTACGCACGCCCAGCGCCGACATCAGCTTGTAGCGGCGCTCCATCTCATTGACGCTCCAGCGCAGCGCATTGGCGGCGTCTTTCATGTCGGTGACCACTTCCGTCAGCAGGTGCGGAATTCCTTCGTAGACCGACAGCTCGAGCATTTTCGGGTCGATCATAATGAAACGCACATCTTCCGGCTGCGCCTTGTAGAGCATGCTGAGGATCATGGCGTTGACGCCAACAGACTTACCGGAACCGGTGGTACCGGCCACCAGCAGATGCGGCATTTTCGCCAGATCGGCTACTACCGGATCGCCAGCGATGTCTTTACCCAGCACCACGGTGAGCGGAGATGGGTTATCACGGAACTTGGCGTTGTCGAGCACTTCACGCAGGTAGACGGTCTGGCGTTTTTTATTCGGCAGCTCAAGCCCGACATACGGTTTGCCCGGGATCACCTCCACCACGCGCACGGCGACCGTTGACAGCGATCGCGCCAGGTCCCGTGACAGGTTAGAGATCCGTGCGGCCTTAACGCCAGGCGCCAGATTCAGTTCGAAGCGGGTGATCACCGGCCCCGGTGAGTAGTTCACCACATCCGCTTTAATGCGGAAATCGGCGAGTCGCGCTTCCACCAGGCGTGCCATCTGCTCGAGAGCAAAGGTATCCACCGGCTCGACTTCACTCGGCGGCGGGGTAAGCAGATCCAGCGACGGCAGTGGCGTGGTCGGCTTTTGCAGCGGTCGACTATCGCCATTGCGCATCAGCAGCGGGTGGATCAGGCTCTCCTGCGGCTCAGGGGCGGCAGGCTGATGCCCCTGAGGGGCAACCGGTTGTTGCGGCTGTACGGGCTGCGACGCAGTCGGATAGGACTGCGGCTGCGGCGGCACAGGCTGATGGTGTATCGGCTGATGCTGCGCAGGCTGATAACTCTGCTGCGGAGCGGCCGCCGGTTGTTGATAGCGCTGGGCCGGCTGCTGCGGCTGGACTTCCGGCGTCGGCGTAAACAGCGGTTCGCTCGGGCCGTCATTGACCAACGTTTTCATCGGCGAGAATTCATAATCTGCCGGCGAGAACGGGTTGGCGCCCGGCGGCTGCTCGGTAGCGTACCGCTGCTGCTGGGTAGCGGCAAACTGACGCGCCAGCTCCGCTTCCGCCGCGGCGTCGGCCTCATCGTCATCAGTCGCCTTATCGTCTTCCCAGCGATGACCGTAGCGCTGCTGCTGGGTGGCGGCGAACTGGCGAGCCAGTTCATCCTGCTCCATAGCATCCGCTTCCTCATCCGAGAGCAGCTCATCATCATAATGCGGATCGCGCTCCGCCTGCCGCGCGCGCTGTTCCGCCTCCCGCTGCGACGGTAGCTTGATGCCGTAGGAGGCCAGTTCCCGACGCGTAGGAACACGCACGCGATTAGGCCGCGGTAGTTTTGGACCGATGCCCTCTTTCACCTGAACCCGTGGGCCGCTGGACGCCGGGCTGAACAATGGCGTAGCCGCAGCGGATGCGGCAGTGGACGAGGTTGCTGCCGCCGCGCCGCCGCTGGCGGCGGTAGCCTGATGCACCCCAGCCGCTACCGCAGAGACTACGGTTGTCTCCACTGGCGGTTTGGACGCAGTGGTCGGCGGCGTCAGCGGTTTAGTGGCAATCGGACTTTCCGGCTCAGGAATTGGCTGATACCAGGAGGCCAACAGCTCGCGTTCGCGCGCCCGCTTCTCTTCCACTTCCTCGAAATAATAGAGCGGCGGACGTTTCACTTCCTCCTGCACAACCTCGGGCTCTGGCTCCGGTGGGGGAACTGGCGCGCTTTGCGGCTGATACGCCGCTGGCTCCGGCTGATACGGCTGCGGCGCGGGCTGGCCGGCATGCGGGTCGTAAGCCGGCTGCTGGTAGGTCTGCGGCGCGGGCTGACCGGCATTCGGATCGTAAGCCGGCTGCTGATAGGTCTGAGGCGCAGGCTGACCGGCATAGGGATCGTAAGCCGGCTGCTGATACGGCGCTGGCTCCGGCTGATAGGCCTGCGGCGCAGGTTGACCGGCATAGGGATCGTAAGCCGGCTGCTGATACGGCGCTGGCTCAGGCTGATAGGCCTGCGGCGCAGGTTGACCGGCATGCGGATCGTAAGTCGGCTGCTGATACGGCGCTGGCTCAGGCTGATAGGCCTGCGGCGCAGGTTGACCGGCATACGGATCGTAAGCCGGCTGCTGATACGGCGCTGGCTCAGGCTGATAGGCCTGCGGCGCAGGTTGACCGGCACGCGGATCGTAAACCGGCTGTTGATACGGCGCTGGCTCAGGCTGATACGCCTGCGGTGCGGTTTGCCCCGCTGGCGGCTGATAAGCAGCCTGCTGGAACGGAGCGGGTTCAGGCTGATAGGCCTGCTGCGGCGGATAGCTGGCTTCCGGCTGATAAGCTGGCGCAGCGCCGTGATGGCCCACCGGTGATTCTGCCCACGCCTGCGGCGCGGCAGTAGCCGCCGCCGCTGCGCTTACCGGCTCAGCGATACTGTGGCCATTCAACAACGGATCGTAAGGGTCGAAATCGCCCGGGCGCACGGCGCTGGCGCCGGAGAACAGCACATCATCCTCTGCGGGACGCGCGGCGCTGGCGCCGGAAAACAGTACATCGTCGGCGGCAACAGGGGCCCCGCTGGCGCTGTATTGCACCACCTCTTCGCCGTCATCCATCCGTTTGCCGGAGAAAAGCGCAGCGTCGGTTTTACGCCCCATAGGGTTGGTAAACTTCTCGGCCAGACGCTTACGCCGCGCCAGCGCGCTGCGTAAGATACGGGCGCGACGCGATTCCTGCGGCCTGGCCGCCTCTTCGTCGTCGTACTCTTCCTCGTCGTCTTCGTATTCGCCTTCATCGACCCAGGTATCATCCCGACGGGTACGGTTGCTGGCAAAGGTGAGAACGGACAGGATGCCGCCGCCCAGCTTTTCCGCAATGCTGACCCACGACCAGCCGGTGAACAGCGTCAGCCCGGCCGCCCAGATACACAACAGGGCGATGGTGCCGCCGCTGCTGTGCAGCAGGGGTTGCAGCGTGGTGCTCAGCAGGCTGCCGATCACCCCGCCGGAGGCGAAGTACCAGATATCATCGGCGTTAATCGCCGCCAGACCACAGGAGGTCAGGATCAGGGCTAACGCACCGATGAGGCGAAGGGAAACGGCAAAATAATCAATGTATTCGTCGTTTTCCTGATGCCGCCAGGCAAACCAGCATCCGCCGATGATGATCACCGGGATGGTGTAGGCCATGACGCCAAAAATGAAAAAGAGGGTATCGGCAAGCCACGCGCCGGGGGCGCCGCCTAAATTATGAATAGGCTCATGCCATGCCGTTTGCGACCAGCTGGGGTCCGAGGGGTTAAAGCTCAGTAGTGCCGCCATCAGCCAGATGGCGAAGAGGGAGCAAAGGATGAGCATCGCCTCAAGGAGTCGGCGCCCGCTGCTGAGTTTGGTTAGTTTGACTTCTTTGTCTTCGGTGTATTCCTGGCTCAAGAAAGGCTCTCCAGGTATCAGGCTGTTTCCTGCCTGCTGCTAAAACGGACAACAGCGCCGGGTCTCCCCGGCACTGTTGCTGTATGGATTAACAGGAGTGTAATCAAACTACGTCGAGTTTGCACCTGTTCCGTGTTAGCGCGTCTTAATAACCAGACGATTACTTTGCTTGACTTCTTCCATTACCACGTAGGTACGGGTGTCGTTAACGCCCGGCAGGCGCAGCAAGGTCTCGCCCAGTAATTTACGATACGCTGACATATCCGGTACACGGGTTTTCAACAGATAGTCGAAATCACCGGAAACCAGATGACACTCTTGAATTTCTTCAAGTTTTTGCACTGCGGCGTTAAATTGCTCAAACACATCCGGTGCGCCACGATTCAGAGTAATCTCAACAAATACCAGAAGTGATGCATCCAGATAATGCGGGTTGAGCAGCGCCGTATAGCCCTGAATAAAACCCTGTCTTTCAAGACGACGCACACGCTCAAGGCAAGGCGTCGGAGAAAGTCCCACCCGTTTAGAAAGCTCGACGTTAGAAATTCGCCCATCTTTTTGCAATTCATTCAGGATGTTACGATCAATGCGGTCGAGATCTTTGCCAGGGCGCTTCTTGCTATCTACCATTATTATTGTCTCTCTGTATTCCTTCCCTACTCCTGTTCCGGCTCTGAGCCTTCACTGCCAGAGCCCATCCTGTTATCACCCGTACGACATTGGGTAACCCAGGGGTACGTGAGAAGCCCGTTGCCTGACGGCAGTCACCGACATCACGCATGGCGTCTGTCCACACCATGCGTAGATTTCGTTAACCCGGATAAAAATGGCATTTGCGTGCATGAAAATTCGCCGCACGCTAAATACTGCTTTTCTTCTTCCTTGAATGTTTTCGCAAAAGCACAGGTGATTGTCAAAGCAAAACATCGATTTTTAGTACAAGATGCCAGATATTCATCATCCGCCCTGGTTGATTCTCATTTTTTCGTCTTATAATTGTCCCGCCGACAGTAGAAATAGTTATATTCCTTGCCGGGAAAATCACCAATTCATTGGCAGCATCTATTGCACACATCGTTAACAAAATCGCTGTGCTCTTTTTTTACGACAACAAATTCCCTACAATCCCAGCCCAATGTATGCCAATTATTATGGGGATCTCATGGGCACAGCCAAACACAGTAAACTGCTTATCCTTGGTTCTGGACCTGCGGGATACACCGCGGCGGTCTATGCCGCACGCGCCAACCTGCAGCCGGTGCTGATCACCGGGATGGAAAAAGGCGGTCAGCTGACCACCACGACGGAAGTGGAAAACTGGCCAGGCGATCCGAACGATCTCACCGGTCCGCTGCTGATGGAGCGCATGCACGAGCATGCCGCAAAATTCGAAACCGAGATCATTTTCGACCATATCAGCCGCGTCGATTTGCAAAACCGCCCGTTCCGTCTGACAGGCGACAGCGGCGAGTACACCTGTGACGCGCTGATCATCGCCACCGGCGCTTCCGCCCGTTACCTGGGCCTGCCTTCCGAAGAAGCCTTCAAAGGCCGCGGCGTTTCCGCGTGCGCTACCTGCGACGGATTCTTCTATCGCAACCAGAAAGTGGCGGTGATCGGCGGCGGCAACACCGCAGTGGAAGAGGCTCTGTATCTGTCGAATATCGCCTCTGAGGTACACCTGATCCACCGTCGCGATTCCTTCCGTGCGGAAAAAATCCTCATCAAACGCCTGATGGATAAAGTGGCAAGCGGCAACATCGTGCTGCATACCGATCGTACCCTCGAAGAGGTGACCGGCGACCAGATGGGCGTCAGCGGCCTGCGCCTGCGCGATACCAAAAACAGCGACAATGTCGAGTCCCTGGAAGTGGCTGGTTTATTTGTCGCCATCGGCCACAGCCCGAACACCGCCATCTTTGAGGGCCAGCTGGAGCTGGAGAACGGCTACATCAAAGTGCAGTCCGGTATCCACGGCAATGCGACCCAGACCAGCATCCCGGGCGTGTTCGCCGCCGGCGATGTCATGGACCATATCTATCGTCAGGCCATCACTTCTGCGGGCACCGGCTGCATGGCGGCGCTGGATGCGGAGCGTTACCTCGACGGTTTGGCTGACGCTTGCAAATAATCTTTACAAGTCAGTAACAAAGGTAAAGAAGGCGACGAAAAGTCGCCTTTATTTTTGCTGCGATGTAACATTGCCGTGCCCAATACTCCGATAACGACACCTGCAAAGCGCGCAATGAATAAAACCCGTCAACAAGAGTTAACCCGCTGGTTAAAACAGCAAAGCATTATCTCCCGTCGCTGGTTGATGATTTCTCGCCTGCTTGGCGTGGCGAGCGGTCTGCTGATCGTGGCGCAGGCCTGGTTCCTGGCGCGGATCCTGCACCGGATGGTGATGGAGAATATTCCAGCGACCGCCCTGCTGCTGCCGCTCACGCTGCTGGTGCTGATCTTTGTACTACGCGCCTGGGTGGTCTGGCTGCGTGAGCGGGTCGGCTTTCAGGCCGGGCAGCATATTCGCTATGAAATTCGCCGCCAGGTTCTTGACCGCCTCCAGCAGGCAGGCCCGGCGTGGATCCAGGGCAAACCGGCCGGCAGCTGGGCAACGCTTATTCTTGAGCAAATCGACGACATGCACGACTATTATGCCCGCTACCTGCCCCAGATGACGCTGGCGGCCTGCGTACCGCTGCTGATCGTTATTACTATTTTTCCGATTAACTGGGCCGCCGCGCTAATCCTTCTCGGCACCGCCCCGCTGATCCCGCTTTTCATGGCGCTGGTCGGGATGGGCGCCGCCGACGCCAACCGGCGTAACTTCCAGGCGCTGGCCCGCCTCAGCGGCCACTTCCTCGACCGCCTGCGCGGCATGGAAACCCTGCGTATTTTTCATCGCGGTCAGGCAGAAACCGATAATATTCGCGACGCCTCGCAGGATTTTCGCCAACGCACCATGGAAGTCCTGCGTCTGGCCTTCCTCTCCTCCGGGGTTCTGGAGTTTTTCACCTCCCTCTCCATTGCGCTGGTAGCGGTGTATTTTGGCTTTTCTTACCTTGGCGAGCTGAACTTCGGCCACTATGGCGCGGGCGTCACGCTGATGGCGGGATTCCTGACGCTGATCCTCGCCCCGGAATTTTTCCAGCCGTTACGTGACCTGGGTACCTTCTACCATGCCAAAGCTCAGGCCGTGGGCGCCGCAGACAGCCTGAAAACGTTTATGGAAACGCCGCTGACCCAAGTAGAGCGTGGCGAGAAAACGTTAAATGACAACGATCTGATTAGCGTGGAAGCGCGCGACCTGGTGATCAAATCTCCGGAAGGTAAAGTTCTGGCGGGGCCGCTTAATTTTGCGCTGCCCGCCGGCGCTCGCGTGGTGCTGGTCGGCCAGAGCGGATCCGGGAAAAGCTCTTTGCTGAATACACTGCTCGGCTTTCTGCCCTATGAGGGGTCGCTGATGGTCAACGGCGTAGAGCTGCGCGAGCTGGACGCTGAGCGCTGGCGCCGCCTGCTGAGCTGGGTAGGACAGAATCCGCAGTTGCCTGCCGCCACGCTGCGGGAAAACGTGCTGCTGGCGTGGCCCGAAGCTAGCGAAGCACAGCTTAGGCTGGCGCTGGACAAGGCCTGGGTCAGCGAGTTTATCGCCCTGCTGCCGCAGGGGATCCATACCGCCGTAGGCGATCAGGCGGGGCGTCTGTCGGTAGGCCAGGCGCAGCGTATCGCGGTCGCCCGCGCGCTGTTGGTGCCGTGCCGCCTGCTGCTGCTGGATGAACCTGCCGCCAGCCTTGACGCCCATAGCGAACAGCGAGTCATGCAGGCCCTGACCCACGCCTCCAGTGAGCAAACCACGCTGCTGGTCACCCACCAGCTCGAGGGGCTGGCCGACTGGGACGACGTCTGGGTGATGCAGGACGGACAGATTATCGAACAAGGCGACTACGCCACGCTGGCCCGTGCTGGTGGGGTCTTCTCGGCGCTGCTGGCCCATCGTCAGGAGGAGATTTAAATGCGCGCACTTTTACCCTATCTGGCGCTCTATAAACGCCATAAATGGATGCTGCTGCTTGGCGTCGTGCTGGCCATTGTGACCCTGCTGGCCAGCATCGGCCTGCTGACGCTCTCCGGCTGGTTCCTCTCCGCCTCAGCGGTGGTGGGCGTCGCCGGGATCTACAGTTTTAACTATATGCTGCCTGCCGCGGGCGTTCGCGGCGCGGCAATTATCCGTACCGCCGGGCGCTACTTTGAGCGCCTGGTCAGCCACGACGCTACCTTTCGCGTGCTGCAGCACCTGCGCGTTTTCACCTTCAGCAAACTGCTTCCCCTCTCTCCGGCGGGGCTGGCGCGCTTTCGCCAGGGTGAGCTGCTCAACCGGGTGGTAGCCGACGTTGACACCCTGGATCATCTCTACCTGCGGGTCATTTCGCCGCTGGTCGGCGCGCTGGTGGTGATTGTGGTCGTCACCTGCGGATTAAGTCTGCTCGACGTCACCCTCGCGCTGACGCTCGGCGGTATCATGCTGGCGACCCTGCTGGTTATGCCGCCGCTGTTCTATCGCGCAGGTAAGCCAGCCGGCGAAAGTATGACGCAGCTGCGCGGCCAGTATCGCCAACAGCTCACCGCCTGGCTGCAGGGTCAGGCGGAGCTGATGGTATTTAACGCCAGCGACCGCTACCGCGCACAAATGGAAAAGACCGAGCTGAGCTGGCAGGATGCACAGCGGCGCCAGGCCGAGCTGACCGCGCTTTCGCAGGCGGTAATGCTGTTAATCGGTGGCATCGCCGTGGTGGCCATGCTCTGGCTGGCCTCAGACGGCGTCGGCGGCAATAGTCAGCCCGGGGCGCTGATCGCGCTATTCGTATTCTGCGCGCTGGCGGCTTTTGAAGCCCTGGCGCCGGTTACTGGCGCTTTCCAGCATTTAGGCCAGGTGATCGCCTCCGCGCGGCGGATCTCGCAGATTACCGACCAGCAGCCGGAGGTCACCTTTGTCGAAGATGAAGCCAGTCCGCCAGCGCAGGTGGCCCTAACGCTTCGGGAGGTCACCTTCCGCTATCCTCAGCAGCCCTCCCCTGCCCTGGAGAATATTTCCCTGCAGATTGCCGCCGGAGAGCACATCGCCATTCTTGGCCGGACCGGCTGCGGAAAATCGACGCTGTTGCAGTTGCTTACCCGCGCCTGGGACCCGTCACAGGGAGAGATTCTGCTCAACAATCAGCCGCTCTCCGGCCTCAGCGAAGCCACTCTGCGGCAGGCAATGAGCGTAGTGCCGCAGCGCGTGCACCTGTTCAGCGCCACCCTGCGCGACAACCTGCTGCTGGCGGCGCCTGAAGCGGATGACGCTCATCTCAGCGCTACCCTTGAGAAGGTGGGCCTCGAAAAACTGCTACAAGATGGTGGTCTTAACGGCTGGCTGGGCGAAGGCGGGCGTCAGCTCTCCGGCGGCGAACTGCGCCGACTGGCCATTGCCCGCGCGCTGCTCCATGATGCGCCGCTGATGCTGCTCGATGAACCGACAGAAGGTCTGGATGCGGCCACCGAAAGCCAGATCCTGCATCTGTTGGCAGATGTCATGCGCGACAAAACCGTGCTGATGGTGACCCATCGCCTGCGGGGCCTGGCGGGTTTTAATCAGATAATAGTCATGGACAACGGCCAGATAATTGAGCAAGGTAGTCACGCGGAGCTACTCGCTAAACAGGGCCGGTACTTCCAGTTTAAACAGCGTCTGTAGGCTATTCTATTATCTAATTTTTGCTGATGCGTATTGAGGTTAAAATGCGTCTGGTTCAGCTCTCCCGGCACTCTATCGCCTTCCCCTCTCCGGAAGGCGCCTTGCGAGAACCTAATGGCCTGCTGGCGCTCGGCGGCGATCTGAGCCCCGCGCGGCTGCTGATGGCCTATCAGCGTGGTATTTTTCCCTGGTTTTCCCCTGGCGACCCGATCCTCTGGTGGTCGCCCGACCCCCGGGCGGTACTTTGGCCAGAGCAATTCCATCTCAGCCGCAGCATGAAGCGCTTTCATCAGCGTTCGCCCTACCGGGTCACGCTCAACCACGCCTTTGGCGAAGTGATTGAGGGCTGCGCCAGCGATCGTGACGAAGGCACCTGGATAACCAGCAGTATCGTTCGCGCCTATCACCAGCTGCATGAGTTGGGTCATGCCCACTCCATTGAAGTCTGGCAGGAGAATACCCTGGTGGGAGGAATGTACGGCGTAGCGCAGGGAGCGCTGTTTTGCGGCGAATCGATGTTTAGCCGGGCGGAAAATGCCTCCAAAACCGCGCTGCTGGTATTTTGCCAGGACTTTGCGCACAGCGGCGGTAAATTAATTGACTGTCAGGTACTGAACAACCATACCGCGTCATTAGGCGCAGTGGATATTCCCCGCCGCGATTATCTGGACTATCTGTCGGTATTACGCGGCTACCGACTGCCCGAGCGATTTTGGGTGCCGCGGGTGCTATTTCCTGGCGGATAATAAAATGTTTTCAGCACATTTTGCGTCAGGATGGTATAATTGCGCGGTAGAGTAGCTTCTGCCTGTTGCCCCGCCGCCGTTTGGGAATAATAAGAGTCAGATAACGCCCATCGTTCTGTCACTCCCCTTTACGTTTGCGCCTGTCACGCGGCATGGCCGTGTGTGTCCCGGGCAATGCGCCAAAACTACTTCGGCGATTCATACCCGTCATATTTCCGTAGCCGCTGTGCTGACTATGCGCCTTGCGGCAAGGTGAATGATTCAGGGTAGATACGTAAAACTTTACTTACATGATGAACTTCGGCATTATCTTGCCGGTTCAAAACTACGGTAGTGATACCCCAGAGGACTAGATGGCCAAAGAAGACAATATTGAAATGCAGGGCACCGTACTTGAAACGTTGCCTAACACTATGTTCCGCGTAGAACTGGAAAACGGTCACGTGGTAACCGCGCATATCTCCGGTAAAATGCGTAAAAACTACATCCGCATTCTGACGGGCGACAAAGTGACTGTTGAGCTGACCCCGTACGACCTGAGCAAAGGCCGCATTGTCTTCCGTAGTCGCTGATTGTTTTCGCCCCTAAGGCGTCAGATGCTGAAGGCCGGGATAATTCCCGGTCTTTTCATTTCTGCCGTCAGCAAAAAAAAACCGGCCCTTGGCCGGTTTTTTACATTGAAGATATCGCCTTAGTGGGCCGCTTCCGGTTTGTGCTTCGGCGCGCTCTGGAAGTCGTAAGTCAGCGTATTTTTGTCGCTGTCCAGAGAGACAGTGACCTGACCACCGTCGACCAGCGAGCCAAACAGCAGCTCGTTCGCCAGCGGTTTTTTCAGGTTGTCCTGAATGACGCGTCCCATTGGACGTGCCCCCATCGCCCGATCGTAGCCTTTCGTCGCCAGCCAGTCGCGCGCTTCCTGACTCACTTCCAGGGAGACGCCTTTCTGGTCCAGCTGGACCTGCAGCTCGACGATAAACTTGTCGACAACCTGATGGATCACCGTGGTAGACAAATGATCGAACCAGATGATGTTGTCGAGGCGGTTACGGAACTCCGGCGTAAAGATCTTTTTGATCTCATCCATCGCATCCGGACTGTTGTCCTGCTGAATAAGGCCAATCGATTTACGCTCGGTTTCCCGCACCCCGGCGTTGGTGGTCATCACCAGCACCACGTTGCGGAAGTCCGCTTTACGGCCGTTATTATCGGTCAGCGTCCCGTTATCCATCACCTGCAGCAGCAGGTTGAACACGTCCGGATGCGCTTTTTCGATCTCATCAAGCAGCAATACCGCGTGCGGATGTTTAATCACCGCATCGGTCAGCAGCCCGCCCTGATCGAAGCCGACGTAGCCCGGAGGCGCCCCGATCAAACGGCTGACGGTATGACGTTCCATATATTCGGACATGTCAAAGCGCAGCAGCTCAATACCCAACGCCTTCGCCAGCTGGACGGTCACTTCGGTTTTCCCGACCCCGGTCGGCCCGGCGAACAGGAACGATCCCACCGGCTTGTGCTCATGGCCCAGCCCGGCGCGCGCCATTTTAATAGCCTCGGTCAGCGCCTCGATGGCTTTATCCTGTCCAAAGACCAGCATTTTCAGACGGTCGCCCAGGTTTTTCAGCGTGTCGCGATCGCTGCGGGAGACGCTCTTCTCAGGGATCCGCGCAATGCGCGCCACCACTGATTCGATATCCGCCACGTTAACCGTTTTCTTACGCTTGCTGACCGGCATTAAGCGCGCCCGCGCGCCCGCTTCGTCAATGACGTCAATCGCCTTATCCGGCAGATGACGATCGTTAATGTATTTCACCGCCAGTTCTACCGCCGCACGCACCGCTTTGGCGGTATAACGCACATCATGGTGCGCTTCGTACTTCGGCTTCAGGCCGTTGATAATCTGGACCGTCTCTTCCACCGACGGTTCGGTAATATCGATCTTCTGGAAACGGCGGGCCAGCGCACGATCTTTTTCAAAGATGTTGCTGAACTCCTGGTAAGTGGTGGAGCCGATCACCCGGATCTTGCCGCTGGAAAGCAGCGGTTTGATCAGGTTAGCCGCATCGACCTGGCCGCCAGACGCCGCCCCCGCACCGATAATGGTGTGGATTTCATCAATAAACAGGATGCTGTTGGTATCCTGCTCCAGCTGTTTGAGCAACGCTTTGAAGCGTTTTTCAAAATCGCCACGATATTTGGTCCCTGCCAGCAAAGAGCCAATGTCGAGCGAGTAGATAGTGCAGTCGGCCATCACTTCCGGCACATCGCCCTGCACAATACGCCAGGCAAGGCCTTCGGCGATCGCGGTTTTACCGACGCCGGATTCCCCCACCAGCAGCGGGTTATTTTTCCGCCGACGGCACAGGACCTGAATCGCGCGCTCCAGCTCTTTTTCACGGCCGATCAGGGGATCAATGCCGCCGACGCGAGCAAGCTGATTGAGGTTGGTGGTGAAGTTTTCCATACGTTCCTCCCCGCCGGCTTGCTCTTCATTGCCAGGCTGGCTTCCGCTGTTATCGGAAGACTGGCTCGGCTCGTCTTTGCGTGTACCATGAGAAATGAAGTTCACCACATCAAGACGGCTCACTTCATGTTTACGCAGCAGGTAGGCGGCCTGCGACTCCTGCTCGCTGAAAATCGCCACCAGCACGTTGGCGCCGGTCACTTCGCTGCGGCCAGAAGATTGTACGTGGAAGACGGCGCGCTGCAGCACACGCTGGAAGCTTAGCGTCGGCTGGGTGTCGCGCTCTTCTTCCGTGGCTGGCAGAATGGGTGTGGTTTGTTCGATGAAGGCTTCAAGTTCCTGACGCAATGCCACCAGGTCCACTGAACACGCTTCCAGGGCCTCACGGGCCGAGGGGTTGCTTAGCAGAGCCAGCAGCAAGTGCTCGACGGTCATAAACTCATGACGGTGCTCGCGCGCTCTGGCGAAAGCCATATTTAAACTGAGTTCCAGTTCTTGATTGAGCATAGGCACCTCCCCCAATTTTCATGCCTGTATTCAGGCTTTTTCCAGCGTACACAGCAATGGATGCTCGTTCTCCCTCGCGTACTGATTCACCATAGCGACTTTGGTCTCCGCCACTTCCGCGGTAAACACGCCACAAATCGCCTTACCTTCATAGTGAACCGTGAGCATCAGTTGCGTTGCACGTTCAACATCATAAGAAAAGAATTTTTGTAACACGTCAATAACAAACTCCATCGGAGTGTAGTCATCATTGACCAATATCACTTTATACATAGATGGCGGTTTAATCGCATCACGAACTTCGTCGTCAACCAGGTGCTCGAAGTCCAGCCAATCTCTCTTACTCATCGTCAGTGTTCATCATCGGTTGCTGTTGCCAACAGGCGGAGGCCTGTCGATGACCAGAGGTTATGCTCATCACAAATCTACAATAGATCATAGATAACTATCATCTATCGCTTCTATCCGCGACGGCTGTCACATTCCCCGGCAATAGCGTTAACTGCTTCAAATTTTGACGCATTTTTCGCCGTTCCCCCTCCTCAATCGCTTGACGCGTTTTCGTATTTCTCTAAATTGTAGTGGCGAGAGTTGGCGAGCAATTGAACAACTCGTCACTCCACCACCGGTTCATTCCATCTTACTAATAAAGATTTACGAAGGATGTCGAAGTATGGAAATGGGTACTGTTAAGTGGTTCAACAATGCCAAAGGGTTCGGTTTTATCTGCCCTGAGGGCGGCGGCGAAGACATTTTCGCCCATTACTCCACCATCCAGATGGATGGTTACAGAACGCTAAAAGCCGGACAAGCCGTTCGGTTTGATGTTCACCAGGGGCCAAAAGGCAATCACGCCAGCGTGATCGTCCCTGTGGAAGCGGAAACGGCTGCATAACTCTTTTGCTTCATTGTGTACATCCTGCTAATAAAATGCCAGTCCTTCTGACTGGCATTTTTATTTCTCGCCCCGCCTATTCTCGCGCCAGGGCATCCACCGGATCGAGCCGCGCCGCGTTGCGCGCAGGCAGCCAACCAAACAGCACCCCGGTCAGCGTCGAACAGAGAAACGCCGTCAGCAGCGCCAGCGGAGAAAAACCAATCTCCCAGCCGGGGAGAAACAGCTGTAAAATAAAGGCGATCATCAGCGACAATGCTACGCCCAGCGCGCCACCGACCAGGCAAACCAGCACCGCTTCAATGAGAAACTGCTGCAGCACATCGCTGGCCCGGGCGCCAACCGCCATGCGGATGCCGATCTCCCGGGTTCGTTCGGTCACCGACACCAGCATAATATTCATTACGCCAATCCCGCCGACCACCAGGGCAATCACCGCCACCAATGTCAGGAACAGCTGTAAGGTATGTGTGGTCCTTTCGGCGGTTTTCAAGACGCTGTCCATATTCCAGGTGAATACATCTTTTTTACCATGCCGCAGCTCCAGCAGACGCAGCAGCTGTTTCTCTGCGGTTTCACTGTCGTAGCCTTCATGAACGCGCACAGTGATGGAGTTCAGCCACGACTGGCCCATTACTCTTCCCGCCATGGTGGTGTAGGGCAACCAGACGCGGAGAATTTTGCTGCTGCCGAACATCGACTGCTTTTCATCCGCAACGCCAATCACCGTGGCCGGCATATTGCCCACCAGAATCACCTCTCCCACCACTTTCGCTTTATTGGGAAACAGCTGCCGACGGGTATTGCTGTCGAGCACTACCACCTGTGCCCGACTGTTGAGCTGCAGTTCATTGAAGGTATTACCTTCGCTAAAGGTCATGCCGTAGACATTAAAATACTGCGGACCGACCCCCTCCGCGCTGGCGGCAACGTCAATATTGTTGGCGCGCAGGCGCAGGCTTTTTGAAACCGCTGGCGTGGCGGAGCGCACCCACGGCTGCTTCTGGATCGCCAGCAAATCGTCATACTTCAGCGCCTGCTGATAGCGCGGGTCGTCGTCGCCAAAATCCTTACCAGGATATACATCAATGGTATTGGTGCCGATGGCGCGAATATCTGCCAGCACCATCTGCTTGGCGGCATCCCCCACCACCACGATCGACACCACCGAGGCAATACCGATAATAATGCCGAGCATGGTCAGCAGGGTACGCATTTTATTCGCCGCCATCGCTCGCCAGGCCATCACCAGCGCTTCGCGAAAGCCGCTGGTAAACTGACGCCACGCCGAAGGCTCCGCCTGCGGACGGGCGCGCAGTCCGCCGCCCTGGCGGCTGGCGGGCGGGTTGCGGACGATCTCGCCATCGCGGATCTCGACGATCCGCTCCGCCTGAGCGGCGACCTGCGGATCGTGGGTCACAATGATGACCGTGTGCCCCTGCGCTTTTAGCTGGTGCAGGATCGCCATTACCTCTTCGCCGGAATGGCTGTCCAGCGCGCCGGTCGGTTCATCAGCGAGGATCACCTCCCCGCCATTCATCAGGGCGCGGGCGATACTGACCCGCTGCTGCTGACCGCCAGACAACTGTGACGGTTGATAGTCGGCGCGCTCGCCCAGCCCCAGCCGCACCAGCAGCTCATGAGCGCGCGCCAGGCGCGCGCGCCGTTCACTGCCGGCATACACCGCCGGCACTTCGACATTCTGCGCGGCGGTCAGATGGGACAGCAGATGGTAGCGTTGAAAGATAAAGCCAAAGTGTTCCCGCCGCAGACGGGCCAGCGCATCGCCATCCAGCTGCGCGATATCGGTTCCCGCCACCCGATAGGTGCCGCTGGTGGGTTTGTCGAGGCAGCCAAGGATATTCATCAGCGTCGATTTTCCCGAGCCGGAGGCCCCGACGATCGCCACCATCTCACCCGCATGGATGCTGAGGGTGATCCCCTTCAGGACCTCAACGCTGCCGTCGCCGGAAGGATAGCTGCGACGTATATCTCGCAGCTCAAGCAGCGCCGTCATTTTGCCGCCCCGCTCGCGCTCTCGCCGACGATCACTTCGTCGCCCTCTTCCAGACCTTGCACCACTGCGACGTCGGTATCATTGCGGGCGCCAATGATAACCTCACGCTCTTTGACCTCACCGGTGCGCAACAGTCGAACGTGGTAGCGGTTATCGCCTACCGCGTCGCCCAGGGCGCTCAGCGGGATAGTAATCACGTTCTTCACCTCAGCCAGCTGAATGTGCACTTGCGCGGTCATGTCGAGGCGCAGGATCCCCTGCGGGTTCGGTACCTCGAAGCGGGCATAATAGAAGATGGCGTCATTCACTTTTTCCGGCGTCGGCAGAATGTCTTTCAGTTTACCTTCATAACGGGTAAGCGGGTCGCCCAGCACGGTAAACCACGCTTTTTGCCCAGGTCTGAGGTGGATGACATCCGCTTCAGAGACCTGCGCTTTAACCAGCATGGTGCTGAGATCTGCCAGCGTCAGAATGTTAGGCGCCTGCTGGGCGGCGATCACTGTCTGTCCCTGCAGGGTGGTAATTTGCGTCACTTCGCCGGCCATCGGCGCCAGGATCCGCGTGTAATCGAGGTTGGTCTTCGCCGTATCGAGCGTCGCCTGGTTACGCTTTATTTGCGCTTCAATAGTGCCGATCTGCGCCTGTTTCACCGCCAAATCGGTGGCCGCGGTATCAAGGTCCTGCCGCGAGACCAGTTGGCGCTGCGCCAGCTGCTGCTGACGGGCCAGAGTCACTTGCGCCAGTTTGCTCTCCGCGCGCGCCTGATTGAGCTGGGCGCGCAGCTCCATGAGCGTCGCTTCCACCTCTTTAATCTGGTTTTGCGCCTGCTCCGGATCGATAACCCCCAGCAACTGATCCTTTTTAACCTTATCGCCAATATTGACGTGCAGCGTTTTCAGCTGTCCGCTGACCTGGGCGCCGACGTCAACTTTTCGCAGGGCATCCAGTTTGCCGGTGGCCAGCACGCTCTGCTGGAGATCCCCTTTGCGAACTACCAGCGTCTGGTAGTTCGGCAGCGGCGCATTGAGGATCCGCCATCCCCAGATAGCCAGCCCCAGCACAACGATCGCCAACAGCCACCAGACGGTCCTGCGTTTTCCCTTCACTTTCATATTCCGATTCCTGCTGTTTCCCTGCCGCTCCAGGCGGTGATTCTATCGAAACCCGTTGGCAACAGGACACCCATTTTTCTCGTCAATGAGGTTTTGTTTAGCTGCCGGAGAGCTTTGTGCCGCCGTAAATGACGACGGCGGTGAGATTAATCGGCACGACCGCGGGCTAGCCACAGCACCCGTGAGAACATTTTCTTCAGCAGCGTCGGCACAGCGTCCACGCCACGGCGGCCGGCCTCCATCGCCACCTCAATCGCCAGGTCCGGCTTGGATGAGCGATGGATGGCTTTGGTGATCACCCGCCGCATATTCATCGGGACATTATCCGGGATCTGCGCCACCCGATGATAAACGTCATCAAATCCCTGACGATACATAAAGTGTTCCATATCCAGCGCCGGCAGACTGGTCAGATGGTCGCGCTCCAGCTCGCGATCGTTATTAAGCAGACCTCGTACCGTCGCGGCATATTTTTTCCCCGCCTCATCGCCGTCCACCAGCACGTGCCACTGGATCCCCATCCGGCGGGCAAATTTGATCAATGGCTTCAGGCCGGACTGGGCGAATTCGATCACCTTAACCCCTTCAGCATCAAAATGATGACCGCACTGCCGGGCCAGTTCGTTGATAACCCAGGTTTCCGTCTCTCCCTCCACCAGCAGCCAGCAGCGGGCGAAGAGCGATGAGGCGCGATTGAAGCGGATGTGAAAAGCAATGCGCCGGCTCTCTTCGGCATTCATTCCGCCCGGCCCCAACCGCCACGCCGATACCCGCGTCGACTCACGCACCAGCCGGCAGACCTGCTCTACCGGCGTCAGGGACAGCAGCTCTCCGGAGTTGGTGGTGGTCACACGCTGCAGCGGCAACAAATTCAGCAGGTGCCAGGCGACGGAAAGCATGATCGGATGCAGACGGGTCTCGGGATCTTCAATCAACAGCAGCGGTCGCGCGTCGCGATCGAGGCGCACCGTCCCTTTCGCCTGCAGGAGGGTGGCAAACAGCCCCAGCAGGATCACCCGATGGCTGCGCCCGCCGGGCTTGTCGATCATCCGGTTGATAATATCCAGATAACGCCAACTGCGCTGTTCATCATGGGAGCGCCGCCGCATCAGGCGATGCCGCGTCTGAGCGCTGCTTTGCTCGGCAAAGTAATGCTCAAGCAGTTGCACCATGGCCGATAGCCCCTGACGGATCTGACCGTCCGATAAATTTTGCGGATGGCTGACCAGTTCGCGGGAGAGAAAATCCAGCTGACGGGCGGTGATCTCTATCTGCGGCGAGTGCGGTACCGTCCCGTTATGGATGCGGCGCATAAAGCGCGCATCGCGCAGGCGCAGCACCGGCATCAAACGCACCAGGTGTCGGGCCAGCTCATCAATCTCCTCCAGCACCAACGCTTCGCCTTCACCATCGATAAAGCTCCGCAGGGTCATCACGCTGTCATCTTCGGCGAGCTCGCCCTCCAGGCGATAGAACACCCGGTGATACCCGTCATCGCAAGGCACCCAGCAGCGCTGAAGCGGACGGAAACGCCGGACCCGATGGCGGCCTGGCTCCGTTTCGCGGAAGGTCAGGATAATATGCAAATGGTGTTCGCGCCCCTGGATGTCGCCCGGGGGAAACCAGAAATCATCGCGAACAAAGTGATAAAGATCGAACTCCGGCGACAAAAGCAGGGTCAGCGCATCAAGCAGACTGGACTTCCCCCACGCGTTCTCCCCGATCAGGACGTTATTTTGCTCCAGCATCAACGACAAACGATTGATACCGCGAAAACCGACGATTTCTACGCGCTCAAGAAGCATATCCCCTCCGCTACACCACCACTCTCCTTCAGTAATCAACAGTATAGCGAGGGCGGAGGCAAGATGACACTCTGCTTAATCGCATCCGTGGCTCATATTCAGCGGATTAAATATATTCATAAAATTACTCACTTATCGCCTATTACCGACTGTTGATTATTCATCAAGCAAAATAGTTTTATTTCAGGCGTTATGATCTACACTATTGATAATCTTCCATGGATAAAGGAAAGGCTAAACTGGCAAAAGGAATCCACTCACCTTGCCCTAAATCAAATAATATCAATATATTTAACTGGCTCCGGGATGGCGATTATCTCTAGAATAACGCCGCTTTATTTTTATCGTCATCCCTTATCACGATAAATAAAGACCGGCACGGTCCGCTCGTGCGCGTAAACAATTTAATTGAGGTGGTTATGTTCAGAAAATTAGCAGCCGAATGCTTCGGCACCTTCTGGCTTGTATTTGGCGGCTGCGGTAGCGCCGTGCTCGCCGCGGCTTTCCCCGAGCTTGGTATTGGTTTTGCCGGCGTCGCGCTGGCATTTGGCTTAACGGTATTAACCATGGCGTTTGCGGTCGGCCATATTTCCGGGGGGCATTTCAACCCGGCGGTCACCTTAGGCCTGTGGGCCGGCGGCCGTTTTCCGGCAAAAGAGGTCATTGGCTATATTATCGCTCAGGTGGTCGGCGGAATTATTGCCGCGGCGGTGCTGTACGTGGTTGCCAGCGGTAAAGCCGGCTTTGATGCCGCCGCCAGTGGCTTCGCCTCCAACGGCTATGGCGAACACTCCCCGGGCGGCTTCTCCATGCTGTCGGCTATCGTCATTGAAATTGTCCTGACCTGCGGCTTCCTGCTGGTTATTCATGGCGCGACCGATAAACATGCGCCGGCGGGCTTTGCCCCCATCGCCATCGGCCTGGCGCTGACCCTCATCCATTTGATCAGCATTCCAGTCACCAACACCTCGGTCAACCCGGCGCGCAGCACCGCGGTGGCAATTTTCCAGGGCGGCTGGGCGCTGCAGCAGCTGTGGCTGTTCTGGGTCATGCCAATCGTCGGCGGGATCCTCGGCGGCGTGCTGTATCGCACCCTGCTGGAAAAACGCGATTAACGCTTTTCAAAGCCCGGGTCTCCGGGCTTTTTCTTTCTGGCGACAGCTTTACTCGGCCCGGTGATTTGGGTAGTGTCATGGGCGCTATTCTCATCATGCAAGGGCTGCATCGTTCATGTTTTCGGGACTCTTTATTATTCTGTTGCCGCTGGTCGTCGGCTATTTACTGCCTCTTCGTCACTCCTCCGCGCTAAAGCTGATAAACCGCATGCTCAGCTGGATTGTCTATGTAATCCTTTTTTTTATGGGTATCAGCCTGGCGTTCCTCGACAATCTGGCCAGCAACCTGCTGGCAATATTGCATTACGCCGCGGTGAGCGTGGTTATCATTTTACTGTGTAATATCGCCGCCCTGCTGTGGCTGGAAAGTAAAATGCCATGGCGCAGTCAGCATCGTCAGGAGAAATTACCCTCGCGCCTGGCCATGGCCCTGGAATCGCTGCAGCTGTGCGGTGTGGTCGTGCTCGGTTTTCTGCTCGGTCTGACCAGACTGCCTTTTTTACAGCACGCGACAGAAGCCAGCGAATATACGTTGATCTTTCTCCTGTTCCTCGTCGGTATCCAATTACGCAATAATGGAATGAGTCTGCGACAAATAGTCCTTAACCGCCGGGGAATGATCGTCGCCGTGGTGGTTACGGCCAGTTCATTACTCGGCGGGATACTTAACGCCTTTATTCTCGGTCTGCCGTTAAAGACCGGTCTGGCAATGGCCAGCGGTTTCGGCTGGTATTCGCTCTCCGGTATTTTACTCACCGAATCCTTTGGCCCGGTCATCGGTAGCGCGGCGTTCTTTAACGATCTCTGTCGCGAGCTGCTGGCCATCATGTTAATTCCGGGCCTTATTCGCCGCAGCCGCTCCACGGCGCTGGGGCTGTGCGGCGCCACCTCGATGGACTTCACCTTACCGGTACTGCAGCGTTCCGGCGGCGTCGAAATCGTCCCTGCCGCCATCGTGCACGGTTTTCTGCTTAGTTTGCTGGTCCCGATCCTGATCGCCTTTTTTACCGCCTGAGCACCCGCTGGCGGCAGCCCTCCTGCCGCCAAATTTGCGCTAAATCAATCTCCCTTTAAGTTGTCTGAGAAATACCTTTTCACCCGTTGCCGCGCGGCATAACCTTAAACATGTATATCAAATATAACTTTAAAGGTGTGACCATGTTTTGTGTGCAATGTGAACAAACCATTCGTACCCCAGCCGGCAACGGCTGCTCTTACGCGCAGGGGATGTGCGGTAAAACAGCGGAAACCTCGGACCTGCAGGATCTGCTGATTGCGTCACTGCAAGGCCTGTCCGCCTGGGCGCTTAAAGCGCGCGAATATGGCATTATCGATCATCAGGTCGACAGCTTTGCCCCCCGCGCCTTCTTCTCCACCCTGACTAACGTTAACTTCGATTCCCCGCGCATCGTCGGCTACGCCCGCCAGGCAATTGCCTTGCGTGAGGCGCTGAAAGCGCAATGCCTGGCGATCGATGCCAGCGCCGCGGTCGACAGCCCGGTCGCCGACCTGCAGCTGGTCAGCGACGATCTGGGCGACCTGCAGCGTCAGGCGGCGGACTATACCCCGAATAAAGATAAAGCCGCCATCGGCGAAAATATTCTCGGTCTGCGCCTGCTGTGCCTGTACGGTCTGAAGGGTGCGGCGGCCTATATGGAGCACGCCCACGTGCTCGGCCAGTACGACAACGCTATCTATGCCCAGTACCATAAAATCATGGCATGGCTGGGCACCTGGCCTGCGGATATGAATGCGCTGCTCGAATGTTCGATGGAAATCGGCCAGATGAACTTCAAAGTGATGAGCATCCTCGACGCCGGTGAAACGACCAAATACGGCCATCCGACGCCGACTCAGGTCAACGTTAAAGCCACCGAAGGGAAGTGCATCCTGATCTCCGGCCACGATCTGAAGGATCTGTATAACCTGCTGGAGCAGACGGAAGGCACCGGCGTCAACGTCTATACTCATGGCGAAATGCTGCCGGCTCACGGCTATCCGGAGCTGCGTAAATTCAAACATCTGATTGGCAACTACGGCAGCGGCTGGCAAAACCAGCAGGTGGAGTTCGCCCGCTTCCCGGGCCCCATCGTGATGACCTCTAACTGCATCATCGACCCGACCGTCGGCGCCTACGACGACCGCATCTGGACTCGCAGCATCGTCGGCTGGCCGGGTGTGAACCATCTGGAAGGTGAAGACTTCTCCCCGGTCATTGCCCAGGCGCAGCAGATGACGGGCTTCCCGTACAGCGAAATCCCGCATCTGATCACCGTCGGCTTTGGCCGTCAGACCCTGCTTGGCGCGGCGGATACGCTGATCGATCTGGTCAGTCGTGAAAAACTGCGCCATATCTTCCTCGTCGGCGGCTGCGACGGCGCCCGCGGGGAGCGTAACTACTTCACCGATTTCGCCACCAGCGTGCCGGATGACTGCCTGATCCTGACCCTGGCCTGTGGCAAATACCGCTTCAACAAACTGGACTTTGGCGATATCGAAGGGCTGCCGCGCCTGGTCGACGCCGGGCAGTGTAATGACGCTTACTCGGCGATTATTCTGGCGGTCACGCTGGCGGAGAAACTAGGCTGTGGCGTCAACGATCTGCCGCTGTCGCTGGTGCTCTCCTGGTTCGAACAGAAAGCGATCGTCATCCTGCTGACGCTGCTGTCGCTGGGTGTGAAAAACATCGTCACCGGTCCGACGGCGCCTGGTTTCTTCACCCCGGATCTGCTGGCGGTCCTCAATGAGAAGTTTGGTCTGCGTTCCGTGACCACCGTGGAACAAGATATGCAGCAGCTGCTGAGCGCTTAAGGAGTCCCTGATGACTATGCCAACCTCCCAGTGCCCGTGGCGGATGCAGGTTCACCACATTCACCAGGAAACCCCGGACGTGTGGACCCTTTCGCTGCTGTGCCACGATTACTATCCGTACCGCGCTGGCCAGTACGCTCTGGTTAGCGTGCGTAACTCGGCGGAAACGCTGCGCGCCTATACCCTCTCCTCGACGCCGGGGGTCAGCGAATACATTACGCTGACCGTTCGCCGTATTGACGAGGGTACGGGTTCGCAGTGGTTGACCCGCGAGGTCAAACGCGGTGATTACCTTTGGCTGTCCGATGCGATGGGCGAGTTTACCTGCGACGATAAAGCGGAAGATAAATTCCTGCTGCTGGCCGCCGGTTGCGGCGTGACACCGATCATGGCGATGCGCCGCTGGCTGGCTAAGCATCGACCGCAGGCCGACGTACAGGTGATTTATAACGTGCGTTCGCCGGAAGATGTAATCTTTGCCGAAGAGTGGCGCAACTACCCGGTCACCCTGGTAGCGGAGCACAACGCGACGCACGGTTTTGTCGCCGGCCGTCTGACCCGGGAGCTGCTGCAGAGCGTGCCGGATTTAGCCAGCCGCACCGTGATGACCTGCGGCCCGGCGCCTTATATGGAGAAGGTCGAGCAGGATGTTGCCGCCCTGGGCGTCACCCGCTTCTTTAAGGAAAAATTCTTCACCCCGGTGGCTGAGGCCGCCACCAGCGGGCTGAAATTTACTAAACTGCAGCCGGCGCGCGAGTTTTACGCGCCGGTGGGCACCACGCTGCTCGACGCGCTGGAGAGCAATAAAGTGCCGGTGACCGTCGCCTGCCGCGCCGGCGTCTGCGGCTGCTGCAAAACCAAAGTGGTTTCCGGGAAGTACAGCGTCACCAGCACCATGACGCTGACCGACGCCGAAATCGCCGACGGCTATGTGCTGGCCTGCTCCTGTCATCCGCAGAGCGATCTGGTTCTCGCCTGAGGTCAAAATCCCCGGTGGCGCTACCGCTTACCGGGGCTACAGCGCTGTGCGATTTGGTAGCCCGGAGAAGGCGCAATGCGCCGCCTCCGGGAAAATCCCTGGCGACAATAAACAAACGCTCAGGCGACATGAGATAAACGCTTTCCCGGACTGAAAAAATTGCAAATCGCCAACAGTATCGACTTTACGCCCCAGGACGAATGAGGCATTTTTACCGCCAGGCCGACTGACCGGCCAGCGAATAACGCCCCGCGCCGAGTAGCGCAATCGCCAGTGCGCCAACAAAGAAATAGACCAGATTCTCAATGGCCCACGCTCCCACCGCATCAAGCGCAAACGTCTTATCTAAGCCGACCATCAGCCACGCCACCACCATGGTGAACGCCAGCACCAACGCCGCCGGGCGGGTCAGGACGCCGAGAATTAACAAGCAGGGAGCGACCACTTCCCCCACCAGCACACCGTAGGCGATAAACCCGGGCAATCCCTGCGCCGCCAGCATCCCGCTAATGCCATCCACACCATCTATCAGCTTATGGATTCCATGGAAAAGCATTAAGCCGCCGACGGCAAGTCGTAACAAGAGTTTACCGGCGTCATCATGCGACAGCCTGCGATTTACTGTGTTTAACAATCCTTTAACCATTTGATGTGCATCCTGTTTTGCATCCTGTGTACTTCCAGAGTATGCGCAGCCGGAGAGGAATAAAACCAGCAAAAAATCAGGGGTAATCGGTTACATTGCGGTCAGTTTCATCTAAGCTTGAAGGCGTTATCAAAAAAAGGAGATGGAGATCATGAAACAGACCGTGGCGGCATACATTGCCAAAACGCTGGAACAGGCCGGCGTGAAACGTATCTGGGGCGTCACCGGAGATTCCCTCAATGGATTGAGCGATAGCCTTAACCGCATGGGCACCATCGACTGGATGCCCACCCGGCACGAAGAGGTCGCCGCTTTCGCCGCTGGCGCGGAAGCGCAGCTGACCGGCGAGCTGGCGGTCTGCGCCGGCTCCTGCGGACCGGGCAACCTGCACCTGATTAACGGTTTGTTTGACTGTCATCGCAACCATGTCCCGGTGCTGGCCATCGCCGCCCACATCCCATCCAGCGAAATCGGCAGCGGCTATTTTCAGGAAACCCATCCTCAGGAGCTGTTCCGCGAGTGCAGCCATTACTGCGAACTGGTCTCCACGCCGGAGCAGATCCCGCAGGTGCTGGCAGTGGCGATGCGTAAGGCAGTGATTAACCGCGGCGTCTCGGTGGTGGTGTTGCCCGGCGATGTGGCGCTGAAGGCCGCCCCGGAAAGCGCCAGCAGCCACTGGTATCATGCGCCGCTGCCGACGGTCACCCCGGCGGAAGAAGAGCTGCGCAAGCTGGCGCAGCTTATTCGCTACTCCAGCAATATCGCGCTCATGTGCGGCAGCGGTTGCGCCGGCGCCCACCAGGAACTGGTGGAGTTCGCAGCCAAAATTAAAGCCCCCATCGTCCACGCCCTGCGCGGCAAAGAGCACGTGGAGTACGACAACCCGTACGATGTGGGCATGACCGGGCTGATTGGCTTCTCCTCTGGCTTCCACACCATGATGAACGCCGATACCCTGATCCTGCTGGGCACCCAGTTCCCCTATCGCGCCTTCTACCCAACCGACGCGAAAATTATCCAGATCGACATCAACCCCGGCAGCATCGGCGCACACAGTAAGGTCGACATGGCGCTGGTGGGCGATATTAAATCGACGCTGAAGGCGCTGCTGCCGCTGCTGGAAGAGAAAACCGATCGCCACTTCCTCGATAAGGCGCTGGAGCACTATCGCGACGCGCGAAAAGGGCTCGACGATCTGGCTAAACCCAGCGATAAAGCCATTCACCCGCAATATCTGGCGCAGCAGATCAGTCATTTTGCCGATGAAGATGCCATTTTCACCTGTGATGTCGGCACCCCGACCGTCTGGGCGGCACGCTATCTCAAAATGAATGGTAAACGCCGCCTGCTGGGCTCGTTCAACCACGGCTCAATGGCCAACGCCATGCCGCAGGCCATCGGCGCCAAGGCCACTGCGCCGGAGCGGCAGGTAGTGGCCATGTGCGGCGACGGCGGGTTCAGCATGCTGATGGGCGATTTTCTGTCGCTGGCGCAGATGAAGCTGCCGGTGAAGATTGTCATCTTTAACAACAGCGTGCTGGGCTTCGTGGCGATGGAAATGAAGGCCGGGGGCTATCTCACCGACGGTACGGAGCTCCACGATACCAACTTCGCCCGCATCGCCGAGGCCTGCGGTATCAAAGGTATACGCGTTGAAAAAGCCTCCGAGGTGGATGAAGCGCTGCAGACCGCCTTCCGCACCGACGGTCCGGTGCTGGTCGACGTCGTCGTCGCCAAAGAGGAACTGGCGATCCCGCCGCAGATCAAGCTGGAGCAGGCCAAAGGCTTTAGCCTGTATATGCTGCGGGCGATCATCAGCGGGCGCGGCGATGAGGTCATCGAACTGGCGAAAACCAACTGGCTCAGGTAAAACAGAAGCAATACGTTGAACCAGACCAAGGAAAAGCCGTGATCGATTTACGCAGTGATACCGTTACCCGTCCCGGGCGCGCCATGCTGGAGGCCATGATGGCCGCCCCGGTCGGGGACGATGTGTATGGCGACGACCCTACCGTCAATGAACTGCAGCGCTATGCCGCCGACCTGGCCGGCAAAGAAGCGGCGCTATTTCTACCCACCGGCACCCAGGCCAACCTCGTTGGCCTGCTCAGCCATTGCCAGCGCGGCGAAGAGTATATCGTCGGCCAGGGGGCGCATAACTATCTGTACGAAGCCGGCGGCGCGGCGGTCCTCGGCAGTATTCAGCCGCAGCCGATCGACGCCGCGGCGGATGGTTCGCTGCCTCTGGATAAAGTGGCAGCGAAAATCAAACCCGACGATATCCATTTTGCCCCCACCCGCCTGCTGAGCCTGGAAAACACCCATAACGGTAAGGTGCTGCCGCGCGACTATCTGCAGGAAGCCTGGGCGTTTACCCGCCAGCGCAATCTGGCGCTGCACGTCGACGGCGCGCGCATCTTTAACGCCGTGGTGGCCTACGGCTGCGAGTTACGCGATATCGCCCAATACTGCGACTCCTTCACCATCTGCCTGTCAAAGGGGCTTGGCGCTCCGGTAGGCTCGTTGCTGCTCGGCAGCGAGGCGTACATTCGCCGCGCCGTCCGCTGGCGGAAAATGGTCGGCGGCGGGATGCGCCAGGCGGGCATCCTGGCCGCCGCCGGGCTGTACGCGCTGAAAAATAACGTGCAGCGCCTGCAGGAGGATCATGACAACGCCGCGTGGATGGCGGAGCAGCTGCGCGCTATCGGCGCCGACGTCACCCGTCACGATACCAACATGCTGTTCGTTCGCGTCGGCGAAGAGCAGGCCCCGGCGCTCGGCAAGTTTATGCAGGCGCAGGGGGTATTGATTAACGCCTCGCCTGTTGTCCGTCTGGTCACTCACCTGGATGTCAACCGTCAGCAGCTGAGCGAGGTGGTCGCCCACTGGCAGGCTTTTTTACAACGCTAAGGAGTCAGGCGTGTCGCAATCAGTTCTGGTGCTCGGCGCCAGCGGCTATATTGGCCAGCATTTGGTGCGCGCATTAAGCGCGCGGGGCTATCCGGTGCTGGCGGCGGCACGCCATATCGACCGATTGCAAAAACTCGCTTTGCCCGGCGTTACCTGCCGGTCAGTCGATCTCAATCAACCGCAGGACCTGCCTGCGCTACTCACCGGTATTGATACCCTTTATTATCTGGTCCACGGCATGGGCGAAGGCGGTGATTTTATCGCCCATGAGCGGCGGGTGGCGACGTATGTGCGCGATGCCCTGCGTCAGTCATCAGTGCGCCAGGTGATATTTCTCAGTTCGCTGCAGGCCCCGGCGCAGGAGCAATCCGACCATCTGCGCGCTCGTCAGATTACCGGCGATCTCCTGCGTGAGTCGGGCGTGCCGGTGACCGAGCTGCGGGCCGGGATTATCGTCGGCGCCGGCTCCGCCGCCTTCGAGGTGATGCGCGACATGGTTTATAACCTGCCGGTGCTAACCCCTCCGCGCTGGGTACGTTCGCGTACTACCCCTGTCGCGCTGGAAAACCTGCTCGTTGACCTGGTTGAGCTGCTGAATCATCCCTCCGATGCGCACCGCGTCTTCGAAGCCGCCGGTCCGGAGGTGTTAAGCTATCAGCAGCAGTTCATTCGCTTTATGGCCGTCAGCGGTAAACATCGCCCGCTCATTCCCATTCCCCTGCCGACGCGCTGGATCTCGGTGTGGTTCCTCAATGTCATCACCTCGGTGCCGCCGACCATCGCCAAGGCGCTGATTCAGGGGCTGAAGCACGATCTAATCGCTGACGATCGGGCGCTGCGGGCGCTGATCCCGCAAACGCTGATCCCCTTCGATCAGGCGGTTCGCCGCACGCTGAAAGAAGAAGAGCAGTTAGTAAACTCCAGCGACTGGGGCTACGACGCTCAGGCTTTCGCCCGCTGGCGACCAGAGTACGGCTACTATCCGAAGCAGGCAGGTTGCACCGTCGCCACTCAGGCAAGCCGCCAGGCCCTGTGGCAGGTCGTTAACCAAATCGGCGGTGAAGAGGGGTATTTTTTCGGCAATCTGCTGTGGAAAACCCGCGGCGCGATGGATCTGCTGGTCGGCCACCGGCTGGCCAAAGGGCGGCCGCAGCGCGCTTATCTGCAAACCGGCGATACGGTCGACAGCTGGAAGGTAATTATCGTGGAGGAAGAAAAACAGCTCACCCTGCTATTCGGTATGAAAGCGCCCGGGCTGGGCCGATTAAGCTTTACCATTAACGATAAAGGCGATCGTCGTGAACTGGACGTGCGCGCCTGGTGGCACCCGCACGGTATGCCAGGCCTGATCTACTGGCTGCTGATGATCCCGGCGCACCTGTTTATTTTCCGCGGTATGGCGCAACGCATCGCCCGGCTGGCCGAACAAATCTCAGGCAGAGTCGAAGGATAAGCGTTATTCTTTCATGATTCTCATTGCATAGTCGGGAGAATCACGGAAAAATGCGCACGAAATTCTTTTCTGGGACAGTAGAGTGATATGAAGGTACTGGTTACCGGTGCGACCAGCGGATTAGGCCGCAACGCAGTGGAATATCTGCGCAACAAGGGCATCAGCGTGCGAGCGACCGGGCGCAACGAAGCGATGGGCAAGCTTCTGAGCAAAATGGGGGCGGAATTCATCCCGGCAGATTTAACCGAGCTGGTCTCTTCGCAGGCTAAAGTGATGCTCGCCGGTATCGATACCCTATGGCACTGCTCCAGCTTTACCTCGCCATGGGGCACTCAGCAGGCTTTCGATCTCGCTAACGTCCGCGCCACCCGTCGTCTGGGCGAATGGTCAGTGGCATGGGGAGTGCGCAATTTCGTCCATATCTCTTCGCCATCGCTCTATTTTGATTATCACCATCATCGTGATATCCAGGAAGATTTCCGTCCACACCGCTTCGCCAACGAGTTTGCCCGCAGCAAGGCGGCCAGCGAGGAGGTGATCAACCTGCTGGCGCAGGCTAACCCGCATACCCGTTTTACCATTCTGCGGCCGCAGAGCCTGTTTGGGCCGCACGACAAAGTCTTTATCCCCCGGCTGGCGCAAATGATGCAGCATTATGGCAGCGTCCTGCTCCCGCGCGGCGGCAGCGCGCTGGTCGACATGACCTATTATGAAAACGCCGTACATGCGATGTGGCTGGCGAGCCAGCCGGCCTGCGATCATCTTCCCTCCGCCCGCGCGTGGAATATCAGCAACGGCGAACCGCGCACCTTGCGGAGCATCGTGCAGAAATTGATCGACGAGCTCGGTATCAAATGCCGGATCCGCTCAGTTCCCTATCCGATGCTGGATATTATCGCCCGCAGCATGGAGCGCTTTGGCGATAAAACCGCCAAAGAACCCGCGTTTACCCACTACGGCGTCTCCAAGCTTAACTTTGATTTTACGCTCGATATCACCCGCGCGCAGGACGAGCTGGGCTATCAGCCGGTGGTGACGCTTGACGACGGCATCGTGCGCACCGCCGCCTGGCTTCGCGACCACGGTAAACTACACCGCTAACCCTGGCCATATTTTTCTAACAGCGCCTCGGCTATCGCTTCGGTTTGCGCATCCGCTACCCCATCCCAGCGCTGCGGACGGAAGTGCATCTGGAAGGCGATAATCACCCGCTTCTTCTGCGCGGGGGTCATCTCCGGCGTCACCTGATAGCCATAGCGCGAGAGCAAATCCAGTACGATTTCGGGGTCCACTGGCTCGCTGGCCGGCCGCCCGTTGAGATAAAAGGCCACCCGCTGCTCGTCAGGCCAGGCGCCGATCCCCTGCTGCGCCAGCTGTTGCCAGGGGAATAACGGCCCCGGATCGTCTTTGCGCTGCGGGGCGATATCCGCATGGGCGACCACATTCTGCGGCGCGATGTGGTAGCGGGCGATGATATCGCGCGCCAGCGGGATCAGAGCCGCAATCTGTTCCGGATGAAAGGGGGTAAAACTTTTGACGCCCGCCGTCTTCTGCCAGCCGCGGTTCTCCAGCTCAATGCCAATGGAGGTATCGTTAATGCGCGTACTGCCGCGCCAATAGCTTACCCCGGCGTGCCAGGCTAAATCCTCTTCCGGCACCAGCTGCCAGATCCGCGGTTTATGCTGATAACGCGGGGGCTGTTCAGGAATTAAATAGTGGGAGCTGACCTCTTTATCGGTCAACGTGGCCAGCGAGACATCAAAATTGTCAGCCGTATAGTGGATCACTAACACCTTTATTCGCGGATAGGCAGCCTGCGCCGGATGACGGGTGTCCAGCTGGTATCCGTCGCGATCGATAATGCCCTTTTCCCCAGCGCAGCCGGTTAGCAGCAGCGCCAGCAGCACGATCCGCATCATCCGTTTCATCCCTTCTCCCTTGCCCGGCAGCGTCTCCGGGTTAATAAGACCATTGATTACGTCCTTTATTTTTCGCCTGATACAGCGCACTGTCCGCCCGGGCGATCAGCGTCTCTATCGGGACCGTGCCATCGGAGGCGACGATCCCGATACTCACGGTGACCTCCGACGCCACCGCCGAAGCGGCGTGCGGTAGGCCTGCCTCGCGGATCTTCTGCTGAATGCGCTCGGCAATAGCGGTGGCATGCGCTAAGGACACCCCGGGCAACACGACGACAAACTCTTCGCCGCCGTAGCGAGCCACCAGATCGCCCTCCGCCCGGACCGCCATTTTAAGCACCTGCGCGACAGAAGATAAGCACTCATCACCAGCCTGATGGCCATAGCGATCGTTATAGCGCTTAAAATAATCGACATCGATCATCATCAGCGCCAGCGGCGTTTTTTGCTGCCAGATCGCCGCCAGGTAAGCATTGAGCGCCCGACGGTTAGCGGTTCCGGTTAAGGCATCCTGGTTGGCGATACTTTCCAGCCGCTGAATAAGCTGCATATTCTCCTGGTGGGTATCCCAGGCTTCGTCATACCAGAGCTGCAAAATACGTCGGCCATACAGCAAAATCGCGGTAAAAATGGCCCAGAGGATCAAAAAGCGGATCTCGGTGTGATAGTGGAGCTGTATTCCCGCCAGCAAGGCGGTCACCCATAGCGGCAGCATAAAAGCGGTTATGCCGGGCCAATGGTGATACAGCGCGGTGAGGCCGGTAGTCATTAATATCACCAGCAGCGGCCAGGCAAAGGGCAAGGTCCAGAAAAAAATAAAACAATAATTACTCAGGGACCAACACAGACTGAGCGCCAGCAGCAGCCCGGTGATGATATTCAACGTATATCGTCCCTGCGCCAGTCGCGGCGTGAGGGCAATAATCACTAAAATGGCCGAAATGATAATAACCGCAATCAACGCCGCTTCGATATAAGGAATAACCGCCCGGTGCGTCAGTAGCCTCTTATCAAAATAGGTAAAGATAAAATTGCGGAAGAAAATCATTAACGCAAAAGCGATATTGACAAAGGCCAGCCAGGGCATACTCATGGACAGCGCATGGCGCTGGACATTATCTCTGGTGGCCCACAACGCGGCTCGCTGCTGCCGGGCGCGCTCTCGCTTATTTGTTAACATCTTAACTCCCTGGTGACCTGCATGACCATGGGCGCAGCCCCTGCTTTTCTATATGATAAACCATGTTACCGGGAATGTCTGTCAGCGCACTATCCCCTCAGCTCCGGCCTCTCAGGGTGATTTTCAGCTAACGACCGAAGAAAATAGCCTGGTCCGCTCCCGATGGGTAACCGGCTCAAAAAACAAGCATCAGCACTGCGAAATACGTCATCTTTTCGCTAAAAAGCGTTAACTAACCGTCATTAAATTGCAGCATTTTGCTTACAAAAAGCAGTGTGAGTTCAATCTGAATCATTCATTGGTGAATGCAAACAAGAGCATGATGATAGCGAGATAAACAATAGGGGCTAAGAATATTAAATATGCAGCTTTAGTGGCAGGTACAGCATTGTTTTAAGCGGCCAATGCCGTCTCCGCAGAGATTTTAACAAAACAGCTTTTGATAAAGTCCATACGCAATATACCAAAATCGGCGCCATTTTCTCTACTGGTCAAACCGCATCCAACGATGCCCGTGAAGAGCTGATTAAAAAAACAAATGAACAAGGGGGGCGTCATTGTCCCCTCCTCCGGTAATACGGATAAAAAAATGCACGTCGCCACTCGCATCTATAAGAAGAAATAATTACCCTTATCTTTCAAAAGCCATTTCCCTATTTTACGGGGTAATATTTCTTGTTCACGGGAAAATTAAGTTTATTTTTATACTGCCCTGCCTTTTAGCGCCTGACGGAATTCTGTCATCCCCGTGCCGATTTCCCGCCCTAAGGCTGTAGCCACATCAAGGTCTTAGCTCTTTGCGTCAAGTACAATCCGCACGCTATACGCTATGCTTTAACGGAAACTGAAAACGTAGTTCGCTTATAAGGAAATCATCATGCGCTACAAACTTTTTGCTGTACTTCTCCCTTGCGCGCTGGCGCTCAGCGCCTGTACGACCGTCACCCCGGCCTATAAAGATAATGGCA
Organism: Klebsiella sp. K4; assembly: GCF_014596785.2. Taxonomy (NCBI): domain Bacteria; kingdom Pseudomonadati; phylum Pseudomonadota; class Gammaproteobacteria; order Enterobacterales; family Enterobacteriaceae; genus Klebsiella; species Klebsiella sp. K4. The sequence goes on from NZ_CP115021.1 coordinate 3,545,648, forward strand.
CCCGCAGCGGCCCCTGCGTCGAAGGCGGCCCTGACGACGTAGCGCAAAAATTCTACGACACCCAGATCCAGAATCGTACTCAGGATCCGGCGGCGCTGCGCCCCTATCTGAGCGACGGCCTGGCGCAGTTACTCAATGACGCCCGCCAGGATCCCGCCAACAGCAAATTACTGCAGGCTAATCCGTTCTCCAGCAGCGGCACCCCGGCAGACAGCGCCGTGGTCGCCAGCGCCTCCACCATCCCGAACCGCGATGCGCGCAATATTCCGCTCCGCGTCGATCTGAAACAGGGCACCCAGAGCTGGAAAGATGAAGTGCTGATGATCCAGGAAGGCCAGTGCTGGGCCGTCGATGACGTTCGCTATCTCGGCAACAACAGCCATGCGCCAGCCGGGACGCTGCGACAGAGTCTGGAGAAACGCTGATTCCGGAGTTGAAGCGACGCCGCTGAAACGATAACCCCGGTAAAATGTCGGTATTCGCCCCAGGAATGCCGACATTTGCGCCCCCCTCACCCACCAGGCCATATTTTGTGCTAACTTTAAAGCTAAACGTGGTTTAGATTTAACTTTTAACGCATAAATATTGCATAACTATTCTGCCAAAGGTAGTATTTGCGGCCTCAATAGCTATTCGTATCAGACTGCCCAGATGAGTATTAAACTAAACGGCATTAATTGCTTCTACGGCGCACACCAGGCGCTGTTCGACATCACGCTGGATTGCCCGCAGGGGGAAACGCTGGTGCTGCTCGGCCCCAGCGGTGCCGGGAAGAGCTCGCTGCTGCGCGTACTCAACCTGCTGGAGATGCCGCGGTCCGGTTCGTTATCCATCGCCGGCAACCAATTCGACTTCACCAGAGCGCCGTCCGATAAAGCGATTCGCGAACTGCGTCAGAACGTCGGCATGGTCTTCCAGCAATACAACCTGTGGCCGCACCTGACGGTACAGCAGAACCTGATCGAGGCCCCCTGTCGCGTACTGGGGTTAAGCAAGGATCAGGCGCTGGCTCGCGCAGAGAAGCTGCTGGAGCGCCTGCGTCTGAAGCCGTACAGCGATCGTTACCCGCTGCATTTATCCGGCGGCCAACAACAGCGGGTGGCCATCGCCCGCGCGCTGATGATGGAGCCGCAGGTTCTGCTGTTCGATGAGCCTACCGCGGCGCTCGACCCGGAAATCACTGCCCAGATCGTCAGCATCATCCGCGAGCTGGCTGAAACCGGCATTACCCAGGTTATCGTCACCCACGAAGTTGAAGTGGCGCGCAAGACGGCCAGCCGGGTGGTGTATATGGAAAATGGCCATATCGTCGAGCAAGGGGATGCCTCCTGCTTCACGCATCCGCAAACTGACGCGTTTAAAAACTATCTTTCACATTGATGTTTTTCGGGGAAATGACGATGAAAAAAGTACTGATTGCCGCCCTGCTCGCAGGCATGAGCCTCTCCGCTTCCGCCGCGCAGACCATTCGTTTCGCCACCGAGGCCTCTTACCCTCCGTTTGAGCTGGTGGACGCCAACAACCAGATCGTCGGTTTCGATGTCGATCTGGCGAACGCGTTGTGTAAAGAGATCGACGCCACCTGTACCTTCACCAACCAGGCCTTTGACAGCCTGATCCCGGGACTGAAATTCCGCCGTTTCGACGCGGTCATGGCCGGGATGGACATCACGCCGGAGCGTGAAAAGCAGGTGCTGTTCTCTACCCCGTATTATGACAACTCGGCGCTGTTCGTCGGCCAGCAGGGTAAGTTCACCAGCATTGACCAGCTGAAGGGCAAAAAAGTGGGCGTGCAGAACGGCACCACCCACCAGAAATTCATCACCGATAAACATCCGGAAATCACTACCGTGCCTTACGACAGCTACCAGAATGCGAAGCTGGACCTGCAGAACGGTCGTATCGACGCGGTCTTTGGTGACACCGCCGTGGTGACCGAATGGCTGAAGAGCAATCCGAAGCTGGCGGCCGTGGGCGATAAAGTGACCGACAAAGCCTATTTCGGCACCGGGCTGGGCATTGCCGTACGTCAGGGCAACACCGACCTGCAGCAGAAATTTAACGCTGCGCTGGAAAAAGTGAAGAAAGACGGCACTTACCAGACCATCTATAACAAATGGTTCCAGAAGTAAGACTGAATGAACGAAATTTTTCCATTAGCAAGCGCCGCCGGGATGACCGTCGGCCTTGCCGTTTGCGCGCTCGTCATCGGCCTGGTCCTGGCGATGCTCTTTGCGGTACTGGAGTCAGTGAAATGGCGCCCGGTAGCCTGGCTTGCAACCGGCATAGTGACCATCCTGCGCGGGCTACCGGAAATTCTGGTGGTGCTGTTTATCTATTTCGGCTCTTCCCAGCTGCTGCTGACGCTCTCTGACGGTTTCACCATCCCGCTCGGGTTCACGCAGATCCCGGTGCAGATGCAGATTGAGAACTTTGACGTCAGCCCGTTCCTCTGCGGGGCGATCGCCCTGTCGCTGCTGTATGCCGCTTACGCCTCGCAAACGCTGCGCGGCGCGCTAAAAGCGGTTCCGCAGGGCCAGTGGGAGTCCGGCCAGGCGCTGGGGCTGTCGAAAACGGCCATATTCTTCCGTCTGGTGATGCCGCAGATGTGGCGCCATGCCCTGCCCGGACTCGGTAACCAGTGGCTGGTGCTGCTGAAGGACACCGCGCTGGTGAGCCTGATCAGCGTCAACGATCTGATGCTGCAGACCAAAAGCATCGCCACCCGCACTCAGGAACCCTTTAACTGGTATATCATTGCGGCGGCAATCTATCTCGTCATCACCCTGTTGAGTCAATACATCCTTAAGCGGATTGACCAGCGTGCGACGCGCTTCGAACGGAGACCAGGCTGATGCTCGACTATTTACCCGAACTGCTGAAAGGACTGCATACCAGCCTGACGCTGACCGTGGCGTCGATTATCGTGGCGCTGATCCTGTCGCTGATCTTCACCATTATCCTGACCCTGAAGACGCCGGGGCTGGTATGGATAGTGCGCGGCTATATCACCTTGTTTACCGGTACGCCGCTGCTGGTGCAGATCTTCCTGATCTACTACGGCCCGGGACAGTTCCCTTCGCTGCAGGATTATCCGTGGCTGTGGCATCTTATCTCCGAGCCGTGGCTGTGCGCCCTGATCGCTCTGTCGCTCAACAGCGCCGCCTACACCACTCAGCTGTTTTATGGCGCCATCCGGGCGATCCCCGACGGGCAATGGCAGTCCTGCAGCGCGCTGGGGATGAGTAAAAAGGATACTCTGGCGATCCTGCTGCCGTACGCCTTTAAGCGTGCGCTATCGTCCTATTCCAACGAAGTGGTGCTGGTTTTCAAGAGTACCTCTCTGGCCTACACCATCACGCTGATGGAAGTGATGGGCCACGGCCAGCTGCTGTATGGACGCACCTACGACGTGATGGTGTTCGGCGCCGCCGGGATTATCTATCTCATCGTTAATGGACTGCTGACGCTGCTGATGCGCCTGGTGGAACGCAAAGCGCTGGCCTTCGAGCGACGTAGCTAGCACCTGAGCATATTGCATAAAAAGCAAACAGCAAGGCGGATAAGTCTAACACTTGTCCGTCTTTTTTTATGCCCATAAAAATATTTAATCAAATTTATTGAATATAAATTCATTTAATGGCATTGTCACTCTATGCCGCAGACACGGCGAATAATCATAAGATAGACAGACGGGAGTTCCACGATGAAAAAGTTAGTTCTGGCTGCACTGCTCACCTCTTTCGCGTTCGGCGCTGCTGCCGCGGAAAAAATCAGCTTTGGCGTCTCCGCAACCTATCCGCCGTTTGAATCGATGGACGCTAATAACCAGATTGTCGGCTTTGATATCGATCTGGCCCACGCGCTGTGCAAACAAATGCAGGCAGAATGTACCTTTACCAACCACGCGTTTGACAGCCTGATCCCGGCGCTGAAGTTCAAGAAATATGATGCGGTGATTTCCGGAATGGATATTACGCCGGAGCGGAGCAAGCAGGTGGCCTTCACCGACCCGTACTACGCCAACTCGGCGCTGGTGATCGCCAAAAAAGATGCGTTCCATTCTTTCGATGACCTGAAAGGCAAACGGATCGGCATGGAAAACGGCACCACCCACCAGAAATATCTGCAGGATAAGCATCCTGAGGTGAAGACCGTCGCCTATGACAGCTACCAGAATGCGATTATCGATTTGAAAAATGGCCGTATCGACGGCGTGTTCGGCGACACCGCGGTGGTCAACGAATGGCTGAAAACTAACCCGCAGCTGGGGGCAGCCACGCCGAAAGTGACCGACCCGCAATACTTCGGCACCGGACTCGGCATTGCCGTGCGCCCGGATAACAAGGCGCTGCTGGAGAAACTGAACGCCGCGCTGAAAGCGATTAAGGCCGACGGTACCTACCAGAAAATTAGCAACCAGTGGTTCCCGGAGTAACTTTTTTCGCCGGGTGGCGCTGCGCTTACCCGGCCACCGCTCTTCCACGATGGCCGGGTAAGGCGTAGCCGCCACCCGGCGATTTCTCAAAGTGGCACGAAGAACCTGAACCGCGCCCCGCTTACCGACTCCACCAGTCTGATATCGCCCCCGTGCAGCTCCAGCATTCGTTTCACAATCAGCAACCCTAACCCACCGCGATCCTCCCGCGATGCCTGGGTAGACAACGCCGACGGCCGCTGGAACAGATCGTCACGCAGCGCGGCATCGACGCCCGCTCCGTTGTCTGCCACTTCGACCTGAAGCTGTTGATTCTCCTGCCAGACCGCCAGACGGATCTCCCCGCCGACGGGAGTATGCCGCATCGCGTTATCGAGCAGGTTGGTCACCACCCTCTCAATCATCGACACATCGGCGTTAATCAGCGGCAGCGGTCCCGGTACATCAATATGCAGGTTCACCTCGCGCGTGCGGGCAGTTAATTCAAACTTCTGCGCCACGTCGGAAATCAGCTCCCCCATCGCGAAACGCTCGCGCTGCGGCTTAATGCCTCCATGCTCCAGTCGCGCCAGCTCAAACAGCTGCTGCGAGAGATGGCGCACTTTGTTCCCCTGGCGCAGGGCGATGGTGAGATACTGCCTGCGCTCCTCGGCGGTCAGCCATTCATCCTTCAGGGTCAGCGTTTCCAGATACCCCAGCAGCGAAGTCAGCGGCGTGCGCAAATCGTGAGAGATATTGGCCACAAATTCACGGCGCTGGCGATCGCTGTCGGCCAGCCGATCCCACTGATCGGCAATCTGCCGGGCAAGGTCAATAAAGCGGTTCTCGAGCACCGCCACCTCGTTACCAGGCCGGGGCTCCGGCCTGCGGGCCGCCAGGGTTTTGATGGCGCTGATGCTGTCCTGGCCGCTCGCCGCCACCTGGGCGGTGAGCAGGCGGACCGGCCGGGTGACCCAGAACCATGCCAGCCCCCCTGCCAGCATGCCAAACAGGGCCACCAGCAGCAGCGTCCACAGAACAATGCTCCACAGCGTTTTTTGCCAGGCGTCGGCCGCCAGCTGATTAAACGTCTCCCCCTGCAAAATGATATACAGGTAGCCGCGCAGTTGGCCGTCGACGCGCAGCGGGGCGGCGCTGAAGACTTTTCGTCCGTCGGGACTGCGCGGATCGTCGCCATACACCGGCGACGCACTGCCGGTGAGAAAAGCCTGCACCGGCGCCATGTCGATACGCTGGCGCTGGATATGGCCCGGCGGCGCCGCATCGGCCAGCAGGTCGCCATCCGGCGACAGCAGATAGAGCTCCACGCTGGGATTAAAGGTCATCAGTCGGTCAAACAGCGACTTCAGGGTTTGCCGGTTGACCTCGCCGTGGGCGTCCAGCAACGGCTCGCGGGCGACAATCTGTTGAGCCAGCCCGGACGACAGACGCTGCACCATGGCGTTGCCATACTGCGCGCTGCTGTGTAACTGGACGGCGCATACCGCCACCGCGCATAGCATCAGCAGGGAAACCACCACCAGCGCCAGACGCTGGCTGAGGCTCAGGCGGCGGATCACGGGGCGGCCTCTTGCGTCACCGGGGCGAACTTATAGCCTTTTCCCCAGACGGTAAGAATGATGTCCGGCTCGGCCGGGTCACGTTCGATTTTACTGCGCAGGCGGTTGATATGGGTATTGACGGTATGCTCATAGCCCTCGTGCTGATATCCCCAGACCTGCTCCAGCAGCGCCAGGCGGGAAAACACTTCCCCTGGGTGGCGGGCGAAGTAATACAGCAGGTCGAATTCACGCGGCGTGAGGTCCACCGTCTCGCCGCGCAGCTTCACTTCGCGCGACAGCGGGTCGATGCTCAGGCCATGGCAGGACAGGCGCCCGGCGTCCATCAGCAGATTCTGCCCCATCGCCTCCTGGCGACGAAACAGCGCTTTGACGCGGGCGATAAGCTCCAGCAGTGAAAAGGGCTTCGCCAGATAGTCGTCGGCGCCCATCTCCAGGCCCAGCACGCGGTGCATTTCGCTGGTGCGAGCGCTGATGATAATCACCGGCAGGTAGCGGGTCATCTGGCGGATACGCCGGCAGATCTCCAGACCATCGACGCCGGGCAGCATCAAATCGAGGATCACCGCATCCCAGACCTGCGTCTCCAGCCGGGCGAGGGCCTGGCCGCCGTCGGCTTCATGGACGATCTGATAGCCCTCATCCTGAAGATTGAGCCGCAGCAGCGTGGCTATATCCTCGTCATCTTCCACCAGCAGAATGGTTTTGGCCATTAGATTCCCCCCACCAATAACAAAACATGCTGCGTCAAGCTTACCCGATTTCAGCGGCGCAAAGCCTTCACATTTTGTTTAAACTTCGCGGACCAGCAGGGTCAGCACTTCGTAGTGGGCGGTGTGGGGGAACATATCAAACAGCTGGACCCGCTCAACGCGATAGCCGCTAAGACGAGCGATATCGGTCGCCATGGTGCGGGCGTTACAGCTGGAATAGATAATATAGGGCGGCGCCATGCGGCTTAAATAGTCGCATAGTTCAGCGCCAATACCGCGGCGCGGCGGGTTAACCAGCACCAGCTGCGGGGCATCCGCTTCGTGAGTGGCGAACTGCGTCGAGTCCAGCGCCTGAAAATGCAGATTGCTGAGCCCCAGCTGCGCGGCTGACTGTCTGGCGCAGGCGATGGCTTCCGGGGCGATCTCGATACCGGTCAGGCGCATCGTCGGCGTCGCGCAGTGCAGGCCAAAGCCCCCAACGCCGCAAAACAGATCCCACATATGCTGGACCGGCAGCGCGCGCACCCAGTCGCGGGCCGTGGCGTACAGCCGGCTGGCTACCGTCGGGTTAGTCTGAAAGAAGCTTTGCGGGCGGATCCACAGCGGCACCCCATTAAAGACCTCCCCCAGCGCCTGCTGTTCGGTGAAGAAGATCTCCTGCTCGCCTTCCATGATTGCCATATGCACCGGCTGGATATTCGCCGTGATCACGCTGAGCTGCGGCAGCTGTGCCTGTAGCCACGGCAGCGCGGCGCGCAGCTGAGCCACCTTGGCCTCTGAGCGCAGCACGAAGCGCAGCATCATCTCCCCCTGCTGGCTGGCGGTCAGCAGCAGGTATTTCAGCTCCCCGCGTTTGCGCGCGACGTTGTAAGGTGTTAACCCGGCGCGGGCGATAAAGGGCTTCAGGGCAGCAAAAACCGGGGCAAACTCGGCGGGATAGAGCGGGCAGTCGGTGAGGTCCACCGGAGTGCCATCGCGGTGCAGCATCCCCAGCAGCGGACGCTCAACGCTGCCGCTGACCACCATTTTAGCCTTGTTACGGAAAGCCGCCTCCGGCCCGCTGACCGGCTCGCCCCAGGCTGCGACCGGGATCGCCGCCAGCAGCGTGCGCAGATCGGCCATTTTATCGGCGAGCTGTTGCGGGACTGGCCGCTCCAGCCATTGACAGGAGCGGCAACGGCCGGCGTCGTAGAGTGCGCAATGCATAATTGACCTTCAAAAATCCAGGGGCGGGGATTGTATCACCGTTATTGCAGGCGGAAAAAGCGACGGCAGTTCGCCGGCACGAACAGCAGCGTCAGAACCAGCAGATCCGGCAGTTTTTGCATCACCAGCGAGTGGAAAATTTCTCGTTTTGATTCCCCGGGAATGCTGAACAGCTCCGGATACCCGTAGCCCAGCGATGCCGCCCACAGGTAGCCGGCAGCGATAATCTGCGTCAGCAGATAGATCCAGCGCGCCCAGTTGCGCCCTTTCACCAGCGAGAAGGCGCACCAGATCTCGATAAACACCAGCGCCAGGCTGCCGAGGAAGACCAGCGTCAGGTTCCAGGTCTGAACGCTGCGGTGTATGAATTCGTTCAGCCCCTGCAGGCCCAACAGATTGAGGATCATCAGCAGATCCAGGCCGCGAATCAAAATAATAGCAAAGGCCGCCACCTGCACCAGCGCAGGGACGTTAAGGCGGGCATGCGATGAGCGAGTTTTCGTAAACAATCCCAACGTAATGTCTTCCATGAAAACGGCGCCACAGGGTGGCGCCGACCGGAGGCTGCTGTACCGATTTTAGGTGGTTCAGCCTTGTCTTGCACGCTGGATATCGCGCACTCGCTGCTTTTCTGCGCGGGCCATCAAATACCAGGCGATAAAACCAACAATACCGACCACGCCGAGGATGAGCGTCGCCAGGGCGTTGATCTCCGGGTTGACCCCCATGCGCACGCTGGAGAAGACCAGCATCGGCAAGGTCGTGGCCCCGGGACCGGAGACAAAGCTGGCGATCACCAGGTCATCCAGCGACAGCGTGAAGGCCAGCAGCCAGCCGGAGATCACCGCCGGCATAATCATCGGCAGCGTGATGACGAAGAAGACCTTCAGCGGCGCGGCGCCAAGATCCATCGCCGCCTCTTCAATAGAGTGGTCCAGCTCGCGCAGGCGCGAGGAGATCACCACCGCCACGTAGGCGGTACAGAAGGTGACATGCGCCAGCCAGATGGTCAACATGCCGCGGTCCGACGGCCAGCCGATGGCATGTCCCAGCGCCACGAACAGCAGCAGCAGCGAGAGACCGGTGATCACGTCCGGCATGACCAGCGGCGCGGTGATCATAAACGCGAAGCCGTTGGAGCCGCGAAAACGCCCAAAGCGCACCATCACCACCGCGGCGATGGTACCGAGGATCGCCGCCGCCGTCGCCGCGCAGGCGGCGATGGTCAGGCTCAATCCTACCGCGCTCATCATCGCATCATCGTGGAACAGTTCGCTATACCAGCGCGTCGACCATCCGGCCCAGACCGTTACCAGCTTCGAGCTGTTGAACGAGTAGATCACCAGCATCAGCATCGGGGCGTAGAGGAAGGTGAACCCGAGCACGAGGATCAGAATGCGCCACGGCGAGCGTACTACCGGCAAGTCGTTCATCCCTGCTCTCCCATCTGTTTTTGCTGGTGCTTGTGGAACCACATGATCGGCACGATCAGCAACAGCAGCATGACAATCGCCACCGCCGAGGCGACCGGCCAGTCGCGGTTGTTAAAGAACTCCTGCCACAGCACGCGGCCAATCATGATGCTGTCCGGCCCGCCCAGCAGTTCCGGGATCACGAACTCGCCGACCGCCGGGATAAACACCAGCATGGAGCCGGCGATAATGCCGCCTTTGGTGAGCGGGACGATCACCTGGAAGAAGGTCTTCAGCGGCCGGGCGCCGAGATCCAGCGAGGCCTCCACCAGCGAATAGTCGATGCGGGTCAGCGCGGTGTAGATAGGCAGCACCATAAACGGCAGATAGGCATACACGATACCGATGTACACCGCCAGGTTGGTGTGCAGGATCTCCAGCGGCTGATCGATAACCCCTAACCACAGCAGGAAGTTATTCAACACCCCGTTGCTCTTCAGCAGCCCCATCCAGGCATAGACGCGGATCAAAAACGAGGTCCACGACGGGAGGATCACCAACAGCAGCAGAATATTACGCGTCGACGGCTTGCTGTGCGCCACCGCCCAGGCCAGCGGATAGCCCAGCAGCAGGCAGCAGATCGTCGAGATACCCGCCACCTGCAGCGACTGGAGATAAGCTTCAAAATAGAGCGGATCGTCAGTCAACTGTAGGAAGTTGGCAAAGTTAAGCGTCAGCGTCAGCTGGCCGTCCGCCCACTCCATCAGCTCGGTGTAGGGAGGGATCGCCCGCGCCATCTCGGCAAGACTTATCTTGAACACGATCAGGAACGGTAGCATAAACAACAGGATCAGCCACAGATAGGGCAGCGCAATCACCAGCTTGCGGCCATGCGCCATCTGCAGGCGCGCCGCCCACAGCGCGAAGCCGCCCGGTTTTTTCGCCCCTGACGGGGATTCAACGGTATTCATCGCCCTCTCCTCACACCGTCAGCACAACGCAGCTGTCAGCATCCCAGCATAAACGCACCTCATCGCCCCAGGTGGGCGTCCCTTTCCGATGGCGGTGTTCATTCTGCAGCTGGGCGCTGATCATCTGCCCGCTTTGCAGGCGCACATGATAGATAGAGAGATCCCCCAGATAGGCGATATGAATCACCTCGCCGACGGCAAAATTGTAGCCGTCCGCCGGCGGTTCATCGCACAGCATGATCTTCTCCGGACGCAGCGCCACCCAGACCGGCACGTTGTCCACCACCGAGGCGTCGGGGTCGACCTTCAGCGGATGCATCAGTCCCGGCGAGCTTAGCACCAGACCGTCTTCCAGACGCTCCTTCACCAGCCCTTCAAAGACGTTCACCGAGCCGATAAACTCGGCGCTGTAGCGGGTGGTCGGGTGCTCGTAAATCTCTTCCGGTTCGCCAATCTGCACAAACTTGCCGCGATTCATGATGGCGATACGGCCCGCCATGGTCATCGCCTCTTCCTGATCGTGGGTTACCATCACGCAGGTCACGCCAACGCGCTCAAGAATATCCACCACCTCGAGCTGCATGCGATCGCGCAGCTTTTTATCCAGCGCCCCCATCGGTTCATCAAGCAGCAGCAGCTTGGGCCGTTTCGCCAGGCTGCGCGCCAACGCGACGCGCTGCCGCTGGCCGCCTGAGAGTTGGTGCGGCTTACGTTTGGCAAACTCCTGCATATGTACCAGGGCCAGCATCTCCTGCACCCGGGCGGTGATTTCCGCCTTAGGCAGGCGGTCCTGCTTCAGGCCGAAGGCAATATTCTGCTCAACGGTCATATGGGGAAACAGGGCATAGGACTGGAACATCATATTAATAGGCCGCTGATAGGGCGGCACGCGCGCCAGATCCACGCCGTCGAGCATAATCTGCCCGGCGGTCGGTTGTTCAAAGCCCGCCAGCATGCGTAGCAGCGTCGATTTCCCGCAGCCTGACGCGCCCAGCAGAGCAAAAATTTCGCCTTTGTAGATAGTGAGACTGACGTCGTCGACCGCATGCTGGCCATCAAACGACTTGGTTAAGTTACGGATTTCCAGTAGCGGGGTCAGCGCTTTGGGGGCTTTCGCCTGTGGGCGGGGCATTACGTCGTTCAATCGGGTGCTCTCCGGCAAAAAAACGATCACCATATGGTCCGGTGCCATACTTCGTGCTTAACAGTGCATTTGCACCATCCTGGTGCTTCTACTCGCCGGGCGCGCTGCTATTTCCCGGCGAGTGCAGATCTGATTTGGCCCGTGTTCGACGGGCCATCAGGAATTATTTACCGCTCTTCACTTTGGTCCACGCGCGGGTGCGCACGCGGTCAATCTTCGGATCCTGCACCTTCAGCGTGAACAGTTTGGCGAACACATCCGCTGGCGGATAAATCGCCGGGTTGTTACGGATAGTCTCGCTGACCAGCGGCGTGGAAGCCTTGTTGCCGTTGGCGTAGAACACCTGGTCGCTGATTTTGGCGATGACGTCCGGACGCATCAGATAGTTAAGGAACTGATAGGCTTCATCTTTATTCTTCGCGTCGGCCGGCATGGCAAAGACGTCAAAGAACGCCAGCGCGCCTTCCTTCGGAATAAAGTAGGAGACATTGACGCCGTTCTTCGCCTCTTTCGCGCGGTTGGCCGCCTGCCAGACGTCCCCTGCCCAGCCGATCGCCACGCAGATGTCGCCATTGGCAAGGTCGTTAATATATTGCGAAGAGTGGAAGTAGCGAATGTTCGGCCGCAGCTTCAGCAGCAGATCGGTCGCCGGGCCGGTGTAATCATCCGCTTTGCTGCTGTTCGGATCTTTGCCGAGGTAGTTCAGCACGGTGGCGAAAATCTCTTCCGGCGCGTCGAGGAAGGAGACGCCGCAGCTTTTCAGTTTTTCGAGGTTCTCCGGCTTCAGCACCAGATCCCAGCTGTCCACCGGCGCATCTTTGCCGAGAACGGCTTTCACCTTATCCACGTTGTAGCCAATGCCCGTCGTCGCCCACAGGTAAGGCATGGCGTATTTATTCTCCGGGTCATGCTTGGCGACCAGCTTCAGCACTTCGGGGTCAAGGTTCTTCCAGTTGGGCAGCTTACTTTTATCCAGCGGCTGGAACACGCCCGCCGCCAGCTGGCGTTCGAGGAAGCTTGCCGACGGCACCACCAGGTCGAAACCGGTGCTACCCGCCATTAATTTGCCTTCCAGTACTTCGTTGGAATCAAAAACGTCATACACCACTTTAATCCCGGTCTCTTTTTCGAAATTCGCTACCGTGTCCGGCGCGATATAATCAGACCAGTTATAAACATGCAGGGTTTTTTGTTCGGCGGCGAGCGAACCGGCAGAGACGGCCATCAGCGCACCCGTAACCAGACCTGTTAACCATTTTTTACCAAAGGCGGTCATATCTCTTTTCCTTCTCAACGCCCGTTAACTTACGGGCTCAAATATACGCATTTCTACGCATGCAAAAATCATGCATATTTTTTCATTGCCTGAGAAAAGGAGAGCGGATCTCTCCCGGAGTGGTTGCTCGCAACTGGAAGCATCGCCAGAATAACTGTAGCCAGAATAAGAGGCTATAGCCCAGGTAAAAAAACGCCTTTTATCAAATTTTTATGCAATAACGGTCTACGTGATAAGCCAAAACGGCCTGAATGGCGGTGAATAATGCTTTAAAGAAAGGTTAAATGCAGAATAAAAGCGGGTAATACGCAGCCGCTGCGGTAGTGGCTGCGCTAATTTTAGGCAGGTTTAGTGAAGAAAATGGTATTGTACGTTTTCCGCCGCAGGCTCTTCTTCTTCGCCTTTGTACAGCAGCTGATTTGCGCCGGCTTCGAGGATTACCATCGAGATCTGCTCTTCGCTTTGGCGGAAGAACCAGGCGAACTGCTCCATGGTCACCCCTGGGCCGATAGACAGCGACTGGCAAACCACCAGCTTGGGCAAATTATCGTCCTGAATGTCGATAAACGCCTTCACGGTTAACGAGCTGGCGTTGATGGCCGAGAGATCCGCCGACAGCGCCAGCAGGGCAGACGGCTTCACCTCCGCCAGGGCGGAAAAGAGCACCACGTTGTCCACCAGGTCAATTTTGGCATCAAAAATACCGTCGAAATTTTGCATATGCGGCAGGTGCAATGCCTGACAGGAATCGCACTCAAAAAAGCTGATGCCGATTTCGTCCAGCCAGCGACGTAGCGTATCCAGACCTGGAACGACCAGTGAATCCATAGTGCCTGTGACCTCTTACAGTGGAAAAACGACGCCATAGCTTACGCAAAAAAAGCGCCGCATACCATGGCCGTCTTGCATCCGGCGGTTAGCCGCCTATTTTCAAACAGAATTCCGGCGTCGCCTGGCGCTCGATCCAGGCGATCATCTTGCCGGCGACATCCACGCCGGTGGTGGTTTCCACCCCTTCCAGCCCCGGCGAGGCATTCACCTCCATCACCAGCGGCCCGCGGGCGGCGCGTAAAATATCGACACCGGCGGCGTCCAGCCCGAGAGTTTGCGTTGCCTTGATGGCAATGGCCCGCTCCTCGTCGCTAATCTGCGCCACCGTGGCCATGCCGCCGCGGTGCAGGTTAGAACGGAAATCCCCCTCTTTCGCCCGCCGCTCGATCGCCGCCACCACCTCATTGCCGACCACCAGGCAGCGGATATCGCACCCTTTCGCTTCGGCAATGTATTCCTGCACCAGAATATGAGCGTTCAGTCCGCGAAAGGCGTCGATCACGCTCTCCGCCGCCTGGCGGGTCTCCGCCAGCACCACGCCGATCCCCTGGGTGCCCTCCACCAGCTTCACCACCAGCGGCGCGCCACCCACCATGGCGATCAGATCGCTGGTGTCATCCGGGGAGTGAGCGATGCCGGTCAATGGCAGATCGATGCCCTGGCGCGCCAGCAGCTGCAGCGAGCGCAGCTTATCGCGAGCGCGGGTGATGGCGACCGACTCATTCAGCGGATAGCTTCCCAGGAGCTCAAACTGGCGCAGGGCCGCGGTGCCATAGTAGGTGATCGCCGAGCCAATGCGCGGGATCACCGCATCAAAGTGCGGCAGCTGACGCCCTTTGTAATGGATCGACGAGGCCACCGGGCTGACGTTCATATAACAGGAAAGCGGATCGAGGATCTCGATCTGATGACCGCGCTGTTGCGCTGCTTCGCGCAGGCGCCGACATGAATAAAGCGTTCCATCCCGGGATAATATGGCAATTTTCATCCTGCACCTCTGCGAAAAGACCCGCTCTGGCGGGCCTCAGCTATCGAACACACTTTCACCTTTCCTGCGGCCGGCGGCGGATATCACCTGGCCGGAGCAGCAGTGTACACGTAATCAGCGCGTTGCCCACCCCTGCTTATGCAGATAGTCAAGAATAAACGGACGACTCTCTTTCACGATAGTGCGCCGGATATGGTCGCTCCAGGTATCGCGGCGGGCGTTGCTGCCGCGCGACAGATAATAGTGCGCCAGCTGTTCGTCATACTCCGCCAGCAGCGCGTTATCCAGCGGCTGATAGCGGTTATCATGCACCAGCATGGCCGCCGGCATCCGCGGCTTGATGTCCGGGTTATCCGCCGGCCAGCCAAGGCAAAGACCGAACAGCGGCAGGACGTGCTGCGGCAGCTCCAGCAGCTCTGTGACGGCCTCAATGCTGTTGCGCAACCCGCCGATATAGACGCCCCCTAGTCCGAGGGACTCGGCGGCGATCAGCGCGTTTTGCGCCAGCAGCGCCGTATCGACAACGCCGATCAGCAGCTGTTCCGCCAGCCCCAGCTGCGCCTGTGGGCAGATCTGCAGGTGGCGATTAAAGTCGGCGCAGAAGACCCAAAACTCCGCCGCCTGGGCGACGTGCTGCTGGCCGCCGGTCAGCGGGACCAAACGTTCACGCAGGGCCGGGTCAGTAATACGGATGATGGAGGTGCACTGTAAAAAACTCGAGGTAGATGCCGCTTGCGCGCTGGCGATAATCTCTGCGCGCTGTTCGTCGCTCACGGGGGCATCGGTGAAGTGGCGGATGGAACGGTGGCTGCGCAGCAGCTCAATGGTCGGCGTCATTACGTTTTTCTCTGTCAGACAAGGATTCAGGCTTTGGAGAGTGCGTTAACTGCGGGGCCACGATCTGCGCCATCCGCCACATAACGACGAGGGCGGCGGGGATCATCAGCACGATCCCGGCAAAGAGCATCACCAGCGCCGCGGTCGGGCTGGCAATGGGCGCAGGCAGCTGGACATACTGGTTAAGGGAGAGCCAGGCGAGGGTTAACAGCCCCATCCCGAGGATCTCAACCAGCAGTATGCTTTTCGGCAATGGGGCAAATTTTCGCATCACGCCTCTCCGGTTGATAAACGCGGCGCGCCAGCCAATTCCACCGCGCCGTCGGGCCAGTATACGGGTTTTGACAGTCCGACATTTATCAAACATAGCCGTAAACCATCGAAGTAAAAGGCAGAACCTTCTTTCCCTCCCCGCCCGTTCCAGGCATCATAAGCGCCATTCGCCATCCGGCTGAGGTTTAAGGAGAGAAGCAATGTTTACCGTTATTTTTGGTCGTCCAGGCTGCCCTTACTGCGTTCGCGCTAAAGAACTGGCAGAAAAACTGACCAACGAGCGTGATGATTTCAACTACCGCTACGTGGATATTCATGCCGAAGGCATCAGCAAAGCTGACCTGGAAAAAACCGTTGGCAAACCGGTTGAAACCGTGCCGCAGATTTTCGTCGACCAGAAACACATCGGCGGCTGCACCGATTTTGAAGCCTGGGCAAAAGAGAATCTCGGCCTGTTTGCCTGAGTCAATTTATTTGCTCGATGAATGACTGCGCCAGGTATCAAGCCAGGCGCAGATAAACAAAAAGCACAATGCCCCAAGCGCGCACCAGAACACGGCGCTCAACACCCACGCCATCTCCTGCCAGAACGTCCGGTGGGTCACGAAGAACAGCCGCATCGTCACCATGCAGACCGGCGCCGCCAGTATCGCGCCGAGCAAAGGACGCAGCACCCGCCGTCCGGGAGAGAGACAGCTCGCCGCCGCCCCTGGCAGCAAAAAGAAGAGCAGGCCCAGCTCCGGGTTGCCGCTGGCGCGAAATGCCCCTTTCATATGTAACAACAACGATAAGCACACCACAATGAACAGAACGAAGCCACAGATAATGCCGGCCCAACTACGCTCAGATTTCACCGTATCCTCCTGATGTTGCCTCTAACTCACGTCCACGTCGCCCAGTCAGATAAAGCATTTCGGCAATCCATGCCAATAACTCCCCTACCAGCCTAAAAACGATTGTCACTAGCCGCCGCATCCAGGAAGGATTAAACTAGCGGTATATTTTTGCTGGTTATAACAGGGTGCCAGAATAGGTTCGCGACAACGCGAACGCCTGAGCAACCTTAGACCAAATAACCATTTCCTTCAACAACTTACTAGTAAATGAGAAGTTGGCTTTCGTGAATATAAACGTCGCAGATTTGTTAAACGGGAATTACATCCTGTTATTATTCGTTGTACTTGCATTAGGACTATGCCTGGGAAAACTGCGTCTCGGCTCAGTACAACTTGGTAATTCCATTGGCGTTTTAGTCGTTTCTCTATTATTAGGCCAGCAGCATTTCGCGATTAACACCGATGCCCTTAATCTCGGCTTTATGCTGTTTATTTTTTGCGTTGGCGTAGAAGCCGGGCCCAACTTTTTTTCTATTTTTTTCCGCGACGGGAAAAACTACCTGATGCTGGCGCTGGTGATGGTCGGCAGCGCGATGCTGATCGCCATGGTGCTGGGTAAAGTGTTCGGCTGGGATATCGGGCTCACCGCCGGTATGCTGGCAGGCGCCATGACCTCCACCCCGGTGCTGGTGGGCGCGGGCGACACCCTGCGCCATTTCGGCCTGCCCAGCGATCAGCTGGCGCAGTCGCTTGACCATCTAAGCCTCGGCTATGCCCTGACCTATCTGGTTGGTCTGGTGAGCCTGATCGTCGGCGCCCGCTATATGCCCAAGCTGCAGCATCAGGATCTGCAGACCAGCGCCCAGCAAATCGCCCGCGAGCGCGGCCTCGATACCGATTCCAAACGTAAAGTCTACCTGCCGGTGATCCGCGCCTACCGCGTCGGCCCGGAGCTGGTGGCCTGGGCGGATGGCAAAAATCTGCGCGAACTGGGTATTTACCGCCAGACCGGCTGCTATATTGAACGCATTCGTCGCAACGGTATTCTGGCCAACCCGGACGGCGACGCGGTGCTGCAGATGGGTGACGATATTGCGCTGGTGGGCTACCCGGACGCCCACGCCCGCCTCGACCCGAGCTTCCGCAACGGTAAAGAGGTGTTCGACCGCGATCTGCTCGACATGCGCATCGTCACTGAAGAGATTGTGGTCAAAAACCACAACGCCGTCGGCCGCCGCCTGGCGCAGCTCAAGCTTACCGACCACGGCTGCTTCTTAAACCGGGTTATTCGCAGCCAGATCGAGATGCCTATCGACGATAACGTCGTACTGAACAAAGGCGACGTGCTGCAGGTCAGCGGCGACGCCCGCCGCGTAAAAACCGTGGCCGACCGCATCGGCTTTATCTCCATTCACAGCCAGGTGACCGATCTGCTGGCCTTCTGCGCCTTCTTTATCGTTGGCCTGATGATCGGCATGATCACCTTCCAGTTCAGCTCCTTCAGCTTCGGCATCGGCAACGCCGCCGGCCTGCTGTTCGCCGGCATCATGCTTGGCTTCCTGCGCGCCAACCACCCAACCTTCGGCTATATCCCGCAGGGGGCGCTGAACATGGTGAAAGAGTTTGGTCTGATGGTGTTTATGGCCGGGGTCGGTCTCAGCGCCGGGGCCGGGATCAATAACGGGCTGGGCGCCGTCGGCGGCCAGATGCTGGCGGCAGGGCTTATCGTCAGCCTGGTGCCGGTGGTGATCTGCTTCCTGTTCGGCGCCTACGTGCTGCGCATGAACCGGGCGATGCTGTTCGGCGCCATGATGGGGGCCCGCACCTGCGCCCCGGCGATGGAGATCATCAGCGATACCGCGCGCAGCAATATTCCAGCGCTCGGCTACGCAGGCACCTACGCCATCGCCAACGTGCTGCTTACCCTTGCCGGGACGCTCATCGTGATCATCTGGCCAGGGCTACAATAATTTTTTGAGAAAAAAGCCGTCACAGGCAGAACTTTTTCTCAGGGCATCAGTCATAAGTAATGCCACTGCTTTTCTTTGATGTCCCCATTTTGTGGAGCCCATCAACCCCGCCACTTCGGTTCAAGGTTGATGGGTTTTTTGTTGCCTGCGTTTAGCCATTCCGGGTGAAACGCCGCTTCAGCGCCCCTCTTCCTGCGCCCTCTCCCCCGCCAGCTGCCCGACCAGCAGCCGGATTGCCGCCTTCGACAGCGGCGCGCGGTCGGTGACAAAGTGCAAGGTCATCCCTTCAATAAAGGCGTCGAGACCGCGGGCGGTATCGGGGGCGAACCACTGCTCCAGCGTCTGCTGGCTGCGCCGCATCCAGTTCTGCATCACCGCCTTCAGCGCCGGCTGACTGCTGCAGAACGCGTACAGCTGGTACATCAGCTCCATATTGCGCGCCGTGGTCACCTGGGCGCTGAAGATCAGATCCGCGATGGCATCGCAGGCTTGTTCCCGGTTCGTTACCCCGACGAAGCCTTGCTGATACTGCGCCGACATCTCGGCGGTAAACAGGCTGAACGCCTCCTCAATTAACGCCTCAATGCCGCTGAAATAGTAGGTCAGCGATCCCAGCGGCACATTCGCGCAGGTGGCGATTTTACGGTGCGTCACCGCATGGATGCCGTGCGCCGCGATGGTATCCAGCGTCGCCTGCAGGATGCGCTCGCGGCGCTGCGGATCGTTTGGTCTACGGGCCATGATTTTCCTCTTCCGGTTTATGTACAAATGTACACTTACTTGCTACTGTTGTCTTCACTCTTCTCCTTTAAGGCGTTTACGGATGACGACGCAATCCTCGCGCAGAGCGCTGCAGCTTCGGCTATGGGCGCTGTTTATGTTCTTTTTCATCCCCGGCTTGTTAATGGCCTCCTGGGCCACCCGCACGCCGGCGATCCGCGATCTGTTGGCGCTATCCACCGCAGAGATGGGCGTGGTGCTGTTTGGTCTGTCGGTGGGGTCGATGAGCGGTATTCTCTGCTCGGCGTGGCTGGTGAAGCGCTTTGGTACCCGCAAGGTCATCCGCACCACCATGTCCTTCGCCGTGCTTGGCATGCTGGTGCTCAGCCTGGCGCTGTGGGTCACTTCCGCCCCGCTGTTCGCCTTCGGTCTGGCTATCTTCGGCGCCAGCTTCGGCTCCGCAGAGGTCGCTATTAACGTCGAAGGCGCGGCCATCGAGCGGGAGATGAATAAAACGGTGCTGCCGATGATGCATGGCTTCTACAGCTTTGGCACCCTGTTCGGCGCCGGGGTGGGCATGGCAGTGACCGGATTCGGTCTGCCGGCCGCCCCGCACATCCTGGCGGCTGCGCTGGTGGCTATCCTGCCCATCGCCATTGCTATCCGCGCCATTCCCGACGGCACCGGTAAAAATGCCGCCGAAGTCGCCCACGGTGAGGCGAAAGGTCTGCCGGTGTGGCGCGACGCGCAGCTGCTGCTGATCGGCGTCATTGTCCTGGCGATGGCCTTTGCCGAAGGCTCGGCCAACGACTGGCTGCCGCTGCTGATGGTGGATGGCCACGGCTTTAGCCCCACCTCCGGCTCCCTGATTTATGCCGGTTTCACCCTCGGCATGACGCTGGGCCGCTTTACCGGCGGCTGGTTTATCGATCGCTACAGCCGGGTGGCGGTGGTCCGCGGCAGCGCAGTGATGGGCGCCCTCGGCATAGGCCTGATCATCTTCGTCGATAACCCCTGGGTGGCGGGCATCTCGGTGCTGCTGTGGGGCATTGGCGCCTCGCTCGGCTTCCCGCTGACCATCTCCGCCGCCAGCGATACCGGGCCGGACGCGCCCAAGCGCGTCAGCGTGGTGGCGATCACCGGCTATCTCGCTTTCCTCGTCGGGCCGCCGCTGCTGGGTTTCCTAGGCGAACACTTCGGCCTGCGCAGCGCCATGATGGTGGTGCTGGGTCTGGTGATGGTGGCGGCGCTGGTCGCACGCGCGGTGGCTAAGCCACAATCTGAACCCGTTATGGAGAACAGCTAATGAGCATCAAACTGATTGCGGTGGATATGGACGGCACCTTTTTAAGCGATGCCAAAACTTACAACCGGCCGCGCTTCCTCGCCCAGTACCAGCGAATGCGCGAACAGAATATTCGCTTCGTGGTCGCCAGCGGCAACCAATATTATCAGCTGATCTCCTTTTTCCCGGAGATCGCCCATCAGATCGCCTTCGTGGCGGAAAACGGCGGCTGGGTGGTGAGCGGCAATGAAGACGTCTTCAACTGCCAACTGCCGGTTCACCACTTCAACGCCGTGGTCGACCATCTGCAGACGTTGCCGAATATCGAAATCATCGCCTGCGGGAAGCGCAGCGCCTACACCCTCAATCGCTACAACGACGCGCTGAAGACGGTGGCGGCGAAGTATTATCACCGCCTTGAACTGGTGGATGATTTTAACCATCTCGATGACACCATCCTCAAATTTGGTCTCAACGTGCCAGACAGCCTGATCCCGGAAATTCAGCCGAAGCTGCACGCGGCGCTGGGGGACATGGTCACCGCGGTGGCCACCGGCTACGGCAGCATCGACTTAATTATCCCGGGTGTGCACAAAGCCAACGGGCTGCGCATTTTGCAGCAGCGCTGGGGCATTGAGGATCACGAGGTAGTGGCGTTCGGCGACAGCGGCAACGATATCGAAATGCTGCAGCACGCCGGGTTTGGCTTTGCCATGGCAAACGCCCGGGAAGACGTCAAAGCCGTCGCCCGCTATCAGGCGCCGCATAACAACGAAGAAGGTGTCCTGCAGATTATTGATAAGGTGTTGGATCGCGAAGCGCCGTTCGCCTGATAAGACCCGGATGCGAGCGCATCCGGGTTGAAAACAACTACCCCTGCTGCGAATTGCCGACGCTTTTATCTTTCAGAAAGTAAATCATCAGCCCCAGCCATAGTACCCCACCCAGCAGGTTAAACAGGCTGAACAGCCCGTTGCCGCCCAGCTCGTAAGCATGTTTGCTGAGCTCGATGCCGACGGTGAAGATCAGCATCTGCAGCATTCCCATCGCCGCCGAGACCGTGCCTTTACTCATCTCGCTGGCGAACAGGGTTAAACGCACCAGGCCGGCGTTCGCGAGGCCAATCCCGAAGGCGTAGAAGCTCAGACCGGCAGTCATCCACAGATAAGCGTGGGAAGAGACCACGGTCGCCGCCGCAGAGAGGATCAGGCCAAACATGATCGGCCAACCGCCCATGATAATCAGCGAGCGCACGGTCCGACGCGCAGTCAGGCGCGCCAGCACCAGGTTGCCGGCAATCAGCGCCCCGAAAATCGGCACCTGCAGCATGCCGTACTCATAGCTGGTGGCCTGTTCGCCGCTGATAATAATCACCGGCGACTGGGCAATCCACGCCAGCAGCGGCAGGCTGACAAAGCCGGTGGCCAGCGCGCCGGCGACGAAGCGCAGGTTCTTCAGCACCAGCCGATAGTCGCGGCCCAGCTCTTTCACCGACAGCTTTTCGCCCAGTCGCGTCGCGGTCTCCGGCATCGCCCGCTGCAGGCCGAAGAACGAGATGGCCGCCAGCACGGCGAACAGGACAAACATCATCTCCCACGGCAGGACATGCACCCAGGCGGCGCCCACCAGCGGCCCCAGCAGCGGGGCAATCAGCGCCACGTTAGCCATCAGGGCGGTGATTTTGATACACACCGCCTCCTCAAAGGACTCCTGTATCGCCGCATAGCCTACCGCGCCAATAAAGCACAGGCTGATCCCCTGCAGGAAGCGCAGCAGGGTAAACTGCTCAATGGTCTGCGCCAGCAGCGTCGCCAGGCAGGTGACGATGAACCATACTACGCCGGTCAACATCACCGGACGGCGGCCAATACGATCCGACAGCGGCCCCAGCAGCCACTGTAAAAACATGCCGCCTGCCAGATAGGCAGTCATTGAGGTAGGTACCCATTCGTTGCCCACCTGAAATTCCTGCACCACGGCTAACATGCCCGGCTGAATCATATCGTTGCCGATATAAGTGGAAAACTCGTACAGCACCAGACATAACGGGAACAACAGCGCCTGCCTTCCGAGGCGGCGGCCTGAAAGCGAATAATTTTGCATGAAATCTCTTATCTATCAAAAATCGCGCAAAGTGTAATGAAACTCCCGGCGCGGAGATAGTGAATTGTGGGTGACACCGCACAATATTACGAGCCGTGCGCCATCGTCCTGCCTCTCCCCCTGTTATTCAGCCTGTGTATATATTCCGTTTATGTTTCAGCAATGTGACAAACGATATACTGACGTTTTTCAGGCTGTTAGCCGTAGACTTTATGGTAGTGGATTTCATAACAACCTGATCTTTAAGACAATGCCGCCTTTAACTCCGCACCGCTTTTATTTAGGGTAGGCGGCTTAATTGCTATCGGACCAACGAGCCTGGAAGTCTATGCTGGAAAATATTAACTATGCGCTGTTCGCCCTGCTCAACGCGACGCCTGCCTCGCCGCAGTGGGCCATTGAGATGGCGATCTTCATCGCTAAAGATCTGATTCTGATCGTACCTCTGCTGGTGGTGACATTGTGGCTGTGGGGGCCTGCCCAGCGGCAGATGGTGTTTAAGCTGATGCTGGCGCTGACGATCAGCCTGACCGTGTCGTGGGCGATCGGCCACCTCTATCCGCACGATCGGCCGTTTGTCGCCGGCGTAGGCTATAACTTCCTGCACCACGCGGCGGACGACTCCTTCCCCAGCGACCATGGCACCGTCAGCTTTACCTTTGCCCTGGCCTTCCTGTTCTGGCATCGCCTGTGGTCCGGCGCCCTGCTGATGGCCATTGCCGCCGCCATCGCCTGGTCCCGTGTCTATCTCGGCGTGCACTGGCCGCTGGATATGGTCGGCGGGCTGCTGGCCGGGATGTGCGGCTGCCTTGGCGCGGCGCTGATCTGGCATACGTTCGGCCCGGCGCTATACCATCAGCTGCAGCGGCTGTATCGTCTCTGCTTCTCCTTGCCAATCCGCAAAGGTTGGGTGCGCGGCTAAACGCCGCCGTCGCTGCGGCCACCGCGTGACTAACCCGCAAGCGACAGGTAAAATCCCGCTAACGCCCTGCCCCCGCAGGGCGATTTTAGCGCAGAGGGAATATGGAAACTCGCCGTGACGAACGTATCAGTCAGCTCATTCAGGCACTTAAACGCAGCGATAAGCTGCATCTGAAAGAAGCCGCTTCCCTGCTTGGGGTGTCGGAAATGACCATTCGTCGCGACCTCAATGGCCACAGCGGCCCGGTTGTGCTGCTCGGCGGATACATTGTGCTGGAGCCGCGCAGCGCCACCCATTATCTGCTCAGCGATCAAAAAACCCGGCTGGTCGAGGAAAAACGCCGTGCCGCTCGCCATGCGGCCGCGCTGCTGGAGGCCCATCAGATGGCCTTCTTCGACTGCGGGACCACCACGCCGTGGATTATTGACGCCATTGACGATGCCCTGCCCTTCACCGGCGTCTGCTACTCCCTGAACACCTTTCTGGCCCTGCAGGAAAAACCCCAGTGCCGCGCGGTCCTGTGCGGTGGGGAGTTTCATGCCAGCAACGCGATTTTTATGCCGCTGAGCCTTGAGGATACCCTCAGCCATCTGAGCCCTGATATCGCCTTTTACTCGGCGGCGGGGATCGACTGCGAGCAGGGGGCGACCTGCTATAACCTGGAAGAGCTGCCGGTTAAGCACTGGGCGATGCGTCACGCGCGCTATCACGTGCTGGTGGTCGACCACAGCAAGTTTGGCAAAGTGCGTCCGGCGCGCATGGGGGCGTTAGCGAAATTTGACGTGATCGCCAGCGATATCTGCCCGGATGATGAGCTGGTCGCGCTGGCGAAGGCGCAGCAGATTTCCCTACTGTATTGAAACGTCGCTGCCCGCGCCCCGCAGGGCGCGGGCAGGCATCAGGAGAACCAGCTGCCGAACCAGCCGTGCAGTTTCATCAGCACGAAGTCGATCATCCGGCTGAAGAAGCCGCCCTCTTTTACCGACTCCATGACAATCAGCGGACGCTGTTCAATGGTTTTATCATTTAGCTTAAAGTCGATAGTCCCGACCACCTGCCCCTTCTCCAGCGGCGCGGTAAGCTGCGGCTGATTTAAGGTATAGCTGGCTTTCAGGTTTTTCAGCTGGCCCTTCGGCAAAGTGATAGAGCCCGCCTCGCCAGCCCCCAGTTTCGCTTCATTGCTATCGCCAAACCACACGCGCTGGGTAACGAAGGTGGCATCTGGTTTAATCGGCGTCACGGTTTCAAAGAAGCGGAAGCCCCAGGTCAGCAGTTTTTCTGACTCGTTAAAGCGAATGCGGTCGGTTTTGGTCCCCAGCACCACGGCGATCAAACGCATATCACCCTGAGTGGCCGAGGAGACGAGGTTATAGCCGGCCCCGGCGGTGGTCCCGGTTTTCACGCCATCGGCGTTGAGGTTGCTGCTCCACAGCAGGCGGTTGCGGTTCGGCTGGCGAATTTTATTGAAAGTGAACTCTTTCTCTTTATGTACCGCATACTCTTCCGGTACGTCGTGGATCATCGCTTTGGTCAGCAGCGCCATATCGCGGGCGGTGCTGAACTGCCCCGGCGCGTCAAGGCCGTGGACGGTCATAAAGGTGGTGTTGGTCAGCCCCATTTTTTTGGCGTAGCCGTTCATCAGGCTAACGAAAGCGTCCTGGCTGCCCGCTACGTAGTCAGCAATCGCAATGCTGGCGTCGTTACCGGACTGAATGATGACCCCTTTGTTCAGATCTTCTACGGAAACCTGCATGCCAGGCTTGAGGAACATCACCGATGAGCCGCGCAGCGCCGGGTTGCCGGTCGCCCAGGCATCGCGCCCAACGGTCACCATATCGGTCAGTTTGATTTTTCCCGCTTTTATTGCCTGCCCTACCACGTAGCTGGTCATGATCTTCGTCAGACTGGCCGGGTCGAGTTTTTCATCGGCATTGCCTTCGCTGAGCACCTTCCCGCTGGCATAGTCCATCAGGATCCAGGCGCGAGCGTCAATTGAAGGGGCGTCGGGGAGTTGTTCCGCAGCCTGCACCGCAGGTGCGACAAGAAATAACAGCGCGCAACCTGCCGCGAGGCCGCGAAGGGAAAAAGCGTCATGCATCATAAGAGCCACCCAAGTATCCTTTCCAAACAAAATATGCCGCGCCACTCTGACCGCGCCGCAGCAACCGGTGAGTAAAGCGTACAAATGACCTTAAAGAAACAGCGAGTTGGTAAAGTTTTTAAAGTTTACGCAATAACATGCCGCTGTGCTTTAATCAGAACAATTTTTTTGATCGTAATCGCCTTAATGTTAACTTTATTATGGCAAGAAAAAAATCGCCTTTCAAAACCAATTAGTCACCGAAATTTCAATGACATAGCTCACTTCCCTTCGGGGAAAATGCTACGAAAGAGAGGTCGCAAGCGTGTCTTTCATTGTGGTTTGCCTGGTCATAGATTCACATTATGGCGGGGCCGTGGGGGGTAAGCGAAAGCCTGGCCAGTGATATCCAGTCGCCTCGCCCCTACCCCCCTCACCTGAGAACCGGGGATGGTTGTTACTGCTGATACCCTTCACAAAACTCAAAATGTCGGCCCGGTTGCATTCCATGAGGCCCAGTTCAACTTCCGAACTCACAATAACCACATCTGGCTTGCTGCTGTAGAAGTCTCAGACGCTTAAATATAAACCTGAAGGTTCTGTAGGCCCTATTTACGCCTGAAATGCAGTTGAGAACTCCCGGGCTATGCTTGAGACGGTCATTACGCCCGTCTCAGGAAATTAGCAACAACGCCCGCACTTTTCTCTCCATCGGGCCTGCCTGATCGCCATGTTCAGCAGGGCTTCGATTGCCATAGCATTCCGCCGATGGAGGCGCAATATCCTTGATAAAGCATATCAATCAGCTATCCCCCTATACGCCACCATCAGGGATTGAGGTCAGGAAGGGAGAGCCTCCCGCTAATGATATGAATTATTCGCCCACTGGATAAGCAGGCAGACGGCTTCCCTGTTTTAGTCGGCATATCGGTAAAAAATAGTTTATCGGGCTATTTTCACTTTCCGTATTACACAAGTAAGAAAAATAGCACATCGATAAGGATGGATTCCTGGTCATTAAATACAGTATAGTTTCCCCTGCAATCTTTATGGAAGCGGGTAGCTCACCCGCAGTTATTCCATAAATTAAGATTCGCATATTGTGTTGAAAATGGCATATCCCTTTATGCGTGTAATTACACCCCAGCCTGTCGCTGGGCTTTTTTTTCAAGGCGACTCTGGATGGTGATAAATTTTACAAATACATTCATAACAGCGCATCCACAGCCGTGGCCTTTACAGAAGTATTGCTCTCAAAACCCCGGGCCGCTCTGATTCTGTTGCCCGTTATTAATCACGCCGGTTTGATGAAAAGGTTAACATCTCTTCCCGGGTAATCTCCTACCCTTCTCGTCCGATGCCATATCGAGCTCTACGACTCGCTCTTCCAGACTGCAGTTCGCCAGTGCTTCTTTTATCCCTATTTCGTTTTGCAGGGATGTTTTGATAGCACCGCGATAGTATGCTGGCCATCCTTATCAGTCATTCATTTTAACCGCCTTTTTCAAATCCTTCCGGGGAAAGTAAAGTCCTCTACCAGGCTCTGCTCGTTTAACGCTATAGATTCAAATACTGATTATTGCATTATATACCACTTACCCCCGCAGTGATTACCCAGGTAAGATAAATAGCACAAAAGTAAGGGTGGATTCCTGGTTATTTAATACAGTATATTTCCCATGTAGTCTGTATGGAAGTTGATGGTTACCTTTGGTTAACCCATACTTCGAGACTCGAATATTATCTTGAGAACAGCATGCAACCCTGAGTAAATTTACTCCCCAGTGCCAGTCACTGGGTTTTTTTTGCTATTTTTCAGAATATCTTCCAGCCAGTCGGCGCCTCTCATGGTCTATTTTTTCTGGGTGGGATGAAAAAGATGTATATCCGATCGATAAAAACAACAGTTCATCCCTGTAAAAATATAATTCTTTCACTGACTTTCTATTTATTAATATTAACCTGTGTTCCTCAGATGATTGCGATGCAATAATCAGCATCAAATTATACCCTCAGGCGACATTGAGATTTTAACCGAGACGGAGAGGGAGCGTTTTTATAGATGCGTGCATGATTTAAAACTTTAATTATCAATAAGATACACCATAATCACGCCCTTTCCTTCGTAGCGTAACACCCTATAGATATTACTCCTGTAAAATAGTAAAAACACTTTCCGGGCCCTGTGACCCAGGAGTGCCCCTGGCTGAAGGGAGTAAGCATAAAAACCTTTAATAACAGCCAAATAAAAAAGCTTGCCGGATTTTTAACTTTATCCCAACATGATCGCCGATCGCGCTGCAACGGCAGTGAAACAAACTCAGGAGCGAAAATGATTACACTGTGGGGACGTAATAACTCGACCAACGTGAAGAAAGTACGCTGGGTGCTGGAGGAGCTGGATCTGCCTTATCAGCAGATCCTCGCCGGGCTGGAGTTTGGTCTCAATCATGACCCGGAATATCTGGCGATGAACCCGAACGGGCTGGTGCCGTTGTTAAAGGACGATGCCACCGGGGTAGTATTGTGGGAATCAAATACGATTATTCGCTACCTTGCGGCCCAGTATGGCGTTGACCGTCTGTGGCTTGCCGCGCCGGCGCAGCGCGCGCAAGGGGAAAAGTGGATGGATTGGTCCAACGGCACCCTCTCACCCGCCCATCGCCCGGTATTAATGGGCCTGGTGAGAACGCCACCGGAGCAGCGCGACCCGGCGGCCATCGCCGCGGGGATCAGCGCCTGCGAAGCGCTGTTCGCCATGCTGGATGACGAACTGGCCAAAACGCCGTGGCTCTCCGGCGAGCAGTTCGGCCTTGGCGATATTGCCGTCGCTCCCTTCGTCTACAATCTGTTGTCGATCCTCGACAGCTGGCAACCGCGGCCCCATCTGCAGCGCTGGTATCAGCAGATTAGCCAACGTCCTGCCTGGCGCGAAGTAGTGCAGATCCCGGTGACCTGAGGCTAAGCCTCGGGACTCAACCGCAATAGCTCGCCGTTAGACTCGTCGGTTAAAACGTACAGATAGCCGTCGGGTCCCACGCGAACATCGCGGATGCGTTTTCCGCGCGCCTCCAGTAATCTCCCCTCCTCGCGGACCTGATTACCGTCCACCGCCAGGACAATCAGCGATGTCTCCTTCAGCGCGCCGATAAATAGCTTATGCTGCCACTGGGGAAAGGTCGGCGCCGAATAAAAGGCCATCCCGCTCACCCCGGGAGAGACCGGCCAGACATACAGGGGAGGTTCGGTCCCCGGAACCGTTTTGCCTTTTGCTTCCGGAATGGGCAGGCCGCTGTAGTTAATACCGTGCGTCGCCAGCGGCCAGCCGTAATTTTTCCCCGCCTGCGGAATATTAATTTCATCTCCGCCGCGCGGGCCATGCTCGTTCAGCCACAGCGCCTCGCTCCAGGGATTCATCGCCATGCCCTGCGGATTACGGATGCCGTAAGCCCAGATCTCCGGCCTGGCGTCAGCCCGGCCGACAAAAGGGTTATCCGGCGGTACACCTCCGGTCTCCGTCAGGCGGACCACTTTCCCCTGCAGCTTGCTGAGATCCTGGGCGGTGGCGCGCTGATTATTTTCGCCCAGCCCGATAAACAAATATCCTTTGCCGTCGAACACCAGCCTGCCGCCAAAATGATTGCCGACGGAGAGCTTCGGCTGCTGGCGAAAGACCACGGTAAAGTTCGTCAGCTGCGTGGCATCCTCGCTCAACCGCCCATAGCCCACCGCGGTGCCCGCCTTACCGCTGGCGTCGCTTTCCGCATAGCTCAGCCACACCCGCCGCGACTGGGCGAAATCCGGGGCCAGCGCCACGTCCAGTAGGCCACCCTGGCCGTTGGCCCATACCTGCGGCACGCCGGCTATCGGCGCCGACAGACCTTTACCCGGCTGCCAGCGCTTGAGCTCGCCGCCGCGCAGGGTGATCAGTATGCCCTGATCGTCAGGCAGAAAGGCCATGCCCCACGGCTGGGCCAGCCGGTTTTGCAATACCTCCACCCGCACCGCGGCCTGGCTCAGGGCTGGTAGCGCTAAGGCGCTCAATATCAACAGCAGTGGGATCGGACGCATGGCATTCTCCTTTCGTCAGCTCTGGGCTAAAGGGTAGCCAGCGGGGAAATTTGCGCGGGGATTTTTACATAACCTTTAACAGGGGAAGCATTCACTTCCCCTGGGTTTCAGCCGATCAGGCATGAGTGATTGGCGCCAATTTATTCAATTTATGAATATTTGAGGTCAATCCTGTCAGACAGCGTTCTAGCTTCTCTACGTTAACAGCGATGTATAGCGGACAATCATGATGCCCGCTCATCAGGCATAGTGCAGCGGCGGCGACCGATTCGCCGGCCAGGCGAAGGACATCCCTCTCCTCCGGTGAAATGGCATTCTGCAGGCGCGGCGCCTGCGCACGCATTTCACGGCAAAGCTCAAACAAGTTATCACGCAGATGGTCATTTTCGCTGACTGACATGTAGCCTTTGGCCTTTCGCAGTTGCAGATAGGCGTCAATATCGATATTGGCGTTAATAAGCTTCTGCAGAAGGTGGCGGTATAGTCTGTCAACGGTCATCACGGTTCCTCCTCTGTCGTCCTTTACCCTTTCCATAATACGGTTATTTTTTGTGCAAAATGATGCGCCAGGTCAATAATCCCCAGTTCTTTAACATCATTTACAATGTGGCAACTTTAACGCATTGTAGGGTGTATAACAAAAACAATGTTATACGATCACAATTAATTTCAATCTGAAATTAATAAACAGAAAATGGCAATAAGAGACAAAATTAGTGCAGCAATGATCACAATACCTCATATAACCTGTTGCACCATCGTCAATTAGGATGTCATAACAAATAATTAATGTAATACGTATAACATGTCAGGAAAACAGCGAACGCGGCCCGCGGATCGCTGAAATTCTCTCTGCCCATTTGCAAGGAACTGAAACATGACGTCCGGTAAAAGAAACTACCTTCTGTTGAGTCTTTTCGATTTCCTCTACCTGTTCGCCTGGTCGTCGACCATGGCTTTCTTCGTTATCTGGACCACCCAGCATCTTGGCATCAGCGCCACGAAGACCGGGCTGCTTTACTCGGTCAACGCCTTTATCGCCCTGCTGATGCAGCCTTTCTTCGGCTTTATCTCTGACAAGTTCGGCCTGAAAAAACGGCTTATCTGGCTGCTGGTCGCCCTGCTCCTGCCGGTGGGCCCCTTCTTTATCTACGTTTACGCGCCGCTGCTGGTGCACAACTTTTGGTTTGGCGCCTTGCTGGGAGGGATCTATCTGGGGATCATCTTTAACTCCGGCTGCGGAGTAATCGACTCTTATATCGATAAGATTTCCCGGCGCTATCAGTTCGAATATGGTCGTGTGCGGATGTGGGGCTCGTTAGGCTGGGCAGCGGCGGCCTGGATTGTGGGTAAATATATCGACAGCAATCCTAATCTGGCCTTCTGGCTCGCCAGCCTCGCCATTGTCATCGCCGCCATCTGCTTTATGCTAACCAAAATTGAATTAACCGACGCCGATGTGGCGCGAAGCGAATCGCTGAAGGTCTCTCATGCCCTTGAGCTGGCGAAGAATGGTCAGTTCTGGATGCTGCTGCTCTTTACCCTGTTCGTCACGCAGATTTACGACACCTACGATCAGCAGTTTGCCCAGTACTTCTCGCTACAGTTCCCGACGCCGGAGGAAGGCAACCGCTGGTACGGGATCCTCGCGTCTATTCAGGTCTGCGGTGAAACCCTGTTCCTCTGCCTGATGCCATGGTTTGTTAACCGGACCGGCGCCAAATGGGCGCTGATCATCGCCGGGCTGATCATGTCGGTACGTATTGTCGGCTCAGCCGTGCCCCTCGGCCCGGTGTGGATTGGTGCGGTGAAAATGATGCATGCTCTGGAGAAGCCGTTGATTCTGGTATCGGTCTTTAAATTCATCGCCGCCAACTTCGACCACAAGCTCTCTTCGACGGTCTATTTGCTGGTGCTGTTCGTCGCCTCGATCGCCACCGCTATTTACTCTCCGCTGGCAGGCTATCTGTACGATACCATTGGCTTCGCCAACACCTATCTGA
Source organism: Klebsiella sp. K4 (assembly GCF_014596785.2). Taxonomy (NCBI): domain Bacteria; kingdom Pseudomonadati; phylum Pseudomonadota; class Gammaproteobacteria; order Enterobacterales; family Enterobacteriaceae; genus Klebsiella; species Klebsiella sp. K4. The sequence continues at coordinate 3,577,286 of NZ_CP115021.1, forward strand.
TTCTCGGCAGCGTCGCCGGGCTCTTTACCCTGATCTCTATTTTCACGCTGCAGGATAAGCGCGAGCCGAAAAAACCCGGCGCCACCCCCTCTGCAGCCATTAACCCGGCGCAATAAGTCTCTGCCCGGCAGCCACGCCGGGCTTGAGTCGCCTGTGCGCACGGCTTGTCAGAAGCGTGTCCCGCCCCTCTGCTCCGGGGCGTGTGGGATCCGCTTTGGCGGTGGGGGGCGTAAAAGACAGGTCGGGGGCGCTTTTTCACCATTAACCGCGACAGAGCTATACTCTTTTTCGCAAAGATCTGTAGAATTCCTGCCCTGACCATTCCAATAATTGAACACTTTTTAAGCTATGAGCAATGTCACGCATCAGCCGAAAATCGGCTTCGTCTCCCTGGGCTGCCCGAAAAACCTCGTGGACTCAGAGCGTATCCTGACCGAACTGCGCACCGAAGGTTATGACGTCGTACCGACCTACGACAACGCCGATATGGTGATCGTTAACACCTGCGGCTTTATTGATAGCGCTGTGCAGGAATCGCTGGAAGCGATCGGCGAAGCGTTGAAAGAGAACGGCAAGGTAATCGTCACCGGCTGTCTCGGCGCGAAAGAGGATCAGATCCGCGAAGTGCATCCGAAGGTGCTGGAGATCACCGGTCCGCACAGCTATGAGCAGGTGCTGGAGCATGTCCATCATTATACGCCGAAGCCGAAGCACAACCCGTTCCTGAGCCTGGTGCCGGAACAGGGGGTTAAGCTGACGCCGCGCCACTACGCCTACTTAAAAATTTCTGAAGGCTGCAACCATCGCTGCACCTTCTGCATCATCCCGTCCATGCGTGGCGATCTGGTGAGCCGTCCGATTGGCGAAGTGCTGGCCGAAGCCAAACGCCTCGCTGACGCCGGCGTGAAAGAGCTGCTGGTGATTTCGCAGGACACCTCCGCCTACGGCGTCGACGTCAAGCACCGCACCGGCTTCCACAACGGTATGCCGGTGAAGACCAGCATGGTCAGTTTGTGCGAAGAGCTGGCGAAGCTCGGCATCTGGGTACGCCTGCACTATGTCTACCCGTACCCGCACGTTGACGATGTGATCCCGCTGATGGCGGAAGGCAAGATTCTGCCGTACCTCGATATTCCGCTGCAGCACGCCAGCCCGCGTATTCTGAAGCTGATGAAGCGTCCTGGTTCTGCGGACCGTCAGCTGGCGCGCATTAAGCAGTGGCGTGAAATTTGCCCGGATCTGACCCTGCGCTCCACTTTTATTGTGGGCTTCCCGGGCGAAACGGAAGAAGATTTCCAGATGCTGCTCGACTTCCTGAAAGAGGCGCGTCTCGACCGCGTCGGCTGCTTCAAGTACAGCCCGGTTGAAGGCGCTACCGCCAACGAGCTGGCGGACCAGGTGCCGGAAGAGGTGAAAGAAGAGCGCTGGAACCGCTTTATGCAGCTGCAGCAGCAGATCTCTGCCGAGCGTCTGCAGGAAAAAGTGGGGCGCGAAATCCTGGTGCTGGTAGATGAAGTTGATGAAGAAGGCGCCATTGGCCGCAGCATGGCCGACGCTCCGGAAATCGACGGCGCGGTGTACCTGAACGGCGAAACCCGCGTTAAGCCGGGCGACGTGGTGCGGGTGAAAGTCGAGCACGCCGACGAATACGACCTCTGGGGTACCCGGGTCTAGTCCAGCTTCCCGGATAGCGGCTTAGCGCATTCCCCAGCCTACGGGGTCCTCCCGTAGGCTCCCCCCAGGTCCGCGCAAGCGCAGCGCCGCCGGGTAATTTATCAGTCATCATGCCTTCATATTGCCGGGTGGCGGCTAACGCCTTACCCGGCCTACAGTTCGTGCGGCCTGCCGTTAATTTATTCACCATTGTTGCTGAAACAGCCGATGCTGGCGGCCTCAACATCGCTGAGACATTCCCGAAAGGCCGGGGCAGGCCGCATGGATGCGGGCTGAGGGCCGTGTTTTGCACGGACGCTGCCTCGGCCCAACCCGAAGCCTGCAGGGAAAAGTCGAAGGCACCACGCAGTGGCGATGTTGCTGGCCGGAGCCCGGGGGTACAGGGGGCGGCGGCGACTGGCCGCCCCCTGTGCGCTCCCTGCGCCATAAGAGACATAACGCAGACGATTAACCGGGAGCGCAAACTACGCTGAAGCCACAGATAACATAAAGGACTTTCCAGCGATGCTTCGCCTCACCCTGGCCCTCTCCCGGGAGGAGAGGGAACCGTCCGGCGGTCGTTTCCGCCTCACACCGCTCCCTGCGCCATGAGAGACCTAACGCAGAAAATTATCCGGAAGCGCAATGTGCGCTGAAGCCGCAGATAACATAAAGGACTCCCGGCGGAGCTTTCCCTCATCCTACCCCTTTAACTTCGGATCCAGCGCATCGCGCAGGCCATCTCCCAGCAGATTAAACGCCAGCACGGTCACGAAAATCGCCACCGCCGGAAAGAGCGCCACGTGCGGAGACATCACCATATCCGCCCGCGCTTCGTTGAGCATCGCGCCCCACTCCGGGGTGGGCGGCTGCGCGCCGAGGCCGAGAAACGACAGACTGGCCGCCGAAATAATCGATACCCCAATGCGCATGGTGAAATAAACCACGATCGATGACACCGTCCCCGGCAGAATATGGTTGAACAGAATGGTGGCGTCGCTGGCGCCGATGCTGCGCGCCGATTCAATAAAGGTCTGCTGCTTCAGAACCAGCGTATTGCCGCGCACCAGACGAGCAAACGCCGGGATCGAGAAGATCGCCACGGCGATGATCACGTTGGCCATCCCGCTGCCCATGACGGCGACCACCGCGATCGCCAGCAGGATCCCCGGAAAGGCGAACAACACGTCGCAAAGTCGCATAATGAGCCGGTCCCACCAGCCCTCATAGTAGCCAGCCAGCAGCCCAAGCACCGTGCCGATGGCCGCGCCAATCAGCACCGCCAGTACCCCGGCGGCCAGCGAGATCTGCGCCCCGACCAGCACCCGGCTGAAAATATCCCGTCCCAGGGAGTCGACTCCGAACCAGTGCACCAGCGAAGGTCCCTCGTTCAGACGGTCGTAGTCGAAATAATTTTCCGCATCGTACGGCGCTATCCATGGGGCAACGATGGCTACCGCAATCAGCAACAGCACGAAAATACCAGCGCCCATCGCCACCGGCTGGCGACGAAAGCGCCGCCAGAACTCATGCCAGGGGGTATGGATCTCGCCGGGTCTGATGCCCGGCATGGCGTTCAGCGCCGCCTGCCTTCTCCAGTTAAGCAATCGCACCTTACTTATACCTGATAGCCGGGTTTATGGCCGCGTACAGCACATCCACCACTAAATTGATAAGAATAAACTCCAGCGAAAAGAGCAGCACTTCCGCCTGAATCACCGGGTAATCGCGCATCTCCACCGAATCGACCAGCAAGCGCCCAAGCCCCGGCCAGTTAAACACCTTCTCCACAACGATCGACCCGCCGAGCAGAAAGCCGAACTGCAGCCCCATCATGGTCACCACCGGGATCATCGCATTGCGCAGACCATGCTTGAGCACCACCCGCGTTTCGCTCACCCCCTTCGCCCGGGCGGTACGCATATAGTCTTCATGCAGCACATCGACGAATGACGCGCGGGTAAAGCGCGCCATGACCGCCGCCACCGCCGCGCCAAGGGTCAACGACGGCAAAATATAGTGCCGCCAGCTGTCGGCCCCCACCGTCGGCAGCCAGCCCAGCTCAACCGAAAACACCTGCATCAGCAGCATACCAAGGGCAAAAGCCGGAAACGAAATACCGCTCACCGCCAGCGCCATTCCCAGACGGTCGGGCCAGCGATTGCGCCACACCGCGGCCGCAATCCCCGCCGCCATCCCGAACAGTACCGCCCAGCTCATGCTGGCCAGCGTCAGCCACAGCGTGGGCATAAAGCGACTGGCAATCTCACTGGCAACGGGACGCCGCGAGGCCATGGAAATGCCAAAATCGCCGCGCAGCACGTTGGTGATGTAGTGCCAGAACTGGACATGCAGCGGCTGGTCAAGCCCCAGCTGCTGGCGCACCATCGCCACCACCTGGGCATCGGCCTCAGGTCCGGCAATCAGCCGCGCCGGGTCACCGGGCAGCATATGGACGAACAGAAACACCAGCACCGCGACGATAAGCAGAGTAGGGATCAGGCCCAGCAGGCGCTTAATCACATAATTCAGCATCGCTCCCTCCCATTCCGGGAGAGAGGACGCATGAAGATGAACATGATCACGGCGTCAGGTCCGCCTGTTCGAAGCTAAAGCCGGTATCCGGCTGGATATAGAAACCGGTGAGATTCTTGCTGTGGGCGGAGACCAGTTTCTCGACCACCAGCGGCACCCACGGCGACTCTTTCCAGATAATATCCTGCGCCTCTTTATAGAGTTTGGTTTTCTGTTGCGGATCGGTGGTTTTCAGCGCCTCGCTCAGCGCGTTATCCACCTGCGGGTTGCTGTAAAACGCGGTATTAAACAGCGTCGGCGGCCAGTTTTGCGAGGCGAACAGCGGCGACAGCGCCCAGTCGGCTTCACCGGTGGAGGCGGACCAGCCGGTATAGAACATCCGTACCCCGCTCTCTTTCTGCCCTTTACCTTCCACTTCCGCCGCCCGCTGACCAGCGTCCATCGCCGTCACCTGCGCCTTAATCCCCACCTGCGCCAGCTGCTGCTGGGTGAACTGCAGTACTTTCTGCGCGGTGCTGTGATTATGTGATGACCACAGCGTGGTGCTGAAACCGTTAGGGTAGCCCGCCTCTTTCAGCAGCTGGCGCGCTTTCGCCGGATCGTATGGCCAGGCGGGGTAGGTCTGGGCATAGGCGATCGACGGCGGCACCACTCCGGTCGCCGGGGTGGCGTAGCCGGCGAACGCTACCTTCACCAGCGCCTGACGGTTAATCGCATAGTTGATGGCTTCCCGTACCTTCGGATTATCGAACGGCTTCTGCGTCACGTTCATGCTGATGTAGCGCTGCATGATCGACGGGCTGGCCACCAGCTCCAGTTTGCTGTTTTTCGCCAGCAGCGGCGCCTGTTCGTAAGGGATCGGGAAGGCGAACTGCGCCTCGCCGGTCTGCAGCATCGCCGCCCGGGTATTGTTATCCACCACCGGACGCCAGGTGATAGAATCCAGCTTTGGCAGCCCCGGCTGCCAGTACCCATCGAACTTGCTGACCTTCACAAAATCCGTCTGGTTCCAGGTGTCGAGCTTATACGGCCCGGTGCCCACCGGGTGGAAGCCGATATCCTTACCATATTTTTTCAGCGCCGCCGGCGAAATCATCGCTGTCGCCGGATGGGCGAGAATGTTAATAAACGCCGAGAAGGGCTGCTTCAGGGTAATTTTGACCGTAGTCGGATCGACCGCCTCGGTACTGGCAATATTTTTATACAGGTTATAGCGCTTGAGATGGTTATCCGGGTTACTCGCGCGATCGAGGTTAGCCTTTACCGCCTCGGCGTTAAAGTCAGTGCCATCCTGGAATTTCACCCCGCTGTGCAGCTTAATGGTGTACACCAGGCCGTCCGGTGACACGGTATAGCTCTCAGCAAGAACGTTTTGCAGCTTCATCTCTTTATCAAGGCCGAACAGGCCTTGATAAAAGGACTTCGCCACCGCCTGCGACAGGGTATCGTTGGCATCATAGGGGTCGAGGGTCGTGAAGTTAGACCCGACCGCCACCACCACATCTTTGGCGGCAAAGGCGGGAGCGCTCGCCAGGGCTGCCGCGATACTCAGCGCCAGCCACCATTTGCGTGAAACAGGTTGTGTCATCGTGTTCTCCTGAAAAGATGCGTTATGTGTTGTTATGTTCTGCCCAGCACATCGGCGGATTCGCGGGCGACGAAGTGGCCCGGCCCGACCTGCTGCAACGGCACGCTGGCGATCTCCTCGCCCCGCTTATAAATATTGCCCGGGACGTCATCAGACAGCAGAACCCGCTGCGGATGACGGTGGCCCGGGTCGGCCACCGGTACGGCGGCCATGAGCTTACGGGTATAGGGGTGCTGCGGGTTTTCAAACACCGCGCGGCGCGGGCCTATTTCGACAATGCGACCGCGATACATCACCGCCACGCGGTGGCTGATGCGCTCCACCACCGCCATATCATGGGAAATAAATAGAAACGCGATGCCCATCTCGCGCTGCAGGTCGAGCATCAGATTGATAATCTGCGCCCGAATGGAGACATCCAGAGCCGACACCGACTCGTCGGCTATCACCACCTTCGGATTCAGCGCCAGCGCGCGGGCAATGCAGATCCGCTGCCGCTGGCCGCCGGAAAAGGCATGGGGATAGCGCCAGGCATGCTCCGGCTGCAACCCCACGCGCTTCAGCAGCCAGGCGACCCGCTCACGCGCTGCTTCCCCACGCAGCAGGCCATGCACCCGCAGCGGCTCCATAATCGAATCGCCGACCGTCTGACGCGGATCAAGCGAGGCGTAAGGATCCTGAAAAATAAACTGAATATTGCGCCGCAGAGCCTGCAGCTTGCCGCCGGCGAGGGTATCGATCCGCTGACCGTCGAAGGTAATGGTGCCTCCCTGGGTCTCTACCAGCCTCAGCAGCGCCCGGCCGGTGGTCGACTTGCCGCAGCCGGACTCGCCCACCAGCGACAGGGTCTCTCCCGGCCAGAGATCAAAACTGACCTTCTCCACCGCATGCACTTCGCGCGTCACGCGATTGAGCAGCCCGCCGCGCACCGGAAAACGGGCCACCAGGTCACGCACCTGCAGGATCGGCTCGCCGGCGACTACCGTATCGGGCGTTTCGCTCTCCGCCAGCGGCTGGCCCGGCAGCGGAAAACGGCGCGGCAGATCCTGGCCACGCATCTCCCCCAGCCGCGGGACCGCCGCCAGCAGCGACTGCGTATACGGGTGCTGCGGCGAACGAAAGATCTCCTCAACGCTGCCGGTCTCTACCGCCTCACCGCGATACATCACCAGCACCCGATCGGCGATATCGGCCACGACGCCCATATCGTGGGTGATAAAGATCACCCCCATCGCCATCTCCTTTTGCAGGACGGCAATGAGTTGCAGAATTTGCGCCTGGATGGTGACATCCAGCGCCGTGGTTGGCTCATCGGCTATCAACACCGCCGGCCGACAGGAGAGCGCCATGGCGATCATCACCCTCTGGCGCATGCCGCCGGAGAGCTGGTGCGGATAGCGCGAGAGCATCTCTTCCGCCTGGGGAATACGCACCTGATCGAGCATCTTTTTCGCCGCGCGCAGCGCCTCTTCGCGCCCCAGCCCCTGGTGCAGGCGCAGGGATTCGGCAATCTGCTCGCCGATGGTAAAAACCGGATTCAGCGAGGTCATCGGCTCCTGAAAAATCATGGCCAGATCCGCGCCGCGCACCCGGCGCATCTCAGCGTCCGTTTGCTCATTGAGCGCGATCACCTGCCGGTTACGCCGCCGCAACCACAGCCCCTCGCTGTTCACCTCGCTGCTGGCCGCGTCTAGCAGACGCATCAGCGCCAGCGCGGTCACCGATTTTCCCGAACCGGACTCACCCACTATCGCCAGCGTCTCGCCGCGGCGCAGGCTGAAGGAAAGCTGACGCACGGCCTGCACCTCCGGCGCATCCTGCTGGCGGAACGCCACGTTCAGGTTGCGCACCACCAGCACTTCGCAGGTATCGGTTTCGTGAGTTTGCGACACTCGCCCTCTCCCTTGTTCTATTCGCGATAAATGCCAATGGTCGGCGTATCGCCGGCATAGCACCAGGCGCGGTACATGCCTTCACTGTTAAACGGTAAAACGACGTTGCCTTCGCGATCGACGGCTATCAGCCCGCCGCTGCCGCCGAGAGCCGGCAGTTTCTCCATCACCACCCGCTCGCAGGCGGAATAGAGACTGAGCTGCCCATACTCCATCAGGGCGGCGATATCGTAGGCCGCCAGGGTGCGCATAAAGACTTCGCCGGTGCCGGTACAGGAGACCGCCACGCTGGCATTATTGGCATAACACCCCGCGCCCGGCAGCGGGCTGTCGCCGACGCGTCCGGGCAGTTTGTTGGTCATGCCGCCGGTGGAGGTCGCCGCCGCCAGATTGCCGGCCAGATCGAGCGCCACCGCGCCGACGGTGCCCATTTTCTGGCGTTCGTCGAGGGGAGCGGCGTGGTGGTCGAGGATAATCTCCCCGCCCGCTTTCGCCTCCTGCAGCTGCAGCAGCCTTTCAGGAGTGGAAAAGAGATCGTTATCCACGCGCGCCATCCCGTGGGAGATGGCAAAATTTTCCGCCCCCTCGCCGATCAGTAATACGTGCGGACTCTTCTCCAGCACCAGACGCGCCGCCAGCACCGGATTACGCAAATGTTTGACCCCGGCTACCGCGCCCGCCTGCAGGCTGTAGCCGTCCATTACGCAGGCGTCCAGCTCGTGGGTTTGATCGCGGGTAAATACCGCGCCCATTCCGGCGTTGAACAACGGACACTCCTCCAGCAGCCGAACGGCCTCGGTCACGGCATCCAGCGCGCTGGCGCCCGCGGCCAACATTTTCTGCCCGCTTTCGACGATAGTCGACAGCGCCGCCACATACTCTCGCTCCCGCTCCGGCGTCATTTGCGCGCGAGAAATCGCCCCTGCGCCGCCGTGAATTGCTATAACCGCCTTGCCCATTTCGCCAGTCCTTAACGATGAAGTGGATCGCCCCTGCCCTGTCGTACCGCGGCGCGGCGCCGGTCACGTCATGAATAAGGGTATTGATATCATTATATTGCTGAATGTCTTATACAATTTTTGAATATAGAAAGAGCGGCGGGCGATGTAAAGCCTCGTACCCAGGTGGCATACAGCCCGCGCCGCTTTTCTGCCATAATAGGCGTTTTCGCTGTTTTGCCCGCAGGAGTGACCCATGGATTTTACCGCCGGACTGATGCCGCTCGACACAGCCCTCGCCCAGATGCTCGATCGTATTACGCCGCTGAACGCGACGGAAACTGTACCGCTGTTGCAGGCCTTCTCGCGTGTGACCGCCCATGACATCGTCTCCCCGCTGGATGTGCCCGGCTTTGATAACGCGGCGATGGATGGCTATGCCGTCCGGCTGAACGACCTTCGCGACGGCGCGGCGCTGCCGGTCGCCGGTAAGGCCTTCGCCGGCCAGCCGTTCAACGACGCCTGGCCGTCGGGCACCTGTATCCGCATCATGACCGGCGCGCCGGTGCCGGAAGGCTGCGATGCGGTGGTGATGCAGGAAGAGACTGAACAGACCGAGGCCGGCGTGCGCTTTATCGCGCCGGTAAAAGCCGGGCAGCATATTCGCCGCCGCGGAGAAGATATTGCCCACGGCGCGGTGGTCTTCCCGGCGGGGACACCCCTGACGGTGGCCGAGCTGCCGGTGCTGGCCTCGCTGGGCATTGCCGAGGTCGAGGTGGTGCGCAAGGTACGCGTCGCGGTCTTCTCAACCGGCGATGAGCTGCAGCTGCCGGGTCAACCGCTCGGCGACGGCCAGATTTACGATACCAACCGCCTGGCAGTGCACCTGATGCTGCAGCAGTTGGGCTACGAGGTCATTAACCTCGGCATTATTCCTGACGACCCGGCGAAGCTGCGCGACGCCTTTATCGCCGCCGACCAGCAGGCCGATGTGGTCATTAGCTCAGGCGGCGTCTCGGTGGGTGAAGCCGATTACACCAAAACTATCCTCGAAGAGCTGGGGGAGATCGGCTTCTGGAAGCTGGCGATTAAGCCGGGGAAACCCTTCGCCTTCGGCAAGCTCAGCAGCAGCTGGTTCTGCGGCCTGCCGGGTAACCCGGTGTCTGCCACCGTCACCTTCTGTCAGCTGGTGCAACCCCTGCTGGCGAAACTCTCGGGCAAGCACGGCCCGCTTCAGGCGCCCCGCCTGCGGGTCCGCGCCGCCACGCGCCTGAAAAAGTCGCCTGGCCGCCTCGATTTTCAGCGCGGTATTCTGCAGCGCAACCCGGACGGCGAACTGGTGGTGAACACCACCGGCCATCAGGGCTCGCACATTTTCAGCTCCTTCAGCCTCGGCAACTGCTTTATCGTGCTGGAGCGTGAGCGCGGCCATGTTGAAGCAGGTGAATGGGTCGAGGTCGAACCCTTCAGTCACCTGTTTGGGGGGCTGTAATGACCGTTGAGCTGAGCGATGAAGAGATGCTGCGCTATAACCGGCAGATCGTCTTGCGCGGTTTTGATTTTGACGGCCAGGAGCGGTTAAAAGCCGCTCGCGTGCTGGTGGTCGGCCTCGGCGGGCTCGGCTGCGCCGCCGCGCAGTATCTGGCCGCCGCCGGGGTCGGGCAGCTCACCCTGCTCGATTTCGACACTGTCTCGCTCTCCAACCTGCAGCGCCAGACGCTGCACAGCGACGCCACCCTCGGCCAGCCGAAGGTGGATTCCGCCCGCGAGGCGCTGGCGCGCATTAACCCGCACGTCCGTCTGGTCCCGCTCAATGCCTTGCTGGATGAGGCGGCGCTGGCGGCGCAGATTGCCGATCACGATCTGGTGCTCGACTGCACCGACAACGTCGACATTCGCAACCAGCTTAACGTCGGCTGCTTTCAGCACAAAACCCCACTGGTCTCCGGAGCGGCGATCCGTATGGAGGGGCAAATCAGCGTCTTTACCTATCAGGATGGCGAACCCTGCTACCGCTGCCTGAGCCGTCTGTTCGGCGAAAATGCCCTCACCTGCGTCGAAGCCGGGGTAATGGCCCCGCTGGTAGGCACCATCGGTTCGCTGCAGGCGATGGAGGCGATTAAGCTGCTGAGCGGCTACGGCACCCCTGCCAGCGGAAAAATCGTCATCTACGATGCCATGACCTGCCAGTTTCGCGAAATGAGGCTGATGCGTCACCCGCAGTGCGAGGTATGCGGCTCGCACTGACCCCCACACCGGCGACGAGAGTCGCCGGTGGTTTTGTGACCGCTCTCGTTATTTTCTCCTCTCTGACTTATCCCCATCCCGCTTGTTGATTTGCGTCAACATAACTTTCATTCGAAAGTGTTTTTATATTCATACGCAAACAAGAGGATAAGCCATGATCTTCAACATCCAGCGCTATTCCACCCATGACGGCCCAGGGATCCGCACCGTCGTCTTCCTGAAAGGCTGCTCGCTGGGCTGCCGCTGGTGCCAGAACCCGGAGAGCCGCGCCCGTAGCGAAGATCTGCTGTATGACTCGCGGCTGTGCCTGGCCGGCTGCGAGCTGTGCCAGCAGGCGGCGCCGGCGGTTATCACCCGCACCCTCGATGGCCTGATCATTCACCGGCAAAACGTTAACGACAGCCATATCGCCGCGCTGCGCGACTGCTGCCCCACCACCGCGCTCACGGTGTGCGGCGAGGAGAAGAGCGTCGAGGAGATCATGGCGACGGTGCTGCGTGATAAACCATTCTACGATCGCAGCGGTGGCGGCATCACTCTTTCCGGCGGCGAACCCTTTATGAACCCAACGCTGGCGCAAGCGCTGTTCGAAGCCAGTCATCAGGCAGGCATTCACACCGCCGTGGAAACCTGCCTGCACGTGCCGTGGAAATACATTGAACCGTCTTTACCCTTTGTCGACCTGTTTCTCGCCGATCTGAAGCACGTTGACGAGGCCGTTTTTCAGCAGTGGACCGACGGCAGCGCCCGCCGGGTGCTGGATAACCTGCAGCGTCTGGCGCAGGCGGGGAAAAAAATGATTATTCGCGTGCCGTTGATCCAGGGATTCAACGCCAGCGAAGCCGACATTGCCGCGATCACCGATTTTGCCGCCGATCGCCTGCAGGTCAGCGAGATCAATTACCTGCCGTACCACACGCTGGGAATGAACAAATACCAGTTACTCAGTCAGCCCTACACCGCACCGGACAAACCGCTGGACGCTCCTGAGCTGCTCGTCTTCGCGCAGGATTATGCGCAAAGCAAGGGGCTAACGGCGATATTACGAGGATAACCCTATGACTACCCTGAAGCTCAACACCCTCAGCGCCCGTATCCAGGCCCATAAAATGGCGCTGGTGCATATCGTCAAGCCGCCGGTCTGTACCGAGCGCGCCCGCCACTATACGGAGATGTATCAGCGGCATCTCGATAAACCGATCCCGGTGCGCCGCGCGCTGGCGCTGGCTCACCACCTGGCGGAGCGCACCATCTGGATCAAGCACGATGAGCTGATCGTCGGTAACCAGGCCAGCGAAGTGCGCGCCGCGCCTATTTTCCCAGAATACACCGTCAGCTGGATTGAGAAAGAGATCGACGATCTCGCCGACCGCCCCGGCGCCGGCTTCTCGGTCAGCGAGGAGAATAAACGCGTATTGCATGAAGTGTGCCCATGGTGGCGCGGCCAGACCGTACAAGACCGCTGCTACGGTATGTTCACCGATGAGCAAAAGGCGCTGCTCGCCACCGGCATTATTAAGGCGGAAGGCAATATGACCTCCGGGGATGCTCACCTCGCGGTCAACTACCCCTTGCTGCTGGAGAAAGGCCTCGACGGGATGCGTGCGAAAGTCGCCGAACGCCGCTCGCGTATCAATTTGACGGTACTGGAAGACCTGCACGGCGAGCAGTTCCTGAAAGCGATTGATATCGTGCTGGAAGCGGTCAGCGATCACAGCAAACGCTTCGCCGCGCTGGCGCGCGAGATGGCGACAGCAGAATCCCGCGAATCACGCCGCCACGAACTGCTGACGATTGCCGAAAACTGCGACGTCATCGCCCATGAGCCGCCGAAAACCTTCTGGCAGGCGCTGCAGCTGTGCTACTTCATTCAGCTTATCCTGCAGATTGAATCCAATGGCCATTCGGTATCCTTCGGCCGTATGGACCAGTACCTCTACCCGTACTACCGCCGCGACGTTGAGTTGCAACAGTCACTGGATCGCGAACAGGCCATTGAGCTGCTGCACAGCTGCTGGCTGAAGCTGCTGGAGGTCAATAAGATCCGTTCCGGCTCGCACTCCAAAGCCTCTGCCGGCAGCCCGCTATACCAGAACGTCACCATCGGCGGCCAGAATCTGGTGGATGGTAAGCCGCAGGACGCGGTCAACCCGCTGTCGTATGCGATCCTGGAATCCTGCGGTCGCCTGCGTTCTACCCAGCCGAACCTCAGCGTGCGCTACCACGCCGGGATGAGCAACGACTTCCTCGACGCCTGCGTCCAGGTGATCCGCTGCGGTTTCGGCATGCCGGCGTTTAACAACGATGAAATCGTCATCCCGGAATTCATTAAGCTGGGCATTGAGCCGCAGGACGCCTACGATTACGCGGCTATCGGCTGTATCGAAACCGCGGTCGGCGGTAAGTGGGGCTACCGCTGTACCGGCATGAGCTTTATTAACTTCGCGCGGGTGATGCTGGCGACGCTGGAAGGCGGCCGCGATGCCACCAGCGGTCAGGTGTTCCTGCCGCAGGAGCACGCCCTGTCGAAAGGCAACTTCGCTAACTTCGATCAGGTGCTGGCCGACTGGGACCGCCAGATTCGTTACTACACCCGTAAATCCATCGAGATTGAGTACGTGGTCGATACCATGCTGGAAGAGAACGTCCACGATATTCTCTGCTCGGCGCTGGTCGATGACTGCATCGAACGGGCGAAAAGCATTAAGCAGGGCGGCGCGAAGTATGACTGGGTTTCCGGCCTGCAGGTGGGTATCGCCAACCTCGGCAACAGCCTCGCGGCGGTGAAAAAACTGGTCTTCGATCAGGGCGCCATCGGCCAGCAGGAGCTGGCGAAGGCGCTGGCGGAAGATTTCGACGGACTGACCCACGAGCAGCTGCGCCAGCGGTTGATCAACGGCGCGCCGAAGTATGGTAACGATGATGACAGCGTCGACGAGTTGCTGGCGCGGGCCTACCAGACCTATATCGACGAGCTGAAGCAATATCACAACCCGCGCTATGGCCGCGGCCCGATTGGCGGCAATTATTACGCTGGCACCTCCTCTATTTCCGCTAACGTCCCGTTCGGCGCGCAGACCATGGCGACGCCGGATGGCCGTAAAGCGCATACCCCGCTGGCGGAGGGGGCCAGCCCGGCCTCCGGTACCGACCATCTGGGTCCGACGGCGGTTATCAGTTCGGTGGGCAAGCTGCCGACCGGGGCGATCCTCGGCGGCGTGCTGCTTAATCAGAAGCTGAATCCGTCAACGCTGGAGAACGAGTCCGATAAGCAGAAGCTGATGGTGCTGCTGCGCACTTTCTTCGAGGTGCACAAAGGCTGGCATATCCAGTACAACATCGTGTCGCGCGACACGCTGCTGGAAGCCAAGAAACATCCTGACCAGTACCGCGATTTAGTGGTCCGCGTCGCTGGATACTCGGCATTCTTCACCGCCCTGTCGCCGGATACCCAGGACGATATCATCGCCCGTACCGAACATACGCTGTAATCCTTCGTGCCCGCTGGCGCTATGCTTAGCGGGCCAACCCTGTTCTGCAGGCCGGAAAAGACATGCCCTTCCGGCATTTTCTGAATGCGTGAACTTTCATTCGAAATAAATTTGTGCTCCTCATCACATTGTAATTAGAATGTTACTGGTCGAAGTTAAGCCAGGAGCACTCTCTTATGACCGTTAAAGTTATCGTCACCGATATGGACGGAACTTTTCTCAATGACGCCAAGCAGTACGACCGCCCGCGTTTCCTCGCCCAGTTTGCGCAGCTCAGGCAGCAAGGTATTGAATTCGTTGTCGCCAGCGGCAATCAGTACTTTCAGCTGATCTCATTTTTCCCGGAAATTCGCGAGCAGATTTCATTCGTCGCAGAAAACGGCGCTCTGGTTTATGAACATGGCAAGCAGCTGTTCCACGGCGAACTGACCCGCCACGAATCACAAGTGGTGATTGGCGAATTGCTCAAAGATCCGCAGCTCAACTTTGTCGCCTGCGGCCTGCAGAGCGCCTACGTCAGCGATAAAGCTCCGGACGCCTTTGTTGAGCTAATGTCGAAGCACTACCATCGCCTACAGCGGGTGAGCGACTATCACGCCATCGACGATACGCTGTTTAAATTCTCTCTCAACCTGCCGGACAGCGAGATCCCACAGCTGATTGATAAACTGCACGTGTCGCTCGACGGCATCATGAAGCCGGTCACCAGCGGCTTTGGCTTTGTCGATTTGATTATCCCTGGCCTGCATAAAGCCAACGGCATCAGCCGTTTGCTCAAGCGTTGGGATCTTTCGCCGCAGCAATGCGTCGCCATCGGCGACAGCGGCAATGACGCCGAAATGCTGAAGCTGGTGAAATACGCTTTCGCCATGGGTAACGCTGCCGACAGCATCAAGGCCATCGCCGGCTACGCTACCGACGATAATAACCATGACGGCGCGCTGAACGTTATCCAGGCCGTCCTCGATAACACCCCGCCCTTCAACGCCTGACCCTTCGCCGGGGCATCGCGCCCCGGTTTTCCATTTTGTGCGCCGCAGCAAGATTTTAAACTTGCATTAACTCCATTTTAACTTAAATTAACGTTTGTAAGATTTAATACTTTCGAATGAAAGATACAGCGAGGTTATTATGGCTGCTCTCCCGACCCACGAAACCCTTCCCGCCGATCACAAAGCGGCGATTCGCCAGATGAAACAGGCCCTGCGGGCGCAAATTGGCGACGTCCAGGCGGTGTTCGATAAGCTCTCAGCGCGCATCAGCGAGCGGCTGCAGGAGATTGAGACACTGAAAGCCGCAGGCCAGGAGGTCTGGCCAACCGTTCCGTTCCGCGATATCGCCGAAGGAACAGTGAGCGATGAGCAGCGCGCGGCCATTAAGCGACGGGGCTGCGCGGTGATTAAAGGCCACTTCCCACGCGAACAGGCGCTGGCGTGGGATACCGCGATGCTGGAATATCTGGATCGCAACCATTTCGACGATGTTTACAAAGGGCCTGGCGACAGCTTCTTCGGTTCGCTGGAGGCTTCGCGCCCGGAGATCTACCCGATCTACTGGTCGCCCTCGCAAATGCAGGCGCGGCAGAGCGATGAAATGGCGGCGGTGCAATCTTTCCTCAACCGCCTGTGGCGTTTTGAACAGAATGGCAAACGCTGGTTCGATCCGGACGTCAGCGTGATCTATCCCGACCGCATCCGCCGCCGCCCGCCGGGAACCACTTCGAAGGGGCTGGGGGCGCATACCGATTCCGGCGCGCTGGAGCGCTGGCTGCTTCCCGCCTATCAGCAGGTTTTCGCCAACGTTTTTAATGGCAATATCGACGCCTACGACCCGTGGGACGCCGCGCACCGTACCGAAGTGGAAGAGTATACCGTCGACAACACCACCAAATGCTCGGTGTTCCGCACCTTCCAGGGCTGGACCGCGCTGTCGGACATGATCCCGGGTCAGGGGCTGCTGCACGTGGTGCCGATCCCGGAGGCGATGGCTTATGTGCTACTGCGCCCCCTGCTCGACGATGTGCCGGAAGATGAGCTGTGCGGCGTTGCGCCGGGCAGAGTGCTGCCGATCTCTGAGCAGTGGCACCCGCTCTTAATTAAAGCGTTAAGCTCGATTCCAGCGCTGAATGCCGGGGACTCCGTCTGGTGGCACTGCGACATCATTCACTCGGTGGCGCCGGTGGAAAATCAGCAGGGCTGGGGAAATGTGATGTACATTCCGGCCGCGCCGATGTGCGAGAAGAACCTCGCCTACGCGCAGAAAGTAAAAATCGCCCTGGAAAAAGGCGCCTCGCCGGGGGATTTCCCGCGCGAGGACTATGAAGCCAGCTGGCAGGGGCGCTTCACCCTGGAGGATCTGAATATCCACGGCAAACGGGCGCTGGGTATGCCGGTCTAATCGTCATACAGCCCCTGCGGCTCGACGGCGGTATGGCCTTTGCCCGGCCGGATCCGCCGTACCGAATCGCGTACCACCAGCGTGCCATGCAGCAGTAGCGAGCCGTGCGGCGCCTCCGGGCGCAGCAGGCGCTGCTGCAGGAGATGCACCGCCTCGCTGCCCAGCTCATCCCGCGGCACATGCACCGCGGTCAGCGGCACCTCCTGAATCGCCGCCAGATTAAATCCGTCAATGCTCATCACCGAGACATCCTGCGGCACCCGCAGGCCACGCTTTTGCAATGCGCTGACGGTGCCGGCGGCCATAAAATCGCCGCCCACCAGGAAGGCGGTGGGCAACGGCCTGCCCTGTAAGCCGTCAAGCCAGGCGCCCACCTGCTCTTCCGTCTCTCTGGCGCTAAAGTTGGCGACGCTGATAAGATCCCGGCTGGCGGTAAAGCGCAGATTACGCGCGCGCCACGCCTCCTGAATCCCCCCCAGCCGCAGCTCCATGGTATAGCGGCGCAGGCACATCACGTTCATCACCGCCCGATGCCCCATATCAAACAGATAGCGGGCCGCGCACTGGCCGATCAGCCGATGATCGGGAGCGATGGACGGCAGCCGCATCCCTTCATCCCGACAGTTGATCAATACGCAGGGTTTGCCCAGATCCGCCGCCAGGCCATGAATATGCGGATCGTCGATCCCCAGCAGCACCGCGGCCTGGGTCTCAGGTTCATTCATGCGGGCAAGAAACAGGTTGGCGTCGCTGTCGTTCTCATCCAGCGCGCAGTAGCGCAGGCGCACTTCATGCGCCGCCAGCGCGTTATTGATACTCTGGATCACCCGGTAGTAGAAGATATCCGATCGCTCATCGAATGCGCGCTGCGGGGCAAACACCAGCAGATGATTGAGCAGCAGACGCCCGGCGGCCAACCCCTGCATGACACCCAGCTCGCGGGCGCACTCCAGCACCGCCCGGCGCGCCTTGTCGCTGGTATTCGCTTTCCCGGCCAGGACGCGTGAAACGGTGCTGGGCGATAGCCCGGTGCGGGCGGCAATTTCGGCGACGCGCAGCTTTTTATCCATTTTGTGATCCAGCTCCGATTGAAAAATGAAAGAATTTTCATAATCGCCAAAGCACACGTTACAAGCAAATTCCGCTGTCAAATATGCGATCTCGCTCATTTCATGAAAAAACTTGCATAAATAGCGCTTTGCCAGACGATTTTTCTGCCCTAGCCTGAATTGGTCCAATATCTCCCATACTAGTTATACCAATGATGTTGAGATTAAAAATAGACTATTCAAATAGTTAATAAATCTACGTGACCACTCAGGGAGTGAGACCGTCACTTTCCCCTACAAACGTCTTGTGGAGTGTGCTATGAGTCAAGGCCTCAACAATGATATCGCCGTCAGCAAAACGCGCCGGGTAGTGAAAAACCTGCGCTGGTGGGTGCTGGTCCTGTTTTTACTTGGCGTTACCGTCAACTACATCACACGCAACTCGCTGGGAATTATCGCGCCGGAACTGAAAGCGACCCTCGGCATTACTACCGAACAATACTCGTGGATCGTCGGCGCGTTTCAGCTGGCTTACACGATTTTCCAGCCGCTGTGCGGCTGGCTTATCGACGTCATCGGCCTGAAGCTTGGCTTTATGATCTGCGCCACCCTGTGGGCGCTGGCCTGTATCGCCCACGCCGGGGCCGGTAGCTGGCTGCACCTGGCTATGTTGCGCTTCTTTATGGGGGGGGCCGAGGCGGCCGCTACTCCGGCCAACGCCAAAACCATCGGCGAATGGTTTCCGAAATCTGAACGCCCGATTGCCGCCGGCTGGGCTGGCGTTGGGTTCTCCATCGGCGCGATGCTGGCCCCGCCGATCATCTACTTCGCCCACGCCTCCTTCGGCTGGCAAGGGGCGTTTATGTTTACCGGCGCGCTGGCGCTACTGTGGGTAGTACTATGGTGGGCCTTCTATCAGACCCCGGAAAAGCACCCCAATCTCAGCAAAAGCGAGCTGGAGTACATCAAACAGGATAACGAAGCCCCGCCGGTAAAACAGCCCTTCTTTACCGCGCTCAAAACCGTCTCGAAAAATAAACGTTTCTACGGGATCGCCATTCCCGCCTTTATGGCCGAGCCCGCCTGGGCGGTGCTGAGTTTCTGGGTGCCGCTGTACCTGGCGAAAGAGCACGGCATAGATTTGAAGCAGATCGCCATGTTCGCCTGGCTGCCGTTTCTCGCCGCCGATCTCGGCAGCGTGGTCAGCGGCTACCTCACCCGCCTGTATGTTCGCTGGTTCGGCTGTACGCGAGTGAACTCGGTGATCGCCAGCTCGGTAACCGGCGCGTTCCTGATGCTCTCCCTGGCCCTCGTCGCCATCACCCGCGATCCCTATATCACCATCATCCTGATCTCCATTGGCGGCTTCGGCCATCAGATCATCTCCTGCATGCTCAGCGCGCTGGTGGTGGAGTCTTTCGACAAGGGACAAATGGCGACGGTCAACGGTATGCGCGGCTCCGCAGCGTGGATCGCCAGCTTCTTGTTCTCGTTATTAATCGGGGTGACCGCCGACAAAATCGGCTTCAACCCGCTATTCATCGCCATGGGTTTCTTTGACCTGATTGGCGCCGTTTTCCTGGTGGCATTTATTGCTGAACGTCGCGCCAAGCGCGCCTGAGAGTGGATGTAAGATATGAAGACGCTGAAACACTGGAGTTTGCATCAACAGCTGGAGCATCACGTTGAACTGACGGTCGATGGCCAGCACACCCTGTGCCTGTACGTACTGGAAGAGAATTTGTTCCGCGTCCTGCTAAAACGCCAGGGCCAGCTGGCGCTGGATCGCACCTGGAGCATCGCTCCGCAGCAGGATGTGCCGTGGGAAGGCCGCGCCCGGGATGACCTCAGCGGTTTTAGTCTCCCGGCCTGGCAGCTGGCCCAGGAGGGCGATACGCTGACTATCGCCACCCGCCAGCTGCGCGTCACCGTTTACCAGCCGCTGTGGCTGGAGTGGAGCTATCGCGACGAGGCCGGCGAATGGCAGCCGCTTGCCAATGACCGTCCGACCAGCGCCTACCTGGCGAATGCCCACGGCGACGGCGTCGCCCATTATCTGAGCCGCCGCAAAGACGAGCGTTTTTACGGCCTGGGCGAAAAGGCCGGCGACCTGCAGCGCACCGGTAAACGCTATGAGATGCGTAACCTCGATGCCATGGGCTACAACGCCGTCAGCACTGACCCGCTGTATAAACATATTCCGTTCACCATCACCCAGCGCAGCGATATCAGCTACGGCCTGTTCTATGACAACCTGAGCAGCTGCTGGCTGGATCTGGGGAACGAGATCGACAACTACCACACCGCCTATCGCCGCTGGCAGGCGGAAGCCGGCGACATCGATTATTACCTGTTTACCGGTAAGCAGGTGCTGGATGTGACCAAAGCCTTCGTTCGCCTGACCGGTAAAACGCTGTTTGGACCCAAATGGAGCCTCGGCTACAGCGGCTCCACCATGCACTATACCGACGCGCCGGATGCGCAAAATCAGCTGATGAACTTTATCCGCCTGTGCGAGCAGCACGCGATCCCCTGCGATTCGTTCCAGCTCTCTTCCGGCTATACCTCAATCAACGGCAAGCGCTACGTCTTTAACTGGAACTACGACAAGGTGCCGCAGCCCAAAGTGATGAGCCAGTCGTTTCACGATGCCGGGCTGAAGCTGGCCGCCAATATCAAACCGTGCCTGCTGCAGGATCACCCGCGCTACGGCGAGGTGGCGGAGCGCGGTCTCTTCATTCGCGATTCGCAAACTGACGCTCCGGAGCGTTCCAGCTTCTGGGATGATGAAGGGTCGCATCTCGATTTCACCAATCCGCAAACCGTGGCCTGGTGGCAGGAAGGCGTGACCACCCAGCTACTGGAGATGGGCATCGATTCGACCTGGAACGATAATAACGAATACGAAGTATGGGACGGCGAAGCCCGCTGCTACGGCTTTGGCCGCGAAATCGCCATCAAACATATTCGCCCGGTGATGCCGCTGTTGATGATGCGCGCCTCGCTGGAAGCCCAGCAGCGCTTTGCGCCGCAAAAGCGCCCATATCTGATCTCCCGCTCCGGCTGCGCCGGGATGCAGCGCTACGTCCAGACCTGGAGCGGCGACAACCGCACCAACTGGGATACGCTGCGCTATAACATCCGCATGGGCCTGGGGATGAGCCTTTCCGGGCTGTTTAACGTCGGCCACGACGTCGGCGGTTTCTCCGGCGATAAACCCGAGCCGGAACTGTTTGTGCGCTGGGTACAAAATGGCGTCATGCATCCGCGCTTTACCATTCACTCGTGGAATGACGACCAGACGGTAAACGAAGCATGGATGTATCCGGCCATCACTCCGGCGATCCGCTCAGCCATTGAGCTGCGCTACCGCCTGCTGCCCTATCTGTACACTCTGCTATGGCAGGCGCATGCTGATGATGAGCCGATGCTCCGCCCGACCTTCCTCGATCACCAGCACGATGCGCAGACCTTCGCCGAATGCGATGACTTCCTGCTGGGCCGCGACCTGCTGGTGGCCAGCGTGGTCGAGCCGGGCGCCCGCCAGCGTGAAGTATGGCTGCCAGATAATCAGGCCGGTTGGTACGATTTCTACAGCCATCAGTGGTTCGCCGGCGGCCAGTGGGTGACGCTGGACGCGCCGCTGGAAAAACTGCCGCTGTTGGTCCGCGCCGGCGCCGGTCTGCCGCTTAGTGAACGTATCAGCCATGTCGATGCGCAAAAAGACGATCGTCGCGAACTGCAGCTGTTCCCGCTGAAAGGTACCGGCTCAACCCGCGGTCTGCTGTTTGAAGACGACGGCGAAAGCTGGGGCTATAAACAGGGGGATGCGCTATGGCTGGAGTGGGAAATGACCTGCAGCGCCAGCAGCATAAACCTGGATATCAACGCCCGCGGCAACTATCGCCCGGCGTGGAAAGCGCTGAAGCTGTCATTACCGGTAGGAGAAAAGCGTAAGCTGCTGGTGAATGGCGTTGAAGGAACGGAGTGGAGGTTCTGACCATAGGCCGGCTGAAATGCCGGTATTGGTGGTCTAGAAATCCCCGGTGGCGCTATCGCTTACCGGGGCTACAGCACTATGCGGTTTGGTAGCCCGGGTAAGGCGTAGCCGCTACCCGGGTAACGGACAGGGATTACTCGATACCTTTGCTGCGCAGGTAGTCTTCGTAGTTGCCGCTGAAGTCGATCACGCGGTCCGGAGTGATCTCCAGGACGCGGGTCGCCAGCGAGCTGACAAACTCACGGTCGTGGGAGACAAAGATCAGGGTGCCCTGATACATCTCCAGCGCCATGTTCAGCGATTCAATCGACTCCATATCCAGGTGGTTGGTCGGTTCGTCCATCACCAGGATGTTTGGCTTCTGCATCATCAGCTTACCGAACAGCATGCGCCCTTTCTCGCCACCGGAAAGTACCTTCGCCGGCTTTTTGATATCGTCCTGGCTAAACAGCAGACGGCCGAGGATGCTGCGTACTGCCTGTTCGTCGTCGCCTTCCTGCTTCCACTGGCTCATCCATTCGAAGACCGTCAGGTCGTTTTCGAACTCGTACTCATGGTCCTGCGCGTAGTAGCCGATTTGCGCGTTTTCAGACCATTTCACGCTGCCGTTGTCCGGCTGCAGTTCGCCTACCAGGGTTTTCAGCATGGTGGATTTACCCACGCCGTTGGCGCCCAGAATGGCGATCTTTTCGCCCACTTCCAGCAGCAGGTTGACGTTTTTGAACAGCGGACCTTCATCAAAGCCTTTGGTAAGGGCTTCCACTTCCAGCGCGTTACGGAACAGTTTCTTATCCTGCTCGAAGCGGATAAATGGGTTCTGACGGCTGGAGGCTTTAACCTCTTCCAGCTTGATTTTGTCAATCTGGCGCGCGCGCGAGGTGGCCTGACGCGATTTAGAGGCGTTGGCGCTGAAGCGGCTAACGAACGACTGCAGGTCCGCAATCTGCGCTTTTTTCTTGGCGTTGTCCGCCAGCAGACGCTCACGCGCCTGGGTGGCCGCGGTCATGTATTCGTCGTAGTTGCCCGGATACACGCGCAGCTCGCCGTAGTCGAGATCCGCCATGTGGGTGCAGACCATGTTCAGGAAGTGACGGTCGTGCGAAATGATAATCATGGTGCTGTCGCGATCGTTCAGCGTCTGCTCCAGCCAGCGAATGGTGTCGATGTCCAGGTTGTTGGTCGGTTCATCGAGCAGCAGGATATCCGGATTGGAAAACAGCGCCTGCGCCAGCAGGACGCGCAGCTTCCAGCCCGGCGCGACTTCGCTCATCGGGCCATAATGCTGTTCAACCGGAATGCCGACGCCGAGCAGCAGTTCGCCGGCGCGCGCTTCCGCCGAGTAGCCGTCCATTTCGCCATATTTGACTTCCAGGTCGGCCACTTTGTAGCCATCTTCTTCGCTCATCTCAGCGAGGGCGTAGATGCGATCGCGCTCCTGCTTCACTTCCCACAGCTCGCCGTGGCCCATGATGACCGTATCCAGCACGGTGAACGCTTCAAAGGCGAACTGATCCTGACGCAGCTTACCGATGCGCTCGTTCGGGTCGAGTGAAACGTTGCCCAGCGTCGGTTCGAGATCGCCGCCGAGGATCTTCATAAAGGTCGATTTACCGCTGCCGTTGGCGCCGATCAGACCATAACGGTTGCCGCCGCCAAATTTAACGGAGATATTTTCGAACAGCGGCTTACTGCCAAACTGCATGGTAACGTTGCTGGATACTAGCACGGGGATATCCTGAAAAAAGAGTATGAGGGGTGTGATACAGCAGACATTATGCCAGCAAATGACACACTTTTCACGGCCTGCGGTAAATTCCACCGCGGCGCTTGTGCTAAGGTCTTTGTCAGATGAGCCGGAAACCCGCGCTCAAACGGTTATTCTGTACGTATTTATAAGGAGTCCCATGACCAGCAGCCTATCGCGACACCCGGCTTTTTTATCCCTGCAGGGCGGCATCAATTTTCGCGACCTGGGCGGCCAGCTTGCCGCCGACGGACGCCGCGTCCGCAGCGGCAAGCTATTGCGATCCGGCGCGCTAAACCGGTTAACGGCGGAGGATCTCAACCACCTCGATACTTTGCCGCTCAGCCGGGTGCTCGACTATCGCGACCCCGGAGAGGTAGCCCGTACTCCGGACAAGCTTAGCCCGCTTACCCATTATCTTAACGCGCCGGCCAATCCGCCGGTGAGCGAGGTTAATGCGAAGGTCACCGAGCTGAATGCCGCCACCCTTAACGCGCTGAACGGCGAGCAGTTTATGCTGCAACTCTACCGCCAGCTGCCGTTTAACAACCCGGCCTATCGCCAGCTCGCCGCGTGGCTGACCACGCCTTTTGAAGGCGCTTTACTGCAACACTGCGCGGTCGGCAAAGATCGCACCGGCGTCGGCTGCGCGTTAACGCTGTTCGCCGTCGGCTGCGACAGCGAAACGGTGATGGAGGAGTATCTCCTTACCCACGGCATGCTGACGCAGGTGGAGGCCTGGATGTTGGAGCTGCTCGGCAACGACCTCACTGCCCAAGGGCGCCAAAGCCTGGCGGATATTCTGACGGTAAAAGAGTCCTATCTCGCCGCCGCGCTGTCGGCTATTCACCAGCGCTATGGCACCGTCGACGCCTGGCTGGCGGCAGAGTACCAGCTTACCGCGCCGGTTCGCGCCGCGCTGCAGGCCCGGCTGCTGGAAGAGTAACCGCCCGTTACCCGCGCGGCGAGCGATGCTTCGGCCGCCTGCCGGACCGCGGCAGCCGAGGCGACAGGGAAAAAAATGTGATTTCGTACACATCTGATTTACCTGTTCAGCGGAATGCACATATAATGCGCTCCCATCTACTGTCTCAATCATTAACAAAGGCCTGTGTGGCGTTGATTTCGCACACGACATTAAAGACTATGAAATTATCTACACTCTTAGCGGCAGCCTTCGCCATCGTAGGCTTTTGCAATACAGCGTCTGCTGTCACCTATCCTTTGCCAACCGATGGCAGCCGTTTGGTTGGTCAGAATCAGGTCATTACCATTCCGGATGATAACAAACAGCCGCTGGAATACTTCGCGGCGAAATATCAGATGGGGCTTTCCAACATGCTGGAAGCCAACCCGGGGGTGGATACTTACCTGCCGAAGGGCGGTAGCGTCCTGAACATCCCTCAGCAGCTGATTCTGCCGGATACCGTGCATGAAGGGATCATTATCAACAGCGCGGAAATGCGTCTGTACTACTACCCGAAAGGCACCAATACCGTGATCGTTCTGCCGATCGGCATCGGCCAGTTAGGTAAAGATACGCCGATCAACTGGACCACCAAAGTCGAACGCAAGAAGGCCGGCCCGACCTGGACACCGACCGCCAAAATGCATGCTGAATACGCCGCCGCCGGCAACCCGCTGCCCGCCGTCGTACCGGCCGGTCCGGATAACCCGATGGGGCTGTACGCGCTGTATATCGGCCGTCTGTACGCCATCCACGGCACCAACGCTAACTTCGGTATCGGCCTGCGCGTGAGCCACGGCTGCGTGCGTCTGCGTAACGATGACATCAAATTCCTGTTTGAGAACGTGCCGGTCGGCACCCGCGTACAGTTTATCGATGAGCCGGTAAAAGCGACCACCGAGCCGGACGGCAGCCGTTACATCGAGGTGCACAACCCGCTGTCGACCACCGAAGCGCAGTTCCAGGGCGGCGAGATCGTGCCGATCACCCTGACTCAGCCGGTACAGGCAGTTACCAGCCAGTCTGATGTCGATCAGAACGTGGTTGAGCAGGCTATCCAGAACCGCTCCGGTATGCCGGTGCGTCTGAACTAAGTTGTGCATGACAAGAAAAACGGCGGGCCTGATGCCCGCCGTTTTTTTATCGGCATTTTCCCTCGAGGCGGCTAACGCTCGCCCGGGCTACCAAACCCTACCACGCCGTAACCCCGCTATGCGCAGCCGCCAGCAGGAGCCCCGGCCTAGCCGTTATTCACCAGAATAATCCCGCCGTGATCGTAGCGATAATGGCAGTGGGCGTACTCCAGCGGCGTGCCATCCTCCAGATAGATAACCTGCTCCACCTCCAGCACCGGATCGGTCGGTTCGCAGTGAAGATGCTGTTTATCCAGTTCCCCGGGCTTCATCGCCCGCACCACGCGGTAAGATCCCATCAGCTTCAGCCCCAGCGTCTCCTGCACATAGCGAAACACGGAACCTTCCAGATGGCTTTTGGTTAACCCCGGCACCAGCCCCACCGGCATGACCGTCAGATCCAGCGATACCGGCTCGCCGTTGAGCAGCCGCAGGCGAACAAAGTCATACACCGGGGCATCGGCGTCGATAAGCAGCGAACTTTGCTCCTTGTCGCTGGGAAAGCGCACCGCAAAGCGCACCACTTCGCTTTGCACCTCGCCAAGATGCTCCCAGGTTTTGGTGGCGCCGAAATAGTCGCTGCCGGGCAGCTCCCACTGCGACAGCTGAAGGAAATTTTTCCGCACAAAGGTGCCCTGCCCTTTTCGGGTATAGATCAGCCCTTCGACGATTAACTGGCGCATCGCCTGCTGGATGGTCATCCGGCTGGTGCTGAACTCCGCCGCCAGCGCAAACTGGTCGGGTAGCGGCGCGCTGGCAGGATACTGCTGGCTGATGATGCGTTTTTTTATTTCCCGCGCGATTTGCAGATACTTCGCCGTCATTTCCCGGTCCTTATCCATTCAGTGAGTGGCTGGCAGGCTGGATACACCATCTGACCGCCAGGGCAGCGTTACATCGCTTCGCCGTTGCTGCGGAACACCTGCTTCAGCCATGCATAGCTCTTCTTCGGCACCCGCCGCAGGTCCTTGAGGTCATGGTTTTCGCGATTGACGTACACCACGCCGTAGCGCTTACGCATATCGCCCTGTGAGCTCAGGATATCGATTAATCCCCAGCCGAGATAGCCGATCACCTGCGCCCCATCCTCAAAGATGGCCGCTTTCATGGCGTTGATATGGTCGCGATGGTAAGCGATGCGGTAATCGTCGGCAATGGGATGTTCGCCGTCCCAGGACTCAATCACCCCGATGCCGTTTTCAATCGGGAACACCGGCAGGCGCCAGTCGTTATAGTAACGAGTGATGATCGTCCGGAAGCCCAGCGGATCAATCTGCCAGTTCCATTCCGTCGCTTTCAGGAACGGGTTATCCTGGTTGCCAAACAGCATATAGTTGTTGACCGCCGTTCCCGGCGGGATCGCGTCGCTGTTCAATGTGCGGCTGGCGTAATAGCTGAACGCCAGATAATCGACCTTCACCGTCGCCATCAGGGCGAGATCCTCCGGACGATAGATATCATCGAACCCTTCCGCGGCGACAAAATGCATCACCTCCGGACTATAACCCTCACCCGCGTAGGCGCGCAGCAGGTTCTGGTTTAAGAACTCATCCAGCTGCTGGGCGCAGAGGATATCGCGTGGTTTGCAGGTAGCCGGATAGACCAGAGCGTGAGCCAGCATTCCGCCCATCAGACACTGCGGCTTCGTCTGGTGCAGATAGTGAGTCAGATGGACGTGCGCCATCATCACATGATGCTGGATCAGATACAGTTCGCGCAGGGTCTTCTCCCCCTGCAGATAGCCGGAAATCAGAAACGCTTCCGGCGAATGGTACAGATTCTGCTCATTAAAGGTGAGCCAGTATTTCACCTTGTCGCCATAGCAGGCGATCATCTTCTGGCCGTAGCGGATAAAAGCGTCCATCACCCGGCGGTCGGTAAAACCGTTGTAGCGCTCCGCCAGCGACAGCGGCATATCGAAGTGGTACAGGCAGATCATCGGCTCAATGCCGCGGGCGATCAGTTCATCTATAAATTGATGGTAGAAGGCGATCCCCTGTTCATTGAATTCGCCATCTCCGTCAGGGCACACCCGGCTCCAGGCGATCTGAAAACGGTAGCAGTTCATGCCCAGATCCTGCATCAAATCGAAATCTTCCCGATAACGATGATAAGAGTCGGTCGCCACCTTCCAGTCGGAGGCGAACTCCGCCGGTTGACGGATATCATACACCGACATCCCCTTGCCACCCTCGTTCCACGCCCCCTCCGTCTGCATGCTGGAGACGGAGTTTCCCCATAAAAAATCTGCCGGTAGTCTGTTCTTCATGCTGCGCCTCGGTATATGACTAGTCATTTAAACGTAATGACTAGTCATATACCGGAAAGTGAAAAGGTAAGCAAAGGCCGGGATCGGTTTCTGTGAGCCGGACAAAAAAAGATCGCCCCGAAAGGCGATCCTGGCGATCGAAGTGAATGATGGCGCGATTCTGTTGAGATCAGGCGCTGAGTTTGAAGAGCCAGTAGCCGCTGAGTGCCGCCCATAGCAGCATTGGAATGGAGTAGAGATGGAAGCGCCACCAGATGCGCCGATCGCTGGCCATACGCAGGGCGATAATATTGGCCAGCGAGCCCGGCAGCAGGCCAAAGCCGCCCACGTTAACCGCCCAGGCGAGCAGTATTGACGGCGGGACATAGTTGAGCAACAGAATAGTCGAGGGCACATTACTGATCACCTGCGACAGGCCAATAGCGGTCAGCCACAGTCCACCGCCGGAGAGGGTCCCCACCCCGCTCAGCACCTGGTGCAGCGCCGGAAGCTGGGTCAGCAGATGGACGTCAATAAACATCACCATAAACACCAGCAACAGCGACCAGTCGACATGGACGATCACCGCCCGGGCCAGCACCAGGAAGCCCAGCAGCACCAGCGCCAGCCCCCACAGGGCCTGATTCATCTCCAGCGCCGTCAGAAACACCACATACAGTCCCAGACAGCTCCAGACGAGCTTGGGTTGCCATGACGGCGCCCTGTCGCTGCTCTGGTAACTGAGCCGCTTCGCCGGAAAACAGAACCAGCACAGCGCCAGCAGGGTCAGCATCATCGCCGCTGCCAGAGGCAGCATCTGACCGATAAACCCGAAGAAAGAGAGGCCGGATCGTCCCCA
Source organism: Klebsiella sp. K4 (assembly GCF_014596785.2). Taxonomy (NCBI): domain Bacteria; kingdom Pseudomonadati; phylum Pseudomonadota; class Gammaproteobacteria; order Enterobacterales; family Enterobacteriaceae; genus Klebsiella; species Klebsiella sp. K4. Next base: position 3,606,027 of record NZ_CP115021.1, read on the forward strand.
CAGCAAAATATTCTGCGGGTTGCCGATCGGCGTCAGCAGCGAACCGGCGTTCACCGCCAACGCTTCGAAAATAATCAGCCGGTTCACCGGGATGGCGCACCATTTTTTTAGCGTCAGCGTCAACGGCACCACAATAAACAGCGCAACGTCGTTGGTAAGAAAGGTAGACAACAGCGCCGCCGCCAGCACCATAAAGATGGCCAGCTGGCGCTCAGTCACAAAGCGGCGGGCCATTTTTCGGCCCAGCACGTCAAAATAGCCGCTCAGTTCGATCCCCTTAGTCAACAACATCAGGCCGCTAAGCGTGACGATGGTATGCCAGTCAATGGCCGCCGGCCAGCTTGCCGGGACAAACGGCACGATGGCGCTGAGCACGCAGGCGATAATCAGCAGCAAATGGAGAAAACGATCGCGCAGCAGCGACTGGACGAAGGGAAGAGTCATGCTTCCTGAGATCCCTGTGTTTGGGTAAATTTCAGGAACATCGCCAGCGTCTCTTCGCTCACGTGATGCTCCATCCCTTCCGCATCACGTCGGGCAATCTCCGCGCTGACGCCGATCGCCAGCAGGAAGTTCTCCACGATTTGATGGCGCTCGCGGCTCTCCTGGGCTAGCTTCTCACCTTCCGGGGTTAAGAAGATCCCGCGCCAGGGGATCTGTTCAATAAGACCGACGCTGGCCAGGCGTTTAAGCATTTTAGCGACCGTAGGTTGCGAAACGCCAAGACGCGCGGCCATATCCACCTGGCGCGCCTCGCCCACTTCGTTGATCAGATCGGAGATCAGCTCCACATAGTCATCGATCAGCTCGCGGCGATGCGCTTCCCGCACCTGGCGAAACCCTTCCACGTGCTCTTCAACATTCACTAACTGCGTCACTTTTTTTGTTATTGGCTTACCTGCGCGACGGTTCATTGTGCTTCCTCATTCGTGTGACGCGTCAAGCATCGTATAAAAAGATCCACATTGTAATGGATTGCGCCAAGAGCACAAAAAATTAACGTTTTAGCCATAGCTATAAAATATAGCCTGTGCTATATCTGTATATAATGCAAACATCCATCAGGGAATGACGGAGCGAACTGGCAGGAGGAGAGCAGATGAATGAATTCAAGAGGTGCATAAACGTGTTTAGCCATTCACCCTTTAAAGTACGATTAATGCTGATCGGTATGCTGTGCGAGATGATCAACGGTAAACCGCAGCAGGGTAAACCCAATTCCTAAGGCGGCGTCGCGGTACGCCGCTTCATTTTTCTGTCATTTTCTGCCGGTAAAATGACCGGTTCCCCCCGTTTCCCTGACCTTTTTTCAAGTTTTGTAAGCGCCCTCGCAAAACAATCTGTTATGTCTGGTTGACCTTACCATTTACAAGCCCTATCTTTGCACAGCCCTGCCACATTCGCGGCTCGCAGAGACCCTCTTCACGCACTGTCCAGCAGGTTTTACCCCTTGACGCCAGGGGATGCGCATGGCCTCTTTTTGATTGTTTACTATGAATGTCACCACCCTGAAAGATACGCTGGTCGCCCGCCGACTGGCACTGAACCCATGGACGGGATTCTACTTTTTACAGTCGCTGTTAATTAACCTGGCGCTGGGCTATGAATTTAGCCTGCTTTATACCGTGGCATTTACCTGTGTGTTACATCTGCTGTGGCGCGCCTTTCCGCGCGTCCAGAAAGCGGTGGTCGGCGCCTATTCCCTGCTGGCGGCTCTGTACTATCCCTTTGGCCAGGCCTACGGTGCCCCCAACTTCAACACTCTGCTGGCGCTGCACGCCACCAACGTGGAAGAGTCTACGGAAATCCTGACCATCTTCCCGTGGTACAACTATCTGCTGGCGGTCTTCATCTTCGCTCTCGGGGTCATTGCGGTTCGCCGTAGGATCGTTGAGCCATCACGCTGGGGAAAAATGGATACGCTGGGCCTGTTGTTCAGCATCGGGATCTTCTTTCTCCAGCCGGTGCAAAACCTTGCCTGGGGCGGTGTATTCAAGGTGATTGACACCGGTTATCCGGCCTTTCGTTTTGTCAAAGACGTGGTGGTGAATAACAACGAGGTGCTGGACGAACAGGCCCGGATGGCGCAGCTGGCTGGCATGAAAGACAGCTGGCACGTGTTGGCGGTAAAGCCAAAATACCATCTCTATGTGGTGGTGATCGGTGAAAGCGCGCGCCGCGATGCCCTCGGCGCTTTCGGTGGCCATTGGGACAACACGCCGTTTGCCAGCTCGGTAAACGGTTATCTGTTTAACAACTACATCGCCGCCAGCGGCTCAACGCAGAAATCGCTCGGCCTGACGCTTAACCGGGTGGTCGATGGCAAACCACAGTATCAGGATAACTTTGTCACCCTCGCCAACCGCGCCGGTTTCCAGACCTGGTGGTTCTCCAACCAGGGGCAAATTGGCGAGTACGACACCGCTATCGCCAGCATCGCCAAACGGGCGGATGAAGTACAGTTCCTGAAAAACGGCGATTTCGAAGCCAATAAAAACACCCAGGACGAGCAGTTGCTGAAGCTGACCGAGCAGGTGCTCTCAACCCAGCGTACCCAGCCGCAGCTGATTGTCCTGCACCTGATGGGCTCTCACCCACAGGCCTGCGATCGGACCAAGGGCAAATACACGGTTTTCGTTCAGTCGAAAGAGACCTCATGCTACCTCTACAGCATGACGCAGACCGATTCGCTGCTGGCTAAGCTTTATCATCAGTTGCAAAATTCCGGTGACACTTTTTCCCTGACCTATTTTTCCGATCATGGTCTGGCGTTCAAGGAGCGGGGCAAAGAGGTGCAGTATCTGGCGCATGACGATAAGTTCCAGCAGAACTTCCAGGTGCCGTTTATGGTGCTATCCAGCGATGACAAAGCGCATAAAGTGATTAAGGCGCAGCGTTCGGCGAATGATTTCCTCAGTTTCTTCTCCCAGTGGACCGGGATCCAGGCGGCGGAAATCACCCCACGCTATCGGTTTATCTCTGAGCAAAAGGCCGGTCCGGTGTACATCACCAACTTCCAGCTGCAGAAGGTGGACTACGCTCACCTCGGTACCGATGAGTTCACAGTCAATTAATCGCGCCGGCCCGGCCAGTCGCCCGGGCCGGCCGTCAGCAGGCAAAAAAAATCCGCCCCGAGAGGCGGATTTTTCATATCACCGGAGTGATTAGAAGCGGTAACCCACGCCAGCAATCCAGGTGCCGACGTCAACGTTACGAATACGAGACTGCTCGTAGGAGAAGTCCAGAGCAACGTTTTCGATCGGGTTGAACTGCAGACCAGCACCGTAGGAGAAACCGTAGTCGCTCATATCGGATTTATGAGGGTAGTTGTTGTTCTGGAATTTACCGTAACCAACACCCACTACGCCGTAGATGCTTGCCCAGTCGTTCAGACGGTAAGCCGGACCAGCGGTGATGCCGTAGTACTGACCTTTGTTGTAAGTACCGTTGCTGTTGTTATCCTTCTCGGTGTAGGTGAAGGAACCGATAACGCCCAGCGGGTTGTTATCTTGCTCGTAACGGTATTTCAGGTTGAAACCGCCAGCTTTGTTCGCTTTACCCTGCATGTCGCTCTGCGCGTAACCGCCGGTTACGGTAGAAGTTGCAGCAAATGCAGTGGTACCTACGGATGCAGCCAGAACAACGGCCAGTGCTGAAAGACGTGCAATTTTATTCATAACCACCTCAAATGTGTTTCTAATAAGTCCTAAGCCTTAAATATATCAAAAACTTTTGGGAAACTCTTTGGAGTTTACATTGTCTAACATACTTTTTCATGTAACCAAAAGTTTCCATATTTCTGTAACAATATGGAAAACAACAATTTTTGGCGTTAACTTACATCTTAACGCTCATTAAGAAATTCGCAAGCATCCAGATTAATCCTAACCGCCTGGTGAATTTCTCAGCAGTTTTCGCCATTGTACTGTTTTTGCCCCTGTTTTTTTCAACATTAGCTCAACCGCCGGCAGGTAATTCCAGTACACTGGAACTTTTACCCCTTTTGACAAAACCTGACAGGAGAAAGGATGCCCGGTCCATCCAGAAAAGCGGCGGCATGGTTGCCGATACTGGTGATTTTAGTCGCCATGACCTCGATTCAAAGCGGCGCATCGCTTGCTAAATCGCTGTTCCCGGTGGTCGGCGCCCCGGGCGTCACCGCCCTGCGTCTGGCCCTGGGAACGCTGATTCTGGTGGTGGTGTTCAAGCCATGGCGGCTACGTTTCTCCCCGGCGCAGCGCGTGCCGCTGCTACTGTACGGCCTGGCGCTCGGGGCGATGAACTATCTCTTTTATTTATCCCTGCAGCGCATTCCGCTCGGCGTGGCGGTGGCCCTGGAGTTTACCGGCCCGCTGGCGGTGGCGCTGTTTGGTTCGCGCCGCCCGCTGGATTTTGTCTGGGTGGCGCTGGCGATCCTCGGACTATGGTATCTTCTGCCGCTGGGGCAGAACGTGGCGCAGGTCGATTTAACCGGCGCGCTGTTCGCCCTCGGCGCCGGGGCGTGCTGGGCGGTCTATATTCTGACCGGACAGCGTGCCGGTGAAGAGCATGGTCCAGCCACGGTAGCGATGGGGTCGCTCATCGCCTCGCTGGTGTTTGTGCCGTTAGGTATGGCGCAGGCCACCGATACGCTGTGGCAGTGGTCGCTGCTGCCGCTGGGTTTGGGGATCGCGATTCTCTCTACCGCGCTGCCCTACTCCCTCGAGATGATGGCCCTGACGCGCTTGCCGACGCGCACCTTCGGCACGCTGATGAGCCTTGAGCCAGCGTTAGCAGCCCTCTCCGGTATGATCTTCCTCGGTGAAACGCTGAAGCTCTCCCAGACTCTGGCGCTCGGCGCGATCATTATCGCCTCGATGGGCGCCACGCTGACTATGCAACGGCAGAGTAAAGTCGAGCAGGTCGATATCAATTAACATTCTGTTACGGCGCCGGCCCGAGAGAAATCCGGGCCGTTCAGCCAAATATAAACACCTGATATTTAAATATTTTTAAAATAACCACCCACTTTGCGCTATCGGAGTGATATAGCCTGCCGATGCCTCACTCTTGAAAACCCTTGCTATACTTATTTCCGAAGTCATTTGGGACAACGCTCCACATCATTCAGATCTGAAGTGTGATGAGCATCAATATCAAGAGGATATGAAACGATGAGTACCGCAAAACTGGTTAAATCAAAAGCGTCTAATCTGGTCTATACCCGCAACGATGTCGCTGACAGCGAAAAGAAAGCGACCATTGAGCTGTTGAATCGCCAGGTGATCCAGTTCATTGACCTGTCACTTATCACCAAGCAGGCACACTGGAATATGCGCGGTGCGAACTTTATCGCCGTGCACGAAATGCTGGATGGCTTCCGTACCGCGCTGACCGAACATCTGGACACCATGGCCGAGCGCGCGGTGCAGTTGGGCGGCGTCGCCCTGGGTACCACTCAGGTCATTAACAGCAAAACCCCGCTGCAGAGCTACCCGCTGGACATCCATCACGTTCAGGATCACCTGAAAGCCCTGGCTGACCGCTACGCGGTAGTGGCGAACGATGTGCGTAAGGCGATCGACGAAGCAAAAGACGAAGACACTGCAGATATCTTCACCGCGGCTTCCCGCGATCTGGATAAATTCCTGTGGTTCATTGAAGCCAACATCGAGTAAGGCTTTGCCGCCGGCCCAGCGCGGTCGGCGGCGCCTCAGCGTTTCTCCCTGCCCTATATTCCATCCTTTGCTTTTCATCCTCCACTGGCCTTGCACCGTTTCAGGGCACCAGATTGATGAAAATGCGCGCAAAAGTAAAAAGATTGTAATAATCACCTCACACAATCGTTACGTCGAGATTGTTTTCCCATCAGGGTTTGCGCTAAAAATGGGCTGGTAATTCAGCACCCTTATGACGCACCAAAATGACGCCCCATCATGGTGCAGTCACTGCCTGAAATGATCGATCTTGTGCAACGACTTACGCTTCGTTTGTTGAAAAACAACAGCTTGTAAAAGTGGCACGATTTTTTCATTAGGCTAGTCGTTCTCGCAGGGGATCGTCCCGTGGATATAAAAGGAAATGCTATGAAGTCTGTATTTAAAGTTTCACTGGCTGCACTGACCCTGGCTTTTGCGGTTTCTTCCCATGCCGCCAATAAGACCCTGGTTGTCGCCACCGATACGGCGTTCGTCCCGTTCGAATTTAAGCAAGGCGATAAGTATGTGGGTTTTGACGTTGACCTGTGGGCGGCTATCGCCAAAGAGCTGAAGCTCGACTACACCCTGAAGCCAATGGACTTCAGCGGCATTATCCCGGCGCTGCAAACCAAAAATATCGATCTGGCGCTGGCGGGGATCACCATTACCGACGAGCGTAAAAAAGCGATCGACTTCTCCGACGGCTACTACAAAAGCGGCCTGCTGGTGATGGTCAACGCCAATAATAACGACATCAAAGATGTCAAAGATCTGAACGGTAAAGTGGTCGCGGTGAAGAGCGGCACCGGCTCCGTTGACTACGCGAAAGCCAATATCAAAACCAAAGATCTGCGTCAGTTCCCGAACATCGATAACGCCTATATGGAGCTGGGAACCGGTCGCGCGGATGCCGTGCTGCACGATACGCCGAATATTCTGTACTTCATCAAAACCGCGGGCAACGGTAAGTTCAAAGCGGTAGGCGAATCACTGGAAGCGCAAAACTACGGTATCGCCTTCCCGAAAGGCAGCGACGAGCTGCGTGAGAAAGTGAACGGTGCGCTGAAAACGCTGCGCGACAATGGTACCTATAACGAAATTTATAAAAAATGGTTCGGCACTGAACCCAAATAATAAAAACGTACTTCGCCGGACCGAGGTCCGGCGACACCACAACGGTCTTCCGGCACAGGCTCGGCGGGAGACGGTATTTTGGCGGAGGCTTTCCTCTGCTCTCGACACGGTAACAGGAACGTATTATGCAGTTTGACTGGAGTGCCATCTGGCCTGCCATTCCGATTTTGCTGGAAGGCGCCAAAATGACGCTGTGGATTTCCGTCCTCGGCCTGGCCGGCGGTCTGATAATTGGTCTGGTGGCCGGTTTCGCCCGCTGCTTCGGCGGCTGGATCGCCAACCACATCGCGCTGGTCTTTATTGAAATCATTCGCGGCACCCCGATTGTGGTGCAGGTTATGTTCATCTACTTTGCGCTGCCGATGGCCTTTAGCGATCTGCGCATCGACCCCTTCTCCGCGGCGGTAGTGACCATCATGATAAACTCGGGCGCCTATATCGCGGAAATCACCCGCGGCGCGGTGCTCTCCATACATAAAGGCTTCCGCGAAGCGGGCCTGGCGCTTGGCCTGTCGCGTCGCGAAACCATTCGCCACGTGATCCTGCCGCTGGCGCTGCGCCGCATGCTGCCGCCGCTGGGCAACCAGTGGATCATCAGCATCAAGGATACCTCGCTGTTCATCGTCATCGGCGTCGCCGAACTGACCCGTCAGGGACAGGAGATCATCGCGGGCAACTTCCGCGCGCTGGAAATCTGGAGCGCCGTAGCCGTGATCTACCTGATTATCACCCTGGTCCTGAGCTTTATTCTGCGTCGTCTTGAAAGAAGGATGAAAATCCTGTGATTGAATTTAAAAACGTCTCCAAGCACTTTGGTCCGACCCAGGTGCTACACGATATCTCTCTGAAAATTAATCAGGGTGAAGTGGTGGTCATTATCGGCCCTTCCGGTTCCGGTAAATCAACGATGCTGCGCTGCATCAATAAGCTGGAAGAGATCACCAGCGGCGATCTGATTGTCGATGGTCTGAAGGTCAACGACCCGAAGGTGGACGAACGTCTGATTCGTCAGGAAGCCGGGATGGTTTTCCAGCAGTTTTATCTGTTCCCGCACCTCACGGCGCTGGAAAACGTGATGTTTGGCCCGCTGCGGGTACGCGGCGCCAGCAAGCAGGCGGCAGAGAAGCAGGCGAAAGAGCTGCTGGCGAAAGTCGGTCTGGCTGAGCGCGCGCATCACTATCCGTCCGAACTCTCCGGCGGCCAGCAACAGCGTGTGGCCATCGCCCGCGCGCTGGCGGTGAAGCCGAAGATGATGCTGTTTGATGAACCGACCTCCGCGCTCGACCCGGAGCTGCGCCATGAAGTGCTCAAGGTGATGCAGGACCTGGCGGAAGAGGGCATGACGATGGTGATTGTGACCCACGAAATCGGCTTTGCCGAAAAAGTGGCCTCGCGACTAATCTTTATCGACAAAGGACGAATTGCTGAAGACGGCAATCCCCAGGAGCTGGTGAAGAACCCGCCCAGCCCGCGCCTGCGTGAATTCCTGCAACACGTCGCCTGACCCACAACGGCTCTCTCCCCCACGATGAGAGCCGCTTTTCCAGAATCCTCTTCCCTCCCCTTCCGCCAGCGGCTTCTATACTTACCCGTTTACGTTGCAACGGAGGTGCCCATGCCGTGGATCCTGCTTTTGCTCGCTGCACTGTTTACTGCCCCGCTTTCCGCCGCCACCCTGCCCGGCGTGCCGACGGCTAACACTGATAAAAACAGCGCCAGCGAACCCGATGTGGAACAGAAAAGAGCGGCTTATGCCGCACTGGCCGATGTGCTGGCCAACGACTCCGCCCGTCAGGAGCTCATTGACCAGCTGCGTAAAGCAGCCGCCACGCCGCCGCCCGACAGCACCCCGACGCTGACGCCACCGGCGGTAAAAGAAGAGACCACGGTACTGGAGAACGTCACCCAGATAAGCCGGGAATATGGCGAACAGCTCTCATCACGCTTTTCCCAGCTGTGGCGCAATATCACCGGCTCACCGCATAAGCCCTTTAATCCGCAAACCTTTACCAGCGCGGCCTGGCATTTTTTACTGCTGGCCGGGCTGGTGTTTGCCTTCTGGTGGCTGGTACGCCTCGCGGCGCTGCCGCTGTATCGCAAAATGGGCGAATGGGGACGGCATAAAAACCGCGATCGCGGTAACTGGCTCCAGCTGCCCCTGACCATCGCCGGGGCGTTTATCATCGACCTGCTGCTGCTGGCGCTAACCCTGTTTGTCGGTCAGCTGCTAAGCGATCGCCTGAATGGGAATAACCCTACCATCGCCTTCCAGCAGAGCCTTTTCCTCAACGCCTTCGCGCTGATCGAGTTTTTTAAAGCTATTCTGCGGCTCATTTTCTGCCCGCGCATTCCTGCCCTGCGGCCCTTTAACCTCAGCGACGAGGCCGCGTCATACTGGAGCCTGCGCCTGAGCGCGCTCAGCAGCCTGATTGGTTACGGTCTGATCGTCGCGGTGCCGATTATTTCCAATCAGGTGAATGTTCAGGTTGGCGCGCTGGCTAACGTCATCATCATGCTGTGCATTACGCTGTGGGCGCTGTACCTGATTTTTCATAACAAAGCGGTGATTACTCAAGGGTTGATCCACCTGGCCGACCACTCACTCGCTTTCTTTAGCCTGTTTATCCGCGCCTTCGCGCTGGTCTGGCACTGGCTGGCCTGCGCCTACTTTGTGGTGCTTTTTTTCTTTTCCCTGTTCGACCCGGGCAACAGCCTGAAATTCATGATGGGCGCCACCCTGCAAAGCCTGGCGATTATCGGCGGCGCGGCGCTGGTGTCTGGCATCCTGTCGCGCTGGATAGCCAAAACCATCACCCTGTCGCCCGCCACTCAGCGCAACTACCCTGAACTGCAAAAGCGGCTAAATGGCTGGATCTCCGCCTCGCTGAAGGCGGCGCGCATTCTCACCGTCTGTGTCGCCATCATGCTGCTGTTGAGCGCCTGGGGCCTGTTTGACTTCCGGGAATGGCTGCACAACGATGCCGGGCAAAAAACGGTGGATGTGCTGATCCGCATCGCCCTGATCCTCTTCTTCTCCGCCATTGGCTGGACGGTTCTGGCCAGCCTGATTGAAAACCGGCTGGCATCGGATATTCATGGCCGTCCGCTGCCCAGCGCGCGGGCCCGGACGCTGCTGACGCTGTTTCGCAACGCGCTGGCGGTGGTGATCAGCACCATCACGGTGATGATCCTGCTCTCGGAAATTGGGGTAAACATTGCGCCGCTGCTGGCGGGCGCCGGGGCGTTAGGGCTGGCCATTTCGTTTGGTGCGCAAACCCTGGTCAAAGACATTATCACTGGCATATTTATCCAGTTTGAGAACGGGATGAACACCGGCGACCTGGTCACCATCGGTCCTTTGACCGGCACCGTGGAACGAATGTCGATTCGCTCCGTGGGGGTACGTCAGGATACCGGCGCCTATCACATAATTCCCTGGTCCTCGATCACCACCTTTGCCAACTTCGTGCGCGGCATTGGCTCGGTTGTGGCTAACTATGACGTTGACCGCCATGAGGATCTGGATAAAGCCAGCCAGGCGCTGAAGGCGGCGGTGGACGATCTGCTAGCCCAGGAGGAGATCCGCGGTCTGATCATTGGCGAACCGTCGTTCGCCGGGCTGGTGGGGCTGAGCAATACCGCCTTTACGCTACGCGTCAGCTTCACCACCCTGCCGCTGAAGCAGTGGACGGTGCGTTTTGCCCTCGACACTCAGGTGAAAAAGCACTTCGATCGCGCCGGGGTTCGCGCGCCGGTACAGACCTGGCAGCAGCTGCCGATGCCGGGCGCCGACAGCCCGGCCGCCGAGTAGCGTTAGAATGGACGACGGCGTTTGGCGTCGTCCATAAAGCTCCAGGCGATAAAGCGACTTTGCTTTTGCCCCTGGGCCATCTCCTTTTTCACCACTTTCACTGCGCCGACCTCGGTCAGCAGGCGGTAGAGCGGCGGCAGATTATCGCCGCGCGACACCAGCGAGGTAAACCATTTCACCTGGCGGGCGAAGGCCTGGCTTTCGCGGATCATCTGCGAGATAAAGGCTACTTCGCCCCCTTCGCACCACAGCTCCTGCTGTTGACCGCCAAAATTGAGGCCACTTTCGGCGCCGAGTCCGAGGTTGCGGCGCTTGCGCTCGCCCCCCGCCCGGGCGCTCTCTGCGGAGTCATGGAACGGCGGATTACACAGCGTGGCGTCGTAGGTCTCGTTTTTATGGATCACGCCGTGAAAGATAGCCTGGCTCTCTTTTTGCCGGCGCAGGCGGATCTGCCGGGTCAAGCCCGGGTTGCCATTGATAATCGCCTGCGCGCTGGCGAACGCCTGCGGGTTGATTTCACTGCCGGTAAAGCGCCAGCCATACTCGTGAGCGCCGATCAGGGGATAGATGAGGTTGGCGCCGGTGCCAATATCAAGGATCGTGGCATCCTTCGGCACCTCGCCGCTATCCCCGGCCAGCAGATCCGCCAGATGATGAATATAGTCGGCCCGCCCAGGCACCGGCGGACAGAGAAAGCCGTCAGGAATGTCCCAGTGTTTGACCGCGTAGAAATGCGCCAGCAGCGCTTTATTCAACGCCTTCACCGCCTGCGGATTGGCAAAATCAATGGTCTGCTCACCCAGCGGATTGAGCGTAATGTAGCCCTGCAGGTCAGGATGGGCCTGGCAGAGCGCGGGCAGGTCGTAGCGTTGATGGTGGCGGTTACGCGGGTGTAACCCCGGTTTCTGGGCTTTCATGACAATCTCCTTTGAACAGCCGCGTAAGATACCCGTTGACGGCGGCGCGGTAAATAAGGGAGTCTGGATATCTCCATTATCCGTGACAGGTGCAGCATGTACTTTTATCAACCTTCGCAGGGCCACGGCCTGCCGCATGACCCGCTGAACGCGATAATCGGGCCTCGCCCGATAGGCTGGATCGCCTCGCAGGACGCCGAGGGCCAGCGTAATCTGGCGCCATACAGCTTTTTTAACTGCTTTAACTATCGGCCGCCAATCATTGGTTTCGCCAGCAGCGGCTGGAAAGACAGCGTGCGAAATATCGTCGAAACAAAGGAGTTTGTCTGGAACCTGGCGACGCGACCGCTGGCCATGGCGATGAATGAAACGTCAGCCTCGATTCCGCACCATGAGGACGAATTCGTGCGCGCCGGCCTCACCGCCGCCGCCAGCCGCCTGGTCAGCGCTCCCCGGGTCGCGGAGAGTCCGGTGAACTTTGAGTGCCGTCTGTCGCAGTGTATTCAACTCACCACCGCCGACGGCAACCCTGTCGATACGTGGCTGGTGCTCGGTGAAGTGGTTGCCGTGCATATTGATGAATCACTGCTGGACAACGGTATCTATCAAACCGCCCGGGCCCAGCCGATCCTGCGCGCCGGTGGCCCGAGCGCCTATTACGGTATTGATGACAGCCTGCGCTTTGACATGATCCGCCCTGACGCCCGTTAAATAATCTACCGGCCAGAGTAGCGCTCCCCTGCGCCGGTAGCATGCAAAACGCACTGTTTTGCATTAAACATTCCCTGTCGCGCGGTCTGGAAAGACCTACACTTAAGCTATGTCCCATGCGGTTTATGAGGATATGCTGATGAAATTCGTCTCGCTGCTGTTCGCCGCGGCGCTCACCGCTCATGCCACCGCGGCCTCTCCCCTGCCACCGCCACCCGTACTGCCCTATGCCGGGCCGCTCCGCCCTGTCGGCACCGTCTCCGCCTTCGGTGCCAGCACCCTGGACGACCTGGCGGCCGCCCTCGCGGATAAGGCCCACCGTCATGGGGCGATAGCCTGGCGGATCAATGCCGCCAGCAGCGGTAACCGGCTGTACGGTTCAGCTATAATTTATCAATAACCTTTTACAGGAGGCAGACGATGGCATCAGGTTGGGCAGGCGACGGCGCCGTACAGGATCAGATCGACAGCACTATTGACGATGCGGTGGCTCGCGCCCGCCGCGAGCTTCCGCGCGGCGAAAGCAACAAATTTTGTGATGAATGCGGAGAGCCGATTCCGGAGGCCCGTCGACAGGCCATCCCAGGGGTCAGATACTGCGTGAAGTGCCAGCAGGAGAAAGATTTACATAACAATACATTTTCAGGATATAATCGTCGCGGATCCAAGGATAGCCAGCTACGCTGACTTTCCTTTACCGATTATGACAGCCTTTCGCATTATCTTTTCGCGCACATTTTTTGGCGGAAAAAGTTGCAATATGTGCCCTTAAGCGCGTCGGTCTTCCTCGCTACGCTTCGTGACGAAAAGAATGAGAAATAATTTATTAATAATCAGTAAATTATTAATCATTCAAAAAATTCGATGAAGACTGTGAATTTCCTTCGATTTTATCTCCCGCAGAAAAGCGTGATACTTATCATATCGACGGAACATCGTCCCCTGAACAGAACAACCTGCGAGAGATTAACTATGAAAAACATCAAATATGCTGCCGCTGCCATCGCTCTGACCGCTCTTTCCTTCGGCGCCTTTGCCGCCGAACCGGTTACCCCCGCTCAGGCTGAAAGCATGAATAAGATCGGCGTGGTGTCTGCGCAAGGCGCAACCACTTTAGATGGTCTGGAAGCAAAACTGGCTGCTAAAGCCGAAGCCGCTGGCGCGACCGGCTACAGCATTACTTCCGCTAACACCAACAACAAACTGAGCGGTACTGCGGTTATCTATAAATAATCGCTGCACCCATCTGTAAGCCACTGAATTAACCCTGAAAAGACCTTTAATACCCTTGCCTTGCCCGTCCGAGCCACCGGACGGGCTTTTTTTTATCCTGCAGATCCGATTACCAGCAGTCGTTGACGCGGCTGAGGCCCTGCTCCAGCGAGGTCACTTCCCCGCAGGCCAGCAGACAGCAGGCAAGCTGGATCTTCAACGAGTTGGGCACCGGTTCGACGCCAGCGACGCAGCGTTCAATCCAGCGCGCGGTGACCTCAGGGTCTTTCGAGGTCGGCAGGACCACCGCCTCCGCTGCCATCTCAGTCTGGCGTTCGTACAGCACCCGCACGCCCTGCTCATCAATCAGGCTGATCTGCGGACAGCGCTGCGGGTTGGCGTACACTTCGCCCTCGGTACCATGCATCAGCAGCGCGCGGCCACCGGTCTCGCGAAAGAAGTTCGCCACCCGGGGAGCATATTCCGGATGCGACACGCTGGAGAGACGCAATGCCTCCCCTTCGCCAAACGGCGTGGCCAGCTTGGCCAGGGTATGGGCGCTGTTGCGTACGCCCATCCGCCAGCGCATCGCCAGCTGTTTCTCCAGCGGCGGACAGAAGGCCCCCACCGGGATATACACCGGTTCATGGCCCTCCAGCTGCGCCTGAGCCTGTCCGGCGTGCAGGGTGGCCGGAATGTCCAGCAGGGTAAAAATGGTTTCGGTCAGCACCCGGGTGGGATCGTGACTGACGCCGTGAACCACCACCGGAAATCCCAGCTTGTGCAGGAGCATCGCCAGCAGCGGCGTGAGGTTCGCCTGCTTGCGCGCGCCGTTGTAGCTGGGGATAACGATCGGCATCGGCTTGCCGGCCGGCGGGGTCAGGCGCAGCGTATGCTGCTGCATCGCGGCGTAAAAACCTTTCATCTCCGCTTCGCCTTCGCCTTTAATGCGCAGGGCGATTAATATTCCCCCCAGCTCCAGCTCCGGCACCTCGCCGTTCAGCATCCGCGCGTAGAGCGCACGGGCGGTCTCTTCATCGAGATCGCGGGCATGATTCTTACCGCGACCCACCTCTTTTATAATTTTGCTGTACTCCATGGCTCCCCCTGGTGCATCACGCGCCGGCGTCAGCGACGTTTGCGGCCCGTCTGTTTTGCTGTCTGTTTTGCTTTCCGTTTTACTATAACCTCCGGAACGCCCGGCTGCTCTATGGGAAAAACAGGTAACGCGTTCAGTAGACGCGCGCCGTAGTTTTTGGTCAACAGACGCTTATCGTAAATCACCACCTCTCCCCAGCAGTTATGGCTACGGATCAAACGCCCCACCTGCTGAATAAGATTAAAGGAGGCGCTGGGCAAACTCTGTACCTCGAAGGGATAACGATTGAGGCTTTTCAGCCATTCGCCTTCGGTGATCACTACCGGGCTGTCGATGGGCGGAAAAGCGATTTTATGGATATGCACCTGGCTCAGCAGATCGCCTTTTAAATCGAGACCTTCGGCAAAGGACTGCAGACCCACCAGCACGCTGCGCTCGCCGCTTTCCACCCGTTTGCGATGCAGCTCCACCAGCCGGTAGCGCGGCTGGTCGCCCTGCACCAACAGCATCAGGCGCAGATCGGTCACATGCTCGAGGAAGCGGTTCATCGCCCGCCCGCTGGCAAACAGCACCAGCATCCCGAGATGTTTTTTGCTCTCCACCTGCTGGCGAAAATAGGCCGCCATCTCGGCAATGTGCTGCTCTTCGTTATCCATCAGCGGTTCATAACGCATTTGAGGAATAATAATTTTCCCCTGCTCCACGTGGTTGAACGGCGAATCCAGCGCCACGAAGCGGTCCCCCGCTTTCTCCTTCAGACCGCTCATCTCCTGCAGGCGCGAGAAGCTGTTTAGCGAGCGCAGCGTCGCTGACGTCACCACGATATGCGGCACGCTGCGCCACAGCAGCCGTTCAAGCTGATCGCTGACGCGGATCCCGACGCAGTGGAACCAGACGTGGATCTGGCCGTCGCGCACCACCCGCGTCGCCCATTTGGTTACCGGCGCGCCTGAGGACTGCGCCAGCGACGCCAGGCGCCACAGCTTGCTTTGGCTTTCAAACATGCCAAGGGCGCGGTTCATCTGCAGCAGCACCCGATGCAGGCGCACCACGTCATGGCTGCCGGTCTTTTCGCTGAGATCGTTCAGGAACAGCTCCGCCAGGCCGCGCAGCAACTCGGTGAGCTTCGCCAGCCGCTGGCAGATCTCCATCACCTCCTGCGGCAGTTCGCCCATCGGGAAGCGATGCTCCGCTTCCTGACCGGCGGGCATATAGAGATTGAGAATATTATTCAACGAAGCAATCAGCTCGAAAAGCTCTTCGCAATGAGCGGTGAGCCGCTCCGGATTGGCCAGCGGCGGCGTGGTTTTCGGACGAAACTGCTCCATGCAGGTGGCCACCAGCTTGCAGAACAGATCCAGCTGCAGGCGAAACCAGGGGGCGGTGATCTCGGCGCTCATCTCCAGCGCGTCGCGGGCGACGTCCGGCAGATGATGGCCTTCATCGAGGACCAGCAGCAGGTTTTTCGGTTCCGGCAGCACCGCTTCGCTCTCCATCGCCGCCATCACCAGCGCATGGTTGGCCACCACCACTTCCGCCTCCTGAATTTCCCGCCGCGCCACAAAGAACGGGCACTCGCGATAGTAGTGGCAGTTGCGGTTCAGGCAGCTGGCCTTATCGGTGCTCAGCCGGCTCCATAGCCCATCGTCGATGGCTTTGTCGGTATGGTCGCGCAGGCCGTCCCAGCGGTAGCTGTCGAGATCCTGCTTCAGGGTCGCGCACAGCTTCTGCTCCGCCTGATTATTCGGGGTGAGATCGTCATCGAGAAAGGCCAGCAGATCCTGCTGCGACGGCTCGGTGCTGGCCAGCGCCGTCAGGTTGCGCGGACAGACGTAGCGTCCGCGGCCAAAGGCGGCGGTGAAGCGCAGGTCGGGAATGATTTTACGCAGCAGCGGCAGGTCCTTACTGTAGATTTGATCCTGCAGGGCGACGTTGGCGGTGCTGACCACCAGCGTTTTTTGTTCCTCGCGGGCGATGGCGATGCCCGGGATCAGATATGACAGCGTTTTGCCGACACCGGTCGGCGCTTCGATAGCCAGATGCCTGCCCTCTTCCCCGGCAAGGGTTTTCGCCACATCGGCGATCATCTGCCGCTGCGGGGGACGCGGAATAAAGTCCGGGATCTGTTCCTGAAGCGCCTTATACCAGGCGGCGATTTGCGCTTTCAGCGCAGCGGTCAAAGCCATGAGAAAACCTGAATACTGTATAAACAGCCACTATTGTGCCATTTTTGCCCGCCCGGAGGTATTGCTTTCTGCGGAGTGTGGAAGCCTGCTCGACAAATAGTGTAATGGAAAGAAAAAGGCCCGCCGCCGCGTAGCGGACAGACGGGCCTGAGCCGGGGCGCGTTATCGCGGCCCGGACATCAGCGTGTTATTCGCCAGCCGGTTTACGCGGGCGACGGCGGCGCGGCGGTTTGCCGTCCTGAGTGCGCGCTTTCGGCGCCTCGCCGTCCTGACGGCGCGGGGCATTATTCTGGCTGCGCGGCTGTCCGCTGCGTCCCTGACCCTGGCCGCCGCGCCCCTGACCTTGCCCACGACCGCCGCCGCGCTGCTGGCGACCGTTCTGGATAGGTTCGGCTTTAATGGACGGATCCGGCTCATAGCCGGCAATCGCGATGCGCGGGATCTCTTTTTTCAGCAGGCGCTCGATATCGCGCAGCAGCTTATGCTCATCCACGCACACCAGCGATAAGGCTTCGCCGGTGGCCGCCGCGCGACCGGTACGGCCGATACGGTGGACGTAATCTTCCGGTACGTTCGGCAGCTCGTAGTTCACCACGTGCGGCAGCTCTTCGATATCCAGACCGCGGGCGGCGATATCGGTCGCCACCAGCACGCGAATGCCGCCGGATTTAAAGTCGGCCAGCGCGCGGGTACGCGCTCCCTGGCTCTTGTTGCCATGGATCGCCGCGCTGCGGATGCCGTCTTTGTTGAGCTGTTCCGCGAGGTGGTTGGCGCCATGCTTGGTACGGGTAAACACCAGCACCTGCTGCCAGTTGCCTTCGCCGATAAGCTGCGACAGCAGTTCACGCTTGCGGTTCTTGTCAACAAAATGGACGTGCTGGGTGATCTGCTCGGACGCGGTGTTACGACGCGCCACTTCCACTTCCAGCGGGTTGTGCAGCAGTTTCTCGGCCAGGCCCTTGATCTCGTCGGAGAAGGTCGCCGAGAACAGCAGGTTCTGTCGACGCGCCGGCAGTTTGGCCAGTACGCGACGGATGTCATGGATAAAGCCCATATCCAGCATACGGTCCGCTTCGTCCAGCACGAGGATTTCAACTTTATCAAGACTGACGGCGTTCTGATGTTCGAGGTCCAGCAGACGGCCCGGGGTGGCGACGAGGATGTCGACGCCGCCGCGCAGCTTCATCATCTGCGGGTTGATACTCACGCCGCCGAAGACCACCAGCGAGCGAATATTTAGGTATTTACTGTAATCGCGGACGTTCTCGCCCACCTGCGCCGCCAGCTCACGGGTCGGGGTCAGGATCAGCGCGCGCACCGGACGACGGCCCTTTGCGTGCGGCTCATTCTGGATCAGGCGCTGCAGCAGCGGCAGGGTAAAGCCCGCCGTTTTACCGGTGCCGGTCTGGGCGCTAGCCATCAGGTCACGGCCCTGCAGTACCGCCGGGATCGCCTGCTGCTGGATAGGGGTCGGCTCAACGTAGCCCTGCTCAGCGACAGCGCGCAGGATATCGGGATTCAGGCCAAGGGAATCAAAAGACATAACAACTCCGAACCGCCCCGGCCCGGTGAAGGGCGTAGTTTTCAGGGAGATTATTGCGATAAGAGATGGCAAAAACCACAATGCCATGAAGGGGCGCAGTCTAGCAGATTTTGTGACAGGCCGCATAAAATCTGCAAAAGAATGCCGCGCCTGGCTGGCGGGCATGAGAAGGCCGCCGAGCGCGCTCAGCGGCCAGTGGGTCATAGCAGTGCGGTTAACGCAGACGATACTTAATTTTTTCGACAATCTTCGCGGTGGAGATGCCGTAGCGATCGTGGAGGGTCGGCAGGGCGCCGGCTAACAGGAACGCGTCGGGCAGCCCCACGCTATCCAGCTCACAGCGTACGCCCTTACGCATCAGCAGCGCGGCCACCGCTTCCCCCAGGCCGCCGACCGCGGTGTGGTTCTCCGCAGTTACCACCAGGCGGCCCGGCTTCGACGCCTGTTCAATAATCGCTTTCTCATCCAGCGGTTTGATGGTCGGCACGTGCAGGACCGCCACGCCGATATTATCGGCCCGCAGCTTTTCAGCCGCCTCCAGCGCGCGCATGGTCATCAGCCCGGAGGAGATAATCAGCACATCGTTGCCGTCCTCCAGCAGCTTCGCCTTACCCAGTTCGAACTGATAGTCATATTTATCCAGCACCAGAGGCACCTTACCGCGCAGCAGACGCATATACACCGGCCCCTGGTGATCGGCAATGGCCGGTACCGCCTGCTCTATCTCCAGCGCATCGCAAGGATCGACGATAACCATCCCGGGGATACCGCGCATGATCGCCAGATCTTCGGTGGCCTGATGGCTGGGGCCATAGCCGGTCGTCAGGCCCGGCAGCGCCGCGCAGATCTTCACGTTCAGATGCTCTTCGGCGATGACCTGGTGAATAAAATCATAGGCGCGACGGGTTGCAAAGGCGGCATAGGTGGTGGCGAAAGGAATAAATCCCTCCTTCGCCATCCCCCCTGCCGCCGCCATCAGCAGCTGTTCGGCCATGCCCATCTGGAAAAAGCGATCCGGGAAGGCCTGGGCGAAAATATGCAGGTCGGTATATTTTGACAGGTCCGCGGTCATGCCGACGATGTCCGGGCGCTGCGCCGCCAGTTTTGACAGCGCGACGCCGAAGGGCGCAGGGACGGTCGCCTGGCCTTCATCAGCAATCGAGGCGATCATCGCCGACGTTTTTAAACGGGGTTGACTCTGGCTCATTACAGCACTCCTTCCGGTTTGTTAGCGTCCAGCACCGCGATCGCTTTTTGCCATTCGTCGGCATCGACGCGAATAAAATGGTTTTTATCGCGGGTTTCGAGGAACGGCACCCCTTTGCCCATCAGCGTGTCGCATAAAATGACCCGCGGCTGATTGCCGGAATAACTTTTCGCGTTGTCAAAGGCGGCCATCACCGCCGGCAGATCGTTACCGTCCACGCGCTGTACGTACCAGCCGAAGGCGGCCCATTTATCCTGCAGCGGCTCAAAGCCGAGGATTTTGCGTGAATCGCCGTCAGCCTGCTGTTTGTTGACATCGACAAGGTTAATCAGGTTGCTCAGGCCATAGTGAGCCGCCGACATCGCCGCCTCCCAGGTCGACCCTTCGTCCAGCTCCCCATCGGACATGGAGTTGTAGACCCAGGCCTTACTCTGTTTCTGCCGCAGCCCGAGCGCCATGCCGACGGCGATAGACAGCCCCTGCCCCAGCGAGCCGCCGGACATCTCCATCCCCGGGGTGTAGGTCGCCATGCCGGACATCGGCAGGCGGCTGTCGTCGGAGCCGTAGGTTTCCAGTTCGGCTTCCGGGATAATGTCCGCCTCCAGCAGCGCGGCATAATAAGCGATAGCGTAATGGCCATGAGAGAGCAGGAAGCGATCGCGCCCCTCCCACTCGGGATCTTCCGGGCGATAGGTCATGGCATGGCTGAAGGCGGTGGCGAGCACATCGGCATAGCCCAGCGCCTGGCCGATATAGCCCTGCCCCTGCACTTCCCCCATTTGCAGGGCGTAACGGCGAATACGCCACGCCGCCGCGGCGACTTTTTGTGATTCGGTCATCTTCATCTGTTTGCCTCGCTTAGTGAATTAACATGCCGCCGTTAACGTCCAGGGTGATGCCGGTGGAGTAGGAGGAAAGATCGCTGCCGAGGAACAGCGCGGCGCGCGCGATGTCTATCGCGTCGCCAAGGCGGTTCATCGGAATGCCGGCAAGAATGTTGGCCGTCATGTCATCAGTCAGCTTGCCGGCGGTAATGTCGGTCTGAATCAGCCCCGGGGTGATGCAGTTAACGCGGACGTTATCCGGGCCAAGCTCGCGCGCCATCGCCCGCGCCAGACCCAGCACCCCGGCTTTTGCCGCGCTGTAGTGCGGTCCGCCGAAAATACCGCCGCCGCGCTGGGCGGAGACGGACGAGATGCAGACGATGCTGCCGGATTTTTGCGCCCGCATGGTGGGGATAACCGCCTGCGACATCAGCAGCGTGCCGCGCAGGCTAACATCAAGCACCGCGTCATAGTTGGCGCGCTTGATATCCATCAGCTTCAGCGGCTGGGTAATCCCGGCGTTATTGACCAGTACATCAACCCGACCGTATTTCGCCAGGATCTGTTCGATGGCCGCCTGCACCTGCACTTCATCAGCGACGTTGGCTGCCAGGCCGAGATGGCCTTCGCCTAATGCCGCCGCGGCGGTTTTACTGGCTTCGCCATTGAGGTCGATAATGACCACTTTCGCGCCGTTTTCGGCGAATAATTTCGCAGTCGCGAAGCCCAAACCGCGTGCGGAGGCCGCGCCAGTAATAATGGCGACTTTATCTTTTAATAACATAGTTTCACTCCATGACATTACGTCATATTAATTAACAGGATATATTTCCGTTATTGTGGTTCATCGAGGAAAAGAATCACCACCAAACCAATGGCGGCGCAGATACCAAAATAGGTAAATACAGAATTAAAACTCCCGGTTTTATCAAGCAAGAAACCAGCCGCCATCGGCGCGACAAATCCACCGAGGTTGCCGCCGCTATTAATTATGGAAGAGGCGATTGGATAGGTTTTGCTATCCGAAACGGCCATACCGTACGCGGTAAAGGCTGGCCAGCCGATATTTAAACAAAAGCCGACAAAGAATAATCCAATACAAACTGCCAGGGTGCTGGCCGGGATATTCAGCATAATTAGCATCATGACCACCGTTGACACCGCAGTGAACATCATGGTGGGTTTACGCCGGCGGCCTAATAGCTTATCCGAAACCCATCCGCCGCCGATCGCGCCAATAAAGCCGCCGATGCACGGCATACTGGCCACGAAGCCCATACTCATTACATCGAAACCGCGCTCTTTGACTAAATACAGGGGGATCCAGGTTAATAATCCGTACAGCACGCTAACCATCATAAAATACGCCAGGCAGTCACCGAGAATATTTTTTGAGGTGAATAAGCCTTTCGCCGTATCAATTGGCGCCATTTTCTTTACCCGAATGATTTTATCCAGCCAGGTGAATCTTTCGGCAATTAAGATATTTTCGCGTACGCTATTATCATGACTTTCACGCCCGGCATTAATCTCTGCCAGTTCGCTTTGGGAAACAAATCCGCTCTCAGCAGGCTTGGATTTGACCAGCAGATACCACGCGATGGCCGCCACAATTCCGGGTATCGCGAAGGAGAAAAAGACCCACCGCCAGCCCCAGGTCACCGCAATCCACACCGCCAGCGGCGGCACAATAATCGGCGCAAACATGGTCGCCGCGATGTAAACGCCGGTTGCCGTGGCTTTCTCCTTTGGTGGAAACCAGTTATTTATGGTGGAAGCCAGCCCCACCGGGCAAGGCCCTTCGCTCAGCCCCAGTCCCAGCCGCACCAGCTTCAGGCCAAACACGGAGCTCACCGTGCCCATCAGCCAGGTAAAGGCGGAGAAGCCGAAAATGGAGAGCGATACCAGCCCCCGGGTACCGCGTTTGGCGATGAAAAAGCCGGCCGGGATCTGGCTTACCGCATAGCCGAGGAAAAACATACTGGCGATGGCCCCGGCTTCAAAATTATTGATATGAAACTCATCAATGATGAAAGGCAGTACCGCGCCAATATTCGTTCGGTCGGCGTAATTGATGGCATACACCAGAAAAATCATCGTCAAAACCACGAAACGATATTTCGTTTTCCTGGCGTCAGTACAGACCAGCGTATCTATACGTGACATAGGGTTTCCTCGTTTTATACCTCATCCACTTCGCTGTAAGCTGCCGCTTCGGATCACCGCGTTTTACTATCCATACAGGAGCAAGAGATAAATGCTTTTCGCCAGCGAAACAGGTGGTTAGGTGTTTTATAATTGCGATGCAAGCACATCGCAGTTTGTTATCAGGCCTGTGAGAGGAATATAACAACCCCAAAATGAAACGGTATTCAAAAAACCTCAATTATGATTGAGAAAAATTGAGTTAGTGACTTCCCGCAAATTTTTAGCGTTTACTGACCTGCGCGCTTTTAACAAGATAAATTGTTAAGCCCATCACAAATTAACGTTGTTTTTTCGCTTTTCCCTATGCTGTACATCCCGGCTGCGCCACGCTGTTCGCTATTTTCTTTTATTCGCGCCCCGCGCAGGATGCCGCCATGAGCCAACCGCTACCCAATAAAAATCTGCCGATGCCCTCTTTACGCAATATCCAGGCTTTTATTGAAGTCGCCGCTACCGGCAGCCTTAATCTGGCCGCAGAGAATCTCAATATTACCGCCTCGGCGGTCAGCCATCAGATAGCCAGCCTGGAGCACTTTCTGGGGAAAAAACTGTTCTCCCGCAGCAGCAAAGGCGTCACGTTAACGGCGGTGGGAGAAAAATATCTCAAAGAGGTCTCCGGGGCGCTGAATATGATTGGCCAGGCCACCAGCCAGGTGATCAACGATATCCATCAGGATTATTTACGCATTCATTCGGCGCCGAGCTTCGGCCTGCTATGGCTGATGCCCCGTCTGGATAAATTCCGCCAGGCGTGGCCGGCGTTAAAAATCAGCCTGACCTGTTCATACGAAAGCATCCAGTTCTCCCGGGATAATATTGATATCGATATTCGTCACGGGCTGTCACAGTGGCCGACGTTGCTGGTCAGAACCATTAAAAATGAGCGCGTCCTGCCCTACAGCGCAGCGTCTTATTTAGCCAGCCATCCTGTGCAGGCTGTGGAAGATCTGCTGGCCTGCGATCTGATCCACTCCGACAGCACCTTGATTAACTGGAGCAACTGGCTGTCGTGGCACAAGGTCCGCGGCTGGCATAAAAACTTCATTTTTAATTTCGACCGGTCATATATGAGCATCGAGGCGGCCAGAATGGGGATGGGCGTGATCCTCGAGAGCAATCTGCTGGCCGGCGGACACGTGCGCCAGGGACAGCTGACGCCGGTATTTGCCGACGAGCGGAGCATGCCGGTCGGCGCGCACCACTTCGTCCTCCCCCACGCTAATGAACAGAAGGAGAAGGTCCAGCGTTTCTTCGCCTGGGTCGCCGGAGAGCTGAAAGAGGAAGGGTTCCATATTTGATCCCGGCTGGTGGACAAACCGCCAGTCGGCGCCTAAAGTTAATCAATCGATTGATTAATTTTTACCGAGCGCGATGACCAGTAAAGGCGAACAGGCAAAAAATCAGCTTATCGCGGCCGCTATCGCCCAGTTTGGCGAGTACGGCCAGCACGCCACCACCCGCGATATCGCCGCCCAGGCCGGGCAGAATATCGCCGCTATCACCTATTATTTTGGCTCGAAAGACGATCTGTATCTTGCCTGCGCCCAGTGGATCGCCGATTTTATCGGCGACAATTTTCGCCCGCAGGCCGAAGCGGCGGAGCACCTGCTTGCCGGGGAAGCGCCGGATCGCCAGGCGATCCGCGACCTCATCCTTAGCGCCTGCCACAACATGATCCTGCTGCTCACCCAGGACGATACGGTTAACTTAAGCAAATTCATTTCCCGTGAGCAGCTGGCGCCGACCGCCGCCTACCATCTGATCCACCAGCAGGTGATTGCCCCCCTGCACCATTATCTCACCCGGCTGATTGCCGCCTGGACCGGCTGCGAAGCCAGTGATACGCAAATGATCCTCCATACCCACGCCCTGCTGGGCGAGGTGCTCGCTTTCCGTCTCGGGCGTGAAACTATCCTGCTGCGCACCGGCTGGACGCAGTTTGACGCGCAAAAAACGGAACAGATTTTCGAAGTCATTACCTGTCATATCGATTTCATCCTGCATGGGTTATCGCAAAGGAGTTTGGGCTGATGAAAAAACCCGTCGTCGTCATTCTGCTGATCGTGATTCTTCTCGCCGCGCTGGGCGGCGGCTGGTGGTGGTACCAGAGCAGCCGGCAGCAGCCGCTGACCCTGTATGGCAATGTCGATATCCGCACCGTCAACATGAGCTTCCGCGTTGGCGGTAGGTTGGCCTCGCTGACCGTCGACGAAGGCGACAGCATCCGCGCCGGGCAAACTCTCGGCGAGCTTGACCGCGCGCCGTATGAAAATGCCCTGCTGCAGGCCCAGGCCAATGTCTCCACCGCCCAGGCGCAGTATGACCTGATGATGGCCGGCTACCGCGCGGAAGAGATTGCCCAGGCCGCGGCGGCGGTGAAACAGGCGCAGGCCGCTTACGACTATGCGCAAAACTTTTATCAGCGCCAGCTCGGGCTGCGCGCCAGCAGCGCCATTTCCGCCAACGATCTGGAGAATGCCCGCTCCTCGCGCGATCAGGCGCAGGCAACGCTCAAATCGGCGCAGGATAAGCTGCGTCAGTATCGCGCCGGTAACCGCCCGCAGGAGATTGCCCAGGCCAAAGCCAGTCTGGAACAGGCGCAGGCGGCGCTGGCCCAGGCCAAACTGGACCTGCACGATACCGTGCTCACCGCCCCTTCTGACGGTACGCTGATGACCCGCGCCGTCGAGCCCGGCACTATGCTCAACGCCGGCGGTACCGTACTGACGCTGTCGTTAACGCATCCGGTGTGGGTCCGCGCCTATGTTGACGAGAAAAATCTCGGCCAGGCGCAGCCGGGACAAGAAGTGCTGCTCTATACCGACAGCCGGCCGGATAAGCCCTATCACGGCAAAATCGGTTTTGTCTCGCCGAGCGCTGAATTCACGCCGAAGACCGTCGAGACCCCGGATCTGCGCACCGATCTGGTCTACCGTCTGCGCATTGTGGTGACTGATGCCGACGGCGCGCTGCGCCAGGGAATGCCGGTGACCATCTCCTTTAGCCACGGGAACGGACATGAGTGAGACCGTCATCGCCTTAAACGGCCTGAGCCGCCGTTTTCCCGGTATGGACAGGCCAGCGGTAGCGCCGCTCACCTGCACGATCCGCGCCGGCTACGTCACCGGGCTGGTGGGGCCCGACGGCGCGGGGAAAACCACCCTGATGCGAATGCTCGCCGGATTGCTCAAGCCTGATGAGGGCCGCGCCAGCGTGATAGGCTTCGACCCGCTAAAAGACGACAGCGCCCTGCACGCGGTGCTCGGCTATATGCCGCAGAAGTTCGGCCTGTATGAAGATCTGACGGTGATGGAAAACCTGACCCTGTACGCCGACCTGCGCAGCGTCACCGGCGAGGCGCGGAAGAAAATTTTCGACCGCCTGCTGGAGTTCACCTCCCTTGGTCCATTCACCGAACGGCTGGCAGACAAGCTTTCCGGCGGGATGAAGCAAAAGCTGGGCCTCGCCTGTACCCTGGTGGGCGATCCGAAAGTACTGCTGCTCGATGAGCCCGGCGTCGGCGTCGACCCTATCTCGCGCCGCGAGCTATGGCAGATGGTGCACGAGCTGGCCGGCGACGGCATGCTGATCCTGTGGAGCACCTCCTATCTCGATGAAGCCGAGCAGTGTCGCGATGTGCTGCTGATGAACGAAGGCAAACTGCTCTATCAAGGGGAGCCGACGGCGCTGACGCAAACCATGGCCGGGCGCAGCTTTCTGGTCTCCAGCCCGCAGGAGAACAACCGCCGCCTGCTGCAGCGGGCGCTGAAGCTGCCGCAGGTTAGCGACGGGGTGATCCAGGGCAAATCGGTGCGTCTGATCCTGAAAAAGGACGCGCGCATTGAGGAAGTCCAGCAGCATGGCGACATGCCGCCGCTGCAGGTGGCCGACACCGCGCCGCGCTTTGAAGATGCGTTTATCGACCTGCTCGGCGGCGCCGGGACCGCTGAATCGCCGTTGGGGGCGATTATCCATCGCGTTGACGGCAGCAAAGAGGAAACGGTCATTGAAGCCCAGTCGTTAACGAAAAAGTTTGGTGATTTCGCCGCTACCGACCATGTCGATTTCCAGGTTAAGCGCGGTGAAATTTTCGGCCTGCTCGGCCCCAACGGCGCCGGGAAATCCACCACCTTCAAAATGATGTGCGGCCTGCTGGTGCCCACCTCCGGCAAAGCGCTGGTGCTGGGAATGGATCTCAAGGTCAGCTCTGGCAAGGCGCGCCAGCATCTGGGCTATATGGCGCAAAAATTTTCGCTGTACGGCAACCTCAGCGTCGAGCAAAACCTGCGCTTTTTCTCCGGCGTCTATGGCCTGCGCGGCCGGGCGCAAAATGAAAAAATCGCCCGGATGAGCGATGCCTTTGGCCTGGAAAGTATCGCCCGCCACGCCGCCGACGAGCTGCCGCTCGGCTACAAGCAGCGGCTGGCGCTGGCCTGCTCCCTGATGCATGAACCCGATATTCTGTTTCTCGATGAACCCACCTCCGGCGTCGACCCCCTCACCCGCCGCGAGTTCTGGCTACATATTAATAGCATGGTTGATAAAGGCGTGACGGTAATGGTCACCACCCACTTTATGGATGAGGCGGAATACTGCGACCGCATCGGGCTGGTCTATCACGGCAAGCTTATCGCCAGCGGGACCCCGGATGCGCTGAAGGCCCAGGCGGCGGACGACAGCCAGACGGACCCGACCATGGAGCAGGCGTTTATTACCCTGATTAACCGCTGGGACAAGGAGAATAGCCATGGGCAATAGCATTCTCTCCTGGCGGCGGGTCCGCGCCCTGTGCGTCAAAGAGACCCGGCAGATTGTGCGCGATCCCAGCAGTTGGCTGATCGCGGTGGTGATCCCCCTGCTGCTGCTGTTTATCTTCGGCTACGGCATTAACCTCGACTCCAGCAGGCTGCGGGTCGGCGTATTGCTTGAGCAGCAGAGCGAAGAGGCGCTGGATTTCGTCCATACCATGACCGGCTCGCCCTATATCGATGCCACCGTCAGCGACAGCCGCAGGCAGCTGATTGAGATGATGCAGGCCGGGCGCATCCGCGCCATGGTGGTCATTCCGGTGGATTTCGACCGCCAGATGGCCCGCCCCGGCGCCGACGCACCGCTGCAGCTCATCACCGACGGCAGCGAGCCCAATACCGCCAACTTCGCTCAGGGCTATGTGGAAGGTATTTGGCAAATCTGGCAGCAGCAGCGGGCGGAAGACCGCGGCGAAACCTTTGAACCGCTGATCGACGTGCAGATGCGCTACTGGTTTAACCCGGCGGCTATTAGCCAGCACTTTATTATCCCCGGGGCGATCACCATCATCATGACCGTGGTCGGCGCCATACTGACCTCGCTGGTGGTGGCCCGCGAATGGGAGCGCGGCACCATGGAGGCGCTGCTGTCGACGGAGATCACCCGCGCCGAACTGCTGCTGTGCAAGCTTATTCCCTACTATTTCCTCGGCATGCTGGCGATGCTGCTGTGTATGCTGGTGTCGGTATTTATTCTCGGCGTGCCCTATCGCGGCTCGCTGCCGATCCTGTTTGTCATTACCAGTCTGTTTTTGCTCAGCACCCTGGGGATGGGGCTGCTGATCTCAACCATTACCCGCAACCAGTTTAACGCCGCGCAGGTGGCGCTGAACGCCGCCTTTTTACCGTCGATTATGCTGTCCGGGTTTATTTTCCAGATAGACAGTATGCCGGCGGTGATCCGCGCGGTGACCTATGTGATCCCGGCGCGCTATTTCGTTAGTACTCTGCAAAGCCTGTTTCTGGCGGGCAATATTCCGGTGGTGCTGCTGGTCAACGTGCTGTTTTTGATTGCGTCGGCGGTGATGTTTATCGGTCTGACGTGGCTGAAAACCAAACGGCGTCTGGATTAGGTTTTGTCCGGTGGCGCTGCGCCGACCGGGCCTACGGTTTAACCAACATCGATTATACGGTTCGCCGATCCCGTAGGCCGGGCAAACGCAGTGCCGCCCGGCGTGGTTGAATGGGCCAAAGGAGCTATTATGTTTCACCGTTTATGGACATTAATCCGCAAAGAGCTGCAGTCGCTGCTGCGCGAGCCGCAGACGCGGGCGATTTTAATCATGCCGGTGCTGATTCAGGTGCTGCTGTTTCCCTTTGCCGCGACGCTGGAGGTGACCAACGCCACCATCGCTATCTACAACGAGGACAGCGGTCGCCACGCGGTGGAACTCACTCAGCGCTTTGCCCGCGCCAAAGCCTTTACCCACGTCCTGCTGCTGCAAAGCCCGCAGGCGATCCAGCCGACCATCGATGAACAAAAAGCTCTGCTGGTGGTGCGCTTCCCGGCCGATTTCTCGCGCAATCTGGATAACTATCAAACCGCCCCGCTGCAGCTTCTGCTCGACGGACGCAACTCCAACAGCGCGCAAATCGCCGCCAACTATCTGCAACAGATTGTGAAAAACTATCAGCAGGAGCTGCTGGAGGGTAAAGCGAAGCCGAACAACAGCGAGCTGGTGGTGCGCAACTGGTACAACCCGAATCTCGACTATAAATGGTTCGTGGTGCCGTCGCTTATCGCCATGATCACTACCATCGGGGTGATGATCGTCACCTCGCTGTCGGTGGCTCGCGAGCGCGAGCAGGGCACCCTTGACCAGCTGCTGGTCTCCCCCCTCGCCACCTGGCAAATTTTCGTCGGCAAGGCGGTGCCGGCGCTGATCGTCGCCACCCTGCAGGCAACTATCGTGCTGGCGATTGGTATCTGGGCCTATCAGATCCCGTTTGCCGGCTCGCTGCTGCTGTTCTATTTCACCATGGTGATTTACGGTCTATCGCTGGTGGGCTTTGGCTTATTGATTTCGTCGCTGTGCGCCACCCAGCAGCAGGCGTTTATCGGCGTGTTCGTCTTTATGATGCCGGCTATTCTCCTGTCGGGGTACGTCTCACCAGTGGAAAACATGCCGCAGTGGCTGCAGGATCTGACCTGGATAAATCCCATCCGCCACTTTACCGATATCACCAAGCAAATTTATCTGAAGGATGCGAGTCTGGAGATTGTGTGGGGAAGTTTGTGGCCGCTACTGGTCATAGCGGCCACCACCGGCTCAGCGGCGTATGCGATGTTCCGAAGGAAGATTGCGTAATACCCGTCATCGTTCAAACTACAACGGCGTTGGCTTTCCTTACTCACCCCAGTCACATAGTTATCTATGCTTCTGGGGATTCGCTGCGTTGCCGCCTTGTTGTAGCCCGAACGCTTTAGGGTAACGGCTCTTATCTTTCGCCAGCAGCGAGACCACCGCCGGGCCTGCCAGTATCACCAGCCCGGCGAGGGCCAGCAGCAGGTTGTTGTGCAGCACGCGCGACAGCAGCCACAGCGCTATCATGGCCGCGCCGAAGTACCAGGTCGTGGTGAGCTCCTCAAGGAAGTCTCCCACATCGCGCCAGCGCGCCTCATGGTGACGCTGTAAAAACAGCATCGCCAGCAGCGTGACGCTGTAGAGGACGCACAGTCCCAATCCGACGCGCACCAGCGCGCCGCTCATCCAACCCATCACCAGTACTGCCACGACCAGTAGATGCAACATAATCTGCCAGCAACTAAGACCCGTTGCGACGCGTACACGTTGTTGCCACTTCATGGCTTCTCTCCTGAAGGATTTTTCTCTGCTACTCAGAGTACCGCACTTTACGGAAAATTCCGTAACACCGCATCTTTTTGTGACGTCTACTACACTATTTTATTCAGGAAAGTGACATTTACTGGAGAATTATGGCTGAGCCAACGGCGGGATTTTCGTTGAACGTGCTGACAATTAACACCCATAAAGGCTTTACGGCGTTTAATCGGCGTTTTATTTTGCCCGAACTGCGCGACGCCGTGCGCAGCGTTAGCGCGGATATTGTTTGCCTGCAGGAGGTGATGGGCGCTCATGAGGTACATCCGCTGCACATCGAAAACTGGCCGGATACGACCCATTATGAATTTCTCGCCGACACCATGTGGAGCGACTACGCCTACGGGCGCAATGCGGTTTATCCGGAAGGCCACCACGGCAACGCCGTGCTGTCGCGCTTTCCCATTGAATACTACGAAAATCGCGATATCTCGGTCGGCAACGGGGAGAAGCGCGGCCTGCTGTACTGCCGCATCGTGCCGCCGCGGAGCGGGATAACTATTCACGTGATTTGCGTCCATCTCGGTCTACGCGCCGACCAACGGCAGGCGCAGTTGACCATGCTGGCGGAGTGGGTCAATACCCTGCCCGCGGGCGAGCCGGTGGTGGTGGCTGGCGATTTTAACGACTGGCGTCAGCAGGCTAACCAGCCGTTAAAAGCCCAGGCCGGGCTGGAAGAGATCTTTACCCGCGCCCGCGGACGGCCGGCGCGCACCTTTCCGGTCAGTTTTCCGCTGTTGCGCCTCGACCGCATTTACGTCAAGAACGCCCACGCCAGTCGCCCGAAGGCGCTGGCCCTTAAACAATGGCGGCATCTGTCCGATCATGCACCCCTTAGCGTGGAGATACATTTGTGAAATGTCGTTGGCAGGAAGGCAACCGCATTACGCTACTGGAGAATGGCGACCAGTACTATCCGGCGCTGTTTGCGGCCATCGGTCGCGCCAGCCGGCGGGTGATCCTCGAATCCTTTATCTGGTTTGAAGATGAGGTAGGCCGGCGGCTGCACGCGGTCCTGCTCGAGGCTGCCCGCCGCGGCATCCAGGTGGAGGTGCTCCTCGACGGCTATGGTTCCCCGGATCTCAGCGATGAATTTGTCGGCGAGCTCACCGCCGCTGGTGTGATTTTCCGCTACTACGATCCGCGTCCTAAGCTGATGGGGATGCGCACCAATCTGTTCCGTCGCATGCACCGTAAAATCGTGGTAATCGACGACACCACCGCCTTTGTCGGCGGTATTAACTACTCCGCCGAACATATGAGCGACTACGGTCCGGAGGCGAAGCAGGATTATGCGGTGCAGGTCGAAGGGCCGGTGGTGCTCGACATCCTGCAATTCGAGCTGGAAAACCTGCCCAACAGCGAAACCGCCCGCCGCTGGTGGCGACGTCGTCGCCACCAGCCGGAGATTAACCAGACCCCCGGCGAGGCGCAGGCGCTGTTCGTCTGGCGCGACAACCAGGAACACCGCGACGATATTGAACGCCACTACCTGAAGATGCTGACCAGCGCCCGCCGGGAAGTGATTATCGCTAACGCCTATTTTTTCCCCGGCTACCGCCTGCTGCATGCGATGCGCAATGCCGCGCGGCGCGGAGTACGGGTTAAGCTGATCGTGCAGGGCGAACCGGATATTCCCATTGTGAAGTTTGGCGCCCACCTGCTCTATCACTATCTCGTTAAGGGTGGGGTGCAGATTTACGAATATCGCCGTCGCCCGCTGCATGGCAAGGTCGCTCTGGCAGACGACCACTGGGCCACCGTTGGGTCAAGCAACCTGGATCCGCTTAGCCTGTCGCTGAATCTGGAAGCCAATCTGATCATCCACGATCGGGTGTTTAACCAGACGCTGCGCGATAATCTCAACGGGCTTATCGCCCGGGATTGCCAGCGGATCGATAAAACGATGCTGCCGAAACGCAACTGGTGGCGGCTGGGCGTCAGCGTGATGGCTTTCCACTTTCTGCGCCACTTCCCGGCATGGGTCGGCTGGCTACCGGCTCATACCCCGCGGCTGGCCAGAGTCAGCCCGCCGGTCCAGCCGGAAATTGAAACTCAGGACCGCGTCGAGTCTCCAGCCAGGGATAATCCACTATGAGCAAATCACATCCCCGCTGGCGGATGGCGAAAAGAGTGCTGACCGTGCTCTTTTTTATCGCCGTCATCGTCCTGTTGGTGATCTACGCGCAAAAAGTCGACTGGCAGGACGTGTGGAAGGTGATCCGCGGCTACGATCGGCTGGCCTTGTTTAGCGCCATTGCGCTGGTTATCGTCAGCTACCTCATTTACGGCTGCTACGATCTGCTCGGTCGGGCCTATTGCGGGCACAAGCTGGCGAAACGCCAGGTCATGCTGGTGTCGTTTATCTGCTACGCCTTCAACCTGACCCTCAGCACCTGGGTCGGCGGGATCGGTATGCGCTACCGGCTGTACTCGCGGCTGGGGCTGAACGGCAGCACCATCACCCGTATTTTTTCCTTAAGCATTACCACCAACTGGTTGGGCTATATTCTGCTGGGCGGGGTGATATTCACGGCAGATCTGGTGAAGCTGCCGCCGCACTGGTACATCAGCCAGACCACTCTGCGCATTATCGGCGGGGTGATGCTGATCCTTACGCTTTGCTATCTGTTCGGCTGCGCGTTCGCCAAACGCCGTCACCTGACGATTAAAGGCCAGCGGCTGGTGCTGCCCTCCTGGCGCTTCGCGCTGCTGCAGATGGGGCTCTCGGCGGCGAACTGGATGGCGATGGGGGCGATAATCTGGCTGCTGTTGGGCAGCGAGATTAACTATTTTCTGGTATTAGGGGTGCTGCTGGTGAGCAGTATCGCCGGGGTGATTATCCATATTCCGGCTGGGATCGGCGTGCTGGAGGCGGTGTTTATCGCCATGCTCTCCGGGGAAGATATTTCGAAGGGCGCGATCATTGCCGCCCTGCTCGCCTGGCGCGCGCTCTATTATTTCCTGCCATTGCTGCTGGCGACGGTGGCCTATCTGCTGCTGGAGAGCCGGGCGAAAAAGCTGCGGCAAAAGAACCAGCGCAAACTGGCCCGCGAATGAAACGGCCAGGTCGCGCTGCGCTTGCGCGGGCCTGCGGGGTGTGAGCCTGTGAGAGGATCCTGTAGGCCGGGTAAGGCGCAGCCGCCACCCGGCAATACCACGGGTACCGTACCTGATATCTCGCCCGGCGGCGCTGCTGGACTGACCCCATAAAGTTGGATGGTTCATATTAAGCGGCTCTCAGAGCCTGGGTTCGGTACTCTACCGGACTCAGACCTTTTAATTTCAGGCTTATCCGCTCGTTGTTGTAGTAATGGATATAGTCCTCTACGGCTTTTCTTAGCGCACTGACACTCCTGAACTCCCTCAGATAAAAACACTCCGATTTCAGGGTCCCGAAGAAGTTTTCCATCACTGCATTATCCAGGCAGTTTCCTTTACGCGACATACTCTGCGTCATCCCATGCGCCTTTAAACGTTCCTGATAGCTCCTCATCCTGTAATGCCAGCCCTGATCCGAGTGCAGCAGCGGAGCATCTCCCGGTCTGAGCTTCGGGAACGCACCGTCCAGCATCGTATTCACCATCTCCATCACCGGCCTTTCCGACAGGCTGTAGGCGATAACCTCCCGGTTAAACAGATCGAGAACTGACGACAGGTAAAGCTTTTTTCCCTGTACCGGGAACTCTGTCACATCTGTTACCCATTTTTCGTTGGCTTTTGACGCACCGAAGTTCCGGCTCAGGATATTGGGCGCGGCCTCGCCCGTTCTCCCTTTCCAGGCACGATATTTTTTCGCCCTTATCACAGACCGGAGTGACAGTTCTGCCATCAGCCGCTGCACTGTTTTATGGTTTATCCGCAGCCCCTGTTTTCTCAGTGCGAGCGTGATCCTGCGGTAGCCATAACGACCTTTGTGATAGTGGTATATCTTCCTGATGTTCTCTTTAAGACCCGCATACCTGTCCCCTTGCTTCAGTGCATTCATATTGTAATACCACGTGCTACGGGACATACCGGCCGCCCGCAGAAGGTCCCGCAGAGCGTGTTCATGCCTTAGTTCACTGATTATCAGGGCTTTTTGCCATTTTTTTCGCTCTGAACCAAGGCTTTCAACTTTTTTAGATAGGCATTCTCTGCCCGCAGATAACGCAGTTCGGCCCTGAGCTCTTCGGGGGAGAGTTTTTCCAGCTCTTTATCTGTCAGTGGTGGGATATTTTTTGGCTTTGTCATTTGTCCGGGCCGTCCGCATTGCATGTTTAAAAGACCTTCCGCTCCGGCATCGTTGTACACGTCGAGCCAGCGCCGGACAAGTATTTCTGCGGAGAGGTTAAACCGGGCAGCCGCTTCACGCATCGTCAGGCGGTCACTGATAACCGCCCGGACGACCACGAGTTTAAATTCATCGGAATAATGATTATTTTTTGCAGTCAGGCCTTCTGCACCGTGGAACTGCCATGCCCTGACCCAGCGACGGACAGATGTTCTTTCAATACCAAAAAGGTCGGCTGTACTCTGTTCTCCGTCTTTACCGGACAAATAATGATTAACCACAGCCAGTTTTGTTTCAGGGGAATACTTTGGTTTAGCCATAAAATTGCACCTTACTCAGTTGGGTGTCCAACTTTTGGGGTGCAGTCCATGCGCTTGCGCGGGCCTACGGAGTGTGAGCCTGTGAGAGGATCCTGTAGGCCGGGTAAGGCGCAGCCGCCACCCGGCAAAATCAAGGGTACCGTGCCTGATGCCATCGCCCGGCGGCGCTACGCTTGCGCGGGCCTGCGGAGTGTGAGCCTGTAGGCCGGGTAAGGCGCAGCCGCCGCCCGGCAATACCACGGGTACCGTACCTGATATCTCGCCCGGCGGCGCTGCGCTTGCCGGGCGTTCGGAGATGCAACCCCTTGATATAAAGAGGTTAGCGGCGGTTGCCCATAATACGCAGCAGCATCAGGAACAGGTTGATGAAGTCCAGATACAGCGTTAAGGCGCCAAGGATCGAGTATTTACGCAGCGTGGCGCTGTCGCGGGTATCAATCTGCTCGCCGATGTTTTTCAGCTTCTGGGTGTCATACGCCGTCAGGCCGACAAACAGCACCACCCCAATGTAGGTCACAGCCCACATCAGCGCCTCGCTCTTCAGCCACAGGTTGACCAGCGACGCCAGCACGATGCCAATCAGCCCCATAAACAGCATGCTGCCGAAGCCGCTCAGATCGCGCTTCGTGGTGTAACCATACAGGCTCATCGCCCCAAACATCCCGCCGGTGACCACAAAGGTGCTGGCGATCGATGAATAGGTATAGGCGATAAAAATGCTCGATAGCGTCAGTCCGGTCAGCGCCGAATAGAGCATAAACAGCGTGGTGGCCATCCCGGCGCTCAGCCGTTGCACCATTCCCGACAGCACAAACACCAGCGCCAGCTGGGCAATAATCAGCCCGAAGAAAGTGATTTTGCTCGAAAAGACGAACATCATCACTGCCGGAGTATTCGCTGCAAACCACGCGATAAACGCCGTCAGCAGCAGGCCGACCGTCATCCAGCCGTACACCTGCGCCATGTAAGTCTGCAGGCCGGTACGGCCCTGCACTATTGAATCGGAACGCGGATATCTGTCCATGACTCTCTCCTGATTAACAAAGTTTCACCCTGTAAGCGTATCACACTACCAGCGCTCTGCCGCCTGGCGATCGCTGTCGCGGGCGTCGACCCAGCGTTCGCCATCCGGCGTCGCTTCACGCTTCCAGAACGGCGCGCGGGTTTTCAGGTAATCCATAATAAACTCGCCGGCGGCGAAGGCGCTGCCGCGGTGAGCGCTGGTGACGCCGACAAACACAATCTCTTCCCCCGGCCACATTTCGCCGATGCGATGGATAACCGTCACCCGGCCCAGCGGCCAGCGCTCGCGCGCCAGCTCGACAATTTCCGCCAGCGATTTTTCAGTCATCCCCGGATAGTGCTCGAGGGTCAGCGCCTTCACGCTGTCGCCGAGGTTGTGGTTACGCACTTTACCGGTGAAGGTGACCACCGCGCCGTCTTCATCGCGTTCCGCCAGCCAGGGATATTCCTCACTGACGCTAAAGCGCGCCGGGCTGACCACGATACGGGTTTGCGTCATGTCAGCCCCCCGTTACCGGTGGGAAGAACGCCACTTCGTCGCCGCTGGCCACTGGATGTTCGAAAGAGGTTAGCGTCTGGTTAACCGCCGCCAGCAGCTTGCCCTCCTCCAGGGCCAGCGCCCAGCGATCGCCGCGGGCGGCAAGCTGCTGACGAACCGCTTCGACAGTCGCCAGTTCGCTGGCATCAAGGGTCAGCGAATCGGTACCGACCAGCTCGCGCACCTGGGCAAAAAACAGAACCTTAATCATGGCATTCACCCACCTTAAAATCGCCGGACTTGCCGCCGCTTTTCGCCAGCAGGCGCACCGGGCCAATCACCATATCCTTCTGCACCGCTTTGCACATATCGTAAATGGTCAGCGCGGCAACCGAGGCGGCGGTCAATGCTTCCATCTCGACGCCGGTTTTCCCGGTGAGTCGGCAGAGCGATTCAATGCGCACCCGGTTATGTTCCGGCTGCGCCTGCAGATTGACTTCCACTTTGCTGAGCATCAGCGGATGACACAGCGGGATCAGCTCCCAGGTACGTTTTGCCGCCTGGATCCCGGCGATACGCGCGGTGGCGAACACATCGCCTTTGTGGTGGCTGCCGTCGATAATCATCGCCAGGGTCGTCGCCTGCATTTCAACGTAAGCCTCGGCGCGCGCTTCGCGCACCGTTTCCGCTTTGCCGGAGACATCGACCATATGGGCTTCACCCGCGGCGTTAATATGGGTCAGTTGTGACATAGATTATTTCTTCAGGTGTGGAATGAAGTTACAGGGACGGGTGCGGGCATCAAGCTGCGGGGCGATGATGTTGTCCCACGCCGTACGGCAGGCTTTGGTTGAGCCCGGCATGGCGAAAATCAGCGTGCGGTTGGCGACGCCGGCCACGGCCCGGGACTGCAGCGTCGAGGTGCCGATCTCTTCGAAGGACAGCATGCGGAACACTTCGCCAAAGCCTTCGACCTCACGGTCAAACAGCGGCAGCAGCGCTTCCGGCGCCTGATCGCCGTCGGTAAAACCGGTGCCGCCGGTGATCAGCACCACCTGGACGTTATCGCTGGCTATCCACGCCGATACCTGAGCGCGGATGGCGTAGCGATTCTCTTTGACGATCGCCTTCTCGACGACTTGGTGCCCCGCCTCCTGCGCCGCCTCGCGCAGCCAGTGACCGGAAGTGTCGTCCTCTTCGCCGCGACGGCTGGAAACGGTAAGAATAGCAATACGGGTCGGGATAAACTCAGCGCTAGCCTGGCTCATCTGAATGCTCCTTTCGAAAACGATTAACCGCCAATATAGGACAGGTTCTGCGTAATACCGGTGTTGCCCTGATGCAGGAAATGGGTCTGCTTTTTATGGGTTAAGGCTTCGGCGATCCGCGCCTCCAGCGCGGCCTGCTGCTGGTCTTCGGCCATCAGGTCGCGCAGGTCGACGCCGCCTTCGCCAAACAGGCACAGGTGCAGTTTGCCAACGGACGAGACGCGCAGCCGATTGCAGGTGGCGCAGAAGTCTTTTTCATACGGCATGATGAGGCCGATCTCGCCGGCGTAGTCCGGGTGACAAAAGACCTGCGCCGGGCCATCGCTGCGCTGGCGGATCTGATGGATCCAGCCGCGGCGCAGCAGTTCATCGCGCAGCACCATGCCGGAGAGATGGTGACGGCGGAACAGGTCGCTGCCTTCACCGGTTTCCATCAGCTCAATAAAGCGCAGCTGGATACGACGGGGTTGGATCCACGCGAGGAAGGTATCGAGCTGGTGATGGTTAACATCACGCATCAGCACGGTATTCACCTTTACCTTGTCAAAGCCGGCGGCGAAGGCGGCGTCAATGCCGTCCATCACCTGGTGGAACTTGTCCTGGCCGGTGATGGCATGGAACTGGCGGGCGTCGAGGCTATCAACGCTGACGTTAATCGCCGTCAGGCCGGCATCGCGCCAGCGTTCGACATCGCGCGCCAGGCGGTAACCGTTGGTAGTGACCGCAATCTGACGGATCGCCGGGTTTTCACGCACGGCGGCAATGATCTCGGTGAAGTCGCGGCGCAGGGAGGGTTCCCCACCGGTGAGGCGAACTTTTTCGGTGCCCAGCGCAGAGAAAGCGCGCGTAACCCGGCGTACTTCGTCTACGCTGAGAAAGCCATTGTTATTGACGGCGCCGGGCTTATAACCGTTCGGCAGGCAGTAGGTGCAACGGAAGTTGCACACATCGGTAATCGACAGACGCAGGTAATAAAACTTACGCGCGAATGCATCGGTAAGCTGTGAGGCCATATACACCTTTCCAAATACGGGAGACGCGGTCATTTCTTTCCACGCCCTGGCGACAACCGGCGGCGTCGCGGCCAAATCGCCATATCTTTTGACACAGGCGAAGAGGCTAGAGTGTTAACAGGTTATGTCGATAGTAGCGCGTTACAGGCAGTTTCGCCATTGGCGATTTCGCTATATAATTTTATACATATCGCTATCTTCGTGCATTTTCGCTACAGAATAGCCATAAATCATTTTTTTGCCTTGATGTCGGTCAGTTTGTCGGGCTCCTCCCATCGTCTTTTAGGGGTAGATCGGGTAGTGTGTGGCCGTTTATGTGAAATAAGGAATTTCTATGCGCAATCGTACATTCGCTGACCTCGATCGGGTGGTAGCGCTCGGCGGCGGGCATGGTTTGGGCCGGGTGATGTCCTCCCTCTCCTCGCTCGGTTCACGGCTGACCGGCATTGTCACCACCACCGATAACGGGGGTTCCACCGGGCGGATCCGTCGTTCGGAAGGTGGCATTGCCTGGGGCGATATGCGCAATTGCATCAACCAGTTAATTGCCGAGCCGAGCGTAGCGTCGGCGATGTTTGAGTATCGTTTTGGCGGTAACGGCGAGCTTTCCGGACATAACCTCGGAAATTTGATGTTAAAGGCGCTGGATCACCTGAGCGTGCGGCCGTTAGAGGCGATCAATTTGATCAGAAACCTGCTGAAAGTGGACGCTTTCCTGATCCCGATGTCAGAACAACCGGTGGATTTGATGGCGCTCGATCATGAAGGCCATGAAGTTTATGGCGAAGTGAATATTGATCAGCTTGATAATGTGCCGCAGGAGCTGATGCTCACCCCGCCGGTACCGGCCACCCGCGAGGCGGTAGAGGCTATCGCCGAAGCCGATTTGATCCTCATTGGGCCGGGCAGTTTTTACACCAGCCTGCTGCCGATCCTGTTGCTCGACGAGATGGCCCAGGCGTTGCGCCGCACCCCGGCGCCGATGGTTTTTATCGATAACCTCGGCAAAGAGCATAGCCCGGCCGCGAGGCTGTCGCTGGCGGAGCGCATCGCGATTATGGAGCGCTATGTAGGCAAACGGGTGGTGGATGCGGTGATCGCCGGTCCAAAAGCCGATATCAGCGGCATCGACGACCGGTTGGTGATCCAGACGCCGCTGGAGGCCAGCGACGTTCCCTATCGTCATGACCGGGCGCTGCTTCGCGGGGCGCTGGAGAAAGCGATCCAGCTGCCGGGCTGATCCTGCGCGCCGGAGGCGGCCCTCTTCGGCGCACCTTAAAATCTTAAGGTTGTCTTAAAATAGGGCTGGCACTATACCCTCATCTTTTTCTGTGGGTGTGCATTATGTCGTTATTGACTCTGCGTCGGCCGGTGCTCAGCCGCACGACTTATCTGATTCTCTTTGCTTGCTATATCGGTATCTGTCTCAACCTGGCTTTTTATCGCCAGGTTTTCCCGTTACTGCCGGTAAATAGCCTGCATAACTGGCTGGTATTCCTCAGTATGCCGATCGTGGCCATTAGCGTGATGAATATCCTCACCACTCTCGCCTCGTTCCTGAAGCTGGACCGGCTGGTGATTAGCCTGTTCATTCTGCTCAGCGCCTCGGCGCAATACTTCATCTGGAACTTTGGCGTGGTGATCGACCGCAGCATGATCACCAATATCCTCGACACCACTCCGGCGGAAAGCTTTGCTCTACTCTCCGGCGAAATGATTGCCGTCCTCGGCCTTTCCGGGGTTTTGGCGGTATTCATCGCCTGGTGGGTGAAAATCCGTAAGCCCGCCACGCGGTGGCGCGGCGCGGCGATGCGCCTGCTCAATATCGCCGTTTCGGCGCTGCTGATTATTCTGGTGGCCGCGCTGTTCTACAAAGATTACGCCTCGGTGTTCCGTAACAACAAAGAGCTGGTGAAATCCCTGAGCCCTTCCAACAGCATTGTGGCCGTGAACTCCTGGTATGCTCATCATCGGATGGACAACCTGCCGCTGGTGAAGATTGGCGAAGATGCCACGCAGAAAGCGGTGATGCATAACGCTCCCCGTAAGAACCTGACGATCGTCGTGCTCGGCGAGACTTCGCGAGCGGATAACTTCTCACTGGGCGGCTATTCGCGCGACACCAACCCGCTGATGCGGCAGGACGGCGTGATCTATTTTCCGCATACCACTTCCTGCGGCACGGCAACCGCAGTTTCCGTGCCGTGCATGTTCTCCAATATGCCGCGCGCGCATTATGACGAAGAGCTGGCGCACCATCAGGAAGGCGTCCTAGATATTCTACAGCGCGCAGGGATCCAGGTACTGTGGAACGATAATGACGGCGGCTGCAAAGGCGCCTGCGACCGGGTACCACACCAGAACGTCACCGACCTGAAGCTCATCGGGCAGTGCATCGATGGCGAGTGCTACGATGACGTCCTGTTCCATAATCTCGACAGCTATATCGATAACCTGCAACAGGATGGCATTATTGTGCTGCATACCATCGGCAGCCACGGTCCGACGTACTACAATCGCTATCCAGCGGCGTTTCGCAAATTCACGCCGACCTGCGACACCAATGAGATCCAGGGCTGTACCCGGGAGCAGTTGACCAATACCTATGACAACACCATCCTTTATGTCGACTATGTCGTTGATAAAGCGATAAAACTACTGCAATCTAAACAGGATAAATTTACCACTAGTCTGGTTTATTTGTCCGACCACGGCGAATCGCTGGGAGAAGATGGCGTCTATTTGCATGGTCTGCCGTATTCCATCGCGCCGGATACGCAGAAACATGTGCCGATGGCGCTGTGGCTCTCCGCCGACTACCAGCAGCGCTACGGTATTTCCGCGCACTGTCTGCAGCAGCGGGCGCAAAAAGAGAATTACTCGCAGGATAATCTGTTCTCCACCCTGCTCGGCCTGCTCGGCGTCAGCACCCGCGAGTACCAGGCGGCAGATGATATCTTAACGCCATGTAGAGAGGCTGGTTGATGAAAATCTTAGTCATTGAAGACGATGCGCTGCTGTTGCAGGGGTTAATTCTGGCGATGCAAAGTGAAGGATACGTGTGCGACGGCGTCTCCACCGCGCACGAAGCCGCGCTATCGCTGGCCAGCAATCACTACAGCCTGATCGTACTCGACCTCGGCCTGCCGGATGAAGACGGGCTGCATTTTCTCTCCCGCATGCGGCGGGAGAAAATGACCCAGCCGGTGCTGATCCTCACCGCCCGCGATACGCTTGAGGATCGCATTAGCGGTCTCGATACCGGGGCGGATGACTACCTGGTAAAACCCTTTGCCCTGGAGGAACTCAATGCGCGCATTCGCGCCCTGCTCCGCCGGCATAACAACCAGGGCGATAATGAAATCAGCGTCGGCAATCTGCGCCTTAACGTCACTCGCCGCCTGGTGTGGCTGGGTGAAACGGCGCTGGATCTTACGCCGAAAGAGTATGCCCTGCTGTCGCGGCTGATGATGAAAGCCGGTAGCCCGGTGCATCGCGAGATCCTCTACAACGACATTTACAGCTGGGACAACGAGCCGGCGACCAATACCCTGGAAGTGCATATTCACAACCTACGCGAAAAGATTGGCAAATCGCGGATCCGCACCGTCCGGGGCTTTGGCTATATGCTGGCTAACAACATCGACACGGAATAGACCATGGCTCTGTTTGCAACTGAAACCTGGACCATGCGCCACCGGCTGCTGCTGACCATCGGCGCCATCCTGGTGGTCTGCCAGCTGATAAGCGTCTTCTGGCTATGGCATGAGAGCAAAGAGCAGATCCAGCTGCTGGTGGCCAGCGCTATCGAAGGGCACAACAACCAGAAACATGTGGAGCATGAGGTACGGGAAGCGGTTGCCAGCCTGCTGGTGCCGAGCCTGCTGATCGTTGGCCTGGCGCTGTATATCAGCATGCTGGCGGTGCGCAAGATCACCCGCCCGCTTTCACGTCTGCAAAGCGAACTGGAGAACCGCACGCCGGACAACCTCACCCCTATCGTACTCAGCGAATCGGTGCCCGAAGTCACGGCGGTAACCACCGCCCTGAATCAGTTGGTTTCCCGCCTCAATCTGACCCTCGACCGCGAGCGGCTGTTTACCGCCGACGTGGCGCATGAGCTACGCACCCCGCTGGCCGGGCTGCGGCTGCACCTTGAGCTGCTGGCGAAAGTGCATGGCATGGGCGTCGACCCGCTGATCCAGCGTCTCGATCAGATGACCACCAGCATTTCCCAGCTGCTGCAGCTGGCGCGCGTCGGCCAGTCCTTTTCCGCCGGCAGCTACCAGCAGGTGCTGTTGCTGGATGACGTGGTAAAACCGCTGCAGGACGAACTGGAGGCTATGCTGGCGCAGCGTCAGCAGCGGCTGCTGCTGACGGATATCGAAAACGAGACCGTCGTCTCTGGCGATGCGACGTTAATCCGCGTGATCCTGCGCAATCTGGTGGAGAATGCTCACCGCTACAGCCCTGAAGGGTCGACGATCCGCGTGTCGGTGAAAGCAGGCCTGATGCCGGTGATGGCGGTGGAAGATGAAGGGCCGGGGATCGATGAGGCGAAAAGCGGCGAACTCAGTAAAGCCTTCGTGCGCATGGACAGTCGCTACGGCGGCATTGGCCTCGGACTGAGCATCGTCACGCGCATCGCTCAGCTGCATGACGCCCAGTTTTTTTTGCATAACCGACAGCCAGGGCCAGGGGTCCGCGCGTGGGTGCTATTCCCGCAGCGCGGGGGTCAGAACGTCAGCACCCATTGATGGAAGAAGGCAACAATAATGACCAGGGCGGTGGCGACCGCCAGATATTCACGGAAGTTAATTTTTTGCATGGGCGCTATCCTCATCAGGTTGAAGATAGTGTCGCCTGGCGAGATTAAGCAAACATTAAGAAGGCCGCAACGCGGCCTTTTTTCTTCTCAAATGTTTGTTATCTGGCAAGCAGGACGATAAGAGAAGCGCGCCTTCACTATACCCCGCACGTCCACTCCGCCAGTCTGCGCCCAGAATCAGGAGGCGGCGATAAACAGCTCGCGCAGCTGATGCAGCTGGTCGCGTATTTGCGCCGCCTCCTCAAACTCGAGGTTCTGCGCGTGCTGCATCATCTGCCCTTCCAGCTCGTGGATTTTCTGCTGCAGCGCTTTTGGC
The DNA here is from genome assembly GCF_014596785.2 of Klebsiella sp. K4. Classification (NCBI taxonomy): domain Bacteria; kingdom Pseudomonadati; phylum Pseudomonadota; class Gammaproteobacteria; order Enterobacterales; family Enterobacteriaceae; genus Klebsiella; species Klebsiella sp. K4. Next base: position 3,649,727 of record NZ_CP115021.1, read on the forward strand.
GTCATATCCACAGCGCTAAGCCCGGCAGGCTCAACGACCTTCGCTTTACCGCGCCCTTTGGCTTTGGTTTTCGCCAGGCCCTGGCCCAGCTGCAGGATATCCACCACTTTCTTATTGAGCCCCTGCGGCACGATGCCGTGCTCTTCGTTGTAGCGCTGCTGTTTCTCCCGTCGACGCTCGGTCTCGCCAATGGCTTTGGCCATGGAGGGGGTGATCTTATCGCCGTAGAGGATGGCCTTGCCGTTGACGTTGCGCGCCGCGCGGCCGATGGTCTGGATCAGCGAGCGTTCAGAACGCAGGAAGCCCTCTTTATCCGCATCCAGGATCGCCACCAACGACACCTCAGGCATATCCAGCCCCTCACGCAGCAGGTTGATCCCCACCAGCACGTCAAACTCGCCAAGACGCAGGTCGCGGATGATTTCCATGCGCTCGACGGTGTCGATATCCGAGTGCAGATAGCGCACGCGCTCGCCGTGCTCCTCAAGGTACTCGGTTAAGTCCTCCGCCATCCGCTTGGTGAGAGTGGTGACCAGCACGCGCTCGTTGATGGCCGTGCGCAGGCGGATCTCTGACAGCAGATCGTCGACCTGGGTCGCCACCGGGCGCACTTCGATGATTGGGTCAAGCAGACCGGTCGGCCGCACCACCTGATCCACAACCTCGCCGCCGGATTTATCCAGCTCATAGGCGCCCGGGGTCGCCGACACATAGATGGTTTGCGGTGCCAGCGCTTCGAATTCTTCAAACTTCATCGGTCGGTTATCCAGCGCCGACGGCAGGCGGAAACCGTATTCCACCAGCGTCTCTTTGCGCGCCCGGTCGCCCCGGTACATACCGCCGATCTGCGGCACCGTGACGTGGGATTCGTCAATCACCAGCAGGCCATCCGCCGGCAGATAGTCGAACAGGGTCGGCGGCGGCTCGCCGGGCCCGCGCCCGGAGAGAAAGCGCGAGTAGTTTTCAATGCCCGAGCAGTAACCCAGCTCGTTCATCATTTCGAGGTCAAACTGGGTACGCTGGGTTAAGCGCTGCTCTTCCAGCAGCTTGTTGTTGGCCAGCAGCACCTTGCGCCGCTCCGCCAGCTCCAGCTTGATCTCTTCCATCGCCTGGACGATGCGCTCCCGCGGCGTTACGTAGTGGGTCTTGGGATAAATGGTATAGCGCGGCACCGTCCCTTCGACGTGGCCGGTGAGCGGGTCGAACAGCGACAGACGCTCGACCTCTTCGTCAAACAGCTCAATGCGCAGGGCGATATCGTCGGATTCCGCTGGGAAGACGTCGATCACCTCGCCGCGCACGCGAAAAGTGCCGCGCTGGAAGGCCTGATCGTTGCGGGTATACTGCAGTTCGGCCAGACGACGCAGGATCGCTCGCTGGTCAATCAGCATACCGACCGTCAGATGCAACATCATTTTCAGATACAGGTCCGGGTCGCCGAGGCCGTAGATCGCCGAGACTGACGCCACCACCACTACGTCGCGCCGCTCGAGCAGCGCTTTGGTGGCCGACAGACGCATCTGCTCAATATGTTCGTTAACCGAGGCGTCCTTCTCAATGAAGGTATCTGAGCTGGGAACGTAGGCTTCCGGCTGATAGTAATCGTAGTAGGAGACGAAATACTCGACGGCATTCTCCGGGAAAAACTCTTTCATCTCGCCGTAGAGCTGAGCCGCCAGGGTTTTGTTTGGCGCCAGCACCATCGTCGGCCGCTGCAGGTCGGCAATCACGTTGGCGATGGTAAAGGTTTTACCGGAGCCGGTAACCCCCAGTAGCGTCTGATGCGCAAGCCCATCCTCCAGCCCCTCTTCCAGGCGGCGGATGGCTTCCGGTTGGTCTCCGGAGGGGCGAAAGGCGGAATGCAGTACAAACGATTTACTCATCAATCAGAACCTGAAAAAAGAATTAGCGGCCGGTGTTTAATTCTACCCCCCGGGCCGTTTTTTGCCAATAAATTATACTGGATATTTAAACAGTGCGTACTTATGATAACGCCACAAAAGGGTCTTATTGGCCGGCAAGCTGGGTGCAAAACGCGCGTCAGACGGAATAATCCTCCGGCCGCCAGGGTTATCCCCAGAAAATTTTACCTTTTAACATTTGTCAAGCGGACGGGTGAAACTTTTATGGCAGCAGATGACGCTTTTCTTACACCCATTGATTTTATCTAACAAGCTGATATTAAAGTGCTTTAACGAAAAGACGCCTTTCGCGCCAATTCAGCCGCAAGCCGCGTACGCTCTAGCTTACCGCAGGTTTTCTAACTCTAATACACAAGGTTATCCACAGGAATAGTGGATAACTGTCCGCAGCCCAAGACCACCGCCGCCCGGCGCCTGCCGCCTTTTGCGGTCAACCGCGTGGCGAAAAATTTTTATCGAACTATTTTTGATAACTATCCGCTTAAAGCCGCTCGATTTTTGCTGCTTTTTGCACCACCCTTTAGCGTCGGGCACCGGAAAAGTGCAGCCCCGGCGCTGACGAGGCCCGATGGTATCGGCGTTTAGCGCTTTTTTCCGAGCGTTCTTTTTCCTGGCAAGAGTTTTGCAGCATCTTTCTGTCGCCCTGACGCCAGGATAAGGAGAAAACGTCCATGTTGAATTTACAGGCAGTAAATCACTTTTACGGCAACCAGCATTCGCTGTGGAATGTCGATCTTGTACTACGCCCGGGAGAGTGCATTGGCGTACTGGGACGCGAGGGCATGGGAAAAACCACCCTGGTTAACTGCATTGCTGGCCACCTGCCGGTGGCCAGCGGCCGGATGACCTGGCATGACATTGGCGCCCCGCCGCAGGATCTCACCCCCCTGTCCGCTCAATCGCGCAGCGCCATTGGTATCGGCTACGTGCCACAAGATAAACGCATTTTTTCCCAACTCAGCGTGGAAGAGAACCTGCACATCGCCCTGGCGGCCGGGAAACCCGGGGCTAACGCCAGCGGCGGCGAGATTTATGAGCATTTTCCCGAGCTCTATGCCCTACGGCAGCGCAAAGGCGCCTCGCTGAGCGACGACGATCAGTACCAGCTGGCGCTGGCCAGGGCGCTGATCGTCCAGCCGCGGCTGCTGATCCTTGATGAACCCTCGCGCGGCAGAGGGCCGCGCTGCCTGCAAAAGCTGGCGGATCTGCTGTTGCGGTTAAATCGCGATATCGGCCTGACGGTGCTGCTCGCCGAGCAGCACCTGCCCTTTATCCGCCGGGTGGCGGATCGCTTCTGTGTCTTGCACCGGGGCCGTAACGTCGCCGAAGGCGATATTATGGCGCTGGATGAGCCGCTGCTGGCGCAGTGGATAACGCCGGATCCAGCGCCCTGAGGTCCAGATACTGGCCGAGATCGTCGCGCTGCGCGATGTCGGCAAGCCACGGTATTTCGCCGAGGAACGGCGCGGCCAGTCGGTTTTTCAGCGTCGCCAGATATTCGGCGTGGCGCTTGCCCGGCGGATGTACGTCATTGGCGATCCACCCCGCCAGCGGTAGTCCCGCCTGGCGTACCGCCTGAGCGGTAAGCATTGCGTGGTTGATACAGCCGAGCTTAACGCCCACCACCAGAATGACCGGCAGCTGTTCCGCCTGCGCCCAGTCGGCGAAGGTCAGGGAATCCGAGAGCGGCGTAAACCAGCCGCCGGCGCCTTCCACCAACACCCAGTCGGCGAGACCTTCCAGCTCACGCAGCCCGCTGGAGAGCCTGGCCGCGGCGATCGGCCGCCCTTCGTCGGCGCTGATGATGTGCGGAGAGGTCGGCTCGGCGAAGGTATAGGGGTTCACCTGGTCGTAACGCAACGCGACCCGACTATGACGCTGCAGCGCCAGCGCATCTTCATTACGCAGCCCATCGCCGGTAAGCTCGCTACCGGAGGCCACCGGCTTATAGCCGGCAGTGTGAAAACCCAGCAGATTAGCCGCCTGCAGCAGGGCGCTGCTGGCGATGGTTTTACCGACTTCAGTATCGGTCCCGGTGACAAAAAAACGTTTAGTCACGCTCAATGACTCCTGTAAAAAGAGAATACGTCAGCGGGCAGATGCCCTGCCGCTGCGGCCAGGCCAGCTGCAGCTCGCGCAGTTTGCCGCGGCCAAGCGGGGCGGCGGTCCGCCCCTGGTGCAAATGGGTGGCGCCGATGCCCTTCAGCGAGCGCATAGCGCTCAGCGCATCGGCGAACGGCAGGCTAATCTGATGAACCTCGCCGGTCGCGCGCAGGCCGCTAAGCGCCGCGCGCACCGCCGCTTCGCTAAGGAAACGGTTGGCATGCGGCCGGTCGTCGATGGCCTGCCACGCCTGATTGAGCTCCGGCAGCGAGTCGGCGAGCAGCGTGCTAAACGCCACTCTGCCGCCGGGACGCGCCACCCGGTACAGCTCGCCAATTGCCGCCCGTAGATCGTCGCACCACTGCACCGCCAGATTGCTCCACGCCAGATCGACGCAGGCGTCCGGCAGCGGCAGCGCCTCAATATCCCCCAGCAGATAATGCTGCGCGGCGTCGTTACGCTGCGCCTGGGCGAGCATCCCGGCGGAGAGATCCAGCGCGGTCACCACGCTGCCCGCCTCACGCCAATAGCGACTCATACTGCCGGGGCCGCAGCCGGCATCCAGCACCTGCGCAAAATCGCGGCGCGCCAGCTGGCGCAGCAGTAGATCGGCGCAGCGCCGCTGCAGTTCATCATGTTGCGTATAGCCGCTGGCCGCCCGGCCAAACGCCGCGGCCACCGCCTGCTTATTCACTGTGGCCATGCAGCACCTCCAGTAAACGGTTAATGTCTTCAGCATGATGGGCGGCTGTCAGGGTCAGGCGCAAACGCGCGCTGCCGACCGGCACCGTCGGCGGACGGATCGCCGTTGCCCAGCAGCCCGCGTCGCGTAGACGGCAGGCCAGGTTCAGCGCCCGGGCGTTGTCGCCAACGATCAGCGGCTGGATCGCGCTGACGGAGTCGGTCAACCCCAGCGACACCTCGCCCATCCCCTCACGGAACTGACGGATGCGGGCGGCCAGGATGTCGCGACGCTGCTGCCCTTCATCGCTGCGAATGATCCCCAGGGCAGCCCTCAGCGCCACCGCCTGGGCGGGCGGCATCGCGGTGCTGTAGATCAGATGACGGGCAAACTGCAGCAGATAATCGGCCATTGCTTCGTCGCACAGCACCGCCGCGCCGCTGACGCCGAAGGCCTTGCCGAAGGTAACCACCAGCAGCTCAGGGCGCACCGCCTGCGCGGCGCAGCTCCCGCGTCCTTCGTCGCCGACCACGCCAACACCGTGAGCGTCATCCACCAGCAACACTGCCCCTGCGGCCTGCGTCGCGGCGTGAATGGCCGCCAGCGGCGCGCTGTCGCCGTCCATGCTGAAAATGCCTTCAGTGACCGCCAACTGTTCGCCCGCCAGCGGCTTAGCCAGCAGTTGCGCGAGCTGCTGCGGATCGTTGTGGGTAAAGCGCCGCAGCTGCGCCGGGCTGAGGCTCGCCGCCTCCAGCAGAGAGGCGTGGCTCAGGCGGTCGGCGACAATCCGATCGTCTTTCTCCACCAGGGCGGCGATCAGTGCCTGATTCGCGGCAAAGCCGGAGATAAACAGCAATGCGCACGGATAGCCCAGCCAGTCGGCGAGCGCCTCTTCCAGCGCGCGGTGGGCTTCGCTATAGCCGCTCACGTGGCCAGAGCCGCCGGCGCCGACGCCATAGCGCGTGGCCCCCTGTTGCCAGGCGGCGATAATCGCCGGATGCTGACTCAGGCCCAGATAGTCATTGCTGGAGAAGTTAAGCCAGCGCTCCCCTTCCCGCTCCAGCCAGCGCCCGGCGCCGTGCGTCACCGGCAGGCGGCGGCGAAAAGCTTCCGCCGCCCGCCGCTCGTCCAGCGCCCGATCGATTCGCTGCTGCCAGCTCATAGCGCCGCCGCGTTGTAATATTCCTCAGTGTCCGGGGTGAGTAAGGCCTGCTCCAGACGTTGCTGCTGCTCATTGTCGCCTTCCAGCACCGCCGTCTGCTGCGGGTTGATCCCCAGCTTGCGGAACAGCTGCAGGTCTTTGTCCTCTTCCGGGTTCGGCGTGGTCAGCAGCTTGCAGCCGTAGAAAATCGAGTTCGCCCCGGCCATAAAGCACATCGCCTGGGTCTGCTCGTTCATCTGCTCGCGGCCGGCGGAGAGACGCACGTAGGAGGTGGGCATCATGATGCGCGCGATGGCGATAGTGCGGATGAAATCGAAAGCGTCGACGTCGTCGTTATCCGCCAGCGGCGTGCCCTTGACCTTCACCAACATGTTGATCGGCACGCTCTCCGGCGGCGTCGGCAGATTAGCCAGTTGCAGCAGCAGTCCGGCGCGATCTTTTACGCTCTCTCCCAGTCCGACGATGCCGCCGGAGCAGACTTTGATCCCAGCATCACGCACTTTGTCCAGCGTATCCAGGCGCTCCTGGTAGGTACGGGTGGTGATGATGTTGCCGTAAAATTCCGGCGAAGTATCAAGGTTGTGGTTGTAGTAATCGAGGCCCGCTTCGGCCAGGCGCTGTGCCTGACTGTCGGTCAGGGTGCCGAGCGTCATACAGGACTCCAGCCCCAGCGCCTTCACCCCTTTCACCATCTGCTCCAGGTAAGGCATATCGCGGTCATTGGGGTTTTTCCACGCCGCGCCCATGCAGAAGCGGGTGGAGCCGGCGTTTTTCGCCTGGCGCGCTGATTCCAGCACCTGCTCAACCTCCATCAGGCGCTCGGCTTCGAGGCCGGTTTTGTAGCGTGCGCTCTGCGGGCAATATTTACAATCTTCCGGGCAGGCGCCGGTTTTGATCGACAGCAGGGTGCTGACCTGCACCTGGCGCGGATCAAAGTGTTGACGATGGATTTGCTGCGCTTCGAATAGCAGATCGATCAGCGGTTTATTAAATAATTCCGTTACTTGCGACATTGTCCAGCGAGGTTGGTGAGCCATTTTCCTCTCCAAAAGGTCGTACACTTCCTATTTCACACAGCCTCTTTGTTGGCGGCACTCGCGCCTCCCAGTCACATAGTGAACTATGCTCCTGGGGATGTTCTCGCTTGCCGCCTCGATGCTGCGCGAAATATTTTGTGTACGTTTCATTGTAAGTAAGTTCAGTGTAGACTTGTAAACCTAAATGTTTTCAAAATGGTTTACAAGTCGCTTATGACACTGGACGATCTCACTTTCGATCGGCGCCACATCTGGCACCCCTACACCTCTATGACTTCCCCCCTGCCGGTCTACCCGGTGGTATCCGCCCACGGTTGCGAGCTGTCCCTCGCCGGCGGCGAACAGTTGGTTGACGGTATGTCTTCCTGGTGGGCGGCGATCCACGGCTACAATCACCCACGCCTCAATGCGGCGCTGAAGGGACAAATTGACCAAATGTCGCACGTGATGTTCGGCGGGATCACCCATCCGCCGGCAGTTGCGCTATGCCGTCAGCTGGTGGCGATGACCCCGGCCTCGCTGGAGTACGTTTTCCTCGCCGACTCCGGTTCAGTGGCGGTAGAGGTGGCGATGAAAATGGCGCTGCAGTACTGGCAGGCTAAAGGCGAACCACGTCGTCGTTTTCTGACCTTCCGCAACGGCTATCACGGGGATACCTTCGGAGCGATGTCGGTCTGCGATCCGCAGAACTCGATGCACAGCCTGTGGCAGGGCTACCTGCCGGATAACCTGTTCGCCCCCGCGCCGCAAAGCCGCTTTGACGGCGAGTGGGACGAGATGGATATGGTACCGTTTGCCCGCCTGATGGCCGCGCATCGTCACGAAATCGCCGCGGTGATCCTCGAACCTATCGTCCAGGGGGCGGGCGGCATGCGGATGTACCATCCGGAGTGGCTGAAGCGGGTGCGTAAAATGTGCGACCGGGAAGGGATACTGCTGATCGCCGATGAGATTGCCACCGGCTTTGGCCGCACCGGCAAGCTGTTCGCTTGTGAACACGCCGGGATTACCGCCGACATTCTGTGTCTGGGCAAAGCGCTGACCGGCGGCACCATGACCCTTTCCGCCGCCATCACCACCCGAACGGTTGCTGAAACCATTAGCAATGGCGAAGCCGGTTGCTTTATGCACGGCCCCACCTTTATGGGCAATCCGCTGGCCTGCGCGGTGGCCGGCGAAAGCCTGCGCCTGCTGGAGAGCGGCGAATGGCAGCCGCAGGTGGCGGCGATTGAAGCCCAGCTGCAGGCCGAGCTGGCCCCGGCGCGGGGATCCGCGCTGGTCGCAGACGTCCGCGTGCTGGGCGCTATTGGCGTGGTTGAAACCCGTCGCCCGGTCAACATGGCCGCCCTGCAGCGCTTTTTCGTCGAGCAGGGAGTCTGGATCCGTCCGTTTGGCCGGCTGATTTATCTGATGCCGCCGTACATCATCACGCCCGAGCAGCTGACCCGCCTGACCCGTGCGGTCAACCAGGCAGTGCAGGACGAAACATTTTTTAGCGAATAAATAGCGGAATTGCGTCGTCGGGAAGGCTACACTTCTTTGTTAATCAGCGCATTATCAATGAGGATGAAGCATGAAACTGATCAGTCACGATCTCCAGGACGGCGGTAAGCTGCCTAATCGTCACGTCTTCAACGGCATGGGCTACGATGGCGACAATATTTCGCCGCATCTGATGTGGGATGATGTGCCCGCGGGAACCAAAAGCTTTGTGGTGACCTGCTACGATCCGGATGCGCCGACCGGCTCCGGCTGGTGGCACTGGGTGGTCGCTAACCTGCCGGCCGATACCCGCGTCCTGCCGCAAGGGGCCGGTTCCGGTCAGGCGGAGCTGCCGGAAGAGGCCGTTCAGACCCGCACCGATTTTGGTAAGGCAGGCTACGGCGGCGCGGCGCCGCCGAAGGGCGAAACCCACCGCTATATCTTCACCGTCCACGCCCTGGACGTCGAGAAAATTGAGGTGGATGCTGAGGCCAGCGGCGCGATGGTCGGCTTTAACGTCCATTTCCATTCCCTCGCCAGCGCCTCCATCACCGCCCTGTTCAGTTAATCTTCCCCGGATAGCGGCTTGCGCCTTATCCGGGCTACCCGCGGCGCCATTTGTTTTCGGGTGGCGCTGCGCTTACCCGACCTACACTACCCCCAGGCCCATGCTAGCGCAGCGCCGCCGGGCGATTGCCGCGGGTACGGAGCCGCTTTTATGCCGGGCGGCGGCTGACGCCTTGCCCGGCCTACGGTGCTATTGCGCGGTTATTTTGCCGGGTGGCGGCTGACGCCTTACCCGGCCTACGGGGTCCAGACCCAGTATGTGAATCGCCGCCGAACATGGGGCCGCTGAAACTGCCGGGGCTGGCGGCCGCAACATCGCTGAGACGTTCCCGGAAGGCCGGGGCAGCCCGCATGAATGCGGGCTGAGGGCCGTGTTTTGCAAGGACGCTGCCTCGGCCCGACCCGAAGTCTGCAGGGATAAGTCGAAGGCACCACGCAGTGGCGATGTTGCTGGCCGAAGCCCGGGGGTACAGGGGGCGGCGGCGACTGGCCGCCCCCTGTGCGCTCCCTGCGCCATGAGTAACATAACGTAGAAGACATTTCGGGAGCGCAATGTGCTCGGAATTAATACAAAACAACTGTTTTTACCGGATTAAAACCGTTACAAGCCGATAGCAGTATCTACAATACCCCCAGGCCCGCGCAAGCGCAGCGCCGCCGGGCGATTGCCGCGGGCACGGAGCCGCTTTTATGCCGGGCGGCGGCTGACGCCTTGCCCGGCCTACGGTCCGTGCCATTTGTAGCCCCGGTAAGCGCAGCGCCACCGGGGAAATTGATCTTACTGTTCAGTGGCTACCTGCAGCGCCGTTTTACGCACCCGCGCATACCACACCACCGTCAGCAGCCCGAGCCAGACCAGGCCGGCGATCAGCGCCATCCGCGTTTCGGCAAACATCCCTAATACGGCGATGACCAGCCCCATAAACAGCAGCGTCAACAGCGGCGCAACCGGCCAGAACGGAATGGGAAAGGCGATCTGGCTGCGCTCTTCGGCAGACAAACCGCGGCGCATGGCAAAATGGGATAGCAGAATCATCAGCCACACCCATACCGTGGCGAATGCCGCCAGCGAAGCAATTAGCACAAATACCTGCTCGGGGATCAGGTAGTTCAATACCACCGCCGCCAGCAGCGCGCCGCCCATGACCACCACCGTCATCCATGGCACACCGTTGCTGGCGATGCGCTGGAAGCTTTTCGGCGCCAGCCCCTCTTTCGACATGCCGTACATCATGCGTCCGGCGCCAAAAATATCGCTGTTAATCGCCGAGATGCTGGCGCTGATCACGATGATGTTAAGGATGGTCGCCGCCGCCGGGATCCCCAGACCGTCGAAAATAAGCACAAACGGACTCCCCTGTTCGCCAAAGCTGTTCCACGGGAAGATCGCCATCAGTACCGCCAGGGTGCAGACGTAGAACAGGATAATGCGCAGCGGAATGGTATTGATGGCCTGCGGGATCACCTTCTTAGGATCCTTCGCTTCCGCGGCGGTGACGCCGATAATCTCCACCCCGCCGAAGGCGAACATCACGATGCCAAGCGAGGCGATAACGCCCTGCCAGCCGTTAGGGGCAAAGCCGCCGTGGCTCCAGAGGTTTTCCAGCCCGGTGGCCGGGAAGCTGTGGCCAAAGCCAAAGAAGATGATCCCCGCCCCCGCCAGCATCATGGCGATAATCGCCACCACCTTCACCAGAGACAGCCAGAACTCCATCTCGCCAAATACCCGCACGTTGCACAGGTTCATCGCGCCGATAAAGAAGATGATGCTGAGGATCCAGATCCAGCGCGGCACATCGGGGTACCACAATCCCATATAGATGCCGAAGGCGGTGACGTCGGCCAGGGCGACGATCACCATTTCAAAGGTGTAGGTCCAGCCGGTAATAAACCCGGCCAGCGGCCCGAGATACTGGCGGGCATAGCTGCCGAAGGAGCCGGAAACCGGGTTGCGCACCGCCATCTCGCCCAGCGCGCGCATGACGATAAACACCGCCGCGCCGCCAATCAGATAGGCCAGCAGCACCGCCGGGCCCGCCGCTTTGATGGCTGAGGCCGAGCCATAGAACAGCCCGGTGCCGATAGCGGAGCCGAGCGCAATAAACCGAATGTGTCGGGCATTGAGCCCGCGCAGCAGATGTGGCTTGTGTTGTTGTTGCATATACAGGTGTCCTGATTTTTTTATATGACGACAAATATGCGGTGTAGGGCGGTCGGGGGAATGACTTCCCCCGACGCGGGTACAGAGAACAACGGTGATTAATGCAGTACGGCAGGCAGCAGACGCGTCAGGTGACGGGCCGCCAGAAGCGCAATGGCGTTATCGATATCCGGGGCGAAGTAGCGATCCTGCGTATAGTGCGGCACGCGTTCGCGCAGCAAGTGACGCGCCTCTTCCAGCAGCGGACTGGTGGTCAGTCCTTCGCGCATATCCAGCCCCTGCGCCGCCGCCAGCCACTCAACGGCCAGCACCCCGCGGGTGTTCTCGGCCATCGCCCACAGGCGGCGACCGGCCGCCGGCGCCATCGAGACGTGGTCTTCCTGGTTGGCAGAGGTGGGCAGGCTGTCAACGCTATGCGGGTGCGACAGCGCTTTGTTTTCACTGGCTAACGCCGCCGCCGTGACCTGGGCAATCATAAACCCGGAGTTGACGCCGCCATTTTTGACGAGGAACGGCGGCAGCTGCGACATATGGCTGTCCATCATCAGCGCGATGCGGCGCTCGGAGAGCGAGCCGATTTCGGCGATCGCCAGCGCGATATTATCCGCGGCCATCGCCACCGGTTCGGCATGGAAGTTACCGCCGGAGATGACGTCATTTTCAGCGGCAAAGACCAGCGGGTTATCGGAGACCGCGTTGGCTTCAGCCAGCAGCACCTCAGCCGCCTGGCGGATCTGCGTCAGGCAGGCGCCCATCACCTGCGGCTGGCAGCGCAGGGAGTACGGGTCCTGCACCTTGCTGCAGTTATGGTGCGACTGCGAGATCGCGCTATCTTCGGTCAGCAGATGGCGATACAACGCCGCCGCATCAATCTGCCCGCGCTGGCCGCGCACTTCATGGATGCGCGCATCAAACGGACGACGTGAGCCCAGCGCCGCTTCGGTGGTTAACGCCCCGCAGACGACCGCGGAGGCGAACAGATCCTCGGCTTCGAACAGACCGCGCAGGGCAAAAGCGGTCGAGGCCTGGGTGCCGTTGAGTAGCGCCAGCCCCTCTTTCGCCGCCAGGGTAATCGGCTCCAGCCCCACCTGACGCAGCGCTTCGGTGGCCGGCAGCCAGTCGCCGCCGCGTACCCGCGCTTTACCTTCTCCGATCAGGGTCAGCGACATATGCGCCAGCGGCGCGAGGTCGCCGGAGGCGCCGACGGAGCCTTTGGCCGGGATCCACGGCGTCACACCGGCATTCACCAGGCCAATCAGCGCCTGGATCACGCTCAGGCGGATCCCGGAGAAACCGCGGGACAGGCTGTTAATCTTCAGCACCATAATCAGCCGCGCCAGATCATCGTCCAGCGGCTCGCCAACGCCCGCCGCGTGGGATAGCACCAGCGAACGCTGCAGGTTCTCCAGATCTTCCGTCGAGATACGGGTCTGCGCCAGCAGGCCAAAACCGGTGTTGATGCCGTAGGCGGTCCGCCCTTCGGCGAGGATGGCGTTAACGCAGGCCACGCTCTCATCAATGGCCGCAAACGCGCTGCTATCAAGGGTAATGTTCAGCGGGTGGCTGTAAACGTCGCGGAGCTGCGACAGGCTCAGTTGCCCCGGAATTAGCGTTAAAGATTTCATTTAGCGTTCCCCTGCGTTGCCGCAACCATCGGAAGATTCAGACCCTGTTCCGCCGCGCATTCAATGGCGATATCGTAACCCGCGTCGGCATGACGCATCACGCCGGTGGCCGGGTCGTTGTGCAGGACGCGGGCGATACGCGCCGCCGCTTCATCGGTACCATCGCAGACGATAACCATCCCGGAGTGTTGCGAGAAGCCCATGCCTACCCCGCCGCCGTGGTGCAGCGACACCCAGGTCGCGCCGCTGGCGGTATTGAGCAGGGCGTTGAGCAGCGGCCAGTCGGAGACCGCATCAGAACCATCGCGCATCGCTTCGGTTTCGCGGTTCGGGCTGGCGACGGAGCCGGAGTCAAGGTGATCCCGGCCAATGACGATCGGCGCGGAGACTTCGCCGCTGCGCACCATTTCGTTAAACGCCAGACCGAGCTTTTGCCGCCACTCCAGACCGACCCAGCAGATACGCGCCGGCAGTCCCTGGAAGCTGATGCGCTCGCGCGCCATATCCAGCCAGTGGTGCAGATGCTGATCATCTTTAATGATCTCTTTCACTTTCGCGTCGGTTTTGTAGATATCCTGCGGATCGCCGGACAGCGCTACCCAGCGGAACGGGCCGATACCGCGGCAGAACAGCGGGCGGATATAGGCCGGCACGAAGCCCGGGAAATCGAAGGCGTTGCTGACGCCCACTTCCTGCGCCATCTGGCGGATGTTGTTGCCGTAGTCGAAGGTTGGGACCCCCATCTCATGGAAGGCCAGCATCGCCTGCACGTGATCGGCCATCGAGCGTTTCGCCGCCAGAATAGTGCCCTGCGGGTCGGATTCGGCTTTCTGCTGATACTCTTCCCAGCTCCAGCCTTTCGGCAGATAGCCATGCAGCGGGTCGTGGGCGCTGGTCTGGTCGGTGACCATATCTGGGCGCACGCCGCGCTTCACCAGCTCCGGTACGATCTCCGCGGCGTTGCCGCACAGCGCGATAGAGATGGCCCGCCCTTCGGCGGTGTATTTTTTGATGCGCGCCAGGGCGTCATCCAGCGAGGTGGCTTGCTCATCCACGTAGCGGGTACGCAGACGGAAATCGATGCGGCTCTGCTGACATTCGATATTCAGCGAGCAGGCGCCGGCCAGCGTCGCGGCCAGCGGCTGCGCGCCGCCCATGCCGCCCAGACCGGCGGTTAATACCCAGCGGCCTTTCAGGCTGCCCTGGTAGTGCTGGCGACCGGCTTCGACGAAGGTTTCGTAGGTACCCTGCACGATGCCCTGGCTGCCGATGTAGATCCAGCTGCCGGCGGTCATCTGGCCGTACATCGCCAGCCCTTTGGCATCCAGCTCGTTAAAGTGTTCCCAGGTGGCCCAGTGCGGGACCAGGTTGGAGTTGGCGATCAGCACGCGCGGTGAGTTTTCATGGGTTTTGAATACACCCACCGGCTTCCCGGACTGCACCAGCAGGGTTTCATCGCTTTCCAGGTTCTTCAGCGCCTTCACGATAGCGTCATAGCATTCCCAGTTGCGCGCTGCGCGACCAATACCGCCATAGACCACCAGCTCGTGCGGGTTTTCGGCGACATCGGGATCAAGGTTATTCATTAACATACGCAGCGGGGCTTCGGTCAGCCAGCTCTTCGCGGTCAGCGTCGTGCCTCTTGGCGCACGGACGTCCAGCTGGCGATATTTGCTTTGCGACATCGGGGTTTCTCCTGACAATGAACGTTGTTTACGTAGATACATATACTTGTCTATACAAGCATGCGCAAGCCAGGATTTAACAGAAATGATACAATTTTGTTATATTGCGTCAGCAATCACGTTTTGCTGACGCCAGCGTGGATCAGGAGCCAAAGCGCCCCTGCAGACGATATCGGCTACCGGGGAACAGCAGGCGCGCGTGGGAGACGATGTGGGTTGTCGACCAGGTGCGGCGACGGATCAGCAGGCACGGATCGTGGGCGTGAATATGCAGCAGCGCGCACTCTTCCGCCGTGGCCTGCACCGCTTCAACAATGTGTTCACCTTCAGTTAACGGCGCGATCAGCGACAAGTAATCATGGGGCGTGGTGGCGGTGTAGTCCTGATGCAGATAGTCCGGGACCACTGCGGCATTGACGCAGCGATCTTCGATTTGCACCGGCACCTCGTTTTCGTAATGCACCATCAGCGAGTGAAAAATGCGGGTGCCTTCCGGGACGCTGAGCGCCGTCGCCTGAATATGATCCGCCCGGGTCTCCTCAAGCAGGAGTACCTCACAGCGGTGCTGATGGTGACGGGCGACAATTTCTGCGGCAATACTGCGCACCTCGAACAGCGCCGACTGCCCTTTCGGCTCGGCGACAAAGGTTCCCACCCCTTGCAACCTGACCAGCAGGCCTTCGTCCGTCAGCTCGCGCAGCGCGCGATTGATGGTCATTCGGCTGAAGCCGAACTGGGCCACCAGCTCAGCTTCCGACGGGATACGGTCATGCGGTCGCCAGACGCCGCTGTGGATCTTTTCGCTGATCGCCTGCTTCACCTTTTCATAGAAAGGCGCGGGCGCGGAACGAGGTTGTTGTGCAAACATGGCCTGGCTTTCCTTATGCGTAATAAGCGGAGCGGCGAAACGAAAATAATAGCGCGGATCGCTAGCGCCACCAATGGGCGATTTGCCATGCCACACGGGCCGCCGTGCGAGCGCCCTGACCGTCAATGTCAAACAGCGGGTTAAACTCCACCAGATCCACCGCCTGCAGCTTACCGCTGCGGCACAGCGGTTCAACGATGCGCAGCAGCGTGGCCAGCGGCACGCCCAGCGCCGCCGGGGCCGACACCGCCGGTATTTCTCGCGCCGGCAGCACGTCGAGATCGATAGTCAGATACAGGCGGTCGAATTGCGCGATATTGCGCTCAAGCTCCGGCAACACGCGAGTTTCGAAGGCTGTCAGCACCTCCAGATCTTCAACGATAGCCACCTGGCGGAGCGCCGCTTCATCCCATAGCGCCTGGGTGTTCGCCGCCCGGCTAACCCCGATGCAGGTATAGTGAAAACCGCGCTGCTGCGCGTCACACTCCAGCGCCAACTGGCGGAACGGCGTCCCGGAGCTGGCGCAGTCGGCAAAGCGCAGATCCAGATGCGCATCGAGATTAATAATGCCCACTTTTTCGCCCGGGAAGGCGTCCAGTACCCCAGCGCCGTGGCCGAAGGCCGTCTCGTGGCCGCCGCCCAGCACCAGCGTGCGTTTACCCGCCCGCTGACAGTCGGCCACCGCCTCGCGCAGCGCCTGATGCGCGACTTCTAACTGCTCGCCGTCGACGCTGATGGTGCCCATATCCACGCAGCGGTCATGACCCTGATGGCTGGCCATATTGGCCAACGCCCGGCGCAGGGTCGCCGGGCCGTCCGCTGCCCCGGTACGCCCCTTGTTACGCCGGACCCCTTCGTCACAGGCGAAGCCGAGCAGCGCGATATCGCCGGGCATCTCCTGCGGCGCGAAGCGTTCCGCGCGGGCGATGGTCTGGAACAGGCGCAGCGCATTGGGCGCTTCCGCGCTGTCGTCGCGTCCCTGCCAGAGACTGGCTGGCGTAGCTTGCCACAGCATCATTGCAATTCTCCTTGAACAACGCGATGCCAGAGCGGACTGCGCCCCGGCTCATACACCATCTCGACGGGATGCTCAGCATCCCAGATGGCGAAGTTAGCGACAAAGCCCGGCGCCAGCTGGCCGTGGCTGGCCTGGCGCCCCAGCGCCCGCGCGGCATGGCGCGTCACGCCGGCCCACGCCTCCTCCGGCGTCAGGCCAAACTTGACGCAGGCCATGTTCATCGCCAGATGCAGGCTGGCGAAGGGGCTGGTGCCGGGGTTGAAATCGGTCGCCACCGCCATCGGCACCTGGTACTTGCGCAGCAGCTCGACCGGCGGTTTACGGGTTTCATTAAGGAAGTAGAACGCGCCGGGGAGCAGGGCTGCCACGGTGCCGCTTTCGCGCATCGCCGCCACGCCCTCTTCCGTCAGATACTCGATATGGTCGGCGGAAAGCCCATGATAGCGGCTCACCAGCTGCGCGCCGCCCAGCGACGAGAGCTGCTCAACGTGGCCTTTTACCGGAATGCCCAGCGCCTGCGCCGCCTGAAAGACGCGCTCAGTTTGCTGCGGGCTGAAGCCGACGTTTTCGCAGAAGACGTCAACGCTTTCAAACAGTCCCTCCTGCCACAGCGTCGGCAAAATGGTCTCGCAGACCAGCGTAATATAGCCGTCAGCATCGCCTTGATATTCCGGCGGCGTGGCGTGGGCGGAGAGCAGCGTCGCCGACAGTTCCACGCCATTATGATCGGCCAGTTGTCGGGCGACCCGCAGCATTTTGCGTTCGTTTGGCAGGTCGAGGCCGTAGCCGGATTTGATCTCCAGGGTGGTCACCCCTTCACGCAGCAGGCGTTCCAGACGCGGCTGGGCCAGCGCCAGTAGTTCAGCTTCGCTGCTGTCGCGCGTGGCGCGCACGGTGGAGTTAATGCCGCCGCCGCTGGCGCTGATGGTTTGATACGACACGCCGTTCAGCCGCTGCTCCCACTCCTGGGCCCGGCTGCCGCCGAAGACGAGATGGGTGTGGCAGTCGATTAATCCCGGCGTTACCAACCGGCCTTCAAGATCGATACTGCGCCCGCTGGGGACGTCATCTTCGGCGACAATCGCCGCGATGCGGCCGTCGTGCACCAGCAGCGCATGGCGCTCCAGCAGGCCGTAAGGTTGAGCGTGATCGGGGTTCAGGGTGGCGAGACGCCCGTTTCGCCAGATAACGAGTTCGGAAGTGGCTTCAGTCATAGCGCTTAACTTGTCATGGGTTGTATAGACATTTATTTTCATAACGCCAGTAAAGTCAACAATAGCGCAGGGAAATGTTATTTTTTTGTGACTAAAGACCATCCGGCAGGGCTGCGCGTTGCGTAAAGACGGTAAGTTTTTCCGTCCACGTCTTCCCGTTTCGTTCAAGTTAGTATAAAACAGCAGGTTTTAAAGGACTTATACCCTGGCGTCTCAGCCGGGGTATTTCACTACGCTTAATTTTGCCCGGAGCAACATGAACACATATTCCGTTTCCCGTCTGGCGCTGGCGCTGGCCTTCGGCGTGACGCTGTCCGCCTGTAGCTCGACGCCTGCCGATCAACAGCCCTCAACGCAGACTGCACCGGGCACTACCGCGCGTCCCATACTCAACGCCGAAGAAGCGAAAAACTTCACGCCGGCGGCCTATTTCCAGTCGCTGGCTCCCAACGCCGCCGCCTGGACGCCGTATGCTATCAGCCTGCCGGCGCAGCCTGACTTTATCGTCGGCCCTGCGGGAACCCAGGGCGTAACCCATACCACCATTCAGGCGGCGGTGGATGCGGCAATTGCCCGTCACTCTAACCGTCGTCTGTATATCGCGATTATGCCGGGCGAGTACCCGGGAACCGTCTACGTTCCGGCGGCGCCGGGCGCCCTGACCCTGTATGGTACTGGCGATAAGCCAATCGACGTGAAAATCAGCGAAGCCATTGATTCCGAGATGGATCGCAACACCTGGCGTCGTCTGGTCAATCCAGGCGGTAAATATATGCCGGGTAAACCGGCGTGGTATATGTTCGACAGTTGCCAAAGCAAATCCGCGGCGACCGTCGGCGTAATGTGTTCCGCAGTCTTCTGGTCACAGAATAATGGTCTGCAGCTGCAGAACCTGACCATCGCCAACAACCTCGGCGACAGCGTTGACGCCGGTACCCACCAGGCGGTGGCATTGCGCAGCGATGGCGACCAGGTGCAGATCAATAAGGTCAATATTCTTGGCCGTCAGAACACCTTCTTCGTGACCAACAGCGGCGTGCAAAACCGTCTGCAGGACAACCGTCAGACCCGCACCCTGGTGACCAACAGCTACATTGAAGGCGATGTGGATATCGTTTCCGGCCGCGGCGCGGTGGTGTTTGATAACACCGATTTCCGCGTGGTGAACTCCCGTACCCAGAAAGAGGCCTACGTCTTCGCGCCGGCTACTCTGAAGAGCGTGACCTACGGCTTCCTGGCGACCAACAGCCGCTTCACCGCCTCCGGGGATAACGTCGCGCAGCTCGGCCGCGCGCTGGACGTCGATGGCAACAGCAACGGCCAGGTGGTGATCCGCGACAGCGCTATCAATGAAGGCTTTAATATTGCCCAGCCGTGGGCGGCGGCGGTAGGCTCCGGCCGCCCGTTCAGCGGCAACACCGGCAGCGCCGATGACAAAGGCAATCTGCAGCGCAACCTCAACGACAACGGCTTCAACCGCATGTGGGAGTACAATAACCGCGGCGTGGGAAGCACCGTGGTCGCCGAGCCGAAACAGTAAAGCGCAACAAGCGTGAACCATAATAAAAGAGAGGGCGATGCCCTCTCTCAAACTGCTGACAATGTGCAATCTTCAGGAATTGCCCGGCGGCGCTGCGCTTGCGCGGCCCTACAGATAACTGCATAACGGTTTGATATTGAAGTCTTTCGTAGGCCGGGTAAGGCGAAAGTCGCCACCCGGCAGAAATGCGAGCACAATGACGAAACAGGTTTGTCGTCAGCCAGAGAGGGGGCGATGCCCCCTCTTTTCTTTTTCGTTCAGCGCTTCACGCCGTCAGGCGGAACGCCATTTGCGGGTCAGCGGTTTTTCCAGTTCCACGATCAGGAACATGGCGAAGCCGATGATAAAGGTGATCACCCAGTAGCGGAACGGCAGCCCGGTGGTGCCGAACAGCATCTGCATAAAAGGCGCGTAGATAATCAGCAGCTGCAGCACCAGCAGTACGCCGCTGACGATCCAGATCCCTTTGTTGGCCAGCAGACCTTTGGTTAACGAGAATCCATCCGATACGCGGCAGTTCAGCATATAGAACCACTGGGCGGTGACCAGAGTCTGCAACAGCACGGTACGGATAAACTCCGGCGAATAGCCGCGCGGCTGCAGCCAGGCTTCGAGAATAAATGCGCTGACCGCAATCATTGACCCCACAAACGCTACGCGCCAGATGGCAAAGCCGTCCATCACGTGAATTTTCGGATCGCGCGGCGGCCGCCGCATAATATTTTTCTCACCTGCTTCAAACGCCAGGCCAAACGACAGCGTGGCGGAGGTGGCCATGTTCATCCACAGGATCAACACCGGCGTGAGCGGCAGTACGTTGCCCGCCAGCAGCGCGATCACGATCAGTAACCCCTGGGCAAGGTTGGTCGGCATGACGAAGAGAATGGTTTTCTTCAGGTTGTCATACACCCGGCGCCCCTCGCGGACTGCGCTGGCGATGGTGGCGAAGTTATCATCGGTCAGCACCATATCGGCGGCCTCCTTGGTCACCTCGGTCCCCTTGATCCCCATCGCCACGCCGACGTCAGCCTGCTTCAACGCCGGGGCATCGTTCACCCCATCGCCGGTCATTCCGACAATTTCTTTCTTACTCTGCAGAGCCTGCACCAGGCGGAACTTATCTTCCGGGCTGGTGCGGGCGAAGATATCAAACTGCTGCGCGGCTACGCTCAGCTGCGCGTCGTCCATCACCTCCAGCTCGCGTCCGGTAATGGCATTTCCCGCATTGCCAATCCCCAGCATCTTGCCGATGCTCATCGCCGTTTGCGGGTGGTCGCCGGTGATCATCTTCACGCGGATCCCGGCCTGCAGGCAGTCGGCAATCGCCGTGATGGCCTCCGGACGCGGCGGATCCATCATCCCGGCGACCCCTAGCAAAATCACCCCTTGCTGCAGATCCTGATGGGTCAGTTCGGTCTGGCCTGCGGCAGCCGGCTTCCAGGCTGCGGCCACCATCCGTAGCCCTTCCCGGGCGTACTCTTCAATTTTGCCTTCCCAGTACGGGAGATCCAGCGGCTGCAATCCGCTGTCGCTCTGCTGATACTGGCACAGGCGGAACAGGACATCCGGCGCGCCAGTGACCAGCACTACCTCCTCTTCACCCAGCCGGTAGAGGGTCGACATGTATTTATATTGCGAATCAAAAGGAATTTTACTGCGCAGTTCGCTGGTCAGCGGCGGCAGAGTGACCTTCGCCGCCAGCACCTTCAGCGCCCCCTCGGTCGGGCCGCCGGTGATTTTCCACAGCCCGCTCTCCTCTTTGATAAGCTGGCTGTCGTTACACAGATCGATGGTGCGCAGATAGCGCTCGAACAGCGAGCCGGGCGCGATCGTGACCGGCGTCGGATCGTCAATGGCGTGGATCTTACCGACCGGCTCATAGCTATCCCCTTCCACCCGATAGACGCTGTCGGCAGTGATCACCGCCTTCACCGTCATTTCGTTCATGGTCAGGGTCCCGGTTTTATCCGAGCAGATAACCGTCATCGCGCCGAGGGTTTCCACCGTCGGCAGCTTGCGGATAATCGCTTTCTGACGGGCCATCGCCTGTACGCCGAGCGACAGAATAATCGAGATAATCGCCGGCAACCCTTCCGGGACCGATGCCACCGCGAGGCTAATCAACGACAGCATCAGTTCGGAGACCGGCATATCGCGGAACAGCAGGCTAAAGACGAACAGCGCCGCCATCATCACCAGAATAAGGATAAAGATGGCTTTGCCCAGCTTGTCCATTTGCACCAGCAGCGGCGTGCGGTGTTTCTCAATGCCCGCCATCATTTGGTTGATATGGCCCAGCTCGGTATCGCCGCCGGTGGCCACCACGATCCCTTTTCCCGCCCCTGAGCTAACGGTGGTCCCGGAAAACAACAGGTTGCTGCGATCGCCGAGCGGTAAATCGCCGCTTAGCGGCTCGGTGGTTTTTTCCACCACCGTCGACTCGCCGGTGAGGATCGCCTCTTCCACCCGCAGGTTGTGCGCCTCAATCACCCGTAGATCGGCGGGGATACGGTCGCCGGCGCGGATCACCACGATATCGCCAGGTACCAGCGAGGTGGTGGGGATGGTTTCATGGTTGCCCTGACGGATCGCCACCGCCTCGCTGGACAGCATATTGCGGATACTCTGCAGCGATTTTTCCGCATTACTCTCCTGAATGAAGCCGATCAGCGCATTGACCACCGCCACGGCGAGGATCACCGCCATGTCGATCCAATGGCCCATCACCGCCTTGAGCAACGCTGCCGCCAGCAGGACGTAGATCAGCACATCGTTAAAATGCGCAATAAAACGCAGCCAGGCGGGTTTACCCGGCTTCTGCGGCAGGGCGTTTTCGCCATACTGCTGCAGGCGCGTAGCCGCCTCTGTTCCGCTAATCCCTTCCGGCGAACTCTGCACGCTGGCGAGAGTCTCCTCGACGGAGCGCTGATAATAGGGCGCCCCCGGTTTATCTGTATTCATACTCTTTCCCTCGATTTCTGAAGCGGAAGTCAGGGCGACATCCCGCCATCATCAGCGCACAACGAACACTGGTACATGGGCATAGCGCACGATATTGGCCGCTTCCGAGCCCAGCAGATGAGTCTGGATCCCCGGATTGCGCGAACCGACAATCACCACATCCGCTTTCAGCTCATCGGCCAGGGCAATCACTTGATCGCGAACATTGCCACTGCGCACATAAAGATGGCTGGCGTCTTCCGCAAGCCCATTTTTCTTCACCAGCTCGCTCAGCTTTTCCTTAGCGGTATTAAGCAAATGGTCTTCCATCTTTCGGGCATCAGAGATAAATCCGCGGGTTAATACAGGAGAAAAGGCCGGAATAACATGGATAAGATGAATTTGCCCGGCAGAATGTTGGGCGAGGAATTTCGCATGAGAGAGCGCTTTGTCGGCCAGGCCCGCATCAAACACGTCAACGGGAACAACGATATTTTTATACATGAGATAATCCTTTTATTACCAATACAATGCGTAGTGATGAATAGCCCCTTACTTGGGGAGGAACGAAATCTCAACAACAGAAGCGGCGAGCGGAATAGATGTTATTAAACGTAGCACAGGAAAATTAACATTAGAAAATGGCGGATTAATAGACTGAAAAATATTATAAAAACCGCATATTCCCTGCGGATCTCCTGCGCTTTCCCCTCAATGCCGCCAACGCTCGCGGCATTCTCTTTTTTAACACTTCATATTTTCTCCGACTATGCTGATTACAAGCAGGCATGCCGCTCCGAATGTCCGGTGGTCACAGTGGGGGCCGAATTCAATGACATTCACGGTTCGGATGGGAGTAAAGGGAGGAAATTATGTTGGGTTATAGCCTGTTACGCCTGGGTTTGTTTGTCGCGCTGGCCATTGTCGCCTGCACAGCGGTGGGGCTCTTCACTTATCTGGTCGTCGCCGCTCTCGCAGAATAAGCAGGCGCCATGTAATAAAAATGTAAAATAAATCCTGAATCTGAGGGGAATATTGTGAACCGTTATTTTTCTCTCATCCCGGTTGTTATTATATTTACAACCGCTTGCGATCAGAAAGCACCCACCGTCGAGTCCGCCCCGCGCATGGTTAAAGTGGCGCAGGTGACCGCCGTGGGCAATACCCAGCAGCGAACGTTTCCGGCACGCATTGAGTCTGGCGATTCCACCGAACTGTCGTTTAAGCGGGGTGGCCAGGTGGAGTCGCTAGATATTCGTCAGGGGGCAAGCGTCGCCCAAGGGCAAACGCTGGCGCGCCTGAATGCCCGCGAGGCCCAGCAACGGGTCAATGAGCGGCAAACGGCGGCCACTCTCGCCCAGCGTCAGTTCGACCGCTTCCAGACTCTGGCCGGGCGCCAGGCGATTTCACAGGCGGAGATGGACGTGCAGCGCGCCAATCGCGATGCCGCCAATGCGGCCTTAAAAATCGCTCGCGAAGAGCTGGCGCAAATGAGCCTCATCGCGCCCTTTAGCGGGATTGCCGCCGGCGTGCATATCCGCAACCATCAGGTGGTCGCCGCCGGCCAACCGGTGATCACCCTGACGCGGACCGACCTGCTGGATGTGGTCTTCAGCATTCCCGAAAATCTGTTCACCTCCCTGGATATCCGCAATACCGCCTACCGTCCCGTCGTCAGGATCAATACCCTGCCGGGCCGCGAGTTTACCGCGGAATACAAAGAGCATACCGGCAGCAGCGACAATAGCACCCTCACCTGGCAGATCGTGTTAACCATGCCGCGGCCAGATGATTTTCCCGCCGTCGGCGGGGTCAGCGGCACCGTGACGGTCAATCTCGGCAATTTACCGGCCAGCGCCGGGCGGGAAACCCTCATTGTGCCAGCGGAGGCGGTGTTTAACCCCGATAACCGGCCAAAGAACGAGCCGGTAGTCTGGGTGGTGAAAGGCGATAACGCGCATCGATATCTTGAGGAGCGTAAGGTCACCGTCGGCGAGGTGACTTCGCAGGGAGTGGCGATCACCGACGGTCTCCGCGCGGGTGAACAGGTGGTTGCGGCGGGCGTGAGCGAGCTGCATGCCGGGCAGCCGGTGCGGGTCTGGACGCGTGAACGAGGATTATAAATGGATATTTCCCGTCAGTTTATTAACAACCCGACCCGCGTCTGGTTAGCCATTTTGCTGTTAGGGGTGGGTGGCCTGTTCGCCCTGCTCAATATCGGCCGCCTGGAAGATCCCGCCTTCACCATCAAAACGGCGGTGATCGTCACCCACTACCCTGGCGCGTCTGCTCAGCAGGTGGAAGAGGAGGTTACCCTGCCGCTGGAAAACGCGATTCAGCAGCTTCCCTCGCTGGATAACGTCAGCTCCATCTCCTCGAATGGCTTATCGCAAATTACGGTGAATATTGCTTCGCAGTACCATTCCAGCGAGCTGCCGCAAATCTGGGATGAGCTACGTCGCCGGGTCGGTGACGCCAGCCGCCTTTTCCCCCCTGGCGTAGTCCCCCCTTTCGTCAACGATGACTTTGGCGATGTGTTTGGCTTTTTCTTCGCTATCTCGGGCGACAGTTTTACCAACCCGGAGCTGGTGCGCTATGCCGAACAGTTGCGCCGGGAGCTGGTGCTGGTGCCGGGGGTCGGTAAAGTCGCTATCGGCGGCGTCATTCCGCAGCAGATCAATGTGGATATCTCGCTGGCGAAGATGGCGGCGCGCGGGATCACCCTCAACCAGCTCGCCGCAATCCTGGCCCGACTCAACGTGGTGTCCAGCGCCGGGGAGATCCGCGTTGGCAGCGAATCGATCCGCCTCCACCCCACCGGTGAGTTTCAGAGCATCGATGAGCTGGGAGATCTACTGGTCAGCCCTCACGGCGCCAGCGCCACCACCCGACTGCGGGATATTGCTACGCTGTCGCGCGGGCTAACCGACTCGCCGGCCAGTATCTATCATGCCAACGGGCGCCAGGCGGTGACCATGGGAGTTTCTTTTATCCCTGGCGTCAACGTTATTGACGTCGGCCACGCTCTCGAGGCCCGCCTCCAGCAGATGGCCGCCGACAAACCGGCGGGCATCAACATCGCTATTTTTTACGATCAGGCAGCTGAGGTCGCCCACTCGGTCAATGGCTTTATTACCAATTTTCTGATGGCCCTGGCGATTGTCGTCGGCGTGCTGCTGGTATTTATGGGGGTGCGCAGCGGGATTATTATTGCTCTGTCGCTGGCGCTCAACGTTCTCGGCACCCTGCTTATCATGTATATCTGGGGGATCGAACTACAACGGATCTCTCTCGGAGCGCTAATCATCGCCCTGAGTATGTTGGTGGACAATGCCATTGTGATTGTCGAAGGGGTGCTCATCGCCCGTCAGCAAGGCTCTCCGCTGCTGGGCGCGATTAACTATGTGATCCGTCGCTCTGCCCTGCCGCTGCTTGGCGCGACGATCATCGCCATCCTCGCCTTCGCGCCGATTGGCCTTTCCCAGGACTCTACCGGGGAGTATTGCAAATCGCTGTTCCAGGTGCTGCTGATCTCCCTGATGCTGAGCTGGTTTTCCGCTCTGACCATCACCCCGG
Organism: Klebsiella sp. K4; assembly: GCF_014596785.2. NCBI lineage: Bacteria > Pseudomonadati > Pseudomonadota > Gammaproteobacteria > Enterobacterales > Enterobacteriaceae > Klebsiella > Klebsiella sp. K4. The sequence goes on from NZ_CP115021.1 coordinate 3,675,309, forward strand.
TGCTTATTAAGTGGTGGCTGTTTAAAAACGCCCCGTCGGCCGCCGCCGCGGAGGAAAAGGCCGATCCTTACCGCGGCAGCTTTTACCGTGGCTATCAGCAGGCGCTGCGAATACTGCTGCAGCAAAAGACCCTGACCCTGGTGCTGATGGGTGCGCTGTTAGCCGGAGCGATCTGGGGCTTTACCTTTGTTCGGCAGAATTTTTTTCCGTCATCGAATACGCCTATATTCTTTGTCGACCTGTGGCTACCCTACGGTACCGATATAAACGCCACGGAGAAGATGACCCGGGATATCGAGCGGTCGATAGCCGGTCAGCCGGGGGTGGCCACCACCGTCTCCACCATCGGCCAGGGCAGTATGCGTTTCATTCTCACCTACAGCGGGCAGCGCCAGTACAGCAACTACGCGCAGATTATGGTGCGGATGGATGATCCACGCGGCATCGCCCCTGTCACCCGCCACGTGGAGGACTGGATTGCCAGAAACTACCCGCAGGTTAACGCCAGCACCAAACGCATTATGTTCGGGCCCTCCGGGGATAGCGCGATTGAGGTGCGCATTAAGGGCCCAGACCCGGATACGCTGCGCGCGCTGGCGAGTCAGGTAGGCGATATCCTCGCCGCAGACCCGGCGACCGACAGCGTGCGTAATGACTGGCAGAACCGCAGCAAAGTGATCCGCCCGCAGTATTCCCCGGCGCTGGGACGCGAGCTGGGGGTGGATAAACAGGATATTGATAACGCGCTGGAGATGAATTTCTCCGGGAGTCGCGCCGGGTTATATCGTGAAGGGGCCGATCTGCTGCCAGTGATCGTCCGGCCGCCGGAAGCAGAACGTCAGGATGCCAACCATCTGAATAATGTGCTGGTCTGGAGCCAGAGTCGCCAGCAATATATCCCGCTGAGTAACGTCATCAATGGTTTCGCCCTGGAGTGGGAAGATCCGTTGATCCTCCGCCGGGATCGTACCCGGGTGCTGACGGTCCAGACCGACCCCAGCCCGCTAAGCGGCCAAACCTCGGGTGATATTCTCGCGCGGGTGAAACCGCGCATTGACGCACTGCCGCTGCCCCACGGCTACCGTATCGAATGGGGCGGCGATGCCGAGAACTCCAGTGAGGCGCAGCAGGGACTGTTTACAACCCTGCCGCTTGGCTATCTGGTGATGTTTATCATAACGGTGCTGATGTTCAGTTCGCTGAAAAACGCCGTCGCCATCTGGCTGACCGTTCCGCTGGCGCTGATCGGGGTCACACCCGGCTTTCTGCTTACCGGCATCCCCTTCGGCTTTATGGCCTTAATCGGCTTGCTCAGCCTGAGCGGTATGCTGATCCGTAACGGCATTGTGCTGGTAGAAGAGATAGAGCAACAAAAACAGGAGAAAGATCAACGACAAGCTATTATTGATGCGGCAACCTCTCGTCTGCGGCCGATCCTGCTGACCGCCTTCACCACCGTACTTGGCCTGGCCCCGCTGCTGCGCGATGTCTTTTTCCAGAGTATGGCGGTGGTGATCATGTTCGGCCTCGCCTTTGCCACCGTGCTGACGCTGCTGGTTCTGCCGGTGATTTACGCCTGCTTTCACCATAAGGATATGACGCCTCAACGATGAACAGTACCGGTCTGAGCATTATCAAGACATTAGGCTGTATGACAGCGGTGACCTTTTTCACCATCTATAACACCTGGGATCGCTTTGATTATGACTATCACTGGATCCTCGGGCTGCTGACCTTTATCTCGACCATCGCGACGCCGCTGTTTTTTGTCGTGGCCGGCTATCTTGATGCGCAGACGCGCCACGATGCCAACTGGCAAATTGGTAAAATTAAAAGCGTGGTCATCGTCTTTCTGTTTTGGGTGACGGTCTATTATGTCTGGGAGCCTTACCAGCGCGGCTACCTGATCCAGCCCTGGTTTATTTTCGCCCTGATTGTCATCTATACCTTTCATCCTTTGATCGCCTGGCTCAGCCAGCGGCGCGGGCTCTTTTTCGCCGTGCTCCTGACGCTGCTGTGCTGCTCCTACGGTTACGACCTGCTCTCGGTGATCTACCCGGACAGACATCTTTTCAGTTTGCCGCCGCAGTATCGCCTGTGGACATGGCTACTGTTTTATTTAACCGGGCAGTTGTTTAACGATCCAAAGGTCGCGGGGTGGATACGCAACCCACAGGTGATTAAAGGGTCGATTATCGCCCTGCCCTTTGTCTATTTATTTACCTGGTTTTATGAACGCCATTTCTTCTTCGCCCTGTTTAAAGCAGATCGTAATGCGTTCATTCTCACGGGATCGCAAATTTATATCCTGATCGTCCTGCTGGTGATCGCCGCTAACGCCGTGCAGTTTAAAAAGAACCGCGAGTGGAAAGAGGCCGTGCTGGCGACGGTCAGTAAAGCGATGACCGGAGTTTATATCCTCCACTATTCCGTGTTTCACCTGCTGGTGATGCTCATCCCTGTGCATTCGCTAGCCACCAAGTTGGGGGTAATAGCGCTGACCTTTGTCCTGTCGGTGCTCATTTCCCTTGCCGCGCTCTCCAGTACGCTGCTCAGGAAGGTGATTACCTTGTAACCGACAACGGGACGATTTAGCGGAAGCTCCACTGGATACTAATCACAAACACGCTGGGAATAATAATGCCGCTTTCAACGGCGAAATAATCGGTGAAGTTATACTGGATAGCGTGGTAGATATAGGGTGAAAAGCCGATCCCCGTGGCGTCCTTAAAGTCTTTATAGGAGCCATGATCGCCGCAATGCTCGAAGGCGTCGAAGAAGAATTCGCCGGTATAGCCGTAAACGCCTTTGAAGGTCCACCCGCTGCCGCTGTGGTACCAGTCTCTTCTCACCCCCAGCGCCAGGCAGCGATCGTTGAAGCTGTTATTCATAGTGCCAAGCAGAAGGCTGTATTTGGAGTCTGCAGAGAATTTCCGCTCCACTGAGAAAAAATGATTTTCGAAATTCTCTGTATATTGTCCGTGATTATTGGTCAGATGGTAAACATAGGAACCGGTATTCACCGAATAGAGGTTAAGTTCGTTCGCCTGCGCGAGAGAGACTAACCCGGCCAGGAGCATCACGCTTTTACCGCGCATTTTCCCTCCTCAGTCCTCAAGGCCTGTCCAGGGACAGAAAGCTTTTGCCGTATTTACCGGTCGTGACAGGGGTATAAGACTCGACAGGGAAATGGGGGAAAGATAACGATGCCAAACCGCCGCGTCGTTACCAAAAAGCGTAGCACAGCCCTTATTCGCCAACAAATCGAATGGGCCGTTTACGACATGGCAGACGTTACCCCTTTACCTTACTGTGCAAAAAGCAGACAAAGCCTCATCATATTTTCCGCTATGCTCAGACTCCGACGCGGAAGAAAGCCACCTGTCGACGACAACGTTGCTGTTTACCCCTTCGCGCGTCGGCGCAATTTCATGCATTTCGCCAGCCATGACAGAATTTTCACAATTGGCTTTCTTCTACCATCATCAGCTTCTTCCCGCTGGTTTTACAGCGAAATCCTGCACAACCCGACTTTTCTGTACAAGTTATCACTTAATAAAATCATTATAAATCAACCAATTAAAACACACACAAAAAATAAGCCGTTACGTTGTACATATAGTAATGAAAAAAGTTGTACATAGTGAAATCAGCGTCTATAGTTTTGGAGTGTTAACTGCTTGTTGCGCAACAAAGCGGGGAAGCTTGACGATTGCGCAGCGAGTCGGACGGTGGTTCCTGGTTATACATTTTCTGTTCGTGACTTGGCGCGTACCAACGGTACGCTGCGACTTTTATTGTCTGTTTGCTTTATACGTGGGAGAGTTCGAGCTATGCATATTAAAAATACCATTCCAGCAGAGTTTGTCTTCAATTCGGCCCTGATGAAGAATATTGAGAATACGCTCATTAAGCAGCACAGAACGGTAAATAATGAGCGGATGATTACGGAAATCCAGCATCGTCTGCAAACGGAAAGTAACGAAATACTTTCCGATCTCTATCTGCAGGCGCTGGATATGCTGTACAGCAAACCTCATCATTAAATAAATCCACTGTGCTGGCAGCAGGCTTCGACCTGCTGTACCGGCGCGCCTGGGTCTCTATCGGCTAACTGAGGCAAAAAAATGTCACACCATAATACTTGCTATCGTTCTGAGCATTACGATCTGTGGTTTGATAATGGTTTTCTTCTCTATGGGATGTCGCTGATCCTGAATAGCCTGCCGGCATCTTACTTCCGCAAAAAACATGTTTTCTTCACCAGCGACAATTATTTCGCGGTACTGCAGCACAACTATAATCGGCGGGATACATTATTTATTCTGTTAACCGAAGGCAACGATCTTAATTTTCTTAGTGAACTGCCTATGCTGAGCTTACCGGCCAACTCGACGCCGGAAGAGTTAAAGATATTTCTGCATCAACCCACCCGCTATTACAAAACCCATCCGGCGCCAGGCGCCTCGGTGCAGTTTACCGAGCGGGAAAAGAAAGTTATTCAACTTATCAGCAATGGCGAAGCAGTCGCCAGCATTGGCCGGTCGCTAAACCTGCATATAAAAACCATTTATCAGATCCGGCTGAATCTGATTAAAAAGCTCGGCTGCAGCGGTAGAACCGATTTTTTTAATATCAGCCGCAGCGAAACGTTCAAATCCTGGAGCCAGATTCACCTGTAACCAAGCACTCAAGCCCTGATCCGCACCACGGATCGGGGCGCTTAATTTTGGCCGTGAAAATGGATGCTGAAGCCCTGCTCCTGCCAGTGGCTGAGCAGCTCCTCCTGCAGAGGCGTGGCGGCACGTCCGGTCCAGACGAAAATATGCTGCCCGGGAAATAGCTCAGGCCGCGGCGACTCCAGCGGTTCGGCGAGAACGTTGACATGCCAGCCGCGTTGGGAAAGACGCCATGCCTCCAGCCACAGACGCGTCCTGTCCTCATTGCTCCAGCCCACCAGCAGCGTCTCTTTGCCATTTTTTTTACGCGCTTCGGCGAGAAACAACGCTACGCAGTCAATTAACAGGCCGTCCAGCATGCTGCTAATCACCAGCGAGGTATTCTGATCCAGCTTGAGACGCTGTCGTACCGGCACTAACAGGCTATCGATGAGGGTGTCGACGGGGTGTTGATGACTGAGCGCCATTAATTTGGCGCGGATTCTGGCGGGCTGCATATAACGCAGAATGGACATCATCTCTTCCTGAAGATGCGCGGATTCGTCGCGCGCCGCCGGCAGGTTATCCTCCAGCAGCGCTTTGACTTTCCCTACTGATACACCGCGCTCTATCCAGCGCTTGATCTCTTCGATACGCAGGATATCTTCTTCATCAAATTGTCGATGCCCGCCTTCGCTACGCTGCGGTTTCAGTAGACCGTAACGACGCTGCCAGGCGCGCAGTGTGACCGGATTGATTCCGCAACGTTCGGCGACTTCACCGATACTGTAAAACGCCATAGCAGCCTCACATCAACCTGATACCTTAATACCTAAACTAACGAATTCAGGCATCCTGTACAACTCTATTTTCTTGTACAGATAAAGATATCAGGTTGCGGCTCACAGCGCCCGGGAAAAAAGATGAAAAAATGTTTAGCTGATTTCGCGGTGGTTCATTTTTTCTCCGGCCATGCGACGGCGGGTAGGCCCCCCAGGCGCGCGCTGGCGAACAAATTGCCCTGAAACTGTGAAATACCGGCTGATTCCAGCCACATCCACTCTTCAGCACGCTCAACGCCGACGGCTGAGACCGCAATCTCCAGAGAAGTACAGCATTTGATAATCGCCTGTACAATCGACTGGCGCGGTCCGTCCTGGTAGATATTGCGGATCAGCTCATGGTCGATTTTAATTCTGTCGGGTTGGTATTGCGCCAGCAGCGATAGCCCGGCAAACCCGGCGCCGAAGTGATCGATGGCAAGATTAATTCCCGCGCCCTTCAGTTTGCGCACCGCATCGGTAAAATCGTCCATCCGCGAAATCACTTCCCGCTCAGTGAACTCGACAATAATCTGCTCCGGAATAAGGTCATTGCGACTAATTTCGTCGAGCAGGAAAGCCACCGCATTCGGCGCTTTGACCATGGTCATTGGCAGTAAATTAATGCTTAACGCCTTATTACGTAAACCTAATTTTCCCGCCAGCGACAACGCCACCCGTTTACTGTGCAGGTCAGCGAGATAAATATCGTCCCCGGTCAGCCCGGCAAAATAGGCGCCGGGGGATTGCCCGTCCGGTGTACGCAACAGCGCTTCCCACGAAATAATTTCGCAGGCGAAAGGGTCGACAATCGGCTGGAAGGCAAAGGAACAACCTTCCGTATTATCGATAATCGGGGTATCAGGATAGAACGTCTCCTTATCAGGAATAAAAACCCAACTATCTGCGGAAGGAATCTCAAAATAGTTCGCTTTTTCTGTGGCTTCGACAAAAGTACGGAAAAATTGCAGCGCCCGGTCATCATAGGTGAGCTGATATTTTGACGTCCCCCGGTCCATCACCGCCTGCAGAACTTCCTCGCGATCGTGTTCGCGTAAATCAAACAGTTCCATCCCGACCTTACCAAAACGACGGGACGGCGCATAATCGCAAAGCAACTCCACCAGATTATAGTGGCGAGGATCCTGGCAGATATGCTGATAAATATCCTGAACCTTTTCTTCAGGCCCCTCAATGAGTTGAAAAAAATGCGTCCCGTTAAAAAGTAAAATACCGGTGACGTCCGCCTGCCCATTTCTTTCGTTTGCCCTGGCGACCATGGCCTCGATCGATTTGAATGAGACATTGTCGCAGATATGGCTGCGATAAATGATGGTGGTTAGCATAGTGATTCCAGATGGGAGGGATGAGCATTCACAGTAGCAGTTATCAGGCTAAGGGTCTCGTAAAACTACGTTTTGTCTTAACAAAAAAGATACACTAAAAATCCCTTTTTTGTGCAAGGTTTTCCCTTTTTTTCTTTCCTTGTACAACATGCAACGCTAAACCCCACCTTTACAAGCCAGAACCGCGTCAGGCAAAAAAAAATTAAACGATTAAAAATCATATAGTTAAACTAACATGAATCATTATTGTGCAACTTTGTGTGTACAGGTTAATAATTATTGTATAAGTTTAATGGCAGTTAACAGATGAATGAAATGAAAGGAGCACATATGCAGCAGAATGGTTACATTCCAGATACAGCGAACGCAATTGCCCAGTATTTCAACAAAGCATCTTTGCCTTCCCAGCAGGAAACCCTGGGTCAGATCGTGATGGATATTCTTAACGAAGGGCGTCATCTCAACCGCAAAGCGCTATGCACCAAACTGTTGAGCCGCCTGGACCGCGCTCGCGCGCCGGAGGAAGAGAGCCACTATCAGACCTTAATTGGTCTGCTGTTTGCTGGCCAGGAATAACGTCATCGATCGTCGCCTGTTGCAGCGCCGCAGTAGCAGATGAGGGGCGATCGCTTCCACAAACCTGCTGCTGACCTGAATGCCCGTTCGCCTATTCAGGAAAAGGGTGGCATGCATAGAGACGGTTATGAATAACAGTGAAACTGAGGAAATAACCGATGAAATCATCGGCGAGGCGGTTCTAGCGCTTCTGAAAACGAATCGCCCGATTACCACCCCGACCCTGCTGGTTCGACTTCGGTTAATGCAGGCGACAGAACCAGATCGCCAGCGTAGAAAGATCATCGCTGCCGTGATCGAAGAAATTTGCGCGAAGCTTATCCGTCAGCGGAAGTACGCGCCTTTACAGGTAAAGAAAATCAATGGCCGTTGGGAAACCAGAGGTTCGCTGGCGCCAGACAGCATGCCGTCGGAAGCTAAAAAGATCCACTGATTATCCCAACCATGGTGAATTAAACAGAGTGAGAATGTGATGAGACAGACTATGCATCAGCAACCAGATATTTACGCAAGACTGCAGGACACCGCGCTCTCCGACTATTTCCGTAACGCCGGTGATAAACTGGTTGATGAGTCCGCCGTCATGTCGCTCGCCATCAACAGTATTCTCCAGTCCGAGGGTCACCTGAACAATAAGGCCATTATTTTATGGCTGATTCAGGCGCTGGAAACCACCGATGACGTGGTGACCGCGGACGTGATCCGAAAAACACTGGAGATTGTCGTTGGCTACACCATGGACGATATCTAACGTCGCCACGCTTCTGGCCCGCCAGGACAACGCCTTCTCCGCAGAGCCTGTCCGCTCTGAGCAAAAAAAACCTCGCTAAGGCGAGGTTTTTTCTTTTACCTGATGGCGGTTCAGTGGGCGTTGACCACCACCCACATCGGCCCCTGCCCAACCGCATAGCGGCCTTTCTCCTGCAGCAGTCCCTGCTCACCGACGATGTCGTACACCGCGATATGGTGCGACTTCTGCCCGGCGGCAATGAGATATTTACCGCTGTGATCGAGGTTAAAGCCGCGCGGCTGGGTCTCGGTAGGCTGATAGCCTTCCACCGCCAGCACGCTACCATCTTCCGAAACGCTGAACACCGTGATGATGCTGGCGGTACGATCGCAGGCGTAAAGATGACGGCCATCCGGGGTGATATGAATATCCGCCGCCCAGCGCACGCCGCTAAAATCAGGCGGCATCATATCCAGGGTCTGTACACATTCGATGTTGCCCTTAGGATCTTTCAGCTCCCAGACGTCAATCGAGCTGTTTAGCTCATTGACGCAGTAACCATACTGCTGGTTGGGATGGAATACCATGTGACGCGGACCGGCGCCCTCGACGGTCGTCACTTCCGCGGGCTCCTGTGCCGAGAGGAAACCATCGTCGCTGAGGGTAAACAGGCAAATGCGATCCTGCTTCAGCGCCGGCACCCACAGGGTGCGATTATCCGGGGAGATATTGGCCGAGTGGCAGCCTTCCAGCCCTTCCACCACGGTGATGGTTTCGCCCGGCAGGCCATCGTGCAGCGGGGTCACGCTCACACAGCCCTGATTGTAGGAGGCGCTGAAGACAAAACGGCCATGGTGATCCGTAGAGATATGGGTCGGGCTGCCCGGCAGCGCAGCTTCGCCCGCAAAGGTTAACGCCCCGTTATCCGGCGTGATGCGATAGGCCAGCACGCGAAACTCCGGACGAACGCCAACGTACAGAAATTCCTTGTTGGGGCTGACCACCATCGGCTGGACCTGCCCTGGGGCATCAACCACCTGCACCAGCGTCAGTTTGCCGTCCGCTTCAAGACTCCAGACATGGATTTGTTGGCTTTCCGGGCTGGCGGTATAAACGGTTTGTTTCATGACTACTCCTTCCCTCACTGCACGTGGAATTTTCATTTTCAGGATAACAGCACCCTGAAAATTATAAGACATCCGCCCATGATACTCGCATCGTCCGCCGAATTTCCGCCGGACGGCGGCACAAAGGGCATACAGACATTCACGGCAGATGTGGAAAAATTGGTCCTGACGCCACGGCGGTGTACCATCATGGCCAGGTCACTTTTCAACATCAACCGGAAATAACACATGACAACACGCGTGATTGCCCTGGATTTAGACGGCACCCTGCTTACCAGCAAAAAAACCATTCTGCCCGCGTCGCTGGAGGCGCTGGCCCGCGCCAGAGAGGCAGGCTATCAGGTCATCGTCGTCACCGGACGTCATCACGTCGCTATCCATCCTTTTTATCAGGCACTGGCTCTCGATACACCTGCAATTTGTTGTAATGGCACCTATTTGTATGATTATCACGCAAAAAAGGTTTTGGCCGCCGATCCTATGCCGGTAGAGCAAGCGGTAAGCCTCACTGCCATGCTCGCCAAACAGCAGATCCACGGCCTGGCATATGTGGACGACGCGATGCTTTATGAACACCCCACCGGGCATGTGATCCGCACCCGCAACTGGGCGCAGGCGTTACCGGAAGATCAGCGTCCGGTTTTCGCTCAGGTCGATTCGCTGGCGCAGGCGGTTCGCGAAGTTAACGCGGTATGGAAATTCGCTCTCACCGATGACGACATTCCCCGCCTGCAGCGGTTTGCGCAGCAGGTTGGCGAGACGCTGGGCCTCGAGTGCGAATGGTCGTGGCACGATCAGGTAGATATCGCGCGCGCCGGCAACAGCAAAGGCAAACGCCTGGCGCAATGGGTGGCCGACCAGGGGCTGTCGATGCAGGATGTGGTGGCCTTCGGCGATAACTGCAACGATCTTAGCATGCTGGAAGCGGCGGGCACCGGGGTGGCGATGGGCAACGCGGTGGACGAGGTGAAAGCCCGCGCCAACATAGTCATCGGCGACAATGAGTCCACCAGCATCGCCGAGTTTATCTACCGCCAACTGCTGTAATCAGGCGGCGATCGACACGCTTTTGATCTGGGCAAACACCTGCTGACCTGGCGCTATCGCCAGGTCGTCCCGCGCCCATGGGCTAATCCTGGCCCATAGCAGACGGCCACTCACTCTGAGCTGCACTTCAATCTGTCCGTTGACCTCCAGACACTGAGCCACCTCGGCGCGCAAGATATTGCGGATGCTGGTCCCGGACGGCTGGGCCAGTGTCAGCGAAACGTCCGACGCCTGAATGCGGATCCGTGCGGTGTCGCCTGCGGGACGTTCGAGCCGGTTGACCCACAGCAACTGGTCCCCCAGCGCCAGGGCCGTCATCGCATACTGCGGGTGCTGCGCGGCGACGGTGGCGCTAAGGATCGTACTCTGCTGTTCCGCCGGCAGCCAGGGGTGCATCACGCTGCTGCTCCAGACCTCCTCCAGCGGACCGAAAGCTTTCACCTTACCGGCCTCCAGCACCAGCACACGATCGGCCAGATGCTGGATCTCATCCAGCGAGTGGCTGACGTAGAGCATCGGAATATGGATCTCCTGCGCCAGCCGCTGCAGGTAGGGCAACAGTTCGCGTTTGCGCGGAATGTCCAGCGAGGCCAGCGGCTCATCCAGCAGCAGTAGCTCCGGCGCGGTCAGCAGGGCGCGGCCGATGGCCACTCGCTGCTTTTCGCCGCCGGATAACCGGCCCGGCAGACGATCCAGCAAGGGCGCAATCCCCAGCAGTTCCACCAGCTTATCGAACTGGCTGACCATGGATTTCGCCATCCCATACTGCAGATTGCCGCGCACTTTATAATGGGGAAACAGGCGCGCATCCTGAAAGACATAGCCGATACGGCGCTGCTCCGGCGCCAGGCAGATACGCTGCGCGGTGTCGTTCAGCACCCTGCCGTTGAGCACGATCCGCCCCGCCTGGGGTCGGGTCAGGCCGCTGATGGCGTTAATCAACGAGGTTTTGCCCGCGCCGGAGACGCCAAAGACGGCGGTGATCCCGCTGGCGGGCAGAGTTTCACAGATCTGCAGGCAGTGGCTACCGAGGGTCTGGGTAAAGTCCAGCTCCAGCATCATTATCCTCCCATGCGCTGGCGGCTTACGCGGGCCAGCCATTCCGAAATCAGCAGCGAAACCAGCGCCAGACCGATGGCGATGAGGCAGAGGCGGGCCGCCGCCCCCTCCCCGCCCGGGGTTTGAATCAAGGTGTACATCGCCGAAGGGAGGGTGCGCGTTTCACCGGGAATATTGGAGACGAACGTGATGGTCGCGCCAAACTCCCCTAACGAGCGGGCGAAGGCCAGCACCGTGCCGACAATAATCCCCGGCAGAGTCAACGGCAACGTAATGGTCAAAAATACCCGCCAGCGGCTGGCCCCGAGGGTTCTCGCCGCTTGCTCCAGTTTGACGTCCACCCCTTCCAGCGCCAGGCGAATGGCGCGCACCATCAGCGGGAAAGACATCACCGCCGCCGCCAGCACCGCCCCGCGCCAGCTAAAAGCAAAGCTGATGCCGAACCAGTCATACAGCCAGCTGCCAATAAACCCGCGCCGCCCCATGGCCACCAGCAGCAGGTACCCCACCACCACCGGAGGCAGCACCAGCGGCAGATGGAGAATACTGTCGAGCAGTGCCTTGCCGGGAAAGGTGCGCCGGACCAGCAGCCAGGAAAAAAAGATGCCAAAGGGCAGGCTCAAGGCCACCGCCAGGGAGGAGACTTTCAGGCTCAGCAGCACCGCCTGCCATTCGGGTTCGCTCAGAAACATCAGCGGGTGGTAAATCCGTAACGTTTAAAGATAGCGGACGCTTCCGGCCCTTTCAGGTAGTCATAGAAGGCGCTCACGGCCGCATTGCGGTGCCCATCGACAATCGCCAGCGGGTACTCGACTTTCTGATGCGAGGCTTCCGGGAAGGTGCCGACCACTTTCACCCCCTTGCTGGCCACGGCATCGGAGCCATAGACAATCCCCAGCGGCGCTTCGTTGCGCTCCACCAGCGCCAGCGCACCGCGCACGTCTTCAGCCGGGGCGAGCTTCGGCGACAACGTCTCCCAGGCACCGAGTTTCTGCAGTGCCTCTTTGGCATAGATACCGGCCGGGACATGCTGTGGATCGCCCACCGCCAGACGGCCTCCTTTCAGCAGGCTGGTCCAGTCGGTTTTCTCATCAATGGTTATCGCCCCCTGCGCACTGGCTTTCGGCGCGACCACTACCAGGCTGTTGCCAAGCAGAGTGGCGCGGGTTGCCGGATCGATGGCCTTTTTATCTGCCGCGTAATCCATCCATTTCTGATCGGCGGAGATAAACAGGTCCGCTGGCGCACCCGCTTCTATCTGCCGCGCCAGCGTCGAAGACGAGGCAAACGACGACACGACCTCGACGTTTTTTTCTTTCTTGTACGCCTGGGCAATATCCTGCATCGCGTTGGTTAACGATGCGGCGGCGAAAACGGTCACTTTACCCTCTGCCGCCAGCGCCTGACCCGCGACGCACAGCGTGAATGATACCCCGACAACCCCGCGTAACCAAGAACCTGCCATCTTACTCTCCTGTCAATGCGTTATGTAGTCGATAATATAACGATATGCGAAGCGTTTTTATAGTGATACAGGACAATAAAACGAAGGGAAATGATACAGGAGGGAAATAGCACAGCGCCCGGTTAAACCGGGCGCCGGGAAATCAGTGATTTTGCTGGCTGCGATCTTTGTGGCCTACGCCGGAGAAGAGGTTGAACACTTCGCCAAGACCGTAAATCAGTCCCAGGATGACCGCCATCACCACCGGTACCATGATGACCGCAAAAACCAGACTTTTCAAAAGCTCTAACATGGTTCACTCCAGATAGTATGATTTCCTGATTGTAACGATTTCAGCCGAAAAAACACGTCCCATTTGTGCGGTGGGTAATGACCAACCGCGCAGAGAGGTTTTGCAAGTGGGCGACTATCGGTCACAATACCCTTTTTTGTCAGGAAACGATTATGCAGGCCGAAATTCTTCTTACCCTTAAGCTACAGCAGCGCCTGTTTGCCGATCCGCGGCGGATCGCCCTGCTCAAACAAATTGACCAGACCGGTTCGATAAGCCAGGGGGCGAAGCATGCGGGTATCAGCTATAAGAGCGCTTGGGATGCCATCAATGAGATGAACCAGCTCAGCGAACAGCCGCTGGTGGATCGCGCCACCGGCGGAAAGGGCGGCGGCGGCGCGGTGCTGACCCGCTACGGGCAGCGTCTGATCCAGCTGTACGATCTGCTTGCGCAGATCCAGCAGAAAGCGTTTGATGTACTCAGCGATGACGATGCCCTGCCGCTGGATAGCCTGCTGGCGGCCATCTCGCGCTTTTCCCTGCAGACCAGCGCCCGCAACCAGTGGTTCGGCACCATTACCGGCCGCGATCGCCAGCATGTGCAGCAGCACGTGGAAGTACTGTTGGCTGACGGAAAAACCCGCCTGAACGTCGCCATCACCGCCCAAAGCGCTGAGAAGCTGGGACTCGATGAGGGCCAGGAGGTGCTGGTCCTGCTCAAAGCGCCATGGGTCGGCATCACCCTCGATCCCGCAGCAGCCCGCCAGGCCGATAACCAGCTGTCGGGACGTATCAGTCATATCGAATGCGGGTCCGGACAGTGCGAAGTACTGATGACCCTGGCGGACGGTCAAACCCTGTGCGCCACCCTGCCACAGGCGCAGGCCGCTGGCCTGGCGGAAGGAACGGAGGCGATCGCTTACTTCAATGCCGATCGCATCATTCTCGCGACGTTATGCTGACCCCATTGACATTACGCGCCTGAAGTCGTATCCCTGATGCACATCGCTGCAAAAAATGGGATACATCATGTCATCATTGCAAATTTCGCAAGGCACGTTTCGCCTGAGCGATACAAAGACCTTAAAAATAGACCACCTGAGCGTGGCGGCGGGTGAAAGCTGGGCGTTCGTCGGCAGCAACGGCAGCGGCAAATCCGCCCTCGCGCGGGCCCTGGCAGGCGACCTGACCCTGCTCAGCGGCCAGCGCGAAAGCCACTTCTCCCGCGTGACCCGCCTCTCCTTCGAACAGTTGCAGAAGCTGGTCAGCGACGAGTGGCAGCGCAATAACACCGACCTGCTCAGCCCAGGCGAAGAAGACACCGGCCGCACCACCGCGGAGATTATCCAGGATGAGGTGAAAGATCCTGCCCGCTGCGCGCGCCTGGCCGAACAGTTTGGCATCAGCGCCCTGCTGGACCGCCGGTTTAAATACCTGTCGACCGGGGAAACGCGTAAGACCCTGCTGTGTCAGGCCCTGATGACCGATCCGCAACTGCTGATCCTCGATGAACCTTTCGACGGTCTCGACGTCAACTCCCGCCAGCAGCTGGCTGCCCTGCTGGCCGACCTGCACAGCGCCGGCATCACCCTGGTGCTGGTGCTCAACCGTTTCGATGAGATCCCGGAGTTTGTGCAATTCGCCGGCGTGCTGGCTGACTGCACCCTCAGCGAGACCGGCGAGAAGTCTTCCCTGCTGCAGCAGGCGCTGGTCGCCCAGCTGGCGCACAGTGAAAAACTGGACGGCATCACCCTGCCGGAGCCGGATGTCCCACCGGCCCGTCATGCGCTGGCAGACTCGGCGCCGCGTATCGTGCTCAACGACGGCGTGGTCTCCTATAACGATCGCCCGGTCATCAATCACCTCTCATGGACCGTGAATCCGGGCGAACACTGGCAGATCGTCGGTCCCAACGGCGCCGGTAAATCTACGCTGCTGAGCCTGGTCACCGGGGATCATCCGCAGGGCTACAGCAACGATCTCACGCTCTTTGGCCGCCGGCGCGGCAGCGGTGAGACCATCTGGGATATTAAAAAGCATATCGGCTACGTCAGCAGCAGCCTGCATCTGGACTACCGGGTCAGCACCAACGTCCGCAACGTCATCCTGTCGGGCTATTTTGACTCGATCGGCATTTATCAGGCGGTCTCCGACAAGCAGCATAAGCTGGTGCAGCAATGGCTGGATATTCTCGGCATCGATAAGCGCACCGCCGACGCGCCGTTTCACAGTCTGTCGTGGGGCCAGCAGCGGCTGGCGCTTATCGTCCGCGCGCTGGTGAAGCATCCAACCCTGCTGATCCTCGATGAACCGCTGCAGGGGCTGGACCCACTCAACCGCCAGCTGGTGCGCCGCTTTGTCGACGTGTTGATTGGCGAAGGGGCCACACAGCTGCTGTTTGTCTCGCACCATGCGGAAGATGCCCCGGACTGTATTACCCATCGCCTGGCGTTCGTTCCCAGTGGAGACGGTTACACTTATCAACTCGGCCCCGTGGCCTGACGCCCCCTGCCGGGGATCGAAAGATCCCTGGTATTTTTCAGAAAAATAGCGCCAAACAAACCTAATACATTGAATTAAAATTAAAAATATAAAATTTACGTTATTTATACCCCCAAGTGTAAACGATTCCACTAACTTGCCCTATGTCACACTTTTCACTTCTTTGATATGCTATCTTCCTCACAAACGATAAGCCGAATGGAGCGAATCATGAAAGTTCTGGTTACAGGTGGTAGCGGTTACATTGGAAGTCATACCTGCGTTCAACTGCTGCAGCAGGGACACGAGGTGGTGATCCTCGACAATCTCTGCAACAGCAAGCGCAGCGTACTGCCGGTGATTGAACGTCTCGGCGGCAAAGAAGCCACCTTTATTGAAGGCGATATTCGTAACGAAGCGCTGATGACGGAGATCCTCCACGATCACGCCATTGAGGCAGTGATCCACTTCGCCGGGCTGAAAGCCGTCGGGGAGTCCGTCGCCAAGCCGCTGGAATATTACGACAATAACGTCACCGGCACACTGAAATTAGTCTCTGCCATGCGCGCCGCTGGCGTGAAGAACTTTATCTTTAGCTCCTCCGCTACCGTCTACGGCGATCAGCCGAAAATCCCGTATGTCGAAAGCTTCCCGACCGGCACCCCGCAAAGCCCCTACGGCAAAAGCAAGCTGATGGTGGAGCAGATCCTGACCGACCTGCAGAAAGCCCAGCCGGAGTGGAGCATTGCCCTGCTGCGCTACTTCAACCCGGTCGGCGCCCACCCGTCGGGCGACATGGGGGAAGACCCGCAGGGGATCCCGAACAACCTGATGCCCTACATCGCCCAGGTCGCCGTTGGCCGTCGCGAATCGCTGGCCATTTTTGGTAACGACTATCCGACCGAAGATGGTACCGGCGTGCGCGATTACATCCATGTGATGGACCTCGCCGATGGCCACATCGCGGCCATGGAAAAACTGGCTGACAAAGCCGGGGTGCATATCTACAACCTTGGCGCCGGCGTCGGCAGCAGCGTGCTCGACGTAGTCAATGCTTTCAGCAAGGCCTGCGGCAAACCCATTAACTACCATTTCGCGCCGCGCCGCGATGGCGACCTCCCGGCCTACTGGGCGGATGCTGCCAAGGCCGACCGCGAGCTGAACTGGCGCGTAACGCGCAACCTGGACGAAATGGCGCAGGACACCTGGCACTGGCAGTCCCGTCATCCGCAGGGTTATCCAGACTAAGGAACCTTCATGAGCGTATTTAACCCCGTTGACCATCCACATCGTCGTTATAACCCGTTAACCGGACAGTGGATTCTGGTTTCTCCGCATCGCGCCAAGCGCCCCTGGCAGGGGGCGCAGGAAACGCCGGCAAAACAGACCTTGCCGGCCCACGATCCGGACTGTTTCCTGTGCCCGGGCAACACCCGGGTGACCGGCGACACCAACCCGAATTACACCGGTACCTACGTATTTACCAACGACTTTGCGGCCCTGATGACCGACACCCCGGACGCACCGGAGAGTGACGATCCGCTGATGCGCTGCCAGAGCGCCCGCGGCACCAGTCGGGTGATCTGCTTCTCGCCAGACCACAGCAAAACGCTGCCGGAACTGAGCCTTGAAGCGTTGGAAGACGTGGTTAAAACGTGGCAGGAACAGACCGCGGACCTCGGGAAAAGCTACCCGTGGGTGCAGGTTTTTGAAAACAAAGGGGCAGCGATGGGCTGCTCCAACCCTCACCCGCATGGTCAGGTGTGGGCCAACAGTTTCCTGCCCAATGAAGCGGAACGGGAAGACCGTCTGCAGAAAGAGTATTACGCCGCACAGGGCCAGCCGATGCTGCTGGACTATGTGCAGCGCGAACTGGCCGACGGCAGCCGCACGGTGGTGGACACCGAGCACTGGCTGGCGGTGGTGCCCTACTGGGCCGCCTGGCCGTTCGAAACGCTGCTGTTGCCGAAAGCGCACGTGCAGCGCATAACCGATCTCACCGACGCCCAGCGCAGCGATCTGGCGCTGGCGTTGAAAAAGCTGACCAGCCGTTACGACAACCTGTTCCAGTGCTCATTCCCCTACTCCATGGGCTGGCACGGCGCGCCGTTTAACGACGAAGACCATAACCACTGGCAGCTTCATGCCCACTTTTATCCGCCGCTGCTGCGCTCCGCGACGGTCCGCAAGTTTATGGTTGGTTATGAGATGCTGGCCGAAACTCAGCGCGATCTGACCGCCGAGCAAGCTGCCGAACGACTGCGCGCCGTCAGCGACGTCCATTTTCGTGAATCCGGAGTGTAATGATGAGTCTGAAAGAGAAAACCCAAACCCTGTTCGCTGACGCCTTCGGCTACCCGGCCAGCCATGTCATTCAAGCGCCAGGCCGCGTCAACCTGATCGGCGAGCATACCGATTACAACGACGGTTTTGTGCTCCCCTGCGCTATCGACTACCAGACGGTGATCAGCTGTGCGCCGCGCGACGATCGTACGGTGCGGGTGATTGCCGCTGATTACGACAATCAGACCGATGAGTTCTCTCTCGACGCGCCGATTATCAGCCACGACACCCAGCAGTGGTCGAACTATGTCCGCGGCGTGGTAAAGCATCTGCAGCAGCGGAACAGCCACTTTGGCGGCGCGGATCTGGTGATCAGCGGCAATGTACCGCAGGGTGCGGGGTTAAGCTCCTCAGCCTCGCTGGAAGTCGCCGTCGGCACCGTGTTCCAACAGCTGTATCATCTGCCGCTGGATGGCGCGCAAATCGCCCTCAACGGCCAGGAGGCGGAAAACCAGTTCGTCGGCTGCAACTGCGGCATCATGGATCAGCTGATTTCAGCGCTGGGCAAAAAAGACCACGCGCTGCTGATCGACTGCCGTTCGCTGGGCACCAAAGCCGTCTCGATGCCGAAAGGCGTGGCGGTGGTGATCATCAACAGCAACTTTAAGCGTACCCTCGTCGGCAGCGAGTACAACACCCGTCGTGAACAGTGCGAAACCGGCGCGCGCTTCTTCCAGCAGCCCGCCCTGCGCGATGTCACCCTTGAGCAATTTAACGCCGTCGCCCATGAGCTGGATCCGGTGGTCGCGAAGCGCGTACGCCATGTGCTGACGGAGAATGCCCGCACTGTGGAAGCCGCCAGCGCCCTCGAAAAAGGCGACCTGAAGCGGATGGGTGAGCTGATGGCAGAGTCCCACGCCTCGATGCGTGATGATTTCGAGATCACCGTCCCGCAGATCGACACCCTGGTGGAGATCGTTAAGGCCGCGATCGGCGATAAGGGCGGCGTGCGCATGACCGGCGGCGGCTTTGGCGGCTGCGTGGTAGCGTTAATCCCGGAAGAACTGGTCGATACCGTTCAGCAGGCCGTTGCCAACGAGTATGAAGCGAAAACCGGTATTAAAGAGACATTCTATGTCTGCAAACCGTCGCAGGGGGCTGGCCAATGCTAACGCAAACCACCGCGCTGGCCCCGGACGGTCAGCCATGGCAGCAGGTGACCCTGCGCAATAAGTCGGGGATGACCGTCACCGTGGCGGACTGGGGCGCGACGCTGCTCAGCGCCGAGGTGCCGCTGGCCGATGGCAGCCTGCGCCGACCGCTGCTGGGCTGCGCAAAGCTAGAAGACTATGCTCGCCAGGCCGCATTTCTTGGCGCCTCGGTAGGCCGCTACGCCAACCGTATCGGCCACAGCCGCTTCCCGCTTGACGGCCAGGTCGTCAACGTCACGCCGTCAAACGACGCGGGCCACCAGCTCCACGGCGGCCCGGAAGGGTTTGATAAGCGCCGCTGGCGCATTGTCCGCGCCGACGAGCAGGAAGTGCTGTTCGCCCTGACCTCGCCCGATGGCGATCAAGGCTTTCCGGGCACCCTGCAGGCCACCGCGCACTATCGTCTGAGCGACGACAACCGCATCGCGATTACCTATCGCGCCACCGTGGACCAACCCTGCCCGGTGAATATGACCAATCACGTCTATTTCAACCTCGACGGTGAGCAGGGCGATGTGCGCCAGCATCAGCTCCAGATCCTCGCCCAGAGGTATCTGCCGGTGGAAAGCGACGGTATCCCGGGTGGCGAACTGAAAGATGTTGCTAACACCAGCTTTGATTTCCGCCAGCCGAAAACCATCGCCGCCGACTTCCTCGCGGATGCCGATCAGCAAAAGGTGAAGGGATACGATCATGCCTTCCTGCTGGATGCCAAAGGCGACGCCAGCCAGCCTGCGGCACAGGTCTGGTCGCAGGATGGCAAGCTGCAGATGACGGTCTATACCTCCGCTCCGGCGCTGCAGTTTTACTCCGGCAACTATCTCGGCGGCACCCCGTCGCAGACGACGGAGCCCTACGCCGACTGGCAGGGACTGGCGCTGGAGAGCGAATTCCTGCCGGATTCGCCGAACCATCCGCAATGGCCGCAGCCGGACTGTGTATTACGTCCGGGCCAGGAGTACGTCAGCCTGACGGAATATCAGTTTATCGCCCGATAATCGCCAGCGCCCTCCATCAGGGGGCGCTGCTTTTCGTCCCCGCCCTCCTCTCTGCCGCCTCTTTTTTCAGCAACCTGCTCTATTTTCCGTCACCAAAGGACAAAAAAATAACCTGTGTATTACAAGCACCTTACACTGCGCCACTATTTTCGCTATGGTTAGGGATAAGCATTGCCGTGCGCCAAATCACGGCAATATAATGAGAATAGTTATCAATCAATAACACATACACCATCACATTCAGCGCGCCGTTCGCGGCGCGAGGGATGGCGTGTAGAGAGGAGTGAGAGAATGGCTGTAACTAAGCTGGTACTGGTTCGTCATGGCGAAAGCCAGTGGAACAACGAAAACCGCTTCACCGGTTGGTACGACGTGGATCTGTCCGAGAAAGGCGTTAGCGAAGCGAAAGCAGCGGGTAAGCTGCTGAAGGCTGAAGGCTTCAGCTTTGATTTTGCTTATACCTCCGTGCTGAAACGTGCCATCCACACCCTGTGGAACGTGCTGGACGAACTGGATCAGGCCTGGCTGCCGGTTGAGAAATCCTGGAAGCTGAACGAACGTCATTACGGCGCGCTGCAGGGCCTGAACAAAGCGGAAACCGCTGAGAAATATGGTGACGAGCAGGTTAAACAGTGGCGTCGCGGCTTCGCTGTCACTCCGCCGGAGCTGACCAAAGACGACGAGCGCTACCCGGGCCACGATCCGCGCTATGCAAAACTGACCGACGCCGAACTGCCGACCACTGAAAGCCTGGCGCTGACTATCGACCGCGTCGTGCCTTACTGGAACGAAACCATTCTGCCGCGCCTGAAAAGCGGTGAGCGCGTGATCATCGCCGCTCACGGTAACTCCCTGCGCGCGCTGGTGAAATACCTCGACAACATGGGCGAAGACGAGATCCTCGAACTGAACATCCCGACCGGCGTACCGCTGGTATATGAGTTCGATGAAAACTTCAAGCCGATCAAACATTACTATCTGGGTAACGCGGAAGAGATCGCGGCGAAAGCTGCTGCCGTCGCCAACCAGGGTAAAGCGAAGTAATTTCTCCTGGTGAGAACAAAAAAGCGTGGAAATCTCCACGCTTTTTTTATGACCTGCGCTAGCGCGGAGTAGCTTAGCCGCGGCGGGTTTTCACCGCTTCCGCCAGCTGACGCAGGATCGTTTCGGTATCCTCCCAGCCGATGCAGGCGTCGGTGACGCTCTTGCCGTAGGTCAGCGGTTCACCGCTCTCGAGGCTCTGGTTGCCTTCCACCAGATGGCTTTCAATCATCACGCCCATAATGGCGCGCTCGCCGCCGGCGATCTGCTGGCATACGTCGGCGCCCACTTCCATCTGCTTCTTGAACTGCTTGCTGGAGTTGGCATGGCTGAAGTCGATCATCACCTGGGCCGGAAGACCCGCTTTCGCCAGACCGATTTTCACCTCCGCCACGTGCTTCGCGCTGTAGTTAGGCTCTTTGCCGCCGCGCAAAATAATATGGCAGTCGCCGTTACCGCTGGTATTCACGATGGCGGAGTGGCCCCACTTGGTGACCGACAGGAAACAGTGCGGCGCGCCGGCGGCGTTAATCGCATCGATAGCCACCTTGATGGTGCCATCGGTACCGTTTTTAAAGCCCACCGGGCAGGAGAGTCCGGAGGCGAGCTCACGGTGCACCTGGGATTCGGTGGTCCGCGCGCCAATGGCGCCCCAGCTCATCAGATCGGCGACATACTGCGGGGTGATCATATCGAGGAATTCCCCCGCCGCCGGCAGGCCGCTGTCGTTAATGTCCAGCAGCAGTTTGCGCGCGATGCGCAACCCGTCGTTGATGCGGAAGCTGTTATCCATATGGGGATCGTTGATGAGCCCTTTCCAGCCGACGGTGGTGCGCGGTTTTTCAAAATAGACCCGCATGACGATCTCGAGCTCGCCCTTCAGCGCCTCGCGCAGGGTCAGCAGGCGGGCGGCATACTCTTTCGCCGCTGCCGGATCGTGAATAGAACAAGGCCCAATCACCACCAGCAGACGGTCATCGTCGCCTTTGAGGATCTGATGGATCGCTTTGCGAGCATGTGCAACGGTGTTTGCAGCATTTTCGGTAGCAGGGAATTTTTCCAGGAGCGCAACGGGAGGTAATAATTCGTTGATCTCTTTAATGCGTAAATCGTCGTTCTGATAATTCATCTTCTTTCCAGCGTTGCCATACTTATTCAATGAAATGCAATCCCTCCAATCTATCTCTTCGCTGAAATAGTGTAAACGTGATTTTACAGTAGTGATGGAATAATCCTGGAAATAGGCAAAAATACGCCATAAAGTAGCGAAACCAGGCTCATGAACTACAATATTTAACTGTTAAAGCTAATTAAGTCTTACGTTTCAGGATAATATAGTGACACTGCGATCGTCTGCGGAGTCTTAAACCATAGCGAGTCAGATTCCTGGCACACTCACCGCGGGAAGCGCATTTCCCCTTCCCGGCTTAACAGGAGTATCCGATGAATATGAAAAAACTGACGACCCTTTTGCTCACCGCCACCTTAGGTCTTGCCAGCGGCGCGGCCCTGGCGGCAGACACCGGTGCCCAGTCCAATAATGGCCAGGCCAACTCTTCCGCGGATGCCGGTCAGGTGGCGCCGGATGCCCGTGAGAACGTGGCGCCGAACAACGTGGACAATAGTCAGATCAACTCTGGCTCTGGGGGCACCACGGGCTCGACGATGACCCAGGATAATATGTCGAGCGATGAGGTACATAAAAACTCGATGTGTAAAGACGGCCGCTGTCCGGACACCGGTAAAAAACTGGACAACGGCGGCAATACGACCCAAGACAACAGCAAAACCGACGGCACCACCCAGTAACACATGAGGTGGGCAGATCGAAGAAAAGGCGAGCCGGTCTCGCCTTTTCTTCGTTTTTTATCGCTCTCTGTTTATGATGTCATAGCGTAATAATGATAACTATTAAGGGACGACACTATGGCGCACTCGCATTCGCACTCCTCTGTCCAGGCTCCGGATAACAGCAACGCCCGCCGGCTGCTATGGGCGTTTATCGTCACCGCCGGCTTTATGCTGATTGAAGCCGTCGGCGGCGCGATCTCCGGCTCGCTGGCCCTGCTGGCGGATGCCGGCCATATGCTCACCGACTCCGCCGCTCTGCTGTTTGCGCTGCTGGCGGTTCGCTTCGCCAGCCGCCCACCAAATGCCCGCCATACCTTTGGCTGGTTGCGTTTAACCACCCTGGCGGCGTTTCTCAATGCTATTGCTCTGGTGGTGATCACCATGCTGATTGTCTGGGAGGCGATTCAGCGCTTCCAGCATCCGCAGCCGGTAGCCGGCGTGACGATGATGGTCATTGCAGTCGCCGGTCTGCTGGCCAACGTGCTGGCGTTTTGGATCCTACATCGGGGTAGCGAGGAGCGGAATCTTAACGTACGCGCCGCAGCGCTACACGTGCTTGGCGACCTGCTGGGCTCGGTCGGCGCGATCGTGGCGGCCGTGGTGATCCTCACCACCGGCTGGACGCCTGTCGACCCGATTCTTTCCGTGCTGGTTTCCTGCCTGGTATTACGTAGTGCCTGGCGATTACTGAAAGAGAGTCTGAATGAATTGCTGGAAGGCGCGCCGCGTTCGCTGGATGTGGCGGCCCTGCAGCGGGATATCCGTCGCTCTATCCCGGAGGTACGCGATGTTCACCACGTCCACGTCTGGCTGGTGGGGGAAAAACCGGTGATGACGCTCCATGTACAGGTCGTTCCACCGCACGACCATGACGCGTTACTCAACCGCATCCTGCATTTCCTGGAACATAAATATGAAATTGCGCATGCCACGGTGCAGATGGAGTACCAGCCCTGCAGCGGCCCGGAGTGCCATCTCAACACGATGCACGCCGGGCACGATCATCACCACCACCATTAGCCAGAAAACGCGTGAGAACCTCGCTCACGCGCGCTGTTTATCCACATCCGGCTGCCGTTCAACGCAATGAACGTCAGCAAGAGGTATTCCAGCGACATGGCATAGACGCCCTGACGGGCAAAAATCACCACGCTTATCACGTTGACGATCACCCACAGCAGCCAGTTTTCAACATACTTGCGGGTCATTAAGATCATCGCCACCACCGACAGCACCGTCATACAGGAGTCCCAGAACGGGAAAGCATCCGGCTGCAGTTCCGGCATAGTGACCTGCAAACCGAGCGCTTGCATCAGGCTGACCGCGATCCGCGTCAGGAAAGCAAAGAACGGGTTGATAAACAGGGTCAGCAAGCCGATCGCTACCACGCAGGCCGCCAGCCAGCCCAGCGCTTTGCTGCGCGGCAGCCAGCGGATCTGCAGCTCAGCCTCATGGTTGCTGCTTTGTCGCGACCATGCATACCAGCCGTAAACGTTAGCGGCAAAAAAGAACAGCTGCAGCAGCAGGCTGGCGTAAAGCTGGATCTGAAAGAAGATGATGGCGAACAGCGTGACGTTGACCAGCCCGAAAGCATAGTTACTGATCTTCTCCAGGCTCGCCAGCCAGATACACAACAGCCCGGCAATCGTCCCCACGGCCTCTATCCAGGAGAGATCGTACCCCCCAGCGCCGATGGGTATATGTACTAAAATATTCTGCGTGCTAAAAAAATCCATTTCCTCCCCTCAGCGTCTGGCGACGCGACAATAGGTTATCCCCGTAGTGTAGCCGCAAAATCCAGCATCCGGTTAAGGGGAATTAATGCGCCGGTTCGCAGCGCTTCGTCGACATGGATTTCATGTTCGGCGCCGCCCTGCTCGAGACCCTCGGCAATGGCTTTCAGGCCATTCATCGCCATCCACGGACAATGCGCGCAGCTGCGGCAGGTCGCCCCTTCGCCGGCGGTGGGCGCTTCCAGCAGCGTTTTCTCCGGCACCGCCTGCTGCATTTTATAGAAAATACCGCGATCGGTGGCCACGATCAGCTGGCGCTGGGGCAGGCTTTTCGCCGCCGCAATCAGCTGGCTGGTGGAGCCTACGGCATCGGCCATCTCAACGATCGCCTGCGGCGACTCGGGATGGACCAGCACGGCGGCTTCGGGATGCAGAGCCTTCATCCGCATCAACGCCTGGGTTTTAAACTCGTCGTGCACGATGCACGCCCCCTGCCAGCACAGCACGTCTGCGTCGGTCTGACGCTGAACGTAGCGCCCAAGGTGGCGGTCCGGCGCCCAGAGGATCTTTTGACCAAGACTATCCAGATGGTCAATGAGTTCCACGGCGATGCTGGAGGTCACCACCCAGTCGGCGCGGGCCTTCACCGCGGCGGACGTATTGGCATAGACCACGACGGTGCGGTCAGGATGGGCGTCGCAAAAGGCGTTGAATTCCTCAATCGGACAGCCCAGATCCAATGAACACTCGGCGTTCAGTGTCGGCATCAAAATGGTCTTTTCCGGGCTGAGGATTTTGGCGGTTTCCCCCATAAAACGCACCCCGGCGACCAGCAGCGTGGAGGCCGAATGGCGGGCGCCAAAGCGCGCCATCTCCAGCGAGTCGGCGATACAGCCGCCGGTCTCTTCCGCCAGCTGTTGAATTTCAGGATCGGTGTAGTAATGCGCCACCATCACGGCATCGCGCTCGCGCAGCAGGCGCTTGATTTTTTCGCGGTAAAACTGCTTTTCGTCGACGGTCAGCGGCTGCGGTTTAGCAGGGAAAGGATAAATCGCCGTTTCAGGATCAAACATTACGCTCATCATGCAATCTCGTTTTACTGGCTTAACTCTACAACCGTCAGTATGGCCTGTCGGCGGCTTAATACGGTCATGGTGTTTTATATGCTAAACAAGATAGCCGATTACGAGCTAAAAGTCGTGATGAATTTTGTACATCAAACCCTATTCCCGGGGACGGTGCTGCGCATCTGCCCGAACGACCGGTTCGTATCCTGTGCAGGCACGATAAGCGCAGCGTGACCGTGGGAAAATGATGAATTAAGAAAGTATTAACATTGATGAGTGGCAGGGAAATGCAGATAGCAAAAAGGCGCCTTTTTACATTGGTGGGTCGTGCAGGATGACTCGGCTTCGCCTCGCCCTGCGGGCCGTCGCCGCAAGCGGCTCCGTTGTCTCACTACGTTCGACCCGAACCTGCTGCAGAGAAACTCGTCTCATCCTGAGACTCGCCCTGCGGGCCGTCGCCGCAAGCGGCTCCGTTGTCTCACTGCGTTCGACCCGAACCTGCTGCAGGTTCGAATCGTTGAGTTCTGCGCATAGCAAAAAGGCGCCTTTAGGGCGCCTTTTTACATTGGTGGGTCGTGCAGGATTCGAACCTGCGACCAATTGATTAAAAGTCAACTGCTCTACCAACTGAGCTAACGACCCCTTGCGGGATTTTACTGCTGCCATCATTCAGGATGGTGGGTCGTGCAGGATGACTCGACTTCGCCTCGCCCTACGGGCCGTTGCTGTCGCAACGTTATCCTTCACGTTCAGCATCTGGGTTAAATGCTGAAATTGGTGGGTCGTGCAGGATTCGAACCTGCGACCAATTGATTAAAAGTCAACTGCTCTACCAACTGAGCTAACGACCCGCTCTGGTACTACCTGAATAACTTCACTCGACACCAATTCAGAAATTGGTAGGTCGTGCAGGATGACTCGGCTTTGCCTCGCCCTTCGGGCCGTTGCTGACGCAACGTTATCCTTCACGTTCAGCATCTGAGTTAAATGCTGAAATTGGTGGGTCGTGCAGGATTCGAACCTGCGACCAATTGATTAAAAGTCAACTGCTCTACCAACTGAGCTAACGACCCGAGTGGTGGGTGATGACGGGATCGAACCGCCGACCCCCTCCTTGTAAGGGAGGTGCTCTCCCAGCTGAGCTAATCACCCGAAACTGCGCTGGATACTACCGATACTGCGTCCACCTACCCCATCATAAAAATGATTGGAGTGCAGGATGACTCGCTTCGCTCGCCCTTCGGGCCGTAGCTGAAGCAACGTTATCCTTCACGTTTAACACCGACGTTCGATGTTAAAGATGGTGGGTCGTGCAGGATTCGAACCTGCGACCAATTGATTAAAAGTCAACTGCTCTACCAACTGAGCTAACGACCCGGTGGTGGGTGATGACGGGATCGAACCGCCGACCCCCTCCTTGTAAGGGAGGTGCTCTCCCAGCTGAGCTAATCACCCGATACTACGCTGGATACTACTAAGCGGTGGGTCGTGCAGGATGACTCGGCTTCGCCTCGCCCTACGGGCCGTTGCTGACGCAACGTTATCCTTCACGTTTTACTATCGCGTTCCACCAGAACGATTGGTGGGTCGTGCAGGATTCGAACCTGCGACCAATTGATTAAAAGTCAACTGCTCTACCAACTGAGCTAACGACCCACTCTGGCATTGCTTTGGGCTTGTTTGATATCCCTTGGCAACGGCGGCATATATTACTGATTTCAGAATTCAGCGCAACTAAAATTTCGATAAAGATCACTTAACTGCTGGCGATTCAGGCGACAAGACCAGAAATGACGCGATTTCTGGTCATGCCGTAATCAACCAAGAGCATTAAGTCGTTTTTGCGCTTGTTTCGCACCGTCGGTGCCGGGGAATTTATTGATCACCTGCTGGTAAACCGCTTTCGCTTTCGCGGTATCACCTTTGTCCTGCATGATCACGCCGACTTTAAACATCGCGTCAGGCGCTTTTGGCGATTTCGGGTAGTTCTTCACCACCGAAGCGAAGTAAAACGCCGCGTCGTCTTTTCTCCCCTTATTGTAGTTCAACTGCCCGAGCCAGTAGTTAGCGTTTGGCTGGTAGGTTGAATCCGGGTACTTTTTGACGAAGTTTTGAAACGCCACCATCGCGTCATCCTGGCGTGAGGCATCCTTCACCAGGGCAATAGCGGCATTATAATCGGTGTTCGCATCGCCGGTCATCGCCGGGGCGCCTGAGGTGGCCGCTGGCGCTGCGCTGGTGGCAGCCGCGCTCTGATCGCCAGAAGACGACGGAGCCTGCGCACCTGATGCCGCGCCGCCACCGCTGCTCAGACTATCTATCTGCAGCAGAATCTGTTTCTGGCGCTCAACGATCTGATTCAACTGGTACTGGTTCTCCTGGATCTGCCCGCGGAGAGAATCAATGTCAGTCTGGTTATCAGAGAGTTGTTGCTGGAGTTGGGTTAAAAGCTGGCTGTGAGCATTGGAAATACGCTCGAGTTGAGTGACGCGGTCTTCGACCGAGCCTGAGCCGACACTACTGATTGGCGCCTGAGCAAAAGCGGCCCAGGGGGCCGCTATGCCAACCAGTAACGACAGACTCAATAAATGATGTCTGAAGTTACTGCTCATGCAATTCTCTTAGTAAACCAGTACGGCGCGACGGTTTTTGGCATATGCCGCTTCGTCATGACCCAGTACTGCTGGTTTTTCTTTACCGTAAGAAACGATGGAGATCTGATCGGCAGAAACACCTTTGCCCTGCAGATACATCTTAACGGCGTTAGCACGACGCTCACCCAGAGCGATGTTGTATTCCGGCGTACCGCGCTCATCCGCGTGACCTTCTACAGTCACTTTGTAGGACGGGTTGCTGCGCAGGAAGTTAGCGTGCGCGTCCAGCATAGCAGCGAAGTCAGAACGGATATCGTACTTGTCGAGATCGAAGTAAACGATGTTGTTCTGCTGCAGCTGCTGCATCTGCAGACGAGCTTGCTCTTCAGAAGACATGTTGCCGCCGTTACCGTTAGCGTCCATACCAGTGCCGGCACCCAGCATGCCTTCACCGCTCTGGTCGTTGCTGGCGTTCTTGTTAGAAGAACATGCCGCGATTGCCATAACCGGCAGAGCGATCATCAGCCCTTTCAGCACTTTGTTCAGTTGCATTTCTTTGATTCCTTTAATAATCAATTATTTATTATCACAGATACGGCGACCAGGCAGGCGATTTTACCTGTCCATCAGTTGCCGGAAGACGCGCTTTGAAACGCCCATCTGTAGAAACCAGATTCAGCACGGATCCCATCCCCTGAGAAGAGCTGTAGATTACCATAGTGCCGTTAGGTGCCAGACTTGGCGTTTCGTCTAAAAACGTTGATGACAGAACCTGTACACCACCCGTTTCCAGATCTTGTTTGGCAATGTGCTGCTGACCGCCGGCCGAGCTGACCATTACCATGGTTTTACCATCCGCGCTCACGTCGGCGTCCTGGTTCTGAGAACCTTCCCAGGTGATACGCTGCGGCGTGCCGCCATTAATGTTGACTTTATATACCTGCGGACGACCTGCCTGGTCAGAAGTGAAGGCCAGATTCTGGCTGTCCGGGAACCAGCTTGGTTCGGTGTTGTTGCTGCGACCGTTGGTCACCTGACGAATCTGACCCGATCCCAGATCCATTACGTACAGGTTCAGGCTACCGGTTTTCGACAGCGCGAACGCCAGTTTAGAACCATCCGGTGAGAACGCCGGGGCGCCGTTGTGCTGCGGGAAGGAGGCGATCTGACGCACAGAGGCGTTCGCCAGGGTCTGAACCACCAGCGCAGAACGACCGCTTTCAAAGGTAACGTAGGCCAGTTTAGAACCGTCCGGAGACCAGGCCGGGGACATCAGCGGCTGGGAGGAACGGTGAACCAGGAACTGGTTGTAACCATCGTAGTCGGACACGCGCAGTTCGTAAGGGTACTGGCCGCCGTTTTTCTGCACCACGTAGGCGATACGGGTACGGAAGGCGCCCTTGATGCCGGTCAGCTTCTCAAATACCGCGTCGCTGGCCGCGTGCGCCGCATAGCGCAGGTACTGCTTAGTGACTTTAAAAGAACCTTGCGCCAGCGTTGTGCCCGGCGCTCCGCCGGTGTCCACCAGTTGATACGCAACCTGATAAGAACCATCCGGATTTTGCGTGACCTGGCCGACGACTACGGCGTCAATACCCAGCGCAGACCAGGCAGCAGGCTGCACTTCCTGGGCACTGGTCGGCTGCTGCGGCAGACGAGAGCGATCCAGCGGATTGAATTTACCGCTGTTGCGCAGGTCAGCTGCCACGATACCACCGACATCTTCCGGCGCAGCGCCCTGGCCGGCCCACTGGAACGGTACCACGCCGATAGGGCGCGCCGAGTCCACCCCCTGGGTGATCTCGATACGTACTTCTGCGTGCAGCACCGCCGCCCACAGCATTAAAAAACCAAATGCTACTCGTAATGCCTGCTTCATCATATCTCCCTTATCCGGGCGGAAAGCCCACGATAATTTAGCAGAATGTTAACAAACTCAAATATACAAAACTACCAAAACCCTGTGACTACCATAGATTGTTTTTCCCCGTTTGCACGGGGAAAAATGTCACTGAGGTTTGAAGTCCAGTGGCGCATTTTTGAAGACTTCATATACTGCCTGGCTAGGTGGTTTCGGAAACTTAGCCTGTCGGGCTGCGGCAAGAGCGGCCTGGCACAGAGCAGGATCACCACCTTCGGACTGTATATTTAACAACAGGCCGTCAGGAGCAAGTTTGATACGCAAGGTACATGTTTTGCCCGCATAGGACGATGCGTCATAAAACTTACTTTCAATCGCCGATTTTATCTGTCCGGCATAGTTGTTGATATCAGCCCCTGAGGCACTGTTTTTAGTATTACCACTCCCGGCAGCGGAGGCATTGTTTCCTTTGGCCCCACCGCCTGTTTTAGGCGCATTCTTACCAGAACTCAGATCGCCGAGCAGGTTGTCAACGCCGTCCGCTTCTTTCGCAGCCGCCGCTTTCTTCGCCGCCGCGGCTTTTGCTGCTGCCGCTTTGGCCGCTTTATCAGCTGCAGCCTTCTCTGCTGCAGCCGCTTTCGCTGCCGCCGCTTTTTCAGCGGCTGCGGCTTTCTCGGCGGCGGCCTTCTCAGCGGCCGCTTTTTGCGCGGCGGCTTTCTCAGCGGCTTTTTCGGCAGCCGCTTTTTCAGCTGCCGCCTGCTTAGCCGCTTCCTGCTGGGCTTTTTTCTCCGCTTCCTGTTGCGCTTTCTTCGCAGCCGCCGCTTCCGCTTTCTTCTGCGCCTCGGCCGCAGCTTTCGCCGCTTCAGCTTCCGCCTGTTTCTTCGCCTCGGCAGCGGCTTTCGCTGCAGCGGCTTCGGCCTGCTTCTTCGCGTCAGCAGCCGCCTTGGCCGCCGCCTGTTCTGCCGCTTTCGCCTGGGCATCCGCCTTCGCTTTCGCCTCGGCGGCCGCTTTGGCAGCGGCTTCCTGCGCTTCTTTTGCCTGTGCGTCCGCTTTGGCTTTTGCCGCCGCGGCGGCCTTGGCAGCCGCTTCTTCAGCCTGCTTCTGCTGCTCCTTCGCTTCTTTCGCCGCTTCCTGCGCCTGCAGCCGCTCCTGTTCGAGCTGTTTCAGCCGTTCCTGTTCCGCCGCCTGTTTCTCACGTAACTCTTCCGCCTGCTGCTGCGCCTGTTTTTCACGCTGTTCAGCGGCGCGACGTGCGCTGGCCTGCTGCTGTTGCTGACGGTTATAGTTATTTACCACCGCCCCCGGATCGACCATGACGGCATCAATCGACGATCCGCCGCCGCCGCCGGCAGAGGCATCCAGATGCTCGTCAAACGAACTCCAGATCAGCAGCGCGATCAGAATGATGTGCAGCGCGACTGAAATGATGATCGCTCGTTTAAGCTTGTCGTTTTGTTCGGTTGCCTTTGACACTATCGGTTCCCAAAAACTGTTCGCCTGTATCCGCGATGCGCACCGACGGCGAGCGATACCCGCCACCGGACGCCGCGCGGACGCACCTACCTGAAGCGATTAAATAGGTTTGGTCATCAAGCCGACCGATTTAACCCCTGCACTATGCAACAGGTTCAGCGCTTTAATAATTTCATCGTAAGGGACGTCTTTCGCACCGCCGATCAGGAATACCGTTTTTTCATTGGCTTCAAGACGACGCTTCGCTTCGGCAATTACCTGCTCCGGCGGCAGCTGGGACAGCGTCTCCTGCCCCACCTTCACGCTGTACTGCCCTACCCCGGAGACTTCCACAATCACCGGCGGATCGTCATTGCTTTTCACCGCTTGCGATTCCGTGGCGTCCGGCAGATCGACTTCCACGCTCTGCGTAATGATCGGCGCCGTTGCCATAAAGATCAGCAGCAGCACCAGCAGGACATCCAGCAGCGGAACGATGTTGATCTCGGACTTCAGTTCGCGACGTCCGCGTCCACGTGCTCTGGCCATGGCTTACCCCTTATTGCTTTCGCTGGTGGTAAAGGCCTGACGGTGCAGAATAGCGGTGAACTCTTCCATAAAGTTGTCGTAATTCAGTTCAAGCTTGTTCACGCGCTGGTTCAGGCGGTTATACGCCATGACCGCCGGGATCGCGGCGAACAGACCAATCGCGGTGGCGATC
This sequence comes from Klebsiella sp. K4, assembly GCF_014596785.2. Lineage (NCBI taxonomy): Bacteria > Pseudomonadati > Pseudomonadota > Gammaproteobacteria > Enterobacterales > Enterobacteriaceae > Klebsiella > Klebsiella sp. K4. Next base: position 3,707,702 of record NZ_CP115021.1, read on the forward strand.
AGCGCTTCGGCGATACCTGGCGCCACCATCTGCAGGGTGGCCTGCTTCACCGCGCCAAGGGCGATAAAGGCGTGCATAATCCCCCAGACGGTACCGAACAGACCGATATACGGGCTGATCGAGCCTACGGTGCCGAGGAACGGAATATGGGTCTCCAGCGTTTCCAGTTCGCGGTTCATCGAAATACGCATCGCGCGCGATGCCCCTTCGACAATCGCTTCCGGCGCATGGCTGTTAGCCCGATGCAGGCGTGCAAACTCTTTGAAACCGCTGTAGAAGATTTGTTCCGAACCGGTCAGGTTATCGCGACGCCCCTGGCTCTCCTGGTACAGACGAGAGAGCTCGATCCCGGACCAGAATTTGTCCTCGAACGCTTCAGCTTCACGCGCGGCCGAGTTAAGGATACGCGTTCTCTGAATAATGATAGCCCAGGAAGCGATAGAAAAACCAATCAAAATCAACATGATAAGTTTTACCAGAAGGCTCGCCTTCAGGAACAAATCAAGGATATTCATGTCAGTCACTGCTTAAACTCCGCGACAATAGACTTGGGAAGCGCACGTGGCTTCATTAAGAGTGGATCAACGCACACAATGAGAACCTCAGCTTCGTTTAACACTGTATTCTCGGCGTTGACGATTCGCTGCGTGAAAACCAAAGAGGTGCCGCGCATCGAGGTAATTTCCGTCTGGACTTCGAGCATGTCGTCGAGTCTGGCGGGGGCAAAATACTCCAGCGTCATTTTGCGAACCACGAAGGCAACGCGTTCAGCCAACAGCACCTGTTGACTAAAGTGATGGTGGCGCAGCATCTCTGTGCGTGCTCTTTCATAAAAAGCGACGTAACTGGCGTGGTAAACCACACCACCGGCATCGGTATCTTCGTAGTAGACCCGAACCGGCCATCGAAACAGCGTTGTATTCACTTTACATCCCGGTAATGCAAAAAAAGGTTAGAGCTTTCAAACTTCGCTACTATACGCGCGGGAAAGGTGGTTTGGAATGGGGGAAAGTAAACGGGGCGTAAATTTTTATGGGCTTATGCAAGCCCATAGCATTAACAGAGATCTCTTATTCAAAAGAAGAAAAAGAAGAGACCTAAAGCGAGCACGATATCAGCGATAAGCGGACAAAAAATCCCCTGCCAGTGAACGGCACGCGGGCGAAAGCCCACGCCGTGAATAACGCCGCTGCAAACCGCCCACATCAGCAAGAAACCATGCCAGATTTCCAGCTCGCTGGTCTTCGCCGCAAAGCGCGACGGATCCCAGAAAATGCAGCCAGCCAGCAGCAGCGCCATCAATAAGGAAAGCGCCCGGAGCGGGCGCTTGTCCATTATCGCGTACAGAGTAGCGATAAATTTCATCAGATTTCTTCTTTCTTCCCGGCTTTGGTGGCTTCCACGTGCTCAAGCGCCAGCGCGGTAATGACCCCAAAAGCACAGGCAAGAAGCGTTCCCAAAATCCATGCGAAGTACCACATATATAGCTCCTTACCTTAGTACAGCGAGTGGGTATTCTTTTCGATGTCTTCGCGCGTGATGCGGCCAAACATCTTCCAGTAACACCAGCTGGTGTAGGCCAGAATGATCGGCACGAAAACAATCGCCACGTAGGTCATCAGGTTCAGCGTCCGCTGACTGGAGGTCGCGTCCCACATTGTCAGGCTGGCGTTCAGCATGGTGCTGGACGGCATGATGAACGGGAACATCGCGATACCGGCAGTCAGAATGATGCAGGCCAGGGTCAGCGAGGAGAACAGGAATGCCCAAGCGCCTTTATCCGCTTTGGTCGAAACGACGGTCAGCAGCGGCAACACCACGCCCAGGGCAGGCACCGCCCACAGCGCTGGCATATTGTTAAAGTTCACCATCCACGCGCCAGCTTCCCGCACCACTTCCTTGGTCAGCGGGTTAGACGGGCCGGTATGGTCAATCACCGATTTCACCACATAGCCGTCGATGCCGTAGTAGACCCACACGCCCGCCAGCGCGAAGCAGACCAGCGTCACCAGCGCCGCCACCATGGAAACGGTGCGAGTACGCAGGTGCAGTTCGCCTACGGTACGCATCTGCAGGTAGGTGGCGCCCTGAGTCAGGATCATCGCCACGCTGACGATACCGGCCAGCAGACCAAACGGGTTCAGCAACTGGAAGAAGTTACCGGTATAGAACAGACGCAGGTATTCATCGACGTGGAACGGCACGCCTTGCAGCAGGTTGCCAAAGGCCACGCCAATCACCAGCGGCGGCACGAAGCTACCGATGAAGATACCCCAGTCCCACATGTTGCGCCAGCGGGTGTCCTCGATCTTAGAACGGTAGTCAAAACCGACCGGACGGAAGAACAGCGAGGCCAGCACCAGAATCATCGCCACATAGAAGCCAGAGAACGCCGCGGCGTAAACCATCGGCCAGGCAGCGAACAGCGCGCCGCCGGCGGTGATCAGCCACACCTGGTTACCGTCCCAGTGCGGGGCGATGGCGTTGATCATAATCCGACGCTCGGTGTCGTTGCGGCCGAGGAAGCGGGTGAGCATGCCCACCCCCATGTCGAACCCGTCGGCGACGGCAAAACCAATCAGCAGAATGCCAATCAGCAGCCACCAGATAAAACGCAATACTTCATAATCGATCATTTGACGACTCCTGTCTTAGCGTGCCGACTGAATAGCCGCAGAGGACTGTTCAAAGTGATAGCGGCCGGTTTTCAGGCTGCTAGGTCCTTTGCGGGCAAACTTGAACATCAGGAACAGTTCAGCCACCAGGAACAGCGTGTACAGACCGCAGATCAGCAACATTGAGAAGATCAGATCGCCCGCGGTTAATGATGAGTTAGCCACCGCCGTCGGCAGGACCTCACCAATCGCCCACGGCTGACGGCCGTATTCGGCAACAAACCAGCCCGACTCCACGGCAATCCACGGCAGCGGCAGGCCGTAGAATGCGGCGCGCAGCAGCCATTTTTTCTCGCCGATGCGGTTACGGATCACGCTCCAGAAGGAGGCGCCTATAATCAGCAGCATCAGGATGCCGCACGCCACCATGATACGGAAGGCGAAGTACAGCGGTGCGACGCTTGGAATGGAGTCTTTGGTCGCTTTGGCGATCTGCTCTTCCGTGGCGTCAGCGACGTTCGGGGTATAGCGCTTCAACAGCAGGCCATAACCGAGGTCCTTCTTCACGTTATTGAACTGGTCACGCACGGCCTGATCGGTTGAACCGGCGCGCAGCTGTTCCAGCAGCGCGTAGGCTTTCATGCCGTTACGGATACGCTCTTCGTGCTGAACCATCAGATCCTTGAGGCCGATAACCGGCTTGTCCACCGAGCGGGTAGCAATGATGCCCAGCGCGTAGGGGATCTGGATCGCAAAGTGGTTGGTCTGCGCATTCTGATCGGGAATACCAAACAGGGTGAAGGCCGCCGGCGCAGGCTGGGTTTCCCACTCTGCTTCGATAGCCGCCAGTTTGGTTTTCTGCACGTCACCCATTTCGTAACCGGATTCGTCACCCAGCACAATAACGGAGAGGATCGCCGCCATACCGAAGCTGGCTGCGATGGCAAACGAGCGCTTGGCAAAGGCGAAGTCGCGACCTTTCAGCATGTACCAGGAGCTAATCGCCAGGATGAACATCGCGCCGGTGACATAGCCCGACGCCACAGTGTGAACGAATTTCACCTGGGCGACCGGGTTGAGCACCAGTTCAGAGAAGCTGACCATCTCCATACGCATGGTTTCGAAGTTGAAGTCCGATGCGATAGGGTTCTGCATCCAGCCGTTGGCGACAAGGATCCACAGCGCGGAGAGGTTGGAACCCAGCGCAACCAGCCAGGTGACGGCCATGTGCTGAACTTTGCCCAGACGATCCCAACCGAAGAAGAACAGACCTACAAAGGTGGATTCGAGGAAGAAGGCCATCAGACCTTCAATGGCCAGCGGCGCACCAAAGATATCGCCCACGTAGTGTGAGTAATACGACCAGTTAGTCCCGAACTGGAACTCCATGGTCAGACCGGTCGCCACACCCAGCGCGAAGTTGATACCAAACAACTTGCCCCAGAATTTGGTCATATCTTTATAAATCTGTTTGCCGGAAAGGACGTAGACCGTTTCCATGATGGCCAGCAGGAACGCCATACCGAGCGTTAGCGGCACAAACAGGAAGTGGTACATCGCGGTCAAGGCAAACTGTAAGCGCGACAGTTCGACTATATCTAACATCATGACTCCTTGCTCATCGCATGAAGACTCCGAAAATGAACCGAGAAGCTCTGGCTCATACGCATGCCCCAATACAAATTTATTTGTCGCCCGTCCACAGCAGGTTTCAATCGAAGGTAAAACCATGCCAGGGTAAGGTTACAAATACGTTAACGAAAAACCCAATTGATTCCCCAATATATTACGCCGCAATAACCTTACAATAAATATGTTTTTATTGTTCCAGTTTTACATTTTTCGACGGTGATCAATATATAGTGAAGATGGCTGAATTCAGCCAATTTGACTTGAGACAATTTAACGTTTTTTGAGGGATTTTTCCAAGGATTAAGTATTGATATAAATCAATTTTTACTCTATGTGTTAATTATGTAGCCCAATAAAGAATATTGGTGAACTTAATGTTAATTAAGTGTTTAAACTATGGCTTTTCCAGTTACTAAAAAGAGAGATATGAGAATCATAGGTAATATTATTTAACGTCGTGGAAAAAAAACAAAAAAAGGAACCGATCCGAATAATGTTAGACCGCTCACAGTATTTTATCTTCTTCCTTATCCCCTGCCCCACGCTTTTTCGCTGTCGCTTTTGTTTCCCTACGGTACAGCCGGGGTATATTTTTTTAGCCACTACAGCGCATCGAAAATACTTATTAAATAATAAATCAAATCAATATGATAGATAGGGCTTTTCGCAGAAAATCAATTCGTTGTTGGCGCTGCGGTTCTGACGAGACGGGATAACGGTCACAAAAAAGGCCACCTGACGGTGGCCAACCATGTCGAAATCGGACAGATTTCTGCTTGCGGACAAGCAGAGAGGGTTTACTTGATAATAGCTTTCAGCGCTTCGCCGATGTCGGCCAGGCTGCGAACAGTTTTCACACCCGCCGCTTCCAGCGCTGCGAATTTCTCATCCGCTGTACCTTTACCGCCGGCGATGATAGCGCCCGCGTGGCCCATACGCTTGCCTTTCGGCGCGGTAACACCCGCGATGTAGCCGACAACCGGCTTAGTGACATGATCTTTAATATAAGCAGCCGCTTCTTCTTCCGCGCTGCCGCCGATCTCACCGATCATGACGATCGCTTCGGTCTGCGGATCTTCCTCGAACATCTTCAGGATATCGATGAAGTTGGAGCCCGGGATCGGGTCGCCGCCGATACCGACGCAGGTAGACTGGCCGAAGCCGTAGTCGGTGGTCTGCTTAACCGCTTCATAGGTCAGGGTGCCGGAACGGGAAACGATGCCCACTTTACCCGGCTTGTGAATGTGACCCGGCATGATGCCGATTTTGCACTCGCCCGGAGTGATAACGCCCGGGCAGTTCGGGCCGATCATACGCACGCCCGCTTCGTCCAGCTTCACCTTCACGGTCAGCATATCCAGCGTTGGGATACCTTCGGTGATGGTGATGATAAGCTTAATGCCCGCGTCGATCGCTTCCAGGATGGAATCTTTGCAGAACGGCGCCGGAACGTAGATCACGGTCGCGGTCGCGCCGGTCGCTTCAACGGCTTCGCGCACGGTGTTGAACACCGGCAGGCCCAGGTGAGTGGTGCCGCCTTTGCCTGGCGTCACGCCGCCAACCATTTGCGTACCGTAAGCGATCGCTTGTTCAGAGTGGAAGGTCCCCTGGCTACCGGTGAAGCCCTGGCAGATAACCTTGGTATCTTTATTAATTAAAACTGACATTATTTCCCCTCCACTGCGGCAACAACCTGCTGTGCTGCGTCCGTCAGACTTTTCGCTGCAATAATATTCAGGCCGCTGTCAGCCAGTTTTTTCGCGCCCAGTTCGGCGTTGTTACCTTCCAGACGAACCACAACCGGAACGTTAACCCCTACTTCCGCTACCGCGCCGATGATGCCGTCAGCGATCAGGTCGCAACGCACGATGCCGCCGAAGATATTAACCAGCACCGCTTTAACGTTGTCGTCAGAGAGGATGATTTTGAACGCTTCGGTCACGCGCTCTTTGGTCGCGCCGCCGCCTACGTCGAGGAAGTTAGCCGGTTCGCCGCCGTGCAGCTTAACGATGTCCATGGTACCCATCGCCAGGCCTGCGCCGTTAACCATGCAGCCGATGTTGCCGTCCAGCGCGACGTAGTTCAGTTCCCACTGCGCCGCCTGCGCTTCACGTGGGTCTTCCTGAGACTGATCGCGCATTTCGCGCAGATCCGGCTGGCGGAACAGCGCGTTGCCGTCAGCGCCCAGTTTGCCGTCGAGGCAGATCAGGTCGCCCTGCTTGGTGATCACCAGCGGGTTGATCTCGATCAGCGCCAGGTCGCGCTCAAGGAAAATGGTCGCCAGCCCCATGAAAATCTTGGTGAACTGCTGAACCTGTTTACCTTCCAGACCCAGTTTGAACGCCAGTTCACGACCCTGGTAAGGCATCGGGCCTGCCAGCGGATCGATGGCGATCTTGTGGATCAGGTGCGGGGTCTCTTCCGCCACTTTCTCGATTTCCACGCCGCCTTCGGTAGACGCCATGAACACCACGCGACGGGAGCTACGGTCAACAACCGCGCCCAGGTACAGCTCTTTGTCAATATCGGTCGCCGCTTCAACCAGGATCTGGTTAACCGGCTGGCCGTTCGCATCTGTTTGATAGGTCACCAGACGTTTGCCCAGCCAGTGCTCGGCAAATGCGCGGATCTCTTCTTTGCTCTTAACTACTTTCACACCGCCCGCTTTGCCGCGGCCACCAGCGTGAACCTGACATTTCACTACCCACGGACCCGCGCCGATTTTTGAAGCGGCTTCTTCTGCTTCACGCGGAGTAGTACAGGCATAACCCACCGGCGCCGGTAAGCCATAGCGGGCAAAAAGTTGTTTTGCCTGATATTCATGTAAGTTCATGTGTTCAGTCCATCCTTCAGGGTGTAATTATCTTTAAACCTGTAGGCCTGATAACGGCGCTAACGCGTGTTATCCGGCCTACGGTAGGTAATACGCTTGCTGACTACACGTCCAGCAGCAGACGGGTCGGATCTTCCAGCAGCTCTTTAATCGCCACCAGGAAGCCTACCGATTCACGTCCGTCGATCAGACGGTGGTCATAGGAGAGCGCCAGGTACATCATCGGCAGGATCTCTACCTTGCCATTGACCGCCATCGGACGGTCTTTAATGGCATGCATACCCAGAATAGCGCTCTGCGGTGGGTTGATGATCGGCGTGGACATCAGGGAGCCGAAGACGCCGCCGTTGGTAATAGTGAAGTTACCGCCGGTCAGGTCGTCTACGGTCAGCTTGCCGTCGCGGCCTTTCACTGCCAGCTCTTTGATATTCTTTTCGATATCCGCCATGCCCAGCAGGTCGACGTCACGCAGAACCGGGGTGACCAGACCGCGCGGAGTGGAAACGGCCATGCTGACGTCGAAGTAGTTGTGGTACACCACGTCGTCGCCATCGATGGAAGCATTCACTTCCGGATAGCGTTTCAGCGCTTCCACTACCGCTTTCACGTAGAAGGACATAAAGCCCAGGCGGATGCCATGACGTTTTTCGAACGCCTCACCGTACTGCTTACGCAGATCCATGATGGGCTTCATGTTGACTTCGTTAAAGGTCGTCAGCATGGCGGTAGAGTTTTTCGCTTCCAGCAGACGTTCGGCTACGCGTTTACGCAGGCGGGTCATCGGGACGCGTTTTTCCGAACGGTGGCCCAGCTGCGGCGCCGGCGCGGCTGCCGGGGCGGCGGCTGGCGCTTTGGCTTCTGCCGGCGCCGGGGCTTTCGCCAGATGTTTCTCAACGTCTTCGCGGGTCAGACGGCCGCCGACGCCAGTGCCTTTGATGGCCGCTGGGTCAAGGTTGTGTTCAGCCAGCAGACGACGGATCGCCGGGCTCAGCGCGTCGTTGTTCTGCTCTTCCAGAGAGGCCTGCTGACGCTGCGCCGGAGTGGACGCTTTCGCATCGGCTTTCTCGCTGCTTTCTTTACCTGCGCTGTTGCCTTCGCGCAGGCGGCCAAGGATCTGGCGAGACAGGACGGTGGCGCCCTCGTCTTCCAGCACTGCATCCAGAATGCCGTCCGCTGATGCCGGTACTTCCAGTACCACTTTGTCAGTTTCGATTTCGACCAGAACTTCGTCACGGACGACCGCGTCGCCCGGTTTTTTGTGCCAGGTGGCGACGGTTGCGTCAGCTACGGACTCAGGCAGGTCGGGAACCAGAATATCTACGCTACTCATTGTGTATCCTTTAATTAATCGACGTTCAGCGCGTCATTGACCAGATCTTGTTGCTGTTTCTGGTGAACGGACATATACCCTACCGCCGGAGAGGCGGAGGCCGGGCGGCCTGCATAACGCAGAGAGGCCCCAAACGGAATCACTTCACGGAAGTGATGCTGGCTGCAGTACCATGCGCCCTGGTTGAGCGGCTCTTCCTGGCACCAGACAAAATCATGCACGTGCGCATACGCTTTCAGCGCTTCCTGCACCGCCTGATGCGGGAACGGATAGAGCTGCTCGATACGAACGATAGCGACATCTTTTTGCTCGTTTTTGCGGCGCTGTTCCAGCAGGTCGTAGTAAACCTTACCAGAGCACAGCACAACGCGCTTCACAGCCTGCGGATCAAGTTGATCGATTTCACCAATAGCCGGCAGGAAAGTGCCGTTCGCCAGCTCATCCATGCTGGAGACCGCCAGCGGATGACGCAGCAGCGACTTCGGCGACATCACCACCAGCGGACGACGCATACCGCGCAGCGCCTGGCGACGCAGCATGTGATAAACCTGTGCCGGCGTGGACGGCACGCAGACCTGCATGTTTTGTTCAGCGCACAGCTGCAGATAACGCTCCAGACGCGCGGAGGAGTGCTCCGGGCCCTGGCCTTCGTAACCGTGCGGCAGGAGCATCACCAGGCCGCACATCCTCCCCCACTTCTGCTCACCGGAGGAGATGAACTGGTCGATCACCACCTGCGCACCGTTGGCGAAGTCGCCAAACTGCGCTTCCCAGATGGTCAGAGTGCGCGGCTCGGCGGTGGCGTAACCATATTCGAACGCCAGCACCGCTTCTTCAGACAGTACCGAGTCCCAAACGCGGAACTGGCCCTGGCCGTTATGGACATGCTGCAGCGGCGTGTAGGTTGAACCATTGGTCTGGTTATGGATCACCGCATGACGGTGGAAGAAGGTGCCGCGGCCGGAGTCTTCGCCGGACAGACGAACCGGAATACCTTCGTCAACCAGCGTGGCGTAGGCCAGGTTTTCGGCACCGCCCCAGTCAAACAGCTTCTCGCCTGCCGCCATCGCCTGGCGGTCGGCGTAAATTTTCGCCACGCGGGACTGCATTTCGATACCTTCCGGTACCGTGCTGATGCGTTTGGCCAACTCCTGCAGACGTTTCGGCTCAACTTTATCCGGATAGCTCTCGTCCCACTCGTGGTTGAGGTACGGCGACCAGGTAAAGGAATGCATATTCATCGGACGCCATTCCTGCACCACGCATTCGCCGGCATCCAGCGCATCGCGGTAGAGGTTAACCTGCTCGGTCGCATCTTCCAGAGTCGCCACCTTCTCCTGCTCCAGCTTGTCAGCATAGATTTTGCGCGGAGTCGGATGCTTTTTGATCTTCTGATACATCAGCGGCTGGGTTGCGCTCGGCTCATCGGCTTCGTTGTGGCCGTGACGGCGGTAGCACACCAGATCAATGAAGACATCGCGTTTAAAGGTATTGCGGAAATCAAGCGCCAGACGGGTGACGAAGGCGACCGCTTCCGGATCGTCCGCGTTCACGTGGAAAATCGGCGCCTGCACCATTTTACCGATGTCGGTGCAGTACGGCGTCGAGCGCGCATCCAGCGGGTTAGAGGTCGTGAAGCCCACCTGGTTGTTGATAACGATGCGCACGGTACCGCCCACTTCGTAACCGCGGGCTTTGGACATGTTCAGAGTTTCCTGAACCACGCCCTGGCCGGTGACGGCGGCGTCGCCGTGGATGGTAATAGGCAGAACTTTGTTGCTGCTTGGCTCGTCCAGACGATCCAGACGGGCGCGTACGGAACCGATAACCACCGGGCTGACGATCTCGAGGTGCGACGGGTTAAACGCCAGCGCCAGGTGCACCAGACCGCCTTCGGTTTCCATATCGGAAGAGAAGCCCATGTGGTACTTCACGTCGCCGGTGCCGAGGTGTTCTTTATGTTTGCCCGCGAACTCGTCGAACAGGTCCTGCGGTTTTTTACCCAGCACGTTGACCAGCACGTTGAGACGGCCGCGGTGCGCCATGCCCAGCACCACTTCGCGGGTGCCGCTTTTGCCTGCATGGCGGATCATCTCTTTGAGCATCGGGATCAGGGCGTCGCCACCCTCCAGCGAGAAGCGCTTCGCCCCCGGGAATTTGGCGCCGAGGTAGCGCTCCAGACCTTCCGCGGCGGTCAGTTCGCTGAGGAAGCGTTTTTTCTCTTCCGCGGTAAAGCTCGCTTTGCCAGCTACCGATTCAATGCGCTGCTGGATCCAGCGTTTTTCTTCGGTAGAGGTGATATGCATGTATTCCGCGCCGATGGAGCCGCAGTAGGTTTGCTTGAGGGCGGCAATCAGCTCGCCCAGCTTCATCGTGTCTTTACCGATGGCAAATGAACCTACGTTATAGCTTTCCTGGAAATCGGCCTCGGTCAGATCGTGGTAGGCCGGATCGAGATCCGCCACTCTCTCTTGCTTCCACAGCCCCAGCGGATCGAGATTCGCATGCTGGTGGCCACGGAAACGGTATGCGTTGATGAGCTGCAGGACTTTAACCTGCTTCACATTGGTGTCTGGGTCGGAAATCGAAGAAGTGTAACGTGAGGCATCCTTCGCCAGTCGACGGAAATAATCACGCGTTTTGGAATGAAATTGATCCGGTTTAACTCCGGTGCCAGGTAACTGCTGGAACATTGAACGCCAGTTGGCGTCAACAGAGTCAGGATCGGTTAAGAAGTCTTCATAGAGCTGTTCTATCCAGCTCTGGTTCGAACCAGAGAGGTAAGAAGAGTCCAGCCAGGCTTTCATTGCGCCGTTCTGCATCGTGATCCCTTAAGCATTCATATGCTTATTTCGCCGTAGAAACTACCACGCACACCGAGTGCACGTGCCGGGGTTCACTTGTTGCGGACGAGTTGTGGTTTCTATCCGCTAAGGAACCTTTAAAAACTGCCATTAATCTTCAGCGTTCAGGCTGCGGTTGCGTTGGCTGCCTTCGCTTACCCCGGTCACATAGTTCACTATGCTCCCGGGGATGCGCTCAGTTGCCGCCTTACCTCGCACTGAACGCCTCGATTACTGGTACATCTTGTGGCGGTTTTTAAAGATTTCCTGCTATATCCCCCGGCGGCGCTAACGCTTGCCGGGGCTACTGCTTTGGTAGCCCGGATAAGCGCTAGCGCCATCCGGGACAAACCGTGTTGCTTACGCGCTGCGCTGCAGCAGCATCGACTTAATATGGCCGATGGCGCGCGTCGGGTTCAGCCCCTTCGGACACACACTGACGCAGTTCATAATGCTGTGACAGCGGAATACGCTGAAAGCATCGCTCAGGCCGTCCAGGCGCTCGCTGGTTTCGGTATCGCGACTGTCGATCAGGAAGCGATACGCGGCCAGCAGGCCAGCCGGGCCGATGAACTTGTCCGGGTTCCACCAGAACGACGGGCACGAGGTCGAACAGCAGGCGCACAGAATACACTCGTACAGCCCGTCGAGTTTCTCACGCTGCTCAGGCATCTGCAGATGCTCGCGAGCCGGAGGATTTTGCCCATTATTCAACAAGTAAGGCTTAATCTTCTCATATTGTGCATAGAATTGCCCCATGTCCACCACCAAATCACGGATAACCGGTAATCCTGGCAGCGGACGGATAACAATCTTCTTGCCCGGCTGATTCAGCGCGGAGATTGGCGTGATGCACGCCAAACCGTTTTTCCCGTTCATGTTTAGACCATCGGACCCGCAGACCCCTTCACGGCAGGAGCGGCGGAACGACAGCGACGGATCTTTTTCTTTCAGCTGGATCAGCGCATCCAGCAGCATCATGTCGCGACCTTCTTCCGCTTCAAGGGTGTAATCCTGCATGTGCGGAGCGTCGTCAACATCCGGGTTATAGCGATAAATTGAAAACTCGAGTTTCATTTTCCTGTCTCCGCATTAGTAAGTACGAATCTTCGGCGGGAATGCCGGACGCAGTTTCGGTTCCATATTGACGCTACGACGCGTCATGGATTCCGACTCTGGCAGGTACAGGGAATGGCACAGCCAGTTTTCATCATCACGATCCGGGAAGTCGAAGCGGCTGTGGGCGCCACGGCTCTCGGTACGGAAGTTAGCGGATACGGCGGTCGCGTAGGCGGTTTCCATCAGGTTATCCAGCTCCAGGCACTCAACGCGCTGGGTGTTGAACTCGCTGGAGGTATCGTCGAGACGGGCGTTTTTCAGGCGCTCGCGGATCACTTTCAGTTGCTCCAGACCTTTGTGCATCGCATCGCCTTCGCGGAACACCGAGAAGTTATGCTGCATACATTCCTGCAGCGCTTTACGAATCGCCACCGGATCTTCACCAGAGCGGGTGTTGTTCCAGCGGTTGAGGCGATCCAGCGAGCCTTCGATATCGGATTCGCTAGCGTCGCGCAGCGTGCCCTGCTCGGCAATGGATTCCTGCAGATGCAGGCCCGCCGCGCGGCCGAAGACCACCAGGTCGAGCAGCGAGTTGCCGCCCAGACGGTTGGCGCCGTGGACCGATACGCAGGCGATTTCGCCTACCGCGAACAGGCCCGGGATCACCACGTCTTCGCCCTTCTCATTCACGGTCAACGCCTGGCCGGTGACTTTGGTCGGGATACCGCCCATCATGTAGTGACAGGTTGGGATAACCGGGATCGGCTCTTTCACCGGATCGACGTGGGCAAAGGTACGGGAAAGTTCAAGGATACCCGGCAGACGAGATTCCAGAACCTCTTTACCGAGGTGATCCAGTTTCAGTTTCGCGTGCGGGCCCCACGGACCGTCGCAGCCGCGGCCTTCGCGGATTTCGATCATGATGGAACGCGCCACCACGTCACGGCCCGCAAGGTCTTTAGCGTTCGGGGCATAACGCTCCATAAAGCGTTCGCCGTGTTTGTTCAGCAGGTAACCGCCTTCGCCGCGGCAACCTTCGGTAACCAGAACCCCAGCCCCGGCGATACCGGTCGGGTGGAACTGCCACATTTCCATATCCTGCACCGGCACGCCGGCGCGGATGGCCATCCCGACGCCGTCACCCGTATTGATGTGGGCGTTGGTGGTGGACTGATAGATACGGCCTGCGCCGCCGGTCGCCAGCACGGTGGCGCGGGCTTTAAAGTAGACCACTTCGCCGGTCTCGATGCACAGGGCGGTACAACCGACTACCGCGCCGTCCTGGTTTTTCACCAGATCGAGGGCGTACCATTCGGAGAAGATAGTGGTGTGGTTTTTCAGGTTCTGCTGATACAGAGTGTGCAGCAGGGCGTGACCGGTACGGTCAGCCGCCGCCGCGGTACGCGCCGCCTGTTCGCCGCCGAAGTTCTTCGACTGGCCGCCAAACGGGCGCTGATAAATACGGCCATCGTCAAGACGAGAGAACGGCAGTCCCATGTGCTCCAGCTCAAGAATCGCTTCCGGGCCGGTCTTACACATGTATTCGATGGCGTCCTGGTCGCCGATATAGTCCGACCCTTTTACGGTGTCGTACATATGCCATTCCCAGTTATCTTCATGGGAGTTACCGAGCGCGACGGTGATGCCACCCTGCGCGGATACGGTATGGGAACGGGTAGGGAACACTTTGGAGAGCAGTGCACAGGTCTGTCCGCTCTGGGAAATTTGCAGCGCCGCGCGCATACCTGCGCCGCCGGCACCGATGACAACAGCATCAAACTCTCTGACTGGCAATTTCATTACACACCCCACACCACAACAAATCCATAAAGAACGTAAGCCACCAGCGCCACAACGATAGCCAGTTGCAGAACCAGGCGCAGAGCCAGTGGTTTAACGTAGTCTGTTAACACCTGCCACATCCCGATCCAGGCATGGATGAGAATGGAAACGAGAGCCAGCAGAGTGAAGACCTTAGTGAAGCCGGAGGCAAAGAATCCGGTCCACACTTCCCATGAGATTTCACCGGTGGTGGCGAAGAAGCCAACCATGTAGATGATGTAGAGGGTCAGAACGATGGCGGTAGCACGGACCAGGATAAAGTCATGTACGCCGTTGCGTCCCAGTGCTGAGGCGTTGCTTACCATACGAGGACTCCTGCGAGAAGTGAAAGCACGACAGTAATAACAAAAGAAATTTTGGCGGAACGTTTCCCTGCTTCGAGGGTTTCGTCAAGGTAGCCAAAGTCCATCATCAGATGGCGAATACCGACAACGACGTGATAGGCCAGCGCGGTGAGAATGCCCCACATGATGAACTTCACAAAGAAGCTATCCATGATGGAGGCCGCCGTCAGAAAACCTTCTGGGGAGGAAAGGCTGGTGCCCAGCAGCCAAAGCAGAATTCCGACCGCCACGAAGGTGATGACACCGGAAACGCGATGGAGAATGGACGCTATCGCCGTGATTGGGAACCGTATCGTTTGTAGATCCAGATTGACAGGTCTTTGTTTTTTCACATTTCTTACCATGAATAACGCCCACATGCTGTTCTTATTGTTTCCTTCCTCCGGTCTGCTTGCGGGTCAGACAGCGTCCTTTCTATAACCAGAAGTCATGTTAAAACGTCTTTTCAGGCATTAAAACATCACTAAACAACGCTGGGTGGCTCGGGATTGCAGGGTGTTCCGGAGACCTGGCCGCAGTATAGGCCGTTCACAAAATCATTACAATTAACCTACATATAGTTTGTTGGGTTTTCTCCGGAACAGTGATCAAGGTCACGATACCAACATTTTTTTAATTTTTAATCACCTGATTTGACAAATATTAAACATTCTTGTTACAACCATTACCAGTTAAATGCAATAATGCTCAAAAGTTATGGGGTCACTCTTTCACCTGAGAATAAGTTATGTAACAGTGTGTCAGTATTGACCGATGTAATCAGGACAGTTATTAGTGGTATATAGGTTTTAATATTCGGACTGCTAAAACGCTGATTTGCTGTTGTTTCACCGCAGCCCTGAAGGACGTGCCATCAAGCGCCGTTGCTCTGTACCCTGCCCTTTTCGCTGACGCAGAGCTGTGTGCAACATAACAAACTGGTAACGTATGCAGGCGCGGGCCGAAAGCAAATCCACCACCCGGCAGTCTTAAGCAATAAAGGCGCTAAGGAGACCATAAATGTCTGATGCTAAAGCAAAAATCACCCTGGGTGGTGACACTGCTATTGAACTGGATGTGCTAAAAGGCACGCTCGGTCAGGATGTTATTGATATTCGTAGTCTTGGTTCAAAAGGCGTATTTACCTTTGACCCAGGTTTCACATCAACGGCTTCTTGTGAATCTAAAATTACGTTTATCGATGGTGACGAGGGGATCCTGCTGCACCGCGGCTTCCCGATCGACCAGTTAGCGACCGAATCTAATTATCTTGAAGTCTGTTATATCCTGCTGTACGGCGAAAAGCCGACCCAGGCCGAATATGACGAATTCAAAACTACCGTCACCCGCCACACCATGATTCATGAGCAGATCACCCGTCTGTTCCACGCGTTCCGTCGCGATTCCCACCCGATGGCGGTGATGTGCGGGATCACCGGCGCGCTGGCGGCGTTCTATCATGATTCCCTCGACGTGAATAACCCGCGTCACCGCGAGATTGCCGCCTACCGTCTGCTGTCCAAAATGCCAACCATGGCAGCCATGTGTTACAAATATTCTATCGGCCAGCCGTTTGTTTATCCGCGCAACGACCTCTCCTACGCCGGCAACTTCCTGCGCATGATGTTTGCGACACCGTGCGAAGAGTATGAAGTCAATCCGGTGCTGGAGCGCGCGATGGATCGTATTCTGATCCTGCACGCCGATCACGAGCAGAACGCGTCGACCTCCACGGTACGTACCGCGGGCTCCTCCGGCGCTAACCCGTTCGCCTGTATCGCTGCGGGCATCGCCTCCCTGTGGGGACCGGCACACGGTGGCGCCAACGAAGCGGCGCTGAAAATGCTGGAAGAGATCAGCTCCGTTGAGCACATTCCGGAATTTGTTCGTCGTGCGAAAGACAAGAATGACTCTTTCCGCCTGATGGGCTTCGGCCATCGTGTTTACAAAAACTACGATCCGCGCGCCACCGTAATGCGTGAAACCTGCCATGAAGTGCTGAAAGAGCTGGGCACCAAAGACGACCTGCTGCAGGTGGCCATGGAGCTGGAGCATATCGCGCTGAACGACCCGTACTTCATCGAGAAGAAACTGTATCCGAACGTCGACTTCTACTCCGGTATCATCCTGAAAGCGATGGGTATTCCGTCCTCCATGTTTACCGTTATCTTCGCCATGGCGCGTACCGTGGGCTGGATTGCGCACTGGAACGAAATGCACAGCGATGGCATGAAGATCGCCCGTCCGCGTCAGCTGTATACCGGCTACGCCAAACGCGATTTCCAGTCCGACATTAAGCGTTAATCTCACTGTCCGGATCATAAAAACGCGCCTGCTGGCGCGTTTTTTTATGCCTGATAACGCGCTTCATGCTGAAATCGCCCGCCAGCCGGCTTAATGCTGGCATCCTGGACACCAGTAAAATGGCCGCGAGGAGAGCGTCGTCTTCTCAATGATTCCCCCACAGCGTTCGCACCTTTCCCCATCGCGATGGAAGACCTTAAAGCGAAACAGCGCGCCATGATGCTTGTTGTCATCCACCAGACCGCGAGTACGATAGGACAGCCGCGGGA
Organism: Klebsiella sp. K4; assembly: GCF_014596785.2. Lineage (NCBI taxonomy): Bacteria > Pseudomonadati > Pseudomonadota > Gammaproteobacteria > Enterobacterales > Enterobacteriaceae > Klebsiella > Klebsiella sp. K4. Next base: position 3,724,752 of record NZ_CP115021.1, read on the forward strand.
TATCGAGCAGCGCGTGCGCCAGCGCATCCAGCTGACTGTCGCTCAGTTCAGCGGCTTTACGCTTACCGCTTAATCCCACCTGCCAGAGAATTTCCACCCGCAGATAGTTTCCGAGCCCGGCAAGAAAAGCCTGATCCAGCAGCAGGCCGGAAAACTGACGATTGCTGAATTTGGCCGACAGCAGCCGCGCTTTCACCTGCTCCGCGGTTAACGTCATGTCCAGCACGTCCGGTCCGACGCGCAGCAAGAACGGATGGTTGGCAACCTGCTCCGCCGTGAGGATATCAATGTCCGACGCACTGTAGAGCAAAATCGCCTTGCTGGCGGTCTGCAGCCTGACGCGCAGTACGCGGTTCGATTGCGGCTCAACGCCGGCATCCACCACACGCCAGACGCCGTACAGCTGGTTATGGCTATACAGGGTCAATCCGCCGGAGAAGTAGGTTAACAGGGCCTTGCCGCGGGTGGCGATATGGGTCACCCGCTGACCAGTTAGCTGAGTTTGATAGGGTTGCAACTGAGGAAAGGCGAACCAAACGTTGGTTAAGGGTTCGCCTTTGATTGCCGCCTCCAGTTTATCCGCCGCACGGCGGATCTCCGGACCTTCCGGCATACTGTCATCCTTCTGTTAATGGGTGGCGCCGCCGCCAATTTTGACATCGTCATCCTGTTCAAGGGCGACGGCAATCGCCGTTTCCAGCGCCTCACGTACCGTCGCGACCGACATACTCGCCTGACCCGGGTGGGCCGCCGCCTGTTCAGGCAGATACGGAATATGGATAAAACCGCCCTTCTGTCCGCGTTTTCCCTGCAGCTGATGCAGCAAACCATACATCACGTGATTGCAGACGAAGGTGCCCGCGGTTTGCGACACCGAGGCCGGGATCCCCTGCTGGCGCAGCGCGCTGACGATCGCTTTGATCGGCAGCGTACTGAAGCAGGCCGCAGGGCCATTAGCGACGATCGGCTCATCGATCGGTTGCTGCCCTTTATTGTCGGGGATCCGCGCATCATCGACATTGATCGCTACACGTTCGACGGTGATATCGACACGGCCGCCGGCCTGTCCGACGGCAATCGTCAGCCGCGGTTGATAGGTTTCCAGCGCCGCCTTCAGCACCGTCAGCACTTCGCCGAATACGCAGGGTAACTGTTTAGCCACCACCTGCTGTCCGCGAATAATCATGCCATCCAGCTGCTTAACCACTTCCCATGAAGGATTAACCGTTTCGCCGCCGAACGGCTCAAAACCGGTAATCAATACGCCAGCCATCATCCCTCCTTACAGGAACATCAGGAAATAGAGTAAGAATACATTGACGATAAGCAGCAGGATACCGGTCGGTATCTGGGCTTTAATTACCGCGTTTTTATCCGGCAGTTCCAGCAGCGCCGCCGGGACAATATTGAAGTTCGCCGCCATCGGCGTCATCAGCGTGCCGCAGTAGCCGGAAAACATACCAATCGCCGCCATTACCGCCGGATTGCCGCCGTGCTGCAGGACTAAAATCGGAATGCCAACTCCGGCGGTCACAATCGGGAAAGCGGCAAAGGCGTTGCCCATCACCATTGTCAGCACCGCCATGCCGATGGCATACACAGCCACGGCGATAAAGCGGTTATCGACCGCCAGATAGTGCTCGGTCAGCCATGAAATGCTGGTTCCGACGCCCGCTGCGGTAAACAGTAGCCCCAGCACCGCGAGGATTTGCGGCAGGATAAAGGCCCAGCCGACGGAATCAAGCAAACGGCGCGCTTCCTGCATTGGCTGCGCCACCGTTTCATGCGTCATACGAATAGCCATCGCCAGGCCAATCAGCGTACCGACAGTCATCGAGAACAGAGTAATCAGCGTCGCGTGGTTGCCCGGCCCGAAGAGCGCCACCTGCCATGAGGGCAGATTGTTAAACAGCAGTACGCCAATGACGGTGACGACCGGAATCGCCAGCGCCGGAAAGAAAAGTTTGTTGCCGAGGCGTTTCGCGCTGGCGGTTTTCTCTTCCTGGGTACGCTGATGGTAGCTGCCGAGGCGCACGCCGCCAAAACCGGCGATCAGCGCCAGGACGACCACCACCCCGCCGACAGCGATATTCACCGTACGCTTATCGCCCACCAGTTGATATGTCCAGTCGCCGAGCAAGAACACCAGCCCGTACAGGCCCCAGAACAGACCGGTTGTCAGACGTCGCGGATTGCTTTTGTCGCGCCAGGACATGATAGCCACGACCAGCAGTACCGCGCCGGCCAGCCAGTATAAATAGGTTTGCTGGAAATTCATGCCGCACCGCCTTTCGCCTGTCCGGCGTTTATCCGGTCCAGCTCGCGCTGGAGATGGCGATCGAGTCGCCACAGGCGCGCGGCGTGGATCAGAAAGGCGCAGATCGCCGTCGGGATCCCCCACAGGGCAATATGCAACGGTTCTGTCTGGATCCCACCCGACTCCAGCATAAAGTTGTGCATGAAGATGATCGCGCCGAAGGCGACAAAAATATCTTCGCCGAAGAACAGCCCGACGTTATCGGTCGCCGCCGACATCGCGCGCAGGCGGTAGCGTACATTGCCCGGCAGCGGGCCAAAGCGCTTTTCCGCCGCCCCCTCCGCCATCGGCGCCAGCAGCGGGCGCACCATTTGCGGATGTCCGCCGAGGCTGGTCAACCCCAGAGCGGCGGTGGCTTCGCGCACAAACAGATAGACGATCAGCAGACGTCCGGCGGTCGCGCTATGGATCTTCGCGATCCACGCCTGCGCCCGCTCTTTCAGACCATGGCGCTCCAGCAGCCCGATCACCGCCAGCGGCAGCAGCAGAATAAACGGCAGATTACGGGTATTCAGGAAGCCCTCGCCCAGTTTCTCCAGAATAGTGGCTATTGGCATATGCGCCGCCACGCCGGTGACGATCCCGGAGATAATCACCACCAGCACCGGGTTAAAGCGTAATACAAAACCGACCACAATCACGGCAATGCCGATTAGCGGCCAGAGGGATATCGCCTCTTGCATAATAACGTCCTGTTCAGTTGTGAGTATTGTGAGTGTTGTTAATTATTTGATTTAATTATTATTAATAACTTAGGCGGACTATTACTCGAGGTCCGCGCTGACGTCGATATTCCGCCCGGCAAACGCGGCGCGCAAGCGCCGGGCGAAATCGAGCGCGTGAGCGCCATCGCCATGCAGGCAGACCGTTTCCGCCTTAACATGCGCCCATTCGCCGCTCAGGCTGCGCACCCGATTGTGCTGCACCATTTCCAGCGTTTGCGCCAGCGCCTGCTCTTCGCTCTCAATCAGCGCGCCCGGTTGGCTGCGCGGCACCAGGCTGCCGTCGGCCTGATAGCCGCGATCGGCGAAGACTTCCTGGCGCGTCGTCAACTGATAATGCTGTCCGGCGCGGATAAGCTCGCTGCCCGCCAGCCCAACCAGCACCAGGTCGGCGTCGGCATCGCGCACCGCACGGGCGATAGCGTCGGCCAAAGGCGGCTCTTTCGCCGCCTGGTTGTACAACATGCCATGCGGTTTGACGTGCCGCAGCTCGCCCCCCTGGGCGTGTACGATTGCCGCCAGCGCGCCAATTTGGTACAGCACCTGGGCGTAGACCGTCTCTGGCGGTAACTGCATCGCGGTTCGACCGAAATTTTCCCGGTCCGGGAAGCTCGGGTGTGCGCCAATAGCGACGCCGTTTTTCAGCGCCTCGCGCACGCATTGCTGCATGAGAACCGCATCGCCGGCGTGAAAGCCGCAGGCGATATTGGCGGAAGAGACCAGCTGCAGCAGCGCGCTATCGCTGGCGCAGCCTTCGCCGAGGTCGGCATTTAAATCAATTTTCATCGCTTAATCTCCAGGCCAGTTGTTCAAGGTAGCGCTGCTGGTCGGCGCGCGCTTTTAGCGCTTCCTCCAGCGAACAGGGGACGAAATGGATCGGCTGACCTAGCGGAATTTGCGCCAGTTGGTACATATCGGCTTCAATAATGCAGGCTATACGCGGATAGCCGCCGGTGGTTTGCGCATCGTTCATCAACACAATCGGCTGGCCGTTATGCGGTACCTGTACCACGCCGGGCAGCAGGCCATGAGAGAGCATTTCCCGGTCGGTTGTGCGCCTGAGCGGCTGCCCCTGCAGGCGGTAGCCCATACGGTTGCTCTGCGGACTCAGCTTCCACGGCGAGCGCCAGAAAGACTCCTGCGACACGCTGTCGAATTCGTGATACTCCGGCCCCGGCAGCGCGCGAATAATATTGCCTATCGGCAGCTGTTTAACGCCGCGCGAGGCGCTAAAGCGGCGGGACGATTTCCCAATCTTCACTTGATCGCCATCCTGCAACCGGCGCCCTTCGATTCCGCCGATACCGACTTTCAGATCGGTAGAGCGGGAACCTAAAACTTCAGGGACATCAATACCGCCCGCGACCGCCAGATAGCTGCGGATCCCATGCTGAGGATTTTTCAGCACCAGCCGCTGCCCGGCCTTCGCCTCCATTCGCCAGCCCAACCAGACCGGCGCGCCGTCGAGCGTCGCTTCACAGGCGGCGCCGGTCAACGCGAACCAGCAGTGGCGGGTGAACTGCACATCGATCTGACCCAGCGTAATTTCCAGCGCCGCCGCCTCCGGCGCATTGCCCACCAGCAGATTGGCAATGGTCATCGCCGGTTTATCCAGCGCGCCGCAGCGGCTAATCCCCCACTGGCGCTGGCCTTCCCGGCCGCCATCCTGTACCGAGGTATACATGCCGGCGCGGATAAATTTCAACATACCCCCTCCTTCTGCGGCACAAAGCGCACGCGATCGCCGGAACGCAGCAGCACCGGCTCTTCACGTTTTGGATCGAATAATGCCAGCGGCGTGCGCCCCAGCAGCTGCCAGCCGCCCGGCGTCGCCAGCGGATAAATACCGGTTTGCGATCCGCCGATACCGACGGATCCCGCCGGTACCAGTACGCGCGGCTCGGCGCGACGCGGCATCGCCAGCTGCTCCGGCAGGCCGCCAAAATACGGAAACCCCGGCTGGAAACCCAGAAACCACACCATATACTCCACCGAAGAGTGCAGTTCGACCACCTGCTTTTCGCTCAACCCGCTATGGCGCGCGACGTCGCCAAGATCTGGTCCCGCCTCGCCGCCGTAGATAACCGGGATACTTATCTCACGGGATTCCGGCTCCAGCGCATCGCTCTCTTCCCACCAGCGCTGCAGCTTGTCAATCGCCTCCCACGCCATCTCCTGCGGACGACGCAGCACAACGGTGATGTTGTTCATCCCCGGGATCACTTCAACCACCTCTTCGCGATCGGTCAACCGCTGCGTCAGGCCCCAGATACGTTTTTGGCTCTCCAGGGTCACCGGAGGCTCAAGCTCCAGGACCACCGCCGTTTCACCTAACAGATAACAACGCGCTCGCTGCACTTTCTTCTCTCCCGTCAGGCAGGGTTAGGAATATCAATAAAGGTAACATCCAGATCGGTCGTTTCCGTCAGCCATTCGCTGAGGGCGCGAATGCCGCCCCGCTCGGTGGCGTGGTGGCCGGCGGCATAAAAATGCAGGCCCTGCTCGCGGGCAGAGTGAATAGTTTGTTCCGACACTTCGCCGGTGATAAAGGCGTCCACGCCAAAGCGCGCCGCGGCGTCGATAAAGCTCTGGCCGCCGCCGGTACACCAGGCGACGCGGCTGACGGTGTCCGGCCCGGTATCGCCGCACCACAGCGGCTTGCGCCCCAGTCGCGCTTCGATCCACGAGGCCAGTTCGAGGCCGGAAACCGGCATCGACAGCTCGCCCCACGGCACCAGCGGTTCGATTTCGCCGAGCACGTTAATCCCCAGCAGATGCGCCAGCTGCGCGTTATTGCCCAGCTCCGGATGGGCATCCAGCGGCAGGTGCCAACCGTAGAGATTGATATCGTTGGCCAGCAGGGTTTTCAGGCGACGGCGCTTCATGCCGCGGATCACTGGCGATTCGTTTTTCCAGAAATAGCCGTGATGAACAATCACCGCATCCGCCTGCAGACGGACGGCCTCATCCAGCAGCGCCTGGCAGGCCGTCACTCCGGTGACGATCTTGTGCACCGTTTCGCGTCCTTCCACCTGCAGACCATTAGGGGCGAAGTCACTGATGGCCGCACTATTGAGCTTGTCGTTAATCAGTTGTTCCAGTTCGCTATTTTTCATCGCCACTCCAGCAGATAATCAGGTTATACAAAGGCATAACATAACCATATCCATTCGGGTCGTCGATAGTCCGCTACCGGCACTGACCATGACTTTTTAACGAATCCCGCAATTTGTCTATTCATCCCGCCGCGCATTAGTGTATATTTATGCACTAATAAAGCATATTAAATAATCAGAAAGCCCCTCAAGCCATGAATATGACTGATAAATCGCTATTCATGCAGAACGATCGACTTTCGCTTTACGCCAGGAAACACACTTCATATGCAGACAACATCATCGCAACCGCGGGCGATCTACTACGTCGTGGCGCTGCAAATCTGGGAGTATTTTAGCTTTTACGGCATGCGCGCCCTGCTGATCCTCTATCTCACCAATCAGCTCAAATATGACGATAACCATGCCTACGCCCTGTTCAGCGCCTACTGTTCGCTGGTCTATGTGACACCGATCCTCGGCGGCTATCTGGCCGATAAGCTGTTAGGCAACCGGATGGCGGTCATGCTCGGCGCGCTGCTGATGGCCATTGGCCATCTGGTGCTCGGGGCCAGCGAAACCGCTCCGCTTTTCCTGTACCTGTCGCTGGCGATCATCGTCTGCGGCTACGGGTTGTTTAAATCCAACGTCAGCTGTCTGCTGGGCGAGCTGTACGAACCCGCCGATCCGCGTCGCGATGGCGGCTTTTCGCTGATGTATGCCGCCGGCAATATCGGCTCGATTATCGCGCCGATCGCCTGCGGCTACGTACAGGAGGAGTATAGCTGGGCGATGGGCTTTGCCCTGGCGGCCATCGGCATGGTCGCGGGGCTGGTGATTTTCCTCTGCGGCAACCGTCATTTCCAGCATACCGCTGGCGTCAACCGCCAGGCGCTGTGCGCGCGCCGCTTCCTGCTGCCGAACTGGGGCTGGCTGCTGGTGTTGCTGGTTACCGCCCCGCTGCTGATTGCGGTACTGTTCTGGCAGGAGTGGTCGGTGTATGCCCTGATCGTGGCCACGGCCATTGGCCTCGCGGTACTGGCGCGGATCTACCTGCGCGCCGAAACCGATAAACAGCGCAAGGATCTGCGCCTGATCGTCGTCCTGACCGCCTTCAGCCTGCTGTTCTGGGCCTTCGCCCAACAGGGCGGGAGCTCCATCAGCCTGTATATTGACCGCTTCGTTAACCGCCATATCATGAGCTACGAAGTCCCTACCGCTATGTTCCAGTCAATCAACGCCTTCGCGGTGATGCTCTGCGGGATGGTGCTGGCGTGGCTGGTGAAAGAGAGCGTGAACGGCAATCGCACCGTGCGCATCTGGGGGAAATTTGCCCTCGGTCTGGGCCTGATGAGCGCCGGGTTCTGCATTTTGACCCTCAGCGCCCGCTGGTCGGCGGCCTATGGTCAGTCGTCCATGCCGCTGATGGTGCTGGGTCTGGCGGTGATGGGCTTTGCCGAACTGTTTATCGACCCGGTCGCGATGTCGCAGATCACCCGCATTGAGATCCCGGGTGTCACTGGGGTGCTGACCGGTATCTATATGCTGCTCTCAGGGGCCATCGCCAACTATCTGGCCGGCGTTATCGCCGACCAGACCTCGCAGGCGTCATTCGACGCCGCCGGAGCGGTGAACTACTCCATTGACGCCTACATTACCGTCTTCAGCCAGATCACCTGGGGCGCGCTGGCCTGCGTCGGCGTGGTGCTGGTCATCTGGCTGTATCATTCGCTGAAAGTCAGGACCCGCCGTCTGGCGGTGGAGTAATTCCTTTTCTGGCGGCCTCCCAGGCCGCCAGCGTCTCCTGCCGCGCCTGCTTGTGATCAACTATCGGGCGCGAATAGTCCAGCGTGATCCCTTGTTTATCCGCCCACGCCCACGGCTGATGCAGGGCCTTCTCCGGCACCTTTGCCAGCTCCGGCAGCCAGCGACGTATAAACACCCCCTGTTTATCAAACTTTTCGCCCTGGGTGGTGGGATTAAATATGCGGAAATAGGGCGCGGCGTCGGTGCCCGTTGAAGCCGCCCACTGCCAGCCGCCGTTATTCGCCGCCAGGTCGCCATCAATCAGCTGGCTCATGAAATAGCGCTCGCCCGCCCGCCAGTCGAGGCGCAAATCTTTCGTCAGGAAGCTGGCGACAATCATGCGCAACCGGTTATGCATCCAGCCGGTGGCGTTCAGCTGGCGCATGGCGGCATCGACTATCGGAAAACCGGTCTCCCCGCGCTGCCAGGCCTGCAGGGCGGCCTCCTCTGCGCGCCAGGCGACCTTATCTGTCCAGGCAGTAAATGGCCGTCCTTTACAGAGCTTCGGATAGTAGACCATCAGATGGCGGTAAAACTCGCGCCAGATCAGCTCGTTAAGCCAGGTGGCGCCGGCTCCGCCGTCCAGCGCGGCGGGATGTTCCGTCAGCAGACGATGCAGGCACTGGCGGGGGGACAGCACGCCGATGGCCAGGCAGGGCGACAGGCGACTGGTCCCTTCCACGGCCGGGAAGTCGCGCTGCCCCTCGTAATCCGCCGCCGCTTGCTGACAAAACGCGCGCAGACGCGCCAGCGCCGTTTTTTCATCCGCGGCAAACAGCAGCCCGTCGAACGGCGTTTGCGGGTAGTTAAGCTCAGGCAGCGGCGGCGCCTGGCAGGCAGGCGCCTGGCGCGGCTTCGGGGCCGCCACGCACGCCGGCAGTCCGTCCCGCAGACGGCGAATAAACGCATTTTTAAACGGGGTGAAGACTTTATACATTTCGCCGCCACCGGTCAGTACGCTGCCGGGCGGCAACAGGACGCTGTCGTCAAAGCCCTGGCAAATCACGTCGCGCAAGGTGTTCTCAACGGCGGCATCGCGCTGGCGTTCATTGAATTCGTACTGATAGTTGTAGAACAGGTGACTGACCTGATGCTGCTGGCAAAAATCGGCCAGCCGTTCGACGCTGGCGGTAAAATCGTCCGCCTCTTCTACCCACAGCGGTATGCCCCGTTCCGCCAGCGCGGCATGCAGACTCTGTAAATGGCTGGCGATAAAAGCGGCCTGCCGTGGCGCCAGGTGATGTTCACGCCACTGCCCCGGGGTGGCGATATACAGCGCCAGCACCTGCGCCTGCGGATCGCGGCAGGCGGCAGCCAGCGCCAGGTTATCGTGAATGCGTAAATCCGTGCGTAACCAGACCAGATGGGTGGCCATATCACTCCTTATTATCCGTCAGCAATACTCATCTTATGATCTAAGCCGGCAAAAATAGCGCGCTCCGGCAAAATACGCACCTGCCAATTCCAAGGCGGCGCATAAAAACGAGTGTAGACAAGCGGCGAAAAAAAACCGCCGGGGCAACCCGGCGGTCTTGTTATTTTCTTCGCAGCAGGAGGATTAATAGAAATCGTGAGCGGCTTTCTCCGCCTGCGCCATCCACACCGGCTGCTCGCTGGTTTTCGACCACACCCGGTGCAGCCAGCTGTAGTAGCGGGCGCGATCTTTCCAGAACAGCATCACCGGCAGCGCCGCGACGCCAGCCACGACGGCGAAAGCACGACGCAGCAAAATAATATGAGCAGGATAAGCTTTGTACAACGCCATCATTTCTCTCCCCTTTGTCAGGCCGGCAAGCAGCGCCGGTAAAATTAATCATGTTTGTCTGAGCAAAATAATACCGCTCTGCTTGTAATTTTACTACTCATCCGACCACTAAAAAGCACGTATTTATACTTAATTTACATTCGGCACGTAAATTAGTTACGAAAAAGTTAAATTAATACTAACCATCAGTTAATTTGTGCCTTTGTCATTTTTATACTTTTTTTACACCGCACCCGCGGATTTTTGCGAAATCTTTGCGCCGTAATTTCTATCCTCCAGGTAAATCGAAAACACACCCGGAGGTGGATTGTGACTGCAGGCGTACTCACTGGCGTTGGGCTGGTGTTCCTGTTACTGGCTTATCTGGTTTATGCCTTGATACATGCGGAGGCATTCTGATGGCTGCCCAGGGATTTTTATTATTAGCCAGCTATCTGCTGGTATTGCTGGTGCTGGCGCGCCCGCTGGGGATGTGTCTGGCAAGAATGGTGAATGACATCCCGCTTCCCGGCCTGGCCGGGGTCGAGCGCGTCCTGTGGCGCGTGGCCGGGATCCGCGCCGAAGAGATGGGCTGGCTGCAGTATTTGCTGGCGCTCCTGCTGTTTAACGCCCTCGGCGGCCTGGCGCTGTTTGCCCTGCTGATGCTCCAGGGCGTGCTGCCGTTTAACCCGCAGCACCTGCCGGGGCTGTCATGGGATCTGGCGCTCAATACCGCGATCAGCTTTGTCAGCAATACCAACTGGCAGGCTTACGCCGGCGAAAGCACAATGAGTTATCTCAGCCAGATGGTCGGCCTGACGGTGCAGAATTTCCTCTCCGCCGCCACCGGCATCGCCGTGGTCTTCGCCCTGACCCGCGCCTTCGCCCGGCAGAAAATGTCGACCCTCGGCAATGCCTGGGTCGACCTGACGCGCATTACCCTGTGGCTGCTGCTGCCGCTCTCTCTGCTGGTGGCCCTGTTCTTTATTCAGCAGGGCGTGCCGCAGAATCTGCAGGCCTACCAGCCCTTTACCACCCTCGAAGGGGTGCACCAGCTGCTGCCGATGGGGCCTGTCGCCTCACAGGAAGCGATTAAGCTGCTGGGCACTAACGGCGGCGGTTTCTTCAATGCCAACTCCGCCCATCCGTTTGAAAACCCGACCGCGCTGACCAATCTCGTGCAGATGCTGGCGATCTTCCTGATCCCGGCGGCGCTGTGCTTCGCCTTCGGCGAGGTGGTAAGCGATCGGCGTCAGGGACGCGCCATCCTGTGGGCAATGACGCTGATCTTTATCCTCTGCGTCGCCGTGGTGATGTGGGCGGAGACCCGCGGCAATCCGCATCTGCTGACGCTGGGTGCCGACAGCAGCCTGAATATGGAAGGAAAAGAGAGTCGCTTCGGTATTCTCGCCAGCAGTCTGTTCGCGGTGATCACCACCGCCGCCTCCTGCGGCGCGGTCAATGCCATGCATGACTCCTTCACCGCGCTGGGCGGCATGGTGCCAATGTGGCTGATGCAGATTGGCGAAGTGGTATTCGGCGGCGTCGGCTCGGGCCTGTACGGCATGCTGCTGTTCGTTATGCTGGCGGTATTTATCGCCGGGCTGATGGTCGGCCGCACCCCGGAGTACCTCGGGAAGAAAATAGATGTCCGGGAAATGAAAATGATCGCCCTCGCCATTCTGGTCACCCCGACGCTGGTGCTGCTTGGCACGGCGCTGGCGATGATGACCGACGCCGGCCGCGCCGGGATGTTCAACCCTGGACCGCACGGCTTTAGCGAAGTGCTGTACGCCGTCACCTCGGCGGCCAATAACAACGGCAGCGCCTTCGCTGGCCTGGGTGCGGCGACGCCGTTCTGGAACCTGCTGCTGGCGTTCTGCATGCTGGTCGGCCGCTTCGCCGTCATCATTCCGGTGATGGCCATCGCCGGCTCGCTGGTGGCGAAGAAAATTCAACCGGCCAGCCCCGGCACCCTGGCCACTCACGACGCCCTGTTTATCGGTTTACTGATCGGCACCGTGCTGCTGGTGGGCGCCCTGACCTTTATTCCTGCGCTGGCGCTTGGCCCGCTGGCTGAACACTTTTCCTTACTTTGAGCGATGCGGAGCACCCTGTTATGAGTCGCAAACAATTAGCCCTGCTGGAGCCGACGCTGGTGCGCCAGGCGCTGCTGGATGCCGTGAAAAAACTCAGCCCGATGGTGCAATGGCGCAATCCGGTGATGTTTATCGTCTGGGTGGGCAGTCTGTTAACCACCCTGCTGGCGATCGCCATGTCTGGCGGCGCCCTGACCGGTAGCGCCACCTTTACCGCCGCCGTCAGTATCTGGCTGTGGTTTACCGTGCTGTTCGCCAACTTTGCCGAAGCGATGGCGGAAGGCCGCAGCAAAGCCCAGGCCAACAGCCTGAAAGGGGTGAAAAAAACGGCCTTCGCCCGCAAACTGCGCGCCCCGCAGCATGACGCACCGGTCGACCACGTGCCGGCGGAAGACCTGCGCAAAGGCGACGTGGTGCTGGTGGAAGCCGGGGATATTATCCCCTGCGATGGCGAAGTCATCGAAGGCGGCGCCTCGGTGGACGAAAGCGCCATTACCGGCGAGTCTGCCCCGGTGATCCGTGAATCCGGTGGCGATTTTGCCTCGGTGACCGGCGGGACACGCATTCTCTCCGACTGGCTGGTGATCCGCTGCAGCGTGAACCCGGGAGAAACCTTCCTCGACCGGATGATCGCCATGGTGGAAGGCGCCCAGCGCCGTAAAACGCCGAACGAGATCGCCCTGACGATCCTGCTGATCGCCCTGACGCTGGTGTTCCTGCTGGCCACCGCCACCATCTGGCCCTTCTCGGCGTGGAGCGGCAATGCGGTCAGCGTTACCGTACTGGTCGCCCTGCTGGTGTGCCTGATCCCGACCACCATCGGCGGGCTGCTGTCGGCCATCGGCGTCGCCGGGATGAGCCGTATGCTCGGCGCCAACGTGATCGCCACCAGCGGCCGCGCGGTGGAAGCCGCTGGCGACGTCGATGTCCTGCTGCTGGATAAAACCGGGACCATTACCCTCGGCAACCGCCAGGCTTCCGCCTTCCTGCCGGCTCGCGGCGTGGAAGAGCGAACCCTCGCCGACGCCGCCCAGCTCTCCTCGCTGGCGGATGAAACCCCTGAGGGGCGCAGCATCGTGGTGCTGGCGAAACAGCGCTTTAATCTGCGCGAACGCGATCTGCAGTCGCTGCACGCCACCTTTGTCCCCTTTACCGCGCAAACGCGGATGAGCGGCATCAATATCGATCAGCGCATGATCCGCAAAGGGTCGGTGGACGCCATTCGCCGCCACGTGGAGGCCAACGGCGGCCACTTCCCTGTCGATGTCGATAAGCAGGTGGAAGAGGTCGCCCGCCAGGGGGCCACGCCGCTGGTGGTCGCCGAAGGCGAAAAGGTGCTGGGGATTATTGCGCTCAAAGATATCGTCAAAGGCGGCATCAAAGAACGTTTCGCCCAGCTGCGCAAAATGGGCATTAAAACGGTGATGATCACCGGCGATAACCGCCTGACCGCCGCGGCGATCGCCGCCGAGGCCGGCGTCGATGATTTCCTCGCCGAAGCGACGCCGGAAGCCAAGCTGGCGCTGATCCGCCAGTATCAATCGGAAGGTCGGCTGGTGGCGATGACCGGCGACGGCACCAACGACGCGCCCGCGCTGGCTCAGGCCGACGTGGCGGTAGCCATGAACTCCGGTACCCAGGCGGCGAAGGAAGCGGGCAACATGGTCGACCTGGATTCCAACCCCACCAAGCTGATTGAGGTGGTCCATATCGGCAAACAGATGTTAATGACGCGCGGTTCGCTGACCACCTTCAGTATTGCCAACGACGTGGCGAAATATTTCGCCATTATTCCGGCGGCGTTTGCCGCGGTCTATCCTCAGCTGGCCATGCTGAACGTGATGGGCCTGCATTCGCCCTCATCGGCGATCCTCAGCGCCGTTATCTTCAACGCGCTGATCATCGTCTTCCTGATCCCGCTGGCCCTGAAAGGCGTCAGCTATCGCCCGCTCTCCGCCTCGGCGATGCTGCGCCGCAACCTGTGGATCTACGGCCTCGGCGGTCTGCTGGTGCCCTTTATCGGTATTAAAGCCATCGACCTGCTGCTGACCCTGAGCGGTCTGGTGTGAGGAACAAACTATGTCATTGATTCGTCCGGCACTTGTGCTATTTATTCTGTTAACGCTGCTCACCGGCGGCGTCTATCCTCTGCTTACCACCAGCCTGGGACAATGGTGGTTTAACTCACAGGCCAACGGCTCGCTGATCCGCCTGAACGGTGAAGTGCGCGGCTCGGCGCTGATTGGCCAGAACTTCACCGCCGCAGGCTATTTCCAGGGCCGCCCGTCGGCCACCGCGGAGACGGCGGATAATCCCATGGCCTCTGGCGGCGGCAACCTCGCCGCCAGCAACCCGGCGCTGGATAAAGCGGTGAGCGAGCGCGTGCAGGCCCTGCGCGCCGCCAACCCGGACGCCGACCCGCGGGTGCCGGTCGAACTGGTCACCACCTCGGCGAGCGGTCTCGATAACAACCTGACTCCGGCCGCCGCGCTGTGGCAGGTGCCCCGGGTGGCTCAAGCGCGCCAGCTGAGCGTTGAGCAGGTAACCCAGTTGGTGAATCAGGCCACACAAACCCCGCTGCTGAGCTTCCTTGGCCAGCCGGTGGTCAATATACTGCAACTCAATATGGCGCTGGATGCCCTGAAGGATAAGTAAATGAGTGACGAGCCGCTGCGCCCGGACCCTGACCGCCTGCTGCAGCACACCGCCGCCCCGCATCGCGGCAAACTGAAAGTGTTCTTTGGCGCCTGCGCCGGGGTGGGGAAAACCTGGGCGATGCTGGCAGAAGCGCAGCGGCTGCGCGCCCAGGGGCTGGATATTCTGATTGGCGTGGCGGAGACCCACGGCCGTAAAGAGACCGCCGCGATGCTGCAGGGCCTGAGCACTCTGCCGCCGCGGCGGCTTGCCCATCGCGGGCGGTACGTCTATGAGTTCGATCTCGACGCCGCCCTCGCCCGCCGTCCGGCGCTGATTCTGGTGGATGAGCTGGCGCACAGCAATGCGCCAGGCTCCCGCCATCCAAAGCGCTGGCAGGATGTGGATGAACTGCTGGAGGCCGGGATAGATGTTTTCACTACCGTTAACGTCCAGCATCTGGAAAGCCTGAATGACGTCGTCAGCGGGATCACCGGCGTGCAGGTGCGGGAGACGGTTCCCGATCCCTTCTTTGACGCCGCGGACGACGTGGTGCTGGTGGACCTCCCCCCTGACGATCTGCGCCAGCGGCTCAATGAGGGCAAAGTCTACATCGGCGGCCAGGCCGAGCGCGCTATCGAAAACTTTTTCCGCAAGGGCAATCTGATTGCGCTGCGCGAGCTGGCCCTGCGCCGCACCGCCGACCGCGTCGATGAGCAGATGCGCGCCTGGCGCGACCGTCAGGGCCAGGAGAAAGTCTGGCACACCCGCGATGCGATCCTGCTCTGTATCGGGCACAACACCGGCAGCGAAAAGCTGGTGCGCGCCGCCGCCCGGCTCGCCGCCCGCCTGGGCAGCGTCTGGCATGCGGTGTATGTCGAGACCCCTTCCCTGCACCGGCTACCGGAAGGCCGGCGGCGGGCTATTCTCGCCGCGCTGCGTCTGGCCCAGGAGCTGGGGGCCGAAACCGCCACCCTCTCCGACCCGTCGGAAGAGAAAGCGGTCCTCCATTACGCCCGCGAACATAACCTCGGCAAAATCGTCATTGGCCGCCAAAGCAAGCGCCGCTGGTGGGATCGCAGCGGCTTCGCCGATCGTCTGGCTCGCCATGCGCCGGACCTCGATCTGGTGGTGATCGCCCTCGATGAGAAACCCTTCCCCCTTGCCGCACGCGCCAGCGACAGCCGTCCGGCGCTGGAGAAATGGCGCCTGCAGCTGCAGGGCTGCGGGGTGGCGGTGGCGCTATGCGCCATCATTACCCTGGTGGCCATGCAGTGGTTGATGGCCTTCGAAGCCGCCAACCTGGTGATGCTCTATCTGCTGGGGGTGGTGCTCATCGCCCTGGTCTATGGCCGCTGGCCGTCGGTGCTGGCGACGGTGATCAACGTCATCAGCTTCGATCTCTTTTTTGTCGCCCCGCGCGGGACGTTGGCGGTGTCGGATGTCCAGTATCTGCTCACCTTCGGCGTGATGCTCACCGTGGGCCTGCTTATCGGTAACCTCACCGCCGGCGTGCGCTACCAGGCGCGGGTGGCGCGCTACCGTGAACGCCGTACCCGCCATCTGTATGAGATGTCTAAAGCGCTGGCGGTGGGTCGCAGCCAGCAGGATATCGCCACCACCAGCGAGCGGTTTATCGCCTCCACCTTTCAGGCCCGCAGCCAGCTGCTGCTCCCGGACGCCCAGGGAAAACTGCTGCCCTTAACCCACCAGCCAGGGCTGACCCCATGGGATGACGCCATCGCCCGCTGGAGCTTTGATAAGGCCCAACCTGCCGGCGCCGGCACCGATACCCTGCCCGGCGTGCCGTATCAGATCTTGCCCCTGAAGAGCGCCGCCCGCACCTGGGGACTACTGGTGGTGGAACCGGAGAATCTGCGCCAACTGATGATCCCGGAGCAGCAGCGGCTGCTGGAGACCTTTACCCTGCTGGTGGCCAGCGCCCTGGAGCGCCTCACCCTGACCGCCAGCGAAGAGCAGGCCCGTCTGACCAGCGAGCGGGAAAGCCTGCGTAACTCGCTGCTCGCCGCCCTGTCGCACGATCTGCGTACTCCGCTAACCGTGCTGTTTGGCCAGGCGGAAATTCTGACCCTCGATCTGGCCAGCGAAGGTTCAAAACATGCCCCGCAGGCCAACGAAATCCGCCAGCATGTGCTCAACACCACCCGGCTGGTGAACAACCTGTTGGATATGGCGCGGATCCAGTCCGGCGGCTTTAATCTGCATAAGGAGTGGCTGACGCTGGAGGAAGTGGTCGGCAGCGCGCTGCGTATGCTCGAACCGAGCCTCGGCGGCCAGCATATTCAGCTGGATTTACCCGATCCCCTCCAGCTGGTGCATGTCGACGGGCCGCTGTTCGAGCGGGTGCTGATCAACCTGCTGGAAAATGCCCATAAGTATGCCGGCGCCCGGGCGAGCATCGGCATTCGCGCCGAGGCGGACGCCCGGCAGCTGTCGCTGGAAGTATGGGATAACGGTCCTGGGATCCCGGCAGGCCAGGAACAGACTATCTTTGATAAATTCGCCCGCGGCAACAAAGAGTCGGCGATCCCTGGCGTCGGGCTGGGCCTTGCCATCTGTCAGGCCATCGTCGACGTCCACGGCGGGACCATCTCCGCCAGCAACCGGCCCGAGGGCGGCGCCTCATTCCGTGTTACACTGCCGGGAGAAACGCCCCCTGAACTGGAAGAGCTACCTGAGGAATTGTGATTAACGTTCTGATTATCGAAGACGAACACGCTATCCGACGCTTTCTGCGCACCGCGCTGGAAGCCGACGGCATGCGCGTATTTGAAGCGGAAACCCTGCAGCGTGGGCTGATTGAAGCCGCCACCCGTAAGCCCGACCTCGCGATCCTCGATCTCGGCCTGCCGGATGGTGACGGCATTGATTTTATTCGCGACCTGCGTCAGTGGAGCCAGATGCCGATTATCGTCCTGTCAGCGCGTAGCGAAGAGCATGACAAAATTGCCGCCCTGGATGCCGGCGCCGATGACTACTTAAGTAAACCCTTTGGCATCGGCGAGCTGCAGGCCCGCCTGCGCGTCGCGCTGCGTCGCCACGGCGCGGCGCAGGCCGATGAGCCGGTGGTGCGCTTCGCTGACCTGGAGGTCAATATCCCCGCCCGCCGCATCCTGCGCGGCAGCGAAGAGATCCACCTGACGCCTATCGAGTTTCGCCTGCTGGCGGCGCTGTTGAATAATCCCGGCAAAGTGCTTACCCAGCGCCAGCTGCTGAATCAGGTGTGGGGGCCTAACGCCGTGGAGCACAGCCACTATCTGCGGATCTATATGGGTCATCTGCGACAAAAGCTGGAGGCCGATCCGGCACGGCCGCAGCATTTGCTGACCGAAACCGGGATTGGCTATCGCTTTATGCCCTGAATCCCGCCTCTGCAGTACCAGAGGCTGGCGATTTTCAGCCCTTCAGAGAGCAGCAGAAAGCCTGCCAGGATCGCTAAATGCCGGACGCCGGCAGCCTGAATCAGCCACAGGCCCAGCGATAGCGAAGGCTGCATAAACAGCAGCCTGAGCGGCGCCTGCCCCCAGGCCAGCCACAGCGCATAGCGGCTCTGGCGGAAAAAAAAGATCATCGATAGCGGGATGCTGATAATCAGCAGAACATTCAGCGGGTACAGCCAGACCGCCGCGGAGCCCCAGGTGTGCAGCAGCTGGAGATAAGCCAGCAGATCGTCGTAAAAAGGGAGGCGGCGGTGGGCAATATTCCACCATAAGAATTGCAGGACGAAAAAGAGATCCATCCACGCCCAGAACAAAAACAGAGACTTCCGTTGTATTTTCATCGCTATCCTTGCGAAAAAAATCAGGCCCGCAAGGGGCCTGATGGTAGTGCGTCGTTAAGCGTTCTTCAGCACTTCGCTGACAATCTCTACCGCTTCTTTTTCAATCAGCTTGCGATGCTCTTCGCCGAGGAAGCTTTCGCAGTAGATCTTGTAGGCGTCTTCGGTGCCTGACGGACGCGCCGCGAACCAGCCGTTGTCGGTCATCACCTTGAGGCCGCCAATCGCCGCCCCGTTGCCCGGCGCCGCGGTCAGACGGGCAGTGATCGGATCCCCCGCCAGGGTGTCAGCGCTGACCATTTCCGGAGAGAGCTTGGACAGCGCCGCTTTCTGCGCGGAGGTCGCGGAAGCCTGCAGACGGTTATAGCTCGGCGCACCGAAGCGTTCCGCCAGTTCGTTGTAATGCTCCTGCGGGTTTTTCCCGGTCACCGCGGTGATTTCCGCCGCCAGCAGGCACATGATGATGCCGTCTTTATCGGTGGACCACGGCGTGCCGTCGAAGCGCAGGAAGGAGGCCCCGGCGCTCTCTTCGCCGCCGAAGCCGAAGCTGCCATCGAACAGGCCGTCGACAAACCACTTAAAGCCCACCGGCACTTCCACCAGCTTGCGGCCCAGATCGTTCACCACGCGGTCAATCATCGCGGAGGAGACCAGCGTTTTACCCACCGCCACCTCTTTGCCCCACTGCGGACGATGCTGGAACAGGTAGTTGATCGCTACCGCCAGGTAGTGGTTCGGGTTCATCAACCCCGCCGGGGTCACAATCCCGTGGCGGTCGTAATCCGGGTCGTTAGCAAACGCCAGATCGAACTTATCGCGCAGCGCCAGCAGGCCAGCCATCGCACACTCTGAGGAGCAATCCATGCGGATGGCGCCGTCTTTATCGAGGTGCATAAAGCGGAAGGTCTGATCCACCTGATCGTTAACAATGGTCAGATTGAGCTTGTAGTGCTCGCCAATGCGCTTCCAGTATTCGATACCGGACCCGCCCAGCGGATCGACGCCCAGCGTCAGGCCGGCTTTCTGGATTGCGGCCATATCGACGATATCCGCCAGCCCCTCAATGAACGGCTGCACCAGATCCTGTTCTTTAACGTGGCCAGAAGCCAGCGCCGCGTCCAGAGAAATGCGTTTCACGCCCTGCAGGCCCGCGGCCAGCAGTTCGTTGGCGCGGTTTTCCACCACTTTGGTGACGTTGGTATCAGCCGGGCCGCCGTTTGGCGGATTGTACTTGATACCACCATCTTCCGGCGGGTTGTGTGACGGGGTGATCACAATGCCGTCCGCCAGCGGACCGCCTTTTTTGTTATGCACCAGAATCGCGTTGGAGACCGCCGGCGTCGGGGTGAAGCCGTTGTTTTCCTGCACGATCACGTCGACGCCGTTGGCGGTTAACACTTCCAGCACCGAAATAAATGCCGGCTCGGAGAGGGCGTGGGTATCTTTGCCGACATAGCACGGACCGGTGATCCCGTTTTTCGCACGATCTTCCGCAATGGCCTGGGCGATGGCCAGGATATGCGGTTCGTTGAAGTTGTGGCGCGCCGCGCTACCGCGATGGCCAGAGGTGCCGAATTTTACCGCATGCTCCGCATTACCGACTTCAGGCTTCAGCACGTAGTACTGAGCAGTCAGTTGGGCGACGTTAATCAAATCACTCTGTTGCGCAGGCTGCCCCGCACGTTTATCGATTGCCATTGCCTGATCCTTCTGGTGCAAATGTTAAAAAGCTAGATCGTGCCGCAAACCTTTTCAATCAGCTCCGCAGGGAACTGCATCGACTGCATGATGTGCTCAATCATGCTGCATTTACGGCCGGTATTGGTATTGGTGATCACCCACCACGGTGTACCAGGAACCTGTTTCGGTTTGGTCTGATTACCGCTTTTCAGCAGCGTACGCGCATCTTCCGCGAAGTAAACGCGCGTGCGGCCGTGCAGAGACTCGGTGGCCTCGGCAAATGCTTTACTGTCCAGGGAGTAGAGGGTCGTCAACACCAGCATAAAACGGTTCACCGCGCGCTTCTGCTCGGCGTATTCATCAGATAACAGCATCTCGCGCATGGCGCGGACTTTATCTTTCACCGGGTTAGCGGGTTTCACCTCAGCGACAGGCGCTGGCGCCAGCGTCGGAGCGGCTTTGCTGACCGGTGTAGCCGGTTGGGAAACGGCGGAAAATTTTAGCATACGCCGTAAAATGTCGGATGCGCTCTCGCCGATATGCAGAGTGTGGCTGGCAATATAGCGATAGAGTTCATCATCAACTTCAATTGTTTTCATCTTAATCCAGTGCGATATCTTTTCTGAATACAAATCGTTGGGATTATAAGTACAAATCCCAACCGCGGATAGCGTCAAACCAGGATGGCGGTAAAACTCAGAAAACTTCTGGGTCTTGCAGCCGGATGGCAGAATGTCCAACATAATACCCTAACCCGACGGAGCGAAAAAAAGAACTTTGCCATGAAATTAAATAGCCGAGCGCAATCTGCACAGAATCCGCACAACCACTCCCCGATCGTGCTGGTCCACGGTCTGTTTGGCAGCCTGGACAACCTGGGCATCCTCGCCCGCGACCTGATCGCCGACCATGATATTGTGCAGGTCGATATGCGCAACCACGGTTTGTCGCCGCGGTCGCCAGAGATGACCTACCCCGCCATGGCGCAGGATCTGCTTGATACGCTCGACGCGCACCAGATCGAGCGCGCCACCTTTATCGGCCATTCGATGGGCGGGAAAGCGGTAATGGCGCTTACCGCCCTGGCGCCTGAACGCATCAGCGGTCTGGTGGCGATCGATATCGCGCCGGTGGATTATCACGTTCGCCGCCATGATGAGATCTTCGCCGCTATCCGCGCCGTCAGCGAATCCGCCGCCAGCACCCGCCAGCAGGCGGCGCAGGTGATGCGCGAGCACCTGCAGGAAGAAGGCGTGATTCAGTTCCTGCTGAAATCATTCGTCGACGGCGACTGGCGCTTCAACGTGCCGGTGCTGTGGGACCAGTATCCGCATATCGTCGGCTGGGAAACCATCCCGGCCTGGCCGCACCCGACGCAGTTTATTCCCGGCGGCAACTCGCCCTATGTGACCGACGCCTACCGCGACGCGCTGCTGGCCCAGTTCCCGCAGGCCCGGGCCCACGTCATCGCCGGCGCCGGACACTGGGTCCATGCCGAGAAACCCGAGGCGGTGTTACGCGCCATCCGCCGCTATCTGACGAGCATCGCCGCCTGATTGGCTAAAATATGCCCGACCGCGCCGCAGAATGCCCGCGGTCGTTGGCGCAGCCGTTCGCCTGATGTATGATGGCGCGCTATCTGCGCCGGCTAGAGCCCGGCAGCTTGTTTCCCCGAAGTCACTCAGAATCATGGCAAAAGAACAAACGGACCGTACGACATTAGATTTGTTCGCAAACGAGCGTCGCCCGGGAAGACCGAAAACCAATCCGCTGTCGCGCGATGAACAACTGCGCATCAACAAACGTAACCAGCTGAAACGCGATAAGGTTCGCGGGCTGAAGCGCGTGGAGTTAAAACTCAACGCCGATGCGGTCGATGCGCTCAACGAGCTGGCGGAAGCGCGTAATATGAGCCGCAGCGATCTCATTGAAGAGATGCTGATGACCCAGTTAACCGCCCTGCGCAGCCAGGGAAAAGTCTAACTTTCCGCGAAAAACCCGCATTCATGTAGCAGAGTGTGCAGTCGGGCGTGATTGCTGTTTCCGCGCCCTTGCCTGTTCTGCTATGATTGCCGTTATCTATGGGCATTGCGTCCCTACCACATCATTTAAGTTTCAAGAGGTTATTTTACTCATGGCAATCATCGGCATCTTTTTTGGCAGCGACACCGGCAACACCGAAAATATTGCAAAAATGATTCAAAAGCAGCTTGGTAAAGATGTTGCTGATGTTCACGACATTGCCAAAAGCAGCAAAGAAGACCTGGAAGCCCACGACATCCTGCTGCTCGGTATCCCGACCTGGTACTACGGTGAAGCGCAGTGTGACTGGGATGACTTCTTCCCGACGCTGGAAGAGATCGACTTCAATGGCAAACTGGTGGCGCTGTTCGGCTGCGGCGACCAGGAAGATTACGCAGAATACTTCTGCGACGCGCTGGGCACCATCCGCGACATCATTGAGCCGCGCGGCGCGACCATCGTCGGTCACTGGCCAACGGCGGGGTATCATTTTGAGGCTTCCAAAGGCCTGGCGGATGACGACCACTTCGTCGGCCTCGCCATTGATGAAGACCGCCAGCCGGAGCTGACCAACGAGCGCGTTGAGAAATGGGTGAAGCAGGTTGCCGAAGAGCTGCACCTCGAAGAAATCAAAAACGCCTGATGATTAAGCGGCGCAATCATTGAGTTGCGTCGCATTAATAGACAAAAGCAATCAAACTAATAGCTACAAGTTTTTAACTTTTAATCACATATCTGTACAATGTCCTCTGATTCTACGAGGCACGTGACGCAGTTTGTAGCTGGTGCCTCGTTTTTGACAGCAAACCAGGCCCGATGCTTGCAGTTTTCATTTACCAGTGGCAGTTCTATAATGAGACGCATTACGTCGGGTTAATTTCTGTATGACTTCCGTTGAAGGAAGTAGATCGTTTAGCAACAGGACAGATTCCGCATGACTGACAACAATACCGCATTAAAGAAGGCTGGCCTGAAAGTCACACTTCCTCGACTAAAAATCCTTGAAGTGCTGCAGGAACCGGATAACCATCATGTCAGTGCGGAAGACTTATATAAACGCCTGATCGACATGGGCGAAGAGATCGGTCTGGCGACCGTTTACCGCGTCCTCAACCAGTTTGATGACGCCGGCATCGTGACTCGTCATAATTTCGAAGGCGGAAAATCCGTTTTCGAACTGACCCAGCAGCATCACCACGATCACCTGATCTGCCTCGACTGCGGCAAAGTGATCGAATTCAGCGACGACTCGATCGAATTACGCCAGCGTGAAATTGCCTCCCGCCACGGCATCCGCCTGACCAACCACAGTTTATATCTGTACGGTCACTGTGCGGAAGGGGATTGCCGCGAGGACGAACACGCCCACGACGCGGTGGAAAAATAATTCCCCGTTTCGCTGAGACTGAAAAGCCAACCTGCCGGTTGGCTTTTTTATGGGCGCCTCTGGCACCCTTCCCGCACACGCCCCTGGGGTGACTTTCCTCATCCCCGCTTTGTCCGGAGAGTTGATATGGAACTTCGCCAGCGGGGCGATCTCTGATCGGATCGGTCGTCGTCCGGTGCTGATGGGCATTACCGTGCTGGCCCTGCTCACCACCTGGCCGGTGATGCACTGGCTCACCGTCGCGCCCGATTTCACCCGTATGACACTGGTCCTGCTATGGTTCTCGTTCTTCTTTGGCATGTATAACGGCGCGATGGTCGCGGCGCTTACCGAAGTGATGCCGGTACACGTCCGCACCGTGGGCTTTTCGCTGGCCTTTAGTCTCGCTACTGCCATTTTCGGCGACCTGACGCCAGCTATTTCCACCGCACTGGTCGAGCTCACCGGCGATAAAAGCCCGCCGGGCTGGTGGCTAATGTGCGCCGCGCTGTGCGGATTCATTGCCACCGCGCTACTGTTCGTGCGGCTGAGCCGCGGCTATCAGCCGGCGGAGAGTCAGCGCAAAAAAAACAAACGGGCGGAGATATGCCCCGCCCGTTTGCCGCTGTCGTCTGATTTAATGGGTCGTATTATTGCTGCGGATCTCCTTCCAGATCTGATCGCAGCGCGCTTTCACCGCCTGATCGTTGCCGGTGCGGGTGGCCTGAATACACTGTTGGTAATCCAGGACGCGAACGCTCTCCTGGTTGGCGAACTGCTGGTGCTGTTTATCCTTTTTCAGCACATTCAGTACGCTCTGGCAGGCTTCAATCTTGTCCGGATTCCCTTCCGCCGTATTAATACAGGCGCTATAGGCATCTTTCAGTTTGGTGTCTTCTTTCGGCGCCGGCGACGTGGTGCAGGCCACCAGGCCCGCTGCCATCATGGCAATAAGCAGCATTTTTTTCATTGTCGTTCTCCCAGAGGTGCGGCAGGCTCACGCCCGCCGCGCAGGCATCAGAAAATAGTGAACGGGGCGATAACCATGAACTTCACGTCGCGCTCATCCTGGAAGATGTTGCCGTAGCCGCCGCTCCAGCTCGGAATATCGGAATGGTTGTCGTATTGGGTAAAGTGCAGTTTGAACAGGGTGCCCTTCGCCCGCCCTTCCTGTACGGTATACATTGCATCCAGGCTATAGGCCGACTCTTTCAGGCGATAGTCAGGGTCATAGTACGCATCCGGAGAGGACATTCTGCCCGGCTTCGCATCCCAGGCGTAGACATAAGACGCGCCGAACGCCCAGCCCGGCATATCCCAGTTTTTCATGTCATACATCGCGCCAAAGAAGACCGCTTTTTCGCCGTTGGCGTTAAAGTCGGAGCGGTTATCCCACCAGATATCGAGACGACCATTGGAAGAGGCGTAGGTCGGGGTCATACGCTGCAGGAAGTAGCCCTGCTGGCCATCAGCCTTCACCCAGGTTCCCTCGAGACGCAGATCCAGGACATCCGCCACCTTATAACCAAAGGTTAACGCCTGCAGCCATGCGGTGCCATCATAGATGTCGTTGACCCCGCCGTTGCTGACCTTATCGCGGGTGCCGTAGAACTGGTAGCTGGTGCTCAGCGGCGCGCCGGCGACGTCAAACTTGTAGCTGGCTTTAGCAAAGTACTGATCGATATAGCCCTGAGCCTGACCAAATGCCGCCTCCAGCACCAGGTCATTTTTGAAATCATATTTAGCGCCGACGGAGTGGAGATAATCGACTTTGGTCTTCTTATCGTTCTGATAGAAATCGTCCATCTCGATATGCCATGGCGCTTTATACTCGTTCGTCCACATATAGGAGAAACTTAACGCGCCCGCCGTGCCATAGTCGAAGTTAGCCCCGGCCTCCGCCCCCTGATAGGTACCTGGCATAAAACTCCAGTGCGGGGCCAGCAGAGTCTGGCCGGTTGGCTGGATATAGCCCGCACGTGCCCACGCCGGACCATATTTGAATTTCGCTGCGGCTTTATACAGGCTGATGCCGCTCTTATCGCCGGAATAGTCTTCGTCATAGGCTTTGTTACGTGACGAGAAGGCAATTTCGTTCGGGTGGCCGCTATCGCCGTTCTCCGCCATTTCAATCGCGGTAAACGCGGCAATATCAAGGCCAAACATATCGGCGGCATAGCCGGACTGGAAGTCCAGGTTGGCGTTCCAGGTAGAGTGGGAAAGGTTGGTTTTGTATTTGTCGCCGTCGGTCACATCTTTACGGTCACGCTCACGCTGCCAGTAATAGATACCGCCGGTTAAGGTTGAATCATCGATAAAGCCTGCTGCGCTGGCCTGTGGAGCCACAACCCAGCCCGACATCGCGGTGACGGCGGCAATAGCCAGCGCCAGCGTACTACGTTTGCCACTAAACGTACGCATGTGCATATCCTCTTTGACGTTTTAAAAGGCGAAGACCAGCGGTCAATCGCTAAAAAATAAATAAAACTGCAAAATGTGGGGCGGTAAAAAAGACCGCGAAACCACTGTAGATAGACTATTTTTCGTGACGCGAATTATCAATGTTTTTCGTGAGGCAAAGCTTAAGATTATGACAAAGCGCACATATTTTATGTCGTTTTGTTACAGTCTTATCTCTGATGATTTTGTTATGGAAGTCATTGCAAAATCAGGGAAAAACGCAATCATTGAAAGCGATTACATTGGTTTTTTGTATGTGACAGGAAACATCAGAAGCGCTATTTATTACCGCGCAGAAACAGAATTAATTCGCATCGCGAAAATGAAAAGTTTAATTAGCTGATTCTGAAACAAAAAAAGCGCCGCTGGGAGCGACGCTTTGACAGAAAAGAAATGTTATTCGCCCGCTTTCGCCCAGGTATCACGCAGCCCGACGGTGCGGTTGAACACCAGATTGGTTGCGGTTGCATAGCGGCTGTCGAGGCAGAAATAGCCTTCACGCTCAAACTGGTAAGCTTTACCGGCTTCGGCCTGCGCCAGGCTCGGCTCCGCGTACCCCTGTTTGATCACCAGCGATTCCGGGTTGATCACTGCGAGGAAATCGTCCGCCGCGCCCGGGTTTGGCACGCTGAACAGACGATCGTAGAGACGGATCTCTACCGGCAGCGCATGCGCCGCGCTTACCCAATGGATCACGCCTTTGACCTTGCGGCCATCGGCCGGATCTTTGCTCAGGGTGTCGGCATCGTAGGTGCAGAAGATGGTGGTAATATTGCCTTCGGCATCTTTCTCCACGCGTTCCGCTTTGATGACGTAGGCGTTGCGCAGACGCACTTCTTTACCCAGCACCAGACGCTTGTACTGTTTGTTGGCTTCTTCGCGGAAGTCCGCGCGATCGATCCAGATTTCGGCGCTGAACGGCACTTCACGACTGCCCATTTCCGGCTTGTTCGGATGGTTCGGCATCACCACCATTTCGCTTTCGCCCTGCGGATAGTTCTCGATAACCAGTTTCACCGGATCGATCACCGCCATCGCGCGCGGGGCGTTTTCGTTCAGATCTTCACGAATGCAGGACTCCAGCGACGCCATCTCGATGGTGTTGTCCTGCTTGGTCACGCCGATGCGCTTGCAGAACTCGCGGATGGATTCGGCGGTGTAGCCGCGACGACGCAGACCGGAGATGGTCGGCATACGCGGGTCGTCCCAGCCTTCCACGTGCTTCTCAGTCACCAGCTGGTTCAGCTTACGCTTGGACATCACGGTGTATTCGAGATTCAGGCGCGAGAATTCGTACTGACGCGGATGCACCGGGATGCTGATGTTGTCCAGCACCCAATCGTACAGGCGGCGGTTGTCCTGGAACTCCAGGGTACACAGCGAGTGGGTAATGCCTTCCAGCGCATCGCTGATGCAGTGGGTGAAGTCGTACATCGGGTAGATGCACCACTTGTTGCCAGTCTGATGATGCTCAGCGAACTTAATGCGGTACAGCACCGGATCGCGCATCACGATAAACGGCGACGCCATATCGATCTTCGCGCGCAGGCAGGCTTTGCCTTCTTCGAAGCCGCCGCTGCGCATTTTTTCAAACAGCGCCAGGTTCTCTTCCACGCTGCGGTCGCGATACGGGCTGTTTTTACCCGGCGCTTTCAGGGTGCCGCGGTATTCGCGAATTTCATCAGGAGAGAGTTCATCAACATAGGCCAGACCTTTGTTGATCAGCTCAACCGCATACTGATGCAGCTGATCGAAATAATCAGACGAGTAGCATACGTCCCCGGACCAGTGGAAACCTAACCACTGCACGTCGTTTTTAATCGACTCAACGTATTCGATATCTTCTTTCACCGGGTTGGTGTCATCGAAACGCAGGTTGCATTGGCCCTGATAATCCTGGGCGATGCCGAAGTTCAGGCAGATGGATTTTGCATGGCCAATGTGCAGATAACCGTTCGGCTCCGGCGGGAAGCGAGTGTGAACGGTGGTATGTTTACCGGTAGCCAGATCTTCATCAATAATCTG
This sequence comes from Klebsiella sp. K4, assembly GCF_014596785.2. Classification (NCBI taxonomy): domain Bacteria; kingdom Pseudomonadati; phylum Pseudomonadota; class Gammaproteobacteria; order Enterobacterales; family Enterobacteriaceae; genus Klebsiella; species Klebsiella sp. K4. The sequence goes on from NZ_CP115021.1 coordinate 3,752,521, forward strand.
ACGGATAAAGTTAGTCGGGCGGGCTTCTGCCTCACTCATCACGGGTTCCTCAAAGCGTAAACAACGTATAACGGCACATGATCTTACAAGCAGGGCGTAGTGACAACTATTAGTTACGTAAAATAGGTATCAGAAGAGGATTATGGGGCCGATTGCTGGAAAAAAAAGCGGCGAAGGTTTCCCTTCGCCGCTGAGGCAAAAACTCGACTCAGGAGCCTTACTTGCCTTTAATCTCATACAGCGGCGTCTGGCCAGCAACGACCTTACCGCTCGCCAGTATCACCAGCGCGCTGTAGTCATCGCTGTTGCTGCAGACGACCGGACTGATCATTGAGCGCGCGTTGGCGTTGAGGAAGTCCAGATCCATTTCCAGAATCGGCTCACCCGCCTTCACGTCCGTGCCCTCTTCAACCAGACGTTTGAAGCCCTTGCCTTCCAGCGCCACGGTGTCGATACCCATGTGAACGACGATTTCCGCACCGTTGTTGGTTTCGAGGCAGAACGCGTGGTTAGTGTTGAAAATTTTCACCACGGTACCGGCGGCCGGGGCCACCACGATGTTGCTGGTCGGTTTCACCGCGATCCCGTCGCCGACGGCTTTGCTGGCGAAGGCTTCGTCCGGCACCTGCTCGAGGGCCACCACGTCACCGGTAATCGGCGAAACCAGCGACTCAACGGTCTTCGCGTTCGCTACCGCCTGCGGTTTAGCCGCGGGCGCTGCGGTGGCGACGTTGCCAGCCGGTGCGGCTGCCGCTGCCGCTACCGGGCCGCGGGTAACCACTTTTTTCATCTCATCGCCGATAGACTCTGCTTTCGCACCGACGATAACCTGGATGGTTTGCTTATTCAGTTTCACCACCCCGGACGCGCCGAGACGTTTACAGGCGGCGTCGTTCACCTTCGCCGAATCGCCCACGGTCAGACGCAGACGGGTGATACAGGCGTCAATGGCTTTCAGGTTGTCCGTTCCGCCCACCGCGGCGATATAGCTGGTCGCCAGCTGGGTCAGCCCCTCTTCAGTGTTGCTGTTGGCTTCTTCCGTTACCACGTCAGCGGCTTTGTCTTCACGACCCGGCGTTTTCAGGTTGAACATGCGGATCACCGCGCTGAACAGCAGGAAGTAGACGAAGAAGAACACCACGCCCATCACCAGCAGCATCCAGACGTTTTTGCTGGCGGCCGGCAGGCTGTACATCAGCACGTAGTCAATTGCACCTGCGGAGAAGGAGAAGCCCGCATGGATCCCGAGCGCCGTTGCGATGAACAGGCTGATACCGGTCAGCACCGCATGCAGGAGGTACAGCAGCGGAGCCAGGAACATGAACAGGAATTCCAGCGGCTCGGTTACCCCGGTCAGGAACGCGGTGATGGCCACGGACAGCAGCATACCGCCTACCATCGGACGACGCGCTTTCGGCGCCGCCAGATACATCGCCAGCGCCGCACCCGGCAGACCAAACATCATGATTGGGAAGAAGCCGGACATGAACATCCCCGCGGTGCCGTCGCCGGCGTAGAAGCGGTTGATGTCGCCGTGGAACACAGCGCCAGCGGCGTTAGTGAACTCACCAATCTGGAACCAGGCGATGGTGTTCAGCACCTGATGCAGACCGGTTGGGATCAGCAGACGGTTGATGAAACCAAAGATACCGGAACCGAGCGCCCCTGCGGAGACGATCCATTCGCCGCCAGAGTGGATAGCGTGCTGCACCGGCGGCCAGACGTAGCCGAAGATCGCCGCGAGGATCAGACAGAAGAAGCCGGTGGCGATCGGCACGAAGCGTTTGCCGCCGAAGAAGCTCAGGAAGTCCGGCAGCTTGATGCCGGCCCAGCGGTTGTATACCGCCCCTGCCACCAGACCGGTAATGATACCGGCCAGCACGCCCATATTGATTTCCGGGTTGATGGTGACCATCGCTTTGGTCATCACGAAATACCCTACCGCACCGGCCAGCGCCGCAGAACCGGCGTTATCCTTAGACCAGCTTGATGCCACACCAATTGCGAAGATCAGCGCCAGATTATCGAAGATCGCCCCACCCGCTTGCGCGATGAAGGGTACATTCAACAGGTCTGGTTGCCCGAAACGCAGCAGCAATGCCGCGACCGGCAGCACTGCGATAGGGAGCTGCAACGCCCTACCCAGTCGCTGAAAGAAACCTAAAATATTCATCTTATTCCCCCTATGAGACCCCGATGAGGCTCATTTCAAAGCCACTTTTTTATTGTGTAACAAGGTCGGTTTTATCACTTACCGGCAAAGTGTGTGAAAAATTAATTCGTATCGCAAATTAAACGGGTATTTTTTGTGATAATTATCACCAAATATCGTATTCCCTCCTCCCTTGCACTGGCTAACAACGAAAACTTATTTTATCATTCAAAAAATCAACACGGATTGACCCCGGTCGGCGCAGTTGCTGCAATACTCTCCTTAGAGTGCTGGCGCCAATCCGCCAGAATCTACTTTGACTATAGAGGTGAAGAATGAGACTGATTCCCCTGGTAACCGCTGAGCAGGTCGGTAAATGGGCTGCCCGCCATATCGTTAACCGCATTAATGCATTTAAACCAACCGCGGACCGTCCGTTCGTCCTGGGTCTGCCAACCGGTGGTACCCCGCTGACCGCCTACAAGGCGCTGGTTGAAATGCATAAAGCAGGCCAGGTTAGCTTCAAGCACGTCGTCACCTTTAACATGGATGAATACGTTGGCCTGCCGAAAGAGCATCCGGAAAGCTATCATAGCTTTATGCACCGTAATTTCTTTGACCACGTTGATATTCCGGCAGAAAATATCAACCTGCTGAATGGTAACGCGCCGGACATCGATGCGGAATGCCGTCGCTATGAAGAAAAAATTCGTTCCTACGGTAAAATCCACCTGTTCATGGGCGGCGTGGGCAACGATGGTCATATCGCGTTTAACGAACCGGCCTCTTCTCTGGCGTCCCGCACCCGTATTAAGACCCTGACCCATGAAACCCGCGTAGCGAACTCCCGCTTCTTCGACGGCGATGTGGATCTGGTGCCGAAATATGCGCTGACCGTCGGTGTGGGCACCCTGCTGGACGCAGAAGAAGTGATGATTCTGGTGCTGGGTCATCAGAAAGCGCTGGCGCTGCAGGCGGCGGTAGAAGGTAACGTCAACCACATGTGGACCATTACCTGTCTGCAACTGCATCCGAAGGCGGTGATCGTCTGCGACGAACCGTCCACCATGGAGCTGAAAGTGAAGACGCTGAAATATTTCAACGAATTAGAAGCTGAAAATATTAAAGGTCTGTAATGTAGTCCTTCCCGCGCCCTGGCGCGGGATCATCTTTTTCTTTGTACACACCATCATGTCGGCGGCAAACGAACGAACGCTGACCTGATGAGGCGTATATACCGGGGGTCGTAATGTATGCATTAACCCAGGGCCGGGTTTATACCGGTCATGAAATTCTCGATGACCATGCGGTTGTTATCGCTAATGGCTTTATCGAACGTCTTTGTCCGCTGGCAGATTTGCCGTCTGACATCGAGCAGCGCTCAGTCAACGGCGCAATAATCGCCCCCGGTTTTATCGACGTCCAGCTCAACGGCTGCGGCGGCGTGCAGTTTAACGACAGCCCAGAGGCGGTCACTGTCGAAACGCTGGAGATCATGCAGAAGGCCAACGAACGCTCAGGCTGCACCAGCTTCCTGCCGACGCTGATTACCTCCAGCGACGATCTGATGAAGCAAGGCGTGCGCGTGATGCGCGAATATCTGCAAAAACATCCGAACCAGGCGCTGGGCCTGCATCTCGAAGGGCCGTGGCTGAATATCGTTAAGAAAGGCACCCACAATCCGGACTACGTGCGTAAACCGGACGCGACGCTGGTCGATTTCCTGTGCGACAACGCCGATGTGATCACCAAAGTGACCCTCGCCCCTGAGCGCGTTGAGCCAGAAGTGATCCGCAAACTGGTTGCCGCCGGGATCGTTGTCTCCGCGGGCCACTCCAACGCTACGCTGAAAGAGGCGAAAGTCGGCTTCCGCGCGGGCATTACCTTCGCCACCCACCTGTATAATGCGATGCCGTACATTACCGGCCGCGAACCGGGTCTTGCCGGGGCGATTTTTGACGAGCCGGATGTCTACTGCGGTATCATCGTCGACGGGATGCACGTCGATTACGCCAACGTGCGCAACGCCAAGCGCCTGAAAGGCGACAAGCTGTGCCTGGTCACCGACGCCACCGCGCCGGCGGGGGCGAATATTGACCAGTTCATTTTTGCCGGGAAAACAATATACTACCGCAATGGGCTGTGCGTAGATGAAAACGGCACCCTCAGCGGATCTTCGCTGACCATGATTGAAGGGGTGCGTAATCTGGTTGAGCATTGCGGCGTGGCACTGGACGAAGTATTGCGCATGGCGACGCTCTATCCTGCGCGCGCTATCGGCGTGGACAAGCAGCTCGGCAGCATTGCGCCGGGCATGGTCGCTAACCTGACCGCCTTTACACGCGATTATAAAATCACCAAGACCATCGTTAATGGTAACGAGGTCGTCACTGAGTAAGTAAAAGTATGACAGCAGGCGGACAAGCTCAAATTGGTAACGTTGACCTCGTAAAACAACTGAACAGCGCGGCCGTGTACCGCCTGATTGACCAGCATGGGCCCATCTCGCGCATTCAGATAGCCGAACAAAGCCAGCTTGCCCCTGCCAGCGTGACCAAAATCACGCGTCAGCTTATTGAGCGCGGCCTGATCAAAGAAGTCGATCAGCAGGCCTCCACCGGTGGCCGCCGCGCTATCTCTATCATCGCAGAAACTCGCAACTTCAACGCCATCGGCGTGCGGCTTGGCCGCTATGACGCCACTCTGACCCTGTATGATTTAAGCAGCAAGACCCTGGAAGAGGAGCACTTCCCGCTGCCCGAGCGCACCCAGGAAACGCTGGAACACGCCCTGCTGAATATCATCGCCACCTTTATCGAAAACTGTCAGCGCAAAATTCGCGAGCTGATCGCTATCTCAGTGATCCTGCCGGGCCTCGTCGACCCGGAAAGCGGCGTGATCCGCTATATGCCGCATATTGCGGTGGAAAACTGGGGCCTGGTCGGGGCGCTGGAGAAACGCTTCAACGTTACCTGCTTTGTTGGCCACGATATCCGCAGCCTGGCGCTGGCCGAGCACTATTTTGGCGCAAGCCAGGATTGCGAAGACTCCATTCTGGTGCGCGTGCACCGCGGTACCGGGGCGGGGATTATCTCCAACGGGCGCATTTTTATCGGCCGCAACGGCAACGTTGGCGAAATTGGCCATATTCAGGTCGACCCGCTGGGCGAACGCTGCCACTGCGGCAACTTCGGCTGTCTGGAGACCGTCGCGGCCAATGCCGCCATTGAACAGCGGGTTCGCCACCTGCTGGAGCAGGGCTACCAGAGCCGTCTGACGCCGGATGACTGCACGATCAAAACTATCTGCAAAGCGGCCAACAAGGGCGATGCCCTGGCCTGCGAGGTGATTGAGTACGTGGGGCGCCACCTCGGGAAAACGATCGCCATCGCCATTAACCTGTTCAACCCACAAAAAATCGTCGTCGCCGGCGAAATAGTGGAAGCTGAAAAGGTCCTTCTTCCGGCCATCGAAGGCTGCATTAACGCCCAGGCGCTTAAGGCGTTTCGTAAGAACCTGCCGGTGGTGCGCTCCACCCTCGATCACCGCTCTGCAATCGGCGCCTTCGCGCTGGTCAAACGCGCCATGCTCAATGGCACGCTGCTGCAGCGTTTGCTTGAGAGCTAATCGCCCCTTTTCTGATAGCGCGTCACCTTGATACGGGCGGGCCTCGCCCGTCAGAGGTGTGAAACCTCATCGATGACGCGTATAGTTTCGTCTTTGTTAATGATTCTGGACCCACCATGACCATTCAAAACATAATTTGTGATATTGACGGCGTACTGATGCACGATAACGTCGCCGTTCCCGGCGCAGCCGAGTTTATCAAGCGCATCCTCGATAAAGGCATGCCGCTGGTAATGCTGACCAACTACCCGTCGCAAACCGGCCAGGATCTGGCGAACCGTTTCGCCACCGCTGGAATTGATGTTCCGGATAGCGCCTTTTACACCTCAGCGATGGCCACCGCCGATTTTCTGCGTCGCCAGGAAGGCAAAAAAGCCTACGTGGTGGGAGAAGGGGCGCTGATCCACGAGCTGTACAAAGCCGGCTTTACCATTACCGATGTGAACCCGGATTTTGTCATCGTCGGAGAAACTCGCTCCTTTAACTGGGAAATGATGCATAAGGCCGCCTTCTTCGTCGCCAACGGCGCCCGCTTCATTGCCACTAACCCGGATACGCACGGTCGCGGCTTCTACCCTGCCTGCGGCGCGCTGTGCGCCGGGATCGAGAAGATCTCCGGCCGTAAGCCGTTTTACGTCGGCAAACCCAGCCCGTGGATCATCCGTTCAGCGCTGAATAAAATGCAGGCTCACTCCGAGCAGACGGTGATCGTCGGCGATAACCTGCGCACCGATATACTGGCCGGTTTCCAGGCGGGGCTGGAGACTATTTTGGTGCTCTCCGGCGTCTCCACCCTCGACGACATCGACAGCATGCCGTTCCGCCCGTCGTGGATTTACCCTTCCGTCGCGGAAATCGATATTTTCTGATGCCAACCACGTCGCAGGACGTGGTTTTTCATTTCTAGCGGCCATCAGAATTACCCCATCTAATAAAAACGGCCTATAAATACGAATTCCTCAATAAAGCCGTTCAAAAGATACTCTTTTTTCACTGTTCAACAATCACGGTTGCGTTTTTTCTTTTTCCGGCCGCAAAACCCTTGCGCCTGCTCCCCCTTTACGGCATTTTCTTAAGCACGCACTCAGGCTTCGCCACGAGACGAAGCCAGCACAACATCAAACACGACAGGGTAATGGAGAAGGCTATGTGTTCTATTTTTGGCGTACTGGATATTAAAACTGACGCAGGCGAGCTGCGTAAAAAGGCGCTGGAGCTTTCCCGCCTGATGCGCCACCGCGGTCCGGACTGGTCTGGCGTATATGCCAGCGACAAAGCGATTCTGGCGCACGAGCGCCTGTCGATTGTCGACGTCAACGCCGGGGCCCAGCCGCTGTACAACGCCGAAAAAACCCATGCGCTGGCCGTTAACGGCGAGATCTACAACCACCAGGCGCTGCGCGCGGAGTATGGCGATCGCTACCAGTTCCAGACCGGTTCCGACTGCGAAGTGATCCTCGCGCTGTATCAGGAAAAAGGCCCGGAGTTCCTCGACGATCTGCAGGGAATGTTCGCCTTCGCCCTGTACGACAGCGAAAAAGACGCGTACTTAATTGGCCGCGACCATATCGGCATTATCCCGCTGTATATGGGCCATGACGAACACGGCAACTTCTATGTCGCCTCCGAAATGAAAGCGCTGGTGCCGGTATGCCGCACCATTAAAGAGTTCCCGGCGGGCAGCTACCTGTGGAGCAAAGACGGCGAAATTCGCCAGTACTATCAGCGCGACTGGTTTGATTACGACGCGGTGAAAGACAACGTTACCGATAAGAACGAGCTGCGCCAGGCGCTGGAAGAGTCGGTGAAAAGCCACCTGATGTCCGACGTGCCTTACGGCGTGCTGCTCTCCGGCGGTCTTGATTCATCGGTCATCTCGGCTATCACCAAGAAATTCGCCGCCCGTCGCGTCGAAGATCAGGAGCGTAGCGAAGCCTGGTGGCCGCAGCTGCACTCTTTCGCGGTCGGTCTGGAAGGCTCTCCTGACCTGAAAGCGGCGCAGGAGGTGGCCAACCACCTCGGCACCGTGCACCACGAAATTCACTTTACCGTCCAGGAAGGGCTGGATGCCATCCGCGACGTTATCTATCACATCGAAACCTACGATGTGACCACTATTCGCGCCTCGACGCCGATGTACCTGATGTCGCGGAAAATTAAAGCCATGGGCATCAAAATGGTGCTTTCCGGCGAAGGTTCGGACGAAGTGTTCGGCGGCTACCTCTACTTCCATAAGGCGCCGAACGCCAAAGAACTGCACGAAGAGACGGTGCGTAAGCTGCAGGCGCTGCATATGTTTGACTGCGCCCGCGCCAACAAAGCGATGTCCGCTTGGGGCGTGGAGGCCCGCGTGCCGTTCCTCGACAAGAAGTTCCTCGACGTCGCGATGCGCATTAACCCGCAGGATAAGATGTGCGGCAACGGCAAAATGGAAAAACACATTCTGCGCGAATGCTTTGAATCCTACCTGCCGGCCAGCGTCGCCTGGCGCCAGAAGGAGCAGTTCTCTGACGGCGTCGGCTACAGCTGGATCGATACCTTGAAAGAAGTGGCCGCCAAACAGATCAGCGACCAGCAACTGGAAACCGCAAGCTTCCGCTTCCCGTACAACACGCCGACCTCCAAAGAAGGCTATCTGTACCGCGAGATCTTCGAAGAGCTGTTCCCGCTGCCGAGCGCGGCGGAGTGCGTCCCTGGCGGTCCGTCGGTGGCCTGCTCTTCAGCGAAAGCCATTGAGTGGGATGAAGCGTTCAAAACCATGAACGATCCATCAGGCCGCGCGGTCGGTGTCCACCAGTCGGCCTACAAATAAGCCCAGACGGGCGGTGAAACGCAAAACGGACCCTCCGGGGTCCGTTTTCTTTTTGCCGGATTTATACCGCTGAAAAACGATAAATAACCAATAATTGCCGAATATTCCAGCGAGCTGTTCGCAACCTAACCAAACAGTCACATTACAACGATTTTCCTTGAAAAAGAGGTTGACGCTCGCAGGCCCAATACGCATAATGCGCCCCGCAACGCCGATAAGGTTACGCGAAAAAAAGATGGCTACGTAGCTCAGCTGGTTAGAGCACATCACTCATAATGATGGGGTCACAGGTTCGAATCCCGTCGTAGCCACCATCTTTTTTGCGGGAGTGGCGAAATTGGTAGACGCACCAGATTTAGGTTCTGGCGCCGCAAGGTGTGCGAGTTCAAGTCTCGCCTCCCGCACCATTCACCAGTTAGCGTTGTACGGATGGGGTATCGCCAAGCGGTAAGGCACCGGTTTTTGATACCGGCATTCCCTGGTTCGAATCCAGGTACCCCAGCCATATTTCTTCGATATTTGCGGTTCACCGCGACGGTATTGGGGTATCGCCAAGCGGTAAGGCACCGGTTTTTGATACCGGCATTCCCTGGTTCGAATCCAGGTACCCCAGCCATCGAAGAAGCAGTAAGACAATTAGGCTACGTAGCTCAGCTGGTTAGAGCACATCACTCATAATGATGGGGTCACAGGTTCGAATCCCGTCGTAGCCACCAAATTCTGGACGTATCGATACGCATCGATAAATCCGCAAACAATTTGTTGGGGTATCGCCAAGCGGTAAGGCACCGGATTCTGATTCCGGCATTCCGAGGTTCGAATCCTCGTACCCCAGCCAAATTTAAAAGTCGTTCAGCAGTGAACGCACTGTTGCCCTCAACCGGCGTAGTTACGGTCAAGCGCAACAGACAATTGGGGTATCGCCAAGCGGTAAGGCACCGGATTCTGATTCCGGCATTCCGAGGTTCGAATCCTCGTACCCCAGCCATTTCAATGCAAAAAAGCTCACTTCGGTGGGCTTTTTTGCTATTGGCGTCCTGACATGCTTACTCCGTACTGACTGCCGGGCAGGTGCTCTCCGCTACGCCCCTGCCCGGGAAGCCGGTTTTACAAGCCTAACGCATACTTCAGCGCCTGACGCTTCAGCATCCCGGCGCGTTCAGCCGCCATCAGGCCAATATTACGCAGCATCCGCACCGGCGCCAGGTCATTGCTGAATCCGGCATAAAAGAGATCCATCCCCGACTGCATGATAAAATTATCCGCTCGCCGCCGCGCCTGGTAGCGCTTCAGCACCGGCAGGCTGGCCCAGTCTTCGCCGCGGCCGCGCGCTTCCGCCAGGATCTCCAGCAGGGCATCGACATCACGATAGCCAAGGTTAACCCCCTGCCCCGCCAGTGGATGAATGGTGTGCGCCGCATCGCCCACCAGCGCCAGGCCGGGCTGAACATACTGCAGCGCATGACGCCGGGTAAGCGGGAAGGCGCCGGCCGCCTGCGGCGTCACCTGCCCCAGCCGCGCCGGAAAGTGACTGGCGATCTCCTGCTGGAGCTGCGCCATGGTCATGCTCTGCAGCTGACGGATCCGCGCCGGGGCGTCGTACCAGACCAGCGAAGCCCAGTGGTCGAACAGCGGCAGGAAGGCGCGTGGGCCGCTGGGAGTAAACTGCTGCCAGGTGCTGTCGCCGGGATCGTCGGCGCATTCGACGCTGATCAGCATACAGGACTGCTGATATTGCCAGGCGTGCACGCCGATGCCGGCCATCTCCCGCACCTGGGAGTTAGCGCCGTCGGCGCCGATAACCAGCCGGGCGTGGATCGTCTCCCCCTCGCGCAAATGCAACGCCGTCTGCGTCTCGCCGCGCTGCATCGTTTTCAGTTCGCTACCGACGCGCAGGGTAACCGCCTCATGCGCCGCCAGCGCTTGCCACAGGCCCCATTGCAGAACCTTGTTCTCGACCATATAGCCCAGCTCCGGCAGCTTGAGCTCCGCGGCGTCGAAGGCGACGTGCGCGCTCTCCCACTCCCAGGTCTCCAGACGGCGATAAGCGTGGACGCGCATCGCCCGTATGGCATCCCAGACGCCGAGACTCTTCAGCAGGCCGACCGAAGCCGCGCTGATCGCCGAGATCCGCACATCCGGGGCGGATGCCGGATCGAACGCCGGTGGCGCCGCTTTCTCAAGCACCGTCACGGTAAATCCCTGTTGCGCCAGCCCTAACGCCAGGGCGCCGCCGACCATGCCGCCGCCCACGATGGCGACATCTGTTACGTGAATTGTCATGGCTATTATCCTTAAAGCAGAATCCGTTAAGTTTACCGGATTTTTCGCCCTCTTGCGGCGATAACGCTCGCACTGGTCAGGGGGCGACCAAAGCATTACAATACGCGCCCTGGAATGCGAAATTCACCCTGTATATATCCCCGCGTTTTGGATATCTATTACTGAGCATGAGCAAGTCAATGACAAAAAAACTCCATATTAAAACCTGGGGCTGTCAGATGAACGAGTATGATTCATCAAAGATGGCCGATCTGCTGGATGCGACACATGGGTATCAACTGACCGAAGTGGCGGAAGAAGCAGATGTGCTGTTGCTCAATACCTGCTCAATTCGTGAGAAGGCCCAGGAAAAAGTTTTCCATCAGCTTGGCCGCTGGAAGCTGCTGAAAGAGAAGAACCCGGACCTGATTATTGGCGTCGGCGGCTGCGTGGCTTCCCAGGAAGGCGACCATATTCGCCAGCGCGCGCACTATGTCGATATTATTTTCGGGCCGCAAACCCTGCACCGCCTGCCGGAGATGATTAACTCCGTGCGCGGCAACCGCAGTCCGGTAGTTGATATCAGCTTCCCGGAAATTGAAAAATTCGATCGCCTGCCAGAGCCGCGCGCCGAAGGGCCGACCGCCTTTGTCTCGATTATGGAAGGTTGCAATAAATACTGCACCTACTGCGTGGTGCCGTATACCCGCGGAGAAGAAGTTAGCCGTCCGTGCGACGATATCCTGTTTGAAATCGCCCAGCTGGCGGCGCAGGGCGTGCGTGAGGTCAATCTGCTGGGGCAGAACGTTAACGCCTGGCGCGGTGAGAATTACGACGGCACCACCGGCAGCTTTGCCGACCTGCTGCGCCTGGTCGCCGCCATCGACGGCATCGACCGCATTCGCTTCACCACCAGCCACCCGATCGAATTTACCGACGATATCATCGACGTTTATCGCGATACGCCGGAGCTGGTGAGCTTCCTGCACCTGCCGGTGCAGAGTGGCTCCGACCGTGTGCTGAACCTGATGGGACGCACCCATACCGCGCTGGAGTATAAAGCGATTATTCGCAAGCTGCGTGAAGCGCGCCCGGATATTCAGATAAGCTCCGACTTTATCGTCGGCTTCCCGGGCGAAACCACGGAAGATTTCGAAAAGACCATGAAGCTCATCGCCGACGTCAATTTCGATATGAGCTACAGCTTTATCTTCTCCGCTCGCCCGGGCACCCCGGCGGCCGATATGGTCGACGACGTGCCGGAGGCGGACAAAAAACAGCGTCTGTATATCCTGCAGGAACGCATTAACCAGCAGGCGATGGCCTGGAGCCGTCGCATGCTCGGCACGGTACAGCGCATCCTGGTGGAAGGCACCTCGCGTAAGAACATCATGGAGCTCTCCGGACGTACGGAGAATAACCGGGTGGTCAACTTCGAAGGTACCCCGGACCTCGTCGGTAAGTTTGTCGATGTCGAAATCGTCGATGTATACACCAACTCGCTGCGCGGTAAAATCGTGCGCACCGAAGCGGAGATGGGTCTGCGTATCGCTGAATCACCCGAATCAGTGATTGCCCGCACCCGTAAAGAGAACGATCTTGGCGTGGGAATTTACCAGCCATGATCCCTTCAGGCCTGTCGGTTCCGGCAGGCCTTGTAATTCCTCTCTCCGTCCCTATATCTACAGCAATGCTTGCGCCATTTTCCTGTGACGTAAATAATTTCCTGATTAGCCGGCCACGCGCCGCGTCCGGCCACCTGCGTAAAGAGGAATAGTTTGAACATAGACACTCGTGAGATTACCCTGGAGCCAGCGGATAACGCACGCCTGTTAGCCCTGTGCGGCCCGTTTGACGACAACATTAAACAGCTGGAGCGTCGGTTAGGCATTGAGATCAACCGCCGTGACAATCACTTTAAGCTGACCGGTCGCGCCCTGTGCGTGCACGCTGCCGCCGATATTCTGCGCAGCCTGTATGTCGACACAGCGCCAATGCGCGGTCAGATTCAGGATATTGAACCAGAGCAGATCCACCTGGCGATCAAGGAAGCGCGCGTACTGGAGCAGAGCGCCGAAAGCGTGCCTGAGTACGGTAAAGCCGTCAATATCAAGACCAAGCGCGGGGTAATCAAACCGCGTACGCCGAACCAGGCGCAGTACATCGCCAATATCCTCGATCACGACATCACTTTCGGCGTGGGTCCGGCGGGTACGGGTAAAACCTATCTGGCGGTGGCGGCGGCGGTCGATGCGCTGGAGCGCCAGGAGATCCGCCGTATTCTGCTGACCCGTCCGGCCGTCGAGGCAGGCGAAAAGCTCGGCTTCCTGCCCGGCGATCTGAGCCAGAAGGTCGACCCGTATCTGCGCCCGCTGTATGACGCGCTGTTTGAGATGCTCGGCTTTGAGAAAGTGGAGAAGCTGATTGAGCGTAACGTCATCGAAGTGGCCCCGCTGGCCTATATGCGCGGACGGACGCTGAATGACGCCTTTATCATTCTTGATGAAAGCCAGAACACCACCATCGAACAGATGAAGATGTTCCTGACCCGCATCGGCTTTAACTCCAAGGCGGTGATCACCGGCGACATCACGCAGATTGACCTGCCACGCAGCACCAAATCCGGTCTGCGCCATGCCATCGAAGTACTGGCGGAAGTCGATGAGATCAGCTTTAACTTCTTCCATAGCGAAGACGTGGTGCGCCATCCGGTGGTCGCCCGCATCGTGAACGCCTATGAGGCATGGGAAGCCGCAGACCAGAAACGTAAAGCAGAGCTGGCCGCCGAGCGCAAACGCGAAGCCCAGGAACAGGAGCAAAAATGAGTCAGGTGATCCTCGATTTACAGCTGGCCTGCGAAGAGACCAGCGGCCTGCCGGACGAAGCCCTTTTCCAACGCTGGGTCGACGCCGTCATTCCGCCGTTTCAGGAGGAGTCAGAGTTAACGATTCGTCTGGTCGACGTTGCAGAAAGCCATGAGCTGAACCTGACCTATCGCGGCAAGGATAAGCCGACCAACGTCCTCTCCTTCCCGTTTGAAGCGCCGCCGGGAATTGAAATGCCGCTACTCGGCGATCTGATCATCTGCCGTCAGGTGGTAGAGCAAGAAGCCAGCGAGCAAGGTAAGCCGCTGGAGGCGCACTGGGCGCATATGGTGGTGCACGGTAGCCTGCATCTGCTGGGCTACGATCATATCGAAGACGACGAAGCGGAAGAGATGGAAGGCCTTGAAACAGAGATAATGCTTGCTCTGGGCTATGAGGACCCGTACATTTCCGAGAAGATTGCGGAATAGCGCCCAGCCGGATGGCGGTGCTTGCGCCTCATCCGGCCGCTGTTTCTGCGTTTTACCTGCCAGAAAGTCAGGCAACCCATGCCGTCCGGCGCTGAGTTTACGCGCGACGAGCGACAGTTAAATCAACATGAGAACCCAAACGACGCCATGAGCGACGACAATTCACACAGTAGTGACACAGTAAACAGCAAAAAGGGATTTTTCTCCCTGTTACTCAGCCAGCTTTTTCACGGGGAACCGAAAAACCGCGATGAACTGCTGGCGCTGATCCGTGATTCCGGGCAAAACGACCTTATCGATGAAGATACGCGTGACATGCTCGAAGGGGTAATGGATATCGCCGACCAGCGGGTCCGCGACATTATGATCCCCCGTTCACAAATGATAACCCTGAAACGCAACCAGACGCTGGACGAGTGCCTGGATGTCATCATCGAATCCGCCCACTCGCGTTTCCCGGTCATCAGTGAAGATAAAGATCACATCGAAGGGATTCTGATGGCCAAGGATCTGCTGCCGTTTATGCGCAGCGACGCCGAAGCCTTCAGCATGGAAAAAGTGTTACGGCCGGCGGTTGTCGTCCCGGAAAGCAAGCGGGTCGACCGCATGCTGAAAGAGTTTCGCTCACAGCGCTACCATATGGCGATCGTTATTGACGAATTCGGCGGCGTCTCTGGCCTGGTGACCATCGAGGATATCCTTGAGCTCATCGTCGGGGAAATTGAAGACGAGTACGACGAAGAAGAAGATATCGATTTCCGCCAGCTGAGCCGCCACACCTGGACGGTGCGCGCCCTGGCCTCCATCGAAGACTTCAACGACGCCTTCGACACGCACTTTAGCGATGAAGAAGTGGATACCATTGGCGGGCTGGTGATGCAGGCCTTCGGCCATCTGCCGGCCCGCGGCGAATCTATCGACATTGATGGTTACCAATTCAAGGTAGCAATGGCAGATAGTCGTCGTATCATTCAGGTGCATGTAAAGCTGCCCGATGACGCTCCCCAGCCGAAGCTGGAAGAGTAAGCGGTAGCGCTGAAATGGCCAGCCGGGAGACCGCGAGTCATACACGGTTGTAGGTGCCCCGCGTCCGGCTGGCAAAAAGAATAGCCTGTAGCAGCAGGCGTTAATTAACGGGACGATTAACCTAAATGGTATTTGCCTCTCTTCTTGAACGCCAGCGCGTACGTCTGTTGCTGGCTCTGTTGTTTGGAGCCAGCGGAACGCTGGCTTTTTCACCTTATGACTTCTGGCCAGCGGCTATCGTTTCGCTGATCGGTCTGCAGGCGTTAACCCTCAACCGACGCCCGCTGCAAAGCGCCGGGATCGGCTATTTCTGGGGACTCGGGCTGTTCGGCACGGGTATCAACTGGGTCTATGTCAGCATCGCGCAGTTTGGCGGAATGCCCGGCCCGGTTAACGTCTTCCTCGTCGTTCTGCTGGCGGCCTATCTCTCGCTCTACACCGGCCTGTTTGCCGGCCTGCTCGCCCGTCTGTGGCCTAAAACTAACTGGATACGGATGGCTATCGCTGCCCCTGTCGTCTGGCAAATCACCGAGTTCCTGCGCGGCTGGGTGCTGACCGGCTTTCCGTGGCTACAGTTCGGCTACAGCCAGATTGACGGCCCGCTGAAAGGCCTCGCGCCGGTGATGGGCGTCGAGGCGATTAACTTCCTGCTGATGGTAGTCAGCGGCCTGCTGGCCCTGGCCCTCGTCCAGCGCAACTGGAAGCCGCTGGCGATTGCCGCGCTGCTGTTCGCCCTGCCGTTCCCGCTGCGCTATATCCAGTGGTATCAGCTGCTGCCGGCGCGCGCGACCCAGGTCTCGCTGGTGCAAGGCGATATCCCACAGGCCATGAAATGGGACGAAAAGCAGCTGGTCAATACCCTGAAAACCTACCTGGCGCTGACCCAGCCGCATATCGGCCACTCGCAGCTGATTATCTGGCCTGAATCGGCGATCCCGGATCTGGAGATCAACCAGCAGCAGTTCCTCAGCATGATGGATGATCTGCTGCGCGCAAAAGACAGCTCGCTGATCACCGGCATTGTCGATGCGCGTCTCAACAAGCAGAACCGTTACGATACCTACAACACCATCATTACTCTCGGCAAAGATAACCCGTACCGCTACGACTCGACCAACCGCTACAACAAGAACCATCTGGTGCCGTTCGGCGAGTTTGTACCGCTGGAGTCGATTCTGCGCCCGCTGGCGCCGTTCTTTGACCTGCCGATGTCCTCCTTCAGCCGCGGCTCCTACGTGCAGCCGCAGCTGATGGCACATAACCTGAAGCTGACCGCGGCCATCTGCTACGAGATAATCCTCGGGGAACAGGTGCGGGATAACTTCCGGCCGGACACCGACTTCCTGCTGACCATCTCCAACGACGCCTGGTTCGGCAAGTCCATCGGCCCATGGCAACACTTCCAGATGGCGCGAATGCGCGCCCTGGAGCTGGCCCGCCCGCTGCTGCGCAGCACCAACAACGGCATTACTGCGGTGATCGGCCCGCGTGGCGAGATCCAGAAGATGATCCCACAGTTTACCCGCGAGGTGTTGACCACCACCGTGACCCCCACCAGCGGCTTAACCCCTTACGCCCGCACCGGCAACTGGCCGCTATGGGCGCTGACGGCGCTGTTTGGTTTCGCCGCGCTGCTGATGAGCCTGCGCCAGCGTCGCCGATAAGTTTCTCCGCCGGCGACGCCCGTCGCCGGCTTTTTCTTCCCATCATCTGCCACTCTGGCACAGTCATTGCTTTATTTAACCTGGTAGCGGCATCGTCCGACCCAGTGCAACCAGGTTGCACCAGAAACGATCGGTGGTCGCGCTATTTTGGTGCAATGGAAGATATTTGCCTCCGATTGGTGCGGAGCGCTTCGCAAAAATAAACAATAAAGCAGCAAAATCTTTACATTAAGCCAAACTAAATGCTAACAAACACATACAAATGCGGCACGTGGACGCGTGCCCCCAATAACAACACACACAATCACAATGGGTATCAATAGCGTCGCTGACGCTGCGGATAAGGAGTTGGATATGCAATTACGTAAACTGGCCACGGCAATGCTGGTAATGGGAATGACCGCTGGTCTGGCGCAGGCGGAAGATGCTGCCCCGGCGGCTGGCCAGAACACCCTGGATAAGATCGCCAAAAACGGAGTTATCGTTGTCGGCCATCGTGAATCTTCGGTCCCGTTCTCTTACTACGATAACCAGCAGAAGGTTGTGGGCTACTCTCAGGATTATTCCAACGCCATCGTCGATGCCATCAAGAAAAAACTGAACAAACCCGATCTGCAGGTCAAACTGATCCCGGTCACCTCGCAGAACCGTATCCCGTTGCTGCAGAATGGCACCTTTGATTTCGAGTGCGGCTCAACCACCAACAACCTTGAGCGCCAGAAACAGGCGGCCTTCTCCGATACCATCTTCGTGGTCGGTACCCGTCTGCTGGTGAAGAAAGGCGGTCCGATCAAAGATTTCCCGGACCTGAAGGATAAAGCGGTCGTCGTCACCTCCGGAACCACCTCGGAGATCCTGCTGCATAAGCTGAACGATGAGAAAAAAATGAATATGCGCATTATCAGCGCCAAAGATCATGGCGACTCTTTCCGCACCCTGGAGAGCGGACGCGCCGTGGCCTTTATGATGGATGATGCCCTGCTGGCTGGCGAACGCGCCAAGGCGAAGAAACCGGATAATTGGGAAATCGTCGGCACCCCGCAGTCGAAGGAGGCCTATGGCTGCATGCTGCGGAAGGACGATCCGACGTTCAAGGCGCTGGTTGATGAAACCGTCGCCCAGGCTCAGACCTCTGGCGAAGCGGAGAAGTGGTTTGACAAATGGTTCAAAAACCCGATTCCGCCAAAAAATCTTAACCTCAACTTCGAGCTGTCGGACGACATGAAAGCGCTGTTCAAATCACCTAACGACAAAGCACTGAACTAATTATAACAACCAGGGGCGGGATATCCTGCCCTCCCGATGATTGTCACAGCACGGACAGACTATACGGCGGCTGGTCGTTCCCCAGCCGCCGCGAATACCGAAACAAGCTGGACAACCGTCTTCGAGGGTAGCACTGGCTACCCTTTTTTTTCCAGGAGTCATGTATGTCAATAGACTGGAACTGGGGGATATTCCTGCAACAGGCCCCCTTCGGCAACACTACCTACCTGGGCTGGCTGTGGAGCGGTTTTCAAATCACCGTCGCCCTCTCCATCACGGCCTGGATCATCGCTTTTCTCGTCGGCTCACTGTTCGGCATTTTACGCACGGTACCCAATCGCTTCCTCTCGGGCATTGGCACCTGCTATGTCGAACTGTTTCGCAACGTGCCGCTGATCGTGCAGTTCTTTACCTGGTACCTGGTGGTGCCGGAGTTCCTGCCGGAAAATATCGGCATGTGGTTTAAATCGGAGCTGGACCCAAACATTCAATTCTTTGTCTCCTCCATGCTGTGCCTGGGGCTGTTTACCGCCGCTCGCGTCTGCGAGCAGGTACGCGCCGCCATCCAGTCGCTGCCGCGCGGGCAGAAGAACGCCGGCCTGGCGATGGGCCTGACCCTGCCGCAAACCTACCGCTACGTGCTGCTGCCGAACGCCTACCGCGTTATCGTGCCGCCGATGACCTCGGAGATGATGAACCTGGTGAAAAACTCGGCCATCGCCTCCACCATCGGTCTGGCCGATATGGCCGCGCAGGCGGGCAAACTGCTGGACTACTCCGCTCATGCCTGGGAGTCTTTTACCGCCATCACCCTGGCCTATGTTTTCATCAACGCGGTGATTATGCTGATTATGTATGTGGTCGAGCGTAAGGTTCGCCTGCCTGGCAATATGGGAGGCAAATAATGTACGATTTTGACTGGAGTTCGATCGTTCCCTCCATGCCCTATCTGCTGGCAGGGCTGGTGATCACCCTGAAGATTACGGTGATCGCCATCGTGGTCGGCATCGTCTGGGGCACCCTGCTGGCGGTTATGCGCCTGTCCAGCTTTCTGCCGCTGGCCTGGTTTGCTAAATCCTACGTCAACGTATTCCGCTCAATCCCACTGGTGATGGTCCTGCTGTGGTTCTACCTGATTGTCCCGGGCTTCCTGCAGAACGTGCTGGGACTGTCGCCGAAAACGGATATTCGCCTGATCTCGGCGATGGTGGCGTTTTCGATGTTCGAAGCCGCCTACTATTCAGAGATTATCCGCGCCGGCATTCAGAGCATCTCCCGCGGCCAGTCCAGCGCCGCGCTGGCGTTGGGGATGACCCACTGGCAGTCAATGCGGCTGGTGATCCTGCCGCAGGCCTTCCGCGCCATGGTGCCGCTGCTGCTAACCCAGGGGATCGTCCTGTTCCAGGATACCTCGCTGGTGTATGTATTGAGTCTCGCCGACTTCTTCCGTACCGCCTCCACCATTGGCGAGCGTGACGGAACCCAGGTCGAAATGATCCTGTTCGCGGGCGGCGTCTATTTTGTGATTAGCCTCAGCGCCTCGCTGTTGGTCAGCTGGTTGAAGAAAAGGACTGTGTAATGATTACCCTGAAAAACGTTTCAAAATGGTATGGTCACTTTCAGGTGCTGACCGATTGCTCCACGGAAGTGAAAAAAGGCGAAGTCGTGGTGGTCTGCGGGCCGTCAGGCTCCGGTAAATCCACGCTGATTAAGACTGTGAACGGCCTTGAGCCGGTACAGCAGGGGCAGATTATTGTCGATGGCACCGTGGTTAACGATAAAAAGACCAACCTGGCTAAACTGCGCTCGCACGTCGGCATGGTGTTTCAGCATTTTGAACTGTTCCCGCATCTGTCGATTATCGACAACCTGACGCTGGCGCAGGTCAAAGTGCTTAACCGCGATAAAGCCTCAGCGCGCAAGAAAGGCCTCAAGTTGCTGGAGCGCGTTGGCCTGGCGGCGCACGCGGAAAAATACCCGGCGCAGCTCTCCGGCGGCCAGCAGCAGCGCGTGGCCATTGCCCGAGCCCTGTGTATGGACCCGATCGCCATGCTGTTTGATGAGCCCACCTCAGCGCTTGACCCGGAGATGATTAACGAGGTGCTGGACGTTATGGTCGAACTGGCTAACGAAGGGATGACCATGATGGTCGTGACCCATGAGATGGGCTTTGCCCGCAAGGTGGCGAACCGGGTGATCTTTATGGATGAAGGGAAGATTGTCGAGGATGCCGATAAAGAGGCCTTCTTTGCCAATCCGCAATCCGAGCGTGCCAAAGATTTCCTCGCCAAAATACTTCATTGATGGTTCTTCTCTGCGCATACCGCCCGGTATGCGCAGTTAATCTTTTCCGCCATATTATTCGCCAATGTTATTTATGCGGCAGATTATCGCTACTATCATTTACGTACCCAATAAACCTCGGCGATAAAAGCTGAGCTTATTTATTAAATCGATCAATTCATAAAGAATTCAATAATGAATTCGTGGACCGGCATTGCCGCCGCCGCTAGCATATAACGCCTCGTAACAGGTTCGTCGCACGATTATTTTATTGATTGAATATAATATTCTTGCCTGACCTCGCCTGCGCCGGAATGCCGAAATAAAGGCCATCAATATTCTCTGCCGCTCGCAGAATAATGGATGCGCCACCAAACCAATGAAACAAATGGATATTGCTTCATGTTAATTCGATCTCGCACGCTCAACGGGCTGCTGTTTATCACGCTGGCGGGCACCTCAGCCGCCGGGGCCGCGCCATTGACCTCTTCTACTCACCAGACGGAGCAGGATAAAGCCCGCCAGGAGGCGCTGGCGCCGCAGCAACAGGATTTTCAGTCTTCACAACAGCGCGTGGCGCCGCAGGGTATCCCTTTTCCTGAGGAAACGCATTGCAAATTGATCAACCGGGTCGATATCGACTCCGATAACCAGGCGCTCACCCGGAAATTACTGGCGAAAACCGCGCGGCAGGCGCAGGGACGCTGCCTGGGCAGCGAAGGCATTCGCCTGCTGGCCTATACCTTGCAAAATGAGCTGATCGCGCAAGGCTACATCACCTCGCTGATTGATGTGCCCTCCCAGTCGCTGGAGCACGGCATACTCAGGTTCACGCTGCACTATGGCAAAGTGGGCGCTATCGACTATGCCGACGGCTCGGACACCACCCGCCTGTGGAATTCCCTGCCCACCTCTTCCGGTACTATCCTGCGCTTAAGCGACCTTGAGCAAGGGATGGCCAACCTGCAGCGTCTGCCCGGCGCCACCGCGCACATGAAACTGCTGCCGGGCCAACACGAGGGAGAAAGCGATATCCAGATCGCCCGCAGCCTGGCGAAAAAATGGCAGCTTGGCGCCTGGCTTGACGACGCCGGCAGCAAAGCCAGCGGACGCTACCAGGCCGGCGGGGCCCTCTATCTCTATGACCTGACCACCCTCAACGATATCCTGTACCTTTCCGGCGGGGGCGATATTGAATTCAATCAGCATAACGACGGCAACCACAACGGCAGCCTGTATTACTCCATTCCCTTTGGCTACTGGACACTAAGCGCCTACGGGGCATACAGCCAGTATCGTCAGCAGTTTAACGGCAACTGGTCGACGATGGATTATAAGAGTAAAAATCGCTACTACAGCGCCACGCTGAGTCGTCTGCTCTCCCACACCCGGCAGCAAAAAACTACCGCCGACCTGCGGATCGCCAAGAGCACCTCGCATTATTACTTCGGCGGCAGTGAGCTACTGGTGATGCGCAAGCAGAACCCCTCATGGGAATTCACCCTCAACCACCAGCACTACTTTAACAAAAAGATTGTTGATGCCAGCATCGGCATCCAGCGCAGCCTGCCGTGGCTCAGCTCGACAGCAACGCCGGAAGAGCAGGCCGGGCTGTATAGCCCGCTGTCGCGGATTGTGCATGGTAATCTGCAGGCAATGATGAAATTTGACGCCACCGGCGACAAATTTACCTGGGCTCCCCGCCTCAGCGCCCAGTTCAGCCCGGACAAACTCGCTTCCGATAACAAATTCAATATTGGCAGCCGCTGGAGCGTGCGCGGTTTTGACGGTGAAAACAGCCTGTCCGGCAATCAGGGATGGTACTGGCGCAACGATTTTATCTGGGATCTGGCCACCCACGAGCGGCAATTCTATTTGGGCGCGGATATAGGCCGCCTTATCGGCGCCGATCTATATCAAAAAGGCAAAGTGCTCTCCGGCGCCGTCAGCGGGCTGCGCGGTCAGCTATGGTCAACGCAGTACGATCTGTTTATTAGTACCCCGCTGAGTAAACCGGATAAGTTTCATAGCGACGCCCTGAATATGGGCTTTTCATTACAGTGGAGGTATTAATTCGCACATTATTGACTCGTCATATTTACATTATTTATTAATCATTATTTAAAGGAATAAAGAAAATGTTTAAGTTTAAGGCTTCTTATGTCGCACTGGCGGCAGTATTAACCTCGTCGGTAGTTTATGCCGACCCCACAAGCTATACGCACTCTTCCGGCGCCACGGTTATCGATATTGAAAAGCCGAACGCCGCCGGTGTCTCCCATAACCTGTACCGCGACTTCAACGTCGGCGCCAATGGCACCATCCTCAATAACAGCGGCGATGATGTCAGCCACAGCACATTTGGCAATATCGCCCGCAACAATAATCTGACCGCCGGCAGCGCTTCGGTGATTTTGAACGAGGTGACCTCCAAAAACGCCAGTAGCCTGAAGGGCTTTATCGAAGTCAACGGTCAGAAAGCGGATGTGGTAATCGCCAACCCGAACGGCATCACCTGTTCCGGCTGTAGCTTTGTTAATACCAACAAGGCTATCCTGACCACCGGCAAGGTTAATATGACCGACGATGGCGCTATCGGCAGCTATACCGTAACGGGCGGCACCCTCACCATCGGCGAAAATGGCATGAACGCCGCCAACGGCTATGCGGTTCTGCTCGCCGACGCGATCAATATCAACGGTAAAGTGCAGGCCAACAACGCCCTGGTCAGCGCGGGCAACTTCACCATGGATAACAGCTCTGGCTCGGTGACCTCCGCTGGTAAAAAGGCCACCCTGATCCAGATGACGGTTAACCCGCAGTACAGCATCGACGTCAGCAGCCTTGGCGGCATTGAGGCCAACAGCATCAGCATGGTCGGCAATAACATCGGCTTTGGCGTACGCAATAAAGGCTCTATCGTCGCGAATAGTTCGCTGCAGCTCACCAGCAACGGTAATCTGCTGAACAAAGGCACGATCAAAAGCAACGGTCTGCTGAATCAGGTCGCCACCGCCTCGGGCATCACCAATGACGGTAGCATCGCCGGCGCCTATTATTTAATGCTCTCCAGTGGCGATTATATCGTTAACACCGGTTCTCTCTCCGGCGGCCAGCTCATTGCCACCGCCAACGGCAACATCACCAACGGCGACTCAGGCACGATGACCGGCACCAGTGGATTAAGCCTGACCAGCGGCGGGAAAATCCGCAACGAAGAAAAAGCCTCCCTGCTGTCAAATAACCAGATTGCCGCCACGGCAATCGGTGATTTCCTTAATGAAGGCAAAATCAGCGCCAAAAACACCAGCCTGACGTTTGTCGGCGACAGCTTTAAAAACACCGGCAATATTAACTCTACTGGCCAAACAACCATTCAGTCGCTTAAACAGGACGGCAGCGCCAATACGGGCGAAATCTATAACCTCGGCAATATCACCGGCGAAAATATCAATCTGCAGACCAACGGCACGCTGGCGCAAAGCAGCAGTGGTCGTATTGAGGCAACCAACGCCATTACCGCCCACAGCTACTGGCTGAACCAAAATGGTTATATGAAAGCCGCCGATATCACCACCGATCATGGCGTAGTGAATAATTATGGCAATATTACTGCCAAAAATATTTCAATTACGACCTACTCAGATATCACCAACGAAGGGCAGATCAGTAGCACCGACGACCTGACCTTAAATACCAAAAACAAAGGCGCGATCTACAATTATTCAACCCTCAGCGCGGGCGGCAACATGACGTTAACCGCCACCAAAGTGGTCAATGGTGGTAAAAGTTGCGGCATACTGGGCCTGGCGAAATGCGGCGTCGGGACGTTAACTGCTGACAAGCTGGTACTGAACTCATCGCAGAAATATGTTAGCGACATGGGTGGAAAACAGTATTTCAAGAGCACCGAAGTCAACACGGTGAAATAAGACAAACCACGATGCGCGAAGCCTCGCGCATCGTTTTTCGCACGCTTAGGGCTCGAAGGGCCGACGCTGGAACTGATCGTGGCCACATTTTGGACAGCGCGGCAGCACGTCCGGGGTGTATACCGCCAGGTGATAGTGGCACTTCTCGCAGACCAGGTTGCCTAGACCGACCACTTCGCCGCTGTGGTACACGCCGTGGTGATTCAGATCCTGAAAGACTTCCCGCCACTCGAGCTGGGTTTTGTCGGTGATATCAGCCAGCTCCTGCCACAGGCTCTCTTTGATCACCCGCATAAACACGCTGTCGCTCTCGTCTTCGTGACTCTCTTCGTAGCTGCGGGCAAACTCCTCGAGGTCGCGCTTGACCGCCGCAATCACCGACTCGATCTCGCTCTGCGTCAGATCGCCGGCGCGGACGATTTTTTCCCGCGCCTGCGTCACCAGCGCGTCGATATCGCGCTCTCCATGGCGG
Organism: Klebsiella sp. K4; assembly: GCF_014596785.2. NCBI lineage: Bacteria > Pseudomonadati > Pseudomonadota > Gammaproteobacteria > Enterobacterales > Enterobacteriaceae > Klebsiella > Klebsiella sp. K4. The sequence continues at coordinate 3,777,312 of NZ_CP115021.1, forward strand.
AGCCGTTCGCTGAGCGAGGAGACCAGTTCACGGTAATATTGAGCAACCTTGTTCATCATTTCGCCTCCGGTGGGGTTAACGTCTTCTGATAATAGACCTTATTCCTCTCCCGCTGTGTCTGACAAGCCACAGAGTCGCGAAATAATCTGCGCAGCTTTTGCCGATGTTGATGTGCGAAAAGCTGTTTTGACGTGGGCGTTTGGGCTATGCTATGCCGATCTGAAATAACACATCCATTGGCTACACTTTGTAGCTGTATTGAAAACAGGACCACTGGCTGCCATGCAAGAGCAATACCGCCCGGAAGAGATAGAATCGAAAGTCCAGCTTCACTGGGACGAAAATCGTACATTTGAAGTAACTGAAGACGAGAGCAAAGAGAAGTATTACTGCCTGTCGATGCTTCCTTATCCTTCTGGTCGACTACACATGGGTCACGTGCGTAACTACACCATCGGCGACGTGATTGCCCGCTACCAGCGCATGCTGGGCAAAAACGTCCTGCAGCCGATCGGCTGGGATGCGTTCGGTCTGCCGGCAGAAGGGGCGGCGGTGAAAAACAACACCGCGCCAGCGCCGTGGACCTACGACAACATCGCCTACATGAAAAACCAGCTAAAAATGCTGGGCTTCGGCTATGACTGGAGCCGCGAGCTGGCGACCTGCACCCCGGAATACTACCGCTGGGAGCAGAAGTTCTTCACCGAGCTGTACAAAAAAGGCCTGGTGTACAAAAAAACCTCCGCAGTGAACTGGTGCCCGAATGACCAGACCGTGCTTGCCAACGAACAGGTTATCGACGGCTGCTGCTGGCGCTGCGATACCAAGGTCGAGCGTAAAGAGATCCCGCAGTGGTTTATTAAAATCACCGCCTACGCCGATGAACTGCTGAACGATCTGGATAAGCTGGACCACTGGCCGGACACCGTGAAGACCATGCAGCGCAACTGGATCGGCCGTTCGGAAGGGGTAGAAATCTCCTTTGACGTCAACGACTACGCTGACAAACTGACTGTCTACACCACCCGTCCGGACACCTTTATGGGTTGTACCTACCTGGCCGTCGCGGCGGGTCACCCGCTGGCGCAGCAGGCTGCGGCGAACAATCCGGCGCTGGCCGCCTTTATCGACGAGTGCCGCAATACCAAAGTGGCCGAAGCCGACATGGCGACGATGGAGAAAAAAGGCGTCGATACCGGCTTTAAAGCCATTCATCCGCTGACCGGTGAAGAAATTCCGGTCTGGGCGGCAAACTTTGTGCTGATGGAATACGGCACCGGCGCGGTAATGGCCGTTCCGGGTCACGACCAGCGCGACTACGAGTTCGCCAGCAAGTACGGTCTGAACATTAAGCCGGTTATCCTCGCTGCCGACGGCTCCGAGCCGGATCTCTCCGAGCAGGCGCTGACCGAGAAAGGCGTCCTGTTTAACTCCGGCGAGTTCAGCGGTCTTGATTATGAAGCGGGCTTCAACGCCATTGCCGACAAACTGGCTGCTATGGGCGTGGGCGAGCGTAAAGTTAACTACCGTCTGCGCGACTGGGGCGTATCCCGTCAGCGCTACTGGGGCGCGCCGATCCCGATGGTGACCCTGGAAGATGGCACCGTGCTGCCGACTCCGGAAGATCAGCTGCCGGTGATCCTGCCGGAAGACGTGGTCATGGACGGCATCACCAGTCCGATCAAAGCCGATCCTGAATGGGCCAAGACCACCGTCAACGGCCAGCCGGCGCTGCGCGAAACCGACACCTTTGACACCTTTATGGAATCCTCCTGGTACTATGCGCGCTACACCTGCCCGCAGTATCAGGAAGGAATGCTGGATTCGAAAGCGGCCAACTACTGGCTGCCGGTAGATATCTACATCGGCGGTATCGAACACGCCATCATGCACCTGCTCTACTTCCGCTTCTTCCATAAGCTGATGCGCGACGCGGGCATGGTGAACTCCGATGAGCCGGCGAAACAGCTGCTGTGCCAGGGCATGGTGCTGGCTGACGCGTTCTACTATGTGGGCGAAAACGGCGAACGTAACTGGGTTTCCCCGGTTGACGCCATCGTTGAGCGCGACGAAAAAGGCCGCATCGTGAAGGCCAAAGACGCGGCGGGCCACGAGCTGGTGTACACCGGCATGAGCAAGATGTCCAAGTCGAAAAACAACGGCATCGACCCGCAGGTGATGGTTGAGCGCTACGGCGCGGATACCGTGCGTCTGTTCATGATGTTTGCGTCCCCGGCGGATATGACCCTCGAGTGGCAGGAATCTGGCGTTGAAGGGGCGAACCGCTTCCTGAAACGCGTCTGGAAACTGGTCTACGAGCACACCACTAAAGGAGAGGTTGCGGCACTGAACGTGGCGGCTCTGAGCGAAGATCAGAAAGCGCTGCGTCGCGATATCCACAAAACCATCACCAAAGTGACCGATGACATCGGCCGTCGTCAGACCTTCAACACCGCCATCGCGGCAATCATGGAGCTGATGAACAAGCTGGCGAAAGCGCCGCAGGAAGGTGAGCAGGATCGTGCGCTGATGCAGGAAGCTCTGCTGGCGGTGGTGCGTATGCTCAACCCGTTCACTCCGCACGCCAGCTTCACCCTGTGGCGTGAGCTGAACGGCGAAGGCGATATCGACAACGCGCCGTGGCCGGTAGCGGATGAGAGCGCGATGGTGGAAGACAGCACCCTCGTCGTCGTCCAGGTCAATGGCAAAGTTCGTGGTAAAATTACCGTTGCGGTAGATGCAACTGAAGAGCAGGTTCGCGAGCGCGCCGGCCAGGAACATCTGGTGGCGAAATATCTCGACGGTAAAACCGTGCGTAAAGTGATTTACGTTCCCGGTAAACTGCTCAATCTGGTCGTTGGTTAAGCGCGGGAGGAAGCGTGCGATATCTGGTAACAATGTTGTTATCTCTGGCGGTGCTCGTCACCGCCGGCTGTGGCTGGCATTTGCGTAGCACTACCAAGGTGCCCGCCACCATGAAAACCATGATTTTCCAGTCGAGCGATCCGAACGGCCCGTTAAGCCGCGCGGTACGTAATCAGCTGCGTCTTAACGGCGTGGAACTGATCGACGCCAGCACGCTGCGTAAAGATGTCCCTTCTCTGCGCCTCGATGGCTCGTCGATTCAGAAAGATACCGCATCGGTGTTCCAGGATGGTCGTACGGCGGAGTATCAGATGGTCATGACCGTTCATGCCAGCGTCCTGATCCCGGGTCACGATATCTATCCGATTACCACCAAGGTCTATCGGTCGTTCTTTGATAACCCGCAGGCGGCATTAGCGAAAGACGCCGAGCAGGATATGATTATCCAGGAAATGTACGACAAAGCGGCGGAACAGCTGATTCGTAAGCTGCCAAGCGTTCAGGTAGCGGATGTTGAAGCAACCCAGCAGGAAGAGAAACCGGTCGCCAGCAGCGCGGCGCCGGCTTCCTCGGGTAACCGCGTCTCCACCACGCTGGGTCAATGATGATTCGGTTGTACCCGGAACAGCTCCGCGCGCAGCTCACTGAAGGGCTGCGCGCGGCCTATCTGCTGCTTGGCAACGATCCCCTGCTGTTGCAGGAAAGCCAGGACGCCATTCGCGAAGCTGCTGCCGCGCAGGGCTTTACCGAGCACCATACTTTTTCAATCGACAACAGCACCGACTGGCAGGCGATTTTCGCCTTAAGCCAGGCGATGAGCCTGTTTGCCAGCCGGCAAACCCTGCTGTTGATCCTACCGGAAAACGGCCCCAACGCGGCGATCAATGAACAGCTCGCCACGCTGGTTGGCCTGCTGCACGACGACCTGCTGCTGATAGTTCGCGGAAATAAGCTGACCAAAGCCCAGGAGAATGCCGCATGGCTCACCGCCCTGGCTCAGCGCGCAGTCCAGGTCAGTTGCCAGACGCCGGAATACGCGCAGCTGCCGCGCTGGCTGGCCGCCCGGGCCAAACAGCATCAGCTGCAGCTCGACGACGCGGCCAGTCAGCTGCTGTGCTACTGTTACGAAGGCAATCTGCTGGCGCTGGCGCAGGCGCTGGAGCGTCTGGCGCTGCTCTGGCCGGACGGTAAGCTAACCCTCCCCCGCGTTGAGCAAGCGGTAAACGATGCCGCGCACTTTACGCCTTACCATTGGGTCGATGCCCTACTGGCAGGCAAAAGTAAGCGCGTGCTGCACGTCCTGCAGCAGTTACGCCTTGAAGGCTGCGAGCCGGCGATCCTGCTGCGTACTCTGCAGCGGGAGCTGCTGCTGCTGGTTACCCTCAAGCGCCAGGCGACGCACACGCCGCTGCGCTCGCTGTTTGATAAACATCGGGTCTGGCAAAACCGCCGTCAGCTGCTCAGCGACGCCCTCACGCGCCTGAGCGGGGAACAGCTGCGCCAGGCGGTGACCCTTCTGACCCGCGCGGAGCTCACCTTTAAACAGGATTACGGGCACGACGTCTGGCCCGAACTGGAAAGTCTTTCGTTGTTGCTCTGCCACAAAGCCCTGGCGGACGTTTTTATTGATGGTTGATATGACTCAGTTACAGGCAATCTATGGCGGCACCTTCGATCCGGTGCATTACGGTCACCTCAAGCCGGTTGAGATCCTGGCGAATCAGATTGGCCTGAGCAAGGTCATCATCATGCCTAACAACGTTCCGCCGCACCGGCCGCAGCCGGAAGCCACCAGCGCCCAGCGCGTGCACATGCTGAAGCTGGCGATTGCCGATAAACCGCTGTTCACGCTCGATGAACGCGAACTACGGCGCGATACCCCCTCCTGGACGGCGCAAACGCTGCAGGAGTGGCGCCAGGAGCAAGGGCCGCGCAAACCGCTGGCGTTTATCATTGGCCAGGATTCGCTACTGACCTTTCCCACCTGGCACAACTATGAAACCATTCTCGACAATGTCCACCTGATTGTTTGCCGCCGCCCGGGTTACCCGCTGACCATGGCGCAGGAAGCGGATCAGCGCTGGCTGGATCGCCATTTAACCCACGACGTGGAGTCTCTGCATAACCGCCCTTCCGGCGTGATCTACCTGGCTGAGACGCCGTGGTTCGATATTTCCGCGACGATCATCCGCCAGCGCCTTGAGCGCGGCGAGTCCTGCGCCGAGATGCTGCCCGCCGCCGTGCTGGATTACATCCGCGAGCAGGGACTCTATTGCTGACCCCAGGCTGGGCCTGGCGCGAAAAAAGCGCTATCGTAACGCCATCTCTTCATCGCCTGTCAGAGCCTGTTCATGAAATTGTGGTTAGTTCGCCATGGCGAAACCGAAGCCAACGTTGCCGGGTTATACAGCGGCCATGCCCCAACGCCCCTGACGCCGCGCGGCGTCGCTCAGGCGCGCGCGCTCGGCGAACGGCTGCGCCTGGCGCCTTTCGATAAAGTATTCTGTAGCGAGCTGGCGCGGACCGGGACAACGGCCGATCTGCTGCTTGGCGACCGCGCTATTCCGCGTGAGCGCCATCCCGCGCTCAATGAGATGTTTTTCGGCGACTGGGAGATGCGTCATCATCGCGACCTCCAGCGAGAAGATGCGGAAAACTATGCCGCCTGGTGTGCCGACTGGCAGCATGCGGCCCCCACCAACGGCGAAAGCTTTCAGAATTTTGCCCGCCGCGTCAGCGAGTTTATCCCAACGCTGACCGACTGCCGCCATCTTGACCATCTGCTGATCGTCGGCCATCAGGGCGTCCTGAGCCTGCTGACCGCCCTGCTGTTGCAGATGCCTGCGGCGGCGATGTGGCACTTTCCCATTGCCCATGGCGCCTGGAGCCTCCTCGAAATCCGCGACGATTTCACCACCCTGCGGGTATTAAATAGCCAGGCCGTCTGGCGGCCGCAAGAAGAATTCCCGCCAGACCATTGACAGGCCAGAGCAGGCTGTTATTCTCCGCTGCCAGGCAGCATCCGCCAAAGCCGGTTTGCAGAAATTGTTTTACAAAAATGGCGATGCAATCCGCGGCGAGGGATGGGATGATAGCCCGCCACGAACGCCTGCCGACAGACATTTCACCCGACTTTTTCATCAGTTCAGGTATACTGTCAGGCTCTTTATGATTATCAATCTTCACGCACCCAGGGGGAACACTTGCAGGGTAAAGCACTCCAGGATTTTGTTATCGACAAAATTGATGACCTGAAAGGTCAGGACATCGTTGCCATTGATGTACATGGCAAATCCAGCATCACCGATTGCATGATTATCTGCACCGGCACCTCCACGCGTCATGTGATGTCTATCGCCGACCACGTGGTTCAGGAGTCCCGCGCCGCCGGCATGCTGCCGCTGGGCGTTGAAGGGGAAGCCGCCGCCGACTGGATCGTCGTCGACCTCGGCGACGTGATGGTCCACGTCATGCAGGAAGAGAGCCGTCGTCTGTACGAGCTGGAAAAACTCTGGAGTTAATGCGTGAAGTTGCAGCTGGTGGCCGTTGGCACCAAAATGCCGGACTGGGTACAGACCGGCTTTAGCGAGTATCTGCGCCGTTTTCCCAAAGATATGCCGTTCGAGCTGGTGGAGATCCCTGCCGGTAAGCGCGGTAAGAACGCTGATATCAAACGCATCCTCGAAAAAGAGGGCGAGATGATGTTAGCCGCTGCCGGTAAGAACCGCATCGTGACCCTGGATATTCCGGGTAAACCATGGGATACACCGCAGCTGGCGCGCGAACTGGAACGCTGGAAACAGGACGGGCGCGACGTCAGTTTACTGGTAGGCGGCCCGGAAGGTCTCTCTCCCGCCTGTAAAGCAGCGGCGGAACAGAGTTGGTCGCTCTCCACCCTCACCTTACCTCACCCGCTGGTGCGCGTACTGGTGGCCGAGAGTCTGTACCGGGCGTGGAGCATCACCACCAACCACCCGTACCACCGTGAGTAATGATGATCAGGGTAGACTAAGCAGCGAATGAAATTACAGAATTCTTTCCGCGACTATACGGCTGAATCCTCGCTGTTCGTGCGCCGGGCGCTGGTCGCTTTTTTGGGGATTTTGCTGCTTACCGGCGTTCTGATCGCCAACCTGTACAATGTGCAAATCGTTCGCTTCGACGACTATCAGACGCGCTCGAACGAAAACCGCATCAAGCTGGTGCCGATCCCGCCGAGCCGCGGCATTATTTACGATCGCAACGGCACCCCGCTGGCGCTTAACCGCACCATTTACCAGCTGGAGATGATGCCGGAGAAAGTCGATAACGTACAGCAGACGCTGGATGCGCTACGCGACGTCGTCGATTTAACCGACGATGACATCGCCGGTTTCAAAAAGGAGCGCGCCCGCTCCCATCGTTTTACCTCGATTCCGGTAAAGGTCAACCTCAGCGAAGTGCAGGTGGCCCGCTTTGCCGTCAACCAGTACCGCTTTCCCGGCGTGGAAGTCAAAGGCTACAAGCGTCGTTATTACCCCTATAATTCGGCGCTGACTCACGTCATTGGCTATGTCTCAAAAATTAACGATAAAGACGTCGACCGCCTGGATAAAGAGGGCAAGCTGGCCAACTACGCCTCGACGCACGACATTGGGAAGCTGGGTATAGAGCGTTATTACGAGGACGTTCTGCACGGTCAGACCGGCTACGAAGAGGTTGAAGTGAACAACCGCGGCCGCGTCATTCGTCAGCTGAAAGAGGTGCCTCCGCAGGCCGGACGCGACATCTACCTCACCCTCGACCTCAAGCTGCAGCAGTATATTGAAACGCTGCTGGCCGGCAGCCGCGCCGCCGTGGTGGTCACCGACCCGCGTACCGGCGCTATTCTGGCGCTGGTTTCAACCCCGAGCTATGACCCGAACCTGTTCGTCGACGGCATCTCCAGCAAAGATTACTCCGCGCTGCTCAACGACCCGAACACACCGCTGGTCAACCGAGCGACGCAGGGGGTCTATCCGCCGGCGTCGACGGTCAAACCGTACGTCGCCGTCTCGGCGCTGAGCGCCGGGGTGATCACTCGCAACACCAGCCTCTTCGACCCCGGCTGGTGGCAGTTGCCCGGCTCAGAGAAACGCTATCGTGACTGGAAAAAGTGGGGCCACGGCCATCTGAACGTCACCAAAGCGCTCGAGGAGTCTGCAGATACCTATTTCTACCAGGTCGCCTATGACATGGGCATCGACCGTCTCTCAGAGTGGATGAGCAAGTTTGGCTACGGCCACTACACCGGTATCGACCTCTCCGAGGAGCGCTCTGGCAACATGCCGACCCGCGAATGGAAGCTCAAGCGCTTTAAGAAACCCTGGTACCAGGGGGACACCATTCCGGTGGGCATCGGCCAGGGTTACTGGACCGCCACGCCGATCCAGATGAACAAAGCGCTGATGATCCTGATTAACGACGGCGTGGTGAAGGTGCCGCATCTGCTGCAGAGCACCGTGGAAGACGGCAAGCCCGTACCCTGGGTCCAGCCCCATGAGCCGCCGGTAGGCGATATCCATTCCGGCTATTGGGAAATCGCCAAAGACGGCATGTACGGCGTGGCCAACCGCGGCAACGGCACCGCGCACAAATACTTCGCCAGCGCGCCGTATAAAATCGCGGCCAAGTCAGGTACCGCTCAGGTGTTCGGCCTGAAGGCCAACGAAACCTATAACGCGCACCGGATCTCCGAGCGCTTGCGCGACCATAAACTGATGACGGCGTTTGCGCCTTATAACAACCCGCAGGTTGCCGTGGCGATGATTCTGGAAAACGGCGGCGCCGGCCCGGCGGTCGGTACCATTATGCGCCAGATCCTCGATCACATCATGCTGGGCGATAACAACACTACGCTGCCAAGCGAAAACCCGGCGGTAACCGCAGGGGAGGATCAATAATGACGGATAATCCGAACAAAAAATCGCTATGGGATAAAATCCATCTTGACCCCACCATGCTGCTTATCCTGCTGGCGCTGCTGACCTACAGCGCGCTGGTTATCTGGAGCGCCAGCGGTCAGGACGTCGGCATGATGGAGCGTAAAATCGGCCAGATCGCCATGGGCGTGGTGATCATGATCGTCATGGCGCAGATCCCGCCGCGGGTCTATGAAGGCTGGGCGCCCTACCTCTATATTTTCTGTATCATCCTGCTGGTAGCCGTTGACGCCTTCGGCGCCATCTCCAAAGGGGCGCAGCGCTGGCTGGATCTCGGTATTGTGCGCTTTCAGCCGTCGGAGATCGCCAAAATAGCCGTGCCGCTGATGGTGGCGCGGTTTATTAACCGCGATGTCTGTCCACCGTCGCTGAAGAACACCGGCATTGCCCTGGTGCTAATCTTCCTGCCGACGCTGCTGGTGGCGGCGCAGCCTGACCTCGGGACCTCGATCCTGATCGCCCTATCCGGGCTGTTTGTGCTGTTCCTCTCCGGCCTCAGCTGGCGCCTGATTGGTATCGCCGTGGTGCTGGTCGCCGCCTTTATTCCGATCCTGTGGTTCTTCCTGATGCACGACTATCAGCGTCAGCGTGTGATGATGCTCCTCGATCCGGAAACTGACCCGCTGGGCGCCGGCTATCACATTATTCAGTCTAAAATTGCCATTGGCTCCGGCGGTCTGCGCGGCAAAGGCTGGCTGCACGGCACCCAGTCGCAGCTGGAGTTTCTGCCGGAACGCCACACCGACTTTATCTTCGCCGTCCTCGCCGAAGAGCTGGGCCTGATTGGCGTACTGATCCTGCTAGCGCTTTATATTCTGCTGATTATGCGCGGACTGTGGATCGCCGCCCAGGCGCAAACCACCTTTGGCCGGGTCATGGCCGGTGGTTTAATGTTGATTTTATTCGTTTATGTCTTCGTAAATATTGGTATGGTGAGTGGTATTTTACCGGTGGTGGGCGTACCGTTGCCGCTGGTGAGCTACGGGGGCTCCGCCCTGATCGTACTGATGGCCGGGTTTGGTATCGTAATGTCGATCCATACCCACAGAAAAATGTTGTCGAAAAGCGTTTAAAGGGGTTAGCAATGCGTAAGCAATGGCTGGGGATCTGCATAGCAGCGGGGCTGCTGGCGGCATGTTCGAGTGATGACGTGCAACAAAAAACGGTCAGTACTCCACAGCCGGCCGTCTGTAATGGCCCGACGGTTGAGATCAGCGGCGCCGATCCGCAGTATGAAACGCCGAACGCCACGGCGAATCAGGATTATGAGCGCGACGGTAAAAGCTACAAAATCGTTCAGGATCCGGCCAACTTTACTCAGGCCGGTTTCGCGGCGATCTATGACGCAGAACCCAACAGCAACCTGACCGCCAGCGGCGAAGCCTTCGATCCGACTCAGTTGACCGCAGCGCACCCGACGCTGCCGATCCCGAGCTACGCGCGGATCACTAACCTTGCCAACGGACGGATGATCGTCGTGCGGATTAACGATCGCGGTCCCTATGGCAACGATCGGGTCATCTCGCTTTCCCGCGCATCCGCTGACCGCCTGAACACCTCCAACAACACCAAAGTGCGCATCGACCCCATCATCGTCGCGCCTGACGGTTCGCTTTCCGGCCCGGGGATGGCCTGTACCACCGTCGCCAAACAGACTTACGCCCTGCCCGCCCGTCCGAATCTGGACGGTGGGGACGCCGCTGGCATGAGCCAGCCCGCACCCACTGACGTTCGCCCGATCAGCAACAGCACGCTGACGCCGGCAGACAGCGTGGGCGCGCCGGTGAACAGCGGCGGTTTCCTCGGCGCGCCGACGCCCCTGAACAACGGCGTGCTGGAGAGTAGCGAACCAGCGGCAGCCGCCGCGACGGCTCCTGCCGCCGGCGCCACGCCAACAGCGCCAGTGACCGCGCCTGGCTCCATTCAGGGTAATGTGGCGCCCGCTGCGGCCACCGCCGCAGCCGCTGGCGCCGTGGCGGCCTCGTCCTCCGCGACCTCCAGCGCCAGCGGTAATTTTGTTGTCCAGGTGGGCGCAGTAAGCGACCAGACGCGGGCGCAGCAGTATCAGCAGCGCCTGAGCCAGCAGTTTTCTGTGCCAGGCCGGGTCATGCAAAACGGCGCGGTCTGGCGTATTCAGCTGGGTCCCTTTGCTGATAAAGCACAGGCCAGCGCCGTGCAGCAGCGCCTGCAAAGCGAAGCGCAGCTGCAGTCCTTTATTACTCGCGCCAACTAAACGCCGCGGGCCGCCCGTTCACCTCGCGCATGTAAAAGTCATTAACAAACTCATGCGCAATGTCGGATGCTGGCCCGCAGAGCATTTGCTATAGTAAGGCACTTTTTTAACTCCATCACGGATGCCGTTGTTCTGACCATGAAGACCTCTTTCACCGCTCGTTTACTCATTACGGCGCTCTCCGTTGCAGCGCTCTCCTCCGCTGCCCGCGCCGATGACCTGAATATCAAAACGATGATCCCAGGCGCCCCGCAGATTGACGCCGAATCCTGGATCCTTATCGATTACAACTCTGGCAAGGTACTGGCTGAAAACAATGCCGACTCCCGCCGCGACCCGGCCAGTCTGACCAAAATGATGACCAGCTATGTTATCGGTCAGGCGATGAAAGCGGGCAAATTCAAAGAGTCCGATCTGGTCACCGTCGGCAACGATGCCTGGGCCACCGGCAACCCGGTTTTCAAAGGCTCTTCTCTGATGTTCCTCAAGCCGGGCATGCAGGTGCCGGTTTCTCAGCTGATCCGTGGTATTAACCTGCAGTCCGGTAACGATGCCTGCGTGGCGATGGCCGACTACGTCGCCGGCAGCCAGGACGCCTTCGTCAGCCTGATGAACAACTACGTAAACGCTCTGGGCCTGAAAAACACCCATTTCCAGACCGTTCACGGTCTTGATGCTGACGGACAGTACAGCTCCGCGCGCGACATGGCGCTGATTGGCCAGGCGCTGATCCGCGACGTACCGAACGAGTACTCCATCTATCGTGAGAAAGAGTTCACCTTCAACGGCATCCGCCAGCTGAACCGTAACGGCCTGCTGTGGGATAACAGCCTGAACGTCGACGGCATCAAAACCGGCCATACCGACAAAGCGGGTTACAACCTCGTCGCTTCCGCCACCGAAGGCCAGATGCGCCTGATCTCCGCGGTAATGGGCGGCCGGACGTTCAAAGGCCGTGAGTCAGAAAGCAAAAAACTGCTTACCTGGGGCTTCCGCTTCTTCGAAACCGTCAACCCGATTAAAGCTGGCAAAGAGTTTGCCTCCGAACCGGCCTGGTTCGGCGACAGCGATCGCGCTTCGCTGGGGGTGGATAAAGACGTCTACCTGACCATTCCGCGCGGCCGAATGAAAGATCTGAAAGCCAGCTACGTGCTGAATAACACTGAGCTGCACGCCCCGCTGCAGAAAAACCAGGTTGTCGGCACCATTAACTTCCAGTTGGATGGTAAAACCATCGACCAGCGTCCGCTGGTGGTCCTGCAGGAAATTCCGGAAGGTAATTTCTTCGGCAAAATTATTGATTACATTAAATTAATGTTCCACCACTGGTTTGGTTAAAAATCGAACACTTGAAAGTGTGATTTCCATCCCCATATACTATTCATCCAAGTAACCTGATAACTCCCGCCCTTGGTGGGAGTTATTATTTTGTCGTAACACCGGAGCTGACATGAAAACCAAACTTAACGAACTGCTTGAATTCCCTACGCCATTTACTTACAAAGTAATGGGGCAGGCGTTGCCGGAGCTGGTTGATCAGGTGGTGGAAGTGGTACAGCGCCATGCGCCTGGTGATTACTCGCCGTCAGTAAAACCGAGCAGCAAAGGTAACTACCACTCGGTCTCCATCACCATCAACGCCACCCACATTGAACAAGTGGAAACGCTGTACGAAGAGTTAGGCAATATCGATATCGTTCGGATGGTGCTGTAACCTTTTCCCTGACCCGGCCGCCGTGCCGGGTCTTCTCATTCCCTTCTGCACGGCTGTGATATACTCCCCAACCTGAATTCTCTCTTCCCGGCGGAGATGTTGTTTTGCAGCACAATAAAATTCTTATCCGGCAGCTTGGCCTGCAACCTTACGAACCCGTCTCGCAGGCGATGCATGAATTTACCGACGCCCGTGATGAAGATACCCTCGACGAGATCTGGCTGGTGGAACATCACCCCGTATTCACCCAGGGTCAGGCCGGCAAAGCGGAACACGTGCTGGTGCCCGGCGATATTCCGGTGATCCAGAGCGATCGCGGCGGCCAGGTCACCTATCACGGTCCGGGACAGCAGGTGATGTACGTCCTGTTGGACCTCAAGCGCCGTAAGCTGGGCGTGCGGGAGCTGGTGACGCTACTGGAGCAAACGGTCGTCAATACCCTGGCTGAATATAGTATCGAGTCGCACCCCCGCGCCGACGCCCCTGGCGTCTATGTCGGCGAACGCAAAATCTGCTCTCTGGGATTGCGGATCCGTAAAGGTTGTTCTTTCCACGGTCTGGCGCTTAATATCGCCATGGATCTCACACCGTTTTTGCGTATCAACCCCTGCGGCTATGCCGGTATGGAGATGACGCAAATGCGCCAGTGGCAGCCGGCAGCCTCCCCGGAGACGGTCGCTCCGCGGCTGGTCGCCAATCTGCTGGCGCTGCTAAATCATCCACCACACGAATATCTTCCCCGGGATTAAGCGGCAGGCCAACGTCCCGCTGTCAGCGGGGCGCTAAACGAGTAACACGTTATTTTTGCAATCAATTGTCACGCACGGCAACGCGGTGGGCCGCTATACTTGGCCTATCATTCCCAACCGGACTCATCGCGTGCCAGAGAATACGCCTCCGTCAGAATCTCCTGACAGACAGGATGAACGTTACGATCGTCAAATGTTTCGCATCCTGCGTAATATTGACCTCAATCTGTTGACGATCTTTGAAGCGGTATACGTACATAAAGGTATCGTCAACGCCGCGAAGATACTCAATATCACACCCTCGGCGATTAGCCAGTCAATTAACAAACTGCGGGCGTTGTTCCCCGATCCGCTATTTATCCGCAAAGGACAGGGCGTCACCCCCACCGCCTATGCCACCCATCTTCATCAATACATCAGCCGCGGCATGGAAGCTTTCCTCAGCGCGCTGGATATCACCGGTAGCCCGCACCAGCAGCGGGTGATCACTATCGCCACTACGCCAGCGATGGGAGCGCTGCTGATGCCTGGCCTGGCCAGCGCGCTGAAGCCGACCTTTCCGCAGATCCTGTTGCACAATATCGCCATCGTCGACGCCGCGCGGCAGCTTGACCAGCGCCAGGTGGATCTGCTCATTGATACCCACCTGCACAGCGGCCAGGCGATAAGCCATCATGTGCTGTATCAGGATCGGGTACAGATGTACTGCCGCGCAGGACATCCCGCGCTGGACGGTCCGCAGGATGAAACGACCCTCGCGGAGTACGAATTTGCGCTGCTGCTGCCGGAAGGCCAGCGCTACCCCACCCTCCATCGCCGACTACAGGAAGAGATGGGCGAGCGCCGCTGCGGCTTTAGCACCTTTAACCTGATGACCCAGGCGGCGATGATCGCCGGGAGCGATATGCTAGGTCTGACCACCGAACGCCTGTTCGCCATGGTGTCCCGTCTCTGGCCGCTGCAGACCCTGGATTTCCCTTCCCTCGGTGAAGAGCAGATTGACGTTGCGCTGCACTTTAATAAGCTGAGCGGGAAAGAGCCATTGCTGAAAGAGATCATCGAGACGGTGATCCGCTCGTTTAAGGCGTAGCGCACGGAAGGGAAAAGGATAAAACAACAACTATTTTACAATTTGCCGGGCAGGCAGGCTGCTTTCTGCCCCTTTTCAATGGTATACTGCCTGCTCTTGATTCAAAAATAGTTGATAATTGCAACATTTCATTGAATTAATTCGCTTTCCTTCGTGACTCGCAACTGGAACACGCACGCTATGAGTAAACCCATTGTGATGGAACGCGGTGTTAAGTACCGCGACGCCGATAAAATGGCCCTTATCCCGGTGAAAAACGTGGCAACTGAGCGTGAAGCTCTGCTCAGAAAACCGGAATGGATGAAAATCAAACTTCCGGCAGACTCGTCCCGTATCCAGGGAATCAAAGCAGCGATGCGTAAGAACGGCCTGCACTCTGTGTGCGAAGAGGCCTCCTGCCCGAACCTTGCAGAATGCTTCAACCACGGTACCGCGACCTTTATGATCCTCGGCGCGATCTGTACCCGCCGTTGCCCGTTCTGCGACGTCGCGCATGGACGCCCGGTCGCGCCAGATGCAAACGAGCCACAAAAGCTGGCGCAAACTATCGCCGATATGGGTCTGCGCTATGTCGTAGTCACCTCGGTAGACCGTGACGACCTGCGTGATGGCGGCGCACAGCATTTTGCCGACTGCATCAGCGCCATTCGCGAGAAAAACCCGTCGATTAAGATCGAAACGCTGGTTCCGGATTTCCGCGGCCGCATGGATCGCGCACTTGATATTCTGACGGTGACCCCGCCGGATGTCTTCAACCATAACCTCGAAAACGTGCCCCGTCTTTATCGTCAGGTACGTCCGGGCGCGGATTACAACTGGTCGCTGAAGCTGCTGGAGCGTTTTAAAGAAGCGCACCCGGAGATCCCGACGAAATCCGGCCTGATGGTAGGTCTGGGCGAAACCAACGACGAGATCATCGAAGTAATGCGCGACCTGCGTCGCCATGGCGTCACCATGCTGACGTTAGGCCAGTATCTGCAGCCGAGCCGTCACCACCTGCCGGTGCAGCGCTACGTCAGCCCGGAAGAGTTTGAAGAGATGAAAGCGGAAGCGATGGCGATGGGCTTCACCCACGCCGCCTGCGGTCCCTTCGTCCGCTCTTCCTATCATGCCGACCTGCAGGCTAAAGGGATGGAAGTTAAATAACCCACCGCTTCCGCCGCTGCGCGCCTTTTCGGCGCAGCGGCTCTCTCCGCTTCATCCGTTTCGCCTGTCCGTAACAGTTAGTTGCATCTTTTCTCCGCGGCGTCGACAAAAACGACAAAGGCCGCAACGATAAACGTCGCGGCCTCTTCGCCGTACCGCCAGCATCCCGTCAGGGGACGCAGCCGGAGAATTACTCTTTATGAGAGAGCTTCTGCGCCGGCGCTTCTTCTTCTGCGGTGGTTTTCTTCGCGCTATCGTCATCTTCGTTCATGGCTTTTTTAAAGCCCTTGATAGCCGACCCCAGGTCGCCGCCCAGCGTACGTAATTTCTTGGTACCAAACACTAAGATAATCAGTGCTGCGACTACCAGCAGTTTGGTAATACTAATCTCACCCATAGCTAACCTTCTTCTCTATACAAGCTGCGAATACGCCATCATACACGCATTTATCCGTCCTATTGTAATCCACCTGTGCGTGGGCTGCGTGTTTCGGCCCATAGCCTCCCCTCCGGGAGTGAGCGCTGAGATGTCCATCCTGACGTGCACAGCGAATTATTGGGATAAACAATACGGGTATTTGACGCGCGGACACAATAGCAATCTGTAACAAGGTGAATCAAGCCTTGTTTAAAAAAACGTCATAATAATTGCGGTGGCGCAAATCGTCGGTTCCGCAGCACTGGCAAACGCTCGCGAACGCGCGCAAGGTCATCCGCTGAGAGATCGGCAAAGATCAGCTGCGGCTCGCTCCCGGCCCCCGCCAGAGTGGTCCCCAGCGGATCGACGATGCGGCTCAGCCCGATATTGCGCGTTCCGCATTCGCCTGCCGCCACGATATAGCAGGTAGTATCGAGAGCGCGTGCCGCCAGCAGCGTAGCCCAGTGATGCTCTTTCTGCGGCCCTTTCACCCATGCAGCGGGCAGCACCAGCAGCTGTGCCCCATTCAGGGCCAACGAAAGCGCCAGTTCCGGAAAGCGAAGATCGTAGCAGGTCATCAGGCCAACGCGTAATCCCGCCACCTCAATCACCGGCGGGATCTGCTGACCGGGATCCACCCGCCGGGACTCCTGCATCGCGAAGGCGTCATATAGATGAAGTTTATGATAATGGGCAATCACTGCGCCTTCCCGCAATACCACCAACGTGTTGGTCGCTCTCCCCTCCCCTGACGGCACATGGAGCGTCAGGACCGTGGTCAGGCTGTTACGCCTGCTCTCGGCCAACAGCGGCTGCAAAAATGCGCCATCCAGCGGCTGGGCCGATTTAACTGACAGATCCGGGTCGTTGTCATCCCGCGCCAGCAACGCCTCCGGCAGCACCAGCAGCGCCGCCCCTTCTTGCTCCGCCTGCTGCATCATCGCCACACAGGTTTGCGCATTCGTCCGCCATACTGGCGTGACGGCAAATTGTCCTGCCGCTACCCGCATGTTCTTCTCCCGTCAGGTTATGGATAGCCAATCGCGCCCGATGCGCGCTACACTTGACACTCTCTTACATCAAATAGCAGGAAACGACCGTGTTTCAACTTCTTTGCGCCGTTTTTATTGGCGGCGGCACCGGCAGCGTATTGCGCTGGTGGCTCGGCATGAAGCTCAATCCTGTACACCATGCTATCCCGATTGGGACTCTAACGGCCAACCTGTTAGGCGCCTTTGTGATTGGCGCCGGGCTGGCGTGGTTTAATCGTCTGACCGGTATTGACCCGATGTGGAAACTGCTGATTACCACCGGTTTCTGCGGCGGCCTGACCACGTTCTCCACCTTTTCTGCGGAAGTGGTGTTTCTCCTGCAGCAGGGCCGGGTAAGCTGGGCGCTGCTCAACGTCGCGGTGAATTTGCTGGGTTCGTTTGCGATGACGGCGCTCGCCTTCTGGCTTTTCTCGCAGGCGGCCAGCCGCTAAAAGCGAAGGAGACAGGCAAAAAAAAACCCGCTTATTAGCGGGTTTTTATATTCTACTGACGCGTTGCTTACAGAGCGATGACGTTTGCAGCAGAAGGGCCTTTGGCACCGTTAGTGATTTCGAACTCTACGCGCTGACCTTCAGCCAGAGTTTTGAAACCGTTGGACTGGATTGCAGAGAAGTGTACGAATACATCTTTGCTGCCATCTTCCGGAGTAATGAAACCGAATCCTTTGGACTCATTAAACCACTTAACGTTACCTTTAATCTTAGACATCAAAATTACCTTTATATGAAAAATCGACACTAATGCTGTGTCGGGTATCAGTACACCAATTGTGGTACCTTTTGTCCAGTGCAACTTTGCTAAAAAGTGATAAAAGTCGCTATCTTTTTTAGTGGGTAACGCTTTAGTCCTTGTTTTTGCACAAGACCTTCCGCTTATCTCATTTATTGCTAAGACTTAGCGAATTAAAACTGGAAGCGCGCCCAGGCGAAGTAAACGTTACCGTTATTGTAGGTGCCGGGAATATAGGTCATCTGGAAAGTTGCCGGACCGTAACCTATTGACGCCAATGGCAAGATCACCGGGATCGGGATGTAGTTCCAGTTATCGCGCGCCGTGACGCCGAGGGTATAGCCAAGGCCGAGGTGGAAATTCTGGTCCGTCAGCGGGCGCCAGGTTTTCTCCCAGCCGTAGCCGCCGATGGGCTCCCACTTATTAAAAGAGTCTTTAAACGCCATCAGGTACAGGCCATGCCAGTTCCCTTTCTCATCCCAGCGCGAGACGCCGAAACCTGCCCCCCACGGACGTTCGTTATACTTATCGGTTTTTTCCTTGTCATAGGCAAAGCGCGCATGCCAGGTGATGGCTGGAACGTACAAATCATAGTGCTCCGGCTCATTCCAGGTCTGCGCTACGTTATTACTTAAGGTATGGTAACCTTCGCTAAGGGTCGATGAAAACGACGCGCTGGCGTTTCCGGACACCAATAACCATCCTAAAAAACCAAGAGAAAACAATGAAAAACGACGTAACATCAACACTTTTCTATTACCACTTTGATTTAAAAGCCACCTAAAATAGCAAAGATAATCTCAATGCAGGTTGAACGAAATAAGGCAAACTCCTGATTTTCGCCCGCTGTCCATCAGAACGGCTTAACTATCCATCTGGTGATTATATCCAGGCGTGATGGGGGACGTGTAGTTCTTATCGCTTTATTGATTTGCATCAGCGAGTTTTGTCCGTTTTTTCGGCACATTCGCACATTAAAATTTGGTGTGGTGCTTTTTATCTACATATTCTTTGGGTTTAGGGGTAATAAATGCTGACGTTTATTGAGATCCTGATAGGGATCGTGGTCATTGTGGGCGTAGCCCGCTATATCATTAAAGGCTACTCGGCCACCGGGGTGCTGTTCGTCGGAGGCTTAATCTTACTGATCGTCAGCGCCCTGCTGGGACATAAAGTGTTACCGGGTAATACCGCGAGCACCGGCTATTCCGCTACCGATATTATTGAATACATTAAGATTCTACTCATGAGCCGCGGCGGCGATTTGGGTATGATGATCATGATGCTATGCGGCTTCGCCACCTATATGACCCATATTGGCGCTAATGATATGGTGGTCAAATTAGCGTCGAAGCCGTTGCGCTATATTAATTCGCCCTATCTGCTGATGATTGCCGCCTATTTTGTCGCCTGCCTGATGTCGCTGGCCGTCTCCTCCGCGACCGGCCTTGGCGTACTGCTGATGGCGACGCTGTTCCCGGTAATGGTGAATGTCGGTATCAGCCGCGGGGCCGCCGCCGCCATCTGCGCCTCACCGGCGGCGATTATCCTCTCGCCAACCTCGGGTGACGTCGTCCTGGCGGCCAAAGCCGCTGAAATGCCGCTGATCGACTTTGCTTTTAAAACCACGCTGCCGATCTCCATCGCGGCCATTATCTGCATGGCGATCGCCCACTTTTTCTGGCAGCGCTATCTGGATAAAAAAGAGCACATTTCTCACGAGATGCTCGATGTCAACGACATCACCACCACCGCCCCGGCGCTGTATGCCATTCTGCCGTTTACCCCGATCATCGGCGTGCTGATCTTTGACGGTAAATGGGGGCCGGAGCTGCACATTATCACCATCCTCGTTGGCTGCATGCTGCTGGCGGCGATCCTCGAGTTCCTGCGCGGTTTCAACACCAAAAACGTCTTTAGCGGGCTGGAAGTCGCCTACCGTGGAATGGCCGACGCCTTCGCCGGCGTAGTGATGCTGTTGGTTGCCGCCGGCGTCTTTGCCCAGGGGTTAAGCACTATCGGCTTTATCAACGGTCTGATCTCAATCGCCACCTCCTTCGGCTCGGCCAGCATTATTCTGATGCTGGTGCTGGTGATCCTGACCATGCTGGCGGCGATGACCACCGGTTCCGGTAATGCCCCGTTCTACGCCTTCGTTGAGATGATCCCCAAGCTGGCGCACTCCTCCGGCATCAATCCGGCCTACCTGTCGATTCCGATGCTGCAGGCTTCTAACCTCGGCCGCACGATATCGCCCGTCTCCGGGGTGGTGGTCGCCGTTGCCGGGATGGCGAAGATTTCCCCATTCGAAGTGGTCAAGCGCACCTCAGTGCCGGTGCTCGTTGGCCTGCTGGTGGTGATCGTTGCTACTGAAATCCTGGTGCCCGGCAGCGCGCTCCACTAATGGTCTAACCACGCGAAAAGGCGCCAGCGGGCGCCTTTTTTATGCTTTAATAACTCCCCGTTATCTTTTGCCATCCATAATCAGGAATAAAAATGTTCAGGAAGGATTTCGCCGCGATTGCCCTTGTGCTTACCGCCACTCAGGCCGGTGCTGAACCGCTCACCGCGACGCGATACGCTGATTTTGACCGCTACGTCCTTGCCCTCTCCTGGCAAACCGGATTCTGTCAGAGCATGTATGACCGCAATCGCAACGAACCGGAAGAGTGTCGCCTGCAGCAGGACACCGCGAATAAAGCCGACTTTCTGACCGTGCATGGCCTGTGGCCCGGGCTGCCAAAGTCCATTGCCGCGCGCGGAGTGGATGAACGTCGCTGGATGCGCTACGGCTGCGCCACGCGTCCGGTGCCTAACATGCCGGAGGTAAAAGCGAACCGCAAATGCCAGGCGGCGGAGACCGGACTGTCGCTGGAGATGGCCAATAAACTTAATAATGTGATGCCGGGATCGGGCGGCACCTCCTGTCTGGAACGCTACGAATATGCCAAACATGGCGTCTGCTTCGGCTTCGATCCCGACAGCTACTTTGGCGCCATGGTGCGACTAAACGGTGAAATTAAGCGCAGCCCGGTGGGGGATTTTCTCGCGAAGCACTATGGCCAAACGGTCAGCCGCGCCGACTTCGACGCCGCCGTGGCCCGCGCCTGGGGTCCGCAGAGCGTGAAGGCGTTTAAGCTAACCTGCAACGGTAATCCGGCCTATCTGACGGAGATGCAAATCTCGCTCAACGCCGCGACCATCAACGCCCCGCTGGCCACTTCCGCTTTTCTGCCCCAGCCTCACCCGGGTAACTGCGGCGCACAGTTTATCCTCGATAAGGTTGGCCACTAGCGCAAAGCGGGATGCTGATTGGAAAACACCGTCCGCCGGATGGTGTTGCACGCTGAATGTGCGTTTCATCACTTCAAACTGCCGGCAACTCTCAGTATGATGGTAGGACCTTAACCCTTGCCCCTTTCGGCGAGGGTTTTCTTTTACGGACAGGTTCCTGGATAACATGGAGTATGCAATGACCAGACCCGCAATCATCATTAATGAACTGGATGCCGAACGTATCGACAGGCTGCTGGAGCAGCCGGCTTTCGCCAACTCACCGGTTGCCGATGCCCTGAATGAGGAACTCGACCGCGCGCAAATGCTGGCCCCGGAAGCGATGCCGCATGATGTCGTCACCATGAATAGCAGGGTAAAATTCCGCGATTTAACCAGCGGCGAAGAGCGCGTGCGGACGCTGGTGTTTCCGTCACAGGTGACCGACAGCGCCAGCCAGCTCTCCGTCCTCGCGCCGGTGGGCGCCGCGCTGCTGGGCCTGAAAGTCGGCAGCACCATTCACTGGGAGCTGCCGGGCGGCGCATCGACGCACCTGGAAGTGCTGGAGCTATTGTACCAGCCGGAAGCCGCTGGCGAATTCCACCGCTAATCCCGCTGCCTGAGGCGTTTCGCGCTTTATTCAGAGGATGTCCGCACATCCTCTTTCTGCTGTTTTCCCGCCGCTTACCCTTTTTTACGCTTTGCGCCTGCCTGGCTGACAGTTTTGCGACCTGAATGACACAATATCCGCATATAATATGTTGATATAGACGCAAACGAACAAGGAGGATTGCATATGTATAAGACTATCATTATGCCGGTTGATGTCTTTGAGATGGCGCTGAGCGATAAAGCCGTCCGGCACGCGGAGTTTCTGGCCCAGCAGGACGGGGTGATCCATCTGCTCCACGTCTTACCGGGTTCCGCGAGCTTTACCATGAGCCGTTTTACCGCCGACCTGCGGCGGTTTGAGGAACATCTGCAGCATGAGGCGGAGACTCGCCTGCAGACGATGGTCAGCCACTTCAGCATTGACCCGTCTCGTATCAAGCTACATGTCCGTTTTGGCAGCGTGCGCGATATGGTCAACGAGCTGGCCAGCGAAATTAACGCCGACGTGGTAGTTATTGGCTCACGCAATCCCTCCATCAGTACCCACCTGCTCGGCTCCAATGCCTCAAGCGTGATCCGCCATGCCCATATCCCGGTAATGGTCGTCAGGTAAGAATGACGAAAAGAGTATAAAAAAAGAGGCTACCCCTGGGTAGCCTCTTTGTTATGCAGGTCTATTGTCTGACTTGTTATGCGGTTTTCGTGCGGATCAGGTAGTCGAAAGCGCTCAGCGACGCTTTTGCCCCTTCCCCTGCCGCGATAATAATCTGTTTGTACGGCACGGTGGTGCAATCGCCCGCGGCGAACACGCCTTTGACGTTGGTTTCGCACTTCGCATCGATGATGATCTCACCCATGCGGTTGCGCTCAACGGCGCCTTCCAGCCAGGTGGTGTTAGGCAGCAGGCCAATCTGGACGAAGATCCCCGCCAGCGCGATATGATGCTCATCGCCGCTCACCCGGTCACGATACTGCAGGCCGGTGACTTTGCTGCCATCGCCTTTCACTTCCGTGGTCTGCGCATTAAGAATGATGTCGACATTCTTCAGGCTGCGGACTTTATCCTGCAACACCTGGTCGGCTTTCATCTCTGGGGCAAACTCCAGCAGGGTCACATGCTCTACGACGCCCGCCAGGTCAATGGCGGCTTCCACGCCGGAGTTCCCGCCGCCGATTACCGCTACGCGTTTGCCCTTAAACAGCGGACCATCGCAGTGAGGGCAGTAGGTCACGCCCTTGGTGCGATACTGATCTTCGCCCGGCACGTTCATATTGCGCCATTTCGCCCCGGTGGCGATGATGACGCTACGCGCCTTGAGCACCGCGCCGGAGGCGGTTTCGATCTGATGCAGGCCGCCCTCTGTCGCCGCCGGCGTCAGTTTGGTCGCACTCTGGGAGTCGATCACGTCGACGTTATAGTCATTGACGTGCGCTTTCAGCGCGCCTGCCAGCTTCTGGCCTTCAGTTTTCGGCACCGAAATATAGTTTTCGATATCCACGGTATCCAGCACCTGACCGCCGAAGCGTTCGCCCATCAGGCCGGTACGAATCCCTTTACGTGCAGAGTAGACCGCCGCCGCCGCGCCGGACGGGCCGGAGCCAACGATCAGTACATCGTAAGCGTCACGCTGATTCAGCTCTTCCGCTGCGCGTTTTTCCGCACCAGTATCCACTTTGGCGACGATTTCAGTCAGCGTCATCCGTCCCTGACCAAACTCCTGACCGTTCATGAACACCGCTGGCACGCCCATGACGTTACGCTCGGTGATCTCATTCTGGAAGGTCCCGCCGTCAATCGCCGTGTGTTTGATGCGCGGGTTGAGCACCGCCATCAGGTTCAGGGCCTGGACCACGTCCGGGCAGTTATGACAGGAGAGCGAATAGTAGGTTTCGAATTCGAAATCGCCATCAAGATCGCGGATCTGCTCCAGCAGCGACTGGGCCTCTTTCGACGGATGACCGCCGGTCCACAGCAGCGCCAGCACCAGCGAGGTAAACTCGTGGCCCAGCGGGGAGCCTGCAAAACGCGGGCCCTGGTCGGAACCTGGGTTAGTAATCAGGAACGAGGGCTTACGTACCGCGAGCGTGTTGTCTTCTTTAAAGGTGACTTTGTCTGACAGTTCAGCGATTTCAGCCAACAGTTCCTTGATTTCTGCCGATTTAGCGCTGTCATCCAGCGTGGCAATCAGCTCAACAGGCTTGGTCAGCTTCTCAAGGTAGGCCTTGAGCTGGGTTTTCATGTTGGTGTCGAGCATTGTTATCTCCTGGGCTTAAAACATCATCATGCAAGCGGCCTCGTCAGGCTGCCTGAATGCGCTTGCATCATGGTGTTGGAATAAAATGGGCGCGAAAGCGCCCATTGATTGCCGGGTGGCACGCCGTTTACCCGGCCTACGATCTTGTAGGCCCGTGCAAGCGTAGCGCCGCCGGGCACAAACAGACTTAGATCTTACCAACCAGATCTAAAGAAGGAGCCAGCGTCGCTTCGCCTTCTTTCCATTTCGCAGGGCAGACTTCGCCTGGGTGAGAAGCAACGTACTGCGCCGCTTTGATTTTACGCAGCAGGTCAGACGCATCACGGCCGATACCTTCAGCGGTAACTTCGATCGCCTGGATGATACCCTGCGGGTCAACGACGAAGGTAGCGCGGTCAGCCAGACCTTCATCTTCACGCATGTTGTCGAAGTTACGGGTCAGGGCGCCAGTCGGGTCGCCGATCATCGCATATTTGATTTTGGCGATGGTTTCAGAGCTGCTGTGCCACGCTTTGTGGGTGAAGTGGGTATCGGTAGACACAGAGTAAACGTCTACGCCCAGCTTCTGCAGTTCTTCGTAATGGTCAGCCACGTCGCCCAGTTCGGTCGGGCAGACGAAGGTGAAGTCAGCCGGATAGAAGAAGAAGACGCTCCAGCGGCCTTCGGTGTCTTTCTCGGTGACTTCGATGAATTCACCATTTTTGAATGCCTGGTTTTTGAACGGTTTGATTTTGGTGTTAATTAAGGACATCTATACTTCCTCCGTGTTTTCGTTGAGGTCTAAGTTAACGAATTTTTCCTGACCCGACCAATGCGTTTACATTATCGAATCAATAAGCGTTATCTAACAACCGGAACAAGACAACTCTGTGAACCTGTCGACGCGTTCAGCGCTAATCGCTGTTTTTCGCATCATTTGCCGCGACAAAAGTAAAAAGGCCACCTTTTCAGGCGGCCCCGTTACCTGAAATACCCGAGGGTAGGTTCAGCGCCAGTCAGACTGGCTATGTGTTGCGCTCTACATTACCTTAATGTAACAGCATCCAGGATTACATCACCCACGCCAGCAAAGGGCAATCCGTCATTCTGCTGATCTTGCCTATGACTGTGATAGGTTCGACAATCGTTTTGCCCTTTCCTGCTGATTTTACAAGGAATACTTATGTTAAAGCGTCTGCTGTTACTCAGCCTTTTGCCGTTATGCAGCCATGCGGAGGAACTCCCCGCTCCGGTAAAAGCGATTGAAAAACAGGGCATTACCATTATAAAACCCTTTGAGGCGCCGGGGGGAATGAAAGGCTGGCTGGGCAAATACCAGGACATGGGGGTCGCCATCTACCTAACGCCGGATGGTAAACACGCGATCTCCGGCTATATGTATGATGAGAACGGCAGCAACCTCAGCGAGCAGCTGTTTCAGAAAGAACTCTATACCCCGGCGGGACAAGAGATGTGGAAGAAAATGGCCAGCGCCCACTGGCTGCAGGATGGTCGCAAGGACGCCCCTATCGTGCTGTATGTCTTTGCCGATCCCTTCTGTCCCTACTGCAAGCAGTTCTGGCAGCAATCCCGCCCCTGGGTAGAGGCCGGTAAAGTGCAGATCCGCACTCTGCTGGTGGGGGTGATCAAGCCGGAGAGCCCGGCCACCGCCGCGGCGATTCTCGCCAGCAACGATCCGGCGAAAACCTGGCATGATTACGAGCAATCGAATGGGAAAATGGCTCTGACGATCCCGAAAGTTATTCCGCCGGAGAAAATGAAAATGCTCAACGTCAACCAGCAGCTGATGGACGATCTGGGAGCCAACGTGACGCCGGCGATTTATTATATGAATAAAGATAATATGCTGCAGCAGGTGGTCGGCCTACCGGATAAAGAGAAACTGCATATTATGATGGGTGAAAAAGAGTAATTCCATCCCGCAATGGCGCCTGGCGGAAGCGACCGCTGGCGCCACCGTCGACGATAAGATATATTAAGCAGAACTTAACTGTATTTGCCAATAATTAAATTCACACCGCAAATATTAAGCCACAAAACATTATCATTAAGAATATTATAATCCGCACCGGTAATAAACAGGACTGCATTAATGGCAAATCTTTACGATCTGAAAAAGTTCGATTTGAATTTATTGGTTATTTTCGAATGTATCTATCAACATTTGAGTATCAGCAAAGCGGCGGCGATGTTATTTATCACCCCCTCAGCGGTGAGTCAGTCGTTGCAGCGTCTGCGCCAGCAGTTAAACGATCCGCTATTTGTTCGTGTTGGCAAAGGAATGACGCCCACCACCGCCTGCGTCAATCTTCATTATCATCTACAGCAAAATCTGGAGCAGCTGGAAAAAACCATCAATCTTAATAATCGCTCAGAACTGCGTAAACGTATTGTGATATATGGCCCCCCGCTGTTCTGTTCAGTCAATAGCCACGTTATGATTAACCAGCTCTGTCATCAGGCGAACTTGCAAATTGAGCACCATAACCTGACCACCACCGAATCGGCTGAGGAGCTGCTGGCGTATCGCCAGGCGGACCTGGTGTTCACCCGCATGCCCATTACCAACCGCGCCACGATCTGTCAGCCCTATCAGACGGTGCAGACGCTGGCGGTTTGCCGGGCGGGCCATCCGCGACGCGAAACGCTTACCTCGGTAGAGTCACTGGCACAGGAGTTTTTCACTCACTATATTACCAACGATCCCGTTATTCAGCGCGTGCAGCAAAGCAGCATCGCCTGGCTGAATCCGCGCAATATTGCCTTTCGCAGCGACTCTTTTATGACCATTCTTAACATGATTAATAAAACCGACTTAATTGGCTTTTTGCCTTCCTATTTATATGACTTTATCTCACCCACTATGCAGCTTCACGCCATCAACATAGATAATCTTTTTCCGGATATCACGATCTACATTAATTACCACCATGCATCTTCGCAAAATCATTTTTTAACTGAATTAATCACCATATTAATGAATGATCGAGAGGCATCACGGCCCAAATTTAATCACAGCGAATAACGCCCTTCTGTTCCCCCGCTGCCAGAAACAATAATCGACCATTAATTTCCTACCCCTCATCGTTTATACTGAGCTAACGGGAATTTTCTACTATTAAAGGATTAATGGTCATGTCGTTTATTAAATATCCCTTACCGGAATCGGTGCTGCAAGCAACTGAGCAGCGGATCCAGTGGGTCATGGATAATTTTTCGCGCATCTGTGTCTCTTTTTCCGGGGGAAAAGACTCCACCGTTATGCTGCATTTAACCGCCCAGGCGGCGCGGTTACAGGGGAAAAAAATCTGCGTGTTGTTTATTGACTGGGAAGCGCAGTTCTCCTGCACCATCGCCCACTGTGAAAAACTGCGTGCGCTGTATGCGGATGTCATCGAAACCTTTTACTGGGTCGCCCTGCCGCTCACCACCCAAAATGCCCTGACGCAGTATAAGCCGCAATGGCAATGCTGGGAGCCCGGAACCGAGTGGGTACGCCAGCCGCCGCCCTGGGCCATTACCCACCCGGGCTATTTTTCATTTTATCAACCCGGAATGAGCTTTGAAGCCTTCGTCAGCCACTTCGCCGAGTGGTTTTCGCAGCGTCGTCCCGCCGCCGTGCTGGTGGGCATTCGCGCCGACGAATCGCTAAATCGCTTTATGACGATTTCTTCACAGCGTAAACAGCGCTTCGCCGACGATAAACCATGGACCACTTCAGCGCCGGGCGGCCATGCCTGGTACATCTACCCGCTCTATGACTGGAAAACCGCCGATATCTGGACCTGGTTTGCCAAAAGCGGCGAGCCCTATAACCCGTTGTACGATCTGATGTATCAGGCCGGGGTGCCGCTGCGCTATATGCGCATTTGCGAACCGTTTGGTCCCGAGCAGCGCCAGGGGCTGTGGCTGTATCACGTGCTGGAACCTGAGCGCTGGGCCGCGATGTGCCAGCGAGTGAGCGGCGCGCACAGCGGCGGGGTCTATGCCGGGCATGATAACCAGTTCTACGGTCATCGGAAAATCGACAAGCCCGACCACCTGACGTGGAAAAGCTACGCCCTATTCCTGCTCGACAGCATGCCGGAAACCACCGCCGAGCACTACCGCAATAAAATCGCCGTCTACCTGCGCTGGTACCAGAAAAAAGGTATGGAGGATATTCCGGATACCCAACCTGCGGACATTGGCACCAAAGATATCCCATCCTGGCGGCGAGTCTGCAAAGTACTGCTCAATAACGATTACTGGTGCCGTCAGCTTTCGTTTAGCCCAACCAAAAGCAGCCACTATCAGCGCTACCGTAAACGCATGGAAAAACATCGCCAACAATGGGGGATATTATGCAACAACAACTGACGCAGGCGCTGGAAGCTTACCTGCAAAAGCTGGATGACGAGGCGCGCATTGAGGCTATCAACGCGTTTCGCCAGGTGCTCCACCACTACAGCCCCTTCCGCTCGCAGCCCGTCGACTGCGTGCTGTGGGTCAAACAGGAGCTGGTCGCCCCCAACGATTACAACCCGAATAACGTGGCGCCGCCGGAGAAGCGTCTGCTGCAAACGTCGCTGGAGGCCGACGGCTTTACCCAGCCGGTCGTCGTCATCCAGCAACGCCCACAGGCGTATACGATTGTCGATGGTTTTCACCGCCATGAGCTGGCCTGCAGCAAAGCCGCGCTGAAAAAAACGCTGAAAGGCTATTTGCCGGTGACCTGCCTGACGAGTGAAGCTGCCTCGCGTGACGGGCTGATGGCAGCGACCATACGCCATAACCGGGCGCGCGGTCGCCACCAAATCCACGCCATGTCAGAGATCGTCCGCGAGCTGACCCAGCTCGGCTGGACGCCGCAGAAAATCGGCAAAGAGCTGGGGATGGATGCCGATGAAGTGCTGCGTCTGAAGCAAATTAGCGGCCTGACAGAGATGTTCGCCGGCCGCCAGTTCTCCCAGGCGTGGACGATTAAGTAACTACAGCTGGCACAAACGCGCCGCCGCAGCCAGCAGAGTCGCCGGCTGTTTGGCGAAGCACAAGCGGATCAGCTTGTGCGGGAACGGATCGGCGCAGAAGACGGAGAGCGGGATCGCCGCCACGCCGATCTCAGTGGTCAACCAGCGGCAGAAGCTGACATCGTCAAGATCGGAGATGGCGCTGTAGTCCGCCAGCAGGAAATAGGTCCCTTCACAGGGCAGGATTTCCAGCCGGCTTGGGCGCAGCGCTTCAATAAACAGATCGCGACGTTCCCGATAAAACGCCGGCAGCTCACGATAATGCTCCGGCGCTTCGCGCAGCATGTCGGCGATCGCCAGCTGCGCCGGGGTATTCACCGAGAAGGTCAGATACTGGTGCACCTTGCGCAGTTCGGCGCTGATGGCCGCCGGGGCCACGCAGTAGCCGACCTTCCAGCCGGTCATATGAAAGGTTTTGCCAAACGAAGAGACCGCCACCGCCCGCTCGCGCAGCTGTGGATGCGCCAGTACGCTGGCGTGGCCGCCCTCAGCAAAGCAGATATGCTCATAGACTTCATCGCTCAGGACATAGATCTCGCGTTCGGCGATCGCCTGCCACAGGGCGGCAAAATCCTCGCGCTGCCAGACGGTGGCCGAAGGGTTGTGCGGGGTGTTGAGGATCACCAGCCGGGTTTTCTCGCTCAGGGCGGCGGCAAATTGCCGCCAGTCGACGCGAAAATGCGGCGGCTGCAGCGCAATACGACGTAACTCGCCGCCGGCCAGCGCCACCGCGGGGGCGTAGCTGTCATAGCTGGGATCGAAACAGATCACCTCGTCGCCGCGGCGCACCAGGGCGGTGATCGCCGCATACAGGGCCTCCGTCGCGCCGGCGGTGACCGTGATCTCGCTGTTAACGTCGGGCTGGTAACCATACAGCTCCGCCGTCTTCCCGGCGATCGCCTCGCGCAGCGCCGGCACGCCGGTCATCGGGGCGTACTGATTCGCCCCCTGCGCCACGTGGTACGCCAGACGCTCCTGCAGATAGCGCGGGCCGTCAAAATCGGGAAAGCCCTGGGACAGGTTTATGGCCTGATGCTGCTGGGCCAGGGCGCTCATCTGGGTAAAAATCGTGGTGCCGAGCGCAGGAAGTTTACTCTCTGGAATCAAGGGGTTATTGTTCATTCTTTTTATACCGATTGTAATGCTGTTGTTGAAGCCACTATAACACGATGTTAATATTTAGCAATCAAGACGCTTAGACGTCTAAATGCTATTGTTATTCCACGCTACGCCCACTCTGGAGAAACCATGATCCGCGCCATCGTGACCGACATAGAAGGCACCACCAGCGATATCCGCTTCGTGCATAACGTGCTGTTCCCCTACGCCCGCGAACGACTGGCCGGCTTTGTGACCGCTCAGCAGCACGCTGAACCGGTTAAAACCATTCTCGACAACCTACGCCGCGAAACAGACGCCCCCGCCGCCAGCACCGCCGACCTTATCACTACCCTCTTCGCCTTTATGGATGAAGACCGTAAATCCACGGCGCTGAAGGCGCTGCAGGGGATCATCTGGCGCGACGGCTATCTCAACGGCGACTTTACCGGCCATCTCTACCCGGACGTACTGCCGGCGCTGGAGCAATGGAAAGCGCAGGGTATTGATCTGTATGTATATTCCTCAGGCTCGGTGGCTGCGCAGAAATTGTTATTTGGCTACAGCGATGAAGGTGATATTACTCATCTGTTCACGGGCTATTTCGATACCCTGGTAGGCGCCAAACGTGAGGTGCAGTCCTACCGTAACATTGCTGAACACCTGGGCCATGCCCCTGGCACCATCCTGTTCCTGTCGGATATCCATCAGGAACTTGATGCCGCCGAGGCCGCGGG
The DNA here is from genome assembly GCF_014596785.2 of Klebsiella sp. K4. NCBI lineage: Bacteria > Pseudomonadati > Pseudomonadota > Gammaproteobacteria > Enterobacterales > Enterobacteriaceae > Klebsiella > Klebsiella sp. K4. The sequence continues at coordinate 3,808,252 of NZ_CP115021.1, forward strand.
TTTGCGCACTGTGCAGCTGGTTCGCGGCGACCGCGACCCGGCAAGCCATCACCCTCAGGTTCAGCGTTTTGACGATATTCATCCGGAGCAGATCCCAGCATGAGCGCATTAACTCTTTTTTCCGTGACCGATCCGCAAACGCCGGTCTGGCACAGCACCGACGCCAAAGCGATTCAGGATCAACTTAACGCCAAAGGCGTCCGCTTCGAGCGCTGGCAGGCCGACCGCGACCTCGGCGCAAATCCCAGCCCGGAAACGGTGATTGCCGCCTATCAGCATGCGATTGATAAACTGGTCGCCGAAAAGGGCTACCAGAGCTGGGACGTCATCAGCCTGCGCGCCGATAACCCGCAAAAAGAGGCGCTGCGGGAAAAGTTCCTGAACGAGCACACCCATGGCGAAGACGAGGTCCGGTTTTTTGTCGAGGGCGCTGGCCTGTTTTGCCTGCACATTGGCGACGAGGTGTTCCAGGTGCTGTGCGAAAAGAACGATCTGATTTCGGTTCCCGCCCACACTCCGCACTGGTTTGATATGGGATCAGAACCGAACTTCACCGCCATTCGCATTTTTGATAACCCGGAAGGCTGGATCGCTCAGTTTACCGGCGACGATATCGCCAGCGCCTACCCGCGGCTGGCGTAACGTCAAACTGTCGTCAGTCTAAAACCGCCAGGCGCGCACTTTGCCGGAGGCGGTGCATACCGCGCCTCCTCCGGACTACCCGCCCCGCCGCCGGCGAGCGCCAACGCCTAAACCTCAATAAACCTCGGCGGATCAAAGGCGGTGATCGGCGGCAGTTCATCACGCCACGGGGCGATCTCCACCCAACAGCTCTGGGCGCTACAGCCTTGCCCCAGGCGCGAACTGCCGCGATCCTCGGTTAACACGTTGGGATTACCGTGCTTATCGAGCGACCGTTCTTCCTTCGGATCCAGCGGGTCATACCAGGCGCCGGTGGACATCTGTACCACGCCGGGCAAAATCTGCTCGCTCAGGTGCACCCCCGCCAGAATCGCCCCGCGGTCGTTATAGACTTTCACCACGCTGCCTTCGCGGATATCCCTTCCCTGCGCATCGCTCGGATGCATCCACAGCGGCTCGCGTCCCTGAACTTTCGTCGCCCGGCTGACGCTGCCGTGGTCGTACTGACTGTGCAGGCGGGCGCGCGGCTGGCTGGAGAGCAGATGAAGCGGCCAGCGCGCCGCCTCCTGCCGCTGGCGGGCGGCCTCCTGTTCATCCCACCACGGATGGCCAGGGCATTCGCGATAGCCAAACCCGGCGACGGTGGCGGAAAAGAGTTCAATTTTGCCGGAGGGGGTGGAGAGCGGATAGCGCTGCGGATCGGCGCGAAAATCGGCGAGAAAAATTTGCGGCCGCTCCGGCGCGCAGTATTCCAGCACCCCTTGCTGCCAGAAGTCATCGAACGAGGGCAGCGCAATACCCTCCTCCTGCGCCCGCGGTCTTGACTCCTCATAGAGATGACGTAGCCACTGCCCGGCGTCCCGCCCTTCGCTGAACGCTTCCCCGAAGCCCAGCCGCCCGGCGAGATCGCAGAAAATGGCGTAATCGTCACGCGCTTCGCCCACCGGCGGGATCTGCGCGCTCATGGCGATCATAAACCCGTCGTGACCGCCGCTGCCGATATCCTCTCGCTCCAGCGAGGTGGTGGCCGGCAGAACGATATCGGAGAATTTGGCTTGCGCGGTCCAGTACTGCTCATGCACCACCACCGTCTCCGGGCGGCGCCAGGCCTCGCACAGTCGGTTGATGTCCTGATGATGATGAAACGCATTGCCTCCCGCCCAGTAGACAAAACGGATATCGGGATAGCGCCGCTGCTGACCGTCGAACTCATAGGTTTCTCCCGGGTGCAGCAGCATATCGGACAGCCGCGCCACCGGGATAACGCTGTCCACCGCATTCTCTCCGGCGGGTAAGCGCGGGCCGGAAAACGCTTTTCGCACCGCGCCCGCCAGGTTGGTGCAGGCGTAGCCAAACCCGAGGCCGCCGCCCGGGGTGCCGAGCTGTCCCAGCAGCGCAGTCAGGGCCACCGTCGCCCAGTAGGCCTGCTCCCCTTGACGGGCGCGCTGGATAGACCAGGAGATATTCACCATCGTCCGGTGGCGGGCCATCTCCCGCGCCAGATCGGCGATGCGCTGGGCGTCCAGGCCGGTAATCGCCGCCGCCCACGCTGGGGTTTTCGCCACGCCATCGTGCTCGCCCAACAGATAAGCGCGATAGGGGGCAAACCCGACGGTATGGCTGGCAACAAACGCCTGGTCGTAGAGAGACTCAGCGATCAGCACATAGCTCAGGGCCAGCAGCAGTGCGGTATCGGTGCCCGGCCTAATGGCCAGCCACTCGGCGTCGGGCACCGCGCTGAGGTCATTGCGCACCGGACTGATATTGATAAACCGCGTGCCGTTGGCCTGCATCTTATCCAGCCAGTACTGGAGCATATGGTCATTGGCGCCGCCGCCGTTGACCTGGGCATTGCGCAGCGGCAGACCACCAATGGCGACAAACAGCTGACACTCCCGGGCCAGCTCGGAAAAATGGGTATGCTGTCGGTGCAGCGGGCTCAGCGGCCCGAGAATATGCGGCAGAATACGCTCGCCCGCGGCGCTGCTATAGGTATTGGTGCTGGCGGTGTACCCGCCAAAGCCCTTGAGAAACCGGTGCAGCTGGCTCTGCGCATGGTGAAAGCGTCCAGCGCTGGCCCAGCCGTAGGAGCCGCCGTAGATCGCCTCATTGCCGCAGCGCGCCTTGACCGAGCGCAGCTCGCGCGCCAGCAGGTCCAGGGCCACCTCCCAGCTGACTTCGACAAAGGGCTCTTTACCTCGCCCTTCTCGTGACGCCGGCCCGTGCTGGAGATAGCCGGCGCGCACCGCCGGACGGCGAATGCGCGTTTGGCTGGTCACCGCGTCGGGAAGCGACTGGCCGATGCGTGAGGGATTTTTATCCCAGGGCACCGGCTTAACCGCCACGATCTCGCCCTCACTGCTCTCCACCTGCCAGGTTCCCCAGTGCATCACCGTATAATTATGCTGTTTCTTCATAGCGCCCGCGTTCTTCTCAGCTTAAGGTTCATTACAATAAAGCGGGGAAATAGGGTAATAATCCTTACCCGGCCAGACATTGCTCTGCTAAAAAAAGCTTTAGCCCGCGCAATCTTCTTTTTTTCTCTGTAGACGCCGTATTTCCCATGCACTCACAATATTAAGAAAATTGTCTTTATCCGCTAAATAAACACGGAATAAGTCAAAAATAAAACCACAAAATAAAAAGGTCTATCCGCCATCATGAAATATTTTCAGGTTCCTCATGACAAAATAAACTTTTTCTCTGACGTTTCTGCGATATAACATTCCTGGCATAACTTAGACTTATTTTGTATTTGAGGTGGCGAGGTGCTTCTTGTCATGCTACCGGTCCGCAACCACCTTCATCACAGGATCATAATAACAATGTCGCAGAAAAGAAAATTATTGCCTGCCGCGCTGGGACTGCTTTCCCTTGCCTCGCTGAGCGTCGCTGCCGCAGACGCCCTCTCCTTACAGGGAAAAACCATTGGCGTTGCCGTGGTCGGCACTCAGCATTTCTGGGATCGCGAGGCCTTTAAAGGCGCGACAGAGGAGGTGGAGAAACTGGGGGGCAAAGTCATTGGCGTCGATGGCGGCCGCGATAATCAGGTGCATGCCAATAACCACGATATTTTACTGTCACGCAAGGTGGACGCGGTAATTAGTATTCTCGGCGATAGCGCCGTCGAACCAAAATTTAAAGCATTGCGTGATGCCGGTATCCCGGTATTTACCGTAGATCATGTTTCTCAATATTCGGTCAACAATACCACCTCCGATAACTACACCTTAGGCTCAACCATCGGCCGCTACATGGCGGATGAATTAGGCGGCAAAGGCAACGTCGCCGTATTTAACGCGTTCTCCAGTGCGCTGCGTATTTGCGGAATTCGCTACGATCAGTGGAAATATGTCCTTAAGGATTATCCGGATATTCATATTATCCAGCCCGAGCTCGCGGAACAGTTCGCCAACTCGCCGGAAGACGCGCGCAAGAAAACCCTCGAATTACTCAGCCAGTATCCGAAAGGCAAACTGGACGCCATCCATGTCGCCTGCTGGGATCAACCGGCCATCGGCATCGTCCAGGCGCTGGAAGAGACCGGTCGCGATAAAGACGTGAAAGTGACGGCCATCGACGCCGGTCCGGAGACCCTGGAGATCATGGCGGAGCCCGGCAGCCCGTTCGTGGCTAACGTCGCGCAGCAGCCGCATCTGATCGGCCAGACCTCGGCTGACAATGTGGCCCGCTACTTTGCCGGCCAGAAACTACCGGTGCAAACCTTTATTCCGGTGGTTCCGGTGAAAGGTCCGCAGGAAGCGAAAGCGGTGTATAAACAGTTGGGATACGGCGAGCTGCAGTGATTAATCAACATCCAGGCGGGGAACGCCCCGCCGCTGGTCTGGTCATGGAGCAGATCGGTAAACGTTTTGCCAGCGTCACCGCGCTTAATGCGGTTACCCTGCGCCTCAATCCGGGGGAGATTCATGGCCTGATTGGCGAGAACGGCGCCGGTAAATCGACGCTGATCAAGATCCTCGCCGGTGTCTATCAGGCCGACAGCGGCAGCGCCACCCTCGACGGTCACCCGCTGCCCCTCGGCAATCCGGCAGCCATCGAAGCCGCCGGCATCCGCGTTATCCACCAGGAGTTGAACCTGATCCCGCACTTTACCGTCGCGGAATCGGTGTTTCTGGGCCAGGAGTATCGCACCCGCTGGGGGGCGCTGGATCGCCGACGGATGAAGGCCGCCACGGCGCAATTTTTCCAGCAAAACTGGCAGCTGGCGATCGACCCCGAACGGCTGGTGCGCGACCTGAGCCTGGCCGAGCGCAAGCTGGTGCAGATTGCCCGCGCGCTGATCGACGGCGCGGCGCGGCTGGTGGTGTTCGACGAGCCCACCGCCCCCCTGGAGGCGCAGGAGGCCAGTCTGGTCTCCTCCGCTATCCTGCGCCTGCGCGACCAGGGCATTGCCATTCTGTATATTTCCCACTACCTCAATGAGATAGCCACCCTCTGCGACCGCGGCACCGTACTGCGCAACGGGGAAGTGGTCGGTTACCCGGACCGCGACCTGCTGCAGAATACCGAGGCGCTGATCGCCATGATGGTCGGCCGGGAAATCGACCAGCTGTATACTCCGCGCCAGCGCCCGGCGGCAGACAATGGGGCGATCCCGCTGCTCTCGGTGCGCCAGCTGAGCGACGGGCGGCAGCTGCAGGAGCTTTCTTTTGATATTCAGCCGGGCGAAATCGTCGGCGTCGCCGGCCTGCTGGGCGCCGGACGCGATGTGCTGGTCGACTTACTCTACGGCTTACGCCCGGCGGAACGCGGCACCATCCACCTCGAGGGCCGGCCGCGGCGCATTCGTACGCCAAAGCAGGCGATCCGCGCCGGCATGGCGCTGGTGCCGCGCGACCGCCGCCATCAGGGGCTGATCCTGCCCTTCACTACCGCCGACAATATTAATCTCGCCTCGCTGCCGGAGACCGCCACCTTTGGCTGGGAGCGGCGGGGTATCGCCGAGCAGAAAGCGCGCGACTGGATAGAACAGCTGGCGATCCGCCCGGGACGCCCGGGGCTGCCGGTACGCTACATGAGCGGCGGTAATCAGCAAAAAGCGATCCTCGCCCGCTGGCTGGGGACCGATGCCCGGCTGTTTATTCTCGATGAACCCACCCTGGGGGTCGATATCGGCGCCCGCCGGGATATTTATCAACGTACGCGCCAGCTGGCCGATCAAGGACGGGCGGTGCTGGTCTCCTCCAGCGACGCCCCCGAACTGCTCGGACTATGCGACCGGATCCTGGTCCTCTGGCGCGGCGCGCTGGCGGCCAATCTGCCCACCCGCGGGCTAACGCTGGACGCCCTGCTGGTGGCGATCAACGGCGGACAGGAGCCTTCACCATGAGTACTGCTATCCAGCGTCGCGGCCGTCCGGGCCTAGCGACGCTGATTGAAAAATTTCCCCTGATCCTGTTTCTGGCGCTGCTGGTATGGCTGAGCGTACAGTCGCCCTACTTTCTCAGCTGGCAAAATATCAGCCTGATGCTGGTCCAGAGCGTTCCGCTGGCAATCCTTTGTTTCGGCCTGGTCTGCGTTATCGCCGTGGGCGGAGATGACGTGGTCTCCGGCGGCATCGACCTCTCCCTGCCGGCGACGGCGGTGCTCGGCGTCGCGCTGCTCAGCCTCGGGCTGGCCGAATGGCACACGCCGTATCTCCTGCTGCTGGCGCTGCTGGCGGCGGTTTGCCTGCTGTGCGGGGCGATCAACGGCTTGCTGGTGCTGGCGGCCGGCCTGCCGCCGCTGCTGGCCACCCTCTCGACCTCGGTGGCGTTTACCGGCCTGACAGATCTGTTGACCGGCCAGCGACGCATCGCGGTCAGCGATCCGCTGATGGTCGCCTTTCGCGACAACAGCGTGCTGGACCTGCCCTGGCCGCTGGTCTACCTGCTGGGGGTGTTTATCCTGTTCCAGTTCCTGCTCCACCACTCCCGCTTCGGCCAGCATGTGCAGGCGGTGGGCGGCAATCGCGATATGGCGCAGATGAGCGGCCTGAACGTGCGCCGCTTGACCCTGCTGGTCTGGCTGTTAGCGGGCATTGCCGCCGGGCTGGCTATTCTGCCGCTGCTCAGCCAGGGCTCCGGCAGCTCCAGCGGGACGGCCACGCCGCTGCTGCTGGAGACCGTGCTGGCGACCTTTATCGGCGCCGCCTTCTCGCGCCGTCGGGTGGTCACCATCTGGGGCGCGCTGCTGGGGGCAATCCTGGTCAACGCCCTCTCTAACGGGCTCGGCCTGCTGGGGGTCAATATCTTCTGGATGGGCGCCATTAAAGGCGGCCTGATCCTGGTGGTGCTGGCGGCCTCGGCGGTCAGACACAAAGGAGGCGAGGCATGAGTCAAATCACCCTGAAAACCTCTGCGTCGGCGGAACAGACGGCCAGCAGCCCGCTGGCCTGGCTGTCGCGGGCCGGATTTGGCGTCATCATCCTGCTGGCCATCGCCCTGTTTGGCTGGGCGAATCCGGTATTTTTAACCGTGGATAACTGGGCCAACCTGCTGCAGGGCAGCGCGATCCTGCTGATTGTGGCGATGGCGATGACCCTGATCGTCAGCGCCGGGGCGATTGATCTGTCGGTGGGCGTCGCGCTCGATTTCGGCGCCGCCTTCGCCCTCGTCGCCCTGAAAACCTGGCATCTGCCGTGGCAGGCCGCGGTGGGCTGCGCCCTGCTTGGCGGGGTGCTGATTGGCCTGCTCAATGCCTTTCTGATCCTCATCTGCCGGATCCGTCCTTTCCTCGCCACGCTCGGCACCTGGTTTATCGCCAGCAGCGCCGAGCGCATCTATACCGACGGCGGCGGCGCGATAGCCTATCGGCGGATGGCTCCGGAGTATCACGACCTGGCGGTGGGCAACCTTGGCGGGATCCCCACGCCGGTAGCGATCGTGCTGGCGCTGTGGCTGGCGGCCTGGCTGGTTACCGAGCGCACCCTGTGGGGCAAATATGTCCGCGCCATCGGTCAGAACAGCGAAGCGGCGCGTATCGCCGGGATCCGCGATCGCCTGACCATGCTCGGCGTGCTGGTGGCCGCCTCGGCGCTCTGCGCCGTCGGCGGGGTGATCCTCTCCGCCAACCTGCGGCAGTTTACCCCGCTGGCCGGGCAGTCTTACCTGATGGACGCCATTGCGGCAGTATTTATCGGCACTGCCTTTACCCGTCTGGGCCGGGTCAGCATCCTCGGCACCCTCGGCGGCGTGCTGTTCCTTGCCATTATTGATAACGGCCTGAACCTGATGGGGCTCAATTATCTGGTGAAGGACGCGCTGGTCGGCGTGATTCTGGTGGTGGCCCTCGCCCTATCCTTCTGGCAGGCGCGCCTGCGCCAAACGCATCGCTAAACGGGAGAACGATGGCAACCTTTGACGCCGTATTTGTCGGCCTGACTATTCTGGATATCGCCGGGCGCCCGGTGGTGGCGATCCCGCCGCGCGGCGGCGTCGCCTTTATTGAGCAAATTCGTCTCAACCCCGCCGGCACCGCCGCCGGGGCTAATATCAACGCCGCGAAGCTCGGGATCCGCACCGCAGCGGTGGCCTGCCTGGGCGAAGATGAAAAGGCCGACTTTATCCTCGCCAGCTATGCCCGGCTGGGCATCGACTGCTCGCTTATCCAGCGCACCGCGCTGAAGGAGACCTCGGCGACGATCCTGCCGATTCGCCCCAACGGCGAACGTCCGGCCCTGCACTGCCGGGGCGCGTCTGACGCCCTGTTTGTCAGTGAAGCGGAATTTGACGCCGTCCTTGACTGTCGTTTCCTGCATCACGGCGGGACCGGGCTGCTGGCGGCAATGGACCAGGGACAGAGCGCGCGGCTGTTGCAGGCGGCCAAAGCGCGCGGAGTCACCACCAGCTTTGACCTTATCGCCCCGAATGAAGAGACCCTCGAACTACTGCGGCCCCTGTTGCCGTCGGTGGATTATTTCATGCCTTCGCTGGAGGAAGCCGCCTTTCTCTCCGGAGAGACGCAGCCGGAGGCCATCGGCCGCTTCTTCCTGGCGCTCGGCGTGGGCACCTGCATTCTGAAAGACGGCGAGAACGGCTCCTGGCTTATCGGCCGCGATGGCGGGCCGCAGCATATTGCGCCGTGGCCGGTCGAGGCGGTGGATACCACCGGCTGCGGCGACAGCTACTGCGGCGGGTTTATTGCCGCACTGGCGCGCGGACTCAGCGTGAAAGCAGCGTGTGACGTCGCCTCGGCGGTGGCCGCGCTGGTGGCGACCGGGATGGGATCGGATGCCGGGGTAGTGGACTGGGAACAGACCCAGGCTTTTATGGCGGCCCATCGCCCCTGACGATGGACCCGCGCCGCTGCAGAACGCGGCGTCGCAAGCGGCTTAACGCCACTGGTACAGCAGCGGCTCCCCGGCGACATAGCGCTGAAGATCGGCGGCAATCATCGCCGTGTGTTTGGCGATACTCTCCCGGGTGGCTCCGGCGATATGCGGCGTGATAATCACGTTATCGAACTCGATGACAAAAGGATGATCGCGCCACAGCGGTTCGCGGTGATAGACATCCAGCGCCGCGCCGCCCAGCGGGCCGTGGCGCAGGGCATCAATCAGCGCTGCCTCGTCGACCACCGCCGCGCGAGAGGTATTGATCAGCAGCGCGCCGGGCTTCATGCTGTTTAACAGCGCGGCATTCACCAGCCCGTCGCTGTGCGGCCCGCTGCTCAGGTGCAGACTGACGATATCCGCCTCGCGGAACAGCGCCTCCAGGGTCGTTTTCTGTAGCCCTGGCTCATTGATATCCTCTGCGGCGACGAACGGATCCACCACCAACACCGCCATGCCGAACGCCCGGGCGATACGCGCCACCCGGCGGCCAATGTTGCCATACCCCACCAGCCCCAGCGTTTTATTGCGCAGTTCAGTGCCTTTAAACACTTCATAGGGACTTTCCGGGCTCACGTCCCAGACCACATCCCGCCGCAGACCCTGCTGGGTGGCGGCGGCGGCATTGTCAGCCTGCGTGAATTCCCCCCGCTTCAGCGCCGCATGGGATTGCGGAATATGGCGCGCCAGGCTGAGCATCAGGCCAAGCGTCAGCTCCGCGGCGGCATCGGCATTGCGCCCCGGGGTGTAGAGCACCCGGATGCCGCGCGCCTGGGCGGCCTGGGTATCAATATTCACCGGATTCGCGCGGGTGCAGGCGATTACCTGCAGGCGTGGACAGGCGGCCATCACCGCGTCCGTCACCTCATCATAGCTGGTCACCAGCACCTCGGCGTCGTGGGCCAGCTCAATCAGCTGACCGGCGCTGAGTTTCGGTTTGCCCAGCGCCCACCCCTCCACCAGCAGCTCGCCCAGCTGGTGGAAGGCGCTAAGGTCGCCAGCATGCTCGGCGGTAAAAACGATTTTCATGGTTGTAGGTCCTGAGAAAGAGGTTGAAGGGCGGCCTGTCTGGCCTGCCATACCGGCAGCATCTGCTCGCGCAGCAGGCGGTAAACGGGATACAGCGCCGCGTAGCGGGCATGCGCCTGAGGGCGCGGCTGATAGCGGGTCTGCGCCAGCGGAGGCGTCTCGGCCAGCGACACGACGCTACGGGCCGCCAGGATCGCCGCGCCGCGCGCGCTCAGTTCGTTAAAGGCGCTGGAGACCACCGTGCGTCCGGTACAGTCGGCGATAATCTGCAGCCAGGTCGCCGAGGCTGCGCCGCCGCCGGTCAGATACAGCTCGCCGCCCTGCGGATAACCCTGCAGCGCATCGACAATGGCGAAGGCCAGTCCTTCAAACACCGCGCGCTGCAGTTCGGCGCGGGTGGTGTGCGGGCTAATGCCGAAAAAGCCGGCCCGCGCGTCCGGGCTGTAAAACGGCGCACGTTCGCCATTGAGGTACGGCTGCCAGAAGACGCCGCCGCTGCCTGGCTCCACCGCCGCGATCGCCTGCTCCAGGCGCCCCAGATCGGCGTCCAGCGAAATATGCTGCTGCAGCCAGTCAATGTTTGGCGTACCGGCCTGCATCGGAAACAGGGAGATCACCTGTCCGGCTTCGGTATGGGTGACAAAGCGCGTCGCCTCGTTCACCGTCTGCGGGCCGCGGCAGACGATCCCGGTGCAGCAGGTGGTGCCGAGGATCGTGTAGATATCCCCTTCGTTGACCGCGCCGCAGCCCAGCGCGGCGCTACAGACATCCAGCGCCCCGGCGGCCACCGGCGTCGCGGCGGGCAGCCCGGTCAGCGCCGCCACCGCGTCGCTCAGCGTGCCGGCCGGGGCATCCGGGGCCAGCAGCGGGGGAAACAGCGGCAGCAGTTCGTTCAGCCCCATCTCGTTCATCACCACCGAGGACCAGCTGCCGGTCTGCTGATTGAGTAACGAGCTGCTGGCGTCCGTCAGCTCCAGCGCCGCCACGCCGGTCAGGCGAAAGCGGATCCAGTCCTTGGCGAAAAACAGATAGCGCGCGGCCGCCAGCCGCGCCGGCTGATACTGTTTCAGCCAGTACAGCTGCAGGCTGGTATTGCAGGGCTGCAGGTGGGTGCCGGTATCGGCGAAATAGCGGCGGTCGAAGCCGGGTCGGCGCAGCAGGTCGCTCATCAGCTCGTGGCTGCGGGTATCGCTCCACAGGATCCCCGGGCCCACCGGTTCGCCCTGCTCATCGCTGAGCCAGACCCCCTCCCCTTGCCCGGCGAGGCCGATAGCCCGCAGCCGCCCCGCCTGCAGCGCCGGGTGGCGGGCAATCTGGCGCAGAATAGCCAGCACCGAATGCCACAGCTGGGTCATATCCTGTTCCGCGTAGCCATTGGCCGACAGGCGGGGTGAGGTGTTTTCCGCGGCGCTGGCGCAGGCGGTGAAATGCTGATCAAACAGCACCGCTTTCACCCGCGAGGTGCCAATATCGATACCAAGATAAAAATCCATACCTGCTCCGGCTCAGGGCTCGTAGCGGCGGCGCATCAGCTCGCACTCGAACAGGAACTCCAGCCCCTCCAGTTGACGGCGGGCCTCCTGAATATCTTTCCCCCAGCAGGTCAGGCCGTGGCCGCGCAGCAGAAAGCCGTAGCGCAGCGGGCGCGTTTGCGCATAATCGGCAATCCGCGCCGCCAGGGCGTCAATATCCTGGTCATTATCGAAGATGGCGATCGGAACGGTATCGAGATGGCTATGCTGCCCGCTAAGGGTTTTCTGCATTTCATACCCCTGCAGCGCCAGCGTGTCGCTTTTTTCGATGCGCGACAGCACAGTGGCGTTGACGGTATGCACATGCAGCACCACGTTGGCTTCCGGGAACAGGCGATACACCAGGGTGTGTAGACCGGTCTCGGCCGACGGCTTCCGTCCGGAAGGCGCCTGGTTGGTGGCGATCTCAACCTGCAGAAAATCCTCGGTTGTCAGGCTGCCTTTGTCGCGGCCCGACTCGCTTAGCCAGCACCAGGTATCATCCTGACGCACCGACATATTGCCGCCGGTCGCCGGCGCCCAGCCTTTCGCGCCGATCCAATGACAGGTGGTGACCAGTTGCGCGAGTCTTTCTTGCCACATAGCAGTTCCTTAGGTTAGCGATGATTTATTTAGCCGTCTAAATGGCTATTTATCCGATACTAACACCGCTAACCGGAGGGGACAATATTTCAGGAAACACACACAAGACAAATGGTTATATCATAAAAGCATATTAAATAACCTTTATTCACAGTGATTTAACCAACCGTTTTCGGTACACCACTATTCTCCACTACTCTCTGGCCAAAAACAGGCGGATCGTCCTGGCTAAAATTCTCCTCCGGCGCCAGGGATGCGCTCACCGCCCTCCTCTGCCCTGGACTGGTGCAAAACCTGGCAGGATGCACAGTAGAATGGCATTACCCCTCCGGGATCCTTCAATAACTGTGCATGTTGCACACCGCGCGCTATTCCCCGTGCCCGGTTTTTCCTGGCACATCTCTTGCTACTTCCGGCTATCACCGCCCATCTACCAGCCAGAGGTTCCAGGATGTCAAACAGCAATGATTTTCCCCTCGTCGAAGCGCCCGCCGCCGGACGCAAAGGCGTATTTTCCATCGCCATGGTGTTGTTCAGCTTTACCTTTTTCACCGGCACGATGTTCGCCGGCGGTAAACTCGGCGTCTCCTTTTCCATCGTCAATCTGCTGTGGATAGCCGTCATCGGCAACGCCTTGCTGGCTCTCTATGCCGCGTCGCTGGGCTGGATCGCCGCGCGCAGCGGCCTGAATACGGTGCTGATGGGCCGCTTCTGCTTCGGGGAGATTGGCAGCAAGCTGGCCGATTTTATTCTTGGTTTTGCCGAGCTGGGCTGGTACGCCTGGGGCACCGCCACGGTCGCTATCTCGCTGGTGAAGATCCTCGCCCTGCCCGAGGCGCTGACCCAGCCGTTGATGGTGCTGTTTGGCATTTTGTTCTGCCTCACCGCGCTGGTGGGCTACAAGGGACTGGACGCGCTGTCGCGCCTGTCGGTGCCATTGATGTTTGTGCTGCTGATGGTCTCCATGTATCTGGCGCTGCACCACGCCGGCGGCTGGCAGGCGATGACCCGTATTGCGCCGAGCGACACCATGAGCTGGTCGGCGGCCATCACCATGGTCTTCGGCACTTTCGCCAGCGGCGCCACCCAGGCGACAAACTGGACCCGGCTGGCCAACTCCAGCCGGACCGCCATTCTCGCCAGCATGGGCAGCTTCCTCATCGGCAACGGGCTGATGATCGTCGCCGGCGCCTGGTGCGCTATCGTCTATCAACAGGCCGATATCGTTGAAGTGCTGATCCTGCAGGGGCTGTCGGTGGCCGCGGTGATCATGCTCTGTCTCAACCTGCTGACCATCCAGGGCCCCACCATCTATAACGTCTCCGCCGCCGCCTGCCATCTGCTGCGCAGCGAACGTCGCCGGACGCTGACCCTCGCCGCCGCCGGGGTGGGCATTGTGCTGGCCATTGGCGGGATGTACGAAATGCTGATCCCCTTCCTCGTGCTGCTGGGCAGTATTATTCCGCCCATCGGCGGGGTGATCCTCGCCGACTACTGGTTCGCCCGCAGCGGGCGCTATCCCCTGCTGCAGAACGCCCGCCTGCCGCGTTTTAACTGGCTGGGACTCGGCGCCTACGCCGCCGGCGCGGTGGTGGCCTATCTGTCACCGTGGATCGCGCCGCTGGTGGGGATCACCGTCTCCGCGCTGGTCTATATCGTCCTGACCCTGCTAAGCAAACGCCAGCCTGCCGCCGTCGCGGAGCAGGAGCCATGAGCCTGACGGTCAGCGAACTGCTGGCCCTTGAGGGACTCTCCGCCCTGCGTCTGCGGGCGGGAAAGCAAGGGCTGCAGCGGGCCGTACGCTGGTACTATGTGGCGGAAAATGAACATATCGCCGAGTGGATCATGGGCGGCGAGCTGGTGTTTATCACCGGCATCAACCATCCCCGGGATGAAGCCAACCTGATCCAGTTGCTGATGGAGGGCAAACAGCGCGGCATCGCCGGGATGGTGATCCTCACCGGCGAGGCCTATATCCACGCCATTCCCGCCACGCTGATCGCCCTTGCCGACGAGCTGGGCATGCCGCTGATCGAGCAGCCCTACCTGCTGAAGATGGTGATTGTCACCGAGCGCATCGGCACCGCGCTGGTCCGCAGCGAAAACGTCCTGCAGTCGCAGCGCGACATTCTGATGCAGCTGGTCACCGGCGACTATCCGGACCTGCAGATGCTCCACCAGCGCGCCCTCCATCAGCAGCTCGATTTTACCCGTCCGCTGCGGCTGGCGGCGCTGCGTCTGGAGGGGCTGTCCCGCCTGTTTCGCCAGTTCCCGCCCGAGCAGGCCGAAGCCTGGCTACTGCAGGCCCACCGCAGCGTACGTCAGCAGCTGCAGCAGCAGCTCAACCAGCAGGGCAATTCCTTTCCGCTGCTGGAGCGCAGCAACATGTTCCTTTTCCTGCTGCCGGATGAGGAGGGGGAAGGCTTTCAGCAGAAAAAATGGCTACAGCAGTGGCTGCAGGCGCTGGCGGACGGAGAGGAGAGTTTGTCGCTGCTCTGCGGCCTCTCCGCGCCGGTCAGGCAGCTGCAGGGTTACCCGCGGGCGCTGTCGCAGGCGCGCCAGGCGCTGGATCTGTGCGATACCCTGCGGCCAACCCAGCGCATCAGCGACTATCAGCAGCTGGGGTTTATCAAACTGCTGTCCGCGGTCAGCGACCCGGCGCTGCTCAACGATTTTATGCACGACACCCTCGGCTGCCTGATCGAGCCGGGCCGTAAAGCGCCGTGGCTGCTGCTGGAGACCCTCGAGACGCTGCTGCAGGAGAACGGCAACGTGGTGCGGGCCGCCGACCGGCTGGGTCTCCATCGCAACACGTTGCATCAGCGCATCCAGCGCATTGAAAAACTGACCGGCTACCCGGTCAGCCATCCTCAGTTTCATCTCAACGCCTCGGTCGCGCTGGTGATCTGGCGTTTATCGCAAAACCATTTACAGGACCCACCATGAAAATTATTAACGCTCGCCTGCGCCGCCAGGAGGCGCTGTTTACTCTTGACCTGCAGGACGGGATGATTCACCGCATCACCGCCCAGGCCGCGATGCAGACTGCCGACGCAGGGGATATCGACGCCCAGGGCCGGCTGGCGATCCCGCCCTTCGTCGAGCCGCATATCCATCTTGACGCCACCCTCACCGCGGGCGAGCCGGAGTGGAACCGCAGCGGCACCCTGTTTGAAGGCATCACCCGCTGGAGCCAGCGCAAAGCGAGCATTACCCCGGAGGACACCCGCCAGCGGGCGCTGAAAACCATCGGCATGCTGCGCGACTTCGGCGTCCAGCACGTCCGGACCCATGTGGATGTCACCGATCCGTCGCTGTCGGCCCTGAAGGCGCTGCTGGCGGTGAAACAAGAGGCCGCCGATCTCATCGATCTGCAGATTGTCGCCTTTCCGCAGGAGGGAATCGAATCGTATCCCAACGGCCGGGAGCTGATGACGCGCGCCATCGAGATGGGCGCCGACGTGGTGGGCGGCATTCCGCACTATGAGAACACCCGCGACAAAGGGGTCAGCTCGGTGATGTTTTTGATGGACCTCGCCCAGCGTTACGGCCGCCTGGTGGATGTCCACTGCGATGAAATCGACGATCCGCAATCGCGTTTCCTTGAAGTACTGGCGGAGGAGGCGCGGGTGCGCGGCATGGGGGCCCAGGTCACCGCCAGCCACACCTGCGCGATGGGCTCTTATGATAACGCCTACTGCTCAAAGCTGTTTCGCCTGCTGAAAGCCTCGGGCATCAACTTCATCTCCTGCCCGACCGAAAGCATTCATCTGCAGGGCCGGTTTGACAGCTGGCCGAAACGGCGCGGCGTCACCCGGGTGGCGGAGCTGGATCGCGCCGGCATCAACGTCTGCTTTGCCCAGGACTCGATTCAGGATCCGTGGTACCCGCTGGGGAACGGCAATATCCTGCGCATTCTGGATGCCGGACTGCACATCTGCCATATGCTCGGCTATGACGATCTGCAGCGCTGTCTCGACTTTGTCACCGACAACAGCGCCCGGGCGCTGTGTCTGGGCGATAACTACGGCCTCGCCGAAGGCCGCCCGGCGAACCTGCTGATCCTCGATGCGGAAAACGACTACGAGGCCGTCCGTCGTCAGGCACGGGTGCTGACCTCCATTCGCCACGGCAGGGTGATTTTGCAGCGTGAGGTGGAGCACATCCGCTACCCGGTATAGGGCGCAAGGCGCTGCGCGACGACGCCTTTCTGTGATACCTTTTCAGGCAGTGTGCGTGACCGACGCCCGCCCGGGCGTCGGCCTCCTGGAAAACAGACGGCGCGAAACGACGATGAGCGATAAAAAATGGATTAAGGCCGAGGACGTGGCCAGACTGGCCGGGGTCTCGCGCTCGGCGGTCTCCCGCACCTTCACCCCCGGCGCCTCGGTGTCGGAGAAGACCCGGCAGAAGGTGCTGAGCGCCGCGGAAGCCCTGGGCTATCAGGTGAATATCATCGCCCGGACGATGATCACCGGCAGCAGTAATTTTATCGGCATCGTCACCGCCGGTTTCGACAACCCGTTTCGCAGCAAACTGCTGGCGCCGCTGGTCCATCAGCTGGCGCTCAATGGCTTTATGCCGCTGCTGATGAACGCTGACGATCCGCAGCAGCTCGCCCCCTCGCTTAAACAACTGCTGAGCTATCACGTCGCCGGGGTGATCATCACCTCCGGCGCGCCGCCGCTGTCGCTGGCGGAGGAGTATCTGGCGCGCAAGATCCCTGTCACCCTGATCAACCGCCATGCGGACCTCGCCGGCTGCGATCGGGTGTGCAGCGATAACGCCCAGGGAGCGAAGCTGGTGGCGGATCTGTTCAGTCGCCGAGGCTGGCGGCAGGTTGGCTTTATTGGCGAAAATCGCGAGAACTTCAGCACCCGCCAGCGCTATGAGGCTTTTATCGCCCGGACGTCGGATATGGCGGTGAGCAGCCGCTTCTGCGACGGCGGCGGCTATCAGGCCGGCTACCAGGCTGCCAGAGAATTGGTTGCTGAAAACCCCGGGATGCAGGCGCTGTTTTGCGCCACCGATATGCTGGCGCTGGGCGCCCAGGACGGCCTGCGGGACGCCGCCGCCCCGCTGCCGGCCATCGTCGGCTTTGACGATATCCCGCAGGCGGACTGGCAGCCCTATCAGCTCACCACCGTTCAGCAGAATACCGCCCTGCTGGCCCACCACGCGGTGGATTTGTTAATGACGCGGATCGCCCGCTTCAGCCTGCCCTCGCGCCATCGCGAAGTGCCGGTGAAACTAATTATTCGTCATAGCACGAAATGAAAAAATCATTTTATGCTGGAGCGATCACAGAATCTTCTGCGAAACCCGGCCACACTCATTCGGCCCTTCGGGGCTGTTTTTTTCACGCAAAATGCACACGTGTGCAAAATAGGGAGTCACTATGCAATCTCAGGAATCAGAAGCGCTACAGGCCCGCTACCGTCTGGCCTGCGAGCTGGCGAAAGCGGGGGCTGAGCTGGCGTTTGAATACTATCAACAGCGCGAGGCGTTGACCGTCGACCATAAGGGCGACGACCTGCAGGATGTGGTCAGCGTGGCCGATAAGCGGGTGGAGGCCTTTGTCAAACAGCGCATTCAGAGCGCGTTTCCGGAGGATGGTTTTCTCGGCGAAGAGAGCGGCGCCCGCCTGCCCGACGCGCGAGTGCTGTGGGTGGTCGACCCCATCGATGGCACCAGCTGTTTCCTCAACGGCCTGCACACCTGGTGCCTGTCGCTGGCGATCGTCGCCGACGGCGAACCGGTCATCGGCGTGGTCTACGACCCCAACCATCGCGAGCTGTTTCACGCCCTGCGGGGCCATGGCGCCTGGCTCAACGACGCTCCGATCCGTCCGCACCCCGCGACGATGGTCAAAGAGGGCGTGATGGGCGTCGGCACCTCGCATCGCGTCACCCCGGCGGACTTTCTGCCGTTTCTGCAGGCGCTGCTCAGCGACGGCGGCATGTTTATCCGCAACGGCTCCGGGGCGTTGATGAGCGCCTGGGCGGCGGCGGGCCGGTTGATTGGCTACTACGAGCCGCACATGAACCCGTGGGACGCCCTGCCGGGGCTGGTGCTGATGCGCGAAGCGGGCGGCGCCAGCAACGATTTTCTGGCGCAGGAGGGGATCCAGCGCGGCAATCCGCTGCTGCTGGCCAGCCCAACGCTCTACCCGCAGCTGAAAAAGATGATCCCACAACCATTACATTAACCCTTACGGGTCAGGCTATTTCTGATTATGTACTCTACACAGTAACGATAACTTCATTCACGGACGAACCACATCAATCAGTCAGGCCTCCGACCTGCGGAGAACCACCTATGTCTGGAATTATCGCTTTTTTCCGGGCGTCGCCGCCGAAAGCGGGCGCCGCGTTTGATGAACACCGTTTTCGCCGGGTGCGCTGGCAAACCTTTATCGCCATGACCCTGGCCTACGTCACCTTTTACGTCTGCCGGTTATCCTTCACCGTCGCCAAAAGCGCGCTGGTGGAGCTGGGGATCACCCCGACGGAGCTCGGCATGATCGGCTCTACCCTGTTCTTCAGCTACGCCATCGGCAAACTGGTCAATGGTTTTATCGCCGATCACGCCAACGTGGTGCGCTATATGAGCCTCGGTTTATTGCTCAGCGCCGGGATGAACCTGATGATGGGGATGACCACCAACGCCCTGCTGCTGGCCATCTTCTGGGGGATCAACGGCTGGGCGCAGTCGATGGGCGTCGGCCCCTGCGCGGTCTCGCTGGCGCGCTGGTACGGCGTTAAGGAGCGCGGCACCTTCTATGGCATCTGGTCGACGGCGCATAATATCGGCGAGGCGGTGACCTATATGGTGATCGCCGCGGTGATCGCCGGGTTTGGCTGGCAGATGGGCTACCTGTCCACCGCCGCGCTCGGCGCCGCCGGCGTGGTGCTGCTGGTGCTGTTCATGCACGATTCGCCGCAGAGCAGCGGCTTCCCGTCCATCAACGTCATCCGCGATGAACCGCAGGAGGAGGTCGAAGCCCGCGGCTCGGTGTTTAAAAACCAGCTGCTGGCGCTGCGCAACCCGGCGCTGTGGACCCTCGCCCTCGCCTCCGCCTTTATGTACATCGACCGCTACGCCGTCAACTCATGGGGGATCTTCTTTCTCGAGCAGGATAAAGCTTATTCCACGCTGGAGGCGTCCGGGATTATCGGCGTCAACGCTATCGCCGGCATCGCCGGGACCATCATCGCCGGCATGCTCTCCGACCGCTTTTTCCCGCGCAACCGCAGCGTGATGGCCGGATTCATCAGCCTGCTGAACACCGCCGGCTTCGCCCTGATGCTCTGGTCGCCGCACAATTACTACACTGATATTCTGGCGATGATTATCTTCGGGGCCACCATTGGCGCTCTGACCTGCTTCCTCGGCGGGCTGATCGCCGTCGATATCTCTTCGCGCAAGGCCGCCGGAGCCGCGCTCGGCACCATCGGCATCGCCAGCTACGCCGGCGCCGGCCTGGGCGAGTTTCTCACCGGGATCATTATTGATAAAACGGCTATCCTTGAAAACGGCAAAACGCTGTATGATTTCAGCACGTTGGCGATGTTCTGGGTGGGTACCGGTCTGGGTTCCGCGCTACTCTGTTTTACCACTGCCGCCATCGTCGCCCGGCGCCATGCCGTCGAACGGCAGACCTCGTTCTCCTCATAACCGATTAACGAATAAGGAAGAAGATATGATGCCTGCAAGACATCAGGGGCTGTTACGCCTGTTTATCGCCTGCGCGCTGCCGCTGCTGGCGCTGCAATCTGCCGCCGCCGCGGACTGGCAGCTGGAGAAAGTGGTCGAGCTCAGCCGCCACGGTATTCGTCCGCCGACGGCCGGCAACCGGGAAGCCATCGAGGCCGCCACCGGACGACCGTGGACCGAGTGGACCACCCATGACGGGGAGCTCACCGGCCATGGCTATGCCGCCGTGGTCAACAAAGGGCGTGCGGAAGGCCAGCATTACCGCCAGCTCGGCCTGCTGCAGGCCGGATGCCCGACGGCGGAGTCGATATACGTGCGCGCCAGCCCGCTGCAGCGGACGCGAGCGACCGCCCAGGCGCTGGTGGATGGCGCCTTCCCCGGCTGCGGCGTCGCTATCCATTATGTCAGCGGGGATGCCGATCCCCTGTTTCAGACCGACAAGTTCGCCGCCACGCAAACCGACCCCGCCCGCCAGCTGGCGGCGGTGAAAGAGAAGGCCGGGGATCTGGCGCAGCGTCGGCAGGCGCTGGCGCCGACCATCCAGCTATTGAAACAGGCGGTTTGTCAGGCCGATAAGCCCTGCCCGATCTTCGATACCCCGTGGCAGGTCGAGCAGAGCAAAAGTGGGAAGACCACCATTAGCGGACTGAGCGTGATGGCCAATATGGTGGAGACGCTGCGTCTCGGCTGGAGTGAAAACCTGCCTCTCAGCCAGCTGGCGTGGGGCAAGATCACCCAGGCCAGGCAGATCACCGCCCTGCTGCCGCTGTTAACGGAAAACTACGATCTGAGTAACGATGTGTTGTATACCGCGCAAAAACGCGGGTCGGTGCTGCTCAACGCTATGCTCGATGGCGTCAAACCGGAGGCGAATCCGAACGTACGCTGGCTGCTGCTGGTGGCCCATGACACCAATATCGCCATGGTGCGCACGCTGATGAACTTTAGCTGGCAGCTGCCGGGCTACAGCCGGGGAAATATCCCGCCGGGCAGTAGCCTGGTGCTGGAGCGCTGGCGCAACGCGAAGAGCGGAGAACGCTATCTGCGGGTCTATTTCCAGGCCCAGGGCCTCGACGACCTGCGTCGTCTGCAGACGCCGGACGCGCAGCACCCGATGCTGCGTCAGGAGTGGCATCAGCCGGGCTGCCGTCAGACCGACGTCGGTACGCTGTGTCCCTTCAAGGCGGCTATTACCGCGCTGGGTCAGCGTATCGACCGATCATCCGCCCCGGCGGTAGCCATGGTCCTGCCGTAGCGGCGCGGTGTTTGTCCGGGCCCGGGAAAACCTTTTTTTCCAGGCCCGGCACGACGTCCGTTATCCGTTGTCCGGCGCAAACGCTCCGGCGGCGACCTGCGCCGGGGTGACCACCCCGCTGTCCAGCACCCAGCCGCTTATCAGCCCAGCAGGCGTGACGTCGAACGCCGGATTGTAAACGGCGGCCCCCGTCGGCGCCCACTGTACCGCGCCGAAGCTGCCCGCCACTCCGGTCACTTCCGCCGCCGCGCGCTGCTCAATGGGGATCGCCGCCCCGTTCGGGCAATGGCGGTCGAAGGTGGTCTGCGGGGCAGCGACGTAAAACGGGATCTGGTGATAATGGGCCAAAACCGCCAGAGAATAGGTGCCGATTTTATTCGCCACGTCGCCGTTGGCGGCGATACGGTCGGCGCCGACCCACACCGCATCCACCTGCCCCTGCGCCATCAGGCTGGCGGCCATTGAATCGGCGATCAGCTGATAGGGCACGCCCAGCTCGCCCAGCTCCCAGGCGGTTAAACGACCGCCCTGCAGCAGCGGCCGGGTTTCATCAACCCATACGTTGGTCACTTTTCCCTGCCGGTGCGCCAGCGCGATAACGCCCAGGGCGGTCCCTACCCCGGCGGTCGCCAGGCCACCGGTGTTGCAGTGGGTCAGCAGTCGACTGCCGGGCTTCACCAGCGCACTGCCCGCCTCAGCGATGCGGTCGCACAGCTGTTTATCTTCTTCGACCAGACGCAAGGCTTCCGCTTCCAGCGCCTGCGGGTAATCCTCCCGGGCCAGCGCCTGCTTCATGCGATCCAGATTATTCATCAGGTTGACCGCCGTCGGCCGCGCCGCGCGCAGCGTCTCCAGCGCCTGCTGGAGTGCATCCCGGTTCAGGCCGCGCTGGGCCAGCAGAGCCAGCAGCAGGCTGGCTGACAGGCCAATCAGCGGCGCGCCGCGCACCCGCAGGGTATGAATATGGTCCACCAGCAGCGCAACGTTATCCGCCGCCAGCCAGCGTGTTTCCTGCGGCAAGGCCTGCTGGTCGAGAATAAAAAGCTGATTTTCACTCACCCGCAGGCTGGTGGTCTGTAATGTCTGCATGTCGTTAAATCCCTGTTGCGTTGTTGTATCACATTGTGTCAGGATGGAATCCAGAAGTATAGACGTCTGAACGGCTTAATCAGAATTCGAGGATCGAGGCAATGTCGCAATACCATACCTTCACCGCCCACGATGCCGTGGCTTACGCGCAACAGTTCGCCGGCATCGACAACCCATCTGAGCTGGTCAGCGCGCAGGAAGTGGGCGATGGCAACCTCAATCTGGTGTTTAAAGTGTTCGATCGCCAGGGCGTCAGCCGGGCGATCGTCAAACAGGCTCTGCCCTACGTGCGCTGCGTCGGCGAATCCTGGCCGCTGACCCTCGACCGCGCCCGTCTGGAGGCGCAAACTCTTATCGCCCACTATCAGCACAGCCCGCAGCACACGGTAAAAATCCATCACTTTGATCCCGAGCTGGCGGTGATGGTGATGGAAGATCTTTCCGACCACCGCATCTGGCGCGGAGAGCTTATCGCTAACGTCTACTATCCCCAGGCGGCCCGCCAGCTTGGCGACTATCTGGCGCAGGTGCTGTTTCACACCAGCGATTTCTACCTCCATCCCCACGAGAAAAAGGCGCAGGTGGCGCAGTTTATTAACCCGGCGATGTGCGAGATCACCGAGGATCTGTTCTTTAACGACCCGTATCAGATCCACGAGCGCAATAACTACCCGGCGGAGCTGGAGGCCGATGTCGCCGCCCTGCGCGACGACGCTCAGCTTAAGCTGGCGGTGGCGGCGCTGAAGCACCGTTTCTTTGCCCATGCGGAAGCGCTGCTGCACGGCGATATCCACAGCGGGTCGATCTTCGTTGCCGAAGGCAGCCTGAAGGCCATCGACGCCGAGTTCGGCTACTTCGGCCCCATTGGCTTCGATATCGGCACCGCCATCGGCAACCTGCTGCTGAACTACTGCGGCCTGCCGGGCCAGCTCGGCATTCGCGATGCCGCCGCCGCGCGCGAGCAGCGGCTGAACGACATCCACCAGCTGTGGACCACCTTTGCCGAGCGCTTCCAGGCGCTGGCGGCGGAGAAAACCCGCGACGCGGCGCTGGCTTACCCCGGCTATGCCTCCGCCTTTCTGAAAAAGGTGTGGGCGGACGCGGTCGGCTTCTGCGGCAGCGAACTGATCCGCCGCAGCGTCGGACTGTCGCACGTCGCGGATATCGACACTATCCAGGACGACGCCATGCGTCATGAGTGCCTGCGCCACGCCATTACCCTGGGCAGAGCGCTGATCGTGCTGGCCGAGCGTATCGACAGCGTCGACGAGCTGCTGGCGCGGGTACGCCAGTACAGCTGAGTGCGCCTGTTTCCCTCACCCCAACCCTCTCCCACAGGGAGAGGGAGCCCCCCCTAAAAAAGTGCCATTTTCTGGGATTGCCCGGCGGCGCTGCGCTTGCGCGGGCCTACAAATAGCCGCATAACGGTTTGATCTTGCAGTCTTTCGTAGGCCGGGTAAGGCGAAAGCCGCCACCCGGCAGACATGCGATTACAATTTTGCGTTTACCTTACCCTCACCCCAGATACTCAATCACCGATAGCCCGCCGTTGTAATCGGTGCTGTAGATAATGCCTTGCGCATCGACAAACACGTCACAGGACTGGATTACCTGCGGGCGGCCGGGACGGGTATCCATCATTCTCTCAGGCGCAGCCGGCACCAGCGCCCCGGTCTCCAGCGGACGGTACGGGTTGGAAATGTCGTAAGCCCGCACGCCGGCATTCTGATACGTGGCAAAAATCAGCGTTGAGCTGACAAAGCTCCCCGGCCGGTTCTCATGCAGGTTGTGCGGGCCGAAATGCGCCCCTTTCGCCACATAATCCGCTTCGTCCGGCGGCGGGAAGGTGGCGATGCTCACCGGGTTGGTTGGCTCGCGGATATCAAACAGCCAGATCAGCTTCTCACCGTCCTCCTGATTGTCGAGCACCGCTTCGTCGAGCACCACCAGCAGGTCACGATCCGGCAGCGGCAGCGCGGTATGCGTTCCGCCGCCGAACGGCGGGCTCCAGTTGCGATGGCTAATCAGCCTCGGCTGGGTACGGTCTTTGACATCCAGCAGCGTCAGGCCGCCGTCGCGCCAGCTGCCGTAGGCGGTATCCCCGGCAATAATGGCGTGATGCAGCGCATAGCGTTTGCCCTGCGGCCAGTCCGGTGTTTCACCGCCCGCCTGGTGCATCCCCGGCAACCACCAGCGCCCGGCTACTTCGGGCTTACGCGGATCGGCCAGATCGATGGTCAGGAAGATGTAGTCGGTAAAACCGTCGATCAGCGCGGACACATACGCCCAGCGCCCGCCGACGTACCAGATGCGGTGAATACCGATGCCGTTAAGCGACAGGAAACTGATTTCCCGCGGCTGCGCGGGAGTGGAAATATCAAAGATGCGCAGCCCGGCGCTCCAGCCCTTGTCCTGCACATCGCTGACCGTGTCGCCCACCGAGCGGGTGTAGTAGACCTTCTCATCAGCAAAACGGGCGTCGGCAAACAGATCCCGGGCGTTGATCACCAGCAGCAGATCGTCATGCGCCTGGAGATGCACGTTCCAGGTGCCCGGCGGCGCGGCAATATAGTTGACGGTGGTGGGCCGGGTCGGATCGCGAACATCGACCACGGAAAAGCCCTGCGACACCATATGGCCGATATAGGCGAATCCGCGATGCACCATCAGCTGCACGCCGTCCGGACGACCGCCCTGATCGCTATGGCCAATCAGCCGCATATTGCGGCTGTATTCGGGGGAAGGTAATGCTGACATAGGGGATCCCTCTCGCCCGGTGGCATGGTTTTCCCCCTCTCCCTGCGGAGAGGGCCGGGGCGAGGGCACCAGGCCGCCGCCCACCGCCACCCGGCTTGATTTTATTTGTTCTTCGCTTCCAGCGTCGCGAACCACGGCGCGATAAAGTCTTCGGTCTGGCCCCAGCCAGGGATAATTTTCCCCAGCGACGCCACGTTTACCGCTCCCGGCTGGGCCGCCAGCAGCGCCTGGGGAATCGCTGCCGCCTTGAAGTCGTAGGTGGCTGGCGTCGGCTCGCCGGCGATCTTGTTGGCGATCAGCCGCACGTTGGTCGCGCCGATAAGCTTCGGATCCACCGCCACGCTCACCTTCCACGGGCTGCCGGCTTCGCGCATCAGCTGCAAATCCTGGTTGGAAATATCAATGCTGTAGAGTTTGATCTCGGTGCGGCCGTTCTCTTTCAGCGCTTTATAGGCTCCCTGGCTAAAGGCATCCCAGGTGCCCCAGATCGCGTCAATTTTTCCTTTCGGATACTTGGCGAGGATCGCCCCCACCTTGTTGGCAGTGTCGCCCTGCACATCGGATGACACGGCGCCGATCGACTCCAGCTCTTTAATCCCCGGATTTTGCTTCAGCAGCGTCTGGTAAGCCGCCTGACGGCGCTCCATCGGCGGGAAGCCCGCCACCCACAGCTTGACGATGTTGGCCTTGCCGTTGAAATCTTTCACCAGCTGGCCAAAAGAGAGCTCGGTCAGTGAGGCATCATCCTGCTGACTGACCGTCACCCCGGGGATCTCACCGCTTACCGCGGTATCGAACACCGCCACTTTGATCCCGGCGTCCACCGCCTTCTTCACCAGGGCGGTGGAATACGGGTCACGCCCCTGAGAGAGAATAATGCCATCGTATTTCTGGCTGATGGCCTGGTTGACGAAGTCCTGGAATTTGGCGTCATCGCCGTTGCTCAGGAAGGTGCTGATTTTGAAACCGAGCTTTTTGCCTTCCTGCAGCGCCCCGGCGACAAACTGGGTGGTGTTATCGTCAGACCCGAGGTTGCGGATCACGGCAATGCGGATCGGGCCGTTGTGTTCGGCAATCGCCGCCGGCACCGGCGTCGGGGCGGTGGCCAGCGCCGCCGTCGACTGCAACAGACCCAGCGTCATCAGAGAGAGTGCGATCTTTTTCATGCGGTTTACCCTGTAAAATGTTAAGTACGGCGCTGAAAATAGGTCAGTGCCAGCGCGCCAGCCAGCACCAACCCTTTAATAATGTCCATCGCGTAATACGGCACCGAGAGCATCACCAGCCCGTTGGAGAGCACGCCGAGGATCACCGCCCCCACCAGCGTCCCCAGGGCGTTCGGTTTACCGGAGCCCGCCAGCGAAAAGCCGATCCAGGCCGCCGCCACCGCGTCCATCAGATAGCCGCCGCCGGCGTTGACCTGCGAGGATCCGATACGCGAGGCCAGCAGAATGCCGCCGAGCCCGGCCAGCAGCGAGGCAATCACGTATGCTGCGACTTTGTAACGCGTGATCCGCAGGCCGGAGAGCCGCGCCGCCTCCGGGTTGCCGCCGATGGCGTACATCCGCCGTCCGTGGGTAGTGAACGACAGCGCCAGCTGGGCGATCAGCGTCACCACCAGCATGATAATGACGATGGTCGGCACCTGCCCCAGCGCGCCAAAGGCCGCCGGGATAGTACCCTCCGCCATCTCGCCGCTCGGCAGAACCATGTTTTCGGTAATCGACCCACCGTAGCTGTAGGTCATTGCCACGCCCTGAATCACAAACAGGCTGGCCAGGGTGGCGAGCATGTCAGGAATGCGCAGCACCACGATCAGAAAGGCGTTAAACAGCCCCACCAGGGTGCAGAGCGCGAGGGTTATCAGAATCGCTTCGGTGGTCCCCAGGCCATGCCAGACAAACAGGGAAATCACCAGCGCGTTAGCCAGCGATGCCGTCGATCCGACGGACAGATCGAAGCCGCCGATGGTGAGGGAAATCGACACCCCAATGGCAATCACCGTCACGATGGCAATCGAGCGCAGAATGTTGATGATGTTGAACGGGTCAAGGAAGTTGTCCGAGGCGAGGCCAAAGACCGCCACCAGCAGCACCACGGTCAGCAACATGCCCCACTTATAGAGAAAATCAAAAAATCGCTGACGGCCCGATACCGTCGCGTTTACTGCCAGGGCCTTGCTCACGCTGCCGCTCCTCCGGTTGAATAATAAAGCAGTGTCTCTTCCCGGGCTTCCGCGCCGGGGATCTCCGCTACGATCCGTCCGTCCCACAGTACGCAGATGCGGTCGCATAAACCGACCAGCTCGGCGAATTCACCCGAGGCATAAATCACCCCTTTGCCTTCCCGCGCCAGACCATCGATCAGCATGAACAGATCGGTTTTCGCTTTCACATCGACCCCTTTGGTCGGTTCGTCAAAAATCAAAACGTTGGCATCACCGCGCAGCCATTTGCCAATGGCCACCTTCTGCTGGTTGCCGCCAGAAAGACGGCGCAGCGTCTGACCGGGACCGGTAGCGCGCACGCCGAGGCGGGCAATCACCTCCTCCGCCCAGCGCCAGGCCTGCCGATGGCCAAACAGGCTCCAGCGCGAAAAGCTGTTATCGGCGCTGACCGCCAGGTTCATCGCGATCGGCTCTTCAATGAAAATGCCCTCTTTGCGTCGCTCCTCCGGGACCAGCGCCAGGCCGCGCCCCACCGAGTCGGCCGGATCGCGCGGTCGCCACGGCTGGCCGTTCAGCTCGCCACGCTGCACCCGGCTTTTGCTGGCGCCGAACAGCGCTTTGCACAGCTCGGTTTTGCCCGCGCCGGCCAGCCCGGCGATACCCAGAATTTCCCCCTTCCGCAGGCGCAGCGAAATATCCTGCAGCAACGCCTCATCATGCAGACCGTCAACCTGCAACAGCACCTCTTCGCCGTGCGGCGGGCGCGGCGGCGGGAAGATATCGCTCAGCTCGTGGCCCAGCATCTTTTCGACGATCTGTTCGCCGCTCAGCGGCGCCATCGGGCCGCTCTCAATCAGCCGCCCGTCGCGCAGCACCGTCAGGGTGTCGCAGATCGCCTTCAGCTCATGGATACGATGCGAAATAAACACCACCCCGATCCCCTGATGCTGCAGACGGCGTACTACCGCAAACAGACGCTCACTTTCATGCTGATCCAACGGCGCGGTGGGTTCATCGAGGATCAAAAAGCGGCAATGGTGCGACAGGGCGCGGGCCAACAGGATTTGCTGTTTTTCGGCGAGCGTGCAGCTGTCAATGGAGCGCCGGACGTCCAGCGCCACATCCAGCTGCGCCAGCGCCTCGCGCGCCAGCTGCCGAACCCGCGACCAGCGGAAGGTCATGCCCGGCTCCGCCAGCCTGTCCAGCATAATGTTTTCGGCAATGCTCAGGCCCGGCACCAGCGCCACGTCCACCTCCTGCTGCACCAGGTGGATCCCCAGCTGTTTAGCATCCCGCGGCGAACGAATGATGACCGGCAGGTTGTTGATCGTCACTTCGCCCTCATAGTGGGCGTGGGTGCCGCACAGCACGGCCATCAGCGTCGACTTACCCGCGCCGTTGGCCCCGGTCAGGGCATGCACCGACCCGCCATGGAGGGTAAAGTCCACCTTGTTCAGCGCCTGAAAGCCGGAGAAGGCCAGGCTAATGTTATGCATCTCAAGGCGATTCGCGCTCATCACTGCTCCCGTGCGGCAATTAATCTTCTGATTTAACGAATTTTTCATAGCCGCCGCTGGCTGACAACTGCGTAAAAAGCATAAGATACAACGAAATAATATTAGCCATCTGGATGTCCAGACATAACATCAGGTTAGCCCAACACCCATAAGGACAGCTTCCATGAGCAACAGCGATATCCGCGTCGTGCCCGGCCCGGCCAACTATTTCTCCCATCCTGGCAGCCTTGAGCGGCTGAGCGATTTTTTTAACGCCGACCAGCTCTCGCGAGCGGTGTGGGTCTATGGCGAGCGCGCTCTGGCCGGCGCCGAACCTTTTCTGCCGGCGGCCTTCCACCTGCCGGAGGCGAAAAAGATCCGCTTTACCGGCCACTGCAGCGAACGCGACGTGGCGGGGCTGGTGCAGGCCTCCGGTGACGATCGGGCGGTAGTGATTGGCGTCGGCGGCGGCGCGCTGCTCGACAGCGCGAAAGTGCTCGCCCGCCGCCTGGGGGTACCGCTGGTGGCCATCCCGACTATCGCCGCCACCTGCGCGGCGTGGACGCCGCTGTCGGTGTGGTATAGCGACGCCGGACAGGCCCTGAATTTTGAGATCTTCGATGACGCCAACTTCCTGGTGCTGGTCGAACCGCGCATCATTCTCAACGCCCCGGCGGAGTACCTGCTGGCGGGCATTGGCGACACCTTAGCCAAATGGTATGAGGCCGTGGTGCTGGCGCCGCAGCCGAAGGCGCTGCCGCTCACCGTGCGGCTGGGGATTAACGGCGCGCTGGCGATCCGCGACGTGCTGCTGGCCAGCAGCGAAACGGCGCTGGCGGACCAGCGCCGCGGCGATCTGACCCAGGCGTTTCGCGATGTGGTGGAGGCGATTATCGCCGGCGGCGGGATGGTTGGCGGGCTGGGGGAACGTTACACCCGGGTCGCCGCCGCCCATGCGGTGCACAACGGACTGACGGTGCTGCCGCAGACGGATAAATTCCTCCACGGTACCAAAGTGGCCTACGGCATTCTGGTACAGAGCGCCCTGCTTGGTCAGGACGATGTGCTGGCGCAGTTAGTGCAGGCGTATCAGCGCTTTAACCTGCCGACCACCCTGGCGGCGCTGGAAGTCGATATCAATAACCGCGCAGAGCTGGACCGGGTCATTGCCCATACCCTGCGCCCGGGCGAGTCGATTCACTATTTACCGGTGACGTTAACCCCTGAGGTTCTGCGCGCGGCGTTTGAGAAGGTGGAATACTTCAGCCGTTAATCACCCCGACCGTCTATACCTAATGATGATGCTCACCACTCTCGCAACGAGGTCATCATGCAGATCGATTTAACAGGTAAGAAGGCGCTGGTTACCGGCGCCAGCCGTGGGTTGGGTCGCGCAATCGCGCTGTCGCTGGCGCGCGCCGGCGCCGATGTGGTTATTACGTATGAAAAATCGGTCGATAAAGCCCAGGCGGTCGCCGATGAAATAAAGGCCCTGGGTCGGTACGGCGAAGCGCTACAGGCCGACAGCGCCAGCGCGCAGGCGATTCAGGATGCCGTCACCCATGCGGCCCGGTCCCTCGGCGGGCTGGACATTCTGGTCAACAACGCCGGAATAGCCCGCGGCGGTCCACTGGAATCCATGACGCTGGCGGACATTGACGCGCTTATCAACGTCAATATCCGTGGAGTGGTCATCGCCACCCAGGAAGCGCTGGTGCATATGGCCGATGGCGGACGAATCATCAACATCGGCAGCTGTCTGGCTAACCGCGTGGCCATGCCGGGCATCTCGGTTTACGCCATGACCAAGTCCGCCCTCAACGCCCTGACCCGTGGCCTGGCGCGTGATTTAGGCCCTCGCGGGATCACCGTTAACCTTGTCCATCCAGGGCCGACCAACAGCGATATGAACCCGGAAGACGGAGAACAGGCGGAAGCCCAGCGCCAGATGATTGCGGTCGGCCACTACGGCCAGCCGGAAGACATCGCCGCGGCGGTCACCTTCCTCGCCAGCCCGGCCGCCGGGCAGATCTCCGGTACGGGGCTGGACGTGGATGGCGGATTGAACGCCTGATCGCACATTTTCTGCAAGCCTCTGTCGCCCGGCAGAGGCCTTTCCGCGCCGCCTCGACGGGTTGCGTTTTGCCTCTTACCTGCGTTTTTTCTCCGCTCTACAGTACCCCATAAGAAATTCGGAATTTATCTAATAGTCTTATTATTTCCTTATATTTTGTGTGGGCGTACAGTGGAGGTACGGATGAAAATTGTCTGGTCAAAAACGGCAGATAAGCAATTTTCTAAAATCGATACTCGGTATAAGAGCCGCATTAAATCCAGGCTGGAGAAGATGGATGATAAAGCTTCACCTATCTCGGATATCAAAAAATTGTCCTCTCCCGAAAACCACTACCGGCTGCGATTAGGTGATTACAGAGTCATCTACACCTTTGGGGATCCGCCGGGCGATACCTGCTACGTCGTGGCGGTTAAACGCCGAACCACCACCACCTACCTTCATGAGGAAGATACCGAATATGACTATTCAGTACATCAAGGATGAAGAAGGAAAAGACCAGTATGTCGTCATTCCTTACAGCGATTACTTTCGTATGCGCCTGGCTCTGCTGGAGTACGACGACGAGGATGAAAGCGACTGGGAAGATATTCCTTATGAATCAGATATCTATGATAACGTCATGCTGCCGGGCGAAGTATGCGACGTGATGCATAAAGAAAACGTCAGCCTGCAGGCCGCGTGGCGCATCCTGCGCGGGATGTCCCAGCAGGAGGTAGCCGAAAAGCTTGGCATCAGCCAGTCCGCGGTGTCACAACTGGAAGCGCTGGACTCCCGTCCGCAAAAGCGCACCCGCGAGAAGCTGGCGGCGATTTACGGCTGTACTCAGGAGCAGATCAGCCTCTATCTGCCGAAAGAGGGTTAACAGCACTTCGCCCCGCCCTTGCCGCCGTAGCGCGCGTCCTGGCGTTCGCGAAAGAACTCTTCATAAGTCATCGGCGTCTGATCCGGGTGGGTTATTCGCATGTGCTCGACGTAGTTATCGTAATCCGGCACGCCGATCATCATTTTGGCGGCCTGGCCTAAATATTTTCCTGCTTTGGAGAGGGTGTCAAACATAAGTCATTTCTCTTTTGTATCCCTCACCCCGAGCCTCTCCCAAAGGGAGAGGGAGGATCGGAAATGTAGGCCGGGTAAGGCGAAGCCGCCACCCGGCACACCGGTTAATGCGCCCCTTTCGCCTGGGTCTCAATCGCGTCCAGGTTTTCAGGCATTGGCTCATACGGCGTCTCTTTCGCCGTCGGTTTATCCTCTTTCAGCGCCGCCAGCGCGGTTTTAATCGAGAACAGCGCCAGCACCACCACCACAATCATAAAGAAGATAGTCAGTCCGGCATCGAGACGGTTGTTAAACACCAGCTGCGCCAGCTGTGATTCGGTATATTGCGGCGGAATGTTGCCGCTGTCGATCATCACCTGGAATTTATTAGCGATCGCCAGGAAACCGACTTTGGTATCCGGGCTAAACGACTTCTGCCAGCCGGCGGTCAACGTACAGATCAGCAGCCAGCTGGTCGGCAGCAGCGCCACCCACGCATAGCGCTGGCGTTTCATCTTGAACAGGACCACCGCGCAGAGCATCAGCGCCATCCCCGCCAGCATCTGGTTGGCAATACCGAACAGCGGCCATAGGGTGTTAATCCCGCCCAGCGGATCGACCACCCCCTGATGCAGGAAGTAGCCCCAAGCCAGCACGCACAGCGCGGTCGCCAGCAGGTTGGCCGGTAGCGAGCTGGTTTTTTTCAGCCCCGGGCTAATCACGCCCAGCAGATCCTGCAGCATAAAGCGCGCCGCGCGGGTGCCGGCGTCAACCGCCGTCAGGATAAACAGCGCCTCAAACAGAATGGCGAAGTGGTACCAGAAAGAGACATCCATCAGCCCGCCCAGCGAGCCGTGCAGGATGTAGGCCATCCCCACCGCCAGCGTTGGCGCGCCGCCGGCGCGGGAGATAATCGACTGTTCGCCGACCTCGCTGGCGATTTGATGCAGCGTATCAGGCGTAATGCTAAAGCCCCAGCCGCTCACCACCTGCGCTGCCGAGGCGACGACATCGGTGGTACCCGCCGGCGCCAGCACCGCCATCGGGCTGTTCATCGCGAAGTAGACGCCCGGATCGATAATACAGGCCGCCACCAGCGCCATAATAGCGACGAAGGATTCCATCAACATGCCGCCGTAGCCGATAAAGCAGGCCTGGCTTTCGTTGGCCAACATTTTCGGCGTGGTGCCGGAGGAGATCAGCGCATGGAAGCCGGAGACCGCGCCGCAGGCGATGGTGATAAACAGGAACGGGAACAGGTTGCCGGTCCATACCGGGCCGGT
Source organism: Klebsiella sp. K4 (assembly GCF_014596785.2). Taxonomy (NCBI): domain Bacteria; kingdom Pseudomonadati; phylum Pseudomonadota; class Gammaproteobacteria; order Enterobacterales; family Enterobacteriaceae; genus Klebsiella; species Klebsiella sp. K4. Next base: position 3,841,247 of record NZ_CP115021.1, read on the forward strand.
ACCATCGACGAACTTGGTCAGCGCCGGCATCGTCAGGGTCGGGCGCATAATCAGGATGCCAATCGCCAGCCCCACGATGGTGCCGATTTTCAGGAAGGTGGAGAGATAATCGCGCGGGGCCAGCAGCAGCCAGACCGGCAGTACCGCAGCCACAAATCCGTAGCCCACCAGGATCCAGGTCAGCTGTACGCCGGTGTAATCAAACCACGGCGCCCAGGTCGGGCTTTCCGCCACCCAGCCGCCGGAGATGATGGCGAACACCAGCATCACCAGGCCTATCACCGACACCTCGCCGATGCGTCCCGGACGCAGATAGCGGATGTAGATGCCCATAAAGATCGCCAGCGGAATGGTAAAGGCGACGGTGTATGTCCCCCACGGACTGTGGGTCAGCGCTTTCACCACAATCATCGCCAGGACCGCGAGGATGATCACCATGATCATAAAGCAGGCCACCAGCGCCAGGACGCCAGCGGTCGGTCCCATCTCCTCTTTAACCAGTTCGCCAAGCGAACGGCCATCGCGGCGGGTCGAAACAAACAGCACCATAAAGTCCTGTACCGCCCCAGCCAGCACCACGCCGGCGAGGATCCAGATCATCCCCGGCAGGTAGCCCATCTGCGCGGCGAGCACCGGGCCCACCAGCGGCCCCGCGCCGGCAATGGCGGCAAAATGGTGACCGAACAGCACTTTTTTGTCGGTTGGAACGTAGTCGAGGCCATCGTTATGCCGCACCGCGGGCGTCATCCGCGTCGGGTCAACGCCGAGCACGGTTTTAGCGATATACAGGCCGTAGAAACGATACGCGATCAAATAAACGCAGACCGCGGCGACGACAATCCACAGCGCGTTTATCTGCTCACCCCGGTTTAAAGCGATATAGCCGAGGGCGAAGGCTCCGATGACGGAGAGCAGCGCCCAGATAAGGTATTTCCCTGAATTATTCATTGTTGTGGTCCACCGGTAGGGTAATCAGGATGTTACATTTTGTTTCTAGATCACAACGCAGAATTTAACAACACCGAAACATCGCAGATGCCGTACACCCACAGAGATTTGTCTCACATTGCTAGCGAGATCACTTAAGGCAGGAAAATGAATGAAAGGGTTACCGTGAACGGTGCCGTTTTTTTTGTCGGGTGGCGGCTAACGCCTTACCCGACCTACAGATCCGTAGTCCTGCTAAGCGCAATGCGAGCAGGGAAACTCCCGGATGGCGGCGCGCTGCGCCTTATCCGGGCTACCCCATTGCGCCGATACGTAGCCCGGCTAAGCGTAGCGCAAGCCGGGGAAACAGCGGCTTCTTAGCCCAGCACCGCGGTGCCCAGACGACAGGTGCAACAGCGCCGCCCCTTCTCGTCATACACCACAATCTCCCAGCTCTGGCTCTGGCGGCCAAGATGCAGCGGACGGCACTCGCCGCGCACTTTCCCGCTGGAGACGGCCCGGTGATGGCTGGCGTTAAGCTCAGTCCCGACGACGCACTGCCCTTCTTCGGTCATCAGCCAACCGGCCATCGAGCCCAGCGTCTCCGCCAGCGCCGCGGAAGCGCCGCCGTGCAGCAGGCCAAACGGCTGATGCGTGCGCGCATCCACCGGCATCTCCGCCTCCAGCAGCCCCTCTTCCAGTCGGGTGTAGATGATGCCAAGATGCGCCACCATGGTATTTTCGCTGCTGGCGTTCAGCGCCGCCAGCGTAAGCTCTCGCTTCCAGGCCATTTACGCCCCCAGCGTCGAGCCGCCATCAACCACGATATCCTGCAGGGTGATATGGCTGGCGTGAGAAGAGGCGAGGAACAGAATGGTATTGGCGATCTCCTGCGGGCGGGCGATTTTACCCAGCGGGATGCCGAGCTTAAACTGCTCGCCGAAGCCGCGGATCCGCTGCTGCTCTGCATCGTCGCTGACCCACAGGGTGCGCTGCATATCGGTATCGGTGGAGCCCGGCGACACCAGATTACAGCGCACCCCGCTGCCCGCCAGCTCAAGGCCTACGGTCAGCGCCAGGCTTTTCAGCGCCGCCTTCGAGGCGCCATAGGCGCTCATGCCGATGCGCGGCGTGTGCGCAGCATCGGAGGCGACGGTGACGATCGCCCCGCCCCGCTGGCGACGGAACTGGGCCATCGTCTGCTGAAACAGGTTGAACGCCCCGCCGACGTTGACCGCGAAGGTCTGCTGCCAGTCTTCCGCGCTCAGCTGGTCGGTAGCGCCCATGCGCAGGATCCCGGCGGCGTTCACCAGCACATCTAAACGCTCGGTGTTCGCCAACAGCCGGCTGCATGCCTCGCGTACCTGGTCGGCATCGGCGACGTCCAGCGTTTCGGTGGCAAACGGGTAGCTTTCGCCGTCAAAGGCGAGGTCGAAACCGGTGACGTTGGCCCCGGCCTCGACGAAAGCCAGCGCGGTGGCATAGCCAATCCCTTTACCTGCGCCGGTCACCCACACGGTCTGACCGCGAAAATCCAGCGCCGCCATTAGTGCACCTCGCGGGAGAGCAGCGCCCACCAGGCGTCGATGGTCGGGTTTTTCGCCAGCATCACGAAGTCGATATCGCCGTGCACTTTGCGCCAGCGGGCGGCCAGGGCCATCATCCGCACCGAATCCAGACCGTAGTCGATTAGGTTTTCATCATCCAGCGGTTCATCGGATTCGTCGAGCAGCGGCAGAATTAGCGCGCGCAGCGCCGCTTTGGAGGCTGGGAGCGGTAGCAGCTCTTCGGTCATCACCACGCGGCCGGAGCGGCCGGCGACGTATTTCAGCGCCATCAGGTGCTCTTCACGGCTGAAATCTGCCAGCGCGTCGGCGACAAAGAACGGTTTGATATCGCGCATGAAAGCATCGGTGGCGGTGGTCATGCAGCCGATATGGGCGTAAACGCCGGTGATGATCAGCTGGTCGCGACCGGTCTCTTTCAGCATCTCCTCCAGCGGCGAGCGATGAAACGCGCTGTAGCGCCATTTCACCAGCACGGTATCGTCTTCATCCGGCGCCAGCGCGGCAATCACCTGCTGCTGCTCCGGCGAGCGGGTCAGACCCGGCCCCCACATATCATTCAGCAGGGCACGGTCTTCATCGCTCTGCTCTTTCGGCTGGGCAGTGTAGTACACCGGAATGCCGTTCTGTTTGCAGAAGTCGCGCAGGGCGGCGATATTAGCCACCACTTTCTCCATCATCGCGCTGTTTTCGCCCCAGAAGTTGAGGAAATATTCCTGCATATCGTGGATCAGCAGCGCGGCGCGCGACGGCTCAAAGGCCCAGTTGACCTTGTTCGCCGGGATATCGCTGGCTTCCGGCAGCGCATATGCCTGTAATTTAGGGATTGCCATTCTCTGTTCTCCTTCAGCCCAGCTTGCCTTCGGCCAGCCACTGACGTAATTGTTTTTTATCGACTTTGCCCACCGGCGTCAGCGGCAGCGCGGCAACGCACTCCACGCGGTCCGGCAGTTTAAATTCCGCCACCCCCTGCTCGCGCAGGAAGCGGCGCACGGCGACGGCGCGCAGCGGCGAGGTCACCACCAGATAAGCGCAGCTTTTCTCGCCCAGCAGATTGTCTTCGATGCTGACCAGCGCGGCGTGGATCACCGCCTCATGGCGCAGCAGCAGGTTTTCGATCTCTTCAGCGGCGATCTTCTCGCCGCCGCGGTTGATCTGATCTTTTTCCCGGCCCTGGACGGTGATATACCCATCTTCGTCGATCGAAATCAGATCGCCGGAGCAATAAAACCCCTCGGCGTCAAAGGCTTCCGCGTTATGCTGCGGGCTGTTGTAGTAGCCGCGGAAAGTGTACGGCCCGCGGGTCATCAGGCGGCCCACTTCGCCGCGCGGCAGCGGGTTGCCGTCGGCATCCGCTACCCACACTTCATCGTCCGGGCACATCGGACAGCCCTGGGTATTGATGATCCGCTCCGGGCTATCGTTAAGGCGGGTGTAATTCACCAGCCCCTCCGCCATGCCGAACACCTGCTGCAGCTGGCAGCCGATTTCCGCCGGAATGCGCGCGGCGAGGGTCGCTGACAGGCGCGCGCCGCCGACCTGCAACAGCTGCAGCGATTGCAACTGGGCGTTGCTGCCCCATTCGTGAATCGCCTGCAGCCACAGGCTGACCGCCGGCGGCACCAGCGACGCGACGTTAATCTGATGTTTTTCGATCAGCGGGAAACAGAGCGTGGCGCTCGGGTCAGCGGCGAGGATCACCCGCCCGCCGGCGAGGAAGACGCCGAGCGAACCCGGGGAACTCATCGCATAGTTATGCGCCGCCGGCAGCGCGTTGAGGTAGCGCGTTTCAGCGTTAATCCCGCAGATCTCGTTGCTGCGGCGGATGCTGTAGTCGTAATCGTTATGGGTGCGAGGGATAAGCTTCGGCGTCCCGGTGCTGCCGCCGGAGAGCTGGAAAAAGGCCACTTCGTCGGCAGGGGTTGGATTGGCGACAAAGTTATCCGCCGGGCGGTTAATCTCCGTCGCCAGATCGCGCTCGCCGCCGTCGTTACGCAACAGTGCGACGCGCAGGGAAGGATGTTCCGCGATAAACGCGTGGAGAAAGCTATCGTCAGCAAACAGCGCGTGCTCGCGATCGGCAATCAGCAGCGCCGGTTTAATCTGCGCAGCGTAGGCGTTAAGTTCGCTGCGCTGGTGGCTGAACAAAGCGTTCACTGGCGCGACGCCGATGCGCAGCAGCGCAAAGAAGGTCATGTAAAACTCGGCGACATTGCCCAACTGCACCAGCGCGGTTTCCCCGCGCTTCAGTCCCTGGCGCTGCAGCGAGCAGGCGAGGTTGTCCACCAGCTGATTAAACTGGCGGTAGCTAATCTGCCGCTCGCCATCGATAATCGCCACGGCGTCGTTTTCCGCGTGACGGGTGATCAGATTGGTTAACGGCAGATCCTGCCAGTAGCCTTTTTGACGATAGCGGGCCGCAAACTCTTCCGGCCAACGGGTAAATGCAATCATCCTTGCCTCTTAGTTCAAGCCAAATACGTTAAGCATGGTGGTCAGTTTGACGCCGGTTTCGCGCCATTCGCCCAGCGGCGAGGAGGCCGGAACAATGCCCGCGCCGGCAAACAGGCGCAGCGTACGCTGCTGCAGACGCGCGCAGCGGATAGTCACCACCCACTCGCCGTTGCCTTCGTCATCGCACCAGCCGACGATGCCGCCGAACAGCTGGCGATCGAAGGGTTCCAGTTCAGCAATCAGGCGCTTCGCCGCCTGATGCGGGAAACCGCTCAGCGCCGGCGTCGGGTGCAGCAGACAGGCCAGCGACATGGCGTTTTCTTCCGCCAGCGCGGTGCCTGCGATCGGCGTCGCCAGATGCCAGAGCGTCGGGGTGGTAATCAGCTGCGGCGACTCCGGTAGCGACAGCTGACTGCTGCGCGGGCCCAGCACGCTCTTCATCGCCTGGGTCACCAGCTCGTGCTCGTGGCGATCTTTGCCGGAGGCCAACAGCCTGTTGCCTGCTTCCCGGTCCAGCACATCGTCCGGCTGGCGACGGGCGGAGCCGGCCAGCGGCAGAGAGCTGAAGTGCTGTCCTTCTTTACGCAGCAGCAGCTCCGGGCTGGCGCCCAGCAGCACGCCGCCGTCGGAGAGCGGCACGTGGAAGTTAAAGCTGGCGGGGTTCTGGGCGATCAGTCGCTCCATCAGCGCGCCGCTGTCGACGCGGTCGCGGGTGGTAATATCGATAAGCCTTGATAGCACCACTTTGTCGACTTCCGGGGTGGCGGTCAGCGCGGCGGCGCGTTCCACCATGGCTAAAAACGCGTCCTGCTCCGGGATCTCCCGACGCTCCACCACCTCCATCGCCTCCAGCGGCGCGGCATAGCGGGCGGAACGCTGCTTTTCCGGGCGAGAGAACGCTTCCCAGCGCTCGGGGATATAGAGCTCGGAAGGCTGACAGGTGTCGAACGGGATAGCCCCGACCATCACCGGCTTGCGGATCCCCGCCGCCCGGGCCTCGGCAAAGGCGGCCGCCATCTGCTGCTGGAACTCGCCGTTCAGCGCATCGCCGCCAACGGCGGGCTGTGAGAAGCGACGGAAGCAGCCTGAAGTGGTAAAACTGCGGTACGGCGACATAAAGAAGAAGCTGTCCGGCGACAGGGTCCGGGTCGGTTTCTTTACATCCTCAGCCAGTGACGTTTCCATATCATCCTCCAAAAACGATAAAGATATTAAGAATAATTATCATTTATATTTTGGTTGGCTAACCTAAAAGGTATTGCCCGCCATGTCAACCGCGTTACGTCATGGCGCCGCCACTTTGGCTTGCATCCTGCTGACACAAAGTTGAAAATGAGACGCATTTATCACCTTTCAAATCAGGATGCGATGACGTGAACTTCTTTTCTTTCTGCCGCCGCGGTGCGCTGACCGGCATGCTGTTGCTTTTAGGAATTACCTCAGCCCAGGCGGCGGACTGGCCGCGCCAGGTCACCGACAGCTACGGGACGCATACCCTGCCGAGTCAGCCGCTGCGCATTGTCTCCACCAGCGTGACGCTTACCGGTTCGCTGCTGGCGATTGACGCTCCGGTGGTCGCCAGCGGCGCGACCACGCCGAACAACCGCGTCGCCGATAGCCAGGGCTTTCTGCGCCAGTGGAGCGAGGTTGCCAAAGCCCGCAAGCTGGCGCGGCTGTACATCGGCGAACCAAGCGCCGAAGCGGTGGCCGCCCAGATGCCGGATCTGATCCTGGTGAGCGCGACCGGCGGCGACTCCGCCCTGCCGCTGTACGATCAGCTTAAAACCATCGCCCCGACGCTGGTCATCAACTATGACGATAAAAGCTGGCAAACCCTGCTCACCCAGCTGGGGCAGATCACCGGTCATGAACAACAGGCCAGCGCGCGCATTGCCGACTTCAATAAACAGCTCGTTTCGTTAAAAGAAAAAATGAAACTGCCGCCGCAGCCGGTGACCGCCCTGGTCTATACCGCCGCCGCGCACAGCGCCAATATCTGGACGCCGGAATCGGCTCAGGGGCAGATGCTCGAACAGCTGGGCTTTAGCCTGGCGACGCTGCCGGGCGGCCTGCCCGCCAGCCATAGCCAGGGTAAACGCCACGATATCGTGCAGCTGGGCGGGGAGAACCTCGCGGCCGGTCTGAACGGCCAGAGCCTGTTCCTGTTCGCCGGCGACCAGAAAGATGCGGATGCCATCTACGCCAACCCGCTGCTGGCGCATCTCCCGGCGGTCGCAGGCAAACGCGTCTACCCGCTGGGCACCGAGACCTTCCGCCTTGACTACTACAGCGCTCTGCTGGTGCTCCAGCGTCTCTCCAGCCTGTTCGGCTAACGCGGGCTGCGCCATCAGGACGGGAACGCGGCCTGCACACCTTGCCGGGCGGCGCTGCGCTTGCCCGGCCTACAATGCCAGCGTCCCCCAGTCCAGACCGTAGGCCCGGTAAGGCGCAGCCGCCACCGGGCATCAGGCCGGGTACGCAGCCTGAACACCTTGCCGGGCGGCGCGGCGCTTGCCCGGCCTACTGAGCTTGCACCGGCCTGCCGTACCCCAGGCCCGGTAAGGCGCAGCCGCCACCGGGCATCAGGCCGGGGCACGCAACCTGAACTCTTTGCCGGGCGGCGCTGCGCTTGCCCGGCCTACTGAGCTTGTACCGGCCTGCCGTACCCCTGGCCCGGTAAGGCGCAGCCGCCACCGGGCAATCGCACCCTACTTAACTTTCGTTGACAATTTCCGGGCGCTGGAAACGGCGCAGCTCGCGTAGCAGCCCAACCAGCAGCACACCGACAAGCGCCAGCGCCCAGCCGCTGGCGCTGGCGGATGCCGCCGGCGTCATCACTGCCCCTAAGCCGCCGAGCAGCGCCGCGCCGATGGCGTCGCCGGTGACGTTTTGCGCGGTCCACAGACCGTTAATCCGCCCGAGCATATGTTCCGGCGTCTGGGTCTGGATCAGGGTGTACTGCAGCAGCGAGCTAATAGCGCTCAGCCAGCCAAACAGCGCCAGGCACAGCGCGCCCAACGCCCAGTGCGGCATCAGGCTGAACAGCGCAATGGCGACAAACGATCCCACCGTCGTCGCCAGCATCAGCGCGCCCGGCCGCACCGTCTGGGCCAGCTGGCCGCTGGTCAACGCCCCCAGCGCCGCACCGAGCGGAATAGCGGCGTACAGCAGGCCAATCTGTCCGGCCGACATCTGCCAGCTACCGGCCAGCGCCGGATAGAGCACCCGCACCGCGCTGGCCATGGTCAGCAGACCGCCAAGCAGCGCAATCCCGCCGATAAGCGGGCTCCGGCAGAGGAAGGTCAGCCCCGCCAGCAGGGAGCGCAGCGGATGCTCGCGCGGCTGCGGAGGCGGCGGCAGCTGCGGCAGACGCAGCAGGGTTAAGGTGGTGATAAAGGTCCCCGCCGCCGCCAGGCCAAAGTTCCACGCCACGCCGCCGGTGGCCAGCAGCAGGCCGCCGATCATCGGCGAAATCACCGAGCCCAGGCGCACCGTCAACATGGTGATGGCCCCGGCCTGCATCAGGTTTTCCCGCCCCACCAGCGCCGGGGTCGCCGCCAGCAGCGCGGTCACCCCCAGCGAGGCGAAGAACCCATCCCAGATCCCCAGCAGGTAGATCGCCGCCAGCGACGGCTCCGGCAGCAGGGCGTTCAGACACAGGCCGACAAAGCCCACGCCGCAGGTGCCGCGCGCCAGCAGGATCAGGCGTTTACGTTCATAGCGGTCAGCCAGCACGCCCCCCACCATCAGACCAACAAACATCGACGCCCCGGTCAGCGTCACCGACAGCCCGACCTGCCAGGTCGAATGGGTCATCATCTGGATCTGCACCGGGATGGCCACGCCCAGCAGGCCAAGCGACAGAATAGAGATAAAGCGAGCGATAAAAACGGCGCGAAACGCCGGGTGAGTTTTCAGCAGGCTGAGATTGAGCAGCCAGGATTGTCGGTTCATTACAGCGCCTTGTCGTTATTTTTAATACCCTTTTTACTGTGGGTCATGCTACCATAGCTGAATAAAATCGATAACGATAATTACTATCATTATCATATCAGGGATGTCAGTTATGTCGTTTTCTACGACCGCGGTACGCTCTGTCGCCGTGCCCGGATTGTTGCTGTTACTCGCCTTAGCCGCCGCGCTTAGCCTGACCATCGGCGCCAAATCGTTGCCGATCGGCACGGTATTCACCGCCTTCAGCGGAACCTGTCAAAGCGCTGATTGCACTATCGTGCTGGACGCGCGCCTGCCGCGCACTCTGGCCGGTCTGCTGGCCGGCGTCGCCCTCGGCCTCGCCGGCGCGCTGATGCAGACGCTCACCCGCAACCCGCTGGCCGACCCCGGCCTGCTGGGGGTCAACTCCGGCGCCAGCTTCGCCATCGTCCTCGGCGCGGCGCTGTTCGGGATCACTTCCCCGCAGGAGCAGCTGCTGCTGGCGTTCTGCGGCGCGCTCTGCGCCTCGCTGCTGGTAGCCTTTACCGGCAGCCAGGGCGGCGGTCAGCTGAGCCCGGTGCGCCTCACCCTCGCCGGGGTCGCCCTTGCGGCGGTACTCGAGGGGCTGTCCAACGGCATCGCCCTGCTCAACCCGGACGTCTACGATCAGCTACGCTTCTGGCAGGCCGGTTCGCTGGATATCCGCACCCTGCAAACGCTGAAAATTGTCCTGCTGCCGGTAGTGGTGGCGGGGATCGCCGCTCTGCTGCTGAGCCGGGCGCTTAACAGCCTGAGCCTGGGCAACGATACCGCCACCGCCCTCGGCAGCCGCGTCGCCCGCACCCAGCTGATCGGCCTGATCGTCATCACCGTCCTGTGCGGCAGCGCCACCGCCGTCGTCGGCCCCATCGCCTTTATCGGCCTGATGATGCCGCATATGGCGCGCTGGCTGGTGGGGGCCGATCATCGCTGGTCGCTGCCGGTCACCCTGCTCGCCACCCCGGCCCTGCTGCTGTTTGCCGACGTGATTGGCCGCCTGCTGGTGCCCGGCGAACTGCGGGTATCGGTGGTGAGCGCCTTTCTCGGCGCGCCGGTGCTGATCTGGCTGGTGCGCCGCCAGCCGCGGGGAGGTGGCCTGTGATTGCTCCGTCCCGCCGCCTGATAGCCAGTTGCCTGCTGCTGATGGCCGCCAGCCTGCTGATTTCTCTGCTCGGGCTGGCGCAAGGCCCGGTGCCCCTGACGATTGACCAGGTGTTCTCGGCGCTGTTCGGCGATGCGCCGCGCAACGTCGCGATGGTGGTGAACGAATGGCGGCTGCCGCGGGTGTTAATGGCGCTGCTCATCGGCGCCGCGCTCGGCGTCAGCGGCGCCATTTTCCAGTCGCTGACCCGTAACCCGCTCGGCAGCCCGGACGTGATGGGCTTTAACACCGGCGCCTGGAGCGGCGTGCTGGTGGCGATGGTCCTCTTCGGCCAGAACCTGACGGCGATCGCCCTGGCGGCGATGGCCGGCGGGGTGCTGACCTCGCTGGTGGTCTGGCTGCTGGCCTGGCGCAACGGGATCGAAACCTTCCGCCTGATCATTATCGGCATCGGCGTGCGCGCCATGCTGGTGGCATTCAACACCTGGCTGCTGCTGCGCGCCTCGCTGGAGACCGCCCTTTCTGCGGGCCTGTGGAACGCCGGATCGCTCAACGGCCTGACGTGGGGTAAAACCTGGCCGTCGGCGCCGCTGATCCTGCTGATGCTGGTGAGCAGCGCCCTGCTGGTTCGCCGGATGCGGCTGCTGGAGATGGGCGACGATACCGCCTGCGCGCTGGGGGTGCAGGTCGAGCGTTCGCGCCTGCTGCTGATGCTGGTGGCGGTGGTGCTCACCGCCGCCTCGACGGCGCTGGCCGGGCCGATCTCATTTATCGCGCTGGTGGCGCCGCATATCGCCCGCCGCCTGAGCGGCACGGCCCGCTGGGGACTGACCCAGTCGGCCCTGTGCGGCGCGCTGCTGCTGGCGCTGGCCGATTACGGCGCCCAACGGCTGTTTATGCCGTGGCAGCTGCCGGTTGGCGTGTTAACCGTCAGCCTCGGCGGTATTTACCTTATTGCATTGTTGATTCAGGAGTCCCGCAAAAAATGAGTGCTGTCCCCTCCCGTTTGCGCGGCGAGCAGTTAACCCTGGCCTACGGGAACAAGACCATCGCCGAGTCGCTGAACGTGACCATCCCTGACGGTCAATTCACCGCCATTATTGGCCCCAACGGCTGCGGCAAGTCGACGCTATTGCGCACCCTCAGTCGCCTGATGACGCCCGCCAGCGGCCACGTCTGGCTCGACGGCGCGCAGATCCAGCAGTACGCCAGTAAAGAGGTTGCCCGCCGCATCGGGCTGCTGGCGCAGAATGCCACCACCCCTGGCGATATCACGGTGCAGGAGCTGGTGGCCCGCGGGCGCTATCCGCACCAGCCGCTGTTTACCCGCTGGCGCAAAGAAGATGAAGAGGCGGTGAACAAGGCGATGCGGGCGACCGGGATCAGCGATCTGGCGCTGCAGAGCGTCGACACGCTTTCCGGCGGCCAGCGGCAGCGGGCGTGGATTGCGATGGTGCTGGCCCAGGAAACGGCGATTATGCTGCTGGATGAGCCGACCACCTGGCTGGACATCAGCCATCAGATCGACTTGCTGGAGCTGTTGAGCGAGCTGAATCGCGAGAAGGGCTACACCCTGGCGGCGGTGCTGCACGATCTTAACCAGGCCTGCCGCTACGCCACCCACCTGATCGCCCTGCGCGACGGCAGGATCGTCGCCGAGGGGGCGCCGAAGGAGATCGTCACCGCCGATCTGATTGAACGGATTTACGGTCTGCGCTGCACGATCATTGAAGATCCGGTGGCGCATACGCCGCTGGTGGTCCCGCTGGGCCGCCGGTAATCTCCTCTTTCCCCGGCTTGCGCTACGCTGAGCCGGGCTACCTGCTGTAGCCCGAACTCAACCGTTACCCCAGAATCTCCCTGACCACCGGACCGATGGCCTCAAAGGCCTGCGGGGAGATGATATCGACGTGGGCGCAGTTCTGGCTGAACACCTCCAGTTCCCCCACCCACGGGCCCCATACGACCTGCGGATCCATCCCCTCCTGCCGCGTCTTCTCCGCCACGAACAGCGTCGCCTTGCCGTCAAACTTCGCGCTATGCGCGGTGGTTAACAGCCGCACCGCATCGGCATAGTTGCCTTCGATGGCGCTGAACAGCTCGCCGGAGGCTTGCCCCTGCTGGGCGGCGAGGAACGCTTCGCGCTCGCGGTCGATCTCCGCCAGTACCTCGGGATCCAGCCCGTTGGCCTCTTTCTCTGCCCAGTTTTGCGTCTCCGGCGGCCAGGTATCCAGCAGGCCGAGGAAGGCCACCGCTTCGCCGCGCTGGCGCAAGCGGGCGGCAATCCCCTGGGCTAAGGTGCCGCCCAACGAATACCCGAACAGGTAATAAGGGCCGTGCGGCTGCTGCGCCAACAGCGTTTGCAGATGATGCTCGCAGACCTCGTCGAGGCTGGCGGCGCTGGCCATCGGCCCCTGCGGGCGCGGCGACTGAATACCGGTAATCGACCAGCGCGGGCTGAGATAGCGCGCCAGCACGCTGAACTGCCAGGCGAAGCCGGAGGCCGGATGGAAGCAGAACAGCGTCGGGCCGTCGCTCTCGCGCAGCGGCAGAAGCGTATCCAACCCCAGGCGCTGAGCCTGCTCATCGCTGAGATCGGCGGCCAGCAGCGCGCTCAGTTTGCCCACCGTCGAGGCCACCATCACCTGCCCCGGGGTCACCTGCCGCGCCAGCTGGCGGCTGAGCTGTGCCGCCAGGCGCATCGCCAGCAGAGAATGACCGCCGAGGGCGAAGAAATCGGCGTCGATATCGTTCACCTCGCAGCCCAGCAACTGGCTGAAGGCCGTGGCGACAAGGGTTTCCATGCCGGGCTCCGGCGGCCGGCCGATGCGCTCGCCGCCGAGGGTCGGCAGCGGCAGCGCTTTGCGGTCCAGTTTGCCGTTGGCGCTCAACGGCAGCTCAGCGAGCTGCATCAGCACCACCGGCACCATATGCGGCGGCAGTTGTTCCGCCAGCCGCGCTTTCAGCGCCGCGGTATCCAGCGGCAGGCCGGAGTCAGAGACCAGATAGCCCACCAGCTGTCGGGCATCACCGCCGGTCGCCGCCGCCTGGTTGAAGACGCAGGCGTGACTCACAGCCTTCCCCACGTCCGGCAGGGCCGACATCACCCGATCAATCTCGCCAAGCTCGATGCGCTGCCCGCGGATCTTCAGCTGATCGTCGCTGCGGCCAAGGTACTCCACCGCGCCGTTCGTCAGCCAGCGCGCCACGTCGCCGGTGCGATACATCCGCTCGCCGGGGGCAAACGGGTCGGCGATAAAGCGGCTGGCGGTGAGATCCGGGCGCCCCAGATAGCCCTGCGCCAGCTGGATGCCGGTGAGATAAAGATCCCCCGCCACCCCCGGCGGCACCGGGCGCATCGCGGCATCGAGAATGCGCAGCCCGGTGTTCCACACCGGCCAGCCAATCGGCACGCTGCTGCCGGTCACCGCCGCCAGCTCAGATCCGCAGGCCGGGTACCAGCTGACGTCCACCGCCGCCTCCGTCGGGCCGTACAGGTTATGCAGCGGCGCGCCGGTTAAGCGCTCCCACTCGCGGCACAATTCCGTCGGCAGCGCTTCGCCGCTGCAGAATACCCGCCGCAGCGTGCGGCAGGCGGCCACGCTGTCCGCATCCAGCGAGGCGACAAACGCCGCCAGCATCGACGGCACAAAGTGGGTGGTGGTCACGCCGTAGCGGGCGAAGAACTGCTGCATCGCCTGCGGGTCGCGGTGCGCCTCCGGCTCGGCCATCACCAGCTGCGCGCCGGCGATAAACGGCCACCAGAACTCCCACACCGAAACGTCGAAACTGCACGGCGTTTTCTGCGCCACCACGTCGTCGGCAGATAACGGATAGCGATCCTGCATCCACAGCAGGCGGTTGACGATGGCGGTCTGGCCGACCATCACCCCTTTCGGCCGCCCGGTGGAGCCGGAGGTAAAGATGATGTAGGCGGTATGGTCTGGTTTTGACAGCGCCAGCGGCGCGTCATCCCCGGCGGCCAGCGGCTGCTGGTAGCAGAGGCTTTCCAGCCCCGGAATATCGCTGAAGCGGGCCAGCTGGTCCTCCGAGGTGATCAGCAGCGACGGCCGGGCGTCTTCCAGCATCATCCGCAGGCGGTCGTCCGGGTAGCCGGTGTCCAGCGGCAGCCAGGCGGCCCCCGCTTCGACAATGCCGTGCAGCGCCAGGGTCAGGAACACCGAGCGCGGCAGGGCCACCGCCACGCTGTCCCCAGGCTTCACGCCGCGCTGACGCAGCAGCTGCGCGAGCGCCACCACCTGCTGACGCATCTCGCGATAGCTGAACTGCCAGCGGGCGTCCGCCAGCGCCGGCGCATCCGGGGTCTTCCGCGCCTGGTCGGCCACCAGCGCGCTGAGGGTGGTGGCAGGCAGCGGCACAGCGGTATCGTTGACCGCCGCCAGCCGGGCCAGCTCGTCGGCGGAGAGCATCTCTGCTTCGCCGCAGCGCAGCGCCGGATCGGCGGCGAACTGCGCCAGCAGCGCGGTCAGTCGCGCCATGTGGCGACGAAGCTCGGCTTCGTCGTACCGGGCCTTGTTGGCGAGGATCTCCAGCGACAGCCCGCCGGTCTCATCCGGGAACAGCGCCAGCTCGAGATCGTTGACCGGGCCGGTGGCGAGGGTGTGGGTCACTGCCTGCACACCATCGATATCTAGCTGGTAATCAAAGACTTTGACGTTCAGCACCGGGCCGAACAGCGGTTCGTCCCCTGCCGCTTTGCCGCTGTCGCGAACGATCTGTTCGGCGTCATAGCGCTGATGGCGGCGCATCTTTTTCAACTGACCGGCGAGGCGCATCGCCAGGTCCGCCAGCGTCTCCTGGGCGTCAATATGCACCGCCAGAGGCAGGACATTGAGCACCGGCCCCGTCGAGGTCAGCGCGGCTGAACCCATCCGGCGCATAAAGATAAAGCCCGCCGCGTAGTCCATCCGGTTGCACAGGCGGCCCAGCCACAGCGTGGTGAGCGCCAGCGCCAGGTCAGCGGGCTGACACTGCGGCGCATGGCTGGCCAGACGGCGGAAGGCGTCGGCGTTCATCTCCAGCTTCATCCGCCAGATATCGCTCCCGGCGGCGCGCCCGCCCAGTGGCGCGGCAGAGAGTGAGGCTGGCGCCGGTAACGCCTGGCGCTGGGCCTGCCAGAAAGCTTTATCCCGCTGCCAGGCCTCGCTGCCGGCGTAGCGCTGGTACTCGTCCACCACCTCGGCGAAGGGGGTGAAAGGCGACTCAGGAGTGGCTTCCCCACGCTGCCAGGCGCGGTAAATGGCGGCGATCTGCCGGGTTATCGCCGGGAAGCTGAAGCCATCCACCAGCAAGTGGTGATAACGCTGATACCAGTACCAGCGGTCGTCGCCGACGCGCAGCAGCTGATGGCACACCAGCGGGTTGCCGCCGTCGACGCGCAGATCCTGCGCCAGATCCGCCTGCATCCGCTCCGTAGCGGCGCGATGCGGATCCGGCGCCGTCCGCAGGTCAATGATCGACGGTTCGGCAAAGGTGCGGTCGGCCGCCAGCCACTGCCAGACTTCCCCCTCCTCTTCCTCAAAGCGCAGGCTGAGGGTGTCCGCCTGCTGCAGACCGGCGACAATCGCTTTTCCCAGCAGCGTCGGGTCGAGGGCGCCGCGTAGTTCAACATAGTGGGCCACGCTCCAGGCGCCTGGCAGAGTGGAGAGGCGCTCGGCCATCCAGATCCCCGGCTGCGCGGCAACCAGCGGTAAACGAGTGGTCATTGTCAGCTCCTTATGACGCATGATGGGCGGGGGTCAGTGTCGACCAGTTGGCCGCCAGCCAGGCGTTGCAGGCCTCGGCCGACTGCGGGGGGCACACCACCGTCCAGCCGGCAGGCAGGTCGCAGTGCGCCGGCCACAGGCTGTACTGCTGTTGATCATTGCGCAGAATGTAAAACTGCCCTTGCGGATTGTCGAAGGGGTTACTGAATTGCATATCAAACTCCTGTCGTAAAACGCGATGCTAAGGGTGCGACAGCAGAGGCTGCCAGAGCTGGATAAGCCCTGCCGTCAGCCCGCCGCGCCAGCAAAGCGCATCATGCCCGCCGTCAACCTGACGCCAGAAAATCGTCTGCTGTGTTGTGGTGAGTTGCGCCAGTAGCGCCTGGTTCGCGCGAAAAATGATCGGTTCGCGTTGGCCCGCTTCCAGCCAGACGCGCAGCCCGGCCGCGGACACCTCACCCTGGCGAAGCTGTTCGCCGATAAAGCCCGTCCCGCGGCCATCACGGTGCGGCCACCAGTAGGAGCCTGACTGGCTGAGCACGCAGCCAAAGCGCTGCGGCCAGTTGAGAGCGGCGAACATCGCCGCCAGACCGCCGAAGCTTTGCCCGGCCACCACCGTCCGATCCGGGCGGTCGCTGAACGGGGCATAGCCGTGGACCAGCGGCAGGAGCTCCTCCTGCACCGCCAGCCAGAAATCGCGGTGACAGGGCAGCTCAACCCCGCGGCGCTGGTTGTCGATCGCGTCGATCAGCAGGTAGACCGCCGGCGGCAGTCTCCCCTCGCGGGTCAGGGCGGCCAGCGGCGACCACACCGGCATGCTCTCGGCCCAGAACTGGCCGTCGAGCAGGATCGCCAGCGGCCGCGTTTGCGGGTCGACAGCCTCGCCGGTGGTGTAGATCCAGACCCGGCGATGGTTGCCCAGACGCGCGCTGCGCCACTCAAGGCAACGGGCGGCAGGATGCGCCTCATTAAGCGGGTCCCAGCCGGGCTGCGCGGGGGCCTGCGGCATCTCCAGGGCGGACACGCCATGGCCGCGTCCGCCCCGCCAGCTGTGCGGGTTCAGCGGATCGGCTATCGCCCGCGGCAGCAGTTTGCGCCAGCCTTCGCGTAGCAGCGCGCGGTCGGGCGCATCAGCGCTGAACACCTCAGGGGAAAAATCATCGTCACGGTCGGAGGGAATAAAACAGTAGCTGCCGCGCCAGGTCGGCGACAGCGTAGTGCGCCAGAACCAGGCGTCGGTCCCGGGGAGACGTTGCAGCGATTGCGGACGCGCATTCTGATGGTGGTCGGTCACGCCGGTGATATAGAGCCATACCCGACGATGGGGAGAGCAGGTTTCATCCCCCGCCGGGTCCCGCCACCAGAACGTTACCTCGATGGCGCCATCCACTGCGCGGCACTGCGGCCCCCGCAGGGTTTGCCACCACTCCTCGCTTCCTGTCCTTAACATTCTGTCATTAACCCTATGTATAGCGTGACTTTTTTAATTAATTGTCATTATTTATTGATAATATTATTGATAACTATTTGCATTTGCAATAGCGTATTAGCGCGCCGTGGGAAGCGCGTCTTTCATCAGAACATGTCAAATCGGGCTTATTCAGCCAGCGACGGAGTGCCTTTGCCCGCTTTTGGCAACATTTATGCCGCCTCCCCTCCCGGTGGGAAGGGGCGTTTGGGGAACGTGGCGACAAAAAGCAGGAATAACAATGAATAACAGGATCAAATCCCTGGCCTTGCTGGTCAATCTGGGAATTTACGGGGTTGCTTTTCCGTTAAGCGCAGCGGAAACCGCCACCGACGATAAAAACAGCGCCGCTGAAGAGACCATGGTGGTCACCGCCGCCGAGCAGAACCTGCAGGCGCCGGGCGTCTCCACCATCACCGCCGATGAGATCCGCAAACGCCCCCCGGCGCGCGACGTCTCGGAGATCATTCGCACCATGCCGGGAGTCAACCTGACCGGCAACTCCACCAGCGGCCAGCGCGGCAACAACCGCCAGATTGATATCCGCGGCATGGGCCCGGAAAATACCCTGATCCTGATCGACGGCAAGCCGGTCACCAGCCGCAACTCCGTGCGCCTTGGCTGGCGCGGCGAGCGCGACACCCGCGGCGATACCAGCTGGGTGCCGCCGGAGATGATCGAACGTATCGAAGTGATTCGCGGCCCGGCCGCCGCCCGCTACGGCAACGGCGCCGCCGGCGGCGTGGTGAATATCATCACCAAAAAAACCGGCGATGAGTGGCACGGCTCATGGAACACCTATATGAACGCCCCGGAGCACAAGGATGAAGGCTCCACCAAACGCACTAACTTCAGCCTCAGCGGCCCGCTGGGCGGCGATTTTAGCTTCCGCCTGTTCGGTAACCTCGACAAAACGCAGGCCGACGCCTGGGATATCAACCAGGGCCATCAGTCCGAACGTACCGGGATCTATGCCGACACCCTGCCGGCCGGGCGCGAAGGGGTGAAAAACAAAAACATCGATGGTCTGGTGCGCTGGGAATTCGCTCCGATGCAGTCGCTGGAGTTTGAGGCCGGCTACAGCCGCCAGGGCAACCTCTACGCTGGCGACACCCAGAACACCAACACCAACGACCTGGTAAAAGAGAACTACGGTAAAGAGACCAACCGGCTGTACCGCAACACCTACTCGGTCACCTGGAACGGCGCCTGGGACAACGGGGTGACCACCAGCAACTGGGCGCAGTACGAGCGCACCCGCAACTCGCGCAAAGGCGAAGGCCTGGCCGGGGGCACCGAGGGGATCTTTAACAGTAATCAGTTCTCGGATATCGATCTGTCAGATGTGATGCTGCACAGTGAAGTCAGTATCCCGTTCGACTACCTGGTTAATCAGAACCTGACGCTGGGCAGCGAGTGGAATCAACAGCGGATGAAGGATAACGCGTCCAACACCCAGGCGCTGTCGGGAGGCGAAATTCCGGGTTACGACAGCACCGGCCGCAGCCCGTACTCGCAGGCGGAAATCTTCTCGCTGTTCGCCGAGAACAACATGGAGCTGACCGACACCACCATGCTGACTCCGGCGCTGCGTTTCGATCATCACAGCATTGTCGGCAATAACTGGAGCCCGTCCCTCAACCTGTCGCAGGGGCTGTGGGACGACTTCACGCTGAAGATGGGTATCGCTCGCGCCTATAAAGCACCGAGCCTGTATCAGACCAACCCGAACTACATTCTCTACAGTAAAGGCCAGGGCTGCTATGCCAGTAAAGACGGCTGCTATCTGCAGGGTAACGACGACTTAAAAGCCGAGACCAGCATCAACAAAGAGATTGGCCTCGAGTTTAAACGCGACGGCTGGCTGGCGGGCGTCACCTGGTTCCGCAACGACTACCGCAACAAGATTGAAGCGGGCTATGCTCCGGTCTATCAAAACAATAAAGGTACCGATCTCTACCAGTGGGAAAACGTGCCGAAAGCGGTGGTGGAAGGTCTGGAGGGGACGTTGAACGTTCCGGTGAGCGAGACCGTCAACTGGACCAACAACATCACCTATATGCTGCAGAGTAAGAACAAAAAGACCGGCGATCGTCTGTCGATTATCCCGGAATACACGCTGAACTCCACCCTGAGCTGGCAGGTTCGCGATGACGTTTCGCTGCAGTCGACCTTCACCTGGTACGGCAAGCAGGAGCCGAAGAAGTACAACTACAAGGGTCAACCGGTCTCCGGCAGCGAGAAGAACGAGGTTAGCCCCTACAGCATCCTCGGCCTGAGCGCGACCTGGGACGTCACCAAATACGTCAGTCTGACCGGCGGCGTGGATAACGTCTTCGATAAGCGCCACTGGCGCGCGGGCAACGCCCAGACCACCGGGGGCGCCACCGGCACGATGTACGGCGCCGGCGCCGAGACCTACAATGAATCGGGCCGCACCTGGTACCTGAGCGTCAACACCCACTTCTGATAGCGGGTTCTCCCTCCCCCGCCCTTGCTGGACAAAGGGCGGGGGCAACCGCGGTAACCTTATCCTATGCGCCACCATCGCACCGTTTTGCCTCTGGCCGGCTATACCATCCAGCAGATCGACTTCGACCCGGCGACTTTCCAGCCTGAAGATCTGTTCTGGCTGCCCTATCACGCCAGCCTGACCGGGTGGGGCCGCAAGCGGCAGGCGGAGCACCTGGCCGGACGCATCGCCGCGGCATACGCCCTGCGCGAGGTGGGGGAGAAACGGCTTCCCGCCATCGGCGACCAGCGCCAGCCGCTGTGGCCCACGCCCTGGTTCGGCAGCATAAGTCATTGCGGCCAGCGCGCGCTGGCGGTGATCGCCGATCGGCCGGTGGGCGTCGATATCGAGCGCCGGTTTACCCCACAGCTGGCCGCGGAGCTGGAGAGCAGCATTATCAGCCCGGCGGAAAAAACGGCGCTGCTGCACAGCGGCCTGCCCTTCCCGCTGGCGCTGACGCTGGCGTTTTCGGCGAAAGAGAGTGGGTTTAAGGCCTGGTCCTCACACGCTTCCGGCCTGCCCGGCTTCCACAGCGCC
This sequence comes from Klebsiella sp. K4, assembly GCF_014596785.2. Taxonomy (NCBI): domain Bacteria; kingdom Pseudomonadati; phylum Pseudomonadota; class Gammaproteobacteria; order Enterobacterales; family Enterobacteriaceae; genus Klebsiella; species Klebsiella sp. K4. The sequence goes on from NZ_CP115021.1 coordinate 3,861,510, forward strand.
CGGATTGTGGCACTCACTACGCAGCAGATCCATTTACGTTTTACCGCCAGTTTCTCCCTGCAACTTGCTGATTTCCCCCTTCAAATCAATCATCTGATAAAAGACGATCTCGTTATTACCTGTACCTGCCCGACTCGCGAAGCGTGATCCTTTTCGCTTTTTAAGAAATTACCTGTGCAAACCGTAGACAGTTCTGACTGGCCGCTTTATGGTTACATTGAATAATAAATCATTATTGAATATATATTCAATGCGGAGATAATAATGAAAACTACCCTGATAAAGTCTGTTCTGTTTGCCTCCATGATGGCCGCATCTGGCTCACTTTTCGCCGCCGATAATGGCCTGATCGCGATCATTACTCCTTCACATGATAACCCATTCTTTAAAGCGGAGGCTGACGGCGCAGCGGCGAAAGCGAAAGAGCTGGGTTACAGCACCCTGGTCGCCTCCCACGACGACGACGTCAACAAACAAAACCAACTGATTGAAACGGCTATTGCGCGGAAAGCCAAAGCCATCATCCTGGATAACGCTGGCGCGGATGCCACCGTCGGCCCGCTGGAAAAAGCAAAAGCGGCAGGTGTGCCGGCATTTTTAATCGACAGAGAGATCAATAAAACCGGCGTCGCCGTGGCGCAGATCGTCTCTAACAACTATCAGGGCGCCCAGCTTGGCGCGGAAAAATTCGCCAGCCTCCTCAACGGTAAAGGCAAGTATGTCGAACTGTTAGGTCGTCAGTCCGACACCAACGCCAGCGTCCGCTCGCAGGGTTATCACGATGTGCTGGACGACTATCCGGAAATGAAAATGGTCGCCCAGCAGACGGCGAACTGGAGCCAGACGGAAGCCTTTACCCGTATGGAAGCTATTCTGCAGACCAATCCGGATATCGTCGGTGTGATTTCCGGCAACGATACCATGGCGCTGGGGGCGGAAGCGGCGCTGAAAGCCGCGGGTAAAAACGACGTGATTGTCGTCGGCTTCGACGGTAGCGACTACACCCGCGACTCGATACTCAAGCAGGGCAACATTAAAGCCACGGTTCTCCAGCCTGGCTGGAAGCAGGCGCAAATGGCCGTGGAACAGGCGGACTTTTTCCTGAAGAACGGGAAAGCCCAAAAAGAAGAGAAGCAGTTGATGGACTGCATCCTCATCGATAGTGGCAATGCGAAAAAACTCAACATGTTCAACCTCAGCGAGTAAGGCGGAAATGATGCGGTTAAAACAATGGGGCGCCGTGCTGATGGGCTGCGCCGCCCTGTTGCTGACGGCCTGCACGGTGGTGGACTTAGATGAGAATGGCAAGCCAGTGCTGCCTGCCGACCCGAACGCGAAACCCAGCTTCGACCATCTCACCCCGCAGCAGATCGCGCAACAAACCTGGCAATCTCGAGTGATTGACGCAGCGAACCAACATGCGCTGGACGCGGCTGCGCTGGAAAAAGTGCGCCAGGCGTCTGGCGCTACGCCACAGAGCGTCTTTGTTCGCCTGAGCAGCGAAGTGACCGGGATTGACGTCAGCAACCCACGCGAGCAAAAGCTCACTCTTACGCTACACGGCCAGCCGTTGGTCGTGCAGCTGGGTCCTGTCATGCGGGGCAACGCCATTCGCGATGCCAGCGGGTTCAAATTTGAAGACTTTACCAACCAGGTGCAGTTTGCGCAGCTTTCACGCGCCTACAACCGGGAGGCGATAAAATCGTTGCCGACAGTGGACGCGAGCTGGGCAGGCAAACCTGTCGATATTCTCTTTGCGGCCACGGTGGTTAACGGCAGCCTGCAGGATGCGGCCGCTCTTGAGCTAAAACAGGAGGCGCGCTGATGGCCAGTTCACCCGCAGAGGAGATCATTTTACGCACCCGTGGTATTTCCATGCTGTTCCCCGGCACGGTGGCCCTGGATAACGTCGACTACAACGTCTGGCGTGGCAAAGTTAACGTGATCATCGGCGAAAATGGCGCGGGTAAATCAACGCTCATGAAAATTCTCGCCGGTGTGCAACAGCCGAGCCTGGGCGAAATGGAACTCAACGGCAACATAGTCCATTTCTCCAGCACCCGCGAGGCCGCCGCCCACGGCATTGGTATGGTCCACCAGGAGCTGAACCTGTTTGAAAATCTTAGCGTCGCGGAAAATATCTTTCTTGGTCGCGAGCTACAGCGCGGGCTTACGCCAATTAACGAAGCAGAGCAGGAACGACAAGCCGCGGAGCTGTTGCAGCGACTCGATCAGCCGATCTCGCCGCGGGAGCTGGTGGGTAACCTGAAGGTCGGTCAGCAGCAGTTGGTTGAGATAGCCAAAGCGCTGGCGGAAAATGCGGACATTTTGATCCTTGATGAGCCTACATCCGCCTTAAGCAAAACCGAGGTGGATATCCTGTTTCGGGTCATCCGCGAGCTGACGCGTCAGGGGGTGTCCATCATCTACATCTCACACCGTCTGGAAGAGCTGATGGCCATCGGCGACGTCATTACCATTCTGCGTGACGGCAAATTCCAGGCGGAGGCCAGGGTGAGTGAAATTGATGTGCCATGGATCGTCCGTGAAATGCTGGGAAGCGATCCGGTAAGTCATTTTCTTCCCCCGAATCGCCGCTTCGGTGCCCCACTGCTGGAAGTGGAGAACCTGACCTGCGTGAATGCCGCGGGCAATACGGTGGTGGATAACGTCAGTTTTAAAGCACATGCCGGTGAAATTATTGGGATCTACGGCCTGATGGGCGCCGGACGAACCGAGCTGTTTGAATGTCTGCTGGGGACAGCGCGCCACTACTTTGGCAAGATCTGGCTGGACAGCAAACCGGTTCCCCAGCGGTTAACCACGGCCGAACGCATCCGCATGGGCATGAGTCTGGTGCCGGAAGATCGTAAGCGGACCGGGATTTTTCCGATCTCTTCAGTCGCCAGCAATCTGACCATTGCCAGCCTGTGGCGTCGTCTTCAGCGCGGGGTAACCATTGCCAATAAAGAGGAAGAGGCCGTCGTCGCCAGCACAATTGGCAATCTATCCATCAAGGTCTCATCACCAGAAGTCGAGATCCAGGCGCTCAGCGGCGGCAATCAGCAAAAGGTGGTTATTGGCCGTTCGCTGTTAACCAATCCGAAGGTGCTGTTTCTTGACGAGCCTACGCGCGGAATCGACATCGGCGCCAAGGGGGATGTGTTTCGCATGATGGTGCAATTGTCGCAGCAGGGAATGGCGGTGGTGTTCTCCACCTCCGATTTAAAAGAAATCATGGCGGTCTCTGACCGTATCCTGGTGATGTCAGGCGGCAAACTGACCGCCGATATCGTTCGTGACCAGGCCGAAGAGTCGGCGCTGGTTTCAGCAAGCGCTCAGGGGTTCTAAGATGAAAATGACACAATCGGTCGCACTGGCGCCGCGCGGCGGAGCCTCTCTCTCCCGTGAAAATATCCTGCTGTTGTTATTAAAACTGCGCACCTTTATCGCGCTGTTCCTGATTGTCGGCTTCTTCACGATGACCGTGCCCGGTTTTTTATCCGCTGGCAGCATGGTGATTATGATTAAACACATTGCGATTAACGCCTTTCTGGCGTTGGGGATCACCTTTGTCATTATCACTGCCGGTATCGACCTTTCGATTGGCGCTACGCTCGGTCTCTGCGGAATGATAGCCGGCTGGCTTATCACCAAAGGGATCGTCTTGCCGATGTTCGGTATCGCCATTTTTCCAAGCGTGTGGGTCATTGTGCCCCTGGTGCTGCTGATAGGCGCGCTGATTGGCGCCGTTAATGGCTGGATCATTACCCGCTACAATGTGGCGCCGTTTATCTGCACCCTCGGTACTATGTATGTGCTCCGCGGAGCCGCGATGCTAACCTCTGATGGCCAAACCTTCCCCGGGCTCGCGGGCAATCCGCAGCTGGGCAACACGGGTTTCGATGAAATTGGCGCAGGTGCGCTCTTTGGCATCCCGTGGGCCATCTGGCTGATGATCCTCCTGGCTCTGATCATCGCCTATATCGCCCGGCGTTTGCCTTTTGGCCGCCATGTTTATGCGATCGGTGACAATGAGCGTGCCGCCGAGCTATCCGGCGTGAAAGTGAAGCAAATTAAAGTGCTGGTCTACACGCTGTCCGGCTTTTGCGCCGCCATAGCCGGGATCGTGGTCTCCGCGCAGCTGCTGGCCAGCCATCCGGCTAACGGTACCGCTTTTGAGATGAATGCTATCGCCGCCGTCGTACTGGGCGGAACATCGCTGGCCGGCGGCCGGGGAACCATTCTGGGTACGCTGATTGGTGCGTTTGTCATCGGTTTTCTCGCCGACGGGCTGGTGATGATGGGGGTAAGCGAGTTCTGGCAGATGGTCATCAAAGGGATCGTGATTATTGTGGCGGTCATTATCGATCAGATGCAAAACCGGATGCAGCAGAAGGCGGCGGTGGTCGCCCAGAAAGCGGTCATGGAGAATAAGTAACCGCAAGACCTCCTGTGGCTCAGGCCACAGGGGGAGCGGGCCTGACTCACGATGCGCCTTTCTCCGAGGCGCTTCGCAAAATCTCATCGAAAAATCCTGCCCGACGGCAAGCAGTGGTAGCATCCCGCCACTCTGCTCTGCCAGGCAAGGAAGCCATGAAAAAACGTCCTCACTCGACCCCGCACGACAGTCTGTTTAAGCGCTTTCTGCGCGACAGCGAAACCGCACGCGATTTTCTGGATATTCATCTGCCGCCCGCGCTGCGGCAACTGTGCGACTTAAGCACTCTGCACCTGGAATCCGGGAGCTTTGTTGAGGACAACCTGCGCGCCAGCTATTCCGATATTCTCTACTCTCTGCATACCAGCAAGGGAGAGGGCTATATCTATGTCGTCATTGAGCATCAGAGCACCCCGGACAGCCATATGGCGTTCAGACTCCTGCGCTATGCCCTCGCGGCCATGCAACAGCATCTTGATCGCGGCCATAAAGCGCTGCCGCTGGTAATTCCCATGCTGTTTTATCATGGCAGCATTTCTCCCTATCCCTTTTCACTGTGCTGGCTGGACGAGTTCCCACCTGACTCACCGGCAAAACAGCTTTATCTCGGGGCCTTTCCGCTCGTCGATGTGACCGATATTCCCGACGACGCCATATTACAGCATCGGCGGATCGCGCTTCTGGAACTGGTCCAGAAACACATCCGTCAACGCGATCTCAGCTATATCCTCCAGCAGTTGGTGGAGGTGGTGCTGATGGGATACACTGACCACCAGCAGTTCAAAACGTTATTTACCTATATGTCGCTGCATGGCAATAGCGCCGACCCGGAAAACTTTATCGACCAGCTGGTCGAACGTCTGCCGCAATATGAGGATACCCTGATGACGATTGCCGAGTACCTGAAGCAGAAAGGTCGCGAAGAGGGAAAACAACGCTGGTTACAGGAAGGCTTGAACGAAGGTTTACAGGCGGGTGAGCATCGCGAAGCCTGCCGCATCGCACTGATGATGTTAGAGAACGGCATGGACACTGAAACCGTATTGCGGATGACTCGCCTCAGCGCGGACGAACTGGCGATGCTGGCGCGCCAGGCACGCCAGTCTCCCCCCGCTTAGCCCTTAATTAACGCGCGCGCGGTCGGGAAGTCGGTGATCAGGACATCAATATAGTCGCCCTGCAACGCGCCGCGGATGGCGTTCTCTTTGTCCACGCCGCCGGCCAGCGCAATCACCTGCGGACAGCGACGAATTTGCTCAAGTTCCATACCGATCACCGGATCCTCATCCTGGCTCAGTACCGGTTTGCCCGCCGCATCATAGTAATGCAGGCAGATATCCCCCACCGCGCCGCGCGCCGCCAGCAGCTGGAGCATGGTTTCATTATAATAGTTACCGGAGTTTTTCAGCAGCTGCGAAGGCTCCAGTTCACCAATACCGACGATGGCCACATCCACTTCGGCAAATTTCGCCACCACCGCCGCGACGTCCGGGCTGTTTACCAGACGGCTGCGCTCCTCCACGGAGTGCTCAATACTCTGCGACGGCAACAGCCACGCCGGGCAGCCTAAATGCGCCGCCAGCTGCTGGGTTAAGATGGTGGCCTGCACGTTGCCGTTGGGACCGACGCCGCCCAACAGCTGAATCACCCCGGCGGCGCGAATGTTCTGCGGATGCATCTCATCCACCATGCAGCGGATCGTACTGCTCCAGGACGAGATCCCCACGAGGTCTTCCGGCCGCAGCCGCGTTTCGACATAGTGCGCCGCTGCGCTGCCGATGGCATGCTTTACCTGACTGTAACTGGCGTTCTCGCCCACATCGACGACTATCGCCTGTCGAATGCCAAAACGCTCCTCAATCGCCTTTTCCAGATCGACAAAAATGTTTGTCGGCTGGACCACGGTAATTTTCACCAGCCCCTCTTTCTGACAGCGGGTAAGCGCCCGTGAAACAAAAGACTGGGACAGATGCAGCAGCGAGGCGATCTCGGACTGCTTTTTATTCTCGCTGTAGTAAAGCGTGGCGATCTTCACCAGCAACCGCTGTTCATCCTGCTTCGACATGGCATTCCCCTCTGTTTTCTGCTCGTTATTTTTATGCATCATTGAATAGATAACAAGCGCAGCGCCCTTTTCCCGACGATCCAAATGTGATCGTTTTCTCCTTTTTTAGAAAATAGGCCGTACAAATCGTGGACAAACCCCGTGACAGGGCATATCTTACCAATGTGAATAATAAATCAGTAGTGAATATATATTCAATCGCTTATTAATACCTTGTTTTGTCGACGATAAAAGGTAGTCAGGATGGGAAGTGTTTCTTTACCCTGCTGGAATATTTATTCACACAAGAATTTACTTTCAAGAGGTGTTTTATGAATCCGTTTTCACTCTCCGTTAAGGAGTTAGAACAAAAAGCACGCGCCATCCGCCGCCGCATCATCGTCTTAAATGCGGAAAGCCCGGCAGGCGGCCACACCGGTGCCGATCTGTCACAAGTCGAACTTCTGACCGCCCTCTATTTTCGTATCCTTAACTGCTCCCCTGCGCGAAAAGAGAGTGACGACCGCGATATCTATATTCAGTCGAAGGGGCACGCTGTCGGTGGTTACTACTGCGTCCTGGCCGAAGCAGGCTTTATTCCCGTTGACTGGCTGGCAACCTATCAACACGCCGACTCGGCTCTGCCAGGACACCCGGTAAAGCACAAAACGCCAGGTATTGAGCTCAATACCGGTGCGCTGGGCCATGGTCTGCCCGTGGCGGTAGGCATTGCGCTGGCAGCGAAACGCGATAACAACCCGCGTCGCGTATTTGTCGTCACCGGCGATGGCGAACTGGCGGAGGGCAGCAACTGGGAGGCCGCGCTGGTCGCCGCCCACTACCAACTGGATAACCTTATTATTATCAACGACAAAAATAATCTGCAGCTGGCCGGTGCGACCAAAGAGATCATGAATACCGATCCGCTGGATGAAAAATGGCGCGCTTTCGGCATGGAGGTCACACAGTGCAACGGCAACGATATGGCGGAGGTGGTCGCCACGCTTGAGCGCTTGCAGCCGAACGGGAAACCACACGTCGTGATTGCCAATACCACCAAAGGCGCAGGTATTTCCTTTATTCAGGGACGCCCCGAATGGCATCACCGGGTACCGAAAGGAGAAGAAATTGAACTGGCGCTGGAGGAACTGAAAGATGAGTAATAGCGAACATCTCGCCACGGTGATGGTGAATGCCTTTATTGATGCTGTAAACCGCGGCGTGGATCTGGTGCCGGTGGTGGCCGACTCCACCTCAACGGCGAAAATTGCCCCGTTTATCAAAAGATTCCCTGGCCGGCTGGTCAACGTCGGCATCGCCGAGCAGACGCTGGTTGGCGCTGCCGCCGGCCTGGCGCTGGGGGGTAAAGTGGCCGTGACCTGCAACGCGGCGCCATTCCTTATTTCACGTGCTAATGAACAGATTAAGGTCGACGTTTGCTACAACAACACCAACGTCAAACTGTTCGGGCTGAACGCGGGCGCCAGCTACGGTCCACTGGCCAGCACCCACCACAGTATTGACGATATCGCCATTCTGCGCGGTTTTGGCAATATTGAAATTTACGCACCGTCCAGTCCCGGCGAGTGCCGGCAGATTATTGATTATGCCCTTGCCCACGTCGGGCCAGTGTATATCCGCCTCGACGGTAAAGCGCTGCCGGAACTGCATGATGAACATTACCGGTTTATTCCGGGCAACATTGATGTGCTGCGTCTGGGGCGCGATATTGCGCTGGTTGCCATGGGCTCAACGGTACATGAAATTGTGGAAGCCGCCGCACAACTCGCTGCAGAAGGTATTGACGCCACCGTTATCAGTGTCCCATCTATTCGTCCTTGTGATACCCAGGCGCTACTGGCGGCAATCCAGTCCTGTCCGGCCGCAATCACGGTGGAAGAACACAACGTCAACGGCGGCGTCGGGAGCCTGGTGGCGGAAGTGCTGGCCGAGGCCGGGTGCGCTATCCCGTTGCGGCGCTTAGGTATCCCTGACGGGCAATACGCCATTGCCGCCGATCGCGCCGCCACGCGCGCGCGCCATGAAATTGATGCCGCCGGGGTGGTGAAGCACGCCCGCAAGCTGCTCACAAAAAAAGCATGCTGAAAAATAACAAGAACATCTTACTGGAGAGAACGCAATGTCCCGTATTCCTCAACAACTCACCATGGGCGTCATTATTGGCAACCGGGGATTTTTCCCCAGCTACCTGGTCGCCGAAGCGCGCGAACAGGCGGTAGCGCTGTTTAGCCGCCTTGGGATTAACACTATTATGCTTGATCCATCCCAGACGGAACTGGGTGGCGTGGAAACCCGGCAGGATGCCAAAATTTGCGCCGAGCTGTTCCGCAGCCACCGCGACAACATTCACGGTGTCGTGGTGCTGTTACCCAACTTTGGTGATGAAAAAGCCATCGCCGAAACGTTGCGCCTCTCCGGTCTCAACGTCCCGGTGCTTATTCAGGCCGAAGAGGATAATCTGGATAAAATGGGGTTGTCGACTCGCCGCGATAGCTTTTGCGGCAAAATTTCCCTTTGCAACAACCTGCGCCAGTACGGTATCCCGTTTACGCTGACCACCCAGCACGTTTGCGCGCTTAGCGGCGAGGTGTTTGAGCAGGATCTCCGGCGCTTCACGCAGATATGTCGCGTGGTGAACAGTATGCGCGGCGTGCGCGTTGGCGCGATTGGCGCCCGTCCAGCGGGCTTTAACACCGTTCGCTACAGTGAAAAACTGCTCGAACGTTTAGGCATCGCAGTGGAAACGTTAGATCTATCAGAGGTATTTACCCGGATTAAAGCCCTGCGTGATGACGATATTCGTGTGGATGAGAAGCGCCGCCTGCTGATCGATAATGCCGACGCCAGCGGTATTCCGGCAGATAAACTGATCACCATGGCGAAACTGTTTGTGGTCCTGAGCGAGTGGATTGTTGCCAACGACATCGACACCACCGCAATTCAGTGCTGGACCTCGCTGCAGGAAAATCTGGGGATTAACGTCTGCTCCATCATGAGCGTGATGTCCGGACAACTGATGCCAAGCGCCTGTGAGGTCGATGTCATGGGCGCGCTCTCCATGTACGCGCTCGCCAGCAGCAACCTGAGCCCCGCCTCGATCGCAGACTGGAACAATAACTTCGGCGACGATCGTGATAAATGTGTGCTGTTCCATTGTGGGAACTTTGCCTCGACCAGCCTTGAGTCGCCGCACATGGGAACGGCCGATATTATCGGCACCACCGTCGGCAAAGAGAACACCTGCGGTGCCGTGCACGGTCGCATGAAAAGCGGCGCGCTGACCTATTTTCGCCTCAGCACCGACGACCTGACTGGCGAAATCAAGGCCTACGTCGGAGAAGGTCAGTCAGTTGACGATCCCCTCGATACGGTAGGCTGTCGGGCGGTCATTCAGGTTCCCCACCTGGAAAATCTGCTGTCGTGGATCTGCCGCAACGGCTTTGAGCACCATGTCGCGATGAACCATTCTGCCAGTGCCGCAATTTTGCACGAGGCATTTACGCGCTACCTGGGCGTATCGACCTATCTCCACCAGTAAGGCCGGAGGCCGCTATGTCGGTAAACAAGGATATTATTATTGCCCTCGATGAGGGCACAACCAATGCCAAAGCCGTTGCCTTCGACAGCCACGGGCGGGTAATCGCGCAATTTTCCCGCGCGCTTGAGATCGCTACGCCGCAGGAAGGATGGGTTGAACAGTCAGCGGAGCTTCTGCTTGCCGCGTCGCTGGAGGTGATTTCTCGCACAGTGGCCGCCGTTGGCGCGGAGCGTGTGGCGGCCCTGGCGATCAGCAACCAGCGCGAAACCGTCGTGGGCTGGTATCGGGAAACGGGCGAGGTCATAGCGCCTGCCCTGAGCTGGCAATGTTCACGTACTGCCGCATTTTGCCACATGCTGCGTGAACAAGGTCATGAGCCGCAGATCAAGGCGGTAACCGGCCTGCCAGTCGCCCCGCTCTTTTCCGCCTCGAAAATGCGCTGGCTGCTGGACCACACTCCGGATGGTCTGAACCGAGCGAAAGATGGCGAGATTTGCCTCGGTACGGTGGATAGCTGGCTACTCTGGCACCTGACGCAAGGCCAGCATTTTTGTTGTGATTACGCCAACGCGTCTCGTACACAGCTCATGAATTTGCAAACAGCGGACTGGGATACCGATATGCTCGCCCTGTTTGGCATTCCGCGTGCAGCACTCCCGGTGATAAAACCTTCAAGTGGACTGTTTGGTTACACCGCTGGTTTAGCCACCCTCCCTGATGGGATCCCGGTAATGGCGATGATTGGCGATTCGCATGCCGCCCTTTTCGCCCACGGTCTGGGCGCCACCGGTTGTGTTAAAGCCACTTACGGTACAGGGACCTCGGTGATGGCGCCCGTCGATTCGGTGGCGTTTCACGTCAGCAATCTCGCCACCACGGTGGCCTGGCACGACGGAGAAAAGCTGGTCTACGCACTCGAGGGGAACATTCCCCATACCGGCGATGCGGTGGCGTGGATGGCCGACAGTACCGGATTGAGCGAACGCTCTCCCGCCGAACTGGCCCAGGCGCTGAATGCTCTGCCTCGTTCGGTAGATTCCACCTTAGGCGTCTTTTTTGTGCCGGCGCTCACCGGCATGGGCGCACCCTGGTGGGACGATAAGGCCCGCGGTTTGATCCATGGATTAAGCCGGGGCGTGAAGCGGGCCCATCTCATTCGTGCCGCGCTAGAGTCAATTACCTACCAGATTGCCGATGTAATCACTGCGATGCGTGCCCATCATGGCTTTACGCTCAACACGCTGCTGGTGGATGGGGGACCCACCAAAAACGACTGGTTAATGCAGTACCAGGCCGACCTGCTAGGTTGTCCGGTGATGCGCAGCGATGTGGCCGAGCTGTCGGCGACCGGCGCGGCACTGCTGGCGCGTAAAGCGTTGCACAAGCTGACGGTGGCAGAGCTTCAGCCCTTTTTACCAGAACACATCACTTATGCACCAGACCTGCTCCGGCATCATCGGCTTGTGCAGCGATGGCAGTCCTGGCAACACGCGGTGACGCTGGCAAGACGCTGAGCGCAACCCAGCCGGGCGATAACGTCTTCGTCCGGCTGCAATCCAACGCCCCCTGCCGTTAACCCAGCGGATACTGTTGAAACGCCGGCAGCGCCTCCCCCTTCTCCGCCAGCGCGCGAATATGTGGAAACTCAGCTGTCGACACCACCGCCGGGATCATCAACTGGATAAAGGACCAGACCACCGTGCTGGTGACCAGCACCTGATCCGGCTGCGCGGCGGCGGCGCGGTCTGCCAGCCGGGCGTCCCACTCCCGACAGGCGGCCAGCAGCTGGCCGGTCACCCGGGCTATCCACGGCTGATGCTGTTTCTCTTCCGGCCGCAGACGGTGCTCATAAACATGCTGGACCGCTTTTTCACAGGCGGCGAGGATCACCCCCAGCAGGTGCAGATCGCGGGCCAGCGCCTCGGGATGCGCGGGAAGCAGCCGGCGCCCGGCCGGATTGGTCGTTTCGAAATAGTGGAGGATCAGCGTGGAGTCCATCAGCTGCGTCCCGTTATCGAGCACCACCGTCGGCGCCTTGACCACCGGATTAATACGGGAAAATTCGTCAAAGCCGCTAAAGACCGATAGCGGCAGGCTCTCGAATTCCACGCCATAGAGCGCCAGAGAAACCGCCACGCGTCTTACATAAGGTGAATCCATCATACCAATGAGTTTCATCGTCACTCCTGCCTGCGATAAAGAGGTTGCGGCTTTACCTTACTGGAAAACCGATGCCGCGAATATCACGGGATACTTACCGCAACGGTTAGTAAAACTAACAGATTGGCGACTCGCTGTAGCCCTCCAGTCCCCCTTGTGCTATACCGACTGAGGCAGCATTTAGCCCCTTTTTCAGCCTGTTCGCGGCGGCTATAAAAGCCGCTAACCCGGTAGTAACGTTAACGTATCGACTCACTGACAGAGACACCACCATGGCAGATTTTCCCCCTGTCGCCAGCCTGCGCAGCTTTGAGGCGGTGGCGCGCCTCGGCAGCGTGACGCAGGCCGCCCACGAGATGAGCGTGACCCATTCGGCGGTCAGCCAGCACATCAAACAGCTGGAAGCCCTGGTCGGCGTCACGCTCTTTATCCGCCACGGCCGCGGAGTGCGCCTCACGGAAGAAGGACGGCTCTATGCCCTGCAAATCCGCGAAGCGTTACAGCACATCGCCGACGCCACGCGCATGGTGCAGATCAAACCCCGCACCCTGGAAGTGTCCCTGGCGACGCTCCCCTCCTTTGGCTGCCACTGGCTGCTGCCGCGGCTGGCGCGCTTTCAGGCGCGGCATCCGCAGATCGCGGTGCGCCTGCTGACCAGCCTGGCAGTGGTTAACCTGCAACAGGAGGGTATCGATCTGGCCATTCGCATGGGGCAAGGCGATTGGGAGGGAATGGAAAGCCGGCGTCTGTTTGCCGATGAACAGCTGGTGGTCGCCGCCCCCGGCTATCGCGGCGGTAACCTGCCGACCACCCCGCAGGCGATCGCCGCCAGCGATATTATTTTTTCCATGGAGTCCTGGAACGCCTGGTGCAGCCAGGCGGGGCTGGAAAAGCCGATCGTCCCCGCGGGCCTGCGCCTGAACGACTCCAATCTGGTGCTGGAGGCGGTCCGCCTGGGGGCCGGCGTGGCGCTGGAGCGGCGCTCCCTGGTGGCGGGGGCGATAGCCCGCGGCGAGCTGGTGCAGCTCACCGCCGTCACCGTCCCCTACCCCTGGCACTACTGGCTAACCGTCTCCCCGCAGGCGGAGAACCGGCCGGAAGTCGCCCGGTTCATCGCCTGGCTGGAGGAGGAGATCGCCCTCTGGCGCCAGCAGATCAGCGTTTAGCCTTCGGCCGACGGCGGCAGGCCCGTCCGGGCGGCGTGCTCCTGGGAGAGACGCCAGAAATCGTGCCCGGCGGGATACTGATAGAGGCGCAGAGAAAACTGTCCGGCCACCGCGGTAATGTACTCAAATATCGCCGACTGGGTGTTTTCGTAGTCTTTCCATAGCGTTGAGGTGGTGAAGCAGTAAATCTCCAGCGGGATGCCCGACGGCGAAGGTTTCAGCGTTCTCGCCACAATGTACATCTCCTTAATAATATCCGGCCGCTCGGCGAGATAGTGCATCAGATAGTGGCGAAACAGGGTCAGGTTGGTCAGCCCGTTATCGATAAACCAGCGGTCGGCCACGCCGCCGGGATCCCGGCCGTCAAGCAGCGTGCCCAAAGGCTCACTCACCCCGCGGATGGTCAGCATCGAGGAGAGCATCTCCTGGTCGAGAAAACGCACCGAGTGTTGATCGATGGCGATACTGCGCATGATCCGCCGCGCCCCGGAGGAGAACATCGCCTGCCAGTTGGTATAGGTCTCGGTGAGGAAATTCTTGGTCGGGATACGGGAGATGGTATTGTCCCAGTTGCGGATGGTAATGGTGTGCAGCGCGATATCCGTCACCTCACCGCTGAGGTTCTTGTCAGGCATTTCAATCCAGTCCCCCAGCTGGAGCACGTCGTTGGACGACAGCTGAACGTTCGCCACCAGCGACAGCAGAGTATGCTGGAACACGATCATCAGTACCGCCGCCACGGCCCCCAGACTGGAGATAATAATGATCGGCGATTTGTTCGACATCACGGCGAGGATCATGATCGCCGCCAGGATGTGGACTAAGATTTTGCCTATCTGGATATAGCCCTTAATGGAATGATTTTTACGTTTGGTCTTTCGCAGATAGGAGCTGTTGACAATATCCAGCATCTCGTTGAAAAACACCGACATAAAAATAAAAAACAAGATCCCGCAGATAGTATTAATCGCCGTCACCAGCGATGCCGGCATCGCCGGCATAAACTGCAGAACGTAATAGATGATAATAACCGGAATGAAATTGGACAGCTTTTCGGCGATGCGTCGATCCTTCTCCAGCGGCACATCCTGTTTGTGGCTACTAAAGAAGACCTTACGCACCACTTTAATCAGCAAGAACTTGCATAAAAGATGGGCAAATATGCCGGAGAGCAGCAGCAGAATAAGATTAAACCCCACCGCCAGCGCCGGATTACTCTCAATAAACGTCAGTAGATGATTCACATACGCCATGCTTTATCGCCTGAATAACTATGCCACTTCGCTAACTGCTTTATCCCAAGGGCATATATTTGGAAAATAAATCAATCCGCATCATGGCATATCGCTTAGCGTAACGTCCATGCGCGCACCGCTTCTAATCATTCACAGAAAATATGTCAGAGTTTGCATTAATCATTCTCTACACTCACTATAAAGAGGCTTGTTATGAGGACGGAATAAGTCCAGGAGGAAACATGTTTAAAGCTCTTACCGCTATCGTCGCCTTAGCCGCCTCCGCCAGCGTTATGGCGCAAAGCGATGTCACGCTGAACAGTCTGGCTCACGATGCCGCCACCCGGGCGTCGTTTAACCAGATGGTCAAAGGCCATCAGCTGCCCGCCTGGGTGACCACCGGCGGCACCGGTTCGCCCGCGCAGACGGTGAAACTGGGTAGCGAATCCTGGCAGGTGTTAAGCGCCTGCAAACCCCACGACTGCGGCCATGAACGTATCGCGGTGATCTGGTCGGAAAAAAGCAAACAGATGTCCGGCGTTTACTCGGTGGTCGATGAAAAAACCGACCAGGAGAAGCTGACCTGGCTTAACGTCAGCGATGCCCTGTCCATCGATGGCAAAACCGTGCTGTTTGCCGCCCTCAGCGGCAGCCTCGACAACCATCCGGACGCCTTTAACTACCAGTAACGACCATCGCCCCCGTCAGCCTTTCCCCGACGGGGGCTTCCCTGATTAGCCATCCGGGAACATCACGCTGTTCCCCGGCGCTTCCCGATGCAGATGGATAAAGTTCAGGTGCCGCTCGTACTGGTCGAGAATATCGGTGATCACCTGCTCTTTGCTGTAGTCCATCAGGTCGTTACCCTGACTGCCCTCCAGCAGGAAGGTCTCCAGCCGGTAATAGGTGGATTTCCCGCTGCGCGCCCGATAGGTAAAGCCCGGCACCGAGTACTGCTGCGGCCAGATCTTGTAGATAAAGTTCTGCTCGTCGCCCATGTGCACCAGCAGATCGAGGTGGCCAAGGTTCTCACCCTCTTCCGGCGGCAGGCTCTTCAGTTCCACCGCGGCGCCGCGCAGCCGCAGCTCCTGGGCCACCTCCTCCATCGCCGGGTAGCACACCGTCTCCATCATCAGTTTGGTATAGCGCGTGCCGGGGTAATTCATCAGCCGCGACAGGCGCTTCTTCCAGCTCAGACGATCCTGGAGGCCCATCGGGCGCGGGGCGGTGTCGCGGCTGGCGCTGACCCGGCGGTAATCTTCCACTTTCAGAGATTTATACAGTCCGGCCATCACGAAGAAAATCACAAAGCTGAACGGCAGCCCCATGATCACCGTGGTGTTCTGCAGCGCCGAGATGCCGTTGGTCATCAGCATCCCGAGGGTCAACAGACCGATGGCCACCGACCAGAAGATGCGCAGCCAGTTCGGGGCGTCGCTGTTGATGTCCTTCAGCTTCGAGGTGAAATTCCCCAGCACCAGCGCGCCGGAGTCGGCGGAGGTAACGTAAAACAGCAGACCGGTGATGGTCGCCACCGACGCGCTAAAGGTAAACGCCGGATACTGCGCCAGCAGGCTGTAGAAGCCGCGCTCCGGGTGGGCCATCGCCTCCTGGGCAAAGGCCGCGTCGCCGTGGATGATCTCATACAGCGCGCTGTTGCCGAACACCGACAGCCACAGCAGGGTAAAGGTGAAGGGAATAATCAGGGTGCCCATCACAAACTGGCGGATGGTGCGCCCGCGCGAAATGCGCGCCAGGAACAGGCCCACAAACGGCGACCAGGCCACCCACCACGCCCAGAAAAAGAGCGTCCAGTTGTTCATCCATTCCACCGGCCGGTCGAAGGCGAAGCTGTTCAGCGTCATTCCCATAAAGCGATTGACGTAGTCGCCGACGTTGAGCACTAACGCATTGAGCAGGAAGGAGGTATCGCCCATGAACAGCACGAACAGGATCAGCCCCAGCGCGAGGGCGACGTTCAGCTCGGAGAGCACGCGGATGCCCTTGTCCACCCCGGAGGTGACCGAGATGGTGGCGATGATCACCGACAGCGCAATCAGGGCCGCTTTCGCCGCCAGCGAGTCCGGAATATCGAACAGCACGCTCAGACCGTAGTTGAGCTGCACGACGCCGATACCGAGGGTGGTGGCGATGCCGAAGATGGTGCCGATCACCGCCGCAATATCGACGCTGTGGCCGATGGGCCCATTGATCCGTTTGCCAAAAATCGGGTACAGCGCCGAGCGGATGGTGAGCGGCAAATTATAACGATAGCTAAAGTATCCCAGCGCCATGCCCATCAGGGCATACATTGACCAACCGGTTAAGCCATAGTGAAACAGGGTCCAGACCATCGCCTGGCGCGCCGCCTCGATGGTCTGCCCCGCCCCTTCCGGCGGCTGCATATATTGCGTCACCGGCTCGGCGACTGAGAAGAACATCAGGTCGATGCCGATGCCGGCGGCGAACAGCATCGCCGCCCAGCTCAGCAGGCTGAACTCGGGCTTTGACTGCTCCGGCCCGAGCTTCACCGAGCCGAAGCGCGAGCAGGCAATGCAGACGACGAAGACGATATACAGCGTCGCCGCCAGCAGATAGTACCAGCCGAAGGTTTTCGACACCCAGTCCAGGGTGCGCCCAATCCACTCGGCAGAAAAATCGCGAAAAAAGATCGTCATCAGGGAAAACAACAAAATCAGTCCGGCCGAGGTATAAAAAACCACCGGATTGATTTTGTCCTTTTCTCTGCTTTGCGAAAGATCTGTCATCCAGTATCCCCACTGTTTTTGTAACTATTAAAATCCAAATCCGCAACAATTAAGACACATTTTATATTGAACGTCCAATCAAAAACCGCTTTAATAGTTAACCAACGCTGATGAATGGAGTGGCAAAAATGCCCAAACTGGGGATGCAGCCGATCCGGCGCAGGCAGCTGATCGACGCCACGCTGGACGCAATAAATGAAGTCGGTATGCACGACGCGACCATCGCGCAGATTGCCCGGCGGGCGGGCGTATCGACGGGGATCATCAGTCACTATTTCAAAGACAAAAATGGTCTGCTGGAGGCGACCATGCGCGACATAACCAGCCAGCTGCGCGACGCGGTGCTCAACCGTCTGCACGCTCTGCCGGACGGCAGCGCCAGCCAGCGCCTGCAGGCGATTGTCGGGGGCAACTTTGATGAGACGCAGATCAGCAGCGCGGCGATGAAGGCCTGGCTGGCCTTTTGGGCCAGCAGCATGCACCAGCCGATGCTTTATCGGTTACAGCAGGTCAGCAGCCGTCGCCTGCTGTCGAACCTGGTGTACGAATTCCGCCGCGAGCTGCCGCGCGAGCAGGCGCAGGAGGCCGGCTACGGGCTGGCGGCGCTGATAGACGGCCTGTGGCTGCGGGCGGCGCTCAGCGGCAAACCGCTGGATAAAACGCTGGCGCAGTCGCTGACCAGCCACTTTATTCGTCAGCATTTACCGAACCCATAACCGAGGAGGCGTTATGTCCCGAATGGCAGAACAGCAGCTTTATATTAATGGTGGTTATACATCGGCCACCAGCGGTCGCACCTTCGAGACCATCAACCCTGCCACTGGCGAGGTGCTGGCGACCGTTCAGGCTGCCGGACGCGAGGATGTCGACCGCGCCGTCGAGAGCGCGCAGCGTGGGCAAAAAATCTGGGCGGCGATGACCGCCATGGAACGCTCGCGTATCCTGCGTCGCGCCGTCGACCTTCTGCGCCAGCGCAACGATGAGCTGGCGCGGCTGGAGACGCTGGATACCGGGAAACCCCTCAGCGAAACCGCCGCCGTCGATATCGTCACCGGCGCCGACGTGCTGGAGTATTACGCTGGCTTGATCCCGGCGCTGGAAGGCAGCCAGATCCCGCTGCGCGACAGTTCCTTCGTCTATACCCGTCGCGAACCGCTGGGGGTGGTAGCCGGGATCGGCGCGTGGAACTACCCGATCCAGATCGCCCTGTGGAAATCGGCGCCAGCGCTGGCCGCTGGCAATGCGATGATTTTCAAACCGAGCGAAGTCACCCCGCTGACCGCCCTCAAGCTGGCGGAAATTTACAGCGAAGCGGGCCTGCCGGACGGGGTGTTTAACGTCCTGCCAGGGATCGGCGCGGAAACCGGCCAGTATCTGACCGAGCATCCGGACATCGCCAAAATCTCCTTCACCGGCGGCGTCGCCAGCGGCAAAAAAGTAATGGCCAACTCGGCCGCGTCATCACTGAAAGAGGTCACCATGGAGCTGGGCGGCAAATCGCCGCTGATTATCGCCGACGATGCCGACCTCGACCTCGCCGCCGATATTGCCATGATGGCCAACTTTTACAGCTCCGGCCAGGTGTGCACCAACGGCACCCGGGTGTTTGTCCCGGCGAAACGGAAGGCGGAATTCGAGCACAAGATCCTCGAGCGGGTGGCCCGCATCCGCCCCGGCGATCTGTTTGCCGATGACACCAACTTCGGCCCGCTGGTCAGCTTCCCCCATCGCGACAACGTTCTGCGCTATATCGAGAGCGGCAAACGCGAAGGCGCGCGCCTGCTGTGCGGCGGCGAGGCGCTGAAAGGCGACGGTTTCGATAACGGCGCGTGGGTCGCCCCGACGGTGTTTACCGATTGCAGCGACGAGATGACCATCGTGCGCGAAGAGATCTTCGGCCCGGTGATGTCGATCCTCAGCTATGCCGACGAAGCGGAGGTCATTCGCCGCGCCAACGCCACCGAATACGGCCTCGCCGCCGGCGTGGTGACGCCCAACCTCAACCGCGCTCACCGAATTATCCACCAGCTGGAAGCCGGCATCTGCTGGATCAACAGCTGGGGGGAATCCCCGGCGGAAATGCCGGTTGGCGGCTACAAACACTCCGGCATTGGCCGCGAGAACGGCGTGATGACGCTGCAGAGTTACACCCAGGTGAAGTCCATCCAGGTTGAGATGGGTAAATTCCAGTCCATATTTTAACCGGGAGGTTTTTTTGCAATTTGACTACATCATTATTGGTGCCGGCTCCGCCGGCAACGTTCTGGCAACACGACTGACTGAAGATCCAAACACCACCGTCCTGCTGCTGGAAGCCGGCGGCCCTGACTACCGGTTCGATTTCCGCACCCAGATGCCCGCCGCGCTGGCTTATCCGCTGCAGGGCAAGCGCTACAACTGGGCCTACGAAACCGAACCGGAGCCGTACATGAACAATCGCCGCATGGAGTGCGGACGCGGCAAAGGGCTCGGCGGATCCTCGCTGATCAACGGCATGTGCTACATTCGCGGTAACGCGATGGATCTGGATAACTGGGCCAAAGAGCCGGGTCTGGAACACTGGAGCTATCTCGACTGCCTGCCCTACTACCGGAAAGCGGAAACCCGCGATATCGGGCCTAACGACTACCACGGCGGCGATGGCCCGGTGAGCGTGACGACACCGAAGCCGGGCAATAATCCGCTCTTCGAGGCGATGGTTGAAGCCGGGGTGCAGGCGGGCTATCCGCGTACCGACGATCTCAACGGCTACCAGCAGGAAGGCTTTGGCCCGATGGACCGCACCGTGACGCCGCAGGGCCGTCGCGCCAGCACCGCCCGCGGCTATCTCGACCAGGCGCGCGGTCGCCCGAACCTGACCATCCGCACCCATGCGCTGACCGATCACATTATTTTTGCCGGCAAGCGCGCGGTGGGCGTCGAGTGGCTGGAGGGAGAGAGCACGATCCCGTCAAAAGCGACGGCCAACAAAGAGGTGCTGCTGTGCGCCGGGGCGATTGCCTCGCCGCAGCTCCTGCAGCGCTCCGGCGTGGGTAACCCGGAGCTGCTCAGGCAGTTCGATATCCCGGTGGTGCACGATCTCCCCGGCGTGGGTGAGAACCTGCAGGACCATCTGGAGATGTATCTGCAGTACGAGTGCAAAGAGCCGGTATCGCTCTACCCGGCGCTACAGTGGTGGAACCAGCCGAAGATCGGCGCCGAGTGGCTGTTCGGCGGCACCGGCATCGGCGCCAGCAACCAGTTCGAAGCGGGCGGTTTTATCCGCAGCCGCGCAGAGTTCGCCTGGCCGAACATTCAGTACCACTTCCTGCCGGTGGCGATTAACTACAATGGCTCCAACGCGGTGAAAGAGCACGGCTTCCAGTGCCACGTCGGCTCGATGCGTTCGCCCAGCCGCGGCCACGTGCGCCTGAAGTCGCGCGACCCGCACGCCCATCCGGCGATCCTGTTTAACTATATGTCCCATGAGCAGGACTGGCAGGAGTTCCGCGACGCCATCCGCATTACCCGGGAGATCATGAACCAGCCGGCGCTGGATAAGTATCGCGGCCGCGAAATCAGTCCGGGAATAGAATGCCAGAGCGATGCCGAACTGGATGAGTTTGTGCGCAACCACGCCGAGACCGCGTTCCACCCGTGCGGGACCTGTAAGATGGGTTACGACGAGATGGCGGTGGTCGATGGCGAGGGCCGCGTCCACGGTCTGGAAGGATTGCGGGTGGTCGACGCCTCGATCATGCCGCAGATCATCACCGGCAACCTCAACGCCACCACCATTATGATCGGCGAGAAGATGGCCGACGCCATTCGCGGCCGCCAGCCGCTGCCGCGCAGCACCGCGACGTATTATGTCGCTGGCGACGCGCCGGTTCGCCGCTAACAGGTCAATGCCGGGCGGCGACTACGCCTTGCCCGGCCTACCCTGAGGCGATGTAACGTAGCCCCCGTAAGCGCAGCGCGACCGGGGTGCCGTTCCGGGTTTTGACCCCATAGGTTGATGTTAGCGAAACGCCTCCAGGCGCTTAATCTGCTGACCGTCGGCAGTAAAGTTCTCCGCCGCCAGCCACGCCCGCAGCGCCGCATCGCGCGCAGGCCACTCGCCGTCGATGATGGACAGCATATCGCTGTCGCGCGTCCGCCCTTTACGCACCAGCCTCTGCCGCAGACGTCCTTCCCAGCTAAAGCCCAGCCGCTCGGCGGCGCGGCGCGAGGCGACATTCATCGAATCGCATTTCCACTCCAGCCGACGATAGCCATGGTCAAAGCCGTTTTTGAGCAGCAGCCAGACCGCTTCGGTACCCAGCGGGGTGTTTTTCATCCGTCGCGACCAGGTGACATGGCCGATCTCAACCGTGCCCATTTCCCGCTCGATCGCCATATAGCTAACGATGCCCACCGCCTGCTCGCTATGCAGGTCAACCACCGCATACGGCACCAGGGCATCATCATTCACCTTGCCCGCGATCCAGTGGGCGGTCGCCGCCACGCTCTCCGGCCGCGTAGACGCCAGCCACGTCCAGTCGCTGTTGTCGCCGAGCGCATAGGCGGCAAACAGATCCGCCGCATGACGGTCAACGTCCAGCGGCTCCAGGCGGCAAAAACGGCCATTTAACGCCGTCCGCCGCAGGACTTGCGCCCCCTGCCAGCCAGGGACCAGGTCGTTCACCTGCTGGCCATACTCATTGATTTCCGGCACACCCACCTCCTCGCAATAGACAATGCGTTATAGCAAGAACCCCGCAGCGGAGAAAGGCGCTTCTGCGCGACCGGCAATAACCTGTCGTTCTTGAATATGCGTTTTTAGCATAAGGATATCCTTATTTTGACTTTACGCCTTATGGCAAGCGGCCTAACGTAGCGAGGCATAAAAAATTAAAACAACCATTTTTCAGGGATTGCACATGACCAAAAAACTGTTGCCTTTACTGGTACTGACGGCGCTCACCGCCGCCGCGCATGCCGCTACACCGCCCAACACGCTGGTGGTCGCCCAGGGTCTCGACGATATCGTCAGCCTCGACCCGGCGGAAGCGAACGAACTCTCCAGCATTCAGACGGTCCCCAGCCTCTATCAGCGTCTGGTGCAGCCGGACCGCAACAACCCTGAAAAAATCGTATCGATCCTCGCCGAAAGCTGGCAGGCCGATCCGGCGGCGAAAACCCTGACCATCAAACTGAAGCCGGATGCTAAATTCGCCTCCGGTAATCCGCTGCGCCCGGAAGATGTGATTTTCTCTTACACCCGTGCGGTGACGCTGAATAAATCGCCGGCGTTTATTCTCAACGTGCTCGGCTGGCAGCCGGACAACATCGCCAGCCAGCTGAAAAAGATTGATGACCATACCCTGACGCTGCACTGGACCGCCGACGTCAGCCCGGCGGTGGCGCTGAATATTCTCTCCACCCCTATCGCCTCCATCGTTGATGAAAAACAGGTGGCGCCGAACGCGAAAAATAATGACTTCGGCAACGACTGGCTGAAGATGCACTCGGCGGGCAGCGGGGCCTATAAAATGCGCGTCTACCAGCCGCATCAGGCCATCGTGCTGGAAGCCAACGCCAGCTCCCCCACCGGCGCGCCGAAGATCAAGAGCATCATTATTAAAAACGTCCCCGACCCGGCTTCCCGCCGCCTGCTGATCCAGCAGGGGGATGCCGACGTGGCGCGCGATCTCGGCGCTGACCAGATTGCCGCCCTGCAGGATAAACCCGGCGTGAAGGTGCTGAGCATCCCGTCCGCCGAGCAGAACTATCTGGTGTTTAATACTGCCAACAGCGCCAACCCGCTGCTCAATAACCCGGCCTTCTGGGAGGCGGCGCGCTGGCTGGTTGATTATGAGGGCATCACCAAAAATCTGCTGAAAGGCCAGTACTTTATTCACCAAAGCTTCCTGCCGGCCGGCCTGCCGGGGGCGCTGGAGACTAATCCGTTCACCTTCGACCCGCAAAAAGCTAAGGCTATCCTCGATAAAGCGGGCATTAAGGATGCCCACTTCACCCTCGATGTGGAGAACAAACCGCCGTTTATCACCATCGCCCAATCGCTGCAGGCCAGCTTTGCCCAGGGCGGGGTGAAGGTGGATCTGCTACCCGCCGCCGGCAGCCAGGTCTATGCCCGGGTGCGCGCGAAGCAGCATCAGGCGGCGATCCGCCTGTGGATCCCGGACTACTTTGATGCCCACTCCAATGCCAGCGCCTTTGCCTGGAACGATGGTAAATCCAGCACCGTGGCCGGGCTCAACGGCTGGCAGATCCCTGAGCTGAATAAAGCCACCCTCGCCGCGGTGGCGGAGCCGGACCCGGCGAAACGCCTCGACCTGTACAAAACGATGCAGGAATCCCTGCTCCAGCATTCGCCATACGTCTTTATTGACCAGGGGATAACCCAGATCGTGGTGCGTGACAACGTGAAGGGCTATCAGCAGGGACTGAACGCCGACATGGTCTGGTACGATAACGTGACCAAGTAAGCGGGTTTTGTCACCGGGTACGGCGGCCTTGTCTGCCCGGATGACCGACTCCTCACCCGGGCCCGGTCGGCATCGCGCCGCCGGGTACAATGCTGATATACCAGGAATTTCCATTTTCCATGCCATCGTTCTCCACTCACCTTACCCGCCTGCTGCAGGGGCTGTTTACGCTGCTGCTCACGCTGTTCGGGCTGTTGCTGGTCACCTTCTCGCTCTCCGCGCTGTCGCCCGTCGACCGCGTACTGCAGATCGTCGGCGACCATGCCAGCCAGTCGACCTATGACCAGGTTAGCCATCAGCTGGGTCTCGACCAGCCGCTGCCGGTGCAGTTCTGGCACTACCTGGTCAACCTGGCCCATGGCGATCTTGGCATCGCCAGCGCCACCGGCCAGCCGGTGCTCCACGATCTGCTGGCGGTCTTCCCGGCGACCCTTGAGCTGGCGACCCTGGCGCTGATCGTCGGCGCGGTACTGGGCATCGTCGCCGGGGTGCTGTGCGCGCGTTACGCCGGTTCGCCGTGGGATCTGGCGGTTCGCACCTTTACCCTGTTGGGCAACTCGGTGCCGATATTCTGGCTCGGCCTGCTGATGCTGGCCCTGTTCTACGCCCGGCTGCAGTGGGCGCCGGGCCCGGGTCGCCTCGACGATATTTATCAGTACACCGTCGAGCCACGCAGCGGTTTTGCGCTGATCGACACCTGGCTCTCCGGCGATACCGCGGCGTTTAAAAATGCGATCGGCCATCTGGCGCTGCCGGTGCTGGTGCTGGCCTATTACTCGCTGGCGAGCATCACCCGCCTGACCCGCTCCGCCTGTCTGAGCGAGATGAACAAAGAGTACATTCTGCTGGCGCGGGCCAAAGGGGCCGGAGAGATGACGATTCTGCTGCGCCACGTCCTGCCCAATATCCGCGGCACTCTGCTGACGGTGACCGCTCTCGCCTGGACCTCCATGCTCGAAGGGGCGGTGCTCACCGAAACCGTCTTCTCGTGGCCGGGGATCGGCCGCTACCTCACCACGGCGCTGTTCACTGGGGATACCACGGCGATCATGGGCGGTACGCTGCTGATCGGCGTGAGTTTTGTGCTGATCAATAACCTGACCGACCTGCTGGTACGGTTAACCGATCCGAGGGTGCGCTGATGCCGACTTATCTGTTTTTACGCCGTCTGCGCCGCTCACCCGCCGCCTTCAGCGGCCTGACCCTGGTGATCCTGCTGGTGCTGACCGCGCTGTTCGCCCCGTGGCTGGCGCCGCACGATCCCAACTGGCAGGATGCCGCCGCTCGTCTGCAGGGGCCCGGGGCGGGACACTGGCTCGGCACCGACAGCTACGGCCGCGACCTGCTGTCGCGCTTGCTCTACGGCGCCCGCCCGGCGCTGGGTCTGGTGGCGCTGGTGACCGCCATTACCCTGCCCGTCGGTCTGCTGGTGGGTATCCTCTCCGGCTACTATGGCGGGTGGCTGGAGCGGATACTGATGCGCTTTACCGACGTGGTGATGTCGATGCCACGCCTGATCCTCGCCTTCGCGTTCGTGGCGATGCTCGGCCCGGGGCTGGTCAACGGCGCGCTGGCGTTAGCCCTGACCACCTGGCCGGCCTACGCCCGTCAGGCGCGCAGCGAAATTCAGCGCCTGCGCCATAGCGACTACCTCGCCGCGGCGGAAATGCTGGGCATTCGCGGCGGGCGGCTGCTGGTCGGCCATATTCTGCCGCTGTGTCTGCCGTCGGCGATTGTCCGGCTGGCGCTCGATCTGGCGGGCATTATCCTCGCCGCCGCCGGGCTCGGTTTTCTCGGCCTGGGCGCCCGCCCGCCGATGGCGGAGTGGGGAGCGATGATTGCCGACGGGATGCAGGTGATTTTCGACCAATGGTGGATCGCCGCCATCCCCGGCGCGGCGATCCTGCTCGCCAGCCTGGCGTTTAACCTGCTGGGCGATGGCCTACGCGATATTCTGGAGCCGCAACATGACTGACATCCGACTGACCGTCCAGGGACTCGCCGTCGACTATCCCACCGCCCGGGTGGTGGACAACGTCAGCTTCACCCTCGGCAACGAGCGGCTGGCGCTGGTGGGCGAATCCGGCTCCGGCAAATCGATGACCGCCCGGGCGCTGATGGGCCTGGTGCGCAAGCCCGGGGTGGTGAGCGCTGAACGGCTGGAGGTGCTGGGGCGCGATGTGCTGACCCTCAGCGCCCGCGGCTGGCGCGCGCTGCGCGGCAACGATATCGCCATGGTGCTGCAGGACCCGCGCTATGCGCTGAATCCGGTGCAGTCCATTCAGACGCAGCTGGAGGAGGCGTTAACCCTGCATCAGCGTCTGAGCCGCCGCGCGCGCGCCGAGGCGGTCAAAGACGCCATCGCCGCCGTCGGTCTGGATCTGCCGGTCCTCAGCCGCTATCCCGGCGAACTCTCCGGCGGGATGGGACAGCGGGTGATGATCGCCCTCGCGCTGCTCAATAACCCGAAGGTGCTGATAGCCGACGAGCCGACCTCGGCCCTCGACGCCCGCCTGCGCAACCAGATCCTCGAGCTGCTGGTGGAGCAGAGCGCGCAGCGGCAGATGGCCATGTTACTGATCAGCCACGATCTACCGCTGGTAGCCGCGCATTGCGATCGCGTGCTGGTGATGTACCAGGGGAGACAGGTCGACGAGATGCCGGCGCGGGCGCTGCCGAGCGCGACGCACCCTTACACCCGCACCCTGTGGACCTGCCGGCCAAATGCGCACACCTACGGCCAGATGCTGCCGACCCTCGACAGAACCCAGGACTTTACGGAGACAGCCCATGGCGATCGTTAATCTTCAGGATTTACAGGTTACATTCGGCGCGAAGACGGCGGTCTCCGCCGCCAGTTTCCGTGTCGACGCCGGGGAAACTTTCAGCCTGATCGGCGCCTCGGGCTGCGGCAAATCGACGATTTTGCGCGTGCTGGCCGGATTGCAGCGTGAATGGCGCGGCAGCGTGGATCTGCTCGGCCAGGCCATTATGCCGGGCGCCCGCTTTCAGGGCGATCTGCGGCGCAACGTGCAGATGGTGTTTCAGGATCCGTACGCCTCGCTACATCCCAACCATACCCTGTGGCGCACCCTGGCGGAGCCGCTGCAGATCCACGGCATCCGCGACGTTGCCCCGCGAGTAACCACCGCCCTTGAGCAGGTGGGTCTGGCCGCCGACGCCGTGCGCCGCTATCCGCATCAGCTCTCCGGCGGCCAACGGCAGCGCGTGGCCATTGCCCGCGCCCTGCTGCTGCGCCCGCAGATCCTGCTGCTGGATGAGCCGACCTCGGCGCTGGATATGTCGGTACAGGCGGAAATCCTTAATCTACTTAATCGTCTGAAACAGGAGCACGGCATGACCTATCTGCTGGTCAGCCATGATGCCGACGTCATCGCCCATATGTCCGATCGGGCGGCGTTTATGGCGGAGGGCGTGATCCAGCGCTTTTTCGATCGCGAAGCGTTGGTCAACGGAGAGCACCGGATGAGGTGAGGCCAGCGGATGTGCGGTTGTTTTGTCGGGTGGCGCTTCGCTTACCCGACCTACAGGATCCACTCACAGGCTCACACCCCGTAGGCCCGTGCAAGCGCAGCGCCGCCGGGCAAGATATCAGGCACGGTATCCTTGATTTCGCCGGGTGGCGGCTGCGCCTTACCCGGCCTACAGCCCCAAATCACAACTGGCGCTGGGGCTGCTGAAACTGCCGGGGCTGGCGGCCTCAACATCGCTGAGACGTTCCCGGAAGGCCGGGGCAGCCCGCATGGATGCGGGCTGAGGGCCGTGTTTTGCACGGACGCTGCCTCGGCCCGACCCGAAGCCTGCAGGGAAAAGTCGAAGGCACCGCGCAGCGGCGATGTTGCTGGCCGGAGCCCGGGGGTACAGGGGGCGGCGGCGACTGGCCGCCCCCTGTGCGCTCCCTGCGCCATGAATGACATAACGCAGAAGAAATATTGGGAGCGCAATCTGCCCGGAATTAACACAGAAGCTGTAGCCCTGCCAGACGCAGCGCGAACAGGGAAATATTCAGTTGTGACGTTATTTCGCCGGGTGGCGGCTGCGCCTTACCCGGCCTACAGGATCCATTCACAGGCTCACACCCCGTAGGCCCGTGCAAGCGCGCCGCCGGGCAACAGTATCCGGCCCCCTCCCCTACTTCGCCAGGCTGGCAAAGCGAGCAAAGGCCGCATCAAAAATCGCCAGCCCTTGCGCCACCTGCTCAGCAGTAATGGTGCACGGCGGCACCACGTGAATGCGGTTCTCCACCACAAAGGCCAACAGCCCGGCTTCGGTCAGGGCCCCTTTGATCGCAGCCATGTCGGCGGCGGTCAGCGGCGTTTTTTGTTCACGGCTGCTCACCAGCTCCAGCGCCTGGAACAGGCCGCGACCGCGCACCTCGCCGATAATGGCGTGCTTCTCCGCCAGCGCCTCGAGACCGGGGCGCAGCACCTCGTTGCCGATAGAGGCCGCGTTCTCAACCACCTTCTCCTCTTTCATCGCGTCAATGGTGGCGACAATCGCCGCCATCGCCAGCGGATGGCCGGAGTAGGTCAGCCCCCCGGCAAAGAAGTGGTCGTCAAAATAGCGGGCAATCGGCTCGCTAATCAGCACCCCGCCCGCCGGCACGTAGCCGGCGTTAACCCCCTTGGCAAAGGTCACCAGATCCGGCACCACGCCATCCTGCTCGAAGGCGAACCAGCTGCCGGTGCGGCCAAAGCCGGCCATCACCTCATCGAGGATCAGCACGATGCCAAACTCGTCGGCCAGGGCGCGCACGCCCTGCATATAGCCTGCCGGCGGCACGAGGATCCCGGCGGTGCCGGGGATGGACTCCAGCAGGATCGCCGCGATGGCCGTCGGCCCCTCGCATTCAATGATCCGCCGCAGATGCGCCAGCGCGCGCTGGCACTCCTCTTCCTCAGTCGCGGCGTTGAACTCGCTGCGGTAAAGGTAGGGGTTGAAGAAGTGAACGTGGCCGCGGGAGAACTCATTCGGCACCCGGCGCCAGTCGCCGGTAGCGGCGATCGCGCTGCCGGTATTGCCATGATAGGAACGATAGGCCGACAGCACCTTGTCGCGCCCGGTATAGAGCCGCGCCATACGAATCGCGTTCTCATTGGCATCCGCCCCGGCGTTAGTGAAGAACACCTTACTGAAGCCCGCCGGCGCCAGGTCGACGATGCGCTTCGCCGCTTCGCCGCGGGCAAGGTTGGCGGTGGCGGGCGCGATGGTGACCAGGGTCTCCAGCTGCGCCTTCATGGCCGCCAGTACCCGAGGGTGCTGATAGCCAATGTTGACGTTCACCAGCTGGCTGCTGAAATCGAGCCAGGTGTTCCCCTCATAATCCCATAGCTCGCAGCCTTGCGCCCCGGCGATGACCAGCGGGTTGAGATTGCCCTGCATCGACCATGAATGAAACACATAGGCGCGATCTAATTGCCGAACTTCGTCATTGCTTACCGCGACCTCGTTGTGAATTGCCAGCTTCATACCCTGCCCTCTCTCATGTCGTAGTGGTTGGCTTCATCATTGGCCTTGGCCGCGCAAATCGGATAGAGCCAGTGCGCGCATAACGATGTGACACGGTGTCACATCCCCGCCCGTCGTCTGGCCCTGTGCCTTGTCGTCCGGCGTTTTTATAGTGAAGGGACAACCGCACAGGAGAATGAGATGGCAACGAGCAACGTAGTGTTTATCACCGGGGCGACCTCGGGTTTTGGCGAAGCGGCAGCGCAGGTGTTTGCCGACGCGGGCTGGTCGCTGGTGCTGAGCGGGCGCCGCTATCCGCGACTGAAGGCCTTGCAGGACAGACTCGCCGCCAGGGTGCCGGTGCATATTATTGAGCTTGACGTTCGTGACAGCGAGGCGGTGGCTGCCGCCGTGGCGTCGCTGCCCGCCGATTTCGCCGATATCACCACCCTGATCAACAACGCCGGGCTGGCGCTGTCGCCGCTGCCGGCGCAGGAGGTGGCGCTGGAGGACTGGAAAACGATGATCGACACCAACGTCACCGGTCTGGTGACAGTCACTCACGCCCTGCTGCCGACGCTGATCCGCCATGGCGCCGGGGCGAGTATTATCAATATCGGCTCGATCGCCGGACAGTGGCCCTATCCCGGCAGCCATGTGTATGGCGCCAGCAAGGCGTTTGTGAAGCAGTTCAGCTATAACCTGCGCTGCGATCTGCTTGGCACCGGCGTGCGGGTCACCGATCTGGCGCCGGGGATTGCCGAGACCGAATTTACCCTGGTGCGAACCAAAGGCGACCAGGCGGCATCGGATAAGCTCTATCGCGGCACCACGCCGCTGAGCGCGCGCGATATCGCCGAGCAGATGTTTTATATCGCCACGCTGCCGGCGCATATGAACATTAACCGGGTGGAGGTGATGCCGGTGCGTCAGGCGTGGCAGCCGTTCGCTATCGACCGGGATTAAGCGAAACCCGACGCATCCCCTGCCGGCGCTGCCGGCAGGGAATGCAGGCCGGACTAACGGCTGCTTTGCAGAAACTGCCTGACGCGTTCGGAGTCAGGCTGAGTGAAGAACTTCTCCGGCGGCGCCTTCTCAATCAGCAGCCCCTTCTCCAGAAACACCACCTCGTTGGACACCTGGCGGGCAAAATCCATCTCGTGGGTCACCACCACCATGGTGTAGCCCTCGGCAGCAAGGGCTTTCATTACCCCCAACACCTCATTAACCAGCTCCGGATCCAGCGCCGACGTCGGTTCATCGAAGAGAATAACTTCCGGCGACATCGCCAGCGAACGGGCGATCGCCACCCGCTGCTTCTGTCCGCCGGAGAGAGTGATCGGGTAGACATCGGCTTTGTGCGCCATGCCGACTTTCTCCAGCTGCTGCATGGCCATGGCCTTCGCCTCGTCTCGTTTCATGCCCTTAACGCGCAGCAGCGCCTCGCTGACGTTCTGCTGCACGGTCAGGTGCGGCCACAGGTTAAAACTCTGGAAGACCATCCCCACCCGCTCGCGGATTTTGGCCAGCTGGCGGTGCGACATCGCCCGGCCGCGCTGTTCATCAATCCCCAGCCGCTGACCGCCGATATGAATTTCACCGCGGTCCGGCTGTTCCAGCCAGTTCATACAGCGCAGCAGGGTGGATTTTCCCGACCCGGACGAGCCGAGAATACTCACCACGGTCCCCTTCTCCACCGTCAGGTTAATATCCCGCAGGACTTCCACATTATCGAACTGTTTGGAGACGTTTTTGACGCTTACGGCAATAGACTCAGGCATGGCTCATTCCTCTTTTTGCTCCCCAGGCGGTCAGGCGCTTAATCAGCAGCTCCAGCAGAATGCTGATCGCCCAGTAAAGCCCAATGGCGACGATAAAGGCGTTAAACGGAATAAAATAGGTCGCCTGGACGCTGTTGGCGGCGGCGGTGATCTCCTGAACGGTAATAATGCTCAGGAAAGCGGTGTCCTTCAGGCAAATAATCAGCTGATTGCCGATCAGCGGTAAGGCGGAAGAGACGATATTGGGTAAAATAATCCGCCGAAAAATGGCATAGCGAGAAAAGCCCTGAGCAATCGCCGCTTCAATATATCCGCCGGAAAATACCCGCCGCTGGCTGCGCAATATTTCAAAGAAATAGGCGCCATGATAAATAATCAGGGCCAGTAAACCGGCGGTCCACGGCTCCATGCTAATACCGAGCTGCGGCAGTCCGTAATACAGAAGATAAGCGAGGATCAAAAAAGGGATCGCGCGCATCAGGCTGACGAAACCAATAATAATCCGGTTAATCACTTTCTTTTGATATTCGCTAAAATAACACAGCGCAATACCGATAATCAGCGCCGCCAGGGCGGCGGTAATAAACAGTTCGAGGGTCGCGAATAACCCGGCAATAAAGCTATCGCGAACCGACCAGATAACGCCCCACTGATTCATAATGCCTCCCGTTCCTAGCGCGCCAGACGCCTGGCTTTACGTTCCGCGATACCCTGCAGCTTCAACAAACAGCCGATGATCGCCACATACAGCAGGCCGGCGGCGAGGATCGGCGACAGCGGCTCGTAGGTGACCGAGGAGATACGGTTGGTGACCCGGGTGAGATCCACCACGCCAATCACGGCGATCGCCGGGCTACCTTTGATCAAAAAGGACATCTCATTGACCAGCGCCGGCAGGCTCTCGATCCACATCTGCGGCAGCATGATGTAGCGGAAGTAGGTCCAGCGGCGCATCCCCACCGACTCCGCCGCCTCCCGCTGTTCGCGCGGAAAGGTGCGGAAGGCATTGCGCCAGATCTCAGCGTTAAACGCCGACGTGTTAAGCGTCAGCGCCACGATGGCGGCCACGTTCTTGTCGAGGTTAATGCCCATCGTGGGCAGGGAAAGGAACAGAAATAGCACCAGCGTCACCAGCGGCGTCGCGCGGGCCAGACTGATATAGACCACCAGCAGCTGGTCGATCACCGGCAGGCGCAGCATCCGTACCAGGGCGATCAGCAGGCCCGCCACCACCCCGAAGGCGATAGCGATGGCCGAAATCCAGAGGGTCGTCCATGCGCCTTCGATTAATAACTGCCAGGAAATTGCATCCATGAGGCCCTCCTTCTCAGCAACAGGCGGCGGTTACCCGCCGCGGAATATTACAGTCCGGCGAGTTTGTGAAACTGTTCCGGGCTGGTGATCGCCTCGGTCGGCAGGTTGTCATAGGTTTCGCCGAACCATTTTTTCTGCAGCTCGGCGAGCTTGCCGGTCTCCTTCATGTGGTTCATAAACCTGGTCATATAGGCCAGCAGCTGCGGCGAGTTTTTCGGGATCGGCCACGCCATATACCCCGGTCCGGAGACGGCCAGCCCTTTGGCGAAGACCTTCGGTTTGGCTTTCGCCAGGTCGTTTACCGAGATGACGACGTTAATCACGTAATCCAGTCGCTTATTCGCCAGGTCGGCGTAGGCTTCCGGATAGGAGGGATACTCCACCACCGGTCCCAGCTTGCCGCCGGTCTTCTCCAGCATCGCCTTCAGCTCCGGCAAACGCGCCAGCAGCGCGCTCCCGGCCTGTAACCCCACTTTTTTGCCGCTGAGATCGGCAATGGTATTTAGCGAGGTATCGCCAGCGCGTTTGACGAAATAGTGCTGCGCGGAGGCCCACGGTGGGGTGAAATCAAAGACCTTCAGCCGCTCATCGGTAATAACCGCCCCGGTTAAGGCCATATCGTATTGCCCGGTGGAGACAGCCGCTAATAATCCGGTCCACGGTAATATGCTCTGGTCGACATGGAATTTGGCGTACTTACGTAATTCCTCAAGCATATCTTTGTTAAAGCCATCGGCCTGGCCATTATTCATAAAGTTAAATGGCGCATAATCATCTTCCGTCGCCACTTTAAGGGTGCCGGATTTTTCTATTTCCGGAAGATCGGCCGCGACGGCGTGATAAGAAAAAGCGACCGTTAATACAGCGCTCAGACACATTGATGCCAATGATTTTTTCATTATTTCACCCCTGATGGATTGGCCAGACGGGTTCATTCCAGAACGCGAAAAGGTTTCTGCAAAATAGTGGCCGGGGACGTTCCGGTCCACGGCGGCTGAATACGTTTTTAATGTGGGAGCGTTTTTCAATTCCGTATAGAGCCAGATGGGCCGCATCGCTGTGTCAGATGGCGGCAGGGTGGTATGGAATTTGCTGAGTGTAACGGGTGGTCGCAATGCGTTATTGCCAGAGGAGCCCCGTATGATCCGTCACCTGTTACACGTTAATTTTCAGCCTGGCCGCGGTTTGCAGGAACAGGTGCGAGAGACGCTGGTGAATGCCATTCTCAGCGGGATCTTCGCCGCCGACACCCCGCTGCCCTCCTGTCGCCAACTGGCCAGCCAGCTTCGCGTCTCGCGCAACACCACCGCGCTGGTGTTCGAAAGTCTGGTCAACGAGGGCTACCTGATTAGCCGCCCACGCAGCGGTTACTACCTGCATCCCGACTATCATGAAGCTTCGCCTGCCGCCGTCGAGAGTGCACCGCAGCGCGAAGCGGCTGCACCACGCTGGGGCGACCGGCTGCAGATGACCCCCAGCCAGCAGGAGTCGATCCTCAAACCGGCGGGCTGGATGCACTACCGCTACCCGTTTATCTACGGCCAGCCCGATACCCGGCAGTTCCCGCTGGCCACCTGGCGCTCGGCGGCGAACTGGCTGCACGGCGGGGTGCGCGACCCGGCGTGGGTCATCGACCATATTGACCAGGATGTGCCGATGCTGATCGAGCAGATCCGCACCCGGGTGCTGCCCAAGCGCGGCATTGTCGCCGCGCCGGATGAAATTCTCATCACCCTTGGTTCGCAAAATGCGCTCTACCTGCTGACCCGACTGCTGCTCTCTTCCACCACCCGCATTGGCGTCGAAAACCCCTGCTTCCGCGAAGCCATCAACACCTTTCTGCTCGCCGACGCCGAGGTGGTGCCGCACCCGGTGGATGAAGAGGGGATCGTGCTTAATGAGCGTCCCTGCGATTACTACTATGTCACTCCAGGCCATCAGGTGCCCACCGGGGTGACCATGAGCAGTGCGCGGCGTCGCCAGCTGCTGGAGCATGCCGCCCGCCATGACGCGGTCATTATTGAAGATGATTATGACTCGGAGAGTAACTTTACCCTCAACCCGCTGCCGGCGCTGAAAGCCAGCGATCGCAGCGGCCGGGTGGTGTATGTCAGCAGCCTGTCAAAAGCGCTGTCACCGGGGCTGCGGTTGGGGTTTATGGTCGCCGACCCGGACCTGATTGACGAGGCGCGCGCCCTGCGCCGGCTGGTCTATCGCCATCCGCCGACCAACATTCAGTACCAGATGGCCCACTTCCTTGCCCAGGGCCATTATGAAACCCATCTGCGGCGCTACCACTATGACTCCGCCCAGCGCTGGGAGCGTCTGCACGCCGCCCTGCAGCGCTATCTGCCGTCGTGTCGCGCGCTGGCGGGGAGCGAACATGCTAACGCCTTCTGGCTGCAGACCCCGGCGCAGATCAACACCCAGCAGCTCACCTGGCGCGCCGCCCACGCCGGCGTGCTGATTGAGCCCGGGGCGCGCCATTTTCTTAACGCCGCGCCGCCGGATAACTATTTTCGCATGGGATTCCACGCCATTAACCCTGACGCCATCGCCCAGGGGGTGGAGGTCCTGCGCGGCCAGCTGGAGCAGATGGGTTAGCGGTATTGTTCATACTCAACGGCGTCGCGCACGCTGAGCAGCGCCGGGCGCAGGCTGTCGAAAGGCACCGATCCGAGCGCAATGCGCAGCGCCTGCGGGATCGTGGCGGAGACGCAGAACGGCTCGGCGGTCGATACCGAAATGCGGCGTTCCATCAGCGCATTCGCCAGCCGATCGGCCCGGCTCTCTTCACCCAGAGGCAGCCAGACGAAGTACGAATCGGGATGACTGACGACGGGAAGCCCGCAAAGTAGCTCGCGGGCCACCTGCTGCCGCTGTCGCGCATCCTGGCGTTTCTGCGTTTCAAAGCGCGCCACCGTGCCATCTTCAATCCAGGCGCAGATCAGCGAACTTATCAGCGTCGGCGTATTCCACGTCGTGGCCCGGATGGCGCGCTCAATCTCCGGGCGATAGCGCGGCGGAGAAATCACCACCCCCACGCGCAGTCCGGTGGCGATATTTTTTGAAAATCCGGTGACATACACCGTTCTTTCCGGCGCATAGCTGACCACCGGCGGCGGCGGATGGCTCACCAGCCGGGCGTAGGCGGCATCTTCAATAATCAGCAGATCGTGCTGGCGCGCGAGATCGGCCAGCGCCTGTCGCTGCCCGGTGTTAAGCACCCAGCCCAGCGGATTGTGCAGCGTCGGCATGGTATACACCGCCCGCACCCGCCGCTGCTGGCACAGCGTCTGCAGCGCCCGCAGGTCCGGTCCCTCCGGCCGACAGGGGATCGCCGCCAGCTCCAGATGATACAGTGCCGCCAGAACTTTGAAGCCAGAATAGGTCAGCGCATCCACCGCCACCACATCCCCCGGACGTAACAGCCCCATGACGGTCACCGCCAGCCCGTGCTGTGCGCCGTTGACGATCAGGACATTTTCCGCGTCCGGCGCAAAGTGCTGGCAGGTCAAATGGCGGGCGATAATGTCCCGCTCGGCGAGCCGCCCGGCGTGAGGCTGATAGCGCAGATGC
Organism: Klebsiella sp. K4; assembly: GCF_014596785.2. Lineage (NCBI taxonomy): Bacteria > Pseudomonadati > Pseudomonadota > Gammaproteobacteria > Enterobacterales > Enterobacteriaceae > Klebsiella > Klebsiella sp. K4. The sequence continues at coordinate 3,897,496 of NZ_CP115021.1, forward strand.
GAGTCAATATCGCCCGCCATCGCCAGCTGCCTGAGCGCCTCGCGCAGCGCATCGCCCTGCTCCGGCAGCGAAGGGTAGTTGAAATTGAGATCCACGACATCGGCGGCGACCACCTGCTGATCGACCCCGTGCCCCGGCGGCAGCGAGAGGTCGCGCACGAAGGTGCCGCGGCCGGTTTCGCCGCTGACCAGCCCCATCTCTTCCAGTTCACGGTAGACGCGCGTGGCGGTGGCCAGCGAGATGCGCTCCCCGGCGGCAAGGGTACGGTGCGTCGGCAGACGGCTGCCTGCGGGCAGCTGCCCGCTGCGGATCGCCTGCGCATATCGATCGACAACGGCTTTATATCGGGCTTTCATCGCGAAATGTATCTATGACAATAATTTGATTGTATTAGATTGGCCACATTACCATCGCCGCTGACGATGCTCAAGCGGGCGCAGCCCAATCAGATAACGCGAGGTTAACGTGGTAGATTCAACACTGGATAAATCGGCGCCCGGCCCCTGGTCCGGATGGCTTCATGGTTTACTGGGGGTGATCATTTTCAGCGGTTCGCTGCCCGCGACGCGGCTGGCGGTGCAGGATATGGATCCGTTGTTATTGACCTTTCTGCGCGCCTCTATCGCCGGGCTGCTTGCCATCGCGCTGCTGGTGGGCTTTCGCCAGAAACGCCCGCGCCTGGCGCAGCTTGTGTCCCTGATCATCGTCTCATCCGGGGTGGTGCTCGGCTTTCCGCTACTCACGGCGCTGGCCCTGCAGCGCATCACCTCGGCGCATTCGATTGTGTTTATTGGCCTGCTGCCGCTGATGACCGCCCTCTTTGGCGTACTGCGCGGCGGCGAACGCCCGCGGCGGGCTTTCTGGATCTTTTCGCTGCTGGGCAGCCTGCTGGTGGTGGGATTCGCCCTGACGCAAAATGCGGCGGCCTCACTCAGCGGCGATCTGCTGATGCTGGCGGCGGTTATCGTCTGCGGCCTCGGCTATGCGGAAGGGGCGAAGCTGACGCGGGAGCTCGGCGGTTGGCAGGTGATCTGCTGGGCGCTGGTGATTGCCCTGCCGTTGATGCTCCCCGCCTCGCTGCTGGTTCAGCCCGCGTCCTGGCATGCCATCTCGGCCTCCTCCTGGGCGGCGCTCGGCTATGTGTCGCTGTTCAGCATGCTGATCGGTTTCATCTTTTGGTACAAAGGGCTGGCCGCGGGCGGGATCGCCGCCGTCGGCCAGCTCCAGCTATTACAGCCGTTCTTCGGACTTGGCCTGTCGGCGGCGCTGTTGCACGAAACCGTCAGCCCTTTGATGCTGGCGGTCACGCTGGGCGTGGTGCTGTGCGTGGTGGGCTCGCGCAAATTTGCCCGCCAGCGGGTTGGCGCAGGGAGCGGGAGCCGTGATTGACCGCCCCGTCATCCGCCGTCCCGGGTCGCGTCGGTGTAACCGCCTTACCCGGGTGACAGCATGATAAACGGCTGGAGGACGCGCCGCCGGGGAGGACGACCGTCTACACCGGCCGCGCGTACTGAAGCATCACCTGCAGCAGCACGTTGGCCCCGGCGGCGACGTGCTCCGGCGAGGCATACTCAATTTCGTTATGGCTGATCCCGTCCTTGCAGGGGATAAAAATCATCCCGGTGGGCGCCAGGTAGCTCATATACACTGCGTCATGCCCGGCGCCGGAGACGATCGGCCGCGCCGGATAGCCCAGCCGCTGCGCGGCATCGGCAATGGCCTGCTGGCATTCAGCATCGAACGGCGCCGCCGGATAGTGGCTTACCTGCTTCAGGGCCACCTGCAGACCGCTCTCCCGCTCAACCTCCGCGATAAACGCCCGCAGCTGGCGATCCATCTCGTCCACCAGCGCATCGCTGAGATTGCGCATATCAATGGAGAAGGTGACCTCCCCTGGCACCACGTTGCGGCTGTTGGGCCACACCTGCGCGCTGCCGACGGTGCCGCGTCCCTCTTCGCTGCGCCCGGCAATGGCCACCACTTCCTGCATAATGCGGGTCGCCACCTGCAGGGCATCCTGACGCAGGCGCATCGGCGTGGGTCCGGCGTGCGAGGCCTGGCCGGTGACCACGCAGTCGTACCAGCGGATCCCCAGCACGCCCTGCACGATACCGATGGTTTTCGCTTCATCTTCGAGAATCGGCCCCTGCTCAATGTGCGCCTCAAAATAGGCGCCGACGGGATGGTCCCCCGGGGTCTGCTCGCCAATATAGCCGATCTGCGCCAGCGCCTCGCCGACGCTGATGCCCTCTTTATCCGTGACGGCCCAGGTCTCCTCCAGCGGGAAGACGCCGGCAAAGACCCCGGAGCCCATCATCACCGGCACAAAGCGCGACCCCTCTTCGTTGGTCCAGAACACCACCTCAATCGGCGCCTCGGTGGCAATCTGCAGATCGTTGAGCGTGCGCACCACCTCCAGCGCCGCCAGCACGCCGTAGTTGCCGTCAAATTTGCCGCCGGTGGGCTGAGTGTCGATATGGCTGCCGGAGACGATGGGCGGCAGGCCGGGGTTGCGGCCTTCCCGGCGCATAAATACATTGCCTATTTTATCGATGGTGACGCTCATCCCGGCCTCCCGCGCCCAGCCTATTACCTTGTCCCGCCCCTGGCGGTCGAGGTCGGTGAGGGTCAGACGGCGGCAGCCGCCCTTCGGCGTGGCGCCGATCTGCGCGAGATCCATTAACGACGCCCACAGGCGGTCGCCATTGATGCGCCAGCCGGTGGTGTCGGTCGCGGGGGTAAAAAGTACATCACTGCTCATGGTAGTCTCCTGACATCAAGGTCGCCGCCAGCGTAACCGGCGGTGGGAATGCGCTATCAACGCCTGGTCTTCATCCTGTATGGTTTTTTGCCGCCGATCAGACGGCCAGGGCCTGGGCGTTAGCGTCAATCGCCAGCTCGCGCCAGCGGTGGCAACTCACCGCGTGGCGCTCCGCGACGGATTCCGTCGGCGGCAGACTCTGCTCACAGACCGGGCGACGGTGCGGGCAGCGCTCGGCAAAGGCGCAGCCGGGCGGCAAGCGCGCCAGATCCGGCGGCGCGCCGGGAATGCAGTGCAGGGCATCACCTTTCTTAAGCCCCTCTTTCGGCCGACTGCCCAGCAGCACCTGGGTATAAGGATGGCGCGGGTGGCGCAGGATCTCGCTCATCGACGCTTCCTCGACGATCCGCCCGGCGTACATCACCGCCACCCGGTCGGCGATCTCCACCGCGGCGCCGATATCGTGGGTCACAAACACGATCGACAGCCCGCGCTGCTTTTGCTGCTCGCGCAGCAGGATCAGGATCTGGATTTGCACCGTGGCGTCGAGGGCGGTGGTCGGCTCATCCGCCAGCAGCAGCTGCGGGTTACAGGAGAGCGCAAGGGCGATCATCGCCCGCTGGCGCATTCCGCCGGACATCTCGTGCGGGTAAGCATCCAGCCGCCGCTCGGGGCTGGGAATGCGCACCTGGCTCAGGGCCTCCAGCGCCCTGTCCCGGGCCGCCTGGCGCGACAGCCCTTCGTGGCGGCGCAACCCTTCAATAATCTGCTGCCCGACGGTGTAGACCGGATCGAAGGCCAGCAGCGGCTCCTGAAAAATCATCGCGCAGCGTCCGCCGCGATAGCGCCGCAGCTGGCTGGCGCTCATCGTCAGCACCTCGTCATCCCCCACCTGCAGGGTGCCGGAGAGCTCACTGCTCCCTGGCGGGTGCAGGCGCATCAGCGCCCGCAGGGTCACGCTCTTGCCAGAACCCGACTCGCCAATCAGCGCCATCACCTCCCCCTTTTGTACGTCAAAGGAGACTCCATTGACCGCGTTGATGGTCTGCCCGTCGCGGCGAAAGACGACCCGCAGGTCGCGCACATGGACAAAGGCGTTATCCGACATGGCTGACCTCCTTAAGGGGGATGCTTTGATGCCAGGGCGAGGCCGGCTGCGCCATCAGGCAGGCGCTCTGGTGCCCCTCCCCGACCGCCTCCAGCCGCGGTTTCACCTCGGCGCAGACCGCCTTCGCATGCGGGCAGCGGGTGTGAAAGCGGCAGCCGCTCGGCGGCGCGATGGGGCTGGGGGGATCGCCGCTTAGCGGCGAGGTCAGGGTGCGGTTTTCCGGGTCCATGGAGGGCATCGAGCTTAACAGCGCCCGGGTATAGGGGTGGGCGGAGGCGGTAAACAGCTGCTCCGCCGGGCCAATCTCCACCACTTCGCCAAGGTACATGACGAGGATCCGATCCGACAGCCAGCGAACCACGTGTAGATCGTGGCTGATGAACACGTAGGTCAGCTCGAGAGTCCGTTTAAGCTCCTGCAGCAGCTGCAGCACCTGGGCTTCCACCGATTTATCCAGCGCCGACACAGCCTCATCGAGGATCACCAGCCGCGGCTTCATCGCCAGCGCGCGGGCGATATTCACCCGCTGCCGCTGGCCGCCGGAGAGCGCATGCGGGTAGCGGTCGGCAAAGCGCGCCGGCTCAAGGCCAACGTGCGCCAGCAGATAGCGGGCATATTCGCTGGCCTCTCTGGCGCTGACGCCGTGGACGCGCTGGCCGAAGGCGATGCTCTCCTCCATGGTCAGGCGCGGATTGAGCGAAGCATAGCTATCCTGGAAAACCATCTGCACCTGGCGACGGTAGGCTTTCAGCGGCAGACGTGACGAGCCGACCCCCTGTCCGTCGAAGATCAGTTCGCCGCTGTCCTGGGTGAGCAACTGCATCAGCAGCCGGGCGGTGGTCGATTTGCCGCAGCCCGACTCGCCGACCACCCCCAGGGTTTCGCCTTTCATCACCGTGAAGCTGATATCGTCCACCGCCTGCACCACCTCCCGGCCTTTGCCGCCGCGAAAGTACTTCAGCAGGTGATTGACCTTCAGCAGCGGCTGCGCCGGCCCGCCAAGGTCGATATTGATAAAGGGTTGCATCGCTTACTCCTTAATCGCCATTGCCGCACGCAGGCGGTCCGCGAGGATATTGAACGAAATGGAGGTGATAAAAATCATCAGGCCCGGCAGGGCGGCCACCCACGGCTGGGTATAGATTGCCGTGCGCAGCGTATTGAGCATCAGCCCCCACTCGGGCTCCGGCGGCCGCACGCCGAGGCCGAGAAACGACAGGCCGGAGGCGAGGATCATGCACACCGAAATCAGCCCGGTGGAGAAGACGAAGATCGGCCCGAGCACGTTGCCCAACACCTGGACGCGGATAATGGTCAACGCGCTGGCGCCAGTGGCCCGGGCGGCGTCGATATAGTCCATATGTCGCACCTGGGCGGTCACGCTCTCGGCAATCCGCGCCACCTGCGGAACAAACACGAGGGTCAGCGACAGCAGCGCATTGCCGATGCCCGCCCCCAGCGCTCCCGACAGCGCAATCGCCAGCAGGACGGAGGGAAAGGCATAGAACACATCCACGGTGCGCATAATCACGGTATTGGTTTTGCCGCCCGTATAGCCGGCGATAATCCCGATGGCCCCGCCGATAAAAAAGGCGAACACCACCGGGACAATTCCCATAAACAGCGACAGTCGGGTGCCAAGGATCAGCCGCGACAGCATGTCGCGTCCCAGCTCATCCGAGCCCAGCAGGAAGCCATCGCTGCCGATGGGTTTCAGGCGCAGGAACATCGACGTTTGATAGGGATCTTTGACGATAAGCCACGGACCGAGCAGCGCCAGGGCCAGCAGCAAGAGGATCACCACGCCCACCACCACCCCGCCGGGGTCGCGCAGTAGGCGGCGCAGCACGCCGCGCCAGTAACCTTGCCGGGTAGCGTGGGCCGCTGCGGCCGGGACCGCTTTCGTCGTTGCCGTATCCACCATGGTCAGCTCCTCTTAATACGCGGGTCGAGGGTGGTCTGCAAAATATCCACCAGCAGGTTGAGCAGCACGAAAAACAGCGCCAGCACCCAGATGGTGCCCTGCAGCAGGGGCAGGTCGCGCTGAAAAATGGCGGTATTGAGCAGCAATCCGGTTCCCGGCCAGGAGAAAACGGTCTCCACAAGGATCGAGCCGCCCATCAGATAGCCCACCTGCAGCCCCATCACCGCCAGCGCGGTGGGCGCGGCATTTTTCATGACATGGACAAAGATGCGCGACTCGTTGAGCCCGCGGGCGCGCAGGCCAACGATAAACTCCTGGCTGAGGATATCGGCCACCTGCGAGCGCACGGTGCGGGCGATAATCCCGGTCGGGATCACCGACAGGGTGAGGGCCGGCAGCAGCATGAACTGCAGGTGCGCCCAGTCCCATTGCCAGCCCACCTCGCCTATCGGCCCGCCGCCGGTGGCCGGCAGCAGCGCGAACTTGACGCTGCAGAGGATCACCAGCAGCATCCCCAGCCAGTAGTGCGGCACGCTGACGCCAAACACCGACAATACCGAGGCCAGACGGTCAATGACGCTGTTGCGAAAATAGCCGGCGACAAAGCCGAACAGGCTGCCGAGGACAAAACCGATCGCCGTCGCCAGCAGCGCCAGGCGCAGAGAGTAAGCCACCGCGGTCATCACTTCGTCTATCACCGGGCGGCCGGTGGCGACCGACATACCAAGGTCGCCGTGCAGCGCCCGCCACAGCCAGTGGATAAACTGCAGGGGCAGCGGCTTATCAAAGCCGTAAGCCTGCATTAATGTCTGACGCAGCGCCTCCGAGGCGTCCGGCGGCATCACCGACACCAGCGGGTCGCCCGGGGCGATCTGCACCAGCATGAAACAGATCACCGCCACCCCCAGCATGGTGGGGATAGCCAGCAGAATGCGGTATAGCAGCGTATTGATCATCGGTCGCCCCTTTCGCGATTACTCTTTTTTGCTCACCAGGCTGAGGTCGATAAACCAGCTCTGCGGTTGCACCACCCCGGTCACCGCAGGGGAAATCGCACGCGGCCCGACGTCGTGGGCGACAAACAGGAATGGCACCTGATCCACCAGCGCGGCGTGCAACTCACCGGCCGCTTTGTTCATCTCCGCCGGGGTAAAGGCGTGCTTGACGGCGGCGGCCAGCTTCTCCGTCTCCGGCGTGGAAAAGTAACCCCAGTTGGTCGCCACCGGCGGAAACGCTTTGGCCGTCGAGAAGCGGATCAGGCCAAAGTAAGGATCGTTAACCGCGGCGCTGACGTTGATCGCATCGATCCCTTTCGCCGAGGGGTCCCGGGCGCCCAGGCGCCAGTTGGTAAACAGGGTGTTCCATTCCACCACTTTGATATCCACATTGAAGAAGCAGCTCTTCAGGCTCTGCTGGATATACTCGTTCATCGGCAAGGGCTGCATCTGCCCGGAGCCGGAGGCCGAGGTAGCCACCGTGACGTGCAGCGGTTTGCTGGCATTGTATCCGGCCTCGGTCATTAGCTGGCGGGCGGCGTCCGGGTCATATTTTATCTGGAAGGTGGGTTTGCCATGCCACGGGCTGTCAGCCTCGTAGACCCCAGTGGCCTCGGTCATGTAGCCACCGAGGTAGCTCTTCAGCTCAGCACGGTTCAGACACAAGTTGGCCGCTTTGCGCACGCGGATGTCCTGCCACGGCGATCCTTTTTCAAAGGAGAACTGCCAGGGCCACAGATGCGGCTGGGTGTTGGCGTAGAGGTGAAAACCCTGAGACTTGATCTGATCGATGGCGTCCGGCGCCGGGGCTTCAATCCAGTCCACCTGCTTCGACAACAGCGCCGCGGTACGGGCGTTGGCCTCCGGCAAGGGGATCAGCACCACTTTATCCACCCGGGGAATGCGATCTTTGTTCCAGTAGTCGGGGTTTTTATCGAGGATCAGCTGCTGACGCGGCACCAGCTTCTCCAGTTTGAACGGGCCGCTACCCACCGCGTGGGCGGCGAAGGCGGTCCACGCCTGTTTGCTGCGCGCGGCGCTATCTCTCACGTTGGCCGGCACCGCGTCATACTGCTTCTGCCACGCCGTCGGCGAGACGATAAACAGGTTGGTGATGTTGTACGGCAGCAGCGCATCCGGTTCCGAGGTGGTCAGCGCCACGGTGTGGTCGTCAATTTTCTCTGCGCCGGTGAGGGTCGGCATGCGCGACAGGGTGTTGCCGATCTGACCCGGGGCGTACTGCGGCGCCGCTTTATTCAGCACCTTATCCACGTTCCAGACGATGGCGTCGGCGTTCACCTCCGTCCCATCATGAAACTTCACCCCCGGACGCAGGGTGAAAATCCAGCGGCTGGTGTTCTGCGGATCGATGTGCCACTCGGTCGCCAGCCCCGGCACCAGACCGCTGGGCTTTTCACCTTGCGACAGATCCCACTCCACCAGCGCGTCGTACAGCGGGATGCCGGTAAAGCGGTTGCCCTCATAGCCTTGATCCGGCTGGCCAAGGGTTAATGGAATATCCGCGGCGGTCATGGCGATCCGCAGCGTGGAGGCGTTGGCAGGTAAGGCGGCGCCCGCCAGGGCCAGTGCGCCGCTCACCGCCACGGCGAGACGACCGGCACGCGAAAATAATCTCGTTTTGTGCATCACATGATCCCTGTTAAATAAAATGTCACGGATTAACAGGCAAAATGCGTACCAGCTCTTACGCGGACGAAAATAGGCCAAAACCGACCGGTAAAATAAGAATGACTTATATTATCACCATGATAATTATGGGAAAATAATTGCATCTTATTCCGCCGCACCGCCAGCGGGAAATATGTTGCAGAATTGCACCAGCCGCTATATGGTAAATTTCAAATAATCACGCTGCGTCACTTTTTATTCATCCCCCGTCCACCGCCGCCGCGTATTCTCCGTCGGGATCAATCCCTTCTATACTTCAGGGAACACATCGACCGGGAGAGACTATGCCTTTAGCCGATTTTCACCGCTCCGATCCTTTTACCCTCGGTATCGAACTGGAGCTGCAGGTGGTGAACCCGCCGGGTTACGATCTCAGCCAGGATGCCTCGACGCTGATTGCCGACGTCCAGCATGAGCTGACCGTGGGAGAAGCCAAACACGACATCACCGAGAGCATGCTGGAGATCGCCACCGGGGTGTGCCGCGACATCAGCCATGCGCAAATCCAGCTCAGCGCCATCCAGCAGGCGGTCCAGCGCGCGGCGCTGCGCCATCATCTGCAGATCTGCGGCGGCGGTTCGCACCCCTTTCATGCCTGGCAGCGCCAGCAAATCAGCGATAACCCGCGCTATGTCAAAACCGTCGAGCATTTTGGCTATCTGGCGCAGCAGGCGACGGTCTTTGGCCAGCATGTGCACGTCGGCTGCCAGAGCGGCGACGACGCCATCTATCTGCTGCATGGCCTGTCGCGCTTTGTACCGCACTTCATCGCCCTTAACGCCGCCTCGCCGTGGTTCGACAGCACCGACAGCCGCTTCGCCTGTTCGCGCCTCAACCGCTTCTCCTCCTATCCCGACAACGGTCCGATGCCGTGGGTGGCCGACTGGCAGGGGTTTCGTCGCCTGTTCCGCCAGCTGAGCTACACCAGCATGATCGATAGCATGAAGGATCTGCACTGGGATATTCGCCCCAGCCCGCAGTTTGGTACCGTCGAGGTGCGGGTGATGGACACCCCCCTGACCCTTGCCCAGGCGATCCACATCGCCGGCTTTATTCAGACCCTGGCCTGCTGGCTGTTGACGGAGCGTCCTTTTAAGCACCAGCCTGATGATTATCTGCTGTACCCCTTTAACCGCTATCAGGCCTGCCGCTACGGGCTGGACGGGACCCTCACCGACGTGCGCAGCGGAGAGCAGCGCAGCATCCGCCAGGAGATCCTGCAGCTCGCCGACCGGCTGGCCCCTTTCGCCCATCAGCTGAAGGCGACGGCAGCGCTGGAGGCGGTGGTTCGCCAGGCGAAATCGCCGCACAGCGAGGCGCAGCAGATGCGCGACTTTATCGCCAACGGCGGTTCGCTTTCCGGGCTGGTGCAAAAACACTGTGAGATTTGGGCGGCATAAGGCAGCGAGGCGGGTATACTCGGCGCAGACTATAGAAAGGACTGCCCATGTTATTACGTTGCCTGCTCCCTCTGGCGCTGCTGCCCCTGGCCGCCGTCGCCAGCGCCGCCTGTACCCTCACCGACCCGACGCTGACCCTGCAGAGCTATCGGGTGGATGCGCAGAAAGAGCGCATTGCGATGTACTGGCAGGATCGGCACGGCAAAGCCTGGGGTTCCCTGCGTTCGCTGCTGGCGGGTATCGATGGCGACGGCCGGGTGCAGATGGCGATGAACGGCGGCATTTACGATAAGGCCTACGCGCCGCTGGGGCTGTATATCGAAGACGGCAAACGGCTGACGCCGGTCAACCGCTCCGCCGGCGGCGGGAACTTCTTTATCCGCCCCGGCGGCGTATTCCTGGTGGAAAACGGCCGGGCGAAAATCGTGCCGCTGCCGGCGTACAAACCCTCTCCCGCCATCCGCTATGCGGTGCAGTCCGGCCCGATGCTGATTGAGAATGGCGCCATCAACTGGCGACTGAAGCCCTCCGCCAGTTCGCGCAAGCTGCGCAACGGGGTTGGTATCGATAAGCAGGGCCGGGTGGTGTTTATGCTCAGCGATCGCGAGACCAACTTTTACGATTTTGCCTGCTATGCGCAGTCAAAGCTTGGCGTGCGGCAGATGCTTTATCTCGACGGCACCCTGTCGAAGATGTACCGCAAAGGCGGCAGCGTGCCGTGGCAGTATCATCCGTTCGTGACCATGATAACGGTGGAGAGGAAATAGCGGGCGCGTTTGGGGGCGGCCATTCCAGCCACGAGAGTGAATAAATTAACGACAGGCCGGGCAAGGTATTGCCGCCGTGCCCGATGTCCTTGCCCGGTGGCGCTGCGCTTACCGGGCCTACAGAGTCTGTTCGCTATGGTATAGCCCCTGAAATCTACGGGCGTGCAGCAGGGCCGATTCCCGCTGAAATCGGCGAACCGGAGGTCGGCAGATAAGGCGGGGCTCACGCCCAAACGCAACGTGAACGCAAAACCCACCCTCACCCTACCCCTCTCCCAAAGGGAGAGGGGACCGCCCGGTAGTCGTTGCAGCCTGGAGTATCCCCGTTACCGACCGGTAGCGCCGCGCTTAGCCCCGCCGATGCGCCCACTCGCGCATACGCTGAAACAGTACATACAGCGACGGGATAAACAGGATGCCAACCATCGTCGCCACCAGCATCCCGCTGAACACCGTGGTGCCGATGATCCGCCGGCTCTGCGCCCCGGCGCCGGTGGCGAGCATCATCGGCATGATGCCGATAATAAATGACACCGCGGTCATCATTACCGCGCGGAAGCGGCGGGTAGCCCCCTCGCGCGCAGCGTCGACTATCGACAGCCCCTCCTCGCGCCGGCTGCGGGCGAACTCAACGATCAGAATCGCATTCTTCGCCGCCAGGGCGATCAGCAGCACCAGCCCTATCTGAACATACACATCGTTGGCATAGCCCGCGGTCCACAGCCAGAGCAGCGCTCCGCCGATGGCGAACAGCACCGAGAGCATGACGCTCGCCGGCAGCGTCCAGCTCTCATACTGCGCCACCAGGAACAGCCACGCCATCGCCACCGCCGCCAGCACGATCCACACCGCCTGATTACCGGTCTGCTGCTCCTGCCAGGAGATCCCGCTCCAGGCATAGTCATATCCCGGCGGCAGATGGGCCTGCAAAATCTGCTCCATGGCCGCCATCGCCGTGCGGCTGCTGACCCCCTCGGCCGCTGAACCGCTCACCGACACGGACGGGAATTGATTGTACTGCTGAATAAACGGCGCCCCCACCGTCGGCGTAATGGTGACCAGATTGCTCAGCCGCACCCGCTCGCCGTCGCGGCTGCGGACGTACAGCTCGCTAATCTGCTCAGCCCGCTCACGCCACTGCATCTCATTTTGCATCACCACATGATAGACACGATTGTTACGGCTGAAATCGCCGGCGCGCGTGCCGCCGAACGCCGTCTGCAGGCTGCTGAAGATCTGCGCCACCGGCACATCCAGCAGCGCCGCCCGGTCGCGGTCGACCGTCAGGGTCAGCTGCGGCACGTTGCTGCTCCAGGTGGTAAACACCCGGCTCAGCTGCGGATGCTGGTTCGCCAGCTGGAGGATCTCCCGCGTCACCTGCTCCAGCTCCGCCGACGACTGACCGGCCTGCGCCAGGATGCGCAGATCAAACCCCGAGGCATTGCCCAGGCCCGGCAGGGTCGGCGGCGCGAAGGTCATGATCGTCGCCTCGGGTAGCGACAGCAGCTGGCGCTGAATATCCGCCATCACCGCATCCAGCGGCGGCCGCTGATGCCAGTCCTTGAGCATTACCGAGATAAACCCGCCGTTAGAGGCGCTGGTGCCGTTGAGAATGTTGAACCCGGACACCTGAATCACATCCTCCACCGCCGGGTTAGCCATCAGCAGTTTACGCGCCTGGGCCATCACCGCTTCGGTACGCTCCAGCGACGCCGCCTCCGGCAGCTGCACGCTGGCAAACAGGTAACCCTGATCTTCCTGCGGCAGGAAGCCTTTCGGCATCGAGGTGAAGCTGAACGCCACCAGCGCGCCTGCCGCCACCGTCGCCGCCAGCGCCAGCCAGGGACGGCGGTTCATCCAGCCTACCAGCCGGCCATAGCCGTCGCGGGTGCCGTCGAGAAGACGGTTAAACGCCCGCCACACCGCCGCTGGCCGGGCAGGACGCGGGCGCAGCAGCAGCGCGCAGAGGGCCGGCGTCAGGGTTAGCGCCACCAGGCTCGACAGGGCCACCGCGGTGGAGAGCGTCACGGCAAACTGCCGGTACAGCTCGCCGACGATCCCCGGGAGCAGCGCCACCGGCACAAACACCGCCAGCAGCACCAGGGTCGTGGCGATCACCGGCCCGGCGATCTGCCGCAGCGCCTGGGCGGTGGCCTGCAGGCGATCCAGCCCTTCCGCCATTTTGGTTTCCACATTCTCCACCACCACAATGGCGTCATCCACCACCATCGTCAGGGCGAGAATGATCGCGAACAGGCTGAGGGTGTTGGCGCTGTAGCCCAGCAGATAGAGCACCGCAAAGGTGCCGATCAGTGACACCGGGATCGCCAGCACTACGATCAGCGTCGCCCGCCAGCTCTGCAAAAATAGCGACACCACCACGACCACCGCCAGCAGGGTCAGCGCCAGCGAGACGCCGATCTCTTTGATCGTCGCCGCCACAAAGCGGGTGGTATCGAACTTCACCTCCCAGGTGAGATCCGCCGGAAAGCGAGTGTGCAGGCGGTTAAGCTCCGCACGCACTGCGCTGGCGACCTGCAGGGCGTTGGCGGTGGGCGTCGGATAGATCCCCAGATAGGCCGACGCTTTACCGTTCAGCTGGGCGCCGGAGCTGTAGCTGCGGGCGCCCAGCTCAATGGTCGCCACGTCGGCGAGGCGCACCAGCTGCCCCTGCGCGCCGCGGCGGAGGATAATCTCGCCAAAGCTGGCCGCCTCGTTCAGACGCCCCAGCCCGTTGATGGTCAGCGTCTGCTGCTGGCCGTTAAATACCGGCGGGGTGCCCACCTGCCCCGCCGCGCCCTGCACATTTTGCTCGCGCAGCGCCTGGGCGACATCATCCGTGGTGATGTTGAGCGCGTTCATGCGGTCCGGGCGCAGCCAGATACGCATGCTGTAATCCCGGGCGCCAAACATCTGCACCTCGCCGACGCCGGGCAGGCGGGCCAGCGCCTCGCGCACCTGGGTGCTGGCGTAGTTGCTGACAAACAGCGGCGACAGCGTGCCCAGCGGCGAGTAGAGGCTTACCCCCATAAGCAGATTGCTGGCGCGCTTGCGCACCTGGACGCCATTCTGCTGCACCTCCGCCGGGAGCTGCGCCAGCGCCTGCGCCACCCGGTTTTGCACGTCGATCGCCGCCAGGTCGGCATCGGTGCCCGCCGCGAAGGTTATGCTCAGGCGGTACGTCCCCTCATCCGAGCTGGTGGACTCCATATACAGCATATGATCGACGCCGTTGAGCTGGGTCTCCAGCGGGGCGGCGATGGCTTCCGCCACGTCTGACGCGCTGGCGCCCGGCCAGCTGGCGCTGACGTTCACCACCGGGGGGGTGATCGCCGGGTACTGCTCCACCGGGATCAGCTTCAGCGACACTGCGCCGACAAAGGTCAGCAGCAGCGCGATCACCATGGCAAATCGCGGACGACGGATAAAAAAGGTCAGCATCCCTTCTCCTTAGCTAGTTCAGCACCTGCACCGCGGCGCCTTCGCGCAACCGCTGCGCGCCGTCGGTGATCACCTGCTCGCCCGCCTGCAGCCCTTTCTCGACCGCAAACTGCTGCCCCTGCTGCCCCGCGAGGGTCAGACGACGCTGCCCGGCGGTGTGGTCCGGCTTCAGCACCCAGCTGAAAAAGCCCTGCGGATCCTGCTGCACGGCGGCAGCAGGGACCATCACTCGCGACGGCAGTTCCTGCGGACGGAACAGGATCGTCACGCTGCCCCCCGGCAGCAGACGGTGCTGCGGATTGGCAAACTCGGCCCGCACCGCTACGCTGCCGGTGCGGGCGTCGATCCGGTTATCGATAGAGGTCAACACCCCGTCGCGCCGTTTACCATCAACCTCAATCTGCGCCAGCCACGCCTGCTTCAGGGCGTGGATATCGGCGTGCTGGCCGGTTTTACTGAAAAACGCGGCTTCGTCGAGGGCGAACGAGACCCGCACCGGATCCAACTGCACGATGTCCACCAGCACGCCGCTGGACGAATTGACCAGCGTCCCGACGTGAAAGGCGCTATGGCCCACGCGACCGGTCACCGGCGCCGTAATCTGAGTGTAGCTGAGCACTATCCGCTGGGCCTCGACGCGGGCTTTGGCCTGCTGTACGGCAGCGGCGGCGACGTCGCGCTGCATCCGGGCCGTATCGACGTCGTTGCGGCTGATGGAGTGGTTGTTGATAAGCCGCTCGTAGCGAGTGAGCAACTGCTGCGACTGACGTAATGAGGCTTCGGCGCTTTTCAGCTCGGCCTGCGCCAGAGCCAGCGCCGCGCGGGGCTGCGCGTCGTCGAGGGTAAACAGCAGGTCGCCTTCGGTAACATACTGCCCGTCCTGGAAGTGGCGCTGAACAATCACCCCTTCGGTGCGCGCGCGAATGTCGACGGCGCGGATCGCCTCGACCCGCCCGGGGATAGCGCGTTCTTCAGCATGAGGAGCCAGTTCAACCGTGGCGACGCGGACCGGCACCGCCGGCGCGGCGGTCGCCGTCAGGGCGCCGCCGACCAGACCGCAGGCCAGCAGAGCAAAGCGGAAGGTTTTAATCATAGAGGATCCTTGCGACAGTAACGCGCGCCTGCAGCGAGGCGCGCGAGATTGTTCAGGCCGTTTTGCGGAACCGGCGCGTCAGACGCTTCTCGATTTCCACCACCAGGAACATGGCGACGCCGATGACCAGAGTGACAAACCAGTAGCGCAGCGGCAGCGCTTCCGTACCAAACATGCTTTGCATCAGCGGGACATAGATAATGACCAGCTGCATCAGCAGCAGGACGCCGGTCACCAGCCAGATGCCTTTGTTGCGCAGCAGACCCATGCTCAGGGAGAAGCTGTCGCTGCTGCGGCAGTTGATCATGTAGACCCACTGCGCCGTCACCAGCATCTGCAGCAGCACGGTGCGGATAAACTCCGGACTGTGGCCGCGCGGCGCCAGCCAGGCCTCAAGGATAAAGGCGGCAATCGCGATCATCGACCCGACGAAAGCCACTCGCCACACGGCGAAACCATCCATCACATGCTGGCCGGTTTTACGCGGCGGACGGTTCATCACGTTGCGCTCTGCGGCCTCAAAGGCCAGGCCGAAGGAGAGCGTCGCCGACGTCGCCATGTTCATCCACAGGATCAGCACCGGGGTCAGCGGAATAATGTTCCCCGCCAGCAGGGCGATGATGATCAGCAGCCCCTGCGCCAGGTTGGTCGGCATGATGAAGAGGATGGTCTTCTTCAGGTTGTCATAGACCCGACGGCCCTCTTTTACCGAGCTGGCGATGGTCGCGAAGTTATCATCGGTTAACACCATGTCGGCCGCCTCTTTGGTGACTTCGGTGCCTTTGATACCCATGGCGATACCCACGTCGGCCTGGCGCAGCGCCGGCGCGTCGTTGACGCCGTCGCCGGTCATGCCGACCACTTCGCCGTTATCCTGCAGGGCTTTCACCAGGCGCAGCTTATGCTCCGGGCTGGTACGGGCAAAGATGTCGTACTCCACCGCCGCCTTCGCCAGCGCCGCATCGTCCATGTGCTCCAGCTGGTAGCCGGTCATGGCCTGGCTGCTGTTGGTGATCCCCAGCATCTGGCCGATGCTCATCGCCGTCTGCGGGTGGTCGCCGGTGATCATTTTCACGCGTATGCCGGCGGTCTGGCAGGCGTGGATGGCGTCAATGGCTTCCGGACGCGGGGGATCCATCATCCCGGCGATGCCGAGGAAAATCAGTCCCTCCTGCAGGTCCTCATGGTTGAGGGTGGTGGCATCAAGGCTGGCCGGCTTACAGGCCGCCGCCACCATCCGCAGTCCCTGACGGGCGAAGCGCGCCATCTCCTCTTCCCAGTACTGCGCCTCGAACGGCACCGCGCCGTGGCGGCTCATCTGCTCGCGGCACATGGCGAAGATAACGTCCGGCGCACCGGTGATCAGCACCCGGGCATTGCCATCGATGTGCTGCAGGGTCGACATATATTTGTACTGCGAGTCAAAGGGGATCTTGGCCACCAGACGGGCCTCCACCGCCGGGAGCTGCGCTTTCGCCGCCAGCACTTTAAGCGCCCCTTCGGTCGGCCCGCCGGTGATCCCCCACAGACCGCGCTCATCCTGGGTAAGCTGGCTGTCGTTACACAGGTCGATGGTGCGCAGCCAGGTCTCCAGCACGGTGCCGGGCTGAACCTGCACGGGCTCATCGCTCCCCTCGAGGAAGATCCGCCCCTGCGGCTCGTAGCTGTCGCCTTCCACCCGATAGCAGCAGTCGGCGGTGATGATCGCTTTGACGGTCATTTCGTTCATCGTCAGGGTGCCGGTTTTATCCGAGCAGACCACGGTCATGGCGCCGAGGGTTTCCACGGTCGGCAGCTTACGAATAATCGCCCGCTTGCGCGCCATCGTCTGCACGCCGAGCGACAGAATAATCGAGATGATCGCCGGCAGTCCTTCCGGTACCGCGGCTACCGCCAGGCTAATCAGCGATAGCAGCAGCTCGCCCATCGGGATATCCCGCAGCGCGAGGCTGAAAATAAACAGCGCCACCATCATGGCGAGAATAATGGCGAAAATCGCTTTGCCGAGCTTATCCATCTGCACCAGCAGCGGGGTACGGTGCTTCTCAATACCCGCCATCATCTGGTTGATATGGCCGAGTTCGGTCTGCGCGCCGGTGGCGGTCACCACGCCGACGCTGCCGCCGGCGCTGACGGTGGTCCCGGAGAAGACCATGTTCACCCGGTCGCCAAGCGGCAGATCGCCCTCCAGCGCGTCGGTGATTTTATCCACCACCGTCGACTCGCCGGTGAGGATCGCCTCTTCCACCCGCAGGTTGTGGGTTTCAATCAGGCGCATATCCGCCGGCACGCGGTCGCCGGCGCGCAGGATAACGATATCCCCCGGAACCAGGTCGCGCGTCGGGATAGTCTCATGCTTGCCGTTACGCTGGACGCGGGCATCGCTGGAGAGCATGTTGCGGATCCCCTGCAGCGATTTTTCGGCGTTGCTCTCCTGGATATGGCCGATCAGGGCGTTAATCACCGTCACGCCGAGGATCACCAGGGTATCGACCCAGTGCCCCATGATGGCGGTCAGCGCCGCGGCGGCCAGCAGCACGTAAATCAGTACGTCGTTAAAGTGGGCGAGAAAGCGCAGCCAGCCCGGTTTGCCTTTCTTTTCCGGCAGCGCATTCGGCCCACAGGTATTCAGGCGCTCGGCGGCGTCTGCGGAACTTAACCCAGCGGCCTGGCTTTTGGTCTGCGCCAGCACTGCGTCAACGGTCTGCTGCCAGACCTGCCGTGGCGCGGTGTCGCCCGAGGGCGTCGTAAACTTTGGGTTATTCATCTTGGTCAATTTACATTTTCCTTATAAATTCCGTGAGTCGGAAAGCCTGAAATCATTCCTGGCCAATGAAGTAAAAGAGGGCAAAAATGCCGATAAAAATGTGAACCAATACAAGTCTAAATTTTTCGCAAAATAAAAATTTTGTGATAAGTTAATTCCACAAACCAACTATTACAGAATATTAATAAACCAAAACTAAACGAGGTAAAATATGTTTGGAATCTACCGCGGGCGCCGACTGGCGCTGTACATCGCGCTAGCCATTATCATTGCTACGCTGGTGGGATATAGCACTTACAGTTTTGTAAAAGCGCTGGCATAATAATGACGTTAATTTACACCCGGCTGCAATTAACTTAATTACAAATTATTTCAGATTAATTAACATGAGAGCGAAAGGCAGGCGATAATATTTAAAATAGTCGTGTTATAGCGAGTAAAAAAACAAAGCATATTGCGTTAAGCATTATTTTACCGGACAATATGTTTTTTAACTGATGATTAACATGACATGAAACATCCACTGGAAACGCTGCTCTCCGCCGCCGGGATCTTACTGCTGGCCCTGCTCTCCTGTCTGCTGTTGCCCGCGCCTTCGCTGGGCCTGACGCTGGCGCAAAAGCTGGTTGAGACATTCCATATGATGGATCTCAACCAGCTCTATACGGTGCTGTTTTGTCTGTGGTTCTTAGCGCTGGGCGCCATTGAGTATCTGGTGCTGCGCTGGGTGTGGCGTCGCTGGTTTTCCCTCGAGCGGTAAACCAGGAGAGGCGCGCCTCAGTGGGCGCGACTGTGGTTCTCTTTGCGGTAGGCGCCCGGCGGCTGATTGAAGGTCCGGGTAAAGACGCGGGTAAAGGTCTGTTGCGAATCGAAGCCATACTTCAGGCAGATATCGTAGACCCGCTGATCGGTGTCGCGCAGATCGCGGGCGGCCAGCAGCAGCTTCCTTTCGCGAATATAGCGCCCCAGGCTCTCCCCTTTGTACTGTAAAAACAGCCGTTGCAGATGCCATTTCGAATACCCGGCATGGCGAGCGATATCATCAATACGCAGCGGTTGATGCAGGTTATCATCAATCCACTCGACGATAGTATCAATCACCTGAGCGGAAATCGTCATATGCTCTCTCCTCTGATACTGCACTGGCGCTTAGCGCCACCAGGCGTTAAATGATTGCGTCTTATCGGCGACCCACACCGGCTCGCCCTGCACAGGCGTCAGCAGACGCCAGGCCCTTCCTTCGCTGGCAGCCGCCAGCCGTTGATACGGTTCATCCCAGCTGTGTTTCGCCAAAACGAATCGTCCTGCATGCCCAGGCAGCACCGCGCGAGCGCGCAGGTCGTCGGCAGCCTGAGCCGTTTCATCCGGCATCATGTGGATATATTTCCAGTCCTGGTCATACTGCCCGTTCTCCATGATCGCCAGATCGACCGGACCGAACTCATCGCCTATCGCTTTAAAGTGCGGCCCATACCCGCTGTCGCCGCTGTAATAAATCTTTTGCTGCGGGGTAACGAACAGAAAACTGGCCCACAGCGTCTGGTTACGCTTCAGCCCACGGCCGGAAAAGTGCCGCGCCGGCAGCACGTGGACGGTGAGCTCGTCGCTGGCCGGTACCGCCTGCTGCCAGTCCGCTTCGGTAATCAGCGCCCCGTCCATTCCCCAGTAGCGCAGATGCGATCCGACCCCCAGCGGCGTAATGACCCGCTTAATTTTCGGCAGTAAGGCGCGAATGGTGGCGTAATCCAGATGGTCGTAGTGATCGTGGGAGATGATCAGCAGATCGATCTCCGGCATCCCTTCCGCCCGCCACGGATAGTCGCCGGGGAAGGCTTTATTGATAAAGGAGAACGGCGCCGCGTAATCGCTGAACACCGGGTCGATCAGGATGCGTTTTCCCGCCAGCTGCAGGTACCAGGAGGAGTGGCCGAGCCAGACCATCACGTCCTGCCCGAGGGGCAGCGTCGCCAGATCGGTCTTCACCAGCGGCAGCGGTTGCGCGGGACGGGCGTTTTCCCGTTTGGTCATCAGGAAATCCCACCACGCCGCCAGCATATTTTTCTGCCCGGTGAACCCTGGCGTGGGCAATTGGTTATGGAACTGGCCGTCCCGGTAGTGGGGAGACGCTTCCACCTGGCTAAGCTGTGCCCCCTGCGGCGCTTTACCAAAACCGGCATTAAGAACAAACGGCAATGTCGTTGCTGCTGCGAGTAACATGATGGCGACCACGCTGAAAGTGACACGGTTCATATCCTGACCAGACAAAAGCCCCCATCCCGGAGGCTTTATGATATAACTTGATTATGAGTGAGTACGCACTCATTATTAGGAAAGCGATGAAAGTCGTCAAGACGATTTTCAATTTTTGCGTTCCGCCGTTGCAGCGACCTGGTCAGACGTGCCAAGATCGGCGGTTTGTTTAACCTGCGTGAGGAAAAAAGTAGTGGCTCGTCCAAAGAGTGAAGATAAAAAGCAAGCGTTACTGGAAGCTGCCACCGCGGCTTTCGCCCAGTCCGGCATAGCCGCCTCGACGTCGGCCATCGCCCGCAGCGCCGGTGTGGCCGAGGGAACGCTGTTTCGCTATTTCGCCACCAAGGATGAGTTGCTCAACGAGCTGTACCTCGCGATTAAGCTGCGCCTGGTGCGCACAATGATCGCCGGGCTGGATCCGGACGAGAAGCGCCCGAAAGAGAACGCGCGCAATATCTGGAACAGCTATATCGACTGGGGCGTGCGCAACCCGATGGAGCACAAAGCGATCCGCCGGATGGCGCTCAGCGAGCGCATCACCGACGAAACCCGCCGCCAGGTAAAAGAGAGCTTTCCGGAGCTCAACGAAATGTGCCAGCTGTCGGTGAAAGAGATATTCCTCAGCGAGGCGTACCGCGCCTTTGGCGACGCCCTGTTTCTGTCGCTGGCGGAAACCACCATCGAATTCGCCAGCCACGATCCGCAGCGCGCCCGGGAGATTATCGCCCTCGGCTTTGAAGCCATGTGGCACGCCCTGCATGAGGCGGACGCATAATGACGCCGGAAACACTGCATCCCTGCGCTCACCGTATCGCCCTGACCTACCCGTTTACCGAACACTGCTGGCCCTTTGGGCCAGAGTACGACGTGTTTAAGGTCGACGGCCGCATCTTTATGATCACCATGACTATTCGCGGGCGGGCGCTGGTCAATCTCAAGGCCGAGCCGCAGAAGTCGCTGCTGAATCAGCAAATTTATCGCAGTATCGAACCCGGCTACCATATGAACAAGAAACACTGGATCACGGTGGTGCCAGGAGAGGATATCAGCGAGGATCTGCTGGCCGAGCTGATTGACGATTCGTGGCATCAGGTGGTGAACAAGCTGAGTAAAAAGGCCCAGCAGCGCCTGCGTCCGCGCTGATTTTCAGCCAAATGCGATAAGTGTTATCGCATTTTTCACCCTTATCATTTTGCGATCTTCGCTGTACTCTTCCTCTCCTGAACGCACCGGTAAGGTGCTGTAAACTGTGAGGAAGAGTTATGGATATCGTATCGGTCGCTTTGAAGCGCTATTCCACCAAGGCCTTTGACGCCACGAAAAAGCTGACTGCCGGGGAAGCGGAACAGCTGAAAACGCTGCTGCAGTACAGCCCGTCTAGCACCAACTCCCAGCCGTGGCACTTTATTGTCGCCAGCACCGATGAAGGCAAAGCTCGCGTGGCGAAAGCCGCCAGCGGCACCTACGTGTTCAACGAACGTAAAATTCTCGACGCCTCGCACGTGGTGGTGTTCTGCGCGAAAACCGCGATGGACGACGCCTGGCTGCAGCGCGTGGTGGATCAGGAAGAGGCCGATGGCCGTTTCGCCACCCCGGACGCAAAAGCCGCTAACCACAAGGGTCGCACCTTCTTTGCCGATATGCACCGCAAAGAGCTGAAAGATGACGATCAGTGGATGGCAAAGCAGGTGTATCTCAACGTCGGCAATTTCCTGCTGGGCGTAGCGGCGATGGGTCTCGACGCCGTGCCGATTGAAGGGGTCGATTTTGCGATCCTCGATGAGGAATTTGACCTGAAAGCCCAGGGCTACACCAGCCTGGTGGTGGTCCCGGTCGGCCACCATAGCGTAGAAGATTTCAACGCTACCCTGCCGAAGTCGCGTCTGCCGCAGTCGACGACCATTACCGAGATTTAATCTCTCCACCAGGCGCCTTTCACCGGGCGCCTCTGGTGCCGCTTGTTATTGCCGGGTGGCGGCTACGCCTGACCCGGCCTACGTAACCATCTCTCTATCAGATTGTTACCCCTCAACGTAGGCCCGCGCAAGCGCAGCGCCGCCGGGCAGGGGCTGCGGGCGCGGAGCGGCTTTTATGCCGGGTGGCGGCTACGCCTTACCCGGCCTACGGCCCGTGCGACCTGTCGTTAATTTGCGCCGGTAAGTGAATAGCCACCGAGCGCGTTAGTAAAGTAAAACTTGCGGGTGCTTTATACCGCAGGCTAACGCGTATCGCGTTAAGGTATCCAGACTGGCGCGGGTGATATTGGCTTCCATTCTGGAGACTGTCGGCGCACTCACCCCCATCCTCTGCGCCACCTGGGCTCGGGTTAGCCCCGCCTGCTCGCGCCATTGCGCCAGCATAGTACGTAATCGCTGTTGACGTTCTTGCGCATCGAATGCAGCCTGAACCTCAGGCTGGCCAAGCAGTTCTGTTTTTAACGTATCCCAGTCAATGATCTTTTTACTCATTGCGCATCTCCTCTAATCGCTTCAGCGCCAGGCGAATTTCCGATGACGGGGTTTTTTGCGTTTTCTTGACAAAAACCCGTAGCAGAAAGAGCGTCTTGCCTTGCTGAAAAACGTAGATCCCTCGCCCCTGTACCGAACCTAACGCACGAATTTCAAATAGCCCCTGCCCCAGCGGTTTACTGTCAGGTTCTCTCAGCGCGGTGGGATTTTGGCGTAACTTGTCTAATTGCCGGATCATCTTCGCCTGGACAATGGGCGGAAGCGCCTGCAATTCCTTTTTAACGTCCACATGCACAACCAATCTGAACATCAGACTCCCTTCCTCTGGATGTTAGCATATAAGACAAATTGCCTTAAAGGCTAATCTTTGAGATACCCGGCAAGCCTATGCTCATTTGCAGCCAATCGCAGAAAAATGCGCTAAAACTGGAATCAGGGACGAAAAAAGGCCGCGACTGAGCGCGGCCTGAGTGGTTAGCGTTCTCAACGCGAGCTTATTTTTTCTCCACCTGCCCTTCGCCGGCATGCCAGATGCGCTCGGCATAGCGGCCAATCACCGCCAGCGAGACGGCAAGGATCAGGAAAAACAGCACTTTGTGCATCCCGTTCCAGAAAAACTCAAAGAAACGGGTATAGAGATTGATCGCCAGGAAGGTTAGCCCGAAGCCGCGCAGCATTCCATCATCGGTTTTCAGGCTGATAAAAATGCAGACGCCGGCCGCCGCGGCAAACAGCAGCCCCCACGGCAGGAGTCGCGCCTGGCTCACCTGGTACCAGCTGTCTGCGTCGTAATTGCCGAAAATCGACATGATCCACAGCGCAATAAACAGGTACGTGAGGCCCATCGCCTTGCTGACGGTAAACAGCTGCCGCTGGCGAAGCAGGGATTGCGCGCCGTAGCAGAGCGCCAGCAGCGCGCCGCCGAACAGGACGAAGCGAATCGGGTAGTTCATGCCCAGCCAGTAGGCGCCCCACCCCGAGACGTAGCCGGTTTCCGCGCCGAACCAGTTGCCCAGCGCCAGCAGAAAAAAGAGCCACACCAGCCCGGAGCGGGCAATATAGCCGATGGCGCCGTAAATCACGCATCCGGCCAGAAACAGCGGTGCGATATGGCCGCTGCCGTTATCCAGCCGTTCGCCAAGCTGCCATAGCGCCACGGCGGTAAAGACGACGCCCAGAAACAAAATCGCCTCGGTGCTGTAGTGCCACTGCGTCTCCCGCCGCTGGCGACGAAAACCCCAGCCGTAGCAGGCGACTGCCAGCAGCGCAGGCAGCAGGATCCGCATCAGCGCCGAGTGGCTGAACAGGCTCAGCAGCCACGCCACCAGCTCGCTGTCGGCGAACAGACTGCCCAGGGAAATCAGCACGCAGGCCAGCGCGATCCAGAAGGCATAGCGGCTCAGGTGCCGCCAGTCGAAGGGGGAGACGCGCATCGTTTGCGCCAGCCGCTGGCTGTCCGAGGGGGTTAACTCCCCGCTGGCCTGCCAGGCATTCAGCGCGCGCTGAATAATGCGCTGCTCTTTTCGGGTTACGTTCATAGGCATTCCTTGAGACTGATGACAAACCTGTTTTCGCTAATATGCTCGCCTTTCTGCCGGGCAGCGGCTGTCGCCCTCCCCGGCCTACTTAACCATTTATATATCAGATTGTTACTCCTTACCGTAAGCCCGCGTAAGCGCAGCGCCGCCGAGCATGATATCAGGCACGGAGCCGCTTTATTGCCGGGTGGCGGCTGGCGCCTTACCCGGCCTACGATCCGTAGCAGCCAGCTGTTAACTTACCCACTTGTGCGACTGAAACTGCCGGTGTTGCGGCCTTAACATCGCTGAGTCGTTCCCGGCAGGCCGGGGCAGCCCGCATGGATGCGGGCTGAGGGCCGTGTTTTGCACGGACGCTGCCTCGGCCCGACCCGAAGCCTGCAGGGATAAGTCGAAGGGACCGCGTAGCGGCGATTTTGCTGGCCGGAGCCCGGGGGTACAGGGGGCGGCGGCGACTGGCCGCCCCCTGTGCGCTCCCTGCGCCGTAAGAGACATAACGCAGAAGACTAACCGGGAGCGCAATGTGTGCTGAAGTCGTAGATCACATACAGGACTTCCCGACAGTGCTTTCCCTCCCCTACTCCAAGAGGGAGAGGGAACCGTCCAGCAGCGCCGGCCGGGCAATACCCGAAGATGGCATATTGCCAGCCATCTGATTCCCTGTGATTAATGTTGGTCCAGCCACGCCAGCGCCTGCTCGCCCGCCTCGTCCATCGGCAGATAGACCAGCAGGCGCGAGCCGTTGCGCGGCGCCGAATACCAGTACATCTGCTGCAGACTGAATCGCCCGAGCTGCGGGTGGTTAAAATGTTTAATCTGGTTTTCCACACCGCGCACCTCGTAGCGCTGATGCCACAGCGTTTCAAACTCCGACGAGGCAGCGAAAAAGCGCGCCAGTTTGTTTTCCCACGCCGGATCGCCGCGGTGCTCGGCCATCGCGGCGCGGAAATAGGAGACGAAGGTCGGCAGCACATCGCGATTTTCGATCCGGCTGCGCCAGGTCTCATGGGTCAGATAGAGATAAATGCAGTTGCGATCTTCTTCCGGGAGGGTGGCGAAATCGATGCCCATCAGGCGGCAGAAGCTGTCGTTCCACGCCACAATATCAAAGTTCGGTTTCTGAATGCTGGCCGGCTGCGGCATCAGGCTGTCCAGCATCCGGCGGGTCCCTGGGCTGATGCCTTCGCACACCGTCACCTGGGTGGCTTCCGGCGGGGTCAGCCCGGCGAGCACGAACAGATGCCGGGTCTCCAGCGGACTGCACTGCAGGGCATTCGCCACCCCCACCAGCACCGCCTCCGACGGATTCACCTCCCGCCCCTGCTCCAGCCAGGTGTACCAGGTAACGCCGACGTCGGCGAGCATCGCCACCTCTTCCCGGCGCAGACCCGGCGTGCGCCGGCGGCCCACCCGGGGCAACCCCAGGCGCTGCGGATCGAGGCTTTCACGGCGAGCGCGCAGAAAGGCCCCCAGCTGTTTGCGTCGATCGTCCGGCACGGCGATCGTCGACTCCCGTTGCGGCATCGTGGTCATCACCCTTCCAGCATAGTAGTGCCAATACCAGTATAGACAGGAACTGGTACCCGTTTAATTTATCGGTAATGCTACGTCGGTCTGCTGAATGACGCAATGGAGAATCCCATGAATACGTCTGCTGTTTCACCCGGCCGCGCCGGTCTGTTGCTGCTGCTGAGCGGCCAGATGCTGCCGCTTATTGATACCTCGATCACCAATGTGGCGCTGGACGCCATCACCCACACCCTGGCGGCCAGCGCCACGCAGCTGGAGCTTATCGTCGCGCTGTACGGCGTCGCCTTTGCCGTCTGCCTGGCGATGGGCAGTAAGCTTGGCGATAACTATGGCCGCCGGCGCCTGTTTATGTGGGGAGTCGCCCTCTTTGGCATCGCTTCCCTGCTGTGCGGGATGGCGAACAGCATCGGCGCCCTGCTGGCGGCCCGCACCCTGCAGGGCGCCGGGGCGGCGCTGATTGTGCCGCAGATCCTCGCGACCCTGCACGTCACCCTCAAAGGCCCCGCCCACGCCCGGGCCATCAGCCTGTATGGCGGGATCGGCGGGATCGCCTTTATCGTCGGTCAGATGGGCGGCGGCTGGCTGGTGTCGGCGGACATCGCCGGGCTGGGCTGGCGCAACGCCTTTTTTATCAATGTGCCGATCTGCCTGCTGGTGCTGGCTCTGAGCCGCCGCTATGTGCCGGAAACCCGTCGCGAGACGCCGTCGCGGATTGACTGGCAGGGTACGCTGTACCTCGCGCTGATCCTCTGCTGCCTGCTGTTCCCGATGGCCCTCGGTCCGGAGCTGCACTGGCCGCTGTGGCTGCAGCTGATGCTGGTGGCGGTCCTGCCGCTGCTGTTCGCCATGCGTCAGAGCGCCCTGCGCCAGCAGCAGCGTGGCGACCATCCTCTGCTGCCGCCGCGTCTGCTGCAGTTGACCAGCATCCGCTTCGGGATGGCCATCGCCCTGCTGTTTTTCAGCGCCTGGTCCGGCTTTATGTTCTGCATGGCGCTGACCATGCAGGAGGGGCTGGGGATGGCGCCGTGGCAGTCCGGCAATAGCTTTATCGCCCTCGGCGTGGCCTATTTTATTTCGGCGCTGTATGCCCCGCGGCTTATCGCCCGCTACAGCATGGGGCGGATCCTGCTGACCGGTCTGGCGGTGCAGATCGCCGGTCTCCTGCTGCTGTGCGCCACCTTCTCCCGCTTCGGCGTCGCCACCAACGCCCTGACGCTGGTCCCCGCCACGGCGCTGATCGGCTATGGCCAGGCGCTGATCGTCAACAGCTTTTATCGGATTGGTATGCGCGATATCAGCGCCAGCGACGCCGGGGCCGGGAGCGCAATCCTCAGCACCCTGCAGCAGGCGACCCTCGGTCTCGGACCGGCTATCCTTGGTTCGCTGTTCCTGGCGCTGGCCCGTCGCGGCGGCGGCAA
This sequence comes from Klebsiella sp. K4, assembly GCF_014596785.2. Classification (NCBI taxonomy): domain Bacteria; kingdom Pseudomonadati; phylum Pseudomonadota; class Gammaproteobacteria; order Enterobacterales; family Enterobacteriaceae; genus Klebsiella; species Klebsiella sp. K4. Next base: position 3,924,645 of record NZ_CP115021.1, read on the forward strand.
CTATCCGCAGGCGCTGATTGATTTTCTGCTGGTCGAGGTGGCCATGATGCTGTTGCTGGGGGCGATAGCGCTGTGGCTACGCCATCATCTCAACCGACAGCCGGCGACGGTGGCCTCGTAATACCGGCGGCGGTAATTTGCATAATAGCTATCCAGCGGTCATCATACCCGCTGGATATTCAGGAGACGTTATGCAGGAATTAATATCGCAAATTGCCGCCTTAGGAATCGAAATAACCCCCACCCGCTCGCTGATGATTATCTTCGGCATTATCTTGTTCACCGCCGTGGTCGTGCATCTGATATTGCACAAAGTGGTCCTGCGCGCATTTGAAAAACGGGCGCTGGCCAGCAGCCATCTGTGGCTGCAAATCATCACGCAGAATAAACTCTTTCACCGACTGGCCTTTACCCTGCAGGGGATCATCGTCAACGTCCAGGCGGTGCTGTGGCTGCAAAAAGGCAGCGAGGCCGCGGAAATATTAACCACCGTGGCCCAGCTATGGGTGATGATATATGCCATGCTGTCCTTCTTCTCGCTGCTGGATGTCATTTTAAAACTGGCGCAGAAATTTCCCGCCGCCTCTCAGCTGCCGCTGAAGGGCATATTCCAGGGAATTAAGCTGGTGACGGCGATTATTATCGGCATTCTGATTATTTCGCTACTGATAGGTCAGTCGCCAGCGATCCTGATTAGCGGGCTCGGCGCCATGGCCGCGGTGCTGATGCTGGTGTTTAAAGATCCGATCCTCGGTCTGGTGGCCGGTATCCAGCTCTCTGCCAACGATATGCTCAAGCTTGGCGACTGGCTGGAGATGCCGAAGTACGGCGCCGACGGCGCGGTGATCGATATCGGCCTCACCACGGTCAAGGTGCGCAATTGGGACAATACCATCACCACCATTCCGACCTGGTCGCTGGTCTCTGACTCGTTTAAAAACTGGAGCGGCATGTCGGCCTCCGGCGGCCGCCGCATCAAACGCAGCCTTAACATCGACACCACCAGCATTCATTTCCTCGATGAACAGGAGCAGCAGCGCCTGATCCGGGCGAAGTTACTTAAACCCTATATGGATTCACGCCACGAGGAGATTAGCGCCTGGAACCAGCAGTACGCCGGGGAGCAATCGATCCTCAACGAGCGGCGGATGACCAATGTCGGCACCTTCCGCGCCTATCTGCAGGAGTATTTACGCCATCATCCGCGCATCCGCCAGGATATGACCCTGATGGTGCGCCAGCTGGCGCCGGATGCCAACGGCTTGCCGATCGAGATCTACTGCTTCACCAACACCGTGGTATGGGCGGAATATGAGGGGATCCAGGCGGATATTTTCGACCATGTCTTCGCCGTGGTGGATGAGTTTGGCTTACGCATTCATCAAACGCCCACCGGCAACGATATTCGCGCGCTGACCGGCGCCTTCTCCCGCTGATCCTCAGACGCTGGCGCGGTCTATCACGCGCCAGTCCATCATCACCCGCTCGACGGCAGCGTCGGGATCGTCGATGCGTTTCATCAGTAGAGACACCGCCGTGCGGCCGATCGCCCGGGAGGGCTGTTCGACGGTGGTGAGCTGCGGGGAGACCACTTCCGCCAGCTCGGTGCCATCGAAGCCGATCACCGCGATATCCTCCGGCACCCGCAGTCCGGCCTGGGCGATAGCCCGCAGCGCCCCGGCGGCGAGGGAGTCCGAAACGGCAAACACCGCATCGGGCTTCTCGTCTTGCGACAGCAGTTGCTCCATCGCCCGTTTACCGGCCGCCGCGCTAAGATCCTGCGCGTAGGTCACCTGCTGATACGCCAGACCGTGCACGTGCAGCACGCTTTTATAGCCGCGCTCGCGCAGACGGGCATAGCGATAGCTGAGGTCGTGATTAATGAGCGCGATGCGGCGGCGGCCGCTATCGGCCAACCGGGATACCGCCCCCTGAGCCGCCTCAACGTCGTTAATCCCGACGCAGGAGATGCTGCCGGTGTCGGCATACTCCGCGCACTGCACCCAGGGCGCGTCGCCAATCATGGTGGTCAGTTCCGGCAGGCTGGAGAGCGCATTCATGGTAATAATGCCGTCGACCATTTTGCCGGAGAGCAGCTGCAGGCCCGAGGTCGAGCGGGCCAGATCCGACCCGGAGTTACACAGCAGAATGCGATAGCCATTCTTCTCCGCCTCTTCTTCTATCCCCTTCACCACCTCGGCGCAAAAGGGGTTAGCGATATTGGAGACCATCACCAGGATCATATTGCTGCGGGCGGTTCGCAGCTGACGCGCCAGCAGGTTCGGCTGATAGTTGCTCTCTTTGATCGCCTGCAGCACGCGCTCACGGTTTTTGGCTTTTACCGTATCGCTGTTGTTCAGCACCCGCGACACCGTGGCCACCGAGACGCCGGCCAGACGAGCAATTTTCTGAATAGACATAAACCCTGCACTTCCTGCGATAGAGGTGGATCCTGCAGGCTATCATAAATGACCTCTGATTGGCCTGCCAGCCTGGCGCGAAAGCGTAGCTCAGCGAGACGGTGTCCCGGGAAACTATTAATAATCAGGGCTTCTCTCCCGCCCCGTTAACGCGCATCCTTTTGCCGTTTCATATTCTCATTAGCGCAGGAGGCGCAACAGACCGCCTGCGCCCCATTTTTTCTTTTATGATTAAGGATGATATCCCCATGAGGCTCACCACCGCGATTCTCGCCCTCAGCTGTGCCCTGGCAACGATCACCGGCTGCACCTCGTCAAAATCGTCACCGGAACGCCATGCCTACGCCTTCGTCGCCCACCGCTCCGATTTTGTCGGCGGCAATTTCACCGTCAACCGCCAGGAAAATTACCGTTTAAACCTGCCGACCTTTACGGCGATGTATGCCCGCGGCCAGCAGGATAAAGCCGCTGGCATGAGCGAAAGCGATGCCCGCCGCACCGCGGAAGCCATCAAACAGCAGGCGGCGCAGGGCACCCGCACCGAGCACGCCTTCACCGGCAACGCCAGCGACAAATGGGATAATGCGATGGAAAATAAAGATGCCGTCCTGTTCGGCAACGAGCTCTCCGGTGCCTATCTCGACGGCTATCTTGGGGTGAAATAATCCTGCGCCCCGCCTGCGCTCAGCGTTCGACGCTGACCCAGCGCTGCTGCTGATGGCTTTTGACGATCGCCTCGATGATGTACATCACATCGGCGCCGTCGTCGAAAGCGGCGAAGCGCCGGGCCCCGGCCGCCGGCATCTTCCCGGCGCGCACCGCCTGATAAAAATGCCCCATCATATTCTTAAAGGCGTCCGGCCAGCCCTCAATATGGCCGCCGGGGTAATGGGCGCTGTCAGCGATTTCCGGCCGCAGCAGGCTCGGGTCATCGCTGAGCAGGCGATCCGGCTGCTCGCGGTGGCCGATCCACAGCCGCTGGGGCACTTCCTGATCCCAGGCCAGAGAACAGAGGCTGCCGTTAATCTCCACCGCCAGACGGTTTTTCCGCCCGGCGCTCACCTGAGAGACCATAAAGCTGCCCTTGCTGCCATCGTCAAAACGCAACAGCACCGAGCCAAAGTCCTCGGTATCGACAGGCCGCGTTTCATATGCCTGCGCCTCGTGAACGGCGCTGAAGGTCGCTTTGCCATTGACCGGCGCTTTACGCGTTGGCCAGACGATAGACAGATCCGCCATCACCTCGACAATCCGCCGACCGGTCATAAACTGCACGGTATCGCACCAGTGGGAGCCGATGTCGGCCACCGTCCGCGACGCGCCGCCCTGCGCCGAATCGACCCGCCAGTTGTAGTCGGTCTCCAGCAGCATCCAGTCCTGCAGATAGCTGCCGTGGGCCGCGAAGATTCTGCCGACCTCGCCATGGCGGATCATCGCCGCCGCCTGCTGGACCATAGCGAACTGGCGATAGACGAAGCTGACGCCATGCACCACGCCGGCCCGGGCGGCAAGCGCCACCAGCTCCCGCGCCTCCTCCGCCGTCATACACAGCGGCTTTTCCGAGAAGACGTGCAGCCCGGCGGCGAGGATCTGCCGGTTAATCTGGGCATGCAAATGGTTCGGCGTACAGTTATGCACCACCTGCAGCCCCGGATGGGCCAGCAGCGCCTCCACGCTGTCGTAGGCATGGGCAATGTTCAGCGCTCGCGCCTTGCGCTGCGCCGCCTCAAGGCGGCTGTCGCACAGCGCCACCACCTCGACATCTCCCAGCCGCCGCAGCGCCTCCAGATGCGCCGGGCCAATAAACCCTGCCCCGATAATCGCAACCTGAATCATGTTACTCCCTCCCGCCGGCGGCAAAGTCATCGAAGGCCCGTCCGGCAACGGGAATGATATGGCGGCGGATAAACTCGCTGCCCTCGCGCGCGCCGGTCTCACTATCCTTCAGGCAGCACTCCCACTCCAGCACCGCCCAGCCGGCAAAATCATATTCGGTCAGCTTACTGAACACCCCTTTGAAGTCGATCTGCCCGTCGCCGGGAGAGCGGAAACGCCCGGCCCGCTGCTGCCAGGGCTGGTATCCACCGTAGACGCCATTGCGCCCGTTGCGGCGAAATTCGGCGTCCTTGACGTGAAACGCTTTAATACGCGCATGATAGATATCGATATAGGTCAGGTAGTCCATCTGCTGCAGATGCAGGTGGCTCGGGTCATAGAGCATATTGCAGCGCGGATGGTTATCCACCAGCGCAAGAAAACGCTCAAAGGTCACGCCATCGTGCAGGTCTTCGCCGGGGTGGATCTCATAGCAGACATCGACCCCCTGCTCGTCGAAGAGGTCCAGCAGCGGCCGCCAGCGCCGGGCCAGCTCGGCAAAGGCCTCATCCAGAAGCGGCTGACTATGCGGCGGCCACGGATAAAAAAAGGGCCATGCCAGCGCCCCGGAAAAGGTCGCGTGCGCCTGCAGCCCCAGGCGGCCGGAGGCTACCGCCGCCTGGCGCACTTTCTCCACCGCCCAGCGCTGGCGCGCCTGCGGATCGCCATGCAGCGCCGCCGGGGCAAAGGCGTCGAACGCCGCGTCATACGTTGGATGCACCGCCACCAGCTGTCCTTCAAGGTGAGTGGACAGCTCGCTGATCACCAGCCCATGCTCCGCCAGGATGCCGCTGACCTCGTCGCAGTAGGTCTGGCTCGCCGCCGCCCGCTCGACATCAAAAATCGCCGGGTGGTTGCAGGGGATCTGCAATGCCTTGTACCCCAGGCCGGCGGCCCACTGCGCTATCCCCGCCAGGGTGTTGAACGGCGCCTGCGGCCCGATAAACTGCGCCAGAAAAATGCCCGGTCCCTTAATCGTTTTCATACCCCCTCCTGAAAAATTAGTGCGGCTCTTTCTCGTTGTACTGGAAAGAGAAAAGGAAAATCAGCGCGATAACCGCGGCGGCCACCGCCGGGATCCACCAGAAGGTCACCCAGGCCTGAGGCACGCTCTGGCCGGCCACCAGATGGTTATACAGCGCGCCGGAGATCTGCGAGCCCAGCAGCATGCCGATCCCGTAGGTGAACATCACAATCATGCTCTGCGCCTGGCCTTTTACCTTCTCGCCCGCCACGCGATCGGTGTAGATAAAGCCAACGACAAAGAAAAAGTCATAGCACACGCCGTGCAGCAAAATGCCCAGATAGAGCAGGAAGCGCCCCTCCTCGCTGACTCCGAGAGCGAAAAAGGCGTAGCGGACGAACCACGCCGCCATGCCGATGAGCAGCATGTATTTCACCCCGAGGCGACGGAACAGCAACGGGATCACCAGCATAAAGACGATCTCTGACATCTGACCGAAGGACATCGCGGTGCTGACATCTTTGACGCCGGCATCCGCCAGATACGACGCGGTATAGGCGTAATAGGTGCCTAACGGCACGGAAATTAAGGTGGCGCAGAGGGAGAAAATCAGGAAATGGCGGGTTTTCAGCAGCGCGAAGGCGTCCGCGCACAGCAGGTCGCGAAACTGAACCGGCATACCTTTGGCCGGCGCCGGGGTGTGCGGCAGCGTCAGGCTGTAGAGCGCCAGCGCGACCGAACAGAGCGCCGCCAGCGTGAAGATGCCGGTGGTATCAGAGATACCGGTCACCCCGATGCAGATCCCGGCGATAATCCAGCCGATGGTGCCGAACACGCGGACCACCGGGAAGGTTTTATCGACATTGGCCAGGCTGTGGAAGGCGATATTGTTGGTCAGCGCCAGGGTCGGCATATAGCACAGCGTATAGCCGAACAGCAGGCCAATCAGCAGGGCGCCGTTCTGCGCCACCAGCGCCTGCGGGACAAACCACAGGATCGCCGCCCCGGCCAGGTGCATCACCGCCATCACCTTCTGCGAGGCGAAAAAGCGATCCACCAGCATCCCCAGCACAAAGGGAGACAAGATGGAGGCGATCGGCCCGGCGGAGAACGCATCGCCGATCAGCAATGACATCTCATACCGGGTCATCACCAGCCCCAGGGTCACCGACCAGCTGCCCCAGATAAAAAACTGCATAAACATCATTAACGACAGCCGCGGCACCAGAAAACGGTGGCTCACGCGGGCACTTTCCCGACCTTCTGTTGTTGTGACCATGTTGCTCGCCCTCAGAAAAGTAATCGATTACAAAACCGCTCAAAACAAAAGTAATCGATTACAAAAAGAAGATCGCCAGGCAAATGCGCCGCCTGCGAAGAGGATCACAATAAAAAGGCAGGCAGCCCCGCCGGACGGCGGGGCATCTCGCTTACGCCGGGCGGCGCAGCAGTTTGAAGGCGATAAACAGGAACAGGATCCACACCGGCAGCAGGATCGCCGACAGACGCATGCCGTCGATAGTGCACATCAGCGCCAGGATCAGCCCAAGGAAAGCAATGCAGAAGTAGTTGCTGGCGGGCGCCAGCAGCGCTTTGAACTTCGATTCGCGCCCTTTGCGGCGCTGGGCGGCGCGGAACTTCAGGTGCGCCATACAGATCATGATCCAGTTCAGCAACAACGTCACCACCACCAGGGCCATCAGCAGCCCCAGCGCTTCATGCGGCAGCAGGTAGTTCAGCACCACCACCAGCGAAGTGATAATCCCGGAGAGCAGCAGGGAGTTCACCGGCACGCCGCGCTTGCTGACGCGGGCGAGAAATTTCGGCGCATTACCCTGCACCGACAGGCCGAACAGCATCCGGCTGTTGGAGTACACGCCGCTGTTATACACCGACAGCGAGGCCACCAGAATGACGAAGTTCAGCGCGGAGGCCACCAGGTTGCTGTCCAGATTATGGAAAATCATCACAAACGGGCTGCTGTCGGATTTGATCTCCACCCACGGGTAGAGCGCCAGCAGCACCACCAGCGAACCGATATAGAACAGCAGGATACGATAGACCACCTGATTGACCGCTTTGGGAATGCTCTTTTCCGGGTTTTGCGCTTCGGCGGCGGTGATGCCGATAAGCTCCAGCCCGCCGAAGGAGAACATGATCACCGCCAGCGACAGAATAAGTCCGTGCCAGCCGGTGGCGAGGAAGCCGCCGTGTTTCCACAGATTGTCGAACCCGGCTTTGCTGCCGCCGTGGCCGCCGAACAGCATCCACAGGCCGAAGGCAATCATGCCGATAATCGCCAGCACCTTGATCAGCGCGAACCAGAACTCCGCTTCGCCATACAAGCGTACGTTGACCAGGTTGACGGCGTTAATAATGATGAAGAAAGCCGCCGCCCAAACCCAGGTGGGCACGTCGGGCAGCCAGTACTGCATATAGATCCCGGCGGCGGTCAGCTCCGCCATCCCTACCAGCACGAACATCACCCAGTAGTTCCAGCCGGAGAGAAAGCCGGCGAACGGCCCCCAGTATTTATAGGCAAAGTGGGCAAAGGAACCGGATACTGGCTCTTCCACCACCATTTCGCCCAGCTGGCGCATGATCAGAAAAGCGACAATCCCGGCCACGGCGTAGCCCAGTAAGACCGCCGGACCGGCCATCTGGATAGCGGGACCAATGCCGAGAAACAGGCCGGTGCCAATCGCGCCGCCAAGGGCGATAAGTTGAATATGTCGGTTCTGTAAACCGCGATGAAGCGTCGGGCCACTTTCCGTGACGGTCTCCGACGACGTTGACGCGTCTTTCACGTCGTTCCCCTGTGTGTTTTTGTGAAGGGGCACCTTTTATCACTTAGGGGGGATTGTCGCAAGTTGCGTGGGGCGAGCGTCAGCCGCCCACCCCGCTTTTTTTAGCGTCAGAAGTCGTAGCTCATTGAGACGCGGACGGTACGCGGATCGCCTTCGAACAGGTAAGTACCGGTATCGTCAATGCCAGACCAGTACTTCTCGTTGGTCACGTTGGTCACCCCGACGCGCCAGATCATTTCGTTCTGGTCGGCGTTCAGACGCATACGATAGCGCAGGCCTAAATCCAGGGTGGTGTAGCTATCCAGCTTCTTGGTATTGGCCGCATCGGCATACTGCGAGCCGCTATGATTGACGCGCGCGGTGGCGGTCAGGCCTTCCACCGGCTTGATGTCATATTCGGCGCCGAGTACCGCGTAGAAGTTAGCCACCCCGATGGCATCTTTACCGTCGGTTGCGCCTTCAGCGGTTTTAGTCTGTTTGGCATCCAGCCAGACGGTACTGGCGTTAAGACGCAGTCCCAGCATCGGCTCGCCAAAGACGTTCATCTCTACGCCGCGGTTACGCTGCTCGCCGTCGAGGCCGTAATTGCCAGCGGTATCGGAAATGGCGTTCGGTTTTTTGATTTCAAACAGCGCCAGCGATCCTCCGATCGTACCGTAGTCGATCTTGACGCCCACTTCGTCCTGCTTCGAGTGCGCGATCCCGGTACTCTGCCCGGCATTGGCCGCCGTCGTCGGCGCCACAGAGCCCGGCTGCAGCGCTTCGGTATGGTTAGCATACAGCGACAGCTGCTCCCACGGCTTGTACACCAGGCCAAACGTCGGCATCCAGCGGCTTTGGGTATAACGCGAAGAGGTATCTTCCAGCCCGGTGGCGTTGCTGTAGTTGCGCACAACCACTTTCTGATGACGAGCAGCGGCGGTAAACAGCACTTTATCGTTAAAGAAGCCGAGGGTATCACTCAGCAGCCAGCCCTGCGTACGGCTGCGCGAGGTGACCAGCGGATCGTGGTAGTTGCCGCCAAAATAGGCGTTATCCGGCATCGCCACATCATGGTTGTCATAGATATTAGTGGTCGGGTTCCTGGCCGACATCCGCCAGGCGGTCGCATCGGTATGCACCTGCGCCGCATAGCCGAGGTTCACCTTATGCGAAATCGCGCCGGTATTGAAATCGCCGCGTACCCCGCCCATGCCGCTGATCGCGTCGATAATGCGGTTAGTATCCAGGCGGCCCACCGTCGCATCGCCGTTTTTATTCAGAAGTTTCGGCGCGCTGTAGGTACCAATTTCATGCGAATGCTGGCCGCCGAGGGCGCTGTATACCGTCCAGCTATCGGTCAGGTCATATTCTGCCTTCGCCATGCCGAACTCGCTTTCAATATCGCTATAGCCCCACTTCTGGCTGTAGTTTTTGCTGTTGTCCGGCAGCGCCGGAACGAAATCCACGCCGCTGATATTGACGCCCATCGTACCGCCGTGGAACGTTTTCTTCTGATAGCCGAAATCGAGCGAGGTGCGGAAACGGTCGCCGCGGTAATCAAGCCCCAGCGAAGCCAGCGTGGTACGGCGTTTATCATTATCGATAGCGCCTTCACCCTCGCGGTGCACCAGGTTGACCCGAGCGCCGAACTGGTTGTTGTCGCCGAAACGGCGCCCCAGGTCGAGGGTGCCGCCCACCTGAGAATCAGAGGTATAGTCGACGCCAACGCGTGCGGTCGGCAGATCTTCCGCCCGCTTCGGCTCGAGGTTAATCATCCCGCCGACGCCGCTGCTGGCCGCGCCGTTAAGCAGGCTGTTAGCCCCTTTGAAAATTTCAACGCGCTCCAGCATCTGGGTGTCCATCACCTGACGCGGCACCACGCCCGCCAGGCCGCCCATCGTCATGTCATCGCCATCGAGCTTAAACCCGCGGATTCGATAGGTCTCGGCGAAGTTGCCGTAGCCCTGTACGGCCTGCACGCCAGCGTCGTTACTGACGACATCGGCGATAGTTTTCGCCTGCTGATCCTGAATCAGCTTCGAGGTATAGCCGATGACGTTAAACGGGACGTCCATCGCTTTTTGTTCGCCAAGCATCCCCAGACGGCCGCCGTGGGCGATCTGGCCATCGAGGAATGCCGGAACCACCAGGTCGCCGCCGGATTTAAAATCGCTGGTTTCGTTAGCCTCGACGATGAGGGTCTCTTCGCCAGGCTGCTTCGCGGCGGCAGCGTCCGCGGCCATCGCCGTTTGACTGGCGGCGCCGATGGCTAAGGCCAGCAGCGTTTTACGCAGCGGGAAGGATGAATAGTGCGTGGTGTGCATAATTTGCCCCATGGATGAGGATAAATGAATCAAAGGGCCCGTCGCCGGACCCGTTATTTTTATTGCGCGTTCAGGTCGATACGTACGACGCTGTCCGGGCCTTTAGTGGAGTGGTCTTTATTGAAGGGCTGTTTGACGGTGACAAACAGCGTCTGACCATCGGCGGAAAGCAGCAAGCTGTTGGGATTGGCCGGCAGCGCCCAGCTTTTCTTCAGCGTGTAACGGCTGGCGTCAAGGCTGATGACCTTGCCGGATTCACGCTGTGAAATATAAATTTCGTGGCGTTTCTTATTGAACTGCACCGCCAGCGAATCGCCGACGTCGAGCTGTTTAAGCAGCTTGCCGCTGTGGATATCCAGCACCAGAGTGGTTTTCGCTTTCGAGTTGTCGGTCACGAACAGACGGCCGGTGTCGCTATCTTCGGCCATATTAAGCAGCAGCGCCGGCTTGTCGCCCAGCGGCTTCCAGCGCTGTTCAATGCGTTGGTTACGCGGGTTGATCACCAGAATTTCACCGCTGCCGTTAGCGGCGTACACGCGACCGGTTTGCGCGGAGTAGTGCAGGCCGGTCATCCATTTACCGGTATTTTTAATCCGCGTTTTCAGCTTCAGGGTAGTGGCGTCAACCACCCAGATTTGCGCCGGGTCGGCGACCGCGCCAACGTAGAGAGTATTATTCAGCAACAGCAGCTGACGGGCCCCATAAGGGCGACCTTTTTCATTGCGCTCGCTGAACAGCAGGCGGTTTTTTACCTTGCCGGTGGCGGTGTCGATAGCGCTGATGCCGCCGTCCAGCGAATTGCTGACATACAGCGTTTTACCCTCCGCAGAGAGCTGTAAAGCGAAGTTTTTCAGATCGGTATGCGTCAGGCCGATGGTATTGAGGGTGTGCGGATCCAGTGTGTAGACCGCCCCACCCTGCACATTTTTAAAGCCTTCGGCGCTGGCGACGTACAGCGCATCACCCTGCGGGCTTAACGCCATCTCGTACAGCCCTTCCGCTAGCTGGCGCTGCAGCGGTTGCGCCACGTTAGGGGCTGGCGAGTCGACAACCGGTTGGGAAACGGCAGAGGAATGAGGCGTCGCGCAGCCGCTTAACGCCGCGCTGATGGCCAGCGTCAACGCCGGAAGTGTGTATTTCATTGGATCAACCCTATAAAAATCAACGACCCGATGGACGCGCAGCGGCCGATATTGTGTGTTTCCAGCCTGCTGTCTTTACGTCACCCTACGCCTTCGCGACTCTTAGTGAACGACTCACTGGCGCAGCTCGAACCTTGCCAAAATTACGAATGAAAAAGAGAATGAGAACTATACTCATTATCTAATGTCAAGCAAGTCCTGGCGGGCAAAAAAGATAATCTGCTGATTTTTTTTACGGCAATGGCGGATTACGAGGGGAAGACAGGATCCGTGACGGGAAAAGCGTCCCGGAAGCGATGCCGTGCACCGCCCGGGTTGCAGCCCAGAAGGCACACGATGTGTCGCCCATCTGGCGCAAAACGACACATGACAGCGCTATGTCGCTGAACGGCGATTAATAGCGCACCATCACCGACTTCAGCTCCGTATAATCATCGATAAACGCGCTGCCGAATTCGCGCCCGATGCCCGAGCCCTTCATGCCGCCGAACGGTACCGCCGGGTCGAGGAAGGTATGCATATTGACCCATACGATGCCGGCCTCAATCGCCTCCGAGTAGCGTAGCGCCTGACGAATATTATCCGACCAGACGCTGGCCGCCAGTCCATACGGCGAAGCATTCATCCGCGCCAGCGCCTCTTCTTCGCTGCGATAGCCAATAAAACTGCACACCGGACCGAAGGTCTCCTCGCGCATCAGAGTACTCTCTTCGCTGCGCACTTTAACCGCGGTCGGCTGCAGGAAATAGCCCTCCCCCGGCAGCGCTTCGCCGCCGCAGACGATGGTATCGCCCTCGTCGCGGGCGGTCTGAATGAGCCGCAAAACTTTGTCATACTGCTGGCGGTTGGCCAGCGGCCCCATCAGCGTCCGTTCATCCAGCGGCGACCCCGGCGCAAAAGCGCTGAGCTTGTCTTTCAGCAGCGCCAGTACCGCATCCAGTTTTCCCTGCGGCAGATAAAAACGTTCCGCAGCGGCGCAAATCTGCCCCTGGTTCAGGTAGCCAGCTTCAATAATGCCGTTGACCATCGCCTCCGGCGTCAGGTCATCGAGGAACAGCGCGGCGTTTTTCCCCCCCAGCTCAAGGGTCACCCGTTTACCTGACGCACTGGCCGACTGCTGGACTTTTTCACCGGTGGCCACCGAGCCGGTGAAGCTCACCTTGGCGCAGGCCGGATGCGTAATCAGCCGTTGGGCAATCTCGCCGCCGGCGCCGTTGACCACGTTAATCACCCCATCCGGGATACCCACCGCTTTTGCCAGCTCCGCCACGCGCAGCAGCGTCAGCGGCGTATATTCGCTCGGCTTGAGGACGATGGTGCATCCGCAGACCAGGGCCGCCGCCAGCTTCCAGATGGCAATCATGATGGAGAAGTTCCACGGCACGATGCCAACCACCACCCCCAGCGGCTGGCGGCGGGTAAAGGCGGTATATTTCTCCCCGGCCATCGATGGCAGCGAGACATCCAGCGTTTCACCGGTGACTTTCCCCGCCCAGCCGGCGAAGTAGCGCAGGAACGCCACCGACTGGTCCAGCTCGAGCATCCGCGCCAGCGTGATAGTTTTGCCGGAACAGAGACTTTCCAGCTGCGCCAGCGCTTCGCGATGCTCTGCCAGCGTGTCCGCCAGCTTCAGCAGCAGCGCGCCGCGCGCCAGCGTCGGCATCTCGCGCCACTGACTAAACGCCTGGCGGGCGCTCTCCATAGCGCGATCAGCCTGGTCACTATCCGCCGCGGTGACCTCGGCAATCGCCTGCCCGGTCGCCGGGTTGATCACCGCGAACGGCGCGCCGCGGCCCGCCTCACGTTGACCGGCAATAAACTGCCCGTGCGGCTGGCGTAAGAAGGCGGTCACTTCCGCCAGTAAGGTTATCTCGCTCATCGTCAGCACCCGTTTTTCAGCAAAGTTAACCCATCACAGCACGGCTTCCCGCCGCAGCCTATCGTTCTAAAGAACGTCATTCTTCCGGACGATATTCAACGCCCGCGCGGCGTGCTGTGATGAGGGTCTTGAGCCAGGCAAGACCACAGGGTAACGCGATGAACATCAAGATCGATGCGCTGAACTACTACGGCGCGACGAAGAAATATCACCTCCATTTCCCGGCGCTACGGGAAGATATTGAAGCCGATGTGGTAATTATCGGCGGCGGCTTCTCTGGCATTAACACCGCCCTTGAGCTGGCGGAACAGGGGATCACCAACGTGGTGGTGCTGGAGGCGCGCCATCTCGGCTACGGCGGCACCGGGCGCAACGGCGGCCAGGTGATGGCCGGTATCGGCCACGATATCGAAGCGGTAAAAAAGCACGTCGGCAAAGAGGGGCTGGAGACGCTGTTTAAAATCGCCAACCTCGGCGCGGGCATCATTCGCGAACGCATCCGCAAATATAACATCGACGCCGATTTCGTGCCCGGCTACGGCTATCTCGCCTATAACCAGCGACAGCTTAAAACGCTGCGCCAGTGGGAGAAGGAGTTTAAAGCCGCTACCCCGGATCAAGAGATCGAACTGTATACCGGAAAAGAGGTGCAGCAGGTGGTGGGCTCCGAGGTCTACTGCGGCGCGCTGAAACATATGGGCGGCGGCCAGATCCATTCACTCAATATGCTGCTCGGTTCGGCGCAGGCCGCCCACTCGCTGGGGGTGAAGATTTTCGAATCCTCGCCGGTGGTGGAGGTGAGTTACGGCAAACAGGTGCGGGTACGCACCGCGATGGGCAGCGTCAAAGCCGCCAAACTGCTGTGGGCCTGCGACAGTTTCCTCAACAATATGGAGCCGGAGATCTACAACAAGACGCTGGTCACTTACTCCTACCAGGTGTCGACCGAGCCGCTCTCCGATGAACTGATCGAGCGCATCAGCCCGCTGCGCGGCGCCTTCAGCGATATTCGCCCGGTAATTAACTACTACCGCGTCACCCGGGAAAACCGCCTGCTGTTCGGCAGCGCCACCCGCTTTGTGGAGTATACGCCGAACGATTTCGCCGCCTGGAACCGCACCTTGCTGGCGGAGGTCTTCCCCTATCTCAAGGATGTGAAGATCGATTTTGCGTGGGGCGGGCCGATGGCCTGTAGCGCCAACCTGTTCCCGCAGATCGGCACCTTACGCGACCATAACAACGTCTTTTACGTCCAGGGGTACTCCGGCTTCGGCGTCACCCCGTCGCACATCGTGTGCAAAATCCTCGCCGAAGGGATCAACGGCGGTTCCGACCGCTATCGTCTGCTAAGCAGCATTCCTCACGCGACCATCCACGGCCGTGACAGCCTGCGTCTGTTATTAGTCACGGCCGGAAAACTGATGCATCAAACCGCCGGTTTCTGGAAAGGCCGGAGTTAACCAGGAGAACGCTATGCACGCTTTTAAACTTAAACACCCGGTACCTGATCTGCAGCCGATCGGCAGCGTCAGCCTGCTCGGCGCGACGCCGACCGCCGGCGACCCGCAGGTAGCGGGCGCGATGATCTACGGCGAGCCGCAGGACGCCTTTACCTGCGGACTGTTTTCGTCCACTGAGGGGAGCTTTACCATGACCTATCCGTTTACCGAGCACGCCACCGTGCTGGAGGGCGAAGTGGAGCTGACCGTCGCCGGCGGCGAGCCGCAGCGCTTCGCGCCGGGCGACAGCTGGTTTGTTAAACAGGGCACCGAAGTGGAGTGGAAAATTCTGACGCCGCGCTTTGTGAAGCACTACCTGGCGAACGTCGAGACCCGCTAACAAACTGATAATACCCGGCGGCGCATTACGCCTTCTCCGGGCTACCAAATCGCACAGCGCTGTAGCCCCGGTAAGCGGCAGCGCCACCGGGGGGGGTTGAGGCCAAATTAAAGGCAGGCCGCACGGACCGTAGGCCGGATAAGGCGCAGCCGCCATCCGGCAGAAACAGGCGCAACGTGGCAAGACGGATGGCCCCGGTTTTCGGGGTCATATTGTTTATCCGCCGCGACATTCATCGACTGCGTCACAGAATCATGCGCCGCCCTCCACCTTCCGGACGATATTCGTTGAGCAGGATGCCCGCCTAAATTATGACTATCCGGGAGTGGCGCTGGCTATTCCCTGCCCTACCCCATTATTGTGCAGAGGTTGACTATGTTTAGTAACAGACTCGCCAGCCATCTTGAGCGCGGCGTCGTCGGCTTCCCGACCACCCTCGCCAGCTCCGTCGGGCTGATCATGGCCAGCCCGGTGATCCTGACGGTCACCAGCGGCTTCGGCATGGGCGGCGATACCTTCGCGCTGGCGGTGCTGCTGGCCTTTATTATGATGCAGGCGCAGGTCACCACCTTTGCCGAGGCGGCGACGCTCATTCCCACCACCGGTTCGGTGTACGACTATATCTCCTGCGGCATGGGCCGCTTCTTCGCTATCACCGGCGCGCTGTGCGCCTATCTGATCGTCCATATCTTCGCCGGGACGGCGGAGACGATCCTGGCGGGCATTATGGCGCTGGTGAACTTCGAGTCGATTAACGCCCAGATGGCCGCTCACCAGAACACCTGGATGGTGGGCGTCGGCATGGTGGTGATTTTCGGCTTGCTCAACGCCATCGGCGTGGAAATCTTCGGCAAGGTCGAAGTGGTGCTGACCTTCGGCATGTGGACCACGCTGACCATTTTCGGCCTGTGCGGCATTTTTATGGCGCCGGTGACTCATCTTTCCGGCTGGTTCGGCACGCCGCTGAACGTTAGCGATATCAACGGCCTGTTCGGCTATATCGGCATGGCGATGTTTATGTTCGTCGGTTGCGAACTGGTGACGCCGATGGCGCCGGAGATCAAACAGGCCCACCGCACCATACCGCGGGCGATGGCGCTGGGCCTGCTGGGGGTCGCCAGCTGCATGTTTATCTACGGCGCGGCGATCAACCGCCAGGTGGAGAATACCGTGCTCGACGCGGCCAACAACGTCCATCTGCTGGATACACCGATGGCGATCCCGGCCTTCGCCGAACGGGTGATGGGCCACGCCGGCCAGTACTGGCTGGGGGTCGGGCTACTGTTGGCCGGCTGCGCCACCATCAATACGCTGATGGCCGCCGTGCCGCGTATTATCTACGGCATGGCGCTGGACGGCGCGCTGCCCCGTTTCCTGACCTGGCTGCATCCGCGCTTTAAGACGCCGGTGATCGCCATTGCCATCGGGGTGGCGATCCCCTGCCTGCACGCCTGGTATCTGAACGGCGATCTGGACCGCATCGTGCCGCTGATCCTCGCCGCGGTCTGCGCCTGGGGCGTCGCCTATCTGCTGGTTACTCTGTCGGTGGTGATGCTGCGCATTCGCCGCCCGGACCTGCCGCGCGCCTACCGCTCGCCGTGGTTCCCGCTGCCGCAGATTATCTCCAGCGTCGGGATCATCATCGCTATCGTCAATATCACGCCGCCCGGGATGGACAGCCGCCAGGTGCTGGTGCCGTTCGGCATAATGCTCGGCCTGACCGCCGCTTACGCCCTGTTCTGGACGGTGTGCGTGCAGCGCGTCAATCCGTTCAAGCCGCTGGTAGTGGAAGAGGTGGTTGAGCGCGCCATCAACAATTATGAAAAACAGACCCGCGGGGAGATGACGCCAGATGTCCTCCGTCCCCTGGTTTAAAACGCCGTTAATGAACGCGGTGCAGCGCGATCTGGCGGGCTGGCCCAGCGAAAAGCTGAGCGAACGCAGCGCGCTGCTGCGCTTGAACGACGCCACCGCCGTCACCTTCAGCGTGCGTCAGAAGCGGCTGTTTATGGCCAGCATTCACAGCTGCGAGTTTGTCGTCGAGGGGCCGGTGACCCGGCCCGTGCGCGGTAACATTCGTGCCCATCAATCCGGCTGGTGGAAACGCCAGCCGATCCGCTTTATCGGCGGCAAAGACAGCGCGGAACTCGCTGGCTATCTCAACGGTTTTCCTAATCTCCAGCAGACCTTAAGCGAGCTGGATTACCGCCGCTTTTCGCTGACCTTTGATAGTAGCGGCTGGCGCTGCAGCATTGAACCCTGGGCCGCCAGCGAAGTGGTCTGTAAAATGCCGCCGCTGCGCCGTTATCTGCGGCTGGAAGCGCAGCAGCGGATGCTGCTGCTCAGCGTACTGGCGATGGTTAATCAGGCAGTAAGTCAGTGGATGCATGAGTGAGCCGGATGCCCGCGCCATCACGCGCCGATCAGACTCTCCAGAGGAATGCCGAACTGTGCGTGAAGCCGGCGAATCATCGGGAGCGTCAGGTTGCGCGTACCATTGAGAATTTCATACACGCGATTCGATTTACCAATCGCCGGCTCCAGATCTTTGACGGTCAGCCCCTGCTGCTCCATGCGAAACTTGATCGCCTCTATCGGCGTCGGCGGCTCGATGGGATAGTGCTTTTTTTCATATTCAGCAATCAGCAGGCACATCACCTCAAAAAAATCCCCTTCCGGCGTGTCCGGCGCAGGTTCATTATCAAAAAAAGGTTCAACCGCGCGTAACGCGGCCTCGTAATCTTGTTCAGTGCGGATAGGCTTCACATTCATCATTTACTTCCTCTCTATCGTCTCAGCGTTTATCTCGTCATATTCCTTATGCGAACCGATAAACTTAACGAACACCCACCCCCGCAGATAAGCAACGGCTACGATTAACCGGTAATCATTTCCTTTAATGTTGAATACCACCCGCTTATTTTTCAGAATACTTGCGCTGCGGTATTGGTCCTTTATCTCCGCCGGGGTTTTCCAGTCTGCTTTTGTCGCTTCGTCTACCCAGGCCTTTAGCGGTTGTTCAGCGTCGGGATTCTCCGCCCAGAAGTCCCTTAAGGTTTTCACTGAGATTATCTTCATGGGCAGAGACTAGTCCCATTTCGGGACTAAGTAAAGTAAAAGTCCCATATTGGGACTTTAGGGATCAACGTGAGCGTGAGCGACTATTGCAGGCCAAACTGCTGCGCCAGCCGATCGATGGCCTGGCGCTGGAACTGCGCGAACGTGGCGCGCGGCTGCTGCTGTTGAATAAATTCCAGCAGCGGATCCTGGACCTCGGTGCGGATGCCGCTAAGGGCTTCCATCACCGCCAGGCCGCAGAACGGCACGTAGGACTCGGCGTAGCCGCCCTCGTGCACCATCACCAGTTTCCCGCCGCACAGGCGATCCGCCGCCTGCTGGACCTGTTCGGTCATCGCCCGGAAGCTATCGCTGTGCAGCTGCATCCGCGCTAATGGATCCATGGCGTTGGCGTCATAGCCGCAGGCGATGATGATCAGCTCCGGCTCAAAACGCGCCAGCGCCGGAATAACGATAGTTTCCAGCGCATAGCGCCAGCTGTCATCCCCCGCCCCGGCCAACAGCGGAATATTGATGTTGTAACCTTCGCCCGCGCCCACGCCGCGATCGTCCTCGCCGGCGTAGCCCGGCGGGAAGCAGCCGTCCTGATGCAAGGAGATAGTCAGTACGTCGTCGCGCTGCAGGTAGATATGCTGGGTGCCGTTACCGTGGTGAACATCCCAGTCAATGATCGCCACCTTGCCCAGCCCCAGCTGCGCTTTCGCTCGCTCGACGGCAATGGGAATATTGGCGAGGAAACAAAATCCCATCGACTGGTCCGGCAGGCAGTGGTGTCCGGGCGGGCGCGACAGCGAATAGGCGTTATCCAGCTCCCCCTTCAGCACCGCTTCCACCGCCGCACAGGCCAGCCCGGCGGAAAGACAAGCAATTTCATAACTGCCCGGCCCCAGCGGCGCCTCTTTGCCGAGCATGCCGCCGCCGTTATCGCTTATCGCCTTGAAGCGCTCCAGATAGCTGTCGGGGTGGATCCGCCGCAGGTCCTCAAGGCTCGCCGGCGCCGCGCTGCGCAGCGCCAGCTGCGGCGTCAGCCCGGAGACATCCATCAGGTTTTTCATCCGCCGTTTGGTCTCTGGCGATTCAGCATGACCGCCGCCGGCGGGCGGCTGTACCCACCCGCCCACCGGCAGCGTCACCGCGTGCAGACCGGTACTGTGCCAGAAACAACGTTCATCAAAGAAGAAACCGGTTTTTCTTTTCACTCTATCCTCCCGTGGGCTAAGCCTTCCCGGCGGCGGACGCCGCCACAATTAAAATCAGTGACAGCAGCGCGCAGACGCCTGCCGCCGCCAGCAGCGGGTCGGCGCTGGCGAAGTGTTGTAGTAAGGCCCCCGCAAGCGCCGGGCCAGCCGCCATGCCGCCGCCGATCACCAGATTGATGCTGTTCATCAGCCGACCGCTGTTATCGAGCCCGGCCACGCGGGCGAGAATAAAGGGCAGCACGAAGGTCCAGGTGAACTTAAACAGCAGCGCCGCGATGGCGTAACGCACCAGCAGCGGCTGGCCGATCAGCAGCCCAACGCTGACGATCAACAGGCCGTAGCCCAGCCACACCGGTAAACGATCGGCCCGCCGGGTGCCGCGCAGGGCCGCGCCGCCGGCGCCGATAATGCCGCAAACCGTCGCCGCCGCCAGCACCAGACCGACCTGCGTCGGGCTCAGCCCCGCCGCGCTGCCGATGGTGCCGATAAAGGTCCACACGGCGCTAAGGCTGATATAGAAAGTGAGCACCGCCAGCACCGCCAGCGCCTGACGCCACAGCGCCGTCGACGGCTGCTGGCGGGAGACTGAAAGCGGTTGAAAGCGCGGAGGGAAAGCGGATACCAGCGGCAAACAGCAGAGCATGATGGCGGCGAGGATCAGATACACCACCTTCAGGCCAAAGGTCGCGAACAGGCCGGGCAGCGCCAGCAGGCCAAGCATCCCTAACAGCAGTTGCCCGAGCACCCAGAAGGCGTAGACCCGCGACGGGTTCGGCGTTCCGGCCGCGCAGCTGATGCACAAAATCATCAACGTGCCGCCCGCCAGCGAGGCGATAAAGCGCGCCGCCAGCAGCGTCTCGTACTGGGTGACCACCGCCGAGGCGAGGTTGGCGGCCAGAAACACCACCCCGGCCGTCAGGGCAACCCGCCGCCAGTCGAGGCGGCTCATCCACCACCACGCCGGGAGCGTCGCCAGGCTCATCGCCCCCAGCTCCGCTGAGAACAGCCAGCCGATCTGCCCGGGTTTTAGCTGCCATTCGCTGGCCAGCTGCGCCGCTACCGCCGGCGCGGTCATCAGAATACCCGGCGCAATAGCGGCAAAAATCACGATCGCCGCCAGCAAACGCAGGGACACCACCAGCCCGGCGGGCCGGGAAAGCGCATTATCAGTGAGAAGTGTACTCGACATCGTAGGGCGTGCTCCGGTCAAAAAAGCCTCCCCCCGGAGGATCCTCCAGGGAGTGATACCCACAGGCATCAGGAAAACGCCGTGCTGCCACGGCGCGCGCGGGATGCGAAAGTCAGATCACAGATGCAGCGTACGCTGAGCGGCCGGCATCCAGGTTCGGGAAACCAGTTCGGTACGATTGACCACTTCGGTCTTGGCGAAAATATTGCGCAGGTGCGTTTTTACCGTCGAGAGCGAGATATCCAACTGGCGGGCAATCAGCTTATTACTGGCGCCTTCGCGCACCATGCCGACGATTTCCCGCTCTTTCGCCGTCAGGATGGCGGGCAGATCATCTTCTTCCTGCAGGCAGTCGCGAATGGCCAGCTCTACCAGCGGCAGCACCGCCTGGGCCCGCTGGCGCTCTTCGCTGGAGAAAGGCACGTCGCGCATCAGCGAGATACCGGCGACGATCCGCCGCTCGCGGCGGATAAAGATCTCGGTCATGTCGCGCACGTTATTCGGCAACATAAATTCATGATAGTAATGCCGGTTGCGGTCGCAGAGCCGCGGCGTCATCGCCGCCACGGTGGTGTTCTGGTGGCTAAAGTGCGACGGCAGAAGCGGATCCAGCGGCTGAAAGTTTTCCAGATATTGTTGGTGCGTATTATCGGAAATATTATGCAATATATAGTTTTCGGGTTTTAAACGATTATTTACTCGATAAAACACCGCTGAAGTTAGTGGAATTAACTGGGAAATAGTCTGTAAACAACGGGCTATTATCGCATCATTACGGCTGGCTTTTAACAAAGCAGACATGATAGGGCCTCCCCGTCGAGATGATGGTACATGACACATGGATGACTACTGATAATTGAAGCATACATTTCACATTTAAGTAACACAATCATTAACATATTAACAATGTGATAGCCGTTACAAAATTTTCAGCAATACATTGTTATATAAAGCATTTAAAAAACACCCCGGCCATGCTTTACGATAGCGGCGTTAAAACATAAACAAATAAGATTAACACCCGGCGTACCTGCCCCTGGTGATAAAAAAACCCTATTCCCGACGCGTGATTCTCATCCTAAAGAACGATGGATTTTTGTTTTTTTTCACTTATACCCTTAACAGGATGCAATTAATTTTCGCCGCGGCTTAATCATGTGATTACGCCAGACCCGCTGTTGCCAAAATAATATCAACAGCACCGGTCATTAACCGAGGATAAGCCGATGCTGAATATCGCCGCCCTGCGCCAGCAGCAAATTCCGCTGGCCGCTGAGCCGCGCTCGCCGGTGCCGTTTCATATTCTGATGAAGCCGATTGGCCCCGCCTGCAATCTCGCCTGCCGCTATTGCTATTACCCGCAGGACGAAACGCCGGTCAACAAGATGGATGACGCGCGGCTGGAGCAGTTTATCCGCCGCTATATTGCCGCCCAGCCCGCCGGCGCGCGGGAAATCAACTTTGTCTGGCAGGGGGGCGAGCCGCTGCTGGCCGGCCTGAGCTTCTACAAAAAAGCGCTCGCCCTGCAGGCGCGCTATGCCCCCGACGGCGTGACTATCAGCAACAGCCTGCAGACCAACGGGACGCTGATCAACGACGCATGGTGCCGACTGTTCCGCGAACATGCTTTTATTATCGGGTTGAGCCTCGAAGGCAACGAAGCGCTGCAGGACTACCATCGTCCGGATAAACGCCGCCGGTCGACCTGGTCGGCGGCGCTGCGCGGCATTGACCTGCTCCATCAGCATCAGGTGGACTTTAATCTGCTGGTGGTGGTGCATAACGAGATGGCGGCCCACGCGGCGGCGATTTATGACCGGCTGGTCAGCCTCGGCGCGCGCTATCTGCAGTTTCAGCCGCTGATGAGCGAAGGCGCGGCCCTGCGCGAAGGATACCAGCTCAGCGCCGATAACTGGGGGCGTTTTATGGTCGGCATCTGGCGACAGTGGCGGAAGCGCTGCGATAGGGGGCGGGTGTTCGTTATCAATATCGAACAGGCGTGGGCGCAGTATTTCACTCATACCAGCGGCAGCTGCGTGCACAGCGCCCGCTGCGGCAGCAACCTGGTGATGGAGCCCGACGGACAGCTCTACGCCTGCGACCACCTGATCAACGCCGAACATCGGCTGGGCCGCCTTGACGAGCAGACGCTTGCCGCCGCAGTTGACGCCTCGGTGCAACTGCCTTTCGGTCAGCAGAAAAGTCTGCGCCGCGAATGCCAGACTTGCTCGGTAAAAATGGTCTGCCAGGGCGGCTGCCCGGCGCATCTCAACGCCGCAGGCAACAACCGTCTCTGCGGCGGCTACTACCGCTTCTTTAGCGACATCCTCGCGCCAGTACGCCCCTTTTCCCGCGACCTTAATGGCCTGAAGGCCTGGCGGGCCGCGTTTTTTGGGACTGCGCATACTGCGTAGCGCCTTACCCTGATGATATCCCCCTCTGAACAGGAGAGTCAGTCGTGAACAAAAAAGCCATGGCCGCGGCGGTCAGCATGATCCTCGCCGGTGGCGCGCACGCCGCGCAGCAGGAGCGTCCAAACGTCATCGTGATTATCGCCGATGATATGGGCTACTCGGACATCAGCCCCTTTGGCGGCGAGATCCCCACCCCCAACCTGCAGGCGATGGCCGAGCAGGGAATGCGCATGAGCCAGTATTACACCTCGCCGATGTCGGCCCCGGCGCGCTCAATGCTGCTCACCGGCAACAGTAACCAGCAGGCTGGGATGGGCGGCATGTGGTGGTACGACAGCACCATTGGCAAGGAGGGCTACGAGCTGCGGTTGACCGACCGCGTCACCACCATGGCCGAGCGCTTTAAAGACGCGGGGTATAACACCCTGATGGCCGGTAAATGGCACCTCGGTTTTGTTCCCGGCGCCACGCCGAAAGATCGCGGCTTTAACCACGCCTTCGCCTTTATGGGCGGCGGCACCAGCCACTTTAACGACGCAATACCGCTGGGGACCGTTGAAGCCTTCCACACCTACTACACCCGCGACGGCGAGCGCGTCTCCCTACCGGATGATTTTTACTCCAGCGAAGCCTACGCCCGCCAGATGAACAGCTGGATTAAAGCGACGCCGAAGGAACAGCCGGTCTTCGCCTGGCTGGCCTTCACCGCCCCTCATGATCCCCTGCAGGCGCCTGACGAGTGGATTAAGCGCTTCAAAGGCCAGTATGAGCAGGGTTACGCCGAGGTCTATCGCCAGCGCATCGCCCGCCTGAAAGCGCTGGGAATTATCCATGACGATACCCCGCTGCCGCATCTGGAGCTGGATAAAGAGTGGGAGGCGCTAACGCCAGAGCAGCAGAAATATACGGCGAAAGTGATGCAGGTGTATGCGGCGATGATCGCTAATATGGACGCGCAAATCGGCACCCTGATGGAGACGCTGAAACAAACCGGGCGCGATAAAAATACCCTGCTGGTCTTTTTAACCGATAACGGCGCCAACCCGGCGCAGGGATTCTACTACGAATCTACCCCGGAATTCTGGAAGCAGTTCGATAACAGCTATGACAACGTCGGCCGCAAAGGATCATTTGTCTCCTACGGCCCCCACTGGGCCAACGTCAGCAACGCCCCCTACGCCAATTATCACAAAACCACCAGCGCCCAGGGCGGCATCAATACCGACTTTATGATCTCCGGTCCCGGGATCACCCGCCACGGTAAAATCGACGCCTCGACGATGGCGGTGTATGACGTGGCGCCGACGCTATATGAATTCGCCGGCATCGATCCGAACAAGTCGCTGGCGAAAAAGCCGGTGTTGCCGATGATCGGCGTCAGCTTTAAGCGCTATCTCACCGGCGAAGTACAGGAGCCGCCGCGCGGCAACTACGGGGTTGAACTGCATCATCAGGCGGCCTGGGTCGATGGCGAATGGAAGCTGCGACGGCTGGTGCCGCGCGGCCTCACCGCCGGCGACGCGCCGTGGCAGCTGTTTAATCTGCACGACGACCCGCTGGAGACGCATGATGTCGCGGCCGAACATCCCGATCGGGTCAAAGCCATGAGCGAGGCCTACGAGGCATTTGCTAAGCGCACCATGGTAACCAAAGCGCAGGGCAAAATGATCGACTACGTCGGTATCGATAGCAAAACCGGGCGCTATCTGGCGGTCGACCCCGCCACCATGAAGCCGGTGCCTGCGCCGCAGGCGATCCCTGTGAGCGAGATCCATTAACCACCACGGCTATCGTTCTTCCGGGCGATAGCCGGGACCTGACGCGCTTTTTAAGGTAATCGGAAACCCCATTACAGGAGAGTGCGGATGGCGAGAGTCGTGGTGATAACCGGTGGCGGAACCGGAATTGGCGCCGCCTGCGCGCGGCTGATGCGCGCCGCGGGCGACCGGGTGTTTATTACCGGCCGGCGCGAAGCGCCGCTGCAGGCTGTCGCCGATGAGACCGGCGCCACGGCGCTGGTGGGCGATGCCGCCGACGGCGAGGTGTGGCGCCAGCGGCTGCTACCGGCCATCCTCGACCAGACCGGCGGGATTGATGTCCTCATCTGCAGCGCCGGCGGGATGGGCAACAGCCCCGCCGCCGAGACCAGCGACCGCCAATGGCGCGAGGCGCTGGACGGCAATCTCACCAGCGCCTTCGCCAGCGTTCGCGCCTGTCTGCCTTCGCTGATTACCCGCCGCGGCAATGTGCTGTTTGTCGCCTCCATCGCCTCTCTGGCCGCCGGGCCGCAGGCCTGCGGCTACGTCACCGCCAAACACGCTTTAATCGGCCTGATGCGCTCCGTCGCCCGCGATTATGGCCCCCAGGGGGTACGCGCTAACGCTATCTGTCCCGGCTGGGTCACGACGCCGATGGCGGATGAAGAGATGCACCCGCTGATGCAGGCGGAAGGGCTGTCGCTGACTGAGGCTTATCAGCGGGTCTGTCGCGATGTTCCGCTACGCCGCCCCGCCAGCCCCGAGGAGATAGCCGAGGCCTGTCAGTTTCTCTGCTCTCCGCAGGCCGCCATCATCAGCGGCGCTACGCTGGTCGCCGACGGCGGGGCCAGTATCGTCGATGTTCCCACTCTGGCGTTTGCCTAACGCCCTACTCTGTTCAGGAGCCCCTATGACTTCAGAAGCCGTATTTATCCAGGTCGGCGCGCTGGCCGATGGTTTTGCGCCGCACGGTAACCTGCTGGCTACCGCCAGCCTGCCCGCAGGCGAAAACTTTACCTTTTATGTCGCCGGGAGCGAGCCGCAGCAGCTGGTTATCGAAGATGAGCAGACGCTAAGCTGGAACGGCAAGCGCGCCCCCTGGCGGGCGACCGCCCTGCGCCCGGACATTCTGTTTATCGACTTCCTTGACCCGGAGCGGGATAACGCCAGCATTAGCGCGGTATGCAACCTGACGCAGCGCAATGCCACGCTGGTATACGGCCAGCTGCCGGACGAAGCCGCCGCGCGGCTGGACGCCTTCAGCCGGGTAGAACAAGGGTTGCCGCTGACCGCGGTTGAGGCCCGTTTCGTCTTCGCCCGCCTGGATGCCCAGCCGGGGCCGCTGCCGGACTTTACCACCGCGCTGGTCGGCATGCGCAATCAGTACACCTATAGCCCGACCGAGCGCTATGAGCACATCTATCTCAACGACAATTTTTACGCCTGGCAGTGTCTGGACGGCGTGGAAAAGGGGCTGGCGGATGTCGATCGCTGCCATTACGTGCAGGTGGCTGAGGATCTCTATTTGTTCGTCTGGCGGGAGAAAATCATCCCCACGCTGGGGGTGATCCTCATCGATCTGCAGCAGATGCGCACTGACGGCAAGATCATGGGCTATCAGGGCAGCGATTTCGGCGCCCTCAGCAATTTCCCGGTCGGCGCCAGCGCGAAGATCCTCAACGTCACCCGCCATCAGGAATAGTAGGGCGCCGCCGGGCACGCTTTCAGGCACCGCACCCGTCATTTCGCCGGGTGGCGGCTGCGCCTTACCCGGCCTACCGGGGCCTCTCACAGGCTCACACCTCGCAGGCCCGGTAAGCGCAGCGCCACCGGGCGATGCCATCAGGCACAGAGCCGCTTTATTGCCGGGGCCCTCACAGGCTCACACCCCGAAGGCCCGGTAAGCGCAGCGCCACCGGGCGATGCCATCAGGCACAGAGCCGCTTTATTGCCGGGTGGCGGCTGGCGCCTTACCCGGCCTACGGTCCGTAGCAGCCAGCCGTTAACTTACCCACTAGTGCGACTGAAACTGCCGGTGTTGCGGCCTCAACATCGCTGAGACGTTCCCGGAAGGCCGGGGCAGCCCGCATGGATGCGGGCTGAGGGCCGTGTTTTGCACGGACGCTGCCTCGGCCCGACCCGAAGCCTGCAGGGATAAGTCGAAGGCACCGCGCAGCGGCGATGTTGCTGGCCGGAGCCCGGGGGTACAGGGGGCGGCGGCGACTGGCCGCCCCCTGTGCGCTCCCTGCACCTTGACTGCCATAACGCAGACAATTAACCGGGAGCGCAATCGGCCCGGAAGTAACATAGAAGCTGTAGCCCTGCTAAGCGCAGCGTGGGCAGGGACATTTCCGGTTGCGCCGTTATTTTGCCGGGTGGCGGCTGGCGCCTTACCCGGCCTACCGGGACCTCTCACAGGCTCACACCTCGCAGGCCCGGTAAGCGCAGCGCCACCGGGCGATACCATCAGGCACGGAGCCGCTTTATTGCCGGGTGGCGGCTACGCCTTACCCGGCCTACCGGGGCCTCTCACAGGCTCACACCTCGCAGGCCCGGTAAGCGCAGCGCCACCGGGCGATGCCATCAGGCACAGAGCCGCTTTATTGTCGGGTGGCGGCTGGCGTCTTACCCGGCCTACGGTCCGTAGCAGCCAGCCGTTAACTTACCCACTAGTGCGACTGAAACTGCCGGTGTTGCGGCCTCAACATCGCTGAGACGTTCCCGGAAGGCCGGGGCAGCCCGCATGGATGCGGGCTGAGGGCCGTGTTTTGCAGGGACGCTGCCTCGGCCCGACCCGAAGCCTGCAGGGATAAGTCGAAGGGACCGCGCAGCGGCGATGTTGCTGGCCGGAGCCCGGGGGTACAGGGGGCGGCGGCGACTGGCCGCCCCCTGTGCGCTCCCTGCACCATGACTGCCATAACGCAGACAATTAACCGGGAGCGCAATCGGCCCGGAAGTAACATAGAAGCTGTAGCCCTGCTAAGCGCAGCGCGAGCAGGGACATTACCGGTTGCGCCGTTATTTTGCCGGGTGGCGGCTGGCGCCTTACCCGGCCTACGGTCCGCGTCATGTTTAGCCTTCCCCCCTCTCCCGGCCGGGAAGAGGGATTGCCTCAGGCGCTGGCGCCGTCCAGCCGCGCCACTTGCTCCGCGCTCAGGCTCAGCGCCGCCGCGCGGGCAAAACTCTCCACCTGAGCCACGCTGGTGGCGCTGGCGATCGGCGCGGTCACCCCTTCGCGGCCGATCAGCCACGCGAGGGCCACTTCCGCCGGCTTCGCCCCCTGCTCCTCCGCGACCGCCGCCAGGGTATCGATAATTCGCATCCCGCGCGGATTCAGGTACTTACCAATCTTGCCTCCGCGCTGGCTCTGCGCCAGATCCGACGGCTGACGGTACTTACCGGTTAAGAACCCCGAGGCCAGGCTGTAGTAGGTCACCACCCCGATATCGCGGCTGACGCAGAGATCGCACAGCGCGCCTTCAAAGGCGGAGCGGTGGTAGAGGTTATATTCCGGCTGCAGCACCTGCCACGCAGGCAAGCCGCCCTTACGCGCCACCTCCAGCGCCCCCGCCAGCTGCATCGCATCGAGGTTAGAGGCCCCCATCGCGCGGATTTTTCCGGCCTGCTGCAGGCTGTGGAAGGCCTCCAGCGTTTCCGCCACCGGGGTTTGCGGATCCGGCCAGTGGGAGAAGTAGAGGTCGATATAATCGGTATTCAGGCGACGCAGAGAGTCGTCAACCGCCTGTTGGATCCAGGCTTTGCTGAGCCCTTTATGGCCGGGGAGGCCGAGATCGGAGCCGACTTTGGTGAAAATTTTGACTTTATCACGCATGCCGGGGCGCGCCTGTAGCCAGCGGCCGATTATGGTTTCAGATTCGCCGCCCTGGTTGCCCTCCGCCCAGCGGGAATAAACATCCGCCGTATCGATAGCGTCAAAACCGTGGTCAACGAAAGCATCAAGAAGAGCAAAACTGGTTTTTTCATCGATGGTCCAGCCAAAGACGTTGCCGCCAAAGACTAATGGGGCGATGGAAAATCCGGTTTTGCCCAAAGGACGTGTCATCATGCCGAGTACTCCTTAGCTTATATTCTGCTTCCCTCAGGTAACCACAGGGGTCAGGAGAGGAGGTCGATTGGATAATCAGAAAAGGAATCTTACGGCGGGCGCTCCACGCCCGCAGGTACACTCTGACATTATGTCCCGGAATAAACATCAAAGCTAAAATATTTGCCAGCTAATTTTTTATAGGTGCCGTCGGCAAGAATCTTCGCAATCGCGCCGTTAATTTCCTGACGCAGCGCCTCATCGTCTTTACGCAAACCTATCGCCGCCCCGGCGCCAAACAGCGTATCGTCCTGCAGATGGCCGCCGACAAAGGCGAATTCTTTACCCTGCGGCTGCTGCAGGAAGCTGTAGTCGGCCATCATCCCGGAGAGCACCGCGCCGTCGATGCGCCCCGACTCCAGGTCACGCACCACGCTATCGGCCCCCTGGTAGGCCACAATGTTTATCCCCTGCGGCCGCCAGTGCTGGTTAACATACGTCTCCTGCGCCGAGCCCTGCTCCACGCCGATGGTTTTGCCCTTCAGCTGTTCCGGCGTATTGCCTTGCAGGGTATTTTTACGCGCCACGAGGAACACCGGCCCGTTATACAACTTGTCGCTAAAGGCAATCTGCGCTTTGCGCTTCTCGGTCATGTACATCCCGGAAAGGATCGCGTCGAATTTACGCGCCTTCAGCGCCGGGATAATGCCGTCGAAATTGCTTTCCACCCACACGCATTTCGCCTGCAGCTGCTGACAAATGGCGTTGCCTAAATCGATATCAAACCCCGCCAGCTTGCCCTGCGGATCTTTCCATTCAAACGGCGCGAAAGTCGGGTCGACGCCGAAGCGGATCTCCTTTCCCCCTTCGGCCAGCGCCGACGTCGACGCCATTAATGCCAGCCATAGCAACAGTGATTTTTTCATTCGCGTTCTTCTCCAGAGATTAGCGACAGTGTTTTTCCACCAGACGGGCGAACAGCGTCGCGCCGATGGTGATAATGTCATCGTTAAAGTCGTAGCCGGGGTTGTGCACCATGCAACCGCCCTTCTCCCCTTTCTCGCCATTGCCGAGCAGGAAGTAGCTACCAGGGCGTTCACGCAGCATAAAAGCGAAATCCTCGCTGGCGTTCATCGGCGAGACCGACTCCAGGACCCCTTCGCGGCCAAACACCTCCAGCGCCAGCGCCCGGGCGAAATCGGTCTCTTCAGGACTGTTGGTTAATACCGGATAGGAGTCGTAAACCTCCACTACGCTGCTGGCGCCATAGCTTTTAGCGGTAAAGTCAGCGAGCTCGTGAATACGCTTGATCAGCAGGTCGCGGATTTCCGGCTTCATCGCCCGCACGCTCAGCTCCATCACCGCGCTCTCCGGAATGACGTTGGAGGCGATACCGGCCTGGAAGGTGCCGACGCTGACCACTGCCGTTTCCCCCGGCGGCACGTTGCGCGCCACAATGCTCTGCAGGGCCATCACCAGCGCCGCACCGGCGACGATCGGGTCGACGGTGCGCTCGGGGTGGGCGCCGTGGCCGCCGTAGCCGGTAATCGTGATTTTGACGGTGTCCGCCGAGGCCATGAAGTTACCGGCGTAGAAGCCCAGCTTGCCTACAGGCAGGCCTGGCATGTTGTGCAAGCCAAAGATGCGTTCGCAGGGGAACTGCTCGAACAGGCCGTCTTTAATCATTAAATCCGCGCCGCCGATAGCCTCTTCCGCCGGCTGAAAAATCAGATGCACCGTGCCGTTGAACTGACAGGCCGGCGAGGCGATATATTTCGCCGCCGCCAGCAGAATGGTGGTGTGACCGTCATGGCCGCAGGCGTGCATTTTTCCTGGCGCCGTGCTGGCCCAGGGTAAACCGGTGGTTTCCTCGATCGGCAGGGCATCCATATCGGCGCGTAAACCGATGGTGCGCGGAGAATCGCCTTTGCTCAGGCTGCCGACCACGCCGGTCTTGCCGAGACCGCGCGTCACCTGATAGCCCCACTCCGTCAGCTTGCTGGCGACCAGTTCGCTGGTATTAAACTCTTCAAGACTTAATTCCGGATTGGCATGTAAATAATGACGGATAGAAATCATTTCCGCTTCCGTCGCTTTAATTTCTGGAATTACATAATCACTCATGCCGCTCTCCGGGAAATAAATTAAGGACTTATCACGGTATCGCGATGAAAAGTTTATGCAAGCAGCATTTCTAATACCTGGAATGGACGCATCTTATTTAATAATCCACTCACCACAGCGCAATGAATAATTAAAATAGTACAATTAAAAAATAAAAGTTTATTTTTTTGAGGATTTCCCGTTATTTACCCTACCATGCACGGCCACATCCAGCGTTATATAAAATAAACGGGCAGGCAATTACAGAGGCTTTTCCTTCTCGCAATCGTTGCGCTGGCGGGCTGCAGCGCGCCGATCGCCGCCGCTTCCAGCGGCGTGGCGTCAGATACCGCCTCGTTGCTCTCGAAGATCAACGTTTATCATCTGACCGAAAAAGGGCTGGCCGCCCAGGCAACGATCAATGGTTATAAATACTGGCCGGATGCTGCGCTGGATCCGTAGCTTTCCGCGAGTGCGCCATCGCCGGATCAGGCTTTTCCTGACCCGGCGTCGCGGAGCAGCGCATTTAGTGGCCGAGGGCGCCACTTACCAGAATCGAGGTGATGATCCCGGTCGCCGCGGCGATCAGCACATAGTTACCGTCGATATAGGACCAGTGATGGCCTTCCGGCGGGGGCGGCAGGCCGCGGTCGCTCCAGTCGCGGACGCGATATTCATCG
This sequence comes from Klebsiella sp. K4, assembly GCF_014596785.2. NCBI lineage: Bacteria > Pseudomonadati > Pseudomonadota > Gammaproteobacteria > Enterobacterales > Enterobacteriaceae > Klebsiella > Klebsiella sp. K4. Next base: position 3,956,342 of record NZ_CP115021.1, read on the forward strand.
CCACGGAACGGCGCCGGAGCCGGGTGGCCTTTGCGGAAATCGTTCCCGCGCCAGGCGAAATGGTCCTGCTCATGACGTGCCAGATCGCGTTTGTCATGGCCGTCGCGATCCGGGCCACGCTGGTCATGGTCGCCCTGATGATGCGCGTCAGGTCCGCCCTGCGGTGCATGCCCGTCATGGTCCGGACCGTTCTGCCACACCGTGGGTTGCCCCGGACGATGGCCGTCGTTCGGGCCATCGGCAAAGGCCGGGACGCTCAGCACACAGGATAAAATTACTGCCAGAGAAATCATCTTTTTCATGGTACACCTCCTGATTCAGCTCCTTTGTACCGGGCAAATGTGAAGAAAGAGTGAGTAACTGGTTAACCAGGACGATTCCTGGCATCGGCAGTTGCTGTGCTGCGCAACAGCCAGGCTGCGGGAGGAAGGACAATAAAAAAGGCCGCTTTCGCGACCTTTATTCAGACAGGTAAAAGGACTTATTCAGTCACTTTATTTTTTAACTCTTCGGCGCCGGTTTTGGTTTTATCCCAGCCCTTTTCCGCACCGGATTTGGTGGCGTTCCAGCCTTTTTCACTGACCTCTTTGGTCTTATCCCACCCCTTCTCGGTGCCTTCTTTGGTCTTGTTCCAGGTTTTCTGCGCGCCTTCGCTCACCTGGCTGCCGACGCTGTCCTGCTTGCCTTCGGCGGCGTGTTTCGCCTTCAGCTGCTGCTCTTCGCCCTCGTGCTGGGCCTGATGCAGCTTCTCTTTAGCGGTGTTGGCGTTGGCATTCGCCGCCGCGACGGTATCATCTGTTGCATGTGTTGTCGCAGCAAAAACCGGAGCCGCAACCAGAATAGCCGATAACGCAATCATTGCTTTTTTCATAATATCCTCTCTCACGTGTCGTGTTATGAGTCGCATTCAGGATGGCACAACGAACCGGGGATGACATTAGGAATTAGCCTGAAAAACGTCTTCGACCTCCAGCCTTGGCAGAAAATGCTGCCGCCGCGCGCGCCCTGTCGGCGTTGGCATAATTTCCAACATGTTTGTTACATTTTATGAAATTTGCCCTTGATATACTTGCCGTTGACGTTTACTCGAGAATAATTCTCAGAATCATTATATTTATAAATTGGCAAACGGAACTCATTTTATGGCAAGAAAATCAGTAAGATCGCTGTTACTTACTGCGCTGCTCGCGACGCCCCTCCTCAGCTATGCAACCCAATATCCCCTGACGGTCACGGACCTTGACGGCCGGCAGGTCACCCTCGCCAAAGAGCCGCAGCGTATTATTTTGCAGGATGGCCGCGACATTATGACCCTCGCCCTGCTGGATCGGGACAATCCGTTTAAACGGCTGGTGGCATGGAATAATCTGGCGAAAAAGCAGGATGTTGCCACCTGGCAGATGCTGAAAACGACGTGGCCGCAGTCAGCCACGATCCTTGACATGGGCTTCAGCGATAAAGGGAACGTCGATCTTGAAAGCGTCATCGCCCGTCAGCCGGATCTGATGATCGCCCAGCTGCGCGCCAGGCCAGCGCTGATGGAGAGCGGCGTCATCGACAAGCTCAGCGCCCTGCACGTTCCGGTGCTGTTTGTCGACTATGAGATCGCCCCGGCGAAAGATACCGCCCCCAGCATCGACCTGCTGGGCAAAGTCCTTAACCGCGAGAGCCAGGCCAAAGCCTTTACCGATTACTATCGTCAGCAGCTGCAGACGATTCGCCAGAAAACCGCGGCCATCACGCCGAAGGCCAACGTCTTCGTGGAAGCGCTGGCCGGCAACAGCGACGCCTGCTGCTTTACTCATGGCCACAGCGGCTGGGGCGGGCTGGTGGAGGCGGTCGGGGCGAACAATATCGGTTCGCAGCTGCTGCCGGGCGCCTCCGGGTTCGTTTCGCTGGAGAAAATCATCAGCATGAAGCCCGACGCCTGGATCATGACCGGCTCGAAGCGCGGCAACAGCCAGGTGCTGCCCCTGGGTTATGCGGTTAAGCCAGAGGCGGTGAAGGCCCAGGCGCAGACGCTGCTGGCGCGACCTGGGGTCAGCCAGATCCCGGCGGTACAGGAAAAGCGGGCCTATGGCGTTTATCACCACTTCTATAACCACCCGTGGAATATTGTCGGCATGGAATACCTGGCGAAAGATATCTACCCGCAGGCCTTCGGCGATCTCAACCCGGATGAGACGTACCATTATATCGTGCGCCATTTCACCGACCTGCCGGACCAGCCGTTCGTCTTCTCCTGGCAGCAGAGCGAGTAATCCGGCATGCGTTTAACCTCCGACTCCGTGCTCGACGGGCTGCCCGCCGGGACCTCTGGCGTGATGAATGATTATCGCCGTATCGTGCGTCGCCGTCTGCTGCTGATCCTCCTGCTGGCGCTGTTGATTGTCGCGTCGCTGCTACTCGATTTTATGCTCGGCCCCTCCGGTCTGCCGCTGCAGAGCCTGTGGCAGACGTTAACCGATCCGGCCAGCGCCGATCCGGGCACGCGCGCCATCGTCTGGGATATCCGCCTGCCCTATGCGGTGATGGCGATTATCGTCGGTCTGGCGCTGGGACTGGCCGGCGCCGAAATGCAGACCATCCTCAATAACCCGCTGGCCAGCCCGTTTACCCTCGGCGTCTCCTCGGCTGCGGCGTTTGGCGCCGCGCTGGCGATTGTGCTCGGTATTGGCCTGCCCGGTATTCCCGGCCAGTGGTTTATCTCGGCCAACGCCTTTATCTTCGCCCTGCTGGCGGCCCTGCTGCTGGACGGCATCACCCGCTGGACCCAGGTGGCCACCTCCGGCGTCATTCTGTTCGGCATCGCGCTGGTCTTTACCTTTAACGCTCTGGTCTCGATGCTGCAGTTCATCGCCAACGAAGACACGCTGCAGGGGCTGGTGTTCTGGACCATGGGCAGCATCGATCGCGCCTCCTGGAGCAAAGTCGCCATCCTGCTGGTCGCCCTGGCGCTGGTGATGCCCCTGTCGCTGCGCAGCGCGTGGAAGCTGACCGCCCTGCGGTTGGGCGAGGACCGGGCCATCAGCTTTGGCATTAACGTTCGCCGTCTGCGCCTGACCACGCTGCTGCGGATCAGCATCCTGTCAGCGCTTTCGGTGGCCTTTGTCGGGCCAATCGGCTTTATCGGCCTGGTGGCGCCGCATATTGCGCGGATGCTCTTCGGCGAAGACCATCGCTTTTACCTGCCCGCCAGCGCGCTGATCGGCGCCCTGGTGCTCTCCCTGGCCTCCATCGCCTCGAAAAACCTGATCCCCGGGGCCATTATTCCGGTGGGGATCGTCACTTCCCTGGTCGGGGTCCCCTTCTTTTTGAGCATCATTTTACGTCATCGGGGGCAGGTATGAGCGACCAGACATTATCCGGGCTGTCGCTGTCTCACTTCAGCGCCGGCTACCCCAGACGCAAGGTGATCGAGAACCTGACGGTTCCCCATCTGCCGCGAGGGAAAATCACCGCGCTGCTGGGGCCAAACGGCAGCGGTAAATCAACGTTAATGCGGGCGATGGCGGGTCTGGGCCCCTGCCGCGGCGAGCTGCTGCTGGAGGGGGAAAATCTGCTGACGCAGCCGTTCTCACGTCGCGCAGAGCAGGTGGTCTATCTTCCGCAGACGCTGCCCGCCGGCGTGCATCTGCATGTGCTGGAGTCGATTATCGTTGCCCAGCGCGCCGCCGGAGGACGCCACAGTCCGCAGCGCCAGGAGGAAGTGATGGCGCTGCTGCGACAGCTGGGGATTGCCCATCTGGCGATGAGCTACCTCGATCAGCTCTCCGGCGGGCAAAAGCAGCTGGTGGGTCTCGCCCAGTCGCTGATCCGCCAGCCGCGCCTGCTGCTGCTCGACGAACCGCTCAGCGCCCTTGACCTCAACTACCAGTTTCACGTGATGGATCTGGTGCGCCGGGAGACCCGGCGGCGCAACATCGTGACCCTGGTGGTGGTGCACGACATCAATATTGCCCTGCGTCACGCCGACCACGTGCTGATGCTCAAGGCGGGCCAGCTGCTCGGCGACGGCACCCCGGCCGCGGTCATCACTCCCGAGACTCTGGCGGCCGTCTATGGGGTGCGCGGGCGTATTGAACCCTGTTCGCAGGGGGTGCGGCAGGTGATTATTGACGGCCTGGTGGACAGCGAGGTCTGACCGCGGCGCGGGGCGGTTCGTCCGCCCCGCGCCCGCCGGCTTAGTGATCGAGATAGATATAGTTTTCCCAGCTCTTCATGCGGATCAGGATCTTCCTGATCAGCGACAGCTCTTTCAGATGATCCGAGTAGACCGCCGCCTCGAGGGTAGCCCCCTGCGGTAGAGCGTATTCGGCAAATCGCGGATCGGTCACCTTCAGCACCACCAGCGCCCGGCCATGGGTATTGAGCGCGTCTGTGGTCAGCAGTTTGCCCTGCCCCTGGAACTGGCTCTCGCCAATCGCCGGCAGCACGTCGGCCACTTCTCCGCGAAAGACGGTGCCCGGGATAGCCGGAAACATCAGCTCCGCGGGCTCGCCTTTGTGCAGACGCTGCAGGGCGTTCTGGCGAAATGCCGCGACGTACTCCCGCGAGGCGGCGCCCTCCACCGGCACAAAGGTCATCAGCGGGATCATCCCCAGCGCAGTGGACATGGTGCCCGGCCGTAAGCCGACGGTACTGACATAGCCATCCTCCGGGGCGCGGACGACGGTGTTCTCCAGCTGAAACTGCGCCTTTTGCAGCTGCGCCAGCAGGGAGGCCACGGTGGTGTTTTTGCCCTTCACCACCGAGTCCAGCGCATTACGCGCCTGAACCACCTTCGCCTGAGCCGCGCTGACGCTGGCTTCATCGGCTTTCCACGTCTGCAGACGGGTATCAACCATTTGATCGGAGAAGGCGCCCTGGGCATGGCCCTTCCGATAGCGGGCATACTCCCGCCGCGACTGGTCGCGCTGGGCCACCGCACGGCTCAGCTCGGCCTGCGCCTGGCTTAACGCCGCGTTTAAGGAGAGCGCATCCTGACTGGCTGCTTTTATCTGCGCCTGCAGATCGTCTACTTTCGTCTGGAACGGCGTCGGGTCGAGGGTAAACAGTACATCGCCCTTATGCAGCATCTGGTTAGGCTTCACCGGTACGCTCTGCACCCGGCCGCGTACCTGCGACACAATCGGCACGGTGCGAAACACCTGGTTACCGACGTCGGTATAAGGGAAGTTGTAGTTCATCCCGAAGATCACCGCGCCAATCAGGGCGATACCGCCGAGCACCGCCGTCGGTACGGTCCACTTATTGAGCGGGATGCGAAAAACTTTAAACACCACGATGCATAGCGCGGCGTAGGTCAGCAACATTAACGTTTCCATTATTTTGCCTCCTTCGCTTTCAGAACGTCCACCTCGCGCTGGACCTGTTCCAGCTGCTGGACCACCGTTTCCAGACGCTGATGCAGCGCCTGCTGCTCGTCGGCAATGTGGCGCATCCCCCATCCGCGGTCTTCGCGCCACAGCGTCGCCCAGATCCATAACAAGGGCCACAGCGCGTGGAGGGTAAATAAGCTGACCCAACCGGCATAATGAATCGCATCCTGATGAGGATGACGCCGCTCTTTGGCGATTTCATAAGGAATATCGTGAATAACAATCACGCCATAAAAAAGTATTAAGGCCACGGCGATCAGAATGGCCAGCGCCACATAGTCCAGGGTCATAAAATAACTCCAGAGTGCAAGGTTAAATAAATAAAACAGCCAGATTCAGGCGTAACGGGGCCGGGGGAAAAAGCGCGCTTAGCGCTTTCCCTGGCGGTAATAGCAACGTGATGGCGTGAATCTGCCGAATCGGATTTAGAATTTCTCAGGAATATGACGGTCGATGGAGATCAGCTTGCCTTTTTTCACCGTGATATATCCCCCCTCGCGCAGCGCGGCCAGCACCTGGTACACATAGCTGCGCGAGAGATTGGTTCGTTTAATAATAAATGCCGACAGGCTCTCATGCTGACCCCCATCAATTTCGCCGCGATATAAATAGCGCGACAGCATCGATTTAATGGTCTGAAAGCTGGTCTGGCTGCCGCGTTCATAGTGGGCATCAAGGGCAAATATGCCCATATAGGCCAGGATCGTGGTCAGCTCTTGCATATAGCCCGGCGACGAATGAAAGAATATTCGCTCAAAATCGCTGGCGGTTATTTTCGCCAGCTGGCACTCGCCCAGACACTGATAATAGAGCGCGACCGACGGACAATAATGTTCCAGTAATCCTAACGGCATATGCGCGATAACAATCCCGACCAGGTTCTGCTCATCACCAAAGGCCAATGTCATTTGCCCCTGCAGCAGAAAGTAGAGATAGCCCGGCTGCGGAATAAAGCCCTGGTCTTTGCCCAAACTCAGCGTTTCACTGCAGGCGATCACCGCCGGCAGATGCGTAGTCAGCGTCAGCTTCTGGTACCGATCGTAAATATCGCCAAAACTGGGGTTCATCGCGCTACGCACTCCTTTACCTTTGGCCACCGCGGCGGGGCTAACCGCGACCTGTTGAACTATACCTAAGCGGGTGGGGAAGGAAAAGTCCAGATCTGGAGTGGCGAAATATTCCGCCTGGCTCACATTTTTTACCCTCGCCTCCCTGTTTCGTGACCCAATCGTTCCGCTTACCGGTGGGCTGTGCTTTAATGAGCTAAACCGGTTTAATAAAGTTTAGCTTAGAGGAGCTTGTCGTATGAATGGAAAAATCTGGGTACTCGGCGATGCGGTCGTCGATCTCCTGCCCGATGGAGAGGGCCGCCTGCTGCAATGCCCCGGCGGCGCGCCGGCCAACGTGGCGGTCGGCGTGGCGCGGCTCGGCGGTGACAGCGGGTTTATCGGCCGCGTCGGCGACGATCCCTTCGGCCGTTTTATGCGTCACACCCTGGCGCAGGAGCAAGTGGATGTGAACTATATGCGCCTCGATGCGGCGCAGCGCACCTCCACGGTGGTGGTCGATCTCGATAGCCACGGGGAGCGCACCTTTACCTTTATGGTCCGTCCGAGCGCCGACCTGTTCCTTCAGCCCGAGGATCTCCCGCCGTTTGCCGCCGGTCAGTGGCTGCACGTCTGCTCCATCGCTCTCAGCGCGGAACCGAGCCGCAGCACGACATTCGCGGCGATGGAGGCGATAAAGCGCGCCGGGGGCTATGTCAGCTTCGACCCCAATATCCGCAGCGACCTGTGGCAGGATCCGCAGGACCTTCGCGACTGTCTCGACCGGGCGCTGGCCCTCGCCGACGCCATAAAACTTTCGGAAGAGGAGCTGGCGTTTATCAGCGGCAGCGACGACATCGTCAGCGGCATCGCCCGGCTGAACGCCCGCTTCCAGCCGACGCTACTGCTGGTGACCCAGGGTAAAGCGGGGGTCCAGGCCGCCCTGCGCGGGCAGGTTAGCCACTTCCCTGCCCGCCCGGTGGTGGCCGTCGATACCACCGGCGCCGGCGATGCCTTTGTCGCCGGGCTACTCGCCGGCCTCGCCGCCCACGGTATCCCGGACAACCTCGCAGCCCTGGCTCCCGACCTCGCGCTGGCGCAAACCTGCGGCGCGCTGGCCACCACCGCCAAAGGCGCCATGACCGCCCTGCCCTACAGGGACGATCTTCAGCGCTCGCTGTGATCCCCTTGGGCCGGTTAACGGCCCACTTTGCTGGCGACATCACAATTCTTAAACCGGTTTAGCAATTTTTATTTTCACCGCGTTACCGACATGTTTACCATATCAACTAAACCGGTTTAGCAAACATTAGCACACTCACTGATTTACCTTTGGATGTCACCAACATGTATAAAAAACGGAAGTTAGCCATTCTTATTGCTTTGCTAACCGGCACCGCCGCCGCCCATGGGCAGACAGACCTGAACAGCATTGAAGCGCGTCTCGCCGCCCTGGAAAAACGCCTGCAGGACGCCGAGACCCGCGCCAGCACTGCCGAAAGCCGCGCCGCCTCAGCGGAGCAGAAAGTTCAGCAGTTAACCCAGCAGCAGCAGCAAACCCAGGCCACCACCCAGCAGGTGGCCAGGCGCACCACTCAACTGGAAGAAAAAGCCGAACGGCCCGGCGGCTTTGAGTTCCACGGCTATGCGCGTTCCGGGGTGATCATGAACGACTCGGCCGCCAGTACCAAATCCGGCGCTTATATGACCCCCGCCGGGGAGACCGGCGGCGCCATTGGTCGCCTGGGCAACCAGGCCGACACCTATGTGGAAATGAACCTCGAACATAAACAGACCCTGGACAACGGGGCGACCACCCGTTTCAAAGTGATGGTGGCCGACGGACAGACCACCTATAACGACTGGACGGCAAGCAGCAGCGATCTGAACGTGCGCCAGGCGTTCGTTGAGCTGGGCAACCTGCCGACCTTCGAAGGCCCGTTCAAAGGCTCGACCCTGTGGGCCGGGAAACGCTTTGACCGCGACAACTTCGACATCCACTGGATTGACTCGGATGTGGTGTTCCTCGCCGGGACCGGCGGCGGGATCTACGACGTGAAATGGAACGACAGCCTGCGCAGCAACTTCTCGTTATACGGCCGCAACTTTGGCGATATCGCCGACAGCAGCAACAGCGTGCAGAACTATATCGTCAGCATGAATAACTTTGCCGGCCCGGTGCAGATGATGGTCAGCGGGATGCGGGCGAAAGATAATGACGACCGCCAGGACGCGAACGGCAATCTGGTGAAAGGCGATGCCGCTAACACCGGGGTTCATGCCCTGCTGGGCCTGCACAATGAGAGCTTCTATGGCCTGCGCGACGGGAGCAGCAAAACGGCCCTGCTGTACGGCCACGGGCTGGGCGCCGAGGTTAAAGGCATCGGCTCCGACGGCGCGCTGCGCCCGGGGGCCAATACCTGGCGCTTCGCCAGCTATGGCACCACGCCGCTGAGCGATCGCTGGTTTATTGCCCCGGCCGTGCTGGCGCAGAGCAGTAAAGATCGTTATGTCGATGGCGACAGCTATCAGTGGGCCACCCTCAACCTGCGTCTGATTCAGGAAGTGACGCAGAACTTCGCCCTCGCCTGGGAGGGCAGCTATCAGTACATGGATCTGCAGCCTGAAGGCTACAACGATCGCCATGCGGTCAATGGCAGCTTCTACAAGCTGACCTTCGCCCCGACCTTCAAGGTGGGCAGCATCGGCGACTTCTTCTCGCGGCCGGAGATCCGCTTCTATACATCGTGGATGGACTGGAGCAAAAAACTGGACAACTACGCCAACGATGACGCGTTAGGCAGCAACGGATTCAAATCGGGCGGCGAATGGTCGTTCGGTATGCAAATGGAGACCTGGTTCTGACGGCCACCGGGGCGACAGGGTAAATAACACATAAATATAAGGTTCGCGGCGCCTGCCACGGCTGGCGCCGCCCACGCCATATCATCATGCATTTAGAGGGTACTATGGATTTTGAACAGATTTCCCGCTCACTGCTTCCCCTGCTGGGCGGCAAGGAAAACATCGCCAGCGCCGCGCACTGCGCCACCCGCCTGCGGCTGGTGCTGGTCGACGACGCGCTCGCCGATCAGCAGGCGATTGGCAAAATCGACGGGGTGAAAGGCTGCTTTCGCAATGCCGGACAGATGCAGATCATCTTCGGCACCGGGGTGGTCAATAAAGTCTATGCCGCCTTTATCCAGGCCGCAGGCATCAGCGAATCGAGCAAATCCGAAGCCGCCGACCTGGCGGCGAAAAAGCTGAACCCGTTCCAGCGCATCGCCCGCCTGCTGTCCAACATCTTCGTGCCGATTATTCCGGCCATCGTCGCCTCCGGCCTGCTGATGGGCCTGCTGGGGATGGTGAAAACCTACGGTTGGGTCGACCCGAGCAACGCTCTCTATATCATGCTGGATATGTGCAGTTCGGCGGCGTTTATCATTCTGCCGATCCTGATCGGCTTTACCGCCGCCCGCGAATTTGGCGGTAACCCCTATCTGGGCGCGACCCTCGGCGGGATCCTCACCCACCCGGCGCTGACCAACGCCTGGGGCGTCGCCGCCGGCTTCCACACCATGAATTTCTTCGGCATCGAAGTGGCGATGATCGGCTACCAGGGCACCGTCTTCCCGGTGCTGCTGGCGGTGTGGTTTATGAGCATGGTCGAGAAGCGGCTGCGCCGCGTGATCCCTGACGCGCTGGACCTGATCCTCACTCCGTTCCTGACGGTGATTATCTCCGGCTTTATCGCCCTGCTGCTGATCGGCCCGGCCGGTCGCGCGCTCGGCGACGGCATTTCGTTTATCCTCAGCACGCTTATCAGCCACGCCGGCTGGCTGGCGGGCCTGCTGTTCGGCGGCCTCTATTCGGTGATCGTCATTACCGGTATCCATCACAGCTTCCATGCCATCGAGGCCGGACTGCTGGGCAACCCATCGATTGGCGTCAACTTCCTGCTGCCGATCTGGGCGATGGCCAACGTCGCCCAGGGCGGCGCCTGCTTTGCGGTGTGGTTTAAAACCAAAGATGCCAAAATAAAAGCCATCACCCTGCCGTCGGCGTTTTCGGCGATGCTGGGGATCACCGAGGCGGCAATCTTCGGGATTAACCTGCGCTTTGTGAAACCGTTTATCGCCGCGCTGGTGGGCGGTGCCGCCGGCGGCGCCTGGGTGGTGTCGATGCACGTCTACATGACCGCGGTAGGCCTGACGGCGATCCCGGGGATGGCTATCGTGCAGGCCAGCTCGCTGCTGAACTACATTATCGGAATGGCGATCGCCTTCGCCGTGGCCTTCGCGCTCTCTCTGACGCTGAAATACAAAACGGACGCTGAATAATGTCATTACCGTCACGCCTGCCTGCGATCCTGCAGGCCGTTATGCAGGGCCAGCCGCAGGCGCTGGCCGACAGCCATTATCCGCAATGGCATCTGGCGCCGGTCAACGGACTGCTGAACGATCCTAACGGCTTTTGCCAGGTCGCCGGGCGTTACCACCTGTTTTATCAGTGGAACCCGCTCGCCTGCGACCATACCTATAAGTGCTGGGGACACTGGAGCTCTGCCGATCTGCTGCACTGGCGGCACGAACCTATCGCCCTGATGCCGGATGAAGAGTATGACCGCAACGGCTGCTACTCTGGCAGCGCGGTCGAGTTCGAGGGCGCCCTGACTCTGTGCTACACCGGCAACGTGAAATTCCCCGACGGCGGGCGCACCGCCTGGCAATGTCTGGCGACCGAGAATGCCGATGGCACCTTCCGCAAGCTGGGGCCGGTGCTGCCGCTGCCAGAAGGCTATACCGGCCATGTGCGCGACCCTAAAGTGTGGCGGCAGGACGGGCGCTGGTACATGGTTCTTGGGGCGCAGGATGTGCAACAGCGTGGCAAAGTGCTGCTGTTTACCGCCAGCGACCTGCGGGAGTGGCGCCTGGTGGGCGAGATCGCCGGGCACGACGTGAACGGCCTGGCGAACGCCGGCTACATGTGGGAGTGCCCGGATCTCTTTCCGCTGGCGGACACCCACCTGCTGATCTGCTGCCCGCAGGGGCTGGCCCGCGAAGCGCAGCGCTTTCTCAATACCTATCCGGCGGTGTGGATGGCAGGCCGCTTCGACGCCGAACGCGGGATCTTCGACCACGGCCCGCTGCACGAGCTGGACAGCGGATTTGAGTTCTACGCGCCGCAGACCATGCAGGCCGACGATGGCCGCCGCCTGCTGGTCGGCTGGATGGGCGTCCCCGACGGGGACGAGATGCATCAGCCCACCCGCGCGCAGGGCTGGATCCATCAGATGACCTGCGTGCGTGAGCTGGAGTGGCAGGCTGGCACTCTGTATCAGCGTCCGCTGCGCGAGCTGGTCGCCCTGCGCGGGGAAGCCCAGGGCTGGCGCGGGCAGACCCTGCCCCTCGCCCCGATGGAGCTGGCCTTTGACATCGCCCCCAACAGCACGCTGGGGCTGGACTTTGCCGGCGCCCTGCAGCTCACCGTCAATCGCGACGGCCTACGTCTGTCGCGCCGCGGCCTGCAGACGGCAGAGATGCATCACCGCTACTGGCGCGGCGAGGCGCGACGCCTGCGGATCTTTATCGACCGCTCCAGCGTGGAGATTTTCATCAACGATGGCGAGGGGGTGATGAGCAGCCGCTTCTTCCCGGGCTATCCGGGGCAGCTCATCTTCAGCGGTGCGACGCCGGTGGCATTCTGCCGCTGGCTGCTGCGGCCATGCATGGTAGAATAAGCGTTTTGCTTTCAGGCTCCCGGGTGCTGATGAAAACCAAACGCGTAACTATCAAAGATATCGCCGAACTGGCGGGCGTCTCCAAAGCGACCGCCAGCCTGGTACTCAACGGTCGTGGTAAAGAGCTGCGCGTGGCGCAGGAGACGCGCGAGCGCGTACTGGCGATCGCTCGTGAACAGCACTATCAGCCGAGCATTCACGCGCGCTCGCTGCGCGATAACCGCAGCCATACCATTGGTCTGGTGGTGCCGGAGATCACCAACTACGGGTTTGCCGTTTTCTCCCACGAGCTTGAGACGCTCTGCCGGGAAGCCGGCGTGCAGCTGCTTATCTCCTGCACCGACGAAAACCCAGGCCAGGAGAGCGTGGTGGTCAATAACATGATCGCCCGCCAGGTCGACGGCCTGATAGTCGCCTCTTGTATGCATAGCGATGCCGACTATCAGAAACTTAGCGAACAGCTGCCGGTGGTGCTGTTTGACCGCTCCCCCAGCGACAGCGCCCTGCCGCTGGTGATGACCGACTCGGTCACCCCAACGGCCGAGCTGATCTCCCGTATCGCGCCTCAGCATGCGGACGAGTTCTGGTTTCTCGGCGGCCAGCCGCGGCTGTCGCCGTCGCGCGACCGGCTGGCGGGGTTCACCCAGGGCCTGGCCCAGGCGGGGATCACGCTGCGTCCCGAGTGGGTGATCAACGGCAACTACCACCCCAGCTCCGGCTATGAGATGTTCGCGGCGCTCTGCGCGCGGCTGGGGCGTCCGCCGAAGGCGCTCTTCACCGCGGCCTGCGGGCTGCTCGAAGGGGTGCTGCGCTATATGAGCCAGCATCATCTGCTGGATTCCAATATTCATCTCGCCAGCTTCGACGATCACTATCTGTATGATTCGCTTTCCCTGCGCATTGATACCGTGCAGCAGGATAATCGCCAGCTGGCCTGGCACTGCTACGATCTGCTCAGCCAGCTGATCGACGGCCAGGCGCCGGAGCCGCTTCAGCGCTATCTGCCCGCCACCCTGCAAATTCGCCATCCCTGACGGCGCGGTTGGCAATTAGCGTTTTCGCCTGGCGCGCGCCGCCTGCCTCAGCGCCAGCAGCGCGCTGGCGAGCACCGCGCCAAGGCCGATCGTTACCGGCCAGCGGTAAGCCACCAGCAACGAGGGCAATCCACCATCCGGCGCCAGCATCACCAGATTCCAGCCCGCCAGCCCCGCGTTGCCGTTCAGCGCCCGGCTTAACATCCGCTGATGCGGGGCGAATGGCTGAATGGTCTGGTAGTGGCTGCCGAACAGCGGGGGCTGCATCTCTCGCGGGAACTGCGCCTGCACCTGGGCCAGCACGCTGGCCGGCAGCGCGTGCGATGCCGCCAGCAGATGCCCGTCGCCATTCACCAGCAGCAGCTGATAATGCCGCTCCCGGGCGAGGGTCTGGAGAGCGGCGCGCATCGCTGCCAGCGGCCAGGTCGCTTCCCGCTGCGGCGCCGGAATGTTCATCCGCCGCTCAAGGCGTTCCGCCACCCACTGCGCATCCTCCTCCAGCTGGCGGATCTGCCTCTCACGGTAAACCTCTCTGGCCGGCAAATTCATGCCCCGACCGAGCGCCAGGATCGCCAGCCCCGCGAGCAGCGTGACGATAAGGCCCCTTTTTCCCGCTAGCCAGCGCGGCGAGAATTTGCCAAAGGATGGTGTATTCATACGACTCCAGAAACCGCAGGCCACGCGTGACCCCTGACGAATGGACAACGGAAGTGGCGAAACTGTACAGGATGCGCAGCGCGGGCAAAACAGACAGGCGGAGCCTGGCGGGGAGTATTTTGTTTATTTCTGGACAGGACGGGCGGCAACGGCATCCTTCGCCGTTGCCGCCCGTTGATAAGATTAGTGTTTTTTCCGGTTGCGACGCATATCGATGGTTACTGCCGCAACGATAATGATGCCTTTAATAATATCCTGCACATAGGCATCGACGCCGACAAAGGTAAAACCGCTTTTGATCAGGCCAAGGATCATCGCGCCAATCAGGGTGCCGGTAATGCGCCCCACTCCGCCCATTAAGCTGCTGCCGCCGATCACCGCGGCGGCAATCGCGTCCAGCTCGTAGGACATCCCCATACTCGACTGGCCGCTGCTAACGCGCGCCGCCAGCACCACCCCCGCCAGCCCGGAGAGCGCCCCGGCGATGGTGTAGACGATCACCAGATATTTATTCACGTTGATGCCGGACACTTTGGCCGAGGTCATGTTGCCGCCGATGGCATACACATATTTGCCATACCGGGTATGCTTCAGCGCAATGTGAAACACGGCGGCGATCACGAAGAAGATAATCACCGGCATCGCCCCCTGGCCTATCGCCGTAAAGCTGTCGGAGAGGAAGCTGATCGGGTTGCCCTGAGTGTAATACTGCGCCAGACCGCGCGCCGAAACCATCATCCCGAGGGTGGCGATAAACGGCGGGATACCGGTCCGCGTCACCAGGAAACCGTTGGTCAGGCCGCACAGCAGGCCGACGCCGATCCCCGCGCAAATGGGGATCACCGCCGGCAGGTTGACCAGCGCCGGGAACATTGGCGACAGGCTATCGGAGGTTTGCGCCAGGCTGGCCGCCACCACCGCCGCAAGGGCAATAACCGAGCCGGAGGAGAGGTCAATCCCGGTGGTGATGATCACCTGGGTGACGCCGACGGCGATGATGCCGATAATCGCCACCTGCAGCACAATCAGCACCAGCCGGTTGGTATTGAGCAGGAACGACTGGTCGCGAACATACCAGCCGGCGATTTCAAAGGTCAGGGCAATCACCAGCATCACCACAAAGATGCCGGTATCTTTCGGCATTTTATGCCGCAAATTAGCGAAGAAGGAGGAACCCTCGCTGGCCGGAGCCGCCGTTAATTTCATATTACTCATTCTCTGTGCCTCAATGGGATGCCAACGACAAAATGGTTTCCTGGTCGGCTTCGTCTTTTTCCAGGATGCCGGTGATACGACCTTCATGCATCACCATGACCCGATCGCTCATGCCAAGGATTTCCGGCAGTTCAGAGGAGACCATAATCACCGCCACCCCCCGATTCGCCAGTTCACTGATCAGATGATAAATCTCCGCCTTCGCCCCGACGTCGATACCGCGGGTCGGCTCATCGAGAATTAAGATTTTCGGTTGCGCTAACAGCCAGCGCGCAATCAGGACTTTTTGCTGATTCCC
Organism: Klebsiella sp. K4; assembly: GCF_014596785.2. Classification (NCBI taxonomy): domain Bacteria; kingdom Pseudomonadati; phylum Pseudomonadota; class Gammaproteobacteria; order Enterobacterales; family Enterobacteriaceae; genus Klebsiella; species Klebsiella sp. K4. Next base: position 3,971,713 of record NZ_CP115021.1, read on the forward strand.
CCCGCTGAGGTTATTAATAATTTGATCCATCGTCGGCGTTTTAATATTGAGCCGGCGTATTTGCTCCATGCAGTCTTCGGCCATTTTCACGTGCTGGACAAAACCGCTCTTGCCGATATATTCCGGCATTTTGACGATACTCATATTTTCCAGCACCGACAGCACCAGAAACAGGCCCGACTTTTTCCGGTCTTCGGTTAATAATGCCATCCCCTTTTCAATCGCCACGGAGGGGGAATCGATGGTCACCGGCGCCCCGTCGATCAGCACTTCGCCGCTGTCGAAGCGCTCCATACCGAACAGGCTTTCCATCACCTCGCTGCGCCCGGCGCCCACCAGCCCGGCCACGCCCAGGATTTCGCCACGGCGTACGCTAAAGCTCACGTCATGGAACACGCCCTGACGCGTCAGGTTGCGCACCGTCAGCACCTCTTCGCCGATGGTGTTATTAAATTTCGGAAACAGCTGGGTTAATTCGCGGCCCACCATCTGGGTGATCAGCGACTGGCGGGTAAATTCGGTGGTGTTTTTGCTCCCCACCCAGGTGCCGTCGCGAAAGACGCTGATCTCATCGGTGATGGCAAAGATCTCATCCATTTTGTGGCTGATATAGATGATCGCTTTACCCTGGGCGCGCAGATCGCGGATGATGGTGAACAGGTGAGCCACCTCGCCTTCGGTCAGCGCCGAGGTGGGCTCATCCATGATCACAATATCCGCGTTCCATGAGACCGCTTTGGCAATCTCCACCATCTGCTGGGCGGCGATGCTCAGGTCGCCCACCAGCCGGTCAGCGGTTAAGCGGATATTGAGCTTATCCAGCAGCGCCTGGGTCTGGCGGGTCAGCTGGCCGTGGTCGACAAAGCCGTATTTCATCGGCTCGCGCCCCAGCCAGATATTCTCCGCCACCGTCATATGCGGCACCAGATTGAGCTCCTGGTGGATCATCGAGATCCCCGAGCGCAGCGCATCCATGGTGTCGGTAAACTCCACCGGCTCCCCTTTCACGCGAATCGACCCTTTATCGGGGCGATAGATACCGATCAGGCATTTCATCAGCGTGGATTTACCGGCGCCGTTCTCGCCCATCAGGGCATGCACCGTTCCCGGACGCACGCGCAATGAGACATTATCGAGCGCCTTCACGCCGGGGAAGAACTTACTGATACCTTCGGCTTCAAGGGCAAAAGCGTTCATACATCCACCTCCGTACCACAGGTTGGCCAGGACTATTTCTGATTACGGTTGGTAAATTCAGCCATGTTCTCTTTGGTGATCAGCTGATACGGCACATCGATGATTTTTTCCACTTTCTCGCCGTTCGCCAGCTTGATGGCCGCGTCGACTGCGCCTTCACCCTGGCCTTTCGCATCCTGGAAGATGGTGGCGATCATCTTGCCGCTCTTCAGCATCTGCAGCGCGTCCGGGGTGCCATCCACGCCGGCGATGAGAATATGGTTCGGGTTTTTGCCCAGCGCCTGCAGGGCGCCGATCGCCATTTCATCGTTGTTGGAGGCGATGGCCTGGATATCCTCACCGCTGGTCATCCAGTTGCTGACCACATCCACTGCGTCATTGCGGGTAAATTTCGCGGTCTGCTTCTGGACGATTTTGATGTTCGGGTATTTCGCTACCACCTCTTCCACCCCTTTGGTGCGGTCGCGAGTGGATTCATTCGCCAGGTCGCCGAGCAGGATCGCCACATTGCCCTTACCGTTCATCGCTTTCGCCAGCGCTTCCATCTGCAGACGGCCGGCAAGAATGGAGTCCGATCCCACATAGGCCATCTTGTCGGTCAGCTCCGCCTGCGGACGGCGGTTCACAAACACCAGCGGGATCCCGGCTTTGGTGGCCTGATCCATGATCGGTTTCACCGCGTTGGTATCCACCGGGTTGACGATAATGGCGTCCACCCCCTGGCCGATAAAGTTCTGCACCTGCTGCAGCTGCTGGGAGACATCCCCTTTCGCGTCCTCGATCTGCGATTTAACGCCATCTTTTTTCATCTCTTTTTGCATCGAGGTACGCAGGATCGTCAGGAAGTTATCGTCAAACAGCGCCATCGAGACGCCAATGGAGACATCTTTTGCCATAACCACCGCAGGCAGCATGCAGGCTAACAAAGAGGCAACAATCGTTTTCTTAATATTCATAGTTGATCCTTGATTTTGTAGGTACGCCGGTGAATGAAACAAAATGAAAAATTAATTTCAGTTACGTTGCGGCAAATGTCTGCTGGTATATCGACGACGCTGCGGCACCTCTCGCACTCCATCGTGATCTAAATCACAAATAACGGCTGTTTTATCATCACTATTTTGAAACATCAGTCCATTTACGCCGCAACCTGGATTTCAGACCATTTATTTCATTAACAAGACATTTGAAACTTTTATAAGTAAATAACTGAAATGAAAATTTTAAAACTATGCAGTAACAGAATTTTGACAGACATCTAACATTGCCGCATAAATGAGCGAAAAATGAGAAGCAGACAACGCTTTGAAGCGATCCCTCCCGGCGGGGTGGTCATTTACCCGCCGGGGAAATCCGTGTTGTCAGGAAGGGAGGCGCCGCACGCCTTAGTCCACGTTCTCGGCGCTGTAGAGGATAAAGTCGACTTTACCGTCGGCATAGGTTTGCGGCTGGTAGCCGGACTCCAGATGGCGCAGCATCAGGTCGATCGCCAGCTGGGCGTGCTGGCGGGTGTTCTGATCGAGCGTTAACGCCAGGCTGCCCTTCGCCAGCTGCTGCCGGGTGGTGTTGTAACGCTCATGGGTGATCCAGCAGACGTCGCCTTCGCGGCGGTGGCGGGCCAGCGCCTCGGCAATCTGGGTATTGCCAAGCCCGGTGTTATAGATCCCAACAATATTTCGGCTGCGGCACAGGGCTTGCTCCACCAGGCGGGTGATCTGCTCCCGCCGCTCCTCGCCCGCCAGCACGTCGCTGAGCTGCAGGTGGGGAAAGCGCTGGCTCAGCACCTCGCGGAACCCCTGAATGCGCAGGCGATGCGCGCTGTAATCTTGCCGGCCGCTGACCATCAGCACCTCGCCGGGCCGTGGCGTCATTCTCCCCAGCATTAACCCCGCCGTGCGGCCAGCCTGTAGCTGATTGATCCCCACGTGGCAGAGTCGGTCGGCGCCGGGCAGGTCCGTCGCCAGGGTGATCGCCGGGACGCCAGCCTCCCGGCAGCGGCGCAGCGCGTCGTGCACCGCGGGATGGTCATTGCCGAAGACGATGATCCCCTGACGCTGCTGGCAACTGCGCGCAATGCGCCGGGCCAGTGTCGTCGGCTGCGACTCCGGGACAAAGGTACGGTGCAAGGTCAGACGGCGATAGCCGAGGCTATCCGCCACGGCGGCAAAATCCTGCGCCAGCTGCGGAAAGAAGAACGAGTCATTGCTGCTGAGAAAGACCTCAATCTGCCAGGGAAAGCGGTGCTCCTCCGGCAGGATCCGCTTCAGTCCCGCCTCGCGCGCCGCCTGCAGCACTTTGCGCGTGGTCTGCGGCGATACGCCGCCGCGCTCGTTCAGCACCCGGTCAACGGTGGCCACGCCGACGCCAATCTGTCTGGCCAGCATCGCCAGTGAAATGTTTTTCATCGCCCCTCTCTTCATGATGGAAATCCATCAAAACGGCAGTGTCAGTGAGTTTAGCAAACCGATTATGGTGGCAGCGTCCCCTCGCCATTCTGGAGAAAAAAATGATCTGCAAACGTTTTGCCCTGGTAGGCAGTGGTTTTATCGGTCAGGTTCATGCCGCCAGTCTTGCTCGTCATGAAGGAAGTGCGCTGACGATGGTGGCCGATGCCGCCCCGGAGCGCGCCCAGGCGCTGGCCGCCCGCTATGGCGCCCGGGCGGTGACCGTGAGCGAGGCGATCCATAGCGACGCCATCGACGCGGTGCTGATCGCCAGTTCAACCCCGTCGCATGCCGAACTGCTGGAAGCCGCCGCCAGGGCGGGCAAGGCGGTCTATTGCGAAAAACCGATCGACCTCTCCCTGGCGCGCGCCCGTGAGGTGGTGGAGCGGGTGCTCCCCCTGAACGTGCCGGTCACTGTCGGCTTTAACCGGCGCTTCGATAGCAGCCATCAGCAGCTCCGCCGCCAGCTGGAGCAAGGGCTGATCGGCCGGGTCGAGCTGGTGCAGATGGTCTGCCGCGCCTCCAGCATGCCGCCGCTCGACTATCTGCGCAGCTCCGGCGGCCAGATGCGCGATCAGGCGATCCACTTCTTCGATCTCCTGCGCTTTCTCACTGGCGATGAAGTGCGCACCGTAGCAGCGATGGGCGCGGCGCTGGCCCTGCCGGACATTGCCGAATTTGGCGATGTCGACACCTCCATCCTGATGATGCAGATGCGCGGCGGCGCGCTGGCGCAGTTGGACAATACCCGCCGCACCGGCCACGGGTACGATGAACGGATCACCCTGCTGGGCGCCGAAGGCGCGCTGGAGTCCGGTAGCCAGTCGCCGGCGGGCCCTACCCTGTGGCGCGGCAATCAGCGCATTGAGCCGGGCCTGTGGCCGGACTGGTTCAGCCGGGTACAGGGATCTTATTACCAGCATCTTGACGCCTTTATTCGCTCCCTGAATGGTGAAACCGTCGCCGACCTGCCCGGCCTGCTGGACGGCCTGCAGGCGCAGGCCATTGCCGAAGCGGCGGTTCAGTCCCTACAGCATGGCCAGTTTGTCGCCGTCGACGACTGTCGCTGAGCGGCTGCGAGGCAACCGCTATCAGGCGCTGTACCTGCCTTTATGCCGGGCGGCGGCAACGCCTTGCCCGGCCTACATAACACAGGCACTAATCTGATTTAATATCAAACGGTTGCATTGATATCCCAGGCCCGCGCAAGCGCAGCGCCGCCGGGCAAGAACAGCGGGCGCGGAGCCGCTGTTATGCCGGGCGGCGGCGTCGCCTTGCCCGGCCTACATAACACAGGCACTAATCTGATTTAATATCAAACAGTTGCATAGATATCTCAGGACCGCGCAAGCGCAGCGCCGCCGGGCAAGGACAGCGGGCGCAGAGCCGCTTTTATGCCGGGCGGCGGCGATGCCTTGCCCGGCCTACATAACACAGGCATTAATCTGATTTAATATCAAACGGTTGCAGTGATATCCCAGGCCCGCGCAAGCGCAGCGCCGCCGGGCAAGAACAGCCGACGCGGAGCCGCTGTTATGCCGGGCGGCGGCGTCGCCTTGCCCGGCCTACATAACACAGGCATTAATCTGATTTAATATCAAACGGTTGCAGTAAAATCGTAGGCCCGTGCAAGCGCAGCGCCGCCGGGCAAGAACAGCCGACGCGGAGCCGTTTTATGCCGGGCGGCGGCGATGCCTTGCCCGGCCTACAGAAGACAGGCATTAATACACCGTAATATCAATCGGTTGCATAGATATCACAGGCCCGCGCAAGCGCAGCGCCGCCGGGCAACAGACATCAGGCATCGTACGCGTCCTTTTGCCGGGCAATGGCAGATACGCTCGCGCTATCTGCAAACCAATGCCCGGCCGGCTCCTTAGCGTTCTTCGTTAAACACCGCGCCCACCTGGCGCCGCACCTCATCCATCACCTGCAGATTCTGCAGCACCCGACTGAGCGGCCGCAGCGGCGAGTCCTGCAACCCCTGTCCGATGCACCAGGCAAAATGCTCCGCCTGCCAGAACAGCTGGTCGTAGCGATTGCGCGGCTCTTCCCAGCGCAGCACCTGCCCGCCCTGGCTGGCGGCGAGCGTGAAGCCGCCGGGGGCGTAAAACTGGCCGTCGATCGTCAGGGTCGCCTGGCGTCCGGCCACCACCGCCCCGCCCGGCGTGTTGCTGAACAAAGTGGTGTTTAACAACCCCTGCATCCCGTTCTGCCAGCTAAACAGCATCGACGTCTGACCGTTCAGCCCCTCCGCCGTGGCGCTGCCGCGGGCGACAATCTCCTGCGGCATGCCGCCCACCATCAGCGCAAACGAGGTCACATAGCTGCCGAGGTCCATCATCGGCCCGCCGGCAAGATCGGCATTGAAGATGCGGTGGTCGCGGGTGAAATACTCGCCGTGATCGGCCAGCAGGGTATGCAGGTCGCCGAGCGCCCCATCCTCCAGCAGCTGGCGGATCACATCATATTTCGGCGCGTAATCGCACCACATTGCCTCCAGCGCCAGCTTCCCCTGGCGGGCGGCTTCGGCCTGCAGCTCACGTCCTTCGCCGAGGTTGAGGGCGAAGGGTTTCTCTATCAGCACATGTTTGCCCGCCTTCAGCGCCTGCATGCCGTCGGGAAAGTGATGGTTGTGCGGCGTCGCAATATACACCGCATCAATATCCGGACGCGCCAGCATCTCCTCCACCTGGCCGTAAGCCTGGGGGATCCCCCATTCCGCGGCCACCCGGTCGGCCTTCGCCTGGCTGCGGGAAGCCACCGCCACCACCTGCTGCCGGCTGTAGGTTTTCAATGAGTGCACAAAGCGCTCGGCGATCCAGCCAGGACCGATAATGCCCCAGCGCAGGAGGGGAATGCTCTGCGCCGCCGGGCGGCGCGGGGTTGGTAAGTGTGACGGAAACATAGCGGCTCCTTAGTCTTTAACCACGTTCACCCAGCGACGGCTGGCCATCGAGGCTTCAATCGCCGACAGCACGCGCTGATTCTGCAAACCAAATTCAAAGTTGGGATAGCAGTCGCCCTCCCCGCAAATCCCCTGCACCAGGTCATGCACTTCGATCACCTTGACGTCAAAATAGCCCAGCCCGCCGCCGCCAAAATCGAAGCCGAAGAAGCCGGCATAGGCCGGGATCTGGCTCCCGGCATACAGCGTCTTAAAGCCGCGGTCATGTTTGTCATCGTTGAAGCGATAGACCTGCAGCTCGTTAAAGCGCTCCCCATCCATATACAGCGTGCCTTCGGTGCCGGAGACCTCCCAGAACACGCCGAAGATCCGACCGGCGGCGATGCGCGAGGCCTCAATCACCCCCGCGGCGCCGCTGTCGAAATTGACCAGGCACTGAACCTGATCGTCATTTTCCACTTCCCGCCACTCGGCATCGGCCGCGACCCGACTGGCATACCCGGCATCGGTCTGCGGCACCGGACGCTGACGCAGGCAGGTTTGCGCGCTGGCGGTCACTTCACGGATCCCGCCCAGCAAAAACTGGGCGACGGACAGGGTATGGGCGCCGAGGTCGCCAAGCGCCCCGCTGCCGCCGAGAGTTTTCGAGCAGCGCCAGGACCAGGGCAGGTTCGGGTCGTTATAAAACCCCTGATCAAAGGTGCCGCGAAAGCGCACCGGTTCGCCAATATCTCCCCGGGCGATAATCTGCTTTGCCAGCAGCGCCGCCGGCGTTTTGATGTTGTTAAAGGCCACCATGGTCTTCACCCCCGCGCGCCGTGCCGCCTGCGCCATCTCCTGCGCCTGCTGCTCATTGACCGCCAGCGGCTTCTCGCAATAGACATGTTTACCCGCCGCGATCGCCGCCATCGCCATTGTGTAGTGCAGATGGTTCGGCGAGGTGATATCCACCACATCAACCTGCGGATCGTTTACCAGCTCGCGCCAGTCGCCGTAGGCCTTTTCCGCCCCCAGTTTCGCCGCGTGGCGTTCGGCCATCGCCTGATCCTGATCCGCCAGCGCGTAGAGATGCGGGCGCTTGGGCAGATCGGGATAGAACATCGCCGCGCGACGGTAAGCGTCGGCGTGTGCCTGCCCCATAAAACCTGAGCCGATAAGGCCAATATTTAACCGCGCGCTCATGATGCGTACTCCTCTGACGATGAAGGGGAAGATAAATGGTGCGCCAGCCAGGCATAGGCGCGGCTGGCGGTGGCCAGCGGCGGCGCCATCGCCGGGTCCTGCTCGGCTTCGATAATCAGCCAGCCGCGGTAGTCGCTGTCCCGGACAAAGTCGAGGATCGGCGCATAGTCGATGCAGCCGTCGCCTGGGATGGTAAACAGCCCGGCGCGCACCGCCTCGTTAAAGCTCAGGTTTTCCCGATACAGACGCCCCAGCACCTGGGGACGCACGTCTTTCAGATGCAGATGGCGGATACGGTGGCCATATTTGTGCAGTACGCGCGGGATCTCGACCCCGGCGACAAAGGCGTGCCCGGTATCAAACGCCAGCCCGACGTTGTCATGGGTGTGAGACAGAAACCGCTCCAGCTCGTCATCGTGCTCCACCAGCATCATCAGATGATGGTGATAGGCCAGCTGGAGGCCATAGTCGCGCAGCAGCAGGTCGGCAAAGGTATTCAGCTTGTGGCAATACGCCGCAAGGCTGACGCGGCTTAACGGCGGCGAGAGCGAAATAGGCTCATCAAGCGGGGTTTCACCTGGCAGTTGCCCGCATTCGCCGTAAACCATCACCTTCGCGCCGAGCTGCCGGAGGAGCTGGGCGTGCTCCCGCACCGCCTCCAGCTCCGCTTCCACGCTGCGGTCGGCCAGCATGCCGCTGTACCAGCCGGACGCCAGGCGCAGGTCAGCCGCCGCCAGCAGCGGGCCCAGGGTTGATGCCTGGCGGGGAAATTTCCGTCCTAACTCAATGCCCTGATAGCCCGCCTCCCGCGCCTCGCGCAGGCAGGTATCCAGGGGAATATCACCACCTAAATCCTCGAGTACATCGTTGGTCCAGCACAGGGGGCTCACGCCCCACCGCAGTTGCTCTGTCGCCATCTTGTTCTCCTTTCCACCCTGTGGTCTTGTCTGGCGTCACTATAAGCAGGTGACGACCGACGATGAAAACGGAGAAATGATGGAAATCCATCATTGCGCTGGCGGTATATTCGCTATTTCAGGTAACCCTGAAAAATAAATGGAAATAATGCTTGCCGCCGGCTTATTTTGCGGATAAAAATTACTGGCTTAATAACCCGCTTCAGAGGTTATCCCTTTCATTCGAAATATGATGATAGCAATATGAAAAAAACTCAACACCGCACCAGCGCGGGCTTTTGCCGTGCGCCAAGGACAGGCCTGCTGTTATTTGCCTGAATGACACATAGCCGCTTTTAAAACATCAAATAATTAACATTCTCTCTGCAATAATATGACAAGCAGTGGGAAGGTTGGCTTGCGAAATAAGCATGAAACTTTGATGTTTTACTAATAAATAACCCCAGAGCCTCTTGCTAATTACTTATCAGGACTGGTTGGGTTATTTTATTCTGACGCCAACGGGAGAATACACCAACGTGTATCCCTCTCTATGGCCCCTGCACGCCGCTATCGCGATGAGAAACAATAAGATGAATAAGACCTGGCTTTTCACCACCCTGACCCTGGCGCTGGTCGCCGCCGCGCCGGCCCACGCCATTAGCGCGAAATACCGGGAACAGCTTGAACGTTCCGGCTGCACGCAGATGACCGACGGGATCACCTGCGATATTCATAAAACCAAAGCCGAGAATGCCGCCGCCGCACAGCACGCCGATAGCGGCTTCGGCCCCTGGGTGGGCACCTGGTATGTTTATACGGAGTATGGCGATAAAATTGATGAGATTACCGTCACCGCTAAAACGGTGAAAACCCGCGGCCATCTGGTTGAGGCGGCGAAAGCCAGCCAGGGTAAACTGACCTTCCGGGTGAAAAGCTCAGCCTTTACGCTGAACGACGCCTTTAACGGCGTATGGGCAAACGGCAGCCAGCGCGGCACGTTGCAAAAAGTCCTGTAATAACATCGCTCTGCCGACAGGCCGGGGATAATACAGGGAGAACCTCCCGGCGCAGGCCGGGAGGGAGTGCAACGGATTACTTCTGCGGACGCATGGCCGGGAAGAGGATCACGTCGCGGATGGTATGGCTGTTGGTAAACAGCATCACCATGCGGTCGATACCAATACCCAGACCCGCGGTCGGCGGCAGGCCGTACTCGAGGGCGGTCACGTAGTCTTCGTCGTAGAACATCGCTTCGTCATCGCCCGCCGCTTTGGCGTTCACCTGATCCTGGAAGCGCTGCGCCTGGTCTTCGGCATCGTTCAGCTCGCTGAAACCGTTACCGATTTCGCGGCCGCCGATGAAGAATTCAAAGCGGTCAGTGATTTCCGGGTTGACGTCGTTACGGCGCGCCAGCGGAGAAACTTCCGCCGGGTATTCGGTGATGAAGGTCGGCTGAATCAGATGCGCTTCCGCCACTTCGTCAAAGATTTCGGTAACTATGCGTCCCAGCCCCCAGCTTTTCTCTACCTGAATACCGATAGATTCCGCCAGCGCTTTCGCCGCGTCGAAGTTATCCAGATCCGCCATGTTGGTTTCCGGACGGTGTTTCTTGATCGCTTCCCGCATGGTCAGTTTTTCAAACGGCTTGCCGAAATCAAACACCTGGTCGCCATACGGCACTTCGGTTTTGCCCAGCACCGTCTGCGCCAGGGTGCGGAACAGCGACTCGGTCAGTTCGATCAGGTCTTTGTAGTCCGCATACGCCATATATAGTTCCATCATGGTGAACTCTGGGTTATGGCGTACCGAGATCCCTTCGTTGCGGAAGTTACGGTTGATTTCAAACACGCGTTCAAAACCGCCAACCACCAGACGTTTCAGATACAGTTCCGGCGCGATGCGCAGGTACATATCGAGATCCAGGGCGTTGTGATGGGTAATGAACGGACGGGCTGACGCACCGCCAGGGATCACCTGCATCATCGGCGTTTCGACTTCCATAAAGCCGCGGGCCACCATGAACTGGCGCATGGTGGCGAGGATCTGCGAACGGATACGGAACGTATGACGCGACTCTTCGTTGGCGATCAGATCCAGATAGCGCTGGCGATAGCGAACTTCCTGATCCTGCAGGCCGTGGAATTTATCCGGCAGCGGGCGCAGGGCTTTGGTCAGCAGGCGCAGCTCGGTGCAGTGGATCGAGAGTTCGCCGGTTTGCGTTTTGAACAGCTTGCCGCGGGCGGCGATGATATCGCCGAGGTCCCATTTCTTAAACTGTTCGTTGTAGACGCCTTCCGGCAGGTCATCGCGCGCCACGTACAGCTGAATGCGGCCACCGACGTCCTGGAGGGTGACGAAGGAGGCTTTGCCCATCACGCGACGGGTCATCATCCGACCAGCCACCGCAACTTCAACGTTCAGGGAAGCGAGTTCATCGTTGTCCTTCGCATCGAATTCAGCATGCAATTGGTCAGAGGTATGATCGCGACGGAAATCGTTGGGGAAAGCTACGCCCTGCTCGCGCAGCGCAGCCAGTTTTTCGCGACGAGCTTTCAGTTCATTATTAAGGTCAATGGCCTCATCGGCACCTTGTGCTTGTTGTTCAGACATATGGATTCCTCATAACCTTGCTTTCAAACTAGCTTCGATAAATTGAACCAGGTCACCCTTCCGCGCGGCCTGTCTCTGGGAAGACACCAGAGCACAATCTTAACGATCCTGGATTCACTCCAAGCTGATCTCACTCAGCTATGGCTTCAGTAACGGTATTTTTTATCGTTGGCCTCCGCGCATGCCAGAATATCCTCCTCCTGTTCACTAAGCTGTGCAAGGAGCGACTTCGCGCTCCGCTGTTGAGGTAATGCCCCCGGTCGCGCTGCGCTTACCGGGGCTACGAATCGCGGCCCGGATAAGGTGTTTACGCCACGAGCCGGGACGAGCGTCAGGCGCCGCCGCCGGTAATTTCACCGGCAGCCGCACGACGTTTGCCAACGCTACAGGCCGCGGCAAAGGCGATAATGACCATCACCGCCACGCAGCCGAGGGTCCATTCGCCCATCTGCGCGAAGAAATGCTGATAGGCGGCAATCGCCGTATCGCTGATTTGCGATTCGGTGGTTTGCTGGGCGACCACGCCCGCCAGCCAGTTGGCCACCGCGCCGGTGGCCAGCATATAAATGCCGGTCAATACGCCGGTGACGCCGGGCATGTTCAGACGGGTGATTTGCGCCATCGCCACCGGGTCGATAAACAGTTCGGCAAAGCCCATCATCGCCAGCCCGGCGACCATCATGCCCATCGAGGCCTGACCGTCAGCCGCGCCATGGCGGGCATTGAGCGCCAGCAGCATAAAGCCGCCGCCCATCAGCAGCAGGCCGAAAGAAAATTTCAGCCAGACGCGCAGCACAGAACGCACGCTGCCTTCCGGGCGCATCAGCCACGCCAGCACCACGCCGGCCGCCATCACCGCTATCGCGTTAACTGACTGGAACAGCGCGGTCGGCACGTCCCAGTTCAGCAGACGACGATTGACGAAGTGGTCGATAAACAGGCTAATCGAGCTCCCGCCCTGCTGCGCCAGCACCCAGAACAGCGTTCCGGCGAGCATCAGCAGGACGATCTGCCACAGCGCGCGTCGATGCTCCGGGGCTTTGATCATGATCCGCGCCACCATCTGGGCAGCGAACAGGCAGACGATCGCCAGCAGATAGCCGGACCAGTTGTTTTGCAGCAGCAGAGTGAAAAATACCGGCGCCAGGCAGAGCATCACCAGCAGCCAGCCCCAGGTCGGCAGCACGAACTTCACCGCCCGCAGCGCCGGTTTATCGACGCCGCGGGTATGCCGGAAGTGGCGGCTGCCGCTTAAGAAAATCATCAGGCCGATAAACATACCGATCCCCGCAAGGGCGAAGCCGATATGCCAGCCGTACCACTGCGCCGCCAGTCCGCAGGCGATGGGCGCGGCAATCGAGCCGACGTTGCCGGCGGCGTACAGCAGCGAGAAACCGCCGTCGCGACGCGGGTCGTCGTGAGCGTACAGTTCGCCGAGCAGGCAGCTGATATTGGATTTGAACAGGCCGTAGCCGCAGATGATGATCGCCAGCGCGACGTACAAACTCCATGCGGAGGTCGACTCAACGCCCAGCACCACATGGCCGAGGGTCATCAACAGCGCCCCGGCAATTACCGCCGTGCGGTTGCCGAGCAGGCGGTCGGCAAGCCAGCCGCCGAGAATAGGGGTAACGTAAACCAGAGATGCGTAAGCGCTGAACAGGCTGATGGCGTGGCTGTCGTCGAAGCCAAGCTGGTGGGTAAGGTAAAGGATGAGTAAGGCGCGCATGCCGTAAAAGCTGAAGTACTCCCAGATCTGGATCGCAACGATGTAGTAAATCGCGCGCGGCTGTGAGGGTGTTTTCATGTGTTCTCCTTGCAGCGTGAAAAAGGGAAGTGGCAAGCCACTTCCCTGGTGTGCGTCTATTACTTGTTATTCTCTTCTTTCAGCACTTTAACGGTGTAACGACCATCCGCCTGACGATAGGCGCCGTGGATATCGGTTTCGAAGCCTGGATAGTGGGCGCCGATTTCGCACAGCATCTGCAGGAACTCCAGCACCGGACGGCTCTCTTCGGTGATCATCTCACCCGGCATCACCAGCGGCACTCCCGGAGGATACGGCAGGATCATATTGGCGTTGACGCGGCCGACCATCTCTTCGAGATACACTTCTTCCGTCTGACCGTGCAGCTCTTTCTGGAACGCGGCATACGGGGTCATCACCATCGATGGCAGCACTTCAAACGCGCGGAACATCAGATCCGGCAGGTTGTGATGCTCAATCAGTTTGTGAATGTTCTGCGCGAGGTCCTGAATACGCATGTTTTCATAGAATTCAGGATCTTCACGGTACAGCGACGGCAGCATGTTTTTCACCCGCAGGTTCAGGTCGAACGCGCGTTTGAAGTCGGTCAGCGCACGCAGCAGGCTCAGCGCTTTAGTCTTATCGATACCGATACTGAACAGGAACAGCAGGTTGTACGGACCGGTTTTCTCAACCACGATGCCGTGTTCGTCGAGGTATTTCGCCACGATGCTTGCCGGAATACCGAAGTCATCCATGGTGCCGTCTTTCTTCATCCCCGGAGTCAGCAGCGTGACTTTGATCGGGTCGAGGTACATGTGTTCGTTATCGATGTTTTTGAAACCGTGCCATGCGCTGTCGGAACGCAGCGGCCAGCATTCAGGACCATCGATATGCTCCGGCTGCCAGACGTCGAAGAACCAGCCGTCAGACTCGCCTTTCAGACGTTTGATCTCTTTACGGAACTTGATGGAACGTTCAATAGAGCCATCGATCAGACGCTTACCAGCGTTCCCCTTCATCATCGCCGCCGCGGTTTCGGTGGAGGCCACGATCCCGTAGTGTGGAGAGGTGGTGGTGTGCATCATGTAGGCTTCGTTGAAGGTCTCTTCGTTTACGTCGCCTTTCACGTGGATCATCGACGCCTGGGAGAACGCCGCCAGCAGTTTGTGCGTGGACTGGGTTTCATAAATCACTTTCCCTTCGACGCGGCCGCCGCTCATCCCGCATTTGCCTTCATAGATCGGCGAGAAGTTGGTGTAAGGCACCCACGCGGAGTCAAAGTGGATGGATTTCACATCCAGGGTTTTCTTGATGAAGTCGGTGTTATACAGCAGACCATCATAGGTTGAGTTGGTGATCACCGCGTGTACCGGCCAGGTCGCATTCGGCGTCTCTTTCACACGCTTGGCGATAGTCGCGTGCTGGAATTCGCTCTGCGGAATACCGCCGAGGATACCGTAGGCGTTACGGGTCGGACGGAAGTAGATCGGCGTAATGTCGCTCATCATCATCAGGTGAGTCAGCGATTTGTGGCAGTTACGGTCAATCAGCACGGTGCTGCCGGCCGGCGCGGAGTACATGCCGACGATTTTGTTAGCGGTAGAAGTACCGTTGGTCACCATGTAGCTGCGTTCTGCGTTAAACACGCGAGCGATATACTCTTCCGCTTCTTTGTGCGGGCCGCTGTGGTCCAGCAGGGAACCCAGTTCAGAAACCGAAATGGAGATATCGGATTTCATGGTGTTGGAGCCAAAGAAATCGTAGAAGATGCTGCCTACCGGGCTTTTCTGGAACGCGGTACCGCCCATGTGGCCTGGGGTACAGAAGGTATATTTACCTTCACGGACATATTTGAACAGCGCTTTGGTCAGCGGCGGCAGAATGGTGTCGATGTATTCGTCAGTGTTCTGTTTGATTTTGTTCGCGATATCTTCCGCAGCGCCCAGCGCATATTCGAAGAAGCGAACCTGCATGCGCAGATCGTTCAGGCTAACGTCCAGAGTGGAGTAGGTGTTAGCGAACGCATACAGCGGCATGTACTCGTTCATTTTGCTGATTTCTTCGCACAGTTCGAGATTGTATTTATCCCAGTCGAAGATCACGCCGCACAGACGAGAGTTGTTTTCAATAAGTTTTAATAAGTCGTCACGGTCGTTCGGGTAGACAATACGGAAGTCCAGGCGTTCGAGAGCACGATGCAGTTCACGGATGGGTTCTTCTTTGAAGTAAACCCCCATGTGATTCATGATTGCAATAACGTTCATAGTCAAATCTCCAGATGTAGAAAGCCCCTCCCGTCGCGTGATGACAGGTGATGGAAGGAGCCTCAGGAAAACGGGTTGCTGATTAGTGCGCGTTAGCGGTGGTGTTGTTATCCGATGCGTTGTTCTGGCGCTGGTGCATTTTGCGACCGTAGAACATCAGGATAATCAGGCTAACGATGAAAGTGCCGGCCAGTTCGAAGGAGCTTGCGCCCATCAGCGCGATGAAGCAGAACACGCAACCCAGTACCGAACAAATCAGGCTAACGAAGTTACGGATGTTGATGCCTTCGAAACGAATCAGGTCAACACAGGAGTAGAAGTAAGGCAGCATGGTCAGCAGTACCGCGATACCGGTCAGTTCGCCGAACAGGTCAGAGGCTTTACCACCGGCGGAGTTCATCAGGGTAATCAGCACCATCAGCGCGGTCATTTTCACTGCGGCCAGCAGCAGGCCTTTTTTCGGAATACCGTTGTTATCAACTTCGCCATACACTTTCGGGAAGTTACCGTCGTTGGCGGCACGTACACCGGCCTGGCCAACCAGCATCATCCACGAGCCCAGAGAAGTCAGGCAGGCAAAGGCGGTGAAAGCGGATACCATCGGTGCAGCCCAGCCGCCGAGGATGGTAGAGGCGCTAATTGCGAACGGCGCACCGGACGCGGCCATCTGAGAAGCAGGATACATACCGGCGATAACCTGAGTCGCGGCGATGTAGACGATACCGGCCATCGCAGTGCCCAGCATGGTAGCCAGCGGCACGGTACGTTTCGGGTTTTTC
Source organism: Klebsiella sp. K4 (assembly GCF_014596785.2). Classification (NCBI taxonomy): domain Bacteria; kingdom Pseudomonadati; phylum Pseudomonadota; class Gammaproteobacteria; order Enterobacterales; family Enterobacteriaceae; genus Klebsiella; species Klebsiella sp. K4. The sequence goes on from NZ_CP115021.1 coordinate 3,987,746, forward strand.
ACCATCCCGGTACTCACGGCGGCGGATTCTACGCCAACGAAGGCCCACAGGCAGAGCAGGATACTTTTAATAACCGCGTGGCTATCGGTGGTGCTGGAGGTATTCCAGTTCGCCTGATAGGTAGCGACATCAAACCAGTGCCAGCCGACGACCGCGGTCATGACTACCGGAATAAGCACCAGTACCAGACCAATAGTGGTCAGACGGCTGACCCAGGTCCCGCCGAGCATATTAACGAAAGTAAAGATCCACACGATGGCAATACAGGCAATACCTGCTGGCACCGGGTTATTTAAAATTGGGAAGAACGTAGAGAGATAAGAAACTGCGGTAATCCCGATGGCCAGGTTACCAATCCAGTTTGCATGATAATAAAGGACACCGGTCTGGAAACCGAATGCCGGAGATATTTCGCCAGCGTAGGCAATAGGACCGCCCTGTTGCGGGTTTTTAGTGGCCAGTCGGGCATAAACATAAGCCAGAGACATCGCACCAATAATTGAAATCACCCAGCCCCAAATGGCAATACCACCGATGCTGGCCAGGTTCGCAGGTAATAATGCAATCCCGCTCCCCATCATATTACCGGCGACGACACCGGTACAGGCAAATAGCCCGATCTTCTTGGCAGAACTCATGGTTGTTTTTCTCCTAAGTTTATTTGGGAGGTACAGATCATGATACAGAACCATTAATTGACCCGACCAACTGCCAACAAGATTACTGATTTGTACGAGATAAGTCCTAAAGATAAAGTGATATAAAAACAAACATCAGACAAATGATATTTTGACCTTTTTCGCTTAACATATAAACATGACAACAGGGTGTCAGAAAAAGATAAACATCGTTGCATTACAGATACTTACGAGAAGCGGAGCGTGTTACCTGACTGTTATTTAAAGCCTCCTGAATGCTAAATAAAAATAACAACAAGAGGCTTCATGAGAAACATAAATTTAACCTCACCATGCCCAAAACCTTGCACATGATGAGGGTTTACTTATTCTGAAGAGAGAAAGTTGTCGAGATATGGAACTACTCGGTTAACCGACGTCTGGAAAACCCCATTTTCAATCCAGTACAGGGTATCTTCGCCAGGACGTAAATTAAACGCCGTGATGTAAGAATCGGCAGCCAGACGGTTCTCACCTTTCATCTCATAGACTTTGCCTAACAGCACATAATTTAGCCATGACATCTCTAAATCAATCGCACTATTAATTGCGGTATTTGCTTCGTCGACTTTGCCCTTCCCCAATGAATCCACCGCTTTTATTTGATAATAAATCGCCATGTCTTTTATACCCGGCATCGCCCCTACCCGCTCGACTTCACTGTAGAGGGCGGCCAGCTGTTTATCATCCAGCGGCTGTTGCGAATGGCGCAATACATCCACCAGCGTTTTTTCGGCATAGGCGTAAATAAAATCCGGCGCCCGCTTAATCACATCATCCAGCAGGCTACTGGCCTTACTTAATGAATCGACGTCGCCCTTCATTAACAGCTGATGCGACTGGTAGAAATAGGTTAACGCCACGCTTTGCGAGGGCTGATATTGCCTGAGCATCGCCTGCATTCGCGCCGGCCACGGCTGCGCCAGGGCATCCGACAGGCTGTTCATCAGATCGTTCTGGATGGTCAGCTGGTTATCGTTGGTCACAAAGTAGCGCTTATCCAGCATCGTCGAGCTGTCGGCGTTGTCCACCAGCTGGACCGACATAAAGCACTGCTGCGCCCGATAATGGCGCTGATTAACGAACTCAATGGTCAGCGTTTTGCCGGAACTGCTTGGTTCATTGATGTTGTAGTCCGTTTTGTCATGCACCATAAAGGTCGAGAAAGTGTTCAGCGAGGTGGTGATCAGGCTGGCCAGCCCAACGGCGTAGGAGTGCTGCGACGACCAGTTGGCGCAGGAGTTGCCATTCACCAGGTGGATATCGATATCGCGCGGATTGAGCAGCAGACGCGCCTTGTTGACCGGCGGCCGCGATTCCATGCTCGACAGCGCCACCAGCGCCACGCAGGTGCCCAGCGCCAACAGGAACAGCCCCCACACCAGGGCGGTAGTGAGGCGCTTGCGGCCTGACGGCGCGCTGGCCACGGTAGGAGCCGGTGGCGGCGCGGCGGCATCAGGGAGAGGGACAGAGACGTCGGATGGCGCACCGGCGGCCGGCGGCGCAGGAACGGCGGTCGACGGCGAAGGCGTCAGCGCCTCCATCGACGGGGCTAGCTCCTCCCCCTCTTCGGTGCACCAGATCACCGGCACCGTGAGCTTATACCCCCGTTTGGGTACCGTCGCGATGTACTCAAGGCTAACGTCGTCGCCGTCTTTGAGCGACTTGCGCAGTTCAGAAATACTCTGCGTGACGACGTGGCTGGTCACAACGTTCCGGGTCCAGACGTTTTCGATAAGCTCGTCCCGGCTAAGCACTTCCCCCGGATGGCGGGCAAAAAAGACCAGAAGATCGATTAAACGCGGTTCAAGGGTAAGCTGGCGCCCCTTCCTGCTGATTTGGTTTACAGAGGGGGTTACCAGCCATTCACCGACGCGAACAACAGGTTGTAGCATACAAGAAAGCCCCAGACAAAAAGGGAAAGGCGCGATGATAACACATTTGTCCTACCTATTTTTGCCAGGGGTCACTCCCTCAGGCATTAGGCCGGAATTGGCTCTTTATTAACAATAAAAAGCAATAATTCATTAACATCGTGATCATGAAATCTATATATAGCGATAAAAACGCATTTCCGCTGCCGCTATTGCCTAAGGCAATTCCGATAGCAGAAAAAAATAAGCCCGGAGGCTTAACGCGCTCCAGGCTCAATGCGTTGCGCGCCGATACGGCACGCTTTAAAAAAAGGTTATTTATACACTTCCGCTGTGGCTTCAAAGTTAGGGCCATGCTCACGCGCAGCGGTGATAACGTAGTACTTTCCGCCTTTCTCATCGGCCAGCTTGGAGAGCTGATCGTGCAGATCGGAAGGCGAAGAGAATTCGCCACCGGACGGCCCCACCGAGATCGGCCCGACTTTGGTCAGTTTGAAGTGTTTCACTTCTTCTTTGGTAATCAACTGCGCGGCGGAGGCGCCAAATGCAACGGCGGAAAGGGCTAACGCGACTATCACTTTTTTCATCCTGCAATCTCCTTGGAATTAGCCTTCAGTCAGGCCCTTTCAGTATAGACGGCGATTTACTGAGCGTGCTACCGATGCGCTTATTTTTTGGCCGAGGCGTTCAGTAACGCGGCGGTACCCCTTCCGGGCGGGTCTTAAAGCGCCGGTGCAGCCACATGTATTGCTCGGGCGCCATCAGGATGCACTGTTCGATAATCTGATTCATCCAGGCCGCCGTAACCTCGGCGCTCGCCAGCGGCGGCGTGCGCTCCGGCGTCAGGGAGATCAATTCATACCCCATGCCGTTGGGCTTGCGCCGCGGAACAAACGGCACAATCGTCGCCCCGGACATTTTCGCCAGCATCCAGGTACCGGTGGTGGTCGCCGCCTGTTCGACGGCAAACAGCGGGGCGAAGACGCTGCTGGCCGGACCGTAGTCATGATCCGGCGCGTACCAGAGAATTTCCCCCTCTTTTAGCGCCCTGACCATCCCTTTCAGATTTTTTCGATCCAGCATGGTCTTGTTAGAGCGCAAGCGTCCCCAGGTTTGCAGCCAGTCAATCAGCGGGTTATCGTTGGGCCGGTAGACGCCAATGCCTGGGGTAAACATGCCGTACATTCGCGCACCCATTTCGAGGGTCAGAAAATGGATACCGATCAGTAAAATGCCCTGCTTTTCTTCCAGAAGCTCCACCACCTCGTTAACGCCGCTGGTCTCGGTCCAGCGCGCTACCCGGTGCGTCGGCCAGAACCAGGCCATGCCGGTCTCCATCAGCCCCATGCCCAGCGATTCAAAGTTTTTCACCAGCAGCGCCTCGCGATCGGCGGCGCTCATCTCGGGAAAGCAGAGTTCGAGATTACGTCTGGCAATCCGCGCGCGGCTTTTCATCACCCGCATTGCCAGCCGCCCAAGCGCCGTTCCCAGACGGTAGATCACCGGATACGGTAATTGCACCAGCAGCCACAAAAAGCCAATTCCCAGCCACAATAGCCAGTAACGCGGGTGCAACAGCGCGCGGGAAAATTTGGGTAAATTTGACATAGTAATCCTGTTAATTCACTCAATAATAGCTGAGCAAAAACCGCGAAATAAAGTAGCGGATCCTGCACGTAGTATTTTTCCAATTCGTGCGGTAATACTCAATCACAAAGCGCGTTATTATAAGCCGATTCCAGGATAAATTCAGCCCTTACGCTGGGGACTACTCTATTATTAGACGCAACGCGTAAAATTTCCTGTTTAATGCATAAATAAATAAACCTAACCTCTACGGCTCGGCCGATTGTCGATAAAATAGCCAGTACATTTGCCTCAGCCTCTCGACCAATACCTCTTTTACTCACGCTTTATTATGGCGATAGCGAACGCAAACAGTCCGTTTCGCCCGGTTTGACACGGCCAGCATGCGGTTATTTGTGACTGGGGCAAAGGTTAAGCATCGACATTGCGGATCCTTTTCCCAGATATGCTACGTTTACAGCGCTCATTCGACGCAAGTGCCTTTGCCGACGTCGCCGCTTTCAGAAGCCATAGTGAGAAGGAACTATGACAATGAATTATCAATTAGTGAAGCAAGTCAGAGAAAATAACCCATTAAGAAAAAGCTTCATTGACCTTGCCGTTAAGACTTTTGACCTGTCTTTTGAAGAGTGGTATCAGCAAGGTTACTGGACCGATGCCTATATCCCCTATGCTTTTGTCGAACGCAATAAAGTTATCGCTAACGCTTCGGCCAACATCATCGACCTGCGCTGGCAGGGCGAGCCCCGGCGTTATATTCAGATTGGCACCGTGATGACCGAACCGGACCACCGTAATAAGGGATTAGCCGGCCAGCTTATCCATCACATCCTGCAGGACTGGCAGCAGGAGGCGGACGCCTTCTTTTTATTCGCCAATCCCACCACGGTGGATTTTTACCCCAAATTTGGCTTCACCCGCAGCGAAGAACATCAATATATTATGCCGGTCTCCCCGCGAGCCGGTGATTTTCGTAAACTGGATATGGACAGCGCTGACGATGTCGCCCTGCTCCGCCATTACTATGAAAAATCCAACCCGTTCTCACCGCTGCGGGTGGAGCATAACTTTGGCCTGCTGATGTTTTACTGCTCAGCCTTTATGAAGCATTTTGTCTATTACTCGGCAAAAAATGAGGCGGTGGTCATCGCCATGCAAAACGGTCCGGTGCTGATCTGCTTTGATCTGTTCTGCGACGTGGGTAAGAGCCTGTCGACGCTGGTCAACGAACTGGCCGATGACCACGTTTACCAGGCCATCCTCGGTTTTACCCCCAGTGAAGACCGGCTCGGCGAGTATGAGAAGATAGAGGGAGAAGATATCCTCTTCGTCTATGACCAGAAGGAAAACCTGTTTAAAGACAGGAAGTTGATGTTTCCTTTACTGGCGCATGCCTGACGGCGCCGCGCCGCCAGGCAGATCAGTTATAAGTCACCACGAAGGTCGCGCTGGCGTTCGCTTCGCCCGCAGTCACTGCGGGCTGCGTCTGGATATAGCGGGCCTGATAGGATAAACGATAGTTCGTCTGACTGCCTTTATTCCCGGACCAGACCTGGCTCACCTGGTTTAGCGGCACCAGCGCGCCGCCGGCACTGAGGATCTGCACGCCAAGTCCGGATGCCCCTTCGGGTTGGTCATCGATTTTAATCACTTCGTTGGCGGCGACAGCGCTGTCCACCGTCGCGTTAAACTGCATAAACACGCTGCCGACATTTTCACAGTTCGTCAGGTTGATGTTAAAAGGAACCGGGGCGGTGGTGCTGTTGAGCCCGGTAAATGCGGTTTTGTTATGCCGTCCGAGGAAGACGTTAATGTTTTTACTGTCGTCAGTAATCTTGCAGGTGGGTGATTTGACCTGAATACAGAGTCCGCTGACGCTGAAGCGCATCGCCTGTACTCCGCCAAGATAAATATCGCCAAGGTAATCATTAAGGCAATATTCGCCCGGCGGCGGTAGACCGCCGTTATCGGCAATCCGCCAGAAATAGATGGTCGGTTTTTTATTTTCCGCCTGAAATGCGCGCTGGCCGGAAAATACCGGCGCGGAAGGCCAGGCCGTGAACAGGGGATCGAAATTAATGCCATCCTGTTCCCCCATCTGAAAGCTGTAGCCGATGCCCGGCAGGCGGTCGATGCTGTAGATATCCCCCGGCTTGCCGTCTCCCGCCGGGCCGACCCGGGAACCGCCAATGCTCTGAAACCCGCCGGGCTCGCTGCCGCTGCAGGCGATCTCCCAGCGTTCGTTATTAGTGATAATCATCCCTCCGTAGCTGTATAGCAGGGAGCCGATGGGGAGATCGCTGACGTCAAGGTTGATACTGGCCTGGCTGACGTTCACTGAATACTCGATAGTTTTGCCACTGACCATCTGACACGCTGCCGACAGCGAAGCGCAGTACCCGCCGGCCAGCAGAAGAGGTACCCCTGATGCGATGATTTTTTTCATATTACTTCTCCTTTATTCCCGGCCGGCAGACCTGATGCGGCGTGCCGCTGCTAACCTGCTGCACCGCGTCGTCGCGGATGGCATAGGCCAACCGGCAGCGTTGCCCGCTGCGTTCGCCCCATACTACCGAGACGCTGCCGTGGTCCTGCGGCACCCGGGCATACAGCAGCCCGCCCTGACCGACGGCGCCAACCGCCCGACCGTTGTCGTCGAACACCTCCGCGCCCAGCGGGGGCGCCGCGCCATCCGGCAGCGTGACATGGGCAAACCAGGGATAGCCGGTACGCGTGACAAATTTGACCTTCACCGCCGCGCCCGAATCGGGCACCACCGTCGTGCTGCTGGAGACAATCTCCACATGGTCGTTCAGACCCTGCGGATCGAGATCCAGCCAGTTAGCGGTAAAGGGATCGAGGTAAGGGATGATCGTAAAACCCTGGCGGTTAATCGGCTGTCCAGGGCGGTTAGCCACCCGGGCCCCCACCGCGCCGGGCGCTTCCACAATGGCGAAGGTTTCCCCCAGTTCGGGGGTGGCGGTCATGCCGCCCTGATGCGCTACCAGGGCGCCCGATGCCCCCAGCGAGTACTGCTGCTGATGGCGACCGGCGCTGGCGCTGGCGTTCAGGTACGCATAATCCGTCCGCAGGCTACCGTTGGCCGCAACGCTGGCTTCATTTGGGTTCTCCCGCGGCATGTCGTAGCTGGCGGTCAAACCGTAGCTGAAGGCGTTTTTCTCGCCTGCGCTGCCGGTATAGCTGGACTGCAGCTGGCTGCCGTAGTTTTTATCGTGGTTAAAGCGGGTGGTCAGGCTGCCCGCCTGCCCGAACGGCAGCGAAAAGGAGACGCCCACCACCTGATTATTGCGGTGATGGATATCCTGGCTCTGCTGGGCATACAGATAGTAATTGAGCTGACCATAGCGGTTGGCATAGCCCAGCTGATATGAGCGCCAGCGGTGGTGGCGGACATCCTCACTCCAGATTCCGTTAAATGACAGACTGCCGCTGCCGGCCTGCTGAGACAACGTCGCGCTGTAGCGGGTCATCTCCCGCCAGTCGTTGGGGTGCCGGTCGTGCTCCCAGGCGGCATCGCGAATGGAGCGATAATTGCCCTCGTTGCTGTGGCTCATCGAGAGCAGCATTCGCGTATCGGATGTAAACGATTTTGATGCGGACACCCGCCAGCGGTAGCCCTCCTGCCAGCCGTGCTCCCTGCCCTTCGCCGCAGAACGGGAAAGATCGACCGCCAGCGCGCCCCAGTAGGTATTGAAGGCGCTGCCGACCAGCGTCGAGTAATAATCTGTCGTCGCGTTAGCGCCGGTATAGCCGCTGATATAGTCATTGAAGCCGTACTGCAGCGTGGCTTCGCCAAATCCCGGCCGCCCGGCGATCCCGTCCTCATCCAGATAGCCCAGCGACAGATCATAATAGACCGCGCCTGCCCGCACCAGGCCAGGCAGCGTGGCGTACGGCACGGTAAAGGTGTCCTGACTGCCATCCGCCTCGTGGATCGTCACCTGTAAATCGCCGCCGGCGTTGGTGGGATAGAGATCGTCGAAGGTGAATTTGCCCGGCGGAACCGTTGCCTCGTACAACAGGGCGCCGTTCTGGGTGACCGTTACGCGGGCGTTGGTGCGCGCCACGCCGCTGACCGACGGCGCAAAACCGCGGCGAGAGCCCGGCAGCATGCGCACATCGGTAGCCAGCCTGCCGCCGATAAAACTGACGCTGTCAAAGAAGGTTCCGTCGGTCCATCCCTGACCCAGCCGTAACGTGGACGCCCAGTTCACTACACTTCTCTCAGCCCAGGTGGCAATGCTATCCCAGTGCGTATTCCCTTCCTGCGCCTGGTAGCTGGACTGGTGATGTAACCGCCAGCCAAAGGCGCGCAGGCTGGCATCCAGCCCGAGATAATGATGGCTGCTGCTATCCCCGTCGACGATGCTCTGATAGCTATTGGCCTGGTAGCGCAGCACCGCGGCGGGCACGCCGCTATCCACCTTTTTCAGGTTCACCGCCCCCCGATAATGGGGTTGCAGCAGCGCCTGGGGCATATTTACCCGCAGGACGTTTTCCCCGCTGTCATACTCCCAGCCGATCGCCTTATCGATCTGCGAAAAACGCAGGCAGGTGGCCGCGGTTGGCCACTGGGCATCCTTCAGCTGCAGAGCGTCGAACAGCGAGGGTGAGATGCAGGGCTCAAGCTGGCCATCGTGTTCCTGGATAACAAACGTTTCTTCCCCCAGGTCCCGGCCATTCACCGAGAGCGTGCTGCGGTACTGTCCGGCGTGCAGTGGATTACCGTATTGATATTTCTGGAGATCAACCTGCGCGGCGCCGTGCAAATGGGCGCGGTTAAAACTAAACGCCTCCGCCGCCCATGCCTCCTGCCAGGGAAGGAGCAGCATCAACCCAACCTTGATCTCCCTGAGTTTCATAATAATGTCCTTACTGAGGATAATTATGATTCACTACCGCGCCGTAATCATTGATGGTGGTGAAGCTGAATTTGGCTGGCAGCGTGCGCAGCGCGACCCCTTTAGGCGCGATCTCCAGCGAGGAAAACGGGGCGACCATGCCGGCAGCGTGTTTTTGTCCGTTAAGGGTGATGCTGTCGATGGTGATATAGCGCGCTGAGGCATTGCTCACCCGCAGCCCGTTGCCCGTAGGAGCCAGCGCCCAGCTCAGGGCTTTTTCCGCGGCTATTTTTTCCGCCGCCACGCCTGCCGGACGGTAAAACAGCTTGATACGCGACCGTATCGCGAGCTGCAGGTAATTGTCAGTCTTGCCATTTTTCGGCTCAGGTGGGATATCCAGAAGATTGAACCAGAACAGCGATTCCCGATCCTGCGGCAGGCGGCTGCCGTTAAACACCAGGCGCCAGCTCTGGCCTTTTCCCGGTTCGATGCGCACAATCGGCGGCAGCACAATAAACGGCGCCGCATCCTTTTCCGGTTGATTTTGCACGCGGCCATCGTCGACCCAGACCTGCGTCAGAGAGGGGGTCTCCCCCATATTGGTGGCCCGGACGGCGATCTCTTTTTTGTCGCCGGGAAAAATAATCCGTGTGCCGTCAATAACCATGCTGGCGTCCGCCGAGGGTAAATAGCTGGACAGCAGCAGTGCCAGAACCATACGCCGCATATTCACCTCCTCCTTGTCGGGGGGATAAACGGCCCCTGAGCGGGGCCGTGGACAGGGGTTACGGATAGACCACCGTAAAGTTGACGTAGGCTGCGACTTTTCCAGCCTTGGCGGCATCGGTCGCATAGTAGCGGGCATAGAAAGGCAGCGAGGCGGAACCATCCTGCTCAGCCACCGCCACCGGGATCGCTTCCAGGCGAGCAACTTTGCCGTCTGCAGCGACCGCCGGGGTCTCCGCGAGGTTAATCGGCGTAAACCGGGTGTTCAGCAGCTCCACATCGACGTTTTCTGCTTGCGTGCCGTCAGACAGAGTGTTTTTTAGTCGACCCTCCGTGGAAACGTATTGATCTTTCTCGAAGTACACCGAGACATCAGCCCCTGGGGTGCAGCTCGTCAGATCGATGGTGAAGGGAACCACGCCCGCCGTCTCACCCGCGCTGCTGAGCGCTGAACGCTGGACCGTCGGTAGGGTTACCGTCTTGTCTTTATTCACTACCGTACAAGTATTTTCGATGACTTCACCATTAAAGGTGACTTTGCCATCAGCAGCCTGTGCCGCTACCGGAGAAAGCATCATCATCACCACGAAAGATGCCATTCCTCTGCTGTATTTTTTCATCTTCACTCCTCATCACCACGCTTATGGAGAATCGTTCAGGAAATACCCTGGCGTACTTTATACGTACAATTTATTAATGCTCAGTCCATTGGATTAGCCTGTTATCTTTTAACCCCTTCCCTGCACTGACATCCTACTCACTTCATTATTTATTATTCAAATTCGCCACCAGGACCATTTCTACTTTTTATAGAAAAGTCTTAACACCACTTTGAAAAAGAAATAAAACTGACGCATAATAAAAACACAACTCACTGTAAATAAAAGGTAATTTTTATTTTTTATTTTCTAAAAAACATTCGAGAAATGCGATCTAACTATCTCACCCTCATTATTAACCACCTCCTCCCACGTTCTCCCCCCTGGATTGAAAGCGCAGGGAGTATGTTATTTCTGGCGGGTATTCTCTACAGTAAATTGTCGAATCAGGCAGGACAGCATGCACAGCGTATTTATGCCAGGAGGTCATTATGTTGATCTGCATTGCGGATTCAGAATATTTTAATATTGCCCTGAAAGCGTATATTAATGAACCAAACAGCAAGCCTCTGGATATTAAAGAAATACTCTGTTACCCGTTTAGTGGACAGAGTGAGATGTTCTATACTTTTTTTGCGACCGATGCCGGAGCCCGGCTAAGCACCATCCTTATTGATTACAGCAGCGTCAGCATCGAAGTACTGCAGGTCGCGCTCAGTTTAAAATCGTTTAATCCCCTGATCCGGATCTTTATTTTTGCCAAATCAGGCTACCCGTTGAGCGAGCTCGAACGCAGCCTCGCCATTGTGCTCGGCGCAGAGTTCATCACCAGTTTTGCCGGGCTCAGCGCTGCCCTTGCCCGCGGTCCGCGCTTGACATCGCCCCCCGCCGACAAGCTCTATATCGCCATACCTGACAGCTATAACCTGACCCGTAAGGAAACTTTTTTAATCAGCCTGCTGATGGGGGGAATGCCGTTGTGTCACGTGGCCAGCACCATGCAGCTCACGATCAAACGGGTCTACTACTACCGTTCACGCGTCCTTAGCAAGCTGGCGGTGAAAAATAACGTGGAACTGATGAACAAAGTTCAGGGGATGGTGTTGCGCCACTACCGACAGGAGACAGGCCATGAAATCGTATCTCTACGCTAAAAATCGCCTCATGTTGATTATCCTGAGCTGGCTAAGCGCAGACGAGGCGTTGCCATCTCGTCATGATTTCCAGCAGACTGAAACCATCCTCAGCACCCTGCATATACCGTATGTGCTGAAGCCCGACCTTGATCAACTGAGAGCTACGCTACAGCCATTACTCGCCACGCCCAGGCCGCAGGCCTGTGAGGTAGGCGCTTTTCTCAGCGCCCTGTTGGCGCTGTATACCCGGTTAACCGAATATACCGCCGTCGAGCACTATCTGCTCTCCCGGCATCTCTGAGTAGTAACCCGCCTGGGCAGGAAGACGCCGCGCGCCTCCTGCCTGTAAGGCATTACCTTAGCTCAGCAGACCGCTCGCCGCGTCGGGAGACGTAATCCCGATAGCCCTCGCCAACGTAAATCTGCCGTGGCCGGTAGATGGTCAGCGGCGCCTGGTGCATCTCGTTCCAGTGCGCCACCCAACCGACCGTCCGACCGACCGCGGTGACCAGCGCAAACATTGACGAAGGCAGATTCATCGCTTTAAGGATCACCGCGGTATAGAAATCCACGCTTGGCGACAGGCCATTGTCCACAAAATAGGGGTCGGTCAGCGCCACGTCCTCAAGGGCCATCGCCACCTGCAGCAGGCGGTCGGACATGCCTACCTCCGCCAGCACCCGATGGCTGGTTTCACGCAGGATATCGGCGCGCGGGTCACGGTGACGGTAGCGCGAGTTGCCAAAACCCAGCCGGCGAAATGCCTGCGGATCGCGCTTCGCCTGGCGCAGAAACGCCGGAACCTGATCGACGCTTTCAATCTCCTCCAGCATTCGCATGCTCGATTCATTTGCTCCGCCATGCATCGGCCCCCACAGCGACGCCAGCCCGGCGGCGACGCAGGCGAATAAGTTCGCCCCGGAGGAGCCCGCCGCGCGCACCGTAGTGGTCGAGGCGCACTGCCCGTGATCGGCATGCAGCACCAGGATCTGGTTCATCGCCTGCTCGATAACCGGATTGAGAACGTATTTTTCCGCCGGGATAGCAAACAGCATCTGCAGGAAATTACCGGCATAGGAGAGATCGTTGCGCGGATACGCCGCGGGTTGCTCAATGGTGTACTTGTAGCTCATGGCGGCGATAGTGGGCATTTTCGACAGCAGCCGGGTGGCGGCCAGCGCCCGGTGCTGCGGATTTTCCACGTCCAGGACGTCATGATAAAACGCGGCCAGCGCCCCCACCAGTGCGCACATCAGCGCCATCGGGTGCGAGTCGCGACGAAAGCCGCTGCACATGCGGGCTATCTGCTCATGGACCAGAGTATGGCGGGTGATGGTCTCGCGAAAGGTTTGATAGCTGGCCTCATCCGGCGCGTCACCGTTCAGCATGATGTAGGCCACTTCGAGAAAATCGCACTGGCGAGCCAGCTGATCCACCGGATAGCCGCGGTGCAATAGCACGCTGTTTTCCGTATCGATCCACGAGATCGCCGACTGGCATCCGGCGGTGTTGGCGAAGCCGGGGTCATAGCTGCAGAATCCGGACTGATTTAGCCCGCGCATATCGACTCCCACCGGCCCCCGCGTTCCCGGCACCTGCGGCAGGGCGATGGGCGGTTGTTGTCCGGCAAAAGAAAGCGTTAACGGTGTAGTGCTCATCCTGTTAGTCCCCCAGCAAGCTTATCAGCGACCCGAAGTCATTCTTCAGGCGGAAAGACCAACATAACCAATGTGATGCAGCTTATTCATTGATGTCATCACTATAACCCTGACAAAGAGGATATTTTGCTGGCCTTCACGGGGAAACAGGCCGTCTTTCCCCAGCCCACCGCCGGATAGCGGCACAAATCGCCAAGGATAAAGGCGATCATCGCTGTCAAAATTTACGTTGAGTAAAGAAAGGATGAAGAGGAGCTACCATGAATTTTGTGCTGTCGATGACCCTTATCTGCATCGCCATCGCCTGGCTGATGATGAGCCTCCTGCCGGTGTAGATGCACCGCTAACCGCCACGCCAGTGGTCTGGATAACCCCTCCTTCAATTGATTTCCGCCGTGGTCTTCGCCTCTGAGGTTTCACAAGAGCCATATAAGAAGTACTGGTTGCATATCAGGCTGTTGCGTTTCCCCGCCGAGGGGTAGGCTAAAGGCCCACTGTTAAGGAGGTGATATGTCTGGACTGATCAATCCACATGCGGCCCCGGAAGAAGCAGCCTATGCGCTGCTGATTGAGCTCGTTCGCGCCCAGCGCGTGCCGCAATATGAAGGCGAAATTTCCGGCCTGCTGGCGATGTACGACGAAGCCGTTAAACACTTTAAAGAGAAAGAGACCGAGCGTTAGGCGTGGACATCGTGGTGCGAGGAAAGCGTGACGCCTGCGGAAGCCGCGCAGGCGTTGGCTGGATAGCGGCTTGGGTCATCAGCTGCCGCGGTAGGTAGAGTATCCGTACTGACTGAGCAGCAGCGGGATATGCAGTTTTTGATTTTGCTTTGTGACATTGAAAATAACCGGAATCACCGGGAAGAACGTATTCATATTTTGGCTTTTAAAATAGTCACCAGTTTTAAACGTCACTTTATACACCCCCGGCTCCATATTCTCCGCCTGCGGATAGAGCGACTTAATCCGCCCATCGGCATCCGTTTTACCGGTGGCGATATGCTGCCAGCTCTCCCCCTGCTGTTTATCCAGCTCAATCTGCACCCCTGGTGAAGGGAGCCCGGTTTGCTGATTAAGAATGTGTACGCTGAGCGTCCCCTCTGGCGCCGCCAGCGCGCTGAAGCTGAGCAGAGAAATTACGGAGGCGATAACTAATTTCATAATCGTGACCTTATTGGGCAAGTGAAAGTGCCCTAACTATAGTCAGCGCGGCGGGGAAAAAAATTAAACTTTTTGTTATCAGTTTGAGTTGATGGGTACTGTCTCCACACACAACACGCTGAACCGGTTTCCTCGTAAGAAGAGGAAGTGTCTTATGAGTAGGTAGCCCCGTGCTCTTAGTAACAGGATACGGTGACACTAAGTCTATCAGGCAGTGGAAATAGATTTGCTGGGTTCAAATATCACAAGGTAAAAAGATATACGCCGTGGCCTCTGCCGCCTCTACCAGAACAGTGCTTACTGCAAATGGGCTGCAGTATTCGAAATAATCATTTAATATTATTTAAACTACTATTCCAGTGTAAGTAATCACCTGGTTCAGATATTGATCGTTATCATTGATTCTCTTGTCGCCACGCCTTAACCATCTCCTTTGTTACCTCTTTCTTGTAGCAAATAGGTGAGTACCCACCAGCTTTGCTCCAGGCACTGCGGCCACCGCACGAGCTGCCGTTCCGGGCGGTATTGAAGGGACAGGCACAAGTACCGGGGTAGGATGCGACAGAGTCATCAATAATCCTTTGACTGACCTGATCATCGCTTAAGGAATTCGATTTGGCGATGGAAATATCTGATGCAAAGACGCACACAACAGCGAATACGGAGATGGCGACGAATTTGATGTTCATTCGGATCTTTCCAGGCAGTGGATGAACATCGAGGGTATGCTTTCAAATAGTGTTCAATATTGATCTATAACAACTGTACTTCACGCCAGCTTAAAATGCGATATTTAACCCAGTCAGACAGAACCTAAAGCTATAATGACTATTAGCCTGTTACCGGCAACATATTTTCACATTCCTGCAGAGCGCTTATTCTGCACTCAGCTATAACCAGCATTAACCATTCTGTTCGATATTACAGAGCAGTAATGCTGTACTCTGACTGGCCATCGTCCGACAGATACTACAAGACATTAGAATCATCGAAATGGTCCGTCGATATGCTCACCTGGCACCTAACCATTTAACTGAGCACGCACGTCAAATTGACTCAATTTTTGCAAATTTTTGCAGAAGATGTCCCAAATATGTCCCACAAGGAAAAATCAGCGACTGGAGGAAGTTGATAAGTGATTGATTATTAAATGGCACGCCCTACAGGATTCGAACCTGTGACCTACGGCTTAGAAGGCCGTTGCTCTATCCAGCTGAGCTAAGGGCGCCCTGAGAAGCGAGTGCTTCGCGGAGTGAAACGCGTGGAATTATACGGTCCACGTCGGTTGAGTCAATCCATTTTGCCAGGAAACTGCGGGCTTATACGACGCTGGCGAAATATCCCCCACCAACTGTACAAGAAGCATACCGCTGGGGCTCGTGCGCGCGTAAATCGACTCAGTGGCCAGGCGCAACGCACCTATAACCATGCAATTACTATGGCCATAACAGGCTAAATTAGCCTCAGACAAGATAAAACAGCAAACGAGGACTGACAGCGAGGCCCGCTTCTGACAAAATATCCTTATCCCCCTTTCGTAAAGATACAGATGGAATCCTCTCTCTGATGGCAGCAAAAATTATTGACGGTAAAACGATTGCGCAGCAGGTACGCTCTGAGGTTGCGGAAAAAGTGAAGGCTCGCGTTGCGGCCGGAAAACGCGCCCCTGGGCTGGCCGTCGTGCTGGTCGGCAGCAACCCGGCCTCGCAGATTTATGTCGGCAGCAAGCGCAAAGCATGTGAAGAAGTGGGCTTCGTCTCCCGCTCTTACGATCTCCCGGAAACCACCAGCGAAGCCGAGCTGCTGGAGCTTATCGACACTCTGAATGCCGATAAGACCATCGACGGTATTCTGGTTCAGCTGCCCCTGCCGGCAGGGATCGATAACGTCAAAGTTCTCGAGCGCATCGCGCCGGATAAAGACGTCGACGGCTTCCATCCTTACAACGTTGGCCGCCTGTGCCAGCGCGCGCCGCGCCTGCGTCCGTGCACTCCGCGCGGTATCGTGACCTTGCTGGAACGCTACAATATCGACACCTACGGCCTCAATGCGGTGGTCATTGGCGCCTCCAATATCGTCGGTCGCCCGATGAGCATGGAGCTGCTGCTGGCCGGCTGCACCACCACCGTCACCCACCGCTTTACAAAAAACCTGCGCCATCATGTCGAAAACGCCGACCTGCTGATCGTCGCGGTGGGCAAACCGGGCTTTATTCCTGGCGAGTGGATTAAAGAAGGGGCGATTGTGGTCGATGTCGGCATCAACCGTCTGGAAAGCGGCAAAGTGGTCGGCGACGTGGTGTATGAAGATGCCGCCGAACGCGCGTCCTACATCACCCCGGTTCCCGGCGGCGTTGGCCCGATGACCGTCGCCACCCTGATCCAGAACACGCTGCAGGCGTGCGAAGAGTATCACGACGTTGAGGAGGCCTGAGATGGCGACATTTTCCTTAGGTAAACACCCGCACGTTGAGCTGTGCGATCTGCTGAAGCTGGAAGGCTGGAGCGAAAGCGGCGCCCAGGCGAAGATCGCCATCGCCGACGGGCTGGTAAAAGTCGACGGCGCGGTGGAAACCCGCAAACGCTGCAAAATCGTCGCTGGTCAGACGGTGAGCTTTGAAGGCCAGAGCGTGACCGTCACGGCCTGACAACGAAAAGAAAAACGCCCGCTTTTGCGGGCGTTTTTTTATGGCTTACTTCCGGCGCCAGGTGGTGCCCTGCGGGCCATCTTCCAGCACAATGCCCATCTCGTTGAGACGGTCGCGCGCCGCATCCGCCGCCGCCCAGTCTTTCGCTTTGCGCGCGTCCAGACGCTGCTGGATGAGCGATTCGATCTCCGCCACTTCCGCGTCGTCAACCTGCGCGCCGCTCTGCAGGAACGCCTCCGGCTCCTGCTCCAGTAGACCCAGCACCGCAGCAAGCTTACGCAGGTGGGCCGCCATGGCGTTCGCCGCGGCCGCGTCCTCGGTTTTCAGGCGGTTTACTTCACGCGCCATATCGAACAGCACCGAATAGGCTTCCGGGGTGTTGAAGTCGTCGTCCATCGCCTCGATAAAGCGTGCTTCGAAGGCTTCGCCCCCCGCCGCGTCGACGGATTTGTCCGTCCCGCGCAGCGCGGTGTACAGACGCTCCAGCGCCGAACGCGCCTGCTTGAGGTTCTCTTCGCTGTAGTTCAGCTGGCTGCGATAGTGGCCGGACATCAGGAAGTAGCGAATCGTCTCCGCATCGTAATACTTCAGCACGTCGCGGACGGTAAAGAAATTACCCAGCGATTTCGACATCTTCTCGCGGTCAACCATCACCATGCCGGAGTGCATCCAGTAGTTGACGTATTCGCCGTCGTGGGCGCAGGTGGACTGGGCGATTTCGTTTTCATGGTGCGGGAACATCAGATCCGAACCGCCGCCGTGAATATCGAAGTGGTTGCCAAGCTGCTTGCAGTTCATCGCCGAGCACTCGATATGCCAGCCCGGACGGCCCGCGCCCCACGGCGACGGCCAGCTCGGCTCGCCCTCTTTCGACATTTTCCACAGGACGAAGTCCATCGGGTTACGCTTGACGTCAACCACGTCGACGCGCGCCCCCGCCTGCAGTTGATCGAGATCCTGACGCGACAGCAAACCGTAGTTCGGGTCCGTCGGCACGTCGAACATCACGTCACCGTTATCTGCCACGTAAGCATGGCCTTTGGCGATCAGCTGCTCGGTGATCTCAATGATCTCCGCAATATGGTGCGTTGCGCGCGGCTCGCTGTCGGGACGCAGAATATTCAGCGCGTCAAAATCTTTGTGCATTTCGGCAATCATGCGATCGACCAGCGCGACAAAGCTTTCGCCGTTTTCATTAGCGCGCTTAATGATTTTGTCGTCGATATCGGTGATATTGCGCACGTACTTCAGCTTATAGCCGAGAAAACGCAGATAGCGCGCCACGACGTCAAAGGAGACGAAGGTACGTCCATGGCCGATATGACAGAGATCGTAAACGGTAATACCACACACGTACATGCCGACTTCCCCGGCATGGATAGGTTTAAATTCCTCTTTCTGGCGCGTCAGTGTATTAAAAATTTTTAACATCGAAGATTCCGTGTAGACGTGTGTGGGTAATGAAGTCTCTATAATACCCATAATTCAGACCGGACGCAGCACACATTGCAAGGTGCATCGACCCCCGCGGTTATGCTATAACACCCCCCTATATCTCACCCGACACCGGGTGCTGGCACCACACTCATCGGAACAGGATGCAAAAATGGTTACTTTCCACACCAATCATGGCGATATCGTAATCAAAACGTTTGACGACAAAGCGCCGGAAACAGTTAAAAACTTCCTGGACTACTGCCGCGAAGGTTTCTACGACAACACCATTTTCCACCGTGTTATCAACGGCTTCATGATTCAGGGCGGCGGTTTTGAACCTGGCATGAAACAAAAAGCGACCAAATCTCCGATTCAGAACGAAGCGAACAACGGTCTGAAAAACACCCGCGGCACGCTGGCGATGGCCCGTACTCAGGCGCCGCACTCTGCCACCGCGCAGTTCTTCATCAACGTGGTTGACAACGACTTCCTGAACTTCTCCGGCGAAAGCCTGCAGGGTTGGGGCTACTGCGTCTTCGCGGAAGTGGTTGAAGGCATGGACGTGGTGGACAAAATCAAAGCGGTTGCCACCGGCCGCAGCGGCATGCACCAGGATGTGCCGAAAGATGATGTGATCATCAAAAGCGTCACCGTCAGCGAGTAATTCGTGGCGACACTTTTTATTGCAGATTTGCACCTGCAAACAGAAGAACCGGCGATCACCGCCGGTTTTCTGCGTTTTTTACAGGGCGAAGCCCGCCAGGCAGACGCTCTGTATATCCTTGGCGATCTGTTTGAGGCATGGATCGGCGATGACGATCCTAACCCGCTGCACCAACAAATTGCCTCGGCAATCAAAGCCGTCGTCGACGCCGGCGTGCCGTGCTACTTCATCCATGGCAACCGCGATTTTCTCGTCGGCCAGCGCTTTGCCCGCCAGAGCGGGATGCTCCTGCTCGCCGAAGAAGAGCGACTGGACCTCTATGGCCGTGAAGTCTTGATCATGCATGGCGACACACTGTGCACCGATGACCAAGGCTATCTGGCGTTTCGCGCCAAAGTCCACACCCCGTGGATCCAGCGTCTGTTCCTGGCCCTGCCGCTGTTTATCCGCCGTCGCATCGCCACCCGCATGCGCGCCGACAGCAAAGCCGCCAACAGCAGTAAATCAATGGAAATTATGGATGTAAATCCACAGGCGGTAGTTGACGCAATGGAGCGGCATCACGTGCAGTGGCTGATCCACGGCCATACCCATCGCCCGGCGGTCCATGAACTGCAGGCCAACGGCCAACCCGCATGGCGTGTGGTACTTGGCGCCTGGCACAGCGAAGGTTCGATGGTCAAGGTGACGCCGGACGACGTCGAACTAATCCACTTTCCGTTCTAATTCCTGCGCGAGCACAATTCCGAAAGCGCCTTTTGCCCGGGCGAAGGTGCGCGCTTCCCCCCGCCCTGCATGCTAGTCTTCCACAACGTCACTCTCAAGGAACGAGCATGAGCAGGAAAAAGTGGAGTCAGCCGCTGATGTGGGGAATGATCATCGCGATCCTCAACCCGTTAGGGGTAAGTTATATCGCCTTAATCGGCGTCGTTATCGGCAACACGCTGACGTTTGTCTGGTGTGCGATGCTGGCGTGGGCTATCTATTTTTATGCCATTTATTTGCTCTGCACCCGCCCTCACGATAGCCGGCTGGTACAAATCTATTTACTGCTTATGGGCACCCTGATGCTCCCGTGGGGGGGAGTGCTGCTTATCACCTGTATCATGAGGGAGATAAAGGTCAATCAGGCACCCACGCCATCACCTCCAGGCGAGACAAAAGACGGCTAACCATGCGCACGCAACCGTTTTCCTTGCTGGCAGTTCATGCTATTCTCTGTGGCCTCTAAAGCAGTGTGAAACACACCCACAGGAGTTTTAAGACGCATGTCTTCCCGCAATAATTCGGCGCGTATCGCCATCGTGATGGGGTCCAAAAGCGACTGGGCTACCATGCAATTTACCGCAGAAATCCTTGATGCCCTGAACGTTCCGTACCATGTCGAAGTGGTCTCCGCCCACCGCACGCCCGATAAGCTGTTCAGCTTTGCTGAAAGCGCCGAAAGCCACGGTTATCAGGTGATTATTGCCGGAGCAGGCGGCGCGGCGCATCTGCCGGGCATGATTGCGGCGAAAACCCTGGTGCCGGTGCTCGGCGTACCGGTTCAGAGCGCAGCCTTAAGCGGTGTCGACAGCCTCTACTCCATTGTGCAGATGCCGCGCGGCATTCCGGTCGGTACCCTGGCCATCGGCAAAGCTGGCGCTGCGAACGCCGGCCTGCTCGCCGCGCAGATCCTTGCCCAGCACGATGCTGAACTGCACCAGCGCCTGAGCGCCTGGCGTCAGGCGCAAACCGATGAAGTGCTGGATAATCCGGATCCGCGGGGTGCGGCATGAAACAGGTATGCGTGCTCGGTAACGGCCAGTTAGGCCGTATGCTGCGCCAGGCCGGCGAGCCGCTGGGCATCGCCGTCTGGCCGGTGGGGCTGGAAGCCGACCCGGAAGCGGTGCCGTTCCAGCAGAGCGTCATCACGGCAGAAATTGAACGCTGGCCGGAAACCGCCCTCACCCGCGAGCTGGCCCGCCACCCGGCGTTCGTCAACCGCGATGTCTTCCCGATTATCGCCGACCGCCTGACGCAAAAGCAGCTGTTTGACAAGCTTGGCCTCGCCACCGCCCCGTGGCAGCTGCTGGCGGATAAAAGCGAGTGGCCGGCGGTGTTTGCTCGCCTTGGCGAACTGGCGATCGTTAAGCGTCGCGTTGGCGGTTACGACGGCCGCGGCCAGTGGCGTCTGCGGGAAAACGAGATCGATCAGCTACCGGCCGATAACTACGGCGAGTGCATCGTCGAGCAGGGGATTAACTTCTCCGGCGAGGTATCGCTGGTGGGCGCCCGCGCTCATGACGGTAGCACCGTCTTCTACCCGCTGACCCGTAACCTGCATCAGGACGGTATTCTGCGCGCCAGCGTCGCCTTCCCGCAGGCCAACGCTCGCCAGCAGGAACAGGCGGAAAGCATGCTGACGGCGATCATGAACGAGCTGAACTATGTCGGCGTGATGGCGATGGAGTGCTTCGTTACCGCCGAGGGGCTGCTGATTAACGAGCTGGCTCCGCGGGTGCACAACAGCGGCCACTGGACGCAGAACGGGGCGTCTATCAGCCAGTTCGAGCTGCATCTGCGGGCGATTACCGGCCTGCCGCTGCCGCCGCCGGTGGTCAACAGCCCGTCGGTGATGATCAACCTGATCGGCACCGATCTTAACTACGACTGGCTGAAGCTGCCGCTGGTGCACCTGCACTGGTATGACAAAGAGGTGCGCCCGGGTCGTAAAGTCGGCCACCTGAACCTCACCGACAGCGATACCGATCGCCTGAGCGCGACGCTGGAAGCGATCAAGCCGCTGCTGCCGCCGGAGTACACCAGCGGCCTGTTCTGGGCGCAATCGCAGCTCAGCTAAGCCCTTCGTGCCGGGGATTTGATCTATCCCCTTCCCCGGCACACCTTGAGGCGCGTACAATCCCCCCCTTGCTGTAAAGCTCATTTCTGTTTTGACTTCAGAGGATACCCCATGACCAATGGGACGGATTATCGCGCCATTCTCGCCAGCGATACGCCACTGATTGACGTACGCGCCCCGGTGGAGTTTAGCCAAAGCGCGATGCCGGCGGCGATCAACCTGCCGCTGATGAATGATGAAGAACGCGCCGCGGTCGGCACCTGCTACAAGCGTCAGGGGCCGGAAGCGGCGCTGGCGCTCGGCCATAAACTGGTCCAGGGTGACCTGCGCGCCAGCCGTACTCAGGCGTGGCTGGAAGCGTGCGCCCGTTACCCACACGGTTACCTGTGCTGCGCCCGCGGCGGCCAGCGCTCGCATATCGTCCAGCAGTGGCTGAAAGAAGCTGGCGTGGATTACCCCCTGATCGTCGGCGGCTATAAAGCGCTACGCCAGGCGGCGATCCAGGCCACCGACGAACTGGTGCAGCGCCCGATCGTGCTGATTGGCGGCTGCACCGGCAACGGTAAAACTCAGCTGGTCTGCTCGCGCCCGGACGGTATCGACCTGGAAGGGCTTGCTCATCACCGCGGTTCTTCATTCGGTCGAACCCTGCAGGATCAGCATCCGCAGGCCACCTTTGAAAACCACCTGGCGGTCAGCCTGCTTAAAAAAGCCGAACAGCAGACCCGCTGGGTGCTGGAAGATGAAGGCCATATGATCGGCGCCAATCATCTACCGGAGAGCCTGCGCCTCCGCATGGCGCAGTCGCCGCTGGCGGTGGTGGAAGATCCGTTTGACGTTCGCCTCGAACGGCTGCGCGAAGAGTATTTCGATCGCATGAATCGCGACTTTATCGCCGCGTATGGCGAAAAGAAAGGCTGGCAGGCATACGGCGAGTATCTGCATCACGGCCTGTTTGCCATCCGCCGTCGCCTGGGGCTGCAGCGTTTTGCTCAGCTCACCGAACGGCTCGATGAGGCGCTGGTGCAGCAGCAGCGCACCGCCAGCACCGAGGCGCACTTTGCCTGGCTGGTACCGCTGCTGGAAGAATACTACGACCCGATGTATCGCTATCAGTTGGGGAAAAAAGCCGGGAAAATTCTCTTTCGCGGCAGCTGGCAGGAGGTCGCAGCCTGGCTGGCGAAGTAATCGCATGCTCTATTGTCCCGGCTTGCGGCGTAAACGCCTTAGCCGGGCTACCGGTCGGCGCGATTTGTAGCCACGGTAAGCGCGCGCGACCGGGGAGTTGTGACCGCTTAGAAGTCGTAGCGCAGACGGACCAGGTTCATATCGCCAAGGTTGTCGGTGCTGGAGGTAAACACGTGTTCGTAGTCAACGCGGAAACCGTAATCCAGCTGGAAGCTAATCCCCAGACCGTTATCGATACGCTGATAGTTGCGGCCGTTCACATATTCCAGACGGTCGCCCATAAAGTACGGCTGAATAGATTTAACAGCGTATTGATTGATCGGGAATTTATAGCCCGCAAAATATTCAATCCCCCAGGCGTCACCGGCAAAGTAATTATGCACATCGGTTTTCTTGGTGGTGAGGAAGTTCTGATACCAGCCGCCGCCGAAGGAGAAGGTCCAGTTATCCGGGGTCCAGCTCAGCGCGGTACCGACGATATTCTGGTCATAGGTTTTGCTGTCGGCGCTTGACGGGTCGCGCATTTCCGCGCGGGTGTAGTTCCACGCGGTACCCCAGGTCAGATCCTTCATGATGTGGTAGTCCGCGCCAACAGAACCACCGCCTTTACGCTTGTAGCGCAGGCCGTTACCCGGCAGGTATTCGCTGTCTTCGAACAGATAAGAGCCGTAAAGATCGACATCACCTACAGTTTTCTTATATTTCAGCATATTACGTGAACGATAGGAGCCATCGTAATCGCCATTAATACCGTTCCCCGGGGCCTGACCGATCATATCGTAGTCCCAGATATCGGTTTTCACCCCCACCACATCATAGTAAATGCTGTTCTGCTGCCCGTAGGTTAACGTACCCCAGGTATCGCTTTTCAGGCCGGTATACAGCATGCGGCGGGTGGTATTGTTCGCGCCTTCCGCGTAGTGGTTATCCCAGTCAAACAGCGCCGGAATGTTCACACCCAGCTCATAGTAGCTGATCCAGCTAATATCATCGAACAGGTAGTAATCCGCCGCGAAGCGGAAGCGGGTGCCGCCGTCAAAACCGTTACGCTTATAGGAGCCTTTGTCGCCATCGCCGGTCATCATGTTGAACTGCGGCCGGATACTGCCGCCGACGGTAAAGTTAAGCCGGCTTAACGGATCGCCCGCCTGCGGATCTTGTTTCAGCAGCGTAATCTCCGCGTGGGAAGGCAATGACGTTAACGCTAATGCTGCGCCGATCGAGATCGCCAGCGCTTTTATTGTGTGTGCCATAGTTTTTCCTTGATTAATAAGCCACCTTATATTTTCCAGTTGAATATTAACCGCGAATCAGCATAGCGTGTTGTTGGGTTTTTAATGTTTTGTGCTCTTAAAAATCAATGATTTATCAATTTGTGCGTTTAAAATAAAAGCGCCGCCAAAAACGGCGGCGCATCATCAAAATGCAATATTCTTACTGGCTAAACTGGCGGAATAGCGCTTTCCCTTTTAACAGACGCAGCCCCAGCCCGCCGCCGCACAGGGATAACAACACCGCTCCCGTCAGCGGCAGCAACACCCACAGGCGCCAGTCCGGCGCCCAGGGAAAATCAAAGACTTTCGTCTGCAGCATCGCCAGCGCCACTTCCGCGCCTATCGCCGCCACCAGGCCGGAAACCAGCCCCAGCAGGGCAAACTCCGCCCACAGCGTAGCGCGCAGCAGCGATTTTCCTGCCCCCAGCGTGCGCCAGACCACCAGCTCCTGATGGCGTTGACGCATACCGACCTGCACCTGCGCCAGCAACAGCAGCACGCCGCAGGCCGTCACCAGGCCTACCATCACCTCCAGCGCCCGGCTGACCTGGGAGAGCACCTGGCCGACCTGACGCAGGATGGCGCCGATATCCAGCAGACTGACGGTGGGAAACTCGCGGTTCAGCTGGGTCAACATCGCGGGACCGTTATCCCAGCGGAAGCTGGTGAGCCAGCTCTGCGGCTGCCCGTCCAGCGCCCCGGAGGGGAAAATAAAGAAGAAGTTTGGCCGCAGGCTCTCCCAGTCTACTTTGCGCGCGCTGCTGACCTTCGCGCTGAACTCCTGGGTATCGCCGGTAAAGGTCACTGTATCGCCGATCTTTATCCCCAGCCGCTGCGCCAGCCCCTCCTCAATCGATACCTCGCCCGGCTTCGGCGGCCAGCTGCCGGCGACCAGCGGATTATGATCCGGACGCTGTTCGCTCCAGGTGAGATTAAGCTCGCGATTCAGCGCTTCGTCTTTGTTTCCGTCCGTGGATTGACCGTTGATCTGCGTCAGACGGGCCCGGACGATCGGATAGAATTCCGCCGCCCGCGTCTGGTGTTCGGCAAGGAAGGTCTTCACCGGCACTATCTGCTCAGGGGCGATATTGATCAGAAAGTAGTTCGGGCTCTGCGGGGGCAACTGCTGCTGCCAGCGGTCAAGCAGATCGCCGCGCAGCACCAACAGGAGCGCCAGCAGCATAAACGACAGGGAAAACGCCGCCAGCTGGCTGAGGGTCGACCACGGCTGGCGCAGCAGGCGGTTCACCGCCAGACGCAGCGGCAAGGCTTTGAGCGTCAGGCGTTTGAGCAGCCACAGCAATCCCCAGCCCACCAGGCCGCACAGCAGCGCCAGCAGCACCGCCCCGGCCAGCACCGACCACAGCAGCGGGCTGCCGCCAAGCAGCCAGGCCAACAGGCCCACCACCACGACGCTAACCGCCGGGATCCAGATTTTCAACGGCCAGACGTTAGCCACCACATCCTGACGCAGCACTCGCAGCGGCAGGGTCGCCAGCAGCAGTCGATAGGGTCGCAGGCCCACCAGCAGGGAAATGACGCCTGTCGCCCCGATAGCCCACAGCCACGGCCAACCGCTGGCAGCGGGTAACGCGGCGGGCAGCACCGGTTTGAGCACCAGCAGCAGCAGACGCTCCAGCGCCAGGCCCGCCACCCCGCCGGTTATCACCGACAGCGTCAACAGCAGCAGCCATTGGCCGACGATAAGCTTGCGCAGCTGCGACCGTCCGGCGCCCAGCGTCTTAAGTATGGCGACCAGATCATAGCGGCTGCGGCAGTAGTGGCTCATCGCTACCGCCACTGCGGCGACGGCCAGCAGCAGCGTCAACAGCGCGGATAACAACAGGAATTGCTGCGAGCGTTCGAGGGATTTGCCCAGCGCGCTGTCGTCCTGGTCAAGGCCAATCCAGCGATGCTCCGGGCCGAGCTTCGGCAGCAGCCACTGCTCATAATTGGCCAGCTGTTCAGCGTCGCCGGCGAACTTATAGCGCCATGCGACGCGACTGCCGGGCTGCACGGCCCCGGTTTTTGCCACGTCGGCCATATTCATCATCAGCCGCGGCGCCATCTGGAAGGGGTTAAACCCTGCATCCGGCTCCTGAATCACCTCCCCGGCAATGCGCAGCGTGGCATCGCCAACGTCAATCGTATCGCCGGTTTTCAGGTTCAGGAGCGCCATCAGCCTTGGCGCCAGCAGCACGCTCCCCGCCTGCGGCTTCAGCCCCGGCGGCTGCGTCTCGAGGGTGCCATACAGCGGATAGCGGTCGTCCACCGCCTTAACGTCCGCCAGCTGCGGCGTATCCCCGGCGAACGTCATGGTGGCAAAGCTCAGCTGCTCGCCGACGGTCAACCCTGACTTCCGCGCCTGTGCGATCCACTCGGCGGGTACCTCGCGCGAACTGCGCAGCGTACGGTCGCCGGCCATAAACTCACGGCTTTGCTGGCTAAGGCCTTTCTCCATCCGATCGCTTATCGACCCCAGGGCCAGCACGCAGGCCACGGCGAGGCTTAACGCCAGCCAGACGATCAGCAGCGACGGCGAGCGCCATTCGCGCCAGAACCAGCGGGCGATCATGCTTCCTCCCGCAGCTGGCCATCCACCAGGCGCAGACGGCGATCGCAGCGCGCCGCCAGCAGCGGATCGTGAGTGACGAGGATCAGGGTGGTGCCGTGTTCGCGATTAAGCGAGAACAGCAGATCGGCAATTTTGTCCCCGGTCTGGCGATCGAGGTTGCCGGTGGGCTCATCGGCGAACAGAATGGCCGGGCGCCCGTTAAAGGCCCGGGCCAGCGCCACCCGCTGCTGTTCGCCGCCGGAGAGCTGCGCCGGCAGGTGGTGCAGGCGTTTGCCAAGTCCCAGCTGCTCAAGCAGCGCGCGGGCATCGCCCCGGCTCTGGCTATCGCTGGCGCCGCGCAACAGCGCCGGCAGCTCGACGTTCTCCAGGGCGTTGAGCGTCGGGATCAGCATAAACGACTGAAAAACAAAACCAACGTGCTGCGCCCGCAGCGCCGCCCGAGCCTCTTCATCCATCCGGTGCAGCGGTTTGCCCAGCATCGATACTTCCCCGCTGCTGCCATCGTCGAGGCCGGCGAGGATCGCCAGCAGGGTCGATTTACCGGAACCCGACTCGCCGATCAGGGCGATGGTCTGCCGCGGTTTGACAACCAGCTCAACTCCGGTAAGGATGGAGAGCTGATGCTCCCCCTGACCGACGGACTTCTTAAGATGATGAACTTCAAGTATGTTTTCCGCTGGCATGTGCCTTTCCTGTTGTTGTTCCTGTTTACCTGCCGCGCGATGGCGGCGGACACGCTGCTGATCCTCGGCGACAGCCTGAGCGCTGGCTATCGGATGGCGGCCAACGCCGCCTGGCCGGCGCTGCTCAATGAGCAGTGGCAGGCGAAAACGCCGGTGGTGAACGCCAGCATCAGCGGCGATACCTCGCAGCAGGGGTTGGCTCGCCTGCCAGCGCTGCTTAAGCAGCACCAGCCGCGCTGGGTGCTGGTTGAGCTCGGCGGCAATGACGGACTGCGCGGTTTTCCGCCGCAGCAGACCGAGCAGACGCTGCGCACCATTATTAAAGATATCAAAGCGGCCAACGCCGAGCCGCTGCTGATGCAAATTCACCTGCCGGCGAACTATGGCCGCCGCTATAATGAAGCCTTCGGCGCGATTTACCCGGCCCTGGCCAAAGAATTCGCTATTCCTCTCCTGCCCTTTTTTATGGAGGAGGTCTATCTCAAGCCGCAATGGATGCAGGACGACGGCATTCACCCAAATCGCGACGCGCAGCCGTTTATCGCCGACTGGATGGCGAAGCGGCTGGCTCCCTTAGTTAATCATGACTCCTGAACGCCAGGGGTCGCTGACAGGTAAAGTTATGCAAAAAACGGTTTTAGTGACAGGCTGTTCCAGCGGAATTGGTCTGGAAAGCGCGCTGGATTTAACCCGCCAGGGCTTTCGCGTGCTGGCGGCCTGCCGCAAAGCAGAGGATGTCGCGCGGATGCAGGAGCTGGGGCTAACCGGTATTTTGCTCGATCTGGATGACCCGCAGAGCGTGGAGCGCGCGGCAGCGGAGGTGATTGCGCTGACCGATAATCGTCTCTACGGCCTGTTCAATAACGCCGGGTATGGCGTCTATGGCCCGCTGAACACCATCAGCCGGCAGCAGATGGAACAGCAATTTTCCGCTAACTTTTTCGGCGCGCATCAGCTCACCATGCTGCTGCTGCCGGCGATGACGCCGCACGGCGAAGGGCGCATCGTGATGACCTCCTCGGTGATGGGGCTTATCGCCAGTCCCGGCCGCGGAGCCTATGCCGCCAGTAAATATGCCCTCGAGGCGTGGTCCGACGCGCTGCGCATGGAGCTGCGCCACAGCGGTATTCAGGTCAGCCTGATTGAACCGGGCCCGATCCGCACCCGCTTTACCGATAACGTCAACCAGACGCAAAGCGATAAGCCCGTAGAAAATCCGGGCATCGCCGCCCGCTTTACCCTCGGGCCGGAGGCGGTGGTGGAAAAAGTGCGCCATGCTTTTACCAGCGATAAACCAAAGCTGCGCTATCCGGTCACCCTGGTCACCCACGCGGTGGCGCTGCTTAAGCGCCTGCTGCCTGCCCGCGCGATGGACAAAATTATCCACGGCTGAGTTGAAGCGCGGAATGCCGCCCCCATGTAAAACAGAAATCGACTAACGAGAAATGCCCATGTCCGAACAGAATATTGTCAACATTAGCGAAGCGAACCTGCAGCAGACGCTACAGCAGTCCATGAACGTTCCGGTGCTGTTTTATTTCTGGTCTGCCCGCAGCCAGCACTGCGAACAGCTGACCCCGGTGCTCGAGCGCCTGGCAGCCCAATACAACGGCCAGTTCACGCTGGCGAAGGTCGATTGCGACGCCGAGCAGATGCTCGCCTCACAGTTTGGTCTGCGCGCCATCCCTACGGTTTATCTGTTCCAGAACGGCCAGCCGGTGGATGGTTTTGAAGGCCCGCAGCCGGAAGAAGCGATCCGCGCCCTGCTCGATAAAGTCCTGCCCCGTGAAGAGGAGCTGAAAGCTCAGCAGGCGCTGGCCCTGATGCAGGAAGAAAAATACGCCGATGCCCTGCCGCTGCTGAAGGAAGCCTGGCAGCTGTCGAATCAGGAAAGCCAGATTGGCCTGCTGCTGGCGGAAACGCTGATTGCTCTGCACCGTTCCGATGAAGCGGAAAGCGTGCTGAAAACCATTCCTCTGCAGGATCAGGATACCCACTATCAGGGTCTGGTGGCGCAGATTGAGTTGCTCAAACAGGCCGCCGACACCCCGGAAATCCAGCAGCTGCAGCAGCAGGTGGAACAGAATCCGGAGGATGCGCAGTTGGCCTCCCAGCTGGCGCTGCAGCTGCATCAGGTCGGGCGTAATGAAGAAGCGCTGGCCCTGCTGTTCAGCCATCTGCAGAAAGATTTAGGCGCCGGCGATGGCCAGGCGCGCAAGATGCTGCAGGAGATCCTCGCCGCCCTCGGTACCGGCGATGCGCTGGCCGCCAAATATCGTCGTCAGCTCTATTCGCTGCTGTACTAATCCGTTGCCTCCCCGGATAGCGCTGCGCTTATCCGGGCTACGCGAACTATGCGGAACGTAGCCTAAGTAGCCCGGGTAAGGCGTGAACGCCGCAACCCGGGATCGTTCACGGGCGCTTTTTCAGCTGCGTCACCACCAGCTGATGGCGGGCGTTGAAGAACTTCCGGTAGGTCAGATAGCCGGCGATAATCGTCGACAGGCTGGCGGTCGACAGCAGCATAAAGGTCACCATGATCTGGTACTTAATCGCCTTCACCGGATCAATACCGGCAAAAATCAGCCCCGACATCATCCCAGGCAAGCTCACCAGACCGACCGTTTTCGCCGAATCGACGGTGGGAATCAATGACGCGCGAATGCTCTCGCGAATCAGCCGCGCTGAGGCCATCTTCGGCGTCGCGCCGAGGCTCAGTTTCTCCTGAATCTGCTGCTGCTCGCTGCTGAAGCGCTGGCCCATATTGTTGTAGCACAGCCCTACCGCCACCATGGCGTTCCCGGCCACCATCCCGGCAATCGGGATCACCTGCATCGGCACGAAGGCGATCGAGCCAGAAAACACCAGTACCGCCAGCGTTAGTCCAGCGCCAGTAGTGATGGCGATAAACGACGAGATAAAAGCTTTGTCGATATATTTACTGCGCTTCTTCGCATTCCACGCCGCGTTAAAGCAGATAAACAGCACCATCAACAGCGTCAGAACCGCATGATTGACGTTAAAGATATATTTCAGCACATAGCCGACGATTATCAGCTGCACGATCGCCCGGCAAATACTCCAGATAATATCTTTTTCCAGCGCCAGCTTTTCCCGATAGCTGACCAGAATAGCGATCAGCACCAGCACCATCGACAGCGCCAGCGATTCGTTCGTAATGTTATGCCCGTTCATGCTGTACCTCCTGCATATTTCCGCCGGCAGGTTGCAGCGTAATCACTTCATCGGCATGCGAAATTTCATTGCGATCGTGGGTGACCCACAGAACAGCGACCTGTTTTTCCGTTGCGTAGCCATGAATAATTTCATTCACATTCTGTTTATTACTTTCATCCAGCGCGCTGGTAATTTCGTCCAGCAGCAGCACGCGCGGCAGAAATTGTAGATTGCGGATCAGCGATACGCGCTGCTTTTCCCCGCCGGAGAGTTCATTAATGGATTTTTCCAGCATATTTTCGTCAAGGCCAAAGCGCTGCAGGTCGGCCAGCAGCGCCTGCGGATCCGGTTGTTTATTGCGGATCTGCCACGGAAAAATCAGATTATCGTAAACCGAATCACCGAACAGGGCCGGCGTCTGCGCGCAGTAAGAGACCTGTTGGCGATACCTTTCCGGCGACAGCGTCGCGACATCCGCATCGTCGAAAAACAGGCGCCCGGAGGTTGGGCTGAGCAGCGAGGCGATAATCTTCAGCAAGGTACTTTTCCCGCAGCCGGAAGGGCCGGTAATCAACTTGAATTCTCCGGCGCGAAGCTGAAAATTGATATTGTGTAAAATAACGGCATCGTCGGTCTTAAACCCCACACCGTCGAGACGCAAAAGCGCGTTATTTTCCTTCATGAGTCTTCCTGATTATTTTCTGAAACACCGCTAGTTTACCGCACTTTCCTTTCTCCAGGATGAGGAGAAAGATATACTCAGTTTAAACATGCGCTATTTCCTTGTAGCGCCCCGCCAGGCAACAAGACAGGAGGTTTTTGATGCTAATTTTTATTCCTATCCTTATTTTCGTCGCGCTGGTTATTGTGGCCGCGGCGGTGAAAATTGTCCCGCAGGGCTACCAGTGGACGGTGGAGCGCTTCGGGCGTTTTACCCAGACGCTGCAGCCGGGATTAAGCTTAGTCGTGCCGTTTATGGACCGTATCGGCCGCAAAGTGAACATGATGGAGCAGGTGCTCGATATCCCCTCGCAGGAGGTTATCTCCCGGGATAACGCCAACGTCACCATCGACGCGGTCTGTTTTATTCAGGTGATCGACGCGCCAAAGGCCGCCTACGAGGTCAGCAATCTTGAGCAGGCGATCGTCAACCTGACGATGACCAACATCCGTACCGTGCTCGGCTCAATGGAGCTGGACGAAATGCTCTCCCAGCGCGACAGCATTAACACCCGCCTGCTGCATATCGTTGACGACGCCACCAACCCGTGGGGGGTGAAAATCACCCGCGTCGAAATTCGCGACGTTCGCCCGCCGGCGGAGCTTATCGCCTCGATGAACGCCCAGATGAAAGCCGAACGTACCAAACGCGCGTACATCCTTGAGGCCGAAGGGGTGCGACAGGCGGAAATTCTGAAAGCGGAAGGGGAAAAGCAGTCGCAGATCCTCAAGGCCGAGGGCGAACGGCAGTCCGCGTTCCTGCAGGCGGAGGCTCGCGAACGGTCCGCCGAAGCGGAAGCCCGCGCCACCCAAATGGTCTCCTCGGCGATCGCCTCGGGCGATATTCAGGCGATCAACTACTTCGTGGCGCAGAAATACACCGATGCGCTGCAGCAGATTGGCGCCGCTAACAACAGCAAAGTGGTATTGATGCCGCTGGATGCCAGCAGCCTGATGGGATCGATCGCCGGGATCAGCGAGCTGATCAAAGAAGGCGCTGGCGATCGGAAAAAATCATGATCGGCATGATCCTCGCACACCCCCATCTGTTCTGGCTAAGCCTCGGCGGGCTGCTGCTGGCGGCCGAGATGCTGGGCGGCAGCGGATACCTGCTGTGGAGCGGCGTCGCCGGCGTGGTGACCGGCGCCCTGACCTGGCTCCTGCCGCTGAGCTGGGAATGGCAAGGCACGCTGTTTGCCGTTCTCACCCTGCTGGCGGCGTGGCTGTGGTCGAAATGGCTGCGCAAGCGCGTCAAAACGCAGCACCCGGCCGATGCCCAGCTCAACCAGCGCGGGCAGCAACTGGTGGGCCGCCGCCTGACGCTGGATGCCCCGCTGGTGAACGGCCGCGGCCACGTCCGCGTGGGCGACAGCTCCTGGCCGGTGATTGCCGATGAAGACTTCGCGGCGGGCAGCAAGGTTGAAGTGATTGCCGTAGAAGGGATTACGCTACGAATCAGACCCGCCGTCCGTTAAGCCTGCGCCTTGCGATGGCAGCAGCCGGAAAGATTATCGATAATCGGGCACTCCGCGCTGTCGTCGCCGGGGCAGGATTCGGCCAGCGCCAGCAGGTGCGCGCGCATATTTTGCAGCTCGCGGATATGGTTCTCGATATCCGCCACTTTCTCCAGCGTGCGTTTTTTCACATCGGCGCTGTGCCGCGACGGGTCGTTGAACAGGGCCACCAGTTCGCGGCACTCTTCCAGGTTAAACCCCACCTGCCGCGCCTGGCGCAGCAGCGTCAGCTCATCGAGATGCTGCTGACTATAGGTGCGGTAGCCGTTTTCGCTCCGCAACGGCGGCGTCACCAGCCCCTTCTCTTCATAAAAACGAATCGCTTTGCTGGTTAAGCCGGTTTTTTTCGCCACATCGCTGATATTCATTTTTTCTCCTTGACCTTCCCCTTGCTGGAAGGTTTAACCTTCTTAATACTCGATGAAAGAGTGGGTCTGGTCAATCGTTGACCGGAAAATTATTCAGGAGTTATTTATGTCTAACACTATCGACCTGACGCTGGATGGCCTCTCCTGCGGCCACTGCGTCAAACGCGTGAAAGAGAGTCTGGAGCAGCGTCCTGACGTTGAGCAAGCGGAAGTCACCCTCACTGAAGCCCATGTGACGGGCAGCGCCAGCGCGCAAGCGCTGATTGATACCGTTAAACAAGCCGGATACGGCGCGGAGCTCAGCCACCCAAAGGCTAAACCGCTGGCAGAATCATCAATCCCGTCGGAAGCACTGACAGCGGCCACTCCTGAGCTTCCGGCAGCCCATGACGAAGATGACAGTCAACAGCTGCTGATCAACGGCATGAGCTGCGCCAGCTGCGTCTCCCGGGTACAAAACGCGCTTGCCGCGGTGCCGGGCGTCTCACAGGCGCGGGTAAACCTGGCGGAACGCACGGCGCTGGTGATGGGCAGTGCGTCCGCCGCTGAATTAGTGCAGGCGGTGGAGAAAGCCGGCTATGGCGCGGAGGCGATCGAAGACGATCTGCAACGCCGCGAACGCCAGCAGGAAACCGCCCTCGCGACGATGAAACGTTTTCGCTGGCAGGCGATTGTCGCCCTGCTGGTCGGCGTGCCGGTGATGGTCTGGGGCATGATCGGCGATAACATGATGGTCAGCGACGACAACCGTTCGCTGTGGCTGGTTATCGGCCTTGTCACCCTCGCCGTCATGGTCTTCGCCGGCGGCCACTTCTACCGCAGCGCGTGGAAAAGCCTGAAAAACGGCACCGCCACCATGGATACGCTGGTGGCGCTCGGCACCGGCGTCGCCTGGCTGTACTCGATGAGCGTCAACCTGTGGCCGCAGTGGTTCCCGATGGAAGCCCGCCATCTCTATTACGAAGCCAGCGCGATGATTATCGGCCTGATTAACCTCGGCCATATGCTGGAGGCCCGCGCGCGTCAGCGCTCCTCGAAAGCGCTGGAAAAACTGCTCGACCTGACGCCGCCTTCGGCGCGGGTCGTCACGCCCGAGGGCGAGAAAGATCTGCCGCTCGCGGAAGTTCAGGCGGGCATGACGCTGCGCCTGACTACCGGCGACCGCGTCCCGGTCGACGGCGTGATAAGCCAGGGCGAAGCCTGGTTTGATGAAGCGATGCTCACCGGCGAACCGGTGCCGCAGCAAAAAGGCGATGGCGACGCCATTCACGCCGGGACCGTGGTGCAGGATGGCAGCGTGCTGTTTACCGCCAGCGCCGTCGGCAGCCAGACCACGCTGGCAAGAATTATCCGCATGGTGCGCCAGGCGCAGAGCAGCAAACCGGAGATCGGCCAGCTGGCGGATAAAATCTCCGCCGTATTTGTTCCGGCGGTGGTCGTCATTGCGCTGATCAGCGCTGCGATCTGGTACTTCTTCGGCCCGGCGCCGCAGATCGTCTATACCCTGGTCATTGCCACCACGGTACTGATTATCGCCTGTCCGTGCGCCTTAGGCCTGGCGACGCCGATGTCGATTATCTCCGGCGTTGGCCGGGCGGCGGAGTACGGCGTGCTGGTGCGCGATGCCGATGCGCTACAGCGCGCCAGTGAACTCGACACCCTGGTGTTCGATAAAACCGGCACCCTGACCGAAGGCAAGCCGCAGGTGGTGGCAGTGAAAACTTTCGCTGGCGTTGATGAGCATACCGCGCTGCGTCTTGCCGCCGCGCTGGAGCAGGGCTCAAGCCATCCGCTGGCGCGAGCGATCCTTGATAAAGCTGCCGACGGCCCATTGCCGGAAGTCAGCGGCTTCCGCACCCTGCGCGGCCTTGGCGTCAGCGGCGAGGCGGAAGGTCATCGTCTGCTGCTCGGTAACCAGGCGCTGCTCAACGAGCAGCATATCAATACCGCCGAGGTGGAAAGCGAGATGACAGCCCAGGCCTCACGCGGCGCCACGCCGGTGCTGCTGGCGGTGGATGGTCAGGCCGCCGCGCTGTTCGCCATCCGCGACCCGCTGCGCGAAGACAGCGTCGACGCCCTGGCGCGTTTGCATCGGCAGGGCTACCGGCTGGTGATGCTTACCGGGGATAACCCCACCACCGCGAAGGCTATCGCCAAAGAAGCCGGCATTGATGAAGTGATCGCCGGCGTGCTGCCGGACGGTAAAGCCGATGCCATTAAGCGTCTGCAGAGCCAGGGGCACAAAGTGGCGATGGTTGGCGATGGGATTAACGACGCCCCGGCGCTGGCCCAGGCGGATGTCGGGATCGCCATGGGCGGCGGCAGCGATGTCGCTATTGAAACCGCGGCGATCACCCTGATGCGCCATAGTCTTCACGGCGTGGCCGATGCGCTGGCGATTTCGAAAGCAACGTTACGCAATATGAAGCAGAACCTGCTGGGCGCGTTTGTCTACAACTCGCTGGGTATCCCGATTGCCGCCGGGATCCTCTGGCCGCTGACCGGCACCCTGCTCAACCCGGTGGTCGCCGGCGCGGCGATGGCGCTGTCGTCGATCACCGTGGTGAGTAACGCCAACCGCTTGCTGCGCTTTAAACCAAAAGAGTAAACGCCGTCAGATGAAACGGGCGCCGACGTTGTTCGGCGCCCGTTTTTTTGCCGGGACAAGAAAAGCCCGCCGGAAGGGTGACGTGTATCACCATATGCGCTAGCATGAAGTCCTCACACTTCGGAGCGCGTATGGGCCTGTTAAACCGGATAAAAATGCTGTGGCGAGCCGCCGTCGGCTCGTCTTATTCCTGGCCTGCGATGGATATCGTCCTGCCCGGCGAACGCTATTTGCACCTCGTCGGCAGTATCCATATGGGCACCCGCGACATGGCGCCGCCGCCGGCGAAGCTTCTGAAAAAAATACGCCAGGCCGATGCGTTAATCGTCGAGGCCGATATCAGCGGCAATGAAACCCCGTTTAGCAATCTCCCCACTTACCCACCGCTGGCGGAACGCCTGAGCGATGCGCAGCTGAGCGAGCTAGAGGCGCGAGCCGGCGAGCTGGGCCTGTCGGTCGGGCTGTTCGACAGCCAGCCGCTGTGGCAGGTGGCGATGGTCCTGCAGGCCACCCAGGCGCAGAAGCTGGGGCTGCGACCGGATTACGGCATCGATTATCAGTTGCTGATGGCCGCCCGCGAGAGCAACATAGCGGTGATGGAGCTGGAAGGCGCCGACAGCCAAATCGCGCTGCTGCGCGATCTGCCCGACGGGGGGATGGCGCTGCTGGAGGATACGCTGACCCACTGGCGCACCAACGCCCGTTTACTGCAGGTCATGATCGGCTGGTGGCTGGAGCAACCGCCGTCGCGCGGCGCGGTATCGCTGCCGACGACCTTTAGCCAGTCTTTATATGATGTGCTGATGCACCAGCGCAACCTCGCCTGGCGCGAGACGCTGCTGGCCTTGCCGCCGGGGCGCTACGTGGTTGCCGTCGGCGCGCTGCACCTGTATGGCGAAGGGAATCTGCCGGATATGCTGACATAAAAAAAATGGCCAATATTGCTATTGGCCCGTCAAAGAGGAATTTCATCATTATTATTATCCCGGGATTTGCATCCCGGATCGTCTGATTGTCGCTCAAAGTGACCATCACTGCCAACACTATTGCGCAAGATGGTACTATTTTTTAGACAACCTGCGGGCGTATTCTGACGTCACGCAAAACCGGTTGGTAAGAAGGATAGCTATGACTCCCGCCGTTAAATTACTCGAAAAAAACAAAATTTCCTTTCAGATCCACAGTTACGATCACGATCCCAATGAGACCAACTTCGGAGATGAAGTGGTGCGCAAGCTCGGCCTCAATGCCGACCAGGTTTACAAGACCTTGCTGGTCGCCGTGAACGGCGATATGAAGCATCTGGCGGTGGCCGTCACTCCGGTCGCCGGGCAGCTGGATTTGAAGAAAGTGGCGAAAGCGCTGGGCGCTAAGAAAGTCGACATGGCCGACCCGATGGTGGCGCAGCGTATCACCGGCTATCTGGTGGGCGGCATCAGTCCGCTGGGGCAGAAGAAGCGCCTGCCGACGGTGATTGACGCCCCGGCGCAGGAATTTGCCACCATCTATATTTCCGGCGGCAAACGCGGGCTGGATATTGAGCTGGCGGCCAGCGATCTGGCGCAGCTTCTCGATGCGAAGTTCGCCGATATCGCCCGCCGCGATTGATAAAACGATCCCGGATAGCGGCGCACGCGCCTTATCCGGGATACCCAACTTGTAGCCCCGGTAAGCGTAGCGCCACCGGGGAAATAGCCAACCTGAAGCCCAGGCTTACTGCCAGCTCACCTCGCCTTTCGGCTCATAGGCGGCGGCATCCAGCGGCGAGTTCTTCTCGATATACTCTTTCAGCACTTCGGCATCGATAAAGCCGGTATTCACATACCCGGGTTTATCGGCGATGTTCGGATAGCCATCGCCGCCGGTGGCGTTAAAGCTCAGCGTCGCCATCCGATAGGTCTTCGCCGGATCCACCGGTTCGCCTCTGATTTTCAGATCGTTCAGCTTACCGTCTTTGGCCACGAAACTGACGTTGGCAAACTGCGGATAAGCGCCGGAATCCGGCTTCATCTGCGCGACGGCGGTCAGGTAATCCACTACCTCCTTGCCGTTCATATCGACATAGGTCAGCACATTGCCGAACGGCTGGACCTTCATCACATCTTTGTAGGTGATATCCCCCGCCTCAATGGAGTCGCGGATCCCGCCGCCGCTCATCACCGCGAAATCCGCGTTGCTGCGCGCCATTTGCGCCGCCAGCAGCAGGTGGCCCATATTGGTCTGCACAAAGCGCACTTTACTGCGGTCGCCCTCCAGATGACCATTCACGCTGCCGATTTTGACCTGCAGCTGCGCCTTGCCTTTGTTCTGGAACGGCGTCAGCAGCGACATCATCTGCGGGTTCTCGGCGATCTGCGGCGTATACAGCACCCGCTCGCTTTGGCCGTTATCGTAAGTCACTTTTTTCTTCAGGTTGACCGGGATCAGCTGATAGTGCACCAGCTTCATCTCGCCGTTGCGGAACTCAAAATCGGCGCGGCCGACGTATTTGCCCCACTCATGCGCCTGGACGATCCAGATGCCGTTCTGACGATCCGGAGCGCACGGGGTGCCTGGCACATAATCGACCTGCTTTTTATTTTCCGCCGCCATGCATACCGGATCCTGCGAGTGACCGCCGACGATCATCGCCAGCGATCCCGCAGGTAAACTCCGCGCCATTTCAACATCGCCCGGCGCATTAGAGCCGTGGTTGCCATTGTCGTAATGGCCCATATGGGTGGTGGCCAGGATCACGTCCGGCTTTTCATTCTGCTGCAGCTCCT
Source organism: Klebsiella sp. K4 (assembly GCF_014596785.2). Lineage (NCBI taxonomy): Bacteria > Pseudomonadati > Pseudomonadota > Gammaproteobacteria > Enterobacterales > Enterobacteriaceae > Klebsiella > Klebsiella sp. K4. The sequence continues at coordinate 4,026,488 of NZ_CP115021.1, forward strand.
GGATAACCAGCTTCGCCTCTTCCGCCGGTTTGCGGAATTCAATATCGGTGAAATATTCCGGATTGCCAATCTTGGCCGTATCGTCGGTGGTTAAGCCAATCACCGCGATTTTCAGCCCACCGCGCTTAAACAACGCCCAGGGTTTGAACAGCCGTTCGCCGGTGCTTTTCTGATAAATATTGGCCGACAGGAACGGGAACTTAGCCCACTTTTCCTGCTGGCGCAGTACGCTCAGCGGATTATCGAATTCATGGTTTCCCACCGCCATCGCGTCGTAGCCGATCAGGTTCATGCCGCGAAAATCGGGCTCTGCATCCTGTAAATCAGACTCCGGTACGCCGGTATTAATATCGCCGCCGGATAACAGCAGGACGCTTCCCCCTTCCGCCGCCACCTCTTTCCGGATGCCATCGACCAGCGTTTTCTGCGCCGCCAGGCCATATTCGCCGTAGTCATTGCGCCAGAAATGGCCGTGGTGATCGTTGGTGTGCAGGATGGTAATTTTATAGGTTTTATCCTGCTCATAGGCCTGTGCCGACAGGCTGCCCAGCGATAAAGCGGCGAATAGCGCCAGCGCTACGCTGTGTTTGAAATAATGCATGCTTCACTCCCTGACTTAATCCCAAGTGCCGAAAGTATAGCGAGTGAGTCGCGTTGACAAATATGTTTTCAGAATTGCGACTTCCTTCAAACCTTATCAACAGGTATGTTAGTCGGATAATAATTCTACCTGCATCCTCTATACGCCTTCGCGTTGTATGGCATTGCGTCAGCCCGTTCGTCATATTTCCCATGCAGTAGCCGGGAAAATCAGGGCAGTCGCCATGGCGGACAAAAGACGAAAGCTATATAAAAAAGTGACGTGAACCTATGGCAATCAATCAGACCGCTCAACCCTTGTCCGGCCCCGCTGCGCCGCCGCAAAAAGCACGCACCTCGTTTGGCATCTTAGGCGCGATCAGCCTGTCCCATTTGCTTAACGATATGATCCAGTCGCTTATTCTCGCTATCTACCCGCTGCTGCAGGCGGAGTTCTCCCTTACCTTCGTGCAGATCGGCATGATCACCCTGACCTTCCAGCTCACCTCATCGCTATTCCAGCCGGTGATTGGCTACATCACCGATAAACGCTCGATGCCGTGGTCGCTGCCGGTGGGCATGTGCTTCACCCTCTGCGGTTTGATTCTCCTCGCGCTGGCCGGTAGCTTCGGCATGGTGCTGCTGGCCGCCGCGCTGGTAGGTACTGGCTCCTCGGTTTTCCATCCGGAATCATCCCGCGTGGCGCGGATGGCCTCCGGCGGCCGTCACGGCCTGGCCCAGTCGCTGTTCCAGGTGGGCGGCAATTTCGGCAGCTCGCTTGGCCCATTGCTGGCGGCGGTGATCATCGCCCCGTACGGCAAAGGCAACGTCGCCTGGTTTGTGCTGGCCGCTCTGCTGGCTATTGTCGTGCTGTCGCAAATCAGCCGCTGGTATGCCGCGCAGCATCGAATGAATAAGGGCAAACCGAAACCGGCCATCGTTAATCCGCTGCCGCGCAAGAAGGTTATTCTGGCGGTAGGCATTCTGCTGATGCTGATTTTCTCGAAATATTTCTATATGGCGAGCATTAGTAGCTATTACACCTTTTATCTGATGCATAAATTCGGCTTAACGGTGCAAAACGCTCAGCTTCATCTGTTTACCTTCCTGTTCGCAGTGGCTGCCGGGACGGTAATTGGCGGGCCTGTTGGCGATAAAATTGGGCGTAAATATGTGATTTGGGGCTCTATCCTCGGCGTAGCGCCTTTCACCCTTGTTTTACCCTACGCCAGCCTTGAATGGACGGGGATTTTAACGGTGATCATTGGTTTTATCCTCGCCTCGGCCTTTTCCGCTATTCTGGTCTATGCGCAGGAACTGCTGCCGGGACGCATCGGCATGGTTTCTGGCCTGTTTTTCGGCTTCGCCTTTGGCATGGGCGGCCTTGGCGCCGCGGTGTTAGGCCTGCTGGCGGACCATACCAGCATCGATCTGGTTTATAAAATCTGCGCCTTCCTGCCGCTGCTGGGATTCCTGACGATATTCCTTCCTGATAACCGGCAAAAAGCCTGATTATTCGGCGGCCAAAGTGCAACCCTGGCCGCCGTTAACCCTTGTGTCATCAGCCTGTTCCACGATTTCCCCCCGCCATTTTCCCTTCTGTGCCTTTTCATCGGCTAATTGCATTTTTTTGCACAACTCAAGAATTATTCATAAACAAAGTGAACGTTTTTGTCATAAACTATTACCCGGACAGGGTAGCAAAATGGACCGATACACCACTGGAAAGGAGACGGAATGCACCACGCAACACCGCTTATCACCACCATTGTCGGCGGCCTCGTGCTCGCCTTTATTCTCGGCATGATTGCCAATAAGCTACGTATTTCTCCTCTGGTGGGATATCTCTTAGCGGGCGTGCTGGCCGGACCTTTCACCCCTGGCTTTGTTGCTGACACCAAACTGGCTCCGGAACTGGCGGAACTTGGCGTCATTCTGCTGATGTTCGGCGTCGGGCTGCATTTCTCACTTAAAGACCTGATGGCGGTAAAATCGATCGCCATCCCCGGGGCTATCGCCCAGATAGCCGTGGCGACGCTGCTGGGTATGGCGCTCTCCGCCGCCCTCGGCTGGTCGCTGATGACCGGCATCGTCTTTGGCCTGTGCCTCTCCACCGCCAGTACCGTAGTGCTGCTGCGCGCGCTGGAGGAACGACAACTGATTGACAGCCAGCGCGGGCAAATCGCCATCGGCTGGCTGATTGTGGAAGACCTGGTGATGGTCCTGACGCTGGTCCTGCTGCCAGCGATTGCCGGTATGGCGGAGAAAGGCAACGTCGGCTTCGCGTCCCTGGCCCTCGACCTCGGGATCACCATTGGCAAAGTGGTGGCCTTTATCGCCATTATGATGCTGGTCGGCCGCCGGCTGGTGCCGTGGATCATGTCGCGCAGCGCCGCCACCGGCTCACGCGAGCTGTTCACTCTGTCGGTGCTGGCCCTGGCGCTGGGCATCGCCTTCGGCGCCGTGGAGCTGTTTGATGTCTCTTTTGCCCTCGGCGCCTTCTTTGCCGGCATGGTGCTTAACGAATCCGAGCTCAGCCACCGCGCCGCCCATGACACCCTGCCGCTGCGCGACGCCTTCGCGGTGCTGTTCTTCGTCTCCGTCGGCATGCTGTTTGACCCGATGGTGCTGGTCCAACAGCCGCTGGCGGTGCTGGCGACGCTGGCGATTATTATCTTTGGTAAATCCGCAGCCGCCTTTTTCCTTGTGCGGATGTTTGGTCACTCGCCGCGCACCGCGCTGACCATCGCCGCCAGCCTGGCGCAGATTGGCGAGTTTGCCTTTATTCTCGCCGGCCTGGGAATGGCGCTTAACCTGCTGCCGCAGGCCGGACAAAATCTGGTGCTGGCCGGGGCGATCATCTCAATTATGCTCAACCCGGTGCTGTTTACCCTGCTGGAAAAATATCTCGATAAAACCGAAACCCTCGACGAGCAGACGCTGGAAGAGGTCCTGGAAGACGAGAAGCAGGTGCCGGTCGATATCTGCAACCACGCGCTGTTGGTCGGCTTCGGCCGCGTCGGCAGCCTGCTGGGCGAGAAGCTGATGGCCCAGGGGATCCCGCTGGTGGTGGTTGAAACCTCGCGCACCCGCGTGGATGAGCTACGCGAGCGCGGGATCAGCGCGGTGCTCGGCAATGCCGCCAATGAAGAGATCATGGAGCTGGCGCATCTCGATTGCGCCCGCTGGCTGCTGCTGACAATCCCTAACGGCTACGAGGCCGGAGAGATTGTCGCTTCCGCACGGGAAAAATGTCCGAATATCGAGATTATCGCCCGCGCCCATTATGATGACGAAGTGGACTACATTATCGATCGCGGAGCCAATCAGGTGGTGATGGGCGAACGGGAAATTGCCCGCGCCATGCTGCGGCTTCTGGAAACGCCACCGGCCGGCGAAGTGGTCACCGGCTGATGTACTGCCCTCTCCCCGCCGGGAGAGGGACGCGCTTACCGATCCCAGTACGCCTCTTCCAGGCTGTCCTCACGCTCCGGCAGGCCGCGGGTTAAACGCGGCGAGTGCTGGTTCAGCACCTGATAGCTCACGCGGTTGGCATATTTACACACCTGCGCCAGCGAGGAGTAGGTCAGCCATTTGCATTTGTGCTTGCTGGAGTTGGGGACGTTATTGCGGTGGTAGTTATTGGCGGTGATGTCATGCAGCAGCGCCGCCAGCGCGCCGTCGCCTGCGCCGTTGGTGTTCATGATCTTCTCGGGGCCGCCCATATAGGGAGCGATATGGGAATATATGCGCAGCGGATTAACGCAATCCTGGTGACGCATCGCGCGGCTGAATTCAAACTGGTTAAACTCCGGGATCGCCCCCGGCAGCAGCGGATGCTGGGTTTTACGCTTCGCCTCTTCTTCAGTGAAGCCCGCCATATACAGGCCCGCCGGGCCGGCGGTGCACAGCACCAGGTCGACCCAGTCCAGCGCCTTATTCGCCGCTGACAGCGGATCGGCAAAGCCGGTCAGCGCTTCCCCTTCCTCTTCGTTCATTGCCAGAATAGAGACATGCTCCTGCAGGAACTCCTGCCACCACGCCGGGTTATCGGCAATCACGTATTTGGTTCCGAGGGTTAACACCACCGGCACATCGTGCTTTTTGGCATACTCAATAGCCTTCATCGTGGCGTCCGGCATCGGCTCGCCCGGCTTGCAGCGGACCAGGTAAGAGGTCAGCACAAGCGCCGAGGCGCCGGCGATCACCGCTTCCGGAATGCTTTCCGGACGCAGCTTGTTCATGTGGCCCGGGCTGATGGCGAAGGTGCGCTCGCCGCTGTCACCGATCAGGGTAAAGCAGCGGCCAATGGCGCCGTCGACGCCCTGCAGATAGTTCAGATCGGTGCGGCTGGAGGTATTGCACAGGTAACGATAGGCATAGCCGCCGATTTCGATATTGCTGCACATCACGCCAAGCAGCACCGAGCGATCGTCCGCCAGCACCGAGTAGTTGTGCATGGTATTGCCGATGGTGCCGCCGGCAAACTGATGGGTAATGAGATTGTTGCGCACCAGCTCCTGGTACAGCGCCTCGGCGACGTCATCTTCAATCACCAGCGAATGGCCCGCGCTCAGGCCGTAGCGCACGATAAACGCCTCATCCACTTTCGCTTCGATATCCACCAGCGTCTGGTCGATACCGACCACCCAGGAGACGCTGGATTCATTCTCCGGCTGAATTTGCTGCAGCAGCGGATCGCGGGCGTTAACGGGAAAATAGTGTTTAGATTTGCGTTTACCGGGAAATTTCATAGTGGCGCTTAAATAACAGGGAACAAGCGGGAAATAGTAGCATATTCCCCGCCCTGCGCGCGATCAGCGATAAGGCGCCGTCAGATTGACCATCATCTCAATATGCGCTGCGTCCGCATTAAGCGCCGGAATATATTCATATTGCTTGCCGCCTGCTTCGAGGAATATTTCCCGGTTCTGGACGGCGATTTCTTCCAGCGTTTCGAGACAGTCGGCGGCAAACCCCGGGCACAGCACCTGAATATGCTTCGTCCCTTTCTCGCCGAGCATCTTTAGCGTTTCATCGGTGTACGGCGTCAGCCAGGGTTCCCGGCCAAAGCGCGACTGGAAAGTCATCATCACCCGCTCCGGCGGCAGCCCCAGCGCGGAAACCAGTTCCCGCGTCGTATCGCGACAGCGCTGAGGATAATCATCGCCCTGGTTGGCATAGCGCTGCGGGATCCCATGATAGGAGAGCAGCAGCAGATCCGGTTCCCCATGCACCGCGAAGGAAGCGCGCACGCTGGCCGCCAGCGCATGGATATAGTCCGGATGTTCGGCATAGTCGCGAATAAACGAGATACCCGGAATGGCGCGCTTTTTCGCCAGAATCCGCGCCAGTTCGTCCCAGACGGCGGCCACCGTCGAGCAGGAATATTGCGGATACAGCGGCAGCACCACGATGTGCTCCACCCCCTGCGCCAGTAAGTCATCCACCGCGCTGGCCAGTGACGGTGAACCATAACTCATGCCCAGCGCCACCGGGGTATCCGGCAGCCTGGCAGCCAGCGCCTGCTGCTGGCGACGACTATACACCATCAGCGGCGATCCCTCTTCCATCCACACGGACTGATAGAGCTTCGCCACGCGCGGGGAGCGAATCGGCAGTATGACGCCGCGCAGCAGCGGCCACCATAGCAGACGAGACGTATCCACCACCCGTTTGTCGCTGAGGAATTGTCGCAGATAGCGCTTCACCGCCCCGGGGGTGGGCGCATCGGGAGTGCCTAAATTGGCCAGCAAGATACCTGTTTTCGTCTGATGCATTACCGCCTCTTAACCATTTGAATCGCAGCCAATTGTAGCTGAAATGGCGCTAAACGGAACCAATCATAGCAAAAGGTAGAAATGAGAGGAGTTCTCATCCTGCCGCAGCAGGATGAGAAAAGGCTTTATCAGCCGAGGATTTTTTCCAGTTCGGCGCGCACGTCAGCTACCGCTTTGGTGCCGTCGACTTTGGCGTATTTGGTGTTGCCCGCCTGCGCTTCTTTGGTGTAGTAGCCGATCAGCGGCGCTGTCATCTGATGGTATTCTACCAGACGCTTACGCACGGTCTCTTCCTGATCGTCTTTACGGGTGGTCAGCTCTTCGCCGGTCACGTCGTCTTTACCTTCCACCTTCGGCGGATTGAATTTGATGTGGTATACGCGACCGGATGCCGCGTGGACGCGACGGCCAACGATGCGGTCGACGATCAGTTCGTCCGGCACGTCGAATTCCAGCACGTAATCAACGGTAATGCCCGCCTCTTTCATGGCGTCAGCCTGCGGAATGGTCCGCGGGAAGCCGTCCAGCAGGAAGCCGTTACGGCAATCTTCCTGGGCGATACGCTCTTTCACCAGCGCGATGACCAGCTCATCGGTCACCAGCTTGCCAGCGTCCATAATGTCTTTCGCTTGCTTACCGAGCTCAGAGCCGGATTTTACCGCCGCGCGCAGCATATCGCCGGTGGAGATTTGCGGAATACCGTATTTCTCCATGATGAACTGAGCCTGAGTTCCTTTACCCGCGCCCGGAGCGCCAAGCAGAATAATACGCATTACGAAAATCCCCTCAAAAGTCGATTCAATTTTTCAAAAACGCTAAACCATACCACCAGAACGGCGATGGCTCAAGGAAGGCGGTGCGGCTGAAACGGTTAATGGTGAGATATTTTATGCAATCCAATGTGAAATGCCCCGCCTGAGCACATCGCTCAGACGGGGCATTTATCCCGTTCCCGGCGTCTCGTCGCTCGGCCGGGCTACTCGTTCAGGTTCGCGTCAGGAAGCCAGCAGCTGGTTCATACGGCGGATAAACTGGTTCGGATCTTCCAGCGTGCCGCGCTCGGCCAGCAGCGCCTGATCCAGCAGCAGTTCCACCCATTCGCCGAACTGCGCGTCGTCCTGGGTATCGGCCGCGCGTTTCACCAGCTGATGCGCCGGGTTCAGTTCGAAGATGTATTTCACTTCCGGCGCCGCCTGGCCCGCTGCCGCGAACAGCTTCGCCATCTGAGTGCTCATCTCGTCGGCGTCGGTGGTGACAATCGCCGGGGTGTCGGTCAGACGATGGGTCAGACGTACCTCTTTCACCCGGTCGCCAAGCAGGTTTTTCACCCGCTCAACGAACGGCTCCAGCGCTTTTTCGGCTTCTTTGGTGGACTCGTCTACTTCATCCGCCAGCTTGTCCAGCGACTCGTCGGCTTTAGCGACAGACTGGAACGCTTTGCCGTCGAACTCGGTCAGGTAGCTCATCATCCACTCGTCGATGCGATCGGAGAGCAGCAGCACTTCGATCCCTTTCTTACGCAGCAGCTCAAGGTGCGGGCTGCTCTTCGCCGCCGCATAGCTGTCGGCTGTGATGTAGTAGATCTTCTCCTGACCTTCTTTCATGCGTGAGACATACTCTTCCAGCGACACGGTCTGCGCGGAGGAGTCGGTATGGGTGGTCGCGAAACGCAGCAGTTTGGCGATCGCTTCCTGGTTGCTCGGATCTTCCGCCGGGCCCTCTTTCAGCACCAGGCCGAACTGTTTCCAGAAGGTTTGATATTTTTCAGCGTCGTCTTTCGCCAGCTTATCCAGCATCTGCAGCGCGCGTTTGGTCAGCGCGGTGCGCAGGTTGCGGGTCACGCTGCTGTCCTGCAGGATTTCACGGGAGACGTTCAGCGGCAGATCGTTGGAATCGATCAGGCCGCGCACGAAGCGCAGGTAGTTCGGCATAAACTGCTCGGCGTCGTCCATGATGAACACACGCTGGACGTACAGCTTCAGGCCGTGTTTATGATCGCGGTTCCACATATCCCACGGCGCCTGCGACGGGATATACAGCAGGCTGGTGTACTCCTGCTTACCTTCCACGCGGTTGTGGCTCCAGGTCAGCGGGTCGCTGTAGTCGTGAGCGATATGCTTATAAAACTCTTTGTATTCGTCGTCGTTAACTTCGGATTTGCTGCGGGTCCACAGGGCCTGCGCCTTGTTGATTTTTTCCCACGAAATCACGGTTTCGCCGTCTTTCTCTTCCCGTTTTTCAATCTCAACCGGCAGCGCGATATGGTCGGAATACTTGCTGATGATAGAGCGCACGCGCCAGTCGTTGAGGAAATCATCTTCGCCTTCGCGCAGATGCAGGGTGATTTCGGTGCCGCGATCGGCTTTGGTGATATCAGCTACGGTATATTCGCCTTCGCCGGCGGATTCCCAGAACACGCCGTTTTCCGGCTTGTCGCCCGCCGCACGGGTACGCACGGTCACTTTGTCCGCCACGATGAAGGCCGAATAGAAGCCGACGCCGAACTGACCGATCAGCTGGCTATCCTTCGCCTGGTCGGAACCCATCGATTCGAGGAACGCTTTGGTGCCGGATTTGGCGATGGTGCCGAGATGGTCGATAACCTCTTCCCGGTTCATACCGATACCGTTATCGGCGATGGTCAGGGTGCGGTTGTCTTTATCAAACGAAACCCGCACGCGCAGCTCGCCGTCTCCCTCATACAAATCCGGCTGCGACAGCGCGCGGAAACGCAGCTTATCGGCCGCATCAGAGGCGTTGGAAATCAGCTCACGCAGAAAGATTTCTTTGTTGGAATAGAGGGAATGGATCATCAGGTGCAGAAGCTGCTTTACTTCTGACTGAAAACCACGAGTTTCTTGTCCTTTCATCTGATTCAACCTCAACAATGCCATTTTAAATGGGTAAAAAACCGTTGAGTGGGAGATGGGGACAGCGGGGAAATTTTTCAAGCGGAGGCGGCGAAGGCCGCCTCCATTTGTTCAGAAAGTAATCTTGTGGCGACCGGCCAGGGAGTGGGACAGCGTGGTGCCGTCGACCATCTCCAGCTCGCCGCCCACCGGCACGCCGTGGGCGATTCGGCTGGCGTCGACGCCATACTGCGCGCACAGCTCTGCGATGTAGTTGGCCGTCGCCTCGCCCTCAACGGTCGGGTTGGTGGCGAGGATCACCTCGGTGATCGACTCCGCCTCCAGCCGTTGCTCCAGGCGATCGAGCCCGATGTCATCAGGCCCGATGCCGTCGAGCGGCGACAGGTGCCCCATCAGCACGAAGTAGCGGCCGGAATACTGCCCGGTCTGCTCAATGGCATAGATGTCCGCCGGACTCTCTACCACACAGATCTGGCCGTTTTCCTGGCGACGCGGGTTGCTGCAGATATTGCACACCTCCTGCTCGGTGAAGGTGCGGCAATCGGCGCAGTGGCCGATCTCCGACATCGCACGCGTCAGCGCCTGCGCCAGGCGCATCCCGCCGCTGCGATCGCGCTGCAGCAGGGTAAACGCCATGCGCTGCGCTGACTTCGGGCCGACGCCCGGCAGACAGCGCAGCGCTTCCATAAGCTGAGTTAACAGCGGGCTGGTTTGCATCAGAACGGCATCTTGAAGCCTGGCGGCAGTTGCATACCGGCAGAAACGGAAGCCATCTTCTCTTTCTGGGTCTCTTCGATACGGCGCGCGGCGTCGTTGAACGCGGCAGCCACCAGATCTTCGAGCATCTCTTTGTCGTCTTCCAGCAGGCTTGGGTCGATCTCCACACGGCGGCAGTTGTGCGCGCCGTTAATGGTCACTTTCACCAGACCCGCGCCGGATTCGCCGGTTACTTCCAGCTGAGCGATCTCTTCCTGCATCTTCTGCATTTTCTCTTGCATCTGCTGGGCCTGCTTCATCAGGTTACCCAGGCCGCCTTTTCCACCAAACATAGGCTTCTCTCTCAGTCAGTCATCGTTAAAGGTACTGAATGCCAGTCAGACTGGCATTCAAATGGGGCGAATACTCTCTTCATCCAGATCGGCGTCGAAGAAACGACGCAGGGTCTGAATGTTATTATCCGCGATAATGGCTTCGCGCGCCTGCGCGAGCTTCTCTTCATAAATAGCCTGCCGCCACTCCAGCGGCGTACGCATCGCGGGATTATCGTCTTCCACGATGGTCAATTCAACCGGCGTACCGTACAACACCCCCAGCGCTTCAGCCAGCTTTTGCTGCGCGCTGGCGGAATTGAGGTGGCGCTGGCTGGGACGCAGATGCAGACAGACGCGGCTGCCCTCCTGCTCTTTCCACGCGTTGAGCGCCACCTGCTCGACCAGCTTCGGTACCGCCAGCTGGCTCACTTCCGCCGCCCAGCTGTCGCGCTCGACCGCTTCTTCGGCGAGCTTGGCCGCCAGCTCCGGCGTCTTCTCATGCTCCAGCGCCTTTTTCAGCGCTTTGGGCGTGGCGACTTCGACTTTGGTCTCTTCCACCACCGTCGTCGCCTTCCAGCGATAGGCCTCTTTCTTCGCCGGGGCCTGCTCCAGCGCGGCCGCGGCCGGACGAGCCTGGACGCGCTCGGTAATCGAACTCAGTCGCTCCAGCGCAGCGTTATTCACCGGCCGCGCGCGGGAAGCGGCTGCCGGTTCACTCTTTTTTGGGGTGGTTGCTCCCTGGCTGCGCTGCAGGTGGCTGCGGGCCGCCAGCACCTGGCTGGTGGTCGGCGGCAAACTCTGCGGCGACTGTGGCGACGGCGCGGCGGGGGCAACCGGCTGACGCGGCGCGGGCGCGGCGGCCTGTGCCGGCTGCGCCTCCGGCTCCGGCAGCGGCTTACGCGGATGAAACGCCAGGGCACGCAGCAGCGTCATTTCGACGCCCATCCGCCGGTCCGGGGCGTAAGGCAGCTCTTTGCGGCCAATCAGCAGCGTTTGGTAGTAGAGCTGAACGTCGCCGGGCGGTACGGTTCGCGCCAGTTCGCGCATCCGCACTTCGACCGCGGCCATGTCGGCGCCCAGCGCCGAAGGCGACAGCTGAACCATGGCGATGCGGTGCAGCAGGCTCTGCATCTCGACCAGCAGCGCCTCCCACTCGACGCCGCGTGCGGCGGCGTCATTGACGCCCGCCATGACCCGCTCGCCGTCGGCAGCAACCAGCGCTTCAATCAGCGACAGCGCCTGATCGTCATCAAGGGTGCCGAGCATGGTGCTCACCGATGCGGCCGTCAGCTGCCCTTCCCCACTGGCAATCGCCTGATCGGTCAGGCTTAAGGCATCGCGCAGGCTGCCATCGGCCGCCCGCGACAACAGCTGCAGCGCGCGGGGCTCAAAGGCAATCTGCTCTTCGCCAAGAATATGCTCCAGCTGATGGCGGATCTGTTCAACGTCCAGCGCCTTCAGGTGGAACTGCAGGCAGCGGGATAAGATCGTTACCGGCAGCTTCTGCGGATCCGTCGTCGCCAGCAGGAATTTGACGTGCGCCGGCGGCTCCTCCAGCGTTTTTAACAACGCGTTGAAGCTGTGACGCGACAGCATATGGACTTCGTCGATGAGATAGACCTTAAAGCGGCCGCGGGCCGGCGCGTACTGGACGTTGTCCAGCAGATCGCGGGTATCTTCGACTTTGGTTCGCGAGGCGGCGTCAATCTCAATCAGATCGACAAAGCGCCCCTGTTCAATTTCCCGGCAGTTATCGCACACGCCGCAGGGGGTGGCGGTGATGCCGGTTTCACAGTTTAACCCTTTCGCCAGCAGACGGGCGATGGAGGTCTTCCCGACCCCGCGGGTACCGGAAAAAAGATAAGCGTGATGAATGCGCCCTAACGACAAGCCGTTCGCCAGTGCGGTCAGCACATGTTCCTGGCCGACGACGTCAGCAAAGGTTTGTGGGCGCCATTTACGGGCTAAGACCTGATAACTCATGGGCTGGCTCTGAAACGCTGGAAGGTGAAATCACGAAGGGGTCATGCTATCACAGCCCCGCCCGATCGGCGAGGCTATGTGGAGGGATTTGCTTAGTGGCCCGGGAACGGCACCAGACTGTAGCAGTGGATCCCCAGCTTCTCCAGGCGCTGTTCGCCGCCCAGATCGAAGAGATTGATAATGAAAGCGGCATCGTGCACTTCGCCGCCGAGTCGGCGGATCAGTTTGACCGTGGCGTCGATAGTGCCGCCGGTCGCCAGCAGATCGTCAACCACCAGCACTTTATCGCCCGGTTTAATGGCGTCAACGTGGATCTCCAGCTGATCGGTGCCATACTCCAGCTCATAGGTCTCGGCGATGGTTTCACGCGGCAACTTACGCGGCTTGCGTACCGGAACAAAGCCCACGCCCAGCGCCAGCGCGACCGGGGCGCCGAACAGGAAGCCACGCGCCTCAGTCCCTACCACTTTGGTAATACCCGCGTCTTTGTAGCGCTCGGTCAGCAGTTCAATGCTAAGCGCGTAGGCCTTCGGGTCTTCCAGTAAGCTGGTGACATCGCGGAAAAGAATGCCAGGTTTTGGATAATCCTCGATACTCTGGATGCTGTTCTTCAGATATTCAAGCTGCTGTGCAGTTGCGGTCATAAGTGTATGCCTGATTGAAACGGTATTACCCACGGGCGTGCAAAAGGGGCCAAAGAAACATTTGTTTAACCTTTGACCAGGCTTGCCCGCGCTCGAAAACGCCAGAATTTACTGGCTGTCGGCAACAATTGCAACAGGCATTATTGCGCATCAGTGCTTTTGTTGCTTTGCGTCAACCACCGGAATGCGCCACATAAAGATCAGCAGACAGGCCAGAATGACCAACAGCATGATGCGCACCCACGTAAGCTTAACCAGCCATAGCGAAATAGCAAAAGTCACCACGATCATCGCAATGGCGCGCGGTTTAGCGCCGCGAGGCATGGCGCGGTACTGTTGCCAGTGGCGAAGATAGCCGCCAAACCAGGAGCGATACAGCAGCCACTGGTGAAAGCGCGGCGATGAGCGGGCAAAGCACCAGGCGGCGAGCAGAATAAACGGCGTCGTCGGCAGCAACGGTAAGAAGACGCCCAGCGTACCCAGCGCTACCGCCAGCCAGCCGATAATGGTTAAAATAACAGGTGGCATAATGCGAATCGTTATCAAACAGATGAGGCTACTGTAGCACAGTTGGCTGACGGAAAATGGAGGGGGTTGGTGAAAACTGCTCAACTTTTACAAACGCTGAACGACCAGCTGAGTGAGCTGGCCGCGCTGGTGGCGCCGCTGGCGGAGCACGCGACCCTCAGCCCGCGCTTTGACCGCCAGCTCTTCCACACCCGCAGCACGCTGATGCAGGCCTATCTGGCGGAAGCCCAACACAACTTTAACCAGCTCCGCCAGGCCGTCGAGCGCCAGCAGCTGCCGCAGGTGGTCTGGATTGCCGAGCGTCTGGCGGCACAAATCGCCGCGCTGCGCCGTGAAACCGCCACCTGGTCCTTGCGCAGTTGGGACCACGCGTCGCCAACGTTGAGCCGCTGGCAGCGCCGTCGCCTGCAGCATCAGGAGTATGAGCGCCGCCTGCTGGCGATGCGCGACCAACGCCAGCGTCAGCTGGCGCAGGCGACCAGCCTTGACGAGCAGCAGCGGCTGGGGAAAGAAGTTGAAGCCTACAGCGGCCGGTTGGCGCGCTGCCGACAGGCGCTGGACAAGATTGAAAACGTACTGGCGCGGCTGACGCGCTAACAGGAGAGCCCGATGTCGCTGGAAAATGCATCCGATGAGGTCAAACTGGCCGTCGATTTAATCATGTTGCTGGAATCGCATCAGATCCCGGCGCAAACCGTGCTGAGCGCGCTGGAAATTGTCCGGCGGGATTATGCAAACAAGTTAAAAAACGCGGAAAGCGGGTCGCAAAACCCAGAGAAGTAGGATGTTGTCTCCGGCAGTGTGCTGGCAGTCTGGTCCTCTGCGCATGACGCCACTGGAGACAATATTGATGGAAAAAGTCAGTCAAACCCCACACGACGCGGTGTTTCGCCAGATGCTCATGCATCAGGCGGTCGCGAAGGATTTTTTGCAGTTGTACCTCCCCGCGCCGTTTCTGGCGATCTGCGAACTGGATTCGCTGCAGCTGGTCTCCGGTAGCTTTGTTGAAGAGGACCTGCGCGCCAGCTATTCCGATATCCTTTACTCACTGCGCACGCGTCATGGACCGGGCTATGTGTACGCGCTGATTGAGCACCAGAGTACCCCGGACAAGCTGATGGCGTTTCGCCTGCTGCGCTATGCGCTGGCCGCCATGCAGCGTCATCTGGACGCCGGCCACGACACGCTGCCGCTGGTGGTGCCGATTCTGTTTTATCACGGCAAAGTGAGCCCCTGGCCCTGGGCCCGCAACTGGCAACAGCTATTCGCCGATCCGGCGCTGGCGAAGGCGCTCTATAGCAATGATTTTCCGCTGGTGGACCTCACCGTAATGCCAGATAATCAGATCGCCCGTCATCGGCGGATGGCCATGCTGGAGCTGCTGCAAAAGCATATCCGCCATCGCGATCTGGCCGAGCTGCAGGTGCCGCTGATTGCGCTGATGACGCAAGGCTATCTGACAGAAGCGCAGCTGAATACGCTGCTGCGCTATATGTTGCAGGCGGGAACTACGGAACATCCGGGGGCGCTGATCCGCACGCTGGCGGCGCAGTCGCCCAGGCATAAGGAGCTGATTATGACCATTGCCGAATGGCTGGAAGAGAAAGGCCGTAAACAGGGACAGCAAGAGGGTGAGCAGGAAGGTCGAGAAGCCGCCACTCGCAGCATCGCCGCCAGAATGCTGGCGCGCGGCCTCGAACGTCAAACCGTGCAGGAGCTCACCGGGCTGAGCGATGAAGAACTCGCCGCGCTGGCGCCCTGATACAGCAGGGGCGGCTTTGCGCCGCCCCTCTTCGATCAGGACGCGGTGGTGGGCGCCAGATCGTCGCCTTTCCCGTCCCGTTTCACTTCGGTGACTTCATCGCCTTTTTCATTGCGCAGATGAACTTCCAGCTGGTTAAAGGCAATGTTGATGTCATTCTCCCGGCACAGGCGGTCGATGGCGCGGTTGAGTTCATCCACCGTGTAGCTGCGATCGCGCAGTTCTCGAACATACAGACGCAGTTCATGATCCAGGGTACTGGCCCCGAAGGTGGTGAAGAAAACCGCTGGCGCCGGCTCCTGCATCACTTTCGGATGATCGTGCGCGGCCTTCAGCAGCACCTCTTTCACCTTATCCAGGTCTGAGCCATAGGCGACGCCGAGGCGGATCACCACCCGGGTCACGGTGTCGGAGAGCGACCAGTTGATCAAGCGCTCGGTAACGAACGCCTTGTTCGGGATAATCACCTCTTTGCGATCGAAATCGGTGATGGTGGTGGCGCGAATACGGATTTTGCTTACCGTCCCCGAGAAGGTTCCGATAGTGACCGTATCCCCAATGCGCACCGGACGTTCGAACAGAATGATTAGGCCGGAGACAAAGTTACCGAAGATCTCCTGCAGACCAAAACCTAAACCAACCGACAGCGCGGCCGCCAGCCATTGCAGTTTATCCCAGGAGACACCCAGCGCCCCGAATACCGTCATCGCCCCGATAGCGATAATCGCATAGTTGAGAATGGTGGTGATGGCGTAGGAGGTCCCCTGACGCATGTTGAGCCGCGACAGCACCAGCACCTCCAGCAAACCCGGCAGGTTGCGGATCAGCGCCCAGGCGACCATTGACGCCACAATGGCGAACAACAAACTGCCCATCGTCACGCTGCGTACCACGCTGGCCCCCGCCTCGGTACCGTTGTAGTGCCAGAGGGTAATGCTGTCGAGGTAGGCGAAAACGGTGATCAAATCAGACCAAATCGCCCAGAACATCACTGCGAACAGCGCGACCATCACCAACATGGTGATGCGCAGCGTCTGCTGGTTGACCTGCTCGAGAGCGATAGTTGGCTCTTCCTGCGGCTCGGCGCCTTCCGCCCCTTCCTTCACCAGATGTTGACGGCGCGCCAGCGCGCGGCGCCAGGCGATACGCCGCGCCGCCACGCTCAGGCCGCGCAGCACCGTCTGGTACAGCAGGTTCCAGATCATCACCAGATACACGGTCTCGATCCAGCGTCCCGCCAGACGCAGCGTCGTGTAGAAGTAGCCGGTTGCCGTCAGCACCATCAGGGCCACCGGAACGATAGACAACACCGTGATCGTCAGCAGACGCAGGCTGTGCGACTCTTTATCGCGCCAACTTTCCCGGCACATCGGCCAAACCAGCACCGCGATCAGCAGTAAGTTGAAGAAAATCACCAACTGCCCCAGCACGTCGTCCATCAGGTTCAGCGGCGACAGTTCGGAAATCACCGACCAGAAATTCAGCGGCAGCAGCGCCAGGCTGACGCGAACAATCTGCCGCCGCCAGTGGCTGGTCAACTGCGCCGGCATATTAAAGTGGTTGACCGCGACGCCGTTCTTTTCCAGCACTTTCCAGCACAGGCCAAACACCAGCCAGAACATAGCCAGCTTTTTACTGTACGCCCACAGCAGTCCGCTAATATTTAACTGCATGGTGAGTAAGATCAGACCGATAGCCAGAATCAACAGCACCACCGGTAAGGCGCGGATCAGATCGATCAGGATCGCCTTCGGCGTATGCAGCTGGGTATCGTTGCGCAGCTGTCCCACCTGGGAAGCAAGCTTTGCCTGATAATCCTTGAGCCACTGCAGACGCCAGCGGATGAGGCCGGCAATCAACAGCAGCGGTAAACCGGCCAGGAAAGCGACAAACACCGCAGGCCACGCTTTTTCCCAGTTCACGGTGATTTTCATCGCCTTAAACTGACCTTTCAGCGCCTCCGGGAAGGCCTTAATCCACTCCCAGTCCATCGGTTTATTGCTGTTCACCCAGAAAATTTGCTGGGTCAGAATTTCCTTCAGACTGCTCGAGACGCTCATCAGCTGCTGCTGGTTGATCTGCAGGTTGATGGCCATCATCAGCTGGTTGCCCAACTGTTTGTTGAACTGATCAAGCAGTTCGCGACGCATGTCGATCACTTCCAGTAGCGCGGCGTGGACTTCATCGTTCACTTCGCTGCTGTGCCCCTCCTCCAGTTTGGCGACAAAGGCATCGCTCTGGAACAGCGCGTCGCGCTGCTGGTTCACCTCAAACTGTTCAAGCCGCAGGTCGGCGATGCGGTTGGTCATATCCTGCAGCTCATCCGCCGACGGTAATGTCTGTTGCTGTTGGTAAAGAATACGCGACAGCAGCAGGCTCCCCCGCAGAACTGAAATTTGCTCTTTAATATCCCGTTCAGACTGCAGCGCGCGGTCGAGCCAGTTCTTGACCTGGATATTGCGCTGCACCAGCTGGTTACCGTTCTCTGTTGCCTGGATCAGCTTCTCGCTGAGCTGATGGTTAATATCCAGCTCCTGCTTGACCAGCGGGTTGGCCTGAATACGCGCCGTTTCGTCGGGGGTAACCGCCTCCTGGGCGGTTTTCTCGGTCAGGGTCAGCCGTTTGCTGTTCACGGCCTCCTGCAGCAGCTGTAGCTGATGCTCCAGCCGGTTGCTCCAGGCGGTGACGTAGTCACGCTGCTTCTGCAGGGTATCCTGCAGGATAGTGTTGCCTTCGAGGCTCTTGCGCTGTTGCTCGATCTGCGCGTTGAGCAATGCCTGTTGAGCCTGCAACAGCACCTGCTGGGTCGGGCGTAGGGTCTCGTCGCCCACCGAGGTGCCATTCAGACGATTGCGGATCTGCTGCAGCTGCTGGGAGGCGTTGAACATCGCATTTTGCACGCGTTCCGGCTGCGTTTGCAGGGAAACCAGTTGGCTGTTATAGGTCGCCAGATCGTTTTGCGCATTCTGCAGATCGTCCAGCGTCTGGGTGACGCGCGACTCCAGCTGACGCAGGGAGAGCGTACTTAGCGTTTTGCGCGTCGCGTCGTCGTTCGGGACATCGCTCAGGTTATTGAGGCTCTCCACCGCCTGGCGCAGCTTCGCCGGCGCCTGCTCGACCTGCTGTCGCAGCTGTGCCGTCTCGCTTTTGATACGCTCGATTTTATCCAGCGTTTCCAGCGTCTGAGTCAGATCCTGCTGGACCAGTTTGTCCTGCGGAGTCAGTTCTTTTTGCTTGTTTAACGTATTGAGCTGGCTCTGCACCTCTGCCCGATCGGGGAGATCCGCGGCGCGGCCCTGGACTGGGCTGAAAAGGCCAATAAAACAGAGCAGCGTGATAATAAAGATGAACGTGGCGCGTTGCCTGGAGATCGTGTGCAGCATAGTTAATATGAATGAATGCAAATGCCGGAGAATACCGGGGGTCGTCGCAAGCGCGCAGAATAGCACTTCTCAGCGCTGGCGAATAGCGGCGGACGGCGCTAAAAATTCACGCCCATCCGCGCGCTACCTTTAAGCTGACAAGCTCTCCGGGCCGCGTAGCGTCGGGCAGAATTGATACATCTCCAGCAGAATAGCGACGTAGTCCCGCGCTTCCGCATGCAGGTCGAACGAATCGGGGGCAAACAGCCAGTTTTCCATCAGCCCGGAAAGGTAGCTGCGCATTAACACGGCCGCCCGCCGGGTGAGTAAATTGGCGGGCAGCAGCTTCGCCGCGATGCACTCTTTCAAGGTCTGCTCGATACGCTCATAACTCGCCAGGGAGAGCTGCCGCTGGGCCTGCTGCACCACGGTCATTTCACCGACGAACTCACACTTATGATAGATAATCTCCATCATTAATCGTCGACGTTCTTCTGTCACTGTCGCTTCAAGAACATAGACTAGAATCTCCCTGATAACTGAGAGTGGATCGTTGGGGAATTTTGCCCGATACTCAATTTCGAGATCGCTAATACTGGCGTCTGACAGCTCCCAAATTTCGTTGAATAAATCTGATTTATTCTTGAAATGCCAGTAGATAGCCCCCCTCGTTACACCCGCAGCTTTTGCAATTGTTGCCAACGAGGTAGATGATACGCCTTGCTGCGAAAACAGACGCAGAGCAACATCCAGAATCAGTTGCCGGGTTTCACGTGCCTGTTGTTTGGTTTTTCGTGCCATAGGTTAATGACTTTACAGAGGTTACGTTTACATACATTTGTGAATGTATGTACCATAGCATGACCATAATAGAAAGACTGTAGTGGGTTTGTGGTTGTTTGAGCCACTGAACATTTTGAAATTGGACACTCGAGGTTTACATATGAACAAAAACAGAGGGTTAACGCCTCTGGCGGTCGTTCTGATGCTCTCAGGCAGCTTAGCGCTAACAGGATGTGACGATAAACCGGCTCAACAGGGAGCCCAGCACATGCCGGAAGTCGGTATTGTGACGCTCAAATCCGCACCTCTACAAATAACCACCGAACTGCCAGGCCGCACCAGCGCCTATCGCATTGCGGAAGTCCGTCCTCAGGTCAGTGGCATTATTTTAAAACGTAACTTCGTGGAAGGTAGCGATATCCAGGCCGGCGTCTCCCTGTATCAGATCGATCCAGCCACCTATCAGGCCAGCTATGACAGCGCCAAAGGCGACCTGGCAAAAGCCCAGGCGGCGGCAAACATGGATCAACTGACGGTCAAGCGTTATCAGAAACTGTTGGGCACCAAATATATTAGTCAACAAGACTACGATACCGCCGTTGCGACGGCGCAGCAGAGCAATGCGGCCGTGGTCGCGGCGAAAGCGGCCGTTGAAACCGCGCGCATCAATCTGGCCTACACCAAAGTCACCTCGCCGATCAGCGGCCGGATTGGTAAATCCGCCGTGACCGAAGGGGCGCTGGTACAGAATGGTCAAACGACCGCCCTGGCAACCGTTCAGCAGCTGGATCCGATCTATGTTGACGTCACCCAGTCGAGCAATGATTTCCTGCGCCTGAAGCAGGAGCTAGCCGACGGCCGCCTGAAACAGGAAAACGGCAAAGCGAAAGTGGAGCTGGTGACTAATGACGGTCTTAAGTATCCGCAGTCCGGCACGCTGGAATTCTCGGATGTCACTGTTGATCAGACCACCGGCTCAATCACGCTACGCGCTATTTTCCCGAACCCGGATCACACCCTGTTACCGGGGATGTTCGTCCGTGCCCGTCTGGAAGAAGGGATTAACCCTGACGCCCTGCTGGTACCGCAACAGGGTGTTACCCGTACGCCGCGCGGCGACGCCAGCGTCATGGTAGTGGGTGAAGGCGATAAAGTCGAAGTCCGCCAGGTCACTGCTTCTCAGGCGATCGGCGATAAATGGCTGGTCACTGACGGTCTGAAATCCGGCGATCGCGTTATCGTCACCGGCCTGCAAAAAATCAAACCAGGTGTGCAGGTAAAAGCGCAGGAAGTAGCTTCTGATGATAAACAGCAAGCCGCAGGCAACGCGCCATCAGAACAAACCAAGTCTTAACTTAAACAGGAGCCGTTAAGACATGCCTAATTTCTTTATCGATCGCCCCATATTTGCATGGGTGATCGCCATTATCATCATGCTGGCTGGGGGATTATCGATCCTCAAATTGCCGGTGGCGCAATATCCGACGATTGCGCCGCCAGCAATTTCCATTACCGCCATGTACCCCGGTGCTGACGCCGAAACGGTGCAGAACACCGTAACTCAGGTTATCGAACAGAATATGAACGGTATCGATCACCTGATGTACATGTCCTCAAATGGCGACTCCACCGGTACGGCAACCATTACGCTGACCTTCGAATCCGGTACCGATCCGGATATCGCCCAGGTTCAGGTTCAGAACAAGCTGGCGCTGGCGACGCCTCTGCTGCCGCAAGAAGTACAGCAGCAAGGGATTAGCGTTGAGAAAGCGTCCAGCAGCTTCCTGATGGTTGTCGGCGTCATTAACACCAACGGCACCATGAACCAGGACGATATTTCGGACTACGTGGCGGCCAACATGAAGGATCCGATTAGCCGTACCAGCGGCGTCGGCGACGTTCAGCTATTCGGTTCCCAGTATGCGATGCGTATCTGGATGGATCCAAACAAACTGAACAACTTCCAGCTTACGCCGGTGGATGTGATCAGCGCCCTGAAAGCGCAGAACGCCCAGGTGGCCGCGGGCCAGTTAGGCGGTACGCCGCCGGTGAAAGGCCAGCAGCTTAACGCCTCGATCATCGCGCAGACGCGTCTGACCAATACGGAAGAGTTTGGCAACATCCTGCTGAAGGTGAACCAGGACGGTTCCCAGGTTCGTCTGCGTGATGTCGCCAAAATTGAGCTGGGCGGCGAAAGCTATGACGTAGTGGCGAAGTTTAACGGCCAGCCGGCATCCGGTCTGGGTATTAAACTGGCTACCGGCGCGAACGCGCTGGATACCGCCAACGCTATTCGCGCTGAACTGGCGAAGATGGAGCCGTTTTTCCCGTCGGGGATGAAGATCGTTTACCCGTATGACACCACCCCGTTCGTGAAAATTTCTATTCACGAAGTGGTTAAAACGCTGGTGGAAGCGATCATCCTGGTGTTCCTGGTCATGTATCTGTTCCTGCAGAACTTCCGCGCCACCCTGATCCCCACCATCGCGGTACCGGTGGTCCTGTTAGGCACCTTCGCGGTGCTGGCGGCGTTTGGCTTCTCGATAAACACCCTGACGATGTTCGGGATGGTGCTCGCCATCGGCCTGTTGGTGGATGACGCCATCGTGGTGGTAGAGAACGTCGAGCGCGTGATGGCGGAAGAGGGTCTGCCGCCGAAAGAAGCGACGCGTAAATCGATGGGACAGATTCAGGGCGCGCTGGTTGGTATCGCTATGGTGCTGTCGGCGGTATTTATCCCGATGGCGTTCTTCGGCGGCTCAACCGGGGCCATCTATCGCCAGTTCTCCATCACTATCGTTTCCGCGATGGCGCTGTCGGTACTGGTGGCGTTAATCCTGACGCCGGCGCTGTGCGCCACGATGCTGAAACCCATTCAGAAAGGCAGCCATGGCGCGACCACCGGCTTCTTCGGCTGGTTTAACCGCATGTTTGATAAGAGCACGCACCATTACACCGACAGCGTAGGCAACATTCTGCGCAGCACCGGTCGTTATCTGGTGCTGTATCTGATTATCGTGGTGGGTATGGCATGGCTGTTCGTCCGTCTGCCGAGCTCGTTCCTGCCGGACGAGGATCAGGGTGTATTCCTGAGTATGGCGCAGCTGCCTGCCGGCGCCACCCAGGAGCGTACGCAGAAAGTACTGGATGAGATGACGAATTACTATCTCACCAAAGAGAAGGACAACGTGGAATCCGTGTTTGCGGTTAACGGCTTCGGTTTCGCCGGCCGCGGCCAGAACACCGGTATCGCGTTCGTTTCGCTGAAAGACTGGAGCCAGCGTCCGGGTGAGGAAAACAAAGTTGAAGCGATCACCGCGAGAGCAATGGGCTACTTCTCGCAGATTAAAGATGCGATGGTCTTCGCCTTTAACCTGCCGGCTATCGTTGAACTGGGTACCGCGACCGGCTTTGACTTCGAGCTGATTGACCAGGGCGGTCTCGGCCACGAAAAACTGACCCAGGCGCGTAACCAACTGTTTGGCATGGTGGCGCAGCATCCTGACGTGCTGACCGGCGTGCGCCCTA
This sequence comes from Klebsiella sp. K4, assembly GCF_014596785.2. Classification (NCBI taxonomy): domain Bacteria; kingdom Pseudomonadati; phylum Pseudomonadota; class Gammaproteobacteria; order Enterobacterales; family Enterobacteriaceae; genus Klebsiella; species Klebsiella sp. K4. The sequence continues at coordinate 4,049,338 of NZ_CP115021.1, forward strand.
ACGGTCTGGAAGATACACCGCAGTTTAAAATCGATATCGATCAGGAGAAAGCTCAGGCGCTGGGCGTCTCCATCAGCGACATTAACACCACGCTGGGCGCAGCCTGGGGCGGAAGCTATGTCAACGACTTTATCGACCGCGGCCGCGTGAAGAAAGTGTACATCATGTCCGAAGCGAAATACCGTATGCTGCCGGAAGATATCGGCAAGTGGTATGTTCGCGGCAGCGATGGTCAGATGGTGCCGTTCTCTGCTTTCTCGACCTCGCGTTGGGAATACGGTTCGCCGCGTCTGGAACGCTACAACGGTCTGCCGTCACTGGAAATCCTCGGTCAGGCCGCGCCAGGCAAGAGTACCGGTGAGGCGATGGCGCTGATGGAAGAGCTGGCGGGTAAACTGCCTTCCGGTATCGGCTACGACTGGACCGGGATGTCTTATCAGGAGCGACTGTCCGGCAACCAGGCCCCTGCCCTGTATGCCATCTCGCTGATTGTCGTCTTCCTGTGTCTGGCGGCGCTGTATGAGAGCTGGTCGATTCCGTTCTCGGTTATGCTGGTCGTCCCCTTGGGTGTGGTCGGTGCGCTGTTAGCCGCCACCTTCCGCGGGCTAACCAACGACGTTTACTTCCAGGTGGGTCTGCTGACCACCATCGGCCTGTCGGCGAAGAACGCAATATTGATCGTTGAATTCGCCAAAGACCTGATGGAGAAAGAGGGCAAAGGGCTGATTGAGGCGACGCTTGAAGCAGTACGTATGCGTCTACGTCCAATCCTGATGACATCTCTGGCGTTCATCCTCGGGGTAATGCCGCTAGTTATCAGCTCCGGCGCCGGCTCCGGTGCGCAGAACGCCGTCGGTACAGGCGTAATGGGCGGGATGGTGACCGCGACGATCCTGGCGATCTTCTTCGTGCCGGTGTTCTTTGTGGTGGTTCGTCGCCGCTTTAGCAAAAAATCGGAAGATATAGAGCACAGCCATCAGGTTGAGCATCATTAATCTTCACTCCTGAACAAAGGGCCGCTACCGCGGCCCTTTTTTATCACTGGCTGGCAAGGCACATATTGCCATTGTTTATTTTTCGTTCTGCATTTAATATATATTGATATGGCGCAGGCTATTTTTAGCAGCTTGTTCAACAACTCGGGATCGGCAAACACTCATTTACCAGGAATAATCTTACTATCATTATCCACGGGTCGGCGGTTTCTGAACGCGACAGCTGCCTGCCTTAAACCAATGATTCATAAGATTTCTCTATTTCTCCGGCTGTGGGCCAGCGCCTGCGAAATTAATTCGTCTATTTTTAAGATAATTTCTCTCTGATAATTGTAATTTTTCGTAATAGCACGATGAAATCTGTTGGAGAGTGGATTATAGTTAAATCAGCAGGATTACTCAGTTAGTGTCAGGTCAGTTAGTCGTGTTCATCCCACAACGGTGTTTGCTAGTCGTCGTTTAAACCACTCAAAAGGGGATGCGTTATGGACGAATACTCGCCAAAAAGACATGATATTGCACAGCTACGCTTTCTCTGCGAAACGCTGTATCATGACTGCCTTGCAAACCTGGAAGAGAGCAACCATGGCTGGGTCAACGACCCGACGTCGGCTGTCAATCTCCAGTTAAATGAATTGATCGAGCACATTGCCACATTCGCTCTTAATTATAAAATTAAGTATGCAGAGGATAATAAGCTGATCGCTCAGGTTGACGAATATCTGGACGACACTTTTACGTTGTTCAGTAACTACGGCATTAACTCTACGGATTTGCAAAAGTGGAAAAAATCCGGTAACCGACTATTTCGTTGCTTTGTCAACGCCAGCCGGGAAAACCCGGCCAGTCTATCGTGTTAGAATTATTACAATCAAAAGGTGGAATTATGTCTGATAAGCCATTAACTAAAACAGACTATTTGATGCGCTTACGTCGTTGCCAGACAATTGACACGCTGGAGCGCGTCATTGAAAAAAATAAATATGAACTGTCTGATAATGAGCTGGCGGTATTTTACTCAGCTGCCGACCATCGTCTGGCGGAACTGACCATGAATAAGCTATACGATAAAATCCCGACCTCTGTCTGGAAATTTATCCGCTAATTTACGCGTACTACGTGGTCTGCTGGCCGGACGGTACGGGTCAGCCGCCGCAGGGTATCTTTGTGATAGACATCACATCATTCAGCCAACAGCAACCCTGTAACCGGTTTCTTTTTTATACTGCTACGGCCATCAACAGTCAGGTATAAGGAAGACCCATGAGTGAAGAAAAACGCAAAATGATCGCCGGTGAGCTCTATTTATCTGGCGACCCAACGCTTCGCGCCGATCGCCTGCGCGCCAGACAGTTGTTGCACCGTTATAATCATTCCGCCCCGGATGACCAGGAACAACGTCAGCATATTCTGGCCGAGCTGTTCGCTCGCGCCGGCGATGCGTATATCGAGCCAAGCTTTCGCTGCGACTATGGTTATAATATTTTTCTCGGCGCCGGTTTTTACGCCAATTTTGACTGCGTGATGCTCGACGTCTGCCCTATCCATATTGGCGATAACTGTATGCTGGCGCCAGGCGTCCATATTTATACCGCCACTCATCCGCTGGACGCCGATGCGCGTAATAGCGGCCAGGAATACGGCAAGCCGGTAACTATTGGCCACAATGTGTGGATTGGGGGTCGGGCAGTGATCAATCCCGGCGTGACCATTGGCGATAATGCGGTCATTGCGTCCGGCGCGGTAGTCACCAAAGACGTACCTGCCTGTACCGTCGTCGGCGGCAACCCGGCGCATATCATTAAGCGCCTTCCGCCGACAAATCCGTAACTGTTATGCTTTTCTGTAACTGATCTGTTACTTTCTCCGCAGAATATTGCAACATAAAATAGCCTTCAGGCTGAGCCTGCCGCGCCTGGTCCGCCGGGCGCGGCAGGTTCATTGCAGAATTCGAGGACCAAGATGACAGAAATACAACGCCTGCTGATTCACACCATTGACGAACTCAACGTCCAGGAAAAACGCGATAATCGCCCGCGTTTTAGCATCAGTTTTATCCGCAACCATCCGGGACTGTTTGTTGCCATGTATGCCGCGTTTCTGGCGACGCTGGTGGTCATGCTGCGCTCTGAAACGCTGGTAGACTCGGTCTGGTTGCTGGTGGTGCTGTTCATTCTGTTCAACGCCTTTTTCTTCTTTGACGTCTATCCACGCTATCGCTACGAGGATATCGATGTCCTTGACTTTCGCGTGTGCTACAACGGGGAATGGTACAACACCCGCTTTGTCCCCCGGCAGCTGATCGACCGTATCCTGCAGTCGCCAGACGTCGATAGCGAGCAGAAGGCGCAGCTCAAAAAGATGGTCGCCACCAAAGGCGAGCTCTCCTTCTACGATGTCTTTACCCTCACGCGCGCCGGTGCTGCGCAATAAGGCGATTTAGGGTCCGCAGCGCCGGGAGATAGCGAGAAGCAGAGGTATTGCCATACCCAAGCACCAGTCCGCTCCGCGCTCGCTGCGGGTCGAGATAGAAATGACTTAACGCGGCGGGCGCCAGCTGAAACTGGCGCGCCTGCTGCGCAAGCGTCCGGTCATTAACGCCCTCCATCGCCACCGTCAGGTGCATCCCCCCTCCCCCGCCGAGAACGTCGCACGGCACGGTTATCTCTTGCGCCAGCGCCTCGCGCAGCTGTTGCTGACGTTTACGGTACAGGCGGCGCATCGCTGCCAGATGGCGCGCATAGTGTCTCTTCTCGATAAAGCTGGCCAGCGCCCGCTGTTCAGCACGGTGTCCCCCGCGCAGCAGCGCGCCAATGGCGTCCTGAGCAGCATCCGCCAGCGCGGGCGGCATAACCATAAAACCGATACGCAACGCCGGAAACAGCGTTTTGCTGAAGGTGCCGAGATAGACCACCGGGGCATCAGGCACCATTCCCAGCATCGCCGGGATCGGTTCTCCGCTATGGCGAAACTCGCTGTCGTAGTCATCCTCCACAATCCACGCCCCGTGCCGGCGGGCATATTCCACGAGCGCCAGACGGCGCCCGGCGCTCATGATGCTCCCACAGGGATACTGGTGTGAAGGAGAGGTGAAAATGAGCCGGGGCGGCTCCGCGACGCCGTTGGCAATACACATCCCTTCATCGTCGACAGCCATTCCTCTGACCCGCAGTCCCGCCCGCTGAAAGCCACTCCTCGCCCCCAGGTACCCCGGTTCTTCCAGCCACACGCTGTCGCCCGGGTTGGTCAGTAGCGAGGCGCATAAGTTGACTCCTTCCAGCGCGCCTTCGGTGATGACGATCTGCCGGATATCGCACCGGATGCCCCGGGAGAGCGCCAGATGACGAGCGATAGCCTCTCGCAGCAAAGGATCGCCCGCGGCTTCGCCATAACCCAGCAGCGCGCTACCATCTTCGCGTAGCACGTTATCCATCAGTCGCCGCCACAGCGGCAGCGGGAAATAGTTTACCGCCGGCATGCCTGGCGTAAATGCCAGCGTCGGTGAGTCGCGGCGCATCGCGGCTGGCAGCCTTTGCAGCCGCTCAGGCAGCACGACGGGCGGCATCTGACCCGCCTCCTGGCGGCAGGAGGCGAGTGGTGCCACCTGCGTTCCCTGACGGCTCCGTGTCAGGTCCCCCTCCAGCGCCAGCTGTTCCAGTGCGGCATTGACCGTATTCCGCGACAGGTGTAGCCGTTCGGCCATCACCCGCGATCCGGGTAAACGGCAGCGGGCCGTCAGGGTTCCCTGCAGGATAGCGTCACGTAAGGTGTGGTAAAGGGCGCGCTGTAAGGTTTCGACCGTGCGGTTCCGCATCCCCTGCGTCAACAGCGTAAAAAACCCCTCGTCCGGTATATTCATTTTGCCCCCTCGTGGCCCCATAAAAACATACTCTAATGGCACTTTTTATGGAACCAGCGAGCGCGTACGCTGCCTGTAAATCCCCAATAAGGAAACCGCAATGTGTGAATATAATCAGTTTGGCCAGGCGCTCGGCGTCGCGCTGCCTGACTGGCAGCCGCGCCCCTGGCCGACACGACAGGTATTACAGGGCAGCCGTTGTCGACTCGAACCGCTGACTCTTGCTCATGCCAGCGATCTGTTCGCCGCTCACCAGCTGGCGCCAGACGCCCGCAGCTGGACGTGGCTGCTGCGTGAACCTGAGAGCAACCTTGCAGAATTCAGTGCCTGGGTGGAGCAGGTCGCCACGCTGGCAGACCCGATTCATTTTGCCGTCGTTGACCAGCAGCGAGGGAAAGCGGTCGGCTCGCTGGCGTTAATGCGTATCGATATCGCTCACGGTGTGGTAGAGGTGGGGCATGTGCATTTTTCACCGTTACTGAGCCGAACGGCCATGGCCACCGAAGCGCACTGGCTGTTGATGCAGTATGTCTTTGATACGCTCGGCTATCGTCGCTATGAATGGAAATGCAACAGTCTTAATATCCCATCAGCCCGGGCGGCAAGGCGGCTGGGGTTTCAGTACGAAGGACGTTTTCGCCAGGCGCTGGTGAGTAAAGGACACAACCGGGACACGGACTGGTTTTCGGTGATAGACGGCGAATGGCCGGAGCTGGATAACGCCATGCGCCAATGGCTGGCCGCCGACAATTTTACCGCCGACGGCCAACAGCGCCGCTCGCTGGAGAGTTTCCGTTAACGGCGTTTTTTGCGCCCCTGCACCGCTTTGAAGCGGGGGTTGCTCTTACAGATAACGTACAGCCGCCCTTTGCGTTTAACCAGCTGGCAATCCGGGTGGCGCTGTTTAGCGCTACGTAATGAGTTGACGACCTGCATCATGCTTTCCTTTTCGCATCAATAAAGCCGCCGAAGCGCTGGCGGAATCGGGCTGCACTGCCTTCATTGGCGAAGGTTTTTTGTTTGCCCGTGTAGTACGGATGCGATTTCGAGGAGACGTCGATCGTCACATACGGAAAAGTTTCGCCATCGAGTTCAATCACGCGATCGGTGCGGATAGTTGAGCCGACTTTAAAATACTCATTCGCGCTGGTGTCGTGAAACACCACCGTACGATAGGGAGGATGGATATGGGCTTTCATGATGACCTCTTTATTACGTTATAACATAACAATAAGGTTACGCCGTGCTGTGACAAAGATCAACCCTGCTCAATTTAAGGGTAAGGTGATAAGGCGAGTTTCCCCGCCTTTGGCGTCAGGGTGCCAGACGGTGGGCGATGGCGCGGAGCTGTTCCGCAATGGCCTGCAGATCTTTTCCCTGCTCGATTCGGGCGCCGCTGGAATGGCGTATCACCAGGCGCGCCGGCAGAATGGATGAGGTATGAGGCGCCCCGCTGGTGCTGGCGAGGATCCGCCGCACCGCCTCTTTCCCCTGCAGGTCGAGGTCGAGCGACACGGTACTCAGCGCCGGATAGAAAAAGGAGCTTTCGTAAGTATCGTCATAGCCAATAACCGACTTCTCACCCGGCACCGCCACCTGATGCTGATGGAAGGCGCTGAGCACCCCCAGCGCCATCTGATCATTACCCACCAGCACAGCGCTGAAATTAGGCGTTTCGCGCAGCATCTGCAGCGCGCCGGCGTAGCCGCTCTGCGCATCCCAGTTGCCGTGCAGGACGGTCACCGGCTTCAGACCGTAACCATCCAGGGTCTCCAGCCAGCTTTTTAACCGGAGTTTGGCCGAGACTGAGCTGTCCGGCCCCGCCAGCAGGGCGATCTCCCTATGCCCCATCTCATAGAGATATTTGACGCTGGCCCGGGTGCCGTCCGCCGGGTTAAACGAAACGTTAAACACGGAACTGTAGGGATCAACGTCGAGAAACAGGCAGACGATATCATCGTTGTCAGCAGCGATTTTCTGCGCCTGTTCGGTCTCCAGCGGCACGTTGATAATGACTTTATCCACCCGCTGAGATTTCAGCTCATTGATGGAATCCTGGATACTTTGGTTGACGCTCTCATCGATCATCGAAATCAGAACCTGGTAACCTTCCAGATTGGCATAGCGTTTTACCGCCGCCGCCACCTGGGAAGGCGCATGCCAGGCCAGAGAAATAGTCACCAGCCCGACCGTCTGGCTCTCCTTCCCCACCAGCTGCTGCGCCAGCCGGTTTGGCACATAGCGTAAGGCCTCTATCGATTTCTCCACCTTGCGACGCGTCGCTTCGGATACATTAGCTGATTTGTTGAGTACCCTGGACACGGTCTGGTAAGAGACGCCCGCATGGCGTGCGACGTCTTCCAGAGTAGCGCTTTTAGACTTCATGGTCCGGTTCCTTATGTTGTTATCCCATGATTGTAACAGGGGCCATTTGAAAAAACGCTCACCGCCACCTCTCACTGCAAAACAATAGCGATAAAAGTATTACGTTCACAATACAACGAATTGTGAATCATCTCACCCATCGCAACAAAAACCACCGTGATTATTTGCAGTTAGTCACACAATAATCATATCTCATTTGCCTGAAGTTACATTTAGGCATTTTATGACACCAGTTATGTGAACGTAATACAAAACAATAAGAGGATAGAGATGAACACTACACTGCGCGCCCTTTCAGTCGCGTTAGCCGCTGCGCTAATCGCTCCTTCCGCGTTTGCGGCCACCGCCGCGATCCCAACGATCGATTTCCATGGCTATATGCGCGCCGGGGTTGGGGTCTCCGGCGACGGTAGCGAAGCGGAATGGCAAAAAAATAAGCTGGGCCGTTTGGGGAACGAGTCGGATACCTACGGCGAGCTGGAGCTGGGCTCTGAGGTCTATAAGAAAGATGACGTCAGCTTCTATCTCGACAGTATGGTCAGCATGGTCTCCGACGGCTCTAACGATAATGAAACCACGCTGAACGATGATGCACAGTTCGGCTTACGTCAGTTGAACCTGCAGATAAAGGGGCTGATCCCTGGCGATCCGAATGCGGTGATCTGGGGCGGTAAACGTTACTACCAGCGCCATGATCTGCATATCATCGATACCAAATACTGGAACATTTCCGGCTCCGGAGCCGGGGTGGAAAACTACACCCTCGGCCCGGGCGCCGTCTCGCTGGCCTGGATCCGCGGCGATGCCAACGATGTTGACTATCGCGTCGATGGCGACAGCAACGTCAATATCAACTATATCGATTTACGCTACGCGGGCTGGAAGCCATGGGCGGGCTCGTGGACCGAATTCGGTATCGACTACGCGATGCCAAACACCACCAAAAAACAGGATAGCTACGGCGGACTGTACGATGCTGACAACGGCGTCATGCTGACCGGTGAAATCAGTCAGGATATGCTGGGCGGCTATAACAAAACCGTGCTGCAGTACGCCAACAAAGGCCTGGCGCAGAACATGGTCTCCCAGGGCGGCGGCTGGTACGATATGTGGAACTACGTGAACGACGCCACCGGTTATCGCGTGATTAACACCGGCCTGATCCCGATTACTGAGAAGTTTTCTATCAACCACGTTCTGACCTGGGGCTCGGCGGATGACATTACCGACTATACCGACAAAACGCGGATGCTGTCGCTGGTCGCCCGCGGGCAGTACCAGTTCACCGACTACGTGCGCCTGATTGGCGAAGTCGGCGGTTTCTATCAGAAAGACAGCTACAACAATGGCACCAGCTACAAACAGGCCGGTGAGAAATACACCATTGCGTTGGGCCTGGCGGACGGGCCAGACTTTATGTCACGTCCGGAATTACGCATTTTTGCTTCATATTTGAATGATTCCGAAGATGGTAAACCGTTTGAAGACCAGACGGCGAATAATACCTGGAATTTCGGCGTGCAGGTTGAGGCCTGGTGGTAATTGCGCACGGCTAAGACTCATACGTTATTTTTATCTCCTGCTGTAAGACTGTTAATTATCTTCCGGTAAACTTTATTGCCACTGCTGTCTTTGTCTTATTTTCGGGATAACCTGCTTTCAGGTTATCCCGTTTTATTTATTTCCGGGCGGCAAAATGTTCATCCAGAAGCTGACGCAGCGCATCGGACTGTTTACCGAAAATAGCATGCACCTGCTGACCAAGAATAATAACCCCCAGCGCGCCCTGCTGCTGTAATGCTTCGGAGTCCACGGCCGCAAGATGGCGAACGCTAACCCGCAGACGGGTAATACAGGCGTCCACTTGCGTAATATTCGCTTCGCCACCAAAGGCCTGAATCAGCGCCTCGATTTGCTGTTTTTCCGCCTCGCTTAATGGCTGTGCCGGACGCGCTGGGGAGAAATAGTGCAGGAAGGATTTTAAACTCACCATAATAAACTCCAGGTTTAAGATAAAAAAAAGCCTGCTCGTCAGAGCAGGCGTGGAGAAGAAGAAATTACGCGTGACGACGGAGAATACGGCAATCCCATGCCGACAGGGTCAGTGGAGCCGATACCGCCGCGTCGGTCAGGCAATCCCGATACCCTTGCGGCAGGGTCAGGGTATGGTTTTGCGCGCTGTAGTTCTGCAGGAAGATAAATGCGTTGTCACCGTCGGTGCGCGCAGTCGCCACCACGCCGGGTGGTAACTCCGTCGCTATCGCCCGCGGCAGGGCCAGCTCCTTGCTCAGGGCGGTAAAGAAATCGCGCTGGAAGGCTAAATCGTTGCGGGAGGCCACATGCCAGGCTTTGCCTTTCCCGAACGCGTTCACCGTCACAGCCGGCCGTCCGGCATAAAAATCATCCCGGTAGGTGGCCAGCGCCTGGGCGCTCTCGATATGGATCAGTTCGCAGAGATGGCGCACCTGATAAGGGCCCTGCAGACCGCACTGATTCCCGGCAAGCCCCTGCACCAGATTAAACTCGCCGTCATTCAGGCAGTCGATCTCTTCCGCCCAGATCCCCAGCAGATTGCGCAGCGGGCCCGGGAAGCCGCCGAGATAGCAGAGATCGGACTCATTGACGATACCGGTCCAGTAGGTGGTCACCAGGTGGCCGCCGTTGGCGACAAACGCCTCCGCCCGACCGGCAAAGCCGTCGCGCACCATATATAACATCGGGGCAATCACTAACTGATACGGCGTTAAATCGACATCGGCGTCAATCACATCGACGGCGATGCCCTGCTCCCAGAACGGGCGGTAGTGCTCGTTGACCGTCTTCTCATATTCCATCCCAAGATTGCGCGGCCCCTGGGCGTCATCCAGCGCCCAGCGGTTCTGCTGGTCGAAGATAATCGCTACTTTCGCCTCGGTGCGACAGCCCCTCACCTCCGGCAGCTTGCTGAGGATCTCGCCGAGCTGGCAGACTTCGCGGCCAATGCGGGTATCAATATGTCCGACGTGGTCGACAACTGCGCCGTGAAATTTCTCAACCGAACCGCGGCTTTTCCGCCACTGGAAATACTGCACCGAGTCGGCGCCATGCGCCACCGCCTGTAGCGAGGAAAGAGTATGCATTCCCGGCTTCTTCAGTTTGCTGGTCGGCTGCCAGTTGGTGGCGCCCGGGGTGGACTCCATCAGCACAAACGGTTTGCCGCCCTTCAGGCTGCGCATCATGTCGTGATACATCGCGGTGTAACAGGCCAGCGCGGTTTCGTCTTTATCGCGGTGCCACATCGGATAGCTGTCCCAGGAGATGAAATCCAGCGCCTCCGCCAGCTGCCAGTAGTCGTAATCGTAGAAATACTCCATAAAGTTGGTAGTCACCGGCAGGGAGGCATTCGCCGCCTTCAGCGGAGCAATTTCATGGCGGCAGAAATCGGTCACCTGAGCGGTGTTAAAGCGATGCCAGTCAAGATTAAGACCGTGGATCGACATCTCGCCCTGCGGCGCAGGCGATTCAATCTGCGACCAGTCGGTATAGGTATGACTCCAGAAGGTGCTCCACCAGGCCTGGTTGAGGTTCTCCAGGGTCTGGTAACGCGCCTTCAGCCAGTCGCGAAAACGGTTCTGGCAGAGATCGCAATGGCATTCACCGCCATATTCGTTGGAAATATGCCAGCCCAGCACCGCCGGGTGTGAGGAATAACGTTCTGCCAGCAGGGTATTGATTTGCAGGGTTTTCTCGCGATAGACCGGTGACGACATACAGTGGTTGTGACGGCCGCCGTGCAGGGCCGGCACCCGATCGCGCCCCACCCGCAGAACCTGCGGATAGCGCTGCGACATCCACGCCGGACGCGCGCCGCTCGGCGTGGCCAGAAAGACATGAATGCCGGCGGCATACAGTTTATCGAGGATAATATCCAGCCAGGCGAAATTAAATACCCCTTCGCGTGGCTCCAGTTTCGCCCAGCTAAATATTCCCACCGACATCACATTGCATTTTGCCTGCTGCATCATGGCAATGTCTTTATCAATAATATCGGGGGCATTCTCCCATTGCTCCGGATTATAATCCGCGCCATGCAGCAGCGTACTAACCTTCGGATGTAAAGGTGCAAATTTATTCATAATAAACTTCCTGAAAAAGACGACAAAAAAATTAATTAAAAACTTTTACCGACGGCAATACTTTTCCCTGGCAATCAAATAGCGCCTGATTTTCACGTGCATTACCCTCTTTCCACTCGTCGTGGATATATTTCATCCCCGCCGGGGTGGCCCAGGTATTTCCCGGCACGGCAATCCATGTAGGCTCCCAATAGAAAATACCTTTACCACGCTGGTCTGGCACATCAACCACCGCCTGCATTAAATCGTGAATATAGTTATATTGCCCCTGTACGCTGGCGGGATATCCCCCATCCTTTTCCTCTTTCGCCTGGAAACTATTTTCCGCGTTATCGCAGTTGGCCAGGGTATAGGCATAGGCCGCCTCGACGACGATGACGTCTTTGTTATAGCGTTTGCTGATGTCATCCATATTGGCCTTCAGGGCGCTGATCGGGCCATTCCAGTAGGTGTACATCGACAGACCAATCACGTCATACGGTACATGGCGCTTGTCGATCTCATCAAACCACCAGCGGAAGGTATCGTTCTTGGTCCCTTCGGCCAGATGCAGCATGATTTTCACCTGCTCGCCCTGGCGCAGGTTCTCCTTCAGGCCAGCGATAGCCGCGTTCAGCAGGCCAGCCAGCCGGTCGAACTCTCCGCCGCCCTGCCCCCAGCTTTTCCCTTCCGGCCACAGGATGCCGCCGTTGATTTCGTTGCCGATCTGCACCATATCCGGCAGCACGCCCGCCTGCTTAAAGCGGGCGATGGTATCGCGGGTATAGTCATGAATCGCCGTTTTCAGCTGCGGGTAATCCATCTTTTCCCAGGCTTTCGGCTTGAACTGCTTGCCGGGATCGGTCCAGAAATCGCTGTAGTGAAAATCAAGCAGCAGCTTCATCCCCTGGGCTTTCGCCCGTTTCGCCAGCGCCAGGGTGGTGGCCAGATCATTGTTACCTCCGCCATAGTCCTCGCTGCTCGCCGATTGCGGATCCACCCACAGACGGAGGCGGACATAGTTGACGCCGTTCTCTTTCAGAATAGCGATCGGATCCTTGCGCTGATTATTCTGATCGTAGAACGTCGCCCCGTGCTTTTCGGCGTCCAGCAGCGTGGAGATATCCGCGCCTTTGATAAAGTCCGCCGGCATGCCCTGAAACGCGCGGGTTGCAAGCGCGTCCGCGGCCAGAGAAGAGGTGGAGAAACTGCATGCCAGACAAACCGCAAGCCATGCGGGGGTGAATCTTTTCATGTGCTTATCCTTTAGTACTGCCCGAGGTCAGGCCGGAGACAAAGTATTTTTGTAACGCCAGGTAGAGGATCGCCACCGGTACGGCGATCAGCACCGCCCCCGCCGCGTAGGTGGTGTAGCTGGCACCCATTTTTTGCGCCACCAGGTTATACAGACCAATAGGCAGCGTGTATTTATCCGGGGTACGCAGGATGGTGCTGGAGAGGATGAAATCCCCCAGCGGACCGGTGAAAGAGAACAGCGCCACCACCGCGAGGATAGGCCTCGACAACGGCATGATGATCTCGATAAAGATGCGAAAGCTGCTGGCGCCATCCATGCGGGCGGACTCATCCAGATCTTTGGGGATCGCGTCGAGATACCCCTTCATCAGCCAGGTATTCATCGGGATCATCCCCCCGACGTAGATCAGCACCAGCGCCAAATGGCTGTTAATCAGGCCAAGCAGTTGCGACAGGACAAAGATCGCAATCAGCGCGGAAAACTGTGGGATCATCTGCAGCAGCAGGAACAGCATCAGCCCGTTCTGCCGCCCTTTAAAGCGGAAGCGGGAGAAGGCGTAAGCGGTAAAGCTGACGCTAATCAGGGTCAGCACCATAGTCAGGAAGCTGATTTTCATCGAGTTCCAGTACCAGGTGAGGTAATTCACATTGCCATTGAACAGATCGGCATAGTGCTGGAACGACACATTTTCCGGAATGATAGAGGTACTGAGCAGACTATTGCCGGCGTTCAGCGACGCCCCGACCGTCCAGACCAGCGGATAGATAATCACCACCGAGACCAGGATGACCACCAGCCAGGTGAGAGAGAGTCGGATCCACTTTTCGCGTTTAATACTGGGTGATTGAGCCATGTTGCTTCCCTTACGCCATGTCGTCATTTTTGAAGGATTTGGTGGCGCGGAACTGCCACAGCGCCAGGCCGACGACAAAGATCGACAGCAGGATCGTGATGGTCGCCGCGATGGCGTACTGCGACGAAGACATCGTCAGCTTATAGATCCACGACACCAGAATATCCGTCCCGCCGGCGTTAGAGCCTGCCACCGCAGGGCCGCCGTTGTTGAACAGGTAAATGATGTTGAAGTTATTAAAGTTGAAGGTGTACTGGGTGATGATGATCGGCGCGATCGCATACAGCACCAGCGGCAGGGTGATGGTGCGCAGACGGGTAAAGGCGCTGGCGCCGTCCATCGTCGCCGCTTCATACAGATCGTCCGGGATCGCCTGCAACACGCCGGTGGTCATGGCAAAGACAAACGGGAAGCCAAGCCAGGTCTGCATCATGATCAGCGCCGTTTTAGTCCAGAACGGATCGGTGAGCCATGCCTTCGGACTGATGCCAAAAAAGGACAGGATCGCGTTGTTGATGACCCCGAAGGAGTCGTTGAACATGCCGGCAAAAACGAGAATGGTGACAAACCCCGGCACCGCCCACGGCAAAATAAAGATGGTGCGGATCAGCGGCTTAAAGCGCAGATCTTTTTGGTTCACCAGAATCGCCAGCAGCACGCCCACCGTACACTGCAGGGTGGTCGCCAGCAGCGTCCACACCACGGTCCACTGCAGCACATCCAGGAAAGTGGAGCGCCAGATGGAGAGGGTGAAAATATTAATAAAGTTTTTCAGCCCCACCCAGTCCACCAGCTTCGCCGGCGGGGTGTGGTACAGGTTGTAGTTGGTGAAGGCGATGGCGAAACCGAACAGAATCGGAAAGATCACCACAAACACCAGCAGAATAAAGCCCGGGGTGATCATCAGGTACGGAAAGCCGTCGCTCAGCAGCATCTGGTACTGCTTACGCACGCTGTTGAGGGCGATCCCCTCATCGCGTTTTTTGCCGTTGAGCCACGCATCCCGCAGCGAGAGAAAATAGATCAGCACGCCGAAAGCGACGATCAGCACGCTGATAATCCCCTCGGCTAACAGGAAGATAGAGTTATCCCGCGGTACCTCTTCACCCAGGGTATATAACCCCCACAACCCCTCACGCAGGAAATCATAAAAAATCCCCAGAAAGCTGCTCAGCAGCACCAGGAAGACCAGCCCTTTCAGCCACTGGCGATGATAAAACTGACCGAAACCCGGCACGATTGCCAGCAGCAGGCCGCACCATGCATGGCGCCCGGGCCCGCGTGCGTCGCTAAAATTTTCGCTGGAATGGATGCTCACACTCGACTCCTTCTACAAACGGGAGGTCCCCCTCCCGCTCGGTGACTTCACGTGACGGTGAATTACTGATTGCTGGCCTGCATCGCTTCGATCTGCATCGTGATCTGTTTCACCGCGTTATCAAGCGCGGCCTGCGGCGCCTGCTTACCGGTGAGGCTCAGTTCAAGCGCGGCGTTGGCCGGCCCCCACACTTCCCCCATCTCGGGAATGCCCGGCATCGCTACCGCTCGCGCCGACTGGATGGCGACGGCGCTGGCCTTTTGGTCGTTTTTAATCACCGGATCGTCAATCATCGCCTTCAGCGGCGGAATTTCGCCAGTGGCGACATAGCGGGCTTTCACATACTGCGGCTGGTTGATGAACTCGATAAACTGTTGCGCCAGCGCTTTGTCTTTACTCCAGGTCGATACTACATAGCCTTTGACGCCGAGGAAGGAGCTCATCGGCTTGCCGTCCGGCAGGGTCGGCAGGGGCGCCACGCCATAGTTAATGCCAGCGGCTTCATACGGCTGGAAGGCCCAGGGGCCGTTGATCACCGCCGCCGCTTTTTTCTCGGTAAACAGGGAATCGATGGCATTCAGCCCGTTATCGCCGAGGATCCCCGCCGGAAAGACCTTCTCGGCATAGAATTTTTTCAGGAAGGTGACGGCTTCCACGGCGCCGGGGGTATTGAGACCCACCTGCTGCGGGTTAAAGCCGCCGCTGTCGTTTTTAGCAAAGATATAGCCGCCCATCGGGCCAATCGCCCCCCAGCTGTAATAGATCTGGTCAAACTTGGCGAGCAGGCCGTATTTGTTCTGCTCGCGCTGGGTTTTCGAGTAGTCCAGCCAGGCCTGCAGGCTGTCCAGCGGCTTGTCGATCAGGTCCTTGTTGTAGATAAGCACCAGGGTTTCCACCGCCTTCGGGATCCCATACAGCGCGTTGTCCATGCGGAAGGCATTGATGGAGGCTGGCGTAAAGGCATCCTGTTTCGCCTGATCGACGCTGAGCGGCGAGAGTAGTCCCTGAACCACGGCGCCGCCGAGCTGGTCATTCGGGATCACCAGCACGTCCGGCCCAATGCCCGCCGGGCCGTCGAGGCGCAGTTTTTCCAGTTGCTGGGCGTAGGGCATCTCCTGGAGATTGACCTTCACGTTGTACTGCTTTTCAAAATCGCTAACCGCGGTTTTGATGCCAGCGGATTTTTTAATGTCCTCCCAGACGTTGAGCTGCCCGGCGGCATGCGCCTGCAGGCTGGCGAGTTGCCCCGCCGCCAGGGTGGTAAGGATCAGTGCAGCAAGCGTGTTCTTTTTCATTATCAACCTCATGTGAAGGTATAACAATTTAATGGTTTTTATTTGAATTCCGTCTGCCAGTTAGAAAAATAAATCTTTTCAAACTGCCGTATTACGTGGAAAACATGTTCTGATGCGCTTTTGTTATACGCTACGCTTTGATCGTTGATAAAACTACCATAAGCTGCCAGTTGTGTGATCATCCTTGCAGAAATGAAACGTCCCTGTATGGCGCAAAATCCGCGGAAGTTATAGTCAGGGCATGATTTTACTGCTGTTGAACATCGTCACACTGATTTGTTACACGTAATACAAATCACACTCAACATAGCGATAAGCCAACGGCAAATAACAGCTACTCACTCCGGGGAATGTGGATGTCCAATATACGACTGAGGAATGTCACCAAAAGGTTCGGCAGCACGGTGACGCTGCACCAGGTCAATCTCGATATTGAAGATGGCGAGTTTGCCGTCTTCGTCGGCCCTTCCGGTTGTGGAAAATCGACGCTACTGCGCATGATTGCCGGGTTGGAAGAGGTCAGCGAAGGAGAAGTACTGATCGGCGATGAGGTGATGAATGATGTCGTGCCCGCCCGCCGCGGCGTGGCGATGGTCTTCCAGTCCTATGCGCTCTATCCGCACATGACGGTGGCAGAGAACATGGGCTACGGGCTGAAGGTGAATAAAGTGCCGAAAACGGAGATCCGTCGCCAGGTGGAAATGGTGGCTAAAACGCTGCAGCTCTCGCACCTGCTGGATCGTAAACCGAAGCAGCTCTCTGGCGGCCAGCGGCAGCGCGTGGCCATTGGCCGGGCGATCGTGCGTAATCCCCGGGTGTTTATGTTCGATGAGCCGCTCTCTAACCTTGATGCGGAGCTGCGCGTCGATATGCGCCTGCATATTGCCCGTCTGCACCAGGAGCTGAAGACCACTATGGTGTATGTCACGCACGATCAGGTGGAGGCGATGACGCTGGCCGATAAAATAGTGGTCATGAACTACGGGAAAGTCGAACAAATGGGTTCGCCGATGGCGCTTTACTACAATCCGGTCAACAAATTCGTCGCCGGCTTTATCGGCTCGCCGAAGATGAACTTTCTGCCGGCTATCGTCAGCGACTGGCAGCCGGAACGCTTAACGGTCACCCTCGCGCAGGACCATCAGCTGGCCCTGAATATCGCCACCCAGCCGCTGAAGCCCGGCGCTGCGGTGACGCTGGGGATCCGGCCGGAGCACCTCACCCCGGAAGTCGCCACCGGTACCGTAGTGGAGTTTCAATGTGAAGTGGTGGAGCGTCTGGGCAACAATACCTATCTGTTCGGCCAGTGCTACGGCCACGATAACGTCAAGGTTTTGCTGCCCGGCGACGTCCATTTCCGCCCGTGGCAGAAGATTAATCTGGCCTTCGACGACCGCTTCTGCATGGTGTTTGATGAGAACGATCTGCGCATCAGCGCCGACATCACGGCTCCGGATGCTCACTAGCTAACATATTGCTGTCATCTGCGCAGCGTATGCTGTGACTGAATGCCGGAATACACCCTGCCCGGCATTCACACCCTCATTTTTATTCTGCTGCATCGGAATCATCCTTCTCTCCCGGCATCGCAGGCACTTGTGATGCCGGCTTTTTTCCCTGAGCGGCATTCTTTCTCCCGCTGCGCCGGGCTTATCTTTCGCATATACTGATGACACCCGGCGAACGATAAGGACACAGGCATGAGGACCCGGCATCTGATGGCGCTGTTTACAGGAGTGCTGATACTGGCCATCATCCTGCCCATTTCACTCAGCATCTGGCAGGCGGCGCGGCAGGCCAAAATGCAGTTCTATCGTGAACTGGATGACTATTCCAACCGTATCGTCGTTCGGACGCTGCAGGTTGCCGACCAGGCCCGGGAAGCGTTACGAGAGGCTGACGCACACACCGCCGCCTCCTGTAGCCCTGAACATCTGCTTACGCTCCGCCGCATCGCCTATACCCATCGCTACATTCAGGAAGTGCTCTGGCTGCGTGATTCCGTGCCGCAATGCTCCTCCCTGGAAGACCATAGCGTCGCGGTCACCTTCCCCCCGCCGGACCATATTGCCCCCGACGGCTATCGCACCTGGCTGACCTCAATTAACGATCTTGGCCTCGATCATCAGATGACGGCCATGGGCAGCCGGCAGCACATGGTGATGATCGACCCCGTCTCCTTTATTGATGTCGTTCCCGCCAGCGAAGAGAAGATCCATACCATGCTGTTTGGCCTGGACCACCAGAAAATGGTGATCAGCAGTCAGCCGCTGCCGGCGAAAGTCTGGCAACGCATTAAAGATCCGCATGTGGATATGCTTACTCTGGATAACACGGTCTACCGGATCCAGCGCATTCCCGAGCTGGGCTCTGGCATCGTAACCTGGTCTTCAACCTTGCCGCTGCAGCAGCGCATTCGACAGCAGCTGTTCTTCTGGCTCCCTGCCGGCATTTTCACCAGCCTGCTCGCCACCTGGCTGCTGCTGCGTCTGCTAAGGCACCTGCGCTCACCGCGCAACAGCATGCTGGACGCCCTCAATTCCGAAGCGATTCAGGTTCACTATCAGCCGATTATTTCGTTGCAGGAAGGGAAAATTGCCGGGGCGGAGGCCCTGGCCCGCTGGCAGCAGCCCGATGGCACTTTTTTATCGCCGGATATCTTTATTCCCCTGGCCGAGCAGACCGGGCTCATCACGCAGCTGACGGAAGATATCGTCAGGAAAATTTTTGCCGATCTCGGCCCCTGGCTGCGGCAGCGGCCGGAAGTGCACATCTCCATCAACCTGTCGGTAGATGATTTACGCTCGCCCACCCTGCCGACGTTGTTGCACAATCAGCTACAGCACTGGGGGATCGCCGCCGAACAGATCATCCTTGAAATCACCGAGCGCGGGTTTGTCGACCCGGAGACCACCATGCCGGTGATCGCTCACTACCGTCAGGCTGGCCATCGGATCTCGATTGACGATTTCGGTACCGGCTACTCCAGCCTGAGCTATCTGCAGAAACTGGACGTCGACACGCTGAAAATCGATAAATCTTTTGTCGATACCCTCGAGTACCGGCCGCTGACGCCGCACATTATTGAAATGGCCAAAGCGCTCAATCTGGCCACCGTCGCCGAAGGGGTGGAAACCGAAAGCCAGCGCGACTGGCTGCGCCAGCACGGCGTTCAGTACGCCCAGGGGTGGCTGTACAGCAAAGCGCTGCCAAAAGAGCAGTTCATTCTGTGGGCAGAGCATAACCTCCATGCGCATTAAGCGGCGGGTGGTTTGAGCGGAACGTCAGGAGGCGCTACTTCAGATAGGATTTAATCACCTGCATCACCGTCTCCAGATCCGCTTCGCGCTGCGTCTCGTCAGGCTCTTTCACCACATGGTCGGTAAGATGCCCCTGAATAACCTGCAGCATCATGCCGTTGACCGCGCCGCGGATCGCCGCCAGCTGCTGTAATATTTCAGCGCACTCATGCTCGCGATTAAGCATTTTCTCTAACGCGATACTCTGCCCCTGAATTTTCTTCAACCGGGTCAGTAACATCTTTTTATGTCGAACTGTATGTGACATTGCACGATCCACCGTTTCATTCTGTCCGGGATTACCGACCTGCGTGGTCAGCAACGCCTGCCAGCATACCATGATCCTTTTTATTAGCCGCTTTATCTACTGGGGGGTAGTATTTCACTACTGGGGGGGAGTAGGATGATCGCACTTTTGGCAAGGATCCCGATATGAACGATTTCACTTCCCTTCTGCAGCAGGGCAATGCCTGGCTGTTTATACCCAGCGCAATACTGCTCGGCGCGCTGCACGGCCTCGAACCGGGCCATTCAAAAACGATGATGGCCGCCTTTATCGTGGCGGTACGGGGAACGTTAAAACAGGCGGTACTGCTGGGGCTGGCGGCCACGGTTTCGCATACGGCGGTGGTCTGGCTGATCGCCATGGCCGGCCTGTGGTTTGGCCGCGGCTGGAACGCCCAAACCTCTGAACCCTGGTTTCAGCTGGTCTCAGGGATTGTCATTGTGCTGATTGCCTGCTGGATGCTCTGGCGCACCTGGCGCGAATCGCAGCCTCACACGCACCATGAGCACCACCATGAACATGAGCACCAACATGAACATGAGCACCACCATGAACATGAGCACCACCATGACCATGATCACCACCATGACCATGATCACCGCCATGACCATCACCATGCGTCCTCATCCGCCGCGCCGCTGGTGGCGGAGGAGTGGCAGGACGCGCATCAGCGGGCCCATGCCCAGGAGATCAACCGGCGCTTTGATGGCCGTCAGGTGACGACCGGGCAGATCGTGCTGTTTGGCCTGACCGGCGGGCTGATCCCCTGCCCGGCGTCCATTACCGTGCTGCTTATCTGTTTACAGCTGAAGAAATTCTCGCTGGGCGCCACGCTGGTGCTGGGCTTTAGCGTTGGTCTGGCGCTGACGCTGGTGGCTTCCGGGGCCATCGCCGCCCTGAGCCTTAAACATGCCACCCGCCGCTGGCCGTGGCTTAATGACCTCTCGCGCAAGGCGCCCTGGTTCTCAGGCTTACTGATTATTGTGGTGGGGATCTACATGATGCTTCATGGCCTGAGCGGCCTGTAAGCGATGAAAGGCCCTCTCCATGATGAAGAGGGCGATGGGTTAATTCAGGAGACTATTTCCCGGGGAGGGCTGACCGCGTTGCGGCTGACGGGCTGGCTGAACCACGGTAGGCACAGCTGGATCAGCGGCCCAATCGACAGCGCGTAGATGACGGTTCCGACGCCAAATTTACCCCCCAGCAGCCAGCCAATCAGCAGTACGGAAAGCTCGATCGCCGTCCGGATACCGCGCAGTGACCAACCAGTGCGAGCATGCAGACCGGTCATCAGGCCATCGCGCGGCCCGGGGCCAAAGCCCGCGCCAATATACATTCCGGTAGCGATAGCGTTCAGCACAATCGCTCCTACCAGCAGCGCACTGCGCGCCACCATCGACTCCAGCGGCGGCAGGACGGCCAGCGTGGCGTCCGCCGCTAGTCCCAGCACGATGACATTGCTCACCGTGCCGAGCCCCGGCATTTGCCGGATCGGGATCCACAGCAGCAGTACCGCCGCGCCGGTCAGGATAATCACCGTACCGAAACTGATACCCAGCTGTTTAGCCACCCCGAGATGGAAAACATCCCACGGATCGGCGCCGAGATTGGCATGCACGAAGAGCGCCGTGGACACGCCGTAAAGCACCAGACCAATATATAACTGCAGCAGGCGACGAAGCATATTTTTTCCTCAACATCATTGCGAATGCCCTCATCATCAGCAAAAATGGACTGATAATTAATGGCCAGTTTTGGAAAAGTGGATCGCTATGTCAGCCCGACGCTTTGGAACCCAATCGCTGGTACGCCTGCTCGGCAACTGGCAGGAGACCAGCTCACGCACGCCGCTATGGCGCCAGCTGGCGGAAGCGCTCCGCCTGCTGATCCTTGATGGTCGCCTGACGCTGCAAACGCGCCTGCCCGGCGAGCGCGAGCTGGCGGCGGCCCTGAACGTCAGCCGGACCACCATCGCCAGCGCCCTCGGCCAGTTGCGGGAGGAGGGCTTTCTCTACAGCCGCCAGGGGAGCGGGTCACGCATTGTTTTGCCGGAACGCCCCGCCGATCTTCCTCTGCCTGCCGGCATCTCATCTACGCTTAATCTATCTACCGCCGCCCTCAGCGCCGGGCCGGAGGTCCATCAGGCCTTCCAGCACGCTATGACCCTGCTGCCGCCCTATCTCGCACAGACTGGCTATGACCAGCAGGGGCTGCCGGTGCTGCGGGAGGCGATTGCCCGGCGCTACAGCGAACGCGGTCTGCCGACGCGGCCCGATGAGGTGATGGTGGTCAACGGCGCCCTCAGCGCCTTCGCGCTGATCCTGCGCCTGTTCACCGGGCCGGGCGATCGGGTGGTTATTGACGCCCCCACCTATCCGATGGCCATCAGCGCCATTCAGGGCGCCTCCTGCCGCCCCGTCGGGGTTGCGCTTCCGCAGCAGGGATGGGACTGCGATGGACTGGCGGCGACTATTGCGCAGACTGCGCCGCGGCTGGCGTGGCTGATGCCGGATTTTCACAACCCCACCGGACGCTGTATGGATGCCCTCACCCGCCAGCGGGTTGCGGACATCGCCGCCAGGACGCGAACAACGCTGGTAATCGACGAGACCATGGCCGACCTTTGGTATAACGCGCCGCCGCCCCCGCCGCTGGCCAGCTTCAATCCCGATGCCGCGGTGCTCACCATTGGTTCGGCCGGGAAAAGCTTCTGGGGGGGACTACGTATCGGCTGGATCCGCGCCAGCGCACGGACCATCGCCTCGCTTATTCAGGCCCGCGATTCGCTGGATTTGGGTACGCCGCTGCTGGAGCAACTGGCTTGCTGCTGGCTACTGGAAAATGCCGCCACACTGCTGCCGCCGCGGCGGGAGATGCTCAAGGCGCGCCGGGACATGTGCGAAACGCTGATGGCGGAATATTTTCCCCGCTGGCGGTTTTCGCCACCGGAAGGTGGGCTCTCTTTTTGGGTGGAACTTCCTGACATGCTGGCCACCCTGTTCTCTGCGCGTGCGGAAAGCCAGGGGATCCATATCGGCACCGGTACGCGGTTTGGGCTGGAAGGGGCGTTCGATCGCTATTTACGTCTGCCGTTTACGCTGCCGGATGAAGCATTGCGCCGGGCCTTCTCCACGCTACAACCGCTGTGGCAAAGCCTTGCTGAACAGAAGGAAAATACACGTTTGCGAAAAATAATATAAGAAAATAGCGACGGGCTGACTTCAGCCCGTCAAATGACCTTCATCCATGAGGTATATGAGATGTTTTTATAAA
Source organism: Klebsiella sp. K4 (assembly GCF_014596785.2). Classification (NCBI taxonomy): domain Bacteria; kingdom Pseudomonadati; phylum Pseudomonadota; class Gammaproteobacteria; order Enterobacterales; family Enterobacteriaceae; genus Klebsiella; species Klebsiella sp. K4. The sequence continues at coordinate 4,072,256 of NZ_CP115021.1, forward strand.
ATTGCCTGGCTATCCTGCCCTCTGGTTATGGCAACCCAATGACAGAAAGAAGGCAATTTCATTAATGCTGGCGCGGAATAGGAAACCCTTTCAGGGAAATAATAAAGCCATCTTCATCTTTTTTGATTTTAGCGCCGGTGTCACACCAGTCGGAAGCAATGCGAAAGAACTCATCACTACCGATATTCCAGTTCAGGCGGACGTGTTTTACGTATCCTGAGCGCAACATATCGCAAGCTTCGCTATAGTTGCTGGCTGTAGAGAATTGTTGTTTCATTTTTTCTTCTTCAGAAGTTTTCTTAATGCTTTGATTTCTTTAGGGGTAAGTGGCGTCGCTTCCTCTTCGGTATGCTGGCTGTCAATGTCCTCTTCCGTCACCCCCGCCTCACCTGCTGACTCCTCCAGCTGAAAAGCCAGCTGCAGCAGCTTTTCCGTTGCCGTACCCAGGTTCTCGTTATTAACTTCCGCAAAATGACGCAACTTTTCTTTTAGCTCTGCGTCAATTTTTACATTCAAAACCACTGTGGTCATAGCTACGCTTCCCGTGCAATAAAATCATCATAATTAATACACGAAGTTAACATGCTGATCCAGAGATATATTTTACAGCATGAGCCTGGCAACAAATTCCCATCAGTAAGATGCGCTTTATTTATGACATGCAAATGACATTAATATTTCAGTAGTATTTCAGATTTATGACAAGTAAATATTATGGAATAAAAGCAGGGGGTTTTAACAACAAAAACTAATATGCGATCTTTATCAGAAATTAATTATTGCAGGAGTAAAAACCGGACAAATATAAGGGAAACACCAGGCGGGAGAAATGGGTGGGGGCCCTGCCAGCTACATCCCGGCACACACGTCGTCTGCTCTGGCTGCTTCCTTCCGGACCTGACCTGGTAAACAGAGTAGCGTTGCGGGAGAACCAACAGAGCCCCCATTGAGAGCGTTAGTTGCCTAACGCGCTGGCGCATTATCCCTGCTGGCCTGGTGAATTGCAAGCTCACACCGTCCGCCTGCTGGTTTATTGCGCAATAACGCGAATAAAACCAGCCACTCACGGTCAGCCTGTGAGATTGCGAGCCCGCGCTCAGCACACATCCGGGTTATCCACCATACTTATCCTCTTCGTCCTCTTTTATCACCAGTACATTGTCTCGACGGTAATCGAATGACTGACTCATCACCACAGACCATCACTCTGCCTTTACCTGCTATTGAAGGGATGACCATCGCCTTTCAGGGCGTAAACTACCTGCGTCCTGAAAAAATGCTCGACTTCGCGACCATCAGTCCCGCGCCGGTGCGGGCGGTTACGCCGCTGGCGCTGCTCTATTCCACCGTCGGCGTGCTGCGCCAGGTGGAGCTACGCAAGCTGCCGGTCTATATCAGCGGTCGGGTGGTGTACCCTATCTCGTCGTTAACCATGCCGGGCCTGCGCGCGAGGCTGATCATCAACGCCACTTCGCAGCGGTTGAAATTTCTTGAGAGTCTCATCGCCAGCTCAGCCTCCGACAATGTCCATGGCATGCAGATCCTCGGCCTCGCTCTGACGTTCACCGTCGAACAGGCCGCCTGACCCAGGCCGGCTGTACAGCTCCTGGCTTAGCGCTTATGCTGACGTTTTGCCGGTAACAGGACAGAAAATGGCTCCGCACGACACATTTCCCCAACGCGTCTGGCACATCGTGGCGTCGATACCGGAAGGGTATGTCACGACCTACGGCGAGGTCGCCCGGCTGGCAGGTTCACCGCGCGCGGCGCGCCAGGTGGGCGGCGTATTGAAGCGCCTGCCGGAAGGGTCCACCCTGCCATGGCATCGGGTGGTCAATCGCCATGGCGATATCTCCCTCACCGGCCCCGATCTACAGCGGCAGCGTCAGGCGCTGCTGGCCGAGGGTGTGCAGGTCTCCGGCAGCGGCCATATCGATCTCCAGCATTATCGCTGGGTTTATTGAAGGCAAAAAAAAAGCCCCCATCCGGGGGCGTAGCGAGCTTACTGGGCGACAGGAACTGCGGTCTGCTGGACCGGAACCAGCGTCAGGTCGGCATGAGTGCCGCCCTGGTTTATGACCGTCTGCACGGTATCGGTAATAAACATCAACTGGCCGTTAACCGTGATCGCCGCGCTTAGCAGAATGCGAGCGTTCGGTTGAATATCTGCCGGGTTGTAAGGCAGCGCAAAGTTAAATGGCGCCTGTTTGCCTTCGGTACGCACCGCTTTTTGCGACAATACGCGGGCTGGCGCATCTGCCAGAGAAGCATCCGACAGGGTCACCGTCAGTACCGCATCCGGCGGTAAAGCGATTCTCTGGCGGATATTAATCGTCCCCGTGACGCTCGGCTGCTGCTGCGCCACGCTCAGCGTCGCGATACCGTAAGGGTCGGGCGCGGCCGTCTGCGTCGAAGAATTGTTCGAGTGGTGATTAGCACAGGCGGTCAGCGTCGCGGCGACGGCTAAGGCACTAAACATATAGGCAAATTTCATGATGTTCTCCTTATCATCCCTTAATACCCAGGAGGATGTTCCGCCGCTTCGCCGGCAGGAACTTTCGTGTCGTCAATAAGTGTGGCACAGATCTCAGATTTGTTCCTGTTAACTGGTCGTTATTCAGATTATTACACCCATCGGACCACTTGCGATTCCAGGTTATACTTGGCCACATTACGCGCGCTGCGCCGCTATTGTTAATTGAGGATAAGTATGAGTCAGGCACTCTCTAATCTGCTGGCATTATTAGATCTGGAAAAAATTGAGGAAGGGTTGTTTCGCGGGCAGAGCGAAGACCTGGGGTTACGTCAGGTTTTTGGCGGCCAGGTAGTGGGTCAGGCGCTGTATGCGGCAAAAGAGACCGTGCCCGTTGAGCGTCTGGTTCATTCGTTTCACAGCTACTTTCTTCGCCCCGGCGATAGCCAGAAGCCGATCGTTTACGATGTGGAGGTGCTGCGCGACGGTAACAGCTTCAGCGCCCGTCGGGTAGCCGCCATCCAGAACGGGAAGCCGATTTTCTATATGACCGCCTCCTTCCAGGCGCCAGAGAATGGCTATGAGCATCAGAAAGCAATGCCGGCCGCCCCCTCCCCTGACGGCCTGCCTTCGGAAACCGATATCGCTCGCAAGCTGGCGCATCTCCTGCCGCCGCAGGTGAAAGACAAATTCCTCTGCGATAAACCGCTGGAGATCCGTCCGGTAGAGTTTCATAACCCAATGAAAGGCCATATCGCCGAACCGGTGCGCCAGGTCTGGCTGCGCGCCAACGGCGCCGTCCCTGACGATCTGCGTATTCATCAGTATCTGCTGGGCTATGCTTCAGACTTTAACTTCCTGCCGGTGGCGCTGCAGCCGCACGGCGTTGGTTTCCTTGAGCCCGGCATGCAGGTCGCCACCATCGACCACTCTATGTGGTTCCACCGGCCGTTTAATATTAATGAATGGCTGCTGTATAGCGTCGAAAGCACCTCGGCCTCCAGCGCCCGCGGCTTCGTTCGCGGCGAATTCTACACCCAGGATGGCACGCTGGTTGCCTCAACGGTTCAGGAAGGGGTGATGCGCAACCGCAACGCATAAAAAAAGCCTCCCGGACGGGAGGCTTTTCGCTATCAGGAGAGAATGGCTTTTTTATCAGGCGTTATAGGCGTTTTCGCCATGGCTGTTGACGTCCAGCCCTTCGCGCTCCTGCTCTTCCGGCACGCGCAGCCCGACGGTCATATCCGCCACTTTGTAGCCGATGAATGCCACAACGCCGGACCAGACCACGGTGATGGCGATACTTTCCAGTTGCACCAGCAGCTGATGGCCCATGGTGACGCCTTCCGCATAACCGACGCCGCCCAGAGAAGTCGCCGCGAAGATACCAGTCAGGATACAGCCGACGATGCCGCAGACGCCGTGAACGCCGAAGACGTCGCAAGGATCATCCACACGCAGCCAGCGTTTCAGCGCAGTCACGCCCCAGATACCCGCCAGGCCAGAGGCGATACCGACGATCAGCGCCCCGCCGACACCGATATAACCACACGCCGGCGTAACGCCAACCAGACCGGCAATTGCCCCGGAGCAGGCGCCCAGCAGTGAAGGTTTGCCGCGCAGAGCCCATTCGCCAAAGGTCCACGCCAGGATAGCCGCAGCGGTCGCCACGACGGTGTTAACGAACGCCAGGGCCGCAATTTCATTCGCTGCGCTGGCAGAGCCGGCGTTGAAGCCGAACCAGCCCACGTAGAGGATAGCGGTGCCAGTGAACACCATCGGCAGGTTATGCGGTTTGAACGCTTCTTTGCCGAAGCCCACGCGTTTGCCCATCATATAGGCGCCGACCAGCCCGGCGACCGCGGCGTTGATGTGCACAACGGTGCCGCCGGCGAAGTCCAGCGCGCCATGGGTCGCCAGCAGACCGCCGCCCCAAACCATATGCGCAATCGGCACGTAGGAGAGTGTCATCCACACCACCACGAAGATCAGTACCGCGGAGAAACGAATACGTTCCGCCAGCGCCCCGACAATCAGCCCGACGGTGATGCAGGCGAACGAGCCCTGGAAGGCCACGTGGATATACTGATAGAAGGTGCCCATCAGCGCTTTCAGCTCAATATTTTTCAGCATCACCCAGTCAAAGCTGCCGAAGAAGCTGCCGCCGGTGCCGAAGGCCAGGGTATAGCCATAAATCACCCACAATACGCAGACCAGGCCAAAGGTGACAATCACCTGAGTCAGCATGGACAGAACGTTCTTACCGCGGATCAGGCCGCCGTAAAACAGCGCAATCCCCGGGATAGTCATAAACAGAACCAGCGCGGTGCAAATCATCATAAACGCGTTATCGGCTTTGTCCGCCACCGCAGGCGCGGCCATCGCCAGCCCCGGCAGAAGGGCTAATGCCCCCAGACCCGATTTCATTGTTGCCATTTTCATTGTTTCGTTCCCCATCACTGTGTGGTCTGGAAATTACAGTGCCGCTTCGTCAGCTTCGCCGGTACGGATGCGAATGACGCGCTGCAATTCAGCGACGAAAATTTTGCCGTCGCCAATTTTTCCGGTGTAAGCCGCTTTGCTGATGACATCGATGACTTCATCCAGCTGATCGTCGGCAATCGCCACATCAATCTTCACTTTTGGCAGAAAGTTGACGCTATACTCGGCGCCGCGGTAGAGCTCCGCGTGACCTTTCTGACGGCCAAATCCTTTGACTTCAGTGACCGTCAGGCCCTGAATGCCGATGGAAGACAAAGCTTCACGCACGTCTTCCAGTTTGAATGGTTTGATTACCACGGTAACCAGCTTCATAAGTCCCCTCCAGTCAGTATTCGGTAATGGCCGCAGCTAACACGATGGATATAAAGCAAGGGCTATGCCAGAAATGAAAAAAGGCCGCAAAGCGGCCCTTTGATGGCAAAAAACAGGGGACAGGTCAGGCAATATCCTGCGCAACGGCGCCTGGCGCGCAAAAATGCACCACAACGGTGCATTTGATGTAACGTTTTTGCACCATGGCAGGCCGCCCAGCGTTCCCTGCCTGCTGGTGGTGCATCAGGCGCTGAGCGACTCCTCTCTGGCGCTGGCCGCCAGCTCTTCGCCGGCCAGCTGCAGCTGATACATCTGCCAGTAGCGGCCTTTCGCCGCCAGCAGCTGCTGATGGGTGCCCCGCTCGACAGCCTGACCTCGATGCAGAACCAGGATGGTATCGGCCTCCACAATGGTCGACAGCCGATGGGCAATAACCACGAGGGTGGTATGCTGGCGGACCTTCGCCAGCGCCTGCTGGATCGCCTGCTCGGTACCGGAGTCGATGTTTGCCGTCGCCTCATCCAGAATCAGTACCTGCGGGGTGTCCACCAGCACGCGAGCCAGCGCCAGCAGCTGCTTCTGCCCGACGGAGAGATTATTGCCCTGCTCGCCCAGTTGGGTGTACAGCCCATCGCTCATGCTGCGCGCCACCGCCGCCAGCTGCACCGCCTCCAGCGCTTCCCAAACCTGCGCCTCACTGATGTCCCGGCCCAGCGCGACGTTGGCGTAGAAGGTATCCGCCAGCACTACGGGATCCTGTTGCACCATCGCGATGCCCCGACGCAACGCGCTGTGGCTGAGGGATGCGAGCGGTCGACCATCGATGCGGATCTCGCCGTGGGTTAACGGGTAATAGCCCATCATCAGACTGGCGAGGGTACTTTTTCCGCTGCCGGTATGTCCGACCAGCGCCACGAAGCTGCGGGAGGGAATATCCAGCGTGATATCCTGGAGAACCAGACGGTCCCCCCGGTAAGCAAAGGAGAGATGGTCAATTTCCACCCGACCGCTGCTCAGCGGCGCGTCATCCGTACCCCACGCCTGGCGCGGGCGATCCATCAGCTCGAAAACGCGCTCGCCGGCGACCACCGCCTGCTGCAGCATCGACTGCTGGGTGGTCAGCTCGATAAGCGGCTCGTTAAGGCGTCCAAGATAGCTGATAAACGCGTACAGGACCCCAACCTCGATCGTGCCCACCGCGCTAAAGCCGAACAGCATCAGCAGCCCGCACAGCACCAGCGAGGAAAAAAGGCTCAGCAGCGGGCGCAGCAGAAAACCGTCCAGGCGCAGCGTCTGCATCCGCGCCAGATAGTGGGCATAGCTGGCCTCGCGCATCCGTTCGCCAAAGCGCGCCTGCTGGCGGAACTGCTGGATGACGCCCATGCCGTTGATCACTTCGTTGAAGCCATCGTTGATGTCGGCAAGCCAGGCGCGCACCCGCCGCACGATCGGCGTGCTATAGCGCTGATAGATAATCATCACGATCAGCACCGCCGGGAAAATCGCGATCGCCACCAGCGCCATCCGCCAGTCGAGGCTAAACATCGCCACCAGCATCGCGCCGATCAGCGCTGCGCTGCGCAGTACCGTAGCCACCACCGTCACGTACAGATCGCGAATGACTTCCGTATCGTTGGTTACCCGTGAGATAAGCTGCCCAACCGGCTGGGTATCAAACTCGCTGAGCGGCTGATGCAGGGCGGCATCCATCACGTCGCTGCGCAACTGCTGGACGACGCCGACCGCGGCGCGGTTAAACAGCAGCGACTGGTTATAGTGCAGGAGCGCCGCCAGCAGCTGCAGGCCGATATAGGCTACCGCCAGGCCGGCCACCAGCTTCAGCGGCAGCGTATGTTTCGCCACCATGTTGTCGATGAAATAGCTGATAAGCAGCGGGCCGCTCACTTCCGCCGCCGCCGCAATCCACATCATCGCCACCGCGATGGCCAACGGCTTGCGCCACGGTGAACCATAGGCCAGCAGGCGTTTAAGCGTCGGCCAGAGTTCGGTAAAGCTACGCATCCAGGGCCTCCTCTTGCGTCTGCGGAACCTCGTCGAGCGCGGCCTCCAGCTGCTGATATCGATACATGTCGCGGTACCAGCCGGGCTGCACGGCCAGCGCCTCGTGGCGGCCGCGCTGGGCAATATGCCCATGCTGCAGTACCAAAATTTCACTGGCCTCGGTGAGCGCCGACAGGCGGTGGGCGCTGATAATGACCGTCCGCCCCTCCCCCCACTGGCGCAGGTTATGCAGGATCTGGTGCTCGGTGCGGCCATCCACCGCCGATAAGGCATCGTCGAGGATCAAAATTTCGGCCTCCAGCAGCAGGGCGCGAGCAATCGAGATGCGCTGTTTCTGGCCGCCGGAGAGCATCACGCCGCGCTCGCCCACTTCGGTCTCGTAGCCCTGAGGCAGACGCAGAATGTCGTCATGCACGCTGGCCAGTTGTGCAACCCGCTCAATCTGCGCCTGCGTCGCGTCCGGTTTTCCCAGCGCGATATTATTGGCGACGGTATCGGAGAATAAAAATGGCGTCTGATTGACCACCGCCAACCGGGCGCGCCAGCTGTCGAGCTGCAGAATCGGCAGCGGCAGATCGTGAAAGCGGATCTCGCCGTGAGTGACGTCAAAATGGCGCTGCAGCAGCGCCAGAATGGTGCTTTTGCCGGCGCCCGTCGGCCCGCAGATGCCCAGCATTTGCCCCGGCTGGAGAGTAAAATTTACCTGCTCCAGCGAAGGTTTGCTCGCCTGCGGATAGATGAAATCGCGAATAGCAACCTGCAGGACGCCACGGCCTGCCGGCACCGCCTCGGTCCCGTCATCCACCGCCGGCGCCTCTTCAAGCATCGTGCGGATACGACCATAGGCCGCGCTACCGCGCTCCACGATGTTAAACATCCACGCCAGCGCCAGCATCGGCCAGATCATCAGGCCAAGATACATCACGAAGCTGGTCAGCTGGCCCAGGGTCAGGCTGCCGTGGATCACCATCCAGCTGCCGCCGCCGATGGCCAGCAGGTTAGCGGCCCCGATGGCGATATAGATGGTGGGGTCGAAGCGGGCGTCAATGCGCGCCACGCGCATGTTTTTCGCGCCGGTATCGGCAGCATCGGCAGCAAACTGCGCCGACTGGCGATCCTCCAGCCCAAACGCCTTAATCATGCGGATGCTGGTCAGGCTCTCCTGCGTGCGATCGTTGAGGCTGGAAAAGGCCGCCTGAGCAACGCGAAAACGTTCGTGAAGCGCATCGCCGTTGCGTTTGATCGCCAGGGCCATCAGCGGCATCGGCAGCAGCGCCAGCAGAGTAAGCTGCCAGCTAATCTGCGTCGACATCACAATCAATACCGCACAGCCCATCACCAGGGAATCCACCAGGGTTAATACTCCTTCGCCAGCGGCAAACACCACCCGGTCCACGTCATTGGTGGCGCGGGCGATAAGATCCCCGGTGCGATGGCGCAAATAGAACGCCGGATGCTGGCGGCTCAGTTGCCGGTAAAAATCTTCCCGCAGCTCAACCGCCAACTGGTAAGAAGCACCGAACAACAGCACGCGCCAGACATAGCGCAGCAGGTAGACCATCACCGCGATCAGCACCAGCGCGCCGATCCACATCCACACCTTCTCCGCGGTGTAATGCTGTTGCGTCACGCCGTCGACCACAATGCCCACCACCTTCGGTGGAATAAGCTGCAGGACGGCAATAATGACCAGCAGGGCAATTGCGCCAAGATAGCGGCGCCACTCCCGGCGGAAGTACCAGCTGAGTTGAGCAAATAATCGCAAGCAATAAAATCCTGATTTTGTAATGGGTTACGGCGCAATACCGTTATTCGACAGGCAAGGCGGTGGTATATTTTATCTGTTCCATGGCAAAACTCGAAGTGACATCCGACAGACCAGGCACACTGTTCACTAAACGTTTATAAAAGTCGTCATAGCGTTTCATATCAGCCACCTGCACCCGTAGCAGGTAGTCATACTCCCCCGCCATCCGCCAGAAGCCGAGCACTTCCGCCATCTGCGTCACTTCGCTCACGAACTGACAGTACCAGTCGCTGCTATGATGCTGAGTCTTGATCAGGACGAACGCCGTCAGCCCCAGCCCCACCTTTTCCGCGTCCAACAGGGCGACGCGCCCGCGGAGAATGCCCTCGTCTTCGAGCCGTTTCAGGCGTTTCCAGCAGGGCGTGGTGGTCAGATTAACGGCATCGGCCAGCGCCTGCAAAGAGAGGGTGCAATCTTCCTGCAGTAGCGCCAGCAGCTTACGGTCAATTTTATCTAGCATTGGGCATCCTCAGAGAAAATTTTGCTCTCATAATGGTAATCCACAGGTTAAATGGCAACAATTTTTCCTGCGCTTTCCGCTAAGCTAGGCACAAAATGACAAACAGGAAATCACGATGAATAGCGCCTGGGTTAAACATGCCATTAGCGAAATCAACGCTGACTATCAGCGCTCCGCCGACACGCACCTGATCCGTCTGCCGCTGCCCGCTTTTCCGGGCATCCACCTGTATCTGAAAGATGAAAGCACCCACCCCACCGGCAGCCTGAAGCATCGCCTGGCGCGGTCGCTGTTTCTCTATGGCTTGTGCAACGGCTGGATCAAAGAAGGCACGCCAATTATAGAGTCCTCCTCAGGGTCAACCGCCGTTTCGGAGGCCTATTTCGCCCGCCTGCTGGGGCTGCCGTTTATCGCTGTGATGCCCTCCTGCACCGCCAAGCGCAAAATCGAACAGATCGAGTTCTACGGCGGACGCTGTCATTTTGTGCAGAGCGCCGGCGAAATCTACGCGGCTTCCGAAACGCTGGCCCGCGAGCTGAACGGCCATTATATGGATCAGTTTACCTTCGCCGAGCGGGCCACCGACTGGCGCGGCAACAACAATATCGCCGACAGTATTTTCCGCCAGATGAGCCATGAGCCGCACCCGCAGCCGTCATGGATCGTCATGAGCGCCGGCACCGGCGGCACCTCAGCGACCATTGGCCGCTATATTCGCAGCCAGGGCTACGAGACGCAGCTGATGGTCGTTGATCCGCAGAATTCGGTGTTCCTCGATTACTGGCAGACCCGCGACGCCAGCCTGCGCAGCCCGGTCGGCAGCAAAATTGAAGGCATAGGACGGCCGCGCGTCGAGCCGTCGTTTATTCCCGACGTTGTCGATGAGATGCTGCGCGTGCCGGATGCGGCGAGCGTAGCCACCGCCCTGTGGCTGGAAACGCAGCTTGGGCGCAAGGTCGGCGCCTCGACCGGCACCAATATGTGGGGCGTATTGCAGCTGGCCGCGCGGATGCGCGAAGAAGGTCGCACCGGCTCGATAGTGACACTCCTGTGCGACAGCGGCGAGCGTTACCTGGAAAGCTATTACAACCCGCAGTGGGTGGCGGACAATATCGGCGATATTGCGCCCTGGCAGGCGGAGATCGCCGGTCTGGTCGAAAGGCGATAAAAAAAGCCAGATAGAAGCCTATCTGGCTTGCTGGAAGGGTCTCTCTATTCGGGGGAATAAGGAAGATCAGGATTATCCAGCCAATGAGTTAAAAAATGGGAGACTGCCTGATTCCGGCAGTCGCCAATTACCGGCAGATGCGGCAGCTCGGCTTTCAGCTGCGGCATCGCGTTGCCCATGATGAACCCCCGCCCAACGCTGCCCAGCATCTCGCGGTCGTTCATCGCATCGCCGAAGGCCATGCACTCCTGCAGGGTGAAGCCTAAATGCTGGCTGAGCACCGCCAGCGCCGCGCCTTTATTGCAGCCAACCGGCAGCACCTCCAGACAGTCCATTGCCGAGAAGCAGAGAAATGCGCGATCGCCCAGCGTCTCATTCAGCTGGATCCGCAGACGGCGCAAATCGTCATGATCGCCGCAGAAACAGATCTTGGTGACATGCTGCGCCGACATACGCTTTAGATCGCACAGTTGATAGTGAAAGCCGCTGAATACATGCGCTTGCAACAATTCAGGCCTTGCCTGGCCGGTGAACCAGCCGCCATCGTTAAAGACGTGCATGCTGGCCTGGGTATCCCATTTGCCGTGCAGCACCGCTTCCGCCGCTTCGGGAGCGAGATCCTGGCGATAAAGCTCCTCCCCTTCCAGCGAATGGATGCGCGTCCCGTTGCCGGTGATCAGAAATGCATCAAGGGAAAATTCGCCAATCACATGGTGCATCTCCAGTACATGGCGGCCGGTGGCGAAGGTCAAGGTGATATCGCGCTCACGCAGCCGTTTCAGCGCGGAAAGCGTCTTTTCTCCAAGACGATGGTCCGGCATCAGCAGGGTGCCGTCCATATCAAATGCCGCCAGTTTTGCCATGGTATATTCCCCGATGTGTGATGGGCTTCGCTTGTGTTGCAGTATCACCTGGGATATACGGAAGTAATAGTGAATAGATATTATTAATTGTTCCGGGTTTACAGCGGCCCGGTGGACGACGGCCCCCATGCGACTCTTACACCGTTTAAATCAGTACCAGCGATTGTGGCAACCCTCAGCCGGGGCGCCGCAGCAGGTCACCGTCGGCGAACTGGCGGAGCGCTGTTTTTGCAGCGAGCGCCACGTCCGTACTCTGCTGCGTCAGGCGCAGGAGGCCGGGTGGCTAAGCTGGCAGGCCAGCTCCGGGCGCGGCAAACGCGGACAGCTCTCATTTCACAAAACCCCGGAAAGTCTGCGCAACGAGATGATGGAGCAGGCGCTGAACAACGGTCAGCAACAAACCGCGCTGGAGCTGGCGCAGCTTGCCCCGGTGGAGCTGAAAGCCCTGCTCCATCCCTTCCTCGGCGGTCAGTGGCAAAACAATACCCCCACGCTGCGTATTCCTTACTATCGCCCGCTGGAGCCGCTGCGTCCCGGCTTTCTCCCCGGCCGCGCCGAGCAGCATCTGGCCGGACAAATCTATGCCGGGCTGACGCGCTTCGACGAAGGCGACAATATGCCGATCGGCGATCTGGCGCACCACTGGCAGGTCTCCCCGGACGGCCTGCGCTGGCATTTTTATATCCGCTCCACGCTGTGCTGGCACAATGGCGATACGGTGGAAACCGCGCAGTTGCGACAGCGGTTACTGCTGCTGCTTGAGCTGCCCGCCTTGCGGACCCTCTTCGCCAGCATCAGCCGTATCGATGTCACCCATGCCCAGTGTTTAACAATAACCCTGCATCGCCCTGACTACTGGCTGCCGTTCCGCCTCGCCAGCTACTGCAGCGTGCTGGCGCATCCCGACGATCCGGCCATTGGCTGCGGACCGTTCCGCCTGAAGCGGTTTAGTCCGGAACTCGTCCGCCTGGAAAACCATCCCCGCTACCACCTGCAGCATCCGCTGATCCAGGCGGTGGAGTACTGGATCACTCCTCAGCTCTTTGACCGCGATCTCGGCACCAGCTGCCGCCATCCGGTGCAGATCACCATCGGCGATCGCGAAGAACTGCATAATCTGCGTCAGGTCAGCAACCGTATCAGCCTTGGCTTCTGCTATTTGACCCTGCGCCACAGCCCTCGGCTTAGCAAAGCGCAGGCCCAGCGGCTGGTGTCGATAATCCATCACTCGTCGCTACTGGATACGCTGCCGCTGGAGGAGGATTTGATTACGCCAAGCCATGAGGTGCTGCCGGGATGGTCCATCCCGCAGGGACTGGCAAACAACGCGGTACCGCTGCCGGCCAGGCTCACCCTGCTCTATCATCTGCCGGTCGAGCTACATGCAATGGCCGAACAGCTGAGGCAACGTCTAGCTCTGCTGGGCTGCGAGCTGACGCTCCTGTTTCACGACGCTAAAAACTGGGAAGGCTGCCAGCATCTGGGGCAGGCCGACCTGATGATGGGCGACCGTCTGATCGGCGAAGCGCCGGAGTACGCCCTGGAACAGTGGCTGCGCTGCGATATGCTGTGGCCTAATTTGCTGACCGGGGCGCAATATGCTCATCTGCAGGCGACATTAGACGCGGTGCAGTCTCAGCCCGACGCTCGCAGCCGCAACGATGCGCTGCGCAACGTATTTAACAGCCTGATGGAAGACGCCATCATGACGCCGCTGTTCAAGTATAACTATCGGATCAGCGCGCCACCGGGGGTCAATGGTCTGCGCCTCAACGCCCGGGGCTGGTTCGACTTCGCCAGCGCCTGGCTGCCGGCCTCGTCGACGTGAGAGAGCTGGTGATGGAGGGCGTCTGGCGCTACCATATCGCCTTTATTCATTTAGTCAGGAATTGCCATGAAACGCGCCGTAGTTGTCTTCAGCGGAGGACAAGATTCAACCACCTGTCTGGTGCAGGCTCTGCAACAGTATGATGAAGTGCATTGCGTCACTTTTGATTATGGCCAACGCCACCGCGCGGAAATCGACGTTGCGCGCGAACTCGCCCTGAAACTGGGCGCCGTCGCGCATAAAGTGCTGGACGTCACTCTGCTCAACGAACTGGCAGTCAGCAGCCTGACCCGCGATAACATTCCGGTACCGGACTATCAGCCTGATGCCGAGGGCATTCCCAACACCTTTGTCCCCGGGCGTAATATTCTGTTTTTAACCCTGACGGCAATCTACGCCTATCAGGTAAAAGCCGAAGCCATCATCACCGGCGTGTGCGAGACCGACTTCTCCGGCTACCCGGACTGTCGCGATGAATTTGTCAAAGCGCTGCACCACGCCGTCAGCCTGGGGATGGCGAAAGACATTCGCTTTGAGACGCCGCTGATGTGGCTGAATAAAGCCGAGACCTGGGCGCTCGCCGACTACTGGGGTCAGCTGGATCTGGTGCGCCGGGAAACCCTCACCTGCTACAACGGCATTAAGGGCGATGGCTGCGGCCAGTGCGCCGCCTGTAACCTGCGCGCAAACGGACTCAACCAGTATCTGGCGGACAAGGTCGGGGTAATGGCGGTGATGCAGCAAAAAACCGGACTGGCGCAGGCATAATCTTCGGGGATCGATTTACCGGAGCTTTGGCTCAAATTCCCCGGTGGCACGATGCTTACCGGGGCTACGGGTTCATCACCTGCCGTGGGCCCGCCACTCGCACGACGGTTGTCAGCGCAGGTTCATCTGGTCAAGTTTCGCACGCAATTCCCCTTCCAGCGGCAGCGCCTTCTGGGTTTTCAAATCGATACAAACGAAGGTAATCAGCGCATCGGCCACTACTTCGCCATTGGGGTTGAGGGTGACCACCTGGCTTAGGGTGCCGCTTTTGCCGTTGAGTTGCTCCAGTTTGCTGCTCACCGTCAGCACATCGCCCAGTACCGCCGGACGACGATAGTTAATATTGATATTCACCACCACGAAGGCGATGTTTTTCTCCATCATCCACTGAAACGCGGGGCTGTTTTCCAGGCCGTCCCAGCGGGCTTCCTCAAGGAACTCCAGGTAGCGAGCGTTGTTCACATGCTGGTAGACGTCCAGATGATAGCCGCGAACTTTAATTTGTGTCTGCATAGCACTAATGCCTTTCTGTTATTGTTGTTTATGAGGTAAGAGGTCACACCACTTGATGCAACCTCTTTATCCTGGCAAAAAATCACCGCTGTGCAAGGTCTGGCATAAAATTTACAGCGTCAGATGGGCTAAATTGCGCTCCACCAACGCGCTCCCCATTCCCGGGACCTGCTTCAGATCATCGAGGGTTTTGAACGGCCCGTACTCTTCGCGGTAGCTGACAATAGCCTGGGCTTTTTTCAATCCTACGCCATTTAACGCCTGCGCCAGCTGTTCGGCGCTGGCGCGGTTAATGCTGACCTTTGTCGCCCCGTTGTCAGACTCGCCGGGCACCGCTTCCGCCTTCGCCGAAGAGGACGCCTGCACATTTTCTTTATTCACCGCCGCTTTGCCGCTGGCGGGTGCCGCCAGCGCCCCCTGTACCCCTACCGCAAAAACCAGAACGCCCGCGGCCATCAGTGCTTTTATTCCATATTTCATGCTGATATCTCCTTGTGTGTAGACAGCAAGGTCACGATAGCGTCAGTGCGGATGGTCGACAAAAGGCAAATCACAGAAATGGAAAGGGCCGCGAAAGCGGCCCTTGAGGATTACATCGTGTTGCTCATTTTTGCGAGACGACGCGAAATTACTGCTGCTGGTCGATGCTGTCGCCGAGCTTAATTTTCGCCGCCTTGCGCAGGTTGCTCATCAGCGCTTCGAAAGCGATTTGGGCATTGTTCTGGGTGATCCCCTGAACCATGGCCTTCTTCTGCTCTTCCGGCATGCTGCCGGCTTTCACCTCATCCAGCGCTACCAGCACCACATCGCCTTGCATATTGCTGCCCACGCCGTAGACCGGTTTACCCTGCTGCGGCAGCGGCAGGGTAAATGCCAGCTGGCTCAGCGGATCCTGGCCGGTACGAGAAAGCGTCTGCGGCGCGCCAAAGCTCAGGCCAGCCGCCTTCATCGCTTCATCGCCTTTGCCGTCTTTCAGCGCCGCCAGCAGCTTGTCGGCCTCCAGTTTCGCCTGCTGTTCCGCTTTATTGTGCTTAACGATATCGCTAACCTGTGCCTTCACTTCGGCCAGCGGCTTCACCGCCTCGGCTTTGTGTTCGCTAATGCGCAGAACAAAAGCGCGATCGCCGTCAACGGTAATGATATCGGAGTTGCTGCCCGGCGCGCCGTTCTCACCCACCAGACCGCCGTTGAAAATAGCGTCAGCGACCGGTTTAAAGTTCAGCTCCTCCGGCAGGTTATCGCGGCCAAACCAGCCGGTTTCTACGACCTTCAGCCCGGCGACCTGCGCTGCGCTCGCCAGCGATTCATTATCGTTGCTGGCCGCATCGCTCACCTTCTGCTGCAGCGCGTAGTAAGCATCCAACGCTTTTTCCTGCTTCACTTTCGCCGCAATGTCATTACGCACGTCAGCCAGCGGCTTCACCTGCGCCGGCTGGACGTCGTCCAGACGAGCTACCAGGAAGCCAACCGAGGATTTGATCACTCCAGACAGCTGGCCTTTCTCTTTCAGCCCGGCATCTTTCAGCTCAGGCACGGTAGAGGCATCTTCCATCCACCCCATATCGCCACCGTTGCGGGCAGAGATAATATCGGTCGATTTTTCTTTCGCCAGCGTGGCGAAGTCCGCTCCTTTTTGCAGCTCGGCCAGTACCGCTTTCGCATCGGCTTCAGTTTTGGTCTGAATCACGCTGTAGCGGCTGCGCTGCGGCTGAGTGAACTGATCCTTGTGCTGGTCGTACCATGACTGAATCTCGTCGTCAGAGGCGCTCTCCTGCATGCTGGCGGCATCCATTTTGATGTAGCTGACGCGGAACTGCTCCGGCGCCATAAAACGGGCCTGATTCTGCTGCCAGAAGACGTTGATTTCCTCATCGCTGGCGGTCTGTTTTGCCGCCAGGGCATTTACGTTGATGGTCGCTTCGCGGACCACCCGCTGTTGAGATACCAGCGCCGCCAGCTGATCGGACTCGCCCGGCAGCATGAAGTCGGTACCCGCAATGGCGTTAATCAGCTGCTGCGTGGTCAGCTGGTTACGCAGCGCCTGGGCGTACTGATCGGTGGTCATCCCCATCTGGGCGACAATACCGCTGAAACGCTGGTTGTCGAACTTACCGTTCGTCTGGAACGCCTGGGTCTGGAAGATCGCCTGCTTCACCTGCTCATCGCTGATGCTGAGGCCCAGCTCGCGGGCATACTGATCCAGAAGCGACTCATCGATCAGGCGGTTCAGCACCTGCTGGCGCATGGTTTTCATGTAGTTTTCGTTCGCCGCCAGCTCGGAGAATTGATCGCCAAGCTGCTGCTGCATACGGTTACGTTCGCTGGCGACGGCGTTTTCAAACTGCCCACGGCCAATCTCCTGGCCATTCACTTTTGCGGCATAGTTTTTGCCACCGCCAATCAGGTAACCACTCACCCCGGTCAAAATGAACGAGACGATAATGATACCGAAAATAATCTTGAGCACGACGCTGTTGGCGGCCGTGCGTAGGTTGTCCATCATGGTGTAACAACGCTCCGCTGTAGATGACTTTAGCTCGCGCAGCATAGCACGTGATGGCCGCCGCGCGTGAGGACGTATTTTGACAAGAAAACAGGGTGATTGTCAGCCCACAAGTGGCGATAAACACACATAAAGTGGTCTGAAAAGGCAATAAAAAAGGCACATCTCACGATGCGCCCTTGTACTTCGTCACATTCCCTGACGGGAAAGCCGATCAGTTCACCGCGTCTTTCAGCGCTTTACCAGCACGGAAGCCCGGCACTTTTGCGGCAGCGATAGTAATTTCTTTACCTGTTTGCGGGTTGCGACCAGTACGGGCGGCACGTTCTTTAACAGCAAAGGTACCAAAACCTACCAGCGCAACGTCATCCCCAGCCTGCAGAGATTCAGTAACAGAAGCGATTAAAGCATCTAACGCACGTCCAGCTGCAGCTTTAGAAATGTCCGCACCCGCAGCAATTTTGTCAATCAGTTGAGATTTATTCACTGTTCTCTTCCTCTCTTTATAATTTATATCGCACCTGAGTCCTTCATAGTGCGACCGCGCAGCAGTTATATCAGGACTGTCATGCCCTTACAACAGCAGTTGTCGATGACCCCCCTGCCAGCGATCTAAGTTAGCTACACAAAAAAAGGCTGGCAAGTCCGAAATGACTTACCAGCCCTATTTTTATTAGCGCAATTTGCGCAGAATCACTATTTCGCGGTCACAACTTGCATGCCGAACGGTTCGTTCTGCAGCGCAAGTGTCAGAACTTCCTCGATTCGTTTCACCGGATGGATATCCAAATCGGCGATAACGTTATCCGGAATTTCTTCAAGGTCGCGTTTGTTCTCATCAGGAATCAGAACAGTCTTAATGCCGCCGCGATGCGCCGCCAGCAGTTTTTCCTTCAGACCGCCGATCGGCAGCACCTGACCACGCAGAGTGATTTCACCGGTCATCGCCACATCAGCGCGTACCGGGTTACCGGTCAGGCAGGATACCAGCGCCGTGCACATGGCAATACCCGCGCTCGGACCATCCTTAGGCGTCGCCCCTTCCGGCACGTGCACGTGAATGTCACGCTTCTCGTAGAAGTCGGCGTTAATGCCCAGCTTGTCAGCCCGCGAACGTACCACCGTCAGCGCAGCCTGAATCGACTCCTGCATCACCTCGCCCAGCGAGCCGGTGTAGGTCAGCTTGCCTTTGCCCGGCACGCAGGCGGTTTCGATGGTCAGCAGATCGCCGCCCACTTCCGTCCACGCCAGACCGGTCACCTGACCGACGCGGTTCTCACTATCGGCGCGGCCATAGTCGAAGCGCTGTACGCCGAGATAATCATGCAGATTCTCACCGTTAATTTCGATGTGTTTCAGCGATTTATCCAGCAGCAGTTGCTTAACGGCCTTGCGGCACAGCTTGGAGATTTCACGCTCCAGGCTACGTACCCCCGCTTCCCGCGTGTAGTAACGAATAATGCCGATAATGGCGCTATCGTCGACGGTCAGCTCGCCTTTCTTCAGCGCGTTACGTTCGATCTGCTTCGGCAGCAGATGACGTTTGGCGATGTTCAGTTTTTCATCTTCGGTATAGCCGGAGAGACGAATCACTTCCATACGGTCCAGCAGCGGCGCCGGAATGTTCATGGAGTTGGAAGTCGCCACGAACATCACGTCGCTGAGATCGTAATCCACTTCCAGGTAGTGGTCGTTAAAGGCCACGTTCTGTTCCGGATCCAGCACCTCAAGCAACGCGGAAGCCGGGTCGCCGCGCATGTCGGAAGACATTTTGTCGATCTCGTCCAACAGGAACAGCGGGTTTTTGACCCCCACTTTCGCCATTTTCTGGATCAGTTTGCCCGGCATCGAGCCAATGTAGGTCCGACGATGACCGCGGATTTCCGCTTCATCGCGCACGCCGCCAAGCGCCATACGAACGTATTTCCGTCCGGTCGCTTTGGCGATGGATTGACCCAGCGAGGTTTTACCTACCCCCGGCGGTCCCACCAGACAAAGGATTGGCCCCTTGATTTTGTTCACCCGGCTCTGCACCGCGAGATATTCAAGGATGCGATCCTTCACGCGCTCCAGGCCATAGTGATCGGTATCGAGGATCTCCTGGGCCTGACGCAGGTCTTTTTTGACCTTACTGCGCGCATTCCACGGCACCTGCACCATCCAGTCGATGTAGCCACGCACGACGGTCGCTTCCGCAGACATCGGCGACATCATCTTCAGCTTCTGCAGTTCCGCTTCGGTTTTTTCTTTCGCCTCTTTCGGCATTTTCGCCGCGTCGATCTTACGCTTCAGCGCTTCGTTTTCGTCCGGGGCGTCGTCCATCTCGCCGAGTTCTTTCTGAATCGCTTTCATTTGCTCGTTCAGATAGTACTCGCGCTGGGATTTCTCCATCTGCTTTTTGACGCGGTTGCGAATGCGCTTCTCAACCTGCAGCAGATCGATTTCCGATTCCATCATCGCCATCAGATATTCCAGACGTTCGTTAACGTCGGACATCTCAAGCACAGACTGCTTGTCAGCCAGCTTCAGCGGCATGTGCGCCGCGATGGTATCCGCCAGGCGCGCCGGATCGTCGATGCTGTTCAGCGACGTCAGCACTTCCGGTGGGATCTTCTTGTTCAGCTTGATATAGCCTTCAAACTGGCTGATAGCGGTGCGAACCAGCACTTCCTGCTCGCGTTCGTCAATCGCCGGCGAGTCGAGATACTCCGCTTTCGCCGAGAAATGCTCGCCATTATCAGACAGCGCAGAAATGCGAGCACGCTGCAGCCCTTCGACCAGCACCTTCACGGTGCCGTCCGGCAGCTTCAGCATCTGCAAAATAGACGCCACGGTTCCAACGGTGAAAAGATCGTTTACACCCGGCTCATCCGTCGACGCTTCTTTCTGCGCAACCAGCATGATTTTTTTATCATGGTCCATGGCCGCTTCGAGGCAACGGATAGATTTTTCCCGCCCTACGAACAGGGGTATGACCATGTGCGGATAAACCACCACATCGCGCAATGGCAATACGGGGATTTCAATGCGTTCAGAACGCTCAGGATTCATAGAGCTCTCTCTTAGTTTAAAGTCCGCCAGGTAGCCGACGACGCCACACTCCACTGCATCGTCGTTAATATGTAATCCAGTATATGGGGATGTATTCCACACATTCAACGGCGGGAATGCAGGAAAAATAAAAGGGGAGATAAAATCCCCCCTTTTTGTTAACTGCTTGAGTGAAATGGTTAATTATTCACCAGATGCCTGCTGAGCTTCCGGTTTGCCGTAGATCAGCAGCGGTTTGCTCTGACCGGCGATAACCGACTCATCAATGACCACTTTTTCGACATCTTCCATCGAAGGCAGGTCATACATGGTATCCAGCAGCGCCGCTTCCACAATTGAGCGCAGGCCACGGGCGCCGGTTTTACGCGCCATCGCTTTCTTGGCGATAGCGTCCAGCGCTTCGTCGCGGAATTCGAGCTCTGCGCCTTCAAGGCTAAACAGCGCCTGATACTGCTTGGTCAGGGCGTTTTTCGGCTCTTTCAGGATCTGGATCAGGGCTTCTTCGCTCAGCTCGTTCAGGGTCGCCACTACCGGCAGACGGCCGATGAACTCCGGGATCAGACCAAACTTGATCAGATCTTCCGGCTCGACCTGAGCCAGCAGTTCCCCTTCGCTCGCTTTGTCGGACTTCGCTTTTACCGTCGCGCCAAAACCAATGCCGGAGCCGGTTTCCACACGGTGGGAAATCACTTTGTCCAGGCCAGCGAACGCGCCGCCGCAGATAAACAGGATCTTGGAGGTATCAACCTGCAGGAACTCCTGCTGCGGATGTTTACGCCCGCCCTGCGGCGGAACGGCGGCAACGGTCCCTTCGATAAGCTTCAGCAGCGCCTGCTGCACGCCTTCGCCTGAGACGTCGCGCGTAATCGACGGGTTATCGGATTTACGCGAAATTTTGTCGATTTCGTCGATATAAACGATGCCGCGCTGCGCTTTCTGCACGTCGTAATCACACTTCTGCAGCAGTTTCTGAATGATATTTTCGACGTCCTCACCCACATAACCGGCTTCGGTCAGGGTGGTGGCGTCTGCCATGGTAAACGGCACATCCAGCAGGCGCGCCAGCGTTTCCGCCAGCAGCGTTTTACCGGAACCGGTCGGCCCGATCAGCAGGATGTTGCTTTTACCCAGCTCTACGCCATTGCTGGTATCGCCATTGCGCAGACGCTTGTAGTGGTTGTATACCGCGACCGCCAACACCTTCTTCGCCTGTTCCTGACCGATGACGTAGTCATCAAGGTGGTGGCGAATCTCGTGCGGCGTCGGCAGCGCGCTGCGCTCGCGGTGCGGCGCCACTTCTTTAATCTCTTCGCGAATGATGTCGTTACATAAATCAACGCATTCGTCGCAGATATACACGGATGGCCCGGCGATCAGCTTACGCACTTCATGCTGGCTTTTGCCGCAAAAAGAGCAATACAACAATTTGCCCGATCCATCTTTGCGTTTATCTGTCATGAGTCCAAACCTCTTTTTAAGTTCTTTGTGCCGCACACGACGACGCAAATGCCATTCTCAGGCGCAAGCCGCCATATAGCGTTGTGCCGCCCTTCATTAGTATATACACAAAATCCTTCGCGCTACATCGAGCCGGTAGCGAAGCCACCGGCCGCAAGCCTGCCAGACAAGCGGCCGAATAAAAGCCAACCGCTCGCACAGACGTGGCGAGAAGGATGAAGCGTAAAGCGGCACCCTTGCGCCTTGGGCATCAATTACGATGGGTCAAAATAGAGTCGACCAGCCCGTACTCCACGGCTTCCGCAGCAGACAGGAAGCGGTCACGCTCGGTGTCACGCTCAATCTGCTCAAGAGACTGGCCGGTATGATGCGCCATCAGCTCATTCATGCGTCCTTTCACCTTCAGGATTTCACGGGCGTGGATCTCAATATCCGTCGCCTGTCCCTGATAGCCGCCCAGCGGCTGGTGGATCATCACGCGGGAGTTCGGCAGGCAGAAGCGCTTGCCTTTCGCCCCGGCGGTCAGCAGGAACGCGCCCATAGAAGCGGCCTGCCCCATACAGATGGTGCTGACATCCGGCTTGATGAACTGCATGGTGTCATAAATCGACATCCCGGCGGTGATTACCCCGCCCGGAGAGTTAATGTACAGGTAAATGTCTTTTTCCGGGTTTTCCGCTTCCAGAAACAGCATCTGCGCCACGATCAGGTTTGCCATGTGGTCTTCGACCTGGCCGGTCAGAAAAATGACGCGTTCCTTAAGCAGACGGGAGTAGATATCAAAAGAACGTTCACCGCGTGAGGTCTGTTCAATGACCATCGGCACCAGGGCCATATGGGGTGCAAAGTTGTCTCGTTCGCCACTGTATGACATTTCCGTCTCCTGGAGTAATTTTAAAATACCTGCTGCACTGATTGTAACCTTACGGACGGATTATCAGCCACAGTTTCTATCCGCTGAATGCGTCACCGCCTCTTCAATACGCGTGCGATTGCGGATGCAGTTGCCTCCCCCGGTAATGGGGATGGTGTTGCCATATTTCAAGCATAACAAGCTTTTGCTGTAACGCTATCATGGTTAATGCGTTTTCGCACCGTGCCTGTGGCTATCATTATCTTAAAAAAAAACCCGCCGCCTTTCGGCAACGGGTTTTTGCTCGAACCTTAAACGATAGCGGCGAAATTACGCCTGCTGGTTCATCAGTTCGTTGAAGGAAGTGGCTTTTTCAGACACTTTGGCTTTCGCCAGCACGGCTTCAACAGCCTGCTCTTCCAGCGCCACGTTGCGCATGTTGTCCATCAGCTCTTTGTTCTTGCTGTAGAACTCAACGACTTCAGACGGATCTTCGTACGCAGAAGCCATCTCTTCGATCAGGGCTTTTACGCGCTCTTCGTCAGCTTTCAGCTCGTTGGTGCGGATCACTTCGCCCAGCAGCAGACCAACAACGACGCGACGTTTAGCCTGCTCTTCGAACAGCTCGCGCGGCAGTTCCAGAGCCTGTTTCTCATTGCCGCCGAAACGCTGAGCAGCCTGACGACGCAGCACGTCGATTTCGCTGTCGATCAGGGCAGCCGGAACGTCGATCTCGTTGGCTTTAACCAGACCTTCGATAGCCTGAGACTTCACGCGGTTACGCACAGCGCCTTTCAGCTCGCGTTCCATATTTTTACGCACTTCAGCGCGCAGGCCAGCGACGGAACCATCTTCCACGCCGAAACGTTTGATGAACTCTTCGGTCAGCTCAGGCAGTTCACGCTCTTCGACTTTCTTCAGGTTGATAACGAACTTAGCCGCTTTACCTTTCAGGTTTTCTGCGTGGTACTCTTCCGGGAAGGTCACGTCGATGGTGAACTCTTCACCCGCTTTGTGGCCTTTGATACCGTCTTCGAAGCCCGGGATCATGCGACCCTGGCCCATCGCCAGTACGAAGTCAGAGGCTTTGCCGCCTTCGAACTCTTCGCCGTCAACAGAACCGGTGAAGTCGATGGTTACGCGATCTTCAGCGTCAACCGCGCCTTCTTTTTCTTTCCAGGTCGCCTGCTGCTTGCGCAGAGTTTCCAGCATGGTATCAACGTCAGCGTCGGTGACTTCAACAACCGGTTTTTCAACTTCGATCGCGTCCAGACCCTGCAGTTCAACTTCCGGATACACTTCGAACTCTACCGCGTAGGTGAAGTCTTCGCCCAGTTTGTATTCGCCCGGAACGTAGTTCGGCGCGCCGGCCGGATTGATTTTTTCTTTGATGATCGCGTCAACGAAATGACGGCTCATCAGGTCGCCCAGCACGTCCTGGCGAACGGAAGCGCCATAGCGCTGAGCAACAATATTCATCGGCACTTTGCCTTTACGGAAGCCGTCAATGCGAACTTTTTTCGCTACGTTGACCAGCTCGCTTTTGACAGCATTCTCGATGCTGTCAGCGGCGATAGTAATCGTTACACGGCGCCCAAGGCCCTGAGTGGTTTCAACTGAAACTTGCATCTTGTTACCTCAAAAAAATCACAGTGCTCGGTCAACTCTGGAAGCGCGTGTAGGTGGCTTCGCAGAACCGGGATGCCCTCTTCAAATCAGAAACACATTCCCTGTCGTCAGAATCATCCCGAAGACATTCATATATAAGACGCGGCATTATAGCGGCATCACTTTTGTGAGTCGAGAACGGTTGTCGCCTGATGCTGCGGCATTTTTCACATTTCCCGCTCAAATTTGCCCGCAAAAGCGCTGACTTTGCGCATTTTCCAGGCAAAACAAAACGGCCCGTAGGCCGTTTTTGCTAAATCTGCAAGCAACATACTGGAAAAGCGCCAGCGGTTGCAAATGGGATTTCTAAGCGATACTCCCTGCGCCGCGGCACGGCGGCGAAGCAAATACCGTATCCTGTAATGCTTCCCATTCTTTAATCGTGTAGGTGTGCAGCGCCAGGGCATGCACCGTATTCGACAGCTCCTCGGTTAGCGTGCCGTAGATCATACGGTGGCGATTGAGGAAACGCTCGCCAGTGAAGCGATCGCTCACTAACACCACTTTAAAATGACTTTCAGAGCCCGCAGGGACGTTGTGACGATAACTTTCATCCACGACTTCGAGATACATCGGGTCGAACGCTGCTCTAAGTTTTGCTTCGATCTGTTCACGTATCATCATGAATTTTCTCCTCCGACAACGCTGAGATGCCGCCACTCCATTTAAATGTTAGCCGCTTTTACCGCTTCCATTAGGAGAAAACAACAAAAAATTAGCATTGTTCTGATATTTTCATTCAAAAGTATCACGTTTACTGGCTCTGGTCGCCAGATCCGTCGGGGAACGAGCCATTAACCGTGGCGGGACGCTCAGAAAACCGCCAGCACGATGGATTTACACGCGTTGCCACTTCCCCTTGCCGTTGGCAATGCTATGATGGCGGTAATTTTCCTTATAACAACACCATGCGTTGAGACCTGAACATGCTTAAGAAGATTCTTTTCCCGTTGGTCGCCATGTTTATGCTGGCAGGATGCGCCACGCCGCCGACCACCATTGAAGTATCGCCGAAAATCACGCTGCCGCAGCAGGATCCAAGCCTGATGGGCGTGACCGTCAGCATCAACGGCGCCGATCAGCGTCCGGACCAGGCGCTGGCGAAAGTGACGCGTGACAATCAGCTGGTCACTCTCACCGCCTCCCGCGATCTGCGCTTCCTGCTGCAGGAAGTGCTGGAGAAACAGATGACGTCTCGCGGCTACATGATTGGCCCGAACGGCGCGGTCGATCTGCAGATCATCGTCAACAAACTCTATGCTGACGTCTCTCAGGGTAACGTGCGCTATAACATCGCCACCAAAGCCGATATCGCCATCATCGCCACCGCGGCAAACGGCACGAAAATGACCAAAAACTACCGCGCCAGCTACTCCGTTGAAGGCGCCTTCCAGGCCTCGAACAAAAACATCGCTGATGCCGTCAACAGCGTCCTGACCGATACCATCGCCGATATGGCGCAGGACACCAGCATCCACGATTTCATCAAGCAAAACGCGCGTTAATGCTATCGCGAACCCGGCCTCCGCCGGGTTCGTGCTTTATGCTATGTCCAGTCATTACTTACGCATTTTTCAGCAGCCGAAATCAGCCATTTTGCTGATCCTTGGCTTCGCCTCCGGTCTGCCGCTGGCTCTCACCTCCGGTACCCTGCAGGCCTGGATGACGGTGGAAAATATCGATCTGAAAACGATCGGTTTTTTCTCGCTCGTCGGCCAGGCCTATGTCTTTAAATTCCTCTGGTCCCCGCTGATGGACCGCTACACGCCGCCGTTTCTTGGGCGTCGTCGCGGCTGGCTGTTGACCACCCAGGTATTACTCCTGCTGGCGATCGCGGCGATGGGCTTTCTTGAGCCGGTCACCCAATTACGCTGGATGGCGGCGCTGGCGGTGGTGATCGCCTTCTGTTCGGCGTCGCAGGATATTGTGTTCGACGCCTGGAAAACCGACGTGTTGCCAGCAGAAGAGCGTGGCGCCGGCGCCGCGATCAGCGTGCTGGGCTATCGCCTGGGGATGCTGGTCTCCGGTGGACTGGCCCTGTGGCTTGCCGACCGCTATCTCGGCTGGCAGGGGATGTACTGGCTGATGGCGGCGCTGCTGGTACCCTGTATTATCGCCACGCTGCTGGCGCCCGAACCGAGCGACGTTATCCCGGTCCCCAGATCGCTCGAGCAGGCGGTAGCCGAACCGCTGCGCGATTTTTTCGGCCGCAACAACGCCTGGCTGATTCTGCTGCTCATCGTCCTTTATAAGCTTGGCGATGCGTTTGCCATGAGCCTGACCACCACCTTCCTCATCCGCGGCGTGGGATTTGACGCTGGCGAAGTGGGAATGGTGAACAAAACCTTAGGCCTGTTCGCCACCATTCTCGGCGCCCTGTACGGCGGCGTCCTGATGCAGCGGCTGACGCTGTTTCGGGCACTGCTCATTTTCGGTTTGCTGCAGGGGGTCTCTAACGCCGGCTACTGGCTGCTGTCGATTACCGATAAGCACCTCTATTCCATGGCGACCGCGGTATTCTTTGAAAACCTGTGCGGGGGAATGGGGACGGCGGCATTTGTCGCGCTGCTGATGACGCTATGTAATAAGTCGTTCTCCGCCACCCAGTTCGCGCTGCTCTCGGCGCTCTCTGCGGTCGGTCGCGTATACGTTGGGCCGATTGCCGGCTGGTTTGTCGAGGCTCACGGTTGGTCGACCTTCTATCTCTTCTCTGTCGTTGCGGCGGTGCCGGGGATTGCCCTATTGCTGCTGTGCCGGCAAACGCTTGAGCATACCCAACGCACCGCAAGCTTTATGCCGCGTAGCGAGTTCCCGCAGGCCTATGCGCTGGCGCTGGGGATCCTGACACTGGGCTGCCTGCTGCTCGCGGTGTGGCTGGCGCTGCTGATCCTCAACGCGCTGGATTATACGTCGTTCTCCTTCCTGTCCGGCCTGCTGGAGGTTGCCGCGCTCACCGCCGTCGGCGGAATTTTGTTCGGCGGCCTACTTGACTATCTGGCGCTGCGTAAAACCCGCCTGATTTAAGGATCCAGCATCATTATTAGCCGTTGTAATTACGAAACGTAATTATAACGGCTTATTAACGCTTTTATATTGTCCGCCGCGCTATTTGTTGTTTTGTGCGTTTTTGATTTCTGGAAATTATTGACAGTTTTCGTTCGATTCTTTAAATAATTTAACCGATTCAGCTCCGGGGATTTTATTTTTCGTTTTCACAATGTCTTTTATTTGATAATTAAATGTTAAACAATTGTTCTAATTTGTGGGTGGTTATGCCCATTAGCCGCTAAGCACTCCTTTTCTTATCCCTTTCGTTATCAATCCCGCGAAAATCAGGCTTTGCAAGCGATTAAGTAACACTACGTTACATATGTGACAAACCAAGCAGAAGCCGCTAACACAGAACTGACAGAGATCCAATCATGTTTACAGTAATGCAACCTTACCGTAAAATGCCCATACACTTTAAACGCCACCAGATCCCGTGGAATTGAGGTCGTTCAATGAGACTCAGGAAATACAATAAAAGTTTGGGATGGATGTCATTAATCGCAGGTACTGTATTACTCAGTGGTTGTGATTCTGCACTCCTTGACCCAAAAGGACAGATTGGACTGGAGCAACGCTCTTTGATTCTGACGGCCTTCGGCCTGATGATGATTGTCGTTATTCCCGCCGTCTTGATGGCAGTAGGATTTGCCTGGAAGTATCGCGCGAGCAATAAAGATGCGAAGTATAGCCCGAACTGGTCACACTCCAACAAAGTGGAAGCTGTGGTCTGGACGGTACCTATTCTGATCATCCTGTTCCTGGCCGTTCTGACCTGGAAAACCACTCACGCACTGGAGCCAAGCAAACCGCTTGTCCATGACGAGAAGCCAATCACCATCGAAGTCGTATCGATGGACTGGAAATGGTTCTTTATCTATCCGGAACAGGGTATTGCTACCGTTAACGAAATCGCCTTCCCGGCGAACGTACCGGTACACTTCAAAGTGACCTCTAACTCGGTGATGAACTCGTTCTTTATTCCGCGCTTAGGTAGCCAGATTTATGCAATGGCCGGTATGCAGACTCAGCTGCACCTCATTGCTGACGAAGCTGGTACTTATGACGGTATCTCCGCTAGCTACAGTGGCCCGGGCTTCTCAGGTATGAAGTTCAAAGCGATTGCCACCCCGGATCGGGCGACTTTCGATCAGTGGGTTGCAAAAGCGAAACAGTCTCCGAACTCCATGGACTCCATGGCCGCGTTCGAGAAAGTGGCTGTGCCTAGCGAATACAACAAAGTGGAATATTTCTCTAACGTGAAACCGGATCTGTTCAAAGATGTTGTGAACAAATTCATGTCTCACGAGAGCATGAACATGTCTAAACCTGAAGGCGAGCACGCTGCTCACGACGGGATGGAAGGCATGGACATGAGCCACGCGGAAACCGCTCACTAAGGGGCCGAGGAAGAAAACGATGTTCGGAAAACTTACACTGGATGCAGTGCCCTACCACGAACCTATTATCGTGGTAACGGTGGCTGCGATTATCATTGGGGGACTGGCGCTTCTGGCAGCCATCACTTACTTCGGTAAGTGGTCCTACCTATGGAACGAGTGGCTGACTTCTGTCGACCACAAACGTCTCGGTATCATGTACGTTATCGTGGCAATCGTCATGCTGCTGCGTGGCTTTGCTGACGCCATCATGATGCGTAGCCAGCAGGTGCTGGCTTCGGCCGGGGAAGCCGGCTTCCTGCCGCCTCATCACTACGATCAGATCTTTACCGCCCACGGCGTTATCATGATCTTCTTCGTGGCGATGCCGTTTGTTATCGGTCTGATGAACCTGGTGGTTCCGCTTCAGCTCGGCGCGCGCGACGTAGCCTTCCCGTTCCTCAACAACCTGAGCTTCTGGTTCACCGTTGTGGGCGTGATTCTGGTTAACCTGTCTCTGGGCGTTGGTGAGTTCGCGCAGACCGGTTGGCTGGCCTATCCGCCGCTGTCGGGAATTGAGTACAGTCCTGGCGTAGGGGTCGATTACTGGATTTGGGCGCTGCAGCTCTCCGGTATCGGTACTACCCTGACCGGTATTAACTTCTTCGTGACCATTATCAAGATGCGCGCCCCGGGCATGACCATGTTCAAGATGCCGGTATTCTCCTGGGCATCTCTGTGCGCTAACATCCTGATTATCGCCTCGTTCCCAATTCTGACCGTCACCATCGCGCTGCTGACCCTGGATCGTTACCTGGGCACCCATTTCTTTACCAACGATATGGGTGGCAACATGATGATGTACATCAACCTGATTTGGGCCTGGGGTCACCCAGAAGTGTACATCCTGGTTCTGCCGGTGTTCGGGGTCTTCTCCGAAATCGCCGCGACCTTCTCGCGTAAGCGTCTGTTCGGTTACACCTCTCTGGTATGGGCAACCGTCTGTATTACCGTTCTGTCGTTCATCGTTTGGCTGCACCACTTCTTCACCATGGGTGCTGGCGCGAACGTAAACGCCTTCTTCGGTATTACTACCATGATTATCGCGATCCCGACCGGGGTTAAGATCTTCAACTGGCTGTTCACCATGTATCAGGGTCGCATCGTCTTCAACTCGGCGATGATGTGGACTATCGGCTTTATCGTGACCTTCTCCGTAGGTGGGATGACCGGCGTGCTGCTGGCGGTACCGGGCGCGGACTTCGTTCTGCACAACAGCCTGTTCCTGATTGCGCACTTCCATAACGTTATCATCGGCGGCGTAGTGTTCGGTTGCTTCGCAGGTCTGACCTACTGGTGGCCGAAAGCCTTTGGCTTCACCCTGAACGAAACCTGGGGCAAACGCGCTTTCTGGTTCTGGATCATCGGCTTCTTCGTGGCGTTTATGCCGCTGTACGTGCTGGGCTTCATGGGTATGACCCGTCGTCTGAGCCAGCAGATCGATCCGCAGTTCCACCCGATGCTGGTTATTGCAGCTTGCGGTGCGGCGCTGATCGCCTGCGGTATTCTGTGCCAGCTGATTCAGTTCTACGTGTCTATTCGCGACCGCGATCAGAACCGTGACCTGACCGGTGACCCGTGGGGTGGCCGTACGCTGGAGTGGGCAACCTCTTCTCCACCGCCGTTCTACAACTTCGCTATCGTTCCTCAGGTTCACGAACGTGATGCCTTCTGGGAAATGAAAGAGAAAGGTGAAGCGTACAAACAGCCTGCTCACTATGAAGAAATTCATATGCCGAAAAACAGCGGCGCCGGCATCGTGATTGCCGCCTTCGCTACGGTATTTGGTTTCGCCATGATCTGGCATATCTGGTGGATGGCGATCGCCAGCTTCATCGGCATCGTAGCGACCTGGATTATTAAGAGCTTTGACGAGGACGTGGATTACTACGTACCGGTTGCAGAAGTCGAAAAACTGGAAAAACAGCATTTCGATGAGATTAACAAAGCAGGGCTGAAAAATGGCAACTGATACTCTTGCGCATACTGCCCACGCGCATGAACACGGGCACCATGATACAGGACCGATGAAGGTATTCGGTTTCTGGATCTACCTGATGAGCGACTGCATTATCTTCGCTACGCTGTTTGCTACCTATGCCGTTCTGGTGAACGGCACGGCCGGCGGACCGACGGGCAAAGATATTTTTGAACTGCCGTTCGTTCTGGTTGAAACCGCACTGCTGCTGTTCAGCTCCATCACCTACGGCATGGCGGCTATCGCCATGTACAAAAACAACAAAAGCCAGGTGGTTTCCTGGCTGGCGTTGACCTGGTTGTTTGGCGCCGGATTCATCGGGATGGAAATCTATGAATTCCATCACCTGATCATGGAAGGCTTTGGTCCGGATCGTAGTGGCTTCCTGTCCGCGTTCTTCGCGCTGGTCGGCACCCACGGTCTGCACGTGACCTCCGGTCTTATCTGGATGGCGGTGCTGATGTTCCAGGTTTCACGTCGTGGCCTGACCAGCACTAACCGCACGCGTATCCTGTGCCTGAGCCTGTTCTGGCACTTCCTGGACGTCGTGTGGATCTGCGTGTTCTCGGTTGTCTATCTGATGGGGGCGATGTAATGAGTCATTCTACCGATCATAGCGGCGCTTCTCACGGCAGCGTGAAGAGCTACATGACAGGATTTATCCTGTCCATCATCCTGACGGTCATTCCGTTCGCCATGGTGATGAGTGGCTCCGCCTCGCATGCGGTTATCCTTGGCACCATTCTGGTGACCGCTGTGGTGCAGATCGTGGTACACCTCGTGTACTTCCTGCATATGAACAGCAAGTCCGATGAAGGTTGGAACCTGACCGCATTTATCTTCACCGTAATCATCATTGCGATCGTGGTTGTCGGCTCCATCTGGATTATGTGGAACCTGAACTACAACATGATGATGCACTAAGAGCGGCGAGTATGTTTAAGCAATACCTGCAAGTAACGAAACCAGGCATTATTTTTGGCAACCTGATCTCCGTGATCGGCGGTTTCCTGCTGGCCTCCAAAGGCCACATCGACTATCCGCTGTTCGTCTGGACGCTCCTTGGAGTATCCCTGGTGGTCGCCTCGGGTTGTGTATTCAACAACTACATCGACCGGGACATCGATCGTAAGATGGAACGGACGAAAAACCGGGTGCTGGTCAAAGGGCTGATCTCGCCAGAAGCTTCGCTGGTGTACGCCACCTTGCTGGGTATTGCTGGCTTCATGCTGCTGTGGTTCGGCGCTAACCCGCTGGCCTGCTGGCTGGGGGTGATGGGGTTCGTGGTTTATGTCGGCGTCTACAGCCTGTACATGAAACGCCACTCCGTCTACGGCACGCTGATTGGCTCACTCTCCGGCGCTGCGCCGCCGGTGATTGGCTACTGCGCGGTCACCGGTGATTTCGACAGCGGTGCGGCTATCCTGCTGGCTATCTTTAGCCTGTGGCAGATGCCTCACTCCTACGCCATCGCGATTTTCCGCTTTAAGGATTATCAGGCGGCGAATATTCCGGTGCTGCCGGTGGTGAAAGGCATTTCGGTCGCCAAAAACCATATTACGCTGTACATCGTCGCCTTTGCCGTGGCAACCCTGATGCTCTCGCTGGGCGGCTACGCCGGGTATAAATACCTGGTCGTGGCGGCAGCGGTCAGCGTCTGGTGGCTGGGCATGGCGCTGCGTGGCTATAAAGTGGCCGATGATAAAGTCTGGGCGCGTAAGCTGTTCGTCTTTTCTATCGTCGCCATCACCGCGCTGTCCGTGATGATGTCCGTTGACTTTATGGTGCCGGATTCACATAGTCTGCTGGCTTACGTGAGATAATTACGCACTCCAGTACGCTCTAAGGCCCCGTATTTACGGGGCTTTTTCTTTCCTGTTTCATCATCGCTTTCTTTCTCATTTCATACTTCCCTCCCCTCCCCCGTCGCTTTCCCACTATCTTTCATATCAAAAAATGAGGAAAAATTGAGCCAGTACGCATCGGGCATCACTCGCGCCGCACGGTCCTGCGATGCTACCTTTCGCCGGGGCTCTTGCCCCTTTGGGAAATAATCACTACAAGGAATTGCAATGAAAGAGTTAACACTGAACGAAATGGAGTATATCTCCGGTGGCTTTAATCTGTTCGGCGCAGCCAGCGGCTTCGCCAGCTTTGTCGCCAACTCTGGCGTCGGCTTCACCTCTTTTGTTCTGACCTCCGGCACCGCATTTGCCTCCTTCGTCGGCGACAGCGCGATGGCGTTTGGTTCCTTCCTGACCGGACAGTCAAACTGGGAAACCTTTGTGACCGCCGGAAAGGAAAACTGGGGAAGCTTTGTTAACACCGCCGGCAACAGCTGGAATACTTTCGTGAATAACGCGGCCAGCGACTGGAACACCTTTCTGACCAAAGCGTCGGCCTAAGCGACGTCTATCTTAGGGCAGCGCCACTGGCTGCCCTGTTTAACCCACCAGCATCGCCTGCGCGCTGTAGAGCAGATCGAGGTGATCGCGGCATAACGCTTCCAGCGAAGTGCGCGATTGATGACTGGTCAGACTCAGCGCCCCCCACCAGGTCCCTTCCCTGTCGGTTAACGGCACCGCCAGCACCAGCATGCCAATCTCAAACTCCTGCTCAATGGTGGCGTATCCCTGGCGCCGTACCTGGGCGATTTTCTCCATCAGCGACGCGATATCGGTCACCGTATAGGGGGTACGTTGTTCCCGGGTTATGCGCTGCAGGACGGTCTCACACTCTGCTTCCGGCAGCGAAGCCAGCCACAGTCGCCCCCCGGCGGTACAGAAAATGGGCACCCGCTCCCCAAGCCGCACCGACGTAGAGTTGAACGGCGTATGCCGACTGCGGGCGATATAGACCAGTTCATCTTCATCCACCACCCCCACCGAGGCGTGCTCTTCGGTCCGGCTGGCGATGTATTCGACAATCGGCCGTACCATGCGAGGAAACTGCGCCGAATCGACATAGGCCTGGCCAAGCCGCAGCGTCTTTGGGGTAAGCCAGTAATAGCGCCCGTCGGTTTGCAGATAGCGCTCATGCAGGAGCGTCAGCAGAAAACGTCGCGCGGCGCTTTGCGTCAGGCCGCTCATTTTCGCCGTCTGGGCGACGGTGAGCTTTGGGCAGGTTTTGGAAAAAAGCTGAATTAGCGCCAGCCCTTTTTGTAAACCGACGATCAGATCGCGTGGATGAATGGTGTTTTGCATATTCGCTCACATTTTTGCAACATCATTATCGATTTCCTGCGATTATCGCAGCGTTCGTGCGATTAACAACCGACATGTCCGAATTCTGCGTTGTCGCTCCCAGCTTCCACTGAAATACTTTCACAACATTCATTTAACAAATGAGGTTTGAAATGGTCAGTGGAACTACCCAGGTTGTCGCCGTGATTGGTCATCCGATCGCCCAGGTGAAATCACCGGATAACTTCAACCGCTACTTTGCCGAACAGCACATGGACAGCGTCATGATCCCGGTGGATATCGTCCCGGACGCGGTGGCCGCCTACCTTAACGCTCTGCGCGGCTGGCAGAACATGACCGGCGTGCTGGTGACGGTACCGCATAAACAACGCGCCGCCGCGCTGGTCGACGACCTCACGCCGCGCGCCCGCCGACTCAACGCCGTCAATGTGATCCGCAAGCTGGCGGATGGCCGCCTGCAGGGCGATATGCTGGACGGCGTCGGCTTTCAGCTCGCCGCCGAAGCGCAGGGTTTTCAGCCGGCAGGTAAGCAGGCGCTGCTCTCCGGTTGCGGCGGCGTC
Source organism: Klebsiella sp. K4 (assembly GCF_014596785.2). Taxonomy (NCBI): domain Bacteria; kingdom Pseudomonadati; phylum Pseudomonadota; class Gammaproteobacteria; order Enterobacterales; family Enterobacteriaceae; genus Klebsiella; species Klebsiella sp. K4. The sequence goes on from NZ_CP115021.1 coordinate 4,106,733, forward strand.
GGCAGCGCCATCGCCTGGGGACTGTGCGAGGCGGGGATCCGTCGGCTGGCCCTGCACGATCAAACCCCGGCCACCCGGCAGCGCCTGCATGACCTTCTGGCTGAGGCCTTTCCGGCGGTGCAACTGAGCGCGCTGCCAGACACCCTTTACGGCCTCGATCTACTGGTTAATGGCTCACCGGCCGGCATGGCCGGATTTGATGAGCTGCCTCTACCGCAGGCGCTTCTGGATACGCTCGACAGCACCACTCATGTGGCCGACGTTGTCACCGCCCCGGTGATGACGCCGTTGCTCACTTTCGCCGCCGCCCGTGGTTGCAAAGTACAGACCGGGCCGGAAATGGCGCTGGCGCAGATGAGGCTGATGGGCCAGTTTATCGGCGCCATCCCGCAGGCGCAGGGAGCGGCGGCATGAAGAGCTGGGATGTGATCGTCATCGGCAGCGGCGCGGCCGGTTTTGCCGCCGCGGTCACCGCCTGCTGTAAAGGGCTGTCGGTGCTGATGCTGGAGAAAGCCGGCCAGTTCGGCGGCACCTCGGCCATCTCCGGCGGCGCCGTGTGGCTGCACGATACCGACCAGGCGCGCGCCGAGGGCAAAAGCGGTAGCGCCGAGGCGATGAAAACCTACCTGCGAACCATTATCGGCGAGGGCCAGTACCGTGAAGATCTCGCCGAAGCGTTTGTCAGCGCCGGGCGGGAGGCGCTGGCCTTTCTCGAGCGTGAGGGGGCAGTAAAGTACAGCCTGCGTCCGCTCTCGCCCGATTACTATCCGGATGAACCCGGCGCAGTCGACGTCGGGCGCGCGCTGGAGGTGGTGGAGTATGACGGCCGTGAACTGGGGGACGCGTTTCGCGACCTGCGTTCGCCGCCGCCGGGGATGTTGCTGTTTGGCGGGATGATGGTCAACCGCGTCGATATTCAACATTTTCTCGACATGCGCCGCTCGCTGCGCTCCCTGGCCCATTGCACCCGGCTGCTGCTGCGCTATGCCCGCGACCGGGTGAAGTACCCTCGCGGCACCCGCCTGGCGATGGGCAATGCGCTGATAGCCCGCATGGCGACAACGGCGCTGCGTAAAGGCATGAACCTGCGGCTGAATGTCAATGTTCTGGCGCTGTGCGAAGCGCAAGGCGCGGTCCACGGGGTGGAGATTGAGTATCAGGGGCAAAGAGAGACGCTGCACGCCCGCCGCGGGGTGGTGCTGGCCGCAGGCGGCTTCGCCGCGGGCGCGCTGGCGGCGCGCTATCGGCCACATACCCGCGAACACTTCACCATGTCGCCGCCGGCCAACGATGGCGCCGCGCTGCATCTCGCGGCGGCGCTTAACGCTCGCGAGGGAGCCGATCGGCCATCCAACTTTTTCTGGGCGCCGGTATCGGTGCTGACCCGGGCCGACGGCAGCGAGGAGCGCTTCCCCCATCTGGTAACCGATCGCGCAAAACCGGGCGTGATTGCCGTCAATCAGCGGGCGGTACGCTTCGTCAACGAGTCCAGTTCCTATCACCATTTCGCCAGCGCAATGCAGGATGCAGCGGAAAATGCCCCCTGTTTTTTACTCTGCGACGCCCAGGCGATGAAGCGTTATGGCCTCGGACTGGCGCGCCCGGCGCCGGTCAATAATGACGCCCTGGTCGCCGCTGGCTATCTGCACAAAGCCGATACCCTGGCCGCGCTGGCGCAACAGCTTGGTCTGGATGCCCAAGCCCTGAGCAAAACGGTAGCCCGCTACAACCGCGACGCCGCGCAGGGCGTGGATCGGGAATTTGCTAAAGGCGGCAACAGCTATAACCGGGCGATGGGCGATCCGGGCCATCAGCCTGACGCCTGTAATGCCCCCCTGCTCAGCGCGCCGTTCTATGCCATCAAACTTTATACCGGCGATCTGGGGACCTCACGGGGCCTGGTCACCACCGCCGATGCCCAGGTCGTCAATACCGAAGGACACCCCATCCCGGGGCTGTACGCGGTGGGAAACGACATGGATTCGCTGATGGCCGGCACCTATCCGGGCCCCGGCATCACCCTCGGCCCGGGGCTGACGTTTGGCTATCTCGCCGCCTGCCATCTGGCACAACACTCCACCCACTAATCAGGAAAACATCATGATCTACGAAAAACGCACGTACACCATCAATCCGCTGAAAATGGCCGACTGGCTGGCGCTGTACCAAAGCGATGCCCTGGCGGTGCAAACCGACCATCTCGGCCAGCTAATCGGCTTCTTTTTTACCGAGATCGGCGTGGTCAATCAGGTAGTGCACATCTGGGCTTATGAAAGCCTGGACGATCGTCTGGTGCGCCGCGCGCGGATGGCCCAGGACGAACGCTGGCAGACCTTCTCGCGTAAAAATCGCGAACTGGCCGCCGTGGAACGCCTCGAGTCGGTGCTGATGCGCCCCACCGCTTTTTCACCTCTGCAGTAAGGAGTCCAACATGAGCGGGCCTGTGAAGGTGGATGTGCTGGTGGTCGGCTCCGGCGCCGCGGGGCTCTCTGCCGCGGTGACTGCGGCGATGCACGGCGCCAGCGTCATGGTGGCGGAGAAAGCGTCAGTGCTCGGCGGAACCAGCGCCTGGTCCGGCGGCTGGCTGTGGATCCCCCGCAACCCGCTGGCGCGGGCGGAGGGCATCGACGAAGCAGCCGACGCGCCGCTGACCTATCTGCAGCATGAGATGGGGGGCGAAGCCGCCGATATTCGTCTGCAAACCTTCCTGCGTTACGGGCCGGAGATGGTGGAATTTTTCCATCAGCGGACGGCGGTGCAGTTTCTCTCGGGCAGCGCCATGCCGGACTTTCACCCGTCGCCGGGTGCGGCGAACGGTGGGCGGTCGGTCACCGCCCAACCCTACGATGGCCGCCTGCTCGGCGACTGGCTCCATCGCCTGCGTCCGCCGCTGGAGACCATTAGCATGGGCGGGATGGGCATCGCCGGCGGCGCGGATATGGCGCATTTTTTCAATGCCACCCGCTCGCCGCGCTCCGCGCTGTATGCTGCCCGCCGCCTGCTGCGCCACGGCTGGCAGCGGCTACGCGCCGGACGGGGGCAGCATCTGGTCAATGGCAATGCGCTGGTCGCCCGTCTGCTGCGATCCGCCCTCGACGCCGGCGTGCGTTTTCAGCTCAATGCCCCGGTGGTCCGGCTGCTGCAGGGTCCGCCGGGCGTGTCCGGCGCGGTGCTGCGCAGCGACGGCGGGGAGATTCACGTCGAAGCTGGCGCCGTGGTGCTGGCCTGCGGCGGTTTTCCCCACGATCGCCAGCGGCTGGCGCAGGTGGTGCCCCACGCGGCGGAGGGTTACGGCCATTTCTCCGCCGCACCGCCGGACAATCAGGGCGAGGGGATCAGGCTTGGCGAATCCGTCGGCGGCCAGTTCGACACTTCCCTGCGCCACCCGCTGGCCTGGGCGCCGGTGTCCCGCGTCACTCTGGCCAGCGGCCAGCAGCTAATGTTTCCTCATCTGGTGGAGCGCGCCAAACCCGGGGTGATCGCCGTTCTGCCCAACGGCAAACGTTTTGTTAACGAGGCCGACTCTTATCATGACTTTATCGCCGCCCTGCTGGCGGCCACACCCGCGGGCGACACGCCACAGGCGTGGCTGCTGGCCGATCGTCGTACGCTGCGTCGCTACGGCCTGGGCCACGCCAGACCGTTCCCGTTCACCCCCACCGCCTGGCTGCGTACCGGCTATCTGCAGCGAGGAAACACCCTGGCGGAGCTGGCGAAGCAGTGCGCTATCGACGCCAATGCGCTGGCGGAAACCGTTGAACGCTTTAACCACTTCGCCAGCACTGGCGAAGACGTCGATTTTCACCGCGGGGCATCAGCCTATAACCGCGCCCAGGGTGACCATCAGGTGACGCTCGGACCGCTGCGCGAAGGGCCGTTCTACGCGGTGCGCATTCTGCCCGGCTCGCTGGGCACCTTCAGCGGATTGCAAACCGACGAACACGCCCGGGTGCTGGATGAACAGCAGCAGCCGATACCGGGTCTGTACGCCATCGGCAACGACATGTCGAGCGTGATGCGCGGCTATTACCCCAGCGGAGGGATCACCCTCGGGCCCGCCATGACCTTCGGCTATCTGGTGGGTAAAAACCTGGCAAAAAAAAACAAATATAAACAATAACATAACTTGATTTCCACGAATGGATGCACCCTAACTCTCTTCACCTGCAACTGTACCGGAGCCCTTTATGAACAAGCGTACCCTATCGCTCGCCGCGCTGACCCTGCTCGATGTCCCTCCCCCCGAACAGGTGCGGATTGCGGCCAGAACCGGTTTTACCCACGTTGGGCTGCGACTGCTCCCCGCCACACCGACCGACCCGGACTACGACATGCTGGGCGATACCCCGGCCGTCCGGGCGACGCTCGCCGCGTTGATGGAAACTGGCATCCGCGTGTCGGACGTGGAGATCGTCCGCCTGACCCCCGGGTTTACCCTCGACGATCGGCTGCAGCGTTTTATGGAGACCGCCGCGCGTCTTGGCGCCGGACAGGTGTTAGTCGCCGGCAATGATGACAACCTTCAGCGCAGCGCTGACAACCTCGCCATCCTCGCCGCGGCCGGTCGTCCATTTGGGCTGACCATGAATCTTGAGCCGATGCCCTGGACCCAGTTGCGCAACATCGCCGCAGCGCAAGCACTAATCGCCGCCAGCGGGCGGGAAGACATCGGCATTCTGGTGGACGCTCTCCATTTCTGGCGCGCGGGAGAATCGCTCGCCGCCCTCTCCAGCCTGCCCGCGCATCATCTCAACTATATGCAACTCTGCGATGGCGCGGCGCAGAGGCCGGAGAGCGAGCAGGAACTTATCCGCCAGGCCCGCTCGGCGCGCAACGTGCCGGGGGAAGGCGGTCTGGATCTGCATGGTCTGATGTCGGCCCTGCCGGCGACGCTGCCGGTCTCTCTCGAAGTGCCGCTTGACGGCGAGCAAGGCGCCCTGCCGCCTCTTCAGCGGGCGCAGTTACTGTTCGATGCCGCGCAGCCCTACCTGCGCGCCTGCGCATAAGGAATACGCTATGACACAGACTCAACGCCTGGATGTCAGAGAGTTAATAAATCGTAACCCGCTGAGCCGATTTCAGAAGCTGATTATATTTCTCGGCTTTTGCGTCATCGCTCTCGATGGTTTTGATATCGCGATCATGGGCTTTATCGCCCCGACGCTAAAGCTGGAATGGGGGGTAAGCAACCACCAGCTGGGTCTGGTGATCAGCGCCGCGCTGATCGGCCTCGCGCTGGGGGCGATTTTCTCCGGCCCGCTCGCCGACTGGCTGGGACGTAAGAAAATCATCATCAACAGCGTTTTCTTCTTCGGTTTCTGGACCATCGCCACCGCCTTCTCGCACAACGTAGAACAGATGATGTTCTTTCGCTTTATGACTGGCCTCGGGCTGGGCGCCGCGATGCCGAATATCGGGACGCTGGTGTCGGAATACGCCCCGGAACGCCAGCGTTCATTTATTATCACCGTCATCTTTTGCGGCTTCACCTTCGGCGCGGCGGCGGGAGGATTTTCGGCATCGTGGCTGATCCCCCAGTTTGGCTGGCACTCGCTGATGGCGCTCGGCGGTATTCTGCCGCTGCTGTTTGCCCCCCTGCTCATCTGGCTGCTGCCGGAATCGGTTCGTTTTCTGGTGATCAAACAAGCGCCCGCGGCGCGCATACGCGCCATTCTTAACCGTCTCTATCCCGGACAAATCAGCGACAATGTGACGTTTATCCTGCCGGCGCAGCCAGCGGCCGGCAACGCGATGCGCATTGTCCTCTCCCGCCAGTACGGTTTCGGCTCGCTGATGCTATGGCTGGTCTACTTTATGGGGCTGTTCCTGGTCTATATCCTCGGCAGCTGGCTGCCAACGCTGGTTAAAGCGGTAGGAATGACCGTTAGCCAGGCGGCCATCATGACGGCGATCTACCAGGCGGGCGGCACCCTCGGCTCGTTGTTTGCCGGCTGGCTGATGGACAGGATCAACCCCCATCGCGCGCTGGGGATAATCTACGCCGTTGGCGGCCTGTTCACCATGGCGATGGGCTACGCCGCGGGCAGCTTTGCCTTGCTCTGTATGCTGGCGTTTATCAGCGGCGCCTGCCTGAACGGCGCGAATACCGGCATGAACGCCCTCTCCGCCCGCTACTACCCTACACAGGCGCGGGCGACGGGCTCCAGCTGGATGCACGGCGTCGGGCGCATCGGCGCCATTCTCAGCGCCTTTGCCGGCGCCGAGATGATGGCGCTCAACCTGCCCTTTGAAAGCGTCTTTTTGATCCTCGGCATCCCGGCAGCCCTCACCGTCGCAGGCCTGGCGGCGAAGGGCATCTTTGCGGCCGGTCATCCTGCCGTCGCTTCAACTTCCCCCGCGTCTGTGCGCGGAGCGTCATAGCGGCATCTGGTTCCCGGTGCAATCGGCGGATTGCACCGCCTTCAGCAGCTAATAAAGAAAATTTATTTCATATTTTTTTGAAACGAAAAAACGCCCGCAACAATCTGGACGACTCCGGCAGGCGATATCCCGCCCTCACCTTTTCAACCAAGCGCAAAAGAAACTATCGCTAATTCGATCCCCCTCGCATATATGGAAAATAAATTCCACAACACAATTGAAACAGAACAAACATTTCCTTAAGTTGAAGTCAGTCTATCCGGATGCGCGTTGCCGCAGGCGTCGGCATTGAGCGCCTCAGAGTGCAAATGATTTCAAAAAGGAGAGCACCATGTTAAACGGCCTGAAACCCTTATCCCGTTCCCTGCGCTGGGGCATGGTCGGCGGCGGGGGAACCAGTCAGATCGGCTACAGCCACCGCTGTGCGGCGCTGCGTGACAATGTTTATACCCTGCTGGCCGGCGCGCTTGACGTCGATGCCGAGCGCGGGCGCGCGTTCGGTGAGCAACTGGGCATCGCGCCGGAGCGCTGCTACGCCGACTACCAGACCCTGTTTCGCGAAGAGGCGCAGCGCCCTGACGGGATCGAGGTCGTCTCGGTCACCACCCCGAACAATACCCATTTCGCCATTACCAAAGCGGCGCTGGAGGCGGGACTCCACGTTATCTGCGAAAAGCCCCTCTGCTTTACCGCCGAAGAGGCGCGCGAGCTGGTGGATCTGAGCAAAAAACAGAACAAAATCGTCGGCGTCACCTACGGCTATGCCGGCTATCAGATGATCCAGCAGGCGCGGCAGATGATTGCCGATGGACTGCTCGGCGAGATCCGCATCGTTAACATGCAATTCGCCCACGGCTTCCATAACCAGGCCGTCGAGCTGCAGGCAGAATCCACCCGCTGGCGAGTAACGCCGAAGTTTGCCGGGCCCAGCTATGTGCTTGGGGATCTGGCCACCCATCCGCTGTTTGTCGCCGAGACCATGGCGCCGCAGCTCAATATCAAACGGCTGATGTGCTCCCGTCAGAGCTTTGTTCCCTCCCGCGCGCCGCTGGAAGATAACGCCTTTGTCCTGATGGAATATGACAATGGCGCGGTTGGCTCGATGTGGACCAGCGCGGTCAACAGCGGCGCCATGCACTCGCAAAAAGTGCGCATCGTCGGCGAAAAAGCAAGCATCGAATGGTGGGATGAGCATCCTAACCAGCTCAGCTATGAGGTGCAGGGCGAGCCGGCGCGCATTCTGGAACGTGGGATGCCCTACCTGTCGCCGAACGCGCTGGCGGATGACCGCATTGGCGGCGGCCATCCGGAAGGGCTGTTCGAAGCCTGGGCCAACCTCTATCGCCGCTATGCGCAGGCGATTGACGCCACGGACCGCGACGATCGCGCCTTCCTGCAAGACTTCTGGTATCCGGACGTCGAAGCCGGGCTGCACGGCGTCTATTGGGTAGAGCAGTGCGTCAAATCGGCTGACGCTGGCAGCCAGTGGGTTGACTTTACTTTACCTTAATTTTCCCCCTCGCCAGTGGAGTCCCCCTCCACTGGTTTATTGATTTTTACCAACTTGTCGCATCGCGCAACAGCCCCGTAATATCTGTTAAACAAACATTTATTTACGCTTCTTACCCCCCGCCGCTACACTAGGCGCAGTTTTTATATTGAGGTGGTAATGAACGATAACAAAATGACGCCAGGGGAACTGCGCGCGACCTGGGGTTTGGGGACAGTATTCTCCCTGCGCATGCTTGGCATGTTTATGGTCCTGCCGGTTCTGACCACGTATGGCATGGCGTTGCAGGGTGCCAGTGAAGCGCTGATTGGCCTGGCGATCGGTATCTACGGCCTGGCGCAGGCGGTGTTCCAGATCCCCTTCGGACTGTTATCTGACCGTATTGGCCGTAAGCCATTGATCGTCGGCGGCCTGCTTATCTTCGTGCTCGGCAGCGTCATCGCCGCGCTCACCGACTCCATCTGGGGCATCATTCTTGGCCGCGCCCTGCAGGGCTCCGGCGCCATCGCCGCCGCGGTTATGGCCCTGCTGTCCGATCTCACCCGCGAACAGAACCGCACCAAAGCGATGGCCTTTATCGGCGTCAGCTTCGGCGTCACCTTCGCCATCGCCATGGTGCTGGGGCCGATTGTCACCCACCAGCTGGGTCTGCACGCGCTGTTCTGGATGATCGCCATCCTGGCGACCGTCGGCATCCTGCTCACCCTGTGGGTGGTGCCCAACAGCCATAACCATGTCCTTAACCGCGAATCCGGGATGGTGAAGGGCTGCTTTAGCAAGGTGCTGGCGGAGCCGCGCCTGCTGAAGCTTAACTTTGGCATCATGTGCCTGCACATTATGCTGATGTCCACTTTTGTCGCCCTGCCCGGACAACTGGAGGCCGCCGGCTTCCCGGCCGCCGAGCACTGGAAGATTTACCTGGTCACCATGGTTATCTCGTTCATCTCGGTGGTGCCGTTTATCATCTACGCCGAAGTGAAGCGCAAGATGAAGCGCGTCTTCCTGCTCTGCGTCGCCATCCTGCTGATTGCGGAAATTGTCCTCTGGGGCGCCGGAGGCTACTTCTGGGAGCTGGTGGCGGGCGTTCAGCTCTTCTTCCTGGCGTTTAACCTGCTGGAAGCGCTGCTGCCGTCGCTAATTAGCAAGGAGTCTCCGGCGGGCTACAAAGGCACCGCGATGGGCGTCTACTCCACCAGCCAGTTTCTCGGCGTGGCGATTGGCGGCGCGCTTGGCGGCTGGGTCGATGGTTTCTTTGATTCGCAAACCGTGTTTCTGCTGGGCGCCCTGCTGGCGATGCTGTGGCTGCTGGTGGCCAGCACCATGAGCGAGCCGCCGTACGTCAGCAGCCTGCGGGTGGAGGTGCCGGACGGCGTGGTGGTCGACAGCGCGCTGCAGGCGCGTCTGCTGAGCGCCAGCGGGGTTCATCAGGCGCTGGTGGTACCCGAGGAGCGTTCGGTGTATATCAAAATCGACAGCAAGGTCACCAACCGCTTCGAGATAGAGCAGCTCATCAAAGGGGTATAAAAAAAGCGGGGAATTCCCCGCTTTTTGCTGTCTGCCCGCCGCCTTAGTCGCGGAAGTTTTTGAACTGGAACGGCTGTCCCAGATCGCCACCGCGCACCAGCGCCATCACCGACTGCAGATCGTCGCGGGACTTACCGGTCACGCGGATCTCTTCACCCTGAATCTGGGCCTGCACTTTCAGCTTGCTGTCTTTGATCAGTTTAACGATCTTCTTCTGCACCGCGCTTTCAATGCCCTGCTTCAGCTTCGCTTCAACAAACCAGGTTTTACCGCTGTGCACGATATCTTCCGGTACGTCGAGGGAGGTGCCTTCAATGCCGCGCTTGAGCAGCTTGGCGCGCAGGATATCCAGCAGCTGGTTCACCTGGAAGTCAGACTCGCTCAGCACTTTAATGGTCTTGTTGGCGTCGTTTAATTCAAAAGTGGCTTCAACGCCACGAAAATCAAAACGCGACTCGACTTCGCGGCTCGCGTTGTCCACCGCGTTACGGGCTTCCTGAAGATCAACTTCAGAGACAATATCGAAAGATGGCATCTTTTCCTCTCCTTCCGTTTCTTTTGCGTTGCATAATACCTGCAACGCGGCATAACTCAACTTGTTATCCCGGAAGCTTAGCTGATTACGCAACGCTCGCGCTATTTTCCCCGTGATGTCCGACGATGCGAAAAGCGACGAGATAGACTTTAGCCATCAGCGCCTGGGATAGCGGCAGATGAGGAGGAACAATGAAAGTAACCGTACTGGGATGCGGTGCGCTGGGACAACTATGGCTGACCGCGTTGTACAAACAGGGACATGAAGTCCAGGGCTGGCTGCGCGTACCGCAGCCATTCTGTAGCGTCAACGTCATTGAAACCGATGGCTCAGTGTTCAACGAATCGCTGACGGCCAACGACCCCGATTTTCTCGCCAGCAGCGAGCTGCTGATCGTCACCTTAAAGGCCTGGCAGGTGTCGAATGCGGTAAAGCACCTGGCCGGGATCCTGCCGGACACCACGCCAATTGTGCTGATTCATAACGGCATGGGCACCGTCGAGGAGCTGCGCGGCGTGAAACAGCCGTTGCTGCTGGCCTCCACGACCCAGGCGGCGCGGCGCGATGGGAATGTCATCATCCACGTTGCCCAGGGCACCACGCATATCGGACCGGCAAAAAGCTACGAGGGGGACTACAGCTATCTCGCAGAAGTTCTGCAGAGCGTGCTGCCGGATGTCGCCTGGCATAACAATATCCACTCGGCCATCTGGCGCAAGCTGGCGGTTAACTGCGTGATTAACCCTCTGACCGCGCTCAAAGGGTGTAAAAACGGCGATCTGCGCGACTATACGCAGGAAGTTGCGGCCATTTGTCGCGAGGTGGCGGCGGTGATGGAGCGCGAAGGTATTCATACCTCGGCGGAAAACCTGCTATTTTATGTCGAACAGGTAATTGAAAGTACGGCAGAAAATATCTCTTCCATGCTGCAGGACGTTCGCGCCCAGCGGCATACAGAGATCGACTACATCACCGGTTTTCTGCTCAACCGCGCCCGCGCCCACGGCGTCGCCGTACCGGAAAACGCCCGCTTATTTGAATTGATCAAGCGTAAGGAGAATGAATATGAGCGCGTCGGCACTGATTTGCCTCGCCCCTGGTAGCGAAGAGACCGAAGCGGTCACCACTATCGACCTGCTGGTCCGCGGCGGAGTAAAGGTGACCACCGCCAGCGTCGCCAGCGACGGCGGCCTGACCATCGTCTGTTCGCGCGGCGTCAAACTGCTGGCGGATGCGCCGCTGGTCGAGGTGGCCGATGGTGATTTCGATATCATCGTCCTCCCGGGCGGTATCAAGGGCGCAGAGTGCTTCCGCGACAGCACGCTACTGGTGGAAACCGTCCGCCAGTTTCATCTCTCTGGGCGCATTGTGGCCGCCATCTGCGCCGCCCCGGCGACCGTGCTGGTACCCCATAATCTGTTCCCGATCGGCAACATGACCGGTTTTCCGGCGCTGAAGGAACATATCCCCGCCGAGCAGTGGCAGGATAAAAGAGTGGTCTGGGATCCGCGGGTGAATCTGTTAACCAGCCAGGGTCCGGGGACTTCGATTGATTTCGCCCTGAAAATGATCGATCTGCTGGTGGGGCGCGAGAAAGCGTATGAGGTCGCCTCACAGCTGGTGATGGCCGCTGGCATCTATAATTACTACGAAGCCTGATAGCCGGTCCGCGCCGCGGGCTGGCTCCCCTTTTCCTGAGGAGTCGCAGCATGTCCCGGAGCGCAACCGATTCTCGCGATCTTGTAATCAGCCGCCTGCTCAGCGCGCCCACCCCAGCCCTGTGGCGCGCGTGGGCCGACCCGGCATTACTCCGAACCTGGTGGTGCCCTAAGCCCTGGCAAACCGAGGTTCTGGCCTTTGATTTTCGCGCCGGCGGGGCCTTTCACACCGTGATGCACGGGCCTGACGGTGAACGCAGCGATAACCCCGGCTGTTTTCTTGAGGTTATCCCGCAACAAAAAATCGTCATGACCTCGATGCTGACGGCGGATTATCGCCCCGCCGTTTCCCCCTTCGCGATGACGGCCATCATCACCTTTGCCGATGAACAGGTCGGGTGTCGCTATACGGCTACGGTGCTGCATGCCGATGATGAAACCCGCGAGCAGCATGAGCAGATGGGATTTTTCGAGGGCTGGAATATTGTCATCGATCAGCTCAATGACCTGGCGCTGACCCTGCGCTAATACACTCCCCTGCCAATAGTAAAAAGGCCTTCCATTAGGGAAGGCCTTTTGCATCATAACAACCTGTTACGGGCGATAAACTTTCACGTTGTTGAAGCCCTGCTCGCGCAAATAAAGCGCCTGCAGACGGCTCATCACCCCGCGCTCGCACCACAGCAGCCAGGTTTTGCTCTGATCGAGATCGCCAAATTTGGTGCTTAGCTTGTAGAACGGCAGGGAAACAACTTCAACCCCCTCGACCTTCAGCGGCTTGTCTTCCTGCTCGTCGATGGAGCGAATGTCGAGGATCGCGTCATTGGCGCCAAAGCCGGTCACGGTTTCCACTTCCACCACCGTCTCTTCTGTCTGCTGGGCGATCTCGCGGATATCGATATTGCTCGCCTCTTCCACCACTTTATCAAGGATGCTGAAATCGAAGTGTTCTTCTTCCGCTTCAATCTTCGCCTTCACCGCCTTCACGGTCGGGCTCTTGGAGATCACGCCGCAATATTCCGGCATGGTGCGGGCAAAATCTTCCGTGCCGATCTCACGCGCCAGGTCGATGATGTGCTCTTTATCGTGCGAAATCAGCGGGCGCAGGATCAGAGTATCGGAGACATTATCGATCAGGCGCAGGTTAGTGAGGGTCTGACTGGAGACCTGGCCGAGCGCTTCGCCGGTGACCAGCGCCTGCACGCCATAGCGTTCCGCGACTTTTGACGCGGCGCGGACCATCATGCGCTTGAGCACGACGCCCATCTGGCCGTCGTCCACTTTTTCAAGGATTTCGCCGACTACTGGCTCAAAGTTAATCGCCACAAAGCGAACGCGGTGTGAGCTGCCGAAGCGGTTCCACAGATAATGCGCAACCTGGCGGACGCCAATCTCATGGGCGGCGCCGCCAAGGTTAAAGAAGCAGTAATGAACGCGGCAGCCGCGGCGCATCAGCATGTAGCTGGAGACGCCGGAGTCAAAGCCGCCGGAGATCAGCGACAGCACATCTTCCTGGGTGCCGATCGGGAAACCGCCGATGCCTTCATAGCGGCCTTTCACCAGCAGCAGGCGATCGTTTTCAATCTCGAGATTGACGGTGACGTCCGGGTCGGTCAGCTTCACGCGCGCCGTTTCAATATGCTGATTCAGACCGCCGCCGACGTAGCGTTCCACTTCAATTGAGGTGAATTCATGTTTGCCGCGACGCTTCACTCGCACGCAGAAGGTTTTGCCTTCCAGCGCCTCGCGCCACAGCGGCAGCGTCTGCTCGAAAATATCGTGCAGCGAGGTGAACGGCACGTCTTCGACTTCCAGAATATGGTGGATGCCGGGGATACGGGTCAGCGCATCGCGAATAGCCGGGCGCTGATTTTCATCTTTCGCGCGAACTTCGATATGATCCCAATGACGGACGACGGCCAGCGTCTCATCATAGTTTTTGAGAACGTTACGAATGTTCCCGGTTAAGATTTTAATGAAGCGCAACCGCACAGATTGGCTTTTGATGGTGATTTCCGGGAACAATTTAATGATAAACTTCATAGCGACAATAGTTCGTTGGCAAGCCCGACGGGGCTATAAGCAAAAGTTGTAAAGCAGCGCACACCGGTGCCTGCATCCTGGGCGCGGAGTATATCACCATTGCGCGTTATTTGCTTACACGCGTGACTTCGTTACCATACCCGGTATTGCCGTCGCGACATAACAAGAGTCTACATTCACTATGCCAAAGAAAAATGAGGCCCCGGCCAGCTTTGAAACTGCTCTGGGCGAACTGGAGCAGATCGTTAACCGTCTGGAAAGCGGCGATTTGCCGTTAGAGGAAGCGCTAAGCGAATTTGAGCGCGGCGTACAGCTGGCGCGCCAGGGGCAAAGTCAGCTGCAGAAGGCCGAACAGCGCGTGCAGATCCTGCTGGCGGATAGTGAAGATTCCCCGACCACGCCTTTTACGCCGGACGCTGAATAAATGGATTTCCCGCAACAATTGCAGGCCTGTGTGGAACAGGCAAACGAAGCGCTGCGCCGTTTCATCGCCCCGCAGCCCTTTCAGAACACTCCGCTGGTGGAAGCGATGCATTATGGCGCATTGTTAGGTGGTAAACGCCTGCGTCCCTTCCTTGTCTACGCCACCGGCGAGATGTTCGGCGTGTGCCGTACCACGCTGGATGCTCCTGCCGCGGCGGTCGAATGCATTCATGCCTACTCCCTGATGCATGATGATTTGCCGGCGATGGATGATGACGATCTGCGCCGCGGCCTGCCGACCTGCCATATTAAATTTGGCGAAGCCAACGCAATTCTTGCGGGAGATGCCCTGCAAACGCTGGCGTTCTCTATACTGAGTGATGCGCCGATGGTCGACGTTCCTGACCGGGACCGGCTGGCGATGGTTTCCGAACTGGCGCAGGCCAGCGGCGTGGCGGGCATGTGCGGCGGCCAGGCGCTGGATCTGCAGGCCGAGGGACAGCAGGTTGATTTACAGGCGCTGGAGCGTATCCACCGCCACAAAACGGGCGCCCTGATCCGCGCCGCCGTCCGGATGGGAGCCCTGAGCGCCGGCGAACGCGGCCGCGCTGCCCTGCCCGCGCTGGATCGCTATGCGGAAAATATCGGTCTTGCCTTCCAGGTCCAGGATGACATTCTCGACGTGGTAGGGGATACTGCGACCCTTGGCAAACGTCAGGGTGCCGACCAGCAATTGGGTAAAAGCACCTATCCCGCCCTCCTGGGTCTTGAGCAAGCCCGGAAGAAAGCGCACGACCTGATCGCTGATGCCCGCCGGTCGTTAGATGAGCTGGCCGCACAATCTCTGGATACTTCGGCACTGGAAGCGCTCGCGAATTACATTATTCAGCGCGATAAATAAACAAAAAATGAGTCTCTGATGAGTTTTGATATTGCCAAATACCCGACCCTGGCGCTGGTAGATTCCACCCAGGAGTTGCGCCTGTTGCCAAAAGAGAGCCTGCCGAAGCTATGTGATGAGCTGCGGCGCTATCTGCTGGACAGCGTCAGCCGTTCCAGCGGTCACTTTGCCTCTGGCCTCGGCACGGTGGAACTGACCGTGGCGCTGCACTACGTGTATAACACGCCGTTCGATCGCCTGATCTGGGACGTCGGCCATCAGGCCTACCCGCATAAAATTCTGACCGGTCGCCGGGACAAAATCGGCACCATTCGTCAGAAAGGCGGCCTGCATCCCTTCCCGTGGCGCGGTGAAAGCGAGTATGACGTGCTGAGCGTCGGTCACTCCTCCACTTCCATTTCCGCGGGTATCGGGGTGGCTATCGCCGCCGCGAAAGAGGATAAGCAGCGGCGCGCGGTGTGCGTCATTGGCGACGGGGCGATCACCGCCGGCATGGCGTTTGAGGCGATGAACCACGCCGGGGATATCAAACCCGACCTGCTGGTGGTGCTGAATGACAATGAAATGTCGATTTCCGAGAACGTCGGCGCGCTGAACAATCATCTGGCGCAGCTGCTCTCCGGTAAGCTCTACTCCACCCTGCGCGAAGGGGGCAAAAAGGTCTTCTCCGGGGTGCCGCCGATTAAAGAGCTGCTTAAGCGTACCGAAGAGCATATCAAAGGGATGGTGGTGCCGGGCACGCTGTTTGAAGAGCTGGGCTTTAACTACATTGGCCCGGTGGATGGCCATGACGTGCTCGGTCTGGTCAGCACGCTGAAGAACATGCGCGACCTGAAAGGCCCGCAGTTCCTGCATATTATGACCAAAAAAGGCCGCGGCTATGAGCCCGCCGAGAAAGACCCGATCACCTTCCATGCGGTGCCAAAATTCGACCATACCAGCGGCGTACTGCCCAAAAGCAGCGGCGGCCTCCCTTCCTACTCGAAAATCTTCGGCGACTGGCTGTGTGAAACGGCGGCCAAAGACAACAAGCTGATGGCGATCACGCCGGCGATGCGCGAAGGTTCAGGGATGGTGGAGTTTTCGAAGAAATTCCCCGATCGGTACTTTGACGTCGCCATTGCCGAGCAGCATGCGGTCACCTTCGCCGCCGGGCTGGCGATTGGCGACTACAAGCCGGTGGTGGCGATCTACTCCACCTTCCTGCAGCGAGCCTACGATCAGGTGATCCACGATGTGGCTATCCAGAAGCTGCCGGTGCTGTTTGCTATCGACCGCGCCGGGATCGTCGGCGCAGACGGCCAGACGCATCAGGGAGCGTTCGATCTCTCCTTCCTGCGCTGTATTCCGGATATGGTGGTAATGACCCCGAGCGATGAAAATGAATGTCGCCAGATGCTGTACACCGGCTACCACTACAGCGACGGCCCCTGCGCGGTGCGCTATCCGCGCGGTAGCGGCACCGGCGCGACGCTCGAGCCGCTGGCATCGCTGCCGATCGGCAAAGGGGTGGTGAAACGTCAGGGCGAGAAAATAGCGATCCTCAACTTTGGCACCCTGCTGCCGGAAGCCGCGGCGGTAGCGGACAAACTCAACGCCACCCTGGTGGATATGCGCTTTGTGAAGCCGCTGGATACCGCGCTGATCCTCCAGCTGGCCGGCGAGCACGACGCGCTGGTGACGCTGGAAGAGAACGCCATCATGGGCGGCGCCGGCAGCGGCGTGAACGAAGTGCTGATGGCCCACCGCCGGGCGGTACCGGTGCTCAATATTGGCCTGCCGGATTATTTTATTCCTCAGGGCACTCAGGAAGAGATCCGCGCCGACCTCGGCCTTGATGCCGCCGGTATTGAAGCCAAAATCCGCGACTGGCTGGCATAATTGCCCCTTCCGCTCCTGCTATGCTTAAGGGATACCCTTGATGAATAGCAGGAGCGCACTATGCACTATATCCCCCTCGGTGATACTGCCTTACGTGTTTCCCGACTCTGCCTCGGCTGCATGACCTTCGGCGAGCCGGACCGCGGCAGACACGCCTGGACGCTTCCGGAAGAGAGCAGCCGCCCGCTTATCCAGCACGCCATTGAAGGCGGCATCAACTTCTTCGATACCGCAAATAGCTACTCCGACGGCAGCAGCGAAGAGATCGTTGGCCGCGCCCTGCGCGACTTTGCCCGCCGCGACGAGGTGGTTGTCGCCACCAAGGTGTATCACCAGGTCGGCGATCTGGCGGAAGGACTTTCCCGGGTGCAGATCCTGCGCTCCATCGACGACAGCCTGCGCCGTCTCGGGATGGACTATGTCGACCTGCTGCAGATCCACCGCTGGGACTATACCACCCCGATTGAAGAGACGCTCGAAGCGCTGGACGAGGTGGTGAAAGCCGGCAAAGCGCGCTATATCGGCGCCTCGTCCATGCATGCCCGACAGTTTGCCCAGGCGCTGGCGCTCCAGCAGCAGAACGGCTGGGCGCGCTTCGTCACCATGCAGGATCACTACAACCTGATTTACCGGGAAGAAGAGAATGAGATGCTGCCCCTGTGCCAACGTAACGGCGTAGCGGTGATCCCATGGAGTCCGCTGGCGCGCGGCAGGCTAACCCGCCCCTGGGGTGAGACCACCGCCCGGCTGGTCTCAGATGAGTTCGGCAAATCGCTGTACAGCACCAGTGAAGAAAACGATGCGCAGATCGCCGGGAATCTCGCGGACGTGGCGGAAGAACTCGACGCCAGCCGCGCCCAGGTCGCCCTCGCCTGGCTGTTAAGCAAACCCGGCGTCGCCGCGCCGATTATCGGCCCGTCGCGTCAGGAACAGCTCGATGATCTGCTGCAGGCGGTGGATTTGACGCTCTCCCCGGAACAGATCGACAAGCTGGAGGCGCCGTATCAGCCGCATCCGGTGGTGGGATTTAAGTGAAGGGCGTGGTTTCCCCGGCAGCGTAGCGTTGCCGGGGAGAGGCGGTTAAAGCAGACCGATGGGCCAGTGATGGCCAATGACGTACAGCACGCCAGCGGAGATCACGCCGGCGACGATGTCGTCGACCATAATCCCCATTCCGCCGTGGATATTGCGATCAAACCAGCGAATCGGCCACGGCTTCCACATATCGAAGATACGGAAAATCACGAAGCCGGCGGCCACCCACTGCCAGTCCAGGGTCGGCAGCGCCATCAGGGTGATCCACATCCCGACGAACTCGTCCCAGACGATGCTGCCGTGGTCATGGGTGCCCATATCTTTGGCCGTGCGATGGCACAGATAGACGCCGATACAGATGCTCATCATCACCACCAGCGAGTAAAGCTGCCAGGGGAGAAAGGTCATCAGATACCAGAACGGGATCGCCGCCAGCGAGCCCATCGTCCCCGGCACCACCGGGCTTAAGCCGCTGCCAAAACCGGTCGCCAGCAGATGCCACGGATTACGCATGCTCAGGCGGCTAAGCGCCTCGTCTCGACTACGCAAAGTGATCGTATCCCTTTAAATCAAGCGCGACCGGCTTACCGTCGCGGATAAACTGCAGCCCTTCGCTCTCCGGCGCAATCTGTCCGATACAGGTAAAACGCGCGCCAAGATGGCCAAGAGCCACGTCCAGCGCCCCGCGGTTCAGCTCCGGTACGGTAAAGCACAGCTCGTAATCTTCCCCGCCGGCGAGCGCCCAGCGCAGCGCCTGCTCAGAATCAACCTGGCGCAGTATCGCGTCGGAATACGGCATGGCATCGAGATCGATGCGCGCGCCGCAGCCGCTGGCTTTGAGAATATGGCCCAGATCGGAGATCAGGCCGTCGGAGAGATCGATAGCCGATGTCGCCAGGTCACGCAGCGCCTGGCCCTGCAGCACGCGCGGCATCGGCCGCAGATGACGGGCCAGCAGGTAGTCGGCGTCAGACGGTTCATCCACCGTTAGACGATTCTGCAGTACCGCCAGACCGGCGGCGCTGTCTCCCGGAGTGCCGGTAACATAGATCCAGTCCCCCGGCTTCGCGCCAGCGCGTTTCATGGCGCGTCCCGGCGGCACAAAGCCGTGGATACCCAGCGTCATGGAGAGCGGGCCACGGGTAGTGTCGCCGCCAATCAGTTGCATATCGTAATAGTCCAGCTGGACAAACAGGCTGTCGCTGAAGGCTTCCAGCCAGACTTCATCCACCTCCGGCAAGGTCAGCGCCAGCGTGAGCCACGCCGGCTCCGCGCCCATCGCCGCGAGGTCGCTCAGGTTCACCGCCAGCGCTTTATAAGCGAGGTCGGCAGGGTCGATATCGGGTAAGAAGTGATTGCCCGCCACCAGGGTGTCGGTGCTGATTGCCAGCGTTTTTTTCTCGGGAATATGCAGGAGCGCGCAGTCATCGCCGATGCCGGTTTCAACATCAAGGCGGGCGCTTTTAACGCGATCAAAATAACGGGCAATCAGGGAGAATTCGCCGCATGCCATACGTTATGCCTCAGCAAAATAATAAATAAGGCCGGGCTGCGAGGCGACCCTCGCAAAACCCGGCCTGCAGTTTACTTCTTGTGGGGACGAATTACCGGAGCCGCTTTGTCCAGCACGCCGTTAACGAACTTGTGGCTATCTTCAGCGCCGAAGGTTTTCGCCAGTTCGATAGCTTCATTGATGGCCACTTTATACGGTACGTCATCACGTTTGGACAGCTCAAACAGCGCGATACGCAGCACCGCTTTTTCAACCTGGCCCAGCTCTTCCAGCTGGCGGGACAGGTAGGGCTTCATCAGGCCGTCGAGGTACGCGCTGTTAGTCGCCACTCCGGACAGCAGTTCGCGGAAATACAGAACATCAACATCTTTTACGTCCTGTTCCGCCAGGAACTGGTATTCGACATCAGCGATGTCGTTGTGGGACAACTGCCAGGAGTAGAGCGCCTGAACGGCACACTCACGGGCGCGGCGACGAGCAGCAGGTTTCACGGAATTCCCCTTACAAAAATCAGGCCTTGATGGCTTTCAATACGTTAATCATTTCCAGCGCGGTCAGCGCAGCTTCTGCACCTTTGTTACCGGCTTTGGTGCCAGCGCGCTCAATGGCTTGTTCAATACTTTCAGTGGTCAGAACACCAAAGGCTACCGGGATTTCGCTGTCCTGAGCGACATGCGCCAGGCCATTGCTGGCACCGCCTGCCACATATTCAAAGTGGGCGGTACCGCCGCGAATCACCGTCCCCAGCGCGATCACCGCGTCATATTTACCGGTTTTCGCCAGTGCGCCAGCCGCCAGCGGCAGCTCATACGCGCCTGGAACCCAAACGACGGTGATGTTTTCATCTTTTACCTGACCAATGCGTTTCAGGGCGTCAATCGCGCCTTCCAGCAGGCTGTCATTGATAAAGTTGTTGAAACGCGCAATGGTGATGGCGACGCGAGCGTCCGGGGTAGCAACGTTAGCTTCAATAATGTTCATACTCTTCCTTCGGGTTCATGTGCCCCGCAAGGGGGGCGGATTTTATCATATTATTCTGAGCGCTGCTTCCTAATAATCAGGAAAGCCTCACGCAGTGGTTAAATGCAGGCAGACATCCGGGCCAACCTGACGTATCTCATTGAATTTAAAATGGGGGGCCTGGCTCAGCTCTTCAAGCCCCGGCAGCGCGCATAATCCACGCGCCGCATTGCCTAACAGTTTAGGCGCAATATAGACGATAAGCTCGTCGACCAGACCCGCCTGCAGCAGCGCCCCGGCAAGCGTGGCCCCTGCCTCAACCCAGACGCTGTTGATCTGCTGTTTGCCGAGCAGCATCATCAGCAGCACCAGATCGAGATGGCCGTTATGCTCCGGAACCAGCAGCGTGCGGGCGCTTTCCGGCCACTGCCGTTCATCGGCGCGCAGGCGGGCAAACAGCGTTTCCCCCGCCTGCTGCACAATACGATGCTCAGGCGTGACGCGGTTCTGGCTGTCGATGACGACGCGCAGCGGCTGGCGCAAATTCTCTTCGGGATAAAGCGCCTGGGTATCGGCGCTCAGCTCCTGCCAGCGCACGGTCAGCGCCGGATCGTCCGCCAGCACGGTGGCGCTGCTGGTCAGGATGGCATGGCTCTGGGCGCGCAGACGCTGCACGTCGCGTCGCGCCTGCGGGGAGGTGATCCACTGGCTTTCGCCGCTGGCCATCGCCGTGCGGCCGTCCAGCGAGGCGCCCAGCTTCAGCTGCACCCAGGGAAAACCGGTGCGCATCCGCTTCAGAAAGCCCTTATTCAGCGCTTCCGCTTCGTTCATCATCAGCCCATGGCTGACCTCAATGCCGGCCTGCTGCAGGCGATACAAACCGCGCCCCGCCACCTGCGGGTTCGGATCCTGCATCGCGGCGACCACGCGGCTGACGCCGGCGGCAATCAGCGCATCGCAGCATGGCGGCGTACGGCCATGGTGGCTGCAGGGCTCAAGAGTGACGTAGGCGGTGGCGCCGCGCGCCTTTTCGCCAGCCATGCGCAGGGCGTGCACTTCAGCATGCGGCTCGCCGGCGCGATAGTGAAACCCCTCGCCGACGATCTCGCCGTCTTTCACAATGACGCAGCCGACGTTAGGGTTAGGATGGGTAGTAAAGCGACCGCGCGCGGCAAGCTTCAGCGCACGCGCCATGTACATTTCGTCCTGCATGGCTTAGTCCTGTAAGCGGGCGATCTCTTCGCCGAATTCTTTAATATCTTCGAAGCTGCGATAGACCGACGCGAAGCGAATATAGGCGACTTTATCCAGCTTTTTCAGCTGCTCCATCACCAGGTTGCCGATCATTTTGCTGGCCACTTCACGCTCGCCGGTGCCGCGCAGATGAGTCTTGATATGGTTGACCGCCATTTCCACGTCGTCGGCGCTAACCGGACGTTTCTCCAGCGCTTTCAGCATCCCGCTGCGCAGCTTGTCTTCGTTGAAGGGTTCGCGCACATCGTTACTCTTCACCACCCGCGGCATCACCAGCTCCGCCACTTCGAAGGTGGTAAAGCGTTCGTTACAGACCAGGCACTGCCGACGGCGACGCACGGAAGAGCCTTCCCCCACCAGACGAGAGTCGATCACTTTGGTATCCACGGCGAAACAGAAAGGGCAATGCATAGCGCGTCCTGACAGGTAGTTAAACTGAAGAGTAGTTTACCGCGAAGTGACCGGACTACAAAGAAAGAGCTTTTGAGACAAAGGATCTATGGGAGATGAGGCCGGTTTGGCTACCATTAAGCATCCTCTGTAAACGGAATCCTGACCATGACAAGACGTTACCTGAAGCTCGCCATCGCGGGCTGCCTGTTCACCCTGACCGCCTGCGCCCAGCAAAGCGAAATCCGCCAGATGCACCAGAGCGTGAGTACGCTGAGCCAGGAGATGACCCAGCTCAACCAGCAAACGATCAAAATCACCCAGCAAAACGCGCTGAACGCCAAATCCACCCGCGGCGTCTATCTGCTGCCGGAGGCCAAGACCCCGGCGCGGCTGGAGAGCCAGATCGGCACCCTGCGCATGTCGGTGGGCAGTATTACCCCGGATGGCGATGGGTCACGCCTGACCTTACGCATTCAGGGCGAATCCAACGATCCGCTGCCGGCCTTTACCGCCACCGTCGCTTCCGGACAGATCACCGGCACCACCCACAGCTATCAGGAAGTCAATGTTCAGGATCAGCTGATTAGCGCGCCGGCCAGCACCCTCGCCCCCAGCGATGTCGATATCCCGTTGCGCCTCAATGTAACGCCAGATAAAGTCGGTTTTATTCGCGTACACGATATCCAGCCCGCCGCCGCCCAGTAAGCCTTCAGCCGGGCCTGCCCCGCCCGGCTACCTCCTGCCCCGTCTTTCTTATCCACTTACAACTTTTCGCAAGAGTTCATTAGAAATCGTTCTGCAGCGCGATTTTCAGTAGCATTTTGTCAAGAAATGCATAGAATCGTGAACGCAATCGATTACGCATGTTCTGGTTATGTGAAACAACACGTATTTTTGTGAGCAATGATTCCTATAATAGACCCCCACAGAAAGACGAAATATTTAGAAACGCTTCGGCACTTCTTTTAACGCCTTCAGGCTCAATTTAAACAGTGGCATTACTATGAAAAAAACATTACTGGCAGCGGGTGCGGTTGTGGCGCTCTCCACTACTTTTGCCGCGGGCGCGGCAGAAAACGACAAACCGCAGTATCTGTCTGACTGGTGGCACCAGAGTGTTAACGTGGTGGGCAGCTACCACACCCGTTTTGGACCGCAGATCCGTAACGATACCTACCTGGAATACGAAGCGTTCGCCAAAAAAGACTGGTTTGATTTCTACGGCTATATTGATGCCCCGGTATTCTTCGGCGGCAACAGCACGGCAAAAGGTATCTGGAACAAAGGTTCCCCGCTGTTTATGGAGATCGAACCGCGTTTCTCTATCGATAAGCTGACCAATACCGACCTGAGCTTCGGGCCGTTCAAAGAATGGTATTTCGCCAACAACTACATCTACGATATGGGCCGCAACGACTCCCAGGAGCAGAGCACCTGGTATATGGGTCTGGGTACCGATATCGATACCGGCCTGCCAATGAGCCTGTCGCTGAACGTCTACGCCAAGTACCAGTGGCAGAACTACGGCGCCTCCAACGAAAACGAATGGGACGGCTATCGCTTCAAAGTGAAATACTTTGTGCCGCTGACCGACCTGTGGGGCGGTTCGCTGAGCTACATCGGCTTCACCAACTTCGACTGGGGTTCTGACCTCGGCGATGACAACTTCTACGATCTGAACGGGAAGCACGCGCGCACCAGCAACTCTATCGCCTCCAGCCACATCCTGGCGCTGAACTACGCGCACTGGCACTACTCTATCGTCGCCCGTTACTTCCATAACGGCGGCCAGTGGGCTGATGATGCGAAGCTGAACTTCGGCGATGGTCCGTTCAGCGTTCGCTCGACCGGCTGGGGTGGTTACTTCGTGGTCGGCTACAACTTCTGATTGCTGATACAGCAAGACAGCGCCCGGGCCGCAGCTCCTGCTGCCCGGGCTTTTTTATTTCTCCCGCACCTCGCACCGGACCTTGCGCAGAAAATCGCTTAACGAGCGGTCGGCGCACTCGCTGAATCGACGTTCGGTCCTTCTGACCTCCAGACAACGGTCGAGGCGAAAATTGCGGTAATCATTGCGCAGTTCGCACCAGGCCACCAGCAGCCAGCGCTCCCCCCAGAAAAACAGCCCCAGGGGCAGCACGTCGCGCTCGGTCACCCGGCCTGTCTCATCCTGATAGCGCAGCTGCAGCACCTGCTGGCCGGAGACCGCCTGATGAATGACGTCAAAATGGGTTTTAGCATAGCGATGGGCGCCGAAATCGGGGGCAAACAGGCGAGTCTGCTCCGCCTGGCGCCGACGCGCCTCCGGCAGGATCGCCAGCATTTTTTCCTGGGCGGACTCCAGCGACTGCGACAGCGCCTCACCGCCCCAGGTTTTTAGCAGCCGAATCGCAGCGATCAGCGCCTCGGATTCTTTGGTGGTCAGCATCAGCGGCGGCAGATCGTAGCCCGCCAGCAGCCGGTAGCCGCTGCCCGCTTCGCCCTCCACCGGTACGCCGGAGAGGGAGAGATCGCGAATATCGCGATAGACGGTACGCTCCGACACGCCCAGCCGCTCCGCCAGCAGCGCGGCGGTAGTGAGCCGCCTGCCGCGCAGGATCTGCACAATCTGAAATAAACGGTCGGCGCGTCGGGTCATGTCTCACTTCACAAAAGTTAAGGTTAAGCCGGCTGGTGCAGGCCGACGCGGTTGCCCTCGCTGTCGGTAAACAGGGCGATGGTGCCAATATCATTCGGCAGCGTCAGCGGGCCGAAGACACAGGCCCCACCCGCCGAGGCAACGCGCTCCAGCGTGGCGGCAAGATGATCAGTATGCAGATAAATAATAGCGCCCTGCGCCGAGGGCGCGATACCTTCAAATTTGGCCAGCGCGCCGCCGGGGGCCGGATCCTGATGCGGGAACACCGCCAGCTCGGCGCAGTCCATGGTTTCGCGACGCAGCGACACTTGCATCACCGGCTCATAAAACGCGACGGCGCGATCCATATCGGCGACCGGAATTTCAAACCAGTTAATCACGTTGTTCATACTTCCTCCTGCTCGTTAGTGAGTTCAGAGGCAGTGTATGGGAGGGCTCCTGACAGCATACTGTCAGCAGGTTTTGTCGCGGGCAAAAAAATCCCGGCCGCAAGGGCCGGGATAGCTTTATCTCAACTGAACCGGATTACGGCAGAATAGACGGCTGATCCGCCCCTTCTTTCTCAACCTTCTGCTGGATCAGATGCTCGCGCTTCATGCCCAGCTTCAACGCCAGCGCGGAGGCGACGTAGATAGAGGAAGCCGTACCGATGGAAACACCGATCAGCATGGTCAGCGAGAAGCCTTCCAGAATCGGGCCGCCGAACAGGAACAGCATCAGGATCACCATCAAAGTGGTACCAGAGGTGATCAAGGTACGGTGCAGCGTCTGGGTCAACGACACGTTAAAGATCTCATACGGCGTACCGCGGCGGATCTTACGGAAGTTTTCACGGATACGGTCCGATACCACGATACTGTCGTTCAGCGAGTAGCCGATAACCGACATCAACGAGGCCACGATGGTCAGGTCGATCTCGATATGGAACAGCGACAGCACGCCCATGGTGATCACCACGTCGTGCGCCAGGGCGATAACCACCCCGGCGGCCAGACGCCATTCGAAGCGGAAGCCGACGTAGATCAGGATACAGACCAGCGCCGCAATCAGCGCCAGGGCGCCGGTTTGCGCGAGGTCCGCCCCGACGCTCGGGCCGACAAACTCAATACGCTTCACTGCCGCATTCTGGCTGGTCGATTCGTTAATCACCGTCACGACCTTGCTGCCCAGCTCCTGGCTGCCGTTGGCGTCATGCACCGGCGGCATACGTACCATGATGTCGCGGCTGCTGCCAAAGTTCTGCACCTGCGGCTCTTCAAAGCCCGCTTTCTGCAGGGAATCGCGCATCTGGTCCAGATCGACCGGTTTCTCAAGGGTAATTTCAATCACCGTACCGCCGGTGAAATCGAGCCCCCAGTTAAACCCGCGAACGCCGATGATGGCGATCGACACAATCAGCAGAAAACCTGAAATGCCGAAGGCCCAGTAGTCCCAGCGCATAAAGTCCCAGACTTTACGGCCGTGGTTCAATTGTTCAACAGTATATTCCTGTGCCACAACGCACTCCTCAGATAGACAGCTTTTTAACGCGCTTGCCGCCGTACAGCAGGTTCACGATGGCACGGGTGCCGACGATAGCGGTAAACATTGAGGTCGCGATACCGATACCGGTGGTAATCGCAAACCCTTTAATGGCACCGGTACCGACCGCGTACAGGATGATCACTTTGATAAGCGTCGTCACGTTGGCGTCGAAGATCGAGCTGAACGCGCCGCGATAACCTTCGTCAATCGCCTGCTGAACGGTACGCCCGTTGCTCAGCTCTTCTTTGATACGCTCGTTGATCAGAACGTTAGCATCGACCGCCACCGCCAGGGTTAACACGATACCCGCGATGCCCGGCATGGTCAGCGTCGCCCCCGGGATCAGGGACATAATGCCGACAATCAGTATCAGGTTGGCAATCAGCGCCGAGGTCGCAATCAGGCCGAACTTCTTATAGAAGAGGATCATGAACAGGATAGAGACCACCAGACCGGCCAGACAGGCTTCCAGACCCTGCTTGATGTTCTGCATTCCCAGGGTTGGGCCGATAGTCCGCTCTTCGACGATCTGAATCGGCGCAATCAGCGCGCCGGCACGCAGCAGCAGCGACAGCTGACGCGCTTCGTTCGGATTGCTGATACCGGTGATACGGAAGCTGTTACCCAGACGCGACTGGATGTTGGCGATGTTAATCACCTCTTCCTCTTTCGCCAGGATAGCGCGACCGTTAGCGTCTTTCTTACCGCTGTCTTTATACTCCACGAACAGGGTCGCCATCGGCTTGCCGATGTTGTCCTTAGTGAAGTTAGACATGATGTTACCGCCCGCGCTGTCCAGCGAGATGTTGACCTGCGGCTGGTTGTACTCATCCATGCTGGAGGTCGAGTCGGTGATATGGTCCCCGGTCAGGATCACCCGCTTGTACAGCACTACCGGCTGGCCTTCACGCGTCTGCTTCACTTCCGAGTCGCCCGGCACGCGGCCAGAGGCGGCGGCGGACTGGTCCACGTTAGTATTGACCAGACGGAACTCGAGGGTCGCGGTCGCGCCAAGGATTTCCTTCGCACGCGCGGTATCCTGGATACCCGGCAGCTCAACCACGATGC
Source organism: Klebsiella sp. K4 (assembly GCF_014596785.2). Classification (NCBI taxonomy): domain Bacteria; kingdom Pseudomonadati; phylum Pseudomonadota; class Gammaproteobacteria; order Enterobacterales; family Enterobacteriaceae; genus Klebsiella; species Klebsiella sp. K4. Next base: position 4,133,974 of record NZ_CP115021.1, read on the forward strand.
GGTCAGCGCCCTGACGCTGAACCAGCGGCTCGGCGACGCCCAGCTGGTTCACACGGTTACGCAGGATATTAATGTTCTGCTGAACCGCGTACTCACGGGCTTCTTTCAGGCGCTCATCGGTCATCACCGCTTTCAGGCTGTTGTCACCCTGAGAGGAAATAACCAGATCGCGATGGCGAGGGCTGAGATAAGAGATAGCCTGGTCGCGCGCCGCGCTGTCGCGGAAGACGATACTCAGACCGTAGTTGTCTTCTTTACGCACGGTCGCGTAAGGAATGCCTTTGTCGCGCAGCTCGCTGCGCAGGCTATCGATGTTCTGTTCCTGCAGTTTGCCTAACGCGGTGTCCATGTCGACTTCCATCAGGAAGTGCACGCCGCCGCGCAGATCAAGACCCAGCTTCATCGGCTCGGCATAGAGCGCCGCCAGCCAGCGTGGGGTTGCCGGAGCAAGGTTCAGCGCCACGACGTATTTGTCACCCAGCACGTTAAGCAGCGCTTCGCGCGCGCGCAGCTGGGTATCAGTGGTGTCGAAGCGCGCAAGAATAGCGCCCTCTTCCAGTGCCACAGACTTCGCGGTTATTTTTTCTTCTTGTAAAGTTTTCTGGACCTGGATCAGCGTTTGCTCACTGGCGGCGACGCCGCGCGCGCCAGTGATTTGAACAGCCGGATCCTCACCATACAGGTTGGGAAGCGCATAGATCAGGCCGACGACAATGACGACGACCAGCATGACGTACTTCCACAAAGGATAACGGTTTAACACGGCAGTTCCCTTTGGGAAAAGTTAGATTACAGCGCCTTCATGGTGCCTTTCGGCAGAACGGCAGCAACGAAGTCACGTTTGATAACCACTTCAGTGGTATCGTTCAGCGCGATAGCAATGTAGCCAGTTTCCGCCACTTTGGTCACGCGACCGACCAGACCGCCGTTGGTCAGCACTTCATCACCTTTGGCGATGGAGTTCATCAGGTTCTTATGTTCCTTGGTGCGCTTCTGCTGTGGACGCAGGATCATGAAGTAAAAAATCAGACCGAACACCACCAGCATCAGAATCAGAGACATCGGGCTGCCCTGCGCCGGTGCACCCGTTGCCGCTACCGCATCAGAAATAAAAAAGCTCATTGAAATTCCCTCATTATTAAAATTAATCAACGTTCAAAGGAGGCACGGTGCGCCCCTGACGTTGGTAAAAATCGGTCACGAAGCTCTCTAATTTACCCTCTTCGATAGCCTTGCGTAAACCAGCCATTAAACGCTGATAGTAGCGCAGGTTATGAATGGTATTGAGACGCGCGCCCAATATTTCGTTGCAACGGTCGAGGTGATGCAAGTAAGCGCGTGAATAATTGCGACATGTATAGCAATCACACTCGGCGTCCAGCGGCGCGGTATCGCTTTTGTGCTTCGCGTTGCGGATTTTCACCACGCCGTCGGTGACGAACAGGTGGCCGTTACGCGCGTTGCGCGTCGGCATGACGCAGTCGAACATATCGATACCGCGACGTACCCCTTCCACCAGATCTTCCGGCTTCCCGACGCCCATCAGGTATCGTGGTTTATCGGCCGGGATCTGCGGGCAGACGTGCTCCAGAATACGGTGCATGTCTTCCTTCGGCTCACCAACCGCCAAACCGCCGACAGCGTAGCCATCAAAGCCAATCTCTACCAGACCTTTCACCGAGATATCGCGTAAATCTTCGTAAACGCTACCCTGAATAATGCCGAACAGCGCATTTTTATTGCCAAGGCTATCGAAACGGTCGCGGCTGCGCTTCGCCCAGCGCAGAGACATCTCCATTGAGCGCTTGGCGTAATCCCAGTCCGCCGGGTACGGCGTACATTCGTCGAAGATCATCACGATGTCAGAGCCGAGATCGTACTGAATCTCCATCGATTTTTCCGGATCGAGGAAAATCGGATCGCCGTTGATCGGATTGCGGAAGTGGACGCCCTGCTCGGTGATCTTACGGATATCGCCAAGGCTGAACACCTGGAAACCGCCGGAGTCGGTCAGGATCGGTCCTTTCCACTGCATAAAATCGTGCAGATCGCCGTGCAGCTTCATGATCTCCTGACCCGGGCGCAGCCACAGGTGGAAGGTGTTGCCGAGAATAATCTGCGCGCCGGTGGCTTCCACCTCTTCCGGCGTCATCCCTTTGACGGTGCCGTAGGTGCCAACGGGCATAAAGGCCGGTGTTTCCACCACGCCGCGCTCAAACACCAGGCGACCGCGGCGGGCGCGACCGTCGGTGGTATCCAGTTCAAATTTCATGCTTGCTCCTGCGTCAGAAAAACAGTCCGACGTTTTCATACTCGCCACGGAATGATTCCGTAGCTAAAAAATGCGTTATGGCGTCTACAAGCCGGCGTACCGGCCTTTTCAGGGACGCTCAGAAATAGCCTGCGGATTGTACGTGATAAACATCGCATCCCCGTAGCTAAAAAAGCGATATTTCTGCTCAACCGCCACCTTATAGGCGTTCATGGTGTGCTGATAACCCGCAAACGCCGACACCAGCATAATCAGTGTGGATTCAGGGAGATGGAAGTTAGTCACCAGCGCATCGATCACCTGGTACTGATAACCCGGGTAGATGAAAATCTGCGTATCGTCGAAGAACGGCGCGATCAGCGCGTCTTTCGCCGCCTGCGCCGCGCTCTCCAGCGAACGTACCGAGGTAGTGCCCACCGCGATCACGCGGTTGCCGCGCGCTTTCGCCGCCAGCACCGCATCGACCACCTCCTGCGGCACTTCGGCATATTCGGAGTGCATGGTGTGCTCTTCAATGCTGTCGACGCGCACCGGCTGGAAGGTGCCCGCCCCCACATGCAGGGTGACAAACGCCATCTCAACGCCTTTGGCGCGCAGTTTGTCCAGCAGCGGTTCGTCGAAATGCAAACCGGCGGTCGGGGCGGCTACCGCGCCCGGCCTGGTGCCATAGACGGTTTGATAGAGCTCGCGGTCGGCGTCTTCGTCCGGGCGGTCAATATAGGGCGGCAGCGGCATATGGCCGATCCCGTTAAGGATCTCCAGCACCGGGCGCTCGTCGTTAAACTCCACTTCAAACAGCGCGCCATGACGCGCCAGCATCGTGGCCTTAATGCTCTCGTCATCGCCCAGCAGCAGCTCGGCGCCCGGCTTCGGCGCTTTTGAGGCACGAATATGGGCCAGGATGCGCTTATCATCCAGCATCCGCTCCACCAGCACTTCAATCTTGCCGCCGCTGGCCTTGCGGCCGAACAGACGCGCCGGGATCACCCGGGTGTTGTTAAACACCAGCAGATCGCCGGGATTAAGCTTATCGAGGATGTCGGTGAAGGTGCCATGCGTCAGCGCGCCCGTCGGCCCGTCCAGGGAGAGCAAGCGACAGCTACTGCGCTCAGGCATCGGATAGTGGGCGATCAGAGATTCGGGTAGTTCAAAAGCAAAATCGGTAACGCGCATGACGGTAACTCAGACTGAATAAAGAGGCGGGTAGTCTAGTGCCGGGGCGGTCTGGCTGCAACCTTTACCCCTCCGGATGAATGACATAATCTATATTCCAAATCATTCCGAATGCCGCCATGCGGCAACCGAATGCCTTACCGGTGGCAAAGGTGCCGCGCGCGGCCAGACAGCATGCCATTCGGCCACCGAGGCGCCGTTCAGCGCAACATCGGTGTTTCCACCTGCCCGCTCGTATTTAAAGGATGTCGTTTTATGAATTTTCTCGCCCACCTGCACCTGGCCCATCTCGCCGACAGTTCGCTGCCCGGCAACCTGATGGCCGACTTCGTGCGCGGCAACCCGCAGGGCGACTATCCGGCGGAGATCATCGACGGCATCTTTATGCATCGGCGGATTGACGTGATGACTGACAACCTGGCGGAAGTCAAAGAGGCGCGGGAGTGGTTTCGCCCGCAGACCCGCCGCGTCGCCCCCATCACCCTCGACGTCATGTGGGATCATTTCCTGTCCCAGCACTGGGCGCAGCTCTCCCCTGACCTGCCGCTGGACGAGTTCGTACGCTACGCCGAGCGGCAGATCGTCCCCATCCTGCCCGACTCGCCGCCCCGCTTCGTCAATCTCAATCAATATCTGTGGTCGGAGCGCTGGCTGGAGCGCTATCGGGAAATGGATTTTATTCAGCGCGTGCTGAACGGCATGGCCAGCCGCCGTCCACGTCTCGAGGCACTACGCGACTCCTGGCAGGATCTGGATACCCATTACGACCGTCTGGAGACGCAGTTCTGGCGCTTTTATCCGCAGATGATGCGCCTGGCAGAAAACAAACAGCTGTAATAGCCACGTCATTGATAGGTAAAAGCTGGCTGAACGATTGTTAGCGCCTCTTTGTGTTATTGCCGGGCAGGCTCTATACTTGCCCGCGTTGCGTTCCAAATAACCTTAGTAATTACAGGAGAATCAAATGGTTCTGGTCACTCGTCAAGCGCCGGATTTTACTGCAGCCGCTGTGCTGGGTAATGGTGAGATCGTTGAGAAATTCAATTTCAAACAGCACACCAACGGTAAACCTACCGTTCTGTTCTTCTGGCCGATGGACTTCACCTTCGTGTGCCCGTCTGAGCTGATCGCGTTCGACAAACGTTACGAAGAATTCCAGAAACGCGGCGTGGAAGTGGTTGGCGTTTCCTTCGACTCCGAGTTCGTGCACAACGCATGGCGTAACACCCCGGTAGACCAGGGCGGTATCGGCCCGGTTAAATACGCGATGGTTGCTGACATCAAACGTGAAATCCAGAAAGCTTACGGTATTGAGCATCCGGACGAAGGCGTAGCGCTGCGCGGCTCCTTCCTGATCGACGCCAACGGCATCGTTCGTCATCAGGTGGTTAACGACCTGCCGCTGGGCCGTAACATCGACGAAATGCTGCGTATGGTAGACGCCCTGCAGTTCCACGAAGAGCACGGCGAAGTCTGCCCGGCGCAGTGGGAAAAAGGAAAAGAAGGTATGGCCGCCTCTCCGGAAGGCGTTGCAAAATACCTGACCGAAAACGTTTCCAGCCTGTAATCGGCACGCGTTTTAATAAAAGGCTCGCTCAGGCGGGCCTTTTTTGTTAGCGGCGTCAAAATTTAAGAAAATGACCCGCCGATATTTGTGACCAGCGATACACTTCTGCCGAAAAAATTCGCTCTACCTCTCACTTTTTCTCTGCCAAATTTCAGCGTCAAAATACAAAGTCTTCATAACAGCCTGAAAAATATATAAATTATTTATATCGTTTTCTGCCGGTGCTTTGCCGTCGATGTGATCCCCATCAATATTTAAAACCGCGGATGTGATCTCATCCATCATTTTCATCAATGTATTTGGTCATGATTTAACTCAGGAACAGGAATACGTTCAGGAGCTGAGGATGGAAATTATTTTTGACCCGTCGTTAATCGCCCTTAAGCAGAATATATCCCGTGCGGAAGAGGCCATCGAACTGGCGGGTTCATTACTTGCCAGGCGCCAGATTTGCAGTGCCGAATATGTCAACGAGATGCTGACGGTATATGAAGATTTTGGCGCCGCCATCGTGATAGATGACGGGATTGCCATGCCGCATGCCCGCCCGGAAAAAGGGGCATTACAGACCGGGTTCTCACTTATCACCACCGCCACGCCAATCTCCTTCGGCCACGATGAGTTCGATCCGGTTTCCGTGGTCATCGCGATCGCCGGCGCCGATGCTGACAGTCATATCAAAATGATCCAACTGATAGCCTCGCTGATCGAGTCAGATATTGTGACCTTTCTTCAGCAGGAAAATGACGTTAATTCAGTCTTACATTTCATTCAAAAACAAATGGAGTAGTCATTATGTTAGTTATCAGAACGGTTTGTGGTAACGGTATTGGCAGCTCATTGATGGCTGCGAATAATGTGAAAAAGATCTGTGACGAATTAGGCATCAAAGCGGACGTCGCCTCGGTCGATTTTGCTAACGCCGTCGGGGAAAAAGCCGACCTTTACGTCACGATAAAAGAACTGGCAAATCAATTTCCGGCCCACTGTCATGTCGCCATCATTCGTAGCTACGTCCATAAAGCGAAGATCGCCGAGGATATTACCGACGCGCTGATGAAAATTGCTGCGACTCACTCTTAATCAGCATAGAGGGAACGACCATGCAGGCTATTCTTAGTTTCTTAACGGAAATATTCAGTCAACCCGCCTTTTTAATGGGGCTTATCGCCTTTGTTGGTTTAGTGGCGCTGCGCTCCCCTGGCAATAAACTGCTTACCGGCACATTAAAGCCGATTTTAGGCTATTTGATGTTGAGCGCTGGGGCAGGCGTTATCGTTGCCAATCTCAATCCACTGGGCGGTATTATCGAGGCCGGATTTAATATCCGCGGCGTTATTCCGAACAATGAAGCCATTGTCTCCGTCGCCCAGAAGATGCTGGGCGTGGAAACCATGAGTATTTTGCTGTTAGGCTTTATTTTCAACCTGATTATCGCCCGTTGTACCAAGTATAAATATATCTTTCTGACCGGCCATCATTCGTTCTTTCTCGCCTGCCTGTTCTCCGCCGTTCTGCAGGCGGCGGAGTTCCAGGGCTGGATGTTGATCCTGATCGGTGGATTCCTGTTGGGCTCATGGTCGGCCATCTCCCCGGCCATCGGTCAGCGTTACACCAGGCAGGTAACCGAAGACGGCGGGATCGCCATGGGCCATTTCGGCTCTCTCGGCTACTACCTCTCGGCATGGATCGCCAGCCGGACCGGCAATCCGGCAAATTCCTTCGCCGATACCGAAATTTCAGAAAAGTGGGGCTTTCTGCGCGATACCACGGTCACCACCGGTATCGTGATGTTTGTTATCTACTTTGTCTGCAGCGCTGTCGCCGGGTCGGCGTACCTGAGCACCATCACCGACCAAAACATGCTGATCTTCTCGGTGCTGACCGGTCTGCAGTTCGCCGTTGGCGTAGCCATTGTCTATAACGGCGTGCGGCTGATCCTCGGCGATCTGGTGCCGGCGTTCCAGGGCATCAGCCAGAAGCTGATCCCGGACTCCATCCCGGCCGTTGACTGCGCGGTGTTCTTCACCTTTAGTCCCACCGCGGTGGTAGTGGGATTCATCAGCTCCTTTGTGGGCGGGCTTGTCGGGATGCTCTTGCTCGGCGGGCTGGGCATGGCGCTGATTATTCCCGGCATGGTGCCGCACTTCTTCTGCGGCGGCACGTCCGGCGTCTTCGCCGACAAACTGGGCGGTAAGCGCGGATGTATCATCGCCTCCTTTATCGGCGGGATCTTCCTCGCCTTCCTGCCGGCGATGCTGCTGCCGGCGCTCGGCAACCTCGGGTTTGAAAACAGCACCTTCGCCGATTTCGACTTCGCGGTATGGGGCATCATTATCGGGAATGCGTTCACCCAGTTTGGTCAGATCACTATCTATCTGATTTGTCTGGCGCTGCTCGTCGCGCTGCTGGCGCCTTTCTGCTTCCGTCACGTCCAGGTGGTGGGCAACACGCTCAGCTATGAGGAGCTGACGGCGAAGCAGAAAAATGAATAAGCGAGGTCATTTTTCCCGGCGGGAGGGCCACGCTTTCCGCCGCTGACAAATAATCAGGAGTGGTTATGGCTATTTTGTCCATTGGATTTGCTTGTTTCGATCAGTTTTTCTTTCTCAATGAATGGCCCCAGGAGAATACCAAAAACTTTTGTCATGATTTTATTGAAAGCGGCGGCGGTCCGGCGGCCAATGCGGCCTGGCTGCTGGGATTATGGGGCGAGGAGGTTTATTACATTGGTCATCTGCAGCAGGACCTTTACGGTCAGCGCATTATCGATGAGTTTGCCGAGGCGGGGGTGGATACCAGCCAGGTGGTTTTCTCCGATGACATGATCACCCCGCTGGCCTCGGTGCTGGTCAATCGCTTAACGGGTTCGCGGACGATTATTACCCGCAAGATGCAAACGCCGCCTTCCCTGACCTACGAGCAAAAGCTCAAACTGGACGACCTCGCCGAGCGACTGATTGCCAGCGAGGAGCCGGTCACCATTTTAATTGACGGCCATGAGGCGGAAATCAGTGAATATTTAATTAAGAAACTGCCCAACGCCAGGGTCGTGATGGACGGCGGGTCACTGCGCGCCAGCAATATTAAACTGGCGGCCTGGACTGACTATTTTGTAGTGAGCGAACATTTCGCCCGCGATTATATGAGCTATCGCTCGCTGAGCACCGAAGCAGAAATTAAAGCGGCCCTGATTGAGTTGAATAAAATTTGCCGCGGTGAAGCATTTATTACCCTTGGCGAAAAAGGCTGCGCTTTTTTAAAAAGCGGTATGCTGCAGATCGTCCCGTCCTGGCTGTGCAATGCCGTTGATACCACCGGCGCCGGGGATGTATTTCACGGCGCCTTCACCTATGGCGTCCATTACTCATGGCATATCGATAACATTATTTTATTTGCCAGCCTGACCACCGCCATTTCTATTGAGAAAAAAGGGGTTCGGGAATCGATGCCTGACCTGGCGGTCGTCCACCACTCGTTAAATAGCTACGAGAGAAACTTAACGCAATATTTTGAAGAATAACTGCATTTAATAAATATCAAGAGGTGAATATGTTAGTGTCGATGAAGGACATGCTTCAGCATGCCCTGCGGGACGGCTACGCCGTCGGTCAGTTCAACATTAATAATCTGGAATGGGTCGGCGCCGTATTAAGCACCGCCCAGCAGTGCCGCTCACCGGTTATTTTGGGGGTGTCCGGCGGCACGGTTAAGCATATGCTCGGGTTAAAATGTATTCATGACATTGTGGTTAACGCCATGGAGTATTTGCATATTGATGTTCCGGTGGCGCTGCATCTGGATCATGGCACCTCCCGGGAGGCCTGCGAAGCGGCGATCGCCGCCGGCTTCAGTTCCATTATGTTTGATGGCTCGCATCTGCCGTTCAGGGAAAACCTGGCCATTACCCGCCACCTGGTGACGCTGGCCCACAGCAAAGGTATCTCTGTGGAGGCCGAACTGGGGACCATCGCCGGCAGTGAAGACGGCATTGTCAATTCCGAAGTCATCTACGCCGATCCCCAGGAGTGCTACACCCTGGTGACAGAAACCCAAGTGGATTGCCTCGCCGCCGCGCTGGGCTCCACCCATGGTCTGTATAAAGGTAAAGCCCGGCTGGGATTTACCGAGATGAAAGCCATTGCCGAGCAGGTGAAGGTTCCGCTGGTGCTGCATGGCGGCACCGGTATTGCCGATGAGGATATGCGCCGGGCGATTGCCTGCGGCACCGCCAAGATTAACGTTAATACCGAAAATATGTACGCCTGGTGCCAACAGGTGAAAGCAATTTTCGCCGCCGACACCGGGCACGATGTGAACGATCCGCGGAAAGTCATCGCCCAGGGACTGCAGCCGGTACGCGAGATGATTGCCCGCCGCATGGCGCTCTTTGGCTCAGAGCAGCGCTATTGACGCCGGGCCTGCGGCTGAAACCACCGCCCCGACGCTGCCGGGGCGGTGGTTTCAGGTATCAAAAAGCAAAGCAGGAACAGCCCAGCACGCCCCAGAAGGCCTGCTCGTCAGAGACCGGAATCGACGACTTACGCGCAATATCATGCTGATGGCCGTGGACGCCACAGCTACCGCAGCACTGGTGCATCTGCACCATGGCGCCGATTTTAGCCGTCGCCGGCGGAGCGGAACGGTAATGGCCCGGGACCTTCACCACCGGCGACCACTCCGGCAGCACCGGGATCGGCGGCGGCGCCAGCGGCGAGAAGTGACCGGCGGCATAGACCACTTTGCCGTCAACCACCGTCAGCACCGACTCAATGCCTTTGATCTCCTCTTCCGCGACGCTGAAGTAGTCTTTCGACAGCACCACCAGATCGGCAAGCTGACCGGCGGCCAGACGGCCTTTCTTGCCCTGCTCGCTGGAGAACCAGGCGCTGCCCGCCGTCCACAGCTCCAGCGCGACATCGCGCGGCAGGCGGTTGGCGTCGTCATACATCGCCATCCCGCCAACGGTGCGCCCGGAGACCAGCCAGTACAGCGCGGTCCATGGGTTATAGCTGGCGACGCGGGTCGCATCGGTGCCCAGCCCCACCGGCACGTCCAGCGCCAGCATCTTTGCTACCGGCGGGGTATGTTTCACCGCCTCTTTGCCGTAGCGATCGACAAAATATTCGCCCTGGAAGGCCATCCGATGCTGCACCGCAATACCGCCCCCCAGCGCCTTCACCCGCTCAATGTTACGCTCGGTAATGGTCTCGGCATGATCGAAGAACCAGTGCAGGCCATTAAACGGGATATCGCGGTTCACCTTCTCAAACACGTCCAGCATCCGGCTGATGGACTCATCGTAGGTGGCATGCAGGCGGAACGGCCAGCGATGCTCCACCAGATGGCGTACCACCCGCTCCAGCTCATCCTCCATGCCTTGCGGCAGATCCGGCCGCGGCTGCAGGAAATCTTCAAAATCCGCCGCCGAAAATACCAGCATCTCGCCGGCGCCGTTGGCGCGATAGAAGTCAGTCCCCTGCCCCGGCTTCAGCATGTCGGTCCAGCGTTCGAAATCCTCCAGCTCCTGCTTCGGCCGCTGAGTAAACAGGTTGTAGGCGATGCGCACGGTCATCTGATCTTTCGCGTGCAGCTGTTCGATAATTTCGTAATCTTCCGGATAGTTCTGGAAGCCGCCGCCGGCGTCGATGGCGCTGGTCAGCCCCAGTCGGTTCAGCTCGCGCATAAATTGACGGGTGGAGTTCACCTGCAGATCCAGCGGCAGCTTCGGCCCCTTGGCCAGCGTAGCGTAAAGGATCATGGCGTTCGGTTTGGCGATCAGCATCCCGGTCGGGTTGCCGTGGCTATCGCGGACGATCTCGCCGCCCGCCGGATCCGGCGTCTCTTTGCTATACCCCACGGCTTTCAGCGCCGCACGGTTCAACAGCGCGCGATCGTAGAGATGGAGCACAAACACCGGCGTATCAGGCGCCGCCTCGTTCAGCTCTTCCAGGGTCGGCATCCGCCGCTCGGCGAACTGAAATTCGCTCCAGCCGCCGACCACCCGCACCCACTGCGGGGACGGCGTGCGATCCGCCTGATCCTTCAGCATTCGCAGGGCATCCGCCAGCGAGGGAACGCCCTCCCAGCGGAGCTCAAGGTTGTAGTTCAACCCACCGCGGATCAGGTGCAGGTGAGAATCGTTGAGGCCCGGGATCACCGTATGCCCTTTGAGATCGACGATTTGCGTCCCCTCGGCGGCAAAGCTCATGATCCGATCGTGACTTCCGGTGGCAACAATTTTTCCGTCGGCGATGGCTACAGCTTCCGCCAGGGGATTCGCACGATCGAGGGTATGAATCTGACCGTGGGTCAGAATCAGTGTGGCAGTTTGCGACATAACGCACTCCTTGAGGAGGCTGACTCAGTTTTTCTTCAACCAGCCAGCAAACAGGCGGGTCACGATGGGCATCCAGAACCAGACCACCAGCGCAACCACGCAGGCATCATTGATGAGGTGCAGCAGCAGGCTCCCCTTAAGCGACGGCAGCAGCATGCCGGTCACCGCAGGCACCAGGTTGGTGCTGGGGAAAATCACCAGCAGGGTGATCAGAAACTGTTTCCAGCGCCGCGGCTGGCGTACGTTCACCGTCGGCGGGGTAAACCAGAAGGCCGGTTCAGTCCGCACCTCAGTCCGATCGCCTTCCGTCAGCAGTGGGGCAATCTCAGCCACCAGTTGCCGACGGGTTTCCGACTGCGTCCAGGCGTAGAGGTGCTCCAGGGTATCGAAGCGGATTATGACGCTCCACAGATTCTGCCCTGCGGCGGGCCGGATCACATTCGCCCCAAGATGGCCGGGAAATTCTGCCGCAATGGGCATAATTTTACCGAGCCACTCTTCGTAGCGCTGGCTGTGTTGCGGATCGAGCAGATGGCTGATAACCAGGGTCACCGATTTTTGCTGCGCCATGACGAGTTCCTTGCTTCAGGGAAATGGCCGGTTTTCTCCTGCCACTCTCCATAAATGATCTGACACAACATCCTTCATGCTGCGTTGAAGCGGCAGGCGGGCACGTCCCCGTGAACTTGAATAAATTCAGTAGCTGGGGACGGACAAACGCAGCCAACAACGCAGCAGCCTGAAGGATGGAGTGATTTACGCTTTACGCTCCGGCGCGCCATGCACCATGGTATAAGCGTAATCCACGCCCATCCCGTAGGCGCCGCTGTGTTCGCGCACCAGGTCCATTACCGCATCGTAGGTCGCTTTGCGCGACCAGTCGCGCTGGTACTCCAGCAGCACCTGCTGCCAGGTCACCGGCACCGCCCCCGCCTGCACCATCCGGTCAATAGACCGCTCATGGGCGTCGACAGAGGTGCCGCCGGAGGTATCCGTCACTACATAGACCTCGTAGCCCGCCTCCAGCGCCATCAACGCCGGGAAGGTCAGGCAGACTTCGGTCCACAGAGCGGAGATCACCAGCTTTTTACGGCCGGTCGCTTTCACCGCTGCCACAAACGCATCGTCTTCCCAGGAGTTCATGGAGGTACGTTCAATCGGCTTGACGTCAGGATGCACGGCCAATAATTCCGGCCAGATATAGCCGCTAAAGCTTTTGGTCTCTACGGAGGTATAAATCACCGGTACATTAAAAATTTTGCCCGCTTTCGCCAGCGCCACGGTGTTATTTTTCAGGGTCTGGCGATCGATATTCGCCACGCCAAAGGACATTTGCGGCTGATGGTCAATAAAGATAAGCGCGGAATTAGTGGGATCGAGCAGTTCACGAATAGACATTAAATACCTTCTCAATCAATTAGTTAAAAAGATGACATGATGGTTAATGCGTCGTGTGGATCCTGACTGATAAAGCATGGTGAGTATAGCCAGTTATTTCTAACAAGTTATTAAGGATTTTTTATGGTTTATATTTTTTGCCGCGACCAGGATTTATTCACGCCTGTTTTAATCAAATTTTTACGCCAAACTGTTCTGATTTATTCACTGGCTTTGATTATTGCGCTTAGGTACAACAGAGAAAACAAATTAATGGATAGCTTCATATGCGCGTAAACTTTGATGTTTTGATGATCCTTGATGCCCTTGACCGCCACGGATCCTTCGCCACCGCCGCGGAGTCGCTGTATAAAACCCCCGCTGCTCTGAGCTATATGATCCAGAAACTGGAGAGCGATCTGAACATCGTGCTGTTGGATCGTTCCGGCCATCGGGCAAAATTTACCGATACCGGCCGGCTGATGCTGGAGAAGGGGCGACAGCTTTTAAGTGCCGCCAGAGATCTGGAAAAGCAGGCCCAGCAGCTGAGCGCGGGCTGGGAGCGAGAGCTAGCCATCGCCCTTGACGCCTCATTTCCCTTTTCGGCCCTGCTGCCGCTGATCGCCGAGTTTTACGCGCAAAACCCACAGACGCGACTGAACTTCAGCCATCACACCCTCGCCGGTTCGTGGGAAGAGCTGACCCATCATGGGGCGGATATTATCCTCGGCGCCATCAATGAGCCGCCCACCTCCGCGGAGTGGTCATGGCAAACCCTCGGCGCGTTGGATAACATCTTCGTCGTCGCCCCCCATCACCCGCTGGCTCAGGCGAAGGAGCCACTGGCCAATAAACAGCTCAGCCAGCATCGGGCCATCGTGATCCGCGACAGCGCCCGCTATTGCCATCCGCTCAACAGCAATCTCCTCGACGAGCAGCCGCAAATCGGCGTCGATGATTTCGCCAGTAAAGTCGAACTATTGTGCGCCGGGCTGGGCTGCGGCTTTCTGCCGCGCCATATCGCTCGCCCGTGGCTGGTAAAAGGCAGTCTGGTGGAGAAAAGCGTCGCCTGCTGGCGGGAAAAGGATATTACCTATATGGCCTGGCGCAGCGGGAATGATGGGCTGGCTCAGCGCTGGTGGCGGGAGGCGCTCCTCCGCGGCGACCTGCTGAGCCAGCTCTACCATTAACGGCCGGACCAGACGTTGGCGGAGATGGCCGGGAGGGTCAGCACCCCGTCCTGGAAGGCGCCGGCGCCCTCCTGCAGCGTCCACCCGGCCACGTTCAGCAGCGGGGAATCTTCAATAACCACCTCGCAGGCTTCCCCGCGGTTAATCGCCACCAGCACCCGCTGCTGTTTGTAGACGCGGACAAACACCACCACGTTATCCTCGGCGTAAATCACCTGACAGCCGCCATAGCGCAGCGCCTGGTGGGCCTTACGCAGTTTCGCCATCCGCTGATACAGCGCCAGCAGCTGGGTATCCTGCAGCGCCGGATCCCACGGGAACGGTTTGCGGCAGAACGGATCGTTATTGCCATCCACGCCCACCTCGTCGCCATAGTAGATGCACGGTACCCCCGGCCAGCTGAACAGCCACACCACCGCCAGCGGCAGGCGCGCTACGTCTTTGCCAAGAAGAGATTTAAAACGCGCCGTATCATGGCTGTCGAGCTGGTTGAACATCCGCAGCTGCTGCTGATGCGACAGCCCGGCGCGATAATTATCCATCCACGCCATACAGGTCTGGGCGTCTATTTTCTGCGGATCGTAAGAAATATCGGTATTGGCGAGGAATCCCCAGATCGGGAAGGTGAAGCCGCGATAGTTCATCGCCGCGTCTTCGGCATCCGCCTGCAGCCACTGGCGCGCGTCGCCAAAATGTTCGCCAAAGACAAAAGCTTCCGGCTGCGCTTGCTTCGCTGCCTGGGTAATGCCGGCGATATGCTGCAGGTTATTCCGCGCCCCGCCGCCTTCGCCCAGCATATGCACCACGTCCAGACGCCAGCCGTCCATGCTCCATGGCGCCTTCAGCCAGTGGCGTACGATACTGTCTTCACCGGCATAGATCTCGTTGACCAGGCTGGTCGACCGATAGTCGAGCTTCGGCAGACTGGCATAACCCAGCCAGTTGTGCGCCTGCCCCTCCTCTGAGAAGGTAAACCAGTCGCGCCACGGGGAGTCCAGATCGTGGCCGGCGCCGCCGCTGCCCTGCTGGTGACGGTCGAACCAGGGATGGGAATCGCCGGTATGGTTGAACACGCCGTCGAGGATCATGCGCATTCCCGCCCGCTGGGTGTTGTGGCGCAGCCGGAGCAGCGCCGCGTCGCCGCCAAACTGCGGATCGACGCGCCGATAATCCTCGGTATCGTATTTATGCACGCTGGGGGCGGCGAAAACCGGGTTCAGATACAGAGCGGTTACGCCGAGCTGCTTCAGGTAGGGAATTTTTTCGCTGATGCCGTCGAGATCCCCGCCGTAGAACGTCGACCCGCCCGCCTCGCCGGTAAGCGGGTCGTCCCACGCCTTGCGCACAATCTCCCGTCCCGCCGCGTGATGGTAATAGACCGCATCCTGGTCGGCGTCACGCGCGGCGCTGCGGGCAAAGCGATCGGGGAAAATTTGATAGAACACCTGATCGGCCACCCACTGCGGGCCGGCGTCCGGCAGGTCAATGGCGAACTGCTCCAGTCTGGCCGGCGGGAATCGGGTGAAGCCTTGTGGCGTAAACCAGCGCTGATGGTCGGCCCACAGCAGCTTAAAGCTGTAGCGGCGGCGCGGCTGGCCGCTGGCGAGAGAGATTTCGCCGCGCCATGCCACCACGCCTGGCTGTGGCGCCTGGCGGAGCCGCTGCATCGGCAGCGACAGCTCTTCGTTATCCTCTTCCGCGCGCAGCGTGATCCGCTGCGGCAGCGACTCACCGCTTAACCACAGAGTAATAAACAGTCGGTCCTGTTGCACCTTGATAAAGGGTGCAACCGGAAGGTGCCATGCCTTCAACATCGTGAATCCTCATTGTGCAGAATGGGCACACCTTGCCATAGCCGCCGGGCGCAGAACTCATCATCTCAGAACTTTTTGGGGGAGGATAACGGGGGAGGACGCGGGACCGCAACCCGCCCCGGCCGCGCGATGCTGACCGGGGCGATGTCGATTACTGAGCCTGCGCCAGGCGGCGCTCACGGCGGGTCTTAAAGACCCAGCCGAGCAGCAACAGCGCAATCCACGCCATACCGACGTACAGCGAGATGCGGGTGTCCGGATGATAGCCGATAAGGGCGATAATAAAGGCCAGGAACAGCAGGCCGATCACCGTGGTCACCACCCCGCCAGGGACTTTGAATTTCAGCGCCTTAACCTCTTCGGGCGACAGACGGCGGCGGAAGGCTATCTGTGACAGCAGGATCATAATCCACACCCACACCGTGGCGAAGGTGGCCAGGGAGGCGATCACCAGGAAAACGTTCTCCGGCATGATGTAATTTAGGTATACCGCAAACAGCAGCGCAATGGTCATCACCATCACCGTCACCCACGGAATACCGCGACGCGACGTTTTAGCGAACACCTTCGGCGCGCTGCCCTGCTCAGCCATGCCGTGCAGCATACGGCCCACGCCGAACACGTCGGAGTTAATCGCCGACAGCGAAGCCGTCAGGACCACGAAGTTAAGAATACTGGCCGCGAAGGTAATGCCCAGATGCTGGAAGGTCAGGACGAAGGGGCTGCCGTCGGTTCCCACCTGATTCCACGGGTAGATGGACATAATGACGAACAGCGTGCCGACGTAGAACACCAGAATGCGCATCGGCACCGAGTTGATGGCGCGCGGAATGGATTTCTCCGGGTCCTTCGCCTCACCGGCGGTAATGCCGATGATTTCGATGCCGCCGTAAGCGAACATCACCATCTGCAGCGACATCACCATTCCCAGCCAGCCGTTGCTGAAGAAGCCGCCGTTGCTCCACAGATTATGAATCCCCGTCGGCTGGCCGCCGTTGCCGATCCCCCAGATAATGATGCCGAACCCGGCGAGGATCATGATGATAATGGTGGCCACTTTGAAGAACGAGAACCAGAACTCCAGCTCGCCAAACACCTTGACGCTCATCAGGTTGACGGCGCAGATGATCAGCACCACGCTGAGCACCCAGATCCAGTGCGGCACCGTCGGGAACCAGACGCCCATGTAGATGCCGAAGGCGGTAACGTCGGCGATGGCGACGATCAGGATTTCAAAGCAGTAGGTCCAGCCGGTGATATAGCCCGCCAGTCCGCCGAGGTTTTCCTGGGCATAGCGGGAGAATGAGCTGGCGGCAGGGTTATGCACCGACATCTCACCGAGCGCCCGCATAATGATATATGCCGCGACGCCGCCGATAATGTAGGCCAACAGTACGCTGGGTCCGGCCATTTTAATGGCGTCGGCCGAGCCGTAAAAAAGCCCGGTGCCGATGGCGGAACCCAGGGCCATAAAGCGAATGTGCCGGGTGCTTAGCCCGCGCTTAAGCTTGTTACTACTTTCCATCGTGGTTTTTCAATGCCGTTTAACACAAAAAATAAAAAACCACGGAACCCGAAGTCCCGTGGTTAAACGCTTGTCCTCACCGCCGGTTAATGCGCGCTGGAAGTCACCTGACGTCCGGCTGCGCGATCCCAGATCACCGCGAGAATGGTCATCACGGCGGTGGGCATCAGCCAGGCCAGGCCCTGCTCCGCCAGCGGCAGACGCGCGGTCCAGTCCGGCAGAATCGCGGCAAATGCCGATGACTTAATCCCGTCAATGATACCAAACATCAGGCTGATAAACATGGCCGGCGCGATAACGCGGGACGAATTATGCCACCAACTGCGGGTAAAGCTTAATACAACCAGTGCGATACACGGCGGATAGATAGCGGTCAGCACCGGAATCGATACCTGGATCAGATGGCTAAGGCCCAAATTGGAGACCGCCATGGAGAACAGGCCGAGAACAAAGACCAGCGTGCGATAGGAGAACGGCAGATACTGGGCAAAGAACTCAGCGCAGGCGCAGGTCAGGCCCACCGCCGTCACCAGGCAAGCGATGAAGATCAGCGCCGCCAGCAGGAAACTGCCCGCCCCGCCGAAGGTGTGCTGCACGTAGGCATGGAGGATCGCCGCGCCGTTGGCGGACTGATCCACGAGAGTAGCGCTGTCAGAGCCCAGACGGAACAGCGCCAGATACAGCAGGGTCAGGCCGACGCCCGCCATCAGGCCAGCCCAGACGGTATAGCGGGTCAACAGACGCGCTTCGCTGACGCCGCGTGAGCGAGCGGCATTAACAATCACGATGCCGAACACCATCGCGCCGAGGGTATCCATGGTCAGGTAGCCGTTGACGAAGCCATTGGAGAATGGCGCCGTACGATACGCTTCCAGCGCGTCGCTGATCGGGCCCGCTGGCCAGATGATGGCGGCGACCGCCAGCACAATCAGGGCGATAATTTTCAGCGGCGCAAGGAAATTGCCCACGGTGTCCAGCAGTTTGCCCGGATAGAGGGAGACCAGAATCACCAGCGCGAAGTAAATAACGCTGTAGATCAGCAGCGGCAGCGGGCCGTCGCCGGTCAGCGGCGCAATACCGACCTCAAAGGAGACGGTCGCGGTACGCGGCGTCGCGAACAGCGGTCCTACCGCGAGATAGCACACCACCGCCAGCAGGATACCGGCCACTTTACCAATCGGGGTGCTCAGGCTTTCAACGCCGCCGCCGACTTTCGCCAGCGCCACCACCGTCAGCACCGGCAGACCCACCGCAGTGATCAGGAAGCCGATCGCCGCCGTCCAGACGTGCTCGCCCGCCTGTAAGCCAACCATCGGAGGGAAAATAATGTTGCCTGCGCCAACGAACAACGCGAAGGTCATAAAGCCCAACGCTATGATGTCGCGAGATTTTAACTGATGGGTCATAAATTCATTACTGCCTGTGGATGTGGTGTTGTAAAAAAATGGAAAAATACCGCGCTCCCCTCTCAGGGACGATACAGCAGCCATTGCCGGTAAACTCAGCGAGATATGCTCCCGAAGCGGCGTGGGAAAGAATTGTTTTTGGTATTACCACGCAAAAGCAGTCTGTCATCGACTGCGCAGGCGCAATTTAAACGCTTATAACGTTTTAAAGCAAGGCACGATCGCAAAAGCAGATGATTATGCTGGTTATGCCTTTCACACCAGAATCATTTACCATATTGATAGAAAACCCGTGGCTTATCATGCGAACAAAAAAGCAGCGCACGCTCATTAAATAGGCGAGAAAAAACGACTGCCAATGAAAATGACCAGCTGAAGCTGGTCATTGGCAAGATAAACTGACAGCGCGTCGATCAGGCGTCATTTTTGGCAATTAATCGTTCCGGGAGCAGGAAGCTAAAGCGGGTTCCCTTGCCCACCGTGCTGTCGATTTCCAGCCGGCTGTCATGATGGTTAACCGCGTGTTTGACGATCGCCAGTCCCAGGCCACTGCCCCCCGTTTGCCGGGAACGGGCTTTATCCACCCGATAAAAACGCTCGGTCAGACGGGGAATATGCTCCGGCGCAATGCCTGGCCCGTTATCCTCGACGCTGAACAGCGCTCCCTGCGGGGTTCGCTGCCAGCTGACGCGAATTTCGGTCCCCGGCGGGGTGTGGTTCACCGCGTTATAGACCAGGTTGGAGATGGCGCTGCGCAGCTGCTCCTCATTACCCAGCACCTTGAGCTGCTCATCGACGGTGAAGATCAGCGTCTGTTTCTCCTGGCTGAGAGTTTGCGCCTCGCGCTCCACCACCCGCAGCATCATCGGCACGTCGATGCGATCATTCATCGCCAGCGCCGGCGCGGCTTCAATACGCGACAGCGTCAGCAGCTGCTTTACCAGGCCTTCCATACGTTGAGTTTGCTCCCGCATGGTGTGCAGGGCTTTTTCTCGGGTCGCCCCCTCCAGCACCTGCTCCTGCATCATCTCCAGATAGCCCTGCAGCACCGTCAGTGGGGTGCGCAACTCATGGCTGACGTTGGCGAAAAAGTTCCGCCGCGCCCCTTCCAGCTGATGCATCTGCGTCACGTCGCGCGCCACCATCAGCCACTGCTTGTCGCTGTAGGGCATCACGCGAATTTCCAGATGACGGGCGTTATTCAGCACCAGATTGAGCGGCTTTGAAAAATCGCGCTGTTTCAGATAGTTGGCGAACTCAGGATAGCGCAGAAGGTTAAGAATGTTTTGGCCACTGTCGTCCGGCCAGCGCAGGTTTAGAATCTGCTGCGCCAGGCCATTACACCAGAAAATAGCCCCCTCTTCCGTGGTCAGGACGACCGCATCCGGCAGCGATTCCGCCCCGCTGCGAAAGCGTTTAATCAGGCTTCCCAGCTCGCGCCGACGCTTTTTATTACGCATCTGCATCTGGTGCAGACCATACAGCAGCGGCTCCCAACTGCCGCGGCCAGGCGGAGGAGTCATGCTCCGGTCCACCCACAGCCACCACGACAGGCGCATCAAATTCCAGAAATGCCAGATCAGCAAACCGGTCACTGCCGCCAGTAAAAACCACGGCAGATGACCCACAAACGCCCCCAGAATCAGGGCCGGAATACACGCTAAAAAGAGCTCCAGCGCCAGCCTTTTCCATGACAGCCGTTCCAGCACGGGTCACACTCCTGTCAAAATTCAGAAACGGGCGGAGAAACGATACCCCGTGCCGCGAACCGTTTGCACCATACGATCATGGCCACTGTGTTCCAGCGCTTTGCGCAGGCGGCGAATATGGACGTCCACCGTGCGGTCTTCCACATAAACGTTGGTCCCCCAGACGTGGTTCAGCAGCTGTTCACGGCTGTACACCCGCTCCGGATGGGTCATAAAGAAGTGCAATAATTTAAATTCCGTCGGTCCCATATCCAGCGGACTGTCGCCGGTCATTACCCGGTGCGATGAAGGGTCGAGGCTCAGCCCCTGCATTTCGATCACCTCTTCCACCGCCATCGGTGAAATACGGCGCATCACCGCTTTGATTCTCGCCACCAGCTCTTTCGGAGAGAAAGGCTTGGTGATGTAGTCATCCGCGCCGGTCTCCAGGCCGCGAACGCGATCCTCTTCTTCTCCACGCGCGGTCAGCATCACTACCGGAATATCCCGCGTCATCGCCTCGCGCTTGAGCAGTTTAATAAACTGCAGCCCCGAACCGCCCGGCAGCATCCAGTCCAGGAGAATCAAATCAGGCCAGGGTTCATTGAGTTGATTCACCGCGCTGTCATAATCTTCCGCTTCGACAGGCTGAAAGCCATTTTGCTCCAGAACAAAGCAGACCATTTCGCGGATTGGAGCTTCATCTTCAACGACCAGAATTCTTCTCGCCATTATTTACCCTGTTTTTTTTAGCCATCAGTATAGAAGTGCGGCGTCATTATGCGTCACTTTTGTGACAGATTTATGAAAAAAATGACCGTCTGATGATCGGGTATTTTGAAGCACGACGCGGACTTACCCCTCACTAACAAGTGGTATACTGCCGCCCATGCTTTTTCGCTAGGGAAGATTTATGCGCCTCCTTCACACCTCCGACTGGCACCTGGGCCAGAATTTTTACAGCAAAAGCCGCGCGGCCGAACACGACGCTTTTCTTACCTGGCTACTGGACCGCGCGCAGGAGCATGAAGTCGACGCCATTATCGTGGCTGGCGATATTTTTGATACCGGCTCGCCGCCGAGCTACGCCCGCGAACTGTATAACCGTTTCGTCGTCCAGTTGCAGCAGACCGGCTGTCGCCTGGTGGTGCTGGCGGGCAACCACGACTCGGTGGCGATGCTCAATGAATCCCGCGATATCCTCGCCTTTTTACACACCACCGTGGTGGCGAACGCCGGCTACGCGCCGATTGAGCTGCCGCTGCGCGACGGCACGCCGGGCGCCATCTTCTGTCCGGTGCCGTTTTTACGCCCGCGCGAGCTGGTGACCAGCCAGGCCGGTCACTCCGGTCGGGAAAAACAGCAGCAGCTGCTGCACGCCATCAGCGACTATTATCAGGAGCAGTATCAGCAGGCCTGCGCGCTGCGCGGCGATCGGCCGCTGCCCATCATTGCCAGCGGCCATCTGACCACCGTCGGCGCCAGCAAAAGCGATGCCGTCCGCGACATTTACATCGGCACACTGGATGCCTTTCCGGCGCAACACTTCCCCCCTGCCGACTACATTGCGCTGGGCCATATTCACCGGGCGCAGATGGTCGGCGGCTGCGAGCATATCCGCTACAGCGGCTCGCCGCTGCCGCTGAGCTTCGATGAAACCGGCAAAGCCAAATCGGTGCATCTGGTGAGCTTTAGCGAGGGGCGACTTAGCGCCGTGGAAACCCTGGAGGTGCCCGTGACCCAGCCTCTGGCGGTAATCAAAGGCGATCTGGCCGCCATCACCGCCCAGCTGGAGCAGTGGCGCGGCGTCGAGCAGGACCCGCCGGTGTGGCTGGATATCGAAATCACCACCGAGGACTATCTGCACGATATTCAGCGGCATATTCAGGCGCTGACGGAGGATCTGCCGGTGGAAGTGCTGCTGGTGCGCCGCAGCCGCGAGCAGCGCGAGAAAATACTGCTCAACGCCCAGCGGGAGACGCTCAGTGAACTGAAGGTGGAGGAGGTATTCGAGCGCCGGCTGGCGCTGACCGAAATTGACGATATGAAGCGCGCCCGGCTGCATGAGCTGTTCGCCCATACGGTGCATACGCTCACCGCGGAGGACGAAAACGCATGAAAATCCTCAGTCTGCGTCTGAAAAACCTCAACTCCCTGAAAGGGGAATGGAAGATAGACTTTACCGCCGAGCCGTTCGCCAGCAATGGCCTGTTCGCCATTACCGGCGCCACCGGGGCCGGGAAAACCACGCTGCTCGATGCCATTTGCCTGGCGCTCTATCATGAAACGCCGCGCCTGAATAAAGTCTCCCAGTCGCAAAACGACCTGATGACCCGCGATACCGCCGAGTGTCTGGCGGAAGTCGAGTTTGAAGTAAAAGGCATCGCCTACCGCGCTTTCTGGAGCCAGAACCGGGCCCGTAACCAGCCGGATGGCAATCTGCAGGCGCCCCGCGTCGAGCTGGCGCGCTGCGCTGACGGCAAAATCCTCGCCGATAAAGTCTCGGACAAGCTGGAGCAAACCGCGACGCTTACCGGCCTCGACTATGGCCGCTTCACCCGCTCGATGCTGCTTTCCCAGGGGCAATTTGCCGCCTTCCTGAACGCGAAGCCGAGCGATCGCGCGGAGCTGCTGGAGGAGCTGACCGGCACGGAAATCTACGGCCAGATTTCAGCCATGGTCTACGAACAGCACAAAGCCGCTCGCCATGTGCTGGAGAAGTTCGAAGCCCAGGCGGCGGGCATCGTCCTGTTGACGGAAGCGCAGCAGCAGGCGCTGCAGGAAAGTTTGCAGGTACTTACTGACGAAGAAAAAGCCCTGCTGGCCCAGCAGCAGAGCCAGCAGCAGCAGCTCCAGTGGCTGACCCGCCGCGACGAGCTGGCGCAGCAACAGCAGCAGGCCGCCACCCGGCAGCAGCAGGCCCGCCAGGCGCTGGCGGACGCCGCCCCGGCGCTGGCGAAGCTTGAGCTGGCCCAGCCCGCCGCCCAACTGCGTCCCCTGTGGGAGCGCCAGCAGGAGCAGACGGCAGGCCTGGCGCAAACCCGGCAGCGGATCAGTGAAGTAAATGCTCGCTTACTTGCCAGCACGGCGCTGCGCGCGCGCATCCGCCAAGGCGCCTTGCGCGCTCAGCAGCAGCGTCAGGCTGAACTGGCCGATCTGGCGCAGTGGCTGGCCGCCCATGAGCGTTTCCGCTTATGGGGTCAGGAGATCGCCGGCTGGCGGGCGCAATTCTCGCAACTGACGCGGGATAAACAACAGCTAACGGCTCAGAGCACCCGCCTGGCCGCGCTACGCCAGAAGCTGGCCACGCTGCCAGCCAGCCCTCTCACCCTGAGCGCGGATGACGTTGCCGCAGCGATAGAACAGCAAACCCAATCGCGGCCGCTGCGCCAGCGCCTGATCTCCCTGCATGAGCAGCATCAGCTGCTGCGCAAGCGTCTGCGCCAGAACGCCGACAGCGTCCAGCAGGCGCAGGCGGAGCAGGTAAAACTTAACGCCACCCTGACGCTGCGCCGGGAACAATATAAAGACAAAAACCAGCACTATCTCGACCTGAAGGCGCTCTGCCAGCGGGAAGAAACGATTAAAGACCTGGAAAGCTACCGCGACCGGCTCGAGGCGGGTAAGCCCTGTCCGCTGTGCGGCGCCTGTGAACACCCGGCGATTGAACAATACGCCTCGTTGACGCTCACGGATAATCAGCGCCGCCGCGATGCGCTGGAAAAGGAGGTCGCCGCGCTGAAAGAAGAAGGCCTACTGATCCTCGGGCAGGTCAAGGCCCTGACGCAACAGCTCCAGCGTGACACCGAAGCGGCCGGGCGGCTCGCAGAGGAAGAGCAAGCGCTTACTAAAGCGTGGCAGGAGACCTGCGCCTCTCTGCACATCACGCGGGATATTGCGCAAGAGATAAACGACTGGATGCAGGAGCAGGAGCGCTACGAGCAGCAGCTCTATCAGCTCAGCCAGCGCCTGATGTTGCAGAGTCAGCTTAACGATCAGCAGGCGCTGGAGCGCCAGGCCGAGCAGCAGCTGGCGGCCACGCGCCAGGGACTGGAGAGCGCCCTGCAGGCCCTGGCCCTGAGCCTGCCGGCAGAAGGGACAGAAGCCGCCTGGCTGCACGCTCGCGAAAGCGAATTTGCCCAGTGGCAGGCGCAACAGACCCGACATGATGCCATTCAGCAGCAAATCGCTGCTCTGCGGCCACTGCTGGAGACGCTGCCGACCAGCGACGAGACAGAGGTTGAAGCTGAGTCGGCCATCCCGGACAACTGGCGCGAAATCCACGAGGAATGCCTGTCGCTGCACAGCCAGCTTGTCGCCCAGCAGCAGCAGGAAACTCAGGAAAAGGCGCGTCTGGACCAGTCGCAGGCGCACTTCACCTCCGCCCTGGCCGCCAGCCGCTTTAGCGATCGGGAGGCGTTCCTCGCCGCGCTGCTGGATGACGAG
Source organism: Klebsiella sp. K4 (assembly GCF_014596785.2). Classification (NCBI taxonomy): domain Bacteria; kingdom Pseudomonadati; phylum Pseudomonadota; class Gammaproteobacteria; order Enterobacterales; family Enterobacteriaceae; genus Klebsiella; species Klebsiella sp. K4. Next base: position 4,158,772 of record NZ_CP115021.1, read on the forward strand.
ACCGCCCAGCGGCTGACGCAGTTAAAACAGACGCTGGAGCAGCAGCTTCAGCAGGCGGCCGCGCTCTGCGAGCAGGCGACCCGGCAACATGAGGCGCACCTGGCGCTGCGTCCGCAAGGGGTGGACGCTGACGTCCCCACCCTGCAAACCCAGCTGCACGCCCTGGCCCAGCGGCTGCGGGATAACACTACCCGCCAGGGTGAGATCCGCCAGCAACTCAGGCAGGACGCAGAGAGCCGTCAACAGCAGCAGGCGCTGGGGCAGCAGATTGCAGAGGCGGCGCAGCTGGCGGACGACTGGGGCTATCTCAATTCGCTGATCGGCTCCAGCACCGGCGACCGGTTCCGCAAATTCGCCCAGGGGCTGACGCTGGATAATCTGGTCTGGCTGGCAAACCAGCAGCTCAACCGCCTGCATGGCCGCTATCTGCTACAGCGCAAGGCCAGCGAGGCGCTGGAGCTGGAGGTTGTCGATACCTGGCAGGCCGACGCCGTGCGCGACACCCGCACCCTCTCCGGCGGCGAAAGTTTCCTCGTCAGCCTGGCGCTGGCCCTGGCGCTGTCAGACCTGGTGAGCCATAAGACGCGGATTGACTCCCTGTTTCTTGATGAAGGCTTCGGCACCCTCGACAGCGAAACGCTGGACACGGCGCTGGACGCCCTGGATGCCCTTAACGCTAGCGGTAAGATTATCGGGGTGATCAGCCACGTGGAGGCGATGAAAGACCGCATTCCGGTGCAGATCAAAGTGAAGAAGATTAACGGCCTGGGCTATAGCCGGCTGGACAAAGCGTTTGCGATGGAGTGAGGTCTGAATTATGGCGATGTCCCCTCACCCTAACCCTCTCCCGAGGGAGAGGGTCCGGGTCCGGGTGCGGGGAAGTGGTTCAGGTCCCCTGGAGCGGCCACAGCCAGGCCGCGCCGCGTACCCCGCTGGAGTCGCCGTGCATCGCTTTGCGGATCGGCGTTTCACACTCGCCGCCGAAGACCCACTGCTTCACCAGGTCCGGCACCGTCTGATACAGCCGTTCGACGTTGCTCATCCCGCCGCCCAGCACGATAACGTCCGGGTCGAGGATATTCACCACGTGGGCCAGCGATTTCGCCAGCCGCTGTTCATAGCGGCTCAGCGCCAGTTCAGCCTTTTCGTCACCTTCTCCCACCAGGCGCATAATCTCGCTGCCGGTTAACCCTTTGCCGCTCAGCCGCTGATAGTCGGTGGCGAAACCGGTGCCGGAGATAAAGGTTTCGATACACCCCTGTTTGCCGCAGTAGCAAGGGACTTCCGCACGGTAGCGCAGCTCATCGTCGTTCATCCACGGCAATGGGTTATGTCCCCATTCGCCAGCGTTACCATTGCCGCCGATATGCGCCCGCCCGTTGAGCGCCACCCCGGCGCCGCAGCCGGTGCCGATAATCACCGCGAATACCGTTTGCGCCCCCGCCGCCGCGCCGTCCACCGCTTCCGACACCGCCAGACAGTTGGCATCGTTAGCCAGCCGGACTTCCCGCTCAAGGCGCAGGCTGAGGTCCTTATCAAAGGGCTGGCCGTTGAGCCAGGTCGAGTTGGCGTTTTTCACCACCCCGGTATAAGGCGAAATTGAGCCAGGAATGCCCATCCCCACGGTACCCTGCTGTCCGGTCGCCTGCTCGGCCATCGCCACCAGAGTGGCGATGGTCTCGATGGTTTGCCGGTAGTCCTCCCGCGGCGTGGGTAACCGGTGGCGAAACAGCTGCTCTCCCTGGTCGCTCAGGGCTATCACTTCGGTTTTTGTTCCACCTAAATCAATACCAATACGCACGCTCAGCTCCTCACCCCGATTAACAATGCAAGCATAGCGACAATTCGCTATCATGCCCGCCTGATTTAACGACAAAGCCGTGGAAATTATCATGCTGTGGTTCAAAAATTTAATGGTTTACCGTCTCAGCCGCGATATCGAATTGCGCGCCGAGGAGATGGAAAAACAGCTGGCCGAGCTGACATTTACCCCTTGTGGCAGCCAGGATATGGCGAAAACCGGTTGGGTGTCGCCGATGGGATCGCACAGCGACGCGCTGACGCATACGGCAAACGGCCAGATCATTATCTGCGCGCGTAAAGAAGAGAAGATCCTGCCGTCGCCGGTGATTAAGCAGGCGCTGGAGGCAAAGATCCAGAAGCTGGAAGCCGATCAGGGCCGCAAGCTGAAGAAGACCGAGAAAGATTCCCTGAAAGATGAAGTGCTGCACTCGCTACTGCCGCGCGCCTTCAGCCGCTTCAGCCAGACAATGATGTGGATCGACACCGTCAACGGCCTGATCATGGTCGACTGCGCCAGCGCGAAGAAAGCGGAAGATACTCTGGCCCTGCTGCGTAAAACCCTCGGCTCGCTGCCGGTGGTGCCGCTGACCCTGGAGAATCCGATTGAGCTAACGCTGACCGAGTGGGTCCGCTCCGGCACCGTGGCGCAGGGCTTCCAGCTGCTGGACGAAGCCGAGCTGAAAGCGATGCTGGAAGATGGCGGCGTGATCCGCGCCAAGAAGCAGGATCTGGTTAGCGACGAAATCGCTGTACACATTGAGGCCGGGAAGGTCGTCACCAAGCTGGCGCTGGACTGGCAGCAGCGTATTCAGTTTGTGATCTGCGACGACGCGTCAATTAAGCGCCTCAAGTTCTGCGATGAACTGCGCGACCAAAACGAAGATATCGATCGGGAAGATTTCGCCCAGCGCTTTGACGCCGACTTTATCTTAATGACCGGCGAGCTGGCTGCCCTGATCCAAAGCCTGGTGGAAGGGCTCGGCGGCGAAGCGCAGCGCTAAGCGCCGCTTTCCTTCCTGCCGGGCAGGAAGGAAAAAACAACCCGGCGGCAGGCGCCGGGCGTCACGCTGGCTTACAGATAGCGGCACAGATAAGAGGTTGGCTCAGCCACCTGTAGATGAAATTCACTGTTGCCTGGCACATTGAAAACTTCGCCGGCAGCGTAAACTTTCCACTCAGCCTCACCCGGCAGCAGGACATTCAGCGCCCCGCTGACTACCGTCATCTCTTCCGGCTGCGCCGTACCAAAGGTGTATTCCCCTTCCGCCATCACGCCAACGCTGGCGCGACCGGTACTGCTGCTGGTGAAGCCAATGGATTTCACTTTTCCGTCAAAGTATTCATTGCCTTGAAGCATAAACAAGCCCTTCTGATCGTCGGTTAAAGGCTCAATATAGGGGGCGCTCCTTGCCCCTGTCACGTGAAATTAACACATTAGACCAATAGTTCTGCCGCCAGTCGGGAAACCAGCACATTCGACAGCAAAACCGGAACATCGAGGGCTTTTTGTAACACATCGCGATGATGCTGATAGTAACCGAGACAGTCGAGGACCAGCACGTCGGCACCCTGCTCCAGCAGCGTTTTGCCGGCGGTTAATAGCTCGCTGTCGCTGCCGGTAAACGGATTGGCCAGCGCGTAGTATGGCGACTTTTCCAGCGAGAGCCACTTTTGCCGCTGCATGGGCATGATCTCTTCCACCGGCACGATCACCCCTACCTGGTGCCCATCGACGATCGATGCCACCAGCGGCGGGATGATCCGCTGCGGCTCGAGGAGGATCGCGTGATGGGTGGTAAAACCGGTCAGCTGTTCGGAACTGAGCAGCAGGATCACATCATAATGTTGTCGATCCAGCATCGCGATCGCGCTGCGGACATCGCGTTCAATTTTCTGTCGCGACACCATCACCAACTGGTTATTACTGAGCAAGGTCAGGAGTCCTTTCTCGCCGTCACCTACGGCGTACTCGGCCATTACCTCGTCAGGCGTCATCTCGCCCAGCAGGCTGATGTGGGCGATCTGTTCTTCCCTGATATGTTCGGTCAGGAGCGGCAATACTCCCGCCAGCGGCACAACGCCGATGGTCAAAATTGCCATCGTTGCACTACTCATATCATGTACCTTTTCACAACCACTGCTTCAACACAGGCTTTCCACACACAGCATCCGCCCCCCTGGTGAGTAAAAATCAACCGTCGAGAAGCGTAGCAGCTCCACGCCGCGGTTGAATGTAAAGATTGCCGGGCGGCGGCGCCGTGCCTGAAAAATCCGTGTGTTAGATATTCATTAGTACGACTGATAAATAAAAAATGTGAGATACGCCCGATATTGCCAGCATGGCGGGCAATTCGGGCTCAGGGGGTTACGACTTGTCAGGATCTTCATAACGCCGTTTGGCATCCACGGCTTCCTGCTCGGTAGGATGTTCGCTGATAAGCGAATCAGGCTCAGGATAATCCGCACGGAGCTGATACCAGGTCACCGTCTGACCCTGAGGACCTTTCTCTACCGCAACCACGCGCGCTTCTCTCGGATATGGGGGCCTGTTTGGCATAGTTCTTCCTTCTTCTGGTAGCAGAACTATTAAGTATAGGCGCCCCTCGCCGCCTTAATGTAAGTAAATTCTTAACTTACCGGGGTTGCCGTCGCGCTGCATAGCATGGACATAATCTGCTCCACCACCCGATCCGGCGAGGCCGTGGCATCCACAATATGGTGGGCAGCGTCCCGGTATAACGCTTCGCGCTGCGCCAGCACCTCGCCCACTTCCTCGCGCACCGGTTTTCCGGTCAGCGTCGGCCGCTGTTCGGCTTTCGGGTAGGCTTCCAGACGGTCAATCAGCGCCGACACCGAGGCCTGCAGATAAATCACCACGCCATTCTCCCGCATAAACTGACGGTTACCTTCCGCCAGCACAATACCGCCGCCGGTGGCGATTACCGTATTCGGCAGGGTCACGGCCTTCAGCGACAGGGTCTCCAGTTCACGAAAACGCGCCCACCCTTCCGCCTGCACGATCTCAGCCACCGTCCGCTGCTCATGGGCCTGTAGCCGATGATCGGTATCGGAGAACTGAAAATGCCGCGCTCGCGCCAGCGCATGGCCGACGGTGGTTTTACCGCAGCCGCGTGGCCCAATAAGAAAGATAGGCTGTGTCATAACCGAAGACCCCCTGGTTCCGTCTGTCGCAAAAAAATGAAAACGAAAGCACGTATTATCGCTGTCTGTCCCGCAATGCATACGTAAAGAAAAAATTACACAACTTCTTTACACCCCATTACCACGGTGAGAAGAGGGGCTATTAATGTAAACTTATCATTGCATTTAGTGTTTAACCAGCTTTACTTTCCGCTTGGCGTTATTTTTTATCCACCGCTGGCGTAAACGGTAACACATTTATGCATAGCTTTACGAAGCAACATATTTACAACATCATGTTTCAGAAGCACCCTGATGCCTATTCGACAGTGTGACAGAGGAATGTAACATGCAATCTGAAGAACAACGCCTTATTGATGGACTGTTTTCCCGGCTGAAAGAGGCTGAGGCGCACAGCGCATCGCGCGATGCCAGCGCCGAGGAGCGGATTGCCCAACACGTGAGCGCGCAGCCGGCGGCCCCCTACTATATGGCGCAAACCATTCTTATCCAGGAAGCCGCGATTAAACAGCTTAACGATCGCATCCAGGCGCTGGAGAGTCAGGTCAGCCAACTGCAGGCGGCAAAGCCCAGCAGCGGCGGCTTCCTCTCCGGCCTGTTTGGCGGTGGCGGCTCGTCACGCGGTTCTGACCCTATCCCGGGCGCGGAGCAATATGGTCGCCCGCAGGCCAGCGCTCAGCCGCAGTATACGCCACCACCGCAGCAGAACTATGCCCCGCAGGCTGCCGCACGCGGCGGCGGCTTTATGGCGGGCGCGCTGCAAACGGCCGCTGGCGTGGCAGGCGGCGTGGTGCTGGGCAATATGCTGACCAATATGTTCAGCGGCTCGCACCCGCAGGAGATAGTCAATATCATCGAAGAGAAGCCGCAGCCTGATGCCGCCTCCGCGCAGGACAGCATCGCGCAGGACACCACCGCAGGTGACGATCCGTTCCGCCAGGGAGACGATCAGTTCCTTGCCGACAATACCTGGAACGACGACTTCGACGCCGGCTTTGGCGACGATGATTTTGGCAGCGATGACGATAGCTGGGTTTAACCCTGGCGACGCTTAACCGCCAGCAACCACTTCTCCAGCTCGGCGGCAAACTGTTGCCGATCGCGCTGCGATAAACTATCCGGGCCGCCGGTCTGAACGCCGCTGGCCCGTAATGTCTCCATAAAATCCCGCATCGTCAGCCGCTCGCGGATCGTCGCCTCGCTGTAACGTTCCCCGCGCGGATTCAGCGCCGCCCCGCCCTTCGCCAGCACCTCCGCCGCCAGCGGGATGTCGGCGGTGATCACTAAATCTCCCGCCGCGCACTGGCGAACGATTTCGTTATCCGCCACGTCAAAACCCTGCTCAACCCGCAGGGTGCGGATGAAACGCGACGGCGGCACGCGCAGCGGCTGGTTCGCCACCAGCGTCAGCGGAGTCTGGGTCCGCTCTGCCGCGCGGAACAAAATCTCTTTAATCACGTTCGGACACGCGTCCGCATCCACCCAAATGGCCATGCCAGCTCCTGTTACCTGCAATAAGTGACGCCAATGTTACCTGCTTTTCTCCCCCAGGAAAGCGCCAGGATGGTAAGCTAATCAGATCGTAACGAAAAAAGCAGAGGGGAATGGTGATGGATAAGAAAATTGGCTTTATCGGCTGCGGCAATATGGGTAAGGCCATTCTGGGCGGGCTGATCGCCAGCGGTCAGGTACAGCCGGGACAAATCTGGGTCTACACCCCGTCGCCGGACAAGGTTGCAGCTCTGCGCGACCAGTATGGCATCAACGCCGCCGGTAGCGCCCAGGAAGTGGCGCAGATTGCCGATATCGTCTTCGGCGCGGTTAAACCGGGGATCATGACCAAAGTGCTGGGCGATATCGCCTCCAGTCTGAATAAAGAGTCGCTGGTGGTCTCTATCGCCGCCGGCGTTACGCTTGAGCAGCTGGCGCGCGCCCTTGGCCACGATCGCAAAATCATTCGCGCGATGCCGAATACGCCGTCGCTGGTTAACGCCGGTATGACCTCCGTCACGCCTAACGCCCTGGTGAGCAGCGAAGATGTTGCCGAAGTGCTGACTATTTTCCGTTGCTTTGGCCAGGCGGAGCAAATTGCCGAGCCGATGATCCATCCGGTGGTGGGGGTAAGCGGTTCGGCGCCGGCCTATGTCTTTATGTTTATCGAAGCGATGGCCGATGCCGCCGTCCTCGGCGGAATGCCGCGCGCTCAGGCCTATAAATTCGCCGCCCAGGCGGTGATGGGCTCCGCCAAAATGGTGCTGGAGAGCGGAGAACACCCAGGGGCGCTGAAAGATATGGTCTGTTCCCCTGGCGGGACCACCATCGAAGCCGTGCGCGTGCTGGAAGAGAAAGGGTTCCGCTCGGCGGTAATCGAAGCCATCACCCAGTGTATGGAAAAATCAGAGAAACTGAGCCGCTCCTGAAGCTGAGCTGGCGGGCTTCAAGCCCTGAGAGGTTAAAGAACAAGGGAGCGCGAGCGCTCCCTTTTTTTCAGGCTTTCTTCAGGCAGCTACTCATGAAGGTACTGCGTTCATCGCCCTTCAGTGATTTCGCCGTGGCCGCTTTGCTGCAGTCGCTCATTTTCTGCTGCTGAGGGGTGAGCGCCTTTCCCTGCGAGGTCGTGGTCTCTTTTTTCAGACACTGGCTCATAAAGGTTTTGCGCTCCTCACCTTTCAGCATTTTGGCTGACGCTTGCTGATTGCAGTCCGTCATCCTTTGCTGCTGAGGAGTGGGCGTTTTTTCTGCCGCGCCAACCGCGCTGATAAAGATCAAGCCAAACAGTAGGGTCATCAATAAAGTTATTTTCATCGCACCATCCTTCTGTGAGTGGAACGTTGTAAGTCTGGACGCAGATAGAAAAAAAACCAGCCGGTGACGCAATTTCGCCACCGGCAGCGACTTATTTGAGACTCAGGGCAGCTTTCATGGTCGTGAACAGGTCGGTCTGATCGGTCAGGCCGACGACGTTAGCCGCATGCGGACCGTAGGCCGCAATGCGCAGTTGGGTGCCGGTGTGCTCCATCGACTCTTCCTCAGAGTTGCCGTAGCTCATCACCATCACCGCGCCATCGTGCGTGTTCAGAGCCTGGGTCAGCCCCGGGGCTTTGCTATCCGCCGGGATGATCTGGCTGGCATGCGCATGGTCGGCGGTGACGATCACCAGGGTATTACCGTCTTTTCGCGCGAATTCCAGCGCCTTCTGCACCGCTTCGTCAAGATCAACCGTTTCGCCGATCTGGCCGCACGGATTCGCCGCATGGTCCTGCTTATCGATGGAAGCGCCTTCGACTTGCAGGAAGAAACCTTTCTCGTTGCGACTCAGCAGGTCAATCGCTTTCTCCGTCATCTGCGCCAGCGTCGGCACCGAGGCGTCACGCTTCGGGTTTGGCGTACAGGTCACCGGCGGCTTATCGATATTACCGTGATAAGACGCCTTCGGCCCTTCCCAGCGTACCGGCATATTGCCATCGGCAAAGAGTCCCAGCAGCGGTTTATCCTGACTGGCTTCCGTCGCGGCGGCAAGAGAAGCCGCGTCGGTCACAATCTGGTAGCCGCGCGCTTGCGCCTGCTCGCGCAGGGTTTTGCCCTGCCACTCGCCCGCCGTCGCCGTTTCGGCAAAGGTCTTCGCGCCGCCGCCCAGGGTGACATCCGGTCGGGCGTTCAGCAGCTGTTCGGTAATGGAGCCTTTGCCCCCTTTTTCCAGCGCATTGCTGGGGCATTTTTCGCTGGTGACCGTCGGGCCATAGCATTTACGCGATGTCACATGCGCCACCAACGCCGCGGGGGTGGCGTCCTGCAGCTCGGCGGTGGAAACGTTGCCGGTGGCCAGCCCCGCCGCTTTCGCCAGCTCGAGGATGGTCTGATGCGCATTCTCATGAATATCGACGCCCAGCGCGCCGTTATAAGTCTTCACGCCGGTGGTCCAGGCGGTGGCGGAGGCCGCCGAGTCGGTCACGTAGTCCGGTTTCGCGGTTTTTTTATCCAGCGAATAATGCGTGTACTGCCCGGTTAACGGCAGAGCATCAATTCCTTTAAAGAAACCGCCCGCCCCCTCGGCATAGTTTCGCGCAGCGGTAATTTCCGAATCACCCATGCCATCGCCAATCAGCAGAATAACGTTTTTAGCTGGCTTATTGATTAACGAGGCGCGCAGCGCTTCGGTTTGATCGCCTGTTAAACGACGCGCGCCGCCAGGAGTGGTGATATCTCCCTGCGCAGCGCGATTTTCCAGAACCGGCGCAGCAGTAGTTTCTGCATGAATAACCGGCGAGCCCAGTAGAGGAATCAGGGCAATAAACAGGGCGCTTAATTTCACTTTTGTCATCTCCATGTAAAAAATACTTAAAAAAACAAAACGAGGGAGACTTTATAAAAGGGAGATGACAGAAAAATGACGGCATCCTTGTCGTGTCACAAAGACTAGCTACGAGGATGCCGCAACAGCTTCTTTAGATATTGCTGCAGCAGCATCGCATCATGGTCGTTGACCGGCGGACAGGGCGTCACCTGGTCAATCGCCTGTTCAATATCCTGAATCAATGCCTGCTGGGCATCATGCTCCATATGGCGCAATAATGCGGTGACCACGATCTCCAGCGCTTCAACCTGCACCGTCAGTTCCTTTGCTTCTTCTTCCTTTTGCGCCAGTTTAACCAGTAACTCAGCAATGAGATTCTTCATAGCACCAGTTCCTTATGCGAGGCCTGTTTTGATTGGGATGTCATACGCGATGACGGACCTCAGAATTACTTAAATTAAGAATCATCGCAACACCCAATATACAGCGAAACGTTTTACCACAATAAAATACCACTATAAATAGTATTGTTTAATCATGACCGGGGTTGCTTATAACCAGATTGCCTGGAAAATAATAAAATGGAATAGCGTTCACGCCATGACGATAACAAAAAGTAATAGTAAATCCGCTGACGGCGAATAATGCTGACGGTATCGCAATAAATACCGTCAGCAGAGGTTCAGGCGTTAGCCCGGCGGGTTTGGCGCAGCATCCACGCCAGTTGCCAGAGGTTAATGAAAACGATAATGGCGGTGGCAATAAACACCCAGCGGAAGCCGGCCATGGCTGACACAGAGGCGCCAATTAGCGGCCCGGCGACGTTGCCCAGATACATAAACGACTGGTTATAGCCAAAGATACGCCCGGTGACGCTGTCGCTGCTGTACTTCAGCAATAAGGTCTGCACCGCCGGGAGCATCGCGCCATCGGCAAAGCCGAGCAAAAAACGCAGCGTACCCAATTGCAGCGGGGTGGTGACAAAGGACATGGCGAAGAACATCACCACCGCGCAGCAGAGCGTCGCCAGCAGGATCCGCGAGGTGCCGATGCGGTCGCCAAGCTTACCCAACCGTGGCGCAGAAATCAGTGCCGACACGCCGGGCACCGCGGCGATCATCCCGGCCAGAAAAGCGATATTGTTGCTGTCCGGCGCCATCGACTTAATAAACAGCGCCAGAATCGGGCCGATTGAGCCGTTGCACAATTGGATCACCAGGGTGGTGAAAAAGAGGCTGATCACCAGCCCCGGATAGGGCAAGGAGGCAAAGACCTGTTTCCCGGTGAGACGATCGCTTTTGCTGACCTGCGGGCGAACGCCCTCTTTAATCAGAAACAGGGTCACCAGAAAACTGATGGTCAGCAGGATCGCCGTAATAAAAAAGACCATTCGCAGCCCGACGTGGTCCGCAAGGAAGCCGCCCAGCAGCGGGCCACCGATCACCCCGCTAATTTGCGCCGTCGACAGCGTGCTTAGCGCCCAGCCGCTGCGCTCGCGCGGCACCTGGGAGGCCACCAGCGCCATGGCGTTGGGAATATAACCGGAGGTTAAGCCCATGATCGCCCGCAGGATAAACAGCTGCCAGACGTTGGTGGCGAAAGCCTGCAGTAAAATGGCAATCGCCATCCCCAACGAGGCGCGCAGCAGCATGAGCTTGCGGCCTTTACGGTCCGCCAGGCTTCCCCACATTGGCGAGACGATCGCCGAGACAAGAAAAGTGACGCTGAAGGTCAGCCCCGACCACATCGATAGCGCTTCATGCGAGGTGACGCCGAGCTGGGAGACGTAGAGGGGTAAAAAGGGGAGAATTTGACTGATCGCCAGGCCGGTAAAAAAGCAACCAAACCAGACGGAGATGAGATTAACCTTCCAGGATTCCATAACTACGCGTATTCATTAATGATTTGCCAATTATTATCTAGCTTAGCAATTTCATCCCACTGGTGTACTACCATAGATGCGCTGGCGGTGAGTTTGGTGTTTTATGGCTGCGGATGAGAGCCTGACGAAGCATTTTCTGGTCATTTAGGCTGCTCATAGCGCTTTATGCTCAAAAGCAGAAGCCCTGCCCGCGCATGCCGAAATGAAAATGGTTGGCGTGAGCCGCGTTGTACTCTGGCCCCAGCGCGTTACCGAAGTAATGGCAACTGCTGCTCAACAGCGCCGCCAGCCAGGGGCGCGAAGTTTCGCTCCGCCAGCCCTGCAGGACGCTAACGCGTCTACCGTCCGCCAGACGGAAACCGCTGACGTCCAGCGCGTCCGCCGTGGCGTGTTCACTGCGCCGCGCCTGTTGACGATGGTAAATATTGCGGCAGGCAAAGCTGCCGAGATGATCGATCTGACGCAGGTCGCTCGCCATCAGCTGCCGGGTCAGCGGCTTCGCCTGCTGCTCGATGTACAGCGCGCTGCTCAGCGCCAGCGGGCAGCTGGCGAGAAAACTACTGCTCAGCTGCACCGAGCCAAAATTCGCCACCCGCACCACGTTACGCAGAGGGCAGCTTCCCTCGCTGTCGGCCACCGGCCGGCTGGCGATAAGCCGCCGGCGATTGGCTTCCGCCAGCAGGAAGGCGCACTGGTCTGCCGTCAGCCTGCGCAGCTTAAACGACGTCAGCCAGCCTGGGGGATCGTCCAGCGCCAGCGGCGCCAGCGGATTCAGGTGCGGCGGCAGATTGCGGTATCCCAACAGGCCCGCGCCGAGCAGCCCGGCCAGCACCAGCAGCGTCTTTCCTCTCACGCCCACTCCCGTCAATTGATCAGGTAAATATTATGGCAGCCAGGCAGCGGTTTCACATGGTATGTTATGCCCTTTGATGTTATCTGGATGGAAGTTGAAATGGCAAAGATGAGGGTTGGGATCGTTTTTGGCGGCAAGTCGGCGGAGCATGAAGTGTCGCTGCAGTCAGCGAAGAATATCGTGGAAGCGATTGATAAATCGCGCTTCGATGTGGTTCTGTTGGGTATTGATAAACAGGGGCTGTGGCACATCAACGACGCCGGCAACTACCTGCTCAACGCACAGGATCCTGCCCGCATTGCCCTGCGCCCTTCCACGGTGACTCTGGCGCAGATCCCGGGCCGCGAAGCGCAGCAGCTGATTAACGCCGAAAGCGGCCAACCGCTGGCGGCCATCGATGTGATTTTCCCGATCGTCCACGGCACGCTGGGTGAAGATGGCTCCCTGCAGGGGATGCTGCGCATGGCGAATCTGCCGTTCGTCGGCTCCGATGTGCTGGGCTCTGCAGCCTGTATGGACAAAGACGTGACCAAACGTCTGCTGCGCGACGCCGGGCTCGCCGTCGCCCCGTTTATCACACTCACCCGCGCCAACCGCGCGCAGTTCAGCTTTGCCGATGTCGAAGCGAAGCTGGGCCTGCCGCTGTTCGTTAAGCCGGCTAACCAGGGATCGTCGGTTGGCGTCAGCAAAGTTAAAAACGAAGAGCAGTACCATCAGGCGGTGGCCCTGGCCTTCGAATTTGACCATAAAGTGGTGGTGGAGCAAGGCATTAAAGGGCGGGAAATTGAGTGTGCGGTGCTGGGTAACGACCACCCGCAGGCCAGCACCTGCGGTGAAATCGTCCTCAACAGCGAGTTTTACGCCTACGACACCAAGTATATCGACGATCAGGGCGCGCAGGTGGTAGTCCCGGCCGCTATCGCCCCTGAGATCAACGACAAAATTCGCGCTATCGCGGTGCAGGCCTACCAGACCCTGGGCTGCAGCGGCATGGCTCGTGTCGACGTGTTCCTCACCGCCGACAACGAGGTGGTGATCAACGAGATCAACACCCTGCCGGGCTTTACCAACATCAGCATGTATCCGAAGCTGTGGCAGGCCAGCGGTCTCGACTACACCAGCCTGATCACCCGCCTGATTGAGCTGGCGCTGGAGCGCCATGCCGCGGACCGGGCGCTGAAAACCTCCATGAACTAAAACGCGTTTTACCCCGCCTGGCAGCGGCGGCCTCAGGCCTCTTCTGCCGGGCGGCGGCGGATCACAAAGCCCGCAATCCAGAAGCTAATGACCCAGGTGATCAGACCGACGGCGTAGGATTGCCACCCCTGTGTTTCAAACCCCAGCAGCCCCACCACGCCATTAAGAATAAAAATCAACCCCAGCGCCACGGCGTAGTAGTGCCAATCGCGGCGAATTTTATCAGTGAGCTTCATGCGGCCTCCAACAGCAAAAAACGCATCTTCGCATAGCCGCCCGCGGCGGTCTGTAGCGATATGGAGAATGTTGCTGGATTGCGACGCCGCTCTCCCTTTTGTGCTCCTGTGGCGCAGTTAACACAACGGCGAAAACAGGATTATTCCTGGACGGCAATTACCAGCAATCTGATACTGATGATGGCCCCTGACTGCCAGAATACCTGACATAGAGCTGGAGAAAAAACCAGCAGCGCAGATGTGGGAGGGCCTATGGCTGAATTCAGTTTTTCAAAATCGCTTTTGGGAAATAAAAAAAGGGGCGCGCTGACCGGCAGCCATGTCGCCTACGGGCTGTTCGTGTTGATTTGCTGCTGGGCCGGCGCGCAGATGCTCAGCATGCTGATCCACGCCCCCGGGGTATTTGAACGCCTGATGCAAGCCCAGGACGCCAGCCGTCCGCAAGTCGACATCAGCCTCGCCGTGGGTACCCTCTTTGGTCTGATCCCTTTCCTGATCGGCTGCACGTTCATCGGGGTACTGGCGCTTATCGTGCGCTGGCGTCAGCGCCGTTAACGCCGCGCCATACAGTTTGCCCGCCGCTCATCAACCCGTTTCGCAAACCACGCCGTCGTCAGATTTCGGGTGATTTTTGGACTCTCCAGCTGGATCCCTGGCAACATCTCCCGCGGCAGGGTTTTGCCCGCTTTTTTCTCGGCGAGACGGAAAACCTGCTGATAGAGATCGGTCTTCTCAAACGCCAGGCTGTCGCCCTTTTTCAACTGACGATGGATCTCGCTGTCGCTCATCCCCAGCTGGCTCGCCAGGCGACGCACCGCCAGCTCGGTGCTGCCCGGCTCCTCGCTGTCGTAGCGGATAAGGTCGCCGTCGAGCGCCAGTTTTACCCCGCTGGCCTTCACCACCGCGTTCTGGAAGGCGGCGTTACGGCTGGCGTACCAGCCGGCGTTGAAGTCGGCAAAGCGGTACAATGGCGCACTATAACTGGCCGGATAGTTCAGCAGATGATAGGTGCCAAACCACAGGCCACCGCGCAGACTGAAGACCTCCTGGCGCACCGTGCCGTTCATTTTCCACGGGTAGCCGGAGGTGTGCTGCTCGGCAAAAGCAATGCTGACCTGCATCGGCCCCCCGGTGTGCACCGGGTTAAGGGAACCGAACAGCTTCTGCCCCATCGGCACCATCCCGATAAAGTCATCAAAAATGGCGCTCAACTGCTTTTCCGTCTTCACATTGTCCAGACGGTCGCTATAGCTTTTACCGTTTGGCGAGGTGATCTTCAGCGCGGTATGGACCAGAAACGGCGGAATGTGCATTTTTTCCGCCCGGCGGTCAATTTCCTGCCAGGCGATTTTATTCAGCCCCGGCACCACCGGATCGGACTGATAGTTAGACTCTTGCTGCGCGACCGCCAGCACCGAGCAGACGTTTTCTTCCGTCGGCGCCAGCTTCTGGCTGTCAAACGCGGTGGCGATGGCTTGCGCCCAGGCCTCCCGATCCTTGACGCTGGCCGGCATTTTCTGCCGCACTACCGACGCCACGTCAACAGGCTTCTCGCCCTCTTTCAGCGCCGGAGCCTGCTGGCTGGTACAGGCGCTCAGCGCCATGGCCGCCAGCAGCGTCAATGAAACGGGAATAATGCGCGATAAACGTGCGGCCATTATGCTTCCTTGTCTTGATTAACGTAATGTCGGGATCGCTTCCTGCAGCGGTTTGCCGTCCAGCTCGCGTTCAAAACTGCGCAGACGTTTGTAGATGGACATCAGTTCCACCAGCGTTGTCCACGAGCTGATCAGGTACTGGAACGAGCCGCGCACCTGGCCGAAGACGTTGGTAATTTGCGTCATCAGCCCGAGGGTAATCGTACCGGCAACGATCGACGGAAACAGCAGGAAAAGGCCGAAAACGTTATCCACCTGCAGATAGAGGATGCGGGCGATATTGAAATACATATAGTGGAAATAGAGACGGAAATAGTTGCGACGCACCGCGCGGAATAGCTCGCGCACCGTCGGTGGCGTGGCGCGAGTTTCATCGTCCTCGCCGTAAACCAGCTCTTTACGATAGGCCGCTTCCACGCGCTGGTTTTTAAACTCCAGGCCCGGCAGCTTAATCCCCACCACCGCCAGCAGGCCGGTCCCCATCAGCGACCAGACGATAGCGGCAATCACCAGGCCATACGGCAGATGGCCGACGATAGGCAGGTCGGGAACATGTTCGGAGAGCGTCACCAGCACCGGCAGGAAGGCGATCAGGGTCATCACCGCGTTGATAAAGCTCACGCCCATATCTTCGAGGGTGGAAGCAAAACGCATGGTATCTTCCTGCACACGCTGCGCGGCACCTTCGATATGGCGCAGATGCTGCCAGTGGGCCATATAGTGCTCGTTCATCGCCGTGCGCCAGCGGAAGACGTAGTGGCTGACGAAGAAGTTGTTCATCACGCCAATAATCACCGCGATGATCGCGATGCCGAGAAAGACGCCGATTTCCTGATAAAACTGGTTGATGCTGACCTTATGCGGGGTGGCCAGCGCGCTCTGGATCAGGTCGTAGAACGGCGCATACCAGGCGTTGATCGCCACCCCGACTTCTACCAGAAACCAGGTGACGAAGATGATGAGCGAGGTGCCGAGAATCGACCAGTACTGCCAGCGGTGCGGGCAGTAGACAAACCAGAACAGCGCGAACACGCCGACGCAAAACAGATAGTAAGCGTAGAACACCAGATAGTTGAGCGACCAGAAGCGCGCCGCGCTGATCGCCACATTTTGCGATGCCCCGGTGACCCGCAGCAGCCAGTCGCCGCCGCCCGCCTGCCAAAAGATCACGGCCAGCAGCGACCAGATAAAGGCAGAAATAAAAAACGGCCCCGGTTTGGGGAAAAAAGATTTAAACATCATTGTCTCCTGCTAACTGCTTATCGTTCTGCTATTGCTGTGTACGACGCATACGTCGGCCGCCGCGTGGATGAGCCCTCGCGGGACAGACGAATGATAAGACCGGATATCAACAGCTTAGTTCTGCTGCCATGCGTGCAGAATTGTTTCTGTGGGTTTCACCTGTAAAGGATTGCCAGGAATGGTCAGGGTACGCCACACCTCATTGTAGTGGGCGATAAGCGTCGCGGCCTGCGCGGCGGAGCGGTCGGCGGTGGTGTGGGCATCTTCCGCGATAACAATAACGTACCCGCGGCTGGCGCCATTTTTAATGGTGGTATCGAGGCAGTAGTCGGTGGCGCAGCCGCAGATGACGAACTGCTGAATCTCGTGTTCGTCCAGCACCTGCGCCAGCGAGGTGTGATAGAAGGCATCGCAGGCGGTTTTGGTGACATACAGCGCGCCAGCCGGCTGCTCCAGCTCAGGAAGCAGGGCGAAGCCTTCGCTGCCGGCTTCGAGGCCGCCGGCTTCATCATGCTGAATGAAAATAACCTTGTCCGCCGCGCGCACCAGACGATTAATTTGCGCGACGCAGCGCTCGCGCGCCAGACGCGGCGTGGCGAACACGCCGTTTTGCATATCCACGACCATCACTACCCGTTGAGCCGTCATTGTTCTCTCCCACGAACCTTCAGCCAAACGGTCATCATACGCGCCGGCGAAAAAAGCCGGTATCCGAAAGCGTAAAAAAGTCTTTTTTACGCACCGTTACCTTTTTCCTGCAGGAATGTCGTGAATCCCGCTTTGTTCTGCGCCACTTCGTAGTATAAATACCCTCTTCTTTTTTATTTATTTAATGGATGATCTCCGTTGAAACGTAGTTTGCTCATTTTTGCTGCGCTGTGCGCGGCGTCGTGGACCTCGGTGCAGGCCGCACAGCCTACCGTTGACCCGGTTTTCGCCTCGGATGTGGTCGATCGTTACGCCAATCATATCTACTACGGCAGCGGCGCCACCGGCATGGCGCTGGTGGTTATCGATGGCAATCAGCGTGTTTTTCGCAGCTTTGGCGAAACCCGCCCGGGGAATAATCAGCACCCGCAGCTCGACTCGGTGATCCGTATCGCCTCCCTCAGCAAACTGATGACCAGCGAGATGCTGGTGAAGCTGCTCGACCAGGGGGTGGTGAAACTCAACGATCCGCTGAGCAAATACGCCCCGCCGGGCGCCCGGGTGCCTGACTGGCAGGGAAAACCAATCACCCTGGTTAACCTCGCGACCCATACCAGCGCCCTGCCGCGCGAGCAGCCTGGCGGCGCCGCTCATCGTCCGGTGTTTGTCTGGCCGACCCGCCAGCAGCGCTGGAACTGGCTCTCTACCGCGACCCTGAAGACCGCGCCGGGCTCGCAGGCCGCCTACTCCAATCTGGCCTTCGATTTACTGGCGGACGCGCTCTCCACCGCCGCCGGCAAACCGTATCCGCAGCTGTTTGAAGAACAGATCACCCGGCCGCTGGGGATGAAGGACACCACCTTTACCCCGTCACCGGATCAGTGCCAGCGGCTGATGATCCCGGAAAAAGGCGCCAGCCCATGCAACAACACCCTGGCGGCGATCGGCAGCGGCGGAGTCTACTCGACGCCGGGGGATATGATGCGCTGGATGCAGCAGTTCCTGTCATCCGATTTCTATACCCGCAGCCAGCAGGCCGACCGGATGCAGACGCTGATTTATCAGCGTAACCAGCTGACCCGGGTGATTGGTATGGACGTGCCGGGCCGCGCAGACGCGCTGGGCCTCGGCTGGGTGTATATGAAGCCGAAGAACGGCCATCCGGGGATTATTCAGAAAACCGGCGGCGGCGGCGGGTTTATCACCTATATGGCGATGAATCCGCAGGCTAACGTTGGCGCCTTTGTGGTGGTAACCCGCTCGCCGTTAACCCGCTTCAACAATATGAGCGATGGCATCAACGACCTGGTCAGCGAGCTGAGCGGCGCACAGCCCAACATGCAGACGGCCAGCCAGTAAGCCCGGGGAAGGTTTCGCCGATGCGCCATAACGATCGTTTTGGCGAAACATCCCGCTGCCATTTCAGTTACACTATCGTCTTTCATTTCACAAAATCAGGCAAACCATGACAGATTTAATCACTCGCCCCCGCCGCCTGCGTCAATCCGCTGCGCTGCGCGCCCTGTTTGAAGAGACAACACTGAGTTTGAACGACCTGGTGTTGCCGATCTTTGTTGAAGAAGAAATTGATGATTACAAAGCGATAGAGGCCATGCCCGGCGTGATGCGCATTCCGGAAAAATATCTGGCGCGCGAGATCGAACGCATCGCCAACGCCGGGATCCGCTCGGTGATGACCTTTGGTATTTCTCATCACACCGATGCCACCGGCAGCGATACCTGGAATGAAAATGGTCTGGTGGCGCGTATGTCGCGGATTTGTAAGTCCACGGTGCCGGAGATGATCGTCATGTCCGATACCTGCTTCTGCGAATATACCTCCCACGGCCACTGCGGCGTGCTGTGCGACCACGGGGTGGATAACGACGCGACCCTGGAAAACCTCGGCAAACAGGCCGTTGTCGCCGCCGCCGCGGGGGCGGATTTCATCGCTCCTTCCGCCGCGATGGACGGTCAGGTGCAGGCGATTCGCCGCTCGCTGGACGCCGCCGGCTTCACCAATACGGCGATCATGTCCTACTCGACCAAGTTCGCTTCTTCCTTCTACGGTCCGTTCCGCGAAGCGGCCGGTACCGCGCTGAAGGGCGATCGGAAAACCTATCAGATGAGCCCGATGAATCGCCGGGAGGCCATTCGCGAGTCGCTGCTCGATGAAGCCCAGGGCGCCGACTGCCTGATGGTGAAACCGGCTGGCGCCTACCTGGATATTCTGCGCGATATCCGCGAACGCAGCGATCTGCCGCTCGGCGCCTATCAGGTCAGCGGGGAGTACGCGATGATCAAATTCGCTGCCCAGGCGGGCGCTATCGATGAAGAGAAAGTGGTTCTGGAAAGTCTCGGCGCTATCAAACGCGCAGGCGCCGACCTGATCTTCAGCTATTTCGCCCTCGATCTGGCCGAGAAAAAGATCCTCCGTTAAACCCGCCCCTCCCCGGTGGCGCTGCGCTTACCGGGGCTACCAAACCTCATCTCCGGTGCGCTGTATTTATCGCGACCACCACACCGTAGCCCGGATAAGGCGCTTGCGCCGCTATCCGGGGACAGGCGCTAACCAATATCTGTAGCTAAAACTTTGCGCGCCGCTTTCCACCTTCTGCGCCTTCTCCTTGGCGTACCGGATTTCGCCTTCTAACGTGTTAAACCACATCATAAATACCGAATTCCAGGAGATCCTGTGGTGGCTTATCGACGTTATTACATTAAGGGGGGAACCTGGTTCTTCACTGTTAACCTTAAAGACCGTAGAAGCATGCACCTAACTGAAAACATAGAATTATTGCGCTACTCTGTCGCCGTTGTTAAACAACATCGCCCCTTTATTATTGATGCCTGGGTGGTGTTGCCTGAACATCTGCATTGCATCTGGACACTACCTCATAATGATGACGATTTTTCTTCACGCTGGAGAGATATCAAAGGCTGTTTTAGCAGAACGTTAAAACGACAACCCCTCTGGCAACCGCGCTTCTGGGAGCATGCCATACGCGATGAAGATGATTACCGCCGACACGTTGATTACATCCATATCAATCCACTTAAGCATGGCTGGGTCACCCGGGTGATCGATTGGCCATTTTCAACCTTTCATCGCGATGTCCAGCGCGGGCTATATCCCCCAAATTGGGCTGGCGATAGCTTTGATCTTAGCTGCGGTGAACGCCGATAGCCTCTCCCCGGTGGCGCTGACGCTTACCGGGGCTACAAATCGGCGCCAACCGTAGCCCGGATAAGGCGCTTGCGCCGCTATCCGGGGAACCTCGCTTGCTGCGACCGAAACTTCACCCAACTGTAATCTGAACGACATCTCCACCTTCTACTGTCTGGGCAGGACGGAGGAGGAGCCACTATGTTTAGTCTCGACAACGTACTCGATGACCTGTGGCCTCAGGCGAGGCCCGCCCCCTGGCAAAAGAAACTGTTAAAAAAGCTATTTTATGAGGAAGAGTTTCAACAATTTGCCGACCGTCACCGCCACCTGAAGGGGCTTGATACGGTCGAACAGGTGCTGGAATACCTCAATATCCGCTGCGCCATCCCGGCGCACGATCTCGAACAAATCCCCGAATATGGCCCGCTGGTCATTATCGCCAACCACCCCACCGGCACCCTCGACGGCCTGGCGCTCCTGTATGCGGTATCCCGCGTGCGCCGCGATGTCAAAGTGGTCACCAACCGCATGCTCACCCACCTTGAGCCCCTGAGCTCGCTGTTTATCCCGGTAGATAATATTCATGGCCGCACCGCTAAAGCGGCGCTGCAGCAGATGGACCAGCAGCTGCAGGCCGGCGGGGTGCTGATCTTCTTCCCGGCGGGGGAAGTCTCCCGTCTGACCCGCCACGGTATCCGCGATAAAAAATGGCACTCCGGCTTTATTAAGCTGGCGGCAAAATACCGTGCCCCGCTGCTGCCGGCGTGGATTAACGCCCGCAACAGCGCCCTGTTTTACGCCAGCACGCTGATATCAGACAACCTGCCGCTGCTCCTGCTGATGCAGCAGATGTTTCGCCGGCGCAACAGCAGCCTGCCGGTGCGTATCGGCCAGCAGATCCCCTGGTCGAACTGGTTCGATGCGCAGTCCAGCGCTCGCGAGCTTACCGGCCGCTGCTATCAGCACCTTGAACAGCTGCGCAAAGGGCTGCCGGGGCGGTTTAAAACCGAAAGCGCCATCGCCCGTCCGGAAGACCGGGCGCTGCTCAAACGCGAACTGCACAAGGCCGAATGCCTGGGCCGCACCGCCGATGGCAAAGTGATTTACCTCTGGCAGCGCAACGGCCAGGAGGACGCGCCGCTGCTGCGCGAGCTGGGACGTCTGCGGGAAATCGCCTTCCGCGCGGTCGGGGAAGGCAGCGGCAAAAGGCGGGATATCGACGGGTATGACGACGACTATCTACATCTGATCCTGTGGGATGAAGAAGACCTCGAGATCGTCGGCGCTTACCGCTTTATGCCGACGACCATCCAGCTGGCAAAGCGCGGCCTGGAGGGGATCTACAGTTACAGTCTGTTCCATTACGACGGGCGGATGGACGATGTCCTGCAGCACGGCATTGAGCTGGGGCGCAGCTTTATCCAGCCGCGCTACTGGGGGCGTCGCGGGCTGGACTACCTGTGGTCCGGCATCGGCGCTTATCTGGCGCGCTATCCGCACTATCGCTATCTGTTTGGTCCAGTGTCGATTTCTGGCGGATTGCCGCCCGCCGCCCGCGATCTGCTGGTGGCATTCTACCGGCTGTGGTTCCCGGCGACGCATCCGCTGGCGGAGTCGCGTCGCCCTTATCCGGCGTCGCTGCCCGACGTGCTGGCGCAGTTTGGCGGGGAGGATTACAACGACGACCTGGCCCGGCTGAAGTCCCTGCTCGGCAACCTCGGCTGCGCGATCCCCCCGCTGTATAAGCAGTACTCGGAAGTGTGCGAGCCGGGCGGCGTGCAGTTTATCGATTTCGGCAGCGACCCGGATTTCAACAACTGCGTGGATGGTCTGGTGCTGGTGGATCTCACCTACCTGAAGGCCAATCGCTACCAGCGCTATATTGGCGCACATCTGGGTGCGCAAAAATCGGCATAAAAGCTTTTTCCCGGCTTGCGGCGCGTTGCGCCTTAGCCGGGCTATGGTTCACCGTTTCCGACGGTTCGGTAGTCCGGAAAAGGCGAGTCAGGCGACGCCTCCGGGAAGCAGCGGGCAATGTTCTCCGCGGCTCGCGGCTGATGCCTTAACCGGCTACAAGCCTTACCCCGCCCGGTAATACGGCTTATCGCCGAGGATCGTCGCCCGGTGCATGATCCGCCGCTGCGGCAGATAGTCGGCGTTGGCGTAATGCTGCGTCACCCGGTTATCCCAGATAGCGACATCGTTCGGCTGCCAGCGCCAGCGCACCTGAAACTCCGGTTTAGTGACATGAGCAAACAGGAAGTTCAGCAGCGCTGCGCTCTCTTTCTCACTCACCTCGACAATTCGCGTGGTAAAGCCTTCATTAACGAACAGCGCCTGCTTGCCGGTCACCGGGTGGGTACGCACCACCGGGTGCAGCAGCGGCGGATGCTTCGCCACCGCTTCCTGCCAGCGCCGATGCTCGGCTTCGGTCTTGTTGTACTTATACTCCTGGAACGATTTGCGGAAATCGTGTTCGGCATGCAGGCCGCTCAGCAGCTGCCGGAAGGGTTCTGACAGCGCTTCCCAGGCGGCGATGCCGCTGGTCCACAGGGTGTCCCCGCCGGTCGTCGGCAGCTCTTTCGCCGCCAGAATGGCGCCGGCGGGCGGCGTGTCGATAAAGGTGACATCGGTATGCCAGTTGTCATTATCCGGCGGATTATCGTTGTGGGTATCGAGGACGATAATCTCCTCCACCCCTGGGGCATGAGGGTAGACCGGATGGATATGCAGGTCGCCAAACCGCAGCGCCAGGTCGCGCTGTTGCGCCGGGGTGATATTCTGCTCGCGCAGGAATACCACCTGATGACGCAGCACCGCGTGATACAGCTGTTCAAACTGGTTGTCGCTCAGCGGACGGGTTAAATCCGCCCCGCTCACCTGCGCGCCAATATAGGGCCCCAGCGGGGTAATGCTCAGACGTTCACTCATTGTACTTCTCCATGCCAGGGCGTCAGGCGCCGCTGCAGCGCGCGCAGACCCAGTTCCAGTAAAAAGGCGATAATGGCAATCACCGCGATCCCCGCCAGCACCACATCGGTGGCGAGAAACTCGCCGGCAGACTGCACCATAAATCCTAATCCGCGGGTGGCGGCGATCAGCTCAGCGGCCACCAGCGTTGACCAGCCCACCCCGAGACCAATGCGCAGCCCGGTGAGGATCTCCGGCAGCGCGCCGGGCAGGATCACCAGCCACAGCACCTGCGCCCGGCTGGCGCCAAGCGAACGAGCGGCGCGAATCCGCACCTGCTGCGCGCTTTTTACCCCTGCCAGCGCCGACATGGCTACCGGCGCGAAAATCGCCAGGTAGATCAGCAGGATCTTCGAGGTTTCACCGATGCCAAACCAGATCACCATCAGCGGTAGGTAGGCCAGCGGCGGCACCGGACGATAGAGTTCGATCAGCGGGTCGAGGATCCCGCGCACCGTCGAGTTGAGCCCCATGGCGATCCCCACCGGTACGCCAATAAGCACTGCCGCCAGCAGGGCGATAACGATCCGCGTCAGGCTCGCCGCCAGGTGCTGCCAGAGCGTCGCATCCATAAAGCCCTGCGGCCCGGCGATGGTGATAAGCTTCTGCAGCACCTGGCCCGGCGGCGGCAGAAACAGCGGACTAATCAGCTGCAACGCCGCGACCGCCCACCAGACGGCCAGCAGCACCGCCAGGGTCGCCACGCTGAGGGTGAGCTCACGGGAGAGCGGCCAGCGCCACTTCAGCGTCGACTGACGCGGTTTGTCGTTCAGTACCACGCTCATGAGAAAGCCTCCCGTTGGTCAAACACCCGGCTCAGAATGTATTCCCGCTGTTCAATAAAGCGCGGGTCGGATTTAATGCTGCGGCAGGATTCGCCCGCGACAAAGCGACGGCTGAAATCAAGTCGCAGCCTCTCCACCACCCGTCCCGGCCCCGGCGACAGCAGCACCAGCTCGGTCGCCATGAAGATGGCCTCTTCAATATCATGGGTGATCAGCAGCACCTGTTTGCCGGTCTCATGCCACAGTTTCAGCAGCAGCGTCTGCATCTGCTCGCGGGTAAAGGCGTCAAGCGCGCCGAAGGGCTCATCCAGCAGCAACAGCTGCGGATTCGCCGCCAGCGCCCGGGCGATGCCCACCCGCTGGCGTTGACCGCCGGACAGTTGCCAGATAAAGCGCTTTTCCGCCCCTTCGAGCCCCACCTTCTTCAGCATCTGCGCCGCCGCTTGCCGGCGCTGCGCTTTATCCACGCCCGCCAGCTGGAGGCCTAGCGCCACGTTATCCTGCACATTGCGCCACGGCAGCAGACCTTCATTCTGGAAGACCACCCCGCGCTCTGCGCCCGGCCCGGTCACCCGCTGACCTTCGAGGGTGATGCTGCCGTGCTGATAGGGCACGAATCCGGCAATCAGGTTCAGCAGGGTAGTTTTACCGCAGCCCGAAGGCCCCAGCACCACCAACAGCTCCCCACTCTCCAGCGTCAGGTTGATATCCGCCAGCGCCGGTTTACCGCCGTAGTCGGCGGAAAGATGCGAGATTTGCAGCATCGCCGCCTCCTTTACTTCACAAAGCGGTCAGTAACGTACTGACGATAATCGGTTCCCGCCGCAGGCACTTTGCCCTGCTCTTTCAGGAAGCGCGCGGTATCGACGATGGCCTGATTGACCGGCCCGTTCAGCGCCTGCGCCTGCTCAGCGGCGGTGAGATAGGTATTGCCCTTCACCAGCCCGGGGACATCGGCTTCCGGCACGCCGCTCAGGCGCGCCAGCTTGCTGATGTTGTCCGGCTGTTTTAGCCATGCCTCCGGGTTGGCGATGTAGGGCTGCTGGGCGTCGATGGCGCTTTTAGCAAACGCTTTGACGATCTCCGGATGCTGCTCGGCGAAGTCCTTACGGACCACCCAGACGTCAAGGGTCGGCGCGCCCCACTCCCCAACCTGAGAAGAATCGGTCAGCACCTTGCCCTCTTTTTCCAGTTCGTTAACCGCTGGCGCCCAGACGTAAGCGCCATCGATATCCCCGCGCTGCCAGGCGGCGATAATCGCCGGCGGCTGCAGGTTAATAATCTGTACCTGGCCCGGCTTGATGCCCCAGTGTTTGAGCGCCGACAGCAGGCTGTAGTGGGTGGTGGAGATAAACGGCACGGCGATGCGCTTGCCGATCAGATCTTCCGGTTTGGTAATGCTCTTCTTCACCACCAGCGCTTCGGAGTTGCCGAGCTTTGAGGCAAGCAGGAACACTTCAATCGGCACCTGCTGGCTGGCGGCCACCGCCAGCGGGCTGGAGCCAATATTACCGATCTGCACATCGCCGGAGGCCAGGGCGCGTACCACGCTGGCGCCGCT
The DNA here is from genome assembly GCF_014596785.2 of Klebsiella sp. K4. Taxonomy (NCBI): domain Bacteria; kingdom Pseudomonadati; phylum Pseudomonadota; class Gammaproteobacteria; order Enterobacterales; family Enterobacteriaceae; genus Klebsiella; species Klebsiella sp. K4. Next base: position 4,184,232 of record NZ_CP115021.1, read on the forward strand.
GTCAAATTTCCGCCAGTCGACGGTCGCCCCGCTGGTTTTGGCGAAGGTGTTGTCCGCCTGGGCGACTTTCGCCGGCTCAGCGGAGGTTTGATACGCCACGGTAACGTTGACCGCCTGCGCCTGGAAGGCGGCGACAGCCAGCGCCGCCAGAAGAGTAATTCGCGATGTGAATGCCATAATGTCTGCTTCCCCTGAGTTGTTATAGGTGCAGTATTTCCGGCATCAGGATGGAGATGAAGTAATTAAAAATTCTGGCTAATAGCGAATCGTTTTTAGAACAAAAGCGGGAAAGGATAGTTGGTTTTGTGCGGTGAGTTAGTGGCAGATGGTTGGCGCCGGGCGGCGGCTACGCCTTACCCAGCATCCGGTTCGCGCAATATGTAGGCCGGGTAAGCGCAGCGCCACCCGGCAAAAATTTAGCGCTTCGCGTTAAGCGCGGCGATGTCCTTCGGCGTGGTGCGGCAGCAGCCGCCGATCAGCTTCGCCCCGGCCGCCAGCCACTGCGGCAGATAATCCGCCAGGCTGGCGCAGGCTTCGCCATGATGGTGCCAGGTCTTGCTCACCGCATCATAATGTTCGCCGGAGTTAGGATAGACCACCAGCGGCAGGGCCGTCAGGCTGTGCAAATGCGCCAGCGCCGCGGGCGTATTTTCCAGCGCGATACAGTTGATCCCCACCGCCACCACCTGCGGGTTATCCGCCAGGGCGGCCATCACCTCGCGCAGCGGCGTGCCGTCGCTGAGATGTTCGGCGTCGCGCAGCGTGAAGGAGTACCAGGCGCGGGCGCGGGGATACTCCTGCAGCAGGGCCGCCAGGGCCTGGATCTCAGCGAATGACGGCAGGGTTTCACAGGCCAGCAGGTCGGCGCCGGCATCCAGCAGCGCTTCGACGCGCGGGCGGTGGAAGGCCTGGAACTCTGCCGCGCTGCGCTGATAATCGCCGCGATACTCCGAGCCGTCGGCGAGAAACGCGCCATACGGCCCCACCGAACCGGCCACCAGCAGCGTACCGGCCTGCGGGTTCTCGGCGAGGTACGCCTCGCGCGCTTTGCGCGCCAGCTCGACGCTTTTGCCGATTAGCGCACGGGACTGCGCCTCATCCAGCCCGCGCGCGGCAAAGCCCGCCGGAGTGGCCTGATAGCTGGCGGTGATCGCCACCTGCGCCCCGGCGCGAAAGTAGTCGAGATGCACATCGCGGATCAGCTGCGGGTTCTCCAGCAGCACTTTCGCCGACCACAGGCTGTCGGCCAGATCGCAGCCGCGGGCCTCCAGCTCGGTGGCCATGGCGCCGTCCAGCAGCACGAAAGGCTGGGCGGCAAGCAGGGCAGTAAACGGATTAGTCTGCGACATGTTGGGGCTCCTGAGTCATATTCCGTGAACGAGTAAGATACCAGGCACCATAGCACAGGGCCACAAAGGGGATCCCGCACCACAGCGCAATTCTCTGGCTCGGGTCAAAAGCGAGGCCCACGCAGGCCACCAGGCACAGCACAAAGCCCAGAACGGGCACCACCGGATACCAGGGAGCGCGATACTGCAGATCGCTCAGCGCCTTACCCTGCTGCAGATGGCGGCGGCGGAACATAAAGTGCGAGGCGCAGATGCTCAACCACACCGCCACCACCGCAAAACCGGAGATCGCCGACAGCGCGACAAACACCGTATCTGGCGCCACCACGCTGGAGAACAGCGCCAGCACGCCGCCCAGCATACTCACCGACAGGGCGGTCACCGGCACGCCCCGTTTATTGACTTTGGCAAAGCAGGCCGGCAGCGTCTTCTCGTTCGACAGCGACCACAGCATCCGCCCGGAAGCGTACAGGCCGGAGTTAGCCGCCGACAGGATCGCCGTCAGGATCACGAAGTTGAACATGTCCGCCGCATAAGGGATGCCCACCTTCTCAAACACCAGCACGAAGGGGCTTTTCTCCACTCCCGCCTGCTGCATCGGGATCAGCGCCGCCAGCACAAACACGGTGCCGATAAAGAAAATAATCAGCCGGGCGATGGTGGTGCGGATGGCAACCGGAATAACCTTATGCGGGTTTTCCGTCTCTCCGGCGGCAATGCCGATAAGCTCCGTCCCGGAGAAGGCGAAGTTCACCGCCACCATGGTCATCAGGATCGGCAGGCCGCCGTGCGGGAACCAGCCTTCGGCGGTGATATTGCGCAGGCCCGGCGCCGGGGAGCCATCCTGCATCGGAATGATGCCGAAAATGGCCGCGCCGCCGAGAATAATAAACGCGACGATGGTGATCACTTTCACCAGCGAGAACCAGAACTCGCCTTCGGCGAAGAAGCGCGTCGAAATGATGTTAAGGCCGAAGATCACTGCGCAGAACACCACGCACCAGATCCAGACCGGCACCTGCGGGAACCAGTACTGCATGCAGAATCCCGCCGCGGTGAAGCTCGACCCCAGCGCCACCGTCCACGTTAGCCAGTAGAGCCACGCCACGGTATAGCCCGTCGCCGGGCCAAGATAGCGCGCCGCGTAAACGTGGAAGGCGCCGGTCTCTGGCATCGCCACCGACAGTTCGCCAAGGCACTGCATCACCAGCCAGACCACCAGGGCGCCAATCAGATACGCCAGCAGCGTCCCGGCCGCGCCGGTGGTGGAGATGATATAGCCGGTATTAAAGAATAAGCCGGTGCCAATCACGCCGCCGAGCGACAGCATGATCAGATGGCGCGTTTTCATGGTGCGCTTCAGCTGCCCACCTTGTTGTTGTGTTGTGCTTTGCATTTTATTTTCTCACGCCAGCCCGCTTGCCCGGGTCATGATGCGTATAAACGTATAGACATCTAAACATCCAAAAGAAGAAGTGTTATACCGTGCCGCCGCTGAAAAAGCAAAGCCGCTGCACCAGGGCGCGCGCCGACAGCGTGCAGCCTGCCCCATTTTTGCGCAGCGCCAGCGGGCGCGCCACGGACTGACGCCTTATCGCGGCAGACAACGTTCTGGCACTCTCTTTGCAGCCTGTCGTTCAGCACCTTTCTATCTGGCGAGGCAATACGTATGACAGAGCACACCACCACCTTAAAAAGAACGCTCGGCAGTTTTCGTTTATGGGGGATCGCCGTCGGACTGGTGATATCCGGGGAGTACTTCGGCTGGAGCTACGGCTGGTCACAGGCGGGCACGATGGGGTTTATGGTCGTCGCCCTGGCGGTCGCCGCCATGTACTGCGCCTTTATTTTCAGCTTTACCGAGCTGACCACCGCCATCCCGCACGCTGGCGGCCCTTTCGCCTATGCCTACCGCGCCTTCGGGCCCACCGGCGGCTTTATCGCTGGTTTTGCCACCCTGATTGAATTCGTCTTCGCCCCGCCGGCCATCGCCATGGCCATCGGGGCCTACCTCAACGTGCAGTTTCCGGCGCTGGATCCGAAATGGGTCGCCTGCGGCGCCTACGTGATCTTTATGACGCTCAATATTCTCGGCGTCGGCATTGCCGCCACTTTCGAGCTGATCGTCACTCTGCTGGCCATCTTCGAGCTGCTGGTGTTCATGGGCGTGGTCGCCCCCGGCTTCTCCTGGAGCCACTTCACCACTAACGGCTGGGCGGGCGCGGACAGCTTCAGCGGCCTGGCGCTGCCGGGGATGTTCGCCGCCATTCCGTTCGCCATCTGGTTCTTCCTCGCCATTGAGGGGGCATCCATGGCGGCCGAAGAGGCCAAAGATCCGCAGCGCACCATTCCCCGCGCCCTGGGCGGCGGCATTCTGACGCTGACGGTGCTGGCGATCGGCGTGATGGTCTTCGCCGGCGGCGTCGGCGACTGGCGCGCGCTGTCCAATATTAACGATCCGCTGCCCCAGGCGATGAAGACGGTCGTGGGCAACGGCAGCGGCTGGCTGCATATGCTGGTGTGGCTGGGGCTGTTTGGCCTCGTCGCCTCCTTCCACGGCATCATTATGGGCTACTCGCGGCAGATCTACTCCCTCGCCCGCGCCGGCTATCTGCCCGCCGGGCTGGCCTCCCTCAACCGCCGCACGCGCACCCCGCATCTGGCAATCCTCGCCGGGGGCGTGGTGGGGATCGCCGCGATCTTCTCCGACTCGCTGATCACCATCAGCGGCATGCCGCTGACCGCCTGCATCGTCACCATGTCGGTATTTGGGGCTATTGTTATGTATATCACTTCCATGGCGGCGCTGTTCAAACTGCGCCGTAGCGAGCCGAAGCTGATCCGTCCGTTCCGCGCCCCGCTCTACCCGCTGGCGCCGGCCTTTGCCCTCGGCATGGCGGTGCTCTGCCTGGTGGCGATGGTCTGGTATAACCTGCTGTTGGCGCTGATTTTCGCGGCGATGATGCTCGGCGGCTACCTGTGGTTCCGCAAAACCGCAGCGGCCCGTGAACGGGCGCCAGTGGATCCTCAACTGCGCACGGTCTCCTGAGGAGGCGGCATGTATAAAACCACGCTATCGGGCCAGGTATGGCGCTTTGATAGTCTGAAAACGTTGATGGCGAAAGCGTCGCCGGCCCGCTCCGGCGACGCCCTCGCAGGGATTATCGCCACCTCAGCCGAAGAGCGGATGGCGGCGAAAATGGCCCTCGCCGAGGTGCCGCTGACCGACATTCTCGACAACCCGCTTATCCCTTACGAGCAGGACGAAGTGACTCGCCTGATCCTCGACACCCATGATGCGCAGGGCTTTGCCGCCCTGCGTCACCTGACGGTCGGCGATTTTCGCGACTGGCTGCTGGATGATGCTACCGATACCGCCACGCTGCAGCGGGTCGCCCGCGCCATCACCCCGGAGATGGCGGCGGCGGTCAGTAAGCTGATGCGCAATCAGGATCTGATCCTTGCCGCCAGCAAATGCCAGGTGGTGACGCGCTTTCGCAACACCATCGGCCTGCCCGGCCACCTCAGCGTACGCCTGCAGCCCAACCATCCCACCGACGACCTGAAAGGCATCGCCGCCAGTATGCTCGACGGGCTGCTGTACGGCGCCGGGGACGCGGTGATTGGCATCAACCCGGCCAGCGACAGCTTACCGGTGCTGGCGCAGCTGAACATCATGCTGGACGATATTATTCAGCGCTTCGCCATCCCCACCCAGTCCTGCATTCTGACCCATGTGACCAATACGCTGCAGCTGATTGAGCGCGGCGCGCCGGTGGATCTGGTGTTCCAGTCGGTGGCCGGTACCGAAGCGGCCAACAGCGGCTTCGGCATCAATCTTGCCATGCTGCAGGAGGCCCGCGAGGCGGCCCTGAGCCTCAGGCGCGGTACCCTCGGCAACAATGTGATGTATTTTGAGACCGGCCAGGGGAGCTGCCTGTCGGCCAACGCCCACCACGGCGTCGACCAGCAGACCTGCGAGGCGCGGGCTTACGCCGTCGCCCGCCACTTTGAACCGCTGCTGGTCAATACCGTGGTCGGTTTTATCGGTCCGGAGTATCTCTACGACGGCAAGCAGATTATTCGCGCCGGGCTGGAGGATCATTTCTGCGGCAAGCTGATGGGCCTGCCGATCGGCTGCGACGTCTGCTATACCAACCACGCGGAAGCGGATCAGGATGATATGGACACCCTGCTGACCTTGCTGTGCGCCGCCGGGCTCACCTTCCTGATCGGTGTGCCCGGAGCGGACGATATCATGCTCAATTACCAGAGCACCTCGTTCCATGACGCGCTGTACGCCCGTCGTCTGCTGGGCTTAAAGCATGCCCCGGAGTTCGCCGACTGGCTGGCGAAGATGCAGATTATCGATCCGCACGGCGCGCTGCGGCTCACCGACGCCCGCCATCCGCTGCTGTCCGTCCTGCCGCAAGGAGCCTCCGTATGAACCGTCCCGATGCCTGGAACCCGCTGCGTGAATTTACCGATGCGCGGATCGCCCTGGGGCGCAGCGGCGCCAGTCTGCCGACCCGCGAAGTCCTCAACTTTGGTCTGGCCCATGCCAGAGCGCGGGATGCCATTCATCAGCCGTTCGCCAGCCAACAATTGGTGGCGCCGCTGGCGGCGCTCGGCCTCGAGGCCCTGACGGTGCACAGCGCCGCGCCGGACCGTCATACCTATCTGCGGCGCCCGGATCTCGGGCGGCAGCTCGCCGATGAGAGTCGCGCCGACCTCGCCGCCAGCGGCGTCCGCCCCGCCGACCTGCTGCTGGTGATCGGCGACGGCCTCTCTTCCTGGGCGGTAGAGCGCCAGGCGGTGCCGTTGATCCGCGCCCTGCTGCCCTATCTGCGGACGCTGGGTATCGGCCTGGCGCCGGTGGTGCTGGCGCATCAGTCGCGGGTGGCGCTGGGGGATGATATTGGCGAAACCCTGAAAGCCCGCGCGGTGGCGATCCTGATTGGCGAACGACCGGGTCTCTCCTCGCCGGACAGCCTCGGCGTCTACCTCACCTGGCAGCCTCATCGTCAGCGCCTGGAGTCTGAGCGCAACTGTATCTCCAATATTCGGCCGGAGGGATTAAGCCATGACGCCGCCGCCTTTAAACTGGCCTGGCTGCTGGAGCAGGCTTTTTGGCGTCGGCTTACCGGGGTGGGTCTGAAAGATGAAAGCGATAATCCGGCGCTGCATGGTAAAATAAAACCGTTGCCCCCTTTAAAATAATAAGTCACGCGAGCAGCAGAATAGATTTTTAATATTATCTTGTGCACCTGACATTATATTCCGCCGCGTGCTGAAATTGCCCGGCGGCGCTTCGCTGGTACGGGTCTACGGAAGCCGTGCCAGCGGTTTATATGGCGTATTTTTCAGGCCGGGTAAGGCGCCAGTCGCCCCCCGGCAAAATGCTTTCACTGTACCAAAAACCGTGTTGTCACCAGCCTTATGCCCTTCCCTGCAGGTAATAAGAATATTGCATGAGTAAAAACGAAACGGACGTTGTAAGGTAAATCAGCGCATTAAAAATACCCGTCATACTTCAAGTTGCATGTGCGTTGGCTGCGTTCTCTCCCCCAGTCACTTACTTCTGTAAGCGTCTGGGGACTCGCTTACTTGCCGCCTTCATGCGACTCGAATTATTTAGGGTATATATCTCGTTATCTATTCAATATAACAGCCAATAATTCGCCGGACACGCTGGCGCATTATTCCTCAATGTTATGCAGTCATTGATGGTTAAAGATAAATAATCGACCGACGGAGAAATACCAATGAAATCGTTTTCCGGGAAAGCGTCTTTAATGGCCACGCTGGTTGCCGCGCTGGTCGGCGCCAGCAGCGCGCAGGCAGCGGAAATTAAAATCGGGGTGGTTTTACCCCTGAGCGGCGCCCTCAGCGGCTATGGTCAGCCGTCGCAGAAAGGGCTGGACATTATTCAGGCCATCGCCCCGACGTTAAAAAATGGCGATACCATCAAGCTTATCGTTATCGATGATAAAAGCGATAAAGTCGAAGCGGCCAACGCCATGCAGCGCCTGGTCTCCAGCGATAAAGTGGATGCCGTGATCGGGGAAGTCACCTCCTCCAACACCCTGGCGATGACCAAGATCGCCGACGACAGCAAAACGCCGCTGGTCTCCTCCACCGCCACCAACGACCGCGTCACCCGCAACCATCCCTACGTCAGCCGGGTCTGCTTCTCGGACAGCTTCCAGGGGGTGGTCGGGGCCAATCTGGCCTCCCGCGATCTGAAAGCCAAAACCGCCGCCATCGTGTTTGACAGCAGCAACGACTATTCCGTCGGCCTGGCGAAAGCGTTCCGCACCCAGTTCCTGAAAAACGGCGGCACCATTCCCATCGAGGTCCAGGCCCCGGGCGGCAGCAAGGACTTTAAAGCCCAGCTGGCGAGCGTCAAGGCGAAGAATGTCGACATGATTTACATGCCGATCTACTACACCGAAGGGGCGCTGATTGCCGTGCAGTCTAAACAACTGGGGCTCAACAAACCGGTGGTGGGCGGCGACGGTCTGGCCGCGGATCAGGTCTTCTTCGATGTCGGTAAAGACGCGGTCAACGGCTATATGACCACCGATTATTACTCGCCGAACGCCAAAGAGCAGACCCCGGCGGGGGAAACCTTCATCAAAGCCTGGGAAGCTAAATACCAGCAGCCGACCCATACCTGGGGCGCAATGGCGGCGGACGCCTATAACGTCATCGTCAACGCCATGAACCAGTGCAGCGATCCCCACGATCGGGTCTGCGTAAATGAAAAAATCCGCGCCACCAAAGATTTCCAGGGGGTGACCGGCACGCTGACGTTACAGAACGGCGATGCCATTCGCAGCGCGGTCATCAACGAAGTGAAAGATGGCAAGCTGGCGTTTCGTACCGTGGTTAACCCTTAAGTTGTGACGAGGCTACAAAATGGACGGCGCCATTTTTCTCCAGCAAGTGGTCAATGGAATGAGTCTTGGGGGCATGTACGCCCTGATTGCCATCGGTTATACGATGGTTTATGGCGTGCTGCGGCTGATCAACTTCGCCCATGCGGACGTGATGATGGTCGGCGCGTTTAGTACGCTGTTTTTATTTTCTTCGGTTGGGCTACCCTTCGGGGTAGCCGTTTTCCTGACCCTCGGGCTGTGCGGCCTGTTTGGTATGCTGATTGACCGGGTCGCCTATCGTCCGCTGCGTCAGGCCTCGAAAATCTCCATGCTGATCACCGCCATCGGCGTCAGCTTTTTTCTCGAAAACCTGTTTAACGTACTGTTTGGCGGCAGCTCGCGCTTCTTCTCCGCCCCTGACTTTTTCAACCAGACCCGGGCCTTCGGCAGCGTCATCATTACCAACGTGGCGTGGATTGTGCCGCTGATCACCGTCCTGCTGCTGCTGGCGATCCTCTGGCTTCTGTACCGCACCCGCTATGGGATGGCGATCCGCGCGGTGGCCTTTGACGTCAACACCGTGCGCCTGATGGGCATTGACGCCAACCGGATCATCTCCCTGGTCTTCGCCCTCGGCAGTAGTCTCGCGGCGCTCGGCGGCGTGTTCTACTCCATCAGCTACCCGACGATCGATCCCCTGATGGGCGTGCTTATCGGCCTGAAGGCCTTCGCCGCCGCCGTGCTGGGCGGGATCGGCAGCGTCACCGGCGCGGTGCTGGGCGGCTTTATCCTCGGTTTTACCGAGGTGGTCGCCGTGGCGATCTTCCCCGAACTGGGCGGCTATAAAGACGCTTTCGCCTTCCTGTTCTTGATTCTGGTCCTCTTGTTCCGCCCGGTCGGCATTATGGGCGACGAACGTCTGGAAAGGAGCCGTTTCTGATGCTCAACGCGACGACGACCGCCGGGGCGCAGCTGCGCAACCTGGCCATTATTGTCATCTGTATCGCGCTGCTGGCCGGAATCAACGTGGTTTTCAATGACTACATTGTTCGTGTCATCAGCACCATTTTTATCTTTATGATCCTCGCGGTCAGCTACAACCTGATCAACGGCGTGACCGGCCAGCTGTCGCTGGAGCCGAACGGCTTCGTGGCGGTGGGCGCCTACGTGACCGCCCTGCTGATCCTCTCCAGCGACAGCAAGGTAGACATGTTTGAAATGGCCGCCCCCAGCCCGTGGATCCTCAGCCTGCACGCGGGCTTCCTCCCTGCCCTGCTGATAAGCGGCCTGTGCGCGGCGGCGCTGGCGGTGTGCCTCGCCGTGCCGGTCTTCCGGGTACGTGGCGACTACCTGGCCATTGTCACCCTCGGCTTTGGGTTTATCATCAAGATCCTCGCCATTAACAACCCGCAAATCACCAACGGCGCCATCGGGCTGAACGATATTCCGCAGCAGCCGCATCTCCTGTTCTGGTGCGGGCTGTTCGCCCTGCTGGCCACCGGCATGATCCTCCAGCTGGTGTGGTCGAAGTATGGCCGGATGATGAAAGCTATTCGCGACGATGAAGATGCGGCGATCGCCATGGGGGTCAACACCTTCCGCATTAAAACCTGCGCCTTCGCCACCAGCGCCTTCTTCGAAGGGATCGGCGGCGGTCTGCTGGCCTCCCTGCTGACCACCATTTCCCCGGGGCTGTTCGACTTTATGCTCACCTTCCAGCTGCTGATTATTATCGTCCTCGGCGGGCTCGGCAGCACCACCGGCGCCCTGCTCGGCACCGTGCTGGTGGTCGGCAGCGGCGAGTGGCTGCGCTTCCTCGATCAGCCGCTGCAGTTCTTCGGTCACGATCTCGGCGCGTACCCGGGCCTGCGAATGGTGGTCTTCTCCCTGCTGTTGCTGATCATCATGCTCTTCGCCCGCGAGGGGCTGCTGGGGAAAAAAGAGATTTGGCAGACCGGAAGAAGGAGCGGCGGCTATGGCGGAAAATAACGTTATCCTGCAGGTGCAAGACGTCACCATGCAGTTCGGCGGCCTGCGGGCCATCGACAACGTCAGCTTCCATGTTGACGAGGCGGAGATCTTTGGCCTTATCGGCCCTAACGGCGCGGGCAAAACAACCCTGTTTAACGTCATTACCGCCAACTATAAACCCACCAGCGGCAGCGTCACCCTGGCGGGCACGTCGCTGAAGGGGCTGAAGCCCAACCAGGTGGTGAACGCCGGGATCGCCCGCACCTTCCAGAATATCCGCCTGTTTAACTCCATGACGGTGCTGGAGAACGTGATGGTCGGGCTCGACCGCGCCAGCCGCTACTCGCTGCTGGAGGCGGCCCTGCATATTGGTCGCTACTTTCCGGCCGAGCGGGCGGCGAAAGCCAAAGCGATGGCCATCCTGGAGGATATCGGCATCGCCCACTTCGCCCATATGCAGGCCACAAACCTAAGCTATGGCAACCAGCGCAAAGTGGAGATCGCCCGCGCGCTGGCCACCGCGCCGAAGCTGCTCCTGCTCGATGAGCCGGCCGCCGGGATGAACCCGAAGGAGACCGAGGATCTGGCGGAGCTGATCTTCCGCATGCGCCATGACTATCAGCTCAGCGTCCTGTTAATCGAGCACGATATGCCCTTCGTCAACCGCCTGTGCGAGCGGGTGATGGTTCTGGAGTACGGTAAGCCGCTGTTCAGCGGCCTGATGGCCGAGGCGATCCAGCATCCGGACGTCATTTCCGCTTATCTGGGAGAAGCCAATTATGCTTAACGCCCGGGAACTGAAGGTCTTTTACGGCGTGATCCAGGGTCTGAAGGGCGTCGATATCGATGTCTATGACCGGGAAATCGTCACCCTGATCGGCAGCAATGGCGCCGGTAAAACCTCCACCCTGAACGGGATCGTCAACCTGGTGCGCTCCAGTGGGCGCGTCAGCTTCCTCAACGACGATATCTCACGCAGCCAGACCCACCAGATCGTGCGTCGCGGGCTGGCGCTGGTGCCGGAGGGACGGCGCGTCTTTACCAACCTGACCATCGAAGAGAACCTGCGCATGGGCGCTTACAATAATCTCGCCGGCTACGCCCGCCTGCGCGATCGCATGTACGCCCTCTTTCCGCGGCTCAAGGAGCGGCGCCATCAGATGGCGGGCACCATGAGCGGCGGCGAGCAGCAGATGCTGGCCATCGCCCGGGCGTTGATGAGCGAGCCGGTGTTATTGATGCTGGATGAACCGAGCCTCGGGCTGGCGCCGAAAATTGTCGGCGAGCTGTTCGGCATCATTAAGCAACTGCGCGAAGAGAATATGACGGTGCTGCTGGTGGAGCAGAATGCGACGGCCGCGCTGGCGATCGCCGATCGGGCGTATGTCCTGGAGAATGGCCGGATCACCTTGTCAGGCGCGGCGCGGGAGATGCTGACTAATCCGGAAATTAAGCGGATGTATCTGGGGGGATAGGCATGGTCAAAACTGCCTGGGCTGCGGCGGCGCCTCCTGCGAGGCCGCAACCTCAGGCAGTCTCTTGCTACACAAAGCACACCTCGTTCCAGTAGGCTTCTCGCGTCCTGCGTCGCTCAGTATGTCTTATCATGACGGAACCACCGGGTTTCCACGTTGCCAATGTCCACGCCGTAGAGGCTGGCTACCGGCAGGATCGCCTCCATGACGCGCTGGGTATCCTGCTGTCCGGCTTCACCGTTGGACAAAAAAGCCAGCCAGCCCGTTAACCGTTGCCACAATGCCACTTTCGTTTTCTCCTCTGTCGGGAAGCGAATCGCCTGGGTCTATTTCAACCACAGTTGGCCGGGCGCGGGAAATATTAATTCCGAATTTGCAATCCTGGCTGGCGCATATTACCCCCGGTCCTATCACCCTCTCCCTGGCCCTCTCCCTAAGGGAGAGGGGACCGCCCGGCAGTCGTTGCCGTCCTGGTAAAACGCCAGCGACGCATAAAGAATACCCATAGGTTTGTTAAGTTCTTTTTGGTTATAGATAAGAATTTTTTCTTCTTTGCCGCCGACGGGCAATTTGTGGGAGCGTGATGTCCACAAAACAAAACAGGGATTCAGGGGAAAAACTATGCGCAATAAAACCACAAAAATCGCACTGGCGCTGGGTATGCTGCTGCTCGCCTCGCAGGCACAGGCGGACCAGCTGGCTGACATCAAAGCCGCCGGCGTCGTAAAAGTCGCCACCTTCGACGCCAACCCGCCGTTCGGCTCCGTGGACGCCAAAACCCACCATATCGTCGGCTACGACGTCGACTTTGCCCAGGCGCTGGCGAAAGCGCTCGGCGTCAAACTCGAGCTGGTGGCCACCAACCCGGCCAACCGTATTCCGCTGCTGCAGTCCGGCAAAGCCGACCTGATCGTCGCCGACATTACCATCACCCCGGAGCGGGCCCAGGTTATTGATTTCTCAACGCCGTATTTCGTCACCGGCCAGCAGTTCCTCGTGCCGGCCGGCTCTCCGGATAAGCTCGATGAGTACAGCAAAGCGCGCATCGGGGCGGTGAAAGGCACCACCGGCGAACAGGCCCTGCACCAGCGTTTCCCGCAGGCTCGCGTCCTCTCCTATGACGATATTCCGCTGGCCCTGACCGCCCTGCGCAACGGCAACGTCCAGGCCATCACTCAGGACAGCACCATCCTCGCCGGTCTGCTGGCGGAAGCGCCGGATAAAGCCAAGTTTAAAATTCTGCCCGACCTGCTCAGCAAAGAAGAGATTGGCGTGGGCGTGAAGATAGGCGAACCGGCCCTGCTGAAAGCCGTCAACGATGAGCTGGTGAAGCTGGAGAAAACCGGCGAAGCCGCGAAAATCTATGATGTCTGGTTTGGCCCTGCCACTAAAACGCCGCAGCCGCGCGCCTTTACCATAGAAGCGAAATAATATGTTCTCGGGTTTACTCTCCCACTCCGCGGCTCCGGCCGCGGATTTTTCACGTCTGCAGCGCGCCAGCATTACGTTCCGTGATGTGGCCAAGCGCTACGGCGATCATCAGGTACTTAACGCGATCAACCTGCAGGTCGAGCCCGGCGAAGTGGTGGCGATCCTCGGCCCTTCCGGTTCGGGAAAATCGACGCTGATCCGCTTGATCAACCAGCTCGAATCCTTAAGCGGCGGCGAGATCCTGATCGACGGCAAACCCACCAGCCGGCTGAGCGGCAGCGCCTTGCGCCAGCTGCGCAGCCGCGTCGGCTTTGTCTTCCAGCAGTTCAACCTTTATGCCCACCTGACGGCGCAGGAGAACATCACTCTGGCGCTGGAGCGCGTTCATGGCTGGGAAAAAAGCGCGGCTCAGGCGCGGTCGCTGGCGCTGCTGCGTCAGGTCGGACTGGAAGAAAAAGCGCAGCAGATGCCGGCGCAGCTCTCCGGCGGCCAGCAGCAGCGGGTGGCCATCGCCCGCGCCCTGGCCTCCTCGCCGCAGATTATCCTGTTCGATGAGCCCACCTCGGCGCTCGACCCGGAGATGATCGGCGAAGTGCTGCAGGTGATGAAAACCCTCGCCCACAGCGGGATCACCATGCTGGTGGTGACCCACGAGATGCAGTTTGCCCGCGAAATTGCCGACCGGGTGGTGTTTATCGACGGCGGCGACATCCTCGAAGTCGCCCCGCCGGCTGAGTTTTTCGCCCATCCGCAGCATGCCCGCGCGCGGCGTTTTCTGCAGAAGGTGCTGGATCCGCTGCACCAGGAGAGCCTCGAGTGACGCCGATGCTTGACTGGCACGGCGTCCTGAGCGGGCAGCCGTTGCAATGGATTATCTCTGGTTTTCTCACCACCGTCTGGGTCAGCGTCGCCGGGATCCTGCTCGCCACCCTGCTGGCGGTCCTGCTGCTGGCCCTGCGCCTCGGCGGCGGACGCGCGGGGCGCGGACTGGTGGCCGCGTGGGTTTCGTTGTTTCGCAATACCCCGCTGCTGGTCCAGCTGCTGTTCTGGTACTTTGCCGCCTGGAACCTGCTGCCGCTGGCGGTGAAGGAGGTGGTGAACGACGAACACGCCTGGTCCATTCTGCCGGGTAACGTCTGGTGGCTGACGCCGGAGTTCCTCTGCTCGATGTGGGGGCTGGGGGTCTTTACCTCCGCCTTTCTGGTGGAAGAGATCGCCTCCGGACTGCGCGCCGTCAGCCACGGGCAGCGGGAAGCCGCGCTGTCGCAGGGCTTTACGCCGTGGCAGGAGCTGCGCTTTATCCTCCTGCCGCAGGGGCTGGCCAACGCCTGGCAGCCGATTGTCGGCCAGTATCTTAACCTGATGAAACTCTCATCGCTGGCCAGCGGCATCGGCTTTGCGGAACTGACCTATCAGGTGCGGCAGATTGAGAGCTATAACGCGCACGCCCTGGAGGCGTTTGCCGTCGGCACCGCGCTGTACCTGGCGCTGGGGGTGGCGATGGGCGTGGCGCTCACGCGTCTCGGCCCGGGAAGAAAACTGCAACGGAGCGCCCGACATGAACGCTAATCTGGCGGTGATCGCCGATAACCTCGATTACCTGCTGTGGGGCCGGCTGGCGGAGGGCCAGCCCGGCGGCGTGGCGCTGACCCTGCTGATGGCCATCGGCGCCACCCTGCTGGCGCTGCCGGGAGGCATTGCGCTGGCGGGCCTGGCCTGGCGCTACGGCGGGCTGGTGCGGCGTCTGCTGTTTCTGTGGGCGGAAATTATCCGCGGCATCCCGCTGATATTTGTCATCTTCTGGCTGTGGTATCTGCTGCCGATGCTGACCGGCGGCGATCTGCCCGGCGCGGTGACCGTGACCCTGGCGCTGGCGTGGTTTACCGCCGCCTCGGTGATGCACTCGGTGCTGGCCGGGCTGCAGTCGCTGCCGAAAGGACAGTATGAGGCGGCGCTGACCCAGGGGTTCGCTCCCGGGCAAACGCTGCGCCTGGTGCTGCTCCCGCAGGCGCTGCGCAACGTTCAGCCGTCGCTGGTGGGGATCTTTATCGGCCTGCTGAAGGACACTTCGCTGGCGTTTATCGTCAACGTCCCGGAGCTGACCACCGTGGCCGGCCAGGTCAACAACCGGGTGCAGATCTATCCCCTGGCGATCTTCGTCTTCACCGGCGCGGTGTACTACCTGCTGTGCTGCGGTCTGAGCCTGCTGGCCAGCCGGCGCTTTACCCGCCGCGCGACCACCAGATAAGGCTCACTCCGCGGGACGGGGCTTCAGCGGACAGGTATCGCTGATCTTAATAAATTTGTCGTTATAGACCAGATAGTGGTTCCCCGGCTGGCGCAGCGCCGGCTGGCGAACCACGTCCCCGGGACGCAGATACCACGCGTCCCCCTCCTCTTCGGTCGAATCGCATCCGGGCTTAATCAGCAGCTTAAACCAGGTATTGCCGGTGTTGCTCACCGTCCCGGCCACCTTATCGAAAGACCATTTAAACTGTACCTCGCGCGGGCGCACCACCAGAATGGTATCCATCACCACCACCGGCTCCATGCTGACCTCGCCGCCGGTCGGGCTGCGCCTCGTCAGGTTGCGGGTGGGGATTTCGCGAAACGAGACCCGATAGTAGCGCTCGCGGTTATCCCGCGGCCCATGATAGTAAAATTTAAAATACTCGCTCTCACCTGCCTGCAGCACCAGCTGGCGGGGGGCGAACAGCAGTTCGCCATCCACCGGCCGGGAGCGGACTTCGCTGCCGCCCGGGCGATCGATGGCGCTGACGGCGATGCGGTACAGCCGCGCGCTTTTATTGTTGTTGACCACCCGTTTGCTGGCGAAATCCGCTTCGGCAGGCAGGGAAAAGGTCAGGTTACCGACCGAGATCGCCTGCGCCAGCGGCGCTGCCAGCAGGCAGCCCACCGTCAGCAGGGCCTTAGTTAATGTTGCGCCACGTCGCCTGGACATGAATCTCTCCTGAAGCGCTGACTTCGCCAAACCAGCCGTTATCGTCTACCGTCCGCAGCGAAATGGCGTTATCCATCGGAATCGAAAATTTCACCGTGGTCTTATCCATCTGCCCCACTTCGCCGGAGATATCGGTCCACGGCGTGGTCAGCCACAGCGCATCGGTCATATCCCGCCAGCTGTCATCGCACCCGGCATCGTAGGTCTGCGTCGTGCCGCTGCGGGTGATAAAAGAGAGCGTCGCCGGGAATGGCACTTTCGCCGTACCGTCATCGGAGCTGAAGAGACAGTAGGAACGCCCGCCAATCACCTGCGCCGGTCCGGTCACCTTGATCAGCACTTCATCGGCGGCCGTTTTACCGCTGGTGGTGACGATGTAGCCGAAATCGAGCGCCGGTTCGCCGCTGCCGACATACCCCTCGCGCGACGGCGCCGAGGTATATTCGTCGGAGATAATGCTGATGCTGAAATCACGGGGCTTGATAATCAGCGTGTTGGAGGTGGAAAACTCATACCAGCCTGACTCCGGCGAGGTGGTGTTCTGAAAGCGAAAGTTGAACAGATCCTTGGTGTTGATATCGCTGATTCCGAGGTTCACCATCTGCTTAAAGAAGTTGCTGGAGAAGAAAACATAGATCGAGTCCGAGCTCTTCATCTCGTTGAAGGTGTAGTAATAGGCGGTATTGCTCACCGGCTTCCATGAGCTGCCGTTGAGGCTGAACTGCATATCGTACGCCCCGACGGCCGAGGCCAGCGACGAGTTGGCGATCGCCGGGAAAATATGGATCGAGGTGTTGCTTAAGCCGTTGGTCTGCAAGGTATAGTTGACCATTTTACAGCTTAATCCTGAGCGGCTGCCGATGGTCTGCGTCCGGCAGTCGGCGTTCCCTTCCCCGAGGGTCGGCACGCCGTCGCTGTTGATAAACACCTCCGCCAGCGAGTGGGTATTAATCAACCGCAGGTTCGCGGCTTTGGTGTGGGTGACGTTGCGCACATACCAGTTACCGGAGGCCTGATCCTTACAGCGCGCGCCGCTGCTGGCATCGTAGTTCACCGAGGTCTGACAGGCATTAATGGTCATCGTAAAGCTGCCGCCGACCGGCATCTGCTGCAGATATTGATAGAAGGCGTCCGACATCATGCCGTGCATCCACTTCGCGCCGCCGCTGGTCACCGTCGCGCCGTAAAACCCACTGGCGTCGGTGGTCTGCGGCAGGATCAGGCTGGTAGCCATATCGCACCCGGCGTACCAGTTGATGCAGCGCAGGCCGGTTAAGGGGTGTGAAACCGGTGAGTTTTCCAGCCACATATCAAACTTCCAGTTGGCATTGAGCCCGGTGTTGTAGCCGTTATCGATATAGCCGAGACTCTGCTGATAGATGGTCCCGGAGCCGGTGTATTTTAAGCCGGTCCAGCGGTTAGCGCCGGTCATACGCGGATCCAGCGCCCCGCCGGGGGTGACGAAAAAGTTGTCGTCGGAGTTGTTTTCCACAAACACAAACTCGCGCGCCGGCGCATCCGACCAGGTGGTCTTGGTCACCGCCGCCCTGAGCGCGGCTGCCGGCCAGAGCAGCGCGAGGATCGCCAGCGCCATCAGTACATTAACTTTCATTCTCTTCTCCTGACTGCTGCACCGCCGCCCACGACGAGAGGCCGCTGCAGACCACATCCCCGACCCAGACGGCGCCGCGCGCCTGGCTGAGCTCCAGCGCCACTTCGCAGGTTTTATTGCCGCCGTAGCTGAAATCGATAGTGGGGTATTTCTTATCCACGTCCATGACAAACTCGCCGTTTTCATCGGTCCGGGTACGGCCGATATGGTTGTTAATCCGCGCATTCGCCAGCAGCGTGCCGTCTTCTGCACGAATACGGCCGGAGACGGTGACCATCTGCTTCACCTCTGGCTCAATCACCGCGACGTTGCCCGGATAAAGGGTCAGATGACTCTTGCGCCCGCTGACGATGTCGTAGCTGTCGAGCGAGTTTTTGCTGTTCTGCAGCTCCACCTCATAGCGACCATAGGGAGAGAGCGGCAGGTAGTTACGCTTGCCGCTGAGCGGGAAGATCCGCCCGTTAACCCTGGCGCTAATCTGACCATCGTCCTCCAGCCCGGTGTTGAAGATCACCCCGGCGTTGCCGTCGGTTCGTCCGCTGGCGGCGATATTTTTGCCCTGCCAGCCGACGCTGCCGCTGGCGGTGAGGTTGGTGTTGACGTAGCCGTCCGCCGCGCTGTTGACGTTCAGCGTGCCGCTGGCGTAGCGGGCGTCGAACTGGGCATACGCGCCGCCGCTGAGGGTTTTGTCATCCCCGGTATCGCCGGAGATGGCCCGCGACAGATTGGCGCCGATGGTGCGAATAGTGCCTTCATCAAACTGCTTGCGCGCTGAGAGGTTAGCCATGGTGTAGCCGTTCTGATGGGTCATCCCGGCGCTGAACCAGTTGCCCAGCGGCAGCGACAGATCGAGGGCGATATATTTCCCGGTGTTGGCGCTGCTGTCGCCATTGTTATAGCGCTGGATCCCCGCCCGCAGGCCGAGCGAGCCAAAGGCGCCGCTGTAGACCGTCTGATAGTAATCCGCGGTGTAGTAATGGCTGTTGTAGCGACGGTCATCGTTGTAGCTGACGCTGAACGTCCCCAGCTTCGACCACAGCGCGTTCAGGTTGAGGGTGCCGCCGATCGCCCGGTTGTCGGCATCGCTGCGCCGCAATTGATCGCCAATGCGGGTTCTCTCCTGGTTAACCCACACTGAACTGAATCCCCCGGGCAACGTGGCGCTGATGCTGCCGACGCTGCTCCACGAGCTGTCGCTGGCCAGCATGTTTTGCAGGTTAACGTTGATCGACTCGCCCAGCGGTAGCGTCAGGCGGGTTTCCCCCACCGCCTGGTTGTCGTAGCCATAGCCCGTAGCCGCCCAGCTCAGGGTGCTGAGCGACCCGGAGGCCGAAAGGCCTGCCAGCCAGCTCTCTTTCGCCGGCCGGGTCTTTTTCCCGCTCTCTGACCAGCGATCCATATGAAAACTGCCGCCCCATACCTGCCACGCCAGCGGCGCGCCGGCGCCGCGTCCCCGGCTGAACAGCTTATTGACCCGCTGGGTGCGTTTGCTGACCACCCGACCATTGACGATCACCTCCACTTCCACGTCGTAAATACCGTACGGCAGGCCGCGGGTATCCACTTCATGGTTGCCCATGGCGAAGTTCTGGACGCTCAGCAACCGACCGTCACGGGTGAGATGCACCTCGCCCGCCGCCGGCAGAAAGGCGATCACCGGCGTGGCGGACTGGCTGTTGTCGAAGACGGTGGAGCTGGCCTGGTTCCCCCAGGAAAGGCCGTAAATCTTACCGGCCGAAATAGCGGTCATCGGTCCCAGGGACTGCAGGTTCCAGGTGTCAAGCATCCCGCCAGCAAAGCGGTGGCCGGCGAAATCGCGCTCATACATGGCCTTATATAATTCACTGTCCTGCTGACCGCTGCCGATGCCGTATAGCGAGCCGTCGAGCACCACGTGATGCTCACGCAGCGCCGTGACGTTGTTCAGCGACAGGTAGCTGGAGGTGTTGCTCCCGCCGTTACGCATCTGGTTGTTATAGACGCCGAGGTTATAGCTCAGGTTGCTGCTGAGAGCGTTGACGCTGGACTGACCGATATCTTCGCTGCGCGAGCGCAGGACGGTGCCCAGCGCCTCGCGCTTGACCACCAGCTGCAGCAGCAGCTGGCGCAGGCTGAGATCCAGCTGTGCGCTGTCGGTCAGGGGAATGGTGAGCGCCTCGCTGAACGGGGCGTTGGCCAGGCCGATCAGCTGCTGGCGGGTCTGTTCGCTGACGCTGGCGTTACCTTCGCTCTCCTCCAGCTGGATCTGCCGAACGCGCAGCTGGCCGCCGTCCAGCCAGATAAAGGCGCTGCCGATCCGCTGATCGTCCCGGGTGCTCTGGCTGCCGGCGAGATGAATATAGAGCGGGACGCTCATGCCGTCCTGCAGCGCCTGGCTGAAGGCCTGCGGAATAATCACCCCGCCAATCTGCTGCGCGCCTGCGGCGGTAGCGCTGACGTCGGGCTGAACGAACAAAAAGATCATGCCGAAGGCAAGCCGCGTTTTCAGTCCTGGGGTAATCCGTTGTAGAGGCATCGTCGTTATCCATCTGCACAGCTGTCTATTTCACGGGAACAAACTGCTCACCCTGCCAAAGCGCCACCCGTCCTTTTTTATCCGCCGTGTCCACGCGCGTAAAACGGCGCGATTTACCCGGCATCAGGTAGTAATTCTCTTTACATTCCTTACCATCGGCGGCCTTCAGGCAGGGGCCGTAGGCGAGGATCCGCAGCGTCGCATTCCCGGTGTTGGTCAGAGAGCCGTTGGCGTACTGAAAGCGATAGTTCACCTGCCGGGGCGCCACCACCAGGATGGTGCCGATGCGAGCGGAAGCAGTGGCCACCGCGCTGCGGTTGGCGTTATCGCGTTGGGCATCGCTGAGCGCCTGATCGAACCAGACAATGCGGTAATAGCGCTCTTTGTCATCCGCCGGGCCTTTGTAGAAGAAGCGGATCACATCGCTGGCCTGGGCGGGTAGCAGCAGGCTGGCGGGAGTGAGCAATACCTCATCCGGTTTGTCCATCGGGATAACCTGCCCGCCGTCCAGCGGGGAAGAGAGCCGTTCGAGATGGATATTGATCAGTCGACCGCTGTCTGTGCTGTTCTTGATCGTTTTGCTCAGCGTGCTGCTGCCGCTGTTCATAAAGGATGAAATATCGCCGACATCCAGCGCCTGCGCCGGCGACACCCCGGCAAGCAGCAGCCCGAGGGCCAGAAGGTGCTTTTTCATAACAATTCCGTCCGTGAAAAAAGCAGGGGGAGATCCCCCTGCTGGTGCATCAGAGGGATCAGCTGGTCCAGGTGGCGTCGAACTGTACGCTGACGTCGCCGCTCCAGATCCCTTCCGGCAGAGTGCTGTAATCGGTCACGGCGGTGGTGCCGTTGGTGGTGCCGCTGATGATGGAGAAAGTGAAACCATCCTGCGCTGTGGTACGGCCGCTGGCGTTGTAGCCATTAGCCAGCGCGCTGAGGTTGCCGCCCATAATATTGTTGGCGGTATCGATCATCACGGTATCGCCAGTTTTTTCCACCGCGGCGCCGTTATAATCCACGCCCACGCTCAGCGTGGAGCCGGAGGTATCCAGCTGGGTTAAGGTGTTGGTGATAAGACGCGAGGTCAGCTTAAAGGCGGTCGCCGTTGTGTCCCCCTCAATCGCCACGTCAAACAGACCTTTCTGCGAGTTAAAGCCTTTAATGCCTTCGGCGTACTGGAACGCCAGGCTGCCGAGCGGGGTCACAACCAGCTTGCTGGTGGTGTCTTTTTTAGCGGTCGCAGACCAGGTCGCTACAGCCTGAGCCGTTACGTCAGCAGCCTGCGCCACGCCCATACCGGTAAACGCCGTTACCAGAGCTATTGCCAGAACCTTTTTTTTCATCGCTTTTTCATCCTGAGTTGAATTAAGGACATGATGTCCCGGTGAACCATTTAAAAAACAGAATTGCCTGGGTGTTACTGAACTAACTTATATATTTTGGAATACAGTTTGGCCTCAGCATTACGCCGATGGGTATACACTGTCTTCACGCTACAATTTTCAATTCTGGCGATCGATTTCGGCTGCATGCCCTGGGCGGTCATGCGGATAATTTTCATTTCCCGATCTGTAATTTTATCTTTCTTAATATCTTTGCGGAGAAACCTGCCATTAATTACATAGGCCAGTTCTTTTCGAATATCGCGACTCAGACCAACATATACCACCCCGCGAATATCGCTATTGTAATACCAGTAGTTCGCTAAGGCCTCTGATTTCCTGGCCGCAATCAATACGACCTGTTTCCCCTTTACCGCGGATAGCCATTCGCTGTCGCGCCTGATAAATTCGTTTAATGAAGCCGTATTGAGATTGATAAACACAAAATCTTTTCTGATTTTCTCCAGTGAGAGATAAATTAATTCGTCGATGTCTACAATCAGTTCGGACAGTCCTTTATAGAAATAGGAGTCATCGGCAGACCAAATATACTTATCGGAACAGCTTTTATATTCCATATAGTTTTTAACCTCATAGTCCTTGAAGTAATCATTTTTACAACGTCACTGCTTGCCAGGCCTATAAAGTTTACTGGCGTATTCGTTTCCTTTAATAAATCGCCATTAAATAAGACACGCATTACTTATCAATATTGGATAAGCGGGGATTAAACTATAATTATTTTCTGCTTGGCGTTGAATTTAAGTTTTTTCCTATGGAGTGTCAACATGCGGAAAGGCAATGAATTTCGCGCCCAGGTCAATATTTACAAAAACTGAAAATATCAAATTTTTGAGCGCCAGAAAAAGACATTTATTTTCATAAGGTTATTGGTAATATAACCGTCAATTCTTATCTGCGCTTTATATTATCCAGGATCTTCGCCCTATTATGTTAGGAATATTCTTAATGGAACTCTTGAATGGCTTATCAAATAAACCGGATTTAGCACAAAAGAAAGGATATAAATCTACAAATAAACAAAAACCAGGATGATTCACCAACACATAAGACTAATGAATAGATTAACCTGCCGCACAAAATAGTTATGTATATGTTAATACATGCGGGATGTTGAATGCTAAACAAAGGCAGACGCATTATCTATTCGATTAAACAGTCTTCTTCATCAAGATTAAGCGAAGATTGCCGAAGACTGCCTACGCCTACGAACCGGTCTGTCTCCGCGTCCTCCAAAGCATAGCGGCTTTTCGGCGCTTCGCCAGCCGCCGGCATGCCGCACGCGTTGAGCCGCTGGCCGTCGCTCTTTCACGCCAGTTCACGCTTTGTTCGCAATACCGTCATCGAAATTTCATATAAAGACCTATTAATAGTGGCCAGTTAATGACGAACCTGGACACTCTTATGAACAGCTCTCTTGCCGCGGTGGCCGAAACTGATTTCCAGCCGTTCACTGATCTCGCTGCCGGCCGGCAGCGGAAGGTCTTAAGCGTGCGTAATCTGAGTAAAGCTTATCAAGCCCAGCACAAAGTGCTGGACGGCATCAGCTTTGATCTGCACGCCGGGGAAATGGTCGGGGTCATTGGCCGCTCCGGCGCCGGTAAATCGACGCTCCTGCATGTCCTCAACGGCACCCACAGCGCCAGCGGCGGAGAAATTCTTAGCTACCCGGAAGTCGGTACCCCGCACGATGTCTCACAGCTGAAAGGCCGCGCGCTCAATGCCTGGCGTAGCCACTGCGGAATGATTTTTCAGGACTTCTGCCTGGTGCCGCGCCTCGACGTGCTCACCAACGTCCTGCTGGGCCGCCTCAGCCAGACTTCAACCCTGAAATCGCTGTTTAAAATCTTTCCCGCAGCTGACCGGGCGCGCGCCATTGCGCTGCTTGAGTGGATGAACATGCTGCCGCACGCGCTGCAGCGGGCGGAGAACCTCTCCGGCGGGCAGATGCAGCGGGTGGCGATCTGCCGGGCGCTGATGCAAAACCCCGGGATCCTGCTGGCCGACGAGCCTGTCGCCTCGCTGGATCCGAAAAACACTCAGCGCATCATGGATGTGCTGCGCGAGATTAGCGAGCAGGGCATCAGCGTGATGGTAAACCTGCATTCGGTGGAGCTGGTCAGGGCCTACTGCACCCGGGTTATCGGCGTCGCCAGCGGCCAGCTTATTTTTGACGATCACCCCTCCCGGCTGACGCAGGATGTGCTGCAGCGGCTGTACGGCGATGAAGTTAGCCAATTGCATTAATTTCACTCACACGGGCAATATAATGAAAAAATATATGACTGGCGCAGTTCGTTTATCCGCAATGGTCGCGGGCATGATGATGGCATGGCAGGCAGCGGCGGCGCAGCCGAAAGAGCTCAATCTGGGCATTCTCGGCGGCCAGAACGCCACCCAGCAAATCGGCGATAACCAGTGCGTGAAGGCCTTCCTCGATAAAGAGCTGAACGTGGATACCAAACTGCGCAACTCTTCCGACTATTCCGGGGTGATCCAGGGCCTGCTGGGGGGCAAAGTCGACGTGGTGCTGAGCATGTCCCCCTCCTCCTACGCCTCGGTTTATCTCAATAATCCGAAAGCGGTGGATATCGTCGGCATCGCCGTGGACGACAAAGATCAGTCTCGCGGCTATCACTCAGTGGTGATCGTCAAAGCCGACTCCCCGTACAAAACGCTGGACGATTTAAAAGGCAAAGCCTTCGGCTTCGCCGATCCGGATTCCACTTCCGGGTATCTGATCCCTAACCATGCGTTTAAAGAAAAATTTGGCGGTAACGCCGACAATAAATACAACAACACCTTCTCCAGCGTCACCTTCTCCGGCGGCCATGAGCAGGACATCCTCGGCGTGCTGAATGGCCAGTTCGCGGGCGCGGTCACGTGGGCCTCGATGGTTGGCGATCACAACACCGGCTACACTACCGGCGCGTTCAACCGCCTGATTCGCATGGATCATCCGGATCTGATGAAGCAGATCCGCATTATCTGGCAATCGCCGCTGATCCCGAACGGCCCGATCCTGGTGAGCAATGCGCTGCCGGCGGACTTTAAGGCGAAGGTCGTGGCGGCAGTGAAAAAGCTGGACACCGAGGATCACGCCTGCTTTATCAAAGCGATGGGCGGTACTCAGCACATCGGCCCGGGCAGCGTGGCTGACTTCCAGCAGATTATTGATATGAAACGCGAGCTGGTGAGCGCGCGTTAATCCTGCCTCAACGCCGCCTGCCTGCCCCAGGGTAAGCGGCGGCGCTACGTTGAAGATCCCCGACGCATGAAGACAACCCACACCGAATTTGAACGCTATTACCAGCAGGTACGCTCGCGGCAAAAGCGCGATGCCGTCTGCTGGTCGCTGCTGCTGCTGGCGCTCTATTTTGCCGCTGGCAGCGCCGCGGAATTTAATCTGCTGACTATCTGGCACTCGCTGCCCCACTTCTTTGACTATATGGCAGAGACCATTCCGCCCCTGAGCGCTGGCAACCTGTTCGCCGATGTGCAGACCAAAGGGTCGCTGGCCTGGTGGGGCTATCGCCTGCCGATCCAGCTGCCGCTGATCTGGGAAACCCTGCAGCTGGCGCTGGCCTCGACCCTGGTGGCAGTCGCCATCGCCACGGTTTTCGCGTTTCTTGCCGCCAATAACGCCTGGTCCCCGGCGCCGGTGCGCTTTGCCATTCGCGTGCTGGTGGCGTTTTTGCGCACCATGCCCGAGCTGGCGTGGGCGGTGATCTTTGTGATGGCGTTCGGCATCGGCGCGATCCCGGGCTTTCTGGCGCTGATGCTGCATACCGTCGGCAGCCTGACCAAACTGTTCTACGAGGCGGTGGAAAGCGCGCAAAACAAACCGGTACGCGGCCTGGCGGCCTGCGGCGCGTCCCCGCTGCAGAAAATTCGCTTCGCCCTGTGGCCTCAGGTGAAACCGCTGTTTCTCTCCTATGGCTTTATGCGACTTGAAATCAACTTCCGCTCGTCGACCATTCTCGGGCTGGTGGGCGCGGGCGGCATCGGCCAGGAGCTGATGACCAACATCAAGCTCGACCGCTACGATCAGGTGAGCATCACCCTGCTGCTGATCATTCTGGTGGTGTCGGCGCTGGACATGCTGTCCGGTCGTCTGCGCCTGTGGGTACTGGAGGGTAAGAAATGAGCGTCTGGCACATGCAACCGGATCTCGCCGCCAGCCGGCGGCAGCATAAGCAGCTCTATCAGGTCCAGGGGCGCTACCTGCTCTACGTCGGGCTGGTGGCGCTAGCCTGCCTGCTCTATTACGTCTGGTTTTTTCTGCAGTTTGGTATCAGCGGCGAGCAGCTGACCACCGGCCTGCAGCAGATTGGCCGCTACCTGGCGCGGATGTTCGTCTGGCACGACTTCTGGAACTGGCCGTTCGGCTATTACTTTACGCAAATCGGCGTCACCCTGGCCATCGTCTTCGCCGGGACGCTGACCGCCACGGTGTTGGCGCTGCTGCTCTCCTTCTTCGCCGCCCGCAACATCATGCGCGGCGTGGTGCTGGGGACCCTCGCCCTGCTGATGCGCCGCCTGTTTGATGTGCTGCGCGGGATCGACATGGCTATCTGGGGGTTGATTTTTGTACGCGCGGTAGGCCTCGGGCCGCTGGCAGGGGTGCTGGCGATCATCATGCAGGACACCGGCCTGCTGGGACGGCTGTACGCGGAAGGTCACGAAGCCGTGGACCGATCTCCCGGGCGCGGGCTGACCGCCGTGGGCGCGAACGGCCTGCAAAAGCATCGCTTTGGCATTTTTACCCAGTCGTTCCCGACCTTCCTCGCGCTTAGCCTGTATCAGATTGAATCCAACACCCGCTCCGCGGCGGTGCTGGGCTTCGTCGGCGCCGGCGGTATCGGGCTTATCTATGCCGAGAATATGCGTCTGTGGAACTGGGATGTGGTGATGTTTATCACCCTGCTGCTGGTGGCGGTGGTGATGATCATGGATACCCTCTCCGCCTGGCTGCGCCGTCGCTATATCGGCGGCGCCGTGGTGCCGCTGTACCAGGACAAACGCTAGCGCCTTTGTGCCGGGTGGCGGCTGGCGCCTTACCCGGCCTACTCGTCCGGCTCTGACTGTCTCCAGGCCCGGCAAGCAACTTGGACTGCGCCGCCGGGCGATGGCATCAGGCACGGAGCTGCTTTTATGCCGGGTGGCGGCTGCGCCTTACCCGGCCTACAGCCCCAAATCACCGCTGGCGCAGGGGCTGCTGAAACTGCCGGGGCTGGCGGCCTCAACATCGCTGAGACGTTCCCGGAAGGCCGGGGCAGCCCGCATGGATGCGGGCTGAGGGCCGTGTTTTGCAGGGACGCTGCCTCGGCCCGACCCGAAGCCTGCAGGGATAAGTCGAAGGCACCACGCAGTGGCGATGTTGCTGGCCGGAGCCCGGGGGTACAGGGGGCGGCGGCGACTGGCCGCCCCCTGTGCGCTCCCTGCGCCATGACTGCCATAACGCAGACAATTAACCGGGAGCGCAATCGGCCCGGAAGTAACATAGAAGCTGTAGCCCTGCTAAGCGCAGCGCGGGCAGGGACATTTCCGATTGCGCCGATATTTCGCCGGGTGGCGGCTGCGCCTTACCCGGCCTACAGGGCCCTCTCACAGGCTGACACATCGTAGGCCCGGTAAGCGCAGCGCCACCGGGCGATGCCATCAGGCACGGAGCCGCTTTATTGCCGGGTGGCGGCTGCGCCTTACCCGGCCTACTCGTCCGGCTCCGACTGTCTGTAGGCCCGGCAAGCGCAGCGCCGCCGGGCGATGGCATCAGGTACGGAGCTGCTTTTATGCCGGGTGGCGGCTGCGCCTTACCCGGCCTACAGGGTTTATCCGGACTGGGACGACTGAACCCACAGGCCTGTAGAAAAATTTATCCGCTCCGCTATTCCAGCCGCCAGCTCAGCACCGGCCAGCCGTATCCGGCACCGGCCGCCTGCAGCTGCGGACAGGGATTGACCAGCCGCACGCGATCCGCATGCAGGCACAGCGGCAGATCGTTAATGGAATCGGTATAGAAAGTCACCTCGCCGTCATACTGCGGATGCGCCTCGCGCCACTGCGCCAGACGCGCCACCTTCCCCTGCTGATAGCTGGGGATCCCGGCAATGACCCCGCTGTAGCCGCCGTCGACCATCGCCACGTCAATACCCAGCGCCTGATCGATCTCCAGCGCGGCGGCCACCGCCTGCACCAGCAGGCTAACCGAGGCGGAGATAATCAGCATCTGCTCTCCCTCGGCCCGCAGACGACGAATGAGCTCCCACGCCTGCGGATAGACCCGGGGCAGGATCGCCTCGCGCACGCAGCGGGCCACCAGCGCGTCAACGTCCGACTTCGGTATTCCGGCCAGCGGCGCCTGGATCAGGGCCACATAATCGGCGATATTCATCTCTCCCCGGTCATAATCCGCCATTAGCCGCGCCTCGCGGGCAAGATACCCCTTCTGCGTCGCCAGCCCTTCGCGAACCATAAACTGGCTCCAGACCGTACTGCTATCGCCCTGTATCAGGGTGTTATCGAGATCAAAAATCGTCAGCGTGTTGCCCATGATACTTTCCCTTACTGGTCAAAATAAGCTGCCGGGAGCATGCGTAAAAAAGATGACAGGAAAATGAACCGGACGCCGCAGCGCCCGGCTCGCCATCAGCCGGCGCGGACCTTCGCTGTGCGGAACACCAGCACGATCCCGCCGACGATCGCCATCATACCGATCATCGCCGCCGCCGGCAGCCGGTTGCCCAGCAGCAGATAATCCAGCAGCGCCGTGATCGCTGGCACCAGATAAAAGAGGCTGGTGACATTGACGATATTTCCCGCGCTCAGCAGACGGTACAGCAGTAGCTGGGCGACCACCGAAATCAGCAGTCCGAGAAACAGCACCGGAATAATCAACCCGGCGTTAACGGTAAACTGGAAGCCGCTGACCGGGGCAATCAGCAGGCACAGCCCCAGACTAACGGCATACTGCAGCGGCAGGACATCCGCCGGCGCCTGACGGCTGCGCTTTTGCCACAGCGCGCCAAAGGTCATCAGCAGCAGCGCCGCCAGCGCAAACAGGATCCCCACCGTCGCCATCGGCGAGGCCGCCAGGCTGCGCCACACCAATAGCACCAGCCCCGCCAGGGCAAGCAGCAGTCCTGACAGCCGCCGCCCCTGCAGGCGGCGCTCCACCACGCAAAGCGTAAGGATGGGCTGAATCCCCATGATGGTGGCGATAAGTCCCGGCGTCACGCCGTTGGCCATCGCCTCGAAGTAACAGACCGAATAGCCGCCAATCAGCATCAGTCCGGTGACAGCTGTCTGCAGGCGGGTGCCCGGCGCGGGCAGCCAGCGCCGACGGACGATAGCCAGCGGCGCCAGCGCGACCAGGGCAACCAGAAAACGAAAGACCAGCAGCGCCATCGGCGAGGCGTTATCCAGTCCCCAGCGGGTGAAGATGGCCGCGCTGCCCCACAGCAGCACAAAAAGGGCCGTTGTCGCCTGCGAGGCGAGCAGAGAATAGCGAACGTGCATAGCATGCTCCAGAACGTCAAACACAAGGAAGCGTCATACCGGCAGGTAAGCGCCTGCTAAAGACGGCGTTAAGCGCCGAAAACTACCCGGTCTGGAGGGGGAGGCGGTGGGCAGAGCGTGGCGAAGCGATGATGAGGCGCAGACGTCATCCACCCCGCGTCGAAAGCGGCGCCGGGCAAAGTCTCGCTAGAGATGGCGTAATGCGTCATGGAATGCCTCGTGAAATGTTCCTGTCAGCATCCTGGCACAGACCGTTGCGGAGTGACAACTGCCCTTTATGGCTGATCCAGCCCGAGGTTGTTTATTTTTAATCGTAAATAAACGTAAAGGCGGCCTCGGCTTATTCAGCCGTGGTTTTTAATCGGCTATAAAACAAAGCAGTCTGCTTGCTACTTCGAAAATAACGATATGAAGCCAAAACTGACGCATGCTCTCTTTTTAATTCCTTTTTTGTTGTTGGCAGGATGCTCCTCCTCACCGAAACAGGCAAAGAACACAAAATCTCATGCGGATATGACCATTGATAGCGGGTCGGACGATCTGATCCCGGTGGTGGCGGCCCTGCATGATCAGATGCACACCTGGCAGGGAACCCCCTATGAATGGGGCGGTACTGAACAAAGCGGCGTCGACTGCTCGGGTTTCGTCTGGCGCACGCTGAAGGATCGCTTTAACCTGCCGATGGAGCGGATCACCACCCGCGAGCTGCTGCACATGGGCGTGCGGGTCAATAAGCGGGATTTACGTCCCGGCGATCTGGTGTTCTTCCGCACCCGGGCCGGGATGCACGTTGGCTTTTACGATACCGATCATAATTTCCTTCACGCCTCGAGCAGCCAGGGCGTGATGCGCTCTTCGCTGGACAACCCTTACTGGGAATCGGCGTTCTATCAGGCGCGTCGTCTGCCGAAGGAGTATAACGCGCAGATCACCATGAACAGCGACACCCTGCATCTGGCGAAGAATCGCCGCTAAAAAAAAGCCGCAGCCAGGGCTGCGGCGGGTAGTTCTGCGGTTAATCAGAACTGGTAGGTCATACCCAGCGCGACGATGTCGTCATCGTTGATGCCGAGTTTGTTATCGCTTTTCAGCTGGTTGATTTTGTAATCCACGAAGGCGTTCATGTTTTTGTTGAAGTAATAGGTCAGGCCCACGTCGATGTAGTTAACCAGATCTTCACTCCCCACCCCTTCGATATCCTTCCCTTTCGACAGCACATAGCCGAGGGACGGACGCAGACCGAAGTCGAACTGATACTGCGCCACCGCTTCAAAGTTCTGCGCTTTGTTGGCAAAGCCGCCGCTGATCGGGGTCATCTTGCGGGTTTCAGAGTACATGGTCGCCAGGTAGATATTGTTGGCGTCATATTTCAGGCCGGTCGCCCAGGCTTCCGCTTTCGAACCCTGGCCGCGGGCCAGCAGGTTCTGATCGTTGGTACGGTCGGAGCTGGTGTAGGCTGCGCTGACGGCGAAGTCGCTGCCGCCGAAATCATAGCTTAACGAGGTGCCGACGCCGTCGCCGTTCTGTTTCTTCGCTTCACGGCCTTCGTTTTTACCCTGGTACTGCAGGGTCAGATCCAGGCCATCCACCAGACCGAAGAAGTCGGTGTTGCGGTAGGTCGCCAGGCCGCTGGCGCGCTTGGTCATAAAGTTATCGGTCTGGGCAGAGGAATCGCCGCCGAATTCCGGGAACATATCGGTCCAGGCTTCCACGTCGTACAGGGCGCCAAGGTTACGACCGTAATCGAAGGAGCCGTAGTTCTTCAGCTTCACGCCGGCGAACGCCAGACGGGTTTTCTGACTGGAGTCGCTCTCGGTTTTGTTACCGGAGAATTCAGATTCCCAACGGCCATAGCCGGTCAGGTCGTCGTTAATCTGCGTTTCGCCTTTAATACCGAAACGCACGTAGGTCTGATCGCCATCCTTGCTGTCATAGTCGCTGAAATAGTGCATGGCTTTGATCTTGCCGTACACATCCAGCTTGTTCGCGTTCTTATTATAAACTTCCGCTGCCTGCGTCGCTGTTGAAGCCACAAAGCCCATCATCATTAATGCCAGAGTACTCTTTTTCATTATTCAGTCCTGGTGATTTATTTATACGCGCTATTCAATTGCGGGCGCTCGCCCATCAAAAACTGGAGGTTTTTTAACGCCGGGATATTAAATATTTATGACAAGATGGAACTTTTTATAAAAAAGGGTATTTAAATGTATCTGACATATTTTTGTCACATTCCCTCTCCAGAATGCCCGATCCCGCGCAATAAAATGGCGCGCCCGCCGCCCCGGGTGTTGGCAAGCGGGCCGACTCCTGCTACAACATCAGCTCGATATCGATATTCCTTTTGAACGGCAGAGAATCATGAGTGAAAGCCAGACGCTGGTGGTAAAACTGGGCACCAGTGTTTTAACAGGCGGGTCCCGTCGCCTGAACCGCGCCCATATCGTCGAGCTTGTGCGCCAGTGCGCACAGTTGCACGCCATGGGACACCGTATTGTCATCGTGACCTCCGGGGCCATTGCCGCCGGGCGCGAGCACCTTGGTTACCCGGAACTGCCCGCCACCATCGCCTCCAAGCAGCTGCTGGCGGCGGTGGGACAAAGCCGTCTGATCCAGCTGTGGGAACAGCTGTTTTCTATCTATGGCATTCACGTTGGCCAGATGCTGCTGACCCGCGCCGACATGGAAGACAGAGAACGGTTCCTCAACGCCCGCGACACTCTGCGCGCGCTGCTGGATAACAGCATCGTCCCGGTCATTAACGAAAACGACGCCGTCGCCACCGCGGAAATCAAAGTGGGCGATAACGACAATCTCTCCGCGCTGGCCGCGATCCTCGCCGGGGCGGATAAGCTGCTGCTGTTAACCGACCAGCCAGGCCTGTTCACCGCCGACCCGCGCAGCAACCCGCAGGCGGAGCTGATTAAAGACGTCTACGGCATCGACGACGCGCTGCGCGCCATCGCCGGCGATAGCGTCTCCGGACTTGGCACCGGCGGCATGGGCACCAAGCTGCAGGCCGCGGACGTCGCCTGCCGGGCGGGGATTGATACCATCATCGCCGCCGGGAACCGCCCGGACGTCATCGGCCATGCGATGGCAGGCCTGCCGGTAGGTACCTGCTTCCACGCCCAGGAGTCTCCGCTGGAGAACCGTAAGCGCTGGATCTTCGGCGCGCCGCCAGCGGGGGAAATCACCGTCGATGCGGGCGCGACCCAGGCGATCCTCGAAAGAGGCAGCTCGCTGTTGCCAAAAGGGATCAAAATCGTCAGCGGCAACTTCTCCCGCGGCGAAGTGATCCGCATCCGCAATAGCGAAGGACGCGACATCGCTCACGGCGTCAGCCGCTACAACAGCGATGCGCTGCGCCTTATCGCCGGCCAGCACTCGCAGCAAATCGATGCCATTCTGGGCTATGAATACGGCCCGGTGGCCGTCCACCGCGATGATATGATCATCCGTTAAGGAGCTGAAAATGCTGGAACAAATGGGCATTGCCGCCAAAGCGGCCTCCTGGCAGCTGGCGTTACTCTCCAGCCGGGAAAAGAATCAGGTACTGGAAAAGATCGCCGATTATCTGGAAGCGCAGACCGACGATATTCTGCGCGCCAACGCGGAAGATTTAGCCGAAGCTCGCGCCAATGGCCTGAGTGAAGCGATGCTCGATCGCCTCGCGCTGACCCCGGCGCGTCTGAGCGGCATCGCCAACGATGTGCGCCAGGTGTGCAATCTGGCCGATCCGGTCGGCCAGGTGATCGACGGCGGGCTGCTGGACAGCGGTCTGCGTATTGAACGTCGCCGCGTCCCGCTGGGGGTGATTGGCGTGATTTATGAAGCGCGTCCCAACGTGACGGTCGACGTCGCCTCCCTGTGCCTGAAAACCGGCAACGCGGCGATCCTGCGCGGCGGGAAAGAGACCTGGCGCACCAACGCCGCCACGGTGAAGGTGATCCAGCAGGCGCTGCAGGAGTGCGGTCTGCCGGCCGCCGCGGTACAGGCTATCGAGAGCCCGGATCGCGCGCTGGTGGGCGAAATGCTGAAGATGGATAAATACATCGATATGCTGATCCCTCGCGGCGGCGCGGGCCTGCACAAGCTATGCCGTGAGCAGTCAACGATCCCGGTGATCACCGGTGGGATTGGCGTGTGCCATATCTTCGTGGATGAAACCGCCGAGATCGCCCCCGCGCTGAAGATCATCGTCAACGCCAAGACCCAGCGGCCGAGCACCTGCAATACCGTGGAAACGCTGCTGGTGCACCGCAACATCGCCGACACCTTCCTGCCGGCGTTGAGCAAGCAGATGGCCGAGAGCGGCGTCACCCTGCACGCCGCCCCTTCCGCCCTGCCCGCGCTGCAGAACGGCCCGGCGAAGGTCGAGCCGGTGAAAGCGGAGCAGTATGACGACGAGTATCTGTCGCTGGATCTGAACGTCAAAGTGGTGGCCGATATGGATGAGGCTATCGCCCATATCCGCGAACATGGCACCCAGCACTCCGACGCTATCCTGACCCGCACCCTGCGTAACGCCAACCGCTTTATCAATGAAGTGGACTCTTCCGCCGTCTACGTGAACGCCTCCACGCGCTTCACCGACGGCGGCCAGTTCGGCCTTGGCGCGGAGGTGGCGGTCAGCACCCAGAAGCTGCACGCTCGCGGCCCGATGGGGCTGGAAGCGTTAACCACCTATAAGTGGATTGGTTTCGGCGACGATACTATTCGTGCGTAAATGAGAACGGGCGATGCAAAAATAGGCAGTTGATTCCACTGGCTATTGACGCATCGCCCGCTAAGTTCTAACCTTTTGCCTCGTGATTCACGCTCGTGAACACCTCTTGCAGGGCCGATATAGCTCAGTTGGTAGAGCAGCGCATTCGTAATGCGAAGGTCGTAGGTTCGACTCCTATTATCGGCACCATTTCAACTTCCCCCAACGTCCGTGTTTATCCATAACTACCCTGATTTATAAAGATTTTACTGCTCTTCAGTCCATCTCCGTCCGTAATTTTCAAGTAAATCATATACTTAATGTATTTAGGATTGTGTATATGTCCTTGTTCGGTCATGGATTCCTATACACACGCCTTTCAATGATATGCAGATTCACTGCACTAAGCCTGTAGCTAAAGCCTATACGCTTGGATATGGGCAAGGGCTGTCATTGCTTATAGAACCTAATGGAAGCAAGAGCTGGCGGTTCCGCTATCGTTTTGCCGGTAAACCAAAAATGATCTCGCTTGGTGTGTACCCGACGCTCACACTTGCAGATGCTCGTTCTCGTCGCGACGATGCCCGAAAACTGGTCGCCGAAGGAAAGAATCCGAGCGAGATTCGAAAAGAGCAGAAGATTGCTTTGCAAACCGAGTCTGAAAGCGCGTTCGAAAAGATAGCGACCGAGTGGCACAAAATGAAGTCTGCCAAATGGTCGGCAGGATATGCCTCTGACATCATGGAAGCGTTTAAAAACAACACTTTCCCTTATGTTGGAACAAGGAAAGTGGGAGAGATTAAACCGCTGGAGCTGCTTAATGTGCTGCGCAAAATTGAAAAAACGCGGGGCGTTAGAGAAGATGCGCAAAGCGCGACAGCGCTGTTCAGAAGTGTTTCGTTATGCCATAGCTACTTGGAGAGCTGAGTTTAATCTTGCTGCAGATCTCTCTAGCGCCCTCGAAGTACATCAATCTAATCATTTTCCATTCCTAAAAGTTGGTGAGCTACCAGATTTTCTACGAGCCTTAGACAGTTACGCAAGCAGTCGGCTTGTACAAGTTGCTACGAAATTACTTATGATTACGGGTGTGAGAACCATTGAATTACGTGCAGCATTATGGCAAGAATTTGATCTGGATTACGCAATTTGGGAAATTCCTACTGAAAGGATGAAAATGCGCAGGTCACATCTTGTGCAATTGTCGACTCAGGCGTTAGATTTACTCAATGAACTGAAGATCATGTCAGGGAACTATCGTTATGTTTTTCCGGGACATATCAATCCGAACAAGCCTATGAGTGAGGCTAGCATCAACCAGTTGATCAAGCGTATTGGATATGGAGGAAAAGTGACTGGGCACGGATTTAGAAACACGATGTCAACGATTTTACATGAATATGGATGTGAGTCTACATGGATTGATATGCAACTTGCTCACAGCGACAAGAATAAAATCCGAGACGTTTATAACCATGCTGTTTACTATTCAAAACGCAAATAAATGTTAAATTGGCACTCAGAAAAGATATTAGGATGAATAATGCTGGATCAAACATTCTCGCCAAGAAACCTTTTGAGACTTTTGTATAAAGAAGATCCTAAAAAATTCCTCAGAAATATTGATAGGGAAGATTATGAAAGTGAAATGATAAAATTATCACAAATCATAAATGACGATAAGTTTAGTTTTGGCAAGTTTTCCTTTGCAAGCATAAATAATAAAAAGGTTATTATCCCCAATGAATTCAAAGACATACTA
Source organism: Klebsiella sp. K4 (assembly GCF_014596785.2). Taxonomy (NCBI): domain Bacteria; kingdom Pseudomonadati; phylum Pseudomonadota; class Gammaproteobacteria; order Enterobacterales; family Enterobacteriaceae; genus Klebsiella; species Klebsiella sp. K4. Next base: position 4,219,816 of record NZ_CP115021.1, read on the forward strand.
GCTTTAAGGAAAGCAAATGATAATCTCAAGAGAATCTATGGTGTCAAACAATCAGATAGAAATGATATTGTAAGACATGTCATCTGCATGCTTGAAGAACCTGTCCCCTTTTTTGTATATAAGTTAGATATTAAAGATTTTTACGAAAGTATTAATAAAAATAAAATTTTGGACAAAATAGCAAAATCCTCAATTGTTTCCTATAAAACGAAAAGGTTGATAAAGCGTTTTTTTGAGTTATCTCACCTATCTACTGAGTCAGGTGTTCCAAGAGGAATCGGTTTAAGTGCCACCATGGCTGAGCTTTATCTTGAAGATTTTGATGATAAGGTTAAACGTACTAAAAGTGTTTTCTACTATGCACGCTATGTAGATGATATTATTATTTTTACGTGTGAGAAAATAAATGATTTTCAAAATTTCTTTAAGGGATTTTTGCCAGAAAATCTAGACTTTAACATTTCAAAATGCAGAGAAATAGATATCCATAATAATGAAAAAGGGATGGTGGCCAATGAGTTCAATTATTTAGGGTATTGTTTTTGTGTTAGAAGCGGGAAAATAAAAGCTTCTGATAAGCGAGATGTTAAAGTTACAATTTCAAAAAAGAAAATACTTAAATTAAAAAGAAAAATTGTTCTTTCTTTAAAAGATTATTGCAATACGAATAATTTCGCTCTTTTGGAGAAAAGAATAAAGTTTCTTACTTCTAATGTTATACTTGAAAAGGCTAAAAAAGTTTCTGATGAAGAAAGCTCGCCACTATATAGTGGTGTGTATTATAACTACTTGCATATCAGATCGTATGATCAACTTAAAATTTTAGATTTATTTAAAAATAAAATGTTATTTTCATGCCGTGGTAGCTTAGGAAGTCAATTAATAAACAAGGGAGATAGAGACTTATTAAGATCATTAAGGAAGTATTCTTTTTTGAGTGGTTTTAATAATAGAAGAAAAGTAAGTTTTACTTTTAAAGAGATAAATGACATAAGGAGATGTTGGTAAATGAAAATAAAAATAAAAAAAGGTGATTATAATAGGGTTCTACTAACCGACGTATTACCTTATGAAGTTCCTATCCTTTTTTCTAATGAAGATTTTTATCATATTATAAGCAGGGATGATTTGCCATGCGAATTCAAGGACTTATTCTCATATGAAAATTTTAAAACTACTGTTCCGTACACATACAAAATAAAAAAAGGCCAAGCGAACTTCCGTAGCTTGGCAATTATACATCCGGCACATCAACTCAAAATATGTCATTTTTATAAGCAATATGAACACTTTATAATTCATTTATGTTCCAGAAGTGATATTTCTCTAAGATATCCCAATAAGATCGGAACTTACTATTATGAAAAAGACTTCTTAAAGGATAGGGTTAGATTAAAAGATGGGGGGGTTGATTTAGTGGTCGACGGCTTCGACTTGCAAAGTCAGACTGCTTCATCATATTTTTCTTATAAGAAATATCCTTTTCTTTATAAATTCTATGAATCTTTTGAATTTCACCGCCTTGAAAGGAAGTACGAATACATGGTGAAGTTTGATATATCTAAATGTTTTTCACATATTTACACTCATAGTTTAGCTTGGGCTGTTAAAAATAAAAAATATGCAAAAGAGAATACGGATAGTACTCATTTTGAGGGGGCTCTTGATAAACTTTTCAGAGATTTTAATCATGGGGAGACGAATGGAATATTGATCGGCCCTGAGGTTTCAAGAATCTATGCGGAAATCATTCTGCAAAGAATAGATTTAAACATCATTGAGAAGTTGAGAAAGTTGTTTAATCTTAATTTTAATGACGATTATGTAATTAAAAGATATGTTGATGACTATTTTATCTTTGTTTCTGATGAGATTAATCTCTCAAAGATTGAAATGGTACTATCTTCTGAACTAGAACATTATAAGCTTTATTTGAATGAATCAAAAAAAGAAACAACTGCAAGACCATTTATTACAGGGTTAACGATAGCAAAATATGAATTGAAGCAAGTCATTGACGACGTATATAGTGATATTGTAGATGTCGAATCAATGTATGAAATTAATAGATTAATTTCTATAAAAAATAAGGAAGGTGACTTAGAGAAAATAGATAGTGTTTTTTTGTTAGATAAAAGAAAGAAAAAATTCAGCCGTGCTGGAGAAATTATAAAATCTATAAAAGTTGTTATTAAAAGAAATGAAATAACTTTTGACCAAGTTTCGAGTTATCTATTAATGGCATTGAAGAAAAAATTATTTTCATTGTTAAAAATACTATCTCTCTATACTTATGATGAAAAAAGATATTTAAAACTAATGAGATTCATATCTGTACAATTAGAAGTTATTTTTTTTTGTTTACTCCATGGATAATAGAGTTAGACCAACATATGTAGCTTGTCAAATAATATTAGAAGTAAATGCATTTGCTGAGAGATTCGATGATGATATCAAAGAGATATTAAAGAAAAATCTTTTGGATGAAGTTGCATTGTCTTTGAAGAATATTCTTAGTTATTCAGGTGGTGGATATGTTGAGTTTTCTAATATTCTTATCGCTTTAAAGGAATTGGGCGGTGAATATTATTTCGATCAAAGTTATTTGATTGATTTCATTGATTCTAGAATGAATGACTCTGAGGGGTTAAGTTATTTTGTAATTTGCAGTATTTTGTATTATATACATGGGCGGAATGATTGTGCGGATCTTATTGAAAAGATCGAGAATATGATACTTGATAAATTCATAGATAATGCAAGCAATAAAAATGTTTGCGAAATGACATTGTTGATATCCGATGTATTATCTTGTCCTGTTCTTGATGATAAATATAAAATTAAAGCCTATAGAGCTTTTTTTCCTTCAGGGAAAAAAGCGAAGCCAACGGCTGAAATACAGCAGACTATCAATTTTTTCAGAGGTAAGGTGGTGTTTTTTAACTGGCTAGGAAATAAAAACCTCGAGCAAATTCTTTACAGAAAAGAGTTGCGAACCCCCTATGAATAGTTGTAGTATTTTGAAGCTTTAACTGCGAAGTTAATTTTTGAAAATTTCAAAAATTAATGAATCACAATGCTTTCAGCATTGGCTTTTGAAACAAACGAGGACAAACGTTCGCGATAAGTTTGGTCTCTGCTGCTAATCAGACACACTATACGTTGAAGCTAAGGTGGGCCGCCAAGCGGCCCTTTCCTTATTGTCCCTTAATGATGCCACAGTTCGTGAATTAAACATTGTTTTCATGCTGCAATTTCTATTAGCACATTCTCTTATCACCTAGACCTCATGATGAAACACATCATCTCACCAAAGCCGAGGTAAACATGGACCTCCAACGTAAGCAAAAACCACAGACATCTAACGAAGATGTGAAACTCATTTTAACCCATTAACGTGCGCTCGTAGCCCCGCCACGTCTACCCGCTTTATGGAGTGGTTTTCATGCCGTTGCATGATAGGCTCTTAACCGCACCTTATCTGGTCTGTTGGACTGACCCCGCCCCGGTAGACGCTCCTGCCCTATAAGGTGGAGCGTATGGGCACACCACGATTTACACCTGCATTTAAGGAAGAAGCCGTCCGTCAGATAACGGAGCGCGGTTATTCTGTTGCCGAAGTATCCGACCGCCTGGGTGTTTCTGCGCACAGCCTCTACAAGTGGCTACAGGTTATCAAGCCTGATAACAGCGAACAGCATGCCCGGGATTTACTGGAAGCGGAAAGCGAGACCCTGAAGCTCAGGGCCCAACTTAAGCGCACAGAGGAAGAACGGGACATACGAAAAAGGCCGCGCGGTACTTTGCAAGGGAGCCCGACTGAAGTACAGCTTTATCAATGAGCACCGCACTGTATGGGGTGTCATGACGATGTGTCGGGTGTTGTGTGTTGCCCGCGCCGGGTTTTATGTGTGGCTGCATACCCCTGTCTCCGCGCGGGATAAAGATAACCAGCGTCTGCTGGCGCTTGTCCGTGACTCCTGTTCACTGAGCGGAGGCGTGTACGCGTGGGGTTCATGGCGACCTGAACGAAATCGGGGAAACCTGCGGTAAAAACCGGGTGGGTCGGATCATGCAACTGAACCGGATTAAAGCTGTGCGCAGCTATAAAGCGCCACGTCGTATCGCTGGCAGACCTTCAGTGGTTGCGCCTAATCGTGTGCAGCGGCAGTTTACCGTTGTCCGGGCCAATCAGGTCTGGGTCACCGATATTACTTATATCCGCACCTAGCAGGGCTGGCTGTATCTGGCGGTGGTTATCGTTCTCTTCGCCCGTAACGTGGTTGGCTGGTCGATGAAGCCACTCTCTCTCGCGAACTCGCGTTGGACGCTCTGATGATGGCCGTGTGGCGTAGAAAAGCGGACGGCGAGGTTATCGTACATAGCGATCAGGGCATGTGGCGATGAGCAATGCCGTCTTAATAATATTTTGCGCCCAGGCCCTCCCTGTTCAAACCGTTAATCCAGTAATTTCATCTCCAGCGCCCGGCTCATCGCTTGAGTGCGGCTATTCACTTTAAGCTTCGCGTAGATGTTTTTGATGTGCCATTTGACCGTCTCGGCAGAAATAGCGAGGGAGCGAGCGATTTCTTTGTTCATCTGACCTTCAGCGATCAGCTGTAATATCTGCAACTCACGCTCGCTGAGCTCGCCAGGAATATCGGGGCTTCCACTATTAAACGGTGTTCCGTCTACAGGCCCGCGCTTGTCTGCCCAGGATCCCTGCACTCCCCTTTTCTCTGTCCAAGCCGAAGAGGATTCATTCATACCGATAAGCAAAGGTTGCAAGGTATCGCCAGCGTCAAGAAAGAGGCCCGTGAGATGCTGTTGTTCAGCCAGCTGCACGACTGGCTGAAATGTCGTGCGCGCAGCGGCAGTTTTGCCACTGTTCCACAAGGCCAATGACCAGAGCGTACGTAGACGCGCTGCGGTTAACCTGTCCCTCCGGCTTTCCTGATCGGAGACCATCTCAGCCAGTAAAACGCAGGCTTGCGGTGCCTGGCCTCTGGCGAGAAGAAGCCGGCTGCGGCCAAGGGATGCAGACATAACGATGGCGCGTTGGCAGGGATGTTCGGCATCCATTCTGAAGCTGGCGGCCATTTGTTCAAGCTGTCGCTGCAGTTGCTCTGCGCCGGTGAAATTGCCGCGCTGCAGTCGCACCCTCACCTGCTCGGCTAACAACATGGCCTGGAGCCGTTGCCAGCCGCGAGACACCGCAAGACGCTGCGCATGCTCCAGCAATCGCTCGCCCTCATAGGGCATATCGTTATCTAAGGCCTGACGCGCGAGATAGGTATAGCAACGACTCAGCGCGTCGGGTGGACTGAATCGGTCGATGAATTCGAGCCGGTCGGCTAACAGATGCTCGGGCGAGTCACCCCTCTGACATTCATAGGCTATCTCCGCCAGCAGCGGCGCCAGCGTCGCGCCACTGGTCGACTGGGTACCGGTATAACATTCAGCCTGGCGCAACGTTTTCTCTGCATACCACCCGGCTTTTCCCAGATCGCCCTGACAAAGATGGCACTGGGCAATAATAAACGCGCGATAAACCGAAACAAACAGATTATCTAAAGGACTTTCCGGAGAGGGCATATGCTGTTGAACCTCCAGCGCGTCGTGATAGCGCTGGTTAACAACATGGCAATAGCTGAGAATATTGCATATCAGACCATCAACCCAGGTGTCGCCGCAGGGCACTTCGGCCAGCAACGGCTGAACTATAGCCAGACTCTCCGGGATGTTTTCCGCAAAGGCTTCGCAAATTGCCCGCACAACGCGCAATTTACACCAGGTGCTGCGGGTTAAATCCTCACGATGATGAAGTACCATCTGATCGAGGTTATCAAGCAGCTGCCTCGACTCATCAAAGTGGAAATAATGCGCCAGTGCCCAGGCCAGGTTAATTTGCAGGTCAATGCGCGACGGATCGGTGCTGGGCGGTAAATGATGCATCCATGAGATCAGAGTATCGATATCCCCTTCTTCCGCCAGTGACTGAGCGCTTGTGCCGTCCTGCACGGGGCTATGCACCGGCTTGCCTGCGCTGAGCGCATGGCGTACCGCCTCAGACCACAGCTTCTGTTCGACGAACCAATGACTGGCTAATTCATGTAGCTGTTTGCGGTCAATATCGTTGTTCTGCTGCAGCATGGTCCGAAGATTTTCCTGCAACAGAGGATGGTAGCGAAACCAGTAGCCTTGTTCGTCAAGGGCTGACAAAAAAAGGTTGTGTCGCTCAATCCATGCCAGCATCGCTTTACTATCATCACGTCCAGTCACTGCATTGCATAGTTCGGCATTCAACCGACTGAGGAAGGACGTTTTCACCAGGAAATCGAGAACCTCTTCCGGCAGCGGATCCAGTACCACCTCTTTCAGATAGCGTGCAATGGATCGTGTTCCTCCATGCATATTACGCAACAGATGCTCGGGATCATGCTGTAATTCTGCCGACAATGAAGCGATCTTCATGCCCGCGATCCAGCCCTCTGTCACGGACTGTAGCCGCTGTGCATGATGGTTGCTGAGAGGTAGCGCAACCGTGCGGCTAAAATAGTGTTTTGTTTCTTCGAGCGTGAATTGCAGGTCTCGATCATAGATCTCCACCAGTTGGTCCTGGGCCTGCAGCTGGCTCAGCGCAAGATTCGGGTGGAAACGGCTGCCAATGATCAGATGCAAGGCGGCAGGCGCATGCTTGATTAAATACCCCAGGGCTTCATAGACCCCACGATCGTTAATCACGTGGAAGTCGTCGATAATCAGGTACACGTCATGCGGGCAGTAGTGTAGCTGGTTAATGAGCCCGGCCAGCAGTTGCTCGGAGCTGGAGAGCTTCTGTTCTTCCATGTCACGCCAGAAATCGGCGTCCCAGTCAGCATAGAGTGGACGCAATGCTTGCAGCAGATAAGGAATAAACTGCCATACGTCATCATCATCCTCATCGAGGCTCAGCCAGGCGATACGTTCCCCCTGCGCGACCATCTGCTGATGCCATTGTGCCAACAGCGTGGTTTTGCCAAATCCAGCGCCGGCGCAGACGACGCCCAGCCGGCACTGCTGAACGGGACTGAGAAGCTGAAGCAGCCGGGGGCGCTCCAGCAATTGTATTGAGGAGCGAGGCGGGACGAATTTGGTCAGGATTAGCGGCAAGCCTCGCGTCAGCCGCAATGGCCCGGAGACCAGTGAGGGTGATTGGCGACCTTCTAAATCCAATGGCTTCATCCGTGGTGTCTACTCGCTTTGTTTTTTTCAATTGTACGCCAGCCCCCGGGATGACATGGGGTAGCCAAACTTTATTGCTACACAAAATTTAGAAAGTTTGACCTCAAGCATGAAAACCCCCACCTACCCCCCCATGAAGGTGGCTTCGCACTCCCTTTAACCGCTCGTAGATTCATTGCATGGGTGTGGCCAGGGTTATCCGCCCTGTCTGTTGGCCCCGCCTGGGTGACCTTTATTGAGGAGAATTAAACGATGCTCAGCAAACAGGCGTTATTGCAGGCTTACCGCAAGATGCGGGAGATCAGAACATTTGAAGAGCGGTTGCACCAGGAAAATACCAGCGGTGATATTCCGGGCTTCATTCACCTTTACACCGGTGAGGAGGCCATCGCGGTGGGGGTCTGCGAAAATTTAACGAGCGCAGATTTTATTGGTTCAACACACCGTGGACATGGCCACTGTATTGCTAAAGGTTGCGACATTCACGGCATGATGGCCGAAATATTCGGTAAGGACAGCGGGTTATGTCGCGGTAAGGGCGGGTCGATGCACATTGCCGATCTGTCGAAAGGAATGCTGGGGGCGAACGCTATCGTTGGGGGAGCCCCTCCCCTGGCCATCGGCGCCGCGCTAACGGCAAAGACGCTAAAAACCGGCAACGTCGGTGTCTCTTTTACGGGCGATGGTGGTTCTAATCAGGGCCTGGTCTTTGAAGCCATCAATATGGCCGTCGTGCTCCAGCTTCCAGCCGTCTTTATTTTCGAGAATAACGGTTACGGCGAAGGGACCGGCCATGACTACGCCGTGGGTGGGCGTGATATCGCCCGGCGCGCCGCTGGCTTCGGCCTGCCGGCAGTGACCGTCGATGGCACCGATTTCTTTGCCGTTTATGAGGCAACCTCAGAGGCGGTCAAGCGTGCGCGAGAAGGCGGTGGCCCAAGCGTCATTGAGGCCAAAGCCTTCCGCTGGCATGGTCATTTTGAGGGCGATCCCGCGCTATATCGTGCGGAAGGTGAAGTGCAACGCCTGCGTGAACAACATGATCCGCTGAAGATTTTCACCGCTAAGGTCAAGCAACATATCACCAAGGAAGAACTGGCGGCGATTGACGAGGAAGTAGAAGCCCTGGTCAACGATGCCGTATTGAAGGCCCGCGCCGCTGCCTACCCGGCTCCGGAAGACCTGCTGACAGACGTGTACGTCTCATACTGAGGGTGATAACCATGACAATAAAAACCTATCGTGAAGCGGTCAAGGAAGCCCTGGCTCAGGAAATGGAACGCGATGAACGCGTGGTGCTCATCGGTGAAGACTTGCGTGGTGGTCATGGCGGAAATGCGCCCGAAGAGGCGAAAATAGAAGCCTTTGGCGGTGTGCTGGGTGTCACTAAAGGGCTGTGGACGCAGTTCGGCTCCGATCGGGTGATCGACACGCCCATTACCGAGTCGGCCATCATCGGTATGGCGGCCGGCGCCGCAGCGACGGGTTTGCGGCCGGTCGCGGAATTGATGTTCATGGATTTTTTTGGCGTGAGTCACGATGCGCTGTACAACCAGGCGGCTAAGTTCCGCTACATGTTTGGTGGCAAAGCCAGAGCTCCGCTGGTGATGCGAGGGATGATCGGCGCGGGGTTTTCTGCCGCAGCCCAGCATTCACAGTCACCCTATAATATCTTTGCCACCACGCCTGGACTGAAGGTGGTGGTGCCCTCGACGCCTTATGACGTCAAGGGTCTGTTAATCCAGTCCATTCGCGACGACGACCCGGTGGTATTCTGCGAGCATAAAATGCTGTACGACCTCAAGGGCGAGGTACCGGACGAGATCTATACCATCCCGCTAGGTGTAGCCAACTACACTCGCGAAGGGGAGGACGTCACCATCATTGCGTTGTCGGCAATGGTACATAAAGCAAACCAGGTGGCGGACAAACTGGCCAGAGAGGGGATCTCGGTCGAGGTGGTCGACCCGCGAACCATTTCGCCGCTGGATGAGGAAGGTATTCTGGAATCGGTGGCTTCCACAGGGCGGGTCGTGATTGTCGACGAATCCGCGGCACGCTTCGGTTTTGCTCATGATGTCGCGGCGCTGATTGCGTCCCAGGCATTCCATTTCCTCAAAGCGCCCGTTCTGCTGGTGACGCCGCCACACACGCCGGTCCCGTTCTCCCCTGCTCTCGAAAAACTCTGGATCCCTGGCGTAGAACGTATCGAAGCCGCCGTCCGTCAAGTGCTGGAGGATTAACCTATGAGCGAAATCAAGACGCTTGAAATGCCAAAGTGGGGGCTTTCCATGGAGGAAGGCTTGCTCGCTCGATGGGCAATCCAGGAGGGTGACGATTTCACCAGAGGGCAGGAAATCTGTGAGATTGAAACCAGTAAAATCGTCAATGTGCTGGAGGCACCTTTTGCCGGTACATTACGCCGGATAATCGCCCGAGAGGGTGAGACGCTTCAGGTAGGCGCCGTGCTGGCCCTGGCGGCTGACGCGTCGGTCAGCGATGCTGAACTGGACGAATTTGTTGCCCGCCTGGCGACGGCGAAACCCGCAGCCCCAGGCCCGGAGGCTGCCGCGCCGGACGTAGCGGCACAGGCAGGCGCTAAGCCAGCTTCCGTTGTTTCGCCGCCATCCAACAGCCCCGAGCCCCCTGTTGGGCAGACCGTCATTCCCGTCAGTCTGCAAGGCGTGACTGATGTGACTCAGGTTAATGCCACGCCCCATGCGTTACGACTGTCTGCCCGCTGGGGTGTCGACCTGAAAAAGGTCCGCGGCAGCGGGCGCGGGGAACGTATCTCTGTTTCTGATCTGGAAAGCGCGATCGTTGCCGCCGGCGGTCGCCTGGCCTCTCCGACGCCCCCCGTTCGTCGCAGCAAAGCGCCCCGCTCGCATGCCGATGACAGCCAGGTATCGGCCACCCCGCTGGCGCGCCGTCTGGCCGGCAAGCTGGGTATCAACTTGCATGACTGCCGAAGCAGCGGTTCACGCGGTCGGGTGAGTCGCGATGATGTGCTGGCTGCGGCGTTGTTGCTCGACGGGCACCCGCCGGTCAGCCCTGTGCAGGAGAGTGCCCCGACACCCTTTGAGAGCATCCCGATGTCCGGTATGCGGCGGGCTATCGCTTCTCGCTTGCAAACCTCTAAGCAACAGTCTCCCCATTTCCGTTTGAGTGTCGAACTCGATCTGGAACGACTGTTAGCGTTTCGTCAGGAAATTAACCGCGAAGTACCCGGCGTCAAGATTTCGGTTAACGACCTGCTGGTGAAGGCCTGCGCCCTGGCGCTGGTGGCCGTGCCTGACGTCAATATCCAGTTTGATGAAGCGGCACAAAGTATCCGCCGCTTTACGGATGCCGACATTTCGGTGGCCGTTGCGCTGCCTGCCGGGCTAATTACCCCTATTGTTCGCTCGGCGAACCGGAAATCGATTAGCGACATATCGAACGAAATTCACTCGCTGGTGACCAGAGCCAAAGCGGGCACGCTGAAGCCGGAAGAGTTCCAGGGCGGGACCTTTAGCCTGTCAAATCTGGGGATGCTCGGCGTCCGGCAGTTTGACGCCATCATCAATCCACCGCAAAGCGCAATCCTCGCCATTGGCGCCGGCGAGGTCCGGGCGGTAGTACGCGACGGGCAAATCGTCGCGCGCCAGCAAATGACGGTATCGCTATCCTGCGATCACCGGGTCATCGATGGCGCGGCAGGTGCGGCTTTTCTCCGGGAACTCAAGCGACTGATTGAAACCCCGACCTTGATGTTTATCCAGGAGACGAGCTATGCACGATAAATACGATGTGCTGATCATCGGCGGGGGTCCTGGGGGATACGTTGCCGCCATCCGTGCCGGCCAGCTAGGGCTTCGTACCGTATTAGTGGAAAAACAACATCTGGGCGGCATCTGCCTGAACTGGGGATGCATTCCAACCAAGGCGCTGCTGCATGGCGCTGAGGTTGCGCACACTATCACCCATGCCAGTCAGCTGGGCATCAGCGTGGGCGAGGTGAACGTCGATCTGCAGAAACTGGTGCAGTTTAGCCGTACCGTATCGCAACAGCTCACCGCTGGGGTTGCGTACCTGTTGAAGAAAAATGGCGTGAGGGTGATTGATGGCACCGCGCGGCTGCGCGGCAAGGGGCAAATCACAGTCGAGGATGCCCGAGGGGAGGTGCGCGATTACCGGGCCGATCACGTGATCCTGGCAACCGGCGCCCGACCACGCGCATTGCCAGGCATAGCGCCAGATGGCGAACATATCTGGACCTATTTCGAGGCGCTGCGGCCTAAGCTTTTACCCAAGTCGCTCTTAATCATCGGTTCAGGGGCGATTGGCGTCGAGTTCGCCAGCCTTTATAACGATCTGGGCTGTAAAGTGACGCTGGTCGAGCTAGCGTCGCAGATTTTGCCAGTGGAAGATGCCGAGGTGTCTGCAGCAGTGCGTAAGTCATTCGAAAAACGCGGTATTCAGATCCATACCCAGACCCTGGTGACGCAAGTACAGCTCACCGATACCGGGGTGCGCTGCACACTAAACAACACCGGCGGCGAATATTCTCAGGATGTCGAACGTGTGCTGCTGGCGGTCGGCGTACAGCCGAATATTGAAGATCTGGGGCTGGAAACGCTGGGCGTTGAGTTAGACCGCGGTTTTATCAAGACGGACGCGGCTTGTCGCACTAACGTATTTGGGCTTTATGCCATCGGCGATGTAGCCGGCCCGCCGTGTCTGGCGCACAAGGCCAGCCACGAAGGCGTGCTCTGCGTTGAGACCCTGGCCGGTGTCGAAGGCGCCCACCCTCTCGATCGCGACTATGTGCCTGGTTGCACTTATGCCCGGCCCCAGGTTGCCAGTCTGGGCCTGACGGAATCGACGGCCCTGGCCAGGGGACGGCCCGTCAGGATCGGTAAGTTCTCTTATCAGAGCAATGGTAAGGCGCTGGCCAGCGGCGAGACAGAGGGTTTTGTGAAGACCATTTTCGATGCTGAAACAGGTGAATTGCTGGGCGCGCATATGGTTGGCGCACAGGTCACGGAACAGATCCAGGGGTTTGGTATCGCCCGACACCTGGAGGCCACCGATGAAAGTCTCCTGTCGATGATCTTTGCGCATCCGACACTTTCCGAAGCGATGCATGAGTCAATCCTCGCGGCCTGCGACCAACCGTTGCATCAATAAGAAATAAGGGAGGCGATAGCTGCGCGATACGGAGTAAGTTCCCGTTATCCCTCCCGCACTCCCCGGCAGAAGATCCCCAACAACGGTTACGGCAGGATCTATTGATCTGAAACGCTAAGCGCCATGCGTAAATTCTGTATGTTTAGTAGACAACCAAACGACAGGAGGAGCGCTCTATGACACAGCACGAAAGGTTTTGCCAGGCCTGCGGAATGCCGATGTCCGCACCTGATGCGCAAGGGGCCAGCGATAAATATTGCGCGTATTGCAGCGACAGCGACGGTAATTTGAAATCCTGGGAAGAGGCCGTATCCGGTCTGGCGGCTTTTCTCGACGCCTGGCAAAAGGTGGGCGTAGCGGAATCACGGAAACGGGCAAAACGTTACCTGACGGCGATGCCTGCCTGGGCGCACAAAGCGGACGAGTAATTTGCCCGGGCGGCAGGAAGAAACCATCCCGGGGACAGACCGCCATGCCGACAACATTGCTATAGCGTTTTTGTACGCCATCCGGACAGGAATAAATACGCGTTTGGGGATGACGACCTGCAGGCTGGAGCATGCATGGATGCGTTCTTCATGCGGATGAAATAAACGCCTGGCGTTCTCCCCTTGTCCGGATGCGTTATTGCCTGGTTTTTAAGGGGTCGGTTTCTGTATTTAACCCAGAACTTCTCAGGTAATACAACATATTGATGTGATGAATCTCTCATTTCAACGATACCAACTGGACAATAAGTTATCGCGTGTGTTAGTTATTTAATCACGCAAGAGAACAGATTTAATTTAAACAAAAGTTAAACCTTTCTCACTTTGCTAAAAAATTGCATTGATAATGCTTTGGATCCCTGAACCATTATCAAAAGGGTATGTGAACAGAAAGCCCTCAGAGACGCGAGTCTCTGAGGGCTTTTTTTTTGTTTTTTTTATCTCAGGAGTAAATAAATGTCTAAAGAACGTCGTCTCTCAAGAATATTCGCAAAAGACGGTAAATCCGTGACCTTAGCGCTGGATGGCTACTATTTTTCCACGAAAACAAATGGTATTGATAATACGATAAATCAGCTCCCTGCTCTGGTGGAACACGGCCTGGATTGCGCGCTTGTCACGTACGGCATGTTGAAGAATTATCGGGAAGCACTGAACAGCGTTCCCGTTGTGTTACGCGTCGACAGCACGGTCAGTATTTTTGACAATACCGTTCCCGATACTACCCCCGTTTTTTCCGTCGAAGATGCGCTTAAAGTCGCTGCCGAGGGCGTGGTCTGCATGACCTTCCCCGGCGCCTTCAATGAAGAAAAAACCCACATTATGGCGATGCAACTCGCACAGGCAGCGGATCGCTGGAATGTACCGCTGATTGTCGAATCGCTCCCGTATGGTTATCCCGTCACCAGCGATGACTCTAACAATCCGGCCATCATCGCTGCATCGGCCCGCGCAGCGGTGGAGCTGGGCGCGGACGTCATCAAAACGCGTTTTACCGGTTCACCAGAGGACCGACTGATCGTTGAAGCTGCTGGCGTGCCGGTGCTTGCCTTAGGAGGGCCAAAAACCGGCATCGACGGTTACTTCAAATTTGTTCAGCACTGTATGCAGATGGGTGCGAAAGGCGTGGCTGTGGGACGAAACATTACCCAGGATCCGCAGCCGGCGAAAGTGGTAGCAGGTCTGAATGCCATCATCCATGAAAACGCAACAGCGGAAGATGCATACAGCCTCTACATGGCTAAATAACATCGGAAATTAATATGATTTCAAATAACACCATCATCCCTTCCATCAGGAAGTATAAATACTTTGAGAAAGCATTATCCTGCCAGTCAGAATATGTGCTGCTATCCGAAGCGAATATCGGCAATCTGCAGTCGCTGATTGGCAAATGCCATCAAAGCGGTAAGAAGGTCCTCGTTCACCTTGAATTACTGGGCGGCTTTAAACCGGATCAGGCGGGGATCAATCTGCTGAAAAATTATTACAAGGTTGATGGTGTTATTTCTTCCAATCTCTCCGCGCTACGCTACGCCAAAAAAGAGGGATTGCTGACCGTATATCGGGTTTTACTTATCGATTCGCGATCGCTTGATCAGTCGCTCGATATTGTTAAACACAGTCCACCGGACGCAATTGAAATCTTACCTGCTGAATATGCCTGCCAGTGTCTGGAGTTGATTAGCCGAAATTTGAAAGGCTTTGATGTGGTATTCATCGCCGGAGGCTTTGTTAAGCGCAAATACCTTGTAGATAAAATATTCCATGCCGGATTTAAAGGGATAACCACCAGCGAGCCCGGCTTATGGTAACCAATAAGGAGTCCACGCGAATGAAAGATGAATACGTCATGGGCATCGACAATGGTGGAACCGTCACCAAGGCAGCCATCTATGACCGTAAAGGACAGGTGCTCGCCATCGCCTCAAAATCCACGCAGATGCTGACACCTCGGGAATTCCACACAGAGCGCAGTATCGATGAGCTGTGGGCCGCGAATGTCGAAGTGATTAAAAAAGCGATTGAGCAATCAGGTATCGACGCCAGCCAGATAAAAGGAGTGGCCGTCACCGGTCATGGTAACGGTCTGTATCTGGTCGACGAAGAAGGTCACCCGGTGCGTAACGGCATTATATCCACCGATAGCCGGGCAAAAGAGTACGTTGAGAGATGGCAACGCTCGCCAGAATTCCTTACCGACATTTTGCCAAAAACGATGCAGTCCATCTGGGCCGGACAACCTGTCGCCCTGCTGGCATGGCTGAAGGATTTCGAGCCCGAGACGCTGCAAAAAGCGCGTTATATTTTTATGGTCAAGGACCTGATCCGTTTTTACCTGACCGGAGAGGCTTTTCTTGAGCTGACCGATATCTCAGGGACCAACCTGATCAACGTACGTGACTGCAAGTATGACGATGAACTACTGGCATGGTGGGAACTTGATGAACTGCGGGACAAATTGCCCCCCATCAAACGCTCAACAGAATGCTGCGGAAAAATCACTGACGACGTGGCCCGTCTGACCGGTTTATGCGCAGGTACGCCGGTTTCTGGCGGGGTGTTTGATATCTCGGCCTCTTCCATTGCCTCGGGGATTAACAGTCTCGATAAGATGGCGATCGTCACCGGCACCTGGAGCATAAACGAATACGTTACCGACCACCCGGTTATTGATAAAGATCTGTTTATGACCTCCATTTATCCCATTGAAGGTAAATGGCTCATCACCGAGGCCAGCCCCACCTCCGCGAGCAACCTGGAGTGGTTTATTAACAACTTTATGGAGAGCGATCGGAAAACCTCCGCCGAACAAGGATCGTCGGTCTATGACCTGTGTAATAAGCTGGTTTCGTCAACGACGCCGGATGAAAGCCACCTGTTGTTCTTTCCGTTCGTGTTTGGCTCTAACACCATTCCCGACGCCTCGGCCGGCTTTATCGGTGTCAACAGCTTCCATAAAAAAGCCCATTTTCTGCGGGCGATTTATGAGGGCGTGGCCTTCAGCCATCTCTACCACACCGAGCGCTTACGCAATATTAACCCGAAGCTAAGCCGCACTATTCGTATTGCTGGCGGCGTCACGAACTCCCCGGTCTGGCTGCAGATATTCGCCGATATCTTCCAGGCCACGCTGGAAATCGTTGACGTCAAAGAGCACGGGACCCTGGGTACCGCGATGACCGCCGCCGTTATGGTGGGCTGGTTTGCGGAGGTATTTTCTGCCTCAAACGACATGGTCCATGTCTCACGCACCGTCTCCCCTAATCCGGAAAACCACCGGGTCTACCAGACCAAATACCAGCTTTATAAAAACCTGTTATCAGAAATGCAGTCGCCGTGGAAAAGCTGCAGCAACTACATCGCGCACTAAGTGAGGAAAAAATGGATCTGAATTTAACGAATCGTACGGCCATCGTGACAGGCGGCGCAACCGGCCTGGGGAGAGAGTTTGTTCTTTCTCTCGCCAAAGAAGGCGTCAATATCTGCTTTACCTATATGCGTGAGGAAGAGCATCCCGAACGGCTGATCGAAACGGTGAAGGCCAGCGCGAACGTAGAGATCATCGCGGTCAAAACCGATCTCTCTGACGAACAGAGCCGGGAAAATCTGTTTGCCACCTGTATCGACAGACTGGGTAAAGCCGACATTCTGGTGAATAACGCCGGGATCTGGCTGAGCGGCTACGTCACCGAGATCAGCCCGCAGGACTGGGATCTGGTGATGAATGTCAATCTGAAAGCCATCTTCCATCTCAGCCAGCTGTTTGTAAATCACTGCCTGCAGCATGACCAGATGGGCAGCATTCTGAATATTACCTCGCAGGCCGCGTTCCACGGCTCCACGACGGGACATGCGCACTACGCGGCAAGTAAGGCCGGCCTGGTCGCCTTTGCTATCTCTCTGGCGCGGGAAGTCGCCAAACAAAAAATCAATGTGAACAATATCGCCGTCGGGATCATGGATACTGCGATGATCCGTAAGAACATTGAGCAAAACCCTGACTATTACGTCAGTCGTATTCCGGTGGGCCGCGTGGCCCAGCCGCAAGAAATTGCCGACATCGGTGTCTTCATGGTTTCTCCTAAGACCAGCTATATGACGGGAGCAACTCTGGACGTTACCGGCGGTATGTTGATGCGTTAATCTAGGGAGAATCATTATGAAATGTCTGGCAATTGCCGATCTGTTTATCAATGCAGCGATGATGGAATCAGGACTGAAAGCGCTCAGGGATAACGGGATTGAAGTAGAAGTACGCGAGTGGTCACATGGCTCCGTTGAGAAACTTCAGGAAGATAATCTGCGGGTTGAACAGGAAGGAGCAGAAGCAGTGGCCTTACCGGAAGCGCTGCTTCAGGGAACGGATGATATTGACATCCTGATCACTCAGTTTGCCCCCGTCAATACTGCGGTGTTCGATAAACTACCAAAGCTGAAATATGTAGGCGTGCTCCGCGGTGGTGTGGAAAACGTGAATCTTCAGGTGGCGAACGCCCGGGGCGTTGAGGTGATGAACACCCCGGGGCGTAACGCTCGCAGCGTCGCCGAATTCACGGTCGGCATGATCCTGGCGGAAATGCGCAATATTGCCCGTTCACACGATGCCCTGCGTGACAAATACTGGCGTAAAGACAGTCCGAACCATCAGGCGATCCCGGAGCTTGGCGGAAAAGTCGTGGGGCTGGTTGGCCTCGGTCATATTGCCCAACTGGTCGCGGGATTTCTCAGCGGCTTTGGCACGGAGATTATCTTTTACGATAAGTACGTTGCAGGCCATGAACGTTATGAGAAAGTCGATTCTCTGGACGAACTGGTACAACGCGCCGACGTTATCTCGTTACATGCTCGCCTGACGCCGGAAACCGAAAATCTGATTAACGCACACCATTTCGCGCTGATGAAGCGCAGTGCCATCATTGTTAACACGGCACGCTCCGGGTTAATCAATGAAAAAGAGATGATTGATGCGCTCAGATCCGGGCAAATCATGGGCGCCGCGCTTGATACCTTTGATGACGAGCCGCTTCCAGACGACAGTGCATTCTATACTCTGAATAACGTGACCATTACGCCGCATATTGCCGGGAGTACCATTGACGCATTCAGTAATTCGCCCAAACTCTTCGCTGAGATCCTTTTAAAGAAACTCAGTTAAATATTAAAAGAACCATTAAAGGTATTAACAGGGCCCAATGGGCACGGGTTTACTCGTGCCCAATTCGCCCGCCTTTTAAGGAATCATTATGGATATTATCAACAGCATTATTAGTCTGGGGGCATCAGTAATGATGCCAGTAATATTCTTTATTATCGCGCTTTGCTTTGGCGTTAAAATCGGTACGGCATTTAAAGCAGGGATGCTGGTAGGCATTGGTTTTGAAGGGGTGGGGCTGGTGATTGGCCTGCTGCTGACAAACCTGGGCCCGGCATCGCAGGCGATGGTTGAGCGTATCGGCCTGCAGTTAACGGTCGTTGATACCGGTTGGCCTACCGCATCGACCATTGGCTGGGGTTCGCCGCTGATGCTGCCCGTCGTGGTGGGCTTTATCGTCATCAACCTGGCCATGCTTCTGTTGAAATTAACCAAAACGGTGAATATCGATATTTTTAACTACTGGATTTTCCTGATCATGGGGTCTGTGGTCTATGCCGGAACGGGAAATTACTGGCTTTCGGTCGGTATTACATTCGCTATTTTTGTGTTGACGCTATTGGCGGCAGATTTAACGGCGCCGTATTTACAAAAAAACTATAATCTTAAAGGGATATCATTCCCCCATCTTACCTGTATAGCTTACGTGCCGTTTGGCATTGCCTGTAATTACATCATTGATAAGATCCCGCTTATCAATAAAATCAATTTCGACCCGGAAAGTATTAATAAAAAATTCGGCGTTTTTGGCGAGCCTCTTACCCTGGGGTTTGTGCTGGGACTGCTGTTGGCCTTCCTGGCTGGATATGACGTTTCCGCGGCCGTTTCACTGGCCATTAAGGTTTCAGCCGCCATGCTGCTGCTGCCTAAAATGATTGAAATTCTGGTGCAGGGATTGTTGATTGTCCGTGATGCCGCTGAAGCAAAACTGAAGGCTAAATTCCCGGGGCGCGATTTTTACATCGGGATGGATACGGCGTTACTGATCGGTGAACCTTCGGTACTGGCGACCGGTCTGCTGTTAATCCCTATGGCTGTGGTGCTGTCTATCATTCTGCCCGGCAACCGCGTACTGCCCTTTGTCGATCTGGCTTCATTAATGTTCCTGCTGGCAATGGTCACGCCGTTCTGTAAACGAAATATGTTCCGCATGTTCATAACCGGAACCCTGATCGTGACCTGCATCCTGTATGTCGGGACGGACATTTCGCAAGAATACACTCAGGCGGCGGTGAACTCGCATATTCCGGTGCCGGAAGGGATGGCCGAGATCACCAATATCGTCGGCGGCGCCACGACGCCTGTCGGCTGGCTCGCCGTCAAATTTGGCGAGTTTTTTAGCGCCACACCTTAGTACAAGGCCACTCAAGTAAACAGAGGGCAAACTGTTGCCCTCTGTTTCTTCCTCTTATTCTGTGCGCTGAATAGCTGGCTCAGCTACGCCCCTGGTTTGAACATCTGACCAGCGCGTCCGCCCCCTGCGCGGCGAGGTGGCTCATTTCTTTTGTACCCCCTCCCGTTTTCAACCCAACCTGCTATGCTCCTTCTTTCCCTGTTCTCTGGAGAACTCAATGCTGACCATCTGGGGCCGAAAAACCTCCTCTAACGTGCAGGCGCTGATGTGGTGTGTTGGCGAGCTTGGGCTGGACTATCTCCGGTTCGACGTGGGGCATCGCTATGGTGGTACCGACGGCGAGGCGTTTTATCAGCTCAATCCCAATCGCACGGTGCCAGTGCTGCAGGATGGCGATAATCCGCCGCTGTGGGAAACGGGCGCGATCCTTCGCTATTTAGCCAGTCGCTACGCCAATGACGCCTTCTGGCCGGGCGACCTGCTGGCTCGTACTGAGGTTGATCGCTGGGCCGAGTGGTCAAAGCAGAATATCGCCCTCGGCTTTACGGCGCCGGTGTTCTGGCGCGTGGTGCGCACGCCTGCCGCCGAGCGGGATCCGCAGGCCATCGCCGCGGCGGTGACGGCCCTGGAGCAAAAGCTGGCGATTGCCGAGGCACGTCTCGCCGGCAGTCGCTATCTGGTGGGCGATACGTTCACCCTGGCCGACATCCAGTTTGGTCATGTGCTGTACCGCTACTTTGCCATCGATATCACCCGTCGTCCCCTCCCCCATCTTGCGGCGTATTATGCACGGCTAACCGCACGGCCCGCCTTTCGCCAGCACGTCATGGTCAGCTACGACGAACTGAAGGTCTGAAGGTGGTCGGTAGCGCCTCCTGACGCTACCGACATGCCGGTTAACGCGCCATCAGAACAAACACGCCCCAGCCGAGATATTCCCGGGTCCAGGTGACGTGGTGCAGCGGCGCGGTGGTCAACTGCTGGCGAACCTCCGGTGCGAAGTCATCGTGCGGATTGGCCTCCAGCCAGCGGCGCATTGTCAGCCATTTCGCCGCTTCATAACGATCCCAGCCCTCCTGGTCGGCCAGCACCATCTCCACCACGTCATAGCCCAGTTCGCCAAAATGGGCGACCAGCGCCGGTAGCGTCAGGAAGTCATCGGGTGACTGCGCGCCGCAGGCAATCGCCTCTTCTGCCGTGGCCGGACGTTTGCGCCACCATGGCTCGCCGATAAGCAACATGCCGCCTGGGATAAGGCTCTGCTTCAGCAGCTCGATTGTGCCTGCCACCCCGCCGCCGATCCACGTGGCCCCCACGCAGGCGGCAACATCGCACGGCTGGCTGGCGACATATCCGCTGGCATCCTGGTGCACAAAGGTTACCCGGTCGCTTACCCCGAGCTCCTCTGCCCGGGCGGCCGCCTGCTGACTGAACAGCAGGCTCATGTCTACGCCGGTGCCGACGATCTGATGATCGCGCGCCCAGCTACAGAGCATCTCGCCGGAGCCGCTGCCGAGGTCGAGAATGGTGGTGCCCGGCGCCATTCGCAGCGCCCGTCCCAGCGTGGCGTACTTTTCCGGGGTAAAAGGGTTATGGATACGGTGCTCGCTTTCACTGATGGTAAAAATGCGAGGGATATCGATCATGAGGTTTTCTCCTTGAGAGCCATACGCCCGGGCAGCGACCCTGCCCGGGTCGCTATTTCAGCGGTTGTCCGCTTGCGAGCGAACGTTATTCAAACCGGTCGTGTTGATCCGGTACGGCTGGCCGTTCACCGACTTAATCAGCTTTTTGGTTTTGAGCTTTTTGAAGACCGCAAGGGTGCAGTCGCTCAGCAACAGCCCTTCGCGGGTGTAGCATTCAACGGCGGTAATGCGGCCGGAGGTATCGCGGACGTGCGCAATACGGCCACCTTTGGCGAGAACGTGTAAGGTCCGTTGTTCCTGACGGGATAAATTCATACTGAAACCTGTTCATTATCATGTGCGAAAACATGCCTACACCCGCAGGTGTGTGCGTAAGGTTTAAGCGCAGCGATAATCAGTCCGGCCTGGGCAGGTCGGGAAACTGATTATCTGATAATGACATTCTCCAGCATCGAAGCCTCAGTGAGCATTGAAAGGTATTTACCGGCTGAATATTAACACCTTCATCTGGTAAGGATATTGTGCAGATTAAAAACTGTGACCGGTATTACGATTTCCCTCGGCCTTATCCCCATTTTGCGCTATACGCCACCCGCTCTGTTCCGCCACTTTCACCACCACCTTATCCCCCCTCCCGCATTGTTAAATAATTGTTGTCAGATCACAAAATGGAAACATAAAGGCCATTTCGTACGCATTTTATAAAAATGTAGATATTTTTAATTTATGGCTACGAAATGAACATCACCCTGACCTTACAGCGAGGAACGATCCTGATGAACGCCCTGACCGCAGTAAAACCGACACCCGCGCCGGTAGCCCAGCAATACCCTGGCTTTTCTTTCACCCCTTCCGCCCAGTCGCCGCGCTTGCTGGAGCTCACCTTTTCCGCCGAAACGACCACGCAGTTCCTGCAGCAGGTCGCGCAGTGGCCGGTGCAGGCGCTGGAGTACAAATCTTTCTTACGCTTCCAGGTCGGCAAGATCCTCGACGATCTGTGTGGCAATCAGCTGCAGCCGTTGCTGATCAAAACATTGCTCGATCGCGCGGAAGGCGCGCTGCTTATCAACGGCGAAGGGATCGATCACGTCAGCCAGGCCGAGGAGATGGTCAAGCTGGCCACCGCCGTCGCCCACCTGATTGGTCGTTCCAACTTCGACGCCATGAGCGGTCAGTATTACGCCCGCTTCGTGGTGAAAAATGTCGATAACTCAGACAGCTACCTGCGCCAGCCGCACCGGGTGATGGAGCTGCACAACGACGGCACCTACGTCGAAGAGCAAACCGACTACGTATTAATGATGAAGATCGACGAGCAGAACATGCAGGGCGGCAATTCCCTGCTGCTGCATCTCGACGACTGGGAGCATCTCGACGAATTTTTCCGCGACCCGCTGGCTCGCCGCCCAATGCGCTGGGCCGCGCCGCCGAGCAAAAACGTCAGCAAGGATGTTTTCCACCCGGTGTTCGACGTCGATTCGCTGGGCCGCCCGGTAATGCGCTATATCGACCAGTTCGTCCAGCCGAAAGATTTCGAAGAAGGCACCTGGCTGAGCCGCCTCTCCGACGCGCTGGAGACCAGTAAAAACATCCTTTCTATACCGGTGCCGGTGGGCAAATTTCTGCTCATTAACAACCTGTTCTGGCTGCACGGCCGCGATCGCTTTACGCCGCACCCGGACCTGCGCCGCGAGCTGATGCGCCAGCGCGGCTACTTTGCGTATTCCACGAATCATTACCAGACTCATCAATAAGGGTTTTCAGGCGAAGGAATTGAGCGGATGTATGATTTCGTGATTATCGGCGGCGGCATCATCGGCATGTCGACCGCCATGCAGTTAATTGAGATTTACCCGGACGCCCGCATTGCGCTGCTGGAAAAAGAGGCCGGCCCGGCCTGCCATCAGACCGGCCACAACAGCGGCGTGATCCACGCCGGGGTGTATTACACGCCCGGCAGCCTCAAGGCGCAGTTTTGCCTCGCCGGCAACCGCGCCACCAAGGCCTTTTGCGAGCAGAACGGCATCCGCTATGACGTCTGCGGCAAAATGCTGGTCGCCACCTCACCGCTGGAGATGGAGCGGATGCGCGCCCTGTGGGATCGCACCGCCGCCAACGGCCTGCAGCGCGAGTGGCTAAGCGCCGGGGAGCTACGCGAGCGCGAACCGAACATTACCGGGCTCGGCGGGATCTTTGTCCCTTCCAGCGGCATCGTCAGCTACCGCGAAGTGGCGGCGGCAATGGCGAAGAACTTCGAAGCGAAAGGCGGAACGATCGTCTACAACGCCGAAGTCAGCGCCCTGAAAGAACATGCCAGCGGCGTGGTGATCCGCACCCGCCAGGGCGGAGAATATGAGGCCTCGACGCTGATCGCCTGTTCGGGCTTGATGGCCGATCGGCTGGTAAAAATGCTCGGCGTCGACCCCGGGTTTATCATTTGTCCGTTCCGCGGCGAGTATTTCCAGCTGGCGCCGCAGCACAACCAGATCGTCAACCATTTGATCTATCCGATCCCCGATCCGGCGATGCCGTTCCTCGGCGTCCACCTGACCCGCATGATCGACGGCAGCGTCACCGTCGGCCCCAACGCCGTACTGGCTCTGAAGCGCGAAGGCTACCGCAAGCGCGATATCTCGCTGGCCGATACCCTGGAGATCCTCACCTCGCCCGGCATCCGCCGGGTACTGCAAAACAACCTGCGCTCCGGACTGGGCGAAATGAAGAATTCGCTGTGCAGAAGCGGCTATCTGCGGCTGGTGCAAAAATACTGCCCGAGCCTGACGCTGAGCGATTTACGCCCGTGGCCGGCCGGCGTGCGGGCGCAGGCCGTGTCGCCGCAGG
Source organism: Klebsiella sp. K4 (assembly GCF_014596785.2). Lineage (NCBI taxonomy): Bacteria > Pseudomonadati > Pseudomonadota > Gammaproteobacteria > Enterobacterales > Enterobacteriaceae > Klebsiella > Klebsiella sp. K4. Next base: position 4,243,693 of record NZ_CP115021.1, read on the forward strand.
GCAAGCTGATCGACGATTTTCTCTTCGTTACCACCGCGCGTTCGATACATACCTGCAATGCGCCATCGCCAGCGGCCACCTCCGCTATCCCGATCGGCGCGCATATCGTCAGCAAGGTGCAGACCCTGCTGGCCAGCCAGAGCAATCCCGGACGCACGCTGCGTGCGGCACGTAGCGTGGAGACACTACACGCCGCTTTTACCCGTTAACCCCCCCTGAAGACAGGAAGCAATTATGCAACTCAACGATATGACACTGTTTCGCCAGCAGGCGCTGATCGATGGCCAGTGGCGCGATGCGCCCAACGGCGACGTGATTGCGGTCACCAACCCGGCCAACGGCGAGCAGCTCGGCAGCGTGCCGAAAATGGGCGCCGATGAAACCCGCGAAGCGATTGAAGCCGCCAATCGCTCCCTACCCGCCTGGCGCGCCCTGACCGCCAAAGAGCGGGCGAACATTCTGCGCCGCTGGTTCGATCTTATGATGGAGAATCAGGACGATCTCGCTCGCCTGATGACCCTCGAGCAGGGAAAACCGCTGGCGGAAGCCAAAGGCGAAATCAGCTACGCCGCCTCCTTTATTGAGTGGTTCGCCGAAGAAGGTAAGCGCATCTACGGCGACACCATTCCGGGCCACCAGGCCGACAAGCGCCTGCTGGTGATTAAGCAGCCCATCGGCGTTACCGCCGCCATCACGCCGTGGAACTTCCCGGCGGCGATGATCACCCGCAAAGCGGGCCCGGCGTTGGCCGCCGGCTGCACCATGGTCCTGAAACCGGCCAGCCAGACGCCGTTTTCCGCGCTGGCGCTGGCCGAACTGGCGAATCGCGCCGGGATCCCCGCCGGAGTGTTCAACGTGGTCACCGGCTCCGCCGGCGCGGTCGGCGGCGAACTGACCAGCAACCCGCTGGTGCGCAAGCTCTCCTTTACCGGCTCTACCGAGATTGGCCGCCAGCTGATGGAGCAGTGCGCGAAAGACATCAAAAAAGTCTCCCTGGAGCTGGGCGGCAACGCGCCGTTTATCGTCTTTGACGATGCCGACCTCGATAAAGCCGTCGAGGGGGCGCTGGCGTCGAAGTTCCGCAACGCCGGGCAGACCTGCGTCTGCGCCAACCGCCTGTACGTCCAGGACGGGGTGTATGACCGTTTCGCCGAGAAGCTGCAGCAGGCGGTGGAAAAACTGCGCATTGGCGACGGCCTGCAGGACGGCGTCACCACCGGCCCGCTGATCGACGAGAAAGCCGTGGCCAAAGTTGAAGAACACATTGCCGATGCCATCGCCAAAGGCGCGAAGGTGGTCACCGGCGGCAAACCGCACGCCCTGGGTGGCAACTTCTTCCAGCCGACCATCCTGGTCAACGTTCCCGACAGCGCCAAAGTGGCGAAAGAGGAGACCTTCGGCCCGCTGGCCCCGCTGTTCCGCTTTAAAGATGAAGCCGACGTCATTGCCCAGGCCAACGATACCGAGTTCGGTCTCGCCGCCTATTTCTACGCCCGCGATCTGAGCCGCGTCTTCCGCGTCGGCGAAGCGCTGGAGTACGGCATAATCGGCATCAATACCGGCATTATCTCCACCGAAGTCGCGCCGTTCGGCGGCGTTAAGGCCTCCGGCCTCGGCCGCGAAGGGTCGAAGTACGGCATCGAAGATTACTTAGAAATCAAATATATGTGCATTGGCCTTTAACAGGAGCGACGGATGAACAGCAATAAAGCAATGATGGCGCGTCGCAGCGACGCGGTCCCGCGCGGCGTCGGCCAGATCCACCCTATCTTCGCCGAACGCGCGGAGAACTGCCGGGTGTGGGACGTGGAAGGCCGGGAATATCTCGATTTTGCCGGCGGTATCGCGGTGCTCAATACCGGCCACCTGCATCCGCAGGTTGTCGCCGCCGTCGAAGACCAGCTGAAAAAGCTGTCGCATACCTGCTTCCAGGTGCTGGCCTATGAGCCTTATCTGGCGCTGTGCGAAAAGATGAATCAAAAGGTGCCCGGTGATTTCGCCAAGAAAACCCTGCTGGTCACCACCGGGTCGGAAGCGGTGGAGAACGCGGTGAAGATCGCCCGCGCGGCAACCGGGCGCAGCGGCGCTATCGCCTTCACCGGCGCCTATCACGGCCGCACCCATTACACCCTGTCGCTGACCGGCAAAGTGAATCCTTACTCCGCCGGTATGGGCTTAATGCCGGGCCATGTCTATCGCGCCCTCTACCCGTGCGCGCTGCACGGCGTCAGTGATGACGAGGCGATCGCCAGCATCCATCGCATCTTCAAAAACGATGCCGCGCCGGAAGATATCGCCGCCATCATTATTGAGCCAGTGCAGGGTGAAGGCGGGTTCTATGCCGCCTCCCCGGCCTTTATGCAGCGCCTGCGCGCCCTGTGCGACGAGCACGGCATTATGCTTATCGCCGATGAGGTCCAGAGCGGCGCGGGCCGCACCGGTACCCTGTTCGCCATGGAGCAGATGGGCGTCGCGGCGGATATCACCACCTTCGCCAAATCCATCGCCGGCGGTTTCCCGCTGGCGGGCGTCACCGGCCGCGCGGAGGTGATGGACGCCATCGCCCCCGGCGGACTGGGCGGCACCTACGCCGGCAACCCCATCGCCTGCGCCGCCGCCCTGGCGGTATTACAGATTTTCGAGCAGGAGAATCTGCTGGAAAAAGCCAACCAGCTCGGCGACACCCTGCGCCAGGGCCTGCTGGCGATCGCTGAAGATCATCCGGAGATCGGCGACGTGCGCGGTCTGGGGGCGATGATCGCCATTGAGCTGTTTGAAGAGGGCGACCGCAGCAGGCCGAACGCCAGGCTGACGGCGGATATCGTCGCCCGCGCCCGCGACAAAGGCCTGATCCTGCTCTCCTGCGGGCCGTACTACAACGTGCTGCGCATCCTGGTGCCGCTGACCATCGAAGAGGCGCAGATCGAGCAGGGGCTCAAGATCATCGCCGACTGCTTTAGCGAGGCGAAACAGGCATAGAGAAACAGGCATAGAACAGAACACATGCGGAAGCGAAGTACGTTCGTAAGGGAATGAAGATGAGACCTGCAAAACAACAATAATACGCGTGCCCCGGCGCGGGAACGTCGGGGCGCTCTCCCAGGTGACACACTTCGAGAGGGTAAATGATGGGGCAACTGTCGCAATCACAGGATTTAGGGGCGGGGCTGAAGTCGCGCCACGTCACGATGTTATCTATCGCCGGGGTGATCGGCGCGAGTTTATTTGTCGGCTCCAGCGTCGCCATTGCCGAGGCAGGCCCGGCGGTGCTGCTGGCCTATCTGTTTGCCGGGCTGCTGGTGGTGATGATTATGCGTATGCTGGCCGAAATGGCGGTCGCCACGCCGGATACCGGCTCCTTTTCCACCTACGCCGATAAAGCCATCGGCCGCTGGGCGGGGTATACCATCGGCTGGCTGTACTGGTGGTTCTGGGTCCTGGTTATTCCGCTGGAAGCCAATATCGCGGCGATTATTCTGCATTCGTGGGTGCCGGGCGTCCCGGTGTGGTTGTTCTCCCTGGTCATCACTCTCGCCCTCACCGGCAGTAACCTGCTGAGCGTCAAGAACTACGGCGAATTCGAGTTCTGGCTGGCGCTGTGCAAAGTGATCGCTATTCTGGCGTTTATCGTACTGGGCGCGGTCGCCATTACCGGCTTTTATCCCTATGCCGAAGTGAGCGGCATTTCGCGGCTGTGGGATCACGGCGGCTTTATGCCTAACGGCTTCGGCGCGGTGCTGAGCGCGATGCTGATCACCATGTTCTCGTTTATGGGCGCGGAGATCGTCACCATTGCCGCCGCCGAATCGGATACCCCGGATAAACATATCGTGCGCGCCACCAACTCGGTGATCTGGCGTATCTCTATTTTTTATCTGTGCTCGATCTTTATCGTCGTCGCCCTCATCCCATGGAATATGCCGGGGCTGAAGAGCATCGGCTCCTACCGCTCGGTGCTCGAGCTGCTGCATATTCCCTATGCCAAGCTGATTATGGACGGCGTGATCCTCCTGTCGGTCACCAGCTGTCTGAACTCGGCGCTGTATACCGCCTCGCGGATGCTCTACTCCCTGAGCCGTCGCGGCGATGCGCCGGCCATTATGGGCCGGACCAACCGCAGCAAAACGCCATACGTGGCGGTGCTGCTCTCTACCGGCGCGGCGTTCCTCACCGTAGTGGTGAACTACTATGCCCCCGCCAAGGTGTTTAAATTTCTCATCGACAGCTCTGGCGCCATCGCCCTGCTGGTCTATCTGGTGATCGCCGTTTCACAACTGCGGATGCGCAAAATCCTTCAGGCGCAAGGCGGCGAGATCCGTCTCAGAATGTGGCTCTATCCGTACCTGACCTGGCTGGTGATCGCCTTTATCACCTTCGTGCTGGTGGTGATGCTGTTCCGTCCGGCGCAGCAGCTGGAGGTGATCTCTACCGGCCTGTTAGCTCTGGGAATTATTTGTACGGTACCGATTATGTCACGCTGGAAAAAGCTGGTATTGTGGCAAAAACTGCCGCTGCAAAATACGCGTTAACTCTGTTCCCGGCGCCCGCCGGGAAGAGTATTCAGGAGTAAGAACATGACCGCCATTCCCCAGGCGACGGCCATTGACGGATACCGTTGGTTAAAAAACGACATCATCCGCGGGGTTTACCACCCCGATGAGAAGCTGCGGATGAGCCTGCTGACGTCGCGCTATGGCCTGGGGGTCGGTCCGCTGCGCGAGGCGCTTTCGCAACTGGTGGCCGAGCGGCTGGTAACGGTGGTCAATCAGAAAGGCTATCGGGTGGCGCCCATGTCGGAACAGGAGCTTCTCGATATCTTCGACGCGCGCGCCAACATGGAGGCCATGCTGGTGCGTCTCGCCATTGAACGCGGCGGCGACGAGTGGGAAGCCGAGCTGCTGGCCCGCGCCCATCTGCTCAACAAGCTGGAATCGTGCGAAGCGAGTGAGCACCTACTCGATGAATGGGACCAGCGCCATCAGGCGTTTCACACCGCCATCGTCGCCGGCTGCGGTTCGCAGTATCTGCTGCAGATGCGCGAACGGCTGTTCGATCTGGCGGCGCGCTACCGCTTCATCTGGCTGCGCACCACCGTGCTGTCGGTGGAGATGCTGGAAGATAAGCATGTCCAGCATCAGACCCTGGTGGACGCTATTCTGGCGCGCGACGCCGAACAGGCCAGCGCGCTGATGCGTGAGCACTTACTGACTCCGATCCCGATTATTCAGCAGGCGATGGCTGGCAAGCTGTCGTCGCAGGCAGGGTGAGTCAGATGGTGGGGTTGAAATTACGGGTATGGCGTCACGCTCCTCCACGCCGCACGGGCGTGGAGAAATCGTATCCGTAGATCAATCAGGCCCGCAGGCGAACCGGCTCGCTGAAATCGTCGGCCGGTTCCAGCTTCAGATTAAAGGTGGTCAGCAGCGCTGCTGCGCGCTCGTGAAACTCGCGCAGCGTTTTTTCCAGCCTGTCGCTCACTTCCGGGTCGTCAATGTCGACCGCCTGCCATGATCCTTCCTTATTGAACAGGCCAAACTGGTAGCTGTAGGTGAAACGTGACTCTTGTGCTTCCATTTCCATCCACCAGCCCCAGAATTCACGCTTCTCCGGTGCGGGCTTAACATTGACGCAAACTGCCAGGCAATCGAAAAAGAAACGGTTATCATGGCACTGCTCTTCGCGAATGTAAGGCCCCAGCGCCGTGAATTTCTTGATCAACTTACTTTTCAGGTGTCCACTCGGTAACGTCATTGCGATCTCCTTTAGTGATGCAACTGTTTTACCAAACCAATAGAATTTAGCAATAAATTAACCAAATCTATGATTGATCCAGCGGGCGATCTGTCGCAATGCGTGATCAAAATTGCGATACACCGGGTTAAACGGGATCTCCAGCAGTTTGCCATCGGCAGATGACGAGGTGATTAACCGCGACTCCTCTTCGGGGCTGAACGGATCGTCCTTCCAGAAGCCGGAGAGCATCGGCGTCGGGCAACGGCGCCCCAGCAGTCCCTGGGTTTTTAACGAATAGCGGTTGAGCTCCACGCGTAGCGCTTCATCGGAGGCGTCATGCATGCCCAGCCGCGAAGCCAGCACGTCAAGATACATCTCCGGCACGCGCCCCTGATGCAGGGGATCCACCAGCAGACCATGAACGACCGGGCCCAGACAGGCTACAGCCTTCAGCCGCTGCGGCTCCAGATAGCCCAGACGCACCGCGATATTGGCGCCAAAGCGGAAGCCGAAAGCGGCGACCCGGGTATGGTCAATCCACGGCACATTTTCCAGATGGCGCAGCGCGTGCTGATGCAGCAGGCTGGTGTCCTGATTTAGCGTCCATTTTGACGAGAAGCCGATGGAGGGCATATCAATGGTCAGCATGGCAATGCCGAGCGGTGAGAAGTAGTTCTCATACAGGTTGTAATAATCGGTCTGCAGCGAGTCCAGCCCCCCGCACATCAGCACCGTCGGAAACGGCCCCTCGCCTTTCGGCATATGCAAAAACCCGGTTATCGGCGAGCCGCCAGGGATGGTGAACTCCAGCTCGCGCAGCGAGCCCGGCAGCCGCTGGGCGGCTTCTTCATACGCCCGGTTGGCTAAAGCCTGCGCCTGTTCCGCCAGCTCATCGCCTTTAATATGCGGATAAGCGGCAATGCTATACAGGTTCGAGGCATGCAGCCAGTGGCGGCCACTCAGCAAAGGATCGGCTTCCTGCCCGGCCTTTTGCTGCCACTGCATGGCTTCTTTCGCCCACTCGAAGATCCAGTTGCCGCCGCGATAGCCGATGACGGTATCGAATAGCTCAGGATCGGTTCGTTCGGCCTCGCTCATCACAATGCGCGCTTGCACATCGAGGATCTCCTGCGGAGTTACGCCGCGCCAGATCCACATCAAACGGTTGATCAGACGGTACCAGTGATCGACGTGATTGCCGCTCAGCGCCGACTGCATCGCCTGGGGTTTTCCGGCAGAAAACCGACGCACCAGCGTAGAAGTTTCGGGATGTTTGAAGCGAGGTTTAAACAGCGTTTCGCTGAGGTTAGCCTGTGACATGTGCAGTCTCCGTCGTAGTGCCACTCCGGATATTGTAACCTGCTAAAGGATAAAAAAAACCACGCCCGGCAAGCCGGGCGTGGTAAATAGCACTGTCCTGAAGAATTAACGACCTGCGATAGGCGGTACAAACACCACGCCCATATCCCACGGCTGTTCAATCCAGGTATCCTGCGGAATATCCACAACGTAATCGTCCACCAGCGGGCGGCCTGCCGGCTTGGCGAAAATGGTGACAAAGTGCGCTTTGGGATACATTTCGCGGATCGCCACGGCGGTACCGCCGGTATCCACCAGATCGTCGATGACGATAAAGCCTTCGCCATCGCCTTCCGCACGTTTCAGCACTTTCAGCTCGCGCTGGTTATCATGGTCGTAGCTGGAGATGCATACGGTATCAACATGACGAATGCCCAGTTCACGCGCCAGTAAGGCTCCCGGTACCAGTCCGCCGCGGCTAACGGCAATAATGCCTTTCCATTGCTCAACCGGCAGCAGACGGCTGGCCAGTTTGCGGGCGTGAATCTGCAACATGTCCCAGGTGACGACGTATTTTTCGCTCATGTGAAGTGTCCCAGCCTGTGTAATACGGCTTAAATAATGTTCGAGGGGGAAAATGGTTGCGCGAGATTATAGAGATCTGACGCACTAAAAACCAGTGTTAAGCGGTTTGCGCAACGCTTTTTGCGTTGTTTACACTACCTGCGGCGGTGGAAAGTGGTATTCTCAACCCCATCGCGCAAGCCCGGGCTTGTTGTGTATTTTAACGCTAACCCTCGTCCTGCAACCGCTGTATGCAGGAGTCTGTAAGGAGACTTACCGTGTCTGAACTGTCTCAACTATCCCCGCAGCCGCTTTGGGATATTTTTGCCAAGATTTGCTCCATCCCGCACCCGTCCTATCACGAAGAACAGCTCGCCGAGCACATTATGGGTTGGGCAAAAGAAAAAGGCTTACATGCGGAACGCGACCAGGTTGGCAACATTCTGATTCGTAAAGGCGCGACTGCCGGTATGGAAAACCGTAAGCCGGTAGCGCTGCAGGCGCACCTCGATATGGTGCCGCAGAAAAATAACGACACCGTCCACGACTTCGTTAAAGATCCGATCCAGCCGTACATTGACGGCGAATGGGTGAAAGCGCGCGGCACCACGCTGGGCGCGGACAACGGTATCGGAATGGCGTCCGCACTGGCGGTACTGGCCGATGATAGCGTCGCTCACGGCCCGCTGGAAGTGCTGCTGACCATGACCGAAGAAGCCGGCATGGACGGCGCGTTCGGTCTGCAGGCCAACTGGCTACAGGCCGATATCCTGATCAACACCGACTCCGAAGAAGAAGGCGAAATCTACATGGGTTGCGCCGGCGGGATCGATTTCACCTCTAACCTGGCGCTGACCCGCGAAGCGATTCCCGCCGGGTTCCAGAGCTTTAAAGTCACCTTAAAAGGGCTGAAAGGCGGCCACTCCGGCGGTGATATTCACCTTGGTCTGGGTAACGCCAACAAGCTGCTGTCGCGCTTCCTCGCCGGCCACGCCGATGAGCTGGATCTGCGTCTGGTCGATTTCAACGGCGGCACGTTGCGCAACGCCATCCCGCGTGAAGCTTACGCTACTGTCGCCGTCGCCGCGGATAAAGCCGATGCGCTGAAAGCGCTGGTGAATACTTACCAGGCGCTGCTGAAAAACGAGCTGGAGGCCAAAGAGAAGAACCTGGTGGTGCTCGTGGAAGCGGTCGATAACGACAAAGCGGCGCTGACTCAGGCTTCCCGCGACACTTTCATCCGTCTGCTGAACGCCACGCCGAACGGGGTTATCCGCAACTCTGACGTGGCGAAAGGCGTCGTGGAAACTTCGCTGAACGTCGGCGTCGTCACCATGACCGATGACAACGTACAGATCCACTGCCTGATCCGCTCGCTGATCGACAGCGGCAAAGACTACGTGGTCAGCATGCTGGATTCTCTGGGTAAGCTGGCGGGGGCGAAAACCGAAGCCAAAGGCGCTTACCCTGGCTGGCAACCGGACGCCAATTCGCCGGTGATGCACCTGGTACGCGAGACTTACCAGCGTCTGTTCAACAAGACGCCGAACATCCAGATCATTCACGCCGGTCTGGAATGCGGTCTGTTCAAAAAACCGTATCCGGAGATGGACATGGTCTCCATCGGGCCAACCATTACCGGTCCGCACTCCCCGGATGAGCAGGTCCATATCGAGAGCGTCGGTCAGTACTGGACGCTGCTGACCGAGCTGCTGAAAGCCATTCCGGCTAAATAAGCCCCACAACCGGCGGCGGCCCGCCGCCGGTTTTACCCCGCATCACCTTAGCGCCACGCGTTTTTCCATCCGGTAATTAATAAACCACTCCCCGCGCGCCGCCACCCGCTGCTCAGCCACCACCTTAAAACCATGAGCCGTAAAACAGGGCTTTGCGGTAATGCTGGCGTCCACCGTCAGGACTTGCGCTGGATACTGAGCGCAGAGCGCCTCGATAAGCGCGCCGCCGATACCCTGGCGGGCACGATCCGGCGAGACGAACAGCAAATCGATATGCGTCCCGATGGCGGTGATAAAGCCAACCGGCTGGCTGTTGACCACGGCCACCAGGCCGATTGAGTCGGCCAGCTTTTGTCGCCAGCGCGTCTCATCCACCTGCGCCCAGGCCGCGATCTGCCCCGGGGTATAGTCCCGACTGGCGGTTTCCCGCACCGCGCGCAGAAAGATCTGGCAGAGCAGTGGCAAATCGCTGTCGCGGTAAGCACGAATATGCATGGCTAAATCCCTAATAAAAGCTGCCTTTCCAGCTGCGGATCGAGCAACGTCACGTGGAGCCCAACCAGGCGCACGCCCCGTCCGCCGCGGCGCTCATCCCAGGCTTTGTGCGCGGTGGCGATCAGATCCTCTTTGTTCAGCCGCGGCCAGACGTGCTCCTGGGTGGTCAGCTGGAAATCATTGAATTTCAGTTTAATGCCCTGGCGGGCGATCAGCAGATCAGGTTTGACCTTCGCCAGTCGCCTCTCCAGCTCGGGATAGAGGTTTTCGATAATCGCTTCGCACTCCGGCCATTCATGGATATCTTCCGCTAAGGTGCGCTCCACGCCCACCGATTTACGCTGCCGATCGTTATGAATTTCCCGCTCATCAATCCCGTGGCTGCGCTCCCACAGAATACGCCCGAATTTACCGAAGCGCTTAAGCAGCATGGCCAGATCGCTGTTCTGCACATCGCCACAGGTTCGCAGGCCCATATTTTCCAGCTTCGCTGCCGATACCTTCCCGACGCCGGGTATTTTCGCCAGCGGCAGCGCCCGCACAAACTCTGCCACCTGATGGGGGGCGATAACGAACTGGCCGTTGGGTTTATTCATATCTGAAGCGATTTTAGCGAGAAACTTCACCGGCGCCACCCCCGCCGAGGCGGTGAGGCGCAGCTCCCGTTCGATGGTCTGGCGGATCTCCTGGGCTATCAGGGTGGCTGACCCGTGACAATGCTCGCTGTCGCTGACGTCAAGATAGGCTTCATCCAGCGACAGCGGCTCAATGCGCGAGGTATAGCGGGAGAAAATTTCGCGGATATGGTTCGAGGCTTCTTTGTAGGCATCGAAGCGGCCGGGAAGCAGCGTGAGATGCGGGCACAGCTTGAGCGCCGTCGCCGTCGGCATGGCGCTGCGCACGCCAAACTTACGCGCAGGATAGTTCGCGGTACTAATCACGCCACGTTGTACCCGACTGCCGCCTATCGCGAGGGGAATATCGCGCAACGCTGGGTTGTCGCGCATCTCCACCGCCGCAAAGAAACAGTCCATATCGACATGGATAATTTTACGCATCGTCAGACTCAACACTGTATACCCATACAGCATAGCAAAATCAGATGCGAATTTTATGCTTTTTTTATTTCATCGGCTAAAAAAGCGGTTAAAACATAAAACCGCAATAAATTATGTTTATTTTCATTGAGTTAAAAGATAAATCAGGAAGATGTAATCATGAAGAAAATACTTACCGCGCTTTGCCTGCTGGCCACCGCTGGCGCCTGGGCCGCTCCACAGCTGATAGCCCACCGCGGCGGCACCGGCGATGCGCCGGAAAATACCCTGCCGGCCATTAAGCTGGCGCTGGAGAATAACGCCGAAGCCATCTGGGTCACGGTGCAGTTAAGCCGCGACGGCGTACCGGTGCTCTACCGGTCAAGCGATCTTTCCGCATTGACCAATAGCGAGGGCAAAGTTTCCAGTTTGACCGCCGCCGAGCTGGCGAAAGTCGACGCCGGCTGGAAATGGGGGGGTGACAGCCACCCGTGGCGCGGTAAGCAGGCCACCATTCCGACCTTGCAAAGCGTTTTACAGCAATGGCCGCACACTTTTTTCTATATCGATATCAAATCTCCGGATGCCGATCCGACCGTGATGGGCCAGCGCCTGCTTGAAGTGTTAAAAACCACCGATAGCCTCGATCGCGTGCGGGTCTATTCCACCGAAGACCGCTATATCGCCGCCCTGCCGCCAGCCATCCCTCGCTTTGTCCCTCGCAGTGAAACCCGCACCAGGCTTGCCAATATTTCGCTCAGCCATCAGTGCCAGCCAGCGAGTCAACGCGATGGTGAGCAGTGGTATGGACTGGAGCTGAAGCGCAAAGTCGAGGTGGTGGAGAAATTCACCCTTGGCGAAGGGATCTCCCCGGCGACGCTCACCTGGGATAAAGAGGCAATGGATTGCTTCCGCTCGCAGGATAAAGCGCACATTATCTTCTTCGGCATCAACAGTGCGGAAGACTACCGCACGGCGAAAGAACTGGGCGCCGACGGGGTGATGGTGGATTCTCCGGCGCAGGCGAAAAGCTGGCAGTAAGGGAGTCAACGGCTAAAAAGGCCGCGAAAGCGGCCTCACATTGCTGGCATGTTGTTGCCGGGTGGCGGCTGGCGCCTTACCCGGCCTACAAAACCGAAGCAGCAGCCCCGGCAAGCGCAGCGCCGCCGGGCACGGAGCCGCTTTATGCCGGCTGGCGGCTGGCGCCTTACCCGGCCTACAAAACTGAAGCAGCAGGTCCGGCATGCGCAGCGCCGCCGGGCATTACAAAATACGCCGCTGCTGACGCTGCGCCTCGCGGGCGAGGCGCTTTTTACGCGCGTCGCACGGTTCCGGACAATCGCAGACTTTCTCCAGCCCCAGCGCGGAGATCCCACCGCAGCTGCCCTGGATGCTCTTGCGCTTCACCAGGTAGCCCAGCGACATGCCGAGGATCACCAGCGCAAAAATCACAAAGGTCGCGATAAATACCGTCAGCATCGTCAGCCTCCAAAGTCGTCGAGGAGAATATTCTCGTCCTCGACGCCCAGATCTTTGAGCATCTTAATTACCGCGGCGTTCATTACCGGCGGCCCACACATGTAGAACTCGCAGTCTTCCGGCGCCGGGTGATCGCGTAGATAGTTCTCGTACAGAACGTTATGAATAAAGCCGGTATGCCCGGTCCAGTTATCTTCCGGCAGCGGATCGGAGAGCGCGACGTGGAAGGTAAAGTTTGGATTGTCGCGCGCCAGCTGTTCAAACTCCTCATCGTAGAACATTTCGCGCAGCGAACGGGCGCCGTACCAGAAGCTGATTTTGCGCGTGCTGTGCAGGCGCTTGAGCTGGTCGAAAATATGCGAACGCATCGGCGCCATCCCGGCGCCGCCGCCGATAAACACCATCTCGGCGTCGGTTTCTTTAGCAAAGAACTCGCCAAACGGCCCGGAAATCGTCACCTTATCGCCCGGCTTCAGCGACCAGATATAGGATGACATGATCCCCGGCGGCGCATCCGGGACCTTCGGCGGCGGCGTCGCGATGCGCACATTGAGCATAATGATGCCCTTCTCTTCCGGATAGTTAGCCATTGAGTAGGCGCGCAGGGTCGGCTCTTTCACCTCAGAGACATAGCGAAACAGGTTGAACTTATCCCAGTCTGAACGGTATTCATCGGGAACATCAAAATCTGCATAGGCTACTTTATGCGGCGGGCATTCAATCTGAATATAGCCCCCGGCGCGAAACGGCACCACCTCCCCCTCCGGGATCCGCAGCTTGAGCTCTTTAATGAAAGTGGCTTTGTTATCGTTAGAGATAACTTCACACTCCCATTTTTTGACGCCGAAAATCTCTTCCGGCAGTTCAATCTTCATGTTCTGCTTCACCGCCACCTGACAGGCCAGACGGCAACCGGCTTTGGCATCCCGCTTGGTAATATGCGAAAGCTCGGTCGGCAGGATATCCCCGCCGCCCTCTTTAACAGTTACCCGACATTGGCCGCAGGAGCCGCCGCCGCCGCAGGCGGAGGAGACGAAGATCCCGTTGCTGGACAGCGTGTTCAGCAGTTTGTCACCCGCCGGGGTGCGGATCTGTTTATCCGCTTCGTTATTGATCTCAATAACCACGTCGCCCGCGTTCACCAGCTTTGAGCGCGCTGCCAGGATAAGCCCCGACAGCACCAGCACAATCAGCGTGAACATCACGACGCCAAGAATAATTTCCATACTTATTCGCCCTTATAGCTGCACGCCGGAGAAGGACATAAAGCCCAGCGCCATTAGTCCGGTGGTGATAAAGGTGATCCCTAACCCGCGCAAACCGGCGGGCACGTTGGCGTACTTCATTTTTTCGCGGATCCCCGCCATCGCCACGATCGCCAGCATCCAGCCAATGCCGGAGCCGAAGCCGTAGACGATGGACTCCGGGAAGTTGTAATCGCGCTGCACCATGAACGACACGCCGCCGAAAATCGCACAGTTAACCGCAATCAGCGGCAGGAAGATGCCCAGCGCGTTGTACAGTGCCGGAAAATACTTATCGAGGATCATCTCGAGGATCTGCACCAGCGCGGCGATCACTCCGATAAAGGTGATGAAGTTAAGAAAGCTGAGATCCACCCCCTCAACCAGCGCGCCGTCGCGCAGCACCAGGTTATAGACCAGGTTATTGATTGGCACGGCAAGCCCCAGCACTACCGTCACCGCGACGCCGAGGCCGAAGGCGGTGGAGACCTTTTTCGACACCGCAAGAAAGGTGCACATCCCGAGGAAGAAGGCCAGCGCCATGTTCTCAACGAACACCGCGCGGACAAACAGGCTGATGTAATGAGCCATCACCGATTACTCCTTTTCCTGCTGCTCAGGCTTCCAGCTACGCAGGGCCCAGATCAGCAAACCGATAATGAAGAACGCGCTCGGCGCCAGCAGGAACAGGCCGTTCGGCTGATACCAGCCGCCGTTCTGCACCGTCTCCAGCACCGTGATACCGAACAGCTTGCCGCTACCGATAAGCTCGCGCAGGAAGCCGACGATAATCAGGATCGCGCCATAGCCGAGACCGTTGCCAATACCATCCATAAAGCTCGCCAGCGGCGGCGACTTCATGGCGTAGGCTTCGGCGCGGCCCATCACGATGCAGTTGGTGATGATAAGCCCGACGAATACCGACAGCTGTTTGGAGGTCTCATAGGCGAAAGCCCGCAGCAGCTGATCCACCACGATCACCAGCGAGGCGATGATCGCCATCTGCACGATGATGCGCACGCTATTGGGAATATGGTGGCGGATCATCGAGATAAACATGCTGGAGAACGCCGTCACCAGGGTCACCGCAATGGTCATCACGAAGGCGGTTTCCAGTTTGGTGGTTACCGCCAGTGCGGAGCAGACACCCAGCACCTGCAGGGCGATGGGGTTATTGGCGATGAGCGGCCCCACCAGCACGCGCTTCACCTCTTTCATATCGCTCTGTTCAGCCATTATTCAGCTCTCCCTCACGAACCTTTTTCAGGAACGGACCAAAGCCCAGTTCGCCCATCCAGAAATCAAAGCTATGCTGTACGCCATTGGACGTCAGCGTGGCGCCGGATAAACCGTCAACCGCGTGGAGATCGCCTGCGCGCGCGCCGCCTTTCACCACCTTCAGCGCCGGCATGCCGTTGTCATCCAGCACCTGCTTGCCGACAAACTGCTGGCGCCAGTTCGGGTTTTCCACCTCGCCGCCCAGCCCCGGCGTTTCGCCCTGATCGTAGTAAGTAATGCCTTTTACCGTGCGGCCATCGACGTCCAGCGCCACGAAGGCATACATCATCGACCACAGGCCGTTGCCATAAATGGGCAGCACCACCTGCTCAATCTTCTGCTGCGCGTCGCGCACCAGGTAAATTTCCGCCAGATTACTGCGTCGCTTTATACCAGCCGGATCCTGACTGGCATCCAGGGCCATACTCTGCTGCGGATCCTTCAGCGCCTGAGCCTGATTAAATTTACCCGGGTCTTTCTCCAGCAGTTCTCCGGTGGCCAGATTCACCAGTCGCGGGGTAATGCGCGCCGCGAAGGTGTCCGCTACCGCGTCCGCATCCATACCGGGGTGCATCAGCCCTGACACTGCCAGGATATTGCGCTGCTTATCCAACGCCCGCTGCGCCTGCTGGCGGGATTTCAGCCCCACGGCCGAGCCCGCCACCACGATGGAGCAGACCAGACAAAGCACCAGCACCACCAGCAGCGTTTTGCCGATGCTATCGTTACTTTTCTTCTCAGCCACGCGACTTCCTCCGCTTAATATTGGCCTGCACCACCAGATAATCGAACAGCGGTGCGAAGAGGTTGGCGAAGAGGATCGCCAGCATCATCCCTTCCGGATAAGCCGGGTTCACCACGCGGATCAGCACGCACATCACGCCGATCAGCACGCCGTAACTCCATTTCCCTTTATCGGTAAACGAGGCGGATACCGGGTCCGTCGCCATAAACATCATCCCGAAGGCGAAACCGCCGAGCACCAGATGCCAGTACCATGGCATAGCGAACATCGGGTTGGTGTCGGAGCCGATAACGTTAAACAGGGTGGCGGTGGCGATCATGCCGATCATTACCCCGGCGACGATGCGCCAGGACGCGACGCGGCCAAAGAGGATGATCGCCCCGCCGATGAAGATCATCAGCGTTGACACTTCGCCAATTGAGCCGGGAATATTGCCGAGGAAGGCATCCATCCAGCTCACCGGCACGCCAGTCGCCACGTTCACCAGCGCTTCACCGCCGCCGCTGGCCCACTGGGAGAGCGGCGTGGCGCCGGAGAAACCGTCCGCCGCGGTCCATACGAGGTCGCCGGAAATCTGCGCCGGATAGGCGAAGAACAGGAACGCGCGCCCCGCCAGAGCCGGGTTGAGGAAGTTGCGCCCGGTGCCGCCGAAAATCTCTTTGGCGATCACCACGCCGAAGGAGATCCCCAGCGCCGCCTGCCACAGCGGCAGCGTGGGCGGCACAATCAGCGCGAAGAGAATAGAGGTAACGAAAAAACCTTCGTTAATCTCATGCTTGCGCACAATCGCGAACAGCACTTCCCAGAAGCCACCGACGATAAAAACGGTAATATAGATCGGCAGGAAGAAGACCGCGCCCAGGGTCATCATGCTCAGCCAGCCGGCGTCGGCACTGAAGCTCACCCCTAACCACTGGGCGACGCTGTAGTGCCAGTTGTTGGCGATCGCCTGCTGCAGCTGTTCGGCGCCGTATAGCTTGTGCAGCGCCGGAATGGTCTGCAGCCCAACGTTGTACATGCCCCAGAACATCGCCGGGAATACGGCAAACCACACGAGGATCATCATCCGCTTCAGGTCGATGGCGTCGCGCACGTGCGCCGCGCCGCGGGTTACCTGGCCCGGCGTGTAGAAGATGGTCGCCGCCGCCTCATACAGCGGGTAATATTTTTCCAGCTTGCCGCCATGCGTGAAATGCGGCTCAAGTTTCTCAATCAGGTGCTTTAAGCCCATCTCTTATCCTTCCTGCTCAATCCGGGTTAACACGCTGCGCAGCGCCGGGCCATATTCATACTTTCCAGGGCAAACATAGGTGCACAGCGCCAGATCTTCTTCATCCAGCTCCAGACAGCCCAGCGCCTGAGCGCTGTCGGTGTCTCCGGCCAGCAGATCGCGCAGCAGTATGGTCGGCAGGATATCCAGAGGCATCACCCGCTCGTAGTTGCCGATCGGCACCATCGCCCGCTCGCCGCCGTTGGTATCGGTGGAAAAATGAAAGCGCTTGCGCTTGAAGAAATGGCCCAGCGTGGTGCGGGTAATCGAGAATTTCTCTTTGCCCGGCATCACCCAGCCGAAGAGCTCTTTTTCCCGCCCTTCTTTGACCACGCTCACCTGCAGATGGAAGCGCCCCAGGAAGGCGTGAGGGCCATGGGCGCGGGCGCCGCTAAGCACCGAGCCGGAAATGACCCTGTTTTCCCCCTCCTGCAACTCACCTGCCAGCAGATCCTCCAGGCTGGCGCCGAGCGTCGTTTTGACCAGCCGCGGAGATGTTACCTGCGGGCCGCCGAGCGCAATTATCCGTTCGCAGTAGAGCTCCCCGTCGAGGAAAAGCTTACCAATGGCGATCGCGTCCTGATAATTGAGGTGCCAGACCTGCTTATTCAGGCTCACCGGCTCCAGAAAGTGAATATGAGTTCCCGGCAGCCCCGCCGGGTGCGGCCCGCTGAACTGATTGAAACAGACCTGGCCGAGAGGATGACCGCCCAGCTTGCCGCCGCTGGGCTGGCAGACGTGCACTTTCCCGTCGGTCAAGCGCGTGAGCACGGTAAGACCGGCGTCGAAGGCGGCACGTTCGGCCAGAATAATCGGCTGCGGCTCCGCCGCCAGCGGATTGGTGTCCATGGCGTTAACAAAGATAGCGGCGGGCGTGCTCCCCGGGAGCGGCGTTTTGCTGAACGGTCGGGTACGCAGCGCCGTCCATTGGCCCGACGCCAGCAGCTGCTGCTGTACGGTGTCGCGCGGCAGTTCGGCCAGCGCGTCCGCGGCGTAACGGGTAAACGCCACCGCGTCATTGCCCTCGATATCAATCACCACCGACTGCAACACGCGCCGTTCGCCGCGGTGGATCGCGCTGACGATCCCGCTCGCCGGGGCGGTAAAGCAGACGCCAGGGATCTTTTTATCTTCGAACAGGATCTGACCTTTTTTGACCCGATCGCCTTCTTTAACCGCCATCGCGGGGCGCATGCCAACGTACTCTTCGCCGAGTAGCGCGACGCGCTTCACCGCTGGCGCGGGAGAAATCTGCTGTAATGGCATGCCAGCTATGGGCAAATCCAGCCCTTTCGTGATTTTAATCATATCGTTAGCAGGTATCCGTAACCTCAACCCCGACGCAGGTCAGGGCCAGCTTATTGACAGAATGGCAGAGAAGAAAGGGCGAAACGGCGCCAGTAGCGCTCAGGACGGAAGAGAAGCATCCTTTCTTACTCTGATGATGAACCGGCGCAAGTGTAACATTTCGTGAGCGGCGGCTGTAGCGCAAGGGGCGATAAGTGCTTCTAAAATGCGAGCTATTGCGCAAAGTTCTCACTGTGTTTTCGTCGCTGGCAGGGTATAAAGTGAGGCTGATTTGTAAACGCCGCCACGTCGCCCTTGCGAAAAAATGCCGTGATGCTAATGTGAGCGCTCTAAATCCAGAAAACTCTGATTTCGGGTCTCTCTTGCCGTCCTGGCAATGTGGCTATTTTGTTTTATCAAGGAACAAGCAGTATGCGCAAAATCGCATTATTTATTGCGATGCTTCTGTTGCCGTGCGTGTCATTTGCCGGGCTGCTCAGCAGCAACAGCCCGACGACGCCGGTTAGCAAAGAATATAAGCAGCAATTAATGGGTTCACCGGTTTACATTGAGATCTTTAAAGAAGAGCGCATGCTCGACCTTTACGTCAAAATGGGTGAAACCTACCAGCTCCTCGACAGCTACCGGATCTGCAACTACTCCGGTGGCCTCGGTCCGAAACAGCGCCAGGGCGATTTCAAGAGTCCGGAAGGGTTCTATAACGTCACCCGCAGCCAGCTCAAACCCGACAGCCGCTTCTATAAAGCGATTAACATCGGCTTCCCGAACGCCTACGATCGCGCCCATGGTTATGAAGGGAAATACCTGATGATCCACGGCGACTGCGTCTCAGTCGGCTGCTACGCCATGACCGACAGCGGTATCGATGAGATCTTCCAGTTCGTGACCGGCGCCTTAGTCTTCGGCCAGCCAAGCGTGCAGGTGAGTATCTATCCGTTCCGCATGACCAACGCCAACATGGAACGCCACAAATACTCCTACTACGCGGATTTCTGGAAACAGCTCAAGCCTGGCTATGACTATTTCCAGCAGACCCACAAACCGCCGGTCGTATCAGTGACCGACGGCCGCTATGTGGTGAGCAAGCCGCTCAGCCACGAGGTTGTCCAGCCGCAGCTGGCCTCAAACTACACGCTCCCCGAGACAAAATAACGCCCACTCGCCTGGCATGATCTTATGCCAGGTTTCATTGGCCGTCAGCGGCTGCGTGGCGATAACCGTGACCACATCGTTGGGTGTGGTCTCGCGTTGAAAGTCGATCTCCACATCCTGGTCCAGCAGTTTTGCCACGCCGAACGGCGCTCGCCGGGTGATCCAGTGCAGATTGGTCGAGCAGAACGCCATTACGTAGCGCCCGTCCGACAGCAGCATGTTGAACACCCCTTTCTCACGTAGTTCACCCGCGAGGGTGGCGATATACTTGAAAACGCCCAGCATATTGCCCGGCGTGCGCGGATAGCGCTCGGTTAAACGGTGCAGCAGCCAGCAAAACGCTTTTTCACTGTCGGTTTCACCTACCGGATGAAAATTACCGGTTTTCAGCGACTTATAGCCTTTTAGCTGCCCATTGTGCGCATAGGTCCAGTTGCGCCCCCACAGTTCGCGGGTGAAGGGATGGGTGTTCTCCAGGGCCACCCTCCCGCGGTTGGCCTGACGAATATGGGCGACGACGGAACAGGACTTAATGGGGTAATCCTGAACCAGTTTCGCGATCGGCGACTGAAAGCTCGGCTGGGGATCCTTGAATGTGCGACAGCCTTTACCTTCATAGAAGGTGATGCCCCAGCCGTCTTTATGCGGCCCCGTCCCGCCGCCGCGCTGCACCAGCCCGGTAAAGCTAAAACAGATATCGGTTGGCACATTGGCGCTCATCCCGAGCAGTTCGCACATAGATCACCTCACCCTCACAAATCACGACGGCGCCGGAGCGAGGCCACCGTCAACAGTACACACTCACCTGCCTGTTAGCCTTTCGCCATCTCTTTTTCGATCAGCATAATCAGAATGTGGATCACTTTGATATGGATCTCCTGGATGCGGTCGGCGTAGCCAAAGTGCGGCACGCGAATTTCCACATCAGCACTACCGGCCATTTTACCGCCGTCTTTACCGGTCAGGGTGATCACTTTCATCCCCTGCGCCCGCGCGGCCTCAATGGCCTTAATCACGTTGCCGGAGTTGCCAGACGTGGAGATACCGAGCAGCACATCGCCTGCGCGGCCAACGGATTCAACGTAGCGGGAGAACACATACTCATAGCCAAAATCATTGCTCACGCAGGAGAGGTGGCTGACGTCGGAGATCGCGATGGCCGGGTAACCCGGGCGGTTTTCGCGATAACGTCCGGTCAGCTCTTCCGCAAAATGCATCGCATCGCAATGGGAACCGCCGTTACCGCAGGACAGCACTTTCCCACCCGCCTTAAAGCTATCCGCCAGCAGGACAGCGGCACGCTGGATAGCATGGATATTAGCTTCGTCCTGCAGAAAGTTAGCCAGCGTTTCCGCGGCTTCGTTCAGTTCGTTACGAATAAGATCCTGGTACATGAGGATAATCCTTCAGTATGAGTGGAATAACCCCGGCAGTGTACCGGATAGCCGTCGAAGCGAGAAGCAGAAGGCAGCGTTATCCCTCGCTCTTTTGATTTTATGTGCCGCTTTTGCATACAACAATGTGAGCAAGGTTGTAATTATTTTGTAAACACATTGCTAAATAAAAACGCATGCACTACAACCAATACATCACAAGTGGTCAGACCTCCTACAAGCTCAGGGAGCATTTCTCTATGATGATTTTGAGTATTGTTGCAACCGTCGTTTTACTCGGCGCGCTCTTCTATCACCGGGTCAGCCTGCTGCTCAGCAGCGTGATTTTGCTCGCCTGGACCGCGGCGCTCGGCGCGGCCGGAGTGTGGAATATCTGGCTGCTGCTGCCGCTGGCGATCATACTGTTGCCGTTTAACTTTGCGCCTATGCGTAAATCCATGATTTCCGCACCGGCGTTTCGCACATTCCGCAAGGTGATGCCGCCGATGTCGCGCACGGAAAAAGAAGCCATCGACGCCGGCACCACCTGGTGGGAAGGCGATCTGTTTCGCGGCAATCCTGACTGGCAAAAGTTACATAACTATCCGCAGCCGCGGCTGACCGCCGAAGAGCAAGCTTTCCTCGACGGCCCAGTTGAAGAAGCCTGCCGGATGGCTAACGACTTCGCCATTACCCACGAAATGGCCGATCTGCCGCCGGAGCTGTGGGCCTATCTGAAAGAGCACCGCTTCTTCGCGATGATCATTAAGAAAGAGTATGGCGGACTTGAGTTCTCCGCTTACGCTCAGGCACGAGTACTGCAGAAACTCTCTGGCGTCTCCGGCATCCTGGCGATCACCGTCGGCGTCCCGAACTCGCTGGGCCCGGGCGAACTGCTGCAGCATTACGGTACCGAAGAACAGAAGAATCATTATCTGCCGCGTCTGGCACGCGGCCTGGAAATCCCTTGCTTCGCTCTCACCAGCCCGGAAGCGGGCTCTGACGCCGGCGCCATCCCGGATACCGGCGTGGTGTGCATGGGCGACTGGCAGGGTCAACAGGTGCTGGGGATGCGCCTGACCTGGAACAAACGTTATATCACGCTGGCGCCTATCGCCACCGTGCTGGGGCTGGCTTTCAAACTCTCTGACCCGGATCGTTTGCTGGGCGGAGAAGAAGAGCTGGGTATCACCTGCGCGCTGATCCCCACCTCCACCCCGGGCGTGGAAATCGGCCGTCGCCACTTCCCGCTGAACGTGCCGTTCCAGAACGGTCCAACCCGCGGCAAAGATATATTCGTGCCTATCGATTACATCATCGGCGGCCCAAGCATGGCCGGTCAGGGCTGGCGCATGTTGGTTGAATGTCTATCGGTCGGCCGCGGTATTACTCTGCCGTCCAACGCCACCGGTGGTCTGAAATCCGTTGCCATGGCGACTGGCGCTTACGCTCATATTCGCCGCCAGTTCAAAATCTCCATCGGCAAAATGGAAGGGATTGAAGAGGCGCTGGCGCGTATCGCCGGTAACGCCTATGTGATGGACGCTGCGGCGTCGCTGATCACCTACGGCATCATGCTCGGCGAGAAACCTGCAGTGCTTTCCGCTATCGTGAAATATCACTGCACCCACCGCGGCCAGCGCTCCATTATCGACGCGATGGATATTACCGGCGGGAAAGGCATTATGCTGGGCGAAGGCAACTTCCTCGCCCGGGCCTATCAGGGCGCGCCTATCGCCATCACCGTGGAAGGCGCAAACATTCTGACCCGCAGCATGATGATCTTCGGTCAGGGGGCGATTCGCTGCCATCCGTACGTACTGGAGGAGATGGCCGCCGCGCAGAATAATGACCTGAACGCCTATGACAAGCTGCTGTTCAAACACATCGGCCATGTCGGCAGTAATAAAGTGCGGAGTTTCTGGCTGGGCCTGACCGGCGGGCGCACCAGCAGCGCGCCGACCCGTGACGCCACCCGTCGCTACTATCAGCAAATGAATCGTCTGAGCGCCAACCTGGCACTGCTGTCAGACGTCTCAATGGCGGTGCTCGGCGGCAGCCTCAAGCGACGCGAACGTATCTCCGCCCGTCTGGGGGATGTGTTAAGCCAGCTGTACCTGGCCTCGGCGGTGCTGAAACGCTATGACGATGAAGGACGCAATGAAGCCGATCTGCCGCTGGTTCACTGGGGGGTACAGGACGCGCTGCACCAGGCCGAGCAAGCCATTGACGATCTGTTGGACAATTTCCCGAACCGTCTGGTGGCAGGCGTAATGCGCCTGGTCATCTTCCCGACCGGCCGTCATCATCATGCGCCGTCGGATAGGCTGGACCACCAGGTCGCCAAAATTCTGCAGGTGCCCAGCGCCACGCGCTCCCGCATCGGCCGCGGTCAGTATCTGACGCCGAGCGAGCATAACCCGGTAGGCCTGCTGGAAGAGGCCCTGCTGGAAGTGATGGCGGCCGATCCTATCCACCAGCGGATCTGCAAAGAGTTGGGTAAAAATCTGCCGTTCACCCGTCTGGATGAGCTGGCCCACAACGCGCTGGCCAAAGGATTAATCAGTCAGGATGAGGCCGCCATTCTTACCCGTGCAGAGCATAGCCGTCTGCGCAGCATTAACGTCGACGACTTTGCGCCAGAGGAGCTGGCGACAAAGCCGGTAAAGCTGCCGGAAAAAGTTCGTAAAGTTGAAGCTGCATAATAAAACCACTACCACATCACACGCCGGGCGGGGAACTTTCCCCGCCTTTTTTCGCCCTCTCCTCCCCTTTCGTTTCCATCAGTAGCATTTTTTTAACAAAATATTCCGCGGACCGCCGCGCGGCTGATATGGTGTTACAGTTAACCTAACCCCCTCATGAGAATGGAGTTGACCATTGTGCCTGGCCTGAAAATTTCGCTGTTGCAACAACCGCTGGTCTGGATGGACGGCCCTGCCAACCTGCGCCATTTTGATCGCCAACTGGAAGGAATCACCGGGCGCGATGTGATTGTTTTACCAGAGATGTTTACCACCGGCTTTGCCATGGAAGCGGCAAAACAGTCTTTACCCGAGGCCGACGTGGTGGAGTGGATGCATGCCCGGGCTGCGCAATCCCAGGCGCTGATTGCCGGCAGCGCTGCGCTGCAAACTGAACACGGCGCTGTTAACCGCTTCCTGCTGGTCGAGCCTGACGGTACGGTGCACCATTATGATAAACGGCACCTGTTCCGTATGGCCGATGAACATCATCACTATGAGGCCGGAAACCAGCGCGTGGTCTTTGAATGGCGTGGATGGCGGATCCTGCCGCTGGTCTGTTACGACCTGCGCTTTCCGGTATGGTCGCGTAATCAGAACGACTATGATTTGGCGCTGTATGTCGCCAACTGGCCGGCGCCGCGCTCGCTGCACTGGCAGTCGCTGCTGATCGCCCGCGCGATTGAAAACCAGGCCTATGTCGCCGGCTGTAACCGGGTTGGCACTGACGGCAACGGCCATCATTACCGCGGCGATAGTCGGATTATCAATCCCCAGGGGGAGATTATCGCCACCGCCGATCCGCATCAGGCCACTCGTCTTGATGCCGAGCTGTCGCTGAGCGCCCTTCAGGAATATCGTGAAAAATTCCCCGCCTGGCGCGATGCCGATCCTTTCACGATCGGCTAATCACCCTTCGGGAGCCGCTGCGCTCCCTTTTTATTCCACCACGATCCGCACAGCACAGTAGACCAATAACGCAGCCAGCATCCAGTTCAGTTGCCGCCCGTTCAGCAAAAACAGGCGTTGAAACAGATGCCCCGCCAGCGCCCAGCACAGATTTCCCAGCGCGCCAATCGCCGCCAGCAGCAGACTCACGCTGATAAGCCAAACAGGCTCGCGAGTAACGGGCAGAACAAAGGTAGAAAGCGCGGTGATGCCATACAGAATAATTTTAACGTTGACGAACTGTAGCCCCAGACTCGCCCAAAAGCCTACCGGTTCTACACTCGGCGTCCCTGTCGCCGGTTTGCTTTTGGCAATCTGCCAGGCCAGCCACAGGATGTACGCCGCGCCAATCCATCCCAATACCAGGGTAAAGCGTGAGTCGAGTTCAACCAGCGAAAAGGTTAAAGCCGCGCAAATCAACATAGTGATAATAAACCCGACGCTCATCCCGGCCAGCACCCGCAGGCTGCGGCGTAGACCATGGGAGGTGACGCTGCTCAGCGCCAGGATATTGTTGGGCCCGGGTGTCAGGGCGGTGATCAAAGTGTAAGTTAAAAAGGCGCTTATCAGGGTAGGTGTCACGGGTTTTCTCCTCTTGTCTGGCAGACACTACCCGAAGCTGATAATTTAAAAAAATGAATATTTTTTCATTCTCGCTTCGATAATATCGATACAAAGAGGAAATATGGATCTGCGACGCTTCATCACCTTCAAAACTGTTGTCGAAGAAGGTTCCTTTCTGCGCGCGGCGCAGAAACTATGCTGCACTCAGTCCACCGTGACTTTTCATATCCAGCAGCTGGAGCAGGAGCTTGCCATCCCGCTGTTTGAGAAAATCGGCCGACGGATGTGTCTCACCGCCGCCGGTAAGAAGGTCCTGCCGCATGTCTACGACCTGACTAAAGTGATGGCCTCGATTCGTCAGGCGGCACGCCAGGACGATGAGCCCGGCGGCGAACTTCGCGTCGCCACTGGCGAAACGCTGCTGGCGTATAAAATGCCGCGGGTGCTGCAGCGTTTTAAGCAACGCGCTCCGAAAGTGCGCCTGTCGCTGCAGTCGCTCAACTGCTACAGCATCCGCGATGCGTTGCTTGCCGACGAGGTCGATTTGGGGGTGTTTTACCGGGTGGGTAACGATGACGCGCTCACGATAATGGAGCTTGGCCAGCAGTCGCTGACGCTGGTCGCATCGGTCGAGCAGGCGCCGGTAGACTTCATGCGCCCGCGGCAGCATATCCCGCTGAGCTTTATCATCAACGAACCCCAGTGCGTGTTCCGGCAGATTTTTGAAAGCACCCTGCGCCAGCGCGAAATTACTCTGGAGAACACCATTGAGCTGTGGAGTATTGAGAGTATCAAGCAGTGCGTGGCGGGAAATCTGGGAGTGAGTTTTCTGCCACGCTTTGCGGTGGAGGACGAGCTCAAGCGCGGGACGCTGGTTGAGCTGCCATTCAGCGAGACGCCGTTGACGATCCATGCGCTCTGCGCCCACCATGCCGGGAAGGCTATCAGTCCGGCGATGCGGGTATTTATGCAGTGCATGCAGGAGGAACAAGAGGCGCGCTGAAATTCGGCGACGAAAACGACGAAAGCCTGAATCATTGCTGATTCAGGCTTTCTGAATAGTGGCGGAACGGACGGGACTCGAACCCGCGACCCCCTGCGTGACAGGCAGGTATTCTAACCGACTGAACTACCGCTCCGCGTTGTTGTTCCGTTGGGAACGAGGCGAATATTACGGATTCCCCTCTACCCCGTCAACGCTTTTTCTACCATTTTGAATCGTTTGCTGCAAAAATCACCCAACCGCCTACTTTTAATTCATTTTAGTGGCTATCAGGCACGCCACAGGCAGCTTCCGCCTTTCTTTTGTACTAGGTCGAGGCGGGATTCATGGTTCGCCAGTTCTTCATCTGATGCATAAACCACGCGTAACTGACTGCCGGCGCGGACGACGCGCTGAATTCCCATCTCTCCCGCCTGCTGCTGGCTTTCGCCTTCCATAGAGAACGCCATCGAAGTCTGGCCGCCGGTCATCATCAAATAGACATCGGCAAGGATCTGGGCATCGAGCAACGCCCCGTGCAGCGTACGCTTGCTGTTATCTATTTCGTAACGCGAACATAGCGCATCGAGGCTGTTGCGCTTGCCTGGAAACATTTTCCGCGCCAGCGCCAAACTGTCGGTGATTTTACAAAAGGTCTCGGTTTTTCCGATGCCGCGGTTTAGCTTACTGAATTCATAATCCATAAAGCCGATATCGAACGAGGCGTTATGGATCACCAGCTCCGCGCCGCGGATGTAATCCATAAACTCATCAGCCACGTCGGCAAAGGTAGGTTTATCCAGCAGGAACTCATCGGCGATCCCGTGTACGCCGAATGCTTCAGGATCCACCAGCCGATCGGGCTTCAGATAGACGTGAAAATTGTTACCGGTCAGGCGGCGGTTGATCACCTCCACGGCGCCGATCTCAATGATCTTGTGTCCTTCGTAGTGTGCCCCGATCTGGTTCATACCGGTGGTTTCGGTATCGAGAACAATCTGGCGCGTAATTGCAGTGCTCATAGCGGTCATTTATGTCAGACTTATCGTTTACAAATCGATTTCAATTACAGGAAGTCTACCAGAGATGCTCAAACAGGTAGAAATTTTCACCGACGGCTCTTGCCTGGGTAATCCAGGACCTGGCGGCTACGGAGCCATCATGCGCTACCGCCAGCACGAAAAAACCTTCAGCGCTGGCTACCGTCTGACCACCAATAACCGCATGGAACTGATGGCGGCAATTGTTGCCCTGGAAGCGTTAAAAGAGCATTGCGAAGTGGTGCTCAGCACTGACAGCCAGTATGTTCGTCAGGGGATCACCCAGTGGATCCACAACTGGAAAAAGCGCGGCTGGAAAACGGCAGAGAAAAAGCCGGTGAAAAATGTCGACCTCTGGCAGCGGCTGGACGCCGCGCTTGGCCAGCATAAAATTAAATGGGAATGGGTAAAGGGCCACGCCGGCCATCCTGAAAATGAACGCTGCGACGAGCTGGCGCGCGCGGCGGCCTCCCACCCCACACTGGACGATGTCGGCTACCTGCCTGAGAGTTAATTCTGCCCTTTGCGCCACTGCCGGGTGGCGCCCACCGCCGGCCGCAGCTGAGTTTTCGCTTTGCCGGATTTCATCGGATTGAGCGTCAGCGGAATGGTCCGTTTGCGGGCGACAATCAATTGCAAACAGCCCAGCGCCGGCAGATGGGTGCTCAACAATTTGCCGCCATGGCGCGACCAGGGCAAAACCTGGTAACGTCCATAGTGCAGCACTTCAAAGTTGAGCAGCGCCAGCCAGTCCAGCTGGCGCATCAGCGTAAACATACGGCTATTATAAGGCGTTCCTTTGCGCAGGACCGGCACCAGCTTACGCAACCCCATCAGGCTGACCGGATTAAACCCGGTCAGGATCATCCAGCCATCATCGATCAGTACACGATCGGCTTCCCGCAGCAGACGATGCGGATCGCTACACCACGGCAGGGTGTGCGCCAGCAGGCAGGCGTCAACGGACTTTTCGGCAAAGGGTAAATGCAGCGGGTCAGCCCGGACCTGCATTGGATTTCCCGCCAGCGAGACATTCACCTGGTGCGAGATGGCGCAAGCTTCGGTATTGATTTCCGCGCTCAGATTGCCAATCTTAAGCAGATGAAAGCCATATAATTTAGCCAGCCACGGTTTCATCTGCTGCTCCAGCGTTTCGCGATAGTATTCGCCCCACGGCATACTGGACCAATGCTCAGGCGCTGTCACTGTGTGAGGTATCCTTGCCGGCTTCATTGCCACCTTCCGCTACGCTTTAGAGGTAATTTATGAATCTTATCAGTATTCCCGCGTTTCAGGACAACTACATCTGGGTTCTCAGTGAGAATAACGGCCGCTGCATCATCGTAGATCCAGGCGAAGCCGCGCCGGTTCTGGCAGCCATCGAGGAAAACCAGTGGCAGCCCGAGGCTATTTTATTGACCCATCATCATCAGGATCACGTCGGCGGCGTAAAACAATTACGTGAAAAATTCCCTTCTATAGTGGTTTACGGGCCGGCGGAAACCCAGGATAAAGGCGTCACTCAGGTGGTAGGCGATGGCGATCGGCTGTCAATTCTCGGGCACGATTTTTCCATTTTCTCTACGCCAGGTCACACATTAGGACATATCTGTTACTACAGCGAACCTTATCTGTTCTGTGGCGATACGATGTTTTCCGGCGGCTGCGGAAGGCTGTTCGAAGGTACAGCAGAGCAGATGTATCAATCATTTATGAAAATTAACGCCCTTCCTGAAGAAACCCTCATATGTTGCGCACATGAATATACGTTAGCGAATATGAAGTTTGCATTGAGTATCCTGCCAGATGATAGGGACATAAACGATTACTATCATAAAGTTAATGAGTTACGTGCAAAAAAACAAAAAACACTACCCGTAACTCTGAAAAATGAGCGGCGTATAAATTTATTTTTACGCGTAAATGATATTGATTTAATTGACAAAATTAACAAAGAAACAAATTTGCAACACTCTGTGGCGCGATTTGCATGGTTAAGGTCAAAGAAAGATGACTTCTGATATTTAATTCTTGTCATCGGCCAACTTCGCCGTTATCCTTGGTCGTCTTTTAAGCAACTATTGACACACACATGAAGGCACGAGCGATATTACTCGCCTCTGTCCTGCTGGTGGGGTGCCAGGCGTCTAAGCACGATGGCACCGTCGAACAGCGAGCACAGAGCCTTTCTGCGGCTGGTCAAGGGGAAGCAGGCAAGTTCACAAGTCAAGCGCGCTGGTTAGATGATGGAACCTTCTACGCGCAAGACCAGGATCTGTGGACTTCCATAGGCGACGAGCTAAAGATGGGAATACCGGATAATCCCCGGATTCGCGAACAGAAACAGAAGTACTTAAGAAATAAGAGCTATCTCCACGATGTAACTTTACGGGCAGAGCCGTATATGTACTGGATAGCCGGGCAGGTTAAGAAACGTAACATGCCAATGGAACTGGTATTACTACCCATAGTGGAGAGCGCTTTTGACCCACACGCGACGTCTGGCGCCAATGCCGCAGGCATTTGGCAGATCATTCCGAGCACAGGGCGCAATTATGGTTTAAAACAGACCCGCAGTTACGATGCGCGTCGTGATGTCGTCGCGTCTACTACCGCGGCGCTGGACATGATGCAACGTCTGAACAAAATGTTCGACGGCGACTGGTTGTTAACGGTCGCAGCCTATAACAGCGGCGAAGGCCGGGTCATGAAGGCAGTAAAAGCGAACCGTTCGCGTGGCAAACCCACCGATTTCTGGTCGCTGTCTCTGCCGCATGAAACGAAAATCTACGTCCCGAAAATGCTGGCATTGAGCGACATTCTCAAAAACAGCAAACGTTACGGCGTAAAGCTGCCTACGGCTGATGAAAGCCGTGCGCTGGCGCGCGTTCGCCTCGACAGTCCGGTTGATATTTCTCAGCTCGCGGACATGGCCGGTATGCCGGTCAGCAAGCTGAAGACGTTCAATGCGGGCGTAAAAGGGTCAACGCTGGGCGCGAGCGGGCCAAAGTACGTCATGGTGCCGCAGAAGCACGCCGCACAGCTGCGTGAATCGCTGGCCTCTGGCGACATTGCCGCCGTGCAGCCGACGCAGCTCGCGGACAATACGCCGCTGACCAGCCGTAGCTATAAGGTGCGTTCCGGCGACACCATTTCCGGGATTGCTTCCCGTCTTGGTGTGACGACCCGCGATCTGCAGCAGTGGAATAACCTGCGCGGCTCTGGATTAAAGGTTGGGCAGAATCTGGTTATTGGCGCAGGCAGCAGCGCCCAGCGTCTGGCGAACAACAGCGATAGCATCACCTATCGCGTTCGTAAAGGCGATTCGCTGTCGAGCATCGCCAAACGTCACGGCGTTAATATTCGCGACGTGATGCGCTGGAACAGCGATACCGACAACCTGCGCCCAGGCGATCAGCTAACGTTGTTTGTGAAAAACAGCGATCGACCAGAGTCCTGATACCTCTGGTTCGACAAAAAGGCACCGACTTCCCCGGTGCCTTTTTTGTTGCCTAAATTAAACCGCTTTATGCGCTTCGAACAGAATGGTATCGCTGGTAAACGATCCGTCCTCCTGTAACTCGAAGTACGCTTTGACCTCCGCCGAAGCGCTCTGCTGATATAAGCGAATCGCCTCCACCAGCGGCTCAGGAGTACGCATCCGCGCCACCCATGAACTGAACTCCAGCGGCAGGCGATCGGTCAACAACTGGTTAACCACCAGCCCCGCTTCAGTCGCCAGCGTCAACCACTCGCCGCTGGAATAATTACGCACATGCGAGGTGTCGCGCAGGGCTTCCACCGTCTGCAGCCAGACATCACGTACCGGATGACCCGGCGACATCACGTCCATCACGATAATCACCCCGCCCGGCTTGAGAACACGTTTCACCTCACGCAGCGCCTGGCCAACGTCATGCCAGTGGTGAGCGGAGTAGCGGCTAATCACCACATCAAAGCTGGCATCAGCGAACGGCAGCGTTTCGGCGTACCCCTGCTGGGTCACGATATTGCTAAAACCTTTCTCCTTTGCCGCGGCGGCAACGACCTCCAGCATCTGGCTCGATAAATCATAGGCGGTCACCTCGGCAACCTGTCCCGCCGCGGTAAAGCTGGCGTGCCCTGCCCCGCAGCCCATATCCAGCACTTTCGCCTGAGGAAAATCAGCCAGCCGTTCCGCCAGCCGCTGCAGATCGCGACCAGAGGCGTGTACGGCGCTGGTCAGATAGGCGCTGGCCTGGGAGCCGAACTGCTTTTCGACGTTGTCATGGTGAGAGCGTGTTGTCATGTTGTCTTGTCCTTACGGTTTTTTTTGAGTAATAAAAGGCAGCACCATGCATGCGCAGGCCTGCCCCATGGCAGGCCTGACCAACCTTAAATTAATCAGGCTTGCCGGGACTGAATTCGACTAGTAGCGGGTTGTGGTCGGAGGCGCGGGTCACCAGCACGGAAGCATCGTGCACGCTTAACCCACGGTAGAACACAAAATCGAGGGGACGACCAAACGCGCGGCGGCGCTGATCGTCTGAGAAACGAACTTCGCGTAACGACATCTCACGCGCAAAGCGGTACAGCGCATTCATCCGCGGCCGGCTCCAGGCATTGAAGTCGCCGGCCATGATCACCGGCCCGCTGTGATGGGCGATCTGATCGCCAATTGGCAGCAGCTGTTTGCTGTAGACGTCGACGCCAAGGCTAAAGTTGACGGCATGGATATTGACTACCATCAACAACCGCGCATCCGGCAGCGGATAAACGGTCACTAACGCCGATTTCGGCAATCGCAAAATAGGCTCGCGCTCGCGCAGCGGACAGCAATAGATGGGGTGCGCGGAGGCCAGCGTCATTACGCCGGAAGGATGCTGCGGCAATACCAGCGCCGGCACCTGATCGGCGGCCAGATAGTTTGAAGTCGCGAACCGGACCAGTTCTGGGGTGGTTTGCGCCTCCTGCAACAGGACCAAATGCGCATCTTTGCCGAAATTTTTGAGGACCGACTGCCACTCTGCGCGCTGCTGCTTGAAGATATTCCATACCAGCACGCGGATCTTCTCATCGCTGCTTAATGGCGTACCGGCGGGATAAACCGGACTCACGCCCGCAAACGCCCCCGGAGGCAATATTCTCTCCGCAGGTTGTCCGGCGACATAGCGCATGGCGTAGGTGTTCTTTCGCAATTTGGGCATTAATCCTCGATAACAGAAACCAGCCCGACGACGACTGGTTATTCTGTTATAGGGATTTTCCCATACACTTTCAATGCAAATTGCGAGAAACCCTTAGCCTTCGGGAGAAAGCGCTGCCGAACGGCGTGGCAATTTATCTAAACGTCCGCTCAGGACCACCAACAGCAAAGCGACCAGCACAATCATCGCGCCAATCCACGGCGTCTGCGCCAGACCGTACCGCTCGACCGTCTGTCCGCCGACGATGGACCCCAGAGCAATGCCGACGTTAAAGGCGGCAATATTCAGGCCGGAAGCGACGTCGACGGCGCCAGGCGTGTACTGTTCGGCTTTTTGCACCACATACACCTGCAAACCCGGCACGTTGCCGAAGGCGAAGATGCCCATCACCAGTACCGTTGCCAGCGCGGCATAGTGAACGCTGGCGGTCAACTGGAAGACCAGCAGCAGCACCACCAGCGCGGCGAAGATAAACTTCAGCGCGGAGACGGCGCCATGCTTATCGGCCAGTTTGCCCCCCCACACATTACCGATAGCGACCGAGACACCATAGCCCAGCAGGATCCAGCTCACCGCTGACGGACTGAAACCGGCCAGCTCCTGCATCATCGGCGCAAGGAAGGTAAAGGCGGTAAACACGCCGCCGTAGCCCAGCGCGGTAATGGCGTAGATCATCAGCAGGCGAGGATGAGTTAATACTTTCATCTGATCGCGCAGGCTGGCGCTGGCGCGGCCCGGAATATTATTCGGTACCAGAATCAGGCTGCTGATAAGGGCAATGACGCCCAGAATCGATACCGCGAGGAAGGTTTCCCGCCAGCCAAAATGCTGGCCAATAAAGGTGCCAAAGGGAACGCCGGTCACCAGCGCGACCGTCAGGCCGCCGAACATAATGGCAATGGCCGAGGCCGCTTTCTCTTTTGCCACCAGGCTGGTAGCAATTGTCGAGCCAATAGAGAAGAACACGCCGTGTGCCAGGCCGGTCAGCAGTCGCGCCAGGATCAGCGTTTCATAGCCCGGGGCCTGCCAGGCCAGCACATTACCCGCCGTAAACAGGACCATCAACGCCAGCAGCAGCTGTTTACGCGGCATACGCCCGGTCAACGCCGTCAGTACCGGGGCGCCGATCGCCACGCCCAGCGCGTAGATAGAGACCAGCAGTCCCGCCGAAGGCAGGGAGATAGAGAGTTGCTGGGCAATCGTCGGGACCAGGCCGACAATCACAAATTCAGTGGTGCCAATTGCGAAGGCACCGATGGTTAAGGCAAATAGCGCCAGTGGCATAATTTACTCCGTAGCATCAGGATTAAGATGACACGTAGTATGAAGGGTTGTATAAATAACAAAAACTATCAAAGTATCAATATAATTTTGCTATAGGTGCAATAATGAGAGCCACATCAGAGGAGATCGCCATCTTTGTGGCGGTGGTGGAAAGCGGGAGTTTCAGCCGGGCGGCCGAGCAGCTCGGACAGGCCAACTCCGCCGTCAGCCGGGCGGTCAAAAAGCTGGAATCAAAGCTAGGCGTAAGCCTGCTCAATCGGACCACCCGCCAGCTCAGCCTGACAGAAGAAGGCGAGCGCTACTTTCGCCGGATGCAGGTGGTCTTGCAGGAAATGGCGGCGGCAGAGAACGATCTGCTGGAGACGCGCACGACGCCGCGGGGCCTGCTGCGGGTAGATGCCGCGACGCCGGTGATGCTGCATTTTCTCATGCCGCTGGTGAAGCCATTTCGCGAGCGCTACCCGGAAATGACGCTGTCGCTCGTCTCGTCTGAGACGTTTATCAATCTGATTGAACGGAAAGTGGATGTGGCCATTCGGGCCGGGACCTTAACGGATTCCAGCCTGCGCGCCCGACCGCTGTTTACCAGCTATCGTAAGATCGTCGCCTCGCCCGACTATGTCGCGCGCTACGGTATGCCGCAGCATCCGTCCGATCTGAAACAGCATCACTGCCTCGGCTTCACCGAGCCGGTATCGCTGAATACCTGGCCGGTCTCCTGTTGCGATGGCCAGCTGTTAGAGATCGAAGCGGCGGTGTCATCCAATAGCGGCGAAACGCTCAAGCAGCTGTGCCTGACCGGCAACGGTATTGCCTGCCTGTCGGATTACATGGTGGATAAAGAGATTGCCAGCGGAGAGTTTGTCGAGCTACTGGCCGATAAGCGCTTACCGGTGGAAATGCCTTTCAGTGCCGTCTATTACAGCGACCGGGCGGTCAGCACTCGCATCAGGGCATTTATTGATTTTCTGAGCGACCACGTAAAACAGCTCCCGAAGGAGCTGTCGTAATACCTTCTCGGGCGGCAGGGCGAACGGCATACCGGTAGCGAGTGATTAATCCCACTGCGGCGCCAGACCTTCCGGGCTCACCAGCCGATCGTTGCAATCCAGCGCAGCGATCGCCTGTCGATCTTCATCATCCAACTGCAGATCCAGCGCCTTCAGGTTGCTGGCCAGGTTATCACGCTTCGTCGAGGACGGGATCACCGCGTACCCCTCGCCCATCGCCCATGCCAGGATAACCTGCGCCGGAGTCGCATTATGTTTCGCCGCGATACGGGCAATCACTTCATCTTTCAGCGCCTTACCATAAGCCAGCGTCATGTAAGAGGTGATGTGGATGCCGTGCTCACGTGCCCAGTCGACGACTTTACGGTTTTGCAGATACGGCGAGAGTTCAATCTGGTTGGTCGCAATGTTTTCAGCGCCAACGGCGGCAATCGCGCGCTCCATCAGTGGAATAGTGAAGTTGGAGATACCAATCTGACGGGTCAGACCCAGCTTCTTCGCTTCCATCAAGGCTGCCATAAACTCTTCAACGGCAACCGCATCGTTCGGTGCCGGCCAGTGGATGAGCGTCAGGTCAACATAGTCCGTGCGCAGCTTCTGCAGACTTTCTTGCAGGCTGGCGATGAGTTTGTCTTTGCTCAGGTTCTCGATCCAGATTTTGGTAGTGATGAACAGCTCATCACGCGGCACGCCGCTTTCGGCGATAGCCTGACCCACCGCGGCTTCGTTGTCATAGATTTGCGCGGTGTCGATAGCACGATAGCCCAGCTCCAGCGCGGTTTTTACGGATGCGATAACAACATCATCTTTCAGACGGAAGGTGCCAAGACCAAATGCAGGGATTGCCATGATTTTCCTCGTTATTTCTTCATTTCGGTTAACGGATGAAATTATGGCTGATGGTGTGGAGGGGAAAAAGAGCGATTAATGCAGAGGATTTTTGCTGAATTAGCAATAATAGAGAACAGATCAAACAAAAAAGCCCTGAGCAAATGCTCAGGGCTCTTAATAAGTGGCGGAACGGACGGGACTCGAACCCGCGACCCCCTGCGTGACAGGCAGGTATTCTAACCGACTGAACTACCGCTCCACCGAATTTCTTCGCTTTATTACCACCGGTTGTCACCCCGGCTTACTGCAATTTGATGCCTGGCAGTTCCCTACTCTCACATGGGGAGACCCCACACTACCATCGGCGCTACGGCGTTTCACTTCTGAGTTCGGCATGGGGTCAGGTGGGACCACCGCGCTAGTGCCGCCAGGCAAATTCTTTGTGCTCGTCCTGTGTCTTTTGCGCTCATACTGCGTTGGCTGCTCTCGCGAGTGTCAGTCACATACTTATGTATGCTCCTTCCATCGCGTCGTTTGCCGCCTTGTCTCAGCGCAAAATCCTTCGGACTCTGAATCAGAGCTGAAAATCTTCTCAAATCCGCCAAAACATCTTCGGCGTTGTAAGGTTAAGCCTCACGGTTCATTAGTACCGGTTAGCTCAACGCATCGCTGCGCTTACACACCCGGCCTATCAACGTCGTCGTCTTCAACGTTCCTTCAGGAGACTTAAAGTCTCAGGGAGAACTCATCTCGGGGCAAGTTTCGTGCTTAGATGCTTTCAGCACTTATCTCTTCCGCATTTAGCTACCGGGCAGTGCCATTGGCATGACAACCCGAACACCAGTGATGCGTCCACTCCGGTCCTCTCGTACTAGGAGCAGCCCCCCTCAATTCTCCAGCGCCCACGGCAGATAGGGACCGAACTGTCTCACGACGTTCTAAACCCAGCTCGCGTACCACTTTAAATGGCGAACAGCCATACCCTTGGGACCTACTTCAGCCCCAGGATGTGATGAGCCGACATCGAGGTGCCAAACACCGCCGTCGATATGAACTCTTGGGCGGTATCAGCCTGTTATCCCCGGAGTACCTTTTATCCGTTGAGCGATGGCCCTTCCATTCAGAACCACCGGATCACTATGACCTGCTTTCGCACCTGCTCGCGCCGTCACGCTCGCAGTCAAGCTAGCTTATGCCATTGCACTAACCTCCTGATGTCCGACCAGGATTAGCTAACCTTCGTGCTCCTCCGTTACGCTTTGGGAGGAGACCGCCCCAGTCAAACTACCCACCAGACACTGTCCGCAACCCCGGTCAGGGGCCAACGTTAGAACATCAAACATTAAAGGGTGGTATTTCAAGGTTGGCTCCACGCAGACTGGCGTCCACGCTTCAAAGCCTCCCACCTATCCTACACATCAAGGCTCAATGTTCAGTGTCAAGCTATAGTAAAGGTTCACGGGGTCTTTCCGTCTTGCCGCGGGTACACTGCATCTTCACAGCGAGTTCAATTTCACTGAGTCTCGGGTGGAGACAGCCTGGCCATCATTACGCCATTCGTGCAGGTCGGAACTTACCCGACAAGGAATTTCGCTACCTTAGGACCGTTATAGTTACGGCCGCCGTTTACCGGGGCTTCGATCAAGAGCTTCTCCTTACGGATAACCCCATCAATTAACCTTCCGGCACCGGGCAGGCGTCACACCGTATACGTCCACTTTCGTGTTTGCACAGTGCTGTGTTTTTAATAAACAGTTGCAGCCAGCTGGTATCTTCGACTGGTCTCAGCTCCATCCGCAGGGACTTCACCTACACACCAGCGTGCCTTCTCCCGAAGTTACGGCACCATTTTGCCTAGTTCCTTCACCCGAGTTCTCTCAAGCGCCTTGGTATTCTCTACCTGACCACCTGTGTCGGTTTGGGGTACGATTTGATGTTACCTGATGCTTAGAGGCTTTTCCTGGAAGCAGGGCATTTGTTACTTCAGCACCGTAGTGCCTCGTCATCACACCTCAGCCTTGATTATCCGGATTTGCCTGGATAACCAGCCTACATGCTTAAACCGGGACAACCGTCGCCCGGCTAACATAGCCTTCTCCGTCCCCCCTTCGCAGTAACACCAAGTACAGGAATATTAACCTGTTTCCCATCGACTACGCCTTTCGGCCTCGCCTTAGGGGTCGACTCACCCTGCCCCGATTAACGTTGGACAGGAACCCTTGGTCTTCCGGCGAGCGGGCTTTTCACCCGCTTTATCGTTACTTATGTCAGCATTCGCACTTCTGATACCTCCAGCATGCCTCACAGCACACCTTCGCAGGCTTACAGAACGCTCCCCTACCCAACAACACATCGTGTCGCTGCCGCAGCTTCGGTGCATGGTTTAGCCCCGTTACATCTTCCGCGCAGGCCGACTCGACCAGTGAGCTATTACGCTTTCTTTAAATGATGGCTGCTTCTAAGCCAACATCCTGGCTGTCTGTGCCTTCCCACATCGTTTCCCACTTAACCATGACTTTGGGACCTTAGCTGGCGGTCTGGGTTGTTTCCCTCTTCACGACGGACGTTAGCACCCGCCGTGTGTCTCCCGTGATAACATTCTTCGGTATTCGTAGTTTGCATCGGGTTGGTAAGTCGGGATGACCCCCTAGCCGAAACAGTGCTCTACCCCCGAAGATGAATTCACGAGGCGCTACCTAAATAGCTTTCGGGGAGAACCAGCTATCTCCCGGTTTGATTGGCCTTTCACCCCCAGCCACAAGTCATCCGCTAATTTTTCAACATTAGTCGGTTCGGTCCTCCAGTTAGTGTTACCCAACCTTCAACCTGCCCATGGCTAGATCACCGGGTTTCGGGTCTATACCCTGCAACTTAACGCCCAGTTAAGACTCGGTTTCCCTGCGGCTCCCCTATACGGTTAACCTTGCTACAGAATATAAGTCGCTGACCCATTATACAAAAGGTACGCAGTCACACCCGAAGGTGCTCCCACTGCTTGTACGTACACGGTTTCAGGTTCTTTTTCACTCCCCTCGCCGGGGTTCTTTTCGCCTTTCCCTCACGGTACTGGTTCACTATCGGTCAGTCAGGAGTATTTAGCCTTGGAGGATGGTCCCCCCATATTCAGACAGGATACCACGTGTCCCGCCCTACTCTTCGAGTTCACAACCTGTGCATTTTGGTGTACGGGACTATCACCCTGTACCGTCGGACTTTCCAGACCGTTCCACTAACACACAAGCTGATTCAGACTCTGGGCTGCTCCCCGTTCGCTCGCCGCTACTGGGGGAATCTCGGTTGATTTCTTTTCCTCGGGGTACTTAGATGTTTCAGTTCCCCCGGTTCGCCTCGTTAACCTATGTATTCAGTTAACGATAGTGTGACGAATCACACTGGGTTTCCCCATTCGGACATCGCCGGTTATAACGGTTCATATCACCTTACCGACGCTTTTCGCAGATTAG
This sequence comes from Klebsiella sp. K4, assembly GCF_014596785.2. Classification (NCBI taxonomy): domain Bacteria; kingdom Pseudomonadati; phylum Pseudomonadota; class Gammaproteobacteria; order Enterobacterales; family Enterobacteriaceae; genus Klebsiella; species Klebsiella sp. K4. The sequence continues at coordinate 4,282,459 of NZ_CP115021.1, forward strand.
CACGTCCTTCATCGCCTCTGACTGCCAGGGCATCCACCGTGTACGCTTAGTCGCTTAACCTCACAACCCGAAGATGTTTCACTTCTGATTGCGAAAATTTGAGAGACTCGAACACACATTGACTGTGTGTCGTTTCAATTTTCAGCTTGATCCAGATTTTTAAAGAGCAAAACTTCGCAGTGCACCTTTTCAGGTTCACTCTGAAGTTTTCTTGTGTTCGCAGTAAAGATGGTGGAGCTATGCGGGATCGAACCGCAGACCTCCTGCGTGCAAAGCAGGCGCTCTCCCAGCTGAGCTATAGCCCCATCGTTTGCAACCTCTTCAAATTTGCTTCGCAAATTTGGTAGGCCTGAGTGGACTTGAACCACCGACCTCACCCTTATCAGGGGTGCGCTCTAACCACCTGAGCTACAAGCCTGCAGAGATTACTTACTGCTCTATTTTCATCAGACAATCTGTGTGAGCACTACAAAGGCAGGTTCTTTAAGGTAAGGAGGTGATCCAACCGCAGGTTCCCCTACGGTTACCTTGTTACGACTTCACCCCAGTCATGAATCACAAAGTGGTAAGCGCCCTCCCGAAGGTTAAGCTACCTACTTCTTTTGCAACCCACTCCCATGGTGTGACGGGCGGTGTGTACAAGGCCCGGGAACGTATTCACCGTAGCATTCTGATCTACGATTACTAGCGATTCCGACTTCATGGAGTCGAGTTGCAGACTCCAATCCGGACTACGACATACTTTATGAGGTCCGCTTGCTCTCGCGAGGTCGCTTCTCTTTGTATATGCCATTGTAGCACGTGTGTAGCCCTGGTCGTAAGGGCCATGATGACTTGACGTCATCCCCACCTTCCTCCAGTTTATCACTGGCAGTCTCCTTTGAGTTCCCGGCCGAACCGCTGGCAACAAAGGATAAGGGTTGCGCTCGTTGCGGGACTTAACCCAACATTTCACAACACGAGCTGACGACAGCCATGCAGCACCTGTCTCACAGTTCCCGAAGGCACCAATCCATCTCTGGAAAGTTCTGTGGATGTCAAGACCAGGTAAGGTTCTTCGCGTTGCATCGAATTAAACCACATGCTCCACCGCTTGTGCGGGCCCCCGTCAATTCATTTGAGTTTTAACCTTGCGGCCGTACTCCCCAGGCGGTCGATTTAACGCGTTAGCTCCGGAAGCCACGCCTCAAGGGCACAACCTCCAAATCGACATCGTTTACGGCGTGGACTACCAGGGTATCTAATCCTGTTTGCTCCCCACGCTTTCGCACCTGAGCGTCAGTCTTTGTCCAGGGGGCCGCCTTCGCCACCGGTATTCCTCCAGATCTCTACGCATTTCACCGCTACACCTGGAATTCTACCCCCCTCTACAAGACTCTAGCCTGCCAGTTTCGAATGCAGTTCCCAGGTTGAGCCCGGGGATTTCACATCCGACTTGACAGACCGCCTGCGTGCGCTTTACGCCCAGTAATTCCGATTAACGCTTGCACCCTCCGTATTACCGCGGCTGCTGGCACGGAGTTAGCCGGTGCTTCTTCTGCGGGTAACGTCAATCGACAAGGTTATTAACCTTATCGCCTTCCTCCCCGCTGAAAGTGCTTTACAACCCGAAGGCCTTCTTCACACACGCGGCATGGCTGCATCAGGCTTGCGCCCATTGTGCAATATTCCCCACTGCTGCCTCCCGTAGGAGTCTGGACCGTGTCTCAGTTCCAGTGTGGCTGGTCATCCTCTCAGACCAGCTAGGGATCGTCGCCTAGGTGAGCCGTTACCCCACCTACTAGCTAATCCCATCTGGGCACATCTGATGGCATGAGGCCCGAAGGTCCCCCACTTTGGTCTTGCGACGTTATGCGGTATTAGCTACCGTTTCCAGTAGTTATCCCCCTCCATCAGGCAGTTTCCCAGACATTACTCACCCGTCCGCCGCTCGTCACCCGAGAGCAAGCTCTCTGTGCTACCGCTCGACTTGCATGTGTTAGGCCTGCCGCCAGCGTTCAATCTGAGCCATGATCAAACTCTTCAATTTAAGTTTGATGCTCAAAGAATTAAACTTCGTAATGAATTACGTGTTCACTCTTGAGACTTGGTATTCATTTTTCGTCCGAGGACGTTAAGAATCCATGTCACTTTGAGTGCCCACACAGATTGTCTGATAAATTGTTAAAGAGCAGTTGCGACGCGCTTTAGCGCTCTGTCGCGAGGTGGCGTATATTACGCTTTCCTCTTTCAGAGTCAACCCGTTTTTCAGGATTTTTCTCTGCAACCGAACCAGCTGTTTGTGTGAAGTGATTCACATCCGCCGTGTCGATGGAGGCGCATTATAGGGAGCTCTCCGGGAATGACAAGCGGAAAAATACAATTTTATTTCAACCGCTCATCTTTTAAACGCAACGCTTATTTTTGCTGCTTTTTAATCGCCGCCGGCAGCTCTGCCAGGCTATTTAGCACCCAATCCGCCGCTTTTTCCGCTTCTTCAGTCAGGGGCTTACCGGTGCGCACCAGTACTTTAGTCCCGACATCCGCAGCCGCTGCCGCCTGCATATCTTCCAGTTTGTCCCCTACCATATAAGAAGCAGCCATATCGATATGCAGATAGTCGCGGGCGGAAATCAGCATCCCCGGATGCGGTTTACGACAATTACAGGTCTGGCGGTACTCCTCAACCGCACCCTGCGGGTGATGCGGGCAATAGTAGATACCGTCGAGGTCGACACCGCGGTCTGCCAGAGACCAGTCCATCCATTCGGTCAGCGTTTCAAACTGGGCTTCGGTAAATTTACCGCGGGCAATACCGGACTGGTTAGTGACCAGCACCAGCGCGTAGCCCATCTCTTTTAGTTCGCGCATCGCGTCAATGACGCCATCGATAAATTCAAAATTGTCGATTTCGTGGACGTAGCCATGATCGACATTAATAGTGCCGTCACGGTCGAGAAAAATTGCGGGTACTGACTTTGCCACCGGTTTGCTCCTGAAAAAGACTAGTGCCGCTAGTATCGCATGTTTCCGCATGCAAGAAAGTGCTCATTATAAAGAGTCAGATTGATTTAGACGTCTGGATGCCTTAACATCCATTTCATTGCCAGGCATCGCCTGGATACGGCAGAAGAAAATGCCACGGCAAACGGCTAAACGATAATAAATAACTGATGATTAAACTTTCCAATATCACCAAAGTATTCCAGCAGGGGAATCGCAGCATTCAGGCGCTGAATAACGTCAGCCTGCATGTCCCTGCCGGACAGATTTACGGCGTCATCGGTGCCTCCGGCGCCGGTAAAAGTACGCTGATTCGCTGCGTGAACCTGCTGGAGCGCCCGACCGAGGGCAGCGTACAGGTTGACGGCCAGGAACTGACTGCCCTGTCGGAGAAAGAGCTAACCCGCGCTCGCCGTCAAATTGGCATGATTTTCCAGCATTTTAACCTGTTGGCCTCGCGGACCGTTTTCGGCAACGTGGCATTACCCCTGGAGCTGGATAACACGCCGCAGGCTGAAATCAAACGCCGTGTCACGGAGCTGCTGGATCTTGTCGGTCTGGGTGATAAGCACGACAGCTACCCGGCCAACCTCTCCGGCGGCCAGAAACAGCGCGTGGCGATTGCCCGCGCGCTGGCCAGCAATCCTAAAGTATTGCTGTGCGATGAAGCCACCAGCGCCCTGGATCCGGCCACTACCCGTTCCATTCTCGAACTGCTGAAAGACATTAACCGTCGTCTGGGGCTGACCATCCTGTTGATCACCCATGAAATGGACGTGGTTAAACGTATCTGCGACTGCGTGGCGGTCATTAGTAATGGTCAACTGATCGAGCAGGACACCGTGAGCGAAGTCTTCTCCCATCCGAAGACGCCGCTGGCTCAGCAGTTTATTCAGTCCACTCTGCACCTCGATATTCCGGATGACTATCAGGCGCGCCTGAAACCTACCGCCACAGCGGATAGCGTACCGATGCTGCGCATGGAATTTACCGGCCACTCCGTCGATGCGCCGCTGCTCTCTGAAACCGCGCGTCGCTTCAACGTGAATAACAACATTATCAGCGCGCAGATGGATTATGCCGGCGGGGTGAAGTTCGGCATCATGCTCACCGAAATGCACGGTACACAGGAAGACACTCAGGCGGCCATCGCCTGGCTGCAGGAACATCATGTAAAAGTAGAGGTATTGGGTTATGTCTGAGGCAATGATGTGGCTGCTGTTGCGCGGCGTATGGGAAACGCTGGCAATGACTTTTGTCTCTGGCTTCTTCGGTTTTGTCCTCGGCCTGCCGGTGGGCGTGCTGCTGTACGTGACCCGTCCGGGGCAAATCGTCGCCAATGCCAAACTGTACCGCACGCTGTCGGCGCTGGTGAATATTTTCCGCTCCATCCCGTTCATTATCCTGCTGGTCTGGATGATTCCGTTTACCCGCGTGATCGTCGGTACCTCTATCGGCCTGCAGGCAGCGATTGTGCCATTAACAGTTGGCGCCGCGCCGTTTATCGCCCGCATGGTGGAGAACGCCCTGCTGGAAATCCCCACCGGCCTTATTGAAGCCTCCCGCGCAATGGGCGCCACGCCGCTGCAGATCGTGCGCAAAGTCCTGCTACCTGAAGCACTGCCGGGTCTGGTCAACGCCGCCACCATCACGCTCATCACGCTGGTGGGTTATTCCGCAATGGGCGGCGCGGTGGGCGCCGGTGGCCTGGGTCAGATTGGTTATCAGTATGGCTATATTGGATATAACGCCACCGTGATGAATACCGTACTGGTATTGCTGGTTGTTCTGGTTTATTTAATTCAATTCTCTGGCGATCGCATCGTCCGGGCTGTGACTCACAAATAACGTTATTGGCAGACAACACTCATTCTTACAGGAAGGAAATAACATGGCCTTTAATTTCAAAACTTTTGCGGCAGTTGGCGCGTTAATCGGTTCTCTGGCGCTGGTGGGTTGCGGTCAGGATGAAAAAGATCCGAATCATATTAAAGTCGGCGTTATCGTCGGGGCGGAACAGCAGGTCGCTGAAGTTGCGCAGAAAGTAGCAAAAGAGAAGTATGGCCTTGACGTAGAACTGGTGACCTTCAACGATTACGTTCTGCCGAACGAAGCGCTGAGCAAAGGCGATATCGACGTGAACGCCTTCCAGCATAAACCGTATCTCGATCAGCAGATTAAAGACCGCGGCTATAAGCTGGTGGCCGTCGGTAACACCTTCGTCTACCCGATCGCGGGTTATTCGAAGAAAATCAAATCGCTGGACGAACTGCAGCCGGGCTCCCAGATCGCCGTCCCTAACGATCCGACCAACCTCGGTCGTTCTCTGCTGCTGCTGCAGCAGGTGGGCCTGATCAAACTGAAGGATGGCGTAGGCCTGCTGCCGACCTCGCTGGACATCGTCGAGAACCCGAAAAACCTGAAGATTGTTGAACTGGAGGCGCCGCAGCTGCCGCGTTCCCTGGACGATGCGCAGATTGCGCTGGCCGTTATCAACACCACTTACGCCAGCCAGATTGGCCTGACCCCGGCGAAAGACGGCATCTTTGTTGAAGGTAAAGAGTCTCCTTACGTGAACCTGATTGTGGCGCGCGAAGACAATAAAGATGCTGAGAATGTGAAAAAATTCGTTCAGGCTTACCAGAGCGATGAAGTTTACGAAGCAGCGAACAAGATCTTTAACGGCGGTGCCGTGAAAGGCTGGTAATCTTTTCTCACCGTAATATCATTCAGGACGGGCTTCACGCCCGTCTTGTCATTTATGCAAGCACCTGATTCAATAACGCCCTGTTTTTTATTCATTGAGGAAATACTATGCGTGCTTTACCGATCTGTTTGTTAGCACTCATGTTAAGCGGTTGTTCCATGCTAAGCAGATCTCCCGTTGAGCCTGCTCAAAGCACTGCAACCCCGCCGGTTAAATCTGAGCCGAGCAAACCGCGCGCCACCCGCCCGGCCCCAGTACGTATTTACACCGATGCGTCAGAGCTGGTTGGTAAACCGTTCCGCGATCTGGGTGAAGTATCTGGCGAGTCCTGCCAGGCTTCGAATCAGGATTCTCCGCCGAATATCCCCACCGCGCGCAAGCGCCTGCAAATTAATGCCGCGCGTATGAAAGCCAATGCCGTCCTGCTTCACCGCTGCGAAGTGACCAGCGGTACGCCAGGCTGCTACCGTCAGGCCGTTTGCCTGGGTTCAGCGCTTAACGTCTCGGCGCAATGAGCGCATTTCAGTTCGCGCAAATAGGCGTCATCCGTTCGCCGTATAAAGAGAAGTTTGCCGTTCCTCGCCAGCCAGGCCTGGTGAAACACGGCGGCGGAGAACTCCATCTGGTCGCGCCCTATAACCAGGCCGACGCCGTGCGTGGCCTGGAGAGCTTCAGCCATCTGTGGATCCTGTTTGTGTTTCATCAGACAATGGAAGGCGGTTGGCGTCCGACGGTGCGACCTCCCCGACTGGGCGGCAATGCGCGGATGGGCGTCTTCGCCACCCGTTCAACGTTTCGCCCTAATCCCATCGGCATGTCGCTCGTTGAGCTCAAGGGCATTCGCTGTCAGAAAGATCAGGTAATACTGGAACTCGGCAGCCTCGATCTCGTCGACGGGACGCCGGTGGTTGATATCAAACCGTATCTTCCTTTCGCCGAAGCCCTGCCGGACGCCAGCGCCAGCTATGCACAGCAGGCGCCGCTGGCGGGTATGAACGTCAGCTTTACGCCGGAAATAGACGCACAGTTACTCACGCTGGAAAAACGCTACCCACATATCAAAGCGTTTATCCGCGAGGTGCTGGCGCAGGATCCGCGTCCGGCCTACCGAAAAGAGGAACAAGCGGGAAAAACGTATGCCGTCTGGCTGCTGGATTTCAACGTCCGCTGGCGGGTGACTGCCTCCGGTTTTGAAGTCTTTGCCCTCGAAGCGCGCTAATTTTATTTTCCTCTCTTTTGGCATCTTTGCCACACTGGTAAACTAAACCACTTTTTTTGTTTCAGGCTGGGCAACCAGCCTGTTCCGCTCGTTTAACTGGAACCGTTACAACATGCGTACTAGCCAATATCTGCTCTCCACTCTGAAGGAGACACCTGCCGACGCCGAGGTAATCAGCCATCAGCTGATGCTGCGCGCCGGGATGATCCGCAAGCTGGCCTCCGGGTTATACACCTGGCTGCCGACCGGCGTGCGCGTCCTGAAAAAAGTCGAAAACATCGTGCGTGAAGAAATGAACAACGCCGGTGCGATCGAGGTGTTAATGCCGGTCGTTCAGCCATCTGAACTGTGGCAGGAGAGCGGGCGCTGGGAGCAGTACGGCCCGGAACTGTTGCGCATTGCCGATCGCGGCGATCGTCCGTTCGTCCTCGGCCCAACCCACGAAGAGGTCATTACCGATCTGATCCGCAACGAGCTGAACTCCTATAAACAGCTGCCGCTGAACTTCTATCAGATCCAGACCAAATTCCGCGACGAAGTACGCCCGCGTTTCGGGGTGATGCGCTCCCGTGAATTCCTGATGAAAGATGCCTACTCTTTCCATACTTCGCAGGAATCGCTGCAGGAAACCTACGACGCGATGTATGCCGCTTACAGCAAAATCTTCAGCCGTATGGGGCTGGATTTCCGCGCGGTACAGGCTGACACCGGTTCTATCGGCGGCAGCGCCTCTCATGAATTCCAGGTGCTGGCGCAGAGCGGCGAAGACGATGTGATCTTCTCCGACAGCTCCGACTACGCGGCAAACATCGAGTTTGCGGAAGCCGTTGCGCCGAAAGAGCCGCGCGCAGCCGCCACCCAGGAGATGACCCTGGTCGATACGCCGAACGCCAAAACCATCGCCGAGCTGGTGGAGCAGTTCAACCTGCCGATCGAAAAAACCGTGAAAACTCTGCTGGTGAAAGCGGTTGAAGATAGCGCTTCCCCGCTGGTTGCCCTGCTGGTGCGCGGCGATCACGAGCTGAACGAAGTGAAAGCGGAAAAACTGCCGCAGGTCGCCAGCCCGCTGACCTTCGCCACCGAAGAAGAGATCCGCGCCCTGGTGAACGCCGGTCCGGGCTCCCTGGGCCCGGTGAACATGCCGGTTCCGGTGATTATCGACCGTACTGTAGCGGTGATGAGCGATTTCGCCGCTGGCGCCAACATCGATGGCAAACACTACTTCGGCATCAACTGGGACCGCGATGTCGCGACGCCGGAAGTGGCCGACATCCGTAACGTCGTCGCCGGCGACCCGAGCCCGGACGGTAAAGGTACCCTGCTTATTAAGCGCGGTATCGAAGTGGGTCATATCTTCCAGCTGGGGACGAAGTACTCCGAGGCGATGAAAGCCGCGGTCCAGGGCGAAGATGGCCGTAACCAGATCCTGACCATGGGCTGCTATGGTATCGGGGTGACTCGCGTGGTAGCGGCGGCGATTGAGCAGAACTTTGACGATCGCGGTATCGTCTGGCCGGATGCGATTGCGCCGTTCCAGGTGGCGATCCTGCCGATGAACATGCACAAGTCTTACCGTGTGCAGGAGCTGGCGGAGAAACTGTACGCCGAGCTGAGCGCCCAGGGTATTGAAGTGCTGATGGACGATCGTAAAGAGCGTCCGGGCGTGATGTTCGCCGATATGGAGCTGATCGGTATCCCGCACACCATCGTGCTGGGCGATCGTAACCTCGACAACGATGATATCGAATACAAGTATCGTCGCAACGGTGAGAAGCAGCTGATTAAGACCGGAGATATTGTGGAATATCTGGTTAAATCGATAAAAGGCTAACACCCACCTCAGGGCCCTGAACGGATGTCAGGGCCTTTTTTTTTACAAGGACAGTACCAATGACTGCACATCTCCTCCGCAGCGGACTGCTTACTTTTGCCCTGCTCCTGCTTACCGCCTGTACCCTGGACGTCGGCCGCAGCTCGCCTTCCACATCTGCTGCCGATGACCATTCATCATCCTGGGCTGTTACCCTCCAGCGTCAAAGCTCGATTGCCGGCAGCGGACTGCGCGAAATCGCCGAAAGCGACCTGCGCTCCGGCGACCTGCTGTTCTCCTCCAGCCTGGGCGTCACATCGCTTGGGATCCGCGCCTTCAGCGCCTCTTCCGTAAGCCACGTCGCGCTGTATGTTGGCGAAGGTCAGGTTGCGGAAGCCACCGGTGCCGGCGTACAAGTGATTAGCCTTCAGCAGGCGCTGGCGCACAGCGATAAACTCTTTGCTCTCAGGGTGCCTGACCTGACGCCGGACCAGGCAACGACGATGAAAAGTTTTGCCTGGCAGGTCAAAGACAGCGGGTATAACTATCGCGGCATTATTCAGTTTATCCCTTATATGGTCACCAAACCGCTCTGCTCGCTCAACCCCTTCTCACGAGACTTTCGCCAGCAGTGCGTCAGCGGCCTGGCCAAAGCGCAGCTGGGCGATGCGGCAAGCGGCGACAAGAAAGCGTGGTTTTGCTCGGAGTTTGTCAGCGAGGCCTTTGTCCGAGCCGGGCATCCGCTGACGCTCGCGCAGGCGGCGTGGATCAGTCCTTCCGATCTGCTGCACATGCGGGAAGGAGACGTCGCCACGTTTAAACCCGAAACGCAGCTCCAGTATGTCGGGCATTTGAAACTGGGAGTTTATGTTCAGGCCGGTAAGCTGGTGGGGCTGAACAAACCGAAGGACGGTGCGGAGTAAAGAAACGATTGACGCTTTTCCGCCAGCCAGATCCACGCTCACTCTTGATGTGACAGGGCTAATAACAGGAGTCAGTAGGTGGTACTGCGCGGGATCATCCCCTGCCCGTTACCCGGACAGGGGCCAGACAATCAATGGCTGCAGTCTTTACCGGGAATAAATTTGCCGGCTTGATCCGTCGTCAGCGTTTTCATCATCTCGCCGGTATCCGGGTTCGCTTCGAGAGTAAAGTGCCCTTCTACCACCAGCAGTACCGGGCGAGTATCGGTCCCGCGCGCGGCGGCATAATCCCGTTCAAGCTGGGCATTGTTCGCCACCGCGACGCGTTTACCGGTCGCACAATCGGTAAAGGTTGCCGCATCGCCCATATAGAAATACATGCCGCGCATCGCCATCGGCGTCGTCGGCAGGCTGGCCTTCACTGGCTCCAGGGTATAGTTGAGAGGAGACTGAATGGGGCTTCCGTTGCGGTCGAGCATCTCCAGCTTGTCGCCTTTCGCGCGAAAGTAAGATTTCTCGCCCTTGCTGTTGGTCAGCACCAGCTTATCCGCGGTACGTGCCCAGGTGCCGTACGAGGCAAAGGATGACGGCTCACGACGGGCGCCCTGGTAGTGCTCATTCATCACCCAAGTCCCGTCTTTTTCCAGGAACAGCGAGGTGTCGATACCTTCGCAATCCGCGCAAGGCAGCACGCCTCGCCAGCTTTGCTGCATCGGCTTGAGCTCTTCCATCGCCGCTGGCTGGACCGTGTCAGTCTCGGCGCGATGGTTACAACCAAACAGCGCGAACAGCGAACAGGCCGCTATCACGGAGAATACGATTTTCTTCACTTTGCTTTCCTTATCATCCATTTCACCCGTTCGCCGACGCCTTCACTGGCGAACTTTCCCACGCAGCGCCTTGACTGAGGACTTCTGTGCCTTGGAAGCAAGGCGTCGCTCTTTCGATGCCCGAGTCGGTCGCGTCTCCCGGCGACTTTTTTGCACTGCGGTTAATTCTTTAATAAGGGCCACCAGCCGGGCGATCGCCGCTTCACGGTTCATCTCCTGGCTGCGGTATTCCTGAGCCTTAATGATAACCACACCGTCAGCAGAAATTAAGTGGTGGCTGGCGGCGAGCAGGCGCTCTTTGTAAAACTCCGGCAGGCTTGAAGCTTTAATATCAAAGCGCAGATGGATCGCCGTCGACGCTTTGTTCACATGCTGCCCCCCTGCTCCCTGGGCGCGAATGCCTGACAAGACGATCTCGTCGTCGGCGAGGGCTACGCTGCGGCTAATAGTAATCATGCCGACGCTTGCCAGGCGGTAAGCTGAATTTCCAGATTATTCCGAGCGTCGGATAACCAGATACTGCCCTCCTGCAGAGTGGCCTGCAGCGTCATGGTACGGTCGGCAAAGGCGCTAAGCAGTGCCAGTTGCGCATCATCAAGATACCAGATGGTCAGCTTCGGGTACGCCGCAAGCTTGCTCTGATTCTGCTGCCACCAGATTTCAGCTGCCCGGCTATTATAAGCAAACAGCGCCACCGCCTGCGCCCGTGAGCAGGCTTTCTTAATCCGCCGCTCATCCGGCAGACCCAGTTCGATCCACAGATCGACCCCGAGATGATCGTTAAGCAGCCACAGCTCCGGCTCGTCATCCGACGACAGACCGCGGGTAAACTGTAGCCGTTCATCGGCATATTTGATCCATGCCAGCAGGCGCAGCATCATGCGCTCCTGGGTTTCTGACGGATGCTGAGCCAGCGTCAGGTTAGCATCCAGAAACTGGTTGCGATCCAGATCGGCTACATTTACCGCAGCTTTATATATTGTCGCTTTCAGCGCCATGAATAAACTCCTGAAAAGAATGGCGTACATTGTAGCGAAACTGGCGGCAAAAGGCTGTCGTCAATCGCAGCAACCTGTTTCATCCTGCTGAAATTGCTTAAATGACTATGATATAGTTCCCTTGCTAAACAGAGTTTATCTTCGTAGGCTTAAACTTGCATCCCACGGTTGAGTCAGAACGCTGACAGGAGGGCATGTGGACCACTATTGTGAGTTAATACGCAAGCGGTATGCGGAAATAGCCAGCGGAGACTTAGGGTATATCCCGGATGCGCTGGGTTGCGTGTTGAAAGTATTGAATGAGATTGCGGCGGATGAGGCCCTTTCGGAGTCAGTCAGGGAAAAGGCCGCTTATGCGGCAGCAAACTTACTGGTGAGCGATTATGTCAATGAATGATACTTATCAACCCATTAACTGCGATGATTACGACAACCTGGAGCTGGCCTGCCAGCATCACCTGGTGCTGACGCTGGCGCTGAAGGATGGCGAACAGCTGCAGGCAAAGGCCAGCGATCTTATCTCGCGAAAAAATATCGAGTATCTGGTGGTCGAACTCGCCGGCAACGTCCGCGAGCTGCGCCTGGATAAAATCGCCAGCTTCAGTCACCCGGAAATCGGCACCGTGGTGGTGAGCGAATCCTGAATCAAAAACGGGCTTAATCGCCCGTTTTCCTCCACATCAGCCTGACCCCTTCCCCGTCCTTCACTTCACCTTCTGTGGTCACAAACAGATCGTCCGCTGCGGCAATCGGCGTTTCGCCGTAAAACAGCAGCGGCGTGGTGTCTCGTCGCCACGGAGCAACGCCCAGCTCCTGCCAGAGCTTCTTAAGCTTGCGTCCGCCATGGCGCCCGACAATATGCAGGTGGCCGCTGGCGCGAAAGCGGACGGTGACCGGCTCATCCGCCGACGGCGGGCGCAGCCTGCCGCCGGGCTGCAGCGTCAGCTCGCCGAGACCGTCCGCCAGCCGCAGCGGCTGGCGCCAGTCGGGCCAGCGCTGAACGCTGTCCGTCTGACCGGGAAGATACTTCACCCAGTACAAACGCTGTTGAAAACGGCGGACGGTAAATTCCCCCAGCCGCAGACAGGGGCTGGCATCTTCCCGCGCCAGCGCCACCTCGTGCCAGAGGCGCTCAGGCACCTCGCGGGCGGGCATCGGCGCCTGCTGCCCGGCGAGCCAGCGACGCAGCAGCGCCGCTCGGCGCGGCGGACTCATCGACGCCAGCGGCGCGATAGCCAGCGAGCCATCTTCGGCCACCAGCGACGCCAGCTCCGCCGCCAACATCTCGTCCAGCAGTTGTTCCTGCTCGGCGCACAGGCTGGCGCTGCGGGCGACGGCCTCGCTAAAGTGCGGCCAACGCTCGCGCAGCACCGGGATCACCCGCAGGCGCAGGAAATTGCGGTCATAGGTATCATCCTGATTACTCTCATCTTCGATCCACGACAGCTGATGGGCGAGCGCCCACTGGCGTAGTGATTCGCGGGTTTCATTGAGGAGAGGACGCAGTAGTCGACTGCCGGCAAAGGCAGAGGATGGCGCCATCGCCGACAGGCCGGTAGGACCGCTGCCGCGTTTTAACGCCAGCAGCAGGGTTTCGCACTGATCGTCCTGGTGCTGGGCGGTCACTAACACCTCGCCGGCATTGAGCGTATCCTGAAAGGCCTGATAGCGCGCCGCACGAGCGTGGGCCTCGACGCCCAGCCCTCCCCGGGCTAACGTCACGTGATGCACCACCAGCGGCACCTGCCACTGCTGGCAAATCTGCCGACAATGCACCACCCAGTCGTCTGCGTGGACGCTAAGGCCGTGGTGAACATGCACCGCCCGCAGCGTCAGCGAGGGATCCTGTTCCCGCAGCAGCACCAGCTGATGCAGAAGAACCGTCGAGTCCAGACCGCCGCTGAAGGCCACCAGCAGCTGGCGATGGGGATGAAGCGTATGCGCAATATCAGCCGTCATATCCACGAACATACCGAGAAGTGATGGCCCGGCACGTTACCGGGCCAGGGTCGCGCTGGCAAGATTTACTGCTGATATATTTCCAGCGGCAGGTCGTCCGGATCGCTAAAGAAGGTAAAGCGTTTACCGGTAAAGGGATCGACACGAATCGCTTCGCACTCCACGCCATGCGCGGTGAGATGGGCTACCGCGGCGTCGATATCATCCACGCTAAAGGCCAGATGACGCAGCCCGCAGGCTTCCGGACGACTGGGGCGGGCTGGCGGAAACGGGAACGAGAACAACTCAATCACATACTCGCCGTTGAGCGCCAGATCGCCTTTCCAGGAATCGCGCTCGGCGCGATAAAACTCACTTTGCAGCGTAAACCCCAGAATATCGCAATAGAACGCTTTACTGCGGGCGTAGTCGGTCGCAATGATGGCAATATGGTGAACCCGTTTCAAACCCAGCATGGTTAAACTCCTTCTGTTAAGCCAGCCACGTTACTCGTGCGCGCCGTTAACGCGCAAGCCTTTCGTCATTTTTTAAGACTCGTACCCGATACACACCGTCCTCATCGCGCTTGGCGCCGTGAATATCGGTCTCAAAGCCCGGGTAATGACGGCCGATAGAGCAAAGCATCAGCAGAAAATCGAGCACCGCCCGGCTTTCCTCGGTGATCATCTCTCCCGGCATCAGCAGCGGAACCCCCGGCGGATAAGGGAGGATCATGTTGGCCGAAATCCGCCCCACCAGGTTCTCCAGTTCAATAGTTTCCACCTCCCCCTTGATCTGGCGCTGCCAGGCGTGATGCGGCGTCATTTTCATTTCCGGCAGGACGTCAAAGGCGCTGAGCATCAGCTGCGGCAGCTGATGCTGACGGATCAAGCGGTGGATCCCCTGCGCCAGATCCTGGATCCGCATGTTGCGGTAGAAGTCGGGATCTTCGGCGTACAGATCCGGCAGCATATTTTTCACCCGCAGATTGAGATCGTAGGCGCGTTTAAACTCGGTCAGGCCGCGCAGCAGCCCCATCGCCCGGGTTTTATCGATGCCGATACTGAACAGGAACAGCAGATTGTAGGGGCCTGTTTTCTCTACCACCACGCCCCGCTCGTCGAGGAACTTCGCCACCAGCGCCGCCGGGATCCCCTCTTCATCCATATTCCCCTGCTCGTCCATGCCCGGCGTCAGAATGGTGACCTTCACCGGATCGAGATACATATGATCCGCATCGGCATCTTTGAAACCGTGCCAGTCCTCGCCCGGCGCTACCGGCCAGCACTCGGCTTTATCCACGGCTTCCGGCTGCCAGATATCAAAGAACCAGCCGTCCGACTCCTCGCGCAGTCGCTGCACCTCTTTGCGGAAGTCCAGCGCCCGCTCAATGGAGCGCTGGATCAGACGTTTACCGGAGTTGCCGCGCAGCATCGCCGCCGCGGTCTCAATCGACGCGACGATGGGGTAGCTCGGCGACGTAGAGGTATGCATCATAAAGGCTTCGTTAAAGGTCTCTTCATCATAGTTGCCTTTAATGTGGATCAGCGAGGCCTGCGACAGCGCGGCCAGCATCTTATGCGTCGACTGCGTCTCGAAGATGACTTTCCCGGGGATCCGCTCCCCGCTCATACCGCTTTTCCCCTGATATATCGGATGGAAATGGGTATAGGGCACCCAGGCGGAATCGAAATGGATCGACGGGACATCGAGCGTCTCCTTAAGCCAGGTGGTGTTATAGAGCAGACCATCGTAGGTGGAGTTGGTGATCACCGCATGCACGGGCCACTGCGCCCCGCCCGTGTCGCGCACTTTCTGCTGAATGCTGTCGCGGGTAAATTCGCGCCGGGGGATACCGCCGAGGATCCCCAGCGCGTTGCGGGTCGGCTTCAGCCACAGGGGAACCACATCGCTCATCATCAGCAGGTGGGCCAGCGATTTGTGACAGTTACGGTCAATCAGCAGGGTGCTGCCGGCGGGCGCCGAGTACATGCCGACAATTTTATTGGACGTCGAGGTGCCGTTGGTCACCATATAGCTTTGCTCGGCGCCAAAGGCGCGCGCGATATACTCCTCCGCCTCCAGGTGCGGGCCGGTATGATCCAGCAGGGAGCCCAGCTCGGTGACCGAAATCGAGACATCCGCCTTCAGCGTATTCCCGCCAAAAAAATCATAGAACAGGCAGCCCACCGGGCTTTTCTGATAGGCGCTGCCGCCCATATGGCCCGGCGTGCAGAAGGTATATTTTCCCTCCTGGACATAGTTGAACAGCGCGCGGGTAAAAGGCGGGGTGATATTCTCCAGGTACTCGCGGGTGTACTGCCCAATGCGGGTGGCGATCTCTTCGGAGAGTCCCAGCGCATATTCGAAGAACCACAGCGTCATGCGCAAATCCTGACTGCTGACATCCATCGTCGAGTGGGCGTTAATAAAGGCGTACAGAGGAAGGTATTCATTGAGCTGATTGATATCGCTGCACAGATCGACGCTGTATTCATCCCAGTCGAAGATCACCCCGCAGATGCGCGGGTTGTGCTCGATAAACTGCAGCAGGTCGGCGCTGTTTTGCGGCCAGATGGTCTGGAAGCCCTGGCGCTGCAGCGCCGCTTCCAGTTCTTTGATCGGCTCGTCTTTGTGGTAGACGCCGTGAGGCCCCATGATGGCGATGATATTCACGCTTTCCTCCTGGTATTCACCTAAGTCAAGCATCATAGCAATCCCCCGGGCGCATCGCACATAAAAAAAGGGCCGGAAAATCCGGCCCTTAGTGTTTAGTCCTGACGAAAAAGTTAAGCGTAACCGTAGCTCATCAGACGCTGATAACGGCGGTTCAGCAGCTCTTCTTCGCTGAGCAGATCGAGGTCTGCCAGGTCTGCCAGCAGCTGCGCCTTCAGGCTTGCCGCCATCGCTTCCGGGTTGCGGTGAGCGCCGCCCAGCGGTTCCGGAACGATAGAATCGATCAGCTTCAGCTCTTTCAGACGCGGGGCGATAATGCCCATCGCTTCCGCAGCCAGCGGCGCTTTATCCGCGCTCTTCCACAGAATGGAGGCGCAGCCTTCCGGCGAAATGACCGAATAGGTGCTGTACTGAAGCATGTTGACCTTGTCGCCCACGCCGATCGCCAGCGCGCCGCCGGAGCCGCCTTCACCGATTACGGTGCAGATAACCGGCACGCTCAGACGCGACATCTCACGCAGGTTGCGGGCGATCGCTTCCGACTGGCCACGCTCTTCCGCGCCGACGCCCGGGTAGGCGCCCGGGGTGTCGATAAAGGTGATGATCGGCATTTTAAACCGCTCAGCCATCTCCATCAGGCGTAGCGCTTTGCGGTAGCCTTCCGGCGCCGGCATCCCAAAGTTGCGGCGAATCTTCTCTTTGGTTTCACGACCTTTCTGGTGGCCGATGATCATCACCGGACGACCGTCAAGACGCGCGATACCGCCGACAATCGCTTTATCGTCAGCGAAGGCGCGGTCACCGGCCAGTTCGTCAAATTCGTCGAACGCCAGGCGGACATAATCCAGGGTGTAAGGACGGCGCGGGTGGCGCGCCAGTTGCGCAACCTGCCATGCACCGAGATCGGCGAAGATTTTGCGCGTCAGCTCTACGCTTTTCTCACGCAGACGATGCACTTCTTCGTCGATGTTAATATCCAGTTTCTCATCCTGACGGCTTACCGCAGTCAGGGAATCGATTTTCGCTTCCAGCTCTGCAATCGGCTGTTCAAAATCTAGGAAATTCAGACTCATAGTATTCCTGTATTAGTCAAACTCCAGTTCCACCTGCTCCGAGCCGATAAGGCCCCGCAGATCGTTAAGTAAACGATCGCTCGGAGAGACGCGCCATGTTGCGCCGAAACGCAACCGCGCGCGTGCATCCGCCCTCTGATAGTAGAGGTGCACTGGAATGGTTCCCGAACGGTGGGGTTCCAGAGACTGACGGAGTCGGTTTAAAAGCTGGTCATCAATTTGCCTGTCCGTCAGCGAGATAGCAAGCCCGCGAGCATATTTTTCCCGGGCTTCGTCAATGTCCATGACTTCACGGGCGGTCATTTTAAGCCCCCCGCTAAAGTCATCAAAGCTGACCTGTCCGCTGACGATAAGTATGCGGTCTTTTTCCAGCAACTGCTGATATTTATCCAGCGCGTCGGTGAATAACATCACTTCCAGCCGCCCGGAACGGTCATCCAGGGTACAGATGCCGATACGATTGCCGCGCTTGGTGACCATTACCCGCGCCGCAATCACCAGCCCCGCCGCCGTGGTGACTTTCCCACGTTCGGTCGGATGCATGTCTTTGAGCCTCACGCCGCCGACGTAGCGCTCAATCTCCTTCAGATACTGGTTAATCGGGTGTCCGGTGAGGTATAGCCCCAGGGTCTCCCTTTCACCATCCAGCACCACCTGCTCAGGCCATGGCTGGCAGCTGGCGTAGGATTGCTCAATTTGCTCGGGCTCTTCCGCCAGCACGCCGAACATATCAGCCTGGCCGATGGCCTCGGCTTTCGCGTGCTGGTCGGCGGCTTTCAACGCATCGCCCAGCGAATTCATCAGCGCCGCGCGATGTGGGCCGAGACGATCGAACGCCCCGGACATAATCAGCTTTTCCAGCACCCGACGGTTGAGCTTTTTAATATCGGTTCGCGCGCAGAGGTCGAACAGCTCGCGGAAATAGCCGCCATTGTTGCGCGCCTCAATAATCGCTTCGATCGGTCCTTCGCCGACGCCCTTGATGGCGCCAATGCCGTAGACGATCTCGCCATCGTCGTTGACGTGGAAATGGTACAGGCCGGAGTTAATATCCGGGGGCAGGATTTTTAGCCCCATTCGCCAGCACTCATCCACCAGGCCAACCACTTTCTCGGTGTTGTCCATATCGGCGGTCATCACCGCCGCCATAAACTCGGCCGGGTAGTGCGCCTTAAGCCACAGCGTCTGGTAGGAGACCAACGCGTAGGCGGCGGAGTGCGATTTGTTAAATCCGTAACCGGCGAATTTCTCCACCAGGTCGAAGATTTTCATCGCCAGTTCGCCGTCAATGCCGTTTTTCTTCGCCCCATCCTCAAAGATAGAACGCTGCTTGGCCATCTCCTCCGGCTTTTTCTTACCCATCGCACGACGCAGCATGTCCGCGCCGCCGAGGGTATATCCGGACAGCACCTGGGCAATCTGCATGACCTGTTCCTGATACAGGATGATGCCGTAGGTTGGCTCCAGCACCGGTTTCAGGCTTTCATGCTGCCACTGCACGTCCGGATAAGAGATCTCCTCGCGGCCATGCTTACGGTCGATAAAGTTATCTACCATCCCCGACTGCAGCGGGCCTGGGCGGAACAGAGCCACCAGTGCGATCATATCTTCGAAGCAGTCCGGCTGCAGGCGTTTAATCAGATCTTTCATGCCGCGCGATTCAAGCTGGAAGACCGCGGTGGTTTCCGAGCGCTGCAGCATGTCGAAGCTTTTCTTGTCATCCAGCGGGATGGCGGCGATATCCAGCGGCCCTTCGCCGTTCTTCTCACGGCGCTTGTTGATCATCTCCAGCGCCCAGTTAATGATAGTGAGCGTACGCAGACCGAGGAAGTCGAATTTCACCAGCCCGGCGTATTCCACGTCGTTCTTATCAAACTGGGTAACCGGATGCAGCCCCTGCTCATCGCAATACAGTGGCGCGAAATCGGTGATTTTGGTTGGAGCGATAACTACCCCACCGGCATGTTTACCGGCGTTTCGCGTCACCCCTTCCAGCTTACGCGCCATGTCGATCAGCGCTTTCACTTCCTCGTCCGCCTCGTAGATCTCCGGCAGCTGCGGCTCGGCCTCAAAGGCTTTCGCCAGCGTCATGCCCGGATCGGGCGGCACCAGCTTGGAGATACGATCGACAAATCCGTACGGGTGACCCAGCACGCGACCGACATCGCGGATGACCGCTTTCGCCGCCATGGTACCGAAGGTGATGATCTGCGATACCGCGTCGCGGCCGTACATATCCGCCACGTGCTCGATAACCTGGTCGCGTTTCTCCATGCAGAAGTCGACGTCGAAGTCGGGCATCGAGACACGTTCAGGGTTAAGGAAACGTTCGAACAGCAGGTCGAACTCCAGCGGGTCAAGATCGGTGATCTTCAGCGCATAGGCCACCAGCGAACCGGCGCCGGAACCGCGTCCCGGGCCAACCGGCACGCCGTTATCCTTCGACCACTGGATAAACTCCATCACAATCAGGAAGTAGCCCGGGAACCCCATCTGGTTGATAACCTGGAGTTCAATATCCAGACGCTGGTCATACTCCGGGCGCCTTTCAGCACGGACGGCAGGATCCGGGAAGAGGAATTCCAGCCGCTCTTCCAGACCCTCTTTCGATTTCATGACCAGGAAATCTTCCGTGGTCATATCGCCGGTCGGGAACTGCGGCAGGAAATATTCGCCAAGCCGCACGGTGACGTTGCAGCGCTTGGCAATTTCAACGCTGTTCGCCAGCGCTTCCGGAATATCGGCGAACAGCTCGCACATCTCTTCCTCGCTGCGCATATATTGCTGCGGCGAGTAGTTGCGCGGCCGTTTCGGGTCGTCGAGCGTAAAGCCGTCGTGGATCGCGACGCGGATTTCATGGGCGTCGAAATCGCTGGTGTCGAGAAAGCGGACATCGTTGGTCGCCACCACCGGCAGGCCGCGCGCTTCCGCCAGCGCCACGGCGGCGTGGAGATAGGCCTCTTCATCCTGTCGACCGGTACGGATCAGCTCCAGAAAATAGCGGTCCGGGAAATGCTCTTCGTAGAAGGCGACGCACTGTTCAACCAGCGGCATATTGCCGCGGATCAGGCTGACGCCGACGTCACCTTTCCGGCCGCCGGAGAGCAGAATCAGCCCTTCCTGATGTTCCACCAGCCAGTCGCGATCGATCCACGGCCCCAGGGCGCCGTAGCCGCGCTGATAGGCGCGGGAAATCAACAGGGTCAGGTTCTGGTAGCCGGTGTTGTTCGCCGCCAGCACGGTCAGCTCGGTAAATTCGTCGCCGAGCAGGTCGCACTGCACGTGAAAGTCGGCGCCGACGATCGGCTTAATCCCCGCGCCGTGTCCCGTCCCGTAGAACTTCACCAGTCCGCAGAGGTTGGTGAAATCGGTGATCGCCAGCGCTGGCATGCCAAGCGAGGCCGCCTTCTTCACCAGCGGCCCGGTCTTTGCCAGCCCATCGATCATGGAATAGTCGCTGTGCACCCGCAGGTGTACGAAACGTGGTTCAGCCATCTTTAGATCCCGGTGACTTAGTTGGACGCCAGGCCCAGGGCACGCTTCACCGGGCCAAAACTGCGCCGGTGATGCTCTGTTGCGCCGTGTTCCTGCAGCTTCTGCAGGTGAACAGCGGTGGGATAGCCTTTATGCTGGGCAAATCCGTAGTGGGGAAATGCGAGGTCCAGCGTGGCCATTTCGGCGTCACGAGTGACTTTTGCCAGAATAGACGCTGCGCTGATTTCTGCCACCCGGCTGTCGCCTTTCACCACCGCCTGGGAGGGCATCGGTAGCGACGGACAGCGGTTGCCATCGATCAGGACAAACTCAGGAACAATGCTCAGGCCGGCGACGGCGCGCTGCATCGCCAGCATAGTGGCATGCAGAATATTCAGCTCGTCGATTTCGTGCGGCTCGGCGCGCCCCAGGCTCCAGCACAGCGCTTTCTCTTTTATCTCATCGAACAGCGCCAGACGACGCTTCTCGCTGAGTTTTTTGGAATCATTCAGACCCACAATCGGCTTCGCCGGATCGAGGATCACCGCCGCGGTCACCACCGCGCCAACCAGGGGGCCACGCCCGACCTCATCGACGCCGGCAACCAGATGGGTATGCGGATAGACGAACTCCATCATTGTTTTGCTAACTCCAGTACGGCGTCCGCCGCCTGCTCATCGGCGTTGCAGCGGATCTGCTGATGCAGGGCGCGGAACGTCTCATGCATCTCATGGCTGGTTTTGCCATCGGCCAGCAGCGGCTGCAGAGCGGCTGCCAGCGCCTGGGGCTCGCACTCATCCTGCAGCAGCTCTTTAACCAGTTCGCGACCGGCCAGCAGGTTCGGTAACGAGACATAGTCGGTTTTTACCAACCGCTTCGCCAGCCAGAAGGTGAACGGCTTCATCCGGTAGCCAACCACCATCGGGCATTTCGCCAGCATACACTCCAGCGCTGCCGTCCCGGAGGCCAGCAGCGCGGCGTCGCTGGCGATCATTGCATCGCGCGCCTGACCGTCCAGCATATGCACGATCATATCCGGCGCCGTCTCAGCTTTAATACGCTCAAACTGCTCCCGCCGTTTAGCATTAACCAGCGGCACCACCACCTGCAGATCGGGATAGGTGGCGCGCAGAAGCTGCGCGGTTTTCAGGAAGTCGGCGCTAAGCATTTCGACTTCCGCGCCGCGGCTGCCGGGTAGCAGAGCGAGGCAGCGCACGCTGTGCGGGATCCCTAACCGGTCGCGCGCAGCGCCTTTGTCAGGATCCAGCGGCATCGCATCCGCCATGGTATGGCCAATAAAGCGGCAGGGGACGTTAAATTTGTCATAAAACGCTTTTTCGAAAGGCAGAAAGGCCAGCACCAGATCGGTGGATCTGCCGATTTTGAAAACGCGTTTTTGTCGCCAGGCCCAGACCGACGGGCTGACGTAGTGAATGGTTTTGATGCACTGCTTTTTCAGATTTCCTTCGAGGGTGATATTAAAGTCAGGGGCGTCGATGCCGACGAAGACATCGGGACGCAGCTCGCCGAAGCGGCGGGTCAAATCGGCGCGAATATGGAGTAAGCGACGCAGGCGACCGAGCACTTCAACAATGCCCATCACCGCCAGCTCTTCCATTTCATACCAGGCTTCGCACCCTTCCGCCTGCATTAGCGGCCCCGCCACGCCGACAAAGCGCGCATTCGGGATGCGTGCTTTAAGCGCGCGGATGAGACCAGCGCCTAGAATATCGCCGGAGGTTTCTCCGGCGACCAGGGCAATCGTCAGGGGACGCTGTTCAGCCATTAACGAATCAAGCCGCGGGTAGAACGAGCGAAGAAATCGACAAACGGCTGAACCTCAGGATGCTGAGCAGCCAGTTCGGCGATTTCCGGCTTGGCTTCTTCCAGCGTTTTGCCGCTGCGGTACAGCAGTTTATACGCGTTGCGGATCGCGGTGATTGCTTCCCGGCTGAAGCCGCGGCGTTTCAGCCCTTCGATGTTAACGCCGAACGGCGTCGCATGGTTGCCCTGGGCAATTACGAACGGCGGAACGTCCTGCGCCACGCCGGAGCAGCCGCCAACCATAACGTGTGAGCCAATGACGCAGAACTGATGCACCGCCGTCATGCCGCCGATAATGACATAATCATCCAGCGAAACATGGCCCGCGAGCGTCGCGTTATTGGCCAGAATGCAGCGATCGCCAAGCGTACAATCGTGCGCCACGTGGGCGTTGATCATCAGCAGGTTATCGTTGCCCACCTTTGTTAATCCACCGCCCTGTACTGTGCCGCGATGAATGGTGACGCTTTCGCGAATGCGGTTGCGATCGCCAATTTCCACCCGGGTCGGTTCGCCAGCATATTTCAGATCCTGGTTAACTTCGCCGATGGAAGCGAACTGATAGATCTCATTGTCACGGCCGATTTTGGTGTGGCCGTTAACGACAACGTGAGACTTCAGCACGGTGCCTTCGCCGATTTCGACGTTAGCGCCAACAATACAAAACGGACCAATGTGGACGTTAGCGCCAATCACGGCGCCTTCTTCTACAATGGCGCTAGGATGAACAAAAGCGGTTTTATCAATCACGTATCAGGCCTCCCGGCTACGCGCACACATCATCGTCGCTTCGCAAACCACTTTACCGTCAACCAGCGCAACGCCTTTGAAACGGGTCAGGCCGCGGCGGGTTTTCTCGAAAGTGACTTCCATAATCATCTGATCGCCTGGTACTACCGGGCGTTTGAAGCGTGCTTCATCGATACCCGCGAAGTAGTACAGCTCGCCTGGTTCCAGTTTTCCGACGCTTTTGAACGCCAGAATCCCGGTGGCTTGCGCCATTGCTTCCAGAATCAGGACGCCCGGCAAAATCGGCTTACCAGGGAAGTGCCCCTGGAAAAACGGCTCGTTTACAGAAACATTTTTTACTGCGCGCAGAAAACGACCTTCTTCAAAATCCAGCACGCGGTCTACCAGCAGGAACGGGTAACGGTGAGGCAGAAGTTCCAGAATCTCTTCAATGTGCAGAGTATGAGTGTCAGTAGTCAAAATACTCTTCCTGTCTAAATGTACTAAAAGGCAATAATAACACGGCCTGCGGCAATCTTTTAGCGAATGCAACAGGCCGGAAATGTCATGTGACCAAATGATGAATTAGTCTTGTTGATTAACCTTGCGCTCAATCGCTTTCAGGCGCTTGCTCATCTCGTCAATATTCATCACCAGCGCAGCGGTTTTACGCCACGCCTTGTTCGGCTGCAGCGGAATACCGGAGGAATATACGCCAGGTTCGCTGATAGGACGCATCACCATCCCCATCCCCGTGACGGTGACCTTATCGCAGATTTCCATATGGCCGTTAATCACGCTGGCGCCGCCAATCATGCAGTAGCGGCCAATTTTCAGGCTGCCCGCCATGATAACGCCGCCAGCGACCGCGGTATTGTCGCCAATCACCACGTTATGCGCAATCTGGCACTGGTTATCAATGATAACCCCGTTGCCAATCACGGTATCGTCCAGCGCACCACGGTCAATCGTGGTGCAGGCGCCAATCTCCACGCGATCGCCAATAATGACGCGACCCAACTGCGGGATCTTTACCCAGTTACCGCGATCGTTAGCGTAGCCGAAGCCATCCGCGCCAATCACCGTGCTGGACTGAATCAGGCAATTCTCGCCGATCTCAATCTCATGGTAAACGGTCACATTAGCCCACAAACGCGAGCCGGCGCCTATTTTCGTATTTTTCCCAACGAAGCAGCCTGCGCCGATAACTACGTTATCGCCCAGCACTACGCCGGATTCGATAACCGCGTTGGCGCCGATGGCAACGTTGCTACCCAGCTTCGCCGACGGATCGATGACCGCGCTCGGCGCGATATCCTGAGCCGGCTGCGGCGTGGTATCAAGAATTTGAGCCATGCGCGCGTAGGTCAGGTAGGGGTTACGCACTACCAGCGCGGCGCTATGGGCAAAAGGTAAATCATCCTGCGTCATCACAACGGCAGAAGCCTGGCAAGCGGCCAGGTGCTCACGGTACTTAGGGTTGACCATGAAAGTGATTTGGCCCGTTTTCGCGCTCTGCATGGACGCAACGCCGGTGATGACGATATCGCCATCACCGTGTAATTCTGCATCCAACTGCTGCGCGAGATCAGCCAGTCGAATTGAAGGCATTACTTATTTAACCTGTTTCAGCACATCAGCGGTGATGTCTTTTACATCGCTGCTGTTATATGCAACGGCATTCGCGTCAACCACCAGATCGATGCTCTGATCTTTCGCTACGCTCTGTACGGCAGTCTGGATACGGGTAACCAGTTTGCCACGCTCTTCGTTGGAACGACGTGCGCGATCCTGTTCAAACGCCTGCGCTTTCTGGGAGAAGGTCTGGCGCTGAGCCATCACGTCTTTTTCCAGTTTGGTACGTTCGGCGCCCGGCTTCATGGACTGCAGACGCTGCATTTTGGATTGCAGGTCGCCTTCCATACGCTGCAGTTCGCTAGCGCGGCCTTTGAACTCGTTTTCCAGCGTGTTGGAAACGCCAGTTTTCTGGGCAACCTGTTGGAACAGGCTGTTCATGTTCACCAGGGCAATTTTATCTGCCGCCTGAGCGGAAGTTACCATTGCCAAACCCAGACCTGCAGCTAATAACCACTTTTTCACAATAAACTCCTTACCATCCCATGAGTACCCAGGGGTACCGTTATTTGCGTGGCGAGGCGATAAACGCGTTATCGCCTACAGTCAGCGCTATACTGCACTTGCATTCCGTTGCCGCCAACAATTACCAGGTTTTACCAATGTTAAACTGGAACTGTTCGGCTTTGTCTCCATCGTACTTTTTGAACGGTTGGGCGTAGGAGAAGACCAACGGCCCCAACGGCGACATCCACTGTACGGCAATACCCGCAGACATACGGATGTTGCTCGGATCGCTGTAATCCGGATAACCAGCGTACGCGCTCGAATCCCAGTGAGTATCCCATACGGTACCCATATCCCAGAAGACGGAAGTACGGACCGAGTTCGCATATTTGTCACTAATAAACGGCGTCGGGGTAATCAGCTCAAGGCTGGCCACCGCCATCGCGTTACCGCCCACCGCATCATCGGATTTACACGGTGCGGATTCGGTGCTCTTACATTCATTATCGTAACTATCGTCATCATCATGACGACTGCTTGCCGGGAAGTACACCGCCTTCGGACCAATGGTGTTCGACTGGAAGCCACGCACGGTGCTGGAACCACCGGCATAGAAGTTCTCATAGAACGGCATCTCTTTGCCGCCAATACCATCGCCATAACCAAAGCGCGTACGACCCAGTACTACCCACTGATGATCGTTGTCGATCGGCACGTAGGTCGCGGTATCCAGCGTCGCTTTGTAGTACTCGTTGTCTGAGCCCGGAATGGTCACCTTACCGTTCAGGTTGACGCGCGAACCTTCCGTTGGGAAGAAGCCGCGGTCAAGCTTGTTATAGGTCCAACCGTAGTTGAAGGTGAAGTCATTCGCACTGAACGAGTTCCGGTCGTTGGTGTTGTCCGGATACTGGCCCATCGAGTTAAGGTAACGCCACATTGCCACCTGCGGCTGCATATTGGACAGGGAGTTATGCACATAACCGACGCCGGCGCGCAGCGTGTTGTATTCGTTGACCGGGAAGCCCAGCGTAATGTCTGTACCATAGCTTTTGTTGGTATAGTCAGACAGATCCGCATCGTTCGCATCAAAGTCATTATAGAAGACACGACCGCCGAGGCTTACACCGTCTACGGTGAAGTACGGGTTGGTCACCGACAGCTCGGTATAGGTCTGGTAGTCGTTTTTGGTACCGTTGATACCGACAGCATAGCCAGTACCTAACCAGTTATCCTGCTGAACGCCCGCCTGGAAGCTGACGCCGCTCTCGGTGCCGTAGCCGATACCGAAGTTGAAGCTACCGGTGTTACGCTCTTTCACCTTGTAGACAACGTCGACCTGGTCCGGGCTGCCCGGCACGCGCTGGGTATCAGTATCCACCGTTTCAAAGAAACCTAAACGGTTGAGACGGTCTTTACCCTGATCGACGAGGTCGCTCCCCAGCCATGCGCCTTCCATCTGGCGCATTTCGCGGCGCAGTACGGCATCTTTAGAGGTGTCGTTGCCTTCGAAGCGAATTTTACGCACGTAATAACGGTTGCCTGCGTCGACGTTAACGTGCAGCTTAACGGTTTTATCGCTGTCGTTGATCTCCGGCTGCGACTGCACGCGCGGATAGGCGTAACCATAACGACCCAACAATTTCTTGATGTCGTTTTCCATCTTGGTCACTTTCGCGCCGTTGTACAGTTCGCCTGGCTCAACTTTAGTCAGCGCTTCGATTTCCGCGGAATGGCCAGCGAGGTTGCCCGTCACCTGCACTCCGGAAAACTTGTACTGATCGCCTTCGGTGATGTTGACGGTGATGTAGATCCCTTTCTTATCCGGCGTCAGGCTGACCTGGGTAGAATCGATGTTGAAACGGGCATAACCGCGATCCAGGTAGTAGCTGCGCAGGGTTTCAAGGTCGCCCGCTAGCTTCTGCTTCTGGTATTTACGGTCGCCGACCACGTTCCACCACGGCACCTCATCGCGCAGCTGGAAGTGGGAGATCAGCTCATCGGTCGAAAACGCATGGTTGCCGACGATGTTGATCTGTTGAATTTTTGCGGAGACGCCTTCCTGGAAGACCAGCTTCAAATCGACACGGTTACGCGGCAGCGGCGTAACGACTGCTTTGACGCTGGCGCTGTATTTACCGACGCTGTAGTAGAAGTCTTCAAGACCCTTCTCGATATCCGCGATGGTCGTGCGGTCAAGCGACTCGCCCACCCGAACGCCTGAGGCCTCAAGGTTCTGCTTGAGCATGTCATCTTTCACCGACTTGTTGCCGGAGAAAGTGATGCTGGCGATCGTCGGACGTTCTTTCACCTGCACCAGCAGGGTATCACCATCGCGCAGGACGCGGACGTCCTCGAAGTTGCCAGTGGCAAACAGCGCGCGAATAGTGTTACTGATATCATCGTCGGTCACCGTATCGCCAGGACGCACTGGCATACTGAGGAGGGCCGCACCAACAGCGACACGCTGCAAGCCTTCGAAATGAATGTCCTTCACCACGAACCCTTCAGCACCGTATACAGTCGCGCTGCTAAACAGCAGCGACGCTATGAGCAACTTTTTCATCGCCATCGTTATTATGCGTTCTTCCTAACAAACTCTCTTATAACCGAGAGAAATCATTGAAAAGTGCAAGCCCCATTAACAGCACCAGCAGTATTGAGCCAATGCGATAACTAAAGTCTTGAACTCGCTCGGATACCGGCCCGCCCTTCAGCTTTTCAATCGCTAAAAACAGCAGATGTCCCCCATCCAGTACGGGTAGAGGGAACAGGTTGATGATTCCGAGGTTCACGCTAATCAGCGCCAGGAACATCAGATAATAAATCAACCCAAACTCCGCTGACATTCCAGCCCCCTGAGCGATAGAGATCGGCCCACTGAGGTTGTTCAGTTTGACATCACCGGTTATCAATTTACCCAGCATCCTGACCGTCAGCGACATCAGCTGCCAGGTTTTATCCGTGGCTTCAGCGATGGCGGCAAACGGTCCGTACTGACGTACTGTCTTGTATTCTTCAGGCAGCGGGATGACCTTTGGCACCACCCCTGCGAACCCTTCCGCCTTACCTTTCACCGTTTTCGCATCCGGCGTCAGGGTTAACGGCAGCGCACTCCCCTGCCGTTCAATCTCCAGCGCCAGCGCTTTGCCCGGATTATCGCGCACCAGATTAACAAACGTCATCCACTGCGTTAACGGTTGACCATCGACTTTAACGATCCGGTCGCCCGCTTGCAAACCCGCTTTCTGGGCTGCCGATCCCGCCTGAACCTCAGCCAGCACCGTATCAATCTGCGCGCTGCGCGGCTGGATCCCCAGCGAGGTCACGGGATCTTGCTTGTCTGGCTCAAACGACCAATGCCGCAGATCGACGATTTTATCCTGGCGCTGATTGGTCCCGAAAGGGGCGACGGTAACTATTGTTTGCGGGTTGCCGATTTTGGCCACCAGCTGCAGACGCACCGCATCCCAATCAGGCGTTTCGATACCATCTATCGCTTTAAGTTCCGTTCCTTTTGCAATTTGTGCTTGCGCGGCAACCGAATTGGGCGTTATTTCACCCACCACCGGCCGCACGCCGGGAACGCCGATGATAAAGACCAGCCAGTAAGCAAAGATAGCGAAAATGAAGTTAGCGATGGGGCCGGCGGCAATAACCGCCGCACGCTGACCGACGGTTTTATTGTTGAAGGCGTAGTGACGCATCTCCGGCGCCACCGCTTCAACACGCTCATCCAGCATCTTGACGTAGCCGCCCAGTGGGATCAGGGCGATGACGAACTCTGTGCCCTGCTTATCCATCCGCCGCCACAGCGCTTTGCCGAAGCCGATAGAAAAACGCTCAACCCGGATACCGCAGCGGCGCGCCACCCAAAAATGGCCAAACTCATGCACCGTAATCAGTACGCCAAGCGCAATGATAAAAGCCGCCAGATTCCAGAGCACGCTCAGCATATAACCTTCCGTCAAATCGTCCTGAAGACCAACAGTAGCAGACAGGCGAAGACCGGTACCGCCGCCGTCAGGCTGTCGATACGATCGAGAATACCACCATGTCCGGGAATCAAGTGCCCGCTATCCTTAATGCCGGCCTCGCGCTTAAACATACTTTCCGTCAGGTCGCCCAGCACCGAAGCCAGGGCCGCCACCACCGAACAGACCAGCAGCACCGTCGGCGTGACGTCAAGATGGGCCCACACGCCGTAGGCCCAGGAAATCACTGCCGCGGTCAGCAAACCGCCAAAAAAGCCCTGCCAGGTTTTACCCGGTGAGACCTTCGGCGCCAGCTTGTGCTTGCCAAACATTTTACCAAACATATAGGCGCCAGAGTCCGCGCCCCACACCAGGATCATGACGTACAGCAGCCACAGCGCGCCGCTGTAGTGGTTATCGGCATAGTGCCAGGCGCGCAGCGCCAGCATGCCCCAGAAAAACGGGACGATGGTCAGGATGCCGAAGATGAGGCGCAGCACCTTTGAGTGGCGCCAGAATGCCGCCGACGCCGGGTATGAGAGCACCAGCAGTAACGCGACGATCCACCAGGCAAAAGAGGCCCATAGCGACCCTTCAACCATCGGTTGATGAACGTCATAGTGGTATTCAGGCAGCAGAAAAAGCATCGCCGCCAGCAGAAGGCCGCACAGCACCGCCAGCCAAACCCGCTGCGACGTCGAGGTAAAACCGCTCAGTTGTCCCCACTCCCAGGCGGCGAGCATACAGACCACCAGGGTGACGATAGCAAAGCCCATCGGCGGCAATAAAAACAATGCCGCAATGACGATGGGGATTAAGACGAAAGCAGATATCAGGCGATACTTCAGCAAAAGTGACCCCCATCAGGCATGACTGCCACCCGGCTCAGTGCCGCCGAAACGACGCTCTCGATTAACAAAGGCATGGAGTGCACCTTCAAAGTCCTGTTCAGCAAAATCGGGCCAAAGAACATCCGTAAAGTAAAGTTCGGCATAGGCAATTTGCCAAATCAGAAAGTTACTTATTCGGTGCTCTCCCCCGGTCCTAATAACTAAATCAACGGGAGCCAGTTCATGCATGCAGACCTGCTGACTCAGCATGTCTTCCGTGATCTGCTCAGGCAGCAGCGTCCCGTCCTGTACCTGTTTCGCCAGCAAACGAACGCCCTGGGTAATATCCCAGCGACCGCCGTAATTGGCTGCAATATTCAGCGTTAAGCCGGTATTGTTTGCGGTTAGCGCTTCCGCTTTGCGGATCCGCTCCTGCAGGCGCGCATTGAAGCGCGTGGTGTCGCCAATAATCCGCAGACGCACATTGTGTCGGTGCAGGCTTTTGACTTCGCTATCCAGCGCCCAGACGAACAGTTCCATCAGCGCACTGACTTCCTGAGCCGGACGGTTCCAGTTTTCGCTGCTGAACGCGTATAACGTTAACGCCTCAATCCCATTATTCGCCGCGAAGGAGACCGCGCGACGCACGGATTTCGCCCCGGCCTTATGCCCGAAAGCGCGAATTTTACCTTGCCGTTTCGCCCAACGGCCGTTGCCATCCATAATAATGGCGACATGACGGCAGCCATGGGTGGGCGATATTTCGCTGACAGTTTGATTAGCAGACAACATCACGCGTTTTAAGTCCATAATAAGGATTAACTAGCCACCAAACAGAGGCCACCGGGCCGCGCTGGATACGCATTTTTATCCGGTGCCGGGGCTGCAGCCAATCGCAGAGAACAACCAAAAGCTTTACGCAAAAAAGCCGTGTTTTGTCACGGCCACCGTAATCTTTAACAACAAAATGCAACGATCGGGTGGCGCAGACTATATCACCGAAGCCTTGCGCCCACAAATATCACCGCGTTACGCCTGCGCAACCAACCGCTGCAGCTGCTGGTGAGCGATTGCGCGCGCCTCGGCGTCGATAACCAGAACATCATCAATGCTTTGCGGCTCCTGCAGGTCCATCTTATCCAGCACCGCCAGGTTAACCGCCGCAATATCGGTAAAGCGGATATCGCCATGCAGAAACGCGGCAACCGACTCTTCATTAGCCGCATTCAGCGTCGTGGTCGCGGCCTGGCCGACGTCAAACGCGTCCATCGCCAACTTCAGGCACGGATATCGCGTATAGTCCGGCGCGGAGAAGCTCAGATTGCTCAACTGACAGAAGTCCAGCGGTTTAACGCCGGAATTCAGTCGCTGCGGCCAGCCCATGGTATGGGCGATCGGCGTGCGCATATCCGGCTCCCCAAGCTGGGCCAGCACGCTGCCATCCTGATAGCGAACCATCGAGTGGATCACCGACTGCGGATGGATCAGCACTTCCATCTGCTGGGCCGAGGCGTTAAACAGCCAGCGCGCTTCAATATATTCCAGGCCTTTGTTCATCATCGTGGCCGAATCGACGGAGATCTTGCGCCCCATCGACCAGTTGGGATGACGGCAGGCCTGATCCGGGGTCATCGCCGCCAGTTCAGCCACGGCCGTCTCGCGGAAAGGCCCACCGGAGCCGGTCAGCAGGATTGACGAGACGCCATTCCGGGCAAGATCAGCGTATCCCAGATGCTGCTGAATTGTCTCCGGCATACTCTGAAAAATAGCGTTATGCTCGCTATCGACCGGTAGCAATCGCGCCCCCGACTGTTGCACCGCCTCCATGAATAAGCGACCGCAGGTCACCAGCGATTCTTTATTCGCTAACAATACCGTTTTCCCGGCGCGGATCGCCGCCAGCGTCGGCACCAGTCCCGCCGCGCCGACGATTGCCGCCATGACCTGATCGACCTCATCCAGCGCCGCGACCTCGGCCGCCGCCTGCTGGCCGCTCAGCACCTCGGTGCGACAGCCATGCTCATGCAGACGGGTGCGCAACCGCTCAGCGCTTTGCGCATCGTCCATCACCGCGTAACGGGGGGTAAATTCCAGGCATTGTTCAACCATACGGTCAACGTTTTTCCCCGCGACCAGCGCGGCGACGGAAAAGCGACCAGGGTTATGGCGCACCACGTCCAGCGTGCTACAGCCAATGGAGCCGGTCGAACCGAGAACGGTTAATTGCTTCATGAGACGTCCAGAAGAGTGGAAACAGAATAAAAAGCAAAACGCCGCCAGCAAGCCCCTACGCAGCAACTATCGGGGATAAGGCGGCGGCATTAGGCCTTCAACTAAGCGCTAAAGGCTACAAGGCCAGCGGTCGCAACGCAATCCCGAGAATTGAGCGTACAGTCTTCTGTACGGCGTTTCAGATTTTACTCAGGCCAGAGCCTGTCTGGCCCGAGTAAGGGCAGAGCATTAGAACTGCATCAGTTCCGCTTCTTTGTCTGCCAGCGCCGCGTCAACTTTTTTGATGGCGGCGTCAGTCATTTTCTGCACGTCGTCCTGAGAACGGCGATCGTCATCTTCGCTGATCTCTTTTTCTTTCAGCAGCGCTTTGACTTTATCGTTGGCGTCACGGCGAACGTTACGCACGGCAACGCGCGCCTGCTCGGCTTCACCACGCACGATCTTGGTCAGGTCTTTACGACGCTCTTCGGTCAGCGGCGGCAGCGGGACACGAATATCGCTGCCGGCAGAGCTTGGGTTCAGACCGAGGTCGGAGGCCATGATCGCTTTTTCAACGGCCGCGGACATAGAACGGTCAAAGACGTTGATTTTCAGGGTACGGGAGTCTTCGACGGTGACGCTGGCCAGCTGGCGCAGCGGGGTCGGAGTACCGTAGTATTCAACAACAATCCCGTCCAGCAGGCTCGGAGAAGCACGACCCGTGCGAATTTTGCTGATTTGGTTTTTGAATGCTTCGACGCATTTTTCCATGCGGATTTCAGCATCTTTTCTGATATCGCTAATCACGTTACGAATCCTTGAAAGCTTGTCTCAGTCAGACCAGACGGGGCACCCGTCGGAAAATGAGCTAAGTATAGTCAGATTTAATGAAAATCACCGGGCAATATCCCCGCGAAAGTAAAGCGGAATATTACCCGGATTTGGCGCTGACGGGAATTATTCCGTGATCAATGTGCCTTCTTTTTCGCCCATCACCACGCGACGCAGGGCGCCAGGTTTGTTCATGTTGAAGACGCGAATCGGTAATTTATGGTCACGCGCCAGGGTGAAGGCCGCCAGATCCATGACTTTCAGCTCTTTTTCCAGAACTTCGCTGTAGGTCAGCTGATCGTACATGGTGGCAGAAGGATCTTTTGCCGGGTCAGCGGTGAATACGCCGTCAACCTTGGTGGCTTTCAGCACCACATCGGCTTCAATTTCGATACCGCGTAGGCAGGCTGCGGAATCGGTGGTAAAGAACGGGTTGCCGGTACCAGCGGAGAGGATCACTACGCGGTTGTTGCGCAGCAGGCTGATGGCCTCTGCCCAGCTGTAGTTGTCGCATACGCCGTTCAGCGGGATGGCGGACATCAGACGAGCGTTCACATAGGCGCGGTGGAGCGCATCACGCATTGCGAGGCCGTTCATGACCGTTGCCAGCATGCCCATGTGGTCGCCCACAACGCGGTTCATACCCGCTTTCGCCAGACCAGCACCACGGAACAGGTTACCGCCACCAATTACTACGCCAACCTGAATACCCAGCTCAACCAGCTCTTTGATCTCCTGAGCCATGCGGTCAAGTATGCTTGCATCAATACCGAAGCCTTCTGAGCCCTGCAGCGCTTCGCCACTTAATTTCAGCAGAATACGTTTGTAGACGGGTTTTGCATTGGTAGCCATGTTTCTTTCCTGAGACTGTCAACGAATGAGATGTGATAATTCCGGCGACATTGTATGTCGCATTTCAGCGCGGCCACTATAAGCAGTTGGCTGAATTTACAAAATGGGCGCAAAAAGAAGCCGCCCTCAGGCGGCTCCTTTTTTAAAAATTAAGACTGCTTGGACATCGCAGCAACTTCTGCTGCAAAGTCAGTCTCAACTTTCTCAATGCCTTCGCCCACTTCAAAGCGGATGAAGCCAGTCACGTCAGCGTTGTGCTCTTTCAGCAGCTGGCCAACAGATTTGCTCGGCTCCATAACGAAAGGCTGACCAGTCAGAGAAACTTCGCCGGTGAATTTCTTCATGCGGCCTTCAACCATTTTCTCTGCGATTTCTTTCGGCTTACCGGACTGCATCGCGATGTCCAGCTGAACCTGGTACTCTTTCTCTACCACTTCAGCAGACACGTCTTCCGGCTTAACGAATTCCGGCTTGCTTGCAGCAACGTGCATTGCCAGCTGCTTAACCAGCTCTTCGTCAGCGCCTTTAGCGGCAACCAGAACGCCGATACGCGCACCGTGCTGGTAGCTGCCCAGAACGTCGCCTTCCAGAACAGCGATACGACGGATGTTGATGTTCTCGCCGATTTTAGCAACCAGCGCAACACGTTCTTCTTCGAACTGCGCTTTCAGAACTTCAACGTCGGAGATTTTACCTGCAACAGCGGCGTCCAGTACTTTGTCGGCAAATGCCTGGAAACCACCATCTTTAGCAACGAAGTCAGTCTGGCAGTTAACTTCCAGAATGTAACCGTAGTTGCCTTCGATTTTGGTTTTGATCACGCCGTCAGCAGCCACGTTGCCTGCTTTCTTCGCCGCTTTGATCGCGCCGGATTTACGCATGTTTTCGATTGCCAGCTCGATGTCGCCATTCGCTTCAGTCAGCGCTTTTTTGCAATCCATCATGCCTGCGCCAGTACGTTCGCGCAGCTCTTTTACCAGGGAAGCGGTAATTTCAGCCATTCTAAAATCCTCGGGAGATGTGGATACTGCCCGGCCAACGGCCAAACAGCGTAAATTGAAAAAAGGGGCCGATAATGGGCCCCTATTCATACACGGTACTAATAAGGGCTTAAACCTTATTATTCAGCTTCTACGAAGCTTTCTTCCGCCTGAGAAGCCAGGTCCTGAGAGCGACCTTCACGAACGGTAGCAGCAACAGCGCCCAGGTACAGGCTTACTGCGCGGATTGCATCGTCGTTACCCGGGATAACGAAGTCTACGCCGTCCGGATCAGAGTTGGTATCAACGATAGCAAATACCGGGATGCCCAGGTTGTTTGCTTCTTTGATAGCGATGTGCTCGTGGTCAGCGTCGATAACGAACAGTGCGTCCGGCAGGCCGCCCATATCTTTGATACCGCCCAGGCTGTTTTCCAGCTTGTCCAGCTCACGAGTGCGCATCAGCGCTTCTTTCTTGGTCAGCTTGTCGAAAGTACCGTCCTGGGACTGAGTTTCCAGGTCTTTCAGACGTTTGATGGACTGACGAACGGTTTTCCAGTTAGTCAGCATACCGCCCAGCCAGCGATGGTTCACGAAGAACTGATCGCAGCTCAGAGCAGCGTCTTTTACCGCTTCGCTTGCAGCGCGCTTAGTACCAACGAAAAGGATTTTACCTTTACGAGCAGCGATCTTGTTCAGTTCAGCCAGAGCTTCGTTGAACATCGGTACGGTTTTCTCAAGGTTGATGATGTGAACTTTGTTACGCGCGCCGAAGATGAAAGGCTTCATTTTCGGGTTCCAGTAACGGGTCTGGTGACCGAAGTGAACACCAGCCTTGAGCATGTCGCGCATGGAAACAGTTGCCATGTTTAAAACCTCTATAGATTAAATTGGGGTTATGCCTCCACGTATCCCATATTACCGACCCCGAAGGGCACCCCGGAATATGTGCCGATACGTGTGTGTTATTACACAAAGTGAGCTATGTCGCTTACGTCCATCCTTGTGTATCTGAGATGGAACGGAAGTCCGGCGCGCTTTATACCACAAAATCCATCCAGACACCAACTCTTGTTGACGTCGCGTGCTGTTAATGATTCTCAGTTTGGCACCAGCCTGCCCGGACTGTTACCATTGACAGGACTTACTCTATTATTGTCGAAAATATCGACACTGCTGGACATACTCCATGGCTATCTCTATTAAGACATCTGAAGACATCGAAAAAATGCGCGTTGCCGGCCGCCTGGCCGCCGAAGTGCTGGAAATGATCGAACCCTACGTCAAACCGGGCGTCAGCACCGGCGAACTGGACCGCATCTGTAACGACTATATCGTTAACGAGCAGAAGGCCATTTCCGCCTGCCTCGGCTATCACGGCTATCCGAAATCCGTCTGCATTTCGGTCAATGAAGTGGTCTGTCACGGTATCCCTGATGACGGCAAGCTGCTGAAAGATGGCGATATCGTCAATATCGACGTGACCGTCATTAAAGATGATTTCCATGGCGATACCTCCAAAATGTTTATCGTCGGCAAACCGACGATTCTCGGCGAGCGCCTGTGCCGCATCACTCAGGAAAGCCTGTACCTGGCGCTGAAGATGGTTAAACCGGGCATCAACCTGCGCACCATCGGCGCGGCGATCCAGAAATTTGTGGAAGCCGAAGGTTTCTCCGTGGTTCGCGAGTACTGCGGGCACGGTATCGGCCGCGGCTTCCATGAAGAACCTCAGGTGCTGCACTACGATTCGCCGGAGACCAACGTCGTACTCAAACCAGGCATGACCTTCACCATCGAGCCGATGGTCAACGCCGGTAAAAAAGAGATCCGCAGCATGAAAGACGGCTGGACGGTGAAAACCAAAGACCGGAGCTTGTCTGCGCAGTACGAGCATACTATTGTGGTGACAGACAACGGCTGCGAAATTCTGACGCTACGCAAGGATGACACCATCCCGGCGATAATCTCGCACGATGAATGATGAAAAGCCGGCGCCCGCCGGCTTTTTTATTAGATAGTTTTTTCTTATGGTGACGCGATGAGCAACTCATTACCTGACACAGCCTCCCCTCTCCTGCCCGTCCCGCCGGAACACCCGGTGAGTTGGCCGCAGGGCGATCTGAACTGTGCCGCAATCAAGGCGCACATCGATACCTTCCAGCACTGGCTGGGCGAGGCGTTTGACTCCGGCATCGTCGCGGAGCAGCTCATCGCGGCGCGCACCGAATTTATCGACCAGTTGCTGCAGCGATTATGGATCGCCTGCGGTTTTGAATCCGTCAGCGACCTGGCGCTGGTCGCCGTCGGCGGCTATGGCCGTGGCGAACTGCACCCGCTCTCAGACGTCGATCTGCTGATCCTCAGTCGTAAAAAACTGCCGGACGACCAGGCGCAAAAAGTCGGCGAACTGCTCACCCTGCTGTGGGACGTCAAGCTGGAGGTGGGCCACAGCGTACGCACCCTCGAAGAGTGCCTGCTGGAAGGTCTCTCGGATCTGACCGTTGCCACCAACTTAATCGAATCGCGCCTGCTGATCGGCGACGTCGCGCTGTTCCTTGAACTGCAAAAACATATTTTTAGCGACGGCTTCTGGCCATCGGAAAAGTTCTTCGCCGCCAAGGTCGAAGAGCAGAACGTCCGTCATCAGCGCTATCATGGCACCAGCTATAACCTCGAGCCGGACGTGAAAAGCAGCCCCGGCGGCTTGCGCGATATCCATACGCTACAGTGGGTGGCTCGCCGCCATTTCGGCGCCACCTCAATGGATGAGATGGTCGGCTTCGGCTTTCTGACCGAAGCCGAGCGCAATGAACTCAATGAGTGTCTGCATCAGCTGTGGCGCATCCGTTTCGCGCTGCATCTCGAACTCACGCGCTATGACAACCGTCTGCTTTTCGACCGCCAGCTCAGCGTGGCCCGCCGGCTAGGCTATGAAGGCGACGGCAACCAGCCGATTGAGCATATGATGAAGGACTTCTTCCGCGTTACCCGCCGGGTGAGCGAGCTGAATCAGATGCTGCTTCAGCTGTTTGAGGAGGCTATCCTCGCCCTGACCGAGGATGAAAAACCACGCCCGATCGATGATGATTTCCAGCTGCGCGGCACCCTTATCGATCTGCGTGACGACACGCTGTTTATTCGCGAACCGCAGGCCATTCTGCGCATGTTTTATATCATGGTGCGCAATAGCACCATCACCGGCATCTACTCAACGACGTTGCGCCATCTGCGCCACGCCCGCCGTCATCTCACCCAGCCGCTGTGCTATATCCCGGAGGCGCGCACGCTCTTTCTTAGTATGCTGCGCCATCAGGGGGCGGTAAGTCGCGGGCTGCTGCCGATGCATCGCCACAGCGTACTGTGGGCCTATATGCCGCAGTGGTCGCATATCGTCGGCCAGATGCAGTTCGACCTGTTTCACGCCTACACCGTCGATGAACACACCGTCCGGGTGATGCTCAAGCTGGAAAGCTTTGCCAAAGAAGAAACCCGCAGCCGCCACCCGCTGTGCGTGGAGCTGTGGCCGCGCTTAACGCACCCGGAGCTGATCTTAATTGCCGCCCTGTTCCACGACATCGCCAAAGGGCGCGGCGGCGACCACTCGATCCTCGGCGCGCAGGATGTGCTGAAGTTTGCCGAGCTGCACGGGCTGAACTCGCGCGAAACGCAGCTGGTCGCCTGGCTGGTGCGTCACCACCTGCTGATGTCGGTCACCGCCCAGCGGCGCGATATTCAGGATCCGGAGGTGATTAAGCAGTTCGCCGAGGAGGTGCAAACGGAAAATCGTCTGCGCTATCTGGTGTGTCTGACCGTCGCCGATATCTGCGCCACCAACGAAACCTTGTGGAACAGCTGGAAGCAGAGCCTGCTGCGTGAACTCTATTTCGCCACCGAGAAGCAGCTGCGTCGCGGCATGCAAAGCACCCCGGATATGCGCGAACGAGTGCGTCACCATCAGCTGCAGGCGCTGGCCCTGCTGCGGATGGACAATATTAATGAAGAGGCGCTGCATCAGATCTGGAACCGCTGCCGCGCCAACTATTTCGTGCGACATACGCCGACGCAGCTCGCCTGGCACGCCCGCAACCTGCTGAGCCACGATCTGAATAAACCGATGATCCTGCTGAGCTCGCAGGCTACCCGCGGTGGTACGGAGATTTTTATCTGGAGCCCGGATCGCCCTTACCTGTTCGCCGCGGTGTGTGGCGAACTTGACCGTCGCAACCTCAGCGTCCACGACGCGCAGATCTTCACCACCCGCGACGGTATGGCGATGGATACCTTTATCGTCCTTGAGCCCGACGGCAGCCCCCTTTCCGCCGACCGCCACGAGGCGATCCGCCAGGGGCTGGAGCAGACCATCACTCAGCGCAGCTGGCAGCCTCCGGCCCCGCGTCGTCAGGCGGCAAAGCTACGCCATTTTTCCGTGGACACCGAGGTGAATTTCCTGCCGACCCATACCGACCGAAAATCGTTTCTGGAGCTGATAGCGCTCGACCAGCCCGGGCTGCTCGCCCGCGTCGGGCAGGTGTTCGCCGACCTCGGGATATCGCTTCACGGGGCGCGAATTACGACAATTGGTGAGCGAGTAGAAGATTTATTTATAATCGCCACCGCCGACCGGCGTGCCCTTAATAATGAGCTGCAACAAGAAGTGCAACAACGGTTGACAGCGGCCCTCAATCCAAACGATAAAGGGTGACGTATTTTTTTTAGTGAATGGAAAGAAACAATGCAGCAGTTACAGAACGTTATTGAGTCCGCTTTCGAGCGTCGCGCCGACATTACGCCGGCTAATGTGGATACCGTGACCCGCGAAGCGGTTAACCAGGTTATCGCCCTTCTTGATTCCGGCGCGCTGCGCGTCGCTGAGAAGATCGACGGTCAGTGGGTGACGCATCAGTGGCTGAAGAAGGCGGTACTGCTCTCTTTCCGTATTAACGATAACCAGGTTATCGATGGTGCGGAAAGCCGCTACTTCGATAAAGTGCCGATGAAATTCGCTGACTACGACGAAGCGCGTTTCCAGAAAGAAGGTTTCCGCGTGGTGCCGCCGGCCGCCGTGCGCCAGGGCGCGTTCATCGCCCGCAACACTGTGCTGATGCCGTCCTACGTTAACATCGGCGCCTACGTTGACGAAGGCACCATGGTTGATACCTGGGCCACCGTCGGCTCCTGCGCACAGATCGGTAAAAACGTGCATCTGTCCGGCGGTGTCGGCATCGGTGGCGTACTGGAGCCGCTGCAGGCGAACCCGACCATCATCGAAGATAACTGCTTCATCGGCGCGCGCTCTGAAGTGGTTGAAGGGGTGATTGTCGAAGAAGGCTCCGTCATCTCCATGGGCGTTTACCTCGGTCAGAGCACCAAAATCTACGATCGCGAAACCGGCGAAGTCTTCTACGGCCGCGTACCGGCTGGCTCGGTGGTGGTCTCAGGCAACCTGCCGTCGAAAGATGGTAAATACAGCCTGTACTGCGCGGTGATTGTGAAGAAAGTCGATGCCAAAACCCGCGGCAAGGTCGGCATTAACGAGCTGCTGCGCACCATCGACTAAAGCAAATAAAAAGCGGGAGATATCCCGCTTTTTTTATATTTGATGCTGGCGAAAATGGATTTTTTCGTTAATTATTCAATGGTTATGATGCTATCAAAGGTACCGTTATGTACGATAATCTGAAAAGTCTTGGCATTACCAACCCTGATGAGATCGATCGCTATAGCCTGCGGCAGGAAGCTAACAACGACATTCTGAAAATCTATTTTCAGAAAGACAAAGGCGAATTCTTCGCCAAGAGCGTGAAGTTCAAATATCCGCGTCAGCGCAAAACCGTCGTCGCCGACGGCGTCGGCCAGGGCTACAAAGAGGTCCAGGAGATCAGCCCCAATCTGCGCTACGTTATCGACGAGTTAGATCAGATCTGCCAGCGCGATCGCACTGAAATCGATCTCAAGCGTAAAATCCTCGACGATTTACGCCATCTGGAAAGCGTGGTCACCAATAAGATCAGCGAAATCGAAGCCGATCTGGAAAAGCTCACCCGTAAGTAAGAGCATCCCGGCGGCGCGTTGCCTGGCCGGGCTGGTGGTCTCTATCCACTCCAGACAGCATGCATCGTCCAGGCCGGGTATGGCGCGTCGCTGCCCGGCATTTTTTTGTCTCCACGTCTTAGCGTTGTTCGTCCAGCTGCAGCGCGATATACAGCAGCAGCCTGTCGTCAAAGCTACCGAGATCCAGGCCGGTCAGCTCCGAGATACGGTTCAACCGGTACTCCAGCGTATTGCGATGAATAAACAGCGCCTTTGACGTCGCCAGCGGCTGCACGTTATGGCGAAACCACGCCTGCAGCGTCCGCCGCAGCAGCCCGTTGTTGTCCATGGCCTTCAAACGCGCCAGCGGACGGGCCAGCTCATTGGCCTGCCAGCCGCCGCGCAGGCTGTCGAGCAGCACCGGCAGCATCAGATCCTGATAGAAATAACT
The DNA here is from genome assembly GCF_014596785.2 of Klebsiella sp. K4. Taxonomy (NCBI): domain Bacteria; kingdom Pseudomonadati; phylum Pseudomonadota; class Gammaproteobacteria; order Enterobacterales; family Enterobacteriaceae; genus Klebsiella; species Klebsiella sp. K4. Next base: position 4,323,882 of record NZ_CP115021.1, read on the forward strand.
GCGGCTCTCCGGCATCCGCTGCTTGCCAACCATCATCGTCGTCCGTGCGGTACGGTAAGAGCGGGCGATACTTCCTGGGCCGGTGAAGAAGTTGCCCAGCGCCACGCGAAAGCGCAGCTGGCCATTCTCTTTCATCCTGGCGATAAGCTGCTCGACGCGCCGGACGTGATCGTCAGCGTCCCAGCGGCCAAAGCTGTTCAGCGCCGGTTTCAGCACCACCATTTCCGTGAGCGAGACAATGGCCACCAGATTATTGCGATCGGGGGTGGTCAGCGCGTTCTGTAACTGTTGCAGTTCCGCCATCGCGCTGTCCACGCCGAGCTGACCGCTGTCTACCTCAATCATCGCCACCACGCGCGGCTGATTGAGATCGATGCCTAAACGCTGAGCCCATTCGTTCAGCGCCGGGGTATGCTCTTCCGCCTGAATCAGGTTCATCACCAGCTCTTCGCGCAGACGGCTGTCCTGGGCCAGAAGATGCATCAGCCGCGACTGCTCCAGCATCATCTCTGCTGTCATGCACACCAGCTCGCCATATTTTCGCAGCGACTCCGGCTCGCCGGTCAGGCCGATCACCCCGACGATCTCCCCCTCCAGGCGCAGCGGCAGGTTAATCCCCTGGCGAACCCCGTGCAGATGGCGAGCGACCGCGTCGTCGATATCCACCACCCGCCCCTGGGAGAGGACCAGCAGCGCGCCTTCGTGCAATTCACCAATCCTTTCCCGATCGCCGCTGCCGATGATCCGCCCGCGGGCATCCATCACGTTGATATTGGTATCGATGATGCGCATGGTCCGCGCCACAATATCCTGCGCCATTTTGGTATCAAGATGCCAGCCAGCCATGTAGTCCTCCCCTTTGCTGGGCACCAGCATAAAAGAGTCATCGTCGCGCTGCATTGTGCATTTGCACTAAGCCGGGGTGAGATATGTGGAGTTGTGGGGGCGGTCACAGAACGAAAAAAGCCCCTGCCCTCGGCGAGGGAAGGGGCTGGGAAGCGAGCGCTGGCGGTTACTGCAACAGCAGATAGATAGAGGCGTCGCCGCGCTGAATGTTCAGCGCCAGTACGGACGGTTTGGCGTCGAAGATTTTCCGCAGATCGGCGATGTTTTTCACCGGCTGCTGATTCGCCCCGACGATGACGTCGCCTTTCTTGAGGCCAATCTGTGCCGCCGGGGTACCGGCTTTCACATTATTGACCACCACGCCCTTATCCTGACCCTTATTGCTCATTTCCGCCCCTTCAATCCCGTTGAAGATGGTGCTGGAGTCAACCTGGGTCTGGTTGCTCTGCTGCAGTTCGACGGTCACGGTCACCGGTTTGCCGTCGCGCAGCAGACCAAGCTCAACTTTGCTGCCGATAGGCATGGTGCCGACCTGGGCACGCAGCGCGGCGAAGCTGCTGATCGCTTTCCCGTTGAGGGAGGTGATGACATCGCCGGCTTTAATGCCCGCTTTCGCGGCCGCCGAACCTGGCATTACCTGGCTGACGAAGGCCCCGCGCTGGGCATCGACTTTCATCGCTTTCGCCAGCTCAGAGTTCAGTTCGGTGCCCATAATGCCGAGCTCACCGCGTTTCACCTGGCCATATTTCACCATCTGCTCGGTCAGGTTTTTCACCATGTTGCTCGGGATAGCAAAACCGATACCGATGTTGCCGCCGTCCGGCGCCAGAATGGCGGTGTTGATACCGATCAGCTCGCCGTTGAGGTTCACCAGCGCACCGCCGGAGTTCCCGCGGTTAATCGCCGCATCGGTCTGGATAAAGTTTTCGTAGTTTTCCACGTTGAGGCCGCTACGGCCCAGCGCGGAGACAATCCCGGAGGTCACGGTTTCGCCCAGACCGAACGGGTTGCCGATAGCCACGGTGTAATCACCGACGCGCAGCGCATCGGAGTCGGCAAGCTTAATCGCCGTCAGGTTTTTTGGATCCTGAATCTGAATCAGCGCGATATCAGAGCGCGGATCTTTGCCGACGACTTTGGCATCAAACTTACGGCCATCGCTCAGCTGAACCTTAATCGTGGTGGCGTTGTCCACGACGTGGTTGTTGGTCACCACATACCCTTTGGCGGCATCAATGATGACGCCGGAGCCCAGCGCCATAAATTTCTGCTGCTGGCCGCCGTCAGGCTGACCGCCCTGTCCGCCGCCCTGGCAAAACGGCGAACTCTGGAAAGGAGAACCATCCTGGCAGAACGGCGAATTATCGCCAAAGAACTGCTGGAAGTTACGTGGCATCCGTGGGGTATTAACGGTGGTGCTACCTTCAACGTTAATGCTCACCACCGACGGCATCACCTTCTCCAGCATCGGGGCCAGGCTTGGCATCTGCTGTGCATTAGTGGCCGAAGATGCCGTTTCTGCCGCGCTCGCAGAGAGCGGGGACAACGCCAGACCTAAACTCAGAGCCAGTGCACTCATTGCTAACGTGGTTTTTTTCATCAGTTTCAATCTCAATATCAGGTAACGAAAGTTGCTGTGTACGTGACTATCAGAGTCATTTTATAACGCTAAGTTCCGGAATTAAGTTTCTGGAAAAAGTAAAAATTTATTGTCCATCTTTACAAAACTCCAGCCTATTCCACCGCCATGAGTCGCCGATATTCATCCCACGCATACAAATCCGTCATCCCGCTGATATAGTCCTGAATCAGACGGCAGCGATAATAGTATTCCATCAGCGCAAATTCGGGCGCCGTACGCGCCAGTTTATTTACCGCTTCAACATAGGCCAGCCGGTGACGGGTCGAAAGTTTCTGATACAGCCGGGAGGCAATGGGTAAACGTCGTACCCGCTCCTGCGCTACTAATTCGCTGAAATCCTCCAGCGATAATTTCAGCAGCGGCTGATAGATATCCAACAGGCCGCTGATCACCCGGTAGCCCTGCAATTCCAGCTGCTCAACATCCGGATGGCTAAAGACCTGTTTCATCGCCACATTTTTATAGAGCTCCAGTAGCTGACTGCAATCGCTGTCGTCCTCCAGTAACGCATGATTAAAGTCCCCGGTGAAGATTGCCGGCAGGTTGTCAATAAATCGGCGCGCCGCGTAGGGCACCAGCTTATTCAGCGTATTCACCCGCAAATACATAAAAAACTGATCTTCCGCGCTCTGCTTCAGATAATTGGCTCGCGATTTCTCCCAGGCATTTTCTACTACCTGCGAAAATAACGAGCCTTTTTCATGACTGCCCCAGGCGTCGTAAAGATGCTGATAGAGCTGTTCTGCGCTAAAAATACGTTTTTCCACCGCGTCCTCGAGATCCGCGACGCAATATGAGATGTCATCCGCAGCCTCCATAATCCAGGTTAATGGAAACCGATTGTAAGGCGCGAGATCCAGTTCTTTACGCAAACGCGCGACATACTCTTCTTCGGCTAAATAATAGCCAGGTTTCTTCATTAAATAACTGTGGCTGGCCGGCGTCTCCTCAGACCACCACGCCGGACGAGTATATTTCAGGATACATCCCACCTGCGCCCAGGTCAGGTTCATACGCATTAGCGTATGGACCAGACGAATGCCCTGCGCGTTGCCCTCAAAGCTGCAGAGATCCTGGCGCACTTTACGGCGCAGCGCATTAAGCGATGTCTCTCCGTCATGCAGGCGTAAGGCCTGCACTTCGCAGCGATCGTCGGTCAGCGGCTGCCCGAGCGCATCGCCGGGCGCCAGGCGCTGACGGAACCAGTCGTTAATCGCCGCTTCGCCAAAATGGCCAAACGGGGGATTGCCGATATCGTGCATCAGGCAGGCCATCTCCACCACGCTCTCGAATGGCCCGGTCAGCTCTTCCAGGCCATACTCTTCCAGCAGCCTCAGCTCTTTCAGCCGGCTCAGCACCTCTTTGGCGATATAGCGCCCCACCTGCTGCACCTCCAGCGAGTGGGTCAGGCGAGTGCGCACCGCCGCGTTGCGCTCGAGCGGGAAGACCTGAGTTTTTTGCTGCAGGCGGCGGATTGCCGGCGAGTTGACGATCCGTCCCCGATCGCTTTCAAAGATCCGCAGGATGTCGCGCTCCGTCTCCACCCGCGGCGGCGAACGGAAGCGTCGACGCCAGTTTATCTTGTTGCGAAAATCAATCTTTGCCATAGCCTCTCCCGCGCGAGCAATACGCTTCCCCTTAAGCGCATGATAGACTATGCAACTAAACCTGACACATCGCGAGTAAATCTATGAAAATTGGCATTATTGGCGCTATGGAAGAGGAAGTTACCCTTCTGCGCGACAAAATCGAAAACCGCCAGACCATCACCATTGGCGGAAGCGAAATCTATACCGGCCAACTTCACGGCGTTGACGTCGCTCTGCTGAAGTCTGGTATCGGAAAAGTAGCGGCGGCGATGGGCGCGACCCTGCTGCTGGAGCGCTGCCAGCCTGACGTGATCATTAATACCGGTTCTGCCGGCGGCCTGGCGTCGACGCTGAAGGTCGGCGATATCGTCGTCTCCGATGAAGCGCGCTACCACGACGCCGACGTCACCGCCTTCGGCTATGAATACGGCCAACTCCCTGGCTGCCCGGCGGGTTTTAAGGCGGATGAAAAACTGGTGGCCGCCGCAGAGAGCTGCATTAAAGCGTTAGATCTCAACGCCGTTCGCGGCCTTATCGTTAGCGGGGATGCCTTCATTAACGGCTCTGTCGGTCTGGCGAAGATCCGCCATAATTTCCCGCAGGCGATCGCCGTGGAAATGGAAGCGACCGCCATCGCCCACGTCTGCCATAACTTTAAGGTTCCCTTCGTGGTAGTTCGCGCTATCTCCGACGTGGCCGACCAGCAGTCCCACCTCAGCTTTGAGGAGTTCCTTGCGGTCGCCGCCAGACAGTCCACCCTGATGGTGGAGAATCTGGTACAGAACCTGGCACGTGGCTAAGTCGCTATCCTTCGCGCTTGCCGCGCTGCTGTTACTCGCCCCGGCGTGGCTGCTGGCCGCGCCGCGGGTGATCACCCTCTCCCCCGCCAATACCGAACTGGCCTTTGCCGCCGGGATCACGCCAGTCGGCGTCAGCAGCTATTCCGATTATCCTTCGCAGGCCAAAACGATCGAACAGGTTGCCAGCTGGCAGGGAATGAACCTGGAACGCATCGTGGCGCTCAAGCCAGACGTGGTGCTGGCCTGGCGCGGGGGCAATGCCGAACGCCAGGTTAACCAGCTGCAGTCTCTGGGTATTCATGTCCTGTGGGTACAGACCTCGACCATAGAAGAGATCATCGCTACCCTGCGTGAGCTGGCGCAGTGGAGCCCGCAGCCGGAAAAAGCGCAGCAGGCGGCGCAGGCGATGCAGCAGGAATACGATGCGTTGAAAGCGCGCTATGCCAACGCGCCGAAGAAACGCGTCTTCCTGCAGTTCGGCTCCGCACCGCTGTTCACCAGCGGCCCCGGTTCGATTCAGGATCAGGTGCTAAGGCTTTGCGGCGGCGAGAATATCTTCGCCACCAGCCGCGTTCCCTGGCCGCAGGTGAGCCGCGAACAGGTGCTGGCCCGCCAGCCGCAGGCGATCGTGGTGACCGGGGATGCCAGCCGCATTGCCGAAGCGCAGCGCTTTTGGCAACATCAGCTCACCATTTCGTTGATTGCGTTACACAGCGACTGGTTTGAACGCGCCGGCCCACGTATTATCCTCGCCGCCAAACAACTTTGTGCGGCGCTTGACCAGGTAAAATAATCATCCGGCACACCGGATGTTCAGTGGGAATCAACGATGCTTGTCTATTGGCTGGATATTATTGGCACAGCTGTCTTCGCGATCTCCGGCGTACTGCTAGCCGGAAAACTGCGTATGGACCCATTCGGCGTGCTGGTGTTAGGGGTAGTGACGGCGGTAGGCGGCGGGACCATCCGCGACATGGCGCTGGCGAATGGCCCGGTATTCTGGGTCAAAGATCCCACCGATCTGGTGGTGGCGATGGTCACCAGCATGCTGACCATCCTGCTGGTCCGCCAGCCTCGCCGGCTGCCGAAATGGATCCTGCCCGTTCTTGATGCCGTCGGTCTGGCGGTGTTTGTCGGCATTGGCGTCAATAAAGCTTTTCTTGCTGGCAGCGGCCCGCTGGTCGCGGTGTGCATGGGGGTGGTGACCGGCGTCGGCGGCGGGATTATTCGCGACGTGCTGGCGCGGGAAATTCCTATGATTCTGCGTACCGAAATCTACGCCACCGCCTGTATCGTCGGCGGTATTGTCCACGCCACGGCACACGACACCTTTCATCTCCCGCTGGAGAATTCGGCAATGATGGGGATGGTGGTCACCCTGGTAATTCGTCTGGCGGCTATTCGCTGGCATCTGAAGCTGCCGACGTTTGCCCTGGACGATAACGGTCGGTAATAAAAGCAAAACGGTAACCTTAAGGTTACCGTTTTTAGGGTTTGCTCCCTCCCGCTGGGGGAGAACTCGCTTTAAACGCTGAACGAGGAGCCGCAGCCGCAGGTGCTTTTCGCGTTCGGATTGGTCACGATAAAGCGCGAACCTTCCAGCCCTTCGGTATAGTCGACAGAGCCGCCGACCAGATACTGCAGGCTCATCGGGTCAACCACCAGGCCGACGCCCTGTTTCTCAATGGTCATATCCCCTTCGTTCACCTGATCGTCAAAGGTGAAGCCATACTGGAAACCGCTGCAACCGCCGCCGGTGATATACACGCGCAGTTTCAGGTTCGGATTATCTTCATCCGCAATCAGGTGTTTTACTTTATTGGCTGCGGCTTCGGTAAACTCCAGCGGCAACGCTACGTCATCACTCATTTTCTGCTCCCATTGATACTTCCGGCCGGTTAAAGAATAACCGGACCTTTTGAGCCATTATCTAATACCCTGGTAAATCGTTCAAGTATTCTCCCGGGGAGCCTGCTGCGCTTTTGCCGCCTGCTCGGCTTCCTGCTTCGCCAGAGTACGCTGCAGAATGGTCGAATACAAAGGCTTACCGCCGAGGAATTGCGCCAGTAGTGTTGCGCCAAGGCAGGTAATAATCATTGGCAAAATGAGCTGATAGTTATCGGTCATCTCAAGCACCAGCACGATCCCGGTCAGCGGCGCACGCACCGAGGCGGCGAGCAGCGCCCCCATACCGGCAATCGCGAAGGTGCCGGCATCGAGATGGTAGGCCGGAAACAGCGGAATAGCCGCCATGCCGAACGCCGTGCCCAGCAGCGTGCCGAGCGCCAACATAGGCGCGAAAATGCCCCCTGGCGCGCCGGAAGAGAAGCAGATCAGCGTGGTCACCACGCGGGCAATAAAGATAAACAGCAGCAGTCCGACGGAGAAGTTACCGGCAGCGGCGATAGGGATCAAGTTAAAGCCACCGCCCACCGCGGAGGGCTGCATCAGCCCCAGCAGACCGCAGAGCCCGCCGATTAATCCGCCAATCAACACCCATTTTTTGATGTTGCCGCCGTGGATGCGCTGGAACAGATCCTGAGTGCGCAGCACCAGAAAATTAAACAGCGGGCCAAAGCAGCCAAACAGCATGCCCAGCACCAGATACAGCCATAGGGTATTTACCGGGGCGTTGCTTAGTTTACCCACCTCAATGATCGCCGCTTCGCCGTTGAAAATGCGAAACACAATGCTCGACATGATCACGCCGGTAAACACCGCTTTAATGGAGATCAGGTTGTAGCGGAACTGCGGGCGCATCTCTTCGATGATAAACAGAATACCGGCCAGCGGCGCATTAAAGGCCGCCGAAAGCCCCGACGCCGCACCGGTCGCCAACAGCGTATGCCGCGCTTCCGGACTGCGCATGCGGAAAACGTCCAGCACCATGCGCCCAATGTTGCCGCCAAGCTGTACCATCGGTCCTTCACGACCCAGCACCATCCCGGCGCCAAGGGTCCCCATGCCGCCAACGAATTTCACCGGCAGCACGCGCCACCAGCGCACCGGCCGCAGCTCCTCCAGCGCACCCTCAATTTCCGGAATCCCGGAGCCGCCGGCCTCCGGCGCAAAGCGACGCACCAGAAAATAGCCGACCATCGCCAGCAGCGCCGACAGGATAAACGCCAGCGGCCAGACCAGATACCAGTGGTCCGCCACCTGCGCCAGCGCGCCGATCCGCTGGTTCTGCACCCAGTTCACGCTCTTTTCAAAGGCGACGCCCACCAGCCCCGCCAGCGTGCCGACCACTGCCGCCATAAACAGCACCGCCAGCGGCGTTTTATCGCGTTGAATCAGACGGCGCACCGCATCGCCGCGACGCACCCGCACAAACTGATGTGCTTCAAAAGAGGGAGTTTCTGCTTTCATGCCGTTATCAATTATTGGTAATACAAATGAAGAGAGCGGCATTTTAGCCGTCCCGGCGCGCTGCGTCGTCAAAAAAATGCCCTTGCGGCACATTGTTTCAATTGGGCAAAACTTTCATAACCATCCTGGAATAACTTAGAATAGCCGATAAAACATTTTTCACGAACCAGGACCCTGGCCATGAGCAAATCTGAAAATCTGTACCACGCTGCGCGCGAACTGATCCCCGGCGGCGTTAACTCGCCGGTGCGCGCTTTCACCGGCGTCGGCGGCACACCGCTGTTTATCGAACGCGCGGATGGCGCTTACCTCTATGACGTGGATGGGAAAGCCTATATCGATTATGTCGGTTCCTGGGGTCCGATGGTGCTGGGCCACAACCACCCGGCTATCCGCAATGCGGTGATCGAGGCGGCATCCCGCGGCCTGAGCTTTGGCGCGCCGACCGAAATGGAAGTGAAAATGGCGGCCCTGGTGACCGAGCTGGTGCCGACCATGGATATGGTGCGGATGGTGAACTCCGGTACCGAAGCCACCATGAGCGCCATTCGCCTGGCGCGCGGCTTCACCGGACGCGACAAAATCATTAAGTTCGAAGGCTGCTACCACGGCCATGCCGACTGCCTGCTGGTGAAAGCCGGTTCCGGCGCGTTGACCCTCGGCCAGCCGAACTCGCCGGGCGTCCCGGCCGATTTCGCCAAACATACCCTGACCTGCACTTATAACGACCTCGCCTCGGTGCGCGCGGCGTTCGAGCAGTATCCGCAGGAGATCGCCTGCATCATCGTCGAGCCGGTGGCCGGAAATATGAACTGCATTCCGCCGCAGCCGGAATTCCTGCCGGGCCTGCGCGCCCTGTGCGACGAATTTGGCGCCCTGCTGATTATCGACGAAGTGATGACCGGCTTCCGCGTGGCGCTGGCAGGCGCTCAGGCTTACTACGGCGTGGAGCCGGATCTGACCTGTCTGGGGAAAATCATCGGCGGCGGGATGCCGGTAGGCGCCTTCGGCGGCCGCCGTGAGGTAATGGACGCTCTGGCGCCCACCGGTCCGGTCTATCAGGCGGGCACCCTCTCCGGCAACCCGATCGCCATGGCGGCTGGCTTCGCCTGCCTGAACGAAGTGGCGCAGCCGGGGGTCCATGAAACCCTGACTGAACTGACTAACCAGCTGGCGCAAGGCCTGCTGGATGCGGCGCGTGACGCCGGGATCCCGCTGGTGGTCAATAACGTCGGCGGCATGTTCGGCATCTTCTTTACCGATGCCGAAACCGTCACCTGCTATCAGGACGTGGTGAAGTGCGACGTTGAACGCTTCAAGCGCTTCTTCCATCTGATGCTGGAGGAAGGCGTGTACCTCGCGCCGTCAGCGTTTGAGGCCGGCTTTATGTCCGTAGCCCACAGCGAAGAAGATATCGACAACACCATCGACGCCGCGCGTCGGGTATTTGCCAAGCTGTAAGGTGCTTGAATGCCTGGTGGCGCAGGGATTTTCCCGGAGGAGGCGCATTGCGCCTTATCCGGGCTACCAAATCGCACAGCGCTGTAGCCCCGGTAAGCGATAGCGCCACCGGGGATGTTGAAGCCATCCAGGACCGTTAGCGACTCTGCTTTCTCAACAAATAAATAAAGTAAGGCGCGCCGATAAAGGTCGACAGTAGCCCCGCCGGGATCTGATACGGGAACATCATCATCCGTCCGCACCAGTCGGCGAAGACCAGCAGCAGCCCGCCAGTCAGCCCGGAGATCACCATATGCGGTAGGGTTCGCCGGAAGCCCATCATCCGCGCGATATGCGGCGCCATCAGCCCGACAAAGCTCAGCGGGCCGATGGTCAGCGTCGCCGCCGCCGTCAGGCAGGCCACCAGCAGCAGCAGAACAATCCGCGATGACGTCAGCGCCATGCCCACCGCTCGCGCCGCCTCCCCGCCCAGCGGCAGGATGGTTAACCAGCGACGACAGAGCGGCGCCAGCGCCAGCAGCGCCAGCATTACCGCGCCGCTACGCACCACCCTCTCCGGCGTCGCGCTATATGTCGACCCCGAGATCCACGTCAGGATCTGCGCCATACGCGGATCGCCGCTGGCCTGCAGCATCATCAGCAGCATAGTGAAGGCGGTGCTCAGCGCCATCCCCGCCAGCAGCATCCGATGCGGCGAGAAGCCGCCGCGCCCGGCGGCAAGCATAATGATCAGCAAGGTGGCCGCCGCGCCAAGGCTGCCGGCCGGCAGCAGCCAGCCAAAGGCGTCGCCAGGCACGAAGAACAGCATCAGCACCACGCCAAAAGCCGCGCCGGAGCTGATGCCCAGCACTTCCGGGCTGGCCATCGGGTTGCCGGTCAGGCGCTGGATAATACAGCCGGCGACCGCCAGCATGACCCCGGCGAACAGCGCCGACAGCACCCGCGGCCAGCGCCAGGGCAGCAGTTGCTCCAGCAGATCGCCGTGGGCCCACAGCCAGCCGTGGGCATCGCGACCAAAGGCCAGCGCCACGCTCACCGCCAGCAGCAGCAACGCGACGCCTGCGAGAACAAACCATTGCACATGATAGCGCTCAGGCTGCACATTATCGCCGCCGTTCATCACCGGGGCGCTGATGCTGCGCAACCGCGGCAGCAGCCACAGCAGCAGCGGCGCGCCAATCAGGGCGGTGACCGAGCCGGTGGAGACTTCCCGCCATACCCGGCTCAGCCAGAGGATCACCTGATCGGAAAGCCACAGGAGCAGCGCGCCGATCAGCGCCGCCAGCAGCAGCCGCGCCAGCAGCCGACGGGCGCCAAGCATTTTCGCCAGCAGCGGCGCGAACAGGCCGATAAAGCCGATAATCCCTACCGCGTTCACCAGCAGCGCGCTGATGACGATCGCCAGCGTCAGGGCGCCGAGGCGCGCCAGGGACAGCGCCAGCCCGAGGTTACGCGCCACCCCGTCATCGAGCCCCATCAGGGTCAGCGGCCGCAGCAGCAGCAAGGTGAGTATTGCCCCGCCAAGCAGCTGCGGCCACAGGCGCTGCGCCACGCTCCAGTCGGTCTGCGTCAGCGTCCCGGTGCTCCACAGGAACATGCTTTGCAGCTGGTCGTGATGGAAAATCACCATCAGCTGGTTAAGCGCGCCACAGTAAAGGCTGACCACCAGCCCCGCCAGGATCAGCGTTACCGGCGACAGGCGCTTGCCCCACGAGACGCCAAACACCAGCGCGCCCACCAGACAGGCCCCGGCCAGCGCGGCGAATTGCGACGCCAGCACGCCGGGAATAGCCCATAACGTGGTGACCGTTATCCCCAGCTGCGCGCCGGTGGCGACGCCAAGGGTGGTCGGTTCCGCCAGCGGATTACGCAGCACCTGCTGGAACAGGACGCCAACCAGTCCCAGCCCGGCGCCCACCAGCAGCGCAACAGCCAGCCTCGGTAACAAACTGTAATGAAACAGCATTTGGGCGATATCATCGACATCCGGCTGCCACAGCGCCTGCCGCCACTGCGCATAGGGCAAGGCGACATTGAGGTTGACGATGCTCAGCGCGAAGGCGACGCCCAGCAGCCCGGCCAGCAGGATAATAGCTAACGGCGAGAGACGCGTATTCATGCCGGACTCCCCTGGGCATCAGCCAGCACGCGGGCAAAATGCATCGCTGACAGCGTCGCGCCGTAGAACCAGACCGCCGGAACGCGCTGGAAGCGGCCCGCGCGCACGAAGGGCATCGCCTGCCATAGCGGCGTCGCCAGCAGTTGAGCCATATCTCGCTCATTGCCATGGTCGAAACAGATGACATCGGCTTCGTTAAATGCCGCCAGCCTGTCGATGCCAACGCTAACGCTTCCCCAGAATGCCGCTTCGCCGTGCCAGGCGTTTTTAATACCGAAGCGATCAAGCACCTCCTGGAACAGGCAGTTTTCGCCAAACACCAGCACGTGGCGGGGATCGAGCAGAGAGATCATCAGCAGCGGACGATCGCCGCGCCCGGCAAAACGCGGACGCAGGCTCTCCATCAGCGCGTCGAACTCCGCCAGATGGCGCTTCGCCTGCTGCGTTTTGCCCAGCAGATCGGCCATTTCCAGTAGCGAACGCTGGGCCATCGCCAGCGGCCGTTTGCCGTCGCTGAAGGTGAAACCGCGGCCGGGCGCGATACGCGCCAGCTTCTCCGGCGACGGGCCGTAGCCCGCCGACCAGACGATAAACGACGGTTTCATCTGCGTCAGCAGTTCAAGGTTGGGTTCGGTACGCAGACCAACATCGATCACCGAGTCGGGCAGCGCGGGTTCGTTCACCCACAAGCGATAGTTGGGAATATCGGCCACGCCATAGGGCGTCACGCCGAGCGCCAGCAGCAGCTCCGCGGGCAGCCACTCCAGGGCGACCACGCGCTGCGGGTCGACGTCGGCCGCCTGCGCGCCGCGCATCTGCCACAGCAGCGGCGAGAGCGCCATCGCGATCAGCAGGCGGCGTCGGGTTATCAGAGTTGGGTTCATCATCAATAGACAAAGCTTACCGGCGCCGCACCGGCCGGGTGTGGCAGGATCCCCATCGGGATGCCGTAGATCTGTTCCAGAGTGTCGCTGCGCATCAGTTCCGCCGGCGTCCCCTGAGCAATCATTTCTCCGCCGCGCAGGGCCACCAGATAGTCGCAATAGCGGGCCGCCATATTAATATCGTGCAGGACGGCGATCACCGTCAGGCCGCGCTGCTGGCTGAGACGATGCACCAGCGCCAGAACATCGACTTGATGAGCAATATCCAGCGCCGAGGTGGGTTCATCGAGCAGCAGGCAGCGACTGTCCTGCGCCACCAGCATGGCGATCCACGCCCGCTGGCGTTCACCGCCGGAGAGGCTGTCCACCAGACGATGAGCGAGCGGCTTCAGCCCCACCAGCGCAATCGCCTCTTCTACTTTCTCACGGTCCGCTGCGCCAAAGCGACCCAGCGCGCCGTGCCATGGATAGCGGCCGATCGCCACCAGCTCGCGCACCGTCATACCTTCGGCCGGCGGCAGCTGCTGCGGCAGATAGGCCACTTTGCGGGCAAAGGCTTTGCTGCCCCAGCTCTCCAGCGGCTGCCCGTCCAGCAGCACTTCGCCTGCGGAGGGCGGCTGATGACGGCCAAGCATTTTCAGTAACGTCGACTTGCCGGAGCCATTATGGCCGATCAGGCCTGTGACTTTTCCGGACGGGAAGGTGAGCGAGAGCGGATGGAGCAATGTGCGGCCAGGCACACGGAAAGTGACGCGATCCAGCGCGAAGGTGGTTTCTGCGTGCGGAGTCTGTTCCTGCATAGCGATAACCTGATAGAGGGCGCGGCGAACCGCGCCCGTAGGTGGTTAGAAACGGAAGGTGGCGGTGGCGACGACCTGACGTCCGGCACCCCAGTAGCAGGCGTATTCGCTGTAGCAACTGGAGACATATTCGCGGTCGAACAGGTTGTTGACGTTGACGCCGACCGACGATCCCGGCAGGCCAAAGCGCGCCAGATCGTATTTCACCGTCGCATCCATCAGCGCATAACCGGCCACACTAAAGGCATCATTTTTCTTACCGGTGCTGGTGTCATTTTTGTAGTAGCTGACCGTTGAACCGATATAGCGCGCCCCGGCCCCAATCGTCAGACCACTCAGCGCGGTTTCGTGGAAGGTATAATCCGCCCACAGGGAGGCCATGTTACGCGGCACTTCCGCCGGACGTTTGCCGTTGAACACCGTATCGTGAGTGTACTCCGCATCGGTGTAGCTGTAGGCTGCGGTGACGTTAATATTAGCGTTCACCGCCGCCTTCGCCTCCAGCTCAAGGCCGCGGGAGCGGATCTCGCCGGTCTGGATGCTGAACGCCTGGTTAGCCGGATCAGCCGTCAGGTTCTTGTCTTTGGTCAGCTGATAGACCGCCGCGGTCACCACCACCGGCATATCTTTCGGCACGTATTTCACGCCGGCTTCATACTGCTTACCGCGCGACGGATCGAACGGCTGGCCGCGGCTGTTGGAACCCGATACCGGTTCAAACGATTCGCTGTAGCTGAAGTACGGAGAGATGCCGTTATCGAACAGGTAGTTGATGCCGCCGCGCCAGCTGAACTGCTGGTCGTGATTCTCCGCCAGGCTGTTGGTGGCGCGGGTTAACGTTGAGGTCGTGGCGTAATCGTAACGGCCGCCCAGGGTCATCACCCATTTATCCCACTCCATCTGATCCTGCGCGTACAGGCCGGTCTGCTCCATCCGGTTGAGGACCGCGTACGGGAAGGTGACCTGAATATTCGGATTGCCGTACTGCGGATTGCTCATGCTGATAGGATCCGCCGTCCCGTAGTCGGCATCCACATCGTTACGCATCCGCGAGTAGTCCACGCCGGTCAGCAGCGTATGGCTGACCGCGCCGGTGGCGAAATCAGACTGCAGCTGGGTATCGACGGTGAAGGTGTTCAGGTGCTCGTCGGAGCGCACGTAGGCGCGATTCATGTAGCCCGGCGCGACATAGCCGTTGCCGTATACGGAACGATAGAGCGTATGCACATCGGCATAGCGCAGGTTCTGCCGCACGGTAAAGGTGTCATCGAACTGATGGGAGAAGCTGTAGCCCACCATCTTCTGGCGGCGGGAGATTTTATTATCGGACTCGCCTTCGTTGAAATCGGTCGGCAGCTTGTGCGCCTTACCGTTGGCGTCGTAATACGGCACCACGGTGCCTTCGCGCGGCAGCCAGCCGTAGTAGCCCGCATCCGGGTCATTCTGGAAGTTGCTCAGGAAGGTGAAGTCGGTTTTATCGTCCGGACGCCAGCTAAAGGAGGGCGCCACCGCGTAGCGAGTCGATTTCGCCATCTGCTGCTGGGCATCCTGACTGCGGCCAAGGCCGGTCAGGCGATACGACCAAACGCCGGCATCATCAATGGCGTCGCTAAAGTCAAACCCGGTCTGCCACAGATTGTCGGTGCCCATCTTAAACTGCACTTCTTTCAGCGGCTCGGTAGTCGGGCGCTTGCTGACCATGCTGACGATACCGCCCGGGTTGCTGTTGCCGTACAGCACCGAGGTTGGCCCGCGCATCACTTCCACACGCTCGAGGAAGTAAGGATCCATGGAGACTTCAGAGTAGTTATTCCCCTGCAGCTTCATGCCGTCCAGATACTGGTTGGTGTTGACGGTCGTCGAGGTGGTGAAGCCGCGAATGGTGACCACGTCATAGGTGGTCGAACTGCCGCGAGTGGAGAAGACGCTGGGCGTATAGGAGAGCGCCTCTTTTACCGTCGTCGGCTGGCGCATCTCCATCTCCTGGCGCGTCACCACCGACACAGACTGCGGCGTTTTTTCAATCGGGGTATCGGTTTTGGTCGCCGTGGCGGAGCGTTTTGCCGCGATAGTCGGCGCCGGTCCCCAGGCGCTTTCCTGGGCGGCCGGGGCGGCAACGACGGTGATGGTTTCTTCTTGCTTCGGTTGTTCTGCTGCCTGTGCGTAGACAGACATGCCGCTAACCGCCGTGGCTACTACAGCTGCGACTTTACGCAGCGAGTGATTTGGCTGAGCAGTTTTTGGACGCGCCATGGGTATATCTCTGATGAAAGTGAATGATAACGTAAACGAGAATTATTATTATGACGGGCGATATAATAGGCGAAACGTCGAAGGCAAGGCAAGCGATATGCCTGTCGCCGCCGGTCGAAGGCTGAATTAATAACCAGATAGTTATTATGGAGTTAAAGAGCCGTTAACTTTTTTACAGGCATAAAAAAACCCCTTAATACTTTCGTATTAAGGGGTCTGGTCGTGCGGTCAAAATCAGTTACTGCCGAACATATCCTTGATCCAGCCCGCGACGCCGTCGCTCTTTTCCTGCTGCTTCGGCGGCTGTTGCTGCTGTTGCTGCTGCGGCGGCGGTTGCTGCCCGGACTGATTAAACGGATTTTTCGCTTCCTGTTGCTGCAACTGCTGCTGTTGCATCATTTCGCCCTGACGGCACAGCGCATCCGGCTGCGTGGTCCAGACCGGCAGCGAACGCATACCGCCGCTGCAGACGAAGTTGCCGTTGCTGTCCACGCCCATATCAACCACGTCTTCCGGCACCGTCAGCACCAGCGGCGTTGGCGTCTGGTTCGCCAGATAGCGCTGGTAAATCGACATCGCTCCGCTGGCGCCGTACAGTTTGGTCGGCTGGTTATTGTCGCGACCCACCCAGGTGATGGTCACCTGACTACCGTCGATGCCGGCGAACCAGGTATCGACGTTATTGTTGGTGGTCCCGGTTTTCCCCGCCAGATGCAGGCCCGGATACTTCGCCCCCAGCTGACGCCCCGTACCGCGCTGCACCACCTGCTGCATAGTCCACAGCGTCATGTAGGCCGCCTGGGCAGGCACCGCGCGCTCCGCCTGCGGATAGCTCTGGTAGAGCACAGTGCCATCTTCGGCAATCACTGACCGCAGCGCGGAAAGCGGCGCACGGTTCCCACCGCTGGCGATGGTCTGGAAGGCCTGGGCCACTTCAATCGGCGTCAGGTTCAGCGCGCCAAGCAGCATCGACGGCACCGCGTTGAGCTGATTCTTCGGCGCCCCCAGTTTAGTCCAGGTATCGACTACCGCCGGCAAGCCCAGCGCCATCCCGAGGTTAACCGTCGGGACGTTCATCGAGCGAGTCAGGGCATCGACCAGCATCACCTGACCGCTGAAACGACGATCGTCGTTCTGCGGGGACCACGTCTGACCGTTGGACAGGCGAATCGTCACCGGCGCATCGGCGATCCAGGTATTCAGGCGATACTGATTCGGCTGGCTCAGCGCGGTCAGATAGGTCGCCGGCTTGGCCAGAGAACCAATCGATCGGCGGGCCTGCATCGCGCGGTTATAACCGGCGAACTGCGGCTCCGCGCCGCCGACCATCGCCCGCACTTCGCCGGTGAAGCGGTCAACCACCACCATGGCGGTTTCCAGGTCTGCCAGCTTACGCTGTTTCTTCAGAACCGGGATCCCTTCGGAGGCCGCTTTTTCCGCCGCATCCTGCGCCACCGAGTCGAAAGTGGTGAAGATCTTCACGCCGGAGAGATCTTTCACTTTATCGCCCAGCTTCGCCTGCAGTTCCTGACGAACCATCTGCATAAACGCCGGCTGCGGTGAAATCACCCCGCCGCGCGGCTGCACGCCCAGCGGACGGGCGCTGAGCATGTCGTACAGCTCCTGGTCGATAACCTGCTGCTGCTGCAGCAGACGCAGCACCAGATTGCGTCGTTCAAGGGCCAGTTTCGGGTTACGCCACGGGTTATAGACCGACGCCCCTTTCACCATCCCCACCAGCAGCGCCTGCTGGTCGAGGCTCAGCTCTTCCACCGGACGGCCGAAGTAATACAGGCTGGCCAGCGGGAAGCCGCGAATTTCGTTATCGCCGCTCTGGCCGAGGTACACCTCGTTCATATACAGCTCAAGGATGCGATCCTTGCTGTAGCGGGCGTCGACGATCAGCGCCATATACGCTTCGTTGGCTTTACGCCAGTAGGAGCGTTCGCTGGAGAGGAACAGGTTTTTCACCAGCTGTTGGGTCAGGGTACTCGCCCCCTGCACCGTTCGGCCTGCCGTCAGGTTCGCCAGCACCGCGCGGCCGATGGAGTAGAGACTGATCCCATCGTGCTCATAGAAGTGGCGGTCTTCGGTCGCCAGCAGGGTATCCACCAGCAGATCGGGGAAGCCGCTGCGCTTCACGAACAGGCGCTGCTCGCCGTTCGGCGACTGCAGCATGGTGATAAGACGCGGATCGAGGCGGAAGAAACCGAACTGGCGGTTATTATCCATATTCTCGATGGTCTCAAGATGGTCGCCGTCGAAGGTAAGACGCGCGCGCACCTGCCCTTCCTTACTGTCCGGGAAATCGAACGGACGACGGATCATCTCGATGCTGTTAGCCTGCACGGTATATTCGCCGGGGCGCGTCATCGCGCTGACCTGGCGATACTGCGTGGCGTTGAGCAGACGCACCATCTCGTTTTTGCTGATCTGCATGTCCGGCTCAAGGTTGACCATCCGGCCATAGACCGCGGCCGGCAGCTCCCAGACTTTACCGTCAATGCGGCTGCGGATTTTCTGGTCGAGGTAGACGCCATAGGCGGCAATCAGCACCGCGAAGACAATCCCCAGCTTGACCAGCAGCCACAGCCAGCTGCGCTTCCGACGAGGCTTGCCACCTTTGCCTTTGGCTTTTCTCGGCACCGGTTTCTCATCCTCATAATCATCGTCATCATACTCGTCGTCGTAGTCCTCTTCCCGGACCCGGCGACGGGTGACTTTCTGTTTAGTCGGACGTGAGGGTCTTCCCTTACGTCCGATAGGCTCGCGGTCATCTCCCGCCATGCTTTTTCTCCGCAACGTTCAGGCGCAAAGGCCTGATTCTCAATACTTCCCCTGTTCAGAGGAAGAAGAAATCTCTCAAATTAACGTCCAGGCTGCTTATCCTTCGGACGACAACCTGCTGGCAGGCAGGACGCGCCGCCAGCCTTTCAGAGGGTTGGTTTGCTTCATGTTACATGATACTAACAATAAAAATTCACCATAAAATCATTGTGTTAAACGCATCATCGGCAGAATAAGTCAGAACATAGCACGTAATGTTCAGGGCATACAGGATAGCACTAAAATGCGACATTCTTAACCAGCATTTTACCTCCTGCGCACGTAACAAGATGGGAAAGAGTATGTTTTTTAATAACATAAAAAACGGCGCGCTTCCTGCCGGTCAACGCAGTGGCATCATCCGCGGATGAAAATATATTTTCCCAGCGCCAACGTTTATTATTGATAAAAGTAAAGTCGATTTAGCGCCTTTCCGTTGATAAAAATGAGAGCCTGTTAACATTTATGCAGAATAATATTTTATGATGACACCAGGTAAATATTTGTTAAACTAGCGGCCAGTGATTCATTATTTTGATTACTCTATGATGCGTATTCCGCTTATATTTCCGCTTTGCATGGTAGCCCTTCTCTCTGGCTGCCAACAAAAACCCGCCTCAACGCTCAGCCCGGCTATCAGCAGCCAGGCGCAGCTCGAGCAGCTCTCGTCCGTGGCGGCCGGGACGCGCTATCTCAAGAATAAATGTAATCGTAGCGATCTCCCCGCTGATGAAACGATATATCGGGCAGCAGTGAATGTCGGTAAAGCGCGCGGATGGGGAAATATTGACGTGGCGACGTTAAGCCCAAATAGCGACCGGCTTTACCAACAGCTATTACAGGACAGTACCCCGGAAGCCACACAGTGCAGTCAATTTAATCGTCAGCTCGCGCCATTTATTGCCAGCTTGCGCAGCGACTAAGCGAAATATCCTCAGCGCGCCGGTTATTGTGCGCGCTTTTATTCCTCTTTCGGCTCCTCGTCAATTTTTCCGCCCGGCCAGTCCTCCAGCGCCGCGAGGGTAAAGGTCGTGCCGTTGAAGCTGAAGATCGTCACATCCTGCTGGATCTGCTCCACCACCAGATTGGGCAGGGGTGAATCGCCCTCCGTCCACGCTTTGCCGTTTAACACAATGCTGCGCTTTTCCGGTAGCGAGGCATAGACATGGGCGCTGTAGCGCAGAGGCGGCAGCGTATCGCTGTCCACTTCCGGCGCCGCGGGCGCGCTGGCTTTTGCCGCCGGCGGCGGCGTCTTTGGCGCGGCCTCTCCGGCAGCGGTTAACGGCAGAAGCGCCGCATGCGCCACCGCCAAGGGCAGCGTTTGCGGCGGTGCCGGGTGACGCCACTGCTCGCCGCCAAACCAGCCGAGCGCGATAAATAATCCGGCGTACAGCGGGATAATCCAGCCGGGGATCTGCACCATCCGTCCGCGGATCACCGGCGCATCATCCAGCGAGGACGGCGGCTGATGCGTCACCAGCGGCGGGATGCCTCTTTCACTGTCATCACGAACAATCACAACCGTCTCCTGTTCCCTCACGATAACGAGAAGGCGCCCTTACGGATGCCCCAGACTGCTGACAAAGTGCAATCTTCAGGAATTGCCCGGCGGCGCTACGCTTGCGCGGGCCTACAGATAACTGCATAACTGTTTGAAATTGCAATCTTTCGTAGGCCGGGTAAGGCGAAAGCCGCCACCCGACAGAAAGGCGAGCACAATAACGAAACAGGTTTGTCATCAGCCAGAGGCGCCCTTACGGGCGCCCTACGTTATGTTATTTACTGCTCACCGGCAGGCCAGCGCCCTGCGACTCGCCCTGCGGCAACTCGAGAACGGCAACCGACCAGGCCGGCAGCGTGACCGAACCGTCAGCGGCAACCTGCACGCCGCTCGCCAGCGACCGGTCGCCCGCCGCCTGCTGAATAGCGCTCAGCTGGAGCGATGTGCCGGCGAAGTCCTGCAGCGTCCGGCTTTCCGGCGCGGCGTTGATCGCCACCACGATGCCGTCGACACGGCTGTCCAGACTGGCGCCAGCCTGCATCCCGTCATCGATGGTCATCACCAGCAGACCCGTCTGCTGATCGGCGCCAGTATTGCGGAAGTCCACGCGCTTCATCACCGTCGCGCCGTCGCCGAGGGTAAACAGCGGAGACGATTTACGCAGCGCGGTCAGCTCCTGATAAAACGCGGTCATCTGCTTGAGCTCCGTTTCACCCGGAGTAGCCACCGCGTCTTTCACCCGGGCGATAATGTCATAGTTGCTGCCATCATCGCTGCTGCGCGGCATACCGACGTTGTAGTTGTTGTCCTGCAGGGAGTAGTCCACGCGGTTAAACCAGTCGCCGGAATCATACGAATCGCGGGTAAAGGATTTAGAGCGCAGCAGCTCCGAGCCCTGCTGGTCAAAGGCGATCCCCTGGCCGAGCATCACCGTCGCCAGCGACACCGCCTGCATCCGGACGCGGGTATCGAGATCCGCCTCCTGAGCGGCTTTATAGCTGATCATGTCCCACAGCGTCTGGTTATCGTGTTTTGACACATAGTTCACGACTTCCGTCGGATCAGCCGCATAGCCGCCTGGCGCGCCGTTATAGTCAATCTCGCTGCCTCTCTTCACCGCGCCGTCTTTGTCGATCAGCACAAAGTCCGCAAGGTTACCGGCCATGCCGAGACGGGTCAGATCGGCGAGGTGACGCGCCTGATCGTCGCTCAGGGTGGTCAGCTCATTCGGCAGAACTCCAGCCCCGCTGCCCACGCCCTGGTTCTGGCGTAATGCGTCACCGGAGTCGAACGGCCCGCCGCCGCGCACGGCGTCGCGCAGACGATCGGAGAACGTGCCGATCCCGGTGCCTTTGAGATTGATTTGCGAGGCAATTTCAAAGCGATCGCTCTGGTTGGAATCCCAGCCTTCGCCAAAGAAGTAGATATCCGGGTTCAGCGCTTTAATGCGTTCCCAGGCCGAGAGGATCTGCGCTTTCGGGTGGTAGCCCATCAGGTCGAAGCGGAAGCCATCGATCTTATAATCGGTGGTCCATACCGCCAGTGAATCGGCGATAAGCTTGGCGAACATCCGGTGCTCTGGCGCCGAGTCGGAGCAACAGGTGGCCGATTCCACGCTGCCGGTGGTTTCATTCAGGCGTTGATAGTACCAGGGGACGATCTTATCCAGCACCGAGGTGCGGTCGGTCGGGCCGGCGGCGTTGGTGTGGTTGTACACCACGTCCATAATGACGTTCATTCCCAGATCCTGCTTGATCGCCTGAATCATGGTGCGGAACTCTTTAATGCGCGCCGTGCCTTCCGGATCGGTGGCGTAGGATCCTTCCGGCACCGTGTAGTGGAACGGATCGTAGCCCCAGTTATAGGAGTCGGTCTGCGCCACCAGCGTATTCAACGCCTGCACCTGCGGGTTATCCTTGCTGTCGTTCTGCTTCAGCTGGGTCAGCACCTCTTCGACCGTCGAACCGCTGTCGCAATAGCCCGCGAACTCGCTGCTCTTCACCGCGCTGTTGATCTCGCACAGGCGACTGAACGGCTGCTGAATATCGGCGACTTTGTCGCTGAACTCATTGACCGTCGCCAGATCGAAGACCGGCAGCAGCTCAATATGGGTCACGCCCGAGGCCGACAGCTGTTTCAGATGCTGGACCATATTGCTCTCCTGGGCGGTGAGCGCCAGATACTTACCGCGCAGTTCGGCGGGAACGGTTTGATCCCAGGCAGAGAGATCGCGAATATGCGACTCGTGGATCGTCATTTTCGCCAGGTCGGCTTTGGTTTTCTGCGCGTGCGGCATCGTCAGCCCGTCCCAGCCTTCCGGCTTCAGCGCGCTGTCGTTGAGATCGACCACCTGGCTGTACTCCGAGTTGGTCGACAAACTATGGGCGTAGGGATCGGTCACTTCGTACTGCTCGACTTTACGCGACTGCGGGTGGTAAACGGTCATCGCGTAGCGGTAGAACGCGCCCTTCAGGTCGCTTCCCCC
Organism: Klebsiella sp. K4; assembly: GCF_014596785.2. Lineage (NCBI taxonomy): Bacteria > Pseudomonadati > Pseudomonadota > Gammaproteobacteria > Enterobacterales > Enterobacteriaceae > Klebsiella > Klebsiella sp. K4. The sequence continues at coordinate 4,346,457 of NZ_CP115021.1, forward strand.
CTGCCATGACCAGGCGCCGGAGGCGCTGTCGCGGGTCATCGGGTGGCTGGCCACCACCTTCTTGTCGGCGCTGTAGACCACCAGTTCGACCTGCTGCGCCGTGGGCGCCCAGACGCGGAAGGTCACGCCGCTATCGGTTAGCTGGGCGCCGTAGCTCAGCGCCTCGGCGGCGGCGGCATAGGTATCGTCCAGCACGCCGGCGGTCTGTACCTGGGTGGCGGAGCTCAGGATCCCATCGCTTTCCGCGGCTATCGCCACCGTCTCGCCCTGCAGCAATTCATCGACGTTAACATCATCCGGCAGTTTAAAGGCTGGATAGCTGGCGAGATGCGGGAAGCGCATGCTTACCTGCTGGTTGACGGTGGTGGGGGTCAGCTTGACATATTTATCGCTAAATTCGCCGTTACTGTCGGCGGCCACCTTACTGCTGTGGCTGTAATAGAGGCGCACAATGGGTTTATTTTCCCCACCCGGCCACAGCAGAGTAGTCTTATCGACCCAGTGCGCATCGGCCAGCGCCACGCCAAAGGCGGCGCGGAAGGCGTCGGCGCGGGAGTCATAGACCGCGCTGTTGCCGGCGATGACCGATACCGTCCGATCGGTGAAATCACTGAAAGAGACGCGCAGGTCGCTGTCGATAAGCTTATTGGTGCCATCGCGGACGATAACGTTGATGCATCCGCTCTCTTTAGTCAGCGGGATCACCCAGTAAGGGCCATATTTGTCGCTGCCGGTCGGCGTGGTGCTGACATCATTCCAGTCCGCCACCGGCGCGCTCAGCGCGTCACAGGTTTCGTTGTTCCATAAGTAGAGGTTTTTCGTCGCATAGTCGGCCGGCGTGCTGCTGGTGATGCCGGCGATATCGACGAGATGAATGACAGCCTGCCTGGCGGAAGCCTGCACCGCTTCGCCTGGGACGGCAACGTCCGGTAAGCGGACGACGACATCCTGCGGGTCGGGCGTGCCGGGAGTGCCTGGGTTGCCAGGATTGCCTGGTGAACCCGGTGAGCCAGAGGTAGAAGAGGAAGAGCTGTTATCACAGCCACTCAATAATACTAACGATCCAAGAAATAGGGCATGACAGGTATATCTGAGCATTCGATAGTCCCTAATATGCTTATTAAATTATAAAAGGTAAGAAAGGATGAATATCTTTACAGCGCGCTAATTAGATATTTTTGCTTTCCCAGGCGCAATCATCCCCCACAAATGAGCGGGGGGCGTAGGAAGCCGGGGGAGTAAATCAATAAAGGGAATGACGACCCGAAACCGCAAACTGATTATGATTCGCCACGCTTATCGCCACTCTCCGGCAATAAATAATTCAAAAGCCAATAATCACCTACCTGTTTCGGTAGGGTATTACGCCAACGTGCAGAAAATTAAATTAGCAAAGGAATTAAAATGCCAGTTTCTGTGATGAGGTTAACAAATATAAATAAAGGGATAATTAAATTATTACCACAAATTGTGACGCTCATCATATTAATAACCGCTATCCCACAGCTGGCGAAATTAACCTGGCGCGTGGTATTCCCTGTGAGTCCTGAGGATATTTCCGCCCTACCGTTAACCATGCCTCCGGCGGCAGATCCGGAATTAAAAAATGTGCGGCCCGCATTTACCCTGTTTGGCCTGGCGGTGAAAAATAGCCCCACGCCAACGGATGCTGCCAGTCTCAATCAGGTGCCGGTTTCCAGCCTGAAGCTACGCCTGGCCGGGCTACTCGCCAGCAGCAACCCGGCGCGCTCCATCGCTATTATCGAAAAGGGAAATCAGCAGGTTAGCCTTAGCACGGGCGATCCCCTCCCAGGGTATGATGCGCGGATCGCCGCCATTCTGCCTGACCGGATCATTGTCAACTATCAGGGGCGCAAAGAGGCCATTTTATTATTTAACGACAGTCGCGCGCCGTCGCCGCCGCCCACCGCCGCGGGCAACCCGCCCCTCGTGAAGCGACTCCGCGAACAGCCGCAAAATATCCTCACTTATTTATCTATTTCGCCGGTACTCAGCGGCGACAAACTGCTGGGTTATCGACTAAACCCAGGCAAAGACGCCTCGCTGTTTCGCCAGTCCGGCCTGCAGGCAAATGATTTGGCGATTGCCTTAAACGGCATCGATTTACGCGACCAGGAGCAAGCGCAACAGGCGCTGCAGAATCTGGCCGACATGACCGAAATAACGCTAACCGTTGAGCGGGAAGGCCAACGACACGATATTGCTTTCGCGCTGGGGGATGAATAATTGCCAACCATGAAAAGCCTGCGAAAAATGCTGCCTGCGCTGCTGATATTAACCCCATTGCTATTTTCTCCGGCCGCCGCGGAGGAATTTTCCGCCAGTTTTAAAGGCACCGATATCCAGGAATTTATCAATACCGTCAGCAAAAACCTGAATAAAACGGTGATTATCGATCCCAGCGTACGCGGCACTATCACCGTGCGCAGTTACGATATGCTCAATGAAGAACAATATTATCAATTCTTCCTCAGCGTGCTGGATGTATATGGCTTCGCCGTGATCAATATGAATAACGGCGTGCTAAAAGTGGTCCGCGCCAAAGACGCCAAGACCTCGGCCGTGCCGGTCGCCAGCGCGGCCGCGCCGGGCGAAGGCGATGAAGTGGTCACCCGGGTGGTGCCCCTGACCAACGTCGCCGCCCGCGATCTCGCCCCGCTGCTCCGCCAGCTGAACGATAACGCTGGCGCCGGCAGCGTGGTCCATTATGAGCCCTCCAACGTACTGCTGATGACCGGCCGCGCGGCGGTTATCAAACGCCTGCTGACCATTGTCGAGCGCGTCGACAACGCCGGGGATCGCAGCGTGGTGACCGTGCCCCTCTCCTGGGCCTCCGCCGCGGAAGTGGTCAAACTGGTTACCGAGCTTAATAAAGATACCAGCAAGTCGGCGCTGCCGGGCTCGATGGTGGCGAACGTGGTGGCCGATGAGCGCACCAACGCGGTACTGGTGAGCGGCGAACCAAACTCGCGCCAGCGCATCATCGCCATGATCAAACAGCTCGACCGCCAGCAGGCGGTACAGGGTAACACCAAAGTGATCTACCTGAAGTACGCCAAAGCCGCCGATCTGGTGGAGGTTCTGACCGGGATCAGCAGCTCGCTGCAGAGCGACAAGCAAAGCGCCAGGCCAGTGGCCGCGATCGACAAAAATATTATTATCAAAGCCCACGGCCAGACCAACGCCCTGATCGTCACCGCGGCGCCGGACGTGATGAACGATCTTGAGCGGGTGATCGCCCAGCTCGATATCCGCCGCCCGCAGGTGCTGGTGGAGGCGATTATTGCCGAAGTGCAGGATGCCGATGGCCTTAATCTCGGTATCCAGTGGGCAAACAAAAACGCCGGCATGACGCAGTTCACCAATAGCGGTTTGCCGATATCGACGGCTATCGCCGGCGCCAACCAGTACAACAAAGACGGTACCATCAGCAGCTCGCTGGCCAGCGCCCTCGGCTCGTTTAACGGTATCGCCGCCGGCTTCTATCAGGGGAACTGGGCGATGCTGCTCACCGCCCTCTCCAGCAGTACCAAGAACGATATTCTGGCCACCCCCAGCATCGTCACCCTCGATAACATGCAAGCCACTTTTAACGTCGGCCAGGAAGTTCCGGTATTAACCGGCTCGCAAACCACCTCCGGCGACAACATCTTCAATACCGTCGAGCGCAAAACCGTCGGCATTAAACTGAAGGTGAAACCGCAGATTAACGAAGGCGATGCGGTGCTGCTGGAGATTGAGCAGGAGGTATCGAGCGTTGCCGACTCGGCCTCCAGCACCAGCAGCGATCTCGGGGCGACCTTCAATACCCGGACGGTGAATAACGCCGTGCTGGTCGGCAGCGGCGAAACGGTGGTGGTTGGCGGGCTGCTGGATAAAACCGTCACCGATACCGCTGACAAAGTGCCGCTGCTCGGGGATATCCCGGTGATCGGCGCCCTGTTCCGCTCCGACAGCAAGAAAGTGTCGAAACGCAACCTGATGCTGTTTATCCGCCCGACCATCATTCGCGATCGCGATGAGTACCGCCAGGCTTCTTCCGGCCAGTACACCGCCTTCAACAATGCGCAAACTAAACAGCGGGGTAAAGAAAGCAGCGAAGCGTCGCTCAGCAACGACCTGCTGCATATCTATCCGCAGCAGGAGACCCAGGCTTTCCGCCAGGTCAGCGCCGCCATTGACGCCTTCAATCTCGGAGGCCGCCCATGACGCCAGCCGCCGAACGCCGTCCGCTGTTGCCCTTCGCCTGGGCCCGCGCGCACCATCTTGTGCTGCTCAGCGACGGTGAACGCTGCGAAGCGCTGTGCCGCCCCGATACCGCCGCCCGGGCGCTGCTGGAAGCGCGCCGCCTGGCGGACGGGCCGATGCGTGTCAGCCGTCTGGCGCCGGAGGCATTCGAGAAAGTGCTGGTGCTCAGCTATCAGCGTGATTCGGCGGAGGCGCACCGCATGATGGCCGACATCGGCAACGAGCTCGACCTCTATACCCTCGCCGAAGAGCTGCCGGACACCGACGATCTGCTCGACAGCGAGGACGACGCGCCGATCATCCGCCTGATCAACGCCATGCTCACCGAGGCCATCAAAGAGAAAGCCTCGGATATTCATATCGAAACCTACGAGCGCCATCTGCAGATCCGCTTTCGCGTCGACGGCGTGCTGCGGGAAATTCTGCGCCCGCAGCGGCGGCTGGCCGCCCTGTTAATTTCGCGCATCAAGGTGATGGCCAGCCTGGACATTGCCGAAAAGCGGGTCCCTCAGGATGGCCGCATGGCGCTGCGCATCGGCGGGCGAGCAATCGACGTGCGCGTCTCCACCCTGCCCTCCAGCCACGGCGAACGCGTCGTCCTGCGTCTGCTGGACAAAAACAGCGTCAACCTGGATCTGCTGACGCTGGGCATGCCGCCCGCCCTGCTCGATCGGGTCGATGCGCTGATCGCCCGCCCGCACGGCATCATCCTGGTCACCGGTCCGACCGGCTCCGGGAAAAGCACGACGCTCTACGCCGCCCTCAGCCGCCTCGACGCCCGGGAGCGCAACATCATGACCATTGAAGATCCGGTGGAGTATGAGCTGGAGGGCATAGGCCAGACCCAGGTCAACGCCAAAGTCGAGATGACCTTCGCCCGCGGCCTGCGCGCCATCCTGCGCCAGGATCCGGACGTAGTGCTGGTGGGCGAAATCCGCGATGGCGAAACCGCCCAGATCGCCGTTCAGGCCTCGCTGACCGGGCACCTGGTGCTGTCGACCCTGCACACCAACAGCGCGCTGGGCGCCATTTCCCGTCTACAGGATATGGGCGTGGAACCTTTTTTACTCTCCACCTCGCTGCTGGCGGTGATGTCGCAGCGGCTGGTGCGCCAACTGTGCCCACACTGCCGTCAGCCCTGGCAGGCGGATGCCAACACCGCCCGGCAGATGGCGGTCCCGGTCGGCGCGCGGCTGTGGCAGCCCAAAGGCTGTCCGGAGTGTAATTTCATCGGCTATCGCGGGCGTACCGGGATCCATGAACTGCTGCTAATCGACGATCGCGTGCGCGCCGCCATCCACCGCGGCGAGAATGAGATCACCCTGATCCAGCAGCTGGGGCCAGCCTGGCAAACCCTGCGTCATGCCGGACGCGACAAAGCGCTGGCGGGGATCACCAGCTGGGAGGAGGTGATGCGGGTCACCGAACAGCAAACGACGGAAAGCGTCTAAGATGGCCCTGTTTCGCTATCAGGCGCTGGACGCGCAGGGCAAAACCCGCCGCGGCCTTCAGCAGGCCGACTCCGCCCGCCACGCCCGCCAGCTGCTGCGGGACAAGGGCTGGCTGGCGCTGGAAGTGACAACTGCCGACCCGGCGCGGCGACTGTGGGCCGGCGGATCCCTTACCCGGCGTACCAGCGCCGGTGATTTAGCCCTGCTCACCCGCCAGCTGGCGACTCTGGTTGCCGCCGGGATCCCGCTGGAAAAGGCGCTCGATGCCGTCGCCCAGCAGTGCGAAAAGCCGTCGCTAAGAACGTTAATGGCCGGGGTGCGCAGCAAAGTGCTCGAAGGCCACTCGCTGGCGGAGGCGATGCGCGGCTATCCCGCCTGCTTCGACGGGCTGTTCTGCGCCATGGTGGCGGCCGGCGAAACCTCCGGCCATCTCGACGGCGTACTGAACCGGCTTGCTGACTATACCGAGCAGCGCCAGCAGCTCCGCGCCCGCCTGCTGCAGGCGATGATCTACCCCATCGTACTGACGCTGGTCGCTATCAGCGTGATCGCCATTCTGCTCTCCACCGTAGTCCCGAAAGTCGTTGAGCAGTTTGTCCATCTTAAACAGGCCCTGCCCTTCTCTACCCGGCTGCTAATGAGCCTGAGCGACATCGTGCGCAGCGCGGGCCCCTGGCTGGCGCTGCTGTCGTTACTGGCGCTGCTGGCGCTGCGCTATCTGCTGCGCCAGCCCGCCCGGCGGCTCGCCTGGGACCGGGCGCTGCTGCGCCTGCCGGTCATCGGCCGCGTGGCCCGCAGCGTCAACAGCGCGCGCTACGCCCGCACCTTAAGCATTCTCAATGCCAGCGCGGTGCCGCTGCTGCTGTCGATGCGCATCAGCGCCGACGTCCTCAGCAACGCCTGGGCACGTAGCCAGCTGGCGGCGGCCAGCGAATCGGTACGCGAAGGCGTCAGTCTGCATCGGGCGCTGGAATCCACCGCCCTGTTTCCGCCGATGATGCGCTACATGATCGCCAGCGGCGAACAGAGCGGAGAACTGACCGCCATGCTGGAGCGCGCGGCGGAGAACCAGGACCGGGAGCTGAGCGCGCAGATCCAGATGGCCCTCAGCCTGTTTGAGCCTCTGCTGGTGGTCACCATGGCCGGCATGGTGCTGTTTATCGTGCTGGCCATCCTGCAGCCGATCCTGCAACTGAACACCCTTATGAGTATGTAACTGTATTAATGGAGAAAACTATGCAACGGCAACGCGGTTTCACGTTACTGGAAATTATGGTGGTGATCGTCATTCTCGGCATTCTCGCCAGCCTGGTGGTGCCTAACCTGATGGGCAACAAGGAGAAAGCGGACCGCCAGAAGGTGGTCAGCGATCTGGTGGCGCTCGAGGGAGCGCTGGACATGTATAAACTCGACAATAGCCGCTACCCCAACACCGAACAGGGACTGCAGGCGCTGGTGACCGCTCCGGCCGCCGAGCCGCATGCCCGCAACTACCCGGAAGGCGGCTATATCCGCCGTCTGCCGCAGGACCCGTGGGGGAATGAGTATCAGCTGTTAAGCCCGGGTCAGCATGGCGCCATCGACGTCTTCAGCGTCGGCCCGGACGGGATGCCCGACACCAATGACGATATCGGCAACTGGACCCTCGGGAAGAAATAGTGTCTCAGCGCGGTTTCACCCTCCTGGAGATGATGCTGGTCCTGCTGCTGATCGGCGTCAGCGCCAGCATGGTGCTGCTGGCGTTTCCCTCCGCCCGCACCCAGGAGGCCACACAGATCCTGGCGCGCTTTCAGACGCAACTGGATTTTGTCCGCGAGCGCGGGCAGCAAACCGGTCAGCTCTTCGGCATTATCATCCACCCTGAGCGCTGGCAGTTTATGCGCCTGCAGCCTGCCGACGATAGCGCCCCGGCGGCGGCTGACGACCGGTGGGGCAACGCGCAGTGGCTGCCGCTGCAGGCCGGACGCGTCACCACGGCGGAAACCCTCCCGCGGGCCAGGCTGACGCTGCGCTTTCCCGACGGCCAGGCGTGGACGCCGGGCGAGCAGCCCGACGTGCTTATTTTTCCCGGCGGTGAAGTCACGCCGTTTCAGCTGCGAATTGACGCCGCGACGGGCATCAACGTCGACGCCCAGGGCGACAGCCAGCCGCTGGCGGCGCGGGAGCAGCCATGAAGCGTGAAGCCGGAATGACGCTTATCGAAGTGATGGTCGCGCTGGTGATTTTCGCCCTCGCTGGCCTGGCGGTGATGCAGTCCACCCTGCAGCAGACGCGCCAGCTCGGGCGTATGGAAGAGAAAATCCTCGCCAGCTGGCTGGCGGATAACCAGCTGGTGCAGCTGCGGCTGGAGAAACGCTGGCCTGCCCTCAGCTGGTCTGAAACCACCGTGGAGGCCGCCGGGACGCGCTGGTTTGTCCGCTGGCAGGGAGTGGAAACCGCGCTGCCGCAGCTGCGGGCGCTGGACGTGGAGGTCCGGCGGCAAAAAAGCGATCCCGCGCCGCTGGCCACCCTGCGCACCTGGGTGACGCCGCCATGATAACGAAAATGCGCGGTTTCACTCTGATCGAAACGCTGCTGGCGCTGGCTATCCTCGCCGTCCTCAGCGCCGCCGCCGTGATGGTGCTGCAGAACGTCATCCGCGCCGATGGCCTGACCCGCGAGAAAAGCCTGCAGATCGCGGCCCTCCAGCGCGCCTTTCGCCAGATAGCCGACGATGTCACCCACATCATTCCCCGTCGCGCCAGAAACAGCGACACGTTTTTCTTCGCCGGACGTTTCCAGTTGCAGAGCGACGACTGGGGACTGGCCTTCAGCCGCAGCGGCTGGCCAAACCCGCTGGGGATCCTCCCGCGCTCGGAGATCCAGAACGTCAGCTACCGTCTGCGCCAGCAGCAGTTTGAACGTCTGAGCTTCGATCAACAGGATCCGCTGACCGGCAGCCAGCCGACGGTCCGGGTGCTGCTGCGCGAGGTCACGGCGTTTCGCCTGCGGTTTTACGCCGACAGGCGCTGGCAGGAAACCTGGGACCGCCCGCAGACGCTGCCGCAGGGGCTGGAGATCACCCTGACGCTGGCGAACAGCGGGGAGATAACCCGCCTGTTTTTACTCACCCCGGGAGGCGGCCAATGATAAATCGGCAACGCGGCGTCGCGCTCCTGATGGTGCTTTTCATCCTCGCCCTGATGATGATCCTCGCCAGCGCCATGACCGAGCGCACCGCGGTCATGTATCAGCATACCGCCGTGACCCTCGATAATTTGCAGGCCAGATGGTACGCCCTGGCGGCGGAAAACATGGCCGCCGCGCTGCTGCAACGCGATGCGCTGGACTCGCCCAGTCAAACGAACCTGGCGCAAACCTGGGCGCAGGAGGGGCGCCGCTTTACCCTCGACGATGGCGAAATCCGCGCCACGATCCGCGACGGGCACGCCTGCTTCAACCTCAATGCCATCAACCATCGCGCGGATGAGGCTGGCGACGGAACGCCCTACCCGACCGACGTCTTCGTTCGGCTGCTGGCGCTGCTCGGCGAGCCGCCGCTGCGCGCCAGCCAGATCGCCGCCGCCCTTGGCGACTGGACGGACAGCGACGGCCAGCCGCGGCTGAACGGGGCGGAGGACGAGGTCTATATGGCGCAAACCCCGGGCTATCTCGCCGCCAACCAGCCGATGCAGGATGTCAGCGAGTTGCGACTGCTGGCCGGGATGGACGCCGCGCTCTATCAGCGCCTGCTCCCCTTCGTCTGCGTCCAGCCGGATGACGCGCTGCAGGTCAATGTCAACACCCTGCGCCCCTCCCAGGCCGCCCTGCTGGTGGCCCTCTTTCCCGGCGATCTGACGCTGCAGGAGGCGCAACAGCTGCTGCACAACCGCCCGCGAACCGGGTGGAGCAGCGTCGCCGCCTTTCTCGCGCAGCCGACGCTGCAGAAAACCGATACCACGCTTGCCCGTCCCTGGCTGACGGTGCACAGCGCACGCTTTATCGCCGCTTTTACCGTGGTGACCGGCAATCTCCGCTTTCAGCTGCACAGCGTCCTGCAACAATCGGGGCGCACGTTTACCGTCGTCCAGCGGCGATATGGACTCTCTATGGTGGTCGATGAACAAGATTAATGTTTCTCCCCAGGCCATGCTGATCGTGCGCCTCGCCGCCGCGCAGGCGCCGCTGCACTGGCAACTCTTCGCCCCCGGCGAGCCGCACCACGAGGCCAGCGGCCGGTGGCCGACTGACGACGCCAGCCCTTTCCCGGCGCTGGCTGAGCAGTACCCGGCCTGGGTGCTGATCCCGGCCAGCGACTGCGCGTTTCACTCGCTCACCCTACCGGCGGGCCTGCGTAAACCGCCGCTGCAGGTGGCCCCGTTTCTGCTGGAAGAGCAGCTGGCAGACGATGTGGAAGCCACCCATTTTGCTCTGCTCCACCGCCAGCAGGCCCAGTGCGAGATCGTCGCCGTACAGCGGCAAAAAATGCGCGACTGGCTGGCGCGCTGCGAATCGCTCTCCTTACAGCCCCTGGCGTTGACGCCCGACGTGCTGGCCCTGCCCTGGCAACCGCCGGCGTGGAGCGCGGTGCAGGTGGACGAGCAGTGGCTGATCCGCCACCAGCCGTGGGGCGGCATGGCGGCGGAAAACGTCTGGCTGACGGAGCTGCTGCAGAGCGAGGCGGAAGAGCACGTCATCGACAGCTATTCGCCGCCGCCCGCGGCGCCGGGCGTCTGGCGGGAGCAGCCTGCGCAGACATTGCTGACCCTTGCCGCACGCCATCCGGCAGCGCAGAAACTCAGTCTGCTGCAGGGGGAGTTCGCCGTCCGGCGGCGGTCTGCGCAGGCGAGCTGGCGTCCGGCGCGGTATGCCGCGCTGGCCCTGGCGTTACTGGCAGGGGCAAACAGCGTGCTGGACCATCGCGATCTGGCGCGTCAGGCCGAGGCGGCGCAACAGGCCAGCCGGGCCTTCTATCACCGCTGGTTTCCGACGGAGAAAAAGGTGATTAACCCACGACTGCAGATGCAGCAGCACCTGCAAACCCTCACCCGTCAGGCGCAGCATGTCCCCCTCGTCGACCGCCTCAGCGCCTTGCAAAACATCCTCAGCGAAACGCCGGGGATCCGTCTGCGAGCGCTGAGCTGGGATGCCGCGGGCAATCGTCTGCAGCTGGATATCGCCGCGGTCACTTCCCGGGCGCTGGAGCAGTTTACCCAGCGGGCGCAGCCGCGGTTTCGCGTCCGGCCGGGCGACATGATCACGAAACCGGATGGCATTGAGGGACAACTGACGCTGGAGGAAAACGATGGCTAATCTGCTTATCTGGTGGCGGCAGCGCACGCCGTCGGAGCAGCGCCTGTTGCTTGGTCTGACAGGGCTGCTGGCGGCATGCGCCTTCTGGTATGGGCTGTGGCAGCCCTGGCGAGCCCGCGAGGCGCAGTGGCGGCAAACCCTGGTGAAAGAGCAGGCCAGCCTGCGCTGGATGACGGAGCAGGCTCCGCGCCTGCAGCAGCTCAGCCAGCAGCCCGCGCCGGCGGCAAAAGAGGCGCTCACCGCGCTGGTGATGCGCGAGGCGGCGAGCCACGGACTGACGGTCGTCCGCCTGCAGCCGCAGGGAAAACGTCTGCAGATCACCCTTCAGCCCTGCGCTTTCCAGGCGCTGATCGACTGGCTGGACGCTCCGGCGATGCGCGGCGTCAACGCGATCTCGCTGTCCGTGACCGGGCAGCCGTCGCGACCCGGCTGGGTCACGGTCAACCATCTGCTGCTGGAGCGCGACGATGAAGGCTAACTGGATCGCGGGCGGACTGCTGCTGGTCCTCTATCTGTTGTGGCTCACCGCCACCGCTCCGGCGCGCCTGCTGGCTCCCATGCTGCCGCCCGGCGTACAGGTGGGGCAATTTAGCGGCAGCGTCTGGCGCGGCGCGGCGCAACCGGTCTACTGGCATGGGGAACGGCTTGAACGACTGGCGTGGTCGCTGACCCTGGCGGGCTGGCAGGTCTCTCTCAGCGATCCCCGCGGCGTGATGGGTCAGGCCCGGCTGTGGGGCCTTCGCGATCTGCGCCTACAGGAGGGGCGGCTCACCGCCCCCGCCAGCCTGCTCAGCCGCTGGTTGATGTCGACTATGCCCGTCATGGCCGCGGGGGAGGTCACCTTCAGCCTGACCGAAGGGCGGTTCAGCGACGGACGCTGCCGGCAAATCATCGCCGGAGGCGCGCAGTGGCGGCAGGCCCGACTGCACTCCCCGGTCGGCAGCCTGGAGCTGGCCCAGGTTAATGGCACCTTCCGCTGTACGGTGGACGGCGCCGTGGCGCTGACTCTCCGTCAGGACTCTCATCAGCTGAGCCTCAGCGGCCAGGGGACTCTGTCGCCCGATGGCCGCTATCTGTTTCGCGGCACGCTACAGCCCCGGCAGGGGATGCCGCCGCTGCTGGCGCTGCTGGTCACGCGCCCGACAGCGAATAACGCCCCGGGCCCGACGCCGTGGCAGCTGCAGGGAAAATGGTTACCCCAGGAGCAAAAATGACGACACTAGCCGCGTTATCGCTGCACTTTCCCTTTGTCTGGTATGGCTTTCTGCTGCTGTTCGGCCTGGCGCTGGGCAGCTTTTACAATGTGGTGATCTATCGTCTGCCGCGCATGTTGACCCAGACCGCGGACGACGAGCGGATAACCCTCAGCACCCCGGGCTCTTCCTGCCCGCAGTGCCGCCAGCCGATCGCCTGGCGGGACAATATCCCGCTGCTCAGTTTCCTCTGGCTGGGCCGTCGCGCCCGCTGCTGTCAGGCGCCCATCGCGTGGAGCTATCCGCTGACCGAACTGGCCACCGGCCTGCTGTTTATCCTCGCCGGAGCTTTGCTGGCGCCGGGCCTGCCGCTGGCGGGCGGCCTGGTGCTGCTCTCGTTCCTGCTGATACTGGCGCGGATTGACGCCCGGACCCAGCTGCTGCCCGATCGCCTGACTCTGCCCCTGCTGTGGGCCGGGCTGCTGTTCAATCTTAACGAGGTGTACATTGCCCTGCCGGATGCGGTCGCCGGGGCGATGGCCGGTTATCTGGCGCTGTGGTCGGTCTACTGGCTGTTCCGCCTGCTGACCGGGAAAGAGGCGCTGGGCTATGGCGATTTTAAGCTGCTGGCGGCGCTGGGCGCCTGGTGCGGCTGGCAGGTTCTGCCGCAGGTGCTGTTGCTCGCTTCGGCCAGCGGGCTGGTGTGGACCCTACTGCAACGCCTGTGGACCCGGCAGTCGCTGCAGCAGCCGCTGGCCTTCGGCCCCTGGCTGGCGCTGGCCGGCGGGGGTATTTTTCTCTGGCAGCAGATGGTCTAGCGTTTGCGAACCGACTGGCCGGGCAGGATGCCGCCCGGCAGCGGCGGCTACGAGTATTTTTTGCTGCGGCGGGTCGGGGCGGCGTTGGCCGGATCGTCCGGCCAGACGTGCTTCGGATAGCGTCCCTTCATCTCTTTCTGCACCTCGCGGTAGCTCCCTTGCCAGAAGGCGCTCAGATCGCGGGTGATCTGCAGCGGACGCTGGGCAGGCGACAGCAGCTCCAGCACCAGCGGCACCCGCCCCTCGGCGATCACCGGCGTCGTGGCCTCGCCGAACATCTCCTGCATACGCACCGCCAGCGCTGGCGGGTTCTCCGCATGGTATCGGATCGCCAGGCGGCTGCCGGTCGGCACGGTATAGTGCGTCGGCAGCTCGCGATCCAGCTTTTGGCGCAGCGGCCATGGCAGCCAGTCCTGTAGCGCCTGACGCAGATCCAGCGCCTTCAGCGCCCGCAGGGAATGAACGCCGTTCATCTGCGGCAGCAGCCATGTCTCCAGCGAGGCCAGCAGCGAAGCGTCATCCACTGCGGGCCATGCCTCTTCCGGCAGCCACTGCGCCGCACAGTGCAGCCGCAGGCGCAGCTGCTCAGCCTCTGGCGTCCAGTTGAGCACCCCGAGGCCTTTCTCACGAATACCGTTGAGCATCGCCTGATGCAGCTCTGCCTCAGAGGGCTTCGCCAGCGGCTGGGTCTTGATCACCAACTGGCCGATCACCGTCCGCCGCCAGGCTTTCAGCGTCCCCTGCGCTTCATCCCACTCCACCGTGTCGGAACTTTTCGCCAGTTCAGGGCGGGCGGCGATCAGCTCGCCGATTTCCACTGGCAGAGCCAACAGCATGCGGGCATCCGGCGAAGCACTACCCTGCAGCAGCAGCGGAGCGATAAGCCATTCATGACGGCCCAGCGCGTCGTCGGCGTCCAGCATCGCGCCCATGCCGTTCGCCAGCTGGTAGCGCCCCTCCTGACCGCGGCGGCGGGCGATGCGATCGGCGAAGGCCGACGCCAGCAGCCCCGCCATTAGCCCGGCATCGGGCTGGCCGCCGCGGCGGGCCAGGCGCTTCATCAGCTGCTGCGCTCGCTGCTGCCAGTTGGCCTGCTGACGGGAAAAGACGGCCCCCAAATCCACCAGTCCGCCGCGCGGCGGCTCCTCGAGGATCGCCGCCAGCTTTGCCGCTGTCGCCGCCTCGTCATCGGTCTGCGCGGCGGCCAGCATCGCCGCCAGCCGCGGCTCGTTGCCAAGCGCTGCCATTTTGCGGCCAAACGCCGACAGCCGCTCGCCGTCCAGCGCCGACAGCGCCTCCAGCAGGCGACGCGCGGCGGCCAGATTGACCGCGGGCGGCTGATCCAGCCAGGCCAGCGCGGCCGGATCGTGGCAGCCCCACTGCAGCAGCTCCAGCAACAGCGCCGACAGATCGCTGTGCAGGATCTCCGGCTCGCTCTGCGCCGCCGCCCGTTCCGCCTGTTCTTTGCCGAGCAAATGCAGGCAGATCCCCGGGGAGAGACGACCGGCGCGTCCGGCACGCTGCGTCATCGATGCCTGGCTGATGCGCTGCGTCACCAGCCGGGTCAGGCCGGTGCGCGGGTCAAAGCGGGCGACCCGCTCCTGGGCGCTGTCGACCACCAGGCGGATCCCCTCGATGGTCAAACTGGTCTCGGCAATATTGGTGGCCAGCACCACTTTGCGCTTCCCGGCCGGCGCCGGGAGGATCGCTTTGCGCTGTTCGCTTAAGGGCAACGCGCCATACAGCGGGCAGAGAATGACATCCTCCGCCACGCGCTCCGTCAGCTGTTCCAGAACGCGCTGGATCTCGCCGACGCCGGGCAGAAACAGCAGCATCGATCCCTGTTCATGCCGCAGGAGCTCCGCCGCCGCTACCGCCACCGCCTCATCAAAACGCTGGTGCGCGGAGAGCGGGCTGAAGCGACGCTCCACCGGATAAGCGCGCCCCTCCGAGACCACCACCGGCGCCTCCGGCAGCAGACGCTGCAGGCGATCGTTATCGAGGGTCGCCGACATGATCAGCAGCTTGAGATCGTCACGTAACCCCTGCTGGACGTCGAGCAGCAGGGCCAGGGCCAGATCCGCCTGCAGGCTGCGCTCGTGAAACTCATCGAGGATCACCAGCCCCACGCCCGTCAGCTCCGGATCGCGCTGGATCATGCGCGTCAGGATCCCCTCCGTAACCACCTCCAAGCGGGTCTGCGGTCCGACGCAGGTTTCGGCGCGCATGCGGAAACCCACGGTCTCCCCCGGCTTTTCGCCAAGCAGTTCAGCCAGCCGCTGCGCGACATTACGCGCCGCCAGGCGCCTCGGCTCGAGCAGGATAATGCGTCCCGCGATGTTGCCCTCGGCGAGGATCTGCAGCGGCAGCCAGGTCGACTTCCCGGCGCCGGTCGGCGCGTTGAGCAAAACCTGCGGCGCATGCTGCAGGGCGGATAACAGTTCTGGAAGGACAGCGGCAACCGGCAATGAGGACACAAAAGGCTCCGGGGGTTAACATTCAGGGGTTCGCATTGTAGCATCCCCCTAATTCATTACCGAGTCTCTATCATGTCTGAGCCGAAAAGGCTGTTTTTTGCGCTTGAACTGCCGTCTGCCGTCCAGAAGCAGATTGTCCAGTGGCGGGCAACGCACTTCCCCGAAGATGCCGGCAGGCCCGTCGCGGCGGATAATCTTCATCTGACGCTGGCGTTTCTCGGCGAGGTGAGCGCGGAAAAACAGCGGGCGCTGGCCGCTCTCGCTGGCCGGCTGCGCCAGCCGGGCTTTACCCTGACGCTGGACGATGCCGGACAGTGGCTACGTTCGCGAGTGGTATGGCTCGGAACCCGCCAGCCGCCGCGCGGCCTGCTGCAGCTCGCCAGCATGTTGCGCGCTCAGGCGGCGCGCAGCGGCTGCTATCAGAGCCCGCAGCCGTTTCACCCGCATATTACCCTGTGGCGCGATGCTCGCCAGGCGGTGCCGATCCCGGCCCCCGGCTTTCGCTGGACGTTTCCGGTGAACGAGTTCGTGCTCTATGAGTCCAGCTTTAGCCGGGGGCGCACGCGCTACACGGCGCTGGAACGTTATCCGTTTGATAAGGAAAGTTGATGCAGTTTGATCCGCCGTTGCAGCCCGCCATTTTGCTTAAACGTTACAAACGATTTCTTGCTGACGTGGTCACCCCCGATGGCCGCGAGCTGACGCTCCACTGCCCGAATACCGGGGCGATGACCGGCTGCGCCGCCCCGGGCGACACCGTCTGGTATTCCACCTCGGACAATGCGAAGCGCAAATATGCCCACACCTGGGAATTAACTGAAACCCAGCAGGGCGCAGTTATTTGCGTCAATACGCTGCGCGCGAATTCTTTGGCAAAAGAGGCGATTTCCGCCGGAATAATTCCTGAACTTTCAGGCTATAACCAGCTGAAAAGCGAAGTGAAATATGGCGAAGAGAATAGCCGTATCGATATTATGTTACAGGCAGATGACCGACAAAACTGCTATATTGAAGTGAAATCGGTTACGTTGGCGGAGAAAGAATACGGTTATTTTCCCGATGCGGTGACCACGCGCGGTCAGAAGCATCTGCGGGAACTGATGGCCGTCGCGGCAAATGGCGACCGCGCGGTGATTTTATTTGCCGTCCTGCATTCGGCAATTGACCGTTTTTCTCCCGCGCATCATATTGATGCCAGATACGCACAGCTGTTAACAGAAGCCCAGGACAAGGGGGTGGAAATTCTCGCCTGGAAAGCGGAACTTTCTACGACGAGGATGACTCTGAATAAGCCGATCGCCGTGGTGTTAAACCCCGGTAAATAAGTGGCTAAATAGTGTTCGGGTCGCAAGCGCGAATACGCTTTTCTTCACAGGGTTGTCAAGTGTAACGTTTAGATAATTGCTATCCGGAAAAGCATCTGCTATTTATAGCGGCCTGATTTTCCCCCACATGGGGATCGATAGTGCGTGTTAAGGAGAAGCAACATGCAAGAAGGGCAAAACCGTAAAACATCGTCCCTGAGTATTCTCGCCATCGCTGGGGTGGAGCCGTACCAAGAGAAACCGGGCGAAGAGTATATGAACGAAGCCCAGCTGGCGCACTTCAAGCGTATTCTTGAAGCATGGCGTAATCAACTCAGGGATGAAGTGGATCGCACCGTATCGCACATGCAGGATGAAGCAGCTAACTTCCCGGACCCGGTAGACCGTGCCGCCCAGGAAGAAGAGTTCAGCCTGGAACTGCGTAACCGCGACCGCGAACGTAAACTGATCAAAAAGATCGAGAAAACGCTGAAAAAAGTTGAAGACGAAGACTTCGGCTACTGCGAATCCTGCGGCGTGGAGATCGGCATTCGCCGTCTGGAAGCGCGTCCGACAGCGGATCTGTGCATTGACTGCAAAACCCTGGCGGAAATTCGCGAAAAACAGATGGCGGGCTAATCCCCTGCTGCCTCACTCTCTGGCGGGAGTCTCTCCCGCCTGGTTCTGTTGTCCGTACCATGACTGACTCACGCTATATAGGGCGCTTCGCCCCCTCCCCCTCCGGCGAACTCCACTTCGGCTCTCTGATCGCCGCGCTCGGCAGCTACCTGCAAGCCCGCGCGAACCAGGGTATCTGGCGTGTTCGTATTGAAGATATCGACCCGCCGCGCGAAGTCCCCGGTGCCGCCGATACCATCCTGCGTCAGCTTGACCACTACGGTCTGCACTGGGATGGCGACGTGCTGTGGCAGTCGCAACGGCACGAAGCCTACCGCGAGGCGCTGACGTGGCTGGGCGAGCAAGGGCTGAGCTATTACTGCACTTGCACCCGCGCGCGGATCCACGCCGTGGGCGGGATCTACGACGGCCACTGCCGCGATCTCGGGCTGGGGGCGGAAAACGCCGCGCTGCGCCTGCGCCAAACCCGTCCGGTGCTGCAGTTTAGCGACCGTCTGCGCGGCACGCTCATCGCCAATGAGCCGCTGGCGCGTGAGGATTTTATTATCCACCGTCGCGACGGGCTGTTCGCCTACAACCTGGCGGTGGTGGTCGACGACCACTTTCAGGGGATCACCGAGATTGTCCGCGGCGCAGACCTGATTGAGCCGACGGTGCGGCAGATTTCGCTGTATCAGCATTTTGGCTGGCAGGCGCCGGATTACCTCCATCTGCCGCTGGCTCTCAATGGCGACGGCAATAAACTCTCTAAACAAAACCACGCGCCTGCGCTGCCGGAAGGCGATCCGCGCCCCGAAATCGTCCGGGCGCTCCGCTTTCTGAATCAGGCGATCCCCGAGGAGTGGCAGGCCCTGAGCATCGATGATTTACTCGCCCAGGCCGTCGCCAACTGGCAGCCGGCGAAAATCGAGCATTCTCAAATGGCTCCCGCTGAGCTATGATTAGCCGCTATTTTTACACTGTACAGTTGATCTGAAGTCCGTCTGACACTACGAGGTGCACCATTTTTACCCGAGTCGCTAATTTTTGCCGTAAGGTGCTAAGCCGTGAGGAGCGCGAGGCAGAAGCCGCCGTCGAACCAACGCCTATGACGGTGATCCCGCGTGAGCAGCATGCTATTTCCCGCAAAGATATCAGTGAAAACGCCCTCAAGGTCATGTACCGCCTCAACAAGGCGGGCTACGAATCCTGGCTGGTCGGCGGCGGCGTCCGCGACCTGCTGCTTGGCAAAAAGCCAAAAGATTTTGACGTTACCACCAACGCCACGCCGGATCAGGTACGCAAGCTGTTCCGCAACTGCCGTCTGGTTGGGCGACGTTTCCGCCTGGCGCATGTGATGTTCGGGCCGGAAATCATTGAGGTCGCCACCTTCCGTGGCCATCACGAAGGGCATACCACCGATCGCGTCACCTCCCAGCGGGGCCAGAACGGCATGCTGCTGCGCGATAACATCTTCGGCTCGATCGAGGAGGATGCCCAGCGTCGCGACTTCACTATCAACAGCCTCTATTACAGCGTGGCGGACTTTACCGTTCGCGACTACGTCGGCGGCATGAAGGATCTGCAGGACGGCGTGATCCGCCTGATCGGCAATCCGGAAACCCGCTATCGCGAGGATCCAGTGCGCATGCTGCGCGCGGTGCGCTTTGCCGCCAAGCTCAATATGACCATCAGCCCGGAAACGGCTGAACCGCTGCCGCGCCTGGCCGCCCTGCTCCACGATGTGCCGCCGGCGCGTCTGTTCGAAGAAGTGCTCAAGCTGCTGCAGGCCGGGTATGGCTACCAGACCTACATGCTGCTGCGGGAATACAGCCTGTTCCAGCCGCTGTTCCCGACCATCACCCGCTACTTTACCGAGCGCGGCGACAGCCCGATGGAGCGGATCATCAGCCAGGTGCTGAAGAATACCGATACCCGCATTCATAACGATATGCGCGTCAATCCGGCCTTCCTCTTCGCGGTGATGTTTTGGTATCCGCTGCTGGAGACGGCGCAAAAAATCGCTCAGGAGAGCGGCCTGGCGTACTACGACGCCTTCGCCCTGGCGATGAACGATGTGCTGGACGAAGCCTGCCGTACGCTGGCGATCCCTAAGCGCATCACCACCCTTATTCGTGATATCTGGCAGCTGCAGCTGCGCATGTCCCGTCGTCAGGGCAAACGCGCCTGGAAGCTGATGGAGCATCCGAAATTCCGCGCCGCCTATGACCTGCTGGAGCTACGCGCCGGCGCCGAGAACAACCACGAACTGCAGCGCCTGACCAAATGGTGGGGCGAATTCCAGGTCGCCGCGCCGCCGGCGCAAAAAGATATGCTCAACGACCTCGGGGACGATCCGGCGCCGCGCCGTCGTCACCGTCGTCCGCGCAAGCGCGCGCCGCGCCAGGGCAGCGCATGACTCTGGTCTATATCGCTCTTGGCAGCAACCTTGCTTCTCCACTGGAGCAGGCGCAGGCGGCTATCCGCGCCCTGGGCGAAATTCCGCACAGCCGCGTGGTCGCCGTCTCTTCGTTCTACCGCACGCCGCCGCTGGGCCCGCAGGATCAGCCGGACTATCTCAACGCCGCCGTTGCGCTGGAAACCGCCCTGCCCCCCGAGACGCTGCTCGATCATACTCAGCGCATCGAACTGCAGCAGGGGCGAGTGCGCAAAGCCGAACGCTGGGGGCCGCGCACGCTGGACCTCGATATCATGCTGTTTGGCGATGCTGTCATTAACAGCGAGCGCCTGACCGTTCCGCACTACGATATGAAAAACCGCGGCTTTATGCTCTGGCCGCTGTTCGAGATCGCCCCGGACCTTCACTTTCCTGACGGCCCGGCGCTGCGCGCCGTGCTGGATAATCTCGGCGCGGAAAAGCCCGCCAGCTGGTAATCCCCTCTTCCTTTTTTAGCATTTGCGGCGATCGTCGTAATCGGTTGCCCAAAATCATTGCCCCTCTGAATGCTGCTGTTAGAATGCCGGTTAATATGACTTTCATCATCAGGAAATGTTATGAAACCGACCACCATTGCCCTGCTGCAGAAATGCAAACAGGAAAAGAAGCGCTTTGCCACCATTACCGCCTACGATCACAGCTTCGCGAAGCTGTTCGCCGATGAAGGCATAAATGTGCTGCTGGTAGGCGACTCGCTGGGAATGACGGTGCAGGGTCACGACTCCACCCTGCCGGTTACCGTGGAAGATATCGCCTATCACACCCGCGCCGTCCGCCGCGGCGCGCCAAACAGCCTGCTGCTTGCCGACCTGCCGTTCATGGCCTATGCCACCCCCGAGCAGACCTTTGCAAATGCCGCCATCGTGATGCGCGCTGGCGCCAATATGGTCAAACTCGAGGGCGGCGCCTGGCTGGCCGACACCGTGAGGATGCTGGCGGAGCGCGCGGTGCCGGTTTGCGGCCATCTTGGCCTGACGCCGCAGTCGGTGAACGTATTCGGTGGGTATAAAGTGCAGGGTCGCGGCGATGCGGCGCAGACCCTGTTTGAAGACGCGTTAGCGCTGGAGGCGGCGGGTGCGCAGCTGTTGGTCCTGGAGTGCGTGCCGGTTGAACTGGCGAAGCGCATCACCGACGCTCTGACCATTCCAGTGATCGGCATCGGCGCGGGCAACGTCACCGACGGGCAAATCCTCGTGATGCATGACGCTTTCGGCATTACCGGCGGCCACATTCCTAAATTTGCCAAGAATTTCCTTGCCGAAGCGGGCGACATCCGCGCCGCGGTGCGGCAGTATATTGCCGAAGTCGAATCCGGAGTCTATCCGGGCGAAGAACACAGTTTCCATTAAGGAGTCTTGTTGTGCTGATTATTGAATCCGTACTGCTGCTGCGGCAGCATATCCGCCGTCTGCGTCAGGAAGGTAAGCGTATCGCGTTGGTCCCGACAATGGGCAACCTGCATGATGGTCATATGAAGCTGGTTGATGAAGCCAAAGCCAGTGCGGACGTGGTGGTGGTCAGTATTTTCGTCAATCCGATGCAGTTTGACCGCGTCGACGACCTGGCGCGCTACCCGCGCACCTTACAGGATGATTGCGAAAAGCTGAACAAACGTCATGTCGACTTTGTCTTCGCGCCGACGCCGGCGGAAGTGTACCCCCAGGGTACTGAAGGCCAGACCTACGTCGACGTTCCGGGATTATCCACCATGCTCGAAGGCGCCAGCCGCCCGGGCCATTTCCGCGGCGTGTCGACCATCGTCAGTAAGCTGTTCAACCTTGTTCAACCAGACGTCGCCTGCTTCGGCGAGAAAGACTTCCAGCAGTTGGCGCTGATCCGCAAGATGGTCGCCGACATGGGCTACGACATTGAGATCATCGGCGTGCCGATCGTCCGCGCGAAAGATGGCCTGGCGCTGAGTTCGCGTAACGGCTACCTGACCGCCGACCAGCGCAAAATCGCGCCTGGTCTGTATAAAGTGCTGAGCGCGGTGGCGGAAAAGCTGGCCGCCGGCGATCGCCAGCTCGATGAGATCATCGCTATCGCTGAACAGGAGCTGAATGAGAAAGGCTTCCGCGCCGACGACATTCAGATCCGCGATGCCGACACCCTGCTTGAGCTGACCGATGCCAGCCAGCGCGCGGTGATCCTGATGGCCGCCTGGCTGGGGCAGGCTCGCCTGATCGACAACCGGATCGTCACGCTCGCTCAGTAGACAGCGGGTAAAAATCGGGCAATACTGCCCGGGCTTTTCTCAGGGCGGGCGCCGTGTCCGCTCTGCTACATTAAGGTTGAAGGGTAGAAGTTATGATGCGTAATATGCTGCAGGGCAAGCTCCACCGCGTAAAAGTCACGCAGGCGGACCTGCACTATGAAGGTTCTTGCGCCATTGACCAGGACTTCCTGGATGCGGCCGGTATTCTGGAGAATGAAACTATTCACCTCTGGAACGTCACCAACGGCAACCGTTTCTCCACCTACGCCATTGCCGCCGAGCGGGGCTCCCGGATCATCTCCGTTAACGGCGCCGCCGCGCACTGCGCCAGCGTCGGCGATATTTTGATCATCGCCAGCTTCGTTACCATGTCGGACGAAGAGGCGCGCAGCTGGCAGCCTAACATCGCCTACTTCGAAGGCGACAACGAAATGAAGCGCCAGGCGAAAGCTATTCCGGTACAGGTCGCCTGATGGCCGCGACGCTGCGCTCAGGCGCAGCGTCGGTATTACCCCTGCGGCTGGTTACTGATCAGCCGCGACATCGTCTCCAGCGAATCCGTGCGTAAGATATATAACCGCTTTAACAGAAACGGATTGTCCCCCGGCTTCACCTTCCCACGCACCGTCGTTACCGCCATATGAAACCCGGCGTCATTCGCCGCCTGCACCGCCGTAGCGTTATAGCCGCCGAAGGGATAGGAAAGGTAGAGAACGTGCGGATTAAACTGGCTCAGCGCCCGGCGCGAGCGGGCGAAATCAAACAGAATATTATGGTAATTGCGACTGAATAAAATCGGCCGCCGGCCGGCGTCAACCCGATGCAGGAAGTGAGTATGCGACTGAATATCAAAGACGTCCTGGATCTGGCGTAGCTCGGAAATGCTCATAAACTGCAGGGATTTCGGATCCCACTTCTGCGGATGGCGCTTAATACGCGAGGAGATAATAAACGCGGTGGCATGGAAACCGTACTGTTTCAGCACCGGATAGGCGTAGCGGTTCACCGATTTCAAGCCATCATCGAAAGTGATCGCCACCGCTCGCGCCGGGAGATTGATTTTATTACGCACATAGCCTTCCAGCTGATACAGGGTCAGCGTGGTATAGCCCTGATCGCGCAGCCAGGTCATCTGATTCGTGAAGGCGCGAACCGAGGTGGTGGTCGACGTATGACGAAAACGGGTGTTCTCTTCATCGCGCAGAATATGGTGATAGGTCAGCACGGGAATACCGTGATCCTCCTGCGCGTCCAGACTACTGACCCACGCCAGCCGGTCGCCAATGCGGATCTGAAACCAGGTCTGATTGAGCCGGTCCTTCAGCTTGCTGAGGATCGGATAGCGCAGATTGTTGGCCAGCGTGCCGAACGGCGCGCTGCTTACCGAGGGAGCGTCATAGAGCGGTGTATCTTTCCAGGTGAGTAAATTTTGGTTACTCAGCGGTTTATTAAGATCCCCCAAACGGTCCTCCACCCGCTGCTTGCCCTGCACCGGCTCGAGATGCCCTTTATCAATAAACCCGGTGCCAAAGCCGAAACGAAACTCATAGTAGTCAGCCGCCGTCGGGACGACTGCGAGGATCTGCCCGGCACGAACATTGCCGACGCTGACCACATGGTTTCCCACCTGCGCCCAGATGACCGCGTCTTCGGTGGTTTGCATATAGCGCACAGCCTTGCCCTGCTGGCTAAGCAGGCTGGCGGAGGCGCTGAGTGAGGTCAGGAAAAGAAGCAGGGTCAAAAATCGGGCAAGCATACGCATCAAACCGTTATAGCATCAACGGCGGTTATTGTAACAAAAGCGGTATCTGTCCCGCTGCTTAATTTCCCCAGGCATCATGGCGCAACCGGAACGGGGGGTTCTTCTGCTGCTGATGCCACAGGCTGCTCACCATCGGCCCGCCCGCGCTGACGATCGCCTGGCGAAACGCCACGCTGCTTAAAGTGCCTCGCAGGAGATACATTCGCTCAAGGAGTGGATAGCTGACGCCGGAGATCACTTCGCAGTGGGTATGTTTGTGGCTCATCAGCGCCGCGGCCCGATAAGGCGCCGCACCGGTTTTGTCAGTGAGAAAAATGACCCCGTCCCCGGAGTCGGTGGCATGCAGCGCATCGCACATCATCCGGCTCAACATATTGCTGCTGAGATTGCGCCAGTAATTGACCGCCCGGCACTGGGCCAGCGGACCAAACTTTTGTTCAAGACGATCCAGCATCTCCTGCGCCAGCTCATCGTGACAGGTAATGACCCATCCGAGCATGCTTCCCTCCTTAGCCAGCGAATAATGTAGCAAGGTGAAGATGACGTATCGGTGATGGGAGTCAAAGATAAGCGGTTAGCGCTTCGCATATTTACTTCAGGAAGCGCTAACCATGATGAGTATCAGCTACGCAGGCCGCGACCGCGCTGAATTAACGACCAGCACAGCAGATAGAAGGCGACAATGAACACCACCAGCACGGCGAAGGTGGTCGCCAGCGGGACGTCGTTGATACCGAGGAAGCCGAAGCGAAAACCGCTGATCATGTAGACGATGGGGTTCAGATGCGACAGCCCCTGCCAGAACGGCGGCAGCAGGGTCAGCGAGTAGAACACCCCGCCGAGATAGGTCAGCGGCGTCAGCACAAAGGTCGGGATCAGGCTAATGTCATCGAAGGTCTTGGCAAACACTGCGTTCAGCAGCCCGGCCAGCGAGAACAGCACCGCGGTGAGGAGCAGCGTCAGGGCGACAAACAGCCAGGAGTGAACCTGGAACGGCACAAAGAATAGCGACACCGCGGTCACCAGGATACCTACGCACAGTCCTCGCGCTACCCCGCCGCCCACGTAGCCGGCGATAATCACATGCGTCGGCACTGGCGCCACCAGCAGCTCTTCAATATTGCGCTGAAACTTGGCGCTGAAGAAGGATGAGGCGACGTTGGCGTAAGCGTTAGTGATCACCGCCATCATGATCAGGCCCGGGACGATAAACTGCATATAGGTAAAACCATGCATCTCACCAATGCGCGAGCCGATCAGGTTGCCAAAAATCACGAAATACAGGGTCATGGTGATCACCGGCGGCACCAGCGTCTGTACCCAGATGCGCATAAAACGGTGGATCTCTTTGGTCCAGATGCTTTTCAGCGCGACCCAATAAAGCTGCATCATGCTGATTCTCCTTTTCGCTCATGCACCAGCGTGACAAACAGCTCTTCCAGACGGTTAGCTTTGTTACGCATACTCAGTACCTGCACCCCCTGGGCGCTCAGCTGCGCGAAGACGCTGTTAATTCCCTGCTCACGCAGAACCTCCACTTCCAGCGTCGAGGTATCGACCAGCTGGTACTGGTAGCCTTCGAGCTTCGGCACCGGGCTTTTTGGCGCGAGGTCAAGAATAAAGGTCTCTGACTTCAGCTTCGACAGCAGCGCTTTCATCGAGGTGTTTTCCACCAGCTCGCCGTGCTGGATGATGCCGATGTTGCGACATAGCATTTCGGCCTCTTCGAGATAGTGGGTGGTCAGGATAATGGTGGTTCCGCGATCGTTGAGATCCTTGAGAAAGCCCCACATCGAGCGACGCAGTTCGATATCGACGCCGGCGGTCGGTTCGTCGAGGATCAGCAGCTTCGGCTCATGCATCAACGCGCGGGCGATCATCAGACGGCGCTTCATCCCGCCGGAGAGCATCCTCGCGCGTTCGTTGCGTTTTTCCCACAGGTCGAGCTGTTTTAAATACTTTTCACTGCGGGAAAGGGCTTCTTTACGCTCAACGCCGTAGTAGCCCGCCTGGTTAACGACGATCTGCTGCACGGTTTCGAACGGGTTGAAGTTAAACTCCTGCGGCACCAGGCCAAGCTGGCGCTTGGCATTGACGACGTCTTTCTCCAGATCGTAGCCAAAGACATTGACCTGACCAGAGGTTTTGTTCACCAGCGAGCTGATGATGCCGATGGTCGTGGATTTTCCGGCCCCGTTCGGGCCCAGCAGGGCATAAAAATCCCCCGCTTCGACCTGCAGGTCGATCCCCCGCAGCGCCTGAACCCCGCCGGGATAGGTTTTTTTGAGCTGTTTTAATTCCAGAGCAATGGTCATTAAATATCTCTTCTCGTGTCGTGACACGTCATTAACCCGCCTGACTCACGTTTGCGCTGGACCGGCGCTGACGCCGCCAACGCATCTGCAGCCTGAAGTATCACGGGTTAAGATGGTTTTAAAAAAGGTGAGCTTACCCTATATTAGCGCAACGCACTTACTTGGTTACAGGCCGATAACGTCCATGAATGATATAGATACACTCATCAGCAACAATGCACTATGGTCAAAAATGCTGGTGGAAGAGGACCCCGGCTTTTTTGAGAAACTGTCGCAGACGCAGAAACCGCGCTTCCTGTGGATTGGCTGTTCGGACAGCCGCGTTCCCGCTGAGCGACTCACCGGCCTGGAGCCTGGCGAACTGTTCGTGCATCGTAACGTAGCGAACCTGGTGATCCACACCGATCTCAATTGTCTGTCGGTGGTGCAGTATGCCGTCGATGTCCTGGAAGTCGAGCACATTATTATCTGCGGCCACTACGGCTGCGGCGGCGTGCAGGCGGCGGTGGAGAACCCGGAGCTGGGGCTTATCGACAACTGGCTGCTGCATATCCGCGATATCTGGTTTAAGCACAGCTCGCTGCTCGGTGAAATGCCAGAGGAGCGCCGTCTGGATACCCTTTGTGAACTGAACGTGATGGAACAGGTGTACAATCTGGGACATTCGACGATTATGCAATCCGCGTGGAAGCGCGGACAGAAGGTGACCATCCACGGCTGGGCTTACGGGATTCACGACGGACTGCTGCGCGATCTGGATGTCACCGCTGTGAGCAGGGAAACCCTCGAACAGCGCTATCGCCACGGGATCTCCAACCTCAAGATCAAGCACATCAACCACAGATAGCCTTCAGACTTCGCCACCCTGGAGAGCGCGGCGCGCGCTGTCCAGAGTGGGATATCCCCTTACTCGTCCAGCAGGGTGACTTTGCCGATATACGGCAGATGGCGGTAGCGCTGAGCATAGTCGATACCGTAGCCCACCACGAACTCATCCGGAATCGCGAAACCGACGTATTCAACCGGGACGTTCACTTCGCGGCGGCTGGGTTTATCAAGTAGCGTACAAATGGCCAGCGATTTCGGCTCGCGCAGGCTGAGGATTTCGCGAACTTTAGACAGGGTATTGCCGGAGTCGATGATGTCTTCCACGATCAGAACGTCTTTACCACGGATGTCTTCATCCAGATCTTTAAGGATTTTCACATCACGAGTGGTGGACATGCCGCTGCCGTAGCTGGAGGCGGTCATAAAATCGACTTCATGCGGCACCTGCACTTCACGGCACAGGTCGGCCATGAACATAAACGAGCCGCGCAGCAGCCCCACCAGCACCATTTCGCTGCCGCTGTTCTGATAATGTTCGTTGATTTGACGACCCAGTTCCGCGATACGCGCTTTGATCTCGGATTCCGGGATCATCACTTCTACAGTATGTTTCATAATACTAACCATTTGATTCTAAATATAAATCATCAAAGCCGCTGCTTTCGCCCCGACGATGACCGGCAAGCCATCCAGTATACCAGCAAAAAGAAATCTTCGGTGCAGGGATTAATAAAGCCATATTTGTGATTCCGATCACACTTGTTAAATCCTATAATTAATTGCAGTTAAAAAATTTAACAAACACATGAGTAACTTTTTATGGCTGAAACAAAGTCTCAACAATCAAGGCTCCTGGTGACGCTGACTGCGCTATTTGCAGCGTTCTGCGGCCTCTATCTATTAATCGGCGGGGCATGGCTGGTCGTGCTTGGCGGCTCCTGGTACTACCCTATCGCCGGGCTGGTGATGCTGGGCGTGACCGTAATGCTGTTCCGCGGCAAGCGCGCTGCGCTGTGGCTGTACGCCGCGCTGCTGCTGGCGACCATGATCTGGGGCGTCTGGGAAGTTGGTTTCGACTTCTGGGCGTTGACGCCGCGTAGCGATATCCTCGTCTTCTTTGGCATCTGGCTGATCCTGCCCTTTGTCTGGCGTCGTCTGCCGGTGCCTTCCGCTGGCGCCGTTGGCGCGCTGGTCGTCGCCCTGCTGATCAGCGGCGGCATGCTGACCTGGGCTGGTTTTAACGACCCGCAGGAAGTCAACGGCACCCTGAGCGCCGACGCTACGCCGGCCGCACCGATTTCCACCGTCGCCGACGGCGACTGGCCGGCCTATGGCCGTAACCAGGAAGGCCAGCGCTTCTCCCCGCTGAAGCAGATTAACGCCGATAATGTGAAGAACCTGAAGGAAGCCTGGGTGTTCCGCACCGGCGACCTGAAACAGCCGAACGATCCGGGTGAAATCACTAACGAAGTGACGCCGATTAAAGTCGGCGATACGCTCTTCCTGTGTACCGCTCACCAGCGCCTGTTTGCGCTGGACGCCGCCACCGGTAAAGAGAAGTGGCATTTTGACCCGCAGCTGAACGCCGATCCGTCGTTCCAGCACGTCACCTGCCGCGGTGTTTCTTATCACGAAGCGAAAGCGGATAACGCCCCTGCCGACGTCGTCGCCGACTGTCCGCGCCGCATTATCCTGCCGGTGAACGATGGTCGCCTGTTCGCGGTAAACGCCGACAACGGTAAGCTGTGCGAAACCTTTGCTAATAAAGGTATTCTCAATCTGCAGACCAACATGCCGGTCACCACGCCGGGCATGTATGAACCCACTTCACCGCCGATCATCACCGATAAAACCATCGTGATTGCCGGCGCGGTCACCGATAACTTCTCTACCCGCGAGCCGTCAGGCGTGATCCGCGGCTTTGATGTGAATACCGGTAAACTGCTGTGGGCCTTCGATCCGGGTGCGAAAGATCCGAACGCCATCCCGAGCGATGAACATCACTTCACGCTCAACTCGCCGAACTCATGGGCGCCTGCCGCCTACGACGCTAAGCTGGATCTGGTCTATCTGCCGATGGGCGTGACCACTCCGGACATCTGGGGCGGCAACCGTACGCCGGAGCAAGAGCGTTATGCCAGCTCGATTGTGGCACTGAACGCCACCACCGGTAAGCTGGCCTGGAGCTATCAGACCGTCCATCACGATCTGTGGGATATGGACATGCCTTCCCAGCCGACGCTGGCTGATATTGAGGTCAACGGCAAAACCGTACCGGTCATCTATGCCCCAGCGAAAACCGGCAACATCTTCGTGCTGGATCGTCGTAACGGCGAGCTGGTGGTCCCGGCGCCGGAAAAACCGGTTCCGCAGGGCGCTGCCAAAGGTGATTACGTTACCAAAACCCAGCCCTTCTCCGATCTGAGCTTCCGTCCGAAGAAAGATCTGACCGGCGCGGACATGTGGGGCGCCACTATGTTCGACCAGCTGGTGTGCCGCGTGATCTTCCACCAGCTGCGCTATGAAGGTATCTTCACCCCGCCGTCTGAGCAGGGCACGCTGGTGTTCCCGGGTAACCTGGGGATGTTTGAATGGGGCGGTATCTCCGTCGATCCGAACCGTCAGGTGGCTATCGCCAACCCGATGGCGCTGCCTTTCGTCTCAAAACTGATCCCGCGCGGGCCAGGCAATCCGATGGAGCCGCCGAAAGATGCGAAAGGCTCTGGTACCGAGTCCGGCGTGCAGCCGCAGTACGGCGTCCCGTACGGCGTAACGCTGAACCCGTTCCTGTCGCCGTTCGGCCTGCCGTGCAAACAGCCGGCCTGGGGGTATATCTCCGCCCTGGATCTGAAAACCAACGAAGTGGTATGGAAAAAACGTATCGGTACTCCGCAGGACAGCCTGCCGTTCCCGATGCCGGTTAAACTGCCGTTTACCATGGGGATGCCGATGCTGGGCGGTCCGATCTCCACGGCCGGTAACGTCCTGTTCATCGGGGCGACTGCAGATAACTACCTGCGCGCGTACAATATGAGCAACGGCGAGAAGCTGTGGGAAGCCCGTCTGCCAGCCGGCGGTCAGGCGACTCCGATGACCTACGAAGTGAATGGCAAACAGTATGTTGTCATCTCTGCCGGCGGTCACGGCTCGTTCGGTACCAAAATGGGCGATTATATTGTCGCCTATGCGCTCCCGGATGACGCCAAATAAAACGCAAAACGGCAACGAAAGTTGCCGTTTTTTTTGGTGTTCCGTTCTTCTTCCCGTAGGGGATCGCAGCAGGTCGCAGAGACTTAAACCGTGAACCCCAACATCATCCCGGTGTCTTCATGTTCCAGCAGGTGGCAGTGGGCCATATAGGCAAACTCCTTCGGCGCCGGATGATCAAACTTCACTAATACTTCACTCACGTCCCCTTCCACACGAACGGTGTCTTTCCAGCCGCGACGATGCGCCGCTGGCGGCTTGCCGTTTTCGCTGAGGATACGGAACTGGGTGCCGTGGATATGGAACGGATGCAACATCATGTCGCCCTTACCTGAAATCACCCAGCGCTCATACTGGCCTCTGGCGGCGGCAAACATCGGCTCATTCATGTCGAAGGCTTTGCCGTTGATGCGGTTGGCGTTATGGAAATCAAAGCCCTTGCCTGACGACATGCCATGCTCCATGCCGGATCCGTGGTTCATGCTCATGTCGCCGTGATGCATATTCCCCATGTCGCTCATGTCGCCATGCCCCATCATGCCGTGATCCATTCCGGCCATCGCCTGGTCGCCATACTTCTCCATCAGCGCCTGCATGCCCATCCGGTCGAGCATCGGATCCATCGACAGCTGGAGCTGACGCTGCGTCAGCCCCGTCAGGGACGGTAACGCCGGGAGAGCGGCCAGAGTATCCAGCAGCTTGCCGGAGGCGGGAATGACCAGCGGCTGGACGCGCAGTACCGGCTGTGGTTTATCAAAAGGCGCAATCGCCATGCCCATCTGGCTCACCGGCAGAGTCACCAGATCGAAAGGTTTACCGTCGCTGGTGTCCACCAGCACCTCAAAGCGTTCCCCCATCAAGACCGGCAATTCATCGACCTTGACCGGCTCGGCCAACAGACCGCCATCGCTGGCCACTACGTACAGCGGGCGCTTATCGCTGGTGGCAAAATTGAGGGAACGGGCATTACAGCCGTTCAGCAAGCGCAGGCGCAGCCAGCCGCGCGGCGAGGCATGTTCGGGATAGAGGGCCCCATTGGTCAGTAGCGTATCGCCAAACCAGCCGACGGCGGCGCTCATCACATCCAGCTGATAGTAGATCTCGCCGGCGGCGGTGAACTTCTTATCCTGGACGATCACCGGCACATCATCGATTCCCCACTGCTTAGGCAGCAGCAGGCGCCCGCTCTCTTCATCCTCGATCAGCACCAGGCCGGCCAGGCCCATCGCCACCTGCCGGCCGGTGCTTCCATGCTGATGCGGATGAAACCAGCAGGTCGCCGCCCGCTGCGTTGGCGTGAAGCTTACCGTGCGGGTGGCACCCGGCGCGATAACCCCCTGTGGCCCCCCGTCGACCTCGCCCGGTACCTCCAGACCATGCCAGTGCAGCGTGGTCTCTTCCGCCAGCTGGTTAGTAATATCCACCGTGACGGTCTTCCCCTGCGTCAACTGCAGCGCAGGGCCCAGCAGCGACCCGTTGTAGCCCCAGGTAGTGGCATTCAGGGCGCCAAACCGCGTTTTGCCCGCCTGGATCCTGAGCGCGATGCGGTTGCGCGCATCGGCGGCTAACAGCGACGGTATCGGCAGAGCCGGGCGACTGGCGGCAAAGACCGCCCGGCTCCATAACGGCAATGCGCTGGCCATGCCGACCGCGGCGGTCAGTTTGAGGAAGTCTCGACGTTGCATATTCACATCCTTTTATTCTGCGGGCGAATATTTGAGCTTAAACCCTACCGTAACGGGAAGGTCAAGCAGAAGAGTAAGAATAAAGATCGGCGCTGTGTAAAGAAGTATGCTAATTTGAAGCGTCGGTGATCTAATGGTAGAAAAAATGAAGACGCTTTTCAGAACAATGGTACTCGGCAGCCTGCTTGCTCTCTCCGCCAACAGCTACGCGCTCAGCGAATCCGAAGCGGAAGATATGGCTGATTTAACCGCGGTTTTTGTGTTTCTGAAAAACGACTGTGGCTACCAGAACCTGCCCAACACGCAGATTCGTCGCGCGCTGGTGTTCTTTGCCCAACAGAACCAGTGGGACCTGAGCAACTATGACAGCTACAACATGAAAGCGCTTGGCGAAGACAGCTATCGCGATCTTAGCGGCATTAACATTCCGACGGCGAAAAAATGTAAAGCGCTGGCCCGCGATTCGCTCAGCCTGCTGGCTTACGTTAAATAATTCCCTGCGCGGGCGGCAACGCTCCGCGCCTTTAGCATTTCAATTTCCCCCTTTAAATATTTATATTTATTATTGTATATAAACAAACCTTATTTAATTGCGAACCTATCAATTTGCCAAATAAAGTAAACTCATAATAATGAAGAATGACTAAAAAACTAATAAAATATCATTATTCATATATTGCAAAATAAAAAGCACCCTTCTAGAATCCGGTAAAAATATACCTACTTCATGGACTGAAATTGTGAATATCTCGCTGACTCTTCGTGTTATCCCACTCGCCGCGCTGTTAGTAGCCGGCTGTAGCAATACCTCTTCCCGCCAGCCGGTTAAACCGATCGCCACGCCGCTGACGTCACAGCAGCAGGCAGAGCAGGAGCGGGCGGCCAGCGAACAAGCGCGCATTGAATCCTGTCGCCAGGCGCTGGATTCGCTAAAAGAGGTTAACCCACAGCAAGCCACTAAACTCAGCAATGACTTTAACGCTTTAGTGCGCGCGGCGTCACAATACAATAGCGTGCGCGAGAAAGTGGCGGATCCTACCCGGCTTGGCATTGACTCCATGTATCAGTTTAAATCCATCAAACTGTGCGCCGATATCCAGAAAACGCTAATCGATAGCCTGGTACAGCGTGGTGAAAGCAAACAGCCATGAACAGAGCCGCCACGCTGACCCTCAACGCGCCCCTGCTGATGCTCGTCGCTGCGCTGGCGCTTTCAACCCCCTTCACCGCCGGCGCCGCGCCGGCCTTTCTTGATTACGCCCAACAGCAAACCCAGCAATCTCAGGCGCAAGAAAAAAACGACGCCGCAAGCGCAAAACAAACACAAGAAAGCCGCCAGAGCGCAGATAATAAAAAAACCGGTACCAACACCTCACAATTACAAAAAAGAATCACCAGCCAGCAGGCGGCGATTGCACAAAAAGATAAGCTTATACAGCAATTAAAAAAACAGCTTGCCGCTACGCCGCAAACGGATACTGCCGGAGCGAATGAGCAAGCGGCGTTGAATAAGAGAATTAATGAATTACAGGTCGCCTTAAGCGCCGCTACTGCAGAAAAAGAGGCATTAATAAAAAAAGCAGGCGTTGTGCAGAATAATAATCTACAGCAAAGCCAGGCCGCGGCGCGTCAGCAGATCCAGCAATTAACGACGCAGATTCAGCAAGCCGAAGCTGAAAATAAACGCCTCAGCGCCAGCTTTACCACGCTTAATAAAGATAAACACGCGCTAATGACCCAACTGGCCGCAACGGAAAAAGAGAAACAGGCCGCTCTTGAGCAGGTCAAAGCGCTTAACGCTGACAAACAGCCGCTGACGACCCGGCTGGCCGCCGCGGAAAAAGAGAAACAGGCCGTCCTCGAGCAGGTTAAGGCCCTTAACGCCGATAAACAGTCGCTGACTATTCGCCTCGCCGCTGCGGAGAAGGCGCAGCAGGCCGCTCTTGACCAGGCTAAAGCGCTTAACGCTGACAAACAGCCGCTGGCGACCCGGCTGGCCGCCGCGGAAAAAGAGAAACAGGCCGTCCTCGAGCAGGTTAAAGCCCTTAACGCCGATAAGCAGTCGCTGACTATTCGTCTCGCCGCTGCGGAGAAGGCGCAGCAGGCCGCTCTTGACCAGGCTAAAGCGCTTAACGCTGACAAACAGCCGCTGGCGACCCGGCTGGCCGCCGCGGAAAAAGAGAAACAGGCCGTCCTCGAGCAGGTTAAGGCCCTTAACGCCGATAAGCAGTCGCTGACTATTCGCCTCGCCGCTGCGGAAAAGACGCAGCAGGCTGCCCTCGATCAGGTCAAAGCCCTTAACGCCGATAAACAATCGCTGTCCACCCGGCTGGCCGCCGCGGATAAAGCGCCGCATGGCCCCGCTAACGACGCCGCTGCGCCAAAAAATGAGCCACCAGAGATGGCGGCCATAGTGGCAGCCTATCGCCTGCAGGCGGATAAAGACAACGCCCAGCTACGGATGAAAGAAGATGAAATCGAACTGCTGAGAACGCAGCTTTCTGTACAGTCCAAAACGCGCAGCGGCGAGAGCGCCGCTGCCAAACTCAGCGCATCAGGAGAACAGCAGGCTTATGCGATCGGCGCCTCGATGGGAAGCGAGGCGCTCAACGTCCTTACCACCCGTCGCACTCAGGGAGTTACCGTCGACGCAGGCCTGGTGCTGCAGGGCATCGAAGATGCCTTTCGCGGCCAGCTTCGTCTCGGAGAGCAGGAACGTAACAAGGCGCTGTTTGATGTGTCGCAGCAGGTTTTTCAGAACCTGAATAAAATAGAGCAGAAAAACATCAGTGCCGGCAAGAAATATCAGCAGGCGTTTGCGCGCAAAAAAGATGTGGTTTTTAAAGAGGGCGTCTACAGCCGCGTCGATTACCCGGGTAAAGGAAAAATAAGCGGTAATGACCTGGTTACCGTGGTGATCAAAGAGATGCTGACGGACGGGACGGTGATCAACGATATGGAAGCGAAAGATCAGGCGCTTACGCAAAAGCTGGATGCCTATCCCCCGGTGTTTCGCGAACCGCTGAAGCGTCTACAGAACCACGGCTCTGTGACGCTCGTCGTCCCGCCTGAAAAGGCCTATGGCAGTAAAGGATTACCGCCAAAAATCCCGCCAGGCGCCACCATGGTTTATTCCGTGCGGATAGTAGATAGCCAACCCGAGCCGGCAAAATAGCCTCATCCTCTCCACCGCCCTTCCGGGGCGGTGGCTGTTATTCCTGCCTCATTGCTGCAATAACCGCCGTGCATCCTCATCTATAGTTGTCTATGATGTTGCACTCGTTTTACGGGTGTAACAGATGTTAACGAAGGAGGAGCCTTATCGTGGCCGATAATCCACTGTGGCATGAAACGCTGCATGACCATTTTGGTCAGTATTTTAGCGTTGATAACGTGCTGTACCACGAAAAAACCGATCATCAGGATCTGATCATCTTTGATAACCGCGCCTTTGGCCGGGTGATGGCGCTGGATGGCGTCGTACAAACCACCGAACGCGACGAGTTCATCTATCACGAAATGATGACCCATGTGCCGCTGCTGGCTCACGGCAACGCGAAGCATGTGTTAATCATTGGCGGCGGCGATGGCGCGATGCTGCGCGAAGTCTCTCGTCACCGTAGCATCGAAACCATCACCATGGTGGAAATCGACGCCGGGGTAGTTTCATTCTGCCGCCAGTACCTGCCGAACCATAACGCCGGCGCCTATGACGATCCGCGCTTTACGCTGGTGATTGATGATGGCGTCAATTTTGTTAATCAGACGACGCAAACGTTTGACGTGATCATTTCGGACTGTACCGACCCTATCGGCCCGGGAGAAAGCCTGTTCACCTCGGCTTTTTATGAAGGCTGCAAACGCTGCCTGAACCCGGGTGGGATCTTTGTTGCCCAGAATGGCGTCTGCTTCCTGCAACAGGATGAAGCGGTAGGCAGCCATCGCAAGCTAAGCCACTATTTTCGTGACGTCAGCTTCTACCAGGCGGCAATTCCAACCTATTACGGCGGGATCATGACCTTTGCCTGGGCGAGCGACAATGAGGCGCTGCGCCATCTCTCCAGCGAAATCATTCAGGCGCGCTTTCACAAAGCCAACCTGACCTGCCGTTACTACAATCCGGCAATCCATACGGCGGCCTTCGCCTTACCACAATATCTGCATGATGCTCTGTCCGCACCGTGACGCGAAATAAGGGGGTGAACTAAATTGAAAAAATTGAAGCTGCACGGCTTTAACAACCTGACCAAAAGCCTGAGTTTTTGTATCTACGATATCTGTTACGCCAAAACGGCAGAAGAGCGCGACGGCTACATCGCCTATATCGACGAACTCTATAATGCCAATCGCCTGACGGAGATCCTGACAGAAACCTGTTCTATTATTGGCGCCAATATCCTGAATATCGCCCGTCAGGATTATGAACCCCAGGGCGCCAGCGTGACCATTCTGGTCAGCGAAGAGCCTGTCGATCCCAAGCTGATTGACCAGACCGAACATCCTGGCCCGCTACCGGAAACCGTGGTCGCCCATCTCGATAAGAGCCATATCTGCGTGCATACCTACCCGGAGAGCCATCCGGAGGGCGGCCTGTGCACCTTCCGCGCCGATATCGAAGTTTCAACGTGCGGCGTCATTTCCCCGCTTAAAGCGCTGAACTATCTGATTCACCAGCTGGAATCGGACATTGTGACCATTGACTACCGTGTGCGCGGCTTTACCCGCGATATCAATGGGATGAAGCATTTTATCGATCATGAAATCAATTCGATTCAGAACTTTATGTCCGACGATATGAAGTCGTTGTATGACATGGTCGACGTCAACGTTTATCAGGAAAATATCTTCCATACCAAAATGTTGCTCAAGGAGTTCGACCTTAAGCACTACATGTTCCATACCCGACCGGAAGAGTTGACTGCCGAAGAGCGCAAGGTCATTACCGACCTGCTATGGAAAGAGATGCGCGAGATTTACTACGGCCGCAATATTCCTGCCGTGTAATCTATGAAATGCCCGGCGGCGCTTTTGCTTGCCGGGCCTGTAGTTCTGCGCCACCCGACATAAAAGGCGTCATTAACGCTGCTGCATAAACTCACGATAGGCGGCGACCACCTGCAGGAAATCCTCAACACCGCACAGAGAGAGACTTTCTTCGTCGTAGTAGCTCATCCCCTCCTCGATTTCGTCGCCGGAAAACTCCAGCTGATTGGCGCGGATCATCACCTCTTCGCCATCCAGCCACAGCGTATATTCATGCCCGGCACGCTGCCAGGAACGCTCGCTGCCCTTCACGGTGCGCGCAGCCTGCTCCACTTCGTCCAGCAGAGCAAGATTGCCTTTCACCTCCTCGTTGAACCAGTGGCCAATCGCCTCGTGATCCATCGACATTCGCACCTTTACCACTCCGGTAATATCGCGCAGAAATTCGTAATCCATAGTCTTTTCCTCTGCAAGGGCAATGCGTCACCGCTGCACTGTACCCATGCAGTAATTATCGCAGCAGACAGAAAGAAAAAAAGCGTAGCGGGCGGGAGGTTTGGAAATAAAAATGCCCGGTGATGCAATGTTCACCGGGCATTGGAGAGTTTATCGCCAAACGGTCAGCCGGGCTGACCGAATGGTTTACACCGCGGTCTGGAAGATCACGCCGTCAGCTTTTTCAGTGTACTGATCCAGCTGGTTGAAGTTCAGATAACGGTAGGTATCTTCCGCCGTCTTATCCACCTGCGCCACGAAGGTCTGGTACTCTTCCGGCGTCGGCAGTTTGCCGAGCAGCGAAGCCACCGCTGCCAGTTCGGCAGAGGCCAGATAGACGTTAGCGCCGGTACCTAAACGGTTCGGGAAGTTACGGGTAGAGGTGGAAACCACCGTCGCGCCGTCGGCCACGCGCGCCTGGTTACCCATACACAGGGAACAGCCAGGGATTTCGATACGCGCCCCGCTCTTACCAAACACGCTATAGTAGCCTTCTTCGGTCAGCTGCGCGGCATCCATACGGGTTGGCGGCGCCACCCACAGGCGAGTCGGCAGTTGGCCTTTGTGGCTATCCAGCAGCTTACCGGCGGCACGGAAGTGGCCGATGTTGGTCATGCAGGAGCCGATGAACACTTCGTCGATCTTCTCGCCCTGCACATCAGACAGCAGGCGGGCATCGTCCGGATCGTTCGGCGCGCACAGAATCGGCTCTTTAATATCCGCCAGATCGATGTCGATCACTGCCGCGTATTCCGCGTCAGCATCGGCTTCCAGCAGCTGCGGATCCGCCAGCCATTTTTCCATGCCCTGGATACGACGCTCCAGGGTACGGCGGTCGCCGTAGCCTTCGGCGATCATCCACTTCAGCAGAACGATGTTGGAGTTCAGATACTCAACGATCGGCTCTTTATTCAGCTTGATGGTGCAGCCGGCGGCAGAACGCTCCGCCGAGGCATCGGTCAACTCGAACGCCTGCTCGACTTTCAGATCCGGCAGACCTTCGATCTCGAGGATGCGACCAGAGAAGATGTTTTTCTTACCTTTCTTCTCCACGGTCAGCAGGCCCTGCTTGATGGCGTACAGCGGGATGGCGTGGACCAGGTCACGCAGGGTGATCCCCGGCTGCATTTTACCTTTGAAACGCACCAGCACCGATTCCGGCATATCCAGCGGCATCACGCCGGTCGCGGCGGCGAAGGCCACCAGACCAGAGCCTGCCGGGAAGGAGATGCCGATTGGGAAACGGGTGTGGGAGTCACCGCCGGTACCCACGGTATCCGGCAGCAGCATGCGGTTCAGCCAGGAGTGAATCACGCCATCGCCCGGACGCAGAGAAACACCGCCGCGGTTCATGATGAAGTCCGGCAGAGTGTGGTGCGTGGTAACGTCAACCGGCTTCGGGTAGGCCGCGGTGTGGCAGAAGGACTGCATCACCAGGTCTGCAGAGAAGCCCAGGCACGCCAGGTCTTTCAGCTCATCACGGGTCATTGGACCGGTGGTGTCCTGAGAACCGACGGAGGTCATTTTCGGTTCGCAATAAGCGCCCGGACGGATACCGGCAACGCCGCAGGCGCGGCCAACCATTTTCTGCGCCAGCGAGAAGCCGCGGGTGCTTTCCGCCACGTCTTTCGCCTGACGGAAGACATCGCTGTGCGGCAGGCCCAGCGCTTCACGCGCTTTGGTGGTCAGACCGCGACCGATGATCAGCGGAATACGGCCGCCGGCGCGCACTTCGTCGATCAGCACATCGGTTTTCAGCTCGAAGCTGGCCAGCAGTTCGTTGGTCTCGTGGTTACGCACTTCGCCTTTGAACGGGTAAACGTCGATTACGTCGCCCATGTTCAGGTTAGACACATCAACTTCGATAGGCAGCGCGCCCGCATCTTCCATGGTGTTGAAGAAAATTGGCGCGATTTTACCGCCCAGACACAGGCCGCCGCCGCGCTTGTTCGGCACGTTCGGGATATCGTCGCCCATAAACCACAGCACCGAGTTGGTGGCGGATTTACGTGAAGAACCGGTCCCGACCACGTCGCCGACGTAGGCCAGCGGGTAGCCTTTCTGCTGCAGGGCTTCGATCTGTTTGATTGGGCCAACCACGCCCGGCTGATCCGGCTCAATGCCTTCGCGGGGGTTTTTGAGCATTGCCAGCGCATGCAGCGGGATATCCGGGCGCGACCACGCATCCGGCGCCGGAGAGAGATCATCGGTGTTCGTTTCGCCGGTGACCTTGAAGACGGTAACAGTGATTTTCTCTGCCAGCTGCGGACGGTTCAGGAACCATTCGGCATCAGCCCAGGATTGCATAACCTGTTTAGCATGCTCGTTACCCGCTTTAGCTTTCTCTTCCACGTCGTAGAAGTTATCGAACATCAGCAGGGTGTGGGAGAGCGCTTTCGCGGCAATCGGCGCCAGTTTCGCGTCGTCCAGCGCATCGATCAGCGGATGGATATTGTAACCGCCCTGCATGGTGCCCAGCAGTTCAACGGCTTTTTCAGGGGTAACCAGGGGGGAGGTCGCTTCGCCTTTGGCGATCGCGGCAAGGAATCCAGCTTTAACATAGGCGGCTTCGTCGACGCCCGGCGGTACACGGTTAATCAGCAGGTCTAACAGGAATTCTTCTTCGCCCGCAGGCGGGTTTTTCAGCAGTTCTACCAGCGCGGCCATTTGGGTTGCATCTAAGGGTTTGGCAACAATCCCCATGGCGGCACGCTCAGCTACGTGCTTACGGTATTCTTCTAGCACGACGGTTCTCCTCGCTCTCATTGTCATAATGCGGCCTACACGTCTTCAATCAATCTGCCTCTGTCCTGGCTTAGCTTGCCGCGTGACGCATCTTGAAGGATTTAGTGGCTGGGCGATTTTCTTCACGCTCCTGTGAGACAGCAGTTTGTAGGGTAAATGCCCGATACCGCGTCGGCAGCATAGCAGGATTTTTGAAAGGTGTTAATCTGTTTACAAAAAAGCAACATTAAAATTTAGCTGAATCGTTAAGGGCAGGATATTGCAGGCTTTCTGTTCAAATCCCACGACAAAAATTCCTTTCCGCGTACAACGCCACGGGCCGATCCCAACAATAATCAATAAAAAGCCATACCGCTTACTTATACTCAGCAAACGCGCCGTTTTCGCAGATACTTTAGCGAGATGGGTTACTTTTTGGGTCAGGAGTTTCCATGTCACTGCCGTTCAAACCCCATATTATCGCCCTGCTCTGTAGCGCTGGCTTACTCGCGGCGGCAGGAACACTCTATGTGCAAAGCCGAACCCCAGCGACGATCGCTGAACCGCCTGCGCAGCAAGCGCCAGCGCCCGCAGCGTCGACGACACAGCCGGTGGCCGCCACTTACACCCAGGCGCAAATTGATCAGTGGGTCGCCCCTATCGCGCTCTACCCGGACAGCCTGCTGTCGCAGGTGTTGATGGCCTCCACTTATCCCGACAACGTCCTGCAGGCGGTCCAGTGGTCCCAGGATAACCCCGCGATGAAAGGGGATGCGGCCGTGCAGGCGGTTGCCAGCCAGCCGTGGGACCCTAGCGTCAAATCTCTTGTCGCTTTCCCTGCCCTGCTGGCGATGATGGGCGAGAATCCGCCCTGGGTGGAAAATCTTGGCAATGCGTTTTTGGCCCAGCCGCATGATGTGATGGATTCAGTGCAGCGCCTGCGCGCCATTGCCCAACAAACCGGGACGCTGAAATCCACACCGCAGCAGAAAGTGATTGTCACCCCTGCCGCACCGGTTTCAGCCAGCAGCAGCACGGCAGCAACCGCAACCGCCCACACAGCGGCGCCTGCGCCCACGCAGGTCATTAAAATAGAGCCGACCAATCCACAGGTGGTCTATGTTCCCAGCTATAACCCCTCCACCGTCTATGGTACCTGGCCGAACAGCGCCTATCCGCCGGTCTATCTGCCGCCCCCTCCCGGGGAGCAGTTTACCGATAGCTTCGTCAAAGGCTTCGGGTACAGCCTCGGCGTGGCCACCACCTGGGCGCTGTTCAGCAGTATCGACTGGGATGATGATGACCATCACCATCACGATGACGACTACCACCACGGCGATTACTCGCATAATGGCGATAACATCAATATTAATGTAAATAATTTCAATCATATAACAGGAGAAAACCTGCCGGGAAACCACGTTAACTGGCAGCACAATCCTGCCTATCGCGGACACACACCGTATCCCGATAATACGGTAGCTCAGCGCTTCCATCAGACCAACGTTTCCGGCGGACTGAGCGCGACCCAACATGCGCCAGTCGATCGCGAAGCGCAGCGCCAGGCAGCGATGACCCAGCTGCAGCATAACGTACCGACGGCCACAGCGGGCAACCTGGCGGCAAACAACACCTCACGCGACGCCCAGCGTCAGGCGGCCTCAGCGCAGCTGAAGCAAGCCACCCAACGCAGTAATTACCGCGGTTACGACAGTACGCCGACCCAACAGCAGCGTCGCGAGGCGGCAAAAACGCAGCTGAAAAACCCCACGCCGCAGCAACAGCAGCGTCGAGAAGCCGCCAGGAGCCACGAGCAGAACCGCACACCTCAGCAGCAGCAGCGCCGGCAGCAGTTCCAGTCCGCCACGCCAGCCCAGCGTCAGCAGACGCTCAGCCATCTGCGCGCCAACGCCCTTAGCGGCAACGAAAGCCGCGCCCCCTCCTGGCAAGCGCAGCAGGAACGAGGACTGCAGAGCCGCCAGTTTTCCGGCGTAAACCGCGAGTTACGCGATGGCGCCAGAGAACGTCTTTCCGAGCACCATGAACTGCGTCGCCGCTAAGGATGAGCAGAATGAGAAACCCATTATCCGTTGCCCTGTTTACGTTAATGCTGTCGCCGCT
The DNA here is from genome assembly GCF_014596785.2 of Klebsiella sp. K4. NCBI lineage: Bacteria > Pseudomonadati > Pseudomonadota > Gammaproteobacteria > Enterobacterales > Enterobacteriaceae > Klebsiella > Klebsiella sp. K4. Next base: position 4,388,672 of record NZ_CP115021.1, read on the forward strand.
TGCCGCCTTCGCCCAACAGCAGTTTGCCACGCCGGAACAGGCCGCAACTGCGCTGGCCGAAGCGATCAGCCAGCCTAATGAAGCCGCGCTGAGCGAAGTACTCGGCGATAACTGGCAGCAGTTTTTACCCACGGACGGGATCGACCCTGCCGCCGTCGATCGCTTTCAACGCGACTGGCAGGTGAAACATGTCATCATCCAGCAGGGTGACAAAGCCTGGCTCGATGTCGGTAGCGAGGCATGGCGTCTGCCCGTGCCTATCGTAAAAGCGTCTGAGGGATGGCGCTTTGATATGGCCGCTGGCGAAGAGGAGATCCTCACCCGCGCCATCGGCCGCAATGAGCTTTCGGCGATCGCCGCAATGCATGCCTATGTTGATGCCCAGCAGGACTATTATCATCTGAACCACCGCTGGGCGCAGAAAATCATCAGTAGCGAAGGCAAAAAAGATGGCTTGTACTGGCCAACTTCGCCGGGCGAAGCGCCAAGCCCGCTCGGTCCGGCCTTTAGCCCGACGGTGCCCGGTAGCGGCTACCATGGCTATCGCTTTCGAATTATCGCCGGTCGCGATGACCAGAGCGTCGCCTTGCTGGCCTGGCCGATAGCCTGGGGTGAAACCGGCGTGATGAGCTTTATGATCGATCAACAGGATAGGGTCTATCAGGCCAATCTCGGTGAAGAGAGCGCCGCAAAGGCACAGGAGATAACGCGCTTTACCCCCGACGCTGACGCCGGCTGGCAGGTGGCAGAACCTTAAAAAAAACGCCCGGTTGCACTCACGCAACCGGGCGTTTTCATTCACTTAGCCCTGGTGAGGCATCAGAGAAGGATCGCCGGCAAAGGCTGGTTTTGTGCTGGATAATGCCGCTTCGTCAGCGCTGATGCTACCGGAATTCGCCGCCCATACCCCCTCATTGGTCTTCGTCACCTGCTGATGCTGGGCATTCAGATCCTGGCCCATCGCCGCAATGTGGGTCGTTTCCGTACCGCCGCTGTTGTCCGCCCAGGGAATGTTGGCGTCAGCGGCGTAAGCCACACCGGTAAAAAACGTTGCAGCGACCAGCGCTGTGGTTAAAAAGCGTTTCATCTCACACCTCATCGATATCGTTAACTACCTATAAGTTTACTGAGTGACTATTTTCAAAGTATGTATGAGGTGTAGCGGTTTATGAACAGTGACATAGTTCTAAACATCAGGCATAAAAAAAGCGGCTCCCGGAGCCGCTTATGCTTTTTTCCTGAAAGAAAAAGTTACTTTTTCTTCGCTTTGGCGTTTGGCAGGTCGGTGATGCTGCCTTCGAACACTTCCGCCGCCAGGCCAACGGACTCGTGCAGAGTCGGGTGAGCGTGGATGGTCAGGGCGATGTCTTCAGCGTCACAGCCCATCTCGATAGCCAGGCCGATCTCACCCAGCAGCTCGCCGCCGTTGGTGCCGACAATCGCGCCGCCGATAACACGGTGGGTCTCTTTGTCGAAGATCAGTTTGGTCATACCATCTGCGCAGTCAGAAGCGATAGCACGGCCGGAAGCAGCCCACGGGAAGGTGGCGGTTTCGTAGCTGATGCCTTTCTCTTTCGCTTCTTTCTCGGTCAGACCGACCCATGCCACTTCTGGTTCAGTGTAGGCGATGGATGGGATCACTTTCGGATCGAAGTAGTGTTTCAGACCGGAGATAACTTCTGCGGCAACGTGGCCTTCATGGACACCTTTGTGCGCCAGCATCGGCTGACCGACGATATCGCCGATAGCAAAGATGTGCGGCACGTTGGTGCGCATTTGTTTGTCAACGCGGATGAAGCCGCGATCGTCAACTTCCACGCCAGCTTTACCTGCATCGAGGTTTTTACCATTCGGTACGCGGCCGATAGCGACCAGCACTGCGTCGTAACGCTGCGCTTCCGCCGGTGCTTTTTTACCTTCCATGGAAACGTAAATACCGTCTTCTTTCGCTTCAACGGCAGTCACTTTGGTTTCCAGCATCAGGTTAAATTTCTTGCTGATGCGTTTGGTGAAGACTTTCACCACGTCTTTGTCGGCAGCCGGGATAACCTGGTCGAACATTTCCACCACGTCAATCTCTGAACCCAGCGCATGGTATACGGTACCCATTTCCAGACCGATGATACCGCCGCCCATCACCAGCATGCGTTTCGGTACAGATTTCAGTTCCAGCGCGTCGGTGGAGTCCCATACGCGCGGATCTTCATGCGGGATAAACGGCAGCTGAATCGGACGGGAACCCGCCGCGATGATAGCGTTGTCGAAGTTGATCACGGTTTTGCCGTTTTCGCCTTCCACTTCCAGGGTGTTAGCGCCGGTAAATTTACCCAGACCGTTAACCACCTTCACTTTACGACCTTTGGCCATGCCAGCCAGACCACCGGTCAGCTGAGTGATGACTTTTTCTTTCCAGGTGCGGATCTTGTCAATGTCAGTTTTCGGTTCGCCGAAAACGATGCCGTGTTCGGCCAGCGCTTTCGCTTCTTCGATAACTTTTGCCACGTGCAGCAGCGCTTTAGAAGGGATACAACCCACGTTCAGACAAACACCACCGAGGGTGCTGTAACGTTCTACGATGACGGTTTCCAGACCTAAATCAGCGCAACGGAAGGCTGCAGAGTAACCTGCGGGGCCTGCCCCAAGTACCACGACCTGAGTTTTGATTTCAGTACTCATCATGACCTCTGTAATTTATATCCGGCGGGTCTGACGCTATTATTCTTACGCCCAAGTCCACCGGGACGTTCTATCCGCGTGTATTTTACAAAATTGTTAACAATTTTTAAACAACAAACGGCAAACGATTTTGTCCTTTGTTGCTGATAATCCCCAACAGCCTGAGGTTATCAGAAAAAAGCCGGCCGTCAGGCCGGCTTTCTCGATTACATCACCAGGCGGCGAATGTCGCTCAGGGTGTTGTTAATGATGGTAATGAAGCGGGCACCATCAGCACCGTCGATGACGCGGTGGTCGAAGGACAGAGAGATCGGCAGCATCAGGCGCGGCACAAACTCTTTACCATTCCATACCGGCTCCATCGCGGACTTAGACACGCCGAGGATGGCCACTTCCGGCGCGTTAACAATCGGCGCGAAGTGGGTGGTACCCAGGCCGCCGATGCTGGAGATGGTGAAGCAACCGCCCTGCATTTCGCCAGCCGTCAGTTTGCCATCGCGCGCTTTCTTCGAGATGGTGGTCAATTCACGAGACAGCTCGGTGATGCTCTTCTTGTTCACGTCTTTGAAGACCGGAACCACCAGACCGTTCGGGGTATCCACCGCCACACCGATGTTGATGTATTTCTTCAGCGTCAGGCGCTGACCATCTTCGGAGAGCGAGCTGTTGAAGCGCGGCATCTGCTCAAGCGCAGCGGCAACCGCTTTCATGATGAAGACCACTGGAGTGAATTTCACGTCCAGTTTACGCTTCTCAGCTTCGGCATTCTGCTGCTTGCGGAACGCTTCCAGATCGGTGATATCGGTTTTGTCGAAGTGGGTAACGTGCGGGATCATCACCCAGTTACGGCTCAGGTTGGCGCCAGAGATTTTCTGGATACGACCCAGCTCCACTTCTTCGACTTCGCCAAACTTGCTGAAGTCAACCTTCGGCCACGGCAGCATGCCCGGGATACCGCCGCCAGCGGCAGCCGCCGGTGCGGATTCAGCGCGTTTAACCGCGTCTTTCACGTAGGCCTGAACGTCTTCGCGCAGGATACGACCTTTACGGCCGGTGCCTTTCACTTTCGCCAGGTTAACACCGAACTCGCGCGCCAGGCGGCGAATCAGCGGGGTCGCGTGAACGTAGGCATCGTTTTCAGCGAATTCGCTTTTACCTTCTGCTTTCGCAGCCGGCGCAGCGGCAGGCTTAGCGGCCTGAGCCGGGGCAGCAGCTGGTGCCGGTGCAGCAGCCTGAGCCGGAGCGGCGGCAGGCGCAGCGCCTTCCACTTCGAAGACCATGATCAGGGAACCGGTTTTGACTTTATCGCCGGTGCTGATTTTGATCTCTTTAACGGTACCCGCGAACGGCGCCGGAACTTCCATAGAGGCTTTGTCGCCCTCTACGGTGATCAGGGACTGTTCCGCCGCGACTTTATCGCCGACTTTAACCATCACTTCGGTGACTTCAACTTCGTCGCCGCCGATGTCCGGGACGTTAACATCTTTCACGCCTGCTGCGGCAGCCGGAGCCGCAGCAGCCGGCGCGGCAGCCTGTGCCGGAGCGGCTGCAGGCGCAGCGCCCGCCACTTCGAAGATCATAATCAGGGAGCCGGTGGAAACTTTATCGCCGGTATTGATTTTGATCTCTTTGACGGTACCGGCGAACGGCGCCGGAACTTCCATAGAGGCTTTATCGCCTTCTACGGTGATCAGGGATTGCTCAGCGGCGATGGTGTCGCCCACTTTAACCATGATCTCGGTGACTTCGACTTCATCGCCGCCGATATCCGGGACGTGAACTTCTTTCGCTGCCGCGGCAGCCGCTGGAGCAGCGGCGGCCGGAGCGGCTTCTTTCTTCTCTTCCTGCGCAGGTGCAGCGGCGGCTGCACCTTCGGCGGAATCGAAAATCATAATCAGTTTGCCAGTCTCGGTTTTGTCGCCGACGGAGACTTTAATCTCTTTCACGACGCCAGCCTGCGGAGACGGGACTTCCATAGAGGCTTTGTCGCCTTCTACGGTGATCAGCGACTGTTCAGCTTCTACTTTGTCGCCAACTTTGACCAGGATCTCGGTGATTTCAACTTCATCAGCCCCGATGTCCGGTACTTTGATTTCGATAGCCATTATTCTTTTACCTCTTACGCCAGACGCGGGTTAACTTTTTCTGCATCGATGTCGAATTTCGCGATAGCGTCAGCCACCACTTTCTTATCGATTTCACCACGTTTAGCCAGTTCGCCCAGCGCTGCTACGACCACATAGGAAGCATCGACTTCGAAGTGGTGACGCAGGTTTTCACGGCTGTCGGAACGACCGAAGCCATCGGTACCCAGTACGCGGTAATCATCAGCCGGTACGTAAGTACGAACCTGCTCAGCGAACAGTTTCATATAGTCAGTGGATGCCACTGCCGGAGCGTCGTTCATTACCTGAGCGATATACGGCACGCGCGGGGTTTCCAGCGGGTGCAGCATGTTCCAGCGTTCGCAATCCTGGCCATCACGCGCCAGTTCGGTGAAGGAGGTAACGCTATACACGTCGGAACCCACGCCGTAGTCTTTCGCCAGGATCTGCGCTGCTTCACGCACGTGACGCAGGATAGAACCGGAGCCCAGCAGCTGAACTTTACCTTTGCTACCTTCGATGGTTTCGAGTTTGTAGATACCTTTACGGATACCTTCCTCGGCGCCTTCCGGCATGGCCGGCATGTGGTAGTTTTCGTTCAGCGTAGTGATGTAGTAGTAAACGTTCTCTTGCGCTTCGCCGTACATACGGACCAGACCATCATGCATGATGACAGCCACTTCATAGGCGTACGCCGGGTCGTAAGAGATACAGTTCGGGATAGTCAGCGACTGAATGTGGCTGTGACCATCTTCGTGCTGCAGACCTTCGCCGTTCAGGGTAGTACGACCGGAAGTCCCGCCAATCAGGAAGCCGCGAGCCTGCTGATCGCCAGCCGCCCAGCACAGATCGCCGATACGCTGGAAGCCGAACATCGAGTAGTAGATGTAGAACGGGATCATCGGCAGGTTGTTGGTGCTGTAAGAGGTCGCAGCAGCCAGCCAGGATGCGCCTGCGCCCAGCTCGTTGATCCCTTCCTGCAGAATCTGGCCTTTCTCGTCTTCTTTGTAGTAAGCAACCTGCTCACGGTCCTGCGGGGTATACTGCTGGCCGTTCGGGCTGTAAATACCGATCTGACGGAACAGACCTTCCATACCGAAGGTACGCGCTTCGTCGGCGATGATCGGCACCAGACGATCTTTGATCGACTTGTTCTTCAGCATCACGTTCAGGGCGCGAACGAAAGCGATAGTGGTAGAGATTTCTTTGTTTTGCTCTTCCAGCAGCGCGCTGAAGTCGGCCAGGGTCGGCAGCTCGAGTTTCTCAGTGAACTTCGGCTGACGAGTCGGCAGATAGCCGTTCAGCTTCTGACGCTGAGCGTGCAGGTAAGTGTGCTCTTCGGAACCCTCCGGGAAGGTTACGTACGGCAGTTTTTCGAGATCGGCATCCGCCACCGGCACATTGAAACGATCGCGGACGTAGCGAACACCGTCCATGTTCATTTTCTTAACCTGGTGCGCGATGTTCTTACCTTCAGCGGTATCGCCCATACCATAACCTTTAATGGTATGCGCCAGGATCACGGTCGGCTGACCTTTGGTCTCCTGCGCTTTCTTCAATGCAGCGTAGACTTTCTTCGGATCGTGACCACCGCGGTTCAGAGCCCAGATCTGCTCGTCAGTCCAGTCAGCGACCAGGGCAGCGGTTTCCGGATATTTGCCGAAGAAGTGCTCACGAACGTAAGCGCCGTCTTTGGATTTGAAGGTCTGGTAGTCGCCGTCAACGGTTTCGTTCATCAGCTGAATCAGCTTACCGCTGGTGTCTTTACGCAGCAGCTCATCCCAACGGCCGCCCCAGATAACCTTGATAACGTTCCAGCCAGCACCACCGAAGATGCCTTCCAGTTCGTTAATGATTTTGCCGTTACCGGTGACCGGGCCGTCCAGACGCTGCAGGTTGCAGTTGATGACGAAGACCAGGTTGTCCAGTTTTTCACGGGTGGCGATGGTGATAGCGCCTTTTGATTCCGGCTCATCCATCTCGCCGTCGCCCAGGAAGGCGTAAACGGTTTGTTCGGAGGTGTCTTTCAGACCGCGGTGTTCCAGATATTTCAGGAATTTGGCCTGATAGATAGCGCCCAACGGCCCCAGACCCATGGATACGGTCGGGAACTGCCAGAATTCCGGCATCAGTTTCGGGTGCGGATAAGAGGACAGACCCTTGCCGTGAACTTCCTGGCGGAAGTTGTCCATCTGCTCTTCGGTCAGACGGCCTTCCAGGAACGCACGTGCATATACGCCCGGAGAGATGTGACCCTGGAAGTACACCAGATCGCCGCCATCTTTCTCAGTGCGCGCACGGAAGAAGTGGTTGAAGCAGACTTCGTAGAAGGTCGCGGAAGACTGATAGGACGCCATGTGGCCGCCCAGTTCGAGATCTTTTTTCGACGCGCGCAGAACGGTCATGATGGCGTTCCAGCGAATCGCAGAACGAATGCGACGTTCCAGATCCAGATTGCCCGGGTATTCCGGCTCATCTTCAACGGCAATAGTGTTGACGTAGTTGCCGGCGGAAGCGCCTGCAGCAACCTTCACTCCGCCTTTACGGGCTTCAGAAAGGAGTTGGTCAATCAGATACTGAGCGCGCTCAACACCTTCTTCACGGATGACCGATTCGATCGCCTGTAGCCAGTCGCGAGTTTCGATCGGATCCACGTCATTGTGTAAACGTTCTGACATGGGGGTATTCCTTATCTATCTAATCGTTGATTAATCTGGAACCTGTCCCATTGAACTCTTCGTTCTTCACGCTGGAACAACCAAAAATTCAATAAGACAGGTTCTGCGTTTAGTTGCCGCGCTCTAAAAATGGCGCTTAAGAACCGGAGTTCTCGTCCTTTCGTTGCTGTAAACGACGCAGTGAGCGCTCTCGACGGCTCTGCTCACGACTACGATCCAGCAAAATTTCCTCAATGAACGCCAGGTGACGGTGCGACGCTTCACGCGCCTGCTCCGGCTCCCCGGCCATTATCGCCTCGAAAATGCGAGTGCGATGGTTGCTGACCAACGGGAGCATTTCCCGCCGGGCATACAGCAATTCAAAGTTCTGACGCACGTTTTGCGCCAACATCGGCTCCATACACCTTAGCAGATGAAGCAACACCACATTGTGTGCCGCCTCGGTGACGGCGATTTGATACTGGACGACGGCGCCGGACTCTGCGTCCAAATCGCCCGACTGCTGAGCGCGTTCAATAGCCTGATGCAGCTCACGGATACGGTCGCGATCCTCATCATTGCTGCGCAGCGCCGCGTAATAGGCCGCGATGCCTTCCAGCGCGTGACGGGTCTCAAGCAGATCGAATTGGGATTCAGGGTGATCGGACAGCAGCTCAACCAGCGGATCGCTGAAGCTCTGCCACAGGCGGCTCTGAACAAACGTTCCACCTCCCTGACGACGAAGCAACAAGCCCTTGGCTTCGAGGCGTTGAATCGCCTCACGCAGCGAGGGGCGGGAAACGTCGAACTGTTTAGCCAGTTCGCGTTCTGGCGGGAGTTTTTCACCGGGGCGCAAGGTCCCCTCAAGAATCAGAAACTCCAGCTGCTGCTCTATCACATCGGATAATTTTGGTTGGCGGATTTTGCTGTAGGCCATATTCCCTGTCTCTGCCATTAGCCCGGAGTCAATTGGTCTTACCAATTTAAAGTTCGTAGCGCTAAAGTAACAAAGTATTCACCTTCTGTCCATACAGGTTTTGATTGAAATCAGTAAACCCGGGACATTTTAACAACCTTACAGAAATAACATTTCAGAAATGTAACCTTGCACAAATGTTACGTTTACTCACAAAGAGGTAGCCTTAACTTTATAGAAACGAAAAATTACGCTTTCTGAACCGATTCAACGCTGCAATAAATAAATAAAAAGTCATTTAAAGTGAATAAATAATGACAAAGCAGCATGCATCAAAATACGACAGATTGTGACTATTGATGTCTTTTTAGACACATCGTCATCATCCCTTGATAAAGCAGGTGCATTCAAACGCGCTTACCACTATTCTGCCGGAGACGAAAGGCCTTTTTAGGAATTACCACACAGCCTTCCGTAAATAAAACAATACAGAAACGGAAGTTCCTGAATACACAAACACAACAATATGTGCGCGCCATCACTCAGGTAAAAAGTGGGCCACTTCGCCAAAATTTTCGCTGGCTATGCTTTCAGGCAGGGACAGCAGTGAAGCAGCAACCTGACGGATGACGTACACAAAAAATAACCACACACGAGGTTTCATATGGAAGGTCAACAGCACGGCGATCGGCTGAAGCGCGGCCTGAAAAACCGTCACATTCAGCTCATCGCGCTGGGCGGGGCTATCGGCACCGGCCTGTTTCTGGGGAGCGCGTCCGTCATTCAGTCCGCCGGCCCGGGTATCATTCTTGGTTACGCTATCGCCGGTTTTATCGCTTTCCTGATCATGCGTCAGCTGGGCGAAATGGTGGTGGAAGAGCCGGTGGCCGGCTCATTTAGCCACTTTGCTTACAAATACTGGGGCGGTTTTGCCGGCTTCGCCTCCGGCTGGAACTACTGGGTACTGTATGTCCTGGTGGCCATGGCGGAACTGACCGCCGTTGGCAAATATATCCAGTTCTGGTGGCCGGAAATCCCTACCTGGGCCTCGGCGGCGGTCTTCTTCATCGCCATCAACGCCATTAACCTGACCAATGTCAAAGTGTTCGGTGAAATGGAATTCTGGTTCGCGATTATCAAAGTGGTCGCCGTAGTGGCGATGATTTTGTTCGGCGGCTGGCTGCTGTTCAGCGGCAACGGCGGCCCGCAGGCGACGGTACGTAACCTGTGGGACCAGGGGGGCTTCCTGCCGCACGGCTTTTACGGGCTGGTGATGATGATGGCGATCATCATGTTCTCCTTTGGCGGCCTGGAGCTGGTGGGCATCACCGCCGCGGAAGCGGATAATCCGGAGCAAAGCATTCCTAAAGCCACCAATCAGGTTATTTACCGTATTCTGATCTTCTATGTTGGTTCGCTGGCGGTGCTGCTCTCCCTGCTGCCGTGGACCCGCGTCACCGCGGACACCAGTCCGTTCGTCCTGATCTTCCATGAACTTGGCGATACGCTGGTGGCAAACGCTCTGAACGTGGTGGTGCTGACGGCAGCACTGTCGGTTTATAACAGCTGCGTGTACTGCAACAGCCGTATGCTGTTCGGCCTTGCTCAGCAGGGCAACGCGCCAAAAGCGCTGCTCAGCGTCGACAAACGCGGCGTGCCGGTGAATACCATTCTCGTCTCGGCCCTGGTCACTGCGCTGTGCGTGCTGATCAACTACCTGGCGCCTGAATCTGCTTTCGGTCTGCTGATGGCGCTGGTGGTCTCAGCCCTGGTCATCAACTGGGCGATGATCAGCCTCGCGCATATGAAATTCCGTCGCGCCAAAAAGCAGCAGGGCGTGGTCACGCGTTTCCCGGCCCTCTTCTATCCGCTGGGCAACTGGCTGTGCCTGCTGTTTATGGCGGCGGTGCTGGTGATTATGCTGATGACCCCGGGGATGGCGATTTCCGTCTGGCTGATCCCGGTATGGATTGCGGTGCTGGGCGTGGGCTACCTGTTTAAAGAGAAAGCCGCCGCCACCATAAAAGCACAATAATACATCTCATCAATACTTCACTTTGCTCTGCGCCCTCCCCTGAATAATGGGCGCAGAGCATTGTTATCTGCTTCACACTTTCCCCTCCATAGCTTATTTATCCATATCGTCAACGAGTTCCTGCAACGTATTTCTGCCAACCGCAGCCAATAATTCTCTCCATACTGCAACGGAGAGACCGCACATGGCAGAGAACACGCTTTCAATAAGAGAAAAGATTGGTTACGGGATGGGTGATGCCGGATGCAATATTATCTTTGGCGCCATCATGCTGTTTGTGAACTATTTTTACACTGATATATTCGGACTAGCGCCGGCGCTGGTCGGCGTACTTCTGCTCTCGGTGCGAGTCATCGATGCGGTAACCGACCCTATCATGGGCGCTCTTGCCGACCGCACCCGTAGTAAATATGGTCGCTTTCGTCCATGGCTGCTGTGGATCGCCTTCCCCTACGCCCTGTTCAGCGTCCTGATGTTCACCACTCCTGAGTGGACCTACAATAGCAAAGTCATCTATGCGTTTGTGACCTACTTTCTGCTGTCGATTACCTATACCGCGATTAATATTCCCTACTGCTCGCTGGGAACGGTGATGACCGCCGATCCGAAAGAGCGTGTTGCCTGCCAGTCTTATCGTTTCGTCATGGTGGGTATCGCCACGCTCCTGCTGTCATTGACGCTGCTGCCAATGGCCGACTGGTTCGGCGGCGCCGATAAAGCGAAGGGCTACCAGATGGCGATGACCGTGCTGGCCTTTATCGGTATGTGTATGTTCCTGTTCTGCTTCGCCACCGTGCGCGAACGTATCCGCCCGGCGGTGCAGACGAATGACGAACTGAAAAAAGATCTGAAAGACGTCTGGAAAAATGACCAGTGGGTGCGCATCCTGCTGCTCACGCTGTGCAACGTCTGTCCGGGCTTTATCCGCATGGCCGCCACCATGTACTACGTCACCTGGGTGATGGGACAAAGCACCCATTTTGCCACCCTGTTTATCAGCCTCGGCGTAGTTGGGATGATGATTGGCAGCATGCTGGCGAAAGTCCTGACCGACCGCTGGTGCAAACTGCAGGTTTTCTTCTGGACCAATATCTTGCTGGCCGTGTTCTCCTGCGCCTTCTATTTCTTTAATCCACACGCCACCACGCTGATTATGGTGCTCTACTTCCTGCTCAACATTCTGCATCAAATCCCTTCCCCGCTACACTGGTCGCTAATGTCCGACGTTGACGACTACGGCGAATGGAAAACCGGCAAGCGCATCACCGGTATCAGCTTCTCCGGTAATCTGTTCTTCCTCAAGGTCGGCCTGGCGGTCGCCGGGGCAATGGTCGGTTTCCTGCTGTCATGGTACGGCTACGACGCCGGCGCGAAAGCGCAAAGCGCCTCCGCGCTGAACGGTATCGTGCTGCTATTCTCAGTCATTCCCGGCGTCGGCTATCTGATCACCGCCGGCGTGGTGCGCCTGCTGAAGGTTGACCGTACCCTGATGCGCCAGATTCAGAGCGATCTGGAGAAGCGCCGCAGCAACTACAGCGAGCTGAACGAATACCAGGAACTGAAAACCAGTGAACACGTAAGGAAAGCCTGATGAACAACTGGCCAAACCCCTTTATTGAACAGCGTGCAGACCCCTTTATCCTGCGCCATCTTAGCCACTACTACTTTATTGCCTCGGTGCCGGAATACGACCGGCTGGAGATCCGGCGCGCGGTAACCCTTGAAGGATTACGCGATGCTGAGCCGGTCGTGGTTTGGCGCGCGCCGCAAAGCGGGCCGATGAGCCAGCTGATTTGGGCGCCGGAGCTGCATGAAATAGACGGTAAGTGGTATATCTATTTTGCCGCCACCCATACTCACGATCTGGATGCGCTGGGGATGTTCCAGCATCGCATGTTCGTTCTCGAGTGCGCTGACAGCGATCCGCTGACCGGCCGCTGGCAGGAAAAAGGCCAGGTGGTCACGCCTTTCGATACCTTCGCCCTCGATGCCACCACTTTTACCCATCAGGGGAAACGCTGGTATCTGTGGGCGCAAAAATCCCCGCATATCGAAGGCAACTCAAACTTGTATCTCGCCGAAATGGCTAACCCGTGGACGTTAAAAGGCGATCCGGTCATGCTGAGCAAGCCGGAGTTCGACTGGGAGTGCCGGGGATTTAAGGTCAACGAAGGGCCTGCGGTACTGATGCATGGCGATAAGCTATTTATCAGCTATTCCGCCAGCGCCACCGATGAAAACTACTGCATGGGGTTGTTATGGATCGACCGGCAGGCCGATCCGCTGCAGCCGGCAAACTGGCATAAAGCTCCGCAGCCGGTGTTCCGCACCAGCTATGAAAACCGCCAGTATGGCCCAGGTCATAATAGTTTTACCCAAACGCCGGAAGGGGAAGATGTGCTGGTGTATCACGCGCGGAATTACACTGAGATAGAAGGCGACCCGCTGTATGATCCCAATCGCCATACGCGGTTAAAGCTGGTCAGCTGGCGGGAAGACGGGATGCCCGACTTCGGTATTCCACCGGCGGATACGCTGTAGCGGTTCGGAATGTTACCCGCTGGCGCGGGTTCTCCAGGCCGGGTCAGGCGAAGCCGCCGCCCGGCAACATGACCAGCACGGCGTCTGATATATCGCCCGGCGGCGCTGTTGCTTGCCGGGTCTACTTGACGTGAGCCTGCGGGTGACTCGCCAGGCCGGATAAGCGCAGCGCCATCAGGCAACAAAAGCCCCGCAGGTACGTACATCGTGGCAGGCAGCGCGCGGGCTCAGGCCGTTAAACCAGGGTACCGTAAATCGTCAGCAGCGCCATAATCACCACTACCACCAGCGAAGTCTTCTTAGCCATCGATACCGCAGCCTTCGGCGTCGCTACTTTATCCACGTGCGGCTCACGGGCCAGGGAATACTGCGCCAGGCGGGTCAACACCTGATACTGCGACGAATGGCGGTCGCCCAGCGAAGCAAACCACGCCGGGAGCGCTTTTTCACCATGGCCCACCAGGGCATAGACCACCCCCACCAGACGCACCGGCAGCCAGTCCACAATATGCAGGATACCATCGATCCCGGACTGCAACCGGTGGTGCGGCGTCTGGTAGCGCGCCAGCCATGTCTGCCAGGCGCGCAGTACGCTGTAGGCGATAAGCGTCAGCGGGCCCCAGGCGCCCCCCACGACAAACCAGAAAAGCGGCGCCAGATAGTATCGATAGTTAATCCACAGCAGCGCATTTTGCAGTTCGCTAAGGTACTCACGCTCATCACAGCCCGGCGGCACGCCGTGAATCAGCGTCAGCTCGCTGGCCATGGCATCGCAGGCGCGACTGTCATTGCGCGACGCCGCTTTCAGATAGGCATGGTAGTGCAGCCGAACTTTGCCGGCGCCAATGCATAGCAGGCCCAGTAAAATCCAGAACACCAGCAGCGGTATGTTAAACAGCTGCCCCTGCAGCAGACGCTGAATGATATACACGACCGCGACGGCCACCAGCGTCATCAGCAGCGTGCCCGGTAACGAGAAATGTTTTATCCGGCGAAACACCACCTCCAGCCGATGATCAAGCTGCCAGTGTTCGCCCAGCTTAAACAGCCGTTCGGCGATAAGCACCAACAGCGTCGTAAACAGCGTCATGAGGTCTCCTTTTCTGACGGGGCGCTGAGCAGCGCACGGTATTTTATCCAGTCAAAGGCCGGTCCTGGATCGGTTTTCCGCACGGGCGCGATATCGCTGTGGCCCGCAATGTTTTCGGCGATAGCCGGATAAAGCGCGATCAGCAGATCCGTCACCGCCGCCAGCTGCCGGTACTGCGCGTCGGTATACGCCAGAGTATCGGTGCCTTCCAGCTCTATGCCGATGGAAAAGTCATTGCAGCGTTCGCGTCCCTGATAACAGGAGACGCCCGCATGCCACGCCCGCTTATCGAAAGGCACATACTGCACGATTTCGCCATCACGGCGAATCAGACAATGCGCCGAAACGCGCAGATGAGCAATCTCGGCAAAGAAAGGATGCGCGTGCGGATCCAGGGTACCAGTGAACAGCGCATCAATCCACGGACCACCAAATTCCCCCGGTGGCAGGCTAATGTTATGCACCACCAGTAAGGAAGGGGTCTCTTCATCCGGACGGCAGTCATGGTGCGGCGAGGGAACCCGACGCGCGCCGACCAACCACCCCTCGTTCAACTGCATGCGGGATCTCCTTTCGCGAACTCATGCTTCCGGGCCACACGCCGGCCCAAAGGATGAAGTGTGTATGGTACTGAAACGTCGTTCAGGTTAGCATGTTTCCCACTTCTGAATCTTATCTATCTGGAGCTTTATCATGTCGCCTCGTCGTTACAACCCCGACCGCCGCCGTGACGTGCTGCTGGAACGTATTAATCTCGATATTACCGATGCTGTCGCACACTCCCTGCGGGAAGATCTGGGCGGCGAAGTCGACGCCAACAACGATATTAGCGCGCAATTATTGCCGCAGGATGCACGCTCCCATGCGGTGGTCATTACTCGTGAAGATGGCGTCTTCTGTGGCAAACGCTGGGTGGAAGAGGTCTTTATTCAGCTCGCCGGTGACGACGTGAATATCACCTGGCACGTGGCCGACGGCGATGCGGTCAAAGCCGACCAGCCGCTGTTCGAATTGGAAGGCCCGTCGCGTATTCTGCTCACCGGCGAACGCACGGCGCTGAACTTTGTGCAAACCCTCTCCGGCGTCGCCAGCGTCGTCCGTCGCTATGTCGACCTGCTCGCCGGCACCAAAACCCAACTGCTGGATACGCGCAAAACGCTGCCAGGGCTGCGTACCGCGCTGAAATACGCGGTACTCTGCGGCGGCGGCGCCAACCATCGACTGGGCCTGTTCGACGCGTTCCTGATTAAAGAAAACCACATTATCGCCTCCGGATCGATCCGTCAGGCAGTGGAAAAGGCGTTCTGGCTGCATCCTGATGTGCCGGTGGAAGTGGAAGTGGAAACCCTGGATGAACTGGAGCAGGCGTTAAAAGCCGGGGCTGATATCATTATGCTCGATAACTTCACCACCGATCTGATGCGCGAGGCGGTGAAAATTACCGCAGGCCAGGCGGCGCTGGAGGTCTCCGGCAACGTTACCTTTGACACCATCCGCGAATTCGCCGATACCGGCGTCGACTATATTTCCGTCGGCGCCCTGACCAAACATGTGCAGGCGCTCGACCTGTCGATGCGCTTCCGCTGAGCAACAGGCCTTCACGCTTCCGGGCGTGAAGGCCTGAATTTGCGGCCCGCCTCGCAGTCGCCCGTGCTCACCATGAAATCCAGATAAAAACCCTGGAACCCGCTTTCCCGGATCGTTTTCGCCCCCTCGCCTGCGCCCCTCAATCCCTTCACAGTGCTCCTGTCACAACAAGGAGCGACTTATGGATAAACAACGAGGTTTTACCCTGATTGAACTGATGGTGGTTATCGGAATCATCGCCATTCTTAGCGCCATCGGCATTCCGGCCTACCAGAACTACCTGCGTAAAGCCGCCCTCACCGACCTGCTGCAGACCTTTGTCCCTTACCGGACAGCCATCGAACTTTGCGCGCTCGATCATGGCGGCCTAACGCCATGCGACGGCGGCAGCAACGGCATTCCCTCGCCGACAACCACGCGCTACCTCTCCGCCATGAGCGTGGCCAAAGGGGTCGTCACCCTCACCGGTCAGGAGAGTCTGAACGGACTGGGGGTCACCCTGACGCCGACCTGGGACAATGCCGAGGGCGTCACCGGCTGGCAGCGCGTCTGCACCATCACCGGCAATAGCGCGCTTCAGCAGGCCTGCGAAGACGTTTTCCGGGTGAAGTGAGGGCTAATGCATGAAAACAGAACAGCTGATCCCCCTCTGCCGTCGCTACCACGCCATGCTGCTGCATAGCGATGAACAGACAATCTCTATTGCGGTGGTTAATACCCCGCCGGCGGAGTTGATGGAGGCGCTACGCTTCGCGACGCAAAAGCGGATCGACATTGAATGCTGGAGCCAGGAGCAGATGGATAAGCGTCTGCAGGCCCAGGAAAAGCAGGCGCAACTGGCGCAGAACGACGGGCCGGAAAATATCGCCGAACGGGTCAACCAGATCCTCGAACAGGCCCTGCGTCAGCGGGCGTCTGATATTCATATCGAGCCCACAGAAACGCACTTACGCATCCGCCTGCGGGTCGATGGCGTCCTTCACGCCCTACCGTTGCAGGCTCCCGAACTGGCCGCACCGGTTATCGCGCGACTCAAGGTCCTGGCCAGTCTCGATATCGCCGAGCACCGTTTACCGCAGGATGGCCAGTTCGCGCTGAATCTTGCGGGACGACCGCTCTCTTTTCGCATCGCCACTCTGCCCTGCCGCTATGGCGAAAAGATTGTCCTGCGCCTTCTGCATCAGGTTGACCAGGCGCTGGATCTGGAAGCACTCGGACTCTCATCCTCCCAGCTGGCGGCCTTTCGCCAGGCGCTGAACCAGCCGCAGGGTCTGCTGCTGGTCACCGGCCCAACCGGAAGCGGGAAAACGGTGACCCTCTACAGCGCCCTGCAGGCCAGAAACCGTGAGCAAGTGAATATCTGTAGCGTGGAGGATCCACTGGAGATCCCCATCGCCGGGATGAACCAGACGCAAATCAATCCCCGCGCCGGACTCACTTTTCACAGTGTGCTGCGCGCCCTGTTACGCCAGGATCCGGATATTGTCATGGTGGGCGAGATCCGCGATGCCGAGACCGCTGAAATCGCGCTCAAAGCCGCCCAGACCGGTCATCTGGTGCTCTCCACCCTGCACACCAATTCCACCAGCGAAACCCTGACCCGCCTGCAGCAAATGGGCATCGCCCGCTGGATGATTTCCTCTGCGCTCTCGCTGGTCATCGCCCAGCGTCTGGTCCGCAAGCTGTGTCCCCACTGTCGGCGTAATGCCGGCAGCGCCGCCGACCTGCCGCACAGCCTGTGGCCCCGCCCGCTGCCACGCTGGCAGGCAGCGGGCTGCGAACATTGTTACCACGGATATTACGGCCGGCTGGCGCTGTTCGAAGTGCTGCCTGTTACCCCCGGGCTACGCCAGGGGATAGTCCAGGGACTTAACGCCATTGAGATTGAATCTCTGGCGCGAGCCGCGGGGATGATGACGCTTTTTGAAAGCGGCTGTCAGGCTATCGAACAGGGATTGACCAGCCTCGAAGAGGTGGTGCGGGTGCTGGGGATCCCCCATGGCGACTAAGCGTCTCTGGCGCTGGCGCGGTATTGATGTGCAGGGCGCCCCCTGTCAGGGGATGCTATGGCAAACCAAGCGTCTGGAGGTCCTGCAGCACCTCCAACAGCAGCGAGTTATACCGCTGGCTGTACGCCGCTGTGCGGTGAAGCAGAGCCTCTGGCACCCGCGCTACAGTTGCGAAACGATCCGCCAGCTGGCGACCCTGCTGCAGGCCGGCCTGCCGCTGGCGGAAGGGTTATCGCTGCTGGCGCAGCAGCAGTCGCATGCCCAGTGGCAGGCGCTGCTTGAGGCGCTAGGCCGCGAGCTGGCCCAGGGCGTGGCGTTCTCTGCCGCGCTGGCGCAGTGGCCCCAGGCTTTTCCGCCACTATATCTGGCGATGATTAGCACCGGCGAACTGACGGGCAAGCTCGATATCTGCTGCCTGCAGTTGGCGAATCAGCAGCAGGAGCAGCAGCGGCTCGCCAGCAAAGTCAAAAAAGCGCTGCGCTACCCGCTGATCGTGCTCTCTCTGGCGCTGTTGGTGGTGCTGGGGATGCTCTATTTTGTCCTGCCCGAGTTCACCGCCATCTACCAGACGTTCAGTACGCCGTTACCGCTGTTGACGCGGATGGTCGTTGCGGCAGGCGACATGCTAAGTCGCGGCTGGCCGCTGCTGCTGGCCTCGCTGCTGAGCCCGCTGCTGCTCAACCAGCTGATCCGGCGGCGCAGCGACTGGTTGCTGCGCCGCCAGCGGTTGCTTAACGCGCTCCCTCTCATTGGCTCCCTGATCGGCGGACAACAGCTGAGCCTGATCTTCACCATCCTGGCGTTAACCCAAAGCGCCGGTATTAGCTTTCTGCAGGGGCTGCAAAGCGTTGAAGAGTCCCTGTCGTGCCCGCTATGGCGCCAGCGTCTGGCGCAGGCCCGCGCGCTGATCGTTCAGGGGGAGCCGATTTGGCAGGCGTTAAGCCGCTGCGGCGGTTTTACACCGCTGTGCCTGCAGCTCATCCGCACGGGGGAAAGCGCGGGAGCGCTGGATCAGATGCTGGAAAACCTGGCGCATCACCATCGCAAGCAAACCTATCAGCGAGCCGATAGTCTGGCTGCGCATCTTGAACCCATGATGCTGGTGATAACCGGCTCGCTGGTCGGGATTCTGGTGGTGGCAATGTATTTGCCCGTTTTTCACCTGGGCGATGCCATTGGCGGGGCGGGAGGATGAGAAACACTGGCGCCGCGCAGGCGCCAGTGCAGCCGATTACAGGCTATTGAATACCCGGTTCTCTTGTTCCTGAACGCGGATAAAGGTCGTACGCTTGGTCAGCTCTTTCAGACGCGAGGCGCCAACGTAGGTGCAGGCAGAACGCAGGCCGCCGAGAATATCACGTGCGGTATTCTCCACTGGTCCACGCAAAGGCAGCTTAACGGTTTTGCCTTCCGCCGCGCGGTATTTCGCGACACCGCCCACATGGCGGGTCATCGCCGACTCGGAGCTCATGCCGTAGAACAGCATGAATTTCTCTCCGTTTTCTTCAACGATGGTTCCGCCGCTCTCTTCATGGCCCGCCAGCATGCCGCCAAGCATCACGAAATCAGCGCCGCCGCCGAAGGCTTTCGCCACATCGCCCGGCATGGTGCAACCGCCGTCGCTGATGATCTGGCCGCCAAGGCCGTGCGCCGCATCGGCACACTCAATCACGGCGGAGAGCTGCGGATAGCCGACCCCGGTCTTAACGCGGGTGGTGCAGACGGATCCCGGGCCGATGCCAACTTTGACGATATCGGCGCCGGAGAGGATCAGCTCTTCGCACATTTCACCGGTGACCACGTTCCCGGCGATGATAGTTTTTTGCGGCCAGGCTTCGCGCGCCTTCGCCACGAACTGTACAAAGTGCTCGGAGTAGCCGTTGGCGACGTCGATACACACAAAATTCAGCTGTGGGTTCTGAGAGAGGATCTGCTGGGTTTTTTCGAAATCCGCATCGGACGTGCCGGTGGAAACCATCACATGCTTGAGTACGTCTGCGGATGCGCCCTGGGTAAACGCCAGCCATTCTTCAGCGGTGTAGTGCTTATGTACCGCGGTCAGAATACCAAAAGTGGCCAGCGCTTTAGCCATGCTGAAGGTGCCGACGGTATCCATGTTAGCCGCAATAATCGGCACGCCGGACCAGGTCAGGCCTGAATGTTTAAAGGTGAATTCACGTTCCAGCTCAACATCAGAACGGCTTTTGAGGGTAGAGCGTTTCGGGCGGATAAGAACGTCTTTGAAACCAAGCTTCAGATCTTCTTCAATACGCATGTGCGAATTCCTGGGGTTAATGGCATGAATGTGAGAGCACAACTCCAGTGACGTTATCATACGCGCGAATCAGGCCCGCGCAAGACTGCGATTTTCACTTTTTTTACGCTACAATCGTATAAATTTACCTGGTGAATGGAGAAAAAGGCGCCTATGCCTTCCCCTGCCGGAGTATTGTTTTTAACCATTTGATTTGCTTGATTAAAACAAACAGTATAGCGGACGGCGATCCCGGTTGGCGCGGGGCCCTCACGACATGCTCACTGTCGCCTCCCCGGCGCGCTGCCAGTCATCGCTGTCTGCCTGCAAAAAATACGAGCAATCCGTTTCAGGGTCAGAAGATATGGGGTACACAGTCGCGTTAACAGGCGGGATCGGCAGCGGTAAAAGTACGGTCGCCGACGCCTTCGCGCAGCTTGGGGTTAAGGTTATCGATGCCGATGTTATCGCCCGTCAGGTGGTCGAGCCCGGTACCCCGGCGCTCCAGGCCATTGTCGGCCACTTTGGACCACAGATGATTGCCCCCGACGGCACGCTGAACCGCCGCCTGCTGCGGGAAAAAATTTTTGCTCACGTGGAGGAAAAAGCCTGGCTCAATGCGCTGTTGCACCCGCTGATTCAGCAGGAAACGCGCCGCCAGATGCAGGCCGCCACCTCCCCTTATCTCCTCTGGGTCGTACCTTTGCTGGTCGAAAACCGCCTGTCCGGCCAGGCCGATCGCGTACTGGTCGTCGATGTGCCGAAAGAGACGCAAATCGAACGCACCATGCTGCGCGATAAGGTCAGCCGCGAACATGCTGAACATATTCTTGCCGCCCAGGCCACGCGCCAGCAGCGCCTGGCCGTCGCGGACGATGTTATTGAAAACACTGGCACGCCGGATGCAGTGGCATCGGATGTTGCCCGCCTGCACGAAAAGTATTTAACGCTGGCATCGCAGGCCGCCTCACAGGAAAACTCGTAATGCATACCCCCGTTCTGTTTGAACATCCTCTTAATGAGAAAATGCGCACCTGGCTGCGCATCGAATTTCTGATCCAGCAGATGGCTTTCCGTCCGCAGATTGCCAGCCATGCCGATGCGCTCCATTTTTTCCGTAACGCCGGCGATCTGCTGGATGTCCTGGAGCGCGGCGAGGTGCGCACTGACCTGGTTAAAGAGCTGGAACGCCAGCAGCGTAAGCTCCAGTCATGGGCAGAAGTGCCGGGCGTCGATCAGGAGCGCATTAACGAGCTGCGCCACCAGTTGAAGCAGTCCTCCAGCACCCTGATGGCCGCGCCGCGCATTGGTCAGTTTCTGCGTGAAGATCGCCTGATTGCGCTGGTGCGTCAGCGCCTGAGTATTCCTGGCGGCTGCTGCAGCTTCGATTTACCGACCCTGCATATCTGGCTCCATATGCCACAGGCGCATCGCGACGAGCAGGTGGCCAGCTGGCTTGCCAGCCTCGATCCGCTGGTCCAGTCCCTGAGCCTGATCCTCGATCTTATCCGCAACTCCGCGCTGTTCCGCAAACAGACCAGCCTCAACGGCTTTTATCAGGATAATGGCGAAGATGCCGATCTGCTGCGCCTGCGTCTCGATCTGGCTCACCAGCTTTATCCGCAAATTTCCGGCCATAAGAGCCGTTTCGCCATCCGTTTCCTGGCGCTGGACAGTGAATATGGGATCGTGCCGGAGCGCTTTGATTTTGAACTGGCCTGCTGTTAAGGAGATAACATGTCAGAAGAGACTATCGTCAACTGCCCGACCTGCGGCAAAACTGTGGTGTGGGGCGAGCAGAGTCCGTTTCGTCCGTTCTGTAGCAAGCGCTGCCAACTGATCGATCTGGGAGAATGGGCTGCGGAAGAGAAGCGCATCCCCAGCGCGGGGGATCTCTCCGATAGCGATGACTGGAGCGAGCAGCAACCCTGATTTGATGGCAAGCTAACCCGGCGCCTGGCGGGTTAGCCTCGCGACCCGGGGCTCAGCCCTGGGCGATAAGTTTGCTGATAACCGGTTCATTCGCCGGAGGAAACGCCGCCGGATCCAACGTTGGTCCCGCCATCCACCGACCCGGCTGCCCTTCTTTACCCCACGGCTCGCCTTGCCAACTTTCCACGAGGAAAAACCACAGCGTAATATGGCGATCGGGGAACTGATACTCCAGCTTATCAAAGAGCGAAGAGGTGGTGACCGTAATCCCAACTTCCTCCTGCAGTTCACGGATTAGCGCCTGCTCAGGCGTCTCATCAGATTCAATCTTCCCGCCCGGGAACTCCAGCTTATTCGCCATATGGGCATCGGCGGCGCGCTGGGTAATAAAGATTTCGCCTTGCGGATTGCGAATTATCCCGACGGCGATTTGCAGTTTTTTCATTGAATGCGCTCCATAAAAAAGGCGCAGAACTCTGCGCCTTTGTTTGTTTTATCAGACCTTAGCTCAGACGGCCGTGGCACTGTTTGTACTTTTTGCCGGAGCCGCACGGGCACGGATCGTTACGGCCCACTTTACGTTCGCCGGTTTGCGCCGCCAGATCCTGGGCTGCGGCTTCATCATCGCTCTGATGGCTGAGCTGCTGCATCTGCGCCAGGCGCTCGGCCTCTTCACGACGCTGCTGTTCCATCGCCTCGACTTCTTCCGGCATCCGCACCTGGACTTTGCTCAGGGTGCTGATCACTTCATACTTCAGTGACTCCAGCATCGCGGCAAACATTGAGAACGATTCGCGCTTGTACTCCTGCTTCGGATCTTTCTGCGCATAGCCGCGCAGGTGGATACCCTGGCGCAGGTAATCCATCGCCGCCAGGTGCTCTTTCCACAGCGAATCCAGAGTCTGCAGCATCACGCCTTTCTCGAAGTGGCGCATCATCTCGGCGCCGACCACTTCTTCTTTACGCTGGTAGGTTTCTACCGCGCTCTGCAGAATACGTTCGCGCAGGGTCTCTTCATGCAGCTCCGGCTCTTTATCCAGCCACTCTTTGATTGGCAGGTCGAGGTCGAAGTCGTTTTTCAGACGCTCCTGCAGACCTTCGATATCCCACATCTCCTCCAGCGACTGCGGCGGAATATGGGCATCGATCGTCGCCTTAAAGACGTCTTCGCGGATGCTGTTGATGGTTTCGCTGACGTCAGACACGTCCAGCAGCTCGTTACGCTGGGTGTAGATCGCCCGGCGCTGGTCGTTGGCCACATCATCATATTCCAGCAGCTGCTTACGGATATCGAAGTTACGGCTTTCCACTTTACGCTGGGCGTTGGCGATCGCCTTGGTGACCCACGGGTGCTCAATCGCCTCACCTGGTTTCATTCCCAGTTTACGCATCATGCCAGACACGCGATCGGAGGCGAAGATACGCATCAGGGCATCTTCCATTGACAGGTAGAAGCGGGAAGAACCGGCATCCCCCTGACGACCAGCACGGCCGCGCAGCTGGTTATCGATACGGCGAGATTCATGACGCTCGGTACCGATGATGTGCAGACCGCCTGCGGCCAGTACCGCATCGTGGCGTACCTGCCAGTCGGCTTTGATTTTCTCAATCTGCTCTGGCGTTGGGTTTTCCAGCGCAGCGACTTCCGCCTGCCAGCTACCGCCGAGCATAATATCGGTACCACGACCCGCCATGTTGGTGGCGATGGTCACCGCGGAAGGGTAGCCCGCCTGGGCGACGATATCCGCCTCGCTGGCGTGGAATTTGGCGTTCAGGACGTTGTGCTTGATGCCGGCTTTAGTCAGTTCGCGGGAAACCACTTCAGATTTTTCGATCGAGATAGTCCCCACCAGCACCGGCTGACCGGCAGCGGTACGAGTTTTGATATCTTCGATAATTGCCTGAATTTTTTCCGCTTCGGTCATATAGACCAGATCCGCCATGTCTTTACGGATCATCGGACGGTTGGTCGGTACAACCACGGTATCCAGCTTATAGATAGAGCTGAATTCAAAGGCTTCGGTATCGGCTGTACCGGTCATCCCCGCCAGCTTCTCGTACAGACGGAAGTAGTTCTGGAAGGTGATAGAGGCCAGAGTCTGGTTCTCGTTTTGGATCTCCACGCCCTCTTTGGCCTCAACGGCCTGGTGCAGACCATCGGACCAGCGGCGGCCCTGCATCGTACGGCCAGTGTGCTCATCGACGATGATAACTTCGCCATCTTTGACAATGTAGTCAACGTCGCGGGTGAACAGCGCATGGGCGCGCAGCGCGGCGGTAACGTGGTGCATCAGCATAATGTTGGTTGGAGAGTACAGGGACTCACCTTCATCCATAATGCCTTCCTGTACCAGCAGCTCTTCAATCAGCACCAGACCACGTTCGGTCAGGTTAACCTGACGCGCTTTTTCATCCACCGAGAAGTGGCCTTCGCCAGTGAAAGTATCCGAATCCTCTTTTTCCTGGCGGATCAGATGCGGGATGATTTTGTTTACCTTGCGGTACATTTCAGAGCTGTCTTCCGCCGGGCCGGAAATGATCAGCGGCGTACGCGCCTCATCGATCAGGATGGAGTCCACCTCATCCACCAGCGCATAGTGCAGTTTACGCTGAACGCGCTCTTCCGGGCTGAAGGCCATGTTGTCGCGCAGGTAGTCGAAGCCGTATTCGTTGTTGGTGCCATAGGTGATATCGGCAGCGTAAGCTTCACGCTTCGCCGGCGCCGGCAGGCCGGACATGTTGATGCCAACTGTCATGCCCAGGAATTCAAACAGCGGGCGGTTATTTTCGGCGTCACGCTGGGCCAGATAGTCGTTGACGGTCACTACGTGAACGCCTTTGCCGGTTAGCGCGTTGAGGTACGCCGGCAGGGTCGCGGTCAGGGTTTTACCTTCACCGGTACGCATCTCGGCGATGCAGCGATCGTTAAGCACCATACCGCCCAGCAGCTGGACGTCGAAGTGGCGCATGCCGAATACGCGCTTACTGGCTTCGCGAACGACGGCGAAAGCTTCAGGGATCAGGCTTTCCAGCGTTTCGCCTTTTTCCAGGCGCGCGCGGAATTCAGCGGTTTTCGCTTTCAGCTCGTCATCAGAGAGCTTTTCCATCGCCGGTTCCATGCCGTTGATGATATTGACGACTTTGCGCATACGACGCAGCGTACGGTCGTTACGGCTGCCGAAAACCTTGGTTAACATTTTGATAAGCATAATAAAATCTCAAACGCCCCGCGGTGCGGAGTCACAAAAAATAGGATGGTCCGTGGTTATTTTCAGCTGAGACGTTGAGGCCCTGCGCGGATCCCCGCCACCTGGCTTATCCAGGCGCTGACGCGGAAGGCAGAATATGAAGAAGGGATGTAACCCGCCTGGCGGATCACCACCGGCGGCGTGCTGTCCTGCGTCAGCAGCGCGCTGAGGGTGTCGAGCAGCGCCAGATGCTGAGCCTGCAGCGGGGAAGTTTCTTCCGCGACCGGCAGCGCCTGCGGCGCCATGGCGAAGGAGAGATGACGAATAACGGTGCGAATGGCGTGCTGATGCCAGTAGTCGACGGTAAAGCTGGGCCGGCGATTCGTCTCCAGCAGCGCCAGCTGAGAGAAATTAACCTTGCTCGGATTGTGATTGCTGGCGGTCGCCTTCGCTGGCGCCGCGGTCTCGTGACCGTTGCTTAGCGCAGGCAGGCCGAGGCTGGCCGCGACCATCCCCAACAGGAGATGCGGCCAAAAATACCGTCTGCCAAACTGTCGCCAGCGCGTCAGCAATCCACTCACGTTCATTACCTTTCTTTGCTAGACCCGTCGTCGTTCAGGCTGTCTCTTTATTGATGTTTTTCGCAGGACAACCTGATGTCCACGGGGTAAAGCAACCCTGAGAAATAATTTTGCGCTCAAATACTAACATTAATACCGGCCTGAGGCAGCATGAATGAAGGCGATTGCCCGGCGAAAACGCTTAATAAAGCAGCGAACGCACGCTAATTATTATCCAGGGATCGCAGCGAAAATAACTGGAGGGTGCTATAAAAGAAAAACGACTGGCTCCCTGGTCGGAGAGAGTACCAGGTTACCAGTCGAATTTACTGAATGGTCAGGCTTACGCCAGAACCATCGACGGTGCGCGGAACGCCATTGGCAGTTTTGCGTCGTCTTCGAAGGTCACATACTCCCAGGCTTCCTGTTTTGCCAGAACCGCCTGCAGCAGTTTGTTGTTCAACGCGTGACCTGATTTGTACGCCGTGAATGCGCCGATAATGTTGTGACCACACATAAACAGGTCACCGATCGCATCCAGCATTTTGTGGCGAACAAATTCGTCTTCAAAGCGCAGACCGTCTTCGTTCAGTACGCGATAATCGTCAACAACGATGGCACAATCGAAGCTGCCGCCCAGGCACAGGCCGCGGGACTGCAGATATTCGATATCGCGCATAAAACCGAAGGTACGCGCACGGCTAATCTGACGCATGAACGCATCGGCCGAGAAGTTCAGCGTATAGCGCTGGGTGCTGGCATCAATCGCTGGATGGTTAAAATCGATGGTGAAGTCCAGCGAAAAACCATTGTACGGTTTGAATTCAGCCCATTTGTCGCCATCTTCGACGCGAACCGTCTCTTTGATACGTACAAATTTCTTGGCGCAGTTCAGTTCATCAATGCCGGCGTCCAGCAACAGATAAACGAACGGAGCCGCACTGCCGTCCATAATCGGGATTTCCGGCGCATCGACTTCAACAATAATGTTGTCGATACCCAGGCCAGCCAATGCGGCGTTCAGGTGTTCAACCGTAGAAATCCGCACGTCATGCTCATTAACCAGGCAAGTACAGAGCATGGTATCACGCACAGATTTGGCATCAGCCGGAAAATCTACCGGTGGATTCAAGTCGGTGCGACGATAGATGACCCCGGTATTTGCCGGCGCAGGGCGTAACGTCAGTGTGACTTTCTTGCCGGTATGCAAACCGACGCCAGTCGCCTGAACGATACGTTTAAGAGTCCTTTGTTTGATCATCGTATAATCTCGCCAATTTACCTATCCAACCGAAGTGTACACCACTATCGGGAGGCCAGTTTAGCACAAAGAGCGCAGATGCCCAACTTCCAGTCGATTCTTAATCGGCTTGCTTACGCAGGAAGGCTGGGATATCCAGATAATCCGGCTCTTTCGCGGTTTGCGGCGTATTGTCGTTCACCACTTTGGCTGCCGGCTTCTGCTCTTGCGTCAGCGGCGACATACCATGCTGCTGGTAACGATCCATCACCGGCTGCTGAACCTGCTTGTTGGTTACCAGGGTGATTTCCGGACGCTTATCCATGCCAATACCGGTCGCCACTACGGTCACGCGCAGCTCGTCGTTCATATCCGGGTCCAGAGAGGTACCGATAACCACGGTCGCATTATCCGAGGCAAAAGCACGGATGGTGTTACCCACAGTTTCGAACTCGTCCAGACGCAGGTCGAAGCCCGCAGTAATGTTGACCAGCACGCCGCGCGCGCCTGACAGGTCGATATCTTCCAGCAGCGGAGAAGAGATAGCCATTTCAGCCGCTTCTTCCGCACGGTCTTCACCGCTCGCCACCCCGGAGCCCATCATCGCGTAGCCCATTTCAGACATCACGGTACGGACGTCCGCGAAGTCGACGTTCATCAGACCCGGACGGGTGATCAGTTCGGCGATACCCTGCACCGCGCCTTTCAGGACGTCGTTTGCCGCGCCGAATGCGTCGAGCAGGGAAATTCCACGCCCCAGGACCTTCAGCAGCTTGTCGTTCGGGATGGTGATCAGTGAGTCAACGTGCTTGGACAGCTCGGTGATCCCCTGCTCAGCGAACGCCATGCGCTTCTTACCTTCAAAATTAAACGGCTTAGTGACCACCGCAACGGTGAGGATCCCCAGATCTTTCGCCACTTCCGCGACTACGGGCGCCGCGCCGGTACCGGTACCGCCGCCCATGCCTGCCGCGATGAACACCATGTCTGCGCCATCAAGGGCTGCGCGCAGCGCTTCACGGTCTTCATCAGCCGCGTTACGGCCGACTTCCGGGTTCGCGCCCGCGCCCAGACCTTTGGTAATACCGCTACCGATCTGGATAGTCTGGCCAACCGCCGTCTTACGCAGCGCCTGCGCATCGGTGTTTACCGCGAAGAATTCAACACCCTCAATGCGCTCGCGCACCATGTGTTCAACGGCGTTACCGCCGCCGCCACCGACGCCGATGACTTTAATCACCGCGTCGTTGGTCAGTTCCATAGGTTCAAACATAGTTTCTCTCCGTCTTGTGCCTGTCGCCTGAGAACGCTAATTGTCTGCGTTCTCTTAAAAAATTAAAACTCTTTTCGCAGCCAGCTGTTGAGTCGCTTAATCCACGAGCCCACTGAGGCCGTCACGCGTTTTTCTACTTCCGCTTCACCACTGAGATGTGACTCTTTTCCGTAGTGCAGCAGCCCCACCGCCGTTGAATAATACGGCTCCTGGGCATAGTCGGTTAAACCGGTGATGTTCAGCGGCGCGCCAATGCGCACCTGAGTATGGAACACGCGCTGCGCACAGGCCGCCAGACCTTCAATTTGCGCCGCGCCGCCGGTTAACACAATCCCCGCCGCCAGATGATGTTTAACACCCTGCTGGCGGAGCTGTTCCTGCAGCTGCAGGATCTCTTCATTGACCAGGTTAAGCAGCTCGGTATAGCGCGGTTCAATCACCTCTGCCAACGTCTGACGCTGCAGGCTACGCGGAGGACGTCCACCGACGCTCGGTACTTCGACGTTTTCGTCTTTACCGACGATGGAACCCAATGCGCATCCGTGACGAACCTTAATCGCTTCGGCATCGCTCGGCGGCGTACCGAAGGCATAGGCGATATCGCTGGTCACCACGTTACCGGCATACGGGATCACTTTGGTGTGACGCAATGCGCCGCCGGTGTAGACGGCGATATCCATTGTACCACCGCCGATATCCACAACGCAGACGCCCAGCTCACGTTCGTCTTCTGTTAATACCGAATAACTGGCCGCTAACCCGGCGAAAATAAGTTGGTCAACTTTCAGACCACAACGTTCCACTGCTTTAACAATGTTTTTTGCCATATCGTTATGGCAGGTGATCAGATGCACCTTCGCCTGCATACGCACGCCGGACAGCCCTACCGGGTTTTTAATCCCTTCCTGGTAGTCGATAGCATATTCCTGCGGAATCACGTGCAGGACACGATGTTCATCGCGAACGCGAACCGACTTCGCGGTGTGGACCACGTTCTCGACGTCGTCCTGCGTCACTTCTTCTTCCGAAATCGGTACCATCCCGATTTCATTCTGACAGCTTATATGTTTACCCGAAAGTGCCAAATAAACTGATGAAATCTGGCAATCCGCCATCAGTTCGGCCTGGTCGATGGCGCGCTGTACGCATTTCACCACCGACTCGAGGTCGTTCACACCGCCTTTATCCATACCACGCGATGGGCAACTGCCCACGCCGATGATATTGATCATGCCGTCGGGCAGAACTTCCCCTACTAAAGCGGCCACCTTGGCGGTGCCAATCTCCAGTCCAACTACCAGTTTTCTGTCCGTCGCCTTGATCATTGTTGTTCTGCCTGTGCCTGATTCTGTTGTTGATTAGTTTCCTCTGCGGGAGCAGGTACCCAGCCCACTGCCGCACCCGAGTCATAACGCAAATCAACGTAGCTAATCCGTTTGCCGTCGGTCTGCGTCTGCTGCTGAAGAACCGGGTAGAGTTCCATAAAGCGCTGAAGCCGTTTCATGGTATCGCCACGGCCAAGGTTGAGCTTGATGTCATTATTAAGCGTCAACTGCCAGGAGCGACGGGCGGTCATCGCCGCCACTTTCAACGTGAATTTATCCTTTGCCAGCACCTGCCCCATGTCACGATATCCCTGCAGCACTTCGTTCTCGCTGCCTTCGGGACCGTATAACATCGGTAAATTCTGTTTGCTGGTGCGATCCGCCGGCACGCTGAAGGCATTTCCTTCTGCATCCACCATATGTTGATCATTCCAGCGCGCAATCGGCACATATTCAACCAGATGAATCTTCAATTCATCGGGCCACTGCTTTCGGACGCTCGCCTGCTTAATCCACGGCAGACGTTCAATCTGGCTCTGGATGATGTTCACATCCTGAGTCATAAAGGTACCCGGCGAACCCAGCGCCAGGATCGCCTGACGGATGTCATCATTGCGCGTATAGTGGCGCTCGCCGGTCACCACCATCTTCGACAGCGGTAAGCGCTGCGCATCTTCCATCCAGCCAAGAACCATCCACCCGCTGACCAGCACGGTAAACAGCACCGCCAGCAGGAAAACGATCCCTGCCAGCCGCGTTCCATTACTCCGACGCGAAGAAGAAGCCTCTTCTTCATGGTTCCGCGTATTCAGCGCAGCCTGCGACATATCACCCCGCCAGGTCCAGAATTCGTACAACAAGCTGGGAGAAGCTCATTCCTGCCTGACGCGCCGCCATTGGCACAAGGCTATGGCTGGTCATGCCCGGGGAAGTATTCGCTTCCAGCAGATAAAACTGGCCATCGCTGTCCAGCATCACGTCAATACGGCCCCAGCCTTTGCAACCCAGAACATTCCAGGCTTTAAGCACCAGGTTCTGAATAGCTGACTCACGCGCGGGATCTTCAAATCCTGGGCAGAAATATTGCGTCTCATCAGAGAGATACTTCGCCTCATAATCATAGAAGGTTCCCGCGGCCTGGATACGTATTGACGGTAAAATTTCTTCACCGACTATGGCGACGGTAAATTCCGGTCCACTGAGCCATTTTTCGACCAAAACTTCATCATCATGCTGAAAAGCCAACGCCAATGCACTTGCTAAATCACAACTTTCGCTGACTTTCGACATCCCGACGCTGGAGCCTTCACGGCTCGGCTTGATGATGACCGGCAGACCCAGCGCCGCAATTTGCTGTTCGACGTCAGTAGACAGCCCGGCGGCAAACTGGGCGCGGGTCAGCGCCACCCACGGCGCGACCGGTAATCCGGCGCCCTGCCACAGCCACTTGCTGCGCAGTTTATCCATTGAAATCGCCGAAGCCATCACGCCGCTGCCGGTATAAGGCAGCTGGATTAACTCCAGCAGCCCCTGCAGAGTGCCATCTTCCCCGCCGCGGCCGTGGAGGGCAATAAACGCTTTCTTAAAGCCCTGCTTTTTTAGCTGGGTAATATCAACATCGCGCGGGTCGACCGGATGGGCGTCCACCCCGCCTTCACGCAGCCCGGCCAGCACCGCCGCGCCTGAATTCAGCGACACTTCACGTTCAGCGGAGGTTCCACCGAAAAGCACCGCGATTTTATCAGCCATGGCGCTCCTCCTCCGTTTTTTGCGGGATCAGTTTGATTTCAGCCAGGTGGCGGGCGATTTTACCGATGTTACCGGCGCCCTGCACCAGTACTAAATCGTTGCCGGTCAGGACTGACGCCAGCATCTCCGCGGCCTGGGTCGAATCGGGCACCAGGATCGGATCCACTTTCCCGCGACCGCGAATGGTGCGGCACAGCGAGCGGCTGTCGGCGCCCGGGATCGGCGCTTCGCCCGCCGGATAGACGTCCAGCATCAGCAGGGCATCCACCTGGGTCAGCACGTTGGCAAAATCATCATACAGATCGCGGGTACGGGTATAACGGTGCGGCTGGAATACCATCACCAGGTTTTTATCCGGCCAGCCAGCGCGCGCTGCTTTAATGGTGGCGTCCACTTCCGTCGGGTGGTGACCGTAATCATCGATCAGCATCGCGCTGCCCGGTTTGCCGTTGACTTCGGCCAGCGGAAACTCGCCAAGAAAATCAAAGCGGCGTCCTGTTCCCTGGAAGCTCTCCAGTGCGCGCAGAATAGCCCGATCGTCAATCCCCTCTTCCGTCGCCACGGCGACGGCCGCCGCCGCGTTCAGCGCGTTATGGCGTCCCGGGGCATTGAGCGTCACCTGCAGGATCGCTTTATCCTGGCGCACCAGGCGGAAATGCCCCTGCGCCCCAACCTGACGATAGTCCTCGACGCGCACGTCGGCG
Organism: Klebsiella sp. K4; assembly: GCF_014596785.2. Classification (NCBI taxonomy): domain Bacteria; kingdom Pseudomonadati; phylum Pseudomonadota; class Gammaproteobacteria; order Enterobacterales; family Enterobacteriaceae; genus Klebsiella; species Klebsiella sp. K4. Next base: position 4,420,513 of record NZ_CP115021.1, read on the forward strand.
TCGTCGCTAAAACCGTAGGTGGTGATCTGCCGGCCAACGCGCGGCAACAGTTCTCGGATCACCGGATCGTCCACGCACATCACCGCGCGTCCGTAGAACGGCAGGTTGTGCAGGAAGTTGATAAAGGTCTGCTTCAGATTCTCAAAGTCGCCATGGTAGGTATCCATGTGATCGGCTTCGATGTTGGTGACAATGGCCACCATCGGCTGCAGATGCAGAAACGACGCGTCGCTCTCATCCGCTTCCGCGATCAGGTAACGGCTATGGCCAAGACGGGCATGTACGCCCGCCGCTTTTACCAGTCCGCCGTTGACGAAGGTCGGGTCCAGCCCGGCCTCGGCGTAAATGCTGGATACCATCGCGGTGGTGGTGGTTTTGCCGTGGGTCCCGGCAATGGCGATCCCGTGGCGAAAGCGCATCAGCTCCGCCAGCATTTCGGCACGACGGATCACCGGGATACGCGCCTCATGCGCGGCAACGATTTCCGGGTTATCTGCCGAAATCGCGCTGGAAACGACAACCACGCTGGCATCACGCACGTTTTCCGGGCGATGGTTGAAATAAATGGTGGCGCCAAGCTGCGACAGCTGCTGGGTCACCGGATTCGGCGCCAGGTCGGAGCCGCTGATCTGGTAACCTTCGTTAGCCAACACTTCGGCAATACCGCCCATACCGGCACCGCCGATGCCGACAAAGTGAATGTGCCGAACGCGACGCATCTCGGGCACTATGGAACGCAGTTTTGCCAAATCTTGTGTATTCATTCTTTACGCCATCAACTTCTGTATTCGGGCGGTGAAAATCACCGCAATTAGCGCGCCAAAGCTACGGCGCTGACCTCTTCTGCTACCCGCTCGGTAGCGTCCGGAATCGAAGCGCCACGCGCTCGTTCCGCCATATCCAGCAAGGTTTCCCGATCCCAGCTCGCCAGGGTAGAGGCAACCGCCTCTACCGTGAACTCAGGCTGTTCAAGAATTTTCGCCGCGCCGGCTTTCTCCAGCGGCAGCGCATTCCAGTACTGCTGACGATCTTTGTGCTGGAACGGGACAAACAGCGCTGGTAAACCTGCGGCCGCGATTTCGCTAACCGTCAGCGCGCCGGAACGGCAAACCACAACATCTGCCCAGGCATACGCCGCGGCCATGTCATCAATAAATTCCGTCACTTTATGCTGCGGCTGTCCGGCGGCGGCATAGGCCTGCTGCACGGTTTGCTGGCCGCCTTTGCCGCTTTGATGCCAGATGGTCACCGTAGCGCCGAGCTTCGCCGCCACCTGCGGCATCGTCTGGTTCAGGACGCGCGCGCCCTGAGAGCCACCGACCACCAGCACGCGAATCGGCCCCTGACGGCCAACCAGACGCTGACCTGGCAGCGGCAGCGCCAGTACATCGGTGCGCACCGGGTTCCCAACGACGTCCGCATGCGGGAACGCGCCGGGAAACGCCTGCATCACTTTCTTCGCAATCTTCGCCAGCCACTTGTTAGTCAGGCCGGCAATGCCGTTTTGCTCGTGGAGGACCACCGGGATCCCCAGCGACCACGCCGCCAGACCGCCAGGCCCGGAAACATAGCCGCCCATACCCAGCACCACGTCCGGCTGGAAACGCTTCATGATCGCCCGCGCCTGACGCCAGGCGTTAAAGATACGCACCGGCGCCAGTAGCTGCGCTTTGATACCTTTGCCACGCAGGCCGGAGATGCGGATAAAATCAATTTCGATGCCGTTTTTCGGCACTAAATCCGCTTCCATACGATCGGCGGTACCCAGCCAGCGAACCTGCCAGCCCTGGTCCATTAAATGGTGCGCGACCGCCAGTCCCGGGAACACATGCCCGCCGGTACCGCCCGCCATCACCATCAACCGCTTTTCCTGACCGCTCATCGCACACCCCGTGTAAACGCCTGGGCTTTTTCCAGACGCGTTTCATAATCAATTCGCAACAACAACATAATGGCCGTCGACATAATCAACAGACTGGAACCACCATAACTGATCAGCGGCAGCGTCAGACCTTTCGTCGGCAGCATCCCCGCCGCCGCGCCGACGTTAACTAACGCCTGGAAGCTAAACCAGATACCAATCGCACAGGCGAGGAAGCCGGAAAAGCGATGATCGATCTCCAGCGCTTTACGGCCAATCGACATGGCGCGGAAAGCGACGAAGAATACCATTAAAAGCGCCAGTACCACACCGATATAACCGAGTTCTTCGCCGATAATGGCGAAGATAAAGTCAGTGTGCGCTTCCGGTAAATACTCCAGTTTTTGCACCGAGTTGCCGAGGCCCTGCCCCCACATCTCGCCGCGGCCGAAAGCCATCAGCGACTGGGTCAGCTGGTAGCCGCTGCCGAACGGGTCTTCCCACGGGTTCCAGAAGGAGGTCACGCGGCGAATACGGTATGGTTCGGCGAGGATCAGCAGGACCACCGCCGAAATACCCATGCCGATAATGGCGATGAACTGCCACAGCTTCGCGCCGGCGAGAAACAGCATCGCCAGCGTGGTGACGAACAGGACCACCACGGTACCGAGGTCAGGCTGCGCCAGCAGCAGGATGGCCAGTACGAAAATCACGCCCATCGGTTTTAAGAAGCCGCGCAGGTTGTTACGCACTTCGTCGGCTTTACGCACCAGATAGTTGGCGATGTAGCAGAACAGCGACAGCTTGGTGAACTCCGCCGGCTGAATACGCAGCGGACCAAGGGCTATCCAGCGCGATGCGCCGTTTACCGAGCTGCCTACTACCAGTACGATCAGCAGCATGACGATCGAGGCGATCAGCATCGCGGTACTGTGGCGCTGCCAGAAATCCATCGGCAGACGTAGCGTAATCATCGCCAGCGCGAAGGCCAGCACAATGTACAGGCCGTCACGCTTGGCGAAGAGGAAAGGATCGTTCGCCAGGCGCTGTCCGACCGGCATCGACGCCGAGGTCACCATAATAAAGCCGATCGCCGCCAGGCCGAAGGTCAGCCATAGCAGCATCCGGTCATACATCACCAGACTGTCGTTATCTTTCGGGCGCGAGCCCATCACCCAGCCTTTCAGCGCAGCGAATAGCCAGGCGAAAATAAACATCCCCGGCAATCGCGGCAGTCTCAGCCGAGGCAGGCTCAGCTGCGGCATTCTCAGGCGTGGGAGAGAGAAACGCATCAACCTAACTCCTTCGCCAGACGGGCAAACATCTCGCCCCGTTGTTCAAAGTTCTTAAACTGATCCAGGCTAGCGCAGGCCGGCGACAGGAGCACCATGTCCCCCGCTTTCACCAGGGGAGCAATCTGACGCATCGCCTGTTCCATAGTCTCAGTTTGTACCGCCACCTCAGGACGCAGCTCAGCGAGCTCGGCGCCATCGCGACCAAAGCAGTACAGGCGAATACGATCGCCGCCGAGGTAGCGCTTCAGCGGGGTAAAATCAGCGGACTTGCCGTCGCCGCCCAGCAGCAGATAGAGCGTGCCGTCCAGCTGCAGGCCGTTCAGCGCCGCCTCGGTGCTGCCGACGTTGGTCGCCTTCGAGTCGTTAATCCAGCGTACGCCGTTGTGATCCAGCACCAGCTGGAAACGGTGCGCCAGACCGGTAAAGGTGGTCAGCGCCTTCAGGCTGCTGGCCCGCGGCAGACCCGCGGCATCGGCCAGCGCCAGCGCCGCCAGGGCGTTGCTGTAGTTATGCTGACCGGTGAGAGGCATCTCTTTCACATTGAGGACTTTCTCACCTTTAACGCGCAGCCAGGTTTCGCCCTGCTGGCGGTTAAGGTGGTAGTCACCGACATCGACGCCAAAGCTAATGCAGCGTTCGTCCGCCCCGCGTACCGGCATGGTGAGCGCATCGTCCGCGTTCACCACGCAGGTCTTCGCATTCTCGTAAATCCGCAGCTTCGCCGCGCGATACTGCTGCAGTCCCAGCGGGTAGCGGTCCATATGGTCCTCAGTCACGTTGAGGATGGTTGCCGCCACCGCCTGCAGGCTGGAGGTGGTTTCCAGCTGGAAGCTGGAGAGCTCCAGCACATACAGCTCTCGATCGGTGTCCAGCAACATCAGCGCCGGCAGGCCGATATTGCCGCCCACGCCGACGTTAACTCCAGCGGCTTTCGCCATCTCGCCCACCAGGGTAGTAACAGTGCTTTTGCCGTTAGAACCGGTAATGGCGATAATCGGCGCCTGCGCTTCGCGGCAGAACAGTTCGATATCGCCAACGATCTCTACGCCAGCGTCGGCCGCTGCGCTGAGCGAAGGATGGGCCAGCGCAATCCCCGGACTGGCGACAATCAGGTCCGCCGCCAGCAGCCAGGTATCATTGAGTCCGCCGACATGGCATTCGACCGATTCGGGTAATTTATCCAGCCCCGGAGGCGCGACGCGGGTGTCCATCACGCGCGGGGTTACGCCGCGCGCCATGAAAAAGTCCACGCATGACAGGCCGGTCATACCCAGCCCAATAATGACGACTTTTTTACCCTGATAATCTGCCATGATTAACGTACCTTCAGCGTCGCCAGGCCAATCAGCACCAGCATCAGCGAAATAATCCAGAAGCGCACGATAACGCGCGGCTCCGGCCAGCCTTTCAGTTCATAGTGGTGGTGGATCGGCGCCATGCGGAAGATACGCTGACCGCGCAGCTTAAAGGAGCCGACCTGCAGAATAACCGACAGCGTTTCCACCACGAAAACCCCGCCCATGATCACCAGCAGGAACTCCTGACGCAGCAGCACGGCGATAATGCCCAACGCGCCGCCGAGCGCCAGTGAACCGACGTCGCCCATAAAGACTTGCGCCGGGTAGGTGTTGAACCACAGGAAGCCCAGCCCCGCCCCGACAATCGCCGTACAGACGATCACCAGCTCGCCGGCGTGGCGCAGATACGGGATATGCAGGTAGTTGGCGAAATTCATGTTGCCGGTGGCCCATGCCACCAGCGCAAAGCCCGCCGCGACGAAAACGGTCGGCATAATCGCCAGGCCGTCGAGGCCGTCGGTCAGGTTGACGGCGTTGCCGGTACCGACGATAACGAAGTAGGCCAGCAAGATATAGAACAGCCCCAGCTGCGGCATTACGTCTTTAAAGAACGGCACCACCAGCTCGGTTGCCGGGGTATCTTTCCCCGCCAGATACAGCGCGAAGGCCACGCCCAGGGCGATCACCGACATCCAGAAATACTTCCAGCGGGCGATCAGGCCTTTGGTATCTTTGCGCACGACTTTACGGTAATCATCAACGAAACCGATGATGCCGTAGCCGATTAATACCGTCAGTACGCACCAGACGTACGGGTTAGATGGATAGGCCCACAGCAGAACGGAAACGGTGATCGCGGTGAGGATCATGATCCCGCCCATGGTCGGAGTACCGCGTTTACTGAAATGAGACTCCGGGCCGTCGTTACGTACGACCTGGCCAAAGGCGAGTTTTTGCAGACGGGCGATCATGCGCGGGCCCATCCACAACGAGATGAACAGCGCGGTCAGCAGGCTGACGATGGCGCGAAACGTCAGATAAGAAAAGACGTTAAAGCCGGAATAATATTTGACCAAGTGTTCGGCCAGCCATACTAACATGTCCCAATCTCCTGTAATGCGCGTACTACCTCTTCCATGGCGGCACTACGTGAACCCTTCACTAAAATGGTCATTATTTTGTGCTCCGCCAGCAGCTCGCGCAGGCGAGCCACCACGGCGGCTTTATCGTTAAAATGTTCGCCCACGCCGCTGGCGCGGCTGATATCCGCGCTCAAGGCGCCGACGCTGAGGACGCAATCCAGCCCCGCCGCTTTCGCCGCTTCGCCGACTTCGCGATGGCAGGCCGCGCTCTCCGCGCCAAGCTCTGCCATATCGCCGACCACCATCGTGCGAAAGCCGGGCATCTCTGACAGCACCTGCACCGCCGCGGTCATCGAACCAACGTTAGCGTTATAGGAATCATCCAGCAGCAGCTGGCTCTCGGTCAGCCGGATCGGGAACAGACGTCCCGGAACGGCCTGCAGCTGCGCCAGTCCGGCTTTCACCGCCGCCAAATCGGCGCCTACCGCCATCGCCAGCGAAGTGGCGGCCAGCGCATTAGCGATGTTGTGGCGTCCCGGCAGCGGCAGCAGTACGTCAACGTTGCCGGTTGGGGTCTGCAGCGTAAATTCGGTGCCGTGGCTGGTGATCTGCACGTTGGTCGCCGTGAAATCGCTGTTCGCCGCGTTCGGCGAGAAGCGCCACACTTTGCGATCGCCAATCACCGCCTGCCAGTTCAGCCAGTCGTTATTGTCGGCATTGAGGATGGCGATGCCATTTTCCGGCAGACCGGTATAGATTTCGCCCTTCGCCTTCGCCACGCCCGCCAGCGAACCGAAACCTTCCAGGTGCGCCGCAGCAAGGTTGTTGACCAGCGCCGCTTCCGGACGCGTCAGGCTGACGGTCCAGGCGATTTCGCCCTGGTGGTTGGCGCCGAGTTCGATCACCGCGTACTGATGCTCTTTGGTCAGCCGCAGTAGCGTCATCGGGACGCCGATATCGTTGTTCAGGTTGCCGGCGGTATACAGCGTGTTGCCGCACTGGCTGAGGATCGCCGCGGTCATCTCTTTAACCGAGGTTTTACCGGACGAGCCGGTCAAGGCGACGACGCGAGTCGGCACCTGCTGACGCACCCAGGCGGCTAACTCACCGAAAGCCTGCCGGGTATCGTTCACAATCACCTGCGGGAGATCGCAGGCCAGCGGACGACTCACCAGCAGCGCGCCGGCGCCCGCCGCTTTCGCCTGTTCGGCAAAATCATGGGCGTCGAAACGCTCCCCTTTCAGCGCCACAAACAGGCAGCCCGCCGTCACTTTACGGGTATCGGTGGTCACCTCGTCGATAGCGACATCGCTACCCTGCCGTTCGCCATGGGCGATCGCGGCAAGTTGACTTAACGTAAAGCGAATCATGCTACCGCTCCCAGCAGACGCGCGACGGTCACGCGGTCGGAATAATCCAGACGGCGGTTGCCGACGATCTGGTAATCTTCATGGCCTTTACCCGCCACCAGCACCACGTCGTTCTCTTTCGCCTGCATCACGGCGTTGGTCACCGCTTCCGCGCGGCCTTCCATCACCTTCGCCTGACCTGCATCGAGCATGCCGGCCAGAATATCGTTGATAATCGCCCGCGGCTCTTCGGTGCGCGGGTTATCGTCAGTAACGACCACGATGTCGGCAAATTCTTCCGCGATAGCGCCCATCAACGGACGTTTACCTTTGTCGCGGTCGCCGCCGCAGCCGAAGACGCACCACAGCTTGCCGCTGCAGTGCAGGCGTGCCGCCTGCAGCGCTTTTTCCAGCGCGTCAGGCGTATGGGCATAATCCACCACCACGGCAGGTTTACCCGGCGCGCTGAACACTTCCATACGGCCGCACACCGGCTGTAAACGCGCTGCGCTCTTCAGCAGATCGGCCAGCGGATAGCCCAGCGCCAGCAGCGTGGCCAGCGCCAGCAGCAGATTGCTGACGTTAAAGGCGCCCATCAGGCGGCTTTCGATTTCGCCCTTGCCCCAGCTGGAGTCAAACTGGATGGTCGCCCCGCTGTCGTGATAGTTCACCGCGGTGGCCTTTAGCCAGCGGCCGTGGCAATTCGGGTTGATATGATCTTCCATCGATACCGCCACCGCGTCCGGCAGCTTTGCCAGCCAGCGACGACCGACTTCATCGTCAGCATTGACGATGGCCTGACCGCAATGATGGGTGGAGTACAGCAGCCATTTCGCCGCTTCGTAGTGCTCCATGTCGCCATGGTAGTCGAGATGATCGCGGCTGAGATTGGTAAACACCGAAGCGGCAAACTGCAGGGCCGCTACGCGGTGCTGTACCAGACCGTGGGAGGAGACTTCCATCGCGCCGAAGGTAGCCCCCTGCCCGACCAGACTGGAGAGCACATGTTGAACGTCCACCGCGGAACCGGTGGTGTTTTCAGTTGGAACGACTTTATCCAGCAGACCGTTACCGACGGTCCCCATCACCGCGCTGGTTTCGCCGAGCAGCTTTGCCCACTGCGCCAGCAGCTGAGTGGTGGTGGTTTTCCCGTTGGTGCCGGTGACGCCCACCAGACGCAGCTGCTGCGACGGCTGATGATAAAAACGCCCGGCCAGCGCCGATAAGCGTTCGTTAAGCTGGCTCAGGTAGATAACCGGCACGCCGTGCATTTCACGGATCTCACCGTCTTTAGCTTCGCCCTGCGCTTCAGCAATAATGGCAGCCACACCTTGCGCTATCGCCTGCGGGATATAACGACGCCCGTCCGCCTGATGACCCTGTACCGCGATAAAGAGATCGCCGGAAGCAGCCACCCGGCTGTCCAGCGTCATCTCTCGCAGAATGCGCTCCGGTGCGTTTGGCACCCATGGAGCGAGTAGGTCGCGCAAATTACGATCTGCCACCTGTTCCCTCGCCTTGATTAATTACAAATTCACTTTTTTCGCCCGTTGCCAGCGCATCCGGCTCGATGTTCATGGTGCGCAATACGCCGCCCATGATGGCACCGAAGACCGGCGCGGAAACGGCGCCACCGTAGTATTTACCTGCCTGCGGGTCGTTGATCACCACCACCAGCGCGAAGCGCGGATGGCTGGCGGGCGCAACGCCTGCGGTGTAAGCAATATATTTGTTGATATAGCGGCCATCCGGCCCCACTTTTTTCGCCGTACCGGTTTTAATCGCGATGCGATAGCCTTTGATCGCCGCTTTCACACCGCCGCCGCCGGGCAGCGCCACGCTTTCCATCATATGAACGACGGTACGAACGAGTGATTCCGGGAAGACGCGCTCGCCCGGAACCGGAGGATCAACCTTGGTAATCGACAACGGGCGATAGATGCCATAGCTGCCAATCGTTGCGTAGACACGCGCTAACTGTAACGGGGTTACCATTAGCCCATAGCCGAAAGAAAAGGTGGCCCTCTCTATGTCAGACCACCGTTGTTTTTGAGGATATAAGCCACTGCGTTCTCCGACCAACCCCAAATTGGTCGCCTTTCCAAGCCCAAAACGTGAGTAAGTATCTACTAACGCTGAGGACGGCATCGCTAACGCCAGCTTAGAAACACCGACGTTACTCGACTTCTGTAGCACCCCGGTCAGGGTCAATTCGCTGTAGCGCGCCACATCTTTGATTTCGTGGCCGTTAATTCGATAAGGCACGGTATTGAGCACGGTATTTTCGTTGACGATACCGCGCTGCAGCGCCGTCATGACCACCATCGGTTTCACCGTCGAACCCGGCTCAAACACGTCGGTAATCGCACGGTTACGCATGGTGTCTTTTGCCGTACCGGCGAAGTTGTTCGGGTTATAGGATGGGCTGTTGGCCATCGCCAGCACTTCACCGGTGTTAACATCCACTAACACGGCGCTGCCCGACTCGGCTTTGTTAAAGGCCACGGCGTTGTTCAGCTCGCGATAGACCAGCGCCTGCAGGCGTTCGTCGATACTCAGCGCCAGGTTGTGCGCTGCCTGGCTATCGGTAGAAGAGATGTCTTCAATTACCCGGCCATAGCGGTCTTTACGTACGATACGCTCGCCCGGCTGGCCGGTAAGCCATTTATCAAAGCTTTTCTCAACCCCTTCAATCCCCTGGCTATCGACGTTGGTAAAGCCGATGAGGTGAGCGGTTACTTCCCCGGAAGGGTAGTACCGACGGGATTCTTCGCGCAGATGAATGCCCGGCAGCTTCAGCTTCTTGATGTAATCGGCCATGTCAGGGTTAACCTGACGCGCCAGATAGATAAACCGCATCCGCGGATTGGTATTGATGCGCGTCGCCAGCTGATCCAGCGGCATATTGAGGGCATCCGCCAGCGCTTTCCAGCGCGTATCCAGGGTAACCCCGCCGGCGTCATGGAGCTCTTTCGGGTCGGCCCAGATAGCCTTCACCGGCACGCTGACCGCCAGCGGACGTCCGGAGCGATCGGTAATCATCCCGCGCGCGGTGGACACTTCCTGTACGCGCAGAGAACGCATATCGCCCTGGCGCACCAGCATATCGGGGCTGATCACCTGTAGCCAGGCGACGCGACCCAGCAGAAAAGCCAGCGCCAGCAGAATACAGCCGCACAGCAACGCAAAACGCCAACTGATAAAGTTGGCCTGTTCTTCCTGACGTTTTGCTTTAGGCGTTTTTGGCGCTGCTTTCATCCGTCGCAATAATCCTTATTTCTGTACAACGATATTTTCTTGTGATGGATCGACGTGTTGCATCTGTAACTTCTCGGTCGCGATCCGCTCAACCCGACTGTGATCGCCGAGCGCGTTCTCTTCGAGGATCAGGTTGCGCCACTCAATATCCAGGGCGTCGCGCTCCAGAACCAGCTGTTCACGCTGCGCGGTCAACAGGCGCGTGTGATGCGCAGTGGTGACCACGGTAATCGCCGTAATAATGATGCAAATGAACAGGCAGAGTGGCAGTTTCCCAAACCGCAGAAGGTCGTCCCCGATCACGCCAGGCAAAGCATGGCGCTCGTTGCTTCCAATCGACCCTTTAACCTTGCTTAAGGCCTCTGTCACTCTGCCGATCATGCGTTCGTCCTCTCTGCGATACGCAGCACTGAACTACGGGCGCGTGGATTCTCTGCCACCTCTTCTTCGCCCGGCATCAACTTGCCTAGTGCTCGCAACTCACGGCCGCCCAGTTTTTTGAGCTGCGCTTCGGTCATCGGTATTCCCGCCGGAACCTGCGGACCGCGGCTTTGCTCACGCATAAAGCGCTTCACAATGCGATCTTCCAGCGAATGAAAACTAATGATCGACAGCCGCCCGCCCGGGGCCAGCACGCTGAGCGAGCTTTTTAGCGCCTGCTCTATCTCCTCCAGTTCACTGTTTACCCATATGCGCACCGCCTGGAAGGTACGGGTCGCGGGATGTTTGTGCTTATCTTTTACCGGCATCGCCGCGGCGATGACTTCCGCCAGCTCTTTGGTGCGGGTCATCGGCTGAATGCGATTACGTTCGACGATCGCGCGGGCGATACGTTTGCCGAAACGCTCTTCGCCAAAGGTTTTAATCACCCAGGCGATATCGTCTTCTTCAGCCGTCTGCAGCCATTCGGCCGCGGACTGACCGCGCGTCGGATCCATGCGCATATCCAGCGGCCCGTCACGCATAAAGGAAAAGCCGCGTTCCGCATCGTCAAGCTGCGGGGAAGAGACGCCGAGATCGAGCAGAATGCCGTCGATCTTACCGGTAAGATTGCGCTCGCCGACGTACTCAGCGAGTTGTGAAAAGGGACCATGTACGATGGAAAAGCGGGGGTCATCGATGGTTCGCGCGACGGCAATCGCCTGCGGGTCGCGATCGATGGCCAGCAAGCGTCCTTCCGCACCCAGCCGGGAGAGGATCAGGCGCGAGTGACCACCGCGGCCAAAAGTACCATCAATATAGATACCGTCTGGACGAATATTGAGGCCGTTGACGGCTTCATCCAGAAGTACCGTAGTATGTTTATAATTTTCCATCATTTTTATAAGGACAAATCCTGCAGGCGCTCCGACAGTTCACCGGTCGCGGACTGCTCAGCGTCGATATCTTCCTTGACCCGTTGATACCAGGTCGTTTCATCCCACAGTTCAAATTTATTAAACTGCCCGACCAGCATCACTTCTTTTGTCAGCCCGGCATGCTGCCGTAACACCGGCGCAATCAGCAAGCGGCCGGCATTATCCATCTGACATTCGCTGGCATGACCCAAAAGCAAACGCTGTACGCGCCGCTCAACGGGATTCATGCTCGATAAACGCGACAATTTCTGCTCGATGACTTCCCATTCAGGCAATGGATAAAGCAGCAGGCACGGGTGATGAATGTCAATGGTGCATACCAATTGACCGGCAGCGTCCTCGATCAGCCCTTCGCGATAGCGCGTTGGCACGGCCAGGCGGCCTTTGCTGTCGAGATTGACTAACGTTGCTCCACGGAACATGCCAGCCTCACCCCTTTTCGCCACTTTACCCCACAAATTCCCACCAGAAGGAGTTTACGGAGCGGAGGAAAAGCTTGTCAAGCCAGCACGGATGCCAACGGAGCTCAAAAACCCATTATTTACAGCCGACATTAGCCCTGATGAAAAAATCATCAACAGGCGAGGCAAATTAACGTTATGAATACGTGTAAGAAAATAACCAACAAACTCGTAACAGTTATAAACAACAGAATATCTTCGGCGGGAAAATATAAAGTGTCAGTTTGCGACGCGAGCGGCATTTTAGGCCATTATGCCGGCCGTTAACAGTACCTGTTGCTGGCAGAGGGACTGGCCAGGCGCGGGATATGACGGGGAAGAAAGCGTGGCGCGTACAAAATGAGTGTTAATTCAGCAATTAACCTGATGAATGTAACAAAATAATACAATTAAAGTCCGCGCAGTCATTTTTTGTACCCCATTTGGAGTCACAAAACGATGGTCAGTGAATAAAATAAAATAACGCGTAAAGAAGTTTAGGGATTTGTCTGAAATATATTCAGTTTTGCATTTTGCACGTCAATTGCCTGATTTATCGCCAGCGGCCTGCTTACGGTCAGGCCTGCCAGGTTTATACCTGGGCGCTGGCGATATGGCGCCCTTAGCGGCGATTCAGGCTACCGCGACGATAGAGATTACGGCGAATGCGGCTAAGACCCGGCTTCGGCTTGCGAGGTTCGTCGAGGCTGGCGAGGACGATCTCCAGCACCCGTTCAGCGACATCGCGATGACGCTGGGCCACGGCCAGTACCGGACACTGCAGAAAATCGAGCAGCTCATTATCACCGAAGGTGGCGATCGCCAGCTCGGAGGGCAGTTTACCCTCGCGACGCAAGGTCACATCCATTACGCCCTGCAGCAGCGGGAAAGAGGTGGTAAACAGCGCCTGTGGCATCGGATGGGTTTCAAGCCATTTCTCAAACAGCTGGGCCGCCGCTTCGCGCTCATAGCTGTTGGCATAGAGATAATGCACCTCACGCGGATCGTCCTGCCAGGCTTTACGGAAGCCCTGTTCGCGCAGGAAGCTCACCGACAGCTCCGGCAGCGCGCCGAGATAGAGCACCGTTTCGCCAGGAAACGTCCGCAGCTCAGCTGCGAGCATCTCGGCGTCATCCTGGTCAGCGCCAACCACGCTGGTGAAGTGTTCGCGATCGAGGGCGCGGTCGAGGGCGACAATCGGAAACGGGTCGTTAGCCCAGCGCTGATAAAAAGGATGCTCCGGCGGCAGCGAAGTAGAGACAATGATAGCGTCCACCTGGCGCTGCAGCAGATGCTCGATACAGCGCATCTCGTTATCGGGCTGATCCTCCGAGCAGGCAATCAGCAGCTGATAGCCGCGCTGACGCGCCTGACGTTCGAGATAATTTGCAATCCGGGTATAGCTGGTGTTTTCCAGATCCGGGATCACCAGACCGATAGAGCGTGTGCGTCCTGCACGCAGGCCAGCAGCGACCGCATTTGGGTGATAGTTGTGCTCTCGCACCACAGCCATCACTTTTTCGACCGTTTTATCGCTTACGCGGTACTGCTTCGCTTTGCCATTAATCACATAGCTCGCGGTGGTTCTTGAAACACCGGCCAGCCGGGCGATTTCATCCAGTTTCACAATTGCCCCTTGGGTAAGAAGTGCCAAACATAACCATTATTCAGGTATGGAATCCTTTTTATAACATCTAAGCGCAGAATAGTTAGCGCAGCAACCGCTTTCGCTTACAGTTCCTACTGATTTCGCAAAAAAAAAGCCCGACAGTCTCTGCCGGGCTATTTTTACAGCAGTTCCCGATCCTTAGCGCATGATTTTATCACCGCGAGACAGGCCGACCACGCCGGAGCGAGCCACTTCCACAATCCGAGCGACATCGCGCAGCGAGGCCAGAAATGCATCCAGCTTATCGCTGGTGCCGGCGAGCTGGACGGTATAGATAGAAGGCGTCACGTCGATAATCTGTCCGCGGAAGATTTCGGTGTTGCGCTTCACTTCTTCACGGCCATAGCCGCTGGCCTGAACCTTCACCAGCATAATTTCGCGTTCAACATGAGCCCCCTGCCCCAGCTCGCTGACCCGCAGGACATCCACCAGCTTGTGCAGTTGCTTTTCAATCTGCTCAATCGCTTTTTCATCGCCCACGGTCTGAATGGTCATTCTGGAGAGAGTGGGATCGTCCGTCGGCGCGACAGTCAGGCTTTCTATATTATAGCCACGCTGGGAAAAGAGGCCGATAACGCGGGACAATGCACCCGATTCGTTTTCCAGTAATACCGATAATATCCGGCGCATATCAGGTCCTCTCCGTTTTGCTCAACCACATTTCATCCATGCCGCCGCCGCGGATCTGCATGGGGTACACATGCTCACTGCCGTCGACGGTCACATCAACAAACACCAGCCGACGCTGGCGCACCTGCTCCAGAGCTTCAGCAAGCTTCGTCTCCAGCTCCTGCGGCTCGCTGATGCGGATCCCGACGTGGCCATAGGCTTCCGCCAGACGGACAAAGTCCGGTAGCGATTCCATATAGGACTGCGAGTGACGCCCGGAATAGAGCATATCCTGCCACTGCTTCACCATCCCGAGATAGCGGTTGTTGAGGTTAAGCACCAGGACCGGCAGCTCATACTGCAGCGCAGTGGAGAGTTCCTGAATGTTCATCTGGATACTGCCGTCACCGGTCACGCAGACCACCATTTCGTCCGGCAGAGCCATTTTGACCCCCAGCGCAGCCGGTAGGCCAAAGCCCATGGTGCCGAGACCACCGGAGTTAATCCAGCGCCGCGGTTTATCGAAGGGGTAATACAGGGCGGCGAACATCTGATGCTGACCCACATCGGAAGTGACGTAGGCATCGCCCTGGGTCAGCCGCCAGATAGTTTCAATTACCGCCTGCGGTTTGATTTTATCGCTCTGGTCGTCGTAGCGCAGACAATGACGGGCACGCCACTGCTCGATCTGTTGCCACCAGTCGCGAATGTCGTCCAGCGGCTGCTGCGCTTCCTCCTGCTCCAGCAGCTCCAGCATCTGCTCCAGCACCAGCCGGGCATCGCCGACGATCGGCACATCTGCCGGCACGGTTTTCGAGATTGAAGTCGGATCGATATCAATATGCAGTACCGTCGCGTTCGGACAATACTTGGCCAGGTTATTGGTGGTCCGGTCGTCAAAGCGAACGCCGACGGCAAAAATCACGTCCGAGTGGTGCATGGTCATGTTGGCTTCATAGGTGCCGTGCATCCCCAGCATCCCCAGCGCCTGCGAGTGTGTCGCCGGGAAAGCGCCAAGTCCCATCAAGGATGAGGCCACCGGCAGCTTTAGTTTTTCCACCAGCTCGCGCAGCTGAGGTTCGCAATGCGCATTGATCGCCCCGCCGCCGACGTATACGACCGGCTTACTTGCGGCCACCAGGGTCTGTAGCGCGCGTTTAATCTGCCCTTTATGGCCACTGGTGGTTGGGTTATAGGAGCGCATGCTCACTGCGTCCGGCCAGACGTAAGGCAGCTTCTTCGCCGGATTGAGAATATCCTTCGGCAGATCGACCACTACCGGACCGGGGCGACCGCTGGCCGCCAGCCAGAAGGCTTTCTTCAGCACGCCGGGAATATCTTCGGTCTGCTTCACCAGGAAACTGTGCTTCACCACCGGACGGGAAATCCCCACCATGTCGCACTCCTGGAAGGCATCGTAGCCGATAAGCGAGGTGGCTACCTGCCCCGAGAGGATCACCAACGGAATAGAGTCCATATAGGCTGTCGCAATGCCAGTGATGGCGTTCGTCGCCCCAGGCCCAGAGGTCACCAGCACCACGCCGACCTCCCCGGTCGCCCGCGCCAGGCCATCCGCCATATGCACCGCCGCCTGCTCGTGACGAACCAGCACATGATCGATACCGCCAAGGGTGTGTAACGCATCATAGATATCGAGGACTGCGCCTCCGGGATAGCCGAATACTTGCTTGACGCCCTGATCGACAAGCGATTGGACGACCATCTCGGCTCCTGACAACATCTCCATGGTTTGCCTCCAGGCTTATTGTTTTACGACAGCGGAACTCAATTTCCGCGCGCTCGCACGATGCGAAGGAGTGGTCCTCCGCATTGAGGTGAATGTACTGCATGCCACTACCATAACTGCTCGCCAGCAGGCAGGCAATTCGCCGCAGCTGAGGCCTTATTTCTTGAATAAGAAGAAAAGAAAGCGGTGAGGGGAAAATATGGTGAATTGCTTCAGAGATAAGAAAAGAGAATGGTAAATACTCGGCGAAAAAGGGTGATAACAGGAATAGATCCATTTTTCACGAACACAACGAACTCCTCGCGCAAGGTAAACAGAATAAAATTCTGCTTTATTTGATTTATGTCATATAAAAAAAGGAGCCGAAGCTCCTTTGCTATCTATCGTCGTCGGGTCAGCGCTTGCAAATGTCCACCAGCAGCTCTTCCATCCACTGGTGGCCTTTATCACGACCAGCGGCTTCGTGCCAGGAGAGATAGCAGGTCCGACTGTTGACCTTCAACGGCAAAGGTAATATTTGCAGGGCAAGCTTGTCAGCAAATTCATCTGCCAGCCAGCGCGGGGCAATGGCCACCATCTGGGTTTGCGATACTACGTTTAATACGCTGACCATCGCATTACCCTGATAGGCGATACGCGCTTGTTTATCGGCCGTGTCATACCACGGCAAACTAAATGAGGCATACCGGTCGAGAGCAACGGCGGCATGCTCCTCGCGATAAATATCCGCCTCCATCATCGGCCCGGAAATACGCGGATGGTTGCGACTGGCGACCAGGACCATTTCGTCTTTAAATAACGGAACGCAGGCAAACTCAGGGCGACGGAACTCTTCATAACCGATTACGAATTCTGTTTCCTGATAACGTAGCTGATGTTCCGTATTTTGATTCAGCGCAGACTTAAAGACTAAATGAATATTGGGTGCTATCTCTGCAACTTTATTAAAAATAACCGACGTCAGGATGTTATCCAGCGGGCTGCAGACGCACAGATGGAACACGCGCTCACTGCTCAGCGGTTCAAAACCGGAGCCTGGCAATTCGTTTTGGACCAGCTGCAGCGCCTGGCGTACCGAGCCAAACAGCTGATAGGCGCGCGCCGTCGGCTGAATACCGCGGCCATAGCGCACAAAAAGCTCGTCATTAAACATCACTTTCAGTCGTGAAACCGCATTGCTCACCGCGGGTTGTGACATGCCGAGCGTATGGGCGGCACGAGTAATATTCTGCTCTTGCATAACCGCATCAAAAACGGTAAGCAGATTGAGATCAACCATCCGTAGTTGAGGTTTAACGACTTCCTGTCCGGGGGCTGATTTATATTCTGGAGTTTCAATTAACATATCTAATTCCGCCGTCACGATGAATTCCCTTCACTAAACCGCTATAATTAGCGCCGAAAATATCATTTACCATGCAAATGACATTTACAAAATAGCAAAAGAAATTTTTAGGAATATATCAAGGCTATGAGTGGCAGTGAAGAAACGGTCCTGATCAAAAAATTGAGCCGCTCAAACCATACTGATTACTTAATGATGATAAGTGTAACCATAATCCATAAAAATAAAAACAGCACCACGAGTTAACTGTAACTTAAGCAATAATAAAGTATTTTATTTTTCCCTCCATAAAATTAACAAATCCTTATCATTGAAAAATAATCCGCTAGCGTTCGAATACATTCACAGGGAAAATAAATTTAATATTTTCATCCAGATACCGTTTTTTGTCCCTTCATTGGCGACACCTCTTCGACGATGCCTTGAATGCAAAGCACTTTTTCAAATGAAACAAATGGGGATAAACCGCCTTCGGTCCAAAATAGGATCTTCGGCAAAATGGGGCTTACATCAGCACATTTTGCTAATTCATTTAGTCAGCCCAAAACGCTTTTTCCATGCCAGGGGTTGACTTTAAAACAGCTATCCAGTAACTCTAAAAGCATAACGATTTCATCTGGAGTTTGACGCAATGATTCGCACCGCTCGTATCACCAGCCTACTACTACTAAACGCATGCCATTTGCGCGGTAGGCTGTTGGGCGACGTTCAGCGTTAAGTCATCTTCCAGCAAGACTATAAAACCCGCGCCTTGGCGCGGGTTTTTTTATGCTCGTCAACAAGGCGCCAGGACACAGACTAAGGATCCAAACCATGAGCCAGCAAGTCATTATTTTCGATACGACCTTACGTGATGGCGAACAAGCGTTACAGGCAAGCCTGAGTGTCAAAGAGAAGCTGCAGATCGCACTGGCCCTTGAGCGAATGGGGGTCGACGTAATGGAAGTCGGTTTCCCGGTATCCTCGCCGGGCGATTTTGAATCGGTGCAAACCATCGCACGCACCATTAAAAACAGCCGCGTGTGCGCCCTGGCGCGCTGCGTTGAGAAAGATATCGACGTGGCGGCGGAATCGTTAAAAGTGGCCGAGGCTTTCCGTATTCATACCTTTATTGCCACCTCGCCGATGCATATCGCCACCAAACTGCGCAGTACGCTGGATGAGGTTATTGAGCGCGCGATCTATATGGTGAAGCGGGCACGCAACTACACTGACGACGTTGAGTTCTCCTGTGAAGACGCCGGCCGTACGCCGATTGCCGATCTGGCTCGCGTCGTGGAAGCGGCGATCAACGCCGGCGCCACCACCATTAATATCCCGGATACCGTCGGCTATACCATGCCGTTCGAATATGCCAACATCATCAGCGGCCTGTATGATCGCGTGCCGAATATCGACAAAGCAATTATTTCCGTCCACACCCATGATGATCTGGGCATCGCTGTCGGTAACGCCCTCGCCGCGGTCCACGCCGGTGCGCGCCAGGTAGAAGGTGCGATGAACGGTATCGGCGAACGCGCCGGCAACTGCGCGCTGGAAGAAGTGATCATGGCGATCAAAGTGCGCAAAGACATCATGAACGTGCACACCAACATTAATCATCATGAAATCTGGCGCACCAGCCAGACCGTCAGCCAGATCTGCAATATGCCGATCCCGGCGAACAAGGCCATCGTCGGCACCGGCGCCTTCGCCCACTCCTCCGGCATTCACCAGGACGGCGTGCTGAAGAACCGCGAAAACTACGAGATCATGACCCCGGAATCTATCGGCCTGAACCAGGTGCAACTGAACCTGACTTCCCGCTCCGGCCGCGCGGCGGTGAAACACCGGATGGAAGAGATGGGCTACCAGGAGAGCGATTACAACCTGGATCATCTGTACGACGCATTCCTGAAGCTGGCGGACAAAAAAGGCCAGGTCTTCGATTACGATCTGGAAGCGCTGGCCTTTATCAACAAGCAGCAGGAAGAGCCAGAGCATTTCCGCCTGGATTACTTCAACGTCCAATCCGGATCCAGCGATATCGCCACCGCCTCGATCAAACTGGTCTGCGGGGATGAGATCAAAACCGAAGCCGCCAACGGCAACGGTCCGGTCGATGCTATCTACCAGGCGATTAACCGCGTCACCGACTACAACATTGAATTAGTGAAGTATGGCTTAAGCGCGAAAGGCCACGGCAAAGACGCCCTGGGCCAGGTGGATATCGTCGTTGACTACAATGGCCGCCGCTTCCATGGCGTTGGTCTGGCAACGGATATCGTAGAGTCGTCAGCCAAAGCGATGGTTCACGTGCTGAACAACATCTGGCGCGCCGCCGAAGTCGAAAAAGAATTGCAACGCAAAGCTCAGAATAAAGAGAACAATAAGGAAACCGTGTAATGTCGAAGAATTACCATATTGCCGTTTTGCCGGGTGATGGCATTGGCCCGGAAGTGATGAACCAGGCGATGAAAGTACTGGAAGCCGTGCGCCAACGTTTTGCCATGCACATTACCACCAGCCAGTATGACGTTGGCGGGGCGGCCATCGACCGTCAGGGAACTCCCCTGCCGCAGGCGACCGTCGCCGGATGCGAGCAGGCGGATGCGATCCTGTTCGGCTCCGTTGGCGGTCCGAAATGGGAGCACCTGCCGCCGGCGGAACAACCAGAGCGTGGCGCGCTGCTGCCGCTGCGTAAACACTTTAAACTGTTCAGCAACCTGCGCCCGGCCAAACTGTATCAGGGGCTGGAAGAGTTCTGCCCGCTGCGCGCCGACATCGCTGCTAACGGCTTCGACATTCTCTGCGTACGCGAACTGACCGGCGGCATCTACTTCGGCCAGCCGAAAGGCCGCGAAGGCAGCGGTCAGCATGAGAAAGCCTTTGATACCGAGGTGTATCACCGCTTTGAGATCGAGCGTATCGCGCGCATCGCTTTTGAATCCGCCCGCAAGCGTCGTCACAAAGTGACTTCCATCGATAAGGCCAACGTTCTGCAGTCCTCCATCCTGTGGCGCGAAATCGTCAGCGAGATCGGCAAGGAGTATCCGGACGTTGAGCTGGCGCATATGTATATCGATAACGCCACCATGCAGCTGATTAAAGATCCGTCCCAGTTCGACGTGCTGCTGTGCTCCAACCTGTTTGGCGACATCCTCTCCGACGAGTGCGCGATGATCACCGGCTCGATGGGTATGCTGCCGTCCGCCAGCCTCAATGAACAAGGTTTTGGCCTGTACGAGCCGGCGGGCGGTTCCGCACCGGATATCGCCGGCAAAAATATCGCCAACCCGATCGCGCAGATCCTCTCCCTGGCTCTGCTGCTGCGCTACAGCCTCGACGCTGACGAAGCGGCGACCGCCATTGAAAACGCGATCAACCGCGCCTTAGAAGAAGGGGTTCGAACCGGCGACTTAGCGCGCGGCACGGCGGCGGTCAGCACTGATGAAATGGGCGATATTATTGCCCGCTATGTCGCAGAAGGGGTGTAATCATGGCGAAGACGTTATACGAAAAATTATTTGATGCGCACGTAGTGTATGAGGCGCAGAACGAAACCCCGCTGCTGTATATCGACCGCCATCTGGTGCACGAAGTCACCTCTCCGCAGGCGTTTGACGGTCTGCGCGCCCATGGCCGCCAGGTGCGCCAGCCGGGTAAAACCTTCGCTACCATGGATCATAACGTCTCGACGCAGACCAAAGACATTAACGCGTCCGGTGAGATGGCCCGCATTCAGATGCAGGAGCTGATTAAGAACTGTAAAGAGTTCGGCGTTGAACTGTACGACCTGAACCACCCGTATCAGGGCATCGTCCACGTCATGGGCCCGGAACAAGGGGTTACCCTGCCGGGGATGACGATCGTGTGCGGTGACTCCCATACCGCCACCCACGGCGCGTTCGGTGCGCTGGCGTTCGGTATCGGCACCTCCGAAGTGGAGCATGTGCTGGCGACCCAGACCCTGAAACAGGGCCGCGCGAAGACCATGAAAATCGAAGTCCAGGGCAAAGCGGCGCCGGGCATTACCGCCAAAGATATCGTGCTGGCCATCATTGGTAAAACCGGTAGCGCCGGCGGCACCGGCCATGTGGTTGAGTTCTGCGGCGAAGCGATCCGCGATCTGAGCATGGAAGGGCGTATGACCCTGTGCAACATGGCGATCGAGATGGGCGCCAAAGCGGGCCTGGTCGCGCCGGACGAAACCACCTTCAATTACGTACGCGGCCGTCTGCATGCGCCGAAAGGCAAAGATTTTGACGATGCCGTAGCGTACTGGAAAACCCTGAAAACCGACGACGGCGCGACGTTTGATACCGTGGTAACGCTGCAGGCGGCGGAAATTGCCCCGCAGGTGACCTGGGGCACCAACCCGGGCCAGGTGATCTCGGTGACGGATAACATCCCCGATCCAGCGTCGTTCAGCGATCCGGTGGAACGCGCCAGCGCCGAAAAAGCGCTGGCCTATATGGGGCTGAAATCCGGGATCCCGCTGACGGAAGTCGCTATCGATAAAGTGTTTATCGGCTCCTGCACCAACTCGCGCATCGAAGATTTACGCGCCGCGGCGGAAATCGCTAAAGGGCGTAAAGTGGCGCCGGGCGTCCAGGCGCTGGTGGTGCCGGGTTCTGGTCCGGTGAAAGCGCAGGCGGAAGCGGAAGGTCTGGATAAGATCTTTATCGAAGCCGGCTTTGAGTGGCGCTTACCTGGTTGCTCTATGTGTCTGGCAATGAATAATGATCGCCTGAATCCGGGCGAACGCTGTGCCTCAACCAGCAACCGTAACTTTGAAGGCCGTCAGGGCCGCGGCGGACGCACGCACCTGGTGAGCCCGGCAATGGCCGCGGCGGCAGCCGTTACCGGCCATTTCGCCGATATCCGTAATCTGAAGTAAGGAGACCATCATGGCAGAGAAATTTACCCAACATACCGGCCTGGTGGTTCCGCTGGATGCTGCAAACGTCGATACCGACGCGATCATCCCTAAGCAATTTTTGCAGAAGGTCACCCGCACCGGCTTTGGCGCGCACCTGTTTAACGACTGGCGCTTTCTCGACGATAAAGGTCAACAGCCGAACCCGGAGTTCGTGCTGAATTTTCCTGAGTACCAGGGGGCATCGATACTGCTGGCGCGGGAAAACTTCGGCTGCGGCTCCTCGCGCGAGCACGCGCCGTGGGCGCTGACCGATTACGGCTTTAAGGTCGTTATCGCCCCGAGCTTTGCCGATATCTTTTACGGCAACAGCTTCAATAACCAGCTGCTGCCGGTGACCCTGAGCGACGAGCAGGTCGACGAGCTGTTCAAGCTGGTGCAGGCCAACCCGGGCATTACGTTTGAAGTGGATCTGGAAGCGCAAGTGGTTAAAGCCGGGGATAAAACCTACAGCTTTAAGATCGACGATTTCCGCCGCAACTGCATGCTCAACGGCCTGGATAGCATCGGCCTGACGCTGCAGCATGAAGCGGCGATCTCCGACTATGAACGCAAGCTGCCGGCATTTATGAATTAACCTTTGGGCCCGGTCATTTGATCGGGCTTTTTATTTTATTGCGGAGAAAATTGCGATCTCACGCACAAAAACCAATTTTAATTTGCTGATTGTCAGACCTTACCGCCACCCTGCCCTACCGCCTAAAGAAGAATTATTCCGCTTTCCTCCCCTTCTCCAGCACTGTTTATGTATTTTCCCTGCACTGCAAGTAAAAATAAGGCACGAGTGTTTAATATAAAAATATAAGAATGTGAAGAAAGCGTTAATCTCATAGAGAACCCCTATGGCTATGCACAAAAAAAAGCATTATTTTTCGATTTTTCCCCTCGTTATCTTTTGCCACAGAGAAATATTAACTAAGGACACGCCTGGGCCCCGCATATCGGCCTCCCGGCCTCCTGTGGAGAGAAGAGATGAGCCACTATCCGCACCTTTTCAGTCCGTTGACCATCAACGGTATGACGTTAAAAAACCGCATTATTATGCCCCCTATGGGCACCAATATGGCCACGCTCAATGGCGAGGTGTCGCAGGAACAGCTGGAATACTACGAACTGCGGGCCAAAGGCGGCACCGGGCTTATCACCATCGAAAATATTTGTATTGATTTCCCCTTCGCCTCCAACGGCACCACCCAACTGCGCATCGATAACGATCAATATATTCCACGGCTGTTTAAATTAACCGAGACCCTGCATAAACATGGCGCCTGCGTATCCATTCAGTTAAATCATGCCGGCGCTTCCGCTTATGCCTACCGACTGGAAGGCCAGACGCCGCTCTCCTCTTCTACAACGCCGTCGAAGAAGCACGGTAATATTCCGCGTCCGATGACCCATGAGGAAATATATCATGCGGTAGAAAAATTTGGTGACGCCGCGGAGCGCGTTCGGCGCGCAGGTTTTGACTGCGTCGAAATTCATGCCGGTCACTCCTATTTAATTAGCCAGTTTTTATCGCCGCTGTTTAATAAGCGCACTGATGAATTTGGCGGCAGCGTCGAAAATCGCACTCGGATACTGAGTCTGATTGTCGATAAGGTTCGCGCCTGCGTGGGGCCGCGTTTTCCGGTCAGTCTGCGCATCAGCGCCGACGACTTCCTCAAGGGCGGCAATACCCTCGAAGATTCCCTGCGTATTCTTGAGCTCTGCCAGGAGAAGGTCGATATCATCAACGTCTCTGCGGCGCAGAACGACAACCTGAATCTGCAAATCGATCAGATGTCGCTGGAGGATGGCTGGAAGCGCTATCTCTCCCGCGCGGTGCGCGATAAATTCCATAAACCCACGGTCATCGCCGGCAATATTCG
Source organism: Klebsiella sp. K4 (assembly GCF_014596785.2). Taxonomy (NCBI): domain Bacteria; kingdom Pseudomonadati; phylum Pseudomonadota; class Gammaproteobacteria; order Enterobacterales; family Enterobacteriaceae; genus Klebsiella; species Klebsiella sp. K4. The sequence goes on from NZ_CP115021.1 coordinate 4,444,610, forward strand.
CACTCCACAGGTAGCCGAAGATATCCTCGCCAGCGGCGATGCCGATCTTATCGCCATTGGCCGCGGTCTGATTGCCGAGCCGGAGTGGGTGCAGAAAGTGCAAGGCGGAAAAGAGCGTCTGATGCGCAAATGTATCTCCTGCAACATCGGCTGCGCCGACCATCGCATCGCCCGCTCGCGCCCGCTGCGCTGTTCGATTAACCCGGATATTATTCACGGTGACGCCTATAAAATGCGGCGCGTGAATCGCGACACTAACGTGGTGGTCATCGGCGCCGGCACCGCCGGGATGGAAGCCGCCTGCACCGCGGCGGAAGTTGGTTGCCATACCTGGCTGCTGGAAGCGAAAAACCACGTCGGCGGCCTCGCCAGCGAAATCTCCCGCCTGCCGGAGAAAAAACGCATCGCTGATTTCCCGCAGTTTATGAAAAATCGTATCGCCTCGCTGGACAACCTGATGCTGCAGATCGGCAAGCGGGCCGACGTGGCTTCAGTTTCCGCCCTGCGTCCGCATCTGATTGTCAACGCCACCGGCTCAACGCCGCTGCTGCCACCCATTGAAGGCTTGCGGGAAAACATTGACGTCGAGAACGGCAAGATCTTTTCCATTACCGGCATGATCGACAATCTGGCGAAATTTACCGATATCAAGGGCAAACGCATCGCCGTAGTCGGCGCCGGCGCCGTTGGCCTTGACGTTATCGAATACTTTACCGCTCGCGGCGCACAGGCGGTGCTAATCGAGATGCAGGACGCCGCCGGCCGCGATCTCGACATCATTACCAAAAATGCCATGTTGACCATGCTCGACGAGCACCAGGTCGAACAGCACATGAATACCCAACTGATGGCGGTCGCTGCCGACCATTTCCAGGTGAAAAATACACAGCAAACCTTCGATATTCCCTTCGACTACGGCTTTGTCTGTCTGGGGATGCGCGCCAACCGGACGGGTCTCGACGAGATCGAGCGCTGGGCCAATGCCAATAACGTCAAAATCATGAACATCGGCGACAGCGTGATGGCGCGACGCATTATCGATGGCGTCCGCGAAGGCCGCAACGTACTGGATGCACTGGAAGACATGGGTGCGCTGGGCAGCAGCGAAGCACAACGAATTCCCTTTCTAACTTATTGAGGATTTTTGTCATGGCAGAACGTATTACTGGACACACTGAGCTGATTGGCCTGATCGCCACCCCGATTCGTCACAGCATGTCGCCCACCATGCACAACGAGGCTTTCGCCCATCTCGGGCTGGACTACGTCTATCTCGCTTTTGAAGTCGGTAACCAGGAGCTAAAAGACGTGGTGCAGGGCTTCCGGGCGATGAAGCTGCGCGGCTTTAACGTCTCTATGCCGAACAAAACCGAGATTTGCCAGTATCTCGATAAACTGTCGCCGGCGGCACAGCTGGTCGGGGCGGTCAATACCGTGGTCAACGACGACGGCGTACTGACCGGACATATCACCGATGGCACCGGCTACATGCGCGCCCTTAGCGAAGCCGGTATCGATATCATCGGCAAGAAGATGACCGTACTCGGCGCCGGCGGCGCGGCAACGGCACTCTGCGTCCAGGCAGCACTGGATGGCGTGAAGGCGATCTCCATCTTCAACCGCCGCGATAAATTCTTCGCCAACGCAGAAGAAACCGTGGCCAAGATCCGCCACAACACCGACTGCGAGATCCATCTGTTCGATCTCGACGATCATGACAAGCTGCGCGCCGAAATTGACAGCAGCGTGATCCTGACCAATGCCACCGGGGTCGGCATGAAGCCGTTCGAAGGCCAGATGCTGCTACCTGACGACAGCTTCCTGCGTCCGGACCTGATCGTCTCCGACGTCGTCTACAACCCGCGCAAAACCCACCTGCTGGAAGTGGCCGAGAAAAAAGGCTGCCGCACGCTGAACGGCCTGGGGATGATGCTGTGGCAAGGCGCGCGCGCGTTCGAAATCTGGACGGGCAAACAGATGCCGGTTGATTACATCAAGAGCATTCTGTTCTAAGAGGCGAATGATGAAAAATAAATACATCCCTACTGCGGCAGGGCTGTATCTCAACTACCTGATCCACGGTATGGGGGTGCTGTTAATCACCCTCAACATGGCCCATCTTCAGGAACAGTGGGGAACAGACAAAGCCGGCGTATCGATCGTTATATCTTCGTTAGGTATTGGTAAGTTAGCGACCATCGTGACCGGATTTCTCTCGGATCGCTTCGGTCGCAAACCCTTTATCTATCTTGGGATCCTGAGCTATCTGATCTTTTTCGTCGGCATCCTGCTGACCAAAAATATCTATCTGGCTTACGTGTTCGGCATTATGGCGGGCCTGGCGAACAGCTTCCTCGACTCCGGTACCTATCCGGCGCTGATGGAATCTTTCCCGCACTCTGCCAGCCGGGCCAACGTGCTGATCAAAGCCTTCGTCTCTGCAGGGCAGTTCCTGTTGCCGTTCATTATCAGCTTCCTGATATGGGCAAATCTGTGGTTCGGCTGGTCGTTCGTGATTGCGGCAGCACTCTTTGTACTGAGCGGGATTTATCTGCTTAAAATGCCGTTCCCTGACAGCCAGGCAGCGAAAAAAGAGGAAGCCCCTACGGCACAGGCGGAAACAGCCGTCCGGCCACAGGCTAATAAGCTGGATATGGTGATCTTCACCCTGTACGGTTATATCGGCATGGCGACCTTCTATCTGGTCAGCCAATGGCTGGCGCAGTACGGCCAGTTCGTCGTCGGCCTGCCCTATGCCTCGGCGATTAAACTGCTTAGCATCTATACCGTCGGCTCGCTGGTCTGCGTCTTTGTAACTGCCGCCTTCGTCAAAGAGGTGTTTAGCTCGGCCATTGCGATGATTATTTATACTGGCCTGTCGATGATTTCGCTGCTGTTGGTGTGCCTGTTCCCAACGCCGATGATGGTGACCGGCTTTGCTTTTGTCATCGGCTTTGCCGCCGCTGGCGGAGTGCTACAGCTGGGTGCGACAATCATGGCGATGAGCTTCCCGAACGGAAAAGGCAAAGCAACCGGCATCTTCTACACTGCCGGCAGTATCGCCAGCTTCACGATCCCGTTGATCACCGCAAAGCTTTCGCAGATCAGTATTGCCAGCATTATGTGGTTTGATTTTCTGATCGCCGTTATCGGCTTTGTGATCGCCCTGTACATCGGCTATCGTCAACTGCAGGCTCGGGCGGCGCAAAAAGTGTCACGCACCGCAGTCACCGCCTGAAGTACAACGCGAAAAATAATGGATACCTACATGACAAATGCAGTAACCGTAAAGAACATCACCTTCCAGGAAGGGGAAACCCTCATTTGTGTACCGCTGATCGGTAAAACCCTGGATGAGATACTGGGTAACGCCCACGGCCTGGTCGATGCCGGCGCCGATATTATCGAATGGCGCGTTGACCACTTTGCCCAGGTCAGAGAGATGGCCCAGGTGATGGCCGCGCTGGCGGAAATCCGTGGCGCGCTGAAAGCGCTTCCGCTGCTGTTTACCTTCCGCAGTAAGAAAGAAGGTGGCGAAACCGAGCTCAGCGACGAAGCCTATTTTGCGCTCAACCGCGAGGCCGCACGCAGTGGACTGGTTGATGTTATCGATATCGAACTGTTCAATGATGAAGCGCAGATCCGCGCGCTGGTTGACGATGCGCATGCCGCGGGCGTCAAGGTGATCATGAGTAATCATGATTTCCATAAGACCCCCGCTCAGGAAGATATTATCTATCGCCTGCGCCGCATGCAGGATCTGGGGGCCGATCTGCCGAAGATCGCGGTGATGCCGCAGTCGCCGCAGGACGTACTCACCTTGCTCGCCGCCACGCTGACCATGAAAGAGAAGTATGCGACGCGTCCGCTGATCACCATGTCGATGGGCAAATCCGGTGGCGTTAGCCGGGTCACCGGGCGCTTGTTCGGTTCGGCGATGACCTTCGGTACCGTTGGTCAGGCCTCCGCGCCGGGGCAGATCGCCATCGCTAAGCTGCGTGAAGTGATGGATATTCTCTCCTGATATCCGGATGGCCCGGAGGTCACATCCGGGCCATCCGTTAACAGATCTTCTGGCTGTCGTGGATAACAACATTTTTAAATGACTCCAGCGCCGGAGAGAGCCCCTTGTCTTTCATGGTCGCCAGATAGATATAGCGGGGGGGGATGGTGTTTTTAATCTTCAGGATATGGACGTTGTAATAGGAGAGCGCGGTGATGCGCGGCATAATCGCGATCCCGTAGTCAATACTCACCAGCCCGGCCATCGCCGTATCCTCATCCACATAGCAGGCGATCTCCGGCACCAGCTTTTGCTGCATAAATACATTATCGATAAACGGACGTAAGCCGCTATTTTCTGAAAAATAGATATACGGATAATGAATCGTCTCCACCAGATCGACTTCATGTTCATATAGCCGGGCCAGCGGATGATCCTTTGCCGTGACCACCACCAGTTCCTGCTGGATCACCGGAATAAAATCGATATCGGGTTCATCGGCAATATAAGAGCAGATCGCCAGATCGACTTTTCCGGCCTTCAGCTCCTGCAACAGCGTCAGCGATGTCCCTTGAGTAAAAGAAAAAGTCACATTGTGACATTCAGGTGAAAGAGAATATTTATTAATTAACTGTGGAACAACATACTCCCCCATCGTGTAAATAAAGGCGATGCGAATATTCTCTTTATTCTCAGCGCCATTTTTTTGCAATATCATGCGTCCGTTCTCCAGCGAGGCCAGCGCATCTTCAACATACGGCAAAAAACGCTTGCCGTTTTGGGTAATTTTTACGTTCCGCCCCTGTCTGGCGAATAGCGCGACCCCTAGCTCCTTCTCCAGCTCCGATATCGCGTGGCTTAGCGAGGGCTGGGTGATGCACAGACTGGAGGCGGCTTCGGTGTAATGCTCAGTTTCAGACAGACGTTTAAAATAATAAAGTTGCTTTAGGTTCATTATTTTTACCCGTATAATATAAGAATAAATGCACTGACGCTAATATACCATGCAAGCCACCAATAATGCGCATGAACGGGTAAATATCGGCGTTACATCAAATATTATTTGACGAAGGGCCTGAATGTGCCACAAGGCATTGCCATTCATAGATACTACCTATAGCTCCTTGAGATATTTTTGCATATTAGAATATATGCAAAAATATTTTAAACTTTAAAGGAACTCGCTATGAGTATGTCAAACTCTCAGGAAGTCCTCACTTCCACATCGGGGGCGAAAAAAAGAAGCCGCGTACGGATAGTTATTCTGCTGCTACTCTCCGTCGGAACGATGATCAATTATCTCGACCGTACCATCCTGGGTATTGTAGCGCCACAGTTAAGCAAAGAAATCCATATCGATCCGGCGATGATGGGCATCATCTTCTCCGCCTTCGCCTGGACTTATGCGCTGGCGCAGATCCCCGGCGGGATGTTTTTAGACCGCTTTGGCAACAAACTGACCTATGCCCTGTCAATTTTCTTCTGGTCGCTGTTTACCCTGCTGCAAAGTTTCACCCTCGGCCTAAAATCCCTGCTGCTTCTGCGCCTGGGACTCGGCGTCAGCGAAGCGCCCTGCTTTCCGGCCAACAGCCGCATCGTCAGCACCTGGTTCCCTCAGCATGAGCGCGCGCGGGCAACGGCAACGTATACAGTTGGTGAATATATAGGGCTGGCCGCTTTCTCGCCGCTGTTATTTTTAATTCTCGAACATCATGGCTGGAGAACGCTTTTTTTCCTCACCGGCGGATTAGGTATTTTATTTACTTTAGTGTGGTGGCGTTTTTATCATGAACCGCATGAATCGCGCACGGCTAATCAAGCGGAGCTGGAGTATATCGGCGCAAACAGCATTAACAATAAAATCCAGAACGTTCCATTTAACTGGCGTGACGCCAGACGCCTGCTGGGCTGTCGCCAGATCCTCGGCGCCAGCCTGGGTCAGTTCGCCGGCAACACCACACTGGTCTTTTTCCTGACGTGGTTTCCCAGCTACCTCGCCAACGAGCGCCATCTTCCATGGCTGCACGTCGGCTTCTTCGCCACCTGGCCCTTCCTTGCCGCCGCGATTGGCATCCTCTTCGGCGGCTGGATCTCCGACCGGTTGTTGAAGCGAACCGGCTCCGTCAACATCAGTCGAAAGTTACCAATAATTTCCGGTTTATTGCTGTCCAGCTGTATTATCGCGGCGAATTGGGTAAGCGCCAATAGCACCGTAATTATTATCATGTCGGTGGCTTTTTTTGGCCAGGGGATGGTCGGTCTGGGCTGGACCTTAATTTCGGATATTGCCCCGGAAAATATGGCAGGCCTCACCGGCGGCATATTTAATTTCTGTGCCAATATGGCCTCGATTATCGCACCACTGATAATTGGTGTGATTATTTCCGCCACGGGTAATTTCTTTTACGCGCTGATCTACGTCGGCCTGACGGCGCTGATTGGGGTGATTGCCTACATTTTTATCATTGGCGACATTAAGCGTATCGAACTCAAGTAGGCCTGGTCGCCCCGGCGATGCCGGGGCGAGTAGTCAGATATCCTTCACCTTGCTGGTCAAAAACAGCGTCACCAGCGAAATGGCCGCGATCGTCCAGTAGACGCTGGCGTGACCATAGCTCTGGGACAGCGCCCCCTGCATCACGCCGGCAAGGATCACGCCGGTGGAAATACTGTTGGTGAACAGGGTGGTCGCCGCTCCCGCCCGTCCCGGCATTAAATCCTGGAACCACAGCATGCCTATCCCGGCGATAATGCCGATAAAGATGGCATTGAACAGCTGCAGAGCCAGCAGCGCCGTGCGACCATGAAACAGGATCAGTCCGGCGTAAAACAGCACGCCGGCGGCCACCGCCGCCACCATCATTTTACGTTTGCCAAAGCGCTTTACGTAGTAGCCGGCGAGGATCATCGCCGGTATCTCCAGCCCGGCGGCAGTGCCCATCAGGATCCCGGCCAGGCTGTCGGGAAGCCCGAGATCGCTGCTGATCCACAGCGGCATATCAATGATGTACATGGTGTTGCAGGTCCACATCAGGGTGGAGGCGATAAACAGCATACGCACGTTCTTGTCCTGCCAGCCGCCGGCCTGCGCTAGCGCCGCCGCCTCCTCCGAGGGCTGTTCCACACGCGGAACCGAAGGCAGTTTGATGGCAATCAGAGCGAGGCTAATGACAAAAATGCCCGCCGCAATGGAGAACATGGTGGTGAAGCCATAGTTGAGCGCCAGCATAAAGGCCAGCGGCGGGCCAATCACCCAAGCCAGCGACAGCTGGGCGCGCATGACCGAGCTGAACATCACCACTTCCCGCGCCGAGCTGTCGGCGTACTCCCGCGCCAGCGCGAAGAGCTGCGGCATGGCGGCGTTGGCAATGGATGCCAGCATCACGCCGCAGGTGATCAGCGTCAGATAGTGGCGGTTGAAGGCAAACAGCAGCGCATTACCCACCGCCATCAGACAGCAGAACATAATCAACCGCCGCCGGTCGCCGCGGCTATCGGAGCGCTTGGCCAGCCACAGGCTAACCAGGATCCCGGCGATGGCGTTTACGGTATAGAACAGGCCCACCCAGAACGGTTGCGCCCCCACTTCGCGGCTGAGAAACAAACTCAACGTCGGCGCCTGCAACGCGCCCGCCACGCCCATCATAAAAGCAACCAGCATAAAGGCGGCATAGACGCCGTTAAGCCGTCGTCCCATCGTCATCAACCACAGCATGGAATGTCCTTAACACACGCGAAGAAAACGAAAAAAGCCAGCAGAGGCTTTCTGCTGGCGGGTGATTCTATACTCTATGGATTTCATGCTGCAGGACAAAACGGTTAACCATTTTGCGCCGCGCTCGCGCTGGCCCTGAAAAGGTGAGTCCCGTAGAGGCGAATCACGCAGCCCGAACATACGGCCCAGGAAGCATCGACAGCGCACCTGCAGTTTGAAAAACGACGAGTATAACACCAATACTCAGTCACACATGATGTCTGCAAGTCAATGATCAGAGGTCGTTGACGTCACTCCCCACTGCATCAGTTCCCCCAGAATTTCCTGCTGTCGTCCTGCCATCAGGCGGGCCAGCCAGGACGCTTCCTGCGTCGCAGAAAAGTAGCGTTGGTAGAACGATTTTGCGGTAGACCTCATCATATTCACCTCCTCGCTTCATCGGGATTCATTATTGGCTTAATATAGGAAGTAATAAATTGCTGAGTTTTGCGCAGGAGTTCCCCTTTTATGTCTTCCGGCCGTCTGCAACAACAGTTCATTCGCCTATGGCAGTGCTGCGACGGCAAGTCGCAGGAGACCACCCTTAACGAGCTGGCGGAAATGCTGAGCTGCTCGCGCCGCCATATGCGCACCCTGCTCAATATGATGGAGTCCCGCGGCTGGCTGACCTGGGAAGCGGAGGCAGGCCGCGGCAAGCGTTCGCGGCTAACCTTTCTCTATACCGGCCTCGCCCTGCAGCAGCAACGTGCCGAAGATCTCCTTGAGCAGGATCGCATCGATCAGCTGGTGCAGTTGGTCGGCGATAAGGCTGCCGTCCGCCAGATGCTGGTCTCGCATCTCGGCCGCAGCTTCCGCCAGGGGCGGCACATCCTGCGCGTGCTCTACTATCGTCCGATGAAGAATTTGCTGCCAGGTAGCGCGCTGCGGCGTTCGGAAACGCATATTGCCCGGCAAATATTCAGCGCCCTGACGCGGGTAAATGAGGAAAATGGGGAACTGGAAGCCGATATTGCCCACCACTGGCAGCAGCTGACCCCCACCCACTGGCGCTTTTTCCTCCGTCCCGGCATCCATTTTCACCATGGCCGTGAGCTGGAGATGGCCGATGTGATCGCCTCTCTGCAGCGCAGCAATGCCCTGCCGCTCTATTCACATATCGAACGCATCGAATCGCCCACCGCCTGGACCCTGGATATTCATCTGCGCCAGCCCGACCGCTGGCTGCCCTGGCTGCTGGGGCAGGTGCCGGCGATGGTGCTGCCGCAGGAGTGGCAGACCATGAACCACTTTTCCTCCATGCCGGTCGGCACCGGCCCCTATGCCGTGGTGCGTAACAACCAGAATCAGCTCAAGATCCATGCCTTTGAGGACTATTTTGGCTACCGGGCGCTGATCGATGAGGTGAACGTCTGGGTGCTGCCGGAGATTAGCGAAGAGCCCAACGGCGGCCTGACGCTGCAGGGCAATACCGAAAGCGAAAAAGCGGTAGAGAGTCGCCTGGAAGAGGGCTGCTATTACCTGCTGTTTGACTCGCGAAGCCCGCTGGGGGCCAACGACGCGGTGCGCCGCTGGCTAAGCTATCTGTTTCAGCCCGCCAACCTGCTCTACCATGCGGGCGAACACTACCAGGGTAACTGGTTTCCCGCCTACGGCCTGCTGCCGCGCTGGCATCACGCCAGCAACCACGCCTGCGAGAAGCCGGCGGGGCTGGAGACAGTCACCCTTACCTACTACCGCGATCACGTCGAACATCGGGTGATCGGCGGGATCATGCGCGACCTGCTGGCGGCGCATCAGGTAAAGCTGGAGATCCAGGAGCTGGAGTACGATGCCTGGCATCGCGGCGAGGTGGTCAGCGATATCTGGCTCAACAGCGTGAACTTCACCTTACCGATCGAATTTTCGCTCTTCGCCTATCTGTACGAAGTCCCGCTGATTCAGCGCTGCATTCCCATTGACTGGCAGGCAGACGCCTGCCGCTGGCGAGCAGGAGAGTTTAATCCGGCCACCTGGAGCCAGCGGCTGCTGGCCGGGCAACATATCGTGCCGCTGATCCACCACTGGCTGATGATTCAGGGTCAGCGCAGTATGCGCGGCGTGAGGATGAATACCCTCGGCTGGTTCGATTTTAAATCCGCATGGTTTGCGCCGCCGGAGCCGTAAGCGCTTTCCGTCATCTGACAAAATCATTACACTAAGGCCGTTCTCAACGGGGTGCTAATAAACATACGCAATATCATTCAAGTTGCATCAAGGCAGCAAGCGGGTGAATCCCCTGGAGCATAGATAACTATGTGACTGGGGTGAACGCGCGAAGCTAACGCAGATGCGGCTTGAAGGATGAAGCGCATGGGCTGAGAAAATACCCGTCGAACCTGATCCGGATAACGCCGGCGAAGGGATTTGAGGCTCACTCAAAATCCTTTGCCCCCCCTTTTTTCTGAGGTGCAAAGTGTTGAAAAAATTACTCCCGCTGCTGGCGCTGGTCGCCATGCCCGCTTTGGCTAAGCCTGTTCTTACCGTCTATACCTATGACTCCTTCTCTGCCGACTGGGGCCCCGGCCCGGCGGTCAAAAAAGCCTTTGAAGCGGAGTGCGGCTGCGAGCTGAAGTTCGTCGCGCTGGAAGATGGCGTTTCGCTACTGAATCGCCTGCGCATGGAAGGCAAAAACAGCAAGGCCGACGTCGTGCTTGGCCTTGATAACAACCTGCTGGAAGCCGCGGCGCAGAGTAAACTGTTTGCCAAAAGCAACGTACCCGCCAGCGCGGTCAGCGTGCCGGGCGGCTGGGATAATGACACCTTTGTTCCCTACGACTACGGCTATTTCGCCTTCGTCTATGACAAAAACAAACTGGCTAATCCACCGAAGAGCCTGAAAGAGCTGGTCGAGGGCCCGCAAAAATGGCGGGTCATCTATGAAGATCCGCGTACCAGCACCCCGGGACTGGGCCTGCTGCTGTGGATGCAAAAGGTCTATGGCGATCAAGCGCCCGAGGCCTGGCAGAAGCTGGCCGCGAAAACCGTTACCGTCACCAAAGGCTGGAGCGAAGCCTATGGTCTGTTCCTGAAAGGGGAAAGCGACCTGGTGTTGAGCTATACCACCTCGCCGGCCTACCACATGATTGAAGAGAAGAAAGACAACTATGCGGCGGCGAACTTCGCCGAGGGCCACTATCTGCAGGTCGAAGTTGCCGCGCGTACCGCCGCCAGCAAGCAGCCGGAACTGGCGGAAAAATTCCTCAAATTTATGGTATCTCCTGGCTTCCAGAACGCCATCCCTACCGGCAACTGGATGTATCCGGTGACCCAGGTCACCCTGCCGGCCGGGTTTGATACCCTGGTGAAGCCGCAGACCACCCTGTCCTTTACCCCGCAGCAGGTCGCCAGCGAGCGTCAAACCTGGATTAGCGCATGGCAACGCGCCGTCAGCCGCTAAACCTTCGCGGGCTGATGCCGGGCCTGTTCGCCGCTACGCTGCTGTGCGCTGTCGCGCTGGCGGCGTTTCTGGCGCTGTGGTTTAGCGCCCCCGGCGCGGGCTGGCAATCGGTCTTCAGCGATAGCTACCTGTGGCATGTGGTCCGCTTCTCCTTCTGGCAGGCGTCGCTGTCAGCGCTGATCTCGGTGGGACCAGCCATCTTTCTCGCCCGCGCGCTTTATCGGCGTCGCTTCCCGGGCCGTACGCTGCTGCTGCGCCTGTGCGCGATGACCCTGATCCTGCCGGTGCTGGTGGCGGTGTTCGGTATCCTCAGCGTCTATGGCCGCCAGGGCTGGCTGGCCTCACTATTTCACGCGCTCGGCTGGCAATGGGAGTTCTCGCCCTACGGTCTGCAGGGCATCCTGCTGGCGCACGTCTTTTTCAATATGCCGATGGCGACCCGCCTGCTGCTGCAGGCGCTGGAGAACATTCCCGGCGAGCAGCGGCAAATTGCCGCCCAGCTTGGCATGCGCGGCTATGCCTTCTTCCGCCTCGTCGAATGGCCGTGGCTGCGCCGGCACATTCCCGCCGTCGCCGCGCTGATTTTTATGCTCTGCTTCGCCAGCTTCGCCACCGTGCTCTCGCTGGGCGGCGGCCCGAAAGCCACCACGATCGAGTTGGCTATCTACCAGGCGCTGAGCTTTGACTACGATCCGGCGCGAGCGGCAATGCTGGCGCTGATCCAGATGCTCTGCTGCCTTGGGCTGGTGCTGCTTAGCCAGCGTCTGAGTAAAGCCGTCGCCATCGGCGTCAGCCATGTGCGCGGCTGGCGCGACCCTGACGATCGCCTGCATAGCCGCCTGAGCGACGGGTTGCTGATCGGCGCCGCCCTGCTGCTGCTGCTCCCGCCGCTGCTGGCGGTCATCGTCGACGGGATCAACCGTAATATGCTGGACGTGCTGGCGCAGCCAGCGCTCTGGCAGGCATTGAGCACCTCTCTACGCATCGCCATCGCCGCCGGGCTATTGAGCGTGACCCTGACGATGATGCTGTTATGGAGCAGTCGGGAGCTGCGCGCTCGCCAGCGGCCGTTGGCCGGGCAGGCAATGGAGCTGAGCGGCATGCTGATCCTTGCGATGCCGGGAATTGTGCTGGCGACCGGCTTCTTCCTGCTGCTCAATAACACTATCGGCCTGCCGGAGTCCGCCGACGGCATCGTCATCTTCACTAATGCCCTGATGGCGATCCCCTATGCGCTGAAAGTACTGGAAAACCCGATGCGCGACATTGCCGCCCGCTACAGCATGCTGTGCCAGTCGCTGGGTATTGAAGGCTTTGCCCGGCTGCGGGTGGTCGAGCTTCGCGCTCTCCGGCGCCCGCTGGCCCAGGCGCTCGCCTTCGCCTGCGTACTGTCGATTGGCGATTTCGGCGTGGTGGCGCTGTTCGGCAACGAGGCGTTCCGCACCCTGCCTTTCTATCTGTACCAGCAGATAGGCGCCTACCGCAGCCAGGACGGGGCCGTCACCGCCCTGCTCCTGCTGCTGCTCTGTTTCTTGTTGTTTACGCTGATTGAAAAACTTCCGGGGCGTGATGCTAAAACTCAATGATGTGACCTGGCTATACCAGCATCTGCCGATGCGCTTCACCCTCGACGTCGCGCGCGGGGAGCGCATCGCGGTGCTCGGTCCCAGCGGCGCCGGAAAGAGCACCCTGCTGAATCTGATCGCCGGGTTTCTGCCACCCGCCAGCGGCAGCCTGCTGATTAACGGCGAGGCGCATAACGCGACGCCGCCGGCGCAGCGTCCGGTCTCGATGTTGTTTCAGGAGAATAACCTGTTTAACCATCTGACCATTCGACAAAATATCAGCCTCGGCATCCACCCAGGCCTTAAACTGAACCGCGAGCAGCAGGCGCAGGTCACGGCGATAGCTGGACAGATGGGAATTGATGCGCTGCTGGAACGTCTGCCCGGCGAGCTCTCCGGCGGTCAGCGGCAGCGCGCGGCGCTGGCCCGCTGTCTGGTGCGCCAGCAGCCGGTGCTGCTGCTGGATGAACCCTTCTCGGCGCTCGATCCGGCGCTGCGCCAGGAGATGCTGTCCCTGGTCGCCGATGTCTGCGAGCAGCAGCAGCTCACCCTGCTGATGGTCTCCCACAGCGTAGAGGACGCCGCGCGCATCGCGCCGCGCTCGATGGTGGTCGCCGAAGGGCGCATTGTCTGGGATGGCGCCACCGCCGAGCTGTTAAGCGGCCACAGCAGCGCCTCGCATTTGATGGGGATCAGCGCGCGATGACTTTGTGCAGGATCGCCAGATAGACCGGCATCAGCGGATGGCGGAAGACAAATGTTAACGCTGTAGCCGCCAGCGCGACCATCAGCGGCGACAGCCACAGCAGTCGGCCGCGCGGCAGCCAGCGGGTCAGCCGATCGCCTGAGGTTTTCGCGCTCCGCCACAGCCGCCAGCACAGCCATCCCGCCAGCCAGGCCAGCAGCGCCGCCCCCAATAGCAGCCATTTAAAGCTGGCGCTGTTTTCATCAGCCGGAATATCAATCGCCGCCCCGGCGAGGATGCCCGGAAGGAAATAGAGCGGCGGCCAGAGCAGGCAGCCGATAATATTCGGTAGCACGAACTTGGCCACCGGCAGGTCGAGCATCCCGGCGACCATTGGCACCAGCGGACGCGTCGGTCCGACAAAGCGGCCAATCAGAATGGTGATCATGCTGTGCTGATGCAGCGCATGCTCGGTTTTCTCCAGCAGGGCGCGGTTTTTCTTCATAAACGACCAGCGGTGCAACGGCTTCTTAAAGCGCCAGCCGAGCCAGAATGAGATCCAGTCGCCCAGCAGGCAGCCGACAATCCCCGCCAGCCACGCCTGCCAGAAGTTAACTTCGCCGCCGCCGATGAGCGCCCCAAGGCCAGCCATCATCACCGTGCCGGGTAAGATAAGCCCCACCAGCGCCAGCGACTCGAGAAAGGCCACCAGCATCACGGCTAACAATGAGTAGACCGTGGATTGGGTAATAAAGTGTTCGAGCAATGCTTGCATAATGTACCCGGTTAAAAAACGAAGCCCGGATTCTCCGAAGCCATCGCGCCGTCGTCAAGCCATCAATTGTCTTAATAGTTTACTGGCTGTGACATTTAAGCGGGTCATCATTTCACTTTCTTTACTTTTTATTCACAACCCGCGCGGAATTCGCTCGGGCTGGCCCCGGTGCATTTTTTAAACACGCGGGAAAAATAGAGCTGATCTTCGAAGCCGACGTTGCGCCCAACGGTGGCGATCGGCATCCGCGTGGTGCTGAGCAACAGTTTGGCCTGGCTGATGCGCTGATCTTCCCGCCAGCCGAGGACGCTGACCCCCAGCTGCTGGCGGAACAGGTGCGACAGACGCGAGGGCGACAGGCAAACGTGTTGGGCGACGCTGGCGATATCAAAATGGCTGTCCGCCAGATGGTCGCTGATGTACTGGCAGGCGTCGCGCACCCGGTTGTCCAGCGGGGGATGCAGCGATTCGTTGATCGCCTCCATGCGCCGCAGCAGCAGCTGTTCCAGCAGGTTTATCGCCAGCAGTTCGGAATAGCGCCCCGCCCCCTGCCCGGCATCAACGATCTGGCCGAACAGCTCGCCAAAGCGCGCCTGCCACTGTTCATCCGGACGGAAAAAGCCGGTCTGGGCAAAAATCGTTGGCCAGTTGAGCCACTCGTGCCAGTAGGCGCGCGGGCGGAAGTAGACCCACTGGTGATACCACTCGCTGGCGTCGGGATGGCGGCCATAGTGATGAATTTCCCCGGGCGGGAACAGCAGCATATCGCCCGGCCGGCAGACAAACTGTTCGCCGTGGTTGTTGATCACCCCCTCGCCGCGAATCGTCAGATTGAGAATATAGCCTTTCATACCCAGCGGGCGGTCGATAAAGAAATCCAGGTATCCCTGCGCCTCAATCGGCGTCAGGCCGGTGACCAGATGAGCGTTAAAAGAGTAGCCCGGCAGCAGCGGATCGTTTTGCGTTTCGGCCATACGCGTGGTTCTCCCCGAAGGTATCAGTGGCACCAATTGTCCATATTCATCATTTTATCGCTCTCGGCCCTGTCGCGACTGCGACGGCGGTGGGAATTTGGCGAAAAACCCGCACAGCAAGCGAAAAGAGCGCCAGTAGCGTGCATTCCACCGTGATATGCCGGGTAACAAAAGTGTCTATAAATACGGCAGAAAAGTCCACATAGAATATTTGCACGGCGTCACACTTTGCAAGGTAACAGCAAAATAATCCATAAGATTAGCGAATCCGGCCTGACGGATTTTGCCGGGGATATCTACTGTTGCTGCATGAATGATTTCTGCATGGAGTAACAAGATGGCAATTGCGATTGGCCTCGACTTTGGTAGTGACTCAGTCCGCGCTCTGGCGGTGGAATGCGCGTCCGGCGCAGAGCTGGCGACCAGCGTGGAGTGGTATCCGCGCTGGCGGGAAGGACAGTATTGCGATGGCGCTAACAACCGCTTCCGCCATCAC
Organism: Klebsiella sp. K4; assembly: GCF_014596785.2. Classification (NCBI taxonomy): domain Bacteria; kingdom Pseudomonadati; phylum Pseudomonadota; class Gammaproteobacteria; order Enterobacterales; family Enterobacteriaceae; genus Klebsiella; species Klebsiella sp. K4. Next base: position 4,460,259 of record NZ_CP115021.1, read on the forward strand.
CCGCGAGATTACATCGAGTCCATGGAAGCGGCGCTGAAAAGCGTGCTCGCTTCGCTGAGCGCCGAACAGCGCGCCGACGTCGTGGGCATTGGCGTCGACAGCACCGGCTCAACTCCGGCTCCCGTCGATGCCGAGGGCAACGTGCTGGCGCTGCGCGAAGAATTCGCTGACAACCCTAACGCCATGTTTGTCCTGTGGAAGGATCACACCGCGGTCGAGGAAGCCGAGGCGATCACCCGCCTGTGCCACCAGCCGGGCAAAGAGGATTACTCGCGCTATATCGGCGGGATCTACTCCAGCGAATGGTTCTGGGCCAAAATCCTTCACGTCACCCGCGAAGATAGCGCCGTCGCCCAGGCAGCCGCCTCGTGGGTAGAGCTTTGCGACTGGGTGCCCGCCCTGCTCTCCGGTACTACGCGTCCGCAGGATCTGCGCCGCGGCCGCTGCAGCGCCGGACATAAATCGCTGTGGCATGAGAGCTGGGGCGGTCTGCCGCCGGCCAGCTTTTTCGATGAGCTTGATCCCATCATCAACCAGCATCTGGCCTGGCCGCTGTTCACCGATACCTGGACGGCCGATGTGCCGGTCGGCACGCTGAGCGCAGAGTGGGCCCAGCGCCTGGGTCTGCCGCAGACCGTGGCCATCTCCGGCGGCGCCTTTGACTGCCACATGGGCGCCGTTGGCGCCGGCGCGCAGCCTAACGCGCTGGTGAAAGTCATCGGCACCTCCACCTGCGACATTCTGATCGCCGATAAAGAGAGCGTCGGCGAGCGCACGGTCAAAGGCATCTGCGGCCAGGTCGACGGCAGCGTGGTTCCACACTTTATCGGCATGGAGGCAGGCCAGTCCGCCTTCGGCGATATTTACGCCTGGTTTGGCCGCATTCTCGGCTGGCCGCTGGAGCAGCTGGCTCAGCAGCAGCCGGCGTTGCGCGAGCAAATCAAAGCCAGCCAAAAACAGTTACTGCCGGCGCTCACCGAAGCCTGGGCCAACAATCCATCGCTGGAGCATCTGCCGGTGGTGCTCGACTGGTTCAACGGCCGCCGCACGCCGAATGCCAACCAGCGCCTGAAAGGGGTGATCACCGACCTTAACCTGGCCACCGACGCGCCGGCGCTGTTCGGCGGTCTGATCGCCGCCACCGCCTTCGGCGCTCGCGCCATTATGGAGTGCTTCACCGAGCAGGGGATCCCGGTTAACAACGTCATGGCACTTGGCGGTATCGCGCGGAAAAACCAGGTCATCATGCAGGCCTGCTGCGACGTGCTGAACCGTCCGCTGCAGATTGTCGCCTCCGATCAGTGCTGCGCGCTGGGGGCGGCTATCTTCGCCGCCGTCGCCGCCGGCGTCTATGAGGATATTCCAGCCGCCCAACAGCGGATGGCAAGCCAGGTGGAAACTACCCTGCAGCCGCGTCCGGCGCAGGCACAGCGTTTCGAACAACTCTATCAGCGCTACCAGCAGTGGTCGGTCAGCGCGGAACAACACTATCTCCCTTCGGCTGCAAAGGCGGAAAAAGCCCCGCAATCTCAGGCAGCGCTCACCCATTAAGGATACGAAAATGACGATTTTTGATAACTATGAAGTATGGTTCGTTATTGGCAGCCAACATCTGTACGGCCCGGAAGCCCTGCGCCAGGTGACGAAGCATGCCGAACATGTGGTGAACAGCCTGAATGCGGAAGCCAAACTGCCGTGCAAACTGGTCCTTAAGCCGCTGGGCACCACCCCGGACGAGATCACCCATATCTGCCGCGACGCCAACTACGATGACAAATGCGCCGGGTTAGTGGTCTGGCTGCATACCTTCTCGCCGGCAAAAATGTGGATCAACGGCCTGACCATCCTCAATAAGCCGCTGCTGCAGTTCCATACTCAGTACAACGCCGCGCTGCCGTGGGACAGCATCGATATGGACTTTATGAACCTGAACCAGACCGCGCACGGCGGCCGCGAGTTCGGCTTCATCGGCGCCCGCATGCGCCAGCAACACAGCGTGGTCACCGGCCACTGGCAGGATAAAGAGGCCCACCAGCGTATCGGCGGCTGGATGCGTCAGGCGGTCTCCAAACAGGATACCCGTCATCTGAAAGTGTGCCGTTTCGGCGATAACATGCGCGAAGTGGCGGTGACCGACGGCGATAAAGTCGCGGCGCAGATTAAGTTTGGCTTCTCGGTGAACACCTGGGCGGTCGGCGATCTGGTGCAGGTGGTGAACAGCATCAGCGACGGCGATATCAGCGCCCTGGTCGATGAATATGAGAGCAGCTACCGTCTGACCCCGGCAGCGCAGGTTCACGGCGAGAAGCGCCAGAACGTGCTGGACGCCGCGCGCATTGAGCTGGGGATGAAACGCTTCCTCGAACAGGGCGGTTTCCACGCCTTTACCACCACCTTTGAAGATCTCCACGGCCTGAAACAGCTCCCGGGTCTCGCCGTACAGCGCCTGATGCAGCAGGGCTACGGCTTTGCCGGCGAGGGCGACTGGAAAACCGCCGCTCTGCTTCGCATCATGAAGGTGATGTCAACTGGTCTGCAGGGCGGCACCTCCTTTATGGAGGATTACACCTACCACTTCGACAATGGTAACGATCTGGTGCTCGGCTCGCACATGCTGGAAGTGTGCCCGACGATCGCCACCGCCGAGAAACCGATCCTCGACGTTCAGCCGCTGGGCATCGGCGGCAAAGCGGATCCAGCGCGCCTGATCTTCAATACTCAAACCGGCCCGGCGATCGTCGCCAGCCTGATCGACCTGGGAGACCGCTTCCGTCTGCTGGTCAATACCATCGAAACCGTCCCAACGCCGCACGATCTGCCGAAGCTGCCGGTGGCCAACGCCCTGTGGAAAGCGCAGCCGGATCTGCGTACCGCGTCGGAAGCCTGGATCATCGCCGGCGGCGCGCACCATACCGTCTTCAGCCATGCGCTGAACCTCGACGATATGCGCCAGTTCGCCGAGCTGCATGATATCGAGCTGACCGTCATCGACAACGATACCCGTCTGCCGTCCTTCAAGGACGCGCTGCGCTGGAATGAAGTGTATTACGGTTCAAAACGCTAAGAGGCCGTCCCCTCACCCTTCCCCTCTCCCCGTTGGGGAGAGGGGACCGACCGGGCGCCATGCCGCCTTTCTCCCTCTCCCGCCGGGAGAGGGTCGGGGTGAGGGATACCCGACTCGCCTGCTATTCGGAGCACACTATGTTAGAAGATCTTAAACGCCAGGTGCTGGAAGCTAACCTGGCTCTGCCAAAGCATAATCTGGTGACCTTAACCTGGGGCAACGTCAGCGCCGTCGACCGCGAGAAAGGGGTGTTCGTGATCAAACCCTCCGGCGTGGATTACCGCGTGATGACCGCCGACGATATGGTGGTGGTCAGTCTGGAGAGCGGCGAAGTGGTAGAGGGTAATAAAAAGCCCTCGTCGGATACCCCGACCCATCGCCTGCTGTATCAGGCTTTCCCGACGCTGGGCGGCATTGTGCATACCCATTCGCGCCACGCCACCATCTGGGCGCAGGCCGGGCAATCAATTCCCGCGACCGGCACTACCCATGCCGACTACTTTTATGGCCCGGTGCCCTGCACCAGGTTAATGACCGATGCGGAGATCAACGGCGACTATGAGTGGGAAACCGGCAACGTGATTGTCGAAACCTTCCGCCAGCAGGGAATCGACCCGGCGCAGATGCCCGGCGTGCTGGTCCATTCCCACGGCCCGTTCGCCTGGGGCAAGAACGCCGAAGACGCGGTGCATAACGCCATCGTGCTGGAAGAGATCGCCTATATGGGGATTTTCTGCCGCCAGCTGGCGCCGCAGCTGCCGGCTATGCAGCAGACCCTGCTGGATAAGCACTATCTGCGTAAGCATGGGGCCAAAGCCTACTACGGCCAATAATCACCCTGCTCGCGCTGCGCTTAGCAGGGCCAGGGCTCTGCGCCATCTGGTAGCCGGGATAAGGCGCAAGCCGCAATCCGGAGCAACATTAGCGCCGAACACCTGTATAAAACCCCAGCACCCCTCATGAAACCAGGCTATAATCAGGCCTGGTTTTTTATCGGCGAGAATACCCGTGACCCAGCCACGAGCAGGATTTTTACTCACCCGTCACTGGCGGGACACTCCGCAGGGCACCGAGCTCTCCTTCTGGCTGGCCACCGACGACGGTCCGCTGCAGGTCACCCTCCCGCCGCAGGAGTCCGTCGCCTTTATTCCCGAAGCGCAGCGGGCGCAGGCTGAACGGCTGCTGCAGGGGGAGAAAGGGCTCCGCTTCGCCCCGCTGGCCCTGAAAGATTTCCACCGTCAGCCAATTGTTGGCCTCTACTGCCGCGCCCATCGCCAGTTGATGCGTCTGGAGAAGATGCTCCGCGACAGCGGCGTCACCGTTTACGAAGGCGATATCCGCCCGCCGGAGCGCTATCTGATGGAGCGCTTTATCACCGCCCCGGTGTGGGTGGAAGGCGAAACGCGCGGCTCGCAGCTGGTCAACGCGCGCATGAAGCCGAACCCTGACTATCGTCCGCCGCTGAAATGGGTGTCGCTGGATATCGAAACCAGCCGCCACGGCGAGCTGTACTGCATCGGTCTGGAAGGCTGCGGCCAGCGGGTGGTCTACATGCTGGGCCCCGAACCGGAAACGCCGCCAGACGTCGACTTCGAGCTGGTCTTCACCGCCAGCCGTCCCCTGCTGCTGGAAAAGCTCAACGCCTGGTTTGCCGAACACGACCCCGACGTGCTGATCGGCTGGAACGTAGTGCAGTTCGATCTGCGTGTTCTGCAAAAGCACGCCGAACGCTATCGCATCCCGCTGCGGCTCGGCCGCGGCAACAGCGAGCTGGAGTGGCGTGAGCACGGCTTTAAGAACGGCGTCTTTTTCGCCCAGGCCAACGGGCGGCTGATTATCGACGGCATCGACGCGCTAAAATCGGCGTTCTGGAATTTCTCCTCCTTTTCGCTGGAGGCGGTGGCCCGCGAGCTGCTGGGAGAAGGCAAAGCCATCGACAACCCATGGGATCGGATGGATGAGATCGATCGCCGCTTTCATGAAGACAAACCGGCGCTGGCCATCTATAACCTGCAGGATTGCGAGCTGGTGACGCGGATCTTCCACAAAACGGAGATCATGCCGTTTTTGCTCGAACGGGCGACGGTCAACGGTCTGCCCGCCGACCGCCACGGCGGCTCGGTCGCCGCCTTCAGCCATCTCTATTTCCCGCGCATGCACCGCCTGGGCTACGTGGCGCCGAATCTCGGCGACGTACCGCCGCAGGCGAGCCCTGGCGGCTACGTGATGGACTCCCGCCCCGGCCTGTATGACTCGGTGCTGGTGCTGGACTATAAAAGCCTGTATCCGTCGATTATTCGTACCTTTTTAATCGATCCGGTCGGCCTGGTTGAAGGGCTGGCGCAACCCGATGACCAGCACAGTATCGAGGGCTTCCTCGGCGCCCGCTTCTCGCGAGATAAGCACTGCCTGCCGGGGATTGTCAGCCAGATCTGGCACGGCCGGGATGAAGCCAAACGCCAGCACAATAAGCCGCTCTCCCAGGCGCTGAAGATCATTATGAACGCCTTTTACGGCGTGCTGGGGACCAGCGCCTGCCGCTTCTTCGACCCGCGTCTCGCCTCGTCGATCACCATGCGCGGCCATGCGATCATGCGCCAGACCAAAGCGTTAATTGAAGCCAAAGGCTATGACGTTATCTACGGCGATACCGACTCCACCTTCGTCTGGCTTAAGCGCCCGCACAGCGAAGCCCAGGCGGCGGAGATCGGCCGCGAGCTGGTCAGCGATGTCAACGCCTGGTGGGCGCAGGAGCTTAGCAAAAGCCAGCTTACCAGCGCCCTGGAGCTGGAGTATGAAACCCACTTCTGCCGCTTTTTAATGCCGACGATCCGCGGCGCCGATACCGGCAGCAAGAAGCGCTATGCCGGGATGATTCAGGAGGGCGATGCCCAGCGCATGGTGTTTAAGGGGCTGGAAACGGTGCGTACCGACTGGACGCCGCTGGCCCAGCAGTTTCAACAGGAGTTATACCTGCGCATCTTCCGCAACCAGCCGTATCAGGATTATGTGCGGGAGACTATCGCCAGGCTGATGAACGGCGAGCTCGACGAACAGCTGGTTTATCGCAAACGCCTGCGCCGGCCGCTGGCGGAGTATCAGCGCAACGTACCGCCGCACGTGCGCGCCGCCCGGCTTGCCGATGAACACAACCTGAAGCTTGGGCGGGCGCAGCAGTATCAGCAGCGCGGCACCATCAAATACGTCTGGACCACCAGCGGCCCGGAGCCGGTGGATTACCAGCAGTCGCCGCTCGATTACGATCACTATTTAACAAAGCAGTTGCAGCCGGTGGCGGAAGGGATCCTGCCCTTCGTCAACGATGACTTTGCTACAATAGTGACAGGACAGTTGGGGCTATTTTGATTTTTTGTCATCCATTCCACGGGCACGAAAGCCTAAAAATGAAGCGTGAGGAGAACGTGACGAACGTTCTGCCATCCAGTAATATAGCGCCCTTTCCATTCCTGGCCCCAATTTTGACGCATCTCCGATTGTTCATGGAGATGATCAACTATTGCCTGCAATTAAAGAACTAAAGAGCCGAACATATATGCCTTTTACACTTGGTCAACGCTGGATTAGCGACACAGAGAGCGAACTAGGATTAGGGACGGTGGTAGCGCTGGATGCGCGCATGGTCACTCTCCTTTTCCCCGCCATCGGCGAAAACCGTCTGTACTCTCGCAACGATTCCCCGATCACCCGCGTAATGTTTAACCCGGGCGACACCATCACCAGCCATGAAGGCTGGCAGCTCCACGTTGACAAAGTGAATGAAGAGAACGGGCTGCTGTCCTACACTGGCACCCGCCTGGACACCCAGGAAGCGAACGTCACCCTGCGTGAAGTGCTGCTCGACAGCAAACTGGTATTCAGCAAACCGCAGGACCGCCTGTTCGCCGGCCAAATCGACCGTATGGATCGCTTTGCCCTGCGCTACCGCGCGCGCAAGTTCCAGAGCGAACAGTACCGCATGCCGTGGAGCGGCCTGCGCGGCCAGCGCACCAGCCTGATCCCGCACCAGCTGCATATTGCCCACGATGTGGGCCGTCGTCACGCGCCGCGCGTCCTGCTGGCCGATGAAGTGGGCTTAGGTAAAACCATTGAAGCCGGGATGATCCTGCACCAGCAGCTACTCTCCGGCGCCGCCGAGCGCGTGCTGATCGTGGTCCCGGAAACCCTCCAGCACCAGTGGCTGGTGGAGATGCTGCGCCGTTTCAACCTGCGTTTCTCGCTGTTCGACGACGAGCGCTACGCCGAAGCGCAGCACGATGCCTACAATCCGTTCGAAACCGAACAGCTGGTGATCTGCTCTTTAGACTTCGTGCGTCGCAGCAAGCAGCGCCTGGAGCACCTGTGCGACGCCGAGTGGGACCTGATGGTGGTCGACGAAGCGCACCACCTGGTGTGGAGCGAAGAGGCGCCGAGCCGTGAATATCAGGCTATTGAACAGCTGGCTGAGCGCGTGCCGGGTATCCTGCTGCTGACCGCGACGCCGGAACAGCTGGGAATGGAGAGCCATTTTGCGCGCCTGCGTCTGTTGGATCCGAACCGCTTCCACGATTTTGAACAGTTTGTCGAAGAACAGCAGAACTACCGTCCGGTGGCCGACGCCGTCGCGCTGCTGCTGGCGGGCAACAAGCTGAGCGATAGCGAACTCAATACCCTGGGCGATCTGATCGGCGAGCAGGATATCGAGCCGCTGCTGCAGGCCGCCAACAGCGATCGCGAAGATGCCCAGGCCGCGCGCCAGGAGCTGATCTCGATGCTGATGGACCGCCACGGCACCAGCCGCGTGCTGTTCCGTAATACCCGTAACGGCGTCAAAGGTTTCCCGAAACGCGAGCTGCACACCATTCGTCTGCCGCTGCCGACCCAGTACCAGACGGCCATCAAAGTGTCCGGCATTATGGGCGCGCGCAAAACCGCGGAAGAGCGCGCGCGCGACATGCTCTATCCGGAGCAGATCTATCAGGAATTTGAAGGTGATACCGGTACCTGGTGGAACTTCGACCCGCGCGTCGAGTGGCTGATGGGCTACCTGACCAGCCATCGCTCGCAGAAGGTGCTGGTAATCTGCGCTAAGGCCGCCACCGCCCTGCAGCTGGAGCAGGTGCTGCGCGAGCGCGAAGGCATCCGCGCCGCGGTGTTCCATGAAGGGATGTCGATTATCGAACGCGACCGCGCCGCGGCGTGGTTTGCTGAAGAAGACACCGGCGCCCAGGTGCTGCTGTGCTCCGAGATCGGCTCCGAAGGACGCAACTTCCAGTTCGCCAGCAACCTGGTGATGTTCGACCTGCCGTTTAACCCGGATCTGCTGGAGCAGCGTATCGGTCGTCTCGACCGTATCGGCCAGGCGCACGATATCCAGATCCACGTTCCGTACCTGGAAAAAACCGCGCAGTCGGTGCTGGTGCGCTGGTATCACGAAGGGCTCGACGCCTTCGAACATACCTGCCCGACCGGTCGCACCGTCTACGACAGCGTGCACGATGAACTGATCAACTATCTTGCGGCGCCGGAATCCACCGACGGCTTTGACGATCTGATCAAATCCTGCCGCCAACAGCATGATGCCCTGAAGGCGCAGCTGGAGCAGGGCCGCGACCGTCTGCTGGAGATCCACTCCAACGGCGGCGAGAAAGCCCAGGCCCTGGCGGAGAGCATCGAAGAGCAGGATGACGACACCAGCCTGATCGCTTTCTCGATGAACCTGTTCGATATCGTCGGCATCAACCAGGACGACCGCGGTGAAAACCTGATCGTCCTCACCCCTTCCGACCATATGCTGGTGCCGGATTTCCCGGGCCTGCCGGAAGACGGTTGCACCATCACCTTCGAACGTGACGTGGCGCTGTCGCGTGAAGATGCGCAATTTATTACCTGGGAACACCCGCTGATACGCAACGGTCTGGACCTGATCCTTTCCGGCGATACCGGCAGCAGCACCATTTCCCTGCTGAAGAACAAGGCGCTGCCGGTCGGCACCCTGCTACTGGAGCTGATCTATGTCGTCGAAGCGCAGGCGCCGAAGCAGCTGCAGCTCAACCGCTTCCTGCCGGCGACCCCGGTTCGCATGCTGCTGGATAAGAACGGCAACAACCTCGCCGCGCAGGTGGAGTTCGAAAGCTTCAACCGCCAGCTGAGCGCGGTCAACCGCCATACCGGTAGCAAGCTGGTCAATGCGGTGCAGCAGGACGTTCATGCGATTCTGCAGCAGGGTGAAGCGCAGATCGCCAAAGCGGCGCAGGGGCTGATCGACGCGGCGCGTAACGAAGCCGATGAAAAGCTGACGGCGGAGCTGTCGCGTCTGGAAGCGCTGAAGGCGGTGAACCCGAACATCCGTGACGACGAACTGGCGGCAATCGAAAGCAACCGTCAGCAGGTGATGGATGCGCTGGCGCAGGCCGGATGGCGTCTGGACGCGCTGCGTCTGATCGTCGTCACTCACCAGTAACGGAACGCGAACATGGCGATGGAAAACTACAATCCGCCGCAGGATCCCTGGCTGGTGATCCTGTATCAGGATGAGCACATCATGGTGGTCAACAAGCCGAGCGGCTTGTTGTCCGTCCCCGGTCGTCTTGAGGAGCATAAAGACAGCGTGATGACGCGCATTCAGCGCGACTTCCCGCAGGCCGAATCGGTGCATCGCCTGGATATGGCCACCAGCGGCGTGATTGTGGTGGCGCTGAATAAAGCCGCCGAGCGTGAACTGAAGCGTCAGTTCCGCGAGCGCGAGCCGAAGAAGCAGTACGTCGCCCGCGTCTGGGGCCATCCGCAGCCGGCGGAAGGCCTCGTGGATTTACCGCTGATTTGCGACTGGCCGAACCGGCCAATGCAGAAGGTGTGCTATGAAACCGGCAAAGCGGCGCAAACCGAATATGAGGTGCTGGAGTACGCAGAGGATAACACCGCCCGCGTGCGCCTGAAGCCGATTACCGGGCGGTCGCACCAGCTGCGCGTGCATATGCTGGCGCTGGGGCATCCGATCCTTGGCGACCGCTTCTATGCCACGCCGGAGGCGCTGGCGATGGCCCCGCGCCTGCTGCTGCACGCCGAGACGCTCACCATCACCCATCCTGCCTACGGCAACGCGATGACCTTTCGCGCGCCGATCGACTTTTAACGCTCACACTTCGAGTTGCATGCGGGTTGGCTGCGTGCAACTCGGATTAGTGAGGATACAGAAAACAATCCCGATTAATCGCGGGCGAACCACGCGTCAATCATCTGCTCAACGCGGGCGACGACGAGATCGGTGTCGTGACGACGGCTGCGCGCACAGGCGTGCGCCGGCTCATCGCACAGCAGGCAGCGGCGCTGCGATTCGCCCAGCGACTGGCGTCCCACCAGCCCGTTCTGCGGACAGATTACATCGATATCCCACAGGCGTCCCAGCGGATGGCTCTGCTCCAGCGTACTGCACATCGCTTTGATTTCGCTGGCCGGATGCGCTACGCACCACAGCGCTTCTGGCCCGGTCGGCAGCCATAGCACCTGACGATCCAGCGTTTGCCAGCGGTGCTTCCACAGCAGCTGATCGCAGGCCTGGAGGGCAACGCCCATCATATTGCGATAGCGAATGCTGTCCTTCACCGCCCCCGGGGTCACCAAGGTCAGGGAAATAATAGGCTGCTGATAATGGGCCAACCAGTCGGCCTGGCGGGCTGCACGCTGCTCTTTCGCCGCCAGCAATGCGTCGATGCTGACGCCCGCCTGGGCGGGAGTATCCACTGACATTAATTCCTCTCCTACATATGATAAATACGACAGCGCCTGGACTGTCATGATGATGGTTGCGATAGCCGATCGCGCGCTGATTGTAACGCTAAATGCGGAGCATTTAGGATACAGAACGCAGATATTTTCGGCGTTCTGTAGCGGAAAATAGCAGATTTATCGCTGAGCGTAGCGTTATATCACGCCAGATAGTGGCTGAGGAACAGCAACCCCAGCGAGACATTTATCGCCCCGCCGATGCGGGTAGCGATCTGCGCGAACGGCATCAGGCTCATGCGGTTGCCGGCGGTCAGGATCGCCACATCGCCGGTGCCGCCCTGCCCGCTCTGGCAACAGGAAACAATCGCCACATCGATCGGGTGCATCCCTATCTTTTTACCAACCAGGAAACCGGTCGCCACCAGCGCGGAGACGGTACTGACGATCACCAGCAGGTTGGTTAAAGTGAAGGCGTTTACCAGTTCCTGCCACGGAGTGATCGCCACGCCGACGGCAAAGAGGATCGGGTAGGTGACCGCGGTGCGGAAGAATTTATACACCATCTGCGACCCCTCCTGCAGACGCGGAGACACCACGTTAGCCAGCTTTAACAGCACCGCGAGGAACAGCATGCCTACCGGCGCCGGCAGACCAATCAGTTTGTGGCCGAGCATCCCCATCATATACAGCAGTACCGCCAGCAGCGCGCCGGAGGCGAGGGTCCCAACGTCGGTCTTACCGCTCACGCCTTCGCTCTCGCTGAGGCTGCGGGTTTCATGGCTGCGGTTCGGCATCAGTTGCCCTTCGCCGGTCAGATGCGGGAAGCGCTTGCCGAGCTGGTTGAGGCAGCCGGAGATGACGATCGCCGTCAGGCTGCCAAGCATCACCATCGGCAATACCCGGCCCAGGGCCACGCCCTGCTCCATATGCATCAGCGCGGCATAACCCATTGACAGCGGGATCGCCCCCTCTCCCACGCCGCCGGCCATAATCGGCAGCACGATAAAGAAGAACACCTGGAACGGCTCCATGCCCAGCAGCGTGCCGACGCCGATGCCCACCAGCATGCCGACCACTTCGCCGCACAGCATCGGGAAGAAGATCTTCAGAAAGCCCTGAATCAGCGTGGTGCGGTTCATACTCATGATGCTGCCGACAATGATGCAGCAGATATAGAGATAGAGGATGTTAGTGGATTTATAGAATTTGGTCGTGGATTCAATAACCACGTCAGGCAGCAGACCATAGTGGACCAGCGCGGAAGGAATAAAGGTGGCGCAGATCGCCGCCGCACCGAGTTTCCCCAGCACCGGGAGGCGTTTACCAAACTCGCCGCAGGCGAAGCCAAAGAAAGCCAGGGTGGCCACCATCACCACGATATCGCTCGGCAGTTTGCCGCCAAGGCAGTCGAGGGCAATCAGTCCTCCGGCCAGCAGAAACAGCGGAAGCGGGACGATCCCCACCTTCCAGTTATCCATAATATGCCACCAGCGCTGCTTGAGCGTGGTTTTCGGCGTATCGATCGGTTCAAGGGTTGCAGAGAATGCATTGTCTGTGGTGCTCATAAATTCAGCCCTGTCGTTATTATTCATTTTCAGCGTAAAGGGACAGCGGCGTCGTTAATGTGAAGCTTCCCAGATTAAAAAAGAAGTTTTAATGGTCACTATGGTTTTTATGGTTTCTATTCGCTGAACTGCCCGGGAGTGATATATCTCTGATTTATGACTGTGGTTTTTATGGTTTTTATTTCCCGCCGGCCGCCTATTTCCACCGCGACCGCTGGCGGCAGACCGCGCCTGCGCCGCTGATCACAACTTTCCCTTAACATTTACGTCACGTGACAGAAAAATGATAGAGTGCCGGTATGGTTAATACGTCGTCCGGGGCCTATGAAATTATCTTTTCAATATAAGCTGTTTATTTCTCTGGTCGCTTTTTTCTCGGTCCTTTTTATCGCGCTGGGCATTTATTATTATTTTGACGCCAGCCGCCAGCTTTATCAGGAGATGAGCGCCCGGGCCAAAATACAGGCCGAAGAGATAGCCCTGATGCCGAATTTACGTCAACAGGTCAGCCGGCACGACCCACAGGCGATTCAGGCGTTTATGCAGCAAATCGCCGCCCATAGCGACGCCAGCTTTATCGTCATCGGCGACCGTCAGGGAGTTCATCTGTTTCATTCCGTCCATCCGGAGTGGGTTGGCACCAGACTGGTCGGCGGCGACAACCAGGCGGTACTGGAAGGAAAATCCATCACCACCATTCGCAAAGGCGGCCTCGGGGTCTCGCTGCGCAGCAAAACGCCCATCGTTGATGACGCAGGGCGAGTGATCGGTATTGTCTCCGTCGGCTACCTCACCAGCTATCTCGACAGCATTACTCTGACTAAAGTGATCAATATTTTTATCGCCGCCGTCCTGCTGCTCATCGCCCTGTTTATCTTCTCCTGGTACTTTACCCGCAGTATCAAGAAGCAGATTTTTTCGCTCGAGCCGCGGGAAATTGGCCTGCTGGTTCGCCAGCAAAAGGCGATGATGGAGTCGATCTTTGAGGGGGTGATCGTCATCGATCGCCAGCGGCGTATTGAGGTGATAAACCATGCCGCCCGCAGCCTGCTGGGGCTCAGCCAGCCCGCCCGCCAGCTGCGCGGTCAGTCGATCGACAGCGTCATTTCGCCGCAGCCCTTTTTCGCCAGCGGCGACATGCTCGAACGCGATACCCACGATGAGCTGTGCCGCTTCAACCAGTTGACCGTGCTCGCCAGTCGGGTGCGCATTATGCTGGAGAATACCCTGCAGGGCTGGGTGATCACATTCCGTGACCGCAATGAAATCAATGCCCTCACCGCCCAGCTGAGCCAGGTGAAGCGCTATGTCGACAATCTGCGCATCATGCGCCACGAGCAGCTCAACCGGATGACTACCCTCTCCGGCCTGCTGCATATGGGCCATTATGACGAAGCGATCCGCTATATTCAGGCCCAGTCGGAACATGCTCAGGAGCTACTGGATTTTATCTCCTCGCACTTCCACTCGCCGACGCTATGCGGTCTGCTGCTCGGCAAAGCCACCCGCGCCCGCGAAAAAGGCGTGGCGCTGAGCTTCGACCCGGCCTGCCGCATCGACCGCCCCCTGCCGTCGCTGATGGAATCCGAGCTGATCTCCATCATCGGCAACCTGCTGGATAACGCCATCGAAGCCACGCAGCGTGCCGAGCTGCCGCATGAGCCGGTGGAAGTCCTGATCCAGCTCAACGCCCGGGAGTTGATTATCGAAGTGGCCGACCGCGGCGTCGGCATCCGCCCCGATATCCGCGAGCGCATTTTTGAACGCGGCGTCACCACCAAAACCCGTGGCGATCACGGCATTGGTCTGTATCTTATTGAACATTATGTCACTCAGGCGGGCGGCACCATCGAAGTCGCCGATAACGCGCCGCGGGGAACGATCTTCACCCTATTTATCCCGGCCGACGCGCACGCCTGTCCGCAACCGGAGGCCCACGATGCATCATGACCTGGTCGATGTGCTAATCATTGAAGATGAGAGCGAACTGGCGCGCCTGCACGCCGAGCTTGTGCAAAAACACCCGCGACTGCGGCTGGCAGGCATGGCGGCCTCCCTCGCTCAGGCGCGGCAGCTGCTTTACGCCACGCCGCCGCAGCTGGTGCTGCTGGATAACTATTTACCGGACGGCAAAGGCGTCACGCTGATGACCGACCCGGCGCTGGCGACCAGACAATGCTCGGTGATCTTTATCACCGCCGCCAGCGATATGGAAACCTGCAGCCAGGCCATCCGCAACGGCGCCTTCGACTATATCCTTAAGCCGGTATCATGGAAGCGGCTGAGCCAGTCGCTGGAGCGCTTTATCCAGTTCTACGATCAGCAACGGGAGTGGAAAATCGTCGATCAGCAAAACGTCGATTCCCTCTATCAACTGCAGGCGAAGAACTATCGCGTGGATAGCGGCAGCAAGGGGATTGAAGAGAAAACGCTGGCGCTGGTGCAGGGACTGTTTAGCGACCGGGAAGCGCACTGTTTTTCCGTTGATGAAGTGGTCAGCGCCGCCGGGCTTAGCAAAACCACCGCCCGTCGCTATCTGGAGCACGGCGTTGAGACCGGTTTTCTGGAAGTGGAGATGCTGTACGGAAAAATTGGCCATCCGCGGCGGCTGTATCGCCGCGCTAAGGTCAAAAGTTAAAACCCCTCGCCGGACGGGAGGGGCTGGAAACGTCAGAAGCCGCGCTGCTCTTTGATCAGCTCCCAGGCCTTCTGGATCTCCTGGGCCTTCTGTTTGGCCATCTCCATCATCTCCGGCGGCAGACCTTTCGCTACCAGCTTGTCCGGATGATGTTCGTTCATCAGCTTGCGATAGGCGCGCTTCACCGTCGCCGCGTCGTCGGTCGGTTTTACTCCCAGCACATTGCAGGCATCTTCGAGGGTCGGCCCACGCTGCGCCTGCTGCCAGCCGGCGTTGCCGCCATGTTGGCCATAAGAGCGCTGCTGCGAACCGCCGCCAAACTGGGCGCCGCCCTGCATCATCCGCAGGAATTGATCGAACTGGGCGCGGGAGATGCCGAGCTCGTCGGCAATGACGAACAGCACTTCACGTTCGTTAGGATGCAGTTCGCCATCAGCGAACGCCGCCTGCAGCTGAATTTCCAGAAACATCCGAATCAGATCGAAACGGCCAAAGCAGACGCTGCGCAGCTGACGCATTTTCTCGCGCAGGGGATAGTTGTCGGCCTTACCGTCGCGAAACGCCTGCTGCGCCGCGGTGCGCGAGGCGCCATGCAGGTTCATGCGATCCATTAGCACATTGGCGACATGAATATCCGCTTCGGTAACGCGGCCCTTGGATTTGGTCAGGTGCCCCATCACTTCGAAGGTGGTGGAAAAGAAGAGCGACTGACGCTCCTGCTGATTGGCGAAGAGATTTAACCGGCGGCTGCGCGCCCGGTCAAACATATGGCCGACCAGAAAGCCAAGCACCACGCCCCAGAACCCACCACCCATCAGCAAAGCCACTGCCACGCCAATCACTTTACCCAAATACTGCATAGACTCCCCAACTGTTTATCGCCGTTAAGCTCGAATATGACCGCACGTTACCCGGCACTCGCGCCTCGGTCAATTGTGGGACATAGCCTATAATTTGCTTTATCATACTCGTCATTCAACAGGGTGCCTAACGCTCGGGCTCGAAACGGGCAGGATTAACACTAGCGTGATAATGTTGAGTAAGTTAGGCTCTGACCGTTTGCAAGCCGCTGTCACAAGATGATGGAACAATAAATACAACGTATGAAAAAACGTATTCCCAGCCTCCTGGCTACGATGATTGCCAGCGCCTTGTATAGCCAACAAGGCCTCGCTGCCGATCTCGCAACGCAATGTATGCTTGGCGTGCCAAGCTATGATCGTCCGCTCGTGGAAGGTCGTCCTGGCGATCTGCCGGTGACGATTAACGCCGATCATGCGAAGGGCAACTACCCGGACAACGCCGTCTTTACCGGCAACGTCGATATTAACCAGGGGAATAGTCGCCTCCGCGCCGACGAAGTTCAGCTGCATCAGCAGCAGGCCGCGGGCCAGGCGCAGCCGGTGCGCACGGTGGACGCGCTGGGCAACGTGCATTACGACGATAACCAGGTGATCCTCAAAGGGCCAAAAGCCTGGTCGAATCTGAATACCAAAGATACCAACGTCTGGCAGGGCGATTATCAAATGGTCGGACGCCAGGGACGCGGCACCGCCGACCTGATGAAACAGCGCGGTGAAAACCGCTATACCATTCTCGAAAACGGCAGCTTTACCTCCTGTCTGCCGGGCTCCGACACCTGGAGCGTCGTCGGCAGCGAAGTTATCCACGATCGCGAAGAGCAGGTTGCCGAGATCTGGAACGCCCGCTTCAAGCTTGGCTCTGTGCCGATTTTCTATAGCCCCTACCTGCAGCTGCCGGTGGGCGATAAGCGTCGTTCAGGCTTCCTGATCCCGAACGCGAAATACAGCACCAAAAACGGCGTGGAATTCTCCCTGCCGTACTACTGGAACATCGCGCCAAACTTCGATGCCACCATTACTCCGCACTATATGAACAAACGCGGCGGCGTGATGTGGGAAAACGAGTTCCGCTATCTGACCCAGCTCGGCAGCGGCTTAACTGAATTCGACTACCTGCCGTCGGATAAAGTCTACGAAGACGACCACTCGAGCGACAGCAACAGCCGCCGCTGGCTGTTCTACTGGAACCACTCAGGGGTTATCGATCAGGTATGGCGTCTGAACGCTGACTACACCAAGGTCAGCGATCCTGACTACTTCAACGACTTCAGCTCGAAATATGGTTCCAGTACCGACGGCTATGCGACGCAGAAATTCAGTGCCGGTTACGTCAACCAGAACTTTGACGCCACGGTATCGACCAAACAGTTCCAGGTCTTTGACCGCGAATCGAGCAACTCCTATTCGGCTGAGCCGCAGCTCGACGTCAACTACTACCAGAATGATGTCGGTCCGTTCGATACCCATCTCTATGGACAGGTTGCCCATTTTGTTAACTCGAATAACAACATGCCGGAAGCGACCCGCGTTCACTTCGAACCGACGATCAACCTGCCGCTGTCCAACGGTTGGGGCAGTCTGAATACCGAAGCCAAGCTGCTGGCGACTCACTACCAGCAAAGCAACCTCGATAAGTACAATGCCGCCAACGGCACTGACTATAAAGAGTCCGTCAGCCGCGTAATGCCGCAGTTTAAAGTCGACGGCAAAATGGTCTTTGAACGCGACCTGCAGGAGGGATTCACCCAAACGCTGGAACCGCGCGTGCAGTATCTGTACGTGCCGTACCGCGATCAGAGTGAAATCGGCAACTACGACTCCACGCTGTTGCAGTCGGATTACACCGGTCTGTTCCGCGACCGTACCTATAGCGGTCTGGACCGCATCGCGTCGGCTAATCAGGTCACCACCGGGCTCACCTCGCGCGTGTATGATGCCGCCGCGGTGGAACGTTTTAATATTTCCGTTGGTCAAATCTACTATTTCACCGAGTCACGCACCGGTGATGACAACATCAACTGGGAGAACAACGATACCACGGGTTCACTGGTCTGGGCCGGCGATACCTACTGGCGCATTGCCGATGAATGGGGTCTGCGCGGAGGGATCCAGTACGATACGCGTCTGGATAACGTTGCCACTGGTAACGGCACCATTGAATACCGTCGCGATGAGAACCGCTTAGTTCAGCTTAACTATCGTTACGCCAGCCCGGAATATATTCAGGCCACGCTGCCGTCATATTCCACCGCGGCACAATATAAACAGGGTATTTCGCAGGTGGGGATGACCGCCAGTTGGCCGATTGTCGATCGCTGGTCCGTGGTCGGGGCCTACTACTACGATACTAATACCCGGAAAGCAGCAAACCAGATGTTGGGTGTGCAGTATAACTCCTGCTGCTACGCCATCCGTCTTGGCTACGAACGTAAAGTCAACGGCTGGAACAGCAACGACAACGGCGGCGAGAGCAAATACGATAACACCTTCGGAATCAATATCGAATTGCGCGGTCTGAGCTCTAACTACGGCCTCGGCACCCAGCAGATGCTGCGCTCGAACATTTTACCGTACCAGAGCTCCCTGTGATGCGGCTGGTTTACAACATCATCCGCATTTGCGGTTAATCGAAATGGAAAAAGTATGAAGAACTGGAAAACGCTGCTTCTCGGTATCGCCATGATCGCGAATACCAGTTTCGCTGCCCCCCAGGTGGTCGATAAAGTAGCGGCCGTCGTCAATAATGGCGTCGTGCTGGAAAGCGACGTCGATGGTTTGATGCAATCGGTTAAGCTCAATGCTGGTCAGGCTGGCCAACAGCTGCCGGATGACGCCACCCTGCGCCATCAAATCCTCGAAAGACTGATCATGGACCAGATCGTGTTACAGATGGGGCAGAAGATGGGCGTGAAGATCTCTGACGACCAGCTCGATCAGGCTATCGCCAACATCGCCAAACAAAATAATATGACCTTGGATCAGATGCGCAGCCGTCTGGCCTATGAAGGCATCAACTACAACACCTACCGTAACCAGATCCGTAAAGAGATGCTGATTTCGGAAGTGCGTAACAATGAAGTGCGTCGTCGCATCACCGTGCTGCCGCAGGAAGTGGAAGCGCTGGCGAAACAGATCGGCGACCAGAACGACGCCAGCACCGAGCTCAACCTGAGCCACATCCTGATCCCGCTGCCGGAGAACCCGACCTCTGACGAAGTCGCCGCGGCCCAGGAGCAAGCAAACTCCATCGTTGAGCAGGCGCGCAACGGCGCCAACTTCGGCAAACTGGCGATCACCTACTCCGCTGACCAACAGGCGCTGAAGGGTGGCCAGATGGGCTGGGGCCGTATCCAGGAGCTGCCGGGCATTTTCGCTCAGGCGTTAAGCACCGCGAAGAAAGGGGATATCGTCGGTCCGATTCGTTCCGGCGTTGGTTTCCACATTCTGAAAGTCAACGACCTGCGCGGTGGTACCCAGAATATCTCCGTTACCGAGGTTCACGCCCGTCATATTCTGCTGAAACCGTCGCCGATCATGAACGACGCCCAGGCTCAGGCTAAGCTGGAACAGATCGCAGCCGAGATTAAGAGCGGGAAAATCACGTTTGCTCAAGCGGCGAAAACCTATTCGGAAGATCCGGGCTCGGCAAACCAGGGCGGTGATTTAGGCTGGGCCACGCCGGACATCTTTGACCCGGCGTTCCGCGATGCGCTGATGCGTCTGAACAAAGGGCAGACCAGCGGACCGGTGCACTCTTCCTTTGGCTGGCATCTGATCGAACTGCTGGATAGCCGTCAGGTCGACAGAACCGACGCCGCGCAGAAAGATCGTGCTTACCGCATGCTGATGAACCGCAAATTCTCTGAAGAAGCGGCAACCTGGATGCAGGAACAGCGCGCCAGTGCGTATGTTAAAATTCTGAGCAACTAATATCGATGCCTGAAACCCGTAAAGTTGTTATCACTCCCGGCGAACCCGCCGGGATTGGCCCTGACCTGGTCGTGCAGCTTGCCCAGCGCGACTGGCCAGTTGAGCTGGTGATTTGCGCCGATGGCGCCCTGTTAACTGACCGAGCCAAGCGGCTCGGTCTTCCTTTATCTCTCCTCCCTTACGATCCCGCGCAACCTCCTGTTCCTCAGCGCGCCGGTACCCTGACGCTGCTGAACGTGGCGCTAAACGTCCCGGCGGAGCCCGGCGTGCTGAATGTGCAAAACGGCGCCTACGTTGTGGAGACGCTGGCGCGCGCCTGCGACGGTTGCCTTAGCGGCGAGTTTGCGGCGTTAGTGACCGGCCCGGTGCATAAAGGCAACATCAACGACGCCGGTATCGCCTTTACCGGTCATACCGAGTTCTTTGAAGAGCGCGCGAAGGCCAGCAAAGTGGTGATGATGTTGGCGACCGAGGAGCTGCGGGTGGCGCTGGTCACCACCCATCTGCCGTTGAAAGCCATCAGCGAAGCGATTACCCCCGAGCTACTGCGCGAGATCATCACCATTCTCGATCACGACCTGCGCACGAAATTTGGCATTGCCCAGCCGCATGTGCTGGTTTGCGGGCTTAACCCGCACGCTGGCGAAGGCGGCCATATGGGAACAGAAGAGATAGACACCATCATTCCGGTGCTGGAAGAGATGCGCGCAAAGGGGATGAACCTCAGCGGTCCGCTGCCGGCAGACACCCTCTTTCAGCCGAAATATCTTGATCATGCCGATGCGGTACTCGCGATGTACCACGATCAGGGCCTGCCCGTGCTAAAATACCAGGGCTTTGGCCGCGGCGTGAACATTACGCTCGGTTTACCTTTTATTCGTACCTCCGTCGACCACGGCACCGCACTGGAATTAGCGGGCCAGGGAAAAGCGGACGTCGGCAGTTTTATCACGGCGCTTAATCTCGCCATCAAAATGATTGTTAATACCCAATGAATAATCGAGTCCATCAGGGCCATTTAGCCCGTAAACGCTTCGGGCAGAACTTCCTCAACGATCAGTTTGTGATCGACAGCATCGTCTCGGCGATTAACCCGCAGAAAGGCCAGGCGATGGTTGAAATCGGCCCCGGCCTGGCGGCCCTGACCGAGCCGGTCGGCGAACGCCTTGACCAGCTGACCGTCATCGAACTGGACCGCGATCTGGCGGCTCGCCTGCAGACGCATCCGTTCCTCGGTCCAAAGCTGACCATCTATCAGCAGGATGCGATGACCATGAACTTTGGCGAACTGGCGGAGAAAATGGGCCAGCCGCTGCGCGTCTTCGGCAACCTGCCGTACAATATCTCGACCCCGCTGATGTTCCATCTGTTCAGCTATACTGATGCCATTGCCGATATGCACTTTATGCTGCAGAAGGAAGTAGTGAATCGTCTGGTTGCCGGACCGAACAGTAAGGCGTATGGTCGGTTAAGCGTGATGGCGCAATATTATTGCCAGGTGATCCCGGTACTCGAAGTGCCGCCGAGCGCGTTTACCCCGCCGCCTAAGGTCGACTCCGCGGTGGTACGCCTGGTGCCGCACAGCACCATGCCGTATCCGGTCAAAGAGATCCGGGTGCTGAGCCGCATCACCACCGAAGCGTTCAACCAGCGCCGCAAGACTATCCGCAACAGTCTCGGCAATCTGTTCAGCGTGGAAGTGCTGACCGAGCTGGGCATCGACCCGGCCATGCGCGCCGAAAATATTTCCGTGGCGCAGTACTGCCTGATGGCCAACTGGCTGTCTGACAATCTGCCAACGAAGGAGAGCTAACCATGATTCATTCGCCCCGGGTGTGTGTCCAGGTACAGAGCGTCTATATCGAATCGCAGTCTTCCCCGGAAGAAGAGCGCTACGTCTTCGCTTACACCGTCACCATTCGCAACCTGGGGCGGAGTCAGGTTCAGCTGCTTGGCCGCTACTGGCTCATCACTAACGGCCACGGTCGTGAGACTGAAGTTCAGGGTGAAGGGGTGGTCGGCGAGCAACCGCATATTCCCGCCGGCGGTGAATATCAATATACCAGCGGCGCAGTGATTGAAACGCCGCTGGGAACCATGCAGGGTCATTATGAGATGATCGATATCGACGGCGCGCCGTTCCGTATTGAGATCCCTGTTTTCCGTCTCGCAGTTCCAACGCTCATTCATTAAAACAATGTCAACATACCTTATTGGCGACGTTCACGGTTGCTACGATGAACTGATCGCATTATTAGCGCAGGTTGAATTCGATCCGCGGAGAGATACGCTGTGGCTGACCGGCGATCTGGTGGCCCGAGGCCCGGGATCGCTGGAGGTCCTGCGCTATGTCAAATCTCTGGGCGACAGCGTACGACTGGTGCTGGGCAACCATGACTTACACCTGCTGGCGGTCTTTGCCGGTATCAGCCGCAACAAGCCAAAGGATCGTCTGAAACCACTGCTGGAAGCGCCGGATGCCGATGAGCTGCTCAACTGGCTGCGTCGCCAGCCGCTGCTGCAGGTGGATGAAGAGAAAAAGCTGGTGATGGCCCATGCCGGCATTACGCCGCAGTGGGATCTGGAGACCGCCCAGCAGTGCGCGCGCGATGTTGAAGCAGTGCTCTCCAGCGACTCCTATCCTTTCTTCCTCGATGCCATGTACGGCGACATGCCGAACCACTGGAGCAACGAGCTGAGCGGCCTGGCGCGCCTGCGCTTTATCTCTAACGCCTTTACCCGCATGCGCTACTGTTTCCCGAACGGCCAGCTGGATATGTATTCGAAGGAAGCGCCCGAGGACGCCCCGGCGCCGCTGAAGCCGTGGTTTGCCATTCCCGGCCCGGTCAGCAATGCCTACAGCATTGCCTTTGGCCACTGGGCTTCGCTGGAGGGACGCGGCACGCCGGAGGGGATTTACGCCCTGGATACCGGCTGCTGCTGGGGCGGGGAACTCACCTGCCTGCGCTGGGAAGATAAGCAGTACTTCACCCAGCCGTCGAACCGGCAGAAAAGCCTCGACGAAGGCGAAGCCGTCGCGTCCTGACTCTTCCCGGATAGCGGCGCGTTGCGCCTTATCCGGGCTACCTGCGGCGTCGTTTTGTCGGGTGGCGGCTAACGCCTTACCCGACCTACATTTCCTTGCCATTTGTAGCCCGGGCAGCACTCCAGGAAGACGAAGCCCGCGACGGGAAACATGACGAGATACTGAGTGCGCCATCGTCGCGCAATTCATGCAAAAGAAAACCCCGGTCACGCCAGACGCGACCGGGGTTTTTTTATCGCTATCCTGCCCGCTTAACGGCGTTCGAGGATCTCAAAGCAGTAGCTATGAGAGTTCTGCGCGTCGGCGTCATGAAACTCGCTGAACACCGACTCCCATTCGTCCGGATCGTAATCCGGGAAATGGGTATCGCCTTCCACTTCCGCATCAATATGGGTCAAGTAGAGCTTCTGCGCTTTCGGCAGGAACTGCTCATACACCCGGCCGCCGCCGATCACCATAATCTCTTCCACATCGCCGCAGGCGGCAATTGCTTCTTCTACGGAGGAGACCCACTGCACGCGATCATCGCTGCCGGGTTTGCTGCTGATCACGATATTTTTACGCCCCGGCAATGGGCGCCCAATGGATTCCCAGGTCAGACGCCCCATCACCACCGGCTTATTTAACGTGTTGCGTTTGAACCAGGCGAGATCGGCAGGCAGGTTCCATGGCATGGCGTTTTCCATACCAATGACGCGATCTACCGCTAACGCCGCAATCAGACTGATCATTCATTCATTCCCGAGTGCAAAAAATTGTCGCCACTATACGGAAAGCGTACAACTTCGTCGACTGGCCGGAGGGTAAAGAATAAGAAAATTTTCTGATTTGCTGGCAAGCCCACGTTCACACCGTGGGCCGCCAGAAGAGGATCCAAACGAAAACAAAATGTTACTGGTCAGCCTCAGGCTGAGGGCTTATTTTCCGGCTCATCGGCGATATCCCCGGTGTGCCTGCCCTCTTCCGTACCCTGCCAGCCATGACGCTGCACCAGCGACAGATGATGACGATCTTCGTTGATGATGCCGGTCAGCATATCGCTGGTCCGCTTGAAGACCGCCACCCGCGACGCGGCATCGTTTTCCGCCATCGCCACCATCTCTTCGACCATTTGCAGGTTGAATCGACGAAACAGATCGGCCCGCTCGCGCGCTTCATAGGCGCCGAGCCCCAGCGCCTCCAGCGTCATTCGGCCGGACTTCAGCGCCGCCTCGAAGGTTTCACGCTCCGGGGCCTCGACGCCAGCCTGGCGCAGCTGAATGTAATGATCGACATCGCGGGCGCGGGAGATGATCTGCAGATGCGGAAAATGCTCTTTTACCCTCGCCACCAGCTCCAGGCTGACGTGCGGATCGTCAATGGCATTGATCAGCACTTCCGCCTTTTCGGCCCCGGCCGACTCCAGCAGATCGACCCGGGTGGCATCGCCGTAGAAAACCTTCATATCAAATTTGCGCAGGGTATCGACATGGTCCGGGTCATGATCGAGGATCACCATCTTCACCCCGCTCGAGAGCAGCAATCGCCCGGCAATCTGCCCGAAGCGGCCAAAGCCGGCAACAATCACCCGCGGCTGCTCTTCATCAATCTCGTCAGCATCACGCGCCTGGCCGCTGGACGATTTCTCCAGACGGGTCAGCAGCACCAGCAGAATGGGGGTTGCCGCCATCGACAGGGCCACCGCCAGGGTCAACGCTTTTGCCCATTCGCCGTCCAGTACATCCGCCATCCGCGCGGCGCCAAACACCACAAACGCGAACTCACTCCCCTGCCCCAGCAGCACCGCAAACCAGCGGCGCTGGGCGCGCGGTACGCCAAGCGGCCTGGCGATAAGCCACAGCATCAGCATTTTTATCGCCAGGAAACCGACCAGCAAAATCACAATACGCAGCGGATGGGTGACCAGGGTGCCGAAATCAATCGACATGCCGACGCCGATAAAGAACAGCCCCAACAGCAGTCCTTTAAACGGCTCAATATCACTCTCCAGCGCATGACGATATTCGGAGCTGGCCAGCAGCACCCCGGCGAGAAACGCCCCCATCGCCATCGACAGCCCCACCTCTTCCAGCAATAAGCCAAAGCCGAAGACCAGGAACAGGGCCACGGCGCTGAACACTTCGCGCAGACCAGAACGGGCGACAAAGCGCAGCAGCGGGCGGGTCAGATATCGCCCAAGGACCACCACCAGCGCCAGCGCTGCGGCCACTTTCAGCGCGGAGAGGGCAAAAGCCATCAGCGAAGTGGCGCCGCCGCTGGCCGCCAGCAGCGGGATCATCGCCACCAGCGGGATCGCGGCGATATCCTGGAACAGCAGCACTGCGAAGGCGCTGCGCCCCATCTGCGACACCGTCAGATTGCGCTCATTCATCGCCTGCATAGCGATCGCGGTTGAGGAAAGCGCCAGAGTCATACCAATCAGCTCGGCCACCTGCCAGCGCAGGCCCAGCAGCATGCAGAACAGACCGATCAACACCCCGCAGGCCACCATCTGCAGTGCGCCGCCGCCAAACACCGAGGCGCGCAGCTTCCATAAGCGCTGCGGATCGAGCTCCAGACCAATGACGAACAACATCAGCACCACGCCAATCTCGGCAAAGTGCAGAATCGCCTCGGCATCGGTCACCAGCCGCAGCGCCCACGGGCCGATAATACAGCCGGCGATGAGATAGCCCAGCACTGACCCCAGCCCCAGACGGACGGCGATGGGCACAATCAGCGCCGCGGCGCCGAGGTAAATCAACGCCTGTATCAGCGTATGGCTATCCATTCTGGTGTGCCTCCTGCCAGTCGATTAAGCGTTGACGATAGCGGCGGGCCTGCGCCTGCAGCGTTTCATCATCGCAGATAAAGGTGCAGTGCATAGCGAACGGCGGCAGCCATTTCATCCCGCAGTAAAGCGCGGTTGCCTGCAGAGGCTGCGCCAGCACCGGGAAACCGGGGAATGAACCGATGTCGAAGTGGCTTTCACCGCCGCCGGTGGTCACCGCCCACATCAGCGATTTACCGCGCAGGGCAATACCGTTATGGCCATAGGCCCAACCGTGCGCCAGCACTTTGTCCATCCACAGCTTCAGCAGCGGCGGTACGCTATACCACTGCATAGGATGCTGCCAGATAACCAGATCGGCACGGGCCAGCGCCGCCTGCTCGGCGGCGACATCGATATTAAAGTCGGGATAGAGTTGATAGAGGGAGCGTATCTCTACGCCTTCAAGCGTCCCTGCCTGTTCAAGCATTCGCTTATTCGCATGAGAATGCTGCGGATAAGGATGCGCATAAATTATCAGAATCATTGATTGGCCTGCGTTTGCTCTTGTCGTAATCAGCAAGAGTGTAGACAGTTAAGCGAACCGCTTACAATGATAACTGTGATTTATGTCGCGGGGGCTTACGCAACGCGCGCCCTGAGGGTTAACGTCAGGCCTTAGTTATCCAGCTCGTCCATGGACTTCACCTGGTCGCGGTTAATCTGCTCCACGCGGCCGGTTTCGGCATTTTTGTATGAGACGAGGCCGGTGTCATCATCCACCTGCGGTTTACCGCTGGTGACAATGGTCTTGCCGTCGGTGGTTTTGATTGACTGATTCGATGAGCAGCCGGCCACGAACATGATTGCCGTCGCTGCCAGTGCGGATGCCACCAGAATATTGTTCCGCATTGTATCCTCCTGTCTTTTCATCAATAGGTATCGTTATGGTGCTAACTATAGTTAGCCTGACCCGACAGGGGGTTAAAAGCAGAACTCTCTGAAGATGGCTGCGGCCAAAAAAAATAGGCTGACGATGTCGTCAGCCCAGGATTGTTGCTATCCGGCCAGGCCGGGAAGCTTATTTAGTGATTTGCGCGTGCATTTCCTGCACCGAAATCACCTTCTCGGTGGCGTCAGCGTTCAGCGCCATCGCGGTGGCAAAGCCGCCGTTCAGGGTGGTGTCGTAATGCACTTTGTACTGCAGCGCGCTGCGGCGAATCAGCTTGGAGTCTTCAATCGCCTGACGACCTGCGGTGGTGTTGATGATGTAGGTATATTCGCCATTCTTGATGCGGTCCTGAATGTGCGGACGACCTTCATGCACCTTGTTCACCAGACGCGGGTTAATGCCCGCTTCACCCAGCACAATCGCCGTACCGTGAGTCGCATCCAGCTCGAAGCCAAACTTCAGCAGCTTCGCCGCCAGGTCAACCACGCGCTCTTTATCGCCTTCGCGGACGGAGAGCAGCGCGCGACCCTGTTTCTTCATGGTCGAGTTGCTGCCCAGCTGCGCTTTGGCGAACGCTTCAGCAAAGGTGCGGCCGACGCCCATCACTTCCCCGGTGGAGCGCATTTCTGGCCCTAACAGCGGGTCAACGCCCGGGAATTTATTGAACGGCAGGACCACCTCTTTCACCGAGTAGTACGGCGGGATGATCTCTTTGGTCACGCCCTGCTGCGCCAGCGTCTTACCGGCCATCACGCGCGCCGCCACTTTCGCCAGCGGGACGCCGGTGGCTTTGGAGACGAACGGTACGGTACGCGCCGCACGCGGGTTGACCTCAATCAGATAAACTTCGTTATCTTTCACCGCGAACTGGACGTTCATCAGGCCGCGAACCTGCAGCTCGAAGGCCAGCTTCTGCACCTGCTCGCGCATCACATCCTGAATCTCTTTGCTCAGGGTGTAGGCCGGCAGGGAACAGGCGGAGTCGCCGGAGTGGACGCCTGCCTGCTCGATATGCTCCATGATGCCGCCAATCAGCACCATTTCGCCATCGCAGATGGCATCGACATCCACTTCAATCGCATCGTCGAGGAAGCGATCCAGCAGCACCGGCGCGTCGTTGGAGACGCTGACCGCGGTCTGGAAGTAGCGGCGCAGATCCTGCTCGTCATAGACGATCTCCATCGCCCGGCCGCCGAGCACATAAGACGGACGCACCACCAGCGGGTAGCCAATCTCTTTCGCTTTCTCTACCGCCTGCTCAATGGCGGTGACGGTGGCGTTCGCCGGCTGCTTCAGCTTCAGACGGTCAACCGCGTGCTGGAAGCGCTCACGGTCTTCCGCCCGGTCGATAGCGTCCGGACTGGTACCGATAACCGGCACGCCGGCAGCTTCCAGGGCACGAGCCAGCTTCAGCGGGGTCTGGCCGCCGTACTGGACGATAACGCCTTTTGGCTTCTCGATGCGCACGATTTCCAGCACGTCTTCCAGGGTCACCGGCTCAAAATACAGACGGTCGGAGGTGTCGTAGTCGGTAGAGACGGTTTCCGGGTTACAGTTGACCATGATGGTCTCGTAACCGTCCTCGCGCAGCGCCAGCGAGGCGTGTACGCAGCAGTAGTCGAATTCGATACCCTGACCGATACGGTTCGGGCCGCCGCCGAGGACCATGATTTTATCGCGGTCAACGGACGGGTTGGACTCACACTCTTCTTCATAAGTGGAGTACATGTAGGCGGTATCGGTAGCAAATTCCGCAGCGCAGGTGTCCACGCGCTTGTAGACCGGGTGCAGGTCATACTGGTCGCGCAGCTTGCGGATTTCCGCTTCCCGCACGCCCGCCAGCTTCGCCAGACGCGCATCGGCAAAGCCTTTACGCTTCAGGGTGCGCAGGAAGTCAGCGTCGAGGCCGTTGATGCCCACTTCCGCCACTTTCTCTTCCAGACGGACCAGCTCTTCAATCTGTACCAGGAACCAGCGGTCGATGTTGGTCAGGTTGAAGACGCCGTCAACCGAGAGGCCCGCGCGGAACGCGTCAGCGATATACCAGATACGCTCAGCGCCGGCATCTTTCAGCTCGCGGCGGATTTTGGTCAGCGCTTCCGGGTCGTCGAGGCTCACTTTCGGGTCGAAGCCGGTAGCGCCCACTTCCAGACCGCGCAGCGCTTTCTGCAAGGATTCCTGCTGGGTACGGCCAATCGCCATCACTTCGCCGACAGACTTCATCTGGGTGGTCAGACGGTCGTTGGCGCCGGCGAATTTTTCGAAGTTAAAGCGTGGGATTTTAGTGACCACGTAGTCGATGGACGGTTCAAAGGAAGCCGGGGTGCGGCCGCCGGTGATGTCGTTCATCAGCTCGTCAAGGGTATAACCTACCGCCAGCTTGGCTGCCACTTTAGCAATCGGGAAGCCGGTGGCCTTAGAGGCCAGCGCCGAGGAGCGGGAGACGCGCGGGTTCATTTCGATAACGATCAGGCGACCGTTTTTCGGGTTGACCGCGAACTGCACGTTAGAGCCGCCGGTTTCGACGCCGATTTCACGCAGCACCGCCATCGAGGCGTTACGCATGATCTGGTACTCTTTGTCGGTCAGGGTCTGCGCCGGGGCAACGGTGATGGAGTCACCGGTGTGGATCCCCATGGCGTCGAAGTTTTCGATGGAGCAGACGATGATGCAGTTATCGTTCTTATCGCGCACCACTTCCATCTCGTACTCTTTCCAGCCGATCAGCGATTCATCGATCAGCAGTTCGTTGGTCGGAGAGAGATCCAGGCCGCGTTCGCAGATTTCTTCGAACTCTTCGCGGTTATAGGCGATACCGCCGCCGGTGCCGCCCATGGTGAAGGACGGACGGATGATGCACGGGAAACCAACGTCGGCGGCAACCGCCAGCGCCTCTTCCATCGTGTGGGCGATACCAGAGCGCGCGGTGTCGAGGCCGATTTTTTTCATTGCGATATCGAAACGGCGACGGTCTTCGGCTTTATCAATCGCATCGGCGGTGGCACCAATCATGGTCACGCCGAATTCAGCCAGGACCCCCTGACGCTCCAGCTCGAGCGCGCAGTTCAGCGCCGTCTGGCCGCCCATGGTCGGCAGCACCGCATCCGGGCGCTCTTTTTCGATGATTTTACGCACCACTTCCCAGTGAATCGGCTCGATGTAGGTGGCATCGGCCATTTCCGGGTCGGTCATGATGGTCGCCGGGTTAGAGTTCACCAGGATAACGCGGTAGCCCTCTTCGCGCAGCGCTTTACACGCCTGGGCGCCGGAGTAGTCAAACTCACACGCCTGACCGATAACAATCGGGCCCGCGCCCAGAATCAGGATACTTTTTATGTCTGTACGTTTTGGCATTGCTCTTTTACTCCTGATTATTTCGCGGACTGACGGTATTGCTCAATTAACTCGATAAAGTGGTCGAACAGCGGCGCGGCATCGTGCGGCCCCGGGCTCGCTTCAGGGTGCCCCTGGAAGCTGAACGCCGGTTTGTCGGTACGATGGATCCCCTGCAGGGTGCCGTCGAACAGCGACTTATGGGTCACGCGCAGGTTGGCCGGCAGCGTCGCCTCATCTACGGCGAAACCGTGGTTCTGGGCAGTGATCATCACCACGTTGTTATCAATATCTTTCACCGGGTGGTTGCCGCCGTGGTGGCCGAACTTCATCTTAATGGTCTTGGCACCGCTCGCCAGCGCCAGTAGCTGATGGCCAAGGCAGATGCCGAATACCGGAATATCGGTCTCAAGGAATTTTTCAATCGCCTCGATAGCGTAATCGCACGGCGCCGGGTCGCCAGGGCCGTTGGAGAGGAAGATACCGTCCGGATTGAGCGCCAGCACGTCCGCGGCGGAGGTCTTCGCCGGCACCACCGTCAGGCGGCAGCCGCGGTCAACCAGCATGCGCAGGATGTTGCGTTTCGCGCCGAAGTCATATGCCACAACGTGGAACGGCAGCTCGCTTTCCGCTTTCGCTTCCGGCAGGTCGCCCGCCAGGGTCCAGCTGCCTTGCGTCCAGCTATAGGTTTCTGCGGTGGTCACTTCCTTCGCCAAGTCCATGCCGTTCAGGCCTGGGAACGCTTTCGCTTTTTCCAGCGCCAGCTGGGCATCCGGGCTGTCGCCCGCGATGATGCAGCCGTTTTGCGCCCCTTTCTCACGCAGCAGACGCGTCAGCTTGCGGGTATCGATATCGGCAATCGCCACGATGTTATGGCGCTTCAGATAAGAAGAGAGGTCTTCAGTACTGCGGAAGTTGCTGGCAATCAGCGGCAGGTCGCGAATAACCAGACCCTGCGCATGTACCTGAGAAGATTCTTCATCGGCGGCGTTGGTGCCGACATTACCAATATGAGGATAAGTAAGAGTGACGATTTGGCGGGAATAGGAAGGATCAGTGAGGATTTCTTGATAACCGGTCATTGAAGTATTGAAAACGACTTCCCCAACCGCCGTGCCGGTTGCCCCGATGGCCCGACCGTGAAACTGGGTTCCGTCTTCCAGAACCAATAGCGCTGACTTAATCAAAACATCCTCCAGAGAATATCCACTCACTTTATTTGCATATTAATTCATAAACACGATCTGAATCAATGCAAATCTGTTGCCCGCAGATTTTTGGCAAACGGCGGCATTCTGGAGAGATGTCGGATAAAAGTCAACTTAAAGCGGAGATTTTTAATGTCATTTTACGCCACTGGTGCGTAACACGTGATTTTTACGCCAAAAAGATCAACAAACCTGGCTGAGAAAACGCTTGCGGATGTGGAAGAGTGTAAAACAGAGCGATGCTCGGCAAAAAAGTGGACCAGATGGTCAAAATTTACATTTCATTCACTAAAAAACACGCTAATACTGTATTTTTTACGCGTTAAACTCAAAACATCCACCGTAATACGTAAAAATAAAAAAGGGCAACAAAACATTGCCCTTTGCATCAATAACTTATTGATAGCAATAACCACATCACGATGGGTAATAATCGTTATAAACTATTCAGATCCAGCACATCACGCATATCAAACAGGCCATTTTTCTTGTATTTCAGCCATAATGCTGAACGAACGGCGCCATTTGCAAAGGTCATACGGCTGGACGCTTTATGGGTGATTTCAATACGCTCACCGATGTCAGCAAACATTGCCGTATGCTCCCCGACGATATCGCCCGCGCGAACGGTCGCGAAGCCGATGGTGCCCGGGACGCGTTCGCCAGTGTAGCCTTCACGACTGTAGACCGCGCAGTCCTTAAGATCTTTGTTCAATGCCCCGGCGATCGCTTCGCCCATCGCCAGCGCGGTGCCTGACGGCGCATCCACTTTATGCCGGTGGTGCGCTTCGATAATTTCGATGTCGGTATAGTCGCCCATCACCTTCGCCGCCTTCTCCAGCAGCTTCAACAGGACATTGACGCCAACGCTAAAGTTAGCGGCGAAGACAATGGCAATGTCCTGCGCGGCATCGCGAATCGCCTGTTTGCCAGCGTCGTCAAAACCGGTGGTGCCGATGACCATCCCTTTGCCGTGCTCGCGGCAAAACGCCAGATGGTTCAGCGTGCCTTCCGGGCGGGTAAAATCGATCAACACGTCGAAATCATCTTTTACCACCGCCAGGCTGCTCTGCACCGCGACGCCCGCTTTGCCGGCGCCCGCCAGCTCGCCGGCGTCGCTGCCCACCAGGCTTGACCCTTCGCGCTCCAGCGCCGCGCCCAGCGCCACGCCTTCCATCTGCAATGCAGCCTGAATTAACTGGCGTCCCATCCGGCCGCCCGCGCCGGCGATGGCCACGCGGATTTGTGCATCATGCATAGCTATTCTCTTTTGTTAACATTACGTAAATTGTTTTCAGAGTAACCAGCCCGTCAGCGGGCCGCTACTCAAAAACGCCGATAATTAGAAATTTATGACAAACAGCGGACGATATCAGTAAAAACTATACGATTGTGCTGAAATGCGAGCTTTGCGGGTGCTCTCTCTGAGATGATAATCGACGTTTTCGTCATCTGTTGGTTTCAAGAAATAAGATGCACTAAATCTGGCAAACTCGACCGACCAGAATTGAAATGCTATGGAAACATTATACTTCCGGTAGAGCAGAAAGCCTTACGCCAGGGTGTAGCTGACCACCAGCTGCCCCTTCTTCATCTTAATCTGACTAATGACAATGTCGCCCAGCTCCGCCAGACGGGCGACGTGGGTGCCTCCGCAGGGATAGGCTGGCAGCTCGCCGAATCCCACCTTGCGCATGCCATCAGCGAACGTCACCTGACGCGGTAAGTCCTGCGCCTGCCATGCCTTTACTAGCGCCAGTAGCGCACTGGCGTCCGGCAGCGCGGCGCTATTCCTGCTGGCAAAGGTTATCCGCCCTTCGCCGGGCCAGTGGTGCGCTTTCACCGGTTGCCAGCCAAGCTGTTCGCCCGCCAGGCCAAGCAGGTGGCCGGCAGAATGCAGACGAGCATGCAGCTGTCTCGCGGAGGCATCAATTTTCATCTCCACTTCACCGAGGGGAAGGGGTTGCGACAGAATATGCAGCACCCTTTCGCCGCGCACAGCCACCGTCTCAACCACCTGCCCGGCAATCCATCCACGGTCCGCCGGTTGACCGCCCCCTTGCGGGTGAAACAGCGTCCGATCCAGTTCGATGGCGTAACGGCCATCCGCTTCTGCAGTGCAGGCGATGATCTGGGCGCGCCCGTCGGTAGCATCGCTGGTGTAATAAACCCGTTCAGTCATAGTGATTCTCCTCTCTGTCCGCCCAGTATATTATTAATGCCGACAGCGATAATCCCACCACCCGCCAATGCACTCTTGCTCCGGGAGCACAAATGAATCTGAACCTCCTGCCCGACCTCGCTCTTTTCGTTCAGATAGTCGACCAGGGCAGCTTCTCCGCCGTCGCCCGCCAGAACGGCATTACCCCTTCAGCCGTTAGCCGCAGCGTGTCACGGCTGGAGCGAGAGATGGGCTGCAAACTGCTGCAGCGTACCACCCGCAAGCTGCGTCTTAGCGATGCCGGGGAAACGATATATCAGCATGCCCAGCAGATGCTGGAAGCGGCGCGACAGGCAATGGATTCCGCAGGCAGTCGCCAAACGGTCGCCCAGGGAAAGCTGACGCTCAGCGTCCCGAAAGCCGTCGGCCGCTTTGTGATCCACCCGCTGATGATGGCGTTTTTCCACCGCTACCCGCAGGTGGACGTCTGCCTGCGGCTGGAAGATCGCCCTCTCGATTTTATCGATGACGGTATTGATCTGGCGCTACGCATCACCGATACCCCCTCCCCCGGCCTGCATGGCAAACCGCTGATGCCAATCAGGCACGTTATCTGCGCCACTGAGGCCTATTTACAGCAGCACGGTACGCCGTACACGCCGCAGGATCTGCGCGCGCATAGCTGCATTAGCCTTGGCGAAACGCCCGCCGATGCGCGCTGGAAGTTCCGTCGGGAAGGCAAAACAGAAACGGTGCCAACCTACGGGCGGTACGCCGCCAACCATACCGCCGTACGCCTCGACGCGGTCAGACAGCATTTAGGGATCGGCAGCCTGCCGCTGTTCACCGCCCGTGAGGCGCTGGCGAACGGCGACATCGTGCAGGTGTTGCCCGAGTGGGAATTTATCAGCAGCTACTCCGGCGACCTGTGGCTACTGTGGGCGGGAGATAAGCATATGCCCGCCAGGATGCGGGCGATGATCGATTATCTCAGCGAGACGGTGCCGGCGCTGAACGCTGGCAGCACAGAGCCAGCGAAATAATTGCAAACCACGGAATGATAACTCCCAACACAAACCAGATCCCGGAGCGGCCGATATCATGCATCCGCCGGCAGCCTACAGCCAGCAGGGGGATCGCCATCAACAGCAGCCACAGCGCCGCAAAGGGTATGACAACAAAACTGAGGATCCCGTAGTGAGGGTCAACAAGGGTGGCCAGACTCCAGGCGGCCACTGGCGCGGCGGCGATCAGCACATTGATAAGAAAAAACGTCCAGAACTGCTGCCGGCTGGCGCGTCCGCTAAAATTAAAGGGCTCTTTCCAGCCGCTCAAATACGCCTGTCCATAGGTCATTGCTTCTCTCCTTGAAAATCGAGTGATATATCACGGCGCCAGGGCAATCACCTCCGCCGCCCAGCGCTGAAACCCTTCGACGTCGATATCCAGCGCCACCTGGGCGTTCGCCGGCTGGCCCAGTCGTCCTTCGATATCCACCACCGTGGTGCCGGCGGTCCAGGTCCCCTGCGTCTCCACCGCCACAAAGCACGGCTGGAGAGTGAACAGTTCCGGGCGGGCCAGCCACGCAATAGCGCACAAGTCGTGCATGCGCAGACCGCTGCTCATGCTGCCGCTGCGATAGTGGCTAAACAGCGCATGGAGCATTTTACCGGTCTGGTTCAGCGTCGGCAGCGTCGCCAGATAATCCGCCGCCAGCAGCGCCCGGTTGGTGACGTCCAGCCCGCACATCACAATCTCCAGCCCGCTGTGGAACACTTTCGCGGCGGCCTCCGGGTCGATAGCGATATTGAATTCCGCATTCGGCGTGAAGTTGCCGCGGCCCGCCGAGCCGCCCATGATCACCAGCCGGCGAATATTAAACACGCATTCCGGGTACTGGGTCAGCAGCAGCGCTATATTGGTCAGCGGGCCAATCGCCACCAGGGTGATCGGCTCGGCAGCATGCATAAGCGCATCACGGATCGCCTGGAAGGCCGGCTTCGCCAGCGGTTGACGTTGATGCTCAACAAAGTCATACCCCTCCATGCCGGATTCGCCATGCACCGAGGCGGCGTCGCGCAACGGACGCACCAGCGGCATCGACGCGCCCTGCGCCAGCGGTACATCGGCATTCCAGAAATGCAGCAATTGCAGCGCGTTACGGGTCGTCTTCTCCACCGAGACATTGCCCGCTACGGTGGTCATCAGCTGCAGATCCAGCTCAGGCGCGAACAGCGCCGCGGCAATGGCGGCGGCATCGTCGATGCCCGGATCGGTATCAAGAATGATTGGTAAGCGCATGGTTTCTCCCTAAAAAAATGCCAGACGTTAAGTCTGGCATCTTCTCATACTGCTGGAGGAAAGAACTTACTCTACTTCACGGACATCCACACGCAGCTCTTTCGGCACTTCAAAGACGATATTCTCTTCCCGGCCTTCCAGCGGCACGGCTTCGCCGCCGCCCAGCTCCTGCAGGCGGGTAATGACGTTCTGCACCAGAATATCCGGCGCCGACGCGCCCGCCGTCACGCCGACGCAGGCCGCATCCTTGACCCACGCTTCCTGGATATCGGAGGCGTCGTCAATCAGGTAAGCCGCCTTACCCATCCGCTGCGCCAGCTCGGCGAGGCGGTTAGAGTTGGAGGAGTTTTTCGACCCGACCACCAGCACTACGTCAGCCTGCTCCGCCAGCGCGCGCACGGCTTCCTGACGGTTAGTGGTGGCATAGCAAATGTCGTCTTTGCGCGGGCCGACGATTTTCGGAAAACGCGCGCGCAGGGCGTCAATCACATCCGAGGTATCGTCGACGGAGAGCGTGGTCTGGGTCATAAACGACAGCCGGGCGTCATTTTTCACTTCCAGCTTCAGCACGTCTTCCGGCGACTCGACCAGGTACATCCCCCCTTGCGGGTTGTTGTACTGTCCCATGGTGCCTTCGACTTCCGGATGGCCGGCATGGCCAATCAGAATCGACTCTTCGCCGCGGCGGCTGGCGCGGGCGACTTCCATATGGACTTTGGTCACCAGCGGACAGGTGGCATCGAACACCGTCAGGTCGCGGCTCTTCGCTTCGTTGCGTACCGCCTGCGACACGCCGTGGGCGGAGAAAATCAGGATCGCGCCGTCCGGCACTTCGCTGATCTGTTCGATAAAAATGGCGCCACGCTTGCGCAGGCTATCCACCACATAGCGGTTGTGCACCACTTCATGACGAACATAGATCGGTGCGCCATACAGCGTCAGCGCGTTTTCTACAATGCTGATAGCGCGGTCAACGCCAGCGCAAAAACCGCGCGGGTTAGCCAACAGGATCTGCATGTTACTCCTCCAGCGCCGGATCGATCTCCAGCACTTCAATATCAAAATGAACAGTGCGCCCGGCCAGCGGATGGTTGAAGTCAACGGTGATGGAATCGCCGTTCACTTCGCGGATCACGCCAGGCATTTCGCTGCCATCCATTGCGGTAAAGAGCATAATCGCGCCGATCTCCGGCTCGCCAGCGTCGATAAACTCGCGGCGAGAGAAATACTGAATCAGGTCCGGGCTGGGTACGCCAAAGGCGGCGTCAGGCTCCAGCGAAAAGGCCTTTTTCTCCCCCTCTTTCAAACCGAGAAGCTGTTGCTCCAGCCCTTCAGACAAAGAGGTGTCGCCGAGGCGAAACAGCGCCGGTTTGCCGTTGCTGCGGGTGGACTCGGCAGTGGAGCCGTCGTCCAGTTTCAGAGTGAAGTGCACCAGTACCGCGCTGTTGCTCTGTACGGATTTAGACATGCAAATTGCTCGCTTGTTTAGGTCACCCGGTGCACGGCGGCATTACGCTTACCGGGCCTACGGGGGCCAAAAATTCTGTAGGCCGGGTAAGCGTCACGTCACCCGGCATTGAGATTTACGCCTGCTCTTTCACAGTCGGTTTCGGCAGGAAGCCTTCCAGCACAATCAGCGCTGCGCCGATGCAGATCGCGCTATCGGCGAGGTTGAAGGTGGCAAAATGCCAGTCGCCGACGTAGAAGTCGATCATATCGACCACAAAGCCATGCCACAGGCGATCGAACAAGTTGCCCAGCGCGCCGCCGATAATCAGCGCGTAGGCAATATTGTTCAGCTTTTGCGTCGCCTTCGAACGGTACATCAGCACCGTCAGCACTACGCAAATGCCGATCGCGATCCCGGAAAAGAACCAGCGCTGCCAGCCGCCGCTGTCGGCGAGAAAGCTAAAGGCCGCGCCATAGTTGCGGGCATAATGCAGATTAAGCGACGGGAACAGCGGAACCGTCTCCCCCAGAGCGAAGTTCTGGAGGATCAGGAATTTGCTGCCCAGATCGATAATCAGCACGGCTACGACCACCCACAGCCAGCGTAGCCCCGTTGAACAGATCGATTTACTCATCAGGCGAATTTACGTTGCTCGCCGTCACCGGCGACGTTGCTCACACAGCGTCCGCAGATTTCCGCGTGTTCCGCCACCTTGCCGATATCGGTGGTGTAATGCCAGCAGCGCGGGCATTTCTCACCTTCAGCTTTACTCAATGCGACTTTCAACCCTTTGAGCAGTTCGCTTTGCTGCGCATCAGCGGACGCGCTCGCATAGTCTGCGACGTTCGCCCCGGAGGTCAACAGGACAAATCGCAATTCATCGCCCAGCGCATTGAGCTTAGCCGCCAGATCGGCATCAGCATACAGCGTGACTGCCGCTTCCAGCGAGCCGCCGACTTTCTTATCCGCACGCGCCTGCTCGATCACCTTGTTGACTTCGCCACGCACCTTCAGCAGCTCGTCCCAGAAATCGTCGTTCATCGCTTCGTCGTCGGCCAGGCCGAACAGACCTTCATACCACTCGCCGGTGAAGACATATTTCTCACGCTCGCCCGGCAGATAGCCCCAGATTTCATCTGCGGTGAAGGACATGATCGGCGCCATCCAGCGCACCAGCGCTTCCACGATATGGAACAGCGCGGTCTGGCAGCTGCGACGCGCCACGCTGTCCGCCTTGGCGGTGTACTGGCGGTCTTTGATGATGTCGAGGTAGAACGAGCCCATCTCGATGGAGCAGAAGCGCATCAGGCGCTGCACCACTTCATGGAAGTCGTAGGATTCGTAGGCTTTCAGGATATCTTCCTGTGCCGCCTGCGCGCAGCCGACCGCCCAGCGGTCCAGCACCACCATCTCTTCCGGTTTAACCATGTCTTTCACCGGATCGAAACCGTTAAGGTTCGCCAGCAGGAAGCGCGCGGTGTTACGGATACGACGATAGCTGTCCGCAGCGCGTTTGAGGATCTCGTCAGAGACCGCCATTTCGCCGGTGTAGTCGGTGGAAGCCACCCACAGGCGCAGGATATCGGCGCCGAGCTTGTTCATCACGTCCTGCGGGCTAACGGTGTTGCCGATAGACTTGGACATTTTGCGGCCCTGACCGTCGACGGTGAAGCCGTGGGTCAGTACCTGACGATATGGCGCTTTGCCTTTCATCGCCGTGGAAATCATCAGCGAGGACATGAACCAGCCGCGATGCTGGTCAGAACCTTCCAGATACATATCGGCGGCGTGACCGGCGAATTCCGGACGCACGTCAACCACGGAAGAGTGGGTCGACCCGGAGTCAAACCAGACGTCGAGGGTATCCGGCACTTTCTCGTAGCTGTCGGCGTCATCGCCAAGAATGTCGCGGGAATCGAGATCCCACCACGCCTGGATGCCGTCAACTTCAACGCGTTTTGCCACTTCTTCCATCAGCTCAAGGGTACGCGGGTGCAGTTCGTGGGTTTCTTTATGCACGAACAGCGACATCGGCACGCCCCAGGTGCGCTGACGGGAGATACACCAGTCAGGGCGGTTAGCGACCATCGATTCGATACGCGCCTGGCCCCAGTCCGGGATCCACTGCACGCCTTTGATCTCTTTCAGCGACTGCGCGCGCAGGCCTTTCTGATCCATGCTCACGAACCACTGCGGAGTGGCGCGGAAGATGATCGGCGACTTGTGGCGCCAGCAGCATGGATAGCTGTGCTGCAGTTTCTCAACGTGTAACAGCGCGCCACGCTCACGCAGCATCTCAACGATGATGTCATTGGCTTTGAAAACATTAATGCCGTCCAGGGACGGCCAGGTGCCAGGCAGGTAAGCGCCGTCCGGGCCAACCGGGTTGGCGATTTCCAGACCGTATTTCTGGCTGATGGTGTAGTCGTCCGGACCGTGGCCGCCAGCGGTATGCACCGCACCGGTACCGGCATCCAGCGTCACGTGGTCGCCAAGGATCGCCGGCACGTCGAAATCGAGGAACGGATGCTTAAAGCGCATCAGCTCAAGCTCAGAACCTTGTACCGCCGCCAGAATAGTGTAGTCCGTCGCGCCAACGCGCTTCATTACGCTCTCAACCAGGTCTTTCGCCAGGATCAGCGCCTGGCCGTCAACCTGCACCAGCGCATAGTCGAACTCAGGAGACAGAGAGATAGCGCGGTTGGCCGGCAGGGTCCACGGCGTGGTGGTCCAGATAACCAGCGACACCGGACCGTTGACGTCGGCTACGCCGAATTTCGCCAGTACCGCGGCTTTGTCTACCGCGTGGAACGCGACATCGATAGACGGAGAGGTTTTGTCGTAATACTCCACTTCCGCTTCCGCCAGCGCGGAACGGCAGTCTACGCACCAGTGCACCGGTTTGGCGCCTTTATGCAGGTGGCCATTACCGATGATTTTGCCCAGCGCGCGGATGATGTTGGCTTCGGTTTTGAAGTCCATGGTCAGGTACGGATGCGACCAGTCGCCCAGCACGCCGAGACGGATAAAGTCTTTACGCTGGCCATCGATCTGCTCGGCGGCATATTCGCGGCACTTAGCGCGGAATTCGGCAGCGGTAAATTTCTCACCCGGCTTGCCGTATTCCTGCTCCACTTTCAGCTCGATCGGCAGACCGTGGCAGTCCCAGCCCGGAACGTAAGGCGAGTCATAGCCCGTCAGCCCTTTGGACTTAACGATAATGTCTTTCAGAATCTTGTTTACCGAGTGACCAATATGAATGCTGCCATTCGCATAAGGAGGGCCATCATGCAGAATGAAGGTTTTTTTGCCTTTTTTGGCTGCACGAATGATGCCGTACAGGTCATCATCGGTCCAACGCGCCAGCATTCCCGGTTCGCGTTTGGCGAGGTCGCCACGCATAGGGAACCCTGTTTCCGGCAAATTCAGGGTCGATTTATAGTCACTCATCAGATTCTCGGTTCCGTATTTCGGTTTGATAAACACCAGTGGCTCAGGCCTGGCTGGTCAGCCCAAATAATTCGCGGGCCGTTAACTCATCACGTGCGATTTGCGCCTTCAGCTCGTCCAGCGACGCAAACCGCTGCTCGTTACGTATCTTTTTACGCAGTATTACATTGATATGGCGACCGTAGAGGTCCATTACAACGTCCAACAGATGTACTTCGAGCTGCTGACGCACGCCCGCAACCGTTGGACGGGTGCCAATATTGGCGACGCCCGCTATCGGTTTGTCGCCCAGCCCTGTCACTTCTACCGCATAGACCCCTTTAACCGGGGAAACCTGACGACGCAGCGGTAAGTTCGCCGTCGGAAAACCTATGGTTCGGCCTAGTTCATCACCATGCACGACGCGTCCGGAGATGCTAAACGGATGGCCGAGCAGCGTCTCCGCCAGCAGGAGATCGTCATCGGCCAGCGCCTGGCGTACCGCCGTGCTGCTGATTCGCACCCCGCCTTCGCAGAAGGTTTGGGTACTGGTGACGTCGAAGCCATATTCCGCCCCCGCCTTTTGTAATAACAAGAAATCCCCCTGGCGACCAGCGCCAAAGCGGAAATCGTCACCAACGGCGAGGAACTGCACGCCCAGGCGACGCACCAGCAGTTCACTGATAAAATCCTGCGCGGTTAGCGCGGCGAACCGGCGGTCAAAGCGAACGCACAATACATAGTCAACCCCGCTTTCAGCCAGATAGCCCAGCTTTTCACGCAGGCGCGTCAATCGCGCCGGGGCTTTATCAGCGGCAAAGAGCTCCAGCGGCTGGGGTTCAAAAATCATCACCACGACCGGTAAACCGCGCTGGCGGCCCTCTTCGCGCAACCGCTGCAGCAGCGCCTGATGCCCACGATGCACGCCGTCGAAATTACCAATGGTCAGCACGCACCCGTGCGGGGCCTGACTGAGATTATGTATGCCGCGTATCAGCTTCATGTCTGGCTCAAAACAGTGAAAATCGTCCGAGTATACCTTGTACAACTGTCAACGTTAACCAGCGATTGCACCTCGGCAACGAAAGTTCTCAGGAATTCATTCACTCAGCGCGAGAAAGCGTGAAAACTGGCCGCGCCCGGCGATTTTTATGGTGGAAAAGCTGTATTCGCCTGCAACAAGCTGGTAGAATCTTGCGCCATCACTACGTAATGAAGCGCTGTGGTGTTAAACGGCGCTTATTTGCACAAATCCATTGACAAAAGAAGGCTAAACGGGCATATTCCTCGGCCTTTGAATTGTCCATATAGAACACATTTGGGAGTTGGACCTTGGCTAATATCAAATCAGCTAAGAAGCGCGCCGTTCAGTCTGAAAAGGCTCGCAAGCACAACGCAAGCCGTCGCTCTATGATGCGTACTTTCATCAAGAAAGTATACGCAGCTATCGAAGCTGGCGACAAAGCTGCTGCACAGAAAGCATTTAACGAAATGCAACCGATCGTGGACCGTCAGGCTGCTAAAGGTCTGATCCACAAAAACAAAGCTGCGCGTCATAAAGCAAACCTGACTGCACAGATCAACAAACTGGCTTAATCGCCTGCTTGCTGAACTTTGTTAAAGAAACCCGCGAAAGCGGGTTTTTTTATGCCTATCATCTTCCCCCGGTAGCGCACGCTGGCGCGATCTGAGCCACGCCAGCCCACGCCTTCCGGCTATCGGGGTTCGGTGAACAGCGACGAATAATCGCGATTACAGATACGCTGTACCGCCGGGTGCTGAATCATTCGTTCAGCGAAAATAGCGTGATACTCCTCCATCACGCTATCCATACGGCCAATTTCGACAATCGATTCATCATGGTAGAAATCATGCGCGTAGAGCGTCGGCGCGACAAATATCGCATTATGTGCGGCGCCGAAGGCTTTCATGAGCGCCGCGTCGTCAAACTCGCCGAGGATCTCCACCTTCAGGCCCTGCACGTTAATCCAGTTCAGCAGCTTACGTCCCAGCATCGATCGCCGGCCGGGGATCAGCAGCCGCCGCTCTTCGAGGCAGGCCGGGAACGGCTTCGTCGGCGCCGGATTCATGCACCAGAAGCTGACGCTGCACTCGCCGATCTTCACCGAAAATAGCCCTTCCTGCTGCGTCGAGTCGATCGGGCAGTCAGAGATAATCATGTCGAGCTTATGCTGGCTCAGCTGCTCCAGCAGCAGCTCATGAGTGGATTCAAAACAGCGCAGATGAATCTGCTCGCTCTCAACGACAGCGGCATCCAGCACGCCGCTGACCAGCCGTTTCGAGAGCGCATCGGCCACGCCGACGTCAAACAGCAGGTTCGACTCTTTGCGATAGTTGACGATGTCGAGCATCTCCTGGCTGAGGGTAAACATCCGGTCGGCATAGCGAAAAACCAGCTCCCCCAGCTCGCTCGGCTCAAGCCCCCTTCCCTTTCGCTTAAATAATTTCCCCTGCAGGCGCTCCTCCAGGGCTTTGATCTGCCCGGTAATGGTCTGCGGCGTCAGAAACAGCGCCTCCGCCGCGCCCACGACGGACCCTTCTTTATACACGTGCCAGAAGTAGTACAGATGATTGTAGTTAATATGTGACATGCTTCTCTCCCTGATAATGTCCAGGAGAGCCTGGCGGGCTCTCCTGCAGAAAGGTTATACCGCGAGGCGAGTATCCGTCACGCGCTGACGCAGTATGAGGTAGCCGGTAACAGCGGATACCACTGAGCCAATTAAGATGCCCAGCTTAGCCCAGTTGATCAACGCGGGATCCACGCTGCCAAAGGCCAGGGTGGCGATGAAAATCGACATCGTAAAGCCAATCCCGCACAGGATCCCCACCGCCATAATTTGCTTGCAGGTGGTTCCCTCCGGCAGCGAAGCCCACTTCAGCTTCAGGGCCAGCCAGCAGAACAGGCTAATCCCCAGCGGCTTACCGATAAACAGGCCAGCCATAATGCCCAGCGGCAGGAGCGACGTCAGCCCGGCAAGGGTGACCCCCTGCAGTGAGACCCCCGCGTTCGCGAAGGCAAACAGCGGCAGGATCATAAACGCCACCCACGGGTGCAGGACATGCTCAAGCGCTTTGGCCGGCGACTTGCCATGCTTTTCCTCGAGCGGGATCATAAAGCCGACAATCACCCCGGCAAGGGTCGCGTGAACGCCAGACTTCAGCACCGCCGTCCACAGCACCGCGCCAACCAGAATATAGATCCCGGTACGCCGCACGCCGCTCAGATTCAGGGCCACCAGCACCGCGATCGCCGCCGCCGCCACGCCCAGCGAGAGCATGGACAGGTCGTGGGTATAAAACAGCGCGATAATCACGATAGCCCCGAGGTCATCAATAATCGCCAGCGCCATCAGGAAAATCTTCAGCGCCGTCGGGACCCGGCTACCTAACAGCGCCAGCACGCCGAGGGCAAAGGCAATATCCGTCGCCGCCGGGATCGCCCACCCTTCTCTGGCGACAGGATCCTGGGCGTTAAAGGCCAGGTAGACCAGGGCCGGGACGATCATCCCGCCCAGCGCGGCGATTACCGGGAAGACCGCCTGACGGCGGCTCGCCAGCGACCCCTGCATCAGCTCACGCTTGACCTCCAGGCCAATCAGCAAAAAGAACACCGCCATCAGGGCATCATTGATCCATAACAGCATGTTCTTGTTGATCTCCAGCGCGCCCACACGCAGCTGTACTGGCGTCTCAAGGAAGGAGTGATACAGACCGCTGGTCACGCTGGTATTGGCCATCACCATCGCCAGCGCGGCGGCGATAATTAAGACAATGCCGCCGGAAGCATCGCTACTAAAGAATCGTTGCAGATGTTTCACTTTTACTTTCATCCTGTTGGTGAATAACTCGATAAAAGCATAATACACACACTGATAACTCGAAAAAATCAGATTTAAGTTGCGCTAATATTCGCTTTTTACGAGTTAAAGGGGAGTTCTAAGGCGAAAAAAAGCCCGGGCAGCAAAGGCCCGGGCCGGATATCAACAAAGGCGGAATTAGCGGGTCAGGTCGTCGAAGAACTTCTTCACGCCGTCAAAGAAGCTTTTCGAACGCGGGCTGTTGTTTTCCCCGGTCGGACCGCCGAAGCTCTCCTGCAGCTCTTTCAGCAGCTGCTTCTGCTTCTCATTCAGCCCCACCGGCGTCTCCACCACCACGCGGCACAGCAGATCGCCCTGCGCGCCGCCGCGAACGGATTTCACGCCTTTTCCACGCATGCGGAACAGCTTGCCGGTCTGGGTTTCACTTGGAATTTTCAGGTTCACGCGGCCGTCGAGCGTTGGGACCTCGATCTCACCGCCCAGCGCCGCCATGGTGAAGTTGATCGGAACTTCGCAGTACAGGTTATTGCCTTCACGTTCAAAGATAGCGTGCTGCTTCACCTGAACCTGAACGTACAGATCGCCTGCCGGCGCGCCATGTTCGCCGGCCT
This sequence comes from Klebsiella sp. K4, assembly GCF_014596785.2. NCBI lineage: Bacteria > Pseudomonadati > Pseudomonadota > Gammaproteobacteria > Enterobacterales > Enterobacteriaceae > Klebsiella > Klebsiella sp. K4. Next base: position 4,505,126 of record NZ_CP115021.1, read on the forward strand.
CGCCTTCGCCCGCCAGACGGATCCGGTCACCGGTATCCACGCCCGCCGGAATTTTAACCGACAGGGTTTTGGTTTTTTCTACGCGGCCATGGCCATGACATTTATTGCACGGATCTTTAATTAGCGTACCGCGTCCCTGGCAGTGCGGACAGGTCTGCTGTACAGCAAAAAAGCCCTGGCGCATCTGCACCTGGCCCGCGCCATGACAGGTCGGACAGGTCTGCGGTTTGCTGCCGGCCTTGGCGCCGCTGCCGTGGCAGACGTCGCACTCTTCCAGCGTCGGAATACGGATCTCTTTAGTGACGCCGCGCACCGCTTCTTCCAGCGTCAGCTCCATGTTGTAACGGAGATCGGCGCCGCGTGCCGCGCGCTGACGACCACGTCCGCCGCCAAAGATATCGCCGAAAACATCGCCAAAGATATCGCTGAAGTCGGCACCGCCGCCAAAACCGCCGCCGCCGCCCATGCCGCCCTGTTCGAAGGCCGCGTGGCCGTACTGATCGTAGGCCGCACGCTTCTGGGCATCAGTCAGGATTTCATACGCTTCTTTGATTTCTTTAAATTTGGCTTCAGCCTCTTTATCACCCTGGTTGCGGTCCGGGTGATATTTCATGGCCAGGCGCTTATAAGCCTTTTTGATTTCACGCTCTTCCGCTGTTTTGGAAACGCCTAAAATCTCGTAGTAATCTTGCTTTGCCATCGGTGTTTTTCAGCCCCTTAACATGCGTGCACGGGCGGAGAGGAAACCTCTTCGCCCGTGCCAGTGTTTTACCCGTTCAAAGGGCGATTATTTTTTATCTTTCACTTCTTCGAACTCAGCGTCGACAACATCGTCGTCTTTCGCGTTGCTCGCCTGAGCGTCAGCGGAACCCGCCTGCTGCTGAGCGTGCTGCTGCTGAGCAATTTCCATCAGCTTCTGAGAAGCCTGCGCCAGCGCCTGCATTTTCGCTTCGATATCCGCTTTGTCTTCGCCTTTCAGAGAAGATTCCAGCGCGGTCAGCGCAGACTCAATGGCAGTTTTGTCGTCAGCCGGCAGTTTATCGCCTGCTTCTTCAACCTGCTTACGAGTGCTGTGCAGCAGATGGTCGCCCTGGTTGCGGGTCTGTACCAGCTCTTCGAACTTACGGTCAGATTCGGCGTTAGCTTCTGCTTCGCGAACCATTTTCTGAATTTCTTCTTCATTCAGACCGGAAGACGCTTTGATGGTGATCTTCTGCTCTTTACCGCTGTTTTTGTCTTTCGCGGAGACGTGCAGGATACCGTCAGCATCGATGTCGAAGGTCACTTCGATCTGCGGCATGCCGCGCGGCGCCGGGTTAATACCATCCAGGTTGAACTGACCCAGAGATTTGTTATCAGACGCGCGTTTACGCTCACCCTGCAGCACATGGATGGTTACCGCAGACTGGTTGTCTTCAGCGGTAGAGAACACCTGGCTGTGCTTGGTCGGGATGGTGGTGTTTTTGCTGATAAGCGCAGTCATCACGCCGCCCATGGTTTCGATACCCAGCGACAGCGGGGTTACGTCGAGCAGCAGAACGTCTTTCACATCGCCAGTCAGTACACCGCCCTGAACGGCAGCACCGATCGCCACGGCTTCATCCGGGTTAACGTCTTTACGCGGTTCTTTACCAAAGAACTCGGCCACTTTCTTCTGCACCATCGGCATACGAGTCTGACCACCAACGAGGATCACGTCGTTGATATCGGAAACGGACAGACCGGCATCCTGCAGAGCGACTTTCAGCGGCTCGATGGAACGGTTAACCAGGTCTTCTACCAGGCTTTCCAGTTTCGCGCGAGTCACTTTGATGTTCATGTGTTTCGGACCGGTCGCATCTGCAGTGATGTACGGCAGGTTAACGTCGGTCTGCTGAGCAGAAGACAGTTCAATCTTCGCTTTCTCAGCGGCTTCTTTCAGGCGCTGCATGGCCAGCGGGTCGTTGCGCAGGTCAATGCCCTGATCTTTCTTGAACTCATCAACGAGGTAGTTGATCAGACGAGTATCGAAGTCTTCGCCGCCCAGGTGGGTATCACCGTTGGTCGCCAGAACTTCAAAGGTTTTTTCGCCATCAACTTCGTCGATTTCGATAATCGAGATATCGAAAGTACCACCACCGAGGTCGTAAACCGCGATAGTACGGTTGCCCACTTCTTTATCCAGACCGTAAGCCAGCGCGGCCGCGGTTGGTTCGTTGATGATACGTTTGACTTCCAGACCGGCGATACGGCCGGCATCTTTGGTTGCCTGACGCTGCGCATCGTTGAAGTAAGCCGGTACGGTGATAACCGCTTCAGTTACCGGTTCACCCAGGTAATCTTCAGCCGTTTTCTTCATTTTCTTCAGCACTTCAGCAGAGATCTGCGGCGGTGCAGTTTTGGTGCCTTTCACATCCAGCCATGCGTCGCCATTGTCTGCGGCAACAATTTTGTATGGCATGATAGAAACGTCACGCTGAACTTCTTCGTCCTGGAAGCGGCGGCCAATCAGGCGTTTAATCGCAAACAGGGTGTTTTGCGGGTTTGTCACTGCCTGACGTTTAGCCGGCTGACCAACCAGAGTTTCACCATCCTGGGTATAGGCAATGATAGAAGGCGTGGTGCGATCGCCTTCGGCGTTCTCCAGCACGCGTGCAGTAGTGCCATCCATAATCGCTACACAAGAGTTGGTAGTACCCAGGTCGATACCAATAATTTTACCCATCTAAACGTCTCCACTAAAAATTCGATCAACATGTGGTTGTGAACCTGTAATAAGGGCGAAACGTGCGGTTTCAACTGCCCAGACATCATTTTTTTTCAGGTTCTTCACTGCGGTTGACTACAAGATGGGGTCGCCCACTCCGGCATCAAGGGGCAAGCATAAAAATTTTTTGCCTCGGATTCGCCCAGGGTTACGGATGACTTGCCGAACAAGGTTGTTGGATGGCAAAAACGACGGCGAAATATACATACAAAAAACGGATTAAAATAGGAAATACATTCATAATATCATTGACATAAACCGCAATACTTGCGCGCTAAAAGCCCCGTTTTCGCAGTGATAAACTTCCCCGCCATCGCACTTCGCTTATTCAGGGGACAAATTAATGAAATCGCTATACCGGCTTTCCGTAGGGCTTATCCTCGGCGTGTCATTTATCACCTCGGCGGCCGCTAACGACCATAAAATTCTCGGCGTGATAGCTATGCCGCGCAATGAAACCAACGACCTGACGCTGACGCTCCCCGTCTGCCGGGTAGTCAAACGCATTCAGCTCAGCGCCGACCGCGGCGATGTACAACTCTCCGGGGCGACGGTCTACTTTAAGGCCAGCCGCGGCGCCAGCCACACGCTGAACGTCCCCGCCGGGATCAAAGAGGGCAGCACCACCGGCTGGATCAACATCAATAGCGATAACGACAACAAACGTTGCGTGAAGAAAATCGCCTTCTCCGGCCACACGGTGCACTCCTCAGATATGGCATCACTGAAAATTATCGGCGATGACTAACGTCGCCCCTGCCCGAGAGAAAACGTTATGCATATTAATTACCTGGAGGATGACGATCTCGCCTTTCTGCCTGAGTGCAGCGAGGCGCATCTGGAAGCCTTTACCCGCATTCTGACCCACGGGGAAAATGGCAAACCCCGTCTCTCCAGCACGCTCCTGCGCAACGAGACATTTTTAGCGATGGAGGGGCACCCGGAGCGTTATCGCCGCAACTGGCAGCTAATCGCCGGTGAGCTACAGCATTTTGGCGGCGATAGCATCGCCAACACGCTGCGCCGCCATGGCAAATTTTATCGCGCGATCCTGCTGGATGTATGTAAACGACTGAAAGCGAAGGTCGACAAACAGCTGTCGACGCCGCAGATCGAGCAGCAGTTGCTGGCGCATTTTCTGCAGCACAGCTGGAATAAACTGAACGCGGAGCAAAAAGCGCAGTTTCTCGCCGCGGTGGAGTGCCGGAGCCATGAGCTGGACAGCCTGATGGCTCATCTGCTGAGGCATCGCAAGCTAAGCGAAGGCGTCACTTTGTTGCTGGACGAACGCTTAACCGCCATCCTGCGCACGCACGCCGCGGTGAGCGTCATCGGTCATGGCCTGGTGCGCGGCGCCGGGCTGGGCGGACCGCTCGGCGCCGCGCTGAACAGCGTAAAAGCGGTGAGCGGCAGCGCCTACCGGGTCACCATCCCCGCGGTCCTGCATATTGCCTGTTTACGGCAAATGCTCCAGCCGCCGTCAGACACCGCGGAAATTGGTGAAAAATACCCCGCCAGATCATAGACAGCCCTTCAGCGCCTCATTATTATGCCGCGCCCCGCCGCCAAGTCGCGGGGTAATGCTTCCCTTTTAATGATAATTTTGAGGAATTATGGGCAACACTAAGTTGGCTAATCCGGCACCGCTGGGCCTTATGGGCTTCGGCATGACCACTATTCTGCTTAACCTGGCGAATAGCGGCCTGTTCGCATTCGATGTAGCTATCCTGGCGATGGGCATTTTTTACGGCGGCATTGCGCAAATTTTTGCCGGCCTGCTGGAATACAAAAAAGGCAACACTTTTGGCTTAACCGCTTTTACCTCCTACGGCAGCTTCTGGCTGACGCTGGTGGCGATTCTTCTGATGCCGAAAATGGGCCTGGCAGACGCGCCAAACGCGCACTTCCTCGGTATGTACCTCGGCCTGTGGGGCGTCTTTACCCTGTTTATGTTCTTTGGCACCCTGAAGGCAGCCCGCATGCTGCAGTTTGTCTTCCTGAGCCTAACCGTACTGTTCGCGCTGCTGGCGATTGGCCATTTGGCCGATAACGAAGGCATTGTGAAGGTAGCCGGCTGGGTCGGCCTGATTTGTGGCGCCAGCGCTATTTACCTGGCGATGGGTGAAGTGCTGAACGAACAGTTCGGCCGCACCGTGCTGCCGATCGGCGAACCGCGCTAATCTTCCGCCGCCGTCCGGTCACAGGGCGGCGGCAGGTCATTATCAGCATCAGCTAGCCATCGTTAACGCTGCAGCTCCCCTTCCGGCATCCCCGTCGGCCCCGTCAGCTCCTGACGCAGCCAGATACCTAATCCCAGCCCCATCAGCGACAGGGCCAGCACATACCAGGCCGGCGCCATCGGCGACACCCCCATCAGCATGGTGACCGCAATCGGCGTCAGGCCGCCAAAGATCGCGTACGACAGGTTGTAGGAGAAAGAGATGCCGGTGAAGCGTACTTCCGCCGGGAAGGCCCGCACCATCACATAGGGCACCGCCCCCACCACGCCGACGCAAAGCCCCACCGTACCGTAGAGCAGAAACAGCCGCTGCGGGCTGGCGCCGGCAAGATGGTAAAATGCCCAGCTGGCAACCGCCAGCAGCAGGCTGCCGACGATAAAAGTGCGGCTGGCGCCGAAGCGGTCCGCCGCCAGCCCGGCGAGCAGACAGCCGATGCACAACATAATGGTGGCGATGCTGTTGGCCTGCAGGGTAATGGCCGGCGCAAAACCATAGTGCTTCTGCAGCCAGACTGGCGACATCAGGATCACCACCACCACGCCAGCCGACAGCAGCCAGGTCAGCAGCATAGAGATCACCACCGCCTTCTGGTGCTTGAGCGCCACCGCTTTTACCGGCAGCTCCTGCGCCAGCGCTTTGCGCTGCTGCATCTCAAGAAAAATCGGCGTCTCCTGCAGCCAGCGGCGCAGATACATCGCTATCAGACCAAATACGCCGCCCAGCAGGAAGGGGATCCGCCAGCCGCCGTCGTGGATCCCCTGCGGCGTCAGACTGGTATTGATAAGCGTGGCCACCACCGACCCCAGCAGAATGCCAACCGTCAGGCCGGCCGTCAGCGTGCCGCAGGCGATACCAATGCGTTTTTCCGGGACATGCTCAGCGACAAACACCCAGGCGCCTGGAACTTCACCGCCGATCGCCGCTCCCTGCAGAATACGCATCAGCAGCAATAGCAGCGGGGCGATGATACCTACCGAGCTATAGGTCGGTAGCAGACCGATCGCCAGGGTTGGCAGCGCCATCAGCAGGATGCTGAGGGTGAACATTTTCTTGCGCCCCACCAGATCGCCAAAGTGGGCCATGATGATGCCCCCCAGCGGACGCGCCAGGTAACCGGCGGCGAAAATGCCAAAAGTTTGCACCTGGCGCAGCCATTCGGGAATATCTGCGGGAAAGAAGAGCTCGCCGACGACGGCGGCGAAGAAAACGAAAATGATAAAGTCATAAAACTCCAGCGCGCCGCCCAGGGCGGCCAGCGTCAGCGTTTTATAATCCTGGCGGTTGAGCGGTCGGTTTGCATATGACATAACGCAATTTCATCCTGAGGTGTGCAGCGTGTTTTATAGTGTGTAAAGTAAAAATCACTATATCGTAAATAAAACGGCACACCATTAGCGATGCAGGTTATATCAAAAATGCATCAAATTCAGGATAAAGTTTCGCGCCTGGCGCTCTTGGGACGAAAAGCTTCTACTACACGGCCATCGGTTTCCACATAAGGCCCTTCAAGCAACTGTACACAATAAGGTACACTTGCGAAAATACCGTGCACCAGCACGTTGCCGTCAGCATCTTTCACCCCTTCCAGAGTCTCCTGAATTGCTTTCGGTTGCCCGGGAAGGTTGAGGATCAGCGCCTGCTTGCGGATCACACCGACCTGCCGGGAAAGGATAGCCGTCGGCACAAAGTGTAGGCTAACCTGGCGCATTTGCTCGCCGAAGCCCGGCATCTCGCGATCGGCGATCGCCAGCGTTGCGTCGGGCGTCACATCGCGACGCGCAGGGCCGGTTCCGCCGGTGGTCAGCACCAGATGGCACCCCATTTCGTCAACCAGTTCGCACAGCGTTTGCTCAATGATGGCCTGCTCATCCGGAATCAGACGGGTTTGCAGCTCGAAAGGGGTGGTCAGGGCGCGTGCCAGCCACTCTTCCAGTGCCGGGATGCCTTTGTCCTGATAGACGCCGCTGGAGGCGCGATCGGAAATGGAAACTAAGCCGATTCGTAAGGTATTCATGGTTATTCCGTTCAAACTGTGGCGTTAAACGAAATGATACACTGCCGGAGGCGGGACAGACAGTGTAATGTGGCCGACGGGCGTCGGCCACCTGCGCGATTACAGCAGTTCGTCGATCATTTTTTCCAGTTTTTCCTGGTCGATCGCAAACTTACGGATACCTTCCGCCAGTTTGTCTACCGCCATCGGATCCTGGTTATGCTGCCACAGGAACTCAGATTCGGTAATACGCTCCGGACGCGCTTTCACTTCACCGGTATATACCAGCTTACGCTCAACGGCGCCTTCGCTTTCGGACAGCTCTTTCAGCAGCGCCGGGGCGATGGTCAGGCGGTCACAGCCAGCCAGTTCCAGAATTTCGCCAACGTTACGGAAGCTTGCGCCCATCACGACGGTTTCATAGCCGTGCTGCTTGTAATACTCGTAGATTTCGCTGACGGAAATCACGCCCGGATCTTCTGCCGGTGCGTACTCTTTCTTGTCGGTGTTGGCTTTGTACCAGTCGAGGATACGGCCAACGAACGGCGAAATCAGGAAGACGCCCGCTTCGGCGCAAGCGCGAGCCTGAGCGAAGGAGAACAGCAGCGTCAGGTTACAGTTAATGCCTTCTTTTTCCAGCTGTTCAGCGGCGCGAATGCCCTGCCAGGTGGAGGCCAGTTTGATCAGAATGCGATCGTTGCTGATGCCCGCGTCGTTGTACAGCTTGATGATGCGCTTGGCTTTCGCGATAGACGCTTCGGTGTCATAGGAGAGACGTGCGTCCACTTCGGTGGAGATACGGCCCGGGATCAGTTTCAGAATTTCGAGACCGATGTTCACCGCCAGCTTATCGGAAGCATCGAGGATCTGCTGCGCGCGATCGCTGCTCTGGCTACGAGCCCAGGCGACAGCGTCGTCAATCAGCTTACGGTACTCAGGGATCTGAGCCGCGCCGAGAATCAGGGAAGGGTTAGTGGTGGCATCCTGAGGCTGATACAGCTTCATTGCCGCAATATCTCCGGTGTCAGCGACGACAGTGGTGTACTGACGCAGAGAAGTTAATTTATCCGTCATGATATATTTCTCTTAAACAGCAGTTAAGGGGATGTAACCGGTCTGCCCAGATGATAACACGCTGCCGGGTCAGCGCAACCGCCGACGAGAGAAGAGCGCAGAGTGTGATAAACTATGCAGATTAATTTGCTGAAAGCGAAAGGATTGTCACTTAATTGGTAACGCTTACACTGGCGTGCCGGCATGGACAAGAGGATGTTTAATGCCTGATTTTCTCTCATTTATCAATGAAATACTCTGGGGCTCAGTGATGATTTATCTGCTACTGGGTGCCGGTATCTGGTTTAGCTGGCAAACCCGGGGTATTCAGTTTCGTTACGTGCGCAAATTCGGCCGCAGTCTAAAAAAAAGCCTGCACCCGCAGCCGGGTGGTTTAACGTCCTTTCAGGCGCTCTGTACCAGCCTTGCAGCCCGGGTCGGCAGCGGCAATCTTGCCGGGGTGACGCTGGCGATCGCCGCCGGTGGGCCCGGCGCCGTATTCTGGATGTGGGTTTCCGCCCTGCTCGGCATGGCCAGCAGCTTTGCTGAATGTTCCCTTGCTCAGCTGTATAAAGAACGCGATAGCCGCGGACAGTTTCGCGGCGGCCCGGCCTGGTATATGGCGCGCGGGCTCGGCATGCGTTGGATGGGCGTCCTGTTTTCGATCCTCCTCCTGCTGGCCTATGGTTTTATCTTCAATACCGTGCAGGCTAACTCCGTGGCCCATGCCTTGCGCTATGCGTTCGATCTGCCGGCGGCGGTCAGCGGCGGCGTGCTGGCCGTTGTCGTTTTGCTGGCGATCCTCCGTGGTTTACGCGGCGTGGCGCGTCTGATGCAATGGATCGTTCCCTTTATGGCGCTGTTGTGGATCGCCACCAGCCTGCTCATCGGCCTGTGGCACATCACCGCCCTGCCGACGATTTTCGCCACCATCTTTCGCTGCGCCTTCGGCTGGCAGGAGGCCGCCGCCGGCGCGGTGGGCTACACCATCAGCCAGGCGCTGACCAGCGGCTTCCAGCGCGGCATGTTCTCCAATGAAGCAGGGATGGGCTCTTCGCCTAACGCCGCCGCGGCCGCCGCCTCCTGGCCGCCGCACCCGGCGGCGCAGGGGATCGTGCAGATGATTGGCGTGTTTATCGATACTATCGTGATCTGTACCGCCAGCGCGATTATCGTCATGCTGGCGCCGCGGCCCGACAATGAATATACGCTCAACGGTATTCAGGACTTGCAACACGCGATGAGCGTGCTGGTCGGCGGCTGGGGAGCGGGTTTTATCGCCCTCATCGTGCTGCTGTTCGCCTTTAGCTCTATCGTAGCCAACTACGTGTACGCGGAAAATAATCTGGTCTTCCTGCGCCTGGATAAGCCACGCTATATCTGGGGGCTGCGAATACTCACCGTCCTGATGGTGCTGTTGGGGACCATGGTTAGCCTGCCTGTCGTCTGGCAGAGCGCGGATATCATCATGGCGCTGATGGCGATGACCAACCTGACGGCCATTCTGTTGCTCTCCCCGACGGTGCGGATTATCGCCAGCGATTATCTGCGTCAGCGGCGGCTGGGTATCCAGCCGACTTTCGATGCCACTCGTTACCCGGATATTGACCAACAGCTGGCCCCGGGCGCCTGGAATGAATTGCCGCGCGAATAGCGCGGCAATTGCAGCTATCGATCCCACCATGCACTTTTTTTGTTAAAATTCGTCGAAATTACCTGCAAGGACTGGATATGCTGATTCTGATTTCACCTGCTAAAACGCTCGATTATCAAAGCCCGCTGGCAACGACTCGCTATACCCAGCCCGAACTCCTCGAGTATTCTCAGCAGCTTATCGGCATCGCCCGTAAGCTGAGCGCACCGCAAATCGGCAAGCTGATGAGCATTAGTGACAAGCTGGCGGATCTAAACGCCACCCGCTTCCACGACTGGCACCCTGACTTTACGCCGCAAAATGCCCGCCAGGCGATCCTCGCCTTTAAAGGCGATGTCTACACTGGCCTGCAGGCAGAGACACTCACCGAGGACGACTTTGACTTCGCCCAGCAGCATCTGCGCATGCTCTCCGGACTGTATGGCGTGCTGCGCCCGTTAGACCTGATGCAGCCCTACCGCCTGGAGATGGGGATCCGTCTGGAAAATCCGCGCGGCAAAGATCTGTACCAGTTCTGGGGGGATACCATTACCGAGAAGCTGAATCAGGCGCTGCGCGACCAGGGCGACGATATCGTCATCAACCTGGCTTCCGATGAATATTTTAAATCGGTGAAAACGCCAAAATTGCAGGGTCAGCTGATCAAGCCGGTATTCCTCGATGAGAAGAACGGCAAATTCAAAGTGATCAGTTTTTATGCGAAGAAAGCCCGCGGCCTGATGAGTCGCTACATTATTGAAAACCGCTTAACCCAGCCGGAGCAGCTCAAAGCCTTTAATAGCGAAGGCTATTTCTTTGATGCGGATGCCTCAGAGAAAGGCGAACTGGTGTTTAAACGCCACGAGCAGTAACACGTTACGGTAATAAAAAAGGGGAGTTATTCCCCTTTTCAATATAATTAAGCAGTTTATTACTTATTTTAACGCACCCAGTTTTCCACCACGCCTTTTTCATCGAAGAAAATCATCAGCGAGTTCGAATCTTTTTGGCTGGACTTATCGACCGCATCGGCAGCTTGCGATGCCCCGGTTACCGGGATCATGGAACCCGCGAGGCTGACCAGGTTGATCCCTTTATCTACTGAATAATACCAGCTCTCTTTACCCGACGCCGTCACCGTCGTATGACCAGAATCCGGGGCACCAAAATACTGACGAACCTCGGCCTTGGTGGTTTTTCCGACAATGAGATGTTGTTTCAGATAGGCTGGCGTTAATTTATCTTCATTACCGCCAATCGTTGTCCCGGAGCAGCCTGTTAAAGCGAACACCACCAAAAAAAGAGATAAAATACGCATATTTCCTCCTTGAAAACCTTGTGCATTAGCAATGCATCTATAACAAATGATATCTATAGCTGCTTCATAATAAAATCAGCAGCATAAATATAAGCAGTATGAAATAATAAATAAAAAAGATAATCCAGTGGAATTATCCGGCAAAGAGGACAATCCGTAAAAGAGTTTGCAATAAAAGCAGTGCGCTGACAATAAAATAGTGTGGGGAATTTTATGGAGAGAAATTTTACTGATATGGAAAAGTGCGTTAAATATAAAAACCGGGCAATAGCTGCCCGGTTTGGTCGATCATGTTGCCGATATTATTGCCTGGCTTAGCCCATCATCAGCTTACGCAGCGCGGCGAAATCCGCCGGCAGGTTGTGAGACAGCAGCGGCAGGTCGGCGCGGTCGGCCAGCTCCTTCGGCAGCGGCAGAGTCTCCTGCAGGATCTCCTCCACGCTCTCTTTGAACTTCGCCGGATGGGCGGTGCCGAGGAACAGGCCGTACTCTCCCGGCTGCAGCTGATCGCGCAGCGCGCGCCAGGCAATCGCCGCATGCGGTTCAGAGATGTAGCCGATGGCCTTCAGCTCGCGCATCGCTGCTTTGGTGGTCTCATCATCGACCGCGGCATAGCCCAGCTCGCTGAGACGCCAGATTTTACGGCGGAACAGCTCTTCAACGCGCGGCCAGTTGTTCGGCTGGCTGACGTCCATGGCGTTGGACAGCGTCGCCTGGGTGGCTTTTGGCGCCCACTCGCCGCCCTGCAGATAGCGCGGAACGGTGTCGTTGGCGTTGGTGGCGGCGATAAAGCGCTTGATCGGCAGCCCCAGCGACTTGGCCAGCAGACCGGCGGTCAGATCGCCGAAGTTGCCGCTCGGCACGGAAATCACCAGCTGATTGCGGGCTTCCTGCGGCAGCTGCGCCGCCGCTTCGAAGTAGTAACAGATCTGCGCCAGCAGGCGGCTGATGTTGATGGAGTTAGCCGAGTTGAGACCCAGCGTCGCCTTCAGCTCTTCATCGTCAAACGCCTGCTTCACCAGCGCCTGGCAGGCATCAAAGTCGCCATCAATCGCCACGGTTTCAATATTGCCGCCGAGGGTACAGAACAGCTTCTCCTGCAGCGGACTGATCTTGCCGCGCGGATAGAGGATCACTACCTTGACGTTCGGCAGGCCGTAGAAAGCATGCGCCACTGCCGCCCCGGTGTCGCCAGAGGTCGCGGTGAGGATGGTGACCGGCTTATCGCCTGCGATGTGGGTCAGCATCTGCGCCATAAAGCGGCCGCCGAAATCCTTGAACGCCAGCGTAGGGCCATGGAACAGCTCCAGACAGCCGACATCTTCCTGAACCTTGCTTACCGGCGCCGAAAACGCAAACGCCGCGCGCACCCGCTGCTGCAGGACATCCTGCGGGATCTCATCGCCGATAAAGGCGGATAAAATTTTGGCGCTACGGGTGACAAAGTCCTGCGCCAGCATGTCGTCAATTTCAGTCAGGCTGAATTCCGGCAGATCGTGCGGAAAGAACAGGCCCTGATGCTTGCCAAGTCCCTGGGTGACGGCCTGCGCAAAGCTGACCTGCTCGTTATGATCTTTTAAGTTATACAGTTTCATTGGTTATCCCACTACGCGTGCGCCCGCCGTGTCCAGCCGGCAAATATGAACAAAGCCTTCCTGATTCTGCAGATAGTGCGCGCCAAGCCAGTCGGCGACGCGCTGTGCGGTATCCGGTTTATCACACAACGCGAACAGCGTTGGGCCAGAGCCGGAGATGCCGCAAGCCTGGGCGCCCATTTCCATGGCCGCCTGACGCGCTTCGCTAAAGCCCGGCAGCAGTTTGGTTCGGTACGGTTCGGCAATCACATCTTTCATCAATTTTGCCGCCAGCTGCGGCTGGCGGGTGTAGCAGGCGTGAATAAAGCCCGCGAGGTGGCGACCATGGGCGATACAATCCTGGCGGCGATACTGCGCCGGCAGAATCGCCCGCGCTTCAGCAGTAGAGACTTTAATCCCCGGATAGGCCAGCACCCACAGCCACTCATCAAACCCGGGCACCTGCTGACTGATAATCCCATTCTCTTCGATCATCAACTGCATGCCGCCAAGATAGCACGGCGCCACGTTGTCGTAGTGAATGCTGCCGGAGATACGCCCTTCCATCTCTCCCATCAGCGCCAGCATGCGCGTCTCGTTCAGCGGCTTGCCGCAGAACTCGTTCATGGCCACCAGCGCAGCGACCACCGAGCAGGCGCTGGAACCCAGCCCGGAGCCAATCGGCATGTTTTTTTCCAGCGTCATCGCCACCGGCACCGTCTTGCCGATCTCCCGGCAAAAGCTTTCCCAGCACTGGTAAACAATGTTCTCCTGCGGCGCCGTCGGCAGTTTGCTGGCGAAGCGTCCAAGATTCTGCAGGCTAAATTGCTCCGCCGCTTCGACAGTGACGTTGTCGCCAAGCAGCGTGCCATCGACCGGCGTGACCGCCGCGCCCAACACATCAAACCCGACGCTCATATTGGCACTGGAAGCCGGGGCATATACTTTGACCATCTTAAACTCCTAACTTCCAGGACAGGGTGCGCAGCAGGTCGGCGAATACGCCGGCCGCCGTGACGTCGTTCCCGGCGCCATAGCCGCGCAGCACCAGCGGCAATGGCTGATAATAATGGCTATAAAAAGCCAGCGCGTTCTCACCATTCTTAACTTTGAACAGCGGATCGTTGCCGTCAACCGCGGCTATTTTTACCCGGCAGGTACCATCCTCTTCGATGTTACCGACGTAGCGCAAGACTTTACCTTCATCGCGCGCCTTAGCAACCCGCGAGGCAAAACCATCGTCCAGCGACGGCAGGCGGGCCATAAAGGTCTCGACATCGCCGCTGGCGTCGAAGTCCGGCGGCAGCGCCGACTCGACGATAATGTCCGCCAGCTCCAGTTCACGCCCGGTCTCGCGGGCCAGAATCAGCAGTTTACGCGCCACATCCACCCCGGATAAATCGTCGCGCGGATCCGGCTCGGTATACCCCATCTCACGGGCCATCGCCGTCGCCGCGGAGAAACTCACCCCCTCGTCCAGCTTGCCGAAGATAAACGACAGGGAGCCGGACAGGATCCCGGAGAAATGGCGCAGCTCATCGCCGGCGTTGAGCAGGTTCTGCAGGTTCTCAATCACCGGCAGGCCCGCGCCAACGTTAGTGTCATAGAGGAACTTACGCCGCGAGCTGCTGGCCGCATGGCGCAGCTGGTGATAGTAATCCAGCGAAGAGGTATTGGCCTTTTTGTTCGGCGTCACCACATGGAAACCTTCGCGCAGGAAGTCGGCATACTGATCGGCGACCGCCTGGCTGGAGGTACAGTCGACGATCACCGGATTGAGCAGGTGGTACTCTTTCACCAGGCGGATCAGGCGGCCAAGATTAAACGGCTCTTTCGCCTCCGCCAGTTCCGCACTCCAGTTTTCCAGATTCAGGCCATGCACGCTGGTCAGCAGCGCCTGAGAATTGGCTACACCGCAGACGCGCAGATCGATATGTTTGTTCTTCAGCCACCCCTGCTGGCGCTTGATCTGCTCTAGCAGCGCGCCGCCGACGCCGCCGACGCCGATGACAAACACTTCAATCACCTGGTCGGTGTTGAACAGCATCTGATGGGTCACGCGCACGCCGGTGGTGGCGTCGTCATTGCTGACCACTACCGAAATTGAGCGCTCGGAAGAGCCCTGGGCAATCGCCACGATATTGATATTGGCGCGGGCCAGCGCCGCAAAGAATTTCGCCGAGATACCGCGCAGGGTACGCATTCCGTCGCCCACCACGGAGATGATCGCCAGACGCTCCATAATCGCCAGCGGCTCCAGCAGCCCCTCTTTCAGCTCCAGATAAAACTCATCTTCCATCGCCCGTTTGGCACGTGCGCAGTCGCTCTGCGGCACGCAGAAACTGATGCTGTACTCCGAAGAAGATTGAGTGATCAACACCACCGAGATGCCGGCGCGGGACATGGTGGCGAAGACGCGGGCCGCCATGCCGACCATCCCTTTCATCCCCGGCCCGGAGACGTTGAACATCGCCATGTTGTTGAGGTTAGAGATGCCTTTCACCGGCAAATCGTCCTCGTCGCGGCTGGCGCCGATAAGCGTTCCCGGCGCCTGCGGGTTGCCGGTATTTTTAATCAGGCATGGGATTTGGAACTGGGCGATAGGGGCAATGGTGCGCGGGTGCAGCACTTTCGCGCCAAAGTAGGAGAGCTCCATCGCCTCCTGATAAGACATCGATTTCAGCAGGCGCGCATCCGGCACCTGACGCGGATCGCAGGTGTACACTCCGTCGACATCGGTCCAGATTTCGCAGCAGTCAGCGCGCAGGCAGGCGGCCAGTACCGCAGCCGAGTAGTCGGAGCCGTTACGCCCCAGCACCACCAGCTCGCCTTTCTCATTGCCGGCGGTAAACCCGGCCATCAGGATCATATGGTCTGCCGGGATCTGGCTGGCGGCAATGCGGCGGGTGGATTCGGCGATATCGACGGTGGATTCCAGATAGTGGCCCACGGCAAGCAGTTTTTCGACCGGGTTAATGACACTGACTTTATGTCCACGGGCTTCCAGCAGACCCGCCATGATGGCGATGGAGAGCTTTTCGCCGCGGCAGATCAGCGCGGCATTGACGCTGTCCGGGCACTGACCCAGCAGGCTGATGCCGTGCAGAACATGCTTAATCTGAGCAAATTCCTGCTCCACGAAGGCTTTTAACTGGGCAAGCGGGAAAGCGGGCTGGGCGTCGGCAAGGCCCTGAAGAAGTTCGGCAAAAATGCGTTCGGCGTCGGCAATATTGGGGAGGGCATCCTGGCCGCCAATGGTCTTTTCAATCATCGCTACCAGGTGGTTAGTGATCTTCGCCGGGGCAGACAGGACCGTCGCTACCTGCCCCTGCCTGGCATTACTCTCCAGAATATCGGCAACCCGCAGAAACCGTTCCGCATTTGCCACTGATGTACCGCCGAACTTCAACACTCGCATGGTTCTTACCCCTTGATCTCTTGTCAAAAAAAAAGCCCGCACTGTTCAGGTGCGGGCTTTTTTCTGTGTTTCCTGTACGCGTCAGCCCGCACCGTTACCTGTGGTAATGGTGGTGGTGATAATGGTGGTAATCATGCCGATGCGATTCATGGATGTTGTGTACTCTGTATTTTTATCTGTCTGTATGTCCTGCCTATATTGGTTAAAGTATCTGCCGTCTTAAGTCAATGAATTTCTCAATTTGCCCCATTTCAGCAGGCTTACGTATTTTCCCGCTGCCGTGAGAAAAAACATCCAGATCGGCGGAAAACCAGCTCATAGAACAGCATACACATCCATAAATAAAAAATATGACAGAGTTTTATTCTGGCAGGTTTTTTTCAATATCATGCAGCAAACGATGCAACATTGCCGTGTCGCGCTGCTGCAGCAGGCCCAGCCGTTGCGACAACCAGTCGGCCAGTTTGGCATCATCCTCCACGCCCAAACGCGAAAGTAACGCCAGGGTACGAGTACGTAAGGCCTGCAGCTGATGATGGTCTGCCGCAGCGGCGGCGGGCGCCGTTTGTTGCATTAGCGATGCTAATTGATAACAGTAGACCATCACCGACTGGCCGAGATTCAGCGACGGATAATCCGCAGCCATCGGCACACCGGTCAACACATCAGCCAACGCCAGCTCCTCATTGGTCAATCCGGCGTCCTCACGACCAAATACCAGGGCAGTATGGTTCATCCACTGCGCCTTCTCCTCCAGCAACGGCAACAGCTGCTGCGGCGTGGCGTAATAGTGAAAACGCGCGCGGCTGCGGGCGGTGGTGGCGACGGTGAAATCAACGTCATGCAGCGCCTCGGCAAGGGTGGGATAGGTGGTGATACCATCGAGGATGTCGCCTGAGCCATGCGCCACCCAGCGTGCCGGCGGCGCCAGGTGGGCTTCGCTATCGACGATCCGTAGTTCGCGAAATCCCATGGTTTTCATCGCCCTGGCGGCAGCGCCGACGTTCTCGGCCCGGGCAGGACCGACTAAAATAATCGTTAAACGCATTGCGGTTTCTTTCTCTCTCTCAGGCGTTATCGAGGCGCAGCGCCCCCCATTTTACGCGGTGAAAATTTACAAATTTGCAACAAAAATCACTAAAATTGCGTTTTCTTACCCATAAAAAAATCTAAACTGTTCTCAGGAGGCCGTGACAAGGAGTATGTTAACAGAACCCATTTATCCATATGATGGGCAATGCAATTTCATCTGATGCATCGTTTCAGGCTTTGGATTCACTGTATTTATTAATTTATCCACGCAACTAGTTGAGCCGGGTAAAGATTGTGACTATAAAGAGCATGGCGATGCAATGATTTCACAAGACTGTTAACGTGCTACAATTGAACTTGATATATGTCAACGAAGCGTAGTTTTATTGGGTGTTCGGCCTCTCTTAGCCTGTTATGTTGCTGTTAAAATGGTTAGGATGTCAGCCGTTTTTGACACCGTCGGGTCCAGAGGGAAAGTACCCACGACCAAGCTAATGATGTTGTTGACGTTGATGGAAAGTGCATCAAGAACGCAATTACGTACTTTAGTCATGTTACGCCGCGCATGTTAATTTGCGACATGCAGCAGGCAGGTCAGGGACTTTGGTACTTCCTGTTTCGATTTAGTTGGCAATTTAGGTAGCAAACATGCAGACCCCGCACATTCTTATCGTTGAAGACGAGTTGGTAACACGCAACACGTTAAAAAGTATTTTCGAAGCAGAAGGTTACGATGTATTCGAAGCGACCGATGGCGCGGAAATGCATCAGATCCTGTCTGAAAATGATATCAACCTGGTGATCATGGATATCAACCTGCCGGGTAAAAATGGTCTTCTGCTGGCGCGCGAGCTGCGCGAGCAGGCTGACGTCGCGCTGATGTTCTTAACCGGCCGCGACAACGAAGTGGATAAGATCCTTGGCCTCGAAATCGGCGCTGACGACTATATCACTAAACCGTTTAACCCGCGTGAACTGACTATCCGCGCGCGCAACCTGCTCTCCCGTACCATGAACCTCGGTACCGTGAGCGAAGAGCGTCGCAGCGTGGAAAGCTACAAGTTCAACGGCTGGGAACTCGATATCAACAGCCGTTCCCTGGTTAGCCCGAACGGCGAACAGTACAAGCTGCCGCGCAGTGAATTCCGCGCGATGCTGCACTTCTGCGAAAACCCGGGCAAAATTCAGTCTCGTGCCGAGCTGCTGAAGAAAATGACCGGTCGCGAGCTGAAGCCGCATGACCGTACCGTTGACGTGACCATTCGTCGGATTCGTAAACACTTCGAATCCACTCCGGATACCCCGGAAATCATCGCTACCATTCACGGTGAAGGCTACCGTTTCTGTGGCGATCTGCAGGAATAATACGATTTATTCCGCAGCCATGATGCGAAAACGGCGCCCCAGGGGCGCCGTTTTTTATGCCGTCACTCTTTCCAGAGACGCAGCTTATCGTCATCGGCAGCCGGTGTCGGAGGCACTGTGCCTTTCGGCAGCGATAACGCATACCAGTCCACGCGACGGGTCAAAAACATCAGGACGCTCAGCGCCAGCGCCAGCACCCCGGTACCCAGCAGCAGCGCGCTATCCTCAGAATGCAACAGAAACCACATCACGCCATCCAGCAGCAGTAGCGCGGCGACAAACAGCAGGCTGTTACGCCATCCTCTGAGCACTGCCTGAAGGTAGATCCCATTCATCACCGCGCCAGACAGGCTGGCCGCCAGCCAGGCGGCGGTAAAACCAATGTGCTCTGAGAGCGCCAGCAACACCAGGTAAAACAGCACCAGCGATAAGCCCACCAGCAGATATTGCATCGGATGCAGGGGACGACGGGTCAGGCTCTCGAACACGAAAAAAGCCATAAAGGTCAGCCCGATTAACAGGATGGCATATTTTGTCGCCCGATCGGTTAGCTGGTACTGGTCGGCAAGGGACATCACATCGGCACTGAACGCCGGCAGTCGCGACCACGGGATCTCCATATCATCCTTGAAATAGCTCCCCATATCGTTGGCGAACCAGCTGCTTTGCCAGTGGGCGCGATAGCCGGCAGCACTCACTTCCCGTTGCGTTGGCAGGAAGCTGCCGAGAAAACCGGGATGCGGCCAGTTACTGGTCAGCTGCAGCTCGCTGTTACGCCCGAGCGGCACCAGTGAAAACTCTCCCGTCCCGTTCAGATCGAGTGAAAAGGCAATCTCAAGCGGCTTGTTGTCCTCCGCCAGCGCAGGCATTGGCATATGAATACCTGCGCCATCGCCGCTTATCCCCAGCCCCGGCTCCACGCTTAATACGTTACCGTTGACCTCCGGGGCATGGATGGCACCAATGCCGCGGGCATCGCCGACGCTCACCACCAGCCGCGGCTGGCCTAAGACGATATTCGTTTTTCTCAGCGCCGCCAGACGCAGCGGATCAAACGAGGCCTTAATCTGCAAGGCGTTATGCCAGACCTGGCCGCTGTAGATGCCCACCCTCCTCGACTCCACGGTCTGTTTGCCGGTGACCGCCAGCGACTCCGGCAGCCAGTAATACACCCAGCTCCGCTGATAGTTGACCTCTTTTTGGTTCTCCATGCGGGTCAGGGTCTCGGTTATCGGAATAGCGATCAGCGGTCCGGCGAGTTTTTGCGAGCCGCTGGTGCTTTGCTCAATGGCGTCCACCACTTCGCTACGATAATCCGCTCGCTCATTAATAAGCTCCCTGACCATCATTAACGGCAAAGATAGCAGCACAATACAGCCTATTAACGTGGTGATTTTCCAGAATAACGGTGATTTCAACATAGCCTTTCTCCCTATCGTGATGGCCTCACAATAGGACGGCTGTGTGGGGAGAATTTGAAGCTATGTGAAGGGACGGTGAAGTCGCAGCGTGGCGACCACGCCGCCTTCGGGCCGATTGTGCAGATTGATATCGCCGTGATGCAGGCGCGCGACTTCACGAACGAACGCCAGCCCAAGGCCGCTGCTCTTATGGCCGTCTTCGCGCGGCAGCGAATAGAATCGCTCAAAGATTCGTTCCAGGGCATAGTCCGGAATACCGCACCCGTTGTCGATAACGCTCAATTTCACCTCTTCATTTCGCTTCTCCGCAGCCAGGGCGATCTCACCGCCCTGGGGGGTAAAGTCAATCGCGTTGTCGAGCAGATTACCCAGCGCCTGGGCCAGCAGCTCGCCATCGCCATTGACCAGCATCCCACTCTCCCGCCAGCGCAGGGTGATAGCTTTCGCCGCCAGAGCGATGTTGCGCTCCTCCGTCAGCCGTTGGTATAGCGCATCTATCGACACCGGCTGCTGCTTTATCTCCAGCCGGCTTTCCAGTCGCGCCTGCTGGAGCAGCCGCTCCACCAGCAGTTGCATCCGGGTGTTTTGCGCGAGGATATTATCAGTAAACCGCGCCGCCACCTCAGGCGGCGGCCCTTCGCGCAGGATCTCCGCCGCGCCGCGGATGGCCGCCAGCGGGCTTTTCAGTTCATGGGTCAGGTCATAGACATAGTTTTCGATGGCATTCTTACCTTCGAGCTTTACCCGCATGCTCTCCAGAGCCTGGGCCAGCTTGCGCAATTCGCTGCTGCCAACCTCCGGCAGCGGCAGCGGGCGCTCAGCGGTCACCGAGTCCGCATAGCGCACCAGCTTGCCGATAGAGAAATTGATCCACCAGACGACGCCGCCGCCAATCAACAGCGCAATGCCCAGCAGGGCGCCGCCGGCCCAGAGGATCCGCCGCTCGCTGCGCTTAATGACCGGCGTCATCGCCAGGTTGGGTTTACCGACGCTCAGCACGCCGATAATCCGCCCCTTATCCATCACCGGCGCGGCGATATACATCACCGAGCTGGCTTCATCATGCGGATCGCTGCGCGTACTGCGCGCGCCGTACTGGCCGCGCAGGGTGAGCCAGACATCGTTCCAGCGCGAATAGTCCTGCCCTGTCGCCTGCCCGCTGGAGTCAAACACCACCTTGCCCCGGGCATCGGTCAGATAGACGCGGTACTCATTACGTACCTTTTTAATTCCGCCAATATTGGCGTTGAGCGGCTGCTGGTTGAGCTGGTGAAAGGCCTGCGCCAGCCTGCCCTGCTGCGGGTTTGCCGCCAGCAGATCCTCACGCGCCAGCGCCGCCAACAGGGTAGCGGTATCATTGAGGGTCCCCTCTGTCGCCCGGCGCACGCCCGGCTTCACTTCCTGGACAAAGATCGACAGCACAAACCACGCGGCGATCGCGACGATAAGAAAATAGCCCAGCAGCAGGCGCATGCCGATGCGCATCAGCCGCGCCCCAGGCTGTAGCCCATACCGCGATGGGTATTGATTGGCGCCTTTTCAGGATTCACAGCCCGCAGCTTAGCGCGCAGGGTTTTGATATGGGTATCGACGGTACGGTCGAGGCTTTCCCAGGCATCGATCCACACCAGCTCCATCAGCTGCTGACGGGAGAAGACGCGACCGGGCGCGTGAAGCAGGGTTTTCAGCAGCAGAAATTCGTAGCGCGTCAGATTCAGCGGCTGGCCGAACCAGCTGATCGCCGCCGCCTGCTCATCGAGCACAAACTCGCCGACGCGTACCACCGGCGATGGCGCGGCAAACTTCTGCAGCCGCCGCAGCACGGTTCGCACCCGCGCGCAGACTTCGCGTGGTGAAAACGGCTTGGCGATATAATCGTCAGCGCCGATTTCCAGCCCCAGCAGCTTATCGACCTCGTCGCTACGCGCCGTCAAAAACAGCACCGGCAGCGCCGGATAACGCGTCAGCAGACGCCGACAGAGCTCGAAGCCGCTGATATCCGGCAAGCCGACGTCGAGGATGGCGACATCTGGCGCCTGATGCGCCGCCGCCTCCAGCGCGGGCAAACCGCGGCCAAAGACGCTGACCTGGAAGCCCTCCTGCTGCAGCATGTAAACCAGGGTATCAGCGATACTCTGTTCATCCTCAACTAACCAAATCCGTGGCTGCTGCATGCGCGCTCCCGTTTATTTATTCCATGGCATGATCGGCACGGCGCTGATGGCGTTCTTCGGCGAGCCATCAACCACTTTATCCGAGTAGGTCAGATAGACCAGCGCATTGCGCTTCGCATCATAGAATCGCACGACCTGCAGTTTTTTAAACACCAGCGAGGTGCGCTTCTGGAACACCACGTCGCCCTGGCTTTTGCCGTTTTTGATTTTGTCCGTTAGCTCAATCGGCCCGACCTGCTGGCAGGAAATCGCCGCGTCAGAGGTATCTTCCGCCAGCCCCAGCCCGCCTTTGATGCCACCGGTTTTCGCCCGGCTGATATAGCAGGTCACGTTCTGTACATCCGGATCGTCAAAGGCTTCGACGACGATTTTGTGATCCGGCCCTAACCATTTGAAGACCGTATCCACGGAACCAATCTGCTCCGCCTGAGCCAGCTGGCTACCGGCCAGCAGGAGCAGCCCCATCGCAAACTTCTTGTATTTCATATTGTTACCATTATTAAAAAATATAGCTGAGTGATTATCACGCACTTAGCAGAAAAGGTTTATAGATCACAGCTTTACAAAATTATCGTTCAAATCCCCTGACCTACCGCATTTAAAAGCAAAAAAAACACTGAATGCTAAAACATCAAAAAATGCTATTATCCGCTACTTTAATATCAGGCACCTGTGTTTAAGGATGGGGACATTTTATGGATCAAGCAGGGATTATTCGCGATCTCCTTAGCTGGCTGGAAGGTCACCTGGATCAGCCGCTTTCTCTGGATAATGTGGCGGCGAAGGCAGGTTATTCCAAGTGGCATTTGCAGCGAATGTTTAAGGATGTCACCGGCCATGCCATCGGTGCCTATATTCGCGCGCGCCGCTTGTCGAAATCTGCTGTCGCATTACGCCTGACCGCCCGTCCAATCCTTGATATTGCGCTGCAGTACCGTTTCGACTCCCAGCAGACCTTCACCCGAGCGTTTAAGAAACAATTCTCGCTGACGCCGGCGCTCTACCGCCGCTCGCCGGACTGGAGCTCGTTCGGTATGCGCCCGCCGCTGCGTCTTGGCGAATTTACCCTGCCGAAACATGAGTTTATCACTCTGCCCCCTACTCAGCTGCTTGGCGTGACCCAGAGCTATACCTGTAAGCTCGAGGAAATCTCCGATTTTCGTAACCAGATGCGGGTCCAGTTCTGGCGAGACTTCCTCGGCAACTCACCGTCAATCCCCCCGGTGCTCTACGGGCTGCATGAGCCGCGTCCGAGCCTGGAAAAAGACGATGAGCAGGAAGTATTCTATACCACCGCGCTGACGCCGGAGATGGCTAACGGCCACCTGCAGCATGCCCATCCAGTGACCCTGGAGGGCGGCGAGTATGTCATGTTTACGTATGAAGGGCTGGGTACCGGTCTGCAGGAATTCATCCTGACCGTCTACGGCACCTGCATGCCGATGCTGAACCTGACGCGTCGCAAGGGGCTGGATATTGAACGCTTCTACCCTGAAGATGAAAGCCGGGATCAGGCCACGCCGATTCAGTTGCGCTGCGAGTATCTGATCCCGATCCGCCGTTAACGCTGCAGCTCGTCCATTGCGGGGGCGTCAAGATGCGAGACGTCGCCCGCCGTTTCCACCACCCAGCCGGAAGCCAGCCACGGGCTTTGCTGATAGTCGACGCGCGAAATAGAGCAGTTGCGCAGCCGCAGACGACGCTCAGCGTACGCCGGCAGCCCTAATATCGTGCTCACCAGGCAGCCCAGCGCGATCCCATGACTCACCAGCAGCGGCCGGCTACCGGCGGGTAATTCCAGACAGGATGCCAGCGCCGCATGCATACGCTCGCTGAGCTCCTGCATCGATTCGCCCTGCGGAATACGACCGTCCGGTGTGCCGTTGACCAGCTGGCGACGCCAGCCTTCTTCTTCTTCGCTGAGCGAGTCGATATGGCGCTTCTCCAGCACCCCCATATCCAGTTCGCGCAGGCGCGCATCGGCGATCACGCTGCAGCCGCAGGCTTCGGCGATAATTTCTGCTGTGCGGCGGGTTCGCCCCAGATCGCTGGTAATGATATGGGTGATCCCCAGCGTTCTGGCGCGCTCGCCCACCTGCCAGGCCTGGCGCTCACCATGGGCGGTCAGCGGGCTGTCGGACTGACCCTGAATACGTCGCTCGGCGTTCCACTGCGTTTCACCGTGGCGAACAAGGTATACTTGTAACATGCTTTTTTTCCGTTCTGGACTCGTTATCAACCGCTTTCGGGCATTACCGCCTGCCCTCGGGGTGATTTAGAGTATACTGCGATGACGTTAGTTTATTCTGAGTTGTTTTGATTATGCACCATGTTGTCTCAGCGACCACTAATCCCGCCAAAATTCAGGCAATTCTGCAGGCTTTTGACGAGATTTTCGGCGAAGGATCCTGCCACATTGAGTCCGTCGCCGTCGAGAGCGGCGTGCCGGAACAGCCCTTCGGCAGCGAGGAAACGCGCGCTGGCGCACGAAATCGCGTCGCCAATGCGCGCCTTGCCCAGCCAAATGCCGATTTCTGGGTAGCCATCGAAGCCGGTATCGACGATGACAGCACCTTTAGCTGGGTGGTCATCGAAAGCGCCAGCCAGCGCGGAGAAGCGCGCTCAGCCACGCTGCCGTTGCCTGACGTTATTCTTGAGCAGGTTCGCGCTGGCGAAGCCCTCGGCCCGGTCATGTCGCAGTATACCGGCATCGATCAGATCGGTCGTAAAGAGGGGGCGATTGGGGTTTTCACCGGCGGCAGATTAACCCGCAGCAGCGTTTACCACCAGGCGGTCGTGCTGGCGCTAAGCCCGTTCCATAACGCTATTTATCGCTAGCCAGCAGCGTCTGCTCCAGCCACTGGCGCAGCTCTACCGGCGCCGATTTCAGGCTGTTCGACCCGCGGGTAATGGTCGCAATTCCGGCGCCGAGCTCATTTTTCAGCTCACGCTGGCTCATCTCGCCGCGCAGCAACTCTTCGATAATGCGCACCCGGGTACCCAGGGCTTCGCGCTCGTCGGGCGTCAGCATCAGCTGCAGCAACGGCAGATGCAGATCCTCAGCATAGGCCTGCTGAAGCAGGGCAACAAAGCGCAGCCACTCCTGATGACGTTGTTCGGCAACGGCCGCGGAATAGGGAGATTGTTGGGTCATATCGCGCCACCATATTGAGACGGGCAGCTTACGCTGCCCGTCGAATGTACTCTTCAACGAGTACAAAGCATAACATACTTCCCGGCGATCAGTAACGCTGGCGCCACTCCGCATCGCTGAGGATCTTATCCTGCTGCCCCATAAAGTAGCGGTAGTAGGCGTCATAGGAGAGGACATTCTTCACGTAGCCGCGGGTTTCCGAAAACGGAATACTCTCGACAAACGCCACGGCGTCGATCCGTCCGGCGCTATTCCCCTGCCAGCTGCGTACCCGGCCCGGCCCGGCGTTATAGGCCGCTGAGGCGTAGATACGGTTATTGCCGAACTGCTGATAAACGTACTGCAGATAGCTGGTGCCGATATTGATGTTGGTTTCCGGATCCAACAGCTGCGACGGGCCGCTGTAGCCGGGAATGCTGAACATACTGACGGTATGCGTCGCGGTGCCCGGCATAATCTGCATCAGTCCGCTGGCGCCGACCGGCGAGCGCACTTTCGGGTTCCAGGCGCTCTCCTGACGGGCAATCGCCATCGCGTAGCTCTGCGGAATATCTTTGCCGCTAACATAGCGGGCAAACAGGTCGTTATAGGCCAGCGGGAAACGTTCTTCCAGCTGATCCCACAGCTTACCGGCGATCGTCGCCTGCACGCTCAGATCCCACCAGTGCTGATCGAAGGCATAGCGCGCCAGCTGCGCCTGCTGGGATTTGGTGCGACTAGTGACCAGGTTGGCCCATTCGGTGCGCGCGGTGTTATCCATATTCCAGTACATCAGCTCACGTACCCGCGCCATCTCCGGCCCGGAGGCCAGCGCCGGATCGATGGTGCCCGAGGCTTTATCGATGCGGAAGGTATACTCCTCGCCAAGACGCTGCGCGGCGACCATCGGGTAGAAGCCTCGCTGTTGCATCAACGAGCGAAGGATCGCCTGCGCCTCCTCATCCCTGCCGCGCTCCAGCAGCAGATCCGCCTGCCAGTAGCGCCATTCGTCTTTCTCTTTCGCCTCCATCGGCAGGCGCGCCAGCCAGGTGTTGAGGCCATGGCGATCGCCCGTCCCCAACGCCATCCGTACCCGCCGCTCCACCAGCGGCGTGGACTGCGAACGCATGATTGCGTCATCGCGCCAGATGGCCTGCTCTTCGGTTACATCGCTACCCATCAGGCGCCAGGCGACAATATCGCGCAGTTCCTGGGTCTGATCCTCATTGAGCTGCTGAGCCTGTACCAGCGAAGGGATCATCAGGCGGGCATTTTCCACGTCCTGGCGGGCGACGCTGGCGAAGGCGACGGCGGCCATCTGACGGGTAAAGTCCGTCGCCCCGGTGGTGCGGGCGAAGGTGAGGACGCTGTTTGGATCGTTAGCCAGGGCGACCACGGCGCTGGCGATGCTCTGGTAGTTGGCGGGCATTTGCTGGGCCAGCGATTTCACCAGCCCGATATTGCCGGCCTTCATCGCCAGGCGGATCCGTTCGAGATATGCCAGCGGATCCTGCTGACCGGAGTCGCGCCAGGCGCTGAACAGCGGTTCACAGGCGCCGGGCTGATTCTTGCCCGTCAGCCACAGCTCTTTCGCCCCGCTCCAGGCCTCCTGCGACTGCCCCACGCTCAGCTTGGCGTAGTAATAGTTGCACTGCGCCTCGGTGCTGGTCGGCTTATCCGGGCTAAACGCCAGCAAGCCGCGCCAGTCGCTGCGCCGGGCCAGTTCATTCACGAAGCGCGAACGTAATGAACGCGCAGGGGGCAGCGTCGGATTGGCGTCAATAAAGTTTTTCACCACCAGCGCCGGCTGGTTCATCAGATCGTCGGTGATCTGTCGGTACTGCAAATAGGGATACAGGGGATAGGTGCTTAACGTGGGCATCAGCTGGTCGACTACATCCATCTGCCGGTTATCCCACGCCTGCTTAATTTGTGCGTAGCGGCTGCGCTGTTCATCCAGTGAATCCGCATGCGCCAGCTGACTCAACGTCAACAAACCAACGCTGGCAGCCAAAAGATGCCACGCCATTTTTTTGGCTTTTTCCACAAGCTCTTCCTCTTTCCGGTGCATTTTCGCAGCATCGTGCCGCTTAAAAACCCCTGCCGGTTCGGCAGGCGGCTTTACTTATGCTAATCAGACAACGCTAAACGCGCCATGTCCTGGACATTTTTTTACGCTTCTGTGAATCCTGTCGCCTCGCTGGGATTAGCGCGCGAAAAAGGCTACACTTCGGCTTTGAACTATCTATCAAAATAGAAAGAGGCGAAGTCCAACGTGGCTCAATTCGTTTATACCATGCATCGTGTCGGCAAAGTGGTTCCGCCGAAACGTCATATTTTGAAAAATATCTCCCTCAGCTTTTTCCCTGGCGCGAAAATCGGTGTGCTCGGTCTGAACGGCGCCGGTAAATCTACCCTGCTGCGCATCATGGCCGGTATCGACACCGAGATCGAAGGTGAAGCGCGTCCGCAGCCCGGCATCAAAATCGGCTACCTGCCGCAGGAGCCGCAGCTCAACCCGGAGCACACCGTGCGCGAGTCCGTGGAAGAAGCGGTCGCCGAAGTGGTTAACGCGCTGAAGGGGCTGGACGAAGTCTATGCCAAATACGCCGAGCCGGATGCGGACTTCGATAAGCTTGCCGCACAGCAAGGCAAGTTCGAAGAGATTATCCAGGCGCACGACGGCCACAACCTGAACGTCCAGCTGGAGCGCGCGGCCGACGCCCTGCGCCTGCCGGACTGGGATGCGAAAATCGCTAATCTTTCCGGTGGTGAACGCCGCCGCGTCGCGCTGTGCCGTCTGCTGCTGGAAAAACCGGATATGCTGCTGCTCGACGAACCGACCAACCACCTCGACGCCGAGTCCGTCGCCTGGCTGGAACGCTTCCTGCACGACTTCGAAGGCACCGTGGTGGCGATTACCCACGACCGTTACTTCCTTGATAACGTCGCCGGCTGGATCCTCGAGCTTGACCGCGGCGAAGGTATTCCGTGGGAAGGCAACTACTCCTCCTGGCTGGAGCAGAAAGACCAGCGTCTGGCGCAGGAAGCTTCTCAGGAAGCCGCACGCCGCAAATCTATCGAGAAAGAACTCGAGTGGGTTCGCCAGGGCGCGAAAGGCCGTCAGTCTAAGGGCAAAGCCCGCCTGGCGCGCTTTGAAGAGCTTAACAACGTTGAATATCAGAAACGTAACGAGACTAACGAACTGTTCATTCCGCCAGGCCCGCGTCTGGGCGATAAAGTTCTGGAAGTCAGCCATCTGCGCAAATCTTACGGCGACCGCGTTCTGATTGACGATCTGAGCTTTTCGGTACCGAAAGGCGCTATCGTCGGCATCATCGGTCCGAACGGCGCGGGTAAATCCACCCTCTTCCGCATGATGTCCGGCCAGGAACAACCTGATTCCGGCACCATCACCCTGGGTGAAACCGTTAAGCTGGCTTCCGTCGATCAGTTCCGCGACGCGATGGACAACAGTAAGACCGTGTGGGAAGAAGTGTCTGGCGGCCTGGATATCATGAAGATCGGCAACACCGAGATGCCGAGCCGCGCCTACGTGGGCCGTTTTAACTTCAAAGGCGTCGACCAGGGTAAACGCGTTGGCGAGCTGTCCGGCGGTGAACGTGGTCGTCTGCACCTGGCGAAACTGCTGCAGGTCGGCGGTAACGTCCTGCTGCTCGATGAACCAACCAACGACCTGGATATCGAAACCCTGCGCGCGCTGGAAAACGCCCTGCTGGAGTTCCCGGGCTGCGCGATGGTTATCTCGCACGACCGCTGGTTCCTTGACCGTATTGCCACCCACATTCTGGATTACCAGGATGAAGGTAAGGTTGAGTTCTTCGAAGGTAACTTTACCGAGTACGAAGAGTACAAGAAACGCACTCTCGGCGCCGACGCGCTGGAGCCGAAGCGAATCAAGTACAAACGTATCGCGAAATAAAACGCAAAAAGGCAACGCAAGTTGCCTTTTTTAATGTTTGCTCCCTCTCCCATTGGGAGAGGGTTGGGGTGAGGGCTACAGCCCGCAGAGCCCCTACCCCTGCTCGCCCATCAGCTGTTTCACCAGCTCGACGCAGCGCAGGAACCGGGCATCGTAGTCCGACTCCTTCACATGAACGAATTCGATCTCGTTCTCTTTCAGCAGCGATACCAGCAACGACTGAAACTCTTTACGATCCACCGAGCTCCCAAGACTGCGCAGTCCATCGGCCACCCACGGGGTATTGTTCTCCAGCAGGATCACCAGGTCGAAGCGGTATTCATCAATCAGCGCCTGCACAAACGGGTGCTCACGTCCCTCGTACTTCAGACAGAAGGCCTGAGTGCTGACGAAGTCGGTATCGATGAACGCCACCTTGTTGGCATATTTCACCGCAAAATCAATATACTGCGCATGCCCAAGGGCAATTTTATCGTAATCCGAATACTGGAGCGCCATCTCATCGCCGCCGAGATGCGAAAAAACATAATCCCGGCCATATTCCCAGGCGCTGGTGGTATTGAAGATATTGGCGAGCTTATTGACCAGCGTCGATTTACCGCTCGACTCGCCGCCGAGGATCGCCACCGTCCGCACAAAGAACGGTTTCACTTCCGTCGGAATATATTCCCAGTAGCGGAACGGGTTCTCGCGGATCTGCCCGCCGCTAATATTCATAAAGGTCCGCTTAGGATCGATAAGCACCGTCTCGATCCCCAGATGCTCAAGGTACTGCGGCGCATCGGCCTCTTCCGAGGTATAGATCCGGTTCGGCTCGATCCCTTTTTCGCTCATAAAAGCGCGGATCCCATGGCTCCACACGTCCCAGCCGTGCGGATAGGGCTCCATCCCCTCTTCATTGAAGGCGTGGATGCGAATATTCTTCTGATATTTAAAGGTTTGCAGCAGCCAGCGCAGGCGGTCAGGCACCGTCGGCTGTTGCGACATGGCGCTCTCTTCAAACAGCTCGCGGTCGCGGGTATCGTCATAGCCCATAATGATATGCAGCTCATCGACCTGGCTACAGGCGCGCTGTATCAAGTAGATATGCCCGGTATGCAGCGGGTAAAACTTACCAAACACCACGCCGACGCTTTTCTGTCGGCGGGGAAACTCCAGCCCGAGGAAACGATGCAGCGCTTCAAGCTTCTGCGCGCTCGGGCTTTTGATTTTGGCATTCAGCAGCTGGCTAAGATACCCCTTGGTCATTCCGCTGGCTTCCGCCACCTGCTGCAGGGTACAGCCTTTCTGCTTAATGGCGCTTTTTAAATAGTCAAATGACGACATCGCTAATCTCCTTTTAACTTATTATAAGTCGTCAAAAACGCTTAGCGCGTCTGAAAGCTTTTTCACGCCAAAGATTTGCATGCCTTCCGGCACTTTTTTCGGCACATTGGCCGCCGGGACGATGGCGCGGCGGAAGCCGTGCTTCGCCGCTTCGGAGATACGCTCCTGACCGCTCGGTACCGGGCGAATTTCCCCGGCCAGCCCCACTTCGCCAAAGACCACCAGATCCTGCGGCAGAGGACGGTCGCGCAGGCTGGAGACCATCGCCAGCAGCAGCGCCAGATCGGCGCTGGTTTCCGTGACCTTCACCCCGCCGACCACATTGACGAAGACGTCCTGATCGGCCATCTGTAGGCCGCCGTGACGGTGCAGCACCGCCAGCAGGATCGCCAGACGGTTCTGTTCCAGCCCCACCGCAACGCGGCGCGGGTTGGACATCATTGAGTGATCGACCAGCGCCTGGATCTCCACCAGCAGCGGGCGGGTCCCTTCCCAGACCACCATCACCGAGCTACCGGAGGTGATTTCATCTCCCCGGCTGAGGAAGATAGCGGACGGGTTGCTCACTTCGCGCAGGCCCTGCTCGGTCATGGCGAAGACGCCCAGCTCGTTCACCGCGCCAAAGCGGTTTTTATGGCTGCGCAACGTACGGAAGCGGGAGTCGGCATCCCCGTCCAGCAGCACCGAGCAGTCGATACAGTGCTCCAGCACCTTCGGACCGGCCAGCGAGCCGTCTTTGGTGACGTGGCCGACCATCACAATCGCCACGCCGCGAGTTTTAGCAAAGCGCGTCAAATAGGCCGCGGTTTCCCGTACCTGGGCGACGCTGCCCGGCGACGACTGCACGTCGGCCATATGCATCACCTGGATGGAGTCGATCACCATCAGCTGCGGCTTTTCTTCATCGGCGATCTGACAGATCTGCTCAATGCTGGTTTCCGAGAGCATGTTCAGGTTGGCCGTTGGCAACCCGAGACGATGGGCGCGCATCGCCACCTGCTGCAGGGACTCCTCCCCGGTGACGTACAGGGTTTTCATCCCTTCCGCCAGTTTGCAGAGGGTTTGCAGCAGCAGCGTCGATTTGCCCGCGCCGGGGTTGCCGCCAATCAGGATCGCGCTGCCCGGTACCACGCCGCCGCCCAGCACGCGGTCAAATTCTTTAAAGCCGGTGGAGAAACGCGGCAGCGCCTCCAGGCTGATATCTGACAGCTTCTGCACCTTCGACACGCCGGCGTTACCGGCATAGCCTGAAAGACGCTCGTTTCTCGCCACCTGCGGCGACGCGGCGATGCGCATCTCGGTGATGGTGTTCCAGGCATGGCAGGCGCTGCACTGCCCCTGCCAGCGCGGATAATCCGCACCACATTCATTACAGACAAATGCGCGTTTTGGAGCTTTCGCCACGTTTACCTCTTACTTTTGGTTCATGCTGCCCGAGAGAATACAGAATACCCCCATCAGGTCAGCGTGGCGGATAGTCACTTCCGCCTGTTCATTCACTTTGGGCTTCGCGTGATAGGCGATGCCAAGCCCTGCTGCCTTAATCATCGGCAGGTCGTTGGCGCCATCGCCGATAGCCACGGTTTGCGCCGTTGGGATCTCATACTTTTCCGCCAGCTTGCGCAACGTATTGGCTTTATATTTCGCATCGACGATATCGCCGAGCACGTTGCCGGTGAGCTTGCCGTCGCGGATCTCCAGCTCATTGGCGAATACCGCGTCGAGATGCAGTTTGTCGCGCAGATACTCGGCAAAGAAGGTGAAACCGCCGGAGGCGATCGCCACTTTCCAACCCAGCGTTTCCAGCTTGAGCACCAGCTGCGCCAGGCCCGGCATCAGCGGCAGCGCGTCGCGAACCTGCAGCAAAATACTGGCATCGGCGTCTTTCAGCGTCGCCACGCGCTGGCGCAGGCTGGCGGTGAAGTCCAGCTCGCCACGCATCGCCCGCTCGGTCACTTCCGAGACCAGCTCGCCGGTGCCGGCCAGTTTCGCAATCTCATCGATGCATTCGATCTGAATCGCCGTGGAGTCCATGTCCATCACCAGCAGGCCCGGGGTGCGCAAATGGGGAATTTTACCCAATGGCGCGACGTCCAGCCCCGCCTCATGCGCCAGTCGCGTCGCACGGGGAGTCAGCGAACCGGCCAGACGGATCACCTGGTAATCCTCGACCACCCAGGAGGCAACGATCACTAACGCGGCGCCCAGCTCACGCTGCCACGCCGTCAGCCGACGTTTATCCAGACCGCGACCATACAGCAGCCAGCCGCTGCGCCCGGCGTGATAATCCAGCGGCATGACCTCGTCGCCGCTCAGGGAAAGCGGCAACCCAGGCCACAGGGAAACGTCTTCAGGCAGGTCGCACCAGGTCAAACTGTTAGGCATTACGGCTCCACATCTCTTCATTCAGGCGAGGAAAATAACGCATGAGGCTACCTTGTAACCAGCGCTTCTGGCAACATTAAGCTGCAAATTTTCAAAGGTGGAATATGGTTCGCGCAAAACTGAAATTCCGGCTGCATCGTGCGGTCATTGTTCTTATCTGTCTCGCCCTGCTCGTCGCGCTGATGCAGGGCGCTTCGTGGTTCAGTCAGAACAGTCAGAAACAACGCAATCCGCAGCTGGAAGAGCTGGCCCGCACGCTGGCGCAGCAGGTGGTGCTGAATCTCGCGCCGCTGATGCGCAGCGAGACGCCTGACGAGAAGCGCATCAATCAGCTGTTGACCCAGCTAACCCATAACAGCCGCGTCCTGGACGCCGGGGTATATGACGAACAGGGCGACCTGGTGGCGCGCTCTGGCGAAAGCGTCGAGGTTCGCGACCGGCTGGCGCTGGATGGTAAAAAAGCCGGCGGCTACTTCAACCAGCAGATTGTCGAACCGGTGCCAGGAAAAAACGGCCCGCTGGGCTACCTGCGTCTGACCCTCGATACTCATACCCTGGCGACCGAGGCGAAGCAGGTGGATAATACCACCAATATCTTACGCCTGATGCTGTTGCTGTCCCTGGCTATCGGCGTGGTGCTGACCCGCACGCTGCTGCAGGGCAAACGCACCCGCTGGCAGCAATCGCCCTTCCTGCTCACCGCCAACAAGCCGGTTGAGGATGAAGACGATGAAAAGAAAGGAAATCTATAATGTCCACATTGCGCCTCCTGCTCTCTGACTCTTACGACCCGTGGTTCAACCTGGCGGTCGAGGAGTGCATTTTCCGCCAGATGCCCGCCACCCAGCGGGTGCTGTTCCTGTGGCGCAATGCCGATACCGTGGTCATCGGCCGCGCGCAGAACCCGTGGAAGGAGTGTAATACCCGCCGCATGGAGGAAGACCATGTGCGGCTGGCCCGTCGCAGCAGCGGCGGCGGCGCGGTGTTCCACGACCTCGGCAATACCTGCTTTACCTTTATGGCAGGCAAACCGGAGTACGACAAAACCGTCTCCACCGCTATTGTGCTGGCGGCGCTTAATTCACTCGGCGTAACCGCCGAAGCCTCCGGGCGCAACGATCTGGTGGTCAAAACCGACAGCGGCGACCGCAAAGTCTCCGGCTCCGCCTATCGTGAAACCATGGACCGCGGTTTTCATCACGGCACCCTGCTGCTCAACGCCGATTTAAGCCGTCTCGCCAACTACCTCAACCCGGACCAGAAAAAGCTGCAGGCTAAAGGCATTACCTCGGTGCGCGGACGGGTGGCGAACCTGGTTGAGCTGCTGCCGGGCATTACCCATCAGCAAGTTTGCGAGGCGATCCAGGAAGCATTCTTCAGCCATTACGGCGAACGGGTGGACGCCGAGGTGATCTCCCCCGACAACACGCCGGATCTACCAAATTTTGCTGAGACCTTCGCCCGTCAGAGCAGCTGGGAGTGGAACTTCGGCCAGGCGCCGGCCTTCTCTCATCTTCTGGACGAGCGCTTTCGCTGGGGCGGCGTTGAGCTGCATTTTGACGTCGAAAAAGGGCATATCACCCGCGCGCAGGCCTTTACCGATAGCCTGAACCCGGCGCCGCTGGAGGCCCTGGCGGCACGCTTAGTCGGCTGTCAGTATCGGGCAGAAGTATTACAGCAGCAGTGCGAGGCGCTGGTCGGCGATTTCCCGGAGCAGGAAGCGGAACTGAAAGAACTGTCGGCGTGGATTGCCGGCGCAGTGCGCTGATAAAAAAAGCCCGCTGCGCTTAGCGGGCCTGGAAAACCGTAGGCCGGGTCAGACGAAGCCGCCACCCGGCACAACAGCTCTTACTCTTTATCGCCCAGCAGCACGGATTCCAGCGCGATTTTGATCATGTCGTTGAAGGTCGTCTGACGTTCAGCGGCAGTGGTCTGCTCGTGGGTACGGATGTGGTCGGAGACGGTGCAGATGGTCAGCGCTTTCGCGCCGAACTCCGCCGCCACGCCGTAGATACCCGCCGCTTCCATTTCCACGCCCAGAATGCCGTATTTTTCCATCACGTCGAACATGGACGGGTCCGGCGTATAGAACAGGTCTGCGGAGAAGATGTTGCCGACGCGCGCGTCAACGCCCAGTGCTTTCGCCGCGTCTACCGCATTACGCACCATGCCGAAATCGGCAATCGCCGCAAAATCATGGTCTTTGAAACGCAGACGGTTCACTTTAGAGTCGGTGCACGCGCCCATGCCGATCACCACGTCACGCAGTTTGACATCTTCACGCACCGC
The DNA here is from genome assembly GCF_014596785.2 of Klebsiella sp. K4. Lineage (NCBI taxonomy): Bacteria > Pseudomonadati > Pseudomonadota > Gammaproteobacteria > Enterobacterales > Enterobacteriaceae > Klebsiella > Klebsiella sp. K4. Next base: position 4,540,169 of record NZ_CP115021.1, read on the forward strand.
GCCGCAGGAGCCCACGCGGATGATTTTCTTCACGCCGAAATCGGTGATCAGCTCTTTGGTGTAGATAGAGCAGGACGGGATACCCATCCCGTGGCCCATCACGGAGATTTTGCGGCCTTTATAGGTACCGGTGAAGCCCAGCATGCCGCGCACGTTGTTCACTTCACGCACGTCTTCGAGGAAGGTTTCTGCAATGTGCTTCGCGCGCAGCGGGTCGCCCGGCATCAAAACGACGTCAGCGAAATCGCCCATTTCTGCGTTAATGTGAGGAGTTGCCATCTTCAGTTCCTTTTACATTGTTGTTTTTGCCGGGTGGCGGCTACGCCTTACCCGGCCTACAAACCGTAGGCCCGGATCGCTGTGCGCCACCGGGCAATGACCTCAGAACATGGCTTTGCCATATTCCATGTCAGACGTACCAAAGTATTTCGCAATAGTCTGGCCGATGTCCGCGAAGGTTTCACGGTGACCGAGCGAACCTGGTTTCACTTTCGGGCCGTACACCAGCACCGGGATATGCTCGCGGGTGTGGTCAGTACCAGTCCAGGTCGGGTCGCAGCCGTGGTCGGCGGTGAGGATCAGGATGTCGTCCTCACCAACCAGCTCCATCAGCTCCGGCAGACGGCGGTCGAAGAGCTCCAGACCCGCCGCGTAGCCAGCGACGTCACGACGGTGGCCCCAGGAGGAGTCAAAATCGACGAAGTTAGTGAAGACGATAGTCTCGTCGCCCGCTTCCTTCATCTCTTTGATGGTCGCGTCGAACAGCGCGTCCAGCCCGGTGGCTTTCACTTTCTTAGTGATACCGCAGTTGGCGTAGATATCGGCGATTTTACCTACGGACACCACGTGGCCGTTTTTCTCATCGACCAGCTTCTGCAGCACGGTCGGCGCCGGCGGCTCTACCGCCAGGTCGTGACGGTTACCGGTACGCTGGAAGTTACCGGCTTTGTCGCCCACGAAAGGACGAGCAATCACGCGACCAATGTTATAGCCGCCTTCGGTCAGCTCTTCACGCGCGATTTCGCACAGCTCATACAGCTTGTCGAGGCCAAAGGTCTCTTCGTGACAGGCGATCTGGAACACCGAGTCAGCGGAGGTATAGAAGATCGGTTTCCCGGTTTTCATATGCTCTTCGCCGAGCTGATCGAGGATCACCGTCCCGGAGGAGTGGCAGTTGCCGAGATAGCCCGGCAGGTTGGCGCGTTTCACCAGCTTATCCAGCAGCTCCTGCGGGAAGCTGTTTTCCTGGTCGCTGAAGTAGCCCCAGTCAAACAGCACCGGCACGCCGGCGATTTCCCAGTGGCCGGACGGGGTATCTTTACCGGAAGAAAGTTCATGCGCCCAGGCATAGGCGCCAATCACTTCGGCATTGCCATCCATACCCGCGGCAATTTTACCGGTGGAGCCTTCATGCGCTTTCACCAGACCCAGACGGGTCAGGTTCGGTAAATTCAGCGGGCCTTTGCGGCCGTGGTCAGCCTCGCCTTTGGCGCAGGCTTCTGCAATGTGGCCCAGCGTATCGGCGCCGACGTCGCCAAAGCGGTCTGCGTCTTCCGTTGCGCCAATCCCAAAGGAGTCCAGCACCATGATAAATGCACGTTTCATCTTGTTCTCCATACATCTTGCGCTGCAAAAAAGCGATCAGATCAGTATATCGCTATTCAGTGATACGGCGATAGACTGTCGGTGTAATTTCCGGGGCTTTATCGTCCAGTTTAATGGCCGCTTTGACCGCTTTCGCGGCCTCCTGCCAGCTGTTCTCGTCTTTGGCATGGATCACCGCCAGCGGACGCTGTCCGTCGACGCGGTCACCCAGACGCGCCATCTCGGTAAAGCCAACGCTATAGTCAATGGTGTCCGATGCCTGACGGCGGCCGCCGCCCATAGAAACCACTGCCATGCCCAGCGCGCGAGTATCCATCGCGCTGATAAAACCTTCGGTATCAGCATAGACTGCTTTGCTCAGCATCGCCGTCGGCAGATAATTAGCATAATTCTCGACAAAGTCGCTCGGCCCTTTCTGCGCCGCGACCATGCGGCCAAACACTTCCGCCGCTTTACCGTTATCCAGCACCGCCTGCAGCTTCGCGCGCGCCTCGGCATCGTCCGCCGCCAGCTTGCCGGAGATCAGCATTTCCACACACAGCGCCATTGTCACGTCGAACAGGCGCGGGTTGCGGTATTCGCCGGTCAGGAACTGCACCGCTTCGCGAACTTCAACGGCGTTGCCGGCGCTGGAGGCCAGTACCTGATTCATATCGGTCAGCAGCGCGGTGGTGCGCACGCCGGCGCCGTTGGCGACACCCACGATCGCTTCGGCCAGCGCGGCAGAGAGTTCATAAGTCGGCATAAAGGCGCCGCTGCCGACTTTGACGTCCATCACCAGCGCATCCAGCCCTTCCGCCAGCTTCTTCGCCAGAATCGAGGCGGTAATCAGCGGGATGGAGTCCACCGTCGCGGTAATATCGCGGGTGGCATAGAAACGTTTGTCGGCCGGGGCAAGGGAGCTGGTCTGCCCGATAATTGCCACGCCAATATCTTTTATAATCTCTCGGAAGCGGTTGTCGTCCGGGAAGATATCGAAGCCCGGGATCGCTTCCAGTTTGTCCAGCGTACCGCCGGTATGGCCGAGGCCGCGGCCGGAGATCATCGGTACGTAACCACCGCAGGCGGCCACCATCGGCCCCAGCATCAGCGAAGTGACATCCCCGACGCCGCCGGTAGAGTGTTTATCGACGATCGGACCGTTAAGGTTGAGGCTTTTCCAGTCCAGAACGGTACCGGAATCCCGCATCGCCATGGTCAGCGAAACGCGCTCCGGCATAGACATATCGTGGAAGAAGATGGTCATCGCCAGCGCGGCGATCTGCCCTTCAGAGATAGTATTGTCGCGGATGCCGTTGATGAAAAAGCGGATCTCTTCATCGCTTAATGCCTGACCATCACGTTTTTTACGAATAATTTCTTGTGCGAGAAACACGGTAACCTCCCAAAGAGAATAAATTGCCGGATGACGGCGCGAGCGCCTTATCCGGCCTACAGGCATCAATTCGTAGGCCGGATAAGCGCAGCGCCATCCGGCAAATCAAGGGATTAGTAGCTGCTGGCGCTCTTGCCGTCGCCGTGACCCAGGGCTTTCAACAGGCTAGCCAGCAGGCTGGATGCGCCAAAACGATAGTGACGAGAATCGGCCCAGTCGGCGCCGAACAGTTCATCAGCGATCGCCAGGAACTGCTGCGCGTCTTCCGCGCTGCGCACGCCGCCCGCCGGTTTGAAGCCAACGGTTTTCTCAACGCCCATATCGCGGATCACTTCCATCATGATGCGCGCGCTTTCCGGCGTGGCATTCACCGGCACTTTACCGGTCGAGGTTTTGATGAAATCGGCCCCGGCTTTGATAGAGATTTCAGACGCTTTACGGATCAGCGCTTCTTCTTTCAGCTCACCGGTTTCGATGATCACTTTCAGCAGCACGTTAGCCGCCGCACAGGCTTCCTTACAGGCTTTCACCAGCTCGAAACCGACCTGCTCGTTGCCGGCGATCAGCGCGCGGTACGGGAAGACCACGTCCACTTCATCTGCTCCGTAAGCGATCGCCGCGCGGGTTTCCGCCAGCGCAATGTCGATATCGTCATTCCCGTGCGGGAAGTTGGTGACCGTGGCGATGCGAATATCCGGCGTCCCCTGCTCATTCAGCGTTTTACGGGCGATCGGGATGAAGCGCGGGTAGATGCAGACCGCCGCGGTGTTACCCACCGGCGTTTTCGCCTGATGACACAGGGCAATGACTTTCTCATTGGTGTCGTCGTCATTCAGAGTGGTCAGGTCCATCAGTTTTAACGCGCGCAGGCTGCTTGCTTTTAAATCAGTCATTTCATACTCCGCCGGCGTCATGCCGGATCAATAGTTTGTTCACCTTGCGAGTCTGTTACTATTGTAACATTCGCTCGTCGTTACACTTCGACATTCATCACAGTTAATGAAAACTACTTACTAATTTGCATTACTGTAACGTGATTAAAATCACAAATTACCACTCAATACCGCAGCAATTATCGTTAGTCCCCTCTTAAGCATAATCGATACTATACCGCCGATGAGAATGTGATAATTCTAACACACAATAACAGGTACACTCGATAGCGTGGCGCACATTTTGCCCAACTTACGGGCAATAAAAACGCTACAAATTGAAATATAAACCTTTTTTCAAAAAAGAGAGTGGTGATGGAATTATCACATTTACAGCAACACCAGCGGCACGGTGGCCGCTGGTTCAGGAGACAGGCTTACAGGGCGAGAAAAACCCCGGCGATGGTGGCGCTCATCAGGTTGGACAGCGTCCCCGCCGCTACCGCACGTAGCCCAAGCTGAGCGATATCCTGCCGCCGGTTGGGCGCCATTCCCCCGAGTCCGCCAATCAGAATGGCGATCGATGACAGGTTGGCAAAGCCGCACAGCGCGAAAGAGATAATGGCTTTGGTGTGATCTGAAATGACCTGCAGCCCGGCCGCCGCCACTTCGGCATCCGCCTTTAAATATTCGCCAAAGTTCATGTAGGCCACGAACTCGTTAATGATCAGCTTCTGGCCGATAAACGACCCCGCCACCGTCGCTTCGTGCCACGGCACGCCAATCACCCACGCCAGCGGTGAGAAGATCCAGCCGAGGATCATCTGCAGCGACAGCTCAGGATGGTTAAACCAGCCGCCGACGCCGGAGAGTATGCCGTTCAGCAGGGCGATCAGCGCAATAAACGCCAGCAGCATCGCGCCGACGTTGAGCGCCAGTTGCATACCAGACGCGGCGCCGGAGGCGGCAGCATCCAGCACGTTGGCCGGTTTATCCGCGTCAGCGCTTTGGCTGTCATGAGCCGGGTTATCGTCCGGTTTTTCCGTTTCCGGTACGATAATTTTGGCAAACAGCAGGCCTCCCGGCGCCGCCATAAACGACGCGGCAATAAGGTACTCCAGCGGAACGCCCATCTGCGCATAGCCCGCCAGTACCGAGCCCGCCACCGAGGCCAGGCCGCCGCACATGACCGCAAACAGCTCCGAGCGGGTCATGGTGGCGATATAAGGACGCACCACCAGCGGCGCTTCGGTCTGACCAACGAAGATGTTCGCTGTAGCCGATAGCGATTCAGTACGCGAGGTCTTCAGTACTGCCCGTAGCGCGCCGCCGAGAATACGAATCACCAGCTGCATAATGCCCAGGTAGTAAAGCACAGCAATCAGCGACGAGAAGAAGACGATCACCGGCAGCACCCGCAGAGCGAAGACGAAGCCGCCGCCGCCAAACACCTCGAACATTTTATCGGAGACCAGCCCACCGAAGATAAAGCTGATCCCTTCGTTACCATAGGCGATTACGCTGGCGACGCCATTCGACATCGCTAGCAGCGCCGAGCGCCCGGCCGGTACATATAATATCAATGCGCCGATACCCACCTGGATTATCCAGGCGCCGAGCACGGTGCGCAGGTTAATGGCTTTTCGGTTATTGGAGAGCAGCACAGCAATGGCCAATAGCGCCACCATGCCGATAAGTCCCATGAGGATTTGCATACAGATTCCCTGTGTTTTTGATAGTCCAGTACTAACCGCGTGATTATATCGGCCTGAAACTATCCTGCCCGTCTGGCTTCACACATTTTAAGCAAATCAATGATATGGATGGACAATTATGAGAAATCGATCACCATACAGAGGCCGGGGGAAGGGAAAACAAGGCGAGCGTATTGTGCATGATCCCTTCTTCTATGGCTGCCGGCGACTCCGGACGCAGTTCACACAGCGCCTCAAATACCCGTGCAGCTTGTTCCGGTCGATTGGGCTGTCCCTGAAAGCCATTTAGCGGCATATCCGGCGCATCGGTCTCCAGCAGCAGAGCGGAAAGCGGCAGACGCGCCATCACTTCACGGGTTTTACTGGCGCGGGGATAGGTAATGGTGCCGCCAACGCCGATCTTATAGCCAAGCTGAACGAAGCGCTCGGCCTGCTGCAGGCTGCCGGCAAAGCCATGGATGACTCCGGTACGCGGCAGGGCATGTTTTTTCAGCAGCATCGCCAGCTTATCGTGGGTGCGTCTGGAGTGGAGGATCACCGGCAGATCGTAACGCTTCGCCAGCCTCAGCTGCGCTTCCAGCAGCGCCTGCTGACGATCAAACTGCGGATCGTCGCGATAAAGATCGAGGCCAATCTCTCCCACCGCCACCAGTTTAGGCGGCCGCTGCGCCATCAAGGCTTCCAGCTGCGCCAGTCCCTCATCAGTATGCTCTTCGATGACGATCGGATGCATACCCAGCGCGGCGTACAGCGCTTCGTGCTGAGCTGCCAGCGCCAGCACGTGGCTAAAACGCTCAGCAGAGATGGCTGGAACGATAATTCGCCCGACGCCGGCCTGCGCCGCACGCGCCAGGCTGGCGACCTCATCTGCCGCGAAGGGGGGAAAATCAAAGTGACAGTGGGTATCGATAAAACGGTGCGTCACGCCAGATCCTCATGATCAAAACTGGGGTCATTCGCCTGGGGCGCAGGAATGATGGTCGCCTGGGGCGCTTCATTGGCCACCGGCACCGGCGGCACCACCACCGGCGCGGGCCGGGCAATACGCGGCGCGTGGCGCAGCAGCGGCGGCTGGTCGGCCAGTAGTTTACCCACCGTTGCCAGGAAATAACGGCCGCACTGGCGCCCGGTTTTGTAGTCCTCCAGCAGCGCCGGTAGTCGGCTGCCAAGCGCCATGCTGCGCAGCGGCCGCTGCGGATAGATTTCGAAGATCCGCAACTTACCCGGCGGTTTCTCGATGAACTGCTGGATGGCGCGGTAGGTAGTTTCGTGATGATGCACCAAATTGACCAGCGGTTGCAGACTACTCTCTCCCAGCCAGCGCTCCATCCGCTTGAACCACTGCGGGGTATAAAACATCTGCGAAGGGACGGTACGGATCACCACGATGGTCTGGGCGCCGCGGCGGGCCGCCTCCTGCACCGGGATCGCATCGCTGACGCCGCCGTCCAGGTAGCTAACGCCGTCGAGCAACACGCCGCTGCGATAAAAGCCGGGGATGGCGCTGGAGGCGCGGATCAGATCCAGCCACGTTTGCGGCGTCGGCGAAAAATAGCTGGCGGAGTAATCGTCACCGCGGCAAGCGCATAGCCACAGCTCTTTCCCCAACGCGAACTGCGCTTCGGCATAGTTCATGGCAAGCGGCATTTGCTGCGAAGTGGCCTCAACCAGCCAGTCGAGATCGATAAGGTTGCCGCCGCGCACAAAGCGCATCGGATCGAAAAACTGGCGTGAAGTGGTGTAGCGGGTGATAACTTTGCGGGCATAGCCTTGCTGATTACACATGTAGGCGGAGAGGTTTTGCGCGCCGGCGGAAGTACCCAGCATCAGGTCAAAGGGGTTAAATCCGGCGCGCATAAATTCGTCCAGCACCCCGGCAGTAAAAATCCCTCGCTGTCCTCCGCCTTCGCATACCAGCGCCAGCTTGCCTGGTCGGAAGGGTTTAACCGCCAGCGGGGCGATATTGCCCAGCGTGACGGGAATGCGTTGCCCCACCCTGCTTTCCTGTTCGATTGATCTTCTCCTGACAAGGTAACGCAATTTGCCCCCCGCTTAAACCGCGAAAGCCAGTCCTCAGGACTGGCTTTGTGTAAGATGACGTGTCAGTAAAAATGCTTAGGCTTCAGTATCGCCCGCATCGCGGGCCGCCTAAGGACGTCTGCGTCCTGTAAACAGGCTCACCAGGAACAGGATAATCCCGACGACAAAGACGATTTTCGCAGCGCCAGCGGCCGTACCCGCCAGACCACCAAAGCCCAGAGCCGCAGCAATTAATGCAATGACCAGAAAAATAATTCCCCATCGAAACATACTTTTCTCCTTACCATAATGGACGGTGAACAGCGGTTTGCGCACCCTTTCTGTATAGCTCATCGCTCAGTGGATGCTGCTATTCGTTCGGCAACCTTGGCCAGACAACACTTTTGTTAATAACTCGGTTTACTTAACGCTAAGATCGTTGCGCACGCTTTTCACACCGGAGACCGCTTTCGCAATCTCTGCGGCACGCTCCGCCTGCGCCGCGGAAGCCACCGTACCGGTCAGATGTACCGCGCCGGCGTTGGTTTCGACTTTCACATTGCGCGAAGGGACAATGTCATCCGCCAGCAGCTTGGCTTTCACTTCGCTGGTAATGGCGGTATCCCCGGCATAGCCTTTCAGCGTCGCCGTCTCGCTCGATGATTTATGATGGACCGTCAGCTTGTCGTTAACGTGTGAGACGCCTTTGACCTCTTTCGCTACGCTCAGTGCCTGACTTTTCTGTTCAGCACTGGTGACGTCGCCGCTGAGGGTGACCACTTTATTCTCCGTTTTCACCGAAATATCGCCGGAGTTAATATCTTTATGGTCGATCAGCGCCGCTTTTACCCGTGCGGTAATGGTACTGTCATCCATAAAATCGCCGACTTTGTTAATCGAATTATCTACCGCCTCTCCCGCATTGCTGGCAGCCGACTTCGCACTGTCTACCGTTGTTTTTTCCGTCTCTGCCGAGGCGTTCAACGCGGCTAAGCCTAAGAAGAGCGCCAGCAACATATTGGCATTCTTTAGTCTGGTCATCGTTATGTCCTCGTTTTTTCACCAGCGCTGGCGTCTTATCGCAGTGAATTACGCCAGCATTTTTAAAAACACGAATTAAATATAGTAGACAGACGAAGGGGTTGCGGAGGATATGGATAAAAAACAGACGAATTAGCGGTGTTTTAAGAACTTTCCAGAAGGAAGGGAACGGGGGCGTAACCAGAAAAAAGCGCGGCCTGCGCCGCGCTTCGTCAGGGATTAGTGCTCGCGCGTTTTGCGGAACACCACGTCAGGGTAACGCTCCTGCGTCAGGTTCAGGTTGACCATTGTCGGGGCGATGTAGGTCAGGTTATCGCCGCCATCCAGCGCCAGCTGAACTTCATTTTTCCGCTTGAACTCTTCGAACTTCTTCACGTCAGTAGATTCAACCCAGCGCGCGGTGGCCACGTTGACCGATTCGTAAATCGCTTCCACGTTGTATTCGCTTTTCAGACGCGCTACCACCACGTCAAACTGCAGCACGCCGACGGCGCCAACAATCAGATCGTTATTAGCGATCGGGCGGAAGACCTGGACCGCGCCCTCTTCAGAGAGCTGAACCAGCCCTTTCAGCAGCTGTTTCTGCTTCAGCGGATCCTTCAGGCGAATACGACGGAACAGTTCCGGCGCGAAGTTCGGAATACCGGTGAACTTCATCATCTCGCCCTGGGTAAAGGTATCGCCAATCTGAATGGTGCCGTGGTTATGCAGGCCGATGATATCGCCTGGGTACGCTTCTTCAACGTGCGAGCGATCGCCCGCCATAAAGGTCAGCGCGTCGGAAATCACTACGTCCTTGCCGATACGCACCTGACGCAGCTTCATGCCTTTTTCATATTTGCCGGACACCACCCGCATGAAAGCCACGCGGTCGCGGTGTTTCGGATCCATGTTGGCCTGAATTTTAAACACGAAGCCGGTGAATTTCTCTTCCGTGGCGGTGACTTCACGCGTGTCGGTGTTGCGCGGCATCGGCGCCGGGGCCCACTCCACCAGGCCATCCAGCATATGGTCAACGCCGAAGTTACCTAACGCGGTTCCGAAGAAGACCGGGGTGATTTCCCCGGCCAGGAACAGATCTTTGTCGAACTCATTCGACGCCCCCTGCACCAGCTCCAGCTCGTCACGCAGCTGCTGCGCCAGGTCTTCCCCCACCGCCGCGTCGAGATCCGGGTTGTTGAGCCCCTTCACGATACGCACTTCCTGGATGGTGTGGCCTTTACCGGTCTGATACAGGTAGGTTTCGTCTTTGTAGAGATGATAAACGCCTTTGAACAGCTTGCCGCAGCCGATAGGCCAGGTAATCGGCGCGCAGCCGATTTTCAGCTCGTTCTCGACTTCATCCAGCAGCTCCATCGGATCGCGGATATCACGGTCGAGTTTGTTCATAAAGGTGAGGATCGGCGTATCGCGCAGACGGGTGACTTCCATCAGCTTACGGGTCCGATCTTCGACGCCTTTTGCCGCGTCAATCACCATCAGGCAGCAGTCCACCGCCGTCAGGGTACGGTAGGTATCTTCGGAGAAGTCTTCGTGCCCCGGGGTATCCAGCAGGTTCACCAGGCAGTCATGATACGGGAACTGCATTACCGAGGTGGTGATCGAGATACCACGCTGCTTTTCCATCTCCATCCAGTCGGATTTCGCGTGCTGGCTGGAACCACGACCTTTTACTGTACCGGCGGTCTGAATCGCCTGTCCGAACAGCAGCACCTTTTCGGTGATGGTGGTCTTACCGGCATCCGGGTGAGAAATAATGGCAAAAGTGCGGCGTTTGGCCACCTCTTGCAGATAAGGAGACAACGTCATAATTAATCTTCTAAGTAAACGCGGCCATGGGCCACGCATGTGGAATACGAAAAATTGCGGCTATTTTACCCATCAACGGGGGGGAGGCAATCAGTGTTTACACAGGAGCTGCTCCAGTTCGCTTAACGAGGTCACCGTCCAGTCCGGCTCGAGGTCCGCCGGCAGCTCGCGCTGATGCGCATTGAGCCAGCAGGTCGCCAGTCCGGCGTTCACGCCGCCGCGAATATCCGACTCGGCGGTATCGCCGACCATCAGCACCCGCGAGCGCGGTGGGTTACCCGCCTGCGCCAGCGCATAATCGAAAATACGCGCGTCCGGCTTGGCGACACCCACCTGTTCAGAAATAATCAGCAAATCAAAGTGATCGCGTAAACCTGTCCGCTCCAGACGAGTCTGCTGCAGCGAGGTAAAGCCGTTGGTGATGATGCCCATTCTGACCTTGCCCTGCAGCGCGTTGAGCAGCGAGACCGCGCCCGGCAACGGGGCACAGATTTCCGCCATCGCATTCATAAACGCGTCGTTGAGTTCCCCGGGCGGCACATTCAAACGTTCCGCCCAGCTGTCAAAACGCTGGTGCTGCAGCTGCAGCGAGGTGATGGCGCCGTTTTGGTAATCCACCCATAGCGGCTTGTTCACGGCCTGATAGTCCTGAAAATCTTCGGCGGTAAAGGTCACGCTGTAGTCGAGAAACATCCGCTGCAAGCCGCTGAAAGAATCAAACGTAAACAGCGTTTCATCGGCATCAAAGAAAATCCAGTCCCATTTCATCGTATCACCTTGTGTTACATACTGATTGGCAGAGCCATAATAATGGCGTCTTCGCGTCCGTCAGCCGTAGGATAGTAGTTGCGGCGGATGGTTGCCTCATTGAAACCTACGCTCTCATACAGCGCGATGGCGGCAACGTTGGATGCTCGCACCTCCAGCCACAGCGTGACGACGCCGAGTTTTTCGACTTCATCAATGACATGCTCCAGCAGCGCTCGCCCCAGGCCGCGGCGCTGGTACGCGGGATCGACGGCGATATTGAACAGCGTCGCCTCATCCAGTACCACTTGCGTAATGGCGAAAGCCGCCATTTCGCCATCTACCGACAGCTGATAGTTGCGATAGCGCTCCCCCTGGTTACTGGCCAGAGTCTGTTCGCTCCACGGGAAAGCGTGGGCGCGTTTTTCGATGTGCCAGGCTTTGGTTAAATCAGCCGTGCTGAGGGTAGAAATCGTGTTCATGTGCGCAGATTTGTTGCCAGAGCGCCCTGCGAGCCGGCGCGCTGGTCTGGAGTTCATCAAAAGCGGGGGTGGACACCTGGGCGCCCGCCAGCGGCAGCGACGCCTCTGTGCCCAACCGCCAGCTGTTGCAGCGGCTGTCCTGCGGCAGCATCGCCACCCGCTCCGGAGTCAGCTGCAGGACCTGATCTGGCGTCACGGCCAGCGCGCGTAATATGTCGCCAATCAGCGGCTCTGTCAGCGACGGCGGGGTTTCCGCCACCATCACCAGACGAATATGTTCAGGAAGCGAGATAGCGATTTCGCCCTGCAACGCCCCCGGTCGGCGCAGCGACCACTGGGTAATGCCCAGCTGCTGTAATTGCCAGTCTCGTCGGGATGTCATAGCGAAACACTCCTGTTAAACAAGCGCGCAATATAGCAAATCCGTCGTATCTGCGCCAACAAACTACTATAATCGGCGCCAGTCTTAATGAAGGAGTGTTTCATGTCCGCTTTTACCCCGGCAAGTGAAGTCTTGCTGCGCCACAGTGATGATTTCGAGTCCGCCCGCGTTCTGTTTGCCGGTGACCTGCAGGATGACCTGCCTGCGCGTCTGGATACCGCGGCCAGCCGCGCCCACACCCAACAGTTCCACCACTGGCAGGTCCTCAACCGCCAGATGGGTGACACCGTCCGTTTTAGCTTAGTGGCTGAGGCCGCTGACGTCGCCGAATGCGACACCCTGATCTACTACTGGCCAAAGAACAAACCAGAGGCGCAGTTCCAGCTGATGAACCTGCTCTCTCTGCTGCCGGTGGGAAGCGACATTTTCGTCGTCGGTGAAAACCGCAGCGGCGTCCGCAGCGCGGAGCAGATGCTGGCTGAATACGCGCCATTAAACAAAGTGGATAGCGCCCGCCGCTGTGGCCTCTATCATGGCCGTCTGGAAAAGCAGCCGACCTTCGACGCCGACGCATTCTGGGGCGAATACACACTGGATAATCTGACGATTAAAACCCTGCCGGGCGTCTTCAGCCGCGACGGTCTGGACGTCGGCAGCCAGCTGCTGCTCTCCACCCTCGAGCCGCATACCAAAGGGAAAGTGCTCGACGTCGGCTGCGGCGCGGGCGTGCTGGCCGCCGCGCTGGCCAGCCATTCGCCGAAAGTGCGCCTCACCCTGTGCGACGTCAGCGCCCCGGCGGTTGAAGCCAGCCGCGCGACGCTTGCCGCCAACGGCCTGGCTGGCGATGTGTTTGCCAGCAACGTCTTCTCCGAGGTCAATGGTCGCTTCGACATGATCATCTCCAACCCGCCATTCCATGACGGCCTGCAGACCAGTCTCGAAGCCGCCCAGGCGCTGATCCGCGGCGCGGTTCGCCATCTGAACAGCGGCGGCGAGCTGCGCATTGTCGCCAACGCCTTCCTGCCGTATCCGCAGGTGCTGGATGAGACGTTCGGCTTCCATGAGGTGATCGCCCAGACCGGGCGCTTTAAGGTCTATCGCACCATCATGACCCGTCAGGCGAAAAAATAATCGTCTTTTCACGCCGGCGGCCCGCTCCTGGTACCGCTGGCGCTTCCCGCGGGCAAATCCGCCCATTTTTGCAGCAATCGATACAACCTGCATAATTAACTATTGACGTGTCGCCGAAAACCACTAGAATGCGCCTCCGTGGTAACGATACTTTCAGAGTATCGATGGTATGCGAAGGTGGCGGAATTGGTAGACGCGCTAGCTTCAGGTGTTAGTGTCCTTACGGACGTGGGGGTTCAAGTCCCCCCCCTCGCACCATAATCCACGAAGATATTGCTCGCACTGGGCGAAGGTGGCGGAATTGGTAGACGCGCTAGCTTCAGGTGTTAGTGTCCTTACGGACGTGGGGGTTCAAGTCCCCCCCCTCGCACCAACGAGGCAATATCTCAAAGAAAGAATACTGTGCGAAGGTGGCGGAATTGGTAGACGCGCTAGCTTCAGGTGTTAGTGTCCTTACGGACGTGGGGGTTCAAGTCCCCCCCCTCGCACCAATATTCTTCCCTCTCCCGGCATTATCCTCTCAGTTTAATATCCACAATCATCAGCATTATTCCGCCGATCAACGCGACACACGATGGCAGCAGGATAAAATGGCGCAATTGACGATGCCAGATCATCGCCGCGGACATCAGCATGCCCACCGCGACCAGTACCCGCCATACGTCAGCCGACACTCCGGCATACCCGAGAGCGACAATTAGCGCGCCGGGAATCATCACTCCCCAGCCGCTTCCTAATGCTCGCTGCAGCATGGTTTCACCTCTCACAACGATAATGATAACCAATATCATATGATAATTTTTATCATTTGTCATTTGCGACGTGCTCTGCCCCTTTTTCTTTACGTTCGCGGTAATGACATACATTCATGAAGGTGATAAATTAAGCGGATTATCGATATATATTAAATATTTTGCTTATTTTGCAAATAACCTTTTTTTGCACATTGTTATCAGACTCTTCATTTTTGGCTTTCATCATTTTGAAATTTAACGACTAATAATGATTCTTCCGATATGACTGCACAAACCTGGCGAGCACACTACGCACAAAAATATCAATATTCCTTACGGCTTTTTTTACTGCTTAATTTCATTTCTTCCTCGCTGTCGCTGGTCACCCCCCTATTTACGGTAGTTCGTTTTACGCTGCCCTGCGCCCTGATCGTCGTCTGCAGCGGGCTGCTGCTGCTCTGGCACTGGAAATGGCCGCAATCGAAAATAAATATTCCCACTATCTCGTTGTTATTTGGCATGCTATGGGCATGGCACGTAGTGACAAAAGCGATGCTATTGACACCGCCGCATTTTAACTATCTGGTGATCGCCCTATTAAGCATTCTGTTTATCGGCACCATCGCTTTTTCCAATAATATCACTGCCTTTACCCTCCACTCTTTACCAACTTTCCTTGCCTGCCTGATAATGGCGGAGGGGGAACAATGGTTGCGTATGACTTACTGCTTTATGCTGCCTATAGCCGGTATTACCCTGCAAAATATTATCCAGAAGCGCAGCGATGCCTTTACGCAGGGTTTAATGGATAAACTGATGCATGAACGCAATACGCTCAACGATCTCAGTATGCTCGATCCCCTGACCGGTTTGTATAATCGCCGCGGACTGCAGAACCGCCTCGATACCCTGCTGGCGCTGGACGGCGACAACCACTACGTGCTGCTCCTCGATATCGATCACTTCAAGGCCTATAACGATCACTATGGTCATATGATGGGTGACCAGGCGCTTATTCGCGTCTCAGCTGCCATTCGCAACGCTGTACGCTCACGCGATATTGTCGCCCGCTTTGGTGGAGAGGAGTTTATGGTGCTGCTGACCAATAGCAGCGAAGAAACGGCCTGGAAGACAGCCGAACGTATACGTCAGCGGGTCTATGACCTGAAGATCCCGCATATGTTTAATGAAAGCGTCGCCACCAACGTCACCATCAGTATTGGCCTGACGCCGCTCATTAATGACAACATTGAACAAGCGCTGGCGCGCGCCGACGGCGCACTCTATGAGGCCAAAAATAAAGGCCGCAACATTATTCTTGCCAGTTGACCTGCGCGCGCTGCGACATCGCGGCGCCGATAAAAGCCTTGCCATGCCGCCTGCAAGCAACTAATATCAGTAATCATTATCATTTAGATTTGTATCTGGAAATCGAATGGCCTGGCGTTCCCTTCCTCTCAGCGATGAACTTATCTGGCGGGCTCCTTTGCCGACGGCTGAGCATGCCCTGGCGGAGAGTATTCGGGAAAAAATCGCCACCCTGCGCCCACACCTGCTTGATTTCCTGCGACTTGACGAACCCGCCCCACGGCACGCGTTAACGCTTGCCGAATGGTCGCAACCCATCGCCTTGCGCTCCCTGCTGGCCACCTGGTCCGATCATATCTATCGTCATCAGCCGACGCTGCCTCGGGAACAGAAGCCTCTGCTCTCGCTCTGGGCACAATGGTATATCGGCCTGCTGGTGCCGCCGCTGATGCTGGCGCTGCTCAATGAACCGCAAGGCCTCAGCCTGGCGCCAGAACATTTCCATGTCGAGTTTCATGAAAGCGGCCGGGCGGCCTGCTTCTGGATTGATGTGCATAGCGATGCCGACATCGAGAGGCTTTCACCGCAGGCGCGAATGGATGCCCTGGTAACGCGCACCCTGCAGCCGGTTGTTGAGGCGCTGGCAGCGACGGGCGAAATCAATAGCAAACTTATCTGGAGCAATACCGGCTATCTGATTAACTGGTATCTTGGGGAAATGCGCGCGCTGCTGGGTGATGAGCGGCTTGCCGCGCTACGTCAGCACTGTTTTTTTAAAAAACAACTCGCCGATGGCCAGGATAACCCGCTGTGGCGAACGGTGATGCTGCGTGAAGGTCAGTTAGTCCGACGCACCTGCTGTCAGCGCTATCGCCTGCCGGATGTCCAACAGTGCGGCGACTGTACGCTTAAATAATTACCACTTACCTGAAAAGTAACGGGCGGCCTTTACCGCCCGTTGCTATTTATGCGGTCTGTTGACTCTCCTGCTCCGCCCGCTCGGCCTCTTCCGCTTCCTGAGCAAGCAGCTGTTTCTCATATACCTTAAAGAATGGGAAGTAGATGATTGCCGACACGCAGGCCAGAACAATGACCAGAATCGCCGCCCGGAAATCCCAGCCCAACGCCCAGGCGCCGCCAATTGGCGCTGGCGCCGTCCATGGTACGACGGAGATGACGCGGCCAATCAGATCCAGCTTCATTGCCGCCCAGGCCAGCACCGCGTTCACCATCGGCGCCAGCAGGAACGGAATAAAGAACACTGGGTTCATGACGATAGGCGTCCCAAAGATCACCGGCTCGTTGATATTGAACAGGCTTGGCACCACGCTCAAACGACCAATGGAGCGCAAATGCGCTGAACGGCTGCGCAGATAACAGAACACCAGTCCCATGGTCGCCCCGGAACCTCCGACCACGATAAAGAAGGTCCAGAACGCCTCCATAAAGATATGCGGCAGAGGCGCGCCCTGGGCCAGCGCCTGCTGGTTCATACCGAGGTTAGTCAGCCAGAACATCTGCAGCATCCCGGACACGATCGCCGCACCGTGGATCCCGGCAAACCACAGCAGGTGGCCGATCAGCACCGCCAACAGAATTGCCGGCAGAGAGTCGGCTGCCGAAACCAGCGGCTTGAAAATGGCCATAATGGCCTGCGGGATCAGCATGTCAAAATGGTGCTGGATAAACAGGCTCAGCGGATAGAGCGTCAGCACGACCACCAGCACCGGGATCAACAGATCAAACGAGTTTTTGATCATCGGCGGAACCTGGTCCGGCAAGCGGATCCCAATGTTGTGCGCTTTCAAGAAACGCATCATCTCCACGCAGTAGATCGCCACCAGAATGGCGGTAAAGATCCCGGTCCCCCCGAGGCTATCCACCGGCAGCGTGCCATTGGTTTTCGGCGCGGCAATCAGCAAAAAGGCCATGATCGACAGCATTGCGCACATAAAGGGATCGAGCTGATTGGATTTCTCGTAATGCTTACCGAGGTTATAGGAGATTGCCGCGCAGATGTAGATCGACATGATCCCCATCGTCATATCAAAGGGGGTCAGAATACGCCCCTCAAACTCTTTCGCCAGATCCAGCCAGGCGCGGGCAAAACCCCAGGTGGTATCCGGTGAGAACGGTGGATAAGCAAACACTAACAGGAACGATCCGACGATCATAAACGGCATCGCTGAGATAAATCCGTCACGGATAGCCATGACGTGGCGCTGCGACGAGATCCGCCCTGCTATGGGGCTTATGTAATTTTCTACAAAGCGAAATATCAAATTAAACGCAGCATGGTTAGCAGACATAGTAGCCCTCCTGACAGGCTATTGATACTGGCCCAACAACGATTACCCTGCCGTTACGATGACCGCTTTTTGACGCAGCAGGCCGCTGGCGGATGTGCAACCGGCTATACTGCTCATGAGGCAACGATTCATACACGGCTCTTTTGTTATAAATAAAAGGAGAAGTGACTGTTCCAGTATTCATCTCAATGCAGATAACCGCAACCGGTTACAGTAACCGGTTACGGCGATTGTGAAGGAGATCGACAAAATAGAAAGAATCTGGATTGTCCGCGCTGATATTTACACTCCGCCAGGCTTGTGACAGATTTAACCAGGCTTAAATCAGGAGAATCCAATGAGTCTGCAGTCTGTACGGCAGTTTTTTGCCGAACACGCCCCCGATATCGAAATTATTGAGTTAAATCAGAGTACCGCCACCGTCGCACTTGCCGCTGCCGCACACAACGTTGAGCCGGGGCAAATTGCCAAAACGCTGTCGCTCAAGATCAAAGATAAGATTGTACTGATCGTCGCCAGGGGCGATGCGCGGCTGGATAATAAAAAGCTGAAAGAGACCTTTGGCGCGAAAGCACGCATGCTAAGCAGCGATGAAGTGGTTACCTGGACCGGTCATCCGGTCGGCGGCGTTTGCCCGTTTGGTCTGGAAAATCCGCTGGCAGTCTACTGCGACGTCTCTCTCAGACATTATCAGGAAGTACTACCCGCAGCGGGAGCCATCCATAGCGCGGTTCGCATTGAACCAGAACGCATGGCGCAGCTCACCGATGCAACATGGGTAGATGTGTGTTTATAGCCGCATTACGCTACCTGTTTAACGGCGCTAGTCGTACTATTGAGCGGTAAATGCAACAGGATATCCGCCGCGTTTAATAAACCAATGTCTGAGCGAACTCCGAGCTTGGTCATGGCGTTAAACTTATGCGCGCGGATCGTTTTAATATTCCGGTTGAGCTGTATCGCAATATCAGAAAGCGAATATCCCCACGACATATACCGAAGGATGGCGTGCTCCGTCGGGCTTAGCGGATCGTTGCACGCCTCTCTGTCGCAAAATTGTTCGCTGCCGCTGAGATGATGATTGTCCAGTAGCTGCAGCAAACGCTCCTGTAGCCCGCGTCGCGGCGCGGATTTATTCAGTATGCCGTGCAAACAGGCCGGCATAAGATGGCCGATCAGGTGCATTTCACTTTCATTATTAGCCAGAATAATCGTTTGGACTTCCGGCCGGCACCGCGCCATTTCATGAACAAAGAGCAGACTCTCGGCTCGTGAAGAACGGCTTCCCGAAAGAGAAAAAATAATGGTTGACCAGGGAAACGGTATTTCCGCCGCCCTGAGCATACTGACATTTTTAAACAGATGAATATGATAACGGCGATTATCTTCACGACTAAAGATATAGCGCCATGCCATTTCCGTCATCACGCATTTTTCTACGATGGCGACATGGCGGGTTGTACTATTTTTTTCCATTCCATTTGCTCCCCGTAAGCTGAATTGATATTCAGCTCTTGCATTCCCTGCGCGCTGTTGATCCAGGCATACATTTCAGCGTTGCTGCGTAGAGATAAGCGACGCATTGCGCTGTTTTTCTGCGCGCTGATCGTCTTATTACTCTTTTTCAACAGCGCGGCGATCTGGTTTATTCCCCACCCCTTCGCCAGAAGGCGCAGAACTTTACGCTCTGAAAGAGTGAGCATCGCCGCAGAGTGGTAGCTTGCGAAATCGCTGTCCTCATCCCCGGCAAACAGCGTACGGCTAATCTGTTCAGCCGCACGGCTACCGGCGCAAATCACCTCAATCAGCCGGTTAACCGGCTCGCTCTCGGAGATCAACGAGCTTTCAGGACGAATTAATAGTTCAACGGCCAACGGATAGAGGCTGTCGCTGACCATAAAAACCCAGTGAATATCACGGTACTGGGTCATGAGGGAGTAATAACGCTCGCAGACGGCTCGGGGGTGCGCAATCTCGCCGGAGATATCCGCGACAACCAGCACCGCCCGCCGCAGTTGTAAAAGGGTGAGCTCATCATGAGAACGACAAAAACTCAGTTCGTAATCAGGGAGGTTCTCATTGAAGATCACCTTTAACCCTGATTGCATGACGGGAATTTTACTAATAACGACGCCAAACTTACCTTGTCCTGGTAACATAACACCTCCGCTTCCTGTCGAAGTTCCTTCGCTTGCCTGCAAACGATCGGCGAGCGACTTTATCGCCATATCATTTCCTGGATGAATATTAAAATCATATTCATGGCCTGCGCACACGATATACGTAACGACCGAACCGTGGTCATACCGTGTAAAATATTATTGCCGTGTATACTTGCGATTAATATTAACACAGACGTTCCTGCGCTAATAAATTAGAAAAGATAAAAACATTATTTAGCAAAAATAATTTCAGTACTGAACATTATGAAGCATTATCTTTAATTGTTTCTCTAAATGATTTGGGTGACATACCGCTATAGCGACGGAAAAAACGCGAAAAATAGGCTGCATCGCTAAACCCTAAATAATCAGAGAGTTGTGTAATCGTCATGCGGGTGTACTGCAGATTGCGTCGCGCTTCAAGCATCAACCGCTGGTGCAATACTCCAAGAGCGCTACAGCCATAAAACTCACGACATAAATAATTTAAGTGCGTAACCGACAGTCCAATCAGCTTCGCATACTCCGCCAACGGGAGATGCTGTCGGTAGTGGCTCTCGATAAGGCGGGCGAAGTGGCGCATCATGCTGCGCTTCCGCTCCGCTTTATCTTCCGCGGGGGACGCGGGATGGCACTGTCGGTTCAGCCAGACCAACAGCGTCCCCAGCAGCGAATAGAGCATCATTTCTCGCGCATCGTGCTCTTCGCAGTACTCCTCGCGAAGCGCTGAAAACAGCGTATGCATGCGCCCGCGAGAACGGCCCACCGGCACACACTGCGGCACGCTAAGCACATCCAGAGGGCGACCGAACTGATTTTCAAACCGGCTCAGCAGCGGCAGCGCCAGAGAGAGCACAAACCCTTGCGTCCCGGGTGAAAAATTAAACCCGTGAATACAGAGGGCGGGAACCACCTGGATGCAGGACTCCGTCATCACCGCGGTGGCGCCTTCAATTTCGATCTCCGCCCGCCCCTGATGCAGATAGAGAAGCTGGACCATTTCCGCATGCTGATGGACGCGAATATGCCACTGATACAGGCTGCTGCGCTGTAAAATCGACTCACAGTGCAGCAGGTCCGGCGTCGGCCAGCCGCACTCTTCGCCATACAGCTTAAATACGGGCACGGTTTGAACGAACGGCATGATGACTCCTCTTAATTCAGGCGACACGCTCCATGGGCAAGCCCACGTAGTTTTCCGCGATGGTGGTCAGCCCGGCGCGCGAGCCCAGATAGTAGCGGCGGTCGGCGGCCTGCATTTTAGCGTCGAACGCGTTCTGATCCGGAAAATCATGCAGCAAGCGGGTCATAAACCAGCTAAAGCGTTCCCCTTTCCAGACCCGATCCAGCGCCAGTTGCGAGTAGGTCGCCAGCAGATCGCTGCGGCCACGATGGTAGTATTCGCGCAGAATCCGCCACAGATAGTTCACGTCCGATGCCGCCAGATTTAATCCTTTCGCCCCGGTTGGCGGAACGATATGCGCCGCATCCCCTACCAGGAACAACCGCCCATATTGCATCGGCTCCACGACGAAGCTACGCAGGGGGGCAATGCTCTTCTCAAGTGAGTGACCAGTCACTAACCTGGATGCCAGCTCCTCCGGCAAGCGGCTTTTCAGCTCCTGCCAGAAGCGCTCGTCCGACCATGCTTCAACCTTATCGCTCAGCGGAACCTGCAGATAATAGCGGCTGCGAGTCAGTGAGCGTTGACTGCACAATACAAACCCCCGCTGATGGTGCGCATAAATAAGCTCCGGATTGACCGGCGGCGTATCCGCCAGCAGGCCTAGCCAGCCAAACGGCCACACGCTCTCGTAGGTCTGCAAAATGCCAGCTGGAATACTTTGCCGCGATACGCCGTGGAAACCGTCGCAACCGGCAATAAAATCGCACTCCAGACGGCAGGTTTCCCCTTCGCCGAGGTAGGTGATCGTCGGCCGGTCGCTTTTGGCGTCATGGATAGCCACCTCGCTCACGCCATAGACGATCGGCGCGCCGCTGGCGGCCCGGGCAGCCATCAGATCGCGGGTGACTTCGGTCTGGCCATAAACCATTACGCTCTTACCGTCGGTTAGCTCGCTCAGTGCGACGGGCACCCGCTGGCCGTCAAACAGAAACTCCACCCCATGATGCACCAGGCCTTCGGCATCCATCCGCTGCGCCACGCCCGCTTCGCGTAGCAGATCGACGGTGCCGCTTTCCAGAATTCCCGCGCGGATGCGCCCCAGCACATACTGCGGCGTTTGACGCTCAAGGATCACGGTATGGATCCCGGCGTTGTGCAGCAACTGCCCCAGCAGCAGCCCGGAGGGGCCCGCGCCAATAATCGCGACCTGTGTCTTCATAGGGATGTCTCACTCTTGCAGGGTTAATTATTTGTATAATTTTTGTTTAATAAAAGTGCTTTTCTGCATTTTTGATAAGTCGGTGGGGAAAAAGAAGGGATGAATGGCGACAAAAATTGCACTTTTCACCAAACTGGCAAAAGTGTGGGATGCTTCAAATTCTGCCGCCCCGCAGACTGGGAATTTTTGCACATTATTTGATCCCACCCCCCTCAGCCGCCACTGCGCTTCAGGTTAAAGTATCGGCAGATACCAGGCGTCGTGAACAATAGAGGAAGTATGCAGGTTGATCGGACACAGCAGCGGGCAATCACACGTTTATGCATCCAGTGTGGTCTTTTTCTGTTACAGCACGGCGCCGAGAGTGCGCTGGTGGAGGAACTGTCAACACGTCTCGGGCTGGCGTTGGGGATGGACAGCGTTGAAAGCGCCATCTCTTCGAATGCCATCGTCCTGACCACCATTAAAAATGGCGAATGTCTTACCTCTACGCGCAAAAATGTCGATCGCGGCATTAATATGCATGTGGTGACGGAAGTGCAGCACATTGTGATCCTCGCCGAGCATAAGCTGCTGGACTATCGCGACGTCGAGAAGCGTTTTGCGCAGATCGTTCCCCTGCGCTATCCGCGCTGGCTGCTGGTGCTGATGGTGGGTCTTTCCTGCGCCTGTTTCTGCAAACTGAATAACGGCGGTTGGGATGGAGCGCTGGTCAGCTTCTGCGCCAGCACGGTAGCCATGTACATTCGCCAGGTGCTGACCCATCGCTCCATGCATCCGCAGATCAACTTCTGCATCACCGCCTTTGTCGCCACCACCATCTCCGGGCTGCTGCTGCGCCTCCCGGCGTTTGCCAGCACGCCGACCATTGCCATGGCCGCCAGCGTCCTGCTGCTGGTCCCGGGTTTTCCATTAATCAATGCCGTCGCCGATATGTTTAAAGGGCATATCAATACCGGACTCGCCCGCTGGGCGATCGCCAGCCTGCTAACCCTAGCCACCTGCATTGGCGTGGTGATGGCCATGACCGTATGGGGGCTGCGCGGATGGGCATAATCTCATTTATTTTTGCGCTGGCGGAAGACATGCTGCTGGCGGCGATCCCCGCCGTCGGGTTTGCGATGGTCTTTAATGTCCCTCAGCGCGCTCTGCGCTGGTGCGCGCTGCTGGGGGCGATTGGCCATGGCTCGCGTATGATCATGATGAGCGCCGGTTTTAACATTGAATGGGCCACCTTTCTCGCCGCTCTGCTGGTGGGCAGCATTGGCATTCAATGGTCGCGCTGGTATCTGGCGCATCCGAAGATTTTTACCGTCGCCGCCGTGATCCCGATGTTTCCTGGCATCTCAGCCTACACGGCGATGATTTCCGCGGTAAAAATCAGTCATTTTGGTTATTCAGAAGAGATGATGATTTTGCTGCTGAGCAATTTTTTAAAGGCCTCTTCGATTGTGGGCGCCCTTTCGATTGGCCTGTCGATACCCGGCCTGTGGCTGTATCGTAAGCGTCCTCGCGTCTAACCCCGACGTCGCGGTTAATCCGCGACGCTCCTTCCGCGATGGCCTCTGTGCTACTATGTGCAGATCACCCCACTCTTTGCAGTTCAGAGTTGAGATAGAGTTATGTCTTCGCGAATTTTAACCTCCCATTTTAGCGGCCTGGAAGAGTTCCTCCAGCAGCACGCGGCGCTGCTGGCAAAATCGACTGACGGCACCGTTGCCGTTTTTGCTAATAACGCGCCGGCATTCTATGCGCTGACGCCAGCGCGGCTGGCGCAACTGCTGGAGCTGGAAGCCAGGCTGGCGCGCCCCGGCAGCGACATCGCGCTTGACCCGCAGTTTTTCGAGGAGCCCGCCGCGGCGCC
Organism: Klebsiella sp. K4; assembly: GCF_014596785.2. Lineage (NCBI taxonomy): Bacteria > Pseudomonadati > Pseudomonadota > Gammaproteobacteria > Enterobacterales > Enterobacteriaceae > Klebsiella > Klebsiella sp. K4. The sequence goes on from NZ_CP115021.1 coordinate 4,564,069, forward strand.
GGTTGCGGTGCCGATGGGCAAATTTGCTATGTACGCCGGGTGGCAGCCTGACGCCGATTTTCAGCGCCTGGCCGCGCTGTGGGGCATTGCCCTGAGCCAGCCGGTTACCCCCGAAGAGCTGGCCGCTTTCGTCGCTTACTGGCAGGCGGAAGGTAAAGTCTTTCACCACGTGCAGTGGCAGCAGAAGCTGGCGCGTAGCGTGCAAATCAGCCGCGCCAGCAACGGCGGACAGCCGAAGCGCGATGTGAACAGTGTTAGCGAACCCGACAGCCATATTCCGCGAGGTTTCCGAGGATGAGCATGAAAAACGTTGGCGACCTGATGAAACGCCTGCAGAAAATGATGCCGGCACATATTGAACCGGCGTTTAAAACCGGCGAAGAGCTGCTGGCCTGGCAAAAAGAGCAAGGCCGGCTGCGTTCCGAAGCGCTGGAGCGAGAGAATCGCGCGATGAAAATGCAGCGCACCTTCAACCGCTCGGGGATCCGCCCGCTGCATCAGAACTGCTCCTTTGATAACTATCGCGTCGAGTGCGAGGGGCAGATGAATGCGCTCGCCCGGGCGCGCCAGTACGTGGAAGAGTTCGATGGCAATATCGCCAGCTTTATCTTCTCCGGTAAACCGGGCACTGGCAAAAACCACCTGGCGGCAGCCATTTGCAACGAGCTGCTGCTGCGCGGGAAGTCGGTCTTAATCATCACCGTGGCCGATATTATGTCGGCGATGAAAGATACCTTCGGCAACCGGGAAACGAGCGAAGAACAGTTGCTTAACGACCTCAGCATGGTCGACCTGCTGGTGATCGATGAAATTGGGATGCAGACGGAGTCTCGCTATGAAAAGGTCATTATCAATCAGATAGTTGACCGGCGCTCATCCTCCAAACGACCTACCGGGATGCTCACCAACAGCAATATGGAAGAGATGAACAAACTGCTCGGCGAGCGGGTGATGGACCGTATGCGGCTCGGCAACAGCCTGTGGGTTATCTTCAATTGGGAAAGTTACCGGCACCGCGTTACAGGCAAGGAGTATTAAGAGATTTCCGGGCGACGACAGCGTTATACTAAAGCGATTATTCAGTCACGCTTATGAGTCCGTCTATGAAATCGTTTAAAAATAGCGTTGTTGCCGCGCTTGCCGTTAGCGCGTTTACCCTCTCTGGCGCCCACGCCGCCTCCTGGCAGGATTCCCTTAACAGCGCTGCCAGCCAGCTCAGCGGCAGTAACGCCCAGGCCAGCGGCGGCATGTCCGTCTCCTCGCTAACCAGCCTGCTTAACGGCAGCAGCCAATCCCTGACCGCCAGCAGCATGAATAATGCGGCCGGGATCCTGTCATATTGCGCGAAACAGAAGCTGGCCTCCGTGACCAGCGCCGATAACGTCAAAAATCAGGTGCTGGATAAACTGGGGCTTAGCACGCCGGAAAAACAAAAACAGGACACCAGCTATCTGGATGGCCTGCAGGGGCTGCTCAACAGCAAAAACGGCCAGCAGTTGGACCTGAATACGCTCGGCAATAGCTCGCTGGCGAAACAGGTAAAAACCAAAGCCTGCGATCTGGTCTTAAAACAGGGTGTTAATTTCCTCTCCTGATCCTGACTGACAAGGCCGCATTTGTTGCCTTCGCGGCGGCGCCGCGGCCTGAAACGCTTTTTTTTGCAGTTTTCCTGTTCCGTTTTCCCATTTCGCCCGATGCGATGCCGATCAAAAAAGGCAACTTCTAAACCAATTCTGAATAACTGCACACTTTCATGACGCTAGAATTGCAGCAAGATGGCGCTGCAATTACAGTGGGGCTTGAAAAGTAATCTGTTCTGCCAGCCGATAACTGGCATTAATGAGGATGAGCTGTGTCAGAGTTGTTATCCATCGCCTTATTTTTAGCTTCGGTGGTGCTGTATGCCTGGAAAGCGGGTCGTAACACCTGGTGGTTTGCCGCCACGCTCACGGTGTTAGGCCTGTTCGTGGTGCTGAATATCACCCTCTACGCCAGTGACTACTTCACCGGCGACGGCATCAACGACGCGGTACTCTACACTCTGACCAACAGCCTGACCGGCGCCGGGATCGGCAAATATATACTGCCGGGGGTCGGCGTGGCCGTCGCACTGGTCGCCGTCTTTGGCGCCCTCGGCTGGGTGCTGCGCCGCCGTCGGCATCATCCTCATCACGTCGGTTACAGCCTGGCGGCGCTACTGCTGGCGCTGGCCTCCGTTGATGCCAGCCCGGCCTTCCATCAGATCAGCGAGCTGGTGAAATCCCAGTCACGCGAGGGCGATCCAGACTTTGCCGCGTACTATAAAGAGCCGTCGAAGCAAATCGACAATCCGCAGCTGAACCTGGTCTATATCTATGGCGAAAGTCTCGAGCGCACCTATTTTGATAACGACGCCTTCCCCAACCTCACCCCTGAGCTTGGCAGAATTAAAGCTGAGGCCATTGATTTCAGCAATACCATGCAGCTGCCGGGGACCGATTACACTATCGCCGGCATGGTCGCCTCACAGTGCGGCATTCCGCTGTTCGCGCCGTTCGAAGGTAATGCCTCAGCCTCAGTCTCCAGCTTCTTTCCACAGAATATTTGCCTTGGCGATATTCTGAAGAACTCCGGTTACGAGAATTACTTTGTGCAGGGGGCTAACCTGCGCTTTGCCGGCAAAGACGTGTTTCTTAAATCCCACGGCTTCGATCATCTGTACGGGGCGGAAGAGCTAAAAGCTACGGTGGCGGATCCTACCTACCGCAACGACTGGGGCTTCTATGACGACACTGTGCTCGACGAGACCTGGAAAAAATTCGAAGAGCTGTCGCAGTCCGGGAAACGCTTCTCGCTCTTCGCCCTGACGGTGGATACCCACCATCCCGACGGTTTTATCTCACGCACCTGCGAGCGTAAACGCTATGATGTGGACGGCAAGAAAAACCTCTCTTTCAGCGCCGTTAGCTGCAGTCAGGAACATATCGCCGCGCTGATAGAGAAGATTAAAGCCTCACCCTATTTCAAAAACACGGTCATCGTGGTCTCTTCCGATCACCTGGCCATGAAGAACAGCGCCTGGGATTATCTCAACAAGCACGATCGCAGCAATCTGTTCTTCATCCTGCGCGGCGATAAACCGCAGCAGGAGACCCTGGCGGTGAAACGCAACACCATGGATAACGGCGCGACGGTGCTGGATATTCTCGGCGGCGATAACTATATCGGCCTCGGGCGTAGCAGCCTCTCCGGCCAGTCGCTCTCCGGTATTTTCATGAATATGAAAGAGAAAGTCCTGGCATGGAAGCCTGACGTGATCCGCCTGTGGAATTTCCCCAAAGAAATGAAGAATTTCACCATCGACTCGCAGAAAAATATGATCGCTTTCTCCGGCAGCCATTTCCGTCTGCCGCTGCTGCTGCGGGTATCTGACCAGCGCGTAGAACCGCTGCCGGAGAGTGAATACTCTGCGCCGCTGCGCTTCCAGCTGGCCGATTTCGCGCCACGGGATAATTTCGTGTGGGTCGATCGCTGCTATAAAATGGGCCAGCTGTGGTCGCCTGAGCTGGCGCTCTCCACCGACTGGTGCGTCTCGCAGGGACAGCTGGGGGGTGAGCAGAAGGTCCAGCACGTTGATAAGCCGCAGTGGCACGGCAAGACCGCCTTCAGGGACACCCTTATCGATATGGAGCGCTATAAGGGCAACGTCGATACGCTGAAAATTGTCGACAACGATATTCGCTATAAGGCCGACAGCTTCGTGTTTAACGTCGCTGGCGCCCCGGAAGAGGTTAAACAGTTCAGCGGTATTTCGCGTCCCGAGTCGTGGGGGCGGTGGTCCAATGCTCAGTTGGGCAGCGACGTGAAGATTGAATATAAAGAGCCGCTGCCGGAGAAATTTGATCTGGTGATTACCGCCAAAGCTTATGGCCCAAACGCCAATAAGCCGATTCCGGTGCGAGTTGGAGAAAGTGAGCAAGTGCTCACTCTGGATAATGACGTGACTACCACGACGCTGCATTTTGACAACCCAACGCGCAGCAACACGCTGATCATCACCCCGCCGGACCCGCAAACCACTAACGAGGGCAATATCCTCGGCCACTCCCCGCGTCAGTTGGGGATCGGCATGGTGGAGATCAAAGTGGTGAAAAGCGAAGGCTAACGCAATCCTGCCCGGCGAATTTTCGCGCCGGGCAGCGGTTGTCGTGGCAGGACGTTAACCACACAGCGGCTGTAGTTCATCAGCCGACAGTCCGGTGATCTTCTGTACCATCTCTTTGTCGAGGCCATTCTGTAACCATACTGCCGGCAATGCGCAGCGCCTCGCGTCGGCTGCCTTCCTGCAAGCCCTCCAGGTGCCCTTCTTCCCGGCCTTCCAGTCGGCCTTGTTGCCGACCTTCCTGCTTAAGCTTTTGCGCGATAGACATCAATGTCTCCTCATACTGTGGCAGACGGCGGGCCAGCCGGCGGAGAAACACGCCCGGCTCGGCCGTATTACCGTACTGCAGCATATAGTGAAACAGCATTCTCAACTGCCGACGGTTAGTGTATCCCAGCATCACAACGGCCGCCAACGACTCCGTTATGCCGCTGAGATCGCGCTGGCGAATATGTTTTTGCATCAGCTCCAGCAAGGCGACTCGCCGATGTTGCACGATGTCATCGTCCGGCATCACCGTCACGTCGATCAATGGAAACGGACAGCCATACAGCGTCTTCGCCAGCTGCGGGTCGGCAAATTCATCCAGCCAGTTGAGGGAAAAAGGATACGGACTGGTTGCACCGTGATAAAAAAGCATCGGCACCACCAGCGGCAGCGTTTTGTGCCCGGCATCCAGGTGGCGCTGCATTGCGGCAATCGCATAGCGCATCAGGCGAAAGGCCATATGGCTATCCGGTGAGCTCTGGTGCTCTATCACCACGTAAACATACCCCGTGCCGCAGGTGGTCTGCACCGACCAGAGGACATCTGAATACCAGGCGCGCAGATCCTCATCGATAAAGCTCGCCGATTGCAGCCTCAGGGTAGAGAAATCGCACCGCTGAAGGATCGCTTCGGAAGGTAGAGGGTGAGGAAATCAGTCGCTGTCTCCGGGTGACGAAGAAATCGCTTAAAGACCGCATCGTGCGGCGTCGAGGTCATCCGTTTTTTCATGGCCATCCGCTTGCCTGAAAGAGAAGGTAAGCCGGACTCTATCACCGGTTTTTACCCGGTTGGGTTTGACGACATTTTTCTGGGAAGCGCCTCGGAGAATAGTATGGCGGCCAGCCCGGCTGGCCGCCATCATCACGGCTTAGTAATCAAACTGCCGGTAGTAACGGCGGATATTGAGGTCGTGGCCGGTATAGTGTTCAAAGTGGGCCGCCAGCCGGTCCACCAGCAGGGTGGACACCACGCACGGCGCCATAATCCAGCGGAACGCGTCATCAATGCCGTTCAGCGGATAGTCGCGCGGGTCGATAACCACCAGATGGTCAGTTATTTTTTCGGCAAAACGCTCAACGCGTTCGTCCAGCGCCCGGCATCTCCCCTCGCCTTTCACCAGAAACAGCGGAACCTCTTTTTCCAGCAGCTCCAGGGTGCCGTGGAAAAATTCAGCGGAGCTCACCGACTTCGTCCGCTTCCACTGCATCTCTTCGAGAATACACATTGAGAACAGATAGACCTCGCCCCACATTTCCGCGCCGCCAATCCACATCATATAGTCGCAGTCATGGTATTGCGCGGCAATGCTATCCGCTCGGGGATCGAACTGGCGTTTCGCCTGCAGGAGATTTTCCGGCAGTAACTCGAGCTGGCTGGCAAATCGCGCATAATCAGCAAACTCGCCGTGACGAAAAATGACGCGGAAGAATAACCAGTACAGCAGCATATATTCATATTCCACGCCATTTTTGTGGCACATCGGAATATGCCAGCTGGCGGCGGCAGCCAATGGCGAGTCGGCGTGACGAGTAATAGCCACCACGCGGATCCCCTGTGCCTTGCACCATTCGGCAATGGCGACCGACTCTTTGGTATCGCCGGATTTAGATAACGTAACGACAACCGCATCTTTATTTAATTTTTTATGTCCGCGATGGATTAACTCCGCGGCCTGTTCAAGATATACCGGCACGCTGGTTAATTCTTTGGCAAATTCATTAATTGCCATCATCGGCGCCAGGGAACCACCTACCGAAGCAAAAAATAATGCGCTACAGCCGCTGTCATAAATATCGTCGGCTACGGTTTCAGCCTGTTTACGCGCAGCGATGATCTCGCGAGCACTGGTCAGGTACTCGTCCTGATTAAAACCCAACATAGTTTTCTCCTGAATATTCAGATTTTACTTTTTAAGACGCGGTCAAAATCGTCGAAAATACGTTTAGCCAGATCGATGCCTTTCAGTCCTGCGGTATGCCAGGCGAGCATCTGCACTGGGACAATCAGCAGCAGAGGCGCCAGGTGATGCTCGCACGGACAGTTTAGCGCCAGCGTTTGAGCATCCTCTTCGTCACCCAGCGTCAGGGTAAAGGCCCGGCCAATGGACGGCGCCAGATAGTCGCGCAGCGCCCGGGTTCGCGCGTCCGGCGTATCTTCAATAAACAGCATCACATGGCGGGCATTGGCTTCCAGATAGGGGCCATGCATATAGGCTTCCAGCTCAAAGCCGCTGGAAGGCACGCGCACCGTCTCGGTAAATTTGGTTTCGAACTCCTTCGCCACGCCAACCAGCGCGCCGTAGCCGGTGGCGACAAAGCGCTCGCCGCTGCGCAGCGTTTCGCTATGGCGGTCAATAAAGCGCGAGGTGCGGACGATAACCTCCGGGATCGCCGCTACCAGCCGCTGCAATTCAGCGAGATAGTGCTGCTCCTCGACCTCGCTGGCTTTCTCCTGCTTACGAGCAATGATCAGCGCTATCAGCAACAGGTTGAGCACCGTCGCGCTAAAGCCGCGGGTCACAAACCCTACGCTCTCGATCCCGGTATTAATATCCAGAACGCCATCGCTGGCGCCTCCTATCGGGCTTTGCGGATCTGAGGTCAAGGCGAAAACCGACTTGCCGGAAGCCTGTACCTTACGCATCGCCTCCAGCGTCGACGCGCTTTTTCCGCTCTGTGAAATCGCCACCACCAGATCGGCATGCGGGTCGATCGCGTCGTAATGGGTGAAGTTGTACGGCTCTTTAATGTCAAGCAGCACACCGAAGCGTTGCTCAAAGAAATAGCGCGCGCACAGCGCGGCATTCAGCGACGATCCGGTCGCGAGCAATAATATCCGCCGTACCGGGTGCTGGCGGGCGAAGGTTTCAATCGGCGCCAGCTTTTGCCGGTACTCGCGCAGGATCTGCGCCAGGCAGGCTGGCTCTTCACTGATATATGTCATCATTGTTGGTCGCATAGCTCACTCCCGTTAAAACAATCCGATCCACGAACCCAGAATGCCCACCAGCGCCATGCCGCCAATAATTGAGAGCGGTTTAACTTTCCGTCCCAGTAGCCAGTAGACGATGCCAAAACTCACCAACGGCAGCATGCAGGGCAGAATGTCGTTGATAATGTCCTGTACCTGGGTTTTGGCCTCCCCGGCGCCGAAGGAGAGAGGAATGGTGATATCGATCATTGAAGCGGTCATCGCCCCGACTACCATCAGACCGATAATCGACGCCCCGTAGGTCAGGCTCTCCATCATTCCGCTCTTCTGGATCCGCTGCAGGACCCCGGTGCCCAGTACGTAGCCCCAGCGGGTAAAACACCAGCGCACCAGAATGTGCGGCACGTTAAACACCAGCAGAAACAGGATCGGCCCGAGGATGTTGCCCTTCAGCGCCAGGCTGGTGCCGATCCCGGTGGCGATGAGGCGCAGCGTCCCCCAGAAGAAAGAGTCACCTAGCCCGGCTAACGGTCCCATCAGTGAGGCTTTGACGTTATCAATCGCAGTGGCATCCATGTTTTTCTGCTGACTGTTTTTCTCTTCCATCGCCGTGGTGATCCCCAGCAGCAGGGTGACGATATGCGGCGTGGTATTGAAAAAAACCAGATGCCGCTTCAGCGCTGCGGCCAGCTCCTCTCTGCGCGGATAGAGCTTCTTCAGCACCGGGATCAACGCGTAAACAAAGGCGAGATTCATCTGCCGCTCATAGTTCCACGAGAACTCCATCTGGAAAGAGCGCCAGAACACCCGGCGTAAATCGCGCGGCGTAATCCGGGTTTCTTCCTGCGCCTGCGGCTGCAGGGTCTCTTCAGAAATCATCTTCGTCGTCATCGCTGACTCCTTGTTCTGTCGTGATACGAGGTGAATTCAATGCGGTGACGTTAACCATGACCACCGCCACGATAGCGCCGAGAATGGCGATACCGGTCACCGGGATTTTCAAATAGGCCATCAGCACAAAACCGAGGAAAAAATACGGCGCCACTTTCTTGTTAATCAGCAGCCTGGCGAGCATCGCGAAGCCGAGGGCCGGGATGATGCCGGTGGCGACGCTGAGCCCATGTTTGATAAATTCCGGGATCGTATCGAGCAGGGATTTCACCGCGTTGCTGCCCACCAGGAATGAGACGGTGACCACCGCGGCAAGCATCAGCGACAGGCCGAATCCGGCAATCAAATGCATCCGCTCAATGCCGCGGAGATCCGCCCGTTCCGCATACCCATCCGCCTTCTGGCTAAGCATTGGAATGAACATCCCCAGATAGATGTTTTTCAGGATCAAAGTCAGCGTGGCGATAGGCAGGCCAAGCAGCAACGCCGTTTCTGTGCCTGCGCCAGAGGTAATGGCGAACGCCACGCCGAGAATACCGCCGGTCACGACGTCGGGCGGGATCGAGGCGCCAACGGAGAAAGAGCCGATAAACGCCAGCTCCAGCGTCGCGCCCATAATGACGCCGGTCTGTACATCCCCCAGCACCAGCCCGGTCAACAGCCCGGTGACGATAGGCCGTGAAATTAGCGACGTCCCTAAGGCATATTCCGATTGCGCGATAAACGCCACCAGACCCAGTAAGAGAGCCTCTACCATAATCTGTCCTCCGGAATTACACGCATTCCGCAAAAAGCTGTTTGCGATCGTTCGGGACCTGGCGAATCTCCACTTCGACGCCCTTGCCCACCAGTTGTTGTAGCTGTTCTATTTCTGTCGGCAGTAAATTAATCGCCTTAGAGATATTTTTACTGCCCTCTTTAGCCTTTATTCCGCCAAGATTTATGCTTTTTATTTCGTCGATGGCGCTGGCAATACGCCAGGCGTCATTAACCGACTCCACAACAATAAATAAATTATATTTATCGGTAACCCCGCTTTTTATTGCCTCAATAGAATCATTTATATTTTTAATCACCAGCTTCACCGAGGGCGGTTTGGCAAGCTTAATGGTGGTTTTCCGCAACTCATCGCCAGGGACGCTATCGTTGGCGATTAAAATACAATCGGCGCCGACATATTGGGTCCAGGAAAAGGCCACCTGGCCGTGAAGTAATCGATGGTCTACCCTTAATAATGTAATCATCATGCTTCCTCATTTCAGAAGTCTTTATCCATAGTCATCGCGCTGGCAATCGTTTGATTGCAGTACTGAATGCTCTCTTTGGCGTTTGTTAATGCCTCGGTAATTAATTTTTCGGTATCGTCTTCCGCTGCGGAAATCAGCAAGTCAATAATTAACGGCAGATTTAAACCGGATAATAAATGGAAATGTGGGCGAGATAAAAAACGAACAAACTCGTTATTCACGCTACCGGCAAAAATATCCGTAATCACGATCAGCTCATCCTGCGCCGGGAAACGCGCCATTAGCGCTTCCACCTGCTGCGTCAGATCGGCCTCTTCTTCCACGTAGGCACACAAGGTATGTATATCGGGTTGTTTACCGAGGATCAGTTCCACGGAGTTCAACAAACCGTTAGCAAAGCTGCCATGGCTGGCAAAAATATAGTGTCGTTTCATCCTTACCTCGAAAGCGCATTCCACTGCTTTCTTAATTGCAACCGACGTGCCAGAAACAGTGGCGCGTCGGCTAACGCAAGGATAAAAAAGAAGAGATGTGTTAAAAGTCTTGATCTTCCTGAATAAATTCCGTTTCCCGCGTCAGGATATCGTGAATGTAGCAGAGCTCTACAACGGGAATTTTGACACTATACCCGCTCTCTATGACACTAAAGGCCTCGCGTAGCGTAGCCAGCTCGCGATCCGGACACTGCCCTCCAGTGTATTGGGCTGGGGAAGCGTGACGAATTAATCGCTCTATCAGACAGCTGATATGCACATACAGCGCGACCTTACGATCGTTAGGTACATCGCGCCCGGCCAGATGCTCATAGCGCAGCAAAAACTGCTCAACCTGGTTGATCACCTTAGCCGTATCGAGGATCGTCACCGACTCGATCACCCGGCGCAGCGAAAAGTTTTTCAGGATCAGGTTGTTGATCTCGCTGACCTGCTCCGCCGTCGCCAGTTCGCCAAAAATGCGCATCAGCGGACGACTCCCTTCGCCAGAGATCAGCGAATCCAGCGAGATCCAGGGTAGATCGGCAAGATGCGGATCCAGGGTACCGACGATCGCCAGCACCTCATAGCGGCTTAGCATCGGCTCCCGTCGCGCGGGATCGGCAAGGGTCTCCACATCGCAGGCCACAATATCAATGCCAAGCGCTTCAGGAATGCTGGCTTTTAACAGCGCCGACAGATTCGCCGCCGCGCCCAGACCGGTCGCGCAGGTGGTTAAAATCGCCCGCGGCTTATCGGTTTGCGGGTAATAGAGCTGGTGCTCAACCGCAAGGTCATCGCCGATCTCGCGGACGATATCTTCCAGCATAACGCCCTGCAAAATGCGCTCCCCGACGTACATCGCCATACCGGTGGAGACATTGTTGATGATCGCCATCGGCGTACTCAGGCGACGATTAAAATGGCGGTGAATGGCGTTCAGCGATCCCATGTCGACCAGGATTATCAATCCTGATGCCAGGGCATGGCTCTCTATGTAGGCCATCACCTGGTTAGCGATAGCCTCCGGCGTCACGTCCAGCGGCATATCGAATGACTCAAAGAGCTGGCTTTTCAGCAAGCGGTTCGCCACGTTGGCGATGCTGCTGGCGGTAGCGTAACCGTGAGCGAGAATTATCGCCCGGGTCACCTGCTGCTGGCTGATGGCGCCATTCTTGTGGAACCACAGCACTAACAGCAGCAGGTCGATACGCTGGGGTTCAATATCCAGCTTCAGCGTCAACGCACCGAGGATCGCTTCGCAAAAGCGATACAGCAGCGGAAACTTCTGTACCAGGAAGTCCTCCAGCTGGCGGGCTTTTTCATTGTTTATCGTGGACTGCGCCTGTCGGGATCGGTGGATCAGGTAGTGGCTCAGGGCGTAGAGGCAGTTGCCGTTAAACTGGATATTGAAGCGCTTTTCCAGGCGATAATACTCCTCCCGAACCTGATGAGCGATCAGCAGCAGCATCTGCGGGCTACTGGAGTCATGATTATCAAAGATCAGCCGATCGAAGAGGGTTTCAATCTCTTCCCCCATGCTCCTTTGCGCCTCTTCCCAGACCGTTTTTTTATTCAGCACCGCTTCATACTGCGCCAGAACCCGACACTGAACGTCATAGATCAGCCCCTGTACCGGGTCGCGCGCACGCAGCAGCCAGACCAGGCTGGTCTGCGGCTCGATAAGCAGCGGCTCCTGCTGGCCCATCGCTTCGCTGAGCGCTGGCGTCGCGGCCATGACATTCTCCGGCAGATCGTGCAGCCTCACGGTCAGCATTTCGCGGCCCGGAGACCTGGCCCAGGCTGACGCCACGGCGTATTTCACCACATTCTTCAGCTCGCCGACGTTGCCCCGATAAACATACTGCGTCAGGACCTGCAACAGTCGCGGCGTTAGTTGCAGCCGGGCGGCAAGCGTGCGCGCCTCCTGCCAGAAAAACTGTAGCGTTAGCGCCTCCTTCTCCTCGCGGCTACGGTGTTGAAGATCGGGCAAGCTAACCAGGATCGGAATTCGGCGCAGGAAGGTGGTGAGAAAAGTGCTGTGAATATCTTCGGTGGTGGCAAACACCAACCGCAGCGAAATCGGCAAGCCTTGTGCGGTCTCCCCCACCCGGTAGATCTCCTTACGATCCAGCCAGGTGAACAGCTTCTCCTGCCCCTGAGCATCCAGGCGATGGACCTCATCGAGAAACAGCATCCCGCCGTTTGCCGCCTCAAACGCCCCCGCTTTATCGCTCTGCGCACCGGTAAACGCGCCTTTGACGTAGCCAAACAGGTTGGCGGCCAGCAGCTCCGGATTACTCGCATACTGCGCGCAGTTAAAGCTCACAAAGGGGGCATCGGGCGCCAGCAGCCCCTGGGCGATGGCGAACTCATGCATCAGCTCAGCCATATAGCTTTTGCCGGTCCCGCTGTCGCCGGTAATAAGCAGCGGTAGCCCGCCGTTAGGATAAAACAGCGCGGTTTTCATCTGCTCAATCGGTTTACGCAGGCTGCCGTCATGCCCGGTCAGCAACGAAAAATGGTCCGCCTGCTCCGGCTGGCGGTCGCTCTCCGCGAGTAACTCCGCCATGCTGGCATACTCACCGCGGGAAAGCGGGTAGAACTGCTGGCAAAAGGCTTTTTTATGCAGAAAATAGACCGGCCGGGTGTTGATTTTCACCAGCACGTCCTGAGCGACCAGCTGATTGAGATAATGGCTGGCGGTATTTCTTTGCATCGCGAAACGCCGGGCCAGCCAGCTGGCGGTAAAGACCTCGCTCAGGTTATCCGGATCGAAAAAATCGGTCTGATTTTGCAAAAAAGCCAACAGTTCCGTTTTACGCATCGCATCCCCCTCTTCGCCATTACGAAGGGATATGATGCGGGAAATCCGCCAACCGTTGGCGCTTAATTCATTTTTTGCGGTTCAGAGCACAAAAAAAAACGACGCCCCAATCCGCGGGCGCCGCACAACAAACCGACTACAGCCGCGACAGGGCCTCGCGCATACCCGCGCGCAAAATCATTTCCAGATAGCGCGTGACCTGGTCGGCAAGGCCGTGAATGGCCGTCAGATCCTCACCCCAGTGCGCAGCATCCTGCAGGACTTCTGTGACCAGTTCATGCAGCGGGCTGCCGTTCGCCACCTGAGCCCATCCTTCAGCAAAGCGGGTTAACCAAACTTCGTCATCCTGTAGCGGATACGTCTGTCCGTCACGCTGACCGCGATAGAAGGCGATGAGCGCCGCCAGAGCAAACGTTAGCCGCGGCGGGATCGCGCCGTGCTGGCGGATAGTCGTCAGCAGCTGCGGCAAGATCCGGGTACGAAATTTAGTCATGCCGTTCAGGGCGATGGCGAGCAATTGATGGCGAATATAGGGATTAAGAAAGCGCCCGGTGACCGCATCGGCAAACTGACGAAGCTCCTCGGCCGGTAAATCGAGCGCCGGGATAATCTCTTCATCAATCGTCTGCTGGACATAATGGCGAATGGCTTCGTCCCGCATCGCTTCGCCAACCGTATCCACCCCACACAGCCATGCTACCGGCACCAGCGCGGTATGCGCGCCGTTAAGAATGGCAACCTTGCGCGCTTTATAGGGCCGGATATCCTCTACGATACGAATATTCAGCGGGCAGCGATCCAGCCGCAGCATTTCCGCCAGCCCCTGCGGCCCCTGGATTACAAATAACCAAAAGTATTCGGCAGTATCCAGGAAAGCATCATGGTAGCCGAGCTCCGCCTCCAGCTTTTCCGCTTCCTCGCGCGGATAGCCGGTGACGATGCGGTCAACCAGCGTTGAACAAAATGTATTGGCAGTTTCAACCCAGTCGCTGAATGCCGTTGGCAACTGCCATTCTTTAGCATAGCGCAGCACCAACGCCTTCAGTGCTTCGCCATTATAGTCAATCAGTTCACAAGGGATTATTGTCCAGCCCTTATCCGCTGCGCCGTTGAAATGACGGAACCGCTCAAGAAGCAATTGGGTCAGCTTCGCCGGGAAGCTGACCGGCGGCATATCGTCAGGCCGGTCCCCGGCGTGATAGCTAATCCCCGCTTCGGTGGTGTTTGAAAACACAAATGCAATCTCCGGGTCACGGGCCAGCGCCAGGTAGCCAGCAAAATCCTGCCAGGGATTGATCTCATTATTAACGGAGCGGATAATCCGCGCCTCGCTCACCGCCTCGCCGCGTTCATTCAACCCGCGGATCACCGTGGTATACAGCCCGTCCTGAGTATTTAACGACGGCGGAAAAACGGTGTTGATCGGGCGAACAATGGTGACGCCCGTCGCCAGATCGGTTTTCTCATTCAGCAGATCCAGCTGCCAGTCAATAAATGCCCGCAGGAAATTGCCCTCGCCGAACTGAATCGCACGGGTCGGATACTGAGGTCCTGGAAAGTTTTGTCGGTTTAAGGTTTTCATGAGCTTCCCTGCTAAAAATGAATAACGCCTTTGATCAGCTGACGATTGTTAATCACCTCGCTTTCGTAAATTTCCGCCAGCGATTTGAAGTCGTAACGGTGGGTCAGCATCATCCTGGCGGTCACTTTCCCTTCAGTCATCAGCCGCCCGACCTTGGCAAAATCCTCTTCTGTCGCATTACGACTCCCCATCATCGTCGTCTCTTTCTTATGAAATTCAGGGTCAGAGAACTGCAGTTCCCCCTTAAACAGACCAACAAAAATGATGCTGCCGCCGTGACGGATTAAATTAACGGTGTTGTTCATTGCTTGCTGATTTCCCGTCGCGTCAATCACTTTCTGCGCCAGAGAACCGTCAAACGTGGCCGACAGTTGCTCGGTAAACAGTGGATCGGAGGGATCGAGGGTGGTCAGGCCGAGATGTTGTGCCACATGATCGCGCCGCGCCGGGCTGGTATCCGCCACCACCACCTGTGCGCCGTCAGCCTTAGCGATCGCCGCTGCCCCGAGCCCAATCGGACCCGCGCCGACCACCAGTACCTGATCTCCCGGCTGGATCGCTGCGCGACGCACCGCGTGGGCGCTAATGGCGAATGGCTCAATCAACGCTACAGCTTCAGGGTCGACATCATCCACCACCAGCAGATTGTTTACCGGAACGCAGAGGTATTCGCTAAACCCGCCGTCGCGATGCACCCCGATCACCGAAATGTTCTCACAGCAGTTTGTCCGGCCGCTCAGACAGGCCGGGCAGTGGCGGCAGGCGACATAGGGAATCACAGCAACCTGTTGGCCACTCTTCAAATTAAGAATATTTTTACCCAGCCCAATTATCTCACCGCATATTTCATGACCAAGAACACGCGGATAGCTAAAAAAAGGCTGATTGCCGCCCCATGCATGAATATCTGTCCCGCAAATCCCCACCGCCTTTATTTTAATGAGCACTTCATCATCGCCGGGAATGGGAATCTGGCGTTTTTCCCAGTGTAATTTTTTAGGTTCCTGACACACTAAAGTATTCATCGACGTCATAATAATTGCCTCCGTATTTGTTGGCTTAGATATCGATGAAAAATAGAAGTAGAGTGAAAGTCATTGCAAAATCTGTGAAATATCGCGCACAAAACTGTTTTAAATCCGGTTTTAATGGATAAAAAAGGAAAACGTTATGAGTCGCTCACAAAACCTTCGTCACAATGTTATTAACCAGGTCATCAACGACATGGCGCGCGGCTTTATCCCCTCGCCGCTCCCCTCGCAAAGCGCACTGGCGGAAATGTATAACATCAGCCGCACCACGGTGCGCCATATCCTTTGCCACTTATGCGAGCGCGGCGTCCTGAGCCAGGTCAATCACGACTACCAGATCCTTCGTCAACCGGAAGTACAGGACGGCTTCGATAGTTCCAGCGCCTCGCTGGCCGAACAAAACCGTCTCTTTGAACAAGCGTTTTTCACCATGATTAACCAACGCCAGTTACGCGCCGGAGAGCGGTTCTCCGAGCTGCAACTGGCGCGTGCCGCGGGCGTCAGCCCGGTCGTGGTCAGAGAGTTTTTACTGAAATTCAGCCGCTACAACCTGATTGAAAGCGAAAAACGCGGCCAGTGGAACATGAAGAAATTTGAGCAATCCTGGGCCGAACAACTGTTCGAATTGCGGGAAATGCTGGAAACTCACGCACTTCAACACTTTCTTAATCTGCCGGACAGCGATGCCCGCTGGCTGCAGGCCAAAACCCTGCTTGAGCGCCACCGCACTCTGCGGGACAGCATTGGCGACAGCTTTCGTATGTTCTCCCAGCTCGATCGTGATTTTCATTCGCTGCTGCTTTCCGCCGCGGATAATATATTTTTTAATCAATCCCTTGAGATTATCTCCGTGATCTTTCACTTCCACTATCAGTGGGATGAAAGCGACCTTAAACAGCGCAATATCATCGCTATTGACGAACATATGACTATCCTGAGCGCACTCATCTGTCGCAGCGATCTGGATGCCAACCTGGCGCTACGTAACCACCTGAACACCGCGAAGCAATCCATGATTAACTCTATCAAGCAAAGTGAATCGCTGGCGCATTAAGTACCGATTAAAAACAGAAAATGATTAGCAACAGCACAAATCCAAAAACGTAATCCGGCGCCCTCAAAAAGGTTATTTATGCTGAAAACAAGTCGACTTACTTTACTGTGAAATATGTGGGTGGTCTTTAAACCATTCGTTGTTACTTGGCGTTCAAACATAATAATCAGGAGTCAGGCGTGGAATCACAAAATATAACCATAGACCCGCAGACCGACTTTAAAGAGGGGAAAGCGGAACCCCTTTCAGTTCCCTTAGAAAATACGCTACAACGTAGCTCTCGTATTAAAAAGATTCAAACAACGGCAATGATTCTGTTATTTTTGGCGGCGGTGATTAACTACCTCGACCGAAGTTCATTGTCCGTGGCAAACTTAACGATTCACCAGGAGTTAGGGCTCAACGCCACTGAAATCGGGGCGCTGTTATCGGTTTTTTCTCTAGCCTATGGCATTGCGCAACTGCCCTGCGGCCCTCTGCTGGACCGCAAAGGTCCACGCATCATGCTAGGGCTGGGTATGTTTTTCTGGTCACTATTTCAGGCGCTCTCCGGGATGGTGCACAGCTTTACCCAGTTCGTCCTGGTTCGCATCGGCATGGGGATCGGCGAAGCGCCAATGAACCCCTGCGGCGTCAAGGTGATCAACGACTGGTTTAATATTAAAGAGCGCGGTCGCCCAATGGGCTTCTTCAACGCCGCCTCGACGATCGGTGTCGCGGTCAGTCCACCGATCCTTGCCGCAATGATGCTGATGATGGGCTGGCGCTGGATGTTTATCACTATCGGCATACTAGGGATCTTTATCGCTATCGGCTGGTATATGCTTTATCGCAACCGGGAGGATCTCCCCCTCACCGCCGATGAACAGGCGTACCTTAACGCCGGAAGCGTCAACGTTCGCCGCGACCCGCTGAGCTTTGCCGAATGGCGCAGCCTGTTTAAAAACAAAACCATGTGGGGAATGATGCTCGGCTTCAGCGGCATCAATTATACCGCGTGGCTGTATCTGGCCTGGCTGCCGGGCTACCTGCAAACAGCGTATAACCTCGATCTGAAAAGTACCGGATTTATGGCCGCAATTCCTTTCCTGTTTGGTGCCGCCGGTATGCTGATCAATGGCTACGTCACCGACTGGCTGGTCAAAGGCGGCATGGCACCGATCAAAAGCCGCAAGATCTGCATCATTGCCGGGATGTTCTGCTCCGCGGCGTTTACACTGATCGTGCCGCATGCCACTACCTCTTTCGCGGCGGTGTTGTTAATCGGTATGGCGTTGTTCTGCATTCATTTTGCCGGAACGTCCTGCTGGGGATTGATCCACGTCGCCGTGGCATCAAGAATGACGGCTTCCGTCGGCAGTATTCAGAATTTCGCCAGCTTTATCTGCGCTTCATTTGCACCGGTGGTGACCGGATTTATTGTCGATACCACCCATTCCTTCCAGCTGGCGCTGGTTATATGCGGCTGTGTGACCGCTCTCGGCGCGCTGGCCTACATTTTCCTGGTTCGGCAGCCAATTAGCGATCCGCGTAACGACTAAATCTTAACGCCCTGCCGACCGCAGGGCATTCATCGTTGCGCTCATCTCATACTGTTGTAGTGTCAAAGCGGCATAGCCGGCCGCGGCAAACAGCGGCGTAAAAGTTTCCGGGACCGTCACCGAAGTACCAATGCCCGGGAACTCCTGCGCCAGCGCCATCAGCAGCTCACGCGCCAGCCCCTGGCGGCGGGCGGCGGGCTCCACCCACAAAAACGACAGTACAGGGCGCGAGCCCGCCGTCGTTAGAACCGCGAAGGCGCGCTGTTCCAGCGTCACGACCTGACATGGCAGAGTGGCGAAGGTAAGCGGATCCAGCAGCCAGGGAAGCTGGCTGTTACTCTCCTCAATGGCGCGCCGAAGCAGGGACAGGGTGGGATAAAGCTGCAATACGCCCGGCACCGGGGCCAGAAGTTCTGTACTCAGGTAGCCGCAGAGCCCATAGCGTCGCGTAAAGCCCAGCGACTGATACAGCGCGACGGCCGCATGGTTATCGCGGATCACCTCCAGGAATACCGTCTCGATCCCCTGCTGTTGCAAAAGCATCAGCAGCTCCTGCATCAGTTTCCGGCCCAGGCCTTTGCCGCGCCAGGCCGGGCGCAGGGCAAAGGCCGCCAGGCGAGCGGCACTCCCCCGGCGCGCGACGATCGCGATCGCCGCCGGTTCATCTCCGGCCAGCCAGACGCGGGAATCGACCAGGCTCATCCCCTCGGCGCTAAAACGCTGAACAAATCCCTCTACCGACTGGGTAACAGGCACCAGGTAGGCTTCAAAACAGGCGTTGAGAATATCCGTTAACTGCACGCTGCTGAACTGCGTGGCGGGAACGGCGGTCAGCTCCATACTTTTCTCCCGAAGGCTGCTATGCTGAGGTGATGAAAACTAACACTATAACTGCCGGTGCCGTATTACGCCTGACTCAGGAGAGCGATATCGCCCTTCTGCCCGCCATTGAACGTTCTGCCGCCCAGGCATTTCGCCAGATCCCTTCTCTCGCCTGGCTGGCGGACAGCGAGGTGATTAGCGTTGCGCGCCATCATGATTATCTGGAAACGGAGCATAGCCTGCTGGCGGTAGCCGCCGGGCAACCCGTTGGCTTTATTCTGACCGAACCGCTCGACGATGCGTTATTTATCGTCGAAGTCGCCGTCCACCAGGCCTGGCAGCAACAGGGCATCGGCCGGATGCTGCTGGAGCGGGTTATCGAGAGCGCACGGCAGATGGGCTACCCGGCGGTAACCCTCACCACCTTCCGCGAGGTGCCGTGGAATGCGCCGTTTTATACCCGTCTGGGATTCGCCATGCTCGATGAGCTGACCCTGCCCGCCGGGCTGGCGGCAAAAAGGGAACAGGAGACCCGGCACGGCCTGCCGCCCGAGTCGCGCTGCGCCATGCGCCTGGCGTTGTAGACTTCAGCACTGATTTCAGCGGCGCAATATGGTACAAAGTACCATTCAAAACTTACCCGTTGTTACCGTATGTCCTGGTCAATCGATATTATTTCCTGCATAACCGATCGCTTTGTGGAACTCACGGCGACCGAAAAACGCATTGCGCAGTTTATTCTCGATGATGTCGCGGCGGCGGCGGAGCTGCCCATCGCCGAGATAGCGCGACTGACGCAAACCAGCCAGGCTTCGGTCACCCGTTTTGCCCGGGCGCTCGGCTGTAAAGACGTCCGCGAGCTGAAGATGAAGCTTGCGCAATCTCTTGCGGTCGGCCAGCGGTTTATCCTCGATGTTCCGGATCTCGAAGGCGTCCAGGGGATCTATGAGTCAATCATCAGCGTACTGGAGACCAACCGGCGGGCGCTGGATATCGAGGCGCTGAAGCGCGCGGTGAGCTGGCTGAGCGATGCGCGGCAGATCCTCGCCCTGGGGATGGGCGGCGGTTCGACCATCTGCGCTCAGGAAATTCAGTATCGCCTGTTTCGCCTCGGTCTGCCGGTAGTCAGCCAGAGCGATGGTCTGCTGGTACGCATGATGAGCTCGGCGGTGACGCCGCAAGATGTGGTGATCGTGCTGTCTCTGGGCGGCTATACCCGGGAAATCATTGAGAGCGCGGCGATTGCCAGCCAGTACGGCGCGAAGGTTATTGCGATTACCCCCGCCGGAACGCCGCTGGCTGAACAGGCGGATCTGGTGCTACCGCTGCTGGTACGGGAAAACGACTATATCTTTAAGCCCAGCACTTCCCGTTACGCGATGCTGGCGATGGTCGATGTGCTGGCCACCGAACTGGCGATGGCCAACAAAACCCAGGCAAAAGGCAAATTACGCCGTATTAAGCTGGCGCTCGACAGCCACCGCGGCGGCGTCGATCGGCAGCCGCTGGGGGACTAACTTTTACTGGCGGAGATAAACCTCTCCGCCTGCTCGCGGGTACGTTCCACGGCCTGTCCGGCGCGATAAAGATCGCTGCCCAGACCGGCACCGGCGCACCCCGCTTGTATCCAGGTCGCCAGATTTTCCGGCGTCACGCCGCCGACCGCCAGCACCGGAACCTCCGGCGGCAACACCGCTTTCAGCGCGCGAATATAGTCCGCGCCGAATGCTGATGACGGAAAGATTTTCAGCCATTGCGCCCCGGCATCCAGCGCGCTAAACGCCTCGGAGGCCGTCGCGCAGCCGGCGCACACCAGCATCCCCTTATCTACCGCGCGGCGGATCACCGCCGGGGCCGTATTGGGCGTCACGATAAGTTTCGCCCCGGCTTCAGCGAGAAAATCAACCTGTTCAACCTTCAGCACCGTTCCCGCGCCAATCATCGCCCGCTCGCCAAACTGACGCACCATCGCCGGAATACTTTGCTGCCAGTCCGGCGAATTGAGCGGGATTTCGATATAGCGAAAGCCTGCATTTATTAGCGTCTCAATATGATCTGCCGCCTCAGCGGGTTGAATGCCGCGTAAAATCGCCACCAGCTTAATCTTGTCCATCAATCATCCTCGCTATACCCGAAAGAAACGCCGCCTCGCCGGAGCAACAGGAAACGGCTAACCCACGCGCCGCCATCGCCTGCTGATAACGGGCGTTGAGCGAGTGCTCACCAACCAGCGCCACGCGGCTGGCGCGATAGCGTTCGCTGAATGTCGCCACCTCCGCGCCAATCAACAGCCCGGAGAGATAATCGCTCACCGAAGTCGCCGCCAGCGCGCCTAACACCCGCGCGGCGCGGGCGCTAAAAAGCCCGGACAATAACGCCGGCTGATTTAACCCTTTTTCCATACCGAGGGCGAAAGCGGCTTCATCCGGCAACTGCGCAGGCAGTTGCTGGCCGAGCAGCGAATGGTTAAGCAGCAGGTGATGCAGTTCGCCGGTCATCGCCGTGGCGAACTGGCGCACCACGCCGTTTTGCACCTGCACCCATTTGCAGTGGGTGCCGGGCATCACGTAACACTCCGCGGGCATCAGTTGCCAGGCGCCCAGCAGCTGCGTTTCTTCACCGCGCATTACGTCGTAATCTGCAGCCTGCGCCACTTTCAGCCCCGGCACGATCCACACTTTTTCCGCCACCTCATATAACTGACCGTTGAGCGCCTCCAGCGCCAGCGGGCAGGCCAGATAAGGCACCGGTTGCCAACCGGCATCGCTGCCGATCATGCCCGCCATCACCACCGGCAGCGCGGGGTCGCCGCGCCACGGCGCCAGCTGCTGCTGAAATACCGCTTCGGCGCGCTGCCCGTTCAGACGCGTGACGCCGCAGGGCAGTTTCAGCTTGTCGATGCATTCGCCATCACGCATCCGCCATGCCCGCAGCTGGGTGGAGCCCCAATCGACGGCAATATACTCGTTCATGATTGCCCCTTACCCGCGTGAGGTATGACGTTTGCCAATCGGCAGCGGCGGCGGCGTTGGGCGGCTTTCACGCTCGCGGGTAATCATCTCCAGCGCCTGCTCGCGGCTCATGCTGCTGGCCGGGGTCAGTAACGTCACCACAACCGAAGCCACCAGGCTCGTCAGCACCGCCGGAATACACGGGTTGCCCCAGAACGCCAGCCAGTCGCTATCCACCAGCACCGCAACCGATGCCCCGGCGCCGCCGGCCAGCGCGGCGACCGCGCCCTGCCAGTTAAAGCGTGTCCAGAAACGGCCAAGCATGGTGCAGATAAACATCCCGGACATAATCATTGAGATCATTTTGGTGATGTAGCTGATGATGTCGTTGGAGGTCAGGGCAAACAGCAGCGCCAGCGCAATCACCAGAACCAGGAAGATCCGCGACAGGCGAATGGCTTTCTCCGGCGCGGGCATATGGCCGGTCACCAGGGTGTAGAGGTCGCGCAGCATGATGGACACCGCGGCGATGGCATCAGAGCTACCGGAAGACATATTGGCCGACATCCCGGCAATCAGGATCGCCATCGCCAGCACCGGCGGCAGCATCTGAGTGGCAAACAAGAAAGCGAAGCCGCTGTTCTCCAGCTGCGGGTTCATGGTCCATACCGCCATACCGATGATCGCCGGCAGGAAGGAGAAGCCCAGATACAGCAGGCCGGTAATGGTAAAGGACTGGCGCACCGAGTAGACGGTCTTCGCCGAGTAAATACGCTGGCGATAAGAAGGCGTCGCCAGCACGCCGACGCCGATCACCATCGCCAATGATAGCGCCGGCAACGCGCCTAATTTATCGACCGCGAACAGGCTTTGCGCCGCCGGATCGACGGCCTGCTGAATATGGCTCCAGCCGCCAACGTGATGAACCGCCAGTATCGCCATTAAAATAAAGCCCACGAACAGCACGATCGATTGAATGGTATCGATCCACACGACTGCGGAATAGCCGCCAATACCGACATAAACCACAAAAGCCAGCGCGATAATAATTTTCGCGACATTAATATCAATGCCGCTGGCCCACGCCAGGTATAATCCGCCGCCTAATATATGCGCCCCCAGCCAGCCTATAGAGGCAATAAAAATAAGTATTGCGACGAGGTTTTTTATAATTTTACTGCCGCCAGTGTAATACGACATTTCTTCACTCATGGTCATGAAGCGAAGTTTACGTACCGGCGCGAATAACCATGCCACCAGCAGAATCCCCACCGCGCCGCCGAGGCCGTAAAGCATCCCGGCCCAGCCGTTGCTGTAGCCAAAGCCGACGGCGCCGACGCTGGAACCGGTCCCTACCATGGTGCCGACCGCCGAACCGAGAGTGAGGATCATCGGCAGCGAACGGCCGCCAAGTAAAAAGTCTTCGCCGGTTTTCTGTTTGCGCGAAACGTACCAGCCTAAGGTAATCATCGCGCAGGCATAAACGGAAAACCAAATCATAAATGACATATTATTCATGGCTCACATCCAGACGTAATAAATAATATTCGTGCCGCTGAATATTATGAGTTAACAGGAACCATGCCTGAAAAAAGGCATAGCGAACCCAGTGGCACCGATTTATTTATTCACTCTGGTGCCGATATCACACTTTTTTGATGCTCCCTCCCGCAAAGGGAGGGATTTATGTTAGGTTTCGAGCGTTATTGTCGCGCAGCGTTAAAACAGGTCACATCCACTTCGACTTTACAATCCACCACCAGGTCCGCTACGCAGCAGATGCGGGCAGGCGGGTTGTCGCCAAAGAACTCGCGAAATACCTTATTGAACGACTGAAAATAGCGCGCATCGGTGAGGATCACTTTAACATGTACCACGTCGGCCAGGGTGTAGCCCGCTTCGGTCATGATATCTACGCAGTTCTGAATCGCCAGACGCGACTGGTCGACAATCCCGCCTTCCACCACTTCCCCGTCCTTCATCGGCGTCTGGCCGGA
Organism: Klebsiella sp. K4; assembly: GCF_014596785.2. Lineage (NCBI taxonomy): Bacteria > Pseudomonadati > Pseudomonadota > Gammaproteobacteria > Enterobacterales > Enterobacteriaceae > Klebsiella > Klebsiella sp. K4. The sequence goes on from NZ_CP115021.1 coordinate 4,587,824, forward strand.
AACGTACAGCCAGCCTCCCGCTTCCACCGCCCGCGCGAACGGCAGGTGCTGCCCGCCGGTACCGGTACCGCCTTCTACGCCATAACGCTTGATACTCATACTCAACTCCTTAGTCCATCCGACGACGTAGGAAACGCCCTGCCCGTCCGGTAATTTTCTTATCACTGCCGTAGCTCATCACGCCGTTGACCATCACCGCCTCAATGCCGTCCGCCGGTCGTTTCGGGTCGGAGAAACTGGCGACATCGCGCACCGTCTGCGGGTCAAACAGCACCAGGTCGGCAAAGTAGCCAATTTTCACCAGCCCGCGATCCGCCAGCTGGAAGCGCGCCGCCGACAGCCCGGTCATCTTGTGTACCGCGGTAGTCAGCGGGAATAGCTGCTCGTCGCGGCTATAGTGGCCGAGCACCCGCGGGAAGGCGCCCCACAGGCGCGGATGCGGCATCGGATCGTTCGGCAGCCCGTCAGAGCCAATCATGGTGACCGGATAGCGCATCACCCGCCGTACGTCCTGCTCATCCATGTTGTGATAAATAGCGCCCGCCGGCATCAGCCGCGCCGCGGCGTCGTGCAGGCTCACCTGCCACTCATCGGCGATCTGCTGCAGCGTTTTCCCCGCCTGCTCCGGCTGCGCTTCAGACCAGGTAATCACGATATCAAACTCGTCGGTCACCTGTTTCATATCCAGCGTCGATGAGCTGGCTGAATAGGGATAACAGTCGCAGGCGATATCCTGCTGCTGGCGCATCTCATCGAAAAACGCCAGCGTCTCTTTGGTACGCCCCCAGTTTTTTGCCCCGGCGCACTTGTGGTGCGAAACCACCACCGGCACGTTGCCGTGACGGCCAATACGGAAGGCTTCGTCCAGCGCCTCGAGAATCGGCTCAAACTCTGAACGTAAATGGGTGGTATAGACGCCCTTCCCGGCCGCCAGCTCTTCCGCCAGCGCCATCACCTCCTCGGTGGTCGACTGGAAGGCGCTGGCGTAGGCCAGCCCGGTACTGAGCCCTAATGCTCCCTGGCGCAGCGCATCGCGTAGCTGTACGCGCATGCCGGCGATTTCCGTCTCGTTCGCCGGACGAAACAGATCGTCCATATGGTTATTACGCAGCGCGGTGTGACCGATTAACGTGCCGACATTCAGCGACGGTCGCGCCGCCTCCACCGCATGGGCATAAGCCTCCACGGTGGGATAGATAAAGTGTTGCTGCTCGCCGAGGAGATTCATCGGGTCCGGCACTTCCCCCCGCATGGTGGCGGTCGCCGCACTGATCCCGCAGTTGCCGACGATCACCGTCGTCACCCCCTGGCTGAGCTTCGGCAAGTACTCCGGCATGCGGATCACGTTGATATCATCATGGGTATGCACATCAATAAAGCCCGGCGCCAGTACCCGCCCCTGGCCATCAATCACCTGCTCCGCCGCAACGTCCAGCGCCGGGGCGATAGCCATAATTCGATCGCCCTTCACCGCCACATCAGCACGGTATTGCGGCCCGCCGCTCCCGTCGATCACCGTGACGTTTTTGAAAAGCCAGTCAACTTTCATAGCAATTACTCCCTTTCGACATGCCGATAAGTTAACCATTTACAAGCGCAAAAAACAGTGGAAAACTACGCAAAACTCAGATCGTTTTGTGATACTTTTATTCAAAACGAATAACATTTTTATATTAAAAATATATTTATCAAATAGTTATAAATGATACCAAGCGACTAACCGATTATAAACCCTGAAAGGATAGTGTTATGAAATACCATTCAGCACCGCTCATCCCGCACAAATCCGCCCTCATGTCCGCGCCGGCTAATCTGCTGGCGGAAGAGGTCTGTCTACCCGCCGCGCTGCTAAAAAAGTCGGCGCTGGAAAATAATATTTCATGGATGCAGCGTTACGCCGACGCCCGCGGCGTATCGCTGGCGCCGCATGGTAAAACGACAATGACGCCATGGATATTTCAGGCGCAGCAGCGAGCGGGGGCGTGGGGGATCGGCGTGGGCAGCGCCTGGCAGGCTAGCGCGGCAATGGCCAGCGGCATCCAACGCGTCCTGATGGTCAATCAGCTGGTCGGCAAAGCCAATATGCAGGTGGTCGCGCAGCTAAAAGCCCACTATCGGGCGGTGGATTTTATCTGCTGCGTCGATAGCGAGGTCAACGTGCGCAACCTCTCCGCATTCTTCGCAGACCAGGGACAAACGCTGGATGTGCTGATTGAACTTGGTGTGCCCGGCGGGCGCTGCGGCTGTCGTAGCGTTGATGACGCGCTGGCGCTGGCGCAGCGGGTAAGCGACCTGCCGGGGCTACGGCTACGCGGACTGGAATTGTATGAAGGGGTGCTGCACGGCGACGATCCGCAGCCGCAGGTGGAAGCGCTGTTACAGCAGGCCGCGGCGCTTGCCTGCCGCATGGAGCCGCTGGTTGACGGCGAATTTATTCTCACCGGCGCGGGCACCGTCTGGTATGACGTGGTGTGCAACATCTGGCTGGCGGCGGCAAAACCGCGCCGCTGCCGTATCGTCATCCGCCCTGGCTGTTATATCACCCACGATCGCGGGATCTACGATCTCGCCCAACAAGCGCTGATCGCCCGCGATCCGATTGCCTGCGATCTCGCCGGCGATCTCACTTCAGCGCTGGAGCTGATGGCGATGGTGCAATCGGTGCCGGAGGCGGATCGCGCGGTAGTGAATTTCGGCAAGCGCGACTGCGCTTTCGACGCCGGGCTGCCGCAACCGATCGCCCATTATCGTAATGGCCAGGAGTTAGCGCTGCGCGCGGAGTCGATCGTCAGCACCGGCATCATGGATCAGCACTGTATGCTGCGCCTGGCGCCGGGCAGCGATGTGCAGGTCGGCGATATTCTGCTGTTCGGCACCTCGCACCCGTGTCTGACCTTTGATAAGTGGAAGACGTTGCTGCTGGTCGATGACGACTACAACGTGCTGGACGAGCTCGACACGCTGTTTTGACAGGCATCCCGGGTGGCGGCGCTTCGCGCCTTACCCGGGCTACACAACCCGCGATGTTCGGTAGCCCGGCTAAGCGTAGCGCAAGCCGGGGTATGTCCCGGGGGCGGCGATTCGCGCCTTACCCGGGCTACACAACCCGCGACGTTCGGTAGCCCGGCTAAGCGTAGGAAAACCGGGGGATGTCCCGGCGGCGGCGCTTCGCGCCTTACCCGCCCTGGCGCAAGGCGCAAATCTCATCATGCAATGAACGACTGATAATGACCCCCTGCCGTTCACTCTGCTGGCGGCAGGCAAAACGCCGCTCGCCCGGCAGCCGCGCCCCTTGTTCCTGCATACCCATGAACAGCGTTTCGGCGCGCGCCAGCTGCTCTGGTGCCTGTGCGCCGAGAAAACGCTGCGGATCCAGCGCCAGAATCAGCTCACCGCCGTAGGGGAGACCGCCCGCGCCGTTATCCCACGCCAGCGATTCGGCGCTGGTCATATCGCCGATAAGCGGCCCGGCCAACAGCTCAACCATTGCCGCCAGCGCCGAGCCCTTATGGCCGCCGAAAGTCAACATCGCGCCGTTCAGCACCTCTGCGGCATCGGTCGTTGGCTGTCCCTGACTGTCGATTCCCCAGCCTTCCGGTAGCGCTTTGCCGCTGCGCTGATGCAGCTGGATCTCGCCGCGCGCCGCGGCGCTGGTCGCCATATCAACAATAAACGGCGGCTTATCCTGCCGCGGCCAGCCGAAGGCGATGGGGTTGGTGCCGAACAGCGGACGTGTGCCGCCCGCCGGGGCGACCCAGGCGTGGCTTGGCGTACAGGCCAGCCCTACCAGCCCTGCCTCGGTCAACGGCTCAATATCGGCAAACAGCGCGGAAAAATGAACGCAGCGATTGATTGCCAGCGCCGCAATGCCATTGTGGCGCGCCTTCTCCAGCAGCAGCGGCAGCGCGCGCTCGTAGGCCAGCAATGAAAAAGCGCCCCCGGCGTCCGCCCGCGCAATCGCCGGCGCCTGGTCATGGATCTGCGGCTCGGCATCGGGCGATACCTTACCTTTGCGCAGGGTATCGACAATGCCCAACAGCCGCCACAGGCCGTGGGAAGCGCAGCCGTCGCGCTCCCCGGCGGTCACATTGCGGGCAATCGCCGCCGCGTGGTCGGCGCTAAATCCATTGGCGCTGAGTACCTCCAGCGCCAGGTCATAAGCTTCAGGTAACGATAGAGTTACCGACTCCATACTGTTCTCCTTTACTCTTCTTCGTCTCCGCTAAAGTTAGCCTGCGGCAGGCAGCTGCGCGCGCCCCAGTAGTAAATCCCCAACGACATCGCCGCCATCCGGGAGGTGAACGGCGCGCGGCTGATTGCCCGCCCCTCCGCGCACAGCGTGCTGTTTGAAACCGCCGACGGCGGCGGCGTGGTTTACTGGCAGAAACTGATCCTCTGCTGCAGCGCGGGCGGCCTGCAGGCGGTGGCGGATACGATGAACCAGGCCGGAGGCGACGTGACGAATATCATTGAGCAAGCGCCGCTCCCGGCGCTGGCAGCACTTCGCCGACGCCATAAACCGCGCCTTCCGGCTGGCGGAATCTTTGAAAAACGCGGCGACGCCGGAGAGCCTGCTGTGCCGCTGCGAGGATGTGCGCTGCGGCGACGTGGCTGCCGCCGACGACTGGCTGCAGGCCAAACTGACCCAGCGCCCGCTGGCTGTATGGCTGGCCGCTGCCGCAGCCGAGAGAGCCGCTGTCCCCCGCCCGCGCGGAAACGCTTATTGCCCTCGCCAGGCTGAGCGCCGAGCCGTAACCGCTACTCTTCTTCATCACCGCGCCCGGCAGGGACGCCAAGCGCAATAAACTCCTCCAGCAGGGAGGTCAGTTGCTGCAGCTTTTCCGTGGTGAACTGGGCCTCCAGCAGGCGATAGGTTTCTTCCACCTCCGCCTGGGCGCTTTCGTACAGCGCAGTTCCGGCAGGCGTCAGCGAGACGTACAGCTTGCGCTGATCGTTAACTGGCTTTAAGCGCAGCACCAGCCCATCCCGCTCCATACGCGTCAAAATACCGGTCAGGCTGGGGCGCAGGATACAGGCGCGAAAGGCCAGATCGTGAAAGTCCATCGATGGACGTTCGGCGAGAATTCGCACGATCCGCCACTGCTGTTCGGTGAGATTGTGTCGTTTGACGATCGGTCGAAAGTAGGCCATCGCCGCTTCACGCGCCTGCAACAAGGCAATGGTTAATGAATCATGCATAGTATCCCCTCAACAGCCTCACCAAAAACTTATTAATAACTTAATAATTAGCGTTAATCCTGCCATGTACAACCGGTTTCTGCACCTGAAAAGTACCAGTCTTTTCCTGAAAAATATTCAATCTATTGATTTATAACAAATAAGTAATTGTTATGTAAATATTGTGTTAATCCGATCACAAAACATTCACTTCCAGTTGCTAAACCTCAGCGCAAAGCATAAAAGATGATCATTAATATATTAACGAAATCCCTTTGAACCGAAATCTGTCCCAGAGGAGTGGTGAATGAAAGGTACCATCTTCGCCGTTGCGCTCAATCATCGCAGCCAGCTCGACGCCTGGCGCGAGGCGTTTCAACAGGCCCCCTACAAGACGCCGCCGAAAACCGCGGTCTGGTTTATCAAGCCGCGCAATACCGTAATTGGCGATGGCGAAGCGATCCCGTATCCGCAGGGCGAGACCGTACAAAGCGGCGCAACGGTGGCGCTGATTGTCGGCAAAACCGCGCGTAAAGTGGCGGCGGAAGAGGCGGCGAACTATATCGCTGGCTACGCGCTGGCTAACGATGTGAGTCTGCCGGAAGAGAGTTTTTATCGCCCGGCGATCAAAGCCAAGTGCCGCGATGGCTTCTGCCCCATCGGCACGCTATCGGCGGTACGCAACGTCGACGATCTGACCATCATCACCGAAATTAACGGCCGCGAGGCTGATAGCTGGCATACCGGCGATCTGCAGCGTAATGCCGCGCAGCTGCTGAGCGCCTTGAGCGAGTTCGCCACCCTCAATCCCGGCGACGCGATCCTTATCGGCACGCCCCACTCCCGCGTCACGCTGCGCCCCGGCGACCGGGTACGTATTCTCGCCGACGGTTTCCCGGCGCTCGAAAACCCGGTTGTCGCAGAAGGAGAGCTGGCATGAAACAGGCACGCATTGAATGGCAAGGACAGGAACGCGACGTGCTGGTCAATGAACGCGACCAGGTGCGCCTGGACGATGGCACGGTATTAAAAGAAGGTGAATTCCGCTGGCTGCCGCCCGCCGACGGCACGCTGTTCGCGCTGGGGCTGAATTACGCCGATCACGCCAGCGAGCTGGAATTTAAACCGCCAACCGAGCCGTTGGTGTTTATCAAAGCGCCGAACACCTTTACTGGCCACCAGCAGCAGTCGGTACGCCCGGATAACGTCGAATACATGCACTACGAAGCCGAACTGGTGGTGGTGATTGGGAAAACCGCGCGCCGCGTCAGCGAAGCCGAGGCTATGGATTATGTCGCCGGCTATACCGTGTGCAATGACTACGCGATCCGCGACTATCTGGAAAACTACTACCGCCCGAACCTGCGGGTGAAAAGCCGCGACACCCTGACGCCGATCGGCCCGTGGATCGTCAGCAAAGAGGCGATCCCGGATCCGCATAACCTGGCCCTGCGCACCTGGGTCAACGGCGAGCTGCGCCAGCAGGGCACCACCGCCGATCTGATCTTCAGCATCCCGTTTCTCATCGCTTATTTAAGCGAATTTATGACCCTGCAACCGGGCGACATGATCGCCACCGGCACGCCGAAAGGGCTATCCGACGTGGTACCGGGCGACGAGGTGATCGTTGAAGTCGAGGGCGTGGGCCGCCTGGTCAACCATATCATCAGCCAGCAAGCGTATGAGGAGACACTGTCATGAAAAAGATTAACCATTGGATCAACGGTAAAAACGTTGCCGGCGCAGACTATTTTCATACCACCAACCCGGCCACCGGCGAGGTACTGGCGGAAGTCGCCTCCGGCGGCGAAGCCGAAATCAACCAGGCGGTAGCGGCGGCGAAAGAGGCCTTCCCGAAGTGGGCTAACCTGCCGATGAAAGAGCGCGCGCGCCTGATGCGCCGCCTGGGGGATCTTATCGATCAGAACGTCCCGGAGATCGCGGCGATGGAAACCGCCGATACCGGCCTGCCGATCCACCAGACCAAAAACGTGTTGATCCCGCGCGCCTCACACAATTTCGAATTTTTCGCCGAAGTATGCCAGCAGATGAACGGCAAGACCTATCCGGTCGACGACAAGATGCTGAACTACACCCTCGTGCAGCCGGTTGGCGTCTGCGCGCTGGTGTCGCCGTGGAACGTGCCGTTTATGACCGCCACCTGGAAGGTGGCGCCGTGCCTGGCGCTGGGGAATACCGCGGTGCTGAAAATGTCCGAGCTGTCGCCGCTGACCGCCGATCGTCTGGGCGAGCTGGCGCTGGAAGCCGGGATCCCGGCTGGCGTACTCAATGTGGTGCAGGGCTACGGCGCCACCGCCGGCGACGCGCTGGTGCGCCATCATGATGTGCGCGCCGTCTCCTTCACCGGCGGCACCGCCACCGGCCGCAACATCATGAAAAACGCCGGTCTGAAAAAGTACTCCATGGAGCTGGGCGGAAAATCGCCGGTGCTGATTTTTGAAGATGCCGATATCGAGCGCGCGCTTGACGCCGCGCTGTTCACCATCTTCTCGATCAACGGCGAACGCTGCACCGCCGGCTCGCGCATCTTTATTCAGCAGAGTATCTACCCCGAGTTCGTCAAGCGCTTCGCCGAGCGCGCCAATCGCCTGCGCGTAGGCGATCCGACCGATCCGAACACCCAGGTCGGCGCGCTGATTAGCCAGCAGCACTGGGAGAAAGTGTCCGGCTACATTCGCCTCGGCATCGAAGAGGGGGCCACCCTGCTGGCCGGCGGCGCGGATAAACCGTCCGACCTGCCGGCGCATCTGAAAGCCGGCAACTTCCTGCGCCCGACGGTGCTGGCGGATGTCGACAACCGTATGCGCGTCGCCCAGGAAGAGATTTTTGGCCCGGTCGCCTGCCTGCTGCCGTTCAAAGACGAAGCGGAAGGGCTGCGCCTGGCGAACGATGTGGAATACGGCCTGGCGTCGTATATCTGGACCCAGGACGTCAGCAAAGTGCTGCGTCTGGCGCGCGGTATTGAAGCCGGGATGGTGTTCGTCAACACCCAGAACGTGCGCGACCTGCGTCAGCCGTTCGGCGGCGTGAAGGCCTCCGGCACCGGCCGCGAAGGCGGCGAGTACAGCTTTGAAGTGTTCGCCGAAATGAAAAACGTCTGCATCTCGATGGGCGACCATCCGATCCCGAAATGGGGAGTCTGATATGGGTAAGTTAGCGTTAGCAGCAAAAATCACTCACGTGCCGTCGATGTATCTGTCTGAGCTGCCGGGGAAAAACCACGGCTGCCGTCAGGGCGCGATCGACGGGCATAAAGAAATTGGCAAGCGCTGCCGTGAAATGGGCGTCGATACCATTATCGTGTTTGATACCCACTGGCTGGTCAACAGCGCCTACCACATCAACTGCGCCGACCATTTTCAGGGCGTCTACACCAGTAACGAACTGCCGCATTTCATTCGCGACATGACCTACGACTACGACGGCAACCCGGAGCTGGGCCAGCTTATCGCCGACGAGGCGGTGAAGCTCGGGGTGCGTGCCAAAGCGCACAATATTCCCAGCCTGAAGCTGGAGTACGGCACCCTGGTGCCGATGCGCTACATGAACAGCGATAAGCACTTCAAGGTGGTATCTATCTCTGCTTTCTGTACCGTTCACGACTTTGCCGATAGCCGCAGGCTGGGCGAAGCGATCCTCAAAGCCATTGAGAAATACGACGGCACCGTGGCGGTGCTGGCCAGCGGTTCGCTGTCGCACCGCTTTATCGACGACCAGCGCGCCGAAGAGGGGATGAACAGCTACACGCGCGAATTTGACCATCAAATGGATGAGCGGGTGGTGAAGCTATGGCGCGAGGGCAAATTCAAAGAGTTCTGCACCATGCTGCCGGAGTATGCCGACTACTGCTACGGCGAAGGCAACATGCACGACACGGTGATGCTGCTCGGCCTGCTGGGTTGGGATAAATACGACGGCAAGGTGGAGTTTATCACCGAGCTATTCGCCAGCTCCGGTACCGGCCAGGTTAACGCCGTGTTCCCGTTGCCAGCGCAGGCGTAAGGGGGCCCCATGCCGCATTTTATCGCCGAATGTACCGACAACATCCGCGAGCAGGCCGATCTGCCTGGGCTGTTCGCCAAAGTCAACGAGGCGCTGGCCGCCACCGGCATCTTTCCCATCGGCGGGATCCGCAGCCGCGCCCACTGGCTGGATACCTGGCAGATGGCCGACGGCAGGCAGGATTACGCCTTCGTGCATATGACCCTGAAGATCGGCGCGGGGCGCAGCCTGGAGAGCCGTCAGGACGTGGGAGATATGCTGTTCGCGCTGATCAAATCCCACTTCGCGACGCTAATGGAGAGCCGCTATCTGGCGCTGTCGTTCGCCATGGAAGAGCTCGACCCGACGCTGAACTACAAACAAAACAACGTGCACGCGTTATTTAAATAATGTGCAAATTGCCCGGTGGCGCTGCGCTTACCGGGCCTACAACGGCCATGAATTTGTAGGCCGGATAAGCGAAGCGCCATCCGGCAATGCAATGCCACAGGAATCTCTATGCTCGATAAACAGACCCGTACCCTGATTGCCCAGCGGCTGAACCAGGCCGAAAAGCAGCGTGAACAGATCCGCGCGATCTCGCTGGATTATCCGTCGATCACCATTGAGGACGCCTACGCCGTCCAGCGCGAGTGGGTCGAGATGAAGATCGCCGAAGGCCGCGTGCTCAAAGGCCACAAGATCGGCCTGACCTCTAAAGCGATGCAGGCCAGCTCGCAGATTAGCGAGCCGGACTACGGCGCGCTGCTCGACGATATGTTCTTCCACGACGGCAGCGATATTCCCACCGACCGCTTTATCGTGCCGCGTATCGAAGTCGAGCTGGCCTTCGTGCTGGCTAAACCGCTGCGCGGCCCGAACTGTACGCTGTTTGATGTCTACAACGCCACCGACTACGTTATCCCGGCGCTGGAGCTTATCGACGCGCGCTGCCACAACATCGACCCGGAAACCCAGCGTCCGCGCAAAGTGTTCGACACCATCTCCGACAACGCCGCCAACGCCGGGGTGATCCTCGGCGGCCGGCCGATTAAACCGGACGAGCTCGACCTGCGCTGGATCTCCGCCCTGCTGTATCGCAACGGCGTAATTGAAGAGACCGGCGTCGCCGCGGGCGTACTCAATCATCCGGCCAACGGCGTGGCCTGGCTGGCCAACAAGCTGGCGCCGTACGATGTCCAGCTCGAAGCCGGGCAGATTATCCTCGGCGGCTCCTTCACCCGCCCGGTCCCGGCGCGCAAGGGCGATACCTTCCACGTCGACTACGGCAACATGGGCGCCATCAGCTGCCGGTTTGTCTAGGAGAAACACCATGAATAACGCCTTTAAAGACGCCTTAAAAGCGGGCCGTCCGCAAATCGGCCTGTGGCTTGGACTGTGCAGCAGCTACAGCGCCGAACTGCTGGCCGGCGCGGGCTTCGACTGGCTGCTGATCGACGGCGAACACGCGCCCAACAATGTACCAACGGTGCTGACCCAGCTGCAGGCCATTGCGCCCTACCCCAGCCAGCCGGTGGTGCGTCCGTCGTGGAACGATCCGGTGCAGATCAAACAGCTGCTGGATGTCGGCGCGCAAACCCTGCTGGTGCCGATGGTGCAGAATGCCGAAGAGGCGCGGCTGGCGGTCAGAGCCACCCGCTATCCGCCAGCCGGCATCCGCGGCGTCGGCAGCGCGCTGGCCCGCGCCTCACGCTGGAATCGCGTCCCGGATTATATCCACCAGGCCAATGACGCCATGTGCGTCCTGGTACAGATTGAGACTCGCGAAGCGCTGAAAAATCTGCCGCAGATCCTCGATATCGACGGGGTAGATGGTGTGTTTATCGGCCCGGCGGATCTCAGCGCTGATATGGGCCACGGCGGCAATCCGCAGCACCCGGAAGTGCAGGCCGCCATTGAAGATGCCATCCAGCAAATCCGTCAGGCCGGCAAGGCGCCGGGGATCCTGATGGCCAATGAACAGCTGGCGAAACGCTATCTCGAACTGGGCGCGCTGTTCGTCGCCGTCGGCGTCGATACCACCCTGCTGGCCCGCGGCGCAGAAGCGCTGGCGGCCCGGTTTACCCACACCGCAACCACCACAACCGATAACAATAAATCCGTCTATTGAACGGATAATGTGGAGCGCAACATGACTACCTCTACCCTGCAACACAATGATAATAAAGCCGTTGAAGTAGAAAACCGGGTGATCAAAAAGCTGTTCCGCCGCCTGATTACCTTCCTGTTTGTTCTCTTTGTTTTCTCATTTTTGGATCGAATTAATATCGGCTTCGCCGGTCTGACGATGGGTAAAGATCTCGGCCTGACCTCCACCATGTTCGGCCTGGCGGCGACGCTGTTCTACGTCACCTACGTGCTGTGCGGGATCCCCAGCAATATCATGCTGGCGAAAGTTGGCGCGCGCCGCTGGATCGCCGGGATCATGGTGGTCTGGGGGATCGCCTCGACCTGCACCATGTTCGCCACCAGCCCGCATACGCTGTACATCCTGCGCATGCTGGTCGGCATCGCCGAGGCTGGTTTTCTGCCGGGGATCCTCGTCTATCTGACCTGGTGGTTCCCGGCCTACCATCGCGCCCGCGCCAACGCCCTGTTTATGATCGCCATGCCGGTGACCATGATGCTCGGCTCGATACTTTCCGGCTATATCCTGGCGCTCGACGGCCTGTGGAACCTGAAAGGCTGGCAATGGCTATTTCTGCTGGAAGGCCTGCCGTCGGTGGTGCTCGGCGTCGTCACCTGGTTCTTCCTCAACGACACGCCGGATAAAGCCAACTGGCTGGATAACGAAGAGAAACAGGCGCTGAAGGCGATGATCGATCGCGAACGGGAACATGCGGCGATCGTCCCGGCTTCGCCGCGTTCCACGCTGCGCGAAGTACTGACGCCAGCGGTGCTGATGTATACCCTCGCCTACTTCTGCCTGACCAATACCCTCAGCGCCATTAATATCTGGACGCCGCAGATCCTGCAGAGCTTCAACACCGGCAGCAGCAACATCATGATTGGCCTGCTGGCGGCGATCCCGCAGTTCTGCACTATTTTCGGCATGATCTGGTGGAGCCGCCGATCCGATCGCCGCAAAGAGCGCAAGATGCATACCATCCTGCCCTACCTGTTCGCCGCGGCAGGTTGGCTGCTGGCTTCGGCAACGCACCACAGCCTGATCCAACTGATCGGCATTATTATGGCTTCGGTGGGATCCTTTACCGCGATGGCCATTTTCTGGACCACCCCGGATCGGGTGATCAGCCTGCAGTCGCGCGCGGTGGCGCTGGCGGTGATCAACGCTATCGGCAACGTCGGCTCTGCCGTCAGCCCGCTGTTGATCGGCATTTTGCGCGATACCACCGGCAGCTTTAGCTCCGGGCTGTGGTTTGTCGCCGGATTACTGATCGTCGGCGCGCTGGTGCTTACCCGCATTCCAATGAGCCAGCGTGAGGACGCCGCCGCCGCGCCGGGCTTAGCGGCGCAAAAAGGCCACTAAGGAGCGGGTATGTGCCAGCATTCCATCGCCAACATCGACATCAATAAAGATTACGACGAGAGTCTGGGTACCGAAGAGGTGCACTACCAGTCGTTCTCCCGCATGGCGGCCTTTTTTGGCCGCGACATGCAGGCGCATCGCCACGACCGCTATTTCCAGATGCACTACCTTGATACCGGACAGATTGAGCTGCAGCTTGATGACCATCGCTATTCGGTGCAGGCGCCGCTGTTTGTGATAACGCCGCCCTCGGTACCGCACGCTTTTATTACCGAGTCCGATAGCGATGGCCATGTGTTGACGGTCCATGAGGAGCTGATCTGGCCGCTGCTGGAGGTGCTTTATCCCGGCACGCGGGAGACCTTCGGCCTGCCGGGGATCTGCCTGTCGCTGGCGGATAAACCCGACGAGCTGGCGGCGCTGGCCCACTACTGGCAGCTGATTCGCCGGGAATCTACCGCCCAGTTGCCGGGGCGGGAGCATACCCTGGCGCTACTGGCGCAGGCGGTCTTTACCCTGCTATTGCGTAACGCAAAGCTCGACGATCACGCCGCCAGCGGGATGCGCGGCGAGCTGAAACTATTCCAGCGCTTTAACCAGATGATCGACAGCCACTACCATCAGCACTGGACGGTACCGGATTACGCCAGGGAGTTGCATCTGACCGAATCGCGGTTGACCGACATCTGTCGCCGCTTCGCCAACCGTTCGCCGAAGCGGCTGATATTCGACCGTCAGCTGCGCGAGGCGAAGCGCCTGCTGCTGTTCTCCGATAGCGCGGTCAATGAGATTGCCTGGCAGCTGGGGTTTAAAGACCCCGCCTATTTTGCGCGCTTTTTTAGCCGCCAGGTCGGCTGCTCGCCCAGCAGCTACCGGGCGCAAAAAGTACCTGTGTCGTAATACCCCGGCGGCGCTGCGCTTGCCTGGGCTATAGACCGTAGGGCGGGTCAGCGCCGCGCCAGCCGGTAAAAGTTGCAGAGATCACAAAATTCACTCCCGCCTGAAAAGTACCCGCCGTTGTCGCAAACGTCCCTTCACGACAAGCGCCATAACCGCTTCAATTAAACAACAAAAACAAAACATATATTTAACATCATTATTCCGATAAATACTGAAGAGGCCCCTATGAAACCTGAAGATTTCCGCGCCGACGCGAAACGCCCGTTAACTGGCGAAGAGTATTTAAAAAGCCTGCAGGATGGCCGCGAAATTTATATCTACGGCGAGCGCGTGAAAGACGTCACCACGCATCCGGCCTTCCGTAATGCCGCGGCCTCCGTCGCTCAGCTGTACGATGCGCTGCACAAACCGGAGATGCAGGATTCCCTGTGCTGGGGCACCGATACCGGCAGCGGCGGCTACACCCATAAATTCTTCCGCGTGGCGAAAAGCGCCGACGATCTGCGCCAGCAGCGCGACGCCATCGCCGAATGGTCGCGCTTAAGCTACGGCTGGATGGGCCGCACCCCAGACTACAAAGCCGCCTTCGGCTGCGCGCTGGGCGCCAACCCGGCGTTTTACGGCCAGTTCGAGCAGAACGCCCGCAACTGGTACACCCGCATTCAGGAAACCGGCCTGTACTTTAACCACGCGATCGTCAACCCGCCGATCGACCGCCACAAGCCGGCTGATGAAGTGAAGGATGTCTACATCAAGCTGGAAAAAGAGACCGATGCGGGGATCATCGTCAGCGGCGCGAAAGTGGTCGCCACCAACTCGGCGCTGACCCACTACAACATGATCGGCTTCGGCTCCGCACAGGTGATGGGCGAGAACCCGGACTTCGCGCTGATGTTCGTCGCGCCGATGGATGCCGAAGGCGTCAAGCTTATCTCCCGCGCCTCCTATGAGATGGTCGCCGGCGCGACCGGATCGCCGTACGACTATCCGCTTTCCAGCCGTTTCGACGAGAACGACGCGATTCTGGTAATGGATAAGGTGCTGATCCCATGGGAGAACGTACTAATTTATCGCGACTTTGACCGCTGCCGCCGCTGGACCATGGAAGGTGGTTTCGCCCGCATGTACCCGCTGCAGGCCTGCGTGCGCCTGGCGGTAAAACTGGACTTTATCACTGCCCTGCTGAAACGCTCTCTGGAATGTACCGGCACCCTCGAATTCCGCGGCGTGCAGGCCGACCTTGGCGAAGTGGTGGCGTGGCGCAACATGTTCTGGGCGCTGAGCGATTCCATGTGCTCGGAAGCGACGCCGTGGGTCAACGGCGCATGGCTGCCGGATCACGCCGCGCTGCAGACCTATCGCGTAATGGCGCCGATGGCCTACGCCAAGATCAAGAACATCATCGAGCGCAACGTCACCAGCGGCCTGATTTATCTGCCGTCCAGCGCTCGCGATCTGAACAACCCGCAGATCGACCAGTATCTGGCGAAGTACGTGCGCGGCTCCAACGGTATGGATCACGTTGAACGTATCAAGATCCTCAAACTGATGTGGGACGCGATCGGCAGCGAATTCGGCGGCCGTCATGAACTGTATGAAATCAACTACTCCGGTAGCCAGGATGAAATTCGCCTGCAGTGTCTGCGCCAGGCGCAGAGCTCCGGCAATATGGACAAAATGATGGCGATGGTTGACCGCTGCCTGTCCGAGTACGACCAGAACGGCTGGACGGTGCCGCATCTGCACAATAACGCTGATATCAACATGTTGGATAAGCTGCTGAAGTAATTCACAGCGGGAGGTCATAATGCAATTAGATGAACAGCGCCTGCGTTTTCGCGATGCCATGGCCAGCCTGTCGGCGGCGGTTAACGTTGTCACCACCGCAGGCGAAGCCGGCCGCTGCGGCATTACCGCCACGGCGGTATGCTCGGTGACGGATACGCCGCCATCGGTAATGGTTTGTATCAACGCCAACAGCGCGATGAACCCGGTGTTTCAGGGCAACGGCAAGTTGTGCATCAACGTGCTGAACCACGAGCAGGAAATCATGGCCCGTCATTTCGCCGGGATGACCGGGGTGACGATGGAAGAGCGGTTTGCCCTCAGCGGCTGGCAGCAGGGCGCGCTCGGGCAGCCGGTGCTGAAGGGTTCGCTGGCCAGCCTCGAAGGCGAGATTAGCCAGGTGCAAACCATTGGTACCCACCTGGTGTATCTGGTGGAGATCAGGAATATTACCCTGAGCCCGCAAGGGCACGGCCTGATTTACTTTAAACGCCGTTTCCACCCGGTGATGATGGAAATGGAAGTGGCAGTCTAAAATCCGCGCCCAGGTTTACTTATCGCCCGATACGTAAACCTGGCGCTTAATATGCGTCATCTCACCCGCCAACCTTATTCAACAGCGCGACATGAAGCCCAATCAAAACGTCCACCGCCGCGGAAATTTTGTTCCCGGTAGTCAGCAGGTAATGTTAAGTGCCAGCCTTTTCGCCTGGCGGTACAGGCAATAACCGGGAATTGCGAATAATCTATAGCGTCATGAATAAATTGTTGTTTACCTATATTTGTTAAAAAAGCGTCTCCCCGATTCCAGATAGCTTTTTTTAACTTGATATTCCAGGTCTGATAGCTTTCACCAGCAATTGTATAACCTTCACCTTCAGGCGCTTTTTTGGTCCAGTCAATCTCGCCGCCATCGTATAAATATTGCCATACAGCATAGCGTTCAAGGGTAAACTGGCTGGGTAAAGTACTGACATTTTTAGAATCGATTTTATCGAGTAATTGCGGATTCGCTAACAGTAGCGCCATGGCTTTATGCATGTAACCCAACATAATATCGGGATGTTCGGGCACTCCCTCTTCTGCTTCAAACAAAGAGATATAAGCGAGATAGAGCGCATCATCACGCACTTTTTGACCGTTCGCCGCGGCGTTGGCGACGATTTTCGCCGCCCGATATTGTAAACTTCCCCAGGATTCCTCACCGCTAACAGGCCTGTAGCGATTATTGTATTTTTCTCCCGTCAGGTAGCCCTGAGCTGCATTTAAATCGTTAGCGTTTAACGCCGATTTAGCGCGCTGATGGTCGGATAAGGTCATTATATTGCGCCCCGTATTTCTGGCAATATAATACGACTGACGACAATCAGAAAGGATCATAACCATAATGACCATGGCAATAATTCTAAAAAAAATCTTATACATTCTCACCGTTAAGTCCTTTAATTTATTTATAAATATAATGTTTGGAAACTTGTCTCGGTTCGATGTATAGCAAAACGGTTACCCGACCTTTTTTATAAGTACGTTGCCAGGTTGAACAATTTGTTATTTTATTCAGATCTAATCTTTTATTATACCACTCCTGCTGTTTTGCAATGCAGGCGGAAAGACTTTGATAGAATTTCCCTTTTTCTGCAATGAACTCTTCTTTGATTGTCGCTGGCCCATATTCTCGATCAAGAACCTTAACTTCCTCATTATATAAGGCGAGTGCTTCCCGGCCATCATCAACTTTATAGGCCTGCTGACTGGAATCAACATCAGCGCTAACAAAAACACTTTTCAGCCCTTTATTCTTATCGAAATAAAGCTTCATCTCCTGATATTTCAACGCCCCCACTTCCTGGGGAGTCAGCGTTGAGATAATCAGATCCGGGTCTTTTCCGGCATAATTGATATCTGATACCTCCAGAGAATATAAAGGCGTGTTTCTGGCCTCATCGTAACTCATCCCCCAGCGCAAATTATAAGGGGCTGCCGGCTCATCAACAGCCTGATGTATCTCTCTTGCATGAGCATATGTTAAGTAAAAAGCACTGGCGATGATCATTATCTTTACAAATTTCATAACTCGAATTCCCTTTGTTAAACGCTATCCATACGACATGGCAAAGTCAGCATAATATCAAAATACCTCTACTTGAAATAAAGATAGTGATCTGCGGGTGATAAAAACCGTTATCCTCAGTTTGAAAGCATATCTTTGAGATGCGCAGAATAATATTGTGATCTTAATCACACATTTACGCGCTCTCGTACTCATATCTAACCGCTTACCCCCGCAAGTAACCGCTTAACCCCCTATACAACCACTCACCCATTTACCCAACTTTACGCGCGCGCTGTTCTGGCAAGATCGGAGGCAGCCTAGCTAATCAATACCTCCATCAACCCTTACTTAAAACCAGACGGCTTCGGCCAATTATTCATCTAATTAACGCCAGGTTTTACTATGGATACCAAAAAACTATTCAAGCACATACCCTGGGTGATTCTCGGAATCATCGGGGCATTTTGCCTCTCAGTCGTCGCCCTGCGCCGCGGTGAGCACGTCAGTGCCCTGTGGATCGTCGTCGCATCGGTTTCTGTGTACCTCGTCGCCTACCGTTATTACAGCCTGTATATCGCGCAGAAGGTGATGAAGCTTGACCCGACGCGCTCCACGCCGGCGGTCATTAATAACGATGGCCTGAACTATGTGCCAACCAACCGCTACGTGCTGTTTGGCCACCACTTTGCCGCGATCGCCGGCGCCGGCCCGCTGGTTGGCCCGGTACTGGCCGCGCAAATGGGTTATCTGCCGGGTACCCTGTGGCTGCTGGCCGGCGTGGTGCTGGCGGGCGCGGTACAGGACTTCATGGTGCTGTTTATCTCCTCGCGGCGTAACGGCGCCTCGCTGGGTGAGATGATTAAACAGGAGATGGGGCCGGTTCCGGGCTCTATCGCCCTGTTCGGCTGCTTCCTGATTATGATCATCATCCTCGCGGTGCTGGCGCTCATCGTGGTGAAAGCGCTGGCGGAAAGTCCGTGGGGCGTGTTTACCGTCTGCTCGACGGTGCCTATCGCCCTGTTTATGGGGATCTACATGCGCTTCCTGCGCCCAGGCCGCGTCGGTGAAGTGTCGGTTATCGGTATCGTGCTGCTGGTGGCCTCTATCTGGTTCGGCGGCGTGATTGCCCACGACCCGTACTGGGGCCCGGCGTTGACCTTTAAAGATACCACTATCACCTTTACCCTGATTGGCTACGCGTTTATTTCCGCCCTGCTGCCGGTATGGCTGATTCTGGCACCGCGCGATTATCTGGCCACCTTCCTGAAAATCGGCGTGATCGTCGGCCTGGCGCTGGGGATTGTTATCCTCAACCCGGACCTGAAAATGCCGGCAGTGACCCAGTACATTGATGGTACCGGTCCGCTGTGGAAAGGCGCCCTGTTCCCGTTCCTGTTTATCACCATCGCCTGCGGCGCGGTCTCCGGCTTCCACGCGCTGATCGCCTCCGGTACTACGCCGAAGCTGCTGGCCAACGAAACCGATGCCCGCTTTATCGGCTACGGCGCGATGCTGATGGAATCCTTTGTTGCAGTCATGGCGCTGGTTGCGGCCTCGATTATCGAACCGGGTCTCTACTTCGCGATGAACACCCCGCCGGCGGGCATGGGCATCGTCATGCCGAACCTGCATGAAATGGGCGGTGAAAACGCGGCGATGATCGCAGCGCAGTTGAAAGAAGTGACCGTCCACGCGGCGGCGACCGTCAGCTCCTGGGGCTTTGTGATTTCACCTGAGCAGATCCTGCAGACGGCGAAAGATATCGGCGAACCTTCGGTACTGAACCGCGCTGGCGGCGCGCCGACGCTGGCCGTCGGTATCGCCCACGTATTCCATAAAATCATCCCGATGGCGGATATGGGCTTCTGGTACCACTTCGGTATCCTGTTTGAAGCGCTGTTTATCCTCACCGCGCTGGATGCGGGTACCCGCGCAGGCCGCTTTATGCTGCAGGATCTGTTGGGTAACTTCGTGCCGTTCCTGAAAAAAACCGACTCGCTGGTCGCCGGGATTATCGGTACCGCCGGCTGCGTCGGGCTGTGGGGCTACCTGCTGTATCAGGGCGTGGTCGACCCGCTGGGCGGCGTGAAGAGCCTGTGGCCGCTGTTCGGGATCTCTAACCAGATGCTGGCCGCCGTGGCGCTGGTGCTTGGCACCGTGGTGCTGGTCAAGATGCAGCGCACCAAATATATCTGGGTCACCGTTATCCCGGCGGCATGGCTGCTGCTGTGCACCACCTGGGCGCTGGGCCTGAAGCTGTTCAGCAGCAACCCGCAGATGGAAGGCTTCTTCTTTATGGCTCAGCAGTATAAAGAGAAGATTGCCGCCGGCGGCGAGCTGACCGCGCAGCAGATCGCCAACATGAACCATATCGTGGTCAACAACTACACCAACGCCGGCCTGAGTATTCTGTTCCTGGTGGTGGTGTATAGCATCATCTTCTACGGCATCAAAACCTGGCTCAATGTCCGCAACAATAAGGTGCGTACCGACAAAGAGACTCCGTATGTGCCGGTACCGGAAGGCGGCGTGAAGACCTCGTCACATCATTAACCCTGATGCCGGATAGCGCTACGCGTATCCGGCCTACCAAAAGCGCATTAACGTAGGCCGGATATGGCGCTAGCCGCCATCCGGCTTTATTCGTTATCTGGAACTTATAATGTTTGGTAACTTAGGTCAGGCAAAAAAATATCTCGGTCAGGCGGCAAAAATGCTGATTGGCATTCCGGATTACGACAACTACGTCACGCATATGCAAACCAACCATCCGGATCAGCCGTACATGACTTATGAAGAATTTTTCCGCGAACGCCAGCAGGCCCGCTACGGCGGCGACGGCAAAGGCGGCGTACGCTGCTGTTAATGGAGGCAATAATGGCACCGATTGCAGTCACCCTACTCACCGGTTTTCTCGGCGCAGGAAAAACCACCCTCCTGCGCCATATCCTCAATGAGCAGCACGGTTTCAAAATCGCCGTGATTGAAAACGAATTCGGCGAAGTCTCCGTCGACGATCAGCTCATCGGCGACCGCGCCACGCAGATTAAAACCCTGACCAACGGCTGTATCTGCTGTACACGCTCCAACGAACTGGAAGACGCCCTGCTCGATCTCCTCGACAGTCGCGATCGCGGCGAAATCGAGTTTGACCGGCTGGTGATTGAATGCACCGGCATGGCCGACCCGGGGCCGATTATCCAGACCTTTTTCTCCCATCAGGTGCTCTGCGAGCGCTATCTGCTGGACGGCGTGATCGCCCTGGTTGACGCCGTCCATGCCGACCAGCAGATGGATCAGTTCACCATCGCCCAGTCGCAGGTCGGCTACGCGGACCGGATCCTGTTAACCAAAACCGACGTCGCCGGCGACACCGAAAAGCTGCGTGAACGGCTGGCGCGCATTAACGCGCGGGCGCCGATTTATACCGTCATTCACGGCGATATCGATTTAAGCCAGTTGTTTAACACCAGCGGTTTTATGCTGGAAGAGAAGGTTGTCAGCGCCACACCGCGCTTTCATTTTGTGGCAGAAAAACAGAATGACGTCTCGTCGATTGTGGTCGAGCTCGACTATCCGGTGGATATCAGTGAAGTTTCACGGGTAATGGAAAATCTGCTGCTCTCCTTCGCCGAGCAATTGATGCGTTATAAAGGCATGCTGTGGATCGACGGCGAGCCAAATCGCCTGCTGTTCCAGGGCGTGCAGCGCCTCTACAGCGCCGACTGGGATCGCCCGTGGGGCGATGAAACGCCGCACAGCACGCTGGTGTTTATCGGCATTCAGTTGCCGGAAGAGGAAATTCGCGCGGCGTTTGCCGGGTTACGACGCTAACCTGCCCGCCTGCGCCCTAAGGCGCAGGCCCCCTTCCCTCTGAGACCTCGTCAAAAACAGGGACCAAACGTCGGCAGCGCGTCGAAAAATGTAAAGCAACGTTTTAATAAGTAACAGTAGAAACATTTTTGGAAATTATAAGAAACTGAATGAATAGGCCCCTTAATAATTAATGACTGCTCTGTTCAGTTTCTGTTTAGCCCACCAATTAAACCACGGCTAAACAGGCTAAATTTGATGATTGACCTCGCCGTAACCCAACGTCATTACAACATTTTCAAAACACCTTCCTGACAAAACCAGCATAAAAAATCGACGCAAGTCACATTTGCAGAGGTAAACATCGCTTGTTAAGGTGCCCTCAGACAACTTTATTGACGAGGAGTAAACCATGAGAAAGCTTAACATCCTTATTCTTGCAGGCCTGACCGCTGTCTCTGGTTCCGCCATGGCGGTGGGGTTTACCGTTGAACAGGGTAAAAACTTCACTAATCTGAATATGGAAATGGGTAAATCCTCTTCTGGCCTGTACGCCGAAAGCCACTGGCTGAAGAATACCGATGATGGTAGCCAGACCGGCGGCGTGGGCGCGGGTTACAACCTGGAAGTGGGCCCGGTGATGCTCAACGCCGGCGCGAAAGCCATCTACCTCGGGCCGAAAAAAGGCGATAACGGCGTCGCGTTTCCGGTCGGCGGCGGAGTGAACGTGGCCCTGACCGACAGCATCCATGTGTTTGGCGAAGGGTATGTCGCGCCGGATGGTCTGAACAACAGCGTGAAAAACTATGTTGAAGCGAACGGCGGCGTGAGCTGGTCTCCGATTGGTCCAGTGACGTTGAAAGTGGGTTACCGCCATGTGAGCGTTGACGGTAAAGAGGGTCGCCCGAACCACACCCTGATTGATGGCGCCTATGTGGGCGGCGGGGTCACCTTCTGATTATGGTCAACGCCCCGCGATAAAGTTAAGGTGCGCTGAGCATTAGCCATAAAAAAACCTGCCGAATGGCAGGTTTTTTTATGGCCGGGTCATAGGCTTAGCGGCGCACCACCACCAGCTTCTGGTTCACAAACTCTTTGATGCCGAGATCGGAGAGCTCCCGTCCGTAACCGGAACGCTTCACGCCGCCAAACGGCAGCTCCGGCGCGGTATCGGTGAGCCAGTTGATATAAACCATTCCGGTTTCAATGGCGGAGGCCATCCGTTTGGCGCGTTCGATATCCTGACTGAACACCGCGCCGCCCAGACCATAGTGGGAATCATTGGCCAGCTGGATTGCCTCCTCATCGTTTTTCACCACGTAGATCTGCGCCACCGGGCCAAAGAACTCTTCGAAGTACGCCGGATTATCACGGGTGATACCGGTCAAAATGGTGGGTTCAAAGAAATTGCCTTCTCGAGCCACCGCTTTGCCGCCCAGATGCAGCTTAGCGCCATTTTTCACCGCCTCGTCCACCTGTTTGCTTAGGGTATCCAGCGCATCTTTGGAAGAGAGCGGCCCCAGCGTGGTGCTTTCATCCAGCGGATCGCCGATTTTCACCTGGCGAAACGCCTCGCTAAATTTTGTCAGGAACGCATCCGCGATATTTTCGTGCAGGATAAAGCGCTTGGCAGCGGTACACACCTGGCCGGCGTTGTTCAGCCGCGCCTGGACGCCGATTTTCACCGCGCGCTCCAGGTCGGCATCGTCCAGCACGACAAACACATCATTGCCGCCCAGTTCCAGCGTTGATTTCTTAATATGCTTCGCCGCCTACGCCGCCACCACGCTGCCGGCTTTCTCCGACCCCGTTAGCGCCGCGCCCTGCACGCGATCGTCGGCGATAATCTTCGCCACCTGATCCTGGGAGATAAACAGGTTGGTCCACGCCCCCTCCGGAGCGCCGGCCTCACGCACCAGATGGGCAAAGGTCTCCGCGCAGTGCGGCACAATGCTGGCGTGTTTGGCGATAACCGGGTTACCGGCCGCCAGGTTTGGCGCAAGGACGCGCATCAGCTGGTAATAGGGGAAGTTCCACGGCTCCACCGCCAGTAAGACGCCAATGGGATGGTGCTCAACCCAGGCTTCACCCAGTTCGGAGGGATACTTCACCGGCGCCAGGAACGATTTGGCGTTATCGGCGTAATAGCGGGCGATCTGCGCGCAAAGTTTCACTTCGCCGCGGCTCTGCTTAATGAGTTTCCCCATCTCCTGGCTAGCGATTTTTGCCAGCTCCTCCGCCCGGCTATCGATCAGATCCGCCAGCTTATGCAGTACCGCCAGCCGCGGTTCAATATCGCCTTTTGCCCAGGCAGAATGGTAGAGCGCATCCGCCTGCTGCAGCGCCGCCTCCACGTCCGCATCGCTGTGCGCCGGGTACGTTTTAATAAGCTGATTGTTCGCAGGATTCACCGTCTGATAGGCCATATCGCATGTCTCCTTGTTATCGCTACTAAGGCAGTCAAAAATGCCGTTAAGGATATTAAGGGTAGTCGAGATGGCTGGCGATGCGGGTAAAGTTAGGTATATCCGGAATATTCCATAACGAGGCTAACCGGGGCGACCGTCAGGCCGCCCCGGCGTTATTAATGCGCCAGCGCGGCGATCTCGTCGGCGGCCAGGCCAGTGATTTTCACCACCGTCTCGCGGGCAATACCGTCGGCCAGCATCCTCTGGGCAATGCGCAGCGCCTCGGCATGCTGTCCTTCCTGCCGGCCTTCTTTTCTGCCTTCTTGCCATCCTTCAAGCCGCCCTTCCCGTTTGCCTTTTCTACGGCCTACTTCCTGTAATCTTTCGGCGATGGTCATCAATCTCTCCCTGTGCTGAGGAACCCGTTGCGCCACTTCGTGGATAAACCGGCCAAAGCGGCGCGCGTTACCAGTCTGCAGCAGATAATTAAACAGCGTTTTTAGCTGTCTGTCATTAGCGTCCCCGCTAAGTAAAATCGTCGTCAGTTGCTCAACAATGCCCATTAAATCGCGCTGGCGAATATGCTTCTGTATCAGCTCGAGTAATGCCACGCGCCGGTGGCGAACGATCTCATCGTCGGGGATCACCGTGACATCCACCAGCGGAAAGGGCGAGATATAAAGCTCACTCGCCAGCTGTGGATCGGCAAAACAGTCCAGCCAGTTGAGTGACCACGGGTATGGCGTGGTCGCTCCGTGATAGAACAGCATCGGCACCACCAGCGGCAGTTTTGTATGACCGCCATCAAGATGGCGCTGCATCGCGGCGATGGCGTAGCGCATCAGGCGAAAGGCCATCTGCGCATCCGGCGAGCTCTGATGTTCGATAACCACATAAATGTAGCCGTCGCCAGACGCGGTTTTGAGTGACCACAGCACATCGGAGTACCAGGCCCGCAGGCTCTCCTCGATAAAGCTTGCCGACTCCAGCTGTAAGGTATCGAGGTCGCAGCGCTGACGCAGCGCAGGCGGTAGATGGATCGCCAGAAAATCGCGCGCGGTGTCGGCCTGAGTGAGGAACTGTTTAAACACCGCATCATGCGGCGTCGAGGTGGTGCCCTTTGCCATCGGCTCATCCCTGCCTGCTTATCCTGCAGGGACTCTACCTTCCAAGAATGTCTCTGGCACCCCGGAAACCGGGATTTTACATTCCGCTACGAAAACATATTTCCCCGGACTGCAAGCGTGACATCCTTTTTCGACGCGGTACGCAAATCCAGGCGGGCGACAGCCTCGGCGCAGCATGCTATAAACGGCTTATCCCCGCAGCAAAGGCCAAAGCAGTGAACCATACCCGAGATATTCCCCAAACCTTCTGGCGAGACGATCGTCTGCCGTGGCTGGAGCTGCGCAGCACCTGGCGCAGCCGCCAGGCCTATAAGCGCCACAGCCACCCCCAGCTTTCCGTAGGGGCGATTATCGAGGGGGAAACGCGCTGCCTGTGCGCTGGCCAGGAGTACCTGCTGCAACCCGGGGATCTGATCGTGATCCCGCCGCACGCGCCGCATAGCTGTAATCCGCTGCATGGCAGGCCGCGCAGCTATCACATGCTTTACCTGGACGCGACATGGTGCCACGCGCAGCGCCCGGATATTCCCCCTGGCGCCAGTATCACCTCGCCGCAGCTGCTGCTGCGCGACAGCCCTCTCTTTGCCAGTTTCCAGCAGGTTGTCGCCCTGATGAGCCGCGGGAGCCTTGAACAACTGCCCGCCCGGCTGGCGCAACTCCTGCACGCGCTGCCGCTGTGCGCCGCCGCGCCGCAGGCGCCACATCACGCCAGCGCCCTGCTGTTTCAGTGCCTGGCGATGGATCTGCCGGCGTCGCCGTCGCTGGATAAGCTGGCCCACGACAGCGCGCTTCGTAAAGAGACCGTTATCCGCGCCGTGAAACAAGATACCGGCCTGACGCCTGCCAGTTTGATCAACATGGCGCGCATCGAATATGCGAAAACGCGCTTACGCGCCGGGGATCCTATCGCCGACGTCGGCTATCAGGCCGGCTTTGCCGATCAGAGCCATTTCCATAAAACCTTTGTCAGCTATACCGCCGCCACGCCGCGGCAGTATGCGCAAAGCAGATCAATATCTGACAATAAGTAATACGCCACCTGGCGTAGGGTGGCCTCTGCACCATTATCGAGGCCACTATGCATACCTTATCGACGCTCTTTCCCGCCGTCTTCCCGGCGTTAGCCCTGTCCCACTTTGTCGCTCTGCTCAGTCCGGGCCCTGATTTTTTTCTGCTGATCGGCTACGCCGTGCGCTACCGGATCCGCGGCAGCATCGGATTGTGTCTCGGCATCGCCGCAGGCAATGCGCTGTATATTGTGCTCGCCATCGTCGGCTGGGGGCTTCTGCGCCAGGCGCCGCTGCTTTTTTTGCTCATCGAGCTGCTGGGCGCGGGCTATTTATTGTGGATTGGCAGCCTGCTGATACGCAGCCGTCCCGCAACGCTGGCGGTGGAGAGCGTTCGCGCAGCGCGTCCGGGGTTCGGCAGGCAGCTGCTGCTGGGGCTGGGGTCATCGCTGCTCAACCCCAAAAACGCCCTGTTTTATCTGGCGCTGATGACTTCCCTGCTCGGGCCGGCTGTGACCCTGCTTCAGCAAACGGTGAGCGGGCTGTGGATGGTCAGCGTGGTGTTCTTCTGGGATTTACTGCTGGTGAGCGCGATTGCGCTGCCGCAGATACAGCGCCGCCTGGGCGCCATCGTCTGGCGGGTCGAGCGGGCGGCGGGGGCGATCCTGATGCTCTTCGGCCTGTGGATTATCTGGCGATTTTTGCACGACCTCGCCGTCAGGCTATATGCTTAAGCATATGGAAAAACTCGCTGAACTGAAACGCGCCAAACTGCTGGCGCTGTCGCTGCTGCTGATTGCAGCCGCCATTTTTATCACTACCCTCGCGCTACCACCGTCGCCCTGGGTCGGTGCGCTAAAAGCTATTTCCGAAGCGGCGATGGTCGGGGCGCTGGCCGACTGGTTTGCGGTCGTGGCTCTGTTTCGCCGTATTCCGCTGCCCTTTGTCGCCCGCCATACGGCGATTATTCCGCGCAATAAAGACCGCATCGCCGACAACCTCGGCCGCTTTGTCGAGGAAAAGTTCCTTGATACCCCGTCGCTGGTCGCGCTGATCCGCCGCTATCAGCCAGCCCTGATGCTCGGCAACTGGTTCAGCCAGCCGGAGAACGCCCGACGGGTCGGCCAGCACCTGCTGCAGGTGATGAGCGGTTTTCTCGAACTGACCGATGACGCGCGCATTCAACGTCTGCTGCGACGCGCGGTGCATAAGGCTATCGATAAGGTCGACCTGACGCAGACCAGCGCCATGATGCTGGAGGGACTGACCCGCGACAATCGCCATCAAAAGCTGCTCGATTCGTTGATAAACCAACTGATCGCCCTGCTGCAGCGCGACAGCTCCCGCGCCTTTATCGCCCGCGGCATCGTACACTGGCTGGAGACCGAACACCCGCTGAAGGCCAAACTCCTACCCACCGAGTGGCTCGGCGAGCACAGCGCTGAGATGGTCACCGACGCGGTGAATACCCTGCTGGACGAGGTGACTCACGACCGTACGCATCAGATCCGTCAGACTTTTGACCGCGCCGTGCAAAAGCTTATCGATAACCTGAAATCCGACCCGGATATGGCGCAGAAGGCCGATAACATCAAAGCCTGGCTAAAAAATGATGAGACCTTTAACCACTATCTTGGCGAAGTATGGGGCGACCTGCGCGGCTGGGTAAAAAACGATATCAGCAGCGACGACTCACGTATTAAGCAGCGTATCGCCGAGGCGGGGCAGTGGTTCGGTGAAACCTTACTCCGCGACGACGCGCTGCGCGAATCGCTTAACGAACACCTGGAGCAGGCGGCGCACCGGGTGGCGCCGGAGTTCGCCGCCTTCCTCACCCGCCATATCAGCGACACAGTGAAGAGCTGGGACGCCCGCGATATGTCGCGGCAGATCGAGCTCAATATCGGTAAAGATCTGCAGTTCATCCGCATCAACGGTACCCTGGTGGGGGGAACCATCGGCCTGTTGTTGTGGCTGCTCTCGCAGATCCCCTCGCTGCTGCATCTGCATATTGGTTAGCAATGATACTATCCGAACAATAGCGCTGATAAATATTCCACAGGGAGGGCGAGATGATGCACAGGATTTCCCACTGGCTGAGCCGACACGCCGCCGCGCTGTTCTTCCCGGCGGCGTTAATTCTGTATGATTTTTCCGCTTATCTCACTACCGATCTGATCCAGCCGGGGATCCTGCACGTGGTGCGGGATTTCAATGCTGATGTGGCGCTGGCTCCGGCCTCGGTGAGCCTGTATATGGCCGGCGGCATGGCGCTACAGTGGCTGCTGGGGCCGCTCTCTGACCGGATAGGACGGCGTCCGGTGCTGCTCACCGGCGCGCTGATTTTCACCCTCGCATGCCTGGCGACCCTGTTCACCACCTCCATGACGCAGTTCCTGATTGCCCGCTTCGTGCAGGGCACCAGCATCTGCTTTATCGCCACCGTCGGCTACGTCACCGTACAGGAGGCCTTTGAGGAAAAAAGGTCGATCAGGCTGATGGCGGTGATCACCTCCGTCGTGCTGGTGGCGCCGATCGTCGGCCCGCTCTCCGGCGCGGCGCTGATGCATTTCATCCACTGGAAAGCCCTGTTCGGCATTATCGCCGCCATGGGGCTGGTAGCCTGGCTCGGCCTGCTGTTGACCATGCCGGAGACGGTGCGCCACGGCGATGTGCCGTTCAGCCCCCTGGGCGTGCTGCGCGATTTTCGCAACGTCTTTCGCAACCGCATCTTTTTACTCGGCGCCGCCACGCTGTCGCTGAGCTATATTCCGCTGATGAGCTGGGTGGCGGTATCGCCAGTGATTTTAATGGACGCCGGCGGACTGACCACCAGCGAGTTCGCCTGGAGCCAGGTGCCGGTCTTCAGCGCCGTTATCATCGCCAACCTGTCGGTGGCGCGCTGGGTAAAAGACCCTACCCGCCCGCGCTTTGTCCTCAGCGCGGTGCCGGTACAGATGCTCGGCCTGGCCATCCTGATCGTTGGCAATCTGGTATGGCCCCACGTCTGGCTGTGGTCGGTGCTCGGCACCTGCTTCTACGCCTTCGGCATCGGGCTGATTTTCCCGACGCTGTTTCGCTTTACCCTCTTTTCCAACGACCTGCCGAAAGGCACGGTCTCCGCCTCGCTGAATATCGTGATCCTCAGCGTCAGCGCGTTATCAATTGAAGGCGCGCGCTGGCTGTGGTTCCATGGCGGCAGACTCCCCTTCCACCTGTTGGCGGTGGCCGCCGGGATTGTCGCCGCCTGCTGCCTGGCCGGACTGTTACGCCACCAGCGCGGACAAGCGGTGATCGAAGCCCGGCAGTCGTGAGCCCTTTTACGGAGAAAGCCCCATCATGAATGACATTGAACTCAGCCAGGCGCAGCGCGACCTGCTGCGCGACAGGCTCAGCAAGTACTGCGCAGAGACCTTCGACCTCGAACTGGAGCAGTTTGACGCCGAATTTTTCGTCGACTTTATCGCCAAAGAGCTGGGGCCGCTGTTTTACAACGCCGGTATCGAAGAGGCCATCCGCACCCATCAGGCATGGAGCGAGCGTATCCAGGAAGAGATGGATTTGAAAAAGGTCTATTAACACCGCGTACAGACGCAGGAGATCAATAAAACCCTGCATACACCATGGCTATAATGGCGACTCTTTCAGCATCTCCCGTGTACGGGGAAGGAAAACCATGTCGCTTATCACCGATCTACCCGCCATTTTTGACCAGTTCTCAGAAGCTCGCCAGAAGGGCTTTCTCACCGTCATGGATCTTAAAGAGCAGAACGTACCGCTGGTGGGCACTTACTGCACCTTTATGCCCCAGGAGATCGCCATGGCGGCGGGCGCCGTTGTCGTCTCGCTGTGCTCAACCTCCGATGAAACCATCGAGGAAGCGGAAAAAGATCTCCCGCGCAACCTCTGCCCGCTTATCAAAAGCAGCTACGGCTTCGGCAAAACCGATAAATGTCCCTACTTCTATTTCTCTGACCTGGTGGTTGGGGAAACCACCTGCGACGGCAAAAAGAAAATGTATGAGTACATGGCCGAGTTCAAGGCGGTCCACGTCATGCAGTTGCCGAACAGCGCCAGCGATGCCGCCTCGCGCGCACTGTGGAAAACGGAGATCCTGCGTCTGCAGCAGGTGATTGAGGCCCGGTTTGGCACGCCGATTAGCGAGGCGGCGCTGCGCGAAGCCATCGTGTTGAAAAATCGCGAGCGCCGGGCGCTGGCCCACTTTTATCGTCTCGGGCAGCTCAATCCGCCGGCGCTCAGCGGCGGCGACATCCTGAAAGTGGTGTACGGCGCCACTTTTCGTTTCGACAAAACCGCCCTGATTGATGAACTGCATGCCATGGCGGAGCGCATCCATCAGGAGTGGCAGCAGGGTAAACGGCTGGAACCTCGTCCGCGGATCCTGATCACCGGCTGCCCGATCGGCGGCGCGGCGGAAAAAGTGGTCCGCGCCATCGAGGAAAACGGCGGCTGGGTGGTCGGCTATGAGAACTGCACCGGCGCGAAAGCGACCGAGCGCTGCGTGGCGGAAGAGGGTGACGTCTACGACGCCTTAACCGATAAATATCTCGCCATCGGCTGCTCCTGTATCTCCCCCAACGACCAGCGTCTGCAGCTGCTGAGCCAGATGGTGGAGGAGTATCAGGCCGACGGGGTGATCGACGTCATTTTGCAGGCCTGCCATACCTATGCCGTGGAATCGCTGGCGATTAAACGCCATCTGCGCCAACAGCACGATCTTCCTTACATGGCGATTGAAACCGACTATTCGACAGCGGACCTCGGCCAGCTCAGCACCCGCGTCGCCGCCTTTATCGAAATGCTTTAAGGAGCTGGCGTGAACTATACGGTTGGCATTGATTCCGGCTCCACCGCCACAAAAGGCATCCTGCTGGCGGACGGCGTCATCGTGCGCCGCTTCCTCTGCCCCACTCCCTTTCGCCCCGCCGACGCCATCCACGAGGCCTGGGAGACACTGCGCGCTGGCCTCACGGAGACGCCTTTTTTAACCCTCACCGGCTATGGCCGCCAGCTGGTGGATTTTGCCGATAAGCAGGTGACGGAGATCTCTTGTCACGGCCTCGGCGCCCGCCTGCTGGCGCCGGACACCCGCACGGTGATTGATATCGGCGGCCAGGACAGCAAAGTCATCCAGCTGGACGCCGGGGGCAACCTCAGCGACTTCCTGATGAATGACAAATGCGCCGCCGGCACCGGCCGCTTTCTGGAAGTCATTTCACGCACCCTCGGCGCCAGCGTCGAACAACTGGACGCCATTACCGACGGCGTGAAACCGCACGCCATTACCAGTATGTGCACGGTGTTTGCTGAATCGGAGGTCATTAGCCTGCGGTCGGCCGGTGTCGCGCCGGAGGCGATTCTGGCGGGGGTGATTAACGCCATGGCCCGGCGCAGCGCGAACTTTATCGGCCGCTTATCGGCGCAGGGGCCGCTGCTGTTTACCGGCGGCGTCAGCCACTGCGCCGCCTTTGCCCGGATGCTGGAAAGCCATGTCGGCATGGCGGTGACAACCCATCCCGACGCCCAGTTTGCCGGGGCGATCGGCGCGGCGCTGATCGGCCAGCGCCAGCGGAGGCGCGGATGACAACGTTTCTGTTTTTATTTCACTCCACGGTGGGGGTGGTGCGGATGCGCAAAGCCCTGCAGGCGGCGGGAGTGGCCTTCGAGGTCAAAGATATACCCCGCCAGCTGCGCAGCGGCTGCGGGCTGTGCATCCTGCTGGAGGGGACGGAAGCCGATGCGCGAGGCTGGATCGTCCCGGAACAGACGGCGGCGCTGTATCAGCAGAACGGGGAAGCATGGCGCTGTCTCGCCACCTTCCCACCTGCAGGTTAATCGCTCACCACAAAACGCGTCGCCGCGAAACAGTTCAGCAGGCGGTGCATGAGAAAAACCAGGGTCAGCGTCACCACCAGCGAGACCGTCACCGAGGTGATGCGGTACAGATCGCTGAACACCAGATCCTGATACGGATGCAAATTCTGGCCGAACATAATGCCGATGGTAGTGATGCTGGCGAAGCCCACCCCGGCGCCCACTTTCTCCATCACGTGGAGGCGGGCGCTGAAGGCCAGCCCGAGACCAATCAGCGGCATCATCAGGATCATGTGGTTGCTGAAATCATAGATAATCAGCTGCACCACCAGTATATAGAGACAGGCCAGCACCACCCCGACGACGCGCCAGATCGAGCTGATCACCGCCCCGCGATAGTGCATCGGGAACAGGATCAGGATCCCGGCCATCAGCGCCGACAGCGAGTCGCTGAGATCGCAGATCTGAAACACCACAAAGATGATCGTCGCTACCGTACCGGAGAGCAGCGACTCATGACGGATGCGGGCGGCGTCTTTCTCAATCCGCGGCGGCGGCTTGCGCGGTTCGACGTCCGGGATCAGGTAATGCAGCAGCGCGCTCAGCGCCACGGCCATCACGCAGGCTTCCATATTGGAGAACATCAGGGTGTGCCAGTTGCTGGTGGGATAGCTCATAAAGTTGAGCATCGTGCTCTGGCACACCACCCCCATCGATCCCAACAGGAACAGCGGTCCCTGGCTCATAAAGCGGAAACGCATCACGTACAGGGCAAACACCACCAGGGTCATGATCACCGGCCACTGCGACAAATAGCCGACAATTAGCACCATTTCGACACAGTTTACCGCCGCGCTAAATATAAACTGGCGGGCGACGTGCAGGTTGAACATCGGTACCAGCGACATCAGCATCAGCGGATAAACGACGAAAAATACGCCGTACTGTACGTCGTAGAAGGTGGAGATGCTGAGCGCAATGGTCCCGGCCACGGCGATACGCACCGTCTGGCGAAAATCATTCGCCGTGTAGACGATATTGCCGTGCGGGGTAAAGACATGCGCCAGGGTATTAATAGACATAGTGCAACCAGCTCACCAGGTGGATCTGCAGGCCGGCGAAGGTGCGGGCGAAAGGTCCCTCGCTATTGTACAGCTGCACCGTGGCGCGGGCGCCGGTCGGCAGCGGTTTGTCCAGCGGCTGATCCAGCGCGACGTGAATGCGCATCCGCTGGGCGTCGCGCACCCAGCGGGTGGACTGCTCGGGCTGCGACAGCTGGCCGTTCACCGCCTCCTGTCCCGCCAGAATCCCGGCGTCGCTGCTGGTCACGTGCGCCGGGAAGACTTGACCCGGCAGGGCGTCAAAGACCACCGCCGCATCGGTATTCACCGCGGTGTGGCGCAGGCTTTTTTCG
Organism: Klebsiella sp. K4; assembly: GCF_014596785.2. Classification (NCBI taxonomy): domain Bacteria; kingdom Pseudomonadati; phylum Pseudomonadota; class Gammaproteobacteria; order Enterobacterales; family Enterobacteriaceae; genus Klebsiella; species Klebsiella sp. K4. The sequence continues at coordinate 4,620,857 of NZ_CP115021.1, forward strand.
CGGAAGTCGGCGACGATGTCAGTGTTGTTGTTAACCAGCGCCAGCACAGCCGTCGCCGCGGTGGCGTAGATCCCCGGGTTCAGCTGCAGGTTGCTGACCATGCCGTCAGTTTCCGCACGCACTTTGGTCCAGGCCAGGTTCAGCTGCGCCTCCTCCAGCGCGTTGCGGTATTTCTGCAGGGTGACGTTGCGCTTATCGTCGCGCTCGCCGCGCTGGATCAGCAGGTTCTGGATCTGCGCGTTCAGCGCCGAGACCGACTGCTCGCTGGTCTGCCAGGTGGTCCGCACCTTATCGAGGTCGGACTGCGAGACGTTCTGCATCGTACTCAAGCGCTGGTAGCGATCGAGGGTGACCTTATCGTTACGCGCGGTGTACTGCGCGGTGCGCAGGTTGGCGCGGGCGGCGGCGATTTGCGCGTCCAGCTGCTGGTTGCTCAGTTTCGCCTGCTCGAGGGCGATCTGCGCCGCTTCAACTTTATTAATGAATGGCGTTGGGTCGAGCTCATACAGCAGGTCGCCCTTTTTCACCTGGCTGTTGTTGTGCACGTAGACGTGCGAGACATAGCCGGAGACCCGCGACGAAACCGGGGTCACCACGCGCATGACGGTGGAGTCCGGCGTCAGCGGGATCCAGATATCGGCAACGATAAACCAGGCGAATATTCCCAGAAAAGCGGCAATACTCACCCGTACCCAGCGGGCAAATTTTTGTTCAGGCGTCATCATAGTGTGTTAGATCTTGTTATCTTCTTCGCGGATATTCCGCAAACGGCAGGCGATTTGATTTAACGTGGCGCTGAAGGTGGCGAGATCGGCCTCCGGGATGGTCTGGGTTACGCGCTCCTGATAGGTCTCGATCACGCAGCTCAGTTTTTCCAGAATAGCCCGCCCCTCAGCGGTCAGCGTCAGCAGGCGAATGCGTTTGTCATATGGCGATGTGGAACGCACCAGATAGCCCTGCTTTTCCAGTAATGAGAGGGTGCGCATTAGCGGCGGCAGTTCAATGCCCTGCACCTCCGCCAGTTCGCTGACCGAGACGTTGTCTCCCAGCTGATGCAGTTGCATCAGCACCGTCCAGCTGGACTGGGTGAGTCCGGTATCGGTGATAGCGGAGTCAATAATGGCGCGCCACTGGCGCACCACCATAGCCATCCGCATCCCCAGCGGGCGGCGGGCAAACAGTTCGTCTTCAGTCACGGGTCTTCCTCTCATTATTGAGAAGAAAATAATACTTATCAGGGTAAGTATCAAGAAACGGAAGCTCGTGCCGCATCAATTGATAAATTTCGTGAATGTATCCCGGCGGCACTTTGCGCTCACCGGGATAATGAAGAAGGTTTGCCTGTAAAAAACCGCACGTTTTAATTGTTCTGGTCCCGACGCAGGCCGATATCTTTCAGCTGTTCGTCGCTCATTCGCTGCAAAGCTCTGCGCGTTTGCTCCTGAAGCCACCATTTTTTGATAAACCGCACCAGCAGTACGAAACCGATAAATGGCTGTCTTGCCCTGTTCTCGTGAAATTCCATCCTCTACCTCCTCACCTTGCCAGAGGCTTTATCTTCACGGATTTGGGGGTAAGGAATACAGATTCACAAAACGCTTTTCTTTAACATACAGATTAGCTAAAACGTACACCAGAGCCCAATTTTTACGCCAATCTGTACTGGTTATTCCATCTGTATGGCGGCAATTAAGGATACAGCATGACCCGCTACCAACATCTCGCTACGCTGCTGGCCGAACGCATCGAACAGGGCCTGTATCGCCACGGCGAAAAGCTGCCGTCGGTGCGCAGCCTGAGCCAGGAGCACGGCGTCAGCATCAGCACCGTCCAGCAGGCCTATCAGCTGCTTGAGCAGCAGCAAATGATTGTGCCGCAGCCGCGATCGGGCTATTTCGTCGCCCCGCGCAAAGCCCAGCCGCCGGTGCCGCCGATGTCGCGTCCGGTCCAGCGCCCGGTGGAGATAACCCAGTGGGATCAGGTGCTGACCATGCTTGACGCCCGCTACGATAAATCGATCATCCCCTTCGGCGGCGGCTCGCCGGACGTGACGCAGCCAAGCCTGAAGCCCATCTGGCGTGAACTGAGCCGGGCTATCCAGCACAACCTCACTGAGGTGTTGAACTATGACGAACTGGCCGGGCGTCGCGAGCTACGGGAGCAGATCGCCCGCCTGATGCTCGACGGCGGATCGGTGGTAACTGCCGACGATCTGGTGCTCACCAGCGGCTGCCACAGCGCGCTGTCGCTGGCCCTGCTGTCGGTGTGCCAGCCAGGGGACATCATCGCCGTGGAATCCCCCTGCTATTACGGCACCATGCAGATGCTGCGCGGGCTGGGATTAAAGACGATTGAGATCCCCACCGATCCGGAAACCGGGATCAGCATCGAGGCCCTGGAGCTGGCGCTGGATCAGTGGCCGATCAAAGGGGTGATCCTCGTGCCAAACTGCAATAACCCGCTGGGCTTTATCATGCCGGACGCTCGCAAGCGCGCGGTGCTGAACCTTGCCCAACGCTACGATATCGTTATTTTCGAGGATGATATTTACGGCGAGCTGGCCACCGAATACCCGCGCCCGCGCACGATCCACTCCTGGGATATCGACGGCCGGGTGATGCTCTGCAGCTCCTTTACCAAAACCATCGCCCCCGGGCTGCGTATCGGCTGGATCGCCCCCGGGCGCTACTACGACAAGCTGCTACAGATGAAGTACGCCGCCAGCGGGACCAACGTCCCCTCCACTCAGCTGGCGGCCTGCAATTTTATTCGCGAAGGCCACTACCACCGCCACGTGCGGCGGATGCGGCAGATCTATCAGCGCAATATCGAGATCTACACCTGCTGGCTGCGGGAATTTTTCCCCTGCGGGATCTGCGTCACCCGGCCAAAAGGTGGTTTTATGCTGTGGGTGGAGCTCCCGGAGCAGGTGGATATGGTCTGCGTCGCCAAACAGCTGTGCCGGTTGAAGATCCAGGTCGCGCCGGGCTCGCTGTTTTCGGCAGCGGGCAAGTATCGCAACTGCGTCAGGATCAACTGCGCCCTGCCGCCGACCGAGAAACATAAAGCGGTGATGGTGAAACTGGGAGAAGCGGTGAAGGTGGCGATGGAGTGATTATTTTAACTAAAAGCAGCAAGTAATATATCATATATGCCCCAAAATATCGGGGCCTTATATTTTAATTACACCATTATCTTTTATTCGTCACACCAAATGGTATATGCACAGAAGGTAAAACAGATGCTGAAGGTTCAAGATGGAGACGTTGATCATCAAAGAACATATGTGGCTGCATAATTTCAAGGATTTTGTTCTTTTCTACCCCGCCCATAAAGAATGCTTCATTAACATTGATCCCCCACGCTCTCATCGTATTGATCATTCTCTTGTGTGAAGGCGCGTTTCTCGCCGTTACAATTGAAATGCGAAGAATACGTCTATACGCTGGATCTTCTCTCTCTAATTCCTCTTCCATCTTCTGAATATCAGATATACGTTGAAGAAAATCTTTCAATGGTCCGGGATTATGAGTCTCATTGACATGTTGAGCTTCATAATTATGAAAATCTGCAAGCACATGGCTTTTTTGGTATACAGCTTCCGCAGAATCATCTGCGATAACTCCATCAAAGTCGAATGCAATTCTGAGTTCATGATCCTGAACATCATCCTTAATATTCCCCTTAAGAATCTGACCTGCCGGATACCCAGCCATAACGGCCTGATTCACATCTTGAGAATTTGCGGAAAGAAATAGCTCAATATCCAATGCTGGTATATATTTATGGGGCGAACGGCCTTGCAGGAAAACAGCTCGTGTTATACCTAAATTATGGCTTTCGATTGAATTCATAACCCGCAAACCTGTATCGGGATCGTTTCTCGATAAAAGAATAACCTCAACAGGAGGGTTGCTTTTATTGATTTTATTCAAAGTTAACAGGCGCCTAATAAATGGGAATGCAACGCCTTTCCCTAATGGTACATCTTGATTTTCACGCTGAAATTTCCTGTACTCATCCTCACCTTTCGTTCGAAATATTTCATCTGATTCATCTAAATCAAAAAGCGCACTTGATGCTAAACCTATAACCAATCGAGACGATAAATCATAAGGCATACCCAGCCTCCGAATATAAAATTCATACTATTTATTATTACACACAGATATATATCAGCAAAGAATGTAAGCTATTCTTATTTCACTAATATAACGCTAAATGTCGTTAGATGTATAGTTCATCAAAATCAACATATATTCTGATCTGCATCGTCTAAAGCGGCTCGTATTAGCTATTTTTTATGTAGAATCAGAGTCATCCGGTTCTATCGAGAATACCCGGTGACTGGAACAACACGACGAAAACCTGCCAAGAGGTCATACTTCGGGACGGCAAAGCCATCGTGCGCGGTAAGATAGTGGAGCGGAGACCGGTAAAATCCGGGGGATATAGTGCTGTATCACAAGGCAGGCACTCCTCTGGTGGTTATTTAAGCCAACACCAATAAACATGAAATCGGCAAAGAATACGTAGTAGAGGTATGAGTACACACGTCTGCTGAACGTTCCTTTCGTCTGCGCCACCAACGGCGAAGGTTATATTTTTCACGATGCCACAGCGGCATTGGCGAGCTTCACGTAAAACATATTATGCACTGACGTCTACCAATACAAAATATGCCAGCCACAAGTAGATCCTGCCTCGTAGGAAAGGTAACACAGGAGATTTTCTTCCACAACGCCATAGCACCGAGAGCCCCCTGTCACTCATCAAAAAACACCATCCCCTTATACGGCTGTTCGCGGCAGGCGGCCAGACGCTGGGCGAGACTGCCGACGTGCAGCTCCAGCTTATGGCCATCGGGATCGAGGAAATAGTGCGAGGCACCTTCGCTACGGTTCAGCTTCCAGATCGCCACGCCGGCAGCCTCAAGGCGGGCGGCGAAGCTAGCAAAATCGGCTTCGCTAATACTAAACGCATAATGGGTGTAGTCGCTCTCTTCCGGCGGAGTAACGCGCCGCTGCGGATCCAGCGACAGGCACAGCCACAAATCGCCGCAGGAGAGATAAGCCCCGCTGTCCCAGCGGGCATGCAGCGTCATGCCCAGCAGCTGCTGATAAAACGCCACGCTCGGCGCCAGCTGGCTGACTGCCAGGGTCAGGTGATTCAGTCCACTCAGCATGTCTGTTCCTCCAGTGAATTCACAATGAACTGACGCAGCCATTGATGCGCCGGGTCGCGGTGCCAGCGCTCGTGCCACAGCATCAGCATCTCAAAGCCGGCGACCGCCAGCGGCGGCTCGACGACCACCAGCCCGCTCTGCCCGCGCACCAGCCGCTCCGGCAGGACCGCCACCAGATCGCTATTGCGCAGGGTCTCCAGCATAAACAGGAAATGTGGCACGGAAAGGACAACCCGCCGCATCAGTCCGAGGTTCGCCAGCGCGATATCGGTCGCCGCGCTGAAGCCGCCCCCGTCCGGGGAGACGATCACGTGCTCCAGCTGACAGAACGTTTCCAGGCTAAGCCCAGGCCGCAGCGCTGGATGTTCCGCCCGGCCAGCCAGCACGTAGCGTTCGCGAAACAGCAGGCGCTGATGCAGCCCCGGCGGCGCGCCCTCGCGGGTATGAAAGAAAAGATCTACTGTATCGCTGGCCGCCTGCTGCTCCAGCCGCGCCGGCTGCAGTTCGAACACCGCCAGCCGACTGCCGGGAGAGGCCTGGCGTAACCCAGCCAGCATCGGCAGGAGGATCGCCGAGGCCATATAGTCCGTCGCCGCCACCCGCCAGGTCTCCGCCGCCGTGGCCGGATCAAAAGGGCTGACCGGCGCCACCGCCTGCTCCAGCGCGGCTAACGCAGCGCGCAACGGCTGACGAAGCTCATCGGCGCGGGCGGTGGGCTGCATGCCGCGCGGGCCCGGTATCAGCAGCGGATCGACGAAAATCTCCCGCAGCCTGGCGAGCTGAATACTCACCGAGGGCTGCGACAGATTCAGCCGCTGCGCCGCCCGGGTAACGTTGTTTTCGCTAAGCAGCACATCCAGGCTGCGCAACAGATTGAGATCCAGACGCTGTAAATTAATCACGACTATACCGGAAATTTAAGTAATTAATTTCTACTATAGCGTCAGCTTTCCTACTCTGCAGCTCTCCATACGCCAGAGGTGATATTATGAAAGTACTGCTGATTTACGCCCATCCGGAACCGCGCTCGCTCAATGGCGCGCTGAAAAATTTCGCCATCCGCCATCTGCAGCAGGCCGGGCATGAAGTGCAGGTTTCCGATCTCTACGCTATGCGCTGGAAGGCCGGATATGACGCCGACGATAGCGGCGCCCCGCCGGTCGGCGAGTTCTGGCGGCCGACCCTCGATTCCAAACAGGCCTTTGCCCAGGGCACCCAAAGTGCGGATATCGTAGCCGAGCAGGAAAAGCTGCTGTGGGCCGATACGGTGATTTTCCAGTTCCCGCTATGGTGGTTCTCGATGCCCGCCATCATGAAGGGCTGGATCGACAGGGTGTACGCCTGGGGCTTTGCCTATGGCGTCGGCGAGCACAGCGACAGCCACTGGGGCGATCGCTACGGGGAAGGCACTTTCGTCGGCAAGCGGGCGATGCTGATCGTCACCGCCGGCGGCTGGGCGGAACACTATTCACCGCGCGGGATCAATGGCCCCATCGACGACATCCTGTTCCCCATTCAGCACGGTATGCTGTTCTATCCCGGCTTTGAGGTGCTTCCCCCGCTGGTGTTCTACCGCACGGATAAAACCGATGCCGGGCAGTTCGCCGATCAGTGCGCCGCCCTGGCCGAGCGGCTGGACACGCTGTGGCAAATCGAGCCCATTCCATTCCGCCGGCAGAATCATGGCGATTATCTGATCCCGTCGCTGACGCTGCGCCCGGAGCTGGCGCCGGGGCAAAGCGGCCTGGCGGTGCATTTGCGTAGCAAATAACTGGCTATCCCGTCTTCACCCCCGAGGACGGGTCATTTACCCGGCTCTCTCCAGTCCCAGCATGCCTCGCGCCTGGATAAAGCACAGCAGCAATACGCCCCACAGCGCCATCGTCAGATAGGGGCTGATACCGAGGATATTGAACCCACTCTCAATAATCTGCAGCAGGAACAGCGCGAGCACCATCCCAACGATGCGCCCGCTACCGCCATCCGGATTCACGCCGCCAAGCACCGCCGCGAGGATCGACACCAGCAAATACGATTCCCCATAAGATGCTTTGGCTGAGTTCAGCTTCGACATCATCAGAAACGCAGCCACCGCGCAGAGCAGGGCCGAGATGACATATACCCACATCAACACCCGCCGGGTATTGATCCCGGAATAATGGGTCGCCCGTTCGTTGGATCCGATCAACATGATCGCCCGACCCAGCGGGCTTTTCTCCAGCAGCACCCACAGCCCGGCCGCCACCACCGCAAAAAGCCACATTGGCAGCGGAATACCGAACCACTGGGCGTGATTCAGCCACAGCACCCACTGCGGATAGTTAGCGATGGCGCTGCCGCCGGTGATCAGAATATTTATCCCTTTGAGCAGGGTCATCATGCCAAGGGTAGCCAGGATCGGCGAAACGCGGATCCCGGCGATCAATATCCCGTTGCACAGGCCAATGATCATCGCCGCCCCTCCGCCGGCCAGCAGCGTCGCCAGCGCGGTAGCGCCCCCAGGCGGATAGCTCGTCGCCACCCAGGCCATCACCAGCGAGCAGGCGTTAGCCGTCGCGATAATTGACAAATTAATGCCGCCGCAAAGCATAGTCATGGCCATCGCCAGCGCCAGGATCCCCAGCACCGGCATTTGCGAGGCAATCGACTGGAAATTGCTGACAGACCAGAAGATGTTTGGCATGGCGATGCTAAAGGCGATAACCATCAGCAGCAGCAGGCCGATCAGGTAAAACTCAACGTTGTTGCGCCACGATTTTTTCATAACAAGCTCCGGTTCTGATGCTGGCTCCATGCCGTTACGCTGATGCTGACGACGATGATCGCCCCAGTGATCAGGGTCTGCCAGTAGGAGGAGACCCCTAGCAGGTTCAGGCCGTTCTGCATCACCGCCAGTAAAATCACCCCCAGCAGCGTACCGGTGAGAGTTCCGCGCCCGCCAATCAGGCTGGTGCCGCCCAGCACCACCGCCGCCAGCACCGTCAGCTCATAGCCCAGCAGTGAATCCGGCGCAACGGTCATCACTGTCCACGCCTGCACGACACCTGCGGCCCCCGACATTAGCCCCATATAGCCATAAACGAACAGCTGCAGGCGGAGCACGCTGAAGCCGACGCGGCTGGCGGATTCCCGGTTGCCGCCCATGGCATAGATCTTGCGGCCAACGGTGGTGAAATTCATGATAAACGCGGTCAACAGCACCACGGCGATCATCGTCAGCAGCGGCAGCCCCAGGCCGTAATCGTAACCATCGGCATCGGTATATTTGAACAGCATAACCCCCTTTTCAAACCACGGAGGGAAGTCGTAGAGCCAGACACCTTTGCTTAACCACAGCAGCAAACCGTAGAAAATGTTGAGCGTAGAAATGGTGATAATGATCGAGGGCACCCGCAGACGATTAACCAACAGCGCGTTCACCAGCCCCAGCAGCACGCCGATGCCGCCGGCAAGCACAAAAGCCACCGCGAAGTTGCCGCCTACTTTTTGCAGCATCACCACCATGCCGTACTGGGCGATAATGGTCATAGCCGGGAAGGAGATATCAATCCCGCCGGCGATCAGCACCACGAACAGACCACAGGCGAGAATGGTCAGCATCGCATAGTTATTAGCGAGGTCGTAAAGATTGCCGAAAGTGAAAAATTCCTCACTGCGCCAGCCCAGCAGCAGGCACAGCGCAATAATGAACATGCCTAACCAGAATTCATGTCGTTTCAACAGATTAGCCATTGACCACCTCCGCTATCTGCTGCTGGGTACTGCTGTCCGGCAGGAAGCTATGGGTCAACTCGCCCTGCTTCATCACCAGGATGCGATGACTCTGGTACCACGCCTCTTCAATCTCGTCGCAAATCATCAGCACGGCGATACCATGGGCAGCCAAATCGCTGATGATATGATAGATCCCGGCTTTGTTTGCGATATCCACCCCCACGGTTGGGCTATCGAGGATCAGCAGCTTAGGAGAGATCGCCAGCCATTTGGCGATAGAAACGCGCTGGGCATTACCACCGGAGAGGGTATTCACCGGCAGATGCGTATCCGGCGCCTTAATGGTCAACGCGTTGACCATTCTTGCGACCAGCTGCTGAGCTTTACTATCACTCAATAGTCCGCAAGCGCCTTTCACTTTATGAAACACGGTGCTGATAATGTTGTTTTCAATCGACTGACTCATCACCAGGCCGCGCGACATACGGTCCTCGGAGACATAGCCGATACCGTGGCGGATAGCGTCCTGATTGCTACGCAACCGCACCGGCTGGCCATTTATCAGGATCTCGCCGCTGTCAGGGCGGGTCATGCCGAAAAGGCTCAGGCACAGCTCTGTTCGCCCGGCGCCCAACAGGCCGACTATCGACACCACTTCTCCGGCTTCGACCTTCAGGGAGACGTTATGATATTCCCCCTTGCGGCTGAGATTGCGCACCTCCAGCACCGGCGTACTGCCCTGCCCCTGCCACAGATCGCGCACCTGATAGTCAAACTCCTGGCCCGTCATCAGAAAACCGAGCCGGCGGGTGGTTACCTCTGCCGCCGGCAAGGTGCCGACCAGATTGCCATCCTTCAGCACGCTGATGCGGTCCGATACGGCCATGACCTCTTCCAGACGGTGGCTTACGAAGACGATGCAGATCCCCCTCTCACGCAGCTGGCGCACCACATGCAATAGTCCCTCCACTTCCTGATGGGTCAATGAGGCCGTGGGTTCATCCATAATGATAAGCCGGGCATCCTGCGCCAGCGCGCGGCAGATAGCCACCAGCTGACAGCGAGCGATGGAGAGCGATTCCACGGCGGCATCCAGCGGCAGCGAGACGTTAATACTGCGCATCGCCTGCTCCGCACTGCGTCGCAGTTCGCTGCGCCTCACCAGCACGCCGCGATGATAGTGGTTTATAGCAATGTTCTCCCACACGCTGAGATTGGGAAACAGCGACAGATCCTGATAAATCACCTGGATCCCATGGGCGACAGAGGCCGCTGGCGTCAGTTTGGGCCACGTCTTGCCGCCCAGCGTCATCGCTGCGCCCTCATCCGGGCGATAGACGCCAGAGATAATTTTGATCAACGTCGACTTCCCGCAACCGTTCTGCCCGGCCAGGCAGTGCACTTCTCCGGGCATAAAGTCGATGCTGATATCATTGAGCGCGCGGTTGGCGTGGAAGGTTTTGCTGACGTGTCGAAGGGAAAGGAAAGGTTCCATAGCATCCCCTGGCTGGTTAAGCCGGGGCGGCTGGCGCCCCGGAAGGTGGATTAGTAGAGCGAATCAATATTGTCTTTATTTACCAGCAGCACTTTATGGAAGCGGATAATATGCTTGTCGCTATCGACCTCCGCTTTACCGAGCTCTTTCAGTTCAAATCCCGGCTCAATGGTTTTGCCGTTCAGCAGGGTGCTGGCGACGGCCGCGAGGGCATAGCCGGCTGTCGCCGGATCGTAGGTGATCCCTTCGGTAATATCGCCGCTCTTAATAAGAGAAGCCGCCTGCGAGGGGATCATCATCCCGTAGACCGCGACTTTATTTTTCGCACGCTTCTCTTTCACCGCGCGCCCCGCGCCAATCGGGCCATTCGAACCAAAAGAGACCACCGCTTTCAGATCCGGGTAAGTTTTCATCAGATCGAGCGTGGTACGGCGGGAATCATCAACACTTTCCGCCACCGGCATTCGGCGGGTGACTTCATGCATGTCCGGGTAATGTTCTTTTTGATATTTCACCAGCAGATCGGCCCACAGGTTGTGCTGCGGTACCGTAAGGCTACCGACATAGATAACGTAGCCGCCTTTGCCACCCATCCGCTTGGCCATATGCTCCACGTATTCAGCAGCGAACTTCTCGTTATCGATGATCTCCACATCCCAGTTGGCGCTCGGCTGCCCGGGCGATTCGTTGGTCAGTACCACGATGCCGGCGTCACGGGCTTTTTTGAATACCGGCTCCAGCACGTTGGCATCGTTAGGCACGATAGTGATGGCATCCACTTTACGTGCAATCAGGTCCTCAATAATTTTCACCTGCTGCGGCGCATCGGTGCTGGACGGCCCTACCTGGGAGGCGTTGAGGTTAAACTCTTTCCCGGCCTGGACTACCCCTTCACCCATCCGGTTAAACCATGGCATGCCGTCCACTTTTGAAATATTGACTACGGTTTTTTCCGCCGCATATACCGGCGCGGAAATAAGCGCAGCCCCCAACAGCAATGATGAAAAAATATTAACGACCAGACGTTTATGCATAATAATTAGCCTCAATACGTTGTAGTCAGACAGGGGTATGACGCAAAGCGGAAAAATAGATAGAAATTGTAATAATGTTAATAATTTAGAAGAGAATAAACACAAGCTGTAACAGCAGACAGGTAATATTCAGCTATAAATATGGATAATAATACTATAATCCTGTGGCGTGAGCTTTTTCACAAAAAAAATGCAACATAGTTTGTTGTTCCAGAATATTGATCGGGTCGCAGAGAAAATATATTTTTCCCGCTTCGTTATTTACCGAAAAACAATCACATAAATAACATCAGGAAAAGTATGTGATTTTTGATTGCGTCTCCAGCCCCTTCCGTGGCAGGATACTCCCTATGAACAGAAACGTTATCGTTACCTACCCCCGCCGTTGGTGGCTGCCTGCATAACAGGCGGCACGATACACGTTTCCATTTTCAAAGCCGCCGGAAGGCGGCTTTGGTGTTTTCAGGACGTCTTTCGGCTGAACAGTCTGATAAGGAGTCCCTGATGAACCATCCACAAACCATCCTCACCGGCGACCGCCCGACCGGCCAGCTGCATCTTGGCCACTACGTCGGCTCGCTGCGCCAGCGCGTCGCGCTGCAGCATAACCACCAGCAATTTATCCTGATCGCCGACCTGCAAGGGCTCACGGACAACGGCAGCAATCCGCAAAAAATCAGCCACCATATCCTCGAAGTCATGGCCGATTATCTGGCCGTCGGCATCGACCCCAGGCTCACCACTATTTGCCTGCAGTCCGCCCTGCCGGCGCTGGCGGAGCTCAGCGCGCTGTATATGAATATCGTCACCGTCGCTCGCGTAGAACGTAATCCGACGGTCAAAAATGAGATTGCCCAGAAGGGATTCGCCCGCTCGCTGCCGGTGGGTTTTCTCGCCTATCCGATTAGCCAGGCGGCCGATATCACCGCGTTCAAGGCCGAACTGGTGCCGGTGGGCGACGATCAGCTACCGATGATTGAACAGACCAACGAGATCGTCCACAAGATGAATAGCCTCACCGGCGAGCCGGTGCTGCGCCACTGCAAGGCGCTACTCAGCGAAGTGAGTCGCCTGCCGGGCGTCGATGGCAACGCCAAAATGTCGAAATCGCTGGGCAATACGCTGACGTTATCGGCCACAGAGGAGGAGATCCACCACGCGGTCAGCGCGATGTATACCGACCCGACGCACCTGAGAGTCAGCGATCCGGGGCATGTCAAGGGCAACGTGGTGTTTACCTATCTCGATGCATTCCACAGCGATAAGGCGCGGGTGGCAGAGATGAAAGCCCACTATCAGCGCGGCGGGCTGGGCGATCGCCAGTGTAAGAATGAGCTGGAGACCTGCTTGCAGACGCTACTGGCGCCGATCCGCGAACGCAGGGCCACTTTTATTCAGGATAAAGGGATGCTGCTGGAGCTGCTGCGCCAGGGCAGCGAACGCGCCCACCACCTGACACAGCAGACGCTGCATGAGGTGAAGCGTGGGCTGGGTCTGCCGGTGCTGTCCTGAGATGGTGAAATACTCCCTGTGCGGATAATTTTGTTAACACGCCGACAAGACCCTGTCTTTCGTATGGACAATATCGCCCCGGCTGTTACTATCGCGTTAACGGTAGCTCTCACTATGCGTGTTTCATTAAGGCCAGGATCGCTGATGATGACCACATAAGTAGCCCAGCGAGCGGCTGCGCATCGGCGCGGCAGAGCGCGGCGTCAGCGGCCCTCCCTCCACTTTTTCGTCCCTCGCAAGGAGGACGCTCCGCTCGGCGGAGGAAACACGCGCACCACTCAGCAAAGGGAATCAAGCGAGTCGCGTATGGACAAAATAAAGAAACGTTGGGCAGGGTATTTTGTCGGCTTACTGGTGGTGCTCGCCGCCGCCGCATGGTGGCTGCTGCGCCCGCCAGGTCTCCCGGACGGTTTTGCCAGCAGCAACGGCCGAATCGAAGCCACCGAAGTCGATATTGCCAGTAAAATCGCCGGGCGTATCGACACCATTCTGGTCAAAGAGGGTCAGTTCGTGCACCAGGGAGAGGTGCTGGCGAGAATGGATACCCGGGTACTGAACGAGCAGCGTCTTGAAGCCGCCGCGCAAATCAAGGAGGCGGAAAGCGCGGTCCTGGCCGCCAGAGCCTTGCTCGATCAGCGACAAAGTGAAATGCGCGCCAGCGAAGCGGTAGTGAAGCAGCGCCAGGCGGAGCTGGATTCCACGGCGAAACGCCATGTTCGCTCCAACACCCTCTCCCAGCGTGGCGCCGTCTCTGCCCAGCAGCTGGATGACGATCGCGCGGCCGCAGAGAGCGCCCGCGCGGCGCTGGAATCGGCGAAAGCCCAGGTCTCCGCCGCCCGCGCCGCCATCGAAGCTGCCCGCACCAGCATTATTCAGGCGCAAACCCGCGTCGAAGCCTCCCAGGCGACCGAGCGGCGGATCCTCGCCGATATTGACGATAGCGAGCTGAAAGCCCCCCGCGACGGCCGCATTCAGTATCGCGTCGCTGAGCCAGGCGAAGTCCTGGCCGCCGGTGGCCGGGTACTGAACATGGTCGATCTCGCCGATGTCTATATGACCTTTTTTCTGCCCACCGAACAGGCAGGTCTGCTGGCGCTCGGCAGCGAAGCGCGCTTGGTCCTTGATGCCGCGCCGGATCTGGTGATCCCGGCCAATATCAGCTTTGTCGCCAGCGTCGCCCAGTTCACGCCGAAAACGGTCGAGACCAGCGACGAGCGCCTGAAGCTAATGTTCCGCGTCAAAGCGCGTATCCCGCCGGAGCTGCTGGCGCAGCACCTGGAGTATGTCAAAACCGGCCTGCCCGGTATGGCTTACGTACGGCTGGATAAACAACAACCCTGGCCTGAAGCCCTGGCGGTGAGGTTGCCGCAATGAAACTGACGCCGCAGGATACCTCGCCCCCCGTCGCCCTGCTGGAACATGTTGGTCAGCAGTTTGGCGCCACCATCGCGCTGCGCGATATCAGTCTGGCGATCCCGGCACGGCGTATGGTTGGCCTGATTGGCCCGGACGGCGTCGGCAAATCGAGCCTGCTTTCGCTGATCGCCGGGGCGCGGATCATCGAGCAGGGGAACGTGATGGTGCTTGGCGGCGATATGCGCGATATGCATCACCGCCGCGAGGTGTGTCCGAAAATCGCGTGGATGCCGCAGGGGCTGGGGAAAAACCTCTATCACACTCTCTCGGTGTATGAAAACGTCGACTTCTTCGCCCGCCTGTTCGGCCACGATAAAGCCGAGCGCGAACTGCGCATCAACGAGCTGCTGCAGAGTACCGGGCTGGCGCCGTTTCGCGATCGCCCCGCCGGAAAACTCTCCGGTGGGATGAAGCAAAAGCTCGGCCTGTGCTGCGCGCTGATCCACGATCCGCAGCTGCTGATCCTTGATGAACCGACCACCGGCGTCGATCCCCTCTCCCGGGCGCAGTTCTGGGAGCTTATCGACAATATTCGTCAGCGCCAGCCGGCGATGAGCGTGCTGGTGGCCACCGCCTACATGGAAGAGGCCGAGCGATTTGACTGGCTGGTGGCGATGAACGCCGGCGAGGTGCTGGCGACCGGCAGCGCCGCAGAGCTCAAAGCCCAGACCGGCAGCCAGACCCTGGAGCAGGCGTTTATCGCCCTGCTGCCAGAAGCACAGCGTCAGGCACATAGGGCGGTAGTTATCCCACCGCGCGACAGCCGTGAGGAAGAGATCGCCATCGAAGCGCGCGGCCTGACCATGCGCTTTGGCAACTTTGTTGCCGTCGACCACGTTAATTTCCGCATCGCCCGCGGTGAAATCTTCGGCTTCCTCGGCTCCAACGGCTGCGGCAAATCCACCACCATGAAGATGCTCACCGGCCTGCTGCCCGCCAGCGAAGGTGAAGCCTGGCTGTTCGGCCAGCCGGTCGACCCGAAGGATATCGCCACCCGCCAGCGGGTGGGCTATATGTCGCAGGCCTTCTCGCTCTATAGCGAGCTGACCGTCCGGCAAAACCTCGAGCTGCACGCCCGCCTGTTCCATATTCCGGACGGCGAAATCCCCGGCCGGGTGGCGGAAATGTGCGAGCGCTTTATGCTGACCGAGGTTGAAGACGCGCTTCCCGCCGATCTGCCGCTGGGGATCCGTCAGCGCCTGTCGTTAGCGGTGGCGGTCATCCATCGCCCGGAGATGCTGATCCTCGACGAGCCGACCTCCGGCGTCGACCCGGTGGCGCGGGATATGTTCTGGCAGCTGATGGTAGACCTCGCGCGGCAGGATCAGGTGACCATTTTTATCTCCACCCACTTTATGAATGAGGCGGAACGCTGCGATCGTATCTCCCTGATGCACGCCGGCAAAGTGCTGGCCAGCGATACGCCGCAGGCGCTGGTCGAGCAGCGCGGTTCAAACAGCCTGGAAGAGGCGTTTATCGCCTGGCTTAAAGAGGCCCAGCCGTCCTCTCCAGTACCAGAAGAACCCACGTCTGCTGTGGCATCGCATTCCGGACATACGGCTCCACGGCAGGCCTTCAGTCTTCGCCGGCTGTTTAGCTATAGCCGCCGCGAGGCGCTGGAGCTGCGCCGCGATCCGGTACGATCGACGCTGGCGCTGCTGGGGACGGTGATCCTGATGTTTATCATGGGGTATGGGATCAGCATGGACGTTGAGGATCTGCGCTTTGCCGTCCTCGACCGCGATCAAACCCTCAGCAGCCAGGGCTGGTCGCAGAATCTCGCTGGCTCACGCTACTTTATCGAACAGGCGCCGCTGCACAGCTATGACGAACTGGACCGCCGGATGCGCGACGGTGAGCTGGCGGTGGCGATAGAGATCCCGCCGAACTTTGGTCGCGATATCGCCCGCGGCACGCCGGTGCAAATCGGCGTGTGGGTGGACGGCGCGATGCCCAACCGCGCGGAAACCGTGCGCGGCTACGTACAGGCGATGCATCTGGCCTGGCTGCAGGAGATGGCCGGCCGGCAGAGCAGCCCGCAGCGCGATACCTCGCTCATCTCCATCGAGACCCGCTATCGCTACAATCCAGACGTGAAGAGCCTGCCGGCCATCGTCCCGGCGGTGATCCCGCTGCTGCTGATGATGATCCCGGCGATGCTCAGCGCCCTGAGCGTAGTACGTGAAAAAGAGCTCGGGTCGATTATCAACTTGTACGTGACGCCGACCACCCGTAGCGAGTTCCTGCTCGGCAAGCAGCTGCCTTACATCGTACTGGGGATGTTTAACTTCTTCCTGCTGTGCGCATTGTCGGTTTTTGTCTTTGGCGTCGCGCATAAGGGGAGTTTCCTGACGCTGACCCTGGCGGCGCTGCTGTATGTCACCATCGCCACTGGTCTGGGGCTGCTGATCTCAACCTTTATGAAGAGCCAAATCGCCGCTATTTTCGGTACCGCGATTATTACGCTGATCCCGGCAACCCAGTTTTCCGGAATGATCGATCCGGTGGCCTCGCTGGAAGGTCCCGGACGCTGGATTGGGCAAATCTACCCGACCAGCCACTTCCTGACTATCGCCCGCGGGACCTTTTCCAAAGCGCTGAATATTAGCGATTTGTGGGGCTCATTCATTCCGCTACTGATTGCGGTGCCGCTGGTGCTCGGGTTGAGCGTGCTGCTGCTGAAGAAACAGGAGGGATGATGCGCGGATTACGCAATATTTATAATCTTGGCGTCAAAGAGCTGCGCAGCCTGCTCGGTGATAAAGCGATGCTGGCGCTGATCGTGTTTGCGTTTACCGTGTCAGTGTACTCCTCGGCCACGGTGATGCCCGGTTCGCTGCACCTGGCGCCGATCGCGGTTGCTGATATGGATAAATCACAGCTCTCCTCACGCATTATTAACGCTTTTTACCGTCCCTGGTTTCTTGAGCCGGAGCTGATCACCGCTGATGAGATGGACGCCGGGCTGGATGCCGGGCGCTACACGTTCGCCATCAACATCCCGCCTAACTTCCAGCGCGATGTACTGGCCGGTCGGCAGCCGGAAATCCAGGTCAACGTCGACGCCACGCGCATGAGTCAGGCCTTTACCGGCAACGGTTACATCCAGAATATTATCACCGGCGAAGTAAACAGTTTTATCGCCCGCTATCGGGATAACAGCGTGCTGCCGGTAGAGCTGGCGGTCAGGATGCGTTTTAATCCTAACCTTGAGCAGGAGCGCTTTGGCGCGGTGATGGCGATCATCAACAATATCACCATGCTGGCCATTGTCCTCACCGGTTCGGCGCTGATCCGCGAGCGGGAACATGGCACCATTGAGCATCTGCTGGTGATGCCGATCACGCCGTTTGAAATTATGCTGGCCAAGATCTGGTCGATGGGCCTGGTGGTGCTGGTGGTGTCCGGGCTGTCGCTGGTGCTGATGGTACAGGGGATTTTGCAGGTGCCCATTGAAGGGTCGATTCCCCTGTTTATGCTGGGGGTGGCGCTCAGCCTGTTCGCCACGACCTCAATCGGCATTTTTATGGGCACCCTCGCCCGCTCGATGCCGCAGCTGGGGCTGCTGATGATCCTGGTCTTACTGCCGCTGCAGATGCTCTCCGGCGGATCCACGCCGCGAGAAAGTATGCCGCAGCTGGTACAGGATATTATGTTGACCATGCCGACCACCCACTTCGTCAGCCTGGCGCAGGCGATATTGTATCGAGGCGCCAGCTTCGCCATCGTCTGGCCGCAGTTCTTAACCTTGCTGGCTATCGGCGGAGTGTTCTTTAGTATCGCGTTGCTGCGTTTTCGTAAGACTATTGGTGAGATGGCATAAAGGCTTAAGAAGGGCCGTCGACTTACGGCGGCCGAATGGTTTATTTATGGCGATTCATAAAGCGACGTAAACCCCAGGTGAAGGCCATCGCCATACTGAAGAGAATGAACAGCAACACCACCCAGCTGATGGAGATGCGCAGCAGCGTGCCGGGGGTCATAAACGGCTGCAGATACACGGTGAAGGACTGGGCGGGTGATTTTCCCAGCAGTTCATAAACGTTATCGGTGAGCCACACGCCGACCCGACAGAACAACCAGATAATCGCTGGCCAGCAGAGCAGCACCAGAAAGGTAAAGCGCTCCTGAATGTAAGTGAAGAGCTGGCGCAATGGCGACCAGTTAAGCAGGATTTTCATTTCTATTCTCATTTGCCAGCCGAGAACCTGCATATGTCTCGCAAGGTATTTCGGGCAGCATCCATACAGGCAATCATCCCTCTTTGTATATCAAATTTGCTGCCATATAAACCAGATCAAGTTAACAAAGTGTTAATGATAAAGCTCATTTAGACAAAAACAGGGAAGAAGCATACCGTTCGCCACAATACATCCGGAAGCGAAGTATCCAGTCACGGAAATATTTTTTCTGAAGCGTAAACGCGTTATTTTGTGGGAGGAAGAGGCCGCATCATTATTTTACCGGGGCACAATATAATGGCGCTGAAATAAAGAAATAATATTAATCGTAGCTGCTGATAATTATTTTCCGACTTGTATCATCCGGTAAATTCACTATCCGGTTGACCATGCCACAAGCATTCGTCACGCTATTTTGCGAAGCAATAAAGGCGGTGCTGCGTACTTTGTCCGGGGTACGGTTTTGTAGCCCCGGTAAGCGCAGCGCCACCGGGGGGAGATATACCCCACACAGCAAAAAAACCCGCACCTTTCGGGACGGGGTTCTTTTTAAACGCAAAAACAAAAAGCCCGGTCTTTCGACCGGGCTTTCTGCTTTATTTGATGCCTGGCAGTTCCCTACTCTCACATGGGGAGACCCCACACTACCATCGGCGCTACGGCGTTTCACTTCTGAGTTCGGCATGGGGTCAGGTGGGACCACCGCGCTAGTGCCGCCAGGCAAATTCTTTGTGCTCAGTACGCAATTCTTTATCGCATCAGCTGCGTTGCCTGCGCTCGTAAAGTCAGTCACATACTTCAGTATGCTCCTTCCTTTCCGTCGCTTGTCGCCTTGCTGCTGCGCAAATTATTGCGTACTCAACTCTGAATCTAAGCTGAAAATTCTCTCAAATCGCCAAAACATCTTCGGCGTTGTAAGGTTAAGCCTCACGGTTCATTAGTACCGGTTAGCTCAACGCATCGCTGCGCTTACACACCCGGCCTATCAACGTCATCGTCTTTAACGTTCCTTCAGGAGACTTAAAGTCTCAGGGAGAACTCATCTCGGGGCAAGTTTCGTGCTTAGATGCTTTCAGCACTTATCTCTTCCGCATTTAGCTACCGGGCAGTGCCATTGGCATGACAACCCGAACACCAGTGATGCGTCCACTCCGGTCCTCTCGTACTAGGAGCAGCCCCCCTCAATTCTCCAGCGCCCACGGCAGATAGGGACCGAACTGTCTCACGACGTTCTAAACCCAGCTCGCGTACCACTTTAAATGGCGAACAGCCATACCCTTGGGACCTACTTCAGCCCCAGGATGTGATGAGCCGACATCGAGGTGCCAAACACCGCCGTCGATATGAACTCTTGGGCGGTATCAGCCTGTTATCCCCGGAGTACCTTTTATCCGTTGAGCGATGGCCCTTCCATTCAGAACCACCGGATCACTATGACCTGCTTTCGCACCTGCTCGCGCCGTCACGCTCGCAGTCAAGCTAGCTTATGCCATTGCACTAACCTCCTGATGTCCGACCAGGATTAGCTAACCTTCGTGCTCCTCCGTTACGCTTTGGGAGGAGACCGCCCCAGTCAAACTACCCACCAGACACTGTCCGCAACCCCGGTCAGGGGCCAACGTTAGAACATCAAACATTAAAGGGTGGTATTTCAAGGTTGGCTCCACGCAGACTGGCGTCCACGCTTCAAAGCCTCCCACCTATCCTACACATCAAGGCTCAATGTTCAGTGTCAAGCTATAGTAAAGGTTCACGGGGTCTTTCCGTCTTGCCGCGGGTACACTGCATCTTCACAGCGAGTTCAATTTCACTGAGTCTCGGGTGGAGACAGCCTGGCCATCATTACGCCATTCGTGCAGGTCGGAACTTACCCGACAAGGAATTTCGCTACCTTAGGACCGTTATAGTTACGGCCGCCGTTTACCGGGGCTTCGATCAAGAGCTTCTCCTTACGGATAACCCCATCAATTAACCTTCCGGCACCGGGCAGGCGTCACACCGTATACGTCCACTTTCGTGTTTGCACAGTGCTGTGTTTTTAATAAACAGTTGCAGCCAGCTGGTATCTTCGACTGGTCTCAGCTCCATCCGCAGGGACTTCACCTACACACCAGCGTGCCTTCTCCCGAAGTTACGGCACCATTTTGCCTAGTTCCTTCACCCGAGTTCTCTCAAGCGCCTTGGTATTCTCTACCTGACCACCTGTGTCGGTTTGGGGTACGATTTGATGTTACCTGATGCTTAGAGGCTTTTCCTGGAAGCAGGGCATTTGTTACTTCAGCACCGTAGTGCCTCGTCATCACACCTCAGCCTTGATTATCCGGATTTGCCTGGATAACCAGCCTACATGCTTAAACCGGGACAACCGTCGCCCGGCTAACATAGCCTTCTCCGTCCCCCCTTCGCAGTAACACCAAGTACAGGAATATTAACCTGTTTCCCATCGACTACGCCTTTCGGCCTCGCCTTAGGGGTCGACTCACCCTGCCCCGATTAACGTTGGACAGGAACCCTTGGTCTTCCGGCGAGCGGGCTTTTCACCCGCTTTATCGTTACTTATGTCAGCATTCGCACTTCTGATACCTCCAGCATGCCTCACAGCACACCTTCGCAGGCTTACAGAACGCTCCCCTACCCAACAACACATCGTGTCGCTGCCGCAGCTTCGGTGCATGGTTTAGCCCCGTTACATCTTCCGCGCAGGCCGACTCGACCAGTGAGCTATTACGCTTTCTTTAAATGATGGCTGCTTCTAAGCCAACATCCTGGCTGTCTGTGCCTTCCCACATCGTTTCCCACTTAACCATGACTTTGGGACCTTAGCTGGCGGTCTGGGTTGTTTCCCTCTTCACGACGGACGTTAGCACCCGCCGTGTGTCTCCCGTGATAACATTCTTCGGTATTCGTAGTTTGCATCGGGTTGGTAAGTCGGGATGACCCCCTAGCCGAAACAGTGCTCTACCCCCGAAGATGAATTCACGAGGCGCTACCTAAATAGCTTTCGGGGAGAACCAGCTATCTCCCGGTTTGATTGGCCTTTCACCCCCAGCCACAAGTCATCCGCTAATTTTTCAACATTAGTCGGTTCGGTCCTCCAGTTAGTGTTACCCAACCTTCAACCTGCCCATGGCTAGATCACCGGGTTTCGGGTCTATACCCTGCAACTTAACGCCCAGTTAAGACTCGGTTTCCCTGCGGCTCCCCTATACGGTTAACCTTGCTACAGAATATAAGTCGCTGACCCATTATACAAAAGGTACGCAGTCACACCCGAAGGTGCTCCCACTGCTTGTACGTACACGGTTTCAGGTTCTTTTTCACTCCCCTCGCCGGGGTTCTTTTCGCCTTTCCCTCACGGTACTGGTTCACTATCGGTCAGTCAGGAGTATTTAGCCTTGGAGGATGGTCCCCCCATATTCAGACAGGATACCACGTGTCCCGCCCTACTCTTCGAGTTCACAACCTGTGCATTTTGGTGTACGGGACTATCACCCTGTACCGTCGGACTTTCCAGACCGTTCCACTAACACACAAGCTGATTCAGACTCTGGGCTGCTCCCCGTTCGCTCGCCGCTACTGGGGGAATCTCGGTTGATTTCTTTTCCTCGGGGTACTTAGATGTTTCAGTTCCCCCGGTTCGCCTCGTTAACCTATGTATTCAGTTAACGATAGTGTGACGAATCACACTGGGTTTCCCCATTCGGACATCGCCGGTTATAACGGTTCATATCACCTTACCGACGCTTTTCGCAGATTAGCACGTCCTTCATCGCCTCTGACTGCCAGGGCATCCACCGTGTACGCTTAGTCGCTTAACCTCACAACCCGAAGATGTTTCACTTCTGATTGCGAAAATTTGAGAGACTCGAACACACATTAACTGTGTGTCGTTTCAATTTTCAGCTTGATCCAGATTTTTAAAGAGCAAATATCTCAAACGTCACCCGAAGATGAGTTTTGAGATACATCGGCACGCGTCTTTCACTCACGAACCAGCAAGTGGCGTCCCCTAGGGGATTCGAACCCCTGTTACCGCCGTGAAAGGGCGGTGTCCTGGGCCTCTAGACGAAGGGGACACTGAAGTCTCAATCGCAAGACGCCTTGCTTCTTTACGTTCATCAGACAATCTGTGTGAGCACTACAAAGGCAGGTTCTTTAAGGTAAGGAGGTGATCCAACCGCAGGTTCCCCTACGGTTACCTTGTTACGACTTCACCCCAGTCATGAATCACAAAGTGGTAAGCGCCCTCCCGAAGGTTAAGCTACCTACTTCTTTTGCAACCCACTCCCATGGTGTGACGGGCGGTGTGTACAAGGCCCGGGAACGTATTCACCGTAGCATTCTGATCTACGATTACTAGCGATTCCGACTTCATGGAGTCGAGTTGCAGACTCCAATCCGGACTACGACATACTTTATGAGGTCCGCTTGCTCTCGCGAGGTCGCTTCTCTTTGTATATGCCATTGTAGCACGTGTGTAGCCCTGGTCGTAAGGGCCATGATGACTTGACGTCATCCCCACCTTCCTCCAGTTTATCACTGGCAGTCTCCTTTGAGTTCCCGGCCGAACCGCTGGCAACAAAGGATAAGGGTTGCGCTCGTTGCGGGACTTAACCCAACATTTCACAACACGAGCTGACGACAGCCATGCAGCACCTGTCTCACAGTTCCCGAAGGCACCAATCCATCTCTGGAAAGTTCTGTGGATGTCAAGACCAGGTAAGGTTCTTCGCGTTGCATCGAATTAAACCACATGCTCCACCGCTTGTGCGGGCCCCCGTCAATTCATTTGAGTTTTAACCTTGCGGCCGTACTCCCCAGGCGGTCGATTTAACGCGTTAGCTCCGGAAGCCACGCCTCAAGGGCACAACCTCCAAATCGACATCGTTTACGGCGTGGACTACCAGGGTATCTAATCCTGTTTGCTCCCCACGCTTTCGCACCTGAGCGTCAGTCTTTGTCCAGGGGGCCGCCTTCGCCACCGGTATTCCTCCAGATCTCTACGCATTTCACCGCTACACCTGGAATTCTACCCCCCTCTACAAGACTCTAGCCTGCCAGTTTCGAATGCAGTTCCCAGGTTGAGCCCGGGGATTTCACATCCGACTTGACAGACCGCCTGCGTGCGCTTTACGCCCAGTAATTCCGATTAACGCTTGCACCCTCCGTATTACCGCGGCTGCTGGCACGGAGTTAGCCGGTGCTTCTTCTGCGGGTAACGTCAATCGACAAGGTTATTAACCTTATCGCCTTCCTCCCCGCTGAAAGTGCTTTACAACCCGAAGGCCTTCTTCACACACGCGGCATGGCTGCATCAGGCTTGCGCCCATTGTGCAATATTCCCCACTGCTGCCTCCCGTAGGAGTCTGGACCGTGTCTCAGTTCCAGTGTGGCTGGTCATCCTCTCAGACCAGCTAGGGATCGTCGCCTAGGTGAGCCGTTACCCCACCTACTAGCTAATCCCATCTGGGCACATCTGATGGCATGAGGCCCGAAGGTCCCCCACTTTGGTCTTGCGACGTTATGCGGTATTAGCTACCGTTTCCAGTAGTTATCCCCCTCCATCAGGCAGTTTCCCAGACATTACTCACCCGTCCGCCGCTCGTCACCCGAGAGCAAGCTCTCTGTGCTACCGCTCGACTTGCATGTGTTAGGCCTGCCGCCAGCGTTCAATCTGAGCCATGATCAAACTCTTCAATTTAAGTTTGATGCTCAAAGAATTAAACTTCGTAATGAATTACGTGTTCACTCTTGAGACTTGGTATTCATTTTTCGTCCGAGGACGTTAAGAATCCATGTCACTTTGAGTGCCCACACAGATTGTCTGATAAATTGTTAAAGAGCAGTTGCGACGCGCTTTAGCGCTCTGTCGCGAGGTGGCGTATATTACGCTTTCCTCTTTCAGAGTCAACCCGTTTTTCAGGATTTTTCTCTGCAACCGAACCGGCTGTTTGTGTGAAGTGATTCACATCCGCCGTGTCAGTGGGAGCGCATTATAGGGAGTTCGTCGGAAGTAGCAAGCGTTAAAATAGAAAAATCTTATCGACCGCTCATTATTTGAACTTTTCGCGAATTCATCTTCTTACCATTAAAGGCGCAATCCCAGTGCTCATGCGGCCTGCAGCGCAATTTACGCTAAGATCGGTTTTTGGCGAAAATGTGATTTTCTCTCTTACCCAACGCCATTATCGCGCCGATGGTGAATTAAGCACCACTCTTGACCCACGACAATGCGCCCGCCCGGCCCTCATTTCTATAATCAGGCCCGTTTCTTCTTACTGGTAATAATCGATGGCTTATCAACTCAACATTAACTGGCCCGAGTTTTTAGAAAAATACTGGCAGAAACAGCCGGTGGTATTAAAAAACGCGTTTCCGGACTTCGTCGACCCGATTACTCCGGACGAGCTGGCCGGATTAGCCATGGAGCCGGAAGTCGACAGCCGGCTGGTCAGCCTGAAAAACGGCAAATGGCAGGCCAGCAATGGTCCTTTTGAACATTTCGACGGGCTGGGCGAAACCGGTTGGTCCCTGCTGGCCCAGGCGGTAAACCACTGGCATATGCCTGCCGCCGAGCTGGTGCGTCCGTTCCGCGTACTGCCGGACTGGCGCCTGGACGACCTGATGATCTCCTTCTCCGTCCCCGGCGGCGGTGTCGGCCCGCATATCGATCAGTATGACGTCTTTATTATTCAGGGCATGGGCAGCCGCCGCTGGCGCGTGGGTGACAAGCTGCCGATGCGTCAGTTCTGTCCGCATCCGGCACTGCTGCACGTCGATCCGTTCCCACCGATCATTGATGAAGATCTGCAGCCGGGCGACATCCTCTATATTCCACCGGGATTCCCGCACGACGGCATAACCCACGAAACCGCCCTGAACTACTCCGTCGGCTTCCGCGGGCCAAACGGCCGCGACCTGATCAGCAGCTTCGCCGACTATGTGCTGGAGAACGATCTCGGCGGCGAGCACTACAGCGATCCGGACCTCACCTGCCGCGAGCATCCGGGCCGGGTTGAAGAGTATGAACTCGAACGTCTGCGCACCATGATGATCGATATGATTCGCCAGCCGGAAGACTTCAAGCAGTGGTTCGGCAGTTTCGTCACCACCCCGCGTCACGAGCTGGATATTGCGCCGGCGGAACCACCGTATGAAGAAGAGGAAGTGGTCGATGCGCTGCTGGGTGGTGAAAAGCTTTCCCGCCTGAGCGGCCTGCGCGTTCTGCATATCGGCGACAGCTTCTTCGTGCATAGCGAACAACTCGACACCACCGATGCCGAAGCGCTGGATGCGCTGTGTCGCTATACCTCATTAGGCCAGGAAGAGCTCGGCAGCGGCCTGCAGAATCCGGCGTTCGTGAGCGAACTGACGCGGCTGATTAATCAGGGCTACTGGTACTTCGAAGAGTAAGAGAGTCGCGATACTGCGGGCAGCCGCCTGGCGCTGCCCGGTTTCTTTTATGACTCATCGTCAGTAAAGAGCTGTTCAATCGATTTGGTCGGATAAAACAGTAAGTTACTATTTTCATCCACGAGCTGTATAAACCCCAGACGAAGATAGAATGCTTTAGCCTTCTCATTAAGGGCTTCAACAAACAATCCGTAGATGCCAACGGCTTTAGACGCTCCCCACACCACTCGCATCGCATGGGCAACCAACATCTCTCCCCAGCCCTGCCCCTGAACAGATTTATCAATGGCCAGCCGCCCGAGGGTTACGCTTGGCGCATTTTGATACGGGATTTTCTTTTGCTGAGTTTTAGACGGCAACATGCCTCGCTCGAAACAACTCCCCGATAAGGTGTAATAACCCAGCAACCTGGGAACGGTATCCCCGGAGACCAGCGCATAACCCCTTAAGATTTGTCCATCGTGCTGCCGCTTGAGGTGCTCTTTTAAAAACGTATTCAGCGCTTCCTCGCCGCAATCAAATCCAGTGATATCGTAGCTGAACGCATCGGCAATCATCTCAATCGTCAGTTGCTGCTCCATTAGCTCTACCTTACCTGGTTTGTAGACGCTTCGCTGCACGTTTCAGTCGATCATTCGGGGCTGGCGGTTGGGTAATCGCCTCCATCACCAGGCTCCATGATTGCTCATTGAGGACCATTCTGCGGTGCTGCTCAATCACTTCCGCAGCACGTTCTGAGGCACTGGCAACCACAAACTGGGTAATCGTCTGATTCGAAATTGCCGCAGCTTCCTCGATGATGCTCTTATCATCATCGGTTAATCTCAAATCTATACGCTGCTTTTTAAGTGCGGGCATACGTTATCTCCGGCCTGTTGCAAACTTCATGTACGGTTATTTTCCGTACATTTAATATAGCGACAGAAAGCCACATACTCAACTATCACTCGCGGATTGCGCCTATTTCGGCAACACCACAATAAACCGCGTCGAGCGCAGATCGGACTGTGCCGCCACGCTGCCGTGGTGGGCTCCGACAATCGATTTCACAATCGCCAGGCCGATGCCGCTGCCCTCCCCTTTGCGCTGGCGCGAGGGGTCGACGCGATAGAATCGGTCAAACAGGCGCGGCAGATGCTCGGCGGCAATCGGCGTACCGGGGTTCTCCACCACCAGGCGTACCGTCTCCGCGCTTTCGCTCAACTGGATGGTCACCGCCTGCCCGGCCGGCGTGTAGCGGATCGCATTCGACAGCAGGTTGCTGATTGCCCGCCGCAGCATCAGCGGATCGCCCGTCACCCGGCAGGGGCTACCGACAAAGCGCAGCGCCACCGCTTTCTCTTCCGCCCACGCCTCGAAAAACTCAAACACCTTATGCACTTCATCGGCCAGATCCAGCGCCTGTTGCTCAGGGATCAGCTGGTTATTATCCGCCTGGGCGAGGAACAACATATCACTGACCATCCGCGACATCCGCGAGAACTCTTCGAGATTGGAATACAACACCTCTTCCAGCTCCTGCTGGCTGCGGCTCTGGCTTAAGGCGATTTCAGTTTGCGTCACCAGGTTAGTGATCGGCGTGCGGATTTCATGGGCGATATCGGCGGAGAAGTTGGACTGGCGGGTAAAGACATCCTCTATGCGCTCCAGCATATGGTTAAACGACAGCGCCAGCCGCTCCAGCTCGACAGGCACCGCCTGCGGGTCAAGGCGCACATCGAGATCCCGCGAGGTAATATTCTGGATCTGGCGGCTGATCTGGCGGATCGGCTTATGCCCCTGGTAGACCACAAACAGCACGATGGCGATGATCAGCAGGCTGATTATCGACGCCGCGGAGATCAGCTTCGCTTTCAGCTCATTAATATAGTGCAGGTGAAAATCGATGGATAAGGCCATCAGCAGGTGGTACGCCGGTTTACCGTCCGCCTGCTTGCCCAGCGGCAGCATGATCAACCGCCAGGCGCGGGTTTCCATTGGATGATTATCGTGCGCCATTGCCCGCGGCTGCGGATCGGTCCATGAAATCACATTCCCGTCGCGGAGCTGCATCGCCAGCCCTGGCGTACTCAGTATATGGCTGAGATCCGGCCCGTTGGGCGACTGGAAGAGAATATTGCCCTGGCCATCGTCCAGGCAGATGAAGACGTTGGCGTAGCCCGCAATGATATTCCTCACGATCTCCAGCCGTCGCGCTGGCGGGTAGTCAGCGTGGTCGAGGACCGTCTCCAGGGTGGTGCTGAGCTGTCTGAGATCGTGAACGTCGCGCTCTTCAAAGTGGGCCTTCACCGAATGGATCATGATCCAGGTGAAGGCAAAGAAAGCAATGATGGTGGCGAGGCTAATAAAGAAGGTCAGCCGGGTGGCCAGGGAAAAGGGGCGCTTAGCGGCCATCCGGCACCTCAAGCATGTAGCCGACGCCGCGCACGGTCTGGATGAGCTTCGGCTCGAAGTCGTTATCAATTTTGGCGCGCAGCCGCTTCACCGCCACGTCGATGGCGTTAGTGTCGCTGTCGAAATTCATATCCCACACCTGCGAAGCAATTAACGAACGCGGCAGCACCTCGCCCTGATGACGCAGGAAGAACTCCAGCAGCGTGAATTCCTTACTGGTCAGGGTGATGCGGGTGGCGCCGCGCGTCACCTTGCGGCTGACCAAATCGACGCTGAGATCGGCCGCCTGAAACTGGCTTTCGACGATGACCGCCGCCCCGCGGCGCAGCAGAGTACGCACCCGCGCCAGCAGCTCCGCAAAGGCGAACGGTTTTACCAGATAGTCGTCAGCGCCCAGCTCCAGCCCCTTCACCCGATGCTCAATGGTGCCCAACGCGGTAAGCAGCAGGATCGGCATGCCTTTCCCGGCGGTGCGCAGCATGCGCACGATATCCCAACCGTTCACATCCGGCAGCATGATGTCGAGGATCAGCAGATCGTAATCGCTGGTCATCGCCAGGTGATAGCCGTTGAGGCCGTTATCGGCCAGGTCGACGACGAAGCCGGCCTCGGTGAGCCCTTTGGTCAGGTACTCTCCGGTTTTCTTCTCATCTTCGACAATCAAAATCTTCACGGCTGGCTCCTTCACGCGCGCTTTGTGCGGGTATTCAATTTTAGAGGAGCGCCTCCGGATAGCAATGAAGTATCAGGAAAATGACAGCTTTGTCATTTTCCCGTCACGCCCTGAACAGAGCCCGCTACGTAAAGTAGCCGCCATGGATAAATCGTCGAAACCCTCTGCCGCCATGCGTTCAATACAGCTACTTACCCTCAGCGTGATATTTGCCTTAACCGGCTGTCTGTCACTCGCTCCGGACTACCAGCGCCCCGCAGCGCCGGTACCGCAGCAGTTCTCTCTCAGCCAGAACAAGCTGGTTACTGCAACAGCGGGCTACCAGGAGACCGGTTGGCGCACCTTTTTCGTCGACCCGCAGGTGAAAAGCCTGATTAGCACCGCGCTGGCCAACAACCGCGATCTGCGGATGGCGACGCTGAAAGTGCAGGAAGCCCGCGCCCAGTACCGGGTTACCGACGCCGACCGCTACCCGCAATTGAACGGTGACGGCAGCACCACCTATGGCGGCAAGCTTAAAGGCGACACCACCACCAGCAGCGATTATACCGCCGGCTTAAACCTCAGCTACGACCTCGATTTCTTTGGCCGGCTGAAAAACCTTAGCGAGGCCGACCGACAGAACTTCTTCGCCAGCGAAGAGGCGCGGCGCGCAGTGCATATCCTGTTGATTGCTAACGTTTCACAAAGCTACTTCAACCAGCGGCTGGCGGCAGCGCAGCTGCAGGTGGCCAACGATACCTTACAGAACTATCAGCAGTCTTACGCCTTCGTTGAAAAACAGCTGCTGACCGGGAGCACCACCGTGCTGGCGCTGGAGCAGGCGCGCGGCATGATCGAAAGCACCCGCGCCGATATCGCCAAACGTCAGGGCCAGCTGGCGCAGGCCAATAACGCCCTGCAGCTACTGCTCGGCAGCTATCAGCGCCTGCCGGACGATAGCGCCAGCAGCGCGGTAGACCTGCAAGGCGTAACCCTGCCGCCGTCGCTCTCCTCAGCGATCCTGCTGCAGCGGCCGGATATTTTAGAGGCCGAACACAGCCTGCTGGCGGCCAACGCCAACATCGGCGCCGCACGGGCGGCCTTCTTCCCGTCGATCACCCTAACCAGCTCGCTCTCCGGCAGCAGCAGCGAGCTCTCCAGCCTGTTTAACGCCGGCGGCGCGATGTGGAACTTTATCCCCAAAATTGAACTGCCAATTTTCAACGCCGGGCGTAATCAGGCCAACCTCGATCTGGCGGAAATCCGCCAGCAGCAGCAGGTGGTCAACTATGAACAAAAAATACAGTCCGCCTTTAAAGAGGTGGCCGACGCGCTGGCCCAGCGCCAAAGCCTGGCCGATCAGATTGCCGCCCAGCAGCGCTATCTCGCCTCGCTGAATATCACCCTGCAGCGCGCCACTGCACTCTATCGCCACGGCGCGGTCAGCTACATCGAAGTCCTGAGCGCCCAGCGCGACATTTTCACCACCCGACAAACCCTGCTGGAACTCAACTATTCCCGTCAGGCGAATGAAATCACCCTGTTCACCGCTCTCGGCGGCGGCTGGATGGAATAACCCAAGGAGTCTTGATGATGAATTCACTATCTAAAATAACCCTGTTCACCCTGCTCTCTGGCGCGGTGTTCACCGCCCAGGCCGCCGACCCGCATGCCGGCATGGCGATGCACGAGCAGCCCGCCGCCGCGCAGGCGCAAAGCATCACTGGTAAAGGCGTCATTAAAGCCATTGATATGGATAGTAAAAAAATCACTATCGCCCACGAGGCCATCCCGGCGGTGAACTGGCCGCCGATGACCATGCGCTTCACCATCACCCCGCAGACGCAGCTCAACAATGTGAAGGATGGCGACAGCGTGGACTTCACCTTCGTTCAGCAGGGCAATCTGTCGCTGTTACAGGATATCCGCGCCCAATAACAGCCCGGCGACGGTAGGCCCCCTCAACAACTGAATGGACGACACATGGCATCCCTGACACTGAAAAATACGGCGCTGATCCTCGGCAGCATGCTGATTGGAGGCGCGCTTACTGCGGCGCTGTACGCCCGATGGGCACCGACCCACGCTGCCGCTCCGGCGGCCGAGCAGCAGCGTAAAGTGCTGTTCTGGTACGACCCGATGTACCCGAACACCCGCTTCGATAAACCGGGTAAATCGCCGTTTATGGATATGGATCTGGTGCCGAAATACGCTGATGAGGAGCATGCTGCCGCCGGTGCGCCGGGGGTGCGTATCGACCCGACGCAGACCCAAAATCTCGGCGTAAAAACCGCCGCGGTCACCCGCGGGCCGCTGCGCTACGCTCAGACCTTCCCGGCCAACATCAGCTATAACGAGTACCAGTATGTGATTATGCAGGCGCGGGCGGCGGGCTTTATCAATAAAGTCTATCCGCTGACCGTCGGCGACAAAGTGAAACAAGGCACGCCGCTGCTCGAGCTGACCATCCCCGACTGGGTGGAAGCGCAGAGCGAATATCTGCTATTGCAGGAGACCGGGGGCACCGCTACGCAGGTCGAGGGGATCCTCGAGCGTCTACGTCTCGCCGGAATGCCGGACGACGATATCCGCCGCCTGAAAGCCATGCGCAAGATCCAGACCCGCTTTACCCTCACAGCCCCCATCGACGGGGTGATCACCGCCTTCGATCTGCGCGCCGGAATGAACATCGCCAAAGATAACGTGGTGGCGAAAATTCAGGGCATGGACCCGGTGTGGGTCAGCGTGGCGGTCCCGGAATCCATCGCCTGGCTGATTAAAGACGCCTCGCAGTTCAGCATTCAGGTTCCCGCCTGGCCGGGCAAAACCTTCCGCATCAGCAAATGGACCCTTCTCCCCAGCGTCGATAGCGCCACCCGCACCCTGCAGCTGCGCCTGCAGGTCAACAACCCGGATGAAGCGCTGAAGCCGGGGATGAACGCCTATCTGCAGCTGACCAGCGAAAGCGCCCCGATGCTGCTGATCCCCTCCAAAGCGCTGATCGACAGCGGCAGCGAGCAGCGAGTGATCACCGTCGATAACGAGGGCCGCTTCGTGCCGAAAATCGTGCAGGTATTCCATGAATCCGCCGGCGTCACGGCCATTCGCAGCGGGCTGCAGGAGGGTGAGAAAGTCGTCGCCAGCGGCCTGTTCCTGATCGACTCGGAGGCCAATATCGCCGGCGCGCTGGAGCGCATGCGCGCGCAGGCCCCTGATGCCGCGGCCTCTGCCGCCCACGCGCACTAAGGAACGGAACCATGATTGAATGGATTATCCGCCGCTCGGTGGCCAACCGCTTCCTGGTGATGATGGCGGCGCTGTTTCTCAGCATCTGCGGAACCTGGACTATCGTCCACACCCCGGTGGATGCCCTGCCGGATCTCTCTGATGTACAGGTGATCGTCAAAACCCGCTATCCGGGACAGGCGCCGCAGATCGTCGAAAACCAGGTCACCTGGCCGCTGACCACCACCATGCTGTCAGTCCCCGGCGCCAAAACGGTTCGCGGCTTCTCGCAATTCGGCGACTCCTACGTATACGTGATTTTTGAAGACGGCACCGATCCTTACTGGGCGCGCTCGCGAGTGCTGGAGTATCTCAACCAGGTGCAGGGCAAACTTCCCGCCGGGGTCAGCGCCGAAATGGGCCCGGACGCCACCGGCGTCGGCTGGGTCTTCGAATACGCGCTGGTCGACCGCAGCGGCAAACACGACCTTGCCGAACTGCGCTCGTTGCAGGACTGGTTCTTAAAATATGAGCTGAAAACCATTCCTAACGTCTCGGAAGTGGCGTCGGTGGGCGGCGTGGTCAAGGAGTACCAGATTGTCGTCGACCCGATGAAGCTGACCCAGTACGGCATCAGCCTCGGCGAGGTGAAATCGGCGCTGGACGCCTCTAACCAGGAGGCGGGCGGCTCTTCCGTCGAACTGGCGGAAGCCGAATATATGGTGCGCGCCAGCGGCTACCTGCAGACGCTCGACGACTTCAAAAATATCGTGCTGAAAACCGGGGATAACGGCGTGCCGGTCTATCTTGGCGACGTCGCGCGGGTGCAGATCGGCCCGGAGATGCGCCGCGGAATCGCCGAGCTTAACGGCGAAGGCGAAGTGGCCGGCGGCGTGGTGATCCTGCGCTCCGGCAAGAACGCCCGCGAAGTGATCTCCGCGGTCAAAGCGAAGCTGGCGTCGCTGCAAAGCAGCCTGCCGGAAGGGGTTGAAGTGGTCACCACCTACGACCGCAGCCAGCTTATCGACCGCGCCATCGACAACCTCAGCTACAAGCTGCTGGAAGAGTTTATCGTCGTCGCCCTGGTCTGCGCCCTGTTCCTGTGGCACGTGCGCTCGGCGCTGGTGGCAATTATCTCGCTGCCGCTCGGCCTGTGCTTCGCCTTTATCATGATGCATTTCCAGGGGCTCAACGCCAACATCATGTCGCTGGGCGGGATCGCCATTGCGGTGGGGGCGATGGTCGATGCCGCCATCGTGATGATTGAGAACGCCCATAAGCGGCTGGAGGAGTGGGAACATCAGCACCCGGGAGAGAAGCTCAGCAACGACACACGCTGGAAAATAATTACCGAGGCCTCGGTGGAGGTCGGCCCGGCGCTGTTTATCAGCCTGCTGATCATTACCCTGTCGTTTATCCCGATTTTCACCCTCGAAGGCCAGGAGGGCAAACTGTTCGGCCCGCTGGCCTTCACCAAAACCTGGTCGATGGCCGGGGCAGCGCTGCTGGCGATCGTGGCGATCCCGATCCTGATGGGCTTCTGGATCCGCGGCAGGATCCCGGCGGAGAGCAGCAATCCGCTGAATCGCTTTTTGATCCGCATTTATCACCCGCTGCTGCTGAAGGTCCTGCACTGGCCGAAGACTACCCTGCTGATTGCGCTCCTGTCGATCCTGACGGTTGCCTGGCCGCTTAACCGGGTCGGCGGCGAGTTTCTGCCGCAGATCAACGAGGGCGATCTGCTGTATATGCCGTCCACGCTGCCGGGGATCTCCGCTGCGCAGGCGGCGGATATGCTGCAGAAAACCGATAAGCTGATCATGACGGTGCCGGAAGTGGCGCGGGTGTTCGGCAAAACCGGCAAGGCCGAAACCGCCACCGACTCGGCGCCGCTGGAGATGGTAGAGACCACGATTCAGCTCAAGCCGCAGGATCAATGGCGACCGGGGATGACCATGGAGAAGATCGTCGACGAGCTGGATAAAACCGTGCGCCTGCCGGGACTGGCGAACCTGTGGGTGCCGCCGATCCGCAACCGCATCGACATGCTCTCCACCGGCATCAAGAGCCCGATTGGCATTAAAGTTTCCGGCACCAACCTGGCCGATATCGACGCCATCGCCGGGCAAATTGAAGTGGTGGCGCGCACCGTGCCGGGAGTCACTTCGGCATTAGCCGAGCGGCTGGTCGGCGGGCGCTACCTCAACATTGATATTCATCGTGAGAAGGCGGCCCGCTACGGGATGACCGTCGGCGACGTGCAGCTGTTCGTCTCGTCCGCCATCGGCGGGGCGATGGTTGGCGAAACAGTGGAGGGCGTCGAGCGCTATCCGATCAACATCCGCTACCCGCAGAGCTATCGCGACAGCCCGGAGACCCTGCGCCAGCTGCCGATCCTCACGCCGCTGAAGCAACAGATTGTCCTCGCCGACGTGGCTGAGGTGAAAGTGGTCACCGGACCATCCATGCTGAAGACCGAGAACGCCCGCCCGACCAGTTGGATCTACATCGACGCCCGCGACCGCGACATGGTGTCGGTAGTGCACGATCTGCAGCAGGCCATCGGCAAGGAGGTGAAGCTGAAGCCGGGCATCAGTGTGTCCTACTCCGGGCAGTTTGAGCTGCTGGAGCGCGCCAATCAGAAGCTGAAGCTGATGGTGCCGATGACGCTAATGATTATCTTCGTGCTGCTGTATCTGGCGTTCCGCCGCGTCGGCGAAGCGCTGCTGATTATCACCAGCGTGCCGTTCGCCCTTGTGGGCGGGATCTGGTTCCTCTACTGGATGGGGTTCCATCTGTCGGTGGCCACCGGGACCGGCTTTATCGCCCTCGCCGGGGTGGCGGCAGAATTTGGCGTGGTGATGCTGATGTACCTGCGCCACGCCATCGAGGCCGAGCCATCGCTGGAGAATCCGCAGACTTTCAGCGTCGATAAGCTCGACGAGGCGCTGTACCAGGGGGCGGTGCTGCGCGTTCGGCCGAAGGCGATGACCGTGGCGGTGATTATCGCCGGCCTGCTGCCGATTTTATGGGGCACCGGTGCCGGTTCGGAAGTCATGAGCCGTATCGCCGCGCCGATGATTGGCGGGATGATCACCGCCCCGCTGCTGTCGCTGTTTATCATTCCGGCGGCGTATAAGCTGATGTGGCTGTATCGGCATCGGGGCAAGCGTAGCCAATAGCCCGCCGCGTTTACGCCGGTCCGGGAAATTGGCTATAGTGGCGCCATTCTTCTGGCCGGCGTGAACGTCCCTATGAATCTGAACCTGGTATGTTATTCCCTGCTGCTGCTCACCGCCGTGGGCAGCGCCCTGCTGCCCTACCCGCTGGCGATGTGGTTTTTACTGAGCAGCCTTCTGACATGGCTTATCTATGGCGCCGACAAGCTGGCGGCGCGCAAAGCCTGGCGCCGGGTGCCGGAAACCACGCTGCTGGTGCTGGGCCTGGCGGGAGGCTGGCCGGGGGCCATCCTCGGCCAGCAGTGCTTTCGCCATAAAACGCAAAAGCAGCCCTTCCGGACGCGGTTTTTCATCAGCGTAGCGCTCAACGTGGCGGCGCTGGCCGGGCTGTACGTGGTTTATACCCATCTGCTCAGCCGCTAAGCGGCGAGGCTAGCGCGGCGTCTGGCGGATCCACACCAGGCGATCGACGTCAAAGCCCAGCTCGCGCGCGGTATTCAGGTAATCCTGCTTCACCG
The DNA here is from genome assembly GCF_014596785.2 of Klebsiella sp. K4. Lineage (NCBI taxonomy): Bacteria > Pseudomonadati > Pseudomonadota > Gammaproteobacteria > Enterobacterales > Enterobacteriaceae > Klebsiella > Klebsiella sp. K4. The sequence continues at coordinate 4,656,778 of NZ_CP115021.1, forward strand.
CCGCCGGAATGGTGGGGGTGCGCGACAGGATCCACAGATAGTCACGGTTGGGGCCGCTGACCAGCGCGTACTGGTAGTCGTCGTCCAGGCGGATCACGTTATAGCCGCCGTAGAATGGCCCGAAGAACGACACCTTCAGCGCCGCGGTGGTGGGGGCGCCGGTGAAATAGGCTTTCCCGTCGCTCTCATTCCAGCGTTTTTTGACCGGGTCATAACCGCGGTTGACGACGCTGATCCCTCCGTCGCTGCGGGCGCCGTAGGTGGCGGTCACCTGCTCCAGGCCTCGCTCGAAGCGATTCTCCAGGCGGGCGACCTCATACCATTTTCCAAGGTACCGGCTGGCGTCAAACCCGCTAATCGGCTGAACGCCCTTCGGCGGCGTGGGCGATTTGCAGGCCACCAGGGTTAACGCGATAGCGACGCCGGTGACAACAGGCCATAGCTTCATGAGAACTCCTTTCATTTACGCGGTTGGGGAAAGTGTAGTGCAAAGCCACTACACTTCACGCCAGCCGTCGTGATTCGTAGTATATTGAGAATATTCTTTGTTAACAGGTGGCCTCCATGCCTTACTCCATCGGCGAATTTGCCCGACTATGCGGGATAAATGCGACCACGCTTCGCGCCTGGCAGCGCCGCTACGGCCTGCTTAAGCCGCTGCGCACCGATGGTGGACACCGTCTGTACAGCGATGACGACGTCCAGCAGGCGCTGAAGATCCTCGACTGGGTGAAAAAAGGGGTGCCGGTCAGCCAGGTGAAACCCCTGCTGTCGCGCCCCGGCGCGCGGCGCACCAATAACTGGTTGACGCTGCAGGAGACCATGCTGCAGCGGCTGAAAGAGGGAAAAATCGAGTCCTTGCGCCAGCTGATCTACGACGCCGGGCGCGAATATCCGCGCCAGGAGCTGGTAACCGAAGTGCTGCGTCCGCTGCGCAGCCAGGTCTCCGCCAACGTGCCGGCCATCATGACGCTGCGCGAAATCCTCGACGGCATCATCATCGCCTATACCTCGTTTTGCCTCGAAGGCGACAAGAAGGCGCCCGGGGACAACTTTCTGATCACCGGCTGGCACCTGACCGACGCCTGCGAAATCTGGCTTGAGGCGCTCAAACGTACCGGCCAGGGCCATCGCATCGACGTCCTGCCGGTGCCTCCCGCCGCCCTGGCGCCGGAGATTTTTCCCCAGCGCAACTGGCTGCTGGTCACCAGCGGCAAACTCTCCGCCGCCCGCCAGAGGCAGGTCGAACTCTGGCAGCAGCAGGTCGTCTCCCTCGAGGTGATCCCGCTCTAACCCCCTGTTTTCACTTACCTCCACGCTCTGTTCCGCCAGCACCCGGTGGCGCGGCGGGCTCACGCTTGCCCTTTGCGCCACCCGCGATTTTCACTCCTTAAAACACCAATCATAACAACATGATTTTTAACACAAATAAAATATATTTTTCTACAAACTTGGACAAATAATTTTATTTGTGTAAGTTTTAAGTATGCCATTACGCTACCGTATCTAGCCAGGATGTGATCCATGAGCACCTCGCCGTCCGTGATTCGTCGTTTCGTTGAGTACTACGCCGGGCTGGATGCACAGCCGCCCGCGGCGCTGGCCACGCTGTACCATCCGGACGCGACGCTGAGCGATCCTTTTGGTCAGCATCAGGGGCTGTTCGCCATTCAGCGCTACTTTACCCATCTGCTGGCCAACGTGGAGCAGTGCCGGTTCACCATCGACACGCCGCTTTGCGACGGCCAGCGGTTCGCCGTGACCTGGACCATGCACTGGTCGCATCCGCGCATTGCCGGTGGAGAAACCCTGGCCCTGCCGGGCTGCTCGGTGGTGGACATCGCCGGGGAGCAGGTTCTCCATCAGCGCGACTACTACGACGCCGGGGAGATGATCTACGAGCATCTTCCCCTGCTGGGCTGGGCGGTACGCGGCGTGAAGCGGAGGGTGCGCTCATGATGACGGTGCTCATCACCGGCGCCAGCTCCGGGATCGGCGCCGGTCTGGCGAAATCCTTCGCGGCGGATGGCCATCTGGTCATCGCCTGCGGGCGCGATGCGTCGCGCCTGGCAGCGCTCCAGCAGCTCAGCCCCAACATCAGCGTACGCCTGTTCGATATGACAGACAGGGACGCCTGTCGCCAGGCGCTGACAGGCTGTTTTGCCGACCTGATCATTCTCTGCGCCGGGACCTGCGAATACCTCGACCACGGACAGGTGGATGCCGCCCTCGTGGAGCGGGTGATGGCCACCAACTTCCTCGGGCCGGTGAACTGCCTGGCGGCGCTGCAGACGCAGCTGGAGGCTGGCGATCGGGTGGTGCTGGTCAGCTCCATGGCGCACTGGCTGCCCTTCCCGCGCGCGGAAGCCTATGGCGCCTCCAAGGCGGCGCTGACCTGGTTTGCCAATAGCCTGCGTCTGGACTGGGAGCCGAAAGGGGTCGCCGTCACGGTGGTCTCTCCGGGCTTCGTCGACACCCCGCTGACGCGCAAAAACGACTTCGCCATGCCCGGCCGGGTGAGCGTGGATCGGGCGGTGGCGGCGATCCGCCACGGTCTGGCGAAGGGCAAAAACCACATCGCCTTCCCCACCGGTTTCAGCCTGGCTCTGCGGCTGCTGGCCAGTCTGCCATCGGGTATCCAGCGCCTGCTGTTGCGCAGGATGGTGCGCTCATGAACATCGCCATCATCGGCAGCGGCATCGCCGGGCTGACCTGCGCCTGGCGACTGGCCGGACACCATGAGGTAACGCTGTTCGAAGCGGGCGCCACGCCGGGCGGCCACACCGCCACCGTGGATGTCGCCACGCCGCAGGGCACCTGGGCCATTGATACCGGATTTATCGTCTACAACGATCGCACCTATCCGCGCTTTATGGGCCTGCTCAGCGAGCTGGGGATCGGCGGGCAAAAAACGCAGATGAGCTTCTCGGTCCACAACCCGGCCAGCGGCCTGGAATACAACGGCCACAGCCTGACCTCGCTTTTCGCCCAGCGGCGCAATCTGCTGAAGCCGGCCTTCTGGGGACTGCTGAGCGAGATCGTCCGCTTCAACCGCCTGGCGAAACTGGCGCTGACCGAGACGCTGGATCCAGGCGCGACGCTGGAGAGCTTCCTCACCCGCCACCGCTTCAGCCCCTTCTTCGCCCGCCACTATATTCTGCCGATGGGGGCGGCCATCTGGTCGTCGTCGCTGCAGGAGATGCGCCGCTTCCCGCTGCCGCTGTTTTTGCGCTTCTTTGAAAACCACGGTCTGCTGGATATTCGCGATCGTCCGCAATGGTACGTGGTGCCCGGCGGTTCCCGGGAATACGTTCGCGCCCTGCTCGCCAGGCTCGGCGATCGCCTGGACCTGCGGCTCAACGCGCCGGTGCAGCAGGTGGACCGCCACCCGGCGGGGGTCACCCTGCGGCTGGCGTCCGGGGAGGCGCATTTTGACCAGGTGATCTTCGCCTGCCACTCCGCGCAGGCCCTGGCGATGCTGGCGGCGCCCACCGATTCCGAACGAGAAGTCCTCGGGGACATCGGCTGGCAGCGTAACGAGGTGGTGCTGCACAGCGATCCGCGCTGGCTGCCGGAGCGCCAGCGCACCTGGGCCAGCTGGAACTATCGCCTGAGCGACGGGGATCGGGCCCGGGCCTGCGTCACCTACAACATGAATATTCTCCAGGGGCTGCCCGCGGGCGCGCCGCTGTTCTGCGTCACCCTGAACCCGGACGCGCCGGTGGACGATCGCTACGTCTGGCAGCGCTTCGTCTATGAGCATCCGTTGTTTAACCCGCAAAGCTGGTCGGCCCAGCTGCGGCGCGAAGAGATTAACGGCCAGCAGCGGAGCTGGTACTGCGGGGCCTACTGGTACAACGGCTTTCATGAGGATGGGGTGCGCAGCGCGCTCGACGTGGTGCAGGGCATCGCCGCGGCGGAGGGCCACTGAAATGAACAGCTGCCTCTATCAGGGCGTCCTGCGCCACCGTCGCCTGCAGCCGAAGGCGCACCACTTCGTCTACCGCCTGTTTATGGCCTGGCTTGACCTCGACGAACTGGACAGGCTGCCTGAGGCGGGCATCCGCCGCAACCGCCTGGCCGCCGCCGCCTGGTACGACGCCGATTATCCGCTGGGCGCGCCGCTGAAGGCTCAGGCGCTGAACCGGCTGGAGAGCCTGACCGGCTGCCGCCCGGCGGGCCGCGTGATGCTCCTGACCCAGCTGCGCTACTTCGGCTTCCATTTTAATCCGGTCAACTTTTATTACTGCTATGACGAGGCCGACACCCTGCGCTGGGTGCTGGCCGAAGTGCGCAACACGCCGTGGAATGAGCGTCATTACTACGCGGTGGACGGCCAGCAGGCGCGCCCGCTGGAGAAAGCCTTTCACGTTTCGCCGTTTAACCCGATGGACATGGTCTATCACTGGCGCTTCAACGCGCCGGGCAAAACGCTGCACATGCACATTGAAAACCATCAGGCCAGCAAGGTGTTCGACGCCACGCTGGCCCTGAGCCGCGTGCCGTTAACCCGCGCCAACCTGCGCGGGCTGCTGCTGCGTCTGCCGATGATGACCCTGAAAACCGTCCTCGCCATCTACTGGCAGGCGCTGCGGCTGTGGCTGAAGCGCGTGCCGCTGTACAACCATCCTGTCAGCAGGAGTGAACGCTCATGACCGATCCCGTCTTTGCGCTTGAACCCGATGTGCCGCGCAACGTGCGGCTCGCGCGCTGGCTGCTTTTTCGTCTGTTGAGCGGCCTCCGCGAAGGCTCGCTCACCGTGCGCGAAGGGGCGCAGACTTTTCATTTTGGCGACCCCGCCGCCGCGCTGCGCGCTGAGGCGCGGGTCTGCACGCCGGAGGTGTACTGGCGTTTGCTGACCGGCGGCAGTCTCGCGGCGGCCGAGGCCTGGATGGACGGCGACTGGGAGAGCCACCAGCTGACGGCGCTGTTGCAGATCCTCGCGCGCAACGGCGAGGTGCTGGGGCGTCTGGAGCGCGGCTTTCGTCTGCTGGGCAAGCCCGTCGCCCGCCTGCGCCACTGGACCCGCCGCAACACCCGCGCCCAGGCGCGGGAGAACATCGCCGCCCATTACGACCTCGGCAACGAATTTTATGCCTACTTTCTGGATGACGACCTGCTCTACTCCAGCGCGCTGTTTACCGACGACCAGCAGGATCTGACCCAGGCCCAGCGGGCCAAGATGGCGCGCCTGTGCGACCAGCTGGCGCTCACTCCCGGCGATCATCTGCTTGAGATTGGCACCGGCTGGGGGGCGCTGGCCGAGTACGCCGCCCGCCATTACGGCTGCCGGGTCACCACCACCACCCTTTCCCGGGAGCAGCACCGCTGGGCTACCGAGCGCATGGCCCGCGCCGGGCTGCAGGATCGCGTCGAAGTGCTGCTCTGCGACTACCGCGATCTGCGCGGCGAGTACGACAAACTGGTGTCGGTGGAGATGATTGAGGCGGTGGGCCAGCGCTACCTCCCGGCCTTCTTCCGCACCTGTCAGGCGCGCCTGCGCCCGGGCGGCAGAATGGCCCTGCAGGCGATCACCATCCAGGATCAGCGCTATCGCGACTACAGCAAAAGCGTCGATTTTATCCAGCGCTACATCTTCCCCGGCGGCTTTTTGCCCAGCATCACGGCAATGAGCGAGCTGATGACCCGCCACACCGATTTTGTGGTGCGCAACCTGTTCGACATGGGCCCGGACTATGCCCGCACGCTGGCGCACTGGCGGCAGCGTTTTACCCACGCCTGGCAGGATATTGAAAAGCTCGGCTTCGATGAGCGCTTCCGCCGGATGTGGCTCTACTACTTCGGCTATTGCGAAGCCGGATTTAACGCCCGCACCATCAGCGTGGTGCAGCTCACCGCGGAGCGGGTATGACACGCCCGGCGCAGCACTTGCTGATGGCCCTCGCGTTCGATGTTTACTGGACGCTGGTGGTGATGTTGCGCGAGCGCGGCCTGCTGATCTGGCTGACGCTGGCCATCTTCGCCTGGCTGCGGTTGCCGGCGACCAGTCGTCCGCCCGCCCTGCTGCTGGCCGCGGCGGGCTGCGGGCTGGACGCCTGCTGGGCGCTGGCGGGGCTGATTGATTTTCGCGGCGACAGCCTGCTGCCCCTGTGGATGGTGGCCCTGTGGCTGATGTTCGCCGTCGTCTGGACCCGACTGACCCGCACCGCGACGCTTCCCGGCTGGGTGCTGGCCACGGCCGCCACCGTCGGCGGCCCGGTGGCCTACCTGATCGGCGCTCGCCTCGGAGCCATGACCCTGCTGGTGCCGACGGCGCTTGCCGTGGCCGCCATGGCCTGCGGCTGGCTGGTACTCATGCTGTTATTCCATCTGGGGATGGGGAGGCAAAAATGAGATTCGCCCTGTTACTGCTATGGCTGACCGTCCTCGCCCCGGCGGCCCACGCCGCCGACTGGCTGGCGTGGCGCCGCGTCGGCGAGGCGACCCTCACCTGGGGGCCGTTCACCGTCTATCACTCACAGCTGCGCACGCCCAATGGTCGGTATGACGGCCCGCAGCAGGATCGGGCGCTGATCATCACCTACCAGCGCGACATCGATCGCGAGGCGCTGGTGGACGCCACCCGCGACCAGTGGCAGGCACAGGGCATTCTGCAACAGGAACCGCGTAGCGAAGCCTGGCTGCGCATGCTGCAGGGGATCTGGCCGGACGTCGCGCCGGGCAGCCAGCTGGCGTTCGTGGTCCGCGGCGGCGAGGGGCAGTTCTGGTACCGCGCCAGCGCCGCACAGACCGCCTTTACCCCGCTCGGCCCGCGCCAGTCGGCGGCGTTCAGCACCCGCTTTCTCGCCATCTGGCTCGATCCGCGCACCACTTATCCCGAACTGCGTCAGCAGTTGATCGGAGGTACACCATGAAACGCATTCTGACCCTTGGCCTGGCGCTGCTGATGCTGATCCTCGCCGGCTGCAGCACCGAGGTCACGGAGTACCGGCAGCAGCAGCCCGCCCTCGACATCTTTCACTATTTTCAAGGGCGAACCGAGGCGTGGGGGATGGTGCAGGATCGCAGCGGCAAGCAGCTGCGCCGCTTCCATGTTGAGATCGATGGCGACGTCGTCGGCGACACCCTGACCCTCCATGAGCGCTTTGTCTATGACGACGGCGAGAAGCAGCAGCGGGTATGGCGCATTCGCCGCACCGGCGATAACCGTTATCAGGGCACCGCCGGCGATATCGAAGGCGTGGCCAGCGGCCAGGCGGCAGGCAATGCCTTTCACTGGCGCTACAGCATGAACGTCGAGGCCAGCGGCAGCCGGTGGCTGCTGCACTTTGACGACTGGATGTTCCTGCAGGACGGCAGCCATTTATTTAACAAAACCGAGATGAAGAAATTCGGCATTACGGTCGCCACCGTGACCCTTTTCTTTACCCGAACCACAGCAGAAGAGAGGACAGCGCCATGAACACGCAACCTGTCATTGGGATCAGCGGATGTTTAACCGGCTCAGCCGTGCGATTCGACGGCGGGCATAAGCGTATGGGCTTTGTGATGGATGAGCTCGCGCAGTGGGTGGCGTTTAAACCCGTCTGCCCGGAGATGGCGATCGGCCTGCCCGTTCCCCGCCCGGCGCTCCGCCTGGTGCAGACCCCGGTCGGGGAGATCCGCATGCGCTTCAGCCACGCCCCGCATGAGGATGTGACGGAGAAGATGGCTGATTTCGCCAGCGCCCACCTGGCAACCCTGGGTGAGCTGTCGGGCTTTATCGTCTGCGCCAAATCGCCGAGCTGCGGGATGGAGCGCGTGCGGCTGTATGATGAAAAAGGCAATCGCGGGCGTAAGGAAGGCGTGGGGCTGTTTACCGGCGCCCTGATGGCGCGCTACCCGTGGCTGCCGGTGGAAGAGGATGGCCGGCTGCACGATCCGCTGCTGCGGGAGAATTTTGTCGAGCGCGTTTTCGCCCTGCATGAACTCAACGCCCTGCGCACCCGCGGCCTGACCCGTCACGGCCTGCTGGCCTTTCACAGCCGCTACAAGCTGCAGCTGCTGGCTCACCACCAGGCGGGCTACCGGGAGATCGGCCCGTTCGTCGCTTCGCTGCATGAATGGGAGGATCTGGAGGCGTTCTTCGAGGTTTACCGCGAGAAGCTGATGGCGATCCTCAAGCAGCCCGCCTCGCGGAAAAACCACACCAACGTGCTGATGCATATTCAGGGTTATTTCCGCGACCAGCTGAACAGCCGCCAGCGCGGCGAGCTGCGGGAGGTGATCCTCAACTATCGCGCCGGGCTGCTGCCGATCCTCGCCCCGCTGACGCTGCTTAAGCACTATCTGGCCGAGTATCCGGATCGCTACCTGCAGGCGCAGAACTATTTTGACCCCTACCCGCAGGATCTGGCCCTGCGCCTGACGGTGAACTGAGGGAGTTGGCCTGAACCAGCTGCCCGGCGGCGCTGCGCTTGCCGGGCCTACGGGGGGGTGTGAGCCTGCGGGAAGGAACGTAGGCCGGATAAGGCATTTATGCCGCCATCCGGCACTATCGCAGGTATGGAGCCTGACCGCCCGGCGGCGCTGCGCTTGCCGGTCCTGGGGGGGAGCCCGCAGGAAGGAACGTAGGCCGGATAAGGCATGTATGCCGCCATCCGGCACTACCGCAGGTATGGAGCCTGACCGCCCGGCGGCGCTGCGCTTGCCGGTCCTGGGGGGGGAGCCCGCAGGAAGGAACGTAGGCCGGATAAGGCATTTATGCCGCCATCCGGCATAAATGGAGCGCATCAGTTGTAGCCCGGCTAAGCGTAGCGCCAGCCGGGAACGCTCCTTCGACAACGCTATCGCATCAGAACCACGCCTCAAACATTCCGCCGACGTTCAGCGAATCCAGCTGCTGGTCCTGGGTGCCGTTTACCTTCGCGGTGTGCTCGTTATCCACCTGGCCGCCGGTCACGTAGAAGCGCAGCATCGGACGGAACTCCGGCCCCATGCCGATGGCGATGTTCTGCGACAGCGTCAGCTTCCAGCCGTGGTTATCCCCGCCCTGGTCGTAATCCACGCGCTGGTAGCCCGCTTCCAGCCAGGTGGAGTGCACGTCGTTCCAGAAGTACATCGGCCGGACGATGGCGCCGTAGTTTTTGCGGTTGTCGGTATTATCTTTGCCGTTGTCGTAGTCGTGGAAGGCCAGCAGATATTCCACCTGCGCCTGCTGGGTGAACTTATGGCTGCCCTCGAAGCTGGCGTAGACCGTGGTCAGGTCGTCGGTCTTGTTGTAGACGCTGTTATCCGAGTTGTCGGAATAGCGCAGGATCACCTTGTTCACCCCGCTGTCGTTGGTGTGGCTCAGCACCAGGCCGCCCTGCCAGGCTTCGAGACGCGCGTCGCTGTCCACCGCCTTTGAGTCAAAGCCGTAGTTGGCGTACACCTCGACGTCGATCGGCCCGGCCTTGATGTTGTGGGTTTTGGTGGTCAGCGCGTAGTGGCCGTTGTCGCCGGTGTCGGAGCTGCCGGTACAGGTGATGCGCGACGGGTTGGTCTCGTCGGCCATCACTTCCGGGCTGCAGGATTTCACCTGCGACACCGCCGCCACGTCGAACTGCACGCCGCCGATATCAAAGTTCTTTACCCCGGCGCCCTGGCCGTCGTGGTTCATCCAGAAGTAGTCGTTGATCCCCTGTTGCGGACGCTGGTGGAAGTCGCGGCCGGCCCAGATATAGGCGTTGGGGTTGGATTCCAGCACGTTGGTGACCCCGACGTAGGCCTTCTTCAGGTTAACTTCGTCGCTCCAGTGGTCGAACATCACGTTAAGATCCCAGATAGCCCCCTGCGCGCTTTTGAAGGCCTTGCTGATCTGGAATTCGCCGCCGTTGCTTTCGTTGCCCAGACGGCCGATCGCCGAGGCGCCGTTATAGGAGCCGTCGACGCCGACATATTTCTGGTCGCCGGTCTGGAAGTGGGCGCCATAGCGGGCATAGCCGCTGAACTTGAGGCCGAACGGAATGGCCATATCCGGCGAGGCGGCGGTGGTCTGCGGGTTGGTGATCACGTCGACCTTTTTGTCGGCCGCGGCGTCGATTTTCGCCTGGCGGTCGGCCAGCGCTTTATCAACGGCTTTGGCGACGATGGCGTCGATCTGTTCCTGAGTAAATTCTTGCGCCATTACAGAGGTAAGCGGAAAAAACGTGGCGATAACCGCCATGGTTAATGGAAGTTTTTTTATCATTGTCATGAGTTTCTCAATATAGGTTAATTTTATTCAGACAATAACCAGCCTATTCTGAGCTGACAGAATATGTCGCTATCATCAGAACAAGTTATTTTTTATTTTGTACGGTCACAGAGGCGTTACACAATTATCGTTACCCTTCCTCCTTCGCAGATATTAAACAGGTGGTCTTTCGCCACTGAAAAAAAACACAGCACGAACCAATAAACGCTATTTCCCAGCAGCGGATAGACGGCGCAATACATGCCCCCGCAGGGGCATGTCAGCAAAAATTAACCAAAGATATAGGTATTGACGAGATTTTCGAGTAATTCCTGACGCCCGCTCTGAGGCTGCGGATTCAGATTATGCTGCTCAGCGTATCGGGCAATATTATCCAGCGACATCTGCCCGCTCATAATTTTCTGCCCCAGCTCGCCCTGCCAGCCGGCATAGCGTTTTGTCAGACCCTGATCGAGCTTGCCATCTTCAATCATGCGCGCGGCCAGCTTGAGGGACAGCGCCATCACGTCCATGGCGCCAATATGGCCATAGAACATGTCGTATTTGTCGGTGCTCTGCCGGCGAACTTTGGCGTCAAAGTTCAGGCCGCCGGTGGTAAATCCCCCGGCTTTGAGGATCTCATACATCACCAGGGTATTTTCTTCCACGCTGTTCGGGAACTGATCGGTATCCCAGCCGAGCTGCGCATCGCCGCGGTTGGCATCAACGGAGCCGAAAATGCCCAGCGCGATGGCACTGGCGATTTCATGGTGGAAAGAGTGCCCCGCCAGAGTGGCGTGGTTGGCTTCAATGTTCACCTTGATCTCATTTTCCAGACCAAACTGTTTCAGAAAACCATACACCGTTGCGACATCGTAATCGTACTGATGCTTAGTGGGCTCCTGCGGTTTCGGCTCGATAAGCAGCGTGCCGCCAAAGCCAATCTTATGCTTGTGCTCCACCACCATCTGCAGGAAGCGGCCAATCTGCTCACGCTCCTGGCGCAGATCGGTATTCAGCAGCGACTCGTAACCTTCGCGGCCGCCCCACAGAACATAGTTTTCGCCGCCGAGCTGGTGGGTGGCATTCATGGCGGTCACTACCTGCGTGGCCGCCCAGGCAAATACCTCCGGATCGGGGTTGGTCGCCGCCCCGGCGCCGTAGCGCGGGTGGGTAAAGCAGTTGGCGGTGCCCCACAGCAGTTTCACGCCGGTTTGCTGCTGTTTCTCCGCCAGCACCTCGGTCATGATGGCGAAATTATGCAAATACTCTTTCAGCGACGCGCCTTCTGGCGAGACGTCGACATCGTGGAAGCAGTAATACGGCACGTTGAGCTTGTAGAAAAATTCAAACGCCACGTCCGCTTTGCGTTTGGCCATTTCCAGCGCATCGCCCGCGGCCTGCCAGGGACGCTCAAACGAGCCGGCGCCAAACATATCCGCGCCATTCCAGCAGAAATTATGCCAGTAACAGGCGGCAAAACGCAGATGATCTGCCATGCGTTTTCCCAGCACGATTTCATCCGGATTATAGTGGCGAAACGCCAGCGGATTATCGGTTTTGGGTCCGGCAAAGCGAACGCGATCAACCTGGTCGAAATAGGTTTGCATGATGAACTCCGAAATTGAGAAACAGGAAAATTAACAACTGTGACACATCGTGTATTCTCATCGTCGGTTGCTCAATTACGTTATTTCACTCGGCGATTGAGAAAATGCTCAAATGTGAGCCATCTCGCAAATAAAACTATTTTAAATACCTCGCTTCGCGCGCGTATAGAGTACACTTCCTGGGGAATCCAGGTATCCACACCAAATTAAAATGCCGGTTTTGTCGCAATGCCTGCCTGCCCAAAAATTAGCGGCGGATAACGGTTCAACGCAGGCGATACAGGCCTTTGCTTCGAGGATCACAGAAGTAAAAAAACATAATTACGTAATTTAAAAACGTAATAGATTCTTCCAAGTCAACTGTGTCAGAAAGTGTTTCACCTACACAAAACAAACCGGAGTCTGCTTAGAATGAGTAAAAACATAATGCACAGTCGGCATGATGAATATCATAAATTAACCCGTGGAGAACGAATTGGTTATGGCATGGGCGACTTTGCGCAAAACCTTGTTTTCGGCACAATTGGGGGTTTTCTGGCTTTGCATATGCTGACGGTAAATACCATCAGCACAGCAACGGCAGGCTTTATTTTTCTTTTTGTCCGTATCATTAATGTGTTTTGGGATCCGATGGTCGGAACCTATGTGGATAAGCGAACCTCGAAAGCAGGGAAATATCGCCCCTGGCTGTTACGAGCCGGCGTGCCGCTAGTGATCCTGTCGGCATTACTGTTCGCGCCCATCCCTGGGGTGAAAGGTTCGGTGGCTTTCGCCTTTATTATTTATCTGGCGCTGGACCTGGTTTATTCCTTAGTCAATATTCCCTATGGCTCGCTGAATGCCTCGCTGACCCGCGACCCGGAATCGATCGATAAGCTGACCAGTACCCGCATGATGCTGGCCAACAGCGCCAACCTGCTGGTCTATACCCTGTTCCCGATGTTTGTGCAGATGGCGGCGCCGAAAGATCGCAGCCTGAAAGACACCGGCTTTTTTGGCCTTGAGCTGAATCTCGGCAACTATACCGATCCGTCGGCGAACTACGCCTGGTTTGGCGTGTACGCCATCTATATGATCATCGGCGCGGTGGCCCTGTTTATCTGCTACAAATGCACCAAAGAACGCGTTGTCGCGACCGCCGAGCAGACCGCCAACGTCAAAACTACCGACCTTTTCCACGAGCTCAGACATAACCGTCCGCTGGTTATTCTCGGCATGTTCTTTATGCTGGCCTTTACCTTCATGTTCTTCATGAACACCGTTAACGGCTTCTTCAACCAGTTCGTCGTCGGCCACTCCGAATGGATGGGCGCCGTGGGCCTCGTCGCGTCTATTCCCGGCATCGCCTTCCCGGTGTTCTGGCCGAAACTGAAAAAAATCTTTGGTAAAAAAGGCTTCTTCCATCTGTTCCTCGCCATGTTCATCGTCGGCGAACTGCTGACCTACGCCTGGTCCCGCGAAGGGATGCACGACGCCCTGTGGCTGGCCTACATCGCCACCTTTATTAAACAGTGGGGCTTAACCTCCGCCACCGGCTTTATGTGGGCGCTGGTACCGGAAGTTATCGCGTACGGCGAATTAAAATCGGGCAAACGCAATGCCGCCATTATCAATGCCATTATGGGACTCTTCTTCAAGATCGGCTTCACCATCGGCGGCGCTATCCCGCTGTGGCTGCTGGCGGTGTATGGATTTAATGAAAGCGGCGCCGTGCAGAGCGCCAGCGCCATCGACGGGATCATTATGACCGCGGTGTGGATCCCAATCGCGCTGGCCGCTATTTCGATGGTGATCATGCAGGTTTATCCGATCTCCGATAAACATGTTACCGACATCAACCGTCAGCTGGATGAGATCCGCGTGTAGTTAAAAAAATTATAAATCAGACCGATCCTTAACTTTCCATTTTAAAAGGTGTAATGAAATGTCACTTATTCAAAACCCGATATTACGCGGCTTTAATGCCGACCCCAGTATTATTCGCGTCGAGGATACGTACTATATTGCCAACTCGACGTTTGAGTGGTTCCCGGGCGTGCGTTTACATGAGTCGAAAGACCTGAAAAACTGGAACCTGCTGCCTTCGCCGCTCTCCACCACCACCCTGCTGGACATGAAGGGCAACCCCTCCTCCGGCGGCATTTGGGCGCCGGCGCTTTCCTGGGCCGATGGGCAATTCTGGTTGGTGTATACCGATGTGAAGGTCACCGAAGGCGCCTTCAAAGACATGACCAACTATCTGACCACCGCGAAGGATATTCGGGGCCCGTGGAGCGACCCGATCAAGCTGAACGGCGTCGGGTTTGACGCCTCGCTGTTCCATGACGACGATGGCCGGAAATATATCGTCCAGCAAACCTGGGATCACCGGGAGTATCATCACCCCTTCGATGGCATTACCTTAACGGAGCTGGATACCAAAACGCTGAAGTTAATGCCGGAAACCGCGCGCACCATCTACCGCGGCACCGCCGTGGCGCTGGTCGAGGGGCCGCACCTCTATAAACTGAACGGCTACTACTATCTGTTTGCCGCCCAGGGCGGCACCGTGTTTACCCACCAGGAGGTGGTGGCGCGGTCGAAAACCCTCGAGGCCGACAGCTTCGAAACCGAGCCGGGCGACGTGTTCTTAACCAACGTCGATACCCCAGACAGCTACATCCAGAAACAGGGCCATGGCGCGCTGGTCTCCACCCCGGAAGGCGAATGGTATTACGCCTCGCTCTGCGCCCGGCCATGGAATCGCCCGGGGGAATCCATCTACGACCCGCGCGGCTGGTCAACCCTCGGCCGGGAAACCGCGATCCAGAAAGTATACTGGGACGACGAAGGCTGGCCGCGTATTGAAGGCGGTCACGGCGGGAAAACCTTCGTCGAAGGGCCAAAAGACGCCATCTTCACCGAAAGCGCCAGCGATAATAGCCAGCAGGATGACTTTACCTCCCCAGCGCTCGACCCGAACTGGAATACCCTGCGGGTGCCGTTTACGGCCAAAATGGGCACCACCGGCGACGGCAAATTAACCTTAATCGGCCAGGGTTCGTTAGCCAATACGCATGACCTGTCGCTGATTGCCCGCCGCTGGCAGGCCTTCTATTTTGACGCCGCGGTGAAGGTGAAATTCGAACCCTTCAGCTACCAGCAGATGGCCGGATTAACAAACTACTATAACGACCGCCACTGGAGCTTCGTCTTCCTGACCTGGAATGAAATTAACGGCAAGGTCATCGAAGTCGGCGAAAATAACCGCGGAAAATACACGTCGTACCTGAAAGATAACGCCATCAAGGTGCCGGACGGCGTGGAATACGTCTGGTTCCGGACCAAGGTCCGCAAGCAGACCTACAGCTATGAATACAGCTTCGATGGCGTGTCGTTCACCGAGATCCCGGTCCTGCTGGATGCCGCGGTACTGTCCGATGACTATGTGTTGCAGAGCTACGGCGGGTTCTTTACCGGGGCGTTCGTCGGCCTGGCGGCAGTAGACTACGCCGGGTACGGCACCCAGGCTGAGTTTTATCAGTTCGAGTATCAGGAGCTGGGCGATAGGTTAGCGGCCGATGGCAGTTACAGCTGGGAGGCTGGCGAGACGCGGGATAAGTAAGAGAGGGCGGGCCCACGCTACCGGTGAGGTAGCGTGGGTTTTGTGCTGTGTGTGATGTAATTAAAGCGAGCGCTGTAGGATGTCAGTCTGCGGGGCGCAGCCGGGCCTTCAGCTCTTCGGGAGTAAACGGCGGATCTCGCCGGTGCAGCATTGCATGGCAATTGGGACATACCGGGATCAGATCGGTTTCAGGGTTCAGACGGTAGTCCTGCTTGATCCCGGCCAGCGGAATGAGATGGTGGATATGGATAAAACCCTGGCCGATTTCGCCATAGCGGCTGGCCATATCCAGACCGCATACCTGACACCGGCAGCCATGCAGGCGAAGCGCCGCCTGACGAGCCTGACGGTCGCGCTCATAGCGATTGACCACCACCTGCATCGCCGCCCCTTCCACGAACTCCATAGTCGTCTGTCCCTCATCGGGGAAAAGCGCAACCTCGTCATCGCCAGCGCCCTGCAACGCGATCGTAAATCCTTGATCCAGTAACAGACGCACGCATTTGGATTTAATCCCTCCGCTGAAATCCGCCGGGGTAAATTCCGTGCCTGTCGCAAGCGTGGCCGCTAACCCGACGATGGCTTTTGAAGGATACCGACGCCCCTCAAACTCGATCTCATACAGACGCGCGCTTTTAAACTGATGCGCAACGCCTGCATCGTAAGCGCGAATGGCGGCGATGATGCATTCCCTGGATAAATGGTCCGGTAGTTTTTTCATAAGACATAGCTATCTGATGGCGCGAAGCTTGAGTATAAATAGAAAGCTATGGGCTTTTCGAACAAATAACTAGCAGTGATAGTTAAATCGCGATCCACGTAGAACCGCCGCATCTGGTGGGTTGATCGGCAAGGATTTTGCGAGCATCATCGCATTTATTATTGAACGCAAGATCATTCTGCTGTTTGCGCAGGGGATTAGCTACCAGGACATTAGCCGAGAGTTCGAAGATTTATATGCTTTCAGCATGTCAACCGCCACCATCAGTGTAGTACGATAAAGTTACCCCTGAACTAAAACAGTGGCAACAGCACCCGCTGGAAAAGGTTTACCCCTTCGTCTGGCTGAACGTATTCACTATAAAGTCCGTGAGAATGGCCGTTATCAGAGCAAAACGGTTTATACCGTTCTGGCGCTGAATCTGGCAGGCAAGAAAGAAACTCTGGGCCGGTATCTATAAGAAAGTAAAGGCGCTAACTTCTGGCTGTCTATATTAAGCGACCTGAAAAACTGGGGCATTGAAGACATCCTGATCGCCTGCGTGCGCGGGCTGACCGGCTTCCCGGAGGCGATAAACAGCATTTATCCGCAGACAGAGGTTCAGTTGTGCGTCATTCACCAAATCAGTAACTCGATTAAATACGTGGCCTCAAATGACCATAAAGCTTTTATGGCTGATCTGAAACCGGTATATCGCGCGGGGTCGAAAGAAGCCGCAGAAACGGTGCTGGATGAACTGGAAGCGAAATGGGATCAGCAGTATCCAGTGTTGCTCCAGTCGTGACGACGCAAGTGGGAAAATCTGTCAGCATACAATAGAATTTAAGAAACACGGAGTCAGTAAAATACTGTAAGTGAAAAGTGATGCGGAAAGTTAAAACCTCGGTGCAACAACTAAACTCATTGATAAGTTTTTTACTGCGATAATCGATAGATTTGCAGACTATAGGCGTGCGAATGAATAGTCACCTAAAAGCTGGCAGGTAATAATTAACAATGCTGTAACAGTTATATGGCTTTCAGGCAGCGTATTATTATACGCTGCCTTTTTCAACTTGCCGTAATAAAGCATGTTTTTGGATAACGATTAAAAAGTGAATAATTGTAAACAGCTTCATTTTTGTAATATGAGTTAGGATAGAAGTTGACTTCTTTGCCAAGCAGAGATGCTAAAATTGCCACATGCAGCCTGTCGGTATTGACAACTTTATACTCTTCAAGAAAGTTTATCATGCAACGGGTAGAATTACGCGCCAGAAATTCATTATCCCAATAATCGCCATTCCAGGTGAGCGAAATATCATGATTGTTTTCTTTGTAGTCTCCAGTTAGAGATTCGGAGTCCGTTCTGAAGCAGTTGGCCTGTTTTTTATAGACGGGTTTAAGTGACAGGTATTTATTAAGATCGAGATAAAATGCCATATCATCAGTAATGAATACGTTCTTGTTTGGTTCGTAGTTGAGAGATTTAATATAATCGAAGGTGATATTTTCGCGACAAAAAACAACAAACTTATCAATATTGTTGATGAATAAATCGCTATACCCTCTGATTGTCGACGGCATTATTATTACTTTATGAAATTTCCCAATATTATTCTGGATAAAGTCATGACCTTCAGAATACAATCCTTCTATCAGGTTTCCTCCGCCTCCAAAAATTAAAATATCAGTTTCAGAACTGTAGCACTCGCCATCTCTGTAAGGGATATAGGTAAGAGCATTTCGTTCAAAAAAGTCATACGTCGCAGATGCAATTACACCATCTCCAGCATTACCAGGGTTTGCCTTATAGACAAATCGATGAGATAGATGATAAGATTTTAGAAGCAAATCAAATTTTAACTTCATATTGGTCATTTTTTATCCTGTTTAACAGAAGCTACCGACTGCTATCTTACACTACTTCAATTCACTAATATCATAGAAAAGTCTAGGTTACAAAGGAAGGGTTACAATGAAGAAAATTCTTATAATGACGCCGGACATTGAGGGGCCTGTCCGTAACGGCGGTATTGGTACTGCTTTCACTGCTCTTGCCACTACTTTGGCAAAAAAGGGGTATGATGTTGATGTATTGTATACATGTGGCGACTATTCTGAATCATCTGTATCGAAATTTAGCGACTGGTCACGTATTTATAGTACCTTTGGTATCAATCTGCTAAGAACCGGACTGATAAAAGAGATTAATATTGATGCACCGTATTTTAGAAGGAAAAGTTATTCAATTTATCTCTGGTTGAAAGAAAATAACATCTATGACACTGTTATTTCTTGTGAGTGGCAGGCAGATCTTTATTACACTTTATTAAGCAAAAAGAATGGAACGGATTTTGAAAATACAAAGTTCATTGTAAATACTCACAGTTCAACGTTATGGGCTGATGAAGGTAATTACCAGCTTCCATATGATCAGAACCATCTTGAACTCTATTATATGGAGAAAATGGTGGTTGAAATGGCGGATGAAGTTGTTAGTCCGTCTCAGTATTTAATTGATTGGATGTTGAGTAAGCACTGGAATGTTCCTGAAGAACGTCATGTAATTTTAAATTGCGAGCCATTTCAAGGGTTTGTGACGAGAGATGATGTTACAGTTAAAATAAATGAAAAGCCAGCTTCTGGCGTTGAGCTTGTATTTTTCGGCCGCCTTGAAACCCGTAAAGGACTTGACATATTCCTGCGTGCATTAAGAAAACGGCTTTGTTGAATAAATCGAACTTTTGCTGAGTTGAAGGATCAGATCACGCATCCTCCCGACAACACAGACCATTCCGTGGCAAAGCAAAAGTTCAGAATCACCAACTGGCCCACCTACAATAAAGCCCTCATCAACCGTGGCTCCATAACTTTCTGGCTGGATGATGAAGCTATTCAGGCCTGGTATGAGTCGGCAACGCCTTCATCACGGGGAAGACCTCAGCGCTATTCTGACCTTGCCATCACGACTGTGCTGGTCATTAAACGCGTATTCAGGCTGACCCTGCGCGCTGCGCAGGGCTTTATTGATTCCATTTTTTCTCTGATGAACGTTCCGCTACGCTGCCCGGATTACAGCTGTGTCAGCAGGCGGGCAAAGTCGGTTAATGTCAGTTTCAAAACGCCCACCCGGGGTGAAATCGCACACCTGGTAATTGATTCCACCGGGCTGAAGGTCTTCGGTGAAGGCGAGTGGAAAGTCAAAAAGCATGGCCAGGAACGCCGCCGTATCTGGCGTAAGCTGCATCTCGCCGTTGACAGTAAAACACATGAAATCATCTGCGCTGACCTGTCGCTGAACAACGTTACGGACTCAGAGGCCTTCCCGGGTCTTATCCGGCAGACTCACAGAAAAATCAGGGCAGCATCGGCAGACGGCGCTTACGACACCCGGCTCTGTCACGATGAACTGCGGCGTAAGAAAATCAGCGCGCTTATCCCACCCCGAAAAGGTGCGGGTTACTGGCCCGGTGAATATGCAGACCGTAACCGTGCAGTGGCTAATCAGCGAATGACCGGGAGTAATGCGCGGTGGAAATGGACAACAGATTACAACCGTCGCTCGATAGCGGAAACGGCGATGTACCGGGTAAAACAGCTGTTCGGAGGTTCACTGACACTGCGTGACTACGATGGTCAGGTTGCGGAGGCTATGGCCCTGGTACGAGCGCTGAACAAAATGACGAAAGCAGGTATGCCTGAAAGCGTGCGTATTGCCTGAAAACACAACCCGCTACGGGGGAGACTTACCCGAAATCTGATTTATTCAACAAAGCCTAAGAAAACTATCTGATGAAGATAAAGAGAGCATTTCTGGAGTAACCTTCCTCGGAAAAAATGTCACTATGGGGAAAACTGATTCATTTACTTATATTATGAATCAGACTAAAAATTTGGGACTCGCAGTTAATGTCATCAGCGACTATGATCGTACCAACGCTAATGAATATATAAAAAGAAAAAATGTATTAGTCATCATTCCATCACTTGTAGAAAACTCACCCTATACTGTTTATGAATGCTTGATTAATAACGTTAATTTCCTCGCTTCAAACGTTGGTGGAATTCCAGAGCTTATTCCGCAGGAGCATCATGCGGAACTTCTATTTATTCCTACACCTGTCGATTTATACGGGAAAATCCACTATCGCTTAAAAAATATAAATATAAAACCAGGGCTTGCTGAATCACAAGACAATATTAAAGAAGCTTGGTTTGTCGCAGTTGAACGAAAAAACAACCGCGCATTCAAGAAAATCGATGAAGCTAACAGCCCGTTAGTTAGCGTGTGTATAACTCACTTCGAACGTCACCATTTGCTTCAGCAAGCACTCGCATCAATAAAATCTCAGACGTACCAAAATATTGAGGTCATCTTGGTTGATGATGGAAGTACGACAGAAGATTCTCATCGTTATTTGAATCTCATCGAGAATGATTTTAACTCTCGAGGCTGGAAAATTGTCCGTAGTTCTAATAACTATCTGGGTGCTGCAAGGAATTTGGCTGCGCGACACGCCTCTGGCGAATATCTGATGTTTATGGACGATGATAATGTTGCTAAGCCTTTTGAGGTAGAAACGTTTGTTACTGCAGCATTAAACTCTGGGGCCGATGTGTTAACCACACCAAGCGATCTTATTTTTGGTGAGGAGTTCCCTTCTCCGTTCCGTAAAATGACGCACTGCTGGCTTCCGTTAGGGCCTGATTTAAATATCGCCAGCTTTAGTAACTGCTTTGGCGATGCTAATGCGCTGATCAGGAAAGAGGTTTTCGAAAAAGTTGGCGGATTTACTGAAGATTACGGTTTAGGTCATGAAGACTGGGAGTTTTTTGCCAAAATATCATTACAGGGATATAAATTGCAAATCGTCCCGGAACCTCTATTTTGGTATAGAGTTGCAAACTCCGGCATGTTGTTAAGTGGAAATAAGAGTAAAAATAACTACCGCAGTTTCCGTCCTTTTATGGATGAGAATGTTAAATATAACTATGCAATGGGGTTGATACCTTCCTACCTCGAGAAGATTCAAGAACTTGAGAGTGAAGTGAATCGCTTGCGGAGCATCAATGGTGGTCATTCTGTCAGTAACGAGTTACAACTTTTAAATAATAAGGTTGATGGTCTTATTTCTCAGCAAAGAGATGGCTGGGCCCATGACCGTTTTAATGCTCTGTATGAAGCAATTCATGTCCAAGGCGCAAAACGAGGCACCAGCCTGGTTCGCCGGGTTGCCCGGAAAATGAAATCAATGTTAAAATAAAGTAATATTCGGGGCCCGAAAGGGCTCCGCAAAAATAATATTAACTTTCAGCTAATTTTAAATTTGTCTGTAAATAACCCTGTTTTAGTTGCATGCATTTTTGAGTTCCCGGCCAGATTTGACCCTGGCCCAAATTCAGTGCAGTGCTAAATCAGAGATCTTCGTCTTTCCGGAGACTTCGGATGAATTCAGCCGGAGTCATGTCATTTAATGATGAATGCGTTCTCTCATGATTATATTCCCTGCGCCAGTTGTCGAGTTTGTCCTGCGCATCTTCCAGCGAGAGAAACCAGTGAATGTTCAGGCATTCATCCCGCAGACTGCCGTTAAATGATTCAATAAACGGGTTATCCGTTGGTTTTCCGGGGCGGGATAAGTCCATTGTGACACCGTGCTCATACGCCCATTTATCCAGACTTTTCAAAATAAACTCGCTGCCGTTATCTGTCTGAATACGTACCGGCAGACGCTTGCCCAGCACCCGCAACCTTTCCATCACACCGACCACATACTCACCTTTCAGCGACTTTCCGGCATGGATCGCCACACACTCCCGACTAAAATTATCCACTACAGTCAGCGCCCGGAAACGTGTTCCGTTAAACAGATTATCCGACACGAAATCCATACTCCAGCACTGATCGATACCGATCAGGACCGGACGTTGCTGACGATGACATGCATGCGGGGGCGCTTTTTGCGCAGGTTGAGGCCTTCCAGACAGTAAATCCGGTGTGTTTTCTTGTGGTTAACAGGCCAGCCTTCCCGCCGCAGCTGAATATGAATACGCGGGCAACCGTAGCGGATCCGAGTTTCCGCTATTTACCGGATACGCAGGGTTATCGCCCGATCATCCCGCCGGCTCTGCCAGTGGTAAACGGTTCTGCTCTGCATCAGCAGTCCGCATCCCCGTCGGACACTGATTCGGTAAGCCCCCCGCAGAAAATGCACCGCCTGACGTTTCTGAGCCGGCCTCAGAACTTTTGTTTCAGCACCTCCTGCAGCATCTCCTTGTCCAGACTCAGGTCAGCCACCAGTTTCTTCAGCCGCAGATTTTCATCCTCCAGTTGCCGCAGACGCCGCATTTCGGTCACGCCCAGACCGGCGAATTTCTTCTTCCAGTTATAAAAAGTGGCTTCAGAAATGCCCATCTTTCGGCAGACTTCCCCGTCGCGGGTGCCGGTTTCGGCCTGTTTCAGAGCAAACGCAATCTGTTCTTCGGTATAGCGGGTCTTTTTCATGGCGATGTGCCTCTCTGTGAGATGGAAGAAAGACCGGAGACTTCAGTTTAGCCCGGCACTGTTTTCAGGGAGGAGATCAACACCCCCGCCGTAGTTCGCGGAAGGATGGAATGAAACGATTGGCGTTAGCCCTGCTTTTATTTATTTTCAAAGAATTGGTTGTAGCTTCCGTTCTCACGCCGGAAGCCGACCATTATGACAGCTATCTGTTAGTCGACACTTAACCCGCAACAGCCGTTTCTGGAACAACTTACGACCTCCTGTTCCGTCCAGTGTTCTCCAGACTGTAGGCCAAGCGGTGCCATATTCTAAGCAACCACCAAAGGTGAAAGAACATACTCGCTAGATAAGTTCCAGCGTCACCAGCTTTACCAGCAACACCGGCTAACAGGTAACCACAAGTAATTTACCGGTCCGCGATACCGCCGCCCTGATCCAGCTTCACAAGAGACAGGCTCTTGCTCTGTTGGAATGCGGGCAATTGTGGAAATCTCGTCTGCAACTGACCGTGCGGATAAACACTATCCATAGCTGACGACATGATCCCATTGATTAACACACTTTGATTTTATTACATTTGCTCATTTACTCGCCAACACCAAAAACTTACACTTCCCACATGGACTTAAAAGCAAAAATAAGGATAAGGACGAATGGCTATTGGTCATTTTTTATTTAGGGGTGATAAGACCGCTTGCGGTGGCAGGATTCTTGAAGGATGCCCCAACCATCAATTTTTCGATAAAGATATGGCATGTGAAGGCCATAAAGTAACCTGCGGCAAACATCCAGGGCATTATCGTATCTGCGGTGGCCTTGATAGTGACGAAATACATGGTAAAAGAGTAGCCGGAACACTGCACAGCCGTAGTTCCTGTCCCTGCAAATCACGTTTTATTCCTTCCATCGATGACACTTATGAATTTTCTACAGGGGCAGCGAAAGCCGACACAGCCCAATCTCAAGTCGTCGAATTTCCCGTTCTCCCCCGCCCGATTTATGATCCCCAAGCTGATAATGTGACTGACACCTGCAAGTCAGAAGATAACCCGCTGCTGAACGGCGTTTATATATGGACTGAAACGACAAGTGCAGGTCATGTTTTCGTTTCAGTGCATGAGAATAACAATATCTTCCTCTACACCTATGGACGCTATGGACGCACTGATAAAAGTACCTTCACTGGGGATGGGATTTTAGACTTTTTCCAGGATGAAGATGCGCGTAAGTATTACCGATACGAACTTTATGAAATGGGGGCTCGCGCTTTCCGCATTGATGATGCAGATCCTAAAATAATCCGTAAATTCTTCGAAAACCTTTGGAATGGCGGTGTAACACCAATTCAAACGCCAAACATGCAAGATGGTACAAAGCGAAGAGGCCGAACCATTGATAAATATGATGTCACTGGTAGCAACTGTACCACTCACTCAGTCGAGGGGCTCAAGTTTGCTGGCTCAAAGGTATTCGAACACGGTTACACATCCACGACAACACAGCTACCAATCGACATAGAAGAAGATTTTACTATTCCGGTTTCACTGCAAAGATATCTTGAATCAAAGAGTGCAGACTTCTCATCAATCCTCGTTGTCGAAATGACTAATACATTCAAACAACAGTACCCTAACATCGAGAACAAAAGCCCTCAATCAATGGGAGGGAGTGCAAAAATCCAACAATCTGCTGCCGATTCCGCTGCTGTTGCTGGCTCAACATCCCCCTACTCAGGCGGTACAGTAGGCGGTTCATTGGGAAGCACTTACGATGATGAATAAGAAGTTCTGGATCAGATGGGTGAGTATCGCGCTGATCTGTGCAGCGTATTACGCTATCGTGCTTTATTTCGATCTGGTCTTCGCTCTTAACTATACAGAGACAATGAGTCAAGGCGGAGAATTTACCCCTTCTCAATGTACCTGGTTTGTTAAGGAGCTAGCGCAAAATCACTCTGATTCGGCTTTAGCCTCCATCATTGGTTTCGCTCTCTGCGTCCCTTTGATCCTGCTCATCTTCAAGAAAGTGAAATGACCGTCAAAGGCTGGCGAGATCCAGCCTTTTCCTTCCTCCCTCATTTTAGACAATATGTAGTGGCACACTGAATTTGGCCACCCTGGACTGCCCCCACCACTCCGGTAGACGATTCTGCCCTAAAGTTTGAGTAAAGGAGGTTCGACTGGCGCTTCGTCAACATCATCACCCGCGCCCTGGGGGCACTGGGCCAGCGCTCGGACTACGCCCGTATCGCCCGCCACGTTATCAACATCGACGAACTATTTATCGACTACGCCCGCGTCTTTTTGCCCAGCCACGACCGCCAGGCATGGGACAACGTGGTACGGATTGCCGGTGGCATCACTGAGAAAAACACGCCACGTAATCTTCAGGGAAGGGGCAGCTACGTCGTCGCGCTGGAGCAGTACCTTTCAACCACCCGATTACACGACACGATCCTCGACGGTCTACGTACTGCCGTGCGCTATGACAAAACCTATTTCGATAAGATCGTCGCCTCGCTGCTGCCACTGCTGGAAAAACTGACCACCAGAAAAATCTCCCAACTGCTGGCCCCGGACTACGGCGACCTTAACGACCCGCGCCCGGTATTCAACTGGCAGCAGGCCATTCGCCAGCGGGCGATTATTTATGTCGGGCTGGATGCATTGTCTGACGCAGAAATTGCCGCCGCTGTCGGCAACTCAATGTTCGCCGATCTGGTCAGCGTCGCCGGACATATCTACAAGCACGGCGTGATGGATGGCCTGCCGCAGACGGAAGAGAACCCGGCCATCAACCTGCACTGCGATGAGTTCAGTGAACTGATGGGCGATGAATTTATTCCGCTAATAAATAAAGGCGGCGGCGCAGGTGTAGAGGTTACGGCCTACACCCAGACGCTCTCCGATATCGAAGCCCGCATCGGCGACCGCGCCAAAGCGGACCAGGTCGTCGGCAACTTCAACAGTCGGATCATGATGCGGGTGCGGGAATCTGCCACCGCCGAATTGTTGACGAAGCAACTGCCGCAGGTGGATGTGCTCAGCAACAGCATCAGTTCCGGCGTTGCCGACAGCGCCGACGCACAGGGCAACATCGGTTTTTCCAGCAACACCCAGGATCGGATGAGCAGCATACAGGTGCCGTTACTGGAACCCGCCTCACTGGTACAGCTTCCCAAAGGGCAGGCGTTCGCTCTGCTGGAAGGTGGTCAGCTCTGGAAGCTACGCATCCCATTACCGGACGCAGCACACGATCCGCTGATGCCGGAAAGCATCACACACATAGCCCGCTATATGGAAAAACAGTACGACAGCACGCCTATATGGTGGGACCGCCCGGAGACAGTTGTAACGGCGAAAAATGACCCTATTTTATGGCTGAACGACAGCGAAACCACGGAGAAACAGACCGATGATACCCCGGACACACCGCCAGCTCGTGAGCGTTGAAGTGATGTGGCCTGCACAAACACTGCCTCTTCCCCTGCAACAGGCGGTGGAAGCGCTGACGCAGGGAGAAACGCCCGACCAGATTATCGCCCGGATGAATTTGCAGGGCTTTCAGGCATGGCGCGAAGCTACATCGCCGCAAGGCGAACACGACATTTTTCAGATACGACTGGATGAGGTACACGAGGCACGGTTCCTCTGCCGCTACATTACTCTGCCGCTGCACTGATGCCCGAACATGCGCCACCAGGCCCCGTGCGTCGCCCCGGACTGCTCGGCTGGATAGCATTACTTCCCGGCGTGCTGATCGGTTTTTGCCTCGGCGCGTGGATGCTGGCGATAACGCTGGAGTGGCTGGGCGAGGCGTTTTTCTGGCGGAACACCTGCGCCAGTCACAGTGAGCAGGTATTGCAGGCGACATGGCAGGCTCTGCTGGCGCACCGATGTGGTTAGTAGAAGACCTCGCGATTGTCAGCGATACGTTGCAGCAAGGGATTGCGGCGCTGGTTCATTCGCTCAACGGGCAAAGCGGGTTGTTCTGGACGGAAACCATCACTACGGTGATCCGCTGTGCGTTACTGTCTGCGAGTAAGTTACCCTTACCTTTCTGCTGCGCTGGCTATTTTATTGCAGGCGCTACCACAGTTTGTGCTGACCATTGTTATAGGGCTGATTGACGGGCTGGTACGCCGCGACTTACGGCGATTCGGCGCAGGCCATGAGTCCGGGTTTGTTTATCATCATGCAAGGCGTATGATCGGCTCCAGCCTCGCGGCAACGGGGCTGGCGTGGCTGGCGTGGCTGGCGTGGCTGGCGTGGCTGGCGGTGCCAGTTTTTCTGGAATCAAGATATATTGTAATACCTGGAGTGATGCTGAGTGGGCTCGCGGGTTCAGTAGCGACGGGAGCATTCAAAAAGCATTTGTAATGCAACCTAGATAGTACTTATTCACCCAGCCATAAACTCAAGACTGATAATACCAAAGCACTGGCCGTTGATAATTGTTTTTTTGTGAAAAAATCGACTAATTAACACGCTGGTCAAAAGCATATGTTTTTGTAGTAAAATCAATACAATTTGACTCCTAACAAGATATAATGGCTGTTCGTTTTATCTAATAAGTTACTCAAATTATTTTCAGCGGAGTGGATATTCATTAAATGAGCTTACCTGAGGAAAAAATAGCTAAACGAGCACTGAAAGCCATTGAATTTATTTGTCGACAGCTCTCGCGCTTTGCAAAAATGACACCCGTTGAGCTTATGGCTTACTTACGAAAGAATCCCAAAGATGCCTTTTGTAATATTCCCCATCCGAAAGGAAATGGACATATCCATTGTGGTTCTCTTGCCTGGAACAAGCTGAATGAGCTTGTAGACCTCACTATCGAATTGGATCACGGTCTTGGGCGACGAGTAGGCCGCAAACTCGCAAAGGAAGCCGTAATAAATGCTTTTGTTAAAAGAGTATTACAGGAGGCACGTGGAGTTGATCAGGAAACCGCAATGCTGCTTCTTAAAGACGCTTTAACGATTTTGAGAGAAAAGCTTGTAGTTATCGAACATTACCTACCGTGTGTGCTTTTCCCTGGGGATACACCTACTGAATTCAGCGTTGGTCCTGTCACATTCGTCCGTCGCTCCAAGTTCTTCGATGAAAAAAAATCAGTACTAAAACATAGTATTCATGTTAACACGAAGGCGCATATTCAGTGCGTAAAGGAAGCGATTGCTCAAGGTTTCCCACAAGAACGCACGCACACTAAAGATGAATCAAGACAACTAGTGCGTAAATTACAGTCCCGAGCAGTCAAAGCCTACAAAGACTATCCATGGATTGCTTGTGTGAAAGTGAGTGAGTGTGATGAAGCAATCTCTAAAGAACGAGCGATCCAAGCTACAGAGATGGCGCTTCACATCATCCGTATCCTCTTGGGAGCTAAACCGACAAGGGAAATTAGGCTAGCATGGTCACGCAGCGGAGCTCTGCGCTCGGCACATTTGCACGCTGATGTACATGGTGTGATTCACGCAAGTCTCTGCGCTGATTCTTTAGAACCGGTTGGTGTAATAAACTGGCATGAAGCATTGATAAGGGCAAATTTAGAATTAGACATCCTCGGTTCTGCTTTGATACCCATAGTCAATCCAGTAGAAACTACTCACCTTCACCAGCGCCTTATTGACGCTATCAATTGGTTTGGGGACGCGGTTACAGATCCAAATATACATTCGAGTATAGTGAAATACGTTTCTGCAATTGAGCGGTTGTTCTTCGGTAAATTCGAAGCAGGGCGGACAAAATTGTTTGGCGGTCGGGTTAGGGATGTGTTGAAAGCATTCAGTTGTGATGAAGGGGATCGTGTTTATTCTCAAGCTCTGGAACTATACAAAACTCGTTCGACTTTGGTACATGGAGAACAATTTCGTACCGAAGATGAATCCTTTAACATTATTAATCTTGCATCAGAGTTAAGTAGGATGTGCCTTCTATGCTCTGCACAGCTTTACTCCATGATGCTACAAGCATTCGAAAATCCTGATAGTGCAAAATTAGAAGAAATCATGAAGCGCATAAACGATGAAGGGTTGAATTGGCTGGCAGAGGCTGCAGCATTAGGCTGTGCAAAACACTCCCCAATCAGATAAACCATGAACCTTATTAGAAACGGGCGTTCAAAAGCATATTTTTAGCGCCCTGTTATCAATAAACCATTCAGATAAATCATTATATTGAGTCTGTGATATCTTACTTAGTAATTTACATTCCACAGGGCACGGTATCATTCTCCAAAAAGCAATAAAGTAAAGGAACATATCCACAATAGCTATATATAATATAAAATATTCTCAAACAGAAATGTATTCACACCTATAAATGGGCAATATAAAAGATAAAATGCCGAGAGTCGGAATGTAAGCGCACCCGTTTTAGTTCCACGCACTTTTTGAGATTTCCGGGGTTTCAGCCATCAGCCGGTATTCTTCCGGCGTCAGGCTTTTCAGGGATTCATGGGGGCGCTCGCTGTTATATTCAGCCAGCCAGCGCTCTGTAATTTCACGTGCTTCGTTCAGGGTTCTGAACAGATAAAAATCCAGTATTTCTGTCCGGTACGTCCGGTTGAATCATTCGATAAAGGCATTCTGTGTTGGCTTGCCGGGCCTGAGAAATTCCAGCATCACACCATGCTCTTCTGCCCATTGTGCCAGCGTCAGCAAGACCAGCTCCGGACCGTTATCCATCCGCATCTTCAGCGGATATCCGCGGTTTGCCACGATCCTGCCCAGCACTCTGACAACCCGCTGCGCCGGGATATTCAGGTCAATTTCGATCGCCAGCGCTTCCCGGTTATAACCATCCACCACGTTGAAGGTTCTGAAACGTCTGCCGCACACCAGCGCATCGTGCATAAAATCGATGGACCAGCTCTGGTTCATCGCCTCTGGCGTTGCCAGCGGAGCCGGATTGCGCACCGGCAGGTGCTGTTTTCCCTTACGGCGAAAATTCAGTTTCAGCAGGAAGTAAATCCGGTGAACGCGCTTATGGTTCCAGGCGTTGCCCTGCCTGCGAAGGACCTGAAAAAACCTTTTATATCCGTATCGCGGATAGCGTTCAGCCGCCACGGTCAGCGCCATAATGACTGGCTCATCACGTTGCGTATCCGGCTGATAACGAAATACCGTCCTGCTCAGCGACAATATCCTGCATGCCTGACGTAAGCTCATGGCAAACTGCGCGGTCAGATAGCTGACCAACTCACGCTTTATCGCTGATTTTAAAGCTTTTTTTCAATAACGTCTTTCAATGCGCGGCACTCGAGGCTCAGGTCCGCAAACATCTGTTTCAACCGGCGGTTTTCATCTTCGAGGTCCTTCATCTTTTTGATATCAGAGGCTTCCATACCGCCGAACTTCGCTTTCCAGTTGTAGTACGAGGCCTCAGAAATCCCGGCTTCGCGGCACACATCTTTGACGGTGCGTCCGGCTTCGACGGACTTCAGAACGGCGATGATCTGGTGTTCGGTGAATCGGGCTTTGCGTATGGCGATCTCCTCCAAGGATATATTCAGTATGCCGGAAGATCTCTAAATGTGAATGGTCCGGTTTACCGGGATGCTTACAGGTTGACTCAGATTGACTTCTGTTGAAAGGAGAATCGCGAAAAGCCTTGCGTAGCGCGGATTTCAGGCACAAAAAAGACGTCCGTCGACGTCTATTGATGTTCCGATGGTGCGAAGGCCGGACTCGCCGTTCAATGGTAATCAACTGAATTTTAAGTGATTAACAACAAATGAGTTTCATATGTATACTCAGTTGTATACTCAACTACTTTCTTTTGAAAATCAGCGAATAACAAAGTATCAGAATCAACTCAAAGATGATGCAGCGATTATACTGGGTAGAATCATTTCAGCCAGGGATGTTTTAACTATCGGGAGGATGTCTGCAAGTTTCACATTGCTGCAGTGTGGTTGCAGCCTCGCAACAGCCCCATGTCCCGACGCATTCGCAGAATGTCTACAGCTCGCAAGTATGGAGATGGTTCCAACCAGCCAAACGCCCTGCGGTCGATACGAACTAGCTCGTACTTTTCCACCAAGAAGTTAACAGTATCAACGAGTGTAATACCGGCATCGATATGTTCCTGAATGACGCTTTCATCACCGAACGGTGTGTCGTTCAGCGCCAGCCCGTAGTGTTGTTCCAGTAAACGAGTTAGAAACGTTTGCCAGATAGTTACGGGCGATGGGCATAACTGAACAGCCCACTGGTTTATTGCAGGTAAAGTATTCATGAGTTGTTCTCGTAAAAGTGAGTTCTAAAGTTAATTAGCGTTGAGTAGGATAAATGGAGATATAGACGTGACCACAGGAACCCAGCGTATCAGCTTCGCAGGTCAACCCCTTTGCATAGAGGGTGACGCTATGCTGGTGTCGGGGATTCAGTTCGCCGCTAGTAAGCATGAGCTCCGCCTGCTTCAGCAGAACAGGAAATGCCTGGTCAAGATGGAGCAAATCCGCTTTATTGAACTGACCTGTTATGCTGGCGCGGTCAGACAGGTAATGTAGGCGGTTACCTTCCTGGACCAGACGTGCACCAAAACAAGGAATGACATTACGATTCAGCCCCCACCAAGGCTCAGCGGTATCATCATTCACTGTCAGTGTCTTACTCGACATCTGATGCTCCTTTAATAAGGTTAATTGAGAGTGACGCTGCGCAGAGAGACATACGGTCCGTTCCGGTCCTTGCGTCGCTCGGCAAAGACAGCCAGAACACCCTTGATATCCGGAACTTCACGACCGTAGTAATGGCAGACGCTCCCGGACCAGCAATATTTCCCGGTACAGAATTGAAACAATCGGGATTCAGGATGCAGACGATAAATTGCCATCGCCTGACGCTTACTGATGATTTTCATTAGCCCTTCCTCTTCTTATAGCCATCCATGCTCAGCAAACGACAACGCTTCACCATCACCAATGATGAAATGATCCAGTAGCCGGACATCGACCAGACCCAGCGCCTCTCTAATCCTGGACGTAATAGCTCTGTCAGCTTTACTGGCATCGGTAATGCCAGAGGGGTGGTTATGAGAGATGATTACCGCAGCTGCATTATGACGTAGTGCAGATTTCACAATTTCGCGAGGATGAATTTCGGTATGGTTAATCGTGCCGAGGAAGAGCGTTTCATGCTCCAGCAGACGATGTTGATTATCGAGATAGATAACAACAAAGACTTCGCGCTCCTGCTTTGCCAAATAGAGCTGTAACCATTTTTTCGCGAAACTAGCGGCTAGGAACGACTCACTTGGCTGCCGCTGATATTTCTCCAGTAATCGCAGGGCACGACGGATGGTACGTTGTTCATTCATCGGGAAGACCGAAGGTAAAATCAGTTCGGACATGGTGGCTCCTTAAAAGAAAAAGCCCCGTAACAACCAGCTACAGGGCTATAAACAAACACGGAGATATCATTCATGAGACGAGTTGCAGCATATTTTCTGCCATCACCCACAGAGCTCGATTCAGCTTCACATCACCATCAATACCTTTAATTGCACGTGTATGTGTGCGTCCTCCTTTTGCATTGTGACCGTTCAAACCACCTTTGATTAGGTTCTCCTGAATACGCTGATAAGTTGTCCAGAGATCTCCGGACTCATCCTGCCAGCGACGAGGGGCCAATAGCTGTGATTCCGTCACAGGTTGATGCTCCTCGCCAAAGCGATATGTCAGAGCAGCTTTTGCCAGTGCCTGTTGTGCTGGTGGCGGAAGCATTAGTGACTGCATGGCGTCGCGTTTTTCCTCCACCCTGTCAAACACCCCAAGCACCTCGTAAGCCCCTTCGATAACCTTTTCCACCACGTTGCCCTTATGGGGCACTCGCACCTCTCCAAAGCTCTCGCCGCAAATCAGTCCGTTCTGACAGACCGAGCGGAACAGTCCCGGCAGCATCTGGTATGAACTAGAACCGTCATGGCTGTTAAGCAGGATAATTTCCGGCACCTGTTTACCGGTAATCTGCCCTTCGCGGCGCAGACGCAGCATATGTTTGGTGTGTTCCCGCTTGTCGGGGTTACGCACACGGGTCTGGCAGGCAAAGAACGGCTGAAAACCTTCGCGCTGCAGGTTATCCAGCAGAGTGATGGTCGGGATGCAGGTATAGCGCTCGCTGCGCGATTCATGCTTTTCCTCACTGAACACGCTGGGAACATAGTGAGCAAGTTCATCACGGGTTAAGGGGCGGTCACGGCGAACAAGGTTCACCGCACCAAAGCGGGATGCTAATCGCATAACTCACTCCTTTGTGTGTTTATCGGTATAAAAAGAAAAGACCACGCTCCCGAAAGAACATGGCCTTTAACATTAAAAATGGCGTGGCGGATAAGACGTTATTGCCCCATGTATTCAACCCTGGCACCGGTGGCCTTACCATCAGCACCAACGGTCACCACCACCTTATCGTAGGTACGATACCCGGCATTGTAGACCTCATAAACCACAGTATTTCCCTCCACTTTGTAGCTGCCAAAATCAGCGGCCTCAGCCGTGTCACGGTCATACTCTTTCGTGTACGCTTCTTTGGCCGCTTTCATGACTGAGCCTTTGTTAATCTCCGGCGCTCGACTCCCGGCACTGGCATCAAGGGCAGATACGTATTTCGGGCAGACCGTCATCATGTCCCCACGGGTGAATGTCAGTTGCGCACCAAAGACCTGAAGGGTCGATGTTTCCTGACCTGCAATCGAAGCAATTGCCTTTCTGGCGGCTGCAGGAGCCTGCCCACCTTCAACCTCAACAGCCTTAAATCCTGTTTGCTGGTTGCACAACTGAGATGTGGGTACCAGATTGCCGTTTACACTGATGCGACTCCCCATCAGTTCCTGCGGGCCATTGGGGCAGCCCTGCAACTGACCAAAGATGCCAATGGTGTTGTTTTTCAGCATCACCAGTGCCTGACCATTATCGGTCAGCGTCTGGCACCAGCCGTTTTTCACAGCCCAGTTACCCGCCTGAGCAGAAACCGAAATGGCTGACAAAACAAGTGCAATCACGGTCTGAATTTTCATATGTCACCTTATTAATGAATCAGAAGCGGCAACGGAGGACGCGGTACACAGAACCTGATGCATCTTTGTATCCGGACCATCACGTCAACGTCCCTGTTCGTCGTGCTCATGAACACTTTTGAAAAAGAAATATCCCTTTGCTTTGATAGGTAAAAGCGATCAATAGGGGGCTTATACATCGATATTTTAATAGATAAAAACGATCGATATTCTATTATCGATCGTTTTTACAGATCAATATACTGTTTTTTGAATGTGGTAATTGAGGGGTAAAGCGGCAGATTTCAGCCAAATACTCGGTCCCATAATGTCGTGGCAAGTTGCACTAATTTTTGTCGGAGACACCTTAACAGAGCAGTCCAGACAGAAGGCAGGTGGTCAGGATTAATCACCGAGTCAAAAGCCTTACCCGCTGCCTCACCAAACTGCTGCCGTACAGCGGCGTCAGTGTCCGGGGTCTGATGCTCTGGTTTCAGCTGGCAATACACGGCACTGCTGGCCTGTACGGGCAAGGCATGCACAATCAACTCCACCAGGGCGGGCAGGTTATAGCCGGTATGTGCAGAGACAGCCATGACCGGGAAAGAGGACGGCAACTGACCGGCAACCTGCGCACTGACTGAAGCCAGTGAAAGGCATTGCTCAGAAGAAGGTGATGCCTGCCAGGGCTCACCATCCCTGAGGGGTGGAATGCGGTCGGCCTGAGTCAGTACAAACAGGAAACGTGAAGGGTCGGCACCGGCTTCCATCAGTGCCCTGTATGCCGTGATATCCGTTGCCCGGGCACGGTCATCGGCACGCAGCACCCAGATAATCAAATCCAGCTCAACCAGCAACGCCTTATAGAGCGCCAGATATTCCTCGTCGTATTCCGGTGTCTCGCCCACCCCAGGCAAATCCACCAGTGTCATGCTGCGCTCACCAACGGTGAGTAACAGACGCTGGGGTTCCCGGGTGCAGCCTAGCAAATCACTGGTCAGACAGACGGGTTGCTGAAAAAGCGCGTTGCATAATGAACTCTTGCCCGCTCCACTTTTGCCCATGATGCCTATCACGGGTTCATAGTTAATCGCCTCCTTGAGGCGGGACAGAATACGTTCAGTAGCTTGCCGGGGTAAGAGATTGAGACAGGTACGCACCGCATCACTGGTATCCTGCGAATCGGGGATTTGAGGCATGATTTACTCCTGTGAAAAAACTATGCCGGGAAATTTTTCTCCCGGCGACTCACATGAGTAATGTAGGCGTTATATTTTTTGGAGTTATCGTTACCTATTTAGGATGGATTTTTGTAATCAAAAAGCTTGCTTTTATATCTTAGATACTCATCATGAATAAGTTGTTCAATAACTTTAATCTCTTTTTTATCAAGTGCCACTGCTAACACAGATAATTCCTTGCTGGCTTTGGCAGAGATTGTCAAATCATTTTTTCCAGACCTTCTTTTTCGTTGCTTAAAAGAATCACTCATTTTTTTCAGGAGTGCATCTTTGTCATCCAGAAATTTTCTATAATTTCCCACATCCAATTTATTCGGGATGGCCCAGCAATCAATCGCGCCCATTACACCAATATATCGCTCATTAAGATCTGCTGGTTTGAACCATGACAGAACATTTCCTTTTATATCCTTTTTCTTTGACAAATATGACCACGCCCACTCAATGCCTTCATTATCATTTTTCTTTAACCATTTGGGGCTTTGAACCTGGCTATTAAAAACAAGCCAGACACCACGAATATAATCGAATGTTTTCTTACTTTGTTCTGGACTGAGGGAACAAGAAAGTTCATTCATGAAGGTAATAATCACCCGGCTTCTTTCAGCTGAACTAGTTGGATTACCAGGGAGTCTGAAAAAAGAGTATAAGTTTTCCTCTTTTCGATCCCATTCCGGAATTAACCCCGCAGTGTTTTCAGGTAAACAAAGCTCCCGCGCAGAGGCTTTTCGTATATACGCCCAAAACCAAAAAATAGCACGTGAATTAACCGCCCCCTTCAACCACTTTAAATCGACGTCTTGTAGACATGAAGAATCTCCACCATGAAGACTTTTACTTTTAACATTGCGTTTTTCCCCAGCCTGTATATTTTGCATCAAACGCTTAATAGCTTCATCAGCCCCAGTGGCGTTTTTGCTGCTTTCAGATATCGGATTGCCTGAGGCCGTTTCTCCTGTCCTGTCTTCAATATCACAATCCTCGGCTGCCTGCGCAGACTCGTCTTCTGGCAAAGAATCGACACTAAATTTGCTCTCAGGACTGGTAAAGCGGTTCCCTCCCTCATAAGGAGATTCTTCTGGCCTTGCTAATTCTTCAGCGCCCAGTTTACCAATCCTTTTTAGATAATAATTCTCATTATCACCATCGCTCACCGTTACCTCCTGTAGTAAAATCCACCATAAATAGTACTTACAATGAATCGATTATGAAGTAAACAAGTTTTCATTTTGAATGAAAATAGCTCGAAAACTGTAAGTTTTTTGTAAGAGTAAAATCGACGCTAACCTCTAAAAAAAGGACTTTCAGCGGTTTGCCGGGTAAAAATGATCATTCATAAAACTTGTACAGCATACAGAAATTTGTAGCAGGCATTCACTATGTTTTACATTGTCACATGCTCCGCGAACGTAGCTCACGGCAGTTCTGTTCTTATTATCAGACGTTACAGAACCGGACACGTTATGTACTGATAGCACTACTAGCTGGTGAAAACCAGCTGATGTAATTTTCTACTTATCAGCTAATGGTATGAGAAGGATGCCCGTTCCTCCATTGATGGCAACAGGCCCTCTCCCGACATCACTCTAAATTGCGGGAGCATTTCCATGACAAACAAAACTCATCCGATATCATCCAGCACCCAGACAACCACATCTTTACTGAATGATCAGCTCGTTGATATGACGTTCATCACCGCCTATACAAACATGACAGACAAATGGTTCTACCGATTAATTTCAGAGAATGCGTTCCCTGCACCAATTAAACTGGGTCGCAGTTCACGCTGGCTAAAAAGCGAAGTGGAAAAATGGATACTGGATAGAATACAAGCATCTCGAGGTTAGAACCTTTAGTGTTGGTGTTTTACACAGGAAGGTTACGTAATTTAATATAGGTTTTTAATATAATTATACTCACTCTCATTTGTTCTTATATTCACCGCTTACTGTCAATGTCTCTTTTAAACACCCTCGCAAATACTATTGGAACAACCAGTCTCGTCTTTAAAGCAATAATTAATTTAAGTATCAGCTCAGCATTACCTTAAAGAAAAGTCTTGCATGAAACATCATTAACTTAGTGCTTGCACTGGCCTCTCTCATCATCAGCAGTGGAATAATTATGCTCAAAAATTCAGATAGAAATTTTAATGAAGACTGGTTCCTGGCTTCAGTTCTTAATGCACACATCGATGAAATGATAAACAGATACTCATGCCTTTTGGCATTACGTATGGATTTTTTCTACCAAAAGGAAAGTGCCAGGTATTCACACTTAAATCACCAAACACTTGAACATGACTTGCGTGAACTAATGGAAAAAATGACAAAAGAGAAAGGTGTGGTGGGCTATTTCTGGGTTGTCGAATGGACTGAACGACATAGATACCATGCGCATGTCGTATTCTGGCTGGACAGACAAAAAACACAGCACTCTTATCCCTTTGCCCTTACAGCAAATACACTTTGGGAGGAAATAACGCACCGGGACGGCGTATCGCACCGATGTGAATATCGGCCGCAGTATTCTAGAAATATCAATATACCTGTTCGGTATAACGATCCGGAAAGCATTAACAATATCCGTCATGTTCTGAGCTATCTGGCTAAGGAAGAACAAAAAGAAGGTTTGTGTGCATACGGCTGTAATGACGTTCCTCCACGCTCAGCGGCAGGGCGTCCACGTAAGCCAGGCCCCTGATGCTACGGCTACGCAACTGGCTCTGCATCCTG
Organism: Klebsiella sp. K4; assembly: GCF_014596785.2. Classification (NCBI taxonomy): domain Bacteria; kingdom Pseudomonadati; phylum Pseudomonadota; class Gammaproteobacteria; order Enterobacterales; family Enterobacteriaceae; genus Klebsiella; species Klebsiella sp. K4. The sequence goes on from NZ_CP115021.1 coordinate 4,694,338, forward strand.
TACAAACCCCGTTATTACGGCGACAAATAATGTCCTCGCAGTCGTGACTAAACCTGCCCCTGGAAGCCTGACGTTCCGACCTTTACTGAATCAACTATTCCACAACTCCATTTATTCCCGGCAGCTCACCTGTCGGGTATTTCTCATACCTGTCAAACAAGGGAAATCAAAAATGAAACAGCCAGAGAACACAATCGCGGTAAAAGTGGCGGAATACCGTTTACACATCACCCGGCTAAGGATCTGCCGGGATAGCCTGGCTGGATGTTGCAGTGATGCCGAGCGGCGTGGCTGGCGTTTGAGAGCTCTTGAGCAGTTAAGTAAAGCCTCACTGCTCTACTGCCGATGGGCAAGTTCTGCCGATACCTGCAAGTTTCAACAGGCCTGTGAAGGTCTCCAGCAACACATCAGCAGAGTTTTACCAGAAGGCCAGTGGTGCGGTGATTTGCCTGCATCCCCTGCCCAGGCAAAATTTTAAGGTATCGGTATGAAACAACAACCTGCTAAATGCGCGGTCGATGAATGGGGGAATCTGGTCAATGCAGAAGATTTTCGCTCTCCCTCATTCTGGAAACTGTACTGCTTCCACTGCAAGAGTCCGGTAGTACTGGTTCTTGCCCCGAACGGGCAGGCATCGCATTTTCTGCATGATGAAACCTTTATGGCATCAGCAGATTTCATTGCATGCCCGAACGTGGAATGTTCCTAACCGCAGTAACCCGCGTCAAAAGCAGAAAACGACTTATCTGGCTTGCCTTACTCCTTTTAAAAAGCCAACCCTAACTTACATTTTTGAAAGAGAAACCGATGAATAATTACGCTGAAAATGGTGTGTCGAGGACAAACTCTGGTGGTAACGATGTCATGCTTATCCGTGGTGTGTTGAAGCAGGCGACTGATCATTATCCACGGCTGGCTGCGCTGGGTTTTACAGTTCAGGAGAGTAGTACCTGTTTCTGTGACAAAGTACGACATGATAGTGCCCAATTATTGCGTTTTCATGCTGAAACGTATTGCATTATAAGCGACTACTCAAAGAAGCGTATCGAAGCGGGTAAACCGTCTCAGCCTACGCTTCTTCGCTGGTTATGGGAGGCTGGAAGTATTTCAACATGTCGGATGATGATGCTATTCAATCAGGCTGTTTGCAGTCATCCCCGACATGACTCTTCAGCAATGTATGGAATTCAGGAAGTCATGTCGTTGCTGGTGGCTGCATGGCGTGAAGTAGAACCGGGCGGGGAATTAACGGAAATAAAAGCACATCGGGCAGAGAGAACGATGCCAGCAGCTTTCGATAAACGTTATGCAGAGTTACGAGATGCAGCATTGCAAATGACCTCACCTGTTGCTTTTGCCAAGAGTTGTTCGACAGTGTAATTATTACATCCCATTTTTTCTGAGTTCGAAGTTCTACCCCTTATGTATCGAGCTTTTTCTTATTTGACTTTAAAGATCACTTGTTGAGTGATTCAGATCCTGTTTAACGTCTGCTTTGTGCCAAAAGCGGAGGTTGTTACTGCGGTTAGTCTTAGCCAATGGGGAACAGGTCAATCGCTATCTGAGTCAAACAATAACTGTCCTCATTTGGCACCTTCGTCACGCAGCAGTTTCATGGCGATAAAGAGCCGTACACACAGATGAACCACTGCACGGCACTCACGATGATTCGTAAGCTATGTCTTATAACGACTGAACAACGCGTCAGACCGGATGCTACGTCTGCTGGCTTCGATGATAGAGTTCAGCAATCCAAGGGGAATGTTCACCTTTTTTATAAACCATGTGCAACTCTTTGCGTGGGCGCGTAACGCCTACATAAAACAGCCGCCGAGCCTCACGTAATGCATTATCTGAAACAAGGTCGCGTTTACCCGGAAAATCATACTTGTTGACGCCAAACATAATGGCCACATCAAATTCGCGGCCTTTTGCACTGTGAAGAGTGCTCAGCGTAACTCGTCTGGCACTTTCCTCCTTTCCGGCAAATACGATCAGAGCCATATCCAGCTTTAATGCAGGATCGGTTCGTTTCAGTAACTCAGTAACGACGTCCCACTCCACCTGGGGATTCTGCGCGATAATCCGCCAGCTGGAAATAAGTTCTTTGTCGAATCGCCGAAGCCATTCATGGGCAGTTTCAGCCTGATCAATTCCGCTTCGTAAAAATGTGATGAGTTGTACGGTGAGCAGTTGTTCTTCAGTACTGCTTGCACGGCGGCCATAAACTACAGAAAGTGCCTGACCCAGCAGCAAATTAAATGCAGGGGACGCCTCTTTCCATCCCCCTGTAACCCACTGGCTGCAGGCTTCAATGAAGCGGGCAAGGCGTGAATTGCGTTTTATTAACGCATTAGTATCGGTACGGATGAAGGCGATGCTTTCGGCCTTAAGCGCATCCGCAACTTTATCTCCGAGCCAGGCTGCCCGGTAGAGTACTCCGATGCGTTCAGGCTTAAATCCCCGGGCTGTCAGCGAGGGGATTAAATCCTGAGCGATATAACGCGCCTGTGTTTCATAATCGCCTATGACTCCGTGAAATCCTATTTCCCCTTCTGCCGTTCCGTCTGGTCCACGATAATCACGCTCTTCTCCCAACGCCCCCATTGATGCCCTGATGATTTTCGCGCCGGACCGATAGTTGAAACGAAGACGGAACGTTTTCACCTCATCCCGTAAAACAAGGCTGTCCAGTAACCGCGGATTTGCACCATTGAATCCATAAATGGACTGGTCGGCATCACCAACCGCAAACAGCCGTATTCCACCGTTAAAGCACAGCAGCAGCACTAGTTCATGAAGGGCATGCCCTAGATCCTGATATTCGTCTACGAATAAGACGGGATAGCGCGACCGGATAGCATTACGGATCCAGTCATGTTCCCTGATCATACGAAAGGCTATGAGCGGCATATCATCAAAATCAATAAGACCTAAACGCCGAAGATGTGCTTCATACGTTTCGATGAAATCTGCCAGCTCCGGGTTGTTATTTCGCCACGAGGGTAACAGTCGGTTCACGTCCCGACGCCGTTTTTCTTCTGCAAACTTCCATCGGGCATGAGGCTCCCCGTTTGCACCGAATTTTGCCAAATAAGCAGCCTCAACTGCGGCACGGCACTCATCTCGGGTCGCTACCCGAAAGCCATTGGGTAGCAAGTCTGGTATACAACGCGAGTAGGGGATTAAAACCTGGTTTAAAGCAAAGCTGTGCACGGTACCAATAAAGTTTCGTTCGCTGCTGGCTATGCTAAAGTAGACCAGACGTTCCTCGAGTTCAGTTGCACACTCATTATTGTAGGTAATGCAGGCCACACCACGAGGGTCAGTCACGTCATCCATGAGGGCGCGAGCCATGGCGGTCGTCAGTGTTTTAGTCTTTCCACTCCCAGGCCCGGCAATGACAACGCAGTGTCCTCGCTCGGTTGCAGCGCCGTACTGCTCTTTGTTCGGTAAGAGCTCACTTAACGCCATTGACAGCGCGTGCCGGTCAGACATTGGACACCACATACTGAATTGCTGCTGCGATGTATTCCGGTGGTACAAGCCCGGGAGCTTTTTTCTTGAGTTTCGCTGCCAGCCGACCTTTGCCAATATCAGATATCATCGCGAGGAGTTGAGCAGGGTCAGGAGTCTGGCCGGCTCGCCAGGATGCAATTCTTGAGGAGCGAAGTGATCCAAAACCCTGTTCATCGAGAATATTAAGCAGTGCGTCTTTTAGTCTCGGGGTATTTGCTACAGAAACTTCAAATGTTTGTGAACTAAGAAATATACCAGCTGTTTTCCATACATCGCTACACTCATCAAAACCTTTATCCACAAACCAGGTCCTCTCATCAGCAGTCAGCTTGTGTATATCAGGACGGACAGCACAGATTGAATCCCAGATACTAATAGCTCGTGCTTTACCCAAAGGTGGTTTGCTTCCGTCGAGTGGGTCCCAGTCAGTGATAACAGCAATGCTGATCCCCAAACTTCCTGCCAGCTTAACGTAAGGTTCAAAATTCACCCCTGCAACGCTGCATACAGTGATACCAAGCTCGTCAAGATTGATCCCCATGGCTTCCGCGAAGCCCGGAATTAAAACCTCCTCGGCATCTCCTTCCACAAATATAACTCCCTTTGCAAAAAGTAGTTCTGCTCTGGTTGCAGTGAGGTATCGCTCAATGTCATCGAGTTCATCACTGGTTACAGGAAGTTTAGCCAAAGAAAAAGCCCTAGTGCGCCCATCCTGATCCCTGCAAAGACGTACAACGGAACGGAGAGGAGCAATACTTGCCAGAGTGGGGGAGTGGCTTGTTACAATCAAGGACTGCGTTTCATCGGCATTATTGAAGAGCTTATTAAAAACAGCCCGTTGAAGCTGAGGGTGCAGGTGTGCTTCAGGTTCTTCAATACAAAGTAGTGAGAAATTTCGTTCGTTCTTGGCGCGGCGCCAGGCAAACTCAGCCAGTTTAAGAGAAATTAATGCCACATTAGCAGATCCAAGACTTGCTTCAGTAATTCCTCTTTTTCCATCATCAATGAACATTGATATTGAGCGCATCAATCTGAGCGGGTCTGTCGGTGCAAAACGAAGACGTGCATCAAGATCGTGGGCAGTACCGGCAAGATTAAGTATGCCGCCACGCAGAGATTCCTCAAGCTCCTTAATAGGTGGGAATGTCTCCATTGTCTCCGTTGCGGATTCAAGGGCGCTGGCAACTCTGTTCAGATCTACACGGCTCAATGACGCGAACGCATCTTCAAGTAAAGGACGTAGCGGAGAGCTACGCCATGATGCGAGTTGTGCTTCAGCGTCTCGTAAGGCATCCAGCATATCTATGGCTATCCGACGACGAACGCGACTAGCGATGGCACGTGATTCCTGACCTCCGCCATATACGATAAACTCACAATCCTCACTCGAGCTAGGTTCTCCGGCAATATCATCCTTCTTTCGAAAGACGTAGCTGAGTCTTGCCAAGTCTGGGTTTTCTGCGATACGAAAATCGGTCAGCAGAGCTGAGAGTGAGGGGTCACTGTCAAAATCGGCGAACTCAAGATGTATCTCAATTTGAGGGGCCGTGGATAAATCGCAGCCATCCCAGAAATCTGACAGCTTTAGCTGTCTGGCTGAATCAGGCAATGTGGGGTCAATCACCAGGCGGATAGCGAACAGCAGATTGCTCTTACCTACTCGATTTTCGCCCAGCAAAACAATGTTACCACTCAGGGGAATGTCTACCGTCTCGAAATTTCGGAAGTTGGCTATCCTTAAATTAGACAGATACATTATGATCCTTTTTTCAGTAAGTAAGGTTCTCGTGCAATTGCTCTTCACACTATTGCTAGCGCCTAGTTCAAGACGCATTGTTGACCTGTCCTGATAAGCTCCCGGCTGGCACTTGGCGAATTATTCGGGCTGGCGTTTTTAGCCCATACACGTTTCAGGTACGTCTGGCTGCTTAACCAAGAGCAGACTGCTACTATAAAACCTCATCAAATGCCGAATTCCCCCCACTCAGGCTCTAGCCCTCGGAGAAAACAATATTTATTATCACTTCTTCCACGACGCTATCCACCTTGGCGGAATGAGCTTCACACTATTACGCCATCGCTCTGAGAGCACGGCCTGAAACCAGTCGTCCTTGAGGTCAGCATGCCCCATGACGATTATGTATAAATCAGGCGTGAGCGTTTGCACTGCGTGGCTTATCAGGCAGAACGACTGGTTTACAGCGTTTATCCACTTGGTACCTATATCGCCTCCTCGGCAACAGGATACTCAGCGGGCGACGAAGTATTTATTAATATTATTCTGGCAGACTTGCGTGTCAACGATAATCTGGACCGTAAGTTAGTCATGTAGTAGTTGGAGTTGCGAACTTCTGCTCCTCGCTCATAGCGGACCTTCAGCTCAGGTAACTTGTCCACTTCGTGCCAGGAGCCGACGTTGCCAACATCTACCTGCATCAATCTGTGGGGAGCAGGTCAATGCCCCTTTGTACCATGGTTGAATATTGTAATGCACTAAGTGAGGCGCTTGAGCATCAAGGGGAGTTTCGAGGATGGGTAGCGGCGATGCTGTACAAAGATAAGCTATATGGTACATTTGAGCGCAAAGATGAAGAGCCAGGCCCATTTAAAGTATTTGCATATTTACTTCTTGAAAAATGGTTTATATCACCGGAAGGAGATGTATTTAAAACCGATACCGAAGTTCAAGCTAAGTTAAATGAAGAGATAATCAAATACAACCAAAATAAAATCAGACCGCGATGATTTCCTTGGGACAATTAAAAACTGGTATGACGCAAAAAACTCAGACTTCAAAACACTAATAAATAGACTTATTGAAAAATAATTACAAATACTTTTAAGCATCCAAAAGCAACTAATTATAAAAACACTTTTCATCTAATTGTTTTTGTTTTGTAAATTCCCCCCAGGATACTACCTAACAACCACTTTGCCTTCACATTCATTGACAAATAATATTTAAGCAATATGCAAAACTTAGCTAAAACCACAAATGCTATTCATTTACAATGACTAACATTTGTGGCTCTCTATATACATATCACATATTGTATTCATTCCTAATTCGTATGTTTTCAATATTAAGGAATGACGGTAACTTTATCTTACTGGGTAAGGTTTTTCTGTAAAAAGTGTCTTTTTTCAAGTAATCAGATAATGTAACGGTGCCATCTTCATGTATTTTTATATGGCCTGAATCGTATAAAAGATGGAGATCAGAGCGCAAAATAAAACCATTTTCAACAGAATCATTACCACTGTTTTTCACAGGGATAATATGGCATGCCTGAAGTACCTCACTTACACTTGCATTAGACAATAAACATTTCCCTGAATATGCCTCCATCAGCTTTCTTCTGAACTCAGCCTGTTTTGGTCGTAAAGTGATTTCTGTGAGAACTCGTTTTCTAGCGATTACCTCTGTAGCTTCTGCAAGTTTCGGTACAGCTTGTTCAGGCGACATTGATTTATATGATATTTCAGGAGAATCAATGAGTGATTTAGCTAAAGAACACTGGTCGTCTGTTAGATAAAACTCTTGATTTAGATTGGTTGCCCTTTCATTCTGAGATTGTCTCGAATTTAAATATCCATAATTTTCGAGAAAAAGCAGAAACTCCCTGGCTATTCTTTTATCATTAGATTTTTCATTAGCTATCCAAGAATCAGGTCCTAAAGTTGTGCCATGTCGACAATCAAGTATTACTTTAAAGATGTCATAAGCGGTGGCTTTGTTACCAGCCATTGGTATCACTATTTCAATTAACTCTTTAGTGGTTAAATATCCATGTTCGCATTTGAAATTGTAAAGGTGATAAATAATACATAAAATTAGTTCTAATGGTTTAATCTTAACACCTTCATGATACCACTCAGAAATAACTTCATCATCTTCAATAAATGGATTAGGAAGCTCCATACTCTTAATTACAATAGCAGAAAATTCATCTTTAGTAATTAGCCCTGAAGAATAAGAACGCCCAAAATCAGTCAGTTCTATTCCATGTTCTGTGCTTAACAGGGTACCCGTATTTTTCCAATACTGACCGGAGTTTCTAAAAAGGTTCCTGTTTTCAGAACGTGCTAATGACACGTTTAAGTCATTATAATCCTTAATATCTTTTTCTACTTGTTGTAGTAATTCAAAAACATGTTTACTGTTTACATGTTCACCTTCATTCAATGAAAGAACACGTAAACAGCCAAAGTAGACTTCTGGAATATTCAAACTTTCGGATGGTGTCATCGAAGCCCATCTCCAACGATATTGAGGAAATGGTTTAACAAAAGAATACATAAGTCCCCCTCCTTGACTAAACACTTGTTGAGACTATCAGACAAGGAAGGGAAAGGGCAATTGCTATTCTATCGTTTTATGATGCTCAGTTAACATTTTACCTAAGGCTAAACCTAGTTTTGGTGGGACAGCATTAGCGATTTGTCGATATCCAGACGTCTTACTACCACAGAAAAAGAAGTCATCCGGGAATGATTGAACTGCCGCAATTTCTCTGACAGTCATTCTTCTCTCATTATTAGGGTGGTGTAATACAACTACACCACCTTTCTCATCTCCACGACCTGTTACTGTCGGAGCTGGTTTATCCGGATCCATAAACCTATGTCCTAGATGCCCATTGAATGTAAGCTTATACAACGAATGCTCATGATTTTTGAACTCACTATTCCCCCCCGGCTCAGTAAACCTTTTCAAGGCTTGGCCTACAGAAATCCATTTAGGTAGATTTATCCCATCTTTTTCATGAGTCTTAGGCGGTGGAAAGTTTTCAATATCAGGCAAATCTTTCCTTACGCCTAATATAATAACTCTCATTCGAGTTTGTGGAACACCATAATCAGCACAATTTAGAAGACTGTATTTAACATTATATCCTAACGATTCAAAATCACTTGTTATCTTTTGTATAACAAGACCTTTATCCAAGGATAAAATACCTTTTACATTTTCAGCTATAAAATATGATGGTTTCTTATCTCGAATAATACGAACCATTTCTAAATATAATTTATTCCGAGGATCTTCAGACTTTCTATTCATATTTGCGACAGAGAATCCCTGACATGGAAATCCGCCAACCACAATATCGCAATTCGGTATCTCAGATGAACTGATATTGGATACATCACCCAGAACAATATGCTCACCTATATTTTTCTTATAGGTATCTACTGCATCTTCATAGATATCATTTGCCCAGATAATATCTAGCCCAGACAGTTTTAAACCAAGGTCTAATCCCCCTGCGCCTGAGAACAATGAAACAACTTTCATTTATTATCACCTACAATAATATTTTTTAAACTCTTGGCTAAAGACTCAGCAAATAAAACAGGAACAGCATTACCAACCTGCCGATAGCAAGATGTCATACTTCCCACAAACTCATAATCTAAAGGAAATGTTTGTATTGTTGCTGATTCTCTAACAGACATTCTACGGTGATTTTTGGGATGCTGAATAGCACAAACCCCACCTTTACCGTTACCTCTTGCAAGAATTGTAGGCGAAGGTTTACTTGGATCTGTTTCCCTATGACCTGTGAAATTCCTATTTGTTATTTTATAGGCTGAGTATACATGATTCAATAAATCACAATTAGAATCGGGTTCGGGAATGCCATTAAGAGCATCACCGATGTTTACCCAAGGAGCTAACCCCATTTTATTAACTTTTTTAGGAGAGGTATGCGTTGGCAGTGGATACATATACTCTATATTTACATCGTTTCTAACACCAACGATAATAACTCGGTATCGCATCTGAGGCACACCATAATCAGCCACATTGAAGAGCTGTTTTTTAACTTTATAGCCTAACGCTTTAAAATCACTTTCGATTTTTTCTATAGCCGTACCATTATCTAGGCTTAAAATACCCCGTACATTTTCCGCAAAAAAGAACTTAGGTTTTTTAGCGTCTACAACCCTAAGAAACTCTAAATATAATTGATTCCTTTCATCATCTTTATTTCTTAAGAGATTAGCTTGAGAAAATCCCTGGCAAGGAAACCCCCCGATAACAACATCACAATCAGGGATATCATTCATATCAACCTGAGACAAATCTTTTAGAACAATATGATCGCCAATATTTTTTTTATATGTTTGTACAGCGTCAGAGTCAATATCATTTGCCCAGACGATTTGAAAACCGGCGTTTTTAAAACCAAGGTCAAGACCGCCAGCTCCTGAAAATAATGAAACAACTTTCATCATACTCTCAACTCCAAAAATTTAACCCGATAAATTAACACAAAGCGCTTCCAACTGGAACTACTTTATAGAATAAAGGTAAGTAAGATTTCAAAAGACCTTAAGTTTCTTGAACTCATATGGATTCGTTGCTTTGAGTCTATTGGAGTCCAAGAGATCTGCCCACCACTGCAACATCAAACGGCGCTCATCCAAGTGTTCAGCCTTATGAATATACGCAGCCCGTACAGAGTTACGTTCCATATGGCTCATCTGCCGCTCTACTGCATCCTTCGACCACAATCCCGATTCAATCAACGAACTACATGCCATGGTCCTGAATCCATGCCCACAAACCTCCACCTTGGTGTCATACCCCATAACACGCAACGCCTTGTTCACCGTGTTTTCACTCATCGGTTTACGAGGGTTATGATCGCCAACGAAAACAAAATCACGCTCACCACTAAGCTTGTGAACCTGTTTAAGGATTTCTAATGCCTGGCGAGACAGCGGTACTAAATGAGGCGTACGCATTTTCGAGCCACGCTGTGAATGCTTCACTCCTTCAATAGCTTCTCGTTCAGCCGGTATTGTCCACATTGCCGTTTCAAAATCGATTTCAGACCAACGCGCAAAGCGCAATTCACTGGAACGAATGAAGATCAATAAGGTGAGCTCAACGGCCAAGCGGGTCAAAGGGCGTCCCGTGTAACCGTCAATTCGGCGGAGTAGTTCAGGTAGACGTTTCAGCTCAAGTGCAGGGCGATGGACACGGTTACTGGAAGCAACTGCTCCAGCCATCTCTTGGGCCGGGTTGTAATCAATCAAGCCACATTGCACTGCATAGCGCATGATTGCTGTGGTTCGCTGCTGAAGACGAGAAGCGACTTCAAAGCGGCCTGTAGCCTCTACGATTTTAATGGGTGCAAGCAGGTCTCGAGTCTTCAGCTCTTCAATGCTCCGCTTGCCAATAGCGTGAAACAGATTATCTTCTAGGCTCTTCAGTACCCGTCGACTGTGATCCTCTGACCATTTCTTGTTAGTTGCGTGCCACTCTCTGGCAACTGACTCAAAGGTAATAACCTCTTTCGCCTGCTCTTCTTTTACTGCCCGCTTGTGCTCGCGAGGATCGATACCTGCAGCAACAAGCTTTCTGGCCTCTTCTCTCTTTTGACGAGCACCAGCCAGTGAAGTTTCAGGGTAAACCCCAAAAGCCATCAGGTGCTGCTTACCACCAAAACGAAAGCGGAAGCGCCAGTATTTTGAGCCGTTAGGGTGAATAAGCAAAAACATGCCATCCCCATCGACAAGGGTGTACTCCTTTTCCTGCGGTTTCGCAGAACGTACTTTAGTATCTGTCAGAGCCATAAAAGTTCTCCTTCCATGTGCCGCTGTGAGTATACAACCATTATCGAACCAGCATATATACTCGGTTCTATACTCACAAGCAACTTGATGTGGGTTGACTCAGATTGACTTCTATTGAAAGGAAAATCGCGGAAAGCCTTGTGTAGCTCGGATTTTAGGCACAAAAAAAGACGTCCGTTGACGTCTATTGATGTTCCGATGGTGCCGAAGGCCGGACTCGAACCGGCACGTATTTCTACGGTTGATTTTGAATCAACTGCGTCTACCGATTTCGCCACTTCGGCACTGAAGGGGATGCGGAAACGTTCTGGATTATACCTGTCGGCGGCGGTCATGCAAGCGACAGCGTGTCGTCATTACGCTAAGTGTTGAAAAAAACAGCGCTATCCTGCGCGGCGTCACCTTTTACGACCGTTCCACAGCGCGACTGCCACCTGCAACCCTCCTCTCACAACCCCCACAACCCCAACTCCACCTGCCAGCCACTCCCCTTTCCCCTTGCTCCCCCCAAACCCCACTCAATTTTATCTCAACTTGTTCTCACCTCACTCTCACCTGCATCCCCATCACAATCCATCTCTCCTCAAACAAATGCCCAATATTCACTCCCCAACTATTCCACCAACCCCACCCACCACCATTCCCATATATTCCAGAAAGTTTTAGCCAATGCTTTTTTGTTATTCATCCGCTCCGCGGCAAGACATTAATTTCATTAATATTTTTATAACTTTACATTAATGAAAAGTTTTCTTTTTGCCGTTTATTCCAGGATTTTCCTCAGGCGTGAAGGGTTCCGGTAAACACTATTTTTACTAGTCGCTGTACGAGTCTTGATGGACATATTCACTCGATGAATTAACTCAGGAGAATACTTGTGACGACGTTAAAACCTTTGCTGGCCCGCAACCGCAGCTGGGCGCTGCAGAAGTGTCAGCATGACCCGGACTATTTCGAAAAATGGGTCGACGGGCAGCGGCCCCACTCGCTGTGGATCGGCTGCTCCGACAGCCGCGTGCCCGCCGAGGTGCTCACCGGCAGCCAGCCCGGCGAGCTCTTTGTCCACCGCAATATCGCCAACATGCTCGACCCCGCCGACGACAACGTCATGAGCGTCCTGCAGTATGCCCTCGACTACCTTGAGGTGGAGCGGGTGGTGCTCTGCGGCCACTACGGCTGCGGCGGGGTGCAGGCGGCACTCTCCCTGCCCACCCTGCCGCTGGCGCACGAGTCCTCGGCGCTGGCTCGCCGCATCGGCCAGCTGCGCCACACCCTGCATCACGAAATTGCGCAGATTGCCGATGGGTGTGGTGTTGCGGCCTCCCCCGGCGCCAGCGCCAGCGCCAGCGCCGACGCGGAGCGTTCTCGCCATGCGCTGGACGCCCTGGTGGAAGCCAACGTTCGCGCCCAGTTCGCCCGTCTGCTGGAGAGTGAACCGGTGCAGACGGTGCTCGCCAGCGGGCGACCGCTCAGCCTGCACGGCTGCGTCTACGATCTGGCTTCCGGCCATTTAACCACCCTCGTCGAACACCTCTCACCGCAGGAGCACGCCCCATGAACACGCTTCGTCAGGACTCTCTCGCCGGCATCGTCGTCTTCCTTGTCGCCCTGCCGCTGTGCCTCGGCATCGCCCAGGCCAGCGGCTTACCGCCCTTCGTCGGCCTGCTGACCGGCATTATCGGCGGCCTGGTCGTCACCGCTCTCAGCCCCTCCCGCTTCGCCGTCAGCGGCCCCGCCGCCGGACTGGTCACCATCGTCGTCGCCGCCATTGAATCCCTGGGTTCCTTCTCCCTCTTCCTGATGGCGCTGGTGCTGGCCGGCGTGCTGCAGCTGCTGTTCGGGATCCTGCGGGCCGGGCGCTTTATCTCCCTCGTTCCCGCCAGCGTCATCAAAGGCATGCTGGCGGCGATCGGCATCCTGCTGATTATGCAGCAGATCCCCGTCGCGCTCGGCAGCGCAGAAGAGACCGGGCTCGTTGATATCGTGAAGGGTAACGCCACCTTCTCCCTCAGTGCTATCGCCGTCGCCGCGGGCGGCCTGCTGGTGCTCTGGCTGTGGGGTTCGCCGCTTATCCGCCGGGTGAAGAGCCTACGCTGGATCCCCGGCCCGCTGATCGCCGTCCTGCTCGGTTGTGTCACCACCGTATTAATGACCCAGGCCGCGCCGCAGCAGCTGGCCGCTCTGCCGCGCATCACCCTGCCGGCGTTCGGCAGCCTCGGCGATCTGCTGGGCGAGCTGGAGTCTCCCGCATGGAGCGCGTGGCGCAATCCGTCGGTGTGGGTGGTGGCGGTAACCCTGGCGCTGGTCGCCAGCCTTGAAACCTTGCTGAGCCAGGAGGCGCTGAAAAAGCTGCGCCCGCAAAATCCGCCGCCTTCGCCGAACCGCGAAATGGTCGCCCAGGGCGTGGGCAACCTGCTCTCCGGCGTGCTGGGGGCGATGCCGATCACCGCGGTGATCGTCCGCAGCTCGGTGAACGTCAGCAACGGCGCGCAGAGCAAACTGTCGATCTTTATCCACGGCGTCCTGCTGTTAATCTGCGGCCTGTGGTTCAGCGGCCTGCTAACCTTAATCCCGCTCGCCAGCCTCGCCGCCGTGCTGCTGTATACCGGCTATAAGCTGGCGACCCCGCGGCTGTTCATCGAGCAGTTCCGCCAGGGGGCGGCGCAGTACGTCCCGTTCCTCGCCACCATCGGCGGGATTATCGCCTTCGGCATGCTGGCGGGGATCGGGATTGGTCTTGCCACCCAGATGGCATTCAGTCTCTGGCGCAGCCATCGCCACTCGCTGCAGCTGGCGCGCTACGATGACCACTACGTGCTGCGCATCCAGCAGAATCTGACCTTTATGCACAATCCGCATCTGCTGGCCCTGCTGGCGAAGATTCCGGAAAAGAGCGTGGTGATCGTCGAGCACGACAGCGTCGGCTACCTCGACCCGGATGTGCGGGCGGTGCTGGATGATTTTGCCGAGAACGCCCCGCAGCGCGGCATCCGCCTTAATCAGTGGCCGCTGGCCAGCCGCTGACCTTAACGGGCGGCTGGTCCGCCCGCTTCGCGACCCCTCCGATTGCCAAGCGCCGGGGAATACCATGCTCTACACTTTCTGGGTTATCACGCCAACCCCAAGGAAATGAACATGAGCATCATTAAAAGCTACGCCGCCAAAGAAGCGGGCGCCGATCTGTCACTGTGGGAATACGATGCCGGCGAGCTGCAGCCGGAAGATGTCGAAGTTGAAGTGGAGTACTGCGGGATCTGCCATTCGGACCTGTCGATGATCGACAACGAATGGGGGATGTCGAGCTACCCGCTGGTGGCCGGTCACGAGGTGATTGGCCGGGTGGCGGCGCTGGGCAGCGCGGCGCAGGATAAAGGGCTGAAGATTGGCCAGAAGGTCGGCATCGGCTGGACGGCGCGCAGCTGCGGCTATTGCGACGCCTGCATCAGCGGCAATCAGATCAACTGCCTGGAAGGCTCGGTGCCGACCATTCTCAACCGCGGCGGCTTCGCCAATAAGCTGCGCGCCGACTGGCAGTGGGTGATCCCCCTGCCGGAGAGCATCGATCTGGCGTCCGCCGGCCCGATGCTGTGCGGCGGCATCACCGTCTTTAAACCGCTGCTGACCCACCACGTGACCGCCACCAGCCGCGTCGGGGTGATCGGCATCGGCGGCCTCGGCCATATCGCCATTAAGCTGCTGCGGGCGATGGGCGCGGAAGTGACCGCCTTCAGCTCCAACCCGGCCAAAGAGCAGGAAGTGCTGGCGATGGGCGCCGATCGCGTGGTCAACAGCCGCGATCCTGAAGCCTTAAAAGCGCTGGCCGGTCAGTTCGACCTGATCATCAACACCGTGGCGGTGGACCTCGACTGGCAGCCGTACTTCCAGGCGCTGGCTTACGGCGGCAATTTCCACACCGTCGGCGCGGTGATGAAGCCGTTCCCGGTACCGGCCTTTACCCTGATCGGCGGCGACCGCAGCATTTCCGGCTCGGCGACCGGTAACCCGTCCGAACTGCGCACGCTGATGAAGTTTGCCGGGCGCAGCAAAGTGGCTCCGACCACCGAGCTGTTCCCGATGTCGCACATTAACGAAGCGCTGAAGCACGTTCGTGAAGGCAAAGCCCGCTACCGCGCGGTGCTGAAAGCCGACTTCTGATCCTTCTCTCCCGCCGGGCGGCCCGCTCGCCCGGCGTTTTCCCCGTCGCTTCATCAAACCGTCATCTCCCCGCCATGCCTCTGTAGTCATTGCTTCCCACAATCCGGGCTTCGATAAATGGCTGAACGAGATGCGCGTCACCATGAGAAAGACCTGGCTTCCCTGGCTGATCCTGTCGCCTTCCCTGCTGTTTTTACTGCTGTTTACCTGGTTCCCGCTGGGGCGTTCGGTGTATGACAGCCTGTTTGATACCCGCATGGCCAGCGACGGCGCACAGTACGTCGGGCTGGATAACTTCGCCCGCCTGTTTGCCGACGGCGTTTTCTGGCAGTCGCTGGTCAATAATCTGCTCTATATCCTGCTGACGGTGGTGCCCGGGGTGACCCTCGCCCTGCTGCTGGCGGTCGCCCTGAGCGAGAACCATCGCGTCAACCGCTGGCTGCGCACCGCCTTTTTCTTCCCGATGATTATCCCGATGGTCAGCGCCGCCGCGCTGTGGCTGTTTATCTTTATGCCCGGCCTCGGCCTGCTCGACCACTATCTGGCAAAGCTGTTCGGGCCGATGAACAACAACTGGCTGGGGCGCAGCAACAGCGCGCTGCTGGCCCTGGCGCTGATCGGCGTGTGGAAGTTCGCCGGCTACTACATGCTGTTTTTCCTCGCCGGGCTGCAGAGCATTCCGGCCTCGACGCGGGAAGCGGCGCTGATGGAGGGGGCTACCCGCACGCAGGTCTTTTTTAAGGTCACGCTACCGCTGCTGCGCCCGACCCTGAGCTTTGTGATCACCACCGCGCTGATCTACTCCATCACCCAGATCGACCACGTGGCGGTGATGACCCGCGGCGGGCCGGACAACGCCACCACCGTGCTGCTCTATTACATCCAGAATCTCGCCTGGGATACCCACGACCTCGGTAAAGCCTCCGCCGCCACCTTCCTCACCCTGGCCGGGCTGTTCGCCTTCTCGCTGATTAACCTGAAACTGCTGGAGAAAGGAGCCCACTATGAGCGCTGAAATCTCGCCGCTGCTGGTCCGCACGCCCGCCGCCGCCCGTCCGCTGTGGCTGCGCCTGCGCCGCTCGTCGCCCTTTACGCTCACAGTATTGATGTGCTGCATGGCGCTGCTGTGGGTCAGCCCGTTTATCTGGATGCTGGCGACCTCGTTCAGCGCTACCACCTTCGGCGACGATATGGCGTCGCTGCTGCCGCGCCTGCCGCTGACTCTCGATAACTTCCGCGACGCCTGGCAGAGCGCCGACTGGCTGAGCCTGTACGCCAACACCCTTATCTTCACCTTCGGCACCTTCTTCGTGCAGCTGTTGACCATCACCACCGCCGGGTACGTCTTCGCCTGCCACGAGTTTCGCGGCAAGCAGACGCTGTTTCTCCTGTTCCTGGTGCAGCTGATGATCATGCCGGTGGTGATGATGGTGCCGAACATGCTGACCCTGAAAACCTTCGGCCTGCTCAACACCCTCACCGGGGTGATGATGCCCTACTTCACCTCGGCGTTCGGCGTGTTCCTGATGCGTCAGGCGTTCCTCGCCATTCCGAAAGAGCTGGAGGAGGCGGCGCTGATGGAGGGCTGCCGCTGGTGGCAGGTGCTGTTCCGCGTGCTGCTGCCGATGTCCTGGCCGTCGGTGCTGGCCTTCGCCACCGTCAGCATTACCTACCACTGGAACGAGTACCTGTGGCCGCTGATGATGCTCAACGATCCCGATAAGCAGGTGCTGACCGTCGGGCTGGTCTCTTTCGCCATGGGCGCCGAATCCGGCGGCCAGTGGGGCACCATCGGCGCCGGGACGCTGATGGTCTGCCTGCCGCTGATGCTGGCGTTCATCCTTTTTCAGAAACAGTTCCTGCGGAGCTTCGGCTTCTCCGGGATCAAATAAGGAGTGATTCATGCTGTTAGCGCACATTTCCGATACCCATTTCCGCAGCCGCGGCGAGAAGCTGTACGGCTTTATCGACGTCAATGCCGCCAACGCCGACGTGGTCTCCCAGCTTAACGCGCTGCGCGAGCGCCCGGACGCGGTGGTGGTGAGCGGGGATATCGTCAACTGCGGCCGCCCGGAGGAGTATCAGGTGGCCCGCCAGATCCTCGGCAGCCTGAACTATCCGCTGTATCTGATCCCCGGCAACCACGACGACAAAGCCCATTTTCTCGAGCATCTTCACCCGCTGTGCCCGCAGCTGGGCAACGATCCGCAAAATATGCACTATGCGGTGGATGACTTCGCCACCCGCCTGCTGTTTATCGACTCCAGTCATGCCGGCACGTCAAAAGGCTGGCTGACCGACGAGACCATCGGCTGGCTGGAGGCCCAGCTGTTCGAGGGCGGCGACAAACCGGCAACGATCTTTATGCACCACCCGCCGCTGCCGCTGGGGAATGCGCAGATGGACCCTATCGCCTGCGAAAACGGCCACCGTCTGCTGGCGCTGGTGGAGCGTTTCCCGTCACTGACGCGCATCTTCTGCGGCCATAACCACAGCCTGACCATGACCCAGTATCGCCAGGCGCTGATCTCCACTATCCCTGGCACCGTCCATCAGGTGCCGTACTGCCACGAAGATACCCGGCCCTATTACGACCTTTCTCCTGCCTCGTGTCTGATGCACCGCCAGGTCGGCGAGCAGTGGGTGAGCTACCAGCACTCGCTGGCCCACTACGCCGGGCCGTGGCTGTACGACGAAAACATCAGTTGTCCAACGGAAGAGCGCTAATCGCCATGCTCAGTCTGCAAAACATCAGTAAACGTTTCGACGGCAAGCCGGCGCTCAGCGCCCTGTCGCTGGATATTCACGAAGGCGAATTCGTGGTGCTGGTCGGCCCGTCGGGCTGCGGAAAAAGCACCCTGCTGCGCCTGCTCGCCGGCCTGGAGCCGGTCAGCGAAGGCCAAATCTGGCTGCATGATGAGAACATCACCGCCACCACGCCGCGCGAGCGCAACTTCGCGATGATCTTCCAGAACTATGCCCTGTTTCCGCATCTGTCGGTGCGCGACAACATCACCTTCGGCATGAAGGTGCGCAAGGAAGAGAAAAGCAGCTGGCAGCCGCGGGTGGACAAAGTGGCGCAGATGCTGCAGCTGGAGGCGCTGCTCGACCGCAAACCGGCGAAGCTCTCCGGCGGCCAGCGCCAGCGGGTGGCGATGGCCCGGGCGATTGTGCGCAATCCGCGGCTGTTCCTGATGGACGAGCCGCTCTCCAACCTCGACGCCCGCCTGCGCAGCGAAGTGCGCGACAGCATTATGGCGCTCCACCAGCAGCTGAAAACCAGCACCATCTATGTGACCCACGATCAGACCGAGGCGATGTCGATGGCCGACCGCATCGTGGTGATGAACGGCGGCCACGTGCAGCAGGTCGGGCGCCCGGAGTATCTGTACGCCAACCCGGCCAACCTGTTCGTCGCCGGGTTTATCGGTTCGCCGGCGATGAACCTGCTGTCGCTGGCCTGCGCCAACGGTGAAGTACTGTTGGGAGAACAGCGCTATCCGCTGCCGCCGCGCCACCGGGATCAGACCCGCGTCTGGCTGGGCGTTCGCCCGGAACATATTACCGACCGCGTGGAGGAGGGCCATCTGCGCCTCCCGGCCACCGTTCTGCAACGAGAACTGATGGGGGCCGATTACCTGCTCCACGTCAGCACCCCGATCGGCACCCTGCGCTTTAGCCGCCGCCACCGCGGCACGGTGCCGGAGAAAGGCGAGTCGCTACTGGTTGGCTTCTCACCTGCCGATGTGCATCTTTTTCATGCTGAGACCCAGCATAATTTGTTGATGGAGTGTAATCATGTTTAAACCTTTTACGCTAGTCGCGGTTGGCCTCAGCCTTGCCCTGAGCGGCGCGGCGCTGGCAAAAGAGAAAATAGACTTCATGTTCCCGGCGCCGGTGGACGGCAAGCTGACCATGGAGATGACCCGCGTCATTAAGCAATTCAACGACTCGCAGCAGGATGTCGAAGTGCGCGGCATCTTCACCGGCAACTACGACACCACCAAGATCAAAGCCGAATCGGCGCAGAAGGCCGGCCAGCCGCCGGCGCTGGTGATCATGTCCGCTAACTTCACCACCGATCTGGCGCTGAAGGATGAGATCCTGCCGATGGACGAGCTGTTTAAATATGGCGATCAAAAGGCTGGCGATTTTCTGCACAAGGAATTCTGGCCCGCGATGCATAAGAACGCCCAGGTGATGGGCACCACCTATGCGATCCCGTTCCATAACTCGACGCCGATCCTCTACTACAACAAGACGATGTTCGATCGGGCCGAGATCAAACAACCGCCGCAGACCTGGGCCGAGCTGCTGGCCGATGCCAAAAAGCTGACCGACGAGAGCAAAGGCCAGTGGGGGATCATGCTGCCGTCGACCAACGACGACTACGGCGGCTGGATCTTCTCGGCGCTGGTGCGCGCCAACGGCGGGAAATACTTTAACGAAGACTATCCGGGCGAGGTCTATTACAACTCGCCGACCGCCATCGGCGCTCTGCGCTTCTGGCAGGATCTGATCTACAAGGACAAGGTGATGCCGTCCGGGGTCTTGAACTCGAAGCAGATCAGCGCCGCGTTCTTCTCCGGCAAGCTCGGGATGGCGATGCTCAGCACCGGCGCGCTGGGCTTTATGCGCGAGAACAGCAAAGATTTTGAGCTTGGGGTAGCGATGCTGCCGGCCAAAGAGCAGCGTGCGGTGCCGATCGGCGGCGCCAGCCTGGTGAGCTTTAAAGGCATCAACGAGGCGCAGAAGAAAGCGGCGTATCAGTTCCTGACCTATCTGGTGAGCCCCGAGGTGAACGGCGCGTGGAGCCGCTTCACCGGCTACTTCTCGCCGCGCAAGGCGTCATACGATACGCCGGAGATGAAGGCCTATCTGCAGCAGGATCCGCGGGCGGCGATCGCCCTTGAGCAGCTGAAGTACGCCCATCCATGGTACTCCACCTGGGAGACCGTGGCGGTGCGTAAGGCGATGGAGAACCAGCTGGCGGCGGTGGTCAATGATGCCAAAGTGACGCCGGAAGCGGCGGTGCAGGCGGCGCAGAAGGAAGCCGACGCGCTGATGAAACCGTATGTGGATAAGACCGCGCTGGCGGAAGTGAAGTGACGCTTTACCCGTCATCGCCATCCTCACCCTGGCCCTCTCCCTGAGGGAGAGGGAACTGTCCGGCGCTGTGGTTAAGCCCTGGGTCCGGTTGTGAAAGGAAAAAAGCAGGCCATACCCGGTATGGCCTGAAAATGTCACAACGATTAGATCCCTGCCGTTTCGCGAATATATTTGCGCGCTTTGACGGCGTATTCGAAAGGATTGGCCAGAGCAGGATCCTGCTCGGCTTCCACTACCATCCAGCCTTTATAGCCAAAGTCGTCCAGCAGCTTGAACACCGGACGGAAATCGATCACCCCGTCGCCCGGGACGGTGAAGGTGCCTTTTTTCACGCCGTCGAGGAACGACAGGCCGTCGCGGCGCACCTGGTCGATCACCGGCGGGCGGACGTCTTTCAGGTGAACGTGGTTGATGCGCGGCAGATACTTTTTGAGGATCGCAAGCATCGGCGCTTCGCCGCCTTCGGAATACCAGGCATGTCCGGTGTCGAACAGCAGGAAGACGCGTTCGTCCACCAGCGACATAAATTTGTCGATTTCCGCGGTGGTCTGAATGCCGGTGCCCATGTGGTGGTGCAGACAGACCTGCATCCCCTTCTCCGCCGCCAGGCGGCCGAGGGTGTTGTAGCCTTCCGCTACCCGCTGCCACTCCTCTTCGCTGAAGCACGGCTTCGCATCGCCGAGGATCGGTTTATCCAGCCCCTGGATGCTGCCGCTCTGCTCGGAGCAGCCAATCACTTTCGCGCCCATCGCATGAAGGAAGTTCATGTGATTGACGAATTCATCAATGGTTTTTTCCCGCTGGCCGTTGGCGAAAAAGGTGCTGAACCAGGCGTTGCAGATCTGAATGCCGCGGATATCCAGCATCGGCTTGAGGACCGCCGGGTCGCGCGGATATTTGCTGCCGACTTCGCTGCCGGTAAAGCCGGCCAGCGCCATTTCGCTGACGATCTGCTGGAAAGTGTTTTCGCTGCCGAGCTCCGGCATATCATCGTTAGTCCAGCCAATCGGGGCGATAGCCAGTTTGACGTTATCTTTGTTCATAGTAGGGCTCCTGCCGCTGCGCCTTACCGGCGCAGCAATTCACGTTCAATAAGTTCACGGGTTTCCACTGCCTGGTATTTCATTTTTTCCGGGTAGCCAAACAGCGAGGTGGCGACAATCGGCTCCCCGCCGACCTTGAAGGTCTGCTCGGCGAATTTCATTTCGCGCAGGGTGCGGAACAGCGCGTCGAAATCCACATCCCCTTCCCCGACGCCTACGTGCTGGTGCACCACGGCATCCACGCCCGGCGGGTTAACGATATAGCGGCAATGTTTCGTATGATTGCGGGTGTCCGCAATCAGGACATGGGAGAGATCGCTCCCGGCATAGCGCAGCATGCTCGCCACGTCGCCGACGCCTTTGTCGTAGAAAAAGGTGTGCGGCACGCTGTAGACGTACTTCACGTTATCGCTGCGGAACGACTTCACGATATCGACGGTTTCATTGTTCTCTTCGCAGAAATCCCAGGGATGCGCCTGGATCTCCACGCGGATGCCTTCCCGCTCAAAAATCGGCAACAGCTCTTCCATTGAGCGATAGAACATTTCATCGCAGATTTCGGGCTGATTCGGATCGCCGGAGAACTCGGTGTTGATCACCTGAACGCCCATCTCCACCGCAATTTCCACCAGCCGTTTCCAGTTTTTCACCGCCGCCTGACGGCGCAGTTCGTCCGGGCCGGACCAGCGGTAGACGCAGATAAACGACGACAGCTCAAGGCCGGTATCTCGCAGCGCCTGCTTGTACTCCGCCATGATCTCCCGGCTGGCGCGCGGGTGCTTGTAGAACGGGTTAATCTGCGGGTGCGGCGACTGTTCAATGTACTTGTAGCCCCACTCCGCTACCTGATGGACCATGCGGGTGATCCCGAGGTCCTTAATGACATCCACATCAAAGGCAATTTTCATCGTCGTTACCTGTGCAAAGAAGTTCCGTCAGCAAAACGCGCTTAACGTTTGTAGAATGCCGGGCACTCAGGCAGCGTCACTTCAACCGGCTCGCTGGTTCCCTGCGCTTTAATGCAGGCGTCCGCCGCCACCGACGCCGCGTAGCCGTCCCAGGCCGACGGGCCGTGCAGCTGACCGGCTTTGACGTCGTTGATAAAGGCCTGCAGCTCGACGTCGTAGGCTTTGATAAAGCGGTCTTTCCAGTCGGTGAGAATGGCGGTCGACAGGCTGGCGGACTTGCGCATCTGGACGGCCGACGGCTCCGGCAGACGGGCAATCCCGGTTTCGCCGACCACTTCGCACTGGATGTCATACCCGTACTGGCAGTTCACGAACACTTCGACGTCGATCAGGGTGCCTTTTTTGGTTTCAAAGGAGACGATCTGCGGATCTTTCAGGCGCGCATGGGTGTGCGAGGTGGAGCGCGGGAAGCGCACCTGCACGGAACGGTAGTCATCGTTCAGCAGCCAGCGCAGCACGTCCAGCTCGTGGATCAGGGTGTTGGTGATCGCCATATCGGTGGTGTAGTTCTCGCCGACTGACTGGTTGCGGTGGGCGCAGCGCAGCATCAGCGGCGCGCCGATATCGCCATCGTCGATCACTTTTTTCAGCGCCAGATAGCCTTCGTCGTACGGGCGCATAAAGCCAACCTGCACCAGACGACGGCCGGCCTTCATTTCGGCATCGACGATGCGGCGGCAGCCTTCCGCAGACATCGCCAGCGGTTTTTCGCAGAACACCGGCTTACCAGCGGCGATGGCGGCCAGGGTGTACTCTTCGTGGGTCGGGTCCCAGGAGGTGACCAGGATGGCATCGACATCGCTGGCGTTAATCACGTCGTGGCCGTCGGCGTAGACTTCCGCCTGCACGCCCGGCAGCGCGACCGCCGCGCGGGCGTTGTCGGCATTGATATCAGACACCGCCACGACGGTGGCGCCCTGCAGAACCTGGGTGCAGCGACGGATGTGTTCTTTACCGATAGCGCCAGCGCCGATGACACCTAATTTGAGCGACATAATGGTTTTCTCCGTAAGTCTGTAGGATTCAGGGTAGAGGTTCGTTTTAGTAATCACGCGCCTGGGCGCGCTTTTCATTAATCATTTGCGCCACCTTGCGGATCCGCTCAGAGAGCGCCGTCTGGGCGACCCCAACGTTCCACCAGCTGCCGTATTTGTGCACCATGGTCTTCGGTAGCACTTTAATATCAATCAGGGTGCTGACCGTTTCGCGACGGGCGGCGTCCAGCGCATGGCGCAGTTCGTCCAGGGTAGTGACGCGCCAGGTTTTGCAGCCGTAGCCGGCGGCGATGGTGGCGAAGTCCACCGGCACCAGGCCGCCCTGCAGCTGGCCGGTTTCCGGCTGACGGTAGCGGAACTCGGTGCCGAAGCTGTCCATCCCGTGCTCCATCTGCAGGTTGTTGATGCAGCCGTTGGCCATGTTGTCGAACAGCACGACGTTGATCTTCGCCCGCTCCTGCAGGGAGGTGACCAGCTCAGAGTGCAGCATCATGAACGAGCCATCGCCGACCAGGGAGTAGACTTCGCTCTGCGGCTGCGCCAGCTTCACGCCCAGCGCCGCGTTGACTTCATATCCCATGCAGGAGTAGCCGTACTCCACGTGGTAGGTGTTTTCCGCGCGGTTGCGCCAGACGCGCTGCAGATCGCCTGGCAGGCTGCCCGCCGCCGCGACGATCACCGCCTCGGCCGGCAGCGTTTCATTCAGTACCCCAAGAACGCTGCTCTGGGTCAGGGTGGAGTCGGTGATCTGGCGGAACTCGCGATACACCGATTCGCGATCGAGATGATCGTCGATCTCCGGCACAAAGGATTTCTCCTGCCACACCGCCTGGTAGACGCGCTGGGTCTCTTTTAACTGACGGCTCTGCACGCTCTCGATCTGCGCGCCCCAGCCGGCCTGCCAGCCGCTGTCCGCCAGCGCCGCGTCGAGGGCGGTCATCGCTTCCCGGGCGTCCGCCAGCATGGCAATGCCGTCCAGCTTCCAGGCGTCGAAGTTGCTGACGTTAATATTCAGGAAACGCACCTCCGGGTGCTGGAAAATCCATTTAGAGGCGGTGGTAAAATCGCTGAAACGGGTGCCGACGCCGATCACCAGGTCGGCCTCTTTCGCCAGCAGGTTCGCCGCCAGGCAGCCCGTCTCGCCGACGCCGCCAACGTTCAGGGGGTGAGACGAGACCACCGTCCCCTTCCCGGCCTGGGTTTCGGCGAAAGGCACCCCGTAGCGCTCGGCGAAACGGGACAGCGCTTCACCCGCGCCGGAGTATTTCACCCCGCCGCCGCAGACGATCAGCGGTTTACGGCTGGCTTTGATGGCCGCCACGGCGTCCGCCAGCTGCGCGGCGCTGGCCGGGCGGCGGTCGAGACGGTGCACGCGGCGCGCAAAGAAGGATTCCGGGTAGTCCCAGGCTTCGCCCTGCACGTCCTGCGGCAGGCACAGCGTCACCGCGCCGGTTTCCGCCGGGTCGGTCAGGACGCGCATGGCGTTGATGCAGGCGCTCATCAGCTGTTCCGGGCGGGTAATGCGGTCCCAGTATTTGCTGACTGCGCGGAAGGCGTCATTGGTGCTGATGCTGAGATCGTAGCTCTGTTCAATCTGCTGGAGCACCGGATCCGGCTGGCGGGTGGCGAAGACATCGCCCGGCAGCAGCAGCAGTGGGATGCGGTTGGCGCTGGCGGTGCCGGCGGCGGTGATCATGTTGGCCGCTCCCGGACCGATGGAGGAGGTGCAGGCGATAATCTGCCGGCGCAGGGCCTGGCGGGCAAAACCGGTGGCCGCGTGGGCCATCCCCTGCTCGTTGCGCCCCTGATAGACGCGCATATCGCCGCTGTCCTGCTCCAGCGCCTGCCCCAGCCCCAGGACGTTGCCATGGCCGAAAATCGCGAAAATGCCTTTCACGAACTTCAGCTCTACGCCATCCACTTCCAGGTACTGGTTATCGAGGAACTTCACCAGCGCCTGCGCCGTTGTCAGTCTCAGTTTGCCCATGATGCACAATCCTTATTGTTCAGTATTTGTGTGTGGCGTCGCGCCGATGCCGCCGGGGCCGTCGTTCACGTCACTGGAATACCTGTGGATTATAGGCAAACATTTTTTTCATTAAATACAAATACAGAAGAAATATTTCATTTTGCGAGAAGGATCAAACTCTCTACCCATTTCATACGTTTCACTTACATTCCAGACACGTTTTCGGGCCCTTTTTTGCCGCGCCAGACGGCAACATCCCCTTAAAAATCATAGGTAAATGGATGCCATTTGGCGTTTCATTTTCCCCCGGGTCGACAGAGAGGGCGATCCGCGCTCGCGCGAGGCTCAGTGCGGCAGAGTGGTAGATCCCTCACACTTTTGGTTTTTTAATTTCGAACGAGTTTGCAAATGAAATATTTATTTCTCAAACTAAGGGTAACCAATAACCCTCAGGCTGTTCACGGAGTCGACGTCGGGATCCCGACCCTTCCAGGCAGCAGACACCAAAAAGGAAATCCTAGCTATGAATGCAGCAGTAAAGCGGCTCGACGTCATCTGTATAGGTCGGGTGGCCGTCGACCTCTATGCCCAGCAGATTGGTTCGCGGCTAGAAGACGTTGCCAGTTTCGCGAAATATCTCGGCGGCTCCTCCGGCAACGTGGCCTTTGGCACCGCGATTCAGGGGCTGAAATCGGCCATGCTGGCGCGCGTTGGCGATGAACACAACGGCCGTTTCCTGCGCGAAACGCTCAACCGCGCCGGGGTGGATACCGAGTATCTGATTACCGACAAATCTCGCCTGACCGCGCTGGTGATGCTGGGGATTAAGGATCAGGAGACCTTCCCCCTGATTTTCTACCGCGATAACTGCGCCGATATGGCCTTAACGCCTGACGACATTAGCGAGGAGTATATTGCCTCCTCCCGGGCGCTGGCGGTGACTGGCACCCACCTGTCGCACGCCAACACCCGCGCCGCGGTGCTGAAGGCGCTGGAGTACGCCCGCCGTCACGGCCTGCGTACCGCGCTGGATATCGATTACCGTCCGGTGCTGTGGGGGCTCACCTCGCTCGGCGATGGCGAAACCCGTTTCATTGAGTCCGGACCGGTCACCAGCCAGCTGCAGGAAGTGCTGCATCTGTTCGATTTGGTGGTGGGAACCGAAGAAGAGTTTCATATTGCCGGAGGCAGCACCGATACCCTGACCGCGCTGAAAAATGTGCGCAATGCCACCAAAGCCACCCTCGTCTGCAAGCGCGGGCCGATGGGCTGCGTGGTGCTGGAAGGCGACATCCCGGACAGCTGGGACCAGGTGCCGCTGCAGCAGGGCGTGCGCGTGGAGGTTCTCAACGTGCTGGGCGCCGGAGATGCCTTTATGTCGGGTCTGCTGCGCGGCTGGCTCAACGACGAAGGCTGGGAGCAGGCTTGCCGTTACGCCAACGCCTGCGGAGCGCTGGTGGTCTCCCGCCACGGCTGCGCGCCGGCGATGCCGACCAAAGTCGAACTCGATGACTACCTGCAGCGCGCCGAATCGGTGCCGCGCCCGGACGTCGACGAGCGCCTCAACCACCTGCACCGGGTCACCAGCCGCCGTCAGCAGTGGCCGGAGCTGTGCATTTTCGCCTTTGACCATCGTAAACAGCTGGCCGACCTGGCGCGGGAGACCGGGCGCGACGAAGCCTGCATTCCGCAGCTCAAGCTGCTGTTGTTGGCCGCGGCCGAAGCGGCGGCGCAGGAGGCAGGTCTCGATCAGCGCAGCGGCATTCTGGCCGACGGCACCTACGGCCAGCGTGCGCTCAACGCCATTACCGGCAAGGGCTGGTGGATCGGCCGCCCTATCGAACTGCCCAGCTCGCGACCACTGCGTCTGGAGCATGGCAACATCGGCTCGCAGCTGATCGACTGGCCGCTGGAGCATGTCGTCAAATGCCTGGTCTTCTATCACCCGGACGACCCGGCGGCGCTGCGTGCAGAGCAGGACGCCCTGCTGCTCGAGGTCTGGCAGGCCTGTAACAAGTCAGGCCATGAACTGCTGCTGGAGGTGATCCTGCCGGAAAATGGCCCGGACAAAGACGAGCGCCATTACCACACTATGCTGGAACACTTTTATCAGCTGGGGATCAAACCGGACTGGTGGAAGCTGCCGCCGCTCTCCAGCGCCAGCTGGCAGCAGATCACCGCCCTCATCGAGCGCGAAGATCCGTGGAGCCGCGGGATCCTGATCCTCGGGCTTGACGCGCCTTCCGACAAACTGCGCGCCGGTTTCGCCGAGGCGGCCGCACACCCGATGATCAAAGGTTTCGCCGTCGGGCGCACCATCTTTGGCCAGCCGTCGCGGCGCTGGATGCAGGGTGAGCTCAGCGATGAGGCCCTGATAGAGGAAGTGAAACACAACTACCTGACGCTCATTGGCTACTGGCGCGAAGCCCGCCGCTGATCCCCCGACGCCCGTCTCCGTCACCTTGCGGAGCGGGCGTTTTTCTGTTTCTTCGTGAAATGAATCGCGTATTTCGTCGCAATAAATGAAAAATTCGCTTCATTTGGTACACTGGAAGCCATATTCCTTCCATTTTCTCAGAGCGCACTCTATGGCCAATAACCCAACACAGCTGACCATCCTGCAGGATGAAATCAGGCGTCGCTACGATACGTTAAGCAAACGCCTGAAACAGGTCGCCCGCTATATCCTTGATAACAGCAATAGCGTGGCTTTCGATACCGTGGCCTCCATTGCGCAACAGGCGGATGTTCCCCCTTCCACGTTGATTCGTTTTGCCAACGCCTTCGGCTTCAGCGGCTTTAACGAAATGAAACAGATGTTCAAGCAACATTTGATGGAAGAGACCGCCAACTATACCGAGCGCGCCCGTCTGTTCCGCCAGACCACCAGCGATGAGTCCAGCCCGCCGGAAACGCCGACGGAAATCCTCAATATGTTCACGATGGTGAACAACCAGGCGTTGCAGCAGTTGGCGATGCAGACCTCCAGCGATGATCTGGAGCGCGCGGTGGCCCTGCTGGGCGAGGCGGAAAATATCTACGTCATTGGTCTGCGCCGGTCGTTCAGCGTCGCCTCCTATCTGACCTATGCGCTGCGTCACCTCGATCGCAAAGCCTTTCTGATCGACGGCCTCGGCGGCATGTTCACCGAGCAGCTGAGTCTGGTCGGCCCGAAAGACGTGGTGGTGGCGGTGAGCTTCTCGCCGTACGCCCGGGAAGTGGTCGAGCTGGTGGAGCTGGGCGCGCAGCGCAAAGCGCGGCAGATCGCCATTACCGACAGCCAGGTCAGCCCGCTGGCGGCCTTCAGCGATGTCTGCTTTGTGGTGCGTGAAGCGCAGGTGGATGGCTTCCGCTCGCAGGTTGCTTCCCTGTGTCTGGCCCAGACGCTGGCGGTTTCGCTGGCGCTGAACAGCAGCCAGGAGTCCGAGGCCAAGCAGAAGGCGTGAGATAGGCTGCCTGGCGTTTGTTACTCGGCGGCGCAGTATAAGCCTGCGGGAGGATCCCGTAGGCCGGATAAGGCCTTTATGCCGCCATCCGGCACAAGACGGGTACAGTGCCGGAGGTTCCTCCCCGGCGGCGCTGCGCTTGCCAGGCCTGGGGTATATGGGTTTACGGGAGGCTCCCGTAGGCCGGATAAGGCGAAGCCGCCATCCGGCACAAAGGCGGGTATGGCGCCGGTGGTGTCCTCCCCGGTGGCGCTGCGCTTGCCGGGCCTGGGGTATATGGGCCTGCGGGGTGCCGGAGATAATGTTATTGGTATGCAACTCTATTAATCCGGGTAAAGCGTTTGTCGCATGTGATTTCAGCGCACATTGCGCTCCCGGTTAATCGTCTGCGTTATGCCTGGCATGGCGCAGGGAGCGCACAGGGGGCGGCCAGTCGCCGCCGCCCCCTGTACCCCCGGGCTCCGGCCAGCAAAATCGCCGCTACGCGGTCCCTTCGACTTATCCCTGCAGGCTTCGGGTCGGGCCGAGGCAGCGTCCGTGCAAAACACGGCCCTCAGCCCGCATCCATGCGGGCTGCCCCGGCCTTCCGGGAACGTCTCAGCGATTTTGAGGCCGTCAGCACCGGCAGTTTCAGCAACAATGGTGAATAAATTAACGGCAGGTCGCACGAACCGTATGCCGGGCAAGGCGTGAGCCGCCGCCCGGCATAAAAGCAGCGCCGTGCCTGTGGTCATCGCCCGGCGGCGCTGCGCTTGCCGGGCCTGGGGTATAGGAGCTTACGGGAGGATGCCGTAGGCCGGATAAGCGTAGCGCCATCCGGCACAAAAACGGGTACGGTGTCTGCGGTGTCCTGCCCGGCGGCGCTGCACTTGCCGGGCCGACGGTATAGGGGCTTACGGGATCCTCCCGTAGGCCGGATAAGGCGAAGCCGCCATCCGGCACAAAGGCGAGTATGGCACCGGTGGTGCCCTCCCCGGCGGCGCTGCGCTTGCCGGGCCTGGGGTATATGGGCCTGCGGGGTGCCGGAGATAATGTTATTGATATGCAACTCTATTAATCCGGGAAAAGCGTTTGTCGCATGTGATTTCAGCGCACATTGCGCTCCCGGTTAAGCTTCTGCGTTATGCCTGGCATGGCGCAGGGAGCGCACAGGGGGCGGCCAGTCGCCGCCGCCCCCTGTACCCCCGGGCTCCGGCCAGCAAAATCGCCGCTACGCGGTCCCTTCGACTTATCCCTGCAGGCTTCGGGTCGGGCCGAGGCAGCGTCCGTGCAAAACACGGCCCTCAGCCCGCATCCATGCGGGCTGCCCCGGCCTTCCGGGAACGTCTCAGCGATTTTGAGGCCGTCAGCACCGGCAGTTTCAGCAACAATGGTGAATAAATTAACGGCAGGTCGCATGAACCGTATGCCGGGCAAGGCGTGAGCCGCCGCCCGGCATAAAAGCAGCACCGTGTCTGTGGTCATCGCCCGGCGGCGCTGCGCTTGCCGGGCCGACGGTATAGGGGCTTACGGGAGGCTCCCGTAGGCCGGATAAGGCGAAGCCGCCATCCGGCACAAAGGCGGGTATGGCGCCGGAGGTGTCCTGCCCGACGGCGCTGCGCTTGCCGGGCCTGGGGTATATGGGCTTACGGGAGGCTCCCGTAGGCCGGATAAGGCGAAGCCGCCATCCGGCACAAAGGCGGGAATGGCACCGGTGGTGTCCTCCCCGGCGGCGCTGCGCTTGCCGGGTCGGGGAGTGGGATTCCGCGGAGCGTTTCGCGAAAAAACACCCGCCGCTCTCAAACAGGAAGGCCGGTTAGCATCGCTAACCGGCCTTCTTTATCCGCTTCTGCACCGCGCATCAGTCGTGGCGCGGGTACTCCGGCGTGTTGATCCAGGCGTGGTCATCTTCCCAGGTGAACAGCCATTTCCGGTCCGGCCCGGCCATCACGTTCAGATAGTAGCTATCGTAACCGGCAATCGCTGCCACCGGATGGTAACCGCGCGGCACCATCACCACATCGTGGTTGTAGGGCGCCATACAGGCGTCCAGGCTGCGGTCGTCGGTGTAGACCCGCTGGAAGGCAAAGCCCTGCGGCGGATCGAAGCGGTGATAGTAGGTTTCTTCCAGCTGCGTCTCTTTGCCCGGCTGGGCGGTATCATGCTTATGCGACGGCCACGAGCTGGTGGCCCCCTCGTCGGTATACACTTCCACCACCAACAGGCAGTCCGCCTCGGCGCTGTCCGGCAGAATATTATGCACCCGACGCTGGTTGCGCCCTTTCCCACGGTGCTCTACCCCGACGTCTTCCGGCCGAATGAGGCGTGCCGGGAAGCTGCCTTTGCCCGGCGCGCTGCATACCGCCAGTTCCAGATCGGAATCGGCAGTCACCTCGACTTTATCCTGCGGCGGGACGTAGACCGACCACGGCGGGGTGCGTTCAAACGGCGACATCCGTTTACCGAGATTCGGGAAATCGGCATGTTGCGTTTTCACCGACGCCAGCCCGGCGACCAGCACCAGGCACAGCTCGCGATCGCCGCTCTCCAGCGTCACGGTCTGTCCTTTTTTCAACATCCAGACATCAAAGCCGATATAGCGCCAACCGGCGCTTTGCGGCGTAATATGCTGGATCTGTCCCTCTTTTCGCGATTTAGCCAGTAACGACATGGCGCTCTCCTTCGCCGATTAACCTAACGTCGGCATGCTGAATTCAGATACGGTCTGCTGCCCTGCCGGCCAGCGTACGGTGGCGGTCTTCATACGCGTGTAGAAGCGCACGCCGTCCGGCCCGTGGACGTTCAACGCGCCAAACACCGAGCGCTTCCAGCCGCCGAAGCTGTGGAACGCCATCGGCACCGGGACCGGCACGTTCACCCCAACCATCCCCGCCTGCACGTCGTGGACGAATTCACGCGCGGTGTGGCCGTTGCTGGTGAAAACGGCGCTGCCGTTGCCAAACTCATGGCTGTTGACCAGCTCAAGGGCGCTGTTATAGTCCGCCGCGCGCACAATCCCCAGCACCGGGCCAAAGATCTCTTCGCGCCAGATGGTCATCTCCGGGGTGACGTGATCGAACAGGGTGCCGCCGACATAGTAGCCCGCGTCGTAACCCGGCACGCGCAGTTTGCGGCCATCGACCACCAGTTTTGCCCCTTCGCTTTCGCCTTTATCAATATAGCCGAGCACTTTTTTCTGGTGGGTATCAGACACCACCGGTCCCATCTCGTTCTCTTCCTGACCACGCATGCAGCCCGGGCCTACTTTCAGCGCTTCCACCAGCGGCTTCAGGCGGGCGATCAGTTTGTCGGCGGTTTCATCTCCCACCGCCACCACCACCGGCAGCGCCATACAGCGCTCGCCTGCGGAGCCAAAAGCGCCGCCCATAATGGCGTTAACGGTAGCGTCGAGATCGGCATCCGGCATCACAATCGCGTGGTTTTTTGCGGCGCCAAAGGCCTGCACGCGCTTGCCGTGGGCGCTGGCGGTCTTGTAGATATACTCCGCCACGCCGGAGGAGCCGACGAAGCTCACCGCCGCAATACGCGGGTCAGTGTACAGCTGCTCGGCATCTTCATTGCTGCAGTGCACGACGTTAAACACGCCGTCCGGCAGACCGGCCTCTTTCAGCAGCTCTGCCAGACGCACAGCGGCCGTCGGCGCCAGCGCGGGCGGCTTGAGGACGAAACTGTTGCCGCAGGCCAGCGCCAGCGGGAACATCCACATCGGCACCATCGCCGGGAAGTTAAACGGGGTGATCCCTGCCACCACGCCCAGGGGCTGCATCAGCGAGTAGCTGTCGACGCCGGTGCCGACGTCAGAGGAGTATTCGCCTTTAATCAGGTGCGGGATCCCGCAGGCGAATTCGACCACTTCCATACCGCGGGTCAGCTCGCCCAGCGCATCCGACCACACCTTACCGTGCTCGCTGACGATGATCCCCGCCAGCTCTTCCACGTGCTGCTCCAGCAACATTTTGAAGTTGAACAGCACGCGGGCGCGGCGCAGCGGCGTGGTACGGGACCAACTGTCAAACGCATCGCGAGCAACCTGAATCGCCTCGGAGACTTCCTGCGCGGTTGACACCGTGACTTCGCGCACCGCTTTGCCCGTCGCCGGGTCGTACACCGGCATCGTTTCGTTGCTGCTGCTAATAACGGTTTTCCCGCCAATAAAGTTTCCTGTGATCGTCATGTTCTCGCCTCATAGTGAAGGGGGCCAGCGCACACCGGCCCGTCGCTGATTCTGCTGTGCTATAACCGTAGTAAAATGAAATTTATATTTCAACATTGTTGTGAAATGAAATTTCATTTTGGTGATAACAGTCGCATTTTGCGCTAACCGGTCGCCTGTGCGCTTCCCGCATCGCGCCTCGTTGCCTTCGACGCCAGGCTTCCCGCCGCTGTCGCGCCGGCAGTCGGTGCCGGTGATATTTTGCGAGACAGCTCAAACATTCATCATTTCCATTCTTGCTAATTTTGGAATAAACGTTTTGACTGTTAGCCAATTGAACGAACCTACCCCCTCTTCCGTCAGGAGTGTCCTATGGCCATCGCAATGCAACGTTTTTGTATTAACCGCAAAATCGCGCCAGCGCTCAGCATTGAAGCGTTTTTCCGTCTGGTGAACCGTCTGGGCCTGAATAAGGTCGAGCTGCGCAACGATTTACCCAGTGGAAAAGTGACCGACGATCTGAGCCATCAGCAGGTGCGCGAGCTGGCGGCGCGCTACCACATCGAGATCCTGACGATTAACGCGGTCTACCCCTTTAACCGTCGTAGCGAAGAGGTGCGGCAGTTGACCGAATCGCTGCTGAAAGAGGCCCAGGCCATCGGCGCCAAATCGCTGGTGCTCTGTCCGCTCAACGACGGCAGCGAGGTGCCGGCCAGCGAAACCCTGGGCGCCCTGCGCGACCTGGCGCCGCTGTTCGCCTTCTATGGCATCCACGGCCTGGTGGAGCCGCTGGGCTTCCCGCAAAGCTCGCTGCGTTCTGCGCACCAGGCGCAGACGCTGATCCACGACGCCCGCGTGCCGTTTAAGCTGCTGATCGATACCTTCCATCACCATCTTTACCCGCAGGCGGCGGACGAGTTCAGCCAGGTAGAGGTGGCGGATATCGGGCTGGTGCACCTTTCAGGAGTGGACGATAGCCGTCCGCGCGAGCAGCTCACCGATGCCGAGCGCATCATGCTAACCCCGCAGGATCGTCTCGGCACCTGCGAGCAGGTTAAAGCGCTGCAAGCCCGCGGCTATCAGGGGGTGTACGCTTTTGAGCCCTTCGCCCCCGAGCTGGCGCAATGGAGCGAAGCGGATATCGAGCGCGAAATTGAGCAGAGCATCGCGCTCATCCAGCGCCACTGCGCCTGAGCCCCTCACGGTACAGCGTGCGCGGCGCGTGACGATTTTCCCAACGCCGGACGACGAGGTTGCCTATAATCGTCGCAGGATAAATGGAGGAATCGACCATGAGCTCACCCCTGTTGATTGCGCGCACGCTGGATAACGCGCTCTATTTACTGCCCGCGATGGCCAACCGCCATGGGCTTATCACCGGTGCGACCGGCACCGGTAAAACCGTCACCCTGCAGAAGCTGGCTGAGTCGTTCTCGGAGATTGGCGTGCCGGTATTTATGGCCGACGTCAAGGGCGACCTGACCGGCATTGCCGCCGCGGGGCAGAGCTCAGAGAAACTGCAGGCGCGGCTGGAGAAGATCGGCGTCAGCGACTGGGAGCCGCACGCCAACCCGGTGGTGCTCTGGGATATCTTTGGCGAGAAGGGCCACCCGGTGCGGGCGACGGTCTCCGATCTCGGCCCCCTGCTGCTGGCGCGCCTGCTCAATCTCAACGAGGTGCAGAGCGGCGTACTGAACATTATTTTCCGCATCGCGGACGACCGCGGCCTGCTGCTGCTCGACTTCAAAGACCTCCGCGCCATCACCCAGTTTATCGGCGATAACGCCAAGTCTTTCCAGAACCAGTACGGCAATATTAACAGCGCCTCGATCGGCGCCATCCAGCGCGGGCTGTTGACCCTGGAGCAACAGGGCGCCGAGCACTTCTTCGGCGAGCCGATGCTGGATATTGCCGACTGGATGCGCGTCGATGCCAGCGGTAAAGGGGTGATCAATATCCTTAGCGCCGAAAAGCTCTACCAGATGCCGAAGCTGTACGCCGCCAGCCTGCTGTGGATGCTCTCCGAGCTCTACGAGCGCCTGCCGGAAGCCGGCGACCTCGATAAACCGAAGCTGGTGTTCTTCTTCGATGAGGCGCATCTGCTGTTCAACGACGCGCCGCAGGTGCTGCTGGATAAAATTGAACAGGTGATCCGCCTTATCCGCTCCAAGGGCGTCGGCGTCTACTTTGTCTCGCAGAACCCGGCGGATATTCCCGACGCCGTGCTCGGCCAGCTGGGCAACCGCGTGCAGCATGCCCTGCGCGCCTTTACGCCGAAGGACCAGAAGGCGGTGAAAACCGCCGCCCAGACCATGCGCGCCAACCCGGCCTTCAGTACCGAGCAGGCGATCCAGGAGCTGGGCACCGGCGAGGCGCTGATCTCCTTCCTCGATGAGAAAGGCAGCCCGTCGGTGGTCGAGCGGGCGATGGTTATCGCCCCCTGCTCGCGAATGGGGCCGGTCAGCGATGACGAGCGCAATGGTCTGCTGAACCACTCGCCGCTGTACGGTAAGTATGAGGAGGAGGTGGACCGCGAGTCGGCTTTCGAAATGCTGCAGCAAGGGGTGCAGGTCGCCACCGGGCAGCAGTCGGCTCCGCCGGCGAAGGGCCAGCAGAACGGCGATGACGACGGGCTGCTTGGCGGCCTGAAAGATATCCTGTTCGGCAGCACCGGCCCGCGCGGCGGAAAACGCGATGGTATCGTGCAGACCGCAGCGAAAAGCGCGGTTCGCCAGGTCACCAATCAGATCGTCCGCGGCATGCTGGGCAGCCTGCTGGGCGGACGCAAGCGCTAAAAAAAAGCCCCCTCATCGCTGAGGGGGCTTACGTTTCAGGCTTACCCGCTAGGCCTTGCGCATCATCAGCCAGAGGCTTATCAGGAAGAAGCTGGCGCTCGGCAACAGCGCGCCGATGATCGGCGGTATGCCGTAGACTAGGGTCAGCGGGCCGAAAATCTGGTCGAGGACATAGAAGATAAAGCCGAAGCTAATCCCCGTCACCACCCGCACGCCCATCGGCACGCTACGCAGCGGGCCAAAGATAAACGACAGCGCCATCAGCATCATCACCGCCACCGACAGCGGCTGGAAGATTTTGCTCCACATATTGAGCTGGTAGCGTCCCGGATCCTGGCCGCTGGACTTCAGGTATTTCACATAGTTGTGCAGCCCGCTGATCGACAGCGCATCCGGATCCAGGGCAACCACGCCCAGTTTGTCCGGCGTCAGGTTGGTTTTCCAGGTGCCGCTCACCATCTGCGACCCGGTCACCTGCTTTGGATCGGTCAGGTCGGATTCATCCACCTGCGACAGACGCCACACTTTATTTTCGCTATCGAATTTTGCCGAAGCGGCATAGCGCACCGACTGTAAACGACGCTCCGGGTTGAAGGCATAGATGCTGACGCCCCCCAGCTCATCGTTGCCTTTTACGCGTTCGATATAGACAAAGTTGTGGCCATCTTTCGCCCACAGCCCCTGCTGGGTTGAGAGCAGCGAGCCGCCGTACATCTGCTGGGCACGGTAGTTGCGCGCCATCTGTTCGCCCTGCGGCGCCACCCACTCGCCGATGGCCATGGTCAGCAGCACCAGCGGGATCGCGGTTTTCATTACCGCCAGCGCTACCTGCAGCCGGGTGAAACCGGATGCCTGCATCACCACCAGTTCGCTGCGCTGGGCCAGCATCCCCAGCCCCAGCAGCGCGCCAAGCAGCGCCGCCATTGGGAAGAAGATCTGGATGTCCTTCGGCACGCTGAGGATGGTGTAGAGACCAGCGCCCAGCGCATCGTAGCTGCCCTGCCCGGACTTTTTCAGCTGATCGACAAACTTGATAATGCCGGAGAGCGACACCAGCATGAACAGGGTCATCATGATGGTGTTGAAAATCGTCTTACCGATATAACGGTCAAGTACGCCAAACGCCTGCATCAGGCCGCTCCTTTATTAAAACGGGCGCGGAAGCGGCGCATCGGCACCGTGTCCCACAGGTTTAACAGCACCGCCAGCGCAAAATAGAGCAGGTTAATCGCCCACATCCAGATAGCCGGGTCCATTTTGCCTTTGCCGCCGTTCGACTTAATCGACGTTTGCAGCAGGAAGAACACCAGGTAAAGCAGCATCGCCGGCAGCATCGACAGCACACGGCCCTGACGCGGGTTCACCACGCTGAGCGGCACCACCATCAGCGCCATAATGAAGACGGTCGCCACCAGCGTGAAGCGCCAGTGCAGTTCGGCGCGCGCGCGGTCGGTGTGGGTTTTCCACAAGGTGCGCATATCCATCTGTTCGGTGTCGTCCGGATCGGCGCTCACCGCCTGGTGGCCGATAATAGCCTGATAGTTATTGAAGTCGGTAATGCGGAAGTCGCGCAGCATCGCGGTGCCTTCAAAGCGGGTGCCCTTGTTGAGGGTCACCACCTGCGAGCCGTCTTTCTGCTGCGACAGCTCGCCGGAATCCGCCACCACCACCGAGGGGCGCGCATTGCCTTTCGGACGCAGCTGGGCAAGGAAGACGTCATGGAAGCGGTTGCCGTTGACGCTTTCGATAAACATCACCGCGTTACCATCGCTGGCCTGCTGGAACTGGCCCTGGGCCAGCGCCGCCATACCGGGGTTAGCTTTAGCTTCGGCCAGCACTTCGTCCTGATGGCGCGACGACCACGGCCCCGCCCACATAACGTTGACCGCCGCCACCGCGCCAGTGAACAGCGCAAGGATCATCGCCGCCTTGATCAGCACGGCTTTGCTCAGGCCGCAGGCGTGCATCACCGTAATTTCACTTTCGGTGTACAGCTTGCCGAGGGTCATCAGCAGGCCAAGGAACAGACTTAACGGCAGGATAAGCTGCGCCATCTCCGGGATGCCGAGCCCCAACAGCGAGAGCACCAGATTGGTTGGGATATCGCCATCCACCGCGGCGCCGAGGATCCTGACTAATTTCTGACAAAAGAAAATCAGTAACAGGATGAATAGGATCGCCAACTGGCTTTTCAGCGTCTCACGAACCAGATATCTTATGATTATCACTATAAATACGCCCGTAAAAACCCGTTTTAGTGCAGGAAAATTGCTTGTTTCATGGCTTAAACGTCATTTATTCTCTTTGGTCGTCGAAAACGTCGCTAAGATTAAATGACTCATCGGTTCTGCATGTCAGGATCTTTTCTGACGAACCCAGGCCTTAATAACGTTAAGATTAACACGAAGTCACCGCAACAGCGGATATGAGTTACGAAAGCTTGCAATTATATACTCAATGGATTTCGAGTTGTAAGAAGGCAGCAGGGCTGTGGCCCCTGGCGCGCACAATGTGCCACGTCAGGGTAAGCAGGCGCAGCCGGCGCATCTGCAACTTGAAAGGCGACGAGTATAGCCGTAGCCACCACTGTTGTCTTTAAGATTCAGGAGCATAGTGCATGGAGTTCAGTGTAAAAAGCGGTAGCCCGGAGAAGCAGCGGAGCGCCTGTATCGTGGTCGGCGTCTTTGAACCACGTCGCCTCTCCCCCATCGCCGAACAACTCGATAAAATCAGCGACGGCTACATCAGCGCCCTGCTGCGTCGCGGCGAGCTGGAAGGCAAACCTGGCCAGACGTTATTGCTGCACCATGTGCCAAACATTCTGTCTGAGCGCATTCTGCTGATTGGCTGCGGCAAAGAGCGCGAGCTGGATGAGCGTCAGTATAAGCAGGTCATCCAGAAAACCATCAATACCCTGAATGATACCGGCTCAATGGAAGCCGTCTGCTTCCTGACCGAGCTGCACGTCAAAGGCCGTAACAACTACTGGAAAGTTCGCCAGGCGGTTGAAACCGCCAAAGAGACGCTGTACAGCTTCGACCAGCTGAAGACCAACAAAAGCGAGCCGCGTCGCCCGCTGCGTAAAATGGTCTTTAACGTGCCGACCCGTCGCGAGCTGACCAGCGGCGAACGCGCCATTCAGCATGGCCTGGCGATTGCCGCCGGCATCAAAGCGGCGAAAGATCTTGGCAATATGCCGCCGAACATCTGTAACGCCGCCTATCTGGCTTCCCAGGCGCGTCAGCTGGCCGATACCTACAGCAAAAACGTCATCACCCGGGTGATCGGCGAACAACAGATGCGCGAGCTGGGGATGAACGCCTACCTCGCCGTCGGCAATGGGTCGCAGAACGAGTCGCTGATGTCGGTCATCGAATATAAAGGCAACCCGGCTGAGGACGCGCGCCCTATCGTGCTGGTCGGTAAAGGCCTGACCTTCGACTCCGGCGGTATCTCCATCAAGCCTGCCGAAGGCATGGACGAGATGAAGTACGACATGTGCGGCGCGGCGGCGGTGTACGGCGTGATGCGGATGGTTGCCGAACTGCAGCTGCCGCTGAACGTCATCGGCGTGCTGGCGGGCTGTGAAAACATGCCTGGCGGCCGCGCCTATCGTCCGGGTGACGTCCTGACCACTATGTCCGGCCAGACGGTGGAAGTGCTGAACACCGACGCCGAAGGCCGCCTGGTGCTGTGCGACGTTCTGACCTACGTTGAGCGCTTCGAGCCGGAAGCGGTTATCGACGTGGCGACGCTGACCGGGGCCTGCGTGATTGCCCTCGGCCATCACATCACCGGCCTGATGTCGAACCATAACCCGCTGGCCCATGAGCTGATCGGCGCCTCCGAACTGGCGGGCGACCGCGCATGGCGTTTGCCGCTGGCCGACGAGTTCCAGGATCAGCTGGAGTCCAATTTTGCCGATATGGCGAACATTGGCGGCCGTCCTGGCGGCGCGATCACCGCCGGCTGTTTCCTGTCGCGCTTCACCCGCAAGTACAACTGGGCGCACCTCGACATCGCCGGTACTGCCTGGCGTTCCGGTAAGGCCAAAGGCGCGACCGGTCGTCCGGTGGCGCTGCTGTCGCAGTTCCTGCTCAATCGTGCGGGTTTTAACGGCGAAGAGTGATGTGACATGCCGGGTAGCGGCGATGCCTTACCCGGCTTACAAACGGCAGCACACTGTAGGCCGGGTAAGCGTAGCGCCGCCCGGCTTTGCATTTAAATCCACAACAAGAAGCCCCATATATGAAAAACGCAACGTTCTATCTTCTGGACAATGACGCCACCGTCGACGGCCTGAGCGCCGTCGAGCAGCTGGTGTGTGACATTGCCGCAGAACGTTGGCGCAACGGCAAGCGCGTCCTGATCGCCTGCGAAGATGAACAGCAGGCGATTCGTCTCGACGAGGCGCTGTGGTCGCGGCCGCCGGAGAGCTTTGTGCCGCATAATCTGGCGGGCGAAGGCCCGAGAGGCGGCGCGCCGGTAGAGATTGCCTGGCCGCAAAAGCGCAACAGCAGTCCGCGGGATATTCTTATCAGCCTGCGGCTAAACTTTGCAGATTTTGCCACCGCTTTCACAGAAGTGATAGACTTTGTCCCTTACGAAGACAATCTGAAACAACTGGCGCGCGAACGCTATAAGGCGTACCGCATGGCTGGTTTCAACCTGAACACGGCAACCTGGAAATAATGGAAAAGACATACAACCCACAAGATATCGAACAGCCGCTTTACGAGCACTGGGAAAAGCAGGGCTATTTCAAACCGAATGGTGATGAAAGCCAGGAGAGCTTCTGCATCATGATCCCGCCGCCGAACGTCACCGGCAGTTTGCATATGGGTCATGCCTTCCAGCAAACCATCATGGATACCATGATTCGCTACCAGCGCATGCAGGGCAAAAACACCCTATGGCAGGCAGGTACCGACCACGCAGGTATCGCTACCCAGATGGTGGTTGAGCGTAAGATTGCCGCTGAAGAAGGGAAAACCCGCCACGACTACGGCCGCGACGCCTTTATCGACAAAATCTGGCAGTGGAAAGCGGAATCCGGCGGCACTATTACCCGTCAGATGCGCCGTCTCGGCAACTCCGTGGACTGGGAGCGCGAGCGCTTCACCATGGACGAGGGGCTTTCCAATGCCGTGAAAGAAGTCTTTGTTCGCCTGTACAAAGAAGACCTGATCTACCGCGGCAAACGCCTGGTTAACTGGGACCCGAAACTGCGCACCGCCATTTCCGACCTCGAAGTGGAAAACCGCGAATCGAAAGGTTCCATGTGGCACATCCGCTACCCGCTGGCCGATGGCGCGAAAACCGCTGACGGTAAAGATTACCTGGTGGTCGCCACCACCCGTCCGGAAACCCTGCTGGGCGATACCGGCGTGGCCGTTAACCCGGAAGATCCGCGCTACAAAGATCTGATTGGCAAATTCGTGGTGCTGCCGCTGGTTAACCGCCGCATCCCGATCGTGGGCGACGAACACGCCGACATGGAAAAAGGCACCGGCTGCGTGAAGATCACCCCGGCGCACGACTTTAACGACTACGAAGTGGGTCGTCGTCACCAGCTGCCGATGATCAACATCCTCACCTTTGACGGCGACATCCGCGAAAGCGCGGAAGTCTACGACACCAAAGGCAATGAATCCGACGTCTACTCCAGCGAGATCCCGGCGGAGTTCCAGAAACTGGAACGCTTCGCGGCGCGTAAAGCCGTTGTTGCGGCAGTTGACGCCCTCGGCCTGCTGGAAGAGATCAAACCGCACGACCTGACCGTCCCTTACGGCGATCGCGGCGGCGTGGTGATCGAGCCGATGCTGACCGACCAGTGGTACGTGCGCGCGGACGTGTTGGCCAAGCCAGCAGTCGAAGCCGTTGAAAACGGCGACATTCAGTTCGTGCCGAAGCAGTACGAAAACATGTACTTCTCCTGGATGCGCGATATTCAGGACTGGTGTATCTCCCGTCAGCTGTGGTGGGGTCACCGCATCCCGGCATGGTATGACAACGACGGCAACGTCTACGTAGGCCGTAGCGAAGACGAAGTGCGTCAGGAAAACAACCTGAGCGCCGACGTTGCCCTGCGTCAGGATGAAGACGTTCTCGATACCTGGTTCTCCTCCGCGCTGTGGACCTTCTCCACCCTCGGCTGGCCGGAAAACACCGACGCCCTGCGTCAGTTCCACCCGACCAGCGTGATGGTGTCCGGCTTCGACATTATCTTCTTCTGGATCGCCCGCATGATCATGATGACCATGCACTTCATCAAAGATGAAAACGGTAAACCGCAGGTTCCGTTTAAGACCGTCTACATGACCGGTCTGATCCGCGATGACGAAGGCCAGAAGATGTCCAAGTCCAAGGGTAACGTCATTGACCCGCTGGATATGGTTGACGGTATCACCCTGCCGGAGCTGCTGGAAAAACGTACCGGCAACATGATGCAGCCGCAGCTGGCGGATAAAATCCGCAAGCGTACCGAGAAACAGTTCCCGAACGGCATCGAGCCGCACGGCACCGACGCCCTGCGCTTCACCCTGGCGGCGCTGGCCTCTACCGGCCGCGACATCAACTGGGATATGAAGCGTCTGGAAGGTTACCGTAACTTCTGTAATAAGCTGTGGAACGCCAGCCGCTTCGTGCTGATGAACACCGAAGATCAGGATTGCGGCTTCAACGGCGGCGAAATGGTGCTCTCCCTCGCCGACCGCTGGATCATCGCGGAATTCAACCACACCGTGAAAGCGTATCGCGAAGCGCTGGATAACTTCCGCTTCGATATTGCCGCCGGCATCCTGTACGAGTTCACCTGGAACCAGTTCTGCGACTGGTACCTGGAGCTGACCAAGCCGGTTATGAACGGTGGCAGCGAAGCGGAGCTGCGCGGGACTCGCCATACGCTGGTGACCGTGCTGGAAGGTCTGCTACGCCTGGCGCATCCGATCATTCCGTTCATTACCGAGACCATCTGGCAGCGCGTGAAAGCGATCTGCGGTATCACCGCCGACACCATCATGCTGCAGCCGTTCCCGCAGTACGATGCTTCTCAGGTGGATGACGCGGCGCTGGCCGACACCGAATGGCTGAAGCAGGCGATCGTCGCCGTGCGTAACATCCGTGCGGAAATGAACATCGCTCCGGGCAAACCGCTGGAACTGCTGCTGCGCGGCTGCAGCAAAGAGGCCGAGCGTCGTGTGAACGACAACCGCAGCTTCCTACTGAACCTGGCGCGTCTGGAAAGCATTACCGTGCTGCCTGCCGATGATAAAGGTCCGGTCTCGGTGACCAAGATTGTCGACGGCGCCGAGCTGCTGATCCCGATGGCGGGCCTCATCAATAAAGAAGATGAGCTGGCGCGTCTGGCGAAAGAAGTGGCCAAAATCGAAGGTGAAATTGGCCGCATCGAGAGCAAGCTGGCCAACGAAGGCTTTGTCGCCCGCGCGCCGGAAGCAGTGATCGCTAAAGAGCGCGAGAAGCTGGAAGGCTACGCGGAAGCGAAAGCGAAGCTGATTGAGCAGCAGGCGGTGATCGCCGCGCTGTGATCCTCCCGCCCCTTGCCACCCGGCAAGGGGCGTTTTTTATGAAACATCCTCGCTTGCGCTTTCCCCTGTCGCGATGTTATTAACATCATCATTCGTCTTTTTTGGGTAATGAGTCATTGTATGAATACGAGCGTCCCCGCGGCGACGTTGCTGCGTCGCATTACGGCGGCAGACAATGCCGCCATCGCCAGGGTCATCCGCCAGGTCTCGGCTGAATATGGCCTGACCGCCGATAAAGGCTATACGGTCGCCGACCCGAATCTCGATGAGCTGTATGAGCTGTACAGCCAGCCGGGCTCCGCCTACTGGGTGGTGGAGCAAGAGGGGGAAGTGGTTGGCGGCGGCGGCGTCGCGCCGCTCGCCTGCAGCGAGCCGGATATCTGCGAGCTGCAGAAAATGTATTTTATGACCAGCGCCCGCGGCCAGGGGCTGGCGAAGAAGCTGGCGCTGCTGGCGCTGGACTACGCCCGCGAACAAGGGTTTAAGCGCTGCTATCTGGAAACCACCGCCTTCCTGACGGAGGCGATCGGCTTATATGAACATCTCGGCTTCGAGCACATTGACGGACCGCTGGGCTGCACCGGCCACGTGGACTGCGAAGTACGGATGCTGAAAACGCTGTAGCGCCTCGATATCGCAGGCGTCCCCGGTAGCGCTACGCTTACCGGGGCTACAGTTCGGTAGCCCGGCTAAGCACAGCGCGAGCCGGGGTATGTCCCGGATGGCACCGCTGGCACCTTACCCGTGCTCGCGGTGCCGTTTTTTTGTCGGGTGGCGGCTAACCTTACCCGACCTACGGCCCGTACCATTGCGAGCTGAAGCTCTCAACGCTATCTCTCTTGAAACTGCCGGTGTTAGTGACTACCGGGCCCGAATATCGTGGGTTACGCCGCTACCGGCACACCGCTGTGAAAGCGGAACTCGGCCTCCGGACGGAGGATCAGCGCCGCTTCCGCCTCGCCGAGCTGGCGCACCCGCTCGCTG
Source organism: Klebsiella sp. K4 (assembly GCF_014596785.2). NCBI lineage: Bacteria > Pseudomonadati > Pseudomonadota > Gammaproteobacteria > Enterobacterales > Enterobacteriaceae > Klebsiella > Klebsiella sp. K4. The sequence continues at coordinate 4,738,608 of NZ_CP115021.1, forward strand.
ATATCTTCTCCGGCAATCTTCTGCGCCAGATCCAGATAGTCCTGATAGTGACGCGCCTCGGAGCGCAGCAGCGACAGGTAGAACTTTTGCAGATCGTCGTCCAGCCACGGCGCCAGGGCGGCAAAGCGTTCGCAAGAGCGGGCCTCGATATAGGCGCCGCAGATCAGCTTATCGATCAACATCACCGGCTCATGCGAGCGCACTTCGCGCCGCAGGCCGCGGGCATAGTTGCTGGCGGTGATTTTGACGTAGGGGATATCGCGCGCCAGCATCATCTCCCGCACCTGCCAGAAATGATGCAGTTCCTCTTTAATCAACAAAATCATGCTGTCCAGCAGCTGGCGGCCCCACGGGTCGTCGGTCTGCGGCATGGCGCTTTTGTTGATCCGTTTATGCAGGGTGACAAAATCCGGCTCCGGCCCCCGGCGGTAGGTGAAGTCTTCGTACGGCTTCAGGCAGGCCAACAGTTCGTCGGCGTCAGCTTTATCCGCGACGTAGCGACGCACCAGCAGCATGGCGTTCTGCGCCGCTTTCAGCTCGCACACCATATGGTCGGTCAGCAGCAGCGGCAGGTTTTCCGGCTTGCGGGCTTCGTCAATCCACGCCTGCGGCGTCGGGCAGTGCAGGAAGTTGATAATCGGGGAAAGAATCTGCGGGTAATCCATGGAGGTTCCTTGCTATACGGCGGCAGGCGCCGCCGTATCCATCTACGACATTTGCGACTTAGTGGCGAACACCATCGTCGTCGCCGTCTTCACCGTTCGGGTCCTCATAATAGGTGCCCCAACCGTCATACTCGACGTCATATTTTTCTGCCAGCGTCATCAGCTGTTCCACCTGGGCATCGATCAGGTCTGCGTTCAGCGCGCATTCGCTCAGAATATCGCAGCAGATGACCATGTCACCCTCTTCCACTTCCAGCTCTTCGGGCTCGGTCACTTCGTAGCCCAGCTTGAACGCTTCCACCGCCACTTTCTCCAGGGTTTCGAAATCGTCTGCAGAGAGGTGATGCTCAATCGTGTACAGTGCGTCCGGATCGCTGCCATCTTCCAGCAGCTCTTCGATAATCAGACGCGTCTCTTCACGCTGTTCTTCCAGGTGTTCCGGGTTTGCCATGGCTCGTTCCTCATAATGTGCGGCAGTTATCCCTATTGTCACATACCGCCGTCATTGCCTCCACTTCTCAGTGAAAGATTTCGATCACAGACTTGCAAATGAATATTCATACATATAAATTGAATTTTAATTCAATTAGTGGCCTATGCCAGGTGAGGGAACCATGTCTGCGTTTTACCAGAAGCATTTTTTAAAGTTACTCGATTTTACGCCTGCAGAAATCACCGCCCTGCTCGAGCTGGCGGCAAAGCTGAAAGCCGATAAGAAAAACGGTATCGAAGTCCAGAAACTGGCAGGAAAAAACATCGCGCTCATCTTCGAAAAAGACTCAACCCGTACACGATGCTCTTTCGAAGTTGCCGCATACGATCAAGGCGCCCGCGTGACCTATCTGGGGCCCAGCGGCAGCCAGATTGGCCATAAAGAGTCGATCAAGGACACCGCCCGCGTGCTCGGACGGATGTACGACGGCATTCAGTACCGCGGCCACGGCCAGGAAGTGGTAGAGACCCTGGCGCAATACGCCGGCGTGCCGGTGTGGAACGGCCTCACCAACGAGTTCCACCCCACCCAGCTGCTGGCGGACCTGCTGACCATGAAAGAGCATCTGCCGGGCAAAGCCTTTAACCAGATGACGCTGGTCTACGCCGGCGACGCGCGCAACAACATGGGCAATTCGATGCTGGAAGCCGCCGCGTTGACCGGTCTGGATCTGCGCCTGGTGGCGCCATCGGCCTGCTGGCCGGAGGCCGCGCTGGTGGAGACCTGCACCGCGCTGGCCAAACAGCAGGGCGGCAACATCACCCTGACGGAAGATATCGCCGCAGGGGTGAAAGGCGCCGATTTTATCTATACCGACGTCTGGGTCTCAATGGGCGAGGCGAAGGAAAAATGGGCCGAACGTATCGCCCTGCTGCGCGACTATCAGGTTAACAGCGCGATGCTGGCGCTGACCGGCAACCCGCAGGTCAAGTTCCTCCACTGCCTGCCGGCGTTCCACGACGACCAGACCACGCTGGGCAAACAGATGGCTGCCGATTACGGCCTGCACGGCGGCATGGAGGTGACTGACGAGGTGTTTGAGTCGGCGGCGAGCGTGGTCTTCGACCAGGCGGAAAACCGGATGCACACCATCAAAGCGGTGATGGTGGCGACGCTGAGCAAATAGCCCCTCGCTCGCGGCTGTGTCCCGGATGGCACGGCGTTCATCCGGGATTCGGTTCGCCATTTTACGCCATCAGCATCTTCACCACCGCTTTGCGCACCTTCGCCGGGGCGCCTACGGCGCACAGCGGTTTATGCACTTCGCCGGGATAAAACACCACAAAGTCCCCTTCGTTAAGGATCACCGTTTTCTCCTGCTGGCCTTCGGCAAGAAAAGCGATGTCTTTCTCCGCCAGCCAGTCGGTCTGCGGCTCTCCTGGCGGCAAGGTGCTGAAGGTCATCCCCTCGCTGCCGCGGAGCACAATCTGGATATCGAGATAGCGAGCATGGTATTCCGCGCGGCGCGCGGCCTGCGGCTCGGTGGTGTCTTCAGAAATCAGATAAAACAGGTTGTCGCCGTCGATATCGTGTTTACCCAGCGGCGTCGCCTCGCTGACCTGAGCGATAACGTGTTCGATAGCCTCGCGCAGCGCGGCAGGCAGCCATGGCTGCAGATGGTGGATATTGCCAATAATCATTGCTTACCTCAAATATAAAACAGCATTTCATTTTATCGTGTTATACCCCCATCGCGGCTGCCATACCAGTACAGTTTCACGCTTCTTTGCGCTGGCGCACTTTTCGACAGGCAAACGATTACCTGTTTGTGAATGAATCGCTTGATCGTCATAACGGTCTGCGTATAATGCCAGTCGTTTTGCCGGGAGGAAGCATGGCCAATTGCGTACGACATTCTGTCTTAGCGCGTCTCAATGCAGACGCTGGCCTGCCGTTTTTCTTTCCGTTGCTCATTGGATTCCCGAAGCCCCTTATTTAAGGGGCTTTTTTTTTGCCCAGGCGTCAGGAGATAAGCATGGCTAACCCGCTATATCAAAAACATATCATTTCCATAAACGATCTCAGCCGCGAAGACCTCGAACTGGTGCTGGCGACGGCGGCAAAGCTGAAAGCCAATCCACAACCCGAGCTGCTGAAGCATAAGGTTATCGCCAGCTGTTTCTTTGAAGCCTCGACCCGCACCCGCCTCTCTTTTGAAACCTCGATGCACCGCCTGGGCGCCAGCGTGGTCGGCTTTTCCGACAGCGCCAACACCTCACTGGGCAAAAAAGGGGAAACGCTGGCGGATACCATCTCCGTCATCAGCACCTACGTCGACGCCATCGTGATGCGTCATCCGCAGGAGGGCGCCGCGCGCCTGGCGACCGAATTCTCCGGCGGCGTGCCGGTACTGAACGCCGGCGACGGCGCTAACCAGCACCCGACCCAAACCCTGCTCGACCTGTTCACCATTCAGGAGACCCAGGGCCGCCTCGAAAACCTCAACGTGGCGATGGTCGGCGATCTGAAGTATGGCCGTACCGTCCACTCCCTGACCCAGGCGCTGGCCAAATTCAACGGCAACCGCTTCTACTTCATCGCCCCGGACGCGCTGGCCATGCCGCAGTACATCCTCGATATGCTCGATGAAAAAGGCATCGCCTGGAGCCTGCATAGCGCCATCGACGACGTGATGGCGGAAGTGGATATTCTGTACATGACCCGCGTGCAGAAAGAGCGTCTGGATCCGTCGGAATACGCCAACGTCAAAGCGCAATTCGTCCTGCGCGCCGCCGACCTCGAAGGGGCGCGCGCCAACATGAAGGTGCTGCATCCGCTGCCGCGCATTGACGAAATCACCACCGATGTCGATAAAACACCGCACGCCTGGTACTTCCAGCAGGCCGGTAACGGCATCTTCGCCCGCCAGGCGTTACTGGCACTGGTACTGAATAGCGAGCTGGCACTGTAAGGGGGAATGAGAGATGACACACGACAATAAACTGCAGGTAGAAGCGATCAAACGCGGCACCGTGATTGACCATATCCCGGCGCAGGTCGGCTTTAAGCTGCTCACCCTGTTCAAACTGACCGAAACCGACCAGCGCATCACCATCGGCCTGAACCTGCCCTCCGGCGAGATGGGCCGCAAGGATTTGATTAAAATCGAGAACACCTTCCTGACCGACGAGCAGGTTAACCAGCTGTCGCTGTACGCCCCGCAGGCGACGGTAAACCGCATTGATGATTACGAAGTGGTGGGCAAATCCCGCCCGAGCCTGCCGGATCGTATCGACAGCGTGCTGGTCTGTCCGAACAGCAACTGTATCAGCCACGCCGAACCGGTTTCTTCCAGTTTTGCAGTGAAAAAACGCGCTGATGACATCGCACTCAAATGCAAATACTGCGAAAAAGAGTTTTCTCATTATGTGGTGCTGGCCAACTAAATGCGGTTGGTATTGGTGGTAGGCCTCCCTATAATGGCTACCACCCTACGCTTCGTCCTTCAGGCGGCGTCTGCGCCGGCGATACAGCGCTTACCGCCTGGCGGCAACCTGAATGATTTTGCGTAACATTACTCAGTTCATCTGGAGATAACATGAGCAAAACTATTGCGACGGAAAATGCACCAGCGGCGATTGGCCCCTACGTTCAGGGCGTTGACCTCGGCAGCATGATCATCACCTCTGGCCAGATCCCGGTCGACCCGAAAACCGGCAGCGTCCCGGAAGACGTGTCCGCGCAGGCGCGCCAGTCGCTGAACAACGTGAAAGCGATCGTTGAAGCCGCTGGCCTCACCGTCGGCGATATCGTCAAGACCACCGTATTCGTCAAAGATCTCAACGATTTCGCTACCGTTAACGCCACTTACGAAACGTTCTTCACCGAGCATAACGCCACCTTCCCGGCGCGCTCCTGCGTTGAAGTCGCACGTCTGCCGAAAGACGTGAAGATCGAGATCGAAGCCATCGCCGTGCGTCGCTGATCGCTCTCGTCGGCATGAAAAAAGGCAGCCCGCAGGCTGCCTTTTTTACGTGGGTCAGCCGAAAACGCGTCCCTCACTGCCAGCCGTAGCGGCGGCTGTAGAAGCCCTTCACGGCCTGGGTCAGCACCATATAGCCCGCCAGGATCGCTACCAGCCATGGGAAGTAGCTCAGCGGCAGGGCCTGCAGCTGCAGGTAGCTAGCCAGCGGCGAGAACGGCAGCGCGATCCCCACCGCCATCACCACCAGGGTCATGGCGAACAGCGGCCAGGCGGCCCGGCTCTGAACGAACGGAATGCGCCGGGTGCGGATCATGTGCACAATCAGCGTTTGCGACAGCAGCCCTTCGATAAACCAGCCGGACTGGAACAGGGTCTGCATCTCCACGGTATTAGCGTGGAACACCCACCACATCAGGCCGAAGGTGAGGATATCGAAAATCGAGCTGATCGGTCCAAAGAAGACCATAAAGCGCCCGAGATCGGCCGGGTTCCAGCGCTGCGGTTTGCGGATCTGCTCATCATCGACGTTATCAAACGGGATCGCCACCTGGGAAACATCGTACAGCAGGTTCTGAATCAACAGGTGCAGCGGCAGCATCGGCAGAAACGGCAGGAAGGCGCTGGCCACCAGCACGCTGAAGACGTTGCCGAAGTTGGAGCTGGCGGTCATTTTGATGTACTTGAGCATGTTGGCGAAGGTGCGGCGGCCTTCGATTACCCCCTCCTCCAGCACCATCAGGCTCTTCTCCAGCAGAATGATATCCGCCGCCTCGCGGGCGATATCCACCGCGCCGTCGACCGAGATGCCGATATCCGCCGCGCGCAGCGCCGGGGCGTCGTTGATGCCGTCGCCCATAAAGCCCACCACGTGACCTTCGCGTTTCAGCAGCGTCACGATACGCTCTTTATGCAGCGGCGCCAGGCGGGCGAACAGCGTGGTGCGTTTGGCCAGCGCCGCCAGTTCGTCGTCGCTCATGGCTTCGATCTGGCTGCCAATCACCACTTCGCCAGCATCCAGTCCCACTTCATGGCACACCTTCGCCGCCACCAGCTCGCTGTCGCCGGTGAGGATCTTCACCGTGATGCCGCTGGCCTTCAGCGCCTTCAGCGCCGGGGCGGTGGTCTCTTTCGGCGGATCGAGGAAGGCGATGTAACCTTCAAGGATCAGGTCCGACTCATCGGCGCGCTGGTAGTCGCCTTCGCGGGCCGGCAGGTATTTGGTCGCCACCGCCACCACCCGCAGTCCCTGACGGTTGAGGGTATCGGTCACCCGGCGAATGCGGCGCAGCATGGTGTCGTCCAGCGGTACGATATCGCCGTTGTAGCGCACCTGGGTCGAGACGTTGAGGATCTCCTGCAGCGCCCCTTTGCAGATCAGCTGATGCGCGGCGTCATCCTCCTTCACCACCACCGACATGCGGCGGCGTTCGAAGTCGAAGGGGATCTCATCTACCTTCTGCCAGCGTTCCGCCAGCCCGCGGGCGGCATCCAGCTCAACCCCGTCCAGCACCGCGGTGTCGAGCAGGTTTTTCAGGCCGGTCTGGTAGTGGCTGTTGAGCCAGGCGGCATGCAGTACCCGCTCGCAGACCTTGCCGGAGACGTCGGTATGGTTCTCCAGCACAATCTTATCCTGGGTCAGGGTGCCGGTTTTATCAGTGCAGAGGATGTCCATCGCGCCGAAATTCTGAATGGCGTCGAGGTGCTTCACGATGACCTTTTGCTTCGACAGCTTCACCGCCCCGCGCGCCAGCGTCGAAGTGACGATCATCGGCAGCATCTCCGGCGTCAAGCCGACCGCCACCGACAGCGCGAATAGCGCCGCCTCCCACCAGTCGCCTTTGGTGTAGCCATTGATCAGCAGCACCACCGGGGCCATCACCAGCATAAAGCGGATCAGCAGCATGCTGACCCGGCTGATGCCTTTCTGAAAGGCGTTCGGCTCGCTCTCCTGTTCACTGACGCGGCCGGCCAGCTGGCCAAACCAGGTGCGGCCGCCGGTGGCGAAGACGATGGCCTGCGCCGAGCCGCTCACCACGTTGGTGCCCATAAAGCACAGGGTGTCGCACTCCAGCGGGTTTTGCTGCAGCGGATCGCGGCTGCGGGCCACTTTCTCCACCGGCAGCGATTCGCCGGTCAGCGAGGCCTGGGCGACGAATAAATCCCGCGCCTGCAGGATACGCAGGTCCGCCGGGATCATATCCCCCGCCGACAACCGGATAATGTCGCCCGGCACCAGCTGGTCGATAGGCAGCTCCAGCCAGCGGCTCTCCCCCTGCTCGTTCACCACCCGCAGCACGGTGGCGGTGTTGCTCACCATCGCCTTCAGCGCATCCGCCGCTTTGGTCGAGCGCGCCTCCTGGATGAAATTGAGCAATGTCGAGATCCCCACCATCAGGGCGATAACCCCGGCGGCGAACAGATCCTCGGTGGAATAGGAGACGATGCCGAGCACGGTCAGCAGCAGGTTGAACGGGTTGCGATAGCAGGTCCACAGATGCACCCACCACGGGGAGGGCTTCTGCGCCGGGATCTGGTTGTCACCATGTTTGAGAATTTTCGCCGCCACTTCGCCTTCATTGAGCCCTTCAGGGTGGCTGTCAAAGGCGCGCCAGATCTCCTGGTCGTCCATCGCCGCCACGTTCAGGCAATGCTGACCAAGCGATTCAGGAATGGGGCCACTCGCCAGATGGCGGGCGTCCGGCAGCGGATCGCGCTGGACTAAACGACGTGGCAGATGGCGGCTAAGCTGCGCGAACAGCTGCCGGGTATAATTTTTCAGCATAAACAGTCCCTCCGCGCTCGCCAAAGCGAACGCAGCGTTGCCGACGGGCGTAGCAAAACCTACCTGTCAGGCATGTTATTTTTATGGCAGGGACATCAAGGACGTCACTGCTTTACGCTTTCCGGTAAAGCAGTGTTAAACAGGCTTACCGGAAAGAAAGGTTGCTCCGTCGAGGATGAGGAGTGGGATCGGGGTCCATAACTATCTCCGGTAAGTGAATATAAACGGCGCGAATTATAGCGCCCTCGCTGAGGATTGTGTGGCAATAATGGCGATGATAAACCCGCGCAACTAAACCGAACGTAAACCAGACTTTGCTCATTGCGGTTTGGTTGAGTAGCATTAGGCTCACTTCTACCATCCCTGACGAGAATTCCGCATGCAGAACCGGCTGACCATCAAAGATATCGCGCGCTTAAGCGGCGTAGGGAAATCGACGGTATCCCGCGTCCTTAACAACGAGAGCGGGGTCAGCGAACGGACCCGCGAGCGCGTCGAAGCGGTGATGCAGCAGCACGGTTTCTCGCCCTCCCGTTCCGCCCGCGCCATGCGCGGCCAGAGCGATAAAGTGGTGGCGATTATCGTCACCCGTCTCGATTCGCTGTCGGAAAACCTTGCCGTGCAGACCATGCTGCCCGCCTTTTATGAGCAGGGTTACGATCCGATTATGATGGAGAGCCAGTTCTCCCCGGCGTTGGTGGAGGAGCATCTCGGCATGCTCGCCCGGCGCAATATTGACGGCGTGGTACTGTTCGGTTTTACCGGCATCGACGAAGCGATGCTCGCCCCCTGGCGCGACACCCTGGTGCTGATGGCCCGCGACGCTCCCGGCTTCGCCTCGGTGTGCTATGACGACGAGGGGGCCATCACGCTGCTGATGCAGCGGCTCTACGATCGCGGACACCGCCACATCAGTTTTCTTGGCGTACCGCACAGCGACGTCACCACCGGCGAACGCCGCCATCTGGCCTACCTCGCCTTCTGTAAAAAGCATCGTCTGACGCCCACCGCCGCCCTGCCGGGGCTGGGCATGAAGCAGGGATATGACACCGTCGCCAGCGTGCTGACGGCTGAAACCAGCGCCCTGGTCTGCGCGACGGATACCCTCGCCCTCGGCGCCAGCAAGTACCTCCAGCAGCAGGGTCGCGATGCGCTGCAGCTCGCCAGCGTCGGCAGCACGCCGCTGATGAAGTTTCTCCACCCGGAAATCTTGACCGTCGATCCGGGCTATGCCGAGTCCGGACGCCGGGCCGCCCGGCAGTTGATCGAGCAGATCGCCGGCAGCGTCGATCCCCGCCAGATCGTGATTCCCGCCGCCCTCAATTAATCTCGCTCGGGCGATTTATGTGATCGTCGCCGGGTTTCGGGAACGTTCCCATTTTGCAAATTAAGCGGAACGGTTAGGATGCCCTCAAGGTAAAAACGGCATCTCTCCCCTCTGTTTTTGAGGCTTCATCATGAGCAAAGTAAACCAGCAGGACATCGATAAACTGATCGAACTGGTGGGCGGGCGCGGTAACATCGCCACCGTCAGCCACTGTATTACCCGTTTGCGCTTTGTGCTGAACGACCCGGCCATCGCCAGACCAAAAGAGATTGAGCAGCTGCGCATGGTGAAGGGATGCTTCACTAACGCCGGCCAGTTCCAGGTGGTCATCGGCACCGAGGTGGGCGATTACTACAAGGCCCTGCTGGCGACCACCGGCCAGACCTCCGCCGACAAAGAGCAGGTCAAGCAGGCCGCGCGGCAAAATATGAAGTGGCATGAACAATTAATCTCGCACTTCGCCGAGATCTTCTTTCCCCTGCTGCCGGCCCTGATCAGCGGCGGTCTGATCCTCGGTTTCCGCAACGTTATCGGCGACCTGCCCATGAGCAATGGCCAGACGCTGGCCCAGATGCACCCGTCGCTGAAAACCATCTATGACTTCCTGTGGCTGATTGGCGAGGCGATCTTCTTCTATCTGCCGGTGGGGATCTGCTGGTCAGCGGTGAAGAAGATGGGCGGCACGCCGATCCTCGGGATCGTCCTTGGCGTCACCCTCGTCTCCCCGCAGCTGATGAACGCCTATCTCCTCGGCCAGCAGGTGCCGGAGGTGTGGAACTTCGGCCTGTTTACCATTGCCAAAGTCGGCTACCAGGCGCAGGTGATCCCGGCCCTGCTGGCTGGCCTGGCCTTAGGCTTTATCGAGACGCGCCTCAAGCGCATTGTGCCTGACTACCTCTACCTGGTGATTGTCCCGGTCTGCTCGCTGATCCTCGCGGTGTTCCTCGCGCACGCCATTATCGGTCCGTTCGGCCGCCTGATCGGCGACGGCGTGGCCTTCGCGGTACGCCATCTGTTAACCGGCAGCTTCGCGCCGATCGGCGCCGCGCTGTTCGGCTTCCTCTACGCGCCGCTGGTGATTACCGGTGTCCACCAGACCACCCTCGCTATCGATATGCAGATGATCCAGAGCATGGGCGGTACCCCGGTATGGCCGCTGATTGCGCTGTCGAATATTGCCCAGGCGTCGGCGGTGGTTGGCATCATCATCGCCAGCCGCAAGCAGAATGAACGTGAAATCTCGGTACCGGCGGCGATCTCCGCCTATCTCGGGGTCACCGAGCCAGCGATGTACGGTATCAACCTGAAATACCGCTTCCCGATGCTGTGCGCAATGATTGGCTCTGGCCTCGCCGGCCTGCTGTGCGGCCTGAACGGCGTGCTGGCGAACGGCATCGGCGTCGGCGGCCTGCCGGGGATCCTCTCCATCCAGCCTACCTACTGGCAGGTGTACGCCATGGCGATGGCTATCGCGGTGGTGGTGCCGATTATCCTCACCAGCGTGGTGTATCAGCGCAAGTACCGTCAGGGCACCTTGCAGATTGTCTAACTTCTTCTTTCGGGGCGCCTTTGGCGCCCCTCGTTGCAGCAGGAAAGTACTATGAATCATCTCCCCCACTGGTGGCAAAACGGCGTTATTTATCAAATCTATCCGAAGAGTTTTCAGGATACCACCGGCAGCGGTACCGGCGACCTGCGCGGCGTCACCTCCCGCCTCGACTATCTGCAAAAGCTTGGGGTCGACGCCATCTGGCTGACGCCGTTCTACGTCTCACCGCAGGTGGATAACGGCTACGATGTGGCGAACTACACCGCCATCGATCCCTCCTACGGCACGATGGCCGACTTTGACGCCCTGGTGACGGAGGCAAAGGCCCGCGGCATCCGCATCGTGCTGGATATGGTGCTGAACCACACGTCGACCGAACATGAATGGTTCCGTCAGTCGCTGAATAAGGAGAGTCCCTACCGCCAGTTCTATATCTGGCGCGATGGCGAACCGGACGCCCTGCCGAACAACTGGCGCTCTAAATTTGGCGGTAACGCCTGGCAGTGGCACGCCGACAGCGGGCAGTATTATCTGCACCTGTTCGCCATTGAGCAGGCGGATCTCAACTGGGAGAATCCGGCGGTGCGCGCCGAGCTGAAAAAGGTCTGCGAATTCTGGGCTGACCGCGGCGTCGACGGTCTGCGCCTCGACGTGGTCAACCTGATCTCAAAAGACCAGACCTTTCCCTGCGATCTGGACGGGGATGGCCGCCGCTTCTATACCGACGGCCCGCGGGTGCATGAGTTCCTGCAGGAGATGAGCCGCGATGTCTTCACCCCGCGTAACCTGATGACCGTCGGCGAGATGTCCTCCACCTCGCTGGAGCACTGCCAGCAGTACGCCGCGCTGGACGGCCGCGAGCTGTCGATGACCTTTAACTTCCACCATTTAAAAGTCGATTATCCCGGCGGAGAGAAATGGACCCTCGCCCGCCCGGACTATGTGGCGCTGAAGGCGCTGTTCCGCCACTGGCAGCAGGGAATGCACAATCGGGCGTGGAACGCGCTGTTCTGGTGTAACCACGATCAGCCGCGCATCGTGTCGCGCTTTGGCGACGAAGGCGAGTACCGGGTGACGGCGGCGAAGATGCTGGCGATGGTGCTGCACGGCATGCAGGGCACGCCCTATATCTACCAGGGCGAAGAGATCGGCATGACCAATCCGCACTTCAGCAGCATCAGCGATTACCGTGACGTCGAAAGCCACAATATGTTTATCGAACGTGCGGCGCAGGGGCAAAGCCCGGACGAACTGCTGGCGATCCTCGCCAGCAAGTCGCGCGACAACAGCCGCACGCCGATGCCGTGGCACGCCGGCGAGAACGGTGGCTTCAGCGACGGTGAGCCGTGGATCGGCCTTGGCGATAATTACCAGGAGATCAACGTCGAGGCGGCGCTGGCGGACCCCGATTCGGTGTTTTATACCTATCAGCAGCTGATTACGCTGCGTAAAACCCTGCCGCTACTGACCTGGGGTGATTACGAGGATCTGCTGCCGGAGCATCCGTCGCTGTGGTGCTATCGTCGTCAGTGGCAGGGGCAAACGCTGGTAGTCGCCGCTAACCTGAGCCGCGAGCTGCAGGCCTGGCAGCCCGCTGAGGCCCCGGGCGAGTGGAAGATGATCATCAGCAACTATGCCGAGACCACCCCGCGCCCGACCGGGCTGACGCTGCGGCCGTTCGAAGCGATATGGTGGCTGCAGGGATAACGCTTTTCCCCGGTGGCGCAACGCTCACCGGGGCTACGATTCGTCAGGCTGGAAGTTATGCGCGGTCGGCATCAGCAATCGCAGCGCTCGCTTGTGGTTGCGCCGAGGCGTGCTCTTCTTTTGCCTTTAGCCGATCCCAGGCGCGGAAGAACGGATAGTAGACCACCAGCGAAATCGCTAAATTCACCACCTGCAGCACCGTGCCGGAGATATGCCCTCCGGTCGCCAGATAGCCGCTGATGAAGATCGGCGTGGTGAACGGCAGCGCGATTCCGGCGGGCGGCGCCACCAGCCCGGTCGCCATCGCGGTATAGGACACGATCACCAGCAGCACCGGCGTTAAAATAAACGGCAGGAAAAAGTACGGGTTCATCACCAGCGGGATGCCAAACACCATCGGCTCGCTGATGTTAAACAATGCCCCGGGCGCGGCAATTTTCCCCAGCTGCTTCATCTGCTGGCTACGGCTACGCAGCAACATAAAAATCACCAGCCCCAGCAGCGCGCCGGTACCTCCGGGGGCAATCCACAGATCGTAAAACTGCTGAGTAATGATATGCGGGATCGGCTGACCGTTCTGGAAGGCCGTCAGGTTCTCGGACATATTCGACAGCCATACCGGCTGGATAAACACCAGTACGATCGCGTCGCCGTGCAGGCCCAGGGTCCACAAAATACCAATCAAAATGACTGAAATAATCATGCCCGGCAGCGTACCGCCGACGTGGTGCATCGGAATACCAATCAGGGTGGCGATCATACTGTTGATGTCGCCGAACGGCGAGGCCTCGACCGCCAGGCGCAGCGCCAGCACCACCGCCAGCACGCAGAAGCCGGGGATCAGGGCGAGGAATGATTTCGCCACTGCCGGCGGCACGCCGTCCGGCATGCGGATAACGAGATTGCGGCTGGCGACCAAACGATAAATCTCCGTCGACAGCAGCGAAATGACAATGGCGACAAACAGCCCCTGGCTGCCGACCATACTCACCGGGATCACCCCTTTAATCACCTCCGCCGCGCCGTGTACCGGCGTAAACAGCGTGTTCTGCGGGATCGTCATCATGAAGGCCACCAGCGACATCGCTCCAGCGCTCAGCGGATCGAGAGTGCGATACTTCTCCGCCAGCCGGTAGGCGATGCCGAAGCTGGAAATCAGCGCCATGATGTCGTAGGTCGCTTTCACCGGGTACAACATTTTATCGCGCCAGACCTCGCCAAACAGGCTGCTCATCATATCGGCATAGCCGGGGATCGGCAGGTAGGCGAAAATCAGGAAGAATGAGCCAATCAACATAAACGGCATATTGAGAATGATGCCGTCGCGCACCGACAGGACGTGCTTTTGCCCGGCGATTCTCAGCGCCGCCGGCATGACGTAACGTTCAATCCAGCTTGTATTCGACATGGTGTGCTCCCGAGGGGAAATAGCGGTCAGTTAAATTGCGTCAGCCATTGACGGTTGATGGTTAATACTTCATCCAGCAGCGCCTGGGCATCGGTGACGTTACCGACCAGCGGGTTGGTCACCAGCGCCAGCAGTGCGCTTTCGCGACAGCCGTGTACCGCGGCTTCAATCGTCAACCGCTCGAAGGCTTTCACCTGCTGGGTCAGGCCGTTCATCGCCGGCGGCAGCGGGCCGAACGCCAGCGGCCGCGCCCCTTGCGCATCAATAATGCTGTTGGTTTCCACCACCGCATCATCATCCAGACCATGAATCGCGCCGTTGTTGCGGGTATTCACCACCATCTCCGCGCCCAGGTTGTTGTAGATCGCGTTGATAAGCTCGACGGCCACCTCCGAGTAGTAGGCGCCGCCGCGAAAGCTCAGTTGCTCCGGTTTTTCTTCCAGCTGCGGGTCGGCGTACAGCGCAAACAGCTCCTGCTCGACTTTCATCACCTGTTCGGCGCGGGTGCCCTTGGTTTTCGCCGCGGCGATCTCTTCCGCCAGCATCGCCGGCGTCAGCCAAAAATAGCGATGATAGGGGCACGGAATCGCCTTCAGCGCGCGCAGGAATTCCGCCGGCCACGGCAGCTCTTTAATGTTGTTCATCGACAGCGCCTTACCGTCGCACAGCATGTCGATCACCTTGCCGGTGACATCCTCGCGCCCCTGTAGCACCTTATGCACCCAGACCATATGGTTGAGCCCGGCAAAGCGCAGTTTTACTTCGGACTCCTGGGCGCCCAGCATCCCGACGATCATGTGCTGCATGTTGATCGGCACGTTGCACAGGCCGATGATCTTCGCCTTGCTGTAGCGGCTGACCGCCTCGGTGACGATCCCCGCCGGATTAGTAAAGTTGAGAATGAACGCTTCCGGCGCCAGCTGTTCCACTTTGCGCGCCACCTCAAGGATCACCGGGATCGTCCGCAGCGCCTTGGCAAAACCGCCGACGCCGGTGGTCTCCTGGCCCAGCAGGTGGTACTTGAGACCCAGCCGCTCATCGGCGGCGCGCGCCGCCAGCTGTCCGACACGCAGTTGGGTCAGCACAAAGCTGGCGCCGCGGATGGCCTCATCGAGCGTAAAGTGGACGCTGACCGCCACCTGCTCCAGCCCTTTATGTTTCAGCATCCGCCGGGTCAGCGCGGCGATGATCTCCACCTTTTCCCGGCCGGATTCGACATCTACCAGCGCCAGCTCTGTGACCGGAAGCTGCTCGTAACGAACGATAATCCCTTCAATAAGCTCCGGCGTGTAGCTGCTGCCGCCGCCGATAACGGCAATTTTCAGTGCTTGCATAGTGTCCTCTTTTCGGATTTTCGGCATACAGAGCGCCGCGCGCGATCGCCAGAACCGCACGTGATGATGATGAAAAACGGGATGAGAAAATTAGTGTTCGAGCAGGGCTAGCGCTTTATCCAACACCGCGGCGCCGCGCATCATGCCGTAGTCAGCCATATCGATCACCGCCACCGCCTTGCCCTGCGGCGCGGCCAGCGCGGTTAGCCGTCCGGCTTCATATTTA
Organism: Klebsiella sp. K4; assembly: GCF_014596785.2. Taxonomy (NCBI): domain Bacteria; kingdom Pseudomonadati; phylum Pseudomonadota; class Gammaproteobacteria; order Enterobacterales; family Enterobacteriaceae; genus Klebsiella; species Klebsiella sp. K4. The sequence continues at coordinate 4,754,024 of NZ_CP115021.1, forward strand.
ACCTGCGGCCCGAGCAGGATGACGTCGGCGTTTGGCAATTCGCGTTCAAATTCCGCCACCGCCACCGCATAGATTTCCAGCGCCAGCGCACGCTGCTGGGCTTCTGCTTTCATTTTGTTCACCAGCATGCTGGTCGACATGCCTGCGGCACAACAGAGTACGATTCGTGGCATTGCGCTTCCCCTTTACGTGTTATCGCTTCAGCCCTCAGGGCCTGGACGACTATATTGTTAATATTGTGTGATAGTGAAGGCTATATGAAAATAATTTTCACCGATGTGATCGAGGCTCAATTTTTGCGCATTTTTATCGCCAAGGCGTCACCCTTTACTGCTCTGACCATAGGAAATATGCGTCGTGAGTGCTATAAAGAGAGACAGTCGATAATTGAAAAATATTTTCAAATGCGGGTTTTGCCAAAGGGAACATGAGGATGGATATCGTAGGTCAGCTGCAGGAAGGAATGCGCCGCTTTAGTGCCCAGGAGTCGCGCGTCGCCACCTTTATTCTACAAAATCTAAGCTTTACCGCCAGCGCCTCTATTGACGAGCTGGCAGCCAGCGCGGGGGTCAGCCCTGCCACCATTACCCGCTTCGCCCGCTCGGTGGGCTGCGATGATATTCGTGATCTGCGTAAACAGCTGGCGCAGGCCAGCGAACGGCGCGCCAGCTGGCTTACGCCGGACAGCGCCGCCCTGCCCGTCGCCTGGCGCGACAAACTTAGCAGCCTTGGCGTTACCCTAACTCGTCAGCTCGGCCATACCGCGGAAGCGGCGGTGGAAAAGTGTAAATCGCGCCTGCTGAGCGCCCGTGCGGTACACTGCTTCGCCCTTGGCGCCCAGGACGTGACGCTGGCCGCGCTGCTCCAGCATCAGCTACTGCCCTCCGGCATCGCGATTAATCTCTGTCAGGATGCGGCGCTGATGCGGCTGACCGCCAGCACCCTCAATGACGATCATCTGCTGCTGGTGCTGGCCACTGCCGAGGCCAACCCTGTGTTGCAAAGCGCCACCTTGCAGGCGCGCACGCAGGGAGTGACCATTATTGCTCTGACGCCGGAACAGCACGCCCTTGGCGATATGGCCAGCGCCATCCTGCCGCTGCCCGCTGACCCGCAGCAGGCTCGCTATGCCCTGCTACTGCTGGTCGATCTGCTTAACGATACGTTGATTGCCTGAATATTTGCCCGTTTCATGCCTGAACGGGCTCGATTTTTGCTTATATTTTAAGCGCCTAAATTTACATTTATCGCCAGCGCCCATCATCCGTACTCTCACCTTTTTACCTTGTTCTGGGTCAATAAAATCGCAAACATCTTTGATGCAAATCACTACATATAGAACTTAAAATGCGCCTCGGCCCAACATGTTGTATTAATCGTCTATTATGTCACCATATCTTGTCGATGTCTGGCGGTGATGAGATGTGGATAAAACGGGCCGGATCCGAAGGTAAACAGCACGAGCCGTAGCGTGCAGCGCCTTCGGGATAACCTCCGCCTCTGTGGATAACCTGTTCTATATATGGAGTGATCATGACACCGCATGTGATGAAACGTGATGGCTGTAAAGTGCCGTTCAACTCAGAGCGCATTCAGGAAGCAATTCTGCGTGCAGCTAAAGCAGCGGGAGTCGATGACGCAGACTATTGCGCCACCGTCGCAGAAGTCGTTAGCCAACAAATGCAGGGCCGCGCCCAGGTCGACATCAACGAGATCCAGACCGCGGTGGAAAACCAGCTGATGTCCGGCCCCTATAAGCAGCTGGCGCGCGCCTACATTGAGTATCGCCATGACCGCGATAGCCAGCGTGAGAAGCGCGGCCGCCTCAATCAGGAGATCCGCGGCCTCGTCGAGCAGACCAACTCCGCGCTGCTCAACGAAAACGCCAACAAGGACAGTAAAGTCATCCCGACCCAGCGCGACCTGCTGGCCGGGATCGTCGCCAAGCACTACGCCCGGCAGCACCTGCTGCCCCACGATGTGGTGATGGCTCACGAACGCGGCATGATCCACTATCATGACCTCGATTACTCGCCCTTCTTCCCGATGTTCAACTGCATGCTGATCGACCTGAAAGGCATGCTGACCCAGGGCTTTAAGATGGGCAACGCGGAGATCGAGCCGCCGAAGTCTATCTCTACCGCCACCGCGGTGACGGCGCAGATCATCGCCCAGGTCGCCAGCCATATTTACGGCGGCACCACCATCAACCGCATCGATGAAGTGCTGGCGCCGTTCGTCAGCGAAAGCTTCAAAAAGCATCGCAAAATCGCCGAAGAGTGGCAGATCCCGGATGCCGAAGGCTATGCCCGCGCCCGTACCGAAAAAGAGTGCTACGACGCCTTCCAGTCGCTGGAGTATGAGGTTAACACACTGCATACCGCCAACGGCCAGACGCCGTTCGTCACCTTCGGGTTCGGCCTTGGCACCAGCTGGGAATCGCGGCTGATCCAGCAGTCGATTCTGCGCAACCGCATTGCCGGCCTCGGTAAAAATCGCAAAACTGCGGTGTTCCCGAAACTGGTGTTCGCGATCCGCGACGGCCTGAACCATAAGTTCGGCGACCCGAACTACGACATCAAACAGCTGGCGCTGGAGTGCGCCAGCAAGCGCATGTACCCGGATATCCTCAACTACGATCAGGTGGTGAAAGTCACCGGGTCGTTTAAAACGCCGATGGGCTGCCGCAGCTTCCTCGGGGTATGGGAAAACGAGAACGGCGAGCAGGTGCATGATGGACGCAATAACCTCGGCGTGATCAGTCTCAACCTGCCGCGCATCGCCCTGGAAGCGAAAGGCGATGAAGCCGCCTTCTGGGCGCTGCTGGACGAGCGCCTGCAGCTGGCGCGCAAAGCGCTGATGACCCGTATCGCCCGCCTGGAAGGAGTGAAGGCTCGCGTGGCGCCGATCCTGTATATGGAAGGCGCCTGCGGCGTGCGGCTGAAAGCCGACGACGACGTCTCCGAGATCTTCAAAAACGGCCGCGCGTCCATTTCTCTGGGCTATATCGGTATCCATGAAACCATCAATGCGCTGTACGGCAACCAGCATATGTACGACAGCGAGGCGCTGCGTGAAAAAGGCGTAGCCATCGTCCAGCGCCTGCGCGACGCCGTCGATTTGTGGAAGGAAGAAACCGGCTACGGCTTTAGCCTGTACAGCACGCCGAGCGAAAACCTGTGCGATCGCTTCTGCCGTCTCGACACCGCCGAGTTTGGCGTGGTGGAAGGGGTAACCGACAAAGGTTACTACACCAACAGCTTCCACCTCGACGTGGAGAAGAAGGTCAACCCGTACGACAAGATCGATTTCGAAGCGCCGTACCCGCCGCTGGCCAACGGGGGGTTCATTTGCTACGGCGAGTACCCGAATATCCAGCATAACCTCAAGGCGCTGGAAGACGTGTGGGATTACAGCTATCAGCACGTGCCGTACTACGGGACCAATACGCCGATCGATGAGTGCTACGAGTGCGGTTTTACCGGCGAGTTCGAGTGCACCAGCAAGGGCTTTACCTGCCCGAAATGCGGTAACCACGACGCCGCCCGCGTTTCCGTTACCCGCCGGGTGTGCGGTTATCTCGGCAGCCCGGACGCGCGGCCGTTCAACGCCGGCAAGCAGGAAGAAGTGAAGCGCCGCGTGAAGCACCTGGGTAATGGGCAGATTGGTTAATTCCAGCTGGTTTAGCCCCTCACCCTCTCCCCAACGGGGAGAAGGGACCGGCCCCGTAGCCGTTTGGCCACTAAGGAGCCGTTCCCGGATAGCGGCGCGCAGCGCCTTATCCGGGCTACCACTACCACTGTTGTAGCCCGGCCGAGCGCAGCGACGCCAGGAAATGGCCGCATTCCTCCGTTTTCGCAAAGCAATTAACGTCAGAGCAAGGCGGCAAACGAAGGAATCCCCAGGAGCGTACATTCAGTACGTGACTGGGATGAGTGAGCGCAGCCAACGCCGCTCTGGCGTTAATTGAGAAGCGAAAATGAATTATCACCAGTACTACCCCGTCGACATCGTCAACGGCCCCGGCACCCGCTGCACCCTGTTTGTCTCCGGCTGCGTCCACGAGTGCCCCGGCTGCTACAACAAAAGCACCTGGCGGGTGAACTCCGGTATGCCGTTTACCGCTGAGATGGCCGACCGTATCATCGCCGACCTCAACGACACCCGCATCAAACGCCAGGGGCTTTCGCTCTCCGGCGGCGATCCGCTGCATCCGCAGAACGTCACGGATATTTTAAAGTTGGTTCAGCGCGTGCGCGCCGAATGCCCCGGCAAAGATATCTGGGTCTGGACCGGCTATAAACTTGATGAGCTGAATGAGGCGCAAATGCAGGTGGTGAACCTGATTAACGTGCTGGTTGACGGTAAGTTTGTGCAGGATTTGAAAGATCCGGCGCTTATCTGGCGCGGCAGCAGCAACCAGGTCGTACATCATTTGCGATAGCGTTTAGAGCCGTTTATTCGCCTGATGATAAACGGCCGCTTTCTCTCTTTTGCCAATGGCAATAACGTAAACCACCACCACACTATCTCGTACTTGATACACCAACCGATAACCTGACGCCTTAAGCTTGATTTTGTAGCAATCCGGTAAATCGCTCAGCCTGGTCGACTCAATTCGCGGATTCTGCACAATCTGCTGGAGCTTATTTTTGAACTGTTTTTTGACCGTCTCGCCAGGCTTCTGCCATTCGCGCCAGGCTCGTGGATCAAACGCCAGTTCATAGGTCATCCAGACTCACCTTAACCCCCGGCCGTGGGTTTTCCAGCCGTTCGCGAACGGTGCGTAATAACGCCGCTTCGCCATCACTGATGGTCATACTTTTCACCGGCATGCGGCCATTTTCCGCAATGTATTGAAACAGCAGGCGTACCGCCTCCGTTGGTGTCATATCGAGTTTCTCCAGCACGGCATAAGCCTCTTTTTTGAGTTTATCGTCCAGTCGAACATTGAGCGTGGCCATTATGCCTCCGGAAAGGGGAATTTTGTAATGCAGTATAGCATTACATTTGAATTACACTCGAATCTGGAAAACGCCTCTCAAAACCGGCTGACGCACTCCATCGCCACCGTTTTAAACTCATCGAAGCTGCGGGTCGCGGCGAGGCGACTCATGGCGCGCTCGCGCAGGAAAGTCACGAAAATATCGTAGATCGCCATCGCCTCTTCATACTCGCGCTTGCTGATAGCGAGCAGGAAGATGAGATGGGCGGTTTCGTCGCCCCAGGCGATGCCCTGCGGGGCGATAACGGTATAAACCACCGTCTTTTTCGCCAGCAGCCCCAGGGAGTGCGGCAGCGCAATGCCATCCCCCAACATGGTGCTGACGATCGCTTCACGTTCCACCACCGAAGCATGAAACTCCGCATCGACAAAACCTTCTTGCTCCAGCTGCTGGCACAGCTCGGCGAACAGCGTTTGCTGATCCATCGGCTTATCCACCACCCGGAAGTGGGCGGCATCGAAGTACTTATTCAGCATCCACGGACGGGTACGGTCCACCAGCACCAGCTTGCCGATTTGATCCAGCTGATAGTCGGTGGGGAACGGCGCGATAGTCACCACCGGCTTGTCTTTTTCGCCGATCCGCACCGTTGAGATAACGAAATCCGCCTCGATCGCGTCCCGCTGTTCGTACTCGCGCTGGGAGATGGTAGCGGCGATCTCCAGCTGCGGATATTTACGCTGCAGGATCGCCTCGATCATCCGTACCATCGCATTGCTGGTATCGCACACCAGCAGCACCTGCGGCTGACGCTGGTAGCCGATGTTGTAGTGGCGCTCCAGCCCAACGCCGATATGCAGTACCAGAAAGCCGATTTCGTTTTCGCTGATGGTGTACGGAGTATATTTCCCCCAGCTGGAGACCGCGGCCAGGGTCATATCCCAGGCCATCGGGTAGTGCTGTTTGATGTTATCCAGCAGCGGATTGGGGATCATGATCTGGTAGCGCACCCGGGTGATCATGGTTTTAATGTGGGTCAGCAGATCGGCATGCAGCTGGGCGTCGTCCAGCAGGTTGTAGTTATACTGGCTGTTGATGTAGCGCAGGATGTAATTGACCAGCGCTTCATCATCGTCGGCGCTGATAGTTTCCGGATCGACATCCTGCACCTGACGGGCCGCGATATGCACGCATAGCCACTCTTCTTCGGCGGGCGATAAAGGTTTCCCGGCCAGCCGCTGCAGCTCACCCGTCAGCTCGCGCGCGGCGTCGCGGACGTTCTGCGCCACATCTTCAGCGCTGAATTCGGCCAGCGGGTAGCCTTCGCTGACGCGGCGCACCACCACCGCGCCATACAGGCAGACAAAGCGCTCGCCGGCGTCGGTGAGGCGAATATGATGCCGCGTGAGCGTCTCCTGCAGCACCGGCTCCAGCAGCGCTGGCACCTCCGCCGCAAAGGCCTCGGCGCCGATCGGCGGCGCGATATCGCCTTGCTGGGTCAGCTCCCACAGCAGGTCGGTCAGGCAGGCGCGAATTGACACCTCGCTGCCGAACAGCTTCATGCCGTGGCGCGGGCGGGTTTCAAGAGTCAGCTGATAGCGCTGGAAGCGCTCGCGCACCTCAACCATGTCATTTTGCAGCGTGGCGCGGCTGACGAACCACTCATCCGCCAGATCTTCCAGCTTGATAGAGAACGCCGAGGTCAGGAAACGCACCAGCAGAAACGTGATGCGATCCTGGGCGGTACGCGGCACGTGCTGCGCCTTCGGCGCGGTCTCCTCCAGCGCCTGGAAACTCGTCGGATTATCTATCTTCAGCTGATAACCGCTGCCGCGGTTAAGGATAAACTGCGCGCCATATTGCGCCAGCAGCGTATTCAGGGCGGTAATATCGGCGCGCACGGTACGGGTGGAAACCGACAGGCGTTGCGCCAGCTCATCCTGCGGCAGCGTTTCATTTCGCAGCAGGGTGAAGAGTTGCGCTAAGCGTTGGTTGGGAAATCGCATGTCAGTTCCTTGTAATTACGGCTCAGGGTTGGGCGGATATCACCATCTGCGATGGGCTACCGACCGGCGTATAGTCGGAGGCAAAGGTTAATTTGCCATCCTTCGGCGCCACGCTGAAGCGGGTAATATTATCGCTACGCTGGTTCATGACGTACAGCCACTGTCCCTGATTATCCAGCGTCAGAGTGCGGGGATAATCGCCACGCGTCCAGATATCTTCCTGGTGACTCAGCCTGCCGTCGGCCAGCACCGTGAAGTGGGCAATGCTGTTATGCAGGCGGTTGGCGACATATAGCTGTTTGCCATCGTTGCTCAACACAAGTCCGGCGGCAAAGCTGGTGCCTTTATACCCTTCCGGCAGCGCGGAGACAGTTTTGCCTTCACGCAGCAGGCCGCTTTGCTTATCCAGATGATAGAAGGTCAGCGTCGACGCTTCCTCGTTAATCAGCCACAGGCCGTCGCCCTGTGGCGTAAAGACGAAGTGGCGCGGGCCGGCTCCCGGCGACGAGGCGGCGATAAACGGCGGATCGTTCGGCGTTAGCTTGCCGCTGGCGCTATCCAGCCGATACTGATAGATCCGATCCAGCCCCAGATCGGTAGAGTAAACGTATTTCCCGCTGGGATCGGCGGCGATCATATGGGCATGCGGGCCGTTGTGATCGCTGATGGCGAAGCTGCCCTCGACGGCCGCCGCCGGGCGTTCGGCGCCTGCCGGGCCTTCATCCTGATGCCTGTCCACCGCCTCAGCCAGGCTACCATCTTCTTGCACCGGTAGCACGGCGATACTGCCGCTGACATAGTTAGCCACCAGCAGATGCTTACCGTCCGGCGTCAGGGAGAGATACACCGGCCCGGCGCCGCCGGAGGCGACCTGGCTGAGCGCGGTCAGCTCGCCGTTCTTTTCAATGCGCCACGCCTGCACCACGCCTTTTTCGACTTCACTGGCGGCATACAGCGTTTTGCCATCGCGCGACACGGTTAACTGCGCGACATTCGGCAACGAGCTCACCAGCGTCTTATCGCGCAGGGCGCCGGTTTTGGCATCGACGGTAAAGCGATACAGACCTTCGCCATTGGGGTTATAGGTGCCTACCCAGGCATAGTGGGTTTGCGCGGCGCCCGCGGCGGCGGCAAACAGGGACAGTGAAGCGACAAGCAGATGACGAGCGACAGGCATAGCAACTCCTTGATGGTTCAGTGGGATAAGCTGCTCCTCACCCTTTGAGGGTGAGGGGCAAGGGCACTACTTCACTAACTGTTTTGTCATCTCCAGCAGCTGGCGCACATCGGCCGGGCGGGTGTTGCCGCTGGCTTTATCGATAATCGAGCTGTAAATATGCGGGATGATTTTGCTCACCCCGGCATCGAGGGCGATTTTCAGGATCTCGCTGTAGTTTTCCAGATCGATACCGCCGGTCGGCTCGAGCCAGAAATCGTGCGCGGCGCAGGCTTTAGCGACGGCTTCGAATTCGACGCGGTGCTTCAGGCCGCCCATCGGGAAGTATTTGATGGAGCTGCCGCCCATGTCTTTCAGCAGCGCGATGGCGGTTTCCAGCGGCACAATGCCATCCGCCGCGCCGCTGCTCAGCGGGCCGGTGGAGATCTTAACCATTCCCGGCGTACCGGTGGGAGAGACCAGGCCGTTGACCACCGTCTCGTTCTGCCCGAGCAGCGCGCGGCTGGTAGCCACGCCGGTGAAGACCTGGTTGACGTGCTGCGGCTGCACCTGGCGAGAAATCTCGCTCACCATCGCCGACTGGTTTGGATCGCCTGCCCCCAGCCCGACGGAGAGCGCGTTATCAATCAGCTTCGCGTAGTCGCGCATATCGGCCACCGCGCTGGCGACGTCCGGATAGTTTTTGGAGAGCACGCCGACCAGGACGTGACCTTCCGCCGCGTCGTAAATTTCACGGGCGTTGTCTTTGCTGCCCGCCAGGACGTTCAGGCACACGCGGTCACGGTAAAAGTTTGGGGTCAGTTTCATGCTTGTTTCTCCTTATTCAGAACTTCTGCGATGCGGCGAGCGACCACCGCCAGCTGCTCCGCGTTTACGCTGCGGACATCGGCTTCGATAATGCCTTCATTCGCTTTATAGCCGCGGAAGTAGATGGCGTATTCACCCTGCTTCAGCGCGTTAACCAGATCGCCGGTCTTCACACCGGTCGTGACTTCATCAAATTTAATTTCGGCGCGGGCGATATCACGGCCCGCGCTGTCCCACACCACCCGCGCGGTCACGCCGTTGAGAGTATTGAGCTGTTCGATAAACGGCGTCATCTTGTCCACCATCTGCTCGCCGCTCTCTTTGCTCGCCGTCAGGTAGTGTTCAATGGCGCAGGTCAGGCCGAGAATGCCCTCTTTACCCACTTTCATCGCCCGGCCAATGCCCATCGACTGGCGCTTAACCCACTCGACGTACTGCGTTTTGCCGATCACCAGCCCGCTGGTCGGCCCTTCAATCGCTTTCGCGCCGCTGTAGATAACCAGGTCGGCGCCCATGCGGTAGTAGCACTGCAGATCTTCTTCCGCCGCCGCATCGACGATCAGCGGCAAGTTATGCTGGCGCGCCACTTCCGCGGCCTGCGCCACGTTGAGCATGCTTTTCTGCACGCAGTGGTGGGATTTGATATACAGAATCGCCGCGGTGCGCGGAGTGATCGCCGCCGCCAGCTGCTGGGCAGAACATTCGTTGGCGTAGCCCGCTTCCACCAGCTTACCGCCGCCCAACGCCACCATGGTGCCAACCGGCGCGCCGAAGTTGACGTTGTGGCCCTTCGGCAACACGATTTCGTTATTTTCAATCGGCGTAACGTGCAGGTTCTCCAGCAGCCAGTCGCTGTCTTTCACCAGCACCGCCGCTACCGACTGGGCAATCCCCGCCGACGCGCAGGAGACAACGGTCGCCCCTTCCACATCCAACAGTTTGGCGATGTACTCGCCGGTTTTATTCACCAGGTCTTTCATTTCAAAGTACTGGTTCATACCGGCCATCGCGGCTTCAACCACTTCCGGGCGCGGCGTGGAAACGCCCAGCGCCGTCATGCGGCCAGAAGTATTAATCACCTGTTTTAAATGGTATTTCTCAAAAATCGAAGGCATGTTCCGCGCTCCCTTGTTCGGTCAGATAGCCTTTGCCCGCGCGGATCGCGGCCAGCGGCACCAGAATGTTGTCAGCCTGCAGGCTCTCTTTTTCGGCATCCACCAGCAGCGTGGGCCGGTGCTCCAGGCTAAATAGCGTTAAATCGGCGTCGAAGCCCACTTCCAGCCGCCCTTTACGCGACAGGCGCAGCCCTTCGGCGGCGCTGACGGTCACGCAGTCAATCACCTGCGGCAGCGTCATGCCGATGGCGAGGAATTTCGACATCACCAGCGCCAGCGAGCGCACCGGGCCGTCGATGCGGTTGCGGCAGTAAATATCGGAGCTAATGGTGTGCGGCAGAATGCCCAGCGCAATCGCCCGCCGCGCCACCTCAAAGCTGAAGCTGGCGGTGCCATGGCCGACATCGAGACGCACGCCGCGCTGCAGAGCGCGAGTAATAGAGCTGCGCAGCTCGCCGGCAGGATTCAGAATGCGGTTCGGCTTGCCGTTATAGCAGTGGGTAATGATGTCGCCGCTGCTCAGCAGATCGGCGATTTCATCGAGGTTCGGCGGGTTATTGCCGATGTGCACCATCAGCGGCAGATCGTCGTTTTCCTGCTGAATGGCCTTGGCGCGCGCCAGCGGCGTAATGCCGTTTTCGCCCACCACGCTGCTGCTCATCCGCGCCTTCAGGCCGACGATAAAGTCGGGATGACGCTGCACCGCCTGCTTCACCGCGGCGGCGTCGATATTGGCCATATTGGCCAGCTCATTCTGCGCAATCAGTCCGACGCGGGAGATGTTGAGCAGCGCATAAACTTCCGTCGCCGCTTTACGGGTCAGTTGATAGAAGTCATCGACGTCGTCGGCGCCGGTGCTGCCGGCATCGATCACGGTGGTGACGCCGGTGGCGATGCCGACGCTATCCGGCTCATCGTGATAAATCGGTGAATTCGGGTAGCAGTGAACGTGAGAGTCAATCCAGCCAGCGCTGACGTAAACCTTGCCGTTCAGCTCAATGGTTTTACGGGAGGGCGCGCTAATCTCGCCCAGCGCCGCGATTTTCCCGTCCTGAATGGCGATATCAGTCAGGGTATCGTCGACGAGGCGCGCGCGGCGCAGGAGTAAATCAAACATAGCTATCTCCTGATGAAAAGAGTGTACGGATGGCGGCGTACCGCCTTATCCGGCCTACAAACCGCGCTGGCTTGTAGGCCCGATAAGCGCAGCGCCATCGGGCGCTTAGCTAATCGCCACCGGGAAGATGGAACCGAGGATCATCGCCCCGAGGATGGCGCCGCCGGTGATCGGTTTCTGCCAGATGTAGAACAGCAGTGCGCCAACCAGCGAGCCAATCCCGATAGGAATCGAGGCGGTCATTGCGCTGAGGATGATCAAGGGACCGAGGAAGCGGCCGGAGGCGTTACCGGCCCCCATCATCACGTCGGCGCCGTAGGTGGAATCGCTCTGGTTGATGGTGAACTTACGCGCCAGAATGATGATGTAGCCCACCGCCAGGCCGAGGACCAGGCCGGTGACCAGCGACGCGGCGAAGTTCGCCACCGGGAAGACAAAGCCCGCGCCGAGCAGCAGCGCCGGCACGCCAAGACCGATACCGGTCTGTATCGCGCCGCCGATATCGAGGATCCCTACCAGCGACCCTTCGATGATGCGGGCGAAAAGGAAGCTGGCGCCAAACGCCGCCACCGCGCCGTAAACGCCGGTATCAATCCCCGACTTCAGCATCGCCACGAAGGCCACTTCGTTAAAGGCGCCGATGCCGTACAGGTAGTACATGTGGGTCCCGGCGAAGACGCCGGAGGAGAGCAGGCCAACAAAGATCGGGAACGACCAGTCGGCATACCAAAAACCTTTATTCTGTTCCATTATCCGGCTCCCGTTACTTGCCGCTGAGTGAGTTGTGGATCATGTCCAGCCAGTTCGGCACGGTCAGATGGAAGGATTCGATCATCTTCATGTCGAAGCCACGGAAGAAGCCGCTGAGGACAAACAGCGCGACGATGGCCACCATCATCACTTTAGTCACCCGGTTCCAGCCGCTCTCTTCGACGCCTTTACCGATCAGGATCCCCAGCACCAGACCCGGTACGGCGTTACCCATAATCAGCTGCGCGGCGCCGCCGAAAATCGTCGCCCAGAAGCCTGATTTTTTACCGGCATCGATCGCCGCCAGCCAGAAGATCACCGGCATCACGGTGTTTACCAGCAGGTTTGCCGCCGGCACCAGTACCTTAACGGCGGTCACCTGCAGCGCTTCCGGTACGGACGAGGCGGTCAGGTTGAGGAAGGCGACGACAATCATGCCGATGATGCCGCAGGAGATGGCCATTTTTTTCGGATCGTGCAGCGTTTCGCCGACGTTACGATTTTTCAGCATCAGCGCCGCCGCGCCCCAGTTGGGTATAATGCGGTGGTCAACATCCTGGGTGAAGGAGCCTGCTGCAACGGAAGAGGCCCAGGCGTTAAAGAAGAAGCCAAGGCCAAAGGAGAAGTGGGAGGCCGGATCGCCCTCACAGGAATTCAGCTCGCCCAGGGTTCGAAACGCCCCCATCCCCTGCGTGGTGGGGGCATGAAACATGCGTGCCGCTCCGGCGCCCACGCCGACGCCGACCAGGCCGCCGATGATAAGCGATTTTATTAAAATTATCAGGAACATAGTCAGACCTTTTGCTAACAATCAGGTTTGCGTGACGAAATCCACTTTATCGAGATCGATGGCGGTCACGTTGACGGTGACGTCCAGCTCCACGCTGTAGGTCCGTCGTTCACGGCGCAAAAAGAAGAACAGAAACGCCTCTTTTCGTACCGCTTCGCGCGCATGAACAACCGTCACGTCCTGTGGCTCAATACGCAGTAGGATGCGCGAGGATGATTTCATCACCGCAGCCTGCACATGGTTCAGGGCATCGGCGAAGGCCCGTGATTTGCTTTCGCCTTTGCCGGCAACCCTCACCGTGGTGGTGAATTGCTCTTTCATACTTATGCGCCGTATTTCTTTTTCCAGGCTTCTACCAGCCGCTCGCCCAGCTCTTCTTTATCCATAAAGCCGAAGCCCAGCACGTTGCAGCCTTCGTTGATAGCGGTGACGCCCTCATCAATAGAGCGCATGCCATATTTTGCTTTGTAGCCGTATTTGGTCTGGGCGGTGATGGCGCCAGCGCCGCCGCTGCCGCAGAAGGAGATGCCGAAGGTGGCGTTTTCCGCTTTCATTATGTCGCCAAGCTTCATGTCGGCCGCAACGCCAGGGACGACCACAGCACGTGCGCCCGCTTTTTCAGCGCCTGCGGCGACTTTTTGGCCTTTACCCAGACGGTCGCCAATGACTACGGTGATTTGTTCCATGTTTTGCTCCTTACAGGTTATCTTTCGCGACTTCGAAGTGGACGGAGAGCAGCCAGGCCTCTTCATCAGGCAGGTTGCCGAACTGTGCGACCACTTCGCGGGCCAGCATCATTGAATCTTCAGAAATTTCTTCGAACAGACTGGCATCCACTTCCGGTAGCGGTTCGCCGCTGATTGACCGGTGGGCCATGGCCCGCACGTGGGAAGTCAGCATTTGCTCCTGAACGTCGTTAGGGACGATGTCGTGACGGCTTAACAGGGCGAAAACCTGCTGTAACATCTTGTCAGCCAGGCGTTCGGTCTGCGCCGCCTGCTCCCCTACGTCGTTTATTACCGCTCCGTTATTCACTTGTGTTACCCCGCTGATGTCTCTGGAAATCAAGGTAGCGCCGGGGGACAGGAGTTTGTAGCGAGTTGTTTTCCACTTCGAAGTGGAAAGGGAGAAGGCTTAGGTGATCGACTCCACATATTCGCCGGATAAATGTAAAAACAGGCGATATGACGTGATGCGCATCACAACAATGATCGAGGTTTAGCGGAAAACGACCGCAGAAAGACCGGAAAAAGAAAAGGGAAAAATGTGATATCGGTAGGCTTTCAGGTGGGAGGCATCGGCTGATGCCTCCCGAAAAGAACGGTTAGCGGTACTTCTTATGATAGGTGTTGCGGGTGGTTTTAAACTCCTCCGCGGCGGCCTGCGCCTCTTTCACCTTGCCTTCGTTCGCCAGCTTCAGCGCACCGTCGATCTGGCCGATCAGAATATCCAGACCGTGACGGTAATCTTTCATCTCAGCGCTGTCGGCCGCTTTGCCTTCCAGCTTCGGCGGGGTCTCTTTCTGAGCATCGACCGCGGCGGTACGCATCTTATTCAGCGCCGCTTTCAGCTCGCCGGCGTCGGAGGTCTTCTGTACCACTTGCAGGTTTTCTGCCAGAGTGTCCATGTCTTCGCCCAGGTCGGCGAAGGCCGACGCTGAACCGAGCGCAAAAGCAGAGACAGCCAGCATCGCTAACAGTTTTTTACGCATTGCTCACTTCCTTTTTATTATTTAAGCAAACAGGTGTTATTGCCCGGCGATTTTCATCTCCGGCAGCAGCACAGAACCGCACTGAATGTTGCTGCGCGTTTCAATATCATCGCCAATGGTCACGATATTACGCCACATTTCTTTCAGATTTCCTGCAATGGTGATCTCACTGACAGGATATTGAATTTCGCCGTTTTCTACCCAGAAGCCGGATGCGCCGCGTGAGTAGTCGCCGGTGACGCCACTGACACCCTGCCCCATCAGTTCGGTAACCACAAGACCGGTGCCCATCTCTTTAAGCATCTTTGCAAAACTCAGGCCGCGGCCGTTAATGCGCCAGTTGTGGATGCCCCCGGCGTGGCCGGTGCTTTTCATCCCCAGCTTGCGGGCGGAGTAATTGGTCAGCAGCCACTGGGTCAGCACGCCGTCTTTGACGATATCGCGACGTTCGGTGCGCACGCCTTCGCTGTCGAACGGCGTGGAGGCCAGCCCTTTCAGCAGGTGCGGATGCTCTTCAATGGTCAGCCACTCCGGCAAAATTTGTTTGCCCAGCGAATCGAGCAGGAAGGTCGATTTACGGTAGACCGCGCCGCCGGCAATCGCTCCGACCAGGTGGCCAAACAACCCGGTCGCCACTTCGTTGGCGAAAATGACCGGCGCCTTCATGGTCGACAGCTTACGCGGCGCCAGGCGCGACAGGGTGCGGCGGGCGCACTCTTCCCCGACCCATTCCGGGGACTGCAGATCCTCGATCGCCCGGCCAATGGTGTAGGCGTAGTCGCGCTCCATATCGCCGTCATCTTCCGCAATGACGCAGCTGGAGAGGGAGTGGCGAGTCGAGCAGTAGCTCTGCAGCATGCCATGGCTGTTGCCGAACACTTTAATGCCGTAGTGGCTGTTAAAGCTGCCGCCTTCGGTGTTGGTGATGCGTTTATCGGCCTTCAGGGCCGCTTGCTCCGCGCGGGCGGCCAGTTCGATAGCGTCGTCCGGGGAGACCTCCGCCGGGTGGAACAGGTCCAGATCCGGGGCGTCAAAGGCCAGCAGATCTTTATCGGCTACGCCGGCAAACGGGTCCGGGGAGGTATAGCGGGCGATATCCAGCGCCGCCTGCACGGTGCGGGCGATGGCGTCCGGGCTAAGATCGGTGGAGGAGGCACTGCCCTTGCGGTTCTGATGGTAAACCGTGATGCCTAATGCCCCATCGCTGTTGAATTCTACATTCTCCACTTCGCCATAGCGGGTGCTGACGCCGATGCCCGTGGTTTTGCTGACGGAAACTTCCGCACCGTCAGATTTACCTGCCGCCAGTTCCAGTGCCGTGGTAACGGCTTCTTCCAGCGTCTTACGCTGCTGTGCAACTTGAGAGATGACTTTCATTGCTAATGCCATAATGTAAGAAGGAGTTAACTGAAGTCTAACAGAGAACCGTTTTTCAGTGCGCGCCTTAACTGGTAACATTAGCCTCTTTTTTTAAGGAGCCTGAGATGACAAAGCAGCCCGAAGACTGGCTCGACGACGTGCCCGGTGATGACGTTGAAGATGAAGATGATGAAATCATCTGGGTCAGTAAGAGTGAAATTAAGCGCGACGCGGAAGAACTGAAGCGTCTTGGCGCGGAACTCGTTGACCTGGGGAAAAACGCGCTGGATAAAATTCCGCTGGATACCGACCTGCGCGACGCCATCGAACTCGCCCAGCGAATCAAAAAAGAGGGTCGCCGCCGCCAGCTGCAGCTTATCGGTAAGATGCTGCGCAACCGCGATGTCGATCCGATTCGTCAGGCGCTGGACAAGCTGAAAAACCGTCACAACCAGCAGGTTGCGCTGTTCCACAAGCTGGAGCAGATCCGCGATCGACTGATTGACGACGGGGATGACGCCGTCGCTGAAGTGCTGAACCTGTGGCCAGATGCTGACCGTCAGCAGCTGCGTTCGCTGATCCGCAATGCGAAGAAAGAGAAAGAAGGCAACAAGCCGCCGAAATCGGCGCGCCTGATCTTCCAGTATCTGCGTGAACTGGCGGAAAACGAAGGCTAAGTCCCGCTGTTTTTGCCCGCAATAGTCTCCCGGATGGCGGCGCGCTGCGCCTTATCCGGGCTACGGTTCCCTATATCAAACGGTTACTCAACACCGTAGGCCCGCGCAAGCGCAGCGCCGCCGGGCAAGCTGTACCAGACTCCGTTCCCGTCATTGTGCCGGATGGCGGCTACGCCTTATCCGGCCTACAGAGCCCTGTATATCAAACGGTTACTCACACCGTAGGCCCGCGCAAGCGCAGCGCCGCCGGGCAAGCTGTACCAGACTCCGTTCCCGTCATTGTGCCGGATGGCGGCTAACGCCTTATCCGGCCTACGGAGCCCTGTATATCAAACGGTTACTCAACACCGTAGGCCCGCGCAAGCGCAGCGCCGCCGGGCAAGCTGTACCAGGCTCCGTTCCCGTCATTGTTCCGGATGGCGGCTACGCCTTATCCGGCCTACCTTCACCCCAGCTCTAAGGCTTGCGCCAGCAGGGGGATTCCCGTCGTATCGCCTGAATCCCCTCATCCACACGACGATACGTTTGTTTATAGCCTGATTTATCAAGCTGAATCGTTAAAGCTTAAAACAATATTGATCACATATCCTGGTAATAAATACGTATTACTTAGCAAAATAATACGACTTTCATCTCATTTAACATCATAAAAACGGCCACTTTCTCACCAGGTGAGGCGCTTCACATTTTAATCACCCCCATGCCGGTAGATTTCACACGTCAATGACACAATCGATTCAGCAAAAAGGGAATAAAAATGAAAAAGACATTGGTTCTGACGACGATCGCCCTGCTGGTTTCTGGCTCGGCCGCGGCAAAAACATGGGTGCTGACGAACGCTGAAGAGGGGATAGATAAAGGAAACTGGCAGATCAAAAGCGATCAGCTGAAGGTGAAAGATCATGCGTTCAGCATTGAGCAGAAAGTCCTGCACGGCGGTAAGCAGGAAGGCAGCAAAATCCTTACCATTCACAGTAAAGACGGCCTGACCATTACCCTGAGCCCGACACGCGGCATGAACTTACTGCGTATTGAGGGTTTCGGCAGCCGGATGGGCTGGGATTCGCCGGTTAAAGAGGTCGTCAACCCGGCGTTTATCAACCTGGAAAGCCGCAATGGCCTCGGCTGGCTGGAAGGATTCAACGAGATGATGGTCCGCTGCGGCTATGAATGGACCGGCCATCCGGTGACCGCGGACGGGCAAATTTATACCCTACACGGCAAGGCGGGCAACACGCCGGCCTCTCTGGTGGAGGTGGAGGTGGCCGACAGCGCGCCGTATGAAATCCGCATCCGCGGGCTGGTGAAAGAGAGCACCTTTAAAAAAGCCGATCTGCAGACCCTGACCGAACTGCGCTACGTCCCGGGCAGCAACAGCTTCAGCCTGCATGATGTCTTAACCAACCATGCCGACTATCCGCATGATTATCAGATCATCTACCACAGCAACTTCGGCACCCCGATCCTCGAAGAAGGCGCGCGTTTCCTCGCCCCGATGTCCAGCATCAGCCCGTTCAATGATTACGCGAAGAGCGGGTTAAAAACCTGGCAGACCTATCAGGGACCGACCAAAGATTTTGACGAGATGGTATTTAATATTCAGCCGCTGGCCGATGAAAATCATCAGACCCTGGCCGCGGTGGTCAACAAAGCGGGCGATAAAGGGGCCTCTATTCAGTTTGATACCCGTCAGCTGCCGGTCCTGACGCTGTGGAAAAACACCGATACCGTCAAGCAGGGCTATGTCACCGGTATCGAGCCGGGGACCAGCTACGCCTATCCGGTGACCATTGAACGCGAGCAAAAACGCGTGAAGCAGCTGCAGCCGGGCGCCAGCGCGCAGTTTGATCTAACCTACACCCTGCTGCACGATAGCGCCCAGGTAGCCGCCGTTGAGCAGAAAATCGCGCAGATTCAGGGCGATAACAAAGTCGCGGAGAACGAGACGCCGATCGCCAAAGAGTAACAGCGCCGCCAGTCGAATGCCCGGAGCGGTACGCCGAGCCGGGCTACTCCCGCCCCATCACCTCGTGCCCGAGATCCCGGGCAAACTGCTGATACTGCCGCTCACCGATCGGCTGTGGATAGCTGAGCACCAGCAGCTCATGATCCGCAATGCCCTGATGATAGGTCGGATGACGATGCGCCCAGGGATTAGCATGGAACCCCATCGACTGATAAAAGCGCAGCCGTTTATGGGCGATGGCCGTGGTTAGCGGATCGATTTCCAGAATGGTCAGCGGGGCGCGCGTCAGGATCTGCGCCAGCAGCTGTTTACCATAGCCGCGGGAGCGCAGCGTGTCGTCGATCGCCAGATGTTCGATATAACCGTAGCCGGCAAACTGCCAGCAGCCGCTGAGGCCGACAAAGACGCCTTCATCGAACCATGCTTCCAGCGCGTAGCGCGGGTGGCTCAGCGCCTGACGTTTGGCCTCGCTTTCGCGCTGCTCGTGCCACGGAAAGGCGCGCGCGTAAAGCGCGTCCAGCATGGCGAAATGGGGCGAGTCGGTAGAACGTACGCTTTCGCAGGTCAGCATCACACAATTCCTGGTAGCTAAAACAAAACTGCCCTCACGCGGAGGGCAGTGACCGGAGGCGTACGCGCTTATTCAGCCGCGGCCGCTTTTTGCGCCAGCTTATCCAGCAGCTTCTGATGAATGCCGCCAAAGCCGCCGTTGCTCATCACCAGGATATGGTCGCCCGGGTGGGCGGTTTTGACCACCATCTCCGCCAGGGTATCGACGTCGGCGCTCCAGTGGGCCGGCTGGACGCAGGCTTCCGCCACTTCCGCCACCTGCCACGGAATATGCTGCGGCTGCAGGAGGAACACTTCATCGGCGCGGCCGAGAGACGGCGCCAGATCGTCCTTGCAGACGCCCATTTTCATGGTGTTAGAGCGCGGCTCCAGCACGGCGAGAATGCGCGCGGTACCGCCTACTTTACCGCGCAGCGCCTGTAGCGTGGCGAGGATTGCCGTCGGATGATGGGCGAAATCGTCATACACGGTGACGCCGTAGGCTTCGCCGCGCAGCTCCAGGCGACGGCGGGCGTTGATAAAGCTGCCCAGCGCGTTCGCGGCATCCGCCGGCAGCACGCCGACGTGACGCGCCGCGGCAATCGCCATCAGGCCGTTATGCATATTATGCTCGCCGACCAGCGCCCACTTCACTTCGCCGACCTTTTCGCCGTCGAGTAAGACTTCCCACTGCGAGGCGTCGGCGTTCAGTTTTTTCGCCTGCCAGTGGCCCTGCTCGCCCACCAGCTCCTGCTCGCTCCAGCAGCCCATCGCCATCACCTGCTTCAGGTTGATGTCGTTCTCCGGCAGGATAATTTTGCCTTTGCCCGGCACGATGCGCACCAGATGGTGGAATTGTTTCTGAATCGCCTTCAGGTCATCAAAGATGTCCGCGTGGTCGAACTCAAGGTTGTTGAGGATCAGCGTCCGCGGGCAGTAGTGAACAAACTTGGAGCGCTTGTCGAAGAAGGCGCAGTCATATTCGTCGGCTTCAATGACGAAGAACGGGCTGTCGCCCAGGCGCGCGGAGACGTCGAAATTGCCCGGAACGCCGCCAATCACGAACCCCGGTTTATAGCCGCAGGCTTCAAGGATCCAGGTCGCCATGCCGGCAGTGGTGGTTTTGCCGTGGGTCCCGGCGACGGCCAGCACCCAGCGATCGCGCAGCACGAAGTCGTGCAGCCACTGCGGGCCGGACATATAGGGAATATTATTTTCCAGCACCGCTTCAACGCACGGGTTGCCGCGAGTCATGGCGTTACCGATGATCACCAGGTCCGGCCGGGGCTCCAGCTGGCTGGGGTCATAGCCCTGAATTAAATCAATCCCCTGGTTTTCCAGCAGGGTGCTCATCGGCGGATAGACGTTAGCATCCGACCCCGTTACCTCATGACCGAGGGAGCGCGCCAGCATGGCCAGCCCCCCCATAAACGTGCCACAGATTCCTAAAATATGAATGCGCATTCGTCATTTCCTTTTCTTATCCGGGGCACATTTTACCCATATCCCGGGCCCTGGCGAAATGCATTTCAGGCGAATCTGTATTTTGCTGGCGCGATTCACCTGTGCGCACTTTTTTGATTCTTTGTTAAGATTGTTGCGTTCGTTTTACTCAACATAAAAATGCAGGGAACGAGTTATGAAAACGTTAGGTGAGTTTATTGTTGAAAAGCAGCACGAGTTCTCCCACGCCACCGGTGAGCTGACTGCTTTGTTGTCAGCAATAAAGTTGGGCGCCAAGATCATCCACCGCGATATCAACAAGGCCGGTCTGGTCGATATCCTGGGTGCCAGCGGTGCTGAAAACGTTCAGGGCGAGGTTCAGCAAAAACTCGATCTGTTCGCTAATGAAAAATTAAAAGCCGCACTGCGAGCACGCGATATTGTTGCCGGGATCGCCTCTGAAGAAGAAGATGAGATTGTCGTCTTCGAAGGGTGTGAACACGCCAAATACGTGGTGCTAATGGACCCTCTGGATGGCTCCTCTAACATCGACGTTAACGTCTCTGTCGGTACGATCTTCTCTATCTACCGCCGCGTGACGCCTGTCGGCACGCCGGTGACAGAAGAAGACTTCCTGCAGCCGGGCAACAAGCAGGTGGCCGCGGGCTATGTGGTCTACGGATCGTCGACGATGCTGGTGTATACCACCGGCTGCGGCGTTCACGCCTTCACCTACGACCCGTCCCTTGGCGTCTTCTGTCTATGCCAGGAGCGCATGCGCTTCCCGGAGAAGGGCAATACCTACTCCATCAACGAAGGCAACTACATCAAATTCCCGCAGGGCGTGAAGAAGTACATTAAGTACTGTCAGGAAGAGGACAAAGCGACTCAGCGTCCTTATACCTCACGCTATATCGGCTCGCTGGTGGCGGACTTCCACCGCAACCTGCTGAAAGGCGGCATCTATCTCTATCCGAGCACCGCCAGCCACCCGGAAGGCAAGCTGCGCCTGCTGTATGAATGCAACCCGATGGCCTTCCTCGCCGAACAGGCGGGCGGTAAGGCCAGCGACGGTAAAGAGCGTATTCTGGATATTATCCCGGAAAGCCTGCATCAGCGTCGCTCCTTCTTCGTCGGCAACAACCACATGGTAGAAGACGTCGAGAACTTTATTAAAGCGTTCCCGGACGCCTAAGCGCCCTGCCCGCTCCTCCCGCGCCTGCGGGAGGAGCATTTCTTAGCGACTCCCCGCCCCGCTCACCCGCGTCACCGCCGCATTTTGCCGATTTTCCCACAGCACGGTCAGCCCACGCTGCAGCGCGATAAAGATAAACAGCAAAATGCCGATGGCGATTTTCGTCCACCATGAGCTGAGGGTGCCGTCGAAGTTGATATAGGTCTGAATCAGCCCCTGGATCGCCACCCCGAACAGCGTTCCCAGCACGGTACCGACGCCACCGCTGAGCAGCGTACCGCCGATCACCACCGAGGCAATCGCATCCAGCTCGACGCCGACGCCCGCCAGCGCATAGCCCGCCTGGGTATAAATGGAAAAGACGATCCCAGCCAGCGTCGCCAGTCCGGTGGAGAGCATATAGATACGGATCGTGGCGCTGCGAGTCGAAATCCCCATCAGATTCGCCGACGTGGCGTTGCCGCCGATGGCATACACCTGGTTGCCAAAGCGGGTGCGATGGGCGACAAAAATACCGGCCACCACCACCAGCAGCATCAGCAGTCCCATGGCGCTGAGACGACCGCCGCCGGGAATGGTCCATGCCAGCCCGGACAGGGTGTCGTACACTGGGTGGTTAATCGGAATCGACTCCTCTGACACCAGATAGCTCACGCCGCGCAGGAAGAACATGCCGGCGAGGGTGATGATAAAGGCCGGGATCTTCAGGGCGTCAATCAGCAGCCCCATAAACGCGCCGAAGGCGCAGCCCATCACCAGCACCAGCGGAAAGGCCACCAGCGGCGAGATTCCCCAAAAGCCAATCGCTTTGGCGAGGAAGACGCCGGTAAAGGCGATCACCGACCCCACCGACAGATCGATCCCGCCGGAGAGGATCACGAAGGTCATGCCCACGGCGATGATCCCGAGGAAGGCGTTATCCGTCAGGATATTGCAGATCACCCGCGTTGAGGCAAAACCGGGGAACTGAGTCAGGCAGTAGAGGTAGCCCAGCACAAACACCGCAAGGGTGATCATCAATGGTAAATTACGTTTTATCATGGCCGCGTACCCCTTTCAGTAAACCGATAAAGCGCGGCGACTGGACAATCAGTACGCACAGCACCACCACCGCTTTCACCACCTGGTTGAGCTCCGGCGGGAAGCCGGAGAGCAAAATCCCGGTGTTCATTCCCTGGATAATCAGCGCCCCCACCACCGAGAGCAGCAGGTTAAAGCGCCCGCCCATCAGCGAGGCGCCGCCGATGACCACCGCCAGAATGGCGTCCAGCTCAAGCCATAGCCCGGCGTTATTGGCATCCGCGCCGCGAATGTCCGCCGCCACGATGATCCCGGCGATCGCCGCGCAGACGCCGCTCAGGACATAGGCCAGCATCACCACGATGCGGGTATTGACGCCGGCGTTTTTCGCCGCGCGGATGTTGATCCCTACCGCCTCAATAAACATGCCCAGCGCCGTTTTACGGGTAAACAGCCAGAACAGCAGCAGCGTAGCGGCGGCGACGATCACCGGCGTCGGAAACAGCAGAAACGATCCGCTGCCGAGCCACGCCAGGGCCGGGGAATCAAAGGTGACGATCTGCCCGGCGGTGATCAACTGCGCCACCCCGCGCCCGGCCACCATCAGGATCAGCGTCGCCACAAAGGGCTGGATCTTAAGGACCGCCACGAGGATGCCGTTCCACAATCCGGCCAGCGCGCCCGCGGCCAGCGCGGCCAGCAGCACCACCGGCAGGCTGTGCCCGGCGACGGTCATCGAAGCGGCCGTCGCGCCGGCAATCGCCATCACCGCCCCTACCGACAGGTCGATGCCGCCGGTGGCGATCACCAGCGTCATGCCAATCGCCAGCAGCGCCACCGGCGCGGCGCGGTTGAGAATATCGATCGGGCTGCCAAACAGGCGGCCATCCTGGAGCACCACCTGATAAAAATGGGGCGCCACCAGGCTGTCTACCAGCAGAACCAGCAGCAGGGCAATAATCTGCGGGGTGCCCTTCGGCCAGGTGAAGCGTCGCTTCTCCGGGCCGGTTTGCGAAAGAGATCGAGGCATCATGGGTTACTCCTTATGCCGCAATAGCGTTCATGATCGCCGGAACAGAGAGCTCGGCGAGCGGGATCTCCGCCACCTGTCGGCGATCGCGCAGGATAATGACCCGATCGGCGTAACCCACCAGCTCCTCCAGTTCAGAAGAGATAACCAGCAGCGCCAGGCCATCGGCGCAGAGGGTTTCAATCAGGCGAATAATTTCCGCATGGGCGCCGACGTCGATGCCGCGGGTCGGCTCATCGAGGATCAGGAACTGCGGTTTGGTCAGCAGCCAGCGGGAGAGCAGCACCTTCTGCTGGTTGCCGCCGGAGAGAAACTCGATCGGCTGCTCGGCGCTCGGGGTACGGATCCCCAGCTGGCGAATAAAGCGCTCGGCGATCTCGTTCTGTTCACGCCGGGGGATCGGCCGCAGCCAGCCGCGCTGCGCCTGCAGGGCCAGAACGATATTTTCCCGCACCGAAGCGGCGGCGATAATGCCGTCGGTTTTGCGATCTTCAGGACAGAAGCCGATCCCGAGGCAGGAAGCCTGATGCGGGGAGCGCAGGGTCTGCGGTTTGCCTTTGATCCACGCCTTCCCGCTGTCCGCCGTTTTAATGCCGAAGATCACCTCGGCGGTTTCCGTGCGTCCGGAACCCAGCAGGCCGGCGAGGCCTACAATTTCTCCCGGGCGGACCTGCAGGTCGAACGGGGCGATGGTTCCTTTTTTACCGTAGCCTTCAAACGCCGCTACCGGTTTATCGCTCAGCAGGGTACGGCCCGCCCGCTGCAGGGCATTATGGTCCAGTTCGCGACCCAGCATCATTTTCACCAGCTCAATCTGCGGCAGCTCGCGGGTCTCGCGGCAGCCGACGAAGCTGCCGTTACGCAGCACGGTGATGCGGTCGCTGACCGCATAGACCTGGTCGAGAAAATGGGTGACGAAGATCAGGCTGACGCCGTTATCCCTGAGCTGGCGCATCAGGGTGAACAGCATCTCCACCTCCTGGGTATCGAGGCTGGCGGTGGGCTCGTCGAGGATCAGCACCTTGGCCGACAGGTCGATGGCCCGACAGATAGCGACGATCTGCTGCATCGCCACCGAAAAGCGGTTCAGCGGCTCGCGCACGTCGAGGGAAAAGCCGTAGGAGGCCATCAGCGCCGTCGCCCTGGCCTCCATCTCTTTACGTCGCAGCAGACCAAACCGCCGCGGTTCACGGCCGATGAACAGGTTATCCGCCACCGACATATTAGGCAGCAGGTTCACTTCCTGGTAGACGGTGCCGATCCCCAGCTGCTGGGCATGGGCGGTATTTTTGGGCGAAATAGCCTGGCCTTCCAGCCAGATAGTGCCGCGATCGGCATGGTAAACGCCGGTCAGCGCTTTGATCAGCGTCGATTTTCCGGCGCCGTTTTCGCCCAACAGGGCCATGATTTCGCCGCGCCGCAGGCTAAAGTTGACGTTATCCAGCGCCTTAACGCCGGGGAAGAATTTACTAAGTCCTTCGGTGCGAAGGATCTCCTGGTGTGCCTCGGCGCTCATAATCGATGTCACCTTCAAATGATGTCAGGTTACCCCGGGTCGCGCTGGGCTTCCCGGGGTTTCTGGAACGCTGCTTTTTACCCTCTCCCACCGGGGAGAGGGATGGAATGAGGGGCTCCCCACTCAGTAGCCCATATTTTTCTTCTTCTCTAACTCTTCTTTCGCCGTATCCGGCAGGTACAGCGTCGATTTGGTAATGGTCAGCTTCTCCGGCAGGGTGCCGTCTTTTTTGTATTTCTCCAGCGCATCGAACGCCGGGCCGGCCATATTTGGCGTCAGCTCGACGCTGGCGTTGGCTTCTCCGGCGATCATCGCTTTATAGATATCCGGCACGCCGTCGATGGAGCCGGTCAGAATATCTTTGCCCGGCTTCAGGCCAGCTTCTTTAATGGCCTGGATAGCGCCGATGGCCATATCGTCGTTATGAGCGAACACCATGCAGATGTTTTTGCCGTTATTCTCAGCTTTGATAAAGCTCTCCATGACCTCTTTCCCTTTACTGCGGGTGAAGTCGCCGGACTGGGAGCGGATAATTTTGATATTCGACGCTTTGGCAATCGCGTCGGCGAAGCCTTTCTTACGATCGATGGCCACGCTGGCCCCAACGGTGCCCTGCAGTTCAACGACGTTACACGGCTTACCGTCGACGGTTTTCACCAGCCAGTCGCCAATCAGCTGGCCTTCCAGCACGTTGTTGGCGGTCACGGTGGTCATGTAGAGATCTTTATCTTTAACATCAATGGAACGGTCGAGGAGGAAAACCGGGATCTTGGCCTCTTTCGCCTCTTTCAGCACCGGTTCCCAGCCGGTGGCCACCACCGGCGCAATGAAGATCGCGTCGACCCCTTGAGCAATAAAGGAACGCACTGCTTTGATCTGGTTTTCCTGTTTTTGCTGACCATCAGCGATCTTCAGGGTGATACCGCGCTTGGCGGCCTCCTCTTTCGCGACGCTGGTTTCCGCCGCACGCCAGCCGGATTCAGAACCGACCTGCGAAAAACCTACGGTTAGCGGGGCAGCTATCGCCATAGACGACATAGCTGCGGAAACTGCTGTGACAAGAAGTAAGCGCTTCCACATAAGGGTATCCTCGTAGGGTTATTGTTGGTTAAAGTCTCACCTGCGGACAAACTATAGACAATCGGTGATGTAACTGAATGCGTTACATCACACTTCAAAAAAGTAAATGAGATGTTAATGTCGGCCCTACTGCCCAGCGGAGAGCCGATAAGGCTTCACAGGGAGCGCGGCTGTTGCGGTTTATGACGTTTTTTTAAGCAGTATGATAAATCAATCACATGCAATGAAAACGGTTACATAAATTTATTCATGATGTGGCTATGTTTATGGATTTTCATGTCATTATTACGCGAAAAATTCGGAGCACTCTGCGGCGATATCGGGAAAAAGAAGCGAAGACTTTCGATGTGAGTTGGCTATAATACCGAGCACTTGTTTGCCATACATTTTAAAGGAAACAGACATGAGCTTACTCAACGTACCTGCGGGCAAAGATCTGCCGGAAGACATCTACGTCGTGATCGAAATCCCGGCGAACGCAGATCCTATCAAATACGAAGTCGACAAAGAGAGCGGTGCACTGTTCGTTGACCGTTTCATGTCCACGGCAATGTTCTATCCGTGCAACTACGGCTACATCAACCACACCCTGTCCCTGGACGGCGACCCGGTTGACGTGCTGGTCCCGACTCCGTACCCGCTGCAGCCGGGCTCCGTGATCCGCTGCCGTCCGGTTGGCGTTCTGAAGATGACCGACGAATCTGGTGAAGATGCGAAACTGGTTGCCGTACCGCACACCAAGCTGAGCAAAGAATACGATCACATCAACGATGTGAACGACCTGCCGGAACTGCTGAAAGCCCAGATCACTCATTTCTTTGAGCACTACAAAGATCTGGAAAAAGGCAAGTGGGTTAAAGTCGACGGTTGGGACAACGCGGAAGCGGCGAAAGCCGAAATCGTTGCCTCTTTCGAGCGCGCTAAGCAGAAGTAATTCTGTCTCAGGCAGGGTCATCCCCTGCCTGATTGCGGCACGGATAGCCGCGATAACACCATGGAGGGTGTCCCGTGAAAAGCGTTCGCTATTTCACCCTTAACTTTTCTGGCTTCACGACCGCCGCCTGTGAAAAACAGGGGTATCTGCGCCTTATCGCCGGCGACCATGTCTTTTATACCGAAAAACGCTATTTTAACGACCCCTCGCTTTTTGACCACCTGACGATCAATCAGCCTTTGCATCCTGGCGCCCGTAGCTATTGCTCGCGCTGACGATGCTGGCTTCCGTGAAGTGGATGGTGAAGGATTATCTTCCGCTCTGGTAAGAAGGTGGGCGCAGGAAAAAACAACGCCACCCGAAGGTGGCGCTGTCGTGGTTAATACTGGTCGCGATCCAACCAGTTGCCGTTCGCTATCAACGTACAACCCTCAACGGAACGTTGATAGACATACATCCATGCGCTGCCGTAAGGCGTCTGAATCAGGTGGCGCGCATACTCGCCCCCCTTGGTGCGCAGCGCATCCAGTTCGGCCAGCGTCGATGCATCAATACGATAAACTTCACCATGTACTGTGCCTTCGCCGGGCACCGCGCCTGGATAGTGGCCCAGGCTGTACAGCTGATAATCGTCGACACTATGAGCGCCCAGCCACTGGGCGTTGGTCATCCAGTGGCTGTTGCCTTGTTTGCGTCGTAAACTGCCGTAAACAAATATTCGCATTGCTAAAACTCAAACTGATAGAGCAAATCGAGCGCCTGGTCGATGCCAGACACCGCTTCCACATATAGCTTAGGCATCAGGCGATAACGTAAAGTCAGCGTCGCCAGGGAATCGAAGATACCGACCCCGTATTTTACCTGCAGACCCGGCAGTACATAGCCGCTGACCACCACCTGGGAAGAATCGCCTACCCCTTCGGTGTCCAACGCCAAGTTGCTTACGCCAAACGTCTCGCCGATTTTACCCACAACCTGACCACTTTGTGCAACCCCCATACCAATAAGCATTGAGGTCATCGCGGCGCTATCGCTCTGACCACTACTCAAACCCTGGCCGCGCAGCAGATAAGACAGCGCTTCCTGCTGGGACATAACCGGATCAGAGAAGATCTCCGCTTTCGGCTGATCGGCGGAGCCGGTGACGCGAACGCCGGCGATCACATCGTCTTCGGTGGCATCCGGGTTACGAATCGCTTCGATATTCAGCAACGGCTGATCCGGCGGACCGGAGAACAGCAGCTCCCCTTTGCGGACAATCAAGTCCTGACCATAGGCGTGGAAACGGCCGTCAGGAATATTAATCTGCCCGTTGAGGCCCAGCCCCTGCTTGTCCTGCGCCACTTTCAAATCACCGGTCAGACGCGCTTTCAGGCCGAAGGCTTCCAGACGAACGTTGTTGCCGACGTGAATGGTCAGGTTGCTGTTGATCGGGATGCTGGCGCTCTGCTGCTTAATCGGCTTGAGGTTTTTATCCAGCATCACTTCATCAGAGGAGACGCCGACCGCGCTCTCCGGCACCTCGTTGACCACGATCCGCGCCCAGGGCACATCCACTTTGCCGTCGAGATTGAACAGGCTTGGCGTGGCGGTAAACACCACATCCGGCGATACATCGAGACGCACCATCGGCGGCACCGTGATCCGCACCCGGCTGCCTTTCGCCGCAATTTGCGCCCGCCAGTTATCGATCTGCGTCCAGTCGGCGTTACCGCTGAGGGCGATTTGCCCCTGGCGGGTGTTCACCGTCCCCTGCAGGGTCGAGCGCGTGCCGTTGAAGTTCATCGCCAGCTGGCTCGGCTGCATATCAAACGGCATAAAGTTGCCGTCGATATCCACCCCGCTCAGCTGCATCTGGCCGAACAGCTGCGGACTTTTCACATTGCCGCCCAGACGCAGACGGGCGTTGAGCCTTCCCTCTGCCTTTTCACCACGAGCGAAAATCGGGTTGATCATCGCCAGCGAGAAGTTGCTGATATTGACGTTGCCGCCGAGGTTACGCCGCCCCTGCGGGTCGGTAACCTGCACTTGCCCATCCAGTTGACCATTGTTGGTCAGGCGGATAAGCCAGCCCAGCTCGGCGCGATTGTTGTGCAGGTCGGCGCTGAGGTTCAGCGTATCGAACGCCACCGGCAACGGCGCGTCGTTGACGACCTGGGTCACCTTGACGTTGCGCCCGCTGAGGGTCACTTTGCCCTGCGGCAGTCCCTCTTTGGTGGTGTCCCAGCTCACATCGGCATTACCAGTAAACACGCCGCTGGCCTGGGTCGCCTCCGGCATAAACGGCTTGAGCATCGCCAGATCGAAGCGGTTGAGATTCAACCGCGCCCGTCCGCTGGCGCCCGCGTCAATGGTTTCAGGCACGCAGAGCTCGGCGTTCGGGTTGGTCCAGCAGTGTGGCCCGATGCTGATTTTCTGCTCCAGATTGCGATAGTCCAGCGCAATGCTGCGCGTCAGCGCTACCGGCCCCACCGGCGTCTGGAAGCGGGTATCGCTCAGCGAGCCCTTCCAGCGTTCGGCCTGACGATCGAAGCTGCCTGCCAGCGCCAGCTGGCCGGAAACCGGATCGCCCTGCACGCGTAGCCGCAGCTCATGCTGTTTCTCTGTACCTTTGGCATTGAGCTGCACCAGGCTGATATTGACCCCCGGCTGGCTGATGCGATCCACCCGCACGTCCAGGTTACCGCCAATCTGATCGGTGGATTTCACATCCCCTTTGACGTTGACCTGGGCGATGGTCAGCTCCTGCCAGCGCAGCGCCCGGGCGGTGATGTCGGCCAGCAGCTGCGGCGCATCGACAGTGCCGCGCACTTTTACCAAGCCCTTCGCCGTCCCGCCGAGCCCCGGCAGCGCATTATCCAGGTGCGGCGCATCGATGGTGGCGTCGAGATTAAGATCCTTCACCCCCAGCTCGCCTTTGATATCAGCGCTGTTCGGGCCTAACGCCAGATGCAGTCCCGGGATTTTCCACTGCAGATAGCTGTTACCCTGCAGCGAGCCCGCCACATCCACTTTGTTCTGCTTCACGTTGCCGGTAATTTTCAGCTCCGGCACCGACATCTGCCAGCTGCCGCCGTACAGGCTGCCCTGGGTCTTGATCCGGCCGTTAAGCTTTGACGGCCAGTCCGGCACCTCTTTGGCGGTGTTGATGCCGTCGAGGGTCAGCTCGCCGCGCCAGCTGATCGCCTGCTGCCAGTCGAGCAGCGCCTTCAGCTCGGTTTTCCCTTCCAGGGCATTGACCGTCAGCTTGTCGAGATTGATCTGCCGTTCATTGCCTTTGGCGTTGAGGGCGATTTTCGCCGGCGGCAGCGATTGACCTTTCACCGCGGTGGAGAAGGCCAGCGCATAGTCGGTCATTTTGCCGCTGAACTTCAGCTGGACATCGTCGGCCTGAAACTGCTTCTCGCCGCTGAACGGCCAGGCGAGCTGCTTACTCTTCAGCTCCATATTGAGCGGCAGCCCTACCTCCGCCAGCTGCGCATCCGCGCGCAGCGTGGCCGCGACCGGCCCGCTTAAGTCCACTCCGACTTTGAGCGTTTTACGCACTTCGCCGCCCACCTTCAGCTGCACCTTCTCCCCTTTCATTGGGTCGACGTTCAGGGTTCCGGCGAGGGTAATGTCCACCGGCCAGTTATCCTGCAGCTGCGCGCTGCCCGAGGCGCTAACCTTGCCCTGATCGGAGTCGATATCAAGGGCGTCGAGCTTCATCTGGCCGTCGATACTGCTGACTTTCAGCAGCAGGTTATACACGGTGATATCGGTATCGCCGGTCAGGCGCAGCTGCTCGCCGCGGAACGCCTGAATATTGAGGTTCAGCGGCAGATGGACATCGGTCATCGCCGGCAGCACCGGCTGCGAGAAGAGGTCGGTCATCGTCTCGCCAAGCGGTTTTTCCTGCGGCTGCGGGTTGTCAATTTTCGGCTCAACCACCTGCTCCTGCGCCACTTTCGCCACCTTAGGCAGGGCGATCAGCAGCCCCTGCAGCGAGGTCGGCGTCAGGGTCAGATTTTTCTCCTGCCAGTTCAGGCCGGTGGAAAAGTCGCGTACGGAGACCGCGGTATCATCGATTTTGACGTTGACGTTATGCAGCGCGACGCGGCTGAGGGTGATCGGATAAGGAGTGGAGAGATTCAGCGGCCCGCTGTCCTCTTCCTCGACCGGCGCTGAGGGCGGCATCTTCTTGGTATCGACGGCGACGTAAATATCGCGCAGCGCGATGTCGTTTACGCACAGGCTGCTGTCCCAAAGGCAGCGCAACCTGACGCTGAGGTGAAACTGACCGGCGGTGACCGCCACCCCGGGCTGCTCGTAACGGACATTATCGAGGGTTAAATCACGCCAGCCACCGGTGACTTTGCCGATTTCCAGCCCCGGTACCCAGCGATCCGCCGCCTTGAACACCAGATGCAAGCCGGTGGTGGTCCCCACCAGGAACCCGACGGTTCCCAGCAGGAGCACCAACACGATTAAGACGCCGAGGCTTATCTTCTTCCATAAACTCATAATTCAGGCCCCAGACCGATGTAAAACTGTAAACCATGCTCTTCTTTGTCGCCGATCGGCCGGGCGATATCCAGCTTGATCGGCCCCACCGGCGACTGCCAGCGCACGCCTACCCCGGCGCCGGTTTTGAAATCGCTCTCGCGAATATCGCTGACCGCTTCGCCGCTATCGACAAACACGGCGCCCCACCATTTACCACTGACGTTGTACTGATACTCCAGCGAGCCGGTCGCCAGCTTCGAGGCCCCGATCAGCTTGCCGTCATCGTCCTTCGGCGAGATAGATTTGTATTTATAGCCGCGAATACTGCGATCGCCCCCGGCGAAAAAACGCAGATCTGGCGGCACCTTGTCAAAGTTGTCCGCTTCGATCCAGCCAAGGTTGCCGCGCACCACAAAGCGGTGGCGGTCATAGAGGGTACGGATCCAGACGTCCTGGGCCTGCATAACGATGAAGTTGATGTCCGAGCCCCACATGGTGTTGGAGTAATCCACCGAGTAGCGCTGGGAATCGCCCCAGGTAGGCATCAGGCCGCCGCGGGAGCGAGTGCGGTTCACCGAGACCCCAGGATAAATCAGCATGGTGGTGTTGGTGACGTTCGCCTGGGTAAAGTGATCCAGGCTCCAGCGCAGGTTAATCGCTCGCTGCCAGCCGCTCGACATCTCCCAGAAACGCGAGACACCCAGGGTGGTAGAGTCGGCCTGGGTATCATTGAGGTCGGTACGCTTAAAACCGCCCTGCATCAGATAATACTGTTCAAGGGGGCTCTTCAGCAGTGGGACTTTATAGGTAAAGTCGAACTGCTGCTCCGGGGCGGAGAGGCTGACGCTGGAGGTCAGGCTGTGACCATACGAGTTGACCCATGGTTTTTTCCACGTGGCTTTCACCCGCGGACCGACGTCTGTGGAATAGCCGACCCCGGTTTCCACGGTGTTCTCTTTGCGAGGCGAGACAACGCCCTGCAGAGGCAGCACCTTGGTTTTCCGCGACTTAGCAAAATCAGGCGCCACCACCACCGAACTGAACCAGCCGGTCGCCGCCAGGCGGCGGTTTAGCTCGGCCAGGTCCTGTGAGGTGTAGTAGTCGCCCTCTTTAAACGGCACGAGGTTTTGCAGGTATTCATCGCGGATTTGCGAGCCAGAGAAAGTGACGTGGCCAAAGCGATAGCGTTCGCCGCTGTCGTAATCGATATCCCAAAACGCCTGATGACGGTCGAGGGAGACCCCGAGCTGGCTCTTAAGAAACTCGCTGTCAAAGTAGCCTTTGCGCAGGGCGACGCGGGTCAGCGAGCTCTTGAAGCCGTCGTAATCCCCGTGATTGAGCACCGTCCCGATGGCCGGGCGCGTTTTCAGCAGCGCCAGGTAGTCGCTATCGGTGCGGGCGCCGCCGCGCAGAATCACCTCGGTTCCGCCAATGCGCACCGGTTCTCCCGGGGTCACTTTGGCGAGCAGCACCTGACGTCCCCTTTTCGGCGGCGGACGCAAATCAAATTCAATCGTCGGCTCGTAATAACCCAGCGCTTTCAGACCTTCGCGAATGGCGTCATCGACGCGCGCGCGAAAGCGACGATCCGGCGTGACTTCATCGCTCTGGATGGTGGAAAGCTGGGCGCGAACGTTTTTCTCCAGCTCCCCGGATAATCCCTCAACCTGCAAACGCACATTCGCTGCGCTGGCGACCCCGCTGACCAGCAAAAGGCTGGTGACACATAACTGGCGGATTTTTAGCACATTTTCTCCTGAATATCCCTGTTTCCTCTACAGGAAACACTGGCGCCGCTCCACGGCTTAACAAAACCCTAACAACATAGGGTTGAAAAAGTGGCAATAACCCAAATAATTCTTATGTATTAATCTAGACGTATTACGCGTATTTATTGTGTTAAAAGACACGCTTCGTTACAACCTTAACGACGATTTCTGTATTGAGAGGCCAACCGTGAGTCTATTTGATAAAACGCATCTTGTCGCCCAGGCGGATGCGCTGCCTGGACGCAATACCCCCATGCCAGTGGCGACGCTCCACGCAGTTAACGGCCACTCGATGACCAACGTCCCGGCGGGGATGGAAGTGGCGCTGTTCGCCATGGGCTGCTTCTGGGGAGTTGAGCGCCTGTTCTGGCAATTGCCGGGGATTTACAGCACCGCCGCAGGTTACACTGGCGGCTATACGCCCAATCCGACCTATCGCGAAGTATGCAGCGGCCAGACCGGTCACGCGGAAGCGGTACGCGTGGTTTATGATCCGCAGGTGATTAGCTATGAGCAGTTATTGCAGGTGTTCTGGGAAAATCACGACCCGGCGCAGGGTATGCGGCAGGGTAACGACCACGGCACCCAGTACCGCTCGGCGATTTACCCGCTGACCCCGGAACAGACGGAGGCGGCAAAGGCCAGCCTCGCGCGCTTCCAGGCGGCGATGAACGACGCGCACGATACCCGTCACATCACCACCGAGATCGCCACCGCCAAACCGTTCTACTATGCCGAGGACGATCACCAGCAGTATCTGTATAAAAACCCGCACGGCTATTGCGGCATCGGCGGCATTGGCGTCTGCCTGCCGCCTCAGTAAGCGCGCATCGTCTGGCCGCGAGCGCGTATTAATCAGAAAAGACCGGGCCCGCAGGGAAGTGGGCCAGAAATGCCGTCACGGTTAACAACTCACGCAGAGACGGGAATGTTATCTCTTTTTCTGCCAACGCGTGGTCAAAGGCGATCAGCGAATCTATCCCACCCCGCCCGAATACGCCCCCTGCCCAGAGCATTCTTTGCGCCTGGTCACGCGCCCATGCGCTTTCACTACGCCAGGCAAGGATATGCAGCAGAGCCTGTAATAAAGAGGCGACGTGGGTACGCTGCTCTTTAACCAGCCGGCGGTAAACCGGCAGAGCAATGCTTCTTATCACATCAAAGCTCTCCCAGGCCGCATCATCTTTAAGCAGCTTTCCCGCCTCTTCGCACAGGCGGTTGTGAGTAAGAGTCTCTCTTTTTTCCACTGCCTTTCCAGCGGCCATCACCACCCCACCCAACAAATAGAGCGACTCGGGTAATAGCGGCAATACTATCCGCCGGTCCATGGCAAGCTGCTGTCCGGCATAAAGACAAGTCACTAATATTTTCTGCACATTGTACTGTTCGCTGAGGCTCTCAATGATGCCTAGCGCCGGTGTCAGGTGATTCACTAAATCAATCGCCCGTATCGACCTGAGAATAATATTGCTCTGTTCGGAGGTCTGTATTCTTTGGATATCCAGTAATACGGTTTCTTCCATTGTCTTATTCCTCTGTTACATCGCCAGCACGTACTTGAGCATCACCCCGGCGGCGATCGCCGAGCCGATCACCCCCGCCACGTTCGGGCCCATGGCGTGCATCAGCAGGAAGTTCTGCCCGTCCGCTTCCAGACCCACCTTGTTCG
Source organism: Klebsiella sp. K4 (assembly GCF_014596785.2). Classification (NCBI taxonomy): domain Bacteria; kingdom Pseudomonadati; phylum Pseudomonadota; class Gammaproteobacteria; order Enterobacterales; family Enterobacteriaceae; genus Klebsiella; species Klebsiella sp. K4. Next base: position 4,789,135 of record NZ_CP115021.1, read on the forward strand.
ACACCCGCGCCGCCATCGGCACCGCCGACACCCCCGCCGAGCCGATTAGCGGGTTGATTTTGTGCCGGCTGAACACGTTCATCAGCTTCGCCATCAGCACCCCGGCGGCGGTCCCCACGCAGAAGGCGATCACCCCCAGCACCAGGATCCCCAGCGTCTGCGGCTGCAGGAACTTGTCCGCCACCAGCTTGGCCCCCACCGACAGCCCGAGGAAGATGGTGACGATGTTGATCAGCGCGTTCTGCACCGTATCGCTCAGCCGCTCCACCACGCCGCTCTCGCGCATCAGGTTGCCGAAGCAGAACATCCCAAGCAGCGGCGCGGCGTCCGGCAGCAGGAGCGCCACCAGCAGCAACAGCACCGCCGGGAAGAGGATCTTCTCCCGCTTACTCACCGTGCGCAGCTGCACCATGCGGATCTTCCGCTCCTTATCCGTGGTCAGCGCCTTCATGATCGGCGGCTGGATCAGCGGCACCAGCGCCATATAGGAGTAGGCCGCCACCGCGATGGCCCCCAGCAGCTCCGGCGCCAGCTTGCCCGACAGGTAAATCGCCGTCGGGCCGTCGGCGCCGCCGATGATGCCGATGGCCGCCGCCTGCGGCAGGGTGAAGCTGATGATGCCGAAGTAGTTCAGCGTCAGCGCCCCGAGCACGGTGGCGAAGATCCCGAACTGCGCCGCCGCCCCCAGCAGCAGGGTGCGCGGGTTAGCCAGCAGCGGGCCGAAATCGGTCATCGCCCCGACGCCCATAAAGATGACCAGCGGCGCGATGCCCGAGCCAATCGCCACCTTATAGAAGATGGCCAGCACCCCGGCGGAGTAGCTCATGTCCACCGCGAGGCTCTCCATCTGCCCCTGTACCGACGGCAGGGCCAGGGCCAGCGCCGCCTTAATGGCGTGGACGTCCGGCGCGCAGTGGAGCTTCGCGGCAATCACCGCCAGCTGCGCCGGGTCGTGGTGAGCCAGCAGGCTCTCCAGGGCGGTGAGCGCCAGCCCGGCCTCCGGGATATTGGAGAGCAGGCCGCCGAAGCCAATCGGCAGCAGCAGTAACGGCTCGAACTTCTTCGCAATCGCCAGCCAGAGCAGCAGCAGGTTGACCAGCAGCATGATGGCCTGGCCGGCGCCGAGGTGCATCAGCCCCATGCCCTGAATCAGGGCGTTCAGACTTTCCATTTCCGCTCCTCGTCCTTACGCCAGAGTCATCAGGGTGTCGCCGACCGCCACCGCGTCGCCGGCTTTCACCGCGATACCGCGCACGGTCCCGGCCTGCGCGGCGCGGATTTCGGTTTCCATCTTCATGGCTTCCAGAATCAGCAGCACCTCGCCTGCGGCCACCGTCTGGCCTTCGCTGGCCAGCACCTTCCAGATGGTGCCCGCCAGCGGGGCGGTCACCGGGGTGCCGGCGCCGGCCGGGGCGGCAGCCTGAACCGGTGCGGAAGACGGGGTGGCCGCCGTCAGCTGGCTGACGTCGCCGCCGTCGCTGACCTTGACCACAAAGGCTTTGCCTTCCACCTCCACGGTGTAGACGCCGGAGGCGGCAGGTTTTTCTGCTTTTGCCACTGGCTGCGCGGCTTCCGCCTGCGGTACCGGCTCAAAGGCCGCCGGGTTGTGGCGGTTTTCGAGGAACTTCAGGCCGGGCTGCGGGAACAGCGCCACGGTGAGCACGTCGTCGATGGCGTTTTCGGCAAGCGTGATGCCCTTCTCCTGCGCCTGGCGTTTCACATCCGCTTCCAGCTGCGCCAGCTCCGGCTTCAGCAGGTCGGCCGGGCGGCAGGTCACCGGGTCGGCGCCGTCGAGCACCCGCGCCTGCAGGGCGGCGTTCACCGGGGCCGGGGTGCGGCCGTACTCGCCCTTCAGGATACCGGCGGTCTCCTTCGCGATGGTTTTGTAGCGCTCGCCGCCCAGCACGTTGAGCACCGCCTGGGTGCCGACAATCTGCGAGGTCGGGGTCACCAGCGGGATGAAGCCGAGGTCCTCGCGCACGCGGGGGATTTCCGCCAGCACTTCATCCAGACGGTGGGCGGCGCTCTGCTGCTTCAGCTGGCTTTCGAGGTTGGTGAGCATCCCGCCCGGCACCTGGGCGACGAGGATACGGCTGTCGGTGCCCTTCAGCTGGCCTTCGAAGGCGTGGTACTTCTTACGCACCTCGCGGAAGTAGGCCGCGATGCTCTCCAGCCTGTGGATATTGAGGCCGGTGTCGTAGGGCGTGCCAGCGAGGGTGGCGACCAGCGCCTCGGTGGCCGGGTGGCCATAGGTGGCGCTCATCGAGGAGATGGCGGTATCGACGCCGTCGACCCCGGCTTCAATGGCCTTCAGCAGGGCCATCTCCGCCATCCCGGTGGTGGCGTGGCAGTGCAGGTGCAGGGTGACGTCATAGCGCTTCTTGATTTCACTGACCAGCTCAAAGGCGGCATGCGGGGTGAGGATGCCGGACATGTCCTTGATGGCGACGGAGTCAACGCCGGTCTCCAGCAGCTGTTCGGTGAGGTCGAGCCAGGTCTGCAGGGTGTGGGCCGGGCTGGTGGTGTACGAAAGCGTACCCTGGGCGTGGGCGCCGTGGCGGCGGACCGCCTGCAGGGCGGCCTGCATGTTGCGCGGGTCGTTCATGGCATCGAAGACGCGGAAGACGTCCATGCCGTTTTTGACGGCGCGCTCCACGAAGCGCTCCACCACGTCGTCGGCGTAGTGGCGGTAGCCGAGCAGGTTCTGGCCGCGGAGCAGCATCTGCAGCGGGGTCTTGGGCATCGTCTTTTTCAGCTCGCGCAGGCGGACCCACGGGTCCTCGCCGAGAAAGCGGATGCAGGCATCAAAGGTGGCGCCGCCCCAGCACTCAAGGGAGCGGTAGCCGACGTCGTCCAGCTGAGCGGCAACGGGCAGCATATCGTCGAGACGCAGACGGGTGGCGAACAGGGACTGGTGGGCGTCGCGCAGGACGACATCGGTAATGGCAACGGTCATGAATTCCTCCGTGAATTAAGGGTGAAGACGGCGATGGTGGTGAATGGCGGCGACAATCGCCGGCTTCAGGCGGGCGAAATCGTCGGCGGGCGCGACGGCGGCCGGCGCCGGTTTGGGGGCGGCAGGCGGCTCGGGAAACAGGCGCTTGACGGCGAGGGACATTCCCCGGATGGCAAAGATGAGCAGCAGCAGGAACACCAGCACAAAGCCCATGCCGAGAAACATCAGGGTGAAGCCTTCGCCTAACAGGATGGCATTAGTCATACCCCACCTCAAAACATGGAAGAAAGAGAGGACATAAATTTAGGTAAGGTGTTAATCAGGGCGACGAGAGTGAGTAACAAACAAAAGAGATAGCTGACCGCCATACATATTTGTAATAACCTTGGCGTCTTATATCCTTTATTAATATCCTTTCGCCACAGCAGCAGGCAGATAAACAGACCCGCGACAGGCGTCGACACCGCCGTTGCGACATTCGCTAAGTAAATTAACTGCACCGGAGATCCGCCGAAGCTAAAACAGATTAACCCCGCAATCACCAGCACTACCATGGATCCCCACTGGACCGCTTTACTCTCCAGCGCAGTAGATTTATTGAACCCCGAGTTAAGCAGGACAACCCCACGCTGAGTATTCCCCAGTAAAGATGAGAAACCCGCGCCCAATAATGCGATCCCCATAATGTATTTTGCCGCGCGTCCCATGCTTGGCGTTAATAAATCAGCCAACTGCGTCGGCGTATTGATTGATATTCCTTGAGGAAAAAGCACAATCGCCCCTACCAGAATAATAGCCCCACTGATCAGCAGCACACCGATAATATGGGCTACGGTATCCGCCACCATCACGCCATTAAAGAGATCATCTTTTTTCCATTTTTTCTCTTTGCCAAGGTAAGTACCGTAGATCCCGGTCGTCAGGGAGGCATTGGTACTGATAAAGCCCAGCGCGGTGACTAAACTCCCCGCAGGAAAGATCCAATGCGTTAATCCTTCCCCGCTGGCTTTCCAGTCTGGCCCCCCCGTTCCCACCAGTGTGATATAAAAGGCGATAATCATTGCCACAATACAAATAGTGATCCCTTTTTCGACTTTGGAATAAACGCCTTTAGAGAAATAGCAATAGATCATCACTGCAATCATAATTAACGCACCGAGCTTCCAGTCAATGCCGAAAACAAGGTTCATGCCGGCCCCGGTACCCGAGATATTCCCCATGGTAAAAAAAAGACAGGCTAAAAAAGTGGCCACGCCTACAAACCCCGCGGCGACTTTACCGTAATAGTGACGTATCGCCTCTATTGACGGCATCCCGGTGAGCATGGAGATACGATAGGTCGTCAACATAAACGTGATCCCCATAAAGGCAATGGGGATCAGCAGCCATAGTAGGGAATAGCCATAGTCCGCCCCTAACATCGACGCGGTGGTAATAGCGCCGGGGCCAATCACGACTCCGGTAAGCACAATCCCCGGACCGATGCGGCGAATTAATTGAGAGAAGGGAAGTCTTTCTATTTGTGCGGGTACAGCGGTAGATGTTTTTTCTAAATTACTCATGACAGCCTCATTATAGTATCTTTATAAAATATTATACGGCCACACTGATATACTGAATAAAACCTGACTATCCTTATTAAAACCAACCCGTATTCATAATGAATACGGGCTTGGTATTCAAATAATAAATTAAATAACCGCTTTTTTAATGCCTGCGGCACGGATAGCCGCTTTGATCTCTTCTTCTGCGCCCGGTTCCAGCGGCAACAGAGGTGACCGAACGGTAGCGTGTTCCAGAATGCCACGTTCAACCAGAGCATGTTTCAACGCCACGGTACCTTCCATATGCGAGCCGCGGTGATAAACGGCCTTAGTAACCGGCAGCAGACGGTCGTGAACCGCTTTGGCCTTCACATAATCCTGCGCTTTACCGGCCTCCAGCAGTTCCAGCAGGAGTTCAGGGGCAATATTGCCATATCCCACCAGGAAACCATCAATATCGAAGGCGGTATGCAGCAGGTATTCATCATGACAGCTGAGGATCTGTAAATCAGGGCGTTCGCGACGAATAACCGGAATTTCCGTATCCCAGCGGCGCATATTACGCACCCCATTTTTCATCGCAAAGACCCCCGGTTGCGCGGAAATATCCAGCATCGTTTCAAGGTTATAAGTGGCTTTAGTGACATCCGGATACTGGAAAAGAATAAGAGGCAATCCACTCTCTTCATATACCACGCGATAACGATCCTGAGGCGCCCCTTTTTGGTAGCCAAAACGCAGCCAACCGTGTGAAGGATATAGCAGACCTGCGGAGGCCCCGGCTTCCACGGCGCGCTGCGCTTCCAGCGCCGCCACTTCCGTCCCTTCGCCAGTAATCCCGGCGATGACCGGTACACGGCCGTCGGTTGAGTCAACAAAACTACGGATAACGTCAGCCTGTTCCTGCTGAGTCAGGAAGGTGCCCTCCCCGGCATGTCCCAGAACCACCAAGCCTTTCACGCCTTTTACGCTACCCAGCCAGGAACCTAAACGTTTGATGGCTTTATGATCGATACGTCCATCGCGGGTGAAAGGGGTAACCGGTGCTGGAACAATTCCACGCAAATCAAGTGCTTTCATGTTAACTCCTTACAAATTTCAACAGATAAAGATGATAAACTCTCTTTCTTGAAATCGATTGCAGGAACGATTGCAAGTGAATTGAAATGTCTTCCCTTTACTTCACAAGATCAAGGGGACTCCGCTAATAAATGCAATTGGAATCACAAAAATGGGCGGGTTAAACATTTATCAAGTTACATTACGTGATCTATTTCCCACATTGCGTCTGGCGCTCCTCTACGCCATTTAAGTTGCGTGGAAGAAATAACTACGAATACAATCGCAACTGAATTTAAACAGGAAATCGGTCATGGGAAATCAATCATCTCAAGAGCACAATGGAAGAACCATTACGATGCAGGATGTGGCTCGCGCCGCCGGCGTGAGTGTTTCAACTGTTTCGCGCGTGCTGGATGAACGTCTCCCCCCGTCCCGCAGCCCTTCGGCTGAAAAAATACGGGAAGCGGCGAAGCAGTTGGGCTACCGACGTGACTACGTGGCGTCCAGTTTGCGCCGTGGCGATACGGGCACGATAGGCGTTCTGGTCCCGAGATTGACCGATACCGTCACGGCGATGTTCTATGAAGCGGTCTCTCAGGCCGCCGCGCGTCAGGGCTATTTCACGGTGGTGGCAACCTGCGGCAACGATCCAGACACGGAAGAGCGCGCCACACAATCTTTGCTGGATCGCCGGGTCGATGGCCTGATCCTCTCCACCTGTCGCCTGGATGACCGCCTGCCTCAGCAATTGCGGGAGAAACAGATCAACCATGTTCTGGCGCTGCGTACCGACGGTATCAGCCCATCCGCTATTGGTGATGACGAACTGGGAGGCTATCTGGCAACCCGCCACTTACTGGATCTCGGTCATCGGGAAATCGGTATTATTGCCGGCCCCAATTTTTCATCGAGCACCTTAAACCGGCAAAAAGGATTTTTGCGTGCCATGCAGGAAGCGCAGGCCGAGGTGAATCCGCAATGGTGGCGAGATTCCGACTTTACCATTGTGGCCGGTGAAAACGCCGGTTATGAAATCCTGAATAGTCCGGCGCGCCCCAGCGCCATTTTCGCCGTCAATGATGACCTGGCGATCGGCGTGATGGCGGCTGCACACCGACTCGGGCTGGAGATAGGCCGCGACGTTTCACTGGTAGGCTATAACGACATTCCGTTAGTCAGTCGCCTGCCGATCCCTTTGACCTCCGTGAAGACACCGCTCGATCAGCTTGCCAGCCATGCCGTTGAATTGCTGCTAGGTCATCATGTGGAAAACCCCCAACGCTACTCTTTACCCACCCTGATTCCGCGCGCTTCCACGCGGCCTTATCGCTAAGCGGCGCACGTTCCCGACCCGAAGGCGTGCCAGGGCCGGGAACGTATTCAATATGGTTCCAGCAAATGTCAGCAGATATTGTTTCCTGCTCGTCAGGGCGAGATTTTATAGCGTAAACGTCATACCGATACGATATCGTGATTCTGAAATTTTATTTTTGCCATCATGGTAACCCTGTTTATCAAGGTAATCATATTCGATATAGGGACTAAACCAGTCATTCCATTTATAGCGTAGCGTTACGGCGTTTTCTGTCGCCGAAGATTTATCATTATTATATTTATAGTCATCGTTGACATGTCGATAGACCGTGCCTTGATACAGGGCACTCCATTGGGCATTAAATTTATAATTAACATATAAATCCAGGCGGTTGACGCTGTCGCGATGTGACTCGCCGACGCTATTAACCGTTTCGTAAGTGTTGTAGTCATAGCGATAACGTAGTCCAAAGGTGAGATCGGGAGTCGCTTTATAGTTAATACGAAAATAAGGCCGTAGCTGGGTGCCTTTACTGCTCCAGTGATAGATACCGCCTGGCTGCAAGGCCCATTTTTCCGCGAATGGCCAGCTATAGTTAACCTCGATTTCATTATAATCGACTGTACTGTCGCCAAAGGAGTGGGACGCATCCGTTTTATCTGTGCCATTTTTTCCCTGGTGGTTATTTTTGTTGTTTTTATTATCCATCTCCATACTCGCCCACCAGCCATTCTGCCACCCCTGACTCACCTTATAGCGAGATTCATAAGAGTGACTTCCCGCCCGATATCCTCCTCTGACATCGAAAGTCAGCGCGTGACCAGCGGCGGGTATCCCCAGGGCGACACATACTATCAAAGCTATTTTCTTATGCATATTTTATCCCTAAAATTAATCATTTTTAAATGAAACGGAAAATAATATGACGGTATTTAAATATTTTAAAAATGAATGTGAAATCGTTCGCGGTATCGTTTTCAAACGCGGTTATCATTCTATTACTGAAGTGAGGTGGTCAAGCCGCTAAAAATACCAATGCTATTCTCATCACACATTTCCCCCGGTTTTTATTCTGGCGTATGTATTTTTGTGATCCACTCCGCGCCCGTTATTACCGCGGCCGGGCGGCACTTTCCTCTGGCCGCACCTCGTTTTCCGGTGAAAATAACCAGGTGCGCCCTGTCCGCATAAGTACGCTTTTACTACGACCTCTAGTGGTGAGATAACCGTGTAATTAACAATGATTAATCAATGCTCTGGCGATTTTGCTGACTGTTACGCTATACTAGCCTCTGAAATTGCCCGCCTGCGTCTGTGGGCGGGTGTTCAAGTAGCTTCCTTATAGTTCGATCAACTTCCCTTCCGAGGATCTGGCCTCAACGGTCAGAAAAGATATGTTAAACAGTATTTTAGTAATACTCTGTCTGATAGCCGTCAGTGCGTTTTTTTCGATATCGGAAATTTCACTGGCCGCCTCACGTAAAATCAAACTGAAACTGCTGGCCGATGAAGGCAACGTCAACGCACAGCGGGTGCTGAAGATGCAGGAGAACCCGGGCACCTTCTTTACCGTCGTGCAGATTGGCCTCAACGCCGTCGCCATTCTTGGCGGTATTGTGGGCGACGCGGCTTTCTCACCGGCGTTTCATAGCCTGCTCAGCGGGTATTTGTCGCCGGAGCTCTCCGAGCAGCTGAGCTTCATCATCTCTTTTACCCTGGTCACCAGCTTGTTCATCCTGTTTGCTGACCTGACTCCGAAACGCATCGGTATGATTGCGCCCGAAACAGTGGCCCTGCGCATCATCAACCCGATGCGCTTCTGCCTGTTAGTCTTCCGCCCGCTGGTGTGGTTGTTTAACGGCATGGCCAACATGATCTTCCGCATCTTCAAACTGCCGATGGTGCGGAAAGACGATATCACTTCCGATGATATCTATGCCGTGGTCGAGGCCGGCGCGCTGGCCGGGGTGCTGCGCAAGCAGGAGCATGAGCTAATTGAGAACGTGTTCGAGCTGGAGTCCCGCACCGTTCCTTCCTCCATGACCCCGCGTGAAAGCGTCATTTGGTTTGATTTGCACGAAGACGAGCAGAGCCTGAAGAATAAAGTGGCCGAACATCCGCACTCGAAGTTCCTCGTCTGTAATGAAGATATCGACCACATTATCGGTTACGTCGATTCAAAAGATCTGCTGAACCGCGTGCTGGCGAACCAGAGCCTGGTGCTGACCGGCGGCGTACAGATCCGCAACACATTGATCGTGCCGGACACCCTGACCCTGTCGGAAGCGCTGGAAAGCTTCAAAACCGCCGGGGAAGACTTCGCGGTGATCATGAATGAATACGCGCTGGTGGTCGGGATCATCACTCTCAACGACGTAATGACCACCCTGATGGGCGACCTCGTCGGCCAGGGGCTGGAAGAGCAGATTGTCGCCCGCGATGAAAACTCGTGGCTGATCGATGGCGGTACGCCGATTGATGACGTGATGCGCGTGCTGGATATCGACGAGTTCCCGCAGTCCGGGAATTACGAGACCATCGGCGGCTTTATGATGTTTATGCTGCGTAAAATCCCCAAACGCACCGACGCGGTGAAGTTCTCCGGCTATAAGTTTGAGGTCGTGGATATCGATAACTACCGTATCGACCAGCTGCTGGTGACCCGCATCGATAACAAGCCAACGGTGCTGGTGCCGAAGCAGGCGGAAACGGCGGAAAGCCAGAACGCCTGAGCGTAATCTTTTCTCTCTCCTAAGGGCGGATGACCATCCGCCCTTTTTTTATGGCTCGAATGTGAAGCGGCTCACGCCCCTCTGCCGATAGCAGATTACTCCTGCTCGATAGCGAAACGTTCATGACTCCCCGACGCGCAAAAAGGTAACGTTGCTCGCATCAACACGATCATATTCCTGAATAAAGGAAGCGAGGGTTACCATGATAACGTCAAATAAAAATTACTTTATCAGCTGTCTGTTTTTCCTGTTCTTCTTTATAGGTTGGGGATGCTGCTACCCTTATTTATCCCTGTGGTTGACGGAAACCATCGGTATTAACTACACCGACGTCGGCCTGGTTTATTCTTTCACCGCCATTGTCGCCGTCTGCGTTCAGCCATTATTCGGCTTCATCTCCGATAAACTGGTGTATCGTAAGAATCTGATGTGGATGCTGGCGATTATTATCACGTTATTCGCCCCTTACTGGATTTATGTCTTTGCTCCCCTGTTAAAAATAAATGTGTTCCTCGGCGCGCTGGCTGGCGGCCTTTATATTGGCATGGCCTACGGCGCCGGCTGCGGGATTTGCGAAGCCTACATTGATAAAGTCAGCCGCGCCTCCGGCTTCGAATTTGGTCGGGCGCGGATGTTCGGTGGCATCGGCGCTGCGATCGGTACCTTTGCGGCAGGAAAACTCTACGGCATTGATCAGAATATGATTTTCTGGTTGGCCAGCGGCGCAGGCGTCTGTCTTATGGCGATTGTCTGGAAAATGCAGATCAGCGCCCACCCTCAGCAGGGATTGCTGCCTGGCAAAGCCTCGCCGGTTACCCTCCGCGATGCCGTCTCGCTGTTAAAAATTAAAAAATTCTGGTTCTTCGCCCTCTATGTCATTGGCGTCGGGGCGGTCTATGAAACCTATGATCAGCAGTTCGCTATCTATTACAGCCATTTCTTTGAGAGTAAAGCCCGGGGTGCAGAAGTCTTCGGTTATTTAACCACGGGTCAAATTTTCCTTGATGCCATCGTGATGTTCTTTGCGCCATGGTTTGTGAATAAAATCGGCCCGAAAAATGCGCTGTTATACTGCGGGCTGATTATGAGCTTGCGCATTATCGGCTCCGCATGGGCTATTGGCCCGGTATCCATCAGCCTGATTAAACTCCTCCACGGCTTTGAAAGCTCGGTGCTCCTCGTCGCGGCGCTAAAATATATTACCGCTAACTTTAACCCTCTGCTGTCAGCGACCGTTTACTTAATTGGCTTCCAGTTTTCGAAAAGCTTTAGCTCTATTTTTCTCTCGACCGGTATCGGCCATATGTACCAGAGCATGGGCTTTACCAGTAGCTATATCGTACTCGGCGGTATCGCTCTGTGCTTCACGCTTATTTCTTTTATTACGCTGGATAAAGCGCGTGTCTTCTCTTCACAACCGGTGCCCGCGAATTAATGTCAGGAGGTAGTGTGTATGTCTCATTTATTTTATGGCGTGGCGTATTACGATGAATATATGCCGGAAGATCGGCTGGCTAAGGATATCGCCTTAATGCGCGAAACCGGCATTAACGTGGTGCGTATTGCCGAGTCCACCTGGAGTACGCTGGAGCCTGAAGAGGGCCAGTATAATTTCTACCATATCGACCGGGTGCTGGAGGCGATGCATGAGGCCGGCATTGCGGTCATCGTCGGGACGCCCACCTACGCGGTCCCGGCCTGGCTGGCGGCGAAACATCCCGATATTCTGGTCACCACCGTCGCGGGGCAGCAAAAATATGGTCCGCGGCAGATCATGGATATCGTCAACCCGACCTTTCGCCGCTATGCCGAAAAAATTATCCGCACGCTGATGGCCCATGTGCAACACCATCCGGCGATTATCGGCTGGCAACTGGATAACGAAACCAAGCATTACGACAATATTGGCCGCTATATGCAGGAGGGCTTCGTGCGCAGCCTGCAGGAGAAATATCCTGACCTCCGGCAGCTGAATCACGATTTCGGCCTGGATTACTGGAGCAACCGCATTGACCGCTGGCAGGATTTTCCGCCGGTGGAAAACACCATCAACGCCAGCCTCGCCTGCGCCTTCTCCCGCTATCAGCGTCAGCAGGTCACCGAGTATCTGGCCTGGCAGGCGGCCATCGTTCGGGAATACGCCCAGCCGCACCAGTTCGTCACCCACAACTTCGATTTCGAATGGCGCGGTTACTCTTACGGCGTGCAGCCGCGGGTCGACCATTTTGCGGCGGCGCAGGCGCTGGATATCGCCGGCGTCGATATCTATCACCCGAGTCAGGCACACCTGACCGGACGGGAAATCGCCTTTGGCGGCGCCATCACCCGCTCGCTTAAGCCGGGCCAGAACTACTTCGTGCTGGAAACCCAGGCTCAGGGCTTCGCCCAGTGGACCCCCTTCCCGGGCCAGATACGCCTGCAGGCATTCAGCCATATCGCCTCCGGCGCCGCCATGGTCTCCTACTGGCACTGGCATTCGATTCATAACGCCTTTGAAACCTACTGGAAGGGGCTGCTCAGCCACGACTTCTCGCGCAACCCAACCTGGCAGGAAGCTACCACCATCGGCGCCGATTTCGCCCGCCTGTCGCCGCAGCTGGCGGAGCTGAAGGCCGAAAATGACGTCGCGTTGCTAATAAGTAATGAGGCGATGGACGCTCTCAATCACTTCCTTCCCGGCGACGCCAGGGGCAACATTTATAACGATATCTTCCGCCGCTTCCACGATGCGCTGTATGACCACAATATCAGCCTCGACATCATCCACGATGTGAACGAGGAAACCTCGCGCTACCGGGTGCTGATCGTTCCTGGTCTGTACGCCGCCGATGAGGGCCTGCTAACGCGGATTAACGACTATATCGCCCGGGGCGGCAGAGCGCTGATCGGCTTTAAATCAGGCTTTAGCGATGAAAACGTCAAGGTGCGCAGCAGCGCGCAGCCGGGGGTTTTGCGCCAGAGCTGCGGCGTCAGCTACAGCCAGTTCACCCTGCCGGAAGAGACGACGGTAAGCTCTTGCTGCGCAGAGATTGATTGCCGCAATGACAATCAGGCTGAGCTGTGGATGGAATTGCTGACGCCCGATGACGGGACCCGCACCCTGCTGCGCTATCAGCACCCGGCATGGGGCGAATACGCCGCCGCAACGGAGGCGGATTACGGTCAGGGTCGCGCCCTGTACGTTGGCTTTCTGCCGCAGAAGGGCCTGATTAGCCAGCTGTTTGATGTCCTGACGGCGGATCTCACGCTGAACTCGCGAACTTCCGCCTATCGCTATCCGTTAGTGGTTAAAAAGATGCGTAACCGTGCCGGAAATAATATCCACTTCCTGTTCAATTACTCCGGCGAGGCGATGGATGTTGTCAGCGAGACCCTGGGTACTGCGCTGCTGAGCGGGGAGACAGTATACGTCGGCCAGCCGTTGCGCCTCAGGGCTTGGGAATTTACTATCATCGAAAGCTAACGACGCGGCGGCGCTCAGGTGGAAGAGAGAATGGAACTGGATATCAATGAGCTACTCAATTTCTCGCCATTGATGAAGACCTTTACCTTCAATGCCTGGGTCGTCGCAGGCTTCACGCCGATTACCCGCGGCTCCACGCTGGACTACTACATTAATCGCCCGCAGGGGATGAAAGGTTACATCATTAATCTGACCCTGCGCGGCCAGGCGCGGGCGAAAGCGGGCGATGGCTTCCTGCTGTGCCGGGAAAACGATCTGTTGCTGTTTCCTCCCGGCGTGCCCCATCATTACGGCAGGGACGAACACAGCGAGTACTGGGACCATCTGTGGATCTACTTTATCCCCCGCCCCTACTGGATAGACTGGCTGAAGTGGGACCAAACCACCCACGGTATCGGCAAAACAACCATTAACGATCCCGACCAGCTCCAGCAACTGCGCGATCTGTTCTACGAAGTGATACGCCACCACTCTGCGTCCGTACCGCTGTCAGAAGCGCTGGCAATGAACGCGCTGGAGAGATTAATTCTCCGCTGTTTTCAGCAGCAGCCCATTAGCAACCGCCATGCCCACGACCCACGGATTAACGCCATCTGCGACTATCTTAACGCCCATATTGCACAGGAGGTAAAAATCGAGACTCTGGCGGCGATGGTGTTTATCTCCCCTTCACGTCTGGCGCACCTTTTCAAAAATGAACTGGGGCAAACGGTCTATGCGTGGCGGGAAACGCAGCGCATCAACCGCGCCAGGTGGCTTATTCAGAGCACTTCGCTCCCACTTAACAAAATTGCTTTATCGGTGGGCTACAGCGATCCGGTCTATTTCACCCGCTTGTTTCGTAAACATAACGGCATCCCGCCGGGTGAATATCGCAAACGCTATGCGGAAATGAAGGGCTAAAAACATCAACGGCTCCCATCGGGAGCCGTCTTTTACCTACTACGTACTGCTACGTGCCAGGCTATGCCATCTCAGTTTGCAGACGCAACACCTGACGATTGACTTCGGACATCACTGACAGATGCAGCTTGTCCTTGACCTTCGGGATAAGGATTTTGCCCTTATCAAATTCAAATGCGCCAACGTCCTTGATGTACAACCGTCCACGAAACAGGATCTTCACGTACTTCGCCACTTGCAGCGGATTGTAGCGTTGGAAAATTTTCATTCTTCTCTCCTGCCAGGGTTACGCTCTTGTGGTGCCACAGTTAGCCCACGTCTTGGGAGCGCAAATTTTAATGCCCTAAAACTATAGTCCAGAATCTCAGAGGGACCCAGTATGTATAAGTTTATTTACCCTTTGATGACAATAATTCAGAATTTTCGTTTCAGACATACGATGAAGTAAGTATAAGTCGCCGTTTTACGACTAATTTGTGCGTCAACACGCAAACTGGCATCCTCATTGCGGGTAATCACCGTCAATCGCACTTATGATTAAACGAGACCAAGTGGTCGGATCACCTGCATAAAAATGATTAAGGATTACGCATGACCCTACGTAGCATACTGGCCGCCTCGTTACTGCTTCTCCCGCTGCTGGCCACAGCGCATAACTTCGTCGACGGCCAGCGCGTGGCGCCCGTTGGCGTCGCGGATCGGGGAGAGCTTATTCTGGATAAGGATAAGTTTAGCTATAAAAACTGGAATAGCGCCCAGCTGGCGGGAAAAGTGCGCGTGGTCCAGCACATCGCCGGACGCTCGTCAGCAAAAGAGAAAAATGCCAATCTGATCGAGGCGATTAAAGCGGCGGGCTTCCCGCACGATCGCTATCAGACCACCACCATTGTAAACACTGACGACGCCATCCCGGGCACCGGGATGTTTGTACGTAACAGCATTGAAAGTAATAAAAAGCTCTTCCCATGGTCGCAATTTATCGTCGACAGCAACGGCCTGGTGCGGAAAGCCTGGCAGCTGGACGAGAAGAGCTCAGCGATCGTGGTGCTGGATAAGAACGGGCGTGTGCAGTGGGCTAAAGACGGCGCCCTCACCCAACAAGAGGTGCAGCAGGTGATCGACCTGCTGCATAAATTGCTTAATAAATAGAGACCCGGAAGCCGGGGTTGAGGAAGGATTCACGCGGCGTGTAGTCGAGGGTTTTCCCCTGCCAGTCGTGAACATGCGCCCCGGCGGCCACCGCGACCGCATGGCCGGCGGCGGTGTCCCAGGTGCTGGTCGGCCCGAAGCGCGGATAGAGCTGGGCCTGACCTTCCGCCACCAGGCAGAATTTCAGCGACGAACCGATTGAGGTGGTCTGGTGTTCGCCAAGTTGCTCAAGATACTCCTGCAGCTCCGGATCGTTGCTATGGGAGCGGCTAATCACCACCAGCGGCGGACGGGCATCGCGGACCTGGATCTGCTTGCGTACGCCGCACTCTTCTTTCCAGGCTTTGCCATTTTGCGCGCTGTACATCACCTTCATCACCGGCGCATAGACAACGCCCAGCGTCGGCTTGCCGTTTTCAATCAGCGCGATATTGACGGTGAATTCGCCGTTACGCTTAATAAACTCTTTGGTGCCGTCCAGCGGGTCGACCAACCAGTAGCGCTGCCAGTGCTGGCGCACTTCCCAGGACGGCGGGTCCTCCTCGGAGAGGATCGGGGTATCCGGATCCAGCGCCTGCAGGCCGCTGACAATGACTTTATGCGCTGCGATATCCGCCGCCGTGACCGGAGAATCATCTTTCTTGCTGGCGACGTTGATCGGCTGGTTTCCATCGTAGACTTCCATGATGGCATCGCCCGCGTTCCGTGCAAGCTGACATACTTGTTCTAACATTCTCCACCTCGTCTGGTTACAGTGGCGTTAACTCGTTGTTTTATTTATATCGCATCACCGCGAGTTCCGCTATCTGTGATAACGATGGCGGTTTCTCTGCCCGCTTTTCTGGCAAGATTCACATTTCTGTAAGCAACAGAATATAAATACATTTTCTACTGTGCTATCGCTCATAAAAAAAGGACGCCTCTGATGATTAAGTTTAGCGCAACGCTCCTGGCCACGCTGATCGCCGCCAGCGTCAACGCCGCGACGGTCGACCTGCGGATCATGGAAACCACCGATCTGCACAGCAATATGATGGACTTTGACTATTACAAAGATGCCGCCACGGAGAAATTCGGCCTGGTCCGTACCGCCACCCTGATCGAACAGGCGCGGGCAGAAGCGAAAAACAGCGTGCTGGTGGATAACGGGGATGTTATCCAGGGGAGCCCGTTAGGCGACTACATGGCCGCGAAAGGGTTGAAAGAAGGCGATGTGCATCCGGTGTATAAGGCGATGAATACCCTGAATTACGCCGTCGGCAACCTGGGCAACCATGAATTCAATTATGGCCTCGACTTCCTGCATAAGGCGCTGGCCGGGGCGAAATTCCCCTACGTGAACGCCAATATCATCGATGCCAAAACTGGCAAACCGATGTTTACGCCGTACCTGATCCAGGATACCCGGGTCGTGGACAGCGATGGTCAACCCCATACTCTGCGCATCGGCTATATCGGTTTTGTGCCGCCGCAGATCATGACCTGGGATAAAGCCAATCTCAGCGGTAAAGTGACGGTCAACGACATTACCGAAACCGCGCGCAAATATATCCCGGAGATGCGGGCGAAAGGGGCTGATGTGGTGGTCGTGGTCGCGCACTCCGGCCTCTCCGCCGACCCGTATCAGGCGATGGCCGAGAATTCGGTTTACTACTTAAGCCAGGTGCCCGGCGTGGACGCCATTATGTTCGGCCATGCCCACGCGGTGTTCCCGGGTAAAGACTTCGCCAACATCAAAGGCGCGGATATCGCCAAAGGGACGCTGAACGGTGTACCGGCGGTGATGCCGGGAATGTGGGGCGATCATCTCGGGGTGGTCGATCTGGTGCTAAATAACGACAGCGGTAAATGGCAGGTAACTCAGAGTAAAGCGGAAGCGCGGCCAATCTATGACGCGGTGGCGAAGAAATCACTGGCGGCCGAAGATGGCAAGCTGGTGGCGGTGCTGAAAGCCGATCATGACGCCACTCGCGAATTCGTCAGCAAGCCGATCGGCAAGTCCGCCGACAACATGTACAGCTATCTGGCGCTGGTGCAGGACGACCCGACGGTGCAGGTGGTCAACATGGCGCAGAAAGCCTACGTCGAACACTATATTCAGGGCGACCCGGATCTGGCGAAGCTGCCGGTGCTCTCCGCCGCCGCGCCGTTTAAAGTCGGCGGGCGTAAAAACGATCCGGCGAGCTTTGTCGAAGTGGAGAAAGGCCAGCTCACCTTCCGCAATGCCGCCGACCTCTATCTCTACCCCAACACCCTGGTGGTGATGAAGGTCAGCGGGAAAGAGGTTAAGGAGTGGCTGGAATGCTCTGCCGGACAGTTTAACCAGATCGATCCCGCCAGCAGCAAGCCGCAGTCGCTGATCAACTGGGACGGCTTCCGCAGCTACAACTTCGACGTAATTGACGGGGTGAACTACCAGATCGACGTCACTCAGCCGGCCCGCTACGACGGCGAATGTCAGATGATCCATCCGCAGGCAGAGCGTATTAAGCACCTGACCTTCAATGGAAAACCGGTTGATCCGCAGGCTACTTTCCTGGTCGCGACCAATAACTATCGCGCTTACGGCGGCAAATTCGCCGGCACCGGTGAGAGCCATATCGCCTTCGCCTCACCGGATGAAAACCGTTCGGTGCTGGCGGCATGGATTGGCGCGCAATCGAAGAAGGAAGGCGCGATCCATCCGGCGGCGGATAACAACTGGCGTCTGGCGCCGATCCACAGCAACACGCCGTTGGATATTCGTTTTGAGACCTCGCCTGGCGACAAAGCCGCGGCGTTTATCAAAGAGAAAGCGCAGTATCCAATGCGCCAGGTGGCCACCGATGATATCGGCTTCGCCATTTATCAGCTGGATTTGAGCAAGTAATGCCTGTTCCCCGGCGGCGCTGCGCTTACCGGGGCTACAGGGAGTGATACATTTTCACTCCCCGTGGTTAGCCAGCACCGAGGGCAGATTAACCTCGATCCAGTCCGCCAGGGCGGCCACCTTCTCGCTCACCTGCAGGCCGAGCGGCGTCAGGCTATATTCAACGTGCGGGGGCACCACCGGATAAGAGACGCGGTCGATAAAACCATCCTGCTCCAGCGCCTGCAGCGACTGCGCCAGCATCTTTTCGCTGACCCCGCCCATCTTACGGCGCAGATCGCTGAAACGGTGGGTTCCCTCGCGCAGCGCCACCAGAATCAACACGCCCCAGCGGCTGGTGACATGTTTAAGCACATCGCGCGACGGGCACTGTTCCGCAAACAAATTGCCGGTGCGCAGTTTCTCGCTCAGCGTCGGTTCGGCCATTTCACACTTACCTTTTTGTACGTACTTACTAAAAGTTAGTTAAGGTGGTAGCTTACCACAACTGCCAATAAACACGAAGGAGAAGACCCATGATCGCTCTTACCGGTGCCACCGGCCAGCTTGGTCACTACGTTCTGCAAGACCTGCTTAACACCGTCCCTGCCAGCCAGATTGTGGCGATTGTCCGCAACCCGGCCAAAGCCCAGGCGCTCAGCCAGCAGGGCGTGGTTGTCCGCCAGGCCGACTACAGCGACGAAGCGGCGCTGACCGCCGCGCTGCAGGGCGTGGATAAACTGCTGTTAATCTCCTCCAGCGAAGTCGGCCAGCGTGCTGTACAACACCGCAACGTCATTAACGCCGCCAAAGCCGCCGGGGTGAAATTCATCGCCTATACCAGCCTGCTGCATGCCGACACTTCGCCGCTGGGTCTGGCCACAGAGCATATCGAAACCGAGCAGATGCTGGCCGACTCTGGTATCGCTTACGCCCTGCTGCGTAACGGCTGGTATACCGAAAACTATCTGGCCAGCGCGCCGCCGGCGCTGGAGCATGGCGTGTTTATCGGCGCCGCCGGCGAGGGTAAAATCGCCTCCGCCACCCGCGCGGATTATGCCGCCGCTGCCGCCCGCGTTATCGCCAGTGAGGGTCATGAAGGCAAAATTTACGAACTGGCGGGTGATAACGCCTGGACGCTGAGCGACCTGGCTGCCGAGCTGAGCAAGCAAAGCGGGAAAAACGTGGTCTACCAGAACCTCAGCGAAGCCGATTTCGCCGCCGCGCTGAAAAGCGTCGGCCTGCCGGCCGGGCTTGCCGATATGCTGGCGGATTCCGACGTCGGCGCGTCGAAAGGCGGACTGTTTGACGACAGCCGCACCCTGAGTACGCTGATCGGCCGCCCGACCACCTCCCTTGCTGAAAGCGTGAAAGGCATTCTGTAACCGCCCCTCTCAGCTTTTGCGGTTGCGTCCCGGCGGTTCCTCTCTCATATTGAAGGGATAACCGTCGGGAGGCAGGCATGCAGGGCGTACCACCGCAATTTAGTGATGAAAAAGATCGCGCGCGCTTTCGCCATCTCGAACAGTTGCCCGGGGTGGAGCTTTACCACGCCCATATATCCCGCTACGCCTTTGAACCCCATACCCACGAAGCCTTCGGCATCGGCGTGATTGAGCAAGGCGCGGAGCGCTTTCGCTACCGCGGCAGTCAGCATATCGCCGCCGCGAACGCTATTGTCACCATGAATCCCGACGAGCTGCACACCGGCGAAGCGGAAACCGCCGACGGCTGGCGCTACCGGATGATTTATCTGGAGCCGGACCGTCTGGAAGCCATCACCGGGGTGCGCGACTGGTGGTTCAGCGAGGTGGTCCGCGAGGATCCCCTGCGTTCCCGACAGATTGGCCAGCTGATTTATGGTCTGTGGCATAGCGACGATCCGCTGGCCCAGCAGGGAATGCTGCTCGACCTCATCGACGCCTTCCGCCCTCTGGCCCACCATGCCTCTGCGCAAGGTGAGGCCGGGCATCGCTTCGACCGCGTGCGCGACTACCTGCACGATAACTATATGCGTCCCATCACCCTCGACGAGCTGGCGCAGGTGGCGGCGCTGAGCCCGTACCACTTTCAGCGCCAGTTTAAAGCCCACTATCACGTAACGCCCCATCAGATGCTGATGGCCATCCGTCTGTGGCGCGCCAAAGCGTTCCTCACCCACGGCATGCCCGCCGCCGAAGTGGCGATAGCCGTCGGCCTCACCGACCAGTCCCACCTGACCCGCGCCTTCACCCAGCGTTACGGCATTACGCCGGTGCGCTATCAGAAGCAGGTCGCCAGGCGCTAATGCGCAATCTCATACAATATTCCTGCCCGACCCCCTTCTACACTGCAGACAACGGTAATGACAACGGATGCAATGATGATTAGTGGTGTGTTATACGCCCTGCTGGCGGGGCTGATGTGGGGTTTAATTTTCGTCGGGCCTTTGCTGGTGCCAGAGTATCCGGCGATGCTGCAGTCGATGGGACGCTATCTGGCGCTGGGCCTGATCGCCCTGCCGCTGGCGTGGCTCGGGCGCGCGCGACTGCGCCAGTTGAGCCGGCACGACTGGTGGACCGCGCTGGGCCTGACAATGATGGGGAACCTTATCTATTACGTCTGCCTGGCCAGCGCCATTCAGCGCACCGGGGCGCCGGTTTCCACCATGATTATCGGCACGCTGCCGGTGGTACTGCCGGTGTTCGCCAATCTGCTCTACAGCCAGCGCGACGGGAAGCTGCCGTGGCGGCGCCTGTTTCCGGCGCTGATCTGCATCGCTGTGGGCCTGATCTGCGTTAACGTCGCGGAGCTGCGTCAGGGGCTGCCGAATTTTAGCCCGTGGCGCTACGGCTCCGGCATTGCGCTGGCGCTGGGATCGGTGGTCTGCTGGGCCTGGTATGCTCTGCGCAACGCCCGCTGGCTGCGGGAGAACCCGCATCAACCGCCAATGATGTGGGCTACCGCTCAGGCGCTGGTGACGCTTCCGGTTTCGCTGGCCGGCTATCTCGCCGCCTGCGCCTGGCTGCACGGTCAGCAGGCCGGGTTTCCCCTGCCCTTCGGCCCGCGTCCGGCGGTGTTTATTACGCTGATGCTGGCCATCGCGGTGCTCTGCTCATGGGTCGGCGCGCTATGCTGGAATATTGCCAGCCAGCGGCTGCCGACGGTGATCCTCGGCCCGCTTATCGTCTTCGAAACCCTGGCCGGACTGCTGTATACCTTCCTGCTGCGGCAAAGCTTACCGCCGCTGCTGACCCTGAGCGGCATCCTGCTGCTGGTGCTCGGCGTGGTCTCCGCCGTACGCGCCAGACCGGAAAAACCGATGCTGCAGCCGCTGGCGGACGAAAAAAAGTAGCCTCGCCTCCTTAAGGGGTATTCCCTCGCCAAAAAGATGCATTTAAAATACATCTTATATTCCTGATGACGAGGTAACTGCTATGGCTTTCCGTGACCAACCTTTAGGCGAGCTGGCGCTGACCATCCCGCGCGCCTCCGCCCTGTTCCGTCAATACGATATGGATTACTGCTGCGGCGGCAAACAGACCCTGGCGCGCGCCGCGTCGCGCAAAGCGCTGGATGTCGCGGTGATTGAAGCCGAGCTGGCGAAACTGGCCGAACAGCCTCTCTCCCGCGACTGGCGCGCGGCGCCCCTCGCGGAGATTATCGACCATATCATCGTTCGCTATCACGACCGGCACCGTGAACAGCTGCCGGAGCTGATCCTGCAGGCCACCAAGGTTGAACGCGTCCATGCCGATAAACCGAACGTGCCGAAAGGACTGACTAAGTACCTGACCATGCTGCATCAGGAGCTTTCCAGCCACATGATGAAAGAGGAACAGATCCTGTTCCCGATGATCAAACAGGGAATGGGCGCCCAGGCCGGGGGGCCGATCAGCGTGATGGAAAGCGAGCATGATGAAGCGGGCGAACTGCTGGAAGTCATTAAGCACATCACCCACAACGTGACGCCGCCGCCGGAAGCCTGTACCACCTGGAAGGCGATGTATAACGGTATCAACGAGATGATCGACGATCTGATGGAACACATCAGCCTGGAAAATAATGAGCTGTTCCCGCGCGCCCTCGGCGGAAAGTAAAGAAAAAGGCGCCCGCGGGCGCCCTCGACATTGTCCGTCTTATTTGGCCACTCCGGGTGGCCTTTTTTATGACGGGCCGTTGCAAGCAACGTTAAAATTTTCGTTTATTTCGCCAGCCGTTTTTTGCCGGCAAACAGCCAGCCCGCGCCCAGCAGCACAAACCACAGCGGGGTGACCATCAGCGCTTCACGGGTATCGTCTTCCAGGGTCAACAGCACCAGCACAAAGACGAAGAAGGCCATGCACACCCAGCACATGACTTTACCCAGCGGCATCTTGTAGCTTGACTTCTCATGCAGCTGAGGGCGGTTTTTACGATACGCCAGGTAAGAGCAAAGGATGATGGTCCAGACGAACATAAACAGGATCGCCGACACCGTGGTGATCATGGTGAAGGCGGCAATCACGCTCGGGTTGACCATCAGCATCACCACCCCGCCCAGCAGACACATGCAGGAGAAGGTTAAGCCCTTCGCCGGCACCGCACGCTTCGACAGCTTGGCGAACATCTTCGGCGCCTGACCATCCTGCGCCAGACCGAACAGCATACGGCTGGTAGAGAACACGCCGCTGTTGGCCGAGGAGGCCGCGGAGGTCAGCACCACGAAGTTGATCAGGCTCGCCGCCGCCGGCAGACCAACCAGCACGAACAGCTCAACGAACGGGCTCTTGCTCGGCACCACGGAGCTCCACGGCGTCACCGACATAATCACAATCAGCGCGAAGACGTAGAACATAATGATACGCAGCGGGATGGAGTTAATCGCTCGCGGCAGGGACTTTTCCGGGTCTTTGGTTTCGGCGGCGGTGGTACCCACCAGCTCAATCCCCACGAAGGCAAACACCGCAATCTGGAAGCCGGCGAAGAAGCCGCTCAGCCCTTTCGGGAACCAGCCGCCGTCATTCCACAGGTGGGCGAAAGAGGCTTCGACCCCGGTCGGCGATTTGAAATGCATCATCACCATTACCAGGCCGACCACGATCAGCGCCACGATGGCGACAATTTTGATCATCGCGAACCAGAACTCCATTTCGCCAAACATCTTGACGGTGGCCAGGTTCAGGCCCAGCAGCAGCAGGATCACCGCCAGCGAGGCGACCCAGTCGGAGAGTCCGGGAAACCAGAATTGCGCGTAGGCGGTGATGGCGACAACGTCCGCCATCCCGGTCACTACCCAGCAGAACCAGTAGGTCCAGCCGGTAAAGTAGCCCGCCCACGGCCCCAGCAGATCGGCCGCGAAGTCGCTAAAGGATTTATATTCGAGGTTCGACAGCAGTAATTCGCCCATGGCACGCATCACGAAAAACAGCATAAAACCGATAATCATATAAACAAAGATAATGGATGGTCCGGCAAGGCTGATGGTTTTGCCAGAACCCATAAATAACCCGGTGCCGATCGCTCCGCCAATCGCGATCAGCTGAATATGTCGGTTTGTGAGATTTCGCCGTAGCGATTGTTCAGTCGGCTCCTGCTCGACAGCAGCGACTTTAACCTGATCTACCATGTGATTTCTTCCTGTTGTACCTGTCTGTGTTGTTCAGGCTCTGATGGCCCGTCGTCTGTCATTAACCCCAGCAAGGGCTAGTCGATATTAGGTAAGAATCGGAGGGATGAATACTATGATTTAGATATAATGTTAATTTTATGTTTAAAGTGAGTGTTATATCACTCATCTAACGCGAAATAGCTCACAAAAATACACCCATACGTGATGAATGCAAAACATAATTCCAATTAATTTTTAACTTAAGGATTTTACGCTATTTTTATGGCTTCCCCTGCCGCGGGGAAGAGGAAGCCGCTGCTGTTTAGATAATGTCCAGCAGTTCAACTTCGAAGATCAGGGTGCTGAACGGAGGAATCGATGCGCCAGCGCCGCGCTCACCGTAGGCGAGGTTGTGCGGGATCGTCAGTTCCCATTTGGAACCTACCGGCATCAGAGTCAGCGCTTCAATCCAGCCGCCGATCACGCCGGTCACCGGGAATTCAGCCGGTTCACCGCGAGCGACGGAGCTGTCGAAGACGGTGCCGTCGATCAGTTTGCCAGTGTAGTGCACGCGAACGCGGTCAGTACGCGCCGGGATCGGGCCTTCGCCCTGGGTCAGTACGCGGAACTGCAGACCAGACTCGGTGCTGTTCACACCTTCTTTCTCGCGGTTTTCATCAAGGTATTTTTGGCCGTCAGCGGCCATGGCCTGAAAACGCTCGCGACGCACAGCGTCAGCACGCTCGTGGATTTCACGCAGCGCGCGGTGAACGGCTTCCACCGGCACCTGCGGCTGGTTACCTTCCAGCGCATCGGCGATACCCGCCACCAGCGCTTCCGGCAGCAGCCCCTGCAGGCCGGATTCGCTCAGCTGTTGTCCAACCTGCAAGCCGATACCGTAACTTGCCTGCGCTTCGATAGTGTCAAAAGTTGGGGTTGCCATCGTTGTTCCTTTTTGGGTGATAAACATCAAGATAAAAGCGTGCGAAAGCATAACAGCCATAGCGAAATGGGTAAAACTTTGTCGGCGGATGATGACAAATCTCAGCGAAAAAGAAACAATAGGCGGCAGCAGGTTAACTTCACTTTGTTCCGGTCATCAGGACGTTAGCCATCTATACTCATGAGCAGGATATAAATATGCGGAGCAGGAGGAAAGCCATGCCCGGGCGCTTTGAACTGACATCTACCCTGGCGAAAATCTGGCACGCCCCGGATCATTTTCGCCTCCTGGACCCGCTGCCTCCGATGCACCGCCGGGGAATTATCGCTGGCTTCCTGTTGGTTATTATCGGTATTCTGCTTCCCTCCGATGATAGCCAAAGCCCGGCGTCCACCAGCCGTGAAGCGAACCTGAATCTACAGTCGCAGTCCCAGCCGCAAGCTGGCGGCAATCAGGCCGTTCCGCTGCCGCCGATCACTAATACGCCTACCGTGAGCGACGCCGATCAGATGGCGCCGGTCGCTCCGGAGCCGATTCAGGATGAGCAGCCGGATCAGGCGCAGACGCAGCAGCCCGCCGCCACCCAGCCTTATCAATCCTCATCACAGCAGTCCGCGCCGGGTATTGAGCAGCAATGGCGGACCTATCGCATCGAGTCAGGCAAAACCCTGGCGCAGCTGTTCCGCGATCATGGGCTGCCGGCCACTGACGTCTACGCCATGGCGCAGGTTGAAGGTGCTGGCAAGCCGCTAAGTACTTTGCAGAGCGGACAGACGGTGCAGATTCGGCAGAACGCCAACGGCGTGGTCACCGGGCTCACTATCGATACCGGCAACGGCCAGCAGGTGCTGTTTACCCGCCAGTCGAACGGCAGCTTTGTGCGTGCGCGATAGCAGAGAAGACGACAGCAAGCGTTACGCCGCCGCAAAATGAAAGGCGCTAAAAAGCAAAACGCCGGCACAAGGCCGGCGGTTTGTTGTTACCAGAACGTCAGAGGCCGATTACTCAGCAACCACGTTGATGATAACTTTAGCGAATACTTCGCTGTGAACCTGGAAGTTCACTTCGTGCTCGCCAACGTTACGCAGAACGCCGTTCGGCAGGCGAACTTCGCTCTTAGCAACTTTAACGCCTGCTGCAGTAACAGCGTCAGCGATGTCGCGAGTACCGATGGAACCGAACAGTTTACCTTCGTCGCCAGCTTTAGACGCGATGGTTACGGATTCCAGGGCGTTGATCTGCTCAGCACGAGCTTCAGCTGCTGCCAGAACGTCAGCCAGTTTGGCTTCCAGTTCAGCACGACGTGCTTCGAAGAATTCAACGTTTTTCTTGGTAGCAGGAACAGCTTTACCCTGCGGGACCAGGAAGTTACGAGCGTAGCCCGCTTTAACGTTAACCTGATCACCCAGGCTACCCAGGTTTGCTACTTTATCAAGCAGAATAACTTGCATTACCTTATCCTCTCAAAGTCGTATTAATGGACCGTGACCGATTACTGATGACGATCAGTGTACGGCAGCAGGGACAGGTAGCGAGCGCGTTTGATAGCGCGAGCCAGCTGACGCTGGTATTTTGCACGGGTACCGGTGATACGGCTCGGGACAATCTTACCGCTTTCGGTGATGTAGTTTTTCAGCGTAGCGATATCTTTATAGTCGATCTCTTGAACGCCTTCCGCGGTGAAACGGCAGAACTTGCGACGACGGAAATAACGTGCCATATGGCTAGTCTCCAGAATCTATCAATTCAATCTGCTCGGCATGCAGAACCATTTTGCTCAAGCCGTTCTTTGCCTTATGGCAAGAGATGAACCCTCGAACGGTTACTGCGCTACCGACCGTTATACTGTGAGTAATGGCCTGGTTCTCATGACCGCTAATAATAACGGGCATCTGACACCATGCCTGCCGGTGAAAACCGGCTTCCTCCTGCACTGAACGATGCTCAAGCACGAACTGGCAGTGAGGAATTCCTGACGGGCTGACCTTACGAAGTGGAGTCCTGCAAATAATGCCGGACAGCTCCAGACGGTTGGTCATCAGGATTACTCTTCAGAATCCCCAGCTTCAGAATCATCTGCGGTTTCGTTGGCGAAATCTTCGCGACGCTCACGGCGCTCGTCTTTCGCTTTAACCATCGGAGATGCTTCGGTAACAGCGTGCTTAGTACGCATTACCATGCTGCGGATAACGGCGTCGTTGAAGCGGAAGTTAGTTTCCAGCTCATCGATCGCTTCCTGCGGCGCTTCAACGTTCATCAGAACGTAGTGAGCTTTGTGCAGTTTGTTGATCGGATAAGCCAGCTGACGGCGGCCCCAGTCTTCCAGACGGTGGATCGTACCTGCTGCTGCAGTAATTGCACCAGTGTAACGTTCGATCATGCCCGGAACCTGTTCGCTCTGGTCAGGATGGACCATAAAAACGATTTCGTAATGACGCATCGAATTGCTCCTTACGGATTATTCAGCCTCCTGTCTGGGTCAGCCGCGGCCCATGGAGGCAAGGAACGTGTTAAAGGGCGGCTGAAAAATTGACGCGTCATTCTAATGGCGGCCCCTCAGGAACACAAGCGCATTTGCACAAATAATTCGCACTAAGCGCCAAGCTGGGCTAAGTGGGTGATTTAAAATTAACCAATAAAGGAAGCGGCATTTTTTTGAACAACTGCATCAGAAAAGGTCGCCATGCGATGAACGCGCAGCGATTACACTTATATCAAAGCCTAACGACCACAGG
The DNA here is from genome assembly GCF_014596785.2 of Klebsiella sp. K4. Taxonomy (NCBI): domain Bacteria; kingdom Pseudomonadati; phylum Pseudomonadota; class Gammaproteobacteria; order Enterobacterales; family Enterobacteriaceae; genus Klebsiella; species Klebsiella sp. K4. The sequence continues at coordinate 4,816,354 of NZ_CP115021.1, forward strand.
AGAGCCCCGAGTCAGCGTCAGGACTGTCAGTCAGGAGCGTAGTATATGAAACTGAAAATCATCGCCATGATGGCTGCGCTTTTCTTCAGCGCCAACGCGCTGGCAGCTATCCAAATCACCGAACGTCAGGCCCGCAACATGGACGACGTGCAGAGCCTCGGCGTTATCTATATCAATCACAATATGGCCACTGAGCACGAGGCCGAACAGGCCCTTAGCCAGATGAGCGATGCGCAGGGGGCGAAATACTTTCAGCCTATCCTGATGCACGAACCCGAAACCAACGGCCCGCTTCGCGCCAGCGCGGTGATATACCGCTAACGCCTGCCCAATTCTTCGCCTCTCCTCGCGAGGGGCGAAGCGAGGTCTGCGCCTAAACGCAATTGAGAATTATTTTACAAACCGACTTACCAGCGTCATCGCAACCTGATTTAATCAGCCACTCGCCATTTGATAATCAGGAGTGATTGATGGTTCCGCGTTTCGCCACCTTAGGCCGTATCCCCAAAGGCGTTTGGGTACTCGGCGGCGTCAGCCTGCTGATGGATGTCTCCTCCGAGATGATCCATAGCCTCCTACCGCTGTTTATGGCCACTACCCTCGGCGCCAGCGTGATAATTATCGGTCTTATCGAGGGACTGGCGGAAGCCACCGCCCTGATCCTGAAGGTCTTCTCCGGCGCAATCAGCGACTATGTCGGCAAGCGTAAAGGACTGGCGCTGCTGGGCTACGGCCTGGGCGCGCTCAGTAAGCCGCTGTTTGCCATCGCCCCTACCGCCGGGGTGGTGTTTAGCGCCCGCATGATTGACCGCGTAGGCAAAGGTATTCGCGGCGCGCCGCGCGATGCGCTGGTCGCCGACGTCACCCCGCCGGAGATCCGCGGCGCCGCCTACGGACTACGCCAGGCGCTGGATACCGTCGGCGCCTTTCTCGGCCCGCTGCTGGCGGTGCTGCTGATGTTTATCTGGGCCAACGATTTTCACGCTATTTTCTGGGTGGCGGTCATTCCCGCCGTGCTCTCCATTCTCCTGCTCGGATTCGGCCTACAGGAGCCAAAATCCGCCATCGCGCACAAACGCAGCAATCCGCTGAAGCGCGAAAACCTGAAAAAGCTCTCCGCCGCCTACTGGTGGGTGGTCGCGATCGGCAGCATTTTCACTCTCGCCCGCTTCAGCGAAGCCTTTCTGGTGCTGCGCGCCCAGCAGATGGAGATCCCGCTCTATACCATCCCGCTGGTGATGGTGGCGATGAACCTGGTCTACAGCCTCACGGCTTACCCGTTCGGTAAACTCTCAGACAGCATGAGCCACAGCAAACTGCTGCAGTGGGGGCTGCTGGTGCTGATCCTCGCCGATATCGTGCTGGCGCTCAGCGGCCACTGGAGCACGCTGCTGATCGGCGTCGCGCTGTGGGGGATTCATATGGGAATGACCCAGGGCCTGCTGGCGGCGATGGTCGCCCATACGGCGCCACCGGAGCTACGCGGCACGGCGTTCGGTATGTTTAATCTGATGAGTGGCCTGGCTCTGCTGCTGGCCAGCACCGGCGCGGGGGTACTGTGGGAAACCTTCGGCGCCGCCTCGACGTTTTACGCCGGGGCGATAATTTGCGTGGTCACGCTCATCGGCATGCGCGTGATGCCGTCGGCCTATCGTCAGGATTAAAAACGGCTCCGGGGCCAGACCAGTTGCTTCACCGTGAGGGGTGAAAGCCCCGGAGCGCGCTATCTACTTTTGCCCATAGTAAGCGTTTGGCCCATGCTTACGCTGAAAATGCTTATTCATCAGCCAGCTATCGATGGGCTGCAACTGCGGATTAATGCCGCGGGCAATCCACGCCATGCGCGCCACCTCTTCCATCACCACCGCGTTGTGTACCGCCTCGTGGGCGTCTTTGCCCCAGGCAAATGGCCCGTGCTGATAGACGACGATCCCCGGCGTATGCAGCGGATTGGCCTCACCCAGCGTTTCGATAATCACCTGCCCGGTGTTCAGCTCGTAGGCCTCGTCCACCTCCTGTGCGCTAAGCGCCCGGGTGCAGGGAATATCGCCGAAGAAGTAGTCCGCATGGGTGGTGCCGAGCGCCGGGATCGCCAGCCCCGCCTGCGCCCAGGCGGTAGCGTGCGTCGAATGGGTATGCACCACCCCGCCAAGGTCGGGATAACGGCGATAGAGCGCCAGATGGGTGGCGGTATCAGAGGAGGGACGCCAGCGCCCTTCCACCACGTGCCCCTGCAGATCAACCACCGACATGTCATCGACGGTCATTGACTCGTAGGCGATGCCGCTGGGCTTAATCACCACCAGCCCACGCTGCCGATCAATGGCGCTAACGTTACCCCAGGTAAAGGTCACCAGGCCGTAGCGCGGCAGATCCATATTGGCCTCGAACACCTGCTGTTTCAGCTGTTGCATTATGCCGCCTCCATCAGACCCGCGCGGGCCATCCGCGCCTTCACCCAGTCACGCGCCTTCGCCACCTCCGCCAGCGGGTCAGCGCTGGTTTCGCTCCACATCTCAATCAGGTACGGTCCGCAGTAGCCGGTCTGCTTGAGCGTTTCGAAGCAGCGTTCAAAATCGACCACCCCTTCGCCGAACGGCACGTTTTTAAAGACGCCGGGCTTCGTGTCTTTGACGTGTACCGCCACGATATGCCCGCTCCCCGCCTTCAGCTCCATCTGGACGTCGTTATCCCACGCCGACAGATTGCCGATATCCGGGTAAAGCTGGAACCACGGATTATTCAGGTAATGGGCATAGCCCAGCGCTTTACTGATCGAGTTCATCAGCGGGTAGTCCATGATCTCCATCGCCAGGGTTACCTGGGCTCGGCTGGCCATCTCGACGCTCTGTTTCAGGCCGTCGCGAAAGCGGCGGCGCGTCTCATCGTTCGCCTGCTGGTAATAGACGTCGTAGCCTGCCAGCTGGATCACCCGAATCCCCACATCCTGCGCCAGCTGAATAGCTTTACGCATAATTTCCAGCCCCTGATGCCGCACCGCGTCGTCTTCACTACCCAGCGGAAAACGGCGATGGGCGCTAAGGCACATCGACGGCACCCGGACGCCGGTTTCAGCCACCGCCTTGACCAGCGCCAGACGCTGCTCCGGGCTCCAGTCCAGCCGCGCAAGGCGGGCGTCCGTTTCATCGAGAGACATCTCAACGAAATCAAAGCCCAGCGCTTTTGCAAGCTTTAGCCGCTCCAGCCAGCACTCCCCGGCGGGGAGCGCTTTTTCATAGATGCCGAGCGGAATGGATTTCGCCAACATAGTCGCTCCTTAACCCCACAGCTGGGCGATAGAGCGTTTAAACTGGCGCGCCGCTTCCACCGGCGAGGCGGCATCGCGGATGCTGCGTCCGGCAATAAAGACGTGAACAGGGATCCCGGCAAACAGCGGCAGGTCTTCCAGCGCCAGCCCGCCGGTGACGGTCACTTTGAAGCCCATATCAGACAGACGCTTAATCGCGCTGATATCCGCCTCACTCCACGCCACGCCTGCCGCCTGCGCGTCGCGGCTGCGGTGATAGACCACCTGCTGAATACCCGCCTCGCGCCACGCCTGCGCCTGCTCCCAGGTCCAGAAGCCGGTCAGCTCAATTTGCACATCGCCGTTGAACTCTTTGGCGACATCCAGCGCCCCTTTGGCGGTGTTGATATCGGCGCAGCAGATCACCGTGACCCAGTCGGCGTTGGCTTCGAAGCACATCCGCGACAGGATCTTGCCGGCATCGGCAATTTTGGCGTCCGCCAGCACGATTTTATGCGGATACAGCGCTTTCAGATCGCGCACCGCGCGTACACCTTCACCGACGCAGAGGATAGTGCCGACTTCAATGATATCTACCTCTTCGGCGATCAGACGGGTTGTTTCATAAGCGCTGGCCAGCGTTTGGTTGTCGAGGGCGACCTGTAACATAGGTAATGACATGATAGTGTTCCTTTTAAACAGCCGCCGCGGTGGCGTTTTTGATTAAATCCAGCACTTCCTGCTCACTGCGGCAGGCGCGTAAACGGTCGAAATTGGCTTCGTCATCAAACAGGTTAACGATCTGCATGATGCCCACTTCCTGGTGGGTGGTGGCGTCAACCGCCGCCATGGTGATCAGGATGTCGACCGGGTCGTTATCTTCGTGGTTGAAAATCAGCGGTTTCTTTAGCGTGACCAGCGCAAAGCCGGTTTTTTTGACGCCCTCTTCCGGCCGCCCGTGCGGCATGGCTAATCCCGGAGCGATCACAAAATAGGGGCCGTGCTGCGCGACGCCGTCGAGAATTGCCTGGTAGTAGCGCGGTTCCACCACGTCGGCGGCCACCAGCAGATCGACGCCGATTTTCACCGCCTCCTGCCAGGTTTCCGCTTCCGCCTGCAGGCGAATGGAGTGATTCTGCGCCAGTGATTCATGGAGTTTCATGGCCGCTCCTTATTTCACGTCCTGCGGGAAATGAGCTTTAATCACCTCCAGCAGCTTTGGCCCGAAATCCGCGGGGGAAAGCATATTACGCACCCCCACCACGTGTTTATTGCCGGAGACGGTAATCTCCCCCGCGATATGGGTTGAAGCGATGATGATATCCGCGCCGTTTAGTTCGCTTTTGTATTCACCCACCGCGCAGCTGTTCACCGTGTGGTCGATATTGGATTGCGTCAGGAACTGATCCACTTTCATTTTCATGATCATGGAACTGCCTTGCCCGTTACCACACACAGCCAGAATACGTACGGTCATAATCAGAACTCCTTATTGGGCAGAGGCCTCTGCCAGTTGTTTTTCCGCGTCTTCTTCGGCGCGCAGCGCGCGGCCAGCGAAGAACATATAAGCGAGAGCAATCAGGATGATGACGGCCATAAACGCCAGCCCGATGGAGGCGAAGCCCTGCATCATCGGCGGCGCCAGAATCGACCAGTCCGCCATTCCCATCCAGGCGCTCATACCGGTGAGCTTCACCGCCCACACGCAACCGAAAATTTCAACCATGCCCATCACCAGGCAGATTTTGAGCGCCGCGCGCCAGCCGCCGAAGTGGTTGGCAAAGACACCAATCGTCGCGTTGGAGAAGAACATCGGGATAAAGCCCGGAATAATCAGAATTGAAGAGCCAATGCCAACCAGAATGCCGACGGCAATCAGCTGGCCGATGGTGCCCCACATAAAGCCCCACACCACCGCATTCGGCGCAAAGCTATAGATCGCGGCGCAGTCAATCGCCAGCACCGCGCCGGGGATCAGGCGTTGCGAGATACCGTTGAAGGCTTCGGACAGTTCGGCGACGAACATCCGCACGCCCTGGGTAATGATGAAAATGGCCACCGCGAAGGAGAAACCGGTCTGCAGGATATAGACCGTCCAGTGGGTTTTCCCCGCCATCGCCTGCACGACGTCAATACCAAAGGAAAGCAGGATCGCGCCAAAGAAAATGGTCATGACAATCGCGGTGGAAACGATGTTGTCGTGGAAGATATTGAGCCAGCCTGGCAGCTTGAGGTCTTCCACACTCTCCTCTTTTTTCCCCAGATACGGCGCCACTTTGTAGGCAATCCACGAGGCAAACTGCTGCTGGTGACCGATGGAGAAGCCGCAGCCGTCGGTGACCAGCTGAGTCGGCTTGAACATCATGTTGGAGGTGATACCCCAGTACAGGGAGACCAGCACGGCGGTACAGATGATGGTCGTCCACATTCCGTAACCAAAGATAAAGAACGAGACGGCGATCAGCCCCGCCTGCTGAAACATGATATGGCCAGTCAGCATGATGGTGCGGATGCCGGTTATCCGGCGCAGCAGGACGTAACAGATGTTGAGCGCCAGCGCCAGCAGCACCGCATAGCCCACCCAGCTATAGGCCTCGCCCATCCGGTCGATGGTCGCCATCATCGAGGCATAGGTGTCAGAGATCGCGCCGTTGATGCCGTACACCTCTGACATTTTCGCCACCACCGGTTTAAAAGTGCTGGTGAGGATGCCGGAGCCGGCCTGTAACAGCATGAAGCCGATAATGGTTTTGATCGTGCCTTTAATAATCACGCTGACGCTTTTGCGCAGCAGGATATAGCCCAGACAGGTGACGATACCCAGCAGCAGCGGGGCATTGGTCATCACCTGATTAAAGAAAACGGTAAAGATGTTGTAGAGGATTGCCATAACACACTCCCGATGGTGAAGGCGCTGAACGCGCCTTACGCTCAGCATTTCTCGCTGCCCACTCTAATAATCAAAAATAATCACAACAAGATTGAATTTGATTAAATGTGACGCGCGCCGCAATAATCCTCTATTTCATTGTGACTATTGCCGATCAGTAGCGCCGAAACATAATTAAACATTTTCAAATCATATAGATAAAACAAAGCACAACCTTTATGGATGCTGGACCCCCTGAGAGATGATGCGCATCTCTTCGTAAAATTGATGGAAAACAAGATTGCAATCTTGAAAATCCAGTGACAACATAAATCAAAACCAATCAAAATTTGATTACTATTGAAAATACGAGGAAGAGCACGATGAGTAAAGTACAGACCATCACCCGTGAATCATGGATCCTGAACACCTTTCCGGAATGGGGCAGCTGGCTGAATGAAGAGATTGAGCAGGAGCAGGTTGCGCCCGGCACCTTCGCCATGTGGTGGCTCGGCTGTACCGGTATCTGGTTAAAATCCGAAGGCGGGGCTAACGTCTGCGTCGATTTCTGGTGCGGCACTGGCAAACAGAGCCACGGCAATCCGCTGATGAAAACCGGCCACCAGATGCAGCGGATGGCAGGCGTGAAAAAATTACAGCCTAACCTGCGCACCACGCCGTTCGTGCTGGATCCGTTCGCCATTCGCCAGATTGACGCGGTCCTCGCGACCCACGATCACAACGATCATATTGACGTCAACGTCGCCGCCGCCGTCATGCAGAACTGCCCGGCCGATGTGCCGTTTATCGGCCCGAAAACCTGCGTCGACCTGTGGATCGGTTGGGGCGTGCCGAAAGCGCGCTGTATCGTCATGAAACCTGGCGATGTCGTGAAGATCAAAGACATTGAGATCCATGCGCTCGATGCGTTCGATCGCACCGCGCTGATCACCCTCCCGGCGGACCAAAAAGCCGCTGGCGTACTGCCGGACGGCATGGACCAGCGCGCGGTCAACTACCTGTTTAAAACACCGGGCGGCAACCTGTACCACAGCGGCGATTCCCACTACTCCAACTACTACGCGAAGCATGGCAACGAGCATCAGATTGACGTCGCCCTCGGCTCGTATGGCGAGAACCCGCGCGGGATCACCGACAAAATGACCAGCGCCGATATCCTGCGCATGGCAGAGTCGCTCAACGCCAAAGTTGTGATCCCGTTCCACCATGATATCTGGTCAAACTTTCAGGCCGATCCGCAGGAGATCCGCGTTCTGTGGGAGATGAAAAAGGATCGTCTGAAGTACGGCTTCAAGCCGTTTATCTGGCAGGTCGGCGGCAAATTTACCTGGCCGCTGGATAAAGACAATTTCGAATATCACTACCCGCGCGGTTTCGACGATTGCTTCACCATTGAGCCGGATCTGCCTTTCAAATCCTTCCTGTAAGTCGCCGCCGGCAGGCCCTGCCTGCCGGAAATACCCCGCCGCAGGGTTAGTATTTTCACATGATTTCAAATATCATCTTTGCCGTTCACTTTTAATCGGATTCGCTCATGACGGAAGCGCAAAGGCACCAAATTCTGCTGGATCTGCTCGCCCAAACGGGGTTTGTTACCGTGGAGCAGGTGATGTCGCGGCTCGGGATCTCACCCGCTACCGCCCGACGTGATATCAACAAGCTGGATGAAAGCGGCAAACTGAAAAAGGTTCGTAATGGCGCGGAAGCCATTAGCGAACAGCGCCCCCGCTGGACGCCGATGAACATCCACCAGGCGCAAAATCTGGATGAAAAAGTGCGTATTGCACGCGCCGCTTCGCAACTGATCGCGCCGGGTGAGAGCATCGTCATTAACTGCGGCTCCACCGCCTTTCTGTTGGGTCGGGAACTGTGCGGCAAACCGGTGCAGATCATCACCAACTATCTGCCGCTGGCTAACTACCTGATCGACCAGGAGCATGACAGCGTGATTATCATGGGCGGCCAGTACAACCGCAGCCACGCCATCACCCTCAGCCCCCACGGTAGCGAGAACAGCCTCTATGCCGGACACTGGATGTTTACCAGCGGCAAAGGGCTCACCGCCGAAGGCCTCTACAAAACGGATATGTTGACCGCCATGGCCGAGCAAAAAATGCTTAACGTGGTCGGCAAACTGGCGGTGCTGGTCGACAGCAGCAAGATCGGCGAGCGCGCCGGGATGCTATTCAGCCAGTCCGGACAAATAGACGTGGTGATCACCGGCAAACAGGCCGATGCCGCGATCCTCAAACAGCTTGAGGATCAAGGCGTCAGCGTAATCCGCGTTTAAAGGTGCTGCTGAAAAAAGGCGACCGTGGTAGCCAGCGCCTCTGGCGTAATGCGATGGCGGACGCCTTTCTGCCAGACACAGGTCAGCCTGGCGGCAAGATCGCCTTGCCGCAGCGCCTGTTCTAGTCGAAAGGTTTCTTCCGGCGGCACCACGTCATCGGCATCGCCATGCCAGAGCAGCAGCGGTCGCCGGGCAAGGGACGCCAGCTGATGGCTGACATCCCATTCGCGGAGACTGTCAGCATCAAAGCCAGGCGAGGGAAACAGGGTTTGCGACAGGGAACGAAAATAGCCCGACCCCATCAGACAGGCGACGCTGTTCAGCTCGGGGTGATGCGTCATGATGCCCAACGCCGTCATTCCCCCCATCGAAGCGCCCGCCACCGCCAGCCGCTCCCCTTCCAGCCATCCTTCAGCGATTATCGCCTCGCGCAGCGCAGGAAACTCCCTGAAATTCTGCTGCAGAATCGGCCAGAAGCGCTGCATCCGCCCGGCCTCATCGCCCTGATAGCGCGCCCCATGCTCCGGCGCGTCCGGCATGATCACCCGGAATCCGACCTCGGCCAGCGCCACCGCAAAGTAGCTGTAGACCAGCTTCGACGAGGTAAAGCCATGATAAAAGACGATACAGGGCAAGGGCTTATCCAGACTCTCCTGCGGACAGGCATGTAAAATTTCACCACCGCCGAGGTTGCGCATTTCTAGTGCAATCATTTATCGTCTTCCTTCTCTATCGTGGTTAGGCGTCATGGGAAAATTCATTCACCAGGCAACCCAGTTTGCTACGATTCATAATGTTGAGAGCCCGGTTACGCTTTCACAACATTTTCATTCGAAAATCGCGTCAGAGATAACAGTTCGGGAACATTCCCCGGCAATCCTGTTAAGGCTACCACTACACTATCACTATCAGGAAACGAGATATGGTTATGCGCAGGTTTTCACCGTGGTTACTGGCTATCGTCCTCAGCGGGTGTAGCGCCCTGCAGGGAACGCCGGAAGCCCCGCCGCCCGCCACCGACCATCCGCAGGAGATCCAGCGCTACCAGACTGCTGGCCTGCAGAAAATGGCCACGGTAAGCGTACTGATGTACGGTTCGCCGATGGATGTCGAAGCGGCGCTGAAGGCCAAAGCAGAAGCGGCCAAAGCCGATTACTACGTCATCATCATGATCGATGACACCATGGTACCCGGCCAGTGGTATTCGCAGGCGATCCTCTATCGTCGATAACGAGGCGGCGTCTTTAAATCTGCTTTACACAGCTTTGCGTCCATTCACGTTCTCCTGTGCATAATAACGTTCGGCCAGCCACCTGGCAGGACGTTAGCAACGGACTGCCCTTGGGACTACGTGAAATGGAGCTGACGATGAAACGATCTTTTACCCTATCCAGCCTGCTGTTAACCGCTGCGACGGCCAATACGTCCGCGCAGTCAGCCGAATTCGCCAGCGCGGATTGCGTCACTGGCCTGAATGAAATCGGTCTGATCTCCGTCACTAATCTTTCCGGTAGCCAACAGGATGTAGAGCACGCCATTGCCCGCAAAGCAGACGAGCAAGGCGCCTCCTGGTATCGCATTATTCAGATGTACGAGGAACAACAGCCGGACAGCTGGCGCGTGCAGGCCATTCTCTACGCCTGAGGCGCCTGGCGCCCGCGCCCCATAGCCCGCAGCAGCAGGTCGTCGAGGGTCGGCGCGTCAAGACGTATGCCGCCGCGGGTGTCGAGCATCATCCGGCACCAGGCTTCGGCCAGCGGCGGCGAAGCATGGCGCAGCATCTGCGCCCCCGCGCCAAGACGATAGACCAGCCGGGCAATCTCTCTCCCCTGCTCTTCGGCGGGTCGTTTCAGCAGTTGCTGCAGCTGACGCCATGCGCGGTCGAGATGGCGGTTCTGCCCTTTCACCTCCGCACACTCCGCGGCCAGCAGCTCCATCGCCGCCGGCTGCTTGCTCAGCACCCGCATCACATCGAGGCACATAATATTGCCGGAGCCTTCCCAGATGCTGTTGACCGGCATCTCACGGTAGAGGCGCGGGAGTTCGCTCTCCTCGCAATAGCCGATGCCGCCCAGCACTTCCATCGCCTCGGCGACAAACGGGATACCGGCCTTACAGATGGCAAACTTGGCCGCAGGCGTAAACAGGCGCGCCCAGGCGCTTTCCCGGGCATCATCCCGATGGTCCCAGGCCCGCGCCAGGCGAAACAGAAACGCGGTCTGCCCCTCCAGACGGAGCGCCATTTGCCCCAGCAGCTGGCGCATCATCGGCTGTTCGACCAGGTTTTTGCCAAACGCCTGACGCTGTAGCGCGTGATACAGCGCCACCGAGAAGGCGCGACGCATCAGGGCATGGCTGCCCAGCGCGCAGTCAAAGCGGGTCAGGCCGCCCATCCTGAGGATCTGCCGCACGCCGTCGCCTTCGTCGCCCACCAGCCAGCCGCAGGCCTCATAAAACTCCACTTCGCTACTGGCGTTGGAGCGGTTGCCGAGCTTCTCTTTTAAGCGTTCAAGACGCACGCCGTTACGCTGCCCGTCGGGCAGCAGACGCGGCACAAAGAAGCATGAGAGCCCCGCCGGAGCCTGAGCCAGCACCAGGTGAGCATCGCTCTGCGGCACCGAGAAGAACCACTTGTGTCCCACCAGTCGGTAAAACCCTTCCGCCGTTTTCTCCGCGCGAGTGGTATTGCTCAGCACATCAGACCCCCCTTGCTTCTCGGTCATCCCCATGCCGATCAGCAGGCCGCGCTTCTGGCCGCCAGGCGCAAGGTGCGGATCGTAACGGTCGCTCAGCAGCGGCGACAGCCAGTCGCGAAAGGGCGCGGGCAGGGCGTGCTGCAGCAGGGGCGTCGCGGCGAAGGTCATGGTAATCGGGCACAACGTCCCGGCCTCCACCTGGGCATGGAGCAGAAAGCGGGCGGCGCGGGCGACAAACGCGCCTTCGCGGGCATCCTCCTGCCAGGCGAGGTTATGTACCCGGTTCGCGCACAGCCCCTGCATCAGCAGGTGCCAGGCGGGATGAAAGCGCACGTCGTCCAGCCGGGCGCCGGTGGCGTCATAGCGCAGCAGCTCCGGCGGATTGCTGTTGGCCAGGCGTCCCAGCTCCAGCGATTCGGCTGTCCCCAGCTGCTGGCCAATGCTGGCGAGCAGATCGCCATCCCAGCCGGCGCCTTCGCGGACCACTGCTTCACGCAGAGCGGTATCGGACAGAAACAGATTGCTGTTATTCAGCGGGGTGGGTTGATTAAAAACGGTGTGCGTTTGCCAGTGCATCGTGTCTCCCTCCATCAATGGCGATAGCCATAAGTATGGTTATCCGGAGGGATACTCGCCCGCGAGAGCGGTCACAAAAAAGCCATCCCGGAGGATGGCTTTTTTTGATTCGTCGATGGTTCAGCTTAGCTGCGCTGGCGTACTGCTTCAAACAGACAGATGCCGGTAGCCACCGAGACGTTCAGCGAGGAGACGCTGCCCGCCATCGGGATGCTGATCAATTCATCACAGTGTTCGCGGGTCAGACGACGCATGCCTTCGCCTTCCGCGCCCATCACCAGCGCCATCGGGCCGGTCATTTTGCTCTGGAACAGCGTATGGTCGGCTTCCCCTGCGGTTCCGACGATCCAGACGTTCTCTTCCTGCAGCAGACGCATGGTGCGCGCCAGGTTGGTGACGCGGATCAGCGGGACGTTCTCCGCCGCGCCGCAGGCCACTTTCTTCGCCGTCGCATTCAACTGAGCGGAACGATCTTTTGGCACGATCACCGCATGCACGCCGGCGGCGTCAGCGCTACGCAGGCAGGCGCCGAGGTTGTGCGGATCGGTTACGCCGTCGAGGATCAGCAGGAACGGTTGATCGAGCTGCGCCAGCAGATCCGGCAGATCGTTCTCCTGATACTGACGCCCCGGCTTCACGCGGGCAATGATCCCCTGGTGCACAGCGCCTTCGCTCTTCTCATCAAGAAACTGACGGTTGGCCAGCTGAATCACCACGCCCTGCGCTTCCAGGGCATGGATCAGCGGCAGCAAGCGCTTATCCTCACGGCCTTTCAGAATATAAACTTCCTGAAAACGCTCAGGTGCGCGCTCCAGCAGTGCCTGCACCGCATGGATGCCGTAAATCATTTCACTCATTGATGTACTCGTTTTAGGTTCTGTTATCTGCCCCCTTCACCCCATCCTGCGTCAGCAGACTTCAGGGTGAAGGGAGGTCAATCACTCGGCGATCTTCTTCTTTGCCGCGCGCTTGGCTTTCGTCGCGGCGGCGATTTTCTGTGTTTTCGCCGACGGTTTTTTCGCTTTTTTCTCTTTCTTCGGTCGGGCGGTCTCTTTCTCTTTACGGAAAGCGCTGTCCGGCTCGAAGTTTACCTGCTTACCCACCTGGCGGCGACGGCCGCCCGGCTTGCCAGAGGTACTCTTTTTCGCTTTCTCACGGGCGGTCTTGCCGACATTACGCGGCGCACGCTCGCTGGAGATCAGGGTAAAGTCGATTTTCCGCTCGTCCATGTTGACCGCTTCCACACGGACTTCCACGCGGTCGCCCAGGCGATAGGTCTGGCCGCCGGACTCACCAATGAGACGCTGCCCCACCTGATCGAAACGATAATAGTCGTTATCCAGGCTGGAAACATGCACCAGACCGTCGATAAACAGATCGTTCAGGCGGACGAAGAAGCCAAAGCCGGTCACGCTGGCGATCACGCCGGAGAAGATGTTGCCCACCTGATCCTGCATGAAGTCGCACTTCAGCCAGTCAGACACTTCGCGCGTCGCTTCGTCGGCGCGGCGCTCGGTCATCGAACAGTGCTGACCCAGCTGGAGCATCTCTTCCATGCTGTAGTGCCAGCCGCCGGTCTCGGTGCTGTTGCCTTTATGTCCCTGCTCTTTGGCCAGCAGATACTTGATAGCGCGGTGCAGCGACAGGTCCGGGTAACGACGAATCGGCGAGGTGAAGTGGGCGTATGACTGCAGCGCCAGGCCAAAGTGACCGCGGTTTTCCGGATCGTAGACCGCCTGCTTCATGGAGCGCAGGAGCATCGTCTGCAGCATTTCCGCATCCGGGCGATCGGCGATGGAGGTTAGCAGCTCGGCGTAATCACGCGGCTCCGGCTTGTTGCCGCCAGGCAGCTCCAGTCCCAGCTCAGCCAGCACGGTACGGAAGGAGGTAATCGCTTCGGTGGTTGGCTTATCATGGATACGGAACAGCGCTGGCTCCTGCGCCTTCTCAACGAAGCGCGCGGCGGAGATGTTCGCCAGGATCATGCACTCTTCAATCAGCTTATGCGCATCGTTACGCTGAGTCTGTTCGATACGCTCAATACGGCGTTCGGCATTGAAGATGAATTTAGCTTCTTCACTTTCAAATGAGATACCGCCGCGCTCTTCGCGGGCGCTCTCCAGCACTTTGTAGAGGTTATGCAGCTCTTCAATGTGCTTCACCAGCGGCGCGTAGTGTTCGCGCAGTTCCTGGTCACCCTGCAGCATATGCCACACTTTGGTGTAGGTCAGGCGAGCATGTGAACTCATCACCGCTTCATAGAATTTATAACCGGTCAGACGGCCTTTTGACGAAATCGTCATCTCGCACACCATACACAGGCGATCGACCTGCGGGTTCAGCGAGCATAGACCGTTAGACAGCACTTCCGGCAGCATCGGCACTACCTGCGACGGGAAGTAGACCGAGGTGCCACGACTGCGCGCTTCCGCATCCAGCGGCGTCCCCGGGCGCACGTAGTAGCTGACGTCGGCAATGGCGACCCACAGGCGCCAGCCGCCGCCGCGTTTCTTCTCGCAGTACACCGCGTCATCGAAGTCGCGGGCATCTTCGCCGTCAATGGTAACCAGCGGCAGCGAGCGTAAATCGACGCGTCCGGCCTTCGCCTCTTCCGGCACCTGTTCTTTGAGACCGGAAACCTGTTTTTCCACCGCCGGCGGCCAGACATAAGGAATCTCATGGGTACGCAGCGCCATATCGACGGCCATGCCGGTGCCCATGTTGTCGCCCAGCACTTCGACGATTTTACCCACCGCTTTGGTGCGGCGGGTTGGTCGCTGGGTCAGCTCGACCACGACCACGTAGCCCATCCGCGCGCCCATTATCTCTTCCGGCGGGATCAGGATATCGAAGCTCAGGCGGCTGTCGTCCGGGACGACAAAGCCGACGCCAGCGTCGGTGAAGTAACGGCCAACTATCTGGCTGGTTTTCGGCACGAGGACGCGGACGATGCGCGCTTCGCGGCGGCCCTTACGGTCCGCGCCCAGCGGCTGAGCCAGCACCTGGTCGCCGTGAATACAGGTTTTCATCTGTTCTGACGACAGGTACAGATCGTCTTTGCGCCCTTCAACGCGCAGGAAACCATAGCCATCGCGGTGGCCAATAACGGTTCCTTTGAGGAGATCGAGGCGTTCCGGCAGGGCATAGCACTGGCGGCGGGTGAAGACCAACTGACCGTCGCGCTCCATCGCGCGCAGGCGGCGGCGCAGCGCTTCGGTTTGCTCTTCGCCCTCGATATTTAACTCGATGGCCAGCTCATCGCGGCTGGCAGGCTTTTCCCGTTTAGTTAAATGTTCGAGGATAAATTCCCGGCTCGGGATAGGGTTCGCGTACTTCTCAGCTTCGCGTTCCTGGAATGGATCTTGTGACATATCGGTTCCTCCGTTGTCATCTCCGGTAGAGTGGCGTCACTCCACCAGCAATAATTTATAAAGCGGTTGATTCTTCTCAACCAAATCAGCCAGCGTATAGTTATCCAGTTCCTTGAGAAAACTCTGCGCGGCTTCAGCTAGTGCCTGTTTCAGACGACAGGCTGGTGTAATGTGGCAAAACTCGCTGCTGCAGTTGACCAGCGATAAGGGTTCAAGGTCACGCACCACGTCACCGACGCGGATCTGTCCTGCTGGTTTGCCGAGGCGAATGCCCCCGTTCTTCCCCCGCACGGCAGTCACGTAGCCCATGCGACTTAACTGATTGATTATTTTAACCATATGATTACGGGAGACGCCATAGACCTCGGTCACTTCCGAGATACTGGTCATTCGTCCTTCCGGCAGCGACGCCATATAAATCAGCGCGCGTAGTCCGTAATCGGTGAAACTCGTTAACTGCACATAAACCTCAGGGAAAAGAAAACAGGGTATGTCGAGCGACATCATTATTATTGATGATAAACCAGCCAGCGCTCAGGCCGCTAATTTATTTGAAATGGGGCGGGCGAACAGCAAAAACAAGGGCGCCCGAACGGCGCCCCTTGAGAGTGATTACGCGTCGAACGGATCGCGCAGAATCATAGTCTCGGTACGGTCTGGACCGGTAGAGATGATATCCACCGGCACGCCGGTCAGCTCTTCAATACGCTGGATGTAGTTCAGGGCTGCCTGCGGCAGGCCGCTGCGCTCTTTCACGCCGAAGGTGGTTTCGGACCAGCCCGGCATGGTTTCGTAGATAGGCTCGATACCTTCCCAGTTATCGGCAGCCAGCGGAGTGGTGGTCACTTCGCGGCCATCCGGCATACGGTAGCCAACGCAGATTTTCACTTCTTTCAGGCCGTCGAGGACGTCCAGTTTAGTCAGGCAGAAGCCGGACAGGGAGTTAATCTGCACCGCGCGACGGACTGCGACCGCATCCAGCCAGCCGGTACGACGACGACGGCCGGTGGTGGCGCCGAATTCGTTACCCTGCTTGCAGAGGAACTCGCCA
The DNA here is from genome assembly GCF_014596785.2 of Klebsiella sp. K4. Taxonomy (NCBI): domain Bacteria; kingdom Pseudomonadati; phylum Pseudomonadota; class Gammaproteobacteria; order Enterobacterales; family Enterobacteriaceae; genus Klebsiella; species Klebsiella sp. K4. The sequence goes on from NZ_CP115021.1 coordinate 4,832,475, forward strand.
GTTTCATCAAACAGCTCGGTCGGGAACGGACCTGCACCGACGCGAGTCGAGTAAGCTTTAATGATACCGAGAACGTAATCCACATAACGCGGGCCCAGGCCGGAGCCGGTCGCCACGCCACCTGCGGTGGTGTTAGAGGACGTAACGTACGGGTAGGTACCGTGGTCGATATCCAGCAGCGTACCCTGCGCGCCTTCGAACATCACGAAGTCGCCGCGCTGACGCGCCTGATCCAGCAGGTCGGATACGTCCACCACCATGCTGGTCAGGATGTCGGCAATCGCCATCACATCGTCCAGCACTTTCTGGTAGTCAACCGCTTCTGCTTTGTAGAAGTTCACCAGCTGGAAGTTGTGATATTCCATCACTTCTTTCAGTTTATCGGCGAAAGTTGCTTTATCGAACAGATCGCCAACGCGCAGACCGCGACGAGCGACTTTATCTTCGTAAGCCGGGCCAATGCCGCGACCGGTAGTGCCGATCGCTTTCGCGCCACGCGCTTTTTCACGCGCCACGTCCAGCGCCACGTGATAGTCAAGGATAAGCGGGCAGGCTTCAGAGAGCAGCAGACGCTCGCGAACCGGGATACCACGGTCTTCCAGGCCCTTCATCTCTTTCATCAGCGCGGCCGGAGACAGCACGACGCCGTTACCGATGATGCTGGTGACGTTTTCACGCAGAATGCCTGATGGAATAAGATGGAGAACGGTTTTTTCACCGTTGATTACGAGAGTATGGCCGGCGTTGTGACCACCCTGGTAGCGCACAACATATTTAGCCCGTTCAGTCAGGAGATCGACGATCTTCCCTTTACCTTCGTCACCCCATTGGGTGCCCAGTACGACGACGTTGTTACCCATTTTTCAAAATCACCGTTTGCTTAAAAATGGATTCTACCATCGCTTTTTCAGAGTTACAGCACTTTTTGCATCCAAAATAAGGCAAATCCGACCACTTTTTGATCAGCCAATCGATTTCCTCAACATGTAGTAGATCACAATCCCGGCAACCACAAGTCCGCCGCCAAAACGACGCAATAAATTATCCGGTAGCTGGCTCAGGCTGGCGACCATCTTGCGCCAGGCGCGCGGATAAAGCAGCGGGCCAAGCCCTTCGAGTACTAAAACCAGCGCCAGCGCCAGCCAAATGGTGGAGTTCATCGTCAACCCTAATTGAAAAGTATCATTGCCGCCCTCGCGGGCGTCTCGGCCAGCATGGTGAATTCATTCCCTCATTTCACATTGTCCCGTATTTCAGCTTCATTATGAACCGGAAAGGTGAAACAAAATTCACAACTAATTGTATTGCTGGATATTTTTTAAATTGTAACTATGCCATCGCGTACTACAACCCGGTACGTCTACTTAATCAGGAAGATTATGATGAGAGAATTAACCGCATTTGAAATCGAAAATGTGAGCGGCGCAGGCTGGTTACAGGATGGTCTGGCGGCCTTAGGCAGCAAGGTCGGCGCAGCCGCATGGACGATGGGCACTGATGCCCTGAGCATTAACCTGCCACTGCTTGGCACCCTCAATCTGGCCGACCTGGCGCCGGACCTGGGCAAAACCTTAGGCGAAAGCATCGGCTCTTCTATCGGCGGCACCATCGAAAGTGCGCTGGCAGGCCTGCCGGTGATCGGCGGCCTGCTGAACAAGCTACTCGGCAACTAATTCCCGCCCTCGCAGCATGAAAAAAGGCGCCTGTTTCAGGCGCCTTTTCGCATTATTACTTCAGGTTTACACCTTCTCCGGCTTATTTACGCGCCGAATCCGGTGAACGCATATAGCGGAAGAAATCGCTGTCCGGACTCAGGACCATCACATCCTGATTGCTCTGGAAGCTCTTCTCATAGGCACGCAGGCTACGGATAAAGGAGTAGAAGCCTGGATCCTGGCTGAACGCGTCGGCAAACAGTTTCGCTGATTCCGCATCACCTTCACCACGCAGGATACGGCCCTGGCGCTCGGCTTCCGCCAGCGTCTTGGTGACTTCATAGTCCGCAGTCGCGCGCAGTTTTTCCGCCTCTTCCTGACCCTGTGAACGATGGCGACGAGCAACCGCTTCACGCTCCGCGCGCATACGGTTATAAATCGCTTCCGACACTTCTGCCGGCAGGTTGATCTGTTTGATACGTACGTCGACAACTTCGATACCCAGCGCCGCCATACTGTTCGGGTTGATCACCTGCACTTTACCGTTGGTTTCGGCTTCCACACGCTCTGCCGCTTTAGCAATCGCGTCGTCAGCAGCCGGGGTGCTAACCTCATCTTCCGTACCGGCCGAACCCGAGTTCAGCGCATCGCGCACTTCCAGGGTCAGGCGACCACGGGAGTCAGTGACGATATCTTTCACATCCAGACGACCAATTTCAGAACGCAGACGGTCAGAGAATTTACGCTTCAGCAGCACCTCGGCCTGGGAGACGTCGCCGCCGCCGGTTGCCAGGTAGTAACGGCTGAAGTCGCTGATGCGCCACTTGATATAGGAGTCGACGATCAGGTCTTTCTTCTCTTTAGTAACGAAACGGTCAGCCTGGTTGTCCATGGTCTGAATACGCGCATCCAGCATCTTCACCGATTCGATAAACGGGATCTTGAAGTGCAGGCCTGGCGCATACACCAGCGGCTTGTTTTCGTCGTCGCGCAGAACTTTACCGAAACGCAGCGTGATACCGCGCTCGCCTTCTTTTACGACAAAGACAGACATGTAGAGCACTACCAGCACGATGACAATGATCGCGATAACAGATTTACGCATCGTTATTCCCCCTGACGCTGGTAGTCGTTACGCTGCGCGTTAGCGCGGCGTTGGTCCATAATGCTACCCCCGGTTGAGCTCGAGGTTGATGAGGTGCTGGCGCTGCTTGAGCTGGATGCTGGCGGCAGGCGCAGCAGATCGCTGGCGTCACTGCTATCGCTCTTTGCTGCCGGCGCAGCGGCGCCTTTCAGCATCTGATCCAGCGGCAGAACCATCAGATTGCCGTTTTTGCTGTCATTGACCAGCACTTTACGGGTGTGGCTCAGCACTTTTTCCATGGTTTCGATATACAGACGCTCGCGGGTAATTTCCGGCGCGGCTTTGTATTCCGGCAGGATCTTCGCAAAGCGAGCCACTTCACCCTGGGCTTCCAGAACGGTCTGGGTCTTATAGGCGCGTGCCTCTTCGAGGATACGCTGCGCCTGACCATTCGCCCGCGGCTGGACTTCGTTGGTATACGCTTCCGCTTCACGAATGTACTGCTGCTCGTTCTCACGCGCGGCAATGGCATCGTCAAACGCGGCCTTCACCTCTTCCGGGGGACGCGCCGTCTGGAAGTTGACGTCCAGCAGAGTGATACCCATGTTGTACGGGCGAATCGTCTCTTCCAGCTCACGCTGGGTATCGCTACGGATCACGGTACGACCTTCGGTCAGAATGCGATCCATGGTATATTTGCCGATCACGCCGCGCAGCGCGCTGTCGGTGGCCTGACGCAGACTGTCGTCCGCGCTGGTCACGCTAAACAGATAGCGCTCCGGATCGGTGACGCGGTACTGCACGTTCATCTCAACGCGCACCACGTTTTCGTCAGAGGTCAGCATGACGCCGGAAGCCGCAAGTTCGCGCACCGACTCCACGTTCACCGCCTGAACGTTATCGATAAAGGTCGGTTTCCAGTTCAGGCCAGGCTCAACCAGATGGCTGAACTTACCAAAACGGGTGACCACGCCGCGCTCGGCCTCTTTAATGGTATAGAAACCGCTGGCCGCCCAGATAATCACTGCCGCCGCGGCAACGATGCCGACAATACGCCCGCCCATCGGTCCGCGAGGCCCCTGCGCGCTATTGCCGCCGCCCAGTCCGCCCTTGCCGCCGCCGAGCCCGCCAAGTTTTTTACTTAACTTGCGGAAGATATCATCCAGATCCGGCGGCCCCTGCTCGCGACCGCCTTTATTGCCATTTCCCTCAGAGTTGCCGCCAGGTTTGCTGCTCCCCCACGGGTCGCGGTCCTGTCCGTTATTACCGGGCTGATTCCACGCCATGTATATGCTCCATATTTGTTTTTGATATCCCCACAGGGGTCAATATCTTCAGGCAAGCTGCAAGGTTAAACCACATAGTCAACAAGCGTTGGCTCTTGCTTACAGAGGCGCCGCCAGTCAACGATCGGCATGCGCACCTGCAGACTCACGCTGCCGTCATCCTCCATCCACTCTTTTTCTATCGCCTGAAGCTGATAGAAACGGCTTCTCAGTCGCCCTTCTTTCGGCGGTAAGCGCAGCGTATGCTGGGCCACTTCACCGGAAAGACGCTCCGTTAATGCCTGAAAAAGCAGTGGTACGCCAACCCCGGTCTGGGCTGAAAGCCAGACCCGAATCGGTTTATTTTCATCGTCGCGATCGATGCGCGGTTCAAAATCGTCAAGCATGTCGATTTTGTTCATCACCAGCAGCGCCGGGATCTCATCGGCCTCAATTTCAGCGAGAACCGTATTTACCGCATCAATGTTTTCCTGCACGCGGACATCCGCCGCGTCAATCACATGCAGCAGCAGCGTCGCCTGACGCGTCTCCTGCAACGTCGCTTTAAACGCGGCTACCAGATCGTGCGGCAGGTGGCGAATAAAGCCGACGGTATCGGCCAGCACCGTTTCGCCGACGTCAGGGACGTCAATGCGGCGCAGCGTCGGGTCCAGGGTGGCGAACAGCTGGTTCGCGGCATAGACCTCGGCGGCAGTGATCTGATTAAAGAGCGTTGATTTTCCGGCGTTGGTATAGCCCACCAGCGACACGGTAGGAATATCGGCTTTCGCACGCGACCGCCGCCCCTGCTCGCGCTGTTTCTCGACTTTTTCCAGCCGCGACAGGATCTGCATAATACGGTTACGCAATAAACGGCGGTCGGTTTCGAGCTGGGTTTCACCCGGGCCACGCAAACCAATCCCGCCCTTCTGTCTTTCAAGGTGGGTCCAACCGCGGACAAGGCGAGTCGCCATATGGCGCAGCTGCGCCAGCTCGACCTGCAATTTCCCTTCATGGGTGCGCGCGCGCTGGGCGAAAATATCTAAAATAAGACCGGTGCGATCGATAACCCGGCATTCGCACAGGCGTTCCAGGTTACGTTCTTGCGCCGGACTCAGGGCATGATCGAAGAGCACGACCGAAGCGCCGGTCGCTTTAACGGCTTCCGCAATTTCGACTGCCTTACCTTCACCAACAAAATACTTCGGGTGCGGTGCTTTACGGCTACCGGTAATCACCTGCATTGCTTCGACACCGGCGGAAGAGGCCAGAGTTTCAAACTCCTGGAGATCTTCCATATCTTTGTCTTGCGAAAAATAGATGTGTACCAGTACCGCCTGCTCACCGGCGTCATAACGGTCAAACAAGCGTAAACCCCTTATAAAATACCAGCGGGGAACGCAGAAAACCTGGCTCCCCGGCGTGGAAAAACAGCACTGGCCTTATTCGGCGTCGTCGCTGTCTTGTTGCGGCGCAGAAGAACCCTGCGCGCTACCACCGTGGTGATAGTTACTGGAACCGCCGCCAGCATTGTTGCTGTGGTGAGACACCGGGCGAGACGGGACAACAGTAGAAATTGCGTGCTTATAGACCATCTGGCTGACCGTGTTCTTCAACAGGATCACGAACTGATCGAAAGACTCAATTTGCCCTTGCAGCTTGATACCATTCACCAAATAAATAGAAACCGGAACGCGTTCCCGACGCAAAGCGTTCAGGAACGGATCTTGTAAAGATTGCCCCTTAGCCATTCTCTCTTTTCCTTATATGTATGCTTGTTTTGTACTCAGAACCTTACGATTCTCAAAAAAAATTACGCACGATACCGTTTAATTGTACACGTTCAGTTCTGGCTCGCACCAACAACCTGTAATACTTTGTTGAGCGCTTGTTCAGGTTGTTCACTGTCTAACCAGTGCACACCTTCCCAACCGCGCAGCCAGGTGACCTGACGTTTGGCTAACTGTCTCGTGGCGCAAACACCTCGATAAACCATCTCATCATACGGGATCTCGCCATTGAGATATGACCACATCTGGCGGTATCCGACACAACGGATGGAAGGCATGTCCGTATGCAAATCTCCGCGGGCAAAAAGCGCCCGTACTTCTGCTTCAAAACCTGAAGCTAACATCTGATGAAAACGCTGTTCTATGCGTTGATGGAGCAGTTCACGGCTCGCCGGGGCGATGGCGAACTGATGCACCTGATATGGCAGAGCGTCTCCTGACGTTTGCGTCAGTTCCGTTAAAGTTTTACCCGAAATGAAAAAAACTTCCAGTGCCCGGGAAAGCCTTTGCGGATCATTTGGATGAATACGCGCAGCAGCCACGGGATCGATCTCCTGTAATTGCTGATGTAACGCATTCCACCCCTGCTCTGCGGCCTGCTGCTCAATCCGCGCTCTGACCTCTGGGTCAGCCGACGGTAAGGGCGACAATCCTTCCAGCAACGCTTTGAAATACAACATCGTTCCGCCGACTAACAGCGGAATTCGCCCGGCGGCGACAATATCCGCCATCGCCGCCAGCGCATCGCGGCGAAAATCCGCCGCGGAATAGGCCTCCGCAGGATCCAAAATATCCAGCAGCCGATGCGGCGCAGCGCTAAGCTCCGCAGCATCCGGTTTGGCGGTGCCAATATCCATTCCCCGATAAATGAGGGCGGAATCAACGCTAATCAACTCTACTGGCAAAACTTTACGTAAGGCTATCGCCAGCGCGGTTTTGCCGGAGGCCGTCGGGCCCATTAAAAAAATTGCCTTGGGCAGGCTCGCCTCGGTTACATCATTCATCTTTCAGGGCATTCATCGCCGAATGGAGATCTACAGGTTGTAACAGGCCACCCGGCGGCGTTCTCACCAGCTGCGGGCAAAGACGCTCAACGTCCGCCAGCAGCGCAATCGCCTGCGCCATATTCCATGACGTCTGTTCGCTCGTCAGATTACGCGCCATCCATTGGGCGATATTGCCGACGTCGAATGCGTTTTGCTGCGCCAGGTAGCCTATCAGTTCAGGAATCAAGATTTGTAAATTTTGTTGTCTTAAGGGTAAAGGGACCGCGCGCACCGTCACGTGCAGGGCATCGGTATGCACATCGATCCCTAGCTGCGCCAGCGCCGGCTGAGCGGCGGCCAGCGCCTGCTTTTCCCCTTCCGTAACTTTTAACCGCAGCGGGATCAGCAGCGGCTGAGCACATACTGCCTCCGCTCCCGGGGTCAACTGCGCCTGGCGCAGCCAGCGCTCGGCAACGGTCAACGACAGCAGCGCCAGACCGCCCTCGCGCTCCAGCAGCGCGCAGTCGCCGCCAACAATCGTCAGCACTCTGCCAAAGCTCTGACTGTGACCAGCCAACTCTGCCGCCGCCGGAGGCTGCAACGCTGGCTTTGGCGCCGTTGGCGTGTCGAGCAGTTGACGATAAAGCGCTCCCTGCTGCTTCTGGTAACCCGGCTGCGCATGCGGCCAGCTCGCGCCGCCCGGTTTGCCGCTGGAGGCCGCAGGCTCACGCGATGGCGTGATGCTGAAGCGGGGCGCAGGTTCCCGCGCTTCCGCTGGCCGCGCAAACTGGTTGCCTCCCGCGGCGATGCGGTTCTCCGGCATCGGGCGCGGCGCCGGCGGGTCGTCTTTTTCCGCCAGCGGCGCGTCAAGCTGCTGCTGCAGTACGCTCAGTACGCCCTGGTAGATAAAGTCGTGCACCAGGCGCGACTGATGGAAACGCACCTCATGCTTGGCCGGGTGGACGTTTACATCCACCTGATGGGGATCGATCTCCAGATACAGCACAAACGCCGGTTGCTGATCGGCCCCTAGCTTGTCTTCACAGGCCTGGCGGATAGCATGGTTGATCAGCCGATCGCGCATCATCCGCCCGTTAACGTAGCAATACTGAATTTCCGCCAGCGCCGGGGTGGTATGCAGCGGATCGGCGACCCAGCCGCGCAGGGTCAGATCGCCATGCTGCCACTCGATCGCCAGCGCATGTTCGAGAAAAGCGGCGCCGCAAATTGTCCCCAGCCGGCGCTCGCGCTGGCCATCCTGAGCGACGGCCCGATACTGGCGCATCACCTTGCCGTTATGGCTGAGGTTGATAGTGACGTCGAAGCGCGCCAGCGCAATGCGGCGCACCACCTCGTCAATGTGGCCGAACTCGGTCTTTTCGGTGCGCATAAATTTGCGCCGCGCCGGGGTGTTATAGAACAGATCGAGGACTTCCAGAGTGGTACCGACCGGGTGCGCCGCCGGCTTCACCGTCACCGCCTGATCGCGGCCTTCAGCATACGCCTGCCAGGCTTCCTGCTGCTCCGCCGTGCGCGAAGTCAGCGTTAAGCGCGCTACCGAACTGATACTGGCCAGCGCTTCGCCGCGAAAGCCGAGGCTGATAATGGCCTCCAGATCGTCAAGCGAGGCGATCTTGCTGGTCGCATGACGAGCCAGGGCCAGCGCCAGCTCGTCTTTTTTGATGCCGCTGCCGTTATCGCGGATGCGAATAAGCTTCGCGCCGCCGCGTTCGATATCAATGTCAATCCGCGTGGCGCCCGCATCAAGACTGTTCTCAACCAGCTCTTTCACCACCGACGCAGGCCGCTCCACCACCTCGCCGGCGGCAATCTGGTTGGCGAGCTGCGGCGGCAGAACCTGAATCGGCATCCCCTGCTCCTTAGTTAATCAACATCCCGCCCGGCGCCGCGGCGCTGGCGGTCTGCGCCGCCTCGCCGCGAGGCGCCGACTGCAGCGGATGCTGCATAAAGTAGTTGCGTAAGCCGTTATAAATCGCCTCCGCAATCTGCTCCTGGTAATCATCGCTACCCAGCAGCCGCTCTTCGCCGTTGTTACTGATAAAGCCCGTTTCCACGAGGATCGACGGGATGTCCGGCGAGCGCAGCACGCCAAGGCTGGCATGCTCCGGGCGGCGTTTGTGCAGGTTGCCAATACGCTGCAGCTGGCTCAGCACGTTGGTCGCCACATCGTAGCCGACGCGCTGGGAATGACCAAACTGCAGATCCAGCACCGCCTGGCTCAGGTAGGGGTCGGCCTGGCTGTTTGCCAGCACATCGCCCGCACCGCCGAGCAGTTCAGACTGCTTCTCATGCTGCTCGAGCCAACCGGCCATTTCGCTGTTGGCGCGACGGTTCGAGAGCACCCACACCGAGGCGCCGGTGGCATCGCGGTTTGGCGCGGCGTCAGCATGGATAGAGACGAGGAAATTGGCGTTTTGCTTACGCGCCACGTCAGAGCGGCCCATCACCGAAATAAAGTAATCCCCATCGCGGGTCAGCACCGGCTTAAACTGCGGATCGGCGTTCAGTAACGCCCGCAGCTTGCGCGCGATAGCGATAGTGACGTTCTTCTCTTTGGTGCCGTTCGGACCAATTGCGCCAGGATCCTGGCCGCCGTGCCCGGCATCAATGGCGATAATGACTTTATCATCCGCCGACACCGTGCGGGCCGCCGGGCGAGTCACGGTCTGATTGTTGGTCATCGCCGGCTGAGAGGAGGTCATCACCGTCTGCCGTTCATGACCTGACGAGCTGAACGGGTTACGCCCTGACGTCGTCGTCCGGGAAGGCATCACCGGCGGTGGGTCGGCCCGTTTCACCACCACGGGCGGCGGAGGCGGCGGCGGCGGCGCGTCGGCGTTGATGGTAAAGACCACCGTGTAATTCGCCCCGTTCTGTTGCTTCACCGCCCGGGTTTTGCCATCTTCCGTCAGATCCACCAGCAGACGCAGCGTCTGCGTATCCTGCGGCGTGCCGGCGCGAATACTCTTCACCAGGTTGCTGCCGCTAAACTGCAGCGGTAGTCCCTGCAATACGCCGGTCTGCTTGATATCCAGCGCCACCAGACGTTTACCCTGTGGGGTAAAGGAGTACTCCGGCTCACCGACAAAGCTTAGGGTAATACGGGCCTGCTGGTCTCCGTTAGAGACCTGGATATCGGATAAACTCGCCGCAGTGGCGTGAAGACTCGACAGCATCAGCGCAGCGGCAAGCCAGGTGGTTATGCGATATTTCATCCCGTCATCCTTCAGGCTAAAAGGCTATACGCGCCAGTAAAGATTCACCCCGTGAGGAGATCGCGGTAATACGCGCCTCACGCCCTTGTGCCTGGTAATCAAGGTGAATTTCAACATCCGGGTCAGGCAGGACACCTGCGCCTTGCTGCGGCCATTCCACCAGGCAGATGGCATCGTCGGCAAAATAATCACGGATCCCCATAAATTCGAGTTCCTCAGGATCCGCCAGACGGTAAAGATCGAAGTGATACACCATCAGGTTCTCGAGGGTATAGGGCTCCACCAGGGTATAAGTTGGGCTTTTGACATTGCCGCGGTGACCGAGCGCCTGCAAAAAGCCGCGGCTGAAGGTCGTTTTCCCCGCGCCTAAATCACCATACAGATAAATCACGGTGGCGCCGGTACAGGCCTGCGCGATGCGGTCACCAAGGGCCAGCGTGGCCTGCTCATCGGGTAAAGGAATCACTCGGTTAATCATGGTCTACGTCAATCACATCCGGGTTAACAACACGCCTGAGCGTGGAAAAGAGATCGGTCGCCAGCATGCCGCGGGTGCCCTCGCGGGCGGCCAGTCGGTCGGCGGCATCACCATGAGCGACGCACCCGGCACAGGCAGCATCATACGGCGTCAGGTGCTGTCCTAACAACGCGGCGATGATGCCTGTGAGCACATCGCCCATCCCGCCGCTGGCCATCCCGGCATTGCCGGCATCGATAATGCCCATCGCCCCGCTTTCACTGGCCACCACCGTGCCCGCGCCTTTCAGCACAACCACGCCGCCATACCGTTTTACCAGACGCTGCGCAGAAAGTAAGCGATCGCTTTCAATTTCTGCCACGCTGACGTTCAGCATACGGGCCGCTTCGCCGGGGTGCGGCGTTAGCACGCGATTGTGACGTTTATCGGGATTGAATGCCAGCAGGTTCAGCGCGTCGGCGTCCCAGACCATCGGTTTGTTAAAACTTTCCACCGTGCGCAGGGCGCTGCGTCCCCATTCGCGCTGCCCCAGGCCAGGGCCAATCGCCACCACATCAGCCCACTCCAGCGCGGCTTTCAGAGTCTGCGGCGTCAGTTCATCTACCATTAATTCCGGCCGCACGGTGACAATGGGCGCCACGTTCTCCGGGTGAGTAAGTACTCGCACCAGTCCCGCGCCGCTGCGTAGGGCCGCTTCACCGCACATACGGATAGCGCCTGCCGTGCCGCGATCGCCGCCGACAATCACCAGTTTACCGTGATCGCCTTTATGGGAGGTGGCCCGCCGCGGCGGCAGCCAGTCGGCGAGGTGGGCGGCGCAAAACCGCGTCAGAGGAGTGCTTTGTCCGGCGAGCCAGCGTTCGAGCCCCAGCGCATGATGGTGGAGTTGCCCGACGACATCCCGCGCCTTGCCGGTCAGCAGCCCCGGCTTGAGGGCGATAAAGGTCAGCGTATGGTCGGCCTGTACCACTGCACCTGGCGTCGCGCCCGTCTGCGCATTCAGGCCGGAAGGGATATCCAGCGCCACCACCGGCGCCGGGTGGTGGTTCGCCTGGTGGATGAGCGCCGCAACGGGATCGCGCGGCGCGCTGTGCAGACCGGTGCCGAGCAGGCCATCAATAATCAGTGAGATATCGTCGGGCCATGGGATAGTCGCCGCATGGATCACGCCGCCGGCGTTAAGCCACGCCTCCCGCGCCGCCTGCGCCTCTTCCGGCAGCGGGCTGTCACTCTCCACCGCCAGCAGCGTCACTCGCCGCCCCGCGGCCTGTGCCAGACGCGCAACGACATATCCGTCGCCGCCGTTGTTGCCATGTCCGCAGAGGATCAGCCAGTGCGCGCTGGCAGGATAAGCGCCGCTGGCCAGCTGGAACGCCGCCTCGCCCGCGCGCTGCATGAGTTCGAACAGCGTCAGCCCCAGGCTGTCCGCCGCCTCTCGTTCGGCCAGGCGCAGCGCCTCCGCAGGCCAAATGTTGTATGGTATACTGTCAGGGTTTTTCGTCAATGTATGGTCCATCATGTCACAGCCCCTCGATCTCGTTCAGTTAGCGCAACAAATCAAACAATGGGGCACAGAGCTTGGGTTCCAGCAGGTGGGGATCGCCGATACCGACCTCAGCGCCAGTGAACCCAAACTGCAGGCATGGCTGGATAAACAATACCACGGCGAAATGGAATGGATGGCCCGTCACGGTATGATGCGCGCCCGTCCCCACGAACTGCTACCCGGTACGTTACGCGTCATCAGCGTGCGGATGAACTATCTGCCCGCTAACGCCGCCTTTGCCCGCACCCTGAAAGATCCCACGCTGGGTTACGTCAGCCGTTATGCCCTCGGGCGTGATTATCATAAGCTGCTACGTAATCGCCTGAAAAAGCTGGGGGAGAAGATTCAGGAACAGTGTGCTTCGCTCAATTTTAGACCTTTTGTCGATTCCGCGCCTATCCTGGAACGGCCAATCGCAGAAAAAGCGGGCCTAGGCTGGACAGGTAAGCACTCACTTATCTTAAGCCGCGACGCCGGATCGTTCTTTTTCCTCGGCGAACTGCTGATTGATCTGCCCCTGCCGGTCGACAGCCCGGTCGCGGAGGAGTGTGGGCGCTGCGTCGCCTGCATGACCATCTGTCCCACCGGGGCCATCGTTGAGCCCTATACCGTCGACGCCCGGCGCTGCATCTCCTATCTCACCATTGAACTGGAAGGTGCAATCCCCGAGGAGTTCCGTCCACTAATCGGCAACCGTATTTACGGTTGTGATGATTGTCAGCTGATCTGCCCGTGGAACCGTTTCTCACAGCTCACCGATGAAGAGGATTTCAGCCCACGCAAAGCGCTGCATGCCCCGCCGCTGGTGGAGCTGTTCGCCTGGAGCGAAGCGTGGTTTCTGAAGGTGACCGAAGGGTCGGCGATTCGTCGCATTGGCCACCTGCGCTGGCTGCGCAATATCGCCGTCGCGTTGGGCAATGCGCCCTGGGATGAAGCCCATCTTCGCGCCCTGGAGAGCCGCCGGGGCGAGCACCCGCTTCTCGATGAACACATTGAGTGGGCGATTGCCCAGCAACTGAAAAAGCGGAACGCCGACGCCGTTGAAGTACAGCTGCCGAAAAAATTACGTCTGGTCAGAGTGGTAGAGAAAGGCTTGCCGCGCGACGCCTGATTCATTCACAGGCTGTGAATAAAATCTAAAACACATTGCGTTTCAAGGCGCAGACCAAGGTCAAGTGATCGGATTAACATTTTGAAATGAAATTTATTTGTTAAATTTCAATCACATACAAAGATACTATTTACAAAGCGAAGCATTTGCGCCGCCAGTGACGGAACGACAACCTGTGGATAACTCTGTTCACAGTATTTCTGCGGACCAAACGAAAATCATCCCCGGCGCTGGATTGCACTGTGGATAAATAAGAGATGGAAGAAAATTTGGAGCGGGAAACGAGACTCGAACTCGCGACCCCGACCTTGGCAAGGTCGTGCTCTACCAACTGAGCTATTCCCGCTTAATCATCGTCATTCAAGCTACCGTCTAGCAACCTGAAAACTGCGACTGGTGTGGTGTGTCTTTCAAATTTTGGAGCGGGAAACGAGACTCGAACTCGCGACCCCGACCTTGGCAAGGTCGTGCTCTACCAACTGAGCTATTCCCGCTTAATCTTCGGCTTTCGCCCCGCATCTGCGAGATGAAATCCTTTGATCAGGATGGTGCTTTCAAATTTTGGAGCGGGAAACGAGACTCGAACTCGCGACCCCGACCTTGGCAAGGTCGTGCTCTACCAACTGAGCTATTCCCGCGTTACTGCATTTTTTGCCATATTTCGATGGCGTCGTAATTTGCATTTCTGCGTCGTTACGGGAGGCGCATTATACGAGAATTCGATGCCCCTGCAACCCCCTGACGATCACTTTTTTGCGTTTTTTGTTTAAATGGACATTTTCTCGCCATCTACGCCGCTGAATTGTATAAATAAGCGTCATAACGGGCAAAATCGCTTTTTCCGCCCGGCTGAATGACGCAAAATCGCTCGCATCATACAGAGGTGGCGCGACGTATAACGAGGCCACCCCGACGCCAAACAGGGAATTAGCATGAGAAAAGTCCTCACCGTCCTGCTGCTGAGCACGCTGGCCATCGGAACCGCGTCAGCCGAGACGCTCCATTTTGGCACCACCACGGCCAATCCACCGTTTGTCACCGCCAACGGCAAAAATCAGCCCGTTGGCTTCGATATCGATCTCGCGCACGCCCTGTGCCAGCAGATGCAGGCGCAGTGCCAGTTCACGGCGCAGCGTTTCGATACCCTGATCCCGGCTTTACGCTTTAAGAAATTTGACGCGGTGATTGCCGGCATGGAAGTGATCCCGATGCGTGAGAAGCAGGTCGCCTTCAGCCGACCCTATCGCCAGGCGCTCTCCGGGGTAGTGATCGTCAACAAAGATGTCGCCCATACCTTTGCCGATCTGAAGGCTAAAAAAGTCGGCGTGGTGAAAGGCACGCTGCATCAGCGCTACCTGCGTGATAAACAGAAAGCCGTACAGGCTGTCCCTTACGACGATGTCGCCAGCGCCCTGGCCGCGCTGAAAGCCGGGCAAATAACCGGCGTCATGGGCGACTTCGCCACCCTCGACGCCTGGCAGCAGGAGAACCCTGACTACGCCATCATGGATGAACGGGCCACCGACCCGGCTTATTACGGTAAGCAGTATGCGATTGCGGTGCGCAAAGACGATCCGGAGCTGCTGAACGCCATCAACGATGCCCTGGCCGCGGTCATGGCGACACCTGACTTCCAGCAGATGCAGCAGAAGTGGTTTAAATAACGCAGAAAAGTGTACCGGGCCGCGCACAGGGCCCGGTCGCGGTTTACAGCTTAATGAAGTGTTCGCGGTAGTAAGCCAGCTCGGCGACCGACTCGCGGATATCGTCCATCGCCTGATGAGTGCCCTGCTTTTTAAAGCCGTCGAGAATTTCCGGCTTCCAGCGGCGCGCCAGCTCTTTCAGCGTGCTAACGTCCAGATAGCGATAGTGGAAATAGGCTTCCAGTTGCGGCATGTACTTAAACAGGAAGCGACGATCCTGGCCGATACTGTTGCCGCAGATCGGCGACTTGCCCGCCGGCACCCACTGCTTAAGAAACTCAATGGTCGCCAGTTCGGCATCGTGCTCGCTGACGGTGCTGGCCTTTACGCGATCCACCAGACCGCTGCCGGTATGAGTCCGCACATTCCACTCGTCCATTAATGCCAGCTGAGCGTCCGACTGATGCACCGCGATGGTCGGGCCCTCAGCCAGAATGTTCAGGTTGGCATCGGTCACCAGGGTGGCGATTTCGATAATGCGATCGCGCTCCGGATCCAGCCCTGTCATCTCAAGATCGATCCAAATGAGGTTGTTTTCATTTGCACTCATGCTATTTTCCACCCTTCTCGCGTGACTATATTCATCTAAAATAGCGTGTATCATAGAGGTTTTGCCCCATCAGGGCGACCAGGAGCCAGTTCGATTGAGTAAAAATAAACTCTCCAAAGGCCAGCAGCGCCGCGTCAAAGCCAACCACCAGCGCCGTCTGAAAACCACTGCGGAGAAGGCCGACTACGATGACAACCTGTTTGGCGAAACGTCGGAAGGCATTGTCATCAGTCGCTTTGGTATGCATGCCGACGTCGAATCCGCTGACGGCAGCGTGCATCGCTGCAATATCCGCCGGACGATCCGCTCGCTGGTCACCGGCGACCGCGTGGTCTGGCGGCCGGGTAAAGACGCCGCCGACGGCGTAAGCGTCAAAGGGATCGTCGAGGCGGTGCACGATCGCGCCTCCGTCCTGACGCGTCCGGATTTTTACGACGGCGTGAAGCCTATCGCCGCCAATATCGACCAGATCGTGGTGGTTTCCGCGATCCTGCCTGAGCTGTCGCTGAATATTATCGATCGCTATCTGGTGGCCTGCGAAGCGCAGGATATCGAGCCGCTCATTGTGCTGAATAAAATCGATCTGCTGGATGATGATGGTCTGCGCTTCGTCAATGAGCAAATGGATATCTACCGCAACATCGGTTACCGCGTGCTGCTGGTTTCCAGTCGGACTCAGGACGGCCTTAAGCCGCTGGAAGCGGCCCTGACCGACCGCATCAGTATCTTCGCCGGGCAGTCCGGGGTCGGTAAATCGAGCCTGCTGAACGCCCTGCTCGGGTTGAGCGAGGATCAGATCCTCACCAATGATGTCTCGGACGTTTCCGGCTTAGGTCAACACACCACCACCGCTGCACGCCTCTACCACTTCCCGCACGGCGGCGATGTGATTGATTCACCGGGGGTACGTGAGTTCGGCCTGTGGCATCTGGAAGCGGAACAAATCACCAACGGCTTTGTCGAATTCCATGATTATTTAGGCCGTTGCAAATATCGCGACTGTAAACACGATACCGATCCTGGCTGTGCGCTTCGCGAAGCGGTAGAGAACGGCAAGATCGCCGAAAGCCGTTTTGAGAACTACCACCGCATCCTGGAAAGCATGGCGCAGGTACAGGTAAAAACGCGTAAAAACTTTTCCTCGTCCGATGACTGATCATTAAGCTGAGCATCACGTCAGGCGCTGCCGGGCAGCGATGATGACGCAGCTTACGCGGATGCCATTTGGCGAGTTTTACGTATAGAATCGTCCCCTTTTTTCAGGTCCCCGCCCGCAGGCGGGGTCAGGAACGACATATCATGGCCTGGAGGCTACTTTGTTAAACGATCTTAAACTTTCACTGCAATACATTCTGCCTAAACTGTGGCTCACCCGCCTCGCAGGCTGGGGTGCGAGCAAACGCGCAGGTTGGCTGACGAAGCTGGTCATCGATCTGTTCGTGAAATACTACAAGGTCGATATGAAAGAGGCGCAGAAGCCGGATACCGCGGCTTATCGCACCTTCAACGATTTCTTCGTGCGCCCGCTGCGCGACGACGTTCGCCCGCTGAATACCGATCCAAACGTGCTGGTGATGCCGGCCGATGGCGTGATCAGCCAGCTTGGCGCCATTGAGAACGATAAAATCCTGCAGGCTAAAGGTCATGACTACAGTCTGGAAGCCCTGCTGGCCGGCAACTATCAGATGGCCGACCTGTTCCGTAACGGCAGCTTCGCCACCACCTACCTGTCGCCGCGCGACTATCACCGCGTACACATGCCGTGCAACGGCATCTTGCGCGAAATGATCTACGTTCCTGGCGACCTGTTCTCTGTTAACCACTTGACGGCGCAGAACGTCCCGAACCTGTTCGCCCGTAACGAGCGCGTCATCTGCCTGTTTGATACTGAGTTTGGCCCGATGGCGCAAATTCTGGTGGGCGCAACTATCGTCGGCAGCATCGAGACCGTGTGGTCCGGCACCGTGACCCCGCCGCGCGAAGGCATTATTAAACGCTGGACCTGGCCCGCTGGCGACAACGAAGGCTCCATCGCCTTGCTGAAAGGCCAGGAGATGGGCCGCTTCAAACTGGGTTCCACCGTGATCAACCTGTTTGCCCCGGGCCAGGTGAAGCTGGTCGACACGCTGCAAAGCCTGTCCGTGACCAAGATCGGCCAACCGCTGGCGACAGCAGTGGAAGCGACCGCCGCCGCTGAACCCGCGCCGTTACCGGAAGAAGAGATCCGCGCCGAACACCGCGCCAGCCCGCTGGTTGACGATAAACAAGACCAAGGTTAATTCTTCAGCAAAAGGGTTATGCCGTGCGCCTGATATACACTTTCCTGTTGGCCTTGAGCCTCAGTTTCGGGGCGTACGCTGCGACAGCCCCGGATGCTAAACAGATAACCCAGGAACTGGAACAGGCGAAGGCGGCAAAGCCCGCCCAGCCTGAAACCGTTGAAGTTCTGCAGTCCGCGCTGAACGCGCTTGAGGAGCGAAAATCATCCCTCGAGCGCGCCCGTCAGTATCAGGACGTTATCGACAATTTCCCCAAACTGTTTCAAAGCCTGCGTGCCCAGCTCAATAATCTGAGCGAAGAGCCGCGCCAGGTGCCAACCGGCCTGACCGCCGATGCGCTGAACCAGGAGATCCTGCAGGTCAGCAGCCAACTGCTGGAATCGAGCCGCCAGGCGCAGCAGGAGCAGGATCGCGCGCGTGAAATCGCCGACTCCCTGAACCAGCTGCCGCAGCAGCAAACCGATGCCCGTCGTCAGCTCAATGAGGTTGAGCGCCGCATCGGCACGCAAACCGGCAACAATGCTCTCGCCCAGGCGCAAAATCTTGCCCTGCAGGCGGAATCGGCGCGTCTGAAGGCGCTGGTGGATGAACTCGACCTCGCCCAGCTCTCCGCCAACAACCGCCAGGAGCTGTCGCGCGCCCGTTCCGAGCTGGCGCAAAAGCAGAGCGAGCAGCTGGATGCCTATCTGCAGGCGCTGCGCAATCTGCAAAACAGCCAGCGCCAGCGGGAGGCGGAAAAGGCGCTGGAGAGTACCGAACTGCTGGCGGAGAACAGTGAAAACCTGCCGCCGGACATCACCGCCCAGTTTAAGGTCAACCGTGAGCTCTCCCAGGCGCTGAACCAGCAGGCGCAGCGCATGGATCTGGTGGCGTCCCAGCAGCGGCAGGCGACGAATCAAACGCTGCAGGTGCGCCAGGCGTTAAACACTCTGCGCGAGCAGTCGCAGTGGCTGGGCTCCTCCAATCTGCTGGGCGAAGCCCTGCGCGCCCAGGTGGCGCGGCTGCCGGAGCGCCCTCGCCCGCAGCAGCTGGATACGGAAATGGCGCAGCTGCGCGTGCAGCGTCTGCGCTTTGAAGATTTGCTGAGTAAGCAGCCGCAGCTGCGGCAGATCCGCCAGGCCGACGGCGAACCGCTGACCAGCGAGCAGAACAAGATCCTGCAGGCGCAGCTGCGCACGCAGAACGAGCTGCTGAACTCGCTGCTGCGCGGCGGCGACACCCTGATGCTGGAGCTCACCAAGCTGAAGGTCGCCAACGGCCAGCTGGAAGACGCGCTGAAAGAGATCAACGAAGCCACCCACCGCTATCTGTTCTGGACTTCGGACGTCAGCCCCATCGGCTTCTCCTGGCCGCTGGAGATCGTCCAGGATCTGCGGCGCCTGATCTCCCTGGATACCATCAGCGAACTGGGTAAAGCCAGCGCGATGATGCTCACCAGCAAAGAGACCCTGCTACCGCTGTTTGCCGCCCTGCTGCTGGTTGGCTTTAGCATCAGCTCGCGGCGCCATTTCACCCGCTTCCTTGAGCGCTCCAGCGCCCGGGTGGGGAAAGTCACCCAGGATCACTTCTGGCTGACGCTGCGCACGGTCTTCTGGTCGATACTGGTGGCCTCGCCGCTGCCGGTGCTGTGGATGACGCTCGGCTATGGTCTGCAGTCCGCCTGGCCGTTCCCATTGGCGGTGGCGATTGGCGATGGAGTCACCGCGACGGTGCCTCTGCTGTGGGTGGTGATGATCTGCGCCACCTTCGCCCGGCCAAACGGGCTGTTTATCGCCCACTTCGGCTGGCCGCGTAGCCGCGTGGCGAAGGCGATGCGCTACTACCTGATGAGCATCGGGCTGATTGTGCCGCTGATTATGGCGCTGATCATGTTCGATAATCTTAACGACCGCGAATTCTCCGCTTCGCTGGGCCGCCTGTGCTTCCTGCTGATCTGCGGCGCGCTGGCGGTGGTCACCCTGAGCCTTAAGCACGCCGGTATTCCGCTCTATCTGGATAAAGAGGGGAATGGCGACAATATGGTGAACCGCCTGCTGTGGAACCTGATGCTTGGCGCCCCGCTGGTGGCCATGCTGGCGGCCGCCGTCGGCTACCTCGCCACCGCCCAGGCGCTGCTTGCGCGTCTGGAAACCTCGGTCGCCATCTGGTTCCTGCTGCTGGTGGTCTATCACATCATCCGCCGCTGGATGCTGATCCAGCGCCGCCGGCTGGCCTTCGACCGGGCCCGCCATCGTCGCGCGGAAATTCTCGCTCAGCGCGCCCGCGGCGAAGATGAGCCCGTTCACGTCAGCAGCCCGGAAGGGTCGGTGGAGACGGAGGTCAGCGAGGTCGACCTCGATGCCATCAGTACCCAGTCGCTGCGGCTTGTGCGCTCCCTGCTGATGCTGATCGCGCTGCTATCGGTCATCGTGCTGTGGTCGGAGATTCACTCGGCGTTTGGCTTCCTTGAGAATATCTCGCTGTGGGACGTGACCTCGACGGTACAAGGGGTGGAAAGCCTTGAGCCTATTACGCTTGGCGCGGTGTTGATTGCGATTCTGGTGCTGATCATCACCACTCAGCTGGTACGCAACCTGCCCGCGCTGCTGGAACTGGCGATCCTCCAGCATCTCGATTTAACGCCCGGCACCGGCTACGCCATCACCACCATCACTAAGTATCTGCTGATGCTGGTCGGCGGGCTGGTGGGCTTCTCGATGATCGGTATCGAGTGGTCGAAGCTGCAGTGGCTGGTCGCCGCGCTGGGTGTGGGTCTCGGGTTTGGCCTGCAGGAGATCTTCGCCAACTTTATCTCCGGCCTGATTATCCTGTTTGAGAAGCCGATCCGCATCGGCGATACGGTCACCATTCGCGACCTGACGGGCAGCGTCACCCGCATTAATACCCGTGCGACCACCATCAGCGACTGGGACCGGAAAGAGATTATCGTGCCGAACAAGGCGTTCATTACCGAACAGTTTATCAACTGGTCGCTGTCGGACTCGGTTACCCGCGTGGTGCTGACGGTGCCGGCGCCTGTGGACGCCGATACTGAAGAGGTGACGAAAATTCTCATCGCCGCGGCGCATCGCTGCTCGCTGGTCATCGATACCCCGGCGCCGGAGGCGTTTCTCGTCGACCTGCAGCAGGGGATCCAGATTTTCGAGCTACGTATTTTTGCCGCGGAGATGGGGCACCGCATGCCGCTGCGCCATGAGATGCATCAGCTGATCCTGGCGGGCTTCCGCGAGCATGGCATTGATATGCCGTTCCCTCCGTTCCAGATGCGTCTGGAAAGTATTGACGGCAGGCAAAGCAGTAAAACCATGACCTCGGCCGGAAAAACCAGCCGCCGTACGGCTGGTAGCCTGTAAACCATCCCCTGCCCGGCGGCACCGCCGGGCAGGCTCTTTAACTCTCCATCACCAGCGCGCCGGACGCCATGCGCCGACGGTAGCTTTCGTAGATCCCCAGCGCCAGCAGTGAGAAGAAGATCGGCCCACCGACCATCCACAGAGTGCTGTTCCAGTCCCCGCTGTCGATGACGGGTTGGATAATGGTGAAGATATTGGCGAAGGTCACCACCAGCAGCACCACGCCGGTCGCCAGCAGCGTCGACGGACGGTTTTTGAAGATCACGAACGGCCGGTCAAGATGGGTTTTCGCCTTGAAGAACGGGAAGGCGATGGTCAGGAACAGATAAGGCAAGGTCATAGAGACATTGGCCATCAGCGTCAGCTTGTTATAAAACGCGGAAGCGCTATCCCCACCGAACGATACCAGTACGATAAACACCCCGACCAGCAGACACTGCAGCCACATCGCCGCGGCGGGCATTCCGTTGACGTTGAGACGGGTCATCACCGACGGCCAGAGCGCTTTTGGCGTGCCCTGGATAATCGCTTTCAGGGGAGAATAGCTGAGGGTGAAGAACGCGCCGGTGTAAGCGAGAAACATCGACAGGCCGGTAATACGGGCGAACCAGACCCCGGTCAGGGCTGACGCCGCAGGGGTCAGGTGCAGGGCCTGGCCCAGCGTCGCCCCGAGGCTGGTCATCAGCACATAGGTGATGTTGCCGAGGTTGGTCGAACGCGCGCCAAGCACCTGCTGCCAGTTGGCGCTCACGCCCCACAGCACAATCGCCAGCGAGTAACCGATCGAGATAACAATCGCCGCGATGATAATACCTTTGGCAAAGTTCTTTTCCGGCTTATCGGTCTTATCCACTAAGCCGCCAACCGCCTCAATTCCGCCATAGGCAAAGATGGCAAATACCACAAACGACAGCATCGCCATGCCCGACTGATACCCGGGATTAGGCGAAAGGGTGAAGTTTAACGGCTGGGCGAAATGACCGCCGTTAAGCAGAAGGATCGCCCCGCTCACCAGCAGCAGCACCAGGTTAAGCCCCATCACCGCGATACCGCCGACGGCGGTAATTTTAGCGATTTTATTGATCCCTTTGACGGCAATAAAGGTCACCACGACCATCCAGCAGGCCGCCAGAATACCGACCGTCTGCGTCGGCGTCAGGCTACCCAGCGCCCAGGTCTGGGTTTTGTCCGCGCCAAACAAAAAAGTAGATAGCGGGACCCAGATCTTAGCGGCGGTACTCACCATCCACACTACGTACGAGGCAAACCACATAAAGGTACCAATGAAGGCAAAGCGCGGCCCGACGCTGTGGTTCATCCAGGAATAGATCCCGCCCTCTTCGCGACGATAAGCTGAGCCCATCTCCGCCATCATCAGCGCGAACGGGATAAAGAAAAAGAGGGCGGAAAAAAGGTAAAACGGCATCGCGCTATAGCCCATCAGATAAAACGCCGATGGGCTGTTGGCAAAGCCAAACACCGAGGTGAAGATCATCAGAATCAGCCCGATCAGGCTCATCTTCTTGAGTTGTTGATGCATAAATCTATCCAAACGTGGGCATCGCCCGACGAGCGACGCCTGGCCTCATAAAAAGAGCGCGGATAGTAGCAAAATCACGGATGGAAATTGTGGGTATTCGGGCTAAAGCCGGGGCGAGGGTGTCAGGTCCAGAGTCGTCTTTCACCTCCCCCACCCGGCGGCGGAGGGAGGTGAAAAAGCGATCAGGCGCGGTCTACCGTAAAGGCAATCACTTCGCCGATGCTTTCAGCGCCCAGCGCCAGCATGACCACGCGGTCAACGCCCAGCGCCACGCCGGAGCAGTCCGGCAAACCCGCCTCCAGCGCCGCCAGCAGGTTGTTATCGATGGGCTGCTGCGGAAGGCCGCGCGCGGCGCGTTTGCGGTTATCCTGCTCAAACCGCAGGCGCTGTTCATGGGCGTCGGTCAGCTCGTGGAAACCGTTCGCCAGCTCAATACCTTTGTAATAGACCTCAAAGCGCTCAGCGACCCGATGATCTTCCGGGCTGATCTGCGCTAAAGAGGCCTGAGTCGCCGGGAAATGATAAATGAACGTTGGTCGATCTTTGCCGATGTGCGGCTCCACGCCCATGGTGAACAGCAGCTGCAGCAGGGTATCGCGATCTTCTTCAGTATCGGCGATATTGCTCAGATCCAGCTTCGCTGCGACTTCACGCAGCTGAGCTTTATCGGCAGAGAGCGGGTCAATTTCCAGATGGCGCTGAAACGCCTGCTGATAGGAGAGACTTTCCGCCGGTTGGCACTCCAGCACCTGCTGCAGCAGATCGTCCACCTCATTGATCAGGCGATACATGTCATAGCATGGACGATACCACTCCAGCATGGTGAATTCCGGATTGTGATGACGCCCCATCTCTTCATTACGGAAGCTGCGGCACAGCTGGAAGACCGGGCCGCAACCTGCCGCCAGCAGGCGCTTCATGTGGTATTCCGGACTGGTCATCAGGTACAGGTTAAGCCCCTGAGAATGGCCCGGGCCGACGAAACGGGTTTCGAACGGGAACAAATGAATATCCGTTACCGTCGCCTGACTCATGCAAGGCGTCTCCACCTCCAGCACGCCGCGATCGGTAAAGAAACGGCGGATTTCCGCCATCACCGCCGCGCGCTTCAACAGATTGGGAATGGGTGCGCTCGGCTGCCAGGTTGCCGTCTCGCTCATGGTACTTTCTCCGATTGCAAATTAAGGGCACGAAGTCTACTCGCAACCGGCGAGTGAAACAAATTTTGTGCAATCTCCGGCAGACTACATGCCATTAATCTATCGTTAACCCTGACGCATAAATACCACTGATAAATAACCGCACATATCGATAAAAAAATCGAACACGTCAATTTTCCATACTGACCCTAAGGCTATACTCCTGTACCTATAAAGGAGCAGTGATACTTTTTCGCCAGCCCGGCGGCGAAATACACTAAAACTGGAGGAATGTCGTGCAAACTTTTCAAGCCGATCTCGCCGTAATTGGCGCCGGCGGGGCAGGCCTTCGTGCCGCTATCGCCGCCGCTCAGGCCAACCCCAACGCTAAAATCGCCCTGATTTCTAAAGTCTATCCGATGCGCAGCCATACGGTCGCTGCAGAAGGGGGGTCCGCAGCCGTTGCCCAGGATCACGATAGCTTTGAGTACCATTTTCACGACACCGTCGCGGGAGGCGACTGGCTGTGCGAGCAGGATGTCGTCGACTATTTTGTTCATCACTGCCCGACGGAAATGACCCAGCTGGAGCAGTGGGGATGCCCATGGAGCCGCCGCCCCGACGGCAGCGTCAACGTCCGGCGCTTCGGTGGCATGAAAATCGAACGCACCTGGTTTGCCGCCGACAAAACCGGCTTCCACATGCTGCATACCCTCTTCCAGACCTCCCTTCAGTTTCCCCAAATTCAGCGCTTTGACGAACATTTCGTCCTTGACCTGCTGGTCGATGACGGGCAGGCCCGCGGCCTGGTGGCGATGAATATGATGGAAGGCACCCTGGTGCAGATCCGCGCTAACGCCGTGGTGCTGGCTACCGGCGGCGCCGGGCGCGTCTACCGCTACAACACCAACGGCGGCATCGTCACCGGTGACGGGATGGGGATGGCCCTGGGACACGGCGTGCCGCTGCGCGACATGGAATTCGTTCAGTATCACCCGACCGGCCTGCCGGGCTCCGGGATCCTGATGACCGAAGGCTGCCGCGGCGAAGGCGGGATTCTGGTCAACAAAAACGGCTACCGCTATCTGCAGGATTACGGCATGGGCCCGGAAACCCCGCTCGGCGAACCGAAGAATAAATATATGGAGCTAGGCCCACGCGACAAAGTGTCCCAGGCCTTCTGGCACGAGTGGCGGAAAGGGAACACCATCCCGACGCCGCGCGGCGACGTGGTCTACCTCGATCTCCGCCACCTCGGCGAGAAAAAACTGCTGGAGCGTCTGCCGTTTATCTGTGAACTGGCGAAAGCCTACGTCGGCATCGATCCGGTGAAAGAGCCGATCCCGGTGCGCCCGACCGCGCACTACACCATGGGCGGTATTGAAACCGATCAGCAGTGCGAAACCCGGATCAAAGGGCTGTTTGCCGTGGGCGAATGCTCGTCCGTTGGCTTACATGGCGCCAACCGTCTGGGCTCCAACTCGCTGGCCGAGCTGGTGGTCTTCGGCCGCCTGGCCGGGGAGCAGGCCATGCAGCGCGCCGCTCAGGCGGGCGAGGCAAACGGCGCCGCCCTCGATGCGCAGGCTGCCGATGTGGAGCAGCGCCTGAAAGATCTCGTCAACCAGGAAGGTAACGAAAACTGGGCGAAAATTCGCGATGAAATGGGGCTGTCGATGGAGGAAGGCTGCGGCATCTACCGCACGCCGGAGCTGATGCAGAAAACGATCGACAAGCTGGCTGAACTGCAGGAGCGCTTTAAGCGCGTGCGCATTACCGATAATTCCAGCGTGTTCAATACCGATCTGCTTTACACCATTGAGCTGGGGCACGGTTTAAACGTTGCCGAATGTATGGCGCACTCGGCCATCGCCCGTAAAGAATCGCGCGGGGCGCACCAGCGTCTGGATGAAGGCTGTACCGAACGCGACGACGTCAACTTCCTCAAGCACACTCTCGCCTTCCGCGAGGCCGATGGCACTACCCGTCTGGAATATGGCGATGTGAAGATCACCACGCTGCCGCCGGCAAAACGTGTCTATGGCGCAGAAGCGGACGCGGCTGAGAAGAAGGAGACCACCCATGGCTGAGATGAAAAACCTGAAAGTCGAAGTGGTGCGCTACAATCCGGAGGTCGACACCGCACCGCACAGCGCGTTCTATGACGTGCCTTACGATGAACAGACCTCGCTGCTGGACGCGCTGGGCTACATCAAAGACAACCTGGCGCCAGACCTGAGCTACCGCTGGTCCTGCCGAATGGCAATCTGCGGTTCCTGCGGCATGATGGTCAACAAGGTGCCGAAGCTGGCCTGCAAAACCTTCCTGCGTGATTACACCAAAGGCATCAAAGTTGAGGCGCTGGCCAACTTCCCGATCGAGCGCGATCTGGTGGTGGACATGACCCACTTTATCGAAAGCCTGGAAGCCATTAAGCCGTATATCATCGGCAATAACCGCACGCCTGACCAGGGGCCAAACAAGCAGACCCCGGCCCAGATGGCGAAATACCATCAGTTTTCCGGCTGCATCAACTGCGGGCTGTGCTATGCCGCCTGTCCACAGTTCGGCCTGAACCCGGAATTTATCGGCCCGGCGGCGATCACCCTCGCCCACCGCTATAACGAAGACAGCCGCGACCACGGTAAAAAGGAACGCATGGCGCAGCTTAACGGCCAGAATGGCGTCTGGACCTGTACTTTCGTGGGCTACTGCTCGGAAGTGTGTCCGAAGCACGTCGACCCGGCGGCCGCGATCCAGCAGGGCAAGGTGGAAAGCTCGAAAGACTTTCTTATCGCCACCCTGAAACCACGCTAAGGAGTGCATTAT
Organism: Klebsiella sp. K4; assembly: GCF_014596785.2. NCBI lineage: Bacteria > Pseudomonadati > Pseudomonadota > Gammaproteobacteria > Enterobacterales > Enterobacteriaceae > Klebsiella > Klebsiella sp. K4. Next base: position 4,859,016 of record NZ_CP115021.1, read on the forward strand.
GACGACGAAACGCAAACCCTACGTGCGACCAATGACCTCCACCTGGTGGAAAAAGCTGCCGTTTTATCGCTTCTACATGGTACGGGAAGGCACGGCGGTACCGACGGTATGGTTTAGCATTGTGCTGATTTATGGGCTGTTTGCCCTCAAGCACGGCGCCGAGAGCTGGGCGGGATATATCGGATTCCTGCAAAACCCGGTGGTGGTGATCCTCAACCTGATTACTCTGGCGGCGGCGCTGCTGCACACCAAAACCTGGTTTGAGCTGGCGCCGAAAGCCGCCAACGTCATCATCAAAGGCGAAAAAATGGGGCCAGAGCCGGTCATTAAAGGGCTCTGGGTGGTGACGGGGGTGGTCACCGTGGTGATCCTGTTTGTCGCCCTGTTCTGGTAAGGAGGCTGAGATGATTAATCCCAATCCGAAACGTTCCGATGAACCCGTATTCTGGGGGCTGTTTGGCGCAGGTGGCATGTGGGGCGCGATCGTCGCGCCGGTGATGGTGCTGCTGGTCGGCATCCTGCTGCCGCTGGGGCTCGCCCCGGCCGACGCCTTCAGCTATGAGCGTGTGCTGGCCTTTGCCCAAAGCTTTATCGGCCGCGCGTTCATCTTTCTGATGATTGTCCTGCCGCTGTGGTGTGGGTTGCATCGTATTCACCACGCCATGCACGATCTGAAAATCCATGTGCCAAACGGTAAATGGGTCTTCTACGGCCTGGCGGCAATCCTCAGCGTCATCACCCTCGTTGGCGTACTGTTTATCTGATCCTGCAAGAGCCCGGTCGCATTTCTGCTACCGGGCTCGCTTCATAGAAAAATCTTGCCGCCTTTTCCCTGCTGGACTCTACACTTAGCTTAAAAGCCAGCAAGGAGCATGCCATGCGTATCCTGCCGATAATCACCGCGATTGCCGTCTCGTTCCTGTCTGTCGCCTGCAGCACGCCCGCCCCGCCGCCGGGCGTCACCGTGGTCAGCCCCTTCGACGTTCAGCGCTATCTGGGTACCTGGTATGAAATCGCCCGCTTTGACCACCCTTTTGAAAGCGGTCTGGAAAAGGTCACGATCGCCTGGCACCCACGTGATGACGGCGGTCTGGATGTGGTGAATAAAGGTTATAACCCCGACCGCGGCATGTGGCAGAAAACGGACGGGGTAGCGTACTTTACCGGGGAGCCCAGCCGCGCCGCGCTGAAGATTTCCTTCTTCGGCCCTTTCTACGGCAGCTATAACGTCATTGCTCTGGATAAGGAGTATCGTTACGCGCTGGTCTGCGGCCCCGATCGCGACTATCTCTGGCTGCTGGCCCGGGCGCCGACCATCGCCCCGGAGGTCAGGCAGCAGATGCTGGACATTGCCACCCGACAGGGCTTTGATGTCGGCAAACTGGTCTGGGTCAATCAGCGCTATGATTAGTGCGCGCTGATCTTCAGGCCAATGATGCCAATCACGATACAGACAAGGCTGGCGATACGCATGGCGCTGGCGGATTCCCCTAACAGCACAATACCGGTCACGGCGGCGCCCACCGCGCCGATCCCGGTCCAGACGGCGTAGGCGGTACCTACCGGTAGGGTTTTCATCGCCCATGAGAGCAGCGCCATGCTGGCCACCATCGCCACGATGGTGATAACGCTGGGAACCAGGCGGCTAAAGCCATGGGTATATTTCAGGCCGACGGCCCACACCACTTCCAGCAGGCCAGCGATAAACAAGACTATCCAGGACATAAGGCTCCTTTGCTGGGGCCGTCCCCGGATGAGAAACGCTTACGGGTCGTCCCGTAAGGTGGATGAAAAGTCGTGGTGAGTATATCCAACGGAATGAGAGAAGTGAAGAACGGTACGGCGCTAAACCGTACCGTTGACGGCGTTTATTGCTGAGCTTTGGTTGCCGCGCCAGAGATTGCGTTGCCGCCGTCTGAAATATCCTCACCGACACCGCGCGTGGTGTTACAAGCGGTCAGTGCTGAAGAGAGGACCAAAACCGTAAAGAACGCTGCAATCGTTTTTTTCACCATAATGTCATCCTTAGTGTCAGTTTTGTTTTCATGCCCTATAAGCATAGACAAACCGTCCAAAGATGAAGGGATCTTTGCGATTTTTAAGAGAAAAGGAGTATGCGTGGAGGAGGCTGACATACCGGGAGGCAAGCGCCATTAACGAAACGGCAGGGAAATTCAGCTCACAGCGTGAGAGATAGCGTGGCCCAGGCCCTGAATATCTTCACCCACACCGCGGGCGGTATTGCAGCCAGCCAGTAACGCGCTGCTCAGAAACAGTAACACCAGAAGTTTTACGCTGCGCTTCATGTCTCGTGTTCGTCGTACTTGTGCGTAAAGAGCGGCGCAGCACGGAGGCTGCGCCAGTCATCATGACGCGAAATTATTTCACGCGGGATACGTATTCGCCAGAGCGAGTATCCACTTTGATCACTTCGCCAATCTGGACGAACAGCGGAACTTTAACCACAGCGCCAGTAGACAGGGTCGCTGGTTTACCGCCGGTACCCGCGGTGTCGCCTTTCAGACCTGGATCGGTTTCAATGATTTCCAGCTCAACGAAGTTCGGCGGGGTGACCGCGATCGGCTGGCCGTTCCACAGGGTCACGATGCACTCAGCCTGATCCAGCAGCCATTTAGCGTTGTCACCGATCGCTTTCGCGTCAGCAGACAGCTGCTCGAAGGTTTCGTTGTTCATGAAGTGCCAGAACTCACCGTCGTTGTACAGGTAAGTCAGGTTCATATCGACAACGTCCGCGCCTTCTGCGGAATCGGTAGATTTGAAGGTTTTCTCAACGCGGGTACCGGTCAGCAGACGGCGCAGCTTAACGCGCGCAAACGCCTGGCCTTTACCTGGTTTAACGAATTCGCTGGCTTCTACCGCATAAGGTTCGCCATCTAACATGATTTTAAGACCAGCACGAAAATCGTTGCTATAGTAAGTCGCCATAAGGCCCTCTGAAATTGTTTAACTGGTAGCTAAGCCACAAAATGGCGCATATTGTAACCCTAAATACCCCATCCAGAGAAGATTGGATAACGCAACTTGCCAATGTTGTGACCAGTCCTGATGAACTGCTGCGTCTTTTAAATGTAGACGCTGATGAAAAACTGCTGGCCGGACGCGAGGCCAGACGCCTGTTCCCGCTGCGCGTCCCACGCGCGTTTATCGCCCGCATGGAGAAAGGCAACCCTAACGATCCGCTGCTTCGTCAGGTACTTACCGCCGAGGAAGAATTTATCGTCGCCCCCGGCTACTCCACCGATCCGCTGGAAGAACAGCACAGCGTGGTGCCCGGTCTGTTGCACAAATATCGCAACCGGGCCCTGCTGCTGGTGAAAGGCGGTTGTGCAGTCAATTGCCGTTATTGTTTCCGCCGCCACTTCCCTTATGCCGAAAATCAGGGCACCAGGCGCAACTGGCAGACGGCGATGGACTACATCGCGGCGCATCCGCAGCTTGATGAAATCATTTTCTCCGGCGGCGACCCGCTGATGGCGAAGGACCATGAGCTTGACTGGCTAATGACCCAGCTGGAAGCTATTCCGCACGTTAAGCGCCTGCGTATTCACAGCCGCCTGCCAATTGTGATCCCGGCGCGCATCACCGAGACGCTGGCCAGCCGCTTCCAGCGTTCGTCGCTGCAGGTAATCCTGGTTAACCACGTTAACCACGCCAATGAAATTGACGGTGAGTTTCGCGCGGCGATGGCCATGCTGCGTCAGGCGGGCGTCACGCTGCTCAACCAGAGCGTGCTGCTGCGCGGGGTGAACGACAACGCGCAAACCCTGGCCGACCTCAGCAATGCGCTGTTTGACGCCGGAGTAATGCCCTACTACTTGCATGTGCTGGATCGGGTGCAGGGGGCGGCGCACTTCATGGTCAGCGATGATGAAGCCCGTGAAATCATGCGTGAACTATTGACCCTCATCTCCGGCTATATGGTGCCGAAGCTGGCGCGCGAGATCGGCGGGGAACCCAGCAAGACGCCGCTGGATTTAGGGCTGAAGCAGCGTTAATAAACTGAAGGTCTGCCAGGACGTTCTGGCAGACCTTCAGATAGGAAGATTTCGACAGACGGGTGTTAAGGTGACCAGCAAATGACTATCGCACCGCGCTATAACCCCTGGGTGCGACGAGCTACCGATTTAGCGCGACCAACACAATAATATTAATTACAATCATCACTACAATTAGCGCGATTAACCATATGGGTATTTTAAAAGTAACATGTAACCGCTCAGATACTTTTTCACCTTCTTCCGGTTTATTTGCCATCAAATCACTGCCATGATTTGATGAGTTTTCTATTAGTGGAAGATTTAAATGAGTGTCAGGTTTTTCCTTATCTTCAGAAATAAAGCCGACAACTTTATTATTCTGATAATGCGTTAATGTCACCCGGTTCATATTCTCGCACTCTTCATCAGAGAGAGGAATGACCAATGTATTCGGAGCGACGCTAAAGCCTTTTTGCCGGACGGTGATAATGATATCCTCAGATAGTCCAGCTTTTACCAGCGATTTTCGCAGCAAAGAGATATTTTGATAGAACGTATTTTGCGAAACGACTACCCCCCGTGTTTCCCATACAGCCGCCAGGAACTCATCCCGTGAAATGACTTTGCCGCAATTCTGCAAAAGCAGCAGCAAGCATCTGGCGGTAGGCGCATTGAGGCTGATGCACTCCCCGTCCCCGGCAAGCGGCCGCAGCTCATTCATATTGGCATTAAATATAATCTCCTGATTAATTATACACCCATTAAATAATACTGCGTCATCCATATCCTTGCCCCACGTAACCCTATTATCCATAATAAAATCAAATGATTTCAACCAAACGATTATGTGAACATTCTTGTTTCAGATGGAAACAGGTACATTTCACATTGAAGTTCAGCCCACAGGATACCGCAGATAAAAAAACAAGCGATAGCTAACTTGCTTAATGGTCACATTTTCAGATTAAATTAATCTCAACTGGAATCCACATCTCATCAGAGAGGGGGGAAGCATTAAATTCACGGGTGCTTCATCAATAATTCACAAGCATTTTTTGCACCAGACTTTTAAATTACTCCCGCTTCTCCATGGTTCGCTATGGCAAGCGATATGGTAGCGTCGTTCAACAGGATGATTGGTCTCAGCACTATATAAAGGAAAGCTGACGCTTATTTTCAATATCAATGCGAATGCATACTCCATTCCCTTGATAACTGTTATCGATTCTACACAGGACTAAGTATCTATATATGGATTAATTAAATGAAAAAGACAATCGTAGCTGTAATGGTCGCTGCATCTGCAGTGCTGAGTGCTCAGGCAATGGCAACCAACACCGCTCAGGTAACTGTACTGGGTGAAGTCTCTGATGCAGCTAACTCTTGCGTCGTGACTCCGACGGGTACCCTGAACAACGGTATCGTACAGCTGATCACTGTTACCACCACCGAAGCGAACGCTGAAGCGGCTGGTAAACTGTTCAAAACTCAGGACTTCGGTTTTGATGTGAAAGACTGTGCCCAGGGCAGCACTTCACCGGTAACCGCTGTGACCGTAAATGTTAGTGGCACCTCCAGCAGCGATGCAACCATTCTGGACAACACCGCCGCTAACGGTGCAGCCGGTATCGGCATCGGTATCCAGCGCGTCAGCGATGCACATCGCGTAGCCTTCGACGGTTCCGACACTATGTCCGAAAGCTACTCTGCAACCAACGGTACTCAGCTGAAGTACACCACTGGTTATGTAAGAACTAACGCCGCGACTCCGGTTACCGAAGGTCCGGTTAAAGGTGTTGCGACCTTTACTATCGATTACACCCTCTAATTTTTCCCTAAAGGGTCCCGCTTCACGGCGGGCCCTTTTTTGCATTCAGAGAAAAGCCATGTTCAGGACCTTATTAAATCTCACCGTATCCTGTGCATTACTCCTCAGCAGTATTGCTCATGCCGGTATTGTCGTTGAATCCACCCGCTACCTCTATAAGGAAGGTGCGCGTGAAATTACCGCGCAAATCGAAAATAAAGATGATATTCCCTATCTGATTAAATCCTGGGTTGAAACGCCTGCAGGGAAAGCGCCTTCGTTTATGGCTACCCCACCGCTTTTTCGCCTCGAGGGGAAACAACAGAATACGGTTCGTCTGTTTGCCACCGGCAACGTTAATGCGCCGACCGACCGGGAATCCATGTACTATTTTAACGTGATGGCGATTCCTCCGGCAGATGATGCCAAAGCGAATAACAATACTATTCAACTGGCGGTTCGTCACCGCATGCGTCTGGTCTATCGACCCAAAACACTTTTCGACCTCTCCCCTAATACGGAAGCGAAAAAGCTCGAATGGCGTAAGGCCGGCAAAAAGCTGACCATCAAAAATCCGACACCGTTTTTCTTTTATTTCAATAGCATCCAGCTTGGTGGGAAAGAAGTGAAGCCGGAAGTCAACTCCGTCGCCCCAATGACGACCAAAGAAGTGACGCTAAAAGAAAATATTAATGCCTCCAGCATTACCTGGAAAGTGGTCAATGATTATGGCGGAGCAGGGTCGCTCTATTCCTCATCGCTGTAATAAGAAATTTATTTTATCATTATAGGGATGTGTCTATGCCAAATAAGAATAATGGATTATTCAAACTATCCACCGTCTTTCTCGCAATGCTTCCGGCATTGATTTCTGGTTTGAATAATAAAGCGCAAGCACGTGACTTTTTCGATCCCTCATTCATTAGCTCATTGAATGGTAGCGATCCATCAACCACTCCCGATTTATCCATATTTCAGACTCAGAACGCGCAGGCGCCAGGGGATTATCGGGTCGATATTATGTTTAATGGCCGCTACCTGGACACCAGGACGATAAAGTTTGTTGCCAACAATCGCGCCAGCAGCGATAACCGCGAACCAGCTCTGGTTCCCTGCCTGAGTCTAAAAACACTCGCGGAATATGGCGTAAGGATAAAAGCCTTTCCAGAGTTAGCCGAGGATAAAAACGGCTGCGCAAACTTTTCTGTCATTCCGGACACCAAAGCGGATTTTGACTTCACCGCCCAGCGCTTAAATATCTCTATTCCGCAGGCGGCCTTATCCACCACCGCGCAGGGATATATTCCACCGGATCAGTTTGATGATGGCATCAACGCGTTATTGGTGAACTATCAGTTCAGCGGCTCAAACGACATGCAGGCCAATGATGAATACTACAGTCTGAATCTGCAGTCCGGCCTCAACGTTGGCCCGTGGCGCATCCGTAACCTCAGCACCTGGAATAAAAACAACAGCGGTGCCGGGGACTGGGATTCCGCCTATCTCTATATGCAGCGCAGCATCCGCTCCATCAACAGTAACCTTGTGATGGGTGAGAGTTCATCGCTCAACGGTATCTTCGACAGCGTGCCGTTTACCGGTATTCAGCTGGCCACCGATACGACGATGTTGCCGGAAAGTATGCGCGGCTATGCGCCGATTATTCGCGGTATCGCCAGAACCAACGCCCGCGTAACGATTAAGCAGAACGGCTACCAGGTTTACCAGACCTACGTGGCGCCAGGGGCATTTGAAATCACCGATATGTACCCGAGCGGCGGTAGCGGCGACCTTTACGTCAGCGTGGAAGAGTCCGACGGATCCAAGCAAGAATTTGTTGTGCCGTTCGCCACCCTGCCGGTCATGGTGCGTGAAAATCAACTGGAATATGAGATTACTTCCGGTAAATATCGTCCTTACGATGGTGGAGTTGATGAAACGCCGTTTACCCAAGCCACCGCGACCTACGGCGTCTCCAGCAGCCTGACGCTATATGGCGGCATGCAGGCGGCCTCGCGCTATCAGGCGCTGTCAACAGGTCTCGGCTATAACCTGGGTGAACTGGGCGCCGCCTCGGCAGACGTCACCCAGGCCTGGTCAAAAATGAAAGACGATGAAAAGACCTCCGGACAGTCCTGGCGAGTTCGTTACGGGAAAAACATCGTTGAAACCGGCACTAACGTCACCATCGCCGGCTACCGCTACTCCACCCGCGGATTTCATACCCTCTCGGAGGTCCTGGATAGCTACTCTAATGACGGCTACTACACTTCGCGCTCGCTGCGCAACCGCACCAATCTGACGGTTAACCAAAGCCTGGGTAAAGGTCTCGGTAGCCTGTCGATAAGCGGTTTAATCGAAGATTACTGGGATGATAAGCGTACTAACAAGTCGATTAGCGTGGGCTATAACGGCGGCTTCCGCAATGTGAACTACTACCTCGGCTACAGCTATAACCGCTATACCTGGGGTGGAGATAACTCAGGGAAAGACGCTCAGGACGACCAACGTATTACACTGACGGTAACGCTGCCGTTGAGCAATTGGTTGCCTGGCACCTACACCAGCTATCAGTTAACCAACAGCAATCCGGGATCAACCGATCAGTCAGTATCCATCGGTGGTAATGCGCTGGAGAACGATAGTCTGGAGTGGAGCCTGCAGCAAGGATACAGCAACCGGGAATACTACAGCGGCGATATGCGCGCGACTTATAATGGCGCCCGCGGCAGCGTCAATGCCGGCTACAGCTACGATCGCAGTAGCGAGCGCATTGACTACGGCGCCAACGGCAGTATCGTTGCCCATGCCGATGGCATCACGCTGGGTCAGGACATCACTGATGCAGCGGTACTGGTTAAAGCGCCGGGGCTGGATAACGTCAAGCTCACCAATGATAACACCATCTCTACCGACTATCGCGGCTACGCCATCGTTCCGTACGTAACACCATACCGTCGCACCGATATCACGCTCGACAGTTCCACGTTAGGCGAAGATATGGAGCTGCCAGAAACCACGCAGAGCGTCGTTCCGACCCGTGGTGCCATCGTGCGTGCTAATTATGCCGGCAATATTGGACGTAGAGCACTCATACAACTAGAAATGCCTGGAGATAAACCGGTTCCTTATGGTTCCACGGTAACGATAAAAAACAGTGCCAATACTCAAGCCAACATTGTCAGTGATGAAGGGATGGTTTATCTCTCTGGCTTGCAAGATAGTGGTGAGTTACTTGTTTTATGGGGCCAACGGCAGGATCAACGTTGCAATGCAACGTATCAATTACTTCCCACGCAAGGAAGTCTCACAACATCCAAAGCTATTTGCCGCTAGTGATAAAAGGATATCACATATGAAAAAAATATTTTTATTCTCGGCTTTATTGATTATCGCTTGTGGTCAAGCAGAAGCAACTTGTAATATCAAAGATATCGCCAAAAGGGTTAATTTTAACATGCCAAGCAATGTTAAAATATCTACTGATCCAACTATACCGGTAGGAAGCATACTCTATACAAAATTGATGGGTATCGGCGGTTCTGCACCCGCATTTACTTGCGACAACTCATCTAAGAATAGATACACTACCGTGATCACTGCCAGCGAAGTTCCAGGAGTGACTGGCATTATGGGTAAACCTGTTTATGAAACGGGAATTCCAGGCATTGGTTATCAGATTAGTGATTTACTTACTGGCTCGGTCTATGGAATGATACCCGCGGTTGCAGGAAGCATACCGGTTCCAGGAACAACTGAAAATACACTTTATCGCTATTGGTTAATCAAAACTGGAACTATTGACTTAAGTCAGTCCCCAACCAATAGCAGCGTATCATTTTATGTTGCTGATAGCGATTATAAAGCCACAATGCCATCTAGCTTACTATTATCAATAAATATGAAATTTGTAAGCCCTGTACCTCGCGAAAACTCATGTGAAATAACATCAACTAAAACCGTAAACCTCTCAAGAATTGATAAAGTGACACTTTTGTCTACTTCACCGGGAAGTAAAACCTCAAAAGAAAAATCCTTTACCTTGAATATTAACTGCGAACAAAAGTCAACTGGAAATACGATTTACTATTGGTTTAACCCTCGTTCGAGTACTGATGGCACTCCCGGCGTTCTCCTTAACAGCGATCCAACAAGTAGCGGAGGTGCACAAAACGTCAACACTATAATAAAAGAAAATGGTATCCCTATTAATTTTTATGATTATGAAGCAAAGTCATTTATAGTAGATGCCAACAAGCTCAATAAAGAGATTAATCTTACCGCAGATTACTATCGTACTACCGATGACATTACTATTGGCACCGTAAGAGGATTGTTAGAGGTCGTCATTCAAGAGGAATAAATTTAATTCACATGAAATCACAATATAAACATAATAAATCATCAAGTTAGAGGTTGCTTTAAAGAAAGGATGAGCATAGCATTTACCACCGTGAAATATACGAACCAAATAGAGATCTCTGGCAAATAATCTTTATTTGAGTGATGGTATGTTTCTTATCTTGAGGGCAATGCTCTCTATTAAATCATGGCTCAGTAAAATGACCATATACACTTTACTCCCTTTACAGGAAGTAAATTATTTTATTACAGGAGTATATATAATGCGTGAGTTAAACGTTTTTGAAATGCAGGAAATTTCTGGTGGCTATAGCTGGGATACCTCAAGCTTTATGTCCACTCTTACCAGCCTGGTAACGAATGGTGTAGAAGCAGTAGGTTCCGCAATAGCATTCGGAACTGTAGCGGCTATGTGGGGTGCTTTTGCTGCAGGTGGTAAGGCTGGTGACGGCGGTGGCATCCTTGGGTTTGGTATCATCGCCGAACTAGGTGGGGTCATCTTTGGTGCCATTGGCGGCTTTATTGGTGGCGCCGTCAGCGGTATTGCACTTGGCTGGGAACAAACTGTAAAATATATCGCAGATTCTTATACTTCTGCTCTTGACGGCACATTCACACCTTGGGCATAAGTTAAAAATTCCTTTAACAAAGGCCCATTCCGGGCCTTTTTACATCGGTAAATAAACAAAAAATGACAAGAAGATTATATCGCAAGGAAGCGATTGAGTACAAAAGAGTATATTGGAAAGGGAAAGCTTTATTGCTGGCTGGAATGCCGACTTGGTTAATCATAGTATTATCTTTGCTATTCCTTGGTTTGCTTATATCAGCCATGATCTTTTGTAGCTTTACTCAGCGGATAGATGTTAATGGGGAGGTTATCACCTTACCTCATTCTGTAAATGTTTATGCGCCACAACAAGGTTTTATCGTATCACAATATGTGAAAGTTGGTGATCTGGTTAAAAAAGGACAACCTCTCTATGAAATAGATATCTCTCGTGACACGACTACTGGAAATGTTAGTTCTGTACAGATAGAAGTTAATAAAGAAAAGATAGCCAATGCTGAAGAAATAATAAACAAGCTTTCTCAAAACAAGCAAGAAACATTGTCTTCAATAGAAAAGCAACTTAAAGCCAATAAAGAATCATTGAAAGAGATCAATCGTCTTCTTGCTAATGCCTTAGCTGGATTAAAGAAAATGCACGATAATTTATCCAGCTATGATAGTTATCTTAGAGATGGACTCATCACAAAAGATCAATATAACTATCAACATTCATTATATTTCCAACAACAGAGCACATATCAATCTCTTGTAAGTCAAAAGATGCAATTAGAATCGCAAATCACACAATATAATAGCGATAAAATAACTAAAATCGCTGATTTTGACAATCAGATAACAGCACAACAGAATCAAATAAATGATTTCAAAAACCAATTAGTTGAATCAAATGCCAAAGGCAATGCTATTATAAAAGCTACGACAGAAGGACGCATTGAGTCACTCTCGGTAACTAAAGGACAGATGGTTGATAATGGCAGTAGCTTGGCTCAAATCAAGCCTACAGGTAACATTGAGTATTATCTTATATTATGGCTGCCGAATAATAGCATACCTTATGTAAAACCTGGTGATGTTATAAATATTCGCTATGATGCTTTTCCTTCTGATAAATTTGGACAATTCCCTGGCGAAGTCATATCAATATCTTCCGTCCCCGCAGCGAGGCAGGAAATGTCAGAATATACTAACGTGAGTAATGGAACTAATCAGCAAGAACTGGCACTTTATAAAACAATTGTAAAGATTAAAAATAAAACTTTTTCTTATAATGGGAAAACACTTAAGCTCTCAAATGGACTTAAAGCACGGGCAGTTGTTTTCCTTGAAAAACGTCCTCTTTACATGTGGATGTTTACTCCTTTTTATAAAATGTCTCAAAGTGTAAGTGGGCCGATCCATGACTAATGAAATATTTACCACCATTATATCCAGACTAAATTTTTCATTACGCCATAAAACGCCAGTTATATTACAGTCGGAGGCAACAGAGTGTGGGATCGCTTGCCTGGCGATGGTTTGCGGTCACTATGGTCTGGATATTGATCTGTTTAATTTCCGCCAGCGCTTTGGCAGCGCTTCGCAGGGAGTAACGATGATGTCATTAAGCAAAACGGCAGATCATGCCGGCTTGAAAAGCCGTGCTCTGTCGTTAGACCTGAATGAGATTCGTCAGCTTAAACTGCCCTGTATCCTGCATTGGGGAATGAATCACTATGTGGTTCTCACCAAAGTACGTAAATCAAGTTTCATTGTACACGATCCGGCATTGGGTAAACGAGTCATTGGCAATCAGGAGATGTCCAATTATTTTACCGGTATCGCCCTGGAACTCTGGCCGGATCAAAACTTTCAACAGGAAAAAGCCAAATCTCGCCTGCGTCTGTTGGATCTGATGCGTAATATTATCGGATTGAAGTCAACGCTACTGAAAATTTTCGCCTTCTCGGTCGTGGTTGAAGCGATTGGCTTATTGCTGCCGATAGGCACTCAACTGGTGACTGACCACGTGATCATGGCCCATGATCAGAGCCTGCTATCCGTAATCTGTATCGGTCTGGTCTTCTTCACCCTGTTCCGCACCTTTATCAGTATGCTCCGGGCCTGGACATCGTTAACATTAAATACGTTAACTAATATTCAATGGAAAACCACGCTTTTCGATCATCTGGCCAGTCTGCCACTATCCTTTTTTGAAAAGCGTCATTTAGGAGATATCCAGTCGCGTTTTTCCTCTCTGGACACCATACGCTCGACGTTTACGAATAGTATTGTCAGCGGCATTATTGACTCGATCATGACTATTGGTCTGCTGATCATGCTGACACTGTATGGGGGCTGGCTGACCTGGGTGGTCGTTGGTTTTACCCTATGCTATGCGATTATGCGCTTTGCTACCTACCGCTTTTATCGTCGCGTAGCGGAAGAACAAGTGATTAAAGGCGCACGCTCCAGCTCGCATTTTATGGAGTCTCTGTATGGAATCTCGACCATCAAGGCCTTAAACCTGAAAGAGCGTCGCTCCCAGCATTGGCTCAATATTAATATTGAAGCCTGCAATGCCGGAATCAAACAAACGCGCTTCGACATGATGTTTGGTGGAATCAATACTTTTATAACTACTATCGATCAGGTCGCGGTTCTTTGGCTGGGTGCCATTATGGTTATTGATAATAATATGACTCTCGGTATGTTTATGGCCTTCAACGCCTACCGTGGCCAGTTTTCACAGCGAGCTTCTAGTCTGATTGATCTCTGTATGCAACTCCGTATGCTTTCTTTACATAATGAACGTTTGTCAGAGATCGTCTTCAGCGAACCGGAGCAGGAGCTTCCTGCAAGAGAAGTTTTCTCTGCTGACTCGGGTGCAAAACTAGAAGTAAAAAATCTCTGTTATCAATACGATCCCTTTTCTCAGCCTATATTTTCTAATTTAAATATTACGGTAGAACCTGGGGAATCTGTTGCGTTAATCGGACCTTCCGGTGTTGGTAAAACCACGCTGTTAAAAGTGATGTGCGGTTTGCTTTCACCTACTAGCGGAGATGTATTAGCCGATAACCTCGATATCACTAAAATTGGTTTGAATAACTATCGTCACGGTACCGCCTGCGTACTGCAAGAGGACCGCCTTTTCTCCGGGTCGCTTATCGATAATATCAGCGGCTTCGAAGATAATGCCGATATTGATTTTGTGATGGAATGCGCCAGGCGCTGTAACATTCATGACGAAATTATGAAGATGCCAATGGGCTATGAAACCATTGTTGGTGAACTGGGGTTAGGTATTTCCGGCGGGCAAAAGCAGCGTATTCTGATCGCTCGAGCTTTGTATCGTAAACCAAGCATTCTGTTTATGGATGAGGCCACCAGCCATCTCGACTTAAAGAATGAATCAGTTATCAATCAGTCAATCTCGGCGTTAAGCATTACCCGGATTATCGTTGCCCATCGGCCATCCACTATTGCCTCTGCAGATCGCGTTATCGATCTGTCGCAGACAAAGAATCTCGCGCCAGCATAAAAAGGAGAGAACTATGCAAGGAACGTTTATTGGATTTAATACCGCAGGTATTACCTTTGAAAATCGCTTTATGGCATTGCTGTTGAAAATAAAACAGGAAAATGGTTTCTGTCAGCAGTATTATCTGCAAGCACCGATAGTGCTCGATCTTCTTCTTATCCTGCAAAACCGTCTGCTTGTAACATTTAAATCTTTGCAAGATCAAGGCGAAACGTATAAAGAAAAGCTGATCGCTTATAATGAATCGTTGATCGCAAATATCCCTGCTGTAGAGATGACCGAGATTCAGCAGCCAAATCCGGAACGTCGCATTATGTCGATCACTCACAAACCAGACGAAACCTGGTCAACGCTTATACTGGTTCTCCAGAATGAGCAAGTTTGTACGCTATGTATTGAAGACAGGCAGGTAGAAGCTCTCCTTGCTGGCATTGAGTACACATTGAAAACCGTAGGCGATCAAGCGTTTATTCAGTACTTAAGCTCGAATCTTGAATTCTTAATGTGCTATGCCGTGGACTTAACCACTCAACCCAATATTGATTACCAGCAGTATCCCCAGGAAGAATGGAAGCTAAACCTGTTTTCGCATTATCTGGGCGTGCTGTACTGCTGCGAGACAGACGAAGGCAAGAAAATTGTCTCCGGGGCGGTGGTGAAAACCAGCGCGCCGCATTTATCGGAACTGGAAAACAACGTCGTGACGCGGCTTATCGAGAAAAGCCCCAAGCTCAAGGCGATGCACGCGGAGCTGGCGCCATGCCAGATCTTCAGTACCATTATCCCTTCCCAGCCGGGAAGAATGCTCAGTCTGGAAGAGTGCCTGCGTCCTCTGCACGCCTTCTATCTGGAGAAGAAAGCAGAGCTTAGCGTCTGATCCTCATCTAACGACCACGCCTCTCTCCGCGCTCGCAGAGAGAGGCGTCACGCATCAGTTCGGGCACTTATAAACCTGGCCGTTCATTTCGCTGTCGGTAGGCACAAAGCTCGACAGCAGGTTCTGCGTCGGGCTGCTGACGCCGTAAATCACGTTGCCGCCCATCGCTGCCGCCTGGTTGCGCAAGGCGTTCGCAGCACCGCGCATGGAACCGCCCTCATCGCCATTCTGGCCGGAGAGCCAGTTGCTCTGTTTACCCGTCGCGGTCCCTAACAGCTGACACTCTGCGCCCGGCTTCTCCTGCACGAAGCGCACATTCTGGCCGGCAGAGGTTAATTCATTGCTGGAACTGCAACCTGCCAACAGTAAGGCTGCGCCGACAATCCCTGCTAAATATTTTACCTGCATGTTATTCCCCATGATCGATGAGCTGGACGCACTGGCCCGGATGTAAATCTGTCATCCTTCAAACTGCGCCGGCATGAGCCGCGTTCATTTCCTCCCCGGTCGCGCTTGTCAGTTCACGCCCGAAACGGAGGTGCTTGCCACTCTGATGCAGCTTAAATGATTTTTATGTATAAGCCTTATACTAAAAAGCGCGCCAAAAGAAAAACCCCCAGCCATTGCTGGCCAGGGGTTTCTGCTTTTTTATGCCGTAGAGCGCACGATTACATCATGCCGCCCATACCGCCCATGCCGCCCATACCGCCAGCAGCACCTAAGTCAGGCGCGTCGCCTTTCGGCAGGTCGGTCACCATGCACTCGGTGGTGATCATCAGGCCAGCCACGGAAGCCGCGTACTGCAGTGCAGAACGGGTGACTTTGGTTGGGTCCAGGATACCGAAGTCGATCATGTTGCCGTATTCTTCAGTTGCTGCGTTGTAACCGTAGTTACCGTCGCCAGCTTTCACGTTGTTAGCCACAACAGACGGCTCTTCGCCGGCGTTGGAAACGATCTGACGCAGCGGTGCTTCCATTGCGCGCAGCGCAACTTTGATACCGACGTTTTGATCTTCGTTCTGACCGGTCAGGCCAGCGAGTTTCGCCGCAACGCGAACCAGCGCTACGCCGCCGCCAGCCACCACGCCTTCTTCAACCGCAGCACGGGTTGCGTGCAGGGCGTCGTCGACGCGTGCTTTTTTCTCTTTCATTTCAACTTCGGTAGCCGCACCGACTTTGATTACTGCTACGCCGCCAGCCAGTTTAGCGACACGTTCCTGCAGTTTTTCACGATCGTAGTCGGAGGTCGCTTCTTCGATCTGCTTACGGATCTGAGCTACGCGGCCCTGGATTGCGGATTCTTCGCCAACGCCATCGATGATGGTGGTGGTGTCTTTGTTGATAACCACGCGTTTCGCCTGGCCCAGGTCTTCCAGAGTCGCTTTTTCCAGCTCCATACCGATCTCTTCAGAGATAACGGTACCGCCAGTCAGAGTAGCGATGTCCTGCAGCATAGCTTTACGACGGTCGCCGAAGCCCGGTGCTTTCACCGCAGCCACTTTAACGATGCCGCGCATGGTGTTAACCACCAGGGTCGCCAGCGCTTCGCCTTCAACGTCTTCAGCGATGATGACCAGCGGTTTGCCAGCTTTCGCTACGGCTTCCAGAACCGGCAGCATTTCGCGGATGTTGGAGATTTTTTTGTCAGCCAGCAGGATGAACGGGCTTTCCAGCTCAACGGCACCGGTGTCCGGCTTGTTGATGAAGTACGGAGACAGGTAGCCGCGGTCGAACTGCATACCTTCAACTACGTCCAGTTCGTCTTCCAGACCGGTACCGTCTTCAACGGTGATCACGCCTTCTTTACCAACTTTATCCATCGCTTCCGCGATCAGTTTACCGACGGTTTCGTCGGAGTTAGCGGAGATGGTACCTACCTGAGCGATAGCTTTGGAGTCAGAGCACGGAACGGACAGCGCTTTCAGCTCTTCTACGGCAGCCAGTACCGCTTTGTCGATACCGCGTTTCAGATCCATCGGGTTCATGCCTGCAGCAACAGCTTTCAGACCTTCGTTCACGATAGCCTGAGCCAGTACGGTTGCGGTGGTGGTACCGTCGCCTGCTGCGTCGTTCGCTTTAGAGGCAACTTCTTTCACCATCTGCGCGCCCATGTTTTCGAACTTGTCTTCCAGTTCGATTTCACGTGCAACGGAAACACCATCTTTGGTGATGGTCGGCGCGCCGAAGGATTTGTCCAGAACCACGTTACGGCCTTTCGGGCCCAGGGTCACTTTAACTGCATCTGCCAGTACGTTTACGCCGCGCAGCATTTTTACACGAGCGTCGTTACCGAATTTTACGTCTTTTGCTGCCATTTCTTTTATTCCTCAAATTCGTTCAGGGTCGTGCGAATTAAGCTTCAACAATTGCCAGGATGTCGCTTTCGGACATGATCAGTACTTCTTCGTTGTCGATCTTTTCAGTCTTCACGCCGTAGCCATCGTTGAAAATCACGATGTCACCAACTTTAACGTCCAGCGGCTGCACGGTCCCGTTTTCCAGGATGCGGCCTTTACCGACAGCGATGATTTCGCCACGAGTTGACTTAGCTGCTGCAGAACCGGTCAGAACGATGCCGCCCGCAGATTTGGTTTCAACTTCTTTACGTTTGACGATCACACGATCATGTAACGGACGAATACTCATTGATAGCTCTCCTTCGAGAAAGTCATTATCAGTTATGGGTGACGCCGGGCCGAACGCGGTTTACCGGCTAGTGCAGAGAGAGATGGGGATGGCCATTTCCGGCTTCAAGGGCAAAATTAAAAAAAATTTTTACCTTTGCGCTGGCGCACAAAAAGCGGTCATGTCAGGCAATCGGTCATAAGGAAAAGCGATTGTGATACTCTCTTTTTTTTCACTGGCGCAGGATTGAATCATGAGTGGTTTAAAACAGGAGTTAGGGCTGGGACAGGGAGTTGGGTTGCTTTCCACCTCATTGCTGGGTACCGGCGTCTTCGCCGTCCCGGCGTTGGCGGCGCTGGTCGCTGGCGATAACAGCCTGTGGGCATGGCCGCTGCTCATTCTCCTTGTTTTCCCGATTGCCATCGTCTTCGCCCTGCTGGGCCGCCATTTTCCCAGCGCGGGCGGCGTGGCCCACTTTGTCGATATGGCCTTTGGGCCACGTCTGGCCAGCGTCACCGGCTGGCTGTTTTTATCGGTTATCCCGGTCGGACTCCCCGCCGCTCTGCACATCGCCACCGGTTTTGGCCAGGCGCTGTTCGGCTGGCATGATGCGCAGCTGCTGCTGGCGGAGCTGGGCACCCTGGCCATCGTCTGGTGGGTCGGTTCGCGTGGCGCCAGCTCCAGCGCCAACCTGCAGACGTTGGTTGCCATACTGATTGTGGCGCTGATCGTCGTAGTCTGGTGGCGCGGCGGGATAAGCCCGGCGCAGATCCCCTTCCCGGCCCCGGCGGAGATTGACCGCGGGCAACTCTTTTCGGCGCTGTCGGTGATGTTCTGGTGCTTTGTCGGTCTGGAAGCCTTCGCACATCTCGCCTCGGAGTTTAAACATCCCGAGCGTGATTTCCCCAGGGCGCTGATGATAGGCCTGCTGCTTGCCGGCTCGGTCTACTGGGCCTGCACCGTGCTGGTGCTGCACTTCCACGCCTTTGGCGAGGAGATGGCGGCGGCGGCGTCATTACCGAATATCGTGGTCCGTCTGTTCGGCGTCGAAGCGCTGTGGGTAGCCTGCGTCATCGGCTATCTCGCCTGTTTCGCCAGCCTCAACATCTATATTCAAAGCTTTGCCCGCCTGGTCTGGTCGCAAGCGCAGCATAAGCCACACAGCTACCTCGCAAGGCTGTCGCCACGGCAGATCCCGCGCAACGCCCTCAACGCCGTGCTGGGATCCTGCGTAGTTAGCACCCTTGGCATCTATCTGCTCGATATCAATCTGGACGCGCTGATCGTTTACGCCAATGGCATTTTCATCATGATCTATCTGCTGTGCATGCTGGCGGGTTGTCGTTTGCTGCGCGGTCGCTATCGGCTATTGGCGGTGGTGGGCAGCATTCTCTGTCTGCTGCTGCTGGCGATGGTCGGCTGGAAAAGCCTGTACGCGCTGGTGATGCTGGCGGGGCTGTGGCTGTTTTTACCCAGGCGCAAGCTGGCGACGGGAAGCGTGTAGGCCTGCAAAGAAAGCGGCCCGGTCGCATCTGCTGACCGGGCCGGGGGGATGTTAATCGCGGCGATCGTCCTTATGGTCCAGACGGTCGCGCTGCTCATCTTTGCGCTGGAATTCCCCTTCGAAGGTCTCTCCGCCGCCAGTACCGGCGCTAAAGCCGCCGCCCGGCATCCGGCTGAAGCGCAGGTGCGGCATCAGCTTCATCGTCAAATGCTTTTGCACCGGCGGCAGCAATAGCAGCAGGCCGAGGAAGTCGGTAAAGAACCCCGGGAGCAACAGCAGCAGACCAGCGATAATCAGCGATACGCTCTTGATCATCTCCGCCGCCGGGCTCTCGCCCGCGGCCATCTTCTGCTGCATCAGCAGGAAGTTTTTGAAGCCCTGGTTACGCACCAGCGACATCCCTACCACCGAGCTAAAGATCACCAGGATCAGGGTCATAAAGACGCCCAGCACGTGCGCAACCTGGATAAAGATCGATATCTCAATGTAAACGTAAAGAAAAAAGGCAATAAACGGAATCCAACGCACCGGCGTCTCCTTCATCAACGGGCGCTGCGTTCAGCGCCCGTAATCATCAATTTGCTGATCGCATCCCACTAACATGGGGATGCTGAGCGGCTTTTCAATCAGCGGAAAGGCTTATTTTTCTCAGAAATAAGAAAGCGGTGACCCATTTCACAGATTAATAAATCTTCTCATAGCCGCAATGTAATAAGTGATCAAGCTTACTGATATTCGCTATCATCAGCATATGATCTTGGGCACCAGGCCGGTTAAGGAAATAATCGTCGGCCAGAAAATATACTGAATACTGGATATTCTGTGTGTTTGGTGAATTCATTGGCAGCTTGAAAAGAAGGTTCACATGTTAAACAACATTCGTATCGAAGAAGATCTGTTGGGCACCAGGGAAGTTCCCGCGGACGCTTACTACGGCGTTCATACTCTGCGAGCGATTGAAAACTTCTACATTAGCAACAGCAAAATCAGCGACATACCAGAATTCGTGCGCGGCATGGTCATGGTTAAGAAAGCCGCCGCGCTGGCGAACAAGGAGCTGCAGACCATTCCCAAAAGCGCGGCAAATGCGATTATCGCCGCCTGTGACGAAGTCCTGAATAACGGCAAATGCATGGACCAGTTCCCGGTCGATGTCTTCCAGGGCGGGGCCGGTACCTCCGTAAACATGAACACCAACGAAGTCCTGGCGAACATTGGCCTTGAGCTGATGGGCCACCAGAAAGGCGAATACCAGTACCTGAACCCAAACGATCACGTCAACAAATGCCAGTCCACCAACGATGCTTACCCCACCGGGTTCCGCATTGCGGTGTATGCCTCCATCCTTAAGTTAATCGATGCGATTAAACAGCTGGGCGAAGGCTTCCAGGCGAAAGCCGTGGAGTTCCAGGACATCCTCAAAATGGGCCGCACCCAGCTGCAGGACGCGGTGCCGATGACCCTCGGCCAGGAATTCCATGCCTTCAATGTGCTGCTTAATGAAGAGACCAAAAGCATTTTGCGCACTGCGGAGCTGCTGCTGGAGGTGAACCTCGGCGCCACCGCCATTGGTACTCGCCTCAACACCCCGGACGGCTATCAACAGCTGGCGGTGCAGAAGCTGGCTGAAGTAAGCAACTTACCGGTCGTCCCGGCGGAAGATCTGATTGAAGCCACCTCGGACTGCGGGGCGTACGTTATGGTTCACAGCTCGCTGAAACGCCTGGCGGTGAAACTATCCAAGATCTGTAACGACCTGCGCCTGCTCTCTTCCGGTCCGCGCGCGGGCCTCAACGAAATCAACCTGCCTGAGCTGCAGGCTGGCTCTTCAATCATGCCGGCGAAGGTTAACCCGGTGGTGCCGGAGGTGGTCAACCAGGTCTGCTTCAAAGTTATCGGCAACGATACCACTGTGACCATGGCCTCCGAAGCCGGTCAGCTGCAGCTGAACGTGATGGAGCCGGTGATCGGCCAGGCGATGTTCGAGTCGATTCATATCCTGACCAACGCCTGCTACAACCTGCTGGAGAAATGCGTTAACGGCATCACCGCCAATAAAGCGGTATGTGAAGGCTACGTCTACAACTCCATCGGCATCGTCACCTACCTCAACCCGTTTATTGGCCACCACAATGGCGATATCGTCGGCAAGATCTGTGCCGAAACCGGCAAGAGCGTACGGGAAGTGGTGCTGGAGCGCGGACTGCTGACGGCGGCGGAGTTGGATGATATTTTCTCTGCGCAAAACCTGATGCATCCCGCTTATAAAGCAAAGCGTTATACCGATGAAAGCGAACAGTAATCTTTCAGGTTAGTCATTCAAAGGCATGTCAGCGATGACATGCCTTTTTTGCTTTTTGGTTTTACTAAAATACAACAATTCAATATCAACTTGTTAAAAACAAGGAAGGCATACATGTTTGGTGCAGAACTGGTTATTGTCCTGCTGGCGATTTATCTCGGCGCCCGGCTCGGCGGCATCGGTATCGGCTTTGCCGGTGGCCTTGGCGTCCTTGTCCTGACGCTTATTTTTCAAATTAAACCGGGTGCGATCCCCTTCGACGTTATTGAAATCATTATGGCGGTGATTGCCGCTATCGCCGCCATGCAGGTCGCCGGCGGGATGGATTACCTGGTCAGCCTCGCCGAACGGATGCTGCGCCGCCACCCGAAGTACATTACCTTCCTTGCCCCGCTGGTGACCTGGTTTATGACCGTGCTCGCTGGCACCGGCCATACCGCCTTCTCCACGCTGCCGGTGATCACCGAAGTTGCCAAAGAGCAAGGCATTCGTCCGTCTCGTCCACTGTCGATTGCGGTGGTGGCCTCCCAGATAGCGATCACCGCCTCGCCCATTTCCGCCGCAGTGGTCTTTTTCGCAGGTATCCTTGAACCGCTGGGCGTTAGCTATTTGACGCTGCTGGCCATCTGTATTCCGGTCACGCTGCTGGCGGTGATGCTCACCGCTATCGTCTGCAACTTCCTCGGCTGCGAACTGAAAGACGATCCGGTTTACCAGGAGCGGCTGGCCAAGGGGGAAGTCAGACTGCGCGGTAGCCAGGTATTTGAGCTGCAGCCGCACGCCAAACGTTCAGTTCTGCTGTTTTTGATCGGCATCGTGGCGGTGATGTTCTACGCCACGGCCATCAGCGATACCGTCGGCCTGATTAAGAACCCGGTGCTGCCGCGTAACGAGGCGATCGTGGTATTTATGCTGACCATCGCCACCCTGATTAGCATCACCTGTAAAATCGACACCGGCGAAGTGCTCAACGCCAGCACCTTTAAGTCCGGGATGAGCGCCTGCGTCTGCGTCCTCGGCGTCGCCTGGCTGGGAGATACCTTCGTTAAAGCGCATATCAGCGACATCCAGGCCGTGGCCGGCGATCTGCTGCACAATTACCCATGGCTGCTGGCGGTGGTACTGTTTTTCGCCGCCACGCTGCTCTACTCGCAGGCAGCCACCACCAAGGCGTTGATGCCTGCCGCGCTGCTGCTGGGCGTTAGCCCGCTGACGGCTATCGCCTCGTTTGCCGCGGTCTCGGCGCTGTTCGTTCTACCGACCTACCCAACCCTGCTGGCGGCGGTAGAGATGGACGACACCGGCTCAACCCGCATTGGTAAATATGTCTTTAACCACGCCTTCCTGATCCCCGGCGTTATCGCTATCACGCTGTGCGTGATCCTCGGCTTTATCTTTGGCGGGATTATGCTGTAAATACCGCTGGCGGCGGGCCCACTACGGGCCCGCCTTCCGTTGCCCTCACTTTCCCCGCTCGTTACGCTAATATCCCCGCATCTTGCGTGTTATAGTGCCTCTTTTCGCTGATACGAGGTTCATGATGACTACGCCTGATGCTGTTGTTGTGCTCTGTACCGCGCCGGACGAAGCGACCGCCCAGGATCTGGCGGCAAAAGCGCTGGCGGAAAAGGTGGCGGCCTGCGCCACGCTGCTGCCGGGAGCCACCTCTCTGTATTACTGGGAAGGGAAACTCGAGCAGGAGTATGAAGTGCAGATGCTACTCAAAACTGACCTTGCCCATCAGCAGGCGCTGCTGGACTGCCTGAAGTCACACCATCCGTATCAAACCCCAGAACTGCTGGTTCTACCCGTCACGCATGGAGACAACGATTACCTCTCATGGCTTACCGCATCATTACGCTGATCCTGCTGCTGTGCAGCACATCAGCCACCGCCGGGTTATTCGACGCGCCGGGGCGCTCGAACTTCGTGCCTGCTGATCAAGCTTTCGCCTTTGACTTTCAGCAGCAACAGCATGACGTCAACCTGAGCTGGCAAATCAAGGATGGTTATTATCTTTATCGTCAACAGTTTACCTTCAGCGCCGCCGGGGCGACGATCGACGAACCGGCGCTGCCGGCGGGAGAGTGGCATGAAGATGAGTTTTACGGCAAAAGCGAGATCTTTCGCCAACGCCTGACCGTGCCGGTGACGGTGAAGGAGGCGGACAAAGAGGCTACTCTCACCGTCACCTGGCAGGGCTGCGCCGATGCCGGATTCTGTTATCCGCCGGAGACTAAAGTGATCCCGCTGAGCGCCGTGCGGGCGGCCTCAAACGACGCTCAGCCAACCGCCGCCGCGCCCGTGTCGTCGCTGAACCATCGCCCGGCCTTCAATCCGCCGCTGCCGGTTGAACCGCGCCCGATGGAGGAGAACGCCGTGCCGCAGGCGCCTGCCATGGCGCCGCCAGCAGACGTCCCCGCTCGTCTGCCCTTCACCGCCCTGTGGGCGCTGCTGATTGGCATTGGTATCGCCTTCACCCCCTGCGTGCTGCCGATGTACCCGCTGATTTCGGGCATCGTGCTGGGCGGAAAACAGCGGCTTTCCACCGCGCGCGCCCTGCTGCTGGCCTTTATTTACGTCCAGGGGATGGCCCTGACCTATACCGCGCTGGGGTTGGTGGTAGCCGCCGCCGGGCTGCAGTTCCAGGCGGCCCTGCAGCACCCATATGTCCTGGTCGGCCTGTCGGCGGTGTTTATACTGCTGGCGCTCTCCATGTTCGGCCTGTTCACGCTGCAGCTGCCGTCGTCGCTGCAGACCCGGCTGACGCTGCTCAGCAATAAGCGCCAGGGCGGCTCGCCCGGCGGGGTCTTTGCGATGGGCGCTATTGCCGGGCTGATCTGCTCTCCCTGCACCACCGCGCCGCTAAGCGCCATTCTGTTGTATATCGCCCAGAGCGGTAATCTGTGGCTGGGCGGCGGCACGCTGTACCTTTACGCGCTGGGCATGGGTCTGCCGTTGATCCTTGTGACCGTGTTTGGCAATCGCCTGTTGCCGAAAAGCGGCCCGTGGATGAGCCATGTGAAAACCGCCTTCGGGTTTGTGATCCTTGCCCTGCCCGTCTTCCTGCTGGAACGCATACTCGGCGACCAGTGGGGGGTACGGCTGTGGTCAATGCTCGGTGTCGCCTTCTTCAGCTGGGCGTTTATCACCTCGCTGGGCGCTACCCGGCCGTGGATGCGGCTGGTACAGATCATTCTGCTTGCCGCCGCGCTGGTCAGCGCGCGGCCTCTGCAGGACTGGGCGTTTGGCGCCCCGGCGGCCGAGCAGCAGGCGCACCTGGCTTTCACCCGCGTCAGCTCGGTGGCCGAGCTTGACCAGGCGCTGGCGCAGGCGAAAGGTCAACCGGTGATGCTCGATCTTTACGCCGACTGGTGCGTGGCCTGCAAAGAGTTTGAAAAATACACCTTTAGTTCACCTGACGTGCAGCAGGCGCTGAAAGGCACCGTGTTATTACAGGTCGATGTGACGAAGAACAGCCCGCAAGACGTCGCGCTGCTGAGACACCTGCAGGTGCTGGGTCTGCCGACGATCCTGTTCTTTAACGCTGAGGGTCAGGAACAGCCTGAGCGGCGAGTCACCGGCTTTATGGATGCCGCGGCATTCAGCGCCCATTTGCGCGATTGGCAAGCGTGAGCGACACTTTAGGAGGAAAGATGGAGGAGAACACCGTGCTACGTGAAGACGTCCTGGCAGAAGCCATTAAGATTCTTGAAATTGAAGGTATCGCCAACACGTCGCTGGAGATGGTCGCTGAGCGCGTGTCCTGCCCGACGAGCGACCTGAAACGCTTCTGGCCTGACCGCGAAGCGCTGCTGTACGACGCGCTTCGCTATCTGAGCCAGCAGGTGGATGCCTGGCGTCGTCAGCTCCTGCTGGACGAGACCTTAAGCGCAGAGCAAAAGCTGCTGGCACGCTATGCCGCACTCACCACCTGCGTAAGCAACCAGCGGTACCCGGGCTGCCTGTTTATCGCCGCCTGCACCTTCTACCCGGATCCTCAGCACCCCATTCACCAGCTGGCGGAACAGCAGAAGCAGGCTTCGCTGGCCTACACTCACGAGCTGCTGACTCAGCTGGAGGTGGATGACCCGGAAATGGTCGCCAAGCAGATGGAGCTGATTGTCGAGGGCTGTCTGAGCCGTCTGCTGGTCAAACGTAGCCAGACGGATGTGGATACCGCCCGGCGGCTGGCTGAAGATATTCTACGCTTCGCCCAGTGCCGTATGGGCGGCGCCTTGACCTGATTCTGATATCCTAACCGCCACGTCGCGCCTATAATTTCCCCTCACTGATTGCTGACAGGGATTGATATGCGCGCGTTCTTCTGGGCTGCCTGGCTGGGCCTCTGCTCTACGCCCCTGCTGGCGGCTCCCCTGCAAGGTTTTTCCTTTGCACAAAAAGACTGGGAGCTCGCCTGCGATAATACCGGCGCCTGCCGGGCGGCGGGTTACGGCGTCCGCATGGGTGAGGTCAGCGTGCTGTTGACCCGCAACGCGGGCAGCGAACAGCACCTCACCGCCACGGTAACCTTTGCGCAAATCGAGCACGATATCCCCGCCGACTCCACCGCCAGCCTGCTGATCGACGACCGGGATTTTGGCGCGCTGGACGCTCTCGACGACAGCCACTTTCGCCTCGACAGCGATCAGACCACCGCCCTGCTACAGGCGTTAACGAATCAGCGCAAAATCGAATTCACCCTTAACGGCCAGCACCTGCCGCTTTCCAGCGCCGGCAGCCGCGAGGTGCTGGGTAAAATGGATGCGTTTCAGCGACGCACCGGCACCGCCGATGCGCTGCTGGATAAAGGCGATGCCGGCGACGATGCCATTTTGCCAGCCACTCCCGCCCCGGAAATTATCGCCGCCCCGGTTCTCCATAACGCGCAGCCAGTGCCGTTGAGTATGCTTCAGCGCCAGAAACTGCTGCCCATCCTGACGCCGCTGCTGAACCAGCGCTGCGACGACTGGCAGAATCAGGCCATTCCGGCGGCAGATCGCCAGATCACGCTGACCGCGCTGGATAAAACCCATTCTCTGGCGCAGGCGCTCTGCTGGCGAGCGCCCTATAACGACGGTTATGCCCTGTGGCTGGTCGATAACGCCCAGTTGAGCAAACCGCGACTGCTCACTACCGAGGCTTCCAGCTACGCCGACGGCGCTATCGTCTTTTTGCACAAAGAACGGGGCATGGCCGACTGCGTCACCGGCGAGACGCGCGTTTGGGATGGTAAAACCTTTACCCCCAGCCTGAAGTACAGCACCGGTATGTGTCGGGAAATCACCCCGGGTGGCACCTGGATGCTGCCGACCTTTGTCAGCCAGGTGATCCCCAGGCAGCAGAAAGAGGCGGATAACCTGGCTCTGCGCACGTTGTATAACGCAGTGTTGAAAGCGCAAAAAAGCGATCCAGAATTGTCTCTGAATAAGGTCGCCGAGCAGTTTCCGTTAACCGGCCATATTACCGACTTCACGCTCACTTACGCCGACGATACGCTGATCACGACCAGTAAACCGTCCCCGGATATCAGCGATGATGAGTGGCAGGCGTTTCTGCGCTCCTCGATTAGCGCGGATTCAGAAAACGGCAAAGTCAGCCTTACCCTTATCGACCTCGACGGCGACGGCAAACGCGACCTGATCATCGACAGCTACGTGGGCGGCACCGGGCTCTTCAGCTACACCGGGGTGCTCAAGCGAGGTGATGATGATTTTGCCGCCGTCAACGGCAGCGACAGTGATAATGGTGATGATTTCGATGCCGGGGTGCCCGGCGCCCTCTTTTCCATTAATGGCCGCGGGGCTAACCAGTGGAACCACTGGGTCAAAATCAACGGCCAGGTGTATGCCCTGTGGTACAACGGCCAGTTTGGCGAAGATAACCTCTACCTGCTACGCCCGTTCAGCACCACCAGCCAGACGCCCGCGGTGACGGTTCGCTATCGCTATACGCTGAACAGCATCCGCTCCCCGGAGAAAGACCAGCCGCTGACCCCCAGCCTGAGCGACGGCGATAAAGCGGACCTGCTGCGCTCGCTGGAGGTAATGCAGGGCAGCCTGCTGAAAGACAGACCCGCCAGCGACAACGCCACGCCGATCTGCCCCATCCCGCCGGGCACCTCCGCTGACGAGGCGGATAACTACTACAGCGGCGTCGCCGTTAACTATATCTATGAGACGGTGGCCTATATTCCGGTCTGGCTGAACGGGAAGTGTTATATCGGCACCATTTTCAGCCATCATGGCGCCTATCGCCACGGCGTGGATGCGGAAATTACCCTGAGCTCGCCGCGTGAGGACGAGGAGGTCATTGGCGATTATCTCATCTCCGGACTACGCCACGTTATCGCCATTACCAGCGGCTGGAAAACCCGCGAGGGCGATAACGGCATGCAGTGAAGTTAAGCCAAAACGCGCCTTTGAACGCAGAATTGCCGCAAAGATAAGCAATCGATAAGTAATTTAAGAAATTTGGTTGACGGGGTGGGCGGATTACGGTTTAATGCGCCCCGTTGCCCGGATAGCTCAGTCGGTAGAGCAGGGGATTGAAAATCCCCGTGTCCTTGGTTCGATTCCGAGTCCGGGCACCACTATTTAAAGAACCCGCCCAAAAGGCGGGTTTTTGCTTTTCTAAGACCGGACTCTCCATCGAACTCCGTTCGATTATTCGCCGCACAGCGGCTCACCCCTTCGGGGCCAGCGCGACAAGCGCGCTGTTCAACGCCTGCGGCGTTAGTCCGAGTCCGGGCACCACTATTTAAAGAACCCGCCCAAAAGGCGGGTTTTTGCTTTTCTGCATCCGGACTCTTCATCGAACTCCGTTCGATTATTCGCCGCACAGCGGCTCACCCCTTCGGGGCCAGCGCGGCAAGCGCGCTGTTCAACGCCTGCGGCGTTAGTCCGAGTCCGGGCACCACTATTTAAAGAACCCGCCCAAAAGGCGGGTTTTTGCTTTTCTACATCCGGACTCTTCATCGAACTCCGTTCTATCACCCCCTGCCTGGCGGCGCTGCGCTTGCGCGGACCTACGCTGTTTGAACCTGTGGAGGACCCGCAGGCCGGATAAGGCATTTATGCCGCCATCCGGCACAACCGCGAGTACGGTGTCTGATGTGTATCGCCCGGCGGCGCTGCGCTTGCGCGGGCCTACGCTGTTTGAACCAGCAGAGGACTCGTAGGCCGGATAAGGCATTTATGCCGCCATCCGGCACAACCGCAGGTACGGCGTCTGATGTGTATCGCCCGGCGGCGCTACGCTTGCGCGGGCCTACGCTGTTTAACCTGTGGGGGACCCGTAGGCCGGATAAGGCATTTATGCCGCCATCCGGCACAACCGCGGGTACGGTGTCTGATGTGTATCGCCCGGCATCGCTGCGCTTGCGCGGGCCTACGCTGTTTGAGCCTGCGAAAGGACTCGTAGGCCGGATAAGGCATTTATGCCGCCATCCGGCACAACCGCGGGTACGGTGTCTGATGTGTATCGCCCGGCGGCGCTGCGCTTGCGCGGGCCTACGCTGTTTGAACCAGCAGAGGACTCGTAGGCCGGATAAGGCGAAGCCGTCAGGCAAACGTCGTGAAGAAAGGCATTACTCGGCGGCCGTTTTCCCTTTGCCGGGCAGCCTGAATGCTTCGCCATAGGGCTTCGCAATGCCCATACGATATTGAGTCTCTTTCGCCGCCTGGTGGAGGTCGGCAAACTCCTCTTTCGGCGCCGGCGGACGTTGCGCCTTTTTCAGACACTGATTGCGATGGTGACGGATCCACTCTCGGTCCTCATCGTCCAGACAACGCTGCATCACCTCAATCCATCTGGATGCCGCCCGACGGTAGAGCCCGCATGCCTCTAACCGCTCAGCAATACTGTCCCTTATTCTCATCCACCTCGCTCCTCTGATGCTTTCACGATATCTCATGGTATTCCGACGCGTGAGCCGGAATACCATGGTAGTGTTAATTTATGACAAAACTATTCCTGTGCGGCGCAAGGAATATATTCATTATAATAATCGCTGTGCATAGCAAACCGCATTGGCGGTAAATACTTCCAAAGAGCTCCGGAATTATATGCCGAATGCCATCATCGATACCGCCGGGTATCGACGGTTGTACCTATCAATATCTATTTAATTTATTAGATTTTCGTCAACAAATACCTTGCGATAACATCCATTCTCTGTACAGCGAAGCTTCATAACGAACGTTCGGTCTGCTCCAGCAGCTTATTTCGAAAGATAAATAAGCAAGCTTCATTAAAATTATCTAACCCCAACCGCTCATAAAGCGCAGTACGCTTGCGGTAAAGGCTTTTTAGTGACGTATTGAGATTGACGGCCACCTCCTCCATGGTCATCCCCGCCATGAGTAAACGTAACATTAACTGTTCAGACAAACTTAAGCGCAGATCGTCAAACCACTCTTTGGTCAGACGCTTGCTATTCATCTCCAGAAAAAGGCCAAATAATGTCGCCATATCCGCGGGTGATAATGACATGTTTAAAAACGATTTCAGGCTCAGTAAATGCTCTTCCCGATGGCGCATATCGAGGACGATACAGCATATTCGCTTTCTGGATTTCGCCGCTGCCAGCACGAGATAATCGTAATGGCAAAGCGGCGAGCGGCTATCAACCAGCAGAGAGACTTCATCAACCTCATTATCTAAAATCGCTTTTCCGCTAGAATCTAACTGAATGATATCAGGAAAAAAATTCTTAACACCTTGAAAAAGATAGTAATCTTGGGTAACCAATATCATTAAAGTTGCCACAAATCGTCCCTTTAACATTTAATCAACAAATTCTCGTCAACCAGACGTTTTCCCTCCCCCCTATGGAACGCTTCGCATGGCGGTGAAAATAACGAGACCTGTGATTTATCATTAGCGCGGCATCTGAATCTGGCTGTGAAAACCCTCCTTGCGTTCTGACAGGAAATAAACAGATTGATTATAAATAAAAAAAATACACAGAAAAGATGCTTTTTTTGCTATTGAGAATTTTTGTCAGAAATCATCTTAAATATTGCCTAAAAAACTCTAACCCCAACTAAATATAAGTCACACCGCCATTTTGAAACAAAATTCCACCTGACTTTCTTTTTTATTTATATCAGTAGGTTAAAGAAATCAACTTGAACACTTCCGTTCGAATGAAGTCGATTTTACAGAATTATCTTAAAACGCAGACCATAATTTATCCATATTTATCGGTTGCCGTATCGGGTATAAATTACCCATTCATTTATCAACAGGAGATATGTTTATTAGTTTGCAATAGGTCATTCACCTGCAGTGCCAGTCAGCTAAATGGGACCATCCTCATCCTTTAACTCACCGTCAAAGGACGGTCGTGTTGTGCAATGGATTCTTGATGAACATATGGCAAATAGAAATGGAAAGATCACCTTATTCAAATACGTTATTGTTTAATCGCAACACGAAACTCTCGCTATCAATCGGCTTGCTTTTGCTCTTCCCGGCGCTGGTTCAGGGAGCGGATTCGCTCTATGACCAGCAAATCTTGCAAGCGCGCCAAGGTCAGTACGCCCCCTTTCTCAGTTACCTTCAGCAGTACCAGCTGCGGCATGCCTTAACCCCTTCTCAGGTGGCGGACTGGCTGCAGGTGGCCCTCTGGGCCGGTCAGGACGATGAAGTGGTGAAAGTCTGGCGACGCTACCAGGTCTATATGCCGCTTCCCGCACGGGGCACCGCCGCCGCGGCGCAGGCCCTGCGCAACCAGAAGCAGTGGCAAACCTCGCTCACCCTCTGGCAGCAGGCACTCAGCCAGGCCCCTGGCAGCGACGACTATCGTATCGGCTATATCAAAACGCTCGCCGATGCCCGCAAGGACGGCGAGGCGCTCAGCGAAGCGCGTCGCCTGGTGGCGGAGCAGGCGAGCGTTGCGCACCTGCAGACGCTCTCCTATGTCTACCTGCGGCTGGGCAAAAGCTGGGACCAGCTGTTGGTGGACACGCAGATCCTCGATCGTGATCCGCAAAACAAAACCGCGCTGGCCAGCCTGATGGCGACCCTGACCCGCAACCGAATTGATTCCCCTGCTCTCGGCCTGGCGAATAGCGCCGAACTGACGCCTGCGGAAAAGCGTAACTTGCAGTTGAACGCCGCCGCCGAACTGGTGCGCCTTGCCGATACCCCTTCCCGCGAAGAAAAGGCGCGTTACGCGCTGGCCCGCACGGCGCTCACGCAGTATGACGCGATGATCGCCGCCTGGCACCCCGACCCACAGGCTGCGCCCGACATCATCCGGGCGCGTATTGATCGTCTGGGCGCGCTGTACGCCAGCGCCGAGTACGCGCAGGTCATCCGCGAATACCAAAGCCTGATCGCCCAGCAGCAGACCGTTCCCGACTGGGCCATCGGCTGGGTCATCTCCTCTTTTATCGCCCTTAAGCAAATTGAGCCTGCACTGACGCTTATCCACCAGCATCCTTCGTGGCTGACAAGCCAACAGAATGAGGAACACGAGCTTTTCTACGCTCTGCTGGACACCGGTCAGTACCCGGCGGCGCAACGGTATGTCGCCCGCCTCACCAGGAATGCGCCCTACATCCGTCGTCTCTACGGCTCGCCAACGCCGCAGCCGAACGACGACTGGCTCACCGCACAGTCGCTTAACGTGCACTATTTAGCGGCTACCAACGACCTGCCGCAGGCCGAAGCCCGAATGCAGCGCCTGGCGGCGACGGCCCCTGGAAACCAGGGCCTGCAGATAGACTATGCCGCCCTTCTGCAGGAGAGAGGATTGCCACGGGCAGCCGAACGCCAGCTAAAAGCGGCGGAATCTCTGGAACCCGCCAGCCTGCAGCTGGAGCGCCAGCAGGCCTGGGTCGCCCTCGATCTGCAGGAGTGGCGGCAAATGGATCTGCTGACTGACGACGTCGTCGCCCGCTCGCCACGGGATCTGAACACCCAGCGCCTGGCCAGAGCGCGCGAGATCCATCATCTCTCCGAGCTGCGCCTGAGCGTTGGCAAAGGGCTGCATTCCGACAACCCGGTGAGCGGCACGCACGACCTCAGTTTTGAGACGGCGATCTACAGCCCGCCGCTAGCCGACAGCTGGCGGTTGTTCGGCGGGCACCGCTTCGCTGAAGGCAATTTTGAAGAGGGGAAAGGCAGCCGTCGCCAGCTGTTTGCCGGTATTGAATGGCGTCCGCGCGACTACTGGGGCGAGCTTGAGCTCTCCAGCGTCAATTTTCACGGCGAGAACAAGCCCGGCGTCCGCCTTTCCGCCGCCCATGACGTTAGCGATCGCTGGCAGCTGGGCGGCGAACTGGAGCGGATTTCGCAGCAGATGCCGCTGCGCGCGTTACGCAACGGCGTCAGCGCCAACCGCGGCGAAGGCTGGCTGCGCTGGTCTCCAAACGAACGCCGGGAGTACCGCTTCAGCGCGGCCGCCAGCCGGTTTACCGATCGCAACCGCCGCCAGGAGTACACCCTCTCCGGTAAAGAACGCCTCTGGCAAACCCCATGGTTAACGCTGGATTTGCAGCCCGGTCTGTCGGCCAGCGCCAATAGCCGCACCGACACCGCCTACTACAGTCCGGCACGGGACCTCGCCGCCACCGCGGCGCTGGCCGTCGATCACACGCTTTACCAGCGCTATGACACCGTCTGGAGCCAGCAGTTACTGGCCGGCGGCGGCAGCTACTGGCAAAAAAATCACGCCGCCGGGGCGATCACGGTGCTGGGTTACGGGCAGCGCCTGCGCTGGAACAACGTCGTCGACACCGGGCTGATGCTGAACTGGGATAAGCGCCCCTACGACGGCAAACGTGAAAACAACCTCGCCATCACTCTTGATGCAAATATACGGTTTTAAGGATGACCATGCTGAACACGACCCTGCGCAACGGCCTGATGCTTCTCATCTGGCTGTGCCTTATCTTCAGCGTGCGTGCTGAGGAAGTCCCCTTCCTCGCCCCGCAGCAGCGCCCCCAACTGGAGGCCAATCAACCCTGGCCGGCGGATCGCTTTCTGGTGCTGGCCTACCATGACGTCGAAGACGATGCCGCCGACCAGCGTTATCTTTCGGTGCGCACCAGCGCACTCAATGAGCAGATCGCCTGGCTGCTGCATAACGGCTACCATGCGATCAGCGTTCAGGACATTCTCGATGCGCATTATGGCTTAAAGTCGCTGCCGCCCAAGGCTTTTCTCCTCAGTTTTGACGATGGTTACAGCAGCTTTTACACCCGCGTATGGCCGCTGCTTAAAGCCTGGAACGTCCCGGCGCTGTGGGCGCCGGTGGGCAGCTGGGTGGACACTCCCGCTGGTCAGCCCGTTAATTTTGGCGGCCTGATGACGCCGCGCGAGCGCTTCGCTACCTGGGAGATGGTGCGCGAGCTCAGCCGCTCGCCGCTGGTGGAGATCGGCGCTCACACCTGGGCCTCGCACTACGGTCTGCCGGCCAATCCGCAGGGCAGCCGCGAGCCTGCCGCCGCCAACCGCGGCTGGGATAAAACCACCGGCCGCTATGAAAGCGACGCGCAGTTTACCCGGCGAATGACCGATGACGTGCAGAAAGTGACGGCGAAAATCCATGAGGTTGCCGGGAAAACGCCGCGCGCCTGGGTGTGGCCCTACGGCGCCGCCAGCGGCAGCACCCTGGCCATCGCCAAACAGCAAGGGTATCAGCTGGCGTTTACGCTGAACGACGGCCTGGGCAACGTGAAGGATCTGGACAATATTCCACGCCTGCTGATCGCCGGTAACCCGTCGCTCAAGGCCTTTGCCAGCGCCGTGACCCAGATTCAGGAAGCCGATCCTGTTCGGGTGATGCATGTGGATCTGGACTATGTCTATGACCCCAATCCCGTCCAGCAGGCAAAGAATATCGATAAGCTGGTGCAGCGCGTCTATGACATGAAAATCAGCCACGTCTTTCTGCAGGCCTTCTCCGACCCGCAGGGCGACGGCACGGTCAAGTCGCTCTATTTCCCCAACCGCTGGCTGCCGATGCGCGCCGACCTGTTTAACTTCGTCTCCTGGCAGTTGCAGACCCGCGGCAATGTGAAGGTTTATGCCTGGATGCCGGTGCTGGCCTTCGATCTTGCCTCAGATCTGCCGCGCGTTCAGCGCTGGGATCCGCAAACCGGGAAGGCGTTACTTGCCCGCCAGCCGTACGTCCGTCTGTCGCCCTGGGATCCCCGGGTTCGCCAGCAGATCACCGACATCTACGAAGATCTGGCCCGACACGCCAGCTTCAGCGGGATCCTGTTTCACGACGACGCCGTGCTGACCGATTTTGAAGACGTGAGCCCGGAGGCGGTCGCCGCCTGGCGGCAGACGGGTATGGCGCACGATGCCGGCCCGGTGCCCCAACGTCCGCAAGAGCGCCAGGCATGGATGCGTTTCAAAAGCCAAACCCTGACCCGCTTCACTCTGGATCTACGCCAGGCAGTGCAGGCCATCCGCGGCCCGCAGGTGAAAACGGCGCGTAATCTCTTCGCCCTGCCGATCCTGGAGCCGCAAAGCGAAGCCTGGTTTGCGCAGAATCTGGATGACTTCCTTGCCGCCTATGACTGGACGGTCCCCATGGCGATGCCGCTGATGGAGTCCGTGCCGATCGACGCCAGCCAGGCCTGGCTGACGCGGCTGGTTCAGGCCGTCGCCCGCCACCCGGGCGCGCTGAAGCAAACCATCTTTGAACTGCAGGCCAGAGACTGGAATCGACGCCAGCAAAACGCCATTCCCGACCAGCAGCTGGCGGACTGGATGCGTTTGCTGCGGCTGAACGGCGTCAAAAACTACGGCTACTACCCTGACGATTTTATTAACAACCAGCCTGATATCTCTCGTATCAGGCCGCAATTTTCTTCCTGGTGGTACCCTGACCATGACTGATCGCATTATCGCATTGTGCATTTTATGCCTCGTATTCGGGCTGCCGTTAGGTGTCGCAGCGGTATTTACCGGCGAGCTTATCCTCGACTTTGTCTTTTTCTGGCCGCTGTTTATGTCAGTGTTGTGGATCACCGGGGGTCTCTACTTCTGGTTTCAGCTGGAACGTCACTGGCCGTGGGGGGAGGATACCCCGCCGCCGACGCTGCCGGACAATCCACTGATCTCGATCCTGATCCCCTGCTTTAACGAGGAGAAAAACGCCCGGGAAACCATCAGCGCAGCGCTGGCCCAGCGTTACGCCAATCTTGAAGTGATCGCGATTAACGACGGCTCTTCGGACAACACCGCCCAGGTGCTCCAGCAGCTGGCGCAGGAGGAGCCGAGGCTGCGGGTGATCCATCTGGCCGCCAATCAGGGAAAAGCGGTGGCGCTCAAAGCGGGTGCCGCCGCCGCCCGCGGCGATCTGCTGGTCTGCATCGATGGCGACGCCCTGCTGGACCGGGATACCGCGGCCTGGCTGGTCGCGCCGTTGATCCATTATCCGCACGTCGGGGCGGTCACCGGCAATCCGCGGATCCGCACCCGATCCACGCTGATCGGCCGCATTCAGGTTGGGGAGTTCTCGTCGATCATTGGGCTTATCAAACGGACGCAGCGGATCTATGGCCGGGTCTTTACCGTCTCCGGCGTAATCGCCGCCTTCCGGCGCCAGGCGCTGGCGGACGTCGGCTACTGGAGCCCGGATATGATCACTGAAGATATTGATATCAGCTGGAAGCTTCAGCTCCGCCACTGGGACATTTTTTTCGAGCCGCGAGCGCTGTGCTGGATCCTGATGCCGGAGACCCTCAAAGGGTTATGGAAGCAGCGTCTGCGCTGGGCCCAGGGCGGCGCCGAAGTCTTTCTGGTCAATCTGCGCCGCCTGTTTCACTGGCAGCATCACCGGATGTGGCCGCTGTTTCTGGAGTATGCCTGCTCCACGCTGTGGGCCTTTGCCTACGCGATCACCATTCTGCTGTTTATCCTCAGCCGCCTGATGCCGCTGCCTGACAATCTGGCGGTGCATAGCCTGTTTCCACCGGAATTCACCGGCATGCTGCTCGGCCTGATGTGCCTGCTGCAGTTCGTCGCCAGCCTGTATATCGAGCGGCGCTATGAGAAAAAGGTCGCCAAATCGCTGTTCTGGGTGATCTGGTTCCTGATGGTCTACTGGATGATCGGCCTGCTGACCACGCTGGTCGCTTTTCCGAAAGTGATGGTGAAACGTCAACGTTCCCGCGCGCGCTGGGTGAGCCCGGACCGGGGAAAAGGAAGCCTGTGATGAATGAAAATACGCTCATCTTAACCGAACATCGGGTGCTGCCCCGGCTGGTCGACGCCGGCTTAACGCTGCTGGCCTGGCTCGGTTTTCTGTTCTTTCTGTACGCCAATTTGCTGATGCAGTTCATCGCGCCGCCCTCTCCGCGCTGGGAATCGCTGATGGACTCCCTGAATACGGCGCTGGTGTATCTGCTGATTGCCGCGCTGAACGGCTGGCTGTTGATCCTCTGGTATCACTACAACCGGCGCCGCGCCCGTACCCGGCGTCATACCGCGGTGCTCGCTCTGCGCGACGATGAGCTGGCGAGCAGCTTTAACGTCGCGCCGCAGATTATCTCGGAGATGAGCCGCTATAATTTGCTCACCGTTTACCACGATCAAATCGGGCAGATTATTGATTTAAAAAGCCACGCGTTACCGCCGCCGCAGGAAGAGAGCGATGACGCATGAGAGCAAGGCCGCCGTCGGCGGCCTGGACAGGTAATACGCCGGGGATTAGCCGCCGGCTTTTTTGATGGCGGCTTCCAGCGAGGCTTTGTCTGCCAGCCCCGGGAAGACGGTGATGCTGGCTTCCGTGGCGCCGGTGGTCGGCATCACGATCACGCCCGGCGTGCCGCTCAGACCAATCTCCTGCGCCAGATCGTTAATGCTCTGCAGCACCGGTTCGACGTCGGCGGCCTTCTTCGCATCAAAGCCGGCTTTTTTCGCCTGCTGCTGGATATCCGCCGTCGTCAGCTTGCCTTCGTTATGGCCGGTAGCGTAAATCCCGTTATGGTAGGCCAGATAGGCATCCGCCCCTTTCTGTTGATAGATCTGCAGGCCGGTTTTTGCCGCCTCCAGCGAGCTTTCCCAGCGGCCGCCGAAAATCGGCCACTCTTTGAAGGCGAAGCGGGTCTGCGGGTGCGCTTTAATCACCTGCTCCATCACCGGCGCCAGACGGCTGCAGTAGACGCACTGGTAGTCGAAGAATTCGATCACCGTGACTTTGCCGTTGGCCGGGCCGTAGGTCGGGGTATTTTTATCCTGGGTCAGCACGGCGGCGTTCTTCAGCACCGCCTGAGTGGCCGCGCTGGCCTGCTGCTCAGCCTGAATTTGCTGCAGTTTCTGGCTCGCCTGCAGCAGGACTTCCGGATGGGCGACCAGATAGTCGGCGGCGATTTTGCCGATTTTCGCCTCCTGTTCCGGGGTGAAAGTCGCCGGCGCGTCAGCGGCAGAGGCCATCGCCGGCAGTAAGACAGCGCTCAGCAGGGCGACAGAGAGGTATTTCTTGTGGCCAGACATAGTGGGGATCCTTGCGATAAGTGAACGGCAGGTGAGTCTGGGTGACAAAATATCACCCTTTTTCGCCGAAGCCTTGCCCAACGGCGCCTTGATTCGTAACTTTATTTTTCAGGCTCTCTCTTTCCCGCGCGATAGCGCAGGTCTGCGCCAGTGGTCAACGCGGCCCAGGCGGAGTACCCTGCGCAGCGGTTTTTCTTGCTCTTTTTTCAGGTGGTTTCTCTCGATATGTATGCATTTCTTCCACAATGGGACATGGCAGTGATTATGCTGCAGATTGTCGCCATCGACTTACTGCTGGGTGGCGACAATGCCGTGGTGATCGCCATGGCCTGCCGCAAACTGCCGCCGCAGAAACGCACCAAAGCGATCATCATCGGTACCGTGGGCGCCATCCTGGCGCGCGTTCTGCTGCTGGCGATCGCTTTGTATCTCCTGTCGCTGCCGTGGCTGAAAATAGTCGGCGCGCTGCTCCTGCTGTGGATTGGCATCAAGCTGGTCAGGAATGAGGAAGAAGAGAGCGAGGTTAGCAGCTCTGGCAGCCTGTGGCGCACCGCGATCACCATCACTGTTGCCGATGTGATTATGTCGCTGGATAACGTACTGGCGGTAGCTGCTGCGGGGAAAGGGCACATTGCGCTGGTCGCCCTCGGCGTGGCGATCAGCATTCCGGTTATTGTCGCCGGCAGCAAGCTGGTGCTGGTCCTGCTCACCCGCTTTCCCGCGGTGGTGCTGCTGGGCGGGATGCTTATCGGCTGGATTGCCGGGTCAATGCTGGTCAGCGACCCTACCATTCGCCAGCTGTTTCCCAGCGCCGGCGAGGGCACCGCGCGCCTGGCTGGCGCCGTCGGCGCGCTGCTGGTGCTATTCACCGGATGGCGCCGCCGCCCACGGCCGCAGGCGAAAGACTAATCTTATCCACGGCGCCGTCGACCCCGACGGCGTCAAGTTTCCGCCACTTTTCTTCCCCGTCAGGGCGCATTTGCCCTACGCTTTATACTGACGCCTGTTCCAGGGAATATGTAACCACCGCACTGAGCATAGATGAGAAAAAATCATGGAATTGAAGGATTATTATGCCATTCTCGGGGTGCAACCAACCGACGATCTGAAAACCATCAAGACCGCCTACCGCCGCCTGGCGCGCAAATATCACCCCGACGTCAGTAAAGAAAACGATGCCGAAGCCAAATTTAAGGATCTCGCCGAAGCCTGGGAAGTCCTGAAAGATGAGCAACGGCGCGCCGAATACGATCAGCTCTGGCAGCATCGCAACGATCCCGGCTTCGGTCGCCAGCGACAGACCCACGAGCAGAGCTACAGTCAGCAAGATTTCGACGACATCTTCTCCTCCATGTTTGGCCAGCAGGCGCATCAGCGTCGTCGTCAACACGCGGCGCGCGGCCACGATCTGGAGATCGAAGTGGCGGTGTTCCTTGAAGAGACGCTGGCCGAGCAGACGCGCACCATCAGCTATAACCTGCCGGTGTACAACGTGTTTGGCATGATCGAAAGCGAAACGCCGAAAACGCTGAATGTGAAGATCCCCGCCGGGGTAGTCGATGGTCAGCGTATCCGCCTGAAAGGCCAGGGGACGCCGGGGGAGAATGGCGGCCCGAACGGCGATCTGTGGCTGGTTATCCACATCGCCCCGCATCCGCTATTCGATATTGTCGGTCATAACCTGGAGATCGTCCTGCCGCTGGCGCCATGGGAGGCCGCGCTGGGCGCGAAAGTGACGGTGCCCACCCTGAAAGAGAGCATTCTGCTGACGGTGCCGCCAGGCAGTCAGGCAGGGCAGCGACTGCGTATCAAAGGGAAAGGGCTCGTGAGCAAAACCCACACCGGCGATTTGTTCGCCGTTATTAAAATAGTGATGCCGCCAAAACCAGATGAAAAAGCGCGTGAGCTCTGGCAACAATTGGCCGCCGCCGAAGCCAGCTTCGATCCGCGTAAGACATGGGGGAAAGCCTGATGGCTACAGTAACAGTGACGTTTACCATTACCGAATTGTGCCTGCGTACCGGGGTGTCGGAAGAGGAGCTGACGGAGATCGTCGGCTTAGGGATGATTGAGCCACACCAGCCGCAGGCGGACACCTGGCTGTTCGACGACAGCGCGGTGACGATCGTGCATCGCGCGGTACGCCTGCGTAACGAGCTGGAGCTGGACTGGCCGGGAATTGCGGTGGCGCTGACCCTGCTGGATGAGAACGCGCGGCTGACCCGCGAAAATCGCCTGCTGCAGCAGCGCCTGGCGCGCTTCCTCGCCCATGGATAGGGGCGACATCCCGGGTCGTGGCGTTCCGTCTTCGCGCCGGGTGGCGGCTACGCCTTACCCGGCCTACAAACGGCACTGGGCCCACCATTGCACTGGATCCGTAGGCCCGCGCAAGCGTAGCGCCGCCGGGCATGGCCCCAGCCAGGGAGCCGCCTGTATGCCGGATGGCGGCTACGCC
This sequence comes from Klebsiella sp. K4, assembly GCF_014596785.2. NCBI lineage: Bacteria > Pseudomonadati > Pseudomonadota > Gammaproteobacteria > Enterobacterales > Enterobacteriaceae > Klebsiella > Klebsiella sp. K4. The sequence goes on from NZ_CP115021.1 coordinate 4,899,504, forward strand.
TTACCCGGCCTACAAACGGCACTGGGCCCACCATTACACTGGATCCGTAGGCCCGCGCAAGCGTAGCGCCGCCGGGCATGGCCCCAGCCAGGGAGCCGCCTGTATGCCGGGTGGCGGCTACGCCTTACCCGGCCTACAAACGGCACTGGAGCCCACCATTGAACTGGATCCGTAGGCCCGCGCAAGCGTAGCGCCGCCGGGCATGGCCTCAGCCAGGGAGCCGCCTGTATGCCGAATGGCGGCTACGCCATACCCGGCCTACAAACGGCACTGGGCCCACCATTGCACTGGATCCGTAGGCCCGCGCAAGCGTAGCGCCGCCGGGCATGGCCCCAGCCTGGGAGCCGCCTGTATGCCGGGTGGCGGCTACGCCTTACCCGGCCTACAAATGGCACTGGACCCCACCATTGAACTGGATCCGTAGGCCCGCGCAAGCGTAGCGCCGCCGGGCATGGCCCCAGCCTGGGAGCCGCCTGTATGCCGGGTGGCGGCTACGCCATACCCGGCATACAAACGGCACGGGACCCACCATTGCACTGGATCCGTAGGCCCGCGCAAGCGTAGCGCCGCCGGGCATGGCCCCAGCCAGGGAGCCGCCTGTATGCCGGGTGGCGGCTACGCCTTACCCGGCCTACAAATGGCACTGGACCCACCATTACACTGGATTTGTAGGCCCGCGCAAACGTAGCACCGCCGGGCATGGCCCCAGCCAGGGAGCCGCCGGTATGCCGGGTGGCGGCTACGCCTTACCCGGCCTACAAACGGCACTGGGCCCACCATTGCACTGGATCCGTAGGCCCGCGCAAGCGTAGCGCCGCCGGGCATGGCCCCAGCCAGGGAGCCGCCTGTATGCCGGGTGGCGGCTACGCCATACCCGGCATACAAACTAAGCGCAGCGCAAGCCGGGGAGTTTCCCGGGTCGCGCAAACCGGGAATAGCGCTTAATCCGGTAACGAACCGGCGAGATTACGCGCGGAGACGCTCTCGCTCACCGGCGCGGGCGGCTCGGGCGCCTTAGCCGGAGCGGCTGCTGGCGCGGCTGCCGGGGCGGAAGAGGCCGGCTGGATCTCAAGGAACGAGGCCAGCATCTTACGCAGCGTTTCCGGTTTAGTATCTTCCGCCAGCAGCGCCGCCAGCATCGACGGCAAGCGGCTATCGACTTCCCCTAACGCCAGCCCCGCCAGCAGCGCGGTACGCGACATATCGCCGCGGTCGCCACGGTGATGGGCCTCAATTTTTGCGTCCGCGAAGCGCTCGCTGGCGCTGATATCCGGGCGCAGGTAAATCAGCACTTTTCTGCGATCCAGAGTCATAGACGCTCCTTAACCAATAATTTTCAGACCACGCACCAGGGCAAACTGCGGCTCTTCAGCCACCACGAAACGATCCTCGCGCAGACCCATCCGATCACGAATGGCGTCGGCAACCAGCGGCGCGCCGCCGCCAATGACGATCGCGTGCGAATAGCCTTTAAAGCTATCGATGGCCGTCAGGACACGCGTGGTCAGACGTTCGATACTGTTATTGATCACCTTCTTCACCTCAGAAACCGCATCCGGATCGTTGATGTTGTCGGTCAGGTATTCTTCGTCGTGGCGGTTGATGATTATCTGGTCGACGTTATAGCTGGAGGTGTCGGTATTCGCCCGGGCCAGCGCCAGCTTAACGGCGTCGGTCACCAGCGATACGCCCAGCTTCGGGTCGCCGTAAATGCGCGAAACCGAGGTCATCTGCCCGGCGACCATTGAAATATCCAGCGTGGTGCCGCCAAGGTCGATAATCAGCACCGAATGCGACGGTTTCAGCTCATCACACAGGCTGATGCCCGCCGGAATCGATTCCGGGCGCACGGTAACTTTAGTGATATTGAACACCACGCCTTTATTCAGTTTAACGTCGCGCAGCAGGCTCTTTTTCTTGCGCTCAATATTGTCGAGGCGATATTGCGCATCTTCATCATAAAATTCGGTCAGCGGCAGGGTGACCACAATTTCAACATCCTGCGGCTCAAGACCGCTGGTCAGCAGCGCGTGATGGACAGCGATGGAGTTCAACGGGCTGTATTGCCAGTCAATGTTATTGGTTGGGAGCGCATCGGGAGTGATCAGGTCGAATGAGTACTTTTCATCATCCACCGTGTAGTTAAAAGGCTTCCCCGAACCGAAGGTGGCAGACCAGCCGCGTTTAAAACTGTTGGGGCTGATATGGGTGAAAGTTTCGCCATCTTGCTCCCACAGCATTTTGATATTGGTTGAACCATCATCGATAAAAATGCGCATTGCATTGCTCCATCACTGAGACAAATAAGAGAAAAATGTAAGACCCAAAAAGAGTAGCAAGAGTTAAAAAGCAGCGCAAGAGCACGAAAAAGAGACAATTCTGAGTTTTATTTGAGAACAACCGGAGAAACAAACAGTCCAGAACACTCAAAAAGAGAAATAATTGAGATAAAATAGAGAACTACAGTTTTCTCTTTCTGTCTTTTTAAGACACTGTTTTTTGCTCAAAAAGAGAGCATCCCTCCCCTCTTTCGTCAGCGGTTTTCGCACGCTTTTTACACCTGATTGGGTACCACAATCGGCCGTTCCGGCTCGACGTCATTTTCCGGTACCCGGCGATATTTATCCAGCAGGTGAATCTGAATCCGTCGCAGCATATCGCCATTCAGTTTGTAATAACGGAAATAGAGAAACAGCGTCAGAGCAAAAAAGAGCGTCGGCAGCGCAATCATAATCGCCTGCATCCCCAGCAGCGTGTGGGGCGACTGCACAACATTCGGCACGTAACCGATGATACCCAGCACGATGGCGATAAACCAGGCCGCAAACGCCGAACCGGCTTTGACTACCAGCGTTTGAACGGAATAGGCGATGCTTTCGCAGCGGATATTCATCGTATATTCGCCATAGTCGACGGTATCGGCCACCATAATAACCTGCAGCACCCAGAACAGCGCGGTGCCGATATTCAACAGCATCCCGGCCAGCGAAATCAGCGCGATGTTGTAAACGCCGCCCAGCGCCATCAGCAACAGCACGCCGCAGCCCAGCACGGGCATGATCGAAGCACCCGCCCACAGAATGCGCCGCGACAGCCCTTTCACCAGTCGTGGGAACAGGATCAGCGTCAGCAAATTCGCCGCCCCGGCGTAGGACATGTAATACGGGAACATCTCCGCGCTGCCAATCACGTAGGTAAAGTAGTAAATCGCAAAGCCAGCGATAATGTTCGCCGCCGTGTTATAGGCCAGCGCCATGCCTAACAGGCAGGCCAGCTGATCGTTTTTATAGATCAGCGCCACCATCTGGCGCAGTGAGAGGTGGCTGGAGTCTTCGCTCACACCACTGTCGGAGGAGTAAACCTCATGCACGTTGCGCAGGGTGACGAGGGTGGAAACGACGAAAAAGGCGATCAGCACCAGAGTGAACATCTGAAAACCGAAACCGCGATCGGCGCCGCCGACGGCGTTGACGAACGGCAGCGTGACGCCGGCCGTGACAAATCCCGCCAGACTGGCGAAAAAGCGCGGGTAAGGCACCAGCTGCTCGCGTTCGCGTTTATCGAGGGTAATGGTCGGCACCAACGACCAGAACGGCACATCCATGATGGTGTAAGTGAAGCCCCACAGCAGGTAGGTTAGCCACACCCACGCCAGCAGCGCCCCGCCGCTGAAATGGTGGGCGCTGAACAGCATATACAGCACCACCGAGTTGGTTATCGTGCCGATCAGGATCCACGGTTTGAACTTTCCCCATCGCGACCGCGTACAGTTAACGATCCATCCCATAATCGGATCGGCTATCGCATCGAGGATCCTTGCCACCAGGAACAAGGTGCCAACCACCCCGACCGATAAGCCAACAATATCGGTGTAGTAATACATCAGGTACATGTAGACGATACCGATAGCGAAATCTTTACCAAAGGCACCAAATCCGTAGCTGAGCTTTGTTGTCATTGAAATACTCATAGGGTCCAGGTCGCTGTCGCCAGCGCCTCCTTTAGCGTTTGATAGAGCGTGACAGGCACCGCCGGGTTCGTTGCCCCCGGCGGCATAAGAGGATTAACGGTGCAGCCAGGCCGGCAGCCAGTCGCCGTGGCTGGCGATCAGATCGTCCACCAGCGCGTAGATCTCTTCGATCCCCAACACCGCGGCGGTGTGCGGATCCATCATCGTGGCGTAATAGACGTAATCGCGATTTTCGGTGAGGATCGCCTCCGTGAGCAGCGTCTGCACGTTGATATTGGTCTGCATGAGCGCCGCCAGATGCGCCGGCAGCGCGCCCACTTTGGTCGGCTGGATGCCGTTGGCGTCCACCAGGCAGGCCACTTCCACACAGCAGCCCTGAGGCAGGTTGTCGATGAGATTATCGTTGCGCACGTTGCCGTACACCACGCTTGGCTCGCCGGTCCAGATGGCGTTCATGATGGTGCTGGCATATTCGCGGGAGGGTTTCACCTCAATGCGCTCCCCGCGCTTATAGCTCTCCAGCTCCTGATGCCAGTTGGCCAGTTGCTCGACGCAGCGTTTAGGGTATTCATCCAGCGGCACTTTATAGCGAGCGATAAGGTCATCGCGGCCCGGCTTGATAAACCATGGCGTGTATTCCGCGAAATGCTCCGAGGACTCGGTGACGAAGTAGCCCAGCTTTTTGAACATTTCATAGCGGACAATGTTTTCGCAGCGCGGGTTGCCGTGCAGGTTCGGCTTCGGCGCCCGCCCGTCGGCGTAGGCCTGTAGCAGGTCGGGGTAGATACTGACGTAGCTGCCGTCCGCGAGCTTTTTCTCCAGCGACAGATAGAACGCCATATGGTTAATCCCCGCGCAGCGGTAGCGTAAATCCGCCGGATCGAGATCGAGGTCGCGCGCCAGCTCTTCCGCTGTGCCTTGCACCGAGTGGCACAGGCCAACCTGCTTGATATGCGGGTAGCGGGCGTACATCGCCCAGGTGTTCATCGCCATCGGGTTGACGTAGTTAAGCATGGTGGCGTCCGGGCAGACCTCGCTCATATCGTCGCAGATAGCCCACAGGTGCGGGATGGTGCGCAGCGCGCGCATAATGCCTCCCGGCCCCAGCGTATCGGCAATGGTCTGCTCCAGGCCGTGGCGCTTGCAGACTGCAAAATCGGTGACGGTACAGGGCTCATAGCCGCCAATCTGGAAGGCAACGACGACAAAATCGGCGCCCTGCAGGGCGGTTTTCCGGTCGCGGTGGCAGCTGATTTCGCCGTTCGCGCCCACGGAATCCATCAGCTTGCGCACCACGATATGCGACTCTTCCAGCCGGGTTTCATCGATATCCATCAGCGCGATATGCGCCGATTTCAGCGCCGGGCGCTGGAAAACATCACCGAGAATATTTTTGACGAACACCGTCGAACCGGCGCCGATAAAAGTAATTTTTGGGGCAGACATCACGCACTCTCCATCAGGTCATTGAACACTTGCAGAGTGGCACGCCGCTCCCCGCTGCGCTGCCCTGTTCCCGCCGGAGCATTCCCGAAAGCTCAGATCGGCCATTAAGCGCCACAAAATCTGAGATTTCGGGAACAGATTGAGCAAAAAGGAGAGAAAATGGGCCGATTCTTCCGCTAAGCTGTCGTCAGTTCTGGCGAAAAATGCAGCCACTCTGACAATTCAGGAATACGCTAACGATGGAACACCGCTTCACCTCTCTGCCCCCCGATCCCTTTATGTGCAGCAGCGACGAAAAGCAGAGCCGCAGCCCGCTGGCGCTCTACTCCGAGTATCAGCGTATGGATATCGAACTGCGCCCGCCGCACGCCATGCCCACCAGCCACTGGCACGGCCAGGTGGAGGTCAACGTGCCGTTCGATGGCGACGTGGAGTATTTGATTAATAACGAAGTGGTGCGCATTGAGAAAGGCTATATCACTCTGTTCTGGGCCTGTACGCCGCATCAGCTGACCCGCCCCGGCGATTGCCAGCAGATGGCGATATTCAACCTGCCGATGCATCTGTTTCTCTCATGGCCGCTGGACCGGGAGCTTATCAACCACGTCACCCATGGGATGGTGATTAAATCCCTCGCCGCGCAGCAGTTGAGCGCCTTCGAAGTACGCCGCTGGCAGCAGGAACTGAGCCACGAGAATGAACAGATACGCCAGTTGGCGATCGATGAAATCGCCCTGATGCTGAAGCGGCTGAGCCTCGCCGGCTGGCAGCCGATTCTGGTCAATAAAACCTCACGCACCCACAAGAACAGCGTCTCGCGCCACGCGCAGTTTTATGTCAGCCAGATGCTGGAGTTTATCGCTGCCCACTACGACCAGGCGCTGACCGTCAATGCCGTTGCCGAGCACGTGAAGCTCAACCCGAACTACGCGATGGGGGTCTTTCAGCGGGTGATGCAGCAGACCATGAAGCAGTACATTACCGCCATGCGTATCAATCATGTGCGGGCGCTGCTGAGCGATACCGACAAGACCATCCTGGATATTGCCCTTATCGCCGGTTTTCGCTCCAGCAGCCGCTTCTACAGCACCTTTACCCGCTACGTGGGCATGCCGCCGCAGCAGTACCGTAAACTCAGCCAGCAGCGGCGTCACGGCCTGGCCTTGCCGGAGGCATAAAAAATGCCGCCGGGGTTTCCCCAGGCGGCATGATTAACAGTGAAAACGGTTAGTCGTTGATACGCGGATGCTGCTGCACCAGACGCGACCGTTTTGCCTGCAGATCGGCGATCTCCTGATCGATATCTTCGATTTTTTGCTCGATGTTATCGTAGTGCTCGCCAAGGATTTCTTTCGCTTCCTGGATATCCGACGCCGCCGGGGTCGCCCCTTTCAGCGGACGGTTAGCCGTCTCTTTCATCGACAGGCCCGTCGCCATACCCACCACCGCGATAACCATCAGGTAGTACGCCGGCATCATCAGGTTTTGGGTGGTCTCCACCAGCCACGCCGCCAGGGTTGGCGTCAGACCGGCAATCAGCACCGAGATGTTAAAGGCGCTGGCCAGGGCGCTGAAGCGGATGTGCGTCGGGAACATCGCCGGCAGCGAGGAGGCCATCACCCCGATAAAGCAGTTCAGCACCACCGCCAGCAGCAGCAGGCCGGCGAAGATCAGGCTAGTCACGTTGCTGTTGATCATAATGAAGGCCGGGATCGACAGGGCAAACAGCGCCACGCTACCAATCAGGATAAACGGGCGACGGCCGAAACGGTCGCTGAGCATACCGATAACCGGCTGTACAAACAGCATCCCGACCATGATAGCGATGATGATCAGCACTCCATGATCTTCCGAGTAGTGCAGGTTATGCGACAGATAGCTCGGCATGTAGGTCAGCAGCATGTAGTAAGTCACGTTGGTGGAAATCACCAGACCGATACAGGTCAGCAGACTACGCCAGTGCTTGGTGGCAATCTCTTTAAAAGAGACCTTCGGCCCGTCCTGCAGTCCTTCACGGTCGCCCTGCTCCATGGTGTCAACATGCTGCTGGAACGCCGGCGTCTCTTCCAGCGCATGGCGCAGGTAGAGACCAATGATACCTAACGGTAGCGCCAGGAAGAACGGGATACGCCAACCCCAGTCGAGAAAGTTCTGTTCACCCACCACGCTGGAGATGAGAACCACCACGCCGGCCCCCATCACAAACCCGGCGATGGAGCCAAAGTCCAGCCAGCTGCCCATAAAGCCGCGCTTGCGGTCAGGAGAGTATTCCGCGACGAAGATCGACGCCCCGGTATATTCACCGCCAACCGAGAAGCCTTGCGCCATTTTACACAGCAGCAGCAGGATCGGCGCCCAGATACCTATCGTGGCATACGACGGAATAAGGCCGATACAGAAAGTACTTATCGACATGATCACGATAGTTATCGCGAGAATTTTTTGCCGACCATATTTATCGCCCAGCATCCCGAAGAACAGGCCGCCTAACGGACGAATTAAAAATGGTACGGAGAAGGTACCCAGCGCGGCAATCATCTGCACGCTTGGGTTGGCATCGGGGAAGAAGACTTTACCTAAGGCGTAGGCCACAAAGCCGTAGACGCCGAAATCGAACCACTCCATCGCGTTGCCCAGGGAGGCCGCGGTGATCGCCTTTTTCAGTTTACCATCATCGATGATGGTCACATCCTTAAGGGTGATGGGCTTTATTTTTTTCCTTTTAAGCATATTTTTCCTCTGCTACTCCGCCTTGAGTGCACGCCTCTTCGCCGAATGGCAAGGCCATTCGCATCGTGCGTCAGGAGCGGTGAATTGCTGTGCTCCTCATTTCAAGCGTAGCAGGTTTGCCTGCACTGTCTGCTGACAGAATGTACAACCGAACCTGTTGACGCCTGCTCTGGCTACTGGTGAATAAATGGAGCGGCTCATCGTGATGCTTGATGAAATTGACCTGCTCCCCTTTTTTACCCTAACAGTGTTTATATCTGCGATCAACTTCACAGAAATTTACCGCCTCATTACAGAGTGTCGGAAAATAAATAAGTTCATTTCCTGCCGATCGCGCGGAAATTATTTCGTCGATTTTGCTCCACTTCGGGCGGTTAATTTCAGCGTTTATTCACTTCTTTCCGGAATAACACCACGGCTATTTTTTAGCAAAAAAACACCCGACAAAAGTGGGTGATTGCGCTATAATCATACCCACTTTCGGCTCTCAGCCGCTGTTTAAAGGACCAACATCCTGTTTTTCGACGACATCATGAGGAGCGTCATGCAACTGCCACACTGCCCAAAATGCGATTCGACTTACACTTATGAAGATAGCGGCATGTACATCTGCCCGGAATGTGCCCATGAGTGGAACCCTGCCGAGGCGACGGAAGAGAGCGACATTCTGATCGTTAAAGATGCCAATGGCAATTTACTGGCCGATGGCGACAGCGTTACCGTCGTGAAAGATCTGAAGGTTAAAGGCAGCTCTTCGATGCTGAAAATCGGCACCAAAGTGAAAAATATCCGTCTGGTCGAAGGCGATCACAATATTGACTGCAAAATTGACGGTTTTGGTCCGATGAAGCTCAAATCGGAATTTGTGAAAAAGAACTGATTTAATTTCGGGTAGGCGGCGCGATTATTTTTTCACATAACCGTCGCCGCTCCCGATATCCTGGTGGCCGTTTGTCCCCCGGCGCATCCTGTTATTTCCCTCGCCGGCAACCGCTATTTACGCTGTCGCCTGCCGTCATATTTCAGCGCCCCTTTTCGCCCTGCCGTCTGGCTCAATCGCCTGCCGGGCGACTACGCTTTACGGGTTACGGTCACTGAGGTATTCACCATGTCCTTAAGTCCCTACCTTGCCTTTGCGGGCAACTGCGCCGAGGCGATCGCCTTCTACCAGCAGACGCTGGGCGCAGAGCTGATGTTTAAAATGACCTTTGGCGAAATGCCGCCCCCGGCGCAGGAAGCGTCAGACGGCTGCCCGTCTGGCCAGAAGATGGAGGATGATGCTATCGCCCACGCCAGCCTGCGCATCAATAATGGCGAGCTGATGCTGAGCGACAGCGCCTTCGGGCCCGATGTGCATTACGCCGGCTTCACCCTCGTCCTCGATCCCAGCGATGTCGCTGAAGGCCAGCGCTGGTTCGACGCGCTGGCTGTCGGCGGGCGCATTGAGATGGCCTGGCAGGAAACCTTCTGGGCCCACGGCTTCGGCAAAGTCGTCGACCGCTTTGGCGTCCCCTGGATGATCAACGTGGTCAAACAAGGCTGACGCCCCCAGGGCGGCCCGGCCGCCCTGTCATCCGCCTGGCATCAACTCTTCATCCTTTAGTCATCGTCACTTAACCGAAATGCAACATAAACCGGTCAGGATCGGCCCACAACGCGAGGAAGCTCCTCGCCTATGCTGTGTGAGGCTTGATGACTATGCACCTGTCCAGACATCCGACCAGTTACCCCACGCGCTATCAGGAAATCGCCGCCCGACTTGAGCAGGAGCTGCGCCATCACTATCGCTGCGGCGACTATCTGCCCGCCGAGCAGCAGCTGGCGACGCGCTTCGACGTTAACCGCCACACCCTGCGCCGGGCTATCGACCAGCTGGTTGAGCGCGGCTGGGTTCAGCGCCGTCAGGGCGTGGGTGTGCTGGTGCTGATGCGCCCCATCGACTACCCGCTTAACGCCCAGGCGCGCTTCAGCCAAAACCTGCTGGAACAAGGCAGCGATCCCACCAGCGAAAAGCTGCTATCGGTGCTGCGCCCCGCCAGCGCCCATGTCGCCGAAGCCTTTGGCATCAATGAGGGCGAGAACGTGATCCACCTGCGTACCCTGCGCCGGGTCAATGGCGTCGCCCTGTGCCTGATCGACCACTACTTCGCCGACCTGCGCTTCTGGCCGGTGCTACAGACCTTCAGCCACGGCTCGCTGCACGATCTGCTACGCGATCGGCTCGACGTCGAACTGACCCGCGTACGCACCAAAATCAGCGCCCGCCGCGCGCAGGCAAAAGAGAGCAAGCTGCTGGAAATCCCCAATATGGCGCCGCTGCTCTGCGTCCGCACGCTCAATAGCCGCGAGGGCGAGTCGCTCACGGCGGAGTACTCCGTCAGCCTGACCCGCGCCGACATGATTGAATTTACCATGGAGCACTGAATGCACTTCGATACCGCCACCCGCCAGCGCTGGATGTCCGTGCTGGCCCACAGTGAACCGCAGGACCTTCTGGCGCGCATGCAGTCCCTGCAGCTGGCGCCGGAATATGAATTGATTCGCACCCCGGAAACCGGGCTGGTACAGCTCCAGGCCCGCATGGGCGGTATCGGCGACCGCTTCTTTGCCGGCGACGCCACCCTTACCCGCGCAGCGGTACGCCTGGCTGACGGTACCCTCGGTTACAGCTGGATCTTAGGCCGCGACCGCCCGCACGCTGAACGCTGCGCGGCGATCGACGCCCTGCTGCAGTCGCCCCGCCATTTTCACACCTTAATGGAAACCCTGATAACCCCGCTGGAAGCGCTACGCAGCGCGCGCATTGAAGCCCGACGCGCCGAAGTCAACGCCAGCCGGGTCGACTTCTTTACCCTGGTTCGCGGAGATAACGCATGACCTTACAACCCGCTTTTACCCTGGCTGTGCAGGATGCCCAACACAGTTTTCGTCGCCTGCTGAAAGCGATGAGCGAGCCGGGGGTGATTGTCTCCCTGCAGCAGCTTCAGCACGGCTGGCAGCCATTGAACGTGGCCTCCACCAGCCTGCTGTTGACCCTTGCCGATCATGAAACACCGGTCTGGCTCGCCAGCGCTCTGCGTAACGATCTGGTGGGACAGAATCTGCGCTTTCATACCGGCGCGCCGCTGGTGGACCAGCCGCAGCAGGCGGTTTTTGCCATCGCCAATGACGGCATCAGCGCCGAGCAGCTCAACGTCCTTTCCGCTGGCACCGTCACCGCGCCGGAAACCGGCGTCACACTGATCGTTCAGCTTGCCAGCCTCAGCGGCGGACGCATGCTGCGCCTGACCGGGGCAGGCATTGCCGAAGAGCGAATGATCGCGCCGCAGCTGCCGGACTGCATCATCGACGAATTAACCGAACGCCCGCATCCGTTCCCGCTGGGCATCGACCTGATCCTCACCTGCGGCGAGCGCCTGCTGGCGATCCCGCGCACCACCCACGTGGAGGTGTGCTAAATGTACGTTGCCGTCAAGGGCGGCGAGAAGGCGATCCGCGCCGCTCACGCCTTACAGGAACAGAAACGACGGGGCGATGGACGGCTTCCCGAACTGAGCGTCGAACAGATAGGCGACCAGCTCAGCCTGGCGGTGGACCGGGTGATGACCGAGGGCGGCATCGCCGACCGCGAACTGGCGGCGCTGGCGCTGAAGCAGGCCAGCGGCGATAACGTCGAAGCAATATTTCTGCTGCGCGCCTACCGCACCACCCTGCCGCGGCTGGCGGTCAGCGAACCGATTAATACCGCGGAGATGCGCCTCGAACGCCGCATCTCCGCAGTGTATAAAGATATCCCCGGCGGCCAGCTGCTGGGCCCCACTTACGACTACACCCACCGCCTGCTCGATTTTACCCTGCTGGCCAACGGCGAAGCGCCGTCTGTGCAGCAAGCCGATGGCGAAGCAGAGCCGACGCCGCACGTCTTTAGCCTGCTCACGCAGCAGGGGCTGGCGAAGACCGAGGAAGATCGCGGCACGCCGCCCGACGATATCACCCGCACCCCGCCGGTCTACCCCTGCTCGCGTTCCTCGCGCCTGCAGCAGCTGATGCGCGGCGATGAAGGCTACCTGCTGGCGCTGGCCTATTCGACCCAGCGCGGCTATGGCCGCAACCATCCGTTTGCCGGCGAGATCCGCAGCGGCTACGTGCAGGTGGAAATCGTCCCGGAAGAGCTGGGCTTTAGCGTCAATATTGGCGAGCTGCTGCTGACCGAGTGCGAGATGGTTAATGGCTTCGTCGCCCCGCAGGAGGAGCCGCCGCACTTCACCCGCGGCTACGGCCTGACCTTCGGCATGAGCGAGCGCAAAGCGATGGCCATGGCGCTGGTCGACCGTGCGCTGCAGGCGCCGGACTATGACGAAGAGATTGCCGGCCCGGCGCAGGATGAAGAGTTTGTGCTGGCTCACGCCGATAACGTCGAAGCGGCCGGCTTCGTCTCGCATCTGAAGCTACCGCACTATGTCGATTTCCAGGCCGAACTGGCGCTGCTGAAACGCCTGCAACGGGAGAACGAACGTGGCTAACCCACTGACTGGCTATAACTTTGCTTACCTCGACGAGCAAACCAAGCGCATGATCCGCCGGGCTATTCTCAAAGCGGTAGCGATTCCCGGCTACCAGGTGCCGTTCGGCGGGCGCGAAATGCCAATGCCCTACGGCTGGGGCACCGGCGGCATCCAGCTGACCGCCAGCGTCATCGGTGAGAATGACGTGCTGAAGGTGATTGACCAGGGCGCGGATGACACCACCAACGCGGTGTCGATTCGTCAGTTCTTTAAGCGCGTCACCGGCGTCGCCACCACCGAGCGTACCGAAGACGCCACCCTGATCCAGACCCGCCACCGGATCCCGGAGACGCCGCTGGTGGAAGATCAGATCCTGATCTACCAGGTGCCGATCCCGGAGCCACTGCGCTTTATCGAGCCGCGTGAAACCGAAACCCGCACCATGCACGCCCTGGAAGAGTACGGCGTCATGCAGGTGAAACTGTATGAAGATATCGCCCGCTTCGGCCATATCGCCACCACCTACGCCTATCCGGTGAAGGTCAATGGCCGCTACGTGATGGACCCTTCGCCGATCCCGAAATTCGATAACCCGAAAATGCACATGATGCCGGCGCTGCAGCTGTTCGGCGCCGGGCGCGAAAAGCGGATCTACGCCGTGCCGCCCTATACCCCGGTGGAGAGTCTCGATTTCGACGACCATCCCTTTACCGTGCAGGAGTGGGATGAGCCCTGCGCCATCTGCGGCTCGCGCCACAGCTACCTCGACGAAGTGGTGCTGGATGACAGCGGCCAGCGGATGTTTGTCTGCTCCGATACCGACTATTGCCGCCAGCAGAGCGAGGGGCAGAAAAAATGAACCAGCCATTACTTGCTGTGAATAACCTGACCCATCTCTACGCCCCGGATAAAGGTTTTCGCGATGTCTCCTTCGAGCTGTGGCCGGGAGAAGTGCTCGGCATCGTCGGCGAGTCCGGCTCCGGTAAAACCACCCTGCTGAAGGCAATCTCCGCCCGCCTGACGCCGCAGCAGGGCGAGGTGCTGTACCAGCAGCGCTCGCTGTACGCCATGAGCGAAGCCGAACGCCGACGCCTGTTGCGCACCGAATGGGGCGTAGTGCATCAGCACCCGATGGACGGTCTGCGTCGCCAGGTCTCCGCCGGGGGCAACATCGGCGAACGGCTAATGGCCACCGGCGCCCGCCACTACGGCAACATTCGCGCCACCGCCGAAAAGTGGCTGCAGGAGGTGGAGATCCCGCCCTCGCGCATCGACGACCTGCCCACCACCTTCTCCGGCGGCATGCAGCAGCGTCTGCAGATCGCCCGCAATCTGGTCACCCAGCCGAAGCTGGTGTTTATGGATGAACCCACCGGCGGGCTGGATGTGTCCGTGCAGGCGCGGCTGCTAGACCTGCTGCGTGGCCTGGCGGTGGAGCTGAATCTGGCGGTGGTGATTGTTACCCACGATCTCGGCGTCGCTCGCCTGCTGGCGAACCGTCTGCTGGTGATGAAGCAGGGCCAGGTGGTGGAGAGTGGCTTAACCGACCGGGTGCTCGACGATCCGCACCATCCTTACACCCAGCTGCTGGTGTCGTCGGTGTTGCAGAATTGATGCTGTTTTGCCGGGTGGCGGCTGCGCCTTACCCGGCCCACAGGTGCGTTATTCGTAGGTCGGGTAAGCGAAGCGCCACCCGGCAACTCAACCCCGTGAGAGCTAACATGATCCGCGTTGAAAACGTCCTTAAAACCTTTGTTCTGCACCAGCAGCACGGCGTGCGTCTGCCGGTGCTGGCCGACGCCTCGCTGACCGTTAACGTCGGGGAGTGCGTGGTGCTCCACGGTCACTCCGGCAGCGGCAAATCGACCCTGCTGCGTTCGCTGTACGCCAATTATCTGCCGGACAGCGGCCATATCCATATCCGCCACGGCGACGAATGGGTGGACCTGGTCACCGCCACCCCACGCAAGGTGCTGGAAGTGCGCAAAACCACCATCGGCTGGGTCAGCCAGTTTCTACGGGTGATCCCGCGCATTTCGGCGCTGGAGGTGGTGATGCAGCCGCTGCTCGATCTTGGGACGCCGCGCGAAGCGAGCGCCGCCAAAGCCGCCCAGCTCCTGACCCGCCTCAACGTTCCGGAACGCCTGTGGCACCTTGCGCCGTCCACCTTTTCCGGCGGCGAGCAGCAGCGGGTCAACATCGCCCGCGGTTTTGCGGTCGACTATCCGATCCTGCTCCTTGATGAACCCACCGCCTCACTGGATGGCAAAAACAGTGCTGCCGTGGTCAACCTGATCCACGATGCCAAAGCGCGCGGCGCGGCCATCGTGGGGATTTTCCATGACGAAGGGGTACGCCGTCAGGTCGCCGACCGACTGCACTCTATGGGAATGACAGCATGATTATCAATAACGTAAAACTGGTTCTCGACGACGAGGTGGTCCACGGTTCGCTGGAAGTCCATGACGGTCGCATCCTCGCCTTCGCCGAAAGCCAGAGCCGGCTGCCGCAGGCGCTGGATGGGGAAGACGGCTGGCTGCTGCCGGGCCTTATCGAGCTGCATACCGATAACCTCGACAAGTTCTTTACCCCGCGGCCGAAGGTAGACTGGCCGGCCCACTCGGCGATGAGCAGCCATGACGCCATGATGGTCGCCAGCGGCATCACCACCGTGCTGGACGCCGTGGCGATTGGCGACGTGCGCGATGGCGGCGATCGTCTTGAGAATCTGGAGAAGATGGTCAATGCCGTGGAGGAGACGCAAAAGCGCGGTCTCAACCGCGCCGAACACCGCCTGCACCTGCGCTGCGAGCTGCCGCATCACACCACGCTGCCGCTGTTTGAAAAGCTGATCGATCGCGAGTCGGTGAGCATGGTCTCTCTGATGGACCACTCGCCGGGCCAGCGTCAGTACGCCGATCGCAGCAAGTACCGCGATTATTATCAGGGCAAATATCATCTGACGCATGACGAAATGGACCGTTTTGAAGCCGAGCAGATGGCTCTGGCCGCCACCTGGTCGCAGCCCAATCGCCAGACCATCGCCGCCATGTGCCGCGCCCGCCGTATCGCCCTCGCCAGCCACGACGACGCCACCGAAGCGCATGTGGCCGAATCCCACCAGCTAGGGAGCGTGATCGCCGAGTTTCCCACCACGCTGGCCGCGGCGCAGGCTTCACGTCAGCACGGGATGCACGTCCTGATGGGGGCGCCGAATATCGTGCGCGGCGGTTCCCACTCCGGCAACGTCGCCGCCCACCAGCTGGCGAGCCACGGTTTGCTGGACATCCTCTCATCTGACTATTACCCCGCCAGCCTGCTGGATGCCGCTTTCCGCATCGCCGACGCCGAGGACAATGCCTTCACCCTGCCACAGGCGATCCGTCTGGTCAGTCAGCATCCGGCGCAGGCGCTGGGCCTTGACGATCGCGGCGTCATCGCCGAGGGGAAACGCGCCGACCTGGTGCTGGCGCACCGTCGCGGCGAACATATCCAGATCGACCATGTCTGGCGCCAGGGAAAGAGGGTCTTTTAATGCCAGGAAAACTGATTTGGCTGGTTGGCCCCTCCGGCTCCGGTAAAGATAGCCTGCTGGCGGCGCTGCGCCAGCGCGAGCACCCGCAGCTGCTGGTGGCCCATCGTTACATAACCCGCCCGTTTAACGCGGGCAGCGAGAATCATATCGCCCTCAGCGAACATGAGTTTTTTACCCGCGCCGAGCAGCATCTTTTTGCTCTCAGCTGGCACGCCAACAATACTTACTATGGCATTGGCGTGGAGATCGACCTCTGGCTGCACGCCGGCTTTGACGTGGTGGCCAACGGCTCCCGCGCCCATCTGGCGCTGGCCCGGGAACGCTACGGCGAGGTGCTGGTGCCGATCTGTCTCGCCGTCTCGCCGCCGGTGCTGCGCCAGCGGCTGGAGCAGCGCGGCCGGGAAAACGCGCTGGAAATCGCCCAGCGTCTGGAACGCGCCGCGCGCTATAAGCCGGACAACTGCCTGACATTGAATAACGACGGCAGTCTCCGACAATCGGTCGATGAATTTTTCCGCCTGCTTCGCAGCCACGCGGCGCGCGAAGCGGATCAACTGGTATAAACAAAAGGTGACACGATGAGCCTGACCCTCCGCTTAACCGGCACCGGCGGCGCTCAGCTGGTGCCGGTCTTCGGCTGCGACTGCGCGGCCTGCCGCCGCGCACGCCGCGAGGAGAGCCACCGACGCCGCCCCTGTAGCGGAGTGGTCACGTTCAACAGCGCCGTGACGCTGCTCGATGCCGGACGACCGGATCTGATGGAGCATCATCCCGCCGGCAGCTTTCAACAGGTGCTGCTGACCCACTACCATCTGGATCATGTGCAGGGGCTGTTTCCGCTGCGCTGGGGAGTCGGCGCGTCGATTCCGGTCTATGGCCCGCCGGATGACGCCGGCTGCGACGATCTGCTCAAACACCCCGGTCTGCTTGACTTTAGCCATACCGTCACGCCGTTTGTGATGTTTAACCTGCAGGGGCTGCGGGTGACGCCCCTACCCCTTAATCACTCGAAGCTGACCTTTGGTTATCTGCTGGAGTCGGCCCACAGCCGGCTGGCCTGGCTCTCGGATACCGCCGGGCTGCCGGACAAGACGCTGAAGTTTTTGCTCAATAACCGCCCGCAGGCGATGATCATCGACTGCAGTCATGAGCCGCGCGCGCAGACCCCGCGTAACCATAACGATCTAAACACCGTCCGCAGCCTTAACCAGGTCATTGGCTGTCCGCGGGTGATCCTCACCCATATCAGCCACCAGTTTGACGTCTGGATGATGGATAACCCGCTGCCGACAGGTTTCGAAGCGGGCTATGACGGGATGGAAATAGCGCTGGATTAAGCGCTGGCCTGCGGGGGGCGATCAGTAGCTATCATCCAGCCGACGCTGGTCGCTTTCTAACTGACGACGATCGCGGTCGAGCTGACGCTGGCGTTCATCCAGCTGGCGGCGGCGCTCGTCCAGCTGGCGTTGCCGCTCGTCATACTGGCGCTGACTGTCACGGCTCTGCTGACGGCTCCCCTGATAGCGCCCGTCATCATACCGGCCATCGTCATCGTATCTGTCGTCGTCATCGGAGCGACTGCTGCCCGGGTTATAGGCGTCGTTAATGGCTTGCTGAATATTGCCGATCGCGTCATCGATAATATCGGCGCGAGCGGCCAGGCTGGTCAGCGACAGAGTGCAAAAGAGCAGTGCGGTTGCGTAACGTTTCATCGGGGCCAATCTCATCAGAGTCCTGCCGCTACCTTAATCAAGCGTACACCCCCCGAGTAGCGGAGGAATCTCAAATCCTCGCGTACGCCGCGCTCAGCGCCTGCGCCAGCTGGGCGCGGGTAAACGGCTTACGCAGCCACTCAACCTCCGGCAGGGCCGGGTTCTGCGCTGGACGCAAATCCTGGCCGCTGATCAGCAGCACCGGCAGCGCCGGAAAGCGGCGTCGGGCGGTATGGATCACATCGGCGCCGCTCAGGGCGCCGGGCAGCATCAGATCGCTAATCAGCAGGGCAATATCCGGCGAGGCCTCCAGCAGCTGCAGCGCCTCTTCACCGCTGGCGGTTTCCAGCGTCAGCCAGCCCAGCTGATGCAGCTGTTCACATAGCGTCTGGCGGACATCCTCTTCATCTTCCAGCACCAGCGCCAGCCGCTCGCCCGCCGGGGACGGCTCGTCCACCGCTGGCGCCACCTCCTTCTCAACCTCGGTCAACGCTCGCGGCAGCTGCAGCCGCACCGTCGTCCCCTGCCCCGGCGCGCTCTCCAGCGCCACCCGGCCGCCAGACTGGCGCACAAAGCCATACACCATCGACAGCCCCAGGCCGCTGCCGCTGCCGGTGGCTTTGGTGGTGAAGAAAGGTTCAAACACCCGGGCTTTCACCGCCTGCGACATCCCGCTGCCATGATCGATCACCTCCAGGGCCACCATATCCTGCCGCTGGCCGCTGCTGCGGGTGACCCGCTGATTCCAGGTGCGTATTTTGATGACCCCGTCGCGCCCCGCCATGGCGTCGCGGGCGTTCATCACCAGATTGATCAGGGCGTTTTCCAGCTGGCCAACGTCTATCCATGCCGGCCACGCCGGCGACTGCGCCTCAATCTCCAGGCTTAAGGTCGCCGGCAGGGAGTGACGCATCAGCTCGCTGAGGTTCTCCAGTAGCGGCGCCATCGCCACCGCCTGGGGATGCAGCGCCTGCTTGCGCGAAAAGGCCAGCAGCCGCTGGGTCAGAAGCGCCCCACGCTCCGCCGCCTTCAGCGCCCTGGAGAGGCGCGGCGCATCGCGCGCATCCGGCTCCACCAGCTCAAGGCTGCCGATAATCACCGCCAGCAGGTTGTTAAAGTCATGCGCCAGACCTCCGGTCAGCTGGCCGACGGCCTTCATCTTCTGACTATGCAGCAGCGCCTCCTCCAGCTCCTGGCGCTTAATCCGATCGATCTCCATCTGGTTGGTCTTCTCTTTCAGCAGCCGGGTGGTGTGCTCCAGCGACGCCATATTGCGGGCGAAAACGTTAAAGGCCCGCGCCAGCTCCCCCAGCTCGTCGCGCCGCTGCAGGGCCGGCACCGAGACGTTCGGCTCTCCCTGAGCCAGCCGCGACATCGCCCGCGAGATGGCGGTCAGGTTCGAGCCGAGATTACGGTAGATGTACCACCCGGCGCAGCCGGTGATCGCCAGCGCCAGCAGCGCGGAAAGCAGAATAAACATACTGATGGAGCGCAGCTCCCGATGGCTCTGCGCCGCCCGCTGCTCTGAGGCTTCCGCCACCCGGGTCACGTACTGATTGATATCTTCGTTAAGCAACGCGACCAGCGCTTTGATGTGATACATGTACCAGCTGATCGTCAGGTCGCTCTCCTCCAGCTGGGCCGACAGCGGGGCCAGCGTCGCCAGTTCGCGGGTCACATCAGGGAGGACAAACGCCAGCGCGGGATCGGCGCTGCGTGTCGGCAGGGCGCCGCGCAGCTGGTCGAGTAGCAGGACGATCGACCGCGGCGTGACGGTATGGATCGCAGCCACGATCAGCCGGTCCATCTCGGCCAGCCGGCGCGGATCGATCGCCTTATCCCCGCCGCGATCGTTAAGATCGGCGAGATGGCGCAGGTTACTCTGATTCTGGTAAAGCGAACTCAGCAGCGCATTGCGCTGCAGATGGCGGCGCTGGCCGCGCTCCAGCATCTCCGCCACGCTCTGCTGCAGCGCGTTGCTGCGGCGAATAATATTGGCCACCCGCGCCTGCTCCTGCTGCGCCAGCGGGGCCGCCGCCAGCTGGGCCAGCGAGTGCTTCAGCGCCTGCTGCGTCGCCAGCAGCCGTTCCGCTTCGCTTTTGTACTCCAGCGCCCCCACCACCTGCGACAGGCGCACCGCCGCCGTGGCGACATTCGCCGTGTCCCGCGCCAGATCCATACTGCCGCGCATGTCGTTGAGAGTCTGGCGCTGCACCTGCTCCTGCAGCTGGCTGGCGTGGTGAAAGCCGAACACCGCCACGCCGCTGACCAACAGGGTGACCACGCCCATCAGCAGATTAAAGGAGAGCAGGCGGCCACGGGCGCTGGTGAAAAACGGGTGTCGGCGAGCGGTCATAACAACTCCGGTGAAGGATCGGTCGGCAGATAAGCGTGACGGTGCAGAAAATGACGCCGCGTAACTGTGATCGCGGTTAACTATTTATCACTATGACAAATATGAATGGATTCTGACATTCTGCATTTATTTTCCGGTGGTGGACTGCAGCTATTGTTCTTACAGACAGGAGCGCCGCGATGACCGCCATGCCGGTACTGGAAATGCGCCATATCGCCAAAGTTTTTGGCAAATTCTACGCGCTGAAGGGCGTCGACCTGACGGTCTGGCCCGGCGAGATCCATGCCCTGATGGGGGAGAACGGCGCCGGAAAAAGCACGCTGATGAAGATCCTCGCCGGCGCCTATACCGCCACCAGCGGCGAGATCCTGATCGACGGAAAACCGCAAACGATCCGCGGCCCCAAGGACGCGCTGGCCGCCGGGATCACATTGATCTACCAGGAGATGCAGCTGGCGCCGAACCTGACCGTCGCGGAAAACATTTTCCTCGGCAGCGAGCTGGCGCGCGGTGGTCTGGTGCAGCGCAAAGCCATGCTCAGCCAGGCGCAGGCGGTGATCGACCGTCTCGGCGCCCAGTTCAAAGCCAGCGACCGGGTGATGACCCTAACCATCGCCGAACAACAGCAGGTGGAGATCGCCCGCGCCCTGCACCGTCAAAGCCGCATTCTGGTGATGGATGAACCCACCGCCGCCCTCTCCTCGCGGGAAACCCAGCGCCTGTTCGAGCTCATCCTGCGCCTGCGCGATGAGGGGATGGCGATCATCTATATCAGCCACCGCATGGCGGAAGTGTATGAGCTCTCCGACCGGGTCAGCGTCCTGCGCGATGGGCAGTATGTCGGCAGCCTGGTGCGCGACAAGCTCAACGCGACGGAGCTGGTGCGCATGATGGTCGGTCGGCCGCTCAGCGATCTGTTCAATAAAGAACGGGACATTCCCCGCGGCCAGCCGCGCCTGCGGGTCGAGGATCTGACCGATGGCGGCAAGATTAAGCCCAGCAGCCTGGTGGTGCATGCCGGCGAAATCGTCGGCCTCGCCGGGCTGGTCGGCGCCGGGCGTTCCGAACTGGCGCAGCTGATCTTCGGGGTGCGCAAAGCCACCGCCGGGGTGATTGAGATCGACGGCGAGCCGGTGGTGATCCACTCGCCGCGGGAAGCCATCGACCTCGGGATCGGCTTTCTGACCGAAAACCGCAAAGAACAGGGGTTGTTTCTCGAACTGGCAGCCCAGGAAAACATCACCATGGCGACGCTGGAGCGCGACGCGACCTGGGGGATGCTCAACCGCCGGAAGGCGCAAACCATCTCCGATGACGCCATCCAGTTGCTTAACATCCGCGTGCCGCACGCCCAGGTGCGCGCCGGCGGACTGTCCGGCGGCAACCAGCAGAAGCTGTTAATTTCGCGCTGGGTGGCGATTGGCCCGCGCATTCTAATCCTCGATGAACCCACCCGCGGCGTCGACGTCGGCGCGAAAAGCGAAATTTACCGCATCATGAACGACATGGCGCGCCAGGGCGTCGCCATTCTGATGATCTCCAGCGAGCTGCCCGAAGTGGTGGGCATGAGCGACCGGGTCTATGTGATGCGCGAGGGCGTTATCGCCGGCGAGCTACAGGCCGGTGATATTAGCCAGGAAAGTATCATGACGCTGGCCACCGGCGTGACCGATTCTCACCTTAAGGCAGGGCAACTATGAGCATACCGAAAGAGACCTCCGCGCCGGTCGCGAAATCCGCTTCGGCGAAAAAAATGTTGATGGGCGACCTGATGCAGACCGTCGGCATTCTGCCGATACTCATCCTGATCGTCGCCGTTTTCGGCTTTATCGCCCCCAACTTTTTCACGGAAAGCAATCTGCTGAATATCACCCGCCAGGCCTCGATCAACATTGTGCTGGCGGCGGGAATGACCTTCATCATCCTCACCGGCGGCATTGACCTTTCCGTCGGCTCCATCCTTGGCACCACCGCAGTGGCCGCGATGGTGGTGTCGCTGATCCCGGCGTTTGCGTTGCTGTCGATTCCGGCGGCGCTGATGCTCGGCCTGCTGCTCGGCCTGTTCAACGGCGCGCTGGTCGCCTTCGCCGGGCTGCCGCCGTTTATCGTCACCCTCGGCACCTACACGGCGCTGCGCGGCGCCGCCTATCTGCTGGCCGACGGCACCACGGTGATCAACTCCGATATCAGCTTCGAGTGGATCGGCAATGACTACCTCGGCCCGGTGCCGTGGCTGGTAGTCATCGCCCTGGCGGTGATCGCGGTGTGCTGGTTTATCCTGCGCCGCACCACCCTTGGGGTGCATATCTACGCGGTGGGCGGCAACATGCAGGCGGCGCGGCTGACCGGCATCAAAGTCTGGCTGGTGCTGCTGTTTGTCTATGGCATGAGCGGCCTGCTCTCCGGCCTTGGCGGGGTGATGAGCGCTTCGCGGCTGTACAGCGCCAACGGCAACCTCGGCGTCGGCTACGAGCTGGACGCCATCGCCGCGGTCATTCTCGGCGGCACCAGCTTCGTCGGCGGTATCGGCACCATCACCGGTACGCTGGTGGGGGCGCTAATTATCGCCACCCTCAATAACGGCATGACCCTGATGGGGGTCTCCTACTTCTGGCAACTGGTGATCAAAGGGGCGGTGATCATCATTGCGGTGCTGATCGACAAATACCGTACCCGACATCATCAAAGTGCATAACAACAACATCTTACCTGCGAGGAAAAGCGAATGCGTTTAAAACCGATAGTCACCGCGCTGTGTGCTGGCGCGCTGCTGGCCGCCTCCCCTTTTGCGTCGGCCAAAGAGCTGAAAGCGATTGGCGTGACGGTGGGCGACCTTGCCAACCCGTTCTTTGTACAGATCACCAAAGGGGCGGAGCTGGAGGCCCGCAAGCTGGCGGGGGATAACGTCAAAGTGACGCTGGTCTCCAGCGGCTACGATCTGGGCCAGCAGGTGGCGCAGATCGATAACTTTATCGCCGCCAAAGTCGATATGATCATCCTCAACGCCGCCGATTCGAAAGGCATTGGCCCGGCGGTGAAGCGGGCCAAAGAGGCCGGGATCGTGGTGGTGGCGGTTGACGTCGCCGCCGAAGGGGCCGACGCCACCATCACCTCCGATAACACCCAGGCGGGCGAGCTGGCCTGTAAATACATTAGCGACCGCCTGAACAACAAAGGCAACGTGGTGATCATCAACGGGCCGCCGGTCTCCGCCGTACAAAACCGCGTCGAAGGCTGCGAAACGGAGTTCAAAAAACACCCGGACATTAAAATCCTCTCCGCCAACCAGAACGCCAAAGGCAGCCGGGAAGGCGGCCTGGAGGTGATGACCTCCCTGCTGGCGGCCAATCCGAAGATTGACGGCGTGTTCGCGATCAACGATCCGACGGCGATTGGTGCCGATCTGGCAGCGAAACAGGCGCAGCGCAGCGAGTTCTTCATCGTCGGCGTCGACGGCAGCCCGGACGGCGAAGAGGCGCTGAAGCGTAAGAACTCGCTGTTCGTCGCCACCCCAGCGCAGGACCCACAGGTGATGGCAGCGAAGGCGGTGGAGATTGGCTACGACATCCTGCAGGGCAAACCTGCGCCGACCGCGCCGGTACTGATCCCGGTGACGATGATCGACAAAAATAACGTCAGCTCTTACAAAGGCTGGACCGTGAAATAAGCGCAACCAGGCGCACAATCGTTCCGCCGATTGTGCGCTACGCTTAACGAATATGACGGCGCGGAGTAGCGATCATGGAACGGAAAGGCATTATTGCCGCAGGCAACATGCTGGTCGATCATGTCCACCAGATCAGGCAGTGGCCGGAGCGCGGCTGGCTGGTGGAAATTGTCCATAGCGAACGCGCCACCGGCGGCGCGCCGCTGAATGTCCTGCTGACCCTGGCCAAAATGCACGCCGGGCTGCCGCTGCAGGCGGTCGGCCTGATTGGCGAGGATAACGATGGCGACTACATCACCGCCATGCTCGATCAGTACCATATCAATCGCCAGCTCGTACAGCGCACCAGCTCCGCCCCCACCTCGATGACCCAGGTGATGACCGACGCCGAAGGCCAGCGCACTTTCTTTCACTCTCCCGGCGCCAACCGCCTGCTTGATCTCCCGGCTTTTGAGCCGCTGGATGCGCCGCTGAAAATTTTCCATCTCGGCTATCTGCTGCTGCTCGAAAGCCTCGATCGCCCCGATGAAGTGTACGGCACCCGCAGCGCGCGACTGCTGGCGCAGATGCGCGAGCGAGGCTATGAGGTGTCCCTCGATCTGGTGTCGCGCAAGGGCGACCCGCGCTACCGGCCGCTGGTCCTGCCGGCGCTGAAGCATCTTGACTACCTGACCATCAATGAACTGGAAGCCAGCGAGTTTAGCGGGCTGGAGATTCGTCTACCCAACGGCGAGCCGCACGTCGCCAATATCGCCCGCGCCGCCAGCGCATTGCTTGACGCCGGCGTACGCCAGCGGGTAGTGATCCATTGTCCGGAGGGGGCATGGGGCGTCTCCCGTACCGAAGCCGGGCGCTGGGTACCGTCATGGCGGCTACCGCCGGAGGAGATTATCGGCAGCGTCGGCGCGGGGGACGCCTTCTGCGCCGGTCTGCTGTATGGCAGTCACGAACGCTGGCCGTTAACCGCCAGTCTGCAGCTGGCTCACGCTTGCGCCCGCGCCAGCCTGCAGGCCGCCAATGCGATCGACGGCGCCAAAACGCTCCCTGAGCTGCAGACGTTTATACAATTGCAGAATGTTTAGATCGAGTAGATCCCGCTATCAGGGCGATGCCACAGGAGAACGGCGTGTCATGGCGAGAAAAGGGATACGGTTTATTCAAATCACGCCTGTTTTACGCTGAGTTCAACAAGGGCGGGCCAGGTAACTAACTGCGCCACTCGGCCAGCACCTTTTCCAGTTTATCTAATGACTCAGCGCGTTTTATCGCTGGCATCTGATGAATATTGCGCAATTTCCACTGCACGGCAGGCAAATCCTGAATACGCATTTCCGGCGCTAAACGCCAGTCTGGTTCGCCTCGTTTAAATGACAGTAAAAAATCGACATCCTGTTGTGTGAAACAGGATTTTAACGCAGCAATCATCCTGTTGGGGACTGCTGTCAGTTCCTCCAGGGCTATCGTCTCAAATGTCATCCCGCTGAATTCACGGTAAAAAGGTTCAGCAATATCTTTCCAGCGAGGATTCAGCACTTAAGCCAGAGGCCGATTATGGCTCAGTAAATACGCGATAAACCCATTGAAAATGGGACGGTCAAGCTCCTGCGCATCAAGAAGTAATTTCACGTCATAAAAATCTCTGGGATGCTGGCGATCCAGCGCCGCGCATAATTTTCCACCGTAGAGGTCAGGCAACGAAACCACTGGAAGGCTGGCATAGCCAAAAACGTCCTCTACCGCCCCCACCACTTCTCGCTCCTGTGGTGGATATAATGTTCCCCGGGCGACCGGTGAAACCTCTATCTTTATTTGCGCGCTATCGGTAGTAACAATGACACGCATCTCATCTGAACGATTAGCTTGTAATACAGCGCTCATACCTGCCTGTTGTTGCAGATTGGCGGCAATACGTGCAAGCGCATCCCGTATATGAGGTAAAGCGATGGCTCTGCTTTCCAGGGGCACCCAGGCGAGGTCGATATCCACCGATAATCGAGGGAAATCGCGGATAAAGAGATTGATGGCAGTGCCACCTTTCAGCGCAAATTCCCGTTCGACAGCAACATAGGGTAAAACCTGCATTAGCAGAGCAACCTGCCGATAATAAGGCGCCTGTATATCCATATTTTTTATTCCTTTTGAAAGCGTTCAGGCACTGTGATTTGGTATTGAGCATTGAACTTTCCATTTTCCACGATTTGCCGCTTGCCCGCTCCCAGATCGATTTTTTGGCTATCGATTCGTTTGAGCCAGCCATGCTCGTAAAAACTGGCGAAGAAGAGATACAAACGCTTGGCCTGCACGGACTGGCTGACGGAAAGAAGATACTCTACTTTACGAGGATTAAGATTAACCAGCCCCTGGAAAAGCTCTGCAGCGTGGTTAAATGAGAGGGTCCCCGGCACCGCGCTCAGCAACTCGTAAGCAGCCAGTTCTGGCGCACTGCCGATGAGTTTTTTCCCTTTTATATCAAGCGTTACACGGTATCTATCATCCAGCACCGGCAGTTTTTTCCCCGATATGACTATCCACTCCACACCCGGGAATTCCCTGAACCATTTCGGCAGCAGCGCTTTATTTTCCACACTAAGCCAGCACTGGTTTTGTTTTAGCTGTAGATAGTGTGAACGGCCCTGCCAGACTAAGCTACTGAGCCCCGCAACATACACCGGAGCGGCAAGCTGATTTTGCAAACATGCTAATGCATCGTTCCACTCCGGCTCACGTCCCGCACGCGCATATACGCCGTTGCCTCTTTTTTTTAACCAGCCACTTTGCGCGTATTTAAAGGCCAGAGAGGGAGAGATGGCATGCTGGCTTAACCAGGACTGAAGGATCACATCTCCGGGAGCGCTGTTTTGCAGCAGCCAGTTTAATTTTGTTGCCATAGATTAACCCAGAGTGTCACTTTAATAAAAAAAGTAAACTCCCTGCGCCAAATAAAGTCAACAGCGGGTTGGCAGCAAACCCGCCCTACGCCGCCTTCTCGCTGTGGGTCACGTCGGCGGAAAAGACATAGCCCAGACCGCGCAGGGTTTTAATCAACGTCGGCTGATGCGGGTTGAGCTCAATTTTGCGCCGCAGGCGCATGATCAGCACATCGATGGTCCGGTCGAATACCTCGGTGCTTTCGTTATGGGTCAGCGCCAGCAGCTGTTCGCGATTCAATACCCGGCGCGCGTTCTGCGCCAGCGCCAGCAGCAGGCCATATTCTCCCTGGGTCAGCGGGATCGCCTGCTGCTGCGGGTTATACAGTTCACAGCGCGTGGTATCCAGCCGCCAGCCGTTAAACGTCAGGCCAGCACCGGCGCCCGACGCCTCGCCGGCCAGCGCCCCGCTGCGTCGCAGTACCGCTTTCACCCGGGCGACCACCACCCGCGAGCTGAACGGTTTGGCGATGTAATCATCGGCGCCCATCTCCAGGCCCACCACCACATCAGACTCACTGCCCAGACCGGAGAGCATCACCACCGGCAGCTCAGGCCGCGTGCGCTGCAGCTGCTGGAGCACCTGCAGGCCATAGGTATCCGGCAGGATCATGTCCAGTAAGACCAGCGCAATATCCGCCCGCTGCGCCACCGTCGCCAGCGCGTCGTTGCCGGTCTGGCTGACAAGCACTTCAAACGCGTGCGCGCCGAGCACATCGCTGAGCAGCTCGCCCATTGCCCTGTCATCATCCACCACTAAAATGACTGGTTTCATTTTTGCCTCTGCCCGCCGGGAATTAGTGTCAGTCTGATCGATTCTGCAAGCCTGCGCCGACAAATTCCTCTCCCGGTGACATTTTTTCAAGCGCCGTCACATCTCCAGGGTATCGACACGTCAAATCTGTCGACAGGCTGTTTTTCGTCAGCATTCCGCCCAAAAAACCCGCGTATCATCAAGGAATACCCACAATGAAAATATGGCATAGAAGATGCATAGTGACGGCGCGATAGCGCAAACGCGCCCATTGAATAACTGGAGCAATACCGATGAAAAAAGTCGTCACGGTTTGCCCGTATTGCGCATCAGGTTGCAAAATCAACCTGGTGGTCGATAACGGCAAAATCGTTCGGGCTGAAGCGGCGCAGGGGAAAACCAACCAGGGAACCCTGTGCCTGAAGGGCTATTATGGCTGGGACTTCATTAACGATACCCAGATCCTAACGCCGCGCCTGAAAACCCCCATGATCCGCCGTCAACGCGGCGGCAAGCTGGAAGCCGTCTCCTGGGACGAGGCGCTGGATTACGTCGCCACCCGCCTCAGCGCCATTAAAGCCAAATATGGCCCGGATGCGATCCAAACCACCGGCTCCTCCCGCGGCACCGGTAATGAAACCAACTATGTGATGCAAAAATTCGCGCGCGCCGTTATTGGTACCAATAACGTCGATTGCTGCGCTCGCGTCTGACACGGCCCTTCGGTTGCAGGTCTGCACCAGTCGGTCGGTAACGGCGCCATGAGTAATGCCATCACGGAGATTGATAACACCGATCTGGTGTTTATCTTCGGTTACAACCCGGCGGATTCCCACCCTATCGTGGCGAATCACGTCATTAACGCTAAACGCAACGGGGCGAAAATTATCGTCTGCGACCCGCGCAAAATTGAAACCGCGCGCATCGCCGATATGCACATTGCGCTGAAGAACGGCTCGAACATCGCGCTGCTCAACGCCATTGGCCACGTGATTATTGAAGAGGATCTGTACGATAAATCCTTCGTCGCCAGCCGTTCCGAAGGCTTCGAGGAGTATCGCAAAATCGTTGAAGGCTATACGCCGGAGTCGGTGGAGGAGATCACCGGGGTCAGCGCCCAGGAGATCCGCGCCTGCGCCCGGATGTATGCCAGCGCCAAATCCGCCGCCATCCTGTGGGGCATGGGCGTCACCCAGTTCTACCAGGGCGTGGAGACGGTGCGGTCGCTGACCAGCCTCGCGATCCTCACCGGCAACCTCGGCAAGCCGAGCGTCGGCGTCAACCCGGTACGCGGCCAGAACAACGTTCAGGGCGCCTGCGATATGGGTGCGCTACCGGATACCTATCCGGGCTATCAGTACGTCAAGTTCCCGGAGAACCGCGAGAAATTCGCCAAAGCCTGGGGCGTGGAAAGCCTGCCTGCGCATACCGGTTATCGCATCAGCGAATTGCCGCACCGCGCGGCGCACGGTGAAGTGCGGGCGGCGTACATTATGGGTGAGGATCCGCTGCAGACCGACGCCGAACTCTCGGCGGTCCGCAAAGCGTTCGACGATCTGGAACTGGTTATCGTCCAGGACATTTTCATGACCAAAACCGCCTCCGCGGCCGACGTCATCCTGCCGTCCACCTCGTGGGGCGAGCACGAAGGCGTGTATACCGCAGCGGACCGCGGCTTCCAGCGCTTCTTTAAAGCGGTGGAGCCGAAGTGGGATCTGAAAACCGACTGGCAGATCATCAGCGAAATCGCCACCCGGATGGGCTATCCGATGCATTACAACAACACCCAGGAGATCTGGGACGAGTTGCGGCATCTGTGCCCGGACTTCTACGGCGCCACCTACGAGAAAATGGGTGAGCTCGGCTATGTCATGTGGCCGTGCCGCGATGAGTCCGACGCCGATCAGGGAACGTCGTATCTGTTTAAAGAGAAGTTCGATACCCCGAACGGACTGGCGCAGTTCTTCACCTGCGACTGGGTCGCGCCGATCGATAAGCTTACCGATGAGTACCCGATGGTATTGTCGACGGTGCGCGAGGTCGGCCATTACTCGTGCCGTTCAATGACCGGTAACTGCGCGGCGCTGGCGGCGCTGGCGGATGAACCAGGCTATGCGCAAATCAACACCGCCGACGCCGAACGGCTAGGCATCGAAGATGAAGAGCTGGTATGGGTCAATTCGCGTAAGGGGCGCATCATCACCCGCGCGCAGGTCAGCGATCGGCCGAATAAAGGCGCGGTGTACATGACCTACCAGTGGTGGATCGGCGCCTGTAACGAACTGGTCTCAGAGAACCTGAGTCCGATAACCAAAACGCCGGAGTACAAGTACTGCGCGGTCAACGTTGAGCGGATTGCCGATCAGCGCGCCGCGGAACAGTACGTGATCGACGAGTACAACAAGCTGAAATCCCGCCTGCGCGAAAGCGCGATGGGTTAAGGTTCGGCGGTCTGACCCGGCTCGCGCGATGCGTAGGCCGGGTCAGGCGCAGCCGCCACCCGGCACATAAACGGCTCCGTGTCCACAGTCTGTCGCCCGGCGGCGCTGCGCTTGCGCGGGCCTACGGTTGGCAGGAGCATCTCCATCCGTAGGCCGGGTCAGGCGCAGCCGCCACCCGGCACACAAGCGGCTCCGTGTCCACAGTCTGTCGCCCGGCGGCGCTGCGCTTGCGCGGGCCTACGGTCAGGTAGCGCAAATCGGCCCTACCTACCGATACCCGCCATTTTCTTCTTTTTCGCCTCCCTTTATACTGCGCGCTATGTTCCTTACTGATAATAAATACAAATGAAATACCTCTTTTTATTTCTACTGGTTTTCACCAGCGGCGCAGCGGTGGCCACCGAACCTGGCAGTCAGTATCAACAGCAGGCCGAAGCCGGCGATCGACGCGCGCAATATTACCTTGCCGATACCTGGGTCAGCTCCGGCGATTATCAAAAAGCCGAATACTGGGCGCAGAAGGCGGCCGCCCAGGGCGATGGCGATGCGCTGGCGCTGCTGGCGCAGCTCAAAATCCGTAACCCCCAACAGGCGGACTATCCGCAGGCCCGCCAGCTGGCGGAAAAAGCCGTCGAGGCCGGCAGTAAATCCGGAGAGATCGTCCTCGCGCGGGTGCTGGTCAACCGTCAGGCTGGCGCCACCGACGTAGCGCACGCCATCACGCTGCTGCAGGATGCTGCCCGGGATAGCGAAAGCGATGCGGCGGTAGATGCCCAGATGCTGCTGGGGCTGATCTACGCCAGCGGCGTACACGGCCCGGAGGATGATGTGAAAGCAAGCGAATACTTCAAAGGCAGTTCATCACTTTCCCGCACCGGCTATGCCGAATACTGGGCCGGGATGATGTTCCAGCAGGGAGAAAAAGGCTTTATCGAACCGAATAAGCAGAAGGCGCTGCACTGGCTCAACGTCAGTTGCCTGGAGGGGTTTGATACCGGCTGCGAAGAGTTTGACCGGATCAGTAAAGGATAAGAAAAAGCCCGGCGCTATCGCGCCGGGCTTTGTGTTTTATTGGGCGGTTTTATCAAACTTGCCCAGCACTTCGCGTTCATACGCCAGCGCTTTTTTGCGGTCGAACTTATGCTCCCACTTGGCGATAACCAGCACCGCCAGCGCATTACCCACCACGTTCAGCGCGGTACGCGCCATGTCGAGGATACGGTCGACGCCGGCAATAAAGGCAAGCCCTTCCAGCGGGATCCCGACGCTACCCAGGGTGGCCAGCAGCACCACGAAGGAGACGCCCGGCACGCCGGCGATCCCTTTCGAGGTCACCATCAGGGTCAGCACCAGGGTAATCTCCTGCCAGATAGAGAGGTCAATACCGTACAGCTGGGCGATAAAGATCGCCGCGATGCTCTGATACAGCGTTGAACCATCGAGGTTGAAGGAGTAACCGGTCGGCACCACAAAGCTGGTGATCGACGCCGGCGCGCCGTAGGCTTCCATCTTCTCAATAATGCGCGGCAGTACGCTCTCCGAACTGGCGGTAGAATAAGCCAGAATCAGCTCATCTTTCAGGATGCGGATCAGGATCCAGATGCTCAGACCACACAGGCGCGCGACAATCCCCAGCACCACCAGCGCGAAGAACAGGATCGCAAAGTAAACCAGCAACACTAGCTTGGCCAGCGGCCACAGCGAGGCGAAACCGAAGGTGGCGACGGTTACCGAAATCAGGGCGAATACCCCGACCGGCGCATAGCGCATCACCATATGGGTGACTTTAAACATGGTCTCGGAGATAGAGCGGAAGACCGTCACCAGCGGCTCACGGTGGGTCGCCGGCAGCGAGGAGAGCCCCAGGCCAAACAGCACCGAGAAGAAGATAATCGGCAGCATATCGCCTTTCGCCATCGATGCCACGATATTGGTCGGCACCAGCGACAGGATGGTGCCCATCAGGCCGTGCGCATGGCTCTGCACTTCGGCGGTGGTGTTCTGATATTTCGAAATATCAACTGCCGCCAGCTGCGACATATCAATGCCCGTCCCCGGCTGGAAGACGTTGGCCAGGGTGATACCCAGCACAATCGCCACCGTGGTGATCACTTCGAAATAGATAATGGTTTTGGCACCGATCCGCCCTAACTGTTTGGCGTCACCCACGCCGGCAATCCCGACCACCAGGGTCGAAATGACAATCGGGACCACGATCATTTTAATCAGATGGATAAAGATATCGCCCGCCGGCGTCAGCAAATTGCTAATTAACCAATCGCGACTTTCAGCGTGGTAATGCAGATAACTGCCCAGAAGGATACCCAGCACCAGGGCTAGCAAAATTTGCCAGGCCAGACTGACTTTTTTTGTTTTCTTCACTACTGACTTCCTCAATGAAAGGCACCATTCCTTTTCGTCATGGTACCCACTGCAGGGGGTATGAATTGTGTTGCGTTGCTTTGTGGGGTTATTTAACGCGCAATATCAGTATCATTTGCACGGCATGCTGCGCAAGCCTTTAAGAACAGGGCTTTCCTCTGCTTTTATGCATAAAGCAGCGAATTTCCCCCAGTTATATTGCATAAGTATTTGTAATAAAAAAAATTTCACAGCTTCCGTTTCTATAAATTCATTTGCGTAATTATTTCGCTTCAAAGTTTCATTTGATGAAATTTCACCCAGTTTAATCATTGCGTGATCTGCCCCCCAATTAACAAACAAAGCTGTCAAAACCCCTCCTCTTAACGTTTGTTTGACATATATTTAACAAGTTCAAAGGAGAAAAAAAGCCATGAGCCAAATTCACAAACACCCTATTCCCGCTAATATTGCGGAACGTTGCCTGATTAACCCGGATCAGTACAAGGCGCAGTACCAACAATCCATAACCGACCCTGATACATTTTGGGGCGAGCAGGGCAAGATCCTTGACTGGATGCGGCCCTATACCCGTGTAAAGAACACCTCCTTCGCACCGGGTAATATTTCCATCAAATGGTATGAAGATGGCACCCTGAACCTCGCCGCTAACTGTCTCGACCGCCACCTCGCCGAACGCGGCGATCAAACCGCCATCATCTGGGAAGGCGATGACGCCAGCCAAAGCAAGCACATCACCTACCGTGAACTGCATGCCGACGTGTGCCGTTTCGCCAATGTGCTGCTCGACCTCGGGATTAAAAAAGGCGACGTGGTTGCTATCTATATGCCGATGGTGCCGGAAGCCGCGGTGGCGATGCTGGCCTGCGCCCGCATCGGGGCAATCCACTCGGTCATTTTCGGCGGCTTCTCGCCGGAGGCGGTGGCCGGACGCATTATCGACTCCAGCTCACGCCTGGTGATCACCGCTGACGAAGGGCTGCGCGCCGGTCGCGCCATCCCGCTGAAGAAAAACGTCGATGACGCGCTGAAAAACCCGAACGTGAAAAGCATTGAGCACGTGGTGGTCCTGAAACGCACCGGCGGCAATATCGACTGGCAGGAAGGCCGCGATCTGTGGTGGGGCGACCTGATTGCGAACGCCAGCGCCGAACACCGGCCCGTCGAAATGAACGCCGAAGATCCGCTGTTCATCCTCTATACCTCCGGCTCCACCGGTAAACCGAAAGGGGTGCTGCACACCACCGGCGGCTATCTGGTCTATGCGGCCACCACCTTTAAATACGTTTTCGACTACCATCCGGGCGATATTTATTGGTGCACCGCCGACGTGGGCTGGGTCACCGGCCATAGCTATCTGCTGTACGGCCCACTGGCCTGCGGCGCCACCACCCTGATGTTCGAAGGGGTGCCGAACTGGCCTACGCCGGCGCGCATGTGCCAGGTCGTCGATAAGCATAAGGTCAGCATTCTCTATACCGCCCCGACGGCTATTCGCGCCCTGATGGCGGAAGGCGACAAAGCTATCGAAGGCACAGACCGCTCCTCGCTGCGCATTCTTGGCTCGGTCGGCGAACCGATTAACCCGGAAGCCTGGGAGTGGTACTGGAAGAAGATCGGTAACGAGAAGTGCCCGGTGATGGACACCTGGTGGCAGACCGAAACCGGCGGCTTTATGATCACTCCGCTGCCGGGCGCGATTGAGCTGAAGGCCGGCTCCGCGACGCATCCGTTCTTCGGTGTCCAGCCGGTGCTGGTGGATAACGAAGGCCTGCCGCTGGATGGCGCCACCGAGGGCAACCTCGCCATCGCCGACTCCTGGCCCGGCCAGGCGCGTACCCTGTTCGGCGACCATGAGCGCTTTGAGCAAACTTACTTCTCCACCTTCAAAAATATGTACTTTAGCGGCGACGGCGCGCGTCGTGATGAAGATGGCTATTACTGGATCACCGGCCGGGTCGATGACGTCCTGAACGTCTCCGGACACCGTCTGGGGACCGCCGAGATCGAATCGGCGCTGGTGTCGCACCCAAAAATCGCCGAAGCGGCGGTGGTGGGGATCCCGCATAACATCAAAGGCCAGGCCATCTATGCCTACGTGACGCTCAATCACGGCGAAGAACCGACGCCGGAGCTGTATGCCGAAGTGCGTAACTGGGTACGCAAAGAGATCGGTCCGCTGGCGACGCCGGATGTGCTGCACTGGACCGATTCGCTGCCGAAAACCCGCTCGGGCAAAATCATGCGCCGCATTCTGCGTAAGATTGCCGCAGGCGACACCAGCAACCTCGGCGATACCTCGACCCTCGCCGATCCTGGCGTCGTGGAAAAACTGCTCGAAGAGAAGCAGGCCATTACCATGCCATCGTAAGTAAGGACCGATTCCCTACACCCTCTCCCCTTCCGGGGAGAGGATAAAAATAAGTCCCTCCCCCAGGATTTCACTCGCAGGAACGCCGTCAGCAACACCTGTCCCGGCTCCGTCGCCGGAGGGGTTGCTGTCGCCAGCGTCCGCCGAGTGGATGACGAAAGGGAGACCTCTGGAGACGCTAAGATGAATGAACAACTTTGTCAGCGGATAGAAAATAGTGCGCATTTCAGGGAGTTAGTTGCATCACGGCAACGGTTTGCCGCCATTCTGTCAGTGATTATGTTAGTGATCTACGTGGGCTTTATTTTGCTTATCGCCTTTGCACCCGGCTGGCTCGGCACCCCGCTGCACGCCGGAACCAGCGTCACCCGCGGGATCCCGCTCGGCATTGGCGTGATCGTCATTTCGTTTATCCTGACCGGTATTTATGTCTGGCGAGCTAACGGTGAATTCGACCGTTTGACCAAAAGCGTTCTCAACGAGGTAAAAGCATGATCAAGAGAGTCCTGACGGCGCTCGCCGCCACGCTGCTGCCCCTCGGCGCTCACGCCGCAGACGCTATTACCGGCGCGGTACAGCGCCAGCCGACCAACTGGCAGGCGATTGTCATGTTCCTGATTTTCGTCGCCCTGACGCTGTACATCACCTACTGGGCCTCAAAACGGGTGCGTTCGCGCAGCGATTACTACACCGCCGGCGGCAATATTACCGGCTTCCAGAACGGGCTGGCGATTGCCGGCGACTTTATGTCAGCGGCGTCGTTCCTCGGTATCTCCGCGCTGGTGTATACCTCCGGCTACGATGGGCTGATCTACTCGCTGGGCTTTCTCGTCGGCTGGCCGATTATCCTGTTTCTAATTGCTGAACGTCTGCGCAATCTTGGCCGCTATACTTTTGCCGACGTCGCCTCTTACCGCCTGAAGCAGGGGCCGATCCGCACCCTCTCCGCCTGCGGTTCGCTGGTGGTGGTGGCCCTGTATCTGATTGCCCAGATGGTGGGCGCCGGCAAGCTGATCCAGCTGCTGTTCGGCCTTAATTACCATGTCGCCGTAGTGCTGGTTGGCGTGCTGATGGTGCTCTATGTCCTGTTCGGCGGCATGCTGGCGACCACCTGGGTGCAGATTATTAAAGCGGTTCTGCTGCTGTGCGGCGCCAGTTTTATGGCCTTTATGGTCATGAAGCACGTCGGCTTCAGCTTCAATAACCTGTTTACCGAGGCGATGGCGGTCCACCCGAAAGGGGCGGCGATTATGAGTCCCGGCGGACTGGTGAAAGATCCGATATCCGCGCTCTCTCTGGGTCTGGGTCTGATGTTCGGTACCGCTGGCCTGCCGCATATTCTGATGCGCTTCTTTACCGTGAGCGACGCCAAAGAAGCGCGTAAAAGCGTCTTCTACGCCACCGGTTTTATGGGCTATTTCTATATCCTGACCTTTATCATCGGCTTCGGCGCCATCATGCTGGTCGGCGCGAACCCGGCGTTTAAAGACGCGGCCGGACAGCTTATCGGCGGCAATAACATGGCGGCGGTGCACCTGGCGGATGCGGTTGGCGGCAACCTGTTCCTCGGCTTTATCTCTGCGGTAGCCTTCGCCACTATCCTGGCGGTGGTGGCGGGCCTGACCCTCGCCGGCGCGTCAGCGGTGTCGCACGACCTGTACGCCAACGTCTTCCGCAAGGGCGCGACCGAGCGTCAGGAGCTGAAGGTCTCCAAGATCACCGTACTGATCCTTGGGGTGGTGGCCATTCTGCTGGGTATTCTGTTTGAAAATCAGAATATTGCTTTCATGGTCGGCCTGGCCTTCTCCATCGCCGCCAGCTGTAACTTCCCGATTATTCTGCTGTCGATGTACTGGTCGAAGCTGACCACCCGCGGCGCGATGGTCGGCGGCTGGCTGGGCCTGCTGACTGCGGTCATTCTGATGATCCTCGGCCCCACCATTTGGGTGCAGATCCTCGGCCATGAGAAAGCGCTGTTCCCGTATGAATATCCGGCGCTGTTCTCCATTGCCATC
The DNA here is from genome assembly GCF_014596785.2 of Klebsiella sp. K4. Lineage (NCBI taxonomy): Bacteria > Pseudomonadati > Pseudomonadota > Gammaproteobacteria > Enterobacterales > Enterobacteriaceae > Klebsiella > Klebsiella sp. K4. The sequence goes on from NZ_CP115021.1 coordinate 4,936,315, forward strand.
GCGTTCATTGGCATCTGGGTCTTCTCCGCCACCGATAACTCACCGGAAGGGATGCGCGAGCGCGAGCAGTTCCGCGCCCAGTTTATCCGTTCACAAACCGGGATCGGTATCGAACGCGGCCAGGCGCATTAATCGTCCTCTCCCTTCCCCGGCATCGTTCGGGGAAGGGATTCTCCCCTCAGTTATAAGTAAAGGTGATCACCCCGGTGGCGTTGGCTGTCCCCGCGGTCACCGCGCTCCCCGTCCTGTAATAGTTAGTGGATAAAGCGAGCGTCTGCATGGCCGCTGCGCCTCCGGGGCTGTCGGGATTGGTGAAATAGCTGTAGCTGGCGTCCGCGCCGCTGTTGGTCACCGTCGTGCGGCTCGAAGTATAGAGGCTGATATCGGTATTTAACGGCAGCGCTTCGCCATCCATATTCAACTGAACCCCCACCCCGGTGGCGACATTCTCCCCTGCCGTTAAGGCCATCACCGTGTTGCCAGGGTTATCCCCACTCGCTTGCGCCGCCGCCACTCTCATTGAGACGTTGGTCCCCGGTTCGCAGGAGAGAGTCAAAGACTGGCGTGCTGACCCCACTTTCGTCGCCGTGTTAAACTCGCTGGCATTGATGCTGCCCATGGAAAAACTGAGATTATTGCTACTAACGATGCATCCCATCGGGATCATCTGGATGCTGGTGGTGCCGCTAATGTGCAGCCGGGAAATGGAGATTGTCCCGCCATTATCTTTTGCCGATACCGTGGCCACCGGATCGCTGAACGATAATTGACTGTTGCTGGCAATAGCGCCGCCGGTGGCCACCAGCTGCAGCTGATATGCCGGGGTGTAATGGGTCGAGGCATAATAATCAAACAGACCGGTAGGCTTACCGAGGTAATAGTTCACATCCCCGATATAATGTACCTGCGAGTCGGGGCTGAAATCATCAGTATCACCTTCATATTCACCGCTGATATTGAGCCACACCTTGACGCGGAGGCCAATCCCCTGCACCGAGGTGGCATAGATATTATCCCCTATCAGCGCCCCGGCATTGTTCGAGGACCAGGCAAATACCGCATAGACGTTGCCCTGACAGTTGGTAAATGCTGTTTGCGCGCGGGTAATTTTTCCCGAGTCATACAGCACGGTGCCGGCGGTATAGCTCCCGGCGTTGACCAGGATCTTTTCCGGCAGGTTGGTCATTGAGACATCGCCAGAGTTAGTTCCGCTGCAGGTCGCCCAGCTATAGAGGGGGCACAGTACCAGCATGCATAAGAAGATCAGTTTTTTCATACTCATCCCTGTCGAAATATTATTTGTAGACCACATCAAACGTGGCGGTAAACCCGACGATGCCGGGGTTCGCCTGGCCATAGGGCGAATACATACGTGCCACCATATTAAAGGTATGGATATCCGCATCGTCCCCAAAGGTATAGAGATACTGGTCGCCGGGGCCAAGGGGCTGCTGGTCGGCCATGCTCTGCAACTGCAAACCGACGCCGCTGGCACCGCTGCTGCCAGTCTGGAAGTTTTTATAGATTGAAGCGTGGGTGCTATCGAAGCTGGTGCCGCTAAACGCGATGGTCACCGCCGACGCATCGGCGGAACAGCTGGAAAAGACCAGCTTAACCGGCACGCTGGCGCCGCTCGCCCCGGCATGTCCGGAGAACGTCTGCGAGGAGACGGTGCCTAAATCGATACTGTTCGACGGCTCCACGGCCACCTCACAGGAAGGCGCTTCGATGGTGCCCGTGACGTTAAAATTGACCGTGCTGCTGCCCTCATAAGCCAGCGCCGGAAGGGAGAGCAGCAAAAGGCTGGCCACCAGGAGGCCCCTTGTGCTGCCGTCTCGCATATTCATATCAGCCCCTCTTCCATGTTGAAAACCTGCATCCATTACCGACATTCGGCCTGATAGAACAGAATATCGTCGCCAAGAGCCATGCTGGAGAAGTCATAATGAACGGTGCACTGCTCACTGCTTTTCTCCCCCCAGCGCGCTAACAGCTGGCCTTTTTTCTGCAGCCCCGTCAGATACACCTGCCCCTCATCGCCAACGATATTGCTGCGCGACGCGCTACCGTGATCATTATCGAGGGTCACCAGCGCGCCGAAAGGCACCACGCCATTGCGGGTACGCAGGGTGAGCATCGCCTTATAGCCAATTCGCGTGTCGTACTTCACTTTGACGATCGCATTGCGCGTCGGAACCACCGTTCTCGCGACGTTATCCACTTCAGCGCCAGGTATTTCCTGTTCATCCAGCGCCAGGCTGTTACGATGGTACGGACGGACGTAAGGCACCACCGCATATCCGGCGGCATCCGTCGTCACGTTTGTCTGACCGCGCACTGTCACATCGCTGACGCCAGGCGTTTCGACCAGCGCAGAACTCTCGCCCAGAAAGCGTGATAGCGTGAGTCCGCCCGCATGGGCGACCATGCCCCCGCGCAGCGAATAGTTGTAGTGATTGCTGTAGCGGTCGTAGCCATAGCCGCCAGCCACATCCCCTTTCGAACTCTGGTAGTTGACGCTGAGGTTACCGGAGGTGCTTTTATCCTGCGTGTTGTACCCTTCCATCAAGCTCCAGTTCAGGGAGCGATCCTCGAACGCCGAGCCGTTGAGCCCCACGCTGTGCGTGGTGTCGTTATGCCGACCATGGTTCAGGGTGTAATTTGCCGAAAGCGTCTCACCAAGCGGAATACTTAACGTCAGGGAGACGACCGTATCGCTGGCCGGCCGGTTATTGTCGCTGTCATCGCTGCTTTGCACATTGCGGTTATAGGAATAGTTAATAAAGTAGGAGGCCTTGCCAATCGACCCGCTATAACCCACGCCCACCGATTCCATACGCGAACTGTCCCAGTAGGTCTCATTGACCAACGAAAGCGAGAGCGAACCATAGCCAAACAGCGTCTGCGACAGCGATGCGTCAAATCGGCCTTTCGTTCTGCCGCTCTGCGTACAGCAGTCGCCCTGTGTGGAAGAGTTATCGACAAAGTCCTGAAACGAATAATATCCCGAGGTGGAGTAGCGATAACCGGCCACGGAAAAGCTGGTGCCCGTCTGCAGAAAGCTTTTACTGAAGCGGACGCGATACGATTGCCCTTGCTCTTTACTGGTTGACGAGGCCGTATCGCTGGTTTTCACGTCGGCCCACGACTGAGAGCCATCAAACGACAGCGCACCGATAGTACCGAGATTAAAGCCAGCGCCTAACAACAGGTTGGTATATTTATCTTCCGCCTGCTGGAAACCAGTATAAAGAGTGATGTTGCTGGTGGCGCCATAGGCCAGGGAAGACTGAATAAAGTTATATTCTTTATCGTCGGAGCTACCCGATCGCGTCCTGCCGCTGCTCAGCGCATAGTCCAGCTGGCCCTCACGTTGCAGGATCGCCAGCGACGCGAAAGGCACCACAAAGTTTTGCTCGCTGCCGTCAGACTCTTTAATGTTGACGTACAGGTCGCCGGCGCTGCCGGTGGCGTACAGATCGTTAATTTCAAAGGCGCCGGGAGCGACGGTGGTTTTATAAATGCTGTAACCATTCTGATAAACCGAGACCTCCGCGGTGGTGCGCGCGATCCCTCGAATCGTCGGCGCAAAGCCATGCAGGCTATCCGGCAGCATCTCTTTGTCCGAACTGAGCTGCAGACCGGTAAAACTCAAACTGTCGAAAATGCCGGAAGAGGTATACGTATTACCGACCACCAGCTGGCTGCGTAGGGTGTGAATATCGCGGGCAAGATAGGAGTAAACCGACTCCCAGCGGCTGTTGTTATCGCTGTGGCTATAGGTGCTGTAGTTGCGCAGGCGCCATGGTCCCAGATTCAGCCCTGGCTGCAGGCTGACGAACTGACTGTCGATAGTGGCGCCGTTATGCCGCGGCGCATTACGCTGCCCGGTGACGCTATAGTTGAGAAGACCGGCGTTGATCCCCTGTTGCCACTGGCTCTCGGGAATATAGTCTCTGGGGCGATTCAGCATGGCGGCCTGCGGCACGGTAAAATCAATGCGCTGCTGGGCAAGAGATACCGAGAACGTCATCCCGGGGATCGCCGACAGCCGGGCGCAGGTTTCCCCTGCCTCGAACAACTGCGGATAGGCGGTGGTATTAATCAACCATGAATTCAGATACTCCGCGGACAGGCAGGGAGAAGCAGTCGCGCCTGCGTCATGGCTAATTTCCTGAAAAGTCAGCGAGTCTGAACTGACGTACTTATCGTTGATGTAAACATCCAGGTGATAGGTGCCCGGCGGTATGCCATCTTGCGAAAAATAGGATAGATCAACCGAAGCCGCAGGACTCTCGGCGACTTCGAGTAAATTTGGGTTGAAATATTCGCCGGCCTCCGCGCGAGAGGGTAGAGTACTTAGGCACAGAATAATAGCGACGCAGATACTTTTAGTTGAAAATAGCAGCTCAACGCTACTGAATGATAGCGGTATATTTCTTCCCTGACATACCATAATCATTAATCACGCTCCATGTGATCTCTTTTTTTCCTGTCGCCGACAGGCTACTCTGCACGGGTATTTTTAAGATGGAAAACGGGGCAGCAAACCATGCGCCAGAAATATTTTTACCGTTAAGGCTAACCTGTGAGAAATTCATATACAGCGGTGAGTTATTTTTTACCGTCACCGACGCCCCCTCTTTCCCCCACTGTAATTTTTCAGCGTACGCTTCCGGTGTATTACCTTTTAACGCAGCGGGTCGATAAATCAATTTTATTTTCGAATTAATCGCAAACTGTACGACATTTTTATCAGGTACATATTCTGTTGCCGGGATCCCTTTAATATTGAGCCAAAACATCGACTCGCGATCGTCGGGTAATTTCTTTCCTGATCGAACTACGCGGACAAATCCTTTCTCCCCGGCTTTGAGACGAAACAGCGGCGGCGTAATAATAAATGCGTCTTTGGCAGGTGAGGCTGCATCAACCACCGAGAGCCAGGACTGAACGATATTGCTGTTCTGATCTTTATTCTCAACCGTTATTACAGCGTTATTTTTCGTACCATCAAAAACCAGACGCGTACCGCCAACGACCACGCTGGCCTGCGCGAAGGAAGAAGACAGCAATAAACCGATCGCAAAAAAAGGATATCTCATATGTTTAATTTAAGGGGAATAGCAGGCGATTCCCCTTTCTCCATTCAACAAGAAGCCGAATTAATGATAGGTCACGTTATAAGTCACGGTTGTCTGAACGGTACCTTTCGTCGGATCGGCATCACCCGATTTCACCATTTTTACGGTGAACGGAATGGTTGCTGCACCCGAAGAGATATCAACATCAGAACCCTCTTCGTTATTCTTCATCACATTGCCCGCTTCGTCGAAAAGGGCCACAGCGACGCCGGTTGCCGGCTCATCAGTTGCCTGGTTTTTAAAATAATCGCTGTTCGCGGTATCGGAAACACCGCCAAAAGTGACGCGGGCGATACTGTTGCCACCTTCTTCCGCGGTCGGGCAATCAGCTAAGCTAAAGGAAAAGTTCTTGGCAGCGCCGAAGGTATACGCTTTCAGATCCGCCACTGAGGTGGTGCCCATATCAATAGCCGTTACACCGCCATCAATGGTCGCCGTACAGGTGGTATCGGAAACAATACCATTAAAGGTAATGGTGTTATCAGCCTGCGCAACGGTAGACAGCGCGCTGCAGGCAGAGAAAATCAGGGCACCCGCCAGAAATTTTTTACTCATCTTCATATTTATTCCCATATCCATTATAAACGACAATCAGTCCGTCAATTGCTTTATGCAGCGATATTAGAGAATGAAATTCAAGCAGCGCGGCGTCATGCATGTATTTACATGACATATGGTTTATGACAATTAATATTATTCATAAATAAACGACCAGCATTTGAATCCATTCAATAATACAAGCTCGCGTAAAAATAATAACTAGCATGAGGTAAGAACTCAATTATTAATGTAAAAATTGATTTTTTGCGACATAACATCGCAACGCATGCGTGGCCATACTCAAAACCATAAAAATCAAAGAGTTATAAAGTTATAAAATTCGCAAAGATAATTGGATATTTATATAATATTTGCCCCATAATTAAATACGGGCATGCAGAGAAACATTTAGTTACAAAGTCAGTGCTGATATAAGAATTGGCTTAATCTTTTATGATGAACCGTTAAATGCATCAATAACAAAAACAGGGAATAGCCGATAGCTATTCCTCTCCTCAATATTTATTAACATTCACTCTGGCGATAATGTTAAAACAGCAGCCAGCGGACGACCGGCGCAGCCAGCACCACCACTACGCCTGACAGCATCATCACCAGGCTGGCCACCACGCCCTCCTGCTGGCCCAGCTCATACGAGCGCGCCGTTCCCGCACCATGGGAAGCCGCGCCGAACCCGGCTCCTTTCGCCATCCCCTCCCGGATAGCAAGACGTAAGAACAGCATATCTCCCACCGCCATGCCAAACACGCCGGTGATCACCACAAACAGCGCCACCAGATCGGGTTGACCGCCGAGCGGTTTCGCCGCCGCCAGCGCAAAGGGCGTGGTCACCGAGCGCACCGCCAGGCTACGCTGAATTTCATCAGACAACATAAACCCGCGCGCCAGCCATACGGAACTGGTGACAGCCACCACTACCGCCGTCACCACCCCGGCGCTGAGCGACATCCAGTGGCGTTTAATCACCGCGACATTTTCATACACCGGAACGGCAAAGGCGATGGTCGCCGGGCCCAGCAGCCACAGCAGCCAGTGGGTCTCTCCCATATAGCTCTGATAAGAGATGTGGCCTACCACCAGAATCAGCACCAGCAGGATCGGCGTGAACACCAGCGGCATCAGAGGGAGTTTATGAAAACGGCGATACAGTTTTTTGTTGGCGTAATAGAGGACCAGCGTCGCCACCAGGCACAGGATACTCAGCACGGCATCGCTCATTTTTTTAACCTGCCCACTTCGTAACGATAGACCTTGTCAACGACCCAGGCGGTGGCGCCGAGCACCATCAGCGTGCTTAAGGCAATCACCAGAAAAATCCGCCAACCATCGACCATCAACAGCTGGGCGTAGTTCACCACCGCGACCACCGCCGGGACGAAAAACAGCAGCATCTCCGCCAGCAGCCAGCGGGCGCCGGCGCGCACCCAGCTTACCGGTATCACCCGGCAGACGATCAGCAGCAGGAGCATCACCATGCCGACCAGGTTAGCCGGCAGCGGTACCTGCCACCTGTTCACCAGATATTGTGCGAAGATGAATAACCCGACGTAGAGAAGTACCTGTACCGGGATCTGAAGTCGTTGCGCCACGGCGGGGGCAACGCGAGCTGGCGCGAAGGCCATGTGCGATAGTCCTGAAAAAAAGAAGTCAGGCGAGCAGTATAGAGAGCCGCCGAAGCGGACAGAAATGAATTAAAATCATCGCAGGTATAGTCTCAGGGAATAATTATGGATATCCGAACGCTGCGCTATTTCGTTGAAGTGGTTCGTCAGCAGAGTTTTACTCGCGCGGCGGAAAAGCTGTTTGTCACACAGCCCACCATCAGCAAGATGCTCAAGAATCTCGAAGATGAGCTGAACTGCACGCTGTTGATCCGCGACGGCCGCAAACTGCTGCTCACCGATACCGGGCGCGTCGTTTTTGAACGCGGCCAGGCGATCTTGGGCGAGTTCAGCCAGCTGGAGTCAGAGCTGAGCGATATCAACCACCTGCATAAAGGGGTGCTGCGGCTTGGCATTCCGCCGATGGTCGGGATGTTGATGGCTGAACCGATCAGTCGCTTCCGCCAGCGCTACCCGGGCGTCGAGCTGAAGATCGCCGAGTTTGGCGGCCTGACGGTCCAGCAGGCGGTCAGTAATGGCGAACTTGATATGGCGATGACCGCCCTGCCTGTCGAGGAGGATAGCAGCCTCACCATTCTGCCGTTGTTCAATCACCCGCTGTGCGTCCTGACGCCAAGGACCGCGGAGTGGGAAGGTAAAACCTCGCTCTCGCCGGCCGAGCTGGCGTCGCATCCGCTGGTTATCTACAACGAGGAATTTGCCCTTAGCCAGCAGCTGATGCGGCTGTTTGCCGAGCATGACGTGAAGCCACGTATCGCGGTGCGCAGCGGCCAGTGGGATTTTCTCGCCGCCATGGTGCAGGCGGGCATTGGCGTAGCGATCCTGCCGGAACCGATTTGCCAGCGTCTCGACCGGCAGAATTTTTGCTGGATCCCGTTGCAAAGCGAGCTGCGCTGGGAGCTGGGGATGATTTGGCGGGAAGGCGTATATATGTCGCGCAGCGCTGAAGCCTGGCTGACGTGCAGCAAAGCGTTCTGGCTGGAATAATTCTCTGGTGACAACGCGTTCCGCAAGGGAAGGGGTAGCCCGGGTCAGGCGCTTGCGCCGCTGCCCGGGTTTCCCCCGGTCGCGCTAACGCTTACCGGGGCTACACATTTACTGCAGTCTCGCCAGTAGTCCGAATAAGCGTCGCGCTATCCGGATTACAGGTTATTGATCTTCGATTAACAGCGCTTCCAGCAGGTCGAGATCGTGGAGCAGCTTCTGCAGCGTCTCGTTACTGATCTGCCGGGTGGCGCGCAGATGATACAGCTCGCCGCGCTCAGAGCGCAGCGCCGCCAGGCGGAAGCGGCGTTCCAGACTCTCTTCGAGCATAGAGGTTTCCACGTCGTTACGTCCATCGGCGCGCCGGCGCAGGTTACCGATCACCCGCGAACTGACTTCGGTCAGCAGCTGGGTATCGATATTCTCTTTGGTATCCGCCGCCAGACGCTCTTCCATCTTCTGGATCGCCACAATCGCCACGTCAGCCGTTGCCGCGCGCGCCAGACGCTCCTCTTTCCGCTGCTGCACATTATCGCTCGATTCAATGTGACGTAGCAGGATCGGCAGCGCAATCACCCCGACGAACAGCGAGAACAGGATCACCCCGGCGGCGAGGAAAATCAGCTCATAGCGCGCCGGAAAGACATTCCCGTCAGGCAGCAGCAGAGGAATGGAGAGCACACCGGCGAGGGTAATCGCCCCGCGCACCCCGGCAACGGAGGAGATCAGCAGCTCGCGCGTAGTCCAGGAGCCAAACTCCATCGGCTTCTTCTTCAGGAAGCGCTGACTGAGCTTACGCATCGACCACAGCCAGCCAAAACGCACCAGCATCAGCGCGGCATAGATCAGGATAATGTCGGTAAACAGCATCCAGGTCTCAACGTTGGGGTCGGCCTCCGCCGCCACCAGCGAACTGGAGAGGATATCCGGCAGCTGCAGGCCCAACAACAGGAAGACCATGCCGTTGAAGACAAACTCCAACATTGCCCAGGTGCTGTTGGCGCGCAGGCGCATGGCCAAGGGCGCGGTGCGCATCACGCCGGAACGGGTGATGGTCATCCCCGCCGCTACCGCCGCCAGGATGCCGGAGACACCGATATGTTCGGCAATCAGATAGGAGGCAAACGGCAGCAGGAACAGCAGGACAATCTGCGTGGCGGGTTCATCCCCGCCCCAGCGGCTGAGGAAGCGCATCGAGCGGCCATACGACCAACTCACCACAAACCCGGCCAGCACGCCGCCAATCGCCACCTTCAGAAATTCTACGGTGGCGCCGCCAACGGTAAAGACCATGGTGCCCATCGCCACCGCGACGGCAAACTTGAGCGAGACCAAGCCGGAGGCGTCGTTCATTAGCGCCTCCCCCTGCAGAATGCCCATGATTTTCTTCGGTATCCGCCCTTCCCCAACGATGCCCGAAAGCGCCACGGCGTCGGTCGGCGACAGCACGGCCGCCAGCGCGAACGCCGGGATCAGCGGAATGCCCGGCACAATCCAGTAGATCAGAAAGCCGATGCCGACCACCGTCACGACCACCAGCGCTAGCGCCAGGCCGAGGATCTCGCGCCCGTGTTCAATAAATTCGCGGGTTGGCGTTTTCCAGCCGTCGGCGAATAGCAGCGGCGGGATAAACAGTACCAGAAACAGCTCTGGATCAAATTCAACGTGCAAACCAAAGGTCGGCCACGCCAGAAGCGCGCCAATGGCGATTTGCATCAGTGGAAGTGGAACCTGAAAGGGCAGTACGCGCGTCACTACCCCGGAGAGTGAGACCACAAGGGTCATGATGAGGATGGTAAAGAATATTTCCATGTGTTCCCTGTTTGCTGCGTTTTCTTTTATACCTGTAAGGCGTCGTGCCTGTGAATCATACGCTACCCAGATTAACGCAAATGGAAACAGGATGTGGCTTAAAAATAAAACGGGCGGCCTGAGCCGCCCGTGAGGAGCACGAAGGGTTTAAATCGCCCAGCCGCCGGCGTAGAACACCACCAGCGCCACAGCGATAATCACCGTGCCGAGGTTCAGTTTGCGCCACTCGCCGGAGACCAGACGGCCAATAACCAGGGTCGCGAAACCGATCATGATGCCCGTCACGATGTTACAGGTCAGCACGATAAGCACCGCGGTGATCAGGCCAGCCATCGCGTCAACAAAGTCATTGAAATCAATTTTCGCCACGTTGCTCAGCATCAGCAGGCCAACGTACATCAGCGCCGGCGCGGTCGCGTAGGCCGGCACCAGATAAGAGAGCGGGGAGAGGAACAGGATCAGCAGGAACAGGACACCGACCGTCACCGCGGTCAGACCGGTTTTACCACCGGCCGCGGTACCCGCCGCCGATTCGATATAAACCGCCGCCGGCGCCGCCCCGACTAAACCGGAGAAGACGCTGCTCAGGGAGTCGGTGGTCAGCGCTTTACCGCCGTTGATGATCTGTCCGTCCTTATCCAGCAGGTTCGCCTGGCCAGCCACCGCGCGGATGGTACCGGTGGCGTCAAAGACCGCCGTCATCACCAGCGCCAGCACGCTTGGCAGCACGACCGGGTTGAGCGCGCCGACGATATCCAGGCTGCCGATCAGGGAATTACCCTGGCCATCGCTCAGGGATGGCATAGCGAAAATGCCGGAGAAATGGACGTTGGGATCGAAAATCAGGCCGACAATCGACACGCCGATAATGGTCAGCAGAATGCCGCCCGGCACCTTCATTTTTTCCAGACCAATGATTACCGCGAGGCCAATCAGCGACATCACCACCGGGAAACTGTCAAAGTTGCCCAACGCCACCGGCAAACCGTCCAGCGGGTTTTTGATCACCAGACCAACGCCGTTGGCGGCGATCAGCAGCAGGAACAGGCCAATGCCGATCCCGGTACCGTGCGCCACGCCCTGCGGCAGGTTACGCAAGATCCAGCTGCGGATGCCGGTTGCCGAGATCACCGTAAACAGGACCCCCATCAGGAATACTGCGCCGAGGGCTACCGGAATACTGATCTGCTGCCCCAGCACCAGGCTGAAGGCGGTGAAGGCGGTCAACGAGATAGCGCAACCGATCGCCATCGGCAGATTCGCCCATAATCCCATCGCCAGCGAGCCAACGCCCGCTACCAGACAGGTCGAGACAAACACCGCGGCCGGCGGGAAGCCCGCTTTACCGAGCATGCCCGGCACCACGATGACGGAGTACACCATCGCCAGAAAGGTAGTAAGACCTGCAACAATCTCCTGACGCACGGTGCTGCCGCGCGCCGAAATTTTAAACCAGGCGTCCAATGAGCCGCCGGTACGCGCTGAAGGCGTAGACATAGAAAACTTCCCCTGAAAATTTTTATCGTTCGTTGATATGCGTGGTGGACCGTCCACTGCCAGTTAAACGCGATCTCCATGTACCGAATCGCAGCGCCAGGGGGGCCGCAAAAAAGCAAACGTTTAACTCCGCGCATACACTACGGTGGTCAACCTTATCGCCTCCCCCGGACAGCAGAAAAAAGGGGGAGCGAAACAGAAAGGCAAACGATTATCCGGCCTTTAGATAACCCTTTTCAACCGATGTTTATCGTATTTCGCTAAATTTCGCTTATGACGAACAGAAAACAACCAGACGATGCGCAAACGTTATCGTCCATGCGCAATCCGCTAACAATTTTTTAGTGAGTTGCTTTCATTTATCGACGTCATCGGATCCGCTGATATCTCAGGCGCCGGGTAAGGTGAAGGGGCCGCCGCGCTCGATGGCGCGTTGCCAGGCCGGTCGCTGTTCCACTCGCTGACGCCAGGCCTCGATATGGACAAGGTCATGCATGCCGCCGCGCGCCAACAATGCCATCACCGGGAAGCTCATCTGGATATCGGCCATGCTCAGCCGCTCGCCAGCGAACCATGGCCGCGCGGCAAGATGGTCGTCAATGAACCGCGCATGGGTGGCCAGCTGCGGATCGAGCCACGTTTTCTGTATCCCCTTTCCCAGCAGCGAACCCAGCGAGCGAACGCCAAAGGGCACAGGGGGTTTGCCAAGGCTGGCGAACACCAGCTTCATTAACAGCAGCGGCATCAGCGAGCCTTCGGCATAGTGCAGCCAGAAGCGGTACTGCAGTTTGTCGTCAATTCCCTGCGGCTTCAACAACCCGCCGCTGTCCCAGGTTTCCTGCAAATACTCGAGGATCGCCCCGGACTCCGCCAGCACATAGCCGTTATCTTCCAGTACCGGTGATTTGCCCAACGGATGGATTTTTTTCAGCGCCGCCGGCGCCAGCATCGTTTTCTCCCGCTGATAGCGGACTATCTGATAAGGCAGCTGCAGCTCTTCCAGTGCCCACAGTACGCGTTGCGATCGTGATTGATTAAGATGATGTACCGTCAGCATGAGCCTCTCCCGTAGTTTGTTCAAATTAACTATAGAAACAGGCGCTCATTGCCGGGAAAATTTCAGCAAAATAGTGAGGAAAAAGCGACGGCAGATGCCATAGTTAAAGTGTCGACGCAAACCGGAACCTCCATCAACAGATTGCGCAATACTGAGGGACGTCGACGTCGGGGGAAACCCTCTCGCGAACCAGCGAGATAATGCGAAAGACCAAGACCGGAAAACAACTAAAGCGCCCAGTTGTGGCGCTTTAGTTTTATCACTCGTCTTCCAGCAGCCGGGCGCCGGTTCCCTCTTCCCCCAGTTTATCGCCCGGGTTGCGCAGCGGGCAGTCGCGTCGCGATAAACAGCCGCAGCCGATACAGCCGTCGAGCTGGTCGCGTAGCGCCGTCAGGGTATGAATGCGCCGATCCAGCTCCTCACGCCACTGCGATGACAGCATCTTCCACTCTTTTGCGCTGAGATTGTGCCCTTCCGGCAGCACGCCAAACGCGTCGCCGATAGTGGCCAGCGGGATGCCAATACGTTGCGCAATTTTGATAATCGCCACCGCGCGCAGAACGTCACGCCGGTAGCGCCGCTGATTGCCGGCATTCCGCTGACTGTGGATCAATCCTTTACTCTCATAAAAATGGAGGGCCGAGACCGCCACGCCGGTTCGTTTTGCCACTTCTCCAGGCGTCAACAGCATTTTGATGCGGGGTGATTTCTTTTCCATAAAGCGCTTTACCTCAAGTTAACTTGAGGAATTATACTCGCCTGCAGACAAAACGACGAATCGAGAATTGAGAGAGGCCGCTTTATGTCCCATCAGGATATTATTCAAACTTTGATTGAATGGATTGATGAACATATCGATCAACCACTTAACATTGATATAGTCGCCAGAAAGTCAGGATACTCGAAGTGGTACCTGCAGCGGATGTTCCGTACCGTGATGCATCAGACGCTGGGGGACTATATTCGCCAGCGCCGCCTGCTGCTGGCGGCGGAGGCGTTGCGAACCACCCAGCGGCCGATCTTTGATATCGCCATGGATCTGGGCTACGTCTCGCAGCAAACCTTCTCCCGGGTGTTCCGCCGCGAGTTTGACCGCACTCCCAGCGACTATCGCCATCAGATCTCCGCGTGACGCGGCGGCTGAGGCACGTTCGCGGGCGCGGGAGCATTGGCTAACCACTGCATAAACTCCCGCGCCGGCATCGCTTTCGCAAACAGCCAGCCCTGGCAATACTGTACGCCGCGCTTGTAGAGCCAGCTTACCTGCTCCGGCGTCTCCACGCCTTCTGCAATCGTCTTTAACCGCAACCCGCGCGCCATCTCGATGATATGTTCAGCAATCAGGTGGCTGGTGTTGTTGGTGGTGAGCGTATCGACGAAGGTTTTATCGATTTTAAGGATATCGACGTTCAGCGCGTGCAGATTATGCAGATTCGAGTAGCCGGTGCCGAAATCGTCGATGGCAATTTCATAGCCTGCTTCGCGGAACGCCTGGATCACCGGCGTGGTCTTCGGTACGTCGATAAACCCGCGCTCGGTCACTTCGATTTTGATTTGTCCGATACAGACCGCGTAGCTGTGCGCTTTCTCACTGATCTGTGAAATCAGCCGCGCCGAATGGAAATCCGACGCAGAGAGGTTGATGGCTATATACAACTGTGGATGGCTGGCCAGAAACTCACCCATTTCATAAAACAGTTCATCCACCACGTAGTCCGTGACCTGGGCAATCATTCCTTCATTTTCCGCCAGCGGAATGAACTCCGCCGGGTTCATCACCGGACCGTCAAACCCAGGCCAGCGCAGCAGCGCTTCCGCCCCAACGCAGCGGTTATTTTTAATATCGATAATCGGCTGGTAGTGCAGGCGCAGCTGGCGGCAGCTCAGAGCCCGCTGCAGCATATTGCGCGGCGAGTGATACTGTCGGCGGGTGCGCGACCACACCAGCACCAGTAAAATACTGCAAATTATCCCCAGCGGCAGCGTCAGACTGGCCTGGTCACAAAAGTTGTGATAGTAGCTGGCCCGCGAGGTGGACATAATGACGGCGATGGGGCGAATAGCGGAGCGGGCGATCGTATACACCCGGCCATTCTGATTAAAAAAGGTATCGCCTTCGCGAATTAACGCATGGAGTTCCGCGGGCTCGACATTGTTACTTACCGAGAAAAAGAGGTTGGTTTTGGTATCGAAAACGCCATAGGCTAAATCGCGGTCGCTGGCGATCACCGAGCTGTACGAGAAGGGATTAACCACCACAACATAGGGCCCCTTCTGCATATAATTCATGGCAAAGCCTGGATAAAACGGCGTGTCCCGGTAATAGTAAATCGCGACATCCGGCTTTTTGGTGTAATTAGCCGCCGGCATCCGCCAGCCGGTTTGCTGATGAACGGACGTTGAACAGATAAAGCGCTGGCCGTTAGCGTAGATCAGATCTTCCACATACAGCAGGCCGCGCACAATATGCAGTAAATAACGCTGGTGATCCGCTGAACACAACTCACCGCGATACTGGCTGGCTTTAGCCCGAGCCTGATCCGCTTCCCGGATGACCATTTCCGTTTTTTGCAGCGCCAGCTGCGAAAATGAGTGTAATTGATCAATGGTTTCGGCTTTAGCCCGCAGCTGGGCAAACCACAATGCCAGCACCACTGGCAATAAAATAACCAAACCTGTTCCGATGAGTCTTAGCGCCTTATGCGGCGCACTGTCACCCATTTACGCTTACATCCATGCGATATGCCTTAATTAAGGTAGCCCGAACACGTTAGCAATCGCGATTGCGATAGACATCAGCTGACATCCGACAGCCCTCACGAGCGTCAGTTTTACCTCTGATGGTGATGAATAATACTTATTTATCAGGTATTCGGAAGATATTCCGGCAAGATTAAGAATAGACGCGCATCTGACTCGGTTTCTCCGTGTAATAAACAAGAACAGGTAATAAAACCCGCAGAATAATAATCATTAGGCAGTGAATGAAAATATGTTTCCCGGGGTTGCTCACCAATATCCACACAAAATTCATAGTTATTAAACGCAGCAAAAGCTCATTTTTTGACTGGTGAATAAAGCGACAAGTGTGATATAGTTCACACAAGTTGATGAAACAGAAATGGCGTTTCATCACTCTCTAGTACGCCAGTTGAGACCAGAGCGCTATGCCATCGTCAGTCGCGTCAGGTCGTCCATGGCTCCCGACTTTCTTTGAGGATAGGTTAATGGCTTCCATTACTACCAGTGTCGTATTATTGCGCTGGCCCCTGGTGAGCGCGGTACTGATGTTTCTCGCCAGCTCACTGAATATTCAGCTTCGCAAAAGCGATTACGCCGGTCTGGCGGTGATCTGCAGCTGCCTCGGCCTGGCCGCCGCCTGCTGGTTCGCCACCGGTTTGCTCGGTATCACCCTGCTCGATATTGCCAAAATCTGGGGCAATATCAAAGATGTGATGATTGAAGTCATGAGTCAGACACCGCCAGAATGGCCGATGATGATGACCTGAGGTTAAAAAGCTTCCCGACGGGAAGCTTTTTCGTTTTCTGCAGCCCTTATTTCCCTAATTTCGCCATCATCTCCGGACGCATAAATTTATGGATCACCACCATAAAGAGCAGCGATGGGGCCAGCAAAATCAGCGCGGTAATCGACGAGACCTGATAGTTACCCGACATGCTGGCGTTATAGAGCAGCAGCGGCAGCGTGGTGATATCCGGCGCCCCGACGAAGAAAGTGCCGGTAAACTCATCCAGCGACTCCAGAAAAACAAAGATGCTGGCGGCAACGATCCCCGGCGCCGCCTGCGGCAGCACAATGTGCCAGAAGGTATACACCGGCCCGGCGCCCAGGTTACGCGATGCCCGCGCCAGCAGCGGGTCGATGGCTGAAAACGCGGCCACACAGATCCACACCGAGTACATCAGACCGTGGACGCTATGCACCAGCACCACCCCTGCGATACTGCCGTTCAATCCCCACTGATAAAACAATCGGGCAACATTCATGTATACCGTCAGGTTAGGAAAGGCCTGCGGGATAAGAAATAGCAGCATAAACAGCATCCGTAATGGCATTTTCCGCCGGGAAAGCGCATAGCCGGCGGGTACGGAAATCAGCAAACAGACCCCCACCGATAACAGAGCGATCAGCACGCTGGTTAACAGCGAGCTGGAGACATCGCTGTATGGATTGAAAACCTGATACCAGTACTTCAGCCCCCACCGACTGGGCAGCGAATGGGGAAAATACCAGCTTTCCGCTACGGTCCAGATCAACAGGTTCAGCAGCGGACCAAACATCGCCAGCAGCATAAACAGCAGCAGCAGGGTCTGCAGCACCGGACTGGCGCGCACTTTACGGCGCCCTTTCACCCACCATGCCGGGGTTGATACGAGGGCCAGCGCTTTCATGATTCACCGCCTTTTTGCTGCAGGCTGTGGCGCAGGTAAAACCACGACAGCGCGCCGCAGATCGCCAGCGACACCACGCCAAGCGCATTCGCCACCGCGTAATCACCATAGGAATTGACGCGAAATGCCATATCCACGGTTAGCATCGTCGGGGTCCCCACGCCGATCATCAACGGTACCGACAGCACCGACATCATGGTCACCGTCGACAGCACCAGCGCCACGCCGATAGTCGGCAGGACCTGCGGCAGCATGATATCGAACAGGATCCGCGGCCGGGAGGCGCCAAGATTACGTGCAGCAAGGATCTGCGACGACTCCAGCGCCGCCATCGCCCCGCAGATCAGCAGCGTGGCAAAGGCCAGTTGCTTCCAGACAAAGGTGATCACTATCCCTTTCCATCCCAGCCAGGAGAGCGTCTCCAGCGGCGTGACCAGGTCGGCCGCCACCAGCGCATTGTTCATCAGGCCATTTTTGGCGAGAAAAGTGCGCATCATCTGGGCAACAACGATAAAAGGAATAAACAGCGGCAGGCGATACAAAAAACCCAGCAAACGCACAACGGGTCGGCAGGGTGACAGCGCAATCACTGCCGACAGGGTAATGGCGAGCAGCGCTAACAGCGCCACTGAGATCAGCACGATAAGCAGCGAAAAGAGCACATCGCTGGCGTAGAGCGCATAGACCTTGCGGAAGTGATCGAGGGTGAACGGCTGTCCCGGCGCGGTAAACGCCGAGACCAGCGAAAACCCCAGCGGATACAAAAACAGGATCGCGATCATCAGCGCCGCCGGGGCAACCAGCAGCAGATATTTTAATGAACTGGACATAATAAACCTGGCGTCAGCACAAGCAAGCGCCCGGGACGGCGGCCCGGGCTGGAAAAAGGTTTAATTAGCCACCTGGCTTTCGTAACCCTCTTTGATATCGTCAAAGTAGGGGGCGATCGGGAAGCTTTTGCCATACTTCGCCAGCGCTTCCGGCGAGATTTCGGCAAACAGCTTTTGCCAGGTCGCCGCATCCAGCTTCGGCTTCACCTGCCCGGCGTCGATGCCCGGATACCAGTTGAACTGCTTGACGATCCCCTGCGCCTGAACTTCCGGGCTGGTGGCCAGCGCGATAAAGTCGCGCGCCAGCTGCGGATTCGCCGCCTTCGCCGGGATGACGTAATACATCGGCTGGCCCGGCATGCCCGGCGCCAGTAAAGCAAGCTTGATCGACGGCGGCAGCTTGCCCTGATCTTTCCAGCTATAGAACATATCGACCCACACCGGGCCCATGGCGATTTCCCCCCGGCTCAGCATATCGAGCGTCCCGGCGTTGCCCGGGGTGAAAGTTACGTTTTTATTGAACGCCTTTAGCTTCTCATAGGCCTGCTGCCAGCCTTTTTCGACGCTTTTATCATAGGGCCCGGCGGAGAGACGCTGGGCGTCGGTCCCGTAGGCGTAGATCCAGCCCACCACAAAGCTGACGCCGGACATGCCATTCTTGATGCCGTTATAGCCAAAAGCCTGCGGGTGTTTCTGCGTCCAGGCCACCAGCTCGTCATACGACGCCGGCGGGGTAGTGACCAGATCGCTGTTCCAGGCGATAGCGGTCTGGCTTAAGAACATCGGCATCACGTATCCGTCAACGTTAACGCCCAGCGCCTGGGTGGCGCTCGGCGAACTCACCATGCCGCCGGTCTGAATATCCTGACGGTATTTTTGCAGCAATCCCTTTGCCACCTGCTCACCGCCCGCCTTCTGGTGCACTACCGCGACGTCGATATCCCACTGCTGCGCGCCGCTCTCCTGCTGGGCCGTTAGCTTCTCGCTAATTTTATTCGACCCGGCGTCGCCGGGGCCGGTACCGATCACCCGCACCTTGACGCCGGGATGAGCGGCTTCAAATTTTGGCCCCAGCCAGGTTTTTACATAATCCACCATATTCTGATCGCCCGCGGTGGCGACGTTGAGAATGGTGTCGGCCTGTGCGCCAAGGCTCAGGAAGAGGGTCGTTACGATCGCTGCTTTCGTCTTAGTCAACATGGATTGTCCCCAGAATGAACACGCTGATATCACTGTGATAGTGGTAAAGGAAAAATATGCAGGGCCGGCGTTGGCACATGGAGCCGAACGCGGCTTTTTGTCGGCCAGCACTGCGCGGCATCCGCCAGGAGCAGGCGGTCATGGCAGCGCACGCTGTGACGATACAGATTGCCCAGAAACGCGCTTTGCTCCACCACGCCTTCCAGAGCCAGCCCCTCCTGCGGCGCAGGCTGCGTTAATTCAGCGAGCGCGGCATCGGCGCTGCGAAAATAAATAACGTTGTCACCCTGCTGAGCGGCAGATAAACCGGATATTGCGGCAGCGGATAATTCACCGGAAATTATTTTATTATCGGCCCCCATAAAATCAGCGACGAAGGGCGTCGCGGGGCGTTGATATATTTCTTCCGGCGTGCCGGTTTGTTCAATACGCCCCTGATTTAATACCGCAATGCGGTCCGCCATCACTAAGGCTTCCTGCTGATCGTGGGTGACAATTAATGACGTGAACCCCAGTCTCTTTTGCAGAGATTTAATTTCATGGCGCACATTCAGGCGCACTTTGGCATCCAGATTAGATAACGGCTCATCCAACACCAGCACCTGGGGCTCTATGGCCAGGGCTCTCGCCAGCGCCACCCGCTGCCGCTGGCCGCCCGACAGTTCGGTCACTTTCACTTCGCCAAGCCCTTCGAGATTGACTATTCGCAGCAGCTCCGCCACCCGCCGCGCGATATCCGCCCCCCGCCATTTGCGCAGCTTCAGGCCATAGCCGATATTGCGCGCTACCGTCAGGTGCGGCCACAGGGCGTAGCTTTGAAATACCATGGTGATATTGCGCTGCTCCGGCGCAAGATGAGTGATCGTTCGGCTGGCAATAGCCACCTCGCCGCTTTGCACCGGAATAAAGCCGCAGAGGGCGTTCAGCAGCGTGGTTTTTCCGCATCCCGACGGGCCCAGTAGAGCAATCATCTCTCCCTGCTCTACCGCCAGATCGATATTATGTAAAACCACCTTATCGCCATAACTAATTTTAAGGCCGGAGATCTGTAAATAACTCATATTCGCTACCTGAAAGCGCTGCTGCGGCATTTTTTTTAGCAAGGTGAACACGTGTTCATTTGGCTGTAAAAAAAATGCAACGTTGACTCGACATGATGTGAGCCTACTTTGTCGGGTATTTATGACAATTTAATTAAGCGGCAAAAAATTTTGGCGAGGGTAAATGAAAATAGATGTGCTTGGCTGCGGGAGCGCCTTTTCCTGCACGCAAAATACCTCCGCGCTGCGGGTGATCGATGCGGACAACAAACAGTGGTTAATCGACTGCGGCCCCACCGTTCCCCGCGCGCTCTGGCAGCGCGGCGGCGAGGTCAACGATATCGACGCGATCTACTTCACCCACGTTCACCCGGACCACTGCACCGGCCTGACGGCGCTACTGAACCACTGGAAAAGTTATTCCCGTCAGAAGCCAGTCATTATCTACTGCCAGCCGGCGCAGCAGCCGGTGCTCATGCAGCTGGCCGCGCTGGCGAACTGGCCGCAGGCGGACCTTGGTTTCACCATCGACTGGCAGGAATGCCGCGAAGCCTGGACGTGGCAGGACTGGCAGATCCGCACTGCCCCCACCCAGCATGAGCTGAGTAATCGCGCCATCCGCATCACCATTGCCGGGCAGACGCTGTTTTACAGCGGCGATGGCCGACCGACCGCCGACTCGATAGCCCTGATGGCCGGCGCCGGGCTGGCGTTTCAGGAGTGCGCCTCGGTAGCAGCCCTGGACGATGACGCCTCGCATGGCGATTTCCCCTCCTGCCTGATGCTGTTCAGAACGCTGCAGCTCCCGGCGCTGGGGCTCTATCACTGCGAGGATGCTTCCCTGTCGGCGCTAAAGCAGGCCTGTCAGCCGTGGCCGGGCTTATTCGTTTCCCGGGATGGACTCACCTTAACGCTGCCGCGTCCCACGCCCACTGACGAGACGTACCTCCTATGAACCCACGCAAACCCAGCGTCACCGCCCAGGATGTTGCCCGGCGAGCGGGCGTCTCCCGGGCAGTGGTGTCCCGGGCGTTGAGCAACAACGGCAGCATCTCTCCCGACGCCCGGGCGCGGGTACTGCGCGCCGCCGAAGAGCTGGGGTATCAGGTTAACTTCCTCGCCCAGGGGCTGAACCGCCAGCGCAGCCACTTAATCGGCGTGATCGTCTCGCGCATCAGCGATCCTTTTCGCAGTACCCTGCTTGATGCGCTGCTTAACGAGATCCAGCGCCAGGGCTTTCAGGCGCTGGTGAGCGAGATCCACAGCGAGCAGGATCTGGCGCAGACCTTGCGCCGTTTCGCTCAGTTTCGCGTCTCCGGCGTTATCGTCACCTCCGGCCAGCCGCCGGAGGCGCTGGTGAACGAGTGCGTCCAGCAGCATATTCCGGTCGTGGGCATTAATCGTCAGCCGACGATCCCCGGCGTGGATTACGTTTGTTCTGACAACGCCGCCGGCGCCGAACTGGCCGCCGACCAGCTGCTGCGCAGCGGCTGTCAGCGCTTTGGCTGGCTCAACCACCATCCTTCCACCTGGGCCGGCCGCATGCGCGGGGAAGCGTTCGGCCGGGCGCTGCAAAGGCGCGGAGTGGACGTCGAACGCCACCTGGCGATCCTCGCCTGTCAGCAAGAAGGTTACGCGGGCGGGTTACAGGCTGCGGCGCTCGCCGACGAGGCGCTGGAGGGGATCTTTTGCGCCAACGCCCAGCTTGCCTGTGGCTTTCTCGATGGAATGCGCCAGCGCGGCAGAGAGGCTCCGGCGGATTTTCAGCTGATTGGTTTTGATAACACGCCGACGACCGCGCAATATAGCTATCAGCTCACCACGCTACATCAGGATGTGGCGGCGATCGCCCGCCAGGCGCTCGCCCGGCTTCTGGAGCGCGCCGCCGACCCTTCGCAACCTTCACGCACCACCTGGGTGGAGGTAACCTTAATTCACCGGCGCACGTCGCCCTTTGTTATCTGAGAGCAGGACTATGACGGAAGCACAACGAGAGTCATTATGCACCTTGATTCGCCAGGCAGGCGCCCACGCCCAGGCGCTGCGCGATGCGGGATTACAGGTCGATAAAAAAGCGCGCCAGGACTTTGTGTCGCAGGCGGATCTCGCGGTAGAACAAGAGATTAAAGGCTGGCTGCAGGCCCACTTTCCCGAGGAGGGTTTCCTCGGCGAGGAGAGCGGTTTTGAAGGCGACGACCATACCGTCTGGGTGCTGGATCCTGTCGATGGGACCACCAACTTTATCCTCGGCATGGATTACTGGTGCATCTCACTGGCGCGAGTGTGCCAGGGCGAGCTGTCGCTCGGCATCATTTACGCCCCCGATCGCGATGAATTTTTCTTCGCCGCCCGCGGCGAAGGCGCGTATCTCAACGGTCGGCGCCTGACGCTACGCGAGCCGGAGCCCGATGCGGTGGTGATCGGCATGGGGCGCTCCAGCCGGGCCCCGGCCAGCGACTACGCCCGGGCCATCGACACGCTGCTCGACGCCGGTCTGGAGTATCGCCGTTTTGGCGCGGGCGCCCTGATGCTGGCGCATGTCGCCGCCGGTCAGCTCCACGCCTATTATGAAGCGCATATGAACAGCTGGGATGCGCTGGCAGGCATGCTATTGATTGAGGAGGCGGGCGGAACGTGCAATGCGTTTCTCGCCAATGCGGGCCTGCGGCGAGGCAACCTCGTGCTGGCCGGCTGCGCAAGCGTCCAGCCTCGACTGGCCGCCCTGCTGGCGAAATGACGTCACGCCGCCGGTGTCTGACCGGCGGCGTGGACTGGCTAACGCCAGGGTTCACTGCGGGGAATATTATTCGGGCAACGCTTAATCGTGCAAAAGGACTGGTAAAAACAGGAGTCAGACCGCTCGCCACCGGCATGGTAAGGGCACGATGGTCGCTCACGTAATTTTTCCCACTGCGCCTCGTCGTACACCGTAATATTATAGATTTTTAATGAATGATACTGGTCATTAATTAAAACTCTCGAGGAATAGAGTCTTATCGACTCACCGGGCAACAGGATTACATCAGCCTCGTACCACATGATAAATTTCAAGAAACGCAGACTGGATATAGCCGAGAAGGCGATACCAGATTGCGGGCAGATCAGGGTATTAAGAATAGTCCATTTCATATTCCTTCCTTATAAAGATGCTACAAATTATTACAATATATAGTGATAGCATTCATTGTTATAAATCGCAAGCGCCCCTGACAATTATGTGATTTAAGACAATTCCTAACAACATACTCCATTATTAGTAACGTTTCATTTCCCTCTCTAAATTTATGGTTAGGCCTGATGAAAAACAGCCAAATTAACCTTAAAAAAGAAAATATAATAAAAAATAAGATAATATAAACTTAATTGACAATACGTATTAGTCCCTCTGGATGAGGCCTCAGCCATTGGTATTAGATGATGCAGCACTGAGTATTACCCGCGGTTTGGCAAGAAGAGAGGACCATAGCAGGCAGCTATTTATTGCGTGGTTACCTCGTCGTACGCCACCAGGTCCGCGAGGCCCTCAGACCGCGCTCGGGTAAATGTCGCGGGTGTCCCGCCAGATCGCATTCCTTAGCGATAATATCGACATAGCGGTTGAGTATATTCTGCTCAATCGCTATGTCGGAGGACAGTCCACAGAATATAGCCACGCCGGTCTATCAGGCCCCGTTGGAGCCCTACCAGGTTTTGCCAATATTAAACTGAAACTGTTCTGCTTTATCACCATCGTACTTTTTAAACGGCTCTGCCCAGGAGAAGACCAGTGGACCGAGGGGAGACATCCACTGCACGGCAATCCCCGCGGAGAGACGAATATGACTCGGATCGCCGTAATCAGGGATCCCTGCCGCCAGCGTCTGCGCGGTGTTGTGCCAAGATGTGCTCCAGACCGTCCCCGCGTCAACAAACAGCGAGGTTCGCAAGCTATCGGCGTACTTATCATTCACAAAGGGGGTTGGAATGATAAATTCGCTGTTCAGCACCGCCATGGCATTCCCGCCGACCGCATCAGACGAGGCGTCCAGCGGGCAGGCGCTATAGCTGCTTTCGCTACCGTTACAGCGGTAATAGGCCGCTTTAGGCCCAATGGTGTTAGAAGAAAATCCGCGCACTGACGACGAACCGCCAGCGTAAAAGTTATCGTAGAACGGCACACTTTTGCCGTCTAACCCGCCGGCATAGCCTGCGCGCAGGCGTTCCATCCAGACCCAGCGCTTGTTCTCGCTCAGCGGCAGATACTGGGCGGTGTCAAAAGAGAGTTTGTAGTAGCTATTATCCGAACCGGGGAGCGTCACTTTACCGCTCAGGCTGCTCTTGTTTCCCGCACGCGGGAAGAAGCCGCGATCGAGATCGTTGTAGCCCCATCCAAGACTTACAAAATAATCGTTGGCGCTATATTTTGCGCCGCTGTCGCCATCTTTCGTCACCACGCTGGGCTCGATTCCCCGAGAGCTGAGGTAGCGCCAGGTCGTCAGCTCCGGATCCATATTGGTCAGGCGATTATGGACATAATCCAGTCCCAGGTTCAGGGAGTTATTTTCGCTAATGGGAAACCCTAGCGTACTACCTAAACCATAGCTCTGCTGGTTATAGCTCCCGGCATCCGCATCAGAAGCATCATAGCTGTTATAAAAAATCTTTCCGCCCAGGCTGATGCCATCTACGGTAAACCACGGGTTCGTCGCCCCCAGTTCAAGATAAGACTGGTAGCTGTTGCGCGTCCCGTTGAAGCTAACGCTATTACCCGTTCCCAGCCAGTTATCCTGCGTCACGCCAAGC
Source organism: Klebsiella sp. K4 (assembly GCF_014596785.2). Classification (NCBI taxonomy): domain Bacteria; kingdom Pseudomonadati; phylum Pseudomonadota; class Gammaproteobacteria; order Enterobacterales; family Enterobacteriaceae; genus Klebsiella; species Klebsiella sp. K4. The sequence continues at coordinate 4,961,257 of NZ_CP115021.1, forward strand.
TGATAGCTCACGCCGCTGTCCGTACCAAATCCCAGGCCCACATTGAATGAGCCGGTGTTGCGCTCCTTCACCTTGTAGACCACATCGACCTGATCCGCCGTTCCATTGACCGGAACGATCTGCTGTTCAACGTTCTCAAAAAAACCCGTTCGATCAAGACGTACCTTCCCTTGATCGACTTTTTCGTTGTTGAGCCACGCCCCTTCCATTTGGCGCATTTCACGACGCAGCACCGCGTCCCGGGAGGTGTCGTTACCGGAAAAGCGGATCTGGCGTACCGAGTAGCGGCGGCCCGCGTTGACCTGAATATGCAGCACCACGCGGTGATGCGCATCATCGATTTCCGGCGTGGACGTCACCTGCGGCCAGGCATAACCATACTTACCAAAATGCTTTTTGATCTCATTTTCAACCGTGGTGACTTGCGCCCCGCTATACCATGCCCCCGCCAGCGGCTGGGCAAGCGCCTCGATCTCCGGCCCATGCTGAGCCAGATCGCCTGTCACCTGAGTTCGGTCGACCCGATAACGTTCGCCTTCATTGAGGGCGATAGTGATATACAGGGATTTTTTATCTGGCGTCATACTGACCTGCGTGGACTCGATAGCAAAGCGCGCATAGCCGCGATCGAGATAAAAACTGCGCAGCGTTTCCAGATCGGCTTCCAGCTTCTGCTTCTGGTATTTTTTATCGGCTACCACGTTCCACCACGGCACATTATCACGTAGCTGAAGCTGGTCCAGGAGCGTCTCTTCCCGAAACGCCTGATTACCGATAATGTTTATTTGTGCGATTTTCGCCGAGATGCCTTCCTGAAAAACGAACGTTAAGTCAACGCGATTACGCGGTAACGGGGTCACCACCGCGTGAACCTGCGCACTGTATTTCCCCGCGCTGTAATAGAAATCCTGCAACCCCTTTTCTATTTCGCTAAGCGAATTTCTGTCCAGTGCGCTACCTGCAGAAATACCGGACGCGGTGAGATTTTCCTTTAGCGCATCATCCTTCACTGCCTTATTCCCGGAAAAACTGACGCTGGCAATAGTGGGCCGTTCCTTAACCTGCACCACCAGCGTTTTCCCATCGCGCAGGATCTGCACATTTTCGAAATTGCCGCTCGCATACAGCGCGCGCACTGCCTCGCTGACATCTTCTGGCGTCACCGCATCTCCCGCGTGCAATGGCATACTTAATAGCGCCGCCCCGACGGTCACGCGCTGTAGCCCTTCAAAACGGATATCATCAACTTGATATGATGTTGCGGCATATAACGTTAAAGGGGCGATCAATAATCCGCTGATGATATGAGTCTTTTTTAACATGAATGTGTCGTCTACGAGATAATGAGCAATAGCAGTGTTCTGCTGGCGTTGAGCTTATTTGTTCAGGATGCATCTCTAAAATATGCGACAGAAAATAACCTGAGCGAGGCGCAGAATTACATGCAATTATGGCGACAAAATGGAGAAAAAATGGATATTAAAGCATCTTTAAAAATATATTTAATGATGGAACTTTTTCTGAAGCGCATTGTTCTAATGGCCAACACCAGTACTATATTTAGATTTGCCTGAACGTTTTATTAATAAAAAGCCCCCTTTCTTATTAATGGAAAGGGGGAAGGATCTCGTTAGGAATGATGCTCTCTGGGATCACCAGGAACAGGGAGAAAAATAACCTGCAACCCAGCAGATTTAATGAAGAGAAATTGAATAAATTATGCAACTGATATCACAACATTCTACCCCGAATTCACCGCCAGACGCCGTTGGCAAACATCTCCATATTTTCCTCAAAATAGCAGAATACAGTAGGGTCGCCTTATCAAGGCATCAAGGAAAGTCTATCGTTATCTACAATAGCCAAGCAGTGGCGCCTCGCCAGGGAAGGTGAGGCATAGGTTTCGCCATCCTGCCGCCTCCCATCATCAGCCACAGGGAACTGCGTATGACACGCTTACTCAAGACAATCTTGCCCATCATCCTCTGCGCCCTCTTCGGGTTATCGTTCGCTTCACCCACGCAGACTGTCGCCAGTCTGCCGATCGTTCTTCCCGCGCTGACATGCGATGCGCTAAGCGCTACCGACTTCAGCGCGGCCGTTGGCGCAAAGGTCACTATCAATCACACTGAAATGCAGACCTCCGCGCAGGGAAGCTGGTGCAAGGTGAGCGCCACTATCGCCCCTGAGATTGGCGTGCAGATTGCCCTGCCGACTCAACGCTGGAGTCAACGTTTTTTGCAGGTCGGCTGTGGCGGACTGTGCGGGAGTATTAACCTGAGTCTGTCGAATGCCAGCGGCTGCCTGCCGGCAATGAACGGCGAGTTTGTGGTGGCAGCAACCGATATGGGGCACCATGGCAGTATGATGGATGCGTCATGGGCCGAAGATCCGCAAAAGCGCATCGATTTTGCCTGGCGCGCCAACCACCTGACCGCCGTGCTGGCCAAAGCGGTGATGCAGACGCTTTACCGCCAGCCGCCAAAGTATGCCTACTTTATGGGCTGCTCAGACGGCGGTCGCGAAGCATTGATGGAAGCGCAGCGCTTTCCGCAGGATTTTGACGGTATCAGCGCTGGCGCGCCAGCGGCCTTTTTCCAGTTTCAGAACTCCTTCTTCCACGGCTGGAATGTGGCCGCCAATCAGCGCCCGGACGGTACCGCTATCCTGCTGAAAAATCGCCTTCCTCTGATTCACCAGGCCGTGCTGGCTCACTGCCCGACGCTTTCCGGCGTGCAGGATGGTATCCTGCAAAATCCGTATGCCTGTCAGTTCTCTGAGTCATGGCTCCCCCGCTGTCCTGCCGATGCTCGGGATCGTTCTACCTGCCTGACGCAGGAAGAGATCGAGGTGGTGAAAAAGCTCTACCGCGGGGCTTACGACAGCCACGGCGCCCAGTTCGTCGCGGGCGGTCTGCCGCTGGGTTCCGAGCTACGCTGGCCGGTGCCCGAGACGCCGACCGGCCACTCAATGTCGGAAATGATGGTACTACCGGCTCTGCAATCCGTGCTCCTGCCAGGAGAAAAACAGAAGATCCAATCGATGCGGGATTTCCCGCTTAACCAGCAGAATTTTGACGCCGTCGCCCAACTGGCGCCGCTCTATAACGCGGCAAATACCAATCTTCATGCCTATCAACAGAGCGGCGGCAAGCTTATCCTCTGGCACGGTCTGGCCGATGACTCCGTCAGTCCGGCCTTTTCTATCGCCTATTATCGCGGCGTAGAAGCAGAGATGGGCCATGCCGCAACGGATACCTTCCTGCGGTTATTCCTGCTGCCTGGGGTAGCCCATTGCGGTAATGGCGAAGGTTACGATCAAATTGATCTCCTTACCCCGCTGATGCGCTGGACCGAGGAAGGCATCGCGCCGCAGGAGATCATGGCCGGCAAACGGGCAACAGCCGCTGCCGACCTGCCGCCGATGACAGAAAAACCAGATGCGCAAACGCAGTTTCACGGCGTGCAGAAAGTCAGTCAGCCTTACGCTGACGCCGCTCCAGCTGTTATCGCGACTCGTCCGGTGTATCCCTTCCCGGCCATTGCCCGTTATAACGGGCGCGGCGACGTGAATGACGGCGAAAATTATCATGCAGAGCAAACAACCGCCTTTGGTCATCTGCAGCTGGCAAAACCCGCCAGCGACTATATTGGCCCTGATAATCAAAAAAATTATCAGGTTCGCCACGGCACACTCACTGTTCAATAAACCCCAGGGCTCCTCATTGAGGAGCCCTGCGTTATGGGATTGGCCGCAATTATGCGTAGCAAAACGCTCCAGCAATCGGTATTAAGCGACCTGCTCTTGTGGATCGATAATAATCTGGATAAGAAACTGACCGTCGACGATCTGAGCGATATCTCTGGTTATTCCCCCTGGCATTTGTTTCGGCTCTTCCGTCATTATTTTGATCGTTCGCCAATGGAATATATCCGCCAGCAGCGCATGTCGCTGTGTTGCCGTTTATCGCTGACGACGCCTGGTTACCGAATCGTCGATATTTGTATGATGGTCGGTTATGACGATCTCAGTGCGTTTAATCGTACCTTCAAAAAATATCATGCGCTCACGCCCACTCAGTATCGCTATCAGATCACGCGGCAAAAATAAGGAGGTCCCCCTCCTCCGCATCGCTGCGGTTGGGAATGGAAGGGGGACAGGGGATATTACAGAAGGGAAATAGCAGGATGCTATTATCGAGCCCGGTCGGGATCAACGACCTTGCGCGACGGAAATCAGTATAAAAGGATATGTTGAGCTAATAATGTAGAGGGCGTGAAGATTTTGTCACGATTTATAACCGCCTCCTCCGCTGTCATCTGAAATAAAAAAACCGGGTCGCGTTGCACCCGGTTTACTCCTCATCAGGATCATCAGAAATGAGTATTAACGCTCATAAAGAAGGTCCGCCCCGATTCGTTATAGGTCTCGGCACCCGCGCCATACAGATAAGCTCCCGTCGTCGCGTTGCCGGTCGTTTGCGCATTCCCTGCCCGGTAGTGGCGAATATCAAACAGGTTATCTATCCCGCTGGTGAAGCTCAGATTTTTGTTCACATCCCAGGTCGCACTGAGGCCGACAATGCTGTATGGGCTGACTTCGTTTAGTTCGCTGCCGCTGACCGCCTCGCCCTTATAATTAAAGCGTTTTGGTTTCTGTCGACCATACCAGGTAAAGGTGCTCTGCAGGGAGAGATCTTCACGAACCTGCCAGCTCAAAGTCGAGTTCAGGGTAAACTGCGGGATCACTGACAGTCGGTCGCCGGTCGTCTTATTCTTGCTTTGCAGCATCCAGGTCAGGTTATTGCTCCAGTTAACCGTCTCCCCCACCGGCAGATTCAGCGTTCCTTCCAGGCCTTCCACTAACGCCTTTGGTACGTTTTCCCACTGATAGATATTGGTGGTGCCGTTGCTGGCGGTACCCACCGCCGCATACCCTGACTCAATCTTATTGTGATAGTCGTTACGGAACCAGGTGATCCCCGCCTGATAGCCATCATGCTTGTACTCAAGACCAATCTCTTTATTAACGCTGGTCTCCGCTTTCAGATCGCTATTCCCCATCAGATAGCAGGCGGAACTACTGGCGTAACAGCCTTGACCGTTGCTGTAGAGAATATAGTTCGGGTTCAACTGGTAGAGGTTAGGCGCCTTGTAAGCACGGGCAATGCCCAGCTTCAGCGTCCAGTCGTCCGTCAGCTCCTGAGACAGGTTCAGTGAGGGGCTCCAGTTATTGCCGACTATGCTGTGATGATCGAAGCGCAGAGCGGGTGTCAGCATGGTGCTGTCCGTTAGCGCCATATTATCTTCGGTAAACAGCGAGAAGATCTCGGCGCTGGAGTACGGGCTACGACCGGTAGCCGATACGCCATCGATAGTGCCGTAAGAGAGCGCCTGGGTTGTCGATACGCCATCTTTCATCCGCTGCTGATTCCATTCTGCCCCCAGCGTCAGATTCTGATCGACCCCCAGCGTAAACGGAATATTCACTTCACTATGTAGCAGGACATCGGCCAGATCGATATCTGAAAACTCGCTACTGGAGAAGATCCCTTCCGTACCGCCCGCCAGCCCTTCATCCATTCGCGAGTTACGGGTGTGTTCGTACTGGGCATAGCTGTTGCTGGTCACGCCATTATCCCAGCCGCCGGTCCATGTTACGCCGTAAGTTTGCCGGAAGAGACGGTTGGTCTCTTTCCCGTACATACTCTTCACCAGCGTACTGGTATTGGTGTTTTGTGTGTCGCCGGCATAGAGATTATCCTGGCGGCTGTAACCGGCCTCAAACTCCAGGGCCTGCATCGGGGCAAACTCCCAGCGCAGCTTACTGTGAATATCTTTGTTCACCACCCCTTCACGTCCGGCGGGATAAGAACCGGCGTAGGAACCGGTACGTTCCGCTTCATGCCCGGCGTTAATATCCTGTGCATCGGCCTGGGTTTTACTCAGATTACCCCAGAGATTGAAGCTGACACTGTCCGACAGCGGACCATTGAGGCTAAAGTTAGTACGTTTCGTCGCCCCTTCTTTACGGTGCTGCGGAGCATTCATATAGGTATTCCACGAACCGTGCCATTCTCGCGTGGTCGGTTTGGTCACGATGTTGACGACCCCGCCCATCGCGCCATTACCATAGCGCGCCGCCGCCGGGCCGCGGATCACATCGATATGATCGATCATCTCCGCTGGCACCCAACTGGTATCGCCGCGGGAGTCACGATCGCCGCGCCAGCCATACCGCACCGAGTTACGGCTGGTCACCGGTTTACCATCGACCAGCACCAGCGTATTCTCGGGCCCCATGCCACGGATATCAATTTGCCGGTTGTTGCCGCGCTGCCCGCTGGTAGAGTTGCCGGTCAGGTTTACCCCGGGCTGCGTACGAATTAACTCCGACACATCGCGGGCGGGGGGATGTTTGCGGATCTCTTCTGCGGTGATGGTCGACACGCCCGGCGCCTGCAGGTTCTGCCTGGCGGCGGTTATGACCATCGTCTCCTCGTGATTTTCGGCAGTGGCGGCGCTCTCGTCAGGCGTCGATTGTTCGGTCATGTTCTCTGCCGCCTGCAACGGCACGCTACAGGCGAGCAGAGGAATGACGATCCCCAGCGGGAAGTGAGACGTGTATTTCATAGAATATGCCCTGTTTTCTGTTGCTGTCGGGCATAACGCCTTCCCCAATTGAAAAAACAATGGGATAAAATACTTGCCTCAGCGCGTCGCCAGATTTTGGCGCAGGTCAGCGCCTTCCCGGCATTAATGGGAATAAAAAAAAGCGTGAGGCATAATAAAATTAAGTGCCCTGTTTCATCATTAGAGAAAAAGCGCTGCGCGCTATTCTTTGATAGCGTAATCCAGACAGCGTGTCATTAGAGTAATGTGCCGTGTTACGGTAATAAAAATGAGATTCATTATCAAGATGATAATAATCAATATCGGAGAAAAATAAAATAAATACTAACAATCAAAAGGTTACAACAAAACAGATGGGGAGAAATAAAATAAAAACATCATCATTATTTTCTATTTATCATTAAAAACACACATTTTCGCCATATTATCTCCATAGTTAAATTAAAGATAAAAACACATTAATAGTAAGCGATAAAATGGGAGAAAACTATTTGTCGGCATTGTTATGTTTTTTACGCCCTTGTCGTTCCCAGCTAACGGCGGCCGTTCTGCTAAAATAATCACATCCCCTGCGGAGTATTCCTCCATGAACGCCTACTCGCTATCACGTCTGTTTATCGCCTGGCTCACCTGCCTCGCGACACTGTTATTCGCTCCTCTGCTGCCGGCAGTAGAGGCGGAAAAAGCGCCGCCGGCAGCAGCCGAAGACAACACGCTATCGATTCATATCGACGATATGCTACGGCCATGGAGAGGCGATTTGCCTGACATGATCGACCGTCGTACCATTCGGGTATTAACCACCTACAGCAAGACCTTCTTTTTTATTGATAAAGGCACCCAGCGCGGGGCGACGCACGACATTTTTATCGCGCTGGAAAACGAGCTGAATAAACAGCTAGCGAAGGATAAAAAGCTCAAACAGCGCCACCTGAAGCTGCATATCGTTTTTGTGCCGGTCAGTCGGGACAATCTCTTTATCGCGCTTAATGAAGGTAAAGGCGATATTGCGGCTGCCAATCTGACTATCACGCCCTCGCGGGAAGCACAGGTCGATTTCGCCCAGCCGCTCTACAGCAACGTGAAAGAATTACTGATCTCCGGCCCGGCTTCACCGAAGGTCGACAGCCTGGAGCAACTCTCTGGTCAAACCGTCTTTGTTCGCCGCTCCTCCAGCTATTACGACAGCCTGCAAGCGCTGAACGCCCGATTTGCCGGTGAGTCGCGCCCACCGGTGATACTGGAGGCGGCGCCGGAAGCGCTGGAGGATGAAGATCTGCTGGAAATGCTCAACGCCGGGCTGATTCCGCTGATCGTCGTCGATCAGCATAAAGCGTTGTTCTGGAAACAGGTGTTTCCAAAAATTCAGGTCCATGACAATGTGGTGCTGCGCGACGGCGGCGACATTGCCTGGGCGGTACGCAAAGACAGCCCGCAGCTGCTGGCGGTACTGAACAACTTCGTCAAAAAGAATCGTCAGGGCACCACGCTGGGCAATACTCTCCTGCTGCGTTACCTGAAAAATGCTAAATATGTCAAAAATGCCGCGGCGAGTAAGGAACGACGCAAATTCCTCGCGATGGTAGATGTCTTCCGCAAGTACGGCGATCGTTACGACGTCGACTGGCTGCTGATGGCGGCCCAGGGATACCAGGAGTCGCGGCTGAATCAGTCGGTACGGAGCCACGTCGGCGCCATCGGCGTTATGCAGGTGATGCCCAGCACTGGAAAAGAGCTGAAGGTGGGCGATATTAAACAGCTGGATCCCAATATCCATGCCGGCGTGAAATACATGCGCTGGATGATGGATCGGTACTATGCCGATGAGCCCATGACCCGGCTCGATAAAGCGCTGTTTACCTTTGCCTCCTATAACGCGGGTCCGGCGCGTATCGCCCGCCTGCGCACCATGACTAAACAGCGAGGATTTGACCCGAACGTCTGGTTCGGTAACGTCGAAAATATGGCGGCAGAAAAAATTGGCGCCGAGACGGTAACCTACGTCAGCAATATCTATAAGTATTACATCGCCTATCGGCTGATCGTCGATGACATGGCCCGCAAACAGAAAGCGACGGCCGTACCGCGGCAGGAGCCGGTGGCGCAGCCAGTCAAACCGCAGCCCAGCATGGCGACAGCCGCCACCGCTCAGGTGCCCGTCATCTGAATCGCCCGTCACCGCTGGTCAAATCTCATCCTGAAATGACGGAGCAGGAATAACAAAGAAAAAGCCCCGGCGAAACCGGGGCTTTCTGTTTTCGACTGCGTAGACAGTGCGCCTAAGGCAAGCCTTAGAACGGGATGTCGTCGTCGAAGTCCATCGGCGGTTCGTTGGAAGGCGCTGCCGGGGCCTGCTGCTGCGGACGGGACTGCGCGCCGCCGCTGAACTGGTTGCCTCCCTGCGGCTGCTGCGGCTGACCCCAACCGCCCTGCTGCTGGCCGCCGCCTGCCGGTGCGCCGCCGCCCTGACGGCCGCCCAGCATCTGCATGGTGCCGCCCACGTTCACCACCACTTCGGTGGTGTATTTGTCCTGACCGGATTGATCGGTCCACTTGCGGGTACGCAGCTGGCCTTCAATGTACACCTGAGAGCCTTTACGCAGATACTCACCAGCGACTTCCGCCAGTTTGCCGAACAGCACAACGCGGTGCCACTCGGTCTGCTCTTTCATTTCGCCGGTCTGCTTGTCACGCCAGGATTCGGAAGTTGCCAGCGTGAAGTTGGCGACAGCGCCGCCACTTGGCATGTAGCGTACTTCCGGGTCCTGCCCCAGATTACCGACGAGAATCACCTTGTTTACGCCTCTGCTGGCCATGTTCGTGTCTCCTGAATACGTTTCTTAATAGTGTAAACGCGCGAGTGTACCATTTCCACGTAGCATTTTAATAGCTGCGAGGCTGATTCCAGAGATAGTACCCGGCTACGGCATTGTTGCACACTCGACCCGAATTTGCATTCCGATACTGTATATTCATTCAGGTTAAATTGTGTCATAATTAGCCGTTTCTGCCGTTTGTCCTTCAAGCAAACCAGGCAATCCGTGTATCTACCTACCGGGAAAGGTGAATGGATAAGATCGAAGTTCGGGGCGCCCGCACCCATAATCTCAAAAACATCAACCTCGTTATCCCGCGCGACAAACTCATTGTCGTCACCGGGCTTTCCGGGTCTGGCAAATCTTCACTCGCTTTCGACACCCTGTATGCCGAAGGCCAGCGTCGCTACGTCGAATCGCTCTCCGCCTATGCGCGACAGTTCCTGTCGCTGATGGAGAAGCCGGACGTCGACCATATCGAAGGGCTGTCGCCGGCGATTTCCATCGAACAGAAATCAACCTCTCACAACCCCCGCTCGACGGTGGGTACTATTACCGAAATTCACGACTATCTGCGTCTGCTGTACGCCCGCGTCGGCGAACCGCGCTGTCCGGATCACGACGTGCCGCTGGCGGCGCAAACCGTCAGTCAGATGGTCGATAATGTCCTCGCCCAGCCGGAAGGCCTGCGCCTGATGCTGCTGGCGCCCATTATTAAAGAGCGCAAAGGCGAGCACACTAAAACCCTGGAAAACCTCGCCAGTCAGGGCTACATCCGCGCGCGGATCGACGGCGAGGTCTGCGATCTGTCGGATCCGCCGAAGCTGGAGCTGCAGAAGAAGCACACCATTGAGGTAGTCATCGACCGCTTCAAGGTGCGCGACGATCTGGCGCAGCGCCTGGCCGAGTCGTTTGAAACCGCGCTGGAGCTCTCCGGCGGGACCGCCATTGTGGCTAATATGGATGATGAGAAAGCGGAAGAACTGCTGTTTTCCGCCAACTTCGCCTGCCCGATCTGCGGCTACAGCATGCGCGAGCTGGAGCCGCGTCTGTTCTCCTTTAACAACCCGGCGGGCGCCTGCCCGACCTGCGACGGCCTCGGCGTGCAGCAATATTTCGATCCCGATCGCGTGGTGCAAAATCCCGAGCTGTCGCTGGCGGGCGGCGCCATCCGCGGCTGGGATCGGCGTAACTTCTACTACTTCCAGATGCTGAAGTCGCTGGCGGAGCACTATAAATTCGACGTCGAAGCGCCATGGGGCACCCTCAGCGCCAACGTGCAGAAAGTGGTGCTGTACGGTTCAGGTAAAGAAAGTATTGAATTCAAATACATGAACGACCGCGGGGATACCTCGGTGCGCCGCCATCCGTTCGAAGGCGTGCTGCATAACATGGAGCGCCGTTACAAAGAGACGGAATCCAGCGCGGTGCGCGAAGAGCTGGCGAAGTTCATCAGCAACCGTCCGTGCGCCAGCTGCGACGGCACGCGTCTGCGTCGCGAGGCGCGCCACGTGTTTGTGGAAAACACCCCGCTGCCGACCATCTCCGATATGAGCATCGGCCATGCGATGGATTTCTTCAACAATCTGAAGCTCTCCGGCCAGCGGGCGAAAATCGCCGAAAAAGTGCTGAAAGAGATTGGCGATCGTCTGAAATTCCTCGTCAACGTCGGCCTCAACTACCTGACGCTCTCCCGCTCGGCGGAAACGCTCTCCGGCGGCGAAGCCCAGCGTATCCGTCTGGCAAGCCAGATTGGCGCCGGGCTGGTTGGCGTGATGTACGTGCTGGATGAACCCTCTATCGGCCTGCACCAGCGCGATAACGAACGCCTGCTCGGCACCCTGATCCACCTGCGTAATTTAGGTAACACGGTGATCGTCGTTGAGCACGACGAAGACGCCATTCGCGCCGCCGACCATGTGATCGATATCGGTCCCGGCGCTGGCGTTCACGGCGGCCAGGTAGTAGCGGAAGGGCCGCTGGAGGCCATTATGGCGGTCCCGGAATCCCTGACCGGCCAGTTCATGAGCGGTAAACGCAAAATTGAAGTGCCGAAACAGCGCGTGCCCGCCAACCCGGAGAAAGTCCTCAAACTGACCGGCGCGCGCGGCAACAACCTGAAGGATGTAACGCTCACCCTGCCAGTGGGCCTGTTTACCTGCATCACCGGCGTCTCCGGCTCGGGTAAATCCACGCTGATCAACGATACCCTGTTCCCGATTGCCCAGCGCCAGCTCAACGGCGCGACCATCGCCGAACCAGCGCCGTATCGCGATATCCAGGGGCTGGAACATTTCGATAAAGTGATCGATATCGACCAGAGCCCGATCGGCCGGACGCCGCGCTCCAACCCGGCAACCTATACCGGGGTGTTTACCCCGGTGCGCGAGCTGTTCGCCGGCGTACCGGAGTCTCGCTCACGCGGCTATACGCCGGGGCGCTTTAGCTTTAACGTTCGCGGTGGGCGCTGCGAAGCCTGCCAGGGTGACGGCGTCATTAAGGTTGAGATGCACTTCCTGCCGGATATCTACGTGCCGTGCGACCAGTGCAAAGGCAAACGCTATAACCGCGAAACGCTGGAGATTAAGTACAAGGGTAAGACCATCCACGAAGTGCTGGATATGACCATTGAAGAGGCGCGTGAATTCTTTGATGCCGTGCCGGCACTGGCGCGTAAGCTGCAAACCCTGATGGACGTCGGCCTGACCTATATCCGCCTTGGCCAGTCGGCGACGACCCTGTCCGGCGGCGAGGCGCAGCGCGTGAAGCTGGCGCGCGAGCTGTCCAAGCGCGGTACCGGCCAGACGCTGTATATCCTCGATGAGCCGACCACCGGTCTGCACTTCGCCGATATCCAGCAGTTGCTGGAAGTGCTGCACCAGCTGCGCGATCAGGGCAATACCATCGTGGTGATTGAGCACAACCTCGATGTGATTAAAACTGCCGACTGGATTGTCGATCTCGGCCCGGAAGGCGGCAGCGGCGGCGGCGAAATCCTGGTCTCCGGTACGCCGGAAACCGTCGCCGAGTGCGAAGCCTCGCACACCGCGCGCTTCCTCAAGCCCATGCTGAAATAATTAGCGGGTAAGCTGCTGCCGGACCGGCTCCGGCAGCATTTTCACCGCCTGCTGATAAGACGCATCGACCAGGTAGTAGATTTGCGAATCCGGCAGCGAGCCATCCAGATAGACGGTGCTCCAGTGCGCTTTATTGAGATGCTGGCTGGGCCGGACATCGCGATGCTGCTGACGCAGCAGCTCAGCCAGCTCCGGACTCGCCTTCAGCGCGACCGCCGGCCGCTGGTCCTCAACCTCCTTCACCATGGCAAACAGCACGTCTGAGACCTTAATCTGCGTGGCTTTCCAGTCGCTGTGGACGCTCTGCTCTGCTCCCGGTTTCGCCATGCAGTACTGTAATAACTCCGAAATTGTCATCTTTTATTCCCCCATGAGCGTCGCAACGATGCGCCGCGAACCGCCGTGTATCCGATGCTCCCCCAGCCAGATGCCCTGCCAGGTTCCCAGCCTGACGCGTCCGTCCTCGACCGGCAGCATTAGCGACACGCCAAGCATCGATGATTTGATGTGCGACGGCATATCGTCAGGGCCTTCATAGTCATGTTCATACGGCGCATTGTCCGGTACGGCGTTGAGAAAATACTGCTCCATGTCATAGCGGACGGTGGGATCGCAGTTTTCGTTGAGCGTCAGGGAAGCGGAAGTATGCTGGAGCAGGAGGTGCAGCAGGCCAACCTTCACCCCGGACAGCCCGCGGATCTGGCCAAGGATTTCGTCAGTGACCAGATGAAAACCGCGGGATTTTGGCCCAAGCGTCAGGGTTTGCTGATACCACATCATTGACTCCTTTTGCGAATGAATCCTTCTAAGTGTGCAGCAATACGTGAAAAGGTAAAACCTTCCACCCCTGATTTTGCATAAAAAAACGGCAGCGCCGTCGCTGCCGTTTATCGCGTTCAGGCGGTCATCAGTATTCGGAATTGACGATTACTTCCTCGCCCAGCGCGCCAGCCATCGGCAACGGCTTATAGGAGGAGTTGGCGGCCCGCAGCACGCGGATGCCACGGGCGCCCGCTTCGCGGGCGGCGGTGATATCGTTATCCGAATCGCCGTAGAAAACCTTTATCTGCTTCGCCTGCAGCCACTGGGTCTTGGTGTTTTGGCCAGGCTTATCGCCAGCGAAAATCACCGGATTCATATTGGCGGCCGGGATGAGAAAATCATCCTGCAGGGTTTTAGAAACGGTTTCGGTTTTGGTCTGGCTGCGGCCGGTGACGAACCAGATGCTGTCCCCGCGCTTCACATGCATCGCAATCAGCTGGCGCGCCACCTCTTTCGGCATGCTGAATTCATCCCAGCCATTGTTCATTTTTTCCCAGAACTGCGGGTTTTTCAGGTAATCCTCGCTGCCGGGAGAGAAGGTTTTTTGCCCGCGCCAGAAACCCGGACTGGAGAAGAGGACGGTGTCATCGATATCAAAGCCGACGGCCATCGGCGGCCGCCCCAGCAGGCTGTTCTCAATTTGCGCCACCGAAACCCAGTGGATCGGCGCCTGCTCGGCCAGCTGGGCCACGTTGGTGCCGACACATAGCGGCTGCGGCGTGGAGGCGCGCGCCACAACGGCGCTGTTCAGCGTGAACAGGAGAGAAGCCGCCGCAAGGGCGAGAGTAAGTTTGCGCATATTTATCCCTAAATCTATCAATCATTATTGTTTTCAATAATGTGCATGCTTATCAACGTCCCGACCTTACCCGCCGGCGGCATGGATGAAAAGCCTTTTTCGCGCAGATGTCATAGAAAAAGAGGATGATCACATCCGAGGGGGTTGCCCCTGCCCGTTGACCGGCAGAGACAACCTGCTGGAGAGCGGCTTACATTACCGCGGCAAAAGCTTTCGCTACCTGCTGAACATTACGTGAGTTTAACCCCGCCACGCACATGCGTCCGCTGGCAATCAGGTAGACGCCAAACTCGTCGCGCAGACGATCCACCTGCGCCGCGCTAAATCCGGTATAGCTGAACATCCCGCGCTGCTTGAGCAGGTAATCCACTTTGCTGCCCGGGGCAACCTGCTGCAGCGCGTCGACCAGCGCCTGGCGCATGGTCAGGATGTGCGCGCGCATGGCGTCCACTTCCGCCTGCCAGGTGGCTTTCAGAGCTGCATCGTTCAGCACCGTCGCCACCACCTGCGCGCCAAAGCTCGGCGGGCTGGAGTAGTTGCGGCGCACGGTGGCCTTCAGCTGCCCCAGCACGCGGCCCGCGGTTTCGCTGTCTTCACAGACCACGGACAGACCGCCGACGCGCTCCCCGTACAGCGAGAAAATTTTGGAGAACGAGTTGCTGACCAGCATCGGCATCCCGGTGCTGGCGATGGCGCGAATAGCGTAGGCATCCTCTTCCAGCCCCCCGCCAAAGCCCTGGTAGGCGATGTCGAGGAAGGGGATCAGCTGACGCGCTTTCAATACCTCAACCACGCGGTCCCACTGGGCTGGCGTCAGGTCGGCGCCGGTCGGGTTGTGGCAGCAAGGGTGCAGCAGCACAATATCGCGCGCCGGCAGCGTTTGCAGCGTCGCCAGCAGGTCCTCAAAGCGCACGCCGTTGGTGGCTTTATCAAACCAGGGGTAAGTACTTACTTCGAAGCCAGCCCCTTCAAAAATGGCGATGTGGTTTTCCCAGGTCGGATCGCTGACCCAGACATGAGACTCAGGAAAGTAACGTTTGAGGAAGTCGGCCCCGACCTTCAGCGCGCCCGAACCGCCGACCGTCTGAATAGAGGCAATGCGATTTTGCTTAAGCGCGGTATGCTCTGCGCCAAACAGCAGCGGCGCAATCGCCTGACGGTAGCCGCTCAACCCTTCCATTGGCAGATACAGCGAGGCGCCATGTGGCTCGGCGTTCAGGCGTGCTTCCGCTTCCGCCACCGCCTGCAGCTGCGGGATAATGCCGTCATCGTTGTAGTACAGCCCGATACTCAGGTTGACTTTGTCGCTTCGCGGGTCTTCTTTGAAGCGTTCCATCAGAGAAAGAATAGGGTCGCCGGCGTAGGCGTCAACTTTTTGAAACACGCGATGTATCTCCAGGTTTACATGGGGCAGGTTCTTACACAATAAACCGGATATGACGGCAGGTCGAGAGGATGTTGAGGGGAAAGTGACCGCGCAGCGGTATAAACCGCTTTTTTGAGCGCCGCAGGCCTGGTGCGTACCGGATCAGCCTCTGTGCTATCCGGTACGCCAGAGGCTTAGTCGAAGTATTTCATGGCGACGCGGGAGGTCAGTCGCGTAATAAGTTCGTAAGCACTCACTTTCGTTATCTCGGCGATGCGCTCTACCGGGAGCCCCTCTCCCCACAGCACTACCGCATCGCCGGCCTTATCCTGGGCCTGCGGTCCGAGGTCAACGCAGATCATATCCATCGCCACCCGGCCGACAATCGGCACTTCCCGGCCATTGACCAGCACCGGCGTGCCCGACGGTGCCGCACGCGGATAACCGTCGCCATAGCCCATCGCCACCACGCCGAGACGGGTATCGCGTTCGCTGATCCAGGTGCCGCCGTACCCGACGGGCTCCCCTGCTTTATGCTCGCGCACCGCAATCAGGCTGGACGTCAGGGTCATCACCGGCTGGCAGCCGAAATCTTTCCCGGTGGAGCGATCGTCCAGCGGCGACACGCCATACAGGATAATTCCGGGGCGCACCCAGTCGTAATGCGATTGCGGCCACAGCAGAATGCCGCCCGAGGCGGCGATAGAGCGCAGCCCCGGTTTGCCTTCGGTAAAGGTGGTGAAGATGTCCAGCTGGCGTTCGGTGGCGCCGCAGGTCGGCTCATCGGCGCGCGCGAAGTGGCTCACCACGTTCACCGGCTGGCGGACGTTTTTACACTGGCTCAGACGCTGATAAAACGCCTCGGCTTCCTCCGGGCGCACCCCTAAGCGATGCATGCCGGTATCCAGCTTCATCCACACGGTCACCGGCTCGGGGAGATCGGCTTGCTCCAGCGCCGCCAGCTGTTCGGGGCTATGCACCGCCGTATGCAGGCGCTGGGCGGCGATCACCGCCAGGTCTTCCGCAGCAAAAAAGCCTTCCAGCAGGAGGATCGGCTGGGCGATGCCCCCCGCTCGCAGGCGCAGCGCCTCTTCCAGGCGGGCGACGCCAAAGGCGTCGGCGTCGGTCAGCGTTCGCGCGGTCTCGAGAAGACCGTGTCCGTAGGCGTTCGCTTTCACTACCGCAACCAGTTTGCTGGCGGGCGCCAGTTCACGCAGACGTTGCAGGTTGTGTCGCAGAGCGCGGCGGTTGATAACTACAGTTGCCGCTTGCATTTGAATTCCTTAATAAAAGAAGGCGGAAGGATTACTCATCATCATACTGAGGACCGGCATAATTATCGAAACGCGACCACTGGCCGTTAAAGGTCAGTCGCACGGTGCCGATCGGGCCGTTACGTTGTTTACCAATGATAATTTCCGCGATGCCTTTAAGATCGCTGTTCTCGTGATAGACCTCATCACGGTAAATGAACATGATTAAGTCGGCATCCTGTTCGATAGAGCCGGACTCACGCAGGTCGGAGTTGACCGGGCGCTTATCGGCGCGCTGCTCCAGCGAGCGGTTAAGCTGCGACAGCGCCACCACCGGCACCTGCAGCTCTTTCGCCAGCGCCTTCAGCGAGCGGGAGATTTCGGCAATCTCAAGGGTACGGTTGTCGGAGAGCGACGGCACGCGCATCAGCTGCAGGTAGTCGATCATAATCAGTCCGATGCCGCCGTGCTCGCGGGCGATACGCCGCGCGCGGGAGCGCACCTCCGTCGGCGTCAGGCCGGAGGAGTCATCGATATAGATATTGCGCTTTTCCAGCAGGATGCCCATGGTGCCGGAGATCCGCGCCCAGTCTTCGTCGTCCAGTTGACCGGTACGAATGCGGGTCTGATCGACGCGCGACAGCGAGGCCAGAGAACGCATCATGATCTGTTCCGAGGGCATCTCGAGACTGAAGATTAATACCGGTTTGTCCTGCAGCATCGCCGCGTTTTCCACGAGGTTCATCGCGAAGGTCGTTTTACCCATCGATGGACGGGCGGCGACGATAATCAGATCCGACGGCTGCAGGCCGGCGGTCTTTTTGTTGAGGTCGTCGTAGCCGGTATTGACCCCGGTGACGCCGTCATGGGGCTGCTGGAACAGCTGTTCGATACGGGCGACGGTGGCATCGAGGACATCGGCGATGTTCTTCGGCCCTTCGTCTTTGTTGGCCCGGCTTTCGGCGATTTTGAAAACCCGGGATTCGGCGAGGTCGAGCAGATCTTCGCTGGTTCGCCCCTGCGGGTCGAAGCCGGCTTCGGCGATCTCGTTGGCCACCGAAATCATTTCGCGCACCACCGCGCGTTCGCGCACGATGTCGGCATAGGCGCTGATGTTAGCCGCGCTGGGCGTGTTTTTGGACAGTTCGGCCAGATAGGCGAAGCCGCCCACGCTGTCCAGTTGCCCTTGACGCTCCAGCGACTCGGCGAGGGTAATCAGGTCAATCGGACTGCCGGACTCTTGCAGGCGCGCCATCTCGGTAAAAATATGACGGTGCGGACGGGTATAAAAGTCGTCGGCAACGACGCGTTCGGCGACGTCGTCCCAGCGCTCGTTATCCAGCATTAAACCGCCCAACACCGACTGCTCCGCTTCAATCGAGTGCGGCGGGACTTTCAGCCCGGCGAGCTGCGGATCGCGTTCGCGGGTTTCTGTCTGTGGTTTGTTGAAGGGTTTATTTCCTGCCATAGCCTAACATTTCACCGATCCGGAAAAGAGCGTGACAGTATAGCGAGAAAGCCATTGCCGCTAAAGAACCCATTAAGCGTGGCAGGCCTGAGGCGGGTAAGAAAATCCGTCGCCGCCGGCGCAGGCTGTTAAGCTTACTGAATAATCTCGGAACAACACAGGAGCGAACATGGCAACACGCATCGAATTTTCGAAACACGGGGGACCGGAGGTGCTTCAGGCGGTTGAGTTCACGCCACGCGATCCCGCAGAACATGAGATTCAGGTCGAAAACAAAGCCATCGGCATCAACTATATCGACACCTATGTTCGCAGCGGCCTCTATCCGCCGCCGTCGCTGCCGAGCGGCCTGGGCACCGAGGCGGCCGGCATCGTCAGTAAAGTTGGCCATGGGGTCACGCATATTAAGGTAGGCGATCGGGTGGTGTACGCCCAGTCGGCGCTCGGCGCCTACAGCACGGTACACAATGTGCTGGCCGACAAAGCGGCGGTCCTGCCGGACGCTATCTCTTTCGAACAGGCCGCCGCGTCGTTCCTCAAAGGATTAACGGTCTGGTATCTGCTGCGCAAAACCTATGAAATTAAGCCTGATGAGATGTTCCTGTTTCACGCGGCCGCTGGCGGCGTGGGGCTGATAGCCTGTCAGTGGGCGAAAGCGCTGGGGGCGAAACTTATCGGTACCGTCGGCAGCGCGCAGAAAGCGCAGCGCGCCAAAGAGGCGGGCGCCTGGCAGGTGATTAACTATCGCGAGGAGTCTATCGTGGAGCGGCTCAAGGCGCTCACCGACGGTAAGAAAGTGGCCGTCGTCTACGACTCGGTGGGGAAAGATACCTGGGAGGCCTCTCTGGACTGTCTGCAGCGCCGCGGCCTGATGGTCAGCTTTGGTAACTCCTCCGGTCCGGTGACCGGCGTTAATCTGGGGATCCTGAATCAAAAAGGCTCCCTGTACGTCACTCGCCCATCGCTGCAGGGCTATATCACCAACCGGGAAGAACTGGAGGAAGCCTGCAGTGAACTGTTTTCGCTGATCGCCAGCGGGGTGATTAAAGTGGACGTGGCTGAAAGTCAGATCTATCCGCTGAGCGAAGCGCGGCGGGCGCATGAAGTTCTGGAGAGCCGGGTGACGCAGGGTTCGAGTTTGCTGCTGCCATAAGTTGGCAGAAGGGGCAAAAGTTTAGGGCTTCCACCTGGGAAGCCCTTACTTTTTTTTAGTTCGGCTGTATGTAGGGTACAGCGCGATGAATTCGTTAACGCGCTAATAGTGACAGATTTGCGCAGCAATGCCTACGCGGTTGTCTGCAAAATTGTTCAGGTTGTGACGCACCCCTCAATACCTTAGTAACGCCAACGGTTATTGTCGCGAAAAGCATTTCCGTTCGGGGATTTCAGCGCCCGAATAACCCACACCGCCGCCACCGCCAGCAGCAGCCACGGCAGTAATTTGATCATCAAGGCGAACAACCCGCCGACGAACATCAGCGCCGTCGCCACCACGATTGCCGCGATAATCCCCAGCAGCGATACGCCGGTGACCAGCAGCATGACAAAAAATCCAATGACAAATAGCAGTTCCAGCATGGTTCTCTCCCCAAAAAATGAATACTTCACTCTGCAGGTATTACAAAAAGCATGCCAAACATAAGCACTTGACTTTAAAAGAAAACGCCCCGCGTCAGTGCGCGAGGCGTGGTCAATTTCACCAGGTTTTGGTCAGAAATTAACGTTTATCGGCCACCAGCTTCAGGGCATGCTCCAGCACCGCAATATCGGCGCCGGCTTTATGCGCATTTTCGCTCAGGTAGCGACGCCACTGGCGAGCGCCGGGGATCCCCTGAAACAGCCCCAGCATATGGCGGGTAATATGGCCCAGATAGGTGCCCTTGCTGAGCTCGCGCTCAATATAGGGGTACATGGCTCGCACCACCGCTACCGGATCGGCATCCGCGCCGGCGACGCCGAAAATTTCGCGGTCGACCGAGGCCAGAATGCCCGGGTTCTGATAGGCCTCACGCCCGACCATCACCCCATCCATATGCTCAAGCTGTACTCTGGCTTCGTCCAGCGATTTGATGCCGCCGTTGATCGCCATCGTAAGGTGGGGGAAATCGCGCTTCAGCTGCCAGACGCGGGGGTAATCCAGCGGCGGGATCTCGCGGTTCTCTTTTGGACTCAGGCCGGAGAGCCAGGCTTTGCGGGCGTGAATAATAAACATCTCACACTCGCCCTTGCCGGAGACTGTCTCAATGAAATCGCACAGAAACTCATAGCTATCCTGGTCGTCAATGCCGATACGGGTTTTCACCGTGACCGGAATCGATACCACATCGCGCATCGCCTTGATGCAGTCGGCCACCAGTGGCGCATTGCCCATCAGGCAAGCGCCAAACATCCCGTTCTGCACGCGGTCGGAGGGGCAGCCGACGTTGAGGTTGATCTCATCATAGCCGCGCGCCTCGGCCAGCTTTGCGCACTGCGCCAGGGCCTGGGGATCGCTGCCGCCGAGCTGCAGAGCAACCGGGTGCTCTTCTTCGCTATAGGCCAGATAGTCCCCTTTGCCGTGAATAATCGCCCCGGTGGTCACCATTTCGGTATACAGCAGCGTATGCCGCGACAGCAGCCGCAGGAAGTAGCGGCAGTGTCGGTCGGTCCAGTCGAGCATCGGCGCGATGGAGAAGCGGTGAGCAGGGAAAACAGGTGACGTTGATTCAGGCATCATGGCGAATAAATAAGCATCCGGGTAAAAAGGGGCGCTACTATAGCATAAAGATACACCACAGGCGCATAGTGCGCCGCGCTTCGCCCCTCACCTGAAATGATTACTTTTTCCGCGGCTTACCGTCGTGTGGACCGAAGAACTGCGGCGGATGGTCAACCCAGCGATCCTGGCGCGTCGCGGCATAGCCGGGATTGAGAGGATAATAGATGCGGTTGTATTTCTTGTTGGCCTCGCCCACCACCAGCAGACGAACTTCCTGCTCGGTGTTATTGAGAAAGGTGTGGCAGATGCCGGTACCAGCGGGAAAACCCACGCTGTCGCCGGGCTCCAGCTTCCAGAGATAGCCGTTTATCCACACTTCCGGATAGCCCTCCAGCACGTAGATGAACTCTTCCTCATCGCTCTCCGCGTGTGGATAAGAGGTGCGCCGCCCGGGCGGCAGCCGCTCGTGGTGGATCCCCAGCCGGTTGAGACGTAAACCTCGCCCCAGCGGCGCGCCGATTGAAAAACGCTCCGGGCTGTCGGGATAAGTAGCATCGTCGGGCCCTTCCAGTTCGCGCCAGTGGCGAATGCAATCAGGTCGTTTCATCGTTTTCTCCCGAAAATGAGACACTTCAGATATAGCATACCCAGGGTCGGGCGTGTTGTGATTAAATCGGACATGGTGGTTTTAGCGAGCGGCTAAGGCGTAGTCTGCTCGAGAATAAGCGGCCAGCGCCCGGGACGGGCGCCGGTGCCGACAACCTGAAGTATGACCCGTATCACCTGCCGGCTCTCGGTGTTTTCTGAGGAACGTGATAAAGTAACAGATTCAAATTCACGCAACCCGAGGATGCTCATGGATAAGACCCCTTCGCAAGAGATGTTAGCGCATGCTGAAAAGCTTTGCGCACAGCGCGGCGTACGCCTGACTCCACAGCGTCTGGAAGTGTTGCGCCTGATGAGCCTGCAGCAAGGGGCAATCAGCGCCTACGATCTGCTGGACTTGCTACGTGAGAAAGAGCCGCAGGCGAAGCCGCCGACGGTTTACCGTGCGCTGGAGTTTTTACTCGAGCAGGGTTTTGTCCATAAGGTAGAGTCAACCAATAGCTATGTGCTGTGCCATCTGTTCGACCAGCCGACCCATAGCTCGGCCATGTTTATCTGCGACCGCTGCGGCGTGGTAAAAGAAGAAGCGGCGGAAGGGGTGGAAGATATCATGCATACGCTGGCGGCCCGCATGGGGTTTGCCCTGCGCCACAATGTGATAGAAGCTCACGGGCTTTGCGCGGGCTGCGTGGAAGTCGAAGCCTGCAGCACCCCGGGACACTGCCAGCACGATCATACTATTCAGCTCAAAAAGAAAGCCCGCTGAGCGGCTGCCGCAGCGGGAAAAAGGGTTAACGGCGCGTCCGTGCGCCATTCAGACAGGCACTAACACAAATGCTTCATTCTTCGGATCAAGGAACGCTACCAGCGATAGTCGTTCTTATGCTCCCAGTCTGAGACTTCTTTCTCAGCCTGATCTTTCTCATAGCCGTAACGCTCCTGAATTTTGCCGACCAGCTGGTCGCGCTTCCCTTCGATTACGGTCATATCATCATCGGTAAGTTTGCCCCACTGTTCCTTGGCTTTACCTTTAAACTGTTTCCAGTTACCGCCGATTTCGTCTTTATTCATAATAACGTCCTCATCATTCGGTGGGTTTACAGCCCGTTTTGTGCCGGACATGGTATTAACTATAGATGAGAATGCTGGCGTCGATTCGTTATTCGGAATTTTTAACCATCGCACCGCGGGATAACGCGAAGAGGATGTTCCCGGCTTGCGCCACGCTGAGCCGGGCTATTGAATCGCCCTGTAAGCGTAGCGCGACCGGGGAAGGTCACGGCTAGCGGCAATGACAGGAGATGACTAACTAAACCATGTGCCGCGTCGCCAGTGTCGACGCCAGATCAGCGCCAGCGACAGGCCGCGCAGGGCGAGGAACACCGCCAGCGCCAGCCACAGACCATGGTTGCCAAGCACCGGTAGCGTAAGCAGCGTCACGGCAAACCCCGCCGCGGCGACCGCCATACTGTTCCTCATCTCAGCGCCGCGCGTCGCGCCGATAAACATGCCGTCCAGCAGATAACACCAGACGCCGACCACCGGCAGGATCGTCTGCCAGATCAGATAGCGATCGGCCAGCTGCTGCAGGGAAGGCAGTGAGGTTAACAACGCGATAATGTACTGCCCCGCCAGGCTGTAAATCAGGGCAAACGCCAGCGCCACCATGCCGGACTGCCGGCAGGCCGCCCGCCACACCTCCAGCAACTGGCTACCGTCGCGCGCGCCGTAGGCCTGGCCGGAGTGAGCCTCCACGGCATAGGCAAAGCCATCCAGCGCGTAGGCGGTAAAGGTCAGCATGGTCATCAGTACGGCGTTAACCGCCACGATGTCGCTGCCCAGACGGGCGCCGAATACGGTCAGCGCGCCAAAGCACAGCTGCAGCAGCAGAGAGCGCAGCATGATGTCCCGATTCAACGCCAATAAACGGCGCAGATCCCCGCGCCAGGCGTTTTTCAGCATCGCCAGCGACACGCCGCGCAGCGTCAGCACCCGCTTCGCCATCAGCAGGCCAATAATGAGGGTGGCGTACTCCGCGGTGACCGTGGCCAGCGCCGCTCCCTGGACGTTCATCCGCAGGCCCATCACCAGCCACAGATCGAGCACAATATTCAACAGATTACCCACCACCAGCAGAATAACCGGCGCCCGGGCGTACTGGACGCCCAGCAGCCAGCCGAGCAGCACCAGGTTGGCCAGCGAGGCGGGGGCGCTGAGCCAGCGAATTTCGAGAAACCGTCTCGCCTGCTCAAGCACCGCCTCGCTGCCGCCGACAATATGCAGAGCGAGGTCAATTAGCGGCAGGCGAAGCAGGATAATCAGCACCCCGGCGCCCAGCGCCAGGGCCAGCGGCTGCACCAGCGCCCGCGCCAGGCGCTGCGGATCTTTGGCGCCCCAGGCCTGAGCGGTGAGCCCGGTGGTGCTCATGCGCAGGAACAGCAGCAGCATGAAGAGGAAACTGGTGGCCGTCGCCCCGACCGCTACGCCGCCGAGGTATACCGGGCTGTCCAGGTGGCCGATCACCGCCGTATCCACCAGCCCCAGCAGCGGGACGGTGATGTTGGAGAAAATCATAGGGAGGGCAAGACGCCACAGCGCTTTATCGGCAGCGTTGAGCAGCATGTTTGAGGACCTGATTGAGGAAAAACGTCGCAGCGTCACGCAACAGATGACGCTGCGCAGAGGCAGGCGCTACAGCCATTCTCCATTACGGATCACGCCAACGGCCAGACCCTCAATGGTAAAACTCTGCTGGCGCAGATCGACGACGATCGGGGAAAACTCGCTGTTTTCCGGCAACAGTTCAACGACATTGCCCTGCTTTTTCAGACGCTTCACCGTCACTTCTTCATCGATACGCGCGACAACCACCTGGCCGTTACGCACATCCTGGGTTTTGTGGACCGCCAGCAAATCGCCATCCAGAATACCGATGTCTTTCATCGACATCCCACTGACGCGCAGCAGGAAATCGGCGTTGGGCTTAAACATCGACGGGTCGACCTGATAGTGGCCTTCAATATGCTGCTGCGCCAGCAGCGGCTCACCGGCG
The DNA here is from genome assembly GCF_014596785.2 of Klebsiella sp. K4. Taxonomy (NCBI): domain Bacteria; kingdom Pseudomonadati; phylum Pseudomonadota; class Gammaproteobacteria; order Enterobacterales; family Enterobacteriaceae; genus Klebsiella; species Klebsiella sp. K4. The sequence goes on from NZ_CP115021.1 coordinate 4,985,846, forward strand.
GCGACGCGGCCGATCAGCGGCAGGCCTTGCTCTTCTTCCGTCAGCAGGCGAATACCGCGAGAAGCGCCGGAGACGATCTCGATCGCGCCTTTACGCGCCAGCGCTTTCAGGTGTTCTTCCGCCGCGTTTGGGGAACGGAACCCCAAGCGCTGAGCAATTTCCGCACGCGTCGGCGGCATGCCCGTCTGGCTGATATGATCCCTAATGAGATCAAACACCTCTTGCTGCCTGGTCGTTAACGCTTTCATTCCGCCCCCTGGGTGTATATACAGTTATGCTGTGAGTATATACAGCTAACGGTGATTTTGGAACCACATGGCACACAAAAATCGGCGGATTGTTCATATTTTGCGAGGGTTAGCGAAGAACGTTAGTGATAATGGCTCCACAGCAGCGTTCCCCAGGTGATCAGCGCGATGATAATCGCCAGCAGAACCGCCGCCGACCCCATATCTTTGGCGCGCCCTGAAAGCTCGTGAAAATCCGAGCCGATACGGTCCACAACCGCTTCAATCGCGCTGTTGAGAATTTCGACTATCATCACTAGCAGGACCGAGCCAATCAGCAATACGCGGGTGATGGCGTCAACGTCCAGCCAGCAGGCTACCGCGACGGCCACGATAGCGGCGACGCCTTCCTGACGAAACGCAGCCTCGTTGATCCACGCCGCGCGAAATCCTTTCCAGGAGTAACCTGCCGCCTTAATGATCCGGGTTAACCCGGTGGTATTATTAGCCATCACAAAACCTTTTTACGTAAATGACGTCGATGAGTGTGCGCGTTTGCCGCGTGGTAACGGAAATTTTGCCCACTTTCTGTTATTCTTGCCGCGCATTTGCATGATTAACCAGAGGCTTCACATCGTTTATGTCCGGCTGGCAACGAATTTACTATAAATTACTGAATTTACCATTACAGGTGCTGGTAAAAAGCAAGTCTATTCCGGCAGAGCCTGCCCAGGAATTAGGACTCGATACCTCGCGTCCGGTCATGTACGTCCTGCCCTATAATTCGAAGGCGGACCTGCTGACGCTGCGCGCCCAATGCCTGGCGCATGATTTACCTGACCCGCTTGAACCGCTGGAAATCGACGGCGCCCTGCTGCCGCGTTACGTATTCATCCACGGTGGGCCGCGCGTATTTACTTATTACACGCCAAAAGAAGAGTCCATCAAGCTGTTCCACGATTACCTCGATCTGCACCGCAACCATCCGGACCTCGATGTGCAAATGGTGCCGGTTTCGGTCATGTTCGGCCGTTCGCCGGGTCGCGAGAAAGGAGAAGTCAATCCGCCGCTGCGGATGCTGAACGGCATTCAGAAATTTTTCGCCGTCTCCTGGCTCGGCCGCGACAGCTTCGTGCGCTTCTCGCCGTCCGTTTCGCTGCGCCGCATGGCGGATGAGCACGGTACCGATAAGATCATCGCCCAGAAGCTGGCTCGCGTCGCTCGCATGCATTTTGCCCGCCAGCGGCTGGCCGCCGTCGGCCCGCGTCTGCCGGCCCGCCAGGATCTGTTTAATAAACTGCTGGCCTCGAAAGCGATTGCCCGCGCGGTGGAAGACGAAGCGCGCAGCAAGAAAATTTCGCACGAGAAGGCACAGCAGAACGCTATCGCGCTGATGGAAGAGATTGCGGCGAACTTCTCATACGAGATGATCCGCCTGACCGACCGCATTCTCGGCTTCACCTGGAACCGCCTGTACCAGGGCATCAACGTGCATAACGCCGAGCGCGTACGCCAGTTGGCGCACGACGGCCATGAAATTGTCTATGTCCCCTGCCACCGCAGCCACATGGACTATCTGCTGCTCTCCTACGTCCTGTACCATCAGGGGCTGGTCCCTCCGCATATCGCGGCGGGCATCAACCTCAACTTCTGGCCGGCCGGACCGATCTTCCGCCGCCTCGGCGCCTTCTTTATTCGCCGCACCTTTAAGGGCAACAAGCTCTATTCCACCGTGTTCCGCGAATACCTTGGCGAACTGTTCAGCCGCGGCTATTCCGTGGAGTATTTCGTCGAAGGCGGCCGCTCCCGTACCGGCCGTCTGCTCGATCCGAAGACCGGTACGCTGTCGATGACCATCCAGGCGATGCTGCGCGGCGGAACCCGACCGATCACCCTGGTGCCGATTTACATCGGCTATGAGCACGTGATGGAGGTAGGAACCTACGCCAAAGAGCTGCGCGGCGCCACTAAAGAGAAAGAGAGTCTGCCGCAGATGGTGCGCGGTTTAAGCAAGCTGCGCAACCTGGGCCAGGGTTACGTTAACTTCGGCGAACCGCTGCCGCTGATGACCTATCTTAACCAGCATGTGCCGGATTGGCGGGAAGCGATCGACCCGATCGAAGCGGTTCGCCCCTCCTGGCTGACGCCGACGGTGAATAGCATCGCCGCTGACCTGATGGTGCGCATCAATAACGCCGGCGCGGCCAACGCCATGAACCTGTGCTGTACGGCGCTACTGGCCTCCCGCCAGCGTTCGCTGACCCGTGAGCAGCTCACCCAGCAGTTAGAGTGCTACCTCGCGCTGCTGCGCAATGTGCCCTATTCTCCGGATGCGACCGCCCCATCCGCTTCAGCCAGCGAGCTCATCGATCATGCGCTGCAGATGAACAAGTTCGAAGTGGAGAAGGACACCATTGGCGACATCATCATCCTGCCGCGCGAGCAGGCGGTGCTGATGACCTACTATCGCAACAATATCGCCCATATGCTGGTGATGCCGTCGCTGTTAGCCGCTCTGGTGACTCAGCATCGTCATCTCAGCCGCGCCGAAGTGCTGCGTCATGTGGAAACACTCTATCCGTTCCTCAAGGCCGAGCTGTTCCTGCGCTGGGAAAAAGCGGAGCTGGCCGGAGTGGTGGATGCGCTGATTGCCGAGATGCTGCGTCAGGAGCTGATCGTCGTCGATGGCGATGTCATGAGCCTCAACCCGTCGCACTCTCGCTCCCTGCAGCTGCTGGCCGCTGGCGCCCGCGAGACGCTGCAGCGCTATGCCATCACCTTCTGGCTGCTGAGCGCTAACCCGGCGATCAACCGCAGCTCGCTGGAAAAAGAGAGTCGCACCGTGGCCCAGCGTCTGTCGGTGCTACACGGCATCAATGCGCCGGAGTTCTTCGACAAAGCGGTGTTCAGCACCCTGGTGTTGACCCTGCGCGATGAAGGCTATATCAGCGACACCGGCGACGCCGAGCCGGAAGAGACCCTGAAGGTTTATCGGATGCTGGCGGATTTGATTACGTCGGATGTCCGACTGACCATTGAGAGCGTCACGCAGGACGACGCGTAACGCGGCGTTTGCTGCCCCCCGGAATGCCGGGGGGCAGCAGACAGGAGGTTACAGGTAGCTCATCGCCAGGCCGAGGAACAGCACCAGCCCGACGTAGTTATTGTTCATAAACGCTTTGAAGCAGTTATCGCGGTCGCGATTGAAGATAAGCTTCTGCTGCCAGCCAAACAGACCCGCCGCCACGAACAGCGACCAGTAATATTCCCAGCCCAGCCCATTCAGCCAACCCACCGCGCCCATCAGCGCCAGTACGGCCACCTGCAGGATACCGATAATCAGACGATCGTTTTCGCCAAACAGGATCGCCGTCGACTTGATGCCGATCTTAACGTCGTCATCGCGATCCACCATCGCATACTGGGTATCGTAGGCCACCGCCCACAGAATATTGGCGAGGAACATCAGCCAGCAGCTCAGCGGCAGCGATTCGCTGACGGCCGAGAAGGCCATCGGGATCGACCAGCCAAAGGCCGCGCCCAGCACCACCTGCGGCAGATGAGTGTAGCGCTTCATAAACGGATAGACCCACGCCAGCGCCAGCGCCGCCACCGACAGCAGAATGGTCATGGTGTTGAGGGTGAGCACCAACAGGAAAGAGAGCAGCACCAGCACGATAAACAGCGTTCGCGCCTCTTTCTCGGTAACATCGCCGCTCGGCAGCGGACGGCGGGCGGTACGCTTTACGTGACCATCAAATTTTCGGTCGGCATAGTCATTCACCACGCAGCCGGCGGCGCGCATCAGCCAGACGCCGGCGACGAATACCGCCAGGATCCACAGCGGCGGGACGCCCGGCGAGGCCACCCATAGCGCCCACAGCGTCGGCCACAGCAGCAGCAAAGCGCCGATTGGTTTGTCAGTGCGCATCAGGCGATGAAACGCCAACAGCTTATTCTGCGACAGACTCCACTCCATTTTTTCTTCCTCTTAGTACAACGGCGACGCAGGCAAGAAAAGCTCGGTCAGCAGCAGGGGTTTGCCGCTCAGCCGCAGGCGGGAACGACGCCCCCACAGCGCTGCATCGCGACCAATTTCAATAAAATCGCGGGTTAATGTCGACGACGTAAACAGGTATCGGCCCAGCGGAGTTTGCCCGAGCTGCTGTAGCGCCAGCTCCGGACCACACAGCGTCGACTCCGGCGCCACCGTGCGCCCGGCCAGCCAGGGCTCGCCATCGGCATTGAGTATAATCTCCCGCAGCCAGTAGCGCGGCTCGTCGGGCAGCAGCGCCGCTTCGTCAGTCAGCGCGTCACGGCCGATATACCCTTCGTTAACCAGGGTCACGGTGACCTGCTTTCCTTGTTGTTCAAAGCGCTGGGTCATTGAGTCCTCCAGCAGCAGCCAGTCACTTAGCGGCGGCGGCAGGGATGGCATAACGGCAAAATAGCGCAGCGCACGCAGTCGCGTAAGCGCAGGATGGGACATGCCTGATTCTCCGGTACATAACGTGAAAGCATTGTATCGCAGAATAGGCGGTTGGTGGCGGGCAAACGTCAATATACGATCATTCACGCAACAGCCATGCAACAGGCTGCCGCGCGTGCAAAAAAAGGTGCATCCCGGAGGATGCACCTAAAGGCTGTGCCTAAACATCAGCATTGTGGGGAGACGATTACCCCTTGCCTTTTACACTGCTGATAAAGGTGGAACGAGCGGATTTCGAGCCGAGGCGCTCAGCTTCGTTCATCAATTTCAGGGCTTTGTCGATGTCACCTTGTTTCACCGCCTGCTTAATACCATTGTTGAAGTAGGTTTCGGTATCGCTGAGCATCGGTTCGCTTTTGGCGGCCGGCGCCGCGGCGGCGGCTGGCGCGGCTACCGGCGCCGCGGTGTTGCCGACGGTTACCGGACCCGGGCCGGAGGAGCCGAACAGCGGCCCCACCAGCACGCTGGAAGTGCTATTAGTTTTCACTTTCAGCTTCAGCACGCCATCGGTGGTATGTTTAGCGATCGGATCCGGGATATCCGGGGCCGCATTGCCAGCGCCTTTGGCATAGGCTTTCGCCGGATCCAGCAGGGTCGTGGTCTGCTGGAGATCTTTTTCAGTGGTAAACACCAGCACATAGAGCTTTTGCTGGCCCAGCGCCGGGGTCAGGCGCATCACGCCGCCCAGGCGGTCAGCGGTCATCACGCCCGGCTGCTGATAGGTAAAGTAATTGCTGGGGAAGAACGCCGCGGGCGTCATGTTCTGGTCGAGAATCAGCACGTTCGGCGCAAAAATCTGCTTATGTTTGTTCAGTTCGCTGTCGAGCGTCAGGGTCAGCTCACCGATATTGGCCGGCACGCTCCAGGCGGCGACCGGTCCGACGATCCCCGGGACATCCAGGCGTTGACCGCCGGTGGTTAAATCAACGCTCTGCGTCTTTGATTGATCGGCAGGCGTCCAGATCAGCTGCTGCAGCGCGCTGGCTGGAATAGCCGGCGCGGCGCTGGTGTTCTGCGGTACAAAGTTAACATCGGCAAGGCTCATCCCCGGCACGCATGCCAACATCCCTGCGGATAAACACAGAGCGACGAGAGTTTTCTTCATTTTCATTCTTCTCACCTTGGATAGCATCGGTTTAGCGGTAGCCAGGCAATAGCGCGCTAACCCTGAATAATCAGGAGGGGCTGACGCCCCTCCCAGGTTACACCCGTCCTGCGGACGGTATTACCACCACACTTCCATCTGGGCACCGAAGGTAACTTCGCTGTCGTCACCGCGGCTGGAGGTGAAAGCGCCGCTTCCGCTGCTGTCTTTCGTCTGCAGACCGGAGGTGTTGCTGTAGCCCCAGTTTTCATCCCACTTCGCGTAGGTTGCGAAGATACGGATAGCCGGACGAGACCAGACGCTGTTGCCTGCCTGCCACTGTTGAGCCAGAGTAATTTTGTACTGGTTGTTGTTTTCGCTGGTACGCTGGGATTTCACGTTGTCGTAACCGATTTCCAGCTGGGTGCTCATGATCGGCGTCCATTTGTACATCGGACGGACACCCACGGTGTACCAGGTAGAACCGTTCTTGCTGTCCAGATCCACGTCCTGGTACATTGCCACGTACATCAGGCCCCAGTCATCGTTGAAGTCCATCGCGCCGTGATCCAGAACGCGGATCATGCTGCCGTTGTTATCGATGCTGGTCCCCTGAGAGTGGCCGCTGTTCCAGGAGGTCATTGCGTCAGTGGCGTACTGAACCACAAACTTGTTGAAGCCGCCCCAGATAGACTGAGTATGTTCACCGGTCCACATCCAGCCGTCTTTCGACGCGCCGTCTTCCAGGCGATAGTCATCCTGCGGGTTAGCACGGCCGTAATCGACCCCTAACTCCAGCACGCCGCCCGGGTTGGTTTCCAGACCCGCCAGACGGATATCAAAGACGTCGTTGGCAGTTTTCGCAGCATATTTTTTGGTGTCATCGCTGGAGAAAGTATAAGAGCCGCCGCTTTCTGAGTTACGGGTAGCGGCCAGAGAGAGCTTACCGAAGCCAAGGTCAACGTTTTCCAGACCTGCACCCGGGCCGGAGATATCCCAGTAGTAGAAGTCGATCATGTGAACGTCATGACGCTGATAGAAGCGTTTACCCGCCCACAGCGTGGAGCCCGGCAGCCAGTCGATCAGGTTTTTACCCTGGATGTTGGCTTCACGGAACGCCGGAGAGGTGCTTTCCCAGTCATCTTCCTGATTCACGGAATAGGCAACGTTAGTATCGAAATAAAAACTCTTATCCCCTTCCTTCCACAGCTCCTGGCCCAGCTTCAGTTCCGCATAGGTTTCACATTCGTTACCAAGACGGTATTTACTTTGAGCGCCAGTCGCTTTGAAGCACTGTTGCTCGCCGCCGCTGCCGGTCCAGCCAATGCCGGAACGCGCGTAGCCATGGAAATCGACAGCCAGCGCCTGAGCAGACATCACGCCTGCTGCGACGGCGACCGCCAGAGGAAGTTTGCGCAGAGTAATCATCATTCTATCTCCTGAGATCATTGCTTTTATTTGCACGCTTCGCCGGTATATCGCCAGCCGGGTTCGCGCTTTTTTAATGGGAAGCCTTACACGCCCGGCTCTTTATGCAGCCGACGACAAGCGGTGCCATCCTCACGGAATAAATGGCAACGTTCTGGCGGCAAACCGATAGCGAATGTGGCTCCCTCTTCTACCAACACCACGTCGTTCTGGCGGTAAACCAGGTTCTGACGGATGGCGGGGATCTGGATATGAATTTGCGTTTCGTGACCGAGCTGTTCGACGACCTGGACCTCGCCTTCAAGGGTTACATCGGCGATATCGCTGGGCAGTAAATGCTCCGGTCGAATACCTAAGGACATATTGGCGCCCGCCTGCACGTTGGCGCTGTCCACCGGTAGCCAGATTTGCTGACGGTTCGGCAGTTCAACCTGCACCTGATCGATAGCCGTCGCGGTGACTTTGACTGGCAGGAAGTTCATCTTCGGTGAACCAATGAAGCCGGCAACGAAGCGGTCAGCCGGATAGTGATAGAGCTCCAGCGGTTTCCCAACCTGCGCCACACGGCCGGCGTCGAGGACCACGATCTTGTCGGCGAGGGTCATCGCTTCCACCTGATCGTGGGTGACATAGATCATGGTGCGGCCCAGTCGCTTATGCAGACGGGAGATTTCGATACGCATCTGGACGCGCAGGGCGGCATCGAGGTTGGAAAGCGGCTCATCCAGCAGGAAAACGCTTGGCTCTGCCACCAGCGTACGACCAATCGCCACGCGCTGGCGCTGACCGCCGGAGAGGGCTTTCGGTTTACGCTCCAGCAGATGGGCCAGCTGCAGCACTTCCGCAACCTGAGTCACCCGCTGGTTAATCAGATCTTTTTTCGCGCCGGCCAGCTTCAGGCCAAACGACATATTTTCCGCAACGGAAAGGTGGGGATAGAGTGCATAAGACTGGAATACCATCCCAACGCCGCGTTCTGCCGGTGGGATCTCGTTCATGCGGGTGTCACCGATAAACAGGTCCCCGCTGGTAATAGTTTCTAACCCGGCAATCATACGCAGCAGGGTAGATTTGCCGCAGCCCGATGGCCCGACAAACACGACGAATTCCCCTTCGTGGATATCGAGATTGATATCTTTCGATACCACCACGTCACCCCAGGCTTTCGTTACATTTCGCAGCTGTACGCTCGCCATGCCCTTCTCCCTTCGTTACAACCTGTCACTAACAGTCACATTCAAGATGGGTCGACTATGCGGCATTCATTACGCAGGCAAATCCTCCACCCCCCGGCTTTTTTATGGGGGAGGAGATGGGAGGATGAGAGATTGGCTCTCGCCGCGGGGGATGGCGGGCGGAGCGTGATTTCGTGATGGAGGCGACAAAATTGGGCGCTTTTTTCTGTGCTCCAGGACGCAATACGGCCGTTTTTGCAATGGAGATCACACAACCAGCGGGTGGGGCGTAGACCTGGGGAGGATGGAAAGGGGTTGTTAAAAAAGGAAACTCATCATCGTTAAGCCACCGAAGTGTATCCACGAGTACAACACCAAAAAGGACGGGTATATGAAAATCAAAACTGGCGCTCGCATCCTCGCGCTGTCGGCACTGACCACGATGATGTTTTCCGCCTCTGCCCTCGCAAAAATTGAAGAAGGTAAGCTGGTTATCTGGATTAACGGCGACAAAGGCTACAACGGCCTCGCTGAAGTGGGTAAAAAGTTTGAAAAAGACACCGGCATTAAAGTTTCCGTAGAACACCCGGACAAGCTGGAAGAGAAATTCCCGCAGGTTGCGGCGACCGGCGACGGCCCGGACATCATCTTCTGGGCGCATGACCGTTTCGGCGGCTACGCGCAGTCGGGCCTGCTGGCGGAAATCACCCCGGACAAAACGTTCCAGGACAAACTCTATCCGTTCACCTGGGATGCGGTTCGCTATAACGGCAAACTGATCGCCTACCCGATCGCAGTCGAAGCCCTGTCCCTGATTTACAACAAAGACCTGGTGCCGAACCCGCCGAAGACCTGGGAAGAGATCCCGGCGCTGGATAAAGAACTGAAAGCGAAAGGTAAGAGCGCGCTGATGTTCAACCTGCAGGAACCGTACTTCACCTGGCCGCTGATCGCTGCCGACGGCGGATACGCGTTCAAGTTTGAAAACGGCAAGTACGATGTGAAAGACGTCGGCGTGGACAGCGCAGGCGCGAAAGCGGGCCTGACCTTCCTGGTTGACCTGATCAAGAACAAGCACATGAATGCCGACACCGACTACTCCATCGCGGAAGCGGCCTTCAACAAAGGCGAAACCGCGATGACCATCAACGGTCCGTGGGCGTGGTCTAACATCGATAAGAGCAAGGTTAACTACGGCGTGACCCTGCTGCCAACCTTTAAAGGCAAACCATCGAAACCGTTCGTTGGCGTGCTGAGCGCGGGGATCAACGCCGCCAGCCCGAACAAAGAGCTGGCCAAAGAGTTCCTCGAAAACTACCTGATGACCGATCAGGGTCTGGAAGCCGTTAACAACGACAAACCGCTGGGTGCCGTGGCGCTGAAATCCTTCCAGGAAAAACTGGAAAAAGATCCGCGCATCGCTGCCACCATGGCGAACGCCCAGAAAGGCGAAATCATGCCTAACATCCCGCAGATGTCTGCCTTCTGGTATGCCGTTCGTACCGCGGTTATCAACGCCGCCAGCGGTCGCCAGACTGTCGATGCTGCGCTGAAAGATGCACAGAGCCGTATCACTAAGTAAGAAAACGGCGGGTGGCGCGTGCGCCTACCCGCCCTACCACTACGGCTCGGACCGTAGGTCAGGTAAGCGAAGCGCCACCTGACAAATAAGTTTTCACCGCTGTAGAGGATGATCCCCATGGATGCCGTTAAAAAGAGACACTGGTGGCAAAGCCCGCAACTCACATGGTCTGTGATTGGCTTACTGTGCCTGCTGGTGGGTTACCTTGTTGTTTTGATGTACGCCCAGGGGGAGTACCTGTTCGCCATCATGACGCTGATTTTAAGCTCAGTTGGCCTGTATATTTTCGCTAATCGCAAGGCTTATGCCTGGCGCTATGTTTATCCCGGCCTCGCCGGCATGGGCCTGTTTGTCCTGTTTCCGCTGATCTGCACTATCGCTATCGCGTTTACCAACTACAGCAGCACCAACCAGCTGACCTTTGAGCGTGCGCAGCAGGTGCTGATGGATCGTTCCTTCCAGGCCGGCAAAGCCTATAATTTCACGCTGATCCCTGCGGGTGACGAGTGGAAGCTGGCGCTGACCGACGGCGAAAGCGGTAAAAACTACCTTTCTGACGCCTTTAAATTTGGCGGCGAGCAGAAGCTGGCGTTAAAAGAAACCGACGCCCTGCCGGAAGGCGAGCGCGCCAACCTGCGCGTGATTACCCAGAATCGCACCGCGCTGAACCAGCTGACCGCTGTGCTGCCGGATGACAGCAAAGTCATCATGAGCTCCCTGCGCCAGTTCTCCGGTACCCAGCCTCTGTATACCCTCGGCGAAGACGGGGTACTGACCAACAATCAGACCCACGTTAAATACCGCCCGAACAACGACGTCGGCTTCTACCAGTCAATTAACGCCGACGGCAGCTGGGGCAATGAGAAGCTGAGCCCGGGCTACACTGTGACTATCGGCTGGGACAACTTTACCCGCGTCTTCCACGATGAAGGCATTCAGAAACCGTTCTTCGCGATCTTCGTCTGGACGGTGGTGTTCTCGGTGCTGACCGTGGTGCTGACCGTCGCGGTGGGGATGATCCTCGCCTGCCTGGTGCAGTGGGAAGCGCTGAAAGGCAAAGCGATTTATCGCGTCCTGCTGATTCTACCGTACGCCGTACCGTCGTTTATTTCGATTCTGATTTTCAAAGGGCTGTTCAACCAGAGCTTTGGTGAAATCAACATGATGCTCAGCACGCTGTTCGGCATTAAGCCGGCCTGGTTTAGCGACCCGACCACCGCGCGCACCATGATCATCATCGTCAACACCTGGCTGGGCTACCCGTACATGATGATCCTGTGCATGGGGCTGCTGAAGGCGATTCCGGACGATCTGTACGAAGCGTCGGCAATGGATGGCGCCGGCCCGTTCCAGAACTTCTTTAAAATTACCTTCCCGCTGCTGATTAAGCCGCTAACGCCGCTGATGATCGCCAGCTTCGCCTTTAACTTTAACAACTTCGTCTTGATTCAATTGTTGACCAACGGCGGTCCGGACCGTCTCGGCACCACCACCCCGGCCGGTTATACCGACCTGCTGGTGAGCTACACCTATCGCATCGCCTTTGAAGGCGGCGGCGGTCAGGACTTCGGCCTGGCGGCGGCTATCGCAACGCTTATCTTCCTGCTGGTTGGCGCGTTAGCGATTGTGAATCTGAAAGCCACGCGCATGAAGTTTGATTAAGGGAGATAACGATAATGGCTATGGTCCAACCCAAATCGCAGAAGCTACGTTTATTTACCACGCATCTCCTGCTACTGATTTTTATCGCCGCGATTATGTTTCCGCTGCTGATGGTTATCGCCATCTCGCTGCGCGAGGGTAACTTCGCCACCGGCAGCCTGATCCCGGATACCATCTCCTGGGAGCACTGGCGTCTGGCGTTAGGCTTCAGCGTCGAACACGCCGATGGCCGCGTCACGCCGCCGCCGTTCCCGGTCCTGCTGTGGCTGTGGAACTCGATTAAGGTCGCCGGGATCACCGCGATCGGTATCGTCGCTCTCTCCACCACCTGCGCTTACGCTTTCGCCCGTATGCGCTTCCCGGGGAAAGCGACCCTGCTGAAAGGGATGCTGATTTTCCAGATGTTCCCGGCGGTGCTGTCGCTGGTTGCCCTGTACGCGTTGTTTGACCGCCTGGGCCAGTACATCCCGTTCGTCGGCCTCAACACCCACGGCGGCGTCATCTTTGCCTACATGGGCGGTATCGCGCTGCACGTCTGGACGATTAAAGGCTACTTCGAAACCATCGATGGCTCGCTGGAAGAAGCGGCGGCGCTGGATGGCGCGACCCCATGGCAGGCTTTCCGTCTGGTGCTGCTGCCGCTGTCGGTGCCGATTCTGGCAGTCGTGTTTATTCTGTCGTTCATCGCGGCCATCACCGAAGTGCCGGTCGCCTCGCTGCTGCTGCGCGATGTGAACAGCTATACCCTGGCGGTAGGTATGCAACAGTATCTCAACCCGCAGAACTATCTGTGGGGCGACTTTGCCGCCGCGGCGGTGCTCTCCGCCATTCCGATCACGGTTGTCTTCCTGCTGGCGCAGCGCTGGCTGGTTAATGGCCTGACGGCGGGTGGAGTGAAAGGTTAATTTTTTTGTAACACCGGCCCCAAATTTCAGAGGAGGGCCGACGGTCTAGCCGCAATACACGACCCCAACCGGGTATTGTCGCCGTCGCCCTCAGCTGAAAAAGTAAGGTCAATGCCACTGCTATCCTCAACTGGACCCTACATAAATTCTATTTGTGACTGTTGGTCAGCGGCCCTGGAGGCCGCTTTTTTTTATTCGCGTTTCAGGCGATTGGAGTTACACAGCCAGAGCGTAATCACCAGGATCAGGATCGCCGCGGAGTAAATGAGCACCGCCAGCGGCGACTCATGATCGACGATAATAAGCCGCACAATTGCGGTAATACCGATATAGACGAAATAGCGCAGTGGAAAGTGAAAACCGGATTCAAAATATTTAACAATCAGCGCGATAAACTCAAAGTAGAGAAAATAGACCACCAGCCCTTCGACCAGCTTGTACTTACTCACCGGCTCCGGCGTAAACAGTACGTGCGCCAGATGCAGGGTCTCCTTTCCCAGGAACACCACCAGAATAATTCCCAGGCACAGCAGTGCCAGATTCAGCACGGCCTGCATGGCCTTCGCAACGAAATTAACCAGCGGACGATATACCGACGGCATAGTGACACCTCAAATGCATGAACGTTGTCGATCTGTATAGCGCAAAAGTGTGATCCAGATCTACCTATGATTCCTTCGTCTTACGCTATCTCCGGGCTATTGATTCGAAAAGTACGAACAAGAGAAAATTGTCCTTCCAGCAACGCTGTGAGCAGATTAACAAAATCATCCGTTACGCTTAGAACGAATCAACCCAACTAACTGAAATATAAAAAGTTTACTTTTTGAAACAGGTGTATCTTAAAACCTCCCGTAAGATAATATTTTTCTCCAAACCACAGTCTTTTTATGGTTATTAGGGTAAGTTTTTTCTTATCTTTTGTCTTAGCATTATCGCAGCTGAATAAAATTTAATTTTGGACATTAAATCATTATGAACACCGATAACGCTTCCCTGTACGTAAAATGGCTCAAACAAGAGGTCGCCCCGGCTTTAGGTTGTACTGAACCCGTCGCTATTTCCTTCGCGGCCGCCTACGCCGCACAATATCTGGATCAGCCTTGCACAAAAATTAGCGGTTTTATTTCCGCCAATCTTTATAAAAACGCGATGGGCGTCACCATACCCGGCACCACCGTTTGCGGTGTACCGCTGGCAGCCGCAATTGGCGCATTTGGCGGCGACCCGCAAAAGGGATTAAAAACGCTGGAAGATATCACTCCGCGACACGTTGAAATGGCGCAGAAGCTGATCGCCAATAACGCCGTTGATATTGCCGTCGAAGAGACCCCGGATTTTATCCATCTCGATTTAACCCTCTCTGCTGGCGAGAATTGCTGTCGTGTCGTGGTCAAAGGAACCCACACCAACGTGGTCGAACTTTATATTAATGGCCAGCCGCAGCCATTAAGCGAAAAACAGAATACGCGCACCCAGCGCGAAACGCTGCCCACTTTCTCGCTACAACAGGCTTACGAATTTATTAATAGCGTCGACTTTAATGATATTCGCTTTATTCTCGACGCCGCGCGCTTAAACTCCGCGCTGGCGGCAGAAGGCAAAACAAAAAAATATGGCCTGAACATTAACGGTACCTTTTCTGACGCAGTGAAAAACGGCCTGATGAGCAACGATCTGTTAAGCAAGGTGATCATCAACACCGTCGCCGCTTCAGATGCCCGCATGGGCGGCGCGCCGGTGGTAGCGATGTCTAACTTCGGCTCAGGCAATCAGGGCATTACAGCAACCATGCCGGTAGTGGTGGTTGCAGAGCATCTCGGCGTCGATGAAGAGACCCTGGCTCGCGCTTTGTCTCTCTCTCATCTCACTGCCATCTCAATTCATTCTCGTTATACGCGCTTATCTGCGCTATGCGCAGCCTCAACCGCCGCTATGGGCGCCGCCGCCGGTATGGCATGGCTGTTTACCCGCGATATCAACACCATTAATACCGCAATTATTAATATGGTCAGCGATATTACCGGCATGATTTGTGATGGCGCTTCCAACAGCTGCGCGATGAAAGTCTCGTCAGTGGTCTCCAGCGCCTTTAAGGCGGTACTAATGGCAATGCAAAATAGCTGCGCTGGCGCCAATGACGGTATTGTCTGCGCCGATGTCGAGCAGACTATTAATAACCTGTGCCGTCTGGTGATTAAACCAATGACTCTCACCGATAAAGAAATTATCAGCATTATGGTCGCTAAATAATACCATTTCACGGGCCTGAAAGAGCAGGCCCCGATTAACGTACTCTACCCACACTATTATTTATAAATTAGCAGGTATAGCAGATGAATAAAAAAGTCATCTTCCGCGGCGCCAGCGCTATTATGCCCCTATGCATCGGCGACTTTCCATTTTCATTTATTGTCGGCGCATTAAGCGTTAGCGCGGGCATGAGCGTCTGGCAGAGTACGGCGTGGTCGGCGATCGTCATTGCCGGCTCGGCGCAAATGCTGGCACTGAATATGTTAAAAACCGGCGCCACGCTCGGCGTGATTATTTTCACCACATTAATTATCAATCTTCGCCACGTGCTGTATAGCGCCTCTATTTCCGGAACCGTGCGCGAAGCTTCATTCTTTAAAAAATGCTTTATGTCCTATGCGCTCACCGACGAGGTGTATGCCACCACCGTCAAAGAGATGGAAGGAAATAAAAAGGAAAAATATCTGTTTTATGGTTCGGCGATGATTACCTTCTGGGCGATTTGGGTGCTGGCTGATTTTCTTGGCGCGCTGGTCGGCGCCTCGTTTCCCCACATTGAGAAATACGGTCTCGATTTCGCCATGGTCGCCGCCTTTATCGCCATCGTGGTGCCGCAAATTAAAAGCCAGGCCTGCACCGTCGCCGCGGTTGTAGCCGCCGTTTCCGGCGTGCTGTTAGTGGTCCTACCCTATTCGCTGGGTATCGTCGTCGCCTCAGTGCTTGGCGTCCTCGCCGGCCTGTGCGTCGACCTGGCGGAAGAGCGCAAGCAGATGGCAAAAACCGAATCCGATATGCCGTTAGTGGAGGCGATGGAAAATGAGTAATAGCTATTTTATCGCCCTGACGCTGGGCATGGCCGCGGTGACTTTTCTCATCCGTTTCTCGTTTATCGGCCTGGCCGGCAAGATCCAGATGTCCGAGCGGGTGACCAAAACGCTACGCTTCGTGCCGGTCACCGTTCTGCCGGCCATCATCACCATTCAGATCCTGAGCGTGAATTCCAGCATGGAGTTCGACTTAAAAAATCCGAAGGTGATCGCCGCCATCATCTGCACGCTCGCCAGCTTCCGTTTAGGTCTGGTGTGGGTGGTAGTGAGCGGCGTCGGCTCGCTGGTGTTGTTAAATTATTTTATGTAACCGTTTGAAGGATAAACCGTATGATTATTACCACCGCTGACGCGCCTGCTGCTATCGGCCCGTACGTGCAGGGCGTCAATCTCGGCGCTATGACCATCACCTCCGGTCAGCTGCCGATTAATCCGCTGGACGGCACCATGCCCGAGGACATTGCCGAACAGGCGCGGCAATCACTGGAAAATGTGAAAGCCATCGTTGAAGCTGCCGGACTCACGGTCGGGCAGATCGTTAAAACTACGGTGTTTGTCAAAGACCTGGCGGATTTTGCCGCCATCAATGCCGCCTACGAGGCCTTCTTTATCGAACACCAGGCGGCCTTTCCGGCGCGCTCCTGTGTGGAGGTAGCAAGGTTACCGAAAGATGCCGGCGTCGAAATCGAAGCGATCGCTTTCGCCCGCTAACCCCCAGGCTGGAGGGAGCGCCTCCAGCCTTCTCCCACCGATTTTTGTCGTTCCACATTGTTCACTTTACAGGCAATATAGCCGCAGAACGACGCGAGGAACGCAGCATGTTAACTATTCGACAGGCATGTCCCGAGGACGCGCCCCAGCTTAGCGCGATGGGCTATGCCAGCTATCATCACCACTTTGCTCATCTCTGGCGCGATGCCGATGAACTGGCGTTATTTCTTAAGCAAGAATATGCCGAAGATGCGCTACGTCGGAGTCTTGCGGATGCGACCCAACACTGGCTCATCGCCGAAGCCCCCTCTCCTGTTGGTTTCGCTAAATATAGCTATCAGCAGCGAATGGCTGACGACGGCAAGATTGGTACGCTGCTGCATAAGCTCTACCTGATGCCGGGGAAGACTGGCCACCGCTACGGCGAGCATATTTTTCACGCCGTCGAGACGCGAGCAAAAACGGCCGGTGAAAGCTGGCTGTGGCTGGAAGTACTCGCCGCGAATCCCGCCGCGCGCCGTTTTTACGAACGTCAGGGGATGCAGCACATCAGAGACACGACTTTCCACTCCGCCAGCCAGCAAAGCACCTTACATATTCTGGCCAAACCGATTTGAGAGGAACTATGCCTGAGCTTCGTGATACCGGCGTACGTAACGTCGTTTGTGGGGAAAATGTCGTTATTTACCAGCCCGCCAACCTCTATGATTGCCGGCTCGGCGATAACGTCTTCGTCGGGCCGTTCGTTGAGATCCAGGGGAATACCCGCATCGGCGCGAACAGTAAAATTCAATCCCATACCTTTATCTGCGAGTACGTCACCATCGGCCAGCGCTGCTTTATCGGTCACGGCGTGATGTTTGCCAACGACCTGTTTCGCGAGGGTAAACCAAACGCCGACCGCGCCAGCTGGGGGCGGATCGAGATTGGCGATGACGTGTCGATCGGCAGCGGCGCCACGATTCTGGCCGTCAGCATCTGCGATGGGGTGGTGATAGGCGCGGGCAGCGTGGTAACGAAGTCCATTACCGAGAAAGGCGTGTGGGCGGGGAATCCGGCGAGGCTGCTGCGGCGGCTATAAATAAAAATGCCGACCAAAGGGTCGGCATTCCGTCTTAGCTGCGCAAGCGTTATGCGCGCCAGGCTTTATAACGGTTAATCAGGCCGTTAGTAGAGCTGTCGTGGCTGCTAACTTTGCTGCCGTCTTTCAGCTCCGGCAGGATGCGGTTAGCCAGCTGTTTGCCCAGCTCAACGCCCCACTGGTCAAAGGTGAAGATGTTGAGGATCGCGCCCTGGGTGAAGATTTTGTGCTCGTACAGGGCAATCAGCGCCCCGAGGCTGAACGGGGTGATCTCACGCAGCAGGATGGAGTTAGTCGGGCGGTTACCTTCGAACACTTTGAACGGCACCACGTGCTCCAGGGTCGCCGGGTCTTTACCCTGATCGCGATATTCCTGCTCAACCACTTCGCGGGATTTACCAAAGGCCAAGGCCTCGGTCTGGGCGAAGAAGTTAGACAGCAGTTTCTGATGGTGGTCAGACAGCGGGTTGTGGGTGATAGCCGGAGCGATGAAATCGCACGGTACCATTTTGGTGCCCTGGTGGATCAGCTGGTAGAACGCGTGCTGACCGTTGGTGCCCGGCTCACCCCAGATGATTGGGCCAGTCTGGTAGTCTACCGCGTGGCCGTTACGGTCAACATACTTACCGTTGGACTCCATGTTGCCCTGCTGGAAGTAAGCGGCAAAGCGGTGCATGTACTGGTCGTACGGCAGAATCGCTTCGGTTTCCGCACCGAAGAAGTTGTTGTACCAGATGCCGATCAGCGCCAGCAGCACCGGCAGGTTTTTCTCCGCCGGAGTGGTGGAGAAGTGCTTATCCATCGCATGCGCGCCGGACAGCAGCTCAACGAAGTTGTCGAAGCCCACGGAGAGAATGATGGACAGACCAATCGCCGACCACAGGGAGTAACGGCCGCCAACCCAGTCCCAGAATTCGAACATGTTGGCGGTGTCGATGCCGAACTCGCCAACCGCTTTCGCGTTGGTGGAAAGCGCGGCGAAGTGTTTCGCCACGTGCTTGTCGTCGCCCGCGGTTGCCAGGAACCAGTCGCGCGCGCTGTGGGCGTTGGTCATGGTTTCCTGGGTAGTGAAAGTCTTGGACGCTACCAGGAACAGAGTCGTTTCCGGATTCACGTTCTTCAGCACTTCGGCGATATGGGTGCCATCGACGTTAGAGACAAAGTGCATGTTGAGGTGGTTTTTATACGGACGCAGCGCCTCGGTCACCATGAAAGGACCGAGGTCGGAGCCGCCGATGCCGATGTTAACCACGTCGGTGATCGGTTTGCCGGTGTAGCCTTTCCAGCTACCGGAGATAATCGCTTCGGAGAAGGTTTTCATCTTCTCCAGCACAGCGTTCACTTCCGGCATCACATCTTTGCCATCAACCACAATCGGCGTATTGCTGCGGTTACGCAGCGCGACGTGCAGTACCGCGCGGTCTTCGGTGCGGTTGATCTTCTCACCTGAGAACATCGACTTGATAGCGCCCGCCAGGTCAGTCTCTTTCGCCAGATCCTGCAGTTTAGCCAGCGTCTCTTCAGTGATGCGGTTTTTGGAGAAGTCCACCAGCATCAGATCGTCGAACGTCGCGGAAAATTTAGAAAAACGGTCGCTATCTTTGGCGAAAAGCTCGCTGATAGTGACATCTTTCATTTCGTCGAAGTGTTTCTGTAATGCCTGCCAGGCAGAGGTCTGCGTTGGGTTGATGTTTTTCATTAGCAATACTCTTCTGATTTGAGATTGTGACTTCGGTCGATTGTAGCGCCGGTGACGGAAAATTGTGATGATTTTTGTGACTTGACCCTGACGCCGGTCAGGAATCGGGTCAAAACGGAGTAAAAAGCCCCATTAGTATAGCTATCATAAGGCTTTTTTCTGTTAGCCGCAGAGGCATGAAAAATCCGCATAACCGCAGCGTTGACATAGCTGGCGTTAAGCCTTTATATATCCGCAGTGCTTACGTATTGGTAGGTATCTATTGCTCGCGCATTTCACGCTACAGCGAAAGGGTATTCGCGGGGGATATAATGTCCCTGTTCCCCCGGCCAGGTGAAAGACGTCAGTAATTGCCAGAAGAGGTGCGTTGCCCAGGTAACCGTATTGGAGGAACCAGTCCGGGGAAGATACGTGAGGGGGAGCAACGCCGAGGTGAAAGAGCGTCTGGTCACGCTCCTCGCCGGCCACAGGGGCTGAATCCCCTGGGTTGTCACCAGAAACGTTCGCAGTCGGGCGTTTCATACCCGAACACCTCAGCGCCCAAAGCGGTGAGTCGGGTCTACAAGGTGGAGCACTTCTGGGTGACATCGTAGTTGTTTATCACTCTGCGCCACCCTGTTTATCGCTCTTCCCTTGTGCCATGGCTGAATAATTTGGCCTGGCTTATTAAGACATTTTGTTGCGATCCGGCGGCGTCCAGCCCCTGCCAGGATCGGTGCTCAGGAATCGTTTTAATAAGTCAGGCCCCCTGACACGAGGTTGTTATGACAGATCTAGTCGTCGCCAAATTCGGCGGCACCAGCGTTGCTGATTTTGATGCAATGAACCGCAGCATCGATGTGGCGCTGCTCGATGCCAATACCCGTATTGTTGTGCTCTCCGCCTCTGCCGGCGTGACCAACATTCTGGTGGCCTTAGCGGGAGGGCTGGAACCCACCGAACGTTTTTCCCAGCTGGACGCTCTGCGTCAGATCCAGTTCAATATTCTGGAGCGTTTGCGTTATCCCAACGTGATCCGCGAAGAGATTGAGCGCTTGCTGGAAAATATCACGACGCTGGCGGAAGCCGCCGCGCTCGCCTCCTCAACCGCCCTGACCGACGAACTGGTCAGCCATGGCGAACTGATGTCCACCCTGCTGTTTGTGGAAATTCTGCGTGAACGCGGTATTCAGGCGCAGTGGTTTGACGCCCGTAAAGTGCTGCGCACCAACGATCGCTTTGGCCGCGCCGAACCGGACATCGCCGCCGTCGCCGAACTGACCCAGCAGCAGCTGGCGCCGCGCCTGGCGGAAGGCCTGGTGGTGACCCAGGGCTTTATCGGCAGCGAAGCGAAAGGCCGCACCACCACCCTCGGCCGCGGCGGCAGCGATTATACCGCCGCTCTGCTCGGCGAAGCGCTGAATGCCACCCGCGTCGATATCTGGACCGATGTCCCGGGGATCTATACTACCGACCCGCGCGTCGCGCCGGCGGCGAAACGCATCGACGTCATCGCCTTTGAAGAGGCAGCGGAAATGGCCACCTTTGGCGCCAAAGTGCTGCATCCGGCGACCCTGCTGCCTGCCGTGCGCAGCGATATCCCGGTGTTTGTCGGCTCCAGTAAAGAGCCTAAAGCGGGCGGTACGCTGGTGTGTAAAACCACCGAGAACCCGCCGCTGTTCCGCGCGCTGGCGCTGCGTCGCCGGCAAACGCTGCTGACGCTGCACAGCCTGAATATGCTGCACTCCCGCGGTTTCCTCGCCGAAGTGTTCGGTATTCTGGCGCGCCATAACATCTCAGTTGATTTGATCACCACCTCCGAAGTGAGCGTGGCCCTGACCATGGACACCACCGGCTCGACCTCTGCGGGCGATACCCTGCTGACCCAGGCGCTGCTGACCGAGCTCTCTTCGCTGTGCCGCGTGGAAGTGGAAGAAAATCTGGCGCTGGTCGCCCTGATTGGCAATGAGCTGTCGAAAGCCTGCGGCGTCGGCAAAGAGGTCTTTGGCGTCCTCGAGCCGTTTAACATCCGCATGATCTGCTATGGCGCCTCCAGCCACAACCTGTGCTTCCTGGTGCCGGGCGACGATGCGGAGAAGGTTGTGCAGAAGCTGCATCATAATTTGTTTGAATAAAATTCCTTAGCACGATAAACAATACCTATAGCCGGGCTCGAACCCGGCTTTTTTATAACAACATCAACACAACCAGCTGACCTGCTCGCCGCCCATCGGGATGGCGCGGCCCGGTTCGCGTATCGCAAGGAACACAACATGCTCGCAACTCTGACGCGGCTGTTCCCGTTATGGGCACTGCTGCTCTCCGTTCTGGCCTATTACACTCCCACTACCTTCACCCCAATTGGCCCATGGGTCACCACCCTGCTGATGCTGATCATGTTCGGTATGGGCGTGCATCTGAAGCTGGAGGATTTCAAACGCGTCCTGTCGCGTCCGGCGCCGGTCGCTGCGGGGATATTTCTGCACTATCTGGTGATGCCGCTCGCCGCCTGGCTGCTGGCGCTGCTGTTTCATATGCCGCCGGAGCTTTCCGCCGGGATGGTGCTGGTCGGCAGCGTCGCCAGCGGGACCGCCTCCAACGTGATGATCTTTCTTGCCAAAGGGGATGTGGCGCTGTCGGTGACCATCTCCTCGGTCTCCACCCTCGTCGGCGTCGTGGCGACACCGCTGCTCACCCGTCTGTACGTCGACGCGCATATTCAGGTCGACGTCATGGGCATGTTGCTCAGCATTCTGCAGATTGTGGTCATTCCCATCGCGCTGGGACTGATTGTCCATCATCTGCTGCCGAAGGTGGTGAAAGCGGTAGAGCCGTTCCTGCCCGCCTTCTCGATGGTGTGCATTCTGGCGATCATCAGCGCGGTGGTGGCGGGTTCCGCCGCCCATATCGCCTCCGTCGGCCTGGTGGTGATTATCGCGGTGATCCTGCATAACACTATTGGTCTGCTTGGCGGGTACTGGGGCGGACGTCTGTTTGGTTTTGATGAATCCACCTGCCGTACGCTGGCGATCGAGGTGGGGATGCAGAACTCCGGCCTGGCGGCCGCGCTGGGTAAAATTTACTTCGGCCCGCTGGCGGCGCTGCCGGGCGCGCTGTTCTCCGTCTGGCATAACCTGTCCGGTTCGCTGCTGGCCGGGTACTGGTCAGGAAAGCCCATCGCCAAAAAAGCCGACAAGCGCTGAGCGTGATACGTCCGGGCGCAGGCCCGGGCGTGTGCCTGCTTTAGTTGCCATACAGGCTATCAGTAAAATATTCATTGCCGTACACTGGGTGCTCTGGTCTGACTGAGGGCACCACCATGGCACTCCCCCGTATTACACAAAAAGAGATGACCGAGCGCGAACAGCGCGAATTGAAAACGCTGCTGGACCGCGCGCGTATCGCGCATGGCCGCCCGCTGAGCAATGCGGAAACGAACAGCGTGAAAAAGGAATATATCGATAAGCTGATGGCGCAGCGTGAAGCGGAAGCGAAGAAAGCCCGCCAGGTGAGAAAACAGCAGGCTTATAAAACGGATAAGGAAGCGACCTTTTCCTGGTCGGCGAATACGCCGACCCGCGGCAGGCGTTAACGCCCTTTCTTTTTACGTCCCGGCTGGGTGAAACGTTTCCCGTTACCAGCCGGGCGGCCCTTATCGTTGCTATTTTCCATCTTCACCACCGGGCGCTTGATCCCGGGGGTCGCCGCTTTAGGCTTCGGCTTGGCTTTCGGCTTCGCTTCGGAAGAGGAGTTTTCAATCAGCTTGAACAGGTCGATCAGCTCGTCATCGGTCAGATCGCGCCACTCTCCCAGCGGGATCCCCGTCAGGCTGACGTTCATAATCCGCGTACGCTCAAGCTTCGTCACTTCATAGCCAAAGTGCTCGCACATACGACGGATCTGGCGGTTTAACCCCTGCACAAGGGTGATGCGGAAAACGAACGGCGCTTCTTTCTTTACCTTACATTTTTTGGTCACGGTTCCGAGAATCGGTACCCCCGCGCCCATGCCGCGAATGAACTCATCGGTCACCGGCTTATCGACCGTCACCAGATACTCTTTTTCATGGTCGTTGCCGGCGCGCAGGATCTTGTTCACCAGATCGCCGTGGTTGGTGAGGAAGATCAGCCCCTGAGAATCTTTATCCAGACGGCCAATAGGGAAGATACGCTTGCTGTGGTTGACGAAATCGACAATGTTGTCGCGCTCGCCGTCTTCCGTGGTGCTCACAATGCCGACCGGCTTATTCAGCGCAATCAGCACCAGATCATCCGCTTCACGCGGCTCAATCAACCGTCCGTTAACTTTGACTAAATCGCCAGGCTTCACCTGATCGCCAATGGTGGCGCGCTTGCCATTGATAAAGACGTTGCCTTGTTCAATAAAGCGGTCCGCTTCGCGACGCGAGCAGATGCCGCTTTCACTGATGTATTTATTTAATCGGGTTGATGAGTCGGGCAGCATAGATTCTCCTGTAAAAGCGAAATATACCCTACCTTGTGGGCGAGAAAAAACCTGGATTGTGTGATTCATTCTCCAGAAGCTTCGTCGGGCTTGTGAACAGCATTCCGCTTACCCACATCATGCGCCATATCAGCGCGTCGGTATGGGGGCGATGCTAGAATTTCTGCTTCAATAATATTTTTAAAACAGGAAGAAAAGATGGAACTGCTGTTACTCAGTAACTCCACGCTGCCGGGGAAAGCCTGGCTGGAACACGCCCTGCCGCTGATTGCCGGTCAGGTCAAAGGCCGCCGTAAGGCGGTATTCATCCCCTTCGCTGGCGTGACGCAATCCTGGGATGATTATACGGCCAAAGTGGCTGCGGTTATGGCGCCCATGGCGGTCAGCGTAACCGGTATCCACAGCGTCGACGACCCTATCGCCGCCATTGAAAGCACCGAGATGGTGATCGTCGGCGGCGGGAACACCTTCCAGCTGTTGAAAGAGTGCCGCAGTCGCGGTTTGTTGGCGCCGATTGTCGATGTCGTCAAACGCGGGGCGCTGTATATCGGCTGGAGTGCAGGTTCAAACCTTGCCTGCCCGACCATTCGCACCACCAACGATATGCCGATTGTCGATCCGCAGGGATTTGATGCGCTGGGGCTGTTCCCGCTACAGATTAACCCGCACTTCACCAACGCGTTGCCGACCGGGCATCAGGGCGAAACCCGCGAACAGCGTATCCGCGAACTACTGGTCGTGGCGCCGGAATTAACGGTGATTGGTTTGCCGGAAGGAAACTGGATCCAGGTCACCGATGGTCACGCGACGCTCGGTGGCCCGAACCCGACGCTGTTGTTCAAAGCGGGGGAAGAAGCGATAACCCTGCCTGCGGGCCACCGCTTCTGAGCCTGGGTGGCTAACGTTTCCCGGATAGCGGCGCATTGCGCCTTATCCGGGCTGCCTCAATGGAACGTCCAAACGCAAAATCCCGGTTAGCACAGCGCCGCCGGGGAATGGCTCAGTAGTCATCCCGTTCGTCGTCTTCATCCGGCTGCTCCATCACGCTGTAGGCCACCGAGCAGAACAGGCTGTTCAGACGCTTCATATCCCCCAGCAGCGCCAGGTGCAACGTACTGGTTTCGATGCTCTGCACGTTCTGCTGATGCAGACGGTCAACGTGCGCATGCGAGTAGCGGCGGTTAAGAATGCGGAACCGGTGTTTGCTGCGCCGCAGGCGGCGGGCGCTGGGCACATCGCTGGAGAAGAAGACCGACATCGCCAGCTGCAGGTTGCTGAGCAGCAGATCGTACAGGGCGTCCAGCTCCTTTAACCCTTCTACCGAGAAGGCGCGCCGCGCCGCCAGCGATTTATCGGCGATCTCGCTGCCCATTCGCTCGACGATATCGGACGCCTGTTCGAGGTTTAACGACATCTCAATAATTTCCGCCCAGCGCCGGGATTCCTCTTCCGCCAGCTCATCCTTTGGCATTCGCGCCAGATAGAGCTTAATAGCGGTGTAAAGTACGTTGATATCATCCGCCATACGGCGCAGCTCTTTCTCCTGACGCGGTTCGCCATGCATCACCTTGTGTAGGCTCTCCAGCATCTGCTCCATCGCGTCACCAATGCGCAGCGTCTCACGCGCGGCATTGGCCAGCGCCAGCGCCGGGGTGTCCAGCGCCGACGGGTCGAGATGCTTGGGTTTTAGATGGTTATCCAGCTCGGGCTCATCGCGGATCAGACGCTGGCACAGCTTCGCCATCGGTCCGGCAAAGGGCACCATCGCGATGCAGCGCAGCAGGTTGTAAAAGACGTGGAAGTAGATAACCAGCTCGGACTCGGCCAACGGCAGCTTGTGCATCGCCGCGGCCAGCGGATGGACGAACGGCAGAATAATCAGGCTCCCCACCAGCTTAAACAGCAGGCTGCCCAGCGCCACCCGGCGCGCCGCCGCGTTCGCCGCGCTGTTGTTAAGCATCGCCAGCAGCCCCGATCCCAGGTTGGCGCCAATCACCAGACACAGCGCCACCGGGAAAGAGATCGCTCCCGCCGCGGTCAGCGTCGCCGTTAACAGCACCGCCGCCAGGCTGGAGTAGCTAATGATTGCAAATACGGCGCCAATCAAAGCATCCAGCATGATATCGCCGGTCAGCGAGGCGAAAATCACCTGCACGCCGTTCGCCTGGGTTATGGGGTGTACGGCCTGGACAATCAGCTCGAGGGCCAACAGGATCAGCCCCAGACCAATCCCCACCCGTCCAAGCTGCCCGGCGCGGGTCTGCTTGCGGCCGAGGAAGAAAATCACCCCGATAAATATCAACAACGGCGACAGCCACGACAGGTCGAAGGTCAACACCCTCGCCATCAGCGCCGTCCCGACGTCGGCCCCCAGCACCATCACCAGCGCTGGCATCAGACCCACTAAATCCTGGGCGACAAATGAGGTCACCAGCATGGTGGTGGCGTTACTGCTTTGCACCAGCGCAGTCACGCCAAGACCCGCGCAGAAGGCGAGCGGCTTTTTCTCTACGCTGCTACTGAGAACGGTACGCAGGCGAGCGCCATAGACGCGCATCACCCCGGTACGCACGATATGCGTGCCCCACACCAGCAGAGCAACCGCGGACAACAGGTGTAGCAGAGTTAACACGGAATCAGCTTCTCCTTATCGTTATAGGTTTTCCGAAGTTCAGGAACCTATCTCAGTATAAGGGGTTAACCTCAATAAAGAGACAAGGCGCTCACAGAGCGCCTTGTTTGTTGTAAGGAAAGATGACGACTAGTCCGCATCATAGCCCAGATTAGGCGCTAACCAGCGCTCGACCTCCGCCGGCGTCATTCCTTTACGCAGCGCGTAATCTTCGACCTGATCGCGCTGGATCTGCGCCACGGCGAAGTACTTGCTGTCCGGATGGCTGAAGTACCAGCCGGAAACCGATGCGCCCGGCCACATGGCGAACGATTCGGTGAGCTTCATGCCGGTATGGGCTTCGACGTCCAGTAGCTGCCAGATGGTCCCCTTTTCGGTGTGCTCCGGACAGGCCGGATATCCCGGCGCCGGTCGGATCCCCTGGTAGTTCTCGCGAATAAGCTCCTCATTGCTGAGGTTCTCATTGGCCGCATATCCCCAGTAAACCTTGCGCACTTTCTCATGCAGATACTCGGCAAAGGCCTCCGCCAGGCGATCGGCGATGGCCTTGATCATGATCTTGTTATAGTCATCATGCTGCGCTTCATAGGCATCCGCCAGCGCGTCCTCTTCCAGGCCGCCGGTCACGGCGAAGGCGCCGATGTAGTCCGCCTTGCCGCTCAGCTTCGGCGCGACAAAATCGGCGAGGCAGTAGTTGGCGAAGCCAACCTTCTCCGTCTGCTGGCGCAGATGATGGCTCACCGTCAGCACGTGGGTGCGGGTTTCATCGCGATAGATTTCAATATCGTCGCCCACGCGGTTGGCCGGGAACAGACCCACCACGCCGCGCGGGTTCAGGGTTTTCTCTGCGCTCAGCTTATCCAGCAGCTCGTTAGCATCTTTGAACAGGCGCTGCGCCTCTTCCCCTACCACTTCATCTTCCAGAATGCGCGGATATTTACCCGCCAGCGACCAGGTCATGAAGAACGGCGTCCAGTCGATGTAGTTGCGCAGAGTCTCGATACTGGCTTCCACCGTCTGTACTCCCAGACGATGAGCCACCGGCGGCGTGTAGCTCTCCCAGTCAAAGGCCAGATCGTTTTCCCGCGCGGCGGCAAGGGTCACCGGCGGCGTACGCGGTTTTTTACGCCCATGCTGGATACGCACCGTTTCATACTCTTTGCGCGTGCGGGCGACAAACTCGTCGCGCTGCGTGTCCGAGAGCAGCGCAGACACCACGCCGACGGTGCGCGAGGCGTTCTGTACGTAAACGGTCGGGCCGCTGTAGTTCTGCTCGATTTTCACCGCCGTATGCGCTTTCGAGGTGGTCGCGCCGCCTATCAGCAGCGGGATGGTAAAGCCCTGGCGCTCCATCTCTTTCGCCACGTTAACCATCTCGTCCAGCGATGGGGTAATCAGCCCGGAAAGACCAATTAGATCCGCGTTTACCTCTTTGGCCGTTTTGAGAATTTTATCCGCCGGGACCATCACGCCAAGATCGATGATTTCGTAGTTATTGCACTGCAGCACCACGCCGACGATGTTTTTGCCAATGTCATGAACGTCGCCTTTTACCGTGGCAATCACCATTTTGCCGTTACTGGAGCCCTGCTCTTTACTGGCTTCAATAAACGGCTCAAGGTAGGCCACCGCCTGTTTCATTACACGGGCGGATTTCACCACCTGCGGCAGGAACATTTTGCCTTCGCCGAACAGATCGCCGACCACGTTCATGCCGTCCATCAGCGGCCCTTCAATGACCTCAATCGGGCGGGCGGCCTGCTGACGCGCTTCTTCGGTGTCCTGTTCGATAAATTCGGTAATGCCCTTAACCAGCGAATATTCGAGGCGTTTTTTCACTTCCCAGGTGCGCCACTCCGCCTGCTGGGCATTCGCGCCGTCGTCCGCTTTGCTGCCGCGATATTTTTCCGCCAGCTCAAGTAACCGTTCGGTACTGTCATCGCGGCGGTTGAGGATCACGTCTTCGACCGCGTCGCGCAGCTCGCCCGGGAGGTCATCATAGATGGCCAGCTGACCGGCGTTGACGATCCCCATGTCCATGCCGTTGCGGATCGCGTAGTAGAGGAATACGGCGTGGATCGCCTCACGTACCGGGTCATTACCGCGGAAGGAGAAGGAGACGTTGGAGACCCCGCCGGAGATTAGCGCATGCGGCAGCTCGCGTTTGATGTCTTCGCAGGCGCCGATAAAGTCCTGTGCGTAGTTGTTATGCTCTTCGATACCGGTGGCGACGGCAAAGATATTGGGGTCGAAGATAATATCTTCCGGCGGGAAGCCGACCTCTTCGGTGAGGATTTTGTAGGCGCGACGGCAAATCTCAATTTTACGTTCGCGGGTGTCGGCCTGACCAATCTCGTCGAAAGCCATCACCACCACCGCGGCGCCGTAGCGGCGAACCAGTTTCGCATGGTGGATAAAGGATTCGACGCCCTCTTTCATCGAAATCGAGTTAACGATGCCTTTGCCCTGAATACATTTCAGGCCCTTTTCAATGACTTCCCACTTGGAGGAGTCGATCATGATCGGCACGCGGGCAATGTCCGGCTCGCCGGCAATCAGGTTAAGGAAACGCACCATCGCCGCTTCCGCGTCGAGCATCCCCTCGTCCATGTTGATATCGATAATCTGCGCGCCGCTTTCCACCTGCTGACGCGCAACGTCCAGCGCTTCGCTGTACTTCTCTTCTTTAATCAGCCGCTTAAATTTCGCCGAGCCGGTGACGTTAGTTCGTTCACCGACGTTAACGAACAGGCTATCGTCGCCGATATTCAACGGCTCCAGGCCGGCGAGGCGGCAGGCCACCGCAATTTCCGGCAACTGACGCGGCGGCAAGCCCGCTACCGCCCGGCTCATGGCGGCGATATGCTCCGGGGTGGTACCGCAGCAGCCGCCAACGATATTGAGGAAACCGGCTTCCGCCCATTCGCGAATTTGCGTCGCCATGGTGTCGGCGTCCAGATCGTATTCGCCGAAGGCGTTGGGCAGGCCGGCGTTCGGGTGCGCGGTGACGTAGCATTCGGCAATGCGCGACAGCTCCTGGACGTACTGCCGCAGCTCGTCCGGCCCGAGGGCGCAGTTCAGACCAAACGATAAGGCTTCGGCGTGACGCAGCGAGTTATAAAAGGCTTCGGTGGTCTGTCCGGAAAGCGTGCGGCCAGAGGCATCGGTAATGGTCCCGGAGATCATCAGCGGCAGGTCAACGCCTAACGCCTCCAGCTCCTCTTTCACCGCATAGATAGCCGCTTTAGCGTTCAGGGTGTCAAATACCGTTTCAATCAGGATCAGATCCACGCCACCTTCCACCAGCGCCCGGGTGGATTCGCGATAGGCGGCCACCAGCTGGTCAAAGGTAATATTACGGAACGCCGGATCGTTCACATCAGGCGAAATAGAAGCGGTGCGGTTGGTCGGGCCAAGCACGCCCGCGACATAGCGCGGTTTTTCCGGCGTGCGGGCCGTCCAGGCGTCGGCGCTGGCGCGGGCCAGCTTCGCCGCGGCAAAGTTGATCTCGGCCGACAGGGATTCCATCTGGTAATCCGCCATCGCGATGGTCGTCGAGTTAAAGGTGTTGGTCTCAACGATATCCGCGCCGGCCTCGAAATAGGCGTCGTGGATCTCGCGGATCACTTCGGGTTTGCTGAGCACCAGCAGGTCGTTGTTGCCTTTCAGGTCGCACGGCCAGTCAGCAAAGCGCTCACCGCGAAAGTCCTGCTCACTCAGACGATAGCCCTGGATCATGGTGCCCATGCCCCCATCCAGAACCAGAATACGTTCTTTTAACTGCTGATGCAGTTGCTCAACTTTGCTGCTCACACTTGCTCCCGACAACGCTCGACTCAGGCCAAATAGCCAACAAACCATACTGGCATAAACCACCGGAGCGGAAAAGACAACAACGGGCAATATGAGACATGTTCAGCTTCACTCCTCCGATGAGTCCGGTTGTGATTGCATTATTGCCAAATAAAACGAAAATTATTTCCACGATACAGAAAAAGGAGTTCGCGATGGCCACTACCCCCATTCCCGCGAAACGCGGCAGAAAACCCGCGGCTGCCACTGCCCAGCAGGCTGGCGGTCAGGTTCAGTCGCTGACCCGCGGCCTGAAATTACTCGAATGGATTGCCGAGTCCCACAGCAGCGTCGCGCTGACCGAACTGGCGCAGCAGGCGGGTCTGCCCAACTCCACGACTCACCGTCTGCTGACCACCATGCAACAGCTGGGCTTCGTCCGCCAGGTTGGCGAGCTGGGTCACTGGGCCGTCGGGGCGCATGCTTTCGTGGTCGGCAGCAGCTTTCTACAAAGCCGCAATCTGCTGGCCATTGTCCACCCGATCCTGCGCCAGCTGATGGAAGATTCCGGTGAAACGGTGAATCTGGCGGTGCTCGACCAGAGCGACCACCAGGCGATCATTATCGATCAGGTGCAGTGCACCCAGCTGATGCGGATGTCGGCGCCAATCGGCGGTAAACTGCCGATGCACGCTTCCGGCGCCGGGAAGGCGTTTCTCTCGCAATTGAGCGAAGAGCAGGTCACCAGTCTGCTGCACCGTAAAGGGCTGCATGCCTATACGCATGCCACGCTGGTCTCCCCGCTGCATCTGAAGGAAGATTTAGCCCAGACCCGCAAGCGGGGCTACTCTTTCGATGATGAGGAGCACGCGCTCGGCCTGCGCTGCGTCGCCGCCTGCATTTACGATGAACATCGCGAACCGTTCGCGGCAATCTCCATCTCAGGCCCCATCTCGCGTATGACCGATGATCGGGTGACTGAGCTGGGCGCGCTGGTGATCAAGGCGGCGAAGGAAGTGACGCTGGCGTATGGCGGGGTTAAATAAAAAAATGCCCCAGAGGGGCATTTTAAGTAGGCCTGATAAGCGTAGCGCCATCAGGCAGATCGGCGCACCTTGCCGGATGGCGGCGTAAACGCCTTATCCGGCCTACTGTCGGCGCCATAGCGCACGCTAAAACGCTGCTTGCGCCGGTAGGCGTAGACATCTTCCACATGGCCGTTTTTAATCCGCATCTGCAGTGCGCGCCAGTAGTCGGCGCGCAGCAGGTCGGCATGCATCTCTTCAAACAGTGGCCCAATGCGCGGGTCGGCGCACAGCCAGTGGCGGAACTCCTCCGGAAACACATCGCCAGGCGAAACGCTGTACCACGGCTCGCTGGCCAGCTCATCCTCCGGATAGCGCGGCGGCGGGATCTCGCGAAAATTCACTTCCGTCATATAGCAGATTTCATCATAGTCGTAGAACACCACCCGGCCATGGCGGGTGACGCCGAAGTTTTTAAATAACATATCGCCGGGAAAGATGTTGGCGGCGGCCAGCTGGCGGATAGCATTGCCATACTCTTCTACCGCATCACGCAATGCCTGGCCGTTAACCTGCTCCAGCCACAGGTTGAGCGGCACCATTCGCCGTTCAATATAGAGATGGCTGATGACGATGCGGTCGCCGAGATCGGTGAGTTTGTTCCCCGCTTCCGCCTGCAGCAGCGCCAGCAGCGCCGGCGCGATTTGCCGTTTATCCAGCACGAAATTTTCAAACTCCTGGGTGTCCGCCATCCGCCCGACGCGGTCATGCTCCTTTACCAGCTGATAGCAAGCCCGAACATGGGCGGCGGTCATCTCTTTCTGCGGCGCGAAGCGGTCCTTGATCACCTTAAACACCCGGTCAAAGCCCGGCAGGGTAAACACCAGCATCACCATCCCGCGAATACCCGGCGCTTCAATAAACTGCTCATCGCAGCGAGTAATGTAGTGTAGATATTCGCGATAGCTTTCGGTTTTGGCGTGCTTCTGACAGCCAATCGCCATGTACAGCTCGGCCGTCGTTTTACCCGGCAAGATCTCGCGCAGCCATTCCACCAGGGCGCCGGGCAACGGCGCATAAACCATAAAATAGGAACGCGCGAAGCCAAAAACGATACTCGCTTCGGCATGGGTTGTGAGGCAGGTGTCAACAAACAGCTCACCCTCTTCGCTGCGGTGGATCGGCAGCAAAAAAGGCAGCGTCGCCATCGGCATGACCAGTTTGCCCACCAGCCAGGCGGCTTTATTGCGGTAGAACAGCTCATTGGCGACCTGCAGATGACAGGTGGCGAGCAGTTCCTCCCCCAGCGCCTCCTGCAGACTGGCAATGATATAGCCGATATCCCGCGCTTTGTTTTGCCACGGTAGCCGCAGCGGCAGATCGGACAGTACTTTACCCAGCAGGTGCGACCAACCGCGTTCCGGAAAGAAATCTTTCGCCAGCGGTCGCGGGAGGGTACGAAAGGGTCGCTCGGGCTGCGAGCTGAAAATAAAGAGCCGCTCGGGGGTCAGCGAGCGGTGGTCAAACAGGCGGCAGTAGACCGAATTGAAAAAGCTCTCAGCAATTTCAAAGCGAGGGTAATCCGGTAAAAGTTGGGTGTACTGCTGTTTCACCCGCAGAAGAAAATCGACGTCGGTGCTTTTCCCTTCGGTGATGCAGCGCAGCTGCTCTACTACCAGGCCCACGTGGTGATCGTAGAGATGGATCCGCTGCTTCATCGCCTGCTGCACGGCGTGCCAGTCAGCCTGTTCAAAGCGCTGCTGCGCGCCGGAAGTGACTTCAAGAAAACGCCCATACTGCGCGTCAAATCCCTGCAATATCGTTTGGGCAATCAGTAATTCAAGACCACGCGTCATCGCTTTCCCCCATCCGGCGCCACGTCATGCCGGATGGCGCGCTCGCTTATCCGGCCTGCGTCCTCTTGCAGGCCCGGTCAGCGTCGCGCCACCGGGCATGGCTTAAAACTGCTCTTCTTCGGTCGAGCCGGTCAGCGCCGTTACCGACGAGGTGCCACCCTGGATAATGGTGGTGACCTTGTCGAAGTAGCCGGTGCCCACCTCCTGCTGATGCGAGACGAAGGTGTAGCCTTCCGGCCCGGCGGCGAATTCCGGCTGCTGCACTTTCTCAACATAGTGGCGCATCCCCTCACCCTGAGCGTAGGCATGGGCGAGGTCGAACATGTTGAACCACATGCTGTGGATCCCCGCGAGGGTAATAAACTGGTATTTGTATCCCATGTCCGACAGCTGCTGCTGGAAGCTGGCGATGGTTTTATCATCGAGATTTTTCTTCCAGTTAAACGACGGCGAGCAGTTATAGGCCAGCAGTTTGCCCGGGAAACGCGCATGGATAGCCTCGGCAAAGCGGCGCGCCTGCTCGAGATCCGGTTTCGACGTTTCACACCACACCAGATCCGCATACGGCGCGTAGGCCAGCCCGCGGCTGATCGCCTGCTCGATCCCGGCGTGGGTGCGGAAGAACCCTTCGCTGGTGCGATCCCCGGTAATAAACTCACGATCGTACGGATCGCAGTCTGAGGTAATTAAATCCGCGGCGTCGGCATCGGTGCGGGCGATGACCAGCGTCGGGACCCCCATCACGTCGGCCGCCAGACGCGCCGCCACCAGCTTCTGAATCGCCTCCTGAGTCGGAACCAGCACTTTACCGCCCATATGGCCGCACTTCTTCACCGATGCCAGCTGATCTTCGAAGTGAACAGCCGCTGCACCGGCTTCAATCATCGATTTCATCAGCTCAAAGGCGTTCAGGACGCCGCCAAAACCGGCCTCCGCATCCGCCACGATCGGCAGGAAGTAGTCGATAAAGCGCGGATCGTTCGGTTCAATTCCCGCTGACCACTGGATCTGATCGGCGCGGCGGAAGGTGTTGTTGATCCGATCCACCACCGCCGGTACCGAGTTGGCCGGATACAGCGATTGATCCGGATACATGCTGGACGCTAGGTTAGCATCCGCCGCCACCTGCCAGCCGGAGAGATAAATGGCTTCGATACCCGCCTTCGCCTGCTGCAAGGCCTGGCCGCCGGTCAGCGCGCCGAGACTGTTGACGTACCCTTTTTTCGCCTCCCCGTGCAGCAGACGCCACAGTTTCGCCGCGCCAAGCTGCGCCAGCGTGCATTCCGGATTCACCGAGCCGCGTAACTTCACCACCTCTTCCGCGCTGTAGGGACGGGTAATGCCTTCCCAGCGCGGGTTCGTCCATTCTTTGTTTAATTCTTCGATTTGTTGGGTACGGGTTTTCATGTGCAGATGCTCCATATAATTTCCTGGCTCCCCAGGCTCATAGGTGAAGGACTAAATGGCGAACCACACCATCTGGCGATTAGGCCAGCAGGCGGTAGCCCGGCAATGTCAGAAAATCAATTAGCTCGTCGGAGGTGGTGATCTGCTCCATCAGTCGCGCCGCATCGTCAAAGCGGCCGTGGCTGAAGCGGTGCTCTCCCAGCTCCTCCTGAATCACCATCAGCTCTTCCGCCAGCCACTGGCGAAACAGCGCCTTAGTGACCGGGGTGCCGTCGTTCAGGGTTTTCTGATGATGGATCCACTGCCAGATAGAGGTGCGCGAGATCTCGGCCGTTGCGGCGTCTTCCATCAGGCCATAAATCGGTACGCAGCCGTTGCCGGAGATCCACGCTTCGATGTACTGCACCGCCACGCGAATGTTGGCGCGCATTCCGGCTTCCGTGCGTTCGCCCTCGCAGGGAGCCAGCAGTTGTTCAGCGGTAATTGGCGCATCCTCGCTCCGGGTGACCGAGAGCTGATTCGGCTTATCGCCCAGCACGCGGTCAAACACCGCCATGGCGGTATCCGCCAGGCCCGGGTGGGCGATCCAGGTCCCATCGTGACCGTTGTTGGCCTCCAGCTCTTTATCGGCGGTGACTTTACTCAGCACCTGGCGGTTACGTTCGGTATCTTTGCTCGGGATAAACGCCGCCATACCGCCCATCGCAAACGCGCCGCGTTTGTGGCAGGTCTTAATCAACAAGCGTGAGTAGGCGCTGAGGAAGGGTTTATCCATCGTCACCACCTGCCGGTCCGGCAGTACGCGATCCGGATGGTTTTTCAGCGTCTTGATATAGCTGAAGATGTAATCCCAGCGGCCGCAGTTCAGGCCAACAATATGGTCGCGCAGCGCATGCAGGATCTCATCCATCTGGAACACCGCTGGCAGCGTCTCAATCAGCAGCGTGGCCTTGATGGTGCCCCGCGGCAGGTCAAAGCGATCTTCCGTAAAACTGAAGACATCGTTCCACCATGCCGCCTCCTGCCAGGCCTGTGTTTTTGGCAGATAGAAGTAGGGACCACTTCCTTTCGCCAGCAGCGCCTGGTAGTTATGAAAGAAATAGAGCGCAAAATCGAACAGGCTGCCGGGGATGGCCTCATTACGCCAGGTCACATGCTTTTCCGGCAGGTGCAGGCCGCGCACACGGCATACCAGCACAGCGGGATTGGGCTGCAACTGATAGATTTTGCCGGCCTCGTTGGTGTAGCTGATGGTTCCGTTCACGGCATCGCGCAGGTTGATTTGACCATCAATGACTTTGCGCCAGTCAGGCGCCAGCGAATCCTCAAAGTCCGCCATAAAGACTTTGACGTTGGCATTCAGCGCGTTAATGACCATCTTGCGCTCGACGGGGCCGGTGATTTCCACGCGGCGATCCTGCAAATCAGCCGGGATACCGCGAATAGTCCAGTCGCCATTTCTAATGGAAGCAGTTTCCGAAATAAAATCCGGAAGCTGCCCGTCGTCAATAGCCTGCTGTTGCTGCAAACGCGCGGCCAGCAGCTTATTGCGCGCCGGCGTAAAGCGGCTCACCAGTTCCGTCAGAAATTCTACCGCCTCAGGCGTTAAGATCTGCTTCTCCTGCTCGCCATAGGGCTGACTAAAGGCCAGTTCATCGGTGATTGTCGCCTGCTGCGTCATTGTGCTGCTCCTCTTGGTTGATCCGCTGGAAGCGAGCGAAAGATCGTTGTGCAGTTTTCGCTCAGCACAATTAAGACTACTCAATTAATTTCCAAAATCAAAAACAATTTCCATTTTAATTTTAAATTATCATTAACACATTGATAACAATGAAATTAAAGTTATCATCGTGTATGAAGTGAATTTCGGAAATAAAAAAGGCACCCGAAGGTGCCAGAGGCAAAATGCTGAAACGCTTTAGGATCGTCTCACATAGAGTATTATTCCAGCGTCGGATTCATATGACGCAGATCGTATGGCGTAATCTGGTAGACGTAATAGTTAAGCCAGTTAGCGAACAGCAGATTGCCGTGGCTGCGCCAGGTGGCGCGCGGTTTGTTCTGCGGGTCGTTTTGTGGGAAATAGTTATGAGGTATCTCAGGGTTCAAACCGGCTTCCACATCGCGGAAATATTCACTTGCCAGGGTATTGGCATCGTACTCCGGGTGGCCGGTGACAAAGGCGATGCGCTTATCTTTACTGGCGAACAAATACGCATCGCCCTCTTCCGTCTCCGCGAGGATCTCAAGATCGGTATAGTCGCGAATAAGTCCGGCCGGAAAATCAGCATAGCGTGAGTGCGGGGCCAGGAAAGAGTCGTCGAAACCGCGGGTCAGTAAGGCGTGCGGATGAAGAATATGGTGTTCATAGACGCCGGAAATCTTTTCGGCGCGGGTCTGCTTGGGAATGCCGTACAGAATGTTCAGCGCGGCCTGAACCGCCCAACAGACGAACAGCGTCGAAGTGACGTGATCCTTGGCCCACTCCAGTACCTGTTTGATCTGCGGCCAGTAAGCAACATCGTTAAACTCAACCAGGCCTAAAGGAGCGCCGGTAACAATCAGGCCGTCAAAGTTCTGATCGCAGATCTCATCGAAATTACAGTAAAAGTTATTCAGATGCTCCGCAGGGGTATTACGCGACTCGCGCGCATCGATACGTAATAACTGGATATCCACCTGCAGCGGAGAGTTTGATAGCAGACGCAGGAACTGATTTTCCGTCTCGATTTTCTTCGGCATCAGGTTGAGGATTAACACCTTCAGGGGGCGGATTTCCTGAGTCGTTGCACGTGTTGTCGTCATTACGAAGACGTTTTCATTGCGCAAGAAATTGACGGCTGGCAGCTCGTCCTGCACCCGAATTGGCATAACTGTATTACCTCATAGCATACGTATAAACGTTTAGACATCCAGATAGCTGAAGATAACCAGGAATCGGGTGAATGTCGAGTCTGCATGTTCACGGTGAGAAAATTTCACGGCGCTTGTTGAGTTAGAATATAAGAATGTAGAAAAGGAGAAAGTATGGTTATTAACATCCGCCGTTCCCGGCCTGATGAAGGGGATAAACTGACTGCGATCTGGTGTCGGTCGGTCGACGCCACGCATGATTTTCTGACAAAAGCGTATCGAAAGGAGCTGGAGGAGATGGTACGCGCATTTTTACCGGAGGCTCCGCTGTGGGTGGCGGTTAATACGGAAGACCAGCCGATCGCCTTTATGCTGCTGACCGGAGATCATATGGATGCGCTGTTCGTCGATCCGGATGTCCGCGGCTGTGGCGTGGGGAAGTTGCTGATTGAGCATGCGCTGTCGTTAACGCCGAAGCTGACGACCAATGTAAATGAGCAGAATGAACAAGCGGTCGGGTTTTATCAGAAGATGGGTTTTAGGGTGACAGGGCGCTCTGAAACGGACGATCTGGGGCAACCGTATCCGTTATTGAATTTGATGTATGAGCAGCAGGCTGAAGCAGACTACGATTGACGTCGGTAACTTTGCGGCATTGATGTCCCCTCGGCCAGCAGGTGGCCGAGGATCCGTAGCCCCTGTAAGCGCAGCGCCACCGGGGAGACATGCCGGCACGCTGGCCGGACGACAGAAACGCAAAAAGCCCATCCGACAGGATGGGCTCTTCACTTGTTTGATGCCTGGCAGTTCCCTACTCTCACATGGGGAGACCCCACACTACCATCGGCGCTACGGCGTTTCACTTCTGAGTTCGGCATGGGGTCAGGTGGGACCACCGCGCTAGTGCCGCCAGGCAAATTCTTTGTGCTCGTCCTGTGTCTTTTGCGCTCATACTGCGTTGGCTGCTCTCGCGAGTGTCAGTCACATACTTATGTATGCTCCTTCCATCGCGTCGTTTGCCGCCTTGTCTCAGCGCAAAATCCTTCGGACTCTGAATCAGAGCTGAAAATCTTCTCAAATCCGCCAAAACATCTTCGGCGTTGTAAGGTTAAGCCTCACGGTTCATTAGTACCGGTTAGCTCAACGCATCGCTGCGCTTACACACCCGGCCTATCAACGTCATCGTCTTTAACGTTCCTTCAGGAGACTTAAAGTCTCAGGGAGAACTCATCTCGGGGCAAGTTTCGTGCTTAGATGCTTTCAGCACTTATCTCTTCCGCATTTAGCTACCGGGCAGTGCCATTGGCATGACAACCCGAACACCAGTGATGCGTCCACTCCGGTCCTCTCGTACTAGGAGCAGCCCCCCTCAATTCTCCAGCGCCCACGGCAGATAGGGACCGAACTGTCTCACGACGTTCTAAACCCAGCTCGCGTACCACTTTAAATGGCGAACAGCCATACCCTTGGGACCTACTTCAGCCCCAGGATGTGATGAGCCGACATCGAGGTGCCAAACACCGCCGTCGATATGAACTCTTGGGCGGTATCAGCCTGTTATCCCCGGAGTACCTTTTATCCGTTGAGCGATGGCCCTTCCATTCAGAACCACCGGATCACTATGACCTGCTTTCGCACCTGCTCGCGCCGTCACGCTCGCAGTCAAGCTAGCTTATGCCATTGCACTAACCTCCTGATGTCCGACCAGGATTAGCTAACCTTCGTGCTCCTCCGTTACGCTTTGGGAGGAGACCGCCCCAGTCAAACTACCCACCAGACACTGTCCGCAACCCCGGTCAGGGGCCAACGTTAGAACATCAAACATTAAAGGGTGGTATTTCAAGGTTGGCTCCACGCAGACTGGCGTCCACGCTTCAAAGCCTCCCACCTATCCTACACATCAAGGCTCAATGTTCAGTGTCAAGCTATAGTAAAGGTTCACGGGGTCTTTCCGTCTTGCCGCGGGTACACTGCATCTTCACAGCGAGTTCAATTTCACTGAGTCTCGGGTGGAGACAGCCTGGCCATCATTACGCCATTCGTGCAGGTCGGAACTTACCCGACAAGGAATTTCGCTACCTTAGGACCGTTATAGTTACGGCCGCCGTTTACCGGGGCTTCGATCAAGAGCTTCTCCTTACGGATAACCCCATCAATTAACCTTCCGGCACCGGGCAGGCGTCACACCGTATACGTCCACTTTCGTGTTTGCACAGTGCTGTGTTTTTAATAAACAGTTGCAGCCAGCTGGTATCTTCGACTGGTCTCAGCTCCATCCGCAGGGACTTCACCTACACACCAGCGTGCCTTCTCCCGAAGTTACGGCACCATTTTGCCTAGTTCCTTCACCCGAGTTCTCTCAAGCGCCTTGGTATTCTCTACCTGACCACCTGTGTCGGTTTGGGGTACGATTTGATGTTACCTGATGCTTAGAGGCTTTTCCTGGAAGCAGGGCATTTGTTACTTCAGCACCGTAGTGCCTCGTCATCACACCTCAGCCTTGATTATCCGGATTTGCCTGGATAACCAGCCTACATGCTTAAACCGGGACAACCGTCGCCCGGCTAACATAGCCTTCTCCGTCCCCCCTTCGCAGTAACACCAAGTACAGGAATATTAACCTGTTTCCCATCGACTACGCCTTTCGGCCTCGCCTTAGGGGTCGACTCACCCTGCCCCGATTAACGTTGGACAGGAACCCTTGGTCTTCCGGCGAGCGGGCTTTTCACCCGCTTTATCGTTACTTATGTCAGCATTCGCACTTCTGATACCTCCAGCATGCCTCACAGCACACCTTCGCAGGCTTACAGAACGCTCCCCTACCCAACAACACATCGTGTCGCTGCCGCAGCTTCGGTGCATGGTTTAGCCCCGTTACATCTTCCGCGCAGGCCGACTCGACCAGTGAGCTATTACGCTTTCTTTAAATGATGGCTGCTTCTAAGCCAACATCCTGGCTGTCTGTGCCTTCCCACATCGTTTCCCACTTAACCATGACTTTGGGACCTTAGCTGGCGGTCTGGGTTGTTTCCCTCTTCACGACGGACGTTAGCACCCGCCGTGTGTCTCCCGTGATAACATTCTTCGGTATTCGTAGTTTGCATCGGGTTGGTAAGTCGGGATGACCCCCTAGCCGAAACAGTGCTCTACCCCCGAAGATGAATTCACGAGGCGCTACCTAAATAGCTTTCGGGGAGAACCAGCTATCTCCCGGTTTGATTGGCCTTTCACCCCCAGCCACAAGTCATCCGCTAATTTTTCAACATTAGTCGGTTCGGTCCTCCAGTTAGTGTTACCCAACCTTCAACCTGCCCATGGCTAGATCACCGGGTTTCGGGTCTATACCCTGCAACTTAACGCCCAGTTAAGACTCGGTTTCCCTGCGGCTCCCCTATACGGTTAACCTTGCTACAGAATATAAGTCGCTGACCCATTATACAAAAGGTACGCAGTCACACCCGAAGGTGCTCCCACTGCTTGTACGTACACGGTTTCAGGTTCTTTTTCACTCCCCTCGCCGGGGTTCTTTTCGCCTTTCCCTCACGGTACTGGTTCACTATCGGTCAGTCAGGAGTATTTAGCCTTGGAGGATGGTCCCCCCATATTCAGACAGGATACCACGTGTCCCGCCCTACTCTTCGAGTTCACAACCTGTGCATTTTGGTGTACGGGACTATCACCCTGTACCGTCGGACTTTCCAGACCGTTCCACTAACACACAAGCTGATTCAGACTCTGGGCTGCTCCCCGTTCGCTCGCCGCTACTGGGGGAATCTCGGTTGATTTCTTTTCCTCGGGGTACTTAGATGTTTCAGTTCCCCCGGTTCGCCTCGTTAACCTATGTATTCAGTTAACGATAGTGTGACGAATCACACTGGGTTTCCCCATTCGGACATCGCCGGTTATAACGGTTCATATCACCTTACCGACGCTTTTCGCAGATTAGCACGTCCTTCATCGCCTCTGACTGCCAGGGCATCCACCGTGTACGCTTAGTCGCTTAACCTCACAACCCGAAGATGTTTCACTTCTGATTGCGAAAATTTGAGAGACTCGAACACACATTAACTGTGTGTCGTTTCAATTTTCAGCTTGATCCAGATTTTTAAAGAGCAAATATCTCAAACGTCACCCGAAGATGAGTTTTGAGATACATCGGCACGCGTCTTTCACTCACGAACCAGCAAGTGGCGTCCCCTAGGGGATTCGAACCCCTGTTACCGCCGTGAAAGGGCGGTGTCCTGGGCCTCTAGACGAAGGGGACACTGAAGTCTCAATCGCAAGACGCCTTGCTTCTTTACGTTCATCAGACAATCTGTGTGAGCACTGCAAAGGCAGGTTCTTTAAGGTAAGGAGGTGATCCAACCGCAGGTTCCCCTACGGTTACCTTGTTACGACTTCACCCCAGTCATGAATCACAAAGTGGTAAGCGCCCTCCCGAAGGTTAAGCTACCTACTTCTTTTGCAACCCACTCCCATGGTGTGACGGGCGGTGTGTACAAGGCCCGGGAACGTATTCACCGTAGCATTCTGATCTACGATTACTAGCGATTCCGACTTCATGGAGTCGAGTTGCAGACTCCAATCCGGACTACGACATACTTTATGAGGTCCGCTTGCTCTCGCGAGGTCGCTTCTCTTTGTATATGCCATTGTAGCACGTGTGTAGCCCTGGTCGTAAGGGCCATGATGACTTGACGTCATCCCCACCTTCCTCCAGTTTATCACTGGCAGTCTCCTTTGAGTTCCCGGCCGAACCGCTGGCAACAAAGGATAAGGGTTGCGCTCGTTGCGGGACTTAACCCAACATTTCACAACACGAGCTGACGACAGCCATGCAGCACCTGTCTCACAGTTCCCGAAGGCACCAATCCATCTCTGGAAAGTTCTGTGGATGTCAAGACCAGGTAAGGTTCTTCGCGTTGCATCGAATTAAACCACATGCTCCACCGCTTGTGCGGGCCCCCGTCAATTCATTTGAGTTTTAACCTTGCGGCCGTACTCCCCAGGCGGTCGATTTAACGCGTTAGCTCCGGAAGCCACGCCTCAAGGGCACAACCTCCAAATCGACATCGTTTACGGCGTGGACTACCAGGGTATCTAATCCTGTTTGCTCCCCACGCTTTCGCACCTGAGCGTCAGTCTTTGTCCAGGGGGCCGCCTTCGCCACCGGTATTCCTCCAGATCTCTACGCATTTCACCGCTACACCTGGAATTCTACCCCCCTCTACAAGACTCTAGCCTGCCAGTTTCGAATGCAGTTCCCAGGTTGAGCCCGGGGATTTCACATCCGACTTGACAGACCGCCTGCGTGCGCTTTACGCCCAGTAATTCCGATTAACGCTTGCACCCTCCGTATTACCGCGGCTGCTGGCACGGAGTTAGCCGGTGCTTCTTCTGCGGGTAACGTCAATCGACAAGGTTATTAACCTTATCGCCTTCCTCCCCGCTGAAAGTGCTTTACAACCCGAAGGCCTTCTTCACACACGCGGCATGGCTGCATCAGGCTTGCGCCCATTGTGCAATATTCCCCACTGCTGCCTCCCGTAGGAGTCTGGACCGTGTCTCAGTTCCAGTGTGGCTGGTCATCCTCTCAGACCAGCTAGGGATCGTCGCCTAGGTGAGCCGTTACCCCACCTACTAGCTAATCCCATCTGGGCACATCTGATGGCATGAGGCCCGAAGGTCCCCCACTTTGGTCTTGCGACGTTATGCGGTATTAGCTACCGTTTCCAGTAGTTATCCCCCTCCATCAGGCAGTTTCCCAGACATTACTCACCCGTCCGCCGCTCGTCACCCGAGAGCAAGCTCTCTGTGCTACCGCTCGACTTGCATGTGTTAGGCCTGCCGCCAGCGTTCAATCTGAGCCATGATCAAACTCTTCAATTTAAGTTTGATGCTCAAAGAATTAAACTTCGTAATGAATTACGTGTTCACTCTTGAGACTTGGTATTCATTTTTCGTCCGAGGACGTTAAGAATCCATGTCACTTTGAGTGCCCACACAGATTGTCTGATAAATTGTTAAAGAGCAGTTGCGACGCGCTTTAGCGCTCTGTCGCGAGGTGGCGTATATTACGCTTTCCTCTTTCAGAGTCAACCC
This sequence comes from Klebsiella sp. K4, assembly GCF_014596785.2. Lineage (NCBI taxonomy): Bacteria > Pseudomonadati > Pseudomonadota > Gammaproteobacteria > Enterobacterales > Enterobacteriaceae > Klebsiella > Klebsiella sp. K4. The sequence goes on from NZ_CP115021.1 coordinate 5,029,079, forward strand.
GTTTTTCAGGATTTTTCTCTGCAACCGAACCGGCTGTTTGTGTGAAGTGATTCACATCCGCCGTGTCGATGGAGGCGCATTATAGGGAGTTCTCGAGCGTCCGCAATAGAAAAATGGCAGAAAAATGACTGACTGCTGCATTCCCCAGCAAAACCCCGCTTTATACCTCGTTACACACAGAATTATCCACAGGAGAGCGTAAAAACATGACCGCTAGCCCCGTGGATCGCCAGCTATATAGAAGGAGAATCACCGCCCTGGAGAGAAACATAAAAATTCGCGAGCGTTGCGCAAACGTTTTCGTTACAATGCCGCGCTATGACACGGATGCCCGGTTGGGTGCGTTAGGTGAGTTTTTAGGCAAAAACTCACCTAACGCTCTCTGTAATGTTCAAATCCTGGGGATTTAATACCATGCAACAACGTCGTCCAGTCCGCCGCGCTCTGCTCAGTGTTTCTGACAAGGCCGGTATCGTCGAATTCGCGCAGGCGCTTTCCGCTCGTGGTGTCGAGCTGCTGTCCACCGGCGGCACCGCTCGCCTGCTGGCAGATAAAGGCCTGCCGGTTACCGAAGTCTCTGACTACACCGGTTTCCCGGAAATGATGGATGGACGCGTGAAGACCCTGCATCCGAAAGTACACGGCGGCATCCTCGGTCGTCGTGGTCAGGATGACGGTATCATGCAGCAACACGGTATCGCGCCTATCGATATGGTTGTCGTGAACCTTTACCCGTTCGCCCAGACCGTCGCTCGTGAAGGGTGCTCGCTGGAAGACGCGGTGGAAAACATCGATATCGGCGGCCCGACTATGGTGCGCTCTGCGGCGAAGAACCATAAAGATGTCGCCATCGTGGTTAAGAGCAGCGACTACGACGCCATCATTAATGAGATGGACGCCAACGAAGGTTCCCTCACGCTGGCCACCCGCTTCGACCTCGCCATTAAAGCCTTCGAACACACCGCCGCTTACGACAGCATGATCGCCAACTACTTCGGCAGCATGGTTCCGGCCTATCACGGCGAAAGCAAAGAAGCCGCTGGCCGCTTCCCGCGTACCCTGAATCTGAACTTCATTAAGAAGCAGGATATGCGCTACGGCGAAAACAGCCACCAGCAGGCGGCTTTCTATATAGAAGAGAATGTAAAAGAGGCCTCCGTGGCGACCGCCACTCAGCTGCAGGGCAAAGCGCTCTCCTATAACAACATTGCCGATACCGATGCGGCGCTGGAGTGTGTAAAAGAGTTCAACGAGCCGGCCTGCGTTATCGTTAAGCACGCCAACCCGTGCGGCGTTGCCGTCAGCAACTCGATTCTTGACGCCTACGATCGCGCTTACAAAACCGACCCGACCTCCGCGTTCGGCGGCATCATTGCCTTTAACCGCGAGCTGGATGCTGAAACCGCGCAGGCGATCATCTCTCGCCAGTTCGTCGAAGTGATCATCGCGCCGTCCGCCAGCGAAGAAGCGCTGAAAATCACCGCCGCGAAGCAGAACGTCCGCGTACTGACCTGCGGCCAGTGGGATACTCGCGTTGCCGGCCTCGATTTCAAACGCGTTAACGGTGGTCTGCTGGTTCAGGACCGCGATCTCGGCATGGTCACCGCAGGTGAACTGCGCGTGGTCAGCAAACGTCAGCCAACCGAGCAGGAACTGCGCGATGCGCTGTTCTGCTGGAAAGTGGCGAAATTCGTCAAATCCAACGCCATTGTGTATGCCAAAGATAATATGACCATCGGCATAGGCGCCGGTCAGATGAGCCGCGTCTACTCGGCGAAAATCGCCGGAATTAAAGCCGGTGATGAAGGTCTGGAAGTGAAAGGTTCCGCCATGGCCTCTGACGCTTTCTTCCCGTTCCGCGACGGCATCGATGCCGCAGCCGCGGTAGGCATCACCTGCGTTATTCAGCCGGGCGGCTCTATCCGTGACGACGAAGTGATTGCCGCCGCTGACGAACACGGCATCGCCATGATCTTCACCGACATGCGCCACTTCCGCCATTAATTCATGGAGCAGCAGATGAAAGTATTAGTAATCGGCAACGGCGGGCGTGAGCACGCGCTGGCCTGGAAAGCGGCTCAGTCGCCGCTGGTTGATACCGTCTACGTCGCGCCGGGCAACGCCGGTACCGCCCTGGAGCCGTCGCTGCAAAACGTCGCCATCGGCGTCACCGATATTCCGGCGCTGCTTCGCTTCGCGCAGGATGAGAACATCGATCTGACCATCGTTGGCCCGGAAGCGCCGTTGGTCATTGGCGTGGTCGACGCGTTCCGTGCCGCCGGTCTGAACATTTTCGGGCCAACCGAAGGCGCCGCGCAGCTGGAAGGCTCAAAAGCCTTCACCAAAGATTTTCTCGCCCGTCATCATATTCCGACGGCGGAATACCAGAACTTCACCGAAGTGGAGCCTGCGCTGGCTTATCTGCGCGAGAAAGGCGCGCCGATCGTCATCAAAGCCGACGGTCTGGCGGCGGGTAAAGGCGTTATCGTGGCGATGACCCTCGAGGAAGCCGAAGCGGCGGTCAAAGATATGTTGGCCGGCAACGCCTTTGGCGACGCAGGCCACCGCATCGTGATTGAAGAGTTCCTCGATGGCGAAGAGGCTAGCTTTATTGTGATGGTCGACGGCGAGCACGTCCTGCCGATGGCCACCAGCCAGGATCACAAGCGCGTCGGCAACGGCGATACCGGCCCGAACACCGGCGGGATGGGGGCGTACTCCCCGGCGCCGGTGGTTACTGACGAAGTCCACCAGCGCACCATGGAGCGGATTATCTGGCCAACCGTGAAAGGCATGGCCGCTGAAGGCAACACCTATACCGGTTTCCTCTACGCCGGTCTGATGATCGACAAGCAGGGCAACCCGAAGGTGATTGAGTTCAACTGCCGCTTTGGCGACCCGGAAACCCAACCGATCATGCTGCGCATGAAGTCCGACCTGGTCGAGCTGTGCCTCGCCGCCTGCGCGGGCAAGCTGGACGAGAAAACCTCCGAGTGGGATGACCGCGCGTCGCTGGGCGTGGTGGTTGCCGCCGGCGGCTATCCGGGCAGCTACAATACGGGCGATGAGATCTACGGCCTGCCGCAGCAGGAAGTCGCAGACGGTAAGGTCTTCCACGCCGGCACCAAACTGTCTGACGACCAGCGCGTGGTCACCAACGGCGGGCGCGTGCTGTGCGTCACCGCGCTGGGTGACTCCGTGGCGCAGGCGCAGCAGCGCGCCTATCAGCTGCTGACCGACATTCGCTGGGACGGTAGCTTTAGCCGTAGCGATATCGGCTGGCGCGCCATCGAACGTGAAAAGGCTAACGGCTAAGTTTCGCCAGCAGCGTTTTGCGCGTAATGCCTAACTGACGGGCGGCTTCGGTTTTGTTGCCGCCCGTTTTTTCCAGCGCCGCCAGAATCACCTCTTTCTCCACTTCCACTAACGGCTGAATTCCCCCCTCCTCGCTCCCGCCTGATGGCAGCGGCGTACCGGCGATCGCCAGGGGCAGTTCTCGCTCAGAGATATAGTTTCCGGTCAGTAGCACCACCGCCCGCTCCACCGCGTTTTCCAGCTCGCGTATATTGCCCGGCCAGGGGTAGTGGATCAGCAGGTCCATCGCCTGTGGCGTGAACCCCTTTACCGTCTTACGATTGCGTTCGGTATAGCGTTTGAGAAAATGCTGCGCCAGCTGCGGAATATCTTCCCGTCGCCGGCGCAGCGGCGGTATCTCGATGGTCACGACGTTGAGTCGGTAATAGAGATCCTGGCGAAAGCGCCCGGCGCTCACCTCTTCCGCAAGGTTGCGATGGGTGGCGGCGATAAGCCGCACATCAACGGCAAGCGTCTGGTTGCTGCCGACCCGCTGCACCTCCCGCTCCTGAATCGCCCGCAGCAAGCGGACCTGCATCACTGGCGAGATATCGCCTATCTCATCAAGAAACAGCGTGCCGCCATCCGCTTCGACAAAGCGTCCTTCCCGCCGCCGATCCGCCCCGGTAAACGCCCCTTTTTCATGGCCGAAGAGTTCCGACTCCAGCAGTGACTCATTCAGCGCCGCGCAGTTGAGCGTGACCAACGGCTTGTCACGACGCTCGCTGCAGGCGTGGATGGCGTGCGCCACCAGCTCCTTACCGGTTCCCGACTCCCCATAAATCAGCACCGTCGCGTCCGAAGGGGCCACCAGCGTAATATCGTTAAGAAGCGCCTGCATCGCCGGGCTGTCGCCAATCATGCCCCACCGTGAATCCGTCGCAACGCTGGGGTCGCTCTCGCTCTGCCGGGTGTGCGCCAATGCCTGAACCAGCGTCTGCTGCAGGGTGTCAAAATCCAGCGGTTTAACCAGATAATCCAGCGCCCCGGACTTAATAGCTTCTACCGCCGTACCGACGCTGGAAAACGCCGTCATGATCAGCACCGGTATCGCCGGGTTATAGGCCTTAATCTCTTTTAACGTTGCGATACCGTCCATCTCCGCCATACGGATATCGCACAGCACCAGGTCGAAGACCTGCTGATGGATCTGCTCCAGCGCCTGCAGGCCGTTGTGAGCCAACCCCACCTGATAGCCCCAGCCGCGCAGCAGCGCCTGCAGGATCGTGCAGTGGCTGATGTCATCATCAACGACCAGAATCTGTACTTTATCGCTGCTCATCTTCCCTCCGTTGAGCATCCACCGGTAACCAAAGCGTAAATATCGCTCCAGCTCCCGGCTGACTTTCGGCGCGGATCGTCCCGCCATGTTGTTCGATAATATTCTGCACTACGGCCAGCCCCAGCCCGGTGCCGTCCGCCTTGGTGGTGAAATACGGCGTGAAGATAGCCTGTAACTCTTCATCGCTCATCCCCTTACCGCTATCCGTGACGACGATTTTCACCCGCTGACGATCGGCTTCGCTTGCTGTTACGCGAATGACGCCGTCACGGCCAATCGCCTGCATTGCATTCAGGTACAGATTCAACAGCACCTGATTCAGGCGATCGGGGTCGGCGCTGATCGTGGTTAACTCAGGTCGCGGAGTAAATTGCAGCGCGATCCCGCGGCTCTGCGCATCCTGGCTTACCAACTGCAATGAGTGGCGGATAAGCGCGTTGATATCGACTGTCTGGTAGTTTAGATGGGCGGGCCGGACCAGCTCCAGCAGCTCGCTGACCACCCGGTTCAGGCGATCAGCCTCTTTGGCCATCACCTGGGCTAACTGATGCGACTCGCCGCCAGGCGGCGTGCGCTCGGCAAAATATTTCGCCAGCCCTTTAATCGACGAGAGCGGGTTGCGGATCTCGTGCGCGACCCCCGCCGCCAGATGGCCAAGCGCCACCAGCTTTTCCTTGCGGGCCATCGCCTCCAGCAGCTGTTTCCGCGAGCGACGATAGCGGCGGAACCAGAACTGAGCGAGGATCGTCGCCGCTATCACCAGCGCGGCGGCACCCAGCATGATGGCCATATTCCGCTGCCCGCGGGCCTGCGCGGCATCCAGCTCGCGGCTATCAAAGGCGATAAAAATCACCTGCGGGACGGTGGCCTGAGCCAGGGCGCTATTGCCGCGGTTCATCATTCCCATATGGTGGCCGCGGGCCGGATTAAGCGGGCGAAAATGGCGATAGATCTCCAGCGCCGGCTGCGGTTCGCTAAGCCGGCGCCAGCGGGCCTGTTCGCCAACCGCTAACGCACGCATCTGCGCCGGGCTATACAGCGTTTTACCCACCTGCTGCGGATCGCTATGGGCGATAATTTTACCGTTTTCATCGGTCACCGCGAACCACAGGACGCCCGGTTGCCAGGCCATCTCTTCCAGCAGGGCCTGCAGCTGCGCATGATGCATACGCATCCCCATCCCGACGCGCGTGCCGGACTCCAGCGCGCGGATCAGCACGCTCCCTTTCTCTTCAATGGTTTGTCGGGCAGCGGTCGTCTCGCGACCGTAGTCGCGGACGATCATCGCGGAGAACAGCATGACCAGCAGCACAACCGTGCCGGTCAGCAGCCAGCTCAGCGCGCCAGCGGCGGCGTCCCGGGAGAGAGATTTGATCTTCATCGGCGAGTCCTTGTCATCTCTTTTTCACTATCTGCAGGCTCCTTCAGCAGAAATCATGCCATGTTTCCGCGCGGCCAATCCTGCTCTCAAACATATCGCCTGCGCTTAAGCGAGTAAAAATGACTCGCCTGACCCTGGCGGAACGGGTCATTTTTACTCGCTCTCCTCGGCAAAGGCTTCGGCAGGCCCACACAGACGGGCTTTTTCAGACTGGCATGGAAGATGCAATACCGAGGGAAACCACACAGGAGAAAATGCCATGAAACGGAACCGTACCTTACCTCTCGCCCTCGTTACCTTTGCCGCGCTGACCTTCGCCAGCAACGCGGCCTGGGCCAACCACCACTGGGGCAACAATAACGGGATGGGCAACCAGGGCTACAGTCAGCTGACCCAGGAGCAGCAGGCTACCGTGCAAAAGCTGCATAACGATTACTATGCGCAAACCAGCGCCCTGCGCCAGCAGCTGCAGTCCAAACGCTATGAGTACAATGCGCTGCTCACGGCGCAAAAGCCGGACAGCGGGAAGATTGAAGCTGTCGCTCAGGAGATGGAAGGCTTACGCCAGAAGCTGGATCAGCAGCGGGTGAAGTTTGATATCGCCCTGGCTGAGGCAGGCGTTCCCCGCGGCGCAGGAATGGGATATGGCGGCTGTCGCGGTAGCGCCGGCGGTCATATGGGCATGAACCATTGGTAAAGGTTAGAAGTTTTTTTCCGTCGGCTGCCAGGTGCAGAAGTTTTCATTGGCGACCAGCAGCAGTTGAGAGCCTTCCGGCGCCTCCAGCCAGGCAATGCTCACTGCGGCGGAAGCGTGGCTCTGGCGGCGTTCAATGTGCGCCAGGGCCCGGCTATCGAGGTCGGGCGTAACCGTCTGCCCTTCGCAGGTCAGCACGGTATGCGCGGCAGCGTTCCAGCGTCCCTGGCGCAGGACGACCCGCCCCTGGCGGAGGGCGTCGCTGGTCTGGCGGATCTGTTCGGCGCGATAACGATATAGCGCGACCTGGTCGCTGGAGAGCTGCTGCTTCTGCCCGTCCACTTCCCGTTGCATAAAGCTCAGATCGCCCTGCGCGTCGAAACGGGCGCGAATATGTTCCGGCGGTTTGCCATAGACATTGAGTTCGATAAGCGCCAGTTGATCGCCCTGCCAGCGATATTCGCTGGTCGAGGTGTCCCCGTGACGCCACGGGCTGAAGGCGGCGAGAAGATGGACTTCATCGCCAGAATCTTTACGCCAGATGCGCATCGCTCCCTGATTGTCCGCATATCCGCTGGCGGTAAACGGCGGTAGCGACGTGTCGTGGCTGCAGGCAGTCAGCAACAGGATGCCCGCCAGCGCCAGAGGCCGGCGCCAGACAGACAAAAGGGGCTTAATAGCCCCTTCGATAAAACTGTTCACTGCCACGCGGTCTTACTTAACTGCGTCTTTCAGTGCTTTGCCAGAAACAAATGCCGGCACGTTAGCTGCAGCGATTTTGATCTCTTTACCGGTCTGCGGGTTGCGGCCAGTACGCTCAGCGCGGTGGTTCACTTTGAAGGTACCGAAACCAACCAGTTGAACAGCATCACCTTCTTTCAGAGACTCAGTAATTGCAGCCAGGGTAGATTCCAGGGCAGCTTTAGCCTGTGCTTTGGACAGGTCAGCTTTGTCCGCAATTACATCAATCAGTTGAGTCTTGTTCATAAGTTATCCTTACAATGTGTTTATCGCTTGCTAAGCATCGAGTGCGACGGAAATGCCAAAAAAGCACCCTCCTGCATACACGCACCGATAGCCACTTTTTTTCGCCCTCCAAATGTAGACCAGACGGGGGGCGGAATGGAAGCCTTCAGACGCTACAATTCAGGCGGTAAATCACGTTTTCTGGTCTCACTGCTGAAAATTTATACCAATATTGCTCTCGCCAGCCTCGCGCAGGTCCGCGCGCAGGCCTTTTATCAGCTCAAGATCACGCTCTTCACAGTCGGCCAGCAGGCGGAAAATTTCCCACTGAATATCCCATTCCTGCTCTACCGCCGGATTCGCTTTCAACTCTTCGTCGGTCATTTCGCGACCTTCCTGGGTCATTTCCAGCATCGCCACGGTGGTGATGGAGGTCTTGCTCACCTCGATCGCGTGCTCGAGCGTTTCGCCGCTCAGACGAGAATGAATCAGTTCACTCAACGCCACGCAAGCGTCTATGGCCGGATAGACACCGTACATGTCGAAATCATCTGCCGCCGGGATCGCCTCTTCCAGCTTCTCCAGCTGGCTGTCGAAATTCACCTTCGCATCTTTAACCGTCAGCGTTTCCCAGATCAGGTCCAGGATACGACGATAAAGCAGGCCGTCGCCAAACTCGGTTTGCTTGCAGAACATCGCGTAGTTGGGATACATACGTTCGCACAGGCAGGCCATAAAAGTGACATGCTGCCAGCTTTCCAGCTTCTCCAGGCGCAGGTGAATCGGGTTTTGTAACATGATGAATTCTCGAAGTCAGAAATTAGGCGCAGTGTACCTGAATCAGCTGTGATTTGCTTGCCAACGCACAAACGACGGACGACGGGACGCCACCGCATCGGCCCAGCGCGTCGGCTCGGGCAGACGGTAGCCTCGCATGCAGCGCTCAACCCACATTAAAGCGCTGTCCATGCCTACCCGGTGGCCGGTGCTAATAAACAGCGGGTTGCAGCGCACTTTGCTGCGCCAGACCCAGGCCAGTTGCTCATTTTTATCCATCAGCGGGGCCAGCGCGCCAGGCTCATCACCCAGGTCGCCGATTTTGCCGCACAGGCGTTTTTTCGCCACTCCGATAGTCGGCACATCAATCATCAGGCCAAAATGGCTGGCGACGCCCAATCTCCGGGGATGAGAAATGCCGTGTCCGTCAACGAAGAGCAGGTCCGGTTTTTGCGAAAGCTGCTCCCACGCCGCCAGCAGCGCAGGCGTTTCGCGAAACGAGAGAAAGCCGGGAATATAGGGCATAGAGGTGGCGACCCGCGCCACCTGATACTCCACCAGCTCAAGCTCAGGCCAGGTCAGCAGCACCATCGCAGCCCGGGTGATCTCCCCTTCCTGCTCAAACCCGACGTCCGCGCCGCCGATCAACGCCGGCGGGTCGCGATCCAGTCGATCCGCACGCTCTACCGACGCGGCTAACTGTTGCTGTTGGGTACGTAGTGCGGCTAAATCCATAGGGCTTATCTCCTACTGGTGATAGGGTGCGGACAGACGGTGCACAGCCTCAACAAAGACGCCCGCATGCTCGGGGTCAACGTCCTGATGAATACCGTGTCCAAGGTTAAAGACGTGGCCTTCCCCCTGGCCAAAGCCGGCAAGAATGGTCGCCACTTCTTCTTCAATACGCGGGGCGGACGCATAGAGCATCGACGGATCCATATTGCCCTGCAGCGCTACTTTGTTACCCACGCGACGGCGGGCATCGGCAATATCGGTGGTCCAGTCGAGACCCAACGCATCGCAGCCGGTCTCCGCCATCGCTTCCAGCCACTGACCACCGCCTTTGGTGAACAAGGTCACCGGCACGCGACGGCCTTCGTTTTCCCGCAGCAGGCCATCGACGATCTTATGCATGTAGTAGAGGGAAAACTGCTGATAGTCGCGGCCGGTCAGCACCCCGCCCCAGGTGTCAAAAATCATCACCGACTGCGCGCCGGCTTTGATCTGCGCGTTGAGATACAGGGTAACGCTCTTCGCCAGCTTATCCAGCAGCGCATGCAGCGCCTGCGGCTCGGCGTACATCATCTTTTTAATCACGGTGAAAGCCTTGCTGCTGCCGCCCTCCACCATGTACGTAGCCAGCGTCCATGGACTACCGGAAAAACCGATCAGCGGCACTTCGCCTTTCAGTTCGCGGCGAATGGTGCGCACGGCGTTCATTACATAGCCCAGCTCCTGCTCCGGATCCGGGATCGGCAGCTTGTCGACGTCGGCTTTACTTTTTACCGGCGAGGTGAAGCGCGGACCTTCGCCAGCTTCAAAGTACAGCCCCAGCCCCATGGCGTCCGGGATGGTCAGGATGTCCGAAAAGAGGATCGCCGCGTCCAGCGGGTAACGGCGCAGCGGCTGGAGCGTCACTTCGCAGGCCAGCTCGGCATTTTTACACAGCGACATAAAGTCGCCCGCTTGCGCACGGGTGGCTTTGTACTCCGGTAAATAGCGGCCCGCCTGGCGCATCATCCACACCGGGGTGACATCAACCGGCTGACGCAGCAGCGCGCGCAGGTAACGATCGTTCTTCAGTTCGGTCATTTTTACATTCCTTTAGCGTTGATACGCCCAGTGTAACATGTCACTCGAACTCTGCCCGACACATCGCGACGGTATCTTCGATAAGCCGCCGCGCCACTGTCCCCGGCGGCGGCAGAAGCGGCAGGTCGTCATAGCGATACCAGTCCGCGGTCAGTAACTCTTTTTTGTCGACCACGATCTCGCCATCAGCGTAATCCGCCATAAAGGCGGTCATCAGCGACTGCGGGAACGGCCATGGCTGAGAGGTCACGTAACGCAGATTTTTTACCCGAATACCGCTCTCCTCCATCACCTCGCGAGCCACCGCCTGCTCAAGGGTTTCGCCGACCTCGACAAAGCCGGCCAGCACGGTGTGCACGCCGTTGCGATGGCGCGTATGTTGCGCCAGCAGGATCGCATCGTCGCGACGGATTGCCACGATAATGCAGGGGGCAATTTGCGGGTAGTAACGTTCACGGCAGTGGCTGCACAGCATCGCCCATTCGCTTTTGCTGGCATGCATCGGGTGGCCGCAGTAACCGCAAAATTTATGCGAGCGATAAAATTCGGCGAGCTGGATCCCCCGCCCAGCCAGCTGGAAGAGTCCCGGATCCTGATCCAGCACCTGGCGCAACGATCCCATGTCATGGCGACGATCCTGGCGCACCATCCACACGGACTCGCCCTGCCACTCGCCAATATGCAGCGCATGCTGGCCGACAAGATCGAAATTAACCGCTTCGCCATGTGGTAATTCTCCACCAGGCAACCATAATTTTTGTTCGTGACTGACAACCCACCAGCCGCGATCTAATTTTTCAATAATACGATCCATATCTATTGCACTACCTTTGCTTCACTGGCATGTTGTTAACATTATATTTACATTTTGGTGAGCAGATTTAAATCAAAACTAGCGGAGTCAATCATGCTAAACCAGCTGGAAAATCTGACGGAGCGCGTTGGCGGTAGTAATGAACTGGTCGATCGCTGGCTACAAGTGCGTAAGCATCTGCTCGTGGCTTACTACAACCTGGTTGGCCTGAAACCGGGCAAAGAGTCGTTTATGCGGCTAAACGAAAAGGCGCTGGATGACTTTTGCCAAAGTCTGGTGGATTACCTCTCATCCGGTCATTTTAGTATTTATGAACGCATTATTGGCGAAATGGAAGGCGATACCCCTCTTTTAGCCGCCACCCGGCTTTACCCGCAGCTGGAAGCCAATACCCAGCAGATGATGGACTACTACGATACCTGCCTCGAAAACGCCATCGATCACGATAACTATCTTGAATTTCAGCAGGCGCTGTCGGATATCGGCGAGTCGCTGGAGGCGCGTTTCGCGCTGGAAGATAAACTGATCGCCCTGGCTGTCGCCCATAACCTGAGCAATGACGTGCGCGATAATATTGCGCCGACCGCTTGAGTTGTGAACCGTTAACGCGTAATTTACGTACATTATCCCTCTGCGGAGGGATTTCATCTTGTCGGAGTGCCTATTTTCCATGCGCAGGCTAACGTGGAAAAGGCTGAGACCGTTAATTCGGGATCCGCGGAACCTGATCAGGCTAATACCTGCGAAGGGAACAAGAGTAAACTGCTGTTCGCGTCAGTCCGTCAGGGCCGATCGCATCTGTTACTCCATCCGTCGTCTGACAAGCCATGTCCTTTTTTAACTGGAATGCGCTATGTCTACTACCAAACTAACCCGTCGGGAACAACGCAAGCACGCGCAGCGATTCATTGATACGCTGGCGGGTACCGCTTTTCCTAATTCACGCCGCATCTATGTTCACGGCTCACAAGCGGATATCCGCGTCCCGATGCGTGAAATTCAGCTCAGCCCAACGCTCGTCGGCGGCGATAAAGATAACCCCCGGTACGAAACCAACGAACCGATCCCGGTGTATGACACCTCCGGGCCGTATGGCGACCCGGATATTAGCATTGATGTCCGCCAGGGGCTGGCAAAGCTGCGCCAGCCGTGGATCGACGCGCGTAACGACTGCGCGCCGCTCAGCGAACGCAGCTCGGCCTATACCAAAGCGCGGCTGGCCGACGACGGTCTCGATGAGCTGCGCTTCAGCGGCCTGCTGACGCCCAAACGCGCCGTCGCTGGCAAATGCGTTACCCAGCTGCACTACGCCCGCCAGGGGATAGTCACCCCGGAGATGGAGTTCATCGCCATTCGCGAAAACATGGGTCGCGAACGTATCCGCAGCGAGGTTCTGCGCCAGCAGCACGCAGGTGAAGGCTTCGGCGCCCACCTACCGGAAAACATTACCCCCGAGTTTGTTCGCGATGAAGTGGCCGCCGGACGCGCCATCATCCCCGCCAACATCAACCACCCGGAGTCTGAACCGATGATTATCGGCCGCAACTTCCTGGTGAAAGTGAATGCCAATATCGGCAACTCGGCGGTGACCTCTTCCATCGAAGAAGAGGTCGAGAAACTGGTCTGGTCAACCCGCTGGGGCGCCGACACGGTGATGGACCTCTCCACCGGCCGCTATATCCACGAAACCCGCGAGTGGATCCTGCGCAACAGCCCGGTGCCGATTGGTACCGTGCCGATTTACCAGGCGCTGGAGAAGGTCAACGGCATCGCCGAGAATCTCACCTGGCAAGTCTTCCGCGATACCCTGCTGGAACAGGCCGAGCAAGGCGTCGACTACTTCACGATTCACGCCGGCGTACTGTTGCGCTACGTCCCGATGACGGCGAAGCGCCTGACCGGTATCGTCTCGCGCGGCGGCTCAATCATGGCTAAGTGGTGCCTGTCGCATCATCAGGAAAACTTCCTCTACCAGCATTTCCGCGAAATCTGCGAAATCTGCGCCGCCTATGACGTGTCGCTGTCGCTGGGCGATGGCCTGCGCCCCGGCTCCATTCAGGATGCCAACGACGAGGCGCAGTTTTCCGAGCTGCGCACCCTCGGCGAACTGACGAAAATCGCCTGGGAATATAACGTGCAGGTGATGATTGAAGGCCCTGGCCACGTGCCGATGCAGATGATCCGCCGCAATATGACCGAACAGCTGGAGCACTGCCACGAAGCGCCATTCTACACCCTGGGGCCGCTCACCACTGATATCGCGCCGGGCTACGACCATTTCACCTCCGGTATCGGCGCGGCAATGATCGGCTGGTTCGGCTGCGCCATGCTGTGCTATGTCACGCCGAAAGAGCATCTCGGCCTGCCCAACAAAGAGGATGTCAAACAGGGGCTGATTACCTACAAAATCGCCGCCCACGCCGCCGACCTCGCGAAAGGCCATCCCGGGGCGCAGATCCGCGACAACGCGATGTCAAAAGCGCGTTTTGAATTCCGCTGGGAAGACCAGTTCAACCTCGCGCTCGACCCGTTCACCGCGCGGGCCTATCACGATGAAACCCTGCCGCAGGAGTCCGGCAAAGTCGCCCACTTCTGCTCCATGTGCGGGCCGAAATTCTGTTCGATGAAAATCACTCAGGAGGTCCGCGACTACGCCGCGAAGCAAAGTATCGAAGCCGGCATGGCCGATATGTCGAATAACTTCCGCGCCCGCGGCGGCGAAATCTACCTGAAACAGGAGGAAGCCTGATGTATCAACCTGATTTTCCACCCGTCCCGTTTCGTCTCGGACTCTACCCGGTGGTGGACAGCGTGGCGTGGATTGAGCGCCTGCTCGAAGCTGGGGTACGTACCCTTCAGTTACGCATTAAAGACCGGCGCGACAGCGAAGTTGAGGATGACGTGATCGCCGCCATCGCCCTTGGTCGCCGCTATCACGCCCGACTGTTCATTAACGATTACTGGCAACTGGCGATTAAGCACCAGGCCTATGGCGTGCATCTCGGACAAGAAGATCTGGAAACCACCGATCTGAGCGCTATCCGCCAGGCCGGGCTGCGTCTTGGCGTCTCTACTCACGATGATATGGAAATTGATGTCGCCCTTGCGGCGCGCCCCTCTTACATCGCGCTAGGTCACGTCTTCCCGACGCAAACCAAACAGATGCCTTCCGCGCCGCAGGGCCTCGAGCAGCTTGCCAGACATATTCAACGCCTGGCGGATTACCCCACCGTGGCGATCGGCGGAATTAGCCTGGAAAAGGCGCCGGGGGTACTGGCGACCGGCGTCGGCAGCATCGCGGTGGTCAGCGCCATCACCCAGGCGGCGGACTGGCGGGCAGCGACCGACCAACTGCTGGCGCTGGCGGGAGCGGGCGATGAATGATCACGACTTTATGCGCTATAGCCGCCAGCTGCTGCTGGAGGATATTGCCATCGAAGGGCAGCAGAAGCTGTTAGCCAGTCGAGTGCTGATTATCGGCCTTGGCGGGCTGGGCTCCCCGGCGGCGCTCTATCTGGCCGGGGCTGGCGTCGGGACGCTGACCCTGGCCGATGACGACGCGGTGCATCTCAGCAACCTGCAACGGCAGATCTTGTTCACCAGCGCGGATATCGATCGGCCAAAAGCCGCAGCGGCACAGACCCGGCTCAGCCAGCTAAACCCGCAGATCAAACTGGTAGCGCTCCAGCAGCGCTTAAGCGGCGAGGCGCTCCGCGCCGAAGTGGCGAAAGCGGACGTGGTGCTGGACTGTACCGATAATATGGTCACCCGCCAGGCGATCAATGCCGCCTGTGTGGCCCTCGATACCCCGTTAGTGACCGCCAGCGCCGTGGGCTTCGGCGGTCAGCTGATGGTGCTCACCCCGCCCTGGACGCAGGGCTGCTATCGCTGCCTGTGGCCGGAAAGCGATGAACCGCAGCGCAACTGCCGCACCGCGGGGATCGTCGGCCCGGTGGTCGGCATGATGGGCACCCTGCAGGCGCTGGAGACGATTAAGCTGCTCAGCGGCATGGCGACGCCGCGCAACACCCTGCGGCTGTTCGACGCCCGCACCAGCAACTGGCGCGCCCTTGCGCTACAGCGTTCCCGGAGCTGCCCGGTGTGCGGAGGGCGGCATGCAGATCTGGTTTAACGACGAGCCGCTGGCGTGCGCCGACAATCTCAGCGTCAGCGCCCTGCTGACCCAGCTCGAACAGCAGCAGCCTGGCGTTGCGCTGGCGCTCAATCAACACATCCTGCCGCGCGACCGGTGGGAAGATCATCTCTTGCAGGAAGGCGATCGGGTCCTGCTTTTTCAGGTTATCGCTGGAGGCTGACATGTTACGTATTGCAGACAAAACGTTTGAATCCCATCTTTTCACCGGTACCGGCAAATTCGCCGCCCCGGAGGTGATGGTCGAGGCGATTCGCGCCTCGGGCAGCCAGCTGGTAACCCTGGCGATGAAGCGCGTCGATTTACGCCAGCGCAATGACGCCATCCTCGCCCCGCTGCTGGCGGCGGGAGTCAGCCTGCTGCCGAATACCTCAGGCGCCAAGACGGCGGAAGAGGCGGTGTTTGCCGCCCGCCTGGCGCGGGAAGCCCTGGGTACCCATTGGCTGAAGCTGGAGATCCACCCGGACGCCCGCTGGCTGCTGCCCGACCCGATTGAAACCCTGAAAGCGGCGGAGCTGCTGGTCCGCGAAGGGTTCGTGGTGCTGCCCTACTGCGGCGCCGATCCGGTGCTGTGTAAACGACTGGAAGAGGTGGGCTGCGCGGCGGTGATGCCGCTGGGTGCGCCGATCGGCTCCAATCAGGGGCTGGAAACCAAAGCCATGCTGGAGATTATTATCGAGCAGGCGACGGTCCCGGTGGTGGTCGACGCCGGGATCGGCGTCCCGAGCCATGCGGCGCAGGCGCTGGAGATGGGCGCGGACGCGGTGCTGGTCAATACCGCCATTGCCGTCGCCGACGACCCCGTGGCCATGGCCCGCGCCTTCCGTATGGCGATCGATGCCGGATTACTGGCGCGTCAGGCCGGACCGGGGGCACGCAGTACGCAGGCGCAGGCCACCAGCCCGCTCACCGGATTCCTGGAGGCGCTGGCATGAAAACCTTTAGCGATCGCTGGCGGCAGCTGGAGTGGGACGATATCCGCCTGCGTATCAACAGCAAAACCGCCGCCGACGTCGAACGGGCGCTGGCGGCCAAACAGCTCACCCGCGACGATATGATGGCCCTGCTCTCGCCTGCCGCGGCCAATTACCTTGAACCGCTGGCCCAGCGCGCGCAGCGCCTCACCCGCCAGCGCTTCGGCAATACCGTCAGCTTCTACGTGCCGCTGTATCTCTCCAACCTGTGCGCTAACGACTGCACCTACTGCGGCTTCTCGATGAGCAACCGCATTAAGCGCAAGACGCTGGATGCCGCCGAGATTGCCCGCGAGTGCGCCGCGATCCGCAACCTGGGCTTTGAGCATCTGCTGCTGGTGACCGGCGAACATCAGGGTAAGGTGGGAATGGATTATTTCCGTCGGCACCTACCGGCTATCCGCAGCCAGTTTGCCTCGCTGCATATGGAGGTGCAGCCGCTGGCGACTGAAGAGTATGCCGAGCTGAAAACCCTGGGGCTCGACGGGGTGATGGTCTATCAGGAGACCTATCATGAAAGCATGTACGCCCAACACCATCTGAAAGGAAAAAAGCAGGATTTCTTCTGGCGGCTGGATACGCCGGATCGCTTAGGCGCGGCGGGGATCGATAAGATCGGCCTTGGCGCGCTCATCGGCCTTTCCGACAGCTGGCGAGTGGACTGCTTTATAGTCGCTGAGCACCTGCTGTGGCTGCAGCAGCGCTACTGGCGCAGCCGCTATTCGGTCTCCTTTCCGCGCCTGCGTCCCTGCGCCGGCGGTATTGAACCGGCTTCGCTGATGGATGAGCGCCAGCTGGTGCAAACTATCTGCGCCTTCCGCCTGCTGGCGCCAGAGGTTGAGCTGTCGCTATCCACCCGCGAATCACCCTGGTTCCGCGACCGGGTGATCCCGCTGGCGATCAATAACGTCAGCGCCTTCTCTAAAACCCAGCCCGGCGGCTACGCCGACGATCATCCGGAGCTCGAGCAATTTGCCCCGCACGACGATCGCCGCCCTGAAGAGGTCGCCAGCGCGCTGGCCGCCCGCGGCCTGCAGCCGGTATGGAAAGACTGGGATAGCTGGCTGGGACGCGCTTCGCAAACCTCATGATGTACAGTGTAAACGCCTGATAATTTTGCGCGCCTGCACGAGAGATGAAAAACGGAGGCTGGCCCGCCCGACGCCGTTTTTCTATTCTGCCCGGGTCAGCAGCGGACGCTGACCAGGGCGAACCTTTTCTTCCTCATTTTCGCCCTGCCTCTCCGCGCTGAGCAGAGGCCTGCACATTATCGCCGAATATAAATCACGATACATGAAGGCCTCAGAGTTATAATTGAGCAATAGTGAACTGATTCGATCGGCAGGCGTCCCAGACACAACCTGCGTTCGGACCCATGGTTTATACATCCGGGACGATTAACGATTCATGGCTCTACACAACAGAAAGCTCTCTTTTACGACGCCGATCGTCGTGGGGTTTGCCGGTATTTTGCTCAGCTTTATGCTGATCGCTATTTTTGTGACTCTGGCGCAACAGAAAGATTTTCTCGAAGATTATCACGATATTAACCGCAATTTTACCCATAACCTGGCGATCAACTATACGGAAACCCTGCTGCGGGAAAATGATTTTATCCTCGGGCGCGCAGCCGCCTTCTTTGCCCGCAATGACGAACTGAATCGCGCAGTCAATGTGGAGCCGGAGAAAGGGTTAACCACGCTGATGCAGTTACAGAACATGATGCCAAGCGTCTCATCCATCTCGCTGGCGGATACCGAGGGCCACTATCTGCGCGCCCCGGAGGTGCTGGAAAACGAAGACAGCCGGGCTTTCGATCCCAGAACGCGGCCCTGGTTTATCAAACAGGCGGAAGCCAGCACCTTCAGCCACTACACCAGTCCGTATATGGATTATTTCACCCACCATCCGACGATTACCATTTTCAAACCCATCATTACCCCGGAAGGGAAACTCAAGGGCAGCCTGGCCTTTCATCTCGATCTCACCTCCATGGGGTTCGCGCTGCGCCAGATGGTGGCGCCCGTACAGGGGGAATTTTTTGTGGTGCAACGGGATGGCAAAGTGGTCCTGCACTCCGACCCGGGCGCGCTGTTTAAACCCTTCGTCAGGGACGAGCTGATGGATAAAATGACCAGCGGAGAGGGGCAGCTTTACGATCCCGGGAGCGACACCTGGTATTACTATTACTCCTTTACCAATCCCGACTGGTTTGTGATTTTCCGTGTCGATAACGCCACCCTGGTCAATCTGACACGTCATGAGACCAATTTAGTGATCGGCGGTTTCACTCTCGCAGCGATCATTATTATCCTGTTCGGTCTTTATCTGCGTCATGCTTCCCGTACCGTGCTGATGAATATCATCAATGCGATTAAAACCGGTGACGTCAAACGCGCCCCGCGCCTTGAGGCGATGCTGAGTAAAGCGATTGAAACCAATAAACAGCGCGAACTGTCCTACGTCCGCCAGGCGACCATCGACGCTCTCACCGGCTGCAAAAACCGCCGCGCCTTCGACAGCGATATTGCCGCCCTGATGAACGATCACCAGCCATTCGCCCTCGCGCTGGTCGATATCGATAATTTTAAATCGATCAACGACACCTGGGGCCACCTCAATGGCGATATCGTCCTGCGTAACGTCGCTCGCGAAGGGCTGCAGGTCCTCCAGCCGCTGGAGATATCCCTCTATCGCTACGGCGGTGAAGAGTTCGCGGTGGTCTTTCCTGCCGAACATATCGATAACGCCCGCACGCTGTTGGAAACATGGCGGATAAACGTCGAACGACGCACCTGGCGCGAAGATGGCCTGACGGTCACCTTCAGCGCCGGCCTCGGGGAATGGAATATGGAGCCACTGGATAAGCTGGTGGTGAGCGTCGATGAAGCGCTGTACAAAGCCAAACAGCAGGGTAAAAACCGTATCCTGCGCGCGTAAGACTTCAGCGCCGCCACCGCCCACTTCGGTGGGCTTTTTTATTTTTTCCGGAAAAAATGAAACCGGTTTCAATTATTGTGTGATGCCTTACACACAATCACGGTAAAGCGGTTGTCGCATCGCCAGGGCCGCGATAAAGATAAGACATCACGGAACACAAGGGCCACTGACTATGAAGAATATCGTTTTGTGCTGTGCCGCCGGTATGTCTACCAGCATGCTGGTTCAGCGTATGCAAGATGCCGCGCAGAAGAAGGGTGTTGAGGTCTCTATCAAGGCCGTACCGGTCGCTGAGTTTAAAGATAATCTGGCCGCCGCCGACATTATTTTGCTCGGCCCACAGGTGAAATATGAGCAGGCGAAGCTGCAGGCGCTGGCCGACCCGTTCGGCAAGAAGGTCGCCGTGATCGATATGATGGACTACGGCATGATGAAAGGTGATGCCGTTCTGGATAAAGCCCTTAAGATGCTGGAGTAATCGATGGAAGATTTAGAAACGATCATCATGGAGCTGCTGGTTAACGCGGGTTCCGCACGTAGCGCGGCGCTCACTGCTCTCCAGTTAGCACGGAAAGGTGACTTTGCGGCAGCCGAGCAGGCCATGGCCGAGTCCCATGAGTTCGTCAAACATGCGCATAAAATCCAGACCCAGCTCATCGGCCTGGATGAAGGCACCGGTAAGCTGCCGGTCAACTTGATCACCGTTCACTCTCAGGACCACCTGATGAACGCCATGGTCATTCAGGATCTGGCGACCGATATGATTGAACTCTATCGTCGTCTGCCGCTCGCGCAGTAATCTCGCGGATTTAACGGGCGTCGCTGCCGGCGCCCGTCCTTCTTACAGAAAGCCGTACATCGCCGCGAATATCCAGCCAAACACGCAGGAGACGCCGACGCCGATGAGCCCGGGCAGGATAAAGCTGTGGTTAATCACAAAGCGGCCGATATGGGTGGTCCCTGAGCGGTCGAACTGGATCGCCGCCAGATCGCTTGGGTAGGTCGGCAGAATATAGTAGCCATAGCAGGCCGGCGCGGAAGCCACGATATAGGCCGGGTCGACGCCGATGGCCAGCGCCACCGGAACAATCGCCGCCAGCGCTGCCGCCTGAGAGTTCACAAACTTCGAAACCAGCAGCAGTACGATGGCGTAAGCCCACGGGTACTCCTTCACCATCTCCCCGAGCACACCTTTAATCTCGGTCATATGCGCGCCAAACATGGTCTCCGCCATCCACGCGATGCCGTACACCGCGACGATAGCGATCATTCCCGAACGAAAGACCTCATTTTTGGAAATCGATGCCGGGTTAGTTTTTGTAATGATGATGATCAGCGCTCCGGAGAGCAGCATAAACATCTGGATAACCAGCACCATCGACAGTGGTTTACCGTCAAAGGCCGGGCGCAGTTCAGAAAAAGCGCCAAGCAGCGCCACCACGGCGATAGAGGCCAGAAAAATCCACATTGCTATCCAGTTGCTGGTCGGCAGCTTTTTGTCCAGCAGCGTCGCCGTATCGCCATAGACGTAATGGCGGTTCTCCGGTAGCGCAATAAACGCCTGGAAGGCTTCGTCCTGCTCCAGGTCTTTGCCACGGAACCAGCTGAAGATACCGATGGCTAAAATACCCAGCAGCGTGGACGGAATGGTTATCGCCAGCAGATCGAGAAACTCCAGGTGTTTCCCGTTAAAGGTAAAATTTCCCAGCATCGCCACCAGCGATACCACCGCCACCGAGACCGGGCTGGCGATGATCCCCATCTGAGCGCCAATGGAGCTGGCGGCCATCGGACGCTCCGGACGAATGTTATTCTTAATCGCCACATCGTAGATAATCGGCAGGATGGTATACACCACGTGGCCGGTACCGCAGAGGATGGTCAGCGTGCAGGTGACGAAAGGCGCCACGATAGAAACATATTTCGGGTTACGCCGCAGCAGCTTCTCGGCAATCTGCAGCATCACGTCTAACCCGCCGGACGCCTGCAGAGTCGCCGAGGCGGCTACCACTGCAATAATCACCAGCATCACATCAACCGGCGGTTTGCCCGGCTGGAGATGAAAAACAAAGACGAGGATCACCAAACCGATGCCGCCCAGCAGCCCCAGCGCAATACCCCCTTTTCGGGCACCATAAAACAGACAAATTAATATAATAATGAGTTGTATCGCGAATTCCATGCAGCCCCCAGAGCCTGTCCGCTCAGACCTAAAGTAATGATCCATACCTGTCTGCCGGGGTTATTTCTGCGCCTTGTTGGGGAAGCATGAGATGCAGCGATCCCTCTCCAGCGCCGTCGCGCCGAAGATACAGCAACAGAAGTAATCCCATGATTCATCAGGTATTTTGAATATATACCCTTTGAATTGATTATTTTTTGATATGAGTAGAAGTTTTACCCATACATAAAGAAAGGTTTTAGGGAAAGGCTTCTAATAGATATTTTGCATGAATTAATTGCTAAGAAAATGAAGATTTAATATGTCGTAAATGTAATTAAGGGCCGGGAAAGCGGCGGAAAATAGACAATAAAAAAAGCCGGTCAGGAAACCTGACCGGCTTTTTAGCAGTGCATCAACGATTAATCGTTGTCAGAACCGCCCAGACCTGCGTTCAGCAGCTCTGCCAGGTTGGCAGACGCTTCTTCCACGCTCACCTGCGGTGCCGCCGGCAGCTCGCCAGCAGCGCGACGGCGCATACGATCCTGGTGATACGCATAACCGGTACCGGCCGGGATCAGACGACCCACGATGACGTTCTCTTTCAGACCGCGCAGTTCGTCGCGTTTGCCCGCAACGGCTGCTTCGGTCAGCACGCGAGTGGTCTCCTGGAACGATGCCGCGGAGATGAAGGACTCGGTGGCCAGAGACGCTTTGGTGATACCCAGCAGATCGCGGGAGAACGTTGCGCCCACTTTGCCGTTCGCTTCCAGTTCGCGGTTCGCGATCTTGACGCGGGAGTATTCCACCTGCTCGCCTTCGAGGAAGTCGGAGCTGCCTGCGCTTTCGATGGTGGCTTTACGCAGCATCTGACGAACGATAACTTCGATGTGCTTATCGTTAATCTTAACGCCCTGCAGACGGTATACGTCCTGGACTTCGTTAACAATGTAACGGGTCACAGCATGTACGCCACGCAGACGCAGAATGTCGTGCGGTGCTTCCGGACCGTCGGAAACCACATCACCACGTTCCACACGTTCACCTTCGAACACGTTGAGCTGACGCCATTTCGGGATCATCTCTTCGTACGGCTCGCTACCGTCTACCGGGGTGATAACCAGGCGACGTTTCCCTTTGGTTTCTTTACCGAAGGAAATGATACCGCTGATTTCAGCCAGGATAGCCGGCTCTTTCGGACGACGTGCTTCGAACAGGTCCGCAACGCGCGGCAGACCACCGGTGATATCCTTGGTACCGCCGGATTCCTGCGGAATACGCGCCAGGGTGTCACCCGAGCTGATCTGTACGCCATCTTCCAGCTGAACAATCGCTTTACCCGGCAGGAAGTACTGAGCAGGCATATCAGTGCCTGGGATCAGAACGTCGTTGCCCTGAGCATCAACGATTTTCAGTGCTGGACGCAGATCTTTACCACCTGCGGTACGTTCTGCAGAGTCCAGAACCACCAGCGAAGACAGACCGGTCAGCTCGTCAGTCTGACGAGTAATGGTCTGGCCGTCGATCATGTCAGTGAAACGGATGAAACCGCTAACTTCGGTGATAACCGGCATGGTGTGCGGATCCCAGTTTGCGACGGTTTCACCGCCGGCAACCTGCTCACCGTCGCCTTTCGCCATAACCGCACCGTAAGGTACTTTATAGCTCTCTTTGGTACGACCGAATTCGTCGATCAGCTTCAGCTCGGTATTACGGGAAGTGATAACCAGCTTACCACTGGAGTTCACAACCGACTTCGCGTTGCTGAGCTTGATGCTACCTTTGTTTTTCACCTGGATGCTGGATTCAGCAGCCGCACGAGATGCCGCACCACCGATGTGGAACGTACGCATCGTCAGCTGTGTACCCGGCTCACCGATGGACTGTGCCGCGATAACACCGATAGCCTCACCTTTGTTGATGAGGTGGCCACGCGCCAGGTCACGACCATAGCAGTGCGCGCAGACGCCAAAGTCGGTGTCACAGGATACAACGGAACGCACTTTGACGGAGTCAACGGAGTTCGCTTCCAGCAGGTCACACCAGTGCTCATGCAGCAGCGTGTTGCGTGGAACCAAAATATCCGCGGTACCCGGCTTCAGAACATCTTCCGCAGTCACACGACCCAGTACGCGATCGCGCAGCGGCTCTTTAACGTCGCCACCTTCGATAACCGGCGTCATGGTGATGCCTTCCAGGGTGCCGCAGTCGTCTTCAGTGACGACCAGGTCCTGTGCAACGTCAACCAGACGGCGAGTCAGGTAACCGGAGTTCGCTGTTTTCAGTGCGGTATCCGCCAGACCTTTACGAGCACCGTGGGTAGAGATGAAGTACTGGAGTACGTTCAGACCTTCACGGAAGTTCGCGGTGATCGGCGTTTCGATGATGGAGCCATCCGGCTTCGCCATCAGACCACGCATACCAGCCAGCTGACGAATCTGTGCCGCAGAACCACGCGCACCGGAGTCGGCCATCATGTAGATGCTGTTGAAGGAAACCTGCTGCTCTTCCTGACCGTCACGGTTAATCACGGTTTCGGTTTGCAGGTTATCCATCATCGCTTTGGATACACGATCGTTCGCCGCAGCCCAGATATCGATAACTTTGTTGTAGCGTTCGCCCGCGGTCACCAGACCGGACTGGAACTGTTCCTGAATCTCAGCAACTTCCGCTTCCGCTTCGCTGATGATTTCGTATTTTTTCTCCGGGATGACCATGTCATCGATACCAACGGATGCACCTGAACGCGCTGCGTAAGCAAAGCCGGTGTACATCGTCTGGTCCGCAAAAATAACGGTCGGTTTCAGACCCAGAATACGGTAACAGGTGTTCAGCATCTTGGAGATCGCTTTCTTACCAAGCGCCTGGTTCACGATAGAGAACGGCAGACCTTTCGGTACGATCATCCACAGAATGGCACGGCCAACGGTCGTGTCTTTCAGGCTGGTTTTCGCGACAAACTCACCATTGTCGTCTTTTTCGTATTCAGTGATACGCACTTTAACGCGCGCATGCAGAGAGGCCAGGCCGGCGCGATAAATACGCTCAGCTTCTTTCGGGCCAGTCAGCACCATGCCTTCGCCTTTGGCGTTAACACTGTCACGGGTCATGTAGTACAGACCCAGTACAACGTCCTGAGACGGAACGATGATTGGTTCGCCGTTCGCCGGGGACAGGATGTTGTTGGTAGACATCATCAGCGCACGCGCTTCCAGCTGGGCTTCCAGCGTCAGCGGTACGTGAACAGCCATCTGGTCACCATCGAAGTCGGCGTTGTATGCCGCACAAACCAGCGGGTGCAGCTGGATGGCTTTACCTTCGATCAGAACCGGTTCGAATGCCTGAATACCCAGACGGTGCAGGGTTGGCGCACGGTTCAGCAGGACCGGGTGTTCGCGGATAACTTCGTCCAGGATATCCCAAACGACAGCTTCTTCGCGCTCAACCATCTTCTTAGCGGCTTTGATGGTGGTGGCCAGGCCACGCAGTTCCAGCTTGCCGTAGATGAACGGTTTGAACAGCTCCAGCGCCATTTTCTTCGGCAGACCGCACTGATGCAGACGCAGGTATGGACCTACGGTGATAACAGAACGACCGGAGTAGTCAACGCGTTTACCGAGCAGGTTCTGGCGGAAACGACCCTGTTTACCTTTGATCATATCGGCCAAAGATTTCAGAGGACGTTTGTTAGAACCGGTGATCGCACGACCGCGACGACCGTTATCCAGCAGGGCGTCAACCGCTTCCTGCAGCATACGTTTTTCGTTGCGTACGATGATATCCGGCGCAGCCAGATCCAGCAGACGTTTCAGACGGTTGTTACGGTTGATCACGCGACGATACAGATCGTTGAGGTCAGACGTCGCGAAACGACCACCGTCCAGCGGAACCAGCGGACGCAGATCTGGCGGCAGTACCGGCAGAACGGTCAGGATCATCCACTCCGGCTTGTTGCCAGACTGAACGAAAGCTTCCAGCAGCTTAATGCGCTTGGTCAGCTTTTTACGCTTGGTTTCGGAGTTGGTTTCGTTCAGCTCTTCACGCAGCTGCTCGCATTCCTGCTCCAGATCCATATTGCGCAGCAGCGCCTGGATCGCTTCCGCGCCCATTTTCGCGTCGAACTCGTCACCGAACTCTTCCAGCGCGTCCAGGTACTGTTCTTCCGTCAGAATCTGGTTGCGTTCGAGGTTGGTCATGCCACCTTCGATAACCACATAGGATTCAAAGTACAGTACACGTTCGATATCGCGCAGCGGCATATCCAGCAGCAGACCGATACGGGACGGCAGGGATTTCAGGAACCAGATGTGCGCAGTCGGACATGCCAGCTCGATGTGGCCCATGCGCTCACGACGCACTTTAGTCTGGGTCACTTCAACGCCGCACTTCTCACAGATCACACCGCGGTGTTTCAGGCGCTTGTACTTACCGCACAGGCACTCATAATCTTTTACCGGCCCAAAGATACGGGCGCAGAAAAGGCCGTCACGCTCAGGTTTGAACGTACGGTAGTTAATGGTTTCCGGCTTTTTAACTTCACCGAAAGACCATGAACGGATCATGTCTGGCGAAGCCAGAGCAATTTTGATCGCATCAAACTCTTCGGTTTTAGTTTGCGCTTTCAGAAACTTTAATAAGTCTTTCACGGATTTGCTCCCGTCGGAGTTAGCACATTCCGCTGCCGGGCGTTAACCCGGCAGCAGTGACCTGTTTGAGCGAGAATTACTCGTCTTCCAGTTCGATGTTGATGCCCAGCGAGCGAATTTCTTTCAACAGTACGTTGAAGGATTCCGGCATGCCCGGTTCCATCTGGTGATTGCCGTCCACGATGTTTTTATACATCTTGGTACGACCGTTCACGTCATCAGACTTAACGGTGAGCATTTCCTGCAGGGTGTAGGCCGCGCCGTATGCTTCCAGCGCCCACACTTCCATCTCACCGAAGCGCTGACCACCGAACTGTGCCTTACCACCCAGCGGCTGCTGAGTAACCAGGCTGTAAGAACCGGTGGAACGAGCGTGCATTTTGTCGTCGACCAGGTGGTTCAGTTTCAGCATGTACATGTAACCCACGGTTACCGGACGTTCGAACTGTTCACCGGTGCGGCCATCAAACAGGGTGATCTGACCGGAAGTCGGCAGGTCGCCCAGCTGCAGCAGCTCTTTGATTTCAGCTTCTTTCGCACCGTCGAATACCGGCGTTGCGATCGGCATGCCTTTACGCAGGTTTTCAGCCAGACGCAGAACTTCTTCATCGCTGAAGGTATTCAGGTCAACTTTCTGGCGAACGTCAGCGCCCAGATCGTAAGCACGCTGGATGAATTCGCGCAGTTTCGCGACTTCCTGCTGCTGCTTCAGCATGGCGTTGATCTTATCGCCGATGCCTTTTGCAGCCATACCCAGGTGAGTTTCAAGGATCTGACCGATGTTCATACGAGACGGTACGCCCAGCGGGTTCAGTACGATATCTACCGGCGTACCGTTAGCATCGTGCGGCATATCTTCGATCGGGTTGATCTTAGAGATAACACCCTTGTTACCGTGACGACCTGCCATCTTATCACCAGGCTGGATACGGCGTTTAACGGCCAGATATACCTTAACAATCTTCAGCACGCCCGGTGCCAGATCGTCGCCTTGGGTGATTTTACGGCGTTTCGCTTCGAGTTTTTTCTCGAACTCGTGTTTCAGTTCGTCATACTGCTCAGCCAGCTGTTCCAGCTGATTTTGTTTCTCTTCGTCGGTCAGGCCCAGTTCCAGCCAGCGATCGCGAGGCAGCTTGTCGAGCTTCTCAGCTTCAACGCCACCGGAGACCAGCACCGCGTAGATACGACTGAACAGACCGGCTTCGAGGATCTGCAGTTCTTCAGACAGGTCTTTTTTGGCCTGCTTCAGCTGCATCTCTTCGATTTCCAGAGCACGTTTGTCTTTTTCTACGCCGTCACGGGTAAAGACCTGAACGTCGATAACGGTACCAGAGACACCGTTCGGTACGCGCAGAGAAGAGTCTTTAACGTCAGACGCTTTCTCACCGAAGATCGCGCGCAGCAGTTTCTCTTCCGGCGTCAGCTGGGTTTCACCTTTCGGCGTTACCTTACCAACCAGAATGTCGCCGCCGGTCACTTCCGCACCGATATAAACGATACCGGATTCATCCAGTTTAGAGAGCGCAGCTTCACCCACGTTCGGGATGTCAGCGGTGATCTCTTCCGGCCCCAGCTTGGTGTCACGGGACACGCACGCCAGTTCCTGAATGTGGATAGTGGTGAAACGGTCTTCCTGGACAACACGCTCGGAAACGAGGATGGAGTCTTCGAAGTTGTAACCGTTCCACGGCATGAACGCTACACGCATGTTCTGACCCAGCGCCAGCTCACCGAGGTCGGTGGACGGGCCGTCTGCCAGCACGTCGCCGCGCTCAATAGGTTCGCCCAGGGACACGCAAGGCATCTGGTTGATGCAGGTGTTCTGGTTAGAACGGGTGTACTTGGTCAGGTTATAGATGTCGATACCTGCTTCGCCCGGGTACATCTCGTCTTCGTTAACTTTGATAACGATACGGGAAGCATCCACGTACTGAACGGTACCGCCACGTTTAGCCACGGCAGTAACACCGGAGTCAACGGCAACAGCACGTTCCATACCGGTACCAACCAGCGGCTTATCAGCGCGCAGAGTCGGAACCGCCTGACGTTGCATGTTCGCACCCATCAATGCACGGTTGGCGTCATCGTGTTCCAGGAACGGGATCAGGGACGCACCGACGGATACCACCTGCTGGGTGGATACGTCCATGTAGTCAACCTGGTCGCGGCTGAACAAGCTGGATTCGCCTTTGCTACGGCAGGTAACCAGATCTTCTACGAAGTGGCCGTTTTCATCCAGGTTGGAGTTCGCCTGAGCGATAACGTAGTTGCCTTCTTCGATAGCAGACAGGTAGTGAATTTCGTCAGTAACCACACCGTTGGTCACTTTACGATACGGCGTCTCAAGGAAGCCATATTCGTTGGTCTGCGCGTACACGGACAGGGAGTTAATCAGACCGATGTTCGGACCTTCAGGCGTTTCGATCGGACATACGCGACCGTAGTGGGTCGGGTGTACGTCTCGAACTTCGAAGCCTGCGCGCTCACGGGTCAGACCGCCTGGGCCGAGTGCGGAGATACGACGTTTGTGCGTAATCTCAGACAGCGGGTTGTTCTGGTCCATAAACTGAGACAGCTGGCTGGAACCAAAGAACTCTTTCACTGCTGCGGAAATCGGCTTGGCGTTGATCATATCCTGAGGCATCAGGGTATCCAGATCGCCAAGAGACAGACGCTCTTTCACCGCACGCTCTACACGTACCAGGCCAACGCGGAACTGGTTTTCCGCCATTTCGCCAACGGAACGGATACGACGGTTGCCGAGGTGGTCGATATCGTCCACTTCGCCTTTACCGTTACGGATATCAATGAGCTTCTTCATCACTTCGATGATGTCGTCTTTGCTCAGGATACCGGAACCTTCGATTTCGTCGCGCAGCAGAGAACGGTTGAACTTCATACGACCAACCGCGGACAGATCGTAGCGGTCTTCAGAGAAGAACAGGTTCTCAAACAGACTTTCAGCGGCTTCACGAGTCGGCGGCTCGCCAGGGCGCATCATGCGGTAGATTTCTACCAGCGCGCTCAGACGATCGTTAGTCGGGTCGACGCGTACCGTTTCAGAGATGTACGGGCCGTGGTCCAGATCGTTGGTGAACAGCGTTTCGATACGCTTGTGGCCAGACTGGCTCAGCTTAGCCAGCAGATCCAGGCTCAACTCCATGTTCGCCGGGCAGATCAGTTCGCCAGTCGCTTCATCGATATAGTCTTTAGCCGCCACTTTGCCCGCGATATATTCAACCGGCACTTCGATATGCTTGATATCGTCTTTTTCCAGCTGACGGATATGACGAGCCGTGATGCGACGGCCTTTCTCAACGTACACTTTGCCGTTGGCTTCGATATCGAAGGAGGCAGTTTCACCGCGCAGACGCTCCGGAATCAGCTCCATCTGCAGCTTGTTGTCGCGAATTTCAAAGACCACTTTTTCGAAGAACAGGTCAAGGATCTGCTCAGTGGTGTAATTCAGCGCGCGCAGGATGATGGTAGCCGGCAGCTTACGACGACGGTCGATACGAACGAACAGGTTGTCTTTCGGGTCGAATTCGAAGTCCAGCCAGGAACCGCGGTAAGGGATGATACGTGCGTTATACAGAACCTTACCGGAGGAGTGGGTCTTACCTTTGTCACTGTCAAAGAAGACGCCCGGGCTACGGTGCAGCTGAGAAACGATAACACGCTCGGTACCGTTGATAACAAAGGTACCGTTGTCGGTCATGAGCGGAATTTCGCCCATGTAGACTTCTTGTTCTTTAATGTCTTTGACGGTACCTTCTGGCGCTTCGCGCTCGTAGATCACCAGACGCAGTTTTACGCGCAGCGGTGCAGAATAAGTCACGCCACGGATCTGACATTCTTTAACGTCAAAAACCGGTTCGCCCAGACGGTAGCTGACGTATTGCAGCTCGGAATTACCGCTGTAGCTCTGAATCGGGAATACGGAACGGAAAGCAGCTTCCAGACCATACTGCCCTTCAGGATCTTGCTCGATAAACTTCTGGAACGAGTCAAGCTGGATAGAAAGGAGATATGGCACATCCAGAACTTGTGGACGTTTACCAAAATCCTTACGAATACGTTTTTTCTCGGTATAGGAGTAAACCATAGGGTTCCTCAGCTCGCTGACAAGTCGACCCATCTGCCCGCAGAGGGCAGTTTTTTATGCAACACTATTTTGTTGACCGGAAAATGGAACACTTTCCGCAATGCCTGTTGCTATCACGCTTAAACCATTTCATTGCGATTTACACAGCCCAGGAACCCTAACCTGTCGCAGTATATTAAGTCGTCGATAGAAACAAGCATTGAGAGGCAAACCAGTAGTCAAACAGCGTGAAACGCTACTGGCGCCTTACAGCGCAAAAAGGCTGGTGACCAAAAAGTCACCAGCCTCAGCCTGATTTCTCAGGCTGCAACCGGAAGGGTTGGCTTATTTAACTTCAACTTCAGCGCCAGCTTCTTCCAGAGATTTTTTCAGAGCTTCAGCGTCGTCTTTGCTGATGCCTTCTTTCAGTGCAGCCGGAGCAGATTCTACCAGGTCTTTAGCTTCTTTCAGACCCAGGCCAGTTGCGCCACGTACTGCTTTGATAACAGCAACTTTGTTAGCGCCAGCAGCTTTCAGAATTACGTCGAATTCAGTTTTTTCTTCAGCAGCTTCAACCGGGCCAGCAGCTACAGCTACAGCAGCAGCAGCGGAAACACCGAATTTTTCTTCCATTGCAGAGATCAGCTCAACAACGTCCATTACGGACATAGCGGATACTGCTTCAATGATTTGATCTTTAGTGATAGACATTTAAATTGTTCCTGAATATCAGAATAAGTTTATACGTAAGCGAATGCTTTACAAAGATAACTGCGATTAAGCAGCTTCTTTCGCATCGCGTACAGCAGCCAGAGTACGAACCAGTTTGCCAGCCGAAGCTTCTTTCATGGTTGCCATCAGGCGTGCAATTGCTTCTTCGTAGGTCGGCAGAGTTGCCAGGCGGTCGATCTGCGACGCCGGGATCAGCTCACCTTCAAAGGCAGCGGCTTTGACCTCAAATTTTGCATTCGCTTTCGCGAACTCTTTGAACAGACGAGCAGCAGCGCCCGGGTGTTCCATAGAGTATGCAATCAGGGTCGGACCAACAAACGTGTCTTTCAGGCACTCGAACTGAGTACCTTCAACGACGCGGCGCAGCAGGGTGTTACGAACAACACGCATGTATACGCCAGCTTCACGACCTGCTTTACGCAGTTCAGTCATTTTATCTACAGTTACGCCACGGGAATCCGCAACTACTGCAGACAGCGCGCCTTTGGCTACTTCGCTGACTTCAGCAACAATCGCTTGTTTGTCTTGAAGATTTAAAGCCATTAGCTTTGCTCCTGGATGTTTGCCAGAGCCTATGCTCTGGAACTCACTTCACTCAATTCAACGAAAAGAGCGTCTAAATACGGTGAGCAGAAACAAGCCAGAATATCCAAAAATAATCTTAGCGTTCTGTCACCGTCTACGCAGGGGATTAAGTTTCTTGCGAAACACCTGCGGTCTTCGACGGAGGCCTGGAAAGGCCAGGCTCCAACGAACAAATTCTTCCTATGACTTCGTCCTTCGAACCGCAGCGGCGTTAGCTGCAATTCAAATGACTCGCATAGCGTCTGTCTTATTGACAGAATCGTGGGGGTAAGATTGTAGACAAAATCACCGCCCACGTAAAGGCATTAGTTTGCAGAAGCGTTCAGGCCAGCCTGATCTACTGCAACACCTGCACCCATAGTGGTGGAGATGCTAACTTTCTTGATGTACACGCCTTTCGCCTGAGTCGGTTTTGCTTTTTTCAGCGCAACCAGCAGAGCTTCCAGGTTTTCTTTCAGTTTGTCAGCGTCAAAGTCCACTTTACCGATGGTGGTGTGGATGATGCCGTTTTTGTCGTTACGGTAACGAACCTGGCCTGCTTTCGCGTTTTTAACCGCTTCAGCAACGTTCGGAGTTACGGTACCTACTTTCGGGTTCGGCATCAGGCCACGCGGACCCAGAACCTGGCCCAGCTGGCCAACAACGCGCATTGCATCCGGGGAAGCAATAACAACGTCAAAGTTCATTTCGCCTTTTTTGATCTGCTCAGCCAGATCTTCCATACCTACCAGCTCAGCGCCTGCAGCTTTAGCAGCTTCAGCGTTTGCGCCCTGGGTAAATACGGCTACGCGAACGGAACGGCCAGTACCGTGCGGCAGTACAGTTGCGCCACGGACGTTCTGGTCAGATTTACGAGCGTCGATGCCGAGGTTAACGGCAACGTCTACGCTTTCGGTAAATTTAGCGGTGGCCAGCTCTTTCAGCAGAGCAATGGCTTCGTTGATGTCGTACTGTTTAGTTGCATCAACTTTCTCACGGATCACGCGCATGCGCTTGGTCAGTTTAGCCATTTCTTAGTCCTCCACTACCAGGCCCATGGAACGTGCAGTACCTTCGATGGAGCGAGTCATCGCTTCAATGTCGGCACCAGTCATGTCGGCAGCTTTGGTCTGCGCGATTTCCTGCAGCTGAGCGCGGGAGATTTTACCCACTTTATCTTTGTTCGGCTTACCGGAACCAGACTTGATGCCTGCAGCTTTCTTCAGCAGAACAGCAGCCGGCGGAGTCTTGGTAACAAAGGTAAAGGAACGGTCAGCGTAAACGGTGATAACAACCGGGATCGGCAGACCTTTCTCCAGGGAATCAGTTTTGGCGTTGAACGCTTTGCAGAATTCCATGATGTTCACGCCCTGCTGACCCAGTGCTGGGCCGACCGGCGGGCTCGGGTTCGCCATACCAGCTGCAACCTGCAGCTTGACGTAGGCTTGGACTTTCTTAGCCATTCTTAAATCCTCAAATTGGGTATTAACGCTTCAGAGAAGCTCCCCGTGATTAAACATCGTTTTACGGGCCGGGCCCATAAAAACAAAAGGCGCGAAATTGTATGCCAATTTCGCGCCCTATGCAACGATTAAATCGCTGCTTTTTTGATCGCCGGCTTACGCCTTCTCAACCTGGCTGAAGTCCAGTTCTACCGGGGTCGCACGACCGAAGATAGAAACGGAAACTTTCAGGCGGGACTTCTCATAGTCCACTTCTTCCACCACGCCGTTAAAGTCAGCGAACGGACCGTCGTTAACGCGAACCATTTCACCCGGTTCAAACAGCGTTTTCGGACGCGGCTTATCGCCAACCTGCTGCAGACGATTCATGATGGCGTCGACTTCTTTGTCGCTGATCGGCGCCGGACGGTCAGAGGTGCCGCCGATGAAGCCCATCACGCGCGGTACGCTGCGCACCAGGTGCCAGCTTGCGTCGTTCATGACCATCTGAACCAGGACATAGCCCGGGAAGAATTTACGTTCGCTTTTACGACGCTGGCCGCCACGGATCTCAACCACTTCTTCGGTCGGGACCATGACTTCGCCAAATAACTCTTCCATGTTGTGTAATTTGATATGTTCACGCAGCGACGTGGCTACGCGACCTTCAAAACCGGAAAACGCCTGAACGACGTACCAGCGCTTTTTAGGAGCTTCAGACATCTCAGAACCTCAGGCCAGTGATAAAGGAGACCAGGCGAACCAGAATACCATCCAGTCCCCACAGGATCAGTGACATTACTGCAGTCACGGCAGCAACAATCAGCGTAGTATGCAGCGTTTCCTGGCGAGTCGGCCAAATCACTTTACGAACTTCGGTTCTCGCTTCGCGAGCAAAAGCAACGGTCGCCTTACCTTTCGTCGTCAACAGCGCGACGCCACCGGCAGCAGCAATAAGAATAACCACGGCCAGCGCACGCACCGCCAGCATAATGTCACGATAAAGGAAGTTGCCCACGATCGCCACGATCAGCAGCACGGCAACGATAATCCACTTCATCGCTTCCAGGCCGCGCCCGCTCCCTTGAGCTTCGGTATTCGCACTCATAAACCAACCTGTCAGAAGTATTCTACAAACAATTTCACCCCGCGGGGGCGAGGCGATCCAAACCGAAATTAAGTTTCGGATTATACACTTAACTATTCAAATTGCTTCAATGTTGACGGTGGTGTCACCCCTGCCCTGCTGTTGCAAAGAAGGAGTTGATTAGCCGTCGCCCTGAGGCTCGAATGGTTTGGTGTATAAACGCCCTCTTCAGAGCCTGTCTCAGCAATGATTATGACAAATAAAATCACTGATGAGCCAGGTTCTGGTGTGAAAGCGTGCAAAAAGGGCATCAAATGATGCCCTTTTATTGCGCATTGCGTCAAATGTTATCAGCGATTAGCCGAGAACTTTAGCAACCACGCCCGCGCCAACGGTACGACCGCCTTCACGGATTGCGAAACGCAGACCGTCGTCCATCGCGATCGGGTGGATCAGGGTAACAACCATTTTGATGTTGTCGCCCGGCATTACCATCTCTACGCCTTCCGGCAGTTCGATGGTGCCAGTCACGTCAGTAGTACGGAAGTAGAACTGCGGACGGTAGCCTTTGAAGAACGGAGTATGACGGCCGCCTTCATCTTTGGACAGGATGTACACTTCAGATTCGAACTTGGTGTGCGGGTTGATGGTGCCCGGCTTAGCCAGTACCTGACCACGTTCGATTTCTTCACGTTTGATACCACGCAGCAGAACACCTACGTTCTCACCAGCACGGCCTTCGTCCAGCAGTTTGCGGAACATTTCAACGCCAGTACAGGTGGTTTTCGCGGTTTCTTTGATACCAACGATTTCAACTTCTTCACCTACTTTGATGATACCGCGCTCTACACGACCGGTAACAACGGTACCACGACCGGAGATGGAGAATACGTCTTCGATCGGCAGCAGGAACGGCTTGTCAATCGCACGCTCTGGTTCCGGGATATAGGTATCCAGGTGGCCAGCCAGTTCGATGATTTTCGCTTCCCACTCTGCGTCGCCTTCCAGCGCTTTCAGAGCAGAACCACGAACGATCGGGGTGTCGTCGCCCGGGAAATCGTACTGAGACAGCAGTTCACGAACTTCCATCTCAACCAGTTCCAGCAGCTCTTCGTCATCAACCATGTCGCATTTGTTCAGGAACACGATGATGTACGGAACGCCTACCTGACGACCCAGCAGGATGTGCTCACGAGTCTGCGGCATCGGGCCGTCAGTCGCAGCAACAACCAGGATCGCGCCGTCCATCTGCGCAGCACCGGTGATCATGTTTTTAACATAGTCGGCGTGGCCCGGGCAGTCTACGTGCGCGTAGTGGCGAGTCGGGGTGTCATATTCAACGTGAGAGGTGTTGATGGTGATACCACGAGCTTTTTCTTCCGGCGCGTTATCGATCTGGTCGAATGCGCGAGCGGAACCACCGTAGGTTTTAGCCAGTACGGTAGTGATGGCAGCGGTCAGCGTTGTTTTACCATGGTCAACGTGGCCGATAGTACCGACGTTAACGTGCGGTTTTGTACGTTCAAACTTTTCTTTAGACATCGATTGTCCCTCTAAGACACGGATAAATCGGTGATATCACCACATCAACCAGGCAACATGCCCGACTTGTTGAATGAACATAACAGAAGAGAAACAGGGAAGGAGAGAAAAGAAGTGGTGCTGATACCCAGAGTCGAACTGGGGACCTCACCCTTACCAAGGGTGCGCTCTACCAACTGAGCCATATCAGCACGTCTGGAGCGGGCAGCGGGAATCGAACCCGCATCATCAGCTTGGAAGGCTGAGGTAATAGCCATTATACGATGCCCGCATCCTGAAACTCGGCTACCCAGTTCTTTCTGTAATACTAAAGAGACTGCTCTCTTTAGTATTGAGCTGATTAGTTTACCCAACCAACTCCGGCTCCGCAAAGCGTCGCCAGAAAGTGGTGGTGGGGGAAGGATTCGAACCTTCGAAGTCGATGACGGCAGATTTACAGTCTGCTCCCTTTGGCCGCTCGGGAACCCCACCCAAATTGTTATGGTGC
This sequence comes from Klebsiella sp. K4, assembly GCF_014596785.2. Lineage (NCBI taxonomy): Bacteria > Pseudomonadati > Pseudomonadota > Gammaproteobacteria > Enterobacterales > Enterobacteriaceae > Klebsiella > Klebsiella sp. K4. The sequence continues at coordinate 5,064,971 of NZ_CP115021.1, forward strand.
CGACTACCGGAATCGAACTGGTGACCTACTGATTACAAGTCAGTTGCTCTACCTACTGAGCTAAGTCGGCATCAAGTAGCGCGCATTCTAGGGAGAGGAGCGAGTTCATGCAACTAAAAATTTGCATAAAACGTTCTCTTGCTCACATTTTGTGCTCTCACGCGAAAAAACGGTGTAATTTCAAGCAGCGGAGTGCAAATATTCGCCAACAATTCGGCTCTTCAGGCGCTGTCCGATCATCTCCGGTTACCTCTATCGCATGCTGACCGCTGACGGAAAGGATTCAGGCCGCTAGCCTAGCCTGTTAGCAAAGGCCATGCTTTGCAAAGAATAAGAAACTTATTCTTCTCTTGTGATGCTGGCGCGAGAAAGCAGCATTCAATGAGTTTTTTTCTTATTATTCCCGGCAATCTGGTGTTACCCTCCTGCCCATTGTCCTGATTAACTCGTGTGAAGCATCACCGTTTCAAGGTATTCGGTGATAGTAAGAACATGCTTATGAGCCAAAAAGAGCAGACGTTAATGACACCGTACCTACAATTTAACCGCCACCAATGGGCTGCACTTCGTGATTCTGTCCCGATGACGTTAACCGAGGAAGAAATCACGCGGTTAAAAGGCATCAACGAAGATCTCTCTCTGGAAGAGGTTGCCGAGATCTATTTGCCGCTGTCGCGTTTGCTCAACTTCTATATCAGTTCTAACCTGCGTCGCCAGGCTGTTCTCGAACAATTTCTTGGCACCAATGGTCAGCGAATTCCCTATATTATCAGTATCGCTGGCAGCGTTGCGGTAGGAAAAAGCACCACCGCCCGCGTTCTGCAAGCTTTGCTTAGTCGTTGGCCGGAGCATCGCCATGTCGAACTCATTACCACCGACGGTTTTTTGCACCCTAACTCGGTTTTAAAAGAACGTGGGTTAATGAAGAAAAAAGGCTTTCCGCAGTCCTATGATATGCATCGCCTGGTGAAGTTTGTCTCCGATCTCAAATCAGGGGTACCGCAGGCAACCGCGCCGGTTTATTCCCATCTGATTTATGATGTTATTCCCAATGGTGACAAAACCGTCGCGCAACCGGATATTTTAATTCTTGAAGGGCTGAATGTTCTGCAAAGTGGAATGGATTATCCGCACGATCCCCATCATGTATTCGTTTCCGATTTTGTCGACTTTTCTATTTATGTCGATGCCCCGGAAGAATTATTGAAAAGCTGGTATATCAACCGCTTTCTTAAATTCCGGGAAGGGGCGTTTACCGATCCGGATTCCTATTTCCATAATTACGCTAAGCTCTCGAAGGAAGAAGCGGTAGATATTGCCACTTCGCTATGGAATGAAATCAACCTAATGAATCTTAAAGAAAATATCCTTCCAACTCGCGAGCGCGCCAGCCTGATCATGACTAAGAGCGCCAATCACTCAGTGAATCAGGTACGCTTACGTAAATAAAATAAGGGAGCCGAAGCTCCCTTTTTTATTCTGCACTGCGCAATGATATTTCACCACCCACCCAGGCTTTTATTACACCATCCTGCTCCAGCAATAGTGCGCCCTGGGCGTCAATGCCACGCGAAATGCCGTAAATTTCTTTATCACCGATAATCAGTTTCACCGGGCGATGAATAAAGTTATCCAGTTTTTCCCAGCGCGGTAGATAGGGAGCCAATCCTTCCTGCTCGAACAGCTCCAGTCCCAGGCGCAGCTCTTTAATCAGGCGCGCGGCGAGGAGGTTACGGTCGATGACCACCCCCGCTTCCTGAAGGCTGATCCACCCCTGATTGACGACATCAGACTCCACGCGACGCATCACAAGGTTGATACCCGCGCCGCTGACGATTTGTGCGGCATCGCCCGTTTTCCCCGTCAGTTCCACGAGGATCCCTGACAGCTTACGATCCTGCAGGTAAATATCGTTTGGCCATTTCACGCGAACCTGTTCGGCCCCGAGCTGCTGCAGAACTTCAGCGATCACAATACCGATCACCAGGCTTAGGCCAATAGCCGCTGCCGGGCCCTGCTCCAGACGCCAGTACATCGAGAGATAGAGATTCGCGCCAAAGGGCGAAAACCATTTTCTGCCTCGCCGGCCTCGCCCTGCTTGCTGATATTCAGCCACACAGGCATCTCCGGACGTCAGCTCATCAAGCCTGTCCAGCAAATACTGGTTAGTAGAGTCGATGACGGGAAGGACTGTCACTCGGCCATGGTCTATCTCTTGAGAAATCTTTTTCTCATCTAATAGATGAATAGGCTCCGGCAGGCTGTAACCCTTGCCCGGCACAGTAAACACATCGACGCCCCAGTCACGTAAGGTCTGGATGTGCTTATTAATCGCCGCCCGGCTCATGCCTAACTGCTCACCAAGCTGTTCGCCAGAGTGAAACTCGCCATCAGCAAGGATAGAAATTAGCGTTAAAGGGATAGTATGGTCTTTCACGCAATGCTCTCCTCTGCGTTGACTTCACCATGCGTGCCAATGAAGCGCACCTCGGGCTGAAGCCATACATCGAATTTCGCACCCACCCGCTGGCGAACATAATGAGCAAGTTTTACCACATCCTCGCTGGTCGCTCGATCTTCATTAATCAGTACCAGCGCCTGCTGTCGATGGACGGCCGCGCCGCCGATGCGTTGTCCTTTGAGCTCACATTGATCGATTAGCCAGCCAGCGGCCAGCTTGACGCTGCCATTTGCCTGCGGATAGTGCGGTGCATGAGGGAACTGCGCCAGCAGCGCTTCCGCAACCTGAGCGCTGACGATCGGGTTCTTAAAAAAGCTGCCGGCATTACCGCTAATCTTTGGATCCGGCAATTTAGTCATTCGCATATGACAGACCGCATCAAATACCTGCTGCGGCGTGACGGTCTGCGGATCGAGACGCGTTAAATCACCGTAACTCAGTACAGGCTGCCATGTTTTCGCTAACGATAAGCCAATCGCGACGATGGCATAGCGGTCCTGATATTCATGTTTGAAGATACTGTCGCGATAGCCAAAACGGCATTCCGCGGCTGAAAGACGTTGCTTACGCCCGGTTTCCAGCTCAATGCAGTCAACATATTCGCAAACCCGCTGTAGCTCAACGCCGTAGGCGCCAATATTCTGGATCGGAGAAGATCCTGCGCAGCCAGGGATTAACGCCAGATTTTCCAGACCTGGCATCGCATGCTGTAGCGTGAACTGCACCAACTGATGCCAGTTTTCGCCGGCGCCGACGTGCAAGCGCCAGGCTTCCGGCGTTTCGCTCACCTCGATCCCCATAATCCGGTTGAGGATCACCGTACCGGCATAGTCGTTCAGAAACAGGACATTACTGCCTTCCCCAAGGATCAGCGAGGGTTCGCCTGCCGCGGCAGCGGTTTGCCAGGCGCTTAGCAACTGTTGCTCAGTTTCGGCGCGTACTATCGTCTTGGCGAAGCGTTCAATGCCAAAGGTATTCCAGGGTTTGAGGGAGTGGTTCATAGTAGCTTCCTGATGCAAAATCGGCGTTAGTTTATCGTATCTGGCGGGGGAAGGCTTGTCTGATTACAGGGGCAATGATATTGCGGGGCGTTACCGGTGGTGATGTGGTGTACCGGTGCGGGCTACAGAACGCGACAGGCCCGTAGCCCCGGTAAGCGCAGCGCCACCGGGGAGACATACCGGCACGCTGGCCGGACGACAGAAACGCAAAAAGCCCATCCGACAGGATGGGCTCTTCACTTATTTGATGCCTGGCAGTTCCCTACTCTCACATGGGGAGACCCCACACTACCATCGGCGCTACGGCGTTTCACTTCTGAGTTCGGCATGGGGTCAGGTGGGACCACCGCGCTAGTGCCGCCAGGCAAATTCTTTGTGCTCAGTACGCAATTCTTTATCGCATCAGCTGCGTTGCCTGCGCTCGTAAAGTCAGTCACATACTTCAGTATGCTCCTTCCTTTCCGTCGCTTGTCGCCTTGCTGCTGCGCAAATTATTGCGTACTCAACTCTGAATCTAAGCTGAAAATTCTCTCAAATCGCCAAAACATCTTCGGCGTTGTAAGGTTAAGCCTCACGGTTCATTAGTACCGGTTAGCTCAACGCATCGCTGCGCTTACACACCCGGCCTATCAACGTCGTCGTCTTCAACGTTCCTTCAGGAGACTTAAAGTCTCAGGGAGAACTCATCTCGGGGCAAGTTTCGTGCTTAGATGCTTTCAGCACTTATCTCTTCCGCATTTAGCTACCGGGCAGTGCCATTGGCATGACAACCCGAACACCAGTGATGCGTCCACTCCGGTCCTCTCGTACTAGGAGCAGCCCCCCTCAATTCTCCAGCGCCCACGGCAGATAGGGACCGAACTGTCTCACGACGTTCTAAACCCAGCTCGCGTACCACTTTAAATGGCGAACAGCCATACCCTTGGGACCTACTTCAGCCCCAGGATGTGATGAGCCGACATCGAGGTGCCAAACACCGCCGTCGATATGAACTCTTGGGCGGTATCAGCCTGTTATCCCCGGAGTACCTTTTATCCGTTGAGCGATGGCCCTTCCATTCAGAACCACCGGATCACTATGACCTGCTTTCGCACCTGCTCGCGCCGTCACGCTCGCAGTCAAGCTAGCTTATGCCATTGCACTAACCTCCTGATGTCCGACCAGGATTAGCTAACCTTCGTGCTCCTCCGTTACGCTTTGGGAGGAGACCGCCCCAGTCAAACTACCCACCAGACACTGTCCGCAACCCCGGTCAGGGGCCAACGTTAGAACATCAAACATTAAAGGGTGGTATTTCAAGGTTGGCTCCACGCAGACTGGCGTCCACGCTTCAAAGCCTCCCACCTATCCTACACATCAAGGCTCAATGTTCAGTGTCAAGCTATAGTAAAGGTTCACGGGGTCTTTCCGTCTTGCCGCGGGTACACTGCATCTTCACAGCGAGTTCAATTTCACTGAGTCTCGGGTGGAGACAGCCTGGCCATCATTACGCCATTCGTGCAGGTCGGAACTTACCCGACAAGGAATTTCGCTACCTTAGGACCGTTATAGTTACGGCCGCCGTTTACCGGGGCTTCGATCAAGAGCTTCTCCTTACGGATAACCCCATCAATTAACCTTCCGGCACCGGGCAGGCGTCACACCGTATACGTCCACTTTCGTGTTTGCACAGTGCTGTGTTTTTAATAAACAGTTGCAGCCAGCTGGTATCTTCGACTGGTCTCAGCTCCATCCGCAGGGACTTCACCTACACACCAGCGTGCCTTCTCCCGAAGTTACGGCACCATTTTGCCTAGTTCCTTCACCCGAGTTCTCTCAAGCGCCTTGGTATTCTCTACCTGACCACCTGTGTCGGTTTGGGGTACGATTTGATGTTACCTGATGCTTAGAGGCTTTTCCTGGAAGCAGGGCATTTGTTACTTCAGCACCGTAGTGCCTCGTCATCACACCTCAGCCTTGATTATCCGGATTTGCCTGGATAACCAGCCTACATGCTTAAACCGGGACAACCGTCGCCCGGCTAACATAGCCTTCTCCGTCCCCCCTTCGCAGTAACACCAAGTACAGGAATATTAACCTGTTTCCCATCGACTACGCCTTTCGGCCTCGCCTTAGGGGTCGACTCACCCTGCCCCGATTAACGTTGGACAGGAACCCTTGGTCTTCCGGCGAGCGGGCTTTTCACCCGCTTTATCGTTACTTATGTCAGCATTCGCACTTCTGATACCTCCAGCATGCCTCACAGCACACCTTCGCAGGCTTACAGAACGCTCCCCTACCCAACAACACATCGTGTCGCTGCCGCAGCTTCGGTGCATGGTTTAGCCCCGTTACATCTTCCGCGCAGGCCGACTCGACCAGTGAGCTATTACGCTTTCTTTAAATGATGGCTGCTTCTAAGCCAACATCCTGGCTGTCTGTGCCTTCCCACATCGTTTCCCACTTAACCATGACTTTGGGACCTTAGCTGGCGGTCTGGGTTGTTTCCCTCTTCACGACGGACGTTAGCACCCGCCGTGTGTCTCCCGTGATAACATTCTTCGGTATTCGTAGTTTGCATCGGGTTGGTAAGTCGGGATGACCCCCTAGCCGAAACAGTGCTCTACCCCCGAAGATGAATTCACGAGGCGCTACCTAAATAGCTTTCGGGGAGAACCAGCTATCTCCCGGTTTGATTGGCCTTTCACCCCCAGCCACAAGTCATCCGCTAATTTTTCAACATTAGTCGGTTCGGTCCTCCAGTTAGTGTTACCCAACCTTCAACCTGCCCATGGCTAGATCACCGGGTTTCGGGTCTATACCCTGCAACTTAACGCCCAGTTAAGACTCGGTTTCCCTGCGGCTCCCCTATACGGTTAACCTTGCTACAGAATATAAGTCGCTGACCCATTATACAAAAGGTACGCAGTCACACCCGAAGGTGCTCCCACTGCTTGTACGTACACGGTTTCAGGTTCTTTTTCACTCCCCTCGCCGGGGTTCTTTTCGCCTTTCCCTCACGGTACTGGTTCACTATCGGTCAGTCAGGAGTATTTAGCCTTGGAGGATGGTCCCCCCATATTCAGACAGGATACCACGTGTCCCGCCCTACTCTTCGAGTTCACAACCTGTGCATTTTGGTGTACGGGACTATCACCCTGTACCGTCGGACTTTCCAGACCGTTCCACTAACACACAAGCTGATTCAGACTCTGGGCTGCTCCCCGTTCGCTCGCCGCTACTGGGGGAATCTCGGTTGATTTCTTTTCCTCGGGGTACTTAGATGTTTCAGTTCCCCCGGTTCGCCTCGTTAACCTATGTATTCAGTTAACGATAGTGTGACGAATCACACTGGGTTTCCCCATTCGGACATCGCCGGTTATAACGGTTCATATCACCTTACCGACGCTTTTCGCAGATTAGCACGTCCTTCATCGCCTCTGACTGCCAGGGCATCCACCGTGTACGCTTAGTCGCTTAACCTCACAACCCGAAGATGTTTCACTTCTGATTGCGAAAATTTGAGAGACTCGAACACACATTAACTGTGTGTCGTTTCAATTTTCAGCTTGATCCAGATTTTTAAAGAGCAAAACTTCGCAGTGCACCTTTTCAGGTTCACTCTGAAGTTTTCTTGTGTTCGCAGTAAAGATGGTGGAGCTATGCGGGATCGAACCGCAGACCTCCTGCGTGCAAAGCAGGCGCTCTCCCAGCTGAGCTATAGCCCCATCGTTTGAAACCTCTTCAAATTTGCTTCGCAAATTTGGTAGGCCTGAGTGGACTTGAACCACCGACCTCACCCTTATCAGGGGTGCGCTCTAACCACCTGAGCTACAAGCCTGTAGAGGTTTTTACTGCTGTTTTTCATCAGACAATCTGTGTGAGCACTGCAAAGGCAGGTTCTTTAAGGTAAGGAGGTGATCCAACCGCAGGTTCCCCTACGGTTACCTTGTTACGACTTCACCCCAGTCATGAATCACAAAGTGGTAAGCGCCCTCCCGAAGGTTAAGCTACCTACTTCTTTTGCAACCCACTCCCATGGTGTGACGGGCGGTGTGTACAAGGCCCGGGAACGTATTCACCGTAGCATTCTGATCTACGATTACTAGCGATTCCGACTTCATGGAGTCGAGTTGCAGACTCCAATCCGGACTACGACATACTTTATGAGGTCCGCTTGCTCTCGCGAGGTCGCTTCTCTTTGTATATGCCATTGTAGCACGTGTGTAGCCCTGGTCGTAAGGGCCATGATGACTTGACGTCATCCCCACCTTCCTCCAGTTTATCACTGGCAGTCTCCTTTGAGTTCCCGGCCGAACCGCTGGCAACAAAGGATAAGGGTTGCGCTCGTTGCGGGACTTAACCCAACATTTCACAACACGAGCTGACGACAGCCATGCAGCACCTGTCTCACAGTTCCCGAAGGCACCAATCCATCTCTGGAAAGTTCTGTGGATGTCAAGACCAGGTAAGGTTCTTCGCGTTGCATCGAATTAAACCACATGCTCCACCGCTTGTGCGGGCCCCCGTCAATTCATTTGAGTTTTAACCTTGCGGCCGTACTCCCCAGGCGGTCGATTTAACGCGTTAGCTCCGGAAGCCACGCCTCAAGGGCACAACCTCCAAATCGACATCGTTTACGGCGTGGACTACCAGGGTATCTAATCCTGTTTGCTCCCCACGCTTTCGCACCTGAGCGTCAGTCTTTGTCCAGGGGGCCGCCTTCGCCACCGGTATTCCTCCAGATCTCTACGCATTTCACCGCTACACCTGGAATTCTACCCCCCTCTACAAGACTCTAGCCTGCCAGTTTCGAATGCAGTTCCCAGGTTGAGCCCGGGGATTTCACATCCGACTTGACAGACCGCCTGCGTGCGCTTTACGCCCAGTAATTCCGATTAACGCTTGCACCCTCCGTATTACCGCGGCTGCTGGCACGGAGTTAGCCGGTGCTTCTTCTGCGGGTAACGTCAATCGACAAGGTTATTAACCTTATCGCCTTCCTCCCCGCTGAAAGTGCTTTACAACCCGAAGGCCTTCTTCACACACGCGGCATGGCTGCATCAGGCTTGCGCCCATTGTGCAATATTCCCCACTGCTGCCTCCCGTAGGAGTCTGGACCGTGTCTCAGTTCCAGTGTGGCTGGTCATCCTCTCAGACCAGCTAGGGATCGTCGCCTAGGTGAGCCGTTACCCCACCTACTAGCTAATCCCATCTGGGCACATCTGATGGCATGAGGCCCGAAGGTCCCCCACTTTGGTCTTGCGACGTTATGCGGTATTAGCTACCGTTTCCAGTAGTTATCCCCCTCCATCAGGCAGTTTCCCAGACATTACTCACCCGTCCGCCGCTCGTCACCCGAGAGCAAGCTCTCTGTGCTACCGCTCGACTTGCATGTGTTAGGCCTGCCGCCAGCGTTCAATCTGAGCCATGATCAAACTCTTCAATTTAAGTTTGATGCTCAAAGAATTAAACTTCGTAATGAATTACGTGTTCACTCTTGAGACTTGGTATTCATTTTTCGTCCGAGGACGTTAAGAATCCATGTCACTTTGAGTGCCCACACAGATTGTCTGATAAATTGTTAAAGAGCAGTGCCGCTTCGTTTTCGCTGCGGCGCGGGGTGTGCATATTACGCCTTCCCGCTGCAGAGTCAAGCATTTATTTTTGCTTTTCTCTGCGAGGTTCTCACCGGAACCCCGCTGACCCGGCGGCTTGTTTGCCGTTGTTCCGTGTCAGTGGAGGCGCATTATAGGGAGTAATTCTGAGGTGACAAGGGGAAATGCAAAAAAACTTTTCGTTCGCTCGATTTTCCATCACAACGCGAGTTTTACGCGCTATTTGCGCGCCATTTGTGCGATTTCCCGAGCAAACCGGGATACCTGTTGCCAGTCGGTATAGACCACTTCTTTGCGGGTATCCGTTTCACCCCCGGTCATTTTCATAATCAGGCGGATCATAAACCGATCGTACCAGCTGTAGCGCGGGTAGCGCAGCGCGCCGGCAAATACCGCGCAGCTCTGCGGCTGCCACGGCGAGTTCAGCAGAAACTTACGCGTATAGCTGTTGGTCTGCGGCGTGCGCTTCTCGGGTTTACGCGCCACCAGGTTAACCGAAAAGAATGCCCCCGGCAGCGCCTGCAATGCTGCCAGATGCTTTTTCACAAAGCGGTCCACCGCCGGATGAAAGTGCCCGTAGCGAATCGACGCGCCAATGACCACCCGATCGTAGTGATGCCATTCGACGACATCGGTACGGTTCAGGTTCAGGGTGTCCGCATCGATGCCCAGCTCTTTAAGCTCAGAGGCGAGAAACGAAGCGATTTCACGGGTCTGCCCGTCGCGGGTGGAGAAGAGAATTAAAGTTTTCACGAGCACTCCTGTTATTCGCGCCAGAAAGTGGGGGTAAAGAGCACCAGTAAGGTGAACACTTCCAGACGACCAAACAGCATATTAGCAATCAGGATCCATTTCGCGACCGGGTTCATGGTGGCAAAGTTATCCGCGACGACGCCGAGCCCAGGCCCGAGGTTGTTCAATGTCGCCACCACGGAGGCGAAAGCAGAGAAGTCATCCACCCCGGTGGCGATAATCGCCAGCATACTAATGATAAAGACCAGCGCATAGGCGGAGAAGAATCCCCATACCGCTTCCAGAATACGTTCCGGCAGCGCGCGGTTACCTAATTTAATGCTATACACAGCATTCGGGTGCACCAGCCGCTTCAGCTCACGGTTGCCCTGCTTGAACAGCAACAAGATACGGATCACTTTTAATCCACCGCCCGTGGAGCCAGCGCAGCCGCCGATAAATGCGGAGCACAGCAACAGCACCGGAAGGAACAGCGGCCAGCGTGCAATGCTATCGGTGGTGAACCCCGCGGTGGTCGCCATCGACACCACCTGGAAAAACGCCTGGTTCAGCGTCGTCAACACCGAGCCGTACACGTTATGAAGCCATAGCACCAGCGTACAGACGATGACCAGCGTCAACTGGACGCCAATGAACATCCTAAATTCGGGGTCGCGCCAGTACACCTTCAGGCTGCGTCCGCTCAACAACGAAAAATGCAGACCGTAATTACAGCCGGAGATCAGCAGGAAGATGGCAATGATGGAGTTGATCATCGGGCTGTTGAAATAGCCGACGCTGGCATCGTGAGTCGAGAAACCGCCGATGGCGATGGTGGCGAAACTGTGCCCGATCGCATCGAACGCCGGCATACCGGCAAACCAGAGCGCCAATGCGCAGGCGATCGTGAGTAACACATAGATGAGCCACAATGTCTTCGCCGTCTCGGCAATACGCGGACGCATCTTGTTATCCTTCAGCGGGCCGGGCATTTCCGCGCGGTAGAGCTGCATCCCCCCGACGCCGAGGATAGGCAGAATCGCTACCGCCAGCACAATGATCCCCATGCCGCCGAACCACTGCAGCATCTGGCGATAAAAGAGGATAGCGTGCGGAAGCGAGTCCAGCCCCACCAGAGTGGTCGCCCCGGTCGTCGTCAGGCCGGAAAATGACTCGAAGAAGGCATCCGTCACCGTCAGGTTCGGCTGTTCGGAGAAGATAAAGGGCAAGGCCCCCACGCTCCCCAGCACGGTCCAGAACAGCACCACGATCAGAAACCCTTCACGAGATTTCAGTTCGCCTTTTTGCTTACGGTTCGGCCACCACAGCATGGAGCCGATCGCCAGAGCGACAAAGAAGGTTTGAGTGAAGGCCCGTCCCGCGCCATCGCGATATATCAGGGCCACTAATCCCGGGACGATCATCGTCCCCGAAAACAAGATGACCAGCAGTCCAACGATTCGGGTTATGGCGCGAAAATGCATCTCTGGCGCTTCCTTTGATAGGCAAAAAACAGAGGGGATTATTCGTTAATCTTCAGTAATTGCAATGAACCACGACTAAAATCAGCCAGTCTTGCTGAAAAAGCCGCCACTTCGGCCTGGGGAAGCGCCACGCGCAGCCGAACTGACGCCAGATATTCGCTTTCAACGACGTTTCCGGAGAATTGGGTGAGCAGCGCTTCGACGCCGGCCAGTTGCCCATACTCACACTGCAAAGTATATGCCGTTAACGGCGTCTTGCGCAGCGTCGTCAGCTGCGCCAGCGCCTGATGCACCCCGCCGCCATAGGCCTTAACCAGACCGCCGGTGCCCAGCAGGATACCACCGTAGTAACGCACGACGACAGCGGTTATCTCGCCGACGCCGCTTCCCATCAGCTGCGCCAGCATCGGTTTACCCGCCGTTCCCGCCGGTTCGCCATCGTCTGAAAACCCCAGCTGTTGCGAATCATCAGGCGGCCCCGCGACCCACGCCACGCAGTGGTGGCGGGCATCAGGGTGATCCGTTCTGACGGACTCGACAAAAGCTTTTGCCGCCGCCACGCCGTCGGTATGCGCCAACAGCGTGATAAAACGGCTTTTTTTAATCTCCTCAACGACGGTAACCGGCGCCGCCGGGATTAACCAGCTCTCCATCAGGCCAGCTTCAGATCGCGCGTCATATTTTCGATACTGTTTTCGTGAATCACCACGTTATCTTCGATACGGATCCCACCGAACGGCTTCATGGCGTCAATTTTTTGCCAGTTAAAGTGCTTGCTGAACGGGCCTTCACGCCACGGCGCCAGTAACGACTCGATGAAGTAGATGCCGGGTTCAATAGTTAACACCATCCGCGGCTCGATAATACGGGTGCAGCGCAGATACGGGTATTTCGACGGCGCCGCCAGATGCGTACCGGTGTCATCCTGCATAAAGCCAGCGACATCATGCACCTGCAGACCCAGCGGATGGCCAATCCCGTGCGGCATAAACGGCCCGGTCAGGTCATTCTCCACCATCGCCTCTTCGCTCATGTCGGTAACCAACTGGTGTTTACGCAACAGCTTCGCGATACGCTGATGGAACTGGATATGGTAATCAATGTAACTGGTACCGGCCTTCATGGTACTAATCAGCGCCTGCTGCTCATCGTTAACGTCTTTGATCAGATGGGCAAAGTCGTTATCGCCGTGCGCCGCCCAGGTGCGCGTCAGATCTGCGGCATAGCCGTTATATTCCGCACCGGCGTCGAGCAGGAAACTGCGCATCTCCGCCGGGGCACGATGGTCCAGTTTGGTGTAGTGCAGGACGGAGGCATGCTCATTCAGAGCGACAATATTGCTGTAAGGCACGTCGGTATCACGATGGCCGGTGGCGGTGAGATAGGCCTGGTTGATATCGAATTCGCTCATCCCCGACTGGAAAGCTTCGTAGGCCGCACGATGACCATTCACCGCCGACTTCTGCGCTTCACGCATGCAGGCCAGCTCGTAATCGGTTTTGTAAGCCCGGTAGTAATGCAGGTAGTCGATAACCCCTTTCGGGTTGATCTTATCCGCGGCGATACCCAGGCCCAGCGCGCGCTCAGGCACCGGGCCGATATAGCCAATATTACCGCGAGCGGCAGGCAGCTGGCTGCCGATGCCATCGGCCTTCGGTAGCGCGATCACGTCTATCTCTTCGGTCCAGAAAGAGGTTGGCAACGGCTCAACGTTATGCCAGTAATCTACCGGCAGATAGAACCACAGCTTCGGTTTATTCACACCGTCCACCAGCAGCCAGCAGTTAGGCACCTGAGTCACAGGCACCCAGGCTTTGAACTGCGGATTGACCTTGAACGGGTACGGATGGTCATCAAGGAAGACGTTAACCAGCTCGCCGGAGTGAATCAGCAGAGCATCCATTTGAAAACGGGCCAGGACGTCGCGGGTACGTTCTTGTAGGGTAACAATATGATTTTTATAGAGCGCGGCCAGGGATTCCATCTTTTATCCTTTGCTTTTATGGGATCGTGATACACCGCATCTTAGCACATCGACCTGCGTGCGGGTGATTTCCGCCGGATGTGATCCGACCAGCAATTATTTAAAGACTAATTTGCAATTCTTTAACATAAATTCCACACTCCGTTTCATCTGGTATGACCAGATCATATTGCTGGATTCAGGAGACTGACATGCTCTACAAAGGCGACACCCTGTACCTCGACTGGCTGGAAGATGGCATCGCCGAACTGGTGTTCGATGCCCCAGGTTCGGTCAACAAGCTTGATACCGCAACCGTAGCCAGCCTTGGTCATGCGCTGGACGTACTGGAAAAACAAAGCGATCTCAAAGGTCTGCTGCTGCGCTCTGAAAAAGCGGCATTTATCGTCGGCGCGGATATCACCGAATTCCTCTCGCTGTTCCTGGTCCCTGAGGAGCAGTTAAGCCAGTGGCTGCATTTTGCTAACAGCGTCTTCAATCGTCTGGAAGATCTCCCCGTCCCCACTATCTCTGCCGTCAATGGCTATGCGCTGGGCGGCGGTTGCGAATGTGTGCTGGCGACCGATTACCGCCTGGCGACGCCGGACCTGCGCATTGGGCTGCCAGAAACCAAGCTCGGCATTATGCCGGGCTTCGGCGGTTCCGTGCGTCTGCCGCGCCTGCTCGGCGCCGATAGCGCGCTGGAAATTATTGCCGCCGGGAAAGACGTCGGCGCCGATCAAGCACTGAAAATCGGCCTGGTGGATGGCGTGGTCGCTGCGGAAAAACTACGCGACGGCGCGCTGGCGATCCTACGTCAGGCCATGAATGGCGACCTGGACTGGAAAGCGAAACGTCAGCCGAAGCTGGAGCCGCTGAAGCTCAGCAAAATTGAAGCCGCTATGAGCTTCACGATTGCCAAAGGCATGGTCGCGCAAACCGCCGGGAAGCATTACCCGGCGCCGATCACCGCGGTCAAAACCATTGAAGCCGCCGCGCGTCTTGGTCGTGAAGAAGCCCTGGTGCTGGAAAATAAAAGCTTTGTCCCGCTGGCCCATACCAATGAGGCCCGCGCGCTGGTTGGTATCTTCCTGAACGACCAGTACGTCAAAGCGAAAGCGAAAAAGCTGACCAAAGATGTCGAGACGCCGAAGCATGCTGCCGTCCTGGGCGCTGGCATTATGGGCGGCGGTATCGCTTACCAGTCGGCCTGGAAGGGCGTGCCGGTGGTGATGAAAGACATCAGCGACAAATCGCTGACCCTGGGCATGACCGAAGCGGCGAAACTGCTGAATAAACAGCTGGAACGCGGCAAAATCGACGGTCTGAAGCTGGCCGGAGTGATTAGCACCATTCAGCCAAGCCTGGAATACAGCGGTTTTGATCGCGTCGACGTGGTTGTGGAAGCGGTGGTCGAAAACCCGAAAGTGAAGAAAGCCGTACTAGCGGAAACCGAGACAAAAGTGCGCCCGGATACCGTGCTGGCTTCCAACACTTCAACGATCCCTATCAGCGAGCTGGCCAGCGTTCTGCAGCGCCCGGAAAACTTCTGCGGTATGCACTTCTTTAACCCGGTGCATCGCATGCCGCTGGTTGAAGTGATCCGCGGCGAAAAAACCTCGGATAATACCATTGCCAAAGTGGTGGCCTGGGCCAGCAAAATGGGCAAAACGCCGATTGTGGTGAATGATTGTCCCGGCTTCTTCGTCAACCGGGTACTGTTCCCCTACTTCGCCGGCTTCAGCCAGCTGCTGCGCGACGGGGCGGACTTCCGCAAAGTCGACAAAGTGATGGAGAAACAGTTTGGCTGGCCGATGGGCCCGGCTTATCTGCTGGACGTGGTCGGCATCGATACCGCGCACCATGCTCAGGCGGTCATGGCGGCGGGCTTCCCGCAGCGGATGCAGAAAGATTATCGCGACGCCATCGACGCCCTGTTTGACGCCAACCGTTTCGGCCAGAAGAACGGCCTCGGCTTCTGGCGCTATAAAGACGACAGCAAAGGTAAGCCGAAGAAAGAAGAAGATGCTGCCGTCGACAGCCTGCTGGCCGACGTCAGCCAGCCGAAGCGCGATTTCAGCGATGAAGAGATTATCGCCCGCATGATGATCCCCATGGTTAACGAAGTTGTCCGCTGCCTGGAAGAAGGCATTATCGCCAGCCCGGCGGAAGCGGATATGGCGCTGGTATACGGCCTGGGCTTCCCTCCGTTCCACGGCGGCGCATTCCGCTGGCTGGACACCATCGGCAGCGCGAAGTATCTCGATATGGCGCAGCAATACCAGCACCTTGGCCCGCTGTATGAAGTGCCAGCCGGTCTGCGTGACAAAGCGCGCCATAACGAAGCGTATTATCCCCAGGTAGAGCCAGCCCGTCCGGTTGGCGCTCTGAAAACGGCTTAAGGAGTCACAATGGAACAGGTTGTCATTGTCGATGCAATTCGCACCCCGATGGGCCGTTCGAAGGGCGGCGCATTTCGCCACGTGCGCGCGGAAGACCTCTCCGCGCACCTGATGCGTAGCCTGCTGTCGCGCAATCCGTCGCTTGAGGCAAGCGCGATAGACGATATCTACTGGGGTTGCGTGCAGCAAACCCTCGAGCAGGGTTTTAACATCGCCCGAAACGCGGCGCTGCTGGCGGAGATCCCGCATTCGGTACCAGCAAATACGGTCAACCGTCTGTGCGGTTCTTCCATGCAGGCGCTGCACGATGCGGCCCGTATGATCATGACCGGCGATGCCAGCGTCTGCCTGATTGGCGGCGTCGAGCACATGGGCCATGTGCCAATGAGCCACGGCGTCGATTTCCATCCGGGCCTCAGCCGCAACGTGGCAAAGGCGGCAGGGATGATGGGGCTGACTGCGGAGATGCTGGCGCGTCTGCACGGTATTAGCCGCGAGATGCAGGATCAGTTCGCCGCGCGCTCTCACGCTCGTGCCTGGGCCGCAACCCAGTCCGGCGCATTCAAAGCGGAGATTATCCCCACCGGCGGCCACGATGCCGATGGCGTACTCAAGTCCTTTAACTATGACGAGGTGATCCGCCCGGAAACCACCGTCGAGACGCTGTCCACGCTTAAACCGGCGTTTGACCCGGTGACCGGTACGGTAACGGCGGGTACCTCTTCCGCCCTTTCCGATGGCGCAGCGGCGATGCTGCTGATGAGCGAAAGCCGCGCTCGCGAGCTGGGGCTGAAGCCGCGCGCTCGCGTCCGTTCAATGGCGGTGGTCGGCTGCGACCCGTCCATTATGGGTTATGGCCCGGTTCCGGCCTCAAAGCTGGCGCTGAAAAAAGCGGGCTTATCCACCAGTGATATCGACGTTTTTGAAATGAATGAAGCATTTGCCGCGCAGATCCTACCGTGTATTAAAGATCTGGGCTTAATGGAGCAGATCGATGAGAAGATCAACCTCAACGGCGGGGCGATCGCGCTCGGTCATCCGCTGGGCTGCTCCGGGGCGCGCATTAGCACCACGTTGATCAACCAGATGGAGCGCAAAGACGCTCAGTTCGGCCTCGCCACCATGTGTATCGGCCTGGGACAAGGGATCGCTACCGTGTTTGAGCGGGTTTAAGCGAAAGGGTATCTCAACGCCATTGCCACCAGAACCTGGCGGCTATGGCGAAGAGAGCAGGTTTAGTTGCCGTTCTTCCCGCCTGTCAGGGGCGGGTTTTTTATTTTCAGATAAACGCAAACGCATCGCCAAACAGGCGATCTTCACGCGCGCCGCGCTCATTACAGAACAGGTCGCGAGCGATCTTGGCCATCTCAAAACGACCGGCAATGTAGATGTCATGCTCGGCCAGCGTACCGTAATCCTGCAGCACGGCGGTGAGTACCGTACCGGAGCGACCACGCCACCCTTCTTCCGGCTGTTCAACCACCGGCTCGATGCGCAGATTCGGATGCTTGATGCTTAACGCTTCCAGCTCGGCCAGATCGTACAGATGCTTAGCCTCGCGGCCGCCCCAATAAATGGCAATATCGCGATCCGGGTTACGCGCCAGCGCGCTTAACAGAATAGAACGCACATAAGAGAATCCGGTACCGCCGGCGATCAGAATCAGCGGGCGATCTTCGTCATCGCGCAGCCACGCTTCGCCATGCGGAATATCAACCTCAATTTCACGCTCTTTCAGAATGCGATCCATGACCGCCATCGCGTACAGATTGAGCTCCGAGGCGCCGATATGCAGCTCGATAAATTCCTGTTCCGCCGGCGTGGAAGCCATGGAGAACGGGCGCTTGTCGCGCTCATCCATTACCACCATCAGATACTGGCCGGCACGGAAGGAAAATGCCGCTTCCGGCACTAATCGAACACGATATACGGTATCGGTAATCGCCTCCACCGAGGTCACTTTACAGCTTAAGGTTGTCATGCGTCCCCTCTGTCGGGTCAATAGAGCAAAACAGCGGCGTTAGCCCCGCTTACTGTTGTTTAAAGATGGCCAGTTCATCCCAGATGGCGTCAATACGCGCCGTAACGGCAGGATCTTTTTTGATTGGGCGACCCCATTCACGCTGGGTTTCGCCAGGCCATTTATTGGTGGCATCCAGCCCCATTTTTGAACCCAGGCCGGAAACCGGCGAGGCAAAATCCAGATAATCAATTGGCGTATTCTCTACCAGTACCGTATCACGAGCCGGGTCCATACGGGTAGTGATCGCCCAAATCACATCGTTCCAGTCGCGTGCATTGACGTCGTCATCGCAGACAATCACGAACTTGGTGTACATAAACTGGCGCAGGAACGACCAGACGCCCATCATTACGCGCTTGGCATGTCCCGCGTACTGTTTTTTCATGGTCACCACCGCCAGGCGATAGGAGCACCCTTCCGGCGGCAGATAGAAATCAACGATTTCCGGGAACTGCTTTTGCAGGATCGGGACGAAGACTTCATTCAGCGCCACGCCCAGCACCGCTGGCTCATCGGGCGGTCGGCCGGTATAGGTAGAATGATAAATCGCGTCTTCACGCTGGGTAATATGGGTTACCGTAAACACCGGGAACTGGTCTACTTCATTGTAGTAACCGGTGTGGTCGCCATACGGGCCTTCCGGCGCCATTTCACCGGCCTCAATGTAGCCTTCTAGCACAATTTCCGCGCTGGCCGGCACTTCAAGGTCATTGGAGACGCACTTAACCACTTCGGTCTTGGTGCCGCGCAGCAGGCCTGCAAAGGCATATTCCGACAGGGTATCGGGCACCGGCGTCACCGCGCCAAGAATGGTTGCCGGATCGGCGCCAAGCGCCACGGAAACCGGGAAGCGTTCGCCCGGACGCGCCGCGCACCACTCCTGGAAATCCAGCGCGCCGCCGCGATGAGACAGCCAGCGCATAATCAGTTTGTTTTTGCCGATCAGCTGCTGGCGATAAATTCCCAGGTTCTGCCGCTCTTTGTGCGGCCCGCGGGTTACCGTCAACCCCCAGGTGATCAGCGGCGCGGCATCTTCCGGCCAGCAGGTCATAATCGGGATTTTATTCAGGTCGACATCATCGCCCTGGATGATTTTTTGCTGACAGGGGGCGCCGCGCAGGCGTTTGGTCGGCATATTCAGCACTTGCTTGAACTGCGGCAGCTTATCAAACAGGTCGCGGAAGCCTTTTGGCGGCTCAGGTTCTTTCAGAAAGGCCAACAGTTTACCCACCTCGCGCAGCGAACTGACATCCTCCTGCCCCATCCCCAACGCCACGCGACGCGGCGTGCCGAACAGATTGCACAGCACCGGCATGGTGTAGCCTTTCGGATTCTCAAACAGCAGCGCCGGGCCGCCGGCGCGCAGAGTCCGGTCGGCAATTTCGGTGATTTCCAGGTGAGGATCGACCGGCAGAGTGATACGTTTTAGTTCGCCCTGTTGTTCCAGGAGTGTCAGAAAGTCGCGAAGATCGTGATATTTCATGGAAGTGTTATTGACCTCTCTACAGGCGGCTAATTATACGGTGTTCGACGGCGCGATGCTGTAATTTTGTTAAATTAGCGTGAAAGAACGCTGAAATTTGGATTTCAATTATAATGGCTTTCGCGATTACACCAGCCATTTGTTATGCTTGCCGTTATTAGAAGTGGAATGAGTCATTATGCAAGCCTGGTACTTACTGTATTGCAAACGTGGGCAGCTACAACGAGCCCAGGAACATCTGGAACGTCAGTCAGTTAACTGCCTGATGCCGACGATTGCGCTGGAAAAAATCATTCGCGGTAAACGCACCATGGTCAGCGAACCGTTGTTCCCGAACTACCTGTTTATTGAGTTCGATCCAGAGGTGATTCATACCACCACCATCAGCGCCACTCGCGGGGTTAACAACTTCGTGCGCTTTGGCGCCCTACCCGCTATCGTCCCCTCGGCGGTCATCCATCAGCTTTCTATCTACAAACCGGAAGGGATTACCGACCCGGAAACGCCGCATGAGGGCGATAGCGTGCTAATCACCGACGGCGCGTTTGAAGGCCTGGAGGCGATCTTCACCGAGCCCGACGGCGAAGCGCGCTCTATGTTGCTGTTAAACCTGCTGAATAAGCAAGTCCTGCAGAGCGTTAAAAATACCGACTTCCAGAAAATCTAAACGCCGTTAATGTCGACGCCAAACAGCGCCCTGACGTTTGCGTCCGTTTGCGCCTCCAGCCATTGCGCCTCCTCGCCGCGCCAGGCCGCGACGCTGGCCAGGATATGCGGCAAATACGCGGGCTCGTTACGCCGCGAGGCCGGTTTCGGCTTGAGATCGCGCGGCAGCAGATAAGGCGCATCGGTCTCCAGCAGCAGACGTTCCGCCGGGATCGCCGGCAGCAGCTCGCGCAGCTCCAGTCCCCGCCGCTCATCGCAAACCCAACCGGTAATACCGATAAACAGGCCCAGATCCAGGCATTCCTGCACCTCGCTGCGGCTGCCGGTAAAGCAGTGCAGCACCGCGCCCGGGAGCTTCTCAAGCCAGGGTTTAAGCAGCGTCAGAAACCGATCGTGGGCGTCGCGGCAGTGCAAAAACACCGGCATCGACAGCTCAGCGGCCAGCGCCAACTGGGCGCTGAACGCTACCTCCTGCTCGTGCGGCGTGGAAAAATTCCGGTTAAAATCCAGACCGCACTCGCCTATCGCCACCACCTGCGGCTCGCCGGCGAGGGTATAAATCGCCTCGGCGACCGCTGGCGTCCAGCTGCTACCGTCATGGGGATGAACCCCCGCCGTGGACCAGCAGCCGGAATAGCGGCTCGCCAGTTTCTGCGCCTGCTGGCTCTCCGCCAAATTTGTGCCGGTCAGCAGCATGCCGTTAACCCCCGCCGCCAGGGCGCGCGCCACTACCTCATCATGATCGCGGGAAAACTGCGAACTGGTCAGATTAACGCCGATATCAAACATGATCGCTCCCATATGCCAACCGCCCTGACGGGCGGTTGGCGGTATTACTCTTCTCTGTGCTCTGCGGCTTCAGCTTCGGCCGCGGCGTCGTCATCGCGCGTCAGGCGCTTCCCGGTGTAGAAGCGGGCGAAGAACACCCCGACTTCAAACAGACAGTACATCGGAATGGCCAGCAGTGTCTGCGAGAATACGTCCGGCGGCGTCAGCAGCATGCCCACCACGAAGGCACCCACCAGCACATACGGCCTTTTTTTACGCAAGTCTTCCGGCGTGGTAACGCCCATCCAGCAGAGCAACACAATGGCGACCGGCACCTCAAAGGAGACCCCGAATGCCATAAACAGCGCCATCACGAAGTCGAGATAGCTGCGAATATCGGTCGAGACCAGCACCCCTTCCGGCGCCGCATGGGTCAGGAAGCCGAACGCCAGCGGAAACACGACAAAATAGGCGAAAGCCATGCCGATATAGAACAGCAGGGTACTGGATACCAGTAAAGGCACCACCAGCCGGCGTTCGTGCTTATACAACGCCGGCGCGACGAAGGCCCATACCTGGTAAAGAATAATCGGCACCGACAGGATCACCGACACCATGAAGGTCAACTTTATCGGCGTAAAGAAAGGTGAAGCGACATCGGTGGCGATCATCGTCGCGCCCACAGGCATCTTACTGATAAGCGGGGCCGAGACCAGCTGGTAGATATCATTGGCGAAATAGACCAGCGCCAGGAAGATCACCAGAATAGCAATGATGCTGTTGAGCAGACGCTTGCGCAGCTCAATCAGATGCGAAATTAGCGGTTGTGTATCGTCTACGCCCATGTTTACGGTTTATCACTCGATGCGGGGGAAGAATGGGGAACTGCCGCCGTAGCGGACGTTTTCTCTGCCTGAAGGTCAGCCGGTGAAGCAGATTGCTCGTTGGCAACGGGATCTGGCGCATGAGCCGGAGCGCTGGCCTGATGTTCTGCCGTCGCCGGCGTGACGTCCTGGCGCTGCGCTTCGCTGCCTTTGACCACCGGATTAAGGATGGTATTGGCTTCGTCGCTGGCTTTTTCGGGATCGTGGGCGCTATAGGAGCGCTTCATCGACTCCGCGGCCTCGCGCAGTTCATCCATCGAGGCTTTCAGCTCCGGCGTCAGGTTATTCAGGCTAGCCTTTTCCACCTTCTTCAGGCTCTCCTGGAACTCCTGCAGTTTTAGCTCCTGGGCCAGCTCATTTTGTACCGTGGTCGCCAGCGAGCGTAACGTACGGATCCAGCCAACTACCGTTTTAACCGCTACGGGAAGCCGCTGTGGCCCCAGAACAATGAGGCCAATCACAAACACCAGCAGTAGTTCACTAAAACCAATATCGAACACGAGTTACACCTGCTCTTTGTCGTGGCGTTTTGTCTCGTCTTTTTTTGCATCATCCTGTTTATCGGCGATGGTTTTCGCCGTGAAATCTGCGTCTGGCGCCGACTTTTCGGGTTTATCATCATCACTCATGGCTTTTTTAAAGCCTTTGATAGATGCCCCTAAGTCAGACCCCAGCGAGCTCAGCTTCTTCGTCCCAAAAAGCAGAACTACGATGACGACAACAATTAATAACTGCCAAATACTGATACCACCCATACACGTTCCCCTATGACAGATGATGAATTGTGTGGACGCATTATACACGCCATCCTGCGAGCCGCCTCTTCGTCAGGCCGCCGACATGATTTTGCGCAAATAAGCCTGCGTCATGAAGAGGCGAACCGATCAGTGGGTTTTCCGCCAGCCAATAAGCCAGGTCACCACACCGCCGGCCATCAGCCAACCGGGCATCATTCCCCACTCAGGGCGATGGATAAAGAGCAGCGTACCACTAAGCAATAAAACCGCGCCTATACCAAACAGGTAACGGGATTGGCCCTGGCGCACATGACGCACATGCATATCCCGTACAATAGTATCGACGCTGGTCTGCAGCTGTTTGCTCTGCTGCAGGCTCTGATACACCAGCTCAGGTATTTCCGGCATTCTTTCGATCCAGAACGGCGCTTTGTCTTTAAACGCGCGCACCAGAGCCGGAATGCCGACCTGATCTTTGATCCACGACTCGAGGAAAGGCTTCGCCGTTTTCCACAAGTCTAACTGAGGATAGAGCTGCCGGCCTACCCCTTCTACGTAAAGTAATGTCTTCTGTAGTAAAACGAGCTGCGGCTGGACTTCCATATTGAAACGCCGCGCGGTATTGAACAGATTAAGCAGCACGTGGCCGAAGGAGATCTCCGCCAGCGGCTTCTCAAAGATCGGCTCGCAGACCGTGCGGATCGCGAACTCAAACTCTTCAACGTTGGTATCGGGCGGAACCCAACCGGAATCGACGTGCAGCTCGGCAACTTTACGATAATCGCGGTTGAAAAAGGCGATAAAGTTTTCCGCCAGATAGCGCTTATCTTCTTTGTTCAGTGAGCCGACAATACCGCAGTCGATGCCGATATACTGCGGATCTTCCGGATGCTCGTAGCTGACGAATATGTTGCCAGGATGCATATCGGCATGGAAGAAGCTGTCGCGGAACACCTGGGTGAAGAAGACCTGCACGCCCCGCTCCGCCAGCAGCTGCATATTGGTGCCCTGGGCCTCCAGCGCCTCCACATCGGACACCGGGATACCGTAAATGCGCTCCATTACCATCATGCTTTCGCTGCAGTAGTCGGGGTACACCTCAGGCACGTACAGCATCGGGCTGTCTTCGAAATTACGCCGCAGCTGAATAGCGTTGGCGGATTCCCGCAGCAGGTTCAGCTCATCCAGCAGCGTTTTTTCATATTCACGAACTACCTCCTGCGGGCGCAGACGGCGACCGTCAGGCAGCAGACGCGGTACCCAGCGCGCCAGGCGGTAGATGAGCTTCATGTCCGCTTTAATGATCGGCAAAATATCCGGGCGGATAACCTTGATCACCACCTCTTTGCCATTCTCCTTCAGACGCGCGGTATGCACCTGGGCGATGGACGCCGAGGCTAACGGCTCAACGGAGAAATCATCAAACCAGGTCTCGACCGGCAGCCCCCCCATCGCTTTCTCTATCTGCTGCTGCGCGAGCTTCCCTTCAAAGGGCGCCACGCGGTCCTGCAACAGCGCCAGCTGATCGGCAATATGCGGCGGAAAGAGATCCCGGCGGGTGGAAAGCATCTGGCCGAATTTTATCCACACCGGCCCCAACTCCTGGAGCGCCAGCCGAAGGCGGGCGCCAAGAGGCTGATCCTGATGGCGGTTTGGCATCCAGAACAGCATCCGCCGCCAGATACGCAGCGGCAGCGTGATCCGCATTTTGGGGATGAGCTCATCGAGCCCGTAGCTCAAAAAGGTGTGGATGATGAAATACAGGCGCCGTAATTCTCCTGGCGTCATTTGCCCTCCAGCGTTTCCAGCCGTTTTTCCAGTGCGGCCAGCGCGCGCTCAATAGCCGTTGTCTCTTCAGCAAACCAGGCCAGCTCCAGCGGCCCCGGCGCCAGGCGCCACTCTTCAGTGATCGCTTCCGCGACATAGCGCTGCTGGCGCTCTGCGCCCTTCAGCAGAAACTGAGCGCCGCCTCGCAGGACTTTACCGACGCCTTCGGCCACAATATCGCCGGTATAGGGCGCCAGCAGTTCAGCGGGATCAAACTCTGCCAGGTCGCACAGGGAGACCATATTCTGCACCACCTGCAGATCGCCCTGCACTTCCAGATCACCGCTGCGAATAAGCGCCGTGAGCTGCTGACGATTGCGCAGTTTTGGCAGCACGCTGAGCCGGGTAATCACGGTGCAATCGGCCTCTCCGTCCCAGGCGCTCAGGACGTCAACCTGGCGTTCGCTGAATACCAGCACCACGGGCGTGGCGAAATCCTGCAGCTGGACCCGCAATACCTTGCCCAGCAGGCGCTGACGAGCGGGTTTAAGCGCTTTGTCGCGCCAGAGGAAAGTATTCAGCGCCGTTTCAATGCCAGCGGTAACCAGGGGTGTGAAAGGCATAGCGTCCCTCCTGTCAGAACTTGTAACCGCGATGCAAAGCAACGATACCCGCCGTCAGGTTGTAGTAATCCACGTTTTCGAAGCCCGCATCCTGCATCATCCCTTTCAGGGTTTCCTGGTCCGGATGCATACGAATAGATTCCGCCAGGTAGCGATAGCTGTCGCCATCCTTTGCCACCAGCTCGCCCACCTTCGGCAGGATATGGAAGGAGTAAGCGTCGTAGGCTTTGCTCAGCGGTTCGATAATGGGTTTAGAAAACTCCAGCACCAGCAGACGTCCGCCCGGCTTCAGCACGCGGTACATCGAACGCAGCGCTTTCTCTTTGTCGGTCACGTTACGCAGACCGAAAGAAATGGTAATGCAGTCAAAGGTATTATCAGCAAAAGGCAGGGCTTCCGCGTTGGCCTGAACATACTCAACGTTGCCTACGATGCCGATATTGCGCAGCTTTTCGCGGCCCATTTTGAGCATAGAATCATTGATATCAGCAAGCATGACGCGGCCGGTTTCCCCTACCAGGCGGGAGAACTTGGCCGTCAAATCACCGGTACCACCAGCCAGATCCAGCACGGTCTGCCCGCGACGTACGCCGCTGCAGTCGATGGTGAAACGCTTCCACAAACGATGGATCCCAAACGACATCAGGTCGTTCATCACATCATATTTTGCGGCGACAGAATGGAATACATGCGCCACCATATCTGCTTTCTGCTCTTTAGCGACCGTCTGAAAGCCAAAATGCGTCGTTTCTTGTGAATCCTCAACCATCTCTATGCCTGCTTGCTTTTCAAGAAAATGTTCACTGAGTGTATCAGACTCAGCGCATTTCCCATACGTTTCAGCATGGCGGAGCCGCCTCCCGGCTACGCACCGTCTCGGCAGAGTCGGGTGAAAATGCGTCATTTTCCGGCAGGTTATCCTCATCTTCGAGACGATATTGCTCGTCCTGAGCCGTAGCTTGTTCGACTAAATCAGGATTAATCCCGCGCTTGACCTCCACGCCCAGGCCGCGAAAGGCCTCCGCCTGGGCCAGCAGATTACCACGCCCGGAAGCGAGCTTTTTCATCGCCTGGCGATAGCTCTCTTGCGCCTTATCCAGGCTCTGGCCAATGGCGGACATATCATCCACAAACAGGCGCATTTTGTCGTAAAGGCGCCCCGCCCGCTCGGCAATCTTTTGCGCGTTACGACTCTGGTGCTCATAGCGCCACAGATTGGCGATAGTGCGCAGGGCTACCAGCAGCGTCGTCGGGCTGACCAGCATAATATTATTTTGCAACGCCTCGCTGATGAGCTCAGGCTGGCGATCGATGGCCAGCAGGAACGCCGGCTCAACGGGAATAAACATCAGCACATAGTCGAGCGAGCGCAGGCCAGGCAGCTGTTGATAATCCTTGCGTCCCAGCAGGCGAATATGGTTACGCACCGAGGCAAGGTGTTCCTGCAGCGCGACTTCGCGGGTGTAGTCGTCTTCGGCGTTGAAATAGCGCTCATAGGCGACCAGGGTCATTTTGGCGTCGATCACCACGTCCTTACCCTGCGGCAGGCGCACGATAACGTCCGGCTGCATCCGCGAGCGGTTGTCGGTCTCAATACTGACCTGAGTCTGGTACTCATAGCCTTCGCGCAGGCCGGAGGCCTCCAGCACGCGGGTTAAGACCACTTCCCCCCAGTTGCCCTGAGTTTTGTTATCCCCCTTCAGCGCTTTGGTCAGGTTCAGCGCCTCCTGTGCCATCTGCGCGTTCAACTGCTGCAGATTGCGGATCTCATGCGCCAGGGTATGTCTTTCACGCGCCTCCTGGCCAAAGCTCTCCTGCACCTGGCGGCGGAACCCGTCCAGCTGTTCGCGTAGCGGCGTCAGCAGGCCATGCAGGCTCTGGCGGTTTTGCTCATCGACCCGCCGGTTGCTGTGTTCGAAAATACGGTTGGCGAGGTTTTCAAACTGCTCGCTAAGGCGCTGCTCGCTGTTCATCATCTGGCGGATCTTATCTTCCGCATGCAGCTGGGTGGATTCGAGCCGGGTGGTGACCTCACGGAGATCGGCCTCGAGCGAGGTATTGATATCCCGTAGGCTGCGCAGCTCGTTGTTCAGCAGCTCACACTCCTCACGCCAGTGGGCCTCCTGCGCCAGTTGCTGGCGGGCGGCGCTCAGCTCAATATCCAACTCTCGCCGTTCCTCGATGAGATCGGCCCGAATTTGATCGGCACGCGCTTTGGTCGCCAGCCAGCCGACCATTAACCCGGCTGCCAGTGCGATAACCGCGCTGATAATAATGGAGAGATCCACGACGCCCCCTGCGATAACCTGATGACACAAAATAGAATTGTGCTGTACAAACGTCCAGTTTAAAAGGAATTTCCTGCGAGAGGCGACGCAAAAAAGAAAGGCCGGAGGATCCGGCCTGACAGGGAAAGAGTTGAATTACAGCAGACGACGCGCCGCTTCCACGACGATTTTCACCGCGTGGCTTTCGGTTTGCTTCATGGTTTCGGCGTTAGGGATCTCTTGCTGGGTACGGTTCACGATAACCCCAGCCACCATCCCGGCGCGCAGGCCCTGGCTGGCGCACATGGTCAGCAGCGTGGCGGATTCCATTTCATAGTTCATCACGCCCATTGCCTGCCACTCTTCCATTGAGCCCTTGAAGCGGCTCACCACGCGGCCGGAGAAGGTGTCGTAACGCTCCTGGCCCGGGTAGAAGGTATCCGAGGAGGCAGTCACGCCGATATGGGTGGTGGCGCCGATTGATTTCGCCGCTTCCACCAGCGCGGTGGTACAGGCGAAGTCTGCGACGGCCGGGAACTCCATCGGCGCGAAGTGCAGGCTGGCACCGTCCAGACGGACAGAACCGGTCGTCACCAGTACATCGCCAACATTGATATGTGGCTGAATCGCGCCGGTGGTGCCGATACGCAGGAAGGTACGCACCCCCAGCTGCGCCAGCTCTTCCACGGCGATGGAAGTCGACGGGCCGCCGATGCCAGTAGAGCAGACGATCACTGGTTTGCCGTCCAGCTCCGCGCGCCAGGAGGTAAATTCGCGATGAGATGCCAGTTTAACCGGCTTATCCATCAGCGCGGCGATCTTTTCCACACGCTCCGGATCGCCAGGGACGATAGCCAGCGTAGCCCCTTGTAAATCGTTCTTGGTGAGGCCGAGATGAAAAACATCAGACTTGGACATAAAAAACTCCTCTGTGGGTCGAATTATCAGCAGAAGCAAAACGGTACTGTACAGAAGCCCCTGGCAACATTTTGTGATGATAGTCACCAAGACCAATAATGATTGCAGTTGTTTTTCAGTAAATAGTGATACACATCACATTAACAAGTTATATTCATCATCACAGAACAAAAGATAGCCGCTTTCAGGCACTGTGCTTTATTACCGCCCGAACTAAAGGTAAAGGGTCTATAGTTACTGATGCGCTAATAAATAAGGGTACGGAGAATACCATGACCACCACCAAGCAACCTGGATTCGCACCTGCAGCTTCACCACACGCCGCAACCGCCGTTCATACGCCGGAAGAGCATATTATCGCCGGAGAGACGTCGATTCCCTCTCAGGGTGAAAACATGCCGGCCTACCACGCCCGCCCGAAAAATGCCGACGGTCCGCTGCCGATCGTTATCGTGGTACAGGAAATTTTCGGCGTGCATGAACATATTCGCGATCTTTGTCGCCGCCTGGCACAGGAAGGCTATCTGGCTATCGCGCCTGAATTGTACTTCCGTCAGGGCGATCCGAATGAGTACCACGATATCCCGACCCTGTTCAAAGAGCTGGTCAGCAAGGTGCCGGACGCGCAGGTGCTGGCGGATCTCGACCACGTCGCCAGCTGGGCGGCGCGCCACGGCGGCGATGCCCATCGTCTGCTGATCACCGGCTTCTGCTGGGGCGGACGCATTACCTGGCTGTATGCCGCGCACAACCCGCAGCTTAAAGCGGCGGTGGCCTGGTACGGTAAGCTGGTGGGAGAAAAATCACTGAATTCGCCGAAGCACCCGGTAGATATCGCCGTCGATCTCAACGCCCCGGTGCTTGGTCTGTACGGCGCTAAAGACGCCAGCATTCCGCAGGACACCGTCGAGACTATGCGTCAGGCGCTGCGGGCAGCCAACGCCACGGCGGAAATCGTGGTCTATCCCGAAGCCGATCATGCCTTTAATGCCGACTATCGCGCCAGCTATCATGAAGAGTCAGCCAAAGATGGCTGGCAGCGGATGCTCGCCTGGTTTGCTCAGTATGGCGGTAAAAAAGGCTAATCGCCCTAAGCATGAAAAAAGGAGGCAAATGCCTCCTTTTTGATTTTTCGCGTAACGATTAGGCGGACTGGCGCAGATTTCGCGCCGCTTGCACCATATTCGCCAGCGCGGCGCGGGTTTCCGGCCAGCCGCGAGTTTTCAGGCCGCAGTCCGGGTTAACCCACAGTCGCTCCACCGGGATACGCTGCGCAGCTTTCTTCAGCAGCGCTTCGATCCACTCCACGCTCGGCACGTTTGGCGAGTGAATATCATAT
The DNA here is from genome assembly GCF_014596785.2 of Klebsiella sp. K4. Taxonomy (NCBI): domain Bacteria; kingdom Pseudomonadati; phylum Pseudomonadota; class Gammaproteobacteria; order Enterobacterales; family Enterobacteriaceae; genus Klebsiella; species Klebsiella sp. K4. The sequence goes on from NZ_CP115021.1 coordinate 5,094,086, forward strand.
ACTCCCGGCCCGATCTCATTGGGGTACTCGAACGCTTCGAACGACTCCAGCAGCTCCATATCGGACCGCGAGGTTTCAATGGTGATCACGTCAGCGTCCAGCGCGGCAATGGAGTCCATGATGTCATTGAACTCGCAATAGCACATGTGAGTATGGATCTGCGTGTCGTCTTTGGCGACCGCAGCATTAAGGCGGAAGGCTTCCACACCCCACTGCAGATAGGCATCCCAGTCGCTGCGCTTCAGCGGTAACCCTTCGCGCAGCGCCGGCTCATCAATCTGGATGATGCCGATCCCCGCCGCCTCCAGATCCGCCACTTCATCACGCAGGGCCAGCGCAATCTGTTTCGCGATGGTTTCACGGCTGACATCCTCCCGCGGGAAGGACCAGCACAGAATGGTCACCGGTCCAGTGAGCATCCCTTTCACCGGCTTGTCGGTCAGCGACTGCGCATACTTCGCCCAGTCGACGGTGATCGCCTGCGGACGGCTGACGTCGCCGATCACCACCGGCGGCTTCACGCAGCGGGAACCATAGCTCTGCACCCAGCCGTTTTGCGTGAAGATAAAACCGTCCAGATGTTCGCCGAAGTATTCCACCATGTCGTTCCGCTCGGCCTCCCCGTGCACCAGTACGTCTAAACCTAACCGCTCCTGCTCGACGATCGCCTGCTTAATATGTTCCGCAATCCCCGTCCGATAATGACTGGCGTCAAGGTTACCCTTTTTGAAGTCCAGGCGCAGGCCGCGGATCTCGGTCGTTTGCGGGAATGACCCGATGGTGGTGGTCGGCCATTTCGGCAGGTTAAAGCGCTGGCGCTGTGCCTGCGCGCGAACCTCATAGGGGCTGGCGCGCTGGCTGTCCTGAGCAGTGATCGCCGCCAGCCGTTTTTCCACCTCCGCGTTGTGCACGCGGGTCGAATGGCGACGGGCCTGGATTGGCGCGCTCCACTCGGTAATCGCCGCTGTATCGCCGCTGTTCAGCGCATCGCGCAGCAGCGCCAGCTCACCGCATTTCTGCAGCGCGAAGGCAAACCAGCTCTTCACTTCCGCATCAAGGCGCGTCTCCACGCTTAGATCGATCGGGCTATGCAGCAGAGAGCAGGATGACGCGACCCATAGCTCGCGCTTACCGACGAGGTCTTTAATTTGCGCATACTTTTCGGTGAGATCGGCGCGCCAGACGTTACGCCCATTGATCAAGCCCGCGGACAGCAGCCAGTCGGCCGGCAGGTGGTTGTGCAGTTCGGCAACATCATCTTTGCCGTGCACCAGATCGACGTGCAGCCCCTGGACCGGTAGCGCAGCAATGGTCGCGAGATTGTCGCTAACGCCTTCAAAATAGGTAGTCAGCAGCAGCTTCACCTGGCCCTGCAGGGCGTCATAAGCCGGTTGAAAGGCCTCCAGCCACGCTGGCGGCAGCTCCAGCACCAGCGCCGGTTCATCAATCTGCACCCAATCGATGCCGCGCTTCGCCAGTTCGGCCAGCACCTGCTGGTAAACCGGCAGGATGGTATTCAGCAGGGTCAGGCGGTCAAACGGTTCACCTTTCACTTTACCCAGCCACAGATAGGTTACCGGCCCCAGCAGCACGGGCTTGATCTTGTGGCCCAGCGCCAGCGCTTCGTCTACTTCATCCAGCAGTTGGGTCCAGCTCAGTTTGAACTGCTGGCCCTTCACGAACTCCGGCACCATATAGTGATAGTTGGTGTTGAACCATTTGGTCATTTCCGCAGCGGCGGCCGGTTCGCCAGTCGGCGCGCGGCCGCGGCCAATGCGGAACAGGGTATCGATGTCGATGGATCCGTCTTTGTTCTGATGACGAGCCGGCACGTTGCCAAGCAGCAGGCTGGTAGTCAGAACATGGTCGTACCAGGCGAAATCCCCCACCGGCAGCAGATCAACGCCCGCCTGTTTCTGCTGCTCCCAGTGACGGGCGCGCAGCTCACGGCCTACCGCCAGCAGTTCCTCGCGAGTGGCGTTGCCCGCCCAGTAGCTCTCTTGCGCTTTTTTCAGCTCGCGGCGCAGGCCAACGCGAGGAAAACCGAGGGTGTGGTTAATAATTGTCATTTATGTTCCTCTCTTATTTCATTGAATCTGAAGAAAAAATCTCAATAGTTCGGCTTGCAGGAAGGCGGCAACGATGCGCATCCCCAGGAGCTTACTGAAGGAAGTGACTGGGGTAAGCAAGGCAGCCAACGCATCTGCAAGTCGAAATATGACGAGTTTTAGACGTCCAGATGTTTACACATCCATAATTGACAGTTACTGTATATTCCTCAAGCGCAAATTGCTCATGGCGAAGTGAAGGACTTTCATGATCGAAATTAAACATCTGAAAACGCTGCAAGCGTTGCGGAACAGCGGTTCACTGGCGGGTGCGGCAGCGGCCCTGCACCAGACCCAGTCCGCCTTGTCTCACCAGTTCAGCGATCTGGAACAGCGCCTTGGCTTTCGTCTCTTTGTGCGTAAGAGCCAGCCGCTGCGTTTTACGCCTCAGGGGGAAATCCTCTTACAGCTGGCCAACCAGGTGCTGCCGCAGATCGCTCGCGCCCTGCAGGACTGTAACGAACCACAGCAGACCCGGCTGAGGCTGGCTATCGAATGTCACAGCTGTATTCAGTGGCTGACGCCGGCGCTGGAGAATTTCCGCGCCCGCTGGCCACATGTGGAGGTCGACTTCCATTCCGGCGTCACCTTCGACCCACAGCCTGCGCTGCAGCAGGGTGAACTGGATCTGGTGATGACCTCCGATATTCTGCCGCGCAGCGGCCTGCACTACTCGCCGATGTTTGATTTTGAGGTGCGTCTGGTGCTGGCGCCCGAGCATCCGTTAGCTATGAAGACGCTGGTTACCCCGGAGGATCTGGCCGCGGAAACGCTGTTGATTTATCCCGTGCAGCGCGGGCGCCTCGATATCTGGCGCCACTTCCTGCAGCCGGCCGGCATCAGCCCGCAGCTGAAAAGCGTCGATAACACGCTGTTGTTGATCCAGATGGTGGCTGCCCGGATGGGCATCGCCGCGCTGCCGCACTGGGTGGTGGAAAGCTTTGAACGCCAGGGCCTGGTGGTCACCAAAACCCTGGGTGAGGGATTATGGAGCCGGTTGTACGCGGCCGTTCGCGATGGCGAACAGCGTCAACCGGTCACCGAAGCGTTTATTCGCTCTGCGCGGAACCACGCCTGCGATCATCTGCCGTTTGTCCGGAGTGCGGAGCGACCCAGCGGCGATGGACCCACAGCGAGGCCAGGATCACCAACGCTCCGCTAATAAAGCTCGGCCAGTGCGGCTGCTCCTGCCAGATGGCAAGGTTAACCAGCAGCCCGGCGGGGACATGGACGTTATTCATGATCCCCAGCGTGCCGGCATCCACCTGGGTGGCGCCATAGTTCCACATAAAGTAACCCAGCCCGGAAGCCACCACGCCGAGCCACACCAGCACGCTCCACTGCAGCGTGGTGGTCGGCAGCTTCTGGGCGTTGCCGAGCATAAACCACGCCGCCACCGCCACGATAAAGGCCCCGACATAGAACCAGGCAAAGGCATTGTGCTGCGGCATCGGACGCACCTCCATCAGACGCTTATACCCCACCATACCGATGGCGAAGCAGAGGTTTGACAGCTGTACCAGTAACAGCCCGGTCCAGAAATGATCGCTGACTTTGTCATAGCGGATAATCGCCGCCCCCAGCACCGCCAGCGCGGCACTCAGCAGATAGCCCCAGCGCAGCTTACGTCCGCTGAGCAGGTCGTAGATCAGCGTGATATACAGGGGAGTAAACACGGTAAACAGCAGAAATTCCGAGACCGTCAGATAGAGATAGGCGCGGAAAGCCAGCAGGTACATGATGCCTAGCTGCATCGCGCCCACCAGCATATAGAGCACGATCGTGCGCGGAGACTGGCCGCGCGTGCGCAGGAAAGGCAGGAACACCAGCGCCGCCAGGCCCACGCGCATCAGCACCGAAAAATAGCTGTCGACGCTACCGGCCAGGTATTCGCCAATCAGGCTAAAAGAAAAGGCCCACAGGATAGTGGTGATAATTAACAGCGCCACAATGGTCGTCTCGTTGGATAAAGAACAGGCATTGTAGCGAAGAGTCAGGTTGACGACTGGACACTTATTCGCCAGTCGTCAATCTTTTTCAGTCGAGGTATAGCTTACGCAGGTAGTGCGGGACAGCATCGTCGGCGTTACTGCCGATCACTTCCAGTTCCGGATGCAGATCCTTCAGCCGCTGGTGGGCGTTGGCCATGATGCAGCCTTTGCCAGCCATCGACAGCATCTCAGCGTCGTTCATACCGTCGCCGAAGGCGATGCAATCGGAAAGAGTGTAGCCGAGCATCTTCGCCACCGCCTCCAGCGCATGCCCCTTCGATACCCCACCCGCCATGACTTCCAGGCAGGTTAAGGTGGAGAAGCTGACGTTCACCCGATCGCCCCAGCGGGCGTTCATCGCCTGCTCCAGCGGCAGCAGATGCTCATGATCCTCGCAGGTAAAGAATACTTTGCTGATCCCCTGCGGATCCAGTTCGCCCGGCTCATACAGCTTGTAGTTAAACACCGCCTCCTTGAAGAAGCGCATCTCTTCCGGACGATGGCGGTTCATATACCACTCGTCTTCCCGATAAACGTTAGTGACGATTTTCGGGTCGTTACGCACGATCTCAAACAGGTCGGCGGCAATATCGCGATCGAGGTTATGGGCAAAGATTTGCTGACCATCGCTATCGTGAACGCGGGCGCCGTTAGAGGTGATCATGTACGACCGGATGCCGAGATTATCGCGGATTTGCCCGACGTCGATGTAGTGACGGCCGGTGGCGAAGACGAAATTGATCCCACGGGCGGTAAGCAGCTTCAGCGTCTCTTTGGCATACGGGGTCAGGAAATGATCGGGGGAAAGCAGCGTGCCGTCTAAATCAGACGCAACAACCTGGTACATAAAAAAGTTAACCTCTAAGCAGGGCGACGAGCGTTATCGTCGGATTAAGTATGTCGATTGAAAAACTCGACGATGGCATTGAGCGCGACTGAGCGCATAGCGTCCTTTTCAAAAAGGATCTCATGATATGCCCCTTCAATGACGAGCGGCTTACCGCCCTCACAGGGATGGCCGGCAGCGGCCCGTAATTCGCAATAGCGGTCGTGCATCAGATTATCGACCACCCGCTCCTCCTCCGCCTGTAAAAGCAGCGTCGGGGCGGTATCTTTTTCCACATTCGCCAGCACTTCGTCGCCGGCCAGCATGCCCTCACGCACCCAGTGCCAGGTCGGACCGCCGACCTGCAGCCGCGGCTCATCGGCATAGAAGCGCAGGTTGCGACGATAGCGTTGCCGACTGTGCGTCAGCACGTTAACGGCAAAAGGCAGCGCCCGCCAGCGCCCGGTGCCGATGGCATACTCTTCGCGAATGCGCTGATGGCCCTCAGCCCAGTCGAGAATATGGCGCACCATCCAGTCCGGCAGCCGAATGATAATCCCGAACATCGGCGCGCAGAGCGCTATTGCATCGCAATGCGCCCGGTAACGTTGCAGAAAAAGCGTGGCAATCGCTCCGCCCATAGAATGAGCAAGGATAAACCGTTTTCGCCAGTATCCAGGAACCACCTGCTGCTGCCAGAGCGCGGCCAGGTCATCAACATAGTCGCTGAAGTTAACCACGTGTCCGCGGTGGGTATCTGAGAGCAGGCGGCCCGAGCGTCCCTGCCCGCGATGGTCAATGATCATCACGTCAAAGCCGCAGTGAAAGAGATCGTAGGCCACTTCAGCATACTTCACGTAGCTTTCAATGCGCCCGGGGCAAATCAACACCAGACGATCGTTATGTTGCGCGCAAAAGCGGACAAAGCGTACCGGTACATCGTCGACGCCTTTAAATTCAGCTTCTTCGCGCTGTCGCCAGAAATCCGTCAGCGGCCCCATGCTAAAGGCCGCAAACGCGTTTTCTCGTGTTTCCCAGTCCTTTTTCTGCCCAAACATCGGGTTTACACCCCTGTTAACCGCTGAAAATCGTTTTTTTACCGTGTATCACACAATGCTGACACAATAGCGTATTGTGGCATAAAAACAGACAATCAGGGAGTTTCTCATGACCATTGAGTGGTGGTTCGCCTACCTGCTGACATCAATTATTCTCAGCCTGTCGCCGGGTTCCGGAGCGATTAATACCATGACCACTTCCATTAACCACGGATACCGCGGCGCGGCGGCGTCGATTGCCGGTTTGCAGACTGGGCTGGCCATTCATATCGTGCTGGTTGGCGTTGGTCTCGGCACTCTCTTCTCCCGCTCGGTGCTGGCCTTTGAGGTGCTGAAGTGGGCCGGCGCCGCCTACCTGATCTGGCTGGGTATCCAGCAATGGCGGGCGGCAGGGGCGATCGACCTGAATACGCTGGCGAAGGCGCAGACGCGCGGCAAACTGTTTCAGCGCGCGGTGTTCGTAAATCTCACCAATCCCAAAAGCATTGTTTTTCTGGCCGCCCTGTTTCCGCAGTTTATCCTGCCGCACCAGCCGCAGGTGATGCAATATATCGTTCTGGGCGTCACCACCATCGTCGTCGATATCATTGTGATGATTGGCTATGCGACCCTGGCGCAGCGCATTTCCGCATGGATCAAAGGGCCAAAGCAGATGAAGGCGTTGAACAAAGTCTTTGGTTCACTGTTTATGCTGGTCGGGGCGCTGCTCGCCTCCGCCCGCCATGCCTGAATCATGGAATCTCGCTCGCAAAGAGAGGTTCGCCAGGTGAACGACGCTTTCTCTCTGCGCGAGCCGGCGCGCAAAGTGGGTAATTAATGTTTTTGCCCGCTGTCGGCGCTGAACCCGCCGTGCCAGGATGCCGCCAGATACGTGATTCATGGATGAACGGCAATGGCGGAAACGGCGACCCCTCATGATGCGGTATTTAAAACTTTTCTCTCACGGGTAGAGACGGCGCGCGATTTTATCGAGCTCCACCTGCCTCCGTCATTAACACAGATCTGCAAACTGGACACCCTGCGTCTGGAATCCGGCAGCTTTCTCGAAGACGATCTCAGGCCTTACTACAGCGATATCCTTTATTCGCTGGAAACCACCCGCGGTGCGGGCTATGTCCATGTTCTGATCGAGCACCAGAGCGCACCCGATAAGCTGATGGCCTTTCGCTTAATGCGCTATGCCATCGCCGCCATGCAGCGGCACCTGGAGAGCGGCCATAAAACGCTGCCTCTGGTTATCCCTATTCTCTTCTATCAGGGACGACGCAGCCCCTATCCCTGGTCGATGCGCTGGCTGGATAATTTTGCCGATCCTGAGACCGCCAGCCAGCTCTATAGCGGGGCGTTTCCGCTGGTCGATATCACGGTGATCCCCGACGACGACATCATGCAGCACCGCAGCATGGCAGCCCTGACGCTGGTGCAAAAGCACATCCGCCAGCGCGATATGGCGCAATTGCTGGATAAGTTGACCCACCTCTTAATGCTGGAGCAGATGAGCGGACAACAAATCACCGTATTGGTAAACTATATGGCTCAGGCAGGGGATGCCGAAGATACTCGGACACTCTTGTACGGGCTGGCACAGCGCGTGCCGCAGCATGGAGGATTACTGATGACGCTGGCGGAAACATGGCTTGCAGAAGGTATGGAGAAAGGCATCAGGGAAGGCGTACAGCAAGGCATAAAAGAAGGTAAACACCAGGCTCTGGTGCAGGTTGCCGAAGCGATGCGCAGTCGCGGTATTGATGACCAGGCGATTATGGAAATGACCGGTCTGTCTGAAGACGAGCTGCAGCGGCTTCGCCACTGATACTTTCCCACCCGGAAACAACCGGGTGGGGAAACAGCATGCCGGTTAACGCGAGATAATCAGGTGGATGCCGAAGCCCGCAAACAGCGTACCGGCGATACCGTCGATCCACTTCGCCATCCGCTGATAGCCGCGGCGCATCCCCGGCAGGGCGAACAGGCTGGCAACCACCATAAACCAGGCCAGCGTCTCAACGATAATCAGCAGGAAAATGCCCCAGCGCGCGCCGGCGCCGACGCTGTCACCCACGAACAGCGAAAACACCGAGCCGAAGTAGATAATCGCTTTCGGATTCGCCAGATTGGTCAGCAATCCCTTCACGAAGCTGCGTCCGCTGCGGGCCAGCTCCACCTGCGGCTCCGCCGAGGCCACCTTCTCTTTTTTCAGCGCGCCACGCAGCATCTGGTAGCCCATCCAGCATAGATACAGGCCCCCGCCGACCATTATAATGTTATGCAGCCACGCCATCCGGGCGAGGATCAGGTTCAGGCCGAGCAGCGCCACTCCCGCCCAGACCATGACGCCGCAGGTGATCCCCAGCACACCCATCATCGCCTCTCTGCGCGAGCGGCTGATGGCCGTTTGTGAGACAAAGAAAAAGTCCGGCCCCGGGCTCATCAGCGCAATGATATGCACCAGCGCCACGGTGAGGAAAAGCATCAGCATAGTTAACTCGCAGGAAAATAATGAAGAGAGAAACTATTCTGGCACTTTTTCAGCCAGCTGACTACTCATCGTCGCCATCAACATGCGCCCGAATCAGCGCCATAAACGGCTTTCCGAAACGCTCGAGCTTGCGTGTCCCCACGCCGTTGACGCTGAGCATTTCGCCGGCGGTCAGCGGCGATTGTTCGGCCATCTCGATAAGCGTCGCGTCGTTGAAGACCACATATGGCGGGATGTTCTCTTCGTCGGCGATCGCTTTACGTAATTTGCGCAGCTTGGCGAACAGTTTACGGTCGTAATTGCCGCCAAAGGATTTCTGCATCGCCTTTGGCTTCAGCGCCACGATACGCGGCACGGCGAGCTGCAGCGGCACTTCGCCACGCAGCACCGGTCGCGCGGCTTCGGTCAGCTGCAGCGCGGAGTGCTGGGCGATATTCTGCGTCACCAGCCCAAGGTGGATCAGCTGGCGGATCACGCTCACCCAGTGCTCGTGACTTTGCTCCCGGCCGATACCGTAAACCGGCAGCTTATCGTGGCCCATCTCTCGGATGCGCTGGTTGTTGGCCCCGCGCAGGACCTCCACCACGTAACCCATTCCGAAGCGTTGATTGACCCGGTAAATCGTTGAAAGCGCCTTGCGGGCGTCCATTAAGCCATCGTACTGCTTTGGCGGGTCAAGACAGATATCGCAGTTGCCGCACGGCTCCTGACGCCCTTCGCCAAAATAGTTCAGCAACACCAGACGGCGACAGGTCTGCGCTTCGGCAAACGCCCCCATCGCATTCAGCTTATGCCGTTCGATATCCTGTAGCGGCCCGGCGGGTTTTTCTTCCAGACAGCGGCGCAGCCACGCCATATCCGCCGGATCGTAAAACAGCATCGCTTCCGCTGGCAGGCCATCACGCCCGGCGCGGCCGGTCTCCTGATAGTAGGATTCAATATTGCGCGGAATATCAAAATGCACCACAAAGCGGACGTTCGGCTTGTTAATGCCCATCCCGAAGGCCACCGTCGCCACCACGATCTGCAGATCGTCGCGCTGGAATTTCTCCTGCACCTCGGCGCGCACGTCGTTTTCCAGACCGGCATGGTAAGCCGCCGCGCTAATACCGCGGCTTTGCAGCCTGGCGGCGGTGTCTTCCACTTTCGAACGGCTGTTGCAGTAGATAATGCCCGATTTGCCGCGCTGATCCTGAACGTAGCGCATCAGCTGATCGAGCGGCTTGAATTTCTCCATCAGCATATAGCGGATGTTTGGCCGGTCGAAGCTGCTGACCTGAATCAGCGGATCGTTAAGCCCCAGCAGGCGGACGATATCGCGGCGGGTGGTATCATCGGCGGTGGCGGTCAACGCCATAAACGGGATCTGCGGCATCCGCTGACGCAGCTGGCCCAGCGCGGCATATTCCGGACGGAAGTCATGGCCCCACTGCGAGATACAGTGCGCCTCGTCTACCGCCAGCATCGCCAGGTTCCAGTTCGCCAGATGCTCAAGAAAGTTATCCAGCATCAGCCGTTCCGGCGCGATATACAGCAGACGAACCTGCCCGCTGCGGCAGCCGGCCATCACCTCCTGCTGCTGCTCGCGGCTTTGCGTCGAGTTCAGACAAGCCGCCGCCACGCCGTTGGCCAGCAGCTGATCGACCTGGTCCTTCATCAGCGAGATCAGCGGTGAGACCACGACCGTCAGACCGCCCATGACCAGCGCCGGCACCTGATAGCACAGCGACTTGCCGCCACCGGTCGGCATGACCACCAGGCAGTCCCGGCCTTCGAGCGCCGTCTCGATAATCGTTTCCTGGCCAGGACGGAACTGCTGGTAGCCGAAGGTCTCTTGTAAAACCTGCTTAGCCAGCGATTCCTGATTTAATACTTCCGCCTGTGCCACGTTGACCCCATTTGCCTGAAAAGAAAACAGGCGCTATTTTCAGCGCCTGCGAGCCAGAGTGCAACGATTAAAACAGATCGTTGAGCATTAGCCCGACGCCGACGCGCGTTTGGTTAAAGTTATAGTCGATAAGCGACTCGCCATAGCCGCTGTAGATCTGCGTATAGGCGCGAACATGTTTGGTAATGGGATAGCTCACGCCAAGTTCCGCCCCGCCGTAGCCGGTGTTCCAGTTGTATTGCCCCTGCGCGCTGAGGATCGCCTCTCCCAGCTGGTAGCCCACCTTCAGCCGGTAATAGCCCATATAATTGGTGATATCCGGGTTATCATCGGTGTTGCCCACCACATACCAGGGCTTCACTTCCACCAGCCAGTTACCGTTTTGCGCCATCAGGCGGGCATAAAGCCGATTCCAGCTGCGCGAGGTGGGGTCGGAACGCCCATTCGAGTCGTGGTTATACCCCATCTCGATATCGCGCAGCGTCCAGCCGGCAAACTGGTAGTCGGTCGCAAAGCCCAAAAACAGCTGGGGTTCATAATTGGTTTCGCGAAACGGCGCCGACTCTTTGCTGTTAGAGAGCTGCCACCAGGATTTCTGGGTATAGGACGCGCCCAGCAGCGAATTATCGCCCAGGATACCGCGCCACAGCGGGAACGCCAGGCTTAGCTGAAACTTCACTTCATCTTTACGGGCATTTTCGGCCCAGTCATAGCTGCGGATCGCCTCTTTATTGAGGTCGCTGGTCCACGTATAGAGCAGATAGTTGCTCTCATAAGGGTAGAGCAGGAAAGGATTATCATGGTCCTGGAGCAGGTTGGCGATAATGCTGCCGCGCACTGCCGGTTTGTCGTGTACCGACGCGTCCTGCGCCATAACACCGGCCGGTAGCGCGCACAGCGCCACCAGGCAGGCCAAAGAGATACGCATGCTGGTCTCCTGAAAAATAGTTTTTATTTTTGTTTAACCTGAAGCCATTCTACCTGTTTATTAATCACCTGCCCCCTAATCCGCTCCGAAAGTGGAAATCAATATTTTAGAAGCATAAAATCAACATTTTATTAACGAATGGAACCGGTGTTATGTCTGAACTTACTGCCGAAGCAGCCCTGAAACTGGTAGGGGAGATTTTCGTCTATCACATGCCGTTTAACCGCGCCCTCGGTCTCGAACTGGAACGCTACGAAAAAGCGTTTGCCCAGCTTAGCTTTAATAATCAGCCGATGATGGTCGGCAACTGGGCGCAAAGCATTCTGCATGGCGGGGTGATCGCCTCCGCGCTGGACGTTGCCGCTGGCCTGGTCTGCGTCGGCAGTACCCTTACCCGCCATGACACCATCAACGAAGAAGAGTTGCGCCAACGGCTTTCCCGTATGGGAACCATCGACCTGCGCGTGGACTACCTGCGTCCGGGCCGCGGCGAACGTTTTACCGCCACCAGCACCCTGCTGCGCGCCGGCAATAAAGTGGCGGTTGCCCGCGTGGAACTGCATAACGAAGCTCAGGTCTATATTGCCAGCGCAACGGCCACCTATATGGTGGGTTGATTGGCCAAAATCGAGTAACATCACTCTCTTTGGCAATGGATTTTACCGATGGATGCGAAACAGACGCGGTTGGGGATCATTCTGGCCCTCGCCGCCTACTTTATCTGGGGTATCGCGCCAGCGTACTTCAAACTTATCTACTATGTTCCCGCCGATGAAATTCTGACCCATCGCGTGATCTGGTCTTTCTTCTTCATGGTGGCGCTCATCAGCGTCAGCCGCCAGTGGCCACAGGTGAAAAAGCTGCTGAAAACGCCGCGCAAGATCTTCCTGCTGGCGCTCTCGGCAGTGCTGGTCGGCGGTAACTGGCTGTTGTTCATCTGGGCGGTGAATAACCACCATATGCTGGAAGCCAGCCTCGGCTACTTTATCAACCCGCTGGTGAATATTTTGTTGGGGATGATTTTCCTCGGCGAACGCTTTCGTCGTCTGCAGTGGCTGGCGGTGATCCTCGCCTTTTGCGGCGTGCTGGTCCAGCTGTGGACCTTTGGTTCGCTGCCGATAATCGGTCTTGGGCTGGCTTTCAGTTTTGCCTTTTACGGCCTGGTGCGAAAGAAAATTGCTGTCGATGCGCAAACCGGCATGCTGGTGGAAACGCTGTGGCTGCTGCCGGTGGCGGCAATCTGGTTGTTCGGCATCACCGACAGCCCGACCAGCCATATGGGCGAGAACCCCTGGTCGCTCAATCTGCTGCTGATGGCCGCGGGCGTGGTGACCACCATCCCTTTGCTGTGCTTTACCGGGGCGGCAACGCGTCTGCGGCTCTCCACGCTGGGCTTTTTCCAGTACATCGGTCCAACGCTGATGTTCCTGCTGGCGGTGACATTCTACGGCGAAGTGCCGGGCAAGGATAAAATGGTGACCTTTGGCTTTATCTGGGTCGCGCTGGCGGTGTTTATCGTCGATGCGCTGTATACCCAACGCCGGTTGCGCAGAGGCTAAGCCTGCATCAGCCAGTAAAGAAGGGAGCCGACGCTCCCTTTTTTTACAGCCAGTTTTTACGCTTGAAGTAGAGATATGGCGCCAGGCCGGCCAGCATCATAAACACGATGGCTCCCGGATAACCAAAGCTCCAATGCAGCTCCGGCATAAATTCAAAGTTCATCCCGTAGCTGGAGGCCACCAGAGTTGGCGGCAGGAATACCACCGAGACCACCGAGAAGATCTTGATGATGCGGTTCTGCTCGATATTGATAAAACCCATCGCCGCCTGCATCAGGAAGTTCACCTTCTGGAACAGCGATTCGTTGTGCGGCAGCAGAGATTCGATATCGCGCAGGATCTCCCGCGCCTGCTCCAGCTGGCCCGCCGGCAGGCGCGCCTTGCGCACGAGGAAGTTCAGCGCGCGCTGGGTATCCATCAGACAGAGGCGCACCTTCCAGCCGATATCTTCCAGTTCCGCCAGCGTCGACAGCGCTTCGTCGTACTCGTCGCCCTGATGGCCTTCCATAATGACGCGGCTCAGCTTTTCCAGGTCGCTGTAGATGTTTTCAATTTCATCCGCCAGCTGCTCGATTTTGGTCTCGAACAGGTCGAGCAGCAGTTCGTAGGCGTTGCCGTCGACCAGCGTCTGGTTACGCACGCGCATACGGTAGAGGCGGAAAGCGGGTAGTTCGCGCTCGCGCAGTGTGAACAGGCGGCCTTCGCGGATGGTAAACGCCACGGTAGAGTTGCCGGCGTGATCGTCGGCATCTTCAAAAAAGAAGAACGAGTGGATGTGTAACCCGTCTTCATCTTCAAAGAAACGCGCGGAGGCTTCGATATCTTCCAGTTCCGGGCGCGTCGCCAGGTTTTGACCCAGTTCCGTCTGCACGCGGCTTCGCTCATCGTCGTCAGGCTCGACCAGATCGACCCACACCGAGCTGGCGAGGTGTTTGATCTCATCGGCTTCCAGGCGCGTTAAACGATTGTTTTCCAGTTGAAATGCGCTCAGCATGACCGGGACTCCCAATGCAAAAAAATTATCGGACAGTTCGGTGGGCACACAGAAACAAATTGGGTTTCAGACCATTAAGCCTGACTCAGCGCGACGGGAATGGGGCAGGTCGCTGACAACCGCTAAGGCTATCAGCATAAGAGGATAGCCTTAGGAGTTGTTCCTGAATGACAGGAAGTTGAGCCAGCATCTACTGGGTGTGTCCAAGGCGAATGTCCTCTTAGCGTAATCGTGCGCGCATGTTACGCCAGCGCAAAATCGGCGTCAACACGCAACGGAACGCGAAAGCGCAAATCAGGCGCCTTAACGTATAAAGGTAGCAGAATATTACAAAATAATGATATTTTTCTTAAAGTTACACTGCCTCCAGCCGGGCGTAAGCCGCCACCAGCCATTTGATTCCCTGGCCCTGAAAAGCCACCTGCAGTCGGCTGTGCTCGCCGCTGCCTTCGAGGTTGACAATAGTGCCTTCGCCAAACTTCGGATGCCGTACGCGCTGGCCTAACTTGTAGCCGGTATCGCTCTCGGCAATCGGCGCGCCCAGTCGCTGATGGTTTACCGGGCGGCTCACCGTGGCTCGCAGACGCACTTCTTCTACGCACTCCTGCGGCAGCTCGCCGATAAAGCGCGACGGACGGTGATAAACCTCTTTCCCGTACAGACGGCGGGTTTCCGCATAGGTCAGCGTCAGCTTCTGCATGGCGCGCGTTACGCCGACGTAGGCCAGGCGACGCTCCTCCTCCAGGCGGCCGCCTTCATCAAGGGCCATCTGGCTCGGGAACATCCCTTCTTCGACGCCGACGATGAACACCTGCGGGAACTCCAGCCCTTTCGCCGAGTGCAGGGTCATCAGCTGAACCGCGTCCTGCCAGGTGTCCGCCTGCCCCTCGCCCGCTTCCAGCGCGGCGTGGGAGAGAAACGCCTGCAGCGGCATCAGATCTTCATCTTCTTCGTTGTAGCTGAACTGGCGCGTCGCCGTCACCAGCTCCTCTAAGTTTTCAATACGGGTCTGGCCCTTCTCGCCTTTCTCCTGCTCGTACATCGCGCGCAGGCCGGAGTCTTTAATCACCCGATCGGTCTGAACGTGCAGCGGCATATCGGTGGTCTCCTGCGCCAGCGCGTCAATCAGCTCCATAAAGCGCTGCAGGGCGCTGGCGGCGCGACCGGCCAGCGCTTTTTCTTTCAATAGCTCGCGACTGGCCTGCCATAGCGTCAGCTGGCGATCGCGCGACGTCTGGCGCACCACGTCCAGCGTGCGGTCGCCAATGCCGCGGGTCGGCGTATTGACTACGCGCTCAAAGGCCGCGTCGTCGTTGCGGTTGGCGATAAGGCGCAGGTAAGAGAGCGCGTCTTTGATTTCCTGACGCTCGAAGAAGCGCATGCCGCCGTAGATACGGTACGGCATACTGGCCTGCAGGAGGGCCTCTTCCAGCACGCGCGACTGGGCGTTACTGCGATAGAGAATGGCGCATTGCTCCAGCGCACCGCCGTTCTCCTGCCAGGTTTTAATTCGGTTCACCACAAAGCGCGCTTCGTCGAGATCGTTGAAGGCGCAGTACAGCGAAATCGGCTCGCCGTCGGCGCCGTCGGTCCACAGCTTTTTGCCCAGCCGACCGTTGTTGTTTTCAATCAGGGCGTTGGCAGCGCTGAGAATATTGCTGGTCGAGCGATAGTTCTGCTCCAGGCGGATGGTTTCCGCGCCGGGGAAGTCGTTAAGGAAGCGCTGAATGTTCTCGACCTGCGCGCCGCGCCAGCCATAGATAGACTGATCGTCATCGCCGACGATCATCACCTTGCCGGTATCGCCCGCCAGCAGGCGGATCCAGGCGTACTGAATGTTGTTGGTATCCTGGAATTCATCGACGAGGATATTGGTGAAGCGCTCGCGGTAGTGCTGCAGGATATGCGGTTTGTTCAGCCACAGCTCGTGGGCGCGCAGCAGCAGCTCGGCGAAGTCCACCAGCCCGGCGCGGTCGCAGGCTTCCTGATAGGCCTGATAGACCTTCTGCCAGGTCTGCTCGACCGGGTTGCCGTAGCTCTGAATATGATGCGGGCGCAGTCCTTCATCTTTCTGGCTGTTGATGTACCACATCGCCTGGCGCGGCGGCCACTGTTTCTCATCGAGATTCATCGCCTTAATCAGACGCTTCAGCAGACGCAGCTGGTCTTCGCTGTCGAGGATTTGGAAGTCCTGCGGCAGGTTGGCATCCAGATGGTGCGCGCGCAGCAAACGGTGCGCCAGGCCGTGGAAGGTGCCCACCCACATGCCGCCCTGGGTGGTGCCCATCAGCTGGCCGATACGGTGGCGCATCTCCGCCGCCGCTTTGTTGGTAAAGGTCACCGCCATAATGGAATACGGGGAACAGTTCTCCACGCTCAGCAGCCAGGCGATACGGTGCACCAGAACGCGCGTCTTACCACTGCCCGCCCCTGCCAGAACCAGCATATTGGTGCGCGAGGCCGCTACGGCTTCACGTTGTTTGTCATTAAGGCTGTCGAGCAGGTAAGAAACGTCCATTGGCACCGCCGGAAGAGAAGGGGTTCCACGAACCCCTGTTAATATATACAGAGTGACTGGTGATTATATCAGCGAGGTCAGAGATGCCAACCGTGAAATTTCAATATGCGGCAGCAGGCGGCTGTCCGCGGTGTGCATCAGGTCCGCGCCTTGCGGTTTGATCCAGCAGGCCTGCATCCCACAGCGAATAGCGCCGGCCACGTCGGTGGTCAGATCATCGCCGACGTGCAGAATCTGCCCGAGCGGCACATTCAGACGCTCCGCCGCAAGGTGGTACATGTCGGCAAACGGCTTGGAGCGGCCATCCGGCCCGGCGCGCAGCACGAAGCGGAAATAGTCGCTCAGACCGAACAGTTCCGGGCGGGCGTTGCCATTGGTAATGGCCACCAGCGGCCACTTCTCCGCCAGCTTCGCCAGCGTATCGTGGGTCTCCTGCGGAACATCGACGCGGCTGCGCCAGTGAGCGAAGTGTTCCATCGCCGCATCGGCCCCCGCTTTCGCCGCTTCGGCGGAGAGCCCGGCATTACGCATACCTAACTCCAGCGCACGGTGGCGCCAGACGGTCACGTCATGATAAATCTCAGGTTCAGCAGCCAGCAGCGTCTGACGCAGCTGATTAAGCTCATGGGCGTCGAACTGGCTGAGCGAAGGATGGTAGCTGCGCACAAAGCCCAGCGACTCGTGCATCGTCCGGTCAATCACCGGGCGGTTATCGTAAAGGGTATCGTCCAGGTCAAACGTCAGCGCGGAAATCTGGCCCAGAGGTCGGTAAAAACGCATTATTTCCCCCGTTTAGCGCGCGGATGCGCGGCATCGTACACCGAGGCAAGGTGTTGAAAATCAAGATGGGTATAGATTTGGGTGGTGGAGAGGTTAGCATGCCCCAGCAGCTCCTGCACGCCGCGCAGATCGCCGCTCGACTCCAGCATATGGGTGGCAAAGGAGTGGCGCAGCTTGTGCGGGTGCACATGGCTGTTCAGCCCCTGCTTAATGCCCCACTCGGCGAATCGCTTCTGTACGTTGCGCGCCGAAATACGTTTGCCCAGCTTCGACAAAAACAGCGCGTCGTCATCGGTACCGAACAGGCCGCGCAAATCCAGCCAGTGCTCAATCCATGCCACCGCGTTGCGACCGATCGGCAAACGACGCTCCTTGCTGCCTTTGCCCATCACCCAGACCTCACCGCTTTCGAGATCGAGGTGTTTGATATCCAGGTTGACCAGTTCGGACAAACGCAATCCCGCGCCGTACATCACCTCCAGCATCGCCCGATCGCGCACCGCCAGCGGATCGTTGAGATCGATATCCAGCAGTCGATTGACGTCATCGACGTCAATATTTTTTGGCAGGTGGCGGGGAATTTTCGGCGCGGCAATCCCCTTCGCCGGATTGGCGCTGAGCTCGCCCTGGCCGACCAGCCAGTCGAAGAAACTGCGCAGCGCCGACAGGCGAAGCGCCAGGCTTGCCGGGCCTAACCCCGCGCGGCGACTACGCACCGCAAAGCTTCGCACCTGAGCGGCATCGCACTGCGACCAGCTTTTCAGGCCCGCCTCATCCGCCAGGGCGATCAGCGCGTCCAGCTGTCGCTGGTAATTCAGTAACGTGATCGGGCTGAGCTGGCGTTCAACGCCAAGATGGCGAAGAAAGCGGGCGACGGCGGAGAAGAGAGGAGAATCGGTCATGCGCGTTCAATCCAGCGCTCCAGCAGGCCGGGCAGCATCTGGGCAATCTCCTGCAACAGCTGCGTCCCCTGCCCTGGCTGATAATGCTGCGCATCGCGGCTGCTGAAGAGCATCACCCCCGGGGCATTATCGCCCCCCAGCAGCGATATCGCCACAGACCCAATGGCCTTCGCCTCCGGCAGCACCACCAGCAGCTCCGGGCCGTTCAGCGGTCCAAGATAGTGGCGCGCCTGGCCCAGACGTTGAATACGGATCGGCTCAAACGCCTGCCGGTTTAATGCCAGATGGGTAAACTTCGAGGGCGCGCCGAGGCGCCAGCAGTCAGGAAACAGGCGCACCGTGGCGCCCGCCAGCCCCAGCTCGCGTGCCCAGCGGTGAAGGCGGTTGAGCATATCGTCGAGGCTCTCCGCCGCCGCCAGCCGCGTTTGCAGCTGCAGCAGGCGCTGGAACAGGCTTTCATTAGCGACCGCCTGCTCCATCAGCAGCGACATATTCTCTTCCAGCACATGAATATGGTTACGCGCCCGCATCATGTGCCACTCCACCAGCGAAATCGTACCGCGTACCGGATGCGGGACGCGGAGATGTTCGACCTGGGCGGCATTACGAATAAAAAATTCAGGATGTTGCAACAGATAGTCCACCACTGCGCGATCGTTCAACGCGCTGGCAACCTCCTGCTGTTCTTCCCCGATTGGTTTCATAAATGAATAAATCCATCATAGACATGGGCCGCCGGGCCGGTCATAAACAGCGGCTGGCCCGGGCCTTTCCAGGCGATATCAAGACGACCGCCGGGTAATTCCACGCGTACCGTTTCCGCCAGCAGCCCCTGCTGGATCCCCACCGCCACCGCGGCGCAGGCGCCGCTGCCGCAGGCCTGGGTTTCCCCCGCGCCGCGTTCGTAGACGCGCAGACGGATATGAGACCGGCCGACCACCTGCATAAAGCCGATATTGGCGCGCTCCGGAAAACGCTCATGGCTTTCCATCACCGGGCCGAGAGTTTCCACCGCTGCCGTATCCACATCATCAACCTGGATGACGCAGTGCGGATTTCCCATGGACACCACGCCGCACAATACTGTCTGCTCGGCGGCACGCATGATATAGGTCTTTTCCGCTTTGTTGGCGCGGAACGGCACCTGGGACGGCTCGAAGTTGGGCTCGCCCATGTTCACCCGCACCAGATCGTCTTCCGTTACGCTTAATACCATACGCCCGTTGGCCGTACTCACGCGGATATCACGTTTATTGGTCAGGCCTTTCAGCCGGACGAAGCGGGCAAAACAGCGCGCGCCGTTGCCGCACTGCGACACTTCGCTGCCGTCGGCGTTAAAGATCCGGTAGTGGAAATCCAGATCCGGATCGTAGGGCGGTTCGACGACCAATAGCTGATCGAACCCGACGCCAAGGTGGCGATCCGCCAGGCGGCGAATCAGCTCCGGCGAGAAAAAAACATTCTGCGTTACCGCGTCAACGACCATAAAATCGTTGCCAAGGCCATGCATTTTAGAGAACTGCATCATCTACTCCAGTTGCGCGGAACAGAACGTTATCGTTAGTAATTGACCTGGCTCGGACCACCGGTATCGCCACGATCGTTACGATCCGGCGTTGCGCTCTGAATGCCAGGGTTAACCGGTTTGGTCGGCGGCGGCGCGGTTTTGTCCGCCGGTGGGAAATAGAGAGGCCCTTTCAGACCGCAGCCGGTCAGGCTGAAGATCGCAAACAAAACGGCAAGCGTAGGAAAAACGTTTTTCATTGATAGTTGCCCGTGATTCATTCTTTCTGCTTTCTATCATCGCAGGAGAAGACGTAAAAGCAAGCCTTTAGCATCCGACTGCGCGCGCTTTTGTTTCGCGCTATACTGCGACCCATCTTCAAAAATCAAAAAAGCAGAATCAAATTATGAACGACAGTGAATTCCATCGCCTGGCCGATAGCCTGTGGATGACCATCGAAGAACGTCTGGACGACTGGGACGGCGATAGCGACATCGACTGCGAAATCAACGGCGGCGTGCTGACCATCAGCTTTGAAAACGGCAGCAAAATCATTATTAACCGTCAGGAGCCGCTGCACCAGGTGTGGCTGGCCACCAAACAGGGCGGCTATCACTTCGATCTCAAAGGCGACGAGTGGATCTGCGATCGCAGCGGCGAAACCTTCTGGGATCTGCTGGAGCAGGCTGCGAGCCAGCAGGCCGGTGAGACGGTGAAATTCCGTTAATGACGTGTTTCCCGGATAGCGGCGCATCGCGCCTTATCCGGGCTACCCGACGACTTAGAACCGTAGCCCTGCTAAGCGCAGTGCCAGCAGGGAATATCTGCGGATAGCGGCTCACGCCTTATCCGGGCCAAATCTACGAGTAGCGCTGCTGCAGCACCGGCGAGGCGGTAACGTCCTGGCTGGTGGGTATCGCGGCGGCAATCGCCTGAGTGCGGAAAGGGATCACCTGGGTGCGCCCGTCTACCTCGACAATCTGATAGAACTGCGGCAGGTTGAAGTTGATAAAGCTGGAGCCGTAGGTGAAACGATCGTGCGATGACGAATAGAAGCGGCTGACGTCGCGCACCAGCTCCTCTTTACTGCCCTCGCAGTGATGATAGACCTCGGCGCGGTTGCTCTCATCAAGAATATAGATGTTAAAGCCGCTGTCGTTGTTATCCGCGTCTTCAAAGAAGAACTGAATAATCCCTTCGCTGGCGAAGCCATCCACCACCGCCGGCAGCTTAACGTGATTGGTTTCCACCTGCACCGACAGCCCGTGCAGCTTGTTGTGCGAGATAGCGCCGTAGAACTCAATGGCGTTTTCCAGCTTCTGCACCGAAACGTTAAGCCGCTCGAAGAACAGCCCCCACGTCTGGCCGGAGACGCGCAGCGCTTTGAAGCGCCCGGTATCCTGGCGGGTACTGGAGAGACGCAGTTCGATACATTCGGAGATCATCTGCTGCACGCGGGTGCGGATCAGGCCGCGCAGGTGCTGGCTATAGCAGAACACCTCCACGCTGTCCGGCGGCGCGGCGTCCTGGTGCATTTTGCCGAGGATCGTTTTCAGCGCCTCGATCATCGCCTGTTCGCCGTTAAAGTGCAGCGTACGCACTTCGTTCCACGAGTTGCGATACAGCAGGTCGACGCTGCCGATCAGGCATTTTTGCTCTTCGCCGAAGCTGAAAACATCCAGCTTACGGAAATCGAAGTGCACCACCTGGTTGCGGAAGGCCGCGGTTGGGTCATATTCGAGGTTGACGATAATCGCCAGGTGGCGGATTTCGCACGGGCTGTACAGCGCCTTTGGCGTCGGCGCCGGCAGGCGCAGCGGGAAGTGGTGCGACACGTCGGCCACCATCTCCTGCAGCTTCGCCAGATCGACGATGCCGTTGCCCTTAATAAACAGGCGGGTGCGTGAGGTCAGCAGGCCGTTAAACCAGGCCCAGGCCACCAGTTTATTAAGATAACGGTTATATTCCAGCGGCTGATGGCTGATGATCGATTCCATGTCCGGCGCGCGGTTGTACAGATACCAACCGGTACGGTTGGCACGGCCCGGCGGCACGTGGATAAAGGTCAGGTTCGGTTCCGACAGATCCGGCGAAATTTGCGGGTTTACCAGCGTCACTTTCCCCGGCAGCGCTTCAAAGGCCGCATACAGCTTACGGGTCAGCACGCCAATATCCTGCGGGCTGGCGGAGACGCTAAGGTTATTGCGCCGCGCGAAGCGGATCAGATTACGATAGCTCTGCATCATGGCGTCGAGCAGTTCGTTGTGCGCCTTGCGCACTTCATCGATTTTCCAGTTGGCGCGGTTGTCGAGCATCATCAGACGCTTTTCGTCCCAGCCCCAGGCATTCACCAACTGGCTGACGACTTCGCGACGCCAGCCGACGCAGGCGCGTTCGCGGCTGAGTTTTTCACAAACTTTCAGGTAGAAGCAGCGGCGCACCAGATCGAGGCGGGTTTCATCTTCTATGGCCTGCAGATAGGTGGTCACGCGCTCCAGCATCATGCAGTACGGGTCGAGGCCGAAGGAGACAATCTCCCCGTCGTGCAGACGCTGTTTGATATCTTTCGCTAACAGGCGGTTATTGGGGTATTCCCAGGAGTAGGCTTCCAGCAGCAGCGTTTTCAGCACCGCTTTATAGGGGGAGTCGATACTTTTATACAGCTGCCACAGGCTGGCGCCGAAGTACTCTTCCGCCGACAGCGAACTGAGGCCGCCGAGATCGAGCCATTCGTTAGGCGTCAGCACGCCCTGGGCATACAGCCCCATCACGTAATCATCGTAATGCTCTTCTTCATCGCACGGTACCATATTCCACAGAATACGCTTGCCGGCGAGGCGCACCGCGGTGCGGTAGAACTCATCAAGCAACAGGATATGCTGGGTCGAACCGCAGTCTTCGCCGCCGAGGCTACCGCTTTCGTTATGACGGAAACGGTTTTCGTCGATCAGGAAGAAGCTGACTTCCACGCCGAGCGAGGCAGCCCAGCTCTCAAGCAGGCTGCATTTTCGCTGCAGCAGCTGACGCTCTTCGCTATCCAGCCAGGCCTGGTGACATACCCAGATATCAAGATCGGAAGAGCAGCTCTGGCCGACGGAGGAAGTACTGCCCATCGAGTAGACGCCGGTGATCGGCAGCTCGCCTTTCGGCGGCTCCTGAGTCTGCATACCGCGATGCAGTTCCAGTTCCTCAAGATAGTGGCGTTGGGTTTCATCAGGCGTGTAGAGGCAAATGCCACGGGGAACGTTACCGTCAAGGTAACCCGGCATCAGCGGGTGATGATAATGTAATAACGTTGGCAGTAGACTGTAAACCTGCTGGAAAGCGGGTCCCATGGCAGCAAGCGCGCGATCCACGCGCAATTGGTTGATGGCATCCAGTCTCTGTTTCAGTGTCTCAATATAGAGGTACAAGACATATCGCCTGATGTTCAAAAACCCGAGGTACAATAGTACGGAGGATTTCAGTATTTCAACAAAAACCGTCACCATTCGTCGTCGGTGTGGTTGTGATGAGCAGCGGACTGACAAATGGTTTAAAACGTGATCAATTTAACACCTTGCTCATTGACCGTAAAGAAAGATGCGCTACATACAAGTGTAGCACCGTTTATTACCTGTAAATTCCTCACTACGCCTCCGGCAACCGCCACGCGCATGAAAGGTTAAAAAAGAGTGGGCCGGAGCCACCTCCCACATAAACCGTGAAAACTAACATCCGTAAGACAACAATGTTAGGATGGATAGTGGTCGATAATGACGGTAACAAGCATGTTAGACAAAGTTTTGAAAATTGCCACACGGCAAAGCCCGCTTGCGCTATGGCAGGCGCAGTATGTTAAAGCGCGCCTGGAACAAGCGCATCCCGGACTGAAGGTCGAGCTGGTGCCGATGGTCACGCGCGGGGATGTCATCCTTGATACTCCGCTGGCAAAGGTGGGGGGCAAAGGCTTATTTGTGAAAGAGTTAGAGCTCGCCATGCTCGAAGGGCGCGCCGATATCGCCGTCCATTCGATGAAAGATGTGCCGGTGGAATTCCCGGAGGGCCTGGGGCTGGTGACTATCTGCGAGCGCGACGATCCGCGCGACGCGTTTGTCTCCAATCGCTATGCCTCGATTGACGAACTGCCGGCCGGCAGCGTCGTTGGCACGTCAAGTTTACGCCGTCAGTGCCAGCTGGCCGCCACCCGTCCGGACCTGGCGATCCGCTCTCTGCGCGGTAACGTCGGTACCCGGCTGAGTAAGCTGGATAACGGCGAGTACGACGCCATCATCCTCGCCGCCGCCGGCCTGAAGCGCCTGCAGCTGGAAGCGCGTATTCGCCAGCCGCTGTCGCCTGAGCAATCTCTGCCGGCGGTCGGCCAGGGCGCGGTCGGCATCGAATGCCGTCTTGATGATGCATGGACCCGGGGGCTGTTAGCGCCTCTCAACCATACGGAAACGGCGGTGCGCGTGCGCGCCGAGCGGGCGATGAACACCCGCCTCGAAGGCGGCTGCCAGGTGCCGATCGGCAGCTATGCGGAACTGAAGGACGGGGAACTGTGGCTGCGGGCGCTGGTTGGCGCTCCGGATGGTTCACAGCTGGTGCGCGGCGAACGACGCGGGCCAGCGGAACAAGCGGAAGCCCTCGGCATCTCGCTGGCGGAAGAGCTTCTGGATAATGGCGCCCGCGAGATTCTCGCGGCGGTTTATGATGGAGAAGCCCCGCGATGAGCATCCTGGTCACTCGTCCACTACCGCAAGGAGAAGCGCTGGTCAGCCGTCTGCGGGCCATGGGACGCGTGGCCTGGAGCTTTCCGCTGATAGAATTTACGCCCGGCAGGGAGCTTCCCGCGCTGGGCGATGCGCTTGCCCGACTGGGACCCGACGATCTGCTATTTGCGCTATCCCAGCATGCGGTGGAATTCGCCCATGCCCGTCTGCAGCAGCAGGGCCTGCCCTGGCCCACTTCTCCGCGCTATTTTGCCATTGGCCGCACGACGGCGCTGGCCCTGCATACGGTCAGTGGGCAGCATATCCATTACCCGTTAGATCGGGAAATTAGCGAAGTCTTGCTACAATTACCTGAATTACAAAACATTGCCGGGAAAAATGCGCTGATCCTACGCGGCAATGGCGGGCGGGAACTCTTAGGCGCGACGCTGACCGAGCGCGGCGCCAGGGTCACATTTTGTGAATGTTATCAACGTAGTGCAAAACATTACGATGGCGCAGAAGAAGCGATGCGCTGGCAATCTCGCGGAGTCACCACGCTGGTGGTCACCAGCGGCGAGATGCTGCAGCAGCTATGGTCGTTAATACCGCAATGGTATCGCGAACAGTGGCTCCTGCACTGCCGCGTTGTCGTTGTCAGCGAACGTCTGGCCCTTCAGGCCCGGGAACTGGGCTGGCAGGAGATTCAGGTTGCCGATAGCGCCGACAACGATGCGCTGCTACGCGCATTACAATAACTCTCAACATTGGAAGCCATAATGACGGAACAACAAAATCAATCCGCCGTGGTTGAAGAGACCAGGGAGGCCGTGGAGACCACACCACAGCCAGAGAACACTGAGAAGAAGAAGGCAGGCAATAAAACCAGCCTGGCGCTCAGCGCGATCGCTATCGCCATTGCGATAGCCGCCGGCATCGGCCTGTATGGCCTGAACAAACAACAGGCCACGCGGCAAAACGCAACTACCTCTGAATTAGCAAGCCAGGTCGCGGCGCTGCAAAAAGCGCAGGAAAATCAAAAAAGTGAACTGGAAGGTGTTATCAAACAGCAGGCCGACCAGCTAAACGAAGCCAAACACCAGCAGGAGACGCTGGCCAAACAGTTGGATGAGCTGCAGCAAAAAGTGGCGGTGATTTCCGGTAGCGATGCCAAAACCTGGCTGCTGGCCCAGGCCGACTTCCTCGTCAAGCTGGCGGGACGTAAGCTGTGGAGCGATCAGGATGTCACCACCGCCGCCGCGCTGCTGAAAAGCGCTGACGCCAGCCTCGCCGACATGAACGACCCAAGCCTCATCGGCGCCCGCCGGGCGATCACCGACGACATCGCCACCCTCTCCGCGGTAAGCCAGGTGGACTATGACGGCATGATCCTCAAGGTTAATCAGCTGGCGAATCAAATCGATAACCTGCGGCTGGCCGATAATAACGATGACGATTCGCCGATGGACGCTGATAGCGATGAGCTTTCCAGCTCTATCAGCGAATGGCGCGTCAACCTGCAGAAAAGCTGGCAGAACTTTATGGACAGCTTTATCACCGTGCGCCGCCGCGATGAAACGGCGGTCCCGCTGCTGGCGCCGAATCAGGATATCTATCTGCGGGAAAATATTCGCTCTCGCCTGCTGGTCGCCGCGCAGGCAGTTCCGCGCCATCAGGAAGAGACCTGGAAACAGTCGCTGGATAACGTCTCGACCTGGGTACGCGCCTATTATGATACCGATGACGCCACCACCAAAGCCTTCCTCGACGAGGTGGATAAGCTCAGTCAGCAAAGCATTACCATGACGGTGCCGGAAACGCTGCAGAGCCAGGCGTTGCTGGAAAAACTGATGCAGACCCGAGTGCGCAACCTGATGGCGCAGCCTGCCGTTACCGCGGGCGGCGCGCCTTCGCCCGCACCTGCTGCGCCGGCCGCCCCCGCTGCGCCGCAAGGAGAGTAACGCATGCTGAAAATTCTTTTACTCTTCGCACTGTTGATCGCCGGGATCGTGCTTGGCCCGATGATCGCCGGGCATCAGGGCTACGTCCTGATCCAGACCGATAATTACAATATCGAGACCAGCGTGACCGGGCTGGTGATCATCCTGATCCTCGCCATGGTGGTGCTGTTCGCCATTGAATGGCTGCTGCGCCGCATTTTCCGCACCGGGGCGCATACGCGCGGCTGGTTTGTCGGCCGTAAACGCCGTCGCGCGCGTAAGCAAACCGAGCAGGCGCTGCTTAAGCTGGCGGAAGGTGATTACCAGCAGGTTGAGAAGCTGATGGCGAAAAATGCCGATCACGCCGAACAGCCGGTGGTGAACTATCTGCTGGCGGCGGAAGCGGCCCAGCAGCGCGGCGATGAAGCGCGGGCCAACCAGCATCTGGAGCGCGCCACCGAGCTGGCGGGCGATGACCTGATCCCGGTGGAAATCACTCGCGTTCGCCTGCAGCTGGCTCGTAATGAAAATCACGCTGCGCGCCATGGCATCGATAAGCTGCTGGAAATTACCCCGCGTCATCCGGAAGTGCTGCGCCTCGCCGAACAGGCATACACCCGCACCGGCGCCTGGCAGTCGCTGCTGGACATCATTCCGTCGATGGCGAAAGCTAACGTCGGCGATGAAGCGCACCGTGCGGCGCTGGAACAGCTGGCCTGGGTTGGCCTGATGGATAAAGCGCTGGCCGATGGCGGCAGCGAAGGAGTACGCGAATGGTGGCGCAACCAGAGCCGTAAAACGCGGGCGCTGGTGCCGCTGCAGGTAGCGATGGCCGAGCGCCTCATCGAGAGCGACGATCACGATACCGCGCAGCAAATTATCATTGATGGTCTGAAGAAACAGTATGATGACCGTCTGGTGATGCCGATCCCGCGTCTGAAGACCAATAACCCGGAACAGCTGGAGAAAGTGCTGCGCCAGCAGATCAAAGCCGTTGGCGACCGTCCGCTGCTGTGGAGCACCCTGGGCCAGTCGCTGATGCGGCACGGCGAATGGCAGGAGGCCAGCATCGCCTTCCGCGCCGCGCTTAAGCAGCGTCCGGATGCCTTTGATTACGCCTGGCTGGCGGATGCCCTGGACCGCCTGCATCAGCCGGAAGAAGCCGCCGCTATGCGCCGCGATGGACTGCTGCTGACGCTGCAGAATAATCCTCAGCCATAACCTGGCATGGCTATCGCCTCCTGCGGGGCGATAGCCCTTCTCCCCCGCCTTCGCATTGACGGATCCCTGAAAGAAAAAAACGCCTGCGCTGAAATCAGGGCAGGCGTTAAAACAGGTCTGTTTGACAACAAATTGGGTGCTTCACTCAACGTAATGTCCATGGTGTTTGATGAGGCATAAATGCGACATCTGTCAGTGGACGATAAGCACCGTAAGAACGGCTCTGCATCATTCCGGAGTTTATGAGGCACGAAGGCGAACATAAGAGATGGAATGAGCATCTACCCGGTTATTATCGCACAGGATCCGGGGAAATTGCATCTACCACAGTGATGAATTGAGAGTTTTCCTGACGCGTATTCTTAAGCAAAGAGAAGATTTTTTATCAGCAAGATCAGAGAAATAAGAGATGGCGGACGGCAGCAGAAAACAAAAAACCCCGCCGAAGCGGGGTTCAAAATTGGTCGGCGAGAGAGGATTCGAACCTCCGACCCACTGGTCCCAAACCAGTTGCGCTACCAAGCTGCGCTACTCGCCGAAATACTGCTTTTTGAATTTTTAGTTCAATTCGTTAAAGTCGTGGTGCGAGGGGGGGGACTTGAACCCCCACGTCCGTAAGAACACTAACACCTGAAGCTAGCGCGTCTACCAATTCCGCCACCTTCGCAAATTCACAACTCTATCAAATAATGGGGTGGCTAATGGGATTCGAACCCACGACAACTGGAATCACAATCCAGGGCTCTACCAACTGAGCTATAGCCACCACTGCAAACCTTTTACGCGGTATTAAAACCACCGCAGCTCCAGCACCGGGTTAATGGTGCGCCCGACAGGATTCGAACCTGAGACCTCTGCCTCCGGAGGGCAGCGCTCTATCCAGCTGAGCTACGGGCGCTTAGCGCCGTTGCGGGGTCGGATAATACGGACTTCCTACCCCGCTGTCTAGTGCCTTTTTAAAGAAAATTATCGTTTGCTCATGCTTTGTTCGTTTTGACGGTTATTCAGCCGTATTATTGACTTGCCCCTGTCTTCCGAGGCCAAACACCTTATAAATCAGGGTGACGGCGGCCAGAAAAATAATGCCGACGAAGAGCGACATGCGGGTTTCATCATTCAGTCCCATCCCGACCAGCACGCAGATCAGGAAGGCCATCGTGAAATAGTTGGCCCACGGAAACAGCAGCGAACGGAACGGATGGCTGGCAATCGCCGCCTGATGCACGCGACGGAAACGCAGCTGACTAATCAGGATCACAAACCAGGGCACCATCCCCGGCAGGACGCTGGCGCTATAGACATAGACGAACACCCGCTGCGGATTAGGAATAATGTAATTCAGGCAGGAGCCCACCAGCAGGATCAGAATCGACAGCGCCACACCGACGGACGGAACGCCGTTGCGCGATACCTTACCGATCGCCGCCGGCAGCTGACGGTTCTTCGCCAGGGCGTACAGCATACGTCCGCAGCTGTACATTCCGCTGTTGCAGCCGGAAAGCGCTGCCGTCAGCACCACGAAGTTGATAATTCCCGCCGCCGCGGTAATACCGATCTTGGCAAACGTCAGTACGAACGGGCTGCCGTTGGAGCCGATTTGATCCCACGGGAAGATAGTGACGATAACAAAAATCGCGCCGACGTAGAAAATCAGGATCCGCCACAGCACTTTGCCCACCGCGCTGCGCAGCGTCACCTGCGGGTTTTTCGCTTCACCTGCGGTAATGCCGATGAGCTCCACCCCCTGATAGGACGCGACCACGATACACAGCGCCGTCAGGAAGCCCTTCCAGCCGCCAGCAAAGAAACCACCATGTTCGGTGAGATTACCAAAACCGATGGAGTGGCCGCCGTTGCCAAAGCCGAAGAAAATGACGCCCAGACCCACGACGATCATCACGATAATGGTGGTCACTTTTATCATGGCGAACCAGAACTCGATTTCACCGTATAGCCGGACCGCCGCAAGGTTCGCCAGCGCCACCAGCCCCACGGCAATTAACGCCGGGATCCACTGCGCCATCTCCGGAAACCAGAACTGCACATAGACCCCGATGGCGGTAATCTCCGAGATCCCCACCGCCATCCACATAAACCAGTAGGACCACGCGGTCAGATAGCCGAAGAAGGGGCTCATATAGCGATGCGCATACACCGCGAAGGAGCCAGTGACAGGCTCAAGGAACAGCATTTCGCCCATTGAGCGCATAATGAAAAAGACGAACAGGCCAGCGATAATGTACGCCAGCAGCACGGAAGGCCCAGCCCATTTCAAGGTACTGGCCGCCCCCATAAACAACCCCACGCCAATCGTCCCGCCAAGGGCGATCAGTTCAATATGCCGGGCCTCCAGTCCACGCTGGAGCTCCGCTTTTTTCTCAGTCATATATCCTCTTGTGTTTGCCGTATTCCGGGTACTCCCGGTTATTGTTATTAACTGAAACCATAGCCTTGCCGACGCGCAGGTCTCCCCGGCGCGTATGAAGCCTGCGAATGGTTAATTAATTTTGCGGAAATGGCAAATAAAGTATCAGGCGAGTGAAGAGATTACACAGAATATGTATGCAAACTCGCCTGGTTGCAGTGGAATATCAGAGCTTACCGGAATAATGCCAACGTAAATAGCGCAGTAGGCGGAACTGTCTCTTGATGCGGCTCGGCTGCAAAAGCAGGCGATAGAACCACTCCAGCCCCAGATCCTGCCAGAACTTCGGCGCCCGATGGACGTGCCCGGTAAAAACATCGTAAGTGCCGCCGACGCCCATATACAGCGCGTGCGGATACAGGCGCCGGCAGTCGCGCATGAAGATCTCCTGGCGCGGCGACCCCATCGCGACGGTGACGATTTTCGCCCCGCTGTCGCGAATGCGTTCGAACAATGCCTGGCGTTGCTCAGGGGTGAAATAACCGTCCTGGCTGCCGACGATGTTCACCTGCCAGCGCTGACGCAGCCTGGATTCTGTCTGCGCCAGGACCTCAGGTTTACCACCAACCAAAAACACCGGTGTCCCTTCAGCGCCAGCGCGCTGCATTAACGCTTCCCAGAGATCGGCCCCGGCGACGCGGGATACCTGGGCCTGCGGGTATTTTTTGCGCAGCGAACGCACCACGCTGATGCCATCGGCATATTTAAACTCCGCCGCCTCAATCAGCGCCCGTACCTCCGGGTTATCCTCTACGGCCAGCATTTTCTCAGCATTAATGGCTACCAGCGTCCCCTCGCGGAGAACGCCGTCGGCAAACAAATAATCCAGAGCGTGCGGCATATCGCGCCAGCCTATGAGCTGCAGCCCTCTTAACAGGTACAACGGCGCGGAAATGGTCCCAGTCATGTCCATCCTTCTCAGACTTGCGGTTGCGAAAGCGGTTTTACGCGCTTATGAATCAGTCCCACGCTATCCAGGAACCAGTACAGCAGTTTCGCCGCCAGCAAGCAGATACCAAAGATCACGAGGAAAAACACCACGCGGGAGCCGAACGAATCCAGCCCCTCGCGCGCCAGCACTATCATGTTGAAGATAGCGCCGAAACAGAAACTGTGCAGGATAGCCGCTTTATAGCGATTGTTCTCCCGGTTGCCCAGCTCATACAGCCAGTCGAACCATTTAATAATCAACCCTACCGCCACGGCGCCCAGCGGTACGAACCAGACGCCGCCCATCACCACCAGCGAGCCAATCAGCGTCGGCGAGATCGCCAGCCCCGAATGGTTGTTTAATACTTCCCAGGTAAAGTAGTTGGCGGTATTGAGCACCATCGTCGGGCGACCGTGCCACATCCAGCTGGGGATAAAGACGTAGAAGTCGCGGATCATCGGCGCCAGACCCTGGAAATCGATCTTGTCGTAGTTCTGCAGCAGCAGCGCCAGGTTCTCCCACGGTGAGAAGGTGTCGCGCGTGAGATACAGAAAGGTATAAAACGCTTCGTCGCCGCTGACGTTCATCCCGTAGCGCTTCAGCGCCAGCCAGAACATGCCGACAATACCCAGCACACCCGCCGCCGCCAGCATCCACAGGCTGATCCAGCCGCGAATAATACCGATGAACAGAAAGATGGCGAAGGCGATGATAATATTGGCGCGGGTCCCGCCGACGATGGCGTAGGTCAGCAAACCAAAGGCCACCGTGCTGACGAGGAAGAAGATCCACGCCTTATAATCCTGGCGCAGAAAATAGACCACCAGCATCGCCGGAATAAAGAAGTAAAAGAAGCGCTTCAACGCCACGCCGGACACTTCAGCAGAGAAAATCTGGCTGTAGGAGTTGAGCTTAAACAGCAGGAAACCGTTGTGGGCGAAGAAGATGCCGACGCACAGCAGCGCCAGCCCCATCAAAATGCCCCACGCCAGATGGGTTTCCACCCGGTTCATGGTAAACAGCGGGCGATGCGCAACCTCACGCGATGCCGAACGCAGCCGCGTTTTATAGGTCACGTAGTAGACTGCGTAGAAGCACACCGCGATCAGCAGCGTCTGCAGCAAAATCTCCGGCGGCGCCACGCTGACGTCAAAGCGGAACACCAGAATACTGGTCAGCGGGAAGCCGAAGAAAAAGGTCAGCAGAAACAGCAACGAGAAAAAAACGTTGAAGTTAAAGCGTACCCGACGGAACTCAAACCAGGTGGCGGTGGCGATGAACAGCGTCGACAGCAGCCAGACCACCAGCAGCCCGCTAAATTGCATTAACGTCATGCCTGCCCCTCCGCCGCTAACCGTAGCGCCCGCTGCCAGCCCGTCAGATAGTTCGGCCGGAAGAAGGCGATAGCGGATTTATCCACGCTCGCCAGCTGACGCTGCGCTTCGCGCACCACGCTGACGTCCAGCGCGTCGCTGGTGAACAGCACCGGCACATGCTGCTCGGCCATATCCTGCCAGAACGGGTTTTCCCGATTGAGCACGCAGGGGATGCCCGCCTGAATCAGCAGACACAGGGTGCCGATCCCCTGCTGGCGGGCAAACAGAAAATAGCCCAGATCGCAGCGGCGCAGCAGCGCCAGATAATCATGAAACTCCAGCTTCTCGCTGAGGATCTGCAGATGCTCACCGCTAAACAGCGCCGCCCCCGCCTCGCGAACCTCATTGATATAGGCGTCGTTTTTCGCTGGATAGCCCATCGGCACGATGACGTTTACCGTATCGCCAAACTGCTGATGGATTGCCTTCAGCGCGGCAATATGTTCATTGCTGCGATCCCCGGAGTTGCCCACCAGAATAGTCAGGGTATCACCGCGCGGAGCGTTATCGGCCAGGGTATTCAGCGCCGGATCCATACGGGTCGGGAAGTAGAGCAGCTCGCCCGGGACGCGTGGATGGCGGTTAGCGAACCAGCTGAGATCGCCGCGGGTGGCGAAAACGCGCCCTACCCGCCCCTGCGCCATACGGCGCAGCGGATAGAACAGGCGAAACTTCAGGCTGGCAGAATTTTCATACAGATCCGCCCCCCAGATATGCCAGTTAAACTGCGACGGGCGGATGCCACCGCTCAACAACGCCAGCCACAGCCCGGTATTAAACTGGCCGTGGAAGAAAAAGCGCTGCTGGCGGTTGGCTTTCGCGGTAGCAATCACTGCCTGCGCCAGCGCCTTTTTCCCCGGATAACAGGTGACATCCAGCGCCGGATACCCATCACGCACGCTGGCCTCATCACCGACGATCATAAATCTCCTGGCCTGCGGGTCGGCGGCCAGTTCGTCGTTAAAGAACCGCAGTACGGTCTGGTTATGATGCGGGATATCCGATCCCAGTACATGTATCAGTGCTGTCATGCCCGTTTACGCCAGAGTAAAAACACGCCACTACAAAGGGCGAAATAAACAATATAAGTGGCCATATATGCCTGCGCCGCGCCAACCGCGCCGTGCGCCGGTATAAGCCAGTGTGAGAATGCGGTCAGCAGTGCGAACTGGCTGATTTCCGTCAGAATATAAAAACGCAGCGACGCTTTGGCGATCACCAGATAGCCATAGACGTAGGCGCCTACTTTTAAAACGTCGCCCACCAGCTGCCAGGCGAACAGGTCACGCATCGCGGTAAAGCGATCGGAAAACAGCAGCCAGATGGCAAAATCGCGCAGCAGCCAGACCGTCAGGCTCGCCGCCGCTACTGCCGGCAGGACGAATTTCAGCGACTTGACTATCTCGCGGGTGATATCCGTTTTGGCGCTCAGCCGCGACAGCGTCGGCAGCAGATAGACGCTAAACGAGGCGGTAATAAACTGCAGGTAGGCATCGGAGATGCTGCTCACCCCCTGCCAGATCCCGACCGCCTCCCAGCCGTAATGCGCCGCCAGCAGATTACGCATCATCACATAGGCTACCGGCAGGGTCACCGAGGTTATCAGCGCCATCAGGGTAAATTTCGATAGCTGTCCCGCCAGACCGTTATCCCAGCGCGGACGCAGGGCGCTCAGCGGGATATTACCCCGCCGCCAGAGCATAATACCCGCCGGGACCACCACCAGCGCTGGAACTAACGCCAGCCCCAGCAGCGCGCCCTGATAGCCGCCCAACACGTAGCAAGCATAGTAAGCCGCCACGCCGATCAGGCTCCCGGCAATCAGCGAGAAGGCGTTACCCGCCGCATCGCGAAAGCCTTTCATCAGCGCCAGCAGGAAATTCGCCCAGGCGATCCCCATCTGCACCAGCGCCACCAGGCGTACCAGCCCCTGATAGTGCGTATGGCCGAACAGCCCCTGGCTTATCGGCGCCGCCGCCAGTAAAAATACCAGCGCCAGCAGGGTGGAAAAGCCAAGCACCATCGCCGACGAGGTGCCCACCACCTGCTTCAGGCGCGGGGGATCGTCGTGATGCTGCGCCACCAGCTTCGTGACGCCATTAAATATCCCGGCCCCGGCCAGCACGCCGAGTACGGTGACCAGTTGCCGGAAGTTACCGGCCTGGCCAACGCCCGCCGGCCCAAACGAGACGGCCAGCAGCTTGACGACCAGCAGACCGGCGCCGATTTTGACCAGCGTCGATGCCGCCGTCCACAGTGAGGCTTTTGCTAACGACATATCAGGAGAAGTAGCTCAGCAGCGAGTTAATCACCGTCCGCTGGTTCACCACAGACAGATTGTAAAACAGCGGCAGGCGTACCAGACGCTCGCTCTCCTGAGTGGTGTAGCGGTCTTCACCGCGGAATTCGCCGAACTGTTCGCCTGCCGGGCAGCTGTGCAGGGGAATGTAATGGAATACCGCGAGGATCTCCGCCTCTTTCAGCCAGGCGATCAGTCTGCTGCGATCCTCGATATCGCGCAGCTTAATGTAGAACATGTGCGCGTTTTGCCCGCAGTCGGCCGGAACCGTCGGCAGTTCGATACGCCCGGCGCGCGCCAGCGGCAGCAGCGCATCATAGTA
This sequence comes from Klebsiella sp. K4, assembly GCF_014596785.2. Lineage (NCBI taxonomy): Bacteria > Pseudomonadati > Pseudomonadota > Gammaproteobacteria > Enterobacterales > Enterobacteriaceae > Klebsiella > Klebsiella sp. K4. Next base: position 5,128,826 of record NZ_CP115021.1, read on the forward strand.
GTTCTGCCACAGGGCCAGGCGCTGCTGGTTGATGCGCTCCGCCGCTTCCAGCTGCGCCCACAGATAGGCGGCCTGCAGGTCGGACATCAGATAGCTGGAGCCAATGTCCCGCCAGGTATATTTATCCACCAGGCCGCGAAAGAACTGGCTGCGGTTGGTGCCTTTTTCGCGAATAATCTCCGCGCGTTCCACCAGCGTGCGATCGTTGATCAGCGTCGCCCCGCCCTCACCGCCGGCGGTGTAGTTTTTGGTTTCATGGAAGCTGAAGCAGCCGATATGGCCGATGGTGCCCAGCGCGCGCCCCTTGTAGGTGGACATCACCCCCTGTGCGGCGTCTTCCACCACAAACAGGTTGTATTTGTCGGCGATGGCCATGATGGTGTCCATCTCGCAGGCTACGCCGGCATAATGCACCGGGACAATCGCCCGGGTTTTATCGGTGATGGCGGCTTCGATGAGCGTTTCGTCGATATTCATCGTATCGCGACGGATATCAACGAAGACGATTTTCGCCCCGCGCAGCACAAAGGCGTTGGCGGTGGAGACAAAGGTATAGCTGGGCATAATCACTTCGTCGCCCAGCTGGATATCCAGCAGCAGCGCGGCCATCTCCAGCGAAGCCGTGCAGGAAGGGGTCAGTAGCGCTTTTGCCGTGCCAAATCGCTGCTCCATCCACTGCTGGCAGCGGCGCGTAAAGCCGCCGTCGCCGCACAGCTTGCCGCTGTTCATCGCAGACTGCATGTAATCAAGCTCGGTTCCAACCACCGGCGGCGCGTTAAATGGGATCATGGGGGTCACCTGTATAGCCAGTAGGCGGTGCTTTCCACGTTAGCACCGCTGAGAATATAACGTTTAAGCGCGGCGGTGTTGCCCATCTGGGTCGCCACCCGCAGTGTAGAAAGTCCGCGCGAGGCGGCCCAGTACCGCGCCGCCTGCATCAACTGCGCCCCGGCGCCGCGTCCGGCCAGCAGGCCGATACGCGCTTCGGTCGCAGTGATCTGCCGCAGGGAGACAAAGGCGCGAATATCGCCCTCAGGATGGCGGTAAATCAGGCACTGATGATCGAAGGTGCCGCGCACCGCATTTTCAATCCACTGGGCATAGAAGCGGCCGCTGGCGTCGGCAGCGTACCAGGGCGCGCGAAAGCGGCTCATGGCAAATGCCTGCGCCGCCTGCTCGCGCAGCGGCGCAATATCCGCTTCCACGGCGACGTCTGCGCCTGCATCTGCAGGGCTGCCCACCGGCAGCGCCAGATCGACCTCACCTTCCACCAGCTGAAAACCCAGCCGCTGCAGCGCGTCCAGCCGGACGGTGTCGCTGGCGGCGATCTTCGCCTGCACTCGCGACCACCCCGCCAGCGCCTCAGGCGTCAGCCGCGGCGCGTGCTCGTCAAAGCGCACGATCGCGCTGTTCACGGCAAAGAAGCGGTTCTCCCACTCCAGGGGGTCAATACTGGCGCGGACGGGCACGGAGCAGATCCAGCAGATATTGGCCGTAGCCGGTTTTTTCCAGCCGCTTCGCCGCACGTTTGACGCCGTCGTCGTCCAGCCAGCCGTTACGCCAGCCGATCTCTTCCAGACAGGCGATTTTAAAGCCCTGGCGCTTCTCGACGGTCTGCACGAACATGCTGGCCTCGATCAGGCTATCGTGGGTGCCGGTGTCCAGCCAGGCAAAGCCGCGTCCAAGCAGTTCGACGGTCAATGCGCCATCCTCCAGATACATCTGGTTGATGGAGGTGATTTCCAGCTCGCCGCGCTCGGATGGTTTGACCCGTTTGGCATACTCCGTCACCTTGCCATCGTAGAAATAGAGACCGGTGACCGCCCAGTTCGACTTCGGCTGCTTCGGCTTCTCTTCCAGCGATAGCGCACGGAAGTTATCATCAAACTCCACCACGCCAAAGCGCTCAGGATCCATCACCTGATAGCCAAAAATCGTCGCCCCTTCCGTGCGGGCAGCGACGCTGCGCAGCTTCGGGCTAAAGCTCTGGCCGAAGAAGATATTGTCGCCTAACACCAGACACGCCGGTTCGCCGTTAAGAAAGGCTTCGCCGATGATAAACGCCTGGGCTAAACCATCCGGCGTCGGCTGTACGGCATAGTGCAGCGCAATGCCAAACTCTGAGCCATCGCCGAGCAGGCGCTGGAAATCACGTAGGTCGTCCGGCGTGGTGATAATCAGGATCTCACGGATCCCGGCCAGCATTAATACCGACAGCGGGTAGTAGATCATCGGCTTATCGTAGATCGGCAACAGCTGCTTCGATACGCCGCGGGTGATGGGATGTAGCCGCGTTCCGGAACCGCCCGCCAGAATAATACCTTTCATCATTCCCCCCAGAGATGATTAGCTTTGCAGCCCAAGACGCTCGCCCTGATAGCTTCCGTCCTGAACCTGACGCCACCAGGCCTCGTTCGCCAGATACCACGCCACGGTCTTATGCATACCGGAGGTGAAAGTCTCTGCCGGCGTCCAGCCCAGCTCGCGGGCAATCTTCGAGGCATCAATGGCATAGCGCAGATCGTGGCCCGGACGATCGGCAACGAAGGCGATCAGATCGCGATAGTGCGCCACGCCCTGCGGCTTATCCGGCGCCAGCTCTTCCAGCAGCTGACAAATGGTTTCCACCACCTCGATATTTTTACGTTCGTTATGACCGCCGATATTGTAAGTTTCGCCCGGTTCGCCGCGGGTCGCCACCAGATACAGCGCTCTGGCGTGATCTTCCACGTACAGCCAGTCGCGGATCTGTTGTCCATTGCCATACACCGGCAGCGGCTTGCCCGCCAGCGCGTTAAGGATCGTCAGCGGGATCAGCTTCTCGGGAAAGTGATACGGGCCGTAGTTATTTGAGCAGTTGGTGATAAGCGTCGGCAGACCATAGGTTCGCAGCCAGGCGCGCACCAGGTGGTCGCTGCTGGCTTTCGAAGCCGAATAGGGGCTGCTTGGCGCATAGGGCGTGGTCTCGGTAAAGAAATCATCGCTGCCGTGCAGATCGCCATACACTTCATCGGTGGAGATGTGATGGAAGCGAAACGCCGATTTTTGCGCCGTAGCCAGGGTATTCCACCAGCTACGGGCCGCCTCCAGCAGCGTATAGGTGCCCACGATATTGGTCTCGATAAACGCCGCCGGGCCGTCAATCGAACGATCGACATGGCTTTCCGCCGCCAGGTGCATCACCGTATCCGGTTGATGCTGACGAAAAATGCGATCCAGCTCGGCGCGGTCGCAGATATCCACCTGTTCAAAGGCGAAACGCGCATCCTGCGCCACCGGCGCCAGCGACATTAAATTGCCGGCGTAGGTCAGTTTATCCACCACCACCACGCGATCGGCGGTGTGCTGGATAATCTCCCGCACTACCGCCGAACCAATGAAGCCCGCGCCGCCGGTGACCAGAATGGTTCTCACCGCCACACTCCTTTGGTGTCGACGATAAACGCCTGGGTGACGCTATCGCCGCTAACGGCTTTAAATTGGTTATGATCGACCAACATCACCAGCACATCGGCGCTGGCCAGCGCCGCCTCAAGGGTCGCCAGCGTACACAGTCCATCGAGTTTCTTCGGCAGTGCGTGAATGTTGGGCTCAACCACCTGGGTCGTGCCGCTGTGCCAGCGGGCAATCTGCGCGGCAATTTCCATCGCCGGACTTTCGCGCAGGTCGTCAATATTCGGTTTAAAAGCGAGGCCAAAACAGGCGATCGTCAGTTCGCTGGCCCGCTTGTTGGTGGCATTCAGGCAGTCCGCCACCTGCGCTTTCACCTGTTCGATAACCCATTCCGGCTTGTGGTCGTTGACCTCGCGAGCGGTGCGGATCAGACGCGCCTGCTGCGGGTTTTGCGCCACGATAAACCATGGGTCGACGGCGATACAGTGGCCGCCAACACCCGGGCCCGGCTGCAGGATATTGACGCGCGGATGGCGGTTCGCCAGGCGGATCAGCTCCCAGACGTTAATCCCCTGGTCAGCGCAAATCAGCGACAGCTCGTTGGCAAAAGCGATGTTGACGTCGCGGAAGCTGTTTTCCGTCAGCTTGCACATCTCGGCGGTGCGCGAGTTGGTCACCACGCATTCGCCTTCAAGGAAGATTTTATACAGCTCGCTGGCGCGAGCGGAGCAGACCGGCGACATGCCGCCGATAACGCGGTCGTTTTTAATCAGCTCGACCATCACCTGACCGGGCAATACCCGCTCCGGGCAGTAGGCGATATTCACGTCCGCCGCTTCACCCACCTGCTGGGGGAAGCTAAGATCCGGGCGCATCTCCGCCAGCCACTCGGCCATCTGTTCGGTCGACCCGACCGGCGAAGTGGACTCGAGGATCACCAGCGAGCCTTTCTTTAACGTCGGCGCAATAGATTTGGCGGCCGACTCGACAAACACCATATCCGGCTCGTGGCGATCTTTAAACGGCGTCGGCACGGCAATCAGGTAAGCATCCGCCTCCACCGGGGTGGTGGTGGCGCTTAAATACCCCTGCTCGACCGCGGTCTTCACCACGCTCGCCAGATCCGGCTCCACGATATGAATCTCTCCACGGTTAATGGTCTCCACGGCATGTTGATTAACATCAACGCCGACCACCCGCTTCTGCCGGGAGGCGAACGCGGCAGCGGTTGGCAGCCCGATATAGCCAAGGCCAATCACTGAAATGGTAGAAAAACTCATAGCGTTACCTGATTATTTTTAAGTGCAGACAAAATGCGACGACATGCTTCGCCATCGCCATAGGGATTATGCGCGCGGCTCATCGCCTGGTATGCAGCATCATCCTCCAGCAGTCGCGTCACTTCCGCGACGATGCGCTGGCTGTCGGTGCCCACCAGACACACGGTGCCGGCGGCCACCGCTTCCGGACGTTCGGTCATATCGCGCATGACCAGCACCGGCTTACCCAGCGAGGGGGCCTCTTCCTGAATGCCGCCGGAATCGGTCAGGATCAGCCAGGCGCGATCCATCAGCCAGACGAACGGCAGGTAATCCTGCGGTTCAATCAACATCACATTGTCAATATGGCCAAGAATACGATTCACCGGCTCGCTGACATTAGGATTCAGGTGAACCGGATAGACAATCTGCACCTCAGGGTGGGTATGGGCTATCTCGGCCAGCGCCTGGCAGATCTGTTCAAAACCGAGCCCAAAGCTTTCCCGCCGGTGGCCGGTAACCAGAATCATCTTTTTACCGTGGCTGATGAAAGGATAGCGCTGCAGCAGGGTCTCCCGTAGCGCTTCATCGCCCAGCACCCGATCCCGCACCCAGAACAGGGCGTCAATGACCGTATTCCCGGTAACCGTGATCCGACTGTCGGCAATATTTTCCCGCAGCAGGTTCTGCCGCGAGGTTTCCGTGGGGGCGAAATGGTATGTCGCCAGATGGCCGGTCAACGTACGGTTGCCTTCTTCCGGCCACGGCGAACTTAAATCACCGGTGCGCAGGCCGGCCTCTACGTGACCCACCGGTATCCGCTGGTAAAACGCCGCCAGGCTCGCCGCCATGGTGGTGGTGGTATCGCCATGCACCAGCACCACGTCGGGTTTAAACGACTCCAGCACCGGCTTCAGCCCTTCAAGGATGCGACAGGTGATCTCGGTCAGCCCCTGCCCCGGCTTCATGATGTTGAGATCGTAGTCCGGGACAATAGAGAAAAGTTTCAACACCTGATCGAGCATCTCCCGATGCTGCGCGGTCACGCATACTTTCGCCTCAAAATGAGGATCCTTTGCCAGCGCATGGACCAGAGGCGCCATCTTGATGGCTTCCGGCCTCGTGCCAAATACAGTTAGTACTTTCACATCGATTCTCTTCGATTAGGCGATGAAGGTCATCTGCCCTTCACCACAGGCCGCAATCACAGGACACGACGACGCGATAACGCCACGCCTGCGCCGATGAGCGCACCCACAATCCCCCACATCACCATCAGAAATACACGGCGCGGGCTATCGCGTTTTACAGGTTCTTCCGGCGTCCGCAAATACCGGTAAGTCTGAAAACGCGGATCTAACGTTGGACCGACGTTCAACGTGCTCAGCATGGCGCGGTTCTGGTCGTAATCGAGGTCATATTCCGGCCCGACGGCCTGCAGGTTTTCCAGCCTGGCCTGCAGCATCGGCCTGCCCAATAAAAATAGCTCTGAATCCGGCAACTGATCGGCAGGAACATCCGTTTCGCTACGTGAAATATTGTGCTGCTGAGCCACCTTCAGCGCCTGCTCCACGCTGTGCGTCCGGCGGTTGAAGATGGCCTCGGCCACCTCTTCCTGGCGCTTCACCTGCGCCTTCATCTGCACCGTCCGCGCCGCCCAGGCGCCTTTAAGTTCGTCGTTAAGATGGCCTGCCGCCCGCTGGCTGGCGAAGGCCACATACTGACGCAACAGATTATTGGCATCCTGCCCGGTCTCGGCGGTCAGTTTGACGCTGTCGTTAATGCTCTTGGCCGCATCGCCTGGCATAAACTGGATATTGTTAATCAGGTCATCCAGCATCGCCGCATCAGCGCGGGCATTACCCGACTGACGCTGCTTGTAGTAGTCCGTTTGCAGCCAGAAATCGCGCCGGGTATCCCATGAGGCCAGCTGCATGATGAACTCTTTATACGCTTCATCCATGGCGGAAGGCTGGTCGACCGAGGCGAGGTCGGCTTTAATGTCCAGATTGCGTAGGAACTGCTGTTGGGAATAGTATCCCCCCAACATATTGACAGTAGGCCGATCGGTGATCGCCGTGGCGCTCCACTCCTGGCGAGCAAAGAAGGTGTACACCAGCACGATGGCGGCGAAGAGTACGGCGCCGCCGACTATCCAGCCTTTTCCTGCCCATAAAGCGCGAAACAGCCCGCGAATATCCAGCTCGTTCTCAACGTTCACTGCTTGTGCTCCCGGTAATGGTTGAGTCATCACATCCCCAGCTCTACTTGGTTAGTTTCGGATTATTGCCGCTGTGTCGCCGAATTCTGCGTCTGATGCGCTTAACCAGGCGCGCCACTTTCCAGGCGCGCTTAATACAGTAGCCATAAAGAAAGAAGGCTACCAAAAAGAGAATTAACATCACCCATTCCGGCACAATGCGGGTGTATTCCGCCACGACGCCAACCAGCGCCAGCAGGGCGGCGGCCAGGGTAATCAGGACAAACGCCTGGCGGGAAGTAAACCCGGCGCGCATGATCAAATGATGAATATGCTGACGGTCCGGTGAGAAAGGACTCATGCCTTTGCGCAGGCGGCGATACATAATCGCCACCATGTCCATCAGCGGGATAGCGATAATCCACAGCGCGGTCACCGGGCTAATGGGATGCGTTTTACCTTGCGTGGTTTCCAGCAGGATCCAGATGATGGTGAAGCCAATCATCGTGCTGCCGGCGTCACCCATAAAGACTTTATAGCGGCGGCCGAGGGCGCCAAGATTGAGAAGAATATAGGGTAGAATGGCGGCGATCATCGCGAAACACCACATCGCCAGGCTGTACTGACCATCAAACCAAAGAATAATCCCGGTCGCCGCAAAAGAGACCGATGACAGTCCGCCGAGCAGGCCGTCGATACCATCGACCATGTTGAACGCATTGATAGCGGCCCAGACGGCAAACAGCGTCAGGAAGAAGCCGAAGGGCCCCAGCACCAGTTCCCACGAGCCAAAAATAAAGCCCAAACTACTCAGATGCAGATTCCCTGCCATCATCATAATCACGGCGATCGCGGCCTGAATGACCGCGCGAATTTTCACGCTGATGTCGAAGCGATCGTCAAGCGCGCCAACCAGCACCAATACCCCCGCGCAGGCCAGATACAGCGAGGCGTGAGGAATATAATAATCGGCGATGGCGAAAGTGAAACAGATACCTGCATAAACTGAGATACCACCGACCAACGGAATCAACCCCTGATGCCGTTTGCGATAGTTGGGTTTATCCACTAACCCGATCTTTTTTGCCACTTTCCGCGCGACAAAAATAAAGAGGGTCGTGAATAAGAAAATACTGATTAATTCAGTAATAGCAGTGAGTAAATTCACAACGCATGTGCTCTCAGCATAGTTAATCCGGGAAGTATAGCGATGATGCCCCAACTCCAGAAGGGGAAAAGCAGAACATTACAAATTTATTGTATAGATTTTAGTCTGTTAAAGCTGTCTCCGCCTGCTATCCGGCGCCATTATACGACAACTTTCGTCCCGCTTTCTCTGTCTCTGGATCATACAAACCCAAAAATGAAAACGCCACGCAAAGGCGTGGCGTTTTTGGCTTTTTTTACCTTACGAGCGCTTCATCATATCGAAGAAGTCATCATTCGTCTTGGTCATTGCCAGCTTATTGATGAGGAATTCCATCGCATCAATCTCACCCATCGGATGGATAATTTTGCGCAGGATCCACATTTTCTGCAGCTCTTCCTGAGTGGTAAGCAGCTCTTCTTTACGGGTACCGGAACGGTTGTAGTCGATAGCCGGGAAGACGCGTTTTTCAGCAATCTTACGAGAGAGGTGCAGTTCCATGTTACCGGTGCCTTTAAACTCTTCGTAGATAACTTCGTCCATTTTGGAACCGGTGTCGATCAGCGCCGTGGCGATGATGGTCAGGCTACCGCCCTCCTCGACGTTACGTGCCGCACCAAAGAAACGCTTCGGACGGTGCAGGGCGTTGGCGTCCACACCACCGGTCAACACTTTACCGGAAGCCGGAACCACGGTGTTGTAGGCACGCGCCAGACGGGTAATGGAGTCGAGCAGGATGATAACGTCTTTCTTGTGTTCAACCAGACGTTTCGCTTTCTCAATAACCATCTCGGCAACCTGCACGTGACGGGATGCCGGCTCGTCAAAGGTGGAAGCAACCACTTCACCTTTCACCAGACGCTGCATCTCGGTCACTTCTTCCGGACGTTCGTCGATCAGCAGTACCATCAGGACACAGTCCGGGTGGTTGTATGCGATGCTTTGCGCGATGTTCTGCAGCAGCATGGTTTTACCGGCTTTCGGCGGCGCGACGATCAGACCACGCTGGCCGCGGCCAATCGGGGAGGCCAGATCCAGTACGCGAGCGGTTAAGTCTTCGGTAGAACCGTTACCACGCTCCATACGCAGGCGAGAGTTCGCGTGCAGCGGCGTTAAGTTCTCGAACAGGATCTTGTTACGCGCGTTTTCCGGCTTGTCGTAGTTAACTTCGTTAACTTTCAGCAGCGCAAAGTAACGTTCACCCTCTTTCGGAGGACGAATCTTACCGGAAATGGTGTCACCAGTGCGGAGGTTGAAACGGCGGATTTGGCTGGGGGATACGTAGATGTCGTCAGGGCCGGCGAGGTAGGAGCTGTCTGCGGAGCGGAGGAATCCAAATCCATCCTGCAGTATCTCCAGTACGCCGTCGCCAAAGATATCTTCGCCACTCTTCGAATGCTGCTTGAGGATGGCAAAAATAATATCCTGCTTACGCATACGAGCCAGGTTTTCCAGCCCCATATTTTCGCCGAGAGTAATCAGCTCAGAAACCGGCGTATTCTTTAATTCGGTAAGATTCATAGTGGTGTGGGTTCTTAAACTCGGGGTAAATCTCGAACTTAATGTTGTGAATGGTATGGCAGGAACTTCCATGCCTGTTAACGGCCTTCATCTCGTGTCTGTACGTTGCCTGGTCACAGGAAAGAACGCAGAACTGAAACGACTAGACGGAATGAGTGAAAAGCCCGGAATTATTAGCTTCACGCGCATTTATGCGGGATGCTTCGGGTAAAACAAGATTCAAACAAGGTATGTTTAAAACGAAGTCTGTGGATTAACTTAGCACGACTCCAGCCGGGCGTCCAGAGTTCCGCAAAAAATAGGAATCTGGACGCCGGAACAGCAATTCGCTTACGCCAGGTTAGCGTCGAGGAACTCTTTCAGCTGACCCTTGGACAGTGCGCCAACTTTAGTGGCCGCCACTTCGCCGTTTTTAAACAGCAGCAGGGTTGGGATACCGCGAATGCCGTATTTCGGCGCAGTGCCCGGGTTCTGGTCAATGTTCAGCTTAGCTACGGTCAGTTTGCCCTGATACTCTTCAGCGATCTCATCCAGAATCGGGGCGATCATTTTGCACGGACCACACCACTCTGCCCAGAAATCGACGAGGGTCAGCCCGTCAGCCTTGAGTACGTCCGTGTCAAAACTGTCGTCAGTCAGGTGAATAATTTTATCGCTCATATTTAACTCCACAGGAATAAGCCTGGTGTGTTGGTGTCGTAGCCATCAACGACGCGCTGCGGCTACGTTATGCACGCTATTCTTCAGGATACCTCAATTCTCTGGCCTGCCAACTGGCGCAATCCATCATGGACTCGCCTGTTGACGCCAGGGTGCCCGAACGCGAACTGCATGCTGCAGATTTATCGCTCCCGACTCGCTTAGTAGTCTAAGCTATCCTGGATTCGTTCAGTTACCGTAGACGTACCTTGAATAATTTCGTACACCGCCAACGAAAGGTTGACGTTATTTCACCGGATACGCTTTCTTAATGCAATAGTTAGCTGATATTCTACCACACTATGAGCAAAACACATTTAACAGAACAGAAGTTTTCCGACTTCGCCCTGCACCCGGCAGTCATTGAAGCCCTTGAAAAGAAAGGGTTTCATAATTGCACACCCATTCAGGCCCTCGCCCTTCCGCTGACGCTGGAAGGCCGCGATGTCGCCGGGCAGGCGCAAACCGGTACCGGTAAAACGATGGCGTTCCTGACGTCAACGTTTCATTATCTTCTCTCTCACCCGGCTATCGCCGATCGCCAGGTTAACCAACCGCGCGCGCTGATTATGGCGCCGACGCGTGAACTGGCGGTACAGATCCACGCCGACGCTGAGCCACTGGCGCAGGCCACCGGTCTGAAGCTGGGTCTGGCTTACGGCGGCGACGGCTACGATAAGCAGCTGAAAGTGCTGGAAAGCGGCGTCGATATTCTGATCGGTACCACTGGTCGTCTGATCGATTACGCGAAGCAGAACCACATTAACCTCGGCGCCATTCAGGTTGTCGTGCTGGACGAAGCCGATCGCATGTACGATCTCGGCTTTATTAAAGATATCCGCTGGCTGTTCCGCCGCATGCCGCCGGCCACTCAGCGCCTGAACATGCTGTTCTCCGCGACCCTTTCTTATCGCGTCCGCGAACTGGCGTTCGAACAAATGAATAACGCCGAGTACGTTGAAGTCGAGCCGGAACAGAAAACGGGCCACCGTATTAAAGAAGAGCTCTTCTACCCGTCCAACGAAGAAAAAATGCGCCTGCTGCAGACGCTGCTGGAAGAAGAGTGGCCCGATCGCGCCATCGTCTTCGCCAATACCAAGCATCGTTGCGAAGATATCTGGGGGCATCTCGCCGCCGACGGCCATCGCGTAGGTCTGCTGACCGGCGACGTGGCGCAGAAAAAGCGTCTGCGTATTCTCGAAGAATTTACCCGTGGCGACCTCGATATTCTGGTCGCGACCGATGTTGCCGCCCGTGGCTTACATATTCCGGCCGTGACTCACGTCTTTAACTACGATCTGCCGGACGACTGCGAAGATTACGTTCACCGCATCGGCCGTACCGGTCGCGCTGGCGCCAGCGGTCACTCCATTAGCCTCGCCTGCGAAGAGTATGCGCTGAATCTGCCGGCGATCGAAACCTATATTGGTCACTCAATTCCGGTCAGTAAGTACAACCCGGACGCGCTGATGACCGACCTGCCTAAGCCGCTGCGTCTGACCCGTGCGCGCCCAGGCAACGGCCCGCGCCGTAACGGTCCACCGCGCAATCGTCGTCGTTCAGGTTAAGAGATCTATGCCATACGCTCAGTCATTCAGAATCTGCCAGGGCGACCTTCCACTGGCAACCCGCTCAGTGATGTGGATCGGGCCTAAGCGCCCCGCCGACCAGGGAGCCTTCTGAACGATGAAGAGTATGAGCTCCACCTCGCTATATGCCGCCATTGATTTGGGCTCCAATAGTTTCCATATGTTGGTGGTGCGCGAGGTGGCGGGCAGCATCCAGACGCTGAGCCGCATTAAGCGTAAGGTTCGACTGGCCGCCGGCCTGAATAGCGACAACACCCTCTCCGCAGAAGCGATGGAACGGGGCTGGCAGTGCTTACGCCTGTTTGCCGAGCGCCTGCAGGATATTCCGCCGACGCAAATCCGCGTCGTGGCCACCGCCACGCTGCGTCTTGCCGTCAATGCGGGGGAGTTTCTGGCGAAAGCGCAGGAGATCCTCGGCACTCCAGTGCAAGTGATCAGCGGCGAAGAAGAAGCGCGCCTGATTTACCAGGGTGTCGCCCATACCACCGGCGGCGCCGATCAGCGCCTGGTGGTCGATATCGGCGGCGCCAGCACCGAGCTGGTGACCGGGACCGGCGCACAAACAACCTCGCTGTTTAGCCTGTCGATGGGCTGTGTCACCTGGCTTGAACGCTATTTTGCCGACCGTAGTCTGACGAAAGAGAATTTCGATCTCGCCGAAGCGGCTGCGCGCGAGGTGCTACTGCCCGTCGCCGATGTGCTGCGCTATCACGGATGGAAAGTGTGCGTTGGCGCCTCCGGCACCGTTCAGGCTCTGCAGGAAATTATGATGGCGCAGGGGATGGATGAACGAATCACCCTCGCCAAACTCCAGCAGCTTAAACAGCGCGCTATCCAGTGCGGACGTCTGGAAGAGCTGGAGATCGAAGGCTTAACCCTTGAGCGGGCGCTGGTGTTTCCTAGCGGGCTGGCGATCCTGATCGCTATCTTCAGCGAACTGAATATTCAGTGTATGACCCTCGCGGGCGGCGCGTTACGCGAAGGCCTGGTGTACGGCATGCTGCATCTCTCCGTTGAGCAGGACATCCGCAGCCGCACGCTGCGTAATATTCAGCGTCGTTTTATGATCGACACCGAACAGGCCCAGCGCGTCGGCGGCCTTGCCAGTCATCTGCTCAGTCAGTTGGATGGCAGCTGGGAGCTGGATCCGCTAAGCCGTGATTTACTCCTTAGCGCCTGTGCGCTGCATGAGATTGGGCTGAGCGTGGATTTTAAGCGCGCGCCGCAGCACGCCGCCTATCTGGTCAATAACCTCGACCTGCCGGGCTTTACCCCGGCGCAGAAGAAGCTGATTGCCACGCTGCTCCTTAACCAGACTAACGCTATCGACCTCTCTTCGCTTCATCAACAGAATGCCGTCCCACCGCGGGTGGCTGAGCATCTGTGTCGTCTGCTGCGACTGGCAATCCTGTTTGCCAGCCGGCGGCGCGACGATCTGTTGCCCGCCATTCAGCTGACCGCTCAAGACGAACAACTGACGCTGATATTGCCGGGAAACTGGCTGGATGAACATCCGCTGGGTCGGGAGATGGTCGATCAGGAGTGTCAGTGGCAAAGCTACGTCCACTGGATACTTCGGGTCGCCAGCGGCGATACGCTGAAATAATATCCAGCCAGGAGGGCGGATGCGGGAAGAACTGGATTTCAAATCGCTACGCTTTTTCTCTGCGCTCTACCGCTTGGGCAATGTTTCCCCAGCAGCGGACGCGCTCGATATCAGCCAGCCCACCGGCAGCCTTTTGCTGAAAAAACTACGAGATCATTTTGCTGACCCGCTGTTTGTCCGGGTCGGGCAGCGGATGATCCCGACGCCGCGAGCGGACGCGATCGCCCCCACCATCTCGACTCTTCTCCAGCTTGCCGATAACGATTTAGCGGTCAAACCTGAATTTCTTCCCCAGCAGAGCCAGCGTAATTTTACGATCGGTATGACCGATATCAGCCAAATGACGCTGCTGCCTTTATTGCAAATTGCGCTCCAGCAGCAGGCGGCGGACGGGATCACCTTTACGGTGCAGAATCTGGATGAGCAGACCCTCAACGCCCTCGAATCCGGGAAATGCGATCTCGCGATCGGCTATCTGACGCAGCTTCCGGAAAGCGTCTACCAGCAACATCTCTTCGATCAATCATATGTCTGCCTGGCTGCGGAAAACCATCCTCGCATTCGCGCACAGCTCCGCGCCGAAGACTGGCGCCAGGAAAAGCATCTGGCGATCCGCGTGGAGGGAACTGCCCATGGCGATATGGATAAGCTGCTTGATGAGCACCACATGCCCCGGCGCATTGCGCTAACGTTACCAAGCTTTTTAGGTACCGGTGAGCTGGTGGCCGAAAGCGATATGATTGCCGTCGTCCCGGAACAGGTGGCGCGGCATATCACCCGGCGCTATCCCTGCCGCAGCTGGCCGCTGCCTTTTCCCCTCGCCAAAATCGCCATCCGTCAGGTCTGGCATCAGCGGCTGCACCGCGATCCCGGACATATCTGGCTACGCTCGCTGATCGCTACGCTTGCCGATCCCGCACAGCAGAGTACTTCTATTAAAATCTAAGTAACAAATTACGCCCGTGTATTGGTTTTATTAATAACCCCTATTACGTTTGGTTTATTGCTGGTAATACGTCAAAGCTTTTATTCTCCTCGCATCAAGCCACACTGACTCATATCGCAAGGAAAATATCATGCGCGGAAAAATTGCTTTAGAAGAACACGTATCCACTCCTGAAAATAACCGTCTGTGGGATTCATCTGGTGAAGCAGGTCGTAACGGCACAGAATATATGAAAGATGTTGAACGCCGCCTGCTGGATCGCAGCATTCAGCTGGAAGAAATGGCGCAGCGTCATATTGATCATGTAATTCTTTCTCTGACTTCACCTGGCGCCCAGTCTATTTTAGATAAAGCCAAAGCCGTCTCTTTTGCCCGCGATACCAACGATTTTATCGTTGAGAATTATGTTAAGCCAAATCCGGACAAATTCAGCGCCTTCGCCACCCTGGCATTGCAGAACCCGGAAGCCGCGGCGGAAGAGCTGGAGCGCGCCGTGAAAAAGTTAGGCATGAAAGGTGCGCTGATCAACGGCTACACCAACGTTAAAGATAGCGAGCATGGCCTGTATCTTGATGACGAATCCATGCTGGTATTCTGGGATAAGGTCAACGAGCTGAACGTGCCTGTCTATCTGCATCCTCGTGAACCGCTGGAAGGCCCGGCGCGTGGCATCTATACCGGTTACGAAAGCCTGATCGGCTCTGCCTGGGGCTTCGCTCAGGAAACGGCAGTGCATGCTATTCGTCTGATGATGAGCGGTCTGTTCGATCGTTATCCTAACCTCAATCTGGTGCTGGGTCACCTCGGCGAAGGGCTGGTACATATGCTGCCGCGCACTCAACATCGTCTCTATCGTCAGCGTTTCGGCTGCGGTCTGGGTAAAGCGGAAAAACCGTTAATGCACTACCTGCAGAATAACTTCATCGTTACCACCAGCGGCCATTTCAATACCCATTCACTGAATAATGCTATTGAAGTCATGGGCGCCGATCGCGTGATGTTCTCTGTCGATTATCCGTATGAAGATATTCATCAGGCCTGCGACTGGTTTGATCCTTTAGAACTTGAAGCAGGCCTGAAAGAGAAAATCGCCTGGGGTAATGCCAGCCGCGTATTTAACATTAAATAATTAATTTAAATATTTCAGGGCCTGTATATTCAGGCCCTGATTTTTATTAGGGAAAATAAATTATGGCTATAGGTATATTTGTCTGTAGCGGCTCGCTTCTCGTTGGTGCGCTGGCGGGCGCTTCACTGAATCGTTTTATTCCGGAACATTTCAAAAAAACCTTACCGTTGATCGCCGGACTGATCTCAATCAGTATGGGCATATTCTTTGTCAATAAATTACATAACCTGCCGCCGATTGCCCTGGCTATTATTGTCGGCACGATTATCGGCGGCTTGTTGAATATTGAAAAATGGATTGAACGAGCCGGAACAACGCTGCGCAGCCCCATTGAACGTATCTTTCCGGCGCAGTCCAGCGCCAGCGTCGGTGCGGAAGATTTTATGAATCAGTTTATCGCCGTGCTGATCCTGTTCTGCGCCAGCGGTACCGGCATCTTCGGCGCCTTAACCGAAGGGATGACCGGCGACCCGACCATTCTGCTGACCAAGTCGATCCTCGACTTTTTTACTGCCGCGATTTTCGCCTCCACGCTGGGGTATATCATCACCGTGATCTTTATTCCCCAGCTAATTGTTTTCGTTATCCTGTTTTTCGCGGCAACCTTTATCATGGCGTTAATCAATCCGTCGATGATCGCCGACTTCACCGCCTGCGGCGGCATCATTATGCTGGCGACCGGTTTCCGTCTGTGCGGGATCCGTGCCTTCCCTACCGCCAATATGCTGCCCTCGCTAATACTGGTGATGCCCTTCTCCGCCGCCTGGCAGCAGTTTATCGCCTGAGACGCTAAGCTTTTTTCGCCTTTGCCAGCATCGCCCGAATATTAGCGACGTTGGCCTGGCCTTTTTGCATCCGCTCTTCAGGCGTAATGGTTTTGCGTGCCTGCTCCCAGATAAGGTCGTCCTGAGGGAGCTCCAGCAGAAAACGACTCGGTTCAGGACGCACCAGCTCGCCATATTGCCGGCGCTCCTTACAGAGCGTAAAGGTCAGCTCTTTCTGCGCACGGGTGATGCCAACGTAGGCCAGGCGGCGCTCTTCATCGACGTTATCTTCATCAATGCTGCTTTGGTGCGGCAGCAATCCCTCTTCCATTCCCACCAGATAGACGTAGGGGAACTCCAGCCCCTTTGACGCATGGAGAGTCATCAGCTGCACCTGATCCAGCTCTTCATCCGATTCGCCGCGCTCCATCATGTCGCGCAGGGTAAAGCGGGTGACCACCTGGGTCAGGGTCATCGGCTCATCGATTTCGCTGCCTTCCAGCATCTCGGTCATCCAGGTAAACAGCTGGTTGACGTTTTTCATGCGCATTTCCGCGGCTTTCGGGCTGGGCGAGGTTTCATACAGCCAGGATTCGTAGTCGATCCCGCGAATCAAATCGCGCACGGCGTTGACCGGCTCTCGTTCGGCCAGCTGCTGGATCTCGCGTAGCCAGTGGGTGAAGCGGGTGAGGGATTCATAGCCGCGCCCGGTCAGCGTCTGGCTGAGACCCATATCAAAGCTGGCGGTGAACAATCCTTTGTTGCGGCCCATCGCCCACTCACCGAGCTTTTGCAGCGTCGCCGGGCCGATCTCGCGCTTCGGCGTGTTGACGATACGCAGGAAGGCGCTGTCGTCGTCCGGGTTGGTCAGCACGCGCAGATAGGCCAGCAGATCTTTAATTTCCGGACGCGAAAAGAACGACGTGCCGCCGGAGATTTTGTACGGGATGCGGTTCTGCATCAGCATCTTTTCAAAGACCCGCGACTGGTGATTGCCGCGATAAAGGATCGCGTAGTCTTTGTAATTGGTTTTATTAATGAAGTGGTGGGCGATCAGCTCCCCGGCCACGCGCTCCGCTTCATGATCTTCATTGTTGGCGGAGAGCACTTTCAGCTCCGCGCCATATCCCAGTTCGGAGAACAGCCGCTTTTCAAAGACGTGAGGGTTATTGGCGATCAAAATGTTGGCGGCTTTCAGAATACGCCCGGATGAGCGGTAGTTCTGCTCAAGCTTGATCACCTGCAGCGCCGGGAAGTCCTGGCTGAGCAGCACCAGGTTCTGCGGCCGCGCGCCGCGCCAGGAGTAGATCGACTGGTCGTCATCGCCCACCACGGTAAAGCGCGCCCGCTGACCCACCAGCAGTTTCACCAGCTCATACTGGCTGGTATTGGTATCCTGATACTCATCCACCAGCAGGTAGCGGATCTTATTTTGCCAGCGCTCGCGCACCTCCTCGTTGCGCTGCAGCAGCAGCGTTGGCAGCAGGATCAGATCGTCAAAATCGAGGACATTGCAGGCCTTCATGTGCGCGTCGTATAGCCCATAGCAGTGGGCGAAAATACGATCCCGTTCGCCTTTCGCGCCAGCGGCAGCCTGCGCCGGGGTTTTTAGATCGTTTTTCCAGTTAGAGATTGTCGAGATCAGCTGCTGAAGCACCACTTTGTCATCTTCGATCAACCCTTCGGTCAGTTCCTTAAGCAGCGCCACCTGATCGGTATCGTCGAATAAGGAAAAGTTAGACTTCATACCCAGCGCAGCGTATTCCCGCTTAATGATATCCAGCCCCAGGGTGTGGAAAGTGGAGATCATCAGGCCACGCGCCTCTTTGCGCCCCAGCGTTTGCCCAACGCGCTCTTTCATCTCGCGCGCGGCTTTATTGGTAAAGGTCACGGCTGCGATATGGCGCGCCTGATAGCCACAGCCGCGGATCAGGTGGGCGATTTTATTCGTAATAACGCGGGTCTTACCGGAACCGGCGCCCGCCAGCACCAGGCACGGTCCGGTGACGAATTCGACGGCTTGTTGTTGGCCAGGGTTTAAACGCATGGGAGTCTTGCTCAATCTTCGAACGGGGTGGGGATTGTAGCAGAAAGCGGAGCCGAGATTTACTGACTGATGGTAAAGTGTCAGCCACACAAACCATCCTGAGAATGATGTCATGGCAAAAAGCGCAGCGGCCCTGCATATCCTGGTCAAAGAAGAGAAACTGGCGCTGGAGATCCTCGCCAAACTGGAGCGGGGCGTCAGCTTCGATCATCTGGCGAAACGCTATTCTAAATGTCCGTCTGGCCGCAACGGCGGCGACTTAGGCGAGTTTCAGCAAGGCGCAATGGTCGGTCCGTTTGATCAAGCCGTCTTCAGCTGTCCGCTGCTCAAACCCTATGGCCCGGTGAAAACCAAATTCGGCTACCACATCATCAAGGTGCTGTATCGCCGCTAGCGCGTGATACTATGGCGCCCTGATTTATTCCAACTCACTCAAGGCGCAATCATGGCTAAAACCGCGGCAGCACTGCATATCCTGGTAAAAGAAGAGAAACTGGCGCTCGATCTGCTCGAGCAGCTCAAAAACGGCGCCGATTTCGGCAAGCTGGCAAAGAAACACTCCATTTGTCCGTCAGGCAAACGCGGTGGCGATCTGGGTGAGTTCCGCCAGGGCCAGATGGTACCGGCCTTCGATAAAGTGGTCTTCTCCTGCCCTGAACTGGAGCCAACCGGCCCGCTGCATACCCAGTTCGGCTACCACATCATCAAAGTGCTGTACCGGAAATAATAAAAAAACCCGGGGATCTTAATCTCCGGGTTTTTGCCTGATGGCGCTTCGCTTATCAGGCCTACTAAACAAATCCATGCCTCTATGGATTTCGGCTTGCCGGAAGGCGGCAAGGAAGTACATCCCCAGGAACAAAGATTACTATGTGGCTGGGGTGTACGTACCGTAGCCAACGCATCGGCAAGTCGAAAGACGACGAGGAATTAGCCGGCTACCGCGATACGCTTCATATCGGTCATATAACCGCGCAGTTTCTTACCAACCTGCTCGATAGCGTGGCTGCGAATCGCTTCGTTCACATCGCGCAGCTGCGCGTTATCTACCGCGCCTTCGGCAATCGCTGTGCCCAGGTCGCCGGTCTGCAGGGTGGTCATGAACTCTTTCAGCAGCGGTACGCAAGCGTAAGAGAACAGGTAGTTACCATATTCAGCAGTATCGGAAATAACCACGTTCATCTCATACAGACGCTTACGGGCGATGGTGTTGGCGATAAGCGGCAGCTCATGCAGTGATTCGTAGTAAGCAGACTCTTCGATGATGCCGGAGGCCACCATGGTTTCGAAGGCCAGCTCAACGCCCGCTTTCACCATCGCGATCATCAGAACGCCTTTATCGAAGTACTCCTGCTCGCCGATTTTGCCTTCATATTGCGGCGCGGTTTCGAAGGCGGTTTTGCCGGTCTCTTCACGCCAGGTCAGCAGTTTCTTATCATCATTCGCCCAGTCCGCCATCATGCCGGAGGAGAATTCGCCGGAGATAATGTCGTCCATGTGTTTCTGGAACAGCGGCGCCATGATCTCTTTCAGCTGCTCGGACAGCGCATAAGCGCGCAGTTTCGCCGGGTTGGAGAGGCGATCCATCATCAGGGTGATGCCGCCCTGCTTCAGCGCTTCGGTGATGGTTTCCCAGCCGAACTGAATCAGTTTTTCTGCATACGCCGGATCGGTACCTTCCGCCACCAGCTTGTCGAAGCACAGCAGAGAACCCGCCTGCAGCATGCCGCAAAGGATGGTTTGCTCGCCCATCAGGTCAGATTTCACTTCCGCCACGAAGGAAGATTCCAGCACGCCCGCGCGGTGGCCGCCTGTCGCCGCAGCCCATGCTTTGGCAATCGCCATGCCTTCGCCTTTCGGGTCGTTTTCCGGGTGTACCGCGATAAGCGTCGGTACGCCGAAACCGCGTTTGTACTCTTCACGCACTTCGGTGCCCGGGCACTTCGGCGCCACCATCACCACGGTGATGTCTTTACGGATCTGCTCGCCCACTTCCACGATGTTGAAGCCGTGGGAGTAACCCAGCGCTGCGCCGTCTTTCATCAGCGGCTGTACGGAGCGCACAACGTCTGAGTGCTGTTTGTCCGGCGTCAGGTTAACCACCAGGTCTGCCTGCGGGATCAGCTCTTCATAAGTGCCGACTTTGAAGCCGTTTTCAGTCGCTTTACGCCAGGAGGCGCGCTTCTCAGCGATCGCTTCTTTACGCAGCGCATAGGAGATATCCAGGCCGGAGTCACGCATGTTCAGACCCTGGTTCAGGCCCTGCGCGCCGCAGCCGACGATGACCACTTTTTTACCCTGAAGGTAGCTTGCGCCATCGGCGAATTCGTCGCGCGCCATAAAGCGGCATTTGCCCAGCTGTGCCAGCTGCTGGCGCAGGTTCAGTGTATTAAAGTAGTTAGCCATGTCTGTAACTCCGTGATGTTGTGTCGTGCTTATTGTTCGGTTCGCTTTTGCGAGAATGAACTTACTATATGACAGGAATTTTATTGCGGAAATTGATATATTCACAACGTCACGTTGCATTTTATGAAATACAAAACCGGGGAGTACGCGCCGTGGATTTACGCGATCTGAAAACCTTTCTGCATCTGGCGGAAAGCCGCCATTTTGGCCGCAGCGCGCGGGCCATGCACGTCAGCCCGTCGACGCTTTCGCGCCAGATCCAACGCCTGGAAGAGGACCTCGGCCAGCCGCTGTTCGTGCGAGATAATCGCACGGTGACCCTTACCGAAGCCGGGGAAGAGTTACGTACCTTTGCCCAGCAAACTTTATTGCAGTACCAGCAGCTTCGTCACGTCATCGATCAGCAGGGCCCTTCGCTCTCCGGCGAGCTGCATATCTTCTGCTCTGTCACCGCCGCCTATAGCCATCTGCCGCCGATCCTCGACCGCTTTCGCGCCGCGCACCCCTCGGTAGAGATCAAGCTCTCGACCGGCGACGCCGCCGACGCTATGGAGAAGGTCGTCACCGGCGAAGCCGACCTGGCGATTGCCGGTAAGCCGGAGACTCTGCCAGGGTCGGTGGCGTTTTCGATGCTGGAGAACCTCGCCGTGGTGTTAATTGCCCCGGCCCTTCCCTGCCCGGTGCGCAACCAGGTGACCGTCGAGCGCCCCGACTGGTCGACAGTGCCCTTTATCATGGCCGACCAGGGGCCGGTACGTCGGCGCATCGAGCTGTGGTTTCGGCGGCATAAAATCAGCAATCCGTCGATCTACGCCACCGTCGGCGGGCACGAAGCGATGGTGTCGATGGTCGCCCTGGGATGCGGCGTGGCGCTGCTGCCGGAAGTGGTGCTGGAGAACAGTCCGGAGCCGGTACGCAACAGGGTGATGATCCTGGAGCGCAGCGATGAGCAAACGCCGTTTGAGCTGGGCGTTTGCGCACAAAAAAAGCGGCTGCATGAGCCGCTTATTGATGCTTTCTGGAAAATTCTTCCCAACCACTAACCCGCGAGGAAAAAGCGGAATGCCGGGTTATGCGTTTCGTCGTGGCACTCATAGCCCAGCTCATTAAGACGAGTTTCAAAGTCCGGCTCGTGCTCGCCCAACTCGAAGGCCGCCAGTACCCGACCATAGTCAGTGCCGTGGCTGCGGTAGTGGAACAGTGAAATATTCCAGTGGGTGCCAAGGGTATGCAGGAATTTCAGCAGCGCCCCCGGCGATTCCGGAAACTCGAAGCTGAACAGCCGCTCCTGCAGCGCTTTTGACGGCCGGCCGCCGACCATATAGCGCACATGCAGCTTAGCCATCTCATCATCAGAGAGATCCACCACGCTGTAGCCGCCGTCGTTCAGTAACTGGAGGATCTCTTTGCGCTCTTCCAGGCCACGACTCAGGCGTACCCCGACAAAAATACAGGCGTCTTTGGCATCGGCAAAGCGGTAGTTGAACTCCGTCACCGAGCGGCCCCCCAGTAGCTGGCAAAACTTCAAAAAGCTACCTTTCTCTTCCGGGATCGTCACCGCCAGCAGCGCTTCGCGCTGTTCCCCGAGCTCGCAGCGCTCGGACACGTAGCGCAGGCCGTGGAAGTTGACGTTGGCCCCGGACAGGATGTGAGCCAGACGCTCGCCGCGGATGTTATGCTGGGCGATATACTTTTTCATCCCCGCCAGCGCCAGCGCGCCGGAAGGCTCCGCCACCGCCCGCACATCTTCGAACAGATCCTTCATCGCCGCGCAGATAGCATCGCTATCGACGGTGATGATATCGTCCAGATACTCCTGGCATAAACGGAACGTTTCATCGCCGATGCGTTTGACCGCCACGCCTTCGGCAAACAAGCCGACGCGCGGCAGATCCACCGGATGGCCTGCGTCCAGCGCTGCCTTCAGGCAAGCAGAATCTTCCGCCTCCACCGCGATCACTTTGATCTGCGGCATCAGCTGCTTGATCAGCACCGCCACGCCCGCTGCCAGACCGCCGCCGCCCACCGGGACGAATACGCGGTCAATATGGGCATCCTGCTGCAGCAGCTCCAGCGCCAGGGTTCCCTGTCCGGCGATGACCATTGGGTGATCGAACGGCGGCACCCAGGTAAAACCCTGCTGTTGCGCCAGCTCAATCGCTCTCGCCTTCGCTTCGTCAAAGTTGGCGCCGTGCAGCAGCACTTCGCCGCCAAAGCCGCGAACGGCATCGACTTTGATATCGGCGGTCGCTACTGGCATCACGATCAGCGCCTTAACGCCCAGCCGCGATGCGGAAAACGCCACGCCCTGGGCATGGTTGCCCGCCGAAGCGGTGATCACCCCGTGGGATTTCTGTTCGGCAGTCAGGCTGGACATCATCGCGTAAGCGCCGCGCAGCTTAAAGCTGTGTACCGGCTGGCGATCTTCACGCTTCACCAGAATAACGTTATCCAGCCGCGACGAGAGCTTATCCATTTTTTGCAGCGGCGTTTTCTGCACCGCTTCATAAACCGGCGCGCGCAGCACTGCTCGCAGGTACTCGGCGCCCTCAGGGGCGCCGGACAAGGGTTGTGAATCCGCCATGATTAGCCACCCAGCTTGGATTTATCGCGTACCGCGCCTTTGTCGGCGCTGGTCGCCAGGCTGGCGTAGGCGCGAAGAGCAAAGGAGACCTGACGCTGGCGATTCTTCGGCGTCCACGCCTGGTCGCCACGCGCTTCCTGGGCTTCACGACGCGCCGCAATTTCCGCATCGCTCAGCTGCAGCTGGATGCTGCGGTTCGGAATATCAATCGCGATCATGTCGCCATCTTCAATGAGCGCAATGTTGCCGCCGCTCGCCGCTTCCGGAGAGACGTGACCGATAGAGAGCCCTGAGGTGCCGCCGGAGAAACGGCCATCGGTGATCAGCGCGCACGCTTTGCCCAGCCCCATCGACTTCAGGAAGCTGGTGGGGTAAAGCATCTCCTGCATCCCCGGCCCGCCTTTCGGCCCTTCGTAGCGGATCACCACGACGTCGCCTTCCACGACTTTACCGCCGAGGATGGCCTCAACCGCATCGTCCTGGCTCTCATATACTTTCGCCGGACCGGTAAATTTCAGGATGCTGTCGTCCACGCCGGCGGTTTTCACGATACAACCGTTTTCTGCGAAATTGCCGTACAGCACCGCCAGGCCGCCGTCCTTGCTGTAAGCGTGTTCCAGAGAACGGATACAGCCTTCGGCGCGATCGTCATCCAGGGTATCCCAGCGGCAGTCTTGCGAGAACGCCTGGGTGGTACGAATGCCTGCCGGGCCGGCGCGGAACATTTTTTTCACCGCGTCGTCCTGGGTCACCATCACATCGTACTGTTCCAAGGTCTGCGGCAGCGTCAGGCCAAGGACGTTTTTGACCTCGCGATTCAGCAGCCCGGCGCGGTCCAGCTCGCCCAGAATGCCCAGCACGCCGCCGGCGCGATGCACATCTTCCATATGGTATTTCTGCGTGCTCGGCGCCACCTTACACAGCTGCGGCACTTTGCGGGAGAGCTTATCGATATCGCTCATGGTGAAGTCGATTTCAGCTTCCTGCGCCGCCGCCAGCAGGTGCAGAACGGTATTGGTGGAGCCGCCCATGGCGATATCCAGCGTCATAGCGTTCTCAAAGGCCGCCTTGCTGGCGATATTGCGCGGCAGCGCGGAAGCGTCATCCTGCTCGTAATAGCGTTTGGTCAGCTCCACGATACGTTTCCCGGCGTTTAGGAACAGCTCCTTACGATCGGCGTGGGTCGCCAGCAGAGAGCCGTTGCCCGGCTGTGACAGGCCCAGCGCTTCGGTCAGGCAGTTCATGGAGTTCGCCGTGAACATCCCGGAACAGGAGCCGCAGGTCGGGCAGGCGGAGCGTTCCACCTGATTACTCTGCTCGTCGGACACTTTCGGATCCGCCCCCTGAATCATCGCATCCACCAGGTCAAGCTTGATGATTTTATCTGACAGCTTGGTCTTCCCGGCTTCCATCGGGCCGCCGGAAACAAAGATCACCGGAATATTCAAACGCAGGGAGGCCATCAGCATCCCCGGGGTGATTTTGTCGCAGTTGGAGATACAAACCATGGCATCAGCGCAGTGGGCGTTAACCATATACTCCACCGAGTCGGCGATCAGCTCGCGGGATGGCAGTGAATAGAGCATACCCCCGTGGCCCATAGCGATCCCATCATCCACTGCGATGGTGTTGAATTCTTTGGCCACGCCACCGGCGGCTTCAATCTGCTCGGCAACCAGTTTGCCGAGATCGCGCAGGTGCACGTGCCCGGGGACAAACTGGGTAAAGGAGTTAACGACGGCGATAATCGGTTTGCCGAAATCGGCATCGGTCATTCCGGTTGCGCGCCACAACGCGCGGGCGCCCGCCATATTGCGGCCATGTGTGGTGGTGGCGGAACGGTACTTAGGCATGCTCTTTTTACTCCCATCTGTGTTTATTAAATGGGACGGTGCGTGCCGTCCCATTTTTAATTACTTACTTACCGGATCCAACCAGCCCCATTTATCTTCTGTTTCACCGGTGAAGAGGCCAAAGAAGGCTTCCTGAATGCGTTTGGTTACCGGACCGCGACGGCCTGCGCCGACCTGGATGCCGTCCACGCTGCGCACCGGGGTGATTTCCGCCGCAGTGCCGGACATGAAGACTTCATCCGCCAGATACAGGGATTCACGGGACAACACCTGCTCGCGGACTTCGATACCAAGATCTTTCGCCAGCTTGATAATGGCGTCGCGGGTAATGCCCGGCAGCGCGGAAGAGGTAAACGGCGGGGTGAACAGTACACCGTCCTTCACTTCAAACAGGTTTTCCCCTGCGCCTTCGGAGATATAGCCGTTAACATCGAGGGCGATACCTTCCTGATAGCCATGGCGACGCGCTTCACTGCCAACCAGCAGCGAGGAAAGATAATTACCACCGGCTTTCGCTGCCGTCGGGATAGTGTTCGGCGCCGCGCGGTTCCAGGAAGAGACCATTGCATCGATCCCCTGCTCAAGCGCTTCTGCGCCGAGGTAGGCTCCCCATGGGAACGCCGCGATGATCACGTCAGTGTTGTAACCCGGAGGCGGGTTTACCCCCATGCCGACATCGCCAACAAACACCAGCGGACGGATATAAGCGCTGGTCAGATTATTGGTTCGAATGACTTCGCGGCAGGCTTCCATCAGTTCGTCGACGCTCTGGGAGACCGGGAAACGATAAATTTTGGCTGAATCATGCAGACGCTGCATATGTTCGCGATGACGGAACACCACCGGGCCTTTGTGCGAGTCGTAGCAACGGATCCCCTCGAATACCGAGGTACCGTAGTGCAGCGCATGGGACATCACATGAACTTTCGCTTCGCCCCACGGAACCATCTCGCCATTGAACCAAATGTAATCAGCTTTTTTCGTCGTCATTTTTCTTCCTTTGCGCTCAGGCGCGGATTTGTTGTGATGTGGGTTGCTGGATCTCGACGCAGGCAACGTCGACCAGTTTGCTTAATTGACTAAACAGTAATTCGACGGGCCGCGGGCTGGCAACGGTCAATTCTATATTTATGTTCTGTGCGTCCGGCGCGGTTTCCATGTTCATTGCGCAGATGTGGAAACCCCGGTGGCGGACAACGCGCAGCACGCGCTCTAAGGTTTCCGGGTTGAAACGTGCCTGTAAAGCGACCTGATGTTGCATCATGATAATTTCTCCAGCATTTCAGAGTTACTGGCGCCGGGCGGCACCAACGGCCAGACATTCTCAAGTTCGTCGATTGAGACATGAAGCAGGTATGGCCCCTGGCTCGAAAGCATGGTGTCGAGTGCCGCTTCAAC
Source organism: Klebsiella sp. K4 (assembly GCF_014596785.2). Classification (NCBI taxonomy): domain Bacteria; kingdom Pseudomonadati; phylum Pseudomonadota; class Gammaproteobacteria; order Enterobacterales; family Enterobacteriaceae; genus Klebsiella; species Klebsiella sp. K4. Next base: position 5,155,367 of record NZ_CP115021.1, read on the forward strand.
CTGGTCTTTACGGGTGATGTGTTGGCCAGGAATACCGAAGGCGCTGGCCAGCGTGAGGAAATCAGGGTTATCAGTCAGAGTGGTTTCGCTATAACGTTCCTGGAAAAACAGCTGCTGCCATTGTCGAACCATCCCTAACCGCTGGTTGTCGAGTAACACGATCTTCAGCGGTAACTGCTTGCGTTTAACGGTGCCCAGCTCCTGTACATTCATCATGAAGGAGCCGTCACCGGAGATACAGATCACCGTATCGTTAGGGCGCGCCACCTGGGCGCCAACGGCGGCCGGCAGGCCAAAGCCCATGGTGCCTAAGCCGCTGGAGGTGATAAAGTTTTCCGGGCGGGTATAGGTCATATGCTGAGCCGACCACATTTGGTGTTGGCCAACGTCGGTGGTCACCACGCTGTCCGCCGGCTTGCGGTCGGAAAGCTGCTTCAGCAGCAGCGGCGCGTAGATTGCCTCACCGGGATGATCGTAACGCCAGGCATGCTCGGCACGCAGTGCGGCACTCCGCTCGCGCCAGCCATCGATAGCTAACGGCTGCTGCAGCGCGGGCAGCAGGCAGTTCAGATCGCCTGTCAGACCGATATGCGCCTGACGCAGCTTGTTCAGCTCCGCCGGATCGATGTCCATGTGGATCACTTTGGCATGCGGTGCGAAGGTATTGAGCTTACCGGTTACGCGATCGTCAAAGCGCGCACCGACGGCGATCAGCAGATCGCACTCCTGTACCGCCAGGTTAGCCGCCTTAGTGCCGTGCATTCCCAGCATGCCGAGATAATAGGGATAATCAGCATCCACCACGCCCAGCCCTTTCAGGGTGCATGTTGCCGGCATCCTGGTCACCGCCAGGAATTCGCGCAAAGCCGGTACCGCCTGCGCCATGCCGACCCCGCCGCCAACATACAGCATCGGTTGCTGCGATTGGGCCAGCATCTGCAGAGCCTGCGCCACTTCCGCCTGCGGAAATGCCATCTCATCGGCGACGGTAGAGAAATGGGGATCGAGGTCGCCCTGCGCCATCTGAATATCCTTAGGGATATCAACCAGCACCGGACCTGGACGGCCTGAGTTTGCCACCTGGAAAGCCTCGGCAATAACCCGCGGCAGTTCGTCCAGAGACTGCACAAGGAAACTGTGCTTAGTACAGGCCAGTGACAAACCGAGAACGTCTACTTCCTGGAACGCATCCGTGCCGATGAAGGGTGCGGCCACCTGGCCGGTGATAGCTACGATGGGAATAGAGTCAAGCAGGGCGTCCGCCAGGCCGGTGATCAGATTGGTCGCGCCCGGGCCGGACGTCGCGATACACACCCCGGTTTTACCGGTTGCTCGCGCATAACCAATGGCCGCCATGGCTGCCCCTTGCTCATGCCGGCACAGCAGGTGCTCCACGCCGCCGTCATACAGTGCATCGTAAACCGGCATAATTGCGCCACCCGGATAGCCAAAAACTGTGTCGACTCCCTGTGTCCGCAAAGCATGTACCACCCACTGCGCGCCATTCATAGTTAGTTCCCCGTCATAAATCGGGAGAAACAGAATTTTATGCTAAAAGTCATCATCTGCTCCTCGCTTAGGTTATTTCAGTTATAAAAAAACCCCCGGACCTTTCGGTGCGGGGGTCTTAGTTCGTTAAGGCTTGATTTCTAAGCCTTTCCTCGTCCAAGTGCAGCCCCGCACGGTGGGATAATAATCACCACCACGCTAATCACGACCAGGCTAATCACTCGTAGAAGGGCTGTCATTTTTTATACTTTCTGGCTTCTTGTTCGAAGGAATACCTAAAGAGTTACCACAGACATCACATAAAGCACAAGATTTTTTTATATCTTCGTTGCTGATCAGCCTAACGGTTTCAATAAAAATAATTGTTTTATATGAAAAAAATCAAAAATGAAAAAAATTCAGTTTTCTCACGCCTGCCGCGCTCTTCGGCGCCCTCTTTGCCAACATAGCTCTGTTTTGCGATCAAACGTCCATTTTCGGCTAAATGTAACGATATGCCGCGAAAAGTATGGATACGCAGTTCTAAATTCGCACTTTTTCCATTCTCGCTTTACGTCATGCCAACCATAATTCTTCTCTGTCCAGGAGGTTTTATGTCGCTCGCTATCGTCTATACTCGCGCGGCGCTCGGTATCGAAGCGCCATTGATTACCGTTGAGGTTCATCTCAGCAACGGTCTTCCTGGTCTAACTATGGTCGGGCTGCCGGAAACCACCGTGAAAGAGGCCCGCGACCGGGTCCGCAGCGCCCTGATCAACAGCGGCTACGCTTTTCCTGCGAAGAAGATAACCATTAACCTGGCGCCAGCGGATCTGCCCAAAGAAGGCGGACGATACGATCTGCCCATCGCTCTCGCGCTTCTCGTTGCCTCAGAGCAGCTCAACACGACGCGACTGAATCAATATGAGTTTGTGGGCGAACTCGCCCTTACAGGTGGGTTACGAGGCGTTCCAGGGGCAATCCCCAGCGCAATGGAGGCCATCAAAGCCGGCCGGCGCATTGTCGTCTCCTCTGACAATGCGGCGGAGGTCGGCCTGATCGGCGGCAGCGATTGTCTGGTCGCCGACCATCTGCAGGAGGTTTGCGCATTTCTTGCGGGGCAGACATCGCTTTCGCCGCCTCTCGCCGAGGCGCCTGCTCGGGATGAACGCTACGAAGATCTGCTCGATGTTATCGGCCAGCAGCAGGGCAAACGAGCGCTGGAGATTGTGGCCGCCGGTGGTCACAATCTGCTCCTGATAGGCCCGCCCGGGACCGGGAAAACCATGCTAGCCAGCCGACTCCCCGGTCTCCTGCCGCCATTAAGCAATCAGGAAGCGCTGGAGAGCGCGGCCATACAGAGTCTGGTCAACCTCCACACCGCAAAGACGCGGTGGCGTCAGAGGCCGTTCCGCGCCCCCCACCATAGCGCCTCGCTGGCAGCGATGGTGGGCGGCGGCTCGATACCGGTCCCCGGTGAGATTTCCCTGGCCCATAATGGCGTGCTGTTTCTTGATGAACTGCCGGAGTTTGAGCGGCGGGTACTGGATGCGCTACGCGAACCCATTGAGTCAGGCAAGATCCACATATCACGCTCGCGCGCCAAAATTGACTATCCGGCGCGCTTTCAGCTTATTGCAGCGATGAATCCAAGCCCGACAGGACATTATCAGGGTAAACATAATCGTGCATCGCCGGAGCAGACATTGCGCTACCTTGGACGCCTGTCAGGCCCCTTCCTCGACCGCTTCGATCTTTCCTTAGAGATCCCATTGCCGCCGCCAGGAATACTGAGTCAGGGCTCGCAGGGCGAAGAATCGAGCGCAACGGTCCGGCAGCGGGTGCTGGCGGCGCGTGAACGACAAATACTCAGGCAAAATAAACTCAATGCCCATCTTGAGAATCGTGAAATGAAGAACTGCTGTCGCTTAAGGCGGGAGGATGCTGTCTGGCTGGAACAGACGCTAACGCAGCTGGGGCTTTCTATTCGCGCCTGGCAGCGTCTGTTAAAGGTTGCGAGAACCATTGCCGATCTGGCAGAGGTTGAAGAGATTGAACGCTGTCATTTGCAGGAGGCGCTCAGCTATCGGGCAATTGATCGGATGCTCAACCATCTGCAGAAAATGATGGCGTAAAAAAAGGGCTTACGCCCTTTTTTCTTAGTCATCGCTTTCGGTGTAATCGTCAGCGCCTTCCATCTGCGGTTTGCCGCCGGACAGAGTATGGAAACGCTTCGGCCGCTTGATACGCGCCATATACTTAATCCATACGCGTTCTGCTTCCGTCACCGGCTCACGTTCACCACGGCACACCGAGACAAATTGTTTTTCATCTTCGGTAACAGGTTCGCGCTTACCCAGTTCCAGTTCGTTAAAGGCATAACCATGACGTTCCAGCAGTTGCGCCTCTTTGATGGTGAAATCACCGTGACGGGAGAACCCGCGTGGATAATTTTTATTGTCGAAAAAACGATTAGTCGTCGTAAAGCTTTCCGCCATCCTACACGCTCCTGATTCTTTGGCCGAGCTATTTATGGCGCGGAGTATTAGTTACGCTTGACAGAGCGTCAAACAAAACATTTAAATCATCACGACAAATAATTTTGTGGAGAACGGTGTGGATACGGAATTGCTCAAGACTTTCCTGGAAGTGAGTAGAACTCGTCACTTTGGGCGAGCAGCAGAGGCGCTTTACCTGACACAGTCAGCAGTCAGCTTTCGTATTCGTCAGCTGGAAAATCAACTTGGTGTGAATCTGTTCACCCGTCATCGTAATAACATCCGCCTGACGACCGCCGGCGAAAAGCTCCTCCCCTATGCCGAAACGCTCATGAATACCTGGCAGGCTGCGCGCAAGGAGGTGGCACACTCTTCGCGACATAATGAATTCTCCATTGGGGCCAGCGCCTCCCTGTGGGAATGTATGCTTAACAGCTGGCTCGGTACCCTCTACAGCGCATCTTACAATCTCCAGTTTGAAGCCCGTATCGCGCAGCGGCAGTCGTTGGTTAAACAGCTTCACGAACGCCAGTTGGATCTGCTGATCACCACCGAATCGCCGAAGATGGATGAATTAAGCAGCCAGCTGTTGGGTAATTTTACTCTTGCCCTGTATTGCGCATCGCCTGCAAAAAACAGAAATGAATTGAATTACTTGCGCCTTGAATGGGGGCCTGATTTTCAGCAAAACGAAGTGGGACTGATAGGAAGCGATGATGTTCCGCTGCTCACTACCTCTTCAGCTGAACTGATCTATCAGCAATTATCGCGCCTGAACGGCTGCTGTTGGCTACCTGCTCGCTGGGCGAAAGAGAAGCATGGGTTACATACGGTCATGGACAGCGCTACGTTATCCCGTCCACTTTATGCGATCTGGTTACAAAATAGCGATAAGCAGGCGCAGATCCATGAGATCCTGAAAAACCCTATTCTGGAATAAACGCTACTCTCCATGGACGGAGATCAGCAAGGTATTTTCGTAGGGGATATTGCCAATGGAGATTAGAGATAAAAAAAATCCTTTGCCTGAGCAAAGGATTCTTATAAATGGCAGGGGCGGAGAGACTCGAACTCCCAACACCCGGTTTTGGAGACCGGTGCTCTACCAATTGAACTACGCCCCTAAAATTTTCTTACCACTAAGCCTGCTATTTGAGCAGGCTTAATGTTAAATAAGTGGCGGAACGGACGGGACTCGAACCCGCGACCCCCTGCGTGACAGGCAGGTATTCTAACCGACTGAACTACCGCTCCACCGAATTTCTTCGCTTTATTACCACCGGTTGTCACCCCGGCTTACTGCAATTTGATGCCTGGCAGTTCCCTACTCTCACATGGGGAGACCCCACACTACCATCGGCGCTACGGCGTTTCACTTCTGAGTTCGGCATGGGGTCAGGTGGGACCACCGCGCTAGTGCCGCCAGGCAAATTCTGTTTTATCAACACGTCTCACCAACGTATCGATTAATCTGTATCAGAGCTGAAAATTCTCTCAAACCCGCCAAAACATCTTCGGCGTTGTAAGGTTAAGCCTCACGGTTCATTAGTACCGGTTAGCTCAACGCATCGCTGCGCTTACACACCCGGCCTATCAACGTCATCGTCTTTAACGTTCCTTCAGGAGACTTAAAGTCTCAGGGAGAACTCATCTCGGGGCAAGTTTCGTGCTTAGATGCTTTCAGCACTTATCTCTTCCGCATTTAGCTACCGGGCAGTGCCATTGGCATGACAACCCGAACACCAGTGATGCGTCCACTCCGGTCCTCTCGTACTAGGAGCAGCCCCCCTCAATTCTCCAGCGCCCACGGCAGATAGGGACCGAACTGTCTCACGACGTTCTAAACCCAGCTCGCGTACCACTTTAAATGGCGAACAGCCATACCCTTGGGACCTACTTCAGCCCCAGGATGTGATGAGCCGACATCGAGGTGCCAAACACCGCCGTCGATATGAACTCTTGGGCGGTATCAGCCTGTTATCCCCGGAGTACCTTTTATCCGTTGAGCGATGGCCCTTCCATTCAGAACCACCGGATCACTATGACCTGCTTTCGCACCTGCTCGCGCCGTCACGCTCGCAGTCAAGCTAGCTTATGCCATTGCACTAACCTCCTGATGTCCGACCAGGATTAGCTAACCTTCGTGCTCCTCCGTTACGCTTTGGGAGGAGACCGCCCCAGTCAAACTACCCACCAGACACTGTCCGCAACCCCGGTCAGGGGCCAACGTTAGAACATCAAACATTAAAGGGTGGTATTTCAAGGTTGGCTCCACGCAGACTGGCGTCCACGCTTCAAAGCCTCCCACCTATCCTACACATCAAGGCTCAATGTTCAGTGTCAAGCTATAGTAAAGGTTCACGGGGTCTTTCCGTCTTGCCGCGGGTACACTGCATCTTCACAGCGAGTTCAATTTCACTGAGTCTCGGGTGGAGACAGCCTGGCCATCATTACGCCATTCGTGCAGGTCGGAACTTACCCGACAAGGAATTTCGCTACCTTAGGACCGTTATAGTTACGGCCGCCGTTTACCGGGGCTTCGATCAAGAGCTTCTCCTTACGGATAACCCCATCAATTAACCTTCCGGCACCGGGCAGGCGTCACACCGTATACGTCCACTTTCGTGTTTGCACAGTGCTGTGTTTTTAATAAACAGTTGCAGCCAGCTGGTATCTTCGACTGGTCTCAGCTCCATCCGCAGGGACTTCACCTACACACCAGCGTGCCTTCTCCCGAAGTTACGGCACCATTTTGCCTAGTTCCTTCACCCGAGTTCTCTCAAGCGCCTTGGTATTCTCTACCTGACCACCTGTGTCGGTTTGGGGTACGATTTGATGTTACCTGATGCTTAGAGGCTTTTCCTGGAAGCAGGGCATTTGTTACTTCAGCACCGTAGTGCCTCGTCATCACACCTCAGCCTTGATTATCCGGATTTGCCTGGATAACCAGCCTACATGCTTAAACCGGGACAACCGTCGCCCGGCTAACATAGCCTTCTCCGTCCCCCCTTCGCAGTAACACCAAGTACAGGAATATTAACCTGTTTCCCATCGACTACGCCTTTCGGCCTCGCCTTAGGGGTCGACTCACCCTGCCCCGATTAACGTTGGACAGGAACCCTTGGTCTTCCGGCGAGCGGGCTTTTCACCCGCTTTATCGTTACTTATGTCAGCATTCGCACTTCTGATACCTCCAGCATGCCTCACAGCACACCTTCGCAGGCTTACAGAACGCTCCCCTACCCAACAACACATCGTGTCGCTGCCGCAGCTTCGGTGCATGGTTTAGCCCCGTTACATCTTCCGCGCAGGCCGACTCGACCAGTGAGCTATTACGCTTTCTTTAAATGATGGCTGCTTCTAAGCCAACATCCTGGCTGTCTGTGCCTTCCCACATCGTTTCCCACTTAACCATGACTTTGGGACCTTAGCTGGCGGTCTGGGTTGTTTCCCTCTTCACGACGGACGTTAGCACCCGCCGTGTGTCTCCCGTGATAACATTCTTCGGTATTCGTAGTTTGCATCGGGTTGGTAAGTCGGGATGACCCCCTAGCCGAAACAGTGCTCTACCCCCGAAGATGAATTCACGAGGCGCTACCTAAATAGCTTTCGGGGAGAACCAGCTATCTCCCGGTTTGATTGGCCTTTCACCCCCAGCCACAAGTCATCCGCTAATTTTTCAACATTAGTCGGTTCGGTCCTCCAGTTAGTGTTACCCAACCTTCAACCTGCCCATGGCTAGATCACCGGGTTTCGGGTCTATACCCTGCAACTTAACGCCCAGTTAAGACTCGGTTTCCCTGCGGCTCCCCTATACGGTTAACCTTGCTACAGAATATAAGTCGCTGACCCATTATACAAAAGGTACGCAGTCACACCCGAAGGTGCTCCCACTGCTTGTACGTACACGGTTTCAGGTTCTTTTTCACTCCCCTCGCCGGGGTTCTTTTCGCCTTTCCCTCACGGTACTGGTTCACTATCGGTCAGTCAGGAGTATTTAGCCTTGGAGGATGGTCCCCCCATATTCAGACAGGATACCACGTGTCCCGCCCTACTCTTCGAGTTCACAACCTGTGCATTTTGGTGTACGGGACTATCACCCTGTACCGTCGGACTTTCCAGACCGTTCCACTAACACACAAGCTGATTCAGACTCTGGGCTGCTCCCCGTTCGCTCGCCGCTACTGGGGGAATCTCGGTTGATTTCTTTTCCTCGGGGTACTTAGATGTTTCAGTTCCCCCGGTTCGCCTCGTTAACCTATGTATTCAGTTAACGATAGTGTGACGAATCACACTGGGTTTCCCCATTCGGACATCGCCGGTTATAACGGTTCATATCACCTTACCGACGCTTTTCGCAGATTAGCACGTCCTTCATCGCCTCTGACTGCCAGGGCATCCACCGTGTACGCTTAGTCGCTTAACCTCACAACCCGAAGATGTTTCACTTCTGATTGCGAAAATTTGAGAGACTCGAACACACATTAACTGTGTGTCGTTTCAATTTTCAGCTTGATCCAGATTTTTAAAGAGCAAAACTTCGCAGTGCACCTTTTCAGGTTCACTCTGAAGTTTTCTTGTGTTCGCAGTAAAGATGGTGGAGCTATGCGGGATCGAACCGCAGACCTCCTGCGTGCAAAGCAGGCGCTCTCCCAGCTGAGCTATAGCCCCATCGTTTGAAACCTCTTCAAATTTGCTTCGCAAATTTGGTAGGCCTGAGTGGACTTGAACCACCGACCTCACCCTTATCAGGGGTGCGCTCTAACCACCTGAGCTACAAGCCTGTAGAGGTTTTTACTGCTGTTTTTCATCAGACAATCTGTGTGAGCACTGCAAAGGCAGGTTCTTTAAGGTAAGGAGGTGATCCAACCGCAGGTTCCCCTACGGTTACCTTGTTACGACTTCACCCCAGTCATGAATCACAAAGTGGTAAGCGCCCTCCCGAAGGTTAAGCTACCTACTTCTTTTGCAACCCACTCCCATGGTGTGACGGGCGGTGTGTACAAGGCCCGGGAACGTATTCACCGTAGCATTCTGATCTACGATTACTAGCGATTCCGACTTCATGGAGTCGAGTTGCAGACTCCAATCCGGACTACGACATACTTTATGAGGTCCGCTTGCTCTCGCGAGGTCGCTTCTCTTTGTATATGCCATTGTAGCACGTGTGTAGCCCTGGTCGTAAGGGCCATGATGACTTGACGTCATCCCCACCTTCCTCCAGTTTATCACTGGCAGTCTCCTTTGAGTTCCCGGCCGAACCGCTGGCAACAAAGGATAAGGGTTGCGCTCGTTGCGGGACTTAACCCAACATTTCACAACACGAGCTGACGACAGCCATGCAGCACCTGTCTCACAGTTCCCGAAGGCACCAATCCATCTCTGGAAAGTTCTGTGGATGTCAAGACCAGGTAAGGTTCTTCGCGTTGCATCGAATTAAACCACATGCTCCACCGCTTGTGCGGGCCCCCGTCAATTCATTTGAGTTTTAACCTTGCGGCCGTACTCCCCAGGCGGTCGATTTAACGCGTTAGCTCCGGAAGCCACGCCTCAAGGGCACAACCTCCAAATCGACATCGTTTACGGCGTGGACTACCAGGGTATCTAATCCTGTTTGCTCCCCACGCTTTCGCACCTGAGCGTCAGTCTTTGTCCAGGGGGCCGCCTTCGCCACCGGTATTCCTCCAGATCTCTACGCATTTCACCGCTACACCTGGAATTCTACCCCCCTCTACAAGACTCTAGCCTGCCAGTTTCGAATGCAGTTCCCAGGTTGAGCCCGGGGATTTCACATCCGACTTGACAGACCGCCTGCGTGCGCTTTACGCCCAGTAATTCCGATTAACGCTTGCACCCTCCGTATTACCGCGGCTGCTGGCACGGAGTTAGCCGGTGCTTCTTCTGCGGGTAACGTCAATCGACAAGGTTATTAACCTTATCGCCTTCCTCCCCGCTGAAAGTGCTTTACAACCCGAAGGCCTTCTTCACACACGCGGCATGGCTGCATCAGGCTTGCGCCCATTGTGCAATATTCCCCACTGCTGCCTCCCGTAGGAGTCTGGACCGTGTCTCAGTTCCAGTGTGGCTGGTCATCCTCTCAGACCAGCTAGGGATCGTCGCCTAGGTGAGCCGTTACCCCACCTACTAGCTAATCCCATCTGGGCACATCTGATGGCATGAGGCCCGAAGGTCCCCCACTTTGGTCTTGCGACGTTATGCGGTATTAGCTACCGTTTCCAGTAGTTATCCCCCTCCATCAGGCAGTTTCCCAGACATTACTCACCCGTCCGCCGCTCGTCACCCGAGAGCAAGCTCTCTGTGCTACCGCTCGACTTGCATGTGTTAGGCCTGCCGCCAGCGTTCAATCTGAGCCATGATCAAACTCTTCAATTTAAGTTTGATGCTCAAAGAATTAAACTTCGTAATGAATTACGTGTTCACTCTTGAGACTTGGTATTCATTTTTCGTCCGAGGACGTTAAGAATCCATGTCACTTTGAGTGCCCACACAGATTGTCTGATAAATTGTTAAAGAGCAGTTGCAACGCGGCTTTCAGCTCACCGTTGCGAGGTCCCGTATAATACGTTTTCCTCATTCAGAGTCAAGCCCTTATTTTGCTTTTCTCTGTCAGTTTTTAGCGCTGAACTTCACCGCTAAAACCCTGCTGACCCGGCGGCTTGCTTGCCGTTGTTCCGTGTCAGTGGAGGCGCATTATAGGGAGTTCTGAGACGTTGACAAGCCCTGTTTTCAAAAAATTATTCAACCGTCTCTTTTTTGTGCAAAACGCCCTTAGAGCGGTAATTTTTCCAGCGTCGAGAAGCCATAGCGACGCAGAACGGGTAAAAGCTGTTCTGTTTCTGCCGTCAGCGCCATGCAGAATGCTTTATTCTCGTCGCTGGACTTCGCATCCGGCGCTTCATGCTCTAACAGCCAGGCGGTGCGACGGGCAATCGCCGCGCCGGAATCGATCAACCGTGTGCCTTCCGGCAGAACGCGCTGCAGCTCCTCCTGTAAAAGAGGAAAGTGGGTGCAGCCCAGCACCACCGTATCCGGCGGCTCCTGCATCCGCAGCCATGGGCGCAGGATACGGCGCAGCTCTTCTAACGGAACAGGCTCGCCGTGCAGCTTCGCTTCCGCCAGCTCCACCAGCTCCGCCGACCCCAGCATTTCAATCCGACATTCATTGGCAAAGCGGTCGATCAGCTCACGGGTATAAGGACGCTTTACGGTACCGCGCGTCGCCAGCAGGCCAACAATGCCGTTCGCCGTTAAACGGGCGGCGGGCTTGATCGCCGGCACCACGCCAACGACGGGGAAAGCGAACTTTTCACGCAGGGCAGGCAGGGAGACGGTACTGGCGGTATTGCAGGCGATCACCGCCAGCGCCAGGGGATAACGCTGCTGGACAGCAGTGACGATTTCCACAACGCGCTCAACGATAAACTCCTCGCTCTTCTCGCCATAGGGGAAGGCAACGTTATCGAAAGCATAGATGTAATGCAGATTCGGCAGCAGCTGCCGAATCTCATTATAAACCGACAACCCACCGACGCCGGAATCAAACACCAGCACGGTGGGACGTGGATCAGAAGGTGTAGCTGCCAGACAAGGTGTATTCCCGTCCTGCAGATTGGTAGCCATAAACTGTCTCGTAATCTTTATCGAACAGGTTGGCTATTTTACCACGAACTGTCAGGTGTGAGGTGACGGGATACGATAAACCGACATCCCAGAGGCTCAACCCACCCATATTGACGGTACGCGAGTTGTCGTAGTCATAATCGTAACGCTTGCCGATGTAGTGATACGTCACATCCCACCCCAGATCGTAGACCTGGCCGTTCAGCTCGTATTTCACCTGCTGCTTCGCCCGGCGATAGAGGATCTTATTGGTTTCATCATCGCGAGGGTCAACATACTGCAGCGTCAGATGGTGCTCCACCGGCCCGGTGGTTATATTCCCCGTCCACTCCAGCCCCTTAATCGTCGCCGACTTGACGTTGTAATAGGCGTTGTTGTCGTAATCGATGAGGTTTTGAATCTCATAGCGATACGCGGAGAGGCGCCAGTCGACCGGCCCAGTTAACCCTTCAAGGCCCGCTTCCCATTGCTTCGACTCCTCTGGCTTCAGATTCGGGTTAGAGGCGATGCCAAAGCGTTCTGCACCGTACTGCTGCCCGAGGGAGGGGGCGAGGAATCCTGTGCCGTACGAGAGCGTTGTCCGATAACCGTCGATAAATTCCCAGCCTACGGCCGTCTGCCAGGTACCGTGCCAGCCAAACTGCTCGTCATGATCCTCACGGCCGGAAGCTTCCAGCGTCACGCTGTCAATCTGCTGCTGTCCCGTCAGATAAAGACCGGTGGTGTCACGCTTATACACGTCGGTACTGGTCGTTCCGCTGGATTTCAGCTTCTCTTGTTTCCAGTCAACGCCGCCGCTCACTGCCCCATGGCCTACCACAACATTATTTCCCCACTGGATATAGCGCTGTTCCATATCATCCAGGGTGGTGCCCGCGGCATAGCGGCCAGCGTCGCTGCTGTAGTTGTAATCTTTGATGCGCTGATAGTTAGCAATCAGCTGGGTGGAGTAAATTCCGGAGTGGTAGTGCAGACCGGTATCCCAGGATTGGGTATAGGATTGATCTTCATCGTTTCCACCTGCGTAGCCCCAGTTACCCTGGTCATAGTCAGCGTTGGCGGAATAACCATAGCCGCGGAAGAACCCCGAGAAGTTGTCATCGAACTGATGCTGTACCCCGCCCCACAGCATTTTATTGCGGTAGCCGTCGCGATCGCTGTCGCCGCTGTAAGAGGAATTCGGCTGGACGTTAAACCCTTTGGTGGTCTGATAGGCGCCAGCAGCGGTAACCAACGTATCGCCAAACCGCTTGTTAAAGGCGCCGTCATAGGACTGATAGCCGTTCGTACCCGCGCCGGCGTTGATCTGCGAACGCTCAGCGTCGGTCATGGTGATGATGTTCACCACCCCGCCGATCGCTCCGGAGCCGTACACCGCGGAGCGCGGGCCGCGGATGTATTCCACCCGCTGGACCAGTGAGATAGGGATCTGACTGATATCTACCCCGTTGGAGATCCCCGGACGCGCCATCGGCACACCGTCGATCAGCACCAGCACGTGACGAGCCTCCGTCCCCCGAACATACAGCGAAGCGCTCTGCCCCATGCCGCCGTTGCGGGCAATATCGACCCCGGGAAGACGACGCATGACATCGTTTAAATCTTTGGACTGCCAGCGGTCGATGTCATCGCGCGTCACAATGTCGGTCGGCGCCAGCACGGTATTGACCGGCTGTTGAAAACGGTTTGCTGTCACCACCAACGTATCTGAATTGCTATCCTGCGCCCAGCCGGAAAATGCCGTGACGGATAAGGCCGTCATCAGCGAAGCTTTTTTAATCATTGTAAAAGCATCCGAAACAGAAAAAGGATGCCGCAGGTTTTATCAGTTGCTCGCGACGATAAAACCCAGTGCGACGTATTCCGGCAGGTCTTCGGGCTTGGAGGCTGTTTCAAGAAATAATGACTTCCCACGGCTAGCCGCAGTGTCTGCACCGAGTGCGCTCATTTCTCACCTTCCTTACCGCTGCGCGTCAGCCCCAGATTTCCACTGGGTTCCCTTTTAACTCACAGGACCGGTAGGCGAATGCTACAATCAGAACCATATAGATGTCCAGACTGCTAATTATATTTCCCGCGGCATTCGAGGCTGGACATCCCCGGCGCTTTCCCTACAATCCCCGCGTACTTATTTTATTCAGGATACATCATGACCCCCGAACACCTTCCTACCGAACAATACGAAGCGCAGCTGGCAGAAAAAGTCGTCCGTTTGCAAACCATGATGGCGCCTTTTGCCGCGCCGGTTCCGGAAGTGTTTCGTTCGCCGGTCAGCCACTACCGTATGCGCGCCGAGTTCCGTCTGTGGCACGATGGCGACGATCTGTACCATATTATTTTCGATCAGCAGACCCGGTCGCGGATTCGCGTTGACAGCTTCCCGGCCGCCAGCGCGCTGATCAATCAGCTGATGACCGCCATGCTGGAGGGCGTACGCAACAATCCCGTGCTACGCCAGAAGCTGTTCCAGATTGACTATCTGACCACCCTCAGCAACCAGGCGGTCGTTTCGCTGCTGTATCATAAAAAGCTGGACGATGCCTGGCGTGAGCAAGCGGAGGCGCTGCGTGACGCCCTGCGAGCCCAGGGGCTCAATGTGCATCTGATTGGGCGGGCGACCAAAACCAAAATCGAGCTCGATCAAGACTATATAGATGAACGCCTGCCGGTTGGCGGGCGGGAGATGATCTACCGTCAGGTGGAAAACAGCTTTACCCAACCGAACGCGGCCATGAACATTCAGATGCTGGAGTGGGCACTGGATGTCACCAAAGGGGCGACTGGCGACCTGCTGGAATTGTACTGCGGCAACGGTAACTTCTCGCTGGCGCTGGCGCGTAATTTCGATCGCGTATTGGCCACCGAAATCGCCAAACCGTCGGTGGCGGCGGCGCAGTACAACATCGCCGCTAACCATATCGACAACGTGCAGATTATCCGCATGGCGGCGGAAGAGTTTACTCAGGCGATGAACGGGGTGCGGCAGTTCAACCGGCTGCAGGGTATCGATCTGCATAGCTATCAGTGCGAAACCATCTTCGTCGATCCACCGCGCAGCGGGCTGGACAGCGAGACGGAAAAAATGGTGCAGGCCTATCCGCGTATTTTGTACATTTCGTGCAACCCGGAAACGCTGTGTCGCAATCTGGAAACGCTAAGCCAGACGCACAACGTTACCCGGCTGGCGCTGTTCGACCAGTTCCCGTATACCCATCACATGGAGTGCGGCGTCCTGCTGACCCGCAAATAGGCCCAAAAAAACCGGCAACGTCATATTGCCGGTTTTTTTACCGCTGGCGGCTTACTCGGCTGCGGTATCTTTGCGGTTACGCATCTTGTAGCCGATCCAGAAGACCATCGCGACGGACAGAACGGCCGGGAAGAAGTTAGAACCGATATCCGGGTACTCCGCACGCACGACGGTGCTGTACAACAGCACCCCGAGAATAAAAAAGGCGGCGGCCAGGCCCGGTAGCCCAACGGGCATACTGCGATTCTGATAGCGCTGATGCAGACAGTAGACCGTCAGCAGCAGGGATAAAATGGGGAAGACGGAAAACGGAACTATCGAACTGAACAGCGCCGCAAAGGCGCCATTAATGGATAACCCGGCAATCAGCGCCAGCAGCAGCGTACCTTTATCTTGAACTGAGTGTTTCATTGCTCGTCCTTCACGTTATTCGGAATGATGTGACATTTTTTCTTGTTCACGGCGATACCAGTAATACGCGCCTTTCGAGATCATTCGAAGCTGCAGTACCAACCGTTCCTCCAGCTGCCGGCGCTGCTCAGGGCCGACATCCAGCGCTTCCGCGCCAGCGCTAAAAACGATGGTGACCATAGCTTCAGCCTGCGCTTCGGTAAAGGCGCGCGGCATATGGTTTTCGAGTTCTAAATAGTCGGCGAGTTCCGCAATAAAGTGCTGGATCTCGCGTGCGACGGCGGCGCGAAACGCCGCAGAAGTTCCCGAGCGCTCGCGCAGCAGCAGGCGGAAGGCGTTCGGGTTGTTACCGATAAATTCCATAAAGGTGGAGACCGAGGTACGGATCACGCTGCCGCCTTTGGCTATCCGCTGGCGCGCCTGGCGCATCAGCTGGCGCAGCATCAGTCCGCTCTCATCGACCATCGTCAGGCCCAGCTCATCGACGTCGCGAAAATGACGATAAAAGGACGTCGGCGCGATCCCTGCTTCCCGGGCCACTTCACGCAAGCTCAGGCTGGCGAAACTCCGCTCAGCGCTAAGTTGGCTGAATGCCGCTTCCACCAGCGAACGGCGGGTTTTTTCTTTTTGTTGTGCTCTTACGCCCATCACGATGTATGAATCCTTCCAATAGCCCTGCTGGCACTATACCAGAGATTAAAACTAATCGGTTTGCCCTGGATTGTGAATGATTGTTTACGAGCCGTTTCTGCTTTTATGCTGCAAAAAAGCACAACGATAATTGGGTTAAAGCGCAGCGAATGTTATCATCGTGTTTATTTTATGTATAAAACAGGTGAGTAATGCCATGTCACACTCTTGGGATTATGATGCAATAGTGATTGGTTCCGGTCCTGGCGGGGAAGGCGCCGCCATGGGACTGGTGAAACAGGGAGCACGCGTTGCCGTCATCGAGCGCTACCATAATGTCGGCGGCGGTTGCACCCACTGGGGCACCATCCCGTCGAAAGCCCTCCGCCATGCCGTCAGCCGTATTATCGAGTTTAACCAAAACCCCCTCTACAGCGACCACTCCCGCCTTCTTCGCTCTTCTTTCGCCGACATCCTTAACCATGCCGACAGCGTCATCAACCAGCAGACTCATATGCGCCAGGGATTCTATGAGCGCAACCACTGTGAAATTCTGCAGGGCAATGCCCACTTCGTGGATGAGCATACTCTGGCGCTGGAGTGCCATGACGGCACGGTTGAGACTGTGACCGCGGAGAAATTCGTTATCGCCTGCGGATCGCGCCCCTACCATCCGGCGGATGTCGATTTCCACCACCCGCGCATCTATGACAGCGATTCGATTCTCAGCCTGCAGCATGAGCCGCGCCATGTGATCATTTACGGCGCCGGGGTGATCGGTTGTGAATATGCGTCGATCTTCCGCGGCATGGAGGTGAAGGTCGATCTGATCAATACCCGCGATCGTCTGCTGGCCTTCCTCGATCAGGAGATGTCAGACTCGCTCTCTTATCACTTCTGGAACAGCGGCGTGGTTATTCGCCACAACGAGGAGTATGAGAAAATTGAAGGGGTGGATGACGGGGTGATCATGCACCTGAAGTCCGGCAAAAAGCTGAAGGCCGATTGCCTGCTGTACGCTAACGGCCGCACCGGCAACACCGACACCCTGGCGCTGGAAAATATCGGTCTGCAGACCGACAGCCGCGGTCAGCTGAAGGTCAACAGCATGTATCAGACCGCCCTCCCGCACATCTATGCGGTTGGCGATGTCATCGGCTATCCAAGCCTGGCTTCTGCCGCTTACGATCAAGGACGCATTGCCGCCCAGGCGCTGGTGAAAGGCGAAGCCTCAGCGCATCTGATTGAAGATATCCCGACCGGGATCTATACCATTCCGGAAATCAGCTCCGTCGGGAAAACCGAGCAGCAGCTGACGGCGATGAAAGTGCCGTATGAGGTGGGCCGCGCCCAGTTTAAACACCTGGCGCGGGCGCAAATCGTCGGTATGAGCGTTGGTACGCTGAAGATCCTGTTCCATCGTGAAACCAAGGAGATCCTTGGCATTCACTGCTTTGGCGAGCGCGCGGCCGAAATTATTCATATCGGCCAGGCGATCATGGAGCAGAAAGGCGGTGGCAACACCATTGAGTACTTCGTCAACACCACCTTTAACTACCCGACCATGGCGGAAGCGTACCGGGTTGCCGCGCTGAACGGCTTAAACCGCCTGTTTTAACGCCTTGTCGAAATGGCCATCCATCGTGCCGCGGATGGCCTCCGCCAGATGTTCATAGCGGCTGCGCAGCGGGGAGCCCGGACGATAAACCAGACCGATGGTGCGTCTTGGCTCTGGCTTAATGCACGGCAGGTAGACTACGCCATCGCGTTTTCTCTCCTGCGGCACCGCCAGCGCCGGCAGCAGGGTAATGCCGCTGCCTGCCGCCACCATATTGCGCAGCGTTTCCAGGCTGGTCGCGCGGAAGTGGGTATCCTCATCCGCCCCCGCTTCAAAGCAGAAGCCCATCGCCTGATCGCGCAGACAGTGGCCATCCTCCAGCATCAGCAGCTTTTCACCGGCCAGATCCGACATCGGCACCCGATCGCGGTTCGCCCACGGATGATCTTCATAGATAGCCAGCATCATCGGCTCATCGAACAGCGGCACCTCGATAAAGGCCTCGCTCTCTTTGACCAGCGCCAGGATGGCGCAGTCGAGCTTACCGCTGTCGAGCTGAGCCAGCAGCTGATGGGTCTGCGCTTCGTGCAGATACATTTCCAGCTTCGGGAAGGTCTGATGCAGCATCGGAATGATGTGCGGCAGCAGGTACGGGCCAATTGTCGGGATCAGGCCGATATGCAGCGGCCCGGACATGGTTTCCCCTTGTTGGCTTGCCATTTCCTTGAGCACTTTTACTTCGCGTAACACGGTACGCGCCTGATCCACCAGCAACAGCCCCGCCTGGGTAAACAGAACCTTACGGCTGGTGCGCTCCAGCAGCATGACGCCAAGCTCATCCTCCAGCTTGCGGATCTGTCCGCTGAGCGTCGGTTGGCTCACATGGCATGAGTCAGCCGCCCGCCGGAAGTGGCGGTGTTCGGCGAGCGCTACCAGGTATTCAAGATCGCGAATATTCATTATTCATCCTCCATCGCCACGATAGTCCATGGCGATAGATAGCATAGCAACGAACGATTATCCCTATCAAGTTTTCTGTTCAATAATACGCCCATAAAGACGGTCTACCTGTGAAAATCACTGACCCGTCACACTGTTTCTCTACCCGAACAACTAAAGCCAACGTGAACTTTTGCGGACCTTGCGTCCGCTTTTTTTTTGCATAAAAAACCCGGCGTCGCTGGGCTTGGCCGGGTCAGGGAGGGCAGATATCTAAGGATTAGCTTAAACGAGCCTTCGCCTCGTTGATAGCCTGGGCTACCTGCTGCGGCGAGACGCCGCCTTTCGCTGCGCGTTTCTCGAGGCAGGACTGCAGCGACAGGATCGGATACACATCGTCCGCAATCACTGGGCTGAATTTCTGCAGATCGGCCAGGGTCAGCGCTTCCAGCGGTTTCCCTTGCGCAATGGCTTCCACTACCGCTTCACCGACAATATGGTGCGCCTCGCGGAACGGTACGCCTTTCGCCACCAGATAATCCGCCAGCTCAGTGGCGTTGGCATAGCCCTGCTGCGCCGCTTCCGCACAGCGCGGGCGTTTTACCTGAATGCCGTCCAGCACCAGGGCCGCCATATGCAGGCAGTCGAGCCAGGTATCCAGGGCGTCGAAAAGCCCCTCTTTATCTTCCTGCATGTCTTTGTTGTAGGCCAGCGGCAGTCCTTTCAGCGTCATCATCATGCCGGTCAGCGCACCCTGCACGCGGCCGCATTTGCCACGGATAAGCTCCAGGGCGTCCGGGTTTTTCTTCTGCGGCATCAGCGAGGAGCCGGAGGTCACGCGGTCGGAAAGCTCGACGAAGTTCGCCTCGCCGGAGTTAAAGAAAATCAGATCTTCCGCAAAGCGCGACAGATGCACCATACCGATAGCCGCATCGGAAAGCAGCTCCAGCACATGATCGCGATCGGACACGCTGTCGAGGCTGTTGCGGGTGGCGGAGGCAAAGCCCAGCCAGCCGGCCAGCTGCTCGCGGTCGATCTCATACGCCGTCCCCGCCAGCGCGCCGCAGCCCAGCGGGCTGACGTCGAGGCGCTTCAGCGCGTCCTGCAGACGGCTTTCGTCACGCGCCAGCATTTCAACGTAGGCCAGACACCAGTGCGCGAACGTCACCGGCTGGGCGCGCTGCAGGTGGGTGTACCCCGGCATTACCGCGTCCTGATTCTGCTGGGCGGTCTCCACCAGCGCGCTCTGCAGCTGGCGGTTCGCTGAGAGCAGTTCGACAACGGTATCTTTGCACCACAGTTTAAGATCGGTGGCGACCTGGTCGTTACGGCTGCGCCCGGTGTGCAGTTTCTTGCCCAGCTGGCCCACTTTATCGATCAGCTTGCCTTCCACCCAGCTGTGAATATCTTCGGCATCGCTGGCGAGGATTTGCTGCGGATTGGCGCGCACCTCTTCCAGCAGCACGTTCAGCGCTTCTTCCAGCTGCTGCTGTTCAGCGGCACTCAGAACGCCGACCGTTACCAGCGCTTTCGACCAGGCGACAGAGCCAACGATATCCTGCTCCGCCAGACGATAGTCGAAGCGCAACGAGTCGTTGAACTGTTTGAACCGTTGATCTGCTGCCTGTGTAAAACGCCCGCCCCAAAGTGCCATAACATGCTTCCTTTATTCGTTAGTTCCGCCGGCGGCATTGTGCCGCTCGGCCTACGGTCTTGTAAGCCCGGCAGACGACGCGCCGCCGGGCATGAAATCTTAAGCCAGAATACGTGTGCCGATCGGCGTGCCGTTAAATAACGCCGGCAACTGCTCGGCGTGACGCCAGGAGGCGATATCCACCGGACGGCCCAGAGCACGTGCGGCGTCAAGGGCCGCATTCACTTTAACAATCATGCCGTCGGTGATAATCCCCTGCTCGATCAGCTGTTCTGCTTTCTCGGCGGTCATCTCGGCAATGCGCTGCCCTTTACCGTCGAGGATACCGCTAACGTCAGACAACAGGATCAGATCCGCCCCCAGGGTGGCCGCCAGCGCTGTCGCCGCCTGGTCAGCGTTGACGTTCATCAGCTGGCCTTCATCGGTCACCCCGATAGAGCTCACCACCGGCAGGTAACCGCCGGCCAACAGGGTGTTGATCAGTGCCGGGGAGCCCGGCTGCGCCAGCCCGACATGGCCCAGCTCAGCATGCAGTTGCGTGACCTTCACGCTATCGCCATCGCCGAGGAACAGGCCTACCGAGGAAATACCATGTTTTTTCGCCCACGCCAGCAGCGTCTTGTTGGCGGTTCCCGCCAGCGCGCCGGTGATGATGTCGATTTGCTCAGCCGGCGTAACGCGCAGGCCATTTTTCTTCTGCACCGGCAGGTTGAGCTGCTTCATCAGCTCATCCACCACGCAGCCGCCGCCGTGGACGATAATCAGCGGACGCTGGTGCGCTTCACGGTAGTTAACCAGCGCGGTAAACAGGCGCTCCAGCGCTTCTTCGCTATCGAGTAATACGCCGCCAAGTTTGATAATTAATGGGTTCATCATCACACCTTAAATAAGAGACTGCGTCTCAGCGAAGCCGAAACGAATATTCGCGCACTGCACCGCCTGCGCTGCGGCGCCTTTCAGCAGGTTATCCTCTGCCGCGACGACGATGAGATGATCGTCCTGCACGGCAAAACCGATATCACAGAATGGCAGGCCTTCGACGCTTTTCAAAGCGGGCACGCCTTTATCATATAAACGTACCAGTGGTTTATCGGCGTAAGCCTGCTGGTAAACCGCCGCGATCTGCGCATGGCCGACGCCCGGCTTCAGGCGGCAGGTAATGGTTTCCAGGATGCCGCGCTTAAAATTACCCAGGTGCGGGGTAAAAATTACCTTTGCCCCGAGGTGGCTGGCAATCTCCGGCTGATGGCGATGGTTAAATATGCCGTACGGCTGCAGGCTAACTTCACAGAAGCTGTTGCCGATCGCGGCTTTACGACCCGCGCCGCTCACCCCGCTGGTAGCGTTGATTACCGGCCACTGGTTGAGATCCAGCAGATTGGCCTCAATCAGCGGCTTCAGCGACAGCTGCGCCGCCGTCGGATAGCAGCCTGGCACTGCGATTAACTGCGCGTCTTTAAGCGCATCCGCGCTCCACTCCGCCAGACCATACACCGCCTGTTTGAGCAGGTCGGGATGCTGATGAGTGAAACCGTAATATTTTTCGTAGAACGCCCCATCGTTAACGCGGAAGGCACCGGAGAGATCGAACACCACGCAGCCAGCGGCAAGGAACTGCGGCGCCAGATCGTGACTCACTTCGTGCGCGGTGGCGAGAAACACCACGTCCACGCCAGCGCTGAATTCGCTGATATCGGACATCGGCTGCAGCGGCATATCGACAATGCCTTTGAGCTGCGGATGCAGGTCGGAAATTAATTTTCCCGCATCATTGCTTTGCGCGGAGACCGTCAAAGCGGTTATGTTCATATGCGGATGACGATTGATATAGGTCACCAGCTCTGCGCCGGCATAACCACTGGCACCCACAATCAGCGTATTTAACATTGGAAGCGCATCTCCTTACATTCGATGGGTTTTCTTACGCTCAACGATATTGTATTTTTATTCACAATAAATGCATGAATATTGATACTATCACGACCCAAGGTGTGTCAACAATGAAAAACAATTTACCGCCCTTTATCGAGATTTACCGCGCGTTGATCGCCACACCATCCATCAGCGCGACTGAAGAGGCTCTCGATCAAAGCAATGAGTCTTTAATCAATTTGCTGGCAGGCTGGTTCCGCGATCTCGGCTTCAATGTTGAGATACAGCCGGTGCCGGATACGCGCCATAAATTCAACCTGCTGGCCAGCACCGGACACGGCGCCGGCGGCCTGCTGCTCGCCGGGCATACCGATACCGTGCCGTTCGATGATGGCCGCTGGACGCGCGACCCGTTCACCCTCACCGAACACGATAACAAGCTCTACGGCCTCGGCACGGCCGATATGAAAGGCTTCTTCGCCTTTATTCTCGACGCCCTGCGCGATGTCGACGTCACCACGTTGAAAAAGCCGCTGTATATTCTGGCCACCGCCGACGAAGAGACCAGCATGGCCGGCGCGCGCTACTTTGCCGAAACCACCCGGCTGCGCCCGGACTGCGCCATCATCGGCGAGCCCACCTCCCTGCAGCCGATCCGCGCCCACAAAGGCCATATGTCCAACGCGATCCGTATTCAGGGCCAGTCCGGCCACTCCAGCGATCCGGCGCGCGGGGTCAACGCGATTGAGCTGATGCACGACGCCATCGGCCGGATTATGCAGTTGCGCGATCTGCTAAAAGAGCGCTATCACTTCGAGGCGTTTACGGTCCCTTACCCAACCCTCAACCTGGGCGCTATCCATGGCGGCGATGCCTCAAACCGTATCTGCGCCTGCTGTGAACTGCATATGGATATCCGCCCGCTGCCGGGGATGACCCTAAACGATCTTAATGGTCTGTTGGGCGAGGCGCTGGCCCCGGTCAGCGAACGCTGGCCGGGCCGCCTGACGGTCTCTGAGCTGCATCCGCCGATCCCCGGCTACGAGTGCCCACCGGACCATAAGCTGGTGCAGGTGGTCGAGAAACTGCTTGGCGCGCAGACCGACGTGGTGAACTACTGCACCGAAGCGCCGTTTATCCAGACGCTGTGTCCGACGCTGGTTCTCGGCCCGGGCTCCATCAATCAGGCCCATCAGCCTGACGAGTATCTGGAGACGCGCTTTATCAAGCCGACCCGGGAGCTGATTAGCCAGGTGGTTCATCACTTCTGCTGGCACTAAAATCGCCCTCTTTTTCCGCCCCGTTCTCCCGGGGCGGAACGGTGACGATCGTCACATTTCCATAAGCGATGCTTATCCAGCGCTCCCTGAATTAAATTTCGCAAATTACGGCGATTTACTCGTTTGCTGAAGCGATTTCGCAGTAATTGACGTGGGGGTATTTACGTGGCTTTATAAAAGACGGGTTGCTTATCCGTTGCTCACGTTCCAGCGCAGCGGATATAACAAAATAAAATGAGATGGGGTGTCTGGGGTAACATGAACGAACAATATTCCGCATTGCGTAGTAATGTCAGTATGCTCGGCAAGGTGCTGGGCGATACCATCAAGGATGCATTGGGAGAAAATATTCTTGATCGTGTCGAAACTATCCGTAAGTTGTCCAAATCTTCACGCGCCGGCAACGAAGCTAACCGCCAGGAGCTGCTGACCACGCTGCAGAATTTGTCAAACGACGAACTGCTGCCGGTGGCCCGTGCCTTCAGCCAGTTTCTGAATCTGGCCAACACCGCTGAGCAGTACCACAGCATTTCGGCCAATGGCGAAGCGGCCAGCAATCCGGAAGTCATTGCGCGTACCCTGAGAAAGCTCAAAGACCAACCCAATCTCAACGAAGAGACCATCAAACAAGCGGTGGAATCGCTGTCTCTGGAGCTGGTGTTAACCGCCCACCCGACCGAGATCACCCGCCGGACGCTGATCCATAAAATGGTGGAAGTGAACAACTGCCTTAAGCAGTTGGACAACAAAGATATCGCTGACTACGAGCACCATCAGCTAATGCGCCGTCTGCGCCAGCTGATCGCCCAGTCGTGGCATACCGATGAAATTCGTAAGCACCGCCCTTCCCCGGTCGATGAAGCCAAATGGGGCTTCGCGGTGGTGGAAAACAGCCTGTGGGAAGGGGTGCCTAACTATCTGCGCGAGCTGAACGAACAGCTGGAAGCCAACCTTGGCTATCAGCTGCCGGTGGACTTCGTCCCGGTGCGTTTCACCTCGTGGATGGGCGGCGACCGCGACGGCAACCCGAACGTGACTGCCGACATCACCCGCCACGTGCTGCTGCTCAGCCGCTGGAAAGCGACCGACCTGTTCCTCAAAGACGTGCAGGTGCTGATCTCCGAGCTGTCGATGGTGGAGTGTACCGACGAGCTGCGCGCTCTGGCTGGCGCCGAGGGCGCTCAGGAACCGTACCGTTATCTGATGAAAAAACTGCGCTCTCAGCTGATGGAGACCCAGGCCTGGCTGGAAGCGCGCCTGAAAGGTCAGAAGCTGCCGAAACCGGCGGGACTGATCACTCAGAACGAGCAGCTGTGGGAGCCGCTGTACGCCTGCTATAAATCGCTGCAGGCCTGCGGCATGGGCATTATCGCCAACGGCGAACTGCTCGACACCCTGCGCCGCGTGAAGTCTTTCGGCGTACCGCTGGTGCGTATTGATATTCGTCAGGAAAGCACCCGCCATACCGAAGCGCTGGGTGAAATGACCCGTTACCTCGGGATCGGCGACTACGAAAGCTGGTCGGAAGCCGACAAACAGGCTTTCCTGATCCGCGAACTGAATTCCAAACGTCCGCTGCTGCCGCGCCAGTGGGAGCCAAGCGAAGAGACGCGTGAAGTTCTCGACACCTGCAAGGTGATCGCCGAGGCGCCGCGCGGATCGATCGCCGCCTACGTGATCTCGATGGCGAAAACGCCGTCCGATGTGCTGGCGGTTCATCTCCTGCTGAAAGAAGCCGGGATTGGCTTTGCTCTGCCGGTGGCCCCGCTGTTCGAAACGCTGGATGACCTCAACAACGCCAACGACGTCATGACCCAGCTGCTGAATATCGACTGGTACCGCGGCTTTATCCAGGGCAAGCAGATGGTCATGATCGGCTACTCTGACTCCGCTAAAGATGCCGGCGTGATGGCCGCCTCCTGGGCGCAGTACCAGGCGCAGGACGCGCTGATCAAAACCTGCGAAAAAGCCGGTATTGAACTGACGCTGTTCCACGGTCGCGGCGGCTCTATCGGCCGCGGCGGCGCGCCGGCCCACGCCGCGCTGCTCTCGCAGCCGCCGGGAAGCCTGAAAGGCGGCCTGCGCGTTACCGAGCAGGGCGAGATGATCCGCTTTAAGTACGGCCTGCCGGAAGTCACCATCAGCAGCCTGTCGCTGTATACCAGCGCCATTCTGGAAGCCAACCTGCTGCCGCCGCCGGAGCCGAAAGCAGAATGGCGCGACATCATGGCCGAGCTGTCCGACGTGTCGTGCAAGATGTATCGCGGCTACGTGCGTGAAAACAAAGATTTCGTCCCTTACTTCCGCTCTGCGACCCCGGAGCAGGAGCTGGGCAAACTGCCGCTGGGTTCGCGTCCGGCAAAACGTCGTCCAACCGGCGGCGTCGAGTCGCTGCGCGCCATTCCGTGGATCTTCGCCTGGACCCAGAACCGCCTGATGCTGCCAGCCTGGCTGGGCGCTGGCGCTGCGCTGCAGAAGGTGGTCGAAGGTGGAAAACAGAGTGAACTGGAAGCCATGTGTCGCGACTGGCCGTTCTTCTCTACCCGCCTCGGCATGCTGGAGATGGTTTACTCGAAGGCCGACCTGTGGCTGGCGGAGTACTACGATCAGCGCCTGGTGAAGCCGGAGCTGTGGGCGCTGGGTTCCGAGCTGCGCAAGCTGCTGGCTGCCGATATCAACGTCGTGCTGGCCATCGCCAACGACTCCCATCTGATGGCCGACCTGCCGTGGATCGCCGAGTCTATCCAGCTGCGTAATATCTATACCGACCCGCTGAACGTCCTGCAGGCGGAACTGCTGCACCGTTCACGCCAGGCTGAAGAAGAGGGCAAGGACCCGGATCCGCGCGTTGAACAAGCGCTGATGGTCACCATCGCCGGCGTCGCCGCCGGTATGCGTAACACCGGTTAATCTATCTCTCCCCGGCCGCCCGGCCGGGGGTTTTCCGCCCGTTCTAGTGGTGCAGCATCTCATCAACGATCTGTTCTTTATGCAGCGCATACGGATAATAGGTCGGCCAGTTATCCATCTCTTTCAGCAACGCCTCCTGTGATTCATTGCCCATGAAAATATGGAAATGCTGTGATTTACGCGGGCCAATGATATGGTCGCTGAATTGCACAAATTTCGGCGCGTTGGCATCGCCCTGCTGGCACTCGAACAGATAACGCACGCCCTTCTTACCGGAGGTGTAATGCAGAATTTTATAGCCTGAATAGCGGTATTTGCAGCTATTGACGGTCTGGCCAACGTGGAACTCAATCACGTCATCTTCAATGCCAATCTGCTCCACATCGGTGGCGTAGCCCTTCTTATAATAGGCGCGATACTCCTCCACGCTCTTGCCGCCGGGCTTTTTCGCCTTCTGCTCCAGCACCGGATCGAGGTCGCCGTTGAGCAGATACGGGTTCACCGACTGCCAGACGCCCTCCCAGTCGCTCAGCGCGCGGTCCTGCACATCTTTATCCGCAAAAATGCCTTCGCTGGCCTGACGCTCCACTTCGGTTAACGCCGGGCCATGGCTATGGTTGCCGTGGGCGAACGCCTGGGCGCTGGCTAAAGCCATGCCGAATCCTAAGGCCAGCAGGGGGATCTTTCTGGTCATTACTCTCTCCTGAGTTTGCTATCAATGGCGACAAATTGTTACGATATAACATATCTTATCTGGGAGGCAAGAGCGACAGGCAAGCGCTTTTACCGCTGGAATAATGTCCGGTATGATGAAAAGGGTGATGCGCTGAACGGAAGAATGATGGACAACGATATCAATCAGCTTATTGATGCATTGCTAAAAAAGCAGACCAGCCTCGGCCGGGTTTATTTCGCCGGCGAGACGCGCTCGCCTGCTGAGCCGGTGGTGCAGGTGGATTTTCCCCGTCTGAATATTCTCCTTGATGGGCAGTTGCCCGACCAGGCCCTCGGCGATAACACCCCGCTCCTTGAGGCCCATGACGTGCTCTATATCCCTGGCGATAGCTGGAACTGCCCGCAGTGGCAAGCGCCTTGCCTGTTGTTAAGCATCCTGTTCGCTAAGCAGCAGCTGGAGTGCTCGCTGCAGCACTGGAATGGCAAGGCGATAACTGTTGTCGACAAGCGGCAGGCGCTGCGCCGCGGGCCGCGCGTCGGATCATTTCTGCTGCAGGCGCTCAATGAACTCCGGATGCAACCGCAGGAGCAGCAAACCGCCCGCAGCATCGTCGTCAGCCTGCTCAGCCACTGCCATGATCTTCTCGGCAGCCAGGCGCAAACCTCCTCGCGCAGCCAGGCGTTGTTTGAAGCGATCCGCCAATATATGGACATCCATTATGCGGAACCGCTGAGCCGGGAATCGGTGGCCCAGGCGTTCTACCTCTCTCCCAACTATCTTTCCCATCTGTTCCAGAAATGTGGGCCAATGGGCTTCAATGAATATCTAAACCATATTCGTCTCGAACAGGCCCGTATGCTGCTGAAGGGCCACGATATGAAAGTGAAAGACATCGCCCACGCCTGCGGCTTCGCCGACAGCAACTACTTCTGCCGCCTGTTCCGCAAAACTACGGAACGCTCGCCGTCTGAATACCGCCGCCAGTACCATAGCCAGCTGACGGAAAAAACATCCCCGGTAAAAAACTAGATTTTTGTGTGTTAAACCTGACTTTTGTGCGCGCTATAGTTACCTCCCATCCCAGCCAGCGCCGATAAATGTGATCTAAATCATCCTTAATCACGATGCGTACATTTATCCAGTTTTTGGCAAATTTGTCATCTGGCTATCCTTCGAACGAAAGCCGTATGCTTACCTCAACGACAGCACCGAATTAAGCATTGAGGAAAACACAATGGAACTCTATCTGGATACCGCCAACGTCGCCGAAGTGGAACGCCTGGCCCGCATCTTCCCGCTGGCCGGGGTAACCACCAACCCGAGCATTATCGCCGCCGGTAAAGTCCCGGTCTGGGATGTGCTGCCGCGCCTGCAAAAAGCCGTCGGTCCGGAGGGCACCCTCTTCGCGCAGACCATGAGCCGCGACGCGCAGGGCATGGTGGAAGAGGCCAAACGTCTGAGCAATGCCGTGCCGGGCATTGTGGTCAAAATCCCGGTCACCGCCGAAGGGCTCGCCGCTATCAAACTGCTGAAGAAAGAAGGCATCCCGACCCTTGGCACCGCCGTCTACAGCGCTTCGCAAGGCCTGCTGGCCGCGCTGGCCGGCGCAAAGTACGTCGCGCCTTACGTTAACCGCGTCGACGCCCAGGGCGGGGACGGCATCCGCATGGTGCAGGAGCTGCAATCCCTGCTGGAAATGCATGCGCCCGAGAGCAAAGTTCTGGCGGCAAGCTTCAAAACGCCACGCCAGGCGCTGGATTGTCTGCTGGCTGGCTGCGAAGCAATCACCCTTCCACTAGATGTAGCGCAACAAATGCTCGGCACCCCTGCGGTAGAGTCAGCCATAGAGAAGTTTGAACAGGACTGGAATAACGCCTTTGGCACGCTGAATCTGTAACCGGATCCGCGAGCCGCCTGCGGGCGGCGTCACGGTCATCGAGGAGGAATCGAAATGGATCGCATTATTCAATCACCAGGCAAATATATCCAGGGCGCAGGCGCCATCAAGCGCCTCGGCGACTATCTGAAACCGCTGGCCGAGCGCTGGCTGGTGGTCGGTGATAAGTTCGTCCTGGGGTTTGCGGAAGAGATGCTGCGTAAAAGCCTGGCCGACGCTGGCCTGGCGGCTGAAATCGCGCCGTTTGGCGGTGAGTGTTCGCATAATGAAATCAACCGTCTACGCGATATCGCCGGCAACGCGAAGTGCACCGCCGTGCTGGGGATCGGCGGTGGCAAAACCCTGGATACCGCGAAAGCGCTGGCCCACTTTATGAATGTGCCGGTGGCGATCGCCCCCACCATCGCCTCCACCGATGCACCGTGCAGCGCGCTGTCGGTGATATACACCGACGAAGGGGAATTCGACAGCTACCTGATGCTGCCGCGCAACCCCAACATGGTCATTGTCGATACGCAGATCGTTGCCGGCGCGCCGGCCCGCCTGCTGGCCGCCGGGATTGGCGATGCGCTGGCCACCTGGTTCGAAGCCCGCGCCTGCTCCCGTAGCGGCGCCACCACCATGGCGGGCGGGAAGTGCACCCAGGCGGCGCTGGCGCTGGCCGAGCTATGCTACAACACCTTACTCGAAGAGGGTGAAAAAGCGATGCTGGCCGCCGAACAGCACGTGGTCACCCCGGCGCTGGAGCGGGTGGTGGAAGCCAACACCTATCTGAGCGGCGTGGGTTTCGAAAGCGGTGGTCTCGCGGCGGCGCACGCGATTCATAACGGCATGACGGCCATCCCTGACGCCCATCACTATTATCACGGGGAAAAAGTGGCGTTCGGAACCCTGACGCAGCTGGTGCTGGAAAATGCGCCGGTGGACGAAATAGAGACCGTCGCCGCGCTGTGCCACAGCGTTGGGCTGCCGATCACCCTGGCGCAGCTGGATATCAAAGGTGATATCCCGACCAAAATGCGTCTGGTGGCGGAAGCCGCCTGCGCTGAAGGCGAAACCATTCACAATATGCCGGGCGGCGTTGATTCCGACCAGGTCTACGCCGCACTGCTGGTGGCCGACCAGTATGGTCAGCGCTTCCTGCAGGAATGGGAATAAACCAGAGCAAAACACCCGGCGTCAGCCGGGTGTTTTTTATGCATCTCTGCAGGCCGGAGCAGGCTATGCCCCTCGTCTCTTGATACTGATCATCGCCAACGCCAGTACTATCAACGCAATGCCACAACCTTCCACCTTTCCTGGATTTTCATGTAGTAGCCACCAGGAAAATAGCACGCCACAGACCGGTACGGCCAGCGTACTCAGACCGGCTATACTTGCCGGTAAATTACGCAGTACAAAAAGCCACAGACTCCAGGCCAGCGCCGTTGCAAGGATTGCGCTGTAAGCCAGGGCCCAGAAAACGTCGGGCTGCCAGTCTACCGCTCGTTGCGGGACGAGCCAGGCCACTACGCTCATTACTACGGCGGCATATAGCATCTGCCATGTCGTTAGCGCCAGCAAATCAACCTGCGGATACCGGGTATACATACGCTTCGCGACGATCGCACCTGCCCCCCAGCTCACGCCGGAGAGGATCGCCAGCAAGGCGCTTTTCAGGGAGGTAAAGTCGAGTTGCCAAGGCTGAAGTACGAGTATCAGGCCCACGCATGCCACCCCGATGGCGATATACTGCCATCGCCGCATGCGCTCACCTAAGAATAACGCGGCCATCACCACTACCCAGAATGGCATGGTATAACTCAGGATCGCCACTTTACCGGCGCCACCGCTCATTAGCGCCCACTGTGCCAGACCGACCATGCCGCAGGTTTGCAATAACGCGATCGCCAGGGTGTAGCCGAAAGGCGTCGGCTTGAGCGCTTTACCGCGGATCAACATCACTATCCATAGCACCACGGCGCCAAAAATACAGCGCAGCGCCGTGAAGTCAAAAGCGCCGATATAGCTCGTCACTTGCTTCATCGCGATCCAGCTAAAGCTCCAGATCAGCGTTAATAACGCCAACCCACCAAACGCCAGTGGATCGCTCTTCCTTGCCATTGCATAACCCATCCCTGTCAATTATCAGGCTGGCACTATACGCGCTTTATCTTCTGCTCTCCCCTGACCTGTATCAGCGTTTTGGGCAAAAAAAAGCGATGGCGAATACCGGCTTCGCCATCGCACTAAACGTTAATGAAAACTCAGGCCGGGCGTACGCCCAGCGTATGGCAGATGGCGTAGCTCATCTCGGCGCGGTTCAGGGTGTAGAAGTGGAAATCCTTGACCCCTTCCCGGCTTAAGATCTTCACCATGTCCATGGCGATATTCGCCCCCACCAGTTGACGGGTTTCGGCGTCGTTATCCAGCCCTTCGAACATTTTTGACATCCACACCGGGATACGGACGTTGGTCATATCCGCAAACTTTTTCGCCTGTTTAAAGTTGGAGACCGGCAGGATACCGGGAATGATTTCCACGTCGATGCCTGCCGAGACGCAGCGATCGCGAAAACGCAGGTAGCTTTCCACATCGAAGAAGAACTGGGTGATCGCGCGGTTGGCCCCTGCTTCTACTTTGCGCTTCAGGTTCAGTAAATCCGCCTGCGCGCTTTTCGCCTCCGGATGCACTTCCGGATACGCGGCGACAGAGATATCAAAATCGCCTACCTCTTTCAGCAACGTCACCAGATCGGCGGCGTACATATCCGGTTTACCGCTGCCCGGCGGCAGGTCGCCGCGCAGGGCGACGATATGGCGGATACCGTTGTTCCAGTAATCCTGAGCGATAGTGCGCAACTCATCGCGGCTGGCATCGATACAGGTCAGGTGCGGCGCTGCTTCCAGACCGGTTCGCTCTTTAATGCCTTTGATGATGCTGTGGGTGCGATCGCGCTCGCCAGAGTTCGCGCCATAGGTTACCGAAACAAACTTCGGTTTCAGACTGCTCAGGCGATCGATGGATTTCCACAGGGTTTGCTCCATTTCACTGGTGCGCGGCGGAAAGAATTCAAAAGACACATTAATCTGGCCCTGGACTTCCGCCAGGCTCTGATTCAGGGCTTCCCGCTGATTGGCGTGAAAAAAGCTCATACCTTACCTCATCAATCGCATGTAATGGCTGTTATATTGCGAACTTCTATACGTTTAGACGTCCAGATGTAAAAATGACGGAAAAGCGCGCGGGCGTCAATAGAAAAATCTGCGTAAAGAGTGAGGAATAGGTCACCTACTTGAAAAAAGTTCATCTTCCGATCACCTGACCACGCAAAGGAAGCGGCTCGGTGGGCAATATAAGGTGGCTCGCGAGTCAGCCTGAGACTAGCCAGTCGCCAGAATGCCATCCAGCAGAGAAAGCCATTGCTGCACGGACTCTGCCTGGTGAGGCGGATAAATCACCCCAAGGCTTAACGGCATCGCGTCGCCCTCAGCCACCGGGCAGAACGCCACCCCCTGACGCTGAATCGCGGAAAAGGACGCCGGCAGCAGGATCATGCCTTCCCCGCGCGCAATACGCGCCAGCAGCACATCATGCTCGGCCGGTTCTTCCACATACGTCGGGGCATAGCCAGCCCGGTCGAAAATGCGGCGCGTGTAGTCAAAGAAACCAGGATTACGCTCGCGTTTAAACCAGAACAGCGGCCGATGATTGAGCGCGCTTAACGTCAGCCCTGGCCTGGCGGCTTCCGGCCAGGAGGCCGGTAATGCCGCAATGAGCGGCTCATGATACGGCAATGGGTGCAGGTGCAGCCCTTCAGTATTGAGCGGCAACGCGACCAGCGCCGCATCGAGTTTGCCTTTGCGTACCTGCTGAGCCAGCGCCGGTGAGGCGTGGCGGGTGATATGCAACGCGCGGGTATGTTCGCTCAGCGCAGCCTCAACGGCGGCGAAAATGCCCTGTTCGAAGGCCGTCGTCACGCCCAGACGTAGAGCCTGCGGCGAGTGGGCCGCGAGCTCACTCAATGCCGCCAGCGTGCGTTCCTGGAGCGCCAGCAGAGGCTGAATCATCTCCAGCACCTCTCTACCCGCGTCGGTCAGGATCAGGCCTTTGCTATGGCGCTGAAACAGCGTCACCCCCAGCTGCGCTTCCAGATGGCGGATATGGCGGGTCAGCGGCGGCTGCGAGATAAATAACCGCTGCGCCGCCCGGCTGATGTTATTTTCCTCCGCTACCACGGCAAAGGCGCGCAGCAGGCGAATATCCAGGGAATGTAATCGCGAAGTTGTCATACTGAAAAGGTATCACGAAAAGGGTATTACTCAAGTCCGGCACACTTCCCTACCCTTCCTCTTAACGCACCATCACAGAGAGGAAAAAACGATGTCCAGCGAACGTTATATCATCGGTCAGGAAATGCTTCAGCGGGTGGATGGTAAGGGCGGGGAAGCCGTCGTCGACAGCCTGCGGGATATCGCCCCCGATTTCGCCCGCTATCTGATTGAGTTCCCCTTCGGCGATATTTACGCCAGGCCAGGGCTCGATTTACGCAGCCGGGAAATCGCCACCATCGCCGCGCTCACGGCGTTGGGTAACGCCGAGCCACAGCTGAAAGTACACATTGCCGCGGGATTAAACGTCGGCCTGACGCAAGAGGAGATTACGGAAGCGATCATGCAGATGGCAGTCTATGCCGGATTCCCGGCGGCCCTCAACGGCCTGTTTGCCGCCAGGGCGGTATTTGCGGCCCACTGATCGCTTAAGGCCGGGCTGACTGCCCGGCCTTAAAAACTTATTTCTTCACATCGACAACGCGCTGCCCGTTAAGCTGCTCATCCGTTATCTTTTGCCCGGCTTTGAAATAGTCTACGACCGCATTTGAAACGTAATAGCCGCCGGAGGTATTACGCGCCTGCCCCTCGGTAAACGCGACAAAACCATCGCCGCCATCTGCAAGGAAGCTGTTGGTGGCAATATGGTAAACCGTCGTATCGTCAATCGGTTTACCGTTTAGCCTGAATAACACAACGCGCTGGCCCACAGGTTTGCTGCTGTCATACTTCATTTCCAGTCCCCGGGAGACCTGCAGCACGCCGTTGCTCAACCCGGCGCCATGCTCCATCAGGCTACGCAACTGCTTCCCGGTTAGATCCATGGTGACCAGCTCGTTGGGAAACGGGAAGGTGCTGATAACGGCGCCCATGCTCACCGCCCCGGCGGGGATCTCATTCCGGATCCCGCCCGAGTTGGTTAACGCCATCTGCGTACTCCTACCTGCTGCCAACAGCAAGGCGTCAGCGGCAAGATTGCCCAACGGCGAAGAGATGCCATACGCACGGGTCAGTTCAACGGGCGATTGTGTAATGACCTGCTGCACCAGTTGGTCAAGTTGC
This sequence comes from Klebsiella sp. K4, assembly GCF_014596785.2. Lineage (NCBI taxonomy): Bacteria > Pseudomonadati > Pseudomonadota > Gammaproteobacteria > Enterobacterales > Enterobacteriaceae > Klebsiella > Klebsiella sp. K4. The sequence goes on from NZ_CP115021.1 coordinate 5,189,443, forward strand.
TTATTCCAGCCGTCGATGACCTGTTTTGTCTGCGGATCAGGCTTCCACTCATCGGCATAAAGCGTCTTCAGCTCAAAGTGCTTCACCGTGAATTGGTGCGGTTTCTCCTGATAATCCAGCACCAGTTTACCCACATCGATGCCGCCGCTATCGGTAGAAAGAATCAACGTATTACCCACTTTAATGGGCTCCGGTGTGCCAACGTGAGCATGGCCGGTAATTAAAACGTCCAGGCCTTTCACCTGACCCGCAGTCTGAATATCTTTATCCAGCGCACGACGCACATCGGTTCCCCCCTGGCTCGACTGACGCGCCGGGACGCCTTCATGGATCAGGGCCACGGTCAGATCCACTTTACCGTTAAGTTCATCGATATAATGCTGTAGCCATTTCACCTCATCGCGCGCTTCGATACCCACTCGCGTCGCGGCAGAAACGGTGTCATTAAAAGCAAACACGCCGTGCAGGCCAATCACGCCAATTTTCACGCCATCTTTTTCGATAATGGTATAGGGCTTATCCCAGAACGATTTATCGCTGTTCTGATAAAAAATATTGCCCTGAACAATCGGGAATGTCGCCTGGCTAAGCTGAAGCAACGTATTATCCCAGCCGTGATCGAACTCATGATTACCGATAGTCACCGCATCGTAGGACATCGTATTCATAATATCGATTATCGCTTTGCCCTTCGTCAGGCTACTGATATAAGGCCCGGTAAAATAATCCCCGGCATCAAAAAACCAGGTCGCGTTATTTTTCGCTTTTTCCTGTTTCACCATCGTCGTGATATTCGCCCAACCACCAATATCTCGTTTACCATCCGCTATCCATGGCACTTTATAAGGTTCGACATGGGCATGAAGATCGTTGGTATAAATGATGGTGACATCTTTGGCGCAGGCCCAGAAAGGCAAAGTTAACAGAAGTGCTGCGCTCATTGTTTTTAGTTTCATCGGAGTTCCTTTCAGAGTGATAAAGAACCGCTAAGTTACGTTCTGAAAGACTTTTTTATGTGAGAGCATTCACAGTTGTATGCAACCTGAGCAGGACAAAATTAACGACCTGTAAAAATCGTTGGTATTGACCTGCCAGTGGATACTCTCTTTACCATTAATGCCTGTAAAACTTTTGGCTGCCGCAATTTAGGTTTACCGTCTGCGGCTGAGTATCATTTCCCGAATTTTCGGCTGGGCTACCCGGCGCTCTACTGCGCAGCCTGCGGCAGCTATCCCCCCCTGTTTAACGAACGGGAATTCCGCCCCTGGCTGGCGGCTTATCTGACGGATCATGCCCGCCGCTACGGCTATTTTTGCCCGGTATGCTATCAGCGGGATATTATTCGCTACGGCCGCAATCCGCAGGGTACGCAACGCCTTCAGTGCCGCCACTGTAAAAAGGTCTGGACGCCAAAATTCCCACACATCGCCCCAATTGAAGCCCCACGACGTATTTGCAGCGTACCGTTGATAGCGCCATTCCAGGGTAATGCCGCCGGGCAAAAGCTCTATTTTTTATTAAGCTTTGATGCCGTGCGCGGTAATGTTATTCATCTTACCTCTAATTTCACTGCTTTCGCGGTAGGCGAATCATTACGCTATCACTGGCGCGGCGGACAAGCCGACAGGGAGGAGACTGACGATATTATTCAACGTATTTCTCTCACTGAAATGCGCTTTTTACAACGCAGTCAGTTCGATGAAATCCAGTACGGCAGCGCAATGCAAAAGCGCCATGCCCGCGGCAATATATTGCGCCCGGTTATCGCCGCGCACGGTCATTTCAAACTTCTCAGCCAGCGGTTTCCAGAGGTGAAAACGCACGTTATTGCGCATGAATGCTTTTTACGCGGCGCGGCGATCGTTGCCTGGGCGCCGCTTTTTCGTCAGCGGCAAGGCGATCTATGGTATGTGGAAGAAGAGATAAGGAACCCAGCCAGCCCGGCTCCGTGGCAGCTACAGGGGAAAACCCATCATGGCTGGTGGCAAAATTCATGGCAGCGTTGGACGCAGGAAGAGAATCAGAAAATGGTCTGCCGGCTTGCCGGCACTGCAGAAGAGAACGCCTTTCTACCAGACCTTGCGGCCAGCCGACGGTTTACAATATGGCTGAAAAACAGACCCGCGTTTGCGCAGAGCGCCCTGTATTCCGCAGGGCGCGTAACGCAAATAGTGGCCTCACTGGTTCAAGAGTATAACGCGACGCTTACAGCAGCTGCGCCAGGCGGTTAATATCCGACTGGATCGCCCCGGCGGTCACATCGCGCCCGGCGCCGGGCCCGCGGATCACCAGCGGGTTATCGCGATACCAGCGGCTTTCGATGGCAAACACGTTATCGCACGGCAGCAGCGCCGCCAGCGGGTGCTCTTCGCGTACCGCTTCCACACCGACGCGTGCTTTGCCGTTGGCATCAAAGCGCGCCACGTAGCGGAGCACCAGTCCCATCTCGCGGGCCGCTTCCAGACGCTGCAGCATCTGCTCGTTCAGCTCTTCGCCATTCTCAAAGAAGTGATCGACCGACCCCTCTTCACAGTGCGCCGGCACCAGTGATTCCACACGCACCTGATCCGGTTCGATGTCATAGCCCGCTTCCCGCGCGAGGATCACCAGCTTACGCATCACATCCTTACCGGACAGATCGACGCGCGGATCCGGCTCGGTCAGCCCCTGCTGCCACGCCTGATCCACCAGGTCGGTGAACGGCACGGTGCCATCAAACTGCAGGAACAGCCAGGAGAGCGTTCCCGAGAAGATACCGCTCAGGCCGAGAATAGTATCGCCGCTGTCGATCAGGTCGCGCACCGTATGGTTCACCGGCAAGCCGGCGCCCACGGTGGCGTTATATAGCCAGTGGCGCCCCGTCTTCTCAAACGCGTCGTGGATCTGACGATATTTATCACTGCTGCTGGCGCCCGCCAGCTTGTTGGCGCTAATGACGTGGAAGCCATGGCTGGCGAAATCAAGATACTGGTCGGCCAGCTGTTCGCTGGCGGTGACGTCCAGCACCACTAAATCATCATACGGGTGCGCGCGCATCCACAGGAACAGCGACTCTTCATCCTGCTCCACCGCTTCATCGTTGAAGAAAGCCAGCGCCCGGCTGGCATCCAGCCCGTCGTAATTCAGCAGGCTGCGTTTACTGTCGACTACGCCGGCGAGAATAAACTCGAAACCGGTACGCGCCGAGAGCGTAGTTTGTTCACGGGCGAAAAGCTCCAGCCAGCGGGAACCAATGTTCCCTTTGCCGAACAGCATCAGGCCAATACGCTTTTCGGCGCGAAACAAGGACTGATGCAGCCCCTGGATCAGGCTTTCCGTCGGCCCGGCGCGTAGCACCGCCACCAGGCTGATCCCCTCTTCAGACTGCCAGGTGAACTCCACCGGCTGCCCTTTGAGCTGCTGCCAGAAACGGTGGCAGTGCAGCGGGTTACGGGTGACTCCCGCGCCCACCATCGCCACCAGCGCCAGCTTCTGACGCAGACGCAGCTCGCCCGGCAGACCGGCTTCATCGAGCAATTTCAGCGCGCTGTCGGCCACCTCGGAGGTATAGCAGAACTGCAGCAGCTTACGGTCGGCATGGACGCCAACGGCTAACGGGCGCAGCTGGGCGCGTTTGAGCAGAGCGTCCAGCTCTTTATGCGCCAGTTTGAAATCGTGACCGGCCGGCACCTGGAACTCCACCAGGCAGACGTCGTCATGGCTGGTGACAATCCGTGCGCCGGTACCGGAGGCCAGCACGCGCTCAATGCGCGTGGAACCCTGTTCCGGCGTGTAGCTGCAGCGTAACTGCAGATCGATATCACTGGCGGAAACCGGCTGTAGCGTGCGGGCATGGAGCACCGGCGCGGCCAGGCGCGCCAGCTCGCTGGCTTCGTCCAGACGCAGCAGCGGCAGCAGGCAGGCGTCTTTCACCTTGCGCGGATCCGCGCTGTACACCCCGGCAACGTCGCTCCAGATAGTGACCCGGGAGGCGCCCGCCAGCGCGCCGATCTGGGTGGCAGAGTAGTCAGACCCGTTACGGCCCAGCAGGACGGTTTCGCCGGCCTGGTTGCGGGAGATAAAGCCGGTCACCACCAGACGTTTGTTAGGATGCTGCGCCATCAGCTGCTGCAGCAGCGGATAGGATAATCCTTCATCCACCTGCGGCTGCGCGGCGCGTTCCGCGCGCAGGAACGCGCGCGCGTCCAGCCAGGCGGCTTCCATACCCAGCTGGTTGAGAACCGCCGCCATCAGGCGCGCGGACCACACTTCCCCATGGCCGACCACTTCCGCATAGACCGCTTCGGAAACCCCGCCGTCCAGCAGACCAGCCAGACGCTCAAGATCGTGGATAAAGGCGGCTATCAACGTATCCGCCGCCGCAGGCTCCAGCAGACCGCCAATCAGCTCGGTGTGATAGCGGCGAAGCGACTGCTGAACCTGATGCGCAGCAAGGCGATCGCTCTGGCTAAGCTTAAGCCAGCTGATCAGCTGGTTGGTGGTGCTGCCAGCGGCGGAGACGACCATCATATCCCCCGCCTGCGAATACTCCTTCATGATCCCCGCGACGCGCAGGTAACATTTCGCATCCGCTAAACTACTCCCACCAAATTTGTGCAGCTGACGACCCTTCGCCCCTGCCTGCGCAATCACACTCATCTTTATTCCTCGTTTGCTGCCCGGAAGCCATTTTCCAGGTCGGCAATTAAATCTTCACCATCTTCAATACCGGTCGATATACGCAGGAGCGTTTCTGAAATTCCGGCGGCGGCACGCGCTTCAGGCGCCATGCCGGCATGCGTCATCGTTGCCGCATGGGAAATCAGGCTTTCAACGCCCCCCAGCGATTCCGCCAGTGTAAACAGCGACAGCCCGCTCAGAAAACGGCGCAGCGTCTGCTCGTCACCGTCAAGCTCGAAGCTTAACATTGCGCCAAAACCTTTTTGCTGACGCGCCGCAATTTCATGCCCCTGGTTTTCCGGCAGCGATGGATGATACAGCTTTTTCACCAGCGGCTGGGTTTTCAGATACTCAACGATCGCCAGGGCATTTCGCTGCGCCACTTCCATCCGTGGAGACAGCGTCCGCAGCCCGCGCAACAGCAGATAGCTGTCGAAGGCGCTGCCGGTGACGCCAATATTATTCGCCCACCATGCCAGTTCGGTGACAGTTGCCGGATCTTTGGCAATCACCACCCCGGCCACCACATCGGAGTGACCATTGAGGTATTTGGTACAGGAATGCAGCACCAGATCGGCGCCCAGCGCCAGCGGGTTTTGCAACGCCGGGCTCAGGAAGGTGTTGTCCACCACGCTAATTGCCCCGGCCTCACGCGCCAGACCACAGATTTTCGCAATATCCACCACCCGCAGCAATGGATTACTTGGGCTTTCCACCAACACCAGCTTCGGTTTTTCCGCCAGCGCCGCCCGCAGCGCCTGCTCATCGCTTTGATCGACAAACTGGACGCGATAGCAGCCGCGCTTCGCCAGGCTGTCGAACAGACGGTAGCTGCCGCCGTAGCAGTCGTGCGGCGCCACCAGCAGATCGCCCGGTTTAAGGAACACTGTCGTCACCAGCAGGATCGCCGACATTCCGGTATTGGTCAGCACCGCGCCGGCGCCGCCCTCCAGCTCCGCTAAGGCGCGCTGCACCACATCGCGCGTCGGATTGCCACGACGGGAGTAGTCGTGGGCGCGCGGTTCATTAAAGCCGGTGAAGTTATAGGTACTGGAGAGGTGAATCGGCGGGACAACGCAACCGTACTGCTCGTCGTCATTTAAACCGCTACGCACTGCGATGGTGGCCTGTTTACGCGTCATGTTGGGAAGTTCCTGGGCTGAATCGGTGAAAAGTCAGGCTCCAGAGTAATCATTGTCACAATAGACGTCAATACATCTGGACATCTAAACTTCTTTGCGTATAGATTGAGCAAAGTGCAAATAGCCGTTAAAATTATATGCATTAGCGCACGTCGTCGGCGGCTTATCTCATGTCAGAAAGCCCGCGCATACGGTAAACTACGCGCAATTATAGCCCGGGCGGAATATTCTGGCCCTTCACTAATAAACAGAGGATTAAGGTATCTCATGGCTGAATGGAGCGGCGAATATATCAGCCCATACGCTGAGCACGGTAAGAAGAGTGAACAAGTAAAGAAAATTACGGTTTCCATTCCTCTGAAGGTGTTAAAAATCCTCACCGATGAACGCACGCGTCGTCAGGTGAATAACCTGCGTCACGCGACCAACAGCGAGCTGCTGTGCGAAGCGTTTCTGCATGCCTTTACCGGACAACCGTTGCCTAACGATGAAGACCTGCGTAAAGAGCGCAGCGATGAGATCCCGGAAGCGGCGAAAGCGATTATGCGTGAACTGGGAATCGACCCGGATACGTGGGAATACTGAGACGATAAAAAGGGCGGAATAATCTTCCGCCCTTTTTTCTTTCCCGCCCAGGCAGGCGGGAGAGACAAAAAAGCCGCCCTGAGGCGGCTTCTTCTGGCAACTTACTTGCTGCCCGGGATGCTGAAGCGCTTGTTGAAGCGGTCAACACGGCCACCGGTAGCAACATCACGCTGTTTGCCGGTGAAGAACGGGTGGCATTTGCCGCACACGTCGAGGTTCAGATCGTGACCAACGGTGGAGCGGATTTTCATGACATTACCGCAAGAACAGGTAGCAGTAATTTCGTCGTAATTTGGGTGAATACCTTTTTTCATGGGAGAACCTCAGTTAAGGCCGCGTCGCTCTTCCAGCCCTAACGCCAGACACCACGCGATATTAGTAATTTCCCGTCGCCTTCTACGCTGCTGACAGCGTGAAGCACGCGGTAATGGTCAATCTTCAATGCGATATAAAGCGCATCAAAGGCGGCGAATCATACAGAATTTGACCAGCATATGCAAACTGATCCGCGCCGCCTTATCGTAATGTGTATACTATCCCGCCAGATTTCAAGTCAGGAAGATGACATGTCCGTCGCCCACGTTGCCCTACCCGTTCCGCTACCGCGCACTTTTGACTACCTGCTGCCTGAAGGCATGGCGGTCAAAGCGGGCTGTCGGGTGCGGGTGCCGTTCGGCAAACAGGAGCGGATCGGCATTGTCGCGGCGGTGAGCGAGCGCAGCGAACTGCCGCTGGATGAGCTAAAACCGGTCGCCGAAGCGCTGGACGACGAGCCGGTCTTCTCCACGACTGTCTGGCGACTGCTGATGTGGGCGGCTGAGTATTACCATCACCCGATCGGCGATGTGCTGTTCCATGCATTACCCGTTATGCTGCGCCAGGGCAAACCCGCCAGCGCCACGCCGCTGTGGTACTGGTTCGCCACCGAGCAGGGGCAGGTAGTCGACCTTAACAGCCTGAAACGCTCCCGGAAGCAGCAGCAGGCGCTGGCGGCGCTGCGCCAGGGCAAAATCTGGCGTCATCAGGTTGGCGAACTGGAATTCAATGAAGCGGCGCTGCAGGCGCTGCGCGGCAAAGGGCTGGCGGAGCTGGCCTGCGAAGCGCCCGCCCTCACCGACTGGCGCAGCGCGTATTCGGTTGCCGGCGAACGCCTGCGCCTGAATACCGAGCAGGCCACCGCCGTCGGGGCGATCCATAGCGCCGCCGATCGTTTCTCCGCCTGGCTGCTGGCGGGTATTACCGGCTCCGGGAAAACGGAAGTCTATTTGAGCGTGCTGGAGAATGTGCTGGCGCAGGGGCGCCAGGCGCTGGTGATGGTGCCGGAGATCGGCCTGACGCCGCAAACCATCGCCCGATTTCGCCAGCGCTTTAACGCGCCGGTGGAAGTGCTGCACTCCGGGCTCAATGACAGCGAACGTCTCTCGGCCTGGCTGAAGGCGAAAAATGGCGAAGCGGCCATTGTGATCGGCACCCGCTCCTCGCTGTTTACCCCATTTAAAGATCTCGGCGTCATCGTCATCGACGAAGAGCATGACAGCTCCTACAAGCAGCAGGAAGGCTGGCGCTACCATGCCCGCGACCTGGCGGTATGGCGCGCCCACAGCGAGCAGATCCCGATAATTCTCGGCTCGGCGACGCCGGCGCTGGAGACTCTGCATAACGTCCGCCAGGGTAAATACCGCCAGTTAACCTTAAGCAAACGCGCGGGCAATGCGCGCCCGGCCCAGCAGCACGTGCTCGATCTTAAAGGGCAACCGCTGCAGGCGGGCCTGTCTCCCGCGCTGATTAGCCGTATGCGCCAGCACCTGCAAGCGGATAACCAGGTGATCCTGTTTCTTAACCGCCGCGGCTTTGCGCCAGCGCTGCTGTGCCACGATTGCGGCTGGATAGCGGAATGCCCGCGCTGCGACAGTTACTATACGTTGCACCAGGCGCAGCACCATCTGCGCTGCCACCATTGCGACAGCCAGCGCCCAATCCCGCGCCAGTGTCCTTCCTGCGGCTCCACGCATCTGGTGCCGGTAGGGATCGGCACCGAGCAGCTGGAGCAGGCCCTGGCGCCGCTGTTCCCTGAGGTGCCTATCTCGCGTATCGACCGCGATACCACCAGCCGCAAAGGAGCGCTGGAGGAGCATCTCGCCGCCGTCCATCGCGGCGGGGCGCGTATTCTGATTGGCACCCAAATGCTGGCCAAAGGGCACCACTTCCCGGACGTCACCCTCGTCTCCCTACTGGATGTCGACGGGGCGCTGTTTTCCGCTGATTTCCGCTCCGCAGAGCGTTTCGCTCAGCTTTATACCCAGGTCTCCGGACGAGCGGGCCGGGCAGGAAAACAGGGCGAGGTCATTCTTCAAACCCACCATCCGGAACACCCTCTACTGCAGACCCTGCTGTATAAAGGCTACGACGCCTTTGCCGAACAGGCGCTGGCAGAGCGGCGGACGATGCAGCTGCCGCCGTGGACCAGCCATGTGCTGATTCGTGCGGAAGACCATAACAACCAGCAGGCGCCGCTGTTTTTACAACAGCTGCGCAATCTGCTGCAGGCCAGCCCGCTGGCCGACGAAAAGCTATGGATGCTCGGTCCGGTTCCGGCGCTGGCGCCAAAGCGCGGCGGCCGCTGGCGCTGGCAAATATTGCTGCAGCATCCTTCGCGGGTGCGTCTGCAACATATCGTTAGCGGTACGCTGGCGCTGATCAATACGCTTCCGGAGGCGAGAAAAGTGAAGTGGGTGCTGGATGTCGATCCGATTGAAGGATAAGCCTTCTCTTGCGAGCCGGATCGAAAAATTTAACAAGCATCACGTTTTTCATGAAAATTCTGTAACTCACTGCCGCGACTATCTGATAAAAATGATGCAGCAGTTAGCGCCCAAGGGAAATGCCAGCGCCATTCAGCGAGGAGAAACCAGGTGAAGCCCAAAAAACAAGTGGTTGCCGCCACCATGAAAGACGTCGCCCTCAAGGCAAACGTTTCCACGGCAACCGTGTCCCGAGCGTTGATGAACCCTGATAAGGTGTCGCAAGCCACCCGTAACCGGGTCGAGCAGGCGGCGCTGGAAGTCGGCTATTTACCGCAGTCGCTCGGACGCAATATGAAGCGCAACGAATCGCGGACGATCCTCGTGATCGTCCCGGATATCTGCGATCCCTTCTTTAGTGAAGTGATCCGCGGTATTGAAGTCACTGCCGCCGAGCACGGCTATCTGGTGTTAATCGGCGATTGCGCCCACCAGAATCAGAAAGAAAAAACCTTTATCGACCTTATCATCACCAAGCAGATCGACGGCATGGTGCTGCTCAGCTCGCGCCTGCCGTTTGACGCCAGCGTGGAAGAGCAGCGCAATTTGCCGCCAATGGTCATGTCGAATGAGTTTGCGCCGGAGCTGGAGCTGCCCACCGTCCATATCGATAACCTGACGGCGGCCTTTAACGCGGTAAATTATCTCCACGAGCTGGGACATCAGCGTATCGGCTGTATCGCCGGCCCGGAAGATATGCCGTTGTGCCATTATCGCCTGCAGGGTTATGTGCAGGCGCTGCGCCGCAGCGGTATCACCGTCGATCCGCACTATATTGCTCGCGGCAACTTTACCTTCGAAGCCGGGGCCAATGCGCTGGAGCAGCTCCTGGCGCAGCCGGTGCCGCCCACGGCGGTCTTTTGCCATAGCGATGTGATGGCGCTGGGCGCCTTATCGCTGGCAAAACGTCGCGGTCTGAAAGTGCCGGACGACCTGTCAATTGTCGGCTTCGATAACATCGCGTTGTCTGAATTTTGCGATCCGCCGTTGACCACGGTTTCACAGCCACGGTTTGATATCGGCCGTGAAGGAATGCTGCTATTACTGGAGCAAATGCAGGGGCATAACGTGAACAGCGGCTCGCGTCTGCTCGATTGCGAACTGATTGTTCGCGGCAGTACGCAAAAAATCAGACGATAACCATCAGGCTTTCGGGCCTGCTCTTCTGGTCAAAGGCCCGCCGCTTAAGTAACATGGCGGGCTGACGAACGAATATAAGACAGCGAAACGATAGTGGCACAACGAGATTATGTACGCCGCAGCCAACCGGCTTCTTCGCGGCGCAAAAAGAGCACGACCCGAAGCTCAAGGAATAAGCAAAGCAGCCTTCCGGCGATTTCACCGGCGATGGTGGCGATCGCGGCGGCTGTGCTGGTGGCCTTTATCGGTGGCCTCTATTTCATTACGCATCATAAGAAAGAAGAAGCGGAAGCGATGCAAAATCGCCAGGCCGCCGGCAACGGCTTGCCGCCCAAACCGGAAGAGCGCTGGCGCTATATTAAAGAGCTGGAAAGCCGCCAGCCTGGCGTCCGCGCGCCGACCGAACCGACCGCCGGTGGCGAAGTCATGAAACCGGAACAGCTGACCGACGAGCAGCGCCAGCTGCTCGCCCAGATGCAGGCCGATATGCGCCAGCAGCCGACCCAGCTGACCGAAGTGCCGTGGAACGAACAAACGCCGGCGCAGCGCCAGCAGACGCTTCAGCGTCAGCGTTTAGCGCAGCAACAGCAGCAGGCGCAGCAGCAACAGTGGGCGCAGACTCAGGCGCAGACCGTCCAACAGCAGCCGCCGCGCGTTCAGCAGCCGAAGCCGGTTCAGCAGCAACAGCCGAAGCAGACCGTGTCAAACCAGCAGCCGTACCAGGATCTGCTGCAGACGCCAGCGCATACCAATACCACGCAGCCGCGTACCCAGGCCGCGGCGCCGGTAACTCGGGTGGAAGAAGCGCCGAAAACCACCGCCGAGAAGAAAGACGATCGTAGCTGGATGATCCAGTGCGGCTCTTTTAAAGGCGCCGAGCAGGCCGAAACCGTCCGCGCTCAGCTGGCTTTCGAAGGGTTTGCTTCGCACATTACCACTAACAACGGCTGGAACCGCGTGGTTATTGGCCCGTTGAAAGGCAAAGAAAGCGCCAACGAGATGATCACCCGCCTGAAGATGGCTGGACACGCGAACTGCATTCGTCTCGCCGCCAGGGGTTGAAACCCTCAAAATCCCCCCCATCTATAATTGCATTCGGCCCCGCGGACAGCGCGGGGCCCCTGTTCCGCTTTTGCAACCAAGGGGTCTGCTCGTGACTACAATTGTAAGTGTTCGCCGTAACGGCCATGTTGTTATTGCCGGTGATGGCCAGGCCACGCTGGGCAACACCGTGATGAAGGGCAATGTGAAGAAAGTGCGTCGTCTGTACAACGACAAAGTGATTGCCGGTTTCGCTGGCGGCACCGCCGACGCCTTCACGCTGTTCGAACTGTTTGAACGTAAACTGGAAATGCACCAGGGCCATCTGGTGAAGGCCGCCGTTGAGCTGGCCAAAGACTGGCGAACTGACCGGATGTTGCGCAAACTGGAAGCGCTGCTGGCCGTCGCGGACGAAAACGCGTCGCTTATCATCACCGGTAACGGTGACGTGGTACAGCCGGAAAACGATTTGATTGCTATCGGCTCCGGCGGTCCTTACGCCCAGGCCGCGGCCCGCGCGCTGTTGGAAAATACCGATATGGGCGCGCGCGACATTGCCGAGAAAGCGTTGGATATTGCAGGTGATATCTGCATCTATACCAACCATTTCCACACCATCGAAGAATTACCTTCTAAAGCGTAAGGATCTCCCATGTCTGAAATGACCCCACGCGAAATTGTCAGCGAACTGGACAAACACATTATCGGTCAGGACGCCGCCAAGCGTTCTGTTGCTATCGCCCTGCGTAACCGCTGGCGTCGGATGCAGCTTAACGAAGAGCTGCGTCATGAAGTCACGCCGAAAAACATTCTGATGATCGGCCCAACCGGTGTCGGTAAAACCGAAATCGCCCGTCGTCTGGCAAAACTGGCTAACGCGCCGTTTATCAAAGTTGAAGCGACGAAGTTCACCGAAGTGGGCTATGTCGGTAAAGAAGTGGACTCCATCATCCGCGATTTGACCGATGCGGCGATCAAAATGGTTCGCATGCAGTCCATCGATAAGAACCGTTACCGCGCGGAAGAGCTGGCGGAAGAGCGCGTGCTTGACGTGCTGATCCCACCGGCGAAGAACAACTGGGGCCAGACTGAGCCGTCGCAGGAACCGTCTGCAGCGCGCCAGGCGTTCCGTAAAAAACTGCGTGAAGGCCAGCTGGACGATAAAGAGATTGAAATCGATCTCGCTGCGGCGCCGATGGGCGTTGAAATCATGTCCCCTCCGGGCATGGAAGAGATGACCAGCCAGCTGCAGTCTATGTTCCAGAACCTCGGCGGCCAGAAGCAGAAACCGCGTAAGCTGAAAATCAAAGACGCGATGAAGCTTCTGATTGAAGAAGAAGCGGCCAAACTGGTCAATCCGGAAGAGCTGAAGCAGGAAGCCATCGACGCTGTAGAGCAGCACGGTATCGTCTTTATCGACGAAATCGACAAAATCTGTAAGCGCGGCGGCAACACCTCCGGCCCGGACGTCTCCCGCGAAGGCGTACAGCGCGACCTGCTGCCGCTGGTGGAAGGCTGCACCGTCTCCACCAAACATGGGATGGTCAAGACCGACCACATCCTGTTTATCGCCTCCGGCGCATTCCAGGTGGCCAGCCCATCCGATCTGATCCCGGAACTGCAGGGGCGTCTGCCGATCCGCGTTGAGCTGAAGGCGCTGACCACCCACGACTTCGAGCGCATCCTGACCGAGCCGAATGCCTCCATCACCGTGCAGTACAAGGCGCTGATGGCGACCGAAGGGGTGAACATCGAATTCACCGAAGACGGCATCAAGCGCATCGCCCAGGCCGCATGGCAGGTAAACGAAACCACCGAGAACATCGGTGCGCGTCGCCTGCACACCGTGCTGGAGCGTCTGGTGGAAGATATTTCCTATGATGCCAGCGAGATGAACGGCCAGACCGTCACTATCGATGCCGAATATGTGAGTAAACACCTGGATGTTCTGGTGGCAGATGAAGATCTGAGCCGTTTTATCCTATAATCCGGTGCAATGCATTTTCATCACTGTTGATGGGGGCTATCGCCCCCATTTTTATTGGCTAAAATAACTATGACTGATATCAGCCGTTCACAGGCGTGGCTGGAAAGCCTGCGTCCTAAAACGTTACCGCTGGCATTTGCCGCGATTATTGTTGGCACCGTCCTTGCCTGGGAGCAGGGCCATTTTGATCCCTGGGTTGCCCTGCTGGCGCTGATCACCGCCGGCTTGCTGCAAATTCTTTCCAACCTCGCCAATGACTACGGCGACGCGGTTAAGGGGAGCGATAAACCGGATCGCATCGGGCCGCTGCGCGGGATGCAGAAAGGGGTGATTACCCCCCAGCAGATGAAGCGCGCTCTGATCGTCACCGTCGTACTCATCTGCCTGTTTGGTCTGGCGCTGCTGTGCGCCGCCTGGCAGAGCGTCGGCGATTTCATCGGCTTCCTCGCCCTGGGAGGCCTGTCTATCGTGGCCGCCATCACCTACACGGTGGGCACCCGTCCGTATGGATATATTGGTCTGGGTGATATCTCAGTACTCGTTTTCTTCGGCTGGCTGAGCGTCCTCGGCAGCTGGTATCTGCAAGCCCATAATGTGGAAGCGGCCATTTTTCTGCCGGCGACAGCCTGCGGTCTGCTGGCGACCGCCGTGCTGAACATCAATAATCTGCGCGATATCGACAGCGACCGGCAGAACGGGAAGAACACCCTCGCCGTGCGCCTGGGCCCGGTCAATGCCCGCCGCTATCATGCCTGCCTGCTGCTCGGCGCCCTGCTGTGTCTGGCGCTATTTAACCTGCTGACGCTGCATTCAGCCTGGGGCTGGCTGTTTATTCTCGCCACGCCGCTGCTGGTGAAACAGGCGCGCTACGTCCTGCGCGAATCCGATCCGCTGGCGATGCGGCCAATGCTCGAAAAGACGGTCAAAGGGGCCTTACTGACCAACCTGCTGTTTGTTATCGGAATTATTGCCAGTAAGCTGATGGCTTAACTGACAAATATCAATTAACAATTGATGATTTTGCCAACAATGCGATTCGCGGGATATACTAAAAACTCTCGCAGCAACTGAACGTTAAGCCTATGAAATACGATACTTCCGAGCTTTGTGACATCTACCAGGAAGATGTCAACGTCGTGGAACCGCTGTTCTCTAACTTTGGAGGACGGTCGTCGTTTGGTGGACAGATCATTACGGTTAAATGTTTCGAGGATAACGGGTTGCTCTACGATCTGCTCGAGCAGAATGGCCGTGGTCATATTCTCCTGATCGACGGCGGCGGCTCAGTACGACGCGCGTTAATTGACGCTGACCTGGCGCGTCTGGCCGTCCAGAATGAATGGGAAGGGTTGGTGGTCTATGGCGCGGTGCGCCAGGTTGACGACCTTGAGGAACTGGACATTGGTATTCAGGCGCTGGCGGCTATCCCGGTCGGCGCGGCTGGCGAAGGCATCGGCGAAAGCGACGTGCGCGTCAATTTCGGCGGGGTGACTTTCTTCTCCGGCGACCATCTGTATGCCGATAACACCGGGATGATCCTGTCGGAAGACCCGCTGGATATCGAATAAACCTTCCGCCATAAAAAAGGCCTTCTCCATGAGAAGGCCTTTTGTTTATCCGGCGCGTAACTTAGTACAGTTTCTTCGCGCAATCCAGCCAGTCGTTCTTGAACGGACGCTTCATGTTCTCGATGGCATCGATGATGTCGTGGTGCACCAGCTTCTCGTTCTGGATGCCGACGCAACGGCCGCCATGGCCCTGCAGCAGCAGCTCAATCGCATAGGCGCCCATGCGGGAAGCCAGGATGCGGTCGTAAGGAACCGGGGAACCGCCGCGCTGAATGTGGCCGAGGACGGTGGCGCGAGTTTCACGGCCAGTCTCTTTCTCGATGTAGCTTGCCAGCTCGTCAACGTCGCACATGTGCTCGGTGATGGCCACGATAGCGTGTTTTTTCCCTTTCGCGATACCGGCTTTGATTTCTGCCACCAGATCGTCACGGGTATATTCCACTTCAGGCACCATGATAAACTCACAGCCGCCGGCAATCGCCGCCGCCAGGGTCAGGTCGCCACAGTAACGGCCCATCACTTCCACCACGGAGATACGCTGGTGCGAAGAGGAGGTGTCGCGCAAACGGTCAATCGCTTCCACCACGGTGCTCAGGGCAGTAAAGAAGCCGATGGTGTAGTCAGTGCCTTTGATATCGTTGTCGATAGTGCCCGGCAGGCCGATGCATGGGAAGCCCATCTCGGTCAGGCGCATCGCCCCCATATAGGAACCGTCACCGCCGATAACCACCAGCGCGTCCAGGCCGCGCTTCTTCATGTTTTCGATAGCCACAGCGCGGATGTGTTCTTCGCGGAATTCCGGGAAGCGAGCGGAGCCCAGGAAGGTGCCGCCGCGGTTGATCATGTCGGAAACGCTGTAACGGTCGAGCTGAACCATACGGTCTTCATACAATCCGAGGTAACCGTCATAGATTCCAAAAACTTCCAGACCTTCCGTTAATGCCGCGCGCACAACGCCACGAATTGCTGCGTTCATGCCCGGCGCATCACCGCCACTTGTCAACACACCGATTTTCTTAATCATGACTACCTCTGAACTTAGGAAGCAAAAAATAATTCTGTTGCCTGAAGCGCTCCCTCACCAGGAGTGCACGACGCTAATGACAATAGTATATCAAACGCCTCAAGCTGAATTGATTCAGGTCAGACCAAACGGCGGTAATTTATACAAAAAATGCCGATCTGCCCCACATTTTTACATCGAGTTTACAGACTATAACCTAACGCTCAAAAAAGCCCTGCTGCGCCGCTGGCACCACAGAGCTGGGATCCTGATGGATAATGACATCGGACCCCGGGAAACGGCGCAGAATCGCCTGCTCCACCTGGTCTGCAATCACGTGGGCTTGCACCAGCGGGAGGTTATCTTCCATTTCCAAATGAATCTGAATAAAGCGGGTCGGCCCTGACTGCCGCGTTCGTAGATCGTGCGCCCCGCGGATGCCGGGCCATGCGGTCACGATGGTGATAATGTCCTGACGCTCCTCGTCAGGCAAGGCGCGGTCGAGTAGTGACTGAACCGCCTCATAGCCCATCCGCAGCGCGCTATATAAAATATAGATGCCAATCCCCAGGGCAAACAACGCGTCGGCGCGATGCCAGCCGTACCAGGAGAGGCCCAGCGCCACCAGAATGGCGCCGTTCATCATAACATCAGACTGATAATGAAGCATATCCGCCCGCACCGCCTGGCTCTGGGTTTTTCGCACCACCCAGCGCTGGAAAGTCACCAGCGCCAGCGTACTAACGAGGGCGATCAATGTGACGACGACTCCGACGCCGGCGGCCTGCAGCGGCTCCGGACGCACCAGGTGCTGAATGCCGGTGAGAAACAGGAACAGCGCCGAGCCGGAGATAAACATGCTTTGCGCCAGCGCCGCCAGCGACTCCGCTTTGCCATGACCAAAGGTATGTTCTTCATCAGCAGGCTGTAGCGAATAGCGAACCACCAGCAGGTTGGTCAGCGAGGCGGCAATGTCCACCAGCGAATCCACCAGCGCAGCCAGAATACTGACAGAACCGGTATACCACCACGCAAAAATTTTGATCAAAAGTAACGCGGAGGCCATAGCCGTCGCGGCGATAGCGGCGCGACTGACCAACCGGCCATAAGATTGATTCATATAGGCTCCTTCTCCTGCAATGCGCTTAGTATAACCCGAACTTGTGACGCTCACGGGATAGGCGAAGGAGTTGATTTACCGTAAAAAGGGCAAAAAAAACCCCCACATCATGTGGGGGAAGACAGGGATGGTGTCTATGGCAAGGAAAACAGGGTTTGTTACTGGGGTTGCAGGGTGTTGCTACTACTCGAAAGCATCATCGCTGAGCCTTTCTGCATCCTTGCAACCTCACGCAACTGATCCATACGCTGCTGGTGCTTAGCATTTAAAACCGCTTGCTGCTCTGGCGTAAGCAGGTGGTACATCTGGTTGCGAACCTTAGCCATCTCGACCTGGCGGGCAACCTGTTCCTGCGCCATCTTTTCTGCCTGAGCGCGCACAGCGTTTTCATCAAAATTTTCTGCGGTGACAAGGCGATGCATTGTCTCCATTTCGCTAACATTAACGGGGAGCCTGTCGTGGCGTGCCCGTTGCATAAGATCCCGTAACTGCTGACGTTGCTGCTCGGTTAAACTTATGCCGTCAAACATATGGCTTTGGCTACCGCGCTGTCCCCCGTCGTCTCCGGGGAGCCAGTTAACGCTGGTAACGACTTCAGCGGCCTGGCTATATGCACTTAGCGCCAGCGTTGAGGCCATGACGGCAGCGATAACATTGCGCATCACATACTCCCAAAACGTTTGTGTCGCGATTCAACGAGAGACAGTCTACGATTCAGGCTGCAAACATGCGTCAGGGGGTGTAAAACAACGTAAAGTCATGGATTAGCGGGCCTTGATGACGTAATTTCTGCCTCGGAGGTATTTAAACAATGAATAAAATCCTGTTAGTTGATGATGACCGGGAGCTCACCTCCCTGTTAAAAGAGCTGCTCGATATGGAAGGTTTTAACGTGCTGGTGGCCCATGATGGGGAACAGGCGCTGGCCCTTCTGGACGACAGCGTTGATTTATTGCTGCTCGACGTGATGATGCCGAAGAAAAACGGTATTGATACGCTGAAAGAGCTGCGTCAGACACACCAGACTCCGGTTATCATGCTAACAGCGCGCGGAAGCGAGCTGGATCGCGTTCTCGGCCTCGAGCTGGGCGCGGATGACTATTTGCCTAAGCCATTCAACGATCGCGAGCTGGTGGCCCGTATACGCGCGATTCTGCGCCGTTCCCACTGGAGCGAGCAGCAGCAGACGACCGAAGCCGGCTCACCAACCCTGGAAGTGGATGCCTTAAGCCTCAATCCGGGCCGTCAGGAAGCCAATTTCGATGGCCAGACGCTGGAGCTCACCGGCACCGAGTTCACCCTGCTCTATCTGTTAGCGCAGCATCTCGGTCAGGTAGTCTCCCGTGAGCATTTAAGCCAGGAAGTGTTAGGCAAGCGCCTGACGCCGTTCGACCGCGCCATCGATATGCATATTTCCAACCTGCGGCGTAAGCTGCCGGAGCGCAAAGATGGCCATCCGTGGTTTAAAACGCTGCGTGGCCGCGGGTATCTGATGGTTTCCGCTTCATGATTGGAAGTTTGACTGCACGCATCTTCGCCATCTTCTGGCTCACGCTGGCGCTGGTGTTGATGCTGGTGCTGATGTTGCCCAAACTGGATTCCCGGCAGATGACCGAGCTGCTGGAAAGCGAGCAGCGTCAGGGCATCATGATCGAGCAGCACGTCGAGGCCGAGCTGGCCAACGATCCGCCAAACGACCTGATGTGGTGGCGTCGTTTGTTTCGCGCCATCGATAAATGGGCGCCTCCGGGACAACGCCTGCTGCTGGTGACCAGCGAAGGCCGCGTGATCGGCGCAGAACGCAACGAAATGCAGATCATTCGTAACTTTATCGGCCAGGCCGATAACGCCGATCATCCGCAGAAAAAACGCTATGGCCGCCTGGAAATGGTGGGCCCGTTTTCCGTCCGGGACGGGGAGGATAACTATCAGCTCTATCTGATTCGTCCCGCCAGCACCTCACAATCCGACTTTATTAACCTGCTGTTTGACCGGCCGCTGCTGCTGCTGATCGTCACGATGCTGGTCAGCGCCCCGCTGCTGCTGTGGCTGGCGTGGAGCCTGGCGAAACCGGCGCGTAAGCTGAAAAATGCCGCCGATGAAGTCGCCCAGGGCAACCTGCGCCAGCATCCGGAGCTGGAAGCCGGGCCGCAGGAGTTTTTAGCCGCTGGCGCCAGTTTTAACCAGATGGTGACTGCCCTGGAGCGGATGATGACCAGCCAGCAGCGGTTGCTGTCCGATATCTCGCACGAGCTGCGCACGCCGCTTACGCGCCTGCAATTAGGTACCGCCCTGCTGCGTCGCCGCAGCGGAGAGAGCAAGGAGCTGGAGCGTATCGAAACTGAAGCGCACCGGCTGGACAGCATGATCAACGACCTGCTGGTGATGTCGCGCAATCAGGCGAAAAACGCCCTGGTCAGCGAGACGGTGAAAGCCAATCAGCTATGGAACGAAGTGTTGGACAATGCGGCGTTTGAAGCTGAGCAGATGGGGAAATCTTTCACCGTTGAGTATCCGCCGGGCCCATGGCCGCTGTACGGTAACCCCAATGCGCTGGAAAGCGCGCTGGAGAATATCGTCCGCAACGCCCTGCGCTACTCGCATACGAAAATTTCCGTCAGCTTCTCGGTGGATAAAGACGGGATTACGGTTAACGTCGATGACGACGGCCCGGGAGTCAGCCCGGAGGATCGCGAACAGATTTTCCGGCCATTCTACCGGACCGACGAGGCGCGCGACCGCGAGTCCGGCGGCACCGGCCTGGGGCTGGCGATTGTCGAAACCGCTATTCAGCAGCACCGCGGCTGGGTGAAGGCCGACGACAGCCCGCTGGGTGGTCTGCGTTTAACAATCTGGCTGCCGCTGTATAAACGAACCTGACGCCGACCCGGCCTGCGCTGTGCGGCGCTGCGCCGGGAGCATCCCGGGAATACTTAATATGGGGGATTATTTCCCCCATAATCTCCGCGAACTATCCTCTATCTTGCCGCTTAAACGCCGTTTCTGCATCGTTCGGCTCCAGCTAACAGACAGGCCCGCTGCCGACAATAAGCGGTGGTACTGATCATCATCAAACGGCATCTGCCAGGCAATCGCCCCGGCCTCATGAACGCTGACATCACTCAGCCGGGAAACCAGCTCGAGCGGCGCATCGCTGGAAACTTGCCCTCCGGCAATCACCCGGTACAGCCAGCCGGTTTTTCCGCTGTTTTGCATCAGCTGCGCCATATCATTGATCACAAAATGAAAGTTGAGCTTGAAGCACGGCGATCGCGGCTGGGTGACCTGGATCAGCGCCTCGCCCCAGCGAAAGATATCGCCGATATAAACGTTTTGCTCGGTAAGCCCGGTGGTGGAGAGGTTTTCGCCGAACGCCGGCGCGCAGAACCGCTCGGCCTGCTGGGGGAAGTCACGGATCCAGTCGGCATAGTGTTCGCGCGGATAATGACACAGCGCGCGGTCCGGCCCGCCGTGGATTTTCTTCTCCGCCTGCTGGTCCCCATCGAGACCGAGATCGCCGAGCTGCAATTCTCCGTCGACCTGGATTTTGTCGATCGCGCTGGGGCGACTGCCCGCGTAGTCCCTGATTTTGCCGACAAAGACATTCACCGGATAATGCATGGCTGCTCTCCTTGCTACAGATATAAAAAAAGCGAGTCATCAGACTCGCTTCTCTTTTAGCGCAATGCAACCTTATTTTTTGGCGGCAAAACGCGCTGCAGCTTCGTCCCAGTTCACTACGTCCCAGAAGGCTTTGATGTAGTCCGGGCGGCGGTTCTGGAATTTCAGGTAGTAAGCGTGTTCCCAGACGTCCAGGCCGATAATCGGGAAGCCGGAAGCGCCGGAAATGGCTTCGCCCATCAGCGGGGAATCCTGGTTGGCGGTGGAGACAACGGCCAGTTTGTCACCTTTCAGGACCAGCCACGCCCAGCCGGAGCCGAAACGGGTAGCAGCGGCTTTTTCGAATTCCGCTTTGAAGTTCTCCACGGAACCGAAATCGCGCTCGATAGCCGCTTTCAGGTCGCCCTGCAGGGTGGTACCGGTTTTCAGGCCTTTCCAGAACAGGCTGTGGTTCGCGTGGCCGCCGGCGTTGTTACGCAGTACGGTTTTTTTGTCAGCCGGCAGCTGATCCAGCTTGGTAATCAGCTCTTCAGCGGACAGGTTAGCGAACTCCGGCAGGCTTTCCAGCGCGGCGTTGGCATTGTTCACGTAGGTCTGGTGGTGTTTAGTGTGATGGATCTCCATCGTCTGCTTGTCGAAGTGCGGTTCCAGAGCATCGTAAGCGTAAGGCAGGGATGGCAGGGTATAGCTCATAATCATCTCCATTATTGTCGAGCGGCTCAAGTGTTAACGCCGCGTAAGCAGTTTGTCCATTATAGTTAATTAAATGGTATTGAAAATGCTTATCAATGCCGTATTTTTCATATGGATATAACCAGAAGAAATACCCGTCGTTTTGTGATGTAGAACAACTAATTAAGCCCATGGTTGCCAGGGTTCGCCATCCTGTGGCAACGTCCTGAAGGCGGCCAAAGCGGCCAATTTTTACACTCATCCCATCGGAAGCCGCCGTCTCCGATAAAAAAAGATGAGGATAAAATCAATGAACCACGCGATTACGATGGGTATTTTTTGGCATTTGATAGGGGCCGCCAGTGCCGCCTGTTTCTATGCCCCGTTCAAGAAAGTAAAACACTGGTCGTGGGAAACCATGTGGTCGGTCGGGGGGATCGTCTCCTGGCTGATTCTGCCCTGGGCCATCAGCGCCACGCTGTTACCCGACTTCTGGGCCTACTACCGCTCTTTTAGCGCCTCCACGCTGCTGCCGGTCTTTCTGTTCGGCGCCATGTGGGGCATTGGTAATATCAACTATGGCCTGACCATGCGCTATCTTGGCATGTCGATGGGGATTGGCATCGCCATTGGTATCACGCTGATTGTCGGCACGCTGATGACGCCGATTATTAACGGTCAGTTTGCAGTGCTGATGCACACCCAGGGCGGTCAAATGACGCTGCTCGGCGTGCTGGTGGCGGTGATTGGCGTCGGCATCGTCACCCGCGCAGGCCAGCTGAAAGAGCGCAAAATGGGCATCAAAGCCGAAGAGTTCAATCTGAAGAAAGGGCTTCTGCTGGCGGTAATGTGCGGTATCTTCTCCGCAGGGATGTCGTTCGCGATGAACGCCGCCAAACCGATGCATGATGCCGCCGCGGCGCTCGGCGTCGACCCGCTGTACGCAGCGCTGCCAAGCTACGTGGTGATTATGGGCGGCGGGGCGCTGGTTAACCTTGGCTTCTGCTTTATTCGTCTGGCGAAAGTGAAGAACCTGTCAGTCAAAGCCGATTTCTCGCTGGCCAAACCGCTTATCATCAGCAACCTTCTGCTCTCCGCCCTCGGCGGTCTGATGTGGTATCTCCAGTTCTTCTTCTATGCCTGGGGCCACGCCAGCATTCCGGCGCAGTATGATTATATGAGCTGGATGCTGCACATGAGTTTCTACGTGCTGTGCGGCGGTGTGGTGGGTCTGGTGCTGAAGGAGTGGAACAATGCCGGCCGCCGTCCGGTGAGCGTCCTGAGCCTCGGCTGCGTGGTGATTATCATCGCCGCCAATATCGTCGGTCTGGGAATGGCCAGTTAATCACCGGATCATCTGCCTGACAACGACGCTCTTCAGGCGGCGGCGCGACTGCGCTGCCGCCATTGCCCCGGCGACATGCCGATTTCCCGGCTAAAAACCACCGAAAAGTAGTTACTGTCCTCAAAGCCGCACTGCATGGCGATATCGCCGATTAAGCGCTCGGTATGCTGCAGCAGATACTGCGCATGGCAGATCCGCAGCTGGCGTAAATAGTGATTGATGGTCATCCCGGTTTGCTGGCGAAACTGCTGGCGAAGCGCCCGCTCGCTGCCGCCCTCCTGCTCGCAGAAACGCTCCAGAACAAAGGGGCGGCTAAGGCTGGCCGCCAGCGCGGCCAGCAGTTTGTCCAGCAGCGCTTCGCGCTGCGTCGCCGCGGGATCATCCGTCGCGTAGCGATGGCGCTGCAACGTCAGCGCCAGCTGGGCAAAAAGCAGTTCGGCCATCGCATTTCCCTGCGCGTCGCGCCGGGCGCACTCATGCTCAAGCTGGCTAATCACCTGGCGCGCCTGCGCCATACCTGTGCTGCCCATGCGCCAGTGGGGCTTCCACGGCGTGCCGAAGAGGCCAGGGATCGCCCCGGCCCAGTCAAAATTGAGCTGCAGCCGCTCCGGGCAATAGATGATGTTCTGCAGAACCAGATCGTTAACGGAAGCATAGGAGTGTTTATCTTCGGCGCGAATGTAGAACAGATCGCCGCGGGTAATGCGCCAGGGGCGATCGTTAAGGACGTGCAGCCCGTTGCCTCGCCACACCAGAACCAGCTCGCAGAACTCATGGGTATGTTCGGCAAAGACATTTTGCGGGTAGCGGTCTGCCACCGCCACTGCCTGTGTGGCGGAAGGGAAAAACTCCTCTTTACGTAAAATCAGACCGGCCACGGCTCACACTCCAAACGCGGATAACGGCGCATTATTCGCGTTTTTAGTCTGCAATACGTTGACTCTTCTCGCGTTACTGAAGAATGGCGTCGCGCCCCTGGCGGATATCGCGCGGCGACCAGTCGAACTCCCGGCGAAAAAGCGTCGAAAAGTGGTTACTGTCGCCGAAGCCGCAGCGATAAGCGATATCAGTCACGCTTTCATCGCTGTGGCGCAGCAGGTGGCGGGCTTTCATCAGGCGCACCCGATTAAGATAGCGCTGTGGCGTCAGACCGGTTTGCTGCTTCAGCTGGCGGTGCAGCGTACGCAGCGACAGCGAAAACTGCGCCGCCACCTCCTCCCAGCAGATCTCCTGCGCAAAATGGTCTTCGAGCCAGGCCAACAGCTGATTCAGCCGCGCATCGTTGTTGGTGGCCTCTTCCGCAAGGCTGCTTTTACGTAACAGCACCAGCAGCTGCATAAACAGGATCTCACGGCTGGCGACGGCATGAGTATCCGTTTCGCTCCCCACGGCCTCGATCTGCGCCACGATATGCCGCACCTGTTGCAGGACGGTTTGATTCACCCGCCAGTGCGAGGGGTAGTTTCCTTCCTGTTCCTGGGGCAGTAGTTGACTGACCCCGGCGAGAAAGCGAAACGCATCCGGCGCGCGATAGAGCACATTGGTCAGACACAGATTATCCGTGTGCTCGTAAAGATGGCGGTCGTGATCGCGGATAAAACAGACCGAACCGCCGCCAATGGTGTAGGGCTGGCCATTGAAGACGTGAATACCCGATCCCTGCTCCACGATAACTATTTCATGGAAATCATGGTGATGTTCCGGAAAGGCCGACTGAGGGAGGCGGGGTTCAATAGCCACCGTCGAGATCCCGGCCTTAAAGAAATCCGTACTGTGCAATATGGTCATGATGCCACCCTCGTAATGAGAAAAATTATCAGTCACCGGCTGATAGTAATGAAGGGTTGGCTATCCGGCCTTCAATTTTTGACCGCGAAATTCGTAAATCCTGCCGCTTTTTCAAGAATCAGCCGGAAAGATGCGGAACTGCGGAGGCCATCACATCCCCCTCGCCATCCCCTAAAACCGCAAACTGTGATGTCCCTCACGGTCACCTTTGCTTTCTTGCCAGCGGCCAGTTTTGGCTGTCCGTAGCGAGAAGGTGTCAGTAAACGGCCTTTTTTAGACTGCGGACAATGATTTTAAGAAGGATCGTTTCATGAGTATTCGTCATTGTGTCGCTGTCGATTTAGGCGCCTCCAGCGGGCGGGTGATGCTCGCCAGCTATCAGCCCGGGCCGCGCGCCCTGACGCTGCGCGAAATTCATCGCTTCACCAATAGTCTGCAGAAAGTAGACGGCTTCGACTGCTGGGATGTAGATAGCCTGGAAGGCGAGATCCGCCGCGGGCTGGAGAAAGTGTGTGAGCAGGGCATTCTGATAGACAGTATCGGCATCGATACCTGGGGGGTAGATTATGTCCTGCTGGATAAGCAGGGCCAGCGCGTCGGGCTGCCGATTTCCTATCGTGACGACCGCACCCAGGGCCTGCTGCGTCACGCTGAAGCGCAGCTGGGCAGGGCGGAAATCTATCGCCGCAGCGGCATTCAGTTTTTGCCGTTTAACACGCTTTATCAGCTGCGCGCGCTGGTGGAGCAGCAGCCGGAGCTGGTCAGTCAGGCTGCCCATGCCCTGCTGATCCCCGACTATTTCAGCTTCCGCCTGACCGGCAATCTGAACTGGGAATATACCAACGCCACCACCACCCAGCTGGTCAATATTAACAGCGATAGCTGGGATGAGACGCTGCTGAACTGGACCGGCGCGCCGTTGGCGTGGTTCGGAAAGCCGACCCACCCCGGCAATGTGATAGGCCACTGGATCTGCCCGCAGGGTAACCGAATTCCGGTAGTCGCTGTCGCCAGCCACGACACCGCCAGCGCGGTGATCGCCTCCCCGCTGGCCGACCGCCATGCCGCCTATCTCTCCTCCGGCACCTGGTCGCTGATGGGGTTTGAAAGCCTGACGCCGTACACCTGCGACGCGGCGCTGCAGGCCAATATCACCAACGAAGGCGGAGCCGAAGGCCGCTATCGGGTGCTGAAAAATATCATGGGCCTGTGGCTGCTGCAGCGGGTGCTAAAAGAGCAAAACGTCAGCGACCTGCAGGGGCTGATCGCCCGCACCGCCGCGCTACCGGCGTGCCGCTTCATAATTGACTGCAACGATGACCGCTTTATCAACCCGGCCAGTATGAGCGCCGAGATCCAGGCCGCCTGTCGCGACGCCGGGCAGCCGGTTCCTGAAAGCGATGCCGAACTGGCGCGCTGCATTTTCGACAGCCTGGCGCTGCTCTACGCCCGGGTGCTTAACGAGCTGGCGGCGCTGCGCGGCCACCCTTTCAGCCAGCTGCATATCGTCGGCGGCGGCTGTCAGAACACGCTGCTCAACCAGCTGTGCGCTGACGCCTGCGGGATCGTCGTCGTGGCCGGCCCGATAGAGGCCTCCACCCTCGGCAATATCGGCATCCAGTTAATGACCCTCGACGAGCTGGCCAATGTCGATGAGTTTCGTCAGGTAGTGCGCGGCAACGCGGCGCTCACCACTTTTACCCCCAATCCTGATAGTGAAATTGCCCGTTTCGTGGCGCAGTTTCAGCCACAACAGACCAAGGAGCTTTGCGCATGACCACTCAACTTGAACAAGCCTGGGAAATTGCTAAGCAGCGCTACGCCGCCGTCGGCGTGGATGTCGAGGAGGCCCTGCGCCAGCTGGACCGTCTGCCCGTCTCCATGCACTGCTGGCAGGGTGACGACGTCGCCGGTTTCGAAAACCCGGCGGGAAGCCTGACCGGTGGCATCCAGGCGACCGGCAACTACCCGGGCAAAGCGCGCAATGCAGAAGAACTCCGCGCCGACCTTGAGCAGGCGCTGAGCCTGATCCCGGGGCCAAAGCGTCTCAATCTGCACGCTATTTACCTGGAATCCGACGCGCCGGTAGCCCGCAATGAGATTAAGCCGGAGCACTTTAAAAACTGGGTTACGTGGGCGAAAGCCAACAAACTGGGGCTGGATTTCAACCCCTCCTGCTTCTCGCATCCGCTGAGCGCCGACGGCTTTACCCTGTCGCACGCCAACGATGAGATCCGCCAGTTCTGGATCGACCACTGCAAAGCCAGCCGCCGCGTATCCGCTTATTTTGGCGAACAGCTGGGCACGCCGTCGGTGATGAATATCTGGGTGCCGGACGGCATGAAGGATATTACCGTTGACCGCTTCGCCCCGCGCCAGCGGCTGCTGAACGCCCTGGATGAGGTGATCAGCGAGAAGCTCGACCCGGCGCACCATATCGACGCCGTGGAGAGCAAGCTGTTCGGCATCGGCGCCGAAAGCTACACCGTCGGCTCCAACGAGTTCTATATGGGTTACGCCACCAGCCGTCAGACGGCGCTGTGCCTCGATGCCGGCCACTTCCATCCGACGGAAGTGATCTCCGACAAGATCTCCGCCGCCATGCTCTACATCCCGCGCCTGCTGCTGCACGTCAGCCGTCCGGTGCGCTGGGACAGCGACCACGTGGTGCTGCTGGATGATGAAACCCAGGCCATCGCCAGCGAAATCATTCGCCATAACCTGTTTGACCGCGTGCACATCGGCCTCGACTTCTTCGATGCCTCCATCAACCGCATCGCGGCCTGGGTGATTGGCACCCGCAATATGAAAAAAGCGCTGCTGCGCGCCCTGCTGGAACCGACCGCCCAGCTGCGCCAGCTGGAGAACGACGGCGATTACACCGCCCGCCTGGCGCTGCTCGAAGAGCAAAAATCGCTGCCTTGGCAGGCCATCTGGGAGATGTACTGTCAGCGTCACGACACGCCGGCGGGTAGCCAGTGGCTGGACAGCGTACGGGCTTATGAGAATGCGGTTCTGAGCCAGCGCGGGTAATGCACGAGCTTCCCCGGGTCGCGGCTGACGCCTTACCCGGGCTACGAACCGGTAGCCCGGATAAGCCGTTTACGGCGCAATCCGGGGGCACGCACATATTTAGGGTGAGGGGGTCAACCCCGCACCGAATCAACAGGAAAGACAAGACTATGCAGACCATTATCGACGCCTGGTTCGTCCAGGGCATGATCAAAGCCACCTCCGACGCCTGGCTGAAAGGCTGGGACGAACGCAACGGCGGCAACCTGACGCTGCGTCTGGATGAAGCGGATATCGAACCTTACGCGGCGGATTTCCACGCCCAACCGCGCTATATCGCCCTCAGCCAGCCGATGCCAACCCTGGCCAACCAGCCGTTTATCGTCACCGGCTCCGGCAAATTCTTCCGTAACGTCCAGCTCGACCCGGCCGCTAACCTCGGCGTGGTGAAGGTCGACAGCGACGGCGCGGGATACCATATCCTGTGGGGCCTGACGGAGGATGCCGTCCCGACCTCCGAGCTGCCGGCACACTTCCTGTCGCACAGCGAGCGCATCAAACTGACCGGCGGCAAAGACCGGGTGATCATGCACTGCCATGCCACCAACCTGATCGCCCTGACCTATGTTCTGGAGAACCACAGCGATCTTTTCACCCGTAAGCTGTGGGAAGGTAGCACCGAATGTCTGGTGGTCTTCCCGGATGGCGTCGGCATTCTGCCGTGGATGGTGCCGGGCACCGATGAAATCGGCCAGGCGACCGCCGAAACCATGCAAAAACACTCGCTGGTGCTGTGGCCGTTCCACGGCGTCTTCGGCAGCGGCCCCACGCTGGATGAGACCTTCGGCCTGATCGATACCGCCGAGAAGTCCGCCGAGGTGCTGGTGAAAGTCTTGTCGATGGGCGGGATGAAGCAGACCATCACCCGCGACGAGCTTATCGCCCTTGGCAAACGCTTCAACGTGCAGCCGCTGCAGTCCGCTTTAGATCTTTATCCATAACAACATCGCGCCCCGCTCACCGAGACGGGGCGAAATATCACCTGCAAACCCTACAAAACTAACTCATGTGGAGTAAAAGCAATGAAAACAAAGACAAGCTTGATCCTCACCGTTGCCGCCCTGGCGTTGTCCGGTTCCGCCTTAGCCGAAGTTAAAATCGCCCTTGTGGCGAAATCGCTGGGAAATGGCTTCTTCGAAGCCGCCAACGTTGGCGCCCAACAGGCAGCCAAGGAGTTAGGTGATGTCAAAGTGATCTACACCGGCCCGACCACTACCACCGCCGAGGCGCAGATCGACGTGCTGAACGGGTTGATCGCCCAGGGGGTTGATGCGATCGCCATTTCCGCCAACGATCCGGACGCGGTGGTGCCGGTGCTGAAAAAAGCGATGCAGCGCGGCATCAAGGTGGTCTCATGGGACTCCGGCGTGGCGCCGGCAGGCCGTCAGATCCATCTTAACCCCTCAAATAACGCCTTAATTGGCGAAACCAACGTCAAGCTTGCCGCCGATGCGCTGCAGGCGCTGAACGTTGAGAAAGGCGAGGTGGCCGTGTTAAGCGCCACCCCAACCTCCACGAACCAGAACATCTGGATTGAGGAGATGAAAAAGGTGCTACCGCAGTATCCGTCGGTGCAGCTGGTCACCGTCGCCTACGGTGACGATCTGTCGGATAAAAGCTACCGCGAAGCGGTGGGTCTGCTGAAATCATATCCGGACCTGAAAGTCATTGTCTCGCCGTCGTCGGTGGGGATTGTTGCCGCCGCGCAGGCGGTGAAGGACCAGGGCAAAATCGGCAAAGTGTATGTCACCGGGCTGGGGCTGCCGTCGGAAATGGCCGGCGCGATCAAGTCCGGCGCCAGCAAAAGCTTCGCCATCTGGAACCCGATTGACCTGGGCTACGCCGCCACCTATCTGGCCGACGATTTAGTCAAAGGCACGGCGACCAAAACCGAAGCCAGTATGGGCAAGCTGGGCAAAGTGAAGCTGGACGCCGAGGGGAATGGCGCGATGGCCAAGCCGTTTGTCTACGATGCGAGCAACATCGATAAGTTCTCGAAAATTTTCTAATCCTTGTTCCCTCACCCCGGCCCTCTCCCGGAGGGAGAGGGGGAACGGCTGGCCCTCTGCGCGATGCGGCCAGCGGACGCCGGACCGTTCCCTCGCCCCTGTGGGGGAGGGTTAGGGTGAGGGGTGATTTTTGTGGAGAACTATCATGTCAGCATCAACGCCACTGCTGTCGCTGAAGGGGATCACCAAAATTTTTCCCGGTGTGCGCGCCCTTGAGAACGTGCAGCTTGATCTCTGGCCCGGCAAAGTGACCGCCTTAATCGGCGAAAACGGCGCGGGGAAATCCACGCTGGTCAAAGTGATGACCGGTATTTATCAGCCCGAAGAGGGCGAGATCCTCTATAAAGCGATCCCCATTCATCTGCCAACGCCGGAGTCGGCGCATAAGGTAGGGATCACCGCCATTCACCAGGAAACCGTGCTGTTTGACGAACTCTCGGTCAGCGAAAACATTTTCGTCGGCCAGTATCTGTATAAGGGACTGCTCAAAACGCTCGACTGGCCGGCGATGCACCGCAGAGCCAACGAGATCCTCACCCGGCTGGAAGTCCAGATCGACCCGCGAGCCACGCTGAAAACCCTCAGCATCGCCCAGCGTCACATGGTGGCGATTGCCCGGGCGCTGGCTTTCGACGCCCAGGTGGTGATCCTCGATGAGCCGACCGCCGCGCTTTCCCAGCATGAAATCCTGGAGTTTTATCACATCGTTGAGCGTCTGAAGCAGGACGGCAAAGCGATCCTGTTTATCTCGCATAAGTTCGATGAAATCTTCGAGCTGGCCGATTATTACACCATCCTGCGCGATGGGGTGTACGTCAGCTCCGGGGCGATAAGCGACATCACCGAAGAGCGGATGGTGTCGATGATGGTGGGCCGGGCGATCAGCCAAACCTACCCGAAAGTCGACTGCACCCCCGGAGAAACGGTGCTGGAGGTGACCGATCTCTGTCATCCTACCGAGTTTGCCCATATCAGCTTCCGCCTGCGCAAGGGAGAAATTCTCGGCTTTTACGGCCTGGTGGGCGCCGGACGCACCGAGCTGATGCAGGCGCTCTCCGGTGTCTCGCGCCCCTCCTCCGGCGAGATCCGCCTGAACGGCAGAACCATGCGCTTTCACCAGCCCGCCGACGCCATCCGCGCGGGCATCGTCTGCGTGCCGGAAGAGCGGCAGAAACAGGGAGCGATCATCGCCCTGCCTATCGCCCAGAACATCAGTTTACCGCAGCTCAGCAAGCTCAACCCTAACGGCGTCCTGAACGACGCCCGGGAATGGCGGCTGGCCGACGAGTACGCCTCGCGCCTGCAGGTAAAAGCCTTCAGCTGGCGGCAGCCGGTGGAGACCCTCTCCGGCGGCAACCAGCAGAAAGTGGTGATTGGCAAATGGCTGGCGACCCAGCCCGAGGTGATCATTCTCGATGAGCCGACCAAAGGCATCGATATCGGCTCAAAGGCCGCCGTGCATCAGTTTATGTCCGAGCTGGTCAGCCAGGGGCTGGCGGTGATTATGGTGTCGTCAGAGCTGCCGGAAGTGATGGGCATGGCCGATCGGATTATCGTAATGCACGAAGGGCTGATGGTCGCCGAGTACCGGGCCGGGGAAGCGACGGCGGAAACCATCGTTAGCGCCGCCAGCGGCATCGGCCAGGAGGCGGCATGATGGGACACGCATGGCTGAAACATCGCGAAGCGCTGCTGGCGGTGGTCATCATTTTGATGATCGGCGCCATCGGCAGCCGGGCGCCGTCGTTCGTTTCACCGGGCAATCTGGTGGAGATGTTTAACGATACCGCCATCCTTATCATCCTCGCCCTCGGCCAGATGATGGTGTTGCTCACCAAAGGCATTGATCTGTCGATGGCCGCCAACCTGGCGCTGACCGGGATGATCGTCGCCCTGATTAACGCCCACTATCCGGGTATTCCGGTGGTGGCGCTGCTGGCGCTGGCGACTCTGCTGGGCCTGCTGATGGGAGTAATTAACGGCCTGCTGGTCTGGCGCCTCGGCATTCCCCCCATTGTGGTGACCCTGGGCACTATGAGCATTTATCGCGGCATTATCTTCCTGCTGACTGACGGCGGCTGGGTTAACTCACATCAGATGAGCGCTGATTTTCTCAGTCTGCCGCGCAGCCCCCTCCTGGGGCTGCCGCTACTGAGCTGGTGCGCCATCGCCGCGCTGCTGCTGGTGGGTTATTTCCTGCGCTACAGCCGCACCGGCCGGGCCTTATACACCGCGGGCGGCAACGCGACGGCGGCATACTACACCGGCATTAACGCCGGAAAAATGCAGTTCGTCAGCTTCTGTCTCTCCGGCGCGCTGGCCGGCTTCTGCGGCTATCTGTGGATCTCGCGCTTCGCCGTCGCCTATGTCGACGTCGCCAACGGTTTTGAACTCCAGGTGGTCGCCGCCTGCGTGATCGGCGGTATCAGCACCACGGGCGGAAGCGGACGGGTGCTGGGCTGCCTGTGCGGCGCGCTGTTCCTCGGGGTCATCAATAACGCCCTGCCGGTGATCGGCATCTCGCCCTTCTGGCAAATGGCGATTTCCGGGGCGGTGATCGTCATGGCGGTGCTGCTCAACGAGCGCGGCAATCGCGGTCACGGGCGGTTAATCCTGCGCAACGCGGCGTTAGCCCGACAGAAACAGGCGGTGAAATCATGAGCAAAATGATGATATCTGAAGAGATGAAAAACGCCCCGGCCGCGCCGTCGCCACTGCGCCGCCTGCTGTGCTGGGAAGGGTTTTTACTGGCGGTCACCCTGGCGGTATTTATCGGCAACGCCGTGGCTTCCCCGTACTTCCTCAATATCTGGAACCTGTCGGACGCCACCTTTACCTTTACCGAGAAGGCGATCGTCGTCCTGCCGATGGCGATGCTGATTATCGCCCGGGAAATCGATCTGTCGGTAGCCTCGACGATGGCGCTCAGCTCAACGGTGATGGGCTTCTGCGCGGCGGCGGGGATGGACACTCCGCTGCTGGTGGTCATCGGCCTGGGCGTAGGTCTGCTGTGCGGCCTGTTCAACGGCTTGCTGGTGACCCGCTTTAACCTGTCGTCCATTGTGATCACCATCGGCACCATGAGCCTGTATCGCGGCATCACCTATATCCTGCTGGGCGATCAGGCACTCAATCACTATCCGGAGAGCTTTGCCTGGTTCGGCCAGGGATACGTGTGGGGGGCGCTCTCTTTTGAGTTTGCGCTGTTTATCCTCCTCGCGGCCGCCTTCACCTTCCTGCTGCATAAAACCAACTTTGGTCGCCGGACCTACGCCATCGGCAATAACCCGACCGGCGCCTGGTTCTCCGGGATCAACGTTAAGCGTCATAACCTGGTGCTGTTCGCGCTGGTTGGGCTGATGGCCGGGCTGGCGGCGGTCCTGCTGACCTCACGGCTCGGCAGTACCCGCCCCACCCTGGCGATGGGCTGGGAGCTGGCGGTTGTCACCATGGCGGTGCTCGGCGGCGTCAATATTCTCGGCGGCTCCGGCAGCATGCCCGGGGTGATCATCGCCGCCTTTCTGATGGGGCTGGTGACCTTCGGCCTGAGCCTGCTGAACGTCCCCGGCATCGTGATGTCGGTGATTATCGGCGCCATGCTGATCGTGGTGATCTCCCTGCCGATTATTACCCGGCGGATGATGCAGCGAAGACGATGTTAATTTCCCCCTCACCCTGGCCCCCTCCCTGCGGGAGAAGGTCGGGGTGAGGGGAAACGGATTTCCCAAAATCAACATTAAGGAGAATTATCATGAGTTTTATGTTGGCACTACCTAAAATCAGCCTCCACGGCGCAGGCGCGATCGGTGATATGGTCAAGCTGGTAGCGGGCAAACAGTGGGGCAAGGCGCTGATCGTCACCGACGGTCAGCTGGTGAAGCTGGGCCTGCTGGACAGCCTGTTCGCCGCGCTGGATGAACAGCAGATGGCTTATCAGCTATTTGACGAGGTATTCCCCAACCCCACCGAAGCGCTGGTGCAGCAAGGCTATGCGGCTTACCAGGCGGCCCGCTGCGATTACCTGATCGCCT
This sequence comes from Klebsiella sp. K4, assembly GCF_014596785.2. Lineage (NCBI taxonomy): Bacteria > Pseudomonadati > Pseudomonadota > Gammaproteobacteria > Enterobacterales > Enterobacteriaceae > Klebsiella > Klebsiella sp. K4. The sequence goes on from NZ_CP115021.1 coordinate 5,223,027, forward strand.
TCGGCGGCGGTAGCCCGATTGATACCGCCAAAGCGATAAAAATCCTCACCGCCAACCCAGGCCCCTCCACCGCCTACTCCGGCGTCGGCAAAGTGAAAAACGCTGGCGTGCCGCTGGTGGCCATCAACACCACCGCCGGCACGGCGGCGGAGATGACCAGCAACGCGGTAATTATCGATAGCGAGCGGCAGGTGAAAGAGGTGATTATCGACCCGAACCTGATCCCGGATATCGCCGTCGACGACGCCAGCGTGATGCTCGACATTCCGCCAGCCGTTACCGCCGCCACCGGCATGGATGCCCTGACCCACGCCATCGAGGCCTTTGTCTCCGTTGGCGCCCATCCGCTGACCGACGCCAACGCCCTCGAGGCCATTCGTCTGATTAACCTGTGGCTGCCGAAAGCGGTAGACGATGGGCACGATCTGCAGGCCCGCGAGCAGATGGCCTTTGGCCAGTATCTGGCGGGCATGGCGTTCAACAGCGCCGGTCTCGGGCTGGTACATGCCCTGGCCCATCAGCCTGGCGCCACCCATAATCTGCCGCACGGGGTATGCAACGCCATCCTGCTGCCGATCATCGAAAACTTTAACCGCCCGAACGCGGTGGCGCGCTTTGCCCGCGTGGCGCAGGCGATGGGCGTCGATACTCGCGGCATGAGCGATGAAGCTGCCAGCATGGAGGCCATCAATGCCATCCGCACGCTGAGCAAACGCGTAGGGATCCCCCAGGGTTTTAGCCAGCTTGGCGTCAGCAAAGCCGATATCGAAGGCTGGCTGGATAAAGCGCTGGCCGACCCATGCGCGCCGTGTAACCCGCGCCCCGCCAGCCGCGATGAGGTTCGCGAGCTCTATCTGGAGGCCTTATGATCCGTAAAGCCTTCGTCATGCAGGTGAACCCCGACGCGCACGAGGAGTACCAGCGCCGCCATAACCCCATCTGGCCGGAGCTGGAAGCAGTGCTGAAAGCGCACGGCGCGCACCACTACGCCATTTATCTCGATAAAGAACGCCATCTCCTGTTCGCGACGGTGGAGATTGAATCGGAAGCCCGCTGGGAAGCGGTCGCCAGCACGGAAGTATGCCAGCGTTGGTGGAAATACATGCGCGAGGTGATGCCCAGCAACCCGGACAACAGCCCGCTGAGCGCGGAGCTCAAAGAAGTGTTTTATCTGGCGTAAAAATAACTGGCCTCCCTCCAGACGGGAGGCCGGTCGATTAAACGGTCATTGCATTATCGCGCAGCGGCTCGGTTTTCGTCTTACCCGCTAACGTAAACGCGGAGATTAAGGTGACGGTCAGGGCAATACCGCCGAGGATCATATAGGTATCCTGAAAGCCGATCCGATCGTACATATTGCCGGCGAAAGCGGAGAGGAAGATCGCCGCCACCTGCTTGGCGAACTGGAAGCCCACCAGATAAATGGTCGCCGACAGCCGGACGTCAAACACGCCGGTGATGTATTTAAAGGCGCCCACCAGCAGGAACGGCACCTCCAGCGCATGGAGCATTTTCAACGCTACGACTTCCGCGGCGGTGGTGGCGAAGGAAGAGCCAATCATTCTTGCCGCCATCACCATCCCGGCGATCAGCAGGGTATTCTTCGCTCCGATACGGTTAATAATCCACGGCGAGCTGAACATAATGATGGCGTTACATATTTCTCCCGCGGTGGTGGCGAAACCAAAGGCGCGGGTGCCCGCTTCCGGGGTCGCGAAGAACGATTTGAAGAAGGTGGCGAACTGCTGATCGAAAACGTCATACACGCAGGCCACGCCGATAACATACAGAATAAACATCCACATCTTACGCTGGCGGAACATGCGCACCGCCGTTTTTAAATCGATCGCCGGGCGATTGGCGCCGAGCGAGTCCATTACCTGCGCGGACTGACTGGCCTGCGGTTTGGCGATGGCCACCAGCACCACCAGCAGCAGCGCGGCGGCCGACCCCATCCAGAACACCCATTCGGGATTAATGCTGAACAGCATTCCGGCGGTAGTCGCGCACAGCGCCCATCCCAGGCAGCCAAAGGTGCGCGCCTTGCCGTATTCAAACCCGCTGTTGCGGCTTACCCGTTCGATATAGGCCTCCATCGCGCCGGCGCCTGCGGAGAATACAAAGCCGATATAGGCGCCGCCGCTCAGCGCTCCGAGCCAGATATTGGTTTTCAGCAGCGGAGCGAAAACATAAAGGAAGAAGGGAGCAATCAGCACCAGCAGAACGGTCACGATCCACATCAGGTGTTTTTTCAGCCCCAGCTTGTCAGAGATCACTCCGAGGATCGGCTGGAAACAGATGGCGAACAGCGACAGGCTGGAGAAAACGAGGCCGGTTTCGGTTTTATTCAGGCCGATGACGTCCGACAGCCAGATCGGCAGAAACGGAAAGCAGGTGGCCATGATGAAGAAGTAGAGAAAGAAGAACAGCCCGAAAATCCAGAAGTTGGGGTTGTTTTTGTGGGTACAGACGGTCGGGTTCATTATATTTTCCTCAAGAAGGGCCGCAGCGCGGCCCGATACCATCACACGCGTTGCAGACCAATCAGAATGGCGCTTTCCGGGTCGAGGATGGGCAGCGCCAGCCCCGCCTGCTGCAGCCACTCACCGCTCACCGTCTGCAGCGTCGTCATCCATGCCGGCAGCTTCCGCATGGTGTGGCCGCCCTCACCGGTGATCTGAATGTTCGGATGATCGAGGAGCGTCACCTGATAGCGGGCGCTCGCCTCCAGGCCCGCCAGGCGCAGCGGCGCCATCAGGGTGTAGTCCGGCATCGCCAGCTGGCTAACGAGGAAAATCGCCTGCGCTTTATCCGGGCTGACGACGCCATGGGCAAGAGTGGTAGCATCCGGCATATCTATTCGCCACTGCACGCCGTGATGGATCACGTCGCGCCACTGTTTATGCAGGGCCGCATATTTTCGGTATCCGGCGCGCTCTTCTTCATCGGCGCTCACCGGATCCAGCTCAAGGCCCATATGACCGAACAGCGCCGTCAGGCCGCGGAAGGCGATACTATGCTGGCGGAAGGTGGCATGACAGTGGCGATTGCCAATATGCGCGCCCATTACCTCGGGTGGAAAGAAGTAGCTCATGCCGCGCTGGATGGTGTTGCGCTCAAGGGCGTCATTGTTGTCAGAAGCCCAGAAGCGATGGCTGCGTTTGAGGACTTCATAATCGATCCGTCCGCCGCCGGAGGAGCAGGATTCAAATTCAATGTGCGGGAAACGGGCCACCAGCGTATCCAGCAGGCGGTAAAACTGGCGCGTTTGCGCGTCCGCAGCGGCGCGTCCCTGATGCCCAGGCTGCACCAGCTCGCGGTTCATATCCCACTTCACGTAGTCCACCGCATGCTCGCCCAGCAGCCAGCTCATCCGCTCCAGCAGATAATCAAACGCTTCGGGAATGTTGAGGTTCAGGACAAACTGATGGCGGCCGGTCAGCGGGGTATAGCCCGGCAGCGCCAGCACCCAGTCCGGGTGCGCCCGGTACAGATCGGAATCCGGGTTAATCATTTCCGGCTCCACCCAGATACCGAATTCCATACCCAGAGACTTCACGTGATCGATAACCGGCGTCAGGCCGTAGGGGTATTTTTTCTCATCGAGATACCAGTCGCCAAGCGCCGCCCAGTCGTCGTTGCGCCCTTTAAACCAGCCGTCATCGATAATAAAGCGCTCGACGCCCAGGGCCGCCGCTTCGTCGGCCATACGCATGATGTAGTCCGGGTCGTGGTCGAAATAGATCCCCTCCCAGGTGTTGAGATGCACCGGGCGCGGTTTGTTGCCCGGGAAACGAATAATCCGTTCGCGCAGATAACGATGGAACTGCTGGCTCATGCCGTTCAGCCCATTCGCCGAGTAGCTGGCATACAGGTACGGCGTCCACAAGGTTTCCCCTTCCGCCAGCGCCATTTCACCCGGCAGATAGAGCGCCTCGGCCTGCAGATAGCGACGGCCATCGGTTTTTACCTCCGCCCGCAGGCGATGGTTACCGCTCCAGGCCAGATGCACGCCCCAGACTTCACCCTGCATCTCGCTAAAGGCGCGGCTGCCGGTGATCAGGGCCGGGAAATGTTCGTGAGAGGTGCGCCCGCGGCGGTTCTCCAGCACAAAGCTGTCGTGCTCCAGCGTCAGGCGATGAGGCTGAAACTCGCGGATCCAGCGGCCATGGAAAGCCATCACCTCGCGAGCGCGTTCGGCGACCGGCAATGTGACCGCCAGGCGATCCACCTGCCATGGGCTGGCGCGCAGATTGGTCACGCCATGGCGCACGCTCAGCACGCCGCTGGCATCCAACGCGATCTCGCTCTGCAAGCGCAGGCCGGCCTGCGGATCTTCGCTGACCAGGGTCAGCGTCTGGCCCTCGTGCCGCACTTCGCTGGTGGTGAACAGCGGAGAGGCATCCAGCCCCTGACGATGGCCTTCAATGCCCGGCGCGCCAAACAGACCATGGCCCAGCTCCGCCATTAAGGTCACTGGCGAATCGACATCCAGTCTACCGTTGGCGACCGGGCGCGTCAGGCTGTCGGCATCCTGCGGCGAAAAGTGGCTTAAATGCGGTCCCCAGTAGACAATTTCAGCGAAAGGGCGGGTTTTAATCACAATATCGGCACCGGCGCTTTGCAGGTGAATCAGCGAATCAGACATCAGACATCTCCATTACAAGGAATGTCTTACTGTTGATCCGAAACGTTTCGGATGCCAACCAAAACGTTTCGGATCCGTGATCGGCTTCAGAATTACGGGTTAAAAAGGGGTAAGATCAGGCGGTTTCACCCGGGAAAAATTCCGGCTGCCATAGCACCTGCAGCGTGGCGAGATCCTCCCCGGCGATTAAGCGACGCACCATATCGGCAATCTGCCGTCCCACGCCCTGGCGCGTGGACTGGATCACCGCGGCGACATCGGTCTCAATGATGCTGTCCTGCGGCAGCCCGTCGTACACCACCAGGGCGACGCGATTGTCGCCGGTTAAACGCCCCAGGTGGGCGAGCGCCATCGCGGCGCCATCGCCATGGGTGTTGCAGTCGGTGATAATCGCGGTAGGCGGCTCAGGCAGACGCAGCAGCTCCAGCGTGGCCTGATAGCCGCCGCGGCGCGTCGCCGGCACGCTACGCAGCCATGCATCGGATAACCCCGCCTCGCGCAGGGCATCGAGGTAGCCGTTACGCCGTTGCAAAATAAACGCCTGATTGTTGTTCTCGCCCAGCAGAGCGATACGCTGGTGGCCCTGTTGAATCAGATGGCGGGTGGCGCGGCAGGTGCCGGCATAGTTATCGAAATCAAACCAGGCGTAGGGCTGCGCCAGGCGGCTACGGCCGAGCGCCAGAAACGGAAAGCCGGAGGCCTGCAGCTGCGCCAGCCGCGGATCGTCATCCAGAGTATGGGCCACGATTAATGCATCGACGCGACGGCCCTGCACCATGCGCATATAGCCATGTTTATCCGCCTGCTCATCATCGGCGATCAGCAACAAATCAATGTCATGGCGCGCCAGCTCATGGCTGATCTCCCCGACCATCTCGAGAAAAACGTTATTGTTGAGCGGCGCGGGGCGGACAGGGAAGACGAGACCAACGGCATCGATGGTGCCCATTTTCAGACGGCGGGCGAAAGTGTTGGGGCGATAGCCCCGGCGCTGCGCTTCAGCCTCAACCCGGGCGCGGGTCTCCTGCGACACATCGTCGTAGCCGTTCAACGCCCGGCTGACGGTCGTGACGGAGATCCCAAGTTGTTTGGCAATGGCTTTCAGCGACATAAAAATCCCTGTTTTCGCATAGGAAAGCTAGTTTCCCGCAATATGGCTATGACGTCCAGCGAGCGCGCGTCCCCCGCCGACGCGATGTCAGTTTTGCTCAGCGATCAGCAGGGCCTGCGTATCCGGCTCCAGCGCCTGAAAAACATGCTCCTGATCCGCCGGGTAGCAGATATAGTCGCCCTCGCCGAGCTCTTCCGGCGCCGACGTTAGCCCTACCCGCGCCCGCCCCTGGGTGACGATAATATGTTCCACCGAGCCTGGCGGATGCGGATGCGAAATGCGGTCGGCGCCGGGCTGGGTGAGCAGCAAATAGATGTCCCGACGCGCGCCGGGCGGACAGGCGGCCAGCAAAATGGCCTGATAGTTCGCCTGCTCTGCCACCACTTTGGTCCCCTCGCCGCGGCGGATCACCTGCGTTTTGTTCACCTGCGGCTCAAGCAGCCTGGCAAATGGAATATCCAGCGCTACGCAGAGCGACCACAGCGTTTCCAGACTCGGGTTGCCGTTGCCGGACTCCAGTTGCGATAGCGTGGATTTTGCGATACCCGCCCGACGCGCGACTTCCGCCAGCGAAAGCCCGGTCCGCGCCCGCTCCCGCACCAGACTTTTGGCGATAACGCTGATTGGCTGTGTCATACCCGCCCCTTGTTTTTTATATCGAACAATTCGTTCGCCTTGAAAAACGATCATTATGTGTTCATTATAATGGAAATTCGTTCGATATGGCTAAGTGATATGAAACAAACTCTCTCCAGTCTCAGCGGAGACACGATAAAAGCGATTGTTTTGGTCTGCCTTGCCGTCGGGGTGGTGGGCATGTCCTATGGGTCGCTGGCGGTGGCTTACGGCTTCCCTTTATGGGTGCCGCTCTTGCTTTCGGTGTCCGTGCTGGCAGGCGCTTCTGAATTCATGTTTATCGGCATTGTCGCCAGCGGCGGTAGTCCGCTGGCCGCCGCCGCCGCCGGCCTGTTAGTCAATGCGCGTCATATCCCGTTCGGGGTGACCGTACGCGAACTGGTTGGTCGGCGCGCCTTAAGCTTTATCGGGTGCCACATTATGAACGACGAGAGCGTGGTCTTTGGCTTGTCGCAGCCCACCCCCGCGCAGCGCAAAGCGGCCTACTGGCTGTGCGGCGCTGGCGTCGCGCTGATCTGGCCCCTCGGTACGCTAACCGGCGCGGCCGTCGGCAAACTGCTGCCAGCGCCGGAAACCATCGGGCTTGATGCGGTCTTCCCGGCGATCCTGCTGGCGCTGGTGATCCCGGCCTTTAAAAACCGCACTACGCTGATCCGCGCCGCCAGCGGCGCCGCGCTGGCGCTTGCCGCCGTACCGTTTGTGCCCACCGGGCTGCCGGTGCTGCTTTCGCTGTTCGGTTTACTGTCGAGGAAAAAATAATGGGCAATATGACGCTGTTTATCGCCGGTATCGCCATCCTGTCGCTGGGAACCTATCTGATGCGCCTCGGCGGCGCGAAGCTCGGCAATCGGCTGGCATTTTCCGAGCGCTCGCAGGCGCTGCTTTCCGATGCGGCGACGGTGCTGCTTTTTTCCGTCGCCCTGGCCACCACTTTCTATGAGGGCGCACATTTCGCCGGTATGGCGCGCGTTCTGGGCGTTGCTTTCGCTGTGTTCCTCGCCTGGCGCAAAGTCCCGCTGATCGGCGTGATTATCGCCGCCGCCGTGGTGACCGCGCTGCTGCGCCTGGCGGGTATAAACTAAAAAAGCGCCCTGAGGCGCTCTTTCGACAGTTGCTATACGCTTATTTGTTCAGTTCGGCAGTCATATGCACGCGGTTGCCGGTAAACGCTTCGGTGATTTTGTAAGACGAAGCGCCGGCAGCCTGCGCCTGTGCGGCGATTTTCGCTTCCGCGCCGTCCATTGTGGAGGCGGTTGCGGTCACGGTTTCAGCAGCGAAGGAAGCGAAAGAGGCGGCCATAGCGATTACTGCGACAAAAGTTTTGATGCTTTTCATGATATAAACCCTTTCATTTAGTTGTTTAGATAAGGCGCTGTGCCTTGATGTGTTAAATAGTATCCCGCACATCGCTAAACAAAAAGCGGAAGGATTTGCTGTCATTGTTCAAATTTATTGACCAATATTTAACCCGCAATTAAACGCTGCGGATGGGTATAAACTGTCGCCCTGCCCGGCTTGCAAAAGCCCACCAGCGTCAGATTGCAGCGCTCGGCAACTTCCACTGCTAAGGTGGTGGCCGCCGAGACCGCGAACAGGATCTCGACGCCGCACATCGCCGCCTTCTGCACCATTTCATAACTGGCGCGGCTGGAGACCAGCGCGGCGCCATGCTGCCACCCCTCGCCGACTTCCGCCCGCCGGCCCAGCAATTTATCCAGGGCGACATGCCGGCCAACGTCTTCAAACCCGCCCGCCAGTTCGCCCGTCAACCGGACCCACGCGGCCGCGTGAGTACAGCCGGTGAGCCGGCCAACCGGTTGAAAGTCGTTAAGATGCGCCAGGGCCTGATCGAGATTGGCTAAATCGAACGACTGAGTGAACGGCAGCGGCTGGACCGGCTTACCAATATCATTGAGCTGCTCGACGCCGCATACGCCGCAGCCGGTGCGCCCGGCCAGCGCGCGACGCCGGGCTTTGAGGCCCATAAAACGCCGGCTGGAGAGCTCAATCTGCACCTCAAGGCCGTTGCACACCGCTACCACGTCCATGCCGAAAATCTCCCGCCGGTGCTCGATAATCCCTTCGGATAAGGAGAAGCCGACGGCGAATTGCTCCAGATCTTTCGGGGAGGCCATCATCACCACGTGGGAGATACCGTTGTAGACCAGCGCGACGGGCACCTCTTCCGCTAACTCATCTGGCTGAGGGTGTTGCAGATCCTCGCGTTTCCAGAGGGAGACCTGGCGATATCCTGTGACATTCGTCACATTTTTGATTTGTTCGAGAGGCTTCTTGTTCACTTTGCTTTAACCGTATTGGAACAGGCATACACACAATGTGGTATTCTGTTTTTATCCCTTCAGGAATGAGGGAAATTTGCCCTAATTCTGAACCTTTGCGGCCTTCACCGCAAAGCAAATAACTACATGTGACAATGTCGAAACAAGGAGCGAACCATGCAGGTCAGCAGAAGGCAGTTCTTTAAGATCTGCGCTGGCGGTATGGCGGGAACCACGGCAGCAGCGCTGGGCTTTGCCCCGGCAACTGCGCTCGCGGAGACACGGCAGTACAAATTGCTGCGCACGCGCGAAACCCGTAACACCTGCACATACTGTTCTGTCGGCTGTGGGCTGTTGATGTATAGCCTCGGCGACGGCGCAAAAAACGCCAAAGCATCCATTTTCCATATCGAAGGCGATCCGGATCATCCGGTTAACCGTGGTGCGCTCTGCCCGAAAGGGGCCGGTCTGGTGGACTTTATCCATTCTGAAAGCCGCCTGAAATTCCCGGAATATCGCGCGCCAGGTTCCGATAAATGGCAGCAAATCAGCTGGGACGAAGCGTTTGATCGCATCGCCAAGCTGATGAAAGAGGACCGCGACGCCAACTTTATCGCGCAAAACGACGCCGGCACCACCGTCAACCGCTGGTTGACCACCGGGATGCTGTGCGCCTCCGCCTCCAGTAACGAAACCGGTTATTTAACGCAAAAATTCACCCGCGCCCTCGGGATGCTGGCGGTGGATAACCAGGCGCGTGTCTGACACGGACCAACGGTAGCAAGTCTTGCTCCAACATTTGGTCGCGGTGCGATGACCAACCACTGGGTTGATATTAAAAACGCCAACCTGGTCGTAGTGATGGGCGGTAACGCCGCAGAAGCGCATCCGGTGGGGTTCCGCTGGGCGATGGAAGCCAAAATTCATAACGGCGCCAAGCTCATCGTTATCGATCCGCGCTTTACGCGTACGGCGTCGGTGGCTGATTTCTATACCCCGATTCGTTCCGGTACCGACATTACCTTCCTGTCGGGCGTGATCCTGTATCTGCTGAATAACGAAAAATTCAACCGCGAATACACCGAAGCCTACACCAACGCCAGCCTGATCGTGCGTGAGGACTATAGCTTCGACGACGGGCTGTTCAGCGGCTATAACGCAGAAAAACGCCAGTACGACAAAACCAGCTGGAACTATGAGCTGGACGAAAACGGCTTCGCCAAACGCGATACTACGCTGCAACATCCGCGCTGCGTCTGGAACCTGCTGAAGCAGCATGTTTCCCGTTATACCCCGGATGTGGTCGAAAACATCTGCGGTACGCCGAAGGCCGACTTCCTCAAAGTCTGTGAATACATTGCTGAAACCAGCGCGCCGGATAAGACCGCATCGTTCCTGTACGCTCTCGGCTGGACCCAGCACTCCATCGGTGCGCAGAATATCCGCACCATGGCGATGATCCAGCTGCTGCTCGGCAACATGGGGATGGCGGGCGGCGGCGTCAACGCCCTGCGCGGCCACTCCAATATCCAGGGTCTGACCGACCTCGGCCTGCTCTCCACCAGCCTGCCAGGCTACATGTCGCTGCCGAACGAAAAACAGGCCGACCTGCAGACCTACCTGACGGCTAACACGCCGAAGCCGCTGCTGAAAGACCAGGTCAACTACTGGGGCAACTATCCGAAGTTCTTCGTCTCCATGATGAAAGCCTTCTTCGGCGACAAAGCCACCGCGGAAAACAGCTGGGGCTATGACTGGCTGCCGAAGTGGGATAAGAGCTACGACGTTCTGCAGTACTTCGAGATGATGAATCAGGGCAAAGTGAATGGCTATATTTGCCAGGGCTTTAACCCGGTCGCCTCGTTCCCGAACAAAAACAAGGTCGTCGCTTCCCTGTCGAAGCTGAAGTTCCTCGTGACTATCGACCCGCTCAATACCGAAACGTCCACCTTCTGGCAAAACCATGGTGAGTCGAACGATGTCGATCCGGCGAAAATCCAGACCGAAGTGTTCCGTCTGCCCTCCACCTGCTTCGCCGAAGAGAATGGGTCTATCGTCAACTCCGGCCGCTGGCTGCAGTGGCACTGGAAAGGCGCGGACGCCCCGGGGATCGCCGTCACCGATGGTGAAATTCTCGCCGGTATCTTCACTCGTCTGCGTAAGATGTATGCCGAAGAGGGTGGCCCGGCGCCGGAGCCGGTGCTCAACATGACGTGGAACTACTCCACGCCACACGAGCCGGCATCGGAAGAAGTGGCGATGGAAAGCAACGGTAAAGCGCTGGCGGATATCACCGACCCGGCAACCGGCGCGGTGATCGTCAAGAAAGGCCAACAGCTGAGCTCCTTTGCGCAGCTGCGAGATGATGGCACCACCTCCAGCGGCTGCTGGATCTTCGCCGGGAGCTGGACGCCGGAAGGTAACCAGATGGCGCGCCGCGATAACGCCGATCCATCCGGTCTCGGCAATACCCTGGGCTGGGCCTGGGCCTGGCCGCTCAACCGCCGCATCCTGTATAACCGCGCCTCCGCGGACCCGCAGGGTAAACCGTGGGATCCGAAGCGTCAGTTGCTGAAATGGGACGGCGCCAAATGGGGCGGCGTGGATATTCCGGACTACAGCGCCGCCGCGCCTGGCAGCGACGTCGGTCCGTTTATCATGCAGCCGGAAGGGATGGGCCGTCTGTTCGCTATCGACAAGATGGCGGAAGGACCGTTCCCGGAACACTACGAGCCGTTTGAAACGCCGCTCGGAACCAACCCGCTGCACCCGAACGTGGTCTCTAACCCGGCCGCTCGCGTCTTCAAAGGCGATCTCGAGCAGATGGGTAAGGCCGAGAAGTTCCCGTACGTCGGCACCACTTACCGTCTGACCGAGCACTTCCACTACTGGACCAAGCATGCGCTACTTAACGCCATCGCCCAGCCGGAACAGTTCGTGGAGATCGGGGAAAAACTGGCGAATAAGCTCGGCATCGGCCACGGCGATACCGTGAAAGTTTCCTCCAACCGCGGCTATATCAAAGCCAAGGCGGTGGTGACCAAACGTATTCGCACGCTGAAAGTTGACGGTAAGGATATCGATACCATCGGCATTCCTATTCACTGGGGCTATGAGGGCGTGGCGAAAAAAGGCTTTATTGCCAATACCCTGACGCCGTTCGTCGGTGATGCGAATACGCAGACGCCGGAGTTCAAAGCTTTCCTTGTGAACGTGGAAAAGGTGTAACGGAGACGACTTATGGCTTACCAATCGCAAGATATTATTCGTCGTTCCGCGACTAACGGTTTCACCCCCGCGCCTCAGGCGCGGGACCACCAGCAGGAGGTGGCGAAGCTTATCGACGTCACCACCTGTATCGGCTGCAAAGCCTGTCAGGTGGCCTGCTCCGAATGGAACGATATTCGTGATGAAGTCGGTCACAATGTCGGGGTGTATGACAACCCGGCGGACCTGACCGCCAAGTCATGGACGGTCATGCGCTTCTCGGAGGTGGAACAAAACGACAAGCTGGAATGGCTCATCCGCAAGGATGGCTGCATGCACTGCGCGGACCCGGGCTGCCTGAAGGCCTGCCCGTCAGAAGGCGCGATCATTCAGTACGCCAACGGTATTGTCGACTTCCAGTCCGAGCAGTGCATCGGCTGCGGCTACTGTATCGCCGGCTGTCCGTTCGATGTACCGCGTCTGAACCCGGAAGACAACCGCGTCTACAAATGTACCCTGTGCGTAGACCGCGTGACCGTCGGCCAGGAGCCTGCCTGCGTGAAAACCTGTCCGACCGGCGCAATCCACTTTGGCTCCAAAGAGGATATGAAAACGCTGGCCGGCGAACGCGTGGCTGAGCTGAAAACCCGCGGTTATGACAATGCGGGCCTGTACGATCCGGCCGGCGTCGGTGGCACCCACGTCATGTACGTGCTGCACCATGCCGACAAGCCGAATCTGTACCACGGCCTGCCGGAAAACCCGGAGATCAGCCAGACCGTCAAGTTCTGGAAAGGCATCTGGAAACCGCTGGCGGCCGTCGGCTTCGCCGCGACCTTCGCAGCCAGTATCTTCCACTACGTCGGCGTCGGTCCGAACCGCGCGGAAGAGGAAGAGGACAATCTGCATGAAGAGAAAGACGAGGTGCGCAAATGAAAAGACGTGACACCATCGTGCGCTACACGGCGCCGGAACGCATCAACCACTGGGTCACCGCCTTCTGCTTCGTCCTGGCGGCGGTGAGCGGGTTAGGCTTTTTCTTCCCGTCCTTTAACTGGCTGATGCATATCCTCGGCACGCCGCAGCTGGCGCGAATTCTCCACCCGTTCGTCGGGGTAGTGATGTTCGCGTCGTTTATCATCATGTTTTTCCGTTACTGGCATCACAACCTAATCAATCGGGATGATATCTTTTGGGCGAAGAATATTCGTAAGATCGTCGTCAACGAGGAGGTGGGCGATACCGGGCGCTATAACTTCGGCCAGAAATGCGTATTCTGGGCGGCGATTATCTTCCTGGTACTGCTGCTGGTGAGCGGTGTGATCATCTGGCGTCCGTATTTTGCGCCGGCTTTCTCAATCCCGGTGATCCGATTTGCGCTGATGCTGCATTCATTTGCCGCAGTGGCGTTAATTGTGGTTATCATGGTGCATATCTACGCCGCCCTCTGGGTGAAAGGCACCATTACCGCGATGGTGGAAGGCTGGGTTACCAAAACGTGGGCGAAGAAACATCACCCGCGCTGGTACCGAGAGGTCCGCCAGAAACAGGAAAAGTCATCTGAATGAGTATTCGCATAATCCCGCAAGACGAGCTGGGTTCGAGCGAGAAACGCACGGCGGAAGCAATTCCGCCGTTACTGTTCCCCAGGCTGAAAAATCTGTATAACCGCCGCGCTGAACGCTTGCGCGAGCTGGCCGCTAATAACCCGCTAGGCGATTACCTGCGCTTTGCCGCGCTGATTGCCCATGCCCAGGAAGTAGTGCTGTACGACCATCCGCTGCAGATGGATCTCACCGCCCGCATTAAAGCGGCCAGCGAACAGGGCAAGCCGCCGCTGGATATCCACGTCCTGCCGCGCGACAAGCACTGGCACAAGCTGTTGCACTCGCTGATTGCCGAGCTGAAGCCGGAGATGAGCGGCCCGGCGCTGGCGGTCATTGAGAATCTGGAAAAAGCCTCTGAGCAGGAGCTGGAGCAGATGGCCAGCGCGCTGTTTGTTTCCGATTTCGCCTCCGTCAGTAGCGACAAAGCGCCGTTCATCTGGGCTGCGCTGTCGCTCTACTGGGCGCAGATGGCCAGTCTGATCCCAGGAAAAGCGCGCGCCGAATACGGCGAACAGCGCCAGTTCTGCCCGGTGTGCGGCTCGATGCCGGTCTCCAGCATCGTGCAAATCGGCACCACTCAGGGGCTGCGCTATCTGCACTGCAACCTGTGCGAAACTGAGTGGCACGTAGTACGCGTCAAGTGCAGCAACTGCGAGCAGAGCCGCGACCTGCACTACTGGTCGCTGGACAACGAGCAGGCGGCGGTGAAAGCCGAAAGCTGCGGCGACTGCGGAACCTACCTGAAGATTATGTATCAGGAGAAGGATCCGAAAGTCGAAGCCGTCGCCGACGATTTGGCCTCCCTGGTGCTCGACGCCCGCATGGAACAGGAGGGCTTCGCCAGAAGCTCAATTAACCCGTTCATGTTCCCCGGCGAAGGGGAGTAAGTTCTGCAGTATGATTTCGGGCGGCTCTTGTCGCCCGTTTTCCTTCTTGTGACACGAACGTGCGCAGGGATTATTCACACGCGTCACTGACCGTTATCAGAGGCCAACCTTTGGCTGGAGATATTCGTTTCAGACGAGTTTATCGCTCACTTGTCGTCCTCCTGCCACTCGAATTATTCAGGGTGGATTTCGTACGGCGTGACTACGCCAGGAATACCGGCAAAATCCTTCGTATTCCGCGTAATTAGTTCCAGACGATGGAGTTGCGCCGTCGCCAGAATGAGGGCATCCGGCAGCTTAAGCTTATACTCCTGCCGCAGCGCAACGCTTCGCTCTGCAATATCCTGTGAGATGTTAATGATATTAAAGGTGCTCAGCGCCATTCGCGTGCGCTGCTCCTGGTGATATTTTTTAGCGCCAACCATCACCTCCATCCAGGTAATCAGACTGATCGCATTCTGCGGTGGCCAGGCCTCCAGCGCCTGTTTGGCTTCGCGACGCCCGCTAAATAAATCAATAAGAATATTGGTATCAAAAAGCGCAGATCCGGAGGTCATTACCACTCCTTGCGTAGCTGACGTTGATATTCCATGCCGTCTTCTTCGCAGTCTTGCCACAGACCCAGCGCACTGGAGATGGTATCTTTAGCTCGATCTTGTTTCTCCAGATATTGTTCAACCGCTTCACGTAACAGTTCCGCTCGCGGAATGTTACGCTGCACTTTGAGGTCATCGAGACGTTGAATGACATCGTCTGATAAATCGAGAAGAATTCTGCCCATATCCCTTTCAGCCATCATGCTCATATATACCTCAAGTATATCACCAGTGATGAAGTTATGAGCAATCTACAGTTTTTGAAATCGGAAACAAACAGGATTTTGTCAGGTAAACTCTTTTTTGCGAGCCGCTTTCCATAATGCACAGGCGACCTCAACAGGCCTGTCTTTTCGCCATAATCCAGGCTATAACACTGGATATTAAAACAGTATAAGGAACTTCATATGGCGCTGGAAAAAGGGATTGCTTCGCTGGTTGAGGCATTTATTGCGGCAGGTCGTCCGTCATCACGCGATCAGCATATTGATGATCGGAGGGCCGGCTATATCGTCAGTGCGGTACTCGCCGGGGAGACGGAAACGCGAGTGCGGGTGGAGGATATCACCCTGGAGGGTATGCACTTCGGCGTCGTTTCACCGCCCACAGCCGACGGCCTGCTACCCACGCTTATCTACTACCACGGCGGCTGTTTTGTCAGCGGCGGCTTTACCACCCACGATAACCAACTCCGTCAGTTAGCCATGTTCAGCGGTTGCCGGGTGATCGCTGTACAGTACCGCCTGGCGCCGGAGCATACCTTTCCGGCGGCGCACGATGACGCAGAACAAGGTGTCATGATTATCCACCGGCACGCGGAGCAGCTTGGCGTTGACGCATCACGTATCACCCTGGCTGGCGACAGTGCCGGCGGGCACCTCGCTCTGGTCACGGCCCTGCGTCTGAAAGCGAAAGCGGCGTGGCAACCCGCGCAACTGATCCTGATTTATCCGATGCTCGACGCTACCGCCAGCATGGCGAGCTACCTCAGCAATGGCGATGACTATGTGATTACCCGGGACACGCTACTGAGCGGCTACGAAATGTACCTCGCCTCGACGCCGGCAAACCATCCGGATGCCTGTCCGCTCTGGCGCGAAGATTTTAACGGGCTGCCACCGGTACACATTCTGACGGCGGAGTTCGATCCTTTACGTGATGAGGGCGAAGTGCTGTACCGAAGGCTGACGGAGCAAGGGGTGGAGAGTTCCTGTCAGCGCTATCTGGGGGTGATCCACGGCTTCTTTCAGCTGGGAGGCGTCAGCAACGCCGCGCGTGATGCCATGCGGGATATCGCCTGGCGTGTGGCATCGCCAGGACGATAACTGCCGCAGGCGCTTACTCTTCCTCGTTGCCGCCCTCTTCGTACGAGCCAAAGGGCTTCGCCGGCAGCACGATGTAGATCCCCTCGAAAACGGCGCCCTGTTTATCGTCGCCAAAAAGCTCCACCTGCATTTGCACGCGGGCTTTACGCCCGCGCGCCAGTCGGTCGAGATCGCCGCTCAGAGAACCGAGGTCGGCGATGGCGCTGGGGCGGCCGCTAATAGGCTGGCTGTAGCGGATATGCGCATCCGCCAGAATAATGGTGCCTCCCAGGTGCCGCTCGCGCAGCATCAGCCAGATAAGCCCCCATCCGGTTAAGGTAGCGAGCGAAAACAGGCTGCCGGCGAACAGCGTATGGTGCGGATTCTGGTTCCCCGCCTCCGGCATGGTGGTAATAAATTTCTGCCCGGTGTACTGCTGAATACGTACGCCCATTTTTTCACTCAGCGGAATATGCTGATACCACGCCTGCTGGAGCTGTGCGCACCAGTCGCCGCGGTGCAAAATATCGTCCAGCGACGCGACCGGTTTGATCATCAGAAAATGACGGATCGGCGTGGTGGTCGGGGTGGTGATCTCACCCTGATTGACAAATCCGAGCTTGGCGAAAAATTCCACCGCATCTTCGCGCGCGCTGCAGGTAACCCGCTTAACCCCTTCCTGACGCGCGACGGACTCCAGGGTCATCGCCATCAGCGTACCCAGCCCTTTATCCTGCACCGAGGGATGCACAGCCATAAAGCGGATGGAGGCTTCATTCTCCGCATTGATATATAGCCGGCCGACGGCAACCAGGTTGCCCTCTTCATCCACTACCATCTGATGATGCGCCATCGCATCCCAGGCGTCACGTTCCGATCCCTTAGGCTGATGCAGCGGCTTACGCAGCATCTCCCAGCGGAACTGGTAGTAGCTCTCTAACTCTTCTGCTGTTTGCGGTACACGAAGGTGATACATAGTCGTACTCTCTTTTGTTACCCGCAGCCTGCCCGGAAGCTGGGTCATACCTGCAACCAAAAGGTCACGGGACCATCATTGACCAAAGAAACCTGCATATCCGCAGCGAATCTTCCGGTCTGGGTGTGCATTTCCTGCTGGCGACAGCGGGCGACGAAATACTCATACAGCGCCTCAGCGCGGTCAGGGGCAGCGCCTTTCGAGAAGCTCGGTCGCATCCCCCGCTCGGTATCGGCCGCCAGCGTAAATTGCGAAACCACCAGCACGCTGCCGCCCGCCTGCTGGACATTCAGGTTCATTTTCCCTTCCGCATCACTGAAGATGCGGTAGCCCAGCACGCGTTCACAAAGGCGATTCGCCTTTTGTTCATCATCGTCTTTCTCGACGCCCAGCAGCACCAGAAGCCCCGGGCCAATTTCGCCCGTCACCTCGTCCGCCACGGTAACGCTTGCACGGGATACGCGTTGAATTAATGCAATCATGGTTGTTCTGTTTCTTCTGTTTTAAGTTTGCGGTATTCACCGAGAGTGACAGTAATTTCAGCGCCAAGCAAGACGATACACCAGGTCCAGTACACCCAGACGAACAAAATCGGCACCACCGAAATCACGCCATAAATTAGCTGATAGGACGGAAAGGTGGTGATATAGAGGGCAAACGCCTTTTTACCTGCCTCAAACAGCAGCGCCGCCACCAGCGCCCCGATCACCGCGTCGCGGTTACGTACCTGGGTAGTCGGTACAATACTATAGAGCAGCCAGAACGCTGCCCAGGAGAGGATCAGCGGAAATAGGCGGAGCAGATTATCAATTACGCCGTCCAGGTCGCTTGCCCAGCGCAGCGACAGCAGATAGGAACTGATCGCCAGGCTGGCGCCCGCCAGCAGCGGGCCGAGGGTCAGGATCATCCAGTAAACGGCAAAGGAATAAACTTTGGGGCGGCTGCGCGTGCTGCGCCAGATGGTGTTTAGCGCGCTGTCGATCGAGTACATCAGCAGCAGCGAGGTGACGATCAGGCCAAAGGCGCCTACGGCGGTCATGCGGCTGGAGTTGGCCACGAACTGCTCGATATATCCCTGGATTACATCCCCGGTCGCCGGAATAAAATTGGCGAAGATAAAATGACGGATCTGCACGCTGACTTCGGAGAACATAGGAAAGGCCGCAAACAGCGCGAACACGACGGCAATCAGCGGCACCAGGGACAGTAATGACACATAGGCGAGGTTCCCCGCCAGGGTGGTCATATGGTCTTCATCAATGCGCCGCCACAGCAGCTTTAGCCACGCCAGCAGCGGCCGGGTATGGTGGAGTAATTTTTGATGAACGGTTTTTAGCATAGCTGTTTCGCGAAATAGTCAGGGATGGTCTCCTTACCAGTCACCAGGATACTGGTGATCCCCAACCGGTTGGCCCCTGCTATATTATCGACGTTATCATCAAAAAAGACCGTATCTGCGGCGGAAAACCCCTCTTCTTCCAGTACTCGCAGATAAATTTGCGCTTCAGGCTTACGCAATCCCATCTCCTGCGACAGATAAATGCGATCGGCGGCCGCGCGCACTTCCGGGTATTCATCGGGCCAGAACGTGGTGTGCAGACGATTGGTATTGGAGAGCACCACCACCCGATGCCCCTGGGCACGAAGTTTATGCATGATGGTAATCACCTCCGGGCGCAGCGCGACAAACACCGCCTGCCAGCCGTGAGCAAACTGTTCATAGCTGAGGGGCATATTCATTTCATGGCACATGGCGGCGGCAAAGTCTTCATCGCTGAGCTCGCCGCGCTCATGCTGATGGAAAGCCTCACCCATGGTGAAATGCTGCTTCAGCGTCGCCAGCGGGATGCGGGTTAAATCGCTCCAGGCTCCCAATACCCGGTTGAAGTCAATGTCGACAATCACATTACCTAAATCAAAGATATAGAGCATTTTTGTCTCCTTCCGCGCCGTGGAAAATTAACTTTAGCGGGAAAGGCTGGATTTGACTATTGGCGTGTGATGCAGGAATGAAAAAAAGAAACCCCGCCGGAGAGGCGGGGTTTAGCGAACAACAAGAAGAAAAAATTACTCTTCTTTTGCACCGCGCATCGCGCGTTTACGGTCGTTCTCGGTCAGGTGACGTTTACGGATACGGATAGAGGTCGGAGTAACTTCTACCAGTTCGTCGTCATCGATGAACTCCAGAGCCTGCTCCAGGGTCATCTTAACCGGCGGAACCAGAACCGTTGCTTCGTCAGTACCAGACGCACGCATGTTGGTCAGTTTCTTACCGGTCAGGCAGTTTACCGTCAGGTCGTTGGAACGGCTGTGAATACCGATGATCTGGCCTTCGTAAACTTCAGCGCCGTGGCCGAGGAACAGCTTACCGCGATCCTGCAGACCGAACAGCGCGAACGCTACCGCTTTACCCTGACCGTTGGAGATCAGTACGCCGTTGTTACGCTGGCCCACTTCGCCCGGACGAACGTCGTCGTAGTGGCTGAAGGTGGAGTACAGCAGACCGGTACCGGAGGTCATGGTCATGAACTCTGAACGGAAGCCGATCAGACCGCGGCTTGGGATCACGTAGTCGAGACGTACGCGGCCTTTACCGTCCGGATTCATGTTTTTCAGGTCGCCTTTACGCTCGCCCAGCGCCTGCATGACAGAACCCTGGTGCTGCTCTTCGACGTCCAGCGTCACGTTCTCGAACGGCTCTTGTTTACGGCCGTCGATTTCGCGGAAGATAACTTTCGGACGGGAAACCGCCATCTCGAAACCTTCACGACGCATGTTTTCAATCAGAACGGACAGGTGCAGTTCACCACGGCCGGAAACGCGGAACGCATCAGCGTCTTCGGTTTCTTCAACGCGCAGCGCCACGTTGTGCACCAGCTCTTTATTCAGACGGTCCAGGATCTGGCGAGAGGTAACGAACTTACCTTCTTTACCGCAGAACGGAGAGGTGTTGACGTTGAAGAACATGGAAACGGTCGGCTCATCAACGGACAGGGCCGGCAGCGCTTCGACATTCTGCGGGTCGCAGATGGTGTCGGAGATGTTCAGCTCGCCCAGACCGGTGATCGCGATAATGTCGCCAGCTTCAGCTACGTCGCTCTCAATTCGCTCCAGACCCAGGTGAGTCAGTACCTTACCGACTTTACCGTTACGGGTTTTGCCTTCGCTATCGATGATAGTGACCTGCTGGTTCGGCTTCACTTTACCGCGCTTGATGCGGCCGATGCCGATAACACCAACGTAGTTGTTGTAGTCCAGCTGGGAGATCTGCATCTGCAGCGGACCGTCAAGATCAACGTCCGGCGCCGGCACGCGATCGACAATCGCCTGGTACAGCGGGGTCATGTCGTCAGCCATGTCTTCGTGATCCAGACCCGCGATACCGTTCAGCGCGGACGCGTAAACGATCGGGAAGTCCAGCTGTTCGTCGGTCGCATCGAGGTTAACGAACAGGTCGAACACCTGATCGACAACCCAGTCCGGACGCGCGCCCGGGCGGTCAACTTTGTTGATGACCACGATCGGCTTCAGACCGTGGGCAAAAGCTTTTTTGGTCACGAAGCGCGTTTGCGGCATCGGGCCATCAAAGGCATCTACCACCAGCAGCACAGAGTCAACCATGGACATAACACGCTCAACTTCACCTCCGAAGTCGGCGTGCCCTGGGGTATCAACGATGTTGATACGGTAATCATTCCATTTGATTGCGGTGTTTTTCGCGAGGATGGTAATCCCACGCTCTTTCTCCAAATCGTTGGAGTCCATCACACGTTCTTGTGCTTCAGTACGTGCGTCGAACGTACCGGATTGCTGTAGCAGCTTGTCAACCAGGGTAGTTTTACCATGGTCAACGTGCGCGATGATGGCGATATTACGCAGATTTTCGATCACAACTTTGCCTCAGGCATTAGAAATAGCGCGTTATTGTACACGTATTAAGCGAAGGACTGAACAGGATCACAAACATCCTCCGCAAACAAGTATTGCAGAGTTTCTTTGTGACCGCTTTCACGGAGCGATAAAAGGGCACCGTAACAAAAATTGCACCAAAATGGTGCTCAATGTTCACACTGAAGCATTATTTTGGTGCATTATCTCCATCATGGTGCAGTCCTTTTGCACTATGGTGCGCATGATACAGCGTTTTATGGGGCATTTAAAAGTTGGCACAGATTTCGCTTTATATTTTTTAAGGCAACAACGCCACTTTTAAGCAGTATGAAGTTTTCGTTACCACGACGACAATGACCAATCCGGGAGAGTTTAAGTATGTCCGCTGAACACGTTTTGACGATGCTGAACGAGCACGAAGTGAAGTTTGTCGATCTGCGCTTCACCGATACCAAAGGTAAAGAACAGCACGTCACGATTCCGTCTCATCAGGTAAATGCCGAATTCTTCGAAGAAGGCAAAATGTTTGATGGCTCCTCGATTGGTGGCTGGAAAGGTATCAACGAATCTGACATGGTCCTGATGCCGGACGCGTCCACCGCGGTCATTGACCCGTTCTACGAAGAACCGACCCTGATCATCCGCTGCGATATCCTCGAGCCAGGCACCCTGCAGGGCTATGACCGTGACCCGCGCTCCATCGCGAAACGCGCTGAAGAGTACCTGCGCGCCACCGGCATCGCTGATACCGTCCTGTTCGGGCCAGAACCAGAATTCTTCCTGTTCGACGACATCCGTTTTGGCGCCTCTATCTCCGGCTCCCATGTCGCGATCGATGACATTGAAGGTGCGTGGAACTCCTCCACCAAATACGAAGGCGGTAACAAAGGTCACCGTCCGGGCGTGAAAGGGGGTTACTTCCCGGTTCCGCCAGTAGACTCTTCTCAGGACATCCGTTCCACCATGTGTATGATCATGGAAGAGATGGGTCTGGTTGTTGAAGCCCATCACCATGAAGTAGCAACCGCAGGTCAGAACGAAGTGGCAACCCGCTTCAATACCATGACCAAAAAAGCGGATGAAATTCAGATTTACAAATACGTTGTTCACAACGTCGCTCACCGCTTTGGTAAAACCGCGACCTTTATGCCGAAACCGATGTTCGGCGACAACGGCTCCGGCATGCACTGCCATATGTCTCTGGCGAAAAACGGGACCAACCTGTTCTCCGGCGACAAATACGCCGGTCTGTCTGAGCAGGCGCTGTTCTACATCGGCGGCGTAATCAAACACGCTAAAGCCATCAACGCCCTGGCGAACCCGACCACCAACTCCTACAAGCGTCTGGTCCCGGGTTACGAAGCGCCGGTTATGCTGGCTTACTCTGCCCGTAACCGCTCTGCCTCTATCCGTATTCCGGTGGTGACCTCTCCGAAAGCGCGTCGTATCGAAGTGCGCTTCCCGGACCCGGCTGCCAACCCGTACCTGTGCTTTGCGGCGCTGCTGATGGCTGGCCTTGATGGTATCAAGAACAAAATCCATCCGGGCGAAGCAATGGATAAAAACCTGTATGACCTGCCGCCGGAAGAAGCGAAAGAGATCCCGCAGGTTGCCGGTTCTCTGGAAGAAGCCCTGCAGGCCCTGGATGCTGACCGCGAGTTCCTGACCGCTGGCGGCGTGTTCACCAATGACGCTATCGATGCCTACATCGCCCTGCGTATGGAAGAGAACGACCGCGTACGCATGACTCCGCATCCGGTTGAGTTCGAACTGTACTACAGCGTCTAATTTTGCTGTAAATCCAGGGTATGTCGTGTTGTGGCGCGAGATGCCCGGGATATTTTGTTGCCGTGGAAACTTTCAGCCCATCTCAGGATGGGCTTTTTTCTCCACCAACACGCTGATCTCGCGAGCTTTTTACCGATAAAAAGCTATACTGCACTAAATTGGTGCACTCATTTTCAGGAGACTGTCGAATGGCAACAGGCACACTGCCCGATGCTGGGCAGATCCTTAACTCCCTTATCAACAGTATTTTACTGGTCGATGATGA
Organism: Klebsiella sp. K4; assembly: GCF_014596785.2. Lineage (NCBI taxonomy): Bacteria > Pseudomonadati > Pseudomonadota > Gammaproteobacteria > Enterobacterales > Enterobacteriaceae > Klebsiella > Klebsiella sp. K4. The sequence goes on from NZ_CP115021.1 coordinate 5,246,222, forward strand.
CCTGGCGGTGCACTTTGCCAACCCTGCGGCGCAGCAGCTGCTGGCGCAGAGCTCGCGCAAACTGTTTGGCACCCCATTACCTGAGCTGTTGAGCTATTTTTCGTTGAATATCGGGCTGATGCAGGAGAGCCTGCAGGCGGGCCAGGGATTTACCGATAACGAAGTGACGCTGGTTATCGATGGCCGTTCGCACATCCTGTCGTTGACCGCCCAGCGGCTGCCGGAAGGCTTTATTCTGCTGGAAATGGCGCCGATGGATAATCAGCGCCGCCTGAGCCAGGAGCAGCTGCAGCATGCGCAGCAGGTCGCCGCTCGCGACCTCGTCCGCGGCCTGGCGCATGAGATAAAAAACCCGTTAGGCGGCCTGCGCGGCGCGGCCCAGCTGCTCAGCAAAGCGCTGCCCGACCCGGCGCTAACGGAATATACCAAAGTGATCATTGAGCAGGCCGACCGGCTAAGAAATCTGGTCGACCGCCTGCTCGGACCACAGCATCCGGGCATGCACGTTACCGAAAGCATCCACAAAGTCGCCGAACGGGTAGTTAAACTGGTTTCCATGGAGTTGCCGGACAACGTGAAGTTGATCCGCGATTACGACCCCAGCCTACCAGAGCTACCCCACGACCCGGATCAAATTGAACAGGTGTTGCTGAACATCGTCCGTAATGCGCTGCAGGCTCTGGGGCCGGAAGGGGGCGAAATTATTCTTCGCACCCGCACCGCTTTCCAGCTGACGCTGCACGGGGTGCGTTATCGCCTCGCCGCCCGCATCGACGTTGAAGATAATGGCCCGGGTATTCCGCCCCATCTCCAGGATACGCTGTTCTATCCGATGGTCAGCGGCCGCGAAGGCGGTACCGGCCTGGGCTTATCTATCGCCCGTAGCCTTATCGATCAGCACTCCGGCAAAATTGAATTCACCAGCTGGCCGGGTCATACCGAATTTTCGGTATACCTGCCTATTCGGAAGTAGAGGTGTTTATGCAACGAGGGATAGCCTGGATCGTTGATGACGATAGCTCCATCCGCTGGGTGCTTGAACGCGCGCTCACCGGAGCCGGCTTGAGCTGCACAACGTTCGAAAGCGGCAATGAGGTGCTAGATGCCCTCACCACCAAAACCCCGGATGTACTGCTGTCAGATATCCGTATGCCCGGAATGGATGGTTTGGCGCTGCTCAAACAGATTAAGCAGCGCCATCCAATGCTTCCGGTCATCATAATGACCGCGCATTCCGATCTGGACGCCGCGGTCAGCGCTTATCAGCAGGGCGCGTTTGATTATTTGCCCAAACCTTTTGATATCGATGAAGCCGTCGCCCTCGTCGACCGGGCGATAAGCCACTATCAAGAGCAACAGCAGCCGCGAAATGTGCCGATAAGTAGCCCAACCGCCGACATCATCGGCGAAGCGCCAGCTATGCAGGATGTCTTTCGCATTATTGGCCGCCTGTCGCGCTCATCCATCAGCGTGCTGATCAATGGCGAATCCGGTACCGGTAAAGAGCTTGTCGCACATGCCCTGCATCGCCATAGTCCACGCTCAAAAGCGCCGTTTATCGCGCTGAATATGGCGGCGATCCCCAAGGACCTGATTGAGTCCGAGCTGTTCGGCCATGAAAAAGGAGCCTTTACCGGCGCCAATACCGTCCGTCAGGGTCGCTTTGAACAGGCTGACGGCGGTACGCTGTTCCTGGATGAAATTGGCGATATGCCGCTTGATGTCCAGACTCGTCTGCTGCGCGTGCTGGCGGATGGTCAGTTTTATCGCGTGGGCGGTTACGCGCCGGTCAAGGTCGATGTGCGGATCATCGCCGCTACCCACCAGAACCTGGAACAGCGCGTGCAGGAGGGGAAATTTCGTGAAGATTTGTTCCACCGCCTGAACGTCATCCGGGTGCATTTACCGCCGCTGCGCGAGCGCCGGGAAGATATTCCACGCCTGGCCCGCCATTTTCTGCAGATAGCCGCCCGCGAGCTCGGCGTTGAAGCCAAACAGCTGCATCCGGAAACGGAGACAGCGCTGACCCGCCTGGCGTGGCCAGGCAACGTCCGTCAGCTGGAAAACACCTGTCGCTGGCTCACCGTCATGGCCGCCGGCCAGGAGGTGCTGACGCAGGATCTGCCGAGCGAACTGTTTGAGACCACGATTCCTGATAGCCCAACGCAGATGCAGCCTGACAGCTGGGCTACGCTGCTGGGTCAGTGGGCCGATCGGGCGTTGCGATCCGGTCATCAAAACCTGCTCTCAGAAGCGCAACCCGAAATGGAGCGCACGCTGCTAACGACCGCCCTGCGCCATACTCAGGGGCACAAGCAGGAGGCTGCGCGCCTGCTGGGATGGGGACGTAATACCCTGACGCGTAAGCTAAAAGAGTTGGGTATGGAGTAGGGTTCAACAGCATGATGAAAAATAGCCGATCGGCGCAAAGTGCTGCTATTTTGTACTTTACTGTTCCGATGAGTTGAGTATGATCGTGCCCGGCATTAGGGGAGAGCATCATGTTTGAATCACTGGTGAGTATGATATCGAGCGGCGCCGCTGCGAGTCACACGCCACAAACGGCAGTCGCTGCCGTGCTGTGCGCTGCGCTGGTCGGGCTGTTCAGCTAATTGTTCCCCCTCTCCTGCGGGAGAGGGGGAAAATATTAAATAACCCGTGAGAACTGCTGCATCCGGGCCTTTTGCCGTAGGTAGGCATCAAAGCACATACAGATGTTGCGGATCAGCAGGCGGCCTTTCGCCGTCACCTGAATGACCTTATCATCCACAGCCACCAGCCCGTCATGCGCCAGCGGCGCCAGCAGCTTCAGATCCTCGGCGAAATAAGACGCAAAATCCACGTCCCACTGCGCCTCGACCGCCGCGATATCCAGCTGGAAGTTACAGATCAACGCTTTAATCACGTCGCGACGCAGACAGTCATCGCGAGTTAACGCGATCCCGCGCCACAGGGCGTTCCCTTGCTCTGCTACCTGCTGGTAGTACTGCTTGAGCTCTTTTTGGTTCTGGGCGTAGCTGTCGCCAATCATGCTGATCGCCGAAACGCCCATCCCCAGCAGATCGGTATCGCCCTGAGTGGTGTAGCCCTGGAAATTACGATGCAGTACGCCGTGACGTTGCGCGACCGCTAATTCATCATCGGGACGGGCGAAATGGTCCATGCCGATAAACTGATAGCCTGCCGTCGTCAGCGAGCCGATGGTTTCCTGCAGGATCTCCAGCTTCTGCTCAGCGGAGGGCAGATCGGCATCTTTAATCTTCCGCTGAGCGGCAAAGAGCGTGGGCAGATGCGCATAGTTAAACACGCTCAGGCGGTCAGGATTGAGCTCGGCGACCTTTTGCAGGGTAAAGGCGAAGCTCTCCGGCGTTTGCTTCGGCAGGCCATAAATGAGGTCGATATTGGTCGAGGTAAAACCAATCTCCCGCGCATGGTTGAGCAAATCAAAGATGAACGCTTCGTCCTGCTCACGGTTAACCAGACGCTGAACCTCTTTATTGAAGTCCTGTACGCCCATACTCAGGCGGTTGAAACCCTCAGCGCGTAAATGATCGAGGACATCCAGTTCGATCTCACGCGGATCGACCTCTATGGAGATCTCGGCTTCCGCGCTGAAATGGAAATGGCTGCGCAACAGATCCATCAGGCGACTGATTTGCGCCTTATTGAGATAAGTTGGCGTGCCGCCCCCCCAGTGCAGTTGCTTCACCTGGCGAGTGGCAAACAGCGGCGCGCGGTGGATGATCTCCTGTTCAAGGACATCGAGATATTGATCGGCCTTATGCTGCTGGCGGGTGACTATCTTATTGCAGCCGCAGAAATAACACAGCTTATGGCAAAACGGGATATGCACGTACAGCGACAGGGGACGCTGTGGGTAACGGGCCACAGCGGCATCGAATTCCGCCGCGCCAAATTGCGGTGAAAACTCCAGCGCGGTGGGATACGAGGTATAGCGCGGCCCGGAATAGTTATATTTCTGGATCAGGGCCAGATCCCAGTCGATTATCTGCTCAGACATGCTCACTCCTTCCGATGGTGCCGCCGACGGGTACGCCGTCCCGGCCCCACCGCACCGCGGGTCATGAGCCGGTTGCGCAGCCATTTCTGACGCCGCGACAACCGTCGTAGTTTAACGAATAACCACAGCAGATAACATATAACCAGAAGGGTTATAAGGAGTACCGGGAATCCGATGGGATGCAAATGTTAGTTTCCACCCTTCAGCAGACGCATCATATCTTCCTGACGCTCTTCCTCTTCTTCATCTTCATCATCGTAAGAGAGGCCGAGCTGCTGCATCAGCTCATCAATGCGATCCAGTTTGGCGTCCACCCAGCTCTGCTCTTCAGCATTCAGGGTGCCGCCCTCTTCCAGACGTTCCAGCAGCGCGTCCAGGCGCTCATCATTCTCCAGCAACTCCAGCTCAGCCTGCGGTGAAAGCATAGGTTTCTCGCTCTTTGGTTTATGCTGCTTGGGGGCTGGAGCGCTGCTTTCGCTCACGCCCAGCGGGATCGGTTTTTTGCTACCCACGCGCGGATCTTGCGCCTGACGCTGTTTTTTATCCGCTGAAGCCGCATCGCCGCCGTTCGCGCGACTGCCTGCCGCGTGGCCACGATGTTTCTTCTGCCGTTTGCGATCGCGAGCTTCCTGATTTAACTCTTCACGCGACTTGCGGCCGGATTTGCCACGGGTGGCGGATGTCGGTTTTTTCATGATGTGTAATCTTCAGACAGTAGTATTCAGTATAGAATTGAGGCGGAATCTAGCAGAAAGCAAGCAAAGAAAAAAGGCGACAGATTACTCTGTCGCCTTTTTCCTCACTGACCACCCTTAACGGGCTCTTCTTTCCCTGTTCGCTAACGACTCACCCTGTCTTTCCCTTAGCGTCCAACGGTCCCTGTTTCTTCCTTTTCCCTGTAAAACGTCTCCAAGACGCGCGTCATCCTGACTATCCTGTGGTCTTCGCCTCCTGGCGCTTCCTGACTCCTCGTCCTGAGTCCTAATCCTTTCAGCATCCCCGCCGTTGTGTATTACTTTACCTTGTTGACAAAAATCGACAACTAGTCTGGCAGTTAAAAATCTATTTTCAGAATTCTCTATTTCTATAATTGATTAATTTTCAACACTTTAAATATGTTTTGTCTTATTTTCCTCAGGTATATCCTATACAAAGAATAGTCAATGTCTCACAAACCATATGGTTTTTACTTACAGGAACGGCGTGCGGTAAAAACAGCCTTTTTCTGCTGTTCAGGTATAATCCCTGCCATAGCCTGTTTTAACGGAGACGACCGTCTTGACCAACTGGAATTATCAACTGACGCACTTTGTCACTAGCGCGCCAGATATCCGCCATCTTCCTGCCGATACCGGTATTGAAGTGGCGTTCGCCGGCCGCTCCAACGCGGGAAAATCCAGCGCGCTGAATACGCTGACTAATCAGAAGAACCTGGCGCGTACCTCCAAAACCCCGGGGCGTACGCAGCTGATTAACCTGTTCGAAGTCGCTGAGGGCAAGCGCCTTGTCGACCTGCCCGGCTATGGTTATGCGCAAGTACCCGAAGAGATGAAGATCAAGTGGCAGCGCGCGCTGGGGGAATACCTGGAAAAACGTCTGTGCCTGAAGGGTCTCGTGGTGCTGATGGACATACGTCACCCGCTTAAAGATCTCGATCAGCAGATGATCGAATGGGCGGTAGAGAGCGATATTCAGGTGCTGGTACTGCTCACCAAAGCCGATAAGCTCGCCAGCGGCGCGCGTAAAGCGCAAGTGAATATGGTGCGTGAAGCGGTACTGGCCTTCAATGGCGATGTCCAGGTTGAACCCTTCTCTTCGCTGAAAAAATCTGGCGTCGATAAGCTGCGACAGAAGCTGGATAGCTGGTTTAACGAAATCCCGCCGCAAGAAGCCGTCGAAGACGCCGAGTAACCCCCGCTTTTTCCGGATAACGGCGCGTAGCGCCCTATCCGGACGTTCATACTACGTTGTTTTCACAGCCTAAAACTTTTCTTTCGCGCAATAAAAAACGCCCCGGTCATAAATGACCGGGGCGGCTAAAATATTCAGCCAAATCCGATTACGTGAAGTAAAAGGTCTGAAAGATAGAACATCTTACCTCTGTACCCTACGCGAATAACTTTACTCTTCTTTCGCTCACGGATAAAGCATTTTTTGTAGTTTTTTTTCACTATTTACATAGCAAATTCAAATGATCCTCACAAAACTCTATAAGTTATGTTGCTTACTTACAGAAAATCGCGTTGCGCTTTGTATACTTAGTGCGCTTGATCCCAGTTTTCGCCGCTGCCCACTTCCACCAGCAACGGTACCGCCAGCGTAGTGCTGTTCTCCATCAGTTCGTGGATCTTTTTCGATACGGCATCGAGCTCATCCTTATGCACTTCAAAGACCAGTTCATCGTGAACCTGCATGATCATCCGCACGCGAGGTTTCTCGCTCCGCAGCCATTCATCAACGGCAATCATCGCCCGCTTGATAATATCCGCAGCCGTCCCCTGCATCGGGGCGTTAATCGCCGCACGCTCCGCGCCGGCACGACGAGCGCCATTGCTGGACTTGATATCCGGCAAATAGAGTCGACGGCCATCCAGCGTTTCAACATACCCTTGCTCCTTCGCCTGTGCGCGGGTGCGCTCCATATACTCCAGGACGCCCGGATAACGTTCGAAATAAAGATCCATGTACTTCTGCGCTTCTTTACGCGGGATGTTCAGCTGGCGGGCCAGGCCAAAGGCGCTCATGCCGTAGATCAGACCGAAGTTGATGGCTTTCGCACTACGCCGCTGTTCGCTGCTGACGCTGTCCAGCGGTAAGCCAAATACTTCAGCCGCCGTCGCCCGGTGAATATCCTTCCCTTCCGCGAAGGCGGTCAGCAGGCCTTTATCCCGCGACAGGTGCGCCATAATGCGCAGCTCGATTTGCGAGTAGTCCGCCGAGACAATGACGTAATCTTCCGGCGCGATAAACGCCTGGCGAATACGGCGCCCTTCTTCGTTACGCACCGGAATGTTTTGCAGGTTTGGATCGGTAGACGACAAACGGCCGGTGGCGGTGACCGCCTGATGATAGGAGGTATGCACGCGGCCCGTTTTGGGGTTAATCATCAGCGGCAGCTTATCGGTATAGGTAGACTTCAGCTTCGCCAGCCCACGATACTCCAGAATCACTTTCGGCAACGGATAATCGAGCGCCAGCTCTTCCAGCACCTCTTCAGAGGTGGACGGCGCACCGCCCGGCGTCTTCTTCAGCGGCTTGATACCCTGTTTTTCAAACAGGATCGTTTGCAGCTGTTTGGTGGAGGAGAGATTAAACGCTTCCCCGGCGATCTCATGTGCCCGCTGCTCCAGCTCAACCAGGCGCTGGGCAATTTCCTGCGAGTGCGCATGCAGCACGGCGGGGTCGATTTTAACGCCGTTGCGCTCAACGCGAGACAGCACCGGCACCAGCGGCATTTCAATGTGCTGGAAGATATTCAGCGGGCCTTCATGCTGCTGTAGCTTCGGCCACATCTTCAGATGCAGCTGGAGCGTAACGTCGGCATCTTCCGCCGCGTAGCGACCAGCCTCTTCCAGCGCAATCTGGTTAAAGGTGAGCTGATTCTTACCCTTGCCAGCGATCTCTTCGAAGGTAATGGTTTTATGTTTCAGCCAGCGGTCGGAAAGACTGTCCATATCGTGGCGGCCCGCCACGCTGTCGAGAATGTAAGACTCGAGCATGGTATCGAACGCAATCCCGCGCAGCTCAATGTCGTAATTAGCCAAAATGCCGCGATCGTATTTGAGATTTTGCCCGACCTTGAGCACCTTCTCATCCTCCAGCAGCGGTTTAAGCAGCGTCAGCACGCGCTCGCGCGGGATCTGATCCGGCGCATCAAGGTAATCATGCGCTACCGGGACATAGGCGGCCACGCCCGGCTCAACAGCGAATGAAAGACCAACCATGTTGGCGGAGATGTTATCCAGGCTGTCGGTTTCCGTATCAAAGGCAAAGAGCGGCGCCTGCTTCAGCTTATCGATCCAGGTGAGCAGCGTAGCCTCATCAAGGATAGTGACATAATGCTCTGCTGAAAGTGCAGTAGCGGCTTCAACCTCTTCTTCCGCTTCTGCCGCTGCTGCAGGCGCTGCAGGTTTGCCCCCCTTAGCCTGCAGCCATTTTCCGGCCTCAACGTCGGTAGTCCAGCGCTTAAACTCATACTGTCTGAACAGCGCCAGCAGATCGTCTGCCGCCGGCGGCTGCACCTCCAGCTCTTCGCAGGTGAGCTCCAGCTCGACGTCGGTTTTGATGGTCGCCAGCTGATAAGAGAGATAAGCCACGTCCTTGTTCTGCTCGAGCTTCGCCGCCATCGTTTTCGCGCCGCGGAAGCTCAGTTCAGCGATCTTCTCCGGTTCCGCATACAGCGTATCAAGGCCGCCGAGGCCTTGCAGCAGCGCCTGGGCGGTCTTTTCGCCCACGCCCGGCACGCCGGGAATGTTATCCGAGGAGTCGCCCATCAGCGCCAGGAAATCAATAATCAGCTCCGGCGGGACGCCGTACTTAGTAACCACCTCATCCGGTCCGAGGATAGTGTTGGTCATGGTATTGATCAGGGTGATGCCCGGCGTCACCAGCTGGGCCATGTCTTTATCGCCGGTGCTGATCAGGACTGGGCGACCTGCCCTTTCCGCTTCCCGCGCCAGGGTGCCAATCACATCGTCAGCTTCGACGCCCGGGACAGCCATCAGCGGCAGCCCCATCGCTTTCACCATCTTATGCAACGGCTCAATCTGCGCGCGCAGATCGTCCGGCATCGGCGGGCGGTGAGATTTGTAATGCTCGAACAATTCATCACGGAAGGTTTTCCCTTTCGCATCAAAGACCACGACGGCATGAGTCGGTTGATACTGCAGTATCAAACTGCGCAGCATATTCAGTACGCCGTACATAGCCCCGGTGGGCTCCCCTGCGCTGTTAGTCAGCGGCGGAAACGCATGATACGCCCGATAAAGATAGGAGGAGCCGTCAACGAGGATGAGAGGGTTTTCTGGGATCTGAACCATAATTTCCGTGCCTGTTTATCAGATTATGGATAAAGGATGCCACAGACGGGCATGAAATCCTGAATTTTTCCCGCAATTCGCGGAAAAGATTCAACGATCGTCGCGATCGCGCGACAACTTAGCTTGTGGATAACTTTGTGTATAGTTTTACAACGTCAGCTTATCCGCCCCTGAAAATAAATGAATAAATAGTATTATTTACTATTTATCAACCACTTAAAAACAGATCAACGATCCTGGCATTAATTTGATGACCTAATCTTCCATGTGGATAGAAGATCCTTGTTTTTTTCTGTTCTGGTAAGACCCGTCATTTGCCGCGTTTTCTGGTAAAATCAGCCTCTTGCGCAGCTTAAAGGCGCTCTTTGTCAGCCTAACTTTCTGAATAAACTAACTATGTCGAGATTACTCGCTGCGATAACACTTCCGCTGAGTATCGCCTTAACCATCTTAGTCACCATTATCTGCTCTGTACCGATCATCGTCGCCGGGCTGATTAAACTGCTGGTCCCCATTCCAGCGGTATGGCGCTCTATATCCGTTTTTTGCAATTTTATGATGTACTGCTGGTGCGAAGGGCTGGCGCTGCTGTTGCATCTCAATCCCTGGCTAAAATGGGACGTCCAGGGTCTGGAAGGCCTGAACAAAAAGAACTGGTATCTGCTGATCAGCAACCACCACAGCTGGGCAGACATCGTGGTGCTGTGCGTGCTGTTCCGCAAGCATATTCCGATGAATAAGTACTTCCTTAAACAACAGCTGGCGTGGGTACCCTTCATTGGCCTCGCCTGCTGGGCGCTGGATATGCCTTTTATGCGCCGCTACTCGCGCAGCTATCTTATTCGTCACCCGGAGCGCCGCGGTAAAGATGTCGAAACCACCCGCCGTTCGTGTGAAAAATTTCGCGCGCATCCGACGACTATCGTCAATTTTGTGGAAGGCTCGCGTTTTACCGAAGAAAAAAAGCGCGAAACGCGCTCTCCTTACCATAACCTGTTACCGCCGAAAGCCGCTGGTATCGCCATGGCGCTCAACGTACTCGGTTCGCAGTTCGATAAACTGCTGAACGTCACGCTGTGCTACCCGGATAATCATACAAGACCATTTTACGATATGTTAAGCGGCCGCCTGACGCGCATTGTGGTCCGTATCAATCTGGTCCCTATTGGCGAAGAGCTGCACGGCGATTACGTTAACGATAAGAACTTTAAGCGCAGCTTCCAGCGCTGGCTGAATGGCCTATGGGAAGAGAAAGACCGTCAGTTGACTGACATCATGAGGGACAAAGAACGGTAGCTATTGCAAAACAGATAAAGTAACGCCGGTCAGTGACCGGCGTTTTTTTTATTTCTTCTCTACCAGTTGCTTCACGGTATCCGCATACTGAGCGACGAAGACATCCATATTGCTGGTGTCCATCCCCTGCGGATTCAGCTGGTATTTACCATTAACATACATAGCCGGTACGCCCTGCAGCTGCAGATCGGCTGCCGCTTTCTCTTGCTGAGCGACCAGAGATTTCACCACGAAGCTATTCCATGCGGCATCGTAGTCTTCCCCTTTCACGCCAGCGTCGACAAACACTTTACGAATGTCAGCCACACTCTGCACAGTCTGGTTTTTCTGCACGGCTTCGAACATCGGCGCAGTAATTTTGTCTTCAACGCCCAGCGCGATGGCCACCGCCCATGCCTGCGTCAGATCCTTGCCCAGCGGACCCAGGAACTCAACGTGGTATTTGGTCATTTTAGTGCCTTCCGGCAGTTTCTGGCGCACATTGTCAGAGACATGCAGCACTTCTTCAAACTGGTAGCAGTGCGGGCAGTAGAACGAAAAGAACTCGAGCACCTGCGGCTCGCCAGCAATCGGCTTATCAAGGGTGATGTACTGCTTGCCGTCGGTGATCTGGGCAGCGGATGCACTAAAAGCCAGAATCATACCAGCCAGCGCCAGCCAAACTTTTTTCATGATTTACTCTCTCCTGGATATATCACATTAATACATTGGCGTTAACTGAAGCGGGGGTTCCTGTAGAACCTTCACCTGCTCAAGAAAAGTCGACGTCTGCCCCCGCCAGTAATCCTCCCCGGTTAACCAGGGGAAATTGACCGGGAAAGCGGGATCGTCCCAGCGTCTGAGCAACCACGCCAGATAATAAACCAGTCGCATAGCGCGTAAAGGTTCAATCAGCGCGATTTCATCGCTGTTAAAGGGGCTGAATTCCTCATAGGCCTCGACAATAGTCTCCAGCTGCATACGCTGTTCAGCCTTATCGCCGTTGAGCAGCATCCACAGATCCTGAATCGCCGGGCCGGTACGCGCATCGTCTAAGTCGACAAACAGTGGTCCGTCGCGCCAGAGGATATTACCGGCATGGCAGTCACCGTGCAGGCGCAACGTGTTCCCGCGGCCGTGCCATTGCTCCATGACGGCAGCAATGAGTTTATCGGTCGCCTTCAGGAAATCGGCCTTCAGGCCAGAGGGGATCAGCGTCGCCTGCTCAAACACCTGACGCGGTTCCAGCAGGTACTCCTGCACGCCAATTTCCGGGCGGGCAGTAAAGCGCTGTTTGCGGCCCGTCTGGTGCAGGCGCCCCAGATAGCGGCCAACCCATTCCATCTGATCAAGGTTATCCGCTTCGAACTGACGACCGCCAAGGCTTGGGAAAACGGCAAAGTAGAATCCCTGATGCTGATGAAGCGTGCTGTCATTAAATAAGAGCGGCGCAGCAACGGGCACTTCATCTTCTACAAGCTGAAGCGCAAACTGGTGTTCTTCAAGGATCTGTTCTGCGGACCAGCGCTCAGGACGATAGAACTTTACCACATAGCGATGGCGCTCTTCGTCCTGGAACTGATAAACGCGGTTCTCATAGCTGTTTAGCGGGGTGAGACCGGAGTCCACCCGCATACCCAGATCGAATAACCCATCGATAATGGTATCCGGGCGAAGCGTCTGAAAAGTAAAAGCCTTATCGTGCATCCTGACATCCGATAATCGTACGAATAGTTCAGGATATCATCTCATTGCACTTTACGCGGTAGCGCTTACAACCTTTTACTCTTTTATTACCCCGCGGGCGCGCAGCAGCGCGGTTTTAAAGTCCTCTTCATAATCCTTCTGAATACCCGGGATGACAGCATCTTTGGAAGAGTCGCGCATCTTCAGGTGATAGATCAGAATATCGTCGGAAAGATCGCTCAGTTCGCCATCATAGCCGGCCTCTTTCGCCAGCTTCTGCAAAAATTGCATCAGGTTCAGTTCAGGCTCTTTTTGCCAGGCTGGCTGGAGGAGTTCAATTACTTCATTCAGACGTTTACATTTCATGGTCATGCTCCTTACTCTTGATAGGGACAAGTTAACAGGGTCAATCCCACAATGAAAGAGGCGATATTCATATGCAAAGCGAGGCGATAACCGGCGTCGTGCTGGCGGGCGGCAGGGCCACGCGGATGGGCGGCATTGATAAAGGATTACAGGCGCTAAATGGTCGCCCTCTCTGGCGACACGTCGCGGAAGCATTAGCCCCGCAGGTAGATGAGTTAGTCATTAGCGCCAATCGTCATCTTGAACAGTGGCGTGCCAGCGGATTTCCGGTCTTTCGAGACATACAGGAGGGTTATCAGGGGCCGCTGGCCGGAATGCTTGCTGTGATGCAGCAGGTCGCGAGCCCATGGTTTGTTTTTTGCCCCTGCGACACGCCGTTCATTCCGTCCTTTTTGGTGGAGCGCTTTATCCAGCAGAGAGGGGACGCACCGGTCGTTTGGGCCCATGACGGCGAACGGGATCATCCTGCCGTTGCATTAGTTCATCGTCAACTCATTCCGGAACTGGAGGCTTATCTGGCTCATGGAGAGCGCAGGGTGATGGTTTTTATGCGACAAATGGGTGGGCGCCCGGTGAATTTCAGCGATGTGAAAACTGCTTTCATTAATGTAAATACGCTCGAAGATTTGCAGCAGATGCAGGAGCCATCATGATCCCATTACTGGCGATCGCCGCATGGAGCGGTACCGGAAAAACAACATTATTAAAGCGTCTTATCCCTGAGCTTTGCGCTCTAGGATTACGCCCGGGACTGATAAAGCACACCCATCATGATATGGACGTGGATAAGCCGGGCAAAGATAGCTATGAACTGCGTAAGGCGGGCGCTGCGCAAACTATTGTCGCCAGCGAACAGCGGTGGGCATTGATGACCGAGACGCCAGAGAAGCCGGAATTAGATCTCACGTGGCTGGTCAGTCGAATGGATGCCAGCAAACTGGATCTGGTTTTAGTGGAGGGGTTCAAACATGAACCCGTGCCGAAGATCCTGCTTTTTCGGCAAAACAGCGGCCATCGTGTAGAAGAGCTGGTAATTGATGAGCATACCATCGCCGTGGCCAGCGATGTATCGATCGCGACCTCACTTCCGCTGCTGGATTTAAATGATGTACCACAGATCGCGACATTTATTGTGAGTTGGTTAGAGAGGCAATAGTCATTTATCGACGGTGATATAGGAGGGATTTTCCCGGAGGCGGTGCTGCGCACCTTGTCCGGCCACAGGGACGTAGCCCCGTGTCGGATCCGTAGCCCCGGCAAGCGCAGCGCCACCGGGGGACATGCCGGCACGCTGGCCGGACGGCAGAAACGCAAAAAGCCCATCCGGCAGGATGGGCTCTTCACTTGTTTGATGCCTGGCAGTTTATGGCGGGCGTCCTGCCCGCCACCCTCCGGGCCGTTGCTGCGCAACGTTCAAATCCGCTCCCGGCGGATTTGTCCTACTCTGGAGAGCGCTCACCGACAAACAACAGATAAAACAAAAAGCCCGGTCTTTCGACCGGGCTTTCTGCTTTATTTGATGCCTGGCAGTTCCCTACTCTCACATGGGGAGACCCCACACTACCATCGGCGCTACGGCGTTTCACTTCTGAGTTCGGCATGGGGTCAGGTGGGACCACCGCGCTAGTGCCGCCAGGCAAATTCTGTTTTATCAACACGTCTCACCAACGTATCGATTAATCTGTATCAGAGCTGAAAATTCTCTCAAACCCGCCAAAACATCTTCGGCGTTGTAAGGTTAAGCCTCACGGTTCATTAGTACCGGTTAGCTCAACGCATCGCTGCGCTTACACACCCGGCCTATCAACGTCATCGTCTTTAACGTTCCTTCAGGAGACTTAAAGTCTCAGGGAGAACTCATCTCGGGGCAAGTTTCGTGCTTAGATGCTTTCAGCACTTATCTCTTCCGCATTTAGCTACCGGGCAGTGCCATTGGCATGACAACCCGAACACCAGTGATGCGTCCACTCCGGTCCTCTCGTACTAGGAGCAGCCCCCCTCAATTCTCCAGCGCCCACGGCAGATAGGGACCGAACTGTCTCACGACGTTCTAAACCCAGCTCGCGTACCACTTTAAATGGCGAACAGCCATACCCTTGGGACCTACTTCAGCCCCAGGATGTGATGAGCCGACATCGAGGTGCCAAACACCGCCGTCGATATGAACTCTTGGGCGGTATCAGCCTGTTATCCCCGGAGTACCTTTTATCCGTTGAGCGATGGCCCTTCCATTCAGAACCACCGGATCACTATGACCTGCTTTCGCACCTGCTCGCGCCGTCACGCTCGCAGTCAAGCTAGCTTATGCCATTGCACTAACCTCCTGATGTCCGACCAGGATTAGCTAACCTTCGTGCTCCTCCGTTACGCTTTGGGAGGAGACCGCCCCAGTCAAACTACCCACCAGACACTGTCCGCAACCCCGGTCAGGGGCCAACGTTAGAACATCAAACATTAAAGGGTGGTATTTCAAGGTTGGCTCCACGCAGACTGGCGTCCACGCTTCAAAGCCTCCCACCTATCCTACACATCAAGGCTCAATGTTCAGTGTCAAGCTATAGTAAAGGTTCACGGGGTCTTTCCGTCTTGCCGCGGGTACACTGCATCTTCACAGCGAGTTCAATTTCACTGAGTCTCGGGTGGAGACAGCCTGGCCATCATTACGCCATTCGTGCAGGTCGGAACTTACCCGACAAGGAATTTCGCTACCTTAGGACCGTTATAGTTACGGCCGCCGTTTACCGGGGCTTCGATCAAGAGCTTCTCCTTACGGATAACCCCATCAATTAACCTTCCGGCACCGGGCAGGCGTCACACCGTATACGTCCACTTTCGTGTTTGCACAGTGCTGTGTTTTTAATAAACAGTTGCAGCCAGCTGGTATCTTCGACTGGTCTCAGCTCCATCCGCAGGGACTTCACCTACACACCAGCGTGCCTTCTCCCGAAGTTACGGCACCATTTTGCCTAGTTCCTTCACCCGAGTTCTCTCAAGCGCCTTGGTATTCTCTACCTGACCACCTGTGTCGGTTTGGGGTACGATTTGATGTTACCTGATGCTTAGAGGCTTTTCCTGGAAGCAGGGCATTTGTTACTTCAGCACCGTAGTGCCTCGTCATCACACCTCAGCCTTGATTATCCGGATTTGCCTGGATAACCAGCCTACATGCTTAAACCGGGACAACCGTCGCCCGGCTAACATAGCCTTCTCCGTCCCCCCTTCGCAGTAACACCAAGTACAGGAATATTAACCTGTTTCCCATCGACTACGCCTTTCGGCCTCGCCTTAGGGGTCGACTCACCCTGCCCCGATTAACGTTGGACAGGAACCCTTGGTCTTCCGGCGAGCGGGCTTTTCACCCGCTTTATCGTTACTTATGTCAGCATTCGCACTTCTGATACCTCCAGCATGCCTCACAGCACACCTTCGCAGGCTTACAGAACGCTCCCCTACCCAACAACACATCGTGTCGCTGCCGCAGCTTCGGTGCATGGTTTAGCCCCGTTACATCTTCCGCGCAGGCCGACTCGACCAGTGAGCTATTACGCTTTCTTTAAATGATGGCTGCTTCTAAGCCAACATCCTGGCTGTCTGTGCCTTCCCACATCGTTTCCCACTTAACCATGACTTTGGGACCTTAGCTGGCGGTCTGGGTTGTTTCCCTCTTCACGACGGACGTTAGCACCCGCCGTGTGTCTCCCGTGATAACATTCTTCGGTATTCGTAGTTTGCATCGGGTTGGTAAGTCGGGATGACCCCCTAGCCGAAACAGTGCTCTACCCCCGAAGATGAATTCACGAGGCGCTACCTAAATAGCTTTCGGGGAGAACCAGCTATCTCCCGGTTTGATTGGCCTTTCACCCCCAGCCACAAGTCATCCGCTAATTTTTCAACATTAGTCGGTTCGGTCCTCCAGTTAGTGTTACCCAACCTTCAACCTGCCCATGGCTAGATCACCGGGTTTCGGGTCTATACCCTGCAACTTAACGCCCAGTTAAGACTCGGTTTCCCTGCGGCTCCCCTATACGGTTAACCTTGCTACAGAATATAAGTCGCTGACCCATTATACAAAAGGTACGCAGTCACACCCGAAGGTGCTCCCACTGCTTGTACGTACACGGTTTCAGGTTCTTTTTCACTCCCCTCGCCGGGGTTCTTTTCGCCTTTCCCTCACGGTACTGGTTCACTATCGGTCAGTCAGGAGTATTTAGCCTTGGAGGATGGTCCCCCCATATTCAGACAGGATACCACGTGTCCCGCCCTACTCTTCGAGTTCACAACCTGTGCATTTTGGTGTACGGGACTATCACCCTGTACCGTCGGACTTTCCAGACCGTTCCACTAACACACAAGCTGATTCAGACTCTGGGCTGCTCCCCGTTCGCTCGCCGCTACTGGGGGAATCTCGGTTGATTTCTTTTCCTCGGGGTACTTAGATGTTTCAGTTCCCCCGGTTCGCCTCGTTAACCTATGTATTCAGTTAACGATAGTGTGACGAATCACACTGGGTTTCCCCATTCGGACATCGCCGGTTATAACGGTTCATATCACCTTACCGACGCTTTTCGCAGATTAGCACGTCCTTCATCGCCTCTGACTGCCAGGGCATCCACCGTGTACGCTTAGTCGCTTAACCTCACAACCCGAAGATGTTTCACTTCTGATTGCGAAAATTTGAGAGACTCGAACACACATTAACTGTGTGTCGTTTCAATTTTCAGCTTGATCCAGATTTTTAAAGAGCAAATATCTCAAACGTCACCCGAAGATGAGTTTTGAGATACATCGGCACGCGTCTTTCACTCACGAACCAGCAAGTGGCGTCCCCTAGGGGATTCGAACCCCTGTTACCGCCGTGAAAGGGCGGTGTCCTGGGCCTCTAGACGAAGGGGACACTGAAGTCTCAATCGCAAGACGCCTTGCTTCTTTACGTTCATCAGACAATCTGTGTGAGCACTACAAAGGCAGGTTCTTTAAGGTAAGGAGGTGATCCAACCGCAGGTTCCCCTACGGTTACCTTGTTACGACTTCACCCCAGTCATGAATCACAAAGTGGTAAGCGCCCTCCCGAAGGTTAAGCTACCTACTTCTTTTGCAACCCACTCCCATGGTGTGACGGGCGGTGTGTACAAGGCCCGGGAACGTATTCACCGTAGCATTCTGATCTACGATTACTAGCGATTCCGACTTCATGGAGTCGAGTTGCAGACTCCAATCCGGACTACGACATACTTTATGAGGTCCGCTTGCTCTCGCGAGGTCGCTTCTCTTTGTATATGCCATTGTAGCACGTGTGTAGCCCTGGTCGTAAGGGCCATGATGACTTGACGTCATCCCCACCTTCCTCCAGTTTATCACTGGCAGTCTCCTTTGAGTTCCCGGCCGAACCGCTGGCAACAAAGGATAAGGGTTGCGCTCGTTGCGGGACTTAACCCAACATTTCACAACACGAGCTGACGACAGCCATGCAGCACCTGTCTCACAGTTCCCGAAGGCACCAATCCATCTCTGGAAAGTTCTGTGGATGTCAAGACCAGGTAAGGTTCTTCGCGTTGCATCGAATTAAACCACATGCTCCACCGCTTGTGCGGGCCCCCGTCAATTCATTTGAGTTTTAACCTTGCGGCCGTACTCCCCAGGCGGTCGATTTAACGCGTTAGCTCCGGAAGCCACGCCTCAAGGGCACAACCTCCAAATCGACATCGTTTACGGCGTGGACTACCAGGGTATCTAATCCTGTTTGCTCCCCACGCTTTCGCACCTGAGCGTCAGTCTTTGTCCAGGGGGCCGCCTTCGCCACCGGTATTCCTCCAGATCTCTACGCATTTCACCGCTACACCTGGAATTCTACCCCCCTCTACAAGACTCTAGCCTGCCAGTTTCGAATGCAGTTCCCAGGTTGAGCCCGGGGATTTCACATCCGACTTGACAGACCGCCTGCGTGCGCTTTACGCCCAGTAATTCCGATTAACGCTTGCACCCTCCGTATTACCGCGGCTGCTGGCACGGAGTTAGCCGGTGCTTCTTCTGCGGGTAACGTCAATCGACAAGGTTATTAACCTTATCGCCTTCCTCCCCGCTGAAAGTGCTTTACAACCCGAAGGCCTTCTTCACACACGCGGCATGGCTGCATCAGGCTTGCGCCCATTGTGCAATATTCCCCACTGCTGCCTCCCGTAGGAGTCTGGACCGTGTCTCAGTTCCAGTGTGGCTGGTCATCCTCTCAGACCAGCTAGGGATCGTCGCCTAGGTGAGCCGTTACCCCACCTACTAGCTAATCCCATCTGGGCACATCTGATGGCATGAGGCCCGAAGGTCCCCCACTTTGGTCTTGCGACGTTATGCGGTATTAGCTACCGTTTCCAGTAGTTATCCCCCTCCATCAGGCAGTTTCCCAGACATTACTCACCCGTCCGCCGCTCGTCACCCGAGAGCAAGCTCTCTGTGCTACCGCTCGACTTGCATGTGTTAGGCCTGCCGCCAGCGTTCAATCTGAGCCATGATCAAACTCTTCAATTTAAGTTTGATGCTCAAAGAATTAAACTTCGTAATGAATTACGTGTTCACTCTTGAGACTTGGTATTCATTTTTCGTCCGAGGACGTTAAGAATCCATGTCACTTTGAGTGCCCACACAGATTGTCTGATAAATTGTTAAAGAGCAGTGCCGCTTCGTTTTCGCTGCGGCGCGGGGTGTGCATATTACGCCTTCCCGCTGCAGAGTCAAGCATTTATTTTTGCTTTTCTCTGCGAGGTTCTCACCGGAACCTCGCTGACCCGGCGGCTTGTTTGCCGTTGTTCCGTGTCAGTGGAGGCGCATTATAGGGAGTAATTCTGAGGTGACAAGGGGAAATGCAAAAAAAGTTTTCAACCGTCTCTTTTTTCAACAATGCGGCGAGGAATGTCGCAAAAAACCGCCGTTTTGCCGTTTTAACCGACGAAACGGGGCGCCTGGTGGCATACTGTTAGAGTAGAGGAAAGAAAGGAACGGCATTTATGTCTTTAAGCGCACAGCAACTGGCGGCACAAAAGAACATTTCCTGGGTACTGGCCGAAAAGCTCGCCCAAAAAATACTGACTGGCGAATATCAGCCGGAAAGCATTCTTCCCGGCGAAATGGAGTTGGGGGAGCAGTTCGGCGTAAGCCGTACCGCCGTCCGCGAAGCGGTGAAGACGCTTACTGCAAAAGGCATGCTGCTGCCCCGCCCTCGCATTGGCACCCGGGTGATGCCGCGCAGCAGCTGGAATTTCCTTGATAAGGAACTGCTCTCCTGGTGGCTAACAGAAGATAACTTCGAAGAGGTGGTAAGCCACTTTCTCGTCATGCGCAGCAGCCTGGAGCCACAGGCCTGCTTTCTCGCCGCCGCCAACGGCACCGCCGGGCAAAAAGCGCAGCTCAATACATTAATGGAAGAGATGATTGCTCTGAAACGCCATTTTCAGCGCGAACGCTGGATAGAAGTCGATATGGCCTGGCATGAACATATCTATGAAATGAGCGGTAATCCTTTCCTCAGCTCTTTCGCCTCGCTGTTTCATTCGGTCTACCACACCTACTTCACGTCGATTACGCAAAATGAAGTGGTGAAGCTCGATCTCCACCAGGCGATTGTCGATGCCATTCTTAACAGTGATGCGCCGGGGGCGTTGCTCGCCTGCCAGGCATTGTTGAACGCCCCACACCACGTAAATCAATAACAAGGATTTGGCATGAGCGGAAAAAAAGGGCGCAGCATGGCTGGCCTGCCGTGGATCGCGGCGATGGCCTTCTTTATGCAGGCGCTGGATGCCACCATTCTTAACACCGCCCTCCCGGCTATCGCCCACAGTCTTAATCGTTCTCCCTTAGCGATGCAGTCGGCCATTATCAGCTATACGCTGACGGTGGCGATGCTGATCCCGGTCAGCGGCTGGCTGGCCGATCGCTTCGGCACGCGCCGGGTCTTTATCATCGCCGTTAGCCTGTTCACCCTCGGTTCCCTCGCCTGCGCCCTCTCCAGTTCCTTAACGGAACTGGTCATTTTTCGCGTAATTCAGGGGATCGGTGGGGCGATGATGATGCCGGTGGCGAGGCTGGCCCTGCTGCGTGCCTACCCCCGCAGCGAACTGTTGCCGGTCCTGAACTTTGTCACCATGCCGGGATTGGTGGGGCCGATTCTGGGCCCGGTACTCGGCGGGGTATTTGTTACCTGGGCCAGCTGGCATTGGATTTTCCTGATAAACATTCCGATCGGCGTAATTGGCATTCTGTACGCCCGTAAATACATGCCAAATTTCACAACGCCGCGCCGACGCTTCGATATAGGCGGTTTTCTGTTATTTGGCTTAAGTCTGGTGTTATTTTCCAGCGGTATTGAACTGTTTGGGGAAAAAATCGTGGCGACATGGCAGGCGCTGGCCGTGATTGCCGTCAGTCTGTTACTGCTCGTGGCCTATGTGCGTCACGCGCGTCGCCATCCGACGCCGCTTATCTCGCTCTCTTTATTTAAGACCCATACGTTCTCGGTCGGCATTGCCGGCAACCTCGCCACGCGGTTAGGTACCGGCTGCGTACCGTTTCTGATGCCGCTGATGCTGCAGGTTGGTTTCGGCTATCCGGCCATTATCGCCGGCTGTATGATCGCCCCCACCGCTATCGGCTCGATTATTGCGAAATCCACCGTTACCCAGGTGCTGCGCTGGTTTGGCTATCGTAAGACCCTGGTGGGGATCACCGTGTTTATTGGCCTTATGATCGCCCAGTTCTCGCTGCAGTCGCCAGAGATGCCGCTGTGGATGCTTCTTCTGCCGCTGTTCGTGCTGGGGATGGCGATGTCCACGCAGTTTACCGCCATGAATACCATTACCCTGGCCGATCTGACCGATGATAATGCCAGCAGCGGCAACAGCCTGCTGGCCGTCACCCAGCAGCTTTCAATTAGTCTCGGGGTGGCCATCAGCGCTGCGGTGCTACGCTTCTATGAAGGTTTTGATAATGCAAGCACGGTACAGCAGTTTCACTACACCTTTATAACCATGGGCGTGATAACCATTATATCGGCGCTGATGTTTATGCTGTTAAGAGCGAAGGATGGCCGCAACCTGATTAGCGAGCGGCATAAACGCTAAGCGGAACCGCGAACCACCAGCTCCGGCGTTAACTGAACGCGCTGCTGTTTTTGCTGCGGATCGGCCATGCGATGGATCAGTACGTCGATGGCCAGTTCCCCCAGCTCATCCTTTGGCTGGTGAATGGTGGTCAATGGCGGCGTCATATAACGTGCCAGCTCAATATCATCGTAGCCCACCAACGCCATATCCTGCGGAATCTGCAGCCCGGCCTGGTATAACGCCTGATAAGCGCCAACCGCCATCGCATCGTTACCGACAAACACCGCCTGCGGACGCTGCGGCAACGCCAGCAGCTGCTGCATCGCGCTAAACCCGCCGCCAAACTCAAAATCACTGGTCACCACGTATCCTTCGGCAACCGGCAGGCCGCAGCGCGCCATCGCGGCATGATAGCCTTCAAGACGCAGGCGCGCCGGGGTTTTATCCAGCGGGCCGGCAATACAGGCAATGCGTGAATGCCCCTGGTCAATCAGATACTGGGTCGCCATATCGCCGCCGAGCAGCGAGTTATCCTGAATCAGATCGCTATCGCCATCAAAGGGGGCCCAGTCCATCATAACCGTCGGTACCGACGGATAGCGCTGCATGATTTCCGGGGAGGGCTGATGGGTCTCCGTGCACAGCAGGAGTAATCCATCGACGCGTTTTTGCATTAGCGTCTCCAGATTACGATTCATTCGCTGCTCATCACCTTCGGTATTGCAGAGCACGAGGCTATAACCCCGCTCAAAGCAGCTACGCTCCACGCCCCGCACCAGCTCCGAATAAAACGGATTGGTACTGGCGGTGATCAGCATGCCGATGGTACGGGTTTGATTGAGCTTGAGGCTACGCGCCAGCGCAGAGGGGGCGTAGTTGAGGCTTTTGATCGCAGCGTCAACTTTGGCGGTAATCGCCTCGCTGACAAAGCGGTCCTTATTGATGACGTGTGACACCGTCGATGTGGAAACGCCCGCGATGCGGGCCACATCTTTCATCGTAGCCAAGCATTACCCCTGTTGCGCTAAAAATTCATCGATCTCTGTGCGCCAAGGCACGGACGGCTGAGCGCCTTTGCGGGTTACGGCGATCGCCGCTGCGGCATGCGCAAAGCGAATCGCCTCCGGCAGGGCGGTCCCTTCCAGCAGCGCGGTCACCAGCGCGCCGTTAAAGGTATCACCGGCCGCGATAGTATCAATGGCCTGTACGCGAAACCCTGGGATCCGGCGGCTTTCGCCTTCGGCACTGAGCCAGACGCCGCGGCTGCCGAGGGTGATCATCACCGTACCAATGCCTTTGGCATGCAGCACGTTGGCGGCTTTTGCCGCATCTTCGTCACTCTCAACGCGAATACCGGTCAGCTTTTCCGCTTCGGTTTCGTTAGGGGTAATAATATCCACCAGCGCCAGCAGTTCATCCGGTAGTTCACGCGCTGGCGCGGGGTTCAGCACCACGGTGGTGTGATGGTGATGGGCGATTTTCGCCGCCGCTATGACGCTCTCCAGCGGCGACTCCAGCTGCATCAACAACGCCTGTGCGCTGGCGATACGCTCTTTTTCCGCCTCAACCTGGGAGACGGAAAGCGCCGCATTGGCGCCGGCATGAATACCGATGACATTCTCACCTTCAGCGTTAACGAAAATTAATGCCACCCCGGTCGCTTCCCCGGCAACCGCGCGCACGGGCGCCACGTCGATTTTATCGCTCGCCAGCTGACGACGGATGCGTTCACCGATATCGTCATCGCCGGTGCAGGCGATAAACGCGATATCCGCTCCGCTGCGCCCGGCGGCCACCGCCTGGTTGGCCCCTTTTCCACCGAACGCCACCTGATAATGGTGGCCGGTGACGGTTTCGCCCGGCGTCGGGAAAGCGTCAAGGTTAAGAATGTGATCGGCATTGATACTGCCAAGGACGACAAGTTTGCCTGCAGTTTTCATCATTTCTGTTCCCGGGAAAGCGCTCCACCGGGATCCGGTGGCGCATGCCCTGCTTTTCTTTTTTTATATTGTCCCTCGGACCGTTGCCAGTCCGAATCGCATATTACTGCTTAACGACCAGCTTCAGCTCAACCGGGTAGTTAGCTTCCACTTTTTCGCCCTTCAGTACCTTATCAGCAGTCTCAACGCCTTTCGCGCCGATCTGCTCCGGCAACTGTGCGACGGTCGCCGCCAGTTTGCCACTGTTTACTGCTTTTTCGCCATCCGGAGTGCCGTCAAATCCAACCACCATCACATCGGACTTGCCTGCGGTCTGCAGCGCGCGCAGGGCGCCCAGCGCCATTTCATCATTTTGCGCGAACACTGCCTGGACGTCAGGATGTGCGGTCAGCAGGTTCTGCATCACGTTCAGGCCTTTGGTGCGGTCGAAATCGGCCGGCTGGCTGGCCAGGACGTTGAATTTGTGCGCCGCCACGGCCTGTTTAAAGCCTTCGCCACGCTCGCGCGCCGCAGAAGTTCCGGCAATGCCCTGCAGCTCAATGACTTTTGCACTTTCACCCACTTTTTTCGCGATGTAATCGCCAGCCATTTTCCCACCCTGCACGTTGTCAGAGGCGATATGGCTCACAACATCGCCTTTTGTCGCCTGACGGTCGAGAGTGATGACCGGGATTTTCGCCTGATTCGCCATCTTCACGGCGTTGCCGACGGCATCAGAGTCGGTGGGGTTGATCAGCAGCAGCTTGGTGCCGCGCACCGTTAAATCCTGGACGTTCGCCAGTTCTTTCGCCGGGTTGTTCTGGGAATCCAGCACCACCAGGTTGTAGCCCAGCTTGTCAGCTTCTTTTTGCGCGCCGTCTTTCAGCGACACGAAGAACGGGTTGTTGAGGGTAGAGATAACCAGAGCGATGGTGTCTTTGGCCATCGCGTTCGCGCTAACGGTCGCACTTAGCGCAACAGCAGAGACCAGGGTCGCCAGTTTTTTCATATTCATAGTTAAGATGTCCTGTAGAGTTCTCAGTTACTGCTTTTTGTTATCTACCAGTACCGCCAGCAAAATCACCACCGCTTTAACGATCATCTGGTAATAGGAAGAAACGCCTAAAAGATTAAGACCATTATTCAGGAAGCCAAGGATCAGCGCACCAATCAGCGTGCCGACAATGCGTCCTTTGCCACCAGCGAGGCTGGTGCCGCCGAGCACCACCGCCGCAATGGCGTCCAGCTCATAGCCCGTCCCCGCTGTCGGCTGCGCGGAGGAGAGACGCGCCACTTCGATGATCCCGGCCAGCGAAGCCAGCATTCCGCACAAGGCGTAAACGATAATTTTAACTTTATTGACGCTAATCCCGGACAGACGCGTCGCCGCTTCATTACCGCCCAGGGCATAAATATAACGGCCCAGGCGAGTATGGTGCAGCATGTACCAGGCCGCCAGGAAGACAATCGCCATGATCCATACCGGCGTCGGGATCCCCAGCGGACGCCCGATGCCAAACCAGCCAAACAGATCGGCATTATCGCTAAAGCCGGTATTGATCGGGCTGCCGTTGGTGTACACCATGGTTACGCCGCGCAGCAGCAGCATCATCACCAGGGTGGCGATGAAGGCCTGCACGCGGCCTCTCGCTACAATCACCCCGGTGACTGCGCCGATCGCCGCACCTAATGCGAGGGCAGCCGCGACCGCCACCAGCGCATTAACCTCAATGCCAACGATCGACGCTGCCACCGCACCGGTGAGCGCCAGCAGGGAGCCGACGGACAGATCGATCCCCGAGGTCAGTATGACCAGCGTCATCCCTACCGCCATAATGGCGTTAACGGAGGTTTGCTGCAGAATATTGAACAGGTTATTGACGGTAAAAAAGTTGGGGCTCATGGTCGATACCACCGCGATCAGCACCAGCAGGGCAATCAGCGATTTTTGCTCCATCAGCCACGCTTTTGTGAAATAGCGGCGACCAGAAACAGCCTGGGTTGTCATCTTTCTTACTCCTGATTCACACGGTTAAGCTTGCCCACAGCGGCAGCCATCAATACTTCCTGGGTGGCCTGCTCGCGTGTGAATTCACCGCCGAGATGCCCTTCATGCATCACTATGATGCGATCGCTCATGCCCAACACTTCCGGCATCTCGGAGGAGACCAGAATGATGCTCAGGCCGTCGGCTTTGAACTGGTTGATGAGCTGGTAGATCTCTTTCTTCGCCCCGACGTCGACGCCGCGGGTCGGTTCATCGAGGATCAGCACCTTCGGCCGGGTCATCAGCCCGCGGGCGATGGCGACCTTTTGCTGGTTGCCGCCGGAGAGCAGGCCGATCGCCTGCTCCATGGACGGCGTTTTCACGTTAAACAGGCGGATGAAATCACTTACCGCCTGCTGTTCATCTTTATGCTTAAGACTACCGCCCGCCCGGCTGAAATAGCGCAACGCCGTCAGGGACATGTTTTCTTTTACCGACATCCCGAGAACCAGACCATCGCGCTTACGGTCTTCGGAGATATAGACAATGCCGTTCGCCAGACCATCCTGCGGCGAACGGGTCACCACTTCGCGGCCATCGAGCGTCACGGAACCGCTGCTGCGCGGCAGCGCGCCGTACAGCACTTTCATCAGTTCGGTCCGCCCGGCGCCCATCAGCCCGGCAACGCCGAGGATCTCCCCCTGGCGCAGGGTAAAGGTCACGTTATCCACCCCCGGGCCGCAGAGGTTGTCGACCTTCAGGCGCACCGCGCCGGGCGCCTTATCGAGGTGGGGATATTGGTCTTCCAGCTTACGGCCGACCATCATCTCGATAAGTCGGTCCTCATCCAGCGACGAGACCTCGCGCTCGGCGATAAACTGCCCGTCACGAAAGACCGTCACGTCGTCGCAAATCTCGAAGATCTCTTTCATACGGTGGGAGATATAGACGATACCGCGCCCCTGCGACTTCAGTTCGCGGATGACGCGGAACAGCGATTCGGTTTCGGTATCGGTCAGCGCATCGGTCGGTTCATCCATAATGATGACTTTCGATTCGAAGCTCAGCACTTTGGCGATCTCCACCATTTGCTGATCGCCAATCGATAGATCGCCCACCAGTTTCTGGCTGGTAAAGCGGAGATTCAGCTTTGCCAACAGCTTGTCGGCTTCGGCATACATCTGCTTCCAGTCGATTTTGCCAAAACGGTTAACGAACTCGCGGCCAAGGAAGATGTTCTCGGCGATCGTCAACTGAGGGATCAGGTTCAGTTCCTGATGGATAATGCCGATCCCGGCTTCCTGGGAGGATTTTGGGCCGTTAAAGGTCGTCTCTTTGCCTAACCACAGCAAAGAGCCGGCATCACGGGTGTAGATCCCGGTCAACACCTTCATCATAGTGGACTTGCCGGCGCCATTTTCCCCTACCAGCGCCATCACCCGGCCGGCATAGACATTCAGCGCCGCGCCGGAGAGCGCCTTGACGCCAGGGAACGCTTTGTCGATCCCTTTCAGTTGCAATAAGGCTTCCATGACGGCGACCTCAGAACGTGACGCCGGCACAGAGAATGATATTCGCAAACGGGGAACACTCCCCGCTGCGAATTACCGCCTGACTGTCTGCGGTTTGTTTTTTGAACTGCTCATGGCTGGTGTAACGAATTTCAATGGTAGTTCCCTGGTGCTGCTGCAGCTGCTCGAGGTGAGTGAGCAACGTCGCGTGGAGCTGCGGATTATGGGTTTTAATCTCTTCCGCGATGACAGCCGCTTCAACCTGCATTTCCGTCGTCACCACTTCCAGCACCTGCATAAATGAAGGTACGCCCTGAGTCAGCGCCATATCAATGCGCGTGCTGCTGCGGGGAACCGGTAATCCGGCATCGCAGACCACCAGCGTATCGGTGTGGCCCAGGCGGGAAATGACCGCGGAAATATCAGCGTTAAGTACGGTGCCTTTTTTCATTTTTTCTCTTTTGCTCCACTAGCGAAACGTTTCGCTAAAATAATTATTATCAATGCGTGAGCAGAAAACCATCACCAGAAGAGAGAAATGTGATCGCCATCGAAACGTTTCGCGAGACAGCAACAGGACATAACAACCGGAGTGAGAAACAAAAAGCCCTTCGCAACGGAAGGGCTTTTTTGACATCAGATTTCGACCTGGGTACCGAGCTCGATAACCCGGTTTGGCGGGATCTCAAACTGATCCGGCGCCCGCAGGGCGTTACGCTGCAGCAGCAGATAAAGCTTGCCGCGCAGGCGCAGATACCATGGCCGTTTACCGATAATCAGCGACTCATGCGACATAAAGAACGAGGTCTCCATCATCCGGCAGCTGAGTCCTTCCAGGCCACAGCGGTGGAACACCTCTTCAACGTTAGGCGTTTCCCGCCAGCCGTAGCTGGCCACCACCCGCCAGAAGGACGGTGACAGCTGCTCAATCTGCACCCGGCGAACGTTATGCACGTAAGGCGCATCTTCGGTACGCAGGGTCAGGAGGATCACTCGCTCATGCAGCACCTTGTTGTGCTTCAGGTTATGCAGCAGGGCAAACGGGATCACGTTCAGGGCGCGGGACATATACACCGCAGTACCCGGCACACGCACTGGCGGTGACTTCTCCAGCGAAGAGATCATCGCTTCCAGCGAGTTGCCATGCTCGTGCATCCGGCGCAGCAGGCGGAAACGCTCGCTCTTCCAGGTCGTCATCACCGTAAACATCACCATCCCCAGGGACAACGGTAGCCAGCCGCCGGAGACAATCTTATCGAGGTTCGCCGAGAACAGCGGAATATCAATGCACAGGAAGGCCACCAGCATCAGACCGACAAACAGCTTGTTCCAGTGCCAGTTTTTGCGCGCCACGGTCGCCGACAGAATGGAGGTCAGCACCATGGTGCCCGTTACGGCGATACCATACGCCGCCGCCAGGTTAGACGAATGCTCAAAGCTGACGATAACGATGACCACAGAAACGTACAGCAGCCAGTTAATGAACGGAATGTAAATCTGCCCGGACTCCATTTCCGAGGTATGGATAATGCGCATCGGCGACAGATAGCCCAGACGCACTGCCTGACGGGTCAGGGAGAAGACCCCGGAAATCACTGCCTGGGAGGCGATAACCGTCGCCAGCGTGGCGATAATCAGCATCGGGATCAGCGCCCACTCAGGCGCCAGCAGGAAGAACGGGTTTTTAATCGCTTCCGGGTGCTTCAGCAGCAGCGCGCCCTGGCCAAAATAGTTCAGCACCAACGAGGGCAGCACGACGGAGAACCAGGCAACGCGGATCGGCAGTTTGCCGAAGTGGCCCATATCGGCGTACAGCGCTTCCACCCCGGTAATCGACAGCACCACCGCGCCAAGCGCAATAAAGGAAACGGTCTTGTATTGCAGGAAGAAGTGCACAGCCCAGTAGGGGTTCAGCGCCTGCAGAACTTCCGGATTAGCGTAAATGCTTCGCGCGCCCAGCACCGCCAGTAACAGGAACCAGATCAGCATAATCGGCGCAAACAGCTTGCCGACCATGCCAGTCCCGTGCTTCTGGATCACAAACAGCAGGGTGAGCACGATAATGGAGATAGGGACAATCCAGGTATCCAGCTGCGGGGCGATAATTTCTAACCCCTCTATCGCCGACATTACCGAAATCGCCGGGGTAATCACCACTTCGCCATAGAAGAAACTGCCGCCGATAAGGCCGAGGATCACCAGCACGGAGGTCATTCTGGCCGAGGTATTACGTCCGGCCAGCGACATCAGCGTTAAGATCCCGCCTTCCCCGGCGTTATCCGCCCGCATCACGAAGGTGATGTATTTAATCGATACGGTAAAGATTAACAGCCAGAAAATCAGCGACAAAAAGCCAAAAACGGCATCGCGCTCTACGCCAAAGCCAAACTGACCTGACAGGCATTCGCGCAGGGTATACAGTGGACTGGTACCGATATCGCCGTACACCACGCCGATGGCCGCCAGCGTTAACGCCGGCAACGATTGTTTATTATCAGTGCTCATAGACTAGTCTTTTCGTTTATAAAACAAATGTGTGCCTAGTCCCTTGGCCCACAAAAAGCGCACAGTATGCACGATTATTTGTGAAATCGTACCCCTAACAGACACCATATTAACCTGGCTCAAAAAAAATAAATCGATTCTTCAGGCTATTACCGCCCCGGCTCTAACATCTATACTCGTCCCAATAACGATACATGACAAAGCACGCAACTCAATTATGGCTCAAACACATTTACTGGCTGAAAGAATTTCCCGGCTCAGCGCGGCACTCGAAAAAGGACTCTTTGAACGCAGCCACGCGATACGCCTCTGCCTGCTGGCGGCGCTCAGCGGCGAGAGCGTTTTTTTGCTTGGTCCACCGGGGATCGCCAAAAGCCTGATTGCCCGCCGCCTCAAATTCGCCTTCCAGCAGGCGCGCGCTTTTGAATACCTGATGACCCGCTTCTCCACCCCGGAAGAGGTTTTTGGGCCACTGTCCATTCAGGCGCTGAAAGATGAAGGCCGTTACGAACGTTTAACCGCCGGCTACCTGCCGGAAGCGGAAATCGTGTTTCTCGATGAAATATGGAAAGCAGGTCCGGCTATCCTCAACACCCTACTGACGGCGATTAACGAACGTCACTTCCGCAATGGCGCGCATGAAGAGAAAATCCCAATGCGCCTGCTGGTGGCCGCGTCGAACGAACTCCCGGAAGCCGACAGCAGCCTGGAAGCGCTGTATGACCGAATGCTGATCCGTCTATGGCTTGATAAAGTGCAGGATAAAGGTAATTTCCGTTCGATGCTGGTCAGCCAGCAGGATGAAAACAGCAATCCAGTGCCCAGCGCGCTGCAGGTGAGCGACGAGGAATTTACCCAATGGCAGCAGCAGATCGGCAATATTAAACTGCCGGACGCGGTGTTTGAGCTGATATTCCAGCTCCGCCAGCAGCTGGACGCCCTGCCAAATGCCCCCTACGTCTCGGATCGCCGCTGGAAAAAGGCTATTCGCCTGCTGCAGGCCAGCGCCTTCTTCAGCGGCCGCGACAGCATCGCGCCGATTGACCTAATCCTGCTGAAAGATTGTCTGTGGCACAACGTCGAAAGTATGAACCTGATGTCGCAGCAGCTGGAAACGCTCATGACCTGTCACGCCTGGCAACAGCAGGCGATGCTGACGCGGTTGGGGGCGATTGTGCAGCGACGCATTCAGATCCAACAACAGCAAAGCGACAAAACGGCGCTGAAGGTCACCCGCCTTGGCGGGATGTTTAGCCGCAAACCGCACTATGAACTGCCGGCGGAGATCCAGGGGACCACCCTGACGCTGCTGCTGCAGCAGCCGCTCAAACTTCACGATATGGAAGTGATCCACATTACTTTTGAACGCGAGGCGTTAGCCAACTGGCTGGAAAAGGGCGGCGAGATCCGCGGTAAGCTCAACGGGATCGGCTTTGCTCAACTACTCAATATGGATGTCGACACCAGCCAGCATCTGGTCGTCCGCGATGTGAGCCTGCAGGGCTCACGCCTCGCGCTGCCCGGCAGCGCAGCGCAGGAGAATATGCCGGCGGAAATTCGCCAGCAGCTGGAAGCGCTGGATGATGAGTGGCACCAGCAACACAACCGCTTCAGCGAGCAGCAAAAGTGCCTGTTTATCCCGGTCGAATGGCTGGGAAGAATCGAAGCCAGCCTGCAGGACGTCGGCGCGCAGATTAAACAGGCGAAGCAGCCATGACGCTCGATATGCTGAATGTCATGCTGGCAGTCAGCGAAGAGGGAATGATCGAGGAGATGCTGCTGGCGCTGTTGGCCTCTCCTCAGCTGGCGGTGTTCTTTGAAAAATTTCCCCGCCTGAAAAACATCATCGCGGCGGATATTCCGCGCTGGCGGGAAGCCGTTCGCGCCCGCTTAAAAGAAGTTAACATCCCGCCGGATCTGGACGCCGAAGTGCAAACCTATCAGCAGACTCAGCTGCTCTCTACCTCGCAGTTTATCGTCCAGCTCCCGCAAATTCTCGGCAAACTGCACCAGCTCCAGTCCCCTTTTGCCGCCCAGGCGCAGAAGCTGGTGGATGACAATGCCACCTTTACCCCGGCGCTGCATACGCTGTTTTTACAGCGCTGGCGCCTGAGCCTGGTGGTGCAAGCCACCAGCCTTAACCAGCAGCTGCTGGACGAGGAGCGCGACCAGTTGCTCAGTGAGGTCCAGGAACGAATGACGCTCAGCGGTCAGCTCGATCCGGTGCTGGCGGAAAATGATACCGCCGCCGGACGCCTGTGGGATATGAGCGCCGGCGAACTCAAACGAGGCGACTACCAGCTGATCGTGCGCTATGGCGATTTTCTTAACCAGCAACCGGAGCTGCTGCAGCTGGCGGAACAGCTGGGGCGTTCAAGGGAAGCGAAATCCGTGCCGAAGAAAGATGCGCCGATGGAAACCTTCCGCAGCCTGGTACGCGAGCCGGCAACGGTGCCTGAACAGGTCGACGGCCTCCAACAGAGTGACGACATTCTACGTCTGCTGCCGCCGGAGCTGGCGACGCTTGGCATCACGGAGCTGGAGTTTGAATTTTATCGCAAGCTGGTGGAGAAACAGCTGCTCACCTACCGGCTACACGGCGATGCCTGGCGCGAGAAAATTACCGAACGCCCGGTAACGCGGCAGGATTTTGATGAGCAACCGCGCGGGCCGTTCATTGTCTGCGTCGATACGTCAGGATCGATGGGCGGTTTTAACGAACAGTGCGCTAAGGCCTTTTGTCTGGCCCTGATGCGCATCGCGCTGGCCGATAACCGTCGCTGCTTCATTATGCTGTTCTCCAGCGAAGTGGTGCATTACGAGTTGACCAGCGAGAGCGGACTGGAGCAGGCGATCCGTTTCCTGAGCCAGCGTTTTCGCGGCGGCACCGATCTGGCCAGCTGTTTTCGCGCCATTATTGAACGTTTGCAAAACCCGCAGTGGGTGGATGCGGATGCCGTGGTGATCTCCGACTTTATTGCCCAACGGTTGCCGGATGAGGTGATTGCTCGGGTGGGGGAGTTACAGCGTAAGCATCAGCACCGTTTTCACGCGGTGGCGATGTCGGTTCACGGCAAACCCGGCATCATGCGCATCTTCGATCATATCTGGCGCTTTGACACCGGGCTGCGTAGCCGCCTGCTGCGACGCTGGCGGCGCTAATCGTTACAGCAGCGCGGAAACGCTTTCGCGAACCTGCGCTGGCCATACGCCGCACTGCACCTGACCGATATGGTCAAGCTGCAGCAACAGCATCGTCAAACGAGACTGGCCAATGCCGCCGCCGATAGTCTGCGGCATCTCGCCGCGCAGCAGCGCCTGGTGCCACTCCAGTTTCAGGCGATCTTCATCGCCGGTCAGCGCCAGCTGGCGCTTTAGCGCCTCGGCGTCAACGCGGATCCCCATCGAGGAGATCTCGAACGCATCCTCCAGCACCGGGTTCCACACCAGGATATCGCCGTTCAGGCCGGCAAAACCTTCAGAAACCTCAGTACTCCAGTCATCATAATCCGGCGCACGCACGTCGTGGCGCTTGCCATCAGCTAGTTTGCCGCCGATACCAATTAAGAAGACGGCGCCCAGCTCTTTGGCAATAGCCCGCTCACGACCTTTGGCATCAAGCTCCGGATAGCGGCTCAGCAGCTCCTGGCTGTGAACAAAATGGATCTGTTCCGGCAGGAACGGCGTCAGGCCAAACTCCTGGCTGACCGCCAGCTCGGTGGCTTTGATCCCGGCGTAGATCGCCTCGACGGTTGCCTTCAGGGTGCCGACGTGACGCTCTTCATCCCCCATCACGCGCTCCCAGTCCCACTGGTCAACATAGACGGAATGGATAGGCGTCAGACGGTCTTCATCGGGGCGAAGGGCTTTCATGTGCGTGTACAGCCCTTCGCCCGCGCTGAAGTCGTGTTGTCCCAGGGTTTGACGCTTCCACTTCGCCAGCGAATGAACCACTTCGAACTGGGCGTCGGGCAGTGTTTTCACTTTTACCTGAACCGCTTTCTCGCAGCCGGACAAGTTATCCTGCGTCCCATCGCCCACGCGGCTTAAGATTGGCGCCTGGACTTCAATCAGGCCAAGCTTCTCTTCCAGCTGACGGGAAAAGTGGGATTTAACGAAACTGATCTGGCGTTGTTTTGCGATATATGCGGTTTTCATTTTTATGACTCCTGCGTCCTGTTGCCATTGATTAAGCAACAAAACAGGGCGGCAATACAATAATCAATCAATAAAAAGGCTCATCAACTTTTAATTCATTAAAATATGGCGCTAAAATAGTAAGAACCCTCAAACTTCATAAGAAAAAGATATGGAAAATTATCAGATCGACAATCTGGACCGCGGCATTCTTGATGCGCTGATGGCCAACGCCCGTACCGCCTATGCCGAACTGGCCAAACAGTTCAGCGTCAGCCCGGGCACCATTCACGTGCGCGTCGAAAAGATGAAGCAGGCGGGTATCATTACCGGCGCGCGCATTGACGTCAGCCCCAAGCAGCTGGGCTACGACGTCGGTTGCTTCATCGGCATTATTTTAAAAAGCGCCAAAGACTATCCCTCCGCCCTCGCCCGCCTGGAAAGTCTGGAGGAGGTCACCGAGGCTTACTACACCACCGGCCACTACAGCATCTTTATTAAGGTGATGTGTAAATCCATCGATGCTCTGCAGCAGGTACTTATCAACAAGATCCAAACAATCGATGAAATTCAGTCCACTGAAACTCTGATCGTGCTGCAGAACCCGATCATGCGCACCATCAAGCCCTGATCGCTTTTTTTAATCCCACATTTTTCCACAGGTAGATCCCAGCTCGCTCACAGCGTACAATACGCCACTCTGAACAGTTGAGCGGGCGATCGGCGATCTATGGCAGACATTACACTTATCAGCGGCAGCACCCTGGGCAGTGCGGAATATGTAGCAGAGCATCTGGCGGAAAAGCTGGAAGAAGCCGGCTATAGCACTGAAATCCAGCACGGTCCGCTGGTGGACGATCTGCAGGCGCAAGGGATCTGGTTAATTATCTCTTCCACCCATGGCGCCGGCGACATTCCCGACAACCTGGTTCCCTTCTATGACGCGCTGCAGGAGAAGCAGGCCGATCTTTCCGCCGTGCGCTTTGGCGCTATAGGGATCGGCAGCCGCGAATACGACACCTTTTGCGGCGCGATCGATAAATTAGAAGCGGCGCTGAAGGCCTGCGGGGCAAAACAGATCGGTGAGACGCTGAAGATCAACGTCCTTGAACACGAAATTCCGGAGGATCCAGCGGAAATCTGGCTGGGATCCTGGAAAAATTTGCTCTGAGAATTGTAAAGATCGTCCGATCTTCTGTGGATAACCATGCTTAAAAGCTTGGATCAACCGGTAGTTATCCAAAGAATAACCGTAGTATGGTTTTTGAGCTGTGCATAACCCTTCATTCTGATCCCAGCTTATACGGACCAGGATCACCGATCATTCACAGATAGTGATCCTTCTTAAGCTTTTGATCTTACTTCGCGGATCCGACTTATCCACAAAGAGAGTCGATCCTAATAAGAGATCACAATAGAACAGATCTCTATATAAAGATCTTCTTTTTAATACTCAGGATCCCGGAGTCTTTCTCGAAAGACGAAAGTTGAGTAGAATCCACGGCCCGGGCTTCAATCCATTTTCATACCGCTTTATGCGAGGCAGACCACCATGTTTTATCAGGATCCTTTTGACGTCATTATCATTGGCGGGGGTCATGCAGGCACTGAGGCCGCAATGGCCGCAGCGCGTATGGGTCAACAAACCCTGCTTTTGACACACAATATCGACACGCTGGGGCAAATGAGTTGCAACCCGGCGATTGGCGGCATTGGGAAAGGACACCTGGTAAAAGAAGTGGATGCGCTCGGCGGTTTGATGGCCAAAGCGATCGATCAGGCGGGTATTCAGTTTAGGATACTAAACGCCAGCAAAGGACCGGCAGTACGCGCCACCCGCGCCCAGGCTGACCGCGTGCTTTATCGTCAGGCAGTACGTACCGCGCTGGAGAACCAGCCGAACCTGATGATCTTCCAGCAGGCGGTTGAAGATCTGATTGTCGAAAACGATCGCGTCGTGGGCGCCGTCACCCAGATGGGCCTCAAATTCCGCGCTAAAGCGGTGGTGCTGACCGTCGGGACCTTCCTTGACGGCAAAATCCATATTGGTCTGGACAACTACAGCGGCGGCCGCGCCGGCGATCCGCCGTCTATCCCGCTGTCTCGTCGTCTGCGTGAATTGCCTCTGCGCGTAAGTCGTCTGAAAACCGGTACTCCGCCGCGTATTGACGCGCGCACCATCGATTTCAGCGTGCTGGCGCAGCAGCATGGCGATAACCCGATGCCGGTCTTCTCGTTCATGGGATCCGCGGATCAGCATCCGCGCCAGGTACCGTGCTATATCACCCACACTAACGAGAAAACCCACGATGTGATCCGCAATAACCTCGATCGCAGTCCTATGTACGCCGGAGTGATCGAAGGGATCGGACCTCGCTATTGCCCGTCGATCGAAGACAAAGTCATGCGCTTTGCCGATCGCAACCAGCATCAGATCTTCCTCGAGCCGGAAGGACTGACCTCAAACGAAATTTATCCGAACGGTATATCCACCAGCCTGCCCTTTGATGTGCAAATGCAAATCGTCCGCTCGATGCAGGGGATGGAGAATGCGCGGATCGTCCGTCCAGGCTACGCTATTGAGTACGATTTCTTCGACCCGCGCGATCTGAAGCCAACGCTTGAGAGCAAATTTATTCAGGGTCTGTTCTTCGCCGGCCAAATCAACGGTACCACCGGTTATGAAGAGGCGGCGGCTCAGGGGCTGCTGGCCGGACTTAACGCCGCCCGCTTCTCTGCGGAAAAAGAGGGCTGGGCGCCGCGCCGCGATCAGGCTTACCTCGGCGTGCTGGTAGATGACCTCTGCACCCTGGGTACCAAAGAACCGTACCGCATGTTTACTTCCCGCGCTGAATATCGTCTGATGCTGCGCGAAGACAACGCCGATTTGCGTTTGACCGAACAGGGGCGTGAGCTGGGTCTGGTGGATGACGAACGCTGGGCGCGCTACAACGAGAAGCTGGAAAGCATCGAACGTGAACGCCAGCGTCTGAAATCTACCTGGGTGAATCCGCAGGCAGAGAGCGCCAACGAAGTGAACGCTCACCTGACCGCGCCGTTGTCGCGTGAAGCCAGCGGCGAAGATCTGCTGCGTCGTCCGGAAATGACCTACGAACAGCTGGTTCAACTCTCGCCATTCACCCCGGGACTGGAAGATCGTCAGGCGGCTGAACAGGTAGAGATCCAGGTGAAGTATGAGGGCTATATCGCGCGCCAGCAGGATGAGATTGAGAAACAACAGCGCAATGAGAATACCTTGCTGCCAGCGACCCTCGACTACCGCCAGGTCACTGGGCTGTCTAACGAGGTGATTGCCAAACTGAACGACCATAAACCGTCGTCGATAGGGCAGGCGTCACGTATCTCCGGGATCACCCCGGCGGCGATCTCTATTTTGCTGGTTTGGCTGAAAAAGCAGGGGATGCTGCGCCGCAGCGCCTGATTGCGGCTGCCTGCCGCGCTGATTTCCCAGTTGCATAATCAGCGTTCGCCTTTATCATTCATAGCCCGGTAAGCGTTAGCGCCTCCGGGCTCATTATTTTTTGAAGGTACTTACCGTGCTCAACAAACTTTCTCGTCTGCTGGATGAAGCGGGTATTTCGCTCACCGATCACCAGAAAAATCAGCTGGTGGCTTACGTCGGACTGCTCGATAAGTGGAACAAAGCCTATAACCTGACCTCCGTTCGCGATCCGAATGAGATGCTGGTGCGTCATATTCTCGACAGCATCATCGTGGCGCCTTATCTGCAGGGCTCGCGCTTTATCGATGTTGGTACGGGCCCGGGGTTGCCGGGGATCCCGTTGGCCATCGTATGTCCGGAGTCACATTTCACCCTGCTGGACAGCCTTGGCAAGCGCGTGCGCTTCCTGCGTCAGGTGCAGCACGAGCTGAAGCTGGATAACGTCACCCCGGTGCAGAGCCGCGTGGAAGCCTTTCCGGCCGAGCCGCCGTTTGATGGCGTGATAAGCCGCGCTTTTGCATCGCTTAATGATATGGTGAGCTGGTGCCATCATCTGCCGGCAGCGAATGGTCACTTCTATGCGCTCAAAGGGTTAGCGCAAAAAGAAGAAATGGAAAGTCTGCCGGAAGGGTATGACATTGTTGAGGTGATTGAGCTGCATGTTCCTCGGTTGGAAGGGGAGCGGCACCTGGTGGTGATTAAGCCAAAATCGAGTTAATTTTTATCAAAAAATGTGGAAAAAATGTGGCCCGCGCATGTTACAAAAATAAAGGACGTCCCCCGATATTAACGGGCTGCATTTAACCTTGTTTTTACTAAGGCTTTTCTTGCGGTTAACTTAGCGTAAGTGATTCACTGACAAAATAGTCAACTTTGAAAATATCAGGGTGCTAAAAATCGACAATGATGAACAGCGTAGTGATGTTAAATTTTTATTATAAATGTCAATAAAAGGTTTTTATTGTATGTGAGGTTGTTTTAGATAATGTCCTCACTTTTTATCTTGAATATCAAAAGCATGAAAAATAGTGTTTTATGTCCTTGATTCATTAAAGGGCGCTTGAAATGTTTATTATGTGATCTGATGCACGCTTTAATTGCCGTGTTTCCTCGTTATTTGCAGTTTTGTATGACCGCTCACAGAACGCTGAAATGCACGGAAAGTTGTCCGTTGGAAAATAATTAAACATTTATTCACTATTTTGCTACTTATTGTTTGAAATCACGGGGCGTCACCGTATAATTTGTCCGCTTTTTGATGCTTGACTCTTCGTCTTAAAGGACGTTTTATACGACACGCGACATACCTCAAAGGGAGCAGGAGTAAAAACGTGATGTCAGTGTCGCTCTTGAGTCGAAACGTTGCTCGCAAGCTTCTGTTTATTCAGTTACTGGCAGTAATGGCAAGTGGACTGCTGTTCAGCCTCAAAGACCCCTTCTGGGGCATTTCCGCTGTATGCGGCGGTTTGGCAGTGGTCTTGCCAAATCTGATGTTTATAATTTTTGCCTGGCGTCATCAGGCGCATACACCAGCAAAAGGCCGTGTGGCCTGGACCTTCGCCTTCGGTGAAGCCTTCAAGGTGTTGCTGACCTTCGCCCTTCTGGCGGTGGCGCTGGCCGTTTTAAAAGTGGTATTTTTGCCACTGATCGTGACGTGGGTTTTGGTGCTGGTGGTACAAGTTCTGGCGCCAGCTGTAATTAACAACAAAGGGTAAAGGCATCATGGCTTCAGAAAATATGACGCCGCAGGATTACATAGGACACCATCTGAACAACCTTCAGTTGGACCTGCGTACATTCTCGCTGGTGGATCCGCACAACCACACAGCCACCTTCTGGACGCTCAACATTGACTCCATGTTCTTCTCGGTGGTTCTCGGTCTGCTGTTCCTTGCCATGTTCCGTAGCGTTGCTAAGAAAGCGACCAGCGGCGTACCAGG
Organism: Klebsiella sp. K4; assembly: GCF_014596785.2. NCBI lineage: Bacteria > Pseudomonadati > Pseudomonadota > Gammaproteobacteria > Enterobacterales > Enterobacteriaceae > Klebsiella > Klebsiella sp. K4. The sequence continues at coordinate 5,285,160 of NZ_CP115021.1, forward strand.
GAAATTCCAAACCTTCATCGAAATGATCATCGGCTTCGTCCATGGCAGCGTCAAAGACATGTACCATGGCAAGAGCAAGGTTATCGCGCCGCTGGCGCTGACCGTGTTCGTCTGGGTCTTCCTGATGAACCTGATGGACCTGCTGCCAATCGACCTGCTTCCTTATATCGGCGAACACATTTTCGGCCTGCCAGCACTGCGCGTGGTTCCGTCTGCCGACGTGAACATCACCCTGTCGATGGCGCTTGGCGTGTTCATCCTGATTATTTTCTACAGCATCAAAATGAAAGGCGTTGGTGGGTTCGTTAAAGAACTGACCATGCAGCCGTTCAATCACTGGGCGTTCATTCCTGTCAACTTAATCCTTGAAGGGGTAAGCCTGCTGTCCAAACCGGTCTCTCTCGGTCTGCGACTGTTCGGCAACATGTATGCCGGTGAGCTGATTTTCATTCTGATTGCTGGTCTGTTGCCGTGGTGGTCACAGTGGGTTCTGAATGTGCCTTGGGCCATTTTCCACATCCTGATTATTACGCTGCAAGCCTTCATCTTCATGGTTCTGACGATTGTCTATCTGTCGATGGCATCTGAAGAGCATTGATTTTTTACCAACACTACTACGTTTTAACTGAAACAAACTGGAGACTGTCATGGAAAACCTGAATATGGATCTGCTGTACATGGCTGCCGCTGTGATGATGGGTCTGGCGGCAATCGGTGCTGCGATCGGTATCGGCATCCTCGGAGGTAAATTCCTGGAAGGCGCAGCGCGTCAGCCGGATCTGATCCCTCTGCTGCGTACTCAGTTCTTTATCGTTATGGGTCTGGTGGATGCTATCCCGATGATCGCTGTAGGTCTGGGTCTGTACGTGATGTTCGCCGTCGCGTAGTAAGTTGTTAGAAACCTAAGCCACAGAGTTAATTAAAGAGGTATTGTGCTGTGAACATGAACGCAACAATCCTCGGCCAGGCCATCGCGTTTGTTATCTTCGTATGGTTCTGCATGAAATACGTATGGCCGCCTTTAATGGCTGCCATCGAAAAACGCCAGAAAGAGATTTCTGACGGTTTAGCTTCTGCAGAACGCGCTAAGAAAGATTTGGACCTTGCACAGGCCAACGCGACCGACCAGCTGAAAAAAGCGAAAGCGGAAGCCCAGGTAATCATTGAGCAGGCGAACAAGCGCCGCTCTCAGATTCTGGACGAAGCTAAAGCTGAAGCAGAACAGGAACGCACCAAAATCGTTGCACAAGCGCAGGCTGAAATTGATGCTGAGCGTAAACGTGCACGCGAGGAGCTGCGTAAGCAGGTCGCTATCCTGGCTGTTGCTGGCGCCGAGAAGATCATCGAACGTTCCGTGGATGAAGCTGCTAACAGCGACATCGTGGATAAACTTGTCGCTGAACTGTAAGGAGGGAGGGGCTGATGTCTGAATTTGTAACGGTAGCTCGCCCCTACGCCAAAGCAGCTTTTGACTTTGCCGTCGAACACAACAGTGTTGAACGCTGGCAGGATATGCTGGCGTTTGCCGCCGAAGTGACCAAAAACGACCAAATGGCAGAGCTTCTCTCCGGTGCTTTGGCGCCGGAAACGCTCTCAGAAGCGTTTATCGCTATCTGCGGCGAGCAACTCGACGAAAATGGCCAGAACCTGATTAAGGTGATGGCGGAAAATAATCGTCTGAAGGTGCTCCCGGACGTTCTTGAGCAATTCATTCACCTGCGCGCGGCCAGTGAGGCCATCGCAGAGGTAGAAGTAATATCTGCCAACCAACTGAGTGATGAACAGCTTGCCAGGATCGTCAGCGCGATGGAAAAACGTCTGTCACGCAAAGTTAAGCTGAATTGCAAAATCGATAAGTCTGTTATGGCAGGTATTATCATCCGTGCGGGTGATATGGTCATTGATGGCAGCGTACGCGGCCGTCTTGAGCGCCTTGCAGACGTCTTGCAGTCTTAAGGGGACTGGAGCATGCAACTGAATTCCACCGAAATCAGCGAACTGATCAAGCAGCGCATTGCTCAGTTCAATGTTGTGAGCGAAGCTCATAACGAAGGTACTATTGTTTCTGTAAGTGACGGTGTTATCCGCATCCACGGCCTTGCCGAATGTATGCAGGGCGAGATGATCTCCCTGCCGGGTAACCGTTACGCTATCGCACTGAACCTGGAGCGCGACTCCGTAGGTGCGGTGGTAATGGGTCCGTACGCTGACCTCGCCGAAGGCATGAAGGTGAAATGTACTGGCCGTATCCTGGAAGTTCCGGTAGGCCGTGGCCTGCTGGGCCGCGTGGTTAACACCCTGGGCGCGCCAATTGATGGTAAAGGTCCGCTGGAAAATGACGGTTTCTCCGCCGTTGAAGCGATCGCGCCGGGCGTAATCGAACGTCAGTCCGTCGATCAGCCGGTACAGACCGGTTACAAATCCGTTGACGCCATGATCCCAATCGGTCGTGGTCAGCGTGAACTGATCATCGGCGACCGTCAGACCGGTAAAACTGCGCTGGCTATCGATGCCATCATCAACCAGCGTGATTCCGGCATCAAGTGCGTCTATGTCGCTATCGGTCAGAAAGCGTCCACCATCTCTAACGTGGTGCGTAAACTGGAAGAGCACGGCGCGCTGGCTAACACCATCGTAGTGGTAGCGACTGCATCTGAATCTGCTGCACTGCAATACCTGGCGCCATACGCTGGTTGCGCAATGGGCGAATACTTCCGCGACCGCGGTGAAGATGCGCTGATCGTTTACGATGATCTGTCTAAACAGGCTGTTGCTTATCGCCAGATCTCCCTGCTGCTCCGTCGTCCGCCTGGACGTGAAGCGTTCCCGGGCGACGTATTCTACCTCCACTCTCGTCTGCTGGAGCGTGCTGCGCGTGTTAACGCCGAATACGTTGAAGCCTTCACCAAAGGTGAAGTGAAAGGGAAAACCGGTTCTCTGACCGCGCTGCCGATTATCGAAACGCAGGCGGGTGACGTTTCCGCATTCGTTCCGACCAACGTAATCTCTATTACCGATGGTCAGATCTTCCTGGAAACCAACCTGTTTAACGCCGGTATTCGTCCTGCGGTTAACCCGGGTATCTCCGTATCCCGTGTTGGTGGTGCAGCGCAGACCAAGATCATGAAGAAACTGTCCGGTGGTATCCGTACCGCGCTGGCGCAGTATCGTGAACTGGCGGCGTTCTCCCAGTTTGCATCCGACCTTGACGATGCAACCCGCAAACAGCTGGACCACGGTCAGAAAGTGACCGAGCTGCTGAAACAGAAACAGTATGCGCCGATGTCCGTCGCGCAGCAGTCTCTGGTTCTGTTCGCAGCAGAACGTGGTTACCTGGCTGATGTAGAACTGGCGAAAATCGGTAGCTTCGAAGCCGCTCTGCTGGCTTACGTCGACCGTGATCACGCTCCGCTGATGCAAGAGATTAACCAGTCCGGTGGCTATAACGACGAAATCGAAGGCAAGCTGAAAGGCATCCTCGATTCCTTCAAAGCAACCCAGTCCTGGTAACGTCTGGCGGTCTGTCTTAGGGCAGGCCGCAAGGCATTGAGGAGAAGCTCATGGCCGGCGCAAAAGAGATACGTAGTAAGATCGCAAGCGTCCAGAACACGCAAAAGATCACTAAAGCGATGGAGATGGTCGCCGCTTCCAAAATGCGTAAATCGCAGGAGCGCATGGCGGCCAGCCGTCCTTACGCAGATACTATGCGCAAAGTGATTGGTCACCTTGCGAACGGTAATCTGGAATATAAGCACCCTTACCTGGAAGAACGCGACGTTAAGCGCGTGGGCTACCTGGTGGTGTCGACCGACCGTGGTCTGTGCGGCGGCTTGAACATTAACCTGTTCAAGAAACTGCTGGCGGAAATGAAAGCATGGTCCGATAAAGGCGTTCAGTGCGACCTCGCAATGATCGGCTCTAAGGGCGTTTCTTTCTTTAACTCCGTGGGCGGCAACGTGGTTGCACAGGTGACCGGTATGGGGGATAACCCATCCCTGTCCGAACTGATCGGCCCGGTAAAAGTGATGTTGCAGGCCTATGATGAAGGCCGTCTGGACAAGCTGTACGTTGTCAGCAACAAATTTATTAACACCATGTCTCAGGTTCCGACGATCACTCAGCTGCTGCCGTTACCGGCATCAGAAGATGCTGATCTGAAACGTAAATCCTGGGATTACCTGTATGAGCCCGATCCGAAAGCGCTGCTGGATACCCTCCTGCGCCGCTACGTCGAATCTCAGGTTTATCAGGGCGTGGTTGAAAACCTGGCCAGCGAGCAGGCCGCCCGTATGGTGGCGATGAAAGCCGCGACCGATAATGGCGGCAGCCTGATTAAAGAGCTGCAGTTGGTATACAACAAAGCTCGTCAGGCCAGCATTACTCAGGAACTCACCGAGATCGTCTCGGGGGCCGCCGCGGTTTAACCAGGTTATTTCGTAGAGGATTTAAGATGGCTACTGGAAAGATTGTCCAGGTAATCGGCGCCGTGGTCGACGTCGAGTTCCCTCAGGATGCCGTACCACGCGTGTACGAAGCCCTTGAGGTACAGAATGGTAATGAAGTTCTGGTGCTGGAAGTTCAGCAGCAGCTGGGCGGCGGTATCGTACGTACCATCGCCATGGGTTCTTCTGATGGTCTGCGCCGCGGTCTGGATGTAAAAGACCTCGAGCACCCGATCGAAGTCCCGGTAGGTAAAGCAACGCTGGGTCGTATCATGAACGTACTGGGTCAACCGGTTGACATGAAAGGCGACATCGGCGAAGAAGAGCGTTGGGCTATCCACCGCGCGGCACCGTCCTATGAAGAGCTGTCCAGCTCTCAGGAACTGCTGGAAACCGGCATCAAAGTTATCGACCTGATGTGTCCGTTCGCGAAGGGCGGTAAAGTTGGTCTGTTCGGCGGTGCGGGTGTAGGTAAAACTGTAAACATGATGGAGCTGATCCGTAACATCGCGATCGAGCACTCCGGTTACTCTGTGTTTGCGGGCGTAGGTGAGCGTACTCGTGAGGGTAACGACTTCTACCACGAAATGACCGACTCCAACGTTATCGATAAAGTATCCCTGGTGTACGGCCAGATGAACGAGCCGCCGGGAAACCGTCTGCGCGTTGCGCTGACCGGCCTGACCATGGCTGAGAAATTCCGTGACGAAGGTCGTGACGTACTGCTGTTCGTCGATAACATCTATCGTTACACCCTGGCCGGTACTGAAGTATCCGCGCTGCTGGGTCGTATGCCTTCAGCGGTAGGTTATCAGCCGACCCTGGCGGAAGAGATGGGCGTTCTGCAGGAACGTATCACCTCCACCAAAACCGGTTCTATCACCTCCGTACAGGCGGTATACGTACCGGCGGATGACTTAACTGACCCATCCCCAGCCACTACCTTTGCTCACTTAGATGCAACCGTAGTACTGAGCCGTCAGATCGCATCCCTGGGTATCTACCCGGCCGTTGACCCGCTGGATTCCACCAGCCGTCAGCTGGATCCGCTGGTTGTTGGTCAGGAACACTACGACACCGCGCGTGGCGTTCAGTCCATCCTGCAGCGTTATCAGGAACTGAAAGACATTATCGCCATCCTCGGTATGGACGAACTGTCTGAAGAAGACAAACTGGTGGTAGCTCGCGCGCGTAAGATCCAGCGCTTCCTGTCCCAGCCGTTCTTCGTGGCAGAAGTCTTTACCGGTTCTCCGGGCAAATACGTGGCGCTGAAAGACACCATCCGTGGCTTTAAAGGCATCATGGAAGGCGAATACGATCACCTGCCAGAGCAGGCGTTCTACATGGTCGGTTCCATCGACGAAGCCGTGGAAAAAGCCAAAAAACTTTAACGCCTTAATCGGAGGGTGATATGGCAATGACTTACCACCTGGACGTCGTCAGCGCAGAGCAACAAATGTTCTCTGGTCTGGTCGAAAAAATCCAGGTAACGGGTAGCGAAGGTGAACTGGGTATTTACCCGGGCCACGCGCCGCTGCTCACCGCCATTAAGCCTGGTATGATTCGCATCGTTAAACAGCACGGTCATGAAGAGTTTATCTATCTGTCCGGCGGCATTCTTGAAGTGCAGCCTGGCAGCGTGACCGTCCTGGCGGATACCGCAATTCGCGGTCAGGACCTCGACGAAGCGCGAGCGCTGGAAGCGAAACGCAAAGCGGAAGAGCACATTAAGAGCTCTCACGGCGATGTGGATTACGCTCAGGCGTCTGCGGAACTGGCCAAAGCGATCGCTAAACTGCGCGTTATCGAGTTGACCAAAAAAGCGATGTAACACCGGCTTGAACGTAAAAAGCCAGTCTGGGTTCCAGGCTGGCTTTTTTTATTGCCCGCTGTTGACGAGCGGATGAAGTGAAAACAGCATTCACCCTTAATTGTTATTGATTAGTTAAATGATGAGGCGTAAACTCTTTTTATGTGATGTATATCACAAAAAAGAGCGTTATAAACTGCACCTGCGTCAGGAAATCATCATGAAACTGTTCCATAAAATCATCGCTAAATTTAGCGTCCTGAGCTTCTAAGCTCCGCGCTATCTCGCCCGCTGACACGACGTATCGCCCATCAAAACGACAACACTGGCGATGTGAAACCGGGAAAAGAAGGTCACCTGATAGGTGGCCTTTCGTTTTTTATGGATAGCATCCATCACTTTACCGCCCTCCCCCGCCAGCGACTGGCGAATATTTATCCAGGTTCTTCCCGCTGTGGGTGCTGATAAACGCCTGCCGCTGCGGCTTTATTCAGGTGGCGAAAAAACAGCAAAAGCAGTGAGATAGTTAATGATTCTCCACCCCGCCCTCCTTTTTCAGCGTTAAACTGATTTGCAGTGGTTAAAAATAGCGTCATAAAATGGGGTAAAACAGTGAGCCTGGACGTTTTCTCCACGTCTCGTTTTATGATGAAAAATATGTAGAAATTTCAACGTGAAAGGCTTTTACTTTTCGTTCTAACTACCGTCAGGATGAGTATGTCAAATAGTGCGATGAGCGTGGTTATCCTTGCTGCAGGCAAAGGGACCCGCATGTATTCCGATCTTCCTAAGGTGCTGCATACCCTGGCCGGGAAGCCAATGGTGCAGCATGTCATTGATGCCGCTAACGATTTAGGCGCATGTGCGGTACACCTGGTATACGGCCACGGCGGCGATCTGCTGCGTCAGACTCTGCATGAAGACAACCTGAACTGGGTGCTGCAGGCCGAGCAGCTCGGAACCGGGCACGCTATGCAGCAGGCGGCGCCATTCTTCAATGATGATGAAGACATCCTGATGCTCTATGGCGACGTGCCGCTGATCTCCGTTGAGACTCTACAGCGCCTGCGCGCCGCGAAACCACAGGGTGGGATTGGTCTGTTAACGGTGAAGCTGGATGACCCAACCGGCTATGGCCGCATTACCCGTGAAAATGGCCAGGTGACGGGCATCGTTGAGCACAAAGATGCCAGCGAGGCCCAGCGCCAGATCCAGGAAATCAACACCGGGATCCTGATCGCCGGCGGAGCGGATCTAAAGCGCTGGCTGGCGAAACTCACCAATAACAACGCTCAGGGCGAATACTACATCACCGATATCATCGCCATGGCGCACCAGGAAGGACACCAGATCGTCGCAGTGCATCCGCAGCGCCTGAGCGAAGTCGAAGGCGTCAACAACCGCCTGCAGCTTGCGCGCCTGGAGCGCGTCTACCAGGCGGAGCAGGCGGAAAAGCTGCTGCTGGCGGGCGTGATGCTGCGCGATCCGGCGCGTTTCGATCTGCGCGGTACGCTGCAGCACGGGCGCGATGTAGAGATCGATACTAACGTTATTCTGGAAGGCAACGTGGTGCTGGGCGATCGAGTGAAAATCGGCGCCGGCTGCGTGATCAAAAACAGCACCATCGGCGATGACTGCGAAATTAGCCCCTACAGCGTGGTGGAAGATGCCCAGCTGCAGGCGGCCTGCACCATCGGTCCATTTGCCCGTCTGCGCCCGGGCGCCGAACTGCTGGAAGGCGCCCACGTTGGTAACTTCGTGGAAATGAAAAAAGCGCGTCTCGGGAAAGGCTCCAAGGCGGGTCATCTGACCTATCTGGGCGATGCGGAGATTGGCGATAACGTCAATATCGGCGCAGGCACCATCACCTGCAACTACGATGGTGCGAACAAGCATAAAACGATTATTGGCGATGATGTCTTTGTCGGCTCGGATACCCAGCTGGTGGCCCCGGTCACGGTAGGCAACGGCGTCACGATCGCCGCCGGCACCACCGTTACGCGCAATATCGCCGATAACGAACTGGTGTTGAGCCGCGTACCGCAGGTCCACAAACAGGGCTGGCAGCGTCCGGTGAAGAAGAAATAATTTGGATTAGCGCCGGGGAAATTTTCCCGGCGAACCAGGATGAGAGGGTCAACATAGATCCCCGTCCGCAGGCAGTACCATAACAATAACCCCACTCTCTACAAGGCTCGGGGCGCCCGGAAAACGGGCAAATACAGGTCAGCGACAACGCATGGCATATCGCCATTATCAGGAAATTTAACTATGTGTGGAATTGTTGGCGCAGTCGCGCAGCGTGATATTGCTGAAATCCTTCTCGAAGGTTTACGTCGTCTGGAATACCGTGGCTATGACTCTGCCGGTCTGGCAGTGGTCGACAGCGAAGGTCATATGACCCGCGTGCGTCGCCTGGGTAAAGTTCAGATGCTGGCTCAGGCGGTAGAAGAGCAACCGTTACACGGTGGTACCGGGATCGCCCATACTCGTTGGGCGACGCACGGCGAACCGTCTGAGAGCAATGCGCATCCGCATGTTTCTGAACACATTGTGGTGGTCCATAACGGGATCATCGAAAACCATGAGCCGCTGCGCGCCCTGCTGCAGTCTCGCGGCTATGTCTTCGTCACCGAGACCGATACCGAAGTTATTGCCCATCTGGTGCACTGGGAGCTGGAACAAGGCGGTACCTTGCGTGAAGCCGTCCTGCGCGCTATCCCGCAGCTGCGCGGCGCTTACGGTACGGTGATCATGGATACCCGTGACCCGGGAACTCTGCTGGCGGCCCGCTCCGGTAGCCCGCTGGTAATTGGCCTGGGGATGGGTGAAAACTTTATCGCCTCCGACCAGCTGGCATTGCTGCCGGTTACCCGCCGCTTCATCTTCCTCGAAGAAGGCGATATCGCGGAAGTGACTCGCCGTTCGGTGGTGATTTTTGATAAGTCCGCTGCGCAAGTGAAGCGCCAGGAGATCGAATCCAATCTGCAGTATGACGCTGGCGATAAAGGTATCTACCGCCACTATATGCAGAAAGAGATTTTCGAGCAGCCGAACGCGATTAAGAACACCCTGACCGGGCGCATCAGCCATGGCGAAGTGGATCTCAGCGAACTGGGGCCGAACGCCAATGAAATGCTGGCTCAGGTTGAACATATTCAGATAGTTGCCTGCGGGACTTCCTATAACTCCGGGATGGTTTCCCGCTACTGGTTCGAAGCGTTAGCCGGCGTCCCGTGCGATGTGGAAATCGCCTCCGAATTCCGCTATCGCAAGTCCGCAGTGCGTCGCAATAGCCTGATGATCACCCTCTCCCAGTCCGGTGAAACTGCCGATACCCTGGCGGCGCTGCGTCTGTCGAAAGAGCTGGGCTATCTCGGCTCGCTGGCCATCTGCAACGTGCCGGGCTCGTCGCTGGTGCGCGAGTCCGATCTGGCGCTGATGACCAAAGCCGGAACGGAAATCGGCGTGGCCTCGACCAAAGCCTTTACCACTCAGCTAACCGTGCTGTTGATGCTGGTGGCGAAACTGGCGCGACTGAAAGGTCAGGATGCGTCTATCGAGCATGATATCGTGCACGGCCTTCAGGCTCTGCCGAACCGTATCGAGCAGATGCTCTCCCAGGACAAGCGTATTGAGCAGCTGGCAGAGCGCTTCTCTGATAAGCACCATGCGCTGTTCCTTGGCCGTGGCGATCAGTATCCGATCGCTATGGAAGGGGCGCTGAAGCTGAAAGAGATCTCCTACATTCACGCGGAAGCCTATGCGGCGGGCGAGCTTAAGCACGGCCCACTGGCGCTGATTGATGCGGAAATGCCGGTGATCGTGGTGGCGCCGAACAACGAACTGCTGGAAAAACTGAAATCCAACATCGAAGAGGTTCGTGCCCGCGGCGGTGAACTATACGTCTTCGCCGACGGTGAAGCCGGCTTCAACGGTAGCGATAACATGCACATCATTGAGATGCCGCATGTGGAAGAGACCATCGCCCCTATCTTCTATACGGTTCCGCTGCAGCTGTTGGCTTATCACGTCGCGCTGATCAAAGGCACTGACGTTGACCAGCCGCGTAACCTGGCGAAATCGGTAACGGTTGAGTAAAGCATCCTATCCTGCAAAGGGCTGCCGACGGCGGCCCTTTTTATTTGCACCTGCTGTTTTCCATCGATTACGTGCGCAATATTTTGGCTGGCGGTAGATGACAAACGATCGTTTTACGGTCCGATTTCGCCGTCATAAAAAGAAAATTATTTTGTCATTGCACGGTCATGATTAAAGATAACCATCTGAGTTATAAGCGTATTATTTGGCGTAAAATCCACTCTCCCGGCCTGTCATAAAACTGTCATAATTCGTACATTTTACTGTCACCTCTTTGACCTATTTTGCTCACCATAGCCTCGAAACAATGATTTACGAATCCCAGCAGGAGACATTATGAACGTTATGCGTACCACCGTCGCAACAGTTGTCGCCGCGACCTTATCGATGAGCGCTTTCTCTGCCTTCGCAGCAGCAAGCCTGACTGGCGCAGGCGCAACTTTCCCTGCGCCGGTGTATGCCAAATGGGCTGATACCTATCAGAAAGAAACCGGCAATAAAGTGAACTACCAGGGTATTGGTTCCTCTGGTGGCGTTAAGCAGATTATTGCCAACACCGTTGATTTCGGTGCTTCTGATGCTCCGCTGGCTGATGACAAACTGACCCAGGAAGGTCTGTTCCAGTTCCCCACTGTGATTGGCGGCGTGGTACTGGCGGTTAACCTGCCTGGCGTGAAATCCGGCGAGCTGGTGCTGGATGGCAAAACCCTCGGTGATATCTACCTGGGTAAAATTAAAAAATGGGATGACGAAGCGATCGCTAAGCTCAACCCGGGCCTGAAGCTGCCGTCGCAGAACATCGCCGTGGTCCGCCGCGCCGATGGTTCAGGTACCTCATTCGTTTTCACCAGCTACCTGTCCAAAGTGAATGAAGAGTGGAAATCGAAAATCGGCGCCGGCTCTACCGTAAACTGGCCAACCGGTCTGGGCGGTAAAGGCAACGATGGTATCGCCGCCTTTGTTCAGCGTCTGCCGGGCTCGATTGGTTACGTCGAATACGCTTACGCTAAGCAAAACAACCTGGCCTACACCAAACTGGTCTCTGCCGACGGCAAGCCGGTTAGCCCGACTGAAGACAACTTCGCTAACGCCGCAAAAGGCGTTGACTGGAGCAAGTCTTTCGCTCAGGACCTGACCAACCAGAAAGGCGAAAATGCATGGCCGATCACCTCAACCACCTTCATCCTGGTGCATAAGGCGACGAACAAGCCGGAACAGACCGCTGAAGTGCTGAAGTTCTTCGACTGGGCGTATAAAAACGGCGGGAAAGAAGCGAATGCGCTGGATTACGCGACGCTGCCGGAAAGCGTGGTAGAGCAGGTTCGCGCGGCATGGAAAACCAACGTCAAAGACAGCAGCGGTAAAGCGCTGTACTAACAGTAGATTTTTGACGAAGATGGCGGGGGCGTTCAGGCGCTGCCCGCCCTACGGTTCAGACTGTAGGCCCGGGAGCCAACGCCACCGGGCATTTATTCGAACAAGTTTTAATACGTAAAGAGTAATCTATGGCTGCAACCAAGCCTGCATTTACCCCTCCGGGGAAAAAGGGTGACATGATTTTCAGTGCGCTGGTAAAACTGGCTGCGCTGATTGTGCTATTGATGCTGGGCGGCATCATCGTTTCCCTGATCATCTCTTCCTGGCCGAGCATTCAAAAGTTTGGCTTTGCCTTTTTGTGGACCAAAGAGTGGGATGCGCCTAACGAGATCTTCGGCGCGCTGGTCCCGATTTACGGAACCCTGGTCACCTCTTTTATCGCGCTGCTGATCGCCGTTCCGGTGAGCTTCGGCATCGCGCTGTTTCTGACAGAATTGTCCCCCGCCTGGCTCAAGCGTCCGCTGGGCATTGCGATTGAGCTGCTGGCGGCAATCCCGAGCATCGTGTACGGCATGTGGGGCCTGTTTATTTTCGCCCCGCTGTTTGCGACTTACTTCCAGGAGCCGGTCGGCAACGTTCTGTCGACCATCCCGTTCGTCGGCGCGCTGTTTGCCGGCCCGGCTTTTGGTATCGGTATTCTCGCCGCTGGCGTCATTCTGGCCATCATGATCATCCCTTACATCGCCGCGGTCATGCGCGATGTTTTCGAACAGACCCCGGTGATGATGAAAGAGTCGGCCTATGGCATCGGCTGCACCACCTGGGAGGTGATCTGGCGCATCGTTTTACCGTTCACTAAAAACGGGGTGATCGGCGGGGTGATGCTCGGTCTGGGCCGCGCGCTGGGTGAAACCATGGCGGTCACCTTTATCATCGGCAACACCTACCAGCTCGACAGCATCTCGTTGTATATGCCGGGGAACAGTATTACCTCCGCGCTGGCTAATGAGTTCGCCGAAGCGGAAACCGGCCTGCACGTGGCGGCGCTGATGGAGCTGGGCCTGATCCTGTTCGTTATCACCTTTATCGTTCTGGCCGCGTCGAAGTTTATGATTATGCGCCTCGCGAAGAATGAGGGGGCACGCTAATGGCGACCATTGAATTGCAAACTACCGCCGAACTGGCGGAGTCCCGTCGCAAGATGCAGGCCAAACGCCGCATGAAGAACCGTATCGCTCTGGCGCTGTCGATGGCGACCATGGCGTTTGGTTTGTTCTGGCTTATCTGGATCCTGATGGCGACGATAACCCGCGGTTTCGACGGCATGAGTCTGGCGCTGTTCACCGAAATGACGCCGCCGCCGAATACGGCGGGCGGTGGACTGGCTAACGCCCTCGCCGGCAGCGGCCTGCTGATCCTGTGGGCAACCGTATTTGGTACGCCGCTGGGTATCCTCGCCGGAATTTATCTGGCGGAGTATGGCCGCAAGTCGGTGCTGGCGGAAATCATCCGCTTTATCAACGACATTCTGCTTTCCGCGCCGTCTATCGTGGTGGGTCTGTTCGTCTACACCATTGTGGTGGCGCAGATGCAGCACTTCTCGGGCTGGGCGGGCGTTATCGCGCTGGCGCTGCTGCAGGTGCCTATCGTTATTCGTACCACCGAAAACATGCTGAAGCTGGTGCCGGATAGCCTGCGTGAAGCGGCCTATGCGCTGGGGACGCCGAAGTGGAAGATGATCTCGGCGATCACCCTGAAAGCCTCCGTCTCAGGGATTATGACCGGGATCCTGCTGGCTATCGCCCGTATCGCCGGGGAAACGGCGCCGCTGCTGTTCACCGCGCTGTCCAACCAGTTCTGGAGCACCGACATGATGCAGCCGATTGCCAACCTGCCGGTGACCATTTTCAAATTTGCCATGAGTCCGTTTGCGGAGTGGCAGCAACTGGCATGGGCCGGGGTATTGATTATCACCCTGTGCGTCTTGCTGCTGAACATCCTGGCGCGCGTTATCTTCGCCAAGAAGAAACACGGTTAATTTTTTGCAGCGCAGCAACTGCTGCGCTGAATGAGGAAGAGATTGAGATGAGTATGGTGAATACAGCTCCGGGTAAGATTTCAGTTCGTAACCTGAACTTCTACTACGGCAAATTCCATGCCCTGAAGAACATCAACCTGGATATCACCAAAAACCAGGTGACGGCGTTTATCGGTCCGTCAGGCTGTGGTAAATCCACCCTGCTGCGCACGTTCAACAAGATGTTTGAACTGTATCCGGAGCAGCGCGCGGAAGGTGAGATCCTGCTGGATGGCGACAACATTCTGACTAACACCCAGGATATCGCCCTGCTGCGCGCTAAGGTTGGCATGGTGTTCCAGAAACCAACGCCGTTCCCGATGTCCATATACGACAATATCGCCTTCGGCGTGCGCCTGTTTGAAAAGCTGTCCCGTGCCGATATGGACGAGCGCGTGCAGTGGGCGCTGACCAAAGCCGCATTATGGAATGAAACCAAAGATAAACTGCACCAGAGCGGGTATTCTCTCTCCGGTGGTCAGCAGCAGCGTCTGTGCATTGCCCGCGGTATCGCGATCCGCCCGGAAGTGCTGCTGCTTGATGAGCCGTGCTCCGCGCTGGACCCGATCTCCACCGGGCGTATCGAAGAGCTGATCACCGAGCTGAAACAGGACTACACCGTCGTTATCGTGACTCACAACATGCAGCAGGCTGCGCGTTGCTCCGACCATACGGCATTTATGTATCTTGGCGAGCTGATTGAGTTCAGCAACACGGATGACCTGTTCACTAAGCCCGCGAAGAAACAAACTGAAGATTATATTACTGGCCGCTACGGTTGATTTGCCCTTGTGCTTTCAGGCTCTCACCAGTTGGGCAATCAGGAGACACCATGGACAACCTAAATCTTAACAAACATATTTCCGGCCAGTTCAACGCTGAACTGGAGTATATCCGCACCCAGGTGATGACCATGGGTGGGCTGGTGGAACAGCAGCTCTCTGATGCCATCACCGCCATGCATAACCAGGACAGCGATCTGGCGAAACGCGTCATCGACGGCGACAAGCAGGTCAACATGATGGAAGTGGCTATCGATGAAGCGTGCGTGCGCATCATCGCCAAGCGCCAGCCGACCGCCAGCGACCTGCGCCTGGTGATGGCGATCATCAAGACTATTGCTGAGCTGGAACGCATTGGCGACGTGGCGGATAAAATCTGCCGCACCGCGCTGGAGAAGTTTTCCCAGCAGCACCAGCCGCTGCTGGTGAGCCTCGAATCGCTGGGCCGCCACACGGTACAGATGCTGCATGACGTACTGGATGCGTTTGCGCGTATGGATCTCGACGAAGCGGTACGTATCTATCGCGAAGATAAGAAAGTCGACCAGGAGTATGAAGGCATCGTGCGTCAGCTGATGACCTACATGATGGAAGACTCGCGCACTATCCCCAGCGTCCTGACCGCGCTGTTCTGCGCGCGCTCCATCGAGCGTATCGGCGACCGCTGCCAGAATATCTGCGAATATATTTTCTACTTCGTCAAAGGTCAGGATTTCCGTCACGTTGGCGGCGATGAGCTGGATAAACTGCTCGCTGGCAAAGATCCGAAAGAGTAATAATCATTCTGTCTAATTCTGGTAAATGGATTTATCAGAATTAGATATGTTTTACCCCGCGGCAGCGAGATTGCTGAGATTATCGTCACAATTAACAATCTGCCCGTTTGAGTTATTCATTTTATCGCGTAACAATCAGCTGCCACTCACTGAGTTTTAACGCTCAGGATGGTTTAAACGGATTGTGACTGCGACAGCAGGCAAAACCTGATATTGCTCCTGGGGGCGATATCAGGTTTTTTGTTTTATGCGGGCCAATAATGGCTGAATGAGGGTTGCTACCGCGATGCGCGGGCAAAACCTGAAGAGGATTATCTGCCAAGGCAGATGGTCTTCTTCAGGTTTTTTTGTTTTTGTCTAACCGCAAAAATAACAGCCGCCGCGACGTCAAACGGTATGGATACGGCTATTAGCACCGGCACGGAATAGGGTTGTTGTCGTGTTTTATTTACGCCAATGATTATATAAGGGAATATTATGATGAGAAAAAACAGGATCGCTTCGGCGATAGTCTTGCTGGCGCCACTTTGTTATTCAACTAATCTGCTAGCGAGCCAGCTGACGGTGGAACAACGGCTTGAGCTGCTGGAAAAAGCGCTCAAAGACACGCAAAAAGAGCTCAAAAAATATCAGGACCAGGAAAGAAAAAGAGACCAGATTTGGGCCTCATGGTCTCCTCCTGCGGAAGGTCAGAAGCGCAAGACCGGGGGGGCGACCGCCGGGCCGAAAACGGCGGTTAAACCGGATGCGGTGCTGGTTAAAAATCAACAACCTGTCACCGATGGCGCGCCAGCCTACAGCGCGATGACGCTGAAAGACTTTAGCAAGTTCGTGAAAGATGAAATTGGCTTTAGCTATAACGGCTACTTCCGTTCCGGCTGGGGGACCGCCTCGCACGGCTCGCCAAAATCATGGGCGATCGGTTCGCTTGGCCGCCTGGGCAATGAATATTCCGGCTGGTTCGATCTGCAGCTGAAGCAGCGGGTGTTTCAGGAAGGCGATAAACGCGTCGACGCCATCGTGATGCTCGACGGGAACGTCGGCCAGCAGTATTCCACTGGCTGGTTTGGTGACAATGCCGGCGGCGAAAACTACATTCAATTCTCGGATATGTATGTTAACACCAAAGGGTTCCTGCCGTTTGCGCCGGAAGCCGATTTCTGGGTCGGCAAACACGGGGCGCCAAAAATTGAAATCCAGATGCTGGACTGGAAAACGCAGAGAACCGATGCGGCGGCCGGCGTAGGGCTGGAAAACTGGCAGGTGGGCGCCGGGAAATTCGATATCGCGTTGATTCGCGAAGATGTCGATGATTATGACCGTTCTTTAAGCAATAAGCAGCAAATTAACACCAACACCCTGGACGTTCGTTACAAAGAGATTCCGCTGTGGGATAAAGCCAGCCTGATGGTTAGCGGACGCTATGTCGCCGCCAACCAAAGTTCCTCTGAGAAATATAAAGAGGGCAATGAAGGTTATTATCCGTGGAAAGATACCTGGATGGCTGGTACCTCGTTAACGCAGAAATTTGCTAACGGCGGCTTTAACGAATTCTCTTTCTTACTGGCCAATAACTCTATTGCCAGCAGCTTCTCACGCTATGCCGGATCCAGCCCTTATACCACCTTTAATGGCCGCTATTATGGCGATCATACCAATGGCACCGCCGTGCGCTTAACCTCGCAGGGGGAAACCTATTTACGCGATGACGTTATTATGGCGAATGCCATCGTCTACTCTTTTGGTAACGACGTCTATAGCTACGAAACCGGGGCCCACTCCGATTTTGAATCTATCCGTACGGTTCTGCGACCGGCTTATATCTGGGATAAATATAACCAGACCGGCGTCGAGCTGGGGTACTTCAAACAGCAAAACAAAGATGTTACCGGCAAGAAATATAACGAGTCCGGCTACAAGACCACGCTGTTCCATACCTTCAAAGTCAATACCAGTATGCTGACCTCGCGCCCGGAAATTCGTTTCTATGCCACCTATATTAAAGCGAAGGATATTGACCTGGATAAGGCCGCGAATAATACCACCAGCATTTTTGAAGACGGGAAGAACGATCAGTTTGCCGTGGGGGCGCAGGCGGAAATCTGGTGGTGAGACGATAACTGAACGGACACAACGAAAGAGGAACAACGATGAAACGACATGCAATTTATTTCGCCCTGGCGCTGGCGGGCGCGGCGTTTACCCTCCAGGCGGCGCCATTACCCGCGATGCCGGACCCAAGCCTGCCGGTGAGCCACTTTATCACCCAGGTTAACGCGGATAAGAGTATCACTTACCGCTTGTTTGCCCCTGATGCCCGGCGGGTCTCGATAGTGACTGGCGCCACGCCGGACTCCTTTGTCTCGCACGACATGACCAAAGCAGCGGACGGAGTCTGGACATGGAAAAGCGAGCCGATGAAGCCCAATCTCTATGAATACTATTTCGATGTGGATGGCTTCCGCTCGGTAGATACCGGCAGCCGCTATCAGAAGCCGCAGCGCCAGGTGAACACCAGTTTGATTCTGGTGCCGGGCAGTATTCTTGACGATCGGGAGGTTGCGCATGGCGATCTGCGCACCCTCACCTATCACTCGAAGGCTCTGAACGCCGAACGTCGTCTCTATGTCTGGACGCCGCCGGGCTATAGCGGAACCGGCGATCCGCTGCCGGTGCTCTATTTCTATCATGGCTTTGGCGACAGCGGCCTGTCGGCCATCGATCAGGGGCGGATCCCGCAAATCATGGATAACCTGCTGGCGGAGGGCAAGATTAAGCCGATGCTGGTGGTGGTCCCGGATACCGAAACCGATATCCCGGAAGCGGTCGCGGAAAACTTCCCGCCGCAGGAGCGGCGCAAAACCTTCTATCCACTTAATGCGCAGGCGGCGGATAAAGAGCTCATGCAGGATATTATTCCGCTGATCGATGCCCGATTTAACGTGCGTAAAGATGCCGACGGTCGGGCGCTGGCGGGCCTCTCGCAGGGCGGTTATCAGGCGCTGGTTTCCGGAATGAATCATCTGGAGAGCTTTGGCTGGCTCGCCACCTTTAGCGGCGTTACGACTACCACGGTGCCGAATGCCGGCGTGGAAGCGCAGCTGAAGCAGCCTGACGCGATCAATAAGCAGCTGCGTAACTTTACCGTGGTCGTCGGGGAAAAAGATTCTGTGACCGGTAAAGACATTGCTGGTCTGAAAAGCGAGCTGGAAAAACAGCAGATTAAATTTGATTACCACCAGTATCCCGGCCTGAACCATGAAATGGACGTCTGGCGCCCGGCCTACGCCGAGTTTGTGCAAAAACTGTTTAAATAACCTTTAGGGGGCCTTCAGCCCCCGTTTTGTGCTTGTGAAGGACGACAAGATGAAAATGATTGTGACCGAAGATTATGAAGAGATGAGCCTGGTCGCCAGCCATCATGTTCTGGGCTATATCACGGTGCCGCGGCGGGTGAATCTGGCGGTGACGGCGGGGAGCACGCCAAAGCGGATGTATGAGCATTTGACCGCCGCCGTGAAAGGCAAAGCATTCTATGATCGGGTGCACTATTACAACTTCGATGAGATCCCTTTTCGCGGCCAGTCGCGAGAAGGCGTCACGATATCTAATTTGCGCCAGCTGTTTTTTACCCCGGCGCAGATCAAAGAAGAGAACATTCACAAGCTGACGCTGGACAACGCCGCTCAGCACGATCGCCAGCTGGAAGAGGCTGGCGGTCTGGATCTGATGGTGCTGGGGCTGGGGGCCGACGGCCATTTTTGCGGCAACCTGCCGAATACCACCCGCTTTCATGATCAGACGGTCGAAGTGCCGATTCATGGGGAAATGATTGCTCTTATCGCTAACAGCGAGATGGGCGGGGATATCTCGGCAGTATCAAACAGCTATGTCACCATGGGGCCGAGAAGCGTGATGGCGGCGAAAAATTTATTGCTAATTGTCAGCGGTGCGGCAAAAGCGCACGCGTTAAAGCAAGTGGTGGAAGGTCCGGTCAGCGTGCAGGTGCCGGCTTCAGTGCTCAAATTGCACCCTTCACTGGTGATTATTGCCGATAAAGCGGCGGCGGCGGAATTGCAGCAATAAAAAGCCGCTAGTTCTATTCCCCGCTTACGCAGATGCATAGCGGGGGGGCATCGATGCCAACGTGCCGCTCACCAGGCCCTTAACGCGTGATATCCCAGCCGCGCGCCTGCCACAATGCCGGCAGCTCTGCCAGATCGGTAAAGGTCGTCACTTTGGGATGATCGATCGGCTGGTTGTGCGGATCGGCGCAGAAATAAAACACTTCCATGCCGGCGGCAATCCCCGACTGAGCGCCGGCGCTGGAGTCATCCACCAGAATACAGTTTTCGGCTTTTACCTGCATGGCCTCTGCCGCATGAAACATCAGCGCCGGGTCGGGCTTCCAGCGCTGAATATCGTAGCCGCTGTACAAGCGGTCAGTGAAATGGCGCAGCAGGCCGGTGCGTCCGAGCGAGTGCTGCATCTTACTGACTGGGCCATTGGAAACCACGCACATCGGGACGCTTACCGCATCCAGCAGCGCCTGGGCTCCGGGAATCACCTCCAGCTCGCTATCGAACAGGCGAGCGACCTCCGCCCGGTAAATCGGCTCCAGGGTGGCCTTTTGCAGATTAACGCCATACTCAGCGTTGATGGTGTCGATAATTTCGTACAGCTTCACACCTTTGAAGCGCTTAAAAATCTCGGCGAGGTCCAGCGTAATGCCGAATTCCTGAAACATGTGAACGTAGGCGCGGGAGCAAATCACCTCGCTGTCGACCAGCGTGCCGTCACAGTCAAAAAATACTGCTTCTGGTTGAGTCATAGCCTTTCCATATTAACAAGTTTAACGTTTTCGTAATGCTCAATGCCGCGACGCAATCGTTGCCGTATAAGCAAAATAAATGAAAAAAATTACCATACAACCGCGCCTGGTGCCGTAATTTGGTATAGGATAGCCTCGAATTTTCCCTCCTTACGTTCGGAAACCGATAATGAGTCAACAACAAACCAGCCAGTCTTCTGGCCAGGGTCTGCTGGAGCGCGTATTTAAGCTGCGCGAGCACGGCACCACGGTGCGCACCGAAGCCATCGCCGGTTTCACCACGTTCCTGACGATGGTGTATATCGTTTTTGTTAACCCACAAATTCTTGGCGTAGCGGGCATGGATACCAGCGCCGTGTTTGTGACCACCTGTCTGATTGCCGCTTTCGGCAGTATCCTGATGGGTCTGTTCGCGAACCTGCCGGTCGCCCTGGCGCCGGCGATGGGCCTGAACGCCTTTTTCGCCTTTGTGGTGGTGCAGGCGATGGGGCTGCCGTGGCAGGTGGGCATGGGCGCCATCTTCTGGGGCGCCGTGGGCCTGCTGCTGCTGACCATCTTCCGCGTACGTTACTGGATGATCGCCAATATTCCGCTTAGCCTGCGTGTAGGTATCACCAGCGGTATCGGCCTGTTTATCGGCATGATGGGCCTGAAAAACGCCGGGGTGATTGTCGCCAATCCGGAAACGCTGGTCAGCATTGGTCATTTGACTTCCCACAGCGTACTGCTGGGCGTGCTGGGCTTCTTTATCATCGCGATTCTGGCGTCGCGCAACATTCACGCCGCGGTACTGGTCTCTATCGTTGTGACCACCCTGCTGGGCTGGATGCTGGGCGACGTGCATTACACCGGGATCGTCTCGGCGCCGCCGAGCGTGGCTTCGGTGATTGGTCAGGTCGATCTGGCGGGCTCCCTGAACCTGGGCCTGGCCGGCGTGATCTTCTCCTTTATGCTGGTCAACCTGTTTGACTCCTCCGGGACGCTGATTGGCGTGACGGATAAAGCGGGTCTCGCGGATGCCAACGGTAAATTCCCGCGCATGAAGCAGGCGCTGTTTGTCGATAGCGTCTCGTCGGTGGCGGGCTCCTTCATCGGTACCTCGTCGGTGACGGCCTATATCGAATCTTCTTCCGGCGTTTCCGTGGGCGGGCGTACCGGCCTGACCGCCGTTGTCGTTGGTATCCTGTTCCTGCTGGTTATTTTCCTCTCTCCGCTGGCGGGGATGGTTCCTGGCTATGCCGCCGCGGGCGCGCTGATATACGTTGGCGTGCTGATGACCTCCAGCCTCGCGCGCGTGAAGTGGAGCGACCTGACCGAGGCGGTGCCTGCGTTCATCACCGCAGTGATGATGCCGTTTAGCTTCTCGATCACCGAAGGTATCGCCCTGGGCTTTATCTCTTACTGCGTGATGAAGATCGGTACCGGCCGGCTGCGCGAGCTCAGCCCGTGCGTGATTATCGTTTCGCTGCTGTTCGTGCTGAAAATTGTCTTTATCGATGCACATTAATCCGCACGCATGATGAAAAAGCCCGGCATCGCTGCCGGGCTTTTTTTATGCTTTAACCCGCCGAATATAGTCGCCGAAAGCGGTCAGTTGGCCGCGCAGATGGTCGAGTGTGCTTTGATCGACCACTTCACCCGCCTGCGGATCCACTTTGTTCTGGATGACGCCGCCCATAAATTCCGGTTTATTCATTACCATCGCATCAAGGAAGACCAGAATCTGCCGCAGATGATACTGGCAGCGCGCACCGCCGATGGCGCCCATTGAGCTGGTCTGAATCAGTACCGGTTTGCCGGACAGCGGCTGCTCGGGCAGGCGTGACAGCCAGTCGATGGCGTTTTTCAGGCCGCCAGGCACGGAATAGTTATATTCTGGAGTGACTATCACTACCCCATCCGCCTCGCGGATCTGTTGCGCAATCTCCTGCACGCGCTGCGGAAAACCTTCTTCCTCCTGCATATCAGCATCGTACAGCGGGATATCACCGATCGACGGCAGCGCGGAGATATCCATGCCCGCTGGCGCGATGCCGGGCAGGGTGCGCGCGACCATTCCATTAAACGACCCTTTACGCAGGCTGCCGAGTAACGTAACCACTTTCAAGGTATCTGACATGATTGCTCCTTTGGATCATGATGCCGGCAAGACCGGTCAATTGAGGGATAAGGTTTTTTCCATGGGTAAGCTGGTAAAGCGCATCAGGCGGGCTGACGGTTCGCGTGCGCGCTGCTGCGCATCCGCCAGGCTGCGCCAGTCACCTCCCTTAGCATCATATTCCCAGACCTTCAGCGAGCCGATGTTCGGGGTAGCGGCAATGGACCATACCAGCAGCGATTCGGCGTCACATACCGCTTCGATTGGCTGACTGCCGGCGGTGCGCAGGCGGCCAGAGCCGGGCAGCAGCTGCAGCTGCGTTGATGCTTCGCCGGTCAGCTTTAGCACGCTGCGGCGCAGCGCTACCAGCTGGCTGCGCGCTTCGTCCGGGTCATGCTGTATGTTAATCCACAGATTCTCATTGTTGCTGAAATTATGCCGGTCGGCGTCGTGGCTGCGGACAGTGCGCTGCAGTTCCATGTCGAGGCCACAATCCCCCTCGGTGGTGAGGGCAACACCAACGATATTGCCAGTATAAGCGATCGAAAAGCGGGGGAGTTGGCGATCGCTAAAAACCGGTCGGCCATTGGCTTCGTTGATGATTTCAGGCAGCTCGCTGATGCCGTAAAGCATAAACAGCAGCTCGGCAAGCAGCGAGCGCGACGCGCAAAAGCGAGCCTGGCGATATGTCGGGAGAAGACGTGCGGATTGATGACAGGCCGCTGACAAACGTGTCGATAGCGGCTCCCCGGTACTGAGTATCCCTCTTGCAAAATGCGTTGCCATACGTCGCTCCGTGAGTAATGGTCTGGATAAAACTGCGGGCGCTATTATCGCCTGGTATTAACAGGTTTTAATGCCGAAATCCCCCATTGAAAAGGGAATTTGTTTGAATTTTACAAATTCTTGCGCAAATAAGGTGCTATGGGCACGAAACAAGGCTTAAAGCGTACCGGAATAGAGCGCTTTCAGCGTATCTCTAAGCCAGACAAGCTTCGGGTTGTAGCTGTTGCGCTTATGCCATAGCAGGGTGAAGGGAACGCGCAGCTTTTCCAGATGCTGCGCCTCCAGGGGGAGCGGCCGGGAGACGAGCGGCAGCTGGTGCTGCTGATTATAGTGCTGACAGTAGCGCGGCGCGGTGGCCAGCATGGTGTGCTGCGGCTGAGCGGCCATAAAAAGTGATTGCTCAAACCCCGGCACGGTCAGCGCCACGTTACGCTTATACCCCAGCTCCTGCAGCACGTCGTCCAGGGCCCAGGTATCGCGTTGTTCCCAGCAGATAGTGATATGCGGATAGCGTAAGAATGCCGCCAGATCCCACTCTTCCCTGAGCGCCGGATGATCGGCGCGCAGCCAGACCTGCGGCAGGTCGGTGAACAGTACATCAAAATCGATATACCACGGCAGCAGGCTCAACAGCTCACGCGACTGCGGATGGCTTTCGCGTCCGCAGAAGCCGATATCCACCTCACCGCGGATGATGGCGTCCAGGGAGTCGTAGTCCCAGTTGCGCAAACGAATCAATGCCTGCGGATAGCGCTGATAGATGCGCTGAGAGAGGGTGTTAAACAGGATCATCAGCAGCGGCGCTTCCGCCGCCAGTTCGAATTTGAGGCCGCTGGGCATGGTATGGTGCGGTTTATCGAGGATTTGGTTGCCCATCTGCATCCAGTCCGCCAGATCCTGCTCCATGCTGCTGACCAGCGGCGTGGGCGCCAGGCCCAGCGGGGTTTTCACAAACAGCGGATCGTCAAACCAGGCGCGCAGTTTGGCCAGCGACTTGCTCACCGCTGACGGCGAAACGTTCATCCGCTTCGCCGTACGGGTAACGCTGAGCTCCTGGGTCAGGAGCTGCAGGCTGAGGAGTAAATTAAGATCAAGACTCGACAGCGGCTTCTTCATCGTATTGCGCAACCCGCGGCGGGGTGACGACCAGTAACAAAACAAGGCTCACTATGCTACAGGCAATGAGTATCCCGATCAGCATATTCATTGCGCTGAGTCCGATGATGGCGGCGAGCCAAATCCACAGCGATGAACCGCACACCTGCGCGATACCGAGGACCGAGCTGGCGACGCCCGCGCGCAGCGTGAACGGCCCCAGCGCCTGGCTCATCGCGACGCCGAACCCAACGGAGAAGCCGGCGCAAATCATGCCCAGCCCGATCAGGGTGACGGCCTGGCGAGTGGCGAGGCTCAGCGTCACGCCTGCCGCCAGAAACAGCACCTGTGAGGTCAGCATTAAGGTGCGGGGGTTAAACAGCGACAGGACGAACGGCGTTGAGAAGGAGACCGCCATGCTGATCATCGCCATCAGAGCCATCGCCATTGAGTAAGTTCCCCGGTCGAACCCCATCTCTTCCATCATTAGTACCGGCGAGACGTTAACGTAGGTCAGGATCACCGTCACGCTGAGGGTGGTAATGAGTAAGCGGCTGAGGAAAAAGCGGTTCAACAGCGATTCGCCAGCGTCATGCTGCGGTGACGCTGCCTGCGGAGGCGCCGTCGGCCGCGTTTCACGCAGGATAAAGACCGACAGCACAGCGACCATGACGCCCATGCCGGTCATCGTGTAGAACAGGCTCTGCCACGGATATTTCAGCATAATCAGGTGGCCAAGCACCGGCGCCAGGACGGGGATAATGCAGGTGATGCCGTTGAGCAACGACAGCACCTTGGCGCGGCGACGGTCGTCCAGCGTATCGCGCAGGATAGCGAAAGCCACCACGTAGCAGCTGCCGGCGCCGATCCCCTGGATAAAGCGTCCGATGAGGAAGTGGCTGCTGGTATGCGCCTGGGCGCAGAGCAGGGAGGCGATAACAAAGATCGCTGCACCTACAATAGCGACAGGCTTACGCCCCGAGCGGTCGGCGATGCGGCCAGCAAACAGCATCGCGGAGGCCATACCGGCCAGATAGACCGAGAAGGCGATATGTAATTGCGCCTCGCTGGCCCCCAGGTCCTGAGCAATACGCGGCAGGCCGACCAGATACATATCGATGCCGGAGGGGTAGAGCAGAACCAGGGCAAAGCTGCAGAGAAGAAAGCGTGTCATGGGATCCTCGCGATGTGAATGGCGTTCAGCATAGTGAGGAACGCGCCGTAAGACGAGTTGCCATTTGGACAACGCTCTTTTCCTGGCAGGAAATGCGAGCTAACGACTGCGGGTTCGCCAGACGCGGGCCATCCCCTCGCTCTCCGGGCGAACGCTTTCGAAGCCGAACTTCGCGTACAGTTCCGGCACATCCGCCACCAGCGTAACGTAGGCGCCATCAAAGGCGTTAGCGTCCAGCCAGGCGACCAGCTTCTCCATCACCAGCCGGCCAAGGCCTTTTCCCTGGTGAGCCGGATCGACGGCGACGTCGACAATATCGAAATTAATCGCGCCGTCGCCGACGATGCGTCCCATCGCGATCGGCGTCTCCTGCCAGAGGATTTGTACGCCATAACAGCTATGCGGCAGTCCGGCTCTGGCGCCTTCCAGGGGGCGCGGCGACATGCCGGCGGCTACCCGCAGGTGGCAAAACGCTTCGGCGGAGGGCACCTTCTCGATCACGGTATATTCAACGGTCATGTTTTAGTCTCGCGGCAGAGGGGGAGATAAAAGTAGAGAACGTTGCGCCGCAAAGGGCAAGAAAAAACCCGCATTAACGCGGCGTTAATGCGGGTGAGTGAACGTTTACGGACTAAACGTTATTTGCCGATACAGAAGCTGGAGAAGATGCGGCCCAGCAGATCGTCGGAAGTGAACTCCCCGGTGATCTCGCTCAGCGCCTGCTGCGCGAGGCGCAGCTCTTCCGCCAGCAGCTCGCCGGCCCAGGCGCCCAGCAGCTGGGCTTTGCCTTGCTGCAGATGGTTCGCCGCCTCTTCCAGGGCCTGCAGGTGACGGCGGCGGGCGAGGAAGCCGCCTTCCATATTGGTATCGAAGCCCATGCTCTGCTTGAGGTGGTTACGTAGCACCTCCACGCCTTCGCCGGTACGTGCCGACAGGCGAATAAGTGAGTGGCCATTTACTTCGCTGATACCGAGCGCTTCGCCGGTGACATCGGCTTTATTGCGCACCACGGTAATCGGCAGTTTAGCGGGCAGGCGCTCGATAAAGTCTGGCCAGATCTCCGCCGGGTCAACGGCGCTGGTGGTGGTGCCGTCGACCATAAACAGCACCCGATCGGCCTGGGCAATCTCCTGCCAGGCGCGCTCGATGCCGATACGTTCCACTTCGTCATTAGCATCGCGCAGGCCTGCGGTATCGATGATATGCAGCGGCATGCCGTCGATATGGATATGCTCGCGTAGCACGTCGCGGGTGGTACCGGCGATATCGGTGACGATCGCCGCTTCGCGGCCCGCCAGGGCGTTCAGCAGGCTTGATTTACCGGCATTTGGCCGCCCGGCGATCACCACTTTCATCCCTTCGCGCAGCAGGCTGCCCTGACGAGCTTCCGCGCGGACGGCGTCGAGATCGGCCATCACCTCGTTCAGCTGGGCTTCAATTTTGCCGTCGGAGAGGAAATCGATTTCTTCATCCGGGAAGTCAATGGCCGCTTCCACGTAGATGCGCAGGTGAGTGAGCGCTTCCACAAGATGATTTACCCGCGCGGAGAACGCCCCCTGCAGCGAATTCAGCGCCGAGCGCGCCGCCTGCTCTGAACTGGCGTCGATAAGGTCGGCGATGGCCTCTGCCTGCGCCAGATCGAGCTTGTCGTTGAGGAACGCGCGCTCGGAAAACTCACCCGGCCTGGCGATGCGCAGGCCCGGCAGGGTCAGAATACGTTTAAGCAGCAGGTCGAGAATGACCGGGCCGCCGTGGCCCTGCAGCTCAAGCACATCTTCCCCGGTAAAGGAGTTCGGCCCGGGGAACCACAGCGCAATCCCCTGATCCAGCGGGGTACCGTCAACGTCGTTGAACGGCAGGTAGTCGGCATAGCGCGGCTTCGGCAGCTTGCCCAGCACCGCCTGCGCGACGTCGCGCGCCTTAAGGCCGGAGATACGCAGGATGCCCACACCCCCGCGTCCCGGAGGGGTTGCCTGGGCGACGATAGTGTCGTTATGGCTCATGGTGACTCTCTATGTAGATGTAAAAAAGGCGGTCCATTGACCGCCTTCTCTGGCATTAACGCTACCGTAGATACTCGAAATAATTCAAGTTGCAGAAAGGCGGCAAGTTAGTGAGGCCCCAGGAGCTTACTGTAGTAAGTGACTGGGGCGAACTAATGAAGCCAACGCATCTGCGGCTTGAAGAATGAAGAGTATCAGGATTTCTTCTTCTCGCGGCTATGCAGGCCACGTTTCTCCAGACCACGGTAAATCAGCTGCTGCTGAATAATGGTGACCAGGTTGCTGACGATGTAGTACACCACCAGGCCAGACGGGAACCACAGGAAGAACACCGTGAAGATG
Source organism: Klebsiella sp. K4 (assembly GCF_014596785.2). Classification (NCBI taxonomy): domain Bacteria; kingdom Pseudomonadati; phylum Pseudomonadota; class Gammaproteobacteria; order Enterobacterales; family Enterobacteriaceae; genus Klebsiella; species Klebsiella sp. K4. Next base: position 5,312,794 of record NZ_CP115021.1, read on the forward strand.
ACCGGCATAAAGGTCATGATCTTCTGCTGCATCGGGTCGGTCACGGTGGTCGGCGACATCTTCTGGATGAAGAACATGGTCGCGCCCATGATGATCGGCAGGATGTAGTACGGGTCCTGAGCAGACAGGTCGTGGATCCACAGGATAAACGGCGCATGACGCAGTTCAACCGAGGCGCTCAGCATGTAATACAGCGCAAGGAAGATCGGCATCTGAATAATCAGCGGGAAGCAGCCGCCCAGCGGGTTTACTTTTTCCGCTTTATACAGCGCCATCATCTCCTGGCTTTGACGTTGTTTATCGTCGCCCAGACGCTCACGCATGGCCTGAATCTTCGGCTGCAGCATGCGCATCTTCGCCATGGAGGTGTACTGCGCTTTGGTCAGCGGGTACATGATGCCACGAACGATAAAGGTGATAACGATGATCGAGAAGCCCCAGTTGCCGAGGAAGCTGTGGATGAATTTCAGCAGCTTGAACAGCGGTTGGGAGATGAACCACAGCCAGCCGTAGTCGACGGTCAGATCCAGGTGCGGCGCAACGGCAGCCATTTTGTCCTGAATAGCCGGGCCGACCCACAGCGTGCTCTGCAGTTTGTCGGTCTGGCCTGGCTGCACCAGTACCGGCTGCGATTTGTAGCCAATAGCGACAACGCCGTTGCCGAGGTTGGCGGTGTAGAAGTTATTCGTCCCGTTATTCCGCGGCACCCATGCGGTGGTGAAGTACTGCTGCAGCATGGCAACCCAACCGTTTTTGGTGCTGACGTTCAGGTTTTCGTTATCCAGAATGGTATCGAATTTATATTTTTCGTATTTCGAATCCGCAGTGGAGAACGCGGCGCCACGGAAAGTATGCATCGTGGACAGGCCACCGGTCTGCGTATCGCGACTGGTCGGCAGCGCAGCGGTCTGCTTCAGCTGACCGAAGGTCGAGACTTCCAGAGGCTTCTCGCTGGCATTCTGCACGCTGTAACCCACGTTCACCGCATAGCCACCGCGCTTCAGGGTGAAGGTTTTGGTGAAGACGTTGCCGGCTTTGTCAGTGTAGGTCAGCGGGATAACGAGCTCATCCTGGCCATCGGCCAACACAAACGCCTCTTTATCGACGTTGTACAGCGGACGCGGGCCGTTTGCCGGGTTATCCGGACCGTCACGGCCGGTTAAGCCGCTCTGCGCCTGGTAGACAAACTGCGGCGTGGTTTCCAGTAACTGGAACGGTTCGGTCGATTTCAGCGTTTTGGGATACGCCAGAAGCAGCGCCTGCTCAATATCGCCACCGTTGGTGTTGATAGTCAGCTCAAGCACGTCGGTTTTAACCGTAATCAGTTTCCCCTGGCCACTGGCCGGTACGCCCTGGTCGGCGGCGCTACCCGCTGCTGTGGTCGTAGTCTGCGTGGTCTGCTGCTGGGGCTGCGGATTTTTGTCCTGCTCCCAGGCTTGCCAGATCATGAAAGACACGAACAACAAAGCGATGATAAGAAGATTGCGTTGCGAATCCATCGTTAGTGTTCTCTGGTATCAAATGGTCCAGGCGGGACGGGATCGTCACCACCAGGGTGTAAAGGGTGGCATTTTAATACGCGTTTCATCGTCAACCAACTGCCTTTTATCACTCCAAACCTGCGTAAGGCCTCAATTCCGTATTGAGAACAGGTTGGGGTGAAACGACAATGCGGCCCGAGTAGCGGACTAATCAGGCGCTGATAAACTCGAATCAGGCCGATCAGGACCCGCGAGCCAGGCGACAATGGCGGCGCCATAATTTTTCCAACGCTTCCGAGAGAGCACGGTTATCGAGGTCGGCAACCCCTCTTTTCGCCACCACCACGAAATCCATTGGCGGGAGTTCATGTTGACGCAAACGAAAACTTTCACGCGTCAGACGTTTAATCCGATTGCGTTCATGTGCGCGTTTCACGTTTTTCTTGGCGACGGTGAGACCGATGCGGGGATGCCCCAGCGAATTCAGGCGGCCGAGGATGGTGATTTGCGGCGTGCCAGCCCGTTGTGGCTGCTGGAAGACGAAAGTGAAATGACTGGGAGTTAACAAGCGTAACTCCCTGGGAAATGCGAGCTTAACCACGCAGGGTTAGCTTTATTACTTGGAAACGGTCAGACGAGCGCGGCCTTTAGCACGACGACGTGCCAGAACCTGACGACCATTTTTAGTAGCCATACGAGCACGGAAGCCGTGAGAACGGTTGCGCTTCAGTACAGACGGTTGAAAAGTGCGTTTCATGGCGATTTCTACCTAAACTTGAATAAATTCACTGACTTTTGCGTAGACCCGAACGAACTTCGAACGACTTACGCCTCAGCGTGGGTGATTAAAGAGGCCGGATTGTAATAATTGTACACTCCGGAGTCAATTCTCTTTCCTTATTTCTCGCACCTCGTCGCACAAAAAATAAGCTGAGACGCGTGACGAAAACGGGCATTACGCGCCGGGTGGGGGATTATACGGCCTGGCCAGTAAAGCGCAAGGATCCACAAGGATCTTTATTAGATCGTTTCCGCCCAAAAGCGGCATAGCTCATTAATTTTTCCAATATGCGGCGGAAATCGTGCTTCACTCCCCGCAGGATCGATTACACTTACCCGGTTTCGATCCTTCCTGTGGATAAATCGGGAAGAATCTGTTGAGAAACACAAGATCTCTTTCTCAGTTTAGGCTATGATCCCCGGTCCCGATCGCGATCCCCGGATCCGCAGCGGGTAATAACCGCAGATAGCGGTTCGCACGTCACCCCTTTTGTGCAGGGGCTTTTCGGCTAATGCAGGGTCTTGTCGACGTGTGCCAACAATCACGATTGTTTCAGTTTTTCTTTGATATCGATTTTATGTTCGAGTGGAGTCCGCC